>NZ_CP162399.1:0-5226257 GCF_057418835.1 Chromobacterium sp. HL1
ACCTCCTCAGCAGACAACGCAGCGGCGGAAACGAAGCGCAGCGACCTGCACCGATCTTTAACAGAACGAATAACCGATAGGTGTAAGTGCTCGGTCGATGACCAAACACTTGCACTGCAAGACGAGAAATGTCTCGATGTTTCTTTGATCTTGCGTGCCAGAAAATTTGCTTGGAATTGAACTGAAGAGTTTGATCCTGGCTCAGATTGAACGCTGGCGGCATGCTTTACACATGCAAGTCGAACGGTAACAGGGTGCTTGCACCGCTGACGAGTGGCGAACGGGTGAGTAATGCATCGGAATGTACCGTGTAATGGGGGATAGCTCGGCGAAAGCCGGATTAATACCGCATACGCCCTGAGGGGGAAAGTGGGGGACCGTAAGGCCTCACGTTATACGAGCAGCCGATGTCTGATTAGCTAGTTGGTGAGGTAAAGGCTCACCAAGGCGTCGATCAGTAGCGGGTCTGAGAGGATGATCCGCCACACTGGGACTGAGACACGGCCCAGACTCCTACGGGAGGCAGCAGTGGGGAATTTTGGACAATGGGCGCAAGCCTGATCCAGCCATGCCGCGTGTCTGAAGAAGGCCTTCGGGTTGTAAAGGACTTTTGTCCGGGAGCAAATCCTAGTGGTTAATAACCGCTGGGTCTGAGAGTACCGGAAGAATAAGCACCGGCTAACTACGTGCCAGCAGCCGCGGTAATACGTAGGGTGCAAGCGTTAATCGGAATTACTGGGCGTAAAGCGTGCGCAGGCGGTTGTGCAAGTCTGATGTGAAAGCCCCGGGCTTAACCTGGGAACGGCATTGGAGACTGCACGACTAGAGTGCGTCAGAGGGGGGTAGAATTCCGCGTGTAGCAGTGAAATGCGTAGAGATGCGGAGGAATACCGATGGCGAAGGCAGCCCCCTGGGATGACACTGACGCTCATGCACGAAAGCGTGGGGAGCAAACAGGATTAGATACCCTGGTAGTCCACGCCCTAAACGATGTCAACTAGCTGTTGGGGGTTTGAATCCTTGGTAGCGTAGCTAACGCGAGAAGTTGACCGCCTGGGGAGTACGGCCGCAAGGTTAAAACTCAAAGGAATTGACGGGGACCCGCACAAGCGGTGGATGATGTGGATTAATTCGATGCAACGCGAAAAACCTTACCTGGTCTTGACATGTAACGAACGCCGCAGAGATGTGGCGGTGCCCGAAAGGGAGCGTTAACACAGGTGCTGCATGGCTGTCGTCAGCTCGTGTCGTGAGATGTTGGGTTAAGTCCCGCAACGAGCGCAACCCTTGCCATTAGTTGCCATCATTAAGTTGGGCACTCTAATGGGACTGCCGGTGACAAACCGGAGGAAGGTGGGGATGACGTCAAGTCCTCATGGCCCTTATGACCAGGGCTTCACACGTCATACAATGGTCGGTACAGAGGGTCGCGAAGCCGCGAGGTGGAGCCAATCTCATAAAACCGATCGTAGTCCGGATCGCACTCTGCAACTCGAGTGCGTGAAGTCGGAATCGCTAGTAATCGCAGATCAGCATGCTGCGGTGAATACGTTCCCGGGTCTTGTACACACCGCCCGTCACACCATGGGAGTGAGTTTCACCAGAAGTGGGTAGGCTAACCGTAAGGAGGCCGCTTACCACGGTGGGATTCATGACTGGGGTGAAGTCGTAACAAGGTAGCCGTAGGGGAACCTGCGGCTGGATCACCTCCTTTCTAGAGAAGGTTGTTGATCGAGTACTTACAGCCTATCGGTTATTCGCGAGTTTGAGTCTCGCGATCAGAGTGCTTGGATGAGTACTGTGATCGCGTTGTTTGAACGCACTGATCTTTAACAAACTGAAGAAGCCGAATATATAAAGACGGCGAGAAGGAAGCGTAGAGTTAACTCTTTACGTGGACGGATCGTCATCTTGGGTATTTGATTGTATCTAGGCTACGTCGCCATATCAAAAGGGGCGGTGTAGTCGTCGCACAAACACACTTGTTGTTTTGGTGATCTAGGTTACTGAAATGATAGGGTCAAGCGACTAAGTGCATCTGGTGGATGCCTTGGCGATCATAGGCGAAGAAGGACGTGTAAGCCTGCGAAAAGCGCGGGGGAGCTGGCAATAGAGCTTTGATCCCGCGATGTCCGAATGGGGAAACCCCTCCGCAAGGAGATCCCAGACTGAATCCATAGGTCTGAGGAGGCGAACGCAGCGAACTGAAACATCTAAGTAGCTGCAGGAAAAGAAATCAACCGAGATTCCGTTAGTAGTGGCGAGCGAACGCGGAAGAGCCTGTACGTGTTATGGATTGTGTTAGTGGAAGGTTCATGGAAAGGACCGCCATAGTGGGTGATAGCCCCGTACACGAAAACGCATTCCAAGGACTAGGCGTACGATAAGTAGGGCGGGACACGAGAAATCCTGTCTGAAGATGGGGGGACCATCCTCCAAGGCTAAATACTCATGATCGACCGATAGTGAACCAGTACCGTGAGGGAAAGGCGAAAAGAACCCCGGGAGGGGAGTGAAATAGAACCTGAAACCGGATGCATACAAACAGTGGGAGCGGACTTGTTCCGTGACTGCGTACCTTTTGTATAATGGGTCAGCGACTTACGTTCAGTAGCGAGCTTAACCGAATAGGGGAGGCGTAGGGAAACCGAGTCCGAATAGGGCGATTTAGTTGCTGGGCGTAGACCCGAAACCGAGTGATCTATCCATGGCCAGGATGAAGGTGCGGTAACACGCACTGGAGGTCCGAACCCACTAGTGTTGCAAAACTAGGGGATGAGCTGTGGATAGGGGTGAAAGGCTAAACAAACTCGGAGATAGCTGGTTCTCCCCGAAAACTATTTAGGTAGTGCCTCATGTATCACTTCCGGGGGTAAAGCACTGTTATGGCTAGGGGGTCATTGCGATTTACCAAACCATGGCAAACTCTGAATACCGGAAAGTGCGAGCATGGGAGACAGACGGTGGGTGCTAACGTCCATCGTCAAGAGGGAAACAACCCAGACCGCCAGCTAAGGTCCCAAATGATCAGTTAAGTGGTAAACGAGGTGGGAAGGCATAGACAGCCAGGATGTTGGCTTAGAAGCAGCCATCATTTAAAGAAAGCGTAATAGCTCACTGGTCGAGTCGTCCTGCGCGGAAGATGTAACGGGGCTCAAACTGATAACCGAAGCTGCGGATTTGCACGTAAGTGCAGATGGTAGGGGAGCGTTCTGTAGGTCTGTGAAGGTGTCTCGTAAGGGATGCTGGAGATATCAGAAGTGCGAATGCTGACATGAGTAGCGATAAAGCGGGTGAAAAGCCCGCTCGCCGAAAGCCCAAGGTTTCCTACGCAACGTTCATCGGCGTAGGGTGAGTCGGCCCCTAAGGCGAGGCTGAAAAGCGTAGTCGATGGGAAACGGGTTAAAATTCCCGTACTTTTATGCAGTGCGATGTGGGGACGGAGAAGGTTAGGTCATCAGACTGTTGGAATAGTCTGTTTAAGCCGGTAGGCTGGGGTGGTAGGCAAATCCGCCGCCCCTTAAGGCCGAGACGTGATGACGAGGGTCTACGGACCTGAAGTGACTGATACCACGCTTCCAGGAAAAGCCACTAAGCTTCAGCTGCATAAGAACCGTACCGCAAACCGACACAGGTGGGCAGGATGAGAATTCTAAGGCGCTTGAGAGAACTCAGGAGAAGGAACTCGGCAAATTGATACCGTAACTTCGGGAGAAGGTATGCCTCTTAGAGTGAATCCCCTGCGGGAGGAGCTTTGAGAGGTCGCAGAGAATCGGTGGCTGCGACTGTTTAACAAAAACACAGCACTGTGCCAACACGAAAGTGGACGTATACGGTGTGACGCCTGCCCGGTGCTGGAAGGTTAAGTGATGGGGTGCAAGCTCTTGATCGAAGCCCCAGTAAACGGCGGCCGTAACTATAACGGTCCTAAGGTAGCGAAATTCCTTGTCGGGTAAGTTCCGACCCGCACGAATGGCGTAACGATGGCCACACTGTCTCCTCCTGAGACTCAGCGAAGTTGAAGTGTTTGTGAAGATGCAATCTCCCCGCTGCTAGACGGAAAGACCCCGTGAACCTTTACTGTAGCTTTGCATTGGACTTTGAACAGACTTGTGTAGGATAGGTGGGAGGCTATGAAGTGGGAACGCTAGTTCTCATGGAGCCGTCCTTGAAATACCACCCTGGTGTGTTTGAGGTTCTAACCTTGGTCCGTGATCCGGATTGGGGACAGTGCATGGTAGGCAGTTTGACTGGGGCGGTCTCCTCCCAAAGTGTAACGGAGGAGTTCGAAGGTTACCTAGGTACGGTCGGAAATCGTGCTGATAGTGCAATGGCAAAAGGTAGCTTAACTGCGAGACCGACAAGTCGAGCAGGTGCGAAAGCAGGACATAGTGATCCGGTGGTTCTGAATGGAAGGGCCATCGCTCAACGGATAAAAGGTACTCCGGGGATAACAGGCTGATACCGCCCAAGAGTTCACATCGACGGCGGTGTTTGGCACCTCGATGTCGGCTCATCACATCCTGGGGCTGTAGCCGGTCCCAAGGGTATGGCTGTTCGCCATTTAAAGTGGTACGTGAGCTGGGTTCAAAACGTCGTGAGACAGTTTGGTCCCTATCTGCAGTGGGCGTTGGAAGTTTGACGGGGGCTGCTCCTAGTACGAGAGGACCGGAGTGGACGCACCTCTGGTGTACCGGTTGTGACGCCAGTCGCATTGCCGGGTAGCTAAGTGCGGAAGAGATAACCGCTGAAAGCATCTAAGCGGGAAACTCGCCTGAAGATGAGACTTCCCTGAGGGCTTGACCCTCCTGAAGAGTCGTTCGAGACCAGGACGTTGATAGGTCGGGTGTGGAAGCGCTGTGAGGCGTTAAGCTAACCGATACTAATTGCTCGTGAGGCTTGATCCTATCATTTGAGTGGCTTGGGAAACTGAGCGACGAGATAGTGTTGTGCGGCACAATTGAATACCGAATATATGTGGGGTGGTGTAGACCATCCCAGGCTTCTTCAAGTTTGTACCAGTTTATGTCTGGTGGCCATAGCGAGGTGGTCCCACGCCTTCCCATCCCGAACAGGACCGTGAAACGCCTTAGCGCCGATGATAGTGTGGCATTCGCCATGTGAAAGTAGGACACCGCCAGACGCCCCATTGCAAAGCCCAGCTCAATCGAGCTGGGCTTTATGCATTGCATCGCCGTCTGGCTGACGATCCCTTTCCCGTTTCTGCTCCTTGTCTTCCCTTCTGTCTTGATTTAGTTGCCGCTTGTCCAGCCAGGCTTGCCTGCGTTCGCTTCTCTATACAATCCTGAAAAAACAGCTTAAGCAATGGGAATGGAATGGGCCGGCGAACGACGTTGGGTGGTTTCACCATGGTTGAGCTATTGGTGACCATTGCGGTGGTGGGGATTGGCCTGGCATTGGCGGTGCCGGCGTTTAACCAATTCATCGACACCAATCGTTACCAGGCGTTGTCGCGCGCCTTGGTGGCGGACATGACCAATGCCCGCGCCGAAGCGATTCGCCGCGGCGTGCCGGTGGGCGTGTGCGCGTCGACCGATGGCAGCAGTTGTTCCAATACGGCCAGCAATTGGTCGGTGGGCTGGTTGGTTTTCGCCGATCTCGATGGTAGCGGCGCGCCTTCCAGCAGCGAAATCCTGTCGGTGCATAACCCTGGCGGCGCCGCTGTCGCTTCGAGCACGGTGGCCGGTTTTCGTTTTGCGCCCAGCGGCGAGGCGAGGGGGGCGACGGCCAGCGGCACGCGCCTAACCACCACGCTGCAGATTCAGTTTCGTAGCCAGACCACTACGGCCAGCAGCACGGTGCAGGTGGCGCCGTACGGCTTGATCAGCGGGAATTAATATGCGCGCACGGATAAGAGCGGAGGCCGGGTTCTCCTTGCTGGAGGTGCTGATCTCAGTGCTGGTGGTGGCCCTAGGCATGTTGGCCATGGCCGGCATGCAGCTGAAATCCATCCGCGATTCACATGACGCTTATATGCGCAGCCTGGCTTCGGAATTGGCGGTGGAGGCGGCCGAGCGGGTGAGGGCGGCGACCGGCGATCAGGTTTACGCCCTGAATACCGCCAGCAATCAGATGGATTTGAATGGCGCGCTGGGGTGCTACGCCTCCGGGGTGGCGACGTCGGATTGTACCGCCAACAGTTCCGCCACGCAGACCATGGCGACGACAGACACTTCTTACTTTTCATCCACTGCCAATAGTTTGCTGGGCTCGGGCTCGGTGCAGGTTCTGCTAAAAAAAACGGACGGCAGTTCCGCGGCTACCTTGAGCGCGTGTAGCTACAGCCTGGCAGGGGCTTCCGGCACGGGTACGGCTTGTCAGGTTTCGGTCAGCGTCAGCTGGCAGGAAAAAGCGGCGAGCGGCACCACTCCCATGCAAACCCAGACCTTCGAGTACCGATTCCGATGAAAACCTTGGCGATGCGCAGCCGCCGTGAAGGCGGCATGACCTTGATCGAGCTGATGGTGGCGTTGACACTGGGCTTGATGGTGGTGCTGCTGGTCGGCCAGGTGTTCTATTCCAATAAGACCGTGTTTCGCAGCCAGGCGGCGCAGGCCGAGGTGCAGGAGAAAGGCCGTTTCGCCCTCCGCTGGATATCGGAGCAAGTGCGTCAGGCTGGCTATGTGGACACCACCAAGCTGGCCAATGGCCTGGCCGTCAATTTCCCCGCCAGCGGTACCACATTCACGAGCGCGGGAACGGTGTTGCTGGAGGCGAGCGGCACTTTGAACTACCGCTTTTACGGAAATAACGATAATCAGATCATAGATTGCCAGGGCAGTCCGGTGGCCAGCGCGTCGACGGCTTATAATTTCGCAATTGCCCGTACCGCCAGCGATGTGATGACCTGCACCACGGCGGGCAGCACCAGCACGGTGTTGAGCGGGGTGAAGCAATTGGTGCTGACGTATGGGGTGGATAGCAGCACGACGCCGGATAATATTCCAGAGAGTTATGCGGCGGCGGCAGCGGTTGCAGACTGGACCAAAGTGCATGTGGTGAGGGTCTGCATCCTGGTGGAGTCGGACACTCAGTACACCGCGCCCAGCGGCTACTCCGTGACCGACTGCAATGGCAGCGCTTATCCGGCGGCCGGGGTGTCCAATAGCGGCAAGCTGGCGCGTACCTTCCGGACCTCCATCTTCTTGCGGAACAATCTGTCATGACGGCCAAGGCGCAACAACAGGGGTTTTCATTACTGGTGGCCCTGATCTTCCTGACCGTGCTGGCGATGCTCGGTTTCGGGGCGGTGCGTTCGGCGCTGATGGAAGAAAAACTGGGCGGCAACAATCGCGAACGGGCCATCGCCTTCATGGCGGCGGAAGTGGCGATGCGTCAGGCCGAGACTTATATCGCCACGGCCGACAATCTGCCGGCAAGCGGCACCATGGCGAGCGGCACTGTCGCCGTGCCCAATTCGGCCGCGTCCGCCACCTATACCATTAGCTATGTCAGCACCAACGGGGGGCGCGATTACTACCGCCTGCTGGCGACGGGCTACGGCGGTCGCAAGACCCTGTTGAACACAACCCAGACGCAATTGGAGTCCGTTGTCTGGGTGGAGCAGTAAGGAGACGGAAGATGGCGCGCATCTTGATGCAAGGTTGCTTGAGTCTGATCTTGGCCCTGACCCAGGGGAGCCTGGCCTGGGCGTTGACCATTCCGACCCAGCCCTTATTGCAAAACACTTTGCAAGTGAACCCGATCAATCTGCTGGTGATGGGCAAGAGCCATAATCTGTTTGTCGCAGCTTACAACGACTATACGGATCTGGACGGTGTCGGGATGCCGGATATCGGCTACAAGCCCAAGTCCATCGACTATTACGGCTATTTCGACTCCTTCAAGTGTTACACCTATAGCTCGTCCAGCAGCGCTTTCATTCCCTATGCGACGACCAGCGACAAAACCTGCGACGGCTCGCACTGGAGCGGGGACTTCCTCAACTACGTCACCATGTCGCGCATCGATGTGCTGCGCAAATCGCTGTATGGCGGCAAGCGGGCCAGCGCTTCGCCCGCGACGCTGATCCGCTCCAACATCCCGCTGGACGCCCATGTCTGGGGCAAATCTTTCGGCAGCGTCATTTCCACTAGCCCCACGGTGTCCTTGGCCTCCTACGTCGATACCACGCTGGGCGTGTCCAAGTATGAAAATGGCGCCGGCACCTCTACCAGCACTATTGCCAGCATGCTGTCGGCGGGCCGCAACATCGTCATGGTGAACATGGATAGCGGCACCTATCCGGGTACGCCGGTGCTGCGGATCGCGGCGATGGATCCCACCAAGAACGTGATGACGGACTGGGTCAGCACCGAGAGTAACGGCAAGCTGTCTCAGAACTTCACCGCCTTGACCATGCAAGTGCGGGTGTGCGTGGCGGGCTTGCTGGAGAGCAATTGCAATCAGTACGGCAGCAATTACCTGCCCACCGGTCTGCTGCACAAATACGGCATCAGCAGCAATATGGAGTTTGGCTTGCTGACCGGCTCGTATGACTCGCCGCAGTTGGGCGGGGTGCTGCGCGACGCCATCGGCAAGTTCGGCGACGAATTGAACAGCGACGGTACTTTTAAGGCTGGGGGTACGGCCGATACGATCGACCGCCTCAGGATCAATAAGCCCAGCTCCAGCTACGACACCTCCACCAGCGGCAGCGGCAACTGGGGCAACCCGGTGGCCACCATGTATTACGAGGGCCTGCGTTATCTGGCGGGCAAGAGCGGGCCCAAATTCATCACCGGCACCACCTCGATCGATACCAGTACTTTGGGCCTGCCCAAGATCACCAGCTGGACCAACCCCTATAACGGCAGGGCCTGGTGCACCAAGCCCTTTGTCACCGTGATCAGCGAGGCTTTGACCTCTTACGACAGTCAGATGCCGGGCTCGCCCTGGGGCTTCTCCTACAGCAACGATTTGAGCGGGATGAACGTCAGCCAGTTGGGCAACACCTTGTGGGGCTACCAGTTTGGCAGCGGTAGTAAGAACGTGATGATAGGAGAGGTGTCCGGCGGCACCGCCGACGGTTTGCCGACCAGCAAGCCCGCCTCCAATTTCGATGTCCGCGGTTTGTCGCCGGAGGAGCCGACGCGGCAGGGCAGCTTTTACGCGGCGATGGCCGCTTATTATGCGCGCACCAATATCCTGGTGACGCCGACCAGTCCGCCCAGCGGCGCCACCTTGGCGCCGGTGCGCACTTTCGCGGTGGGGCTGTCTTCGCCCCTGCCCAAGATCACCGTGCCCTTGACCGGCGGTTCGGTGACGCTGGTGCCTTTCGGCAAGGTGGTGATTGGCGCAAGCAATACCTTGACCATTACCAACTTCTTCCTGACCAGCGCGGCCAGCGACGGCAGTTCCTATTCCTTTCAGGTGAACTTCGACGATAGCGAGTTCGGCAGCGACTACGACCTGGATGCTATCGCGACTTATCAGATCAGCAAGGTGGGCAGCAATCAGGTGCAGGTGACGGTCAACTCCACCTATGCGGCCAGCGGCTACGCAAACCATCTGGGTTTCATCATCTCCGGCGTGCAACCCTTGGCCGGGGCCTCCACCGAGAACAAGGCCGGCGCCTACCTGGTGGTGCGCGAGAACGAGTCAAGCAGCGCTACTCAGTGCATAGGCACCAGCAGCGGGCAGTCAGGCTATAACCCGCTGAATTACGGCCTCAGCAGCGGCTCTTGCCGTGTGCTGCCCTTGACCTTTACCGCCACCTTCACGCTGGATCCGACCAAGGGCTCGACTACGCTGTTCGAGAGCCCGTTGTGGTATATGGCCAAGTACGGCGGTTTCACCGACAACAAGACCAATCCCAGCAGCCCCAACTCCTTTGACCCGAACAATGTCTGGCAATGGGACGCGGACGGCGACGGCAACCCCGACAATTACTCGCTGGTCAGCAACCCGTCCAAACTGAACGCCCAGCTGGATCAGGCCTTCCAGAACATCAGCAATCAGAACGGGTCAGGTTCGGCCGGGGTGGGCAGCAAGTCCACGATCAGCGGCGATACTTATTACTACGAAGCCTCGGTCAACAGCGCGGACTGGTCCGGGGACTTGAGCGCCCGCAAGATTCTGGTCAGCGGCACCAGCTTGTCCCTGAGCAATCCCTTGTGGAACGCCAAGCTGAAGGTGAACAGCGACACCGGCCGCCAGATCATCACTTCCAGCGGCGGCATCGGCGGCGGGCAAGCCTTCCAGTGGTCCAGCCTGAACACCGTGCAGCAGCAGGCTCTGCGGGCTTCCTCGTCCGAGCTCAGCTCAGTGACGCAAAGCCGGCTGACTTATCTGCGCGGCAGCCCGGCGAACGAGGGCTACGGCAGCACGCAGTTCCGGCCGCGGCCTGCCACCAAGCTGGGAGACATCGTCAACTCCTCGCCGGCTTACATCCCGGCACCGGCGAACGGCTCCAGCGATCCGAACTACAGCAGCACCAGCTACCAGTCCTTCGTGACGAGCAAGGGCAGCCGTTCCTCCATGGTGTACGTGGGCGCCAACGACGGCATGCTGCATGGCTTTCAGGCTACCACCGGCGCAGAACTGCTGGCCTACATCCCCTCGCCGGTGTTCGGCAACCTGAACCTGCTGGCCAGCAACTCCTATACCCATAACTTCTATGTCGACTCGACCCCGGTTGCCGTCGACGCCCAGATTGGCAGCACCTGGGGCAGCTATCTGGCCGGCGGCCTGGGCGCGGGCGGTAAGGGCTTGTATCTGCTGGATATCACCAATCCGGACGCCTTCAGCGAAAGCAGCGCCGCCTCCATCGCCAAATGGGAGTTCAACGCCACCAACGATCTGGACATGGGCTATGTGTTCGGCGCGCCGCAGATCATCAAACTCAATGACAACAAGTGGTATGTGGTCAGCCACAATGGCTACAACAGCACCAACGGCGACGCCGCCCTGCTGATTCTGTCGCTGGATTCCAGCGTCAGCTGGGTCCTGAACAGCAATTACTACAAGCTGTCCACCTTGTCCGGCACCGCGGTGTCGCCCAACGGCCTGTCCACCATCGAGCCGGTGGATCTGGACGGCAACGGCACGATAGACGTGGTCTACGCCGGGGATCTGAAGGGCAATATGTGGAAGTTCGACCTCAGCTCCGGCACGCCGTCCAATTGGAAAGTGGCCTTGAACCGCGTGCCCTTGTTCAGCGCCAAAGACAGCAGCGGCGTGGCCCAGCCCATCGTGCTGGCGCCGGTGACCGCGCCCATGCCGGTCAGCAACGGCGTCACCTCGGCGAGCAATAGCAACCGGATTGTGATGTTCGGCACCGGCAAATACATAGAAAGCTGCGACAAGACCAGTAGCTGCACGCCGGAATCCAACAGCCACAGCGTGTACGGCATTTGGGACTGGGGCGCGCCGGTTTGCGATCGCCGCCTGTTGTTGCAACAAACCCTATCCACCAATGTAATCAGCGGCACCACTTACCGGCAGGCCACCAATACCTCGATCAGCTGGAAAGACTACACGCTGGCCAGCGCGACGGCGAACCAGAGCTGCTCGACGCAGTACGGCTCGATCAGTTCCACCGCCGGCAAGTTGGGCTGGTACGAGGATTTGAACATCAGCGGCGAGCGGGTGGTGGGGATGCTGAACTATTATTCGAAGACGCTGGAATATCAGACCTATATCCCTTCTTCGGATACCAGCGATATTTGCACGCCCAAGGACGCCGCCTATATTCTGCGGGTGCAGTACGATAACGGCGGCGCCGGGATCAAGCCCAAGCTGGCGGACACCGTGGCGCAGACGACGGACTCCTCCGGCAACTACAAGCCCATCATCGGCAAGCAGATGGGCGGCTCGTTGGGCACCACCGATTTTGTCCTGAGCGGCAAGGTCTACTCGCTGTCCAGCAGCACCACGGGCAGCACCTCGATCACGGGCTGGAACTTGGGGCGCAGCTGGAAGCGCGTCACCTGGCGCGAACTGACCAATAACTGAGGATGGGGAATGGGATATCGCAGCAAAGCGGCGCGGCGGACACATCGCGGCTTCACCTTGATAGAGCTGATTGTCGTAGTGGCCATTATCGGTATTTTGGTCAGCATCGCCTTGCCGTCGTACACCAACTACGTGCAACGCACCTATCGGGCCGAAGTGCAGACCGAGCTGCAAGCCATCGCCCAGGCGCAGGAAAAATACTTCACGCTGAATAATGCTTATGCGTCCTCGCTGACCGCGCTGAGCTACGCCTCCTCCAGTATTAGCAGCCAGGACAACCGCTACACCATCACCATGGGCGATCTGAGCGCCTCCGCCACATTGGCCAACGGCCAGGGCTATACCTTGCAGGCGGCCCCGGCCGGCGGGCAAGTGGGAGAGAGCTGCGGCACGCTGAGCCTCAATAGCCTGGGCAGCAAGAGCGCTGCCAGCGGCACCGTCAGCAATTGCTGGCGCTGAGGGCGAAACGAGACAGCCGCGGACCGGAGTCCGCGGCTTGGCTAGCGGCAGCGGTGGGGGGGCTGTGGTATCCTTCGCAACTTGATGTCCATGGGGGCGTGGCCGCCCATGGACGATTGCCGAGTTTGAAGGAAGCCGATGTCCTACCCGACACCTTTGTTCGAAAATAAAATCTGCACTCAGGAACAGCTGGCGGACAAGCTGGCGGCCTTGCCGCGCCCCATCGTCTTCACCAATGGCTGCTTCGATATCCTGCACCGCGGGCATGTGACCTATCTCGCGCAGGCGCGCGCCTTGGGCGCCAGCCTGGTGCTGGGTTTGAACACCGACGCCTCGGTGCGCCGCCTGGGCAAGGGCGACGACCGGCCCATCAATCATCAGGACAACCGCGCGGCGGTATTGGCCGCCTTGGAAAGCGTCAGCCTGGTGATCTGTTTCGACGAAGACACCCCGGCGCAGCTGATAGAACAGGTGCGTCCCGATGTGCTGGTCAAGGGCGGCGACTGGACGCCGGACAAGATCGTCGGCAGCGCCGAGACGCTGGCGCGCGGCGGCCAGGTGCACTCCATTCCCTTCCTGTTCGACACCTCCACCACCTCCACCTTGAATAAGATTCGGGCCAGCGAGGCCGGCCGGTGAGCGAACACGCTTTCGCGGTGCTGCGCCGTCTCGCCGACGGCCGTTTCCATTCCGGCGAAGACATCGCCGGCGAACTGGGCTGTTCCCGCACCCTGGTCTGGCAGGCGGTGCACGCCATCCAGCAAGACCTGGGCGTCACCGTATTCAGCGTGCGCGGGCAGGGCTATCGCTTGGAAGCGCCGTTTGAATGGCTGGACGTGTCGGCCATCCGCGACGGCCTGAGCGAGGCGGCGGCGGATACCTTCACGCTGGCGGTGGCGGAGCGCACCGACTCCACCAATTCCCAGCTGCTGGCGCGAGCCGCCAGCGGCGGCCTGCACGGCCTGGTATTGGCGACGGAGCTGCAAACCGCCGGCCGCGGGCGCTTGGGGCGGCGCTGGCAGGCGCGGCTGGGCTCGGGTCTGACGTTCTCCCTGCTGTGGCGCTTCGACCGCGGCCTGTCCCAATTGGCCGGCCTGTCCCTGGCGGTAGGGGTGGCCTTGGCGCGGACGCTGCGGCGGCTGGGCGCGCCGGTGGCCTTGAAGTGGCCGAACGATGTGTTGTTGAACGAGCGCAAGTTGGCCGGCATCCTGATAGAACTGTCCGGCGACGCGCTGGGTCCGACCGCGGTGGTGATCGGCATCGGCATGAATGTGGGCGAACCGGGCGAAGTGGATCAGCCGGTGGCCTGTTTGGCCGAGGCGGGCGTCAAGCTGGCGCGCAGCGCGTTGCTGGCGGAGCTGCTGAACGAACTGCACCGGGTGCTGAGCGATTTCGACCGTCATGGCTTCGTGCCCTTGCGGCAGGAGTGGATGAGCTTGTCCGCGCATCAGGACGCGCCGGTCTGCCTGAGTTTTTCCCATGGCGAGCCGGTGCAGGGCGTGGCGCGCGGCGTGGCCGAGAGCGGCGCCCTGCTGGTGGACACCGCCGACGGCGTGAAGACGTATCACGCCGGCGAGGTCAGTTTGAGGAAACTGGCATGAAGTTGTTGATCGACGCCGGTAATAGCCGGGTCAAATGGGCGGTGCATGATGGCCGTGACTGGCTGGTGCAGGGCGCGGTGGAGCATGGCGACATCGCCAGCCTGGCTGAAGTCTGGCGACAATGGCCGATCACGGCCGCCTGGGGCGCGTCGGTGGCGCGGGCGGAGGCGGCGCAAGCCTTGGAGGCGGCAACGCCCTGTCCCTTGCGATGGGTGCGGGCGGAGGCCGGTTTCGGCGATGTGCGCAACGCCTACCGCAACCCGGCCGAGCAGGGGGCCGACCGCTGGCTGGCGGTGCTGGCCGCGCGGCAACTGCATAGGGACGACTTGATCGTGGCCTGCGCCGGCACCGCGCTGACCGTGGAGGCCTTGACGGCCGAGGGTGATTATCTGGGCGGGCTGATCGTGCCCGGGCTGAAGCTGATGTTGAGCAGCCTGGCGCGCAACACCGCCAATCTGGACCGTTCCGCCGGCGTGGTGACGCCGTTCCCGCAAGGCACGGAAGACGCCTTGGCCAGCGGGGCGGTGTACGCGCTGACCGGCGCGGTGGAAACGCAGCGTCGGCAATTGCAGGCGCATACCGGACGCGCTCCGGTGCGGGTGCTGTTGACCGGCGGCGACGCGGCGCGCTTGGCGCCTTGGCTCGCCGGGCCGGTCGAGATCGTGGATAATCTGGTGTTATTGGGCTTATTAAGAGTGGCCGACGAAAAATGAAGTGGTTTCTAGCCTTGGTCGTGGTGCTGAATTTGCTGGTGGCGATGTATGGCTCGTTCAAACAGCGTCCGCCGGCGGACGTGCGGGCGCAGGAAGTGAGCCCGGAACTGGTCAAGCTGCTGCCGGCCAATTGGAAGCCGAACGCCTCCGCGCCGGCCGCGTCCGCCCCGGCGGCGGAGCCGCTGCGCGAATCTTCCGCGCCCAAAGCGGACAAGCTGGCCGCGGCCAAGCCTAAGGCCCAGGAAGCGTCCGCGCCGAAAACAGCGGCCGCCAAGGCGGAGGTTGCCAAAACGGAGACCGCCAAGCCGGAGCCCAAGGCCGAAACGGCCAAGCCGGCGGAAGCCGCCGCGGCCTGCCTGCAATGGGGGCCGCTGGACGACAAGCTGCTGGCCAGGGTCAAGGGCGGTGTGCCGCAGCTCAAGCTCAAGGCCGGCCAGCTGAGCGAGGCCAGCAAGGAAGAAACCGCCGGCGGCGGGCGCTTCTGGGTCTATTATCCGCCGCTGGCCACCCAAGCGGAGACGTCGACGCTGTCGTCGGAACTGAAGGGTAAGGGCTTTGACAACTACATCGTCAAGAACGACGACTTCAAAGGCCATCTGTCGCTGGGCCTGTTCGGCAAGGAAGACGCGGCCAAGGGTCTGGCCGCGCGGCTGAAGGCGGCCGGCTACGACAAGGCGCTGGTGCAGCAGAAGGGGCAGAAGGCGAGCAAGACCACGCTCAGCTTCAAGACGCTGGACGCGCAGCAGGCCGACAAGCTCAAGGGGCTGCAAAAGCGGCTGACGCCGGGAATCGGCCTGAAATCCTGCGGATGAGACGGATAGTCTTGATCTGACCGCTTGCCAGCGCCGGCGCGGCGATGCACTATCAAGCATCGCCCCAAGCGGGCGCAGGCGCAGGTCTTCATTTCTCCGATGACGGCGGCCTCTGGCCGCCGTTGTTCATTCTGTCAGCAGGATATGTCCAGACGAAGCAACATCACCCGGCTGTTGGACCGGGGCCGTTTCAATGACCGCACCTTGCGGCATTTGGGGTGGTCCATGGCCTTCATCGCCGGCGCGCTCAACGCCGGCGGCTTTCTCGCCGTGCACCGCTACACCTCGCACATGTCCGGCATCGTGTCCGGCATGGCCGACGAGTTCGCGCTGGGCGAGGTGACGCTGGGCCTGTCCTTGCTGGTGATGCTGCTGTGCTTCATCGCCGGCGCCATGCACAGTTCCTGGTTGATCCTGTGGGCGCGCCGGCAGCGTCTGCGCGGCGGTTACGGCGTGTCCATGATGGAAGAGGCCGGCCTGCTGCTGCTGTTTGGCCTGCTGGGGGCCGCGCTGTCCTTGCACAAGGGCTTTTTCACCCCGCTGACCGTGATGTTGCTCTGCTTCATCATGGGCATGCACAACACCATCGTCACCAAGCTGTCCGGCGGCCTGTTGCGCAGCACCCACATGACCGGCATCGCCACCGACATCGGCATCGAGCTGGCCAAGCTCAGCTACTACGGCCGGGAAAGCATGCCCAAGGTCAAGGACGTGCGCGCCAACCGCGTCAAGCTGCGCACCTATCTGCTGATCCTGCTGTCGTTTTTCGGCGGCGGCGTGGTGGGGGCGCTGGGCTTCAAGCATATGGGATACAGCTTCACCCTGCCGCTGGCGCTGCTCTTGTTTCTGCTGGGGCTGCGCCCGGTCTGGTACGACGTGAGACTGCGTTTTCGGCTGTGGCGCATCCAGCTGGAAAGCCATTGATTCGATTGGCTCTTGTGCGTCCGCGCGCATCGCGGCAAACTTCGGGGTTCCGCCCCAAGGGGGGCGGCAGCCTCAAGCCGTCGGCTGTGCAAAATGGACGGTAATCGTCGGGACGCCTGAGCCCGGCGTACTCTCTCGCGGAGAGTATTCATGAGCGAAACCATTTACGGCGACGGCGCGATCCGCCGTCAGGGCCTGTACGGCTCTTCCATTGAAAACACCTATGCCGGCGTGCTGTCCTTCATGCGCCGCAACTATAGCCGAGATCTGACCGGCGCCGACGTGGTGGTGTCCGGCATTCCGCTGGACCTGTCCACCACCTTCCGCTCCGGCGCGCGGCTGGGTCCGCAGGCGATCCGCGCCGCCAGCGTGCAGCTGGCCGAGTTGAGCCCCTTCCCCTGGGGCTTCAACCCCTTCGACGATCTGGCCGTGATCGACTACGGCGATTGCTGGTTCGACGCGCATAATCCGCTGACCATCAAGCCCTCCATCATCGAGCACGCGCGCACCATCCTGGCCTCCGGCGCCAAGATGCTGACCTTCGGCGGCGACCATTTCATCACCTACCCGCTGCTGATCGCGCACGCGGAGAAATACGGCAAGCCGCTGGCGCTGCTGCATTTCGACGCGCACTGCGACACCTGGCCGGACGACGAGCCGGACAGCCTGAACCACGGCACCATGTTCTACAAGGCGGTGAAGGATGGCCTGATCGATCCGAAGAAGTCGGTGCAAGTGGGCATCCGCACCTGGAACGACGACTTCATGGGCATGAATGTGCTGGACGCGCCCTGGGTGCACGACAACGGCGTGGACGCCACCATCGCGCGCATCAAGGAAGTGATCGGCGACAGCCCGGTCTACCTGACCTTCGACATCGACTGTCTGGACCCGGCCTTCGCGCCGGGCACCGGCACCCCGGTGCCGGGCGGCCTCAGCAGCGCTCAGGCTTTGAAGATCGTCCGCAATCTGGGCGATCTGAACATCGTCGGCATGGACGTGGTGGAAGTAGCGCCCGCGTACGACAATAGCGAGGTGACCGCCCTTGCCGCCGCGCATCTGGCCTGTGACATGCTGTGCCTGATGCGCAATAAGAAGCTGGCCGGCACGCTTTAAATCGTTGACGCATGCAAGAACGCCGCTCTCATCAAGCGGCGTTTTTATTTGCGCGGAACCAGGACCAGGCGCGCGCCGGCTGCGCCGCCGGCTCGCGCCGCAGCTCCATATAGCGTTCGCCGTCGCGCAGTTCGGCAAAGCCCAGCCGGCGGTAGAACGGGCGCGCGTCGCGGGACACCAGCAGAAAGCGCCGCAGCTGCTGCAGCTCGGGGTGGGCCAGCGCCGCCTCCATCAAGGCGCGGCCGACGCCGAGGCGACGGGCCTCGGCCAGCACGAACACATCGGACAAATAGGCGAAGCTGGCGTAGTCGGTGACGATGCGGGCAAAGCCCAGTTGCCGTTGTCCGCGGTAGGCGCCGAACACCAGCGAGTGCGCTATGGCCTTGTCCAGCTGCTCCGGCGTCAGGCCTTGCGCCCAATGGGTTTGAGACAGGAAGCGCTGAATCATGTCGCGGTCCAGCCGGCCGCGCTCGCAGCTGATCTCCAGATGGGCCATGGCGGCTCCGTGCGATGACGACGCCGCCAGTATCCGCGCTCGGCATCACCGCCGGATGACGGGGAGATGGCGGTATCGTTGCAGCGTTGCTAGAGCGCCGGCCAGCGGACCGCCAAAAGCAGCAAGAGGCCGATTTCGCACAACTCAATGCCCGCGCCCAGGCAGTCCCCGGTCATGCCGCCCAGCTTGCGCAGCAGGAAGCGCCGCCAGGCCAGCGCCGCCAAAGGCGCCAGCAGCAATGCCGGGGCCAGCCAGGCCGACAACACCGCCAGCAGCGCCGCGTTGACCGCCAGGCTGGGGCCGTGCCGCCGCCAGGCGAAGCGCTCGCCGCTGCCGGGCGCGATCGCCGGCAGGCTGGCCGACCAGTACACCGCGAAACAGCGGCACCAGGCGGGGATCAGCAGCAGGCCCCAGGGCGGCGCCGGCTGTTTGGCCAGCAACATCAGCAAGACCAGCTTGGCGACGATGGCCAGGATCAGCGCCAGCGCGCCGAAGCTGCCGACGTGAGGATCTTTCAGCACCTCGAAGAAACGTTCGCGCGAACGGTGGGCGGCGCCCAGCGCGTCGGCGAGATCGCCCAAGCCGTCCAGATGCAGGCCGCCGGTGACCCAGGTCCACATCAAGAGCGCCAGCAGCGCCGCCAGCCAAGGATCGCTCAGGCGGCCCAGGGTCAGCGCCGCCAGCAATAGCGCGCCGACGATCAAGCCCACCGCGGCGAACCAGCGAGCGCTGTCGGCCAACCACTCGGGCTTGAACTCGCGCAGCTGCGGCGTGGGCAGGCGGGTCAGGAACTGCAGCGCCAGAATCAGTCCGCGCACGGTGCTTCCAGCCGCATCAAATAGGCCGGGTGCCCGTCCAGGATGGATAATTGGGCAAAGCCGCCGCGCTGCACCGTCATCAGCTTGGCCACCGCAAAATCGGCGCCCAGCAACTCCGCCAGCAAGGTGGTGATGACGCCGCCGTGGGTGACCAGCACGCGGTGGCTGCCGCTGGCCGTGGTCATCCACTCGGACAGGCCGGCCAGCACTCGGGTGCGGAAGCCATCGTAAGCTTCGCCGCCCGGCGGCGTCAGCTCCCCGGCCGCCAGTTTGGCGCGCCAGTCCGGATAGCGCTGCGCCAGCACCTGCACGTCCATGCCGTCCCAGTCGCCAAAGTCCATTTCCGCGAAGCGCGGGTCCACTTTCAGCGTCAGCGAGCCGTGCAGAGCGTGCTGGACCGCGAACTCGCGGCAACGCTGCAAAGGCGAGCTGGCCATCGCCGTCACCGGCGCCAGCGCGCAAATGCGCTGCCAGCTTTGCGCCATCTGAATGTGTCCGGTGGCGTTCAGCGGCAGATCGCAACTGCCGATCAAGCGGCCCTCATGATCGATTTCGCCGTGACGCAACAGGGTCAGGGTATAGGGGTTCATTCCGCTTTTCCGGTGATGCCCGCCTCGGCGAAGGTGGCCATCTCGTTGTGCAGGCGGATGGCCATTTGCAGCAAGGGCACGCACAAGGCAGCGCCGGATCCCTCGCCCAGATGCATGCCCAGGTCCAGCACCGGCTCCAGCTTCAGCGCGTGCAGCGCCAGCAGGTGGCCGGTTTCTTCCGAGCGGTGGCTGGCCAGCAGCCAATCTCCCGCGCGCGGCTCCAGCGCCAGCGCGCAGAGCGCGGCGGCGCTGGAAATGAAGCCGTCCACCAGCGCCGGCGCGCCTTGCGCGGCGCTTTCCAGATAGAAGCCGGCCATGGCGGCGATTTCCAGGCCGCCCAGCTCGGCCAGGATGTCCAACGCGGACAAATCGCGCTCGGCGACGCGGGCCAGCGCGGTGCGCACCATTTGGCGCTTGGTGTCCAGGCCGGCCTCGTCCAGGCCGGTACCGCGGCCGACGATGCGCTCCGGCGGCAAGTCCGCCAGCCGGCAGATCAGCGCGGCGGACGCGGTGGTGTTGCCGATGCCCATGTCGCCGGCGATCAGCAAATTGGCGCCGCCGTCCAGCGCGCGGCGCGCGGCCAGGCGGCCCACTTCCAGCGCGGCCTCCGCCTGTGCCGGCGTCATTGCGGCCTCCCTGGCCAGATTGCCGGTGCCGGCCCGCACTTTGGCGTGGACGATGGGCAGCGCGGAGACGTCGCTGAGCACGCCGGCGTCCACCACCTCCAGCCTGGCATCCAGGCTTTGCGCCAACACGCAGATGGCCGCGCCGCCATTGGCGAAATTGCGCACCATTTCGCCGGTCACCACCGAGGGATAGGCGGACACGCCTTCCGCCGTCACGCCGTGATCGCCGGCGAACACCGTGATCGCCGGCCGCAGCGCGTCCGGGCAGACCTTGCCCTGCCAGGCGGCGAAGCGGCAGGCCAGCTCTTCCAGCCTGCCCAGGCTGCCCGCCGGCTTGGTGAGTGTGGCCTGGCGGGCACGGGCGGCCTGGTAGGCGGCGAAATCGGGTGAGCGAAAGGTATCGATGAATGTCATGAGATGGCCAACTCCAGCCTGGATGAGAGAGTGATTCAGCGGCGACTTTAAGCGATAGCCCGCCACCGGGGCAACCCGCAGCCGGTGGACGATTTGATCCTAACTAAACATATTTCTTTTGGCGCCATCCTGTCGGGATGCTCTCCGGTATAATCCGGAACCTAGCAGGTGTCCGCGGCTCAAGCGCCGCGGATGAAACGGGAAGCCGGTGCAAGACCGGCGCTGCCCCCGCAACGGTAAGGCCTGGCGTGTGAAGCTGTTCAACCGAGTCGCGCTCGACGCGCGAGACGTTGAACCTCAACGCCCAGGCGATGCAACGGCCACTGTCCATCGGATGGGAAGGCGCATCGCCGCAAGGCCGAGCCCGGAGACCGGCCTGCTGGCATGCGCGATCATGGAAACCACACTCGCGCCCGCCCAATGGCCGCCCGGAAGGCGGCCGCACTGGAGTATCGCGGGGAGGCGATCCGACAGACGGCCCGGCGTCCTGCCGCGGCGTCCCCCTTTTCATGCCTTCTTCGCACTCTTCCTAACCATGCCGCCCTGGCGGCCAGATTCGATGTGGAGTGTGTTTCATGTTCAAACCCCAACAATGCGCCTTGCTGGTCTCGCTGGCCTGCGCCGGCCAGGCCTATGCCGCCAATGTGCCCGAGTTCGCCGGGGATCCGGTAGTGGTGACTGCTACGCGCCAGCCGCAGGAAATTTCCAAGACCTTGTCCGATGTGAGTGTGATTACGCGTGAGCAGATTGAGCAATCAGCGGCAACCAGCTTACCTCAGTTGCTGTCGCGTCAAGGTGGCCTGGAAATTGTCAGTACGGGAACGCGTGGTGCACCGTCCAGTATTTTCATGCGTGGAGCCAACGCCAATCAGACGGTGGTGTTAGTGGACGGCGTGCGTATCGTCTCGGCTACAACAGGCACCAGCGCAGTGGAGAACATTCCTCTCGAACAGATCGAGAGAGTGGAGATTTTGAGAGGGTCTGGTTCCAGTCTATATGGCGCGGATGCGATTGGTGGTGTGATCCAGATTTTTACTCGTGAAGGCAAAGGTAGTCCCAAGTTGAATGCCAGCTTTGGTGTGGGCGACCATGGCCTGATGAAGGCCGGGGCAGGGATCAGCGGTAAAGTTGAGAATACGGCGTTCAGCCTGAATTTGAACCATGAAATGAACGAAGGTATTTCCGCGACGAATCGGGACAGTTCAAACTACAATCCGGATCGAGATCCGTATCGCAACCTTTCATATAGCGCTAACGTTACCCAAACACTGTTGCCGGGGCATGAACTGACAGTGCGTGCTTTTCAAACCTTTAGCAAACTTGATTTCGACCAATCGTCTGTGGGCGAAGATTTGCAGAAAAACAGGCAAAACGGCTTTACGATTCAATCAAAAAACGCGTTGACTGATCATTGGTCCAGCACTTTGCGTTTCAGTCATACCGTTGATCGTCAAGAGACGTGGGTTGCCAGTGATATGGTTAACCGTAGCAGCTTGATAGAAACTCGTCAGAATGAATGGTTCTGGCAGAATGATATCAAGACAGGCATAGGCACTTTCTTGGCTGGCGCGGTGCATACTCAGCAGAATGTTGACGGTCAATCTACTTATTTGCCGAATGGGTACTCGGTGACTCAACGCACCAATAATGCCGGATTTGTAGGCTACTCCGGGGAGTTCGGCCATAATTTGGTGCAGGCAAACCTACGCAATGATAGGGACTCCCAGTTTGGAGGTAAGACGACAGGACAGCTGGCCTATGGTTATCGCTTCAGCGATGAGTTGACTGCGCGTGCCAGCTATGGAACGGCATACAAGGCGCCAACCTTCAATGACTTGTATTGGCCCAACTATGGCAACCCGTCATTGCAGCCTGAAACCTCGCGTAATATCGAGCTGGGCTTGAAGTGGCTTGGTAAAGGCCGCCGCTTGGAACTGTCCTGGTTTGATAATCGAATTGAAAACCTGATTGTTTATCAGAAAGACCACTCCCTCAATCGTGATGCCCATAATAGGGGCGTCACTTTGTCCGGCGCTGCTACATATGGTGCGTGGGATCTTAGCGGTTCGGCTACCTACCAGGATCCGATTGATGAGAGCAGCCATTTACAGTTGCAACGTCGTGCGCGTGCCTTTGCTCAACTGAGTGCCGCCTATGACTGGGGTAAGGCGATCACAGGGGTTGAATGGCAGGCTAGCGCCAAGCGTCCGGATGTTGACTACCGGCCTTATCCCAATGTTCCAGTCACGCTGGGCGGTTATTCATTGACCAATCTGTTCGCCAACTACCGTTTAGCCAAGGAATGGACGGCAATGATGCGTCTGACCAATGTCTTCGAGAAACGCTACACCACGGCTTATGGCTACAACACCAGTGGTTTAGGTGGTTATCTCGGCGTCACCTACCAGGCGCAGTAAAAGTGTAGAGGTGTAACCATGCTCCACCTGATCACCGGCGGCGCGCGCAGCGGCAAGAGCCGCTACGCCGAAACCCTGGCCTTGGCCCACCCGGGTCCGGTCTGCTATCTGGCGACGGCCGAGCTGCGCGGCGGCGACGCCGAGTTCGCCGCTCGCGTCGAACACCATCGTCGACGGCGTCCGGCGGCGTGGTCGCAAGCGGAGGCCGGCCGCGGCTTGGCCGCCGAGCTGCTGCGTCGCGACGCGGCGGGCGGCCTGCTTTTGGTCGACTGCCTGGGCATGTGGCTGATGCGCTTTTTCAACGAGGACGGCGGTTTCGACACCGCCGGTTTCGAACAGGAACGCGCCGCGCTGCTGGCGGCATTGGAACAGGCCCGAGGCGAGGTGCTGCTGGTCAGCAATGAAATCGGCTGGGGCGTGGTGTCGGCCAATGCCCAGACCCGATGCTTCGTCGACGAGCTGGGGCGGGTGAATCAAGCGGTGGCGGAGGTCTGCCAGCGGGTGACGCTGGTGGCCTGCGGCTTGCCGCTGGTGTTGAAAGGCGAGATATGAGACGGTTGCCGGTTCTGGCCTTGCTGCTGGGCGCGCTGCCGGCTTTGGCGGCGGTCAGCGCCCAGGACGGCGGCGGCCAGACCATCACGCTGGCGCAGCCGGCGCAAAGGATTCTGACCCTGGTGCCGCACGCCACGGAAATGCTGTACGCGGTGGGCGCCGGCGACAAGCTGGTGGCCACGGTGGAACATAGCGACCATCCGGACGCCGCCAAGCGTTTGCCGCGGGTGGGCAGCTTCACCGGCTTCAGCCTGGAGGCGGTGATGCGGCAGCGGCCGGATCTGGTGGTGGCCTGGCGCGACGGCGGCGCGCCGCGCGAACTGGAGCGCTTGCGCGGCCTGGGCATTCCCGTCTATCTGAGTCACCCTTTGCAGCCGGACGACGTGGCCAAGGAAATGCTGGCCTTGGGGCGGCTGGCGGGCGTGGACGCCGCGGCCGGCAAGGCGGCCGCGAGCTATCGCCAGCGCCTGGCCGAGTTGCGCCGGCGTTACGGCGCGCGCGCGCCGGTGCGGGTGTTCTATCAGGTTAGCCAAACGCCCATTTTCACCGTCAGCGATCAAAGCTTCATGGGGCCGCTGATCAGCTTATGCGGCGGCGTCAACGTGTTTGGCGATGTCCGGCAGCCGGCGCCGCAAGTGTCCGCCGCCACCGTGGTGGCCGCGCGTCCGCAGGCCATTCTGGCCGGCGACGAGGCCAGCCTGCGGATGTGGCGTCGTTGGCAGACGCTGCCGGCGGTTGCCAAAGACGCCTTGTTCGCCTTGCCGGGCGACGCCATGGTCGTGCCCGGCCCGCGGCTGGTGGACGGCGCGGCGGCCCTGTGTCTCGCGCTGGACACAGCGCGGCAGCGGCTGGGTTTGACGGCCAAGTAAGCGCCGGCTATCCTCGCCGCCATGGACAAGGAACTGGAATATCTCGAGTCGCGGGTGACGGCGTTGGTGGCGCGCATTCGCGAACTTGAAACACAAAACGGCCGTTTTGCCGAAGCGCTGTCCGAAGCGCTGCGCGACAATGCGGAGCTGAACTTCAGAGTGAACGAAACCCGCGCGCGGGTGGCGGCTCTGGTCGAGCGCCTGCCCAAGGCGTCGGAGGATGCGGAATGAGCGACGTGGCTCAGGTTGAAATCGAACTGCTGGGACGTTCCTTCACCATCGGCACCCCGGCGGAAGAAAAGGAAACGCTGCAAGAGGCGGTGCGTCTGCTGGCCGGCAAGATCGAAATGATCCAGCAGCACGGCAAGGTGATGGACGCCGACAAGATCGCCATCATGGCCGCCTTGAACATCGCCCACGATTTGTTGAAGACAAAAGTGGGAGAGGGCTTGGAGATGGCGGCGTTTCAGCGTAAAATACGCAGTATGAGCGAAGCAGCCGACCAGGCGCTCCGCGAAAGCCAGCAAGCGCTGTTTTAAACCGCAGCCCGCTGGCGAACACCAAGGTCAGTACCCCCTGCGGTGTTTGTGAAGGCACACAATTCCTTTGTACCAATGCGTTCGCTTCAGGCTGCCAGCGTGAGTCATGGGCGTGCCGCGTCCTCTAGAGGATGCGCCCGAAATGACTGGCAGGCGGCCCTCCCTGGAAACAGGGTACAAGCGAATTTTGCCCGAACGACACTCGCGGGGGCTCCCCCCTCTGCCATGACCGCACCCTCTCTTGTTTCCGATCCGTTTCCCGTCGACAAGCCCGCATTGCGCAGGAAAATTCGCCGCGCGCGTCAGGCCCTGAGCGCTTCTTACCGTTTGCAGGCGATGCGGGCGATCGCGCGTCACGCCTCGCGGCTGCTCAAGCGCGGCAAGCGCGTGGGCGCTTATCTGGCCGCCGGTTCGGAGCTGGATCTGGAAATCCTGATGAGCGCAGCGCTGTGGCGCGGCGCGGAAGTCTATCTGCCGCAGATTCCGCGGCGCGGCCGCCGGCTGTGGTTCAGCCGTCTGGGCGCGGCTGACCGCTGGTATCTGCATCCGCGCTACCGGATCGCCGAATACGATGGCCCGGCGCTGCGCGCCGAACGGCTGGATGTGTTGTTCGTGCCGCTGCTGGCCATCGACGACGAGGGCTATCGTATGGGGCAGGGCGGCGGCTTCTACGACACCACGCTGGCCTTCCGCCAGCGCGCGCGCTTGTTCGGCAAGCCCTTGCTGGTGGGCGTGGCCTACGATTGCCAGCGCGTCGAGCGCGTGCCGCGCGAGCCCTGGGACGTCCGGCTGGATTATTTGCTGACCGAATCCGGTTTGCGCCGGCTGCCTTTGAGCCCCCTATGCCGATAGCCATCGTCTTCCTGGCCGTTTTGCCGGCCTTGGCCCTGCTGGGGCGGCTGGAGTGGGCGGTGGCGTGGCTGTATCTGAGCTTGAGTCTGCTCTGCTTCATTCTGTACTGGCGCGACAAGCGGGCGGCGGAGCGCGGCGGGCCGCGCACGCCGGAAGCCCGGCTGCTGTGGCTGGGTGTGCTATGCGGCTGGCCCGGCGGCCTGATGGCACGCCGGCTGTTTCGCCACAAAACCGTCAAGCAGCCGTTCCGGCTGCTGTTCTGGTGCGGCGCGGCGCTGAATCTGGCCTTGCTGGGCGGCTGGCTGTATCTGCGTGCGGCTTAGCGCCAGGGGCGGCGGCCGTAGTCGCCGTAATAGCCGTAGACGGGCGTCACCACGACGGGCGCCGGGCGCACCACCACCGGCGCGGGTCTGACGACTACCGGCGCCGCCCGGGGCGGCACCACCACGCAGGCGCTCAAGGCACCGCTCAGCAACAGGCCCATCACCAGCTGTTTTTCATGCGTTTTCATGGTCTTCCCTTTCCATATCACTTCAGAACCCCCTTTCGGGGCGGTGAAGACAGCCTAAGCCGCAATCTTTCCAGTAAGATTGAGCAAGCGTTAACCCTTTCCCTGACTGATTAACAGACATTGCCCATGCGATACTGGCTGATGAAGTCCGAACCGGACGATACCTCGATCGACGATCTCGCCGCCGAGCCCGAACGCTTGTTCGAGTGGACCGGCGTGCGCAATTACCAGGCGCGCAACTTCATGCGCGACGGCATGAAAGAGGGGGACCGGCTGCTGTTCTGGCACTCGTCCTGCCCGGAGCCGGGCGTGGCCGGCCTGGCGGAAATCGCCGCTGCCGCGCATCCGGACTCCAGCCAGTTCGACCCGGAAAGCCCTTACTACGACCCCAAGTCCTCTCCCGACGCGCCGCGCTGGCTGGCGGTGGACGTGCGTTTCCTGCGCAAGACCCGGTTGCTGTCCCCGGCCGAGCTGCGCCGACACCCGCCGCTGGCGGAGATGACGGTGCTCAAGCGCGGCAACCGGCTGTCCATCACCCCGCTGAGCGAGGACGAATGGCGCTATATCACTGAACAGCTGCTGGCATGCTGAGCGTGCCGCTGATTTTGGCGCTGCTGGCCTGCGGCGCGGTGGCCGGCTTTCTGGCCGGCCTGCTCGGCGTCGGCGGCGGCCTGGTCATCGTGCCCGTGGTGTTGGGGGTCTTGTCCGCCGCGCATCTGGGCGGCGACCATGCTCAGCATCTGGCGGTGGGCACCTCGCTGGCGGTAATGGTGTTCACCAGCCTGTCCAGCGTGCGCGCTCATCACAAAAAGGGCGCGGTGGACTGGCGCATTGTGCGGGCGATGGCGCCGGCGATGGTGGTCGGCACCTTGCTGGGCAGCCTGATCGCCGGCGCGATTTCCGGGCTGGCGTTGAAATGGTTCTTCGTCGGCTACGCCTACCTGGTCGCCGTGCAGATGTTCTTCAATCTCAAGCCGCAAGCCAGCCGCGGAATGCCGGGCCAGGCCGGGCAGTGGGGCGCCGGCGGCGCGATAGGCATGATTTCCAGTTGGGTGGGCATAGGCGGCGGTTCCATGAGCGTGCCTTATATGAGTTGGTGCAATGTGCCGGTGCACACCGCCATCGCCACCAGCGCGGCCTTGGGCTGGCCCATCGCCGTGTCCGGCGCCGTCGGCTATCTCTACAGCGGCTGGAGCGTTGCCGGCTTGCCGGCAGGCGCCTTGGGTTTTATCTATCTGCCGGCGATGCTGGCGCTGATGCTGATGACGGTGCTGATGGCGCCGCTGGGCGCGCGCGCCGCGCACAAGCTGCCGGTGGCCCGTTTGAAGCAGGTGTTCGCCGCCTTGATGGCGACGATGGCCAGTGAGATGTTGTATAGCCTGCTGCGCGGCTAATAATCCTGTTCATAGTCTGCTGCGCTTCGGCGATACGGCGTTAAAAACCAGCTCAAAATGCTCAGTACCCCTCGTACATTCCGCTTTTTCGCTAATTTTCGCCTTGTCTCGCTCTGGCTCGCGGGACTTTGAACAGGCTCTAAGAAACCGAACTTTTGATGGAGAAGCCATGCTGTATCCGCCGATAGAACCGTTTGCCAGCGGCATGCTGCCGCTGGACGGCTTGCATTCCATGTATTGGGAGCAGTGCGGCCAGCCGCAGGGGTATCCGGTCCTCTATCTGCACGGCGGCCCCGGAGACGGCTGCGTGCCGGCCTGCCGCCAGTTGTTCGATCCCAGTTTTTACCGCGCGGTGCTGTTCGATCAGCGCGGCAGCGGCCGCTCCTCGCCGCGCGGCGAGCTGCGCGACAACAGCACCGCCCATCTGGTGGCGGACATCGAGCGGCTGCGCGAGCAACTGGGCATAGAGCGCTGGCTGGTGTTCGGCGGCTCCTGGGGCAGCACGCTGGCGCTGGCTTACGCCCAGGCGTATCCGGAACGCGTCAGCGGCCTGATTCTGCGCGGCATTTTCCTGGGCGAGCGCCGCGAGATCGACTGGTTTCTGCACGGCATGGGTCAGTTCTTTCCCGAGGAGTGGCAACGCTTCGTCGCGCCCATCCCGGAGGCGGAGCGCGGCGACTTGCTGGCCGCCTATTACCGGCGGCTGACCGACCCGGACCCGGCGGTGCACCTGCCGGCCTGCCGCGCCTGGGGACGTTACGAGGGCGCTTGCGTCGCGCTGCGCCCCAATGCCGACGCCGCTGAGCGCGCCGGCAGCGAATACGTGGCCTTGTCGCTGGCGCGGCTGGAGGCCCATTACTTCGTCAACCGCGTGTTTTTGCCGGAAGGCGCGCTGCTGGACGGGCTGGCGCGCATCCGCCACATTCCCGCCGCCATCGTGCAAGGCCGTTACGACGTGGTCTGCCCGCCCTCCACCGCGCTGAGGCTGGCCCAGGCCTGGCCGCAGGCCCACTACGAACTGGTGGAAGCCGCCGGCCACTCTGTGTGGGAGCCGGGCATACTCGAGGCGCTGCTGCGGCAACTGGAGCGCTTCCGCGACGCCCATCTGGCCGGCCGGGTCTAAGAACGTGTTTACGATCTCGCGAGCGAAGGCGAGACAAGGCGAAAACGCTTGAAGAAGCGGAATGCACAGGTGGCGCATGAGCATCCTGAAAGCGTTTTCAACGCCGTATCGCCGAAGCGCGGCAGACTTTGAATCGCTTCTAAGCCCGCGCAACTATTTGGCGCGTGGGCCGGTCGAATCTGGTTTTCGACAAGGAAAGACTGGCAATTGAAAACCATCGTTCTCTGCGCCGCGGCCTTACTGGCCGGAATGCCCGCCTCCGCCTCCGCCTATAGCGACGAGACGCGCTTCCCCTTTGCCGGCCAGCCCGGCGAACTGCCGCTGGAAGTGGTGTTGCGCTTCGCCAAGAACCGGCTGGGCGAAGACGGCCAGTTCGAATACCGCAGCCTGAAAGTGATACAGACCAGCCCGCCGGAAGCCTTCGACAAGGCCAGCATCGCGCTGCTGCGCGAAGGCCTGATGGACGACAGCGTCAAGGGCATGCGCCAGCGCTTCCAGCTCTCCCGCGAAGGCAATGTCTGGACCATACGCTCGGTGAAGGAGGATTTCTCCTGCTGGCGCGGCCGCAAAGGCTGGGGCGTCAAGCCCTGCCCTTGACGGCGACGGGTCAAGGAGCCGGCCAAGCATTTGTTTTTTTGGGGTCTTATCGCGGAAGCGAAGACGCCGTTATAATGGGGGCAACCTTTTTGCGGACGGGCTATCCGGAGCGGAGCGCATCACTGGCGCCTCCGGGCAGCCCGCCTTTTGTATTTCAGAGTCCAGATAAAGATCGCCATGCAAGAACAATACAGCCCGCGCGCGGTGGAAGCCGCCGCCCAGCAGAAATGGCAGAAGACTGCCGCTTTCAAAGCCGTGGAAGACGCGTCGCGTCCCAAATACTACGCGCTGTCGATGTTCCCCTATCCGTCCGGCAAGCTGCACATGGGCCATGTGCGCAACTACACCATCACCGACGTGCTGGCCCGCTTCAAGCGTCTGCAAGGCTTCAACGTGCTGCAGCCCATGGGTTGGGACGCCTTCGGCTTGCCGGCCGAGAACGCCGCGATGAAAAACGGCGGCGCGCCGGCGGCCTGGACCTACGCCAACATCGAATACATGAAGCAGCAGCTGGACAGCCTGGGCTTTGCGCTGGACTGGGAACGCGAGCTGGCCACCTGCAAGCCGGACTACTACCGCTGGGAACAGTGGCTGTTCACCCGTTTGTTTGAAAAAGGCGTGATCTACAAGAAAAACGGCGTGGTCAACTGGGACCCGGTGGATCAGACCGTGCTGGCCAACGAGCAAGTGGTGGACGGCCGCGGCTGGCGTTCCGGCGCGCTGGTGGAAAAGCGCGAAATCCCGATGTACTACTTCCGCATCACCGACTACGCCGAGCAGCTGCTGGCGGATCTGGACAAGCTGGACGGCTGGCCGGAACAGGTCAAGACCATGCAGCGCAACTGGATAGGCAAGAGCTTCGGCTCCGACGTGGCCTTCGCCTACGACGAAGCCAGCATCGGCCACGCCGGCCAGCTCAAGGTCTACACCACCCGTCCCGACACCCTGATGGGCGCCACCTATGTGGCGGTGGCCGCCGAACATCCGCTGGCCAGCCAGGCCGCGGCCGGCAACGCCGAGCTGCAAGCCTTCATCGCCGAATGCAAGGCCGGCTCCGTGGCCGAGGCCGACGTGGCCAAGATGGAAAAGAAGGGCATGGACACCGGCCTGTTCGTCGTTCATCCGCTGACCGGCGCCAAGCTGCCGGTATGGGTGGCCAACTACGTGCTGTGGGGTTACGGCGAAGGCGCGGTGATGGCGGTGCCGGCGCATGACGAGCGCGATTTCGAGTTCGCCAACAAATACCGCTTGCCGATCCAGCAGGTCTACGCGCCGGCCAGCGGCGAAGACAACTTCGACGCCGCCGCCTGGCAGGATTGGTACGCCGCCAAGGACGACAGCATCCGCACCGTGGGCAGCGGCAAATACGACGGCCTGAACTTCGCCGCCGCCTTCGACGCCATCGTCGGCGATCTGGAAGCCAAGGCCTCCGGCCAGAAGAAAACCCAATACCGCCTGCGCGACTGGGGCATTTCCCGCCAGCGCTACTGGGGCTGCCCTATCCCCATCATCCACTGCCAGAGCTGCGGCGACGTGCCGGTGCCGGAAAAAGACCTGCCGGTGACGCTGCCGGAGAACGTGATTCCGGACGGCGCCGGCTCCCCGCTGGCCAAGATGCCGGAATTCTACGAAACCAGCTGCCCGAAATGCGGCGGCGCGGCCAAGCGCGAAACCGACACCATGGACACCTTCGTCGAGTCCAGCTGGTACTACGCGCGCTACGCCTCGCCCAAGTGCGACACCGCGATGGTGGACAAGAAGGCGGCCGACTACTGGCTGCAAGTGGACCAATACGTGGGCGGCATCGAACACGCCATCCTGCACCTGCTGTACGCGCGCTTCTTCCACAAGCTGATGCGCGACGAGGGCCTGGTGTCCAGCGACGAGCCGTTCAAGAGCCTGCTGACCCAGGGCATGGTGGTGTGCGAAACCTTCTATCGCGAACTGCCCAACGGCGCCACCGACTGGATCGCGCCGCAGGACGTGGTGCTGGAGCGCGACGCCAAGGGCAAGATCGTGGCCGCCAAGCATCGCGTGGACGGCCTGCCGGTCGTGGTGGGCGGCATCGAGAAAATGTCCAAGTCCAAGAACAACGGCGTGGACCCGCAGGAATTCATTGAAAACTACGGCGCGGACACCGCCCGTCTGTTCATGATGTTCGCCGCGCCGCCGGAGCAGAGCCTGGAATGGTCGGACGCCGGCGTGGAAGGCGCGTTCCGCTTCCTCAAGCGCTTGTGGAAGGCGGCGAACGAGCATGTCGCAACCGGCCTGGCGCCGGCTTACAGCGGCGGCGAACTGAGCGCCGGCCTGAAAGACCTGCGCTTCAAGCTGCACGCCACCATCCAGAAAGTGGCCGACGACTACGGCCGCCGCCAGCAATTCAACACCGCCATCGCCGCGGTGATGGAACTGCTGAACACCTACGACAAGACCGACACCTCCGGCGACGCCGGCCGCGCCGTGGCGCAGGAAACGCTGGAAGCCGTGACCCTGTTGCTGTCCCCCATCGTGCCGCATATCTGCGACGCGTTGTGGAACGCCTTGCGTCCGGGCAGCGAATTGCTGCAACAGGCTTGGCCGAAAGTGGACGAGAGCGCGCTGATCAAGAGCGAGATCGAACTGATGGTGCAAGTGGGCGGCAAGCTGCGCGGCAGCGTCACCGTGGCCGCCGACGCGGCCAAGGACGCGATCGAGGCGGCGGCGCTGGCGCATGAAAACGTGCAGAAGTTCATGGAAGGCAAACCGGCCAAGAAAATCATCGTGGTGCCGGGCCGCCTGGTCAACATCGTGGTGTAAACCGGCGTGGCTTAGGCTCCGGGTCGCGGATCGCGCCCCGGGCCGGGCCAGGCAAGCATTGTTTCCCGATAAGGAATCGCGAATGAGACTTTCCCTGCAATGGCTGTGGCTGGCGCTGCTGGCCCTTACGCTGAGCGCCTGCGGCTTCCACCTGCGCGGCCTGGGCGGCCCGATGAAGCCGCTGCCGTTCGCCTCGATGTATTTCGACGGCGGCAACACCGCGGTGGCCGGCGACGTGCGCACCGTGCTGGCGCGCGACCCGCGTCTGCAAGTGCTGGGCAATCCCAAGCAGGCCGAGGCGGTGGTGACCATCCTCAGCGAAAATCAGTCCAAGGACATCCTGACCCTGAACGTGGGCGGCAAGATCAACGAGTACCAGCTGACTTACACCGCCGTGGTGCGCACCGTGCTGTTCGGCGTGCCGGTGGAGCCGGACATGACGGTGGTCGTGCGCCGCAGCATGAACTACTCCGACAGCGCCATCCTCGGCAAGGAGCAGGAAGAAGCGCTGATCTGGGCCGACGCCCGCCGCGACGCGGCCGAGCAGATCGTGCGCCGGCTGGCCTATCTGAAAAAGCCGGCCGCCGCGCCGCTGACCGGCCCGCAAAGCCTGAAGCCCGCCGATGCCCAGCCTAAGCCCTGACGCGCTGATCGCGGCGCTGGGCAAGGGCCTGGCGCCGCTTTACCTGATCCACGGCGAGGAAGCGCTGCTGGCGCTGGAAGCCGCCGACGCGCTGCGCCAGGCGGCGCGCGAGCAAGGCTATCAGGAGCGCGAAGTGCTGACGGTGGAGGCCGGTTTCGATTGGTCGCAATTGCGCGACGCGATGAGCAGCGTCTCGCTGTTCGCCGAGCGCAAGCTGCTGGAAATCCGCATTCCCAACGGCAAACCCGGCACCGAAGGCGCGGAAGCGCTGCAACAGCTGGCGGCGCAGCCGCCGCAGGACACGGTGACCTTGATCACCCTGCCCAAGCTGGAGCGCGCGCAGCAGCAGTCCAAATGGTTCCAGGCGCTGGAAAAGCTGGCGGTGACGGCGGAGGCCCGCCTGGTGGGGCGCGCCGAGCTGCCCGGCTGGATCACGCGCCGGCTCAAGGCCCAGGGCCAGGTGCTGGGCGGCGAGGCGCTGGCCTTCTTCGTTGATCGCGTGGAGGGCAATCTGCTGGCCGCGCGCCAGGAAGTGGACAAGCTGGCCTTGCTGTATCCGGCCGGCGAACTGACGCTGGAGCAATTGCGCGCCGCGGTGGCCAATGTGGCCCGCTTCGACGTGTTCCATCTGTCCGAATCCTGGCTGGCCGGCGACGTGCCGCGGGTGCTGCGCATGCTGGACGGCCTGATGGCCGAAGGCGAGGCGCCGGTGCTGGTGTTGTGGTCGCTGACTGAAGACGTGCGCATGTTGCTGCGTCTGCGCCAGGGCCTGAAGGATGGGCGCAACGCGCGCGACATGGCGCGCGAACTGCGTTTGTGGGGCGACAAGCAGCGTCTGGCCGAACCGGCCTTGCGCCGCATCGGCCCGCGCAAGCTGATGACCGCGCTGGACGAATGCGCGCGCATAGACCGTCAGATCAAGGGCGTGGAAGTCGGCGACCCCTGGCAGACCATGCGCGGGCTGGCGGGCCTGCTGGCCGCTTGATCCGGCGGGACATTCACCAAGATTCGCGCCCCGTGCGCGGCAAACAGGAGAGCACCATGGCTTTATTCGATACCTTGAGCGGTTTGCTGTCCGGCGGCGCGGAAGGCGGCGCCGGCGAAGCCCTGCAAAGCTTGTTGCAACAACAAGGCGGCTTGTCCGGACTGCTGGAACAGTTCCAGCAAGGCGGTCTGGGCGAGCTGGTGTCGTCCTGGGTGGGGCAGGGCGGGAATCTGCCTGTGTCCGCCGAGCAGATCCAGCAAGTATTGGGCGGCGATCAACTCGCCGGCATCGCGGAAAAAGTGGGCCTGGACCAGGGGCAAGTGTCGCAATTGGTGGCCGAACATCTGCCCGGCCTGGTGGACAAGCTGACCCCCAACGGCCAGCTGCCGCAGGGCGATGATTTGCTGTCCCAGGGCGCGGATCTGCTCAAAGGCTTATTCCGCTGATCCCACCCATCCATGCAACAACGCCGGCCGCGAGAGACTCGCCGCCGGCGTTTTTCATGCCTTTGGCCGGCCCGCTTGCAAGCGGGATCAGGCCGGCGCAAGGAATCCGTTCCGAGAACGTGTTTACGATCTCGCGCGCTAGGGCGAGACAAGGCGAAAACCGCTGAAGAAGCGGAATGTACATAAGGCACATGAGCGTTTCCAAGGTGCACTCACCGAGCCACGTTCCACGACGCGCAGCAGATCGTAAATAGATTCTTAATGATGATGACCGGCCGCGCCGGCGGTCACCGTCAGCTCCGCCGCCGGGCTTTTCAAGTCATGGGCGTCCTGGCCGGGGGCCGGAATGTCCGCCCAATTGGTTTCGCCCTGTTCGCACAGCTGTTTCACCTTGAAGTAGAGCTTGCCCGGCTGGGCGGCGATCTTGGCCTGGAATACGAACTCATCGTAGAAATTGGACGGCAGCTTGCCGCCCTTCCAGGTGATGCGGCTCACATCCTCGCTCACCTTGCGGCCGTAATTGTCGAAAGGCTTGACCGCGCTCTTGCTCACCTCCACTTCCCAGCCGGCTTTCGGCATCGGCTGCGCCAGACGCACGCCCTCCGGCATTTCCACGCTGATGGCGGTGGTGGGGCTGCCGTTGCAGCCATGGCCGATTTTCAGCACGCCCTTGTAATAGCCGCCGCTGGCGGCGGTGGGCGTTTCCAGGGTGACGTGGGCGAGGGCGGAGCCGGAAGCGGCCAGCAAGGCCAGCAGGGCGATCTTTTTCATCGTAGCTCTTTGCGGATCAGGGTTAGCGCGCGTGTCGGCCATTGGCGGCGACAAATGCGAATGAGGATTAGCCGCATCAGTTTAGCGCCTGCTCATCCCCCTAGCATGCGACAAAGTGTCGCAGAGTCGGCATGAGAATAATGCAAATTGCGATGGCTTTGTCATGGCCGCTATACTGGTCGCCCGCCCAATGGTTCAGGAGTCGTCATGATGGTCCGTGCCTTATCCACCGCAGCGTTGATGATGTTGTCCACTCATGACTGTGCCGCCGGCGGCTACAGCGGCCTTGGCGCCGCCAGCGTCAGCGCGGAGGAGGTGGCGCGCTACCGCGCCGCGCCCTTGCCGGCGGAGCTGAGCCGCAAAGTGCAGAATATGCTGGACCTGCGCGCGCCCGGCGCCGGCGTGCTGTCCCCGGACGGCAAGGCCTTGTATTTCAGCTGGCGCGTCACCGGCGTGCCGCAGGTCTGGAGGCTGGACGGTCCGCAACGCTTTCCGGTGCAGCTTACCGGCGGCGAAGACGCCACCCTGATCCAGGACGTCAGTCCGGACGGGCGCTGGCTGGTGCTCAGCCGCGACCGCAAGGGCGAGGAAAATCCCGGCCTCTATCTGCAAGCCGCCGCCGGCGGCGCGCTGCGCGAAGTCCAGCACAAGCCCGGCGTGCAGACCCAGTTCCAGTTTCTCAGCAAGGACGGCCAATGGCTGTACTACCGCAGCAACGACGAGCGGGCCGACAGCTACACCCTGTATCGCTATCGGCTGGCCGACGGCCGCCGCGAGCGTCTGTTCGGCGAGCGCGGCGCCTGGAGCATCGCCGACCACCGCGACGACGGCCGTCTATTGCTGCAAAAGACGCTGAGCAACGCCAGCGCGGAATTCTATTTATGGACGCCGGACGGCAAAGCCTTGCAGCCGCTGCTGGGCCAGGGCGAGGCCGTCGACTATCGGATGGACTTCGGCCTGCGCGACGGCGAATACCTGGTGCGCAGCAATAAGTTCGGCGAATACCACCGTCTTTATCTGTGGAGCGCCGGCGTTTTCCAGGCGCTGACGCCGGAAGCGCGCGGCGACGTGGAAAACCTCAACATTGACCATGAGCGGGGCCGCATCTACTACACGCTGAGCCAGGATGGTTACGGCAAGGCCTTGGCGCTGGACGGCCGCCGCGGCTATCGCGCGCTGAAGCTGCCGGCCTTCCCCGGTGCGGCCCAGGTCAACGTCGTCAACCTCAGCCGCGACGGCCGCTATGTCAACTTCAGCGTGGAAACCGACACCGCGCCGGCCAGCAGTCATGTTTGGGACAGCAAGCGCGGCAAACTCAGCCAGTGGCTGTTGCCGTCCGCGCCGGAACTGGATACCCAGGGCTTCGCCAAGGTCAGCCTGGAAAGCTACCCGGCGCGCGACGGCACGCCGATTCCGATGTTCGTGCGCCGGCCGACGCGCTGCGCGGCCACGCCCTGCCCGGTGGTGGTCCACTTTCACGGCGGGCCGGAGAGCCAGAGCCGGGCCGGCTTCTTGCCGCAGGCCCAGTTATTCGTCGACGCCGGCTTCATCTATGTGCAGCCCAATGTGCGCGGCTCCGTCGGCTACGGCAAGAGCTGGCTGGACAGCGACAACGGTCCGCGCCGGCTGCAAGTGCTGTCCGATATCGAAGACGCCGCGCGCCATATCCGCAGCCAGTGGGGCGCGGACGGCGTGGCGCCCAAGATCGGCGTGATGGGCGGCAGCTACGGCGGCTATTCCACGCTGGCGGCGATGACCATCTTCGCCGGCGCCTACGACGCCGGCGTGTCCAATGTCGGCATCGCCAATCTGGTCAGCTTCCTGCAAAACACCGCGCCCTACCGCCGCGCGCTGCGCGCCGCCGAATACGGCGACCTGGAGCGCGACCGCGCCGCGCTGGAGCAATTGTCGCCCATCAATCACATCGACAAGCTGCGCGATCCGCTGCTGATCATCCAGGGCGTCAGCGACCCGCGGGTGCCGGTGGGCGAGGCGCTGCAAATGTACCGCGCGATGGCCGGCAAGGGCGTGGACGGCGGCCTGATCCTGTTCCCGGACGAAGGCCACGGCGCGGCCAAACGGGAAAACCAGGTGCTGCAACTGGGCCATAGCCTGTGGTTTTTCCAGCGCCACCTCTTGGGGCAGAATGAGGGCGGCGGCGCCAAAGCCGGGCGCGCCGAATCGGGAGAACAACATGAGTCCACAGGCGCTTGAAGACTACCTCCATCAACACATCCCGCTGTCCGCCGCGATGGCGGTCCGCGTGGCCGAGGCCAGCGGCGAGCGCGTGATCCTGAGCGCGCCGCTGGCGCCCAATATCAACCACCGCGCCACCGTGTTCGGCGGCAGCGCCTCGGCGGTGGCCATCCTCGCCGCCTGGTGCCTGGTGTTCATGCGCTTGCGCGAGCGCGGCCTGGCCGGCCGCGTCATCATTCACGGCAACGACATGCGCTACGACAAGCCCATCGTCGCCGACTTCCTCGCCCGCGCCGCCGCGCCGGATGAAGCCGCCTGGGACAAGCTGGAGCGGGCTTTGCGGCGCGGACGCATGGGGCGCTTGCGGCTTGCCGTGGCGCTGGAGTGCGGCGGCGAAGCGGTGGGCGGCCTGAACGGCGAGTTCGTGGTGCTGCCAGGCGAAGGAGATTCCCAGCACTGAAGCCCCCCGGCGCAGCGCTATCGCTTATCAAACTTTAAATCCAATCTGAATAGCTTATTTTTTGTGCTAAAAAGAAATATCTTGTGCCGGGTTGGGTTGAGCGATAGCCAAAATAACCGCGCCCCGGCGTTTCGGCCGCAGCCGCGCCGCAACGCCAGCGGACGCAGGCTGGGGGAGGCCGATGGCTTCAAAAGCGCAAAAAGAGCTGGAACTGGTGCTGCGTTTATTGCAGCGCAAGGGTTTGCACGCAGTGGACCGGCAGTCCTGGCCGCCGCCGCTGCCGGATGTGGGCGCCACCCTCAGCGACGGCCGGCGGATCGCTTTCGAAGTGACGGAAGTGCATGCGGACGAGCACTTGTTCGGCGGCGGCAAGGGCTGTCTGCGCGCCCGCGAAGTGCGCCAGGCGCAGCAGGGCGAGGATGCGGCGATCAGCGTGCCCAATGCGCCCATCGCCGCGATCAAATACCGTATCCAAGCCAAGTGCGTGAAGCGCTATGCGGCCAAGCCCGGCTATGAATTGAGCCTGCTGCTGGCGGCCAATATCCCGCAGTTCGGCGGCGTGGCCGCCACCACCCTGTTTCCCGCCTTCATCCAGGAAGCGGCGCTGACCGCCGCCACCCATCATCTGTTGGAGTCGTCCGCCTTCGAGCGCGTCTACCTGCATCTGATCCAGCCCGGCGTCTTGTACGAGTGGAGCAAGCAAGACGCCTGGGTGGAAATGGCCAAAACAACGGAGGAGGGCGTCCGTCCGCCTTTTTGGGCGGAACCCATGCTCGGCGGCGTCTGTTGGCAAGGCGGCGCGTCCTGAAGGTTAGGACGCGCGTTTTCATTCCGGCTCGTGTTTGCGGGAGCCGTCGTTCCACACACTCCTTAAGCGTGACGCGCAAGGCAAGGCGGCGAGGTTAATCCCCGGCGAGGCTTGGTGGGTATCGCCTACGGCTCCACCCACCCTACAAATACCCCCGACCAAACTATCTGCCGTAGGGTGGGTGGAGCGTAGCGATACCCACCGCAAGGCGCTTAGCGGTTGCGCAGCCGGATGCGGCGGAAGCGCGCTTCCAGGCTGAAGCGCCGTCCCAGCGCCAGGTAGATCTGGTGTTGGCTATCGACATGGCGGTAAACCCGGACCCGGTCAGCGCCCAGCAGCATCATGATTTCCAGATAGTTGAAAAAGCCCATCCACTGGCCGCGTCCGTCGCGGTCGTCAAAATCGATGTCGCGCGCCACGCGGCTGAGCAGGCCTTTACCGACGTATTCCCGGTTGTCCTTCAGCCATTGCAACAGGTGAGCCGCGCATTCGCGGCCATAGGCGTGGTCGGCGAGGAGATCCTTGCTGGGCGTGGGCATTTGCCAGTAATGCGGGTGGGTGCGGCCGGGGCAGAAGCGGACGAAGGGCAGCAGTGCGCTCTGTTGTTCCAGAGCGTTCAGTTTGTAGCGACGGCGCGGGGGAAAGTTTTGAGGGTGTTGCATGGTGTTTCTCCTGCTGTGACACAAGATAAACCACCTGCCGGGGAAGGCTGAGGTATTAGGCAGGCGCGTGGCAGGATTGGCGTACCGGACTGTCTCCAAACCGGCGAGTGCCATGGCACTCCCCCACCATGCGCCTGCCAAATGGCGCGGCCATGGTAAAGCAGCCTGCGCAGTTGCTGCGTAGGCCACAAAGATGGAGATGTACCGGGACGCCAATCCCGGGTGCCGCGTGTAGGCGGCAACGGGGGGATTGTTGCCGAGCGGCGGGCGGGGGTCAAGGCGAGGCGGCTTCTTCTTGATCGTTTCAAGATATCCACAGATGAGGCGGAATGGGAAAGTTATCCCCAGTCAACCCATATGGCTAAGCCACTCGCCATTTTCAAACGGGTCGGTGTTGCGTTAGCGGCCGGGCGCCGGCCCCCATTTCGCCAGAGTCTCGCGCTCTTCCTGGGTCATCTGGGTCAAATTGGCCAGCGGCATGTATTTGGACGCCACCGCCTGCTTGATCCGGTGCGCGTTGATGAGGATCTCCTGCGCATCGTCAAACTTCAGGCCGGCCGGCGGCGCCACGAAACCGGCCTGACTGGGCGTGGCCGAGTGACAGGAGAGGCAGCGGTTTTGAATGATGGCGTGAATTTGCCGCAGACGGACATCGGCCGCCGTTTGCGCCGCCGCCGGTTCAGGGGCGTCCGCCGCGGCTTGCGGCGCCGCGGGCGCGGTATTGGGCGGGGGCGGCGCGGCCAATAGCGCCACGCCGACCAGCAGCAGGCCGCCCAGCGCCGGCAGCAGCGGCCGCTGGCGGCCGGAGTGGCGCAGCACGAAGTATTGGCGGATCAGCGCGCCGGACAGGATGAACAGCACCATGATCAGCCAGGCGTGGCGGCTGCCGAAGGTGAAGGCGTAGTGGTTGCTGATCATCAGGAACACCACCGGCAGCGTGAAATAGGTGTTGTGCACCGAGCGCTGCTTGCCGCGCAGCCCATCCAGCGGATTGGGTTTGTCGCCGGCCTGGATGGCGCGCACCATGCGGCGCTGACCGGGGATGATCCAGAACAGGACATTGGCCGACATGCAGGTGGCCATGACCGCGCCGGTGATCAGGAAGGCGGCGCGGCCCTGGAAGATGTGGCTGCTGGCGTAGGCCGCCAGCGCCATCAGCAGCGCCACGGCCAGGCTGAGCGCGCCGTCGCGGTTCATGTCCGGGCTGATGCGGCGGCAGAGCTGATCGTAGGCCAGCCAGCCGCCCAAGAGGAAGGCGACGGCGATTAAGGCGGCCGCGCCGCCGGACAAGGCCGCCGCCCAGGCCCAGGGGCTGGCGGGGTTGACCAGGTAGAAGGCGGGATTGAGCAGGTAGAGCAGGGAGAACAGGCCAAAGCCGGACAGCCAGGTGGCGTAGGATTTCCAGAATGACCAGTGCAGTTTGTCGTCCAGCGGGAAGGGCGGTTGGCCCAGGTATTTCTGGTTATGGTAAAAGCCGCCGCCGTGCACGGCGAACATCTCGCCGTGCAGGCCGCGCCGGGCATCGGCGGCAGCGGGCGGCGACAGGCTGTTGTCCAGCATGACGAAGTAAATCGATTCGCCTATCCAGGCGATGGCGGCGATCACGTGCAACCAGCGCAGCAGCAGGTTGCCCAGCTCCAGCAGGTAGTTTTCCATGGCGAGGTTTCCGGGTGGGGGACGGGAACAGCGTCAACTGCCGCGGTAGGTGGAGTAGCTCCACGGCGTCAGGACCAGCGGCACATGGAAGTTTTCGTCCGCCTTGGCGACGCCGAAGCGCAGCAGCACCTGATCTAGAAAGCGCGGTTCCGGCAGCTTCACGCCTTGGGCGGCGAAATAATCGCCGGCATGGAACAGCAGTTCGTACACGCCGGCGCGCAGTTGCTCGCCTTCCAGCAGCGGCCGTTCGCAGCGGCCGTCGCTGTTGGTCGTCGCCTCGGCCAGCAACAGCCGTTGTTCTCCGTCCAGCCGGTACAACTGGCAGCGCACGCCCGCCGCCGGCTTGCCGTGCATGGTGTCCAGCACATGGGTGGTCAATTTGCCCACGGTTGTTTCTCCTTTGTTGTGCGGCCCGATCTGGCGGACCTGTTGTCGATCTTGTTGTTCGCGATGGCGATTTAAAATTGTCGACAATTTGTGTTGACGATAGTGTTTGCCAACGACAATAATTGTCAACAAAATTCTGAAGGCATAGAGCGGGATATGGAAATACCGGGAGAGGACATGTTGCATTCCGCTAACGGAACGCAGGCCGCGGCGCCCAGGGCGTCCACCTTGGTGGGCGACGGCGCGCCGAGCAATGACGCCGATCGCTTGTACTGGGAAATCTTCGACGCGGTGATAGACCAGCGCTTATTGCCGGGGGTCAAGCTGACCGAGGCGGTGCTGTGCGACGCCTTTCAATGCTCGCGCAGCAGCGCCCGCAGCGCGCTGGCTCAGCTGGCGCACGACAAGATCGTCGACATCCTGCCCAACCGCGGCGCTTTCGTCGCCAAGCCGGACGAGAAGGAAACCCGCGATGTGTTCGAGGCGCGGCGCATGGTGGAGGCGGCGATTCTGGACAAGCTGCTGGCCTTGCCCGATCTGGCCGAGCGCCTGCCGCCGATGCGGCGCATGGTGGCCGACGAGCGCGCCGCCTTCGAGCGCGGCGACCGGGTCAGTTGGATCCGTCTGTCCAACGCCTTCCATGTGCAATTGGCGCGGCTGGCCGACAACGAGGTGTTGACCGAGTTGATGCACGGCCTGTGTTCGCGCACTTCGCTGATCATCGCCTTATACGATGTGCCCGGCCGCAGCGCTTGTTCCTTCGACGAGCATGAGGCGATTCTGAAGCGGCTGGAGGCGGGGGACCGCGCCGGCGCGGCGGCGGCGATGCACCATCATCTGGAGGATTGCGAGCGGCGGATGAAGGTGGAAACCCACACCCATTTGGACCCGTGGACGGTGTTCAATCTTAAGCGCTGACAGCGGGAAGGATGGCCATGCAGGCGGATTATCCACGCGATTTGATCGGCTACGGCCGCGATCTGCCGGAGGCCAACTGGCCGGGCGCGGCGCGCATCGCCGTGCAGTTCGTGCTCAATTACGAGGAAGGTGGCGAGAGTTGCGTGTTGCACGGCGACGCCGGCTCCGAGCAGTTCTTGTCGGAAATCATCGGCGCGGCGGCCTACCCGGCGCGGCATCTGTCGATGGAGTCGATTTACGAGTACGGCTCGCGCGCCGGGGTGTGGCGCATTCTGCGCGAGTTTGAGCGGCGCGGCCTGCCCTTGACGGTGTTCGGCGTCGGCATGGCTTTGGAGCGGCATCCGGAGCTGGCCGGCGCGCTGGCGGAGCTGGGCCACGAGATCGCCGGCCACGGCTATCGCTGGCTGCATTATCAGCAGGTGGACGAAGCGGTGGAGCGGGAGCACATGCGGCGCTGCGTGGAGGCGATCCGTCGTTTGACCGGCCAGCGTCCGTCCGGCTGGTACACCGGCCGCGACAGCCCCAATACGCGCCGGCTGGTGGCGGACGACGGCGGCTTTCTCTACGACTCCGATTACTACGGCGACGATTTGCCGTTCTGGACCCTGGTGCGGCGCAGCGACGGCGGCGAGCAGCCGCATCTGATCGTGCCTTACGCGCTGGACACCAACGATATGCGCTTCGCCACCGCGCAGGGCTTCAATACCGGCGAGCATTTCTTCAGCTATCTGAAAGACGCGTTCGACGTGCTTTACGCCGAGGGGGCGGACAAGCCGCGCATGTTGTCGGTGGGTCTGCATTGCCGCTTGATCGGCCGGCCCGGCCGCTTTGCCGGCCTGTGTCGTTTTCTCGATTATCTGGAGCGTCATCCGCGGGTATGGATCTGCCGGCGGCTGGACATCGCCCGGCATTGGCGGGAGACGCATCCTTTCACCGGAGAGCGGCCATGTCCTTGACGCTGGAACGCATCAACGCCCTGCCGACGGAACAGTTCGTCGCCGCGCTGGGCGGTGTTTTCGAGCACTCGCCGTGGGTGGCGGCGCAGGCGGCCGGCCTGAGGCCGTTCGCCAGCGTGGCGGACCTGCACGGCTGCATGCGGCGGCAGGTGGAGGAGGCGGGCGCGGAGGCGCAATTGAAACTGATCCGCGCCCACCCGGAGCTGGCCGGCAAGGCCGCGCTGCGCGGGGAGTTGACCGCTGAATCCGCCGCCGAGCAAGGCGGCGCGGGCCTGGATCAGTGTTCGCCGCAGGAACTGGAGTTGTTGCGGCGGCTGAACGCCGACTACCGGGCCCGTTTCGGTTTTCCCTTCATCCTGGCGGTGCGCGGCTATGGGCGCGCCGGCGTCATCGCCGAGTTCCAGCGGCGGCTGGCTGCGGAGCCGGAGGCGGAACGGCTGGCCTGTTTGCAGCAAATCTATCGGATCGCCGGCCTGCGCTTGGCCGAACTGATTTCTTCCTGATCCCGCGCCTAGACCGGAGCCGCCATGTCCAGCCAGATTCTCGTCATGTACTTGTTGTCCATCCTGGTGGTGATCGCCGTGCCCGGCCCCCTGTCGCTGTTCATGGTCGCCACCAGCGCCGAGCATGGCCTGTTGCGCGCCTGGCCGGCGTTTGCCGGCGGCGTGCTGGCGTCTTTGTCGCTGCTGCTTTTGTCCGCCTTGGGCGTGGGCGCGCTGATCCTGGCCTCTCCCGGTCTGTTCTCCGTCCTGCAGACGCTGGGGGCCGGCTATCTGCTGTGGCTGGGTTTCAAGACCTGGCGCGGCGCCGGCCGGGCCGCGGCGGCTCAGGGCAGCCGAAAGGCGGCGCCGGCGCAATGGTTTTCCCATGCTTTTCTGCTGGGCATCAGCAATCCCAAGGACATCGCTTTTTTCGTGGCGCTGCTGCCGCAGTTCATCAACGCCCAAGCGCCGCTGGCGCCGCAACTGGGCTGGATGGCGGCCGGCTGGGTGGCGATCGATTTATCGTGCAAGACCGCGTACGGCCTGTTGGCGGAGCTGTTCTTCCAGCGTCTGGCGGTGCTGCGGCTCGTCTTCCTCAAGGTTTCGGCCTTGTTTTTTCTCGCCTTGGGGCTGGCGCTGATTTGGAGCCGGCTGGCGGCATGAATGGCGTACGGCGCGCGCGCCGACGTCATTGATAAGGAGAAAGTCTGATGGCGCTTGTCAATCACCCGGCGGGAACGGCGCTGCACGCCCCGGCGGTCGAGGTGCCGGAGTTCGCCCGGCGTTACGCCAATCTGGCCGCGGCGGATTTCGGCGCGAGGGTCCTGGCCTGTTCCGATCAGTGGTTCGCCGCGGCGGAACGGATGCTGCAAGCGTCGGAGCCGGTGTTCATCGTCGGCGAGTTCGACGATCACGGCAAATGGATGGACGGCTGGGAAACCCGCCGCCGCCGCAACGGCGGCTACGACCACGCGGTGATCAAGCTGGGCCTGCCCGGGGTGATCAAGGGACTGGACATCGATACCAGCCACTTCAGCGGCAACTACCCGCCGGCGGCCTCGGTGGACGCCTGCCGTTCGGCCGGCGATCCGGATGAAGACAGCGAGTGGGTGGAAATCCTGCCGGCGACCTCCTTGGGCGCCAGCGCTCATCATTTCATCGCCATCGACGATGCGCGCGATTGGACCCATCTGCGTTTGAATATTTACCCGGACGGCGGCGTGGCGCGTTTCCGCGTCTACGGCCAGCCCGCCTGCGACTGGGCGCGGCAGGACCCGGCCGCGCTGCATGAGGTGTCGGCGCTGGAAAAGGGCGGCCGCATCGTCGCCTATAACGACGCCCATTTCGGCGTGCCCTTCCGGCTGATCATGCCGGGGCGCGGTGTGAATATGGGCGACGGCTGGGAAACCCGCCGCCGCCGAGAGCCGGGCAACGACTGGTGCATCGTCGAGCTGGGACATGCGGCGCTGGTGGACAGCATCGAAGTCGACACCGCGCATTTCAAGGGCAATTACCCGGATCGGGTCTCGGTGCAGGCGGCTTACGTCCGTCATGGCACCGATCAATCCATCGTGACCCAAGCCATGTTTTGGGAACACTTGTTGCCGGAGCAGAAAACCGAGATGGACCGGCAGCATTTTTACGACAAGACCATGCTGCGCGATCTGGGCGCGGTCACCCATGTGCGGCTGAACATCTTCCCGGACGGCGGGGTCAGCCGGCTGCGGATTTGGGGACGGCTGGCGGATTGAGCCGCTCGCCCTTGCCGACGGCGTTCTGTTGAGGAGCGAGGCATGATGATTCTAAGCTTGGAACCGTTGACCAAACAGGCGTTCGCCCCGTTTGGCGATGTGATCGAAATCGACGGCAGCGATTGGTTTCCCATCAATCAGGGCCGCACTCGCCGCTATCACCGGTTGGGCCTGGTGGAGGCCGGCGGCGGCCAGCCCGGCATCAGCATGGCGCGCGGCGACGCGCATGGCCTGCCGTTGGAGATCCGCATGCTGGAACGGCATCCGCTGGGCAGCCAGGCCTTCATTCCCTGCAGCGGCGCCGCCTGCGTGGTGGTGGTGGCGCCGGCAGGCATGGGCGACCGCCCGGACGAAGACCGGATCCGCGCCTTCCTGGCGCGCGGGGATCAGGGGGTCAACTACCACCGCGGCACCTGGCACCACCCGCTGACCTGTCTGGAGCAGGTGGGCGATTTCATTCTGCTGGACCGCATCGGCGCCGGCGACAACTGCGACGAGGCCGTCTTGTCGCGCCCCTGCCTGATCAAACCGGGCGGCGCGGGCTGAGCCTGCGCCGCCTTCCCTTTTTGCTGTCAAGGAGTCGATTGTGTAATACCCGCAAGTCGCCAGGACCGCGTGTTTGAAAAAGCGGCCCGGCATCTACCAAGGAGACGAGCATGGATGGCAAGCAGACGGTGCACCCGGTGGATCAGCCCCTGCCGGCGGGCAAGCTGTTCACCCTGGGCCTGCAGCATGTGTTGGTGATGTACGCCGGCGCGGTGGCGGTGCCGCTGATCATCGGCGGTTCCCTGGGCTTGCCCAAGGAGCAGATCGCGTTCTTGATCAGCGCCGATTTATTCTGTTGCGGGCTGGTGACGCTATTGCAGTGCGTGGGCTTCCGCGGCCTGGGCATCCGGCTGCCGGTCATCATGGCGGTGACTTTCGCCGCCGTGGGCCCGATGGTGGCCATTGGCGGCAACCCGGCGCTGGGCCTGCCCGGCATCTTCGGCGCCACTATCGGCGCCGGGGTGCTCAGCCTGTTGCTGGTGCCGCTGATGGGGCGCTTGATCGGCCTGTTTCCGCCGCTGGTCACCGGGGTGGTGATCACGTCCATCGGCCTGTCCATCATCCGCGTCGGCATAGACTGGGCCGCCGGCGGCAGGGGCAACCCGGATTACGGCCATCCGCTCTATCTGGGGGTATCGGTGGCGGTGCTGGTGTTCATCCTCTTGATCACCCGCTATCTGAAAGGCTTTTTCTGCAATATCGCGGTGTTGCTGGGTTTGCTGTTCGGCTTTGTCCTGGCCTTGCTGCTGGGCAAGGTCAATTTGGGCGGCCTGGGCGAGGCGGCCTGGTTCGCGCCCATCGCGCCCTTCCGTTTCGGCATGCCGCGTTTTGAGCTGTGGTCCATCCTGACGCTGACCGTGGTGATGCTGATCATCTTCGTGGAGTCCATGGGCATGTTTCTGGCGCTGGGGGAGATCGTGGAGCGTCCGGTGGACAGGGCGGCCTTGGTGCGCGGTCTGCGGGTGGATGCGCTGGGCACGGTGATCGGCGGTCTGTTCAATTCCTTCCCGCATACCTCGTTTTCCCAGAACGTCGGCCTGGTGGGTGTCACCGGGGTCAGCAGCCGCTGGGTGTGCGTGATGGCCGGCGGCATTCTCGTGGTGTTTGGCCTGGTGCCCAAGATGTCGCTGATCGTGGCCTCGATTCCGCCCTTTGTGCTGGGCGGGGCGGGCCTGGTGATGTTTGGCATGGTGCTGGCCACCGGCATCAAGATTCTGGGCAAGGTGGACTATCAGACGCAGCGGCATAATCTGCTGGTGGTGGCCATCAGCCTGGGCCTGGGCATGATTCCCACGGTATCGCCTGGTTTTTTCCGGCAGCTGCCGGAGGTGCTGGCGCCGCTGCTGCACAGCGGCATCCTGTTGGCCACGGTCAGCGCGGTGGCGCTGAATGTCTGGTTCAACGGCCTGGCGCGGCCGCGGGAGACGGCGTCGTCAGGCGTCGCGCTTGGGGAGGCCGCGCATTAGCGGGGGCGGGGTTGCGGCGGCCTGGGATCAGGCCGTCTCGGCGCCCGCCGCCGCGATCTCGCGCTTGTCGCCGTACATTTTGCGGTCCGCCACCGTCAGCAGTTCGTCGATCAACAGGCCGTCCTCCGGGTAATAGGCGATGCCGATGCTGACGCCCACCGTGATCAGGTTATCGTTGACCTCGTAGGGCTGATGAATCACCTGTTTCAGGCGATTGACGATTTTGTCCGCCTCGCGGTTGGATTCTATGTCTTCCATCAGCACCACGAACTCGTCGCCGCCCAGCCGCGCCACCGTGTCTTCGCCGCGCAATTCTTCCTTGATGCGGGCGGCGATCAGTTGCAGGATGCGGTCGCCGGTGATGTGGCCGTAGGTGTCGTTCACCGGTTTGAAGCGATCCAGGTCCAGGAACAGCAAGGCCAGCCGCTTGCCGCTGCGGTCCACCCGAGAGATGGCGTGTTGCAGCCGGTCGTAGAACAGATTGCGGTTGGCCAGGCCGGTCAGACGGTCGTGATTGGCCAGGTAGAACAGTTGGTTTTCGCGCTGGCGACGTCCGTGCGCCAGTTGCAGATAGTGGTGCGACACCAGCAGCAGGCCGGCCAGCAAGGCCAGCGACAGGAATAGCAGCATGCCCCATTCAAACGCGCCTATCTGCCGCCAGCCCAGTTGCTGGCTGATGGTGAGCAAGAGCGGCTGGCTGGCGCCGCCCAGCGGATGGCGGGCTTCCAGCCGGGGGAAGAGCAGGGTTTCCAGGGCGCTGGCGCGTGCCGCGTCGCGCAGCAGGGTGGGCGGGCCGGGCGGCGGGTCGTTGCGGTGGAACAGGCGCACTTCCACGCCCTCGCGCAGCGCCAGCGGGCTGGGCAGCAGGCTGTCGGCGCGTATCGCCATGGCGGCGAAGTGGGCCGGCGCCAGCGGGGCGGCCAGCGGCTTGCTCAGCATATCGTCCATGGCGCGGATCAGCAGATAGCCGGCCGGCAGGCCGGGCAACTTGATCTGACTGGAGATTTCCATCCGTCCGCTTTCCAGCGCGTTCTGAAGGGCTTGGCGCGCGGCTTGCAGCCGGCCCAGGTCCGCGGCCAGCAGGCCGGGCTGGGGCATGGGTTCGATGAAGGCGAGCGGGAACAGGCCGAAGCGGCCTTCCCAGCCATCGCCGCTGGCGGCGGGCAGGGGCAGCGCTTGGCCGTACAGCTGCTTCAAGCGTTGTCTGAACATCGGCAATTGGCCGGGACTGATGCGTTCGATATGCCCCAGCCACTGGATCTGTGGATAACGGCGCAGCAGTTGCCGGGCCAGCCTTTTCTCGGACGGCAGGTTCCAGCTGCGGTCCAGCGTGCTGAAGGTGGCGTAGCTGTCCAGCACGGTTTCATGGCTTTGCAGTTTTTGATTGAGCTGTTCGGACAGCAGCAGGGCGTCGCGGTTGAATTGCTGCTCCGCGCCCAGCAGCGCGTGACTGGCGACCGACAGGGCCACTAGCGCACTCAGCACCAGCCATATCGCGATGCATCCTGCATAAACCAGCCGTGTCCGCATGTAGCAACCGTAGGAAGGGGGAAAGAGGGGATGACAGATTTTATAAGAAGGAGCGGCTATTTTTTAGCTTTGACTGATGAAAAAGCGGGTTTTAAGTAGTTGTACGTAAAACAATACTGTGGTTTTTCGGGATGAGATTGAAATCAAACGGCCCGCCAGGGCGGGCCGTTTGGGCGTTGAAGAGACGGGTCTTTGCTCTTTGAAGGCTGTTTAAAGCGCTGTCTCGCCGTTGCTCAGCGCGCCTGCGCCCAGTCGGCGATCAGGCGTTGCGGCGTGCCGCAGGCTTTGCGCTTGAGCACGAAGTTGCGGCATTTGTCCAGGAACTGGCCGCGGTTTTCCACCATGTCCTGGCGCATCTCCAGCAGCTCGGTCTGGCGGCAGCGCTCCATGCGCTCCAGATCCAGCTCGGCCTTGCGCGCGCGCTGCGGGCGGAAGCGGTCGTCGCTCAGCGCCAGTCCGGCGGCCTGCCGCAGCCAGACGCCGAAGTCGTGCGGGTCGTGCGGGCCGATGTCGTGGACCATGCCCAGACGCCAGGCTTCGCGCGCGCTCAGCGGCAGGCAGGCTTCGGTCAGCTGCCGGGCCTGTTCCTCGCCCACCGCGCGCGGCAGGCTGTAGGTCCAGTATTCCGAGCCGTACAGGCCCATGGTCTTGTAGTGCGGGTTGAGCACCACGCCGCCGCGGGCGAACACCAGATCGGCGGCCAGGGCCAGCATCACGCCGCCGGCGCCGGCGTTGCCGCTCAGGCCGGACACCACCAGCTGCCGCGCGGTCAGCATTTCCTGGCAGACGTCGTCTATGGCCTGGATATTGGCCCAGGCTTCCAGCCCCGGTTCCGGCGCGGCCTGGATTACGTTGAGGTGGACGCCGTTGCTGAAGCTGCCGCGGCCGCCGCGCACCAGCAGCACGCTGGTGTCCTGGGCCTTGGCCCAGCGCAGGGCCTCGCTCAGCCGCCGGCATTGCTCGGTGCTCATCGCGCCGTTGTAGAACTCGAAGGTCAGCTCGCCGACGCGGCCGTATTCGCGGTAGCGGATGGGCTGATAGCTTTCTTCGCAGTGAGGATGGGTGGCGAGGCTCCAGTCCAGCCGCGGCACGTCGTCCAGCAAGCCGGCCAGCACATGGCGCGTCGGGCGTTTGAAGGTTTCTTCGCCGGCCTCCGGCTTGCGGCGCAGCGCGCCCAGCCACAGGCTGTGCTCGCCGGCGCCCACCAGCACGGCGTCGTCGTGCACCGCCAGCAGTTGGCCAGGCTGGCCGGCGCGGTAGTCCAGATGGGCGTCGTAGACGTAGTAGTCGCCGCCGGCCAGTTGCGTCAGTACGCCGGGCTGACCGTCGGCGGCGTCGATGCGGCGCTTGATCTCGGCGGCGGGCTGTTGCCACAGGAAGGCGCGGTCGCTTTGCCGCATATTGGCTTGCAGCCGGCCGCGCACATGCGCTTGGCCGTAGTCCAGCGGCGCGGGCTTGAAGCCGGTGCCGAACTTCTCCACCACGTCGCGGATGCAATACAGGGCGGCGTCGCTGACCGGGCCGTTGTAGAGCTCGGATTTGCGTACGTCCGGCGGCATGTCGAATTCGCAGCTGGACCAGATCGGGCCGGCGTCCATTTCCTCCACCGCCTGCAGCGCGGTGACGCCCCAGCGTTTTTCCCGCAGCGTGATGGCCCAGTCCAGCGCCGAGGCGCCGCGGTCGCCGATGATGCCGGGGTGGATGATGACCACCGGCCGGCTGGCGTCGCGCCACAGGGTTTCCGGCACCCGGTCCTTGAGGAAGGGGCAGATGACGAGATCGGCGCCGGATTGCTGGATGTTGGCGCTGACTTCCTGTTCATTGGTGAACAGCTGCACGCTGACTTGGTGGCCGGACTGGCGCAATTCCAGCCAGGCGCGCTGGGTGAGTCCGTTGAACGCCGACGACAACAAGATGATTTTCAATGACCGCATGACCGCTCCTTGCCCAAAAATGAATGTATGGCCGGCGGCGGGAGGCTGCCGCGCGAACCGTGCGCATGGGCGAGGATGATAGTTTTAGTTCTGATAATGACAAATGACTAAAGTCAAGCTTGATGCGATTGAAAATCAGAACGCAGCTTTCTGCCATCAATGATTACAGATGCTTTGGTTTTGTGATCTGTATATATGGCGACGGCGCGCGGGGAGGGAAGGGCGCGCCTAGTCCTGCTGGTGCAGGCATTGCTTGATGCCGGCCAGCTGCCGCCGGCTGACCGGCAGAGGCTGGCCGATATCGGCCAGGCGCACCTGCCATTGTTCCTCGCCGTCCGCGCTGGCGCGGAACAGCTCGCGCAGCGCGTGGCGCATCACCAAGCAATTGCGGTGGATGCGCACGGCGGCGTCGCCCAGCCGCTGTTCCAGTGCGATCAGGGTTTCGTCCAGCAGGTATTCCGCGTCCGGGGTCACCAGGGTGACGTATTTGAGTTCGGCCTTGAGGTAGCGGGCCTGGGAGAAGGGGATGGGCAGCAGGCGGTCGCGCTGGCGCACGGTGAAGCTGGCCTCCGGCTGCGGCGCATCGCCGCGCTGGCGGGCGGCGCGCTCCAGCGCCTGACGCAGGCGTTCGCGCCGCACCGGCTTGAGCAGGTAGTCTATGGCCTCCAGTTCGAAGGCGCTGACCGCGTACTGTTCATGGGCGGTGGTGAAGATCAGCTGCGGCGCCAGCGGCTGGCGCCGCAGTTGCTGAGCCAGTTCCAGGCCGGAAACGCCGGGCATGGAGATGTCGGCCAGCACGATGTCGGCCGGGTTTTGCGCCAGCCAGCTCATGGCCTGGCGGCTGTCGGTCAGGCAGTAAACATGTTGCAGGCCTTGCTCGCGCAGCAGTTGGCGCAGGCGCTCGCAGGCCAGCGGTTCGTCGTCCACCACCAGCGCGCGCCAATCTTGCCAGGGGCTTACAGCACCCATTGCGGCTTGCCCAGCTTTTCCACCAGCATGCGCCAGGCTTGCAGGATTTTCTGGAACTTGTTGTTGGTGGGGGCGAGGTCGCGCACCTTGCTCAGCATGTCGTGGGCGCGGCGCATATGGCTTTCGTGCCAGCCCTGGCGGTGGACGTAGGCCATGGTGGCGTTGATCAGGTTGAGCATGACCTGGATGTTTTGCGGCATTTCCTCGTGGGCTTTGACGAAGCGCTCGATGGCGGAGTCGAATTGCCCGGCCTGGGCTTCGCGCACCGCCTGGTTGTTGAGTTCCAGCACCGATTGCACATTGTCGGCGATCAGCTGGCGGCCGTCCTCGCCCAGGCCCACTTCTTCGAACATGTCGCCGAAGCGCGCCAGCAGTTCCTCGTCGTCGTGATGGTTGCGCACCAGGTCGCGCATCACGCTGTTGCCGGCGTCCTTGTGGCCCTGGGCGTAGCAGGCGCGGGCGAACTCCATCTGCGCGTCGCTGCTGAGTTTGGGCGCCAGCTGGCGGAATTTGGTCTCGGCGTCGCTAAACAACTGACGCGCCTTGTCGCGGTTGCCCTTTTTGTTTTGCAGCTGGCTGTCCACCACGCCGGCCATCCATTCGCCTTCTTCGTTGTAGCGGTAGTCGCGGCGCAGATTGGACAGGGTGCGGCCGACGTTGGCGGTGTCGCCGCGCGCCAGTTGCACCCGCGCCAGCGCGGCGTAGTGGGTGGGGCTGCGGTGCCAGGTGTATTTGGCGATGTCCAGCGTGGTCTGGCAGGCGCCTTCCGCCACCTCCAGCTGATTATTGAGCAGGGCCACTTCCGCCAGCTGTTGCTGGCGGCGGAACACCACCGGCGAGATGTCGGTGGCCTGTTTCAAGGTGGCCTGGGCTTCGTCCAGATTGTGGTTGCTGCGGTAGAGCTTGGCCAGCCAGTCGTAGGCTTCCATCACCCGGTCGTTGTCGGTGAGCACCTCTTCGAACAGCAGCCGCGCCTCGTCGTAGGCTTTCAGCCCGGTCAGCGATTTGGCCAGGCCCATCTTGGCCCAGGGCACCGGCTTGATGCGCAGCACGTCCATGTACAGGGAACGCGCGCTGTCGAAGTCGCCTATCTTCAGCGCCAGCGAGCCCTTGAGCTTCATGAAGTCCAGCGTGAATTCGCCTCGCTCGCCGATCAGGCGCGTGCAGACTTCGATGGCGCTCAGGTATTCGTGGCGCATGATGGCCTCGTCCACCAGACGGAAGGCTTCGCGGCGGCGCATCGCTTTTTCCAGCCGCTCGCGCAGCACTTCGCCGGTGAAGGGTTTGAGCAGGTAGTCGTCCGGCCCCAGTTCCGCGGCGGAGATCACGCGCTGGGAGCGGCGCTCGCCGGTGACGATCATGAACACGCAGGACTGCTTGATCAGATTGCGTTCCTTGACCTCTTCGAACAGGTAGAGGCCGTCGTAGCCGTTGCCCAGATCGTAGTCGCACAGCACCACGTCGAACTCGTACTTGCCCATCTTGGCCAGCGCGTCGCCGGCCTTGCTGGCGTACTCCACCTTGTCGGCGCCGAAGGAGGAAAGGGTCATCGCCAGCGCGCGCTGCATTTCCGGCAGGCTGTCTATGATCAGGAACAGACGCTTGCTGTACGGATCGTCGTAGCTTTTCCGAGGCGCGGCGCCGGTCTTGCTGGCGGCGGCGACGCTCTGGAAGGTGGTCGAGTTGGTGTTGGCTGTGCTCATCTCGCTATCTTTGACGATTCTCCGCAAACTGTCATCAGTGCGACTTACAAAAATCGCTCAAGCGGCCGCCGCCGCGGCGAGAGGCTTAGCCGGCGCTCAGCTTGGCGTAGCGCAGATCCAGCCACTTCACGCCGTGCTCGGCGAAGTTGATTTGCAGGCGCACATCCTCGCCGCCGCCTTCGGCGTTGATCACCACGCCGCTGCCGAACTTGGCGTGTTCCACCGATTGGCCGATGCGGAAGCCCTGGCTGTTGTCGGCGGCCACGCGGCCCACCTTCGGAACCGCGCGCCAGGATGCATTTGTCGATGCATTTGTCTTGGCCGTCGCTTTCACTTTAGCAGATAGGTCGTGGGTGAGCTCCGCCGGGATTTCGTCGACGAAGCGCGAGCGGATGGGGTAGCGGCTCTGGCCGTGCAGCATGCGGCTTTGCGCGTTGGACAGATAGAGGCGCTGACGCGCGCGGGTGATGGCCACGTACATCAGCCGGCGTTCTTCTTGCAGGCCCTTGCCGTCGTTCATGCTGTTTTCGTGCGGGAACAGGCCTTCTTCCAGGCCGGAGACGAAGACGGCGTCGAATTCCAGGCCCTTGGCGGCGTGCACCGTCATCAGTTGCAGCGCGTCGCTGCCGGCTTCGGCCTGGTGTTCGCCGGCTTCCAGGCTGGCGGCGCTGAGGAATTCGGTCAGCGCTTGCGCCGGCTCGTCCGGCATGAAGCCGGCGGCGGCGTTGATCAATTCGTCCAGGTTGGCCAGGCGCTCTTCGCCTTCTTTCTTATCTTGCTCGTACATCGCGCGCAGGCCGGAGTCGTCTATGGCCAGGCTGACGGCTTCGGCCAGCGGCAGCTCGCGGCCGCGTTCGCGCATGCGTTCCACCAGCAGCACGAACTCGCCCAGTTTGGCCGCGGTGCGGCCGCCGCCGGAGGCGCAGGCGGCCTGCCACAGGGTGACGCCCTGCTCGCGGCTGACCGCTTGCAGGCCTTCCACCGTGCGCGCGCCGATGCCGCGCGCCGGCACATTGATCACGCGCAGCAGCGCGTTGTCGTCTTCCGGGTTGGCGATCAGGCGCAGATAAGCCAGCGCGTGTTTGACTTCCTGGCGTTCGAAGAAGCGCAGGCCGCCGTAGATGCGGTAGGGAATCTGGGCGTTGACCAGCACGTGTTCCAGCAAGCGCGACTGGGCGTTGGAGCGGTAGAGAATGGCCATGTCGGACAGATTGAAGCCGTCCCGCTTGAGGCTGCGCACCTCGTCGCTGATGAACTCGGCTTCCTCGCCGTCGGAGTAGGCTTCGAACAGGCGGATCTTTTCGCCCTCGCCGGCGTCGGTCCACAGATTCTTGCCCAGCCGGCCGTCGTTCTGCTCGATCAGCGCGTTGGCGGCATTGAGGATATTGCCCATCGAACGGTAGTTCTGTTCCAACCGCACCGGCTCGCTGACCGAGAAGTCGTTGAGCAGGGAGCGCATATTGCCCACTTCCGCGCCGCGGAAGGCGTAGATGCTCTGGTCGTCGTCGCCGACGGCGAACAAGGAGCCGCCGTCGCCGGCCAAGAGCTTGAGCCAGGCGTACTGCAGGCGGTTGGTGTCCTGGAACTCGTCCACCAGGATGTGGCGGAAGCGGCTGCAATAATGCTGGCGCAGCGCCTGGTTGGCGCTCAGCAGCTCGTAGCTGCGCAACAGCAGTTCGGCGAAGTCCACCACGCCTTCGCGGCGGCATTGGGCGTCGTAGGCGGCGTACAGCTCCACCAGCTTGGCTTCGTAGGGATTGAGCGCCGGCGGCAGCTTGTCGGCGCGCAGGCCGGCTTCCTTGCTGCCGTTGATGAAGCTTTGCACCGCGCGCGGCGGGAATTTCTCGTCGGACAGTTCCAGGCTTTTCAGCAGGCGTTTGATCGCCGCCTGTTGGTCGGCGGAGTCCAGAATCTGGAAGGTCTGCGGCAGGCCGGCGTCGCGGTAGTGGGAGCGCAGGAAGCGGTTGCACAGGCCGTGGAAAGTGCCTATCCACATGGTGCGCACGTTGACCGGCACCATGGTCGCCAGCCGGGTCTGCATCTCGCGCGCGGCCTTGTTGGTGAAGGTTACCGCCAGAACGCCGCTGGGACTGGTTTGTCCGGTGGACAACAGCCAGGCGATGCGGGTGGTCAGCACCCGGGTCTTGCCGCTGCCCGCGCCGGCCAGCACCAGCGCGCTCTTGTCGGGCCAGGTGACGGCGCGCAGTTGTTCTGGATTGAGGCCGGCGAGGAGATCTGTCATGGCGAGGTGTCTATCTGGTTCAGGCAAAACGCCATTTTACACCAGGCGTCGGCATCGTCGGCATTGCGTGGGTAAAAGCGAAAATGGCAGCCGGGAGGCTGCCATTCCGAGGAGGGCGGGTTCAGCGTTCGGCGCTTCTCGCCCAGTCGAAGCTGGGGCGGAAACTATCCGTCAAGGTCAGCGCCATGCTGGCGGTGATATGGTCCTTGTCCTGGTAGCGCACTTTGCCGTCGCGGCTGGCGAAGCAGGTCTTGGCGTCGCAGAACTGATCCAGGGGGTCCCACAAGCGGATGTTGGGGTGACGGGCGGCGACGCGTTGCAGCAGCTGAACAATCTGCAGGCGATGTCGCTCAACGTCCGCGCGCGGCGCGTTGCAGGCCGCCGCGCCCAAGCGGGCCACGCATTCCGGCGGCGACTTGCTCATCTCCGCCTCCGGCAGCACCAGGACGATTTTCAGTCCCAGGCCGGCCATGTCTTGCGCGCTGCGGTCCAGCGATTGCTCCAGGACCTGCAGCGAGGAGGCGCGGTCCAGCGGAGGGACGCCGGCCTTCATGCCGCCGGATACGCTGGGGACGCCTTCGAGACCGGCGGCCACCAGACCGGTCATGGCCGGTCTGCCCGGCAGATCTTGGGCGGTATAGCTGTTCCAGCGTGCGTTGAGCAGCACGCCGGTGACGCCTTGGGCCGCCAGCTGCGGCAATTCCGCGCGCACGGCCCGCGCGAAGCTGGGGCACCAACTGCGTTTTTTGCCTTCGCCCACCGGCATGGCGTCGGCCAGCGGCGGGCAACCGTGGTAGACCCGGCGCAGGATGGCGATGCCGCGCTCCTTGGCCAGCGCGTCGTACAGCGGCATCAGATGGTCGGTGTGGGAGTCGCCCCAGGCCAGCAGTTTAAGCGGCGCGCTGGGCGCGCCGATCAGGCATTGGGCGCGCGGGGACAAGGGGACGCCGGCGGCCGGCATGCCGCAATCGCCGACAAAATGGAAAGCGTCGCGCTTGGCCTGCAGAATGCTTTGCTGTCCCGGCCAAGGAAAGTGCTTGGGCAAATACATGGCGACCGTGCCCAGCAGCCATAGGCCGAGGGTGATGCCCAGGCCGGTTCGCAGCGTGGACCGGGTGTCGCTCAGCTTCCGCCATTGTCCCCGGCGCAGCGGTTGTTCCACATAGCGGTAACTCAGCCAGGCCAGCGCCAGCGCCAAGACGCCGCCCAGAAGCGCGTCGCGGCCCAGATCGCGTTCGCCCAGGCCCCAATAGCGGCCCAGCGCCAGCAAGGGCCAGTGCCACAGATAAAAGCCGTAGGACAGAAGGCCGATGCTGGTCCAGGGACGGGAGCCGATACAGCGGCTTATCGGATTGGACGGGTCCAGCATGCCGGCCAGAATGAACAGCACGCTGCCGATGACCGGCAGCAACACGATGACGCCGGGAAAGACCATGCGTTCATTCAGCAGCGCGATGGACGCCAGCAGCAGCGCCAGACCCAGCGCGGCGATGGGCAAGGCCAGGCGCCGGCCTCCGCGCGGGGGCGGCAGCAAGGCCAGCAGAGCGCCGGCGGCGAATTCCCAGGCGCGGGCGGGCATCAGGTAAAAGGCTTGCGGCGTATCGCGATAGCTTAGCCATAAGCTCAAGCCCAGCGATCCGAGCAAGACCGCGCCCAGGGCCAGACGCATGCGCAGGTCGGTGACATGGCGATCCCCCTTGCTCAGGCGGAAGACGCCCCATAGCAGCAAGGGCCAGACCAGATAATATTGCTCCTCCACCGCCAGCGACCAAGTGTGCAGCAAGACTTTTAGGTCGGCGTCGGAGTCGAAATAATCAAAAGCGTGCTTGAGAAAGTGATGGTTGGCGGACAGCGTGGCGACCGCGCGGACTTCCCGTCCCAGCTTGATCTGGTCGTCCGGCAGCATCACGAAGTAGGCCAGCGCCAGACTGACGGCCAGCACCAGCGCCAGCGCGGGCGCAAGCCTGCGGATGCGGCGAGCGTAGAAAGCCTTGAAGTCGATGCGGCCTTGCGCAAGCAATTCCTGCCGCAGCAGGCCGCTGATCAGGAAGCCGGAAATGACGAAGAATATATCTACGCCGACAAAGCCGCCGCCGAATCCGGGCAGGCCGATGTGGAAAGCGACCACGCTGAGCACGGCCAGCGCGCGCAGGCCGTCGATGTCCGGCCGATAAGCTTTGGCGTCGATACAGGAGTGGGGAGTGAGCGACATAGTGCGGAAGGCTCAAGCCATGATTCTGGCTTGAATAATAAAAAACCAAACATTCTATCCTTATTCCTGCTCAAGCTCCCGGTTTTATCACCATTAGAAAGTATGTCGTAAGCATGACCAGGAAGGCCGGATAGCCCAGGCATTCCCAGTAGCGGGCGTAGCGCCAGTAGCGCGCGGGCAGCGGCTGGCCGGCGGCGACGGCGGCGCGCGCCATCGCCGCCATGCGGGTTTGCAGCCGCAGCACCGGCAGCCAGCACAGGCCGGCGAACAGGAACAGGCCGATGGAGGCGAGCAGCCAGCCGCTGGCGAGCGGCCAGCCGGCCTGCCGCGCCAGCCACAGGCCGGATAGCGGTTGAAAGATCACCGCCGGCGTGGTGAACCACCAGTCGGCGCGCACCACCAGCCGCGCCACTTCGGCCTGGGCCGCGGTCTGGCGGCCGCGGTTGGCGAAGAACAGGTAGAAGGCGGAGCCGAAGCCGGTGCCCACCATCAGGGTGGCGGACAGGATGTGCAGGGTTTTGACCACGAGATAGGCGTTCATGCGGAAGTCTCCCGGCGGGCGCCCAGCCACAGCAGCATGGCCAGGATGGGCAGGTTTTTCACTAAGGGGGCGAACGGATGCAGCCAGTTCTCCGGCAGCCAGAGTGCCAGCGTCAGGCTGTAACCGGCGACGACGGCGGCTTGGGCCCGCCACAAGGCGCGGCAGGGGCGTCCCAGCGTCAGCAGGCCGAAGACGAGGTCCAGGCCGCAGGCGGCGAGGAAGAGCGGCGCGGCCCAGTCGGCGGGCAAGGGCAGCCGCTGCAGCATGGCGACGGACGCGTCCCAGGCGCTGAGCGGCGGCTGTAGGCCGCTCCACAGCCACAGCGCCGCCAACGCGTATTCGATGTTGCGTGTGGAGGGCGTCATGGCGCTTCCCGGAATTGGCCGCTGGCCAGCGGCGCGCGTTGCAGCAGCGCGCCGAGGGCGGACGGGTCGCCGCAGCTGCCGTGGTTCAGCATCTCCAGGGTGTCGCGGCTGATCAGGCTGGACGGCCAGCGTTCGGCCAAGGCCGCCAGCGTCCGGCTGGCCTGGGGCGGCAGGTTGAGGATGTAGGCCGGGGCGTTCAGTCCTTGCAATCGACGCAGCTGGCGCAGGTAGTCGGCCAGGGTCAGCGCCTCGGCGCCGACGAACTCGACGACGCCTTCCGGCGCGTCGTCGGCCAAGGCCAGCCGCGCCAGCCCCTCCACCGCGTCGTCCAGCGCCAGCGGCTGGATGCGCTGATTGCCGCCGTCGGGCAGCAGCCACAGGGGCAGCCGCGCCAGTTGCAGCAATAGCCGGCTGCTGGCGCCTTGCGGGCCGTAGATCAGCGAGGGCCGCGCGATGCGGGCTTCCAGGCCGCTGGCCAGCAGGGCGGCGTCGCCGCTGCCCTTGCCGGCCAGGAACGGGGTGGCGGCCTGCGGATCCGCGCCCAGCGCCGACAGTTGCACCCAGCGGCGCACATCGGCTTGATAGGCCATGCTGGCCAACTGCAGCGGTCCCAGATGATGAACGGCTTCCAGCGCGCCGGCTGGGCGGTCCAGCAACTGGCCGGCGGCGTTGACCACCGTGTCGACGCCTTCCAGCCATTGACGCCAGTCGGCGCGCGGCTGGCGCAGGTCCAGCTGCCGGCGCGAGGGCGCGCTGACTTGGTGCCCGTCCCGTTCCAGCCGCTGGCGCAGCGGCCGTCCGATGAAGCCGCCGCCGCCCAAGAGCAGTATCTTCATTGCGCGGTCTCCTGAGGCGCGGCGGGCAGGGGCTGGGCCTGACGCGGGACGGGGCGCGGCGCCACCTGTCGCCAGACCAGGCGCAGCAGCACCAGCAACTGCGCTACCACGCCCAGCAGCGCCCACATCAGGATGGCGCGGATGTCCAGCCATAGAGAGGCGGAAGGGGCGTCCGGCGCGAACAGCAGCACGGCCAGCAGCGGTCCGGCCAGGATCAGGATCAAGAAGGCGCGCTGCCAGAACGGGCCGCCCGCGCCGTGCTCGCACAGGGCCTGGGTCACTTGCCGCAAGGGGCCGGCCAGCAGCCACCAGCACAGCAGGCTGCACAGCAGGGGGACGATGATCATGCTGGTGATGAATCCGCTCATGGTGTTCTCCTTTGTTTCTGAAATTTCTGTCAAAACAGAAATGTGATGACAAAAAAATGCGCGGGGTTTCCGGCGGCGCAAGGCCGCCCGGCGCCGCCCGCGTGCGCGGCGAACTTATTTATCCCGTCCCAGCAGTTTCTGAATGCTGGCGCCCATCTTCAGCACCCGGCTCAGCGTGGCGGTGGACAGGCGCAGCATTTCCCGAGTCCAGGAGGTGAGAGTGTCCATGAACTGCCAGGTGTTGCGGATGCGTTCCTGCGCCAGCGGGCTCTCCTGCTGGAAGTCCGGGCTGTCCATGCATTCCTTCAGCACCAGCAGGGTGGGCTCGATTTCACGGCGCTGCCGCTCCGCCACGATGATGCGGAACAGTTCCCAAACGTCGCCCGAAGTTTCAAAGTGGTCGCGGCGGTCGCCCAGCACGTGCACGATGCGGATCAGCTGCCAGTTCTGCAGCTCTTTCAGGCTGTTGCTGATGTTGGAGCGAGCCACGTTGAGGGTGTCGGCCAGTTCTTCGGCGTTCAGCGGGCGGCCGGTGATGAAGAGCAGCGCGTGTATTTGAGCGACGGTGCGGTTCACGCCCCAGCGGGTGCCCATTTCGCCCCAGTGCAGCACGAAGCGTTGGGATACGGGTGTCAGTTCCATGGTGCTTACGATAGTTGTTTCCGAAATTTCTGTCAATACAGAAATTAATTGGCATGGAGCGGGACGAAGCGCCGTGAGAGCAAGGCCGCGCCCGGACAGAGGCGCGGCGCCGTTGGCGTCAGTGCTGATGGAACAGGGCGTTGTGTCCGGCGGCGCCAGTTTCGGCGGCTTGGGCCTTGCGGCCGCGGATGCGGTCCCACACCTTCTCGTGGAAGTAATAGGCTACGGTGTTGACCAGCGGTTCCACCAGGGCCAGCAGGCTGGAGACGCCGATATTGCCGGTCAGCAGATAAGCCACGCTGAAGGCGACGGTGAAGTGGCAGATGGCGAAAGTAATGGTCTTGAGCATGGCAGGGCTCCACGTTGAGTATTTATTGAATGATAGTCATTATCATTTGAGTGGGCCAGTTGAATATTTTGCTCAGAGCGATAGCATTTTACTAATGAATTTTTGGATTTGATTGCGGATGGCCGCCAGCGGCGGTGGGAAGCCGCCGCTGCGAGGGGTTTGCCGTCAGTTCACGATCGCGCGAGCGCAGACGAGACAAGGCGTTGCGGCAAGGGGACGATGGATGAGGCTGCGAAGCCGCACCCACCGGGTTACGCCGCGCGACGCGCGGCGGTTCTTACATCTTGACGCCCAGTTCGCGCAGGCGCTCGTTCAGATAGCTGTCCGCGGTATAGCGTTCGGACAGCACCACTTCCGGACGCGGGTGCAGGAAGAGCGGCAGCGAGATGCGGCTCTTGGTCGCGCCTTCGCCGCTGGGGTTGACCACGCGGTGTTGGGTGGACGGATAGTAGCCGCCGGAAGCCTCTTGCAGCATGTCGCCGATATTGACCACCAGGGTGCCGAAATCACAGGGCACATCCAGCCATTCGCCTTGCTTGTCCTGCACTTGCAGGCCGGGCTCGTTGGCGGCGGGCAGGATGGTCAGCAGATTGATGTCGCCGTGGGCGGCGGCGCGCAGCGAGCCGGCCGGCTCCTGGCCGGTGAGCGGCGGATAGCGCAGCACGCGCAGCAGGGTTTTCTGGCTGTCGGCGATCATGTGGGACAGCGGCTCGGTGTAGCTGGCGGCGATATGGGCCGGGGTGTATTGCTGCACCCAGGACAGCAGCTCCTGCGCCAGCTGGTTGGCGACGGCGTAGTAGTGGTCGGCGTCGGCCTTGAGTTCCGGCGGCACGCGGCCCCAGGGGTAGATGTGGAAGTATTCCTTGATGTCTTTCAGGCTTGCGCCCTTGGCGGTTTCCGATACCTCCGGGGAGAACCAGCCGTCCTGACGTTCCATGGAAAAGGCGTAGTCGTATTTGGTCTGGCTGTTGAAGAAGGCCAGCCAGTCGGCGTAGATCTTTTCCACCAGGCTTTGCGGGATCGGATGGTTGACCAGCACGCCGAAGCCGGTTTCGTGCAGGGAGCGGGTGAATTGTTCCGCCGCGTCCGGCGCGTGGTAGTCGACAACTCTGACATTCATGGGGTGGGGTTCCTGAGGATTGCAGGACGCTGCCATTCAATGGCGGGGCAGGCGCCGAGGGCTGGGATTTTACCCGCGGCTCCCGGCATCACCAAGCGCGGGCCGCGGGGGTGTCGCGTCGCGGCAACGTCGGTTCAGCCGCCGGCGCGGATGAAGGGCGAGGAGCCGCCGCCGGCCGTGGTGTCGGCGCGGAGCCGGCCCGCGCGCAGCAACTGCTGGACGCGCCAGAACAGGATGTCGGAGGACAGCAGCGCTTCCCGGATGTGGACGAGGGCGTCGCCGACCAGGCGGGACACCGCGCGCGGCTGCTCGCCGCTCAGTTCCAGCAGCAGCGCGTCGTAGCGGTCCAGCGGCGCTTCGACGACGTCATCGTCTTGCAGGCGGCGCAGGCCTTGGCCGTGTTCGCGCCAGCGGCGCCATTGCGAGGCCAGCGCCTGGCGTTCGTCGGCCGCCAGCGGGCGCTCCCGCCGCCGGCAATCCGCCAGCCGTTCCAGCGGCAGCATGGCCATGCTCCATTCCGCCATCTCGTCGCCGGCCTGCCAGACGGGCTCCGGCGCGGCGCAGACGGTCAACGGGCAGTCCGCCGGCAGTTGCTCGGCCAGCAGCGCCAGCGCCAGGCGGTCGCCGGCGTTGCGGCCTTGCCAGACGGTGAGCGGCCGCGGCCGCTCCAGCAGCCGCAGCAGCGCTTTGCGGCCGGCTTGATGCCGGCGCAGCCAATCGTCCTCGTATTCCGGCAGCCAGGGCTGGGCCTGCAGCAGTTGCTGATGCCAGGCCAGGCGCAGGCCTTGATCGATGGCGTCGGCGTCCAGCAGCGGCCCGGCGCTCAGGTCTTCGATGAAGGGCAGGACCTCGCCGTCCAGCAGGCCGTCGCGCCGCAGCGCGTTCAGCATGCCGGCGGCGGAGTCGCCGACGGCGAGGTGAACCCGCTCCGCGTTCATACGCGCTGGTCCATGTCCAGCGCCGGGGTGCCTTCGGCGCGGGCCACCACGCGGGCGGGCACGCCGACCACGGTGGTGTGGGCCGGCACGTCTTCCAGCACCACGCTGCCGGCGCCTATCTTGGCGCAGGCGCCCACCAGGATGTTGCCGAGAATGGAGGTGTTGGCGCCGATCAGCACGCCGTCGGCGATCTTGGGATGGCGGTCGCCGTGTTCCTTGCCGGTGCCGCCCAGGGTCACGCCCTGCAGCAGCGAGACGTTGTCGCCGATGACGGCGGTTTCGCCCACCACCACGCCGGTGCCGTGGTCCAGCATCACGCCCTGGCCGATGCGCGCGGCCGGGTGGATGTCGGCGCCGGTGACTTCGGAGATGCGGTTCTGCAGAAAGAGCGCCAGGGTTTTGCGCTCCTCCCGCCACAGCCAGTGGGTGATGCGCTGGCACTGGATGGCGTGGAAGCCCTTGAAGTAAAGCAGCGGGGTGGAGTAGTTGTCGCAGGCCGGGTCGCGGTCGAAACAGGCGCTGATGTCGGCGCGGGCGGCGGCGCTGATGGCCGGATCGGCGTCCAGCGCCTCGCGGAACAATTCCATCAGCGCGCGGGCGTCCATCACCGGGCTGGCGAGCTTGCTGGACAGGTGGAAGGCCAGCACGTCTTCCAGGGTGGTGTGGCGCAGCACGGTCATGTGCAGGAAACTGGCCAGCATGGGCTCGTCTTGCGCGGCTTGTTCGGCTTCCCGCCGGATGGCGGACCAGAGCGGGTCGCCGTTTGCTTCGTTCATTTTGCGAAACTCCCTTGCGCTGGGGCGGCGCGCCTCAGCGGTCTTTCAATTGCCAGAATAGTGCGCGGTCGAACGGGGACCACCAGGCGGTGCGCGCGCCGCTGGCGGCCAGCGCGTCGCGCACCCACTGGTTGCAGGTGGTCAACGGGCTGTAGCGGCCGTTGGCCAGGTAAAACGCGTCCTGATCATGATAATGATAGCCCGGCATCCACAGGGCCTGGCCGGCCGCGTCGCGGGCGACGGCGGCCTGGATGAAGCCGGTCAGCCGCCGGTATTGTTCCGGCGCGAGCAGCAGGCGCCGGGTGGCGGCGCCTTCGCGCGGCGTCGGCAGGTATTCCACGTGCAGCACGGCGCCGTCCAGCCCGGACAGCGCGTAGAGCGCCTTGCCTGGGGTGAGGTCGGACCAGTTCCGCGTTTCCAGGTAAAAGCTGCGGCTGCCCCAGCCTATGCCCACATAGGGCAGTTTGTCCAGATTGGCCCCGGTCCGCGGATGGCGCGGGGAAAAGGTCTCGTCCCAGTCCATGCCCGGGGCGCGGCGGGGCAGCAGCAGGCCGGCGTGCACGCCGTTGCTGTCCAGGTAGACCGGTATGCCGGACTCGGCCGGCCGCCAGTCCCGGTTGACCGGCAACAGGCCCAGGGTCAGCGCGGCGAGCAGATAGAGGGCGATCAGGGCCAGCAGGCCCAGCGCCGCGCGGGACAACTGGCGCGGCAGCCGGGCCGCCGGACGGGGCGGGCGGGATGGCATGCGCGGCTTACAACAGGACGACGTCGAATTGTTCCTGGGTGTAAGTGGCTTCCACCGACAGCGAGATCGGCTTGCCGATGAAGTCGATCAGCATCGCCAGGCTTTGCGATTCCTCGTCTATGAACATGTCGATCACCGATTGCGCGGCCAGGATGCGGTAGCCTTTGGCGTCGAACTGGCGCGCCTCGCGCACGATCTCGCGCTGGATCTCGTAGCACACGGTTTGCGCGGTCTTGATCTCGCCGCGGCCCTGGCAGGTGGGGCAGGGTTCGCACAACACGTGGGCCAGGCTTTCGCGGGTGCGCTTGCGGGTGATTTCCACCAGGCCCAGGCTGGTGAAGCCGTTGAGGGTGACGCGGGTGCGGTCGCGCGCCATCGCCTTGGCCAGCTCCGCCAGCACCGCGGACTGGTGCTCGTCGTTGTCCATGTCGATGAAGTCGACGATGATGATGCCGCCCAGATTGCGCAGCCGCAGTTGCCGGGCGATGGTCTGGGTGGCCTCCAGATTGGTCTTGAAGATGGTTTCGTCGAAATTGCGGTTGCCGACGAAGCCGCCGGTGTTGACGTCTATCGTGGTCATCGCTTCGGTCTGGTCGATGATCAGATAGCCGCCGAACTTGAGGTTGACGCGGCGCGCCAGCGCCTTGTCGATCTCGGCTTCGATGCCGTGCAGCTCGAACAGCGGGCGTTCGCCGCTGTAGCGCTCGATCTTGTCCACGGCGATCTGCACGTATTGCTCGGCGAACTCCACCATGCGGCTGTAGTTCTCGGTGGAATCCACCACCACCTTGTCGGTGAAGTCGCTGACCATGTCGCGCAGCACGCGCACCGCCAGCGGCAGGTCCTCGTAGAGCAGGCTTTGCGCCGGCAGGTGCTGGGACTTGTGGCGGATGTCGGACCACAGCTTGGACAGGTAGTCGATGTCGGCGGCCAGTTCGTCGTCGCGCGCGGTCTCGGCGCTGGTGCGGATGATGTAGCCGCGCGGGCTATTGGCCGGCAACAGCTTTTCCAGCCGGGACTTCAGATTGTGGCGCTCGCTTTCGCTGTCTATCTTCTGCGAGACGCCGATGTGCTCTTCCTGAGGCAGGTGCACCAGGAAGCGACCGGCCAGAGAGATCTGAGTGGACAGGCGCGCGCCCTTGGTGCCGATCGGGTCCTTGATCACCTGCACCAGCACTGTCTGGCCTTCGAACAGCATTTTTTCGATGCGTTGCGGCTCGGTCGGGTGCTGGCGTTGTTCCAGCACGTCGGCGATGTGCAGGAAGGCCGCGCGCTCCAGGCCGATTTCAATGAAGGCGCTCTGCATGCCGGGCAGCACGCGCTTGACCTGGCCCAGGTAGATGTTGCCGACGATGCCGCGGCTGGCGGCGCGCTCCACGTGCAGTTCCTGGACGACGGCGTCTTCCAACACCGCGACCCGGGTTTCCTGCGGGGTGATGTTGACCAGGATTTGTTCTTTGGGGCGCGGCAGATCGCGCGGCAGGGGTATCGATTGATGCAGCATGGTGGTTCCCCGCGCGCTCATGGAAACTGAAAGCCGAATTCGCTCAGCAGCGCCGCGGTTTCGAAGATAGGCAGGCCCATCACGCCGCTGTGGCTGCCGTGGATGCGCTCTACGAAGACGCCGGCCTTGCCCTGGATGCCGTAAGCGCCGGCCTTGTCGAAAGGCTCGCCGCTGTCCAGATAGCGCTCGATGTCCTGCTCGCTGAGCGGACGGAAGAACACCTCGGTCACCGAGGTCTTGAGTCTGACTTGTTCGCCTTCGCGCACCGCCACGCTGGTGATGGCCTGATGGCCGCGGCCGGAGAAGGCACGCAACATGCGGCGGGCGTCGTCGGCGTTTTCCGGCTTGCCGAAGATTTCTCCGTCCATCGCCACCGTGGTGTCGGCGGCCAGCAAGGGCCGGGACGGCAGTCCGCAAGACTCCACCACCTGCCAGCCGGCCTCGGCCTTGGACAGCGCCAGCCGTTCGGTATAGGCGACGGCGGACTCGCCGGGCCGCACCGATTCGTCGATGTCGGCGTGGATGCGCTCCAGGTGCATGCCCAACTGTTCCAGAATTTCGCGGCGGCGCGGGCTGCCGGAAGACAGGTAAATCCGGGTGTCATTTGCGGTCATGATAGTCTGCTCATTTGTTCTTTCGGTCGTCGTCTAGGTTACCAGACGCGTGATGCCGCAACCATCGAATCCATCAGACGCCGGGCGTTTTCAGGCCGGCAAGTTTCCATTCAAATGGCGTCAATTTCCTGTTTTTAAAGGCGTGGAAGCGGCGTGCGGACGGGTTTTTTTCCGGCGGCCTGCTGCGGCGGAGCGCGCTGCCCGGTATCATGGCAGCTTGCTTCCCCATCTCCTGTCGTCATACCCCGATGCCCAAGTCCAGCGTTTCCCCGTTTGCCCGCGCCGCCACTTTGGCGGCCATTCTGTTGATCCTGTTCAATCCCTTGGGCATCGATCTTTACCTGTCGGCGATGCCGGCGATGCAGCGGCATTTCCAGGCCGACGTCGCGATCAGCCTCAGCGTGTTCATCTTCAGCCTGGGGCTGGGGCAGTTGCTGTTCGGCCCGCTGGCGGACCGGATCGGCCGCAAGCCGGTGGCTCTGGGCGGCCTGCTGCTGTATGCGGCGGCGGCCTATCTGGCCAGCCGCAGCGACAGCCTGGGCGGTTTCCTGGGCCTGCGCGCGCTGCAAGGCCTGGGCGCCAGCGCCAGCTCGGTGTGCGCGTTCACCCTGGTGCGCGATTGCTTCTCCGGCAACGCGGCGGCCCAGCGCTACAGCCTGCTCAACGCCGCGCTGAACGTGGTGCCGGCGATGGCACCCTTGCTGGGCGGCTGGCTGACCGCGCGCTGGGGCTGGCAGTCCTGCTTTCTGGCGCTGGCCGGCAGCGCGGTGCTGGCGGCGGCGTGGCTGGCCTGGAAAATGCCGGAAACCCGGCCCGCGGCTTCCAGCGCCGCCGGGCCGGCGATGGGCATGCGCCAGGTGCTGGCGACGCCGGCGCTGCGCCGTTACGGCGCTTGCTGCTGCGCGGCGCTGGCCTTGATCGTCAGCTATGTGACGCTGGCGCCGGCGGTGCTGATCGAGCGCGGCGGGGTGGACAGCACCACCTTCGGCCTGCTGTTCGGCGGCAACGCTCTCTTGGTGATGGCGGCCAGCTTCCTGGGTCTGAAGCTGATCGGCCGCTTCGGCCAGAAGGCGATGTTGCGTTACGGCCTCAACATCATGTTGCTGGCCGGCGTATTGCTGCTGGCGCTGTCCGGCCAGCCGGGCGCTTGGCATTATATGTTGCCGATCGGCGTGCTGAGCGTGGGCTTCGCCTGGACGCTGGGGCCGGCCAGCGGCATGGCCATGGCGCCGTTTTCCCAGGGCGCCGGCCGCGCCGCCGCCTTGCTGGGCTGCGGTCAGATGCTGTTCGCCGCCGGCGTGTCGGCGGGGCTCGCGGCGCTGCCCTTGCCGGGCGAATGGGCGCTGGGCGCGACGGTCCTGCTGCTGGCCGGCCTGTGCCGCTGGCTGACCCGGCCCGCGGCGGCGATTCGGGAAAATCCTCACTGATTTTCAAGCGTTTGGCATGTATTGTGAGATTTGTGGCGCGGGTCCGGCTTTAGCTCTTGTCGGGCAGCCTACAATCGGCAGACAATTGGCCCAAATTTGAGAGTTGACTTCGACAATGAGGCGCGGCGGCAAATCACCCGGCGCTTCTCCGTTCTTTGCACTGATTAGCAGATTTCATGAACAAACATATTCCGCGCAAGCGTTTCGGCCAGAATTTCCTGCAAGACGCCAGCGTCATCGCCAACATCGTGCATGCGGTGAACCCGCAGCCGGACGACGTCGTCATTGAAATCGGTCCCGGCCTGGGCGCGATCACCAAGCCGCTGCTGGCGGCGCTCAAGCACTTGCACGTGGTGGAGATCGACCGCGACATCATCAGCCGCCTGCAAAAGGAGTTTCCGGCCGAGCGTCTGAGCATCCACGCCGGCGACGCGCTGGCCTTCGACTTCGCCTCCGTGGCGGAGGGCAAGCTGAAGATCGTCGGCAATCTGCCCTACAATATTTCCACGCCCTTGCTGTTCCATCTGGCCACTTACGGCCAGAAAGTCACCGACATGCATTTCATGTTGCAAAAAGAGGTGATTGAACGCATGGTGGCGGAGCCGTCCACCGCCGATTACGGCCGGCTGACGGTGATGTTGCAGTACCGTTTTGAAATGGAGAATATCCTGCACGTGCCGCCGGAAGCGTTCTGGCCGCCGCCGAAGGTGGATTCCGCCGTGGTGCGGATGATTCCGGCGCCGGGCCGCTGCGGCGTGGCCAGCGACGAGCTTCTGCTGGAGCAGGTGGTGACCACGGCGTTCTCGCAGCGGCGCAAGACGCTGAAGAACAATCTGAAGGGCCTGCTGGACGCGGACGGTTTCGCCGCGCTGGAAATGGACCCCGGATTGCGGCCGGAGAATCTGCCGGTGGAGGATTACGTCCGCCTGGCCAATTATCTGAGCGCGAAAGGCCACAAGGCCAAACGTCAGTAACGGGGCTTTGGCAACGTAAAAAAATACGAGCGGGCGTTCAGCGCCCGCCGCACTACAAAGAGTCGTCCGTCCCCGTCCTTGTCGGCGGGGGCTGTCTATCACAGGAAGTGAAAAAGGAGAAACTTCATGCGTATTCGCTCCACCCTGATCTGTGCCGCCACTCTGGGCGCCTTCTGCGCCGCTCCGGCCATGGCAGCCGAACTGACCGGCACCCTGAAGAAGATCAAGGATTCCGGCGTGATCGTCCTGGGCAACCGCGACGCGTCCATTCCGTTTTCCTACTACGACAACAACCAGAAGCCGGTGGGCTACTCGGTGGACTTGGCCAACAAAGTGGTCGAGCAGGTGAAAAAAGAGCTGAAAATGCCCAACCTGCAGGTCAAGTACAATCTGGTGACCTCGCAGACCCGCATCCCGTTGGTGCAGAACGGCACCGTGGACCTGGAGTGCGGCTCCACCACCAATAATGTGGAGCGTCAGAAGCAAGTGGCGTTCTCGGTGGGCATCTTCGAGATCGGCACCCGTTTGCTGACCGCCAAGACCTCGGGCATCAAGGACTTTCCGGATCTGAAGGGCAAGAACGTGGTGACCACCGCCGGCACCACCTCCGAGCGCCTGATCAAGGCGATGAACGCCGACAAGAAGCTGGGCATGAACATCATCTCGGCCAAGGATCACGGCGAATCCTTCCTGATGCTGGAGTCCGGCCGCGCCGCGGCGTTCATGATGGACGACGCGCTGCTCTACGGCGAGATGGCCAAGGCCAAGAGCCCGGCCAACTGGGTGGTGACCGGTAAGGCCCAGTCCTACGAGATCTACGGCTGCATGATGCGCAAGGAAGACCCCGCCTTCAAGAAGGTGGTGGACGCCGCGCTGAGCAACACCTTCAAGTCCGGCGAGGTCAACAAGATCTACGCCAAGTGGTTCACCAGCCCGGTGCCGCCCAAGGGCCTGAACCTGAACTTCCCGATGTCCGATGAGTTCAAGGAGCTGATCGCCAAGCCGACCGACAAGTCTGCCGAGCAGATGTAAGTCGCGGTTGGCGCGCCGCCGCCCCGTCCTCCCCGCTGTCTGGCGCGGAGCCCGGGGCGCGCGGCCGTACCCGCTTTCTTTGTGTGTGGCCGGGCGTTTGCGCCGGCCGCGGCCCGCCTGCGCATGAGCGCGCCCGGCGGGCTGGCGTTGTGGGAGTGAAGCATGAATTACCACTGGGACTGGATGGTGTTTTTCAAGTCCACCGGGGTGGGTAGCGAGATCTATCTGAACTGGTTCGTCACCGGCCTGGGCTGGACCATCGCCGTGGCGCTGGCCGGCTGGGCGATCGCCCTGGCCTTGGGCTCGGTGCTGGGCGTGATGCGCACGGTGCCGAATCGCTGGGTGGCCGGCATCGCCGCCGCCTATGTCGAGTTGTTCCGCAATGTGCCCTTGCTGGTGCAATTATTCGTCTGGTACTTCCTGATCCCGGACCTGCTGCCCGAGGGCGCGCAGACCTGGTTCAAGCAGGACCTGGCGCCGGCCACATCCGCCTTCTTGTCGGTGGTGGTGTGTCTGGGCCTGTTCACCGCGGCGCGGGTGTGCGAACAGGTGCGCACCGGCATCGAAGCTTTGCCGCTGGGGCAGCGCAACGCTTCGCTGGCCATGGGTTTCTCCCTGGCGCAAACCTATCGCCACGTGTTGCTGCCGCAGGCTTTCCGCATCATCATTCCGCCGCTGACCAGCGAGTTTCTGAATATTTTCAAGAACTCCTCGGTGGCCTCGCTGATCGGCCTGATGGAACTGCTGGCGCAGACCAAGCAGACCGCGGAGTTCTCCGCCAACATCTTCGAGGCCTTTACCTTGGCCACCATCATCTATTTTGTGCTCAATATGAGCCTGATGACGCTGATGGCCTGGATTGAACAGCGGGTGCGCATTCCCGGCATGATGGGGGGCAAATGATGGATTTCGATTTCAGCCAGATCGGCCCGGCCTTGCCGGGACTGTGGCAGGGCATGCAGCTGACGCTGAAGCTGCTGGTGATGGCGGTGGTGGGCGGCGTGGTGCTGGGCACTCTGCTGGCGCTGGCCAGGCTGTCCGACAACCGGGTGCTGGCGCCGTTGGCCAAGTTCTACGTCAATTACTTCCGTTCGATTCCGCTATTGCTGGTGATCTCCTGGTTCTACCTGGTGGTGCCGCTGTTGCTGAACTGGATCACCGGCAATTTCGAGCCGGTGGGGGCGTTCACTTCCTGCTTGGTGGCTTTCGTGATGTTCGAGGCGGCGTATTTCTCCGAGATCGTCCGCGCCGGCATCCAGGCCATTCCCAAGGGACAGGCCGGCGCCGCCTACGCGCTGGGCATGAATTACGGCCAGGTGATGCGTCTGGTGATTCTGCCGCAGGCCTTTCGCAAGATGACGCCGCTCTTGCTGCAACAGTCCATCATCCTGTTCCAGGACACTTCGCTGGTGTACGCTGTCGGCTTGATGGATTTTCTCAACACCGCCCGCTCCAAGGGCGACGTCGTCGGCTTGCCGCATGAGTTCCTGCTGTTTGCCGGCGCAGTCTATTTCGTGATCAGTTTCGGCGCTTCGCGGCTGGTGAAGCGTATGCAAAAGAGGTTGGCTGTATGAGCGCAATGATTTCCCTGAAGCAAGTCAGCAAATGGTATGGCCAGTTCCAGGTCCTGACCGATTGCACCACCCAGGTCGCCAAGGGCGAGGTGGTGGTGGTGTGCGGGCCGTCCGGCTCCGGCAAATCCACCCTGATCAAGTGCGTGAACGCGCTGGAGCCGTTCCAGAAGGGCGAGATCATCGTCGACGGCATTTCGGTGGGGGCGCCCAAGACCGATCTGCCCAAGCTGCGCAGCCGCGTGGGCATGGTGTTCCAGCACTTCGAACTGTTCCCGCATCTGTCCATTACCGAGAATCTGGCCATCGCCCAGGTCAAGGTGCTGGGCCGCAGCCAGGACGAGGCGCGCGACAAGGGCTTGAAATTGCTGGACCGGGTGGGACTGAAGGCGCATGCCGACAAGTTTCCCAGCCAGCTGTCCGGCGGCCAGCAGCAGCGGGTGGCGATTGCGCGTGCGCTGGCGATGGATCCGATCGCGATGCTGTTCGACGAGCCCACCAGCGCGCTGGACCCGGAGATGATCAACGAAGTGCTGGACGTGATGACCGAACTGGCGCACGAGGGCATGACCATGATGTGCGTGACTCACGAGATGGGCTTTGCCCGCCGCGTGGCCAATCGCGTGATCTTCATGGACCAGGGCCATATCGTGGAGGATTGCGACAAGGACGAGTTCTTCGGCAATCTGGACGGCCGTTCCGAGCGCGCCCGTCACTTCCTGTCCAAGATCCTGCAGCACTAAGAACCTATTCACGATCTCGCGAGCTAAGGCGAGACAAGGCGAAAACGAGAGAAAAAGCGGAATGTACAGGTGGTACATGAGCATTTTGAGCTCGGTCAACGCTGTATCGCCGACGCGCAGCAGATCGTAGACAGGTTCTAAGTCAGGTTCTGGTCAAAGTAAAAGCCCGCCGTTTGGCGGGCTTTTCGTTTGGACGGCGCGATCAGTTGCCGTTCTTGATCTGTTGGCTGACCTGGTTCTCCTCCTGATTCAGCGTTTTTTGCTCCTGCTTGGTGATGTGGCCGTGATCGAGTTTGGCCATGTCCTGCTCCTGCTGGCGGATGTCGCGGTCTTCGCCGTGCAGCTTGCGCGCTTCGTCGCGGCTGATCTTGCCTTCCTTCAGTTCGCGGTGAATGCGGCGGTCCTGATGATGCAGGCGCTGATTGACTTCCTCGCGGCGCGGATGCTCCTTTTGCCATTCGGATTCGGCCCGGGCCTGGGCGGCGAGCAATAGGCTGGCGGCGAGCAGGCCGGTCAGCAGCAGGGGGCGAGCGTTCGTTTTCATCTTGATCTCCTGGGATGGCAATGATTGCCAGATGTCATCCTAGAAGGGGGCAGGGCAAGTGTTTGTTAAGGCTGTTTAATCTGTGTTGCCCGCGGCGGGCTTAGACATGAAAACTAAGAAATCTCCGTCCGCGGGCGCATGGCGGTTCAGAAAATCCAGTTTGGCGGCGCGGTCCAGCCGCTTGAACGCGTATTCGGCCTTCAGCGCCTCGGAGCGGCCTGCGCAGACCAGCACCAGGGCCAGCGCCTGCGGCGGGTTGAGCCGGGTGTAGCGCGCGCCCTTGCCGGCGGCGTGCTGGGCGTAGCGGCGCGCCACATCGGTGGTGACGCCGGTGTAGAGCGCGCCGTCGCGGCAGCGCAGCACATATAAAAACCAGGGCCGGGGGGAAGCCCGGCCCTGCGTGTCCCGCGCGTCGGCGGATTTAGATGCTGGCATCCAGATTGGCCAGCGGACTGATCAGCACCCGTTCAGTGCGGTTGCCCTTTTGCACGGTGACGCGCAGCTTCCATTCGCCGACGGTGATTTCATCGCCCTCGCGCGGAATGCGCTCCAGGCAGTCCATCAGTAGGCCGGCCACGGTGTGGAAGTCTTCGTCTTCGAAGTCGCCCAGCACGATGTGCTGCTCCAGCGTCACCAGTTCCAGGCTGCCTTCCACGTCGAAGCTGCCGTCGGCCTGCGGCACGATGGCAGGCAGTTCGTGACGCTCGTGTTCCTCCGGAAACTCGCCGGCGATCGCCTCCATCAAGTCCTTCTGGGTGACGATGCCTTCCAGGCTGCCGAACTCGTTGACCACGAAGGCCATGTCCGCCGAGTGCTGGCGGAAGCTCTCCAGCGCCTTGAGCACGGTGACGGTTTCCGGCAGCACCAGCGGCTGGCGCAGCGCGGCGTCGATATTCATTTCGCCGCCGTCCAGCAACTGGGTCAGCAAGTCCTTGCGCGCGACGATGCCTTGAGGCTCGTCGATGCTGCCGTCCTTGATCACCACCAGCCGCGAGTAAGGACTGTCGCGCAGCACTTTGCGCTGCGCGTCCTGGCTCTGGCTCAGGTCCAGGCGGTGAACGTCGGCGCGCGGCGTGGCGATCACGCGGATCGGCCGCTCGGCCAGGGTCAGCACGCTGTGTATCATCGCGCGTTCGTTCTGGGCGAAAGCTTCCTGCGGCTCGGCGTCCTTGCTGTCCTCCACCTTGCCTTCGTCGGCGCTGGGGCTGGTCAGCTTGCTGCCCATCAGGCTGAGCACCGCGTTGGCGGTGCGTTCGCGCAAGGACTGGTTGCGGTTCAGGTAGCGGATGCGATTGGCCTGCGACACCTGGTTGAAGGCTTCGATCAGCACCGAGAAGCCGATGGCCGCGTACAGATAGCCCTTGGGAATATGGAAGCCGAAGCCTTCCGCCACCAGGCTGAAGCCGATCATCAGCAGGAAGCCCAGACACAGCATCACCACGGTGGGGTGGGCGTTGACGAAGGCGGTCAGCGGTTTGCTGGCGGCGATCATCATCAGCATGGCGACGATGACGGCCAGCATCATCACCGGCAGGTGTTCGGCCATGCCGATGGCGGTGACCACCGAGTCGATGGAGAATACCGCGTCCAGCACCAGAATCTGGGCGACGACGGTGCCGAAGGCGGCGTAAGCCTTCTGGCCGTTGCTCTTCACTTCATCCACGCCTTCCAGGCGTTCGTGCAGTTCCGTGGTGGCTTTGAACAACAGGAATACACCGCCGCCCAGCATGATGAGATCGCGCCCGGAGAAGGGCTGGCTGAGCACGTGGAACAGCGGCGAGGTCAGCGTCACCAGCCAGGAGATGCTGGCCAGCAGCACGAGACGCATAATCAGGGCGAGCGACAGGCCGGTGATGCGGGCGCGGTCGCGTTGGTGCGGGGGGAGCTTTTCCGCCAGGATGGCGACGAAGATCAGGTTGTCAACGCCCAGCACCACCTCCAGGATGATCAGCGTGAGGAGGCCAAGCCAGGCGGAAGGGTCAGACAGCCACGAAACGTCCATGATGAAAACGAAGATTCCTTATAGATAAAAACGGGGTAAAAATAGCACAGTCGGGGCGCGATTAACAAAAATCCATTGCGCCCGGCCGCGGCGGCAAGAAAAAACCCCGCCGAGGCGGGGTGGCTCGGGAGGCGGTTTACAAGCCGCCGTAGGAATGCAGGCCGGCCAGGAACATATTGACGCCGAGGAAGGCGAAGCTGGTGACGAACAAGCCCACCACCGCCCACCATGCCAGCGGCGCGCCGCGCCAGCCCTTGACCAGGCGGATGTGCAGCCAGGCGGCGTAGTTCAGCCACACGATCAAGGCCCAGGTTTCCTTCGGGTCCCAGCTCCAGTAACCGCCCCAGGCGTCGGCGGCCCACATCGCGCCCAGAATGGTGGCGATGGTGAAGAACAGGAAGCCGACGGCGATGGCCTTGTACATCACCTCGTCCAGCACTTCGGCCGGCGGCAGCTTGTCCTTGAGCCAGCCCTTCAGCGCCAGCAGTTCGGCGATGCCGAGCATGGCGGCGATGGCGAAGGCGCCGTAGCCGACGAAGTTGGCCGGCACGTGTATCTTCATCCACCAGGATTGCAGCGCCGGGATCAGCGGCTGGATCTCATGGGCCTGGCGGTCGAAGGTGTACCACAGGATGAAGCCGACCGAGGCGCAGATCACCAGCAGCACGAAGGCGCCCATCTGGCGCGCCGCGTACTTGGCCTCGTAGTACAGATACATCAGCGCGGTGATCAGCGTGAACAGCACGAAGACTTCGTAGAGGTTGGAGACCGGGATGTGGCCGATGTCCGAGCTGATCAGATAGCTTTCGTACCAGCGGGTGAACAGGCCGGCGAGGCCCATGACCGACGCGGCCCAGGTCAGGCCGCTGCCCATGCGGTTCAGCGTGTCGGAGCGGGTCAGCAAGCCGGCCCAATACGAGAAGGCGGCCAGGAAGAACAGCGTGCACATCCACATGATGGAGGATTGGCTGGACAGCATGTATTTGAGCAGGAAGGCGGTCTGGCCGCGCGCCAGCTCATGCTGATACACCTGGATCGCCAGCAGCGAGATACAGCCGGCCAGCGGGAAGAACCAGCGCCAGGCTTTCCAGAACCAGCCCAGGCCGATCAGTCCCAGCGCGGAGCCGGCCAGGATGGCCTGTTCGTAGCCGTCCATGTAATGGTTGTACAGCGCGTAGCTGTAGCCGGCGGCGGCCAGCACCAGCAGCGCGTAAAGCCAGTCGGCCGGGGTCAGCCGTTTCAGCAGCGGCTGCCGCGAGAAAGAAGCGTGAGCCAGTTCCATCATGCACCTCGTACCAGCTGTTTGATAAGTTGAGTATGGCGCGCAAAGTCGCCGTCCAGATCGCGATTATGCCGGTTTGACGTCATCGCGACCCGTACTTTGGAACCGTTGACGCGCACCCACAGGCGCAGCTCGCGCACATAGAACATCAGGATGATGCCGAAAACCAGCAGCACCGAGCCCAGATAGACCAAGGTCTTGCCGGGCGAGCGGGTCAGTTGCAGTCCGGAGGCCTGCACTTGCTCGAAGCCTTCCAGCTGCAGGAAGACCGGCGCGCCGTAGTCGTGCAGCGAGCTGGCCGCCACCAGGCTGTCCAGCAAGAAGCGGTAATGCTCGCTGTCCAGCTTCATCGGCGGCAGGCCGGCTTTTTCGTCGGCCACCGACATCACGTCCACCACCGCGCCTTGCAGGATCTTGATATAGGTTTGCGCCACCGCCTGGCGCTTGTCCTGCGGCACGCGGTCGTCCAGGAATTTCTCCAGGCCGACGAAGCCGCTGTCGCCAAAGCGCGCCAGCACCCATTTGACGCTGTCGGTGAACTGCTGCTGCATCGCCGGGCTGATGGCGTCGCCTTTCAGCGCCTTGTGCGCGGCGCGGCGGGCGATCTCGTCGTAACGCGCCGGGTCCAGCAAGGCGGCGCGCAGGCGCATGAAGCGCTCCACGCTCATCTCCTCGTCCAAGGGGATGCGCACGTACTGGAACGGTTCGGCCACGGTCTTGCGCACGCCGGCCATCATATAGCTGGCGCCGTCCTGCTGGATGGGCGCCATATAATGCATGAACTCCACCGCCTGGCCCTGGGCGTCGCGCAGCTTGAAGCTGATCGACGGGCCCTGGTTTTTCAGCTGCTTGTCCTGTTTGACCTCGCGCGCGTCGTGCATGCGCTGCGACAGCGTGCGCTGGCCTTCCTGCGGCTTGCCGATGTTTTCGATATTGAAGACGCGCAGCTCGCCCACTTCCAGCGTGTAGTCCTTGCCGTTGGCTTTCAGCGGCTGGCTGGACATCGACACCGCCGGAATCTCGGTCGGACGCGCTTGCGGCGCGGCCAGATTCCAGGCCTTGAACTTGAGCGGGGACGCGCCGTCGCCGAAGCTGGACTGGTAGATGGCGATGCCGTCGACGATCAGCGGGTGGTTGACCTTGACCGTGGCCTCGGTGGTTTTGCCGCTGGCCTTGTCGGTGACCACGATGTCGCTGGCGAACAGCTTGGGCATGCCGTTGCTGTAGTAATCGACGTGGAACTTCTTCAGGGTGATGATGAAGGGCAGTTCCTGCACCAGATAGCCGTTGCCGGCGTTGAGGAAGGTGACGTCGGCGCTCTTGTTCTCCGCGATGGTGACGTTGCCGCGGAAGGACAGATTGTTCGAGCCCAGCCGGCTGGCCGCCGGAATCTGGTTTTGCGGCACGTCGCGGGTCTCCGGCACCACGCGGCCGGTGAGCTCGCCGATTTTCAGCGGCAGGTTGCCGTCCAGCAGGCCGCCGATGCAGATCACCACCAGCGCGATGTGGGCGAAGAAATAACCGAGCTTGCCGGCCGCGCCCTTCTTGGCCGCCAGCACCAGGCCGCCGTCGGCGCGAGGCTGCTCCTTGAGGCGGAAGCCTTGCGCCTGCAAATAGGCGCGCGCGGCGTCGGCGTCGAAGCCTTCGGCCTGGAAGCTGACGCTGTGCTTCATCGCCGCCAGGGAGTTGTCGGAGGCTTTTTCGCGGTAGGCGCGCATGTCCTTGATGAAGCCGGGACCGTTGCGCAGAATGCACAAGCTGGTGGACAGCACCAGGAAGGTGAGGATGGTGAGGAACCACGCCGAATGGTAGACGTCGTACAAGCCTAGCCATTCAAACGCTTGAAACCAGAATTGCCCGAACTCGAAAGCGTAGTTGGGATAGGGTTCGTTCTGTTTCAGAACCGTCCCGATCACCGAGGCGATGGCCAAGATGGTCAGCAGGCCGATGGCGAATCGCATCGAACTGAGCAACTCATACCAGGCGTGAGCCAGGCTGTTGCGGCTAGTTTTTTTCATAGTGGCGTAAAGTGCAAAAAGGAAAGCCCGTGGACGGGTCTTCCCTTTTGAGCCGGCGTGCCGGGCAAAGTTGCCGGCGCGCCCCGGAGCGCGGGCGGCGGAGCCCCCGCAGGGGCGGCCCCTGAGGGGCCGTCAGGCTCGGCCGGTGCGGCCGGGCTGCTCAACGCTTAGCGCAAGCCGGAAATGTATTCGGCCACCGCTTTCATTTCGGCGTCGCTCATGCGATTGGCGATGTCCTGCATCGGGCCGTTCTTGCGGTTCGCGCCGCCCTTGAATTCGTTCAGCTGCTTGACGATGTAGCCGGCGTGCTGGCTGCCCAGACGCGGATACTGGTCGGGCAGGCCCTTGCCGGCGGGACCGTGGCAGGACATACAGGCGGGAACCTGAGTGCCGGCGTTGCCGACGCGGTAAATCTTGGCGCCCAGCGGCATTTGCGCCTTGTCGGAGGCTTCGCGGTCCTTCGGCTTTTGCTCGCTGTAGTAGGCGGCGACATTGCGCATATCGTCCTCGGACAACATGGAGGCCATGCCCAGCATGGTCGGGTCCTTGCGCACGCCGGCCTTGAACGCCTTTAACTGGGTGTACAGATAGTGCGCGTTCTGACCCGCCAGCGTGGGGTTGGCCGCGGCTACGCTGTTGCCGTCAGTGCCGTGGCAAGCCGCGCAAACCGTTTCTACGATCTGTTTGGCCTTCACCGGGTCCGCCTTGACGGCTACCGGCGCAGCCGCCAACGCGTTTCCGGCCAGGGTTGCAGCCGCCATCGCCAACAGCATCATACGTTTCATGGTCGCTCCTTTAGGGGCTATCCCTAAATATCTGTAAAAGTGGCAATTTCAAACCTGCTATTCTATACCAACTGATTTCACCCTTACTACTATGTCGACTTTTCAAAACGCCCGATTTTATACCACCGTCAACCACATGAAGGACTTGCCGCCTACCCGAGCGGAGGTCGCTTTCGTGGGGCGCTCCAATGCCGGCAAGTCCAGCGCCATCAACACATTGGCCAATCATGGCCGCCTGGCGCGGGTGTCCAAGACGCCGGGCCGCACCCAGCACATCAATTTTTTTGAGCTGGGTAACGAATGTTTTCTAGTCGATTTGCCCGGTTATGGCTATGCCGAGGTGCCTGAAGCGGTTCGCGCGCACTGGGTGGAACTGCTGGGACGCTATCTGCAGTCGCGCCAGAGCCTGATCGGTCTGCTGTTGATCATGGACGCGCGCCATCCTTTGAAAGAGCTGGACCGCAAGATGCTGGAGTTCTTCCGGGTGAACCGGCGACCGGTGCATATCCTGTTGTCCAAAGCCGACAAACTGTCGCGCCAGGAGCAATCCAAGGTGCTGGCCCTGGTCAAGAGCGAGCTGAAAGACTATCCGGACGTCAGCGTGCAGATGTTCTCCAGCCTGAAGAAAAGCGGGGTAGAGGACGTGGAGCGGGTGGTGAACGGCTGGTTCGAGCAGTACATGGGACAGCCGGCCGCGGACGAAGCCGCGCCGCCGGAACTTTAGGAACAGGCCCGCACCTAAACAAGCAGGTGGCCAACACCTCCCGCTTGCCTCCCTGAGCGGGGCCTGGATTGATCAGGCTTACCCCGGCAGCAGCTTGCCGGGGTTTTTTATCGGCGGCGGAAACGAAAAAGGCGAAGGAGATTTCTCCTTCGCCTTTGTCATGAACCCGGCTTGATGGCTTACAAGCTGGTGACTACGGTCTCCACGTGCAGGTTCTCGGCGGCGTTGCGCACCGCGTCGCTGGAGCGGAAAGGCCCCAGGCGCACTTTGTAGACGCCTTCCTGATTCACGATGCCAAGCTTGGACTCGTACTTGTCGTCCATCTCGCCCAGCATTTTCTGCACCATCGCCTCGGCGTTGGACAGTTTGGAGAAGCTGCCCAGTTGCAGATACTTGGGCGTGTCTTCTACGCGTCGCGCGGTGTTGACGGGACGGGTGCTGGCGATGTTCTCGCCGCCGGCGTCCGGCCATACGCGTTCGATGGCGATCTTGGCGCTGCCTTGCTTGATGAAGCCCAGGCGGTAGGCCGCTGCGTAGGACAGGTCCATCAGGCGGCTCTTGTGGAAGGGGCCGCGGTCATTGACGCGCACCACCACGGATTTGCCGTTGTTCAGATTGGTGACCCGGGCGTAGCTCGGGATCGGCAGCGTAGGATGGGCGGCGGTCATGGCGAACATATCGTATTTCTCGCCGGAGGACGTCTTGCGGCCGTGGAACTGCTTGCCGTACCAGGAGGCGCGGCCCGTGGCTTGATAGGGCTTTTCGCGCGTGTCGGGACGGAAGCTCATCCCCAGCGCCGTGTAGGGCAGATTGGCCGACTTGATCAGCGGCTCTTCCTGCGGCACGGCGTCCGGCACCAGGTTCAGGTTGACCGGGATATGGTCCGCGGGACCATCGTTCTGGAAATAAGCTCCATTCTTGGCAACGGTTTTCTTGTTGCCGGTCGACGAGGACGCCGACTGGTTGGTGGCGCTGGCCGTCTTCACGGTGGAACAGGCCACGAGTACGAGACTGACGAACACAAGCCACAGCCATCGGAGTACTGATTGCATAGATCTCCCTTATGCTGTCGGAACCACTGCAAAACCTTGGCGCGCCGTTTCAACGTCGGCGCTTCGCGCTTGCTTGCAAGCGCCAAGTCCAGGCTTTCCAGAGTCCCTTGTTGGGCCGATCTGCGAACCGCTTCAGCTTCCCCCTGCGAAATCGAGCTGTCGCCAAGCCTCGAACACCGTCACCGCGACCGCGTTCGAAAGATTGAGACTTCTTGATTCTGGACGCATCGGCAAACGAATCCTCTGCTGGGGAGGCAAAGACTCCAGCACTTCAGGCGGCAGACCGCGGGATTCGGGACCGAACAAAAAAACGTCCCCAGGTTGATAGGATATCCGGTCATGGCGCTCGGAGCCCTTGGTGGTGGCGGCGAAAATACGCCGTCCGCGCAAAGTCTCTTGACAAGCCGCCCAATCCTCATGAACCACTACGCGAGCGTACTCGTGGTAATCGAGTCCCGCGCGTCGCAGCTTGGCGTCCTCCAAAGGGAAGCCCATGGGTTTGACCAGATGCAGTTCACAGCCGGTGTTGGCACATAAACGAATCACATTGCCCGTGTTGGGCGGTATTTCCGGCTGAAAAAGAATTACAGTGAACATCGTTGGCAGCCTGGATTGTTCCAAAGAATCAAAATCTTGGTCAAGTTTTAGGAGAAAAGGCCCTGGCGAGCACCCAGCCATCGACCCGTTTTGCCCCCTGTTTTTTCAAAATTTCGGCCAGCGCCGACAGGGTGGCGCCGCTGGTGGCGACGTCATCGACAATGGCGATGGAAAGCCCGTCACAGCGGCAATTTACGCCGAAAGCATGGCGGAGGTTTTTCCGGCGTTCGGCGCGCCCGAGCGAGGCCTGGGACGGAGTGTTGTATTTTCGCCAACAAACCTCGGCGCTCAAACGGCTCGCCATTGTAGCAGCGAATGCTTTTGCCAACTCATGACTTTGATTGAAACCGCGCTCGGCAAGTCGTTCTTTTGCCAGTGGAACGGGAATGACAAGGTGATAGTCTTGGCGGCGCGGACGGGCGAAATCGGCGAGCAGGCCGCTAAGCGCCGCGCCCATTTGCAGCTGTTTTCCGTATTTGAAGGCGTGGATCAGCGCGGCGAGCGGGTAGTCGAAGCAGTAGGGCGCGTACAGCGCGTCGAAGGCGGGCGGGAAGCGTTGGCATTGGCCGCACAGGCCGGAAACCGGCAGGGGTTCGGCGCAGCGCGCGCATTGCGCGGGCGGCAGCGCCGGCAGCCGGCGGCGGCAGTCGGCGCAGAAACCCCGGCTTGCCCGCCAATCCCCGCAGAGCCAGCAGGGTTGATTAAATATTGTGCACTTGTCAATTATGAGGCTTGTCAGGTTTGACAGCATGGCGCCCTCCCCAGCAAGATGCGCTGATTCGCCCCACGCCCGGCCGGGCGTGGCACTCTGACGGTCCTGACGGCGCAAGCCGGAATTATCCTTGCCTGATCAAGGTCTTCCATCGCCGGACAGCGACCACAGCCAGGATAGACCATGCATTCTTCCGCTATTGAATTCAAGCCTTCCGCCACCCCGCACCCTGAGTCACCCAGCTGGACTGTGGCGGAAATCGAAACCCTGCTGGCGCTGCCCTTCATGGAGCTGGTGTTTCGCGCGGCCGAGATTCATCGTCAGTTTTTCGACCCCGCCAAAGTGCAGCTGTCCACGCTGATTTCCATCAAGACCGGCGGCTGTCCGGAGGACTGCGGCTACTGTCCGCAATCGGCGCATCACGACACCCCGGTGCCCAATCAGCCGATGCTGACGGTTGATGAAGTTTTGAGCGCCGCGCGCGCGGCCAAGGCCAACGGCGCCAGCCGCTTTTGCATGGGCGCGGCCTGGCGTGGCCCCAAGGACGCGGACTTGGAGAAAACTTTGGAAATGGTCAAGGAAGTCAAAGCCTTGGGTCTGGAAACCTGCGCCACTTTCGGTTTGTTGAAGGGAGGCCAGGCGGAAAAACTGAAGGCGGCGGGCCTGGATTATTACAATCACAATCTGGACACCTCGCCGGATAAATATTCCGATATCATTGCCACGCGCGACTACGAAGACCGCCTCGACACTTTGGGAAAAGTACGCAGCGCCGGTCTGTCGGTGTGCTGCGGTGGTATTGTTGGCATGAATGAAACCCGCAACGATCGCGCAGGTCTGATTGCACAGCTAGCGAATCTTGAGCCGCAACCGGAATCGGTGCCTATCAACAAGCTGGTCAAGGTGGAGGGCACGCCGCTGGAAGGCGCCGCGCCGCTGGACTGGACCGAGTTTGTGCGCACCATCGCGGTGGCCCGCATCGTGATGCCCAAAACCTATGTGCGATTGTCCGCCGGACGCCGTGAAATGGATGAGTCCACGCAGGCTTTGTGCTTCCTGGCCGGGGCCAATTCCATCTTCTACGGGGACAAGCTGCTGACCACCGGCAACCCCGAGGTGGACGCCGACCGGCTCTTGCTGGAAAAGCTTGATCTGACGCCGCTTTGAGCGGTTTGGGCGGCGGATTCGCGGGCGATGTAAAAAATGTATATATAAGGAATAGCTTGGGCGGACGGCGAGGCCGGTTTCCGCCAAGCCCTTTACACGGGATATTTCGAGCCGATATGCGCCTTCAAGACCTGCCTGCCGCCCTGATGGATCTTTCCGCCACCCACCGCCGCCGCCAACGCGCGATCGTCGACAGCCCGCAGGGGGTTGAAGTGGTGGTGGACGGACGTTCCTATGTTTCTTTCGCCAGCAACGATTACCTCGGGCTGGCCGATCACCCGGCCCTGGTGCGCGCCGCGCAGCAGGGTCTCGAGCGTTGGGGAGTGGGCGGCGGTTCATCGCATCTGCTGGCCGGCCACTTCAGCGTGCAGCAAGAAGCCGAGGAGGCGCTAGCGGAATTCGTCGGCCAGCCGGCTGCATTATTGTTCGGCTCCGGCTACGCGGCCAATCTGGCGATTGTCAGCAGCTTGCTGGATCGCGGCGACGCGGTGTTCGCCGACCGGCTGAACCACGCCTCGCTGAACGACGCCTGTAGGCTGAGCCGCGCCGAGTTCAAACGCTTCCATCACAACGATTTGACGCAGCTGGAGCGCTTGCTGGCCGAGTCCGACGCCAAAACCAAGCTGATCGCGGTGGAGTCGGTGTACAGCATGGACGGCGACGAAGCGCCGCTGCCCGCGCTCTTGGCGCTGGCCGAGCGTTACGAGGCCTGGCTGTACGTGGACGACGCCCATGGTTTCGGCGTGCTGGGCGAGGGCCGCGGCGCGCTGGCCGAGCACGGCCTGTCCAGCCCGCGGCTGATTTACATGGCGACCCTGGGTAAGGCCGCCGGCGTAGCCGGCGCCTTCATCGCCGGCGGCGCTGATCTGGTGGAATGGCTGATCAATGCGGCCCGCAGCTATATCTACACCACTTCCCAGCCGCCGGCGCTGGCCTGTGCGATCTTGGCCAGCCTGCGCCTGATCGCCGAGGCCGGCGAGCGGCGCGCGTGCTTGCGCGAATCGATAGCAATCATCAAATCCGGACTATCCGAGTCCAAATACTCCGCAGGGGCTTCCCGAACGCCGATTCAGCCACTTATCATAGGCAGCGATGAACAGGCGTTGGCCTTGGCCGCCCGTCTGCGCGACCAAGGTTTGTGGGTGCCGGCGATCCGCCCGCCCACGGTGGCCGCAGGGACGGCGCGCTTGCGTTTGTCCTTGTCGGCCATGCACCAGCCGGAACACTTGCAGCGCCTGCTGTCCTGTATTCAGCACGCCGCGGCGTCCTGAGCCGACGCGCCCATGGGGAGGGGCGCGCCGGCATGGCCGGATTTTCCAGCTAACTCATACTACGATAATCACATGAAGAGCATGGCTGAATATCTGGCGACGCCAGAGCAGGCCGCCGCTATGGCGCTGTCTCTGCTGCAAGAGCAGGGAGGGGTGCGCGTTGCCGCGGTCTGGCGGCAGCTGGGGGCGGCTTGGCAGCTTTTGGCCGCGCTGGGCGACGCCGACGCCTTGCCCGGCGCGGAGGCGCTGGCGAGCGGGGACAGGCTGGACGCCGGCTGCGAGGCGATGCCTTTGCGCGCCGGCGAGCAAGTGCTGGGTTGGCTGGTGTGGCGCGGCGACGCCGGTCCGGCGTTGAATCCGTCCGCCGCCTTGCTGTGCGCCCATCTGTTGTGCGCGCGGCTGGGCGCGGAGCAGGTGGCCTCGCGCGAGGCCAACGAGGCCTTGTTCGATATTTCTCAGCTGGCCGAAGAGTGCGGCACCATCGATCAGGTATTGCCCGGCCTGCACCGGCAGATGATGCGGCTGATGGACGCCAGCAACTTCTACATCGCCCTGTACGACGATGAAGCCCAGGTCATCCACTTTCCCTTCTACATCGACCAGCGCGATCCCGCACCGCCCGCCAGCGACGCCATTTTCCCGCTGAGCGGCCACGCCCAGTCCCTGACCGCCTGGTTGATACGCGGCGGCAAGCCGGTGGTGCTGAGCCGGGAGCGCCTGTTGGAAGTGTGCCAGCAGGAGGGCCTGAGCCGGCAGGGGCTGTTGCCGGCCAGCTGGATGGGCGCGCCGCTGGCCAATGCCGGCGGCCATGTCATCGGCGCGGTGGTGCTGCAGCTGTACGAGGATCAAACGCCGCTGACCTCGGCCGAGCAGCAGTTGTTTCTGTTCGCCGCCCGCCATGTCGGCTTCGTGCTGGAGCGAGTCTTGCACCGCAGCCAGCTGGAGCGTCAGGTCTGGCTGCGCACCAGCGAGCTGGAGGGCGCCAACGCGAGGCTGCGCGCCGAAGTGGCCGAGCGCAAGCGCGCCGAGCGTTTCCAGGGCGCCTTGTTCCGGATCGCGGAACTGTCCAATACCAGCTTGTCGCTGGAGGCCTTTCTCGGCGGCCTGCACCGCTTGCTGGCCGAGATGGTGCCGGCGCGCAATTGCCTGGTGGCCTTGTACGACCAGACCGAGGATTGCATCAGCTTCCCCTATTGCGCAGACGAATACGCGCCGCCGCTCAAGCCGCACCGGCCGGGCAAGGGCTTCGTCGAACAGGTGCTGCACAGCGGCCGGCCCTTGTTGATCGACCCCTATTCGCAACAGAACCGCCAGCCGGACGCCGACGAAGAACTGCCCCGGCCCAAGAGCTGGCTGGGCGTGCCCCTGTATTGCGGCACCGATCTTCTGGGCGTGCTGGCGGTGCAAAGCTATGAAGACGACGTGGTCTACAACTTCCGCGACCAAGAAGTGCTGGAGTTCGTCGCCAACCACATCGGCGCGGCGCTGACCCGGGTCAAGGCGCTGGAGAGCCTGCAAACCGCTTATGTGGAACTGGAGCAGCGGGTGCGCGAGCGCACCAGCGAGCTGGACGCGGTCAACGCCCAGCTGGAGTTCGACAGCCTGCACGATCCGCTGACCAAGCTGCCCAACCGCAGCTATTTTTCCAAGGCTTTGCGCCGGGCCTGGGAGGCGTACGCGAATGGCGGCGGCGAACGCTTCGCGGTGCTGTTCATCGATCTGGACCGCTTCAAGCTGGTCAACGACACCCTGGGCCATCTGGCCGGCGACCACCTCTTGTTCGAGGCCGGCGCGCGCATCCGCTCCTGCCTGCGTCATTACGATTTCCTGGCGCGGCTGGGCGGCGACGAATTCGCGGTGCTGATGTTCGGCATGGACGGAGGCGGCGACTGCGAGCGCATCGCCCAGCGCATCGTCAGCGAGTTCGAACGGCCGGTGATCCTGGCGGGGCGGGAGGTGTTCTCCACCGCCAGCGTCGGCGTGGTGCTGGCGGACCATGAGCATTACCACAAGGCCGACGATCTGCTGCGCGACGCCGACCACGCGATGTATTGCACCAAACAGCAAGGGCGGCAGGGCTATACCCTGTTCAACCACGAGTTGCGCATCAATCAGGCGGACCAGCTGGCGATGGAGAGCGAACTGCGGCGCGCGCTGGAGGAGGAGGGGCAGCTGCAGCCGTATTTCCAGCCCTTCATCGACGGCGACAGCGGCGAGCTGGTGGGCTTCGAGGCCTTGGCCCGCTGGCAGCACCCGCAGCGCGGCCTGATTTCGCCCGGCCTGTTTTTACCCATCGCCGAGGAAAGCGGGCTGATCACCCGGCTGGACCGCTATATGCTGAACGCGGCCTGCGCCCAATTGAGCGCGTGGCGCGTTCAGGGCCGGGTGGGGCCGGAGGTGGCCTTGCACATCAATCTGTCCTCGGCCCATTTCCACGATCCGGAACTGGCGGCCTGGATAGGAGAGCGCATCCGGCATTACCGGCTGCCGCCGGCGACGCTGCACCTGGAAATCACCGAGAGCGCGCTGATCGATCAGCCGGAAATCGCCGCCACCGTGATGCACGCGCTGCATGAACTGGGCGTGAGGCTGGCGCTGGACGACTTCGGCACCGGCTATTCGGCGCTGTCCTATCTGCACCGCTATCGTTTCGACGTGCTGAAGATAGACCAGTCCTTCGTCTTCGATCTTGACCGCACCCAGGAGTCGGCGGCCATTGTGCGCGCCATCCTGGCGTTGGCCAAGGCGCTGGATCTGGAGGTGGTGGCCGAGGGCGTGGAAACCGCCGCCCAACTGGCCATGCTCAAAAAAATGGGCTGCGGCAAACTGCAGGGTTTCTACTTCGCCGCCCCGGCGCCGGCGGAGGGCGTGGACTGGGAGCGGCTGGCCCGCTTCCGGCAGGAGTTCCAGAGTGAGTGCTAGCGGATGGCGGCGTTGGCCGCTGGCGTTCAACCGCTGGCGCTACAATCTGTACGCGCCGGTCTACGACCGGGTGGCGCAGGCCTTCGCCGCGCGCCGGCGCCGCTCCATCGCCCTGCTCAACCCGCAGCCGGAGGAGCGCATCCTGCTGGTGGCGGCCGGCACCGGCCTGGATCTGGATTTCATGGTGCGTTGCCGACATGTGGCCGCCATCGACATCTCGGACGGCATGCTGGAGCGGCTGAGCGCCCACGCCGCGGCGCTGGGCATGGCGGTGGACGCCAGGGTGATGGACGCGCAGGCGCTGGATTTTCCCGACGCCAGCTTCGACGCGGTGGTCTTGCATCTGGCGCTGGCGGTGGTGCCGGACCCGCAAGCCTGCATCCGCGAAGTGGAGCGCGTGCTCAAGCCCGGCGGCCGGGCGGCGGTGTTCGACAAATTCCTGCCCGACGGCCGGCGGCCGTCCTTATTGCGCAGCGCCGGCAATCTGCTGTCGCGGGCGATCGCCACCGATATCAACCGCCGGCTGGAAGATATCCTGGCGGCTTGTCGTTTGAGCAAGGTTCATGACGAAGATGCCGGACTAGGTGGTTTCTTTCGCATTGCGATCTTGCGAAAATGAAGGTTTCACCCCATCTGGTCGTCCATGAGTCTGTTTGTTGAAACGCTGGGCCAAGGCCCGGACGTGGTCCTGTTGCACGGCTGGGGCCTGCATGGCGGCGTGTTCAGCCGCGTGGCGGCGCGCTTGGCCGCCAGTCATTGCGTGCATCTGGTCGACCTTCCCGGTCACGGCGCTTCCGCTCCGCTGGCCTCCTTCGACGCCGACGCGGTGGCCGATCTGCTGGACCAGGCCTTTCCTTTGCCGCTGCAATTGGTGGGCTGGTCGCTGGGCGGTTTGATCGCCCAGCACTGGGCCGCTCGCCATCCGGACAAGATCAAGAGCCTGGCCTTGGTGGCGACCAGCCCGCGCTTCGTGCGCGACGATAGCTGGCCGCACGCGCAGGAGCGCAAGTCCATCGAAGCGGTGGCCGCCAGCCTGGACGGCGCCTTCGAGCAGACGCTGGAGCGTTTTCTCGCCTTGCAGATGATGGGCGCGCCGTCGGCGCGCGACACCCTGAAGGCCTTGCGCGCGGACTTGTTCGCCCACGGCAGGCCGCAAGGCCTGTTGCCGGCGCTGGAGCTGCTGCTGACGGCGGACGCGCGCGCGCTGGCCGGACGCATTCAATGCCCGGCGGGCCTGTTCTACGGCGCTCGCGACGCCATCACCCCGATAGGCGCCGGCCGTTGGCTGGCCGACGCGCTGGGCGACGCCCGGCTTTATGAATTTCCGCAAGCGTCGCACGCGCCGTTTCTGTCGCACGAAGCCGAATTCGTCGCCGCGCTTGCCCAGCATTTGGAAGCCCATGCATGACTGAAGCGTTTTACACCGACAAGGCGCGAGTGCGCGCCTCGTTCGAAAAGGCCGCCGCCAGTTACGACTCCGCCGCGGTCTTGCAGCGCGAAGTCTCCGACCGGATGTCCGAGCGGCTGGACTACATCAAGTTTCAGCCGCAAGTGGTGCTGGACGCCGGCGCCGGCACCGGCTACGGCTCGGCCCAGCTGCGCGCCCGCTACCCGGACGCGCGCGTGGTGGAGCTGGATCTGGCGCAGGCGATGCTGCAAGCCTCGCGCGCCAAGCAGCAAAGCGGCGACGGCCTGTTGAAGAAACTGTTCCGCCCCAGCCTGCCGTGGCAGGTGGTGGCCGACGTCGAGCGCCTGCCGCTGGCCGACGCCAGCGTGGACATGATTTGGTCCAGCCTCACCATCCAGTGGGTCAATGTGCCGGACAGCGTGTTCGCCGAATTCCGCCGCGTGTTGAAGCCCGAAGGCATGCTGATGTTTTCCACCCTGGGCCCGGACACCCTGCATGAGCTGCGCGGCGCTTTCGCCGGCGTGGACCGCGCCACCCACGTCAACCAGTTCATCGACATGCATGATCTGGGCGACGCGCTGATGCGGGCCGGTTTCGCCGAGCCGGTGATGGACATGGAAAAAATCGTGCTGACCTACGGCCGCGCCCGCGAGGTGATGGCGGATCTGAAGGCCATAGGCGCGCACAACGCCACCAGCGGCCGCGGCCGCGGCCTGATGGGCAAGCACGCCTGGCAGCGGGTGGAGGCGGCCTACGAGAGCCTGCGCCGCGACGGCAAGCTGCCGGCCACCTACGAGGTGGTGTACGGCCACGCCTGGAAGGGCGGCGACAAGAAGCTGGCCAAATTCAGCGAGGACGGCCGCCAGGTGATCGAGTTCGTCAAGAAGCGGCCGGACTAAGGCGATGCTGACCATCCGCCTGGCCGCGCCCAAGGATGCCGGCTGCCTGGCCGCCTTGTCGATTCAAGTGTGGCTGAGCACCTACGTCACCGACGGCGTCCGCCGGGACATGGCCGACTATGTGCTGAGCGAATTCACGCCGGCCAATTTCGAGGCGCTGATCGCCAGCCCCTCGCATCATCTGCTGGCGATGGAGCAAGACGGCTTTCTGCTCGGCTACGCGCTGATGAAGCTGGACAGCCCCTGCCAAGGCTGCGACTTCCCCACCGTGGAAGTGTGCAGGATCTACCTGGTGGAAAGCCGCACCGGAGAGGGCCTGGGCCGGCGTTTGCTGGAAGCGGCGCGGCAATGGGCGCTCGCCCTTCCCGAACCCGCGCGTTTGTGGCTGACGGTGTGGCACCGCAACGAGCGCGCGATCGCCTTCTACCGCCGGCTGGGCATGACCGTCCACGGCGAATGCCATTTCGAATTGGAGGGCGCGCGGCATCTGAATTACGTGATGCTGGACTGCGCGCCCGTTGGGGCGGTTCCAACCACCGCCGATGCCTGAAAGCCCGATGAAATCATGATGAGCAAACACACACTCCGCCCCTGGCTGTTGGCGGGCATGGCCGCGCTGTTGTCGGCTTGTTCCACCTTGTCCTCCCCTCCCGCGGCGCAGCCGCCGAAGCCGGTGCTTAAGCCCAAGATCGGCTTGGCGCTGGGCGGCGGCGCGGCCAAGGGCTTTGCCCACGTCGGCGTGATCAAGGTGCTGGAAGCCGCCGGCCTCACGCCTGATCTGGTGACCGGTACCAGCGCCGGCAGCGTGGTCGGCAGTCTGTACGCCTCCGGCCTCAGCGGCATGCAGCTGCAAAGCAGGGCGATTCAACTGGACGAATCCAATCTGACCGATTGGACCTTGTCGAGCAAGGGCGTGATCAAGGGCGAGAAACTGCAGAACTGGATCAACGCTCAGGTGGCCAACAAGACCATGGAGCAATTGCCGCGGCCGTTCGGCGCGGTGGCCACCGAACTGGACAGCGGCCGCAAGGTGGTGTTCCGCCTGGGCAACACCGGCCAGGCCGTGCGCGCCTCGGCCAGCATTCCCAACGTCTTCCTGCCGGTGAAGATAGGAAACAAGAGCTATGTGGACGGCGGCCTGGTCAGCCCGGTGCCGGTCAGCGCCGCGCGCGAGATGGGCGCGGACTTCGTCATCGCCGTCGATATCTCGGCGCGGCCGCGCAAGGGCGCCGCCACCGGCTTTCTGTCCATGCTGGATCAGAGCCTGAACATCATGAACGGGCCGGCGCTGGCGCAAGAACTGAGGCAGGCCGACGTGGTGATCCGCCCGCAAGTGCAGAATATCGGATCCGCTCAATTCGACGCGCGTCATCAGGCTATTCTGGAAGGAGAGCGCGCCGCGCAGGCGGCGCTGCCGCAGATCAGGCAATTGCTGCAGCAAAAAGCCGTTGCCATGAATAAGTAATGGCATAATGCTGCCGGGCTGGCCCTGCATTGCAGCATGGCCGGCCGCCTTCCATCAGCAACCGCAGGCCCGGCCTGCCTGGAGACCTGAATGATCAAGCTTTACGGCGCTGCGCTGTCCCCTTATTACAACAAGGTCAAAATCGCCTTGCTGGAAAAGGGCGTCAACTTCCAAGAAATCCTCACCGCCCCTTCGCAGCAGGAAGAACTGCTGGCGAAGAGCCCGATGGGCAAGATTCCTTTTGTCGAAGTGGGCGGCCACGCCATGGCGGAGTCATCGGTGATCCTGGAATGGCTGGAGGACGCCTATCCCACCGCTTCCTTGCTGCCGCCGACGCCGAACGGCCGCGCCCACGCGCGCCAGCTGAGCGCGATGCTGGATTTGTACGTGTTGATGCCGGCGCTGCCCTTATACCGCCATTGGCTGTTCGGCAGCCCGCTGGAAGCGGGCGCGATCGACGCCGCGCGTCAGCAGATCGCCCGCGGCGTGGCCGCCTGCGCCCAGTTGCTGGATTACGGCCCTTGGGCCTGTGGCGAGGATTTCAGCAGCGCCGACATCGGCGCCGCCTGCGTCCTGCCGGCGCTGGAGCAGATGAGCAAGGCCTTGCTGGGCGAAGACCTGACCGCCGGCTTCCCCGATCGCGACGCCTATCTGCAGCGCCTGTCCGCCCGCAAGAGCGTGAGCCGGACCTGGAGCGAGCGTGAGGCGTCCTTGACCGCGTTCCGCGCGCGTCAGCAGCAATAGGGTAAACCGCAGGACAGGACCGACCCGCTTGCCGGCATTCGGCGTTTGAGTAATTATAGAGCTCAAACTCCAATCAAGTGTTTGCCCCTGACGCAAACGCCTTGCCCAAGCGGGAGGCCGTGATGAAGTTCGATATTCAGCTGCTGTTGTTGGCGATGGCGCCGGTGTTCCTGGCCTTCGTCGCCGGCGAGTTGTGGCATTTGCGCCGGCAGGGCCGGCTCAGTCTGTACGATTGGCGCGATTCAGTGTGCAGCGCCTGTCTGGGCTTGCTGCACCAGGGGGCGGACAAGTTGGCCTGGGTGCTGGCGCTGCCCTTGTACGCGTGGATTTACCAAGAACACCGGCTGTTTCAATTTTCCGACTCCTGGCTCAGCTTCTTGCTGTTGTTCATCGGCCAGGATTTCCTCTATTACTGGTTCCATCGCGTCAGCCACCGCGTGCGTTGGCTGTGGGCGGCGCACAGCGTGCATCACAGTTCCACCCGGATGAACTTCACCACCGCCTTCCGCCAGAGCCTGATGTATCCGCTGGCCGGCATGTGGGCGTTCTGGCTGCCGCTGGCCTGGCTGGGCTTTCCGCCGGAGCAGGTGGTCGGCGTGGTGTTGCTGAACCTGGCCTTCCAGTTCTTCGTGCATACCCAGGCCTGCCCCAAGCTGGGTTGGCTGGAATACGTTCTTAACACCCCGTCCATCCATCGCGGCCACCATGCCAAGAATCCGCGCTACATCGATCACAACTACGCCGGCGTGCTGGTGGTCTGGGACCGCCTGTTCGGCACCTATGTGGAGGAAAGCGCCGACGATCCCTGCGACTACGGCACGGTCAAGCCGGTGAACAGCTTCAATCCGCTATGGGTCAGCGTGGTGGAATGGCGCGATATGTTGCGGGAAGCCTGGCGCGCGCCCAACTGGAAGGACCGCTGGACGGTCTTGTTCGGCCCGCCGGAAGAGGCGGAGGCGGCCGCGGCGCGCTGGCGCTGAGGGCATGAAAAAAGCGGACCGGGAGGTCCGCTTTTGCGTGGCATGGTCTTGCCAGCCTGCGTGGCTAGCAAGCATCAGCGTCAGCGCTGAGCCAGTCGGCGCAACGCTACAGCAGGATGCTAAACCAGCACCTTGCCGTTTTTGGCCGGCAAGGTCTTGCCCTTGGGCTTGCGGTCCATGCGCACGGTGCCGGTCTTGCCGTCCAGCGAGTACTTGACGTCGTAGCCGACCACCTTCTCGCTGCTTTCGTTCACTTCATTGCAAATGGTCTGGGTGCTGTTGACCTGATCGCGTTGCTGCATGCCTTCCTGCACCTTGTTGCCGGCCAGGCCTCCCGCCAGCGCGCCGATCACGGTGGCGGCCTTCTTGCCGTTGCCGCCGCCCACCTGATTGCCCAGCACGCCGCCGATCACGCCGCCTATCACCGAGCCGGCGATGCGGTTTTGATCCTGGACCGGCGCCTGATGGGTGACCTGCTCCTGATGGCAGACCTGCTTGGGTGCGTTGACGGTTTCCTTGATCGGCGTCACCGCCAGGATGCGGGCATGGGTGGCGTGGACCGGAGCGGCTGGCTTGGCCGGCGCGCTGGGTTCGGCGGTTTTCTCCGCCGGCTTGGCCGCTTGGGCGGCTGCGACGGGCGCGGCCGCGGCGACGACCGCCGGGGCGGAGGCCACGGCGGGCGGCAGCACCGCCACTGGGGCGGATGCGGCTGCCGGCGCGCTGGCGGTTTGCTGCGGCGCGGCCGCGGTCTGAGGATTGGATTTCACGGCTTGATAGCCGGCCACGCCCAGGCCGCCGAGCGCGATGCCGCCGCCCAGCACGCTGGCGATCAACAAGGATTGTTTCATGGTTCGTCTCCAAAAGCGGGCCGTCTATGCGGCCGTAATCATGATGAGTGAGATGAAATTCAGACACTTCATGGTGGCAGACAGTTGCAAATCAAATGTTTTCCATTTGTTACTAAAAGTGGCGAATCGTTAGCGTTTGCGGCGGCGGCTCCGGTGTTGCAGCGACGCTAGCAATTTGATTTAAATCAATATATCAGCGAGTGAACGCTTGCTTATATGCGAAATGGCATGCTGGGCCCCGCGATGGGGGGCGTGGCAGAAATTTGCAGTAGTCTGCAGGTAATTGAGCAATTAGAGCAAAGTTTTTGTTTAAATAATCGAATTTAATTTCATTGTATCCAATATATGACGCTATTAAGGCATAAAAATCCAATGTCTTCATTTGACGCGAGGCGAGCATGAGTGCTTAATGTCCAGCTTGTTGATGTTTGCAACAGAAACGAAGCGGCTTGCCTGAATTGTCATGCTGTTGGTATTAATGTTGCTGGAAAATGATGATTTTAGGGGGCAGCCTTGACTGATATCTCCACCGAAGCCGGTTTGAAGCGCGGTTTGAAAAACCGCCACATCCAATTGATCGCCTTGGGCGGCGCGGTCGGTACCGGCCTGTTCTTGGGCTCGGCCAGCGTGCTGAAGGCCGCCGGTCCGTCCATGATTCTGGGTTATGCCGTCGCCGGCCTGATCGCCTTCATGATCATGCGCCAGTTGGGCGAAATGGTGGCCCAGGAGCCGGTGGCCGGCTCGTTCAGCCACTTCGCCTACCGTTACTGGGGCGATTTCGCCGGCTTCCTGTCCGGCTGGAACTACTGGGTGCTGTACATCCTGGTCAGCATGGCGGAACTCACCGCCGTCGGCGCCTATGTCCAGTACTGGTGGCCGCATGTCCCCGCCTGGGTGTCGGCGCTGGTGTTCTTCGTCTGTATCAACGGCATCAATCTGGCCAACGTCAAGGTTTACGGCGAGGCGGAGTTCTGGTTCGCGCTGATCAAGGTGGTGGCGGTGATTGCCATGATTCTGTTCGGCGGCTACCTGCTGCTGACCGGCACCGGCGGTCCGCAAGCCTCGTTCAGCAATCTGTGGAGCGATGGCGGCTTCTTCCCGCATGGTTTCAGCGGCCTGTTCATGATGATGGCGGTGATCATGTTCTCCTTCGGCGGCCTGGAACTGATTGGCCTGACCGCGGCCGAGGCGGATAACCCGCGCACCACCATTCCCAAGGCGGTGAACCAGGTGATCTACCGCATCCTGATCTTCTACATCGGTTCGCTGGTGGTGCTGCTGTCGTTGTACCCGTGGAGCAAGGTGGCGTCCGGCGGCAGCCCCTTCGTGATGATCTTCCAGCAAATCGGCTCCGGGCTGACCGCCAATCTGCTCAACTTCGTGGTGCTGACCGCGGCGCTGTCGGTGTACAACAGCAGCGTTTACGCCAATAGCCGCATGCTGTATGGCTTGGCCAGACAGGGCAACGCGCCCAAGGCCTTGATGCAGGTGGACCAGCGCGGCGTGCCGGTGCCGGCGATCCTGGTGTCGGCGTTGGCCACTTTCGCCTGCGTGATCCTGAACTATGTGCTGCCGGGCGAGGCCTTGGGCATTTTGATGTCGCTGGTGGTGGCCGCGCTGGTGACCAACTGGGCGATGATCAGCCTGACGCATTTGAAGTTCCGCCGCGCCAAGGTCGAAGCCGGCGAGCAACTGGTGTTCAAGTCCTTCTGGTTCCCGCTGACCAATTGGATCTGCCTGGCTTTCATGGCGATGATTCTGTTGATCCTGCTGCTGACCCCGGGCGCCGCGGTATCGGTCTATGTGTTGCCGATATGGCTGGGGCTGCTGTGGGTGGGCTATCGCGCCAAAGCCAAGGGCGCGCCGGCGGCGGAGCCCGTGCGCCAGACCTCCTGAGTGTTTTCACGACGCTCGCGCAGCGAGCGTATCGGCGGGCCGCCTCATCCGGGCGGCCCTGCTTTTTGCCCCGCGCGGTCCGCCGCCTCGATTCGCATTTAATTAGACTTATTGTCTAATTTACTTGGTGTTGATGATGGTCTTATGAATCATCACCAGATGTTTTGAAAAATGTTTTTGACCTTTTGTCTTATTTTGTTTAGTCTGAACGTGGTTTGTTTGAAGTTGATGTATGTAATAAGGATGTCTTGCTTGCTTTTTGGACTTTTTGTCTGATTGACGGATGGTGAGGGCCTTGCTGCATTGATGAAGCAATACCGTCCCATTCACAAGAGAGCCTGCTTACGATGGCGCGAGCTGGGGCGAGACAAGGTTTTGCGGCTGAGAAAGCGGAATGCGCGCATGGCGCACGAGCAATGCCAAGCCGGATTCAAAGCCGTATCGCCGCGCGCCGCTGATCGTAAACAGCTTTCCATCAGCAGGAGGCGCCAAGGTGAGCGTTACCCCCACTTCCACCGGTTTGAAGCGCGAGCTGAAAAACCGCCATATCCAATTGATCGCGCTGGGCGGCGCGATCGGCACCGGTCTGTTCCTGGGGTCGGCCAGCGTGTTGAAAGCGGCCGGACCGGCGATGATTCTCGGCTACGCCGTCGCCGGCTTCATCATTTTCCTGATCATGCGCCAATTGGGCGAGATGCTGGCCGAAGAGCCGGTGGCCGGCTCGCTCAGCCATTTCGCCGGCCGTTACTGGGGCAAGTTTCCGGCCTTCCTGTCCGGTTGGAATTACTGGGCGCTGTATGTGCTGGCCGGCATGGCCGAACTGACGGCCGCAGGCGAGTACGTGCGCTATTGGTGGCCGGATGTGCCCACCTGGGTCACCGCGCTGGTCTTCTTCACTGCGATCACCGGCGTCAATCTGAGCAGCGTCAAATACTATGGCGAGACGGAGTTCTGGTTCGCGCTGATCAAGGTGGGCGCGGTCATCGCGATGATCGTGTTCGGCGGCTATCTGCTCTTGTCCGGCAAGGGCGGCCCGCAGGCTTCGGTGAGCAATCTGTGGAGCGACGGCGGCTTCTTTCCGCATGGCGTAGGCGGCCTGTTCATGACGATGGCGGTGATCATGTTCTCCTTCGGCGGCTTGGAGCTGATCGGCATGGCGGCGGCGGAGACCCAGGACCCGCAGAAAACCATTCCCAGAGCGGTGAATCAGGTGATCTACCGCGTGCTGATTTTCTACATCGGCTCGCTGCTGGTGCTGTTGTCCCTGTATCCGTGGAGCAAGGTGGCCGCCGGCGGCAGCCCCTTCGTGATGATTTTCGAGCAGATCGGCGCCGGCTTCGCCGCTCACGGGCTTAATTTCGTGGTGTTGACCGCGGCCTTGTCGGTGTACAACGGCGGCGTCTACGCCACCAGCCGCATGCTGTTCAGCCTGGCGCAACAGGGCAATGCGCCCAAGAGCATGGCCAGGCTGGACAAGCGCGGGGTGCCGGTCAACGCCACCTTGTTGTCGGCGTTGGCGACCTTCGCCGGCGTGGTGCTCAATTACCTGCTGCCCAGCGGCGCGCTGGCCTTATTGATGTCGCTGGTGGTCACCGCCCTGGTGATCAACTGGGCGCTGATCAGCCTGACTCACATGAAGTTCCGCCGCGCCCAGGGCGGCCGCAAGCTGGTGTTCGCCTCGCTGTGGCATCCGTTCTCCAATTGGCTGTGCCTGGCCTTCATGTTGATGATCCTGGGAGTGATGCTGTTCACGCCGGGGGTGGCGGTGTCGGTGTACGTTTTGCCGGCCTGGCTGCTGGTCCTGTGGCTGGGTTTCCGGCTGAAGCGGCCGGGGGCGGACGCGGCCGGTCTGGCCGTCGACAAGGCGTGAATCCGCATGCCGGGCTTGACGTACTGGGGCGTAAACCGGCATGCTTCCACGCTTATGAAGCAAACGATCCCATTCCAGACCAAAACGTGGTGGTGGCGCAGCTAATCGGCGCGCCAGGGATGTTCGCATCTGTTTTCCGGGCCGCCGTCATGGGCGGCCTTGTTGTATCCAGCGTTACCCCGTGCGGCGGCAAATTGTTCTGACTCAGGAGTTGTCATGTCTCGCACACAATGGGGTTCCCGCCTCGGTTTCATTCTGGCTTCGGCCGGCGCCACGGTCGGCCTGGGCTCCATCTGGAAGTTTCCCTACGTCACCGCGATGAACGGCGGCGGCGCGTTTCTGCTGATCTATCTATTGCTGACCTTCACGCTGGGCATCGCCTTGCTGCTGGCCGAGATCGCCATCGGCCGCGCGGCGGCCTGCGGCGCGGTGAGCGCCTTCGCGCGGCTGGGTTCGCGCCGCTGGAAGCTGGTGGGCTATGCCGGCGTGCTGTGCGGTTTCCTGGTGTTTTCCTTCTACAGCGTGGTGGGCGGCTGGACGCTGGGCTATCTGCTGCGCGCGGTGGACGGCCGGGTGATGAGCAACGACCCGGCGGCGCTGGCGCGCTTGTTCGGCGATTACGTGTCCGATCCCTTCGAATCCCTGCTGACTCACGCCCTGTTCACCGGCCTGACGTTGCTGGTGGTGATGTGCGGGGTGCAGAAGGGGATTGAGCGCGCCGGCAAGGTGTTGATGCCGCTGCTGTTCCTGCTGATGCTGGGCCTGATCGCCCGCTCGCTGACCTTGCCGGGCGCAGGGGCCGGCGTGGCGGCCTTGCTGACGCCGGATTTCACCAAGGTGACGCCGGGCATGCTGGTGGAAGCGCTGGGCCTGGCCTTCTTTTCCTTGTCGGTGGGCGCCGGTTGCATGATCGCCTACGGTTCCTATCTGGGCCGGGACGCGAAACTGGCGGGCGCCGCGCTGTGGGTGACCGGCCTGACCACGCTGACCTCGGTCTTGGCCGGCCTGATGATCTTTCCTGCGATCTACGCCTTTGGGCTGGATCCTCAGGCCGGACCGGGCCTGACCTATATGACCATGCCGGTGGTGTTCAACCACCTGCCTTTCGGCCAAGCCCTGGCGGCGGCCTTCTTTCTGCTGCTGCTGATGGCGGCGCTGACCTCCTCGGTGTCCCTGCTGGAACTGGTGGCGGTGTTTCCCATCGACGAGTGGGGCGTAGGCCGGCGCAGGGCGACGCTGCTGATCTGCCTGCTGGTGTTTTGCGCCGGCATTCCGGCGGCGCTGTCCTTCGGGCCCTTGGCGGACTGGAAGCTGTTCGACCGCAATGTGTTCGAGCTGATGGACTACACCGCGTCCAACATCCTGCTGCCGCTGGGCGGCATCGGCACCGCCTGCTTCGCCGGCTGGGTGATCTGGCCGACCATGCGCGCCGAGCTGCAATTGCCCGCGGCGCTGAGCGCCGGCGTGCGCTTCATCTATTGCTGGGCGGCGCCCATTCTGATCAGCCTGGTGCTGGTATACAATATCTGATTCGCTTTGCCGTTGGCATGGGCAAGAAAGGGGGGCGCCATGATTAAAACCGAGTCCGACATCCAGGGCATGATCTTGGCCGGCGCCCTGACCGCGCAAGTGCTGCAGGCGGTGGAGGAGAAGATCCGGCCCGGGGTCAGCACGCTGGAGATCGACGCCTTTTGCGAGCGTTACATCGTCGAGCGATTGGGCGCGCGGCCGGGCAGCAAGGGGCAGTACGGCTTCCCGTTCAGCGTCAACACCTCGGTCAATCAGGTGGTGTGCCACGGCTGGCCGTCCGAGCGGCAGCGTCTGAAGCGCGGCGACATCGTCAACGTCGACGTCACGGTGCTGAAGGACGGCTATTACGGCGACAGCAGCAAGACCTTCGCCGTCGGCGAGATCAGCCCGTACGCCCAGCGCCTGGTGGACGTCACCCAGCGCTGCCTGTATCTGGCCATCGCCAAGGTCCGCCCGGGCGCGACGCTGGGCGACATCGGCCACGCAATCCAGCAGCACGCCGAGGCGCAGGGCTATAGCGTGGTGCGCGAGTATTGCGGCCACGGCATCGGCGCCGCCATGCACGAGGAGCCGCAAGTGCTGCATTACGGCCGGCCCGGCCAAGGGCTCAAGCTGGAGGCCGGCATGACCTTCACCATCGAGCCGATGATCAATCAGGGCGGCAAGGACGTGAAGGTGTTGCCGGACGGCTGGACGGTGGTGACGCGGGACCGCAGCCTGTCGGCTCAGTTCGAGCACACCCTCCTGGTCACCGCCGACGGCTGCCGCATCCTGACCTTGCGCGAAGAGGAAAAAGCGGGCCTGGCGGCGCTGGGTCTGTTGGCGGCTTAGACCCGCCAAGCAAACTCCTGATCCTGCTTGCGCCTCCTGGCCGCACCCCTTGTACGGCCTGCGCCGGCGCGCCTTGGCTCGGCTTCTCCGCGAGGCGTTGCGAGCGGCTCTTAAGCCCGTTCCGTCCATCTCGCCGAAGCGCAGCAGATCGTAAACAGATTCTTAGAGCCAGCGCAGCAAGCCATAGACGATAAAGCTGACCACAATGGCGAGCAGGGTCTTGCCGTTCTTCCACGCCACCGCGATGGCGACCAGAGTGCCGATCAGATAGGCGTTGCCCAGCGACAGATCAATGCGCCCGGCCGGGGCCAGCGCCATTGGCGCCACCAGCGCCGACAGCACCGCCGCCGGCACATAGTGCAGCGCGCGGTTCAGCCAGTCCGGGAAGGCCAGCCGCTGGCCGAACACCAGAAAGCTGGCGCGGATCAGCAAGGTGGCCGCCAGCATGCCGAAAATCATCCACCAATGGTTCATGCCGCCTCCTTTCGCTTGCCTTCCAGCAAGAGTCCGGAGCCGACGCCGAGCAGCGCCGCCAGCATCAGGTCCAGCTTGTAGGGCAGGCCGCGCGCCAGCAGCGCGGTCAGGCCGGCCACCGCCGCGGCCGCCAGCGTGGGCCGTTTTTTCAATTGCGGCGCGACGATGGCGGCGAAAGTGGCCACCATGGCGAAGTCCAGGCCCAGCTGCGCCAGCCCCGGCACCGAGCGCCCCAGCAGCACGCCGGCCAGCGTCCACGCCTGCCAATTGCCGTACATCGCCAGCGAGGAGCCCAGCCAATACCACTGGCCGCCGGCCGCGGCCTGGGTGCGGAAACGGTGTTCGACCACGGCGAAGGTTTCGTCGGTGAGCCAGAACGCCAGCGGCCAGCGCCAGGCCAGCGGCCATTGCCGCGCATAGGGCAGCAGGGTGGCGCTGTACAGCGCGTGACGCAGATTGACCACGAAAGTGGTCAGCCAGATCACCGGCAGCGCGGCGCCGGCGGCCACCAGGCTGACGGCGATGAATTGCGAGGAGCCGGCGAACACCAGCAAGGACATGGCTTGGGTGCTCAGCGGGCTGAGCCCGGCGGCGATGGCCAAGGTGCCGAAAATCACGCCGAAGGGCGCGGCGCCTATCAGCATGGGCAGGCTGTCGCGCGCGCCTTGCAAGGCCCAGGCGGCGGGGGTGGGGCGGGTCATCGGGGCGTATCCTTGCGGCAATGAGATGGATTCATCATGCCGCCGAAACCGGCCGCCGTCTTGAACGATTTTGCGGGGGATGGCCGCGTGGCTTTGAGCTGCTTCTCAGGGCCTGTTCAAAGTCTCGCGAGCAAGGGCGAGACAAGGCGAAAACGAGCGAAAAAGCGGAATGTACAGGTGGTACATGAGCATTTTGAGCTTGTTTTTAACGCCGTATCGCTGAAGCGCAGCAGACTTTGAACAGGTTCTCAGCGGCGCAGGCCCAGCGCGCGTTGATAGGCCGCCGGCGCCAGGCCCACGGTGTGGCGGAAGGCGCGGGTCAGATGGGCCTGGTCGGCGAAACCCAGGCTGAGCGCCACCGCGCCGGGCGTTTGTCCCTGCGCCAGCAATTGGCGCGCGCGATTGACGCGCAGCTGATTGCGCCAAGCCACCGGCGGCAGGCCGAAGTGCTGGCGAAACTGGCGGCACAGCTGCCAGGGCGAGAGCTGGGCCGCTTCCGCCAGCGTCTGCAGCGACAGATTGTCGCTGACGGCGTCGGCCAGCATCTGCCGCGCCAGCTCCACCGCGCGCGGGGCGGCCGCCTGCGTCTGGCCGCGCACCTGCATATGGCGTTGCAGCACCGCGCCGAACATGCGCTGCAACGCAGATTCGCGCAGCAGCCGGTCCCGGCTGTCGCGCAGCAGGCGATGCAGCTGGTCCATGCCGGCGGCCAGCGGCGCGTCCAGCACCACGGTGTCGCGAAAATAAGGCCGGGCGTGGGCGTCGCCGCTGATGTCGGCGGCCAGCTTTTGGAGGAAGTCCGCGGACGGATAGAAGCCGCGATAGGCCCAGCCGCGCGCGTCGGCGGTTTCGCCGGTATGCACTTCGCCGGGATTGATCAGCACCAGCGCGCCGACGCCGGCGCGGTGGGTGCCGCCGCGGTGGCGGTAGGACTGCGCGCCCAGGGTCAGCGCGTTGACCACGTATTCTTCATGAAAATGCGGCGGAAACACCCGCTGGGCATAGCTGGCGTCCAGGCATTCCAAGGCGCCGATGTCGTCGGCGCGGAAGAAATCGGAACGATCGGACGCCGGGCGGGACATGGCGGGGCGTCGCGGCCGGCCTCAGGAGCCGGCCATGAAGGTGCGGATGCCGGAACCGACGAACTGCACGCCGATGCAGATCAGCAAAAAGCCCATCAGCCGCGTCATCACTTCGCGGCCGCCGCGGCCCAGACGCTGGGCGATCAGCTGCGAGGATTTCAGCGTCAGCCACATGCCGAAGCAGGTGCCGCCGATGGCGGCGAAGGTCATCGCGAAGGCCAGCGCCTTGGCCGGCAGCGTGGTCAGTTCGGCGATCTCGGTGGAAATGCCGATGACCACGGCGATGGTGCCGGGGCCGCTGATGCCGGGCATGGCCAGCGGGAAGAAGGCGTAGTCCTCGCGTTCGCCGGTCTTGGGCGCGTTGCCCGGATCCTGAGACAGGAACAGCATGCGGTAGCCGAGCACGGCGACGACGAAGCCGCCGGAAATGCGCAGCGCGCCGTAGGAAATGCCGAAGGCGGACATGATCACGTTGCCGGCCAGCAGGCTGACCACCATGATGGCGGCTGCGAACACGCAGGCGCGGCGCGCCTGATTGTCGCGCGCAGAGTCGCTCATCTCGCGGGTCAGGGTGATGAACAGCGGAATCTTGGATAGCGGGTTGGTGATGGTGATCAGGCTGAGCAGCCCGCCGAACAGGAATTGGAGCGACAACGTCTTGAGCATGGCACTACGCTGATGAAGCGAACATTACATGGAATGGACGCAGTCTGCCTGAGGCCGCGGGCAAGTGACAAGGGAAATTCTGCGGCCGGCGGCGCGAAGCGCGCGCGGCATGACATTGGCTGTGGCATTATGCCGCACAGCTGCCTGCGGCGGCTGTGCTAGAGTGCGGAAAACCCGAGGAATCCATTATGCAAAAGACATTGAGCGCCCTGTTGGGCCTGTGCCTGCTGAGCGCCGGCGCGATGGCGCACGAATTCAAGCTGGGCGATATGAAGATCGGCCATCCATGGAGCCGGGCGATGCCGGAAAGCAGCCCCACCGGCGGCGTTTACCTGTCGCTGAGCAATCGCGGCAAGGCCGCGGACAAACTGTTGTCCGCCAGCACGCCGCGCGCGGACAAGGCCGAACTGCACACCCACATCAACGACAAGGGCGTGATGCGCATGCGCGAAGTGGCCGGTGGCGTGGCCGTGGCCGCAGGCCAGGAAGTCAAGTTCGCACCCGGCAGCTATCACGTGATGCTGATGGGCCTGAAGCAGCCGCTGCGCGTGGGCGACCGCTTTCCGCTGACATTGCGATTCGAGAAAGCGGGCAGCGTGACCGTGGAAGTGGTGGTGGAAGACGGCGTGGCCGCCGCCGCGCCGGCCGAGCACGCGCATTGAACGGCAAGGCGCGATGCTACCGGTAACGTTGCGCCGAAGTTACATCGTGCAGTGCAGCAATCGGCGCGGGCTGGAGTAAATGCTTTACCCCGCGCCGGCGACTGGGCAGACTTGGCCTCGGGAATGTGTTGAGAACAAGACGTCATTGCCACTGCCGGCGCCCTGAACAAGGTCAAAACGCCAAGTCTGCACAAAGAGAGAAACGATGGAGGAGCGAGCGCTTGCGCCCGCACACAACAAAATCCAGGGACGCCGGCAGTTCCTTTCCCCTCCCATGATGTATGCTGTCAGCCATCTTCTTGCCGACCGCGTTTTCCCGCATGACACCCTCTATCCCCCCCGCCAAATCTCCGCGCCTGAGCATTGAATACTGCACCGGCTGCCGCTGGCTGCTGCGCGCCGCCTGGATGGCGCAGGAGCTACTGACCACCTTCGAGAAGGAATTGGCGGAAGTGGCCTTGCAGCCCGGCAGCGGCGGCGTGTTCCGCGTCGAACTGGACGGCGAGCTGCTGTGGGACCGCAAGGCCGACGGCGGTTTCCCCGACATCAAGCTGCTGAAGCAGCGGGTGCGCGACCGGGTGGCGCCGCAGCGTTCGCTGGGCCATAGCGACGGCGCCGTTTCCTGACCCGGCCGTCGCCATGAGCGAGCCGCTGCGCAAAATCATCCACGTCGATTGCGATTGTTTCTACGCCGCCATCGAGATGCGCGACGATCCCGCCTTGCGGCCTTTGCCGCTGGCGGTGGGCGGGCGGCCGGAAAGCCGCGGCGTGATCGCCACCTGCAATTACATCGCGCGCCGCTACGGCGTGCGCTCGGCGATGTCGTCGGCGCGCGCGCTGCGCCTGTGCCCCGATCTGCTGATTCTGCCGCCCGATATGGCGCGCTACCGCGAAGCCAGCCAGAAGATCATGCGCATCTACGAGCGCTACACGCCCTTGATCGAGCCCTTGTCGCTGGACGAGGCCTATCTGGATGTGACGGGTCAGCCGCATGAGCAGGGCAGCGCCACGCGGATGGCGGAGGCGATACGCCGCCAGATCCGCGAGGAGGTGGGCATCACCGCCTCGGCCGGCATCGCGCCCAACAAATTCCTGGCCAAGGTGGCCAGCGACTGGAACAAGCCGGACGGGCAATTCCTGATCCGGCCTCAAGACGTGGCCGGCTTCGTCGCCGCGCTGCCGGTGGAGAAGATACATGGCGTGGGCCGGGTCACCGCACAGCGGCTGAACGAGCTGGGCATTCGGCGCTGCGGCGATATGCTGGCCTGGGAGCTGGCCGATCTGCTGCGCCATTTCGGCCGTTTCGGCGAGCGCCTCCACGAGCTGGCGCGCGGCGTGGATCCGCGGCCGGTGTCCACCGACCGCAGCCGCAAATCGATCAGCGTTGAGGAGACCTACGCGGTGGACCTGCCCGACGTCGCTGCCTGTCTGTCCAAGCTGCCGGAGCTGATAGACCGCTTGAGCGCGCGCATCGCGCGCAGCGGCAATCCCGCGTTCAAGGGCTTGTCGGTCAAGCTCAAGTTCGACGATTTCAACCAGACCACGGTGGAACACGCCGGCGGACAACTGTCGTCGGCGCGTTTCGGGGAACTGCTGCGAGTGGGATTCGAGCGCGGGCGGCGGCCGGTGCGTCTGGTCGGCGTCGGCGTTAAGCTGGCGGACGAGCATGACCTGCCGCGTCAGTTGCGCCTGTTCGGCAGGGACGGCCGGCCCTTGCCGGACCTGCCGGCGGCGGACGCCGCCGCGGGCGAGGCGGAACCGCCAGCGCGAGACGCCGACCCGCCCCCGAACGGCTGAGGCGGGTCGGCGCAAGGCCGGATCAGGGGGTTTTGAAGTCGCCGGCGTAGACCTGGAACAACTGGGCCGGGTCTATATGCTTGCGCAGCGCGGCGTTGACTTGCTCCACCGTCAGCGCGGCGATGGCGGCGTCCACCTTGGCGTTGAAGTCCATGCCGCGGCCGATCTGCAACTGGCCGTCCAGAGCGCCGCTCAGCGCGCCGTCCTGGGCGCGGGCGATCTCCCTTTCCTGCTGCAGCGCTTTTTGGGCGTCGGCCAGCTCGGTGGCGTTGACGCCGTCGCGGATGAAGTGGGCCAATTCCTCGGTCACCCCCTGTTTCAGCTTGTCCAGATTCTGCGGCGCGTAAATGGCCACCAGGCTCAGGCTGGCCACCGGCTCGAAGCTGCCGGCCTTGAACTGGCTGCCGGCGTAGTAGCTGATGCCGTCCTTCTGACGCAGGCGGTCCAATAGCCGCGATTTGACGCCGCCGCCCAGAATCTTGTTGGCGACCAGCATCGCCGGGTAGTCCGCGTCGCTGTCACGCATCGCCAGCGGCGCGGTGGCCAGGTAGAAGGCGTTGGCCTTGTCCTTGGCCAGCAGTTGCCGCTGGCCCGGTTTGGCCGGCGGCAGCTGGCTGGGCGCGCGGCTGTACGCCACGGGGCTGTTCCAGCCGCCGAACAGCTTTTGCAGCTGGCTTTGCGCCGCCTTGGCGTCGAAGTCGCCGACCAGGGCGAAGCGGGCGTGGTTGGCGCCGTAGAACTGGCGGTGGAAGCGCTTCAGATCGTCCAGCTTGGCGGCTTTCAATTCGGCGGCGGCCTCGTCCAGCGTCGGACGGTAGCGCAGATCGCCCTTGCGATAGATATTGAGCGCCTGGCCCACGGCCTGGGTGGCCATGGCCTGCGGCTCGTTGCGCTGGGCGTCGATGGCGGTCAGTTCCTCCTTGCGCAGCAGTTCGAACTCCCGTTCCGGGAAGCTGGGCTGCTTGAGCAGGCCGGCGATCAGGTCCAGCAAGGCCGGCAGATGCGTGCGGGTGGTTTCAAAGTCCACGCTGACTTCTTGGCCGGAGCCGGAGATGCTGAGCTTGGCTTTCAATTGGTCCAGGCGATTGCTGATTTCGGCGCGGCTGAGTTTGCCGCTGCCGCGCTCCAGCATGTCGGCGGCGAGGCCGGGAACGGCGCCGCGGCCGAACAGGCTTTTCTCGTCGCCGAAGGCGAGGCTGAAGCTGCCGTTGACGGTTTCGCCGCGGGTCTTCTTGGCCAGCAAGGCCAGCTTGGCGCCGTTGGCGAGCGTGGTTTTCTCGGTGCGGGCGTCGATATTGGCCGGGCTGGGGTCGAAGGCTTCGCCCTGGCTGATCGCGGCGCGGCCCTTGTAGCCGTCCACCAGCTTGGCCACGTCCGGCGTGGCCGGGATCACGCTGCGTTCCGGTTTGGCGGTGGGCACGAACTGGCCGTAGGTGCGGTTGGACGGCTTGAAGTAGTTCTCGGCCGCCCGTTCCACGTCCTTGACGCTCAGCGCCTCGATGCGGTCGCGGGTCAGGAAGAACAATCGCCAGTCGCCCTTGGCGATGGCTTCGGACATTTCCACCGCCAACTGCTGCGGATCGTTCAAGGTCTTGTCGATCTCATTGAGCAGGCTGGCCTTGGCGCGCTTGAGTTCGGCCTCGGTCACCGGCTTGCTCTTGAAGCCTTCGATGGCGGCGAGCAGGGCCTGGCGCGCGTCGGCCAGCTTCTGTCCCTTGTTCAACTCCGCCCAGAAAATGATGTAGCCGGGTTCGGCCAGCGCAAAGGGCCAGGCCTCGACGCCTACGGCTTTCTTGCCGCCCACCAGCGCCTGGTACAGCCGGCCGTTGGGCGTGCTGGCCAGGATGTCGGCCAGCGCGAGGACGGCGGCCGCGTCCGGGTGGCTGCCGGCGGAGATCGGATAGAGCACCGCGGCCAGCTGGGTGTCGCCGACTCGCTCCACGGTCAGCTCGCGCGCGCCGTCGCGCTGCGGTTCTTCGGTCCAGGTCGGCGTCAGCTGGCGCTGCGGCTTGGCGATCTTGCCGAAGGCCTGCTGGACGACGGCCAGCGTCGCCGCCGGGTCGAACTTGCCGCTGATCATCAGCACCGCGTTGTCCGGCTGGTAGTACTTGCGGTAGAAGGCCTGCAGATTGTCGATGCGGACCTTTTCCACGTCCGAGCGCGCGCCTATGGTGTTGTGGCCGTAGTTGTGCCAGTCGTAACTGACCGCGGTCATCTGCTTCCACAGCACGCGGCGGGGATTGTTCTCCCCCATCTCCATTTCATTGCGCACCACCGAGAACTCGGTGTCCAGATCGCTCCTGGCGATCTTGCTGTTGACCATGCGGTCCGCTTCCATCTCCAGCGCCCAGCGCAGATTGGCGTCGCTGGCGGGGAAGGTTTCGTAGTAGTTGGTGCGGTCCAGGAAGGTGGTGCCGTTGAACTGCATGCCGCGCTTGCCCAGCTCCTGCATCAGATTGCCGCTGCTGGGCGTGCCCTTGAACAGCATGTGCTCCAGCAAGTGGGCCATGCCGGTTTCGCCGTAGCTTTCGTGGCGGCTGCCCACCAGATAGGTGATGTTGACGGTGGTGGTGGGCTTGGAGGCGTCCGGCGCCAGCAGGACGCGCAGGCCGTTGGGCAGCCGGTATTCGGTGACGCCTTCCACGCTGGTGTAGGCTTGCAGCTGGCTTTGGCTGGCGGCGGCGGGTTCGGCGGCGATGGCCGGCAGGGTGTGGCCCAGGGACAGGGCGAGCAGCAGGCTCAGGGTTTTGATGCGCATGCGGTGGCGTTTCCTCTGGCATGAATGCGGGATGGCGGCGTGCGATGGCGCCGGAATGCTATAGGCTTGCGATTTTGCTTGCCTTCGTCAAGTCGGAAACCTTCCGGGCATGACGTAAGTCTGGGGCAAACAGGGGTAGGCCGCCGCGGCGGGGCATTGGTTCCCGCCATGGAACTTAGAGCCTGTTTACGATCTCGCGAGCAAGAGCGAGACAAGGCGGAAATGACCGAAGAAGCGGAATGTACATACGGTACATGAGCATTCTGAGGTCATTTCCAACGCCGTATCGCCGAAGCGCAGCAGATCGTAAACAGGCTCTCAGCGTTTTAGATTGCTGATGCTCATCAGCATGCCCATGCCGACGAACAGGGTGACGGTGGCGGTGCCGCCGTAGGACATGAAGGGCAGCGGCACGCCCACCACCGGCAGGATGCCGGACACCATGCCCATATTGACGAAGGCGTAGACGAAGAAGGACAGGGTGATGGAGCCGGCCATCAGCCGGCCGTACAGCGTTTGCGCGCTGGCGGTGATCATCATCGCGCGGCTGAGCACCAGCAGGTAGAGCGTCAGCAGCAGCACATTGCCGGCCAGGCCGAATTCCTCTGAATACACGGCGAAGATGAAGTCGGTGGTGCGTTCCGGGATGTAATCGAGGTGGGTCTGGGTGCCGTTGAGCCAGCCCTTGCCCCAGGGGCCGCCGGAGCCGATGGCGATCATGGACTGGATGATGTGGTAGCCGTCGCCCAGCGGGTCGGTGGTGGGGTCTATCATGGTCAGCACCCGGCGGCGCTGGTAGTCGTGCAGCAGGTTCCAGACGATGGGCAGGCTGGCCGCGCCCAGGCCGATGCCGGCGAAGATCACTTTCCACGGCAGGCCGGCGAAGAACAGCACGAAGAGGCCGGCGGCGGCGATCAGCAGGGTGGTGCCCAGGTCCGGCTGCTTCAGCACCAGCGCGCTGGGCACGGCCATCAGCAAGGCGGCCACCAGATAGTGCCACCAGCGCATCGACAGCTCGTATTTCTGGAAGAACCAGGCCAGCATCATCGGCAGCGCGATCTTCATGATCTCGGACGGCTGGATGCGGGTAATGCCCAGCTCCAGCCAGCGGGTGGAGCCGTTGACGGTGACGCCCTTGAAGTGGACGGCCAGCAGCAAGAGCACGCCCAGGCCGTAGATGGGCGGCGCGAAGTTCATGATGCTTTGCGGCCGCATGCGGGCGATGATCCACATGATGATCAGCGACAGGCTGGTGTAGATCAGCTTATTGTCTATCTTGTCGAAGGACTGGTTGTTGGCCGAGTACAGCAGCACCATGCTGACCACGAAGATCATGCCCAGGAACAGCATCAGCCAGCCGTCCAGCGGCTCTTTGACCTGTTCCCAGACGCGTTTAATTAGAGAGGTCTGCATTGTCGTTGGCGGTGTCGGTGGGCATGGTCTTCAGCGTGCCTTCGATGTCTTTCGGCACTTTGCCCAGCAAGTAGTAATCGAACAGCGCGCGCACGATAGGCGCGGCGGCGGCGGCGCCGAAGCCGGCGTTCTCCACGATCACCGCCACGGCGATGCGAGGCTTGTCCACCGGGGCGAAGGCGATGAACCAACTGTGGTCGCGGTATTGCTCGGCCAGCGCGGAGGCGTTGTACTTAGCGCCCTGTTTGATCTGCACCACCTGGGCGGTGCCGGTCTTGCCGGCCATGGAATATTGCAGGCCCACGCCCAGCCGCGCGCCGGTGCCGCGCGTCATCACGCCTTCCATGCCGCGCTTCACGTATTCGAAGTTTTCCGGTTTGAACGGGATCTGGCGGGTGGGCATCGGTTCAATGATGCGCGCTTTGCCGCTGCGGGTGTCCACCACTTGCTGGACCAGGTGCGGTTTGAACACCTGGCCGTCGTTGGCCATGATGGCGGTGGCGTTGGCCATTTGCAGCGGCGTATAGGCGTTGAAGCCCTGTCCGATGCCGATGCTGACCACGTCGGCCGGATACCAGCGGCGGAACTCTTCCTTGTAGCGGGAAAAGCGGCGGGCCTTCCACTCCTTGGACGGCAGCACGCCTATGGATTCGCCATCCAGATCAATGCCGCTCTTGCTGCCCAGACCGAATTGCGCCAGCGCCGGGTGGATCTTGTCTATGCCCATGTCCCAGGCCAGCTTGTAGAAGAAGGTGTCGCTGGAGACTTCGATCGCGCGCTGCAGATTGATCATGCCGTTGCCGGCCTTCTTGCTGTCGCGGAACTGGTGGCTGGAGCCGGGCAGGGTGAAGTAGCCGGGCGCCGGGCGGATGTCGCGCATGCCGATGGCGTGGTTTTCCAATGCCGCCATCGCCATGAAGGGCTTGAAGGTGGAGCCGGGCGGGTAGGTGCCGCGCAGAGCGCGGTTGATCATCGGCTTCTGCCAGTCGCTGTTCAGATTGGTCCAGGTCTGGGTGTCGATGCCGTCGATGAAGAGATTGGGGTCGAAGCCCGGCTTGGACAGGAAGGCGAGCACGCCGCCGGTGGACGGTTCTATCGCCACCAGCGCGCCGCGGCGGCTGCCGAACAGTTTGTCCGCCATTTCCTGCAAGCGGATGTCCAGCGCCAGCTTCAAGGTGTTGCCGTTGACCGGCGGCGTGCGTCGCAGCGAGCGCACCGCGCGGCCGCCGGAGTCGGTTTCCACTTCCTCGAAGCCGACCTTGCCGTGCAGATCGTCCTCGTACACCGCCTCCAGGCCGGTCTTGCCTATGTAGTTGGAGCCCTTGTAATTGGCGGTTTTCTCTTCTTCTTCCAGCCTTTCCTTATCGCGCTGGTTGATGCGGCCGATATAGCCGAGCACATGGCTGGTCATTTCCTTGAACGGATAGTCGCGGAACAGCCGCGCCTTGACCTCCACGCCGGGAAAGCGCCAGGACTGGGCGGCGACGCGCGCGGCCTCTTCCTCGCTGAGCTTGGTTTTCAGCGGGATGGATTCGAAGTTCTTGCTCTCGATCAGCAGGCGCTTGAACTGGCGCTCGTCGCGCGGGGTGATGTCCACCAGCTTGCGCAGTTCGGCCTCGGTGGCGGCCAGGTCCGCGATCTTGCTGGGCGTCAGCTCCAGCGTGTAGGCGGAGTAGTTTTGCGCCAGCACCACGCCGTTGCGGTCCAGGATCAGGCCGCGGTTGGGCAGGATGGGCACCAGCGAGATGCGGTTGTTCTGGGCCAGCGTGGAAAAGTGTTCGTGCTGCAGCACTTGCAGCCAGATGAAGCGCGTGAGCAGCACCAGGAACATCAGCACGATCAGCGCGTAAGCGACGATCAGGCGCAGCTGGAACTGGCTGTCTTCGGCCTGCGGGTTCTTGAAGCGGGTGGGTTGAGGCATGGACGGTCCGCGGCGCTAGACCGCGTTATGGCGGTAGGGCATCAGCATCAGCTTGGTCAGCAGCGGCCAGAGCAGGGCGCCGATCAAGGGCGGCAGGAAATAGCCCCAGCCGACGAAGGCGGAGCCGGTGAGCATGCGCACCACCACCATGATCAGCTGGTTGGTCAGCAGCAGGCCCAGCACCACCAGCGTCTGCTGGCCCAGGTTGAACATCACCACCTGGCGCTGGCGCGCCAAGGCCAGATAGGCGGTGATCGAATAGGCCAGCGCGTGCTGGCCGAACAATCCCGCGGTGGAGATGTCGGCCACCAGGCCCAGCAAGAAGGCGGTGCCGATATTGACCCGGCGCGGCTGGTTGATCACCCAGTACAGGATCAGCATGCCGATGAAATCCGGCAGCCAGCGCGTGCTGCCGTGCGGCAGCGGGATCAGTTCGATCAGGACGGCGAAGATGAAGGTGAACAGGATGAAGCGGCGCTTCACCGGTTTGAGCAGTTCCTTGGGGCGCTCGAACGTCATCGGGGCTTACTCCTCGGCGGCGGCTTTCTTGCCGCCCCTGCTCTTTTTGACGATGGGGGCCGGTTCCGGCGGACGCGGCGGCGCCTGCTTGTCGCCCAGCACCAGCATGTAGCGGGTTTGCTGCACGCCGGCCAAGGGCGCGGTGGCGATGCGGGCGAAGGTGGCGCCCTGGTTGCGCTCCACCCGGGTTACGCGGGCCACGGGGATGCCGGCCGGATAAACGCCGTCCACGCCGGACGTGACGATGTGGTCGCCGTCCTTGATGTCCGCGCTTTGCGGCAGGTAGCGGATTTCCACGCCGCCGCCGTAGCCGTACAGGATGGCGCGTTGGCCGGTGCGGGCCACCATCACGGGTACCATCTGGTTCTTGTCTATGACCAGGGTCACTTCCGCGGTCAGCGGCTGCACCCGGGTGACCTGGCCCAAGAGGCCGCTGGCGTCCACCACCGGCTGGCCGGCTTTCAGATTGGCGTCGCTGCCCTTGTCGATGATGATTTTGTAGGAAAACGGATCGCGGCCGGTGTACAGGGTTTCCGCCATCTGCGCCTGCTGGTGGTAGCTGGACTTGATGCCGTTGAGCTTGCGCACTTCGTCCAGCTCGCGCTGCAGGGTTTGCAGCCGCGACAGCTGCGCCGACATTTCCAGCTGGCGCACGCGCAAGGCGGTGTTTTCCTGCTTCAGTTCAGTTTGGGAGCTGAGAAAATCGCTGACGTGGCGCATCGCCTGCGCCGGCATGTTCACCGCGCGCTGCACCGGGTACAGCGCCAGCGAGGTGGCTTCGCGCGCCTGTTCCATCAGGCCGAAATAGCTGTCGCCGACCAGGAGCGCCACCGAGGCGGCCACGGCCATGGCCAAGCGCGCGCCGGGCGGCGGCCCGGAGCGGAAAAAGCTGGGGGTGTTGGCAAAGTCCATCGGCTCAGACCTCGCCCCTTGACGCGGGGCGCTGTGCTTCAAAAACGGGCGCGCTTGTCGCGCGCCCGCCATCATCGCTTGCTTTACGAGCGGCCGCCGCCGCCGGAGCCGGGCTCAGGCGGTCGTCGGTCGTTCCGGTTTAGGGGACGTTGGTGAAAATGGTGCCAATCTTGTCCATCTTCTCCAGCGCCTTGCCGGAGCCGCGCACTACGCAGGTCAGCGGTTCTTCGGCCACGAACACCGGCAGGCCGGTTTCTTCGGCCAGCAGGCGGTCGATGTCTTTCAGCAGCGCGCCGCCGCCGGTCAGCACCATGCCCTTGTCGGCGATGTCGGCGCCCAGTTCCGGCGGGGTCTGTTCCAGCGCGATCTTCACCGCGGACACGATTTGGTTCAAGGGCTCGGTCAGCGCTTCCAGGATTTCGTTGGAGGACACGGTGAAGGCGCGCGGAATGCCTTCGGCCAGATTGCGGCCCTTGACTTCCATTTCACGCACTTCGGCGCCCGGGAAGGCGGAGCCTATGGTCTTCTTGATTTCCTCGGCGGTGGTTTCGCCGATCAGCATGCCGTAGTTGCGGCGGATGTAGTTGATGATGGCTTCGTCGAACTTGTCGCCGCCGACGCGGACGGAGTTGGAGTACACCACGCCGCCCAGCGAGATCACGCCGACTTCGGTGGTGCCGCCGCCGATGTCCACCACCATGGAGCCGGTGGGCTCCTCAACCGGCAGGCCGGCGCCGATGGCGGCCGCCATCGGCTCTTCGATCAGTTCCACGCGGCGCGCGCCGGCGGCCAGCGCCGAATCGCGGATCGCCTTGCGTTCCACCTGGGTGGAGCCGCAGGGCACGCAGATCACGATGCGCGGGCTGGCGGCGAAGAAGCGGTTGGGGTTCACCTTCTTGATGAACTGCTTGAGCATCTGTTCGGTGACGGTGAAGTCGGCGATCACGCCGTCCTTCATCGGGCGGATCGCCTGGATGCTGCCCGGGGTGCGGCCCAGCATGCGCTTGGCTTCCAGGCCCACGGCCAGGATGGATTTCTTGTTGGTGGGCGCGTCGCTGTGAATGGCGACGACCGAGGGCTCGTCCAGCACGATGCCTTTGGCGCGCATGTAGATGAGGGTGTTGGCTGTGCCAAGGTCAATGGCGAGGTCGTTGGAGAAGTATCCGGTCAGCGAACGAAACATTGGGCGATCCTGGTCAGTTTTCGTCATGTGGCGGACGCGCCGTCGCGTCCGCGCTTAATCTGTTGTTTGTTGTCTACTCGTACGACCCGAGTCTAACCGCCGCGTGGCAAAACGACGCTTGGCGCCCACTGGGCGACGCCGGCTAAGCGGCTTCGCCCGCTGGCCTTGCGCATCATTTTCCGACGCCGTGTCGGTTCGATAAGGCCTGCACGATCCGGCCCCGGCGCGGCGGCTTGCCGCCTGTCGGCCGCGCGGTGAAAGCGTTGCCGAAATTACGCCGTGGCGTGATGTCGATCTTGGGAGAATCAAGCGGGCTATGATACCCTATAACGCTTGAAATATTAAAGGTTTTGAACGAGGACACCATGTCGCTGACGCATCAGGATGTCGCACGAATTGCCAAGCTTGCCCGCATCAATGTCAATGAAGCGGAAATTGCCGCGACAAGCAAGCAACTCAATAATATTTTCGGCCTGATCGAACAGATGCAGGCGGTGAACACCGACGGCATCGAGCCGATGGCCCATCCGCAGGATGTCTCTTTGCGTTTGCGCGAAGATATCGTTACCGAAACCAATCAGCGCGAAGCTTTCCAGGCCGTGGCCCCGCAAGTGGAAAAGGGCTTGTTCCTGGTCCCCAAGGTCATCGAGTGATGCTCTGATTGCCTGCGCCGGTTTAGGTTCCCGCCCGCGCGGGAGGCCGGCGCCGGTCGCTGTCTGAAAGGACGGCGACGCCATTCCCGGATAGCTAAAGATTCCATTTGAAATGACACAGTCTACTTTAAAGCAACTGTCGCGGCAGCTGGCGGCCAAGGAAGTCTCCAGCCTTGAGCTGGCCACCCAATATCTGGACCGCATCGAGGCGCTGAACCCGGCGCTCAACGCGCTGGTCACCGTCGACCGCGCCAAGACCCTGGCCGAAGCAGCGGCCGCCGACGCGCGCATCGCCGCCGGCAACGCCCATGCGCTGACCGGCGTGCCCATCATCCACAAGGATCTGTTCTGCCAGCAGGGCTGGAAAACCAGCTGCGGCTCCAAAATGCTGGACAACTTCGTGTCGCCGTACAGCGCCCACGTGGTGGAGCAGTGCCAGGCCGCCGGCATGGTGACGCTGGGCCGCGCCAATATGGACGAGTTCGCGATGGGTTCGTCCAATGAGAACTCCTTCTACGGCGCCGTGAAAAATCCCTGGGATCAGAACGCGGTGCCGGGCGGCAGCTCCGGCGGCTCCGCCGCCGCCGTGGCCGCGCGGCTGACGCCGGTGGCCACCGCCACCGACACCGGCGGCTCCATTCGCCAGCCGGCCTCCCATTGCGGCGTCACCGGCATCAAGCCGACCTACGGCGTGGTGTCGCGCTACGGCATGGTGGCCTTTGCCTCCTCGCTGGATCAGGGTGGCCCGATCGCGCAGACCGCCGAGGACTGCGCGCTGATGCTGAACGTGATGGCCGGCTTCGATCAGCGCGACTCCACCTGCTTGGAGCGCGCCCGCGAAGATTACGCCCGCGACCTGAATCAGCCGCTGGCCGGCCTCAAGGTGGGCCTGCCGCGCGAATACTTCGCCGCCGGCCTCAGCGCCGACGTGGCGCGCGCGGTGGACGAGGCGGTGACGGTGCTGAAACAGCAGGGCGCGCAGGTGGTGGACATCAGCCTGCCCAATACCGAGTTGTCCATCCCGGCCTACTACGTGATCGCGCCGGCCGAGGCCTCCACCAATCTGTCGCGTTACGACGGCGTGCGCTACGGCCATCGCGCCGCCGAGTACAAGGACCTGGTGGACATGTACGAGAAGACCCGCGCCGAAGGCTTCGGCAGCGAGGTCAAGCGCCGCATCCTGGTGGGCAGCTATGTGCTGTCGCACGGCTATTACGACGCCTATTACCTGAAGGCCCAGAAAATCCGCCGTCTGATCGCCAACGATTTCAAAGCCGCTTTCGAGCAGTGCGACGTGATCCTGGGGCCGGTGGCGCCGACCGCGGCCTTCGACATCGGCGCGATGAACGACGATCCGGTGCAGATGTATCTGTCCGACATCTACACGTTGTCGGTGAACCTGGCCGGCTTGCCGGGCATGAGCGTGCCGGCCGGCTTTAGCGCGAATGGCCGCCCGATCGGCTTGCAGATCATCGGCAACTACTTCGGCGAAGCCAAGATGCTGAACGTCGCGCATCAGTTCCAACTTGCGACTGATTGGCATAGCCGCGCGCCGGTTTTGTAATTGAATGAATTAGCCGCGGAAGCGCAGAGAAGGACATGGACAAACCCCGGCTCCCAAGAGGTGGGAGAGCTAGGGGCAACCGTTTTTCTTCCGTGTTTTCCGTGTGCTTCCGTGGCAAAAAATAATAGAAGGATTTTCCAACCATGAAATGGGAAGTCGTCATCGGTATCGAGGTGCATGTGCAGCTCAATACCGTCTCCAAGATTTTCTCCGGCGCCAGCACCGCCTTCGGCGCGGAGCCGAACACCCAGGCCTCCGCGGTGGAGCTGGCCTTTCCCGGCGTGCTGCCGGTATTGAACAAGGCTGCGGTGGACAAGGCCATCCGCCTGGGCCTGGCGTTGGACGCCAAGATCAACCAGAAGAACGTGTTCGCGCGCAAGAACTACTTCTATCCCGACCTCCCCAAGGGCTACCAGATCAGTCAGATGGATCTGCCCATTGTTGAGGGGGGCAGGCTGAAAATCCTGGTGGGCGAGCAGGAGAAGGTCATCGGCGTGACCCGCGCCCATATGGAAGAGGACGCCGGCAAGAGCCTGCATGAAGACTTCCACGGCCTGTCCGGCATCGACCTCAACCGCGCCGGCACGCCGCTGCTGGAAGTGGTGTCCGAACCGGACATGCGCTCGGTGGACGAGGCGCTGGCCTATGTGAAAGCCTTGTATGCGCTGGTGACCTGGCTGGGTATCTGCGACGGCAATATGCAGGAAGGCAGCTTCCGCATGGACGTCAACGTGTCGGTGCGCCCTGAGGGCCAGCAAGCCTTCGGCACCCGCCGCGAGATCAAGAACCTCAACTCCTTCCGCTTCCTGGAGCAGGCTGCCAAATACGAAATCCAGTGGCAGATCGACACCCTGGAAGACGGCGGCAAGGTGCAGCAGGCCACTGTGCTGTTCGACCCGGACAGCGGCGAGACCCGGATGATGCGCAGCAAGGAAGACGCGCACGACTACCGCTACTTCCCGGACCCGGACCTGTTGCCGGTGCGCATCTCCGACGAGCAGATCGCCCGCATCCGCGGCGAGATGCCGGAGCTGCCGGCGGCGATGCAAGTTCGTCTGGCCGAGGCCTACGGCGTGTCCGCCTACGACGCGGCGCTGCTGACGTCCAGCCTGGCTCTGGCCCAGTATTTCGAAGCCGCGGCCAAGACCTCCGGCCAGGGCAAGCTGGCCGCCAACTGGATCAACGGCGAGATCGCCGCGCGGCTGAACCGCGACGGCAAGGAGATCGCGGATTGCCCGATCTCGGTCGAGCGCCTGGTTGGCCTGATCGCGCGCATCGCCGACGGCACGCTGTCCAGCAAGCTGGCCAAGCAGGTGTTCGACGCCTTGTGGGACAGCGAACTGTCCGCCGACGCCATCATCGAGCGCGACGGCCTGAAGCAAGTGTCCGACGTCGGCGCCATCGAGAAAATGGTGGAGGAAGCGATCGCCGCCAATCCCAAGGCGGTGGAAGAATTCCGCGCCGGCAAGGAAAAGGCGCTCAATGCCTTGGCCGGCCAGGTGATGAAAGCCTCCAAAGGCAAGGCGAATCCGGCTCAGGTGCAGGATATTCTGCGTCAAAAGCTGGCCTAATCCGGCGGAACTCCAGGGCGGCGGCGCCGATCGTGGCGCCGCCGCCCTGTTTTTGTGTTGCGGCGCGACAAGTGGTCTTGCTCTGGACTGTCCTTGGAAATATTCCCAGGCCCGGGGTGTGGTGTTTCGGAAATGGTTCGAGTGTTAACAGCTCACTTTGACTGATGTTTTTAAGCCTCTGATTTGACAAGGAATCCGCTTTTTGCCTGGTCCGCTAAGTCATTGTCTCAAAAGGTGAATTAGAACTTCTCGATGTTGACCGTGGGGAAGTTCTTTCTTATAGTGGCGGAAAGTGGGGCGAAGTGGGTGAAAGTGGGGCATTTGTCCCGGGGGGCGACGGCCCCTTAGGTTTATTCGGTCAGCGGGCTCGAAATCATGATTGGTGGCGTCAGCATCTTGTCTCTCGATAGCAAGGGGCGTTTGGCTATTCCGGCTAAACACCGCGAGACACTGCTGTCCGCTTTCGGGCACAAACTGATCGTCACCCTCGAGTCCCAAGACCACTTGCTGATCTACCCCGAACCCAACTGGCGTCCGGTCGAAGCCCGCCTGCTAGCCCTTCCCACCGGCAATCCCACTCTGAAACGTTATCAGCGCCTCGTGCTCGGCCACGCGGAAACGCTGGAAATGGACAGCGCCGGACGCATTCTGCTGCCCGCGCGCCTGCGCGATCTCACCGGACTCGACAAAGACGTCGCGCTGGTGGGCATGGGCAACCGCTTCGAGCTGTGGAATGCCGAGGAATGGGACAACCAGACCGCTGACGCCCTGGCCATCGATCAAACCGATCTGGCCCAACACCTTGGAGACTTTACGCTGTGAGCACCACCCCTTTCGTGCACCTGACGGTGCTCTTGACCGAAGCGGTCGACGCGCTCGCCATCCGGCCGGATGGCACCTACGTCGATTGCACTTTCGGTCGAGGTGGCCACAGCCGCTTGATCCTGTCGCGACTGGGGCCGCAAGGCCGCCTGATCGCCTTCGACAAGGATCCCGAAGCCATCGCCGTGGCCACGCGGCTGGCGGAGGAAGACCCGCGCTTTCAGATCGTGCACAACGGTTTTGAAACGCTGGGGCAGGAATTGGACCGCCTGGGCGTGCCCCAGGTGGATGGCGTGTTGATGGATCTGGGCGTGTCCTCGCCGCAGATCGACGACGGACGGCGCGGTTTCAGCTTCCGTTTCGACGCGCCCTTGGACATGCGTATGGATACCACCCGCGGCATCACCGCGGCCGAATGGTTGGCGACGGCAGACGAGGCCGATATCAGAGAGGTCATCAAGACTTATGGTGAAGAGCGGTTTGCTCGCAAGATCGCAGCAGCCATTGTTGCGCAAAGGGCTGACGCCCCCCTCCAGACCACGCGTGAGCTCGCCGTGCTCGTTGGGCAAAACGTCCGTACTCGGGAACCGGGTCAGGACCCCGCAACGCGTACCTTCCAAGCGATCCGGATCTTTGTGAACCGCGAGCTGGACGAACTCAAGGCGGTGCTGCCGCAGGCGGCGCGCCGCCTGGCGGAAAACGGCCGCCTGGCGGTGATCAGCTTTCATTCGCTGGAAGACCGCATCGTCAAGCAATACCTGCGCGACGCCAGCAGCGAGGAAAAGCTGCCGGCGTGGGCGATGGTGCGCGCGTCCGATATGGCCCAGCCGCCGCTGTCCACCGTGGGCAAGCCGGTGCGCGCCGGCGATGAGGAGGTGCGCGCCAACGCGCGCTCCCGCAGCGCCATCATGCGCGTGGCCGAGCGCACCGCCGCGCCGTGGCGGGAGATCGACGCATGAACAAGCTCAACGCGATACTGCTGGTCATCGTGGTGCTGTCCGCCTGGTCGGTGGTCACCTCGACCCACGTGTCGCGCAAGCTCTACAGCGATTTGCAGAAGGAACGCAAATCCGCCCAGCAGCTGGAGATCGAGTTTGGCCAGCTGCAGCTGGAGCAGAGCACCTGGGGCGCGCACGCGGTGATTGAGAAAGCCGCGTCCAGCCGCCTCGACATGCATATCCCGGACCCGCGCCAGACCCAGGTGATCTCGCCTGGGAAGGGGATGTGATGCGCACTTACTCCCCTCGCCACCAGCAACGCATCCCGGACGCCAGCCCCGCGCTGCGCATGAAGCCGGGCCGCGTGCGCTTTGTGCTGCTGATGCTGGCGCTGCTGTTCCTGGCCTTGATCGGCCGCGCAGTCTATCTGCAAGTGGTGCAGCAGGACTTCCTGCAAAACCAGGGCGAGGCGCGTTTCCGCCGCGCGCTGACGCTGGAGGCCAACCGCGGCGTGATCACGGACCGCAACGGCGAACCGCTGGCGATCAGCTCGCCGGTGCAGACCATCTGGGCCAGCCCGGCGGACATGGAGCCGGTGCCGCCGGCCAAGCTGCGCGAACTGGCGGCGATGCTGGATCTGTCGCCGGAGGAGCTGTCGGCCAAGCTGTCCGACCGCAAGAAGGAATTCGTCTACGTCAAACGCCAGATCAGCCCTGAGCTGGCCGACAAGGTGATGGCGCTGGGCGTGCCCGGCATCGCCAAACAGCAGGAATTCCGCCGCTTCTACCCGGCCGGGGAAATCGTGTCCCACATCATCGGTTTCACCGGCGTGGACGGCAAGGGCCAGGAAGGCGTGGAGCTGGCGCGCGAGAAAATGCTGGCAGGCAAGGACGGCCGCCGCGTGGTGCTGAAGGACCGCCGCGGCCACATCATCGAAGACGTCGCCGCCATCGAGCCGCCGCGCGACGGCCAGAAACTGGCGCTGGCGGTGGATCACCGCATCCAATACCTGGCTTACCGCGAGCTCAAGGCCGCGGTGGAGCTGAACAAGGCCAAGGCCGGCAGCGTGGTGGTGGTGGACGCCCACACCGGCGAGTTGCTGGCGCTGGCCAATTACCCCTCGTTCAACCCCAACAACCGCAGCGGCGTGACGCCGGAAATGATGCGCAACCGCGGGGTGATCGATCTGTTCGAGCCGGGCTCGACGATAAAGCCGCTGTCCATCTCGCTGGCACTGGAGAACGGCAAGGCCGGACTCAACACGGTGCTGGACACCCACACTTACATGATAGGCCCGGCCACCATCCGCGACGTGGCGCCGCGCCCCAGCCTGGACATTCTCGGCATCATCCAGAAATCGTCCAACGTCGGCACCAGCAAGCTGGCGCTGATGAGCTCGCCGGAGCAATCGTGGAAGCATTACGACGCGCTGGGCTTTGGCCGCGCGCCGGAAACCGGCTTCCCCGGCGAAGCCGGCGGCCGGCTGCGCGACTGGCACAACTGGCGGCCCATCGAGCAGGCGACGATGTCCTTCGGCTACGGCATCTCGGTCAGCCTGATCCAGATGGCGCGCGCCTACACCGTGTTCGCCAACGACGGCGTGATGCTGCCGATCTCGCTGTACAAGACCGCCACCCCGATGCCGGGCAAGCGGGTGCTGAGCGAAAAGACCGCGCACGAGATGCGCGATCTGCTGATCGCCAACAGCCAGCCGGGAGGCGGCGCCGTCGGCGGCCGCATCATCGGCTACAGCGTGGGCGGCAAGAGCGGCACCGCGCGCAAGCTGGAAGGCCGCGCCTATGTGGCCAACAAGCACCGCGCGCTGTTCATGGGCTTCGCGCCGGGCAAAGCGCCGCGCGTGATCGTGTCGGTGATGATAGACGAGCCCTCCGCGGGCAAATATTACGGCGGCGCGGTGGCTGCGCCGGTGTTCTCGCAGATCGCCGGCGGCGCGCTGCGGGTGCTGAACGTGCAGCCGGACGAGCCCTCCAACAACACTTTATTGCCGGAATCCACCCCGGTGCCGGTGGATTTTTGATCAGATCATGAAAAGCCGTTTGACCCCCATGCCGGACTGGAATCCGGCCGACATCAAACAATTGGGACTGCCCGTCAAACGGGTGGAGACCGACAGCCGCCGCGTGCTGCCCGGCGACGTGTTCCTGGCGTGCCCCGGCCTGCATTCCGACGGCCGCGACTACATCCAGGCCGCGCTGGCGAAAGGCGCGGCCGCGGTGTTGTGGGACGACGCCGGCGGCTTCGCCTGGAACCCGCTGTGGCAGGCGCCGAATCTGCCGGTGCCGCATCTGCGCGACCGCATCGGCATGCTGGCGGCCGAGGTCTACGGCTATCCCAGCCGCGCGCTGCGCGTGATCGGCATCACCGGCACCAACGGCAAGACCTCGATTTCCCACTGGCTGGCGCAGGCTTTCTCGCTGCTGGGCCAGAAGGCGGCGCTGATCGGCACCGTCGGCAACGGCTTTTACGGCGAACTGACCGAAACCACCCACACCACGCCGGACCCGGTGACCATCCAGCAAAAGCTGGCCGAATACCGCCGCCAGGGCGCGCACGTGGTGACCATGGAAGTGTCCAGCCACAGCCTGGATCAAAGCCGCGTCAACGGCGTGGACTTCGCCACCGCGGTGCTGACCAATCTGACTCGCGACCATCTGGACTACCACGGTTCGATGGAAGCCTACGGCGAATCCAAGAAGAAGCTGTTCTTCTGGGAAGGCCTGAAGCACGCGGTGATCAACGCCGACGATGAATTCGGCCGCCAGCTTGCCGCCGAAATCGACCCGGCTGAGACTCAGGTGGTGACTTACGGCCTGGAGCAGGGCGATGTGCGTCCGCTGGCGCTGGCCGCCACGCTGGACGGCCTGCAACTGACGGTGACCACGCCCTGGGGCGTCGCCGATGTGCGCACCGGCCTGGTGGGCCGCTTCAACGCCGCCAATCTGTTGGCCTGTCTGGCCACGCTGTGCGTCAACGGCGTCAGCCTGCGCGACGCCGCCGCGGTGATGGCGCGCATCCAGCCGGCGCGCGGCCGCATGCAGAGCGTGGGCGGCGCGCACGAGCCGCTGGTAGTGATCGACTACGCCCACACGCCGGACGCGCTGGAAAAAGCCTTGTCCACGCTGGCCGAGATCCGCCCGGAAGGCGGCCGCCTGTTCTGCGTGTTCGGCTGCGGCGGCGACCGCGATCCGGGCAAGCGCCCGATGATGGGCGCCATCGCCGAGAACATCGCCGACGTGGCGGTGCTGACCAGCGACAATCCGCGCACCGAAGACCCGCAAGCCATTCTGCGCGACGTGCTCGCCGGCATGGACGCCGCGCGCACCCACGTCGAGGCGGACCGCGAAGCCGCCATCCACTGGGCGGTGAGCCAGGCGCGCGCCGGCGACGTGGTGCTGGTGGCCGGCAAGGGGCATGAGGAATACCAGGACATCGCCGGCGTCAAGCGGCCGTTCTCCGACTTCCGCGTGGCGGAAGAAGCGCTGACCGCCTGGGGAGAGCGCGCATGATGACGCTGCTGCAGGCCGCCGAACTGGCCCGGGGCGCTTTGAGCGGCCCGGACGGCGACATCCTGCGCGTGGTGACCGACAGCCGCGAGGCCGGCCCCGGCGATCTGTTCGTCGCGCTGAAGGGCGAACGCTTCGACGCCCACGATTTCGTCGCCGAGGTGACGGCCAAGGGCGCGGCCGCGCTGGTGCGCGCGGATTTCGAGCTGTCCGGCGCCAGCCTGATCCGCGTGGACGACACCCTCCTGGCCCTGGGCCGGCTGGCCTCCGGCTGGGCGCAACGCCAGCCGGCGCTGCGCATCGGCGTCACCGGCTCCAACGGCAAGACCACGGTCAAGGAAATGCTGGCCGCTATTCTGCGCCAATATGCAGGCGCGGACGCGGTGCTGGCCACCGCCGGCAACTTCAACAACGACATCGGTCTGCCGCTGACCCTGCTGCGGCTGACGCCGGCGCATCGCTACGCGGTGCTGGAGATGGGCATGAACCATCACGGCGAGCTCCGCTATCTGACCGGCCTGGCCCGGCCGCGCATCGCGCTGGTCAATAACGCGATGCGCGCCCACTTCGGTTATTTCGGCTCCACCGAGGAAGTGGCGCGCGCCAAGGCGGAAATCTTCGAAGGCCTGGACGCCGACGGCGTGGCGGTGCTGAACGCCGACGACGCCAATCTGGCCTTGTTCCGCCGCGCGGCGGACGGCCGCCGCCAGATCGCCTTCGGCCTGGGCGCCGAAGCCGACGTCCGCGCCGTCGACATCGAACTGAGCGCCTTGAGCAGCCGCTTCACGCTGCGTTGCGCCGACGGCGAACGGCGGATCGAATTGCCGGCGCCGGGCGAACACAATGTGCGCAACGCGCTGGCCGCGGCCAGCCTGGCCGTGGCCGCCGGCGTGTCGCTGGACGACATCGCCGCCGGCCTGGCCGCCTTCGGCGGCGCCAAGGGCCGTTTGCAGCTCAAGCAAAGCCCGCGCGGTCTGAGCGTGATCGACGACAGCTACAACGCCAACCCGGATTCGATGAAGGCCGGGATCGACGTGCTGGTTCGCCTGCCGGCGCCGCGCTGCTTCGTGATGGGCGACATCGGCGAACTGGGCGAAGCCGCCGACGCGCTGCACGCGGAAGTGGGCGAGTACGCGCGGACGCGCGACGTGGACCTGCTGCTGACCTTGGGCGAGGTTTCGCGTCACGCCGCCGCCGCCTGCGGCGCGCGCGGCAAACATTTTGATTCGATTGACGAGTTGTACGAGTTTCTCGACCGGCAGTTGCCGTCGGGTGCCTCCGTTCTGGTCAAGGGGTCGCGCTTCATGCGCATGGAACGGGTGGTGGAACACCTGATGCAACAATTTAGAGAGGAACAATAACGTGCTGCTCTGGCTGGCTGAACTGCTGGGCTCCCACATCCGGGCCTTCAACGTCTTCAACTACATCACGCTGCGCGCGGTGATGGCGGCGCTGACCGCGCTGGCGATCTCCCTGCTGCTGGGGCCGTGGGTGATCCGCAAGCTGACCGAACTCAAAGTGGGCCAGGCGGTGCGCAACGACGGCCCGCAAACCCATCTGGTCAAGGCCGGCACGCCGACCATGGGCGGCTCGCTGATCCTGCTGGCCATCGGCCTGACCACGCTGCTGTGGGCGGATCTGTCGAACAAATACGTGTGGCTGCTGCTGGCGGTGATGTTCGGCACCGGCGCGCTGGGCTTTTACGACGACTGGCGCAAGGTGGTGTACAAGGACCCGAAAGGCGTGTCCGCCAAGTTCAAGATGGCCTGGCAGTCCGCCATCGCCATCGGCGCCGGCGTGTTTCTGATCGCCACCGCCAAGCTGCCGGCGTCCACCGAGCTGATCGTGCCCTTCGTCAAGACCATCTCCTATCCGCTGGGCGCGATCGGTTTTTGCATCCTGACCTATTTCGTCATCGTCGGCACCTCCAACGCGGTGAACCTGACCGACGGCCTGGACGGCCTGGCGGCCCTGCCCACCGTGATGGTGGCGGCCGGCCTGTCCATCTTCGCCTATGTCGCCGGCCACGCGGTGTTTTCCAAATATCTGGGTCTGCCCTTCATTCCCGGCGCGCACGAGGTGGTGGTGTTCTGCGCGGCGATGTGCGGTGCCTGCCTGGGATTTTTATGGTTCAACGCCTATCCGGCCCAGGTGTTCATGGGCGACGTCGGCGCGCTGGCGCTGGGCGCGGCGCTGGGCACCGTGGCCGTGATCGTGCGTCAGGAAATCGTGCTCTTGATCATGGGCGGCCTGTTCGTGGTGGAAGCGCTGTCGGTGATGATTCAGGTGGCTTCGTTCAAGCTCACCGGCAAGCGGGTGTTCCGCATGGCGCCGCTGCATCACCACTATGAGTTGAAGGGCTGGAAGGAAACGCAAGTGGTGGTGCGTTTCTGGATCATCACCATGATGTTGGTGTTGGCCGGCCTGTCCACCATCAAGCTGCGTTGAGGAAGACTATGGACTACGCGAATCGTCACGTCGTGGTGGTGGGCTTGGGAGGTTCGGGCCTGGCGGCCGCGCGCTACCTGGCCGCGCACGGCGCGCGCGTGAGCGTGGCCGACGCCAAGCCGTCGGCCGAGCGCGTGGCCGAGCTGCGCGCCTTCTTGCCGCAGGCGGAAGTGCGTGCCGGCGATTTCAGCGCCCAGACCTTCGCCGACGCCGACTTGCTGGTGCTGAGCCCGGGCGTGCCGCTGAAACACCCGGCCGTCGCCGCCTACCGCCAAGCCGGCGGCGAGGTGATCGGCGATATCGAAGTGCTGGCGCGCGCGATCCGCGGCGACGGCAGCAAGGTGATCGCCATTACCGGTTCCAACGGCAAGAGCACGGTCACCAGCCTGGCGGGCCATCTGTGTGCCGCCGCCGGCCTGGACGCGGTGGTGGCCGGCAATATCGGCCTGGCGGTGCTGGAAGCGCAGCTGGAACGCGAGCAAAGCGGCAAGCGCCCGGACGTGTGGGTGCTGGAGCTGTCCAGTTTTCAACTGGAATCCACATTTACGCTGGAGGCCGACGCCGCCACGGTGCTGAATATTTCCGAGGACCACCTGGACCGTTACGACGATCTGCTGGACTACGCCCACACCAAGACCCGGGTGTTCCACGGCGCCGGCGTCCAGGTGCTGAACCGCGACGACGCGCTGGTGCGCGCGATGGTTCGCCCCGGCCGCGCGGTCAAATGGTTCTCGCTGACAGAGGATGCCGGATACGCGTTGCGGCAGGATGACGGCCGCTACTGGCTGAGCCTGGACGGCGAGCGGGCCTTCGATTGCGCCGAGATGCGTTTGCAAGGCCTGCACAACGCCGCCAACGCGCTGGCCGCGCTGGCCTTGTGCGAAGCCGTGGGCGCGCCGCGCGCCGCGCTGCTGCAAGGACTGAAAACCTTCCATGGTTTGGAACATCGCGTCGAGCTGGTAGACGAAATCGCCTCGGTTGCGTTTATCGATGATTCCAAGGGCACCAATGTCGGCGCCACCGAGGCGGCGCTGAACGGCATGACCCGTCCGGTGGTGTTGATCGCCGGCGGCGACGGCAAGGGCCAGGACTTCGCGCCGCTGGCGCCGGCCTGCCGCCGCATCGCCCGCGCCGTGCTGTTGATCGGCCGCGACGCCGGCAAGATCCGCGCCGCGCTGTCCGCCACCGGCTTGCCCTTGCACGACTGCGAGACGCTGGAAGAAGCCACCCGCCGCGCGGCGGAACTGGCGCAGCCGGGCGACGTGGTGTTGCTGTCGCCGGCCTGCGCCAGCCTGGACATGTTCCGCAACTACGCGCATCGCGCCCAGGTGTTTATCGACGCCGTGCGCGAGTGGAAGGCGCGGCAAGCGGAGGCGACGCGGCCATGATCGTGCACGGAGCCCGGCGCTACGCCGCCATCAAGCCGTTCGACGAGGCGCTGTCCTGGGCTCTGGCCCTGCTGTTGTCGATCAGCCTGGTGATGGTGTACTCGGCGTCAATCGCCTACGCCGAGGCCGACGCGGCCACGCATAACCGCTACTTCTACCTGATCCGTCACATGATCTTCATGACGATCGGGCTGAGCGCGGCCTATATCGCCTTCCAGATTCCAACGGCGTTCTGGCAGAAGTACTCCGGCAAGATTTTCCTGATCGGACTGGTCTTGCTGGTGCTGGTGCTGATTCCCGGCATCGGCAAGATGGTTAACGGCTCGCGGCGCTGGATCAATCTGATCGTGCTGAACCTGCAGCCGTCGGAGGTGATGAAGTTCGCCACCGTGTTGTACGCGGCGGATTACACCGTGCGCAAGAGCCATTTGCTGCACAGCTTGAAGGAAGGCTTCGCGCCGATGTTCGCCGCCATGGTGGTGGTGGCTTTCCTGCTGCTGCGCGAGCCGGACTTCGGCGCGCTGATGGTGGTGATGAGCATCGCGATGGGCGTGCTCTTCCTCGGCGGCATCAATATGCGCATCTTCAGCGGGCTGGCGGTGATGGCGGTGGGCGCCATCGTGGTGTTGATCATTTCCTCGCCATATCGGCTGAAGCGGGTGCTGGGCTTCATGGACCCGTGGGACGACCCGTACGGCAAGGGCTACCAGCTGTCGCACTCCTTGATCGCCATCGGTCGCGGCGAGTGGTTCGGCGTCGGTCTGGGCGGCAGCATAGAGAAATTGTTTTACCTGCCTGAGGCGCACACCGACTTCATCATGGCGGTGATTTCGGAAGAGTTCGGCTTCATCGGCATCTGCGTGGTGGTCGGTCTGTACGCCTGGATCGTGCGCCGCGCCTTCCACATCGGTGTGGAATCGAAAAAGCTGGAGCGTTACTACCAGTCGCTGGTGGCGCAGGGCCTGGGCATCTGGCTCGGCATCCAGGTGTTTTTCAACATCGGGGTGAATATGGGGCTGCTGCCGACCAAGGGTTTGACCTTGCCGCTGATGTCTTTCGGCGGCTCGGCGATGTTGATGAATTTGATCGCGGTGGCGGTGCTGCTGCGGGTTGATTATGAAAACCGCCGCATCATGCGCGGCTACAAAGTGTAGCCGCGCATGAGCAGCGCTGTCAGGCGCCTTAGGGCGTAAGCCCGTAGGGTGGCGGTTTCTGCGAGCCCGAAGGGCGAAGCAAAAACCGGCGCATGATGCGCGGCAACGAGAGTTAACGGAACGGATAGAGATGGCGAATCGCACGGTCATGGTGATGGCGGCTGGCACGGGTGGACACATCGTCCCCGGCCTCGCCGTGGCCAAGGAATTGCAAAGCCGGGGCTGGAAGGTGGTGTGGCTGGGCACCCGCCGCGGCATGGAGAACAAGCTGGTGCCGCCGACCGGCATTCCGCTGGAGCGGCTGAACTTCCATGGCGTGCGCGGCAAGGGTCTGCTGGGCTCGCTCAAGGGCGCGCTGCAGCTGGCCGGCGCTTTCTTCAGCAGCGCGGCGCAGATTTTCCGCCACCGCCCGGACGTGGTGCTGGGCATGGGCGGCTACGTCTGCCTGCCCGGCGGCGTGATGGCGGGCCTGCTGTGGAAACCGCTGGTCCTGGTCAACGCCGACGCCGGCCTGTTGTTGAGCAATAAGGCCTTGCTGCCCTTCGCCAAGAAACTGGCCTGCGGTTTCGACGGCGACGCGGCGCGCAACGGCAAGGCGTTGGTCACCGGCAATCCGGTGCGTGGGGAGATCGAGGGCATCGCCGCGCCGGCGGAGCGCTTCGCCGGCCGCAGCGGCCCGCTGAAGGTCTTGGTGGTGGGCGGCAGCCTGGGCGCCAAGGTTTTGAATGAAACGCTGCCGCAGGCGATGGCCAAGCTGCCGGCCGACAAGCGGCCGCGACTGACGCATCAGACCGGCGAGGCGAATTTCGCCGCGGTCGAGGCCGCGTATCAGGCCGCGGGCCTGCGGGAGCAAGTGGAACTGCTGCCCTTCGTCGACGATATGCCGCAGCGCCTGGCCGAATGCGATCTGGTGATCTGCCGCGCCGGCGCGATCACGGTCAGCGAATTGTGCGCGGCCGGCGTGCCCAGCGTGCTGGTGCCGCTGGTGGTGTCCACCACCGGCCATCAGCGCGACAACGCCGAGTGGATGGCGCAGGCCGGCGCGGCCTGGCATCTGCCGCAGAAAGAATTGAACGCCGACGGGCTTGCGGGCCTGCTGGCGGGTTTGGATAGAGAGCAGTTGCTGGACAAGGCCGAACGCGCGCGCGCGCTGGCGCGTTCCGGCGCGGCCGGCCGGGTGGCCGACCTGTGCCAGCAGCTGGCCCGGGAATGACAGAGCGTCATACGAGCGCTCAAGCAGAGACACAGACATGAAACACAGGGTCAAACACATACATTTCGTCGGCATCGGCGGCGTGGGCATGTGCGGCATCGCCGAGGTGCTGCACGGCCTGGGCTTTACCGTGTCCGGCTCCGACATGGCGGAAAGCGCCACCAGCAAGCGGCTGATCGATCAGGGCATCCGCGTGTTCTACGGCCACGACGCCACCTATATGCACGGCGCCGACGTGGTGGTGACCTCCACCGCGGTCAAGGCCGACAATCCGGAAGTGCTGGAAGCGCGCGCCAACAAGATCCCGGTGATCCCGCGCGCGCTGATGCTGGCGGAACTGATGCGCTTCAAGCAGGGCATCGCCATCGCCGGCACCCACGGCAAGACCACCACCACCAGCCTGACCGCTTCGGTGCTGGGCGCGGCCGGCCTGGACCCCACCTTCGTCATCGGCGGCAAGCTGACCGCGGCCGGCACCAATGCGCGCCTGGGCTCCGGCGAGTTCCTGGTGGCCGAGGCCGACGAATCGGACGCCTCCTTCCTGCATCTGACTCCGGTGATGGCGGTGGTGACCAATATCGACGCCGACCACATGGACACCTACGACCACAGCTTCGACAAGCTCAAGCAGGCTTTCGTCGACTTCCTGCAGCGGCTGCCGTTCTACGGCCGCGCGGTGCTGTGCGTGGACGATCCCCATGTGCGCGAGATCCGCGGCCGCATCACCAAGCCGGTGACCACTTACGGCCTGGACGACTCCGCCGACATCTACGCCGAGAACGTCCGCGCCGCGGCCGGACAGATGCATTTCGACGTGGTGGTGAAGAACGGCAAGGAAGTGCGTTTCCCGGTGGTGTTGAACATGCCGGGCCGCCACAACGTGCTCAACGCGCTGTCCGCCATCGCCATCGGCCTGGAGTGCGGCGCCAGCGTGGAAGCGATCCAGCAAGGCCTGGCCGAGTTCGCCGGCGTCGGCCGCCGCTTCCAGCGTTACGGCGAAGTGCCGGCCAAGGACGGCGGCAGCTTCACCCTGGTGGACGATTACGGCCATCACCCGGTGGAAATGGCCGCCACGCTGGCCGCGGTGCGCGGCGCCTTCCCGGACAAGCGTCTGGTGCTGGCCTTCCAGCCGCACCGCTACACCCGCACTCGGGACCTGTTTGAAGACTTCGTCAAAGTGCTGTCCAGCGTGGACGCCTTGCTGCTGTCCGAAGTCTACGCCGCCGGCGAAGCGCCCATCGTGGCCGCCGACGGCCGCGCCTTGGCGCGCGCGGTGCGCGTGCAGGGCAAGGTGGAGCCGGTGTTCGTCGAGGACATCGCCGAGATGCAGCAGACCATTTTCGATCAAGCTCGCGACGGCGACGTGGTGGTGACCATGGGCGCGGGCTCCATCGGCGCGGTGCCGGCCAAAGTGGCGGCGGGCGCGTGATGATGAATGACAAGGACAAGGCAATGAAGCAGTACGGCAAGGTGGCGGTGATGATGGGCGGCAGTTCCTCCGAGCGCGAAGTGTCGCTGATGAGCGGCGCCGGCGTGCTCAAAGCCCTGCAATCCCGTGGCGTGGACGCTCACAAGTTCGATCCGTCGGAACAGCCGCTGAGCGCGCTGAAGGACGAGGGTTTCGACCGCGTGTTCAACATCCTGCATGGGCCCTTCGGCGAAGACGGCACCCTGCAGGGCGTGCTGGAAAGCATGGGCCTGCCGTATACCGGTTGCGGCGTGATGGCGTCGGCGATCTGCATGGACAAATGGCGCACCAAGCTGCTGTGGCAGGGCGCCGGCCTGCCGATCCCGGCCTTTGAACTGCTGGACGAGAACAGCGACTTCGCCGCGGTGGAAGCCAAGCTGGGCCTGCCCATCTTCGTCAAGCCGGCCACCGAGGGCTCCAGCATCGGCGTGACCAAGGTCAAGCAGCCGGGCGAACTGAAGGCGGCGTTTGAAGAGGCGCGCCAATACGACAGCATCGTGCTCGCCGAGCGTTTCATCGGCGGCGGCGAGTACACCTGCGCGGTGATCGGCGACACGGCGTATCCGACCATCAAGATCGAACCGGCGACCGAGTTTTACGACTACGACGCCAAGTATTTCCGCGACGACACCGTCTACCGTTGCCCGTCCGGCCTGAGCGAAGACGTGGAGACGCGCGCGCGCGAACTGTCGCTGGCGGCTTTCCGCGTATTGGGCGGCCGCGGCTGGGGCCGGGTGGATTTCCTGATGGACGAAGCCGGCGGCATTTACCTGTTGGAAGCCAACACCAATCCGGGCATGACCAGCCACAGCCTGGTGCCGATGGCGGCGCGGGCGATGGGCATCAGTTACGAGGATTTGTGCCTCAAGGTGCTGGATATGGTGCATGTGGGATAACCATCGGCTGCTTAGAGGCCTGGCCAATCTGATGCTGGCCGCCGCAGCGCTGATGTTGCTGTATGCAGGAGGGTTCTGGTTGACGCACGCTCCGGTGTTTCCGGTGAAGAAGATCCAGATTCGCGGCGACATGAAACGCGTGACGCCGGAACAGCTGAAGTTCATTGCCGAGCATGAGCTGTCCGGCACCTTCTTCACGCTGGACATCGACAAGACGCGGGCGGCCTTCGGCAAATTGCCGTGGGTGCGGGATGCCCAGGTGCGGCGGCGCTGGCCGGACGCGCTGGACATTTCGGTGGAAGAGCATGTGGCGCTTGCGCGCTGGGGAGAGAACGGCCTGGTCAATACCCGAGGAGAGCGGTTCGACGCCGCCAGCGACCAGGACCTGCCGGTGTTTTACGGGCCGGCGGGGGCAGAGAAGGACATGAGCGAAATGCTGGGAGGGCTGCGGCAGGATCTGGCCCCGGCGGGCGTCAAGCCGGCGGCGCTGTGGCTGTCCAGCCGCCGCGCCTGGAAAGTGGGGCTGGACAACCAGGTGCAGCTGGAGCTGGGACGCAACGACGTGAGTCCGCGCGCCCGCCGCTTCGCCCAGTACTGGAAGAGCAAATTGGCGGCGTTGCCGTATCACGTGGAATACGTGGATATGCGCTACCCGAATGGATTCGCCGTGCGGATGCCCGATTACAAGGCGCCGCCGGCCAAGGGAAACAAGTAATTAGCAGTTGGAGCGACAGGTGAGCAAACCAAAGGAAAGCAAGAACATGCTGGTTGGCCTCGACATCGGCACATCCAAGATCGTGGCGATCGTCGCAGAAGTCCTGGAGGACGGCCAACTTAATATCGTCGGCATGGGCCACACCCCGTCGCGCGGTTTGAAGCGCGGCATGGTGGTGAACATCGAATCCACGGTGCAGGCCATCCAGCGCGCGCTGGAAGAGGCGGAACTGATGGCCGACTGCAAGATTCACGAAGTGTTCGCCGGCATCGCCGGCAGCCACATCAAGAGCGTGAACTCGCACGGCATGGTGGCGATCAAGGATCGCGAAGTCACCAAGATGGACATCGACCGCGTGATTGAAACCGCGCGCGCGGTGACCATTCCGCCGGACCATCAGGTGCTGCACATCCTGACCCAGGAATACAGCATCGACGGTCAGGAAGGCGTGCGCGAACCGCTGGGCATGAGCGGCGTGCGGCTGGAAGCGAAGGTGCACATTGTCACCGGCGCGGTGTCCGCCGCCCAGAACGTGACCAAGTGCGTGCGCCGCTGCGGCCTGGAAGTGTCCGACCTGGTGCTGCAACCGATGGCCTCCGCCATCGCGGTGCTGTCGGAAGACGAAAAAGATCTGGGCGTGTGCCTGATCGACATCGGCGGCGGCACCACCGATATCGCGGTCTACGCCAACGGCGCGATCCGCCACACCGCGGTGATTCCGATCGCAGGAGATCAGATCACCAACGACATCGCCATGGCCTTGCGCACCCCGACCAAGGAAGCCGAGGACATCAAGATCCAGCACGCGGTGGCGCTGGTGGCGATGGCGGACCCGAGCCAGATGATAGAAGTGCCAGGCGTGGGCGAGCGCGGGCCGCGGCAGATGTCGCGCGCCACGCTGGCCGAAGTGGTGGAGCCGCGGGTGGAAGAGCTGTTCCAGCTGGTGCAGCAGGAGCTGCGCCGCAGCGGCTTCGAGGATTTGCTGTCCTCCGGCATCGTGCTGACCGGCGGCGCCAGCCTGATGCCCGGCATGGTGGAGCTGGCGGAAGAAGTGTTCCACATGCCGGTGCGCGTCGGCGTGCCCAAGTATGTGGGCGGCCTGGCGGAAGTGGTGAAGACCCCGCGCTTCTCCACCGGCGTCGGCCTGCTGTTGTACGGCAAGGATCAGATTCAAACGCATGCCGGCCCCAAGGTGGAGACGGCGGGTGTGGGCCAGATGTTCACGCGCATGAAGGCGTGGTTCGCTGGCAATTTCTAAGCGCTACGCGGCCGGCGCACTCGCTGGCCACGATAGCGATCGGGCAGATGTATATGAAGTCGGTAGCTCATCTTTATTGAGGAGAGGAAAATGAGCGGAATGGTCTTTGAAGTTATGCAAGAAACCGCCAATGTGGCGATCATCAAAGTCATCGGCGTCGGCGGCGGCGGTTGCAACGCCATCGACAATATGATCGACGGCAATGTGCACGGCGTGGAGTTCATCTGCGCCAACACCGACGCTCAGTCGCTGCTGCGCAACAAGTCGCCGCAGAAGCTGCAGTTGGGCAACAATCTGACCCGCGGCCTGGGCGCGGGCGCCAATCCGGAAGTGGGCCGCAGCGCGGCGCTGGAAGACCGCGAACGCATCGCCGAGATGCTGCGCGGCTCCAATATGGTGTTCGTCACCGCCGGCATGGGCGGCGGCACCGGCACCGGCGCGGCGCCCGTGGTGGCCGAAGTGGCCAAGGAAATGGGCATCCTGACCGTGGGCGTGGTCACCCGGCCGTTCGAGCACGAAGGCAAGCGCATGAAAGTGGCGCAGAACGGCATCGAGGATCTGAAAAAGCACGTCGATTCGCTGATCGTGATCCCCAATGAAAAACTGATGGAAGTGCTGGGCGACGACGTGACCATGCGCGAAGCCTTCCGCGCCGCCGACGACGTGCTCAAGGGCGCGGTGGCCGGCATCGCCGAGGTGATTACTTGCCCGGGCCTGATCAACGTCGACTTCGCCGACGTGCGCACCGTGATGAGCGAAATGGGCCTGGCGATGATGGGCTCCGCCTACGCCTCCGGCATCGACCGCGCTCGCGTGGCCGCCGAACAGGCCGTGGCCAGCCCGTTGCTGGACAACATCACGCTGGAAGGCGCGCGCGGCGTGCTGGTCAACATCTCCACCGCGCCTGGCTGCCTGAAGATGAGCGAGTATCGCGAAATCATGGGCATCGTGCGCCAGTACGCGGACGAAGACGCGCAGATCAAGTTCGGCACCGCCGAAGTGGAAGACATGCCGGAAGACACCATCCGCGTGACCTTGATCGCCACCGGCCTGGGTCAGAAGAAGACCGCGCGCAATACCGAGGAGCGTCCGGAATACATCAAGATCGTCAAGACCGGCACCGACGACCGCGCGGTGGAAGTGGTCAGCTACGACGACTTCGACACCCCGGCCATCATGCGGCAGGGCCGTCGCCGCGCCGCGCCGTCCATGGACTTCTCCAACCCGGAAGTGAGCGAAAGCTACGACATCCCGGCCTTCCTGCGCAAGCAGGCGGACTGAGGCGGAGCCGCTATAGAAGAAAGCTATTTAATACTGCAAATCAATCAATAAAGTGCGGTTTTTGACTGTGCTAGAATCGGGCATTCCCATTCGTTCGAGAAGCCCGACATGATATTGCAGCGCACGCTGAAACAAGCGATAAGCGCCACGGGTGTGGGTTTGCACTCCGGCGAGCGGGTGAAGCTCACCCTGCTGCCGGCCGCGCCCGACACCGGGATCGTCTTTCGCCGCACCGACTTGCCCGAGCCGGTGACGGTGAAAGTGGATCCATCGCTCGTCAACGACACGCGACTCTCCTCCACGCTGGTGACAGACACCGGCGTGCGTGTCGGCACGATCGAGCATTTGATGTCGGCCCTGGCGGGCTTTGGCATCGACAACCTCGTGATTGAGGTCACGGCGGCGGAGATCCCCATCATGGACGGATCCGCCGCCCCTTTCATTTACCTGTTGCAGACCGCGGGCGTGGTCGAGCAGCACGCCAAGAAGCGCTTCATCCGCGTCACCCAGACGGTGGCCGTGGAAGAGCGCGGCGTGTGGGTGAAGCTGGAGCCGCACGAGGGCTTCAAGGTCACGCTGTCCATCGACTTCAACCATCCGGCCTTCAATCTGGCGCCGCAGACGGTGGCGGTGGATTTCGCGCGTCATTCCTATACCGACGAGATCAGCCGCGCGCGCACCTTCGGCTTCATGCACGAGGTGGAGTACATGCGCAACCATGGCCTGGGCCGCGGCGGCAGCCTGGACAACGCCATCGTCATCGACGACGAATACGTGCTGAATCCGGAAGGCCTGCGTTTCCCGGACGAATTCGTTCGCCACAAAATCCTGGACGCCATCGGCGACCTCTACATCATCGGCCACCCGTTGATCGCCGCCTTTTCCGGCCACAAATCCGGCCACGCGATGAACAACAAGCTGTTGCGCAAGCTGCTGGAGACGCCGGAAGCCTGGGAATACGTCAGCTACGACGACCCGCTGGACGCGCCGTCCAGCTTCCACCGGCTGCCGGAGGTGGCCTAGCGGTGTTTGGTTTCTGGCGCCTGTGGCTGCTCGTCACCATCCTGCTGCTGGGCTGGGCAGGCGTCAGTTACCTATTGACCCGCAATCCGCTCTACCTGCGCTATCTCGGCCGCATCGCCCGCTGGAGCGGCGGCCTGGTAGTGCTGGTCAGCGCCTTCTGGCTGATTTACCGGCTGCTGTCCTAAGAGCCTGTTCAAGGTCTTGCGAGCAAGGGCGAGACAAGGCGAAAACGAGCGAAAAAGCGGAATGTACGAGTGGTACATGAGCATTTTGAGCTGGTTTTTAACGCCGTATCGCTGAAGCGCAGCAGACTTCGAACAGGTTCTAAGCGGGCCGGAGGAGTAATGAACCCATGTCAAAATTGACTCATTTCGACGCCGGCGGCCAGGCCCATATGGTCGACGTCGGCGCCAAGGCGCACAGCCGCCGCCGCGCGGTGGCCGAAGGCCGCATCCACATGTTGCCCGCCACCTTCGCGCTGGTGAAGGACGGCGGCCATAAAAAAGGCGATGTGCTCGGCATCGCCCGCATCGCCGCCATCATGGCGTCCAAGAAGGCCGCGGACCTGATTCCGCTCTGCCACCCGATCGCGCTGACCCGGGTGGCGGTGGACTTCGAACTGCTGGAGGCCGACAACGCCGTGCGCATCGAGGTCACCGCCGAATGCAGCGGCCAGACCGGGGTGGAGATGGAGGCGCTGACCGCGGCCAACGTCGGCCTGCTGACCATTTACGATATGTGCAAGGCGGTGGACCGCGGCATGGTCATCGACGGCGTGCGGCTGCTGGAGAAAGAGGGCGGCAAGAGCGGGCACTGGCGGGTGGAAGGCTGACGGTCCACGCAGGGGGGCAAACAAGAGCCTTACCTTGTATGCTGTGTATACATTGTGGTTTCTGGAGGTGTTGCCATGAGTGTCATGTCCGTGAGAGTGGCTGATGATGTCGCCCAGCAACTCGAAGCTTTGGCGCATGCGACCGGTCGCAGCAAATCATTCCTGGTGGCGCAAGCCATAGGCGATTATCTGGAGCGTGAAGCCTGGCAAGTACAGGCTATTGAGGCGGGCCTGAAGGAAGCGGATGCCGGCGATTTCGCTTCTTCCGACGAAGTGAGCGCATTCTTCGCCAAGCATGGAGCATAAGTGCGGCTCGTCTGGCTACGGAGCGCGCTGCAAAATCTCCAGCAAGAGGCGGAGTTCATCGCCGAGGAAAACCCCGCCGCGGCCGCCGCCCTGGTGAGGGCGGTCAGAGCCGCAACCAAGCATCTGGCGGATTTCCCCGAAACAGGCAGACCTGGACGCGTGCCTGGCACGCGCGAACTGGTGCTGGAAGGCTTTCCCTACCTGATTCCCTATCGGGTCAAGGACGATCAGGTTCAAATTCTCCGCATTTTCCATACCCGTCGTCGGCCGCCCAAACGTTGGTGAGTATTGGCGCTGGTTTGGGGTTTACGGCGTTTGCTGCGCGCCGGCCCGAGACGCTTGACGCCCCCGCTCGGCGGGCTTGTCCCGCCAATAGCCGGCCAAGAGCGAGCCGGAAATATTGTGCCAGACCGAGAACAGCGCGCCGGGCAAGGCCGCGAGCGGGCTGAAGTAGGCCTTGCCCAGCTGGGCGGCCAGGCCGGAGTTCTGCATGCCCACCTCGATCGCCAGCGTGCGGCACACCGATTCGTCGAAGCCCAGCAAGCGTCCTCCCCAATACCCGCCCAACAGGCCGATGGCGTTGTGCAGCATCACCGCCAGAATGGTCAGCCCGCCCACCGCGGCGATATGGTTCTTGCTGCCGGCGACGATGGCGGCGATCAGCGCGACGATGGCCAGCATCGACAACAGCGGCAGCAGCGGCTCCAGCCGGCGGACCTGGGGCGCGAAGAAACGATGGGCCAGCAGGCCCAGGCCTATCGGCAGGATGACGATCTGCAGAATGCTCAGCAGCATCGCCGCCACTTCCACCTTGATCGCCGCGTCCACGTACAGCCGGGTCAGCAGCGGCGTGGCTATCACCCCAACCAGCGTCGATAGCGAGGAAATGGTGACCGACAGCGCCACGTCGCCGCGCGATAGATAGATGATCACATTGGACGCGGTGCCGCTGGCGACGCTGCCCACCAGAATCATGCCGATGGCCAGCTGCGGCGGCATCTGGAACAGCCGCGCCAGCGCCCAGGCCGCCAGCGGCATTACCAGATAGTGCAGACCCAGGCCGGCCAGCACCGGCGCCGGCCGGCTCAGCACCCGTTTGAAATCGTCCAGCGTCAGCGTCAGCCCCATCGCGAACATGATCACCGCCAGCAGCAGACCGGTATGCGGCAGCAGCGGAGTGAACGCCGCCGGCCGCTGGTAAGCGACGGCGGACAGCAGCAAGGCCCATAGCGGGAACAGACGGGTGATTGTGGCGAGCACGGCGACTCCTGGCGGCGGACGATGCGCCCATCATAGGCGATGCGCCCCGGTGTCTGGCAAGTCCGCGCGCGCATGGCTGATCCAGCGTCAGCCGTCGGCTGCGCAATCGTCTTTTGCCAGCGGCGGCGCGGCGCGGTTTAATCGGGTCTTCGATTCCATGGAGCGCGCGATGCAAGCGACGATTGCCGGCAAGACCGTGGCCGACTGGCGGGCCAGCCACCCCTTATTGACGCCCTTGATGGCCTTGCAGCCTTTGAGCTGGTTCAACCCCGCGCTTGCGCCGGCGGCGGAAGCGCTGGCCGACGTGGGTCTGAGCCGGGCCGACGTCGCGGACGCCGATGCGCGCTTGCGCCGTTTCGCGCCCTATCTGGCGCGGGTGTTTCCGGACGCGGCCGCCAGCGGCGGCATCATCGAATCGCCGCTGCTGCCGCTGCCGGCGATGCGCGCGGCCTTATGGGCCGAGGCCGGGTTGGCGGACGGCGGCGGCCTGTGGCTGAAGGCGGACAATCTGCTGCCGATTTCCGGCTCCATCAAGGCGCGCGGCGGCATTTACGAGGTATTGAAGCACGCGGAAAGCTTGGCGCTGAGTCATGGCCTGCTGCGGGAGGGGGACGACTACGCCGGACTGGACAGCGCCGAGGCGCGGGCCTTCTTCGGCGGCTACCGGGTAGCGGTGGGCTCCACCGGCAACCTGGGCCTGTCCATCGGCATCATCAGCGCCAAGCTGGGCTTCCAGGCCAGTGTGCATATGTCGGCGGACGCGCGACAGTGGAAGAAGGACTTGCTGCGCAGCCATGGGGTCGAGGTGGTCGAGTATCCGTCCGATTACAGCGTGGCGGTGGCCGAAGGCCGCAAACAGGCGGCGTCCGATCCGCGCTGTCATTTCGTCGACGACGAGAATTCAGTCAATCTATTCCTTGGTTACGCGGTGGCGGCGGAGCGTCTGCGCGACCAATTGGCGGAGCAGGGCGTCCGGGTGGACGCCGAACACCCGCTGCTGGTGTATCTGCCCTGCGGTGTCGGCGGCGGGCCGGGCGGAGTCGCTTTCGGCCTCAAGCTGGCTTTCGGCGACGCCGTGCATTGCCTGTTCGCCGAACCTACCCACGCGCCCTGCATGCTGCTGGGCGTTTACACCGGGCTGCATGATGAGGTGGCGGTGCAGGATTTCGGCATCGACAATCTGACCGCCGCCGACGGCCTGGCGGTTGGCCGACCGTCCGGCTTCGTCGGGCGCGCGATGCAGCGGCTGATAGACGGCTATTACACGGTGGACGATGGCGAGCTCTACCGCTTGCTGGCCATGCTGGAGCGCGAGCAGGGCTTGCGGCTGGAGCCGTCGGCGCTGGCCGGCATGCCGGGGCCGCTGCGGGTGTTGAGCGAGACCCAGGGTTACCGCCAGCGGACGGGCTTGAGCGCGGAGCGGCTGTCGCGCGCCAGCCATCTGGTGTGGGGCACCGGCGGCGGCATGGTGCCGCCGGCGGAAATGGACACCTATCTGGCGGAAGGCCGGCGGCGGCTGTCGGCGTGAACGATGCTGGCGATATGCTGAATCTTCCCCCGCGCGCCGGCGTCCGGCTGGACGGCGCGCAATGGTCCAATCTGCACACCTTCGCGGCGGCGGCGCGGCATCTGAGCTTCGCCCGCGCCGCCGAGGAACTGTGCCTGAGCGCCAGCGCGGTCAGCCATCGCATCGCTCGGCTGGAACGGGCGCTGGGTACCCGCCTGTTCCTGCGGCTGACCCGCAGCCTGAGGCTGAGCGAGGACGGCGAACGCATCTATCAGGCCTGGCTGGCCGGTCAGGCTCAGCTGGAGGCGGCGCTGAATCCGCAGGACGACGCCGAGCCGGCCGGCGCGGTGGCCTTGTATGCGCGGCCTTCGCTGGCGCAATGCTGGCTGGCGCCGCGGCTGGCGGATTTCGCCGCGCGCTATCCGCGCATTGCGCTGGACATCCGCAGCGGCAACGAGATGGTGGACTTCCGCGCCTGGAATATAGACCTGGCGCTGTATTACTCGGCCGGCGAGTTTCCCGGCCTGGACGCGCAGCGTCTGATGGACGAGCAGGTGGCTCCGGTGTGCAGCCCTGAGTACGCGGAGCGGCACGGTCTGCGCGACAACCCGGCGGCCCTGGCCGCATGCCTGCTGCTGCACGACGCCCAGGCCTGGGAACGGGCGGCTCACGACGCCGAATGGCGGGAGTGGGCGCGGCGGCAGAACGTGGCCTTGCCGCCGCGGGGCATCAGCTTCGACCGTTCCGACCTATGCGCGCAGGCGGCCGCGCATCACGCCGGCGTGGCGCTGGGTCGGCGTCGCTTGGTGCAGCGGCAGCTGGAACGCGGCGAACTGATGCTGCCGCTGGGGCCGTTTCAACCGCTGGGGCCGCAGGCTTATTACCTGGTGCGCGCGCCGCAAGCGCCGTCGCCGCGGGTGCGGGCGGTGATGGACTGGCTGCGGGTTTGCGCGGCGGATTAGGCGTCCTTCCCCTTTTCGCGCCCGCCCTCTCGCGCGCCTTCCCGGCGGCGTGCTAGTCTGCTTCAGTTCAATGTCATGTCTGCCGCGGGAGGCGCTTGATGATCACTCTGTATCAGTTCGGCCCGGCCATGGGCTTGGTGGACCCCAGTCCCTTCGTGATGAAGGCGGATCTGCTGCTGAAGCTGTCGGGCCTGTCCTACCGCCGCGTGCGCGGCGATATGCGCAAGGCGCCCAAGGGCAAGCTGCCTTATATCGACGACGACGGCCAGATCGTGGCGGACTCCACGCTGATCCGCCTGCATCTGGCGGACAAGCACGGCCTCACGCTGGACGCCGGTCTCAGCGAGGCGCAGAAGGCGCTGGCCTGGAGCGTGGACTGCATGCTGGGCGATCATTTCTACTGGGGCATCGTGCATGAACGCTGGATGGTGGACGAACACTTCGCGCGCGGGCCCAGCGTGTTTTTCAAAGGCGTGCCGGCCTTGCTGCGCGGCTTGGTGACGACGCTGGTGCGGCGCAAGGTGCGCGCCAATCTATGGGGGCAGGGCATGGGCCGTTTCAGCGCGGCGGAGCGCCTGCGGCTGCTGGAGGCGGACGTGGCGGCGCTGTCGGCTCTGCTGGGCGACAAACCCTATTTCATGGGCGAGACCGCCACCTGGATAGACGCCAGCGTTTACGCCTTCGTCAGCGGCGCCTTGACCGATGCGATGGGGGAAACCCCGTCGCGGGCGCTGGTGGCGGCGCGGCTGAATCTGGCGGCCTACGCGGAAAGACTGAGGGCCGAGTTTTACAGTGGATAGGCCGGCTGGGTCCGCCGCGCCGCAGTAAGAACCTGTTTACGATCTGCTGCGCGTCATGAAGCGTTGCGCGGTGAGGACAAGCTCAAAATGCTCATGTACCACGTGTACATTCTGTTTTCTCAGCCGTTTTCGCCTTGTCTCGCCTTAGCTCGCGAGAGCGTAAACACGTTCTAAGACAAAAACAAAGGGGAAAACATGAAGATGAGTAGACTGCTGCCCTTGGCGGCCTTGCTGTGCGCGGCCGGCGCCTGGGCGGACGGCGGCCTGGATTACGGCCGTTACGGCATTGATTTGAACGGCATCGATCCGGCGGTGAGAGTACAGGACAATCTGTCGCTGCACGCCAATGGCCGCTGGATCCAGCGCACGGTGATTCCGGCCGAGCGTTCCTCGGCGGGCGTGGCGGAGGCCTTGGCGGACCGCAATCTGGAACGGCTGCGCCAGTTGATCGAACAGGCCGGGCAGGGGACGGATGCCGAGGCGGGGCAGATCGCCGCGCTGTATCGCAGCTTCATGGACGAGGACGTCGTCGCCCGGCGCGGGCTGGAGCCGCTGCGCGAATCGCTGCGGGCCGTGGCCGGTCTGGGCACGGCGGCGGAGGCGGTCCGCTATATGGGCCGCCTGCAGGATCAGCCGGTGGATACGCCGTTCCGCTTCTATGTCGGCCAGGACCCCAAGGATTCCGCCGCCTACCTGGCCGGCGTCGGCCAATCCGGTCTGGCGATGGACCAGGACTACTATCTGGGCAAGTCCGCCGACTTCGCCGCCGCGCGTAAGGCCTATTTGAGTTATCTGGAGCGGCTGTTCGCACTGGCGGAACTGGACCAGCCGCAAAGCCGCGCCCGCGACGTGCTGGCTTTCGAGACCCGGCTGGCGAAAATCCAGTGGACCAATGTCGAGAACCGCGACATCCAGAAAACCTACAACAAGCTGAGCCTGGCCGAGTTGGCGCGCCGGCAGCCCGGCTACGATTGGCCGGCCTTGCTGGCCGACGCCGGCCTGGACGCCGCCAAGCAGTTGAATCTGGACCAGCCCGGCTATCTGAGCAAGCTGGCGCCGCTCTTGCGGGCCGCGCCCGCGTCCACGCTGCGCAACTACCTGCTGGCGCGCACGCTGGACGCTTACGCGCCCAGCCTGACGCCGGCCTTCGTCGACGCCCACTTCGACTTCTACGGCAAGACCCTGGAAGGCCGCAAGCAGAACCGCCCGCGCTGGAAACGCGGCGTGGGCATGGTGGAAAGCGGCCTGGGCGAGGCGCTGGGCAAACTCTATGTGGCGCGTTATTTCACGCCGGAGGCCAAGCGCCAGGCCGACGAACTGGTGCGCAATCTGCTGCAGGCCTACGACCAGTCCATCGACACTCTGGACTGGATGAGCGTCGCCACCAAGCGCCAGGCCCATATCAAGCTGTCCAAGTACACGCTGAAGATAGGCTATCCGGACAAGTGGCGCGATTACGGCGGCCTGCAGCTGGCGCCGGACGATCTGGCCGGCAATGTGCGGCGCATCGCGGTGTTCAACTACCGCTATATGAGCGGCAAGCTGGGCCAGCCGGTGGATCGCAAGGAATGGAGCATGACGCCGCAGACGGTGAACGCCTATTACAATCCGGCTAATAACGAGATCGTGTTCCCGGCGGCCATCCTGCAGGCGCCGTATTTCGATCCCGGCTTCGATCCGGCGGTCAACTACGGTAGCATAGGCGCCACCATAGGCCACGAAATCAGCCATGGTTTCGACGACCAGGGCAGCCAGTTCGACGGCGACGGCAATATGCGCAACTGGTGGACGGCCAGCGACAAGGCGCGCTTCAAGGCGGCCACGCGCAAGCTGGTCAAGCAGTACGACCGCTACCAGCCGGTGCCCGGCCACCATGTCAACGGCGAACTGACCCTGGGCGAGAACATCGCCGACAACGCCGGCCTGGAAGTGGCCTACAAGGCCTATCATCTGGCGCTCGCCGGCAAGGACGCGCCGGTGCTGGACGGCATGAGCGGCGACCAGCGTTTCTTCATCGCCTTCGCCCAATCCTGGCGCAGCAAGAGCCGCGACGAAGCCACGCTCAAACAGCTGGTGTCGGACCCGCACACGCCGGACCTGTGGCGGCCCATCGGCACCGCCAGCAATATGGAGCCGTTCTACCAGGCCTTCGGCGTCAAGCCGGGCGACAAGATGTATCTGTCGCCCAAGCAGCGCTTCCATTTGTGGTGGTGAGCCATTCCCGGATCGTAAACCGGTTCTCAGACTGAGCGTTTGAGCTGGCCGGGCGTAAGCCCGGCATGGCGGCGGAACATGGCGATGAAGGCGCTGTCCTGCGCATAGCCCAGTTCCGCCGCCACCCGGCTGACGCTTTCCCCCTCGGCCAACAGTCGGCTGGCCTCCATCATTTTCAATTGCCGCCGCCAGGCGCTGAAGCTGAGCCCGGTCTGTTGCTGGAACAACCGGTTGACGGTGCGGGCGCTGGCGCCGGCCTGGGCGGCCAGATGCTCCAACGTGGCCTCGTCGCCGGGCTGCTGCAATAGCTGCTCGGCAATGCGCAGCAGCCGCCGGTCTTGCGGCAGCGGCAGGCTCAGCGCCTGCTCCGGCGCGCGGCCGGCCTCGTCCAGCAACACCTCCACCAGCCGCTGCTGCGCCGGCTCCAACGGCGACAGCGGCCATTCCGCCACCCGTACGATCAATTCCCGCAACAGCGGGCTGACGGCGATGATCTGCGGCCGCCGCGGCAGCGCGGGATAGACGACCGGATCGAAGTACAGGCTGCGATAGGCGAAAGGCTTGCCGGTTTCGGCCTGATGCCACAGCCCCGAGGGAATCCAGGCGGCCATTGTCGGCGGCAGCACGCAGCGGGTGTGGCCGATGCGGATTTGCAGCACGCCGCTGACCGCGTACATCAGCTGCGCGCGCCAGTGGCGGTGCAGGCCGGAGTCATGCGGCGCCGGCGCGTCTATGGCCATGCCGACGATGGGATCGGCGAGCTGGTCCGGGTCTGGCGCCGTGGCGGGCAGGTAGCGCGGCATCTTGTCCGATTCTCAATGTTTTGTGGCTATCCATCGATAATAGGCGTGCCTTCATCCTCCTACAATCCCTGTTCGTTGTTTTTAGGAGGACAAAATGAAAACCGCGATCCGGGCGGCGCCGCTGGCGCTGCTGATTGTATTGCTGGGTTTCCCGCAATTGAGTGAAACCATTTACGCGCCGGCCTTGACCGAGATCGCCCAGGCTTACCATGTCAGCGCCGGTCAGGCGCAGTTGACGATGAGCGTCTACTTTCTGGCTTTCGCCTTCGGCGTGGTGTGCTGGGGCCGGCTGGCCGATCTATACGGACGGCGGCCGGCCTTGCTGGCCGCCCTGGCCTGTTACGGCGCGGGCGCGGTGCTGGCGGTGATGAGCCGCGATTTCACCGCGCTGCTGCTGGCCAGGCTATTGCTGGCCTTCGGCGCCAGCGCGGGTTCGGTTGTGGTGCAGACCATGTTGCGCGACCGTTACCAGGGACCGGCGCTGCTGACGGTGTTCGCCACCGTCAGCGCGGTGTTGTCGCTGTCGCCGGCCTTGGGCCCGCCGCTGGGCGCTTTGCTGGTGGCCGGTTTCGGTCATCAGGGCGTGTTCGCCGCCTTGTGCGGCTTGGCGGCGCTGTTGCTGCTGTTGTCCTGGAAGCTGGCCGGCGAGACCCGGCCGGCGGACCTGCCGCCGCCGGCGGCCTTGGGCGCGGTGGCGGCCAGGATGGCGCGAGATCCGCGGGTGCTGGCCACGGTATGGCTGGTGGCCGGCTTCAATCTGCTGCTGTTCGGCTTTTACACGCTGGCCCCGTTCACGCTGCAATTGCTGGGCATGCCGGCCTGGTTGTTCGGCCTCAGCGGTTTGCTGGTGGCCGCCGGCGGCCTGTTCGGCGGCGCGGTCAATCGCCGGCTGGCGGCGCGAGGCGGCGCGGAACGCTTGCCGCGCCTGGCCTTGATGGCCGCCGGCGCGGCGGCCCTGGTGCAGTTGCTCAGCGGCTGGCCGGGTCTGCTGTCGACCGTGGCCGTCGGCGTGCTGTTGCTCAGCCAACTGGCGATTTCCGCGGCCTTCGGCTGCGCGATTCCGCCGCTGCTGGCGGGCGCCCTGCGGGATTACCGCCAAGTGCAGGGCACGGCCGGCGCCTTATTGGGCCTGATGTACTACCTGCTGATCGCCGGCGGTCTGGGTTTGCTTGGTGCGGCTTATCAGCCGTATGTCTTGTACCAGCCCATGGCCATGGCGCTGCTGTGCGCGGCGATGTGGCCGGTGGCGCGGCGATTGAATCGGTAGGGAGTTGAATATTCTGTCTGCTTCATGGCATTGTGTTGAAAATTTCAAACAGCCATGGAGAGCAGAGCGATGAAACAGGCCAGCGATATCATTGTGTTCCAGCGTCACGACGTGGCGCTGGAATCGTTTGTGGCGGCCGAGGATCGCCGCGTCGCCGGCGAATGCCGGCAAAGCGTGGCCAACCATTATTCCGATCCCAGCGGGCAGTTCCACGCCGGCATCTGGAGCGGCGGGCTGGGCTGCTGGAAAGTGCGCTACAGCGAACACGAGTTCTGCACGCTGTTGCAAGGACGAGTGAAGGTCAGCGACGAGGCCGGGAACAGCGTGGAGTTGAAGCAGGGCGATCACTTCGTGATCCCCGCGGGCTTCGTCGGCACCTGGCAGGTGCTGGAGCCGGCGTGCAAGACTTACGCGGTGTTCGAAGCGCGACAGGCCGAGTGAGCCGCGACAAGCAACAGCCCCGCATTGCGGGGCTGTTTTTCGTGGCGGCGGGCCGAGCTTAAAAGGTGAAGCCGGCGCCGATATACATGCCGTCGGCAAGACGACGATTGCGGTTGTTGTCCTTGCGCTCGATGTCGAAGTAGCGATAGCCGGCTTCCACGGTGAACGGTCCAATGGGGTTCCAGCGCACGCCGGCGGCCAGGTCGCTGACGTTTTTGACGCTGCCGCTGGCCATGCTGTCGCCGGCGTAATAGGCCTGGCCGTAGAGGCTGAGCTTGGGCGCCAGCTGGATGTTGGCGCGGCCGCCGAGCAAGGCGGCGGTGCCGGAACCGCTGTCCGGGTTCAGGCCCATCAGCTTGCCGCCGCCGGCCAGGGTGACCGGGCCCAGCGGAATCGCGAACTCCAGGCCGGCGCCGCCGGCGTTGCCCTTGTGGTCGCTGTTCAGGTAGTCGATGGAAAGCCCCAGGCCCAGGCCCTGCGGGGTGCGGCTGAATTGCTGGAAGTCCTTGCCGGCGATAAAGCTGTAATCGGCGGCGTGGGCGGCCGCGGTCAGGGCGAGCAGCGCGGCGGCGGCGCTCAGATGCAGAGTTTTCATGGGTCACTTCTCTTGGGTGAGTTAGACAACAAGGGAAGTGACCGCTTTTTAAGTAACAAGTTCGGCGAGCCGCCAAATATTCGAGTGTGAATTATTCACTGGCCAGCAAATTCTCCAGCTCCAGCAGCCGGGTTTTGAGGGCGGCCACTTCCGCTTCCAAGGCGGCGACGCGGCCGGCGATGCCCACCTCGATCACGCCGCAGCCGTTGTCGCCGGCGGCCGGCAGCGATTGCGGCTCGCCGCTGAGCAGATGGGCCCAGCGCGCCTCGCGCTCGCCGGGCTGGCGCTCCAGCTTCAGCACCAGCGGCGGGTATTTGTCGGCCAGCGCGTTGAGAGCGGTTTCCACTTCTTCCACGCCGCTGAAGCCGTAGATGCGGCCGGAACGGGTGCGGATTTCCGCCGAGGTTTGCGGTCCGCGCAACATCAGCAGGGCCAGCGCCGCCAGCCGCGCGCCTTCGATATTCCATTCGTAATTGAGCCTGTGCTCGTATTTGGCCACCCGGCTGCCGGCCGGCAGCCGCTCGCTCGCCAGCTTCTTGGCGATCAGGCTGTCCAGCGCCGCGCTGATGTCCGCTTCGGACAGCTGCATCACCGGTTCGCGGCTGGTCAGCTGGTTGCAGGCCGAGGCCAGGCCGTTCAAGGTCATCGGGTAGGCGTCCGGGGTCAGCGCCTGTTTTTCCACCAGGGCGCCCAGCACGCGCACTTCATGCGCTTCCAGTTGATGTGTATCCATCCATGTCTCCGCTTGAGGCTGCCGACGCCGGGGGCGACGGCTGGCCGGATTGGCATTTAGCGATTCTAGCGCGGTTGGCGGGCCCTACGCACGGTGAGATCATGGTCTTGGCTTGACAGCGGCCGGCGCGCTTGCCACGCTGTGCGGTTTTTGTCGATGGTGGGGAGGGTGCGATGACGCGAGTGGACGTGTTGCTGGTGGAACTGGGCCTGGCGGCTTCGCGCACGGCGGCGCAGAATCTGATCGCCGCGGGGCGCGTCCGTTGCGACGGCGCGCCGGTGAGCAAGCCCAGCCAGAAATGCGCGCCGGGCAGCCGCTTCGAGATCGCCGCCGATCCCTCCGATCGTTTCGTGTCGCGCGGCGGCTTGAAAATGCTGGGCGCGCTGGAGTCGTCCGGCCTGGACCCGCGCGACGCGCTGGCGCTGGACGTGGGCCAGTCCACCGGCGGTTTCAGCGACTGCCTGCTGCAGCAGGGCGCGCGGCGAGTGGTGGGCGTGGACGTGGGGCACGATCAATTGCATCCGCGGCTGCGGACGGACGCGCGCCTGCGTTATTTCGAAGGGGTGAACGCCAGGGCGCTGGACCACGCGGCCCTGTTGGCGGCCAACGAGGGCTTGCCTTTCGACCTGATGGTGTGCGACGTGTCCTTCATTTCGCTGACCCTGGTGCTGCCCTCGGCGCTGCCCTTGATCCGTCCCGGCGGTCACCTGCTCAGCCTGGTGAAGCCGCAGTTCGAGGTGGGGCGCGAAGGTTTGGCCAGGGGCGGCATCGTACGCGACGAGAGCCTGTACCCGCGCGTGCGGGACAAGATCAGCGAGGCGGTGCGGGAGCAGGGCTTTGAGCTGCTGAAGTGGTTCGACAGTCCGATCACCGGCGGCGACGGCAACCGCGAGTTCTTCATCTACGCGCGCAAGCGCTGAGCGGCGCGAGGCGACGCCTTGTTATGATGAAGGCATCGCCAGGGCCGCGCGTCGCGGTTATTATTCCGCTTGGCCGAACTCGCTTTGCTCGCTGCGCAGAACCATGACGGGACAGTTGGCGCGGCGCAGCAGGTTCTGGGCGAAGCTGCCCAACAGCAGATGGGCGATGCCGCTGCGGCCATGAGTGCCGAGCACGACCAGGCCGGCTTTGTGGCTGTCCGCGTAGCGCACCAGTAGTTCCGCCATGTCGGCGCCGCCGTCCCAGCTTTCCGCCATGTGGATCTGCACCTGTTCCACGCCGGCTTCCACCGCCTGTTTGCGCGCCTGTTCCAGCACGCGGTTGCCGTCGCGGAAGGCTTGATCGTGCAGTTCGTGGGTGCCGAGCAGGCCGACGCCTTCCACCGCCAGATCGCGCAGGCTGGCGATGTGGAATAGGGTCAGGCTGGCTTTGCAGAACTTGGCGACGCGGATGGCTTCCAGCAGCGCCTTGTCCGAATTGCTGCTGCCGTCCAGCGCGGCGATGATGTGTTGGTACATGTCCGATGTCCTTTATGGCTGGTGAGACAGGGGGATTATCGTGACAGCATATCGCGGCGGGCGACCCAGGCCAAGCCGGCATGAACCGGGTTTGACCTGGCGCAAGGCGTTGACGGCGGGGCGAGGCGGTGTTTTACAATGACATCCTCAGTTAAAGGTTTGATTTGAAATGTTTGTTTTTCTATTGATCGTGGGCGCGTGTTTGCTGGCTTTGCTGGGGTGGATTGTGTACTCGCGCCGCGCGCCGCGCCAGGTCACGAGGACGCGCGCCGAGGACAAGGTGTACGCCTTGAATACCCAGATCCGCAGCGTGGAGCCGCCTGAGCATTCCACCGGGGCGGCCTTCGGCGTGTTGCTCAAGGCCGCGCGCGGCGACCGCGCCGCGGTGGAAAAGTGGATCGTGGCCGAGCAATACCGCGGCAGCGTGCCGGTCAGCCGCGAGGAGGCGATCGAACTGCTGGCGCGGCGGCTGCTGTTGAGCCGCAACTGAGGCGCTTGGCGCGAGACAATGCAAACAGGCCCGCATCAGCGGGCCTGTTTGCATTGGTCAATGGGTTCTCAGGCCAGCAGACCCAGGTATTGACGCTCCCACGGCGTGATCTGGCTGTGGTAGTGAGTCAGTTCCACCTCCTTCACCGCCAGATAGGCGGCGCTGAACTCCGCGCCGAACAGCTGCGCGGCGGCGTCGCCGCCGGCCATCGCCTCGCAGGCGGCGTCCAGGGTATTGGGCAGGCTGGCGCGTTCGCTCTTGAACACATTGCCGGTGGCGGGCTCGCTGGGCTGCAAGCGGCCTTCTATGCCCAGCAGGCCGGCGCCCAGGCTGGCCGCCAGCGACAGATAGGGGTTGGCGTCGCAGCCGGGCAGCCGGTTTTCCACGCGGCGGCCTTCCGGGCCGGACACCGGCACCCGCAGCCCCACCGAACGGTTGTCCAAGCCCCAGCTCAGATTGACCGGCGCGGCCATGCCTTTGACGAAGCGGCGGTAGGAATTGGGGCTGGGGCAGAACAAGGGCATCAGTTCCGGCAGATAACGCTGCAGGCCGGCGATGAAGCCGTAGAAGGTTTCCGAGGCTTCGCCGTCGGCGCGGCTGAAGACATTGTCGCCATGCTGGTCCACCACGCTTTGGTGCAAGTGCATCGAACTGCCCGGCTGGCCCGGCAGCGGCTTGGCCATGCACACCACGCTGAGGCCGTGGCGGTTGCCTATCTCCTTAAGCGCGGTCTTGAACAGGAAGGTTTGGTCGGCCAGCGCCAGCGCGTCGCCGTGTTTGAGGTTGATTTCAAACTGGCTGGGGCCCATTTCGTGGACGAAGGTGTCGGTGGCGATGCCCAGCATTTCGCAGGCGCGGTAGAGGTCGTCGAAATAGGCTTCCAGATCGTTGAGCGAGGAGAAGCTGAAGGAGTCGAAGCCGGCTTCGCGGCGGCCGCTGCGCAGCGTGGGCGGCTGAAACGGCTGCTGCGGGTCGCCGTGGGCGGCGAAGATGTAGAACTCCAGCTCCGGCGCCACCACCGGCGTCCAGCCGAGCGCCGCGTAGCGCGTCAGCACCGCTTTCAGCGCCGAGCGCGGCGCCAGCGGCGCCAGGCTGCCGTCGTGGTCCACGCAGTCGCAGATCACGCTGGCGCGCGGGGTCTTGGCCCACGGCACCTGGCGCAGGGTGGCGAAATCCGGAACCAGGGTGACGTCCGGATCGTGCTCGCCGTAGTAGCGGTAGTCCGGGAATTCGCCGATGCAACTTTGGATGGGCACCGCCCGCGCGATGCGCAGCGGCTGTCCCTTGATGAAGGCCTTGGCCGGCAAGGTTTTGCCGCGGGCAAAACCGTGCACGTCGGCGAAAGCCAGTTCTACGTCACGAACATTCTGTTGAATCAGCCATTCGGCCAAGTCCGCCGGGATGGTGGCCTGGGACATGAATCTCTCCCGATGCGCTTGCGCATTATTGTTTGCATGTTTGGGTCTGTCTGTCCGTGGCTTTGTTTTATTTTTGGAGCGTTTGCTCTGCGCACATTATGCCATCAGGCAGGGGCGGGAGGGCAAGCCCGGAATGAAGGCGGCAAAAAGCCCCGGCGGAGCGGGGCTTGGGGAAGGCTGGGAAGGGGTTTACGATCGCGAGCTAGGGCGAGACAAGGCGTTGCGGCCGAGAAAGCGGAACGTACTCGTGGCGCATGCGTACTTCGACTTTGTTTTCAACGCCGTATCGCCGCCAACAGGCTCTTAGAGGCGGAAACGGCCCACGGTCTGTTGCAGGGTGTCCGCCTGCTGATCGATGGCGCGAACCGCCCCCACCGCGTTGCTGACCGAATTCTGGGTTTCCTCCACCACGCCGGCCACCTGCTCGACGTTGCCGGCGATATTGGTGCCGGCCTGGCTCTGCTCGCCCATCGCCACCACCACATTGTGCACATGCTCCAGCGCCTGGCTGGCCTGCTTGCTGATGGCGTCCAGCGTCTGGGCCGCCTGCTGCACCTGCTCCACACCGCCTTCCACCGCCGGGCGGATGTCGTCCATCTGGCTGGACACGCTGCCGGTTTCGCTGACCACCGCCTGCACAATGGTGGAGATCTCGTCGGTGGCGGAGGCGGTGCGCTCGGCCAGCTTGCGCACTTCGTCCGCCACCACCGCGAAGCCGCGGCCCATCTCGCCGGCGCGCGCCGCTTCGATCGCCGCGTTCAGCGCCAGCAGATTGGTCTGGTTGGCGATGTCGCGGATGGTTTCGGCAATGCCGCTGATGTTGCGGGTGCGTTCGGCCAGCTTGCCCACCATATCGCTGGCGCTATGCACTTGGCCGGCGATGTTGCGGATGCCTTCGGCGGCCCGCGCCGCCAGCGCTTCGCCCTGGCGCGCCAGCTCCACGGTGTCGCGCGAGCCGGATTCGGTGTCGCGGGCGCTGGCGGTGACGTGGTCTATGCTCACCGACAGCTGCTCGATGGCGGCGGCGGCGGAACTGGTGGAGGAGCTGGCCACGCCGGAAACGTCGTGCACCTTGTCCATATCGCTGGACAGCTGACGGCTGGCCTGGTTGATATTGGTGGCGGCGAGGCTAATCTCCTCGATCATCTGGCGCAGTTTCAGCTGCATTTCGCGCATTGCCGCCAGCAGGCTGTGCGGCGGGCCCTGCACCACGATGTCGGTGCCCAGATCGCCGTCGGCGATGGCCTTGACCACCTGAGCCGCGTAGTTGGGATCGCCGCCCAGAGACTGCATGATGCTGCGCGAGACCAGCAGGATCAGGCCGGCCAGCGTGATCACGCCGATGGCGGCGATGATCAGCAGCGTGCGCGCCTGGCTCCAGAACAGCTGGTCGATATCGTCGATGAAGATGCCGGTGCCCACCATCCAGCCCCAGGGCTCGAAGCGCACCACGCCGTTGAGTTTGGGAAACTCCCCCTTGCTGCCCTTGCGCGAGGTCTGGATGGTCACCAGGCCGTAATGCTCTTTCTGCAAGGCCTCTTCATAGACCGCCACCGTGGTGCGGCCGTCCGGCAGCGTGCTGCCCATGTCCACCTTGCCCACCCGGTCTTTGTTGGGGTGGAACATCACCACGTTTTGCGGATTGCGGCCGAAGAAGTAGATGTCGTCCACCTTGAGCGCGTTGAGGGCGGCGATGGCTTGTTTTTGGGCGTCGGCGCGCGGCAGGCCTTTTTCCTCCAGTTTCTGGAAGTGGCTCATGGTGCCTTCCGCCATGCGCAGCAGGTGGGTGATTTGCTCGCGCTTTTCCTGGCCCAGCGTGGCTCGGGTGGAGAGCAGCGCCACGGCCGCGATGCTGAGCAGCGCCAGCAGGCTGGCCGCCATGATGATGAACAGTCTGGTATTGACCCGCATGATGTTCGCTTTTCGAAGGTGGATGTCTGATTGTGGGCTGTCGGCCCTGTCTTTGCCGGCGGCAAGGACAGGGCCGGGATTATCGCCTGTTCTAGTATGGTTTTATGACATTACAAGCAACAAGATCAAGGGTTTGGTATTAATACGGAAGGATGAACGCCGCCGGCGGCGGCGTTGCGACGGGGTTTTCAGTCGTGGACTTGCAGCCGGCCGCTGGCGATGGCGGCCTTGAACACCTGGTAATCGGCTTCCACCTGGTCGGCGTAGGCCAGCGCGTAGCCGGCGATGGCCTGGTCCAGCTTGTCGCTGTCGCCCACATAGCCGGCCAGTTGGGCGGCTTGGCCGCCGGATTTGGAGTGCGCGCGCGCCAGCGCCCAGGCGCAGGCCTGGCCGTAGGCGGTCAGCGCTTCCGGCGTGGCAAAGGCTTCCAGCGACGGCGCGGCCTTCATGTCGCGCAACTGGCGCACGTAGAAGTGACGGCCGGCCGGGCCGGTGGTCCAGCCCAGGAACAGATCGCTGGCCGCCTGCATCAGGCGCTGGCCGAACACCACCCGCTTGCCCTGATGGCCGTGCACGCAGGCCTGGGTGTAAGGTTCCAGCACCGAGGGGCGCGCCTCCTTCAATTGCAGGAACAGCGGCTGGTCGAAGTTGTCCTGCAACAGCATCACCAGACAGCGGGTGCCCACGCTGCCCACGCCCACCACCTTGAACGCGCAATCCACCAGCCGGAAGCGCTCCAGCAACTGACGGCGGTCTTCCTTCAAGGTGTCGATGTAGTTGTCCAGCATCGGCTTGACCAGGGCCTCGGCGTCGTCGGCGGACAGCCAGCTGTCGTCGTTGTCCAGCAGGGTGTTTTTGTCGTGCAGATGGAAGATCACCGGCGGGTTGTCGCGCAGCCGCAGGGTGCCGTCCTCCAGCTCCGTCATCTTGGGCAGCAGTTTTTCCTGGGTCTGGTGTCTGGCCTTGTCGGACAGCTTGAGCATTTGCTGGCGGATGGCGTCGGTGGGCGCGCGCTCCAGCAATTGTTCGAAGCCCACCTTGGTGTACCACAGCTCCAGTTGTCCCATGCGGGCGTATTCGTTGACGCGGCGGCGGTAGACCTCGCTGGCGCGGCACACCATGTCCCGCGCCTGGCTTTCGCTGAAGCCCTGGCCGCGCGCGGCCAGCACCAGGCTGACCGCCAACCGTTTCAGATCCCATTCCCACGGACCGTGGTGGGTTTCGTCGAAGTCGTTGATGTCGAAGATCAGCTGCCGTTCAGGGGAGGCGAAGAAGCCGTAGTTCATCAGGTGGGCGTCGCCGCAGATCTGCAGCTTCAGGCCGCTGGAGGGATTGGCGGCCAGATCGGCGGCCTGGATCATGGCGAAGCCGCGGAAAAAGGTGAAGGGCGAAACCTGCATCCGGCTGTAGCGCAGCGGAATCAGGCCCTGCACCCGGCCCTGCGAGGTGTGCTCCACCATGGCGAGGATGTCGCGCGGCGCGCTGAGCCGGTTTTCGGCTTGCAGCGTGCGAGAGCAGGCTTGGCGCAGCGCCTTGCCGGCGGCGTAGTGCAGTTCGTACTTGGCGTGGTAATTGGACATGCGGGCTCCTGGACGAAGATCTCTTGTCCAGTGTAACCGCTGGAGAATTTTTGTCAGCGGGACTGGCTGTCAAACGCCGGCTCCGCTTATCCACAAGCTTGTCCCCGTTTCATCCACATTACACACAGCGCGCCGTGGGTTTCAAAAGTTGTACACAAGCGGAAAAGGCAAGCGGACGCAATCAAACCGGGGGTCTGCCGGAGGCTTTTTAATGTTATCCACAGTTTTGCGCACAGTTTGCGCACACTTTCCACAGCCGTGGAGCCGCGGCCGGCGCTGTCCACAGCCCGGCCGGGGAGGGACTCAGGCGCGCTGAGCGCAGTCCGTGACCAGCTTGCGCCATGCCTTGCTGTAACTGAGGCCATGGGTGTTCACCGTCAGCTTGCTGGCGTCGCCGTCCGGGCGGATGAGGATTTCCAGCCCGTCTTTCTGGGTGGCCGGATTGGTCAGACGCACGGTCTCGCCGCCGTCTCGGCCACGCTCGCGTTCGATGTATTCGCTGGGAATGCGCAGCTTGCGCATGCGTTCGTCCAGGCAGCTGGCCACGGCGGGCGGCGAGGCCTTGGCCTTCAGCGTGGCGACGGGGTCGCTCAGATTGGCGAGCGCAGGCATGACCGCGCAGCTCAGGGCGACGCCCAGCGCGGCTTGAAGCAATAGGGATTTGCAGTGTTCGATCAGAATGGGCATGGCGTTCTTGCGTCGGGACGGGATATGGGGTTGGAAGCCCGGCGCCGCGCGCAAGTTCGAGTTAGGCCGGTTGCAGGTGTTAAGGAGTTTGAGACGGCGGAGCCGCGGCGGACTGGGCGTCGCTTATTCAGCCATGCAGCGCGGCGGATTCGCCGACGATGGCGAGCAGCAGCCAGATTTGCCAATAACTGCTGCGCGCCAGCGAGTCGGCGCCGCGCAGTTCCAGACTGCGCTGGATGCGCAGCTGGCTTTGCCAGCGCATCAGGCCGCGCGAAGCGCGGACTTCCAGCAGCAGCAGCGGGGCCAGGGTCAGCAGTTTGAGCATGAACAACGGTTGTTGCAGCCGGGCGGGGTCCAGCGAGAGCAGGCCCAGGCCGCTGACCGTCCACAGCGTCAGCGCCAGCAGCCACCAGCGGTGGCAGCGAAACAGCTGCGGGGTCTGATTGGGGAATTGCTGCTGGCGCAGCAGGCCGGCTCGGCTCCAGAGGGCGGCCAGGCCGGCGCCCAGAGCCAGTAGATGCAAGCTTGCCAGCAACCAATGCCACAACATGGTCCGACTCCCGCCCCCAAGAGATGCCCTACACGGTAAACAGGGGCGAGGCGGCTGGCAAGCTTATTCGGCTAGCCGTTTGACCGGCGCGGGGCTCAGCCGTCGAAGCGCTGGCCGGCTTGAGCGCGGCGCAGGAAATCCAGCATCGCCGGCACGCGCTCGGAACCCTCGACCGGGGACCAGGCGGCCAGGTTCTGGTCCTGCAGCGGCAGATACGGGCCGTGCTTGACTTCGAACACCACGCTGCCCGGTTGCAGCGACACCACCGAGTGCCAGGTGTTGGCCGGCATTTCGAAGACGCGCGCGCCGTCCGCGCCCAAGCGATGGCGGCCTTGCACCACGCCGGCCTCATCGAAAACGATCACCTCAAAGGCGCCGCTGAGCGCGATCAGCATCTCCCAGCTGTGGTCGTGGCGGTGCGGGCGGACATAGGTGTCCGGCTCCATGGCGATGGCCAGGCGCTGGATCGGGTCTTCCAGCTGGACGTGGAAATTCTGGTTGGCGCGCAGGCGCGGCGCACAGGCGGCTTTGGCCGACAGCGCGGCCAAGTCTTGTTGGTTCAGGGTCAGCATGGAATCGCCCGGTATGGAAGCAAAGCAGCGATTATCAATGAAAACGCCGCCGGCAGCGAGGCCGGCGGCGTAGCGAAAGCCGCTCAAGCAAGCGGCCTTCGATGCGGCGGGATCAGGAGCGGATATGGCCGTCGCCCAGCACGATCCACTTTTGGCTGGTCAGACCGGTCAGGCCCACCGGGCCGCGCGCGTGGATCTTGTCGGTGGAAATGCCGATTTCCGCGCCCAGCCCGTATTCAAAGCCGTCGGCGAAGCGGGTGGAGGCGTTGACCATCACGCTGGCGGAGTCCACCTCGCGCAGGAAGCGGCGGGTGCGGCCGTAGTCTTCGGACACGATGGCGTCGGTATGGTGGCTGCCCCAGTGGTTGATGTGTTCGATGGCTTCGTCCAGATCCTTGACCACCTTGACGGCCAGGATGGGCGCCAGGTATTCGCTGGCCCAGTCCTCTTCCCCGGCCGGGCGCACCTTGTCGCCCAGGATGGCGCGGGTGCGTTCGCAGCCGCGCAACTCCACGCCTTTTTCCCAATAGGCCGCAGCCAGGCGCGGCAGGATGAATTCCGCGAAGGCGGTGTGCACCAACAGGGTTTCCATGGTGTTGCACGTGCCGTAGCGATGGGTCTTGGCGTTCAGCGCGATGTCGAAAGCCTTGTCCGGGCTGGCGGTGTCGTCGATGTAGACATGGCAGTTGCCGTCCAGATGCTTGATCACCGGCACCCGCGCCTCGGCGCTGATGCGGGCGATCAGGCCCTTGCCGCCGCGCGGCACAATCACGTCCACGTATTGCGGCATGGTGATCATCTCGCCCACCGCGGCGCGGTCGGTGGTGGCCAGCACCTGCACCGCCTCGGCCGGCAGGCCGGCTTCGCGCAAGCCCTCGTGCACGCAGGCGGCGATGGCCTGATTGCTGTGGAAGGCCTCGGAGCCGCCGCGCAGCAGCGCGGCGTTGCCGGATTTCAGGCACAGGCCGGCGGCGTCGGCGGTGACGTTGGGGCGGGCCTCGTAAATGATGCCCACCACGCCCAAGGGCACTCGCATCTTGCCCAGCTGGATGCCGGAAGGACGGTAGGCCATCTCGCTGACCTCGCCCACCGGGTCCGGCAGCGCGGCGATTTGGCGCAGGCCTTCGGCCATGCCGGCGACGGTATTCTCGTTCAAGGCCAGGCGGTCCAGCAGCGCCGGCTCCAGGCCGGCCTTGCGCGCGGCCTCCATGTCCAGAGCGTTGGCGGCCAGCAGCTGCGCCTGCTCGCGCAGGATGGCGTCCGCCATCGCCAGCAGCGCGCGGTTCTTCTGCGCGGTGTCGGCGCGGGCCAGTTCGCGGCTGGCTTTGCGGGCGGCCTTGCCCGCCTGTTGCATATAGTCTTTGACGTTCATCGTGGAAACTTCCGAGAGCCAGAATAGAGGATTGACTCTGAGAGTAAACCAAAGCGGGGAGGGCGGCCAGAGCGGTGCGCGCGCGGCTGGAGCGCGCGGGAATGCGAAGAGGGTGGGGCGGGCTTGTTAGATGATTGAGGGATAAGAGTATTTCACAATATTATTTATGGATATAACAGTCCTTGGGTATAGTCGGGAACATCTCGGGAACATCGCCGATCATCCATTCAGAAAAGGTCTGTCCATGAAGCTCCGTCTCGCCCTGGCCGCCCTGTTGCTGGCCGCGTCAGGCTCCGCGCTGGCCGACGCCACATTGCTCAACGTGTCCTACGACGTGATGCGCGACTTCTACAAGGACTACAACCCGGCCTTTCAGAAAGCCTATAAGGCCAAGACCGGCGAAACCGTCACCCTGCAGCAGTCGCACGGCGGCTCCAGCAAGCAGGCGCTGGCGGTGGCCAACGGCCTGGCCGCCGACGTGATCACCATGAACCAGGCCACCGATATCGACCTGCTGGCGGGCAAGGGCCTGGTGCCGTCCAACTGGGCCAGCCGCCTGCCCAACCACGCGGTGCCGTTCACCTCCACCATCGTGTTCCTGGTGCGCAAGGGCAATCCGCAGCAAGTGCGCGACTGGAGCGATCTGGCCAAGCCGGGCCTGAAAGTGGTGATCCCCAATCCCAAGACTTCCGGCAACGGCCGCTACAGCTATCTGGCGGCCTGGGGCTATGCGCTGAAACAGCCGGGCGGCAACGAGGCCAAGGCCCAGGATCTGGTGGGCCGCATCTTCAAGAACGTGCCGGTGCTGGACGGCGGCGGTCGCGCCGCCACCACCACCTTCATGCAGCGCCAGATTGGCGACGTGCTGGTGACCTTTGAAAACGAGGCGGAAATGATCGCCCGCGAATTCGGCCGTGGCGGCTTTGAACTGGTTTACCCCAGCGTGTCCGTGCTGGCCGAGAACCCGGTGTCCGTGGTGGACAAGGTGGTGGACCGCAAGGGCAGCCGCAAGCAGGCGGAAGCCTATCTGCAATACCTGTGGAGTCCGGAAGGCCAGAAGCTGGCCGCCGACAACTACCTGCGGCCGCAAGACCCGGCGGTGGCCAAGCAGTTCGCCGCCCGCTTCCCGGCGGTGAAAACCTTCACCGTGGCCAGCGTGTTCGGCTCCTGGACCGCGGTCAATCAGAAGCACTTCGCCGACGGCGGCAGCTTCGACCAGATCTTCAGCAAGAAATGAGCGCGTGATGGCGGCCAGCGGCTTCAATCTGATCAATAAGCGCCACTCGGTGCTGCCCGGCTTCGGCCTGTCCTTCGGCATCACCCTGTTCTGGCTGGGCCTGATCGTGCTGCTGCCCTTCGCCGCGCTGCTGTGGTCGGCGCACGGCATGGGCTGGGCGGCCTTCGTCGACGCGGTGGCCCATGAGCGCGTGGCCGCCGCCATCCGCCTGTCCTTCGTTTCCGCCGGCATCGCCGCGCTGATCAATCTGCTGTTCGGTTTCCTGGTGGCCTGGGTGCTGGTGCGCTACCGCTTTCCCGGCAAGCGGCTGATAGACGCGCTGGTGGACCTGCCGTTCGCGCTGCCCACCGCGGTGGCCGGCATCGCGCTGACCACGCTGTACGCGCCCAACGGTTGGATAGGCCAATACCTGGAGCCGCTGGGCCTGAAAGTGTCGTTCACCCCGCTGGGCATCATCGTGGCGCTGACCTTCATCGGCCTGCCCTTCGTGGTGCGCACGGTGCAGCCGGTGCTGGAAGACCTGGAGCGCGAACTGGAAGAAGCCGCCACCTGTCTGGGCGCCGGGCGCTGGGACATTTTCCGGCGCGTGATCTTCCCGGCGGCCTTGCCGGCCTTGATCACCGGCGGCGCAATGGCCTTCGCCCGCGCCACCGGCGAATACGGCTCGGTGATCTTCATCGCCGGCAATATCCCGATGGTGTCGGAGATCGCTCCGCTGATCATCGCCGCCAAGCTGGACCAGTTCGATCAAAACGGCGCGGTGGCGGTGGCGCTGGTGATGCTGGCCATCTCCTTCCTGTTCCTGTTCGCCATCAACCTCATCCAATGGTGGGCCGCGCGCCGCCACGGCGCGGGTAAATGATATGCAAAGCCTGACCACTGAATCGCGCACGGTGCGCTATCTGCTGACCGGCCTGGCCTTGGCCTTCTTGTTCCTGTTCCTGCTGGTGCCGCTGCTGGCGGTGTTTTGGGAAGCCTTCCGCAAGGGCTGGGACCTGTACCTGGCCGCGCTGGTGGAGCCGGACGCATGGGCGGCCATCAAGCTGACGCTGACCGCCGCCGTCATCGCCGTGCCGCTGAACCTGGTGTTCGGCGTGGCGGCGGCCTGGGCCATCGCCCGTTTCGAATTCCGCGGCAAGAGCTTCCTGACCACGCTGATCGACCTGCCGTTCGCGGTGTCGCCGGTGGTGGCCGGCCTGATGTACGTGCTCTTGTTCGGCGTCAACACCGCGCTGGGCGGCTGGCTGCAACAGCACGGCCTGCAAGTGATCTTCGCCGTGCCCGGCATCGTGCTGGCCACCGTCTTCGTTACCTTCCCCTTTGTGGCCCGCGAGCTGATCCCGCTGATGCAGGCCCAGGGCGCGGACGAGGAGCAGGCGGCGCTGGTTCTGGGCGCCTCCGGCTGGCAGACCTTTTGGCGCGTCACGCTCCCCAATGTCAAATGGGGCCTGCTCTACGGCGTGATCCTGACCAATGCCCGCGCAATGGGGGAATTCGGGGCGGTCAGCGTGGTGTCCGGCCATATCCGCGGCCAAACCAATACCATTCCGCTGCATGTGGAAATCCTGTACAACGAGTACAACTTCGTCGGCGCCTTCGCCTGCGCTTCGCTATTGGCCTTCCTCGCCCTGGTCACCCTGGGCGTCAAGAGCCTGGTGGAGTGGCGGATGGCGCGACAGAGCGACGCCGCCGCGGAACGCAGCGCGGCCGCTCGCCTGGCCGCCGCCGGCCGCGCCATAGCCAAGGACCAGCCCGCATGAGCATAGAAATCCGCAATATCCGCAAACAGTTCGGCGATTTCGTCGCGCTGGACAATGTCAGCCTCAACGTGGAAGCCGGCGAACTGCTGGCGCTGCTGGGGCCGTCCGGCTGCGGCAAGACCACCTTGCTGCGCATCATCGCCGGCCTGGAACAGCCGGACGCCGGGCAGGTGCTGTTTTCCGGCGCCGACGCCACCCACACCCATGTGGCCGAGCGCGAAGTGGGCTTCGTGTTCCAGCATTACGCGCTGTTCCGCCACATGACGGTGTTCGACAACGTGGCCTTCGGCCTCAGCGTCAAGCCGCGCAAGAGTCGGCCCGGCAAGGACGAGATCCGCGACAAAGTGATGCAGCTGCTGAAAATGGTGCAGCTGGACTGGCTGGCGGACGCCTATCCCGGCCAGTTGTCCGGCGGCCAGCGTCAGCGCATCGCGCTGGCGCGCTCGCTGGCGGTGGAGCCCAAGGTGCTGCTGCTGGACGAACCCTTCGGTGCGCTGGACGCCAAGGTGCGCAAGGACCTGCGCCGCTGGCTGCGCGATCTGCACAACGATATGCACATCACCAGCGTGTTCGTCACCCACGATCAGGAAGAAGCGCTGGAAGTGTCGGACCGGGTGGTGGTGATGGACCACGGCCACATCGAGCAAGTGGGCCGTCCGGACGATATCTACGAAAACCCGGCCACGCCCTTCGTCACCCAGTTCCTGGGCGATGTGAATTTGTTCCACGGCCGCATCGAGCGCGGACAGTTGCAGATCGGCGGCTACGCCCATGCGCTGGAAGGGCTGAGCCTGGCCAGCGGCGACGAGGCGGTGGCCTATGTGCGCCCGCATGATCTGGACCTGTCGCGCCAGGCCGACGGCGCGCTGGCGCAGGGCACGGTGGAGCATATCCACGCGGTGGGGCCCATTGTGCGGGTGGAGCTGGTGCAGGCCGACGGCCGGAGCATTGAGGCGGCGGTGAGCAAGGAGCGTTATCGCGAGTTGGGCGTTTTGCCCGGCGACAACCTGTATGTGACGCCGAAGAAGTTGTCGGTGTTCGCCAAGCAGGAAGGTCAGGATTACGTGATTTGAGCGCTTGTCGCTTCCATTCAAAACGCCCCGGAAGTCGGGGCGTTTTTTTTGTAAGATGGCTGGGTCTAGCTTGTTGGTGGGTATCGCCTATCGGCTCCACCCACCCTACAAACTGCCTGCCGTAGGGTGGGTGGAGCGTAGCGATACCCACCGCAAGATGCTTAGCGGTTTCGCAGGCGGATGCGGCGGAAGCGCGCTTCCAAATCAATCCGCTGTCCCAGCGCCAGGTAGAGCTGGTGTTGGCTATCCACATGGCGGTAGACCCGGACCCGGTCGGCGCCCAGCAGCATCATGATTTCCAGATAGTTGAAGAAGCCCATCCACTGGCCGCGTCCGGCGCGGTCGTCAAAATCGATGTCGCGGGCCACGCGGCTGAGCAGGCCTTTGCCGACATATTCGCGGTTGTCCTTCATCCATTGCAGCAGGTGGGCCGCGCATTCGCGGCCGTAGGCGCTGTCGGCGGGGTAATCCTTACGGGGCGTAGGCATTTGCCAGTAATGCCGATAGGTGCGGCCGGGGCAGAAACGGACGAAGGGGAGAAGCGCTTCCTGCTGCTCCAGCGAGTGCAGTTTGTAGCGGCGACGACGGGGGAAGTTGTGAGGATGTTGCATGGTGTTTCTCCTGTAATGACACAAGATGAAGCACCTGATCCCAAAGCAGAGGGAACAGGATTGGCGTCTAAACAAATCAAATAGTTGAAAATGGAGGCTTATAGCCCACCATGCGTCTGCCAAGTAGCACGCTCATGATAAAACCAAGCTCACACCGGAAAGTGTGAGCCCTCTGTCAACTTACGGGACGCCAATCCCGTGTGCCGCTTGTGGGCGGCAACGTGGGAATTGTTCCTGAGGGAGTGCTTGGGGTCAAGGTGGGGTGGTTGGTTCAGCCAGGTGCGTGGGAGAGGATGGGGCAAGCGCGTGGCGGGATTGGCGTACCGAGTGAGCCCCAAACCGGTGAGTGCATTACACTCTCCCGCCATGCGCCCGCCAAATGACGTAGCAAGGTTGGGATTGTTGCCGAGGGTAAGAGGTGGATCAAGGCGGCGTGGTTGCTTTGGCTAGGTGTGTGGGTTTTGTATCCGCTGCGCGAGTGATGGTTTAGGTGCGGCTTTCCGCGCTGACCGAGCGAGGCAAGCGCAGCGTCGCGAGGGAATAAGATGGAAAGGGGGCGGGCCGCCGCCCCCTTTCATCCCCCGCCGTTCCCCTGGACGCGAAACCCGGAGCGCGCCCCGAGGGGACACTTGGGCGCTACACGAGGTGGTCTGCTCTCATACAAAAAGATCAATGATGGATCCCTTTTGGGGATAACTATCCAATTCCACCCGATCTGTGGATATCTCCAAAGAGCCAAGGAGAAACCACGTATCCGACGCGCCCTGGGTCCCTTCAAGCCTGCCGTCGGGCGGCAGGCCCGAGGTTTTAGCTACGCAGAAACTTCGCTTCGCTCGTTTTAAGCGGCTGCCTGTTCGAGCACCGCGACGTTAGCGCGCCATCACTGAGCGAATCGAAGATTCGCACGTAGAGAGTTCAGCGCGGAAAGCGGCACCCAAATTATCACCCGCAAAGCGGATGCAATAACCCCCTCACGCAAACGCCAAAGCCCCGGTCAAATCCCCCGGCGGCTGCGCGCCGCGCGCGCGGAAGGCCGCATTGCGCGCGCTCACCCCTTCCAGCTCCGGCAAATCGTGCAGCCGGCTAATGAAACGGATGATGGACGTCGTATCGTAAAAGGTGTGATCCACATGCCCACGCTTGGCGAACGGCGAGGCGATGATTGCCGGAATCCGCGAGCCCGGCCCCCAGCGGTCCCCCTGCGGCGGCGCCACATGGTCCCACCAGCCGCCGTTCTCATCGTGGGTGATCACCACCAGCATATGCTTCCACTGCGGCCCGCTCATCAAATGCTGCAACACATTGGCCACATGACGGTCGCCGGACTCCACGTCGGAATAACCGGCGTGCATGTTCAGATTGCCCTGCGGCTTGTAGAAGGCCACCGCGGGCAGTTTGCCGGCCACGGCGTCGGCGATGAAGCGGTTGGAAATCGGGCTGTCGCCCAGGCCGCCGTCCAGCAGATGGCGCTCGCGGGCGGCGCTGCCGGGTGCGAACTGGCGGAAGTAGTTGAAGGGCTGGTGGTGGTACTGGAAGTTGGGCGCGTCGCCGCCGCCCTTGCCGTCCAGCGCCGCCTGCCAGCTGCCGCCGTACCAGGCCCAGTCTATGTGCTTCTCGGACAAGAGGTCGCCTATGGTGCGGTAGCTTTGCGGCGGCAGGGTGCTGGGATCTTGCGGGTCGGCGTAGCGCTTGTCGCCGCCTTCCGCCGGCCGTACAAAGCTGGGCTGGTAGGGCGGGGCCATGGTGTTGACCGCGTAGCCGTCCGGGGTGATGGCGCCGTTGTTGACGAATTTGGGCGGGCCGTCCAGCGCGGAGGCCGGGGATTTGGGGTCCAGCGCCAACTGGTGGCCGGTGGGCCCGTCGGCCAGTACGGCGATTTTCTTCTTGGCCGGGGTCTGGGCGGCGTTGAAGTATTCCGGGGTGCGCGCGGAGATCAGGAATTGGTGGTTGAGGTAGGAGCCGCCGAAGGCCGCCATGAAGAAGTTGTCGCACAGGGTGAAGCGACGGGCGATCTGCCATTGGTTGAGCGTGCGTGCGGTGTCCGGGTAGTGGCCCATCACCAGCGCGCCGGAATCGGCCCAGGCGACGAACTGGTCGTTGCGGCCGTCGTTGATCTGCATCTGGTTGTGATAGAACAGATGACAGAGATCGCGGGTGATCACCGCCTCCGGCAGCGGCTGGCCTTCGGCGTCCTTTAGCGGGAAGGGCGCGTTGGGCAGGCCGTGGATGTCTTTTTCTTCGATGAAGTAGCGCTTGCCGGCCACGGTCTGGCCGGTGGGCACCAGGCCGCCCCAGATCTTGGGCAGGCCGGACAGCGGCTGACCGTCGCGGTCGCGTTGCTGCGTCTGTTCCGGCTTGACCGCGCTCAGCGGCTGGGCCACGCCGGGGAAGTTGCCGTAGAGGTTGTTGAAGCTGCGGTTTTCCAGGTAGATCACCACCACGTTTTTGATATTGGCCTTGAGCAGGGCGTCCAGCTTGCCGCGGCGCGGGTGGCTGCTGGGCGCGGCGGCGGCGGGCAAGGCGCAACTGGCGCCGATGGCGGCCAGGCCTTCGAACAGGCGGCGGCGGGAGGGGTCTTGCGGGGCGTCCGTTTCGGCTGGCAACGAGCTGTCCTGTTCATCGGCGGCGGTCATGATGCGTCCTTGTCTGAGAGCATGCGGTGTTGTCCATCATCCCGCCGCCGTGTTGCGGCAGGATGTCGGCGTTTAGTCGGCGCGCAGCGCGGCGGCGCGCGCTTCCGCCAACGGCTGGCGAATTTCCTCCGGCAGGAATTCGCGGAACAGCGTGTCCGCCGGCGGCTCCTCGCGTAGCAGTTCTATCGGGTCGCGGCCGTCTATGCTGCCGAGATTGGGCGCGTGAACGAAGTAGCCCAGCAGCCGTTGCAGCCGCGGCGGCAGCGTGCGGGCCAGTTCGCGGGAAACGGCGAGATATTGGTTTTCCGCCTGGCGCAGCCAGCCCAGGTTGTAGCTGATGACCACGCCGGTGCGCGCTTGGTCGCTGTGGTTGGCGCCGCCGCAGTGGGTCAGCGAGCCCAGGTAGATCAGCACCGAGCCGGCGGGCATGGCGGCGCTGATGACTTCTTCCGGACGGGCTTCGCGCGGCTCGGGCCAGCGGTGGCTGCCGGGCACGACGCAGGTGGCGCCGTTCTGTTCGGTGAAGTCGTCCAGCGCGTACATGCAGTTGATCATTTTTTCCGATCCGGGCGCGGTGCCGGGGAACATCAGATCGTCGCTGTGCAGGAATTGGCGCGGTTCGCCGGGGCCGATGCTGATGGCCTGGGTCAGATTGAGCTGGTATTCGCGGCAGCCGCGCAGCAGGAAGGCGTCCATCACTTGCAGGATCAGCGGATGGGCGGCGAGTTCTCGGGTGACGGGCACGCGTTCGATCAGACCGCTGATCCTGCGCGTGGCGTAGCCGTAGAAATCGCCCTGACAGGGGGCGGAGCGGTCCAGCAACGGTTGCAGCTGGGCGCGGAACTGGGCCAGGCTTTCCGGGGTCAACAGCTGTTCTATCACGATGCCGCCGTCTTGTTCTAACGCGGCGATCAGGGTTTCCGGCGCGGTGTCCGGGCGGAAGCGTTGCAGGCTGGGCATGTGGTGGATTCCATCGTTTTATCTAATGAACCGGCGGCCGGGCCGCGGCGGTGTGGATGTCGAGCGATGTTATCTTCCGGATAGTCGTCGTGTTTGTGGAGCCGGCCTTTAGATCAGGTGGCGGACTATCTATGTAGTGAATGTATTTATTAATGTGAATGGGCGCTTGCCGCAGCTTGTGCGCGGCGGAGCGTCACCTTACCCTGGGCCTTCTCCGCCACCTAGTTTTGGAGTCCACATGAGTGTGTCTTTGTTGAGCCGTTACGCTTTCTTCTCCTGTTGCCTGTTGTTCACCTTGTTCAGCCTGCCTTTCGTCCATTACGAGTGGTTGTGGCCGTTCACGCTGGCGGCGGCCGCGCTGACGCTGCTGGGGGTGTTCGATCTGCTGCAAACCCGTCACGCGGTGCGGCGCAATTACCCGATTCTGGGCAATATCCGCTACCTGGTGGAAAGCATCCGTCCGGAAATCCGCCAGTATTTGCTGGAGTCCGACCGCGAGCAGCTGCCGTTTTCGCGCGCGCAGCGCTCCCTAGTGTACGCGCGGGCCAAGAACGAGGGCGCGGACAAGCCGTTCGGCACCTTGATCGATGTGTACCAGCCGGGCTTCGAGTTCATCAGCCATTCGATGCGGCCGGCGCCGCTGAGCGATCCGGCCGGTTTCCGCGTGGAGATCGGCGGCCCGCAGTGCGCGCAGCCGTATTCGGCGTCTCTGTTCAATGTGTCGGCAATGAGTTTCGGCGCGCTCAGCGCCAACGCCATCCGCGCCTTGAACCAGGGCGCGCAACGCGGCGACTTCTATCACGACACCGGCGAGGGCAGCATCAGCCCTTACCACTTGGAACATGGCGGCGCGCTGGTGTGGGAGCTGGGCAGCGGCTATTTCGGCTGCCGCGACGCGGCCGGTGGTTTCGACGCGGAGCGCTTCGCCGAGCAGGCGCGCAATCCGCAGGTGAAAATGATTGAGATCAAGCTGAGCCAGGGCGCCAAGCCCGGCCACGGCGGCATTCTGCCCAAGCACAAGGTGACGCCGGAAATCGCCGCCACCCGCGGCGTGCCGCTGGGGCAGGATTGCGTGTCGCCGTCGCGCCACAGCGCGTTTTCCACGCCGATCGAACTGATGCGCTTCATCGACCGGCTGCGCGAGCTGTCCGGCGGCAAGCCGGTGGGCTTCAAGTTCTGCCTGGGTCACCCGTGGGAGTTCATGGGCATCGCCAAGGCGATGCTGGAAACGGGGATTCTGCCGGATTTCATCGTGGTGGACGGCAAGGAGGGCGGCACCGGCGCGGCGCCGCTGGAGTTCACCGACCACATCGGCGTGCCGCTGCGCGAGGGCCTGCTGTTTGTCCACAACGTGCTGGTGGGGCTGAATCTGCGCGACAAGATCAAAATAGGCGCCAGCGGCAAGCTGGTCAGCGCCTTCGACATCGCCAGCGTGCTCGCCATAGGCGCGGACTGGGCCAATTCCGCGCGCGGCTTCATGTTCGCCATCGGCTGCATCCAGAGCCAGAGCTGCCACACCAACCGTTGTCCCACCGGGGTGGCGACGCAGGACGCGCTGCGCCAGCGCGCGCTGGTGGTGCCGGACAAGGCGGACCGGGTGTTTCATTTCCACCGCAACACCATGAAGGCGCTGGCGGAGATGCTGGCCTCGGCCGGGCTGGAACATCCGTCGCAGCTGCGGCCGCACCACTTGGTGCGCCGCGTCAGCGATACCGAGATCCGCCTGTTTTCGCAGCTGCACGTCTTTTTGCAGCCGGGCGAGTTGTTGGAGCCGGAGATCAAGGCGGCCTTTTACGGCCGCATGTGGCAGATGGCGCGGGCGGACAGCTTTGAGGCCCAGCCGGCCTGAGCCTATTGCGGGGCGGAGGCGGCGCCGCTTTCTTCGTCGTCCGCGTCCTTGGGCGGCGGCACGATGCGCCATTGGCCGTCCTGGCGGCTGAAGCGCATCCGTTGTTCGCGCTCCACCGGCTTGCCGGTGAGCTTGCGGGCCTGATAACTGACTTCGCAGTCCAGCGTGGCGTTTTCCTCGTCGTTCTGGCAGTCGTTCACCGCGGTGACGCGCAGGTCTTTGAGCGTGGATTCCACCATGGAGCGCATCAGCAGGGTGTGGGTGGATTCCGGCTTGGAATCGAATGAGGCGAGCGCCTGGGCCTTGAAAGCGGCTTCCGCCTCGGCCGGCGTCGGCTGTTCCGTCGGCGCGGCCTGGGCGAAGCCGGCGGCGAGACCGGCGATCAATATGATGATGTGTTGTTTCATGCCGCGACTTTAAGCCGGTTTGGCCGGCGGCGGCAAGCTGGGCGGCGGTCCCGGTCTTTACTTGCGGTGGTGGGCGATCAGCTTGGCCAGCGCGGCGCTGACCAGCGGATTGCTGACGCTGGCGGCGGCTTCTTCCATGCCGTCCAACGCGTTCTGGCTGATTTTCAGCTTTTTTTCACGCGGCTTGCGCGCCAGGCGGACATCCACCTTGACCCGGGTTTTGCCGGCGATGAAACCTTGCTTGGCCAATTGCGGCAACAGGCCGGGGGCCAGCATGCGCAAGCGGGCGGCGATGATGCCGGTGTCGGTGTAAATCACCAGCTCGTCGTCGCGGATGCGCACGGCGCGGCAGCTGCCGACCAAGAGCGGCGGCAGCAGTTTCTGAAAGGCGCGGTCCAGCTTCATCAGCTCTTTGGCCTCGGCGGTGAGCCGGGTCAGGGTGCTGTCTTTGCTGGCGATGTCGTTGAATTGGCGTCCGAACATGGCGGGCAGTCTAGTGAAAACAGTCCATTGTAGCCGCTGAGGGGGGCGCTTGGGGAGCCTTGGGCCGGCGGCGCCCCCAAGTCTTACTGTCCGCCTTCCACATCCTCCAGACTGAAGGTTTCGCTGTGGTCGTTGTAGGAGAAGATTTCCGCGTAGCGCCCCCAGCTGATCACGGTGTCCAGCGTCTCTTCGGCGGTTTCGTCGGACAGCGAGTCTTCCAGCTCCTGGGCGAAGCGCAGCCGTGGCGCGCGCTGGCCCGGGCGTTCCTGCAGCACTTTGCGGATGTGGGCGGCCATGGGCACGTGGCGCAGCAGGTGTTCGGCGAACTGCACTTTGCGTTCCTGGGTGCCGTAGTCGGCGAACAGCTTGCCGGCGGCGGTGAGCAGGATGTCGCCGTCTTTCAGTTCGGCGAAGCCCAGGTGTTCCAGGATTTCCGCCACCGGGAACAACTCGTCCACTTCCAGCCGTAGCTTTTCCGCGATTTCCGGCATGTCCGCCTTGCCGTGATACGGCGCTTGCGCCACTTCCTCGATCAGGCCGGCCATCAGGTTGGTGGAGACCTCGCTTAACTGGCTGCCGATTTCCAGCGGCAGCTTGTGCAGGGTATGGGCGCTGCGGCGCGCGGTCATCAGCGCGTAGATGTCGTCCACCATTTTGCGGAAGGCCGGGTCCAGCCGGTTGCGGCGGTGCGGGAAGGGCACCTTGATTTCCGCCACCACGCGGCCGGGATTGGACGACAGCACCAGGATGCGGTCGCACATGAACACGGCTTCTTCGATATTGTGGGTGACGATGAGCACGGACTGGATGGGCAACTGGCCTTCGCTCCACAGATCCAGCATATCGGTGCGCAGCGTTTCGGCGGTGAGCACGTCCAGCGCGGAGAAGGGCTCGTCCATCAAGAGCAGGGTGGGGTTGACCACCAGGCCGCGGGCGAAGCCGACGCGCTGGCGCATGCCGCCGGACAGCTCGCGCGGGTAGGCGTTTTCAAAGCCGTCCAGGCCGATCAGGTCGATGGCGGCCAGCGCGCGGCGGCGGCGTTCCTTGGCTTCCACGCCCAGCGCTTCCAGGCCGGCCTCCACGTTTTGCAGCACGGTCAGCCAGGGGAAGAGCGCGAAGGTCTGGAACACCATGGCCACGCCTTCGGCTGGGCCGGTCAAGGGCTTGTCGTGGTAGCGGACGTCGCCGCTGCTGGGCTTGATCAGGCCGGCGATGATGCGCAGCAAGGTGGATTTGCCGGAGCCGGAACGGCCCAGCAGGCCGACGATCTCGCCTTCGCGCAGCGTCAGGTTGACGTCGTCCAGCACCTGGATTTCGTCATTGCCCTTGTTGAAGCCGCGGCAGACGTTTTTCAGCTGGAAGATTTCCCGTCCCGGGGTGGTGGTGTCTAGTGTCATGGTTGCCCCCTTAGCTGAGACGGAGTTTGTTTTCGGCGATGGCGTACAGCGGACGCCACAGCAGGCGGTTGAACAGAACGACGAAGATGGACATCACGGCGATGCCGAGCAGGATCTTGGGGTAGTCGCCGGCGGCGGTGGTCTGGGCGATATAGGCGCCCAGGCCGTGGGCGGCCAGTTTGTCGTCGCCCCAGGACACGTATTCGGACACGATGCTGGCGTTCCAGGCTCCGCCCGACGCCGTTATCGCGCCGGTGACGTAGTAGGGGAAGATGCCGGGCAGCATCACTTGCCGCCACCATTGCCAGCCGCGGATGCGGAAATTGGCCGCGGCTTCGCGAAAATCGTTGGGGAAGGCGCTGGCGCCGGCCACCACGTTGAACAGGATGTACCACTGGGTGCCCAGCACGATCAGCGGCGACAGCCAGATATCCGGATTGAGCTTGAAGTGGACGATGAAGACCACGAACACCGGGAACAGCAGATTGGCCGGGAAGGCGGCGAGGAACTGGGCCAGCGGCTGGATTTTTTCCGCCAGCGCCGGGCGCAGGCCGATGTGCACGCCCAGCGGCACCCAGATCAGCGAGGCCAGCAGGATCAGCAAGGTGACCCGCAGCAGGGTGATCAGGCCCAGGCCCAGCACGCGCAGCACTTCGGCCGGGCCCACTTCGGTATGGATGAAGGTCAGCAGCTTCCAGCTGGCCAGCAGGCCCAGCGCCGCCACCAGCAGCCACCAGACCACGTCGATGCCGCGCGACACCGGCGTTTGCGCCTCCGAATGCAGGCCTTGCGGCAGGCTGTAGTTGAGGCGCAGCCGGGCGGTTTTGCGCAGCAGTTTGCCAAAGGGCTTGAGCAGCAGCTGGATGGCGCGGGTGCGCTGGATCAGCTTGAGCACCCAGGACTCCGGCGCGGATTGGCTGGAGGTGTCTTCCAGGCGGAATTTGTCGGCCCAAGCCACCATGGGGCGGAACAGGAACTGGTCGTAGACGACGATGACCACGGTCATGGTCAGGATCACCCAGCCCACCGCGGCCAGATCCTTGTGCTGGATGGCCATGGCCAGATAGGAGCCGACGCCGGGCAGGGTGACGGTCTTGTCGCCCACGGTGATGGCTTCCGAAGCCACCACGAAGAACCAGCCGCCGGACATGCTCATCATCATGTTCCAGATCATGCCGGGCATGGAGAACGGCACTTCCAGCTTCCAGAACTTCTGCCACGGCGTCAGCCGCAGATTGACGGAGACTTCCTCCAGATCGCGCGGCACGGTGCGCAGCGATTGGTAGAAGCTAAAGGTCATGTTCCAGGCTTGGCTGGTGAAGATGGCGAAGATGGCGGCGAACTCCGCGCCCAGCACCCGGCCGGGGAACAGCGCCAGGAAGAAGGTGACGGTGAAGGAGATATAGCCCAGCACCGGCACCGATTGCAGGATGTCCAGCATGGGCACCAGCAGCAGGCCGGCGCGACGGCTCTTGGCCGCCAGCGTGCCGTAAACCAGGGTGAAGACCAGCGCGGCGGCCATCGCGGCCAGCATGCGCAGCGTGGTGCGCAGCGCGTATTCCGGCAGATTGGCCGGGTCCAGTGTGATGGGAACGGTTTGCAGCGCGGTCAGCGGCGCCCAGGTTTCACGGATGCCGGTGGTGGCCATCAGCAGGAAGCCGAGCAGGAGCGGAAACGCGATCAGGTCCCAGCGGTTGGGAATCAGCCGCTTGGCCGTGGCGGGCATGAAATGGCGGACAACGGCTGTCATCGGGCCTCTCCGGTTTATCGCCGCCGACGCCGGCGGTGTGTAGTCTGTTTTGTCCGGGCGGAGTTGCGGCGGAAAGCCGGCCCGACGATCTGGGGTTGCGGCGCGACGCGCGGCCGGGATCGGCCCGCCTGCCTTCACAGCATAGGCCAGCATCAGGGACGGCGGGCTGTCGCGGAGGCTGGTTTGCGGCGGGAAAATGCGCGTGGCGTAGGCGCTGGATACTAGCAGAGTTGCGTGGACGGGAATGTTACCGGCGCCGCAGATTTGTTGGGCTTTTGTGACGGATTGTACTGTTTGAAACTGAGTGGCGTTTCGCCACCCGCTCCCGGCGTTCCGAGCGGGCGGCGGCGCCAATGCTTACAAGACGTTGACGGCGGGGCTGCCGGCCGCCACTTCCACGGTTTTGACGCTGGCGGTGGCCGGGCTGGGCGCCGCGCCGCCGTTCAGCGCGCCCACCTTGTGGAAGACACAGCTGAGTTTGGCCGGCGTCAGCGTGACCAAGGCGTAACCCTGGGCGTCGCTGTCCACGTATTTGAGCCAGCTGTTGAAGCTTTGCAGGGTGTTGGTGAAGGTGTTGACCACCTGGCCGCTGACCGTGGTGTAGATCAGCGGTTTGGCCTTGGAGAAGGCCGGCATGGTGTCCACCACGTTTTTGAAATAGCTGAACAGCGAGTTGCTGGACACGCCGGCGGTGACCAGGTCCACCATCACCGGTGCGGGGCTGGCGGCGTCGTAGTCGTCCATCACCGGGCCGGCGAAGAAGGCGTGGATGTCGCCGGTGAGCGCCACCACATTGGCGATGCCCTGGGCTTTCAGATAGGCCATCAGCGCTTTGCGTTCGGCGTTGTAGCCGTCCCATTGATCGGCGTTGAGGATGAATTTATCGAAGAACATCGACGGCGGCAGGCTGGCGTCCAGGCCGGGCTTGATGGCGGCGTTGAACACGCCGGCGGAGATCGCGCCGCCGCTGAGGGTGTTCAACAGCGGCTGGGTGTTGGCGTAGCTGACCACGGGCGTGGAGCCGCTGGTGTTGGCGGCGGCCAGGTCCAGATAGAGCGCGCCTTGCAGCTGGGCGATCTGCGGCTGGGTCAGCGTCAGGCCCATGCCGGCCAGTTGCGGCGCCAGGCCCTGGGTCAGCAGCGAGGCCACCGCGACGGTGCCGTCAAAGCCCATGCGCAGCAGCGAGACTTCATTGCCCCACAGCTTCCAGGTGGTGGCGGCGGATTTCATCTGAGTCTGCCACCAGGCGCGCTGCGTCTCGCCCAGGATGGAGACATTGAGCAGATTGCCGCCGGTGGAGGCCATCTTGCTGGCTTCCACCTGGGCCAGGGTGTTTTTCTGCACGAAGTAGCGGCTGCCGATTTCGCCGCCGGCCTGGGTCTCCGGGATGATGTGGTCGCTGCGGTACAGGCGCTCGTCGGTCATCACCAGGGTGGCCAGATCGCCGAAGGTGAAGCTGCGGTAGATCTGGATGTTCTGGAACGAGGGGTTGTTCAAGTCCAGCCGTACGTCGGCCGGCATGTTTTCGAACCAGGCCTGGCTGGCGCTGCGGCGGCGCGCGGTTTGCGGCGAGCTGTCGTCGGTGGCGGTGTATTCCTGGCGGTCCTGCCAGCAGTCGTCGGAAAACTCGTGGTCGTCCCAGATCGCAATCATCGGGAAGCTGGCGTGCAGCTTTTGCAGGCGGGCGTCGTTGCGGTAGGACTTGTACAGCGCGCGATAGTCCGCCAGCGTGGTGGCGTAGCGGGCGCCGTCGGCGCGCAGGGTGCCGTTGGGCAGGCTCAGCGCCGGGTGGCGGGTTTCGTTGCCGCCGCTCTGGAAGCCGGCGCCGACGGTTTCGTAGATGTAGTCGCCCAGATGGACGATGAAGTCCAGGTCCTGATTGGCCAATTCCTCGAAAGCGCCCCAGTGGTTGACGCTCCAGTCCTGACAGGAAATGAAGGCGAACTTGAGCTGGGACAGCGGCGCGCCGGCGGCCGGCGCGGTCTTGGTGCGGCCGGTCATGCTGACCGCCGGGCCGGTGAGGAAGCGGTAGTAGTAGGTGGCGGCGCTGCCAAGGCCGGTGACCTTGTGGCGTATGGTGTAGTCCCAGTCCGGCTGGGCGCTGAGCGCCACGTTCACCAGCAGGGTGGAGAAGTCCGCGCGGTCGGACAATTGCAGCGTGACTTTGACGTTCTGGCTGCCGTCGCCGCCGTCGACACGGGTCCACAACACGATGCTGTCCGGCTTGGGGTCGCCTGAGGCGACGCCCTGGCTAAAGCCGCTGCCGTTGACGCCGATCGCGGCGCCGGAGCCCCCGGGCAGGCTGCCCGCGCCCCCGCCGCCGCATGCGCTCAAGCCGCCGGTGGCGACGGAGGCGGTCAAGAAGCCGCTCCACTTCAGAAACTGTCTGCGATCCATCGATGTCTCCCCTCTATTGTCCTGCGTGCTTGTGTCTGAATCGGGCCGTGGGCGGCCCTTGTCGGAAAGGCGCTATTGTTTGAGGGGATTATTAAAGTGGCATGACAGCGGGTGTCAATTTAATTGAGTGTTTGCTCGAATTGGCCCGGAAAACGTGGGTTAAAACCAACACTTGTTTGAGTTTGATCCGCTTCCGCCCGCCAGCGCCGCGCCGGGGCCGCGCGCTTTGGGACGCGGCCGCGCCGCGGCGGGCGGTTTTCGCGCGCGCATCCGGCGGCGGCCGGGCGCGGAGGAAAATAAAGGCCGCGCACAGCGCCTGCCCCCTTGATACAGCGCAAGCGCGCCCCCATAAAATAAGACTGCTAATGTGCTACACTTTCAGGCATTTTTGCGGACACCTTACCTAAACAGCCCGCTGGTCTCTGGATTCGATTACATGATTTCTTCTTTGCTTAAAAAAGTATTCGGCAGCCGCAATGACCGGCTTCTGAAGCAATTCCACCAGACGGTGGTGCGCATCAATGCTCTGGAAGAGGGCTTGAAAGCGTTGTCCGACGAGGCTTTGGCGGCCAAAACCGATGAGTTCAAGCAACGTCTGGCCAAGGGCGAGACGGTGGACGGCCTGTTGCCAGAAGCCTTCGCGGTGTGCCGCGAAGCCTCGCGCCGGGTACTGGGCATGCGCCACTTCGACGTGCAGCTGATCGGCGGCATGGTGTTGCACTACGGCAAGATCGCCGAGATGCGCACTGGCGAGGGCAAGACTCTGGTGGCCACGCTGCCGTCCTATCTGAACGCGCTGACCGGCGACGGCGTGCATGTCGTCACCGTCAACGACTACCTGGCCAGCCGCGACGCCGGCATCATGGCCAAGCTGTACAACTTCCTCGGCCTCTCCGTGGGCGTCAACCTGTCCCAGATGCCGCACGACGAGAAGCAGAGCGCCTACGCCTGCGACATCACTTACGGCACCAACAACGAATTCGGCTTCGACTATCTGCGCGACAATATGGTGTTCAGCGTGGAAGAGAAGGTGCAGCGCAAGCTGGCCTACGCGGTGATCGACGAGGTGGACTCCATCCTGATCGACGAAGCGCGCACCCCGCTGATCATCTCCGGCCCGGCCGACGACAATATCGACATGTACCAGCGCATGAACGCGGTGCCGCCGATGCTGAAGCGCCAGGAAACCGAAGAGGGCGAGGGCGATTACTGGGTGGACGAGAAAGCCAACTCGGTAATGATGTCCGAAGCGGGCCACGAGCACAGCGAAGAAATCCTGACCCGTCTGGGCCTGCTGAAGGAAGGCGACAGCCTGTATTCCGCCACCAACATCACGCTGATGCACCATCTGATGGCCGCTCTGCGCGCCCACTCGCTGTTCCACAAGGACCAGCACTATGTGGTGCAGGACGGCGAAGTGGTGATCGTGGACGAATTCACCGGCCGCCTGATGTCCGGCCGCCGCTGGTCCGAAGGCCTGCACCAGGCGGTGGAAGCCAAGGAAGGCGTGGAGATCAACCGCGAGAACCAGACGCTGGCCTCGATCACCTTCCAGAACTACTTCCGTCTGTACGGCAAGCTGGCCGGCATGACCGGCACCGCCGACACCGAAGCTTACGAATTCCAGAGCATTTACGGCCTGGAAACCGTGGTGATCCCGACCAACCGGCCCATGGTCCGCAAGGACGCGCAGGACAAGGTCTACCGCTCCGCCAAGGAGAAGTACGACGCCATCCTGGCCGATATCAAGGACTGCCACGAGCGCGGCCAGCCGGTGCTGGTGGGCACCACCAGCATTGAAAACTCCGAACTGATCGCCAATCTGCTGCAAAAGGCCAAGCTGCCGCACAATGTGCTGAACGCCAAGGAACACGCGCGCGAAGCCGATATCGTGGTGCAGGCCGGCAGCCCCGGCGTGATCACCGTGGCCACCAATATGGCCGGCCGCGGCACCGACATCGTGCTGGGCGGCAATCCGGAGCCGGAGATCAAGGGCGTCGAATCCGACGACAGCTTGTCCGCCGAGGAGAAGCGCGCGCGCATCGAGAAGATCCGCGCCGATTGGCAAGTGGTGCACGATCAGGTGCTGGCCGCCGGCGGCCTGCACATCGTGGGCACCGAGCGCCATGAATCGCGCCGTATCGACAACCAGCTGCGCGGCCGTTCCGGCCGTCAGGGCGACCCGGGCTCCTCCCGTTTCTACCTGTGTCTGGAAGACCCGCTGCTGCGCATCTTCGCCTCCGATCGCGTCGCCGCGATCATGGACCGCCTGAAAATGCCGGAAGGCGAGGCGATCGAGCACCCGTGGGTGTCCCGCTCCATCGAGAACGCCCAGCGCAAGGTGGAAGGCCGCAACTTCGACATCCGCAAGCAATTGCTGGAATACGACGACGTCGCCAACGACCAGCGCAAGGTGATCTACCAGCAGCGCAATGAAATCCTGGTGGAAAGTGATGTGTCCGACGTGGTGGTCAATATGCGCGAAGGCGTGTTGTCCGACCTGGTGGACCTGCACCTGCCGCCGGAATCCATGGAAGAACAGTGGGATCTGCCGGGCCTGGAGAAAACGCTGGAAGCCGAATTCCTGCTGCCGATCAAGGTCAGCGAATGGCTGAAGGCCGAGCCGGCGCTGGACATCGAAAGCATCCGCGAACGCATCATCGAGCAAGCCGCCGAGACCTATCAGGCCAAGGTGGAGCTGGCCGGCGACGGCGTGATGCGCCAGTTCGAGCGCAGCCTGGTGCTGCAGATGCTGGACAATCACTGGCGCGAACATCTGGCGGCGATGGATCACCTGCGCCAGGGCATCCACCTGCGCGGTTACGCGCAGAAGAACCCCAAGCAGGAATACAAGCGCGAAGCCTTCGAGCTGTTCGCCGACATGCTGGAGCGCATCAAGCGCAGCGTGGTCAATGTGCTGATGACGGTGCAGATCCGCAGCCAGGAAGACGTGGACGCGGTGGAGCCGCACCAGGTGGGCGAGTACGAAATGCAGCACGCCGCGCCGGGTTCGGCGCTGGGCGAGGACGAGGATAATCCGCTGTCCCCGGACGCGCTGGCGGCGCAGGGCCTGCGCATCGGCCGCAACGACGCCTGCCCATGCGGCAGCGGCAAGAAGTACAAGCAGTGCCACGGCCGCCTGGAGTGATCCGGTAGCCGCAGGGCCAAAAGCCGACGCGCGAGCGTCGGCTTTTTTCATGCCCGCGCGCTTTGCAAGCGGACGGCGCGGTGTTAGCATCGTCGCGGGTCAACAGTTCACCCAGGCGTCGCCGGTGCCTTCACCACGCTAAACCTGTCTTGGCTAGATTCATCCCGCTTGGCTCGAACCCGTGCCAGGCCGTAACGGCGACCGCGGCAGTCCCTCCCGACCTTGGCACGACGACAGGATTCGAACCATGTCTCGTACGCTTTATCCCTTTTATTGCAGCGACATCTCCGCGCTGGCGCGTTCGCTCAAACAGCAATGGGCGCAGGAAAGCGCTCCGCCCAGCCATGTGCACATCCTCAATATGCTGGCGCGTTCCGCCGGCTTCCAGAACTTCCAGCATTGGCGGGCGGAATGCGAACGTCCGGCGCCGCCGGCCGGCCTGTCCGCGGCGACGACGCGGCTGTTGCGTCATTACGACGCCGAGGGGCGCTTGACGCGCTGGCCTAAGAAATTCAGCGAACAGCGCGTCTGCCTGTGGGTCTTGTGGGCCAGCCTGCCGGGCGGGGAGCAGTGGTCCGAGCCGGAGGCGAACGCCTTGATCCGCGCCGAAGAAGCCTTTGGCGACCATGTGTTGCTGCGGCGCGAGCTGGTGGAGCAGGGCTTGCTGGGGCGGACGCCGGATTGCCGGCGTTATTGGCATGTGGCGCAGGCCTTGCCGGCGGAGGCCGAGGCCTTGGCGGCGGAAGTGGGCCGGCGCAGAGCCGGCCGCTGAGGAGGCTTGGGCGGCGGCCGGCGTCAATGGCCGTCGCCGAGCGGTTTACAACTGGGCTTTGATCGCCGCTTCCAGTTTTTTCTCGTCCAAGAGGCCGGTGAGCTTGGCGGCGATCTTGCCCTTGCGGTCCAGTATCAGGGTGTAAGGCAGGCCGCCGGTGGCGTTGCCCAGGCTGCGCATCAGGTTTAGCGTGTCGCTGTCGCCCAGCAGGATGGGATAGCTTATCTTCAGCTGGCCGACGAAGGCGCTGACTTCTTCCTTATTGTCCAGCGCCACGCCCACCACTTCCACGCCCTTGGGCGCCAGCTTGGCGCGCAGGCGGTTCAGCATAGGCATTTCCTCGCGGCAAGGCCCGCACCAGGTGGCCCAGAAATTCAGCACCGTGACCTTGCCCTTATAGGCGGCGATGGTGGCGTCGCCGCCTTGCAGCTTGGTGAAATGGGTTTGTTCCAGCGTGGGCGCGGCCATGGCGGAGAGCGGTAGCAGCGCGATCAGCGCGGGGGCGAGCAGTCGTTTCAGCATCTTGTTGAGCTTCCGGTAGGTGTTTGAAGTGTATTGGATATCCGACAAGGTCAAAGTTCTCGACGTGAACCAAACAAATGTTTCATGTTAAAATGGTCGATTGACCTTTTTGCGGAGTGGGCATGTCTATCCTCGTCTGCGGGGCCCTCGCATACGATACCCTGTTCTCGTTTCATGGCCGTTTTGACAGCCAGATCCTGCCGGATCAGCTGCACAAAATTTCCACGACCTTCCTGGCCCCGACCATGCGCCGCGAATTCGGCGGCATGGCCGGCAATATCGCCTACAGCCTGTGTCTGTTGGGCGAAACCCCCATCGTCATGGGCGTGGTGGGTGAGGATTTCGAGCCGTATCGCCAACATCTGAAACGCGCCGGCGTGGACGACCGCTTCATTCGCTTGATCCGCAAGCAGTATACCTCGCAGTGCTTCGGCATCGCCGACAAGGATGGCAATCAATTGATGGCCTTCCATCCCGGCGCCATGGATTTTGCCACCGAAAACCACATATCGGATATTCCGGGGCCGATCGAGCTGGCGATTCTGTCGCCCGGCGGCTACAGCGCCTTCCTGCAGCATTCCAAGGAATTGGCTGCGGCCGGCATTCCCTTCATCTTCGATCCGGGCCAGGAGCTGCCGCTGCTGTCGCGCGACGAGATCCACGAGATCGTCGAACTGGCCAGCTATGTGGCCATCAACGACTACGAGAGCGAGCTGATGCGCGAACGCGCCGGCCTGTCGGTGGAGGACTTGCGCAAAAAGGTGGAGGCGCTGATCGTCACCCGCGGCTCCAAGGGCGCGGAGATTTACGTCGGCGACACCGTGCACCTGATCCCGCGCGTGCAAATGCCGATCAAGCCGGTGGACCCGATGGGCTGCGGCGACGCTTTCCGCGCCGGCCTGCTCTACGGCATCAGCCGCGGCCTGGACTGGAAGATCACCGGCCGTCTGGCCAATGTGATCGGCGCGATCAAGGTCACCACGCCGGGCTGCCAGAATCACTTCTTCGACTGGGACTCGCTGAAGGACTTGTATCAGCAGGCTTACGGCGAACCCTGGCCGTTGTGACGATGCGGCCCGCGGGCCAAACCGACAAGGACGCGCAAGCGTCCTTTGCTTTTTGACGGTCCCAACACAACAAGTCTTGAATTCATCCCGCGCCACCCCCACCATTAGCGAATTCAATTCGAAAACCCAAGGGGATTCCATGCCGCCCGTTCCGCATCTGGCAACAGCACTGACCGGCCCGCTTTACGAACTGGAAAGCCGCATCCTGACTGCCCAGCCTCAGATCGAACACTGGTTCCGCAGTCAGTGGCATAACCACGCGGCGCCGTTCTACGGCTCGGTGGACCTGCGCAACAGCGGTTTCAAGCTGGCGCCGGTGGACATGAACCTGTTTCCCGGCGGCCACAACAACCTGAACCGCGACTTTCTGCCGCTGGCGGTCCACGCCGCGCAAAGCGCGGTGGAAAAAGTGTGTCCGGAAGCGCGCAGCGTGCTGCTGATACCGGAAAACCACACCCGCAACACCTTCTACCTGCAGAACATCGCCGCGCTGGTGCATATTTTCGAGCAGGCCGGCCTCAAGGTGCGCCTGGGCTCGCTGAACCCGGAAATCACCGAGCCGACCGAGCTGCAATCGGCCAACGGCGACATCGTGCGCTTGGAGCCCATCGAACGCCGCGGCAACCGCCTGGTGCTGGCGGACGGCTTCAACCCCTGCGTGGTCCTGCTCAACAACGATTTGTCCGGCGGCATTCCCGACCTGCTCAAAGGCCTGGAGCAGAATCTGCTGCCGCCGCTGCACGCCGGCTGGGCGGTGCGCCGCAAGAGCAACCACTTCGCCGCCTACGACAAGGTGTGCGAGGACTTCGCGCGTTTGATCTCCATCGATCCCTGGACCATCAATCCCTATTTCGCCAGCTGTAGCGGCCTGGATTTTCACGCCCGCACCGGCGAGGAGCAATTGGCGGACGAGGTGTCGCGGATGCTGGACAAGATTCGCGTCAAATACCGCGAATACGGCATCGACAACGATCCCTTCGTCATCGTCAAGGCGGACGCCGGCACCTACGGCATGGGCGTGATGAGCGTGAAGAGCCCGGACGAGGTGCTGGGTCTCAACCGCAAGGCGCGCAACAAGATGTCGGTGGTCAAGGAAGGCCTGGAGGTGTCCGAGGTCATCGTGCAAGAGGGCGTGTACACCTTCGAAACGGTGGAGGACGCGGTGGCCGAGCCGGTGGTCTACATGATGGACCGCTACGTGACCGGCGGTTTCTACCGCGTGCACACCGGCCGCGGCATCGATGAAAACCTGAACGCGCCGGGCATGCACTTCGTGCCGCTCTCGTTCGAAACCGCCTGCCTGCCGGACAAGCAGGGCACGCCGGACTGCGCGCCCAACCGTTTCTACGCCTACGGCGTGATTTCGCGGCTGGCGCTGCTGGCCGCCTCGCTGGAGTTGGAAGCCACCGATCCGGACGCGGACGAATGAAAGCCTGGCTGAGCCTGGCGCTATTGGCGGCGACGGCCTCGGCGGCCGCCGACGAGGCCTTGACGCCGCAGGCGCTGGAGGAATTGGTGCAGTGCGCGTCGTTCGAGCGCTACCAGGCCTTGCAGCCGGCCTTGCTGGACGTGGTGTTCGACAAGGGGCCGGACTGGATACGCAAGAACGAGCAGGCCAGCACGCTGGGCGTTTACGCCTATGACCTGAAACGGCCGATCCGGGTGTTCGGCGCGGAGACGACGCGGCTGGCGCTGCACAAGGAGTTCGTGTCGGTGCCGCTGCCGTCCGCTTGGACAATGGCCGAAGCCGCGTCCCGGCTGCGGCTCAAACGCGCGCCGATCCGGGTGACGGAGCAGTATTACCGCTTCGTCGGCGCGGAAGGGCCGATGCTGTCCGTCTACGAGATGTCCGCCAATCCCTTGGCGGCGCTGCTGGGCGCGCCGCAGCAGGGCGAAGCGCTGCGCTACCTCGGCTGCTCCTATAATGGGGCCGACGAGCCCACTTTCCTTTCCGTCGCCGCACAGGCCGACGAGATGATGCAAACGGCGCGTAGCGGCATGGAACGCATGCTGCGCGACGCCGCCAAGCCAAGCGAGGACCGATAATCATGCGCATCCTGTTCATTGCCGATCCGCTGGATCACTTCAAGCTTTACAAGGACACCACCTTCGCGATGATGCAGGAGGCCGCCGCGCGCGGCCATGCCCTGAGCTTCGCCCAGGCCCATCAATTGTCGGTGGAGGGCGGCCGCGTGCTGGTGGACGCGCGCGATCTGAGCCTGACCGGCCAGTACGAGGGCGAACACCCGGCCTGGTTCAAGCTGGGCGAAGTGCATCGCCAGCCCTTGCAGTCCTTCAGCGCCACCGTGATGCGCAAGGATCCGCCCTTCGACATGGAATACCTGTACGCCTCTCAGCTGTTCACGCTGGCGGAGGCGCAGGGGGCCAAGGTGTTCACCAGCGGCCAGGCGCTGCGCGATTTCAACGAGAAGCTGGCCATTTTGCAGTTCCCGGAGCTGACCGCGCCCACGCTGATCACCGGCGAGGCGCACCGCCTGCGCGCCTTCATCAACCAGCATCAGGACGTGATCCTGAAGCCGCTGGACAGCATGGGCGGCGACAGCATTTTCCGGCTGCGCCCGGACGACGCCAATCTGTCTGTGATCATTGAAACCATCACGTTGCGCGGTAAGCGCACGGTGATGGCGCAGCGCTACATTCCGGAGATCCGCGACGGCGACAAGCGCATTCTGGTGATAGACGGCGAGCCGGTGGAGTGGTGCCTGGCGCGCATTCCGGCGGCGGGGGAGACCCGGGGCAATCTGGCCGCTGGCGGTCGCGGCGAGGCGCGGCCGCTGACCGAGCGCGATCGTGAAATCGCCAGGACGGTGGGACCGGAGCTGAAAAAGCGCGGCATCCTGTTGGCCGGGCTGGACGTGATCGGCAACTATCTGACCGAGGTCAACGTCACCAGCCCCACCTGCTTCCGCGAAATCATGGACCAGACCGAGATCAAGGTCGCCGGCCTGTACATCGACGCCTTGGAGCGGCGTTGCCAGCCGCACTGACACGGTTTGCGACGACTTTATAAACACGGCCGGCGGCAACGTCGGCCGTTTTGATTTTTATTGTCGTCATCTTGAGCTGGCATGCTGGAGCGCCGGCCGCCATCCGATGCCGTTTCCGACGACCCAACCGCATGGATCTAGCAATGAAAGAAAGCCCGTTCAAAGGCAAAACCGGGATCACCCGCCTGATCAACGCCTTCGGTTACTCGCTGGACGGCCTCAAGGCGGCGTTCCGGCATGAGGACGCCTTCCGCCAGCTGGTGCTGCTGGCGGCGGTGCTGATCCCGCTGGCCTTCGTCATCCATGCCCAGCCGCTGGAGCGCGCCTTGCTGGTGGCCAGCTCGCTGGCGACGCTGATCATCGAACTGCTGAACTCCGCGATCGAGGCGGCGGTGGACCACACCTCGCTGGAGCGGCATCCGCTGGCCAAGCGCGCCAAGGACATGGGCAGCGCCGCTCAATTGCTGGGCCTGATCAATCTGACCGCGGTGTGGTGTCTGGTGTTGTTTGCCTGAAGCGGGTAAGGTGACGGCTGCCTGAACCCAGAGGGAGCCGTCCGATGATGTCGCCAGTGGAATCCGGAGTCGAGGAGTGGGTGTTGAACATCGTGCTCTGGCTCAAGTTGGGCGTGGAAGCGCTGGGCGCGCTGGTGATAGGCGTCGGCATCCTGGCCCTGGGCGTCCGCTATGTTCGCCGCTGCCTCAGCGCCAACCATGACGATTACAATCAGGTGCGGCTCAGCTTCGCCCGCTTCCTGGCGCTGGCGCTGGAGTTGCAATTGGCGGCCGACATCCTGTCCACAGCGGTGGCGCCCAGTTGGGACCAGATCGGCAAGTTGGGCGCCATCGCGGTGCTGCGCACCGCGCTCAATTACTTTCTGGGCAGGGAAATTCGCGAAGCCGAGGCGGCGCGCCGGCCCACAGAGCCGCCGGCCGCGTGATCCGGCGCTTGGCGCAAGCGTAAGCGAGGCCTCAATGAAAACAGCCCTGCCGCGGTGTCCCGCGCAGGGCTGTTGTCGTAAGCGGAGCCCTTAAGCCGGCTCGGCTTCCTTGCCTTCCGGCGGCGCGATCACCTCGCTATAGCCGCATTCCTTCTGCGGGCAGACTTTCTCGGTGCCGCGGCGCTTGGTGGTCTTGATGGTCAGGATCGGCCAATTGCACTTCGGGCAGGGCTCGGCCACCGGCGGGTTCCAGGTGGCGTACTTGCACTTGGGATAGGTGTTGCAGCTGTAGAACAGCTTGCCGTAGCGGCTCTTGCGCTCGATTAGCTGGCCGGCCTTGCATTCCGGGCATTCCACGCCGGTTTCGCGCGGCTTTTCCAGCGGCTCGATGTGCTTGCACTTCGGGTAGTTGGCGCAGCCGATGAACTTGCCGTAGCGGCCCTTCTTGATGTGCAGCTCGCCGCCGCACTCCGGGCAGCTGCGGCCTTCGATCACCGTCGGCGCTTCCGCCTCTTCCGCAGCCTGTTCGGCGGTTTCGCCCATATTGCGGGTGTAATCGCAGTCCGGATAACCGGTGCAGGCGATGAAGCGGCCGCGCTTGCCGAACTTGATGGACAAGGGCTTGCTGCATTTTGGACAGGCTTCGTCCAGGCTCTCGGTGGTGACCTCGGCGCGGGAGATGCTCTCCTTCTCCGCGATCTGCTTGGAGAAGTTCTTCCAGAAGCTGTCCATCACCGGCACCCATTCGCGCTGGCCGTTGGCCACTTCATCCAGCTGGTTTTCCAGCTTGGCGGTGAAGTTGTAGTCCACGTATTGCGCGAAGTGCTCGGTCAGGAATTTGTTGACGATGTCGCCGGTGTCGGTGGGCAGGAAGCGCTTCTTGTCCAGCACCACGTATTCGCGGTCTTTCAGCGTGGAGATGATGCTGGCGTAAGTGGACGGCCGGCCGATGCCGAATTCTTCCAGGGCCTTCACCAGCGAGGCTTCCGAATAACGCGGCGGCGGCTGGGTGAAGTGCTGGGTGCCGTAGAGCTTGTCCACCGGCAGGGTCTCGCCCTCGTCCAGCAGCGGCAGCTTGGCGTTGTCCTCGTCCTCGGCGTCGTCCACGTCTTCTTCATACACGGCGAGGAAGCCGGCGAAGGTCTGCACCTGGCCGGTGGCGCGGAAAACGCCTTCGCCGACGGCGATGTCTATGCTGGTGGTGTCGAACTTGGCCGGCGCCATCTGGCAAGCCAGCGTCCGCTTCCAGACCATGTCGTAGAGCTTGAACTGATCCGAGGTCAGGAAGGGCTTGACCATGTCCGGGGTGCGCAGGATGGACGTGGGGCGGATCGCCTCGTGCGCTTCCTGGGCGTTCTTGGACTTGTTCTTGTAGGCCACCGGGTTCTTGGGCAGGTAGTCGCCGTCGAATTTCAGGCCGATATAGCCGCGGATCTCCTCCACCGCCTCGCCCGCCAGCGCCACCGAGTCGGTACGCATATAGGTGATCAGACCGACGGTGCCCTGGCCGATGTCTATGCCCTCGTACAGCTGCTGCGCGGTGCGCATGGTGCGGTCGGTGGTCATGCCCAGCTTGCGCACGGCTTCCTGCTGCAGCGTGGAGGTGGTGAACGGGGCGGCGGGGCTGCGAGATTTCTTTTTCTTCTCGATGCTGCTGACCACCGCCGGGTGGCCTTCCAGCCGCGCCAGTATGCTGGCCTGCTCGGCCTCGTTGGGGATGTCGAACTGTTCCAGCTTCTTGCCGGCCATCGAGGTCAGCTTGGCGCCGAACTTGGTGCGGCCCTTGTGGCTGTCCAGATGCACAGACCAGTATTCCTGCTCGACGAAGGCGCGGATTTCGTTCTCGCGCTCGCAGATCAGCCGCAGCGCGGGGCTTTGAACCCGGCCGGCGGACAGGCCGCGGCGGATCTTCTTCCACAGCAGCGGCGACAGGTTGAAGCCCACCAGGTAGTCCAGCGCGCGGCGGGTCTGCTGTGCGTCCACCAGGTTCTGCGCGATTTCGCGCGGGTTCTGGATCGCTTCCAGCACCGCGTTCTTGGTGATTTCGTGGAAAACCACGCGCTGGGCGGTCTTGTTCTTCAGCAGCTTCTTGCCGTTGAGGATCTGCACCAGATGCCAGGAAATGGCCTCGCCTTCGCGGTCCGGGTCAGTCGCCAGATAGATGTGTTCGGCGTCGCCCACCGCTTTGACGATGGCGTCGACGTGTTTGCTGTTGCGCGCGATCAACTGGTATTTCATCGCGAACCCTTTTTCAGGGTCCACTGCGCCGTTCTTGGGCACCAGATCGCGCACATGGCCGTAGGAAGCCAGGACTTCAAAGTCAGGGCCTAGGTATTTCTTCAGCGTTTTCGCCTTGGAAGGCGATTCGACGATCAAGAGACTGGTGGGCATATTATCTTTTCTATGTGCAATCGCCGGCATGCCGGCCGATCCGTCCGGACCGGGCGTTTCTGCCGCGCGGCAGAAGGGCGCCAGGCCCGTGCGTGGGCTGCTGCGTTCCCGTCGACAAGGAGGGTGAAGGCTTCACCCTGAAAATTTCGCGTCGACAGAAAATATATTCGTCAAATAAAACAAGAGCGCAAGAGCGCTCTTGGATCGGCCGCCGGAACCGGCGGCCAAGGGCGGCATGTTAAGCCCGCTCCATGAGGCTGACAAGTCATTGCATGGTGGGTTCGCCATGCACGGCATCCAACAGCGCCTCGCCCAGCAGAATGGGCAGTTCCGCCTGTTGCGCCCACAACACCATCAAGGCCACCAGCTTGGCGCTGCCGACGTTGATGTCGTCGCCGTGCAGTTCCATCAGGCGGTCGATGACCATTTCGCGCTGCGCGGGCGTCAAGGCGCCGTGATCCTCCAGGAACTGCAGCAGGCCGCGCACGTCGGCGGGCAGGTGCTCCAGCTCGTCTTCGGCGTAAACGCGCATGCCGCTGGCTTCGTTGGCGCCGACGTAGCCGCTGTCGTCCAGGCCGCTGATGCCGTCCAGCCAATCCAGCGCGTCGTTGATCTCCTCGTCCTCGAAACCGGCGGCCTCCAATTGGCGCATCAGCGCGCCGCGGTCGCCGAAAGCGTCCGGATCGCGGAATTGTTCAAACAGGAAGGCGAGTACGTCAAACATCAATCTATCTTCTTAAAGTGCGGGTTAGCGCGGTTCAGCCCGGTTTCAGGCGCTGAAAAAGCCCGCCGGGATGGCTGGCCACCAGGCCGGCCAGCTCAAGTTCGAGCAGCATCGCGTAAAGCTCCCCCACAGTCAACCCGAGCGTGGTCGAAAGCGCATCCATACTGATGGGGTCGAATCCCATGGCTTCAAGCAGCGGCGATTCCGCCGCGGGGGCCGCCGGCTTGGCGCTGGGGCGTTTGCGTTGCAGCCTGCCCACTTCGTCCAGCACGTCGTCCACGGTTTCCACCAGTTTGGCGCCGTCCTTGATCAGCCGGTGACAGCCGCGAGACTGCGGATTGTGGATGGAACCGGGGATGGCCATCACTTCGCGGTTGTTCTCCATCGCCAGCCGCGCGGTGATCAGCGAGCCGGAGCCGATATTGGCCTCCGCCACCAGACAGCCGCGGCTGAGGCCGGCGATGATGCGGTTGCGGCGCGGGAAATGGCCGGCCAGCGGTCCCATGCCCAGCGCGAACTCGGACAGGATCAGGCCTTCCTCGGCGATGCGGTGCGCCAGCTGGCGGTTGCTGGCCGGGTAGACGCGGTCTATGCCGGTGCCGACCACGGCGATGGTGGCGGGCGGCTGTCCGAGCGCGCCGTGATGGGCGGCGGCGTCGATGCCGCTGGCCAGGCCGCTGACGATGCAATAGCCGTGTTCGGCCAGTTCGCGGGAAAAGCTTTCCGCGTTCTGCCTGCCCTGCGGCGTGGCGGCGCGGCTGCCCACGATGGCGAGCATGGGCTGGGTCAGCAGCTCGCGCCGGCCGCGGGCGAACAGCAGCGGCGGCGGCGAGTTGGATTCGGCCAGCTGCGGCGGGTAGTCGTCGTCCAGCAGCGACAGCAATTGGCAGCCCGGCGTTTGCGCCCATTCCAGCGCCGCCTCGGCGGAGGCGGCGGCCTCGCGCCGCTGCAGGGCCTCGGCCGCTTCTTTGCCGATCAAGGGCTCGGTCTGGCGGCTGTTGGCGTTCAAGGCGGCGTCGGCGCCGCCGAAGGCGTCGATCAGCCGTAAAAAGCCGGCTGGACCGATGCCGGGGGTCAGCGCCAGCAACAGCCAGTCATGCGGCGGAGCCTTCATTCTTGCTCGGGGCTGGCCACGCCGTCGCCCACGTAGATCGGGCCGCGGCTGTCCAGCACCAGCGCGTAGGACACCTTGTCGAACACGCGGTAGACGAAGGCGTTGCCGGCGCGCTCCGCCGGCAGCGTCACCGTGCGCTTGCCCTGTTCGTCTTTGATTTCCAGCGGGCGGCCTTTTTTGAACAGGCCGAACACATGACCGTTTTCGACGCCCTGCGACTGGCCCAGATTGAGTACAATAGTGGAGTATTGGGCCGCGCCGTCCACGCCGTTGTAGACCGAGACCACCTTGCCGCTCAGATGAGCGTCGGCCGGATGCGGGGCGTAGTTGTTGAAGTTTTGCTGCGGCGCGCGCATCAGATGGTCGCCCACCAGGATTTCCTCGCTGACGTTTCTGACTTTCAGCGTCTGAACGTCGCCTTGGGGCTTGTCTGCGGTCAGGTCGCCGCTGTAGGTCGCTTCTACGCCCAGCACCTTCTTGGTGTCCGGGTCCAGCAGCGGCTTGCCCAGCCGGTAAGCCTGCCAGGTGCCGGCCTCGTTGACGCCGGTGGCGTAGACGCGGTCCCCGGTGGCGACGGTGAGGTGTTCTTCCGGTCCGGCGATCAGCTTGGGCGATTGCAGGAACTGCGCCATGTCCACCACCAGCGGCCGTTTAAGGAAGGGCTCGATTGCCGAGGCCGGAATGCTGGCCACCGCCTGATCCAGCGTCTCGACGCGGGCCTGCGGCGAGAGTTTGACTTCGCGCTGCGCGCCTCGCGCCAGCGACAGCCGCGGCTGGCCGTCCACATAGTCCAGCGCCAGCACGTCGCCCGGGTAGATCCAGTGCGGATTCTTGATTTCGCCCTGGTTCATCCGCCACAGACGCGGCCATTTCCAGGGGCTGCTCAGATAGCGTCCGGAAATGCTCCACAGTGTGTCGCCGCGCTTCACGGTGTAGCGGCTGGGCGCGTCAGCCTTCAACTGGAGATCGGCGGCGAAGGCGGGCGCGGCGAGCCCGAGGGCCAAGGCGAAGGATATAATGCTTTTACGCATGGGAAATGCCCCAATATGAAGGTGGACGGACACCTGCGGGGGTGGCCCGCATACAAGGAATCGCGTTTCGAACATGTCTATTATCGGCGTGCCGATCGCGATACGACAACTTGATGAGTGAATGAAACGACGGGGAGTCATTAAATCCGATGGCATTGTTGAATATTTTGCATTACCCGGATGAACGGCTGCACACCGTGGCCAAGCCGGTGGAGGTCTTCGACGAGGCCTTGCAGATCCAGATCGATAATATGTTCGAGACCATGTACGAGGCCAAAGGCATCGGCCTGGCCGCGACTCAGGTCGATTTCCACCACCGCCTGGTGGTGATGGACATTTCCGAGGAACGGAACGAACGCCGCGTGTTCATCAACCCGGAAATCCTGAGCAAGGACGGCGAGACGGAATATGAAGAAGGCTGTCTGTCCGTGCCCGGCATTTACGACAAAGTGACTCGCGCCGAGCGCGTCAAGGTGCGCGCGCTGGACCGCAACGGCAAGCCGTTCGAACTGGAGGCCGACGGCCTGCTGGCGATCTGCATCCAGCACGAGATCGACCATCTGGACGGCAAGGTATTCGTAGAATATCTGTCGCAGATGAAGCAGACCCGCATCAAGACCAAGCTGAAAAAGCGTGAAAAACAGAATATGTGACCGTGGCGCCGTGGGCGCCCCGTCCGGAATGGTTTGAATGAAATTGATCTTTGCCGGTACGCCGGAGTTTGCCGCCGCCGCGCTGCGCGAGTTGATCGCCGCCGGCCATGAAATCGCCCTGGTGCTGACCCAGCCGGACCGTCCGGCCGGCCGCGGCATGAAATTGAAGCCCAGCCCGGTCAAGGCGGTCGCGCTGGAGCACGGCCTGCGTGTGGAGCAGCCGGCGTCCTTGCGCAACGACGAAGCGCAGCAGATGCTGCGCGACATCGGCGCCGACTTGATGGTGGTGGCCGCCTACGGGCTGATCCTGCCGCAGGCGGTGCTGGATATCCCGGCGCGCGGCTGTCTGAACATCCACGCCTCGCTGCTGCCGCGCTGGCGCGGCGCGGCGCCGATACAGCGCGCCATCCTGGCCGGCGACGCCGAAACCGGCATCACCATCATGCAGATGGACGTGGGCCTGGACACCGGCGACATGTTGTCCATCCATCCTGTGGCCATCGCCGACGACGAAACCGCCGCCACGCTGCACGACAAGCTGGCCGTGGAAGGCGCGCGCGCCATCGTCTCCACGCTGGCCGGATTGGACGGGATCGCCCCGCTCAAGCAGCCGGAAGCGGGCGTCACTTACGCGCAGAAGCTGAGCAAGGCCGAGGCCTTGGTGGACTGGAGCCTGCCGGCGGAAGAAGTGGCCCGGGCGATCCGCGCCTACAACCCGGCGCCGGGCGCGCATACGCTGCTGGCCGGCGAAGCGCTGAAACTGTGGATGGCCGGCGCCGAAGCTGGCCAGGCCGAGCCGGGCGTGATCGTCGCCGCGGATGCGGACGGCGTGCTGGTGGGCTGCGGCTCCGGCCTGGTGCGCTTGAGCGTGCTGCAGGCGGCCGGCGGCAAGCGGCTGGCCGCGCGGGACTTCGTCGCAGGCAGAAGCCAGCTGGCGGGCACGCGGCTGGGCGTGTGAGCGGATAGACTGAGGCGAGAGGAAAGGGGGCGGCAATGACGGACAACTGGTTCAAGACCACCTTGCTGATGGCGGCGATTCTGGCGCTGTTCGCCGTGATCGGCGGCATGATAGGCGGCAAAAGCGGCATGATTCTGGCCTTGCTGTTCGGCGGGGCGATGAATGTGTACGCTTGGTGGAATTCCGACCAGATGGTGCTGCGCATGTACAACGCGCAGGAGGTGGACGCCCAGAGCGCGCCGGAATTCTACGGCATGGTGGCGGAACTGGCGCAGCGCGCCGGCCTGCCTATGCCGCGCGTCTACGTGATTCACGAAGAGCAGCCCAACGCCTTCGCCACCGGCCGCAGTCCCGAGCACGCGGCGGTGGCCGCCACCAGCGGCATCATGCGCATGCTGGACTATCGCGAGCTGCGCGGGGTGATGGCGCACGAACTGGCCCACGTCCAGCACCGCGACACCTTGATCTCCACTATTTCCGCCACCATGGCCGGCGCGATATCCGCGCTGGCCAACTTCGCCATGTTCTTTGGCGGCCGCGACGAAAACGGCCAGCCGGTGGGCTGGCTGCCGCGTCTGGCCGTCGCCCTGCTGGCGCCGCTGGCGGCCAGCCTGATACAGATGGCGATTTCCCGCGCGCGCGAATTCGAGGCCGACCGCGGCGGCGCCGAGATTTCCGGCGACCCGCTGGCCTTGGCCTCCGCCTTGCAGAAGATCGAGTACTATGCGCAGGGCATTGTGATGCCCGCCGCCGAGGCGCACCCGGAAACCGCGCAGATGATGATCATCAATCCCTTGTCCGGCGGCGGGATGGGCGATCTGTTCCGCACCCATCCGCAGACCGCGGACCGCATCGAACGGCTGCAAGCGATGGCGCGCGGCGTATATTAATTGAAGAGCGTCGGGCGGCCGCGCGCCGCCTTGATCGCGCAAGGCCAATGCCGGAAGGCATTGGCCTGTTTGTTATGGTTTGATAGAAAGCACCCATGCATCATATTCAGCAATTGGCCGCCAATATTCTGTTGCGCGTCGAATCCGGAACCAATCTGACCGAGGCCTTGGCCGAGGCTCAACGCAAGGCGCCGGAGTTGACGCCGTCCGAGCGCGGCGCTTTGCAGGATCTGGCCTACGGCAGCCTGCGCCACTTGGCGCGGCTGCGTTTCTACCTGCGCCAACTGGTGGCCAAGCCCTTGCCCGAGCCGGTGCTGGAGCGGGTGCTGATCGTGGCCTTCTATCAGCTCTCGCACACCCGCGCCGCCGAGTACGCGGTGGTGAACGAGGCGGTGACCCTGGCCAGCCGGCTGGCCAAGGGCAATTTCAAGGGTCTGGTCAACGGGGTGCTGCGCAACTTCCTGCGCCAGCGCGCCGCCTTGGAACGCGCGGCGGAAAAGGACATCGAGGCCAGCTTCAACCACCCGCTATGGTGGATCAAGGGCTTGCAGCGCGCCTATCCGGACGCCTGGCAAGCCGTGCTGGACGCCGACAACGGCCATCCGCCGATGACTTTGCGCGTCAATCGCCGCCATGGCGACGCCGCGGCCTATCTGGAACGGCTGCGAGCCGCCGGGCTGGACGGCGAGGCTTTGGACGGCGGCTCGATCACGCTGACGCGGCCGGTCAATGTGCGAGACTTGCCGGGCTTCGCCGACGGCGAAGTCTCGGTGCAGGATTGGGGCGCGCAGCAGGCCGCGCACTGGCTGGACCTGCGCGCCGGCCAAAGGGTGCTGGACGCTTGCGCGGCCCCCGGCGGCAAGACCGGCCATATTCTGGAGAGCGCCGATGTCGAAGTGACCGCGCTGGACATCGACGAACAACGGCTGCAGCGCGTGGCCGACAATCTGGAGCGCATCGGCGCGACCGCGCGGCTGCATGCGGCCGACGCCGGCCAGCCGGATGGCTGGTGGGACGGCCGGCCCTTCGACCGCATCCTCGCCGACGTGCCCTGTTCCGCCAGCGGCGTGGTGCGTCGCCATCCGGACATCAAGTGGCTGCGCCGCCCCGGCGATTTCGCCGCGTTGGGCGTGCAACAGGCCGCCATGGCCGACGCGCTGTGGCCTTTGCTCGCCTCGGGCGGCAAAATGCTTTACGCTACGTGCTCCATTTTCCCCGAAGAGAATCAGCAACAGCTAGACTCCTTTCTGAATCGCCATGCGGATGCCGCGTGCCTGAGACAGGAGCAGTTGCTTCCTTGTGAGCGTCATGACGGCTTTTATTACGCGTTGCTTGAAAAACGTTAGCCTGCTGCTGTGCTTGCTGGCCGGTCTCGCCATGGCGGCGCAGGCCGAAACCATCAGCTCGCGTCGGGCTGAGGCCGAGGTGACGGCGGACGGCCAGTTGTCCGTCAGCACCCGGTTTCAGACGCGCTTGACGCCCAGTCTCAGCGACGCGCTGGAACAGGGCGTGGTGCTGCCGTTCCGGCTGGAGTTCCAGCTGACCAAGCCGCGTTTGACCGCTTACTATCTGAATTTCAGCGAGTGGTTCGATCCGCACGCCCAGTTGGGCTTCAAGCTGTCCTATCAGTCCTTGACCAATCGCTACCGCGTCACCATCGGCAATCTCTCCAACTACTACCCCACCTTGCGCGAAGCGCTGGGCGCAGTGGGCGCTATCCAGGGCTGGCGCGTGCTCAATTCCGGCACCCTGGACCCGCGCGCCTCGGGGCGCGTGGCCGGCCAGGTGCGGCTGTTGCTGGACATCGGCGAACTGCCCAAGCCCTTTCAATTGAACGCGCTGGGCTCGTCGGACTGGTCGCTGTCGTCCGACTGGGTCAAGCTGGACGTGAAGGACGGCGGCTGATGCGTTACGCGGTGATTGCGCTGGCGACGCTGGGCGCCATCCTGCTTTATCTGCTGGCCTTGGCCACCGGCAACGCATCCAAACTCAACGAATACTACTGGTGGGTGTTCGGCCTGAACGGCCTCCTGCTCGCCACGCTGCTGGGCGTGGTGGCACGGCAGCTGCTGCGCCTGCGTCAGCGGGTGCGGCAACGGGTGTTCGGCGCCAAGCTGACTCAGAAGCTGGTGATGATGTTCGCGGTGGTGGCCCTGGTGCCGGGCATCCTGGTGTTCACCGTTTCCGCCCAGTTCCTGACCCGCAGCATCGAAAGCTGGTTCGACGTCCGCGTCGAGTCGGCGCTGGACCGCAGCCTGGGCTTGGCGCGCAACTCGCTGCAGTACGTGCAGGAAGACCTGGGGCGCCGCACGCGTTCGGTGCAGGACGATATCGAGTCCTTGCCGGAAGGCCTGCTGCCGGCGCGGCTGGAGCGCTTGCGCGAGCAACTGGGATTGCGCGAGCTTGCTGTCTATAGCCGCAGCGGTCAGCTGCTGGCCTTCGCCGGCGGACTCAGCGAGCGAGTGCCTCCTCCGCTGTCGCGCGAGAGCATAGGCAAGCTCAAACCGCGCCAGACGCTGGACAGCTTCGAGAACGACGGCGGCAGCGGCCTGGTGCTGAAATCGCTGCTGATTTACCGCAATCTGGACAGCCAGCAACGCGTGTTGCAGGCCCTGCAATCCGCTCCCGGCCGTATCGCCCAGGACGCGGAGCAGATCGAGACCGCGCGCGCGGAGTACCGCCAGCTGCTCTTGGGCCGCGAGGGCCTGACCACCTTCTACATGCTGACGCTGGCGCTGTCCGCGCTGCTGGCGTTGACCGCGGCGCTGGCCTTCGCCTTATTCCTGTCAGAGCGCCTGTCGGCGCCCTTGTCCGAGCTGGCCGCCGGCACCCGGGCCGTGGCGCAGGGCGACTTTTCCAAGCGCCACCCGGTATACCGGCGCGACGAGCTGGGAATGCTGACCACCTTGTTCAACCGGATGACGCAGCAGCTTGAGGACGCGCGCCACGCCGCGGACCTCAGCCGCAGCGAACTGGAAAGCAGCAAACTTTACCTGGAAAGCATTCTGGCCAACCTGAGCGCCGGGGTGATCGCCTTCGGCGCCGATTGGCAGCTGCGCGCCGCCAATACCAGCGCCTCGCGCATTCTGGGCGTGGATTTCGCCGAGGTGTCGGATCAGGATTTCCCGCACTGGGCCACCTCGATTCCGGCGGTGGCGCCGCTGGTGGAGTGCGTGCTGGAGTACGCGTCCAAGAACAGCGACAGCGACTGGAAAACCCAGCTGAACTATTTGACGGTGCAGGGCGAGCGCACCTTGCTGGTGCGCGGCGCCCATCTGCCGGAGGCGTCTGCGGTGGGCTATGTGGTGGTGTTCGACGATATCACCGAACTGGCGCGCGCCCAGCGCGACGCGGCCTGGGGCGAGGTGGCCAAGCGGCTGGCGCATGAGATCCGCAACCCGTTGACGCCCATCCAGCTATCGGCGGAACGGCTGGCGATGAAGCTGCAGGACAAGCTGGCCGGCGCCGACGCCGACATGCTGCGACGCTCCACCGACACTATCATCAAGCAGGTGGGCGCGCTCAAGGCCATGGTGGACGCTTTCCGCGATTACGCGCGCGCGCCGCGCACCAAGTTGACCGAATTGGACCTGAATCAAGTGGTGCGGGAGGTGATGGCTCTTTACGAATCCAACTCTGCTGTTAAGATGGCGCTTGATGAAAGGCCGTTGATGATCATGGCGGATGCGGCATTGTTGCGGCAGGTTTTACATAACCTGATTCAGAACGCGCAAGATGCGGTCCTTGACGTTGACATCCCGATGATTCAAATTAGCAGCCGAAAAGAAGAAGGCTATGCGCTCGTTTGCGTGGAGGATAACGGTCCGGGCTTTGCTCCGGAGATCCTGCAACGCGTGTTCGAACCCTATGTGACCAGCAAGACCAAAGGTACCGGTCTTGGCCTGGCGGTGGTCAAGAAGATTCTTGAAGACCATCACGGGCAGATCAAAGTGGGTAATCTCGAACCGAATGGCGCGCGCATCCTTCTCTCCCTGCCATTGCTGGAGGCCTAATGCGTAGCAGCGATATTTTGATTGTTGACGACGAGATCGGTATCCGTGAATTGCTCTCCGAGATACTGCAGGATGAGGGGTACACCGTCGCGCTGGCGGAAAACGCCGAGGTAGCCAGACAGTTGCGCAACCAGACGCGTCCGGCGTTGGTGTTGCTGGACATTTGGATGCCGGATTGCGACGGCGTGACTTTGCTCAAGGAATGGGCCAAGTCCGGTCAGCTGAACATGCCGGTGGTGATGATGTCCGGTCACGCCAGCATAGACACCGCGGTAGAGGCGACTCGCATCGGCGCTTTCGACTTCCTGGAGAAGCCGATCGCGCTGCAAAAGCTGCTGACCACGGTGCAGCGGGCGCTGAAATACGGCGATATGCAGGCCAACACCTCGCTCAATCTGGACAAGCTCGGCCGCAGCGAGCCGATCCAGGAGCTGAAGCGGCAGCTGGAACGCGTGGCCAAGGTCAAGTCGCCGGTGCTGCTGACCGGCGAACCGGGTTCCGGCTTCGAACTGGTGGCGCGCTTCTTCCATCAGGGCAACACCCCGTGGGTGACGCCGGCCAAGCAGGAGCAATTGGCGGACGCCCCGCTGGAGCTGCTGCAAAAAGCCAATAATGGCGTCTTGTTCCTGCCGGAGATCGGCCAGTACGGCCGCCGCGTGCAACAAGGGCTGCTGTTCCTGCTGTCCAAGCTGGACCGCTTCAATGTGCGGCTGCTGTGTTCCTGCAGCCGCCCGTTGCAGGAACTGCTGGTGGATCCCGAGTGCGACAACCGCCTGCTGACGGCCTTGTCCAGCGTGATCGTGCCGATTCCGCCGCTGCGCGAGCATTCCGAAGACATCATCTTCATCGCCGAGCAGATCCTGACCGAGCTGGTGGAGTCCAAGCAGGTGCCGGCCCGCAAGCTGACCACCGCCGCGCTCAATGCGCTGCGTCAGTACGACTGGCCTGGCAACCTGGAGCAGCTGCGCAGCATCATCAAGAGCCTGGCGCTGACCTCGGAGTCGGACGAGGTGGACGCCGGCGAGGTCAACAAAGTGCTGGCGCAGTTCCGCCATGAGAAGCCGGTGGAGGAGTCCGGTTTCGACTTCAACATGCCCTTGCGCGAGTTGCGTGAACAGCTGGAGCGTCGTTACTTCGAGTACCATATCTCGCTGGAGAACGGGAATATGAGCCGGGTGGCGCAGAAGGTGGGCCTGGAGCGCACCCATCTGTACCGCAAGCTCAAGCAGCTGGGCATCAAGTTCGCCCGCAAGACGGTGGAAGAATAAGCCCGCGTTTCCGTTAGAACCGTTCAAAGTCTCGCGAGCAAGAGCGAGACAAGGCGAAAATGACTGAAGAAGCGGAATGTACATACGGTACATGAGCATTCTGAAGGTATTTTCAACGCCGTATAGCTGAAGCGCAGCAGACTTTGAGCATAAGGCCAGCCCGGATACGGCTGGCCTTATGCTTTGGGCGATGGCGCGGCGGCGGCGTTCGGATTAGGCTAGCAATCATGATTGAACTCAACGACGAGGCGCTATTGCGCTACAGCCGGCACATTCTGCTGCCGGAAATCGACATTGCCGGCCAACAGCGGCTAAACCGGGCGCGTGCGCTGATCGTCGGCGCCGGCGGATTGGGCTCGCCGGTGGCGCTGTACCTGGCCAGCGCCGGCGTGGGGCGGATCAGCATCGCCGACGACGATGTGGTGGAGCTGTCCAATCTGCAGCGTCAGATCGTTCACGACAGCGATAGCCTGGGGCGTTTGAAGGCCGAGTCCGCCGTCGAGAGAATGCGCCGCATCAACCCGGAGGTGGACGCGCGGCCGCTGGCGCGGCGGCTGGACCAGGCGGCCCTGGAGGAATTGGCCGCCGGCCACGATCTGGTGCTGGACTGCAGCGACAATTTCGCCACCCGTCACGCGGTGAACCGCGCCTGCGTCGTCGCCGGCACGCCGCTGGTGTCCGGCGCCGCGGTGCGTTTCGCCGGCCAGCTGGCGGTGTTCGATCCGCGCGACGCGGCGTCTCCCTGCTATCACTGTCTGTTTCCGGACGAGGGCGAGGCCGGCGACGGGCCGTGCGCGACTTTCGGCGTGCTGTCGCCGCTGGTGGGGGTGATAGGCAGCTTGCAGGCGGTGGAGGCGGTCAAGCTCTTGGCCGGCATCGCGCCGCGTTTGGGCCGGCTGACCCTGTACGACGGGCTGAGCGGAGAGTTCCGCCAGATCAAGGTGCCGCGGGATCCCGCTTGCGCGGTGTGCGCCGCGCGATGAAAAACGCCCCGTTTGACCGGGGCGTTGGTTTTTCCGGGGCGAGCGGGCATCACAGATGCTGCTGCACCAGCTTGCGTACTTCCTTGAAGTCCATCACGCCGACGTAGCGCTTGATGATCTTGCCCTGTTTGTCGATCAGGAAGGTGGTCGGCGCCAATTGGATGTCGCCGAAGGCCTTGGCGATCTCGCCATTGCCGTCCAGCGCGACAAAGAAGGGCAGCTGGTATTTGTCCACGAAGCTCTTCACGTAATTGGGCGGATCGTAGCTCAGCGCCACCGCGATGGTTTCATAGCCCTTGCCGGCGAACTCCTGATGCATTTTCTTGATTTCCGGCATTTCCTCAACGCAGCCCGGGCAGCTGGTGGCCCAGAAATTGACCAGCACCACCTTGCCCTTCAGCGATTCGGTGCTGGCGGTCTGGCCGCTGAGCGAGGTGTAGTTGACCTGGGGCGCCGGCGAGCCGGCGAACAGCGTCATATAGGCGACGACGGCGACCAGCGCGATGCCCAGCAGCGCGAGCAGACCTTTCTTCATTTCCTTATCCTGCGGTAAGGTCCGGGCGCGGCCCGGACGGTTCATGCCATGGCGATCAAGCCTGTTCGGCCAGCATTTGTTCCAGTAGTTCCTTCAGCTTGCCGTCCAGCGCCACCGCCTTGCCTTGTTTGGCGTCAAACACCGCGAAAGTGACGTCGGCTTCGGCCACCAGCTTGCCGCTGCCGACCAGGGTGACGCGTTGATGCATCACCGCGCTGCGGGTGCCTATCGATTTGACGCCGGTGTCGATTTGCAGCTCGTCGCCCATGGTGGCCGGGTAGCGGTAATCGATATTGATGTTGACGACCACCAGCGCCAGGCCGGACTGCAGGAACCAAGGCAGGTCGCCGCGGCTCTCGAAGTAGTTCCAGCGCGCCTCCTCCAGAAACTCCAGATAGCGGGCGTTGTTGACATGGCCGTACAGGTCCAGATGATAGCCGCGCACTTTGATCTTGGTATTGTGCTGCATGATGGTGTTTTCCCCTTTGCTCGTGATGGCGCGCTGCGCCGCCATGGACGGCGACGCCGCGGCGCCCATGTTATTCGCCCAGTTCCAGCGGCACGAAGGCCTCGCGCTCCAGCGCCTCGTCCACCAGATCGGTGACGATGGAATGGATTTCCAGCGAGAACCATTGCTGGAACAGTTCCAGCGACAGCTCTTCCGGCCACAGGCTGTCGTCGTCGCACCAGTCGGACAGCTCGGCTGCGAATAATTGCTGGTAACGCTCGAAAACAAAGGCTTGGGCGTCGGCGTAATCTTCCGCCGCCGGAATCAGCAGCGCGTTGCAGTCCTGGCCCAGGTGCTGCAGCGAGATTTCCTCGTCCAAGCCGCCGGGCAAGGATTGCAGCCAGGCGTGGAAGGGGGCGAGGGGGCGGATCAGGGCGATGCTGCGATTGACTTCGTACATGGAGATTCCTTGATGATGTGTCAGCGACTGGACAGTTGATTGTCGCGAGTGAAAACGAATTTCTGGCGGATGCGTTGCGAGCTGGATTGCTCCGCGAGCGAGGCCGGGAACGGCGCGTAGGGCGCGGCCAGTTCCACGATGCGGCGCGCGGCTTCGTCCAGCACGTCGAAGCCGGAGCTGCGCAGCACGCGCACGTCGCGCAGGCCGCCGTCGGCTGCAATCAGCACTTCCAGCGTCACGGCGCCGTGAATGTTCTGGCGGCGGGCGGCTTCCGGGTAGTTGAGGTTGCCGATGCGCTCCACTTTCAGCCGCCAGTCTTCCTGGTAACGGGCCCAGGGGTAGCCGCGGGCGCTTTCGGCCAGCTTGCCCTGTTTGCCGCCGCTTTCCTGCTCCTTGTCGGTCAGGCCGCTGTCGCCCAACTGCCGGCTCAAGTCGCCGACCTGGGCCAGCAGGCTGCCGGCGCTGACATGTCCGACCGTGCCGGACTGCGCGGCCGGCAGCGCCGGTTTTTTGCCGGCGTCAGGGGGCCGGGCCATGGTTTGTTGCCGCGGCGATGCGTCGGCGGGTTCGGGCGTGCCGGGCTCCGCCGGCGCGGCGACCGGCTTCGCGCGATGGCTGGCCAGCTTGTCGGTCTGAGCGCTATTGCCGGCCCCCAGATTGTTCTGCTCCGCCAGCCGGCGGGTTTTGGGCGTCTGGCGGCTGGGCGTCTGGTTCAACTGCACATTGATGATCTGGGCGGAGACGGGCGCGGGCGGGCTGGAGCGTGGACGAATCTCCAGGCTGAACAACAGCGCATGGACCAGCAGCGAAGCGAGCAGCGTCAAGCCCAGCGGCAGCATGGTGGCGCTGGAAGTCGAGGGCGAGAGCGGACTAGTGGACATGGGTGGCTGTTGTGTTGGCTTTCACCGGGTAAGCGGAGTTCGCCGCAGGCGGAACCGGGCGCAGCTGAAAGTGTAGCACGGCGGCCAGTAAAAACGCCGCGCTGAGCGCGGCGTGGCGATGCATCAAGCGTGCGGGCGTATTATTTTTCCAGCAGGCTGCGCAGCATCCAGGCGGTTTTCTCGTGAACTTGCAGGCGCTGGGTCAGCAGGTCGGCGCTGGGCTCGTCGGCGGCGCGTTCCACCACGGCGAAAATGCTGCGCGCGGTGCGACATACGGTTTCATGGCCGTCCACCAGCTGGCGGATCATCTCCTCGGCCTTGGGCGGGGCGCCGGCGGCTTCCTGGATCGCGGTCAGCTTGGCGTAGTCGGCATAGCTGCCCGGCGCGTGGTGGCCCAGCGCGCGGATGCGTTCAGCCACGGCGTCCACCGCCAGCGCCAGTTCGTTGTACTGGGTTTCGAACATCAGGTGCAGGGTGTTGAACATCGGCCCGGTGACGTTCCAGTGGAAGTTGTGGGTTTTCAGATACAGGGTGTAGGTGTCGGCCAGCAGGCGGGACAAGCCATGAGCGATTTCCTGGCGGTCTTGTTCGTTGATTCCAATATCCATCGCGATATCCTCATAAGTGAAGGGAGAGCGGAAGCCTCCCGTCGGCTGACGCCGGCGCGGCGGCTTTTGGACTACACTCTCCCGTTTTGCGGGAAAAAATCATGAAACCTTGGCTGGACTGCCGCAACGGCGCTGTCCGTCTGACGCTGCATGTGCAGCCCGGCGCCAGGAAAACCGAGGCGGCGGGCGAACACGGCGACTGCCTGAAAATACGTTTGGCGGCGCCGCCGGTGGACGGCAAGGCCAATGCCGCGCTGTTGGCCTGGCTGGCGCAGCGCTTCGCCGTGGCCAAGCGCGACGTTCAACTGCTGTCCGGCGACAAGAGCCGGCACAAGGTGGTCTTGCTTCAGTGCGAGATCACCGAGGAAGACGCGCTGCGGCGGCTGGACTTTCAGTGAAGGCGCCGGTCGGGCGGCGTGGTTTTGTCCACCCGGGTATATTCTCCATCGATGATGTCGGGGTCGGCGGCGGGTCCGGGTCCGGTCGCCGCGCGAGCGTTGACGGCAATGCTGGGGCCTTTGAAAGGCAGCAGCAATAGTACGGCGGCCAGGTCGCTGATGACGCCTGGTATCAGGAACAGCACGCCGGCCAGCAAATAACGCAGCGGCCAGAGCAAGGAATACAGCGATACGCGGTCGCCCTGGCGCATCACGCTGCCCAGGGTGAACAAGGCGCCGATCTGCTGGTTGCGCAACATCCACAAGCCCAGCAGCGAAGACAGCACGACGAAAACGAAGACGGCGAGCCCGCCGAAGTGGTCCGCCAGCGCCACCAGGGCGGCGATTTCAGCGAAGGGGTACAGCAACAGCAGGATGAGGAAGGTGCGCATGGGCAACTGAATCCGGTAAGTGGGTTTCGCGATCAGGCGGCGGACGCGTAAACCTGATCCCTTGTTGTACACATGGGTATGGCTTGGCGGCTTTCAAGGCCGGTCTGGAATTATCGTTCGGGCTTAGATGATATCGCGGCGCTTCGGTTCCCGTTTCAAGCGGGCTTTTCCGTCCGTGCCGCTGTCATTGTCATGAAAAAAAATGCAAAAACCCGTTGACGACCCTGAACTGTTTCATTATAGTTGCGCTCTCTCTTGGGTCGTTAGCTCAGCTGGTAGAGCAGCGGACTTTTAATCCGTTGGTCGCAGGTTCGAATCCCGCACGACCCACCAGTTTCCGATACCGGAAATTGCCAAGAGTTTTGTTTGGGGGTCGTTAGCTCAGCTGGTAGAGCAGCGGACTTTTAATCCGTTGGTCGCAGGTTCGAATCCCGCACGACCCACCACGACAAACTCTTAGCGCCCAGGATCGGGTCGTTAGCTCAGCTGGTAGAGCAGCGGACTTTTAATCCGTTGGTCGCAGGTTCGAATCCCGCACGACCCACCAAATATATAGCAATCAGGCCAGTTCGCGAGAACTGGCCTTTTTGTTTTCTCTCGCTTCCCGTGTTTCCCTCTGCTTTAGCGTTTGCCGGTTTTCCCGGGTCTTTCTCGCGGACATGTCTTTGTCGTGGTAAATTTGATAATGATTGTAAGAATCATTCGCATTATAATGGCGAGTTATTCGCCTCTTCCCGACGTCCGCGCCGCCGCGCGCAGGCGCCGGGATCGCATCAAACAGGAAACACAGAGCATGACTACCGTTGTCGAGAAAACCCGCACTCAGGACTTGAAGGCCCGCACCCACGAAACCCACGACGCGCTGGACCAGCGCATCATGGCGAATCAGCCGTTCGCCACCCGTGAAAACTACGCGCGCTTCCTGCTGGCGCAATACCGCTTCCTGCGCGACGCCGACGCGCTGTATGACAATCCCGAGCTGGCCCGCCTGTTCCCGGACCTGGCCGAGCGCCGCCGTTACGACAGCATCGCCGCCGATCTGCGGGATCTGGACCGCCCGCTGCCGGAATTGCGCGAAGCGCCGATCAGCAGCACGCTGGATGTGGCCAGCGCGATGGGTTGGCTCTACGTGGTGGAAGGTTCCAAACTGGGCGCGGCCATTCTGTACAAGCTGGCCGGCAAACTGGGCCTGGACGAGCATTGCGGCGCTCGCCATCTGGCCGGCCACCCGGACGGCCGCGCCCGCCACTGGCGCGCGTTCACCGCGGCGCTGGACGGTCTGCAGCTGGACGAGGCGGCCGAGCAACGCGTCACCGCCGGCGCGGTGGCCGCTTTCGCCTGCATGAACAGCCATCTGGACCAGGTGTACGCTTGAGTCAGCGTTTGCGGCACCCCGCGGTGCGCTGGCTATACCTGTGCGCCGGCGTGGCGATGCTGGCCTTGGGCGTCATCGGCGCCTTGCTGCCGGTGATGCCGACCACGATTTTTCTGATTTTGGCCTTGGCTTGCTTCAGCAAGTCCTCTCCGCGGCTGGAGCAGCGGCTGCTCGCGCATCCGCGTTACGGGCCGGGCCTGCGCCGCTGGCGCGAGCACCGCGTGGTGCCGGTCAAGGCCAAGTGCTTCGCCGCCATGGGCATGGGCGCGGGTTTCGCCGCCTTGTTGCTGGCGCGGCCTCCGCACTGGGTGCCGTGGCTGGTGGGGGCGATCGAATTGAGCGTCTTGCTGTACTTGCTGTCGCGGCCTTCGCAGGCGATCGAACCGGCCGGGACGGCCGCGGCGCCCCAGCCGGATTTAGCCAAAACCCCGCCGCCGCGTTAAGCTTGCGCATCGATACCGAAAACGGGAGCTGTGTGATGAGGGTAAACGGAATCGTCGCGGCCTTGGCCGCCCTGGCCTTGCCTGCCTTGGCTGTGGCGCAGACGGCGGACGAACAGTTGCTGGCGGCGCAGATGTACTACCAGCAAGTGCGAGGCGCGCAGCAGAAGGCGGACGCGCGTTTGACGCAGGCCGAGTCCGACAAGCTCAAGGCGGAGCAGCGACTGAGCGAGGCTCAGGCGGGCTTGAGCGGCGCCACGGCGGAACTGGAGGCGGCCAAGTCGGCTCAGGCCGCGGCGGCGCAGACCAGCGAGGCGGCCACCAAGGCCTTGAACGAGGCTTGGCAGCGCAAGGACGGCGGGCAGTAGTTAGCCGCCGCGCAATTGCCGGTAGCGGTTGAGGTCGTTCTGAGTCTTTTGGCGGAAGGCGGCCAGCTCCTGCTGCTTGGCGGCGATTTGCCTGGCCAGTTCGGCTTGCTCCGCCTGCAGCACGTTCAGATTGCGCTGACTGTTTTGCGGAGGGGCTTGTTTGTTGCGCCGGCTTTGCGCAATGTCTTGCTGAATGCCTTGAATTTGCAGCGTCAGGCCGCGAGAGCGCTGTTGCAGCGCGTCCAGCGCGCTTTGTAGCACGGCCTGCTGTTTGGCGCGCTCGGCCTGCAGTTGCTGCAGGTTGGCGTAGCTTTCCACCAGCGCGTTGTCGCGGCGGGTGTTTTCCAATTGCAGGGCGTCGCGTTGTTTTTGCGCGGCCTCGGCGGCTTCGCGCGCCTGGCGGGCGGCGGGGCTTTCCGCCGGTTTGGTGACGGCGCCCTGCTTGGACAGCTCGGCGACGCCCTGCTGCTGGCTTTGCAGCGGCGGGGAGTCGCTGTAATGCACCTTGCCGGATTCGTCCACCCACTTGTAGAGGCCGCCGGCGTAGACGGCGGTTCCCAGTATCAGCAGCGCGAGTCCGGCAAGCGGTTTCATCAGTCGTTGACTCCGTATTGCGCCCGGTAGGCGCGCACCGCGTCCAGGTGCGCCGCCAGTTCCGGGCTGTGTTCCAGGAAGCCGAGCAAATCTTTCAGCGTGGCGATGGCGATGACCGGCAGGCCATGTTGCTGGGCCACTTCCTGCACCGCCGACAATTCGCCGCTGCCGCGTTCCATGCGGTCCAGCGCGATGGCCACCCCGGCCGGTTCGGCGCCGGCGGCGCGGATCAGCTGCACCGATTCGCGCACCGAGGTGCCGGCGGAGATCACATCGTCGATGATCAGGACCTTGCCTTGCAGCGGGGCGCCCACCAGGGTGCCGCCTTCGCCGTGGTCCTTGGCTTCCTTGCGGTTGTAGGCGAAGGGCACGTTGCGACCCTGTTCCGCCATCGCCATGCAGGCGCCGGCGGCCAGGATGATGCCTTTATAGGCCGGGCCGAACAACATGTCGAATTGCACGCCGCTTTCCAGTATCGACTTGGCGTAGAAGCGCGACAAGTGCAAAGTGGACAGACCGTCGTTGAACAGGCCGGCGTTGAAGAAGTAGGGAGACTTGCGGCCGGCCTTGGTGATGAACTCGCCAAACTTCAAAACCTGCTTGTCGAGCGCAAAACGAATAAAATCCTGACGGAAATCGCTCATCATTACTCCTTATTAACTGTTAACTGTTTGAACGGCTGAAAAAATTGCCGGCAAGCATATCACGGGAGAGTCCTTTGCTTCGAATCGTTTCCGCCAATCTGAACGGCATCCGCTCCGCCGATAAAAAAGGCTTTTTCGACTGGTTGGCCGGCATAGACGCCGACTTCGTCTGCGTGCAGGAACTGAAGGCCCAGGCCGGCGACCTGTCCGAGCGCATGCGCCAGCCGGACGGGATGACCGGCTATTTCCATTACGCGGAAAAAAAGGGCTACAGCGGCGTAGGCCTGTATACCCGTCATCAACCGGATGCGGTGGTGGAGGGGCTGGGCGTCGACTGGATCGACGCCGAAGGCCGCTTTTTGCAACTGGATTTCGGCAATCTCAGCGTGATTTCGCTGTATCTGCCGTCGGGCTCCAGCAGCGATGAACGCCAGCAAGTGAAATTCGATTTTCTCGACGTGTTCATGCCGCATCTGGAAACGCTGCGCGCGGCCGGCCGCGACATCGTGATCTGCGGCGACTGGAATATCGCCCACAACGAGATCGATCTGAAGAACTGGAAGGGCAATCTGAAGAACTCCGGTTTCCTGCCGGAAGAGCGCGCCTGGATGACGGACTTGCTGAGCCGCGTGGGTTGGTGCGACGCCTGGCGCCGCCTGTACCCGGACACGCCGGGCTACACCTGGTGGAGCAACCGCGGCCAGGCTTACGCCAAGGACGTGGGCTGGCGCATCGATTATCACATCGTGACCCCGTCGCTGATGGAGCTGGCGCGCAAGGCCTCGGTATACAAGGACGAGAAGTTTTCCGACCATGCGCCGCTGATCGTCGATTACGAACGGAGCCTGTGATGTTGGACGAGGACGACGTCACCTTGATCACGGTGCCGGGCTGGGGCAATTCCGGCGCTGAGCATTGGCAGACCAGTTGGGAGCGCTGCTACCCCTTGGCGCGCCGGGTGGAGCAGGACGATTGGCTGTACCCGGAGTGCGAGGCCTGGGTGGACGGCATCCGGCGCACGCTGGAGCAGGTGCCGGGCCGCTGGATGCTGGCGGCGCACAGTCTGGGCTGCCATGCGGCTGCGGCCTGGCTGCGGACCTTGTCCTTGCGCGAACAGAAGCGGCTGCAAGGGCTGCTGCTGGTGGCGCCGCCGGCCTTGCCCATCAGCGAGGCGCGGGCGCGCGCCAGCGGCGAACTGCCGGAGGACGCGCCCTTGCCCGCTTTCGCCGGCTTCAACGCGCCGACGCTGCGCTTGCCGGCGCCGGCCTTGCTGGTGGCCAGCCGCGACGACTTGTTCTGCGACATGGCCGAGGCCGAGGCGATGGCGCAAGCCTGGGGCTGTCCCTTGGTGGACGCCGGCGCGCATGGACACCTGGGCAGCGCCGCGCGCCTTGGGCATTGGCGCTTCGGCCAGGATTTGCTGCAGGAACTGATGCTGGCCTGAGCCTAGCGCGCCACCGGCCTTGCCGGGTCGCTGCACCATTCGCTCCAGGAGCCGGGGTAGAGCCGGCTGCCTTCGAAGCCGGCGTGGCGCAGCGCCAGCAGATTGTGGCAGGCGGTGACGCCGGAGCCGCATTGATGAACGATGGACGCCGGATCGAGGTCGCCGAGCGCCGCTTGCCATTCGGCGCGCAGCTGTTCCGCCGGCTTGAAGCGGTTGTCGGCGTCGACGTTGAGCATGAAGAAGCGGTTGGCCGCGCCGGGAATATGGCCGCCCACCGGATCCAGCGTTTCGCCTTCGCCGCGGAAGCGCTCGGCGGAACGGGCGTCCACCACGGTGAAGGCCGGCTGCTCGATATTGCTCAGCACGGCGGCGGCATCGACGGTGTCTTCCAGTGCGGGCTTGATCGAGAAACGGCAGGGACGGCGTTCCGCCGTTTGCTGGTCGAGGGCGCGGCCGGTCCGGGTCCAGGCCTGGACGCCGCCGTCCAGCACCGCAACCGCGGAGTGTCCCAGCCAGCGCAGCAGCCACCAGGCGCGGGCTGCGTATTGTCCGGCGGCGTCGTCGTAGGCGACCACCTGGGTGTCCGGAGTGATGCCGATCGCGCCGAGGTCCACCGCCAAGCGGCTGCCGTCGGGCAGCGGATGGCGGCCGTTGGCGCCGGTCTTGCTGCCGGAAAGATGGTAATCCAGGTTCAGGTAATGCGCGTTCGGCAGGTGGCCGGCCTCATAGGCGGTCAAGCCATAATCCGCTTGTTCCAGCCGGAAGCGGCAATCCAGAATCACAAGGCGTTCTGTCGGCAGAGCCGCCAGCTGTTCCGCGGAGATCAAGGTTTGGTGCATGGCATTCCTCTTTCTTGATGGATGGCCGAGGACGGGCGCTTAGCGCAGCCGTCCGGCCTGATAAGGACGCGGGCAGGGCAGCAGCTGGTAGCTGCCGGGCTCCAGGCGCAGGCTGTCCACTTGTTCCGTGCCGTCCGGGCCGCAGCGGCGCAAGGCCAGCCAGTGCCGGCCGTCGGCGTCCACGCTGTCGACTGGCCAGCTCAGGCCGGATTCGGCGAAGAAGCGGTAGCAGGCCAGATCGGCGCCTTCCAGCCCGTCCGGAACCTGGTCCACCTGGATTTGATAGTCCAGCCAGCAATGAGTCTGGGCGGCGGCGAGCTGTCGGCGCAACTGCTCCGCCAGTTGCGGCCAGGCGCGCGGAGCGCTTTGGCGGCGGGCCGCGGCCCAGATCGGGGCGGGAAAATGAGCGTCGTCGGCGAAACGGGGAATCACGTGCCAGTGCAGGTGGGGCACCATATTGCCGAGGCTGGCCAGGTTGATCTTGTCGGCTTGCATGCAGTGCAGCAGCGCGGCTTCCACGTAATGGACCCAGTCCAGCAGGTGCAGGCGGTCGCAGGCGGACAGGTCCGTCATTTCCTTGACGTGGGCCTTCCAGATCACGCGGCAGAAACCGGGGTAGCCTTCCTCGTCCACCAGCAGGACTTTGAGATGATCGTCTTCGTGCAATACTTGCCCGGCCGGGGCCTGGCACAATTCACAATCCATGATGGCGGCCTTTTGAAATGCGGAAACCTTATTGTAACGGTTGCCGCGGGCTTCGGCTAAAGCCCGGTTCGCTGCTATCATTACAGAAATTATGATTTGAACTATTTATCATGCCTTCTGCCGTATGCCGTCGCCTGTGCGGTGTTCAGGCGCAGCGGCGGGCACAATGGAGAGCTTGATGACGGATATGATGATTATTCTGGCGCTGATTCTGGCCAGCGCCTTTTTCTCGGTGTCGGAAATATCGCTGGCGGCTTCCCGCAAGATCCGCTTGCGTCAGATGATGGACGAGGGCAACGTCAATGCCGGCAAGGTGCTGGCTTTGCAGGAGCATCCGGGACATTTCTTCACCGTGGTGCAGATAGGCGTCAATGCGGTGGCCATCCTGGGCGGTATTGTCGGCGAGGCGGCGTTCACGCCCTTCTTCGCCCGCGTATTGGGGTTTTTCCTGTCCCCGGATCTGGCTCAGAGCCTGGGTTTTCTCTCGTCCTTCCTGCTGGTGACCAGCCTGTTCATCCTGTTCGCCGACTTAACGCCCAAACGTCTGGGCATGGTGGCCGCGGAGACGGTGGCGGTGCGCATTGTGCGGCCCATGCTGTTCATGGTGTTGCTGTTCAAGCCGCTGGTGTGGCTGTTCAATGAATTGTCCGGCCTGCTGCTGCGGCTGGTGGGCATGCCGACCAGCCCGCGCGACGAGATCACCAGCGACGACATCTCGGCGATGATGGACGCCGGCGCGGAAGCCGGCGTGCTGCACCGGCAGGAACATCAGGTGATTGAGAACGTGTTCGAGCTGGAAAGCCGGCTGGTGCCGTCGTCGATGACGCCGCGGGAGAGCATCATCTATTTCACGCTGGACGAAGCGGAGGACAGCATCAAGTCCAAGGTGGCCGAGCAGCCGCATTCCAAGTTCCTGGTCTGCGACAACGGCATCGACAATGTGGTCGGCTACGTCGATTCCAAGGATTTGCTGCGCCGGGTGCTGGCCGGCCGCGCGATCTCCTTGAAGGAGCCCGGCTTGTTGAAGACGGTGCTGCTGATTCCGGACTCCTTGACCTTGTCGGAGTCGCTGGATCAATTCAAGGGCACGCGCGAGGACTTCGCGGTGATCTTGAACGAATACGCTTTTGTCGTCGGCCTGATCACGCTCAATGACGTGATGTCCACGGTGATGGGCGATCTGGTGGGCCAGGGACAGGAGGAGCAAATCGTCAAACGCGACGAGAATTCCTGGCTGGTGGACGGCATCACCCCGGTGGAAGATGTGCTGCGGGTGTTGGAGATCGACGAATTGCCGGACGATCAGAACTACGAAACCGTGGCCGGCTTCATGATGTATATGCTGCGCAAGATTCCACGCCGCACCGATTGCGTGCAATACGCGGGCTACAAGTTCGAAGTGGTGGACATCGATAATCACAAGATCGATCAGATCCTGGTGACGCGGGTGGCGGCCAAGGAGCCGGCGCCGGTCTGAGAAGGTTTGACTCCGCTCGCTTGGTGAGACGCGGCGCTGAGGCCTTGTACGATCGGTTACATGATTTAACACAGGCCTCACAGACTGCGGCGAGGCGGCTTGCATATGATGAATTCAAGGACGCACCAGGACGGTGCCCTGACAACCGATAAGTCGCAGACTTGGAGAAACATCATGAAAAAGATCACCGCACTGATCCTGGCTTCCGTAATCGGCCTGACTTCCGCCGCCGCCTTCGCCGCCGACGCCTCCGGCCCGGCCGCCAAGGCCGCCGCTCCGGCGCACGCCAAGAAACACCATCACAAGAAGCACGCCAAGAAAGCGGCTTCCGCTCCGGCCGCGCAGAAAGCCCAGGCCGCCAAGAAGCACGTTAAGAAGCATCACCACAAAAAAGCACAGGTGAAAAAAGCGGCTTGATTCTGCGGCTACAGGCAGGGTATCGGGAGGAGGCCAAGGCCTCCTCTTTGCGTTTCTGGCCGGTTGCGGCATGCGTTTGGCTTGCGATTGAAAACGTAATGGTTTTGTAGTGGCATGGTTTTGTGAAGCCCATGCTTTTGCTGTGAAGTTTTGTCTCAAATTGCCAACAGGCATTTCTCCTGTGCTTAAGCGGCTTTCTCACTGAAGAAATAGACATCGCCAAGTGCGCTGTTTATCTCCTTTTCTTGGCTATTTGTGCGATAAATTCGCCTAAATTCGCGTAAACCTGAACTTTCACGCATTTTTGAGCCACAGCTGCGCCCTTGTCGGCGTAAGACAATCCTTTTGACCTGTTTTAACTGTTATTAAGGACAGGTTGGTGAAATTTGGGTTGGCAGCGGTGGAGTGATTGCTCGAATCTGATACCACTGTAATACCACATGTCCGAACTAAAACGCCGGCTTGCGGTGCTGCAGCGGGGACAGCATGACGCTGCCGTGATCACTGACAGAATTGAGGAGGTCCGAATGTCGAAACTTTCGTTGACGTTGTCGGCGCTGTTTGGGGGGGCTGGCTTGTTGTTGAGCAGCGCGGCGGCGTTCGCCGCGCCGGCCTGCAGTGCGTGGAGCAATGCGCAGACCTATAACGGCGGCGATTACGCCTTGTACGCCAACAAGACCTGGCGCGCCAAGTGGTGGACGCAGAACAATCAGCCGGGCGCGGATCAATGGGGGCCGTGGGAAGAGCGGCCTGCCGGCGAATGCACGCCGGGCGGCGGCGATCCCGGCCCCGGACCGGGCACCGGCGTGCCGCCGGAACCGACGCCGACCGTGGGTCGTCATGTCGGCTCTTATTTTGCGCAATGGAGCATTTACGGCCGCAATTACAAGCTGCGCAATCTGGTGGACGCCGGCGGCGACAAGAAGCTGACCTTCCTGAACTACGCCTTCGGCAACGTCTACGCCGACGGCAAGTGCGGCATGGTGACCCGCGCCGAGAACGGCAACGGCGACGGCGGCGACGCTTGGGCCGATTACCAGAAATCCTTCGGCGCCAATGAGTCGGTGGACGGCAAGGCCGATGCCTGGAGCGATCCGCTGCGCGGCAACTTCAATCAGCTGCGCAAGCTGAAGCTGGCCAATCCTTCGCTGAAAGTGCTGATTTCGCTGGGCGGCTGGACCTGGTCGAAGAATTTCGGCAAATTCGCCGCCACCGACGCCGGCCGCAAGACCATGGTCGCGTCCTGCATCGATCTGTACCTGAAAGGCAATCTGCCGGTGGGCGAGAACGCCGGCGGCGCCGGCGCGGCCAAGGGCGTGTTCGACGGCATCGACATCGATTGGGAATACCCGGGCGGCGGCGGTCTGCCGACCAATAGCGTGGATCCCAACGATAAGCAGAACTTCACCTTGCTGATGGCGGAATTCCGCAGCCAGCTGGACGCGCTGACCGCGCAGAACAAGCGCCGCTACTACCTGACGGCGGCGATTGGCTCCGGCGTCGACAAGATCCGCCAGACCGAGCCGGCCAAGTACGCGGCCTATATGGACTGGATCAATGTGATGACTTACGACTTCAACGGCGGCTGGGACGCCAAGGGGCCGACCAACTTCCAGTCCAATCTGTTCCGCGATCCGGCGGCTCCGGTGACCGGCGACCGCGTCTACTACAACGTCGACGACTCGATCCAGACCCTGGTCAAGGGCGGCGTGCCCAAGGCCAAGCTGAACGTGGGCATCCCGTTCTATGGCCGCGGCTGGGCCGGCGTGGCCGCCGGACCCAAGGGCGATGGTCTGTACCAGGTGGCCACCGGCGCGGGCAAAGGCACTTACGAAGCCGGCATCGAGGACTACAAGGTGCTGAAGAGCCGTTCCGCCAAGCAGTTCGTGCATCCGGTCAGCAAGCAGCTGTGGACTTACGACGGCAACGAGTTCTGGAGCTACGACGACCCCGCCACCATCCGCACCAAGTTGGATTACGTGCGTCAACAGCAGCTGGGCGGGGTGTTCAGCTGGTCCTTGGACGGCGACGACGCTCAGGGCACTTTGCTGAAGACCACCAGCGAAGTCCGTCAGGACGCCGCCGCGGCCAAGAAGAAGGCGGCCGCCAAGGCCTCGGCCGCGTCGCCGTTGAAGTAAAACGGAAGCCGCAAAGAAAAACCGCCGGGCGTGCCCGGCGGTTTTTGTTTAGGCCGCGCCGCTTTCCAGTTCGGCGATGTTGCGCACGCGTAGGGGCTTGGGTGTTTCGTCCAGATTGGACCAGACCCAGTTGAAGTGATCGATCACCTGTTCCGCGTTCAGCCGCGGCCGCGGTTTGCAGGTGTGGGCGTCGGCGATCAGGGTGACGGCGTATTCCTGCGACATCGCCGAGCGCAGCGTGCTGTCCACGCAGAACTCGGTGGCGGAACCGGCCAGCCACAGCTCGTCGACATCGCCGCCGCGCAGCAGCTCGGTCAGCGCGGTACGCTGGAAGCTGTCGCTGAAGCGTTTGTGCACCACGGCGTCGCCATCCTGCCGCGCCAGCGCCGGATGTAGCTGCCAGGCCTCGCTGTCGCGCGCCAGATCGCTGCCGGGACCGCTGTCGTGCTGGATGAAAATCACCGGCATGTGTTGGCGGCGCGCCAGCGCGATGGCGCGGTTGAGATTGGCCAGCACGGCGTCGGCGCGGCCGGCGCGGGGCAGGCCTTCGATCTGACCGTATTGCACGTCGATGACGATGAGCGCTTTGTTGCCCATGGATTGTTCTCCAACCTTATAGAAGCACGCGCTCAATGCCGCCATCGCGCGCCTGGTCCACATACTGCTTCAACCAGTTCGGCCCCAGCACATACTTGGCGATTTCCACCACGATGTAGTCGGCCTCGGTGCCGGTGTCCGGGCCGTAGCGCGACAAGCCTTGCAGGCAGGACGGGCAGGAGGTCAGGATCTTCACCGGCTGGGACGGCTTGGCGCCGCCGGTCAGCGCCTGCAGGTTCTTGTTGATTTCCTCTTCCTTGCGCGAGCGCACCTGGGTGGCGATGTCCGGCCGGCTGGCGGCGAAGGTGCCGGATTCGCCGCAGCAGCGGTCCGACAGCGCCACGCCGCCGCCCAAGAGCTCGTTGACCACTTTCATCGGCTGATAGGCCTTCATCGGCGTGTGGCAGGGGTCGTGATACAGGTATTGCTGGCCGCCTACGCCGTCCAGCTTGACGCCTTTCTCCATCAGGTATTCATGGATGTCGATGATGCGGCAGCCGGGGAAGATGTCTTCGAAGCGGTATTGCGACAATTGGTCGTAGCAGGTGCCGCAGCTGACCACCACGGTCTTGATGTCCAGGTAGTTCAGCGTGGTGGCCACGCGGTGGAACAGCACCCGGTTCTCGGTGGTGATGGCGTCGCCCTTGTCCTGATAGCCGGCGCTGGTCTGCGGATAGCCGCAGCACAGATAGCCGGGCGGCAGCACGGTCTGCGCGCCGACATGCCACAGCATGGCCTGGGTGGCGAGGCCGACCTGGCTGAACAGGCGCTCCGAGCCGCAGCCGGGGAAGTAGAACACCGCTTCCGCGTCTTCCGACAGCTTGGGGTTGCGGATGATGGGCACGATGCTGGCGTCTTCCACGTCCAGCAGCGCGCGCGCGGTTTTCTTGGGCAGGCCGCCGGGCATGGGCTTGTTGATGAAGTGGATCACCTGCTCCTTGACCGGGGCCTTGCCGACGGTGGCCGGAGGCTGCCGGGTCTGGGAGCCTATCAGTCCCAGGCGCTTGCCCACCGCGTTGCCCAGCCGCTGCGCCTTGTAGGCGACGCCGACCAAGCCTGTGCGCAGCGCTTTGATGGTGGCCGGATCCTTGGCGGTGAGAAAAGCCATGCCGACCGCGGTGCCGGGATTGAAGCTCTTGTTGCCGGTCTTGCGCAGGAAGTTGCGCATCGCCACCGAAACATCGCCGAAGTCGATCTTGACCGGGCAGGGTTTGACGCAGCGGTGGCAGACCGTGCAATGGTCGGCGACGTCGGACAATTCCTCGAAATGCTTGAGGCTGACGCCGCGGCGGGTCTGCTCTTCGTAGAGGAAGGCCTCGGTCAGCAGGCCGACGCCGAGGATCTTGTTGCGCGGCGAGTACAGCAGATTGGCGCGCGGCACATGGGTGGAGCACACCGGCTTGCACTTGCCGCAGCGCAGGCAGTCCTTGATCGAATCGCTGATCGCGCCGATGTCGGATTGTTCCAGGATCAGCGACTCCGCGCCCAGCAAGGAGAACGACGGCGTATAGGCCATGGCCAGGTCGGCGCCGGGCAGCAGCTTGCCGCGGTTGAAGTGGCCGTTGGGGTCCACTTGCTGCTTGTAGGCGCGGAAGGGGGCGATTTCTTCTTCGCTGAGGAATTCCAGCTTGGTGATGCCGATGCCGTGCTCGCCGGAGATCACGCCGCCCAGCGCGCGCGCCAGCGCCATGATGCGCTCCACCGCCTTGTGCGCGGTCTGCAGCATCTCGTAATCGTCGGAGTTGACCGGCAGGTTGGTGTGGACGTTGCCGTCGCCGGCGTGCATGTGCAGCGCGACGAAGACGCGGCTGCGCAGCACTTTTTGCTGGATGGCGCGGATGGCGGCTAGGATGGGGCCGTCGGTGTTGCCGGAGAACAGCTGCTCCAGCTCGGCCTGCATTTCGCGCTTCCAACTGACGCGCACGACCATATCGCGCAGCGCGTGAAACACCGAGGCCGGCGTCGCCGCGGCGTCTTCCAGCGGCGCGTGCGGCCAGCGTTCGCGGTATTCGTGAAAGGGACGGTCAAGGTGTTCCAACAGCCATTGCCAGCGGTCGCGGGTGATGGCGAGCTGGGACAGCGCCGAGGCGCGGCGGTCGCCGATCAGTTCTTCCGACGGCAGATTGGTGTCCAGCTTGTCCACCGGCAGCCGGCCGTGGAAATATTCGGTCAGGGTGTCGAGCAGGCGCAGCTTGTTCTGGATCGACAGTTCGATATTGATGCGTTCGATGCCGTCGCTGTAATCGCCCAGCCGCGGCAGCGGGATCACCACGTCTTCGTTGATCTTGAAGGCGTTGGTGTGCTTGGCGATGGCGGCGGTGCGGCTGCGGTCCAGCCAGAAGCGCTTGCGCGTTTCCGGGGTGATGGCGATGAAGCCTTCGCCGTGACGCGCGTTGGCCAGCCGCACCACCTGGCTGGCGGATTCCGCCGCCGCGTCCTCGTGGTCCGACACCAGATCGGCGATCAGCACCATCTTGGGCCGACCCTTGCTCTTGGCCTTGGTCACATAGGACACCGCGCGCACATAGCGCCAGTCCAGGTGTTCTAGGCCGGCCAGCTGCACGCCGGCGGCGAGGCCGGCGCCGCCGGGTTTGAACAGGTCGGTGATTTCGACGATGGCCGGCGTGGCCTCGGCCACGGTGCCGAAGAACTCCAGACAGACGGTGCGGATGTGCTTGGGCATGCGGTGCAGCACGAAGCGGGCGCTGGTGATGATGCCGTCGCAGCCTTCCTTCTGCACGCCGGGCAGGCCGGCCAGGAATTTGTCGGTGACGTCCTTGCCCAGGCCCACTTTGCGGAAGGCGCTGCCGGGGATGTCCAGCTGACGGCTGGACACCACGGTCTGGCCATCGTCCTTGAGTTGGCTGACGCGGAAGCGGGCGACGTCGACGTCGTGGATCTTGCCGTAGTTGTGGCCCAGGCGTTCGATGAACTGCCATTGGCCGTCGGCGTCCACCATTTTCCAGCTGGCGAGGTTGTCCAGCGTGGTGCCCCACAGCACCGCCTTCTTGCCGCCGGCGTTCATCGCGATATTGCCGCCGATACAGGAGGCCTCGGCCGAGGTGGGGTCCACGGCGAACACCAGGCCGGCCGCCGCCGCGGCCTCGGCGACGCGGGCGGTGACCACGCCGGCGCCGCATTGTATGGTGGCGCGGGGGCCGTCCAGGCCGGGCAGTTCCACCTGTTCGACGCCGAGATGGCGGTCCAGCTTCTCGGTGTTGATCACCGCGCTCATGCGGTCCAGCGGCACCGCGCCGCCGGTGTAGCCGGTGCCGCCGCCGCGCGGGATGATGGTCAGGCCCAGCTCGATACAGGCGCGCACCAGCGGCGCGATTTCGGCCTCGCTGTCCGGGCTGAGCACCACGAAGGGGTATTCGACGCGCCAGTCGGTGGCGTCGGTGACGTGGGCGACGCGGGACAGGCCGTCGAACTGGATATTGTCGCGGCGGGTGAGCCGGGACAGCTTCTTCAGGATCTTGGCACGCAGTTCGCGGGTATCCTCGAACTGTTCGGCGAAGCGCTCGACGGCGGCGCGGGCCGCCGTCAGCATCTTGCCCACCTTGTCGTTGCCTTCGCGGCGTTTTTCCACTTCGGCCAGCCGGTGGCGCATCGCGTCCACCAAGGCGGCCAGCCGCTTGGGATTGTCCAGCAGGTCGTCGACCAGATAGGGGTTGCGGTCCACCACCCAGATATCGCCCAAGACCTCGAACAGCATGCGGGCGGAGCGGCCGGTCTTGCGTTCGGCGCGCAGTTCTTCCAGCAGCTTCCACATCGGCGCGCCCAGCAGGCGGATGAAGATTTCGCGGTCGGAATACGAGGTGTAGTTGTACGGGATCTCCCGCACACGGGCTTGGGTGGTGGTGGTCATTGTCCGTGCAGCTGTCATTATTGGAAAAACGTCCACCAGTGTAGCCCAATTGTTGCGTTGCGAAAAACCCGTATTCACTAGGGATTTCCCTCTTTACTTCAAGATATTGGCGCGAATTGTATATTGTTGGGCAAGGCGAGCCGGGGGCGGAGCGCGCCGGTCTTGCCGGTCTGGCCGCGCAGGGGAGGGAATGGTGCGCGCTATTCCATAGGCGGGGCGAAAACTGCTGGTTTTATGCTTTTTATGGGTAAACTGAAGCTCGAACGCGTTGCGCTGATCGGGATGGCGCGGCCACGACGGGAATGGAGAACAGGATGATGTGGAAGAAGTGGGCGATGGCTTTGTTATTGGCGGCGTCGCTGAGCGGCTGCGGTTACAACGCGATGCAGACTCAGGACGAGGCGGCCAACGCGGCCTGGTCCGAGGTGATCAATCAATACCAGCGGCGCGCGGATCTGATTCCCAATCTGGTCAAGACGGTGCAAGGCTACGCCAAGCATGAAAAAGAGGTGCTGACCCAAGTCACCGCCGCGCGGGCGCGGGTGGGCAGCATCCAGATGGATGCGTCGATGGCGACGGACGAGAAAAAGCTCAATGATTTCGCCGCGGCGCAGAATCAGCTGGGTTCGGCCTTGTCCCGCTTGCTGGTGGTGTCGGAAAACTATCCGCAGTTGAAGGCGGATCAATCCTTCCGCGATCTGCAGGCGCAGCTGGAAGGCACCGAGAACCGCATCGCCTTGGCGCGCAAGCGTTATATCGATTCGGTGCAGGCGTACAACAGTACGGTGCGGACCTTTCCCAATAATCTGACCGCGATGATGTTCAGCCTGAAGACCCGGCCGAATTTCACCGTGGAGAACGAGAAGGCCATTTCCACCGCGCCGCAGGTCAACTTCGGCGAGCCGGAGGCGAGCAAATAAGATGAGGGCGCTATGGCGTTGCTTGGGCATCGCGTTGCTGCTGTGCGCGCAGCTGGCGCGGGCGGAACTGGCGGTGCCGCCGGCCAGTTCGCCGGTGGTGGATCTGGCCGGTTTTTTATCGGCGGACGAACGCGGACAATTGGAACGGCAATTGCTGAGCTTTCATCAGCGCAAAGGCAGTCAGCTGGCGGTCTTGATCGTGCCGTCGGTGGAGCCGGAAACGCCTTTCGACTACGGCACCCGGGTGATGGACGCCTGGAAGCTGGGGCGCAAGGGGGTGGACGACGGCGTGCTGCTGCTGATCGTGGCGGATCAGCACAAGACCCAGTTGTTGGTGGGCCGCGGCCTGGAGGGCGCGATTCCCGACATCTACGCCAAGCGCATTCTGCAGGACACGCTGAGGCCTCTGTTCAAGCAGGGTTTGCGCTTTCAGGGCATTCAAGCGGCGGCGTCGCAGCTGGAAGGCCTGATCGACGGCGAAAAGCTGCCCCCGCCGACGCGGACTCAGCAGCAGGGCTGGGAAGACAGTTGGCCGGCGCTGGCGTTCGCGGTCTTGTTCGGCGCCGGCGTCGTCAGCCGCCTGTTCGGACGCTTGATCGGCAGCCTCATCATGGGCGGCCTGGGCGTCGCCGCGGCCTTGCTGCTGGGCGCAGGCGTCGTGTTCGCCTTGCTGGCCGGGGCGGTGGCGGCGCTCCTGTGCCTGGTGATCGGCGCCCACGGCTTGTCGTTCGGCGGCGGAGGCGGCGGGAGTTGGCGCGGCGGAAGCAGCGGCGGCCGCGGAGGCGGCTGGTCCGGCGGCGGCGGGGGATTTGGCGGCGGCGGCGCTTCGGGAGATTGGTGATGTGGAAATCATGGCATAGAGCGCTGCGTCATCTGGCCAGCACCGGCTATTTGGCGCGACGGCGTTTTCCCGCCGCGGAACTGGCGCGTTTGCAGCAAGGCATCGCGGCTTCGGAACGCGAACACGCCGGTCAGCTGCGCTTTGTGGTGGAGTCGGCGCTGGATTGGCGCGACGCCTGGCGCGGCATGAGCGCTCGAGAACGGGCGCTGGAGTGGTTCGGCCTGCTGAGGGTATGGGACACCGAGGAGAACACCGGTGTGCTGGTGTATGTGTTGCTGGCGGAGCGCCGCATTGAAATCGTCGCCGATCGCGGCATAGACCGGCGGGTGCCGTCGCGGGCCTGGGAGGAGATTTGCGCCGAAGTCGGACGCGCGATGGCGGAAGGCAAGCGAGTGGCCGGCCTGGAGGCCGGCTTGTGGCGGATACACGCTTTGTTGATCGAGCATGCGCCGCTCCGAGGCGGGCCCAGCGTCAACGAGTTGCCGGACGAGGTGATCGTCCGCTGAGTCAGTTCGCGGCGGAGGCGGCCAGTTGCGCCGCCAGCTGCACGGCCTCGAACAGACTGCCCGGGTGGGCCTGACCGCTGCCGGCCAGATCCAGCGCGGTGCCGTGGTCGACCGAGGTGCGGACGATGGGCAGGCCCAGGGTGATGTTGATGCCGGCGCCGAAGCTGGCGTGCTTGAGCACCGGCAAGCCTTGATCGTGATACATCGCCAGCACCGCGTCGCAGCGCCGCAGCTTGTCGGGGTTGAACAGGGTGTCGGCCGGCAAGGGGCCGATCAGGTCCATGCCCTCGCCGCGCAGCCGCGCCAGCAGCGGTTCGATGACCTCGATTTCCTCGCGCCCCAGATGGCCGCCTTCGCCCGCGTGCGGATTCAGGCCCGCCACCAGCACGCGCGGCGCGGCGATGCCGAACTTGGCGCGCAGATCCCCGTGCAGGATGCGGATGACCTGCTCCAGGCTGTCCGCGGTGATGGCGTCGGCGACGTCCCGCAGCGGCAGATGGGTGGTGGCCAGCGCCACGCGCATGCCGCCGCCGGCCAACATCATCACCACCTTGGGCGTGTGCGTGCGTTCGGCCAGGTATTCGGTGTGGCCGGAGAAGGCGACGCCGCCGTCGTTGATGACGCCCTTGTGCACCGGCGCGGTCACCATGGCTGCGAACTCGCCGCTAAGGCAGCCGTCGATGGCGCGGTCCAGCGTCGCCAGCACATAGCCGGCGTTGGCCGGGTCCAGCCGGCCGGGAGCGGCCGGAACCGCCAGCGGCACATGGCAAACTTCCAGTCCCTGCGCCGGCGCGGGCGTGTCCGGCGCGTAATCGCGCAGCGCGAGCGAGAGGCCCAGCTGCCGCGCGCGCGCGGCCAGCAAGGTCTTGTCGCCGATCAGCACGCAGCGCGCGCCGACGCCGGCCTCCGTCAGCCGCAGCGCCAGATCCGGCCCCACGCCGGCTGGTTCTCCGGTGGTGACGGCCAATACGGGGACGCTCATCTTACTTCTCGTCCAGCCGTTCTTCGACGAAGGCGGAGTCGCGCAGTTGGCGCACCCAGTCGGCGTACGCCTGTTCGATCTTGCGGGAGCGGATCTGTTGTTTGACCGCCAGCCGCTCGCGGTCGCCGGACACGTCTTGATTGCGCTTGCCTTCCACCAGGATCAAATGCCAGCCGAAGGGCGTGCGCACCGCCGGCGACAATTGGCCGATAGGCAGTTGCGTCATCGCGCTCTCAAAATCCGGCACCAGATCGCCCAGATTGACCCAGCCCAGATCGCCGCCCTTGGCGTTGCTGCCGTCTTCGGAGTAGAGCTTGGCCATGTCGGCGAACTTGGCGCCGCGCTGGATGCGGTCGCGCACCTGTTCGATGCGGGTTTTGGCGTCGTTGGCCGACACCGCCTCGTTGGTGCGGATCAGAATGTGGCGCACATGGTATTGCTCCACCATCAGCGGCGCGCCGCTGTCGCGTTTGTCCTGCAACTGGAAGATGAAGAAGCCTTGCTGGGTGCGGATCACATTGGTGTGCTGGCCGGTTTTCAGCTGTTCCAGCATCTGCACGAACTCAACCGGCAGCGACACCGCGCTGCGCCAGCCCATGTCGCCGCCTTTCAGCGCATTGGGGGCGTCGGAGTAGCTGGCCGATACCTTGGCGAAGGCTTGGCCGGCCTCCAGATCCGTCAGCGCTTTCTCGGCCTTCTTCGACAGCGCGTCGATCTGCTTGGCGTCGGCGCGTTCCGGCACGTTGATCAGGATGCTGGCCAGGTGGTATTCGGCGCGGTTGCCGCTCTGCGCGCTTTTCAGCACCTGATCGACTTCGGTCTCGTTGACGTTGACCTTGGCGGCGACTTCGCTGTCGCGCAGGCGCGCGATGGTCAGTTCCTTGCGCACTTCGGCGCGCAGCTTGTCGAAGGCCAGGCCTTCCTTGGCCAGCTGGGCTTTCAGGCCGGCCACGTCCATCTTGTTCTGCTTGGCCAGATTGGCCACCGCCTGATCCACCGCGGCGTCGTCGATGCGCAGGCCGCCGCTGGCGGCGTACTGCAGCTGAACCTCCTCGGTGATCATCTGTTCCAGCATCTGTTTTTCCAGCACGGCGCGCGCCGGCGGCGTCACTTTCTGCGCTTGCAGCTGTTTGATGGCTTCGTCGACGCGGGATTGCAGATCCAGCCAGGTGATCACGTTCTTGTTGACCACCGCGACGATGCGGTCCACTTCTTTGACCGGGGCGGCGGGAGCGGCGACGGCGCCTTGCAGGGCGCCGGCCAGCAGCAGGGCGAGCAGAGTCTGTTTCATGATCATCGCTTATAAATCGTTAGTCTTGCTATAGCCGGGAATCGCCAGCTTCAGCGTGTTGAGCGGATTGTTGCCGAAGCCGCCAAGGCCCTTGAATTCCAGCTGGAAATAAATGGCGTTCTTGGTGGTGATCAGGTCGCTGACATAGCGCTGACCGACCAGGCGCGCCGACCAGCAACCGTCGTTGTACTCGAATCCGGCCAGTTGTTCCAGCGGCTTGCGGTCGGCCAGCGAATAGTTGTAGCGGCCCAGCGCATACCATTTCTTGGCGATAGGCCATTGAGCGCCGATGTCGACCTGGCGCAAGGGGCCGTACAAGGTGGAGTTGTCCCGCTGCTCGTAGCGGCCGTAGCGGTAACGGGCGCTGAGCACCTTGCCGGGTGCGGGGTTGTAGCGCAGCTGGGCATTGTAGCGTTCGGTGGTTTTCAGCGCCTCGTTCCATTCATAGGAGCTGTCCAAGCGCCAGCCCTGGGCCAGATCGCCGCTGGCGCCCAGCAGCAGATTGGAGCCGCTGACGGTGCGCTGTTGCGGCACGCCGGTCAGGGATATGTCGTCCTGATTGAAATAATAGCGCTTGCCCACGGTCAGGCGGATTCGTTCCAGACCGTTCTCCTGGCTGATCAGGCGGCTGGTCAGCGCCGTGGTCAGCTGATTGGCGCCGTTGATGCGGTCCGAGCCGGAGAAACGGTTTTCGGTGAACAATTGCGCAAAGTTGAAATCGTTTTCCGAGGTGTCGAAGTTGGGCAGATTGTTCTGGTTGCGGGTCGGGATATTGACGTAGAACAGGCGCGGCTCCAGCGTCAGCAAATGGTCCTGGCCCAGAAACTCGGTATCGCGGTCGAAATAGAGGCCGGCGTCGGTGCTGAAGATGGGCAGGCTGCGTGACACCGAACGGCTCTGCTGGCCGGGCAGCGCGTCCAGATTATATTCGGTCAGGTGCAGGCCAAGCTTGGGACGCAAAAAGCCCCAACTCTTGTCCAGGCTCCACGTCAGGCTGGGATAGGCGACCAGGCGGTCGCCGGTTTGCTTCGTTGGGTGGGAGAAGCGGGTCAGCTCGCTTTGTAGGTTGGCGCTGAAGCCCTGCGGCAATTGCTGGCTGGCCGTGAAAGTCAGTTGCGGTAGCCGCGCATAGGGGATGTCGTCTGCGGAGGGCTTTTCCAGCAGGGTCTGGTAGCGCTGCGCGCGCAAGGTGGCGTTGGCCGAGCCGCCCTGCCAGCCGAAGCCGTAGCTGAGCCAGGCCTCGCGCACCAGGTTCACGTTGGTGGCGATGCTGAGACGGTCGCCGAAGTCCTTGAAATAGTTGGGGTCCGAAACGTAGTTGGCGTTGTAGCCGAAAGTCAGGCCCGGCGCCAGCGTCTGGTTATGCGTCGCATACCAGGCGTAGCGGTTCTTGTCGGTGACCTTGTCTTTGGGCAATTGCTCGGTGTAGATCGAGCCGGCGTAATTGGGCTGCAGATAGCGGAATTCCGCGCCCAGCATGGTGCCGTGCTTGTCGTTGAAATGCGGGGTGATGGTCGCGTCGTAGTTGGGCGCGATATTCCAGTAATAGGGCAGCGCGACTTCAGTGCCGTTGGTGCCGGTCTTGAAGGTGGGCGGCAGGAAGCCGCTCTTGCGGTTGCCGTTGAGCGGGAAGTCCATCCACGGGGTGTACAGGATGGGCACGCCGTAGAAATTCAGCCGCGCGTTGCGGGCGACGCCGACGCCGTTGTTGTAGTCGAGGTCCAGCAACGAGGAGTTCAGATACCAGGAGTCGTCGCCGGGTTCGCAGCTATTGATGCGGCTGTTGTAGACCCGGTACTCGTTCTGGCCGCGGAAATCCACTTGCTGGCCGTCGCCGCGCATCGGCACCGTGCTCATCGGCCGGGGGCCGGCCGGCGCGCCCTTGGCGGCGGGCGCCGGCTTGCCCATGGCGAACACCGGGTTCATGCCGGTGCCGCTGTAGTTGGCGACGTTGTAATCCAGCGTGGTGCCGGTGACCACGTCGACGCCGCGCGTCATCTTGAAGCGGTCGCCGGCCTTGACCCGGTCCTTGTTCTGGTAATAGTCCAGCCAGTCGGACTCCAGTTTCTGGTCGTCGCGGGTGACCACCACATTGCCGCGGGCTTTCAGCTCCACATTCATCTCGCCGTCCATATCGTCGGCGGTGACGTGGGTCTGGCCTTCGGCCTTGGGCGGGGTGGGCAGGGCGATAGGGGCGTCTTCATCGGCCAGCGCCAGCGCCGGCTGCAGTGAGAACGCGGCCGCCAGCGCCAGGGCCAGCGGATTGGGTTTGATTCTGGGCATGCACAAAGCCATATCTAAGGGGCGGCGGGGCAGTATAAAATCAGCCAATTCTATCAGCACCAAGACGAAGCGACATGCATAGACAGGAACTCATCAAAAAATGGCTGGCGGATTTGTACCCGGGACAGGACATCGGGCTCGAATTCGCCGCCGCGGATGCCGACTTCCGGCGCTACTTCCGTGCGACCTGGCCGGACGGCGCGAGTTGCATCGTGATGGACGCGCCGCCGGAAAAAATGAGCACCGACGCCTATGTGCAAGTGCGCGACGTTTTCGCCATGGTCAATGTTCCCAAGCTGCTGGCGCGGGATAGAGAGCAGGGCCTGCTGCTGCTGGAGGACCTGGGCCGGGTCACCTATCTGGCCGCCTTGGAGCATGATGGGCGCGAGCAGGTGCGTCGCCATCTATTGCTGGAGGCGCTGGACACCCTGGTGGAGATCCAGTCCGCCAGTCAGCCGGGAGTGTTGCCGGAATACGACGAAGCACTGCTGACGCGCGAGTTGAACCTGTTTCCGGAGTGGTTCTGCGCCAAGGAATTGGGCCGGTCGCTGGATTTCGCGCAACGCCAGCTGTGGGACGCCGGGGTCAAGGCCTTGCTGCCGGTGTTGCTGGCCCAGTCCAAGGTGTTCGTGCACAGGGATTTCATCGTGCGCAACCTGATGCTGACGCCGGGCAAGCCCGGGGTGTTGGATTTTCAGGATGCGGTGTACGGTCCGGTCAGCTACGACATCGTCAGCCTGCTGCGCGACGCTTTCATCGAGTGGGACGAGCCCTTCGTGCTCGACATCGCGATCCGCTACTGGGAAAAGGCGCGCGCCGCCGGCCTGCCGGTGCCGGCCGAATTCGACGTCTTCTATCGTGATTTTGAATGGATGGGCGTGCAGCGCCACCTGAAAGTGACCGGCATCTTCGCGCGTCTGTTCCATCGCGACGGCAAGGACAAGTACCGCGCCGAGATTCCGCGTTTCATCAAGTATCTGAAACGGACCACCCGCCGTTACCAGGAGCTGGCGCCGCTCTATCAGCTGTTGCTGCAGTTGGTGGGCAAGGACCAGACCGATGACGAGCTGCAATCGACCTACCCGGCCTTGAGCTACAAGGGATGAGCATGCCGATAGCCATGATTCTGGCGGCCGGTCGCGGCGAGCGGATGCGGCCGCTGACCGACCATGCGCCCAAGCCCTTGCTGGAGGTGGGCGGCAAGCCCCTGATCGTCTGGCAGATCGAGCGCTTGGTGGCGGCCGGTTTCGCCGACATCGTGATCAATCACGCCTGGCTGGGCGCGCAGATAGAACAGGTGCTGGGAGACGGCAGCCGCTTTGGTGCGCGCATCGCCTATTCCGCCGAGGGCGAGCCCTTGGAAACCGCAGGCGGCATCGCCAAGGCCTTGCCCAGTTTGCGGGCGGGGCGGGAGCGCGCTTTTCTGTGTGTGGCGGCAGACATTTATACCGATTACGACTACGCAAGCCTGCTGCCGCGGCTGGACGCGCTGGAGGGCCTTGAGGAACCGGGCATGCACCTGGTGATGACGGACAATCCGGCTTTTCACGCGGGCGGGGATTTCGCCTTGGAGCCGGACGGCGGCCTACGCGCCGACGGCGAGCGCAAGCTGACCTTCTCCAGCATCGGCCTTTACGATACCCGGATGTTCGCCGGCCTTTCCGCAGGCCGCTTCGCGCCGATGCGTCCGTTTTACGACGCCGCGATCGCGGCCGGACGGGCCAGCGGCGAGTATTTCAACGGCGTCTGGCACAATGTGGGCACGCCGCAGCAATTGCGGCAGTTGGATGCGCAATTGCGCGCCGTCCCGGGCTGAGGCGATGTCGGCTCAGCTTCTTCCCGGCGCGCGCCGCATCCTCGGCATCGACCCCGGCAGCCGCATCACCGGCTTCGGGGTGATCGACCTGGTCGGCCAGCAACGCCATTACGTGGCCTCTGGCTGCATCCGCACGCCGCCGGGTGCACCTTTGAGCGATCGCATCCGCGTGATCGTCGACGGCCTGTTCGGCGTGATCGATACCTACCAACCACAGGCGGCGGCGATCGAGCAAGTGTTCGTCAACGTCAATCCGGCGGCCACGCTGATGCTGGGTCAGGCGCGCGGCGCCTGCATCAGCGCGCTGGTGTTGCGGGACCTGCCGGTGGCGGAATACACCGCGCTGCAGGTCAAGCAGTCCGTCGCCGGTCACGGCAAGGCCGCCAAGGAGCAGGTGCAGCACATGGTGGTGCGGATGCTTAATTTGTCCGGCACGCCCCAGGCCGACGCCGCCGACGCGCTGGCGGTGGCCTTGGCGCACGCCAATCTCAGCGCTGGCGCCTTGGGCCAGCTGGCGCAGAGCGGCCTGAAAATTCGCGGCGGCCGGCTGGTCTAGCCGACGCGCCTGTAATCGCTTGAAGAAAGAACCGGAACATGATTGGACGCCTGAGCGGCAATCTCATCGAAAAACTGCCCCCGCAAGTGGTGCTGGACGTCAACGGGGTCGGCTATGAAGTCGATGTGCCGATGACCACTTTTTATCAATTGCCGGCCTTGGGTCAGAAAACCACGCTGTTCACCCATCTGGTGGTGCGGGAAGACGCCCATCTGCTGTTCGGCTTCGCCAGCAAGGAGGATAGACAGACCTTCCGGCAACTGGTCAAGGTGACCGGCATCGGCGCCAAGATCGCCCTGGCCATCCTGTCCGGCATGACCACCGATGAACTGGCGGTGGCGGTGGCCAGCGAAGACATCAAGCGCTTGTCCGCGGTGCCGGGCATAGGCAAGAAGACCGCCGAGCGTCTGGTGCTGGAGCTGCGCGGCAAATTGGCCACCGGCAGCACGCTGACCGCGCCGGGGGGCCTGGCTTTCGCCGCCACGCCGGATGAGAAGGGCGACATCGTCAACGCGCTGCTGGCCTTGGGTTACAACGAGAAGGAGGCCGCCACCGCCACCAAGGGCCTACCGGCCGAGGTGACGGTGAGCGAGGGCGTGCGTCTCGCCCTGAAGAGCCTGATGAAGTTCTGAAAACGCGAGCCGGCTCTTAAAGCCGGCGGCGCTTTGCCTATAGTGGGGAGTGCCGTGCGCTGGGCATGGCGATGAATCCGGCATGGCCGGGAGGCGTACCCACCGTGAAAACAGGACTGGCGCGAGCATGTCTGTTGCTGGCGGCCTGCTGGGCCGGCGGCGCTCATGGCGGCGTGTCGTGTCCGCAGCGGCCGATCCGTTTCGCTTTTTACGAGATCGGCCAGTTCTACAGCGCCGGCCGCGGCTTGGATCGAGACGTGGCGGAGGAATTGCGGCGGCGCAGCGGTTGCGAGTTCGAGTTCGTGGTGATGCCGCGGGCTCGCATCTGGCAGGAACTGGAGGCCGGCTCGTTGGATATGACCGGTTCCGCGATCGAGACTCCGGAACGCAGCAAAATCTATTGGTTTTTCAACTACATCCAGCTGCGTCAGTACGCGATTTTATCGATAGACGTGCCCGACTCCATCCGCTCGATGGAATCCTTCATCCAGGATGCTCCATCCAGCCGCTGGGCCATCGTGCGCAGTTACAGCACCAGCCGTTATTTCGATCCCTTGGTCTTGCAATTGGGCGTGCAGCGCCGTTTGGTGGAAGTGGCGGAGGAGGATGTCCTGTTCCGCATGCTGGACCAGCGCCGCGTTGCGGGCATTTTCTCCACGCCCATGGTGTATCGGCAGAAAATCAGACAACACGGTTTGGAGGACAGGGTGAAAGTGGCGGACTGGGAGAAGGACGACGCGCCCAGCCCGCGCAGCCTGGTGTTGACCAAGCGGGCTTTCCCCGACAGCGAAGCCAGGGCCTGGCGCCAGTTGGTTGACGGCATGAACCGCGATGGCACCATGCTGCGTCTGATCAACCGCTATATGAGCAAGGACGAAGCCGCTGCAGCGGTGTGGGCCGGCGGAAAACGATAGCGCCCGCGAATAAAAAAAGGCCGCCCAGAAGGGCGGCGAATGGAGGCGGGCACACTTGCGTGCGTTCCTTGGGACGACTCCGGGTAAAGCGAGGGTCGGCGCTGCTGTACTCAGGGCAAGCGAGCCAGACGGGCAGCGCGCCGACGAACTAGAGGGGTTTAGCCTGCGGCTTTGAGGGTGACGTTGGTGCGAACCGCGGTCACGCCCGGCACGCGGGAGGCTTCTTCGGCTACGCGGCGCAGCGCTTCTTCGCTGGGCGCGGTGCCGCTCAGGGTGACTTCGCCGGCCTTCACGCTGGTCTGGATATTGGCGCCAACCTGGGCTGCGGCTTTGGTCACGGCTTCCTGAACCGCCTGATTCAGGCCGGCGGCGGCGCTCGGCGCGGCTTCGGCGATCAGGGCTTCAGCCGCGCTGGCGTCGCCTTTGGCGGCGGTGGCGCGTTGAGCTTGTTCGGCCGGAGCGCTGGCGTCGCCCTTGGCGGCGGTGGCGCGTTGAGCTTGTTCGGCCGGGGCGCTGGCGTCGCCTTTGGCGGCGGTGGCGCGTTGAGCTTGTTCAGCCGGGGCGCTGGCGTCAGCCTTGGCGGCGGTGGCGCGTTGAGCTTGTTCGGCCGGTGCGCTGGCGTCGCCTTTGGCTGCGGTGGCGCGTTGAGCTTGTTCGGCCGGGGCGCTGGCGTCGCCCTTGGCTGCGGTGGCGCGTTGAGCTTGTTCGGCCGGAGCGCTGGCATCGCCCTTGGCGGCGGTGGCGCGTTGAGCTTGTTCAGCCGGAGCGCTGGCGTCTTGAGCCGCCCAGCTGGCGCCGGCGAACAGGGAAGTCATCAGAGCAATGGCAAGAGTGGATTTCTTCATGGGATTAACCTTTTCGAGAGAGTGAGTCACATCGCTTGCGCTTGAGTCTGCCGCGCTTCGATCATTTGCGCTTTCCCTATGGCAAAAGGCGTGCCAGCTTTGGTTTTTTCTTATTTTTCAAAGTCTTGCGTTTTTTGTGGCTTGAGTTCGCTTGCAGGAAGCGGCCATTCTGTCGCCGTTAGGCGACAGAATGTCGGTGGAGATGGGCAGGGCTTTGATTTGCTTGGGGTTTTGCCTGTCGCCGATCGGCGACAGACGTAGAGGCGCTCCGTTTCCGTCAGGCCAGTCGCGTCGCCGCGCTTATTCCAGCTTGAAGGCGGCCGGCGTCAGTTCGTGTTTTTGCAGCAAGCGGTAAAACTCGGTGCGGTTGCGGTCCGCCAGGCGCGCGGCGTCGCTGACATTGCCGCCGGTCAGCCGCAACAGGCGTTCCAGATAGTCGCGTTCGAATTGCCGCTTGGCTTCCGCCAGCGTCGGAATCGCGCTTTCTTCACTGGCGACGGCTTTCTGTACTTGCGCCAGCGTTACCAGAGAGCCGGTGGTCAGCACGCAACATTGTTCAACCACATTGGCCAATTGTCGGATATTGCCCGGCCAGGGCGCCGCGCTCAGGTATTCCAGCGCGTCGGCGGCGAAACCGCTGACGGCCTTTTGATAGCGGGTGGCGATTTTTTCCAGGAAATGCGCGGCCAGCAGAGGAATGTCTTCGCGGCGTTCCGCCAGCGGCGGCAGGCGCAGCGACACCACGTTCAGGCGGTAGAACAAATCCTCTCGGAAGCTGCCTTCCTGAATCAGCGCTTCCAGCTCGCGATGCGTGGCCGACACCAGACGGATATCCACCGGGGTCGCCCGCGTCGCGCCGACCGGACGCACCTCGCGCTCTTGCAGCACGCGCAGCAGTTTGACCTGCAGCGGCGGCGGCATATCGCCGATCTCGTCCAGGAACAGGGTGCCGCCGTCCGCCTGTTGGATCAGGCCGGTCTGGCGCGCGTTGGCGCCGGTGAACGAGCCTTTTTCATGGCCGAACAACTCGCTTTCCAGCAGATTGTCCGGAATCGCCCCGCAGTTGACCGCGATGAAGGGCTGGCCGGCGCGCGGGCTGGCCAGGTGGATGGCCTTGGCCAGCACTTCCTTGCCGGTGCCGCTTTCGCCTCGCAGGAGCACGCTGGCACCGGTGGCGGCGACCATGCGGGCCTCGGCCAGCAGTTCCTCCATCGCCGGGCTGCGGCTGACCAGGCCGGAGCGCCAGCCGGCCGCGGCCTGATCGACCGCGCGTCCGGGGCCCGCCAGCGATAGCCCTTGGGCCACCTTGTCCAGCAGCGCCTTGCCGTCGAAGGGTTTGACCAGATAGCCGAACACGCCGCGGCTGACCGCTTCCACGGCGTCCGGCACCGTGCCGTGGGCGGTCAGCAGAATCACCGGCATCGCGGGGTAGCGCTGGCGGACTTGCTCAAACAGCTCCAGACCATCCATGCCGGGCAGGCGCCAGTCCGTCAGCAGCAAGTCGGCGCGGCGGGCCGCCAGCGCGTTCAAGGCCGCTTCGGCGCTGTCCAGCGCTTCGACCTCGTAGCCGGCGGCGCCGAGGCGAAGGCCGAGCAAGCGCAACAGATCGGGATCGTCGTCCACCAAGACGATGCGGGCGATGGCGCTCATGGCTGGCCTCCTTTGGTTTTGCTGGGTTTCAGCTGGAGTTCGCGCTCGACTTCGCGCAAGGCGTTGAGCTTGCCGTTCAAGTCGTCGTAGCGTTTTTGCAGATCGCGGTTCTGCGCCTGCTGTCGTTCCAGCGCTTCCGCCAGCTTGCGTCTTTCCTGCAGCTGTTGAAGCGGCAGCCGCGCAAGACCCTGGCTGGCCGGGTCCAGATTATCGGTTTTGGCGAGCAGACTTTCCAATTGGGCCTGCAGTTTTTGAACATCGGCGCGGCTCTCCGCCGTCTGCGCCTGTTGCAGCAGAGTCAGCAAGCGGGCGCTGCCGCAGCTTTCCCGTCCGGCCAGGCTCAGCGCCTGGATTTCCCGCGTCTGGCTCAGCAGCAGCAGGATCTGGTTGGCGTCCGGGCAACGGATGATGGGCGCGGCGGGCATGGCGACCGGCTGGCCTTGATGAGCGCAGGCGCTCAGGGCCAGCAGGCCGCACAGCCAAAGCAGCCGGCGCGCGTTGAGAGCCCAAAAGCGAGATGTCTTCATATCTTGTTCTCCGGTTCCGGCCACTGCAGGCGGAAGCAGGCGCCGGCCTGAGGTTTGGATTCCAGCGTCAGTTCGCCGCGCATCAATTGGGCGAAGCCGCGCGCCATCGCCAGGCCCAGCCCGGTGCCGGGCAGTTCGCCCGGCGGCGGCGAGCCGCTCCAGAACGGTTCGAAAATTTTTTCCCGATAGGCGTCCGGCACTCCGGGGCCTTGATCGCGGATTTCCAGCCAGACGCCGCCGGCGTCGCGGCCGTGGCGCAGGCTCAAGGCGCTGCCGGCGGGGCTGTGGCGGATGGCGTTGATCAATAGATTGTCCAGAATGGTTTCCACTTTGGAGCGGTCGCCGTTGACCCGGTCCGCGTCGCCCAGGACGTCGGCGGCCAGGCGTTTGGCCTGCAATAGCGGACGGCTGGCCTGCAGCCGCTCCGCAATCAGCGCCGGCAGGTCGAAGGTTTCCACGGTCAGCGTCTCGGACAGCCATTGGCCGGCATCATAGCGCAATAAGGCTTCCACGCGCTGACGCAGGGTTTGCGCATTGTTTTGCAGGATGGCGACGATCTCCTGCTGCTGCGCGGACAGCTGTCCTATCACTTCTTCGCGCAGCAGCGCGGCGGCTTCGTGGATGGCGGCCAGCGGCGTTTTCAGCTCATGGGACGCTTGGCGGAAGAAACGGCCTTTCTGTTCTTCCAGCGCCGCCAGTCGGCGGTCTAGCTGGGCCAGCTCGCGCGCCAGACGCTGCAGGTCGGCGGGGCCGGACTGGCGCCAGTCCTGCAGCCGCGCGCCGTCGCTCATCCGCGCGATCTTGGCTTGCAGCTTGCGCAGCGGCCAGCTGATCAACAAGGTCATCGCCAGCGCCAGCGCCAGCGCGGAGGCCAGCGACAGCCAGGCCAGGCGGTCGGCGGTGCGGCGCATTTCCGTGATCGAGTCCTGCCATTGGCGCTGGCTTTGTTCCAGTTGGCGGTTGATCAATTGGCCTTGCGCGGTCAGGTGCAGGTCCAGCTGGCGGAACAAGCGGTCGCGTTGCGCGCCGGCGCGCGCCGGCAGGGCCTGGAGTTGCGGCTGGATCGCCAGAATGGCCCGGGCGCTGAGCGTCAACTCGTCGTCGTCGCCGCGTTGCAATTTGCGTTGCGCCAGCTCGATCTCCTGCCAGGCGCCGGCGGCGGTTTTGGCCAGTGCGCGGTCTTTCAGGATTTGAGCCTGGCGGGTGGCGCGTTCGAATTGAATGGATTGCTCGCGCGACACGCGGTTGGCGTCCAGCCATTCCTTGGCTTGCTCCTGATGCGAGCGCAGTGTGGAGGCGGCGTGTCCCAGCTCGTTGCGCAGCTGGATCAGCACGGCCGAGGGCACGACGGCGACGATTAGAAAGCTGGCCAGCAACAGGCTGCGGAATGAAACGAAACGAAGCATGATGGGGTCGGCGTCGACGCCGCGGGCGCAGGCCCGCGGCTAAGGGCAAAGATCAAGCAGACAGCGGAGCGGCGGCTAAGTTCTGGCGGGAAATCCATTCAGCCAGTTCAGCCACGCTCAGAACGGGCAGCGCGTGCGTTTGAGCGTAGTCCGCGATTTGCGCGCCGCGCATCATGCTGCCGTCGGGGTTCATCAGCTCGCAGAGCACGCCGGCGGGCTGGAAGCCGGCCAGGCGCGCCAGTTCCACCGCGGCCTCGGTATGGCCTCGGCGGCTCAGCACGCCGCCGGCGGCGGCCACCAGCGGGAAGACATGGCCGGGGCTGACCACGTCGCCCGCCTGCGCCTGTGGGTGGACGGCGGCCTGGATGGTGCGCACCCGGTCGGCGGCGGACACGCCGGTGGACACGCCCTGGGCGGCTTCTATGCTGACGGTGAAGGCGGTGCCGTAGCGGCTGCCGTTGCGTTGCGTCATCGGCGGCAATTGCAGCCGGGCGGCGTGCTCGGCGGTCAGGCACAGGCAGACGATGCCGCTGCAATCGCGGATCAGACGCGCCATTTCGGCCTCGCTCAGCGCGTCGGCGGCCAGGATCAGGTCGGCCTCGTTCTCGCGGTCGTGATCATCGGGAACAATGACCGGCAGGCCGCGGCGCAAGGCGTTAAGCGCCGCTTCTACGCGTTGGGACAAGATGTCAGGGTGTGTGGCGATACTCATGGAAACGGTCCTCGGGTCGTTTGAGAAACAGGTTCCAGGGCGTGAAAAGGGCCGGCGCAAGCCAACCCGCGCGCACCAGCGCGCAGCGAACACGCCGCGGCCGCGCGTAGCGCGGCAGGCGGCCATGTCGTCTTCTCTCATCCGGACTATTACCGTCGGCTCTGGCCTGTCACCAGATCTGCTGACCTTCCGCCGGGAAGCGGAAGCGCTCGCGGGCTCGATCTTGCGATCATACCGCCGGTGGGGAATTGCACCCCGCCCTGAAGACGTTGCGTTGGCCCGCGATGATGGGCGGGCCAGCGGCGATTATAGCGCGGTGGTAAGATTGGGCATTCGTTTTTTTGGCCGGCGGCTGACACCATGATTGAAACCGACAACCTGTACGGCGGCGCGCCCGAGCCGCGCATCGTCACCCAGCAAAGCCTGTCCAGCCAGGAGGAGGCGCTGGAGCGCGCCTTGCGGCCCAAGCAGCTGGACGAGTACGTCGGCCAGAAGAAGGCGCGCGAACAGCTGGAGATCTTCATCGAAGCGGCCAAGCGCCGCAGCGAAGCGCTGGACCACGTGCTGCTGTTCGGCCCGCCCGGCCTGGGCAAGACCACGCTGGCGCACATCGTCGCCCGCGAAATGGGGGTGAATCTGCGCCAGACCTCGGGGCCGGTGCTGGAGCGGGCGGGCGATCTGGCCGCCTTGCTGACCAATCTGGAACCGCACGATGTGCTGTTCATCGACGAGATCCACCGGCTGAGCCCGGTGGTGGAGGAAATCCTCTATCCGGCGCTGGAGGATTATCAGATCGACATCATGATAGGCGAGGGGCCGGCGGCGCGTTCGGTCAAGATCGATCTGCCGCCGTTCACCCTGGTGGGGGCCACCACCCGCGCCGGCATGCTGACCAATCCGCTGCGCGACCGTTTCGGCATCGTCGCGCGGCTGGAGTTCTACAACGCGGAGGAACTGACCCGCATCGTCAGCCGTTCCGCCGGCTTGTTGAACGTCAAGCTGGCCGACGACGGCGCGTTCGAAGTGGCGCGCCGCAGCCGCGGCACGCCGCGCATCGCCAACCGGCTGCTGCGCCGGGTGCGGGATTACGCCGAGGTCCGGGCCGACGGGGTGGTCAGCGCCCAGGTGGCGGACGCCGCGCTGGCGATGCTGGACGTGGACCCGGCCGGCCTGGACGTCATGGACCGCAAACTGCTGCAGGCCATTCTGGAGAAGTTCTCCGGCGGGCCGGTGGGGCTGGACAACGTCGCGGCCGCCATCGGCGAATCCACCGACACCATAGAAGACGTGATCGAGCCCTTCCTGATTCAGCAAGGCTATCTGCAGCGCACTCCGCGCGGCCGGATGGCGACGGCGTTGGCCTATCAGCACTTTGGGCTGCCGTTGCGGGATTGACGCGCCGGCCGGCGCTGTCGCTTGCGCGCAGCAGCATGGCCATCCCTTGATCGCCGCCGCCGCCGCGCGGGCGTACAATGCCTGCTTTCACGCATTCCGCTGCGGCGGGGGATGATTATGTTCTACGCTTTGTTCGGCCTGACCTTGGCGGTGGCGATCGCCACTTCGATTTTCACCGCGCGCTTTTTCGATCCTGCGGTCAACAAGATTCTGGCGCGAGTCCTGGGACGGGATTTGACCGATGCCTGGCGCAAGTACATTTTCTTCGCCATCGTGGTCACCGGCGTGTCTGGCGGCGTGCGGCAGTGGGCGCTGGAGAAGTATCTGCCGCCGGCGGCGGGCAAGGGCAGCACGGTGATGGAGCTGACCGGCGAACGCTGGTTGCTGGAGCTGTTCAATACCTTCATCGACACCCTGCGCTCGATTGCCTGGGTGATGCTGTTGTTCTTCCTGTGCGCGATGCTGGCCTATGTGATCATGAAGGCGGTGGAGATGCGCAAAGGCGAGCAGGCCTCCGATGAATGAAAAAATCCCGGTCCATGACCGGGATTTTTCTTTGAAGCGCGGCGCGGCTCAGCTGCCGATCTTGATTTGCGACCACAAGCGGTTCAGATCGCGACGGGATTTCACGTCCAGATCTTTCAGCGCCACGTATTTGCCCTTGGCCGGCTCCAGCATGATCACCGGATTGGCCTTGATCTGCGGTTTGAAGAAGGCCTCGGCCGCCTTGACCGGATTGGTCGCGCCGATCTGGTTGGAAATCTCGGCGGCGTTCTTGCCGTCCAGCATGAAATTGATGAAGCGGTGCGCCAGGTCCGGACGCGGGGCGTCCTTCAACACCACCATATTGTCCACCGCCAGGATATTGCCTTCTTTCTGCGGCTGGTAAGCCAGCTTGAACGGGCGTTTGGCGTGCTGCGCGTCCTGCTGCGCCTGGAACAGATCGTTGGAATAGCCGTGTGCCACCCAGATATTGCCGACGGTCAGCTCTTTGATATAGCTCTGGTTGTTGAAGGCGGCCCAATAGGGCTTGGCTTTGCGGATCACGCCGGCCGCGGCCTTCCAGTCTGCTGGCTGGACGGAGTTGGCGTCCTTGCCCAGATAGAGCAGGGCGGCGGACATCAGTTCGCGCTGAGAATCCAGCACGGTGACCCTGCCCTTGATCTTGGCCAGCACCGCCGGATCGAAGATCAGCGCCCAGCTGTTGGCCTGCGGCAGCACGCCGGCTTTTTGCAACTGGGTTTCGTTGTAGCCTAGCAAGGTCAGCGACACCACGGTGGGCGCGGCCACCTTGTTGCCGGCGTCGAACGGCGCGTTCAGGCTCAGATAGCCGGCATTGAGGTTTTTCCAGTTGGGCAGCAGCGCCTTGTTCAGCGGCTGGGTCTTGCCCTGCTTGATCAGCGTGCTGACGGCGAAGGCGGTGGGAAACACCATGTCGTAGCCTTTGGCGCCGGCGGCCAGCTTGGCCAGCATTTCCTCGTTGTCCCCGTAATAGTCCTGCACCAGCCTGCATTTGCACGATTGTTCGAAACGCTTGGCGGTGTCTGCGGACAAGGCGTTGTTCCAGTTGTAGATATGGAGTACGTCCTCGGCCATTGCCGAGCCCCAAGTCAGAGCCAGAAGCGCCGAAAGGGCCAGCTTTTTCATACGCGTGAATCCTTAAGTTCAAAGAATGGGAGGGTAAAAAGGGAAGCGGAGCGAAGGCGCCGCGGCGCCTCCGCCTCCGTCACAGCGCGACCATATTGTCGCGATGGATCAGTTCCGGTTCGATCATATAGCCCAGCGCGGCTTCGATCTCGCGGGTGGGTTTTTGCATGATGGTGCGCGCTTCGCTGGAGCTGTAGTTGACCAGGCCGCGCGCCACTTCCTTGCCTTCCTGATCGACGCAGGCCACCGCCTCGCCGCGCAGGAAATCGCCTTCCACCGCGCAAACGCCGATAGGCAGCAGGCTGGTGCCGCGTTCCCGCACCGCCAGCGCCGCGCCGGCGTCCAGCACCAGACGGCCGGACAGCTTCAGATGGTCCGCCAGCCATTGCTTGCGTGCCGCCATGCGGCTGGTGGGCGGCAGCAACTGGGTGCCGATGCCTTCGCCGTCCGCCAGGCGCGACAGCACTTGATGCTCGCGGCCGCAGGCGATCACGGTGGCCGCGCCGCTGCGCGCCGCGCGCTTGGCGGCGAGAATCTTGGTGATCATGCCGCCGGTGCCCACGCTGGAACCGGCGCCGCCGGCCATCTCTTCCAGCCGGGCTTCGCCGGCGACGGCTTCGTGGATGAATTCCGCGTCCGGCTGTTTGCGCGGGTCCGCGCTGTACAGGCCTTGCTGATCGGTGAGAATGATCAGCGCGTCGGCCTCGATCAGATTGGTCACCAGCGCGCCCAGGGTGTCGTTGTCGCCGAAGCGGATTTCGTCGGTGACCACGGTGTCGTTCTCATTGATGATGGGCACCGCATTCAGGTTCAACAGGCTGGTCAGCGTGGAGCGGGCGTTCAGGTAACGGGTGCGGTCGGCCAGGTCCTCGTGGGTCAGCAGGATTTGCGCGGTTTGCAGGCCAAAGCCGCGGAAGGCGGTTTCGTAGGCCTGGCACAGGCCCATCTGGCCGACCGCCGCCGCGGCCTGCAATTCGTGCACGCCCTTGGGGCGCACGGTCCAGCCCAAGCGTTGGCAGCCCTCGGCGATCGCGCCGCTGGAAACCAGCACCACCTGCTTGCCGCGCCGCTTCAGCTCGGCGATCTCCGCGGCCCAGCGATCAAGCGCCGCCCTGTCCAGGCCCTTGCCGTCATTGGTGACGAGACTGGAACCCACCTTGACCACAATCCGGTCTGCGGCGTGAATAACCGAGCGCATCCAAAACTCCATAAGTCGAAAACGATAGATGCGGGGGAGTGTACCCGAAAAAGCGGGGGGCGGACCGTCTCCAGCGGTGAGGGCGTCCGCCGGCGGTCAAGCGATGGCGCCAGCCCGTTGATTACAAGGGCTTTGATCCGGACCGCGGCATCCGGCCGGCCAGGCGGCACGATAAAAGCTTGATCTGGATCAGAAATGTTCGCTGTCGCGGTATTCCATGATCTGGAACAGCGGAGTCTGCGCGTGCAGACGCGACACCCGGATCAGGCTTTCCCGTTCGCCGTCGTGCAGGCGGAATTCGCGCAACTGGCTATACGGGCGTCCCGCCATCAACAGCAGTTTGGGCGCGCCGGCAGGCGTGGCCAGCAGCAAGACGAACTGAAAGCTGTCGCCGGGATGGGTAATGCTGGGCACGGCCAGCGCGGGCCGGGGCGGCCCGCCGATGAACTCCACGCCGCATTCGATCTCCCGCCCGTCCGCGCGCAGCGCGACCCAGCGAGCGATGCCCAGCTTGGCGTTTTCCGGCTGATTGGGCGGCGTGACCAGCAGCAACTCGCCGGCGCGCAAAGATTGATCGCGCGGTTGGCCGTGCAGCAGCAGGCCGTTGTCGCTCTGGTTGGAAATAGCCAGCAAGCAGGGCGGCGGCGGCGGGCGTTGGCGCGGCGTGTCCTCTTCCGCGGCGATGCCGGGTAACTGCCAGCTCAGATCGTTGCGATGGAACCAGATGCCCGGCAGCGCGGCGACGATTTCAATAATGGTTTGGGTTTTGAGCCGCGGGTGGCGGCGGCGTTTGGGCTGATGCCACTCCTCCACCAAAAGGGACAAGAGCTGCAACTCGTCTATCATCAGGCCTTGCTGGCGATTGTTCTGCGCCTTTTGCAGCGCTTCGCGGCTTTTCTCCAGAATGTCGCGCAGCGGCTCCAGATCCAGCAGAAAGCAGCCGGGGCCCAATTTGCTTGCGGAAATCGGCAGAAAGCGCGGCGGGGAATCGATCTGTTGGTCCACCAGATAGCCGTGCACCGGCTGAGTCAAGGCTTCCACCGGGATCAGCCGGGCCTTGGCGGCCAGGTCGAAGATCAACTGCCGCGACAAGGCCTGCTCGGTGGGGGCGAGACGATTGCTGGGCGTCAGTCCCATCAGCAGAATTTGCAGATAAATGGTCTGGATGGAGTCGTCGTTGGCCAGACCCTTGTCCTGCCAGCCGCGGCTGCTGGCGAAGATATGCAGCTGGTGGCAGTCATACCAGAAGTCCGGCGTGATCGGGCTATAACATTGCTGGCTGATGCTTAGCAACTGGCGCGCCGCCATCATGGTGTAGGCCATCAGCTCGATTTTCGGATGTTCGCGATCCAGCAGGCTGCGCTTGGCAAGGCGATCGTGCAGCGTCTGTTTGAAAGTGATGAAAATCATTGCAAACAGCTCGACGCTGAGCAAGGCCAGCTGTCGCACTTTTGGCGTGCCCAGGCTGTCGTGCTGCCGAATCTCGTTTTCCAGCAGCGGGTAATAGCGGTCCACCGCTTTTAGATACAGCTTCAGCAGCTTGTGGCGCAAATGGCTGTCCAGCGGAACCCGGGACAGGTTTTGCAGGGACTGGCTCAATAAGCGTCCGCATTCGGGCAGGTCGGTGAAGGGCAGCCGCTCCAGCCATGCCGCCACACTATCCGGTTGAGTATCTATCAGCAGAGGATCCATAGTTTGTTCTGGCAGGATGAGCGGCGGCATGCAAGGCGATTCACAATGTAAATCTTGCCAAATCGCATGCTATGGGCACTCACCCCGCCATGGCAAGGAGGATCACGGCAAAGCGATGCTTTGGCCGTCGGCGGTGTTGGATGCGCGCGCCAGTTCCTCCAGCGTGGCTTCGGTGGCGGTGATCAGGAAGGCCATTTCCTCGTCGGTGATCGAGTAGGGCGGCATGAAGTAAACGGTGTTGCCGATCGGACGCAGCAGGCATCCGTGGCGCAGCATCGCGGCAAAGCAGGCCTGGGCGAAATCGGCTCGAGTGGTGTCGACCTCGAAGGCCCAGATCATGCCGCAGTGACGGAAATCCCTGACATCCGGCCGTGCCCGCAAGCCCGCCATCTGCGCGTTGAAGCGCTGGGCCTTGGCGGCGTTGACGGCCAGAACATCTTCCTCCGCAAAGATATCCAGCACCGCCAGGGCCGCGGCGCAGGCCAGCGCATTGCCGGTATAGCTGTGCGAATGCAAAAAACCCCGGGTGACGTCGTCGTGATAGAAGGCCTGGTAGATCGGACCGCTGGTCAACACGCAGGAGAGCGGCAGGAAGCCGCCGGTAATGCCTTTGGACAGGCAGAGAAAGTCCGGCGTGATGTCGGCTTGCTGATAGGCGAACAGACTGCCAGTCCGGCCAAAGCCGACGGCGATTTCATCGGCGATCAAGTGCACCTGATATTGGTCGCACAGCCGGCGCAGCTCGCTCAGATACAGCGGATCGTACATCGCCATCCCGGCCGCGCCTTGAACCAAGGGCTCCACGATGACGGCGGCCACTTCCCCCGCGTGTTTGGCCAGCAGGCTTTCCAGCGCTTGGATCGCTCTGAGCGCGGCATCGGCCGCGCTTTCTCCGTGCTGCGCGCGGCGGGCGTCCGGAGACGGCGCGCGCAGGCCCGGCTTCAGCAAGCCTGCATAGGTGTTGGAAAACAAGGGAACGTCGGTCACGGCCAGGGCGCCGACGGTTTCGCCGTGGTAACTGTTTTCCAGACTGATGAAACGTGTTTTGTCCGCTTGCCCCTGGTTGCGCCAATAGTGGAAGCTCATCTTGAGCGCAATTTCCGTGGCGCTGGCGCCGTCGGATCCATAGAACACGTGGGCCAGGCCGCTGAGCTTGGCCAGACGTTCCGACAGCTCCACCACGGGCTGATGCGTAAAGCCTGCCAACATCACGTGCTCGAGCTTGTCCAGCTGATCCTTGATCGCCTGCTTGATCCGAGGCTGGCCATGGCCAAACAGATTGACCCACCAGGAGCTGACCCCGTCCAGATAGCGCTTGCCGTCGAAGTCGCTCAGCCAGACGCCGTCGGCGCTGGCGATGGGCACGATGGGCAAAGCCTCATGACGTTTCATCTGGGTGCAGGGGTGCCAGACGGTGTTGAAGCTGCGCTGCAGCCAAGTTTGGTTATTCATTTCTAGATCAATATTTTGATGATGGACGCAATCCTAACATAGGGGTATCTGTAGCCTAGGAGATGTGACAAAAATAGTCACATGTTGGCGTAAATTGAAAATGGAGCTGTTAGTTAGCGCCAATTGTAGCAAGGAATTTGCTTATGGCATGCTTTCTGCTAGGTTTAGTTGGGTAGTTCTGTGCAGCAAGCTTGCTTGAAGGTACAGACTCTTACTGAAAGCTCATGGAGATTGCAATGAATAGACTGAATCAGCAAGGTTTTACCCTGATTGAACTGATGATCGTTGTCGCAATCATTGGTATTTTGGCTGCTATCGCGATACCTGCCTATCAAAACTATACGATTCGTGCTCGTGTTACTGAGGGCCTGACTCTCGCTTCGGCCGCAAAACTGGCTGTTGCTGAGAACGCTTCTAATGGTTCGGCTTTTGGCAGTGGCTATACTTCTGTATCTGGTGCAAAGAGTGTCAATACAATTAATATTGATGTGACGACAGGGCGTATTGATATTGCCTATAACACGAATGTGGCAGCTTCTGGCTCTAATACTCTTTCACTTGTTCCTACTTCTAGTGGTAGTGCTCTGGCAGGTACTGCCACAGGTAGTACGGTTCCAAGCTCTCCAATTATTTGGACTTGTTATGCTTCTGGTAAAACAAGTGCGCCGGCCGCGGCTACTCTATCCGCTAGCTATTCGCCTCCAGAATGTCGTTAATTTATAATTAAATTTCCGGACAGCTTTGCTGTCCGTTTTTATTTGATATGGCGCATGGGATGAGGCATAAATACGCAAGCTTGTTCTTAGTGTTTTCAGTGGTTTTGCCATTTTTTAATGCATGGCATTTTTCAGTATCTCCTGACTGGCTAACTAATGCATCCTGCTTGTTTTTGATTGGTCTGTTTTTTTTGCTTAGCGATGTTGATTTAAAAGAAAATAGGCTTTCTGTTGCTTTTGGGGTGTGTTGTGCTTTTTCTGTATTGCTTTTGTTTAGCGTTAATGAGGTTGTTCCGTTATTCTCCGCAATGTTTTTTGTTTTTGCTTGGCTTGCTCTGGTTGTGAGTGGCTATGGGACTGCGGCTAGAGGTGAATTGGTAAGTCTGCTTGCATTCGCAATATTTTTAGCGTCACTTTTACAGGCTATTATAGGGCTTTCTCAAGTGTTAGGAGTTGCCTGGTATTTTAAAGGTTTATTTCTGTTTAGCTCGCTAGGTCAGCCTGAAGCTATGGGGAATTTTGGGCAAAGAAATCAGTTTGCACAGTTTTTATGCTGGGGGATGGCTGCGGCAAGCTATCTGTTTGGGGTAAAGGCCTTGCGAATTTATTTCTTTGTCCCCGCAACTGTATGCTTGGCACTTCTTGTTACATGGAGTGGAGCTAGACTTCCACTGCTTTATGCCACTGGGTTTATAATTCTTGTGTATTTTTGGTTAAAGAGTAATAGGGGGAGTGTAAGTGTAAGGCGGATGTGTTGTGGACTGGTTTTTGTTGTTTTGTTGATATTTGTATTTCAGGTTCTTAATCATGGTATTTTAGAATTGTTACAGAGTATTGGGTTGCCTATTAATGTGAATAGTGGTTTAGATAGAATAAGTGAGGGGGGAGGTGGGGCTCGTCGTAGGGTTGAGTGGAGTAAAGCCTGGCAAGTTTTTTTGGATCATCCTGTTTGGGGTGTGGGACTTGGAGGCTATTCTTGGCATTCTGTATGGCTGGAAACGTACGGTGGGTGGCCAAAGGTGCCAGAGAGCTGGTTGTTTGTGCATAGTCATAATATAGTATTCCAACTTCTTGCTGAGACTGGCCTTGTTGGTACGTTGTTGCTTGGAGGAGGCGTAGTTTTTTGTTTGGTTCCTTACTTTTTTAAAGGGCAGCAAAGTGCTCAAAATCTTTTTTTAATTTCTGTTGGGGTTATGTTATTAATTCATTCAATGTTTGAATATCCCTTGTGGTATTTGCCATTCCTTTCCACGTTGCTATTGGTTTGTGTTTTGAGCCCCGCGGCAGGGGTTAGGGCGCAGTTAAATGCACGGTTTGGTAAGGCGATTTCTATATTGCTGGGTATTGCTTGTGTTTTGTATTTTGTGATGAATTTTCAAGTTTATTTGAATTTGGCAAAAATTTATCAGCCAGTACGGAGTCAGAGTGAAAATGTAAGGAGGGAGGTGGAGCTGGGAGGGATGGCTGGTAACTTACTTTGGGCTCAAGAGGTTGATCTAGCTTTGGTGAATTATTTGACTGTAGGATTTCCTTTGGAACTGCAGCGTGATTTTTTAAGTGAAGTTGCAAAGAAAAAGCCGTTTCCACTAGTTTTGGCGAAGCTATCTATTGCCCAAGCGCTAAGTAATAATTCTGCCGATGCGAAGAAAACCATGGCCTTAGCGGTTGCGAACTATCCAGACTATATCCCGCAGTTCATAAGTGTAGTGCATCCTTATCAACAGCCTCAGCTTCAGCCTCTGAAGGCAATGTTGCAAAAGGCCTTACAAGCTGGAATTGCCGGAGGTGTGGGGACAGATGCAGGCAGGGTGGCGGTTGTTATGACAGTCGCGAGCCCGGTGACGCAGAAAACTATATTCTGAGGTAGCTGTTAACTATTTCTGCTTGGCTGACTGTATGGTTGCTGTGGCATCAGGTATCCTGCGAGCAGACTTGTATTCAGATGCGTAGCTCCCAATGACATTTCAGAATTTTTTTTCACGCATAGCAATGGTTGCTTTCAGCTTGGTCGCCATCCTGCCTTTCGCCTCGCGCATCCACTATGTGCCGCTGCCGCAGTGGTTTGGCGAAATCAATGTGGTCTGGCTACTGCTGGCGGCGGCGGTCTTCTTGTTGCCGAGCGGATCGTTATTCCGCTATATGCCGCGCAGCGCCTGGTGGTGTCTGGCCATGGGCCTGCTTTGGGCCGGGCAGCCGTTCTGGGTGGAGGCCTTGTTCCCCGGAATGAATTACGCCACCGCCTTGGCCTGGCTGGCTGCGGGCTTGCTCGCGGCTGTCACAGTGTCCTTGCGCGAGGAAATGGGGGAGCGGCCGTTCGCGGTCTGGTTGGCCTGGGCCTTGATTGTGGGCGGCTTGGTGCAGGCGGCGATAGGCGTGGCTCAGTTGACCGGTTACGCCGCGGAGCTGGGCTTGTTTTACGATGGCTCGCATCCCACCAGCAATATTTTTGGCCATATCGGCCAGCGCAATCAATACGCGCATTATTTGATGTGGTCGGTAGTGGCCGGCGTGTATTTGTACGCTGCCGGTCGGCTGCCGCGTTGGGGCTTGGCGATACTGGTGCTCGGCCTGGCTTTGATGTTGGGCTGGGCGGGCTCTCGCACCATTCTATTGTACCTGGTGGCTTTGTCCGGTCTGGCCGCGCTTTGGCATTGGCGCATCGGCAGCGCGGAGTCGCGCCGGATGTTGTGGGCGATGTGGCTTTCCTGCCTGGTGGTATTGGCGATGCAGTTCGCCCTGCCTTGGTTCAATCAGCTGATTTCCTGGCTGACGCATGAAAACTTGCAGAACACTTCCGGCCTGGCTCGTCTGGCGGCGAATGGCGACGATATGGGTTCGCGGCGTTTCGCCGAAATGCATAAAGCATGGTTGAGCTTCCAGTCGCATCCGCTGACGGGGGTGGGTTGGTCGCAGTTTGCCGCGGAGAGCGTGCGTTTGCAGCCGCTGCCGCAATTCGCCGCATCCGGTTTCAATAGCGGTTTGTTCACCAACTCCCATAATCTGGTGCTGCAATTGCTGGCCGAGATGGGCGGCGTGGCCACCTTGTTGATCGTCGGTGGTTTTGCCTGGGCGCTGTGGCCGTTCTTTGGCCGACGCGCCACTCTGGAAGGGGTGTTGGCTTTGGGCTGCCTGGCGGTGACCCTGACGCACAGCATGTTGGAGTATCCGCTGTGGTATTACTACTTCCTGGCAATGCTGGTGATCTTCGCCGCGATGGCGCCGCGAGGGGATCGTCAGCTAGCTTGGCCGCTGCGCCTGCCGTTATTCGCGGCGCTGGTCTGGATGGGTTGGCTGTCGATCAGCAGTCTGTCGATGTTCTGGGAGCTGGTGGGCCTGTATACGCCGACCAATGACGCCAAGCGCGATGCAACGCGGATGGAGCGTCTGATCGAGATCGCGGACACCAAGCCGCTGTTCGCCTATCATGCGCTTTACACCGTGGACGACTACTTGAAAGTAGGGCCGGAGCAACTTGAGCGCAAGCTGGCGCTGGAGAACCGGCTGACCGCGTTCCGTCCTTATCCGGAAGTGATGCTGAAGCGCGCGCAGTTGGAGATCTTGGCGGGAAAGCAGGTTCAGGCGGAGCAGACCTTGCGGACGACGCTGGCATCGTTCCCCACGTACGCCGGCGTGTTTCTGGGTACGCTGGACGATGACGGGGCGGAATGGGAGCCTCTGCGCGCGGTGGCCCGCGAGGCCTACGCCAAGCTGCCGGCGAAGTACCAGACCATGTTGGAGTAAGCGCTTTCTCGTGCTCGGGACACAAAAAAACCACAGGCTGAGGCCTGTGGTTTTTTATTGAGCGGAAGATGCTTAGCCTTCTATCACCACGCCTTGGCTGAGGGCGGTCTTCATTTTGCCCAAAGCCTTGGCTTCGATCTGGCGGATGCGCTCGGCGGACACGCCGAATTCGGCGGCCAGCTCGTGCAGCGTGGAGCCGCTGTCGTCGGCCAGCCAGCGCGCTTCAACGATGCGGCGGCTGCGCGGGTCCAGCGTGGCCAAAGCCTGTTGCAGGCCTTCGGTCTGCAGCTGGTCGAACGCGCGGCGCTCCATCTCGCGGGTGGGCTCATTGTGATGATCGGCCAGCCAGTCGATCGGCGCGTAGCCGTCGTCGTCGTTGTCGTCCGCCAGCAAGGCGATGTCCTGACCGCTCATGCGGGTTTCCATCTCGCGGACTTCTTCCGGCTTGACGCCCAGATCGGCAGCGATTTGGCGGGCCTCGTTTTCCGACAGCGCGGAGAAACTGCTCTTCATGCTACGTAGGTTGAAGAACAGCTTGCGCTGAGGCTTGGTGGTGGCGATGCGCACCAGGCGCCAGTTACGCAGGATGAATTCGTGAATCTCGGCCTTGATCCAGTGCACGGCAAAGGAAAACAGGCGCACGCCGCGATCGGGCTCGAAGCGTTTGACGGCTTTCATCAGGCCGATATTGCCTTCCTGAATCAAGTCGGCTTGCGGCAGGCCGTATCCGGAGTAGCCGCGGGAAATCGACACCACCACGCGCAGGTGCGAGAGCACCAGCTGGCGCGCGGCCTCCAGGTCGTTTTGCTCCTGGAAGCGCGTTGCAAGCTCGTTTTCCTGCTCAGGCGTCAGCATGGGTACGCTGTTCACAGCTTGGATGTATTGCTCCAGGCTGCCGCTGGTGGACGGGACGGGCAAAGCAAATGTTGTGGTCATCTGTATAACTACCTCCTTGGGTAGTGATATGTTAGCACTCGTATATGGAGAGTGCTAGCAATGAAAGGTTCCAGCGTCAATGATTTTTTCTATCGTCTCGATAGTAGCGCAGCCGGTGTGCCGACGCCGTTTGCTCTGATTAACAGTTGTTGCGCCGCTTACATGCGCGTGCAAACGGCCGCGTTTCATTTGGGTTCTATCTTGCGCAGATGATGGTCGGAGGCGAGGCGGGCGCCCAGCATCGCCAGCAGGGCGGAGACGGCGACGGCGACTGCCAGTTCGATCGGGTTCAGATTGCGCAGTTCCACCCGTTCGCCGTACAACTGGGCGAATTCGCGAATCGCCGGATTGGCCACCGAGGTCAGCCAACCGGTCAGCGCCCAGGCGGCCAAGCCGGCCAGGATGCCTTGCCACATCGCGTGGTACATGAAGGGGCGGCGGATGAAACTGTCCGGCGCGCCTATCAATTTGGACACCTCGATTTCGTCCTGGCGCGCCAGGATTTGCATCCGGATCGCGTTATTGGTCACCAGCACCAGCGCCAGGCCCAGGGCGATGGCCATGAACCAGGTCAGATGCTTGCCCATTTCCACCATGCCGTACAAACGTTTGGCCCAGTCCGCGTCGAATTGCGCCTGTTCCACCATGGGCAGGCCGGAGAGCTCTTTTTGCAGCATCTCCAGCTCACGCGGCTCCAGCGCCTTCGGCGTGACCACGAAGGCGTCCGGCAGCGGATTGCTGTCCAGACCGTCGGCCAGGCCCGGCAGGCCGTTGCGCTTTTCCATATCGGCCAGCGCCTTGCTCTTGCTGACGAAGCTGTAGCTCTTGATTTTGGGGTGATGCGTCAGCGTGGAGGTCACCGCGGCCAGGTCCGCCTCTTCCGATGACTGTTCCATGAACAGGGTGACTTGCGGCGTGGCGCTCAGCCGGCCCACCCAGTCTTGCACGCTGCTGACGGCCAGATAAAGCGAGAGCGGCAAGGCCAGCGCCAGCGAGAGCATCAGCAAGGTCAGCAGGCTGCCGAAAGGTTGCCGCAGAATCTTGATCAGCGCGAGTTTGGCGCTTTGCCAGTTCAGATAGAGATAATGTTTCATGCGGCAAATTGTCCTTCCCGCAGGCGAATGATTCGGCGGCCGTAGTCTTCCATCAGGGTCTCGTCGTGAGCGGAGATCAATACGGTGACGCCCACTTGGTGGAAGGATTTGAACAATTCCATGATGTCCAGCGCATAGGCGCGGTCCAGGTTGGCGGAAGGTTCGTCGGCAAGTAGGATGCTGGGCCGGTGCACCACGGCGCGGGCGATGCACAGGCGCTGCTGCTCGCCGCCTGACAGGCGGATCGGCATGCTCTTTTCCTTGCCGAGCAGGCCTACTTTGTCCAGCGCGGCGCGCACGCGCTTGGCGGCGTCGCGGCGATCGAAGCCGATGATGTCCAGCGGCAGCATCACATTGTCGAACACGCTGCGGTCGAACAGGATCTTGTGGTCCTGAAACACCAGGCCGATATGCTGGCGCACATAGGGGATCTGGCTGGAGCGCAGCTTGGACAGGTTCTGGCCGTTGACGACGACGCCGCCCGCGGTGGCGCGTTCTATGCCGGCGATCAGCTTGAGCAAGGTGGACTTGCCGGCGCCGGAATGGCCGGCGAGGAAGACCATCTCGCCGGTGTCGATGTTGAAAGACAGGTTTTTCAGGGCTTCATTGCCACCTGGGTAGCGCTTGGTGACCTGGTCGAACTGGATCATTATTCTGTTCCCGCGTTAGCTGGTGACGGCAAGAGTGAGAGCTTGCAATGGCTGATGCGTTCAGTCGAACAGCGCGTCGATGTAGTCCTTGGCCTTGAACGGCCGCAGGTCGTCTATGCTTTCGCCCACGCCGACAAAACGCAGCGGAACCGGACGTTGCTTGGCGATGGCCGCGATCACGCCGCCCTTGGCCGTGCCGTCCAGCTTGCTCAGAATCAGCCCGGTCAGGCCGAGGGCGTCGTCGAAGGTCTTGACCTGGGTGATGGCGTTCTGGCCGATATTGGCATCCAGCACCAGGATGATTTCATGCGGCGCGTCGGGCAAGGCTTTCTGGATCACCCGCTTCACCTTCTTGATTTCCTCCATCAGGTGCAACTGGGTGGGCAGGCGGCCGGCGGTGTCTGCCAGCACGATGTCGATGCCGCGGGCGACCGCGGCCTGGATCGCGTCATAGCAGACGGCGGCGGAGTCGCCGCCTTGCTGGGTGATCACGGTGACGTTGTTGCGTTCGCCCCAGGCCATCAGCTGTTCGCGCGCGGCGGCGCGGAAGGTGTCGCCGGCGGCGAGCAGCACGCTCTTGCCCTGGCTCTGATAGTACTTGGCCAGCTTGCCTATCGACGTGGTCTTGCCGGCGCCGTTGACGCCGGCCATCATGATGACGAAAGGTTTCTTGCCGCTGACGTCCAGCGGCTTTTCCAGCGGCGAGATCAGGTCGCCGAGCGAATCCTTCAACGCGTCTTTCAGTTCCGAGGCGTCTTTCAGTCCTTTCAGCGAAACGCGCTCGCGCACGTCGCCAAGCAGGTGCAGGGTGGCGTCCACCCCCATGTCGGCGGTGAGCAGCACGGTTTCCAGCTCTTCGTACAGCTCCTCGTCTATCTTGCCGCCGCCAAACAGGCCGGCCAGGGATTTGCCCAGCTTGTCGCGGGTTTTGGACAAGCCGGCCTTCAGGCGTTCGGCCCAGCTCATTTTCTTCAGCGAGAGCGGCTCGGCTTCAAGCGGCTCGGCCGCCGGCGGCGAAGCCGGTGCGATGGGGGCGGGCGTCGGGGGCGTCGGCTCGGGCTGCGCTTGCTGCGGCTCGGGCGTTCGCGTTTCAGACTGAGTGGCTGGCGCGTCCGCATCGGGCAGCGCGGCGGGCTGGATATCGGCCGTCGGCTCCGCTGGGGCGGTTGCCGGAGGCGTGGGCTCGGATTGGGTTTTTCTTTTGAAGAAGCTAAACATGCGTAAAGGCCGGCGGAATTCGGTAAATGGCTAAATTGTATCCTCAAATGGAGGTGCTTACCCAATTGTTGCTGCGCGGCGGGAGACGGAGGCGCCGCATCGTTGAAATCTATATATAAGGAATAGACGGCTTTTTGTGGCGTGAGCGGCGACAGATGGCGACCGGTTTGCGCGACAATGAGGCGCGACGGCGCGGATCGGGTTACACTCAGCCCCTTGTTTTTTGAGCTTGGAATTATGAGTCAGTCGCGTAACACGGTCAGAATCATCGGTGGCGAGTATCGGCGCCGGCTATTGCCGTTTCCCGACGCTCAGGGTTTACGGCCAACGCCGGACCGTGTGCGGGAGACTTTGTTTAACTGGTTGGGCCAGCAGCTGTACGGCAAATCCTGCCTGGATCTTTTCGCCGGAAGCGGGGCTCTGGGCTTTGAGGCGGCTTCGCGCGAGGCGCGGCGCGTGGTGATGGTGGAGAAATCCCGCGTGGTCGCCGAGTCCTTGAAAGCCAACCGGCAGTTATTGTCCGCCGCGAGCATCGATGTGGCGCAGTTCGATGCCCTGGCCTATCTGAAGGGCTGCCGCGATCGTTTCGACGTCGTCTTCGTCGATCCGCCGTTCGACACCGATTTGCTGACGCAGGTTTTGCCTTTGCTGGCTCAGGTGATGAGCGAGGACGGCCTGGCGTATATCGAAAGCCGCCGTTGGCCCGAAGAGCTGCCGGGCTGGGAGGTGCTGAAGCGGGCCAAGGCCGGCCAGGTGCACTACGGTTTGCTGCGCCGGGCGGCGGAGCCGGCCTGAGCGGTTTGCCTGCAGTCAGTCTCATAAATATATAACGGGGCGAACTTGCGAGCCCGACTGTCGGGTGACAAAATTCATGTTGTGGAATACTTGAGGAATTTACTATGTCTTTGATGATTACCGACGAATGCATCAACTGCGACGTCTGTGAGCCGGAGTGCCCCAATAACGCGATTTCCCAAGGCGAGGAAATCTACCAAATCGACCCCAATCTGTGCACCCAGTGCGTCGGCCACTACGACGAGCCGCAATGCCAGCAGGTCTGTCCGGTCGATTGCATCCCTCTGGATCCGTCTCACGAGGAGACTCAAGAGGTCTTGCATCAGAAGTATCTGCGGATATCCGGCCAGGCGTGACGCGCTAAGTTTTTGAATTTATTGGAAGCGCCCCGGGCTTGCCGGGGCGCTTTGCTTTTGCGGGCAAAATAATTAGAAAAAAATGCAAAAACCGGTTGACGGCCATCGGGGCTATCTATAATATTCGGGTCTCTTTCAGGAGGGATTCCCGAGCGGTCAAAGGGATCAGACTGTAAATCTGACGGCTCTGCCTTCGAAGGTTCGAATCCTTCTCCCTCCACCAGAATTTAGCGTCTTGGCGTGTGCGATGAAAGTCGCTCGAGGTTGTTGTTGCAGGCGGGTGTAGCTCAATGGTAGAGCAGAAGCCTTCCAAGCTTACGACGAGGGTTCGATTCCCTTCACCCGCTCCAAGCGTGTAGCCTGTTTTAAAGGGCCCATGTAGCTCAGGGGTAGAGCACTCCCTTGGTAAGGGAGAGGTCGGCAGTTCAATTCTGCCCATGGGCACCACCATTTACTTTGTGTTGTTTCGTATCCAGGAAATTTTGCCATGGCTAAGGAAAAGTTCGAGCGGACTAAACCGCACGTAAACGTCGGCACCATCGGTCACGTGGACCATGGTAAAACCACTCTGACCGCTGCGATCACCACTATTCTGTCGAAGAAGTTCGGTGGCGAAGCCAAGGACTACTCCCAGATCGACAGCGCGCCGGAAGAGAAGGCTCGTGGTATTACCATTAATACCGCTCACGTAGAATACGAAACCGAGTCCCGCCACTACGCTCACGTAGACTGCCCGGGTCACGCTGACTACGTTAAGAACATGATTACCGGTGCTGCCCAGATGGACGGCGCTATCCTGGTGTGCTCGGCCGCTGACGGTCCGATGCCGCAAACCCGTGAACACATCCTGCTGTCCCGTCAGGTTGGCGTTCCGTACATCATCGTGTTCCTGAACAAGGCCGATCTGGTGGACGACGCTGAGCTGCTGGAACTGGTTGAAATGGAAGTTCGCGATCTGCTGTCTTCCTACGACTTCCCGGGCGACGACACCCCGGTGGTGATCGGCTCCGCTCGTCTGGCGCTGGAAGGCGACCAGTCCGAATACGGCGAACCGGCCATCTTCAAGCTGGCTGCTGCTCTGGATTCCTACATCCCGACTCCGGAACGCGCCATCGACAAGCCGTTCCTGCTGCCGATCGAAGACGTGTTCTCGATCTCCGGCCGCGGCACCGTGGTAACCGGTCGCGTAGAGCGCGGCATTGTTAAAGTCGGCGAAGAACTGGAAATCGTGGGCCTGAAGGCTACCGCGAAGACCACTTGCACCGGCGTGGAAATGTTCCGCAAGCTGCTGGACCAAGGTCAAGCTGGCGACAACGTGGGCGTGCTGCTGCGCGGCACCAAGCGTGAAGACGTTGAGCGTGGTCAGGTACTGGCTAAGCCGGGTTCCATTACCCCGCACACCAAGTTCCAGGCTTCGGTATACGTACTGAGCAAAGACGAAGGTGGCCGTCACACCCCGTTCTTCGCGAACTACCGTCCGCAGTTCTACTTCCGCACCACCGACGTAACGGGCGCCGTTACCCTGTCGGAAGGCGTGGAAATGGTAATGCCGGGCGACAACGTGGAGATCACTGTTGAGCTGATCGCTCCGATCGCCATGGAAGATGGTCTGCGTTTCGCCATCCGCGAAGGCGGTCGTACCGTCGGCGCCGGTGTGGTAGCTAAGATCATTGCTTAATCAGGTTTAAAGGCCAGTAGCTCAATTGGTAGAGTATCGGTCTCCAAAACCGAGGGTTGGGGGTTCGAGACCCTCCTGGCCTGCCAATTAAGACCAGCCGGCGCTTGTGCGCCGGTTGGTCTTTTGTCGCATACGCGCAAGAGAAGATATCGACATGGAAATGCAAGATAAAATCAAGCTGGCGCTGGCCGGTTTGCTGGTGGCGGCCGGTATCGTCGGCTTTTACATGATTCCGGCGGACCAGGGTATTTTGCGCGCGCTTTCGTTTGTGGTCGGCGTGATTCTGGCGGTTGGGGCGGTTTGGCTGTCGCAGCCGGGCAAGAGTTTCGTCACTTACGCCAACGAGTCTCTGGTCGAGGCTCGCAAGGTGGTGTGGCCCACTCGCAAAGAGGCGATGCAGATGACCGGCATGGTGTTTGTTTTCGTGCTGGTGCTGGCCTTGTTCATGTGGTTGGTGGACTCCAGTCTGTCCTGGTTGTTTTATGATGTGATTCTCGGTCGAGGTAAATAATGGCAATGCGCTGGTATGTGGTTCACGCTTATTCTGGCTTTGAAAAAAGCGTGCAAAAGGCGTTGCGCGAGCGCATCGAGCGTTCTCATGTCGCCGATCAATTTGGTCAAATCCTGGTGCCGGTGGAAGAGGTTGTCGACGTCAAGAATGGCCGTCGCTCCATTACCGAGCGCAAGTTTTTCCCGGGCTATGTGTTGGTCGAGATGGAAATGACCGACGATACCTGGCATCTGGTCAAGAGTACGCCGAAAGTAACCGGTTTTGTTGGCGGTACCGCCAACCGCCCGGCGCCGATTTCCAAGAAGGAAGTCGAGGCCATCATGCAGCAGATGCAAGAGGGCGTGGAAAAGCCGAAGCCGAAGGTGCTGTTCGAAGTGGGTGAGAAGGTGCGTGTTATCGACGGCCCGTTCAACGACTTCAACGGTTCGGTCGACGAAGTGAACTACGAGCGCAACAAGCTGCGCGTGTCGGTGCAGATTTTTGGCCGCGACACCCCGGTTGAGCTCGAATTCAGTCAGGTTGAGAAGTTGTAAGCCTGCCTCTTGGCAAGCTTTTTTTAAGCGTGTATACTGTTGCGCTTTCGTCGGGAAGCGAGTTGACGCTCGCGCTATACCCAAACTAGGAGTTTAATCGTGGCAAAGAAAATTGTCGGCTATATCAAGCTGCAAGTGCCCGCTGGCAAAGCCAACCCGTCGCCGCCGATCGGTCCGGCCCTGGGTCAGCGTGGTCTGAACATCATGGAATTCTGCAAGGCGTTCAACGCCGCGACCCAAGGCGTTGAGCCGGGTCTGCCGATTCCCGTAGTGATTACCGCATTCGCGGACAAGTCCTTCACCTTCGTGATGAAGACCCCGCCGGCCACCATCCTTCTGAAGAAGGCTGCTGGCATCAAGTCCGGTTCGGCCAAGGCCAATACCGACAAGGTGGGTAAAGTGACTCGCGCTCAGCTGGAAGAAATCGCCAAGACCAAGCAGCCGGATCTGACCGCTGCTGATCTGGACGCCGCTGTTCGCACCATCGCCGGCTCCGCCCGTTCGATGGGTCTGGAAGTGGAGGGCGTGTAATGGCTAAGGTTTCCAAGCGCTTGCAAGCTCTGAAGGCTGGCGTTGATCGCAACAAGCTGTACGCTATCGACGAAGCGATTTCCCTGGTGAAAGCTGCCGCCACCGCCAAATTCGACGAGTCCATCGACGTGGCCGTGAATCTGGGCGTGGATCCGCGTAAATCCGACCAAGTGGTTCGTGGTTCCGTGGTTCTGCCGCGCGGTACCGGCAAGTCCGTACGCGTTGCCGTGTTCGCTCAAGGCGCGAACGCTGAAGCCGCTAAAGCCGCTGGCGCCGAAGTCGTTGGTTTCGACGATCTGGCCGAGCAGGTTAAAGCCGGCAATCTGGACTTCGACATCGTGATCGCCTCCCCGGACGCCATGCGCGTTGTGGGTCAGCTGGGTCAGATCCTGGGTCCGCGCGGCCTGATGCCGAACCCGAAGGTGGGCACCGTGACCCCGAACGTAGCCGAGGCCGTGAAAAACGCCAAGGCCGGTCAGGTTCAGTACCGTACCGACAAGGCCGGTATCGTTCACGCCACCATCGGCCGCGCTTCTTTCGAAGCCGAAGCCCTGCGTGAAAACTTCTCCGCTCTGGTTGATGCCCTGGTGAAAGCCAAGCCGGCAGCTTCCAAGGGCGTGTATCTGAAAAAGATCGCCGTATCCAGCACCATGGGTGTCGGCGCTCGTGTAGATACCAACTCGATCAGCGCTTAATCGCTGTTTGAGTTTGGCGGGGCGGTTCGCCGCCTCGCCAAGGCTTTGGGCTGGCAAGTTCGCTTGCCAGGTTGTCAAAGACCGTAGGCGCCGCAAGGCTTAATCGCAGATTTGCCGGTATGGAAGTCCGCACCCTACGCAGATGGTGTACCCGAAACAGGCTTCTGAACAAAGTTCAAGCTCATGTAGCTCAGGGGTAGAGCACTCCCTTGGTAAGGGAGAGGTCGGCGGTTCAATTCCGCCCATGAGCACCAGTTCTTTATGATGTCTCCTGATGTAGGTCGCCGCTGCAAAGCGAAGCGAAAATCCTTTCGCTTCATTTCAGTCTAGGAGGTAGACCTTGAGTCTCAATATCGAAGATAAAAAGGCGGTCGTAGCTGAAGTATCTGCCACGCTGGCAGACGCTCAGACCCTCGTTATCGCTGAATATCGGGGCATCGAGGTAAGCAGCATGACCAAACTCCGCGCTCAGGCGCGCGAGAATGGCGTATACCTGCGCGTTCTGAAGAACACGCTGGTTCGCCGTGCTGTGGAAGGCACTCCGTTTGCCGGTCTGGCTGACCAAATGGTCGGCCCGCTGGTTTACGCTGTTTCCACCGACCCGGTAGCTGCTGCCAAGGTGCTGCATCAATATGCCAAGGCTGACGACAAAATCATCGTCAAAGCAGGTTCCTACGATGGCCAGGTGCTGAACGCCGCTCAGGTTGCTGAGCTCGCGTCCATCCCGAGCCGCGAAGAACTGCTGTCCAAGCTTCTCTACGTTATGCAGGCTCCGGTCGCTGGCTTCGCCCGCGCGCTGGCCGCCCTGTCCGACAAGAAGCAAGCCGAAGCCGCTTAACTTATTTGATTCTTATAGAATTCAGGAGATTTTCACATGGCAATCACCAAAGAAGACATCCTCGAGGCCGTTGCTGGTCTGACCGTGATGGAACTGAACGACCTGGTTAAGGCGTTCGAAGAGAAGTTCGGCGTTTCCGCCGCTGCTGTTGCTGTTGCTGGCCCGGCTGGCGCCGGCGCTGCTGCCGCTGAAGAAAAAACCGAGTTTGACGTTATCCTGACTGGCGCTGGCGACAACAAGGTTGGCGTGATCAAGGTTGTGCGCGCAATCACCGGTCTGGGCCTGAAAGAAGCCAAAGACCTGGTTGACGGCGCTCCGAAAGCCCTGAAAGAAGGCGTGGCGAAGGCTGAAGCCGACGACATCCTGAAACAGCTGACCGAAGCCGGTGCTAAGGCTGAAATCAAATAATCTTCTTTGAAAAAAGAGGGTGAGGCTGGCGGAGAAATCCGCCAGCCTTATTGCGCTTGTAGTTGGCCGAAACGAAGAAGGTAAAAGCCAGCAATTATTGAGCGTGGCTGCTGACTTTTGGTTTCTTGCTTGCGCCACCCCACCTCGATGGAGACTCTATGAGTTATTCGTTTACTGAGAAGAAGCGTATTCGTAAAAGTTTTGCGAAGCGTGCCAGTGTTCTCGATGTCCCATTCCTGTTGGCGACCCAGATTGATTCCTACACCGAATTTCTCCAGTTGGGTGTGCCGCTTGACCAGCGTAGGGATGTGGGCCTTCAGGCTGCGTTCAAATCGATCTATCCGATCATCAGCCATAATGGCTATGCGCGTCTGGACTTCGCTCATTATGTCTTGGGCGAGCCGCCGTTCGACGTGCAGGAGTGCCAGCTGCGCGGCATTACCTACGCCGCTCCGTTGCGCGCGCGCATCCGCCTGACCATCTTCGACAAAGAGTCTTCCAAGCCGGTGGTGAAGGAAGTGCGCGAGAACGAAGTGTACATGGGCGAAATCCCGCTGATGACGACCAATGGTTCGTTCATCATCAACGGCACCGAGCGCGTCATCGTTTCTCAGTTGCATCGTTCCCCGGGCGTGTTCTTCGAGCACGACCGCGGCAAGACTCATTCCTCCGGCAAACTGTTGTTCTCCGCCCGCGTGATTCCTTACCGCGGTTCCTGGCTGGACTTCGAGTTTGACCCGAAAGACCTGCTGTACTTCCGTATCGACCGTCGCCGCAAGATGCCGGTGACCATCCTGCTGAAGGCGCTGGGTTACACCAACGAAGAAATCCTGTCCGAGTTCTACAGCTTCGACACCTTCTACCTGACCAAGAGCGGCGTGTTCATGCGCGTGGTTCCGGATCGTCTGAAGGGCGAAGTGGCCAAGTTCGACATTGTTGCCGCCGACGGCAAGCTGATCGTGGCCAAGGACAAGCGTATTACCGCCAAGCACATCCGCGACATCCAGACCGCTGAGCTGGACCGCATCGAAGTGCCGGCCGACGCGCTGCTGGGCAAGGTGCTGGCGCACAACGTCGCCAACGCCGACACCGGCGAGCTGATTTCGCGCGCCAACGACGAAGTGACCGAGGAAGTGCTGGCCAAGTTGGCGCTGGCCGATATCCAGCAGGTGGAAGTGTTGTTCACCAACGATCTGGATCAGGGCTCCTACATCTCCCAGACGCTGCGCGCCGACGACATCCAGGACCAGCTGCAGGCCCGCGTGGCCATCTACCGCATGATGCGCCCGGGCGAACCGCCGACGGAAGACGCGGTGGAAGCGCTGTTCCAGCGTCTGTTCTTCAGCGAAGAAACCTACGATCTGTCGCGCGTGGGCCGCATGAAGTTCAGCTCGCGCACCTACCAGTACAAATTCGACGACAAGACCCCTGAGTGGTTCAAGGTGCTGATCGGCGAGAAGTTCGCCGAGCGTCGCGATGTGATGGAAGGCACGCTGTCGACTGAAGACATCGTGTCCGTGATCGCCATCCTGACCGAACTGCGCAATGGCCGCGGCGAAGTGGACGATATCGATCACCTGGGCAACCGTCGCGTGCGTTCGGTGGGCGAACTGGCCGAAAACCAGTTCCGCGCCGGCCTGGTGCGCGTGGAGCGCGCGGTCAAGGAACGCCTGAATCAGGCGGAATCCGACAACCTGATGCCGCACGACCTGATCAACGCCAAGCCGGTGTCCGCCGCGATCAAGGAGTTCTTCGGCTCCTCGCAGCTGTCCCAGTTCATGGACCAGACCAACCCGCTGTCGGAAATCACCCACAAGCGCCGCGTATCGGCTCTTGGCCCGGGCGGTTTGACCCGCGAACGCGCCGGCTTCGAAGTGCGCGACGTACACCCGACCCACTACGGCCGCGTGTGCCCGATCGAAACGCCGGAAGGCCCGAACATCGGTCTGATCAACTCCTTGTCCGTCTATGCGCGCACCAATGAGTTCGGCTTCCTGGAAACCCCGTACCGCAAGGTAGTGGACAGCAAGGTCACCAACGAGATCGACTACCTGTCCGCGATCGAAGAAGGCCGCTACGTGATTGCTCAGGCCAACGCCGAGCTGAGCGAAGAAGGCGCGTTGATCGACGAGCTGGTGACCTGCCGCGAGAAGGGCGAAACCATTCTGGCGACTCCGGACCGCGTGCAGTACATGGACGTGGCCACCGGTCAGGTGGTGTCCGTCGCCGCTTCGCTGATTCCGTTCCTGGAACACGATGACGCCAACCGCGCATTGATGGGCGCCAACATGCAGCGCCAGGCCGTGCCTTGCCTGCGTCCGGAAAAAGCCCTGGTGGGCACCGGTATCGAGCGCTCGGTGGCGGTTGACTCCGGCACCACCGTGGTGGCGCGTCGCGGCGGCGTGGTCGACTATGTCGACGCGACCCGCGTGGTGGTTCGCGTCAACGACGAAGAAGCCGTTGCCGGCGAAGTGGGCGTGGACATCTACAACCTGACCAAGTTCACCCGCTCCAACCAGAACACCAACATCAACCAGCGTCCGGTGGTGAAAGTGGGCGACCACATCGCCCGCGGCGACGTGGTGGCCGACGGCGCCTCCACCGATCTGGGCGAGCTGGCGCTGGGTCAGAACATGACCATCGCCTTCATGCCGTGGAACGGTTACAACTACGAGGACTCGATCCTGATCTCGGAGAAGCTGGTCGCCGAAGACCGCTACACCTCGATCCATATCGAAGAACTGTCCGTGGTTGCCCGCGACACCAAGCTGGGCCCCGAGGAAATCACCCGCGACATCCCGAACCTGTCCGAGCGCATGGCCGGCCGTCTGGATGAATCCGGCATCGTGTACATCGGCGCCGAAGTCGAAGCCGGCGACGTGCTGGTGGGCAAGGTGACGCCTAAGGGCGAAACCCAGCTGACCCCGGAAGAGAAGCTGCTGCGCGCGATCTTCGGCGAGAAGGCTTCCGACGTGAAGGACACCTCGCTGCGCGTGCCGACCGGCACCGTGGGCACCGTGATCGACGTTCAGGTGTTTACCCGCGAAGGTATTGAGCGCGACAAGCGCGCCCAGTCCATCATCGATTCGGAACTGAAGCGCTATCGCCTGGACCTGAACGACCAGCTGCGTATTTTCGATAACGACGCCTTCAGCCGTATCGAGCGTCTGATCGTCGGCAAAGTGGCCAACGGCGGTCCGAAGCGTTTGGTGAAAGGCACTGTGATCGATCAGGAATACCTGGCCGATTTGCCGTCCAAGCACGACTGGTTCGACATCCGCATGGCCGATGAAGACATCGCCAAGCAGCTGGAACTGATCAAGGAAAGCCTGGCGCAGAAGCGTGAAGAATTCGACCTCAAGTTCGAAGACAAGAAGCGCAAGCTGACCCAGGGCGACGAGCTGCCGCCGGGCGTGCAGAAGATGGTCAAGGTTTACCTGGCCGTTAAGCGCCGCCTGCAGGCCGGCGACAAGATGGCCGGCCGTCACGGCAACAAGGGCGTGGTATCGCGCATCCTGCCGATCGAAGACATGCCTTACATGGGCGACGGCCGTCCGGTCGACATCGTGCTGAACCCGCTGGGCGTACCGTCGCGTATGAACATCGGTCAGATCCTGGAAGTGCATCTGGGTTGGGCCGCCAAGGGTATCGGCGAGCGCATCGACCGCATGATCAAGGATCAGCAGAACGCTTCCTTGGTGCGCGGCTATCTGGAACGCATCTACAACGAAGCGGGCAAGGTCGAAGACATCGCCTCGCTGAGCGACGACGAAGTGCTGGCCCTCGCGGACAATCTGCGCAAGGGCATGCCGTTCGCGACGCCGGTGTTCGACGGCGCCAAGGAGACCGAGATCAAGCACATGCTGGATCTGGCCTACCCGGATGCGGACCCGCTGACCGAGAAAATGGGCTTTAATGAGTCCAAGACCCAGATGACCCTGTACGACGGCCGCTCCGGCGAAGCCTTCGACCGCAAGGTCACCGTGGGCGTGATGCACTATCTGAAGCTGCATCACCTGGTCGACGACAAGATGCACGCGCGTTCCACCGGCCCGTACTCGCTGGTGACTCAGCAGCCGCTGGGCGGTAAGGCCCAGTTCGGCGGCCAGCGTTTCGGTGAGATGGAGGTTTGGGCGCTGGAAGCTTACGGCGCCGCCTACACCCTGCAGGAAATGCTGACCGTGAAGTCGGACGATGTGACCGGTCGTACCAAGGTGTACGAGAACATCGTCAAGGGCGAGCACAAGATCGATGCCGGCATGCCGGAATCCTTCAACGTGCTGGTGAAGGAAATCCGTTCGCTCGGCCTCGACATGGACCTGGAACGTTATTGATTGGGTTGAATGGGCGCGGCAAGCCGCCGCGCCTGTCCCCTGACTGGAGACGCAATGAAAGCTCTGCTCGACCTCTTTAAGCAAGTTACGCAAGAAGAAGAGTTTGATGCGATTAAGATCGGCATCGCCTCGCCTGACAAGATCCGTTCCTGGTCTTATGGTGAAGTAAAAAAGCCTGAAACCATCAACTATCGTACCTTCAAACCGGAACGCGACGGCCTGTTCTGCGCGCGCATCTTCGGACCGGTGAAGGACTATGAGTGCTTGTGCGGCAAGTACAAGCGCCTGAAGCATCGCGGCGTGATCTGCGAGAAGTGTGGCGTGGAAGTCACCTTGTCCAAGGTGCGTCGCGAACGCATGGGCCACATCGAGCTGGCCAGCCCGACCGCGCACATCTGGTTCCTGAAGTCGCTGCCGTCGCGTCTGGGCATGGTGCTGGACATGACGCTGCGCGACATCGAACGCGTGCTGTACTTCGAAGCGTTCGTGGTGACCGATCCGGGCATGACCCCGCTGCAATACCGTCAGCTGCTGACCGAAGAGGACTTCCTGGACAAGGAAGACCAGTACGGTGAAGAGTTCGTCGCCATGATGGGCGCCGAAGCGGTCAAGGAACTCTTGAAGAAGCTGAACCTGGACAGCGAGATCGAGACCCTGCGCGCCGAACTCAAGGCCACCAGCTCCGACACCAAGATCAAGAAGATCTCCAAGCGCCTGAAAGTGCTGGAGGCCTTCCAGCGTTCCGGCATGAAGCCGGAATGGATGATCCTGGAAGTGCTGCCGGTGCTGCCGCCGGAACTGCGTCCGCTGGTGCCGCTGGACGGCGGTCGCTTCGCGACTTCCGATCTGAACGATCTGTATCGCCGCGTGATCAACCGTAACAACCGTCTGAAGCGCCTGCTGGAACTGCGCGCGCCGGACATCATCGTGCGCAACGAGAAGCGCATGCTGCAGGAATCGGTTGACTCGCTGCTGGACAACGGCCGTCGCGGCAAGGCGATGACCGGCGCCAACAAGCGTCCGCTGAAATCGCTGGCCGACATGATCAAGGGCAAGGGCGGTCGTTTCCGTCAGAACTTGCTGGGTAAGCGCGTGGACTACTCCGGTCGTTCCGTGATTACCGTGGGCCCGACCCTGCGTCTGCATCAGTGCGGCCTGCCTAAGAAAATGGCGCTGGAGCTGTTCAAGCCTTTCATCTTCCACAAGCTGGAAGTGATGGGCCTGGCCTCCACCATCAAGGCGGCCAAGAAGCTGGTCGAGCAGGAAGTGCCGGAAGTCTGGGACATCCTGGAAGACGTGATCCGCGAGCATCCGGTACTGCTGAACCGTGCGCCTACGCTGCACCGCCTGGGTATCCAGGCGTTCGAGCCGGTGCTGATCGAAGGCAAGGCCATCCAACTGCACCCGCTGGTCTGCGCGGCGTTCAACGCCGACTTCGACGGTGACCAGATGGCCGTTCACGTGCCGCTGTCGCTGGAAGCGCAGATGGAAGCCCGCACCCTGATGCTGGCCACCAACAACGTGCTGTCCCCGGCCAACGGCGACCCGATCATCGTGCCGTCGCAGGATATCGTGTTGGGTCTGTACTACATGACCCGCGATAAGGTGAACGGCAAGGGCGAAGGCATGGTGTTTGCGGACACCAAGGAAGTGCATCGCGCCTACGAAACCCGTCAGGTTGAGCTGGCGACGCGCATCACCGTGCGTCTGCGCGAGTGGGAAAAAGACGAGCAGGGCGAGTTCCAGCCGGTGATCAAGCGTTACGACACCACCGTGGGTCGCGCCATTCTGTCCGACATCCTGCCGAAAGGCCTGCCGTTCGAGCACATCAACAAGGCACTGAAGAAGAAGGAAATCTCCAAGCTGATCAACGTATCGTTCCGCCGTTGCGGCATCCGCGATACCGTGATCTTCGCCGACCAGTTGATGTACACCGGTTTCGCCTACTCCACTCGCGGCGGCATCTCCATTTGCGTGGACGATATGCAGATCCCGGCCAAGAAGGTCGACCTGCTCGCCGACGCGCAGAAGGAAGTCAAAGAGATCGAAGAGCAGTACCGTCAAGGTCTGGTCACCCAGGGCGAACGCTACAACAAGGTAGTGGACATCTGGGGCCGCACCGGCGACAAGATCGCCAAGGCGATGATGGACGAGCTGTCCAAGCAGAAGGTGCTGGACCGCGAAGGCAAGGAAGTCGATCAGGAATCCTTCAACTCCATTTACATGATGGCCGACTCGGGCGCGCGGGGTTCCGCCGCTCAGATCAAGCAGCTGGCCGGCATGCGGGGTCTGATGGCCAAGCCGGACGGCTCGATTATCGAGACGCCGATTACCGCGAACTTCCGCGAAGGCCTGACCGTACTGCAGTACTTTATTTCCACTCACGGTGCGCGTAAGGGTCTGGCGGATACCGCTTTGAAGACCGCGAACTCCGGTTACCTGACGCGTCGTCTGGTCGACGTGACCCAGGACTTGGTGGTGATCGAGGACGATTGCGGCACCAGCAACGGCTTCACCATGAAGGCCGTACTGCAAGGCGGCGACGTGATCGAACCGCTGCGCGACCGCATCCTGGGCCGCGTGGCCGCGATCGACCTGGTGGATCCGTCCACCGGCGAGACCGTGATCGAAGCCGGCACGCTGCTGGACGAGCATCTGGTGGATGTGGTGGACAGCTTGGGCATCGACGAAGTGAAGGTGCGTACCGCCATCACTTGCGACACCCGCTACGGCCTGTGCGCCAAGTGCTATGGTCGCGACCTGGCGCGCGGCAAGCGCGTCAACGCCGGCGAAGCCATCGGCGTGATCGCCGCCCAGTCCATTGGCGAACCGGGCACCCAGCTGACCATGCGTACCTTCCACATCGGTGGCGCGGCGTCGCGAAACGCGGCCGCCAGCCAGGTGGAGGGCAAGTCCAACGGCACCGTGCGCTTCTCCAGTCAGATGCGCTATGTGGCGAACACCAAGGGCGAGCTGATCGTCATCACCCGCTCCGGCGAAGTGGTGATCCACGACGATATGGGCCGTGAGCGCGAGCGTCACAAAGTGCCGTACGGCGCGACCCTGATGGTCACCGACGGTCTGGTGATCAAGGCGGGCGCCGTGTTGGCCACTTGGGACCCGCACACCCGTCCGATCATCACCGAGTACGCTGGCCGCGTGAAGTTCGAAAACGTGGAAGAGGGCAACACCGTAGCCAAGCAGACCGACGAAGTGACGGGTCTGTCGACGCTGGTGGTGATCGATCCGAAGCGCCGCGCCGGTTCGCAGTCTAAGATGCTGCGTCCTCTGGTGAAGCTGCTGGACGACAACGGCAACGAAGTGAAGCTGGCCGGTTCCGAAGCCTCGGTATCGATCACCTTCCAGGTGGGCGCCATTATCACGGTGCGCGACGGTCAGGAAGTGGGCAAGGGCGAAGTGCTGGCCCGCATCCCGCAAGAATCGTCCAAGACCCGCGATATTACCGGTGGTCTGCCGCGTGTGGCCGAGCTGTTCGAAGCGCGTTCGCCGAAAGACGCCGGCATGCTGGCGGAAGTGACCGGTACGATCTCCTTCGGCAAGGACACCAAGGGCAAGCAGCGCCTGATCATCACCGATCTGGAGGGCAACGGTTACGAAAACCTGATCCCGAAAGACAAGCACGTGCTGGTGCACGACGGTCAGGTGGTGAACCGCGGCGAATCCATCGTCGACGGTCCGGTGGATCCGCACGACATTCTGCGTCTGCAGGGTATCGAGGCCTTGGCCCGCTACATCGTTCAAGAGGTGCAGGAGGTGTATCGTCTGCAGGGCGTGAAGATCAACGACAAGCACATCGAGGTGATCATTCGCCAGATGCTGCGTCGCGTGATCATCTCCGACAGCGGCGACACCGAGTTCATCCAGGGCGAGCAGGTGGAACGCGCCGACGCGCTGGAAATGAACGACAAGATGCTGGCGGAAGGCCGTGAGCCTGCGCAGTACGAAAACGTGCTGCTGGGTATCACCAAGGCGTCCTTGTCCACCGACTCCTTCATCTCCGCGGCTTCCTTCCAGGAAACCACCCGCGTGCTGACCGAAGCGGCGATCATGGGCAAGAAGGACGACTTGCGCGGCCTGAAGGAAAACGTGATCGTCGGTCGTCTGATCCCGGCGGGTACCGGCCTGGCTTACCACCGCACCCGTCGCGGTTCGACGCAGCATACGCTGGAAGCGGCCGAAGCTCAGTTCTTCGACATCGCCCCGGCCGACGCGCTCGACAGCAACGAATAACGCTTAGTCGCCCTGGCCGGAAGGGGCGGAATTGCCCGCCTCGGAAGGCCCTGACGCAAAGTGTTGAAAAAACGCTGCCCTATCAACGGTTAAGGTGATGGGGCGGCGTTGTTTTCATTGACGGTAGGACGTTGACTAAAATATAATCCTCCGTCCTTTCTGGCGGCGTGTTGCCGCTGGAGAGCTTCAACTAGGAACTGATAGTAATGCCAACCATTAACCAACTCGTTCGCAAAGGCCGCGTCGCCATCAAGGCGAAGAGCAAGGTGCCTGCGCTGGAAGCCTGCCCGCAGAAGCGTGGCGTGTGCACCCGTGTCTACACCACCACTCCGAAGAAGCCGAACTCGGCTCTGCGTAAAGTGTGCAAGGTTCGTCTGACCAACGGTTTCGAAGTGATTTCCTACATTGGTGGTGAAGGCCACAACCTGCAGGAACACTCCGTAGTGCTGCTCCGCGGCGGTCGTGTAAAAGACTTGCCGGGTGTTCGCTACCACACCGTTCGCGGCTCCCTCGACACCGCAGGTGTTAAAGACCGTAAACAGGCTCGTTCCAAGTACGGCGCCAAGCGTCCCAAGTAATTGGGTTGCACTCAAGGCGGCCTGATCAACACTCAGGGTCGTCTAGTAAGTGACTGCTCCATTGGGTAGTCATGAGCCAAAGCTCAACTGAATAATCTAAGGAAGTAACATGCCACGTCGCAGAGAAGTCCCCAAGCGCGAAATCCTGCCGGATCCGAAGTTCGGTTCCCAGGACCTGTCCAAGTTCATGAACGTAGTCATGATCGATGGCAAGAAATCCGTTGCAGAACGCATCATCTACGGTGCTCTGGAACAGATCGAAAAGAAATCCGGCAAGAATGCCCTGGAAGTATTCAACACCGCTCTGGCCAACGCCAAGCCGGTTGTTGAAGTAAAAAGCCGCCGTGTAGGCGGTGCCAACTATCAAGTTCCTGTTGAAGTACGTCCGTCGCGTCGTATGGCTCTGGCCATGCGTTGGCTGCGCGACGCTGCGCGCAAGCGCGGCGAAAAGTCCATGGACCTGCGCCTGGCTGGTGAGTTGCTCGACGCGGCCGAAGGCCGTGGCGGCGCGATGAAGAAGCGTGACGAAGTGCACCGTATGGCAGAAGCCAACAAGGCCTTCTCGCACTTCCGCTTCTAAGCAGACCCACTATTTAAGGTGTAGATCGTGGCAAGGAAAACCCCCATTGAGCGTTACCGTAACATCGGTATCTCCGCTCACATTGACGCCGGTAAGACGACCACTACCGAGCGTATTCTGTTTTACACCGGTGTGAACCACAAGCTGGGCGAGGTTCATGACGGCGCTGCCACCACCGACTGGATGGAGCAGGAGCAGGAGCGTGGCATTACCATCACCTCCGCTGCTGTGACCACCTTCTGGAAAGGTATGGGGATGCAGTTCCCCGAGCACCGCTTCAACATCATCGACACCCCGGGACACGTGGACTTTACCATTGAGGTAGAGCGTTCCATGCGTGTACTGGACGGCGCGGTGATGGTGTACTGCGCGGTGGGCGGCGTTCAGCCCCAGTCTGAAACCGTATGGCGTCAGGCTAACAAGTACAAAGTTCCGCGTATCGCCTTCGTGAACAAGATGGACCGTCAAGGCGCCAACTTCTTCCGTGCGGTTGAACAGGTGAAGACTCGCCTGCGCGGCAACCCGGTGCCCATCGTTGTGCCTATCGGCGCTGAAGATGGTTTCACCGGCGTGGTTGATCTGTTGAAGATGAAGGCCATCATCTGGGATGAAGCGTCCCAGGGCATGAAATTCGAATACGGCGACATCCCGGCCGATCTGGTTTCCGTGGCCGAAGAATGGCGCGAGAAAATGGTCGAAGCCGCTGCTGAAGTCAGCGACGAGATGATGGACAAGTACTTGGGCGGCGAAACGCTGACCGAGGAAGAAATCATCGCCGGCCTGCGCGAGCGTACCCTGCGTTGCGAAATTCAGCCGATGCTGTGCGGCTCCGCGTTCAAGAACAAGGGTGTTCAGCGCATGCTGGACGCCGTGATTGAACTGCTGCCGGCGCCGATCGACATTCCGGCCATCGCGGGTGAAACCGACGGCAAGCCGGCCGAGCGTCACGCTTCCGACGACGAGCCGTTCTCGGCTCTGGCGTTCAAGCTGATGAACGACCCGTACGTTGGTCAGCTGACCTTCTTCCGCGTCTACTCCGGTGTGGTGAAGTCCGGTGATACCGTGCTGAACTCCATCAAGGGCAAGAAAGAGCGTATCGGCCGTATCGTGCAGATGATGGCGAACGACCGTATCGAGCTGGAAGAAGTGCGTGCCGGCGACATCGCCGCCGCCATCGGCCTGAAAGAAGTGACCACCGGCGAAACCCTGTGCGATCTGAACGCCGAAATCATCCTGGAGCGCATGGAGTTCCCGGAGCCGGTGATTCACGTTGCCGTTGAGCCGAAGACCAAGGCCGACCAGGAGAAGATGGGCGTTGCCCTGAACCGCCTGGCCAAGGAAGACCCGTCGTTCCGCGTGCGTACCGACGAAGAATCCGGCCAGACCATTATTTCCGGTATGGGCGAACTGCACCTGGAAATTCTGGTTGACCGCATGCGGCGTGAATTTGGCGTTGAAGCCAACGTTGGCGCTCCGCAAGTGGCTTACCGCGAAACCATTACCAAAGTCGTTACCGACGTTGACGGCAAGCACGTCAAGCAGTCCGGTGGTAAGGGTCAGTACGGCCATGCAGTCATTACCCTGGAGCCGTCCGGCGAAGGCAATGGCTACAAGTTTGTCGACGAGATCAAGGGTGGCGTGATTCCGCGTGAATTCATCCCGTCCGTGGACAAGGGTATTCAGAACACCCTGTCCAGCGGTATTCTCGCCGGCTTCCCGGTGGTGGACGTTACCGTGCGTCTGACCTTCGGTTCCTACCACGACGTCGACTCCTCGCAGATCGCGTTCGAACTGGCGGGCTCCCTGGCATTCAAAGAAGCCATGCGCCGCGCCGGTCCGTGCATCCTCGAGCCGATGATGGCGGTGGAAGTGGAAACTCCGGAAGAGTACATGGGCGATGTAATGGGCGACTTGAACCGTCGTCGCGGCATCGTTCAGGGTATGGACGACGATGGTTTGGGTGGCAAGAAGATCAAGGCCGAAGTACCGCTGGCCGAGATGTTCGGTTACTCCACCGACCTGCGCTCCGCTACCCAGGGTCGTGCGACCTACTCCATGGAGTTCAAGCACTACTCCGAAGCTCCGAAGCATGTTGCTGACGCCGTAATGGCCGCCCGCAAGTAATGCGCGCTGAGGCTGGCCGGATTTAACGATTCGGCCAGTCCCGATCTAATGTTCTTTAATCAAGGATTTTTGCAAAATGGCAAAAGAAAAGTTTGAGCGGACTAAACCGCACGTAAACGTAGGCACCATCGGTCACGTGGACCATGGTAAAACCACTCTGACCGCTGCTATCACCACCATTCTGTCCAAGAAGTTCGGCGGCGAAGCCAAAGACTACTCCCAGATCGACAGCGCGCCGGAAGAGAAGGCTCGTGGTATTACCATTAATACCGCTCACGTAGAATACGAAACCGAGTCCCGCCACTACGCTCACGTAGACTGCCCGGGTCACGCCGACTACGTTAAGAACATGATTACCGGTGCTGCCCAGATGGACGGCGCTATCCTGGTGTGCTCGGCCGCTGACGGTCCGATGCCGCAAACCCGCGAACACATCCTGCTGTCCCGTCAGGTTGGCGTTCCGTACATCATCGTGTTCCTGAACAAGGCCGACCTGGTGGACGACGCTGAGCTGCTGGAACTGGTTGAAATGGAAGTTCGCGATCTGCTGTCTTCCTACGACTTCCCGGGCGACGACACCCCGGTGGTGATCGGCTCCGCTCGTCTGGCGCTGGAAGGCGACCAGTCCGAATACGGCGAACCGGCCATCTTCAAGCTGGCTGCTGCTCTGGACTCCTACATCCCGACTCCGGAACGCGCCATCGACAAGCCGTTCCTGCTGCCGATCGAAGACGTGTTCTCGATCTCCGGCCGCGGCACCGTGGTGACCGGTCGCGTGGAGCGCGGCATTGTTAAAGTCGGCGAAGAGCTGGAAATCGTGGGCCTGAAGGCTACCGCGAAGACCACTTGCACCGGCGTGGAAATGTTCCGCAAGCTGCTGGACCAAGGTCAGGCAGGCGACAACGTTGGCGTGCTGCTGCGCGGCACCAAGCGTGAAGATGTTGAGCGTGGCCAGGTACTGGCTAAGCCGGGCAGCATCACCCCGCACACCAAGTTCGGCGCTTCGGTATACGTACTGAGCAAAGACGAAGGTGGTCGTCACACCCCGTTCTTCGCGAACTACCGTCCGCAGTTCTACTTCCGTACCACCGACGTAACGGGCGCCGTTACCCTGTCGGAAGGCGTGGAAATGGTAATGCCGGGCGACAACGTGGAAATCACTGTTGAGCTGATCGCCCCGATCGCCATGGAAGAAGGTCTGCGTTTCGCCATCCGTGAAGGCGGTCGTACCGTCGGCGCCGGCGTTGTTGCCAAGATCATCGCTTAAGGATCGGAGAATCTAATGTCTAGCCAGAAAATCCGCATCCGCCTGAAGGCTTTCGATTACAACCTGATCGATCGCTCCGCTCAGGAAATCGTTGAAACCGCCAAGCGCACCGGCGCCGTTGTTAAAGGCCCGGTTCCGCTGCCGACCAAGATCGAGCGTTTCAACGTGCTGCGTTCCCCGCACGTGAACAAGACTTCCCGCGATCAGCTGGAAATCCGCACTCACCTGCGTCTGATGGACATCGTGGATCCGACCGACAAGACCGTCGATGCTTTGATGAAGCTCGACCTGCCGGCCGGTGTGGATGTGGAAATCAAGCTGCAGTAATCGCTTAAGTTCAAGGGTTTGCGAGCTAAGTTCTTGCGATTCTTGAATTTTCTGTGATACATTAGCGGACTCGCCATTTTGGCGAGTCCGTTTTTGTTTTTTCTGTCGTGTTTTTTATGCCGGTCAATCGTAATCGGCGCCTGAAAAAGGAAATAAACATGAGTTTAGGTCTTGTCGGTCGCAAAGTCGGCATGACCCGCATTTTTGCCGAAGATGGCGCAACCATCCCGGTAACTGTGCTGGACATGTCCGCTAACCGCGTCACGCAAATCAAAACTGCTGAAACCGACGGCTACAATGCCGTGCAGGTTACCTATGGCTCCAAAAAGGCCAGCCGTGTTGTTAAGGCTGCCGCGGGCCACTTCGCCAAGGCTGGCGTTGAAGCAGGTCTGGGTCTGGTCGAGTTTCCGCTGACCGCCTCCGATCTGTCCAACTTCAAGCCGGGCGATGCCATCGCTGTTGAGATCTTCACCGTTGGTCAACTGGTTGATGTAACCGGTACCTCCAAAGGTAAAGGCTTCTCCGGCGTGATCAAGCGTCACAACTTCTCTTCCAACCGTGCTTCCCATGGTAACTCGCGTTCGCATAACACGCCGGGTTCCATCGGTCAGGCGCAAGATCCGGGCCGCGTTTTCCCGGGTAAGCGCATGGCGGGCCAATACGGTAACGTCAAGAGCACCGTGCAGTGCCTGGAAATCGTTCGTGTCGATGCCGAGCGTCAACTGATTCTGGTTAAAGGTGCTGTTCCTGGCGCCAAGAACGGTGACGTAGTCGTTCGTCCTAGCGTGAAGGCAGGTGCGTGATGGAATTGAATGTAATCAATACCCAAGGCAAGGCTGTTGGCAGCCTGCAAGTGTCCGACTCTTTGTTCGGCCGCGAGTACAACGAAGCCCTGGTGCACCAGGTTGTTACCGCATTCCTGGCGAATGCTCGTAGCGCCAACCGCGCCCAGCTGACCCGTGCTGAAGTGAAGCACTCGACCAAGAAGCCTTTCCGTCAGAAAGGTACTGGTAACGCTCGTGCCGGTATGACTTCCACCCCGAACCGTCGTGGTGGTGGCCGTGCCTTCCCGAACAAGCCGGACGAGAACTTCACCCAGAAAGTTAACCGCAAGATGTTCCGTGCAGGCATGGCCGCGATTCTGTCGCAGCTGGTTCGCGACGAACGCCTGATCGTGGTTGACGAACTGAACGTTGAAAGCCCGAAGACCAAAGAATTCGTTGGCGCCGTTCAGCCCATGGGCCTGGAGCAGGCTTTGTTCATCACTAGCGAGCTGAGCGAAAACCTCTATCTCTCTTCGCGTAACCTGACTAACGTGCTGGTTATCGAAGCGGTTCAAGCTGACCCGTACAGCCTGTTGCGCTTCAAGAAGACCGTGATCACTCGCGATGCTGTGAAGCAACTTGAGGAGCAGTGGGCATGAACCAAGAACGTCTGTTGCAAGTAATTCTTGCTCCCATCGTTTCCGAAAAGAGCACCATGATTGCTGAGAAGAACCAGCAAATGGCGTTCCGCGTTGCTAAAGATGCGACCAAGCCGGAAATCAAGGCTGCTGTTGAAATGCTGTTCAATGTAAAAGTTGAAGGTGTTTCCACTGTCAATGTCAAGGGCAAGGTTAAGCGCTTTGGCCGTTCCATCGGTCGTCGCAGTGACTGGAAAAAGGCCTACGTTAGCCTGGTGGAAGGTCAAGAAATTGATCTGACCGCTACCCCGGCCGCAGCGGAGTAAGGAGATAGAGCATGCCTATCGTTAAGGTAAAACCGACTTCCGCGGGCCGCCGTGCCGTTGTCAAGGTAGTAAACCCTGACCTGCACAAAGGTGCTCCGCACGCCGCCCTGTTGGAAAAGAAATCTTCCACCGGTGGCCGTAATCACAATGGTCACATCACCACGCGTCATCGTGGCGGTGGCCATAAGAAGCACTACCGCATCATCGACTTCCGTCGCAACAAGGATGGCATCCCGGCGAAAGTGGAACGCATCGAATACGATCCGAACCGCACCGCCCACATCGCCCTCCTGTGCTACGCCGATGGCGAGCGTCGCTACATCATCGCCCCGCGCGGTGTGAAGGCCGGCGCCGAGCTGTTGTCCGGCGCGGAAGCTCCGATCAAGGCCGGTAACGCTCTGCCGATCCGCAATATCCCGGTGGGTACCACTATCCACTGCGTGGAAATGCAGCCTGGCAAGGGCGCCCAGATGGTTCGTTCCGCTGGTGCATCCGCAATGCTGCTGGCTCGCGAAGGCGCTTACGCTCAACTGCGTCTGCGCTCGGGCGAAATCCGCCTGGTGCATGTTGATTGCCGTGCAACTATTGGTGAAGTGGGTAACGAAGAGCACTCCCTGCGCAAGCTGGGTAAAGCTGGTGCTACCCGCTGGCGTGGTATCCGTCCGACCGTACGTGGCGTTGCCATGAACCCGGTTGACCACCCGCATGGTGGTGGTGAAGGCCGCACTGGTGAAGGCCGTGTGCCGGTTAGCCCGTGGGGTACTCCGACTAAGGGCTTCCGTACCCGCCGCAACAAGCGTACCGACAATATGATCGTACGCCGTCGCTATTCCAAAAAAGGGTAATTGACAATGGCACGTTCGCAGAAAAAAGGCCCGTTCGTTGATCTGCATCTGCTGAAAAAAGTAGATGCGGTGCGGGCAACCAGCGACAAGCGTCCGATCAAGACTTGGTCGCGTCGTTCGACCATCCTGCCGGATTTCATTGGTCTGACCATCGCTGTGCACAACGGTCGCACCCATGTGCCTGTTTATGTTTCCGAAAACATGGTCGGCCATAAACTGGGCGAATTCTCGCTGACTCGTACCTTCAAAGGCCACGCGGCCGATAAGAAGGCGAAGAAGAGATAAGGTGAAGCGATGAGAGTATCTGCAAATCTGAAAAGCGTTCGCCTGTCGGCACAAAAATGCCGCCTGGTGGCCGATCTGATCCGCGGCAAGTCCGTTGATCAGGCTCTGAATATCTTGGCCTTCTCCCCGAAGAAGGGCGCGGTAATCATCAAGAAAGTGCTGGAATCTGCCATCGCTAACGCCGAGCACAACGAAGGCGCCGACATTGACACCCTGCGTGTTACCGGCATCTTTGTTGACAAAGGCGCTAGTCTGAAGCGTTTCACTGCCCGTGCTAAGGGTCGTGGCAATCGCATCGAAAAGCAGACCTGCCACATCTCGTTGACCGTTGGCAATTAAGGGGTAAGAAATGGGTCAGAAGATTCATCCGACGGGATTCCGTCTTGCCGTTAACAAAAACTGGTCTTCCAAGTGGTTCGCGAATTCGCAGAACTTCCCGGAAATGCTGAAGCAGGATATCGAAGTTCGCGAATTCCTGAAAAAGCGTCTGGGTCACGCTTCGGTTGGCCGTGTGACCATCGAGCGCCCGGCTAAGTCCGCCCGCATCACCATCCACAGTGCCCGCCCGGGTGTTGTGATCGGTAAAAAAGGCGAAGACATCGAGCTGCTCAAGCAAGAACTGCAAAAGCGCCTGGGCGTTCCTGTGCATGTGAACATCGAAGAAGTTCGCAAGCCGGAACTGGACGCTCAAATCATCGCCGACGGCATCGCTTCCCAGCTGGAGAAGCGCGTGATGTTCCGTCGCGCCATGAAACGCGCTATGCAAAACGCAATGCGCATGGGCGCTCAAGGCATCAAGATCATGAGCTCCGGCCGTCTGAACGGTATCGACATCGCTCGTAGCGAATGGTACCGCGAAGGCCGCGTGCCGCTGCATACCCTGCGCGCAGACGTAGACTACGCAACCTCCGAAGCCAAGACCACCTACGGGATCATCGGCATCAAGGTATGGGTATACAAGGGCGAGCTCAAGCCGGGTCAAGTTCAGCCGGCTCCGGTAGCGACCGAGAAGAAATCGAGAAAGGGTGCTCGAAATGCTGCAGCCAACTAGACTCAAGTACCGTAAACAGCATAAAGGCCGCAACACGGGTATCGCTACTCGTGGCAACAAAGTGAGCTTTGGTGATTTCGGTCTGAAGGCGGTTGGTCGTGGTCGTCTGACCGCGCGCCAGATCGAAGCTGCGCGTCGCGCGATGACTCGTCACATCAAACGTGGCGGCCGCATCTGGATCCGCATCTTCCCGGACAAGCCGATCACCTCCAAGCCTGCTGAAGTTCGTATGGGTGGGGGTAAAGGCTCTCCGGAGTACTACGTGGCCGAAATCCAGCCTGGCAAGATGCTGTATGAAATGGATGGTGTTTCCGAGGAACTCGCTCGCGAAGCTTTCCGTCTGGCCGCAGCCAAGTTGCCGATCGCCACTGTGTTTGTAACTAGACAGGTAGGTCAGTAATGAAAGCGTCCGAACTGAAAGCCAAAACTGTTGACGAGCTGAAGGCGGAACTGCTTAGCCTCTTGAAGGCCCAGTTTGCTCTGCGTATGCAGCACGCCACTCAGCAACTCGCCAAGACCTCTGAACTGAAGAAAGTACGTCGCGACATCGCTCGCGTGCGCACCGTTCTGAAAGAAAAGGCAGTTTAAGATGAGCGAAACCAAAGTGGTACGTACGCTGACCGGTACCGTAGTCAGCGACAAGATGGATAAGACCGTGACCGTACTGGTCGAGCGCAAAGTAAAGCACCCGATCTACGGCAAAATTATCCGTCGTTCTAAGAAGTTCCACGCGCACGACGAGAACAACGAGTTCAAGGCCGGCGATATCGTTGTTATCAGCGAGTCCCGTCCGCTCTCGAAGACCAAGACGTGGGTGGTAACTGCCCTGGTAGAGAAATCCCGCCAGGTGTAAAGACTTGCAGGGGGCGAAAGCTCCCTGTATAATGGCCATCTTCCTGCTCCTATCGAGTAGGAGTTCCGCCCTTACGGGGTCCAAAACTGGCCGTTGGATACGCCACAGTTTCTGTGGCGTTTCGTCTGTTTGGTCTTGCTCTTATGCGAGAAACCGGCAGGTGAGAGTGACGGATAAAGTTGGATTAGAAAGGTAATCATCACATGATCCAAATGCAGACCATGCTTGAGGTCGCTGACAATACAGGTGCGCGTCACGTTATGTGCATCAAGGTATTGGGCGGTTCCAAGCGTCGCTATGCAAGCGTAGGCGACATCATCAAGGTGACCATCAAGGATGCTGCTCCGCGCGGACGCGTCAAAAAAGGCGACGTTTACAACGCGGTTGTGGTTCGCACTGCCAAAGGCGTGCGTCGTCCGGATGGCTCGTTGATCAAGTTCGACGGCAATGCCGCCGTCCTGCTCAACAACAAGCTTGAGCCTATCGGCACTCGTATCTTCGGGCCTGTTACGCGTGAACTGCGTACCGAGCGCTTCATGAAGATCGTTTCGCTGGCTCCTGAAGTACTGTAAGGAGATCGCATGCGCAAAATTCGCAAGGGTGATGAAGTCGTAGTAATCACCGGCAAAGACAAAGGTAAGCGCGGCACCGTTCTGCGCGTTCTGGACGAGAAACTGGTTGTTGAAGGCGTGAATGTCGCCAAGAAACACCAGAAGCCGAATCCGGTGCGTGGCGTGGCCGGCGGCATCGTTGAAAAGACCATGCCTGTTGACGCATCGAACGTCGCCATTTTCAATCCGGCAAGCCAAAAGGCTGACCGCGTAGGCTTCAAGGTTCTTGAAGACGGCCGCAAGGTACGCGTGTTCAAGTCCAACGGCGAAGTCATTGGCGCGTAAGGAAGAAAACATGGCACGTCTCTACGATTTCTACAAAGACACCGTAGTGCCTGAACTGATGAAACAGTTCGGCTACAAGTCGATCATGCAAGTCCCGCGCATTGAGAAGATCACTGTGAACATGGGTGTGGGCGAAGCTGTTGCCGATAAAAAGGTAATGGATTTCGCCGTGGGCGACCTGGAAAAGATCGCCGGCCAGAAGCCGGTTGTCACCACCGCTCGCAAATCCATCGCAGGCTTCAAGATTCGCGATCACTACCCGGTAGGTTGCAAGGTAACTCTGCGTCGCGAACGCATGTACGAGTTCCTGGACCGCCTGGTGACGATCGCGCTGCCGCGCGTTCGCGACTTCCGTGGTGTTTCCGCCAAGTCTTTCGACGGCCGCGGCAACTACAACATGGGCGTTAAAGAACAGATCATCTTCCCGGAAATCGAGTACGACAAGATCGATGCTCTGCGTGGTATGAACATTACTGTTACCACCACCGCGAAGACTGACGAAGAGGCCCGCGCTTTGCTGGCCGCGTTCAAGTTCCCGTTCAAGGGTTAAGCACATGGCAAAACTTGCACTGATTCAGCGCGAAGAGAAGCGTGTCAAGCTGGCTGCAAAATTTGCTGCCAAGCGCGAAGCCCTTATCGCGACTATCAACAATCAAAGCCTCTCGGAAGAAGAGCGCTTTGCAGCTCGCCTGCAACTGCAGCAGCTGCCGCGCAATGCTTCCCCGGTTCGCCAGCGTCGTCGCTGCGCCATCACCGGTCGTCCGCGTGGCGTATTCCGCAAATTCGGTCTGGGTCGTAACAAACTCCGTGAAATCGCTCTGAAGGGCGAGATTCCGGGGGTTGTGAAGGCCAGCTGGTAATAGGAGACACATAAATGAGCATGCACGATCCTATTTCCGATATGTTGACCCGCATCCGCAACGGCCAAATGGCTTCCAAGGTGGCAGTTTCCATGCCGTCTTCCAAGCTGAAAATTGCGCTGGCGCAGGTGTTGAAAGAAGAAGGCTACATCGAAGACTTCGCCGTTGCCGGCGAAGAGAAGAAGCCTGTTCTCGATATCCAGCTCAAGTACTATGCTGGCCGTCCGGTGATTGAGCGCATTGACCGCGTCTCCCGCCCTGGCCTGCGTGTGTACAAGGGCTCCACCGAAATCCCGAAAGTCATGAATGGCTTGGGCGTGGCTATCCTGTCCACCTCCAAAGGCGTTATGACTGATCGCAAAGCGCGCGCGGCCGGCATCGGCGGCGAGTTGCTGTGCGTCGTGGCTTAAGGGGGTCAAATGTCTCGCGTAGCTAAGAATCCCGTAGTCATCCCGGCTGGCGTCGAAGTGAAGTTCGGCGCTGCAGAAGTGACTGTTAAGGGCGCCCTGGGCTCCCTGAGCACCGCTCTGTGCGAAGAGGTAGATGTCAAGCTGGACAACGGCCAACTGACATTCGCCGCCAAGAACGACAGCAAATTCGCTCGTGCCATGTCCGGCACCCTGCGCGCGCTGCTGAACAATATGGTGACCGGCGTGTCCAAAGGCTTCGAGAAGAAGCTGCAGCTGGTAGGCGTGGGCTATCGTGCCCAGGCTCAAGGCGACACCCTGAACCTGTCTCTGGGTTTCTCCCACCCGGTGGCTCATCAAATGCCTGAAGGCGTTAAAGCTGAGACCCCGAGTCAGACCGAGATCCTGATCAAAGGCGCTGACAAACAGCGCGTTGGCCAGGTGGCTGCCGAAATCCGCGCTTACCGCGCTCCTGAGCCGTACAAAGGCAAGGGCGTTCGTTACGCTGATGAGGTTGTGGTTCTGAAAGAAACCAAGAAGAAGTAACTGAGGCACTGATATGGACAAGAAACAAGCTCGACTCCGCCGCGCACGTAAAACCCGTGCCCGGATCGCGGAGCTCAAGATGGTGCGTCTCACTGTGTATCGCACCAATAGCCACATTTATGCCCAGATCGTTGATGAGACCGGCAGCAAAGTACTGGCCAGCGCTTCTTCGCTGGAAGCCGACGTGCGCGCTGATCTCAAAAATGGCGGCAACGTGGCAACTGCAGCCGTGATCGGCAAGCGCATTGCTGAAAAAGCAAAAGCTGCTGGCATCGAGAAAGTTGCTTTCGACCGCTCTGGTTTCAAATACCACGGTCGTATGAAAGCGCTGGCTGACGCCGCTCGCGAACACGGTCTCGTATTCTAATTCGGAGTGAAGAATGGCTAAACACGAAACGGAAGATCGTGGCGACGGTCTGGTCGAGAAAATGATCAGCGTCAACCGCGTCACCAAAGTGGTTAAAGGCGGCCGTATCATGGCTTTCTCCGCCTTGACCGTGGTTGGTGATGGCGATGGCGGAATCGGCATGGGTAAGGGCCGTTCCAAGGAAGTTCCGGTTGCCGTACAAAAGGCAATGGAACAAGCTCGCCATAACATGGTTAAGGTTCCGTTGAAAAACGGCACTTTCCACCACACTGTGGTTGGCAAGCACGGCGCTACTACTGTATTCATCCAGCCCGCTAAAGAAGGTACCGGTGTAAAAGCCGGCGGCCCGATGCGCGCTATCTTTGATGCTATGGGTGTTCATAACGTCTCGGCGAAAATTCATGGTTCCACCAACCCGTACAACGTGGTGCGTGCAACTCTGGATGGTCTGAGCAACATCAACACCCCGGCGCAAATCGCCTCCAAGCGTGGCCTGAGCGTCGAGGACATCCTGGGGGTGAGCCATGAGTAACGCCAAGACTGTAAAGGTCACTCTGGTAAAGAGCCTGATCGGTCGCCTGGAGTCTCACAAGGCTTGCGCCCGTGGTCTGGGTCTGAAGAAGATTCGCCAGACTGTTGAAGTGCTCGATACCCCTGAAAACCGTGGCATGATCAACAAGATCAGCTACTTGTTGAAATTCGAGGGCTAAGCGATGCTGCTGAACACTGTACAGCCGGGTGCCGGCGCCAAGCATGCCAAGCGCCGTGTAGGCCGTGGCATCGGCAGCGGCCTGGGCAAGACTTGTGGCCGCGGTCACAAAGGTCAGAAGAGCCGTGCAGGTGGTTTCCACAAGGTTGGTTTCGAAGGCGGTCAAATGCCGCTGCAACGTCGTCTGCCGAAGCGCGGCTTCAAGTCGCTGAACGCAGGCAAGGTTGCCGAGATTCGCCTGTCCGAACTGAACCTGCTGCCGGTTGATGAAATCGACCTGCTCTCTCTCAAGCAAGCTGGTCTGGCTTCCATCCAGGTGACTTCCGCCAAGGTGGTGCTGTCCGGCAAGATTGAGCGCGCAGTAAAACTGCGCGGCGTTGGCGTAACTGCCGGCGCTCGCGCCGCCATCGAAGCTGCCGGCGGCAGCGTAGAATAAGGCAATAATCTGTGGCGAATACTTCTCTAGTGGCAAATGCCAATAAGTTTGGTGATCTCAAGCGTCGAATCTGGTTCCTGATTGGTGCCCTGATCGTTTATCGCATCGGTGCCCACATTCCGGTTCCGGGTATCAACCCTGCCGAGCTAGCGAAGTTGTTCCACTCATCGCAGACGGGCCTGCTCGACATGTTCAACATGTTCTCGGGCGGCGCCCTCTCGAGGTTTACGGTGTTTGCCATCGGCATCATGCCGTACATCTCCGCCTCCATCATTCTTCAGCTTGCCTCCGAGGTTCTTCCGAGTCTCAAGCAGCTGAAGAAGGAGGGCGATGCGGGACGTCGTAAGATAACCCAGTACACACGTTACGCCACCGTTTTGCTCGCGACTTTCCAAAGTTTCGGCATTGCGGTGATGCTGTACAAGCAGCCTAACCTGGTGGTGACTCCGCAGTGGGAGTTCTACCTGACGACAGTCGTATCGCTGGTAACCGGCACCATGTTCCTCATGTGGCTGGGCGAGCAGATCACCGAGCGCGGAATTGGCAACGGTATTTCGTTGATCATCTGCGCGGGTATCGCCGCAGGCGTTCCGGCTGCGATCGGCAAGACCTTGACTCTGACCAGTCAGGGTTCTTTGCCCATCCTGTTTGCCGTCGTGTTGTTTGTCGGAGTGATCGTAGTGACTTATGTGGTGGTGTACGCCGAGCGCGGCCAACGCAAAGTCCTGGTGAACTACGCCAAGCGGCAGGTAGGCAATCGCGTCATGCAGGGCCAGAGCACGCATCTGCCGCTCAAGCTCAACATGGCGGGGGTGATTCCGCCGATTTTCGCGTCCAGCATCATCCTGTTCCCGGCCACCGTTCTCGGTTGGTTCGGCCAGGGCGAGCACATGGGCTGGTTGAAGGGCATTGCAGACAAACTGCATCCCGGTCAGCCGATCTACGTGCTGCTGTATGCGGCGGCCATCGTCTTCTTCTGCTATTTCTACACGGCGTTGGTATTCAACCCGAAGGAAACGGCTGACAACTTGAAGAAGAGCGGTGCTTTCATCCCGGGTATTCGTCCAGGTGAGCAGACTTCCCGATACATCGAGAAGATCATTCTGCGGCTGACGCTGATTGGTGCGATCTACATCACACTGGTCTGCTTGCTGCCGGAATTCCTGATCTTGAAGTGGAACGTACCGTTCTACTTCGGCGGCACCTCGCTGCTGATCATCGTGGTGGTTACCATGGATTTCATGGCGCAGGTACAGTCTTACGTGCTGTCGCATCAGTACGAGAGCTTGCTGAAGAAGGCCAACTTCAAAGGCAACGCGCTCACGCGCTGACAACTTGAGCTCACGCTGGGTTATTGGCTAAGGAAGACACCATCCAGATGCAGTGCGAAATTCCGAAGTTCGCTTCGGAGTTTTGCTTGTGAATGGACACGTGGTAACCGGGCACTTCAGACGGGGTGCGATTGCGAAGGCATTCGCATCCAATCTGACGGCGGTTTGGGGCGAGGGGAATCCCCCCCGGTCCTGCCTGTCCCGGATAGTGTTCCGTGCGAAATAACGCACTTGCTCTTTTAGAGGATTGAAAGGAACTGACATGCGAGTACAGCCTTCGGTAAAGAAGATTTGCCGCAACTGCAAAATCATTCGTCGCAATCGCGTAGTTCGCGTGATTTGCACGGATCCGCGTCACAAGCAAAAACAAGGCTAACATTTGTTAGACCTGGATTTGCGTGTTACAATCGCAAACTTTTCAAGGTCTTAAGGCTTAAGGAAAGAGTATGGCCCGTATTGCAGGGGTAAACATCCCCAATCATGCGCATGCCGTTATCGGCCTGCAGGCAATTTTTGGCATCGGTCAGACTCGCGCCCAGCAGATTTGTGCTGCTGCCAGCGTGAACCCTTCCACGAAAGTGAAGGATCTGACGGACGCCGAGATGGAAACTCTGCGTGACGAAGTCGCCAAGTTCACCGTTGAAGGTGATCTGCGCCGCGAAGTCACCATGAGCATCAAGCGTCTGATGGACATGGGCTGCTATCGCGGCTTCCGCCATCGTCGTGGCCTGCCGTGCCGCGGTCAGCGCACTCGCACTAACGCTCGTACCCGCAAGGGACCGCGTAAGGCGATCGCCGGCAAGAAGTAATCAATAGGAACAACAGATAATGGCTAAAGCAAACACAGCAGTTCGTGTACGCAAGAAAGTGCGCAAGTCTGTTAGCGAAGGTATCGTGCACGTGCACGCTTCGTTCAACAACACCATCATCACGATCACCGACCGTCAAGGCAATGCATTGTCTTGGGCTACCTCTGGCGGCGCTGGTTTCAAGGGCTCGCGCAAGAGTACACCCTTTGCTGCTCAAGTAGCAGCAGAGCACGCTGGTAAAGTTGCCCAAGAATACGGTGTGAAGAACCTCGAAGTTCGTATCAAGGGCCCGGGTCCGGGTCGTGAATCCGCTGTTCGCGCACTCAACGCGCTGGGTTTCAAGATCACCAGCATCTCCGACGTGACGCCGGTACCGCACAACGGTTGCCGTCCGCCCAAAAAACGTCGTATCTAATTCGGAGAGTGTGAGAACATGGCACGTTATATCGGCCCTAAGTGCAAACTCGCTCGTCGTGAAGGCACCGACCTTTTCCTGAAGAGCGCACGTCGTGCACTGGATTCCAAGTGCAAACTGGATAGCCCTCCGGGCCAGCATGGCGCTCGTAAGAGCCGCCTGTCTGACTACGGTGTGCAACTGCGTGAAAAGCAGAAAATCCGTCGTATTTACGGTGTACTCGAGCGTCAGTTCCGCAATTACTTTGCGGAAGCTGTGCGTCGCAAAGGCTCCACGGGTGAAAACCTGCTGAAGCTGCTCGAGGCCCGCCTGGACAACGTTGTATATCGCATGGGCTTTGGCTCCACTCGCGCCGAAGCGCGCCAGCTGGTTAGCCACAAGGCTATCGTTGTGAACGGCCAGGTTGTGAACATTCCGTCCTACCAGGTTAAAGCCGGTGACGTAGTGTCCGTCCGTGAAAAAGCCAAGAAACAGGCCCGTATCGTAGAAGGTCTGGCTCTGGCCGAGCAGGGTGGTTTCCCGTCTTGGGTCCTGGTTGACTCCAAGAAAATGGAAGGCACTTTCAAATCCGCTCCGGAACGTTCCGAACTGTCTAGCGATATCAACGAACAACTCGTTGTGGAATTCTACTCCAAGTAATCGCTAGCTCTTAGGGAATGACTATGCAAAACAGCGCTTCGGAATTTCTGAAACCTCGTCTTATCGACGTTCAGCCGGTTTCCGCCACTCACGCTCGTGTGTCGATGGAGCCGTTCGAGCGCGGCTACGCTCATACTCTGGGTAACTCGCTGCGCCGGATTCTGCTGTCGTCGATGCCGGGCTATGCTCCGACCGAAGTGACTATCGCTGGCGTTTTGCATGAGTATTCCGCACTTGATGGCGTGCGCGAGGATGTCGTTGACATCCTCCTCAACCTCAAGGGCGTAGTGCTTAAGCTGCATGGTCGTGACAGTGTCGTTCTGTCCTTGAAAAAGGACGGCGAAGGCGCTGTCTTGGCTGGCGATATCGAACTGCCGCACGATGTGGAAGTGATCAATCCGGACCACGTGATTTGTCACATCTCCTCTGGCGGTAAGATCGACATGGAGATCAAGATCGAAAAAGGCCGCGGCTATCAGCCGGTGTCGGTTCGATCCAATCATGAAGACAACCGTTCCATCGGTACCATTCAACTGGACGCTTCCTTCTCGCCGGTTCGCCGCGTGAGCTTTGCTGTGGAAAGCGCCCGTGTTGAGCAGCGTACCGACCTCGACCGCCTGGTGCTCGATATCGAGACCAACGGCGTAATCGAGCCGGAACAGGCAGTGCGCAACGCTGCCCGTATTCTGATGGATCAACTGTCGATCTTTGCCGATCTCCAAGGCACAGCGGTTGAAGAAGTCGTTGAAAAGGCGCCGCCGATCGATCCGATCCTGCTGCGTCCGGTAGACGATCTTGAACTGACGGTTCGTTCGGCCAACTGCCTGAAAGCTGAGAACATTTATTACATCGGCGATCTGATCCAGCGTACTGAAACCGAGCTTCTGAAGACTCCGAACCTCGGCCGCAAGTCGCTGAACGAGATCAAGGAAGTTCTCGCTTCCAAAGGCCTGACTCTCGGGATGAAACTCGAGAACTGGCCGCCTGCTGGCCTCGAAAAGCCGTAAGGTTTGAGATAAAAGGACATTAACAATGCGTCATCGTTACAGTAATCGTAAACTGAACCGCACGACCAGCCATCGTCTGGCGATGCTGCGTAACATGGCCAACTCGCTGCTGAAGCACGAAGTGATCGTGACCACGCTGCCGAAAGCCAAGGAACTGCGTCGTGTGGCCGAGCCGTTGATCACGCTCGGCAAAAAGCCGTCTCTCGCCAACCGTCGTCTGGCGTTTGACCGCACTCGTGACCGCGATATCGTGGTTAAACTCTTCGACGTGCTCGGCCCGCGCTTCTCCGCCCGCAACGGCGGCTATGTGCGTATCCTGAAGTACGGTTTCCGCAAGGGCGACAACGCCCCGATGGCTCTGGTAGAGCTGGTGGACCGTCCGGAAGATGCCGTAGCGGTTGAAGACAACTCCGCCGAGTAATCGACGAAGTTGAGGAAAAAGCCAGGCGCAAGCCTGGCTTTTTTCATTGCCGTAAAAGAAAAAACCCGCTTCGAGCGGGTTTTTCTTTGTGGGCTTTTATAAAGGGGCGCGCTTAAAAAATCGATAAGCCGGTACGCGTGGTGAAGCGATCCAGCGCTTCCAGGCCCAGCACCGAGTTGCCCTTGCCGTCCAGTTCCGGGCTCCATACGGCGATGCTCATCTTGCCGGGAATGATGGCGAGCATGCCGCCGCCGACCCCGCTTTTCACCGGCAGGCCCACGCGGTAGGCGAATTCGCCGGCGGCGTCGTAAGTGCCGCAGGTCAGCATCACCGCGTTGATCTGCTTGGCCTGGCTGCGGCTCAGCGATTGCCGGCCGTCGCGGGTAATGCCGTGGTTGGCGAGAAAGAGCCCGGCATTGGCCAGTTCCACGCAGTTCATCGCGATGCTGCAGCTGTTGAAGTATTGCTGCAGCACGGTCTCCACCTCGTTGTCGAGGTTGTCGTAGCTTTTCATGAAGTGGGCCAGCGCCGCGTTGCGGTGGCCGTGGGCGCGTTCGGATTCGGCGACGCGGGCGTTGCCGCACAAGGTGGCGTTGCCGGACTCCTGCCGCAGGCGGGCCAGCAGCGCGCCGTGGGCGTCTTCAAAATGGCTGACGGCGCGGTCGGTCACCACGAGGGCGCCTGCGTTGATGAAGGGATTGCGCGGCACGCCGTCCTCGTACTCCAGCTGCACCAGCGAGTTGAACGGGTTGCCAGACGGCTCCTTGCCGACATGGCTCCACAGGGCGTCGCCGTCCGCCTCCAGCGTCAGCGCCAGCATGAAGGCCTTGGAAATGCTCTGGATGGAGAAGGGGACGGCGGCGTCTCCGCAGCGGTAGTGCCGGCCGTCCAGAGTGGTGACGGCCATGCCGAACTGGCGGGGCGGCACTTCGGCCAGCGCCGGGATGTAATCGGCGACGCGGCCCTGGCCGTAATAGGCGAGGACTTCGGCGTGGATTTGATCGAGTAGGTCTTGCAGATTCATTAATCTATTCAGCATAAGGCGGTAAAAACGCCGGCGGACCGGCGTCGGACAATCAGAACTCGTAGCGGGTTTCCAGCACGCTGAACTCGGCGCCCAATTCCAGCAAGCCTTCATTGCGCGGCACCAGGTTGACGCCGAAGCAGACGCCTTCCGGCAAGGTGCGAATGCTGACCAGGGTGCGCAGCGGCTGCTGTTCCGGCGATTTGATCCCGGTATCCGGATCCACCGTGGTCAGCACGCAGCGCGAGCAGGGCTTGGCGACGTCGAACACCACCTCGCCGATCTGGACCACCTTCCAATCGTCCTCTTCCCAGGCGTAATCGCCGCTGACCACCAGATTGGGGCGGAAGTGGCGCAGCGATACCGGCTGGTCCAGCTCGTCGTTGAGCGCGTCCAGCGAGGCCTGGTTCACCAGCAGATAGGGGTAGCCGTCGGCGAAGGACATCGCGTGCTCGCTGTCCTTCAGCCGGCGATTGGAGCGCATGCCCAGCCACAGCAACTGGCAGGGCTCGCCCAGCACCTCGCTGAACCAGAGATCGACGGCGGCGTCGCCGTGATAGGCGGCGAAGTTGTCCTTCCATACCGTAGCCGGCGCTTCTTGCTGGTATTGGGTGCTCATCGCCAGCACCGGCGCCTTGCCCGGAAATTTGAACAGGGCGCCGCCGGGAATCAAGTCCACCTCCACGCGCACCAGCTGCGGGTGGGAGCGGGCGGTGAAGAAGCGGCCGTTGTCGCCGGCCAGCAGCCATTCGCGGTCGTGCAGCAAGCCCTGCTTGCCGGCGAAGGCGCGGCTGTAGGACAGGCCGCGACAGGATTTCAACGGATGGACGAACATTTCGACAAGTTGCATGGAGGGCTCCGCTAAGCTGTGGTCAGGGCATGGTATCACTGCGGCGGGCAACTCAGAAAATCCCACAGCCTACGATCCTGGCTGAAAGCGACGTTGAAGCGCAGCCAATCCGAGGGCATGCCGTAGGCGCGGAACAGATGGCCGGGCGCGAGCAGGATTTTGTGTTGCTGGGCCTGCTCGGCCAAGCGTCTGGCGTCCAGCCCCCCGGGCGGGCGGGCCAGCAGGAACAGGCCGTTGGACGGACGCGCGAACAACTGCCAGCCGTGTTCCAGAAACAGCTGCTGGCATTGGGCCTGAGCTTCGGACAAGCGCGCGCGCAGCCGTTCCAGCTGGCGGCGGTAGCGGCCCTCGGACACCAGTTCCAGCGCCAGCCTCTCGTTCAATTCCGGCGAGGTCAACCCGGACATCATCTTGTAATGGACGATGCGTTCGAGCAGATCGGACGGGCCGCATAGATAGCCGACGCGCAGTCCCGGCGACAGCGATTTGGAGAAGCTGTCGATGTAGAGCACGCGTTTGAGGCCGTCCAGCGCCGCCAGCGCGGGTTGGCGGCCGCCGGCGAAGTCCGCGGACACATTGTCCTCCACGATCAGGAAATCGTGCTCCTCGGCCAGGCGCAGCACCTGGTGGGCGACCGACGGCGAGTAGCTGGCGCCGGTGGGGTTTTGCAGCCAGGGATTGGTGAAGAAGGCGCGCGGCCGATGCTGGAGCAGCAGCGCGCGCAGTTGTTCCAAGTCGGGCCCGTGCTCGGTCCAGGGCACCGGCACCAGCTTGAACTCGCGAAACGCCAGGCAGGACAGCAGATTGCAATAGCCGGGATCGTCCACCAGCACGGTGTCCCCGGCCTGCAGCAGCGCGCAGGCGGCCATGTCCAGCGCGCGGCTGGCGCCCTGGGTCAGCGCGATGTCGTCGGCTCGGGCGGGGATGCCGCGTTCGGCCAGCCGGTCCGCCAAATGCTCGCGCAAGGGCAGAAAGCCCTTGGGGTCGCCGTAGCCGGGCGCGGCGACGGCGTCGCGGGCAAGCTGCCGCAGCGCTTTTTGCTGGGCCTCGGCGTCGTACCAGTGCGAGGGCAGCCAGCCGCAGCCCGCGAACAGGGTGTTGGCGTCCTGCTGGTAAATCTTGCGCAGCAGCCAGTATTCGTCCACCGGCCAGACGCGCGGCGCGGCGGGCAGATCGGGCGGCCGGCTTTCCCGCCTTCCCTCCACGTAAAAGCCGGAGCCGGGCCGCGCCGCCAGATAGCCCAAGGTCACCAGCCTATCGTAGGCCTCGACCACGGTGAAGGGACTGACGCCCAGCTCCCCGGCCATTCTGCGAATAGATGGGATTTTTGCGCCTTTGCGCCACTGACCGCATTGAATGGCGGAAATAGCTGAATTGACTATATTTTCCACCAGGGTAATGCCTTCCGCGGGCATAAGATTCAGGCTGGCCATTGCGCGTTAATTGAGCATCATTGATATTGGGCCTGTCCGTTGAGAACAGCTTGTGATAAATATCTCGTCATAAGCCGGATGGCATGTTGCAGCCGCCAATCTGTATGTTTTTTGTTGAGCTTTGCAGGCGAAACGGCTAAGACAAGAACAGAGCCTACCGGCATCGAGAATGATCATAACAGCGCTTTGTCGTGAATTGACAAGCAATCGCGGCAAGCCAAGTCGAATTGGGGATGGAGGACGGAAATGCGCTCTTTGCGTGTAAAGTTGATTGTATTCATTGCGGTGCTGCTGGTTCTGCTGGGCGCCATCATTACGACCCTGGTCTACACCCAGATGCGCAACGAGATTGTCCAGGGCGTGGATAACGAGTTGTCCAGCACCTCGCGCGGCTACGCCAACCTGGTCAAGGACTGGTACGGCAGCAAGGTCAAGGTGGTGATCGCCGGCAACCCGGTGGTGGGCACGCCCGAGCCCATGCCGATGCTGGCGCGCCTGAGCCAGGCCGGCGGCTACGACATGACCTATATCGGCACCGCCGATCACAAGATGATCCGTTCCGACTTCAAGCCGCAGCCGGCGGGCTACGACCCGGTGGCGCGGCCCTGGTATCAGCAGGCGCAGGCCAGCGGCAAGCCGGGCGTGTCCGATCCCTATGTCGATTTCGACACCAAGAAACTGGTGGTGACCTTCGTGTCGCCGGTGTTCGACGGCTCCACGCTGAAAGCGGTGGTGGGCGGCGACATCTTCATCGACGACTTGGTCAAAACCGTGCTGTCCGCCAAGCTGCGCGGCAACGGCTACGCCTTCCTGGTGGACAAGGCCGGCAAGGTGATCGCCCATCCGGACACCACGCTGACGCTGAAGCCTCTGGCGGAGAAAGTGCCGGCGCTGACCGGCGAGAAGCTGGTGCAGTTGTCCACCAGCAGCGCGATGGAGGAGATCGAAGTCAACGGCGAAACCAAGCTGGTGCAGGTGGACCCGGTGGAGGGCACCAACTGGCTGCTGGGCGTGATGATAGACAAGTCCGTGGTCAGCGAGCCGCTGGAAAAACTGTTGCTGACCGTGGTGGGCCTGGGCGCGCTGTGCGTGGTGGTGCTGATCCCGGTGGCCAGCGTGATGCTGAGCAAGATGTTGGCCGGCCTGGGCCGCTTGCGCAACGCGATGTTGGAGATCTCCAAGGGCGAGGGCGATTTGACCCGACGCATCGAGGTGCAGGGCCAGGATGAGATCGCCGAAACCGCGACCGCGTTCAACAGCTTCATCCATCGCTTGCAAAGCATGTTCGTGGCGGTGCGCACCGAGGCGGAAAACGTCACCAACGGCGTGCAGAGCGTGGCCACCACGGTGGATCAGGTGGCGCGCGATTCCCGGCAGATTTCCGACGTGTCCAGCTCCAACGCCGCGACGCTGGAGGAAATCACCGTCAGCATCTCCCATATCGCCGACGCCGCGCGCGAGGCGGATTCGCTGGTCAACCACACCGGCACCGTGTCCAGCGAAAGCGCCGACGAAATGCAGCGCATCTCCCGCGAGATGAACAGCACGGTGGAGGCGGTGAAGGGCTTGTCCGGCATGTTGGTGTCGCTGGATCAACGCTCGCAGCAAATCAGCGGCATCACCAATGTGATCAAGGATATCGCCGATCAGACCAACCTCTTGGCCTTGAACGCGGCGATCGAAGCGGCGCGCGCCGGCGAAATGGGCCGCGGCTTCGCGGTGGTGGCGGACGAAGTGCGCAAACTGGCCGAGCGCACCGGCCAGGCCACGGTGGAGATTTCCAGCATGGTCAGCACCATCCGCGAGGAAACCAGCCAGGCGGTGACCAATATGCAGCGCACCGTCAGCTCGGTGGACGACGGCGTGGAACTGACCGACAGCGCGGTGCAGCGCATCGAGCAGATCCAGCAGGCGATGCAGGAAGTGATGGCCAAGATGAACGAGATCACCTTGTCCACCAGCGAGCAGCACAAGGCCACCACCTTGATCGCGCAGAGCACCGAGCAGATCAACGGCCGCATCGTCGACAGCGACGGCGCCCTGCAGACCGTGCACGACACCTTGAACGATTTGTCGCAGGCGGCCAAGGATATGCGCCAGTTGTTCTCCAGCTTCCGCGTTTAAGCGAGCTGACGCGACACAGAAAACCCGGCTGCGGCCGGGTTTTTTCATGGTCTTGGACTGTATTGGCGATTTGGCCGGTACGGGATTGAGCAAATCCGCGCAAACTGTACCTGTAATTGTATTGGTGCAGCCGCTAGATTAGTTGTCATCATTCGGCCGAGAGCCAGGGGAGACAACGATGAATCAGCCGCAGATGGACGCGTTCTGGATGCCCTTCACCGCCAACCGCCAGTTCAAGAGCGCCCCGCGCATGCTGGTGAGCGCCGACGGCATGTATTACACCGACGACCAAGGCCGCCAGATCCTGGACGGCAGCGCCGGCCTGTGGTGCGTGACCGCCGGCCACAACCGCAAGCCCATCGTCGAGGCGGTGCAGCGCCAGGTGGCGACGCTGGATTACGCGCCGCCGTTCCAGATGGCGCACCCCAAGGCCTTCGAGGCCGCCGACAAGCTGGTGGCGATGGCGCCCAAGGGCTTGGGCAAGGCCTTCTTCGTCGGCTCCGGCTCGGAGGCGGTGGACACCGCGCTGAAGATGGCGGTGGCCTATCACCGCGTGCGCGGCGACGCCGCCCGCGTCAAGCTGATCGGCCGCGAGCGCGGCTATCACGGCGTCAACTTCGGCGGCGTCTCGGTGGGCGGCATGGCCGGCAACCGCAAACACTTTCCGGTGTCCCTGCCGGCGGTGGACCATTTGCGCAGCACCCATGATCTGGCGCGCAACGCCTTCAGCCGCGGCGAGCCGGAGCACGGCGCCGAATTCGCCGACGAACTGGAAGCGCGCATCCTGACCCTGCACGATCCGTCCACCATCGCCGCCGTCATCGTCGAGCCGATGGCCGGATCCACCGGCGTGCTGATCCCGCCCAAGGGCTATTTGCGACGCCTGCGCGAAATCTGCGACCGCTACGGCATCCTGCTGATCTTCGACGAGGTGATCACCGGCTTCGGACGCCTGGGCGCGGATTGGGCGGCCAACAAGTTCGGCGTGCTGCCGGACATCATCACCTGCGCCAAGGGCCTGACCAACGGCGTGGTGCCTATGGGCGCGCTGTTGGTGAAGCCGGAGATCCACGATGCCTTCATGGCCGCCGCCGGCGAGCGCATGATCGAGTTCCCCCACGGCTACACCTATTCCGCCCATCCGCTGGCCTGCGCCGCGGCGATCGCCTCGCTGGACCTGTACCGCGAGGAGCAGTTGTTCGAGCGCGCCGCCGGCTTGTCCGCTTATTTCGAGGAGCGCGCGCACGCCTTGCGCGGCCAGCCCTACGTCAAGGACATCCGCAACCTGGGCCTGGTGGCCGGCATCGAAATGGACAGCCGCCCCGGCGCGGCCGGGCAGCGCGGTTTCGACGTCTTCCTCAAGTGCTGGGAACAAGGCGTGCTGGTGCGTTTTACCGGCGACATCCTGGCGGTGTCGCCGCCCTTGATCATCGAAAAGCACGAGATCGACCGGCTGTTCGACACCATCGCCTCCGCCTTGCGCGCCTGCGAGTAAGCGCGGCGCCGAATACTCAACTCATTCGAATCGGAACATAAGATGCAAACCATTCCTCATTACATCGGCGGCGAACGCTGCGAAGGCCGGAGCGGCCGCTTTGGCGATGTCTACAACCCGGCGCTGGGCAGCGTCGCCGCCCGCGTGCCGCTGGCGAGCCCGGACGAGGTGCAGGCCGCGGTGGCGGCGGCGCGCAAGGCCTTTCCGGCCTGGGCGGAAACCTCGCCGCTGAAGCGGGCGCGGGTGATGTTCAAGTTCAAGGAGCTGCTGGAGCAGAACCAGCAGCGCTTGGCGGCGCTGATTTCCAGCGAGCACGGCAAGGTGGTGTCCGACGCCATCGGCGAAGTCGCCCGCGGCCTGGAAGTGGTGGAGTTCGCCTGCGGCATTCCGCAATTGCTGAAGGGCGAGTTCACCGAACAGGTGGGCGGCGGCATCGACAGCCATTCCATGCGTCAGCCGCTGGGCGTGGTGGCCGGCATCACCCCGTTCAACTTCCCGGCCATGGTGCCGCTGTGGATGTTCCCGGTGGCCTTGGCCTGCGGCAACTGCTTCATTCTCAAGCCGTCCGAGCGCGACCCGTCCGCCGCGCTGCTGCTGGCCGATCTGTTGCAGCAGGCCGGCCTGCCTGCCGGCGTGTTCAGCGTGGTGCACGGCGACAAGCAGGCGGTGGACGCCTTGCTCGCCCATCCCGACATCGCCGCGCTCAGCTTCGTCGGCTCCACGCCGATTGCCCAGTACATCTACGAAACCGGCGCGCGCCACGGCAAGCGGGTGCAGGCGCTGGGCGGCGCCAAGAACCACCTGGTGGTGATGCCGGACGCGGATCTGGACGGCGCGGTGGAGGCCTTGATCGGGGCCGCTTACGGCTCGGCCGGCGAGCGCTGCATGGCGATCTCGGTGGTGCTGGCGGTGGGCGACATCGGCGACGCGCTGGTGGAGCGGCTGGCCGAGCGCGCGCGCAATCTGAAGATAGGCGTGGGCGACGACGCGGCGGCGGAAATGGGCCCGCTGGTGACGCGCCAGCACTTGGACAAGGTGACGGGCTATGTCGAGCAGGGCGTGGCCGAAGGCGGGCAGCTGGTGGTGGACGGCCGCGGCTACCGCCATCCCGGTCACGAGGACGGATTTTTCCTGGGCGGCTGCCTGTTCGACCATGTGACGCCGGAGATGAGCATCTACAAGGAGGAAATCTTCGGACCGGTGCTGGCGGTGGTGCGGGTGCCGGACTTCGACAGCGCGGTCAGCCTGATCAACGCCCATCCCTTCGCCAACGGCACCAGCATCTTCACCCGTTCCGGCGGCGCCGCGCGCGAATTCAGCCACCGCATCCAGGTGGGCATGGTGGGCATCAATGTGCCGATCCCGGTGCCGATGGCATTCCACAGCTTTGGCGGCTGGAAGGCTTCGCTGTTCGGCGACCATCATATGCACGGCCCGGAAGGCGTGCGCTTCTATACCCGGATGAAGACGGTGACCAGCCGCTGGCCGGCCAAGATGACCGCCGAATTCGTGATGCCGACGATGAAGTAAGGATGGAATGACGACTCTGGACGCGTGCTCGCGTTCAGTTGAAACCCGGAGCGATCCGGGTTTTTTTTATGCTGTTGATATTTTTCATCGAAATGTATCAAACTGGGATTAATCGCATAAAAAGAGCGATCAGCGCTGTCTAGAATAAGCTAACAAGGTGTGGGGAGATGGAAATGAACAAAACAACAATGAGCCTGCGCGGCCGTTTGCTGCTGCTTTTGGTGGCGATGGCCCTGCTGGTGACGGCGATAGGCGTGTTGTCGGTGATGCGCGAGCGGGACACCATGTTGCTGGACCGCAAGGACAAGACGCGCAATCTGGTGGAATCGGCGGCGGCCTTGGTGACGTCCTACGAGAAGATGGCGGCGGACGGCAAGATGAGCGAGCCGCAGGCCAAGCAACTGGCGGCGGCGGCGCTGAGCAGCATGCGTTACGACGAGCGCGAGTATTTCTTCGCCTTCGACAAGGGCCTGACCTATGTCGCTCACGGCGTGAAGCCGGCCTTGATCGGCAAGAATCTGCACGGGGTCAAGGAGGGCAGCGGCCAGGACATGGGCCAGTTGTTCGACCAGGCGCTGAGCGCCGGCGGCGGCAAGGGTTATGCCGCTTATGTCTGGGACAAGCCGGGCTTCGACGCGCCGCAGCCCAAGATCTCCTATTTGATGACCTCGCCCGGCTGGGGCTGGGTGCTGGGCACCGGCATCTATCTGGACGATGTGGCGGCCGCCTATCACAAATCGCTGTTCAACCTGGCGCTGGAAGTCGGCGTGATCCTGCTGCTGCTGGCCGGTCTCGGCGGCTACATCATGCGCAGCGTGCTGGGCCAGCTGGGCGGCGAGCCGGCGGTCACCGTGGACATCGTCAAACGCATCGCCGCCGGACAGCTGGATATGGACGTGCCGGTGAAAGCCGGCGACCGCGACAGCCTGCTGGCCAATGTGGCCGGCATGCAGGGGCAGTTGCGGCAGCTGGTGGGCGACATCGCCGCCGCCGCCAGCCGGGTGTCGGAGATGAGCGCCGACGTCAGCAGCCACGCCAGCGAAGTGGCCAACGGTTCGGAGAAGCAAAGCGAGGCGGCCACCTCGATGGCGGCGTCGATCGAAGAACTGACCGTCAGCATCAACCATATTTCCGACCGCGCCCAGGACGCCCGCAATCTGTCCGAGCAATCCGGCGAATCGTCGCAGCAGGGCAGCGAGGTGATTTCGCGCGCGGTGGCGGAAATGCGCCGCATCAATGAATCGGTGGAACTGGCCGCCAGCACCATCAACGAGCTGGTGGACAAGGCGCAAGTGATCTCCGGCATCATGCAGGTGATCAAGGACATCGCCGATCAGACCAATCTTCTGGCGCTGAACGCGGCGATCGAGGCGGCGCGCGCCGGCGAGCAGGGCCGCGGCTTCGCCGTGGTGGCGGACGAGGTGCGCAAGCTGTCCGAACGCACCGCCCAGGCCACCGAGGAGATCGCCGGCATGATCGCCGAGATCCAGCAAAGCTCCACCCAGTCTCACGGTTCGATGGAAGAGGCGGTGCGGCGCGCCAAGAACGGCCTGGAACTGGCCGAGCAGGGCGGCGAGGCGGTGGGCGAGATCCGTCAGAGCGCTGGCGGGGTGCTGGGCGTGGTCAACGATATTTCCCACGCGCTGAAGGAGCAGGGCACCGCCAGCCAGGACATCGCCCAGTACGTCGAACAGATCGCAATGAGCTCCAGCAAGAACGCGCAGGCGGCGTCCACCGCTTCGGCGGCGCTGGCGGACATGAACCAGCTGGCCGGCAATCTGCGCGGGCTGGTGTCGCGCTTCCGCTGTTGAGCCGGCGGCGCGCTAGGCGGCCTTAGAGCCGATTCGAAATCTCGCGGGCGAGAGCGAGACAAGGTGAAAACCGCTGAGAACGCCGAATGCAGGTTTACTGCATGAGCGTTTCGAAGCGGTACTCACCGTGCAACGCGTCACGACGCGCAGCCGATCGTAAGCAGGTTCTTAGCGGCCGATCTCGGTGCGCACGTCCAGCAACTCCGGGAAGAAAGTCAGCTCCAGCGCCTGCTTGAGGAAGCGCACGCCGCTGGAGCCGCCGGTGCCCTGCTTGAAGCCGATCACCCGCTCCACCGTCTTCATGTGCCGGAAGCGCCACAGGTGGAAGTATTCCTCCACGTCCACCAGTTTTTCCGCCATCTCATAGGCTTCCCAGTGCTGCTGGGGCTGATCGTAGATCAACTTGAACAGCGGGATCAGTTCCGGGTTGCGCTGATAGGGCTGCGACCAGTCGCGTTCCAGGCTGGAGGCCGGCACCGGCAGGCCGCGCCGCGCCAGATGGCGCAGGAATTCGTCGTACAGGCTGGGCGCGTCCAGGATGGCCTTCAGCGAAGCGTGTTTGTCCGCTTCATGGGCGAACACGTTCAGCATCGCCTGGTTCTTGTTGCCCAGCAGGAATTCGATGGAGCGGTATTGATGCGACTGGAAGCCGGAGGAATTGCCCAGCACGTCGCGGAATTCCATGTACTCCGACGGCGTCAGCGTTTCCAGCACCGCCCATTGCTCGAACAGCAGACGCTGGATCTGCTTGACCCGCGCCAGGCATTTGAAGCTGGGGCCCAGCGTGTCCTGCTGGACGAAGCGCACCGCGGCCTGCAGCTCGTGCAGCATCAGCTTCATCCACAATTCCGATGTCTGATGCTGGATCACGAACAGCAACTCGTCGTGATGCGGCGGGTTGGACAGCGGTTTCTGACAGGCCAGCAGCTCGTCCAGGCATAGATAGCCGCCGTAGCTCATGCGCTCGGAAAAGTTGGTGACGATCCCGGCTTCCAGTTTTCTCTCGTTCATGGTGTTTCCCTTGTAGAGGCGGCGCGTCGTTTCTTGGTGTGTGTCCGGTACGGGACCGGTTTCGCGTCGCCGGCGAATGATGATCGGGAATCCGGGGCCGAATGTCAAAACGCGCGATGTTCCTGTGTGGAAACATCGCGCGTTTGCGGTGTGAGGGCTACAAGGCTCAGGGCCGGTGTTTGCGGCCCAGCAGCATGGCCAGCAGCAGCAGCGCCGCGCAGCCTATCAAGACCGGCATATTGCCGTGGCGCATATAGGGCGTCAGCCCCTGGCGGCCCTGGGCGAAGCCCTGCAGCACCTGGCGGGTGTAGGGCGCGGCCACCGCGGCGATTTCGCCGTCCGGGCGGATGATGGCGGTCATGCCGTTATTGGTGGCGCGCAGCATGTAGCGGCCGTTTTCCATCGCGCGGGCCTGGGACAGCTGCAGGTGCTGGCTCATCGCCACGCTCTTGCCGAACCAGGCCAGATTGCTGACGTTGGCCATGATGCTGGCCTGGGAGGCCGGGCCTGTCAGCTCTTCGCCGAAGCTGTCCTCGTAGCAGACGTTGAAGGCGATCTTCTCGCCGGCCAGCGCCAGCGGCGGCTGATTGGCGCCGCCGCTGCTGAAGCCGGACATCGGCATATTCATGAACTGGTAGATCCAGCCGATCAGGCCGGGCACCGGGATGAACTCGCCAAAGGGCACCAGATGGTCTTTGGCGAAGAAGGGCCGGCCCGGCGTGGTCAGCGCCACCACCGCGTTCAAATAACCGCGGCCGTCGTTGGTGCGGCGTGGCACGCCGGTGGCCAGCGCCATGCCGGCGCGTTGGGCCTGGCCTTCCATCATGCTCAGATAGCCGGACGGCAGGTCGTCGAGGAAGAGCGGCAGCGCGGTTTCCGGCAGCAGCATCAGGTCGGCGCGGGTGGTGGCCACTTGCTGGTAATACACGCGCAGCGATTCTTCCAGGTTTTCCGGCGACCATTTCAGTTCCTGAGCGATATTGCCCTGGGCCAGCGCCACGCTGATCGGCTTGCCCTGCGGCTGGGTCCATTCCACGCTCTTGAGCCAGAAACCGTTGCCCCACACCGCCAGCGCGGCGACCAGCAGGCCGGCGCGCATCTTCCAGCCGCTGTGGATCATCAAGGCCAGCGCGCCGGCGGACAGCGCCACCAGGTAGGTGACCAGGTGGGAGCCGCCCAGCGGCGTATAGCCGGCCAGCGGGCTTTCCGTGATCTGCGAGTAGCCGGCGGCGGCCCAGGGGAAGCCGGTCAGCACCCAGCCGCGCAGCCATTCCCCCAGTTCCCACAGCGCCGGGAAGGCCAGCAGCCAGCGCTGCCACGGCTTGGCGGTGACGCGGGCGCTCAGCCACATCGCGAGGCCCGGGTAGAGCGCCAGATAGGCCGGCAGCAAGAGCACCAGCGGCAGGGCGATCCAGGCCGGCAGGCCGGCCACGTCGTGCAGGCTGTTGTAGATCCAGTTGAAGTTGCTGGTGTAGGCGGCCAGACCCCAGACATAGCCGATCCAGAACGCGCGCTGCGGGTGGCGTTGAGTCAGGTCGGCCAGCGCCGCCAAAGACAGCGGCATGATCCAGAATAGCCGATAGGGGGCGAAGGCGAACAGTGTGAGGCTGCCAGCCAAGGCGGCTGCCAGCAGGACCAGTAAAGTGCGCATGGTAGGCATCAGGCGAAGCCGGCCGGCAAAAGCCGGCCGACGGATTGTCAAATAGCTGATCTTCATCTTAGGAGCGGGCGGCGCGGGCTCCAAGCCCAATCCGGCCGCCGGCTTCCGGCAGCGGCGTTCAGCGTCTGTTCACGCTCTTGCGAGCGTGGGCGAGACAAGGCCGAAACGGCTGGGAAAGCGCAATGCGCAGGCGGCGCATGGGCGTTTCTCAGCCGTGCTCAAGCCAGGCCTCCGCCGCGAAGCGGAAGGCGCGCCGCTTCTCAGACCTCGCTGGTTTCCCCGGCCTGAATCCGCTCCACCAGCAGGGTGTCGACGCGGCGGTTGTCGGCGCGCAGCACGGTGAAGCGCAGGCCGGCGGCTTCCACCGCCTCGCCGCGCTTGGGCAGGTGGCCGGTCAGCGAGATCACCAGGCCGCCGACGGTGTCGACGTCGTCGTCTTCGAAATCGGTTTCAAAGTAATGATTGAAGTCCTCGATCTCGGTCAGCGCCTTGACCCGGTAGCGCTGATGGCCGCGCACCGGCAGGATGTCTTCCTCTTCGTCCTCGGTGTCGTATTCGTCCTCGATGTCGCCGACGATCTGCTCGATCACGTCCTCGATGGTCACCAGGCCGGACACGCCGCCGTATTCGTCCACCACCACCGCCATGTGATTGTGGGTGGCGCGGAAATCGCGCAGCAGCACGTTCAGCGGCTTGGACTCCGGCACGAACACCGCCGGGCGCAGCACTGCCTTCAAGTCGAAGCTGGCCGGCGCGTGGAAATAGCGCAACAGTTCCTTGGCCAACAGAATGCCCAGCACGTCGTCCTTGCTGTCGCCTATCACCGGAAAACGCGAGTGTCCGGAGTCGATCACCATCGGCAGGAAGCGGGTGATCGGGTCGTCGCAGCTGATCACGTTCATCTGGCTGCGCGGAATCATCACGTCGCGCACGGTCAGCTCGCTGACTTCCAGCACGCCCTCGATCATGCCGAGCGCTTCCGCATCCAGCAGATTGCGCTCGAAGGCGTTGTGCAAGAGCTCGATCAACTCTTCGCGATCTTCCGGCTCGCGCAGCAACATGGTGGACAGGCGTTCCAGCCAAGTCGGCCGCGGTTTACTGGGGTCTTCCATTTCTTAGAACTGCTCCTCTCGATAAGGGTCGGGATATCCTAGCCTCTGCATGATGACGGTTTCAAGCGCCTCCATGGTTTCGGCTTCGTCGTCTTGTTCGTGGTCAAAGCCTTGCAGGTGCAGCATGCCGTGCACCAACAGGTGGGCGTAATGCGCTTGCAGCGGTTTGTTTTGCTCGGCCGCCTCTTTTTCCACCACCGGCGCGCACAGCACCAGATCGCCGATCAAGGGCAGGCCGGGCACCGGCTCGCCCTCGTTGAGGGCGAAGCTCAGCACATTGGTGGCGTAGTCCTTGCCGCGGTAGTCATGGTTCATTTGGCGGCCTTCGTCGGCATCCACGATCAGGATGCTGACCTGGGCCTGTTTGACGCCGGCTTGCAGCGCCGCCTGGCTCCAGCGGCGCAGATCGGCGGGCCGCGGCAGCGCGGCGGTTTGACTGCGCACGTCCAGGCTCAGTTCCAGGCGCGCGGCCAGCCGCGCCAGCAGCGGGTTACGCTTGGCTCTTTTCATCTTGCTTGCTTTGGTATTGGTCGTAGGCGTCGACGATTTTCTGCACCAGCGGGTGGCGCACCACGTCGTCGCTCTGGAAATGGTGGAAATGGATGCCGCGGACCTTGTCCAGGATGCGTTCCACTTCGACCAGGCCGCTTTTCTGATGGCGGGCCAGATCGATCTGGGTCACGTCGCCGGTGATTACCGCCTTGGAGCCGAAGCCGATGCGGGTCAGGAACATTTTCATCTGCTCCGGCGTGGTGTTCTGCGCCTCGTCCAGAATGATGAAGGCGTTGTTCAGCGTGCGGCCGCGCATATAGGCCAGCGGCGCGATCTCGATCAGGTTCTTTTCGAACAGCCGGGTCACGCGGTCGAAACCCATCAGATCGTACAGCGCGTCGTACAGCGGCCGCAGATACGGGTCCACTTTCTGCGCCAGGTCGCCGGGCAGGAAGCCCAGCTTCTCGCCGGCCTCCACCGCCGGGCGCACCAGCACGATGCGCTTGACCGCGTCGCGCTCCATCGCGTCGACCGCGCAGCCCACCGCCAGATAGGTCTTGCCGGTGCCGGCCGGGCCGATGCCGAAGGTGATGTCGTGTTGCTGGATGGCCTTGATGTAGCGGCTCTGGCGCGGCGTGCGGCCGCGCAGATCGCCGCGGCGGGTCACCAGCACCGGCGCGTCTTCGTCGTCGGTCGCGGCCGCGGCGCCGTGGGGCGCGTGGCGGCGCAGTTCCACCAGGCACAGTTGCACGTCGTCTATCGACAGCTCCTGTTTTTCCGCCAGCAGATAGAGCCGGGTCAGCGCCTCCACCGCGGTCTTGGCCTGTTCGCCCTGGACGCGGAAACTTTCGCCGCGGCGCTGCACCGTCACGTCCAGGCCGGTTTCTATCTGTTTCAGGTTTTCGTCCAGCGGGCCGCACAGGCGGGCCAGCCGTTCATTGTCGACAGGGTTGAAGCTCAGGGGTTCGGCGTGCGATGTAGTCATGCGGCTCGTAGTCTGGGTCGTTGTCGGCGGCCCGCCGCGGGGCGGGACGGCCGATGGACAAGGGTTAGGGCTGCGGCGCTCATCAAATGTTCCGCAGACAATCCAGTTCCGGCGCGCTCATGCTGGCGTGGAACTCGGTGATTTCGTAGCGGGCGAGGCCGGCGACGGCGAAGGGGTCGCGCGCCAGCAGCGCTTCCAGCTCGGCGCGTTCGCCGCGCGCCAGGATCACGCCGCCGGTGCGCGGCGTCTTGCGGCCGGAGGCCAGCAGCAGGCCGGCGGCGTAGCCCTGCCGCAGCCAGGCGACGTGCGCTTCCAGCTGCGCGTCGATGTCGGACAGCGGGGCGATGTAGCTTAGCGAAACAATGAACATGGCGGCGTCAGCGTGAAGGGAAAGCGCCAAGCATACGCCGGCCCGCGGCGGCCGGCGCGAAAAAATGGCGGACGGGCGTCATGCTCAGGCGGTTTCCGCGATCAGCGCCTCGCCCACCAGCGAGTGGGGGCGGGCTTCGGTGATGCGCAGATCAATCATCTGATTGAGCAGGCGCGGGTGGCCGGCGAAGTTGACCACGCGGTTGTTGGCGGTGCGCGCCGCCAGCATGGCGGCGTCCTTCTTGGACACGCTTTCCACCAGCACGCGCTGCACCGTGCCCACCATCGCCTGGTTGATGGCGAAGCCCTTGGCCTCGATCACCTCGTTCAGGGCTTCCAGCCGGCGCACTTTTTCCGCGTGCGGGGTGTCGTCCGGCAGATTGGACGCCGGCGTGCCCGGACGCGGGCTGTAGATGAATACGTAGCTGAAGTCGACCTCCATGTCCTTGACCAGCTTCAGCGTCTGTTCGAAGTCGGCCTCGGTCTCGCCGGGGAAGCCGACGATGAAATCGGACGACAGACACAGATCCGGCCGCAGCGCGCGCAGCTTGCGGATGATGGATTTGTACTCCAGGCCGGTGTAGCCGCGCTTCATCGCGGCCAGCACGCGGTCGGCGCCGCTTTGCACCGGCAGGTGCAGATGGGACACCAGCTTGGGCAGCTTGCCGTAGCAATCGATGATGCGCTGGCTGAATTCGCGCGGGTGGCTGGTGGTGAAGCGGATGCGCTCCACGCCCGGCACTTCGTGCACGTATTCCAGCAGCAGCGCGAAGTCGGCGATTTCGCCGTCGGCCATCATGCCGCGATAGGCGTTGACGTTCTGGCCCAGCAGGGTGATTTCCTTGACGCCCTGGACGGCCAGACCGGCGATTTCGGTCAGCACGTCGTCGAAGGGGCGGCTGACTTCCTCGCCGCGGGTGTAGGGCACCACGCAGAAGGAGCAATACTTGGAACAGCCTTCCATGATGGACACGTAAGCCGCGCCGCCTTCCACCTTGGCCGGCGGGATGTGGTCGAACTTCTCGATTTCCGGGAAGGAGATGTCCACCTGGGAGTTGCCGCTGGATTGGCGCGATTTGATCAGGTCCGGCAGGCGGTGCAGGGTTTGCGGGCCGAACACCACGTCGACGTAAGGCGCGCGCTTGACGATGGTTTCGCCTTCCTGCGACGCCACGCAGCCGCCGACGCCGATGATCAGATCGGGCTTGGCCTCTTTCAGCGGACGGATGCGGCCCAGGTCCGAAAACACTTTTTCCTGCGCCTTTTCGCGCACGCTACAGGTGTTGAACAGGATGATGTCGGCTTCTTCCGGCTTGTCCGTCTTGATCATGCCTTCGGAGTCGGACAGCACGTCGGCCATTTTGTCCGAGTCGTACTCGTTCATTTGGCAGCCGAACGTCTTGATGTATACCTTTTTCATTGCAGCTAGATTCCAGCGTGTTTCAGTTCGCCGCCGGGCCGGACCCGACAAGCGCGCCGCGAGCGGCTGAGTTTATTGGGACGGCTGGGCGGCCGCTTCGGCTTCCCTTTGCTTCAGCAAGTCCACTTCCTCGGGGCGCAGCACCCAGATCCGGTTGATCTGGCCTTGCATATTGAAGGTGACCCCCACCGGCCGGCCTTCCAGATTGTCCAGTTGGCCGCGCAGCAGGAAGCGGTTGTTCTCGTCGAAGATGCGCAGACCGGGCGCCAACGGGAATTGGCGCTCGGAGCGGATGAAGATGCCGAGCAGACTTTCCAGCAAGGAGCGGTCTTTCTTGACGAACTCGATGGTGGCGTCGTTAGCGGCGCGGACCGTGCCGGCCTTCAGTTCCATCGGCAGCAAACGGCCGGCCAGGGCCGGGGCGGCGAGCCATGCCGCGCAAAGGGCGACTATGAGTATTTTCATAAGGAATTGAATACGTTGCGCGCGATTCTATCATAGCTTGGCCATGGGGCTGGCCAAATCTTCCTTGCAGCATAGGCGTTTTGGCGCGCCGACGCGGCCCGCGTTCACTCTGCGTTCACAAGGAGCGCCGCATGCCGACCGCGCCTTCGCCGTAAGCCCGGCGGGTGTAATCGTCGCGCGCGCAGGGCTGATAGCCAAAGCGTTTCCAATAGCGCGCGGCGCCCTGAACCGCCACCAGCCGCGCCTGGCGCAGCCCGCGCCGCCGGCCCTGGCCCAGCACGGTTTGCACCAGCCGCGGCCCCAGGCCGTGGCCGCGCGCGTCCGGGTGCAGCGCCAGATCGTGGATGAACAGGGTGTCCACCGCGTCCGGCAGCCTCTCCAGCGGGCGGTTGAGGCTGGGCGGCCGGCCGGCGGTCCAGGGATGGGCGAACACATAGCCCAGCAGCTGGCCGGGACGCTCCGCCACCCAACAGGTGTCCGGCGACAGGCGGTGGCGCGAGGCCAGCGCGTCCCGGCTCTCGATCAGCGACGGCGGATAGCAGTGTTGCTGAACTTGCAGCACGGCGGGAAAATCTTGAACTTGCATCGGGCGCAGGACAATGGCGTCCTGCCGGCGACAGACTGCGGACATCGGGTGCGGGCCAATCCATGGAAGACAAAAAGCAAAGCGCGCGGCCGGAGCCGCGCGGTGTCGAAGGCGGCGATTATAGCCTCCGGGAGAGCGGGGGGCCAGCCGGCCCCGGAGAGGATTGCATGGGGGCGGTCCAGGCGCCTATACCACAGCAAGACGCGATGTCAGACGCGTGTGGGCGGGAGCATGATGCGATGACGATACCTGCGCCGGTGCGGCCGCTGGAACAAGATTTCGACGCTTATCTGATCGACGCCTTCCAATGGCGCAGCCTGGGCTTTCAGGGGGTGGGGGTGTTGGCCGCGCTGGGCTTTCTGCTGGTGCGCCGCCTGTACGGCGGCATGGTGCCGGGATGGCTGTTTCTGGTGGTGGGCCTGGGTCTGGGCGGCCTGATCCTGCTGCAGATCTGGGCGCGGCGCGGCCGTTCCCTGCTGTTGTGGCAGGTCTTGTTCGCCATTGGCTATTGCCTGGCGATGAAGCGCGCGCTGGATGCCGGCGGCTACGGCGAATTCCTGTTGTTGCCGACGCTGGGCGTGTCCGCGCTGGTGATGTCGATCAGCATGTCCAGCGTATGGCACACCTTGAGCTTCTGGGGGCTGCTGCTGCTGGTGTTCGACCCGGCGCGGGTGTTTCTGCGTTTGGGCGGCGAACAGACGATTTACGGCTTCGGCTTTCTGGCCCTCATCATCGGCGGCATGGTCTTGGTGCATGTGCAGGTGGTGCAAACCCTGCGCAGCAACCACCTGCTGCTGAACAAGCTGCGGCGGCAGGCCTTTTACGATTCGCTGAGCAGCCTGCCCAACCGGCGCTCCTTTCTGCAACAGGCGGAATACGCGCTGGGGCACGAGGACATCGCCTTCTATCTGGCCATCATCGATATCGATCTGTTCAAGTGCATCAACGACACCCACGGCCACGCGGTGGGGGATCAGACGATACGCGATGTCAGCGCCTTGCTGGCCGAAACCTTCCACGATCAGATTTACGGCCGCATCGGCGGCGAGGAGTTCGGCGTGCTGCTGGCGGCGCGCAGCGACGCGGCGGGGCAGGCGCGGCTGGAGTGTTTCCGCCAGCAGGTGCGCGCCGCGCCTTTTTCCCATGGCCAGGTGACGGTCAGCGCCGGCGTTTGCCAAGTGGGGAACGGCGGGCTGCAGCAGGCTTTTCACCGGGCGGATCAGGCCTTGTACCAGGCCAAGGCCGGCGGCCGGGACCGGGTGATCGCCTGGCAAGCGGCTTGAGGGCCGGCTCCCGATACGCGGCGCGGCATTGAATTTCTGGCGGAAAAATGGTCTATTCCTCATCCGCCTTTTCACCGAGTCGCCCGCTATGTCGCATTGGCTGTCCCAGATCGATCCCGATTCCGTTCGCCGCACCCCGCTGGGCGCGCGCGGCCATAATCTGCTGCTGACGCCGCAGGCCGCGCCGCAGCCGCTGTTGCTGAGCCAGGAGGAGCAGGAACTGGTGGACGGCTGGCTCAAATCGCGCCGCAATCGCATGCGCTGGAGCAGCCTGCTCGCGCTGGCGGACAGTCACGCTCTGGCGGCGAACCTGCTGCGCCGGCTCTTGGAGGCCGGCTGGTGCGAGGTGGAGCTGCACGCCGAAACCGGCCTGCGCCTCAGTCAGCTGGAACCGTTCTGGGTGCAATGGCTGGACATGTACGGCCTGCGCCATTTGCTGGGCATGGCCGACGCGCGGCCCCAGACCGAGGTGGTGGAGCTGTGGCGCGGCTGGCAGCCGCGCCATCCGCTGCTGTTGGGCTTGGCGGAAAGCCTGAGCCCGCATCTGCAATCCTCCACGCTGGAGCGCCGGCTGAAGCTGGCCCAGGCGCTGGACCAATGGCTGCTGGACGGCTGCTGGGGCACCGAGCGCCAGTTTTCGCAGCGCGCGCTGGGGCGCAGCAAAGCCTTCGGCGCGGCGGACCGGCAATGGCTGGCGGAATTCGGCATCGATCTGGAAGCCTGCGGCATCGCTCGTCACACCCCGCACGTCTTCTTGTCCGGGCCGCTGGGCCTGTGGGCCGGGCAGCAGTGCCTGCTGTCCGCCGCCTTGCTGCAACAAGGCGTGGCCCTGGGGCCGGAGGCCTTGATGAGCGTGAGCGCGGTGGAGGGCGCGATCCGCAGCGTGCGCATCGTGGAGAATCTCAGCGTGTTTCAGACGCTGAGCCAGCAGGCGCTGCCGGTGCTGACCATCTGGGTGCCGGGCCAGCCGCATCAGCGCTGGCGCGAGGCGGTGCGCCATTTATTGACCCTGCTGCGGGTGCCGGTGCAGATCGCCTGCGACCTGGCCCCGTCCGGCATCGCCGTCGCCATGGCCGCCGGCCAGGTGGCGGAGCAGGCCGGACGGCCGTGGTCGCCGTGGCGGATGCAGCCGGAGCAACTGACCCTGGCCAACGGCGCCCAGCCCTTGAGCGAGGCGGAGCAGGCGCAGCTGGCGCGCCTGATGGGCGGCGGCCTGCCGCCCTTGCTGCACGGCCTGGCGATGGAGATGCAGGAGAAGCAGTGCAAGGTGGAGCAAGAGGCGCTGTTCATCGAGGACTGGGGGGACTGAGCGCCGGCCGTCCGGCCCGCTGAAAACGGGCGCGGAAATCCGGCTTGGCCGACGGGCGGGCGGCGGAAAATACCGGCGGGCGGCGGCGCGCCGGCAATGACATTCGGGCAAATTGGGGCGGGTGTGAAAAAACTGCCCGGCGATGGGTACACAGCGGGAAAAAGCTGCGTTATCATCGCCCCCCAAACCCTTGATGGCAAAGGCAAGATATCAGGGTTTTCAGGAATTGAGAGAGGCTGGCGGGGTGTCAGGCACCCCCGCCGGCCTCTTGCTTTTGGGCCGCCGTTTTGGCGCGTGCGCGCGCCGCCAGAAGAAGAGGAATATCCTTCCCATGTTGATTGGCTTCGTCGTCGTCTATCTGCTGCTGTCCGTGGGCATCGGCCTCTACGCCGCCACCCGGGTGCGCAACGCCCGCGATTTCGCCGTGGCCGGCCGCAGCCTGCCGTTTCCCATCGTCACCGCCATGGTGTTCGCCACCTGGTTCGGCTCGGAGGCGGTGCTGGGCATTCCGGCCACCTTCATCGACAAGGGCTTCGCCGGCATCGTCGAAGACCCGTTCGGCTCCTCGATGTGCCTGGTGCTGGTGGGCCTGTTGTTCGCGCGGCCGCTGTACCGGCTCAATCTGCTGACCATAGGCGACTTCTACAAGCAGCGCTTCGGCCGCAATGTGGAGCTGTTCGTGTCGCTGTGCATCATCGCCTCCTACTTGGGCTGGGTGGCGGCGCAGCTGACCGCGCTGGGCGTGGTGTTCAACGTGCTGTCCCAGGGCGCGATCAGCGCCAACGCCGGCATGTTGCTGGGCGCGGGCATCGTGCTGGTGTACACGCTGTTCGGCGGCATGTGGTCGGTGGCGCTGACCGATTTCTTCCAGATGACGGTGATCGTCGCCGGCCTGCTTTATCTGACCTGGCTGATCGGCGACATGGCCGGCGGCCCGGTCAAGGTGTTGCAGCACGCGGCGGCGCAGGACAAGTTCACCATGATTCCCAGCATGGCGCCCAAGGACGTGGTCGGCTTCGTCGGCGCCTTGCTGACCATGATGTTGGGCTCCATTCCGCAGCAGGATATTTTCCAGCGGGTGATGTCGGCCAAGAACGAGAACGTCGCCGCGCGCGCGTCCATCGTCGGCGGCGGCCTGTACCTGACCTTCTGCATGCTGCCCATCTTCATCGGCTTCGCCGCCACGCTGATCGATCCGACCATGGTGAGCCGCTGGATGCAGCAGGACGCGCAGATGATTCTGCCCAGCCTGATCCTGGAGCGCACGCCGCTGTTCGCGCAGGTGATGTTCTTCGGCGCGCTGCTGTCCGCCATCATGTCCACCGCGTCCGGCACCTTGCTGGCGCCGTCGGTGACCTTTACCGAGAACGTGCTCAGCCGTTTCATCCCGGTGATGTCGGACCGCCAGTTCCTGCTGGCGATGCGGCTGACCGTGGTGGGCCTGGCCATCGTCACCACGGTGTTCGCGCTCTTGTCCGACGCCACCATCTACGAGATGGTGGGCAACGCCTACAAGGTGACGCTGGTGTCGGCGGTGGCGCCGCTGTTCGCCGGTCTGTTCTGGAAGCGTTCCACGCCGCAGGGCGCCTTGCTGGCCATCGCGCTGGGCCTGGGCAGCTGGCTGGCGCTGGACTGGTTCGGCCCGGCGGATCCGTTCTGGCCGCCGCAGCTGGTGGGCCTGGGTTTCAGCATTGTCGGCATGGTGGCCGGCAGCCTGCTGCCGCAGCGGCTGGGACGGCAGGCTTTGGCGGGGATGGGCCGGGCCTGACCCGGCCTTAGAGCCTGTTTACGATCTCGCGAGCCAAGGCGATACAAGGCGAAAGCGGCCGAGACAGCGGAATGGTCATACGGTAGATGAGCATTTCGAAGCGGTACTCACCGTGTAAGGCGTCCTCGACGCGCAGCGGATCGTAAACGGATTATCAGAAGTTGGCCGGGGTGTTGGCGCTGATGATCTCCGCCTCGTCCGGCCCGATATTGCGGAATTTGTGCGGCAGGGTGCTGGGGAAGTAATAGCCGTCCCCGGCGGAGAGGATGCTGATGTGGCCGTCCACGGTCAGCTCCACGCTGCCGCGCACCACTACGCCGCACTCCTCGCCCTCGGGATGGGTGATCATTTCCTTGCCGGTGTCCGCGCCCGGCGAATACAGCTCGCGCAGCATGCGCATCTGGCGATTGGGATTGGACGCGCCGATGATCAGCAGCTTCAGGCCGTCGCGGCCCAGATCCGGCTGTTGTTCGCGGCGGAAGGTGTAAGGGTCGCTGGGCGGCGGTTCGCCAAAGGTCAGGAATTCGGTCAGCGTCATGGGGAAACCCTGAATCAGCTTCAATAGCGAACTGATGGACGGGCTGACCCGGTTCTGTTCTATCAGCGAGATGGTGGCGTTGGCCATGCCGGCCCGTTTCGCCAGCTCGCGTTGAGACAGCGCGAAGTGCTCGCGCACTTGTTTGACGCGTAATCCAATATCCATGCCTGTAACCTCGGTGGCGTGCCCTTGTCGGCCTCTGCTTAGTATTTTCGACAATTTTTCGAATAGCGTCACAGTATACTGATGTCGCCGCCGGCGATGCAGAGCAATTCGCGTTTTCCGGCCGGCGGCGGCGCATTTTCGAAGCCTGGAACCATTCTCCGGACCGTCGCCGCGTCTGCCCGCGTTCTCAATCCTCCCGTCGCCGTCCCGCCAGGCCCGTCGCCTGCGCCGCTTGCCACAGACTTTCCCGCTTTGTGTTTGATTTTTTAGACAGCGTCGCCGCGCTGCCACAGTATGGTGGCATGCGCGCCGTCCGGCGCGCCGGAGAGACGCATTGAGAGCCTTATTGTGGATGGCGGGATGGGCGGCGCTATGGCTGGCGCCGGCGAGCTGGGCGCTGAGCCTGTCGACGGCGGAGCGGGACTGGCTGAGCCGGCACCCGGTGCTGCGGGTGGGCGTGGTGCCGCAAGCGCCGTACGCGGTGCTGGACGCGCGCCGGCAGGCGCTGAGCGGCGCGCATGTGGAACTGATGAACCGGCTGGCCGCCGAATTGGGCCTCAAACTGGCCTGGACCTTCTATCCGAACAAGACGCAGTTGAGCGCGGCGGCGCGGGCGGGGCGGGTGGATGTCGCGCCCGGCCTGGAACAAACCCCGGCCGGCTTGCGTTACTGGCTGTTTTCCGGCCCCTTCCTGCGCATCCCCTACAAACTGGTCGGGCGCGGCGAGCCGGCGGCGGCGCTGGAACTGGAACAGCTGCCGGACAGCGCGCGGGTGGCGGTGCTCGAACCGGGCGCGGCGGCGGCCTTTCTGATCGCCAATTATCCGGCCTTGCGGCGCTTGCCGGCCGGCTCGGACCGCAACGCGCTGCAGCAGGTGCAGCAGCAGCGGGCGGATTACGCGGTGGTGGACGAGGCGCAGCTGAACCAGCTGCTGCGCGAGCCGGAATTCTCGCACTTGCGCGCGGTGGGCGACAGCGGCGCCACCCGGCTGTTGCGGGTGGCGTCGCGGCAGGACTGGCCACAGCTGGCGATGCTGCTGGACCGGGCCTTGAGCGCGCTGCCGGCCTCGCAGCGCGGCCATCTCTACACGCGCTGGGTGCAGGCGGAGCCGACGCCGCTGGCCGACAGCCTGCCGTTTTGGCGCAGGCTGAGCCAGGTTTCGCTGCTGCTCATCCTGCTCTTGGCCGGCGCGCTGCTGTGGCAGGGCCGGCAGCAGCGGCAGTCGCGGCAAGCGCTGGCGGCGGCGCGGCAGGCGCTGGCCCAGCGGGAAGCCGGCGCCGAGGCCTTGCGGCTGACCCAGTTCTCGGTGGATCACAGCACGGTGGGCATTCTGTGGCTGAACTGGGAAGGCCGGCTGCGTTACGCCAATCAGGCCGCGCTGGCGATGCTGGGGTGCGCGGAGGCGGAGGCGGTGGGGCAGCCGCTGTCTCGCTTCCAGCCGGGCTTGGACATGGACGGCTGGCTGGATTTGTGGGGCCGGGCGCGGAGCCGGGGCCTGCTGCAGTTTGAAACCGATAGCCTGCGCGCCGACGGCGGCAGCCTGCCGCTGGACGTCTCGCTCAGTTTTCTGCGCTTCGGCGGCGCCGACTACCTGGTGGCCTTTATGCACGACGTCACCGAAAAGCGGCAGGCGCGCGCCGCCCTGCGGGAGAGCGAGGCGCGTTTCAAGGGCATTGCCGGCAATGTGCCGGGCCTGGTGTTCCGGCTGGAGCGCGCCGACGCGGCGGAAGACCCGCGGCTGGCCTTCGTCAGCGAGGCCAGCCTGGCGCTGACCGGCTACCCGGCCGCGGACTTGCTGGCGCGGCCGGAGGGCTTGCAAGCGCTGGCGCACCCTGAGGACGCCGCGGCGCTGCGCGACAGTTGGCAAGCCGCCTGGCGCGAGCAGCGCGATTGGAGCTGGCAGGGCCGGATTCTGACCCGGGACGGCGCGGAACGCTGGGCCGATCTGCGCGCCAGCGCCCGCCGCCACGGCGCGACGGGCATGGTGTGGGATGGCATCCTGTGGGATATCAGCGCCGGCAAGCGCAATGAACTGGAGCTGAGCGCGTCGCGCGCCATGCTGCGCGATCTGGCCGCCCACCTCGAAACGGTGCGCGAGGAGGAAAAAGCCCATATCGCGCGCGAGGTGCACGACGAACTGGGCCAGGTGCTGACCGTGCTCAAGCTGGAAACCTCGATGCTGGAACTGAGCCTGGGGCGGCCGGAGGGCGCGGCGGCGGAGCGGCTGGCCAGCATCAAGAAGCTGATCGCCCAGACCTTCGCCCTGGTCCGCGACGTGGCCACCGCGCTGCGGCCGCCCATCCTGGACGCGGGCCTGGCCTCGGCGGTGGAATGGCAGGCGCGCCGCTTCGAAGCCCGCAGCGGCATACCCTGTCTGGTGTTGGTGCCGGACACGCCGCTGCGCCTGGACGACGCCAAGGCGGTGGGCCTGTTCCGGGTGTTGCAGGAGGCGCTGACCAATGTGATGCGCCACGCCGAGGCCCACACGGTGACGCTGCACTTGCAGGCCTTGCCGGGAGAACTGGTGCTGAGCATTATCGACGACGGCAAGGGCTTCGAGCGGCGGCCGGGGGAAGCGGGCAGCTCCTACGGCCTGGTGGGCATGCGCGAGCGCCTGCTGATGTTCGGTGGCGGCCTGGAAGTGGCCAGCGCGCCGGGACAGGGCTGCAGTTTGACGGCCCGGCTGCCCTTGCGGCCGGATGAAGGGGAGGAGAAGACATGATTCGAGTGATTGTGGCGGAAGACCACACCATCGTGCGCGAAGGCATCAAGCAGTTGATCGGCCTGGCCGACGATTTGCAAGTGGTCGGCGAAGCCGCCCACGGCGCCGCGGTGTTCGACGCCTTGCGCGCCGCCGCCTGCGATGTGCTGCTGCTGGATATTTCCATGCCGGGCCTGAGCGGCCTGGACGTGATCCCGCGCTTGCGGGCGCTGGCGCAGCCGCCGGCCATCCTGGTGCTGTCCATGCACGACGAGGTGCAGATGGCGGCGCGTGCGCTCAAGGCCGGCGCCGCCGGCTACGCCACCAAGGACAGCGATCCGGCGCTGCTGCTGACCGCGATCCGCAAGGTGGCCGGCGGCGGCCGCTACATCGACCCGCAACTGGCGGACCGGCTGGTGTTCGAAGTCAATCTCAGCGACGAGCGGCCGCCGCACGCCCAGTTGTCCGAGCGCGAGTTCCAGGTGTTCCAGCGCCTGGCGCAGGGGGCCAACGTCAACGAGGTGGCGCAGCTGCTGGCGATCAGCGCCAAAACCGTCAGCACCCACAAGGTCAGGCTGATGCAGAAGCTGCGCGCGCAGTCGCTGGCGGATTTGGTGCGCTACGCGATCGAGCATCAGCTGTTTTAACGCGCTTGGCTGCTGCGGCGCACTAAGAATTTCCCTACAGCGCGCGCCGTTTATCCCGACGGCAAAATCCGCCGCCCGCCGATGGCGGGCGCGCGCCGCGCTCCCTAGCATGGTTGGCGTACGCATTCACTTTCAGGTGTCGCCGCCATGTCCGCAGCCAGCGATGTGCTTGTCCGCTTCCTCAACGTCCAGAAAAGCTATGACGGCGAAAACCTCATCGTCAAAAACCTGAACCTGGACATCCGCCGCGGCGAATTCCTCACCCTGCTGGGGCCGTCCGGCTCCGGCAAGACCACCAGCCTGATGATGCTGGCCGGTTTCGAAACCCCCACCGGCGGCGAGATCCAACTGGCCGGCCGCTCCCTCAACCGGGTGCCGCCGCACAAGCGCAACATCGGCATGGTGTTCCAGAACTACGCCTTGTTCCCGCACATGACGGTGGCGGAAAACCTGGCCTTCCCGCTGTCGGTGCGCGGGGTGTCCAAGGCGGACATCCAGGATAAGGTGAAGCGGGCGCTGGCCATGGTGCAGCTGGACGCCTTCGCCGGCCGCTATCCGGGCCAGATGTCGGGCGGCCAGCAGCAGCGGGTGGCGCTGGCGCGCGCGCTGGTGTTCGAGCCGCAGCTGGTGCTGATGGACGAACCGCTGGGCGCGCTGGACAAGCAATTGCGCGAACACATGCAGATGGAGATCAAGCATCTGCATCAGCGGCTGGGCGTCACCGTGGTCTACGTCACCCACGATCAGGGCGAGGCGTTGACCATGTCGGACCGGGTGGCGGTGTTCCATCAGGGCGAAATCCAGCAGATCGACGCGCCGGCCCAGCTCTACGAGCGGCCGGACAACGCCTTCGTCGCCAACTTCATCGGCGAGAACAATCGCTTGCCAGGCACCCTGCTGAGCCAGGACGGCGAGCGCTGCCTGGTGGAACTGGAGCGCGGCGAAAGGGTGACGGCGCTGGCGGTGAAGGTGGGCGAGGCCGGCAGCCCGGTGTCGCTGTCCATCCGCCCCGAACGCATCCTGCTCAACGGCCATAGCGAGCGCTGCGACAACCGCTTCTCCGGCCGGGTGGCCGAATTCATCTATCTGGGCGACCACGTGCGCGTGCGCATGGAGGTGTGCGGCAAGCCCAACTTCTTCGTCAAACAAGCCATCGCCGAACTGGACGCCACGCTCGCCGTCGGCGACGTGGTGCCGCTGGGCTGGCAGGTGGAGCATGTGCGCGCGCTCGATCCGCTGGTTCACGAATAGCAAGGCGCGACGCCGCTCCCTTTGCACAGGAGGACCTGGAATGTCTGCAAGCATCAAGCTGGCCGTCACGGCCCTGGGTTTGGCTTTCGCGGGCCAAACCATGGCGGCCGCTCTGACCGTGATCTCGTTCGGCGGCGCGGGAAAGTCCGCCCAGGACAAGGCGTATTACCGCCCCTTCCAGCGGGAGGCCGGCATCAAGGTGATCGGGGCGGAATACAACGGCGAGATGGCCAAGATCAAGGCCATGGTCGATAGCCGCAGCGTGTCGTGGGACGTGGTCGAAGTCGAGCCGGCGGCGCTGGCGCGCGGCTGCGACGAAGGCCTGTTCGAAAAGCTGGATTACAGCAAGATCGGCAAGCCCGCGGATTTTCTCGCCGGCGCGGTGCAAAGCTGCGGGATAGGCATGAACGTCTGGTCCATTGTCCTGGCCTACAACGCCGACAAGCTGAAAACGGCGCCGGCCGGCTGGAAGGATTTCTGGGACGTGAAGACCTTCCCGGGCAAGCGCGGTCTGCGCAAGGGCGCGCAGGACAATCTGGAGTTCGCGCTGATGGCGGATGGCGTCGCCCCGAAGGACGTTTACAAGGTGCTGGCCACGCCGGCGGGCGTCGATCGGGCCTTCCGCAAGCTGGACCAGCTCAGGCCGAACATCCAGTGGTGGGAAGCCGGCTCCCAGCCGCCGCAGTTTCTGGTTTCGGGCGATGTGGTGATGAGTTCGGCCTATAACGGCCGCATTTCCGAAGCGAGGAAGGAAGGCAAGAACCTGAAGGCGGTCTGGAATGGCTCGGTTTACAACTACGACTACTGGGCGATTCCCAAGGGCAGCCCGCGCAAGGACGACGCGCTGAAGTTCATCCGCTTCGCCACGCAGCCGGCCAATCAGAAAGTCTATGCCGACACCATCGATTATGGCGTCACCCACCGCAAGGCGATCCAGATGCTGGACGCGACAAGGAGCCGGGATCTGCCGACCTCGCCGCGGAATCTCGCGGTGGCGCTGAGCGAGGATACGGCGTTTTGGGTGGACAGGAGCGAGGAGCTCGAGCAGCGCTTCAACGCCTGGGTGGCCAAATCCAAGTAAGCGCGGTTGCCGCGGCGCCCGCCGGCGTCGCCAGTTGGCCCCCCGGATGGGGGCGGATGCACAACACACCGAGGTCATGATGGAACGCTCAGCAAAGCTCAGCCCTGCCCCGCAGCAAGCCGCCCAGCCCGTGGAGTTGGAAGGGGAGCGGCAACTACGTCGAGAACTGGCGGCCTGTTATCGGCTGATCGCGCACTTTCGCATGAGCGATCTGATCTCGACGCACATCTCGGTGCGCTTGCCAGGACCGGAACACCATTTCCTGATCAATCCCTACGGGCTGATGTTCGACGAAATCACCGCGTCCAGCCTGGTCAAGATCGGTCTCGACGGCCGGGCGCTGGACGAGAACGACGCCCTGGTCAATCCGGCCGGCTTCGTCATCCACAGCGCCATCCACTCGGCAAGACCGGATGCCCAGTGCGTGCTGCATACCCATACCCGGGCCGGCTGCGCGGTGGCGGCGCTGGCGGAGGGCTTGTTGCCGGTGAACCAGATGTCGATGGAGTTCTACGGGAAGGCGGCGTACCACGATTACGAAGGCATCGCCCTGGACCTCAACGAGCAGGCGCGCCTGGTGCGGGATCTGGGCGACAAACCGGTGCTGATCCTGCGCAACCACGGCTTGCTGACCGTGGGGGAGACGGTCAAGCAGGCTTTCCTGCGCATGTACTACCTGGAGAAGGCCTGCGACATCCAGCTGAGCGCGCAGGCGGCCGGAGCCTTGCGCCTGCCGTCCGTGGCGGTTTGCCGGCGGACCGAGCGCCAGTTCAACGCGCCGGAGCGTGAGGTGGGCGAGCGGGAGCTGAAGGACGATATGTTCGTCGACCTGGCCTGGGCGGCGCTGCTGCGCCTGCTGGACCGGCTCGATCCCGGCTACAAACTTTGACCGGGACGGGCGGCTGCCGCGGCCCGGCCAGCGGGCAAGCGGCGTTGACATAAAGGAGGTAGGGATCATGGCGATACACGGTAAATCCTTGCTTCTGGCTTGCGCCGCGCTGGCGGCCAGTCAGGCGCAGGCGCTGACCATCGTGTCATTCGGCGGCGCCAACCAGGCCGCCCAGGCTCAGGCCTATTACCAGCCCTTCCAGCGCGCCACCGGCATCAAGGTGCTGGCCGGCGAATACAACGGCGAAATGGCCAAGGTCAAGGCGATGGTGGCGGCGCGGAGCGTGTCCTGGGACGTGCTGGAGGTGGAAGCGCCGGAACTGGCGCGGGGCTGCGACGAAGGCTTGTTCGAAAAGCTGGACCCGGCGCTGGCCGGCGCGCGCGCAGAGGTGATTGATGGCGCGCTGCAACCCTGCGGCATCGGCCTCTTCGTCTGGTCCAATGTGCTGGCTTACAGCGCGGACAAGCTGAAGACCGCGCCGCGCGGCTGGGCCGATTTTTGGGATGTGAAGCGTTATCCCGGTAAGCGCGGCATGCGCAAGAGCGCCAAATACACCTTGGAGATCGCTCTGCTGGCCGACGGCGTTGCCGCCAAGGACGTGTATCGCCTGCTGGCCACGCCGGCCGGCGTGGAGCGCGCCTTCAAGAAGCTGGCCCAGCTCAAACCTTATATCCAGTGGTGGGAAGCCGGCGCGCAGCCGCCGCAATGCCTGGCCTCCGGCGATGTGGTGATGAGTTCGGCCTACAACGGCCGCATCGCCTCGGCCCAGCAAGAGGGCCGGAATCTGAAGATAGTTTGGGACGGCAGCCTGTATGACTTTGTCTACTGGGCCATCCCCAAGGGCGCGCAACAGGGCGCGGCGGCAAGGCGTTTCATCGCTTTCGCCAGCCGGCCGGAAGCCCAGGCGGCGTATTCGCGGCAGATGGCCTATGGCCCGATCAATCGCCAGGCGATGGCGTTGTTGGCGCCGGCACGGCAACGCGAACTGCCCACCGCGCCGGCAAATCTGCAAAGCGCGGTACGGGTGGATCCCAACTTTTGGGCCGACCACGGCGAAAGCCTGGAGCAGCGCTTCAATGCCTGGGCCCTGCGTTGATGGTCGGTTTTGAAAGCCACGCCGGCTTGGCCGGCGTCACGATGCAGTCAACAAGGAGAATGAGGATGGCGTTTAAACAAAAATGCATGCTGCTGGGCGCCGCGCTGGCTTTGGCCGGCGTGGCTTCGGCCAAGGATTTGACGGTGATTTCCTACGGCGGCGCCAACAAGGACGCCCAGGCCAAGGCTTATTACGCGCCCTTCCAGAAGAGCAGCGGGCTCAAGCTGGTCAGCGGCGAATACAACGGCGAAATGGCCAAGCTCAAGGCCATGGTGGACACCAAGAGCGTGTCCTGGGACGTGTTGGAAGTGGAGTCGCCGGAACTGGTGCGCGGCTGTGACGAAGGCCTGCTGGAGCGGCTGGATTACGCGCGCATCGGCAATAAGGCCGACTTCGTGCCCGGCGCGGCCCAGCCCTGCGGCATCGGCATCTTCGTCTGGTCCACCGCGCTGGCCTACAACGCCGACAAGCTGAAGACCGCGCCGGCCGGCTGGAAGGATTTCTGGGACCTGAAGAAATTCCCCGGCAAGCTCGGCCTGCGCAAGGGCGCCAAGGGCACGCTGGAGATTGCGCTGCTGGCCGACGGCGTGGCCGCCAAGGACGTCTATCCGGCGCTGGGCACGCCGGCCGGCGTGGACCGCGCCTTCAAGAAGCTGGACCAGATCAAGCCCTATCTGCAGTGGTGGGAGGCCGGCGCGCAGCCGCCGCAATACCTGGCCTCCGGCGATGTGGTGATGAGCTCCGCTTTCAACGGCCGCATCGCGGTGGCGCGCAAGGAGGGCAAGAACCTGAAAGTGGTGTGGAACGGCAATCTCTACGACTTCGATTACTGGTCGATTCCCAAGGGCACGCCCAAGCGCGACCAGGCTTACCAGTTCATCGCCTTCGCCAGCAAGCCGGAAAACCAGAAGGTTTATTCGCAGAACATCGCCTACGGTCCCAGCAACAAGCGGGCGATTCCGCTGCTGGACAAGAACGAGCTGCCGGATTTGCCGACCGCGCCGCAGAACATCAAGGACGCGCTGAAGATCAATCTGGAGTTCTGGGCCGACCACGCGGAGAACCTGGAGCAGCGTTTCAACGCCTGGGCGGCGAAGTAGGGCGCTCATCCTTCATTTAGCGGAGGCCGCCTTTCGGCGGCCATAACGGAGTAAGGCCATGACGGCTTCCACGGTATCCCATTCCCGCGCGTCCGCGCCGGACGAGCGGCCTCTGAAGGCGCGGCTGGCCCGGGCGGAGCGGCTGGGCAAGCTCAAGTCGCTGGCGCTGGTGTCGCCGCTGCTGCTGTTCTTGCTGCTGACTTTCATCGTGCCCATCGGCGCGCTGCTGTTGCGCAGCGTGGACAACCCGGAAGTGGCGGGTTCGCTGCCGCGCACGGTGCGGGCGCTGGCGGCCTGGGACGGCAAATCGCTGCCGCCGGAGGCGGCTTACCGCGCGCTGGCCGACGATGTGCGGCTGGCCGGCGAGCGCCAGACGCTGGGCGATCTGGGCAAGCGGCTGAACATGGAAGTGCCCGGCTACCGCAGCCTGCTGGGCAAGACCTCGCGCGCCTTGCCGCTGGAGCCGGCGCCGGCCTCGTTCAAGCAGGCGCTGACCGAGCTGGACGAACGCTGGGGCGACCCGGCCTACTGGCTGGCGATACGCCGCAACCAGTCCGCCTACACGCCGTATTATCTGCTGGCGGCGCTGGATCACCGCATCGACGACCTGGGCGAACTCAGCCGCGCAATGCCGGATCAGGGCATTTACCTGAGCGTGTTCGCCCGCACGTTCTGGATGAGCCTGGTGGTGACCGCGCTGTGCCTGCTGCTGGCCTATCCGCTGGCCTATCTCTTGGCCAGCCTGCCCACGCGCCGCAGCAATCTGCTGATGATCATGGTGCTGCTGCCGTTCTGGACCTCGGTGCTGGTGCGGGTGGCCGCCTGGATCGTGCTGCTGCAGTCCGGCGGCCTGATCAACGCCGCTTTGCTGAGCCTGGGCCTGATCGAGCAGCCGTTGCAGCTGGTGTTCAACCGCGTCGGCGTCTACATCGCCATGGTGCACATCCTGCTGCCCTTCATGATTCTGCCCATCTACAGCGTGATGAAGGGCATCTCCCCCAGCTATCTGCGCGCGGCGATCTCGCTGGGCTGCCACCCCTTCGCCGGCTTCTGGCGGGTGTACGCGCCGCAGACCGTGGCCGGAGTGGGCGCCGGCTGCCTGCTGGTGTTCATCCTGTCCATAGGCTATTACATCACCCCGGCCTTGCTGGGCAGCCCCAACGACCAGATGGTCAGCTATTTCGTCGCCTTCTACACCAACACCACCATCAACTGGGGCATGGCCACCGCGCTGGGCGGCCTGCTGTTGGCGGCCACCTTGCTGCTGTACGCGGTCTACCACCGGCTGGTGGGCAGCGAACGGCTGCGGCTGGGCTGAACCGCCGCCTGGACCCAACCGATACTGGAGAGTCAAACCGATGCCAAGCCATCACACCTTGCCGGAAGAACGGCTGTGGTTTTACCTGCACCGCCTGCTGGGCGGCCTGACGCTGCTGTTCCTGGTGCTGCCGGTGCTGGTGATCATCCCGCTGTCTTTCAACGCCAGCGCCTTCCTGGTTTATCCGCTCAGCGGCTTTTCCCTGCGCTGGTATCAGGAGTTCTTCTCCTCGGCGGAGTGGATGCGCGCCTTGCAGAACAGCCTGATCGTCGCGCCGCTGGCCACCGTGCTGGCGATGACGCTGGGCACGCTGGCCGCCGTCGGCCTGACCCGCGCCGAGTTTCCCGGCAAGGGCCTGCTGATGGCGGTGTTGATCTCGCCCATGGTGGTGCCGGTGGTGATCGTCGGCGTGGCCGGCTATCTGTTCTTCGCGCCCCTGGGCATGGACAACAGCTATCTGACGCTGGTGCTGCTGCACGCGGCGCTGGGCGTGCCCTTTGTGGTGATCACCGTCAGCGCCACGTTGCAGGGCTTCAACCGCAATCTGGTGCGGGCCGCCGCCAGCCTGGGCGCGTCGCCGCTGCGGGTGTTCTTCAAGGTGACGTTGCCGCTGATCGCGCCGGGGGTGATTTCCGGCGCGCTGTTCGCCTTCGGCACCTCCTTCGACGAGGTGGTGGTGACGCTGTTCGTCGCCGGGCCGGGCCAGGCGACGCTGCCGCGGGCGATGTTCGGCGGCATACGCGAAAACCTCAGCCCCGCCATCGCCGCGGCGGCCACGCTGTTGATCGGGTTTTCGGTGCTGATGCTGCTGACGCTGGAGTGGCTGCGCGGCCGTGCCGAGCGGCTGCGCAGCCGGCCCGGGGTCTGAATACCGGCTTGGCCCTACTTTGGGAGGGGTTGAATTTCAGCCAAGCTGCCGCACACTAGGAGGCATTCACCCCCTGAAACCAAATGAGGAATTCCCACATGGCTACCGTTACTCTGCGCGGCAATCCGGTTGAAGTGGCTGGCGCGCTGCCGGCCAAGGGCCAGCAAGCCCCGGCCCTGACCCTGACCTCCGCCGACCTGGCCGAAGTCAAACTGGACAACTACGCCGGCAAGAACAAGGTGCTGAACATTTTCCCGAGCGTGGACACGCCGACCTGCGCGATGTCGGTGCGCAAGTTCAACGAACGCGCGGCCAAGCTGGCCGACACCGTGGTGCTCTGCGTTTCCGCCGATCTGCCGTTTGCGCAGAAGCGCTTCTGCGGCGCCGAGGGCATCGACAATGTGGTGACCCTGTCCACCTTCCGCAACCCGCAGTTCGCCGCCGACTACGGCGTCAAGCTGGCCTCCGGCCCGCTGGCCGGCCTGACCGCCCGCGCGGTGGTGGTGCTGGACAAGGACAACAAGGTGCTGCATAGCGAGCTGGTGGCCGAGATCGGCGAAGAGCCGAACTACGACGCCGCGCTGGCCGCGCTGTAAGCGACGTTGCCGCAGACCAAACCCGCCGGTGTGAATCGGCGGGTTTTTTGCGTCCCGGCTCCGGCGCCAATCCGCCATCAGGTCAAAATAATCCTATAGTGGATCCATCGCAGCGGTTTTAAATCTTTATCTTCACAAGATTCGACCTTAAGCCCTGTGACAAAGGCGCTGCCCATCCCGCTTAACGGCCCACGTTCTTATGCCCCCCATGCTCAAACGACACAAGGCGTCATGCTCGCTTGCATTACGGAATGCCTCTGGAGGACTCATGGCTAAGCGGCTGCTCTTTACCCTCTTATTGCTGGGAGGCGCGCCAAGCTGCTTGGCGGAGCAGCTTCTATCCCTGCAGTATCGGGACAAACCGCCCTACAGCTATAGCCAAAATGGAAAACCGGCCGGTTTTTTATTGGAGCGGACCATTGAAATTTTACACCGCGCGGCCGTGCCGGCGGAGTTTGAGGAAGTGCCTGCCAAACGCATTCTCAGTAATATTCAAGCCAATAAGAAATTGATTTGCTCCCCAGGCTGGTATAAAACCCCTGAGCGCGAGGCCTTTGCCTTGTTTTCCTCGGCCATTCATCAAGACAAGCCGCATCTGATATTGGCGAACGTCAAATCCGCGAAAAACATCCAGAAATTGGGCACGTTAAAAGCGCTGTTCGCCAGCCATGAATTCAAGCTTGGCAAAGTTTCTGGCGTGTCTTACGGCACAGAATTGGATGCGATGATTGATCATGCCGCCGCCGCCGTGATGGATTCGACGGTGACACCGGGCGAACTGGCTCAAATGATCGTCTCTCAACGTGCCGACTATATGCTGATCGATGTCGAGGATTACAAATTTCTGCTGCAGAAAAAAGAAATCGATTCAACAAAATTGACGATTTTGACATTCAAGGACATTCCCGAGGGGCTTAAGCGCTACATCATGTGCAGCAAGCAGGCCAGTCCCGAGCTGATGCAGCGGATTGATCAATCCATACACCTCCCTCCCTGATCCGGCCTGCGGCTATCCCGCGCGCGCTGTTTCCTGCCGGCGTCCTCCCTTGACGGTCTTCGCCAGCCTGTTTAGGCTTGGTCCCGCGTCGTGTCCAATCACACGGCGCAGGGCTGGCAAGCCTATTAATCATTCCACCGCAGACACAACGCTCCGCTTTGGCGTCGTTACGTCTGCTGCCACGCCGTACCCATTCGGGACGGGCCGTGGCAGGGAGTCCTCTGGACTGCCGGTCTTTGTGGAATGAACCGGTCTTGCCACCTTGTCACGTGCCTGTCCTCGCCTCGCCTGGGCAGGTTTCCAAAGCTGACATGGAGACCGTGATGACCTTTTCCACCTTTCCCCCCGCAATGCCCCCTCCCGCCTGTTCCCATGGCGCAGGAGAACGTCCCGAACCCGCCGCCGCGCCGGTGATGGAGCAACTGCGTTCCTGCGCTCAACGCTTGCCCGCCGCCGCCGGCAATGTGCTGCTGCTGGGCGAACTGGGCCGCCAATTGAACGATTGCTATATCCAGCTGGACTCCGCCCTGTTGAGCGGGGTGATGGACATGCGCGCCGCCCACACCGGGCTGTTGGCGTTGCTGACCTTGCTGGAACGTCGCGACGAGCCTTTGTTGTTCAGCAGCGAGGAGGCGCTGGCCTTGCTGGAGCCGATACAGCAGCGTTTGCAACGCGGTCTGGAACACGTCAACAGCGTGCTGTGACGCTTGGACAGGGAGGGCATGACCATGATGAAACTGCTGATCCAACACAATGAGGCGCTCAAAGGCGCGGCGCGTTTAATCGTCGATTACGAGACGCGCCTGGGAGTGATTGCGCTGAAGGACACCAACCCGCTCCATCCGGACAACACCGCGGCCGTTCAGCGGCAGATCAAGCGGGCGTTGGCGGACTTTTATTATTGGAGCCGATGGCAGGGCGAGCACGAGCCGGCCCGCGCCGCCTTATTGGCGATGTGGGCGTCCGGGAAGTGGAGCAGCCGAGATCTCTGCGCGCGGCAATGTTATCTCTTGGCGGGCTTCCGCAACGTAACTACCGCCCGTCTGGCGCTGGTGGGCGCGCCGATACCGGACCCTGACGCCGTCCAACGCCAACGCGCCGCGTGGGAAACGCCGTAGCCGGCTATCTGGCAGCCTGTGGCGTTGAATCCGTTTCCGCGTGGGTATCGCTGCACTCCTCCCACCCTACGGTTGGGGCCGTGTTTGGGGCCGCGTTTGGGTAGGGTGGGTGGAGCCGTCAGGCGATACCCACCAAACAGGCGGCTGTCCGGCGGGCTGTGGCGTTGAGTCCGTTTCCGCGTGGGTATCGCTGCGCGCCTCCCACCCTACGGTTGGAGCCGTGTTTGGGGCCGCGCTTGGGTAGGATGGGTGGAGCCGTCAGGCGATACCCACCAAACAGGTGGCTGTCCGGCGGCCTGTGGCGTTGCACCCGTTTCCGCGTGGGTATCGCTGCGCGCCTCCCACCCTACGGTTGAGGCCGCGTTGGGTAGGGGGAAGCCGTCAGAACGTGTTCACGCCCTTGCGGGCGTGAATGGGTGCTTAATAGGGCTTATTGGGCAGGAACTTGCCGTCCAGGGTGATCACCGCGCGCTCGCCGCCGTCCGGGTCTTCCACTTTGCGGATGTCCAGCTTGAAGTTGATGGCGCTGATGATGCCGTCGCCAAACTTCTCGTGCACCAAGGCCTTCAGCGTGGTGCCGTAGATCTGGATCATTTCATAGAAGCGGTAAATGGTGGGGTCGGTGGGGATGCCGCCGGGAATGCTGCCGCGCAGCGGAATGGTTTGCAGCTGCAGAGCGTCCGCGGCGTTCAGGCCCAGCCGTTCGCAGACCAGCTCCGCCGCGAGCTTGGACAGCGCGTGCTGGCCCAGCACGGCGGCGGTCACATAGGCCAGGCTGAGGCCGGTGCCGGCGGCCAATTGCTCCCAGCTCAGGTCTTTCAAGGCCTTGGCGGCCAGGGCGCGGGCGGTCAATTCCAGGCGGGGGTCTTGGTGGATATTGGCGTGTTGCATGGTGTGGTCCTTTCTTCAGGTTTGCGGGAGGCGCCGCTTTCAGGCGGCGCGGGTCAGCGGAAAATCCGCCAGGGAAACGAAGCGCTGGCTGGCGTGGTCCAGGGCCAGGACGGCGCCGGTTTCAATGTCGTAGACCCAGCCGTGCAGGGTCAGCCGGCCCTGGCGCATCGCCAGCGCCACCGAGGGATGGGTCTTGAGGTTGGCCAGCTGGGCGACGACGTTTTCCTTGACCATGTCGTCCAGCCGCTGGCGGGCGTTGTCGTGATGGCGCGCCGCGTTCACCACTTTGGCGGAGTCGGCGTGGCGCAGCCAGCCGGCCACCGCTGGCAGATGGTCCAGGCAGCGGCCGTTGGCGATCGCCGTCATCGCGCCGCAGTCGGAATGGCCGCAGACCACGATGTCGGCGACGCCCAGCGCCGCCACCGCGTACTCCACGGAGGCGGTGACGCCGCCCGGTTCCGGCCCGTAGCTGGGGACGATGTTGCCGGCGTTGCGGATCACGAACAGCTCGCCGGGCTCTTGCTGAGTCAGCAGCTCCGGCACCACGCGGCTGTCCGAGCAGGTGATGAACAGCGCGCCGGGGGCCTGGCTGTCGGCCAGTTGGCGAAACAGCGCCGAACGCTGGGGGTAGGCTTCCTGTTGGAATTTCAGAAAACCGTCGATGAGGGCTTGCATGGCTTGCTCCTTGGCGGGGAAGGGATGCGCCAAGGATGAAGCTTTTTCATCATAGGGTCCAAGACCGATATAGAATGATTTCCATAATTATTTCCTATAGTTTGGACGCATGATTCTTCGACATATCCGTTATCTGCAAGCGGTGGCCGAACACGGCAATTTCACCCGGGCGGCGGAGGCGCTGCATGTGTCGCAGCCCACGCTGTCGCAGCAGATCAAGCAATTGGAAGAGACGGTGGGCGCGCAGTTGCTGGACCGCAGCGGGCGGACGGTGCGGCCCACCGACGCCGGGGCCGCCTATCTGGAATACGCGCGCCGCGCGCTGCGCGAGCTGGAGGCGGCGCAGCGGGCCACCCGGGACGTGGGCGATCTGTCGCGCGGCAGCTTGCGGCTGGCGATGACGCCGACCTTCGCCAGTTATCTGCTGGGGCCGCTGGCGGCGCGGCTGCGCCGGCTCTATCCGGGCATAGAGCTATGCGTGCGCGAGGCGACGCTGGACGCGATTGAACGGGCCTTGCTGGAGGACGAGATCGATGTCGGGATCGCTTTCGATCAGGCGCGCTCGGCGGAGATAGACGCGCGGCCCTTGTTCCGGGAAACCCTGGCCGTGGTGGTGGGCGACGGCCATCCATGGCGTCGGGCGGGGGCGATAGGCGCGGAAGCGCTGGCGCAGGCGCCCTTGGCGCTGTTGAGCGCGGATTTCGCCACCCGCGGCCATATCGATCGTTACTTCCTGGCGCTGGGTCTGAAGCCGCGGATCGCGGTCCAGGCCAACAGCATCAGCGCGGTGATGGAAATCGTCCGCCACGGCGATTGCGCCACCATTTTGCCGCGCGCGATCACACGGCAGCATCCGGCGCTGAGCGCGGTGGGCTTGAGCACGCCCTTGCCTGCACGCACGGCGGCGGCGCTGACGCGCAAAGACGCGTATCGCAGCGCCGCGGCGCGCGCGCTGATGCCTTTGCTGGATGCCTTGGGGAAGGAGTTGGGAGCGGAAGACGATAGGGAATAAGACGACGCGGGCGGCGCGGAGCCGCCCGCTGCGGGGCCGACGGAGCGGCCCCCGGTAGGATTTAGGCTTGCTGGCCGGCCAGCTTGCCGCGCGGCGCGCTCTCGGCGGCCGCCATATCGGCCACCGCGCCGGCGTCGTGCTCGGCGTCCAGATAGCGGGTGCGCCAGCCGCTGTTGACGCCCCAGTAGTAGAAGCCCAGCGAGATCACCGCCACCACCGCCATGTCGGGGCCGTAGGGCAAGAGGCCGATGCCGCCGAAGTCCCGGCTGCCGATATAGGACATGAGGGCCATCGTCGGCAGGTAGAGCACCATCCACAGCGCGCCTTTCAGCTCGCGGCTGAATTCCGGCCAGCCGGCGCGGGCCTGATACCAGAAGTACACCGGCAAGGCGGCCACGATCAGGAAGATGATCTCGCCGGTCAGCGGCCAGCGCGCCCAGTACAGCACCAGGGACGCGCAGACGAAGGCGAAGGGCGCGATCACGCCGAGGCCGGCCAGGCGCAGCGGGCGCGGCAGGTCGGACGCGCAGCGGCGCAGCGAGGCCACGCTGATGGGGCCGGTCAGGTAGGAAATCACCGTGGCCACCGAGATCACCGCCGCCAGCGTGCCCCAGCCGCGGAAGAAGAACAGGAACACGAAGGAGATCGCCAGGTTGAACCACATCGCCGGGCGCGGGATCTGGTACAGCGGGTGGATGCGGCCGAAGATCTCCGGCATGGTGCCGTTGCGCTGCATGCCGTAGATCATGCGCGAGGTGGTGGCCATATAGGTGGCGCCGGTGCCGCTGGGGCTGACGAAGGCGTCGAAGTACAGCAGCAGCATCAGCCAGTTCAGGCCCAGCGCCATCGCCAGTTGGGCGAAGGGGGAGCTGAAGTTCAGACCCTGCCAGCCGTGGGCCAGGTCCGCCGGCGACAGCGCGCCGATGAAGGCCACTTGCAGCGCCACATAGATCACCGCCGCCAGCAGGATGGAGCCCACCACGCCGAAGGGCACGCTCTTGCCCGGGTTGCGGGCCTCGCCGGCCAGGTTGATCGGGCTTTGGAAGCCGTTGAAGCTGAACACGATGCCGCTGGTGGCCACCGCCGTCATCACGCTGGCCCAACCAAAGGGCGCGAAGCCGCCCGGGGTGTCTCCGCCCAGATTGCCGGGGTGGAAGCCGCTGTAGATCAGCGCGCCCACGGTCAGCGCCGGCACGATCACCTTGAAGATGGTGATGGCGCTATTGGCCTTGGCGAACAGGCGCACGCCCCAGTAGTTGAGCATGAAGTAGACGATGACCAGCAGCGCGGACAGCATCAGGCCGGGCGGGGTCAGTTCGCCGTTGGAGAACAGCTGCTGGGCCCAGGGATACGGCCAGGAGCTCATGTATTGCACCGAGGCCTCGGCCTCGATCGGGATCACCGAGACAATGGCGATCCAGTTGGCCCAGCCGGCGATGAAGCCGAGCAGGGAGCCGTGGGAGTAACGGGCGTAACGCACCATGCCGCCGCTTTCCGGGAACATGGCGCCCAGTTCCGCGTAGCTCAGCGCGATGGAGAGAATGATCACCATGCCGACTATCCAGGCGACGATGGCGGCCGGGCCGGCGATCTGGGCGGCGTGGGCGGCGCCGAACAGCCAGCCGGAACCGATGATGGAGCCCAGACCGGTCAGCATCAGGGCGATGGGGCCGATATGGCGGGAGTGTTGCTGTGTCAAAGGTATCTCCTGTCAAAAGAACCTGCTGACGATCCGCTGCGCGTCGTGAGGCGTCACACGGCGAGTACCGCTTCAGAATGCTGAAGCCGCTTTCGCCCTGTCCCGCCCTGGCTCGCGAGATCGTAAACAGCTTCTGAAAACCCGACGGTCCGGCGGAGTCAGCTCCGGACGCGGCGGGCAAGCGATGGGGACAAGTTCCGGCCACGGCGCGGCGGCTCCGCCGTCCTTGTGCGGACGGGGGCGGAGCGGGGCGGTGTCGGTGCGCTGGAGACGCCGGCGCGGAGGGCGTCGGCGAGCTTGTCCCGGGTGCCGGGTGGGCCCGGTCTGATGTGCTCTTTTATAAGAGGGGGCTAATCTACCTTTGCTTTTCATTACAGTATGTAACGAAATGTACTCGCTAGCTTATTTCAAACATGACAAAAGATTGAAAATGGCGAATCAAAGGGCGATCTATTGCGCATTTAGGGCAATGGCAAGCGTTTGCGTTGAATAAATGCTCTATGTTTGATCCGGCGGCAATTTACTGCCTAATTGCCGCCGGCGCGGCGGCTAGGCCGGCTGCTGCCGCAGCGGCCAATCCGGCGCCGCGGCGGGGGTGGGGGCGGGGTCCGGCGCGTCGATGCGGAACCAGCTCAGGGTCTGGTTAAAGTCCTGGGCCGCGGCGGCCAGGTGCTGCATTACCGGCGCGGCTTGCTGCATCTGTTGATCGATGGAGGCGGCCAGATGCGCGACCTCGTGGCCGTGCTGGCGGATGTCGCCGCCGGCGCGGGCCTGGGCGGCGCTGTGTTCGCGGATGTCGGCCATCAAGCGGTTCAAGCGCTCCAGCCCGGCGTCCACTTGCAGCAGCGCCTGATCCAGCGCCTGCTGCGAATCCAGCTTGTCGGCGCAGGCGCCGCCGGCCTGCTCCAGCGCGGCGTGCAGCGAGCCGGTGGCGCCTTCCACCCGGCCCAGCGCGTCGAAGATGCTGCCGGTGGCGGCGCGGGTGCGCTCCGACAATTTGCGCACCTCGTCGGCCACCACGGCGAAGCCGCGGCCGCTTTCGCCGGCGCGCGCGGCTTCGATCGCGGCGTTGAGCGCCAGCAGATTGGTCTGTTCGGCCACGTCGCGGATCAGGCCGCTGACGCCGGCGATGTCGTCCAGGCTGTGCTGGAGCTGGCGCATTTCCGTCTGCGCGCAACCCATATTGTCGGCCAGCGTCCGCATCGTCTCGGCGTTGAGCCGGCCCAGTTCGCGCGCGCGTCCGGTATCGTCCGCCGCCTGCCGGGTATGGGCGTCCGCCTGTTGCAGATGGCCGGCCACGATCTGGGCGCTGTCGGCCACCGCGTGGGCGGCCTCGTTGCTCAGCTTGGCCTTGGCGCTTTGTTGGCGGCTGGCGTCGGCCGCTTGCAAGGTCAGCAATTGCAGCCGTTGGCAATCGGCGCCGCTGCGGCGGGCGTCGGCCTCCACCCGGCGCAGCAAATCGCTCAGCTTGTTCAGGAACTGATTCAGGCGGCCGGCGGTGGCGGCCAGCTCGTCGCGGCCCTGGGCCGGCAGCCGCATCGCCAGATTGCCTTCCCCCAGCGCGTCGGCGGAGGCGGCCATCGCTTGCAACTGCCGTTTCAGCCGCCGCGCCAGCGTCAGCTGCATCGCCGTCACCACCAGGCTGGCCAGCGCCAGCGGCCCCAGGGTCAGCCAGGCCAGGCCTTGCAGCGTGTCCTGCAGTTGCGCGGTTTCCTGGGCCAGCCGGTTTTGCTCCTGCGCCTGCTGGCGGTCCAGCAGGGCCGCCAGCGGCTGCAGGCTTTGCTGCCAAGCCTGTTCCGGTATGGACAGCGCGTCCTGCGGCGCGGTCTCGGCGATGGCCAGCGCGCTGCTCAGATTGCGCTCGTAATCCTGCCACAGCCGGCCCACGGCCTGACGGAAGGCGGCGGCTTCACTGGCGGGCAGGCCGGCGGCGATCTCGCCGGTCAGCCGCGCGACGGTCAGGCTGGTTTCCCGCAGCCGTGCCGGGCTGTCCGGCAGCAGCGGGTCCAGCCGCGACAGCTGCAGCACGCCGGCCTTGAGTTGGTACAGGCCGGCGCTTAATTGTTGACGCGCGCTGTGGCGGTCCACCGCGCGGGTCAGGCCGCTCAACTGTTGCCCGGTGAGGATGAGGGCCAGCGCCAGGCTGGCGAGAGTGACGAGGATGGTCAGCCACAGACGTTTGGCCAATGTCATGATGGTGTCGTACGTTGCGATGCGGGAAGTGCCGCAGTCTAGGCGCGCGGGATGACGGGCGGATGACATGGAGATGAATTGTCTTGTCATGAAGCGTCTCGGCGCGACCATTCTTTGCCGACGCTGGCCGGCGATGCGGCTAAAATGGCCGGGTTTGTCATTTAATTTGGTTGTCGGCTTATGACTTTGCTATCCCCGGACCAGTTGGAACAGGCGCTGTGGGCGTCCACGGAACTGCTGCGCGAGCAAGTGGACCTGTACGACTACAAGAACCACGTGTTCGGTCTGTTTGTGCTCAAGCGCCTGCACGATGTGTTTGTGGAGCGGGTACAGGCCTTGGTGGCGGCCGAGGGCATGAGCCGCAAGCGCGCCGACGGCGTGGTGCAGGAGCAATACGGGATCTATCCGCAGACGGCGCGCTGGCCCGGCCTGCAGGAGCGCAAGAAGGGCATAGGCGAGGCGCTGGACAAGGCGGTGGCCGCCGTCGAGGAGCATCAACCGGCGCTGGCCGGGGTGCTCAGCGTGGCGCAATACCAGGGCCACAAGCGCCTGAGCGACGAGGTGCTGCATCCCTTGATGAACCATATCGGCGCGCTGAAGCTGGGCGACGCTGATCTGGAGGCGCCGTCCCGGCTGGGCGAGGTCTGCGAAGGGCTGGTGCGCCGCTACGCGGCGGAGTCCGGCAAGCGCGGCGGGGCCTTTTCCACGCCGGGACCGGTCAGCCAGTTGCTGTTGCGGCTGGCGGAGCCGCTGCCGGGCCACAGCCTGTACGATCCCAGCTGCGGCGCGGCCGGCACCTTGCTGGACGCCTGGCGCATGCTGGGCGGGCAGCCGGACGGCGGCGCGGCGCTGTTCGGCCAGGAAAAGCTGCCGGCCACCTGGGCGATGGCCAAGCTGTGCGCTTACTTCCACGGCGTGGACATGAGTCTGGAACTGGGGGACACCTTGGTGGAGCCCAGGCATCTGAGCCCGGAGGGCCTGCTGCCGCGCTTCGACCGCATCGTGGCGCAACTGCCGTTCACGGTGAAAAACTGGTGGACGCCGCTGGAGGCCGAGGCGGCGGAGCCGCCGCCGGCCGACGGCAAGAAGCGCCGCCGCAAGCGCCCGGCCGAGCCCAATTACAAGAAGCTGGTGGATGAGCACCAGCGCTTCGGCTATGGCATTCCGCCGCGCAGCTTCGGCGATTACGCCTTCGTCCAGCATGTGCTGGCCACGTTGAAGGAGGACGGCCGCGCCGCGCTGGTGATGCCGCACGACGTGTTGTTCCGCGACGGCGACGAGGGCCGCATCCGCAACGGCCTGCTGTTTGGCAGCCAGGGCCAGTCCGGCGACCGCATCGAGGCGGTGATCGCCTTGCCGCCGGCGCTGTTCTACGGCTCGGGCATGCCCACCTGCGTGGTGGTGTTGAACAAGAACAAGCCGGCGGGCCTGCGCAACAAGGTGATTATCGTCGACGCCAGCAAGGAGTACGGCCGCGGGCGAGTGCAAAACACGCTGCGGCAGGAGGACATCGAACATATCCTGCGCGCTTACCGCGCCGCGGTGGACGAGGAAACGGAAGAGCCGGACTATCTGCGCCTGGTGGGGCTGCGCGAGATCAAGCAAGGCCACCGGGGCAATCTGAACGTGCAGCGCTACTTCGCCCAGGACGAGGCGGCCGAGGTGGTGGACGCGGAGGCGCTGGCCACCGAGCTGGCCGCCTTGACGGAGCAGGAGCAGGCGCTGGACACGCGGCTGGCGGCCTTCTTCAGCGAAGAAGAGGGCTGGCGGGCGGAGGAGGGCGAGCTGGAAGGCTGCCTGGCCTTGACGGACGAAAAGCTGGAATTGCTGTCCAGCCAATACGCGGCAGAGCGCAAGCTGCGCCCCAGCCGCATCCAGGCCTTGCTCAATCGCGGCTACGGCACCCGGCGCATGGGCAAGTGGAGCCCGCATCAATCGTTCAAACCCAGCGCGCTGGGGGTGATTCCCGGCAACTGGGAGGTGTGCAAGCTGGGCGAACTGGCCGCGCCGCTGGCGGCCGCCGCCGAGGGCGAATTATTGGAGGCCACCGTGGGCGGCAGCTGGCGCCGGGCCGGCGCGGGCCTGGGCACGGCCTTGCCGCCCAACGCTTTCGCCTATGATCCGGCGCGCTTGTATCAGGGCGCGCTGGCGCGGCACGTCGGAGAGGCCCCGGCGCTGGCCGCGGCGGATCAGCAGGCCTTCGCGCTGGACGAGGCGAGGATCTCGCCGGCTTTCCTGGAGTGTTACCGGCAGTCGGAAGGCTGGCGCTTTTGCTTGGAGCGGCTGGGCGCGGCGGTGGAAGGCGTCGAGTTCGGCTTCGAGGCGCTGGCGGAAATGCCGCTGCCCGTGCCGCCGATGAGCGAGCAACGCAAGCTGGTGGAGGAATGGGCGCGCCAGGACGAAGCCTTGCTCGCCCTGCAACAGCGCCTGCTGCAATGGCAGGCGCGTCGCGACGCCTTGGTGGCGCGCTTTCCGGCGGAAGACTGAGGGCCGGTCGGCCGCCGGCGGGCTTATTTCTGCCAGTAGGTCTTGACGTTGACGAACTCGTACAGGCCGAACTCGGACAGCTCGCGGCCATAGCCCGAGGATTTGACGCCGCCGAAAGGCAGGCGCAGGTCCGAGCTGGTATGGCGGTTGATGAAGACGCTGCCGGCTTCGATCTGCCGCGCCAGCGTCCAGGCGCGTTCCTTGTCCGCGCTGTAAATGCTGGCGCCCAGGCCGAAGGGGGTGTCGTTGGCCAGCCGCAGCGCGTCGGCCTCGTCGCGCGCGCGCAAAATGCTGGCCACCGGGCCGAACACTTCCTCGTGGTAGACGCGACAGTCCGGATTGACCCGGTCCAGCACCGTGGCCGGATAGAAGAAGCCGGGGCTGGCCGGCATCTGCCCGCCCAGCCGCAGTTCCGCGCCGTGGGCGACGGCGTCCAGCACCTGGGCGTGCAGCGCTTCGCGCAGGTCGGCGCGGGTCAGCGGCGACAAAGTGGTGGCCGGGTGGCGCGGATCGCCGGCGCGCAGCTTGGCGGCTTCGGCGCAGAAGGCCTCGATGAAGGCGTCGGCGATTTCCGGCGCCACGATCATGCGCTTGGCGGCGTTGCAGCTCTGGCCGGCGTCGCGGAAACGGGAATTGGCGGCGTCCTGGGCCGCGGCGGCGACATCGGCGTCGGCCAGCACGATGAAGGGATTGCTGCCGCCCAACTCCAGCACGGTCTTTTTCAGATGGCGGCCGGCCAGCGCCGCGATGGCGCGCCCGGTCTGGGTGGAGCCGGTGAAGGCCACCGCGTCGCACTGGCGGACGGCTTCTTCCACTTGATCATGGTCGATCCAGGCCACGTCCAGCACCGCCAGGCCGGCGGCGCGCGCCAGCTCCAGCAGGCTTTGGGTGGATTGCGGCACCGAAGGCGCCGGCTTGACCAGGCAGGCGTTGCCGGCCATCAGCGCCGGCACCGCGAAGCGCAGCACCTGCCAGATCGGATAATTCCACGGCATCACCGCCAGCACCGTGCCCAGCGGTTCGAAGGCCACGCCGCTGCGGCTGGCCTGGGTGGGAATCTCCAGCGAGGCCAGCAGCTCCGGCGCCAGTTGGGCGTAGTAGCGGATCAACTGGGCGGATTTGTCGATTTCCGCCAGACATTCCGCGGTGCGCTTGCCCACTTCCAGCGTGACCAGGCCGGCCAGTTCTTCGCGATGGGCCTGCAGTTGGTCGGCCAGACGCAGCAGTTGCGCGGCGCGCTCGGCCACGCTCAGCTCGCGCCAATGGCGCTGGGCCTGGCGCAGCTGCGCCAGGGCGGCGGGCAGTTGGGATTCCGGCCAGGCGGCGCGGGTGTAGACGACTTCTCCTGTGGCGGGGTTGCAGCTGGTAAAGGCGGTCATGACGTGCTGTATTCGGTTGGCAAGCAAAGACACAATGTAGCAAAAATCCCCGGGGACGGGGGTGAGCGGGGTCAATTCCGCGGCGATTTCTCCTTATATTTCTAATTTGAATAAATGATTAAATTTATAGTTCTTTAGGTTTTATGTGACTTGCTTATAGACTGATTCGCAATCGCCAGGCAGTGGCGTTGACGGACGGCGGGATTCAGAGGCAAGGCATGATTGAAATAGAGAACTTATACAAGCATTACCGGGTGGACGGCCGCGACGTGCCGGCGCTGGACAATGTCAGCCTGCGCGTGGCCAAGGGCGAGGTGTTCGGCATCATCGGCCGCTCCGGCGCGGGCAAGAGCACCCTGGTGCGCTGCCTGAACCTGCTGGAACGTCCGGACCGCGGCGCGGTGCGCCTGGGCGACACCGATCTGACCGCGCTGGACGGCCGGCAATTGCAATTGCGCCGTCAGCGCATCGGCATGGTGTTTCAGCATTTCAATTTGCTGAAGTCGCGCACCGTGGCCGCCAATGTGCGTTTTCCGCTGGAGCTGGCCGGCGGCGCGTCCGCGGCCGAGATGGACGCCCGCGTTGAAGAACTGCTGGCCTTGGTGGGCCTGGCCGGCCACCGCGACAAATACCCGGCGCAGCTGTCCGGCGGCCAGAAGCAGCGCGTCGGCATCGCCCGCGCGCTGGCCAATCACCCGGAATTATTGCTGTGCGACGAGGCGACCTCGGCGCTGGATCCGGAAACCACGGATTCCATTCTGACCTTGCTGGCCGACATCAACCGTCAGCTGGGGCTGACCATTGTGCTGATCACCCATGAAATGCGCGTGATCCGCCAGCTGTGCGATCAGGTGGCGGTGCTGGAGCACGGCCGCGTGGTGGAGCAGGGGCCGGTGCTGGACGTGTTCCTGCATCCGCAGCACGAGGTGACCCGCGGCCTGCTGGCGGAAACCGGGCTGTATCAAGAAGAGGCGCGCCAGACTTGGCAGCAGCGCGTGGGCGCGCCGCTGATCAAGCTGACCTTCGTTGGCGATCCCACCTTGCAGCCGGTGCTGGACGTGGTGGGCAAGCAGGCGGGCGCTCGCTTCAATCTGGTCAGCGGCACGCTGTCCGAGATCAAGGGCACGCCGTTCGGCCAATTGGTGGCCGGCGTGATCGAATCGGAGGCCCCGCTGGAGAGCCTGCCCGAGTTATTCGCCCGTCTGGGCGTGCGTTGCGAGGTGCTGTGATGGAAGGTTTCGACTGGGCCCAATTATTGAGCATGGACTGGCTGGAGATAGGCCAGGCCACGCTGGACACCTTGACCATGCTGGGCGCCTCACTGCTGTTCACCGTGCTGTTCGGCCTGCCGCTGGGCGTGGTGCTGTACGTCAGCTCGCCGGGGCAATTGCTGTCGCGGCCGCGCCTGTACGCGACGCTGTCCTTCCTGGTGAATGTGTTCCGCTCCTTGCCCTTTGTGATTCTGCTGATCGTGATGATCCCGCTGACCTTGAAGCTGGTGGGCACCTCGATCGGCGTGGCCGGCGCGATTCCGCCGCTGGTGGCCGGCGCTTCGCCCTTCTTCGCGCGGCTGGTGGAAAACGTGCTGCGCGAAGTGGACCGCGGAGTGATAGAAGCCAGCCAATCCATGGGCGCCAGCCTGTGGCAGATCGTGCGCCATGTCTTGCTGCCCGAGGCCTTGCCCGGCCTGGTGGGCGCGGCGACGGTGACCACGGTGGCGCTGGTGTCCTACACCGCGATGTCCGGCGTCATCGGCGGCGGCGGCCTGGGAGACTTGGCGGTGCGCTACGGCTACCAGCGCTTCCAGACCGAGGTGATGGTGGTGACCGTGGTGTTGCTGCTGTTGCTGGTGCAGTTGATCCAGAGTTTCGGCGACCGGCTGGTGCTGCGCTGTCAACGCGGCTGAGAACCTGTTCACGATCTGCTGCGCGTCGGCGATACGGCGTTGAAAAAGGCTTCGAAATGCTCATGTACCACGCGTACATTCCGCTTTCTCAGCCGCAACGCCTTGTCTCGCCTGAGTTCGCGAGATCGTGAGTTGGCTCTGAGCGCCCGGCGCTGCGGCTGCATCGGAAACCCAAGAGATTTGAACCCAACATTGTGTTGAATAGAGGAAATCGCATCATGAAAAAGAATATCGCTCGCTTCGCCTTTACCGCCGTCGCCGCGCTGTGGGGCGCGCAGGCGCTGGCCGCCGACCTGGTGACCGTCACCGTGGCCGCGTCTCCGGTGCCGCACGCGGAAATCCTGGAAGCCTTGAAGCCCACCCTGGCCAAGCAAGGGGTCAAGCTGGAGGTGAAGGTGTTCAACGACTACGTGCAGCCCAATCTGCAAGTGTCCGAGAAGCGTCTGGACGCCAACTTCTTCCAGCACATCCCCTATCTGGACAAGTTCAACAAGGACCGCGGCACCAAGCTGGTCGTGGCCAGCAAGCCGGTGCACATCGAGCCGTTCGGCGCTTATTCCAGCAAGTTCAAGAAAGTGGCTGACTTGCCCAAGGGCGCGACCGTGGCCATTCCCAACGATCCGACCAACGCCGGCCGCGCCCTGCTGCTGCTGGACCAGGGCGGCGTGATCAAGCTGAAGGACCGCAACAATCTGTATCCGACGGTGAAGGACATCGCGGCCAACGCCAAGCAGGTGAAGATCAAGGAACTGGAAGCCGCCACGCTGCCGCGCGTGCTGCCGCAGGTGGATCTGGCGCTGATCAACGCCAACTACGCCTTGGAAGCCAAGCTCAATCCCAAGCGCGACGCGCTGTTCATCGAGACCACTTCGCCGTACGCCAACCTGCTGGTGGCGCGCGCCGACAACAAGGACAGCGTCGGCGTGAAGAAGCTGGCCGCCGCGCTGGCCAGCCCGGAAGCGCGCAAGTTCATCGAGAGCAAGTATCAGGGCGCGGTGATCCCCGCTTTCTGAGCCTCTTGTTTAGGAGGCGCCCGGCATGCCTGGGTTTGAACGACAAAGCCCCGCAGAGCGGGGCTTTGTCTTGTCGGCGTCTTCAGCGCCGGCTCATGACGCGGCGAGATCGGCCGGCTTCTCCCCGGTCAGGAAGTAGCGGATGGTTTCGCTGACGCTGCGCATCGAACTGCCGAAGGGCAGCGGATCGGCGCCGCGGAAGAACAGGCCCTTACCCACTTCGCCGCGGAAAGCGGCCGCCAGTTTGAGGTCGATGCAGAACTGACCCATCTTGGCCACGCCGTCGCGCAGGCCGCAGGCGCTCAGGCAGTTGAGGCTTTGGGTGCAGCGCGCCGGATCGGCCTTGGCGTTGGCCTGCAGCTTGGCCTCGCGTTTCAGATAGCTTTTCAGGAAGGGCGTCAGTACGCCGCGTGCCGGCAGGCCGGCCACGCTCATGAATTCCGCGATGTCTTCCGGCTTGGCCTCGGCCAGCGTGCGCTTGAAGTTGTCGTGCGCGTCGCCCTCGCGGGTGACGGCGAAGGCGGTGCCTATCTGCACCGCGGACGCGCCGAAGTCCTGGATGCAGGCCTTCATCTTTTCGAAGCTGTTGACGCCGCCGGCGACGATCAGCGGAATCCGCTCGCTCTCCAGTTGCAGGCTTTTGAACAGCTGGCGGGTGTCGTCCAGCACTTTCTGGAAGCTGAAGCGCTCGGCGTCCAGTTCGGCGAGGCTGGCCGCGCCCAGATGGCCGCCGGCGTGCTTGGGATGCTCGATCACGATGGCGTCCGGCAGCCGTCCCTTTTTCATCCAGCGCTTGAGCACGATGCCGATGCCGCGCGCCTCGGACAGGATGGGAATCAAGGCCACCTTGGGAAAGGCCGCGGTCATGTCCGGCAGATCCAGCGGCAGGCCGGCGCCCATCACCACCGCGTCGGCGCCGGATTCGCAAGCCTGGCGGACATAGTCCGGATAGGAGGCCACGGCCTTCATCACATTGACCGCCACCATGCCGCGGCCCTGGGCGTAGCACAGCGCGCCCTTCACTTCGCGATCCAGCGCGATCAGGTTGAGGCGGTCCAGCTCGGCCTGGCCGCGCGCGTATTGCGACTGCTCGACCAGATCGGCGTGCAGATGACGCAGGTCGACGCTGGCGACCGTGCCCAGCGCGCCTTCGCGCGCGACATGGCCGGCCAGGCTTTTGGCTGAGACGCCTATGCCCATGCCGCCCTGCACGATGGGAAGCAGGACGCGTTGTCCTATCTGCAAGGGAGCGTAGAGCGGGAAATTTGTGGTCATTTAGCAACGATGCCGGGGCGGATGAATAAAAGGCGATCTTAGGCATGGCGGCCTTAAGAGTCTTTGCTCTAGAGCAAAAAACTAAGGATGGCTCGCTTTTTAACTCGGAAAAACTATTGACGCTTCAATGACTTGAGCGCTTGCCTCTGCCGGGTATGGCACGCAAACTTTTGATTTTAGTGAGGATATTTTTAGCTAAGCCATTGTGATGTGTTCAAATATGTCTTTGGTATTTTTTGTGAAAAGAAATCGCGCGGCGAAAGTCCCGGCAAATCCAGGGTAAAGACTTTTTGCCATCGTTGGCCTTAGCACATTCCTAAAAATCAGCTCCTGTCCATTTGGTCAGATTTCCCGGTTCAGTCCTGCTCTTACAGTGCCCGTGCCGGTAACTTGATGATTGGAGAAAATAAAATGGCTCATTTCTTTCCACTGGAGTTGGATGGCTTGCAGATGGAGAAGGTCAACGCGACGTCTTATGAAATTGATTTGCTGAAGTTCCGCCACCAGGTGTTTCGCGTGCAACTGGGTTGGGTGCCACCGCGGCCGGACGGCCTGGACCTGGATGATTACGACGCGTTCTCCGACAATCTGGCGGTGATTGCGCAGCAGCAAGTGGTGGGGTCGGCGCGTTTCACGCCAGGCGATCAGCCCTTCATGATCGAGCGGGAGTTTGCCCGTTTGCTGGCGCCTGGGGAGCGCATCCGCAAAGGCGCGGGTTGTGGGGAAATCACTCGCTTCGCGGTGGGCAAGACGATTTCCGGCCGTGAGACGAGAGCGATTGCGCGCTTGTTGTATCTGAGCTTATGGGAGTGGTCGCGCGCCAACGAGGTGCGCTGGCTTTATTTCGTGGTGGAGCCGTCTTTTTATCGGCATCTGTCCCGAATGGGGTTTCCGATACAGCCGGTGGGCGTGCCAAGACCGCTGGACGGCGGAGTGATGTCGGTTGCGGGCTGCTTTGACTGGGAGCAGGCTGATCCGGAGTTCATCAAGTCGCTGCGACGGGAAGTCGCTGCGCCAAGAGAGTGCGTCCGTTCCTGGTTGGAATACGACCGTGCGCATGCTCCCGCGTGGGCTTAAGCTGGCCGGCCCGCAGCTAATCGCTGACCTGGAGTCCGGGAGGCGGCAACAAGTGCATGCCCAGCACGATGGCGTGAGTGCGATTGTTGGCGTTCAGCTTGCGGATGACGTTGGCGACGTGGAACTTCACCGTTCGTTCGCTGATGTCCAGGATGGTGGCGATTTCCCAATTGGTCTTGCCGCGGCTCATCCAGTGGAAAATATCGTATTCACGCTGCGATAGCGGCATGGAACTGGGTGTGGCCGGGGCCAGATTGGCGATGCGCACCGCAGCCTGGTGCAAGTGGGGCGTCAGACATTCCAGCATGGCGACCAGATTGGGGTCGGAGCTGGCGTCTTTGCCGCTGACGGAGAAAATGCAACCCAGATTATTGCGTTTGGAGGCGGCGCTGAAGGTGACGCCGCTTTCCAATCCTACGGTGGCGGCCTCGGCGATGAACTTGCGTTCTTCCTTGCCCTTGGCACGGCTGAAGCGCTCTTGCCACTGCACCGGTCCGCTGCCCAGATGGATCTTCAAGATGGGATCGTGCTGGGCGTAGTTTTCCTCCATGTAATGCTTCAGCCATTCCGTGGGATAGCTGACATTCAAGACCCGCTCCAGCCGCTGAATCTGCTGGTGCTGGTTGATGCGACCCAGCGCCAGCACCATGTGCTCGGAAGGCGCCTGGCTGAGCAACATGTCCAGAAACCCCCTGAGCTCGGCTTCGGTTTCGATTTGTCCGGCAAGGTGAATCCATTCCAGCAACGTCCATTGCTGACTCGCGGACAAGCCGCTGGGCAGCGGCCGTGCTATCGCGGAATTTGAGATGACCATGAGCAAATCTTTCTTGATCTTGTGGTTTTACGCTGCTGGATAGTAGCCCACATGCAAAAGGCATGGGAAGCGCTAACTCCTTGTTCTGGTGCCAAGAACAGCGACTGTTGCATTCGTCGCCGACATTATAACAAATTGCCTGTCCAAAAATCCGTAAGTAGAAATAATTATATTGATCAATGACTTATTTGGTGCTATTTGGCGGGGGACAAACTAGGCGGGAAGTTGGGGCGTCATAAGGATGGCGCCGGGACAAGCTTGGAAAACTGGACCTTCTGTCAGTGTTCCCGATAACTGAAGCGCTGGAACAAAGGCGCGATCTCTTCTATCAGTTGCGGCGCGGGCCAGCCGGCGGGGGCCGGAGGCAGGGCGAAGGAGGGCGGCGGACGCAGTTGCTGCCAGTGATAGTCGGCGACGCCCAGCGCCGCCAGCCGCCGCGCCAGCGCGGCCAGTTGGATCTCATTGTGCCAGTGCGGATGTATGCTGCTGCGACATTCAAAATTGCTGTTGTTTTGCAACAAACAGTGCAGCGAGGCCTCGGTCTGCTCGCCGCTGCGGGGCAAGCCGGTCAGCGCCGGATAGGCGCCGAAATCGGTCTTGATGTCCAGGCCGACCCAATCCAGCAACGGCAGAACCCGCCGCAAGCGCTGCGGGTACGCGCCGCCGGTATGCAGGCCGGTGGCGAAGCCCAGCGCCCGGGTCTGTTCCAGCAGCGCCGGCAGCGCCGGCTCCTGCAGCGGTTCGCCGCCGGAGAACACCACGCCGTCGAGCAGGCCGACCCGGCTTTGCAGCCAGCGCAGGGTGTCCGGCCAGCGGGTTTCGCCGTTTTGGCGCCGCAGCAGGTGGGGATTGTGGCAATAGCCGCAACGCCAGGGGCAGCCGGCTAGGAAGACCACCGCGCACAGTTTGCCCGGCCAGTCGCAGCTGGAGAACGGCGTCAGCCCGCCGATGCGGGCTGCTGCGGGGTCAGCGGGCGGCGTGTTCACTGAAGCAGACCCGTTCGTCGAATTCTCCGCGTTTGCCGATATTGAAAGACTGCACCGGGCGGTGATAACCCATTACGCGGGTCCAGACTTCGCAGCGGGTGCGCTGTTCGTCGTTGAGCGGGGCGGCGTCTTGGCCGGGGATGCGGGTGGGGGGAGTCATGAGCTTTCCTTTCTTAAGGGCTTATGAAGGCTGGCGCGCCAGCAGTTCCGCGTCGCAGCGCGGGCAGAATTCGTGGTGACCGGACAGATAGCCGTGCTTGGGGCAGATCGAGAAGGTCGGGGTGACCGTGATATAGGGCAGGCGGAAGCGGGATAGCGAGCGGCGCACCAGTTCGCGGCAGGCGTCGGCGCTGCTGACCGCCTCGGTCATATAAAGGTGCAGCACGGTGCCGCCGGTGTATTTGCGCTGCAGCTGTTCCTGGCGCTGCAGGGCCTCGAAGGGGTCGTCGGTGAAGCCCACCGGCAGTTGGCTGGAGTTGGTGTAATAAGGATGGGCGTCGCTGCCGGCCTGCAGGATGCCAGGGTAGCGTTTGCGGTCTTCCTTGGCGAAGCGGTAGGTGGTGCCTTCCGCCGGGGTGGCTTCCAGGTTGTACAGGTGGCCGGTGCTTTCCTGGAACTCCACCATGCGCTGGCGGATGTGATCCAGGTAGTCGCAGGCCAGTTGGTGGCCTTCCTCGCTGGTGATGTCGATGCGGTCGCCGCTGAAGTTGCGGATCATTTCATTGATGCCGTTGACGCCTATGGTGCTGAAATGATTGCGCAGCGAGCCCAGGAAGTGACGGGTGTAGGGGTAGAGGCCGTCGTCTATCCGCGCTTGCACTTCGCCGCGTTTTTTCTCCAGCGCGTCGCGGGACAATTCCAGCAAGCGGTCGGTTTCGGCCAGCAGCGCGGCGTAGTCGCCGGCGAAGCGGTGGCCCAGACGCGCGCAATTGACGGTGATCACGCCGACGGAGCCGGTTTGTTCGGCGCTGCCGAACAGGCCGTTGCCGCGCTTGAGCAGTTCCCGCAAGTCCAATTGCAGCCGGCAGCACATACTGCGCACCATCTGCGGCTCCAGGTCGGAGTTCACGAAGTTCTGGAAATAGGGCAGACCGTATTTGGCGGTCATCTCGAACAAGAGATCGGTGTTTTCGCCGTGCCAGTCGAAGTCGCGGGTGATGTTGTAGGTGGGAATCGGGAAGGTGAAGGAGCGGCCTTTGGCGTCGCCGGCCAGCATCACTTCGATGTAGGCGCGGTTGATCATCGCCATTTCGCGCGCGCAATCGCCGTAGCGGAAGCTCATTTCCTCGCCGCCTATCACTGGAATCTGCTCGGCGATGTCGTCCGGGCAGGTCCAGTCGAAGGTCAGATTGGTGAACGGGGTCTGGGTGCCCCAGCGGCTGGGCACGTTGAGGTTGTAGATCAGTTCCTGGACGCACTGGCGCACGTCCGCGTAGCTCAGCCCGTCTTTTTTGACGAAGGGGGCCAGATAGGTGTCGAAGGAGCTGAAGGCCTGGGCGCCGGCCCACTCGTTTTGCAAGGTGCCGAGGAAGTTGACGATCTGGCCGCAGGCGGAGGACAAGTGGCGCGGCGGCGCGGATTCCACCTTGCCGGGAATGCCGTTGAAGCCATTTTGCAACAGGGTGCGCAGCGACCAGCCGGCGCAGTAGCCGGACAGCATGTCCAGATCGTGAATGTGCAGATCGCCCTGGCGGTGGGCGAGGGCGGCTTCCGGCGCCAGCACCCGCTCCAGCCAGTAATTGGCGGTGAGTTTGCCGGCGATGTTGAGAATCAGGCCGCCCAGGCTGTAGCCCTGATTGGCGTTGGCGTTGACCCGCCAGTCGGCCCGGTCCAGATATTCGTCGATCGCGGAGATGGCATCCACCATGGCGGTGGGCGCGGAGGCTGTGCTCATTTCTATATCTAGTGAAGTTGTCGAATGATTGCCACTATAAATTGTGTTTTGTGCGCTGTGTGGCTGAGGTGGCGATAACTTGACGCGGATCAAGCGAGGCGCTTTTGACGACGGCGAAGGCTGGATTCCGGGGCGAAAACCTGGCCATTGGGAGCGCAATGTCATGTTGTTTGCGACAGCGCATGACTTATGCTGGATTGGGGCCGGCTGTGGCGCTCAAGGGCGACGCGGGCGGGGCGGCGGCATATTGTTGCCAACTTGATGCTGTTTCATTGAGTCTGTTGCAACAAACTCATGGCATTCAGACCGAATCAGGTGCATACTTGGATTGCATAGAAAATAGGGCAATGTATTTTCAACTAAGCTGTAAAACTATATGACAAAGTGCGCTCCGCGAGCGGTGCAGTGGGGAAGCTGCGGTCGGTTCTGTTCCTGGCGTGGATTTGTCCATGAAGATGCATTCACAACAATTTGCAAGTTCTTCTTTAATCATCAAAGGGTATGGTGTACCCTTTTTAAAGAGATACTACTTAATAATGTTATCAGCATTGTCAAATCCAGGGCGTCCGTCCGGGCGTGAAGGGTAGGCGATGCCGAGCCTGGAACATCCCTGATTATGGACACCTTAAAAGCATTGATGGTCTTCATGACCACGGCGGAAAACGGCAGTTTCTCCGACGCCGCGCGCAAGCTGGGCGTATCGCCGGCCGCTATCAGCCAGAGCATCGCCCGGCTGGAGCAGGAACTGGAGGTTCGCCTGTTCAACCGCACCACGCGCCAATTGACGCTGACCGAGGACGGGCGCCGTTTCTACGCCCAGTGCCGCGGACCGGTGAACAATCTGGATTCGGCGATCAATCAGTTGAAAGCCAGCCGCGACGAGCCGGCCGGCCATCTGCGGGTCAGCATGCCGAACTCCTTTGGCCGGCGTTTCATCCTGCCCATCATGGGCGAGTTCTGCGAGCGCTATCCCAAGGTGCGGGTCTTCTTCGGCCTGGACGATCATTTCAGCGATCTGATCGAGGACGGCTACGATGTGGGCGTGCGTTCCGGCATGATGCCGGACAGCCGCATGGTGGCGCGCAATCTGGCGCAGATGCCGCTCTATGTGGTGGCTTCGCCCGGCTACTGGGATTTGCATGGCCGCCCGAGCGCGCCGGAGGAGTTGAGCAACCACGATTGCATCAACTTCCAGTTCCCCACGTCCGGCCGTCTGTTCAAGTGGGAGTTCGACCGCAAGGGCGAGCGGATTCCGCTGGAGGTCAACGGCACGTATACGCTGAACGAGATGGAGGCGGTGGCCGAGCTGGCGCGGCTGGGCATGGGCGTGGCCCAGTTGCCGGGCCATGAGGTGGTGCATCTGATCCGCTCCGGCGAACTGGAGCCGGTGCTGACCGATATGGTGTCGCTGGAGCGCTCTATCTACATCTGTTTCCCGCATCGCGACCACATCGCGCCGCGTACCCGGGTCTTCGTTGATTTCGTGGTGGAGAAGTTGGCCGACCATCCGGACATCATGGCGGACCTGCCGGGCCTGGACTTGAGCGCCAAGCGCAAGGCGGCCCAGAAAAACGCGATCTGATCCCGTCTCCGCCTGAACCCGAAGCCAGCGCTTGCGCTGGCTTTTTTCATGTCTTTTTGTCGCCGCGACCCATCCTTTCTCCCAGGTGTTGTTAAATATAATGAGCGCGTGTATTGTATTTTTATACCAATCATGAACGGACGCTCCGCGTTCGCTTCGCCAAGGAGACAGCCATGAACGCGCCGGCCAGACTGGAACACACGAGCTCTTATTACGCCGCATCCGCCCATCCGTCGCCGGAGCGTCCATCTTTGCAAGGGGCGGAGCAGGTGGACGTCTGTGTGATCGGCGCCGGCTATACCGGGGTGTCCGCGGCGCTGCATCTGGCGGAGCGCGGTTATCAGGTGGCGGTGCTGGAGGCGGCGCGGGTGGGCTGGGGCGCGTCGGGCCGCAACGGCGGGCAGATCGTCAACAGCTATAGCCGCGACATGGACGTGATCGAGCGGCGGCACGGCAGGGCGGCGGCCGAGGCGCTGGGCGCGATGGCTTTCGAAGGCGGCCGCATCATCCGCGAGCGCATTGCGCAATACGGCATTCAGTGCGATCTGAAAACCGGCAATGTGTTCGCCGCCTTCACTCAGAAGCAGCTGGACGAGCTGGCGGCCAAGAAGCGGCTGTGGGAGCGCTACGGCCATACCGGCCTGCAACTGGTGGACCGAGAGGGCATGCGCGGCATCGTGGCGTCGGACCAGTACGCCGGCGCCTTGTTGGACAATTGGGGCGGGCATATCCATCCGTTGAACCTGGTCTTGGGCGAGGCGGCGGCGCTGGAGTCGCTGGGCGGGCGGATTTTCGAGCAGTCGGCGGTTTTGAAGATTCATCCAGGCGGCCGGGTGCGAGTGGAGACCGCCGGCGGCGAGGTCAGTTGCCGCTTCCTAGTGGTGGCCGGCAACGCCTATCTGGGCGAGTTGCTGCCGGCGCTGGCGGAGAAGAGCCTGCCCTGCGGCACTCAGGTGGTGACCACCGAGCGTTTGCCGGAGGCGTTGGCCAAGAGCTTGCTGCCGGGCGACCACTGCGTCGAGGATTGCAACTTCCTGCTGGATTATTACCGGCTGACCGCCGACCACCGGCTGTTGTACGGCGGCGGCACCGTGTACGGCGCGCGCGATCCGGGCGAGGTGGAGCGGCTGATCCGCCCCAAGATGCTGAAAACCTTTCCGCAGTTGGCGGATTACAAGATCGAGTTCGGCTGGACCGGCAATTTCTCGCTGACCCTGTCGCGGCTGCCGCAGGCCGGGCGCATCGGCGACAATGTCTATTACTCTCAGGGTTGCAGCGGCCACGGCGTCACGTATACCCATTTGGCCGGTCGCTTGCTGGCGGAAGCCATCCACGGCGACAGCCGGCGCTTCGATCAATTCGCCGGTCTGCCGCACTATCCCTTCCCCGGCGGACGCGCGCTCCGCGTGCCGATGCTGAGCATGGGGGCGTGGTGGTACGGGCTCCGGGACCGTCTGGGGCTGTGAGTTATTCGTCGGGGGCGAGGCGGCGTTCGCGGCTGGCGCTGCCGGCTTCGCCCACCGCCCGGTTGCGGCCCGCGTTCTTGGCCGCGTACAGATACATGTCGGCGCGGTGCAGTAAGGTTTCCGGCATATCGTCCACGGTCTGGGTGGCCACGCCTATGCTGGCGCTCAGGCGTTTCACCGCCGGCAGCTCGGTCTGAGCCAGCCGCTGGCGGATATCGTCGGCCAGCGCCAGCGCGCCGCTTTGCTCGGTCTCAGGGCAAATCACCAGGAATTCGTCGCCGCCCCAGCGCGCCACCGTGTCCAGCTGGCGCGCGCGTTTTTGCAGCAACTGGCCAAAAGCGGCCAGCACCTGGTCGCCGGCCAGATGGCCGTAGTTGTCGTTGACGTCCTTGAAGTGGTCGATGTCCAGCAGCAGCACCGAAAACGGCCGCCGGGTACGGTAAGAGCGCTCGGTTTCGCGCTCCAGTATGGTGTTGGCCTGGCGGCGGTTGGCCAGGCCGGTGACCGCGTCCTGGCCGGCGATGGTGTTGAGCTCTTGCAGCATGGCGTGGGATTCGCGGGCCCGGCGGTAGGCGAACAGCGCCAGCGACACGGCCAGGTTCACGCATAGCAGCAACGCCAGCGCCATGGTTTGCGCATTGCCGTCGCCGGGCCCCGTCCCCAGCGCGGACAGCAGTTGGTAGCGCTGGGCCAGCCAGAGCAGCAGCAGATTGGCCATGAGCAGGATGGCCAAGTCGAACAAGATCTGCCGCAGGCTGAACAGGCGTGGCTTCATGGGGCTTGGGCCGTTTCCGATGAGTGCAGGCCGCCGGGAGGCGGCTTGATTGCGTTGATTCTTTTCGGATTAGCCCAAACTTGGCTCAGCCACAAGGGGCGAGCGCCGACGAGGCGCTCCAAGAAGCGCTTCAAAGTCCGCCGCGCGCCGGCGGGATGGATGGAAAAGGGCCTTGAAAACGCCTTGGAAAGGCTTGCGCGCCATCCGTGCCTCCCGCTTGCTCGGCGGTGTCGGCCTTGCCTCGTCCCTGGCCGCGAAAGCTTGAACAGGGGATTAAACGGCCATGAAGCGCGCCAGCGGCGTGGCGCTCCAGTCCACGCTGTCCAGCAGGTTCTTGACGATGAGCCCCAGCTCGGTGTCGCCTTCAATCAGCAGCTTGCGGTGGAAAAACAGCGTGTCCGGGTCTTCCTCGCGCAGCATCATCCGGGCGAAGTCGGCCAGCGTGGCGGAGAGCTGCAAATCGGCGGCGCCGTCGTCCCGGTCGCGGTGGAAGCCTTGTTCGTCGGCGCGGAAGCGCAGGGTCAGGCCGGCGTCCAGCACGCGGATGGCGAAGCGGCGGCCGGCCAGCAGCGCCATGTCGGCCGGCAGCACGCCGCGCCGCGCCAATTGATTGAGGCTGGCGACCAGCAGCCAGGCCGGCGGCGCGGCGGGCAGCCGGGACAGCAGCGCGGCGGCGGCGGCGGGCAGGGCGAGATCAGGAATGCGCATGGGGGGCTCCTATGGCTTGGTTGCCGGCCTGGCCGCGCCAATAGCCGTCCACCAGTTCGGCGTCGGCGTGCCGGCCGCTGGCGGCTTGCAGCGCCGCCGGGTCGGCGCCGTCCAGCGCTTGGCGGAACAGGGCGACGATATCGCCGGTGGCGCGGGACTGCGGACTGACGCGCACGGCGTCGACGCCGATGGCGGCCAGCTCGCGCAAATGCGGCAGCAGGCTGTGGCAGCCGGCGGACAGGGTCTGGATGCCGTTGAGGGTGAGGAAGTCCTGCTGGTCCTGGGTGCGCATGGCGAGGCCGTCCGGGTGTTCCAGGCAGCGGAACTGGCAATCGTCCTTGCTCAGATTGTAATGACGGGCGGTGAAGCAGCGCGCGGACAGGGCCAGGGGCAGCTTGCCCCAGGCGAACAGCTCGGTGGCGATGGGCGCGCCGATCTCGGCGTAGCGCGCCAAGAGCTCGGCCAGCGTGGCGCGGTCCATTTCCACCGGGGGCACCCAGCGTTCGGCGCCCCAGTCGCGGATCAGCTTCAGGGTGTCGGCGTTGTAGATGTTCAGATGCGGGCCGGCGACGAAGGGCAGGCCGTGTTCCCGCGCCAGCTTGATCGCGCCCAGGTCGTTGGCTTCCAGCGCGATATCGCCGTTGGCGGCCAACTGGCGCGCGCGGCGCAGATCGGATTCGCTCTCCAGCAGCGCCTGGCAGCTGAGCGTGACGCGCTTGCCGGCGGCGGCCAGATCGCGCGCCAGTGAAATCCAGTCTTGCGGCCGCATTTGCTGGCGGCGGGAGCACACCACCTCGCCCAGATAGATCCGGTCCAGCGGCCAGTCGGCGGCGGCGGCGTAGAAGTCCAGCAGGGTGTCGCGCGGCCAGAAGAACAGCACCGGGCCCAGCGTCAATTGCAGATTAAGGCTTGTCATTGGCGGTTTTCCATCGGGGGCGGCGCTCATTTCCACGGCCGGTTGTAGGCGCCCAGCGTCTGCTGCTGCCCTTCCGACACTTTGTTCAGCGCCTGGTGCCAGGCCGGGCGCGGCTGGAAGCGCGCGCCGTCGCGGGCGGCGGCGTCCAGCGCTTCGCGCAGCGCGCGCGTCACCTGGGCCACGTAGGCCGGGCTGCGCTGGCGGCCTTCCACCTTGATCGCGGCCACGCCGCTGGCGATGATTTGCGGCAGCATGTCCAGCACATTGAGGCTGGTGGGTTCTTCCAGCGCGTAATAGGTTTCGTCGCGCACCTGGAAGCGGCCCTTGCACAGCGTCGGGTAGCCGGCGGGTTCGTCGTCGCGGTAGCTGTCGATCAGGATGTGGTTGAGGCGGGCGTTCATGCGCCGCTCGCCCGGTTCCCAGCGCACGAATTTGGCCGGCGAGCACACGCCGTGGGTGTTGGGCGATTCGCCGGTGGCGTAGCTGGACAGCTGGCATCGGCCTTCCACCATCACGCACAGGCTGCCGAAGCCGAAGACTTCGATCTCGACGTCGGTGTGCTCGATCACATGGCGCACCTGGTCCAGGGTCAGCACCCGCGGCAGCACCGCGCGGCGGATGCCGAACATGTCGCGCGCCAGATTGATGGCTTCGTAATTGGTGGCCGAGCTTTGCACCGACATGTGCAGGCGCAGCTGCGGATGGCGCTCGGCGGCGTAGGCCATCAGGCCCAGGTCGGCCAGGATCAGCGCGTCGGCGCCCAGCGCCGCGCCCTGGTCCACCGCCGCGCGCCAGCGGCTGGAGTCGCCGCCCTGGGCGAAGGTGTTGATCGCCATCAGCACTTTGCGGCCGTGGCGGTGCGCGTAGGCGATGCCTTCGCGCGCGCTGGCGTCGTCGAAATTCAGCCCGGCGAAGTTGCGGGCGTTGGTCTGGTTTTTAAGGCCTAGGTAAACGGTGTCGGCGCCGTTGTCCACCGCGGCCTTGAGCGCCGGCAGGCTGCCGGCGGGGCAGACCAGCTCGGGCAGGAATGTGTGCAGAGCCATCTTGGTCGGTCCGGTTCAAAACCCGCCGACGATAACAAGCCCCGCGTCGCGGGGCCTTGTTCTGGGTCAAGCGCAGGCGGAGGGCCTAGAAGAAAGGGAAGACCAGCTTGGTCTTGGCCACCAGCACAATGTAGAACACCGTCGCCAGCGCGCAGAGGAAGGCGATCAAGCGGGTTTGCGGGGTTTTGCCGCGGCGCAGCGCGATGGTGCCTAGCGCCACGTACAGCACCAGGCCGACGATCTTGGCCAGCAGCCAGGGGCTTTGCAGAATGGGCCAGCCGCCCATGATCACCAGGGCGATGGCACAGCCCAGCAGCAGGGTGTCGACGACGTGGGGCAGGATGCGCACCGGTTTCAGCGCCAGGATGTGCTGCTTGCCGCCCAGCATCAGGCCGCCGCGCACGGCGAACAGCAGGATCGATAGATAGGCGAAGCCCATATGGGCGTGTTTGACGATCAGATAAGGGTACATAGGCGTCCAAAGTTGAGGAGTGAGAACGGGTTTACGCTCTGGCAAGGCATGGCGGATCGTAAACAGGCTCTTAGACGGCGCTTAACGATAGCGCGCCCATAATACCCGGGCCGCGCCCGTTTGCGGGTTCGGCGTGCCGCCGCCGCCTTCGCCCGGCAATCCGTTCTGACCGCTGATGTCGATCACGGTTTCCGCGCCCAGGCTGTTCAGCGGCCGGGAGGGCGGCGGCGCGCCGGGCGGGCGGCTTTGCAGCCCCGCGCTGACCGGGCCGAAGATATGGGTGCTGCCGGCGGTGTCCAGGGTGTCGCCGGCCAGTACCGCGCCGTGGATGCGGTTGCTGGCGCCCAGCCGGATCTTGCCGCCGCCGAAGGCCTGGGCGGCGTCGTAGCCGCCGGCCAGCAGGGCGATGCCGAGCAGCGGGGATTCGCGCAGCGAGTTCCGGTCCGCGGCGCAGTGGTTCAGCGGATAGACGTCCGGGAAGTCCGGGCTGCGGCACACGCGCGCCGCGCCGGCCTGGCGCAGGCTCCACAGTTCCACATTGCTGCTGGTTTCGATGTGGCCGGTGGCGAGAATGGCGTTGTCCAGCCGGCCGTACAGCGACAGATTGCCTTCGAACAGCGCCACGCCGGGCAGCATGCCTTGCGGCGGCTTGAGGCGCAGCAGCCATTGCTGCGCGGTGCTGCCGGACAAGCAGCTCTCCGCGTCGCTCTCGCACAGCCGCAAGGCCGGCTGACCGGCCACCGGGGCGCAGCGCCTGCCGTCGGCCTGCAAGGCCGGGCACAGATCGTTGCGCTGCCAGTCGTCGGCCCGCTGCCGGCCCAGCCGGTAGACCGCGCCGTCCGGCACGCCGGCCACATGTTGCAGCCGGACGCGGATGCGCTGCAGCGCGTCGGCGGAACGGTCCGCCGCATCCCAGTAGACGATGAGGTTGGCGGCGTCGCGGTAATCGTTGGCGTTGACGCGGGTCGCGCCCAGGCGGAACTCCGGCACCGGCTCCAGCGGCACTTTCAGCCCGGTCTGATGGCGCACCCGCACGGTGTTCGGCGGCGGCTGGCGCGCTTGGCCGGCGGCGTCGAAGATCTGCGCGCCGTTGTGGGTGAAGGCGCCGCCGATGAGGCCGTCGTCGATATTGGCGTTGCCGCGACTGTCCAGCAGGCCCTGGGCGCGCAAGGCGTTCAGCCGGTTGCTGCTGCTGGTGCGCACATCGCCTTGGCTCAGCAATTGCGCGGAAACGGCGACGTTGCCGGCCAGGGTCACGTCGCCGATGGCGGACAGCCGGCCCACTCGTTCGCCGCTGCTGCCGACCGAGCCGTTGGCGGCGGCGGTCTCCACGTCGCTGCCGCTGCCCATGACGATGTTGCCGCGCGCTTTCAGCGTCAGGAACTGGCCGCTGTTGACGCGGATGTCGCCGTTGCTCCACAGGCTGAGCGGGGCCTGGCCGTCGCCGCGGGCCGGATTGCCCTGGAACAGGATGTCGCCGGTGGCCTGGATCGCGCTGACGCCGCTCAGGCTGCCGCTGGTGTCCACCGCGCCTTCCACTTGCAAGAGCGCGTCCTTGGCGCCGGTGACCACAATATTGCCGCTGGTGGACAGGCCGCCGCGGATTTGCGCCGCGGCGTTGGCGGCCGGCGGCGTCGGCGCGCCGTTCAATTGGTAGACCACCTCCAGCGTCACCGTGGCGTCGCCGCTGCGGGCGGTGATCCAGGCGGCGACCTTGTCGTCCTCTATCACGGCGCCGGCGGCGCGGGGCGCCGGCAGCAGCTTGATCTGGAGGGCGTCGGCCAGCGCCTGGCTTTCCGGCGGCAAGCTGGCGCGCTCCAGACTCAGCGCCGCGCCGTCCAGCTCCAGCGTCTTGATTTGCGGCGGTGTCAGCGCCGACAGGTATTGCCGCGCCAGTTCCGCGCCGGTCCAGGCGCGCCATTGCGCCTCGCTATTGCCGCGCAGCGAGCGGGTCAGTTCCTGCTGGCCGCGCAGATGATGCATGCCGCCCAGCGCCAGCGCGGTCAGGGCCATGCCGGTGAGCAGCACCATCAGCACCGCGGCGACGCCGCGCTGCCGGCGCGGCGGGAGGGAACGGGCCTTCATGCGGGGGCCGCCAGATTAGTCAGACAGCTGGCGAAGCTGCGGCTCTCGCCTTGCAGCGTGTTGTCGTAGTTGAGCAGCAGCTGCGGAAAGGTCTGGCTCGCCGCCGCGGCGACGGCGTAGGGCCAGCAGGCTTGTTCCAGCCGCAAGGCCAAGCCGAGCTTGTGCCGCGGCGGCAGCGGGCCGGTCAGCGCCCGCGCCCGCCATTGCGAGGGCTGGGTCAGCGCGTCGGCGATGGCCGCGCAGTCGTCCGCCTGCAACTGGTACAACACGCTGCTCTGGCCGGCGCCGTCCAGGCTGGCCACGCCGCGGCAGGCGTAAGCGCCGGCGTCCAATTGCGGACGGTAACGCCAGACCGCCGCGTTGGCGGCGCCGGAAGCCGCCGGCGCGGCGCTAAGCGCTGAGACGGCGCCGTCGGCGTCGACGCTCAAATCGCTTATCGACAGCAGTTGCAGATTTTGTTCGCGGCCGCCGGCGGCGCCGAAACCGGCTTCCTGCGCCTGCTGCTGCACGCTGAGCAGCGCCGCCATCAATTGGCCGTCCCGCTGCGCCAGCTTGGCGCTGCCCTGGTCCGGATCGAACACGCTGCGCGCGGTCTGGCGGTAGAGGGTCAGCATCGCCAGCGTGGTGATCAGCGCCAGCAGCATGCCGATCAAGAGCTCCAGCAGACTGAAGCCGGCGGCGCGCTTATTCATGATTGCTCAGACTGAGGGTGGAGGAGGCCGCGTCCCGCAGCTGCAAGGTTCGGCCGCTCAGCGCGGCCTTGGCGCTGATGTCCGCGCCGCCGTTCTGCGGCTGTCCGCGCAAGGTCACCGCGGGCGCGGAACTGCAGCTCAGCCGCGCGGTGGCGCTGACGCCGCTGGCCAGCGGCCAGTCGTTGGCGCTGTCGCAGGGCAGGCCGCCCTGTTGCAGTTGTTCCCGCGCCTTGCTCAGGGCCAGCGCGTGCTGTTGCAGCTGCTGTTGACTGCCCAGGCTGCGCGCGTTGACGAAAACAATGCCCAGGCCGGTCAGCATCAGCAGCAACATGGCGATCAGGCTTTCCAGCAGGCTGACGCCGCTTTGCGTTTTACAAATCACCGCTGAGCTCCTGCTGCGTGCCGCGGATGCAGTAGGCCGGTCGCGTGCCGCAGGCGACGCCGGCCGCCTGCGCCGCCAGCGGCTGGCCCTGGTTGTTTAGGGCCAGGCATTGCGCGGCCGGCGTCGCCAGGCAGCTTTTTCCCAGGCTCACCGGGCGCGGCGCGGCGGCGCGCCACAGCGCCGCGCCGTGGCAACGCTCGCCCTGGCTGCCGCTGGCCGGCGCGCCGGCGAAGACGCACAGCTGGCCTTCAGCGCTGGACATCAGCACCGCGGCGGGCTGGCCCGGCGCGGCCGCCAGCGGATTGCTCAGCGCCGCGGCCTGGGTTTGGGCGTAGGCCCGCGCCAGTTGGCTGCGGCCCAGCGCCAGTTTGTGGGCGTCGCTCCAGCCTTGCGCCAGCGGCACGCTGAGCAGCGCCAACAGGCCGATCAGCGCCAGCGTCGCGCACAGCTCCATCAGGGTCAGGCCGCGCTGGCGGCGGGGCGGGGTCACCATTGGGTCCGGCAGTCGGCGCTGCTGGTGTTGGCGCTTTGATCCGCGCCGTCGAGCTTCAGCACGCAGCCGGACAGCTGCGGGCTGACGCCGCTGGCGGTGAGCAGGAAGCTGCCGCCTTGCGGCTGGTAGCGATAGTTGAATTCAGGCTGCGCCGGCTGCCAGCTGTTATTGCCCAAAGCGGCGCGGATGGCGCTGGCGTTGTCCGCGCTGGCGGCGGGATAGGCCAGGTGCAGCAGTTTGTGGTTTTCCAGCGCCAGGCTCAGGGCCATCAGATCGCTCTTGGCGGTATTGGCCTTGGCCGCCTGTACATGGCGCTGATAAGACGGCACCGCCACCAAGAGCAGGATGCCGACGATGGCGGCCACCACCATCATCTCGATCAGGGTGAAGCCGGAATGGCCTTGCGGCCGGACGGATGCGCTCACGACATCGCCTTGCTAAATAAACGTCATATTTTAGCGTTATTGGACTCACATTGGTATTGATTGGCATCAATATGCTTTGTAAATATCTTGGCGAGAAGCAAGCCGCCGTCTGAGCGCCGCCTAGCGGCATAATCTGCCGCGCGCGGCGCATGCGGCCGATCCGGGCCGCGGATGCTACACTTGGGCTGATTTCACCTACCGCCTATCCCCGCATGCTGCTTCTTTACCAGTCCAACCGCTTGGAGCAATTGGGTCAGCTGTTTTGCGGCATGAGCCAGAGCCTGCCGCTGTCCGACTCGTTCGCGCCGGAAACCGTGATCGTGCAGAGCCGCGGCATGGGGCGCTGGATCACGCTGGACCTGGCCCGCAGCAACGGCGTGGCCGCCAATCTGGACTTCGTGCTGCCGGCCGCCTTCGCCTGGCGGCTGATGCAGCGGGTGATGCCGGATCTGCCGCGCAAATCCTCGTTCGCGCCGGAAGTGCTGAGCTGGCGGCTGATGGAGCTGCTGCCCACGCTGGAGGGCGAGCCTTTTCTCGCTTTGTCGCGCTATCTGGAGGGCGGCGAGGCCGCCTGTTTCGAGCTGGCCGGCAAGGTGGCCGACATCTTCGACCAATATCTGGTGTTCCGGCCGGATTGGATCCGCGCCTGGGAGGCCGGCCAGTTGCTGGGCCTGGGCGACGACGAGGCCTGGCAGGCCGCCTTGTGGCGGCGGCTGGCCGACAGCGATTCCAGCCGCCACCGCGTGCGCATGCTGGACGAGTTCTTCGCCGAACTCAGGGCCGAGCATCTGCCGGAGCGGGTGACGCTGTTCGGCATCGCCAGCCTGGCGCCGATGTATCTGGCCCTGGTCAAGCGCCTGTCCCAGCTTACCGACGTCTGCCTGTTCACCCTCAATCCCTGCGAAGCTTACTGGGGCGACATCGTCGACGCCCGCCGCAAGCTCAAGCTGCAGCAGAAGGGGGATTTGTTCGCCACCGAGGGCCATCCCTTGTTGGCCTCGCTGGGCAAGCAGGGCCGCGATTTCTTCGAACTGATCGCCGAAGACAGCGAGCTGGACGCGCGGCCCCTATTCGACATTCCCCGCGGCGACGCGCTGCTGGCGCGCTTGCAGCGCGACATCCTGCAATTGAACGATCCCAAGGACGCGCCGCGTCCGCTGGCGGCGGACGACGATTCGGTGCAGATCCACGCCGCCCACGGGCCGATGCGCGAACTGGAAGTATTGAAAGACCGCTTGCTGACGATGTTCCGCGAGGACCCCGGCCTCAATCCCGCCGACGTGGCCGTGCTGACCCCGGACATCAACAGCTACGCGCCTTATATCGACGCGGTGTTCGGTGCTCGTCCACAGGAGGACGCGGCGCCGGACATTCCCTACAGCATCGCCGACCGCCGCATCGCGCGCGAAGAACCGCTGCTGGCCAGCTACGCGGCCTTGCTGGACCTGGCCGACTCCCGCTTCGCCGCCGATCAGGTGCTGGCCTTGCTGGACGCGCCGGCCTTGTTGCGCCGCTTCGGCCTGGACGACGCCGACGTGCCCTTTGTGCAGCAATGGGTGCGCGAGGCCGGCATCCGCTGGGGACGGGACGCCGCGCACAAGGCGGCGCTGGGTTTGCCGGCGGATCCACTGTTCACCTGGCGCTGGGGCCTGGACCGGCTGTTGCTGGGCGCGGTGCTGCCGCCGGCCCTGGCCGGCGACGACAGCGGCCTGTACACCGGCCTGCTGCCGCACAGCAGCGCTCAGGGCCAGTTGGCGGAAGCGCTGGGGCGCTTTTCCGCCTGCTATCGCGAACTGGAGCGCGTGGCGGAGGAGTGGGCGCGTCCGGCCGCTCCGGCTCGGTGGGCGGAGCGCTTGCAACAGGCTTGCGAGCGGCTGTTCGACGCGGACGCCGACGACGAGAAAGCGCTGGAGGTATTGCGCGCCGCGTTGGCGGAACTGGCGGAGGACGCCGAGCTGGCCGGCTTTGAGCAAGAGGTGGGCCTGCCGGCGGTGCGGGATTGGCTCAAACGCAAACTGACCCTGGCCTCGCCGCTGGGCTTTCTGTCCGGCGGCGTCACCTTCTGCGCGATGGTGCCGATGCGCTCCATTCCCTTCCGCGTGTTGTGCCTGATCGGCATGAACGACGGCGCTTATCCGCGCGACGAACGCCCGGTCAGCTTCGACCTGGTGGCGCGCCATCCGCGCCGCGGCGACCGCTCGCGCCGTTTCGACGACCGCTACCTCTTCCTGGAGGCCATTCTCTCCGCGCGGGAAAAGCTCTATCTGTCCTATGTGGGCCAGTCCGCCCGCAGCGGCGAAACCCTGCCGCCCTCGCCGCTGATCGCCGAATTGCTGGATTGCTTCTCCGCCATGTGCGGCCAGGATCTTGGCCGGGCGCTGACGGTGCGCCACCCGCTGCAGCCGTTCTCGCCCGCCGCCTACGACGGCGCGGACCCGCGGCTGGCCAGCTTCGAGCCCACTTTCGCCGCCGCCCTGTCGCAGCCGGAGGCCGCGCCGCGGCCGTTTGCCGAAGCCTTGCCGCCGGCGGCGCTCAGCGGCGTGGTCAATCTGCACGACTTCATCCGTTTCTGGCGCAATCCGGTGCGCGCCTGGCTGGCGGACCGGCTCGCCATCCGTTTGTTCGGCGGCGACGAGGAGCTGCCGGTGCGCGAGCCTTTCGCCGTGGACGGCGACGCCAGCCAGGCGGTGCGCAGGCAGTTGGTGGACGCCATGTTGCATCGCCGTCCGCAAGCGCCGGTGCGCGAGCGCGTCGCGGCCGCCGGCCTGCTGCCGCCGGCCGCGCTGGGCCGGGCCTGGCTGGTGGAGGAGGCGCGTTCCAGCGTCAAGCTGGCGGCGCGGCTGCCGGCCGCGCTGAGCCGGGACGTTTTGCCGCCGCAGCCGGTCCATCTGCATGCGGCCGGCCTCACCCTGGTGGGCGAGCTCACCGGGCTGCGCCCCGAAGGCCAGCTGGATTTCGTCGTCGGCAAGATCAACGCCGCCCAGCGCGTGGCCCTGTGGCTGAGCCATCTGATTCTGTGCGCGGCGCGGCCGCCGGGCGTGGTCTGCCGCACCGCCTGCTACGACGATACGGGCAGCCTGCTGCTGGAGGACGAGCCGGAGGCCTTGGCCTTGCTGGAGCCGTGGCTGGCGCGCTGGCGTCAGGGCCAGGATCAAGCCTTGCCCTGGTTCGGCCGCACCAGTTGGGCGTATGCCGAAGCTTTGGCGGCGGAGCCGGAGCGGCGCGACAAGGCGATGCGGAAAGCGCTGGAAAAATGGGACCCCGGCTTTGTCCGCGAAGGCGGCATGGCGCAAAAGGACGAGGCGGCGATCGCGCTGGCCTTCCGCAATCAACAGCCCCTGGACGATCCTCTGTTCGCGCAACTGGCGGAAACCCTGCTGTCGCCGCTGGCGGAGCGGCTGCAGGGCGGCGGCGCGGAGTGAGGCGGCCGGCGCCGGCTCATTCCTCCGGATACGGCGCTTCGAAGTAGCGCTGATACAGCGTCTGGATCGAGCCGTCGCGCCGCATGCCGGTCAGGGCTTGCCGGAAAGCGTCCGCCACCGGCTGCGGCACGCTGCTTTTGCTGAAGATGAAATACGCGCCGCCGATATTCCAGACCGGCGCGAGCGGCACGATCTCCGCTCCCGTCGGTTCGGCCTGCAGCGCCGCGCGCAGGGTGGCGCTGTTGGCCAGCAACAGGTCCAGCCTCCTGGCCCTCAGCTTTTGGATATTGATGTCCAGCGTCGGCCCGATGTCCACGGCGACGCTTGGCGGCGGGAGTTTCAGCCAGGCGTCCAGGCTGGCCCCGTAGCTGTCACCGCGGGTGACGCCCAGGATGAGCTTGCCGTGCTTGCCCAAATCTTCCAGCCGGTGCGTCGGCCATTGCGCCGCGCGGCCGCGCAAGCTCCACAAGCGCACGGTGGTGGGGCTGTAGGCCCAGACGAAGTGGGCGAAGGGCTCGCGCTCCGGCGTTTTCAGCGCCTCCATCGCCACGTCCACCAGACCGTTTTTCAGGCTCAGCAAGGTCCGCGGCCAGGGCATTTGCTGGTAGTGGAGCCGGCAGCCGGTCCGGCGCGCGGCTTCGTTGAGCACGGCGACGGCGTAGCCGTCCAGTTGCTGGCGCGCGGATAGATAGTGGTAAGGAGGCCAACTGTCCCAGCCGACGCTTAATTCCCGGACGCAGGCGCTGACGGCCGGCTGAGGCGCGGCCGGGACCGGTCCGGCGCATAGCGCCGCGGCAGAGGCCAGGCCGTGGACGGCGAGGCGGAAAAGTCGGCGCATGGCGAGGCTCCGGCGGGGGATGCTTTACTATAGCCGGGCGGAGGCTGGGGATAACTTCGCGTAGCCGTGCGGATCTGTGGATAAACGGGAAGGGGCCGAAGGCGGCGGGAATGCGAAAAGGGTCAGCTTGCGCTGACCCTTTTCATTTTGGTGGCGAATCAGGGACTCGAACCCCGGACCTGCGGATTATGATTCCGTCGCTCTAACCGACTGAGCTAATTCGCCGTGAAGACTTGTCGAAAACAACTCTTCGCAAACTGTGGTGGCGAATCAGGGACTCGAACCCCGGACCTGCGGATTATGATTCCGTCGCTCTAACCGACTGAGCTAATTCGCCACGTTTTTCGATGCACGAGTGCACCGAGACGCGAAATATACGCAGCCGAAAGCCGGCTGTCAACAAGATTCTCGCGGCCGCCGGCTTACAGGGTGTAGCAGCGGTCGCCGCGCAGGAAACCGCTCCAGTCTATGCTTACCCCCTTGCCGAAGCCTATGGCCTTGAACAACTCGCCCATTTCCGACGGCGACAGCAGCTTCTGCACCGCGGCGGCCTGCGGCAGATAGCCGGCGGCGTCGGCCGGGTCCAGCTGCTCCAGCAACTGGGTGATGCCGGCGTTGATCAGGAATTGAGCCTGGGTGGTGTAGCCGATCAGGTCCAGGCCGGCGTCTATGCCGGCCTGGGCCACCGCGCTGAAATCGACGTGGCAGGTCAAGTCCATCAGGCCGGGCAGGAAGAAGGGGTCGTCCACGGTGTGGTGGCGGTAATGGCCTATCAGCGTGCCCATATGGCGCTGCGGGTGATAGTACTCGGCGGCGGGGAAGCCGTAGTCCAGCAGCAGCACGGCGCCGCGATCCAGTTTTTGCGCCAGGGTGTGGAGGAAGCCGATATTGGCCGGGCTGATTTCGGAAACATAGTCGTCGTGCCGCGGCTGGATGGCCTGGGCCAGTTGCAGCAGCCGTGGGTCCTGAATGGCGCGGTCTTCCCAGACGAAGCGCTCGCCGTCCAGCGCCACGCCGCGCCGTTGGGCTTCGGGGGTCCAGCGGATCAGCTCGCAGGGCATGGCGTCCAGCACTTCGTTGCCGATGATCACGCCGTCCAGCCGCTCCGGCAGCTGGCTCAGCCACTGCACGCGCTCGGCCAGTTGCGGCAGCGCCTGGCGGATATTGCTTTGCTGGCGTTCGATCAGGTCTGGCGACAGATCGATGATGCAATAGCGTTCCGGCAGCGCGTCCAGCGCTTGCAGTTCGCTGAGAATGTCGATGGCCAGCTTGCCGGTGCCGGCGCCGAACTCATAGACCACATTGGCGGTTTGCGGCAGCAGTTCCGCCAGCTGGCGCGCCAGCGCGCGGCCGAACAAGGCGCTCATTTCCGGCGCGGTGGTGAAGTCGCCGGCCGCGCCCAGTTTGCGGCTGCCGGCGGCGTAATAGCCCAGGCCGGGCGCGTACAGCGCCAGCTCCATGTAGCGGGAGAACGGCATCCAGCCGCCCTGCTGGCGGATTTCCGCCTGAATGGCGTGGACAAGGCTTTGGCTGGTGGCCAGCGCGTCGGCGCTGGCGGCGGGTAAGGTGGTCATGGCGGTCATCCTGCTACAATGTGCCGCGATTGTGGTGGAAACTGACGGACAGGAGAAGAGGGTGAGCGGATTTTACCGTTGGATGGCCGGCTGCGCGGGCGGCCTGTTGCTGGGGCCGGCGCTGGCGGCGCCGCAGTGGGCGGTGTCGAAGCCGTATCCGGACAATCCTTTGCAAGTGGCCAGCCTGGACGGCGAGGCGACGGTGGGACGCAGCCGCTTTCCGGCGCGTTTGGACGTGGCTTGCCGCGCGGACAGCCCGCCCTTGCGGCTGTCCTTGCACGTGTCGGATCAATTGGGCGGCTGGGACGTGCGTCCGTACGAGGGGCCGGGCGGCCTGGGCGAGCGGCGCAAGCTCAAGCTGAACCTGGCCGGTTTGCGCCGCGGCGTGGACAGTCATTTCGCCGGCTGGTACGAGGAGAGCGGCCGCTTCGTGTTCGAGTGGCCGTCGCGGGGCGAGTTCTTCGCCTGGCAGTCCGCCGCGCACAAGGAACTGCTGGTGACGATAGACGGCGCCAGCCGCAAGCACGGCAAGCTGGTGGCGCGTTTCGTCTTGCCGCCGTCCAGCCAGGCGGCCTTGGCGGCGGCCCAGCCGTGCATGGGCAAGAAATAGAGCGCGCGGCCGGCGTCATCGCGGCGTAAGGCGCGTGTGGGAGCCTGCGGCGGCGGGCGAAGATTCAGAGGAGCGGAAATGGCGGATCAGGGGACGACAGGAGAGCAGCGGGTGGCGCTGATCAGCGGCGCGGCGCGGCGCGTGGGCGCGGGCATCGCCCGGCATTTGCACGCGCGGGGCCTGCGGGTGGTGTTGCACTATCGCGGTTCGCGCGGCGAGGCGGAGGCCTTGGCGGCGGAACTGAACGCGGCGCGGCCGGATTCCGCGCGCTTGCTGCAGGGCGATTTGCTGGACACGGCGGCCTTGCCGGCGCTGGCGGCGCGGGCGGTGGCGGCGTTCGGCCGGCTGGACGGCCTGGTCAACAACGCGTCCAGCTTCTTCCCCACCGAGGTGGGTCGGATCGACGAGGCGGCCTGGCACGATCTGATGGGCAGCAATCTGAAGGCGCCGCTATTCCTGTCCCAGGCGCTGGCGCCTGAGCTGGCCAAGCGTCGCGGCGCCATTGTCGGCATCGCCGACATCCACGTGGAGCGGCCGATGGCCCGCCATGTGGTGTACAACCTGGCCAAGGCCGGCCACGCGCAGCTGATCCGCAGCCTGGCGATAGAGCTGGCGCCGGCGGTGCGGGTCAACGGGGTCTCGCCCGGAGTGAATCTGTGGCCGGAGGACGACGCGTCATTCGACGCGGCGGAGCGCGCGGCGATCGAGGCCAGCATTCCCTTGCGCCGCACCGGAGTGCCGGAGGACATCGCCCGGGCGGTGGCCTTTCTGCTGCTGGACGCCGGCTACGTCACCGGTCAGATTCTGGCGGTGGACGGCGGCCGCAGCGTGGTGTTGTAGCCGCTGCGCGGGTGGGCCGCGCGCGCGCCTTGTTCGCCGTCGTGGATTTCGCCGCGGAAAAAAAGTAAAATCGCCTGTTTTTCAATTTCTTAGCCGTACTCCATGTCCGAAGCAAGCAGCGTCCTCGACGACAAGGCCAAAAAGGCCGTGTTTGAAGGCAATAAACTGGCCAAGCGCCTGCGCCACCATGTGGGTGACGCCATCAATGACTTCAATATGATAGAAGAGGGCGACCGCGTGATGGTCTGCCTGTCCGGCGGCAAGGACAGCTACACCTTGCTGGACATTCTGCGCGGCTTGCAGAAGTCCGCGCCTATCGATTTCTCCATCGTGGCGGTCAATCTGGACCAGAAACAGCCGGGCTTCCCCGAGCACGTGCTGCCGGAATACCTGGATTCCATCGGCGTCGAATACCGCATCGTCGAAGAAGACACCTATTCCATCGTCAAGCGCCTGGTGCCGGAAGGCAAGACCACTTGCAGCCTGTGTTCGCGGCTGCGCCGCGGCATTCTCTACCGCGTGGCCGACGAACTGGGCGCGACCAAGATCGCGCTGGGCCACCACCGCGACGACATTCTGCACACCCTGTTCCTGAATATGTTCTACGGCGGCAAGCTGAAGTCCATGCCGCCCAAGCTGGTGTCCGACGACGGCCGCCACATGGTGATACGCCCGCTGGCTTACTGCCGCGAAAAGGATATCGAGCGCTACGCCGCGCTGCGCGAATTCCCCATCATTCCTTGCAATCTGTGCGGCTCGCAACCCAATTTGCAGCGCCAGGTGGTCAAGGACATGGTCAATGACTGGGACCGCCGCTTCCCCGGCCGTTTGGAGAGCATGTTCCGCGCGTTGCAGAACGTGGTGCCGTCCCATCTGGCCGACACCGGCCTGTTCGACTTCGCCGGCCTGAAGACCGGCGACGCGCCGTTCGAGGACGGCGACACCGCTTTCGACAAAGAAGAATTCCGCGATCCGCCGCCGCCGCAGGACGACGAGGCCGACGCGGCGCCGAAGAAACGCACCATCAGCATTCTGGATTCGCGCAAACCGGCGGGAGAGGACTCGGGCTGTGGCGCGTAGGGCCTTGCATCCGTTCCGCCGCCGCGTGCGCCCCGCGGTGGAGGAAATGCCGGAGGTGGAGATCTCGGAGGCGGACAATATCCGTTCTTTGCACCTGGGCTCGGAAACGATACAGAGTTCCATGGATCTGGACGACCCGGCCGACCTGGTGCTCAGTTACAGCCGGGCGATGATGGGTTTTCTGCTGTGGAACGACGCGCCGCAGCACATCTTGCAGATCGGCCTGGGCGGCGGCTCCTTCGCCCGCTTCATCGATGAATACCTGCCGGACGCGGTCAGTGTGGCGGTGGACATCAATCCGCAGGTGATCGCGGTGGCGCGTGCCTTTTTCCAGCTGCCGGAGGAGGGCGATTTCTTCGAGATCGTCGAGGCCGACGGCGCCGATTACGTGAAGATCTTCCGCGGCTCCACCGACGCCATCCTGGTGGACGGCTTCGACGGCCTGCAGATCGTCGACGCGCTGACCACCGAGGACTTCTTCGAGGACTGCAAGCGCGCGCTCAGCCCCAAGGGCGTGTTCGTCACCAATTGGTGGAGCGGGGACAAGCGTTATCAGTCCTTCATCGAGCGTCTGTTGAACGTGTTCGAGGGCCGGGTGCTGGAACTGCCGGCGGCCAGCCACGGTAATGTGGCGGTGATGGCTTTCCGCCAGAGCCCGACGCTGACGCAGTGGGAGGCCTTGAAAAAACGGGCCGACGAACTGGAGGGGCGCTTCGGTCTGGAGTTCGTCGATTTCGTCAGCCGTTTGAAAATGACCAATCAGCACACGGCGGGGCATTTACTGGTCTGAAGCGGGGTGTCTGCGTACATTTGCTTACCCAATGACGCGCGGGAAGAGGCGTATAATGCCGGCATTACGGCCACGCCGGCTTGGGACGGATGGCGCGCTGCGCGAAACGAGTTCGGATGCAGAGAGCTCTGAGGCAGATCAGTACGGACAGAAACGGAAAACGGCAAGCTGGCTTGCCGTTGAATGAACTTTATGGCGGTGGACCGGACAGTTTAGGACAGGCGCGGCGCGGGCGATTTCGCTTCAGCGCCGCTCGTTCTGAATGTCCGGTCCGCCGCTATCGTATTTACATACTGTTGGGACTTACACCGTGATCAAGCAGCAACTGCTCAATCGGATTGCAGACAAATCCGCTGTCATCGGCATCGTGGGCCTGGGCTATGTCGGCCTGCCGCTGATGCTGCGTTTCGCCGAAGTCGGCTACAAAGTGCTGGGCTTCGACATCGACCAGGGCAAGGTGGACGCCCTGATGGCCGGCCAAAGCTATATCGAACATATCTCCGCCGACAGCATCGCCACCGCGTTGAGCCGCGGTTTCGAGGCCACCACCGACTTCAGCCGCGTGCCGGAAGCCGATACCCTGATTCTGTGCGTGCCGACGCCGCTGAACAAATACCGCGAACCGGACCTGTCCTTCGTGCTGGACACCATGGACAGCCTGGTGCCCTATCTGCGCGAAGGTCAGCTGGTGTCGCTGGAGTCCACCACCTATCCGGGCACCACCGATGAAGAACTGCTGCCGCGCATGGAGTCGCGCGGCCTGAAGGCGGGCGACAACGCCTTCCTGGTGTTCTCGCCGGAGCGCGAAGATCCGGGCAACCCCAACTTCACTACCCGCACCATTCCCAAGGTATGCGGCGGCGTAACCCCGGCCTGCCAGGAAATCGGCGTGGCGTTGTACAGCGCGGTGATCGACAAGGTGGTGCCGGTGTCCTCCACCCGCGCCGCGGAAATGACCAAGCTGCTGGAGAACATCCACCGCGCGGTAAACATCGGCCTGGTCAACGAGATGAAGATCGTCGCCGACAAGATGGGCATCGACATCCACGAAGTGATCCGCGCCGCCGCCACCAAGCCTTTCGGCTTCGTGCCCTATTATCCGGGCCCGGGCCTGGGCGGCCATTGCATTCCGATCGACCCGTTCTACCTGACCTGGAAGGCGCGCGAATACGGGGTCAACACCCGCTTCATCGAACTGGCCGGCGAAGTGAACAGCAATATGCCGGACTACGTGGTGTCCAAAGTGGCTGCCGCGCTGAACCTGCGCAAGAAGGCGATCAATGGCAGCCGCGTGCTGGTGCTGGGCATCGCCTATAAGAAGAACGTCGACGATATGCGCGAAAGCCCGTCGGTGTTCCTGATGGAAAAGCTGCGCGATCTGGGCGCGGAAGTGGCTTACAGCGATCCGCACGTGCCGGTGTTCCCCAAGATGCGCGAGCACCGTTTCGAGCTGTCCAGCGTGGCGCTGAGCAATGAAGCCATCGCCGGCTACGACTGCGTGCTGCTGGCCACCGACCACGACAAGTTCGACTACGCGCAGATCAAGGCGCACGCGCAGCTGGTGGTGGATAGCCGGGGCAAGTATCTGGAGTCGGCGGACAATATCGTCAAGGCCTGATTGTTTTTAGCCACGGAAGCACACGGAAAAACACGGACAAAGCCGGAGCCTGCAAATCACGGTGACTTGAGGGCGCTCTCGCATCTTGGGTATTTGGGGGTTTCCGTGTTGTTCCGTGTGCTTCCGTGGCTCACTGAATTTAGGGTTTAAACTCATGCACACTCTGCACCTTCCCCCGATTACCGACCGCAAGATCCGCTTTGCGCTGGTGGGCTGCGGCCGCATCGCCCAGAACCACTTCGGCGCGCTGGAAAAGCACGCCGACCGTGCCGAACTGGTGGATGTCTGCGACATCGACCCGGCCGCCTTGAAGGCGGCGGTGGAGCGCACCGGCGCGCGCGGCCACGCCAATCTGGCCGACATGCTGGCCAAGTCCGACGCCGACATCGTGATCCTGACTTCTCCGTCCGGCCTGCATCCCAGCCAGAGCATCGCCTGCTCGGAAGCCGGTTTCCACGTGATGACGGAAAAGCCGATGGCCACCCGCTGGGAAGACGGCCTGGAAATGGTCAAGGCCGCCGACCGCGCCAACAAGCATCTGTTCGTGGTCAAGCAAAACCGCCGCAACGCCACCTTGCAGCTCTTGAAGCGGGCGATGCAGGAGAAGCGCTTTGGCCGCGTCTACATGGTCAACGTCAATGTGTTCTGGACCCGTCCGCAGGAGTATTACGACGCGGCCGGCTGGCGCGGCACCTGGGAGTTCGACGGCGGCGCCTTCATGAACCAGGCCAGCCATTACGTGGATCTGCTGGACTGGCTGATCGGCCCGGTGGAAAGCGTGCAGGCCTACACCGCGACGCTGGCGCGCAATATCGAGGTGGAGGACACCGGCACCGTCAGCGTCAAATGGCGCAGCGGCGCGCTGGGCAGCATGAACGTGACCATGCTGACTTACCCGAAGAACCTGGAAGGCAGCATCACCATCCTGGGCGAGAAGGGCTCGGTGCGCGTCGGCGGCATGGCCGTCAACGAAATCCAGCACTGGGAGTTTTCCGAGCCGCACGCGATGGACGAGGACATCAAGCAGGCCAGCTACGCCACCACCAGCGTTTACGGCTTCGGCCACCCGCTGTACTACGACAATGTGATCAAGACCATGCGCGGCGAAGCCGAGCCGGAGACCGACGGCCGCGAAGGGCTGAAGTCGCTGGAGTTGTTGATCGCGATGTATCTGTCCGCCCGCGACGGCCGCCGCGTCAGCCTGCCGCTGGATTATTGAGTTATTTTTAGCCACGGAAGCACACGGAAAAACACGGAAAACGCAGCTTCTGCATAGCTAAAAACACGGAAGGGAAGCGCGCAATGTCGCCTCTAATCGATGAGGATCTGACGTATCGTATCCAGGGCTGTGTTTTTGAGGTTTTCCGTCAGCTGGGCCACGGCTACCTGGAAAAAGTGTATGAGAATGCTTTGTTGCAGGAGTTGAATAGCGCGGGCTTGGCTGCCCGGTCGCAGGTCCCGCTATTGGTGCGTTATAAAGGGCAGGTGGTCGGAGAGTACTGTGTTGATTTGCTGGTTGAAGAGCGCGTTGTATTGGAGTTGAAAGCGCAGGAAAAGCTGGCCGCCATTCATGAGGCTCAATTGTTGAACTATATGAGGACTAGCGGTTTGAGACTGGGTCTGTTGATTAATTTTTGGCACCCCAAGGCCGAGGTCAGGCGCTTTGTCTTGTAGTTGACCTATTCCGTGTCTTTCCGTGTGGTTCCGTGGCTAAACTAAAGGTTTTAATTAAGATGCATCCTATCATCCACCCCAGCGCCATCGTCGACGACGGCGCGCAGATCGGCGAGAACACCCGCGTCTGGCACTGGGTTCATATTTGCGGCGGCGCGCAGATCGGCGCCGGCTGTTCCTTCGGCCAGAACGTGTTCGTCGGCAACGACGTGCTGATCGGCGACAACGTCAAGGTGCAGAACAATGTGTCCATCTACGACGCGGTGACGCTGGAGGACGACGTGTTCTGCGGCCCGTCCATGGTGTTCACCAATGTCAACAATCCGCGCAGCCACGTTGCGCGCAAGCATGAATACCGCCGCACCCTGGTGAAAAAAGGCGCGTCCATCGGGGCCAACGCCACCGTGGTGTGCGGCCACACCATAGGCGAGTACGCGTTTATCGGCGCCGGCGCCGTGGTGACCCGCGATGTGCCGGCCTACGCGCTGATGGTGGGCACGCCGGCCAAGCGCATTGGCTGGATGTGTTCCTGCGGCGAACGGCTGGCCAACGATATCGGCACCCATAGCTGCCCGGCCTGCGCCAAGCATTACGAGGTGGGCGGCAATCACTGCTCGCCGCTCAAGAACGACTGACAAGCCCCCTGATGCGGCCTGGCTTCAGGGCGCTTCTCCGTCGTTCCGCGTGTCGCTATATGGGCGATATCTTTCAAAAATTGATTTGGGGTTGATCCTCTTATGTCCATCCAGTTCATTGATCTGAAAGCGCAATACCAGCATCTGAAAGCCGATATCGACGCCCGCATCCACGCGGTGCTGGACCATGGCCAGTACATCATGGGGCCGGAAGTGAAGGAGGTGGAGCAGGGGCTGGCGGAATACACCGGCGCCAAGCACGCCATCGGCGTTTGCGACGGCACCAAGGCGCTGCTGATCGCGATGATGGCCCTGGACATCGGCCCCGGCGACGAGGTGATCACCACCCCGTTCACCTTCATCGCCACCGGCGAGATGATCGCGCTGCTGGGCGCCAAGCCGGTGTTCGTCGACATCGACCCGATCAGTTACAACCTGGACCCGGCGCTGCTGGAAGCGGCGATCACGCCGCGCACCCGCGCCATCATGCCGGTGAGCCTGTACGGCCAGTGCGCCGATTTCGACGCCATCAACGCCATCGCCACCAAGCACGGCATCGCGGTGATCGAGGACGGCGCGCAGAGCTTCGGCGCCGGCCAGCGCGGCAAGAAGTCCGGCAATCTGTCCACCATAGGCTGCACCAGCTTCTTCCCGAGCAAGCCCCTGGGTTGCTACGGCGACGGCGGCGCCTGCTTCACCAACGACGACGCGCTGGCCAAGAAAATGCGCGAGATCCGCGTGCACGGCCAGGATCGCCGCTATCACCATCCCATCATCGGCCTCAACGGCCGGCTGGACACGATACAGGCGGCGGTGTTGCTGGCCAAGCTGCCGAGCTTCGCCGACGAAGTGGCGGCGCGCGAACGCATCGGCGCGCGCTACAGCGCGCAGCTGCGCGAGGTGGCGCGGGTGCCGGTGATCGCCGAGGGCAACAGCCATGTCTACGCGCAGTACACCATCGAGGTGGACGATCGCGAGGCGGTGCAGGCCAAGCTGAAAGAACTGGGCGTGCCCACCGCGGTGCATTACCCGATTCCGCTGCATCTGCAGCCGGCCTTCGCCCATCTGAACCTGCCCGAGGGCAGTTTCCCGCTGTCCGAGGCCGCCGGCCGCCGCGTGATGAGCCTGCCCATGCACCCCTTCCTGGACGAGGCGACGCAAGACGCCATTGTCGCCGCGGTCAAGCAGGCTCTGGCCTGAGCGCATGGGCCTGTTGTTGTCCCGCCTGCCCAAGAGCGGCTTCATCCGCCACATCGTCACCCTGATTACCGGGGCGGCGGTGGCGCAGGTGATTCCGCTGCTGGTGTCGCCCTTGATCACCCGCCTGTACAACCCGCACGAGGTGGGGGTGCAGGCGGTCTATGTCTCCTGGCTGTCCACGCTGGCGGTGCTGGCCACTGCCCGTTACGAGATGGCCATCGTGTTGCCGGCCGAGGAGAGGCGGGCCAGCAATCTGATGGGCCTGTCCATCGCCTGCGCGCTGGCCTTGTCCTTGTTGGTGGGCGTGGCGGTGGCCTTCGACGGCCATGCCCATATCGCCCGCCATCTGGGCGCGCCGGAGCTGGAGCCCTGGCTGCTGCTGCTGCCGCTGTCCGTCGCGCTGGCGGGTTTGATGCAAGCCTGGACCAACTGGAACAACCGCCACCGCCGCTATCAGGCCAACGCCAACGGCCGCATGCTGCAGTCGCTGAGCATGGCGGCTACCCAGGTCGGCTTGGGCTGGGCCGGGGCGGGCGCCGCCGGCCTGATCCTGGGCCAGCTGGCCGGCCAGTTCGGCTCTTTGCTGGCGCAAACCTGGCAGGACCTCAAGGGCCGCTTCGCCTGGCGTCACGAACTCAGCCGCGCCGGCATGCGCGAGGTGGCGCGCGCCTATATCGAGTTTCCCAAGATCAACGCGCCGCACGCCTTGAGCACCGCCTTGCTGGATTCGGCGACGCTGGTGGCGCTGACCATGCTGGCCGGCACCGCCTCGGTGGGCTTTTACGGCCTGATGATGCGGGTGCTGAAGCTGCCGGCGGCCCTGATCGGCCAGGCGGTGGCGCAAGTGGCCTACCGCGAGCTGGCCGACGCCCGCAATCAAGGGCAGCCGCTGCGCCCGATTTTGCGCAAGATGATGCTGACTTTGAGCGGCATGGCCTTGCTGCCCTTCCTGGTGATACAACTGGCCGGGGAACCCCTGTTCTCGCTGGTGTTCGGCCAGAACTGGGCCACCGCCGGCCGCTACGCGGAGGCGATGTCGCTCTACATCCTGTTCCACTTCGTCGCCTCGCCGCTGGGCATGGTGCCGCCGGTGATCAACCGCCAGCGTCAGGCCTTCCTGTGGTCCTTGCTGCAGGCCCTGTTGTTCCTGGGCACGATGTGGGCAGGTTTTTCGCTGTGGAACGACGCGGTGCCCACCTTCCAACTGGTGTCGGTGGTGATGGCCGCTTATTTCCTGGCTTATTTTGCATGGCTTTACAAGGCAGCCCGATGAATTGGCACGCTCTATTCAGCCGCATCCGTTTCCGCCTGTCGGCGTGGGTGCAGCCCAGAATGGTGTATGGATTCACCCGCGGCGACGGGGTGTTCCTCAAACGCACCCGGGTGTCCAACATGACCCGAATCGAACATGTCGGCAAGCTGATGGTGGACGACAACGTCTACATCGGCCATTTCAATCTGATCGACGCCTCCGGCGGGCTTTACATCGGCGAAGGTTGTCAGATCACCAACTATGTTTCGCTGCTGACCCACTCCAGCCATGTGGCCATTCGCCTGTACGGCGACCGCTACCTGGAGAGCAACAATCACGTCGGCTATCTGAAAAAACCCACCAAGCTGGGCCCGTACAGCTTCGTCGGCCCGCACTCGGTGCTGATGCCGGGCGTGGAACTGGGCAAGGGCAGCATGGTGTCGGCTTACAGCTATGTGCCGGCCGGCGTGTATCCCGATTTTGCCATCCTGTCCGGTAATCCGGCGCGGGTAGTGGGCGATACCCGGGAGATGGACGCCAAGTGGCTGGACGAACATCCCGAGCTGCTGGCCTTGTACGAGGCCTGGGCGCATGACTGAGCCGGTGAGGGACAAGATCGCCAGCGTCGCGGTGCTGGCTTCCGCCTCGGTGCACACCTGGCGTTTCCTGCGCGGCATCGCGCCGCATGTGGACCAGCTCTACCTGGCCTGCAACGGCGAGGTTCCGGCCGACGTGGCCCCCTTGCTGGCCGGCAGCCTGCGCGTGGATTTCCGTCTGGCGGCGCTGGGCACGGTGTCGCGTCTGCGTGCCTGGCTGCGCGAAACGCGGCCGCAGCTGCTGCACATCCATCAGGCCAATAGCGTGGCCTGGCACGGCAGCCGCGCCGCGGTCAGCCTGGACTTGCCCATGGTGCTGACCGCCTGGGGCTCCGACGTGCTCTTGCTGCCGGAGCGCAGCCGGCTGATGCGGGCGATGGTGCGCGCCAATCTGGCCGCCGCCGACGCGATCACCTCGGATTCGCTGCACATGGCGGCGAAAATCCGCGAGCTGGCCGGCGAGGGCTGCCGCATCCGCCTGCTCAATTACGGCATGGACGCCATGCCGGAGCCGGCGGCCAGCGCGGACAAGGGCAAGAGGGTGCTGTCCTGCCGGCTGCACAAGCCGCTCTATCGCATCGACGCCATTCTGCGCGCCTGGCAGAGCGTGGAGCTGTGTGAGCGTTTCGGCGATTGGCGCCTGACCGTGGCCGCCAGCGGCAGCGAGACCGAGGCCCTGAAGCGCCTGGCCGCCGAGCTGGGCCTGAGCCGCGTGGACTTCGCCGGCTTCGTCGACAGCGCGACCCTGGGGCGGATGTACGCCGAATCCCGGGTCTTCGTCAGCGTGCCGCGTTCGGACGCCACCAGCGTCAGCCTGCTGGAGGCGATGGGCCACGGCTGCCTGCCCTTATTGTCCAATCTGCCGGCCAACGGCGAATGGGTGATCGACGGCCTCAACGGCGTGATCGCCGAGGACGTCGGGCGTTTGGGCGAGGAACTGCTGCGCGCGATGGAACTGGCCGGCGAGGATGCGCGGCTGGACGAAATCGCCGCGCTCAACCGCCGGCTGGTGGCGGACAAGGGTTTGCATCAGCCGAATATGGCCGGCTTCGCCCAGTTGTACCGGGAGCTGATTTAAGGAATGAATTTAGCCGCGGAAGCACATGGAAAGACAGGGACCAAACGGCATCGCCATCTCCAGGCCATGCTGGCCTTGCCGCAGGCAGGATGCGATGTAAAGCCGAAGTCCCTTCTGTGTGTTTGCGTGGCGTAAACAAGGTTTACCCATGAAAATTGCCCATCTCACTTCCGCCCATCCGCGTCACGACATCCGCATCTTCGTCAAGGAGTGCGCGAGCCTGGCCGCCGCCGGGCATGAGGTGACGCTGATCGTGGCCGACGGCCAGGGCGAGGAGATCAACCGCGGCGTGCGTTTCCACGACGTCGGCCCCAAAACCGGCGGCCGTCTGGCGCGGATGACCGGCACGGTCAAGCGCGTGTATCAGGCGGCGCTGAAGCTGCGCCCTGACGTGGTCCACTTCCACGACCCGGAACTGATTCCCGCCGCGCTGCGCCTGAAACAGGCCGGCATCAAGGTGGTGTACGACGTGCATGAAGACGTGCCGCGCCAGATCCTGGCCAAGCACTGGATACCCGGCGCGGTGCGCCCCCTGGTGTCCAGCGGCTTCGAGACGCTGGAAGATTGGGCGGCGCGCCGCTTCGACGCGGTGGTGACCTCGACGCCGCACATCCGCAAGCGCTTCGAGAAGCTGGGTGCGCGCGCCTTGGACGTGTGCAACTTCCCCATCCTGGAAGAACTGGTGCGCGACACGCCGTGGGAGCAGCGCCGCAACGAGCTGTGCTATATCGGCGGCATCTCGCGCATCCGCGGCATCGAACCCATTGTCGAGGCCTTGCCGGACACCGCGACGCGGCTGAACCTGGCCGGGCCGTGGAGCGAGAGCGATTTGAAGGCCCGGGTATCGGCGCGGCCGGGTTGGGCGCGGGTCAACGACCTGGGCGTGCTGGACCGCAAGGGCGTGGCCGAGGTATTGGCCAAGAGCAAGATCGGCCTGGTGACTTTGTTCCCTACGCCGAACTACGTCGACGCCTTGCCGATCAAGCTGTTCGAATACATGGCCGCCGGCATGCCGGTGATCGCGTCGGACTTTCCGGTGTGGCGCGAGATCGTGGACGACGCCGGCTGCGGCCTGCTGGTGGACCCGCAGGACCCGGCCGCCATTGCTGCCGCCGTCAACGAACTGATGGCCGACGAGCCGCGCATGCGGGCGTTGGGCGAGTCCGGCAAGCAGGCGGTATTGAACAAATACAGCTGGGCGGCCGAGGCCGACAAGCTGGTCAAGCTGTACGCAACCTTGTAAACCATGAAAATTCTTTACATCAACCACTATGCCGGCAGCCCCCGGCACGGCATGGAATTCCGTCCCTACTATCTGGCGCGGGAATGGGCGCAGGCCGGCCATGAAGTCAATATGCTGGCCGCCGATATCTCCCATCTGCGCCAGACCCATCCGCAAGTGGACGGCAAATACCGGGACGAAGACATAGACGGCATCCGCTACACCTGGTGCAAGACCCGCCCTTACGAGGGCAACGGCATCGGCCGCGTGCTCAATATCTTCAGCTTTCTGGCCCGGGTGATGGGCTTGTCCGGCCGCTATCTGAAGCAGTGGAAGCCGGACGTGGTGATCGCCTCGTCCACCTATCCGCTGGACACCGTGCCGGCGGCCTGGATCGCCGCCAAGACCGGCGCGCGGCTGGTGTACGAGGTGCATGATCTGTGGCCGCTGACGCCGGTGGAGGTGGGCGGCATGTCGCCCAAACATCCCTTCATCCGCCTGCTGCAATGGGCCGAGGATTTCGGCTACCGCAAGGCCGACACCGTGGTGTCCATGTTGCCCTGCGCCAAGGACTATATGGTGGCGCACGGCATGGATCCGGCCAAGTACGCGGTGATCCCCAACGGCGTCGACGTCGCCGAATGGCGCGGCGAGGCCGAGGCCCTGCCGGCCGAGCACCGGATGCGGCTGGCGGAGCTGAAAGCGCAGGGGCGCTTCCTGATCGGCTACGCCGGCGGGCACGGCCTGGCCAATGCGCTGGATTACCTGCTGGAGGCGGCGGCGCTGATGCGGGACGCGCCGGTGACTTTCGTTCTGGTCGGTGACGGTCCGGACAAGGAGGTTTTGGCGGCGCGCGCGGCCGAGCTAGGGCTGGACAATGTGATGTTCCTGCCATCCATCGCCAAGCGCGCGGTGCCGGGCTTCCTCGCCGAAATGGACGCTTTGTTCATAGGCTGGCGCAAGCTGCCCATCTACCGTTTTGGCATCAACCCCAATAAACTGTTCGACTACCTGATGGCCGCCAAGCCGGTGATCCATTCGGTGGAGGCCGGCAACGATATGGTGAAAGACGCCGGCGCCGGCATCAGCGTGGGCGCCGAGGATCCGGCCGCGATTGCCGACGCGGCGCAGCGGATGGCGGCGACGCCGGCCGAGGAACGCGCGCGCATGGGCGCGGCGGGTCAGGCCTATGTGCTGGAGCACCATGATTACGCGGTGCTGGCGCGGCGGTTTTTGCAGGCGGTGCTTGCTCGCGAGTGAGTGATCAGCGTTTTTTCATCGCGGGGTGTGTGAAGGCCGTCTGCCGTTGGACTGGGCAGGGGGCGAGAGAGATGGTGTGTTTGGGGAATGAGCATGGTGCGTGGGCAAGCTTTTGAACTTGTCCATCCTACCGGGTTTGCAAGGTCGCTTGGACAAGTCTGGACGAGTCCGCGCGCTTAACTGATAGCGAAGAATACTATGAGCGAAACAAAATTCCTGCCTTTCGCCTTGCCGGACATCGGCGAGGACGAAATCAACGAAGTGGTCGATGCGCTGCGCTCCGGCTGGGTCACCACCGGTCCCAAGACCAAGCAGTTCGAGGCCGACTTCGCGCAGTTCATCGGCGACGGCGTCGAGGCGATCGCGGTCAACTCCGCCACCGCCGGCTTGCACCTGGCGCTGGAAGCGATAGGCATCGGCCCCGGCGACGAAGTCATCGTGCCCAGCTACACCTTCACCGCCACCGCCGAAGTGGTGCGCTACCTGGGCGCGGACCCGGTATGCGTGGATATGGACGCGGCCACCTTCAACATCAGCCCGGACGCGATCCGCGCGGCGATCACCGCCAAGACCAAGGCGATCATGCCGGTGCACTTCGCCGGCCTCGCCTGCGAGATGGACGAGATCATCGCCATTGCCCGCGAGCACGGGCTGAAGGTCGTTGAAGACGCCGCCCATGCGTTGCCCACTTATTACAAGGGCAAGCTGGTGGGGACCCTGGACTCCGACGTCACCGTGTTCAGCTTCTACGCCAACAAGACCATGACCACCGGCGAGGGCGGCATGGTGGTGTCCAAGAACAAGGACATCATCGCGCGTTGCAAGGTGATGCGTCTGCACGGCATCAGCCGCGACGCCTTCGACCGCTATGTGTCCAAGACACCGGCCTGGTTCTACGAAGTGGTGGCCCCGGGCTTCAAATACAATATGCCGGACACCGCCGCGGCGATGGGCATCCACCAGTTGAAGAAAATCCGCCGCTTCCAGGAATTGCGCGAGGCGATGGCCCAGCGTTTCGACCGCGAGCTGGCCGACCTTCCGCTGATCCTGCCGGCGCGGCCGAAGGACGCGGGCAGCAACCACGCCTGGCATCTGTATCCGGTGCGCATCAAGCCCGAGGCCGGCGTCAGCCGCGACGACTTCATCGCCCGGATGGCGGAAAAGGGCATCGGTTGTTCGGTGCACTTCATCCCGCTGCATCGTCAGCCGGTGTGGCGCGACGGCTATCAGCTGACGCGCGAACAGTTCCCGGTGACCGACGCCGCCTTCGAGGCCGAAGTGACCCTGCCGCTATACACCCGGATGACGGACGATGACCAGAGCCGGGTGATCGCCGCGGTGCGCGAGATCCTGAGCGCATGAGCGAGCGGGGTTCAGACAGCGGCGGCTTGCTGCCGCCGTGCTGCCGTCCGCGTCGCCACGGTTCGCGGCTGCTGAAGCGCGGCTTCGACATCGTCGCCGCGGGTCTGGGCCTGGCCGCACTGGCGCTGCCGCTGCTCGCGGTGGCGCTGTGGGTGAAGCTGGATTCGCCGGGGCCGGTGTTTTTCCGCCAGGTGCGGGTAGGGCGGAGCGGCACGCTGTTCCGCATCCACAAATTCCGCACCATGCAGGTGGACACCGAGCGCCACGGCCAGCTGACCGTGGGCGCGGACGCGCGCGTCACCGGCGCCGGGCGCTTGCTGCGCAAGACCAAGCTGGACGAACTGCCGCAGTTGATCGATGTGTTGTTCGGCGATATGAGCTTGGTCGGCCCACGGCCGGAGGTGCCCAAATACGTCGCCCACTACCCGGACGAAGTCCGCGACATCGTATTGTCGGTGCGCCCCGGCATCACCGACTGGGCGTCGATCAAGATGATAGACGAGAACGAAATCCTGGGTCGGGCCGAGGACCCGGAGCGCGCCTACATCGAGCAGGTGTTGCCGGAAAAACTGGCCTATTACGTGCGCTATGCCGAAAGCCACAGCCTGGCGGAGGATATCCGCATCATCGTCGCCACGCTGATGAAGATCGTCAGCCGATGACGATTTCCATCCGCTTGGCCGGATCCGCCGATGCCGTCGCTTTAACGGACATTTATCTGGCCTGCCGCCGTGAGATGAGCTACGCGCCGCTGGCGCATAGTGATGCGGCGGTGCAGGCCTGGTTCGCCAATGCGCTGCTGCCGGCGGGCGATGTCTGGCTGGCGGAGCGGCATGGCGATATCGCCGGCTTCGCCGCCGCATCGCTGAAAGACGGCGTGTTATGGCTGGATCAGCTTTATGTCGGCGCCGAGCATCGCGGTGTCGGAGTGGGCGCGGCTTTGCTGGATCGGGTGCTGACGTCGCCGGCGTCGGCCTGCCGGCTGTGGGTGTTCCAGGCCAATGCGGGCGCGCGCCGCTTCTACGAGGCGCACGGCTTCGCGCTGCTGAGCCTGGGCGACGGCCAAGATAATGAGGAATGTTGTCTGGACGCGCTGTATCAACGGCCGTCGGACGCGAAAGAATGACCATGTTTGAAAAACTGCTCGCCTTCTCCCGCCACAACAAGATGGCGATGCTGGCGCTGATGGACGCGCTGCTGCTGCCGCTGGCGCTGTGGAGCGCGGTCTTCCTGCGCTTGGGCGGATACTGGGATCCCAAGCTCAACCCGCATTTGTGGATCTTCATCGTGCCGCCGCTGTGGGCCATCCCCATCTTCATCAAGCTGGGCCTGTACCGCGCGGTGCTCAAATATCTGGACGACAAGATCATCCTGACCGTGTTCTCCGGCGTGACCTTGTCGGTGCTGGTGTTGCAGGCGGTGCTGCAGATGGCCCACATCTGGGCGATGCCGCGCACCTCGGTGATCATCTTCTGGGTGTTCGCCATGGCCTATATCGGCGGCAGCCGCTTTCTGCTGCGCGGCCTGGTGCGCCGCATCGACGCGGTGGACGCGCCGCGCGAGCACGTGATCATCTACGGCGCCGGCCATGCCGGCGTGCAACTGATGCTGGCCCTGCAGGCCGGCCGCGAATATCGGCCAATGGCCTTCGTCGACGACAGCCCCGAACTGCATCGCCGCACCTTCCGCGGCGTGGCGGTGCATCCGCCGCGGGATCTGCCGCAGCTGGTCAAGGACCTGGAGGCTAAATGCATTCTCTTGGCGATGCCCTCGGTCAGCCGCAGCCGCCAGCGCGAGATACTGGAAACTCTGGAACTGCTGCGGGTGCCGATCAAGCGGCTGCCGGGCATGGCGGACCTGGTGTCCGGCGAGGCGCGGGTGGAGGAGCTGAAAGAGGTCGAGATCGAAGACCTGCTGGGCCGCGACCCGGTGCCGCCCAAGCCCGAACTGCTGGCGCGCAATATCCGCGGCAAGGTGGTGATGGTCACCGGCGCCGGCGGTTCCATCGGCTCGGAACTGGTGCGCCAGATCGCCAAGAACGAGCCGGCGCGTATCATCCTGTTCGAGCAGTCCGAATACGCGCTGTACGCGATAGACCAGGAACTGGGCCGCGCCGCCGCGGCGCCGGCGCGCACCCCGGTGCTGGGCTCGGTCACCGACTACCAGCGGCTGGCCCAGGTGATGCGGGCCTTCAAGGTGGACACCGTCTATCACGCCGCCGCCTACAAGCATGTGCCCATGGTGGAGCACAATCCGGTGGCCGGCATCGTCAACAATGTGTTCGGCACCGACACCACCGCGCGCGCGGCCGAGGATTGCGGCGTGGACACCTTCGTGCTGATCTCCACCGACAAGGCGGTGCGCCCCACCAATGTGATGGGCGCCACCAAGCGCATGGCGGAACTGACGCTGCAGACCCGGCACGCGCGCGGCAGCGCCACCCGCTTCGTGATGGTGCGCTTCGGCAATGTGCTGGGCAGCTCCGGATCGGTGGTGCCGCTGTTCCGCGCCCAGATCAAGGCCGGAGGACCGATCACGCTGACCCACGCCGACATCACCCGCTACTTCATGACCATTCCGGAGGCGGCGCAACTGGTGATCCAGGCCGGCGCGATGGGCGACGGCGGCGACGTGTTCGTGCTGGACATGGGGCAGCCGGTGCGCATCATCGATCTGGCGCGGCGCATGGTGCATCTGTCCGGTCTGGAGCTGAAGGACGCGGCCCGTCCCGGCGGCGACATCGAAATCCGCATCACCGGTCTGCGGCCGGGGGAAAAGCTGTACGAGGAGTTGCTGATCGGCGACAACGTGCTGGCCACCGATCACGAACGCATCATGCGCGCTCAGGAATACTGCTTGTCGGACGCGGAGATGCGGGATCTGTTGGCGAGCATGGACGAGGCCTGCGGGCGGCTGGACGCGCCGACGGCGTTTGCTTTGCTGCAACAGGCCGTGCGCGAGTTCCGCGCCGCCGACGCCACTCAGGACTGGGTGACGCGGGCGAACGCGGCGTCTTGAGGAGGCGGGGGGCGGCTCACCATTTGCAGCCGTCCTCGCGCGCGCTCTGCACCGCCAGCACCGGGATGGCCAAGAGGCCCAGCCCGGCGTAACGCGTTTTGCAATCCGGTTTTTCGGCCCGCTCGATCGAGCGGGCCAATTTCGTTTTGGCGGGGTCGGCCGGCAGCGGGGCGATTTTTTCCGGCGCGGCGGCGGCTTGCTCGCGCACTTGCTGCCGCAGGCCGCCCAAGGTCAAGGCCGTGGCGGGCGCCGAAGCGTCGCGCCCGCTTGGGACGCTGCGTTTGCCGGGGCCGGCGGCCGCGATGTGCGTCGCCGCGTTTGAATGCCGCGGGGCAGCGGCCGATTTTCGGGCAGAGGGGTCGGGCGCGGCGGGGCGCGTCGGCGGCGGGACGACGGCCGGCGCCGGTGGCCGCAGCTGTATCCGCAGCGGCGGGGCCGCGGCGGCGTCCGGGCGGCCGCCGGGTTTGCTCAGCCACAGCAGCGCGCCATGGGCCAACAGGCTGAGCAGCAGCGCGGCGGCGGCGCCGCGGGAGCGGGGAAGGAGCGGGGCGGTCAGAGCGGTCATGCCGCCCACGATAAGGAAAGTCGCCCGGCGGGTAAAGCTTCAGCCGGAGATCACTACCCGATTGCGCCCGGTCTGCTTGGCGCGGTACATGCGGGTATCGGCCAAATCCACCAAGGCTCGCCAGTCGGCGCTGCCGTCTTGAAACAACTCCGCCACGCCGATGCTGGCGGTCAGCGCATGGCCTTCCGGCCGCTCGCCCAGGCCCTGGGCGCGCAGCCGGGCGATGACCTGGGCGGCGTGGGCCAACTGCGCGCCGGGCATCAGCAGCACGAACTCCTCGCCGCCCCAGCGCACCAGCACGTCGCTGCGTCGCAGCCTGCCTTCCATCAGCTCGGCGAAATGACGCAAGACCTGATCGCCGGCCAGGTGGCCGTAGTGGTCGTTGATCGCCTTGAAGTGGTCCAGGTCGATGAAGGCCAGGCTCAGCGGCTGCCGGCTGCGCTGAGCCTGCAACTCCAGCAGGCCCAGCATTTCCTCGCCGCTGCGGCGGGAGAAGACCCCGGTCAACGGATCGCGTATCGCCTGGTGGACCAGCACGATGATGAAGGCCAGCTGGCTGATGCCGGCAATGGCGGAGACGCCTGCCAGCAAGGACAGCAGCCAGAATTCCCCGCCGAAGCCGGGCAGATTGTCGCCGTTCAGGTCCAGCAGGCTGGTCAGCACGAAGCCGAACAGCGCCGGGCTGGCGAAAGCCAGGCTTTCCAGCAGGGTCAGCGGGAAAATGGCCAGCCCGGCCAGCAGCACGAAGGGCAGGAAGGCGTAACCGGCGCCGATGGCGGCGGACAAGCCTTCCAGATGGTAGCGACGCAGCAAGAGGTGGGAGGCGATGTAGAACAGGGTGGGGATGGCGAACAAGAGCGCGATGCCGCGATAGGCCGAGCGCAGGCGGCCGTCCATAGGCTGCCAGACCGCCAGCGCGACGAAGGCGACGGACACCAGCAGGCGCAGGGCCGCCAATTGCAGGGACAGCGGATAGGGCAGGGTCAGCAAGTCGATCAAGGCCCAGGCCGGCGTCAGCGCGGAAAACAGGATGGCGAACAGCCGGCAGCGGTTGACCAGCATCAGCGCGCGTCGCTGCGCCAGCAAGGGCATGTGCTGGCGAGGGCTCAGCAGCCAGAGCGTATCGCCGCTCTGGATCTCGCCGGGCGCCATGCCCAGCAGCTTCTGCCAGATGAAGTGAGTAATATGCATGCGGATGGTGCCAGGTAGTTGCGTCATTCTACCGCGGTTTATGACTTTGGGTTTGCAACAGGTCAACATCGCCGGCTTGGAGGCGGCGCTCTCCGTGTCGGGTTTCAGGCGGCGCGGCGGATCGTGAACAGATTCTTGGGCCGCGTTTAGGCTACTATCCCAGCTCCTGATCACTCTGGCGGAAGCGCGCGATGGAAACTCGGTGGCTTGAAGACTTCCTGGTGCTGGCGGAAACCGGCAGCTTTACCCGCGCGGCGGAACTGCGCCACCTGACCCAGCCGGCGTTCTCGCGGCGGATCAAATCGCTGGAGAGCTGGTTGGGGGCCGGTCTGATTGATCGTACCACCTATCCGACGCGGCTGACCGAGGCCGGCGCGCTGTTCCGCGAGCAGGCGGTGGCCATGCTGTCCCAGCTCAACACCAGCCGCGCCTTGCTGCGCGGCTTGCAGCCCTTGGCCGCGGGCACGCTGGAGTTCGCGGTGCCGCACACCCTGTCCTTCTCCTTCTTTCCCAAATGGCTGTCCCAGGCGCAGCGCGGTTACGGCGCCTTGCCCTGTAGGCTGCAGGCCAGCAATGTGCACGACGCGCTGCTGGCCTTCGTGGAAGGCGGCAGCGATCTATTGATGTGCTACCACCATCCCAAGCAACCGGTGGAACTGACCGACGCCCGCTATCAGGGGCTGAAGCTGGGCGTCGAGCGGCTGAGGCCGTTCTCGATCGCGGAAGCCGGCCGGCCGCGTTACCAACTGCCCGGCAGCGCGCAGCAGCCCTTGCCCTTTCTCGGCTACGCCAGCAACGCCTATTTCCGGCTGATGAGCGACTTGATTCTGGAGTCCGCGCCGCAGCCGGCCAAGCTGGCGCTGCGCTATGAAACCGATATGGCGGAAGGGCTCAAGCACATGGTGCTGGAAGGGCACGGCCTGGCCTTCCTGCCGGAAAGCTCGGCGCGCCGGGAGGCGCAGGAGGGCTTGTTGGCGGCCGCCGGCGACGAGTCCTGGCAGGTGGAGATGGAGATCCGGCTCTACATCGATCAGAAGCGACAGCGTCCGGCCTTGAAGGCCTTCTGGGACTATCTGACGCATCAATACCCGGCCTGCTGAGCGGGGGTGCCGGGGAACGCGCGCCCCCCGTCAAGGTTATGCATTTCCCGCATGACCCTATCGGCATTTCGAATTGGCCAGCCGCCGCGGCATGGCATAGAGTGCGCTGCTTCAAGCCACGCGAGCGCGTGGCGTCATCCGCATCAGGAGAAGCATCCATGACGACCCGCATAGAACATGATCTGCTAGGCGATCGTGAAGTGCCCGCCGACGTTTATTGGGGCGTGCACACCTTGCGCGCAGTCGAAAACTTTCCCATCACCGGCCAGAGCATCGCCGGCTACGGCGATCTGATCCGCGCGCTGGCCTGCATCAAGCAGGCCGCGGCTCAGGCCAACCGCGATCTGGGCTTGCTGCCGGGGCCTGTCGCTCAGGCCATCATCGCCGCCTGCGAGGAAATCCGCGCCGGCCGCTGGCATGAGCAGTTCGTGGTGGATGCGATCCAGGGCGGAGCCGGCACCTCGACCAATATGAACGCCAACGAGGTCATCGCCAACCGCGCGCTGGAACTGATGGGCCACGCCAAGGGCGAGTACCAGTACCTGCATCCCAATGAACACGTCAATCTGTGTCAAAGCACCAACGACGTTTACCCGACCGCCTTGCGCTTGGCGGCGTTCTGGGGCGCCAACAAGCTGCTGACCCGGATGGCGACGTTGCGCGAGGCCTTCGCCGCCAAGGCCGACGAGTTCAAGGACTACCTGAAGATGGGGCGCACCCAGCTGCAGGACGCGGTGCCGATGACGCTGGGCCAGGAGTTCATGACTTATGCGGTGATGCTGCAGGAAGACGAGCAGCGCTTGATGGAAGCCAGCGCGCTGATGCTGGAAATCAATCTGGGCGCCACCGCCATCGGCACCGGCATTACCGCGCACCCGGATTACGCGCGCCTGGCTTGTCTGCATCTGTCCGAGCTCAGCGGCCACACCCTGCTGACCGCGCCCAATCTGATCGAAGCCACCCAGGACTGCGGCGCCTTCGTGCAGTTGTCCGGCGTGCTCAAGCGCATCGCAGTCAAATTGTCTAAGAGCTGCAATGATTTGCGCCTGCTGTCCTCCGGCCCGCGCGCCGGTTTCGGCGAGATCAATCTGCCGGCTCGCCAGGCCGGTTCCTCCATCATGCCGGGCAAGGTCAATCCGGTGATTCCCGAGGTGGTGAGCCAGGTGGCTTACGAGGTGATAGGCAACGACGTCACCATTACCATGGCGGCGGAGGCCGGGCAGCTGCAATTGAACGCCTTCGAGCCGGTGATCGCTTACAGTCTGTTCCGCAGCATGGGCCACCTGGCGGCCGCCTGCGCCACGCTGACCGACAACTGCGTCACGGGCATCACCGCCAACCGCGAGCGCCTGCACGCCAGCGTGGAGAACTCCATCGGCCTGGTGACCGCGCTCAATCCCGTCATCGGCTACGCCGCGGCCACCAATGTGGCAGCCCAGGCCCACGCCACCGGCGCCAGCGTCGCCGACATCGTGCTGGAGCAAGGCTTGCTGAGCCGCGAGCAGCTGGATCTGCTGCTGAAGCCGGAAGAGCTGACCCGGCCGCGCTGGGTGACCGTGTAATTGCTTTCCCTTGTCTGACTTATCGTTGTGAGCGTTTCAACTTGATCAGGCCGCCTTGCGCGGCCTGTTTTTTTATCGGGGCCGGCCGCGCTTGCGGCGGGCGCGGAATGCGGGTATAAAAAATTGTGCAATGCACAATGAAAGGGCGACGAATGCATGCTGCGCTATGGTGGGGTCTGGAGTTTCCGCGCGGCCTGTGCGCGCTGGGCGCCGAACAGTGGCGCGTCCGGCGGCAATGGCTGCGCTCGGGCTGTTTTCACGGCACCACGGTGTGGCGCGGCGCCGCGCCGTGGCCGGACAAGCTGCGCCGCGTGTTGACGCGCGCGGGGTCGGACTGGCTGGCGCTATGCTTTGACGACAGCCAGGCGGCGGAGGCCTTGCTCAGCCAGATGCGGGCGCATCCCCTCTGGCGCGGCGAGGCCGGCGACCGGCTGCTGGCCTGGCAATTGAACGGCCAGCGCCAGTGGCGGGCGGGCCTGTTGCAATGGGGACGGGCGCTGTCCCTTTAGCCGTGCGCGGGGAAACCGCTTCCAGCATCGGCGAATAGCCGCCATAATCGCGGCTTTCCATCGCACAGGGCGGCACGCCATGGCCAATCATTCCTTGTTGACCCCCGCTCAACTGCAAACGCTGGCTCCGCAATTGCAACAGTACGCGCAAGACCAGTTCGGCATCGAGCTGGGGCAGTTCGACGCGCAATTCCTGTTGGACTTCGTCGCCGACAAAATCGGCAGAGACATTTACAACAAGGCGCTGGACGACGCGCAGCTGGCGCTCGCCGCGCGGATGGAGTCCCTGCAGGCGGCGATTTGGGAATTGGAGAAGTAGGCGCGGAGCGCGCGGCCTTGCCGCTTGCATCCGGTTTGCGGGTACAATCGGCGTTCCACCCTTCACTTGCGGTACCCATGCTCTACTTGCGTTTGATGTTGAAAGGCTTTGTGCTGGCGATTTTGCTGGTGGTGCTGGGCTTCAGCTACGTGGCCTGGAGCATCGTCGATTTCGGCGGCAGCGCAAACGAACCGCAAGCCGACGCGGCGCTGGTGTTGGGGGCGGCGGCCTGGGGCAAGCGCCCGTCGCCGGTGTTCCGCGAGCGCATCAATCACGCAGTCAAATTGTACAAGTCCGGCAAGGTGCGCTGGATTGTGTTCACCGGCGGCACGCCGGAACCGGGTTATCCGTCCGAAGCCGACGTCGGCCGCGACTTCGCCGCCAAGCAAGGCGTGCCGATGACGGCGATGCTGGCGGAAAACCAGTCGCGCACCACCTGGCAAAACCTGGAAAACGCGCGCGAATTGAGCAGCCAGTTCGGCATCCGCTCCTTCCTCTTGGTCAGCGATCCGCTACATATGCGCCGCTCGGTGCTGATGGCCACCGATATCGGCCTGACCGCCTATCCCGCGCCCACGCAATCCAGCCGCTACCGCACGCTGTCCAGCTGGTCCCGCTTCCTGGCCAGGGAAACCTGGCTCTATATCGGCTACCGGGTGTTCCGCAAGCTGTCCTGATCGCGCCCGCGGCTCGAAGCGTCCAGGCATAAAAAAACCGGCGACAAGCCGGTTTTTTCACGTCGGACGGAAAGGGATCAGCGGCTGTGCCACAGATCGATCAATTCGCCGCCTTCCACCGATTTCACTTCGGCGCGGGCTTGCAGCCAGGACAGCAGTTGCAGGCGCAACTCGTCGCTGATCTTGACCTCGCCCACCGGGAAGGCCACGCCTTCCAGCTTGCCGGCGCCGTCGAAATGGCCGCCGAAGCTGATGCCGGCCTCGTCCACCTGGATTAGCCAGGCGTCCAGCAGCGCCTCGGAATCCGCGCCGTCGTGCAGCATGGAGATCAGATGAAAGCCCAGCTCGCGGAATTCGCCTACGCGCATTTTCTTGCGTTGGCGGGTTTTCAGACGGCTCAGGCGGTGCGGGGAATTGGGGTTGCGCAGGGACATGACTGCTCCTTATTCAAAGACCTGGCGATGATAGCAGGCTTGCCGGCTTTGCGCTCCGCCGGCTGCGCGTAGGTTTCTGTCACTCTAACTAAACAAATATCATATAAAAAGGTAATTATTTGCCGTAGTCATTGCCATTGGAATGGAATTAGTATTTTTTCTCATTCTCAATACATGAAATGGATGACTACAGGGATGAAAAGCACAAAAACAATATTGGCTGTGTCCGTGGTGTCCGCGTTGCTGAGCGCATGCGGCGGCGGCGGCGGCGGCGGTAACGCCGGCAGCGGCGGTTCCAGCGCCGGAACGTCGGCATCTGGCAGGATGCTGGCGACGGACGGCGCGGAAGTGGCGGCGCTGACGTGCTCGGGCAATGTGTGCCGCTTGCCGGCCTCGGCCGGCAGGGCGCAGTCCGGCTCCGTCTACCAGTACACCAATACCGGCGCGCAGGCGCAAACGGTGTCTATCAGCGGCAACCCTTTGAGCGCCGCCTGGCAGATGGTGGTGTCGCGCATCAGCTCCGGAGACACTTCGGGCCAGGCCAAGCTGGCCGCTTCCGGCCTGCGCGGCGGGTCGGACGCCGCCGCGGAACGCCTGGAGGCGGAGAGCCAGGCGGTGATGGCCGCGGTTGGCGCGTCGGCCCGCTCCGGCGCCTTGTCGCTGCGCGGCGCCGGTTCGCACCGGCTGCTGGCGGAGCAGGCCAGCTTGCAGGCGGCCAGCTACGCGATCGGCGGCAAACGGGTCTGGCACGATATGGACGGCGATAGCGCCACCAGCCTGCAAGCCATGCGCGATTTGCCCAACGGCGGCGGCAAAGTTTACGTCTGGGCGCAGGACGGGTTGGACGTCAGCGTGGGCAGCGATCAGGCCGACGCGCTGGCCGAGCGCTTCGCCAACAGCGTCTATCCCTTGGAAGCCTCGGTCGTCAGCGAGCCCTGGGGCAATGACATCGATCCGGGCTGGCGCGCGCTGGCGCTGCCCGGCGACACCAAGGACGTGCACCTGGTGCTGAGCCGGCTGAACGATCCGAATCAGACCGGCGGCGGCCGCTTGCTCGGCTATGTGCGCTGGACCAACGCCTTGCTGGCGTCGGCCGCGCCGGCCATGTGCGGCGGCGACCAAGAGTGCCGCGACGTGGTGGGCAAGAGCAATCAGGCCTTGGCCACCTTCGTGGACCTGGACACCTTCGCCCAGGCCGATCCGGGCCGCAACTGGAATATGAAGGGCAATGGCCCCAGCCTGGCCCTGTCCACGCTGGCGCACGAATACCTGCATGTGCTCTACGCCTACAACAAGATCCTGCGCAAACCGCCGGGTTCCGGTCAGCCCACGGTATGGGAAAACGAGCTGGCGGCCCAGACCATGGGCTATCTGGTGTCGGCGGACACCTTCACCGGCGGTCGCGGCAGCGACGCCAACTCCCATCCGGACCTGCGCCGCGGCGGCGATTTCGAAAGCTTTCTGCGCCGGCCGGCTTGCAATTTGAAGGGCTGGAGCGTGGCGGCGTCGAATTACACCTGCTACCCGAAGGCGCTGGCGGCGGGCATGCAGATGCTGCATCAGTTCGGCGCGGGCGTGATGAAGCCGTGGGTGACCGGCGCCAATACCGGCGAAGCGGCCTTGAACGACGGTTTGCGCGCGGCGGGCGCCGGCGATTACAGCAGCCTGATGCTGCGTCTCAACACCACGCTGGCGCTGGGCGGCAATCCGGCCAGCGGTTACGGCTTCCCGGCCAAGACGCTGAGCCTGCCGGCCAACCAGTATTTCCCGAACGGCAAGAGTTTGTTGTTGCCGGCGGTGCCCTTCCAGGCGCAGGAAATCGGCTGGAGCGCGTTGGCGACGGCGGAAACCTATAAGCAGAGCCTGCCGCTGTCGCGCGGCGTGGCGCGGGTGACGGTGCCGGCCAACAGCCATCTGATCCTGCTCAAGCCATGATGCGCGGACTGCTGCTGTGGCTCGGCCTTTGCGCCGGCGCCGGCGCGATGTCGCTGCCGCCGTGGGAGGAGGGCACCCTGGTCGCCGTCGGCGCGCCGCCGCTGGTGCGCTTGGGGGTGGAAAAGGGGGATGGAGGCACCTTCGTCATCCAGCCCGCTGCCGACGGCCAGGGCCTGGGGGCCGCGGAAGTGGCCGCGTTGAAGCAGCGGACTGGTTCGCGCATTCGCTATCGGGCCGGGCCGTTCAAAGCCCATCCGCTGCTGGGGCGCGAGGCCGTGCTGTTGCAGGCGGAAGTGCTTGAGACGCGTTGAGCGATCAAACAGCGCCCGGCCTCTGATGATGCCGGGCGCTTTCAATAAGGGGCTCAGTAGAAAGTGGTCGAGTATGTCAAATGGTTTCAGTCATCGTCGATGTCAGCGTTTGACAAGCCTAGGCTGCGTATGGATTGGAATGGATCAAAGTTATGTTGTAGTACCGGCAGCGCTTCCAACTGACGGCGCAGTGCTGGCGCGAGACGTAAGTAAGGTCGCTCTCGTTTTAGCGCAAGCGTTCGGGATAGCAGCGCGGTGAGAATCTGCTCAGCTCCGGGGTCGTCCTTGGCCGAATAAGCCGGTAGTTTTGCCTCCCGGGCTAGCAGGGTGGCTTGCAAAAACTCCTCTTCAACTTGCCCAAGGCATGTCCTGTCATTTTTATTACGGAAATAGGCAAGCGCAGCGATCTGCTCATCCCTGGAAATTTCTAATCCGGCGAAGGTGTCCGGAGGCAACACGATCTCTTGTTGCCGGCAATATTGGATCTGAGCGCTATAGTCGATCACGGCTTGAGCCAGGCGTCGTATGGCAAATGAGGTTAGATCTTCTTGGGCAGGCGATTGTGCTTGGCTTGGCGTTAGCCAGAACAGGTTGCCAATCAGTAGAGCCCAAGCCGGCCATGTGTTTTTAAGGTTTGCAGCCATACGCCACAGCCTCCCAGAATTGAGCTTGCTTCCGGTCATGCTGATGATTCCAGTGCTCTTCTTCCGCAATGCGTGTTACCGCCTTCTGCATAATCCTCGGCCAAGCCGCCGTGCTCTGTGCGAACAGCTGCCAGTCTGTTGCGTGGATGTTATAGGCCGCTTGTAGTGGGCTGCTGCGATAAAAGATATTGCTTATCACGCCAATACTGGTGAGGCTGGCGGCGAGTCGGAGGCCTCTCAGCTTGAGTTCGATTTGCTCCAGAGCTTGCAGGCTGCTTTGATCCAGCTTCAATCCTTGGATTGTCGGGCAACTCTTCATGCTGCTCTCCTGTGGCGGCAAGCGCGCCATCTCGAGATCGTTGCAGAGGCTTTCTCAGTTAAGGTAGAAATATAAATATATTAATCAAAAAAGACAGCTGCCCTATCTGTCAGGAGCATCCGATGTCGGGGGGCAATTGAGGGGACGTTCTAAGAACGTGTTTACGATCTAGCGAACTAAAGCGAAAACGGCTGAGACAGCGGAATGCATTGGCGGTGCATGAGCACTTCGAAGGCGGTTTCAGCGCCGTATCGTCGACACGGGCAGATCGTAAGCAGGTTCTAAGGCCCTGCGTGGGGAGTAGTTGGCGAAGGCATGGCGCGATCCACCCCGACGTGCTTGTAGGCCGGGGTGGATGGGGGAGGGTTTACAGCCCTAATTGTAGCCACATCGCGTCTACGCGTTGTTTGACCGCCTGGTCCATCACGATGGGCACGCCCCACTCGCGGTTGGTTTCGCCCGGCATCTTGTTGGTGGCGTCCAGGCCCATCTTGCCGCCCAGGCCGGACACCGGGCTGGCGAAGTCCAGATAATCTATAGGCGTATGTTCGATCAAGGTGGTGTCGCGCACCGGGTCCATGCGCGTGGTGATCGCCCAGATCACTTCCTTCCAGTCCCGGGTGTTGACGTCGTCGTCCACCACCACGATGAACTTGGTGTACATGAACTGGCGCAGAAAGCTCCAGCATCCCATCATCACCCGCTTGGCGTGGCCGGGGTATTGCTTCTTGATACTGACCACCGCCATCCGGTAGCTGCAGCCTTCCGGCGGCAGGTAGAAATCGACGATTTCCGGAAACTGCTTTTGCAGAATGGGCACGAAGACCTCGTTCAGCGCCACGCCCAGCACCGCCGGCTCGTCCGGCGGCTTGCCGGTGTAGGTGCTGTGGTAGATCGCGTTTTCGCGCAGGGTGACGCGGTCCACGGTCAGCACCGGGAAGCGGTCCTGCTCGTTGTAATAGCCGGTGTGGTCGCCGTAAGGGCCTTCCATCGCGGTGTCGTCCGGATGGATATGGCCTTCCAGCACGATTTCGGCGCGCGCCGGCACTTGCAGATCCGAACCCAGGCATTTGGTGAGCTCGGTGCGGCTGCCGCGCAGCAGGCCGGCGAACTGGTATTCGGACAGGGTGTCCGGCACCGGCGTCACCGCGCCCAGGATAGTGGCCGGGTCGCAGCCCAGCACCACCGCCACCGGGTAAGGTTCGCCGGGATGCTGTTGGCAGAATTCGCGGTAATCCAGCGCGCCGCCGCGGTGGGCCAGCCAGCGCATGATGACGCGGTTGCGGCCTATCAGCTGTTGGCGATAGATGCCCAAGTTCTGGCGTTTCTTGTTGGGGCCGCGGGTCACGGTCAGGCCCCAGGTGATCAGCGGCGCCACGTCGCCGGGCCAGCAGTGCTGGATAGGCAAGCGCTCCAGATCGACTTCCGCGCCTTCCCATACGATTTGCTGGCACGGCGCCTTGCCGACCTCCTTAGGCGCCATCGACAGCAATTGTTTCAGCAAGGGCAGCTTGTCCCAGGCGTCTTTCAAGCCCTTGGGCGGCTCCGGTTCTTTCAGGTAGGCCAGGGTCTTGCCGATCTCGCGCAACTGCATCACATCGGCGGCGCCCATGCCCAGCGCCACGCGCTCGGGCGTGCCGAACAGATTGGCCAGTACCGGGTAATCGAAGCGTTTGCCGTCCTTGACTGCCTGTTCGAACAGCAGCGCGGGACCGCCGGCTTTCAGTACCCTGTCGCCGATCTCGGTCATCTCCAGATGCGGGGAGACCGGGGCCGCAATTCGTTTCAGCAGGCCTTGTTGTTCCAATTGGGAGACAAACTCCCGTAAATCTGCATATTTCATGACCATCTCATGATCTGGCGCAAAGTTTGATATTAGGTGCTTGGATAATCTGCCACCGGACGCCGAACGCTACTGCTGCCCGCAGTCAAAGTCAACGATGGCGGCAAGCGCCAGGCCTGCATTCGACCAAACATGACAGGAGAACCCAATATGAAAAAGCTCGCTCTCGCCGCAATGATCGGCCTGGTTTCCGCTAGCGCCTTCGCCGCTCAAGGCGACATCCTGGCGCGCTTCCGCGTGATCAATGTCAACCCCGACGCCAGCTGGAGCAACTCTGGCGTAGTGTCGGGTTTGAATGTCGACGCCAAAGACAGCTGGGCGCCTGAGGTCGACTTCACCTACATGATCACCAACAATATCGGCGCCGAGCTGATTCTGGGCACCACCCGTCACGAAGTCACCACCAACACCTTCGGTTCCGTCGGCAAGGTATCGGTGTTGCCGCCGACCTTGACCCTGCAATACCACTTCGCTCCTGACGCCACCTTCCGTCCCTATGTGGGCGCCGGCATCAACTACACCCGTTTCTACAATGAAGGCCTGAAAGCAGGTAGTGCGACAGATCTGAGCGTGAAGAAAAACAGCTGGGGTCCGGCGCTGCAACTGGGCGCGGACTACGCGATCAACAAGAACTGGTTCGTCAACCTGGACGTCAAGAAAATCTGGATCAAGACCGACGTGACCGCGGATCAGCTGGGCGGCGCCAAACTGGGCGAACTGAAGATCGACCCGTGGGTATTCGGCATCGGCTTCGGCACCAAGTTCTGATCGGCTCGCCGCTTTGAATCCAAAACGCCCTACGGGGCGTTTTTTTCTTGCTTGTCGCGTTAGAATGGCCGATTGAGAACTTTCCGACACTGGAGAAGCAAGATGACTGATTGGGTTGCCCAGGCGGTGCGCAAGATAGAGGCCGATTTCAATCGCTCCAGCGACACCCATTTGATCCCGCTGCCCATCCCCGGCGCGCCGGAGATACAGCTCTATTTCAAGGACGAATCCACCCATCCCACCGGCAGCCTCAAGCACCGGCTGGCGCGCTCGCTGTTTCTATACGGCTTGTGCAATGGCTGGATACGCGAAGGCAGCACCATCATCGAGGCTTCCAGCGGCAGCACCGCGGTGTCCGAGGCCTATTTTTCCCGCTTGCTGGGCCTGCCCTTCATCGCGGTGATGCCCAAGAGCACCTCGCAGGAAAAGATCCGCGCCATCGAATTCTACGGTGGCCGCAGCCACCTGGTGGACGATCCCGCCACCATTTACGACGAATCCAAACGCCTGGCGGAAGAGTTGAACGGCCATTACATGGACCAGTTCACCTATGCCGAGCGCGCCACCGACTGGCGCGGCAACAATAATATCGCCGACACCATTTTCACCCAAATGGCCTATGAGCCGAATCCGGTGCCGGACTGGATCGTCTGCGGCGCCGGCACCGGCGGCACCTCGGCCACTTTCGGCCGCTATGTGCGCTACCAGAAACTGCCGACCAAGGTCTGCGTGGTGGACCCGGAAAACTCGGTGTTCTACGACAGTTTCCATACCGGCAGCATGGACTGCCGCTGCGAAGGCGGCTCCGGCGTGGAAGGCATAGGCCGGCCTCGGGTGGAACCCTCCTTTATTCCCACAGTCATCGACAATGTGATCCGGGTGCCCAACGTCGCCAGCTACGCCGCCATCCACTTCCTGGAAGAAGTGCTGGGACGCCGCTGCGGCGGTTCCACCGGCACCAATTTCTACGGTGTTTGCGAACTGGTGGGCCAGATGCGCAGCCAGGGCCGCAGCGGCTCCATCGTTACCTTGATCTGCGACGACGGCAACCGCTACCAGGGCAGCTATTACAACCACGATTGGCTGCAGGCCAACGGTTTCGATATCTCGAACTGGGTGGAGCGCTACCGCCGCTTCTTCAATGAAGGGCAGTGGTAAGCGCTGTTTGGCGGCGCGTAGACGGCGAGATGCCGACAGTTGTTGTCAAAAAGCATCAATTATTTGAATTGGAACCATGTTGCGCCGCACCGAAAACCCAGCGTGCGGCGCGCGGTTTTCTGCTGAGAAAATAGCAACTTACCGGCCCGGCCCGAACGCCCGGTTCGCACAATGGAAAAAATGCGCTGAGGTCTTGAATTTTCAAGGGATTTCAACGGCCCCAGCTTTATCTTTTTTGTTAAACTGGCGCCCTTTTTCTTGGGCGGGGAAGACAATGGCTCTCCTTGAAATCAAAAATGTCGTCAAGCGCTTCGGCGACTACACGGCGGTCAACAATGTCAGCCTGTCGGTAGAGGCAGGCGAGTTCTTCACCCTGCTCGGGCCCTCCGGTTGCGGCAAGACCACCTTGCTGCGCATGCTGGCCGGCTTCGAGCAGCCGGATTCCGGCCAGATCCTGCTGGACGGTCAGGACATGTCGCAGGTGCAGCCGGAAAAACGTCCGGTACACACCGTGTTTCAAAGCTATGCCTTGTTCCCGCACATGACGGTGCGCGAGAACATCGCCTTCCCGCTCAAAATGGCCAAGTGGGACAAGGCCAAGATCGCTTCCCAGGTGGACGAATTGCTGGAAGACGTGCGCCTGACCCAGTTCGGCGACCGCTACCCGCACGAGATGTCCGGCGGCCAGCGCCAGCGCGTGGCCATCGCCCGAGCGCTGGTGGACCGTCCGCGGCTGCTGCTGCTGGACGAACCGCTGTCCGCGCTGGACGCCAAACTGCGCGAAGAAATGCAGCTGGAACTGATCAATCTGCAAAAAGAAGTGGGCATCACCTTCGTCTACGTCACCCACGACCAGGGCGAAGCGCTGGCGCTCAGCCACCGCATCGCGGTGATGAGCCACGGCCAGGTGGAGCAATTGGACGCGCCGGAAACCATTTACAGCAAGCCCAAGAACCGCTTCGTCGCGGACTTCCTCGGCCAGTGCAATGTGCTGGAAGGCAAGGTCAAGCGCGTGGACGGCGACACCATGCTGGTGGACTTGAAAGGCTGCGGCGAAGTGCGCTGCCTGACCGTGCCGGACGTGCGCGAAGGGCAGACCGGCTGGCTGGCGTTGCGTCCGGAAAAGGTCAAGCTGGACAAGAGTCTGCCGGCCCATGACGACGAAGCCTATTTCAAAGGCCGCGTTCACGATTGCCTGTACCTGGGCGACGTTACGCTCTACGTGGTGGAAGTGGGCGAGGGCGTGATGGTGGAGGCGATGCTGCCCAACAGCATTCCGGGCGTCGCCAAATTCTTTGACGACAACGACATCGTGGAACTGGCCTGGCGCTTTGACGCCGGCAGCTTCCTGACGGAGTAAACGCGCATGGCGATTCGAGATCGATTCGGCAAGTGGGCGCTGTCGTGGCCGCCGCTGGTCTACCTGATCCTGTTTTTCCTGGTGCCGTCGCTGATCATGGTGGTGGCGGCTTTCCGCAATCCGGGCGATTACGGCGGCCTCGCGCCGATGTACTACCTCGAGGAAGGCAAGCTGGTCTGGGATCTGACGCTGGACAACTTCCGCCGCTTGGTGGAGGAGCCGCTCTATATCGAGCTGTTCATCAAGTCCGCCGGCTACGCGGGGATCACTACCGTGGTTTGCCTGTTGATGGCCTATCCGCTGGCCTGGCTGATCGCCCGCTCCGGCAAGAAATACCGCGACCTGATGCTGCTGCTGGTGATCCTGCCGTTCTGGTCCAACTTCCTGATCCGCATCTACGCCTGGATGATCATCCTGGGGCCGCAATCGGCGTTCACCAAAATGCTGAACGTGGTGGTGACCTCGCTGGGTTTTGAACCGGTGCGTCTGCTGTTCACCCCGTTCGCCGTCATCGTCGGCCTGGTCTATGTGCACCTGCCCTTCATGGTGTTGCCGTTGTACGCCAATCTGGAAAAACACGACATGGCCTTGCTGGACGCGGCGCAGGATCTTGGCGCCAACGCCTGGCAACGCTTCTGGCGCGTGACCTGGCCGCTGAGCCTGCCCGGCGTGTTCGCCGGCTCCGCGCTGGTGTTCATCCCGGCGCTGGGCATGTTCGCCATTCCGGACATCCTGGGCGGCACCGACTCCATCATGATCGGCAACCTGATCAAGCAGCAAATCCTGGACACCCGCGACTGGCCGTTCGGTTCGGTGCTGTCCATCATGCTGACCGGCGGAGTGTTGTTGATCGCGGCCCTGGGCGCGATGGTGGGCAGAGGAGGCAAGAAACGTGGCTAAGAAACAATCCCGCTGGTTGTGGGCGTCGGCGCTGCTGACCTATCTCTTCCTCTATCTGCCGCTGGTGATCGTGGTGCTGTACTCGTTCAACGATTCCAGACTCAACGCGGAATGGGTGGGCTTCACCCTCAAGTGGTACGACAAACTGTTCCACAACGAGAAGATGCTGAGCGCGGCGGCCAACTCGCTGATCATAGGCATCATCGCCAGCGCCTGCGCCACCGTGCTGGGCACCTTGGCCGGCATCGCCATGCATCGCTACAAGCTGCGCTTGCTGCCCTTCCTGGTGCTGACGCCCATCGCCATCCCGGAACTGCTGATGGGGGTGTCGCTGGTGATCTTCTTCGTCATCGTCAACCAGCTGATCGGCATTCTGGAACTGGGCATGATCACCATCCTGCTGTCCCACGTCGCCTTCTGCATCGGCTTCGTCGCCATCGTGGTGCGGGCGCGGATGCAGGGCATGGACGACAGCCTGGTGGAAGCGGCGCGCGATCTGGGGGCGACGCCGTTTCAGGCCTTCCGCCTGATCACCCTGCCGGTGATCAAGCCGGGCATCATCGCCGGCGCCCTGATGGCCTTTACCTTGTCCATCGACGACTTCGTGATCACCTTCTTCACCGCCGGCGCAGGCGCCAGCATGCTGCCGCTGGAGATTTACTCGATGATCAAGATCGCGGTGACGCCGGAAGTGAACGCCGTTTCCAGCTTGCTGATGCTGTTGACCCTGGTGCTGATCGTCATTGCTTCGCGCGTGTCGCCCAGCGCGCTGCGGGCCAATGGCTGAAAGCCTGTTTAAGTAGTAGGGCCCCGGCCGGGCAACAAGGGAGCCGGCCGGTTTTTCATGTAGTCGCAACGCACTCGTGCGAATAGAAGGAAAAACGCAATGAAAAAAGTCCTGGTGACGCTTGCCCTGGCCGTATCTGCACAAGCGTACGCAGCGGAAGAATTGCACCTCTACAACTGGAACAACTACCTATCGGAAAGCACCGCCAAGAGCTTCGAGGCTTATTGCAAGTGCAAGCTGGTGCAAGATTTCTACGGCGACAACGAAGAAATGCTGGCCAAGCTGGCCGCCGGCGCCAAGGGTTACGACATCGTGGTGCCGACCGGCTTCGCGGTGGAAGCGCTGATCAAGCAGGGCAAGGCGCAGCCGCTGGACAAAAAACAGCTGCCCAACTTCAAGAACCTGAACGCAGGCTATTTGAACAGCTTCTTCGACAAGGGCAACCAGTACTCGGTCCCCTACGCCTTCACCACCACGCTGCTGGGCTACAACGAAACCAAGCTGAAAGAACTGGGCTTGCTGGACAAGGCCAATAGCTGGGCGCTGATCTTCGATCCGGCCGTATTGGCCAAGCTCAAGGGCAAGATCACCGTGCTGGACTCTCAGCGCGAGCTGGTGTCCGCCGCCTTGATGTATCTGGGCAAGCCGGCCAACTCCACCAATCCGGCGGACTGGAAGGCGGCGCGCGACGTGATCCTGAAGGCCAAGCCCTACTGGGCCGCCTTCAACAACCAGAGCTATATCAAGGAACTGACCGTAGGCAACATCTATGTCGCGCTGGGCTATTCCAACGATATGTACCAGGCGCAGCAGGACGCCAAGAAGGCCGGCCGCAAGTTCGGCGTCAATTTCGGCTTGCAGAAAGAAGGCAACACCCTGTCGCTGGACAACTTCGTGGTGTTGAAGGACGCGCCGCGCAAGGACCTGGCTTACAAATTCATCAACTTCATGCTGGACGGCAAGAACGCCTCCGGTCTGACCAACGAGATGGGCTCGGGCAACCCCAACGCCGCCGCCGGCAAGTTCGTCAAACCGGAACTGACCAAGGTGCATGCGATCTTCCCGACCGCCGGCGAACTGCCGCGCCTGCAACAGCTGAAGGACTTGAACGCCAAGGACCGTCGCGAGCTGAACAAGGTGTGGTCCGAGATCAAGCTGAAGTAAGCGGGATACTCTATATAGGAAAAGGCCGGGATTCCGGCCTTTTTTTATTTCAGTCCCAGCGACGGCGCGCCAGCTCGCCGATGGAGGCGATGCGGATGTCCACATGCGCAGGCCGCCGCACCTGCTTGCTGACCCAGACCGTTTTCATGCCCAGCTTCTTCGCCGTCAGCAGATTGGGCAGCGAGTCCTCCACCATGATGCAGTGTCGCGGATCCAGCCGCTCTTGCGCCAGAACTTTACGGAAGGCGCCCACATGCGGCTTGGGCACGTAGTCCACTTGCTCGACGCCATATATAGAGTGAAAGTGCCGCTCTATCGCCAAGCGCTGCAAAATGCCTTGCACATAATGGTGCGGGCCATTGGAGAAGATCAGCTTGCGGCCCGGCAGCGCGCTCAGCGATTCCGCCAGATTGTGCTCGGCGAACAGCCATTGCTCCAGTTCTTCCAGCTTATGGGTTTCTAATAGGAAGTCATGAGGGTCGATGCCGTGGTGGGTAACTAGCCCATGCATGGTGGCGCCGTATTGCGCCCAATAGCGCTCGCGCAGCAAGCGGGCTTCCACCGCGTCCACTTGCAGATGTTTCATCATATAAGCGGACATCGCGTGGCTGATATGGGCGAAGATGCCGCCGCTGGCGTGGTGCAGCGTGTCGTCCAGGTCGAAAATCCAGGTTTTGTTGCGCATGATTGTGCTTCTAGAAGGGCGGACGAGGAGGGGAATTATCGTTTTTTCAATCCGGAAACGACAGTCCCTACCAGTGCATGGCGGCTACGCTGAAATTCTTCATATGGATGATTCAATATAAATCATGGGGATAGCTTGCGAGAGGCCTCTTTTGTCAAAAATCTTTCACGAAAGGTGTTGACGGGTTTAGGGGGCTGACGTATAGTTCGCCTCCTCAGCAGACAACGCAGCGGCGGAAACGAAACGCAGCGACCTGCACCGATCTTTAACAGAACGAATAACCGATAGGTGTAAGTGCTCGGTCGATGACCAAACACTTGCACTGCAAGACGAGAAATGTCTCGATGTTTCTTTGATCTTGCGTGCCAGAAAATTTGCTTGGAATTGAACTGAAGAGTTTGATCCTGGCTCAGATTGAACGCTGGCGGCATGCTTTACACATGCAAGTCGAACGGTAACAGGGTGCTTGCACCGCTGACGAGTGGCGAACGGGTGAGTAATGCATCGGAATGTACCGTGTAATGGGGGATAGCTCGGCGAAAGCCGGATTAATACCGCATACGCCCTGAGGGGGAAAGTGGGGGACCGAAAGGCCTCACGTTATACGAGCAGCCGATGTCTGATTAGCTAGTTGGTGAGGTAAAGGCTCACCAAGGCGTCGATCAGTAGCGGGTCTGAGAGGATGATCCGCCACACTGGGACTGAGACACGGCCCAGACTCCTACGGGAGGCAGCAGTGGGGAATTTTGGACAATGGGCGCAAGCCTGATCCAGCCATGCCGCGTGTCTGAAGAAGGCCTTCGGGTTGTAAAGGACTTTTGTCCGGGAGCAAATCCTAGTGGTTAATAACCGCTGGGTCTGAGAGTACCGGAAGAATAAGCACCGGCTAACTACGTGCCAGCAGCCGCGGTAATACGTAGGGTGCAAGCGTTAATCGGAATTACTGGGCGTAAAGCGTGCGCAGGCGGTTGTGCAAGTCTGATGTGAAAGCCCCGGGCTTAACCTGGGAACGGCATTGGAGACTGCACGACTAGAGTGCGTCAGAGGGGGGTAGAATTCCGCGTGTAGCAGTGAAATGCGTAGAGATGCGGAGGAATACCGATGGCGAAGGCAGCCCCCTGGGATGACACTGACGCTCATGCACGAAAGCGTGGGGAGCAAACAGGATTAGATACCCTGGTAGTCCACGCCCTAAACGATGTCAACTAGCTGTTGGGGGTTTGAATCCTTGGTAGCGTAGCTAACGCGAGAAGTTGACCGCCTGGGGAGTACGGCCGCAAGGTTAAAACTCAAAGGAATTGACGGGGACCCGCACAAGCGGTGGATGATGTGGATTAATTCGATGCAACGCGAAAAACCTTACCTGGTCTTGACATGTAACGAACGCCGCAGAGATGTGGCGGTGCCCGAAAGGGAGCGTTAACACAGGTGCTGCATGGCTGTCGTCAGCTCGTGTCGTGAGATGTTGGGTTAAGTCCCGCAACGAGCGCAACCCTTGCCATTAGTTGCCATCATTAAGTTGGGCACTCTAATGGGACTGCCGGTGACAAACCGGAGGAAGGTGGGGATGACGTCAAGTCCTCATGGCCCTTATGACCAGGGCTTCACACGTCATACAATGGTCGGTACAGAGGGTCGCGAAGCCGCGAGGTGGAGCCAATCTCATAAAACCGATCGTAGTCCGGATCGCACTCTGCAACTCGAGTGCGTGAAGTCGGAATCGCTAGTAATCGCAGATCAGCATGCTGCGGTGAATACGTTCCCGGGTCTTGTACACACCGCCCGTCACACCATGGGAGTGAGTTTCACCAGAAGTGGGTAGGCTAACCGTAAGGAGGCCGCTTACCACGGTGGGATTCATGACTGGGGTGAAGTCGTAACAAGGTAGCCGTAGGGGAACCTGCGGCTGGATCACCTCCTTTCTAGAGAAGGTTGTTGATCGAGTACTTACAGCCTATCGGTTATTCGCGAGTTTGAGTCTCGCGATCAGAGTGCTTGGATGAGTACTGTGATCGCGTTGTTTGAACGCACTGATCTTTAACAAACTGAAGAAGCCGAATATATAAAGACGGCGAGAAGGAAACGTAGAGTTAACTCTTTACGTGGACGGATCGTCATCTTGGGTATTTGATTGTATCTAGGCTACGTCGCCATATCAAAAGGGGCGGTGTAGTCGTCGCACAAACACACTTGTTGTTTTGGTGATCTAGGTTACTGAAATGATAGGGTCAAGCGACTAAGTGCATCTGGTGGATGCCTTGGCGATCATAGGCGAAGAAGGACGTGTAAGCCTGCGAAAAGCGCGGGGGAGCTGGCAATAGAGCTTTGATCCCGCGATGTCCGAATGGGGAAACCCCTCCGCAAGGAGATCCCAGACTGAATCCATAGGTCTGAGGAGGCGAACGCAGCGAACTGAAACATCTAAGTAGCTGCAGGAAAAGAAATCAACCGAGATTCCGTTAGTAGTGGCGAGCGAACGCGGAAGAGCCTGTACGTGTTATGGATTGTGTTAGTGGAAGGTTCATGGAAAGGACCGCCATAGTGGGTGATAGCCCCGTACACGAAAACGCATTCCAAGGACTAGGCGTACGATAAGTAGGGCGGGACACGAGAAATCCTGTCTGAAGATGGGGGGACCATCCTCCAAGGCTAAATACTCATGATCGACCGATAGTGAACCAGTACCGTGAGGGAAAGGCGAAAAGAACCCCGGGAGGGGAGTGAAATAGAACCTGAAACCGGATGCATACAAACAGTGGGAGCGGACTTGTTCCGTGACTGCGTACCTTTTGTATAATGGGTCAGCGACTTACGTTCAGTAGCGAGCTTAACCGAATAGGGGAGGCGTAGGGAAACCGAGTCCGAATAGGGCGATTTAGTTGCTGGGCGTAGACCCGAAACCGAGTGATCTATCCATGGCCAGGATGAAGGTGCGGTAACACGCACTGGAGGTCCGAACCCACTAGTGTTGCAAAACTAGGGGATGAGCTGTGGATAGGGGTGAAAGGCTAAACAAACTCGGAGATAGCTGGTTCTCCCCGAAAACTATTTAGGTAGTGCCTCATGTATCACTTCCGGGGGTAAAGCACTGTTATGGCTAGGGGGTCATTGCGATTTACCAAACCATGGCAAACTCTGAATACCGGAAAGTGCGAGCATGGGAGACAGACGGTGGGTGCTAACGTCCATCGTCAAGAGGGAAACAACCCAGACCGCCAGCTAAGGTCCCAAATGATCAGTTAAGTGGTAAACGAGGTGGGAAGGCATAGACAGCCAGGATGTTGGCTTAGAAGCAGCCATCATTTAAAGAAAGCGTAATAGCTCACTGGTCGAGTCGTCCTGCGCGGAAGATGTAACGGGGCTCAAACTGATAACCGAAGCTGCGGATTTGCACGTAAGTGCAGATGGTAGGGGAGCGTTCTGTAGGTCTGTGAAGGTGTCTCGTAAGGGATGCTGGAGATATCAGAAGTGCGAATGCTGACATGAGTAGCGATAAAGCGGGTGAAAAGCCCGCTCGCCGAAAGCCCAAGGTTTCCTACGCAACGTTCATCGGCGTAGGGTGAGTCGGCCCCTAAGGCGAGGCTGAAAAGCGTAGTCGATGGGAAACGGGTTAAAATTCCCGTACTTTTATGCAGTGCGATGTGGGGACGGAGAAGGTTAGGTCATCAGACTGTTGGAATAGTCTGTTTAAGCCGGTAGGCTGGGGTGGTAGGCAAATCCGCCGCCCCTTAAGGCCGAGACGTGATGACGAGGGTCTACGGACCTGAAGTGACTGATACCACGCTTCCAGGAAAAGCCACTAAGCTTCAGCTGCATAAGAACCGTACCGCAAACCGACACAGGTGGGCAGGATGAGAATTCTAAGGCGCTTGAGAGAACTCAGGAGAAGGAACTCGGCAAATTGATACCGTAACTTCGGGAGAAGGTATGCCTCTTAGAGTGAATCCCCTGCGGGAGGAGCTTTGAGAGGTCGCAGAGAATCGGTGGCTGCGACTGTTTAACAAAAACACAGCACTGTGCCAACACGAAAGTGGACGTATACGGTGTGACGCCTGCCCGGTGCTGGAAGGTTAAGTGATGGGGTGCAAGCTCTTGATCGAAGCCCCAGTAAACGGCGGCCGTAACTATAACGGTCCTAAGGTAGCGAAATTCCTTGTCGGGTAAGTTCCGACCCGCACGAATGGCGTAACGATGGCCACACTGTCTCCTCCTGAGACTCAGCGAAGTTGAAGTGTTTGTGAAGATGCAATCTCCCCGCTGCTAGACGGAAAGACCCCGTGAACCTTTACTGTAGCTTTGCATTGGACTTTGAACAGACTTGTGTAGGATAGGTGGGAGGCTATGAAGTGGGAACGCTAGTTCTCATGGAGCCGTCCTTGAAATACCACCCTGGTGTGTTTGAGGTTCTAACCTTGGTCCGTGATCCGGATTGGGGACAGTGCATGGTAGGCAGTTTGACTGGGGCGGTCTCCTCCCAAAGTGTAACGGAGGAGTTCGAAGGTTACCTAGGTACGGTCGGAAATCGTGCTGATAGTGCAATGGCAAAAGGTAGCTTAACTGCGAGACCGACAAGTCGAGCAGGTGCGAAAGCAGGACATAGTGATCCGGTGGTTCTGAATGGAAGGGCCATCGCTCAACGGATAAAAGGTACTCCGGGGATAACAGGCTGATACCGCCCAAGAGTTCACATCGACGGCGGTGTTTGGCACCTCGATGTCGGCTCATCACATCCTGGGGCTGTAGCCGGTCCCAAGGGTATGGCTGTTCGCCATTTAAAGTGGTACGTGAGCTGGGTTCAAAACGTCGTGAGACAGTTTGGTCCCTATCTGCAGTGGGCGTTGGAAGTTTGACGGGGGCTGCTCCTAGTACGAGAGGACCGGAGTGGACGCACCTCTGGTGTACCGGTTGTGACGCCAGTCGCATTGCCGGGTAGCTAAGTGCGGAAGAGATAACCGCTGAAAGCATCTAAGCGGGAAACTCGCCTGAAGATGAGACTTCCCTGAGGGCTTGACCCTCCTGAAGAGTCGTTCGAGACCAGGACGTTGATAGGTCGGGTGTGGAAGCGCTGTGAGGCGTTAAGCTAACCGATACTAATTGCTCGTGAGGCTTGATCCTATCATTTGAGTGGCTTGGGAAACTGAGCGACGAGATAGTGTTGTGCGGCACAATTGAATACCGAATATATGTGGGGTGGTGTAGACCATCCCAGGCTTCTTCAAGTTTGTACCAGTTTATGTCTGGTGGCCATAGCGAGGTGGTCCCACGCCTTCCCATCCCGAACAGGACCGTGAAACGCCTTAGCGCCGATGATAGTGTGGCATTCGCCATGTGAAAGTAGGACACCGCCAGACGCCCCATTGCAAAGCCCAGCTCACACGAGCTGGGCTTTATGCATTGTGCTGTTGAACGGCGACACGGAAGCCTCCCCAAAGGGAGGCTTTGTTGCGTCCGGACGGCTAGAAATCCGCGCGCATGACCAGGCGCGGATCGTTGTCGCCGAAGTAATGAGGCTGATGTTCGACGACGACAAAGCCAAGCTGCTGGTACAGCCTGACCGCGGGATTGTCGGGGTGGACCGTCAGTTTCGCGTGGCTGGCCTGGCGCGCCCGCAGCGCCTGCAGCAAGGCCTGCAGCAGTTGCTTGCCTACGCCTTGTCCGCGGCAATGCTCGTGGACCGCCAGCGACATGATCCAGAATTCGCCTTGCCCGCTGCCCGGCGCGCCGATGATGTAGCCGCCCAGTGCCCCGTCTTGCGCGCCCGGCGCGACGAAGAACAGGTCCGGCCACAGGTCGTGAGCCTGGCGGAAGAAAAAGTCCGGGTAGACGTGGTGGCCGAATACCGCTTGCTCGATCTGGAAGACCGGGGCGACGTCTTGGAGTTGCGCCGGGCGTGCCGTCATCTGAAAACATCCTCTTCTGTGGTGCGTTTGAGCGGGCAAGCCTACTGCAATGCCCGGCGCTTGCAAAGCGCGGGGCAAGAAAAAAGCCGCGCTGCGCGCGGCTTGGCGGGAGCGCGGCGGCTCACCACATCACTTTGACCTTGTCGTTGCCCAGCCAGTCCTGCAGCGCCAGCAACAGCCCGTCGTCCAGCCGGACGCCCCAGGGCGGGGGCAGCATTAGGTCGCCGCTGGCCGCGCCGTTGTTGTAATGGATGCGCACCGGGCAGCCGGCGTCTTCGCTGCGGAACGGGTGCAGCTGGGCCTTGAGTTTGCTGACGTCCACCTTGCCGGCCAGTTTCAGCGACAGGCTGCGCGCGTAGCGGCTGCGCGCCTCGCCCAGCTCATAGACTTTGTCTGCGATGATGCGCAGGCCGCCGGAGAAGTTGTCCTCGCTGACCTTGCCTTCTATCACCAGCACCACGTCGTCTTTCAAGCGGCTGCGGTTGGCTTCGAAGCTTTCCGCGAACAGGCTGACTTCCAATTTGGTGCTGCCGTCGTCCAGCTGCACGAAGGCCATTTTGCCGCGGTTGCCCACTTTGACGCGGATGCCGGTGACGAAGCCGGCCAGCAACTGGGGCTCCTTGCGCGGGCTGAGCCGGGACAGCGGGGTCTTGATGAAGCCGCGGATTTCCTTGGCGTAGGCGGCGAAAGGGTGGCCGGACAGGTAGAAGCCGATGGCCAGCTTTTCTTCCGCCAGCTTGACCGCGTCGCTCCACGGCTTGATCTCGACCATGTCCACGCTGGGGGCGACGTCGTCGCCGAACATGTCGAACAAGCCGCCCTGATTGGCGTTGGCGTGCTCCTGTTCGGCGGCGTCCATCGCCAGCCCGACGTTGCCGAACAGCTTGGCCCGGTTGGGCTCTATGCTGTCGAAGGCGCCGGCGCGGATCAGCGCTTCGATCACGCGCTTGTTGACGATCTTCTTGTCGGTGCGGCTGCAGAAGTCGAACAAGTCCTTGAACGGCCCGGACGCGGCGCGGATCGCGACGATGTGGTCGACGGCGGCTTCGCCGGTGCCCTTGATCGCGCCCAGCGCGTAGCGGATGTGCTTGCGGTCCACCGGCACGAAGCGGTAGTAGCTCTGGTTGACGTCGGGCGGCAGGAAGATCAGGCCGTTTTTGCCGTCCACGCTGTCGTCGTAGAACACCTTGAGCTGGTCGGTGTTGTCCAATTCCGAGGACATGGTGGCCGCCATGAAGGCCGCGGTGTGGTGGGCCTTGAGCCAGGCGGTCTGATAGGAGACCACGGCGTAGGCGGCGGTGTGCGACTTGTTGAAGCCGTACTCGGCGAACTTGGCCATCAGGTCGAACAGCATTTCGGCGAGCTTGGGGTCGTAGCCCTTGGTGGCCGCACCCTGGGCGATTTTGCCGCGGTGCTCGGCCATTTCCTCCGGTTTTTTCTTGCCCATCGCCCGGCGCAGCATGTCGGCGCCGCCCAGGGTGTAACCGCCGATGATCTGCGAGATCTGCATCACCTGTTCCTGGTAGACGATCACGCCGTAGGTCGGGTCCAGGCAGGCCTGCAGGTCCGGGTGGTAGTAGTCGACCTCTTGCTTGCCGGCCTTGCGCAGGATGAAGTCGTCCACCATGCCGGAGCCGAGCGGGCCCGGACGGTACAGGGCCAGCACAGCGATGATGTCTTCGAAACGGTCGGGCTTCAGTTTTTCCAGCAGCCGCTTCATGCCGTCCGATTCAAGCTGGAAGACGGCGGTGGTATTGGCCTGCTGCAGCACTTTGTAGGCGGCGGCGTCGGTGAACTCGAGCAGATTGAGGTCGGTGTCGAAGCTGGGGTCCAGGTCCTTGATGTAGCCGACGGCCAGTTCGATAATCGTCAGGTTGCGCAGGCCGAGGAAGTCGAACTTCACCAGGCCCACTTTTTCCACATCGTCCTTGTCCAGCATGGACACCGGCACCGAGCCGTCGCCGCTGGCCTGGTACATCGGGCAGAAGTCGGTGATCTTGCCCGGCGCGATCAAGACGCCGCCGGCGTGCATGCCGATGTTGCGGGTCAGGCCTTCCAGCTTCTTGGCCAACTCCCACAGCTCGCGCAGTTCCTCCTCGTTTTCCAGCCGCTCGCGCAGCACCGGCTCCATTTCCACAGCGTCGTCCAGCGAGTATTGCTTGCCGGGCGCGGCGGGAATCAGTTTGGAGATGCCGTCGCAGAACATATACGGCAAGTCCAGCACCCGGCCGACGTCGCGTACCACGGCCTTGGCCGCCATGGTGCCGAAGGTGGCGATCTGCGACACCGCTTCGGCGCCGTATTTCTGGCGCACGTATTCAATCACGCGGTAGCGGTTGTCCTGACAGAAGTCGATGTCGAAGTCGGGCATGGAGACCCGCTCGGGGTTGAGGAAGCGTTCGAACAGCAGCGCGTAGGCCAGCGGGTCGATGTCGGTGATGCCGATGCTGTAGGCCACCAGCGAGCCGGCGCCGGAGCCGCGGCCGGGACCCACCGGGCAGCCGTTGTTCTTGGCCCAGTTGATGAAGTCCGCCACGATCAGGAAGTAGCCGGGGAAGCCCATCTGGATGATGGTGTCGCACTCGATCTTCAAGCGCTCGTCGTAGCGCGGCCGCTCTTGGGCGCGCGTTTCCGGATCGGGATAGAGCTTGGCCAGCCGTTCTTCCAGCCCTTCCTGGGACAGATGCACCAGGTAGTCGTCCAGCGTCATGCCGTCCGGCGTCGGGAATTGCGGCAGGTAGTTCTTGCCCAGTTGCACGCTGATATTGCAGCGGCGGGCGATTTCCACCGAGTTTTCCAGCGCCTCGGGGATGTCGGCGAAGCGCTCCAGCATCTGCTCGGTGGACAGGAAGTATTGGTTTTCCTCGAAGCTGCGCGGCCGGCGCTTGTCGCCCAGGGTGAAGCCCTCGGCGATGCAGACGCGGGCCTCGTGGGCCTTGAAGTCGTCCGGGTCCATGAACTGGATGGGGTGGGTGGCCACCACCGGCAGGCCGGTCTCGCCGGCCAGCCACAGCGAGGCTTGCAGCGCGTGCTCCACCTGCGGGTTGTTCAGGCGCTGCAACTCCAGGTAGAAGCTGTCCGGGAAGCAGCTCTCCCAATATTCGGCGCGGCGGCGCGCCTCGTCGCGCTGGCCCATCAGCAGGGCCTGGCCCACGTCGCCCATGTGGGCGCCGGACAGGCAGATCAGGCCGCTGTTGTCGCCGTTTTCCAGCCAGGCGCGCTTGAGTTCGGCGCGGCCGCGGTACTGATTGTGGGTGTAGGCGTCGGCCAGCAGTTCGCACAAGCGCCCGTAGCCCTGGCGGTTCTTCACCGTCAGCATCAGGCGATAGGGTTTGTCGCGGTCATCCTCGTTTTCCAGCCAGACATCGCAGGACACGATGGGCTTGACGCCTTTGTCCCGGCAGCCCTTGTAGAACTTGACCATGCCGAAGATGTTCATCAGATCGGACATGCCCACCGCGGGCATATTGTCCTTGATGGCGCGCTTGATGGCGTCATCCAGGCGTACGATGCCGTCGGTGATGGAGAACTCCGAATGGAGGCGCAGATGGATAAAACGAGGTGAGTTCATCGCGTCATTTTACCTGCCGAGCGGTTGCGACACCATCGCCGGGCGCAATTGGCGGCGCTGGTATTTTGTTGCTGTGCAGCATTAGAATGATGGCATCTAGGAGGAATCCCCATGGACTGCGACATCAAGAGCTTGCCGCCGGAGGCGGTCTACCCTTTGCTGGTGGGCAGCGTGCAGCCCCGGCCCATCGCCTGGGTCAGCACTCAGGACTTGCGGGGCGTGGCTAATCTGGCGCCGTTTTCCTTCTTCACCGTGGCCAGCGTGAAGCCGCCGGTGCTGGCGCTGAGCATTCTGACGCCGGCCAGCGGCGGCGAGAAGGATACCCTGGCCAATATCCGCGCCACCGGCGAGTTCGTCGTTAATGTGGTGCCGGAGCGCTTGGCGGAGGCGATGAACCTCAGCTGCGGCCCTTATGCGCCGGAGGTGGACGAGTTCGATCTGGCCGGCGTGAGCAAGGCGCGCAGCCGGCAGGTGAGGGCGCCGGGCGTGGAACAGGCGCCGCTGCGTTTCGAATGCGTGCTGAGCCAGTGCCTGGTGCTGGGCGAAGGCGCGGGCGCCGGCAATCTGGTGTTGGGCGAGGTGCGCCACGTGCATGTGGCGGACGAGGCGTGGCGGGACGGCCGCGTGGCGAGCAAGGCCCTGGACTTGGTGGGCAAGCTGGGCGGCGACGAGTTCAGCCGCGCTAAGACGGCTTTCAGTTTGCGGCGGCCCGGCGCGTGACGGCGCTGCGGCTCTGGCTGGCCAGTTCGTCCAGCAAGGCGTAGCGGCGCTGATATTCCGCGCGTTTCTTGCTGGCGATCTCGCTCAGGGGCTTGCGCGGCAGTTGCAGCGGCAGGCTGAAGAAGCGCTTGCAAGCGGTGGGCTGGGCGTCGAAGGTGTCCCAGAAGCTGTCGTAATCGGCGAAGAACTGGCGGCGATAGCGCCAGGAGCTGTAGATATGCTGCCATTTGCTGACGGCCAGCACCTGGTTAGCGCCTATTTCCTGGGCCAGCGCGACCAAGGCCTCAACCGCCAAACGCTTGGGAAACAGGCCGTGGCTTTGCTTGGTGAGCTGGTGCACGGCTTCCGCGCCATGGGGTTTGCGCGGGCCTTGCAGGCCGCCGATGATGATGGCGGTTTCACCTTGATGGCGGGTGATGGTGAAGGTCAGCGTGGCGATGGCGATCCCTTCCTCCGAGCAGATCTGCAAGGACAGCTCGCCTTCTTTGTCGAAGCTGTGGCGGTGCGTCAGCACCGCCGTGATCGCGGCCTCGTTTTTGCCGAGCAGCGCGGCCAGCGGCAGACCGGCGTCGCTGAGCAGGCTGCGGTAGGCGGCGGGAGACACCCGCGTCGCCAGCGTCTGATAGTGTTCGCGCAGAGCCGCCAGCTTGCCGCTTGGGCCAAGAGCGCGGTACAGATAGGGGCGGTGCAGCTTGCAGGCCAGCCGCGGATTGGCTTGCAGATGGCGGCGCAGCGCGGGTTGGCCCCAGCTGTCCAGCCAGCGCAGCGTCCAGGGCAGGGTCAGCAGTCCGCGCAGCGCGAATTTGCAGCGATTCTTCCCTTCGTCGAATCCGTCCTTGCGGGAGAAGCGCCCGCTGGCCAGAGACCAGAATAAATCCACCGCGTTCAGCGCCGACATACCATAACCTCAAGAAAAAAAGGGTTAAGGCTACGTTATCGCGGCGCTGTGATTGTTAATGAATATGGGGCAAATTGTGACGAATTGTGACGATTTCGTCTGAAATTAAATACATTGTAATTATTTGCCCGTATCCAACAGCTGGCCCAGCGGTTGTTCCAGCCGATACAGGCGGAAGCGTTCCTTCGGGTCGCCCGGACGCTGGAAGCTCGCCATCGGCGTCAGGCCGCGGAGAAAGGCCGGCAGCTGGTCGTGAAGAGACTGGACCAGCAACCAGCGGCAGTCTTTGGCCTGCGGCGTGCTTTCCAGCCGCAGCGTGCGGTAATCGGCGTAGTAGTCCAGCAGCGCGCGTTGGGGTTCGCCCAGGCCGACGCTGGCGACGCATTCGCCTTGCCGGCCGATGTCGGCCAGGACAGGGCGCAGCGGGGCGAAGGTTTCGCGGTAGCGCATGCCGTGATCCAGCGCCGGCAGCCACAGTGTGGCCAGGCCGCCCCACAACAGCACGATGGTCAGGCTCCAGCGCCAGGCGAAGCCGGGCGCAGTATCGGCCGGGACGCGTCGCCATAGCCAGGCCGCGCCGCCGGCGATCAGGCCGAAGGCCAGCCAGGTCCATGGATGCCACTGCGGGTGCCAATCGGTGAACTTGCGGTGCAGCAGGTGACGGGACCATTGCGCCGGTTCGCCGGTGGAAAGCACCCAGGCGACGGCGAGCACGAAGGCGCCAAGCGCCAGGCAGAGCAACAGGCTGAAGCCGGACAGCGCGCGCCAGCCGCGATGGGATTCGCCGGCGCGCAAACCGGCGATGGCCAGCAGCGCCAGCGGCAGCAGCAAGGGCATCGCATAGAGTTCGCGGGCGTCGCCCGCCAGCGACAAGACGGTCAGCGTCACCAGCCAGAGCAGCGCCGGCGCCGCCGGCCAGGCGTGGGTCCATTGTCGGCGGCCGCGCCACAGCCCCCACAAGGCCAGCGGCAAGACCGGGATGCCGTACCAGGGCAGGGTGCGGCCGTAGAACAGGCGCGGAGCCTTGGGGCCCAGATGGGCGCTGCCGTCGAAGCGGCCGAAGTTGTTCACTTTGAACCACAGCTGGAACAAGGCCGGGTCGCGCAAGTACAGGCTCAAGCCCCACAGCGCGGTCAGCGGCAGGCCGATCAGCGCGGCCAGCAGCAGGCCGCCGGCGTAACGGCGGTTGCGGTAATCCGGGTGCAGCGGTAGCAACAAGGCGGTCAGGCCCAGGCAGCCGGGGCCGAGCAGGCCCTTGCTCAGGAAGGCGACGCCGCCGCCCAGGCCCAGCAGCGCGCCGCCGAGCAGGGCGCGCCGGCGCAGCAGCACCAGTCCGGCCAGACCCCAGGCCACGCCGGCCAACAGGGCGGTGTCCGTGATCATCTGATGGGCGCGCATCGGCAGGCCCAGGCAGCCCAGCAGCAGCAAGGCGCCCCAGGCGGCGGCGCGGCGGCCGTACAAGGCGCCGGCGGAGACGGCGGTGCCGGCCAGGGCCAGCGCCATCCAGCCGCCGGCGGCCAGCCGCGCGGCGTCCGGCGCGCTGAGCCAGCCGCTGAACAATTGCATGGTGAAGGCGGCGCTGATGAAGAACAGCGGCGGCTTTTCCATGAAGGGCTCGCCGGCCAGCGTCGGCACGATCCAGTCGCCGGTCTGAGCGATATGGCGGATCAGGCCGAAGGTGTAGGCTTCGTCCGGCTTCCAGGGCTCATGACCCACCAGGCCGGGCAGCAGCCAGGCGACGGCGATGAGCAAGAACAGCCAGACGGGGATGGAAGGCAGGCCGGAATCTGCGGGCTGCGCGGCGTAAGGAGTGGAGAAACGCATGGAGTCCGCGGAAAAGTGGTCGTTAATTGTTATGGGAAAGGGGAGGCCGAGCCGTCCCGTTCATCACCTTGAGGCATGGCGACCGCGGGCTTCTGCCAGGAAGATCCGCGGCCGGACGGTAGAGTGTAGCGTTGTTTGCGCGCCAAGCAAACTTGAGCGCGGCCGCATCGGGGCGGGGGCGGTTTCAATTGTGCGGCGGGTCTTTAGGCCGCATCGAGTGCAGCGCGGACTTCTGCATTTCCAGGGCTTTGATCTGCATGCTCAGCATGCCCATATTCATGGTCAGCCAGCTTTCCACCACGCGCAATTCCGCCAGCTTGCGCTCGATCTCCTCCTCGCTCATCGGCGGCAGAAAGGGCTGCATGCCCGGCGGCGTGGCGGTTTGCCAGAACTGGCGGAATAGGGAGAAGGGGTCGTTGGGGTTGAATTCGTTGCTCATGGGCGGCTCCCTTGGCGAAGAAAAAACGGGCAAGCTGTGCTTGCCCGTTCAGTATATGCCTTAAATGCCAGGCAAACGCTTACTTGCTGTTCTGCGCGTCCACGGCGGCCAGGGCCACCATATTGACGATGCGGCGCACCGAAGCGATCGGGGTCAGGATGTGAGCCGGCTTGCTCATGCCCATCAGGATGGGGCCGATGGTCACGCCGTCGGAGGCGGAAACGCGCAACAGGTTGTAGCTGATGTTGGCGGCTTCCACATTCGGCATGATCAACAGATTGGCCGAGCCTTTCAGCGTGCTGTCCGGCATGGCCTGGTTGCGGATGCTTTCCACCAACGCGGCGTCGCCCTGCATTTCGCCGTCGATCTCCAGATCCGGCTGCGCCGAGCGGATCTGGTCGAAGGCGGCGCGCATCTTCTGCGCCGAGGCGCTGTTCAGCGTGCCGAAGCTGGAGTTGGACAGCAGCGCGGCCTTGGGCGCAATGCCGAAGCGCTTGATCGATTCGCTGGCCATGCGGGTGATGCTGGCCAGTTGTTCGGCGCTCGGGTCGGCGTTGACGTAGGTGTCGGCGATGAAGATGTTGCCGGTGGGCAGGATCAGCGCGTTCATCGCGCCGGCCACTTGCTCCGGGTTGTTGTAGCCGAGCACGGTTTCAACGATGTCGAAGTGCTGGCGGTACGGCCCGTAGGTGCCGCAGATCATCGCGTCGGCGTCGCCGCGGCGCACCATCATTGCGCCGATCAGCGTGGTGTTGCCGATCACGCGACGGCGAGCCTGCTCCTGGGACACGCCCTTGCGCTTGGTCAGCTGGTAGTACTCTTTCCAGTACTCGGCGAAGCGCGGATCGGATTCGTTGTTGACGATCTCGAAGTCCTTGCCGGCCACCAGTTTCAGGCCCAGCTTCTGGATGCGCATGTCGATGACGCTGGGGCGGCCGATCAGGATGGGCTTGGCCAGGCCTTGGGTGACGATTTCCTGAGTGGCGTGCAGCACGCGCTCGTCTTCGCCCTCGGTCAGCACCACGCGCTTCTGGTCTTTCTTGGCCTGGGCGAACACCGGCTTCATGAACAGATTGGTCTTGTACACGAACTGGGCCAGTTGATCGGCGTAGGCGTCGAAGTCCTGGATCGGGCGAGTGGCCACGCCGGAATCCATCGCGGCCTTGGCCACGGCGGGCGCGATCTTGACGATCAGACGCGGGTCGAACGGTTTCGGAATCACGTATTCCGGGCCGAAGGACAGTTCCTGGTCGCCGTAGGCGGTGGCCACCACGTCGTTTTGCTCGGCCAGCGCCAGGTCGGCGATGGCGCGCACGGTGGCCAGCTTCATCTCTTCATTGATGGTGGTGGCGCCCACGTCCAGCGCGCCGCGGAAGATGAAGGGGAAGCACAGCACGTTGTTGACCTGGTTCGGATAGTCCGAACGGCCGGTGCCGATGATGGCGTCCGGGCGCACTTCCTTGACCAGCGGCGGCAGAATTTCCGGCTCCGGGTTGGCCATGGCCAGGATCAGCGGCGAGCGGGCCATGGATTTGACCATGTCCTGGGACACCAGCTTGGGACCGGACAGGCCCATGAAGATGTCGGCGCCGGCCATGGCGTCGGCCAGCTTGCGTTGGCCGTTGTCCTTGATCGCGTAGCGTTTCTTGGAGTCGTCCAGTTTCTCGTCGCGGCCTTCGTAGATCACGCCCTTGGAGTCGCAGACGGTGATGTTGTCGCGGTTCACGCCCAGCGCCACCAGCAGGTCCAGGCAGGCGATGGCGGCGGCGCCGGCGCCGGAGGCCACCACGCGCACTTGCGCGATGTCCTTCTCCACCAGACGCAGGCCGTTGAGCACCGCGGCGGCGGCCACGATGGCGGTGCCGTGCTGGTCGTCATGGAACACCGGAATGTTCATGCGTTCGCGGCACTTCTTCTCGATGTAGAAGCACTCGGGCGCCTTGATGTCTTCCAGGTTGATGCCGCCGAAAGTGGGTTCCAGCGAACAGATGATGTCCACCAGCTTGTCCGGATCCAGCTCGTTGACCTCGATGTCGAACACATCGATGCCGGCGAACTTCTTGAACAGCACGCCCTTGCCTTCCATCACCGGCTTGCCGGCCAGCGCGCCGATATTGCCCAGGCCCAGCACCGCGGTGCCGTTGGAGATCACCGCCACCAGATTGCCGCGCGCGGTGTATTTGTAGGCGTTCAGCGGATCTTCCACGATGGCGTCGCAGGCGGCCGCCACTCCGGGGGAGTAGGCCAGGGCGAGATCGCGTTGGGTGGTGAGAGGCTTGGTCGGGGCAACCTGGATTTTGCCCGGGTTGGGGTACTGGTGGTATTCCAGTGCGCTCTGGCGCAATTGCTCGTCCATTCTCTGGGACTCCTGAGGTTGATCTTTAGGTGGTTGGTTGGTGTAAGAGAGTAACTACACATTATACGGGCTTAAGGGCGGGCGGGGCTATCGCCTTGTCGGACAAAAAACGCGATGGCGCATGCCATCGCGTTTTCACGCCTGTCAGGCGGATGCTAATTCACCATGCCCAGCGCGCGCGGCAGCCATAGCGAGATCTCCGGAATGTAGGTGACGGCCACCAGGAAGCCCAGCATGGTCAGCAACCAGGGCCAGACCGCCACCGTCAGTTCGGTGATGCCCATCTTGGTGATCCCGGAAGCCACGTAAAGGTTCAATCCCACCGGCGGATGGCACATGCCCACTTCCATGTTCACCGCGATCAGAATGCCGAAGTGGATGGGATTGACGCCCAGTTTCACCGCCACCGGATAGAGGATGGGGGCCATGATCAGCACGATGGCGGACGGGTCCATGAAGTTGCCGGCCGCCAGCAGCAGGATATTGGTCAGCAGCAGGAAGGCCACAATGCCCAGGCCCTGGCCGGTCATCCAGGCCGCCATCGCCTGCGGAATCTGCTCGGACGCCAGCAGGAAGGAGAACAGCACCGCGTTGGTGATGATGTAGAGCAGCATGGAACTCATGGACGCCGCGTTCAGCAAGACCTTGGGCACATCCTTCAGCCCCATGTCCTTGTAGACGAAGACCGCGATCACGAAGGCGTACACCGCCGCCATCGCCGCCGCCTCGGTGGGCGTGAAGATGCCGCTGTAAATGCCGCCTATCACCAGCGCGATCAACAACAAGCCCCAGACGCTGTCGCGGAAAGCCTGCCAACGTTCGCCCCAGCCGGCGCGGGGCAGGCGCGGGTAGTCGAACTTCTTGGCGCGGAACCAGGTGGTCAGGCCCAGCAGCAGGGACAGGCACAGGCCGGGCAGCACGCCCGCCATGAACAGCTGGCCCACCGAGGCGGTGCTGACGCTCATGCCGTTGGGGCCGGTGACATCCATGCCGGCGGTGGCGATGCTGTACATCACCAGATTGATCGACGGCGGAAACAGAATGCCCAGCGCGCCGGAAGTGGTGATCACGCCGGCGCCGAAGCGCTGCGGATAGCCCTGCTTGACCATGGCCGGCAGAATGATGGAACCCACCGCCACCACGGTGGCGACAGATGAGCCGGTGATGGCGGCGAACAGCGCGCAGGACACCACGCCGGCCAGACCCAGGCCGCCGTACCAGTGGCCCACCAGCGTGGTGGCGAAGCGGATCATCCGTTTGGCCACGCCGCCGTGCATCAGGAAGTTGCCGGCCAGGATGAAGAAGGGGATGGCCATGATTTCAAACTTCTCGATGCCGGTGAACAGCTTCAGCGCCACCGAAGTGACCGGCACATCCGTCATGGTGAACAGGAAGGTCAGCACCGTCAGGCCCAGGGAGATGGAAATCGGCATGCCGGTCAGCATCAGCAGCATCAACAGGCCGAAAATGATCAAGGCGCTCATGGGCGGCCTCCGTGATGCATATCGTGGGGGTGCATATTGTCCAGCTGCTCGTCGCCGTCCAGGCCGTCCACATGGCCGTGGTCATGCTTGGGCAGCGAGCCGGTCCTGAGGAAATTCCAGGCCACTTGCAGGAAGCGGAAGCACATCAGCGAAGAACCACAGGGAATGGCCAGGTAGACCAGCCACATCGGCGCCTCCAGATCCGGCGAGGTTTGATCGGTGTGGGCGATGTCCCAGACGAAATCCGCGCCCATGACGGCGACGGTGCCGGTGAACAGCGCGCCGGCCAGCAGGCCGAAGACGATGAAACGTCCGCGGCGTTTGTCGCTGAGCCGGTTGATCAGCACGTCCACGCCGACATGGATGCCGGTGCGCACGCCGTAAGCGGCGCCGAACTTGGCCATCCAGACGAAGAGGTAAATGGTCAGCTCCTGCGCCCAGGACATATTGATGTGGGCGAGCAGCGGTTGCAGAGTGGCGATGCCCGAACCGTAGCGGTGCAGCACCGCGGTAAAGGTGATGAGGGTGGCCGCCCCCATCAGGCAGGCGATCATCCACTCCTCAAGGTGATCGAGGAATTTCAACATATCTGTCTCCGCATGGAACAAGAGCATGCTTGAGGGCATGCTCTTGAACCGGGCTGGCTTTATTTGGCCGGATTGAAACCGGTTTCTTTATAGATCTGGTTTAGCAGATCCTGGCCAATGCGGCCGGCCATCTTGGCGTGGACCGGCGCCAACGCCTTCTTGAAGGCGCTGCGTTCCTGCGGAGTGGGGGTGTAGATCTGGGTTTTGCCGGAAGCCTTGATGCCGGCCAGCGCGCGTTCGTTTTCCTTCTTCGCGATATCGTTGGCGTAGGTGGACGCATCGCGGATCGCGCTGTCCAGCTGGGCGCGCACGTCGGCCGGCAGGCCGTCCCAGAACTTCTTGTTGACGATGACGGCGTAGCCGAGGAAGCCGTGTTGGGTCAGCGTCAGCTGTTTTTGCACCTCATAGGCCTTGCTGGTGTACAGGTTGGACGCTTCCAGCTCGGTGCCGTCCACCACGCCGGTCTGCAGCGCCTGATACACCTCGGAGAAAGCCATCACTTGCGGCAGCGCGCCCAGGGTGCGCATTTCCTCTTCCAGCACCTTGGACGACTGGATGCGGATCTTCAGGCCCTTGAGGTCGGCCGGGGTGCGGATGGGCTTGTTGGCGGAGAAGTTCTTGAAGCCGTTGTCCCAATAGGCCAGGCCCTTGATGCCCTTGCCCTCCAGCTTGCCCAGCAACTGCTTGCCGATGGGGCCGTGCATCACCTTGTTGACCTGGTCGTAATTGTCGAACAGATAGGGCAGATCGAAGACCTCGAACTCCTTGACCCCCAGCGGGCCGAACTTGGCCAGGCTGGGCGCCAGCATCTGCACCGCGCCCAGCTGCAGCGCCTCCAGTTCTTCCTTGTCCTTGTACAACTGGCTGTTGGGATACACTTGCACCTTGACCTTGCCCTTGGTGCGTTCCTCAGCCAGTTTCTTGAAATATTCGGCGGCTTTGCCCTTGGGGGTGTCCGGAGACACCACATGGCTGAATTTGATGAGGATCTCGCCGGCGGCATTGGCAACGCCGGACAAAGCGAACGCGGCGCAGAGGGCCACGGCGGCAGTCTTCAGTTTCATTCTCTATCTCCATCGTACTTGTATAGTGTTGTATGGAATCCACCAATCCCTTGGCATTTTATGGCCGGCAAAAGCGATTTGGCCGGCGCCGTGGGCGGTTTTTCCTTATGCGCTGTCCTTGTGGACAGTCTGCTTGTTCCGTGTAAAGTAGGATTTCCTATTTCTTTCAACTATTAGGGACTTCCGCATTAGGGCTTTCCCTAGAATGCCATGCAGATAAAAAATTTATTGTCGCGCCGTTCCCCCGGCATGCTCTGGCTCAGCGCCGGCGCGCTGTTGCTGGCCCTGCTGTTGGCGCTGGGCAGCCTGTTCTACCTGGTTTACCGGGACTGGCGCGACGAGCAGCAAGACAATCTGATCCAGGAAGTGCTGTGGCTGGAGCAGTCCTTGCGCATGTATCTGGAAGGGCAGCAGGAATGGGCTGAAAATCTGGGCCGGGAAATCGAGGACGGCAATATCGACAGCCAGCGCTTTGCCCGGCAAGCCGCGTTTTACCTGCGGGGCAACCCGGAACTGCTGAGCATCGAGCAGGTGGATGTGGACGGCCGGGTGGTGCGCGACCAGCACGGCACCCGCCGCGACGGCAGCGTGCTGACCGGAGAAACCTTCGACGCGCTGTGGCGCGCCAACCGCCTGCTGCGGCCCAGTTACGGCGAACCCTATCAGGGCGGCGACGGCAAATACCGCTTCGATCTGGCCGTGCCCATCGTCCACGACGGCAAACCCCTGGGCGGGCTGAGGCTGGCTTATCAGATGGACCTGCTGTTGTTCAACCAGGTGCCGTGGTGGATCGCCTCCAAGAACTACATCAGCATCCAGGATTTGAGCGGCAAAATCCTGGCCAGCAAGTTCGATCCGGCGGAGCGTCCCGGCACCCTCTCGCATCAGACCAGCTTCGATCCCCCCGGCTACGGCCTCTATCTGCACGCGACCAGCTACCGCGCCGGCCTGGGGCTGACCCTGCCGGTGCTGTCAGGCCTGATCGCGCTGCTGGTCAGCGCGCTCTTGTACGCCGCCTGGCGCATCCGCCGCCATGTGCGCGAACGCGCGCACGCGGAACAGGCGCTGGCCAAGGAAGTGTCCTTGCGCCAGGCGATAGAAGACTGCATGAAAAGCGGCCTGGTGGCTTTGGAGGACGAAGGGCGCATCGTGCGCGTGAACCGAGCCTTCTGCGACATGCTGGGCTTCGGCGCGGACGAACTGGTGGGTCAGGCGCCGCCGCATCCGTTCTGGCCGGAGGACGACCACGCTGCCATGACCGCGGCGATCGCCGCGGTGCGCGACAACCGTCAGCCGGAAGAGGGCTTCGAACTGCGCTTTGCGCGCAAGGACGGCGAATTCATCGAAGTGCGGCTCTACGCCACCCCGCTGGTGGAAGCCGACGGCAGCCAGCGCGGCTGGATCGCGTCCCTGTTCGACATCACCGAGCGCAAGCGGCAGCGGCTGGCGCTCAACGCCTCCCATCAGCGCTTCCTCACCGTGCTCAACGGCCTGGTGGCCGGCGTCTGCGTGATGGAAGAAAGCGGCGGCCTGTTGCTGTACGCCAATCCGGCGTTTGCCCGGCTATGGCTGACGGTGGAGCCGGACGGCCCCTGCTGCGTGCTGCTGCCCGGCCTGCAGGAACAGCCGGAACAAGACGAGTACGGCCTGGAATTCACCACCGACGGCGGCGGCAGCTGGTTCCAGATGCACCGCCGCCGCATAGACTGGGTGAACGGCGAATCCGCCTGGCTGGCCATCCTGGCCGACGTTAGCGAAGACAAGGCGCGCGAAGGGCGGGAACTGGCGCAGCAGGAACGGCTGCAAAACACCTCGCGCCTGATCGCCATGGGCGAAATGGCCTCCACGCTGGCGCATGAGCTGAACCAGCCGCTGACCGCCATCAACACCTACGCCGCCGGCGTCAGCCGGCGGCTGCCGGCGGAACTGGAACTGCCGGCCGGCGTGCGCGAGGCGATCCAGGAAATCGCCGGACAGGCCAAGCGCGCCGCCCAGATCGTCAGCAGCATCCGCGCCTTCGTCAAAAAGCACGAGCCCCAATTGCAGCGCGTGGAACCGGGGCCGGTGGTGCTGCGCGCCGTCGGCCTGGCGGAAGGCCTGGCGGTCAAAGCCGGGGTCAAGCTGCAGGTGGAACAAGACCCGGCAGGCTGCCTGCTGGACATGGACCCGGTGCTGATCGAGCAAGTGCTGCTCAATCTGATGAAAAACGCCATTGAAGCGATGCAGGAAGCGCAGACCAAGCGGCCCAGGGTCAAAGTGCGCACCTCCATCGGCACCGCCTTCTGGCGGGTGGAAGTGGTGGACAACGGCCCCGGCCTGTCCGAGGCGATGAAGAGCAATCTGTTCACCCCGTTCTACTCCACCAAGCCGGAAGGCATGGGCATCGGCCTGAACATCTGCCGCTCCATCGTTGAATTCCACCGCGGTGAATTCGGCGCCAACAGCACCGTGGCCGGCGGCTGCGCGTTCTGGTTCACCCTGCCGCTGGCCAAGTGAGAGCCCTGCCTCCGCGCCTCCGCATGGGACAGAGAGGGCAGGCGGCGGACGGGGGCGGTGAAGGCCCGTTTTGAATAAGCCGCTGCCGGGTCCGCGTCTGTTTCCCGGCGGCGGATTGGCTTATGCTGTGGCGGCGCGCCGGAATGTCCGCCGCGCCCGCCTTCCCGCATCCGACAGGAGCCCGCCATGTCCGTTTCCATGTACCAAGCCTCCGTCCCGGCGCTGATCCGGGGCCTGAACAATCTGTCCGCCATCCTGGACAAGGCCGCCGCCGACGCCGCCGCGCGCAACATCGCGCCGGACGTGCTGCTGAACGCCCGGCTGGCGCCGGACATGTTCGCGCTGACGCGCCAGGTGCAGATCGCCAGCGACAGCGCCAAAGGCTGCGCCGCGCGGCTGGCGGGCGTCGACGTGCCCAGCTACGCCGACGACGAAGCCAGCTTTGCCGATTTGCAACAGCGCATCGCCAAGACCGTGGCGTTTTTGCAGGGTTTTAACGCTGCGCAGATCGACGGCAGCGAGACGCGGGAAGTGGTGCTGAAAGTGCGCGGTGACGAGATCCGCTTCAGCGGACAGAACTATCTGCTGGGCTTTGTGCTGCCCAACTTCTACTTCCACCTCACCGCCGCCTACGCCATCCTGCGCCACAACGGCGTGGCGCTGGGCAAGATGGATTACTTGGGCGGCGTGTAGTCCCGGGCGGGGAGCCGCCGCAGCGCTGGCCAGCGCTGCAAAAACTGCTTGTCCATCAGCCTGCGCTCAAACACGGCGGCGTTGCCATGCCTGGGATTATGGCGCAACACGCCGTTCATCAAATCGTCCAGACCGCAGGGAGCCAGAATCCGCACGCGGTCCTCCTCATCCAGCCAGGCCGCCACGGAAGTGGCGGTTTCCGGCCAACTAGCCACCCCGTCCGCCAGGCTTTGTAATGGCGGCAAGGGGCGGCCCGGCTCCTGTTCGCGCCAGAGGTGCACCGCCGCTTGATTGCAGACTTCCCAGTTCAAGCTTGGCAGCGCAGTGCGCAATTGGGCTTCCAACTGATGCTCGCGCTCTGGGCTTAAGTCCGCGGGATCGAAGTAAACCAGATCTATGTCCGGGATAGGTGTGGGCCGTGCATGGCCGCACAGCCGGTCCCAAACCAGGCTGCGGATGGCTCCGGCGCCGATGGCCCAGGAGGACAGGCCCAAGGCGCGCCCAGCGCCAAGCGCCTCCATCAGCCACGGCTGCCCGCGCAGCAAAGCTACTAACTGTCGCTCATGCTCCATCGGCCTGCGCCGGCGCCTCCGGCGTCAGGATGGTCTCCTGCGCCAGCTCCAGCTTCTCCGGATAGTCGCGGCTGTAGTGCAGGCCGCGGCTCTCCTTGCGCAGCAGCGCCGAACGCACGATCAATTCCGAAGTCTGTACCAGATTGCGCAGCTCGATCAGATCGTTGCTGACGTGGAAATGGCGGTAATACTCGTTGATTTCCTCGGACAGCAGGCGGATGCGGTTTTGCGCCCGCATCAGCCGCTTATTGGTGCGCACAATGCCCACATAGTCCCACATCGCCCGGCGCAGCTCGTCCCAGTTGTGGGAAATCACCACCTCCTCGTCCGGGTCCGTCACCTGGCTGTCGTCCCAGTCCGGGATCTTGGGCAGCTTGATCTCCGGCGCGGCCAGGATGTCCGCCGCCGCCGCCTTGCCTATCACCAGACATTCCAGCAAGGAATTGCTGGCCAGCCGGTTGGCCCCGTGCAGGCCGGTGCAGGCCACTTCGCCCACCGCGTACAGCGCGTCCACATCGGTGTGGCCGGTCAGGTCCGTGACCAGGCCGCCGCAGGTGAAATGCACCGCCGGCACCACCGGAATGGGCTGTTGGGTGATGTCTATGCCCAGCTCCAGGCAATGGGCGTAGATATTGGGGAAATGCTCGCGGATGAAATGGGCGGGCTTGTAGGAAATGTCCAGGTAGACGCAATCCAGGCCATGCTTCTTCATCTCAAAGTCGATGGCGCGCGCCACCACGTCGCGCGGCGCCAGCTCGGCGCGCGGATCGTGTTCCGGCATAAAGCGGGTGCCGTCCGGCAGCTTCAGGATGCCGCCCTCGCCGCGCACTGCCTCGGTGATCAGAAAGGACTTGCTGTGTGGGTGATACAGGCAAGTGGGGTGGAACTGCATGAATTCCATATTCCCCACCCGGCAGCCGGCGCGCCAGCCCATGGCGATGCCGTCGCCGGTGGCGGTGTCCGGATTGGTGGTGTACAGGTAAACCTTTCCGGCGCCGCCGGAGGCCAGGATGGTGTGCTTGGCGGCGATGGTCACCACCTGATCCGCCAGCTTGTCCAGCGCGTACACCCCATAGGCGCGGTTGCCGGGCAGGCCCAGCTTGCGCGAGGTGATCAGATCGATGGCGATATGCTCTTCCAGCTCCGTGATATTGGGGTGGGCCTTGATCTTCTGCCCCAGCGTGCTGGTCACCGCCGCGCCGGTGGCGTCCGCGGCGTGGATGATGCGGCGGTGGCTGTGGCCGCCCTCGCGGGTCAGGTGATAACCGGTGCGGTGGGTTTCATCCTTGGTGAAGGGCACGCCCAGCGCAATCAGCCAATCAATGGCTTCCTTGGAATGCTCGACGATGAAGCGCGTAGTCTCCTCATTGCATAGCCCTGCGCCGGCAATCAGCGTATCGCGGATGTGTTCCTCCACCGAATCCTCGGTGTCCAGCACCGCAGCGATGCCGCCCTGGGCGTAAGTGGAACTGCCTTCCAGCAAATCGCGCTTGGTAATCAGGCCCACCTTGCGGCTTTCCGCCAGGTGCAAGGCCAAGGTCATCCCGGCCAGACCGCTGCCGATGATCAGAACATCAAACTTAAGCATGATGAAATCCTGCAGGACGCAGAGTCGAAATGGATAGGCAGCGTAGCAGACTTCATGCTGGTGTGACAGATGGGGGAGGGGACGGATGGGGACTGGTCAAATCCAAGGGGATTAATGAGCCGATACGATAAAGGCCCAGGATGCCAGCGTTGTCGTCGCCATAGTGGAGCTGCGGGTAGATCGTTTTGAGTGGGCATGCCTTTGATTGTTGGAGGCTTGCTATGGGCTTTGGCAATATATTCTGAAGGTGTGACGGTATGCTCTGTTGTATATGATTTATGGAAAGAAAGTTACGCCAAAATCTTTAACGGGAACCAGCTCTACTCCGGGCTTGTGAAAGAAGTCCGCAATGCTGCTGTGTACAAGTAGCCAGCCCTCAGTCGTCGCTCCCATTTTGAAGAGTCTGCGTTCTGCGAGCGGTATTGAGTCAAGAGTGGCTTTGTCGAGATGATAACTAATCACTTCATAACGGATGTCATCAAAGCCGGTTAAGGGTTCTGGGGCGTAAAGAGATTTATTTCTGTCCCAGCAATCCAGTTTGTTTGTGAAGGTCAAAAACCAATAGCTGTCATGGTGTACATTATTATGGTCTATGTAAATTGCCGGTTGTAATACAAGGTTGGGTATTTCAATGAGGGCAAGCTGCTTATATGTTTCTGCCTTAACGGCAATGTCGGAGCCGTGGAATAATATTTCTGGAGGCTCTTCATTAAATAAATACTTGTTTTTGTTGTTTGCCGCGCCATTGTTGAATTTTAATGGCAGGCTACTTAATGGTAGTGCTTCTGAGGTGTATGCAAGAGCTGCTGTTTCAGTGTCTGCTGAAAGGATAGGACGATTATTTGCGCTTTTATAGCTGATGAAGCAATACTCAGAATGGTAGTTTTTCATGGTCGTACGCTTATTAGACTGATTTAGCTGCTTTGCGCCTACGGGGTGAGCAGATGGCCAGAGCGATAGTAGTGCACCGTTGCGGCTTTGTGCAGTAGGCCGGAGTCTGAACGGTTGGCCTCATGTTGCTTGCTACACAGCACGTTGACGGCACGCATGGATTCGGCATCGGCCAAGGGGGGGGCCGCAGAAGGCGACGGCGTCTTGCCTCCCAGCCCCAAGCACGTGATAATCCGGCGGTGCTGTGCATCAGCACCGGAATTAGCGTTCCGAACACTATGGCGGGCAGCCGCACATGCGGCATCTCATGTCCGGACACACTATTGATGCGTCTACTCTCAGGCGGGTCATGGTGGGAGCGTGCTTGCACGCGCCGGTTCCATAGTGCCGGTAACGCTAATCCTGCCATGTTCCCGCCGCCCCGGTTAGCGTCGGACGGTGGGTTTCATCGCTCACTATTGGAGGCTCTCATGCCTAGCGCCATCTTCTCTCCGTCTCCTCATATCCCGTCACTGCCAACCTTGCTGTCCCAGCTGAAAAGCTTGCGTCGGCAAAATGCTTCACTGCAGCCGATTGACCCGCTGTTGCAGCAGCTTGACGAATACGACGAGCGCTTCCATCACAGCGCCCAACTGATCTGCCTGGAACTCGGCCAGGTCAGCCATGCCTTGAGCGCGCTTGTTACCATGCTGGACCAACCCAACTTGGACACACTGGAGTGCGAGCAGCTGTATTGCCTGCTGGAGCCCTTCGCCCGCCGTTTGCAGCAGACCACGGTGCAAATGCAGGAACTGGCTTAATCCTTCCAAATGCTCAAAGCCCCGGATGGGGCTTTGGGCTTATTACGGCTTGGGTTTGGTTCGGTTTTTGTGCATCAGGCGGCCGCAGGACGAGTCTGCCTTTTGCGCCAGCGGATTGATGTCGCCGCTACGATTCTCTGTGCCTGACTCCAGGCCTCGTAGTCCATTTCTAGCTTCGCGTCCTTGCGCGTCGGGCAATGCCCGTGGAGGGCTAGGTGGTTGAGACGGAGGTGGAGCAAATTATTTTGAATAGAAATTCATCTAGATTGATATTGATGCTGTTTGTAGATGCTTTTGTTCAAACCGTGATCTCTCTTGCCAAGTCGGAGAGAAGTAAAGCTGTTTTGTATATGGCCTCTGACATCGCTGCTTGTTTCTTCTCATTCTTATGCCAGTCCGCGCTTGTTATCAGGCTGGCTTGCATGTCAATAAGAACATTTACAATCGCCATCGGCAAATATTTTTTGCCTTTATAGTTTGTAATTAACTGGTTTGTGCTGCTAATGGCTTGGTTGATTTCTATGTCTGTGATGCCAGTATTTGATCTGGCATTTAATATTAAGGTGGTGATGTGATCAATCCAAACCTCATCTATGTTGGCCATGGACTTTCCTCGATGCTAGCATACATAAAACATCTGTTCGCGCGTATGGGGTGTTCGGTGCTAGGTAGCACTCAAGCATAGAAATGCGTTGATGTAATTTTTCAAATCGAAATCTATTTAAATGGCTGTTGGCCTATTTTGTCGGTGCATTAAATTTTAAATGTGCTTGTTTTTCCATGTGATGATGTCAGGGGCGCCATCCCTTTCCTTGGTTGTAATGCTTTCTACTTGATTATCATCAGTGTAGTGTAAGTCATAACGGATAGGGTTTTGATGTCTGGATCCCTGCACGTAAATATGCTCGACTAAATTTTTTTCATTAAAGGAGAATGCCTTAAAACCGTAGTCGCCCCGTGTTGATATGCCTACGCTTACTTCTAGATCGCTGGATAGTTTTTTAATGGCTGTCAGAGAAACAAGCTCGGGCTTTTTGCCTGGCTTGTCAGTGAAGTCATAATGATGCGCTCGGCGAATAATGATTTCAGAATTTTTGTATGATATGAGGTTTGCGGTTAACCTTGCAAAGTCAGGGTCTTCTTTCTCAGAATCTATTGTTAACACAAGCCTGTCATCGATGAAGCTCGCGCTTTCAACGCCATTTTTTCTAGCTTCTAATGGCGATGTGAACTTCTTCTGTAGCGGTTTTCCCGGGTTTTCTTCTAAGAGCTCGTTGAAGAAACGTTCTGGAGTATAGAGTATGCCGCGGGAGTACTTCCATTCTGTGATATTGCTTACTAAGTGAACGGTAGCGTTAAGTGCATCTGTGTCATTTTTTAATGAGGCTAGTTCCCTGGTTAGATTTTGCCTCGTACTGATGGCGTGCTCAATGCCTGGAAAAGTGTTCTTCATGTCTACGGAGAAAAGACTTTTGGTGGTGACATTAATTAACGGCCTAAAGGTAAATTATTTTTCCTGTTGGTCGAATAAAGTCGTCTTCACGACTCTTTGAGTACCCGCAAGGGATTTTCCCAAATTTGTATATGTCAAGTAGACGACTGAAAAGCATTTTCTTTATGCCAACACGTTTTGTGAAGTATCCCTCAATGATGATGTGTACGATGTCATATCCGATATCGTCATTGAGATTTTTTAATCCATGTGTGTCTTCGAATGGCTTCAGTTTTGGTTCTATTTTTTCGTTAAAATATTGACGAGCTTCTTTAGCGACTGTATTCCATTCCTGATACTGATTTTGGAATTTTTTGTTGAGCATTGTGCTTAGTTGTGCTGCGGCTTCTGCTCTAATGTCCTCCCACTCTTCTGAGTGAATCGATTTTTCAAAAATGGCAACTCCTTTGCACAGGGTCGCATCGATGTTGATATCTGTTTCTTCAGTGTCGAAATTCTCAAAAAAAGATATCGTATCAAGTGTTTGAAATAGGGTATGAAGTATTTCTTTTTTCATTCTGAACACTTTCTATAGCTTGTTCTTTCCGCTAAAGTTCCTTTTGTACTGTAGATTCTCTGCAATGTTAAACCAAATTGGCCAATCCATTCTATTAGGTTTGGGGCATGGTTGTGGATATTTATATCCCCTGGCAACTCAATTGAAATAAAGCGCCTGATCTCTGGATGTTGTCGTGCAGCTCAGAACTCCTTGCTCTGATGCCGATCAGGGATTGCCAGTGTCGGCCGTGTTGGCTGCGTCGGCAATGATTTCGCGCGCATGACTCTCTGCCTGATCGTCCATTTCCAACGACAGCGCACCTTGCTTGTCGGTCAGAGCTTGCGGGGTGCCTAGGTGGCAGGTTTGGTAGTAGTACGCTGCTGTTGGTCCAGTCGGGTCCGGAGTGGGCTTGCGAAGCGGGTTAGGCGGTACTGGCCCCAGTTGGGCACTTTGACGCCACGCACGGCTTCGGTGTGGACTTGGGCCAGCGGCACGAAGCTGTCCGGTTCAAACTGAGAGTGCATCACCTGTAGGTTTTTATTGTGCTGGATTGTTTGCAAAAGCAAATCTAACCATCAAGAGAAGTACCAGCTTATAAAGCTATTGAAGTCTTTCCATTTCGCAGAAAGAGCGCCTTGCTTTAATAGATAGATGTCCTCGAAATTTACATCCAAAACGGCTTCATTATTTTTGTCATAAAGATACATACCTTCACTTTCATCTGTTGTCAAGGCGAGATAGTTATCTGGTATCTCGTGTACGTCTTTGATGTATTCAGTTTGATCTGGTATTGCTGGGATTGCTACGTCGTCAATGTCGAGTAGCTCTGGTTCGTCTTTGGGGCTGATAAATGCTCCTTGGTATTTTAGATAAAACTCTCCAAGCTGAGAGTCTTCACTTACACCAAGGTTTTTTAACGCGGTAGCCGCAGATGCAGGGTTGGTGCGAAAAACATTAACTTTTCTAGAGGCTAAAAATTTTTCTACAGAACTTGGGATCATGGTGCTTCCTTGCTTTAAGTTTTGCAGCCTTTTTTGAATCTATTCGATCCTTCCTGTATCGCTTCTTGCTGATGCTGTAAGCGGCGGCAGATGTCGTTCTTATTAGGGGTGTGGGTGATGATTTATCGCGTCTAGCCCCAGGCAAGGTAGTCTATTTCCAGCACCAGCGCGCTTTGCTCGTTGGTCAGAGCCTGAGGAGTGTCCAGATGGTAGGTGTGGTAGTAGTACGCTGCCGCCGGTTCGCTGGGTTCCAATGCTTGCTTGGGGGCCAGGTCTGAGTCGTAGAGGTTAGCCCCAGCTCGGCATGTTGACGCTGCGCACGGCTTGTGGGGCTGGTGCAGAGGCTAGGTACGAACAGGATATGGCCGCCTGCTCGTACCTAGTTTTAAAGTCCAGTACGTTGCTCCAGTAGATAATTATCTGTTTGGTAAAGTGTTGGTGGCACTTCGGGTTAAACAGAGCTATTTTGCTTTGATCAAAATTTAAAACTTATTGTGGGTAATGTGTTTTTTTGATTAATTTTGGGTTTGTAGGCTACTGAAACATACGGTCCAAATCAGTAAAGTTTGTCGCAATCTTTGTCATGTTGCCAAAAAAAGGCTCTTCCGAGCAGTCTGCTTCATTGTTGTGATCCCAATAATATATTTCCCCTTTGTTATCATCGGTGCAGCTTAAAAGAAGCAAACTACCACTTGAGTCATGTGCAATGGGAATGTATCCAAGAGGAATGCGGCCGTCATACATTGTTATTGCATAATCAAGGGTGCAAGAGTCTATTGGAGTAGAGTGCGCGTAAAAGTACTGTATGGATATACTTTTCCTTTTTATTTTTATTGAGCTTGGGTCTGGTTTTCCGCCATTGTGTTTTGATAAAAACTCTAAATATTCTTGAGTTGGTGAGATGTCAAGTTTTTTAAAGTAATCTATTAAGGCTGCTATAGAGGGTTTTTCTCGATAGTTATAAGCCTCAAGCATTTGTCTTTTTTTTCGTTTGTCATATTTTATTCCGTGCTTGAGCAAAAAATCCAGCTCTTCAGGACTAATGCCTAGTGGTAGGTAGTCTGTCATTTTATCTCCTTCGTGTGCCGCATATAGCAGCTCCGCCTGTGTGTTTTACTGCATCGTGTATGTCTTCAGGTAGTAACTGTAATGTGCCGCTTTGAGGGTTGTGGTGCCAAACCATTCCAGGAGGAGCCTTATCTCCAAAAGGATTTCCTTTGCCAAATGCCGATTCATTAGCCTTTCTAAAATCTGCTTTGTCTGACGAGAAGCCACCTATATTTACATTTTTGACCGCATATCTAGAAAAATCAGGGAACCCTTTTACATTAAATGGAACTCCATGAGGATATTTTCCTACAATGCCTGGATGCTTTTTCTTTAAACTATCAGGTAAGTCTTGTAACGGCATGGTCTTGCCTGCGTAGCAAGAATTGATAGGCATGCGGCCATTAACTTTGCTAACGTTAGTTCGACTGGAGTGCGTATTATACTGTGCGCCTGGTTTTAGTTTCTTTAAGCCGTAGGGGTCTGCCCATTGGATTGGGTCAGGTCCATACTCATAAATATTTTCTCCTCCCCATAGCCCAATCGGATCCCGAGAAATAAACCTTCCGATCTCCGGATCATAGTAGCGATAACGGTTGTAGTGCAGCCCGGACTCCTCGTCCTGGTACTGCCCCTGGAAGCGGAAGGGATTGCGGATGCCGGCCTTGTTGGTGGCGTCGGCGATGATTTCCCGCGCTTGCCCCCAGGCCTGGTAGTCCATCTCCAGCGCCAGTGCGCCTTGTTCGTCGGTCAGTGCCTGCGGGGTGCCCAGGTGGTCGGTGTGGTAGTAGTACACCGCCGTCGGTTCGCTGGGTTCCGGCGCCGGCTTGCGCAGCGGGTCCTGGTCCGAGTCGTAGGGATGGTGCTGGCTCCAGCGCGGCACTTTGACGCCGCGCACGGCCTCGGTGTGGACTTGAGCCAGCGGCACGAAGCTGTCCGGCTCAAACAGATAATGCACCGCTTGTTCGTCGCGGGTCTCGAAGGCCAGCACGTCGCCGTCCCAGCCGTAAAGCGTGGTCTGGCCGGCCTGGGTTTTGGCGATGCGGCGGCCCAGCGGGTCGTAGTGGTAGTCGGTGCGCTGACCGTCCGGCGCGGTCAGGCGGGACAGACGGTTGTGGCTGTCCCATTCCAGCTTGGTGAGCGCGCCGTTGACGCGTTTTTCAACCAGGTTGCCGCGGCTGTCGTAGCGGTAATGGCGGCCGGCGTACTGGCTGAGCAGGTTGCCCAGCAGGCTGTTGTCCTGGTGGCCGTCGGCGGCCGGGGTGTTGTCCAGCAGGTTGCCGGCCGGGTCGAAGCGGAAGCTTTCCACGCCCTTGGGGGTGGCGGCTTCCAGCAGGCGGCCCACCGGGTCGTAGCGGTAGTTGAGCTGGCCGGTGCGGCTGTCCGCGATGCCGGTGAGCTGGCCGGCGACGTCGTACTGGTATTGGCGGTTCCACTGGGTGGAGCCCATCAGCCGCTGACTGGTCAGGCGGCCGGCCTTGTCGTAGCTCTGGTGCTGTTGCAGCGCATTGCCCAGCACGCGCTGGGTTTCGCGGTGCAGCTTGTCGCGCTCCAGGTTGACGATGTCGCGTTGGCCGAACAGCAGGCCGTGCACGTGGCCGCTGCCGTAGCTGAGGATGTCCACGCGGCGGCCGTCCGGACGCACGCTGGCGACACGGTTGCCCAGCGGGTCATGCTCATGCTGCCAGCGGTAGGTTTCCTTGACGCCGGCCACGCTGTAGCCGTGGTGTTCTTCTATGACATTGCCCACTGGATCGTAAATCCAGCGCAGGCTGGCGTAGCGGTTCTTGGCCTGGTACAGCCGGCCGGCGGGGTCGTAGCCGAAGCTTTCCAGGCTGCCCGGCGCGCTGCGTTCGATCAGGCGGCCGGCGCCGTCGTAGCGGTAGAGGGTGGCGACATCGCCTTCCTGTTGTTTTTCCAGCTGGCCGGCGGCGTTGTAGTGGTAGCGGGTGGGGCTGCCGTCAAAGCCGGTTTCCGAAATCAGCTGGCCGCCGGCGTCGTATTCGAACAGATACTGGCGGTGGTTTTCATTGCGCAGCGCGGTCAGCCGGCCCAGCTTGTCGTATTTGTAGGCCAGGCTGTGGCCGTTGGCGTCGGTGCGGGTCTGCAGCCGGCCGGCTTTGTCGTAGTCGTAATGGGTGGCGCGGCCCAGCGGGTCGGTGAGTTTGAGCAGGCGTGCTTCGGCGTCGTGCTCCAATTGCGTGGCCTGGCCGTCCGGTAGGACGATGGCTTGCAGCGTGCCGTTGGCCGCGTATTGATAGCGGGTGGCGCTGCCCATGGCGTCGATGATCAGCTGCGAGCGGCCGCGTTCGTCGTACTGCCATTGGGTGGCGCTGCCGGAGCAGTCGGTATAGCTCTGCAGCAGGCCGTCCGGGCGGTAGGCAATCTGCTTCTTGCCGCCCTTGGCGTCGGTGATGGCCACCGGCAGCCCCTGTTCGTTGTAGGCGTACTGAGTCTTGTGGCCCAGCGGGTCGGTTTCCTCGATCAACTGGCCCTTGTCGTCGTAGGCGCGCAGCCATTTTTCTCCCAGCGGATCGGTGATTTCCACCAGATTGTCCTGGGCGTCGTAGGCGAAGGCCACTTCGCTGCCGTCGCGGCGCTCGTGCAATACCAGATTGCTCTTGTCGTCGTAGGAGAAGCTGTCTTGCGAGCCGTCTGGGTAGATGTGGTTGACCAGGTTTTTCTGGGCGTCGTAGTCGAACCATTCTTCCTTGTGGTCCGGGTAGATGATGCGGTAGTTGTAGCCCTTGTCGTCGAAGTAGTACTCGGTGGTGCGGCCGTAGGCGTCGGTGACGTAGGTGAGGTCGATATTGTCGTCCCAGGCCAGGCGGATGTCCTGGCTGCCGTCGTCGGCGTATTCGCGCACGGCGCGCGCGTCCAGGTGCTTGCCGTCCCACTCTAGATGGATGCCGCGGCCGGTGCGGTCGGTGTAGCGGGTCAGCAGGTGGTGCTGGTACTGGTAGCTCCAGCTTTGACCGTTTTCATCGCTGGCGGCCAGCAGGTCGCCGGCGTCCGCGGCCAGCGGGCCGGCGTCGTCGTATTGGTATTGCGCCAGCGTACGCAGCGGCAGGCCGGTTTCCGGGTTTTGCAGGCTGATGCGGACAATGCGGCCGCGCGCGTCGTGGCTGAGGTCCGCCACGTAGCCGGCGCTGCTGAGCAGCTGGATCAGCCGGCCGTCGCGGAAGTTCATCGCGATGCTGTTGCCGGCGCGGTCCTTGATCAGCGCCAGGCGGAAGCTGTCGCCGTGGCGTTCGTATAGTTGCACCAGGTCGTGGCCGTAGGTCTGGGAGATCAGGGTGTCGGACAGGCGGCTGAGGGTGAAGCCTTCCAGCTCGTCCTTGAGGGATTCGCCCACCGGCAGCAAGGGGTAGTCCAGCGTGCGGCAGCTGTCGTCGTGGAGCTTCAGCGCTTCGCCTTCGATGTCGAAGCGCGCGCCGTAAGCCACGCCCCAGCGTGCGCCCAGATCGCCGCGGGCGTCGTTGCCGTCGAAGTTGGAGCGATATTGCCGGGTCCAGATGATGGGCAGCACGCCGGGCAGGCTGAAGTCGGTATGTTGCAGCGATTCTTCGCCCAGCACATAGCCGATGCTGTTGGGCGAGGCGGCGCAGGCGCATTTGGGCGGCGGCTTGATCTTGCCCTTGAAGCGGCTGGTGACCTCCTGATAAAGCTGCTGGGTGCCTTTCTTGGCCTTGTTGGTGACTTTGTTGGCCACCGCGGCGGCCTTCTTGGGCAGGTGCTTGAGGAAGGCTGCCAGCAATTTGTTTAGCAAGGGCTTCAGGTGGCTGGAGTACATGGACAGCAGCTTGGCGGTGAGCTGGCCGGCCCAGGCCAGCAGGGTGCGGCCCAGGCTCAGCATCATGCGGGCGGCGGCGCTGCCTTTCAGCGCCATGTCTATGCCTTTGGCCGCGGCCACGGTCATGCCGGCGGCGGCTTCTTTCTTGGCGCTGGCGGCGGCGCGGTTCAGCGCGTCCAGTTCCGCGCCCACCGATGCCCAGAAGCCTTGCTTATTGGTTTTCTCCAGATGGTATTTGACCGGCGCTTGCGGCACGTGCTGTTTGACGTAGCCGCTGAAGTTGCCGGAGCCCAGGCTGATCAGCAGATTGGCCAGGTCCGAGATGATGACCTTGCCCTTGCCGCCGCAGGTTTCCAGCGTGCTCTGCATTTTGCTGTCTACGTGCTTGACCCATTGGTCCGGCATATTGCGGAAGTCGGCCGGCAACATATTGGCCACTTTTTGGGTCAGCGAGGCGGACAGCTCCATTTTCAGCCAGTCGCCGCCGGCGCGGCGCACGCTGCTGGCGCACAGCTTCAGCGTGGGGCGCGCGCCCATTTTGAACAGGCCGCCTGCGGCCGGCACCACGCCCACCAGGTCCACGCCCAGAAACAGCCAGTCGAAGACGTCGACTTCCTGTTTTTTCTTGCTCTTTTCCGACATCTCCATCAGGTCGACGATGACGTCGCCCACCGAGATCAGGTTGCCGACAATGGGCACCGCGCTGCCTATGGTCTTGAGGCTGTCCACCGACAGATGCCCGTCGCTGATGCTTTGCAGCCATTGATCGAAGGTCTTGCCGGTTTGCTGGATGACCTGGGCTGCGTTTTGCGGCGTGCCGTTGATTACGGCGACGGGTTTGGCTTGGGCTGCGGTGCTCATGTCGGAGGAGGGCTCTTAAACGATATTCTTGATCATGCCGGCGGCGGAGGGGAGGGACGCGCCGGAGGCAAGTTGTTTGATGTCGCGCGCTTGTTGCAGCGCGGCCTGGGCTTGGGAGGCCATGGCTTTGGCCTGGTCCACGGCGCCTTTGGCCTGGGCCAGGTTTTGCGCCAGGCCGGCGGCGCCGGGCGGCAGCGCCTTGCCTACCAGGCTGCCCAGCTGGCTCATGGCCTGCTGCTGCACCGCGGCGCCCATTTTTTGCAGCGCCGCTTCCGGCTGCGGCACAAAGGGGAAGATGTCCGCCTCGCTCTTGTGCGGCCGGCCCAGGAACTGCACTTGGGCCGGTCCGGTGGGCAGGCCGTTGACCATGGCCTTGCCGGCGGCGTCCAGCACGCCGCTGTGCTTGACGCCCAGCGCGTCGGTGAGCACGAATTTGCCCTGATCCATGGAGTAGCCGTTGGCGAAATCGTGAATCACTTGCAGATTGCCCATGCCCGGCTTGTTGAAGGTAGGCGTGGGCGTGCTGAGGCTGGCCGGGCCGGTGAGCGCGTGGCTGGCGCCCTTGACGCTGACTTCGCCCGGGCAGTGCACTTCGATATTGCCGCCCTTGAGCCGGATATAGCCGCCGCCGCTGGTGAGCAGGATTTCCTGGCCGGCGGCGATTTCCACCTTGCCCTTGCAGGCAGTGACGGTCACATCCTTGTCCGCGGTCACCTCGATGCTGTCGCTCTGTGCCTGCATCTGGATCTTGCCCTTGGCGGCGATCAGCTTCAGCGCGATCTGATCCTTGACCCCGGCGACGAACAGGCTGATGTGCTGGCCGACGTTATGCAGCCAGCGCCGGCCCGAGGTTTGGTTGCTGTCCCGCTGCGCCACCAGGTCCAGGTTAGTGCCGGCGGCCACGGTCTGGCTTTGCTGGCTCAGGCTGGCGATGCCGGCCGGCGCGGACAGCACGATTAGCGGTTGCTGGCCGGCTTGGTCCTTGGCGGTTTTGCCGTCCTTGTCGGTGTTGGAGCCGGCTTCCCAGGCTTTCAAGGCCGCGGCCTGGTGTTGCAGATGGCCTTCGGTTTTCTTGGCGGCTTTGGCGTTGTCCGGGCCAATTTCTTCCGGCCCGGTTTCCATGGTGTCGGCCTGCTGGCCGCTGGCGGTGTCGCCCAGGCTTTGGCTCAGGGCCAAGGCCGCGTCCAGCTGGCTTTGCGCCTGTTCGCGTGCCAGCTGTTTGCCGGACGCGCCGTTCTGCGCTTCGGTGCTCAGCAGCAGGCCGTGGCCGGCGCGGATGGCGCCGTGGTTGTCGGTGCGCAGTTCGAAGCCGTCGCCGCGCGGCTCGGCCTTGCCGTTGCTGCGCGGCTGGGTGAGGAAGCCTTGGTTGAGTTGGGTTTTGCCGGGTTCGCTCGATAGTTTGGCGCGGACTTCGCCGGGGGTGTCGTCGAACAGCAGTTCGTTGTACTGGCCACCCTGGTGTTCTTTGGATTTGATGCCGGACAGGGTCTTGTTCGCCGGCAAGGCGCCCGCGCCGCTGAAGTCCGGCGGGGGGTGGCTGCCGTTGTAGAGCACGCCGGTAATCACCGGGCGGTCGATATCGCCTTCGATGAAGTCGACCAAGACTTCCTGGCCGATGCGCGGGATGAATTGGTGGCCCCAGCCGGCGCCGGCGCTGGGCATCACCACCCGCAGCCAGCAGGAGGATTTGTCGTCCATCCCCGCGCCTATGCTCGGGTGTTCTTCCGGCCGCTGCCAGTGGAATTGCACCTTGATGCGGCCGTGCTGGTCGGTGTGGACTTCTTCTCCTTGCGGTCCCACCACGGTGGCGGTCTGCACGCCGCGAGACTTGGGCTTGGCCAGTTCGGTGTGGGCGTAGGCCGGGGTCAGCGGCACGCCGCGGCGCTGGGCGTCGAAGTCGGCGCGGAAGGGTTGGGCTTCCTTGCCATCCTGGAAGGCTTTGAGATCCGCCGGCAGGTTGTTACGCGCGCTTAAGGCTTGGCGGGTGACGACGAATTCGCGCTGTTCGCTGCTGTCGCCGTCGTGGGCCGGATGGTCGTCCAGGCGGAACCACTGGCCGGCGGCCAGGCCGCGCACGCTGCCACCGCCGCTGAATTGCTTGGCGTTCAGGTCATGCGCTTGCTGGCGCAGCTGGGCGTAGTGGCTGAGCTGGTCGGCGTCGCCGGCGTAGTACAGCGATTGCGGGTCGTAGTCGTGCAAGGAGGATTGCAGCGCCTTGCCGTTCTGGCCCTGATCGATGCGGCTGTCGTCGCCGCTGTGCTGGGTGGAGACAGGCTGGTAGTCGAAGCTGGCCAAAGCCACCGCGCCGGGCACGATCTGGCGCTGGGCATTCCACTCGGTCAGGCCGTCCTCGGCTTCGGTGGCGTCGCTGCGGTGGAAACGCACCCGCTCGACGCCGGCCGGCGGCAGGCTGTAAGGGTCGTCGAAGGCGACCAAGCGCACTTGTGGCGTGTCGCCGTCGAGGTGATCGAAACGCCAGGCGTAACCCTCTTCGTGCAGCAGGCGCACGATGAAGTCGTAATCGCTCTCGCGGTATTGCAGACAGTAGCTACGCGGCGACGCCGGGCCGGTCTTGAAGTCCTGGGCCTGCACGCGGGCGAACACCGGATTGGCCTGCTGATGCTCGCTCAGGATCTGCGTGACGATGTCCGGCACCGACTGATCCTGGAACACCCGCGAGCTTATGCGGTGCCGCAGCAGCGCGAACGGCGGCTCTATGGTCAGCTGGTAGCGGCTGAAGCCGCCGTCCGAGCCCAGGCACTCGGCCTTGGACACCACGCCGCAGCGCAGGCTCTCCGCGCCGGCGGCGTCGAGGATGCCGAGCCGGGCCGGCAGGCCGAGCAGGCTCTTGAGTTCGATCTTGCCGTCCGGAGACAGACAGGTCAGCTGGTAGGCGTAAGACCGGGACACGCCTTCTTCGCCGGCCAAGCTCAGCGGCAGCAATTGCTCGGCCGCCACGCTGCCGTCGCCCAGGCTGAGGGTGAGCAGGCGCTGGTCCTGGTTGAAGGCGGAGGCGAAGCTGGCGAGCAGGGTGCTGAGGTCCATGGGGCGCTGTCAGGCTGGGTCAGCCTTGTACCTTGTAAACGTTGGAGGAAAGTTGCAGGGTGGCGTCGAAGGTGACCGGCGGCCGGTGCGGATGCACTTTCAGCACCGCGTCGACGCGGAAGCGCAGGTGGCGTTCCATCTCGCGCGGCGCGTCCAGATTCACCCGCACGCGGGACAGCCGCGGCTCGTGCACTTCGATGGCGCGGCGCAGTTGCTCGCGCAGCAGTTCCCGGTCTTGCGGATTGAGCAGGCTGATGCCGGACAGGTCCGGAATGCCGAAGCTCAACATGCTGTCGTGGGCCTGCGGGTACATGTCGAACAGTTCTTGCAAGGGCGCGAGCCGGGTGTTCAGCAGCGCTTCCAGATCCCGCGCCAGCGAGCGCTTGATCTGCGGCAGTTCGTACAACATGGTTTCCGCGCCGTGGCTGTTGTCCGGCTGGTCGTCCAGCAGCCGGTCCAGCACCGACGGCAGGATCTGGGCGTGGCGGCTGCTGTGCATGGCTTACAGGCCGAAAATGGATTGGAGCTGGTTGGACAGCAGCCAGCGGTAGGCGACAAAGATGCCGGCGCCCACCACGGCCAGCAGGGCGAAGTACAGCCACAGCGGCAGTTCATGGCGGACAAAGGCCTGGAAGCGTTGCGGCAGCTGCCAGTTGGGCGCGAACTCGGCCTTGCCGCCGCGCACTTGCTGGATTTCCTGGCCCAGCTTGTGGGTCAGGTAGCCCAGCTTTTCCTGGCCTTCCAGCAGGTATTTGCCTTGGAAGCCCAGCAACAGGCAGGTGTAGAACACTTCCAGCGGCTCGATATGGGCGGCCGGGTCCAGACGCAGTTGTTCCAGGCGGTTGAAGAAGCCCTCGCCGGCCAGATGCTCGCCAAACAGCCGCAGTTGCAGCGGCATGCGCTCCCATTCGTCGCGGATGTCGAACTCGGAGGACAGAATGATCTCGTCCATCAAGGCGCAAAACGCGTACTTGGAGTGGTTGATGGCGTTCTGGTCCTTGCCGAAGTTGCGCGCGTTGCGCTCGTACTGGTTCAGAAACTGGTCGACGCGGCGGTTGAACTCCACCGCGCTGCTGGGGGCGTTGCCGTCCCGGAGCAGGAACAGCAGGTAGATGCCGTCTTCCAGCATTTCGCGCAGGGTGGGCGCCGAGGCGGAGGCTACGGCCAGCGGGCGTTCTTGTAGAGTTGCGGCGGTTTGGTTCATGGCGGCCTCAGCGGAATACGGCGATCAGTTCAAGCGTCAGGTTGGAGAGCGTCTGCGGCATATAGATGCAGATGCTGCGCGATTGCAGCATGCGGCCGAAGATCTCGCCGTGCGGCTCCAGCGCGAAATAGTGGTTGCCCACGCGTACCGGAATGGCGGACGGCGTTTGCGCCGCATGGCTGAGCGCCACGCCGCGCATGGCGGAGTTGAGGATTTTTTCCACGTCGTCCGGCGCGCCGATCTTCATCTTCAGCGGCACGCTGTCGATGATCTGGCTGGCCGGCAGTTCGCTCTGCACCGACAGGTAGTAATCGACGTTCTCCAGCAGGCGGTCGCTTTCCAGCCGGCCGATGTAGAAGGACGGTTTGGGCGAATGCAGCGGGATGATGGCGTAACGCGAGGAGATCACGGTTTCCAGCAGTTCTCGGATCTGCATGTCCAACGCGGCCAGCACGGCGTGCAGGTCGTCGTGGCGATAGGCCGGGATGTCGGACAGGGTGTAATGGGTGGAGAAGGTCTGCAGCTCGCCGCAGAATTCGGCCAGCGCCAGATACAGCTCTTCCGGATGCAGCGGGCTGGACAGCGACAGGTGGCGCAGTTTGGCGAAGTTGCGGTTGACGGTGTGCAGCAGCCAGAAGGAGCTGATGTCGCTGGAGCTGTACTCCATCACGTTCTTGGCGCGTTCGCGCTGGCCGCCGGACAGCGCCTGGTTCTTGACCAGCAGGATGTCCAGCAGGCGGCGCAGCATGTGGCTGACCTCGCGCGAGCCTTCCACCGTGGCCAGCGGAGGAATGAAGCCGCCGCCCAGGCCCCATTGGCCGGTGGCGTCCTTTTCCAGCCGGCACAGCGGAATGGCGTCGTAGCCGTCGCGGTTCTCTTCCTCGATCATCAGCCGCACGTCCAGCTCCAGCGTGGACAGATCGGCGTCCAGCGCCTGGGTGTAGAGATCGGCCACTTCCGCGCTGGCGCTTTGGAAGCGAGTGGGGCGGGACATGAGCTCGCCGTTGCGGGTGTTGCCGCCGTAGGGCTGCATATGGGCGAGACAGGCGTAAAGCGTGGTCTTGATGCCGGCTTGCGGCAAGGTGTTCAGATCGCGGGACAGCGGCAGCGGCGCGCTGGCCGGCGCCTGGAACAGCGTGCCGTCCCGGAACAGGATGGACAGCCCGTCGATGCGGACGGTGCCGCCCTTGAGCGCCTGCTCGTCCAAGACGATGTGTTGCAGGCCCCAGCCGTGGCGTTGGCTCAGTTGCTGCCGCGCGGCGACGTGCTGCTCCAGCAAGAGGGTTTGCTGTTGAAAGTGCTGCGGGCGCAGGAACATGCCTTCGCCCCAGAGCACTCGTTTGGCTTGTTGCATTACTGATACACCTTGTCTGGAAATCTACTTCAATCTCAATTGCGCCTGGAAATTCATCGGCTTGTCAGCCGGGCCTGGCCGCCGCGGGCGAAGAAGCGCATGGGCTTTGAGCCACGTCATGGCCGGAACGGCCCGCATCCGGTAATAACACCCTGTTCAAACTGTGTACACGATCGCTAAAATGCGCGACATTTTGCAGCAAGAGCGGCGCCCTTGTCATGCAAAAGAGTTTGTTAATTTTCAGCGTCGGCCCGGGGCCGCGGCAGGCTTCAGTTTCGGCTGCCGGCGCAGTCCGCCTTGGCGGAAGCGGGCTGGCCGGGCAGGGTCAACGCTTTGGGTTTGATGGCTTCCAGGTGGCAATCGGCGGCGCGGAAGCTCAGGTCTTTGCTGCGGACGGCGTCGGCGTCGTACAACAGGCGCCAGAAGTGGGCGTCCGGACGGCGGAAAAAGCCGACGACGCCGATGAACTGAGCGTCTTTTTCAATGGTGACGTCTTCTAGCGTCACTTTACCACCTGGCAAAAAGGTCAGTTCTTTGCTGTTGATCAGACTGTCGCCCAGCAGTTCTGATTCAGGCTTGCCGCTGGACAGGGCCTCCATGGTCAGGCGGTTGAAAGCCTGCTGGTTTTTGAGCTGGTAGACATGCACCACCACGGACAGCGGTTTGCCTTTGGCGTCGCGGTTTAGCGACGGGCTGCCTTCCGCTTTGATGTCGATGGTCTTGGTGCTGGAACAAGCGGTCAGAGAGGCTATGGCGATGGCGTAAAATAGGGCGCGGGCCCGTTGCCAGCTGGGGCGTTTTTTCATCATGACGGCGGTTCCTAACGATTGGATTTGTGACTATCTGCTATCGAAAGTATCCCAAATTTTTGGTTTAATTGGAATGCATGCTCCGTCGCAAATTGATTTGCATACGGCGGTTAAAATCAGAGATCGGGTAGCTCAAGCTATTGATTTAAATTGTAATGTCATTTATCGTCTCGCGTCAAAATGCATTTGAACTATATCTTGCCGATCCTGGTGCTTGGCATCGTTTTGCTCCTGTCCTGGCTGGGCTGGAAATTCTTCTTGGGACAGCCCCGCATCTTGGAAGGGAGCCGCTCGCCAAAGCCTGTTCTGCCTGGGGCGGAGGCTTTGGCTGGAGCCATGGCCGCAGGGCCGGAAACACTGACTGAAAAGCGGGCGGTGAGCGCCGCTTTTTTGCGTGCGTCGCGCCGGGCGCCCAGCGCCGCCGCGCGTTACTGGCGGGTGTGGCTGCCGGTGGTGTCGCTGTTGCTGGTGGCGCTGGCGGTGGCGATCACGCTGAAATTGAATCGTTTTCATCGCAGTCCCGAGTTCGAAGCGGCAGAATATGCGCAGGGCATAAGAATTAAGCAAACGCTGTTGGAAGAAAAACTGGTGCCCCCGCCGCCGCTTCCGCCGGAAGCTTTTGTCAACGTCATAGCAGAGCGGCCCAGCTTGGGCCATGCGGACCGGGACTGGAGCAAGCTGAATCCGGAGTTTGTGCAGGTGGTGCTGCGGGTGATGGAAAAAATGAAGGCCAGGGGCTTCCCCATGGTGCTGCTGGAAGGCTATCGCAGCCCGGAGCGCCAGGACTCGCTGGCGGGGCAGGCCACGCTGGTGACCAAGGCCAAAGGCGGACAGAGCAAGCATCAATACGGCCTGGCGGTGGATTTGGCGCCGATCCGCGAAGGCAAGGTAGTGATATCGGAACGCGATCCCTGGGCGATGCAGGCTTACAACGCGCTGGGGGAAGAGGCGACGGCGGCCGGCCTGACTTGGGGCGGCAACTGGAGCTTCAAGGACTTCGGGCATATCGAGCGCTCAGGCTCGCTGAAGTCCCTGCTCAAAAAATAACGGTTTAAAAGAAGGTGGTGGGTGTTTATGAAAGGTTGGCTGCGTCACGCCAAAGTGGCTTCGGCAATCGGGTTCCTGATCCTGATCGCTTTGATCTGGTTCCTGGGGCCGTGGTTGGGCTTGGAGTCGCTGGAGGCCCGTTTGGGCTGGATTATCGGCGTCATGTTGTTTTGGGTGCTGACCCTGCTGGTGGGCCAGGTATTGGCGCGCCGCGCCGGCGGCCTGCTTGAGCGCATGCTGCGCAAGCAGGCGGACGAGGCGGTCATCAACGCCAGCTCCGACAAGCGCGCCGAGGTCACCCTGCTGCGCCAGCGGCTGCTGGGGGCGATCGACACCCTGAAGAAATCCAAGCTGGGCAGCGCCAGCGGCAGCGCCGCCTTGTACGAGCTGCCGTGGTACATGATCATCGGCCACCCGGCGGCGGGCAAAAGCTCGGCCATCCTACAGTCCGGCCTGACCTTCCCCTTCAGCGACAAGAGCGGCATCCAGGGCGTGGGCGGCACCCGCAACTGCGACTGGTTCTTCTCCACCGAGGGCGTGCTGCTGGACACCGCCGGCCGCTACGCCACCCAGAGCGAAGATAGGGTGGAGTGGCTGGAATTCCTCAAGCTGCTGAAAAAACACCGGGCCAAGGCGCCAGTCAACGGCATCTTGATCGCCATCAGCCTGCCGGAGCTGGCGCAGCACCATAGCGAAGGCTTCACCCTGTACGCGCGCCAGATCCGCGAGCGCATTCACGAGGTCTGCAACACCTTCGGCCTCTTGGTGCCTATCTATCTGGTGTTCACCAAGCTGGACCTCTTGGGCGGTTTCGCCCAGTTCTTCCAGGACGCCAGCGACGAGGATCGCGCCAGGGTCTGGGGGGCGACGCTGAGCGCGGACCAGGGCACGGGCTTCGACGTGGCCAATGTGACCGGCCAGCAGTTCGAGCTCCTGTACCGCGGCCTGGTGCAGGCCGGCGAGGAAAAACTGATCCAGTACCGCGGCGATCAGGTCAAGCCGGCCCATTTCGCCTTCCCCATCGAATTCCACGGCTTGAAAGAGGCGGTGGTCAAGTTCGTCAAACTGCTGCACGAAGAAGACCCTTACCACGCGCGGCCTTTGCTGCGCGGTTTCTATTTCACCAGCGCCCTGCAAGAGGGCGTGCCGCGCATCGTGGCCGCCAATCGCGTGCAAGGCCAGTTCGACCTGAGCCAGGGCGGCCAGGAGATGAAGCAGGCGCCGGCGTCTTACAGCTACTTCCTGCGCAATCTGTTCCGCGACGTGCTGTTCCAGGATCAACACCTGATCTCCCGGCAGACCAAGCCCAGCGGCAGCCGCTGGCGTCTGTTCGGCATGGCGGCCGGAGTGTTGTCGCTGGCCGCGCTGGCCAGCTTCTGGACCTGGTCCTTCATCGGCAACCAGCATTTGCTGGACGAGGTGAAGGCCGAGCGCGCGCAGGCGCAAAAGCTGGCCGCCAGCGGGCAGCTGTACGACAAGCTGCGTTCGCTGCAGATCCTGCAGAAGCGCCTGGAGGAATTGCAGTCCTACCGCAAGAACGGCGCGCCGTGGCAAGTGGGCCTGGGCCTGTACCAGGGCAAGGAGCTGGAGCCGCAACTGCGCCGCGAGTACTTCGCCGGCCTGAAGGAAGCGATGCTGCGCCCGGTGCAGCGCAATCTGGAAACCACGCTGGTGGCCCTGAAGCCGGAAGCGCCCGCGCCGACGCCCGCGCCCGCTCCGGTGGTGAGCGAACCGCCCAAGCCGGCCGCGCCGGCTCCGGCGCCGTTCAAACCCAAGCCTAAAAAGCACGCGCCGCGCGGCGGCCTGCCCAATATCAACTTGAGCGCGCTGGATTGGCCGCAACGCGCCACCACGGCCAAGCTGGAAGCTTCCGCCGCGCAAGGCGAGACCGCCGCTGCGCAACGCAATCCGCAGCAGTTGGACGCCAGCTACAACGCCTTGAAAACCTATCTGATGCTGCACGAGCAGAAGCGCATGGACGAAGCGCATTTGATCGACCAGCTGCCGCGCTACTGGCGGCCTTACCTGGAAAGCCAGCGCGGCCAGTATTCGGTGGAAGAGGTGATGGCGGTGGCCGAGAAGCTGGTGGCCTTCTACGTCAGCCAGATCAAGGAAGCGGACCTGCCGCTGATCGACAACAACGCCAAGGTGGTGGGCGAGGCGCGCGAGGTGTTGCGCGGCTCCTTCAAGCGCCTGTCCGCTCAGGAGCGGGTGTTCAATGAGATCAAGGCCCGCGCCAACACCCGCTTCGCGCCGCTGACCGTGGCGCGGATCCTGGACAACCGCGACCTGGACGTGATGGCCGGCAGCCAGATGGTGGAGGGGGCCTACACCCGCGAAGCCTGGAACGGCTACGTCAAAGCCGCGATCGACGAAGCCAGCAAGGGCGAAATCCGCAGCGACGACTGGGTGCTGGCCTCGTCCTCTCAGGACAATCTGGGCCGGGACGGCGACGTGGAGAAAAACCGCGCCGCGCTGGAAGCCCTGTACCGCGGCCAATACGCCGCCGCCTGGAAGAAATTCCTGATCGGCGTCACCACCCGCGACTTCAGCAACCCGGCTCAGTCCGCCTCCGCGATGGCGCGGCTGTCCGACAAGCAAAGCTCGCCTATCAAGCTGGTGCTGGCGCGCGCGGCGATGGAGACGGCCTGGGACAACCCGTCCGAGCTGAACCGCTCGCTGGAAAACGCCAAGCAGTCGATGCTGGAAAAAACCGCGGAATTCCTCAAGGGCGGCAGCGCGCCGGCCCAGGCGGACAAGGCCAAGCTGTACGGCGAAGTGGGCCGCCAGTTCGCCGGCGTCGCCCAACTGGTCAAGGGCGACAATCCGCCGATCAACGCCTACCTGGATCAGCTGGCCAAGCTGAAAGCCAAGCTGGCGGCGATCTCCAGCACAGACGAGCCCGGCCCGCAGGCGCGCGCCGCCTTGCAGGCGACCCTGGGCGGTTCCGGCTCGGAGCTGGGCGACACCGCCTCCTTCGTCGACAACACCCTGCTCAGCCAGGTCACGCCGGAAACCGGCGAGATGGTGAGGCCCATGCTGGTGCGTCCGCTGACCCAGTCCTACAACGCCTTGCTGGGGCCGGTGGCCAACGACATCAACCAGGCCTGGGCCAATGAAGTGCTGCCGCAGTGGAAGCAGCTGGCCGGCAAATACCCGTTCGCGGATTCCAGCAACAGCGCCTCGGTGGCGGAGATCAGCCGCTTCGTCAAAGCCAACGACGGCACGCTGGACAAATTCATCAACAAATACCTGAACGGCCTGGTGCAGAAGAAGGGTGACCAATTGGTGCCGCGCGCCTGGGGCAATATGGGGGTCAAGTTCAACCCGGCCTTCCTGTCCAGCGTCAGCAGCCTGTCCGCGCTGGCCAACGCCCAGTTGCAAGACGGCGAGAACACCCGCTTCGAACTGCAGCCGACGCCGACGCCGGGCCTGTCCGAAATCGTGTTCGAGGTGGACGGCCAGGAACTGCGCTACCGCAACGGCCCGCAGGCCTGGCAGCCGTTCACCTGGCCGGGCAACGGCCAGAACGCCGGCGCCCGCATCCAGGTGGTGTCCTACAGCGGCGCCAGCAGCGTGGTGGGCAACCAGCCGGGCCGCATGGGCCTGATGCGTTTGCTGTCCAGCGCCAAGGTCAGCCAGGACAGCCCGGACTCCGCCCAGCTCACCTGGAACCTGCGCAAGGCCGACGGCGAGGCGCAGACGGTGAAATTCAATTTCCGCATGGTTGGCGGCGTCAATCCGCTGCAACTGAACAAGCTGTACAAGCTGACCTTGCCTGAGCGCGTGACGCTTTAAGGGAGACACATAGTCATGGCGTTCAATTTCAAGCGGGCGCAGGAAACGCCTCCGCAATTCTGCATTTTCGGCAAATTGCCGCGTCGCGGCGATTTCGTCCGCGTCAACGCCACCCACCCGGCGGCCACCCAGCTGGACCAGTTGCTGGCGCAAAGCCTGGGCGGGCTGGAATCCGGCCCGGAGGCGGTGGAGCGTTACCGCGCGATGCCGGGCACCAGCTTCGTGCTGCGCAGCCGCGACCAGATGTGGCTGTCGCTGGGCGTGATGCAGCCCAGCCGCGACGAAAGCGGCCGCAATTACCCGCTGGTGGCGGCCTCGCTGATGCCTTGCGACGCGGCCTTGCCGCCGTTGTCGGTGCTGATGCTGGCCAACGAACTGTTCTTCTCCGGTCTTAAGGAGCAATTGAGCAGCGCCATCGACAATGCGGTGGAAATGCTGGCCTGCCGCCAGTTCCTAGAGGAGCAGTCGCTGTTCGGCATCTCCTCCGTGGCGGATCTGGATCTGGCGCAGCAGTTGCTGGAACGGCATCTGAGCGTGACGCCGGCCTCCCATCTGAGCCGGTTGTTGAGCGGCCGCGGGCTGCCGGACCTGGAGACGGTGCTGCTGGCCTTCACCTTCCACCATCAGCTGCTGCGCAAGTTCCAGGGCAGCCTGACGGCGCAGACCTATCTGCTGCCGCTGCCGGACCGCGACGGCGAAGACATGCTGGCCGCGGCCACCTGGCTGTCGCTGTACCAGGCGGCCACCGCCGGCCAGGCGGGACAGGCGGAGCAATGCCTGCTGATTCAGCGGCCGGAAGGCCGCTTCCTGGCCTTGCTGCCGGGAGATTTGAACGAACAGATCGTCGCACAGTGCTGGGGAGGGCAGTTGGACGCCCGCTTCATCGTCGACGTGGCCGAGCCGCACGCGCCGTGGCGCAACCACCAGGCCTACGCCGAAGCGGCTTACATCCTGGGGCGGAGGCTGAACGATCCGTCCATTTCGGTGGCGCAGCTGCGCGAGGTGGCGTCCAGCCTGTCGCGCAGCGTGGCCTGAGTAGTGGCGTAACACCGGAGCGGCCGGCGACATTTGCCGAGGCCGCTCCAATCAGAGCTTTGTGAACTTGAGAGAGAACCATCATGGCCAAAGAAAGCACACAGAAAAAACTGTCGCGGGTACGCCCGCCGCGCGTGCAGATCACCTACGACGTTGAAATCGGCGACGCCATCGAAACCAAGGAACTGCCCTTCGTGCTGGGCGTGCTGGGGGATTACTCCGGCCACAGCAAGGAGCCGCTGCCCAAGATGAAGGAACGCAAGTTCGTTCAGATCGACCGCGACAACTTCGACGAAGTGCTCAAGGGCATGGCGCCGCGCCTGGCCATCAAGGTGGACAACAAGCTGAAAGACGACGGCAGCCAGCTGGCGATGGAGCTGAACTTCGACGAACTGGCGGATTTCGAGCCGCAGAACGTGGTGGATCAGGTCGAGCCGCTGAAAAAGCTGCTGGACGCGCGCAAGCGCCTGGCCGACCTGCGCAACAAGATGGCGGGCAACGACAAGCTGGAAGAATTGCTGGATGAAGTGGTGCGCGATACGGAAAAGCTGAAGGCGATCAGCCAGGCCGCGCATCCGGACAAAGCGGGAGAGTGATAGATGAGCGCAGAACAACAACTTGAGGCCGGCGCGGCCGCAGCCCCGGCGGCGGCAGGCAGCCTGCTCGACTCCATCATCGAGCAAAGCCGCGTCGCCACCAACGACAATGAGAAGGGCCACACCCGCGACCTGATCGGCGAACTGGTCGACCAGGTGCTGGAAGGCAGCGTCAGCGTATCGCGCGATCTGTCCGCCAGCATAGACGCGCGCATCGCCGAAATCGACGCGCTGATCTCCTCGCAGCTGAACGAGATCATGCACCACAACGACTTCCAGAAGCTGGAAGCCTCCTGGCGTGGCCTGAAATACCTGGTGATGGAGTCCGAAACCAGCACCATGCTCAAGATCAAGGTGCTCAACGCCTCCAAGAAAGACCTGGTCAAGGACTTCAAGGCGGCGCCGGAGTTCGACCAGAGCGCGCTGTTCAAGAAAATCTACGAAGAAGAATACGGCACCTTCGGCGGCGCGCCTTACGCCGGCCTGGTGGGCGATTACGAATTCACCCGCCACCCGGAAGACTTCTACCTGCTGGACGAACTGTCCCACGTGGCCGCCTCCGCGCACGCGCCGCTGATCACCGCCGCTTCCTCCGGCCTGTTCGGCCTGGAGAGCTTCACCGACGTGGGCAAGCCGCGCGATCTGGCCAAGATCTTCGACACCGTCGAATACGCCAAGTGGAAATCCTTCCGCGAATCCGAAGACTCCCGCTACGTCGGCCTGGTCTTGCCGCATGTGCTGGGCCGTCTGCCCTACGGCCGTGACAATGTGCCGGTGGAGGAATTCGACTTTGAGGAAAACGTGGACGGCAGCACCCACGAAAAATACCTGTGGACCAACGCCTCCTACGCCTACGCCGCGCGTCTGACCTCCGCCTTCGCCCAATACGGCTGGCTGGCGGCCATCCGCGGCGTGGAAGGCGGCGGCCTGGTGGAAGGCCTGCCGGCCCACACCTTCAAGACCGACGACGGCGAAGTGGCGCTCAAGTGCCCCACCGAAGTGGCGATCACCGACCGCACCGAAAAACTGCTGTCCGATCTGGGCTTTATCTCGCTGGTGCACTGCAAGAACACCGACTACGCGGCCTTCTTCGGCGGTCAATCGGTGCAGAAGGCCAAGACCTACAACACCGATTCGGCCAACGCCAACGCGCGTCTGTCCACCCAGCTGCCCTATATCTTCGCGGTGTCGCGCATCGCGCATTACATGAAATCCATCATGCGCGACAAGATCGGCAGCTTCGCCTCGCGCCAGAACGTGCAGGACTTCCTGAACACCTGGCTGGCGCAATACGTGCTGCTGGACGACTCCGCCAGCCAGGAAGCCAAAGCCAAATATCCGCTGCGCGAAGCGCGCGTCGACGTGGTGGAAGTGCCGGGCAAACCGGGCGTCTATCGCGCCGCCGCCTTCCTGCGGCCGCATTTCCAGCTGGATGAACTGACCATTTCCCTGCGTCTGGTGGCGGAGCTGCCGCAGCCGGCGGGTTAAGGCTGGAGAGCCTGCGCGCGTCCGCCGGGTTCCGGCGCGGCGGCGGGCGCGGGCGTCTTTTGGAATGGGAGGGCTCGCCTCCAATTTTTGACCTTTGTTCTAAGGAGAAGTAAATGGCTTTTGATGCATTCCTGAAAATTGACGGTATTCCTGGCGAAAGCAGCGACGACAAGCACAAAGACTGGATCGAAATCCAGTCCTTTGCCCACAAACTGGAACAGCCGGCCCAGGCTACCGCCAGCTCCGCCGGCGGCGCCACCGCCGAGCGCGTGAACCACGCCGCTTACGAAATCACCCACTTCCTGGACAAAGCCAGCCCGAAGATCTACGAAGCCTGCTGCAAGGGCCAGCACATCAAGGAAATCACCATCGAACTGTGCCGTGCCGGTGGCGACAAGGTGAAGTACATGGAGATCAAGATGGAGCAAGTCCTGATCGCCAAGGTTGAGCCGCACGGTTCCGCCAACGACAACGGCTTCCCCAGCGAAAAAGTGAGCTTCACTTACGGCAAGATCAAGTGGACCTACACCCAGCAGAAACGCGCTGACGGCGCCGGCGGCGGTAACGTCAGCTCCGGCTGGGACCTGACCGCCAACAAAGCGATCGCCTAAGTCTCAGTAGCGAAGAAGTGCCAACCCGCCCACTGCCCTGGGCGGGTTGCAAGAATCTGTTCAATGTCCGCCGCGTGCGCGAGACCTTGCACGGCGAGTACCGCTTCGGAATGCTCATGCGCCCTAGGGCCAGTCCGTTTCTTCCGCTGTTTTCGCCCTGTTTCGCTCGTGACCGCCGGGCTTTGAACAGGCTCTAAGGCACCCCGGGTGCCGCCGCGCGCCGATTGGCCGCGGCGGGCTCCGGGATGTCCTTTACCCATGTCAAAGTCAATCCGGGAAGTAATGCTATGAAACGTTTGCTGATGGTCGCCGCGCTCGCCCTGTCGCTGGTGGGCTGCAAGACCAATCCTAACGCTCAACAAGCCTCCAACGACCCCGCCGTGATCAAGGCGGCGGAAGAGAAGGCCGCGCTGGACAAGGCCGTGGCCGCCAATATGGCCATAGACCCCAACCTGATCCCGTTTGAAAAAATGAGCCCCAAACTGTCCCCGGTGGGCGAGGCTCAACTGCAACTGCTGCTGCCCAAGCTCAAGACCGCCAAATCCATCCTGGTGCGCGGCCACTGCTACCGCGGCGACATCGGCAATGCCCGCGCCGCGGCGCAAACCCGCGCCATCGCCGTCAAGCAGTTCCTGAGCGACGCCGGCGTGCCGGCCAATAAAATCACCGTGCGTTACGACACCGAGCGTCAGCTGCACGCGGTGCGTCTGATCGCCAACTGAATCTCGGCGCCGGGCCGCCCTGCGCAAGCGGGCGGCCGGGCGTTTTCGGGTGCTTAAGCAAACCCGGCGCGGCCGCGCACGGTTTGCTTAAGGACTCGCCAATTGCGCAGTCGATTTGAATCAGGTTAACGCCATGGATCCCAGCACCCTGCTCGCCAGCTTCGCCTCCGCCTTCAACCAGGACCAGCGCCTGCTCACCCTCAGCCTGGGCGACGGCAGCGTGGCGGCCGAGCAATTGCTGCCGCTGAGCCTGGCCGGCGAAGAAGGCGTGTCCCGGTCGTACGCCTACCAGCTGACCTGTTTGTCTCCTGACGGCAAGATCGAACTCAAGAGCCTGCTCGGCCTGCCGGCTAGGCTCGGCATCCTCGACGCCGCCGGCGCGGAGAGCCTGCGCTGCGGCGTGGTGTCCAAGGCCGAGTGCCTGGGCTCGGACGGCGGCTTCAGCCGCTACCAGCTGACCATAGAGCCACCGTTCGCGCTGCTGCGGCACCGCGTCAGCTCGCGGGTGTTCCAGGATCAGTCGGTGCCGGACATCGTCACGCAGATTCTGAGCGAGCATCAGCGGGCCAATCCGGTGTTCGCCCGCGTGCAGGCCCAGGACTTCAAGACCGGCCCGGCGTCGCCGCGTAGCTACTGTCTGCAATACCGCGAGAGCGATTACGACTTCATCGTGCGCCTGCTGCACGAAGAGGGTTACGCCTGGCGTTTCGATCACCTCGACGGCGACACGCCACAAGTGCGCTTGGTCGCCTTCGACGACCCTTACAGCCTGCCGCCGGCCGGCGTCGAGCGGGTGCGTTTCCACCGCAGCGACGCCACCGAAGCCGAGGACGGCCTGACCGAGTGGAATGCCCAGCGCCAGATCGTGCCCGGCGCGGTGGCTTTGGCCAGCTTCGACTACCAGCCTGTCTCCACCCAGCACAGCGGCGACGACAGCCGCATCGATCAGGGCCAGAACGGCAAGGCGCTGCAATCCTCCTTGCACGACTACGACCCGCAATCGCTGTACTACGCCGGCGACGCCGACCAGCTCAGCCATTACGCCCAGCTGCGCCAGCAAGCGCATGACCTCAACGCCAAGCAATTCAGCGGCGGCGGTTCGGTGCGCGGCCTGGCCGCCGGCCAGTGGTTCCGCCTGGACGACCATCCGGCCCACGACGGCGACAGCAGCGAACAGCGCGAATTCGTCGTCACCCGCCAAGCCTTAAGCGCGCGTAACAACCTGCCGGCGGATCTCAAAGCCTTCCAGGATGGCAAGGAAGCCCAACCCTTCCGCGCCGACTTCGACGCCCAGCGCCGCGGCGTGCCGCTGACCCCGGCCTACGCCCACACCGAACTGGCCAAGCCCAAGTCTCGCGGCGTGCAGACCGCCACCGTGGTGGGACCGCAAGGAGAAGAAGTCCACACCGACCAGCACGGCCGCATCAAGGTGCAATTCCACTGGCAGCGGCCGGAAGAACACCCGAGCATAGGCGCGGGGATGGACGACAAATCCTCCTGCTGGCTGCGGGTGGTGATGCCCAGCGCCGGCGCCGGCTGGGGCCACCAATTCATCCCGCGCATCGGCCAGGAAGTCTTGGTCGACTTCATCGAAGGCGATATCGACCGCCCGGTGATTACCGGCGTGCTCTACAACGGCAGCCACCCCCCGCCGGACTTCAGCGGCGCGGGCGCCTTGCCGGCGAATAAAACCCTGTCCGGCATCAAGTCCAAGGAACACCAGGGCGGCCAATACAACGAACTGCTGTTCGACGACACCCCGGGCGAAGTGCGCGCCAAGCTATCGAGCGAGCCGGGCAAAACCCAACTCAACCAAGGCTTCCTCACCCAGCCGCGCAGCAACGGCAAGGCCGAGCCGCGCGGCGACGGCTTCGAACTGCGCACCGACAACCACGGCGCCATCCGCGCCGGCCACGGCCTGCTGCTGTCCACCGAAGCGCAGAACGGCGCTGGGGGCAAACAACTGGCGCGCGAACAAGCGCAAAGCCAGCTGGACGCAGCCCTGGCCCTGAGCCAAAGCCTGGGCGACACCGCCAGCGGCCAGCAGGCCGATACCATGGAAACCGGGCCGGAAGAAATTGGCCCGGACAACGCCAAAGCCGCCAAGAAAACCGAAGGCCATCTGCAACACCAGGCCGCCGCCTTGAAAGCCTGGGAGGCCGGTTCCAACACCGACAAGGACGGCAAGACCGCCAAGGACCAAGCCGGTCAGCAGCCGCTGATTATTCTGTCGGCCCCAGCCGGCATCGCCAGCCTGAGCCAGCAAAGCCAGACCGTGGCGGCGGGGACCAATCTGGACCTGGTGGCGCAGCGGGACACCAACCAGACCAGCGGTCGGCGCTGGCTGCATAACGTGGGCCAGCACATCAGCCTGTTCGTCACCGGGGTCAAGGACCAGATCGCGCTGAAGCTGATCGCTGCCAAGGGCAAGGTGCAGGTTCAAGCACAGAGCGACAGCATCGAGGTGACCGGCGACCAGGACGTCAAGATCACCGCCATCAATGGCCAGCAGTTGTGGAACGGCAAGAAGGAGATTCTGCTGACCAGCGGCGGCGCTTATGTGCGGATCAAGGACGGCAAGATCGAGCTGCACGCGCCCGGCACCGTCAGCTTCAAGGGCGGAAGCCACGATTGGAGCGGGCCGGCCAGCACCAGCCTGCCCACGCCTTCGTTCAAACCGCCGCAACCCTGCAATTACCAGGCCGCGGACGCCGCGCACGCCGGCGCGGCGAGCGCGCCCTATCCGGACTGAGCATCGCGGCCAGGATGAGAGATTAGACATATGCAGGCATTGCATGAAATTTTGCAGGCGGAGGCGCCGGAAGGCTGGTATCTGCTGCTGGACCGGACCCAGGGCGACCCGCTGGCGTCTGAGCAGTTGGCTGCCTGTTTCCCGGAACCCGCGGTCACCGTGTTGAACGACGCTTTTTTTGCCCATGCGCCGGAGCAAGCGCCGCTGCTGATCAACTTGGCGGAAACCGTGGACTTTGGGTCGGAGGAACGCCGGAGCTGGTTGAAGCGGGGGACGGACGACATTGAGGATTCGCTGCGCAAGGGCGGCGCGGCCATGGTCAGCGCCTGGCTGCAGTCCGCGCAGCCGGCGGAGCAGGTGGCCCGGCATTTGAAGCGCCTGTTCGTCCAGCCGCATCCCGATGGACGGCAACATCACCTGCGTTACTACGACCCCAGGGTTACGCGCTTGCTGGACCAGAGCCTGAGCGGCGAGGACAAGAACCAGTTGCTGGGTCCTATCGATCATTGGTGCTATCCGGCTCACCCGGCCGGGTATCGGCATATGGGAATAGACGAGACCAAGGGCCGCGCCAGCGCAGTGTCGCTGCGCGCCGAGCACTGGGCGCAGCTGGACTGGGCCGCGCATTACCACAAGCTGCTGCGCACGGTGGCGGGCTTGAGCGAACTCCATCCCGACACGGTGGCGGCGCAGTGGCCGGACTTTCCGCTGGCCTTGCAGTGGCTGCGAGAAGCGGCGGCCTTGCCCTGGGTGGACACCGAGGATGAGGCCGCGGGCTGCGTCGCGCTGTGGTGGCTGCTGGGGCGGGATTGCGAGGAGCGCTACCCGAACGTGGCGGCGGAGTTGGAGCAGTACCGGCAGGACAGAGCCCCGACCTTGACGGAGTGGCTGCTGTTCGCCGGCGCGGAGTTTTGGAACAAGCCAAGTCAGCCGCCGTTGGCGTGATGACGGCGGCCAATATCGTCGGAGTAAAGCCTGAGGCAAGTTGGCGCAAAGCAGCGTCGGAAAACCTGGAATCAATCAAGTGAGCACTAAAACCCCCTGCGGTAACAAATTTTGCGGCAAGACCGGGCTGATGCTGCTGCCGCTGCGCTATGCGGTGGCGGCGAGCGAGGAAGGGCACGCCGAGTTTCCGGAACTCAGCGGCACCCTGGGCCAGGGCGTGGCGGACAAGAAGCTGCGCACCGCCGCCTACACCGTCCGCATGCTGCGCCAAGGTTATCTGTACGTGATGACCAAACGCTCGGGCAAGCTCAAGTGGGAGAGCGCCTGGGCGGTGAATCATCAGGGCTATATCGCCAGAATCGCCTTGGGCGACGCGGTGCAGCCCCCGCCGTTCACCTGCACCACCAAGGGCGACGATATCAACGCCTCGATGATCTCCATCGAGAAAGCGCAGGATGTCAGCGAATTCCGCGTGCTGTTCCTGCCGGACCCGCTGTCCAAGGCCGCGCTGAGCAAGATCGAATCCGACAGCAAGCTGTATAACAAGCTGCAGAAATTCCAGGCCAAGGCCGTGACGCAGCCGCATGCGTTGCAGCCGGGCGACCTGCGCTCCAAGGTGGTGGAGTTCCGCTCCATCGAGGGCGGCGAGCGCAAACTGGCGCCGCGCTTCAACAACCACATGCACCCCTTCTTCGGCGCGGAAGCCAAGCTGGTCAAGAATGAGCCTTACCCCTATACCGGGCGGCTGAAAAACCTGGGCGTGGAACTGCTCAATAAAAAGGGCATGGCCATCGTTTTGCACGATCCGCTGGGCCTGGCCCAGGAACTGAACAACTGGCGCAATCTGTCCATCGCCCGGCTCAGCACGGTGATGGCGGCGGAGAGCACGGTGTTCGCCAATTACAAGAACGAGCAACTGATGGCCATCATCCGCTCGGTCAACGCTGCTGAAGAGCAGGTGCGCAACGGCGCTATCAGTCGGCGGGAGCCCAAGCTGGGGGTGGCCTTGGATGACTTGGCCAAGGAGGCGAAAAACAACCCGAAGTTCCGGGCTCCAGATTTGAGGGGCATCCCGTATGACAGCATCTATAAGAACCGGGAAGAGTACGAAAGCAAAAAGCAGGAATGGCGGCGCAAGTACGCCAAGGGTATAGGGGATGGTGCCTGGGAGAAATACGGCAAGCGCTTGTGGCCCAAATCGTCCTACAACGCGGTGCTCAAGAGCTTCGAGGCGCTGGGCGACGTTTGCGACCAGAAAAACCAGGAGCGGGCGCAGGACTTGATGCAGTGGCTGAACGCGCCGCTACTGCACGACACCCTGGGGTTTTACGATGACCAGCACTTTGAGAGCGGCGTCGCATACGCCGGCCAGATGGGCTTTTGCGTGCACGGCCTCAATAGCTGCAGCATCGGTCAGGACTGGTTGATCAAGCAGGTCGAGCAAAAAGACCTGAAGCCCAGTGCGATGGTGTTCAAAGCCGCGATGCTGAACTTTAAGGCCGCGACCGAGGCCTATGTGGCGAAGGGCGGGCTTAGCGACGCGCTGTCCCCGTATGAAAAAATACAGGAGGCCGGCAAGGGCATCAGCGATGTCTGGTCCAAGGTCAAGGACCTGGCCGAGAAGCTGGAAACCGTCGCCCATGTCAGCGGCGTCAGCACCGCACACCTGGGCGGAGTCAACCTGCTGCTGCTGCAGCTGGGCCACGCCGGGCTGGCGCGGATGCCGGGCGGCAAGCTGCTGGACAAGCAGGTGCTGCGCGCCGGCGTGGTCCACCGGCTGCTGTCGCTGTCGCTGGGCAAGATCATGAGCAAGGACCTGGCGGCGGCCTACCCCAATCCCGCCGCCTTCGACGCCAAGAGCGTGGCGGCGGCCAAGGCCCAGCGCAATCAGATCAATAAGGCGCTGACCGCGGCCAGCAAATCCAACAGCATGAACGGCCTGCGCTTCGGCTCGGTGGTGGCGATGCTGGAAATGATGAATGTGATGATGAAGGCCGGCAAGCTGGGGGAAAAGCCAGCGCAGCGCGAGGCCTGGGAGTTGCTCGCCGCTAGCTTGGGCTTGGGCGCGGTGATGCTGGAGCTGACCGGCAGCGTCTGCGAGAAGATAGGCGAGAGCCGCAATCCGGCGCTGATCAGCGGCAGCAAGGTGGGCGTTGGCGCCTTGAAGCTGGCTTCCGGCGGCTTGGGTACTGTGGCGGGTGTAATTGGTGCGATTGTAGATTTTGATAATGCTAACGATGCAAAGTCCAAAAATATTAATTTGGCAACCGTGTATTTCCTCAGAGGTATTGTTTCTACTTCTGGGGCCGTGGTTGGTGTCGGAATTGCCTTAGGAGCCTCTGGGCCATTTTTGGAGTGGTTGCTCAAACGTGCAACAAGTGATTTTGGTCGGACTTTATTGCAAGGGATGCTTAATGTCAGCAAATTTGCGGCAGGGGAGCGTATTGCCTTATTGCTACTGCGTGGCGCACGCTTATTCACTGTGGTAGGCATAGGTCTGACTGTGGCGATCTGGTTGTTTAGCGATAATGCGTTGGAAAGCTGGTGTGACAAATCCTGCCTGCGCAAGGATAGAAAGGCCGCGGGTTTTGGTAGTGCAGTGGAAGAGGGTGCGGCTTTGGATGCTGCCGTCTTGGAGGTAAAGTGAGATGTATCTGATGGAATGGATGGTGGTCTTGGACCACAAGCGCTATAAACCTGGTTCGATATGGGATGAGCAGCAAAAGAAAAACGCAGAGAGTGAGAAAAAGCATGAGAAAAAGTTGTTCGCTCAAGGCCTAGGACATTTGCGGGCGGCGAAAGAGTCGGATATCCATGAAAGCCGTTCTGAGGTGGTGGATGACAATGGGTCTATCTACCGTAAGACAAAGACTTACTTGGATGTTTGTACTTACAACGATGATAAACGAGGTTTGATCACTTTACTTATGGGAGTAGTTTGTCTTTATCTTATAGGTGGCGTTGATTTTTTGGTTTTTATTTTGCGGCAAGCTGTAACAGGACTTGATGAGAGTGGAGAGGCCGTTTCTCTCTCTAGTTTGATTTTTCCTTTGGTAGTATTTGGTGTTGTTGTTCCATTGTTGTATTTTGTTTTTTTTCGTTATTTAATAAAGGCTTGGCGTTTGGAGGCTTTTACTGCGCGCCGATTGATGGTGCGATTCAATAGAGAAACGCGAAAAGTCTATTTGTTGCGACCTGGTTTTTTGGGCGGGGTCAAAGCTTATGACTGGGAGGAAGTTGACGCCATTTTGCCAAAAAACATGCCGAATCATGAAGGTATAGGCGGCATGCTGGTATTGGCGGTTAAGACTGAAGAAAACGAAAATCCTTATCGGGATTTTGGAGTGGATGGTGCTTTCCTCGGCTTGCCGAGCCGCGACTACCAGCACTTGCTGTCGTTCTGGGAATATATCCGCCGCTTCATGGAAGACGGCGCGGACGCGGTGCCGGCGCCGAAACGGCTGCGCAGCAAGTGGCCTAACCCCTTGAGCAGCATGTGGACGGTGTCGCGGCTGAGCTTGCCGGGCGGTTTCGATCTGGGACGCAGCTTTTTGTGGCTACGTCTGGCGTTGACGCCGGTCTTCGTGATCTGGGGCCTAGGCCACTATGCCTCGCTGCTGCTGAGCTACGAGGGCCGCTTCCCCAAGGCGATTCGAGAGGCCAGCGGGGAATCGGAGCTGCGTTCCTGGCTGGAACTGCTGGCTTACAATCTGTTGCCGCTGCTGTATACCGCTGCGGGCCTGTGGCTGTACTACGCGTGGCGGCATGGTCTGGATTGGCGTTTGCCGCTGTCCTATTTGGGGCTATAGGCAAAGCTGGATGATGATGGCGGTTTGAAAACAGGAAGAGAGGCTTATGTATTTTTTGGAGTGGTCATTGGCGATGGGGCGGCGCAAGCATAAGCCCGGTTCCTGGTTTGATGAGATTCAAAAAGACATTGCCGAAGAGAATAAGGAAGACGCCAAAAAAATGTGGGCGCGGGGCGTGCGCTATGATCCGGATGCCCTTGAAATTGACGTGAAAGAGAGTCGGTCTGAGCTGCTTGATGATAATGGCTCTATTTATCGGAAAACAAAATCCTACTTGGATGTTTGTACCTACAATGATGATAAACGAGGGTTGTTGACATTTTTATTTGGCGTGATTTGTTATGGTTTGTATGTTTGTACTTATATTTCTGCATCTCAAATTTTTCAATTGATGACTGGCAAGGATGCTCTAGGGTTTGATTTTTATCCGGACGCAGATTTTTGGATTGGTTTTGTTGGGTTTGGTTTTATAACGCCTGCCGTTTGGTACTGTTTTTTTCGCTATCTACAAAAAGCTTGGCATTTAGAAGCATTTACTTTGCGCAGACTTGTAGTGCGTTTTAATCGTGATACACGCAAAGTCTATTTGTTGCGGCCTGGTTTTCTGGGTGGCGTCAAATTCTATGACTGGGACATGATTGATGTTGGCCTGCCCAAGGACATGCCAAATCATCAGGGCATAGGAGGCATGCTGGTGTTGGCGGCGCGGGCGGAGTCTACCGACAATCCGCACAGCCCGCTGGGCGTGGATGGCGCATTTCTTGGTTTGCCAAGCCGCGACTACCAGCATTTGCTGTCGTTCTGGGAATATATCCGCCGCTTCATGGAAGACGGCGCGGATGCGGTGCCGGCGCCGAAACGACTGCGCAGCAAGTGGCCCAACCCCTTGAGCAGTATGTGGACGGTGTCGCGGCTGAGCCTGCCAGGCGGTTTTGATCTGGGGCGCAGCTTTTTGTGGCTACGTCTGGCGCTGACGCCGGTCTTCGTGATCTGGGGCCTGGGTCATTACGCCTCGCTGTTGCTGAGCTACGAGGGCCGCTTCCCCAAGGCGATTCGAGAGGCCAGCGGGGAATCGGAACTGCGTTCCTGGCTGGAGCTGCTGGCTTACAACCTGCTGCCGCTGCTGTATACCGCTGCGGGCCTGTGGCTGTACTACGCGTGGCGGCATGGTCTGGATTGGCGTTTGCCGCTGCGGTATTGGGTCGGTTGAAGATTTGGCCGGGCACAAAGATAAAACAGGGCGGGCGTTGCCCGCCTGGTGAGATGAATACTTAATGATTGCGCGTGAGCCTTAATGCTTGAATCCTTATTGCCGTATTACGAACGCGAACTCGGACACCTGCGCCAGCTGTCCGGCGAGTTCGCGCGCCGCTATCCCAAGATCGCCGGCCGTCTGCAAATGGAAGGCGACCAGTGCGAAGACCCGCACACCGAGCGGCTGATCGAGTCCTTCGCCTTCCTGGCCGCGCGCATCCACAAGAAGCTGGACGACGAATATCCGGAGGTGGCGGCCAGCTTCCTCAATGTGCTCTACCCGCATTATCTGCAGCCGATTCCCTCCGCCACCATCGTGCAGTTCGAATGCGATCCGCAGCGGCCGGAAATCGCCAAGCGCTACCGGGTGGAGCGCGGCCAGCCGGTGCACGCGCCGGCGATGCAGGGCGTGGTGTGCAAATTCCGCAGCGCTTATCCGGTGGACCTGTATCCGCTGTCGCTGACAGAGGCCAAGCTGGAGCTGACCAGCGGCTCGCCCTATCTGCGCCAGCTGGCGCCGGACGCGGCGGCGGTGCTGACGCTGGAGTTCCATACTCACGGCGGCCTGGCGCTCAACGCCATCGGCCTGCAATCGCTGCGCTTCTTCCTGGACGGCGAGCCGGCGCTGATGCATCTGCTGTACGAAATGCTGCTGTCCAATGTCCTGAGCGTCAGCGTGGGTGATGGCAGCGAAGACCCGGCCCGCACGCGCAAGCTGCCGGCAGACAGTCTGCGGGCGGTGGGCTTCGGCCGCGAGGAAGGTCTGCTGGACTACGACGAACGCTCCTTCATGGGCTACCGGCTGCTGACCGAGTACTTCTGCTATCCGGACAAATTTCTCTTTGTCGATCTGCTGCGCTTGGACAAGGCGGTGGCGCGGCTGGACGGCGACAAGCTGGTGCTGCGGATCTTGCTGGACGAATACCCGGACAGCGAGCGTCACAACCGGCTGCAGACCCAGTTGCAGGCCCAGCACATGAAGCTGGGCTGCACGCCCATCGTCAACCTGTTCACCCAGCCGGGCGAGCCCATCCGCGTCACCCACCAGAAAGCCAGTTACCCGGTGCTGGTGGACGCGCGCAAGCAGCAGGCTTACGAGGCGATCCAGATCAAGCGCGTGGTGCGGGTGGAGAAATCCGGCGACGGCGAAAGCAGCGAGGAAGTGCCGTCCTTCTACGCGATACGCCACGGCAGCGAAAAAAAGACGCCGCGCTTTTATTGGCACGCCAGCCGGGAGCCCTCGCCGCGCCAGAGCGACAAGGGCACGGATCTGGAGCTGCACCTGGCGGACCTGGAGTTCAACGCGGTGCGGCCGGCCACCGAGGTGCTGAGCCTGGAGCTGCTGTGCAGCAACCGCGATCTGCCGGAGCAGATACCCTTTGGCGGCAGCCAGTCCACCCAGCGGACGGATTTCTCGCTGCCCGGCCATTCCGTGGTCAAGCGCGTGCGCCTGTTGCGCAAGCCCAGCGCCAGCCAGCGTTGCCCGCTGGGGCGCGCGGTGCAGTGGCGGCTGGTGTCGCATTTGTCGCTTAACTACATGTCCATCGTGGATTCCGGCTGCGCCGCCTTGCAGGAAATGCTGGCCTTGTACAACCTGACCGATTCCCCGGTGAACGTGCGCCAGATCCAGGGCGTGGTGGGGATAGAAAGCCAGCCGGCGGTGACCCGCGTGTCCGGCCGCGATTTCAGCGGCTTTGTCCGCGGCAGCGAAATCCGCCTGACGCTGGACCCGGATTACTACGTTGGCGGCAGCGTTTATCTGTTCGCCGCGGTGCTGGAGCGTTTCTTCGCGCTGTATTGCGCGCCCAATAGTTTCACCCGCCTGCGGGTACATGCGGTTCAACAAGACGAGGAGGTAGCCTCATGGCCAGCCCGAGCCGGCGAAGCCCTCGTGATCTGAAACTGGAGCTGGCGCGCGACGCCAGCCAGTTCGGCTTTTTCCAGGCGGTGCGCATCCTGGGCTTGTCCGCGCGCAAGCGCGGCGAGCGCCGCGGCCGGTTGCCGGCCAGCTTGCGCTTCCGCTCGCTGGCCTCGCTGTCCTTCCCGCCCAGCGAGCTGTGTCGTTATCAGCCGGCCAAGGAGCCGGAGCAGCTGGACGCCACCGACGAGATGACGGTCAGCTTCATCGGGCTGACCGGGCCCAGCGGCGCCTTGCCCACCAGTTATACCGAGCTGTTGCTGGAGCGCCGCCAGCAGTACAAGGATGGATCGCTGCACGCCTTCCTGGACATCTTCAGCCACCGCGCCACCGCCTTGTTCTTCGGCGCCTGGCGCAAATACCGCTATTGGCTGGAAGTGGAGGCCGGCGAGCGCGACGGTTTCACCCGCAATCTGCTGGACCTGGGCGGCCTGGGCCTGTCCCAGCTGCGCAAGCAGATGGGGCCGGACGCGAGCCTGGACGAAAACCTGTTCATCTATTACGCCGGCCTGCTCAGTCAGAAGCCCTTGTCGGCGCAGGCGCTGGAAACGCTGATCCAGGGCTTTTTCGGCGTGGACGCCGCATTGGAGCAATTCATCGGCCAGTGGATGCAGGTGCCGGCGGCGGAGCAAAGCCGGCTGGGCGACAGCGAGAGCGAGCTGGGCGTGTCCTTGTTCGCCGGCGCCCGGGTTTGGGACCGTCAGACCAAGCTGCAGCTGCGCTTGGGCAGCATGCGCCGCGCCCAGTTCGAAGCCCTGCTGCCCGGCGGCCCCGGCGCGCAGGCCTTGCAGGCGCTGCTGCAATTCGCCGTCGGCCATAATCTGGCGGCCGACGTCAGCCTGGTGCTGGACAAGCGCGACGTGCCGGCGGCGCAGCTGGGCGGCCCGGCGGACCTGCGTCTGGGCGGCAATTGCTGGCTGGGCCCGCAGAAGCAAGATCCTGAAGACATGCGCTACGCGCTGCTGCATTGAGCGGCGCGAGCGGAATCGACTTTTCATTTTGAGCGTATTGGAACGATATGTCCGTATCCCTGAAAGCCCTGATCGACAGGCTGACCCCCACCGCCCGCCAGGCGATTGAGCAGGCGGCCAGCCGCGCGCTGGCGCGCACGCATTTCGAAATCGAGATCGAACACGCGCTGCTGGCGATGTTCGACCAGGACAACAACGCCGCGCTGGCGGCGCTGCACGCGCTGGGCGCGGACCTGCCGCGCATCGAGCGCGAGCTGGAAGCCGCGCTGGACGCGTTCCGCAGCGGCAATACCCGCAATCCGGTGCTGTCCGGCTGGCTGCCCAAGTGGCTGGAAAAAGCCTGGCTGCTGGCCAGCGCGGAACAGGGGCAGGACGATGTGTCCACCTTGGACCTGTTGCTGGCGCTGTGGCAGGACGAGGCGCTGCGCGGCGCGTTGCAGTCCGGCTCCGCCGCGCTGGCGCGCCAGGACGCCGGCCGCCTGCAGGGCGCTTACGCCGCCTTGCGTCAGCACGGCGGCGAGGCCTCGGCCAACGCGCCGGCCGCCGAAGCCGGCGCGGAACCGACGATGGCCGCGCCCGCGGCCGGCAAGCGCGGCAGCCCGGCGCTGGATAAATACACGATAGACCTGACCGCCCAGGCCAAGGCCGGCAAGATCGACCCCATTCTGGGACGCGACGTTGAAATCCGTCAGATGATAGACATCCTGATGCGTCGCCGGCAGAACAACCCCATCCTCACCGGCGAGCCGGGCGTGGGCAAGACCGCGGTGGTGGAAGGCCTGGCGCGCAAGATTGTGCACGGCGAAGTGCCGCCGGTGCTGGCCGGCGTCACCCTGCGCACCCTGGACCTGGGTCTGTTGCAGGCCGGCGCCAGCGTCAAGGGCGAGTTCGAAAACCGCCTACGCCAGGTGATAGACGAGGTCAAGGCCAGCCCGGTGCCCATCATCCTGTTCATCGACGAAGCCCACACCTTGATCGGCGCCGGCGGCGCGGCGGGCCAGAACGACGCGGCCAACCTGTTGAAACCGGCGCTGGCGCGCGGCGAGCTGCGCACCATCGCCGCCACCACCTGGGCCGAGTACAAAAAGTACTTTGAAAAAGACGCCGCGCTGGCGCGCCGCTTCCAGGTGGTGAAGGTGGAAGAACCGGCTCCGGAAATCGCCGTGCAGATGGTGCGCGGCCTGACCCCGGCGATGGCCGAGCACCACAAGGTGGAAATCCTCAACGAGGCGGTGGCCGCCGCCGTGCATCTGTCCAGCCGCTACATCGCCGGCCGCCAGCTGCCGGACAAGGCCATCAGCGTGCTCGACACCGCCTGCGCCCGCGTGGCGCTGTCGCGCGCCGGCAAGCCGGGGCCGATCGAAGACGTGTCGGTGCTGATAGACAATATCGACCGCGAAGTGGCCGCGCTGCAGCGCGAAGAAGGCCACGCCGAACGCATCGCGGAGCTGGAAGCCCAGCGCGCCGAACTGCAGGCGGACCTGGAGAAACTGCACGCCGCCTGGGACGAACAGCAAAAGCTGGTGGCGGAAATCGACGAGCTCAAACAGCGGCAGGCCGAGGCCAAGCCGGCCAAGGGCAAGAAGCTCAGCCCGTTGCAGACCAAGCGCAAGGCGCTGCGCGAACTGCAGAAGCTCCAGCCGCTGGCCTTCGAGTGCGTGGACGAGAGCGTGATCGCCGACGTGATTTCCGGCTGGACCGGCATCCCGCTGGGCCGCATGGTCAGCAATGAGCTGGAGCAGGTGCAGAAGCTGGCCTCGCTGCTGGGCGCGCGCGTCATCGGCCAGGATCACGCCTTGGAGCAGATCGCCGAGCGGGTGCAGATCGCCAAGGCCAATCTGGAAGACCCGGGCAAGCCCAAGGGCGTGTTCCTGCTGGTGGGGCCGTCCGGCGTGGGCAAGACCGAAACCGCGCTGGCGTTGGCCGAGGCCTTGTACGGCGGCGAGCGCAATCTGATCACCATCAATATGTCGGAATACCAGGAAGCGCACAGCGTCTCCGGCCTCAAGGGCTCGCCGCCGGGCTATGTCGGTTACGGCGAGGGCGGGGTGTTGACCGAGGCGGTGCGGCGCAAGCCCTACTCGGTACTGCTGCTGGACGAGGTGGAGAAAGCCCATCCGGACGTGATGGAGCTGTTCTTCCAGGTCTTCGACAAAGGCCTGCTGGAAGACAGCGAAGGCCGCGAAGTCGATTTCAAGAACACCATCATCCTGCTGACCTCCAACGCCGGCTCCGATCTGGTGATGCGCGCCTGCGAGCACGGCGTCACCGTTGAAGGCGAAACCCGCGATCCGACGCCGGAAGACCTGGTGGAGATTTTGCGGCCCACCTTGCAAAGCGTGTTCAAGCCGGCCTTCCTCGGCCGTCTGACCATCGTGCCCTATCTGCCGATCAGCGACGAAGTGCTGCGCGCCATCGTCGGCCTCAAGCTGAACAAGATCCGCCAGCGCATCGCCGACAACCACGGCGCGCAAGTGGAGTTCCCGGAAGAACTGGCGGAACAGATGGCGGCGCGCTGCCTGGACGTGGACAGCGGCGCGCGCAACGCCGACGCCATCCTGACCCGCACCCTGCTGGCGCAGATATCCAGCGACCTGCTGGCGCGCATGGCTTCCGGCCGCCCGGTGAAGAAGATCGCCGTCTCGCTCAAGGGCGAGCAGGTCAAAGTGCGGCTGAGCTGAGGAAACGCGTCCATGTGGAAAATGTTGGGCCTGTTCGGGGTCAGCACCGTCGCCTGGTGGGGGCTGCTGTGGCTGGTGTTGCCGCAAAGCTGGCAGCGCATCAGCCCGTCGGCCATCCTGCTGCTGCACCTGGGGCCGCCGATGTTGCTCAGCGCCGGCGTCAAGCTATGGGGCTATCTGAAGGAAAAGCGCGCCAAGCAGGAAGAGACCGAGCAAGAGAGCGCGGCCGAGGCCGAGCGCCAGTCCGCGCGCGAGGCCGCGCGCGAACGGCATCTGGCCGAGCTGCGCGAACGCCAGGCCGTGGTGGACTGCCGCTGGCTGTGGGCGCGCGCCGTGCCGGCCCATGGCGAGCCGGACTGGCTGGCGGAAGCGCCGGAAGGCTGTCTGTGGTCCTGCCTGGACGCGGCCGACCTTGACGCCGACGAGGCGCTGGAAGGACTGCGGCCGCATGTGACCGAGGCCTTGCAGGAACTCTACGCCGTCGCGCCCGGCGCGGCCTGGCTGCCGCTGGTGATGGAAGTGGTGCCCAGCCTGTCCGGCATCGAACAGATCGCCGCGGTCAAGGAATGGCAGACGGTCGCCATGGCCGAAACGCTGGACGACGGCGAATGGCCGGCGCCGGAAGCGCGTTTCCTGGCGGGCGCCGGCACCGGCACGGTGGCGGACCGCGCGCGGCAGTTGCTGCAACAACAGCCGGAACTGCCGGGCGTGATCATGCTGGGCGCCGACGCGCCCTTGCTGACGCGAGGCGGCGAAGAGCGGGACGAGAGCGACCCCGCCACGGCGGAACGCCTGCGCTGGCTGGGCAAGCCGGGCCTGGCCGTCGCCGTCATGCTGTTCCTGCGAGAGCAATTGCCGGAGCCCGATTTGGGCCCCGTCGCCGTGGCCGAGGGCGCCGACCCTTATCAGCCTTATTGGGAAAAAGACTTCAGCCGCGCGGGCGGCAGTTGGGGCGTGGTGCCGGCCCGTCATCAGGCCGGCCTGGCCGAGCTGCCGGTCTTGGCCCAATTGGGCCAGTCCAGCGCGGCCGCTGCGCCGCAGGAGCGCGCCTTGCAACTGACGCGGCAACTGCAACCGGTGCTGGACAACGCCTTGGTCAACGCCGCGCTGCTGGACTACCCGTTCAGCCCGGAGGACGCCAAGCCGGAAAACGATAAGGCGGCCAGCCTGGGCTGGTTGGTGCACAACGGCGGCGACGTAGACGCCGGCGGCGTGCGCCTGGCCGCCATCGCCAGCGCCTTGAACCGCCACGCGGTGGAGCTGCACCCCATCGACGAGGCCAGCAATCTGGCGCGGGAGTGGGGCGACGTCGGCGTCGCCGCCGACGCCATGCTGGCCGCCGCCGCCGTCAGCCACAGCGCGCGCCTGGCCGCTCCAGCCCTCATTACTCAATTCAGCAACGATCATGTGGCGCTGGCCATGGCCAGACCGCCGCGCGAGGAGGCCACAGCATGAAACGCGTGATCCGATTGGGCGACCCCACCGACCATGGCGGCAAAGTCGTCAGCGCCGCATCCAGCACCACCTTGTTCGGCAAGCAGGTCGCCTGCCTGGGCGACGCCGTCACCTGCCCGCAGCAAGGGCACGTCAACTGCACCATCGTGGAAGGCGACCCAAGCTGGGTGGTCGGCGGCAAGCCGGTGGCGCTGGAAGGCCATAAAGTCAGCTGCGGCGCCTCGCTGATCTCCACCATGCCGGAAGTCGGCAAGGGCTGATCGCAACACCTCTATATATAGAAGCCACAAAGCATGGAAAACATCGAACAAACAGTGCAGCAATTGCTGGTCCCCATCCCCGGCGGCTGGCCGGCGGGGGAGGACCTGGCTTACTCCACGCTTTTCGACCAGATTCGCGAAGCCCGCCGCAGCGACGACCCGGGCCTGTCCCAAGGCGATTGGGAACAGACGCTCAAAACGGCGGAATGGCCCAAAGTCATCCGCCTGTGCGAAGACGCGCTGAGTCAGAACAGCAAAGACCTGCAATTGCTGGCCTGGTACGCGGAAGCCCAGGTCCAGGCCAACGGCGTTCCCGGCCTGACCCTGGGCCTGGCCGCGCTGGAGGGCTGGCTGCGCCAATACTGGGACAGCGGCTATCCTGAACTGGACCCGCACGATCTGGACGAGCGCGTCGGCAAGCTGGAGTGGCTGAATCAGCAACTGGGTCTGGCCATCCGCAACGTGCCGCTGCTGAAACCGGAGTTCGGCGCTTACGGCTGGAACGACTGGCAGCAATCGCGCGACGTGGAAAACCTGGGCTTGAAAGACGCCGAATCCAAGGCCGCGGCCATCGCCGAGGGCAAGCTCTCCGGCGACGAGTTCGAAAAGAGCGCCAACCTGTCCGGCCACGCCTGGTTCCAGAGCCAGGCTGAGGCGCTGGTCCAGGCATTGGGCCGCTATGAAGCGCTGGACGAGCAAGTGGACCAGCGCTTCGGCGGCGAAGCGCCCAGCCTGGCGGAGATCCGCAACGGCATCTACGCCTGCCAGGATCTGGTGTTGCGCTACCGTCAACAAACCGCGCCGGCCGGCGTTACGCCGGCTCCCGTGGAACCCGCCGTGGAAAGAAAAGCCGTGACCCAAAGCTATAGCGCGCCCACCCCCGCCGCTTCGGCGGCGCCCGTCGCCTTCAACGGCCAGATCCGCAGCCGCCAGGAAGCGGTGCAGATGTTGAGCGAAGTCGCCCGTTACTTCCGCAGCAACGAACCGCATAGCCCGGTGGCCTTATTGGCCGAACGCGCGGCGCGCTGGGCCGAGATGAGCTTGGAAGAATGGCTGCTGCACGTGGTCAAGGACGATTCCACGCTGAATCAGCTGCAAGAACTGCTGGATGTGAGAAAGGATTAAGCGGTTTCAGGCCTCCGCAACCGTGCGGGCCGGCGAAGCGCCGGCCCGTTTTTCATGGTTGGGCGGGGCGGTTGAGGCGTGTCGGCAAATACCCTTTCCGGATATTGCTTGCCACATCAAGGGCTTGCCCTGCGGTGCCCGCTTTTGTTAAGGTTTTTCTCGCAAAAGGTGTTGACGGGTTTAGGGGCCTGACGTATAGTTCGCCTCCTCAGCAGACAACGCAGCGACGGAAACGAAACGCAGCGATCTGCACCGATCTTTAACAGAACGAATAACCGATAGGTGTAAGTGCTCGGTCGATGGCCAAACACTTGCACTGCAAGACGAGAAATGTCTCGATGTTTCTTTGATCTTGCGTGCCAGAAAATTTGCTTGGAATTGAACTGAAGAGTTTGATCCTGGCTCAGATTGAACGCTGGCGGCATGCTTTACACATGCAAGTCGAACGGTAACAGGGTGCTTGCACCGCTGACGAGTGGCGAACGGGTGAGTAATGCATCGGAATGTACCGTGTAATGGGGGATAGCTCGGCGAAAGCCGGATTAATACCGCATACGCCCTGAGGGGGAAAGTGGGGGACCGTAAGGCCTCACGTTATACGAGCAGCCGATGTCTGATTAGCTAGTTGGTGAGGTAAAGGCTCACCAAGGCGTCGATCAGTAGCGGGTCTGAGAGGATGATCCGCCACACTGGGACTGAGACACGGCCCAGACTCCTACGGGAGGCAGCAGTGGGGAATTTTGGACAATGGGCGCAAGCCTGATCCAGCCATGCCGCGTGTCTGAAGAAGGCCTTCGGGTTGTAAAGGACTTTTGTCCGGGAGCAAATCCTAGTGGTTAATAACCGCTGGGTCTGAGAGTACCGGAAGAATAAGCACCGGCTAACTACGTGCCAGCAGCCGCGGTAATACGTAGGGTGCAAGCGTTAATCGGAATTACTGGGCGTAAAGCGTGCGCAGGCGGTTGTGCAAGTCTGATGTGAAAGCCCCGGGCTTAACCTGGGAACGGCATTGGAGACTGCACGACTAGAGTGCGTCAGAGGGGGGTAGAATTCCGCGTGTAGCAGTGAAATGCGTAGAGATGCGGAGGAATACCGATGGCGAAGGCAGCCCCCTGGGATGACACTGACGCTCATGCACGAAAGCGTGGGGAGCAAACAGGATTAGATACCCTGGTAGTCCACGCCCTAAACGATGTCAACTAGCTGTTGGGGGTTTGAATCCTTGGTAGCGTAGCTAACGCGAGAAGTTGACCGCCTGGGGAGTACGGCCGCAAGGTTAAAACTCAAAGGAATTGACGGGGACCCGCACAAGCGGTGGATGATGTGGATTAATTCGATGCAACGCGAAAAACCTTACCTGGTCTTGACATGTAACGAACGCTGCAGAGATGTGGCGGTGCCCGAAAGGGAGCGTTAACACAGGTGCTGCATGGCTGTCGTCAGCTCGTGTCGTGAGATGTTGGGTTAAGTCCCGCAACGAGCGCAACCCTTGCCATTAGTTGCCATCATTAAGTTGGGCACTCTAATGGGACTGCCGGTGACAAACCGGAGGAAGGTGGGGATGACGTCAAGTCCTCATGGCCCTTATGACCAGGGCTTCACACGTCATACAATGGTCGGTACAGAGGGTCGCGAAGCCGCGAGGTGGAGCCAATCTCATAAAACCGATCGTAGTCCGGATCGCACTCTGCAACTCGAGTGCGTGAAGTCGGAATCGCTAGTAATCGCAGATCAGCATGCTGCGGTGAATACGTTCCCGGGTCTTGTACACACCGCCCGTCACACCATGGGAGTGAGTTTCACCAGAAGTGGGTAGGCTAACCGTAAGGAGGCCGCTTACCACGGTGGGATTCATGACTGGGGTGAAGTCGTAACAAGGTAGCCGTAGGGGAACCTGCGGCTGGATCACCTCCTTTCTAGAGAAGGTTGTTGATCGAGTACTTACAGCCTATCGGTTATTTGTAGTTAAGGGCGTCAGCCAGCGATGGCTGAACAAGAAATGGGTTTGTAGCTCAGCTGGTTAGAGCACCGTCTTGATAAGGCGGGGGTCGTTGGTTCGAGTCCAACCAGACCCACCAGAATTTCTGTTGTCGGAGTAATCCGGCCGCACAAATAAAGCTGAAAGGCAAGGCGAAAGGCGGCGAAGTGTGCTGATGCACACGAGGCGCGTTTCAATGCGGCATTTCAGGTTTAGAGGGGGATTAGCTCAGTTGGGAGAGCACCTGCTTTGCAAGCAGGGGGTCGTCGGTTCGATCCCGTCATCCTCCACCACAACTCAAACACAAGCGAGTTTGCAAGATAGCTTGATTGTGTTTGCGTTGTATTTTTAACGCCCGATCTTTAACAAACTGAAGAAGCCGAATATATAAAGACGGCGAGAAGGAAGCGTAGAGTTAACTCTTTACGCGGACGGATCGTCATCTTGGGTATTTGATTGTATCTAGGCTACGTCGCCATATCAAAAGGGGCGGTGTAGTCGTCGCACAAACACACTTGTTGTTTTGGTGATCTAGGTTACTGAAATGATAGGGTCAAGCGACTAAGTGCATCTGGTGGATGCCTTGGCGATCATAGGCGAAGAAGGACGTGTAAGCCTGCGAAAAGCGCGGGGGAGCTGGCAATAGAGCTTTGATCCCGCGATGTCCGAATGGGGAAACCCCTCCGCAAGGAGATCCCAGACTGAATCCATAGGTCTGAGGAGGCGAACGCAGCGAACTGAAACATCTAAGTAGCTGCAGGAAAAGAAATCAACCGAGATTCCGTTAGTAGTGGCGAGCGAACGCGGAAGAGCCTGTACGTGTTATGGATTGTGTTAGTGGAAGGTTCATGGAAAGGACCGCCATAGTGGGTGATAGCCCCGTACACGAAAACGCATTCCAAGGACTAGGCGTACGATAAGTAGGGCGGGACACGAGAAATCCTGTCTGAAGATGGGGGGACCATCCTCCAAGGCTAAATACTCATGATCGACCGATAGTGAACCAGTACCGTGAGGGAAAGGCGAAAAGAACCCCGGGAGGGGAGTGAAATAGAACCTGAAACCGGATGCATACAAACAGTGGGAGCGGACTTGTTCCGTGACTGCGTACCTTTTGTATAATGGGTCAGCGACTTACGTTCAGTAGCGAGCTTAACCGAATAGGGGAGGCGTAGGGAAACCGAGTCCGAATAGGGCGATTTAGTTGCTGGGCGTAGACCCGAAACCGAGTGATCTATCCATGGCCAGGATGAAGGTGCGGTAACACGCACTGGAGGTCCGAACCCACTAGTGTTGCAAAACTAGGGGATGAGCTGTGGATAGGGGTGAAAGGCTAAACAAACTCGGAGATAGCTGGTTCTCCCCGAAAACTATTTAGGTAGTGCCTCATGTATCACTTCCGGGGGTAAAGCACTGTTATGGCTAGGGGGTCATTGCGATTTACCAAACCATGGCAAACTCTGAATACCGGAAAGTGCGAGCATGGGAGACAGACGGTGGGTGCTAACGTCCATCGTCAAGAGGGAAACAACCCAGACCGCCAGCTAAGGTCCCAAATGATCAGTTAAGTGGTAAACGAGGTGGGAAGGCATAGACAGCCAGGATGTTGGCTTAGAAGCAGCCATCATTTAAAGAAAGCGTAATAGCTCACTGGTCGAGTCGTCCTGCGCGGAAGATGTAACGGGGCTCAAACTGATAACCGAAGCTGCGGATTTGCACGTAAGTGCAGATGGTAGGGGAGCGTTCTGTAGGTCTGTGAAGGTGTCTCGTAAGGGATGCTGGAGATATCAGAAGTGCGAATGCTGACATGAGTAGCGATAAAGCGGGTGAAAAGCCCGCTCGCCGAAAGCCCAAGGTTTCCTACGCAACGTTCATCGGCGTAGGGTGAGTCGGCCCCTAAGGCGAGGCTGAAAAGCGTAGTCGATGGGAAACGGGTTAAAATTCCCGTACTTTTATGCAGTGCGATGTGGGGACGGAGAAGGTTAGGTCATCAGACTGTTGGAATAGTCTGTTTAAGCCGGTAGGCTGGGGTGGTAGGCAAATCCGCCGCCCCTTAAGGCCGAGACGTGATGACGAGGGTCTACGGACCTGAAGTGACTGATACCACGCTTCCAGGAAAAGCCACTAAGCTTCAGCTGCATAAGAACCGTACCGCAAACCGACACAGGTGGGCAGGATGAGAATTCTAAGGCGCTTGAGAGAACTCAGGAGAAGGAACTCGGCAAATTGATACCGTAACTTCGGGAGAAGGTATGCCTCTTAGAGTGAATCCCCTGCGGGAGGAGCTTTGAGAGGTCGCAGAGAATCGGTGGCTGCGACTGTTTAACAAAAACACAGCACTGTGCCAACACGAAAGTGGACGTATACGGTGTGACGCCTGCCCGGTGCTGGAAGGTTAAGTGATGGGGTGCAAGCTCTTGATCGAAGCCCCAGTAAACGGCGGCCGTAACTATAACGGTCCTAAGGTAGCGAAATTCCTTGTCGGGTAAGTTCCGACCCGCACGAATGGCGTAACGATGGCCACACTGTCTCCTCCTGAGACTCAGCGAAGTTGAAGTGTTTGTGAAGATGCAATCTCCCCGCTGCTAGACGGAAAGACCCCGTGAACCTTTACTGTAGCTTTGCATTGGACTTTGAACAGACTTGTGTAGGATAGGTGGGAGGCTATGAAGTGGGAACGCTAGTTCTCATGGAGCCGTCCTTGAAATACCACCCTGGTGTGTTTGAGGTTCTAACCTTGGTCCGTGATCCGGATTGGGGACAGTGCATGGTAGGCAGTTTGACTGGGGCGGTCTCCTCCCAAAGTGTAACGGAGGAGTTCGAAGGTTACCTAGGTACGGTCGGAAATCGTGCTGATAGTGCAATGGCAAAAGGTAGCTTAACTGCGAGACCGACAAGTCGAGCAGGTGCGAAAGCAGGACATAGTGATCCGGTGGTTCTGAATGGAAGGGCCATCGCTCAACGGATAAAAGGTACTCCGGGGATAACAGGCTGATACCGCCCAAGAGTTCACATCGACGGCGGTGTTTGGCACCTCGATGTCGGCTCATCACATCCTGGGGCTGTAGCCGGTCCCAAGGGTATGGCTGTTCGCCATTTAAAGTGGTACGTGAGCTGGGTTCAAAACGTCGTGAGACAGTTTGGTCCCTATCTGCAGTGGGCGTTGGAAGTTTGACGGGGGCTGCTCCTAGTACGAGAGGACCGGAGTGGACGCACCTCTGGTGTACCGGTTGTGACGCCAGTCGCATTGCCGGGTAGCTAAGTGCGGAAGAGATAACCGCTGAAAGCATCTAAGCGGGAAACTCGCCTGAAGATGAGACTTCCCTGAGGGCTTGACCCTCCTGAAGAGTCGTTCGAGACCAGGACGTTGATAGGTCGGGTGTGGAAGCGCTGTGAGGCGTTAAGCTAACCGATACTAATTGCTCGTGAGGCTTGATCCTATCATTTGAGTGGCTTGGGAAACTGAGCGACGAGATAGTGTTGTGCGGCACAATTGAATACCGAATATATGTGGGGTGGTGTAGACCATCCCAGGCTTCTTCAAGTTTGTACCAGTTTATGTCTGGTGGCCATAGCGAGGTGGTCCCACGCCTTCCCATCCCGAACAGGACCGTGAAACGCCTTAGCGCCGATGATAGTGTGGCATTCGCCATGTGAAAGTAGGACACCGCCAGACGCCCCATTGCAAAGCCCAGCTCACACGAGCTGGGCTTTATGCATTGTGCTGTTGAACGGCGACACAGAAGCCTCCCCAAAGGGAGGCTTTGTTGCGTCCGGACGGAGCCGCCGCTTCTCCTTATCTTCCGTTTTCCTTCTCTTTTCCTGGCTTGTTGTTGGGTGCCGATGCGGCAAACGCCATACCCATGTCTTAATTGCGGGTTTGATGAACTAAGTCGCCGGTGATCATCTAAATAAATAGTTACTGAATAAAATTAAAAAACTTTATACCACTGCACTAGGAAAGGACGCGAATGAGCGAGCATCTGTGTCGGGAAGGCCATTGCGGCGAAACCATCGGCCGGCGGACGGTGATGAAAACCGCGCTGGGCGCGGCGGCGCTATTTGCCATCGGCGCCAACGGGGGCGTGAACGGCGTGGCTTACGCGGCGTCTTTGAGCAAGACGCAGCGGGACGCGATGACGCCGGAGCAGGTGCTGGCGGAGATGGCCAAGGGCAATGAACGTTTCCGCACCGGCAAGCCGATGCAGCACGATTACCTGGCGCAAAAGCGTTCCAGCGCCGAGGGGCAATACCCCGCCGCGGTGGTGCTCAGTTGCATAGACTCGCGCGCGCCGGCGGAAATCGTGATGGACGCCGGCATAGGCGACACCTTCAATTCGCGGGTGGCCGGCAATGTGGTGAATGACGACTTGCTGGGCAGCATGGAGTTCGCCTGCGCGGTTGCCGGCGCCAAGGTGGTGCTGGTGATGGGGCATACCGCCTGTGGGGCGATCAAGGGGGCTATCGACCACGTGGAGCTGGGCAATCTGACCGGCTTGCTGGCGCGCATCCGCCCGGCGATTGCGCAGACCCTCTACGAGGGTGAGCGCAGCAGCAAGAACGCGGAGTTTGTCGACGCGGTGGCGCGCAGCAATGTGCTGCATACCATTGATCAGATCCGCAAGCGCAGCGATGTGCTGGCCAAGCTGGAGAAGGAGGGCCGGATCAAGATCGCCGGCGCCATGTACCATTTGAGCGGCGGCCGCCTCGAGTTTCTGTAAGCGCCGTCGATAGGGGGCCGGCGGCGTTCAGCTCGCCGGCGCTCTCAGCCCCGCCATGTCTTCCTCCGAACAGACCTCGATGCCGGCCTGCCGCAATAGGCTGGCGGCCACGCCTTCCCCGTCCTTGAGCGTGCCGGAAAACTCGCCGTCGTAGATGCGGCGCGTGCCGCAGGAGGGGCTGTTGGCTTTCAACAGCGCTTGTCGGCAGCCATGGGCTTGCGCCAGACGCAGGCATGCCTGGGCGCCGCGCAGAAAGGCGGCGCTGACGTCTTCGCCTGCGGCGGTTTCCACGGTGGCCTGGCAGCGCAAGGCGGCCGCGCCGTCGCCGCCGCGCAGTTCCGCCGCCGGCCTAGGCGTGGGCAGCCCGCCCATGCATTCGGGACAGGTGGAGATCAGGGTGAAATCCCGGCGTAATCGCGCCCAGTCCCGTTCGGCCAGCGGTTTGGCCTGGCCGTCGTAGCGCACGGGCTGTCCCAGCAGGCAGGCGCTGACCAGCAAAGTCGGTTTCATTTCCATCGCGTTTCCAATAGCGCCGCCAGCTTGAGCGCGGCGGCGTGAAGTTCCTGTTCCTCCACGCCTGCGTAGCCCAGCACCAGCCCGCTGCGGTCCGGCCGTCCGATGAAGTGCTTGGCCAGCGGGCGCAGCCACAGTTGCTGCCGGGCGGCGGCCTGGCTGAGTTCCTCTTCGTCGAAGCCGGCGGGCAGTTGCGCGACCAAGTGCAGGCCGGCCTCGCCTGCGGACAGCGGCAGCGCGTCTCCCAAGGCGCGCTGCAGGGTGCCGCGCAGCAGTTGTTGCCGCAGTTGGTAGAGTTCACGCATATGTTTGATGTGGCGGGCGAAATGGCCTTGTTCGATGAAATCGGCCAAGGCCGCCTGCACCTGATAATTGCCTTCCCGGTACAAGCGCGCCTGCACGCGGCGGAACGGTTCCACCAATTCTTCCGGCAGGATCAGATAGCCCAGGCCCAGCGCCGGAAACATCACTTTGCTGAAGGTGCCGAGATAAATGACGTGTTCGCTGTCGGCCAGGCCTTGCAGGGAGGCGATGGGGTGGGTGGCGTAGCGGAATTCGCTGTCGTAGTCGTCCTCGATGATCCAGCTGTCGTGCTGTTTGGCTAATTGCAGCAGCGCGAGCCGCCGCGCCAGCGACATGACGACGCCGGTCGGGTATTGGTGGGACGGCGTGATGTAAATCAGGCGCGGCGGCGCGGCCTGATGCGCGGGCGTCGGGGCCATGCCCTGAGCGTCGACCGGGATCGGGACGATGTCCAATTCCGACGCGCGCAGCGCGGCTTGCGCGCCGCTGTAGCCGGGGTCTTCCACCCAGGCGGCGTCGCCGGGGTCGGCCAATAGCCGTGCGAGTAATTCCAGCCCTTGTTGCGCGCCCTGGATGATGACGATTTGCTCCGGCTGGCAGCGCACCGAGCGCGATAGATACAGGTATTGGCTGAGGGAACGCTTGAGCTCGGGCAGGCCGCCGTCGTGGCGATAATGAAGATGATCCAGTTGCGGACGCTGGATATGGTGCTGTAGGCAACGCTGCCACTGGGCGTGGGGGAATTGCTTCAGTTCCGGCGTGCCGGGGGCGAAGGCGCCGGCCAGCCCGGTGGGCAGCGAGCACTGCCCGGAGACGCGTTGGCCGCGCTGAGACAGCCCCGGGTGTTGCGGAGCGCGCAGAGGCGGCGAGGCGCTGGGGCTGAACAGGGCGGCGACATAAGTGCCGGAGCCGTGGCGGCTTTCCAGATAGCCTTCGGCGGCCAGTTGCTCGTAGGCGTTGAGAATGGTGTTGCGGCCCAGCGCCAGCTCCGCCGCCAGCGCGCGGCTGGCGGGCAAGGGCGCGCCGCCGGCCAGCTGACCGGCGCGGATCAGTTCGCGCAATAAACGGTAGAGCTGGCGCGCCAAACTTTCCGCGCCCTGGCGTTGCAAGCGCTGACGCAGGAAATCGATCAACCACTCGGCGGACAAAGTGGTTCCTTCGGATTTTGCATGGTGGCACTGTTTGGGGTATGACTTGTCGCTTAGGCTAACAGCATTCCCAGAGCCGCAGGAGAAAAAAATGTTGAGTCAGCAGGATTTTTACGCCGCCAAGCTGGCGTACGAGATGGACGCGGCCGATGTCTGGAGCGCCTTGCAAGCCGGGGAGAAACTGGTTCTGATCGACGCCCGCGCGGAAGAGGCCTTCCGCAAGGAAACCCTGCCCGGCGCCGTGTCCGTGCCGCACCGGACCATGGATGAGGGGAGCACCGCGCATTTGCCCAAGGATGCGGTCCTGGTGTCGTTCTGCGACGGCATAGGCTGCAACGCGTCGACCAAGGGCGCTTTGAAGCTGGCGCGTCTCGGTTTCAATGTGCGCGAACTGCAAGGCGGCCTGGATTGGTGGGTGCGCGATGGCTACGCGACCACGGCGCGCGCCGGCGTCGCCGTGTCCTGCGCATGCTGAAAGGGGCTGCGATGTTGGAAACGGGCATGGCGCAGGCGGGCGAGGCCAACGCTCTGGGGCAGGCGGTGGGATGGCCGGTGGCCGACTGGCGCGAGGCGGCTTGGCCGCCTAAGACGGATCTGCAGGGACGCTTCTGCCGGCTGGAGCCGTTGCAGGCGGAGCGGCACGGTCCCGCTTTGTTCGCGGCGATGGGCGCGGACGCGGAAGCGCGCAACTGGACTTATCTGAGTTACGGGCCGTTTGCCGATTACGCTGACTACTACGGCTGGCTGGTCGAGCAGCAATGGCGGCGCGATCCGCATTTTTACGCGATCGTGGACGCGGTCAGCGGGGAGGCGCTGGGCGTGGCCGCCTATCTGCGCATCGATCCGGCCATGGGCTGCATCGAAGTCGGGCATCTGAATTTCTCGCCCTTGCTGCAGCGTCGGCCGGCGGCGACGGAAGCGATGTATCTGTTGATGCGCCAGGCCTTTGAGCTGGGCTATCGCCGTTATGAGTGGAAGTGCGACGCGCTGAACCTGCCTTCGCAGCGGGCGGCGCAGCGGCTGGGCTTCCGCTTCGAAGGCGTGTTCCGGCAGGCCATGGTCTACAAGGGGCGCAATCGCGACACCGCCTGGTTTTCCATCCTGGATCAGGAGTGGCCGGCCTTGCGGCAAGGCTTCGAAGCCTGGCTGTCCGCGGACAACTTCGACGCGGCGGGCGGGCAGCGCCGGACGCTGGCGCAATGGCGGGACGGGGATTGATTTTGCCGGCGGACTTCAAGCCGCCCCGCTAGGCAGGTACAATGAGTGTTTGATTTATTGAATAGATTTGCTTGCCAGATGAAATCCCTGCCGCGTAATGCCCGCATCAAGGGCGAGCCGTTCTTGCCCAACCGCTTCATTTTTGGTGATGCCGTCGACGATCAGGGCCTGGAAGGTTCCGAGTACCTGATTCACACGGAAACGCCGGCTTTTGTCTGCCGCCTGCTTGGCGACGACGACACCGACTTTCCCGGCCGCGAGCGGGAAGGCCTGGTCAGTGCCATGCTGTTCGACGAGGCGGACAATGTGACGGTCTATGTCTGCAATCTGCGCCTGCGCTTGTTCGATTTCAACTTCAGCAATGAAGACGAGATGCCGACCGTGGGCCAGTTGCAGGCGATCTGCGACGAGGCGATGCAGGCTTATCAGCGCCTGCACAAGGCCTACGCTGACCGCGAGGCCGCCGGCCCGGTGCCGCGCGAGATGCGCGCCGGCCCCACCGAGCCGCTGCCGCCGGCGGAGCGCGGCCGCGCGGTGAACCAATTGGTGGAACTGGCACGGCGCGCGGTGGATCAGCCTATGGACCGGGCGCAGCTGGCGGGCGAGGTGCAGATGGCGCTGGCGGCCGGCGATCAGGCGGTGTTCACCGAATCGCAATTGGCGCTGTTGTCCCAGCCGGCCGCGAGGCAGTTGCTGGTGAATTGCGCGCGCGACGCGATCGCCTTCCCCGAGGTGATGCGCAAGGACGGCGCCGTGGTGTCGTTCGAGCTGTGGGCTTTGCCGTTCGCGTTTTCACGCGCCCAGGGCGGGGTGTGGTGGCATTTCCCGCAGCTGGAGCGGCTGGAGGTGGCGCTGGCGGACGCGCTGGAGGTGCCGGAGCAGTCGATATTGTGGATTTCTCCCACCTTGTTCACGCTGGAGATGCTGAACGAGCGCGCCTGCCAGGACTTGGTGCAATTGGCGCCGGTGATGGACGCCGGCTGCGATTTCGCGCCGCTGGACCCGGACTCCTCGCGCGCCACTTACGAGGCGGCGCGCAAGACCAACGAGCCGCAATTGGTGCTGGCCTGGATTCCCTTCCTGGTGGAGCGCGGCGCTTTGCCGCCGGAGCAGGCGCGCCGTCTGGCGCGCAAGGCGCTGGACGCGGCGATGCCGCTGGTGCAGCAGGCGGTGGGGGCCGAGATGGAATACGGCGAGGCCGAGCTGTTCGCGCCGCTGCCTTGGTGGGAGGCGGTGCAGACCGGCGTGCGAGCCTGGAACCGCAAACGCCTGGGCGTGACCGCGGCGCTGCTGGCCGCGAGCGCCGGCGGAGTGCAGGAACTGGAGGCGGTGGCGGAATACCAGCCGGAATTGCAGGGCTATGAGGTGGGCTTCCGCCTGCGCGGTCGCGAGGAATCCGCCGCGCACGCGCCGTGGCTGGTGACGCCGGACGTGGCGCCTGAGCGCGACGAGGCCTGGCGCGATCTGGCTGAATGCCTGAAAGAGGCCGGCATCCCCTTGTCGGAGACCTTGGCCAAGTTCCACTGAGGCCATTGTCTTCGCCATAAGAATCTGTTTACGGTCTCGCGAGCTAAGGCGAGACAAGGCGAAAACGGCTGAGAAAGCGGAATGTACACACGGTACATGAGCATTTCGAAGGTGTACTCACCGTGTAACGCGTCCACGACGCGCAGCAGATCGTAAATAGGTTCTAAAAAACGGGCTGGATTTCCAGCCCGTTTCGCATTGGCGCGGCGCTTTACTGGTCGATGCCGCCCAGCAGCACGTATTTGATTTCCAGATAGTCCTCGATGCCGTACTTGGAGCCTTCGCGGCCCAGACCGGATTGCTTGACGCCGCCGAAGGGCGCGGCCTCGTTGGACAGGATGCCGGTGTTGACCGCCACCATGCCGTATTCCAGGCCCTCGGACACGCGGAAGATGCGGCCGATGTCGCGGGCGTAGAAGTAGCTGGCCAGGCCGAACTCGGTGTCGTTGGCCATCTGGATCGCTTCCGTCTCGCTGTGGAAGCGGAACAGCGGCGCCAGCGGGCCGAAGGTTTCCTCCTTGGCCACCTTCATCCGCGGCGTGACGTCGGTGATCACCGTCGGTTCGAAGAAGCTGTGGCCCAGCGCGTGGCGCTTGCCGCCGGCCACCAGCTTGCCGCCCTTGGCCAGCGCGTCGGCGATGTGCTCTTCCACTTTGCTCACCGCGTTCATGTCTATCATCGGGCCCTGGGTGACGCCGGCCTCCAGGCCGTTGCCCACCTTGAGCTTGGCTACCGCGGCGGCGAACTTCTCGGCGAAGGCGTCGTAGACGCCGTCCTGCACCAGCAGCCGGTTGGCGCAGACGCAGGTCTGGCCGGCGTTGCGGTATTTGGAGATGATGGCGCCTTCCACCGCGGCGTCGAGGTCGGCGTCGTCGAAGACGATGAAGGGCGCGTTGCCGCCCAGTTCCATCGACACTTTCTTGACGGTGTCCGCGCATTGGGCGATCAGCTTGCGGCCCACTTCGGTGGAGCCGGTGAAGGAGAATTTCTTCACGGTGTCGCTGCCGGTCAGCACCGCGCCGATTTCGCTGGAGCCGCCGGTCAGCACCGAGAACACGCCGGCGGGAATGCCGGCGCGCTCGGCCAGCGCCGCCAGGGCCAAGGCGGACAGCGGGGTCTGGCTGGCCGGACGCACCACCATCGGGCAGCCGGCGGCCAGCGCCGGCGCCGCTTTGCGTGTGATCATCGCATTGGGGAAGTTCCACGGCGTGATCGCGGCGGTCACGCCTATCGGCTCCTTGTTGACCAGGATGCGTTTGTCGGCGCCGGGAGAGGGGATGGTGTCGCCGTACAGGCGCTTGGCTTCTTCGGCATACCACTCGATATAGGACGCGCCGTAGGCGATTTCGCCCTTGGCTTCCGAGAGCGGCTTGCCCTGTTCGCAGGTGAGGATGACGGCCAGATCGTCCTGGTTCGCCATCACCAGATCGAACCAGCGGCGCAGCAGGGCGGCGCGTTCTTTCGCCGGCTTGCGCTTCCAGACGAGGAAGGCCTCGGCCGCGCCGGCCACGGCGCGCTCGGCTTCGGCCTTGCCCATCTTGGGCACGCTGGCGATGATTTCGCCGGTGGCCGGGTTGCTCACCGGGATGGTTTCGCCGTTGTCGGCGTCAAGCCAGGCGCCGTTCACATAGCACTGCTGTTTCAGCAGCGAGGGGTCTTTCAGGTTCAACATGCGGCTCTCCAACGCGGAAGATGTCGGATAAGGCCCGCGCCGGGCGGCGCGGGCCTTGGACTTTGAACAGGCGCTTAAGCTTTGAGCGCGGCTTCCAGCTTGGCCAGGGCTTCTTCGAACACCGCGTCTTCTATGGTCAGCGGGAACAGGAAACGGACCACGTTGGCGTAGACGCCGCAGGTCAGCAGGATCAGGCCGGATTCCAGCGCCTTGGTCTGCACTTTCTTGGCGAAGTCCGGATCAGGCTGCGGGTTGCCGGGCTGATTGAACTCCACCGCCAGCATCGCGCCCAGTCCGCGGACTTCGGCGATCTGCGGCACTGCGTTTTTCAGGCCGTGCAGTTTTTCCTTCAGCAGCTCGCCCAGACGGTTGGCGCGCTCCAGCAGCTTTTCTTCCGCGATGACGTCGATCACCGCCAGCGCCGCTGCCACCGCCAGCGGGTTGCCGGCATAGGTGCCGCCCAGGCCGCCGGGCGCCGGAGCGTCCATCAGCTCGGCGCGGCCGGTCAGCGCGGACAGCGGGAAGCCGCCGGCCAGCGATTTGGCCATGGTGATCAGGTCGGCCTGCACCGGGTAGTGTTCCATCGCGAACAGCTTGCCGGTGCGGGCGAAGCCGGATTGCACCTCGTCGGCGATCAGCAGGATGCCGTGTTCGTCGCAGATCTTGCGCAGCTGCACCACCCATTCGCTGGGCGCGGCGTAGAAACCGCCTTCGCCCTGCACCGGTTCGAAGATGATGGCGGCGACGCGCTTGGGATCGACATCGTATTTGAACAGTTTTTCCAGACCGTGCAGGGAGTCTTCCACGGACACGCCGTGCAGCGCGTTGGGATAGGGAGCGTGATAGACGTCGCTGGGGAAGGGGCCGAAGCCCACTTTATACGGCGCCACCTTGCCGGTCAGCGCCATGCCCAGCAGGGTGCGGCCGTGGAAGGCGCCGCCGAAGGCGATGACGCCGGCGCGGCCGGTGGCGGCGCGCGCCACTTTCACCGCGTTTTCCACCGCTTCGGCGCCGGTGGTGAACAGCGCGGTTTTCTTGGCGTGCTGGCCCGGGGTCAGCTGGTTCAGCCGTTCGGTCAGGCGGATATAGGATTCGTAGGGGACGACTTGATAGCAGGTGTGGCTGAAGCGGGACAGTTGTTCCGCCACCGCGGCCTGCACCTTGTCGTGCAGATGGCCGGTGTTCAAGACGCCGATGCCGCCGGCGAAGTCGATGTAGCGTTTGCCGTCGGTATCCCAGACTTCGGCATTCTTGGCGCGCTCGGCAAAGAAGCCGCACATGACGCCCACGCCGCGCGGGGTGGCGTCGGCCTTGCGTTGCATCAAATCCTTATTGCTCATCTGCTCTCTCCTCGACGTTGTGCGGTCGGCGCCGCATCGGACGGGCCGCCGCGAATCGGTGTCGGAACGGGGCCGGTCTGTCATGGCGCCGGTTGCCGCTCCGTGGTTTTTTGCTTTCATTATTGCTGTCTGACCATCTCAGGCATTCTATGTTCGTGTTTAGCAAAAAGCTACACGCGCACTAAAAAATTAAACACCTGTTGCGTGGATGCCAGCGGAGGAGTGCGGAAGGGATGGGGAGGTGGCGACCACGCCGGCTGGCATGGCCGCGGAGAAGGGGTCTTAGGACGTGTTTACGATCTCGCGAGCTAAGGCGAGACAAGGCGAAAACGGCTGAGAAAGCGGAATGTACACGTGGTACATGAGCATTTCGAATGCTGTTTTCAACGCCGTATCGCCGACGCGCAGCAGATCGTAAACAGGTTCTTAACGGCGGATGACGGCGTTGACCTTGCTCAGTACCTCGCTATCCAATTGGCCGGCGGCCTGGGATAAGGACAGCCGCGCGATCAGATACTCGTACTTGGCGGTGGCCAGGCTGGTCAGCGTCGAGTAGTAAGCCTGTTCGGCCTGCAGCAGATCGATATTGGTGCGGATGCCGACCTCCTTGCCCAGGCGGGTGGATTCCACCTTGCTCTTGGCCGAGATCAGCAGCTGTTCCTGGGCCCGCACCAGCGCCGCGCCATTGGTGACGCCGAGGAAGGTGCGGCGCACGTCTTCGCGCACCTGGCGTCGGGTGGCTTCCAGCTTGTCCTTGGCGGACTCCTGCTGCGCCGCCGCCTCGCGCACTTGCGAATTGATGCCGCCGCCGGCGAACAGGGGCAGGGTGACGCCGACGCCTATGCTGCTGCCGCGGGTGTGCGGCTGCTGCATCGGGGCGCGGGTCTGGGTGTCGCTGTAGCCGGCGGTCAGGCTGATCACCGGCAGGTGGCCGCCCTTTTTCTCGGTGACGTTCTTGTCGGCGATCTCCAGCGCCTGCTCGGCGGTCTTGATGCTCAGGCTGTTGCGCAGGGCCAGCCCGATCCAGGCTTCCAGCGTGGCCGGGGTCGGCAGTTCCAGCGGCAGTTTGTCCAGCACCGGCTGGATGGTCTTGGGGTCCAGCCCGGTGACGCGGCGCAGATTGTTTTCCGCCAGCTCCAGGCTGTTGATCGCCTTGATTTCCTGGGCCACCGCGCCGTCGTAGCCGGCCTGAGCCTCGTGCGTGTCGGTGATGGTGGCGGTGCCCACTTCGAAGGCGGTCTTGGCCTGCTCCAGTTGTTGCTGGAAGGTTTTCTTGCTGGCGCTGGTGGCGGACAGGGTGTCCTTGGCCAGCAGCACGTTGAAATAGGCCTGCGAGGTGTCCAGGATCAACTGCTGTTCGGCGGCGCTGAAGCTGGTTTCCGCCTGCTGCGTCGCCAGTTTGCCTTTTTGATAGCCGGTGTATTTGCCCACGTCGAATAGCGGCTGCTGCAGATTGACGCCGTAGGTGGTGGAGTCGTAACGGCCCTGGCCGGCCGGCGCGATCGGATTGGTGTAATTGTAATTGGCGGTGGCGCCGACCTGGGGCATCAGCAGCGCGCGGCCCTGCGGCGCTTTTTCGCGGCCGGCGTCCAGGTCGGAGCGCGCGGCGGCGAAGTCGGCGTTGTAGTCGCGGGCGGCGCGCCAGGCTTCCACCAGGTCGAAAGCGTGGACCGGCAGGGCGAAGCCCAGCAGCAACAGGCTGCCCAGCAGGGGCGAGCGGAATCGGGTCTTGTTCATTGGTGTTTATTTGCTCGGTTTGTTTTGTGTGCTTGTGTGTGGCGGCAAGGCGCCGTCAGGCCGGAGGCCGCCGTATCTTGAACCATTGCGCGTACAGCGCCGGCAGGAACAGCAGGGTCAGCACCGTGGCCACCAGCAGCCCGCCCATGATGGCCACGGCCATCGGTCCCCAGAACGTGCTGCGGCTCAGCGGGATCATCGCCAGGATCGCCGCCAATGCCGTCAGCATGATAGGCCTAAAACGTCTAATTGTGGAGCCGACAATCGCATGCCAGGGATCGATGCCGTCGCGAATATCGTGCTCGATCTGATCGACTAGGATAACCGAGTTGCGCATGATCATGCCGGACAGCGCGATCACCCCCAGCATGGCGACGAAGCCGAAGGGCGCGCTGAAGGCGATCAGGGTCAGCGTCACGCCTATCATGCCCAGCGGCGCGGTCAGCAGCACCATGATGGTGCGCTGCACGCTGTGCAACTGCAACATCAGCAGGGTCACCACCACCACCAGCATCAGCGGCGCCACCGCGGCGATGGCTTTTTGCGATTTGGCGCTGGACTCCATACTGCCGCCGGTTTCGATGTGATAGCCCAGCGGCAGCGTCCGCTCCAATTCTTGCATCTTGGGCTGCAACTGCCGGGAGATGTCCGCGCCCTGGGCGCCTTCCGCCGGGTCCGCGCTCACGGTGATGGCGGGCAGGCGGTTGCGCCGCCAGATGATGCTTTCCTCAGGCTGGTATTCGATGTGTCCGATTTGCGACACCGGCACGAAGCGGCCGCTGCCGGTTTGTATCATCAAATTGCCGAGGCCGGCGACGTTCTTGCGCTCGTCCGGATTGAGCCGGGCGACGATGGCAATGGCCTGGTCGCCTTCGCGGAAGCTGGTGACGGCGGCGCCGGAAATCAGCATCTGCAATTGCTGGGACAATTGCTGCGAGGACAGGCCGAGCGCGCGCGCCTTGTCCTGATCGATGCGGATGCGCAGCGCCTTCACCTGCTCGCCCCAATTGATGTTGACCTGGCGGGTGGACGGATGCGCGCGCATCAGCGCCTCCACCTGGGCGGCGATGGCGCGCACCTTGGCGTGGTCCTCGCCCATTACCCGGAATTGCACCGCGTAGCCCACCGGCGGGCCGTTTTCCAGCCGGGTCACCCGGCCGCGGACATTGGGGAAGTCGTTGTCGAACAGCTTTTCCAGCCGTTTCTTCACGTCTTCGCGCACATGTTCGTCGCGGGTCATCAACATCAGCTGCGCGTAGTTCAGATGCTGCAGCTGCTGATCCAGCGGCAGATAGAAGCGCGGACTGCCGCTGCCCACGTAGCTGGTGACGCTGACGATGTCCGGGTCGCGCTTGAGCAGCGCTTCCAGTTTTTCCACCTCGCGCTCCGTGGCCTGATGGCTGGCGCCGCGCGGCAGCCACATGTCCACCATCAGCTCGGGCCGGTTGGAGGAGGGGAAGAATTGCTGGGCCACCAGCAATTTGAAGGCGAGCAAGGACAGCACGAAGGCGGCCAGCGTCAGCGCGATCACGGTCTTGCGCCGCTCCAGGCACCACTCCACCACCCGGCGGAAGCGCCGGTAGAACGGCTTGTCGTAGACATCGTGCGCCTCGTGGTGTTGCAGGTTTTCCGGCAGCAGCTTGTAGCCCAGATAGGGGGTGAACACCACTGCGACGATCCAGGACAGCACCAGCGCGATGCCCACCACGGCGAACAGGCTGAATACGTATTCGCCGGCATTGGACTTGGCGATGCCCACCGGCAGGAAGGTGGCGGCGGTGATCAGGGTGCCGGTCAGCATCGGGAAGGCGGTGCTGGTATAGGCGAAGGTGGCGGCCTGGAACTTGCTCCAGCCCTGCTCCAGTTTCAGCGCCATCATTTCCACCGCGATGATGGCGTCGTCCACCAGCAGGCCCAGCGCGATGATCAGCGATCCCAGCGAGATGCGTTGCAGGTCGATGTTGAAGAAATACATCGCCAGAAAGGTCATCGCCAGCACCAGCGGAATGGACAGCGCCACCACGATGCCGGTGCGCAGGCCCAGGCTGAAGAAGCTGACTGCCAGCACGATGACCACCGCCTCCACCAGAGAACGCATGAATTCGCTCACCGCGTTCTTGACCACCTTGGGTTGGTCCGACACCGAGTGGATCTCCAGACCCACCGGCATCTTGGACTGGATCTGCCGCATGGCCTCGTCCAGGTTCTTGCCCAGGCGCAGCACGTCGCCGCCGGCCTTCATGGTGATGGCCATGCCCAGCACCGGCTTGCCGTTGAAGCGCATGGTATTTTGCGGCGGGTCGATGTAGCCGCGTTTGACCGTGGCGATGTCGCCGAGGCGGAAGGTTTTGCCGTTGACGGTGACCGGGGTGGCGGCGATGGCCTCCACGCTGGCGTAGTTGCCGGTGGGACGGACCCAGATGCGGTCGCTGGCGGTTTCGAACACGCCGGACGGCGTCATCGCGTTTTGCTGTTGCAAGGCTTTCCAGATCGCGCCGGTGTCCAGGCCCAGCGAAGCCAGCTTGGCGGTGGACAGGTCTACGTAGACGCGCTGCTCCTGCACGCCCAGCAGGCTGACCTTGGCCACATCCGGCACGCGCAGGATCTCGCGCTTGGCGTCCTCCAGGTATTGGCGCACTTCCTCGTAGCTGAAGCCGTCGCCGGCGAAGGCGTAGATATTGCCGAAGGTGTCGCCGAACTCGTCGTTGAAGAAGGGCCCCTGGATGTCGGCCGGCAGGGTGGCGCGGATATCGCCTATCTTCTTGCGCACCTGATACCAGAGCTGCTGCACGTTCTTGGGCGGCACGTCCTCGCGCACCGAAATCAGCAACAGGCTTTCACCGGGCTTGGTATAGCTTTGGACGAAGTCGATTTCGCCCATTTCCTGCAGCTTCTCCTCAAGCTTGTTGGTGACCTGTTGTTCCATTTCCAGCGTGCCGGCGCCGGGCCAGTAGGCTTGCACCAGCATGGCCTTGAAGGTGAATTCCGGGTCTTCCTTCTGGCCCAGCTGGGTGTAAGCCCAGACGCCGGCCAGCATCAGCATCACCATCAAATAGCGCACCAGCGACTGGTGGCGCAGCGCCCATTCCGACAGGTTCAGTTTTTTCATGGCCGTCTCAGCGCTCCAACAGTTTCACGGCCTGGCCGTCGCGCAGCAGATGGATGCCGGCGGTGACGATCTTGTCGCCCGCTTGCACGCCCTGGGACAAGGTGGCGGAGTCGGCGTCGACGCGGCTGACCGTCACCGCGCGGCGGGCGACTTTGCCGTTGGCGGCGATCAGCCAGACATAGTGCTTGCCCTGCTCGTCCAGCAGCGCGGTCAGCGGCAGCCGCATCTGCGCGTCGGCGGCGTCCGGCAGCGCGACGCTGGCGGTCATCCCCAGTTGCAGGCGGCTGGAATCGCCGCCGATGGCGACGCGCGCCGGATAGGTGCGGGTGGCCGGGTCGGCGTCGGCCGCCAGTTCGCGCAGCGTGCCCGTCATCGGCGCGCCGCCGTTCCACAAGCGCACCTGGAACTGTCCGGCGCGGCGCACCTTGTCCAGCGCGTTTTCCGGCACCTGGATCGCGGCCTCGCGCGGGCCGTCTTGGGACAGACGCGCCATCGGCTGGCCGGCGGCCACCACCAGGCCGGGTTCGGCGGCCATCTGGCTCAGCACGCCGTCGGCGTCCGCCACCAGGCTGGTGTAGCCGGTCTGATTGCGGCTGGCCGCCAGCTGGGCCCTGGCCTGGTCCACCTTGGCGCGGGCGGCGTTGACCGCGTTTTGCTGGCCGTCCACCTGGGACTGGCTGACGAACTGCTTGGCCAGCAGCTCGCGGTAGCGTTTCAGATTCAGTTCCTGCTGGCCGAGATCGGACTGCGCGGCGGCCAGTTGAGCTTGTTTGGCCGACAGGTCCAGCGCGTAGTCGCTGGGGTCCAGCCGCGCCAGCGTCTGGCCTTTCTTCACCCGGTCACCGCTATTGGCCAGCTTGGCCACCACCTTGCCGGCCACGCGGAAGGCCAGATTGGTCTCGTGGCGGGCGCGGATTTCGCCGGCGTAGCTATCGCCCTGCTGCTGGGCGGCGGCGCCGGCCACCACGTAGCGGACCGGGCGCGGCGCTTCCGGCGGCGCCTCCGGCTTGCTGCAGGCGGCGAGGGTCAGGCTGGCGATGCCCAGCCAGAGGCAATGAGCGGCAGTTTTCATGTCAATTCTCGTAGGTAGGATTCTTCAGGCCCTGCAGCACCAACTGCAGGGCTTCGCTCAGGTGCGCGCGGGAGTATTGATGCGAGTAGCCGCAGACATCGGGCACCACCTTGGCGAAGGAGTGGGCCCAGGTCATCGCCATCACCAGCGGCGCCAGCAGGGCGTCGCTGCTGCTGGCGATGGGCAGGACGCGGAATTCCCCGCTGTCCATGCCGCGGCGCAGAATGTGCTCGACCATGCGCAGACAGGGCGAGATCACTTCCGTGGTGTAGAAACGCGCCAACTCCGGAAAATTGGTGGCTTCGGCGATGGCCAGCTTGCACAGGCCGGCGGCCGGCGTGGCGCCCACTTCGTCCCACCATTTGAGCAGCAGAATCTGCAGCAGCTCGCCCACCGGGCCGGTGTGTTGCTGCTCCAGTTCGACAAAGGCGCCGAGACGGCTGGACAGATGGTGGCGGACCATGGCCTTGAAGATTTCTTCCTTGTTCTGGAAGTACAGATAGGGCGTGCCCTTGGTCACGCCGGCGGCGCGGGCGATGTCTTCCATCTTGGTGGCGCTGAAGCCTTTCTCTACGAACAGGGCCAGCGCGGCGTCCAGGATTTCGCTGGGACGGGCGTCTTTTTTGCGCTGCCAGCGCGAGGCGGGGGCTTGGGCCATGGTGATATAGCTGAATTCTGGTTCATTAATGATGTGGACTGTATTGCATAATGCCGTTGTTCTGCAATTAATAAATCACAGTTCATTAACAAGCTTGATTAAAATGCAACAGATCAGACCATTGGGTCAGAACCGTCATCTCGCCGGCCGGCAACGGCCCGGCGCAACCATGGAGAACGCCGTGCCGACCGATGCAGCAGAAAAAGCCCTGATTCTTGCCGAAGCCCTGCCCTATATCCGCCGTTTCGCCGGCAAGACCCTGGTCATCAAGTACGGCGGCAACGCGATGACCGACGCGGCTTTGAAAGAGGGCTTCGCCAAGGACGTGGTGTTGCTCAAGCTGGTGGGCATCAACCCGGTGGTGGTGCACGGCGGCGGACCGCAGATCAATGAGCTGCTGAACCGCGTTGGCAAGCAGGGCGAGTTCATCCAGGGCATGCGCGTGACCGACTCGGATACCATGGACCTGGTGGAAATGGTGCTGGGCGGCCTGGTGAACAAGGAAATCGTGTCGCTGATCAACAAGCACGGCGGCAAGGCCGTGGGCCTGACCGGCAAGGACGGACATTTCATTCGCGCCAGCAAGATGTATTTGAAGTCCGAGACCGACGATGAGATCGACATCGGCCAGGTGGGCGAAATCTCCAGCATCGATCCGGCGCTGGTGTCCTTGCTGGACAGTCAGGACTTCATCCCGGTGGTGGCGCCGATAGGCGTTGGCGAAGACGGCGAGGCCTACAACATCAACGCGGATCTGGTGGCCGGCAAGCTGGCGGAGACCCTGGGCGCGGAAAAACTGGTGCTGATGACCAATACCCCTGGCGTGCTCGACAAGAACGGCAAGCTGTTGACCGGGCTGTCGGCGCAGCAGGTGGACGGCTTGTTCGCCGACGGCACCATACACGGCGGCATGCTGCCCAAGATCAGCTCGGCCTTGGACGCGGCGCGCAACGGCGTCAACGCGGTGCACATCATCGATGGCCGCGTGCCGCACGCGCTATTGCTGGAGATCCTGACTGACGCCGGCGTCGGCACCATGATCCGGGCTTGAGGCGGGACTCCGCCCCGGCAGGGCGCCGCGCGTTTACCGAGGCGCCGCAGCCTGCGCTATAGTGGATTGGTAGGCGCTCGTCCGCGTCGCCAAGCGGCGGGCGGGGCCACGGGAACGGCCGGATTGCCGGTTTGAAAGGGGACATGCATGCAAACGGTAAGACAGTTGTTGGACAGCAAGCCAAACCGAGCCTTGGTCTACGTGAACCCGGACAGCACGGTGTTCCAGGCCTTGCAGGTGATGGCGGAAAACGACATCGGCGCGGTGTTGGTGATGGAGGAGGGCGGTATCGTCGGCATCTTCTCTGAGCGAGACTACGCGCGGCGCATCGTATTGCAGGGCCGCACCTCGGCCGGCACCAAGGTGCGCGACATCATGACCAGCCGCGTGGTCTACGTGACGCCCAGCCAGACGTTGGACGACTGCATGGGCCTGATGACGGAAAAGCGCATTCGCCACCTGCCGGTGTTGGAAGGCAGCGACGTGATGGGCATGTTGTCGATCGGCGACCTGGTGCGCGCCACCATCGAAGAGCAGGAGCAAGTGATCAACCACCTGGTCCATTACATCCAGTCCGCCTGAGCCCGGCGAACGGAGCCGCGCGCTCAGCCCAGCGGCGCCAGCCGCTGACGCAAGGCCTTCAAGGCCGGCGCGATGCGTTCGCGCATCGCGCCTTCGCTCAAGGCGAAGGCCGGGCCGCTGGCGTTCAAGGCCATCGGCGCCTGGCCGGGCACGGCCAAGTGCACGCCCACGGCCATCACATCCGGTTCGTATTCTCCGAAAGACGCTGAATAACCCTGGCGCAGATAGGCCTGGCGGGCCTCCTCCAGGCGCGCGCCTATTTCCGGCCACTCCGCGCCGTAGCGCGCGGCCAGCAGCGCTTGCAGCTTGGGCTGCTCCGCCGCCGGCAAGCCGGCGTAATAAGCGCGGCCGATGGCGGTGGTGGCCAAGGGCACCCGCGAGCCCACGGTCAATTGCACCGAAATGCGGGCCGGGCTGCGGCAGGTTTCCAGATACACCATATCGCTGCCGTCGCGCAGCGCCAGGCTGATGGACAGGCCTTGCTCCAGCGCGAACTCGCGCATCAGCGGTCCGGCGATCTGGCGGATGTCGTAGCTGGCGAGCACCGTGGAGCCCAAGGCCAGCACCGCCAGTCCCAGCCGGTAGTAGCCGCTGGCTTCGTCCTGCGCCAGATAGCCCAGGCGGGTCAGAGTGTAGCTCAAACGCGACACTGTTGATTTGGGCAGGCCGGTGCGTTTGGCCAGCTCCTGATTGGACAGCGCCAGTTCGCCGGGGCGAAACGCCGCCAGCACTTCCAGTCCGCGCGCCAACGCGGTGACGAACAGCCTGTCCTTGTCCGTTTCCAAATCCATTGAATCCATCTTGTCTCGTGAGCCTCCGCTTGGGTTGCGCGCCGGGGGCGGGCGTCGAGTTTCGCAAAAACGCTTTACATCCGTCCAGGCGACGATTAGCCTATTCTGCAATGTGAAACCAAGTTCCGCAATGCGGAACAAGTAACGCGGAGACAGAACCTATGGCAGCCCCCTCCAGTCGCGCGCCGTTCAGCTGGGACGATCCTTTGCTTTTGGCCGAATGCCTGAGCGAAGAAGAACGCATGGTGCAGCAGAGCGCCCATGACTACTGTCAGGACAAGTTGTTTCCGCGGGTGTTGAGCGCCAACCGCGAAGAACGCTTCGACCGCGAAATCATCAACGAGATGGGCGAGCTCGGCCTGCTCGGCTGCACCATAGAAGGCTATGGCTGCGCCGGCCTCAACCACGTGGCCTACGGCCTGGTGGCGCGCGAAGTGGAGCGGGTGGATTCCGGCTACCGCTCGGCGATGAGCGTGCAGTCCAGCCTGGTGATGCATCCGATCTGGGCCTACGGCTCGGACGCGCAGAAGGATAAATACCTGCCGCGGCTGGCCAGCGGCGAATGGCTGGGCTGTTTCGGCCTGACCGAACCGGATTCCGGCTCGGACCCGGCCAGCATGAAGACGCGGGCGCGCAAAGTGGACGGCGGCTATCTGCTCAACGGCAGCAAGATGTGGATCACCAACAGCCCGCAGGCCGATGTGTTCGTGGTCTGGGCCAAGGACGACGAAGACGAAATCCGCGGCTTTGTGCTGGAGAAGGGCATGGCTGGGCTGTCCGCGCCCAAGATCCACGGCAAGTTCTCGCTGCGCGCCTCCATCACCGGCGAGATCGTGATGGACGACGTGCTGGTGCCGGAAGACGCCATCCTGCCGGGCGTCAAGGGTTTGAAGGGGCCGTTCGGCTGCCTGAACAAGGCGCGCTACGGCATCGCCTGGGGCGCGCTGGGCGCCGCCGAATTCTGCTGGCACGCGGCGCGCCAGTACACGCTGGACCGCAAGCAGTTCGGCCGTCCGCTGGCCGCCAATCAATTGATCCAGCTGAAACTGGCCAATATGCAGACCGAGATCGCCCTGGGCCTGCACGCGGCGCTGCGCGTGGGGCGCCTGATGGACGAAGGCAAGGCCGCGCCGGAAATGATCTCGCTGATCAAGCGCAACAACTGCGGCAAGGCGCTGGACATCGCCCGGCTGTCGCGCGATATGCACGGCGGCAACGGCATTGCCGACGAATTCCACGTGATCCGCCATGTGATGAACCTGGAGGCGGTCAACACTTACGAAGGCACGCACGATGTGCATGCCTTGATTCTGGGCCGAGCCCAGACCGGTATTCAGGCGTTTGCCTGATAAGCCGGCGCGGCCGGGAGGCCGGCCGCGCCGTTATTCCTGTCTGTCCTTGGAGGCCCGGCTTGCCGGGCCGCTTTTTTTTCGATGGGCTGCATGTATCGGGAGACGCAGATGACGGGCGCGCTGGAAGGCATCAAGGTATTGGATTTGTCCAGGGTATTGGCCGGGCCGTGGACCGGCCAGTTGCTGGCCGACCTGGGCGCGGAAGTGATCAAGGTGGAGCGCCCGGGTTGCGGCGACGATACCCGGCAATGGGCGCCGCCCAGCCTGCCGGACGGCACCGCCGCCTATTTTCTGTGCGCCAACCGCGGCAAGAAATCGCTGACCGTGGACATCGCCAAGCCGGAAGGGCAGGAGATCGTCCGCCGGCTGGCCGCCGACGCCGACGTGCTGATCGAAAACTACAAGGTGGGCGGGCTGGCCAAATACGGGCTGGACTACGCCAGCCTGGCCGAACTCAACCCGCGGCTGGTGTATTGCTCGGTCACCGGCTTCGGCCAGGACGGGCCGTACGCGCAGATGGCCGGCTACGACTACATCGTGCAGGGCATGTCCGGCCTGATGAGCATCACCGGCCCGGCCGACGGCGAACCGCATAAGGTAGGGGTGGCGGTCACCGATCTGTTCACCGGGCTCTACGCCGCCAACGCGATCCAGGCCGCCTTGTGGGCGCGTCAAGGCAGCGGCCGCGGCCAGCATATCGACATGGCCTTGTTTGACTGCGCGCTGGCGATGCTGGCCAACGTCAATATGAACTGGCTGGTGGGCGGCGCAGTGCCGCCGCGCCTGGGCAACGCCCATCCCAATATTGTGCCCTACCAGGTGTTCAAATGCGCCGGCGACGGCCACTTCATCCTGGCCTGCGGCAACGACCGGCAGTTCCGCTCGGTGTGCGAGCTGATAGGCTGCCCGGAACTGGCCGACGATCCCCGCTTCGCCAGCAATCCGCAGCGCGTCGCGCACCGGGACGAGCTGGTGTCCTTGCTGGCCGCCGGCTTTCTGGCTCAGCCGCGTGACGCCTGGCTGGCGCGGCTGGATCAGGCCGGCGTGCCCTGCGGACCGATCAATACCGTGGACGAGGCCTTCGCCGATCCGCAAATCCGGCATCGTCAGATGCAGATCGAACTGCCGGGCCTGGACGGCCAGGCCGTGCCCCTGGTGGCCTGCCCGATCAAACTGTCGGACACGCCGCCGCAATATCGCGAGGCGCCGCCCCGGCTGGGCCAGCACACCGACGCCTTGCTGGAGAAGGCAGGCTATGGCGCCGAGGACATTGCCCGCCTGCGCGGGGCGGGCGTGATCTGAGGCGAGGCAATGCCTTTGGCATGGTTTGGGCCTGGGTGCCGCGCGCGGATTCGTGCGAAAATGCGCCGTCGAGTTGCCGCCGGCGGTCTGCGCCGGGGCAAGGTCCACCGCTTGTTCAATGAAATGCCTAGCGTGAAGAGCCGCTTCTTTGCCGTCTGTTGCCTGTTTGCCGGGCTCTTGTCCTGCGCCGGGGCTTACGCCGCCTTGCCGGCCGCGTCCAGACCCGCGGCCAAGCCGGCGGCTTCGGCGCCCGCGGTCAGCGTGGCGGACAAGCTGTCCGAGGCGCAGCAGGCGCTGGATCAATTGGAAACCATCAAGCTGGACAAGTTGCCGGCCGGCGTCACCCCGGGCGAGTTGTTGTTTCGCCGCGCCTTGCTGGAACGCTTGGTGGCGTCTTACGCCTGGCAGCTGGATCTTGCGGGGGAACGCGATCAGAGGCTGAGGCAGCAAGCCGAGGCCGAAGAGGCCTTGCGGAACTGGAGCGGCTTTGCGCAAGCCGGCCCCTATCCGGTGTCCTTGGTGGAGGGCTTGCGCAGCCGCCTGCAGACCGGCGGCTGGGAAAAGGATACCCAGCAGGCGCAGCAACTGATGTTGTCGCAGATGCAGGAGGCGATGCGCAACAGCCTCAAGCTCAACGAGGTGAGTCTGCGCCAGGCGCGGGAGCAGTTGGAAGGGGCCGCGGCCGGCGAGGCCGAGGCGCTGCGCTGGCGGATGGACGGCGCGCGCTGGCGCCGCGACATCAGCGCGTCGGAATTGCTGCAGTTCGACGCCTTGGGGCAGGTGCTGCGCATCCGTCAGCAGACCTTGCAGGCGCAGTTGGACTTGTGGCGGAAGCAACTGGACGGCGTCGGCAAACAGGTCCGTTTCCAGCCGGCGGAACTGGACGGGGTGCAACGGCGCTTGGGAGAGGAACGCCTGCGCCTGGAGCGGGAGATGAGCGTGCACGAGCAGCGCCGCCGCCGGGTCAAGGCCGAGCTGGAGGAACTGGAGCGGCAGTTGGCGGCCTTGAAGCAGAAAAAGGACGCGCCGGCGCAGGCCGCGCTGTTACAGGATTTGACCCAGCGCACAGTCGAGCAGCGCCAGGCTCTGGACAATAGCGACCTCGCGGTGCAGCTGATGCGCATCCGTCAGGAGGCGAACTCGCAGGAGGGCGGCATCTGGGAGTACCGCTACCAGTTGTACGCCGGCAAGGCGGCCAATCTTGCCGAGGTGGCCAGCGCCAGCCGTCAGGCCGGCGAGGAATTGGGCGCGGTGCGCGACTACCTGCAAAAAGAGGCGGAGCTGACCATGGCCAAGATGGCGGACGTGCAGCATGAAGTCGGCCTGGACCGCGGCGGCGGCCACGCGCTGGCGATGCTGCAACTGCTGCGCCAACGGCTGGACATCGTCAACGCCGCCCAACAGCCGGTGCAGGCGGCCTTGACCGGCATTCTGCTGTTGCAGCAGGAGTTCGACGTCGGCGCGCCGGCGGAGGGCACGCCGCAGGAGGTGTCCCGCCGGCTGAGCGAGCGCGTGTTGCAGGCGGCGCGGGCGCTGTGGAATTATGAACTGTTCAGCGCCGACGACAGCGTGGAGATCAACGGCCAGAAAGTGCAGGCCACCCGCAGCGTGACCATAGGCAAGAGTCTGGGCGCCATCCTGGTGCTGCTGATAGGCTACGCCGCCAGCACTGCGCTGCTGCGCGCTTTGCGGCGCTTGGCCACGCATAGGCTGGGTTTCAGCGAGGCCGCCGCCAATATCTGGTGGCGCTGGAGTTATGTCTGCGTGATCGCCCTGCTGGTGGTGTTCGCGCTCAATCTGGTCAAGATTCCACTGACGGTGTTCGCCTTCCTGGGCGGCGCCTTGGCGATCGGCATCGGCTTCGGCACTCAGAACCTGCTGAAGAACCTGATCAGCGGCGTGATGCTCTTGGTGGAGCGGCCGCTGAAAGTGGGCGACTTCGTCCAGGTCGGCGGCATCAGCGGCACCGTCAGCAGCATAGGGCTACGTTCTTCGGTGGTACGCGCAGGCGACGGCATCGAGACGCTGATCCCCAACTCCACCTTTGTGGAGAGCGCGGTGACCAACTGGACTTACAGCAACCGGCGGATTCGCCGGAAAATCGCCATCGGCGTGGCTTACGGCAGCCCGCCGCGCGAGGTGTGCAATCTATTGCTGGCGGAGGCGGAGCGTCACGGCCTGGTGCTCAAGGAGCCGCCGCCGCGGGTGTTGTTCAGCAACTTCGGCGCCGACGCGCTGGAGTTCGAGCTGGAGTACTGGTTGGACATCGGCGACGCCGATTCCGTGCTGGTGGCCAGCGATCTGCGTCACATGATAGACGGCGCGCTGGCCAAGGCCGGCATCGAGCTGCCCTTCCCGCAGCGCGATGTGCATTTGCAACAGGGTGAGCCTTTACAGATTGAAGTCAGACGGGCGGCCGGCGGTCGGGCGTCTGACAGTTTTTAAACGGTTGTTTGATTTTTGATCGCGCGCCATGCAACATGCATGCGGTAGCGGGGCTTTTGAACCCGGCGCGCGATTAAGGAGATGCAGTGGAACGCGATTACATGGAATACGATGTGGTGATCGTCGGCGGCGGCCCCTCCGGGCTGACCGCGGCGATTCGCCTGAAGCAGCTGGCGGCGGAGCAGGGCCGGGAGATCAGCGTCTGTCTATTGGAGAAGGGCTCGGAAATCGGCGCCCACATCCTGTCCGGCGCGGTGATCGAACCGCGGGTGCTCAATGAGTTGATCCCGGACTGGAAGGAAAAAGGCGCGCCGCTGAACACCGAGGCCAAGTCCGACCGTTTCCTGTTGCTGACCGAAACCGAATCCATTCAGCTGCCGACGCCGCCGCAGATGCACAATCACGGCAACTACATCGTCAGCCTCGGCAATTTCTGTCGTTGGCTCGGCCAGCAGGCCGAGGAACTGGGCGTGGAAATCTACCCCGGCTTCGCCGCCGCCGAAGTGCTCTATCACGAGGACGGCTCGGTCAAGGGCGTGGCCACCGGCGATATGGGTATCGGCAAGGACGGCGAGAAAACCGACGCCTGGCAACCTGGCATGGAGCTGTGGGCCAAGCAGACCATCTTCGCCGAAGGCTGTAGGGGCTCCTTGACCAAGACGCTGTTCGAGCGTTTCCGCCTGCACGACGGCGCCGATCCGCAAACCTACGGCATCGGCATCAAGGAATTGTGGGAGGTACGGCCGGAACTGCATCAGCCGGGCAGCATCACCCATACCGTGGGCTGGCCGGTGGACACCGCCACCTACGGCGGCTCCTTCATGTACCACCTGGACAATAATCAGGTGGTGGTCGGCTTCGTCATCGGCCTGGATTACCAGAACCCCTATCTGTCGCCGTTCGATGAATTCCAGCGCTTCAAGACCCATCCGGCCATCCGCAAGGTGTTCGAAGGCGGCCGCCGGCTGTCTTACGGCGCGCGCGCGCTGACCGAGGGCGGCCTGCAAAGCCTGCCGCGGCTGACCTTCCCCGGCGGCCTGCTGGTGGGCGACACCGCCGGCTTCCTCAACGTGCCCAAGATCAAGGGCACCCATACCGCGATGCAGTCGGCGATGCTGGCGGCGGAAGCGGTGTTCGAACTGTTGGGCCAGGAGCAGCCGGCGCGCGAAGCCACCGCCTACAGCCAGAAATTCAAGCAAAGCTGGCTGCACGAGGAACTGCACCGGGTGCGCAATATTCGGCCCTCGTTCCGCTGGGGTCTGTGGCCGGCGATGATTTATTCGGCGCTGGACACCTTTTTGTTCCGCGGCAAGGCGCCGTGGACGCTGCGCCACCACCAGGCCGACCATCAGAGCCTGAAGCCGGCCGACGAGTGCGCGCCCATCGCCTATCCCAAGCCGGACGGGGTGTTGACCTTCGACCGCCTGTCCTCGGTGTTCATTTCCAACACCAATCACGGCGAAGACCAGCCGCCGCACCTGAAGCTGAAGGACGCCAGCGTTCCGGTGCAGTTCAATCTGGCCAAGTACGACGCGCCGGAACAACGCTACTGCCCGGCCGGGGTGTATGAGATCGTCGGCCGCGAAGAGGGCGAGCCGCGCTTGCAGATCAACGCGCAGAACTGCGTGCACTGCAAGACCTGCGACATCAAGGACCCGACCCAGAACATCGTCTGGACCGTGCCTGAGGGCGGCGGCGGCCCCAACTATCCCAATATGTAAGCGGGATGGTCTGGCGAAACCCCGGAGCATGCTCCGGGGTTTTTCTTGACAAGCCGGGCCTATTGTTGGCAGCATGCACGACATGACCCAATCTTTCGCCTTCTTCAACAGCTATTTTTATTGGTACCGCACACCGGCGGCGCCAAGGGATGGCTGTGGACTGAAAGATTGACCCAGCACTAGTAAAGATTCCCGATAAATGCCGCCGCGCTACCGGCGGCATTTGTTTTTCCTCCCCGAAATACATGACCTCCGGAAGCCAGGCCAGACCCCAGGAGGTCCGTTCCATGAATGAAGTCAGCGATGCCGCGCAAATCGCGCGCCAGTCTTGGTCCCTGCTGTGTCCCAGCGACGCCGTTCCGGTGAAAGTGTTGACCGACGGCGAACGCTACGCCAACCGCCCGGCGCCGGACGCCGCGTGGATGGCCGCCGCGCGGCGCGACGGCGGCGTGCTGGAAAGCCGGCTGCCGCAGCTGCGCGCGATGGCCATGCTGCTGGCCGCGCAACGCTGGCGCGAACGGAGCGGGGAGACGCCGGCGCAGCTGGCCGACGCGGCGGATTGGCTGGCCGCGCGCATTCTGCTGCTGGGCCTCAGCCACGTGCTGGTGACGGCGGAGAGCTTTGCCCGGCTGGATCTGGCGAACCGCCGCTGCCGCGCCTGGTCGGAACAGATCGGCCTGCCGTTCGCGCCGGCCTTGCCCATTCTGGTGGCGGACGCCGGCGGCGAATCGTGCTTGCAGGCCTGGAGCCGCAGCGCCGAGGTGGCGCTGGCCCTGGCCGGCGGCAGAGGGGAAGCGGCGTTGACGCGGCATTGCGAACAGCGCTTGCAAGCGCTGCTGGCTAGGGTATCTTGATAATTGTTTTGCATAAATTTTGAGCCGGGGAGGCATGATGTCCATGGACGTGATCACGCAAGAAGACGAACGCAAACTGAATAATCTGACCCTGGTGGTCTATATCCTGCAGGCAATCAGCCTGTTTGTCGGCCTGACCGGCTTGGTGGCGGTGATCATCAACTACGTCAAGCGCGACGATGTGCGCGGCACGCGCTATGAAAGCCATTTCAGTTGGCAGATCCGCACCTTCTGGTGGGCCTTGCTCGGCACCGTGTTGGGCGTGGCGCTGGCCTGGATCCTGGTGGGCTTCGTGATTTTGGGCGTTACCTGGGTGTGGTACGTGTACCGCATCGTGCGCGGTTTCCTGAATTTCAACGACGGCAAGCCGATGCCGGAGTGAGCGGCCTCCGGACAAAAAGAGCGGGCGCGGGCATATGCTATGCCCGACGCCCGGCAAGGTTCTGCGCGAACCGGAAAATGGGCGGCCGGCGGGCCGCTGGTTTTTGAAAGCCGCCTACATGCTAAACCGCGCGCCTGGCCGCCCCCAGCAAAACCCGGCCGGCGCTTGCGCCATGTCAAGCCAGGGGCGCGGGCATGGCCAGCGGGCCGCGGTTTTGGCACAATGCGCAGGCTGTTTGAACGAGAGGCGCAATGCAAGCCGATGATTTGCAAAGCCTGGTGACCCGGGCCATGCCGTTTGGCAAACACAAGGGCACGCTGATCTGCGACCTGCCCGGCAACTATCTGAACTGGTTCGCCCGCGAAGGCTTTCCTCCCGGCGAAATTGGCCGCCTGCTGCAATTGATGCAGGAGCTGGACCATAATGGCCTAACCTATCTACTTGATCCGATAAGAAAGCGCTAGAAGCATGGCAATCCAATGGTTCCCCGGCCATATGAACAAGGCCCGCAAGGATGTGGCCGAGCGATTGAAAGACATCGACGTGGTCATTGAAATGCTGGACGCGCGGCTGCCGGCTTCCAGCGCCAATCCCATGCTGGCGCGCATGGCCAAGGGCAAGCCGCGGCTGATGATCCTGAACAAACAGGACTTGGCCGACGCCGCCGCCACCCAGCAGTGGCTGGACTGGTATCGCGCCAAGAAAAACACCCAGGCGCTGGGCATGGACGCCGGCGAGCGCGCGCCGGCGCAAAAGCTGGTGGCCGCCTGCCGCGAGCTGGCGCCGACGCGCGGCGGCCTGGAAAAGCCGCTGCGGGTGTTGATCTGCGGCATTCCCAATGTGGGCAAGTCCACGCTGATCAACAGCATGAGCAGCCGCAAGGTGGCCAAGACCGGCAATATGCCCGGCGTTACCAAGAACGAGCAGCGCATCATCCTGGCCGACGACGTGGAACTATTCGACACCCCGGGCATGCTGTGGCCCAAGATCGAGGTGGAAGAGGGCGGCTACAATCTGGCGGCCAGCGGCGCGGTGGGCCGCAACGCGATGGATGAAGAGGAAGTGGCGCTGGAGCTGCTCAAGTATCTGATGCAGCACTACACGCCGGAGCTGAGCGCGCGCTACAAGCTGGACGATATCGCCGGTCAGCAGGATTGGCAGGTGCTGGAAATGATAGGCCGCAAGCGCGGCGCGGTGCAGTCCGGCGGCAAGATCAATGTGCAGAAGGCGGCCGAGATCGTGCTGACCGATTTCCGCGACGGCAATATCGGCCGCATCACGCTGGAACGGCCGGAAGAATGGCTGGCCTGGGAAAAGCGCGCCAAGGAATTGGCCGCCATCCGCGCCGCCGAACGCGAAGCCCGGCAACAGGAGAGGGACAGCAAGAAGTCCGGCCGCCGCTGAGCCTGCGTCCCTTCTTGCTCCGCCCAAGCGCGGCCCATTGCGGGCCGCGTTTTTTTTGCCGCCTCAAAGCGGCTGGCAGGGCTCGCTGAAACCATAGCCCACGCCCCTGGCCGCCAGGATGGGGTTGTGTTGCGGCGCGATGGCGCTGAGCTTGCGTCGCAGGCGGCTGATCAGGGTTTCCAGTCTGCGTTCGTCGTAGTGCAGATAATTGGCGCCCAGCGCCTCCGCCAGTTCGCGACGGTGCGCCGGTTCCGGCGCGCGCCGCAGCATCGCGCTCATCACCTGGTGTTCCGCATGGGTCAGGTGCAGCTGCTGGCCGTTGGGCGCGGTCAGCGTGCGGTTGGCGGCGTGGTAACGCCAGCCGTCGGCGCGCTCCGCTGCGTCGCCGTCCAGCCGCCGCAGTACGCTGGCCAGCGTGGCCAGCAATTCCGCCAGCGGCGTCGGTTTGACCAGATAGGCGTCGGCGCCTTGCTGCAGGCCCTGCACCTTGTCGTCCAGCGCGCCGCGCGCGGTGAGCATGACTTGCCCCAGGCCGGGGTGGCTGGCGCGCAGCCGCCGGCTCAGCGCCATGCCGTCGATATCGGGCAAGCCCAGGTCCAGTATCAGCAGCCGGCAGGGATGTTCGGCCAGATGCCGTTCCAGCTCCTGGCCGCAGGCGAGGCCGGTGGCCTGGTAGCCGCAGCGCTTGAGCTGGAACAGCAGCTCTTCGCGCAGGTCCGGGTTGTCTTCAAGCAAGGCTATGTGCGTCATGAGCGGCTTTCGGTAGATGCAAGATGAAGCTGGCGCCGTGCGGCCAGTGAGGGTCCAGGCCCAGCTCGCCGCCGTGTTGGACGGCGATGCGCCGCGCCAGGTGCAGGCCCAGTCCCAGGCCGGGACGGTTGCTGGTTTCCGCCAAGCGGGTGAAGCGCTGGAAAATCGCTTCTTCCTGGCCCGGCGCGATGCCGGGGCCGTAGTCGCTGATTTGCCAGGCGATGCGGTCGGCGAGGTGGTGGACGCCGATCTGGATGGGCGTGTCCGGGTGCGCGTATTTCAGGGCGTTTTCCATCAGGTTCTGCAGCAGCATCGTCAGCAGTTGGTCGTCGCCGCACAGCGGCATGCGCGCGCCGCCGCTTTGCAGCCAGAAGCGCCGCTGCGCGTCCGCGTCCAGTTGTTCCAGGCTGCGCCGGGTCAGCTCCAGCAAATCCAGCGGGCGGCTGTGCAGGCCGGCGTCGCTCACATCGGCGCGGCCGTGTTGCTCGGCCAGCCGCATCAATTCCTGCATCCGCTGCAAGGCGCGCTGGATGCGTTCGTGGCGCGCCTGCCGCTGCGCCAGCACCGGCGGCGCCGGCGCGTCCTCTTCCAGCAGGCGCAGGCTGCTGCTGGCGGCGTCGATGATGGCCACAGGGGTGCGGATTTCATGGGTGATCATCGCCAGCAGATCGGCCTGCTCTTCGCGCGCCTCGCGCTGACGCAGGCTGTCGGCTTGGGCCTGGCTGGCCTGATGCAGCGCCTCGATGCGTTCGCGCTCCAGCGTGCGCATGCGCAGGAACAGGCCGATGTAGAGCAGGGTGATGGGCGGCAGATCGGCCAGGCGGCCGTATTCCTGGATCCAGGATTGATAGGGGATGTGTCCCAGATGCAATAGCAGCGCGGGGATGTTGAGCGCCAGATTGGTGGGCAGATGCAGCGCGATCAGGCGGTCGCCGCTGTCGTTGCGCCGCCACAGCCGCCAGCAGACCGGCAGGGTCAGCAGATTGATGACGATGATGGCGTAGAGGGTGACCGGAATGCTGTAAGCGAGGCCAAAGGGCCAGAACAAGGCGCACAGCACGGTGGCGGCGCCGGCGGCGGCCTGCAGCTGGTATAGCCGGTAGGTGCGGGGATAGTCGCGCTTCAGTTCCAGCAGATGGGCGAAATAGGCGCAGCCCAGCATGACGGCGGCGCCCAGGCCGACGTAATTGCACAGCAGCGCGATCTGGGGCTGTTCCGGAAACAGCAGCAGGCGGGCCATGCCGTCGGTGGCGAAGCGGTGGCAGGCCACCGCCAGGATGTAGCCGAACAGCTTGGCGTGCTGCGCCCGGCGGGTGATCAGCCAGGCCGCCAGCGCGATCAGCACCATGGTCAGCATATAGCCGTAGATCAGACCCAATTGCAGCAGGCGCTGATTGTTGTGGGCGGCCAGTTCCGCCTCGCTCCACAGGCGCGGCTGCGCGTTCAAGGCCAGCGACTGGACTTTGACAAAGACCGTTTGCTCATGCGGCAGCAGGGAAAAACTGGCGGCGATCAGCGGCAGCTCCATCGCGGACACCGGACGCCAGGAACCGATGTCCCGTCGTTGCCAGCCGCCGTCCGGCAACCGCTGATACAGGCTTAGCCGCGCCAAATAGCTGGGAATCAGCTCCAGCCAGGGCCGGGGCGGCACATCGCTCAGCTTGAGCCGCAGCCAGCAGGTGTCGTGCCCGTAGCCGCGCGCCAGTTTGCCGTCCGGCAGCGGCTGGAAACGCGTCTGCCAGCTGGCGCTGGCGACGCGGTCTATGTCCAGGCCGGCGTCGGCGCTGCAATAGACGGCGGCGTCCCGTTCGCTGAAGGTCCGGAAGCCGGCATGCGCGACGCCGCCGGCCAAGAGCAGGCACAGCAGCAGCAATGTCGACAGCGCGCGTGTCATCGGGTCAACGGCTCGAAGTTCGGGATTGGGGCGACATTGTGACGGCAATGTCATTTCTTGTCAGCGCTTACGCCAAAAATTAAAACAGATATCGTCGGCGCAATGAAAGATGACTTTGTAATGATAGGCGCAGGCGGACGGTTCTCGCCGTTCGTCGCTTGGGGGCGGGTCCGAATTCAGCGCCGCAGCAAGAACAGGCCGACAAGGACCACCAGCGCGCCAACGGCCTGGGCCAGCCATGCCGACCAGTGTTTGCCCGGCTCCAGGCAGGCTTCTTCGGGATTCTGCGGGTTGTAGAACACCGGCACGGTCTTGCCCGCCGGATAGCGTTGCACGATCTCTCGCGCCTGCTCGTCGCTGCTGCCGTAGCCGGGGTTGGGGAAGCGCAGCCGCTCGGCGCGGTGGACGCCGTCGGCCACGCGGTATTCGTAGCGCACGATGGCGCGGTATTCCCGACGGTCCGAGCTGTCGCCGCCGCGCGCGTGGCGCCAGTCCACTTCGCTGGAGACGATCTTGCCGGCGACGCTGGGCCAGCCGGCGGCTTGCTGGGCCTTGGCGGACTGCTGCCAGAGATAGGCGGAAACGGCCACGCCGATGGCGATGACCAGCAGGGCGATGACTTTTTCGCTCATGGGGCGCGGATGCCTCGGTGAATGCGCCGGCGCGGCAGCGGCAGCTTGGCCCGCAGCCGGTACAGCAGCGCCCAGCCGAACAGCGCGCTCAGCGCCGCCAGGATGAATTTGGCGCTGCCGATATCGCTGTCGCCGCCCTTGATCAGCACGGATTCGGCGGGGCTGCGCGGATTGTAGTAGACGGTGATCGCCTTGCCGGAGGGGAAGCGCCGCGTCAGATCGTCGGCGTTGCTGCGGTCGCCCGGCAGGGCGCCGTCGACGGCGAACAGCCGGTCGCTGTGGTAGACCTGGCCGCGCACCGTGTACAGGTACTGCACATGCGGCTGCCAGTACAGCTGATCGGGATGCTCGTCGCTGGACACCACCAGCATGCGGCTGCTTTCCACGTGGCCCGGCGCGTTGCGCCATTCGCGCAATTGATGGCTGGGCGTCAGCAAGACCGCGATCAAGCCCAGCAGGCTGGCGAGAAAGGCCAGCATCAGCGCGCTGACCCGGGCTTGCGGCGAGAATTTCATGATGGGCTCAGACGGCCTGGCCGGGATGCTCGAACCAGGTCAGCAGAATGGCCTGGGCCGCCACCTGGTCCAGCGCCGGCTTTTGCTTGCGGCCGCGCACGCCGGCTTCTTCCAGCATGGATTCGGCCACCACCGAGGTCAGCCTTTCGTCCACCAGCCACACCGGCAGGCCGTAGCGGCCCTTGAGCCGGTTGGCGAAGCGGCGCGCCAGCTGCGTCATCTGGTGTTCGGTGCCGTCTATGTGCATAGGCAGCCCCACCACCAGCTGCGCCGGCTGCCATTCCGCGATCAAGGCGGCGATGGCGGCGAAGCGCGCGTCGTTGATTTCCGTGTCTATGGTGATGAGCGGGTGGGGAATGCCGAGCAGGGTGTCCCCGACGGCGACGCCGATGCGGCGCTCGCCGAAATCGAATGCCAAAGCACAACCTTCAGGCATGGCCGACATCCGTGGACAAGAGCGAGGGATCGAAGCCCAGCAGCGCCATCGCGGCGTCGTAGCGTTCTTCGCAGGGCAGGCCGAAGATGATGTCCGGCCGGGCCGGCACCGTCAGCCAGCCGTTGTCGGCGATCTCCTGCTCCAGCTGGCCGGCGCTCCAGCCGGAATAGCCCAGGGTGATCAGCATGCGGTCCGGCTGCTTGTGGTTTTCAGACACCGCGATCAACACGTCCTTGGACGTGGTCAGCGCGATGTCGTCGGTGACCAGCAGGCTGGACTGCCAATTGCCCACCGGCATGTGCAGCACGAAACCCCGGTCCGGCTGAACCGGTCCGCCGAAGTAGACCGGCTCGGCGCGCAGCGAGTCGCCGTCCAGCGGCAGATCGATCTGATCGAACAACTGCGCCATGGCGATGCCGGAAGGCTTGTTGACGATCAGGCCCATGGCGCCGTGCTCGCCGTGCTCGCAGACGAAGACCAGCGAGCGCGAGAACAGCGGGTCCGCCATATTGGGCATGGCGATCAAGAATTGATTGGACAACGATAGCGGTTCCATGCGGCCATTATGGCATAAGTCGGCGGGCCGGGTAGATGCGGCTGCGCGACGCGCAACAGGTCCGCGCGCGACGCGCGGCGAAGGCGGGCAACTGCTAAAATGCCGATTTTCGCCCAGCCATTGCGAGGACATTTTGCGTCTCACCCACATCAAGCTTGCCGGTTTCAAGTCATTCGTCGATCCCACCAGCATTGCCGTGCCCGGCCAACTGGTGGCGGTGATCGGCCCCAATGGCTGCGGCAAGTCCAATGTGATAGACGCGGTGCGCTGGGTATTGGGCGAATCCTCGGCCAAGCAGCTGCGCGGCGAATCGATGCAGGACGTGATCTTCAACGGTTCGTCCACGCGCAAGCCGGTCAGCCGCGCCTCGGTGGAACTGGTGTTCGACAACGGCGACGGCGCGCTCACCGGCGCCTGGGGCCAGTACGCGGAAGTGTCGATCAAGCGGGTGCTGACCCGCCAGGGCGAATCCAGCTACTTCATCAACAACCAGCAAGTGCGCCGCCGCGACATCACCGATCTGTTCCTGGGCACCGGCGTGGGCGCGCGCGGCTACGCGGTGATCGAGCAGGGCATGATCTCCCGCATCATCGAAGCGCGGCCGGAAGAACTGCGCGCCTATCTGGAAGAAGCCGCCGGCGTGTCCAAGTATAAGGAGCGCCGCCGCGAGACCGAACACCGCATCGCCGACACCCGCGCCAATCTGGAGCGCATCGCCGATTTGCAGCAGGAATTGGAGCGCCAGGTGGAGCGCCTGTCCGAGCAGGCCGAAGTGGCTGCCCAGTATCAAGATCTGCGCGGCGCGCTGACCCACAAGCAAAACCTGCTGGCGCTGGCGCGGCGCGAAGAGGCCGCGCGCAACGAGGCGGCGGCGCGCGCGGAGCTGGCGCGCATCGAAACCGAGGAAGCGGCGCTGGAAGCGGCGGTCACTCATCTGGAAGCCGAGTCCGAAACCGTGCGCGAAAGCCATTTCGCCGCCAGCGACGAAGTGCACGAGGCGCAACAGCATTTGTTCGAAGCCAATGCCCAACTGGCGCGGCTGGAAGAGGCTCAGCGCCATCGCGAGCAGAACCGCGCCCGAGTGGACCGTGAGCTGGGCAGTGTGCGCACCGAGCGCCAGGTGCTGGCCGAAAGCCGCGGCCAGGTGAAGGCCGAACTGGACGATTGGCTGCCGCGGCGGGAAGAAGCGCAGATGCGGCTGGAAGAGGCGCAGATGACGCTGGAGGACGGCGCCGACGAACTGCCCACCGCCGAGGCGGAATACCGCGCCATCGAACAACAATTGAACGGATTGACCGCGCAGCAGGCCAAGCTCGGCCGCGATCGCGACCTGGCGCGCCAGAACGGCGAGCATCAGCGCCGCAACCTGGAACAACTGTCCGGCCGGGAAGACGCATTGCGGCGCGAGCTGAGCGATCTGAACCTGCCGGACCAAGAGAAGCAACAAGCCGCCGCCGCCGAAGCGGAACGCGCGCGCGGCGCGCTGGAAACGGTGCGCAGCCGGCTGGTGGCCGATGAGGCCAAGCAGGCGGACCTGGCGGCCGAGCGGGAAAAACTGGACGAACAACTGGCCGGGCTGCGCAGCGAACAGGCGCGGGCCGAGGCCGAGGCCGCCGCGCTGGCCGGCATGCTGGCGCGCGAGGCGGCCAGCGAACAATTGGACGCCTGGCTGCAGCGCCGCGGCCTGGCCGAGGCGCCGCAGCTGTGGCAAAGCCTGCAGGTGGAGCCCAAGTGGCAGCCGGCGCTGGAGGCGGCGCTGGGCGAGCGTCTTGCCGCGCGCGCCGCCGCGCTGCAAGGAGAACCGCCGCCGGCGGCGCTGGCGCTGGCGGACGGCGCGGCGGCGCGCGATTGGCAGGCCGAGCGCCCGTGGCCGACGTTGCTGCAGCAAGTGCGCGCCGCCCAGCCCTTCCAGGCGGCCTTGCAGGACTGGCTGGCCGGCGTCTACCTGGCCGGCTCGCTGGACGAGGCCTTGGCCATGCGCGGGCAGTTGCCGGCCGGCGCCTGCCTGCTGACGCCGGAAGGCCACCGCATTTACGCCGCCAGCCTCTGCCTGCACGCCGAAGCCAGTGGCGACGGCCTGATGGCGCGCAAGGCGCTGCTGGAAGCGGCGCAGGCGCGGCTGGACGCCTTGTCGCCGGAAATCGACGCCTTGCAGCGGCGCCGCGAATCCTTGCAAAGCCGCGGCGGCATGCTGGCCGAGGCGGTGCGCGCGCAAAAGGGCGCGCTGACCCGCTTGGAAGCGGAGCTGAACGCGGCGACGCTGGAACACGTCAAGCTGGATCAGGCCGCGCGGCAGGGCGCGGCGCGGCTGGCGGCGATCGAGGCCGAGCGCGGCCGCATCGCCGAAGAGGGCGAGCTGGCGCGCCAGAGTATCGCCGAGGCCGAAATGCTGGGCGAAGAGACGGCGCTGACGCTGGAAGAACTGACGGTGCAGCTGGAAGACATGCGGGTGGACCGGCTCAACGCCGAAACCGGCTTGCAACTGGCGCGCAACAAGACCCGCGACGCCGAGCGCATGCTGCACGAGATCAAGCTGGAAATGAGCACCGCCGAGCAGAAGGTGGCGGAGCTGGCGCGGCGCGGCCGCGAACTGGACGAGCGCGACCAGCAACTGGCCGAGCGCCTGGAAACCCTGGCCGAAGAGGCCGAGGCGGTGGAGGAGGCGGTGCCGGAGGAGGCCTTGCAACTGGCCCTGGCCGAGCGGGAGCAACGCGAACATAGTCTGGGCGCGGTGCGTGACCGGCTAAACGGCCTGACCGAGAAGCTGCGCGAACTGACCCATCAACAACAGCAAGCCAACGCCGCTTTGCCGGCGCTGCGCGAAGCGCGCTCGGACTGGTTGCTCAAGCACCAGGAAGCGCGGCTGGCGATGGAGCGCTTCGCCGAAGAACTGGCCAGCGCCGGCGCCGACGAAGCCGCGCTGATGGCCGATTTGAGCGAGGCGGTGAAACCGAACGCGTTGGCCGCCGAGATCGCGCGGCTGGCGCGCGCGCTGGAAGGCCTGGGCGCGGTCAATCTGGCCGCGTTGGAAGAACTGGACGAAGCCCGGAAGCGCGGCGATTACCTGGCGGCTCAGTCCGATGACCTGAATCAGGCGATGGCCACGCTGGAGGAGGCCATCGCCAAGATAGACGGCGAAACCCGCGAAATGCTGCAAGCCACTTACGACGCGGTCAACGCCAAGATGCGCGAGTTCTTCCCCACGCTGTTCGGCGGCGGCCGCGCCGAACTGGTGCTGACTGGCGAGGACTTGCTGGACGCTGGCGTGCAGATCATCGCCCAGCCGCCGGGCAAGAAGAACAGCACCATTCACCTGCTGTCCGGCGGGGAAAAGGCGTTGACGGCGATGAGCCTGGTGTTCTCGCTGTTCTCTCTGAATCCCGCGCCGTTCTGCCTGTTGGACGAGGTGGACGCGCCGCTGGACGACGCCAATACCAGCCGCTTCTGCGATCTGGTCAAGCAGATGTCGGAGCGCACGCAGTTTCTCTATATTTCCCATAACCGGCTGACCATGGAAATGGCCGAGCAATTGGTGGGCGTCACCATGCAGGAGCAGGGCGTCAGCCGCATTGTGGCGGTGGACATCGTGGAAGCGTTGAAAATGCGGGAAACCGCCTAAGAACCTGTTTGCGATCTGCTGCGCGTCGTGAGGCGTCACACGGTGAGTACCGCTTCGAAATGCTCATGTCGCACGCGTACATTCGGCTTTCTCAGCGGTTTTGGCCTTGCCTCGCCCTCGCTGGCGAGTTTTTGAAAAAGCGCTTGGCGCAATGGCAAAGTCCGCTTGGCGTCGGCCAGGTTTTTGTTAGTCATCGTTTAAACAGGCTGGTGAGGACTATTATCGTCAGTTACAGTTTGACGGCGCGCAAACCGGGCCGCGCGCGCGGATGGCATACTGCGCAGCTTCCCGACGGCAGCGGCCGTCGGGCGATATCATTGCTGGATGAATGGGCATGACCGTAAGCATCAAGCGTTGGGAACCTGAAAACCCTATCTTCTGGCTGCGCTGCGGGCGGCGCATCGCCAATCGCAATCTCTGGCTGTCCATCCTGTCGCTGCACCTGAACTTCAATATCTGGATGATGTGGAGCATGGTGGTGGTCAACCTGCCGGCGGTGGGGTTCGCGCTCAGCAATCAGCAGCAATTCCTGCTGGTGTCTATCCCGCCGCTGGTCGGCGCCCTGATGCGGCTGCTGTACTCGTGGATCTGGAGCTGGGTGGGCGGCGGCCTGTGGCTGGGCATTTCCACCTTGCTGCTCTTGCTGCCGGCTTTGGGCGTGGCCGCGGTGGTGCAGGACATTTCTACGCCGTTTCCCATCTTGCTGCTGGTGTCCGGCCTGTGCGGCATCGGCGGCGGCGCCAGCGCCTCCCATCTGTCCAATACCAGTTTCTTCTTTCCCAAGGCGGCCAAGGGGCTGGCGATGGGGCTGAACGCGGGCTTGGGGAATTTGGGCGTGTCGGTGGCGCAACTGGCGATTCCGGTGGTCATTCTGCTGCCCTTGTTCGGCGAGGTGGGCGGGCCGCAGATCTGGGGCGTCGGCGGCGTCGTTCACCCGGTGTGGCTGCAGAACGCCGGCTATCTATGGCTGCCCTTCATCGTGGTCATCGCGCTGGCCTGCCTGTTGTACGCGCATGATCTGCCCAAGCTGCGCATCACGCCGCATGACCAGCTGGACGCGATGCGCGACCCGCACACCTGGTATATCTGCCTGCTGTACATGGGCAGCTACGGCACTTTCCTCGGCTTCGCCGCCGCCTTTCCCTTGCTGGCGCGCAATATGTTTCCTCTGGTCGACGTCACCCCTTACGCCTTCATCGGCCCCATGGTCTGCGCCTTGTCGCGGCCGCTGGGCGGCTGGATGGGCGATCACATCGGCGGCGGCATCGCCACCATGCTCAGCAACGGGGTGATGGCGCTGGCCACCGTCGGCGTCTACCTGAGCATGCCCTCCGCCGGCAACGGCGGTTCGTTCTGGTTGTTCCTCGCCATGTTCCAGCTGATCTTCTTCGCCGCGGGTGTCGGCAATGGTTCTTCCTTCCAGTTGGCGCCCAAGGTCTTTCTTTTGCAGGCCGGCCAAGGGGCCAAGGCCGCCGGCCTGGACATCGCCGAGGCCTATGCGCGCGGCGGCCGCCGCGGCGCGTCGGCGATGAACGTCAGCTCGGTGATGGCGGCCTTCGGCGGTTTCGTGATTCCCAAATCCTTCGGCAGCGCGCTGGCCGCCTTCGGCAGCTTCCTGCCGGCCTTCGGCATGTTCTTTGTGTTTTATCTGGTGTCCATGCTGGTGGCCTGGTGGCAATACAGCCGGCCGGGCAGCCGGATGCGCTGCTGAGGCGAGCGATGCGCGCGCGGCCTGGATGGGCTTGGGCCTTGCTGGCATCTTTGCTGCTGCACGCCTTGTTGCTGTTTTGCTGGCGGCCGTTCGCGCCGCGGCCTTCTGCTCGCGCCGCGGTACTGACGCTAAGCCTGCCGGCGCCGCGGGCCGCCGGCGTTCCCGATGGCGTAGGGGCTAGGACGGAAGCGGCCAAAGCGTCACCGGCCCCGCGCCGCCAATCTCCGCAGTCCAAGCGCCTTCCCATTGCCAAGGCTATTGCGGCGCCGCCGGCTGCGGCCGCGCCGCGGCAGCGTCCATCGTTGCCGACGGCGCTTGGAGGCGGCTCCAGCGTCGTGGAAGGCGAGCCGGCCGGCTCGGCGTCGACGCAAAGCGCTTCCGGCGCGGCAAGGGGCGGCGGACAGGACAGCGTGGCCTTGTATCGCGCCGAATATTTGAACAATCCGCGGCCAGAATATCCGGAGCGGTCGCGGGAAAACGGCGAAGAGGGCACGGTCTTGCTGCGGGTCAGCGTTAGCGCCGCCGGCCGCGCCAGCGAGGTGACGGTGGCGGTCAGCAGCGGCTATCCGCGGCTGGACCGCGCGGCCAAGGCCGCGGTGGAAAGCTGGCGCTTTGCGCCGGCCAAGCGCAATGGCCAGGCGGTGGATTCGGTGTTGACGGTGCCGGTGCGGTTTCAGAGCCCATGAGCCGCGTGCGCGGCAGGCGCTGAAAACGCAATGGCGGCGAGGGGCGGACCGCATTGCGGGACCGCGCGCCTCGCCGCCGGGTAAAGGCGGTTACGGCAGGAGAAATCCTAAGCCGTGACTTCTTCCTGTTCTTCCAGCGCCAGGCTGAAGCCCTCGCGCAGGCGGCCCAATTCCTGGCAGAAACCGGACAGGTCGTGTTCGCCAAAGCGTTTAAAGGCGATCTGCATATAGTCGATATGAGCGGGGAAGGCCTGGTCGAACAGGCGTTCTCCGTGTTGGGTCAAGGAGACGAACACGCTGCGGCGATCGTTGGGCTGCATGGTGCGGGTAACCAGACCCTTGTCTTCCAGCCGGTCGATGACGCCGGTCAGCGTCCCTTTGGTGATCAACGTGCGGTCGGACAGCTCCTTGCAATTCATGCCTTTGCTGTGGCCCAGCGTGGCGACCACGTCGAATTGCGGCGGAGTCAGGCCCAGCTGACGAATGTGCTGGCTGGCAAACTGTTCGAATGCCTGGTAGGTGCGCGCCAGCTCGTGGACCACCGGAAGGAAACTGGCTTGAGAAGTGTTTTTCATCGATCTATCCCTTGCTTTCCTAAGCAGTGTTTAAGACGATTTGGAATCATTCATTTGCATGAACACGAAATATTCTGGCACGAGATATTTCAGAGCGCCCCTGTCAGAAATGTCATCTACCGGACCTTATGGGCCTGAAAATGACGTTCCGCTTCCATTTGGCTCGCTTGCGGCGGGCCTGACTCGCGGCGCCGAACTGCCGACTGGGGCGGTTCGACGCGGTCCGATGGAACCAGCAGGGGCGATTCGGCATCCAATTCAGGTTGCGAACCCGGTTTGAAGCACCAAATTGCCCGCATCAGCTATCGCCTCGGCTTGATTTAGGCTGGCGGCAAGGCATTTACGGCTAAATTGCCGCCAAATGGTGCGCAAGCTGAGGCTTTCGTTATAATAACCGTGGTCTATCGCCGTTCTCGACTGGCCGAAACGCCAGATTCGAACGGTTTTGTTGCCGAATACTTAAAGGGAGGCTGTCGGCCTGGCTATTGCCGAAAGACGCCGCATCGCGCATTGAAAGATGCGCCGGCGCGCGGCGAGGGAGCTGCCGACGGCTTCGATTATTCGCCTTAATGCGGACTGGCTGATGAGCGAATTACAGATTGGTGTGTTGATACTGGGCGGCGCGGTGATCGCCCTGGTTTACGGATTCAATGCTTTCCAGGAATGGCGTTTTCGCAAGAAGACTCGCCAGGCCTTCACGCGCGGCCACGACGACGTGTTGCTGGATGTGCCCAAGAACAATGTGCGCGACGGCGTGAAGCAGGACAGGATGGAACCGGTGCTGGTGGACGCCGCGCCGGAGCCGGACGATTACGCCGCCGCTTATTTCGAGCCGCACATCCCCGCGGAGCCGGCGCGAGCCGAGACCGAACGCCCGCGCGAAGCGGTTTTCGACGCGGTGCCGGTGGTGGAGGAAGAGGAGGACATCCCGCAGATGGACTCCGCCGATCACCAGGCGCTGGTGGTGGCGATGCTGGATCCGTCGCTGGACTTCATCGCCGAAGTGGTGTTCCACGCGCCGCACGAGCTGGCGGCGATTCCGCGCTTCAACGTGGGCAAGCGCACACAGTTGATCGGCCGCACCGAAAAAGGCCTGTGGAAGCCGGCCGAGGCCTTGCCCGGCACCCGTTACAAGCAGATCAACGTCAGCATGCAGATGGTGGACCGCAGCGGCGCGGTGACCGAACAGGAACTGGCCGGCTTCTGCCAGCAGGTGTCGCGCTTCGCCGAGGAGCACGACGCCGCGGTCAGTTTCCCGCAGCGCCAGCAGAAGCTGGTGGCGGCGCGCGAACTGGACCGCTTCTGCGCCGATGTGGACGTGCTGATCGGCATCAACATCGTGCCGCAGGGGCCGATAGAAGGCACGCGTCTGCGCAGCTTCGCCGAGGCCGCCGGCCTGCAGCTGGAGCCGGACGGCGCCTTCCACTATCTGGCGGACTCCGGCAATACCCTGTATTCGCTGATGGCGGCGGACCAGATGCCGTTCACCTTCCACACCTTGCTGGACAAGTCCTTCCCGGCGCTGACGCTGTTGTTCGACGTGCCGCGCGTGGCCGGCGGCGTCGAGGTGTTCGACCGCGCCGTTTACTTCGCGCGCCAGCTGGCGCAGGAGTTCGACGCCCAATTGGTGGACGACAACCGCCGTCCGCTGTCCGACGCCGGCCTGACCCGCATCCGCGACCAGCTGCTGCACATCTACGGCAGCATGGACGACCGCGGCATCGCTCCCGGCAGCGTGGCCGCTTTGAGACTGTTTGCCTGAAACCGGCGGGAAGCCCTGGTGTCGCCTTGCTGTCCAGCCGCTACACTGGGGTGATAAGCCCGCTCGATAATCCTCCGTTTCCAAGGCCGGCGCCACGCCGGCTTTTTCTGTTTGAGTCCGACTGAACATGACCGCCCAAACTCCGCAACAGCGCGTAGCCGAACTGCATCAACTGCTGAACCGCTACGGCCACGAATACTATGTGCTGGACACCCCCACCGTGCCGGACGCCGAATACGACCGCCTGTTCCGCGAGCTGCAACAACTGGAACAGGAGCATCCGGAACTGGCGAGCTCGGATTCGCCCACCCGCCGCGTCGGCGGCGTGCCGTTGGACGAATTCCAGCAAGTGACCCACAGCGTGCCCATGCTGTCGCTGTCCAACGCGTTTTCCGATATGCAGCTGAGCGAGCGGGAGCAGCGCCATGAAGAGCTGCTGCAGTTCGACGAGCGGGTGCGCAAAGGGCTGGATGTTGCCGAGGTGGAGTACGCGACCGAGCCCAAGTTCGACGGCCTGGCGATCTCCCTGCTTTATCGCGACGGCGTGCTGGTTCAGGCGGCCACCCGCGGCGACGGCGTGACCGGCGAGAACGTCACCGAGAACATCCGCACGGTGCGCGCGATTCCGCTGCGGCTGCCGGCCGGCGCGGCCACGCCCGGCCTGCTGGAAGTGCGCGGCGAAGTGCTGATGCTGAAGCAGGATTTCGACAAGCTCAACCGCGAGCAGGCGGCGCGCGGCGACAAGACCTTCGCCAATCCGCGCAACGCCGCCGCCGGCAGCTTGCGTCAATTGGATTCGCGCATTACCGCTCAGCGCCGGCTGTCCTTCTTCGCCTACGCCATCGCCCAGGTGGAGGGCGCGGACTGGCCGGCCAGCCACAGCGGGGAAATGGCCTGGTTGCGGGCGCTGGGTTTCCCTGTGGTGGCCGAGGACCTGCGGCCGGTGGTGCGCGGCGTGGATGGCTTGATCGCCTATTACGAACAAGTACAGCAGCGCCGCCCCGGCCTGCCTTTCGATATCGACGGCGTGGTGTACAAAGTCAATCAGCGCGCCTTGCAGGACGAGCTGGGCTTTGTGTCGCGCGCGCCGCGCTGGGCCATTGCCCACAAATTCCCGGCCGAGGAGGCCTTGACCCAGGTCGAGGCGATCGAGGAGCAGGTGGGCCGCACCGGCGCCATCACCCCGGTGGCGCGGCTGAAGCCGGTGTTCGTCGGCGGCGTCACCGTCACCAACGCCACCTTGCACAATGAGGACGAGGCGAGGCGCAAAGACGTGCGCGTGGGCGACACCGTGATCGTGCGCCGCGCCGGCGACGTGATTCCGGAAGTGGTGTCGGTGGTGATGGAGCGCCGGCCGATGCAGCCGGCCGCGGATGGCGGCTTGTTCGACGAACCGCAATACCCGGCCTACCGGCTGCCCGGCGCCTGTCCGGTATGCGGCAGCCACGTGGTGCGCGAAGAGGGCGAGGCGGTGGCGCGCTGCTCCGGCGGCCTGTCCTGCCGCGCGCAGCGCAGCCAGGCGATCCAGCATTTCGCCGGCCGCCGGATGATGGACATCGACGGTCTGGGCGAACGCTATATCGACAAGCTGGTGGAGTACGACTATGTGCGCGGCGTGGCCGATCTGTACCGGCTGACGCTGGAAGACTTGCTGGAAATGAAGCGCCGCGCCGACGAGGACGAGGACGCGACCCCGGAAACCGTCAAGGCCGGCAAGGTGGCGAGCAAATGGGCGGAAAACCTGATCGAGGCGATTGCCGCCAGCCGGCGGCCGCCGCTGGCGCGGCTGCTGTTCGCGCTGGGCATCCGCCATGTCGGCGAATCCACCGCCAAGACCCTGGCCGATTGGCTGGGGACGATGGCCTTGATCCGTCGTTCCCCGGCGGCCTTGTTCGCCGCGCTGCCGGACATCGGCGGCGTGGTGGCGGAATCGCTGGCGGACTTCTTCGCCGAAGCCAATAACGAAGCCGCGCTGGACGCCTTGTTGAGCCATGTGGCGCCAGCCGACGAGCACGCGCCGTCGCCGCGCCTGGCCGAGCGTCTTCAGCCGGCCGTGTTGCTGGCGCGGCTGGACATTCCGCGTCTGACCGAGGTGCGCAGCCAACAGTTGGCGGCGCAGATAGACGGCCTGGCCGCGCTGGCCGGGCGCGAACGGCGCGCGCTGCTGGATCTGGAATTGCCGGCCGAGGTGATCAACGCGCTGGCCGACTGGCTGGACCTGCCGGGCAAGCGAGACAGCCTGCGCGCGCTCGCCGCCCTGGTCGACGAGATGCTGGCGGCGCTGCCGGCGCAAGCGGCGGCGGCCGGCGTGCTGGAAGGCAAGACCCTGGTGTTGACCGGCACCTTGCCGACGCTGAGCCGCGACCAGGCCAAGGAATTGATAGAAGCCGCCGGCGGCAAGGTGTCCGGCAGCGTGTCCAAGAAAACCCATTACGTGGTGGCGGGGGCGGAGGCCGGCAGCAAGCTGGCCAAGGCGGAAGAGCTGGGCGTGGCGATTCTGGACGAGGCCGGCTTGCAAGCCTTGCTGGCCGGAGAGTGACTTAAGAGCCTGTAGCCTCGGCGGCAAATGTTTTTTGCCACGGAAGCACACGGAAAAACACGGACCAAACCAGAGGCTGCTGTTATTTTCGTGGATTTCGTGGCTAAAGGGTTTGCCTTCCATGCCCTTCCGTGCGCTTCCGTGGCTAAATCGGTTGGCAGGAATTTAAGAAGGAACGGAACAGATGACGGCGGACCAAGCTTTCGAACAAGGCAATAGATTGGCGGCGGAGGGCCGCTGGCGCGAGGCGGAGCAGGCGTTTGATCAATGTCTGAGGCGGAACGCCAAGGATTGGCAGGCGCTGGCCAACCGCGCCAACGCCCGTCTGCGCCAGGGCGACAGCGCGCGCGCGCTGGACGACTACCTGGCCGCCGCCGCGCTCAATCCGCAGTCGGTCAACATCAAGTGCAATCTGGCGGTGCTGCTCAAGGAACTGGGCGAACTGGAACTGGCGGAAGCGCTGCTGCGCGAGGCCCTGGGGGCGGAACCCGAGCATGTCGACGCCTGGAGCAATCTGGGCGTGGTCTTGCAACATCGTCTGCAATACCAGGAGGCCATCGCCTGCCATTTGCGCGCCATCGAGCTGGCCGGCGCGAGCCCGGCGCGCTGCAACAACCTGGGCTACGCCTGCACCTGCGCCTTGCTGCTGGACGACGCCATCGCCGTGTTGCAAGGCGGTTTGGAGCTGGACCCGAACGACGCCAATCTGCGCTTCAGCTTATCCATCGCGCTATTGCTGGCCGGCCGCTACGCCGAGGCCTGGCCGTATTACGAGGCGCGTTGGGACGCCATCCTGCAGCCGCGTCACCGCGAACGGCGCTGGCAGGGCCAGGCGCTGGACGCGTCCGCCTTGCTGCTGTGGGCGGAACAGGGCCTGGGCGACAGCCTGCAGATGGCGCGCTTCCTGCCGCGGCTGCGGGCCGAACATCCGCGGGCGCGCCTGCTGCTGGCCTGCCCCAAAACCTTTCATCGCCTGTTCGCCCAATTCGACGGCGTGGAATTGCTGGAGCCGGAGGCCGCGCCGGCTTTCGATTGGCAACTGCCGCTGATGTCCTTGCCCGGCGCGCTGGGCGTGACGCTGGACAATCTGTCCGGCCAGCCTTATCTGAGCGCGGTGCCGGCGGCCGCGGTCCCGGCGCACGGCGGCGGCCGGCCGCGCGTCGGCGTGGTGTGGGAGAGCGGGCAATGGGGCGTGGGCAAGGCCGATCACTGGCGCCGCCATAAATCCGTGCCGCCGGAGGACTTCGCCGCTTTGTGCCGGCTGCCCGGCATTGATTTCGTGTCCTTGCAGCCGGGAACGACGCCTTCGGCTTTGCAAGGTTTGTTGAGCACGCCGGCCTTGAACGATTTCGCCGACACCGCCGCCTGGGTGGCGGAGCTGGATCTGGTGATCACCGTCGATACCGCTGTAGCTCATCTGGCCGGCGCGATGGGCAAGCCGGTCTGGGTGTTGATGCGCGCGGAAAGCGCGCCCTTCTTCCTGGCCGCCGGCGAGCGCGCGCCGTGGTACGACTCGATGCGGGTCTGGCGCCAGGCCGAGGCCGGCGTCTGGGGGCCGGTGCTGGAAGGCGCGGCGCAGGCGCTGGCTCAGCGTTTTGCCGCCGCTTTGTGAGGCGGGACTTTCACCAGCGGGCCGCGGCGCGGTAGAATGCGCGGCTGTCAACGCTTGTTAACGAGAATGGGCATGAAAAAAATCACGAAAGCGGTCTTCCCCGTCGCCGGGCTGGGCACTCGCTTCCTGCCGGCCACCAAGGCCAGCCCCAAGGAAATGCTGCCGGTGGTGGACAAGCCGCTGATCCAGTATGCGGTGGAAGAGGCGATCGCCGCCGGCATGACCGAGCTGATTTTCATCACCGGCCGCAACAAGCGTTCGATCGAAGACCATTTCGACAAGGCTTACGAGCTGGAAACCGAACTGGAAAACAAGAACAAGCAGAAGCTGCTGGAAACCGTGCAGGGCATCATCCCGCCGTCGGTGTCCTGCATCTTCATCCGTCAGACCGAGGCGCTGGGCCTGGGCCACGCCGTGCTGTGCGCGCGGCCGGTGGTGGGCGACGCGCCGTTCGCGGTGATCCTGGCCGACGACCTGATCGAAGGCGCGCCGGGCGCGATGGAACAAATGGTCAAGCTGTTCGACGAAACCCACACCTCGGTGCTGGGGGTGGAAACCGTGGCGCCGGAGGAGACCGGCTCTTACGGCATCGTCAAGGTGGCGCCGGACGCGCGCGGCCATCAGCAGGTGGAACACATCGTGGAGAAGCCGCGCCCGGAAGCGGCGCCGTCCAATCTGGCGGTGGTGGGCCGTTACATCCTGACCCCGCGCATCTTCGACAAGCTGGTCAACACCACGGCCGGCGCCGGCGGCGAAATCCAGCTGACCGACGGCATCGCGGCGCTGATGAAGGACGAGCCGGTGTTGGCGCTGCCGTTCAAGGGCGTGCGTTACGACTGCGGCTCCAAGCTGGGCTATCTTAAAGCCACGGTCAATTACGGCTTGCAGCATCACGAGGTGGGCGCCGAGTTCGCCGCCTATCTGCGCTCGCTGGCCAAGAACTAATCGTTTTTTCAATCACGCCGCTTGCTTCAAAGCGGCGTTTGCGTGTGTGAATCAAGGAGTCATCATGCCCAATATTGCCGAGGCCCGTGGCCTGATCAACAGCTCCGACGTGCTGTTTACCGCCGAGGAAGTCAGCGCGGCCGTTGACCGCATGGCGGTGGAAATCACCGAGGAACTGGGCGAAACCTATCCGCTGGTCTTGTCCGTGATGGGCGGTGCCGTGGTGTTTACCGGTCAGCTGCTGCCGCGCCTGGCTTTCCCGCTGGACTTCGACTACGTTCACGTGTCCCGCTACGGCGACAAGACCCAGGGCGGCGAACTGGTATGGAAACAGGCCCCCAAGGAAGACGTGCGCGACCGCGTGGTGCTGGTGCTGGACGACATCTTGGACGAAGGCCACACCATGGCGGCGATCCGCGACAAAGTGATGGCCATGGGCGCCAAGGCCTTCTACAGCGGCGTGTTCGCCAACAAGCTGATCAGCAAGGAAAAACCGATGCTGGCTGACTTCGTCGGCCTGGACGTGCCGGACCGCTACGTGTTCGGCTACGGCATGGACGTGCGCGGCGCCTGGCGCAATCTGCCGGCTATCTACGCGCTGAAATAAGCGCGGCCAGATCGCGAAAAACCCCCGGCTCGCGTCAGCAAGCCGGGGGTTTTTATTTTTGGACCTAGTCTAAGAACGTGTTTCCGATCTCGCGAGCTAAGGCGAGACAAGGCGAAAACGGGCGAAAAAGCGGAATGTACAAGTGGTACATGAGCATTTCGAAGCCAGTTTCAACGCCCTTTACCTATCCATCCCGCCGACGCGCAGCAGACTATGAACAGGCTCTCAGGCGCCGGCCGCCAGCGCCGCGGGCTTCTGCGCCTGCGCCAAGGCGGCGTTGACCTGCCAGTCGTTGCCGTTGCGCTGCAAACGCACCGGCCAGCGGTAGACCGCCAGCAGCCGTTCCGGCGTCAGCACCTGCTCCGGCGCGCCGGCCACCACCAGCCGGCCCTGTTCCAGCAAGGCCACGTGGTCGGCGTAGCTGGCCGCCAGCGCCAGATCGTGTAAGACCTGCACCACGGTGCGGCCCTGGCGCGACAATTCCAGCAGCAGTTGCTGCAAGCGGTGCTGGTGACGCAAGTCCAGGTGATTGGTGGGCTCGTCCAGCAGCAGCACCGGCGCCTGCTGCGCCAAGGCGCGGGCGATGGCCGCGCGCTGGCGCTCGCCGCCGGACAGCTGGTCCAGCCGCTTGTCGGCGTAATCGTCCAGCTCCACCGTGCCCAAGGCGTCCGCCACCGCGCTCTTGTCCTCCACCCGCGGCTGCGAGAAGGCGCCGAGGTAGGGCACGCGGCCCAGCATCACGAATTCGCGCACCGTCAGCGGAATCCCGGACGGGATGTGTTGCGGCACCCAGGCGATGCGGCGCGCGCGCACCGCCGGCTCCATGCGGCCGACGCATTGCCCGGCCAGGCGCACCGCGCCGGCGCCGGGCGTGTTCAAACCGGCCAGCAGCCGCATCAGCGTGGTCTTGCCGGCGCCGTTGGGGCCCAGCAGCGCGCTGACCCGGCCGGTGGGCAAGTCCAGGTTGATGTCGTCCAGAATCCGCTTGCCGCCGATGTCGTAGGCCAGCTGGCGCACGCACAGGGTAGTGGTATCAGCCATTGATCAGACTCCTTTGTTGCCGCCGGAACAGCCATACGAAGAATGGCGGTCCGGCGAAGGCCGCCATTAAGCCCACCGGCAGATCGATGGGCCAGGCGATGGTGCGCGCCAGCGTGTCCACCGCCAGCAGGAATAAGGCGCCGGCCCAGGCCGACAGCAGGATCAGCCGGCGACGGCAGCCGCCCAGCAGCAGCGCCAGCGCGTTGGGAATCATCATGCCGACAAAGCCGATCACCCCGGACAGCGCCACCGCGCCGCCGGTGGCCAGCGCCGCGCCGACGGCGGTGAGCCGGCGGGTGCGGCGCACATCGATGCCCAGCGAGCGGGCGGCGTCCTCGCCCAGCAGCAGGCAGTCCAGATCGCGGCCCACGGCGATCAGGATCAGCAAGCCCAGGCCGGCCACGCCCAGGCAGGCCAGCAGCCGTTCCGACGAGGCCGACGACAGATTGCCGGCCAGCCAGCTGGTGGCGGCGCGCAGGGTCAGGTCGTCGGACATGAAAATCATCAGGCTGGTGATGGCGCCGCAGAAGGCGCCCACCACCAGGCCCATCAGCAGCAGGCCGGCCAGGCCGCCGCGTACCAGCCGCGACAGCAATAGAATCAGCCAGGTGGCCAGCAGGCCGCCGCCGAAGGCGGCCAGCGGCAAGGACAGGCCGGCGGCGCCGATGGCCAGCATGCTGACCACGGCCAGCGCCGCGCCGCTGGACGTGCCGATCAGGCCGGGGTCGGCCAGCGGATTGCGAAACAACGCTTGCAAGGCCGCGCCGCTGGCGGCCAGCGCCGCGCCCACGCCCAACGCCGCGGCGATGCGCGGCAGCCGCAGCTGGGTCAGCAGCGGATCGCTGAAGTCCGGCCAGGCGAGGCCGCTGCCGCCGCTGGACAAGGCCAGCAGCGGCAGCAGCAGGCTGGCGGCGATCAGGCCCAGCAGTAGCCAGCGGCCGCGATTGGGCGCGGCGGCTTCCATGCTCAGCGCGCTCACATCTTCACCATCTGCTCGACCACCGCCGGGCTGTTCAGTCCCACCATCATCGCGTCCTTGGCTGGCAACAGGTAGATGCGGCCCTGCTTGCCGGCCGGCGTGGAGGCGATTTCCGGCCGTTTGGAGAAGGCCTCCTTGCCGCCGTGCACCGCGCCGGTGTGGCTGCCCAGAATGATCACGTCCGGTTGCAGGCTTTGCCAGGCGTCGCGCGCCATCGGCTTGAAGCCGGACAGCTGGCTGGCGACGTTGACGCCGCCGGCGGCGCGGATCAGGGTATCGGCGGCGGTGTCGCGGCCGGCCACCAGCTGACCGTCGTAGCTGACCAGATAGCGCACGCCGCGCGCCGGGCGCGGCGTCATCTCGCGCTGCCAGCGGCTGGCCAGTTGCTGGGCGTTGGCGTCGCGGCCCAAGAGCTGTCCCACTTTGCGGATCGCGTCGGCGAAGTCCGCGCCGTCCTCGCGGCGCGTCACTTCCTCGGCGCGCACCTGCAATTGGCGCAGCTGGGTCCACACCGTCGGCGGTTGCGCCTCGGCGCTGCCCAGCACCAGGGTGGGCTTGAGCCGGGCGATGGTTTCAGCGTTCAGCGCGCGGGAAAAGCCCACCACCTGGGCCTGAGCCAGCGCCGGCGACTTGCTGGAGCGGTCGCGGCCGACGACTTCCTTGCCGGCGTCCAGCGCGACCACGATGTCGGCGATGTCAGGGGTCATCACCACGATGCGTTGCGCCGCCCAGGCGGGCAGCGCGGCGGCCAGGCCCAGCAGGGCGGCGAAGGCGAATTTAGGCGACATCGGCGCGCTCCAGTGCCGGCAGCTCGCCCAGCAGCTTGATCCATTCCACGCGTTCCGCCTGGCCCGGCTTGCGCTCGCCGAAGAAAGTGGCCAGCGACAAGCCCTTGTCGTCGAACAGTTCCAGCGAGGTCACCACGCCGTGATCGCCCGGCTTGCGGGTGACCCAGGCTTCTGCGATCAGGTCGGTGCGCAGATGCAGGTTGAAGTGCGGGTCCAGCACATTGAGCCAGTTGCCGACGATCTGCACATTGCGCACCGGACCGGTGTGAATCTGGATCATGCCGCGGTTGCCGGCGAACACCATGATGGGGGCTTCGATATGGGCGGCGCGGCGCAGCAGCTGCTCCACCGCTTCCGGCAGCACGCGCCAGGCCTGGCCTTCCGGCGCCAGGCGGAAGCCCTGCTGGCGGGACACGCCCCAGCGGCGCAGGAAGGGATGGAAGGCGTGCACGTCCTGCAGGCTCTGCCATTCCTGCTGGAAGCCGGCCTTGTCGATGGCCTCGTCGTCCAGCTCCTTCGCTTCGGCTTCCTGCGGGTCTATGCTCAGCGCGGCCTTGGGCGCGGAGAAGGTCTCCACCAGGCGCTGGTAGGCGGCCGCATCGCTATTGGCGGTCAGATAGATCTTGTGCACCGCCTCGCCGAAACGGTCGAAGAACTGCAAGCTGCGCTGCTCGCCGCGCGCGCCGGCCGTGGTGACGGCGAAGGCGTGCTGCCAATGGAACAGGAAGATGCGCAGGTCGATGACCGGGTTGATGGCCAGGCCGATCTTGCCGTCGATCTGCACATTGCGGTAATCGCCGGTGGTTTCGTGCACGCAGGCGTGATTGCGCGTCAGCGCCATCACCGGGCCCAACTGGGCGATCTGGCCCAGGATGTCGTTCCAATGCGGTTGCAGGGCCTGGCTGGCCGGGTCCGCGGCCACCAGTTCGGCCTCGCTGACACCCAGGGCGTCGGCGGCGTCGCGCACGCGCAGTTTCGGCTGGCTGGCTTTCAGGATTTGATAACGATCCCACAGCTGGCTGAAGTCGGTCATGTTTGGATTCTCCTTGGAACGATCAAAAACGGGCGCCCGCCAAGGGGCGGGCGCTCGCGGTTAGAAGGTGTATTCGACGCTGGCGCTGAGGTTGCGGCCAGGCTGGGTGAACAGGTCCAGCGTGCGGTCGCTGCTGGTCTTGCCGCGCACATCGGCGGCTTTCCAGTATTTCTGGTCGAAGACGTTGAACACGCCGGCGCGCAGCGTGGTGTTCTTGGCCGGCTTCCAGTAAGCGGTCAGGTCCAGCACGGCGTAGCCCGGAGCCTTGAACGGCGGCGAGGTCTGGCTGCTGCCCTGTTGCGCGACATTGGGCAGGCGGTCGTTGGCGCTGGCCAATTTCAGCAAGGCTTCTCCGCCGAAGCTGGCCTGGTCGTAGCGCAGGCCCAGCGTGGCGTTGAGCGGGGTGATGCTGGCCAAGGGTTCGTTCTTCTGCTTGTTCTGGCCATGGGTGTAGGCGATGGACGCCATCGCGCGCCAGCTCGGCGCGAAGCGCCAGGCGGCGCGGCCTTCCACGCCCTTGATCTCGACTTCGCCGATGTTCTGGTACTGATAGGCGGACAGGCCGTTGATCATGCCGATGTCGGCCAGATCGATGAAGTCCTTGTAGCGGTTGGCATAGGCGGTGACGCCGAAATCAAAGCTGTCCCACTGGCCTTTCAGGCCCAGCTCCACGCCGCGGCTGCTTTCGGACTTGAGATTGGGGTTGGGCAGCACTTGATAGCGCTGAATCGGGTTGGTGAACGCCATATTGGCGTCGTCGAACGGCGGCGCGCGGAAGCCGGAGGAGAACTGCAGGAAGCCGGTGTAGTGATCGGCGAACGGCAGGCTCAGGCCCAGCTTGGGCGAGAAGGCGCTGTCCTTGAAGGTGGGCACCTGATAGTTGTTGGGGTTGCCGTTGGCGAAAGCCTGATCCGGCTGCGGCGTCATCTTGTAGTGATCCCAGCGCAGCGACGGCGAGGCTACCAGGCCGTTGCCGAACTTGATCTCGTCCTGGACAAACAGGCCGATGCGCTCGGAGCGGCTGTCGGGGAAGGTCTTGTTGGGGTAGGTTTCGCCGCCGACGATATTGCTGGTGCTGCCGTTCGGGTTGTACTGGGTCTTGGTGCGCGGACGGCTGGTGTCGGTGCGGCTCAAGTCCGCGCCCCACAAGAGCTGGTGTTCGGCGGAGAGCGCCTGGAAGTTGTGTTCGGCTTCCAGGGTCAGGCCGTAACTATCCTGCTTGAAGCCGTAGTCGGACAAGATGCGCAGGCCGTTGCTGCGCCATTCGGTATTGGTGTCGGCGTTGTCCAGCTTCTGATAATAGGCTTTCACCGCCAGCCGGTCGAAGGCGCCCAGCTGCTTGCCTTCCCAGGCCAGCGACGCGCGGTCGCGCTGGGTGCGGTCTTTGGCCTGGTTGTCGGTAAGGGCGTAAGTGGTCCGGGGCACCGGCCCCAGCGAGTTCAGCAACGCGCTGTCGGTATCGCGTCGATAGTGCTCCAGCGTCAGTTCCAGCCGCTGGTTGGCGGCCGGCTTGAAGCCCAGCTTGGCCAGCACATTGTCGCTGTCCCAGCTTTGCGGATTCGGTTTGGTGCGCAGCGTGCTGCTGCTGTCGTTATTGCCCTGGTTGTCGGTTTCATGGCCGTTGCGATGGGTGTAGAGCAGCATCAGATCGGCGCGCTCGCCCTTGACGCCCACGCCGGCGCTGCTGCCCCAGCCATTGTTGGCGGTGCCGCCAAAGCCCTTGACGCTGCCGCCCACGCCTTGTTCTTCCGGCACGAAGTCGTCCACGGTCTTGGTGCGGTAGCCCACCACGCCGCCGATGGCGTCGGAGCCGTACAGGCTGGAAGTGGGGCCCTTGACGATGTCGATGGCGCGCAGGGTTTCCAGTTCCACGTAATCGCGGCCGGAAACGGCTCCGTTATTGCTGCCGCCGCCGGCATAGGATTCCGGCAGGCGGATGCCGTCGATCAGCATCAGGATGCGGTTGCCGTCGATGCCGCGGATGGTGTAGCCGGCGTTGCCGCGGCGCGCCGGATCGGTGGCCACTTCCACGCCGGGCTCGTATTTGACCGCGTCGGCGATGTCGCGCACCAGTTGATCGTCCAGTTTGTGACGCGAGATCACGCTGGCGTTGGGCGCGGTTTCCGCCAGCGGTTTGCTGCTGCGGTGGGCGGTGACCTGAACGGTCTCCAGTTCCGCCGGCGTCGCCGCCAGCGCGGGCCAGGCGGCGGCCAGGCTCAGAACCAAGGGGGTGGCGCGAAATAAGGCCATGGAAACTCCAAACTTCCTAAGGTTGGGTGCTTCCGCTGGCTGGCTAGTCTTGGCTGGCTTGCGGTGTGTGTGGTCAGAGACCTATTTGATTAGGATGAGCTTGCCGTTGCGTGTGAGTTGCAAGCGATACATTTCGCCCTGATGCTCGATCAGGATTTCTCTGCCTTTGGCGAACAGCTCGCAGCTGCGCAGCACCGGCGACAGGTTGGCTGCGCTGGCCCCGTTGCCAAGTTTGGCCGCGTTTTGGGCATGCATGAATTTATCCATAGCCAAATGGTAACGATTCTCATTATCGAGTTCAACCAAGGAATGTGATTATTACGCATGAAAAGTGCCAAATTGTGGCGGGATGGTCACAAATAGCCTGGTTGCCGTGCTACAGGCTAGGGATAATGGCGGTTTTTGCGCGGAGAGGCGGATGGAACTGAACGCTTTGATCAAGCCCTTGCCTTGCCCGGCGGGCGCGCCGCAGGCCTTGCGGCTGTACCGCGTGCGGCTGGATGTGGATTGGCCGGTGGACGAGGCGCTGCTGGCGGGCTTGAGTCAGGACGAGCGCAAGCGCTGCCTGCGCTATCTGCGCACCATCAACCAGTTGCAGTTCGCCTTGACTCGCTTGGCCTTGCGGCGGCTGCTGGCGCAAGAAACCGGCCTGACGCCGGACGCGCTGACGTTTGAGCTGGGCGCCCATGGGAAACCCGTCTTGAGCCTGGCCGGCGCGCCGGTCTTCAATGTGTCTCACTCCGGCGCTTACGCGTTGATCGCCATCGCGCGCGGCGGGCAGGTGGGGGTGGACATCGAAACGGTGCAAGCCATGCGCGACGTGCCGGCGCTGGCGGAGCAGACCTTGCTGCCGGGGGAGCTGGAACTATGCGGACACGGGCGGGACGTGGCGGCTTTCTTCCAGTTGTGGACCATCAAGGAGGCGGTGCTGAAAGCCTGGGGCGTGGGCATTGCTCAGCACCTGTCCGCGTTCGAGGCCTTGGAACTGACGGATAAGGAACTGCCGTTGCGGATTGCCGCGCCCGAACGCTGGCCGGCGACAAGAGCCTGGGCGCTGGAGGCGCCGGACGGGTATAAGGCGACCTTGGCTTGGGCAGAGCGCTAAGAACCTGTTTACGATCTGCTGCGCGTCGGCGGGATGGATAGAAAGGGGCGTTGAAAACAAACTCAAAATGCTCATGCACCGTATGTGCACTCCGCTTTTTCGCTTGTTTTCGCCTTGTCACGCCCTTGCTCGCGAGACTTTGAGCAGGCTCTGAAGCTGTTCACGATCTGTTGCGCCTTGTGGAGCTTTACTCGGTGAGTGCGCCTTGGCCCGCGAGGCTTGGGTTCCCAGGCGCAAGCGGAGGAGGGGTTATGGGTTTGCGTGAGAATGGTCTTGCGCGAATTAATGCAAACCAGGTGGCTATTGTAGATGGCTTGCGCGGCAAGCCGTTTGTCTTTGTGGTGTGGTTTGCGCGGACGACAAAAAACCCGTCATGTCGCCATGACGGGCTTTTGCTAATGCTGGCGTCCCCACGGGGAATCGAACCCCGGCTACCGCCGTGAAAGGGCGGTGTTCTAACCGCTAAACTATAGGGACTTAAATTGTGGCGCACCCGGAGCGATTCGAACGCCCGACCCTCTGGTTCGTAGCCAGATACTCTATCCAACTGAGCTACGGGTGCTAGTGGCGTCCCCACGGGGAATCGAACCCCGGCTACCGCCGTGAAAGGGCGGTGTTCTAACCGCTAAACTATAGGGACACTTTAAGTTGTGGCGCACCCGGAGCGATTCGAACGCCCGACCCTCTGGTTCGTAGCCAGATACTCTATCCAACTGAGCTACGGGTGCGCTGTCTCGCTAGACGTTGTGTCTTGCGAGAAGCGGAATACTATAGATTCGCTTTTTGAGTGTCAATCGTTTTTGAAAGTTTTTTTACAGGGCCGTGCTCGGTCCGGCTGCCGCTGTCGTGCTGCGCCAACAGGGGTACCGGTCAGACATAGTTGGCCGTTGTCTTGATACAAAGTCTGAAAGCCGGTTGATGCCGCTCCGCGCATGGGGTCTGAACTTGGCTGTGAGGGCCAGCAGTTAACGGTGGCATGCAGCTGGAAAGGCGGAATTTTGTAAACTTATTAATTTATATCTAAACTTTTTCTGGAATCCTCAGATAAGACTCCTTGAGTAGGCCAATTTCGGGAGATCGAACATGGTTGCAATGGTGCTGGGGGCGGGGTTGGGGCTGCAGAATGGTTCGTTGGCGGCTTTGGGCGGGCAGGGGCAATTGGGGGAGGCCGCCTTTGGCCGCAGCGGCGAGAAGGTCTATGTCAACGCCAGCAACGGCAATCTGCTGCTGCAACAACGCGACGAATTCCTGAAGAGCGCCGGTCTCGATCTGAGCTTGCTGCGCACTTACAACAGCCAAGGTCAGGTCGGAGAGGACCCCGGCGTCTGGAGATTGGGCGCCGCGCGTCAGGTGACCGGCCGCCAAGGCGGATTCAACCAAGCGGGCAGCACCGTGCGCCGTATTGGCGAAGACGGTTCCGCCGTGACCTACCGTTACGATGTCGCCCGCCAGGCGTATGTGGGGCAGGACGGGCCGGGAGCCGACGATCTGCTGCGCTACGATGCCGCGCGTCAGCAATGGACCTGGACCGATGGCGCGAGCCAGACCACTGAAACCTACGACGCGGCGGCGGGCGGACGGCTGCTGCTGCAGCGCGACCGCGACGGCAAAACCCTGCAAGTGGTTTACAACGCCGCCGGATGGGTGGTGCGGCTGGACAGCTCGGGCGGCGAGCAACTGGCCATAGATTACGATGCCCGAGGCAATATCACGCAGTTGCGGACCTTGTGGACCGAGAACGGCGCCAGCCAGACCCGTACCCGGGTGCGCTATGGCTACGATGCGCAACAGCGGCTTAGCAGCGTCAGCGTCGACCTGAGCCCGGAAGACGGCCGTATTAATGACGGCAAGGTTTACATCACCCGTTATGCCTATGACGGGAATTCCAGCCGACTGGCCAGCCTGAGTCAGAGCGACGGCAGCCGCCTGGAGTTTGGCTACAGCCAGGTCAAGGACGAGTGGCGGGTGGCGGAGGTGCGCGATATCGACCGCGATGGCGTGGTGCGCCGCACCCGCTTCGACTACGACGTGGGCAAGCAACAGACCACCATCACGGATGCGGCCGGCTTGCAGAGCACTTGGCGTTATGACGCGCAAGGCCGTTTGCTGGAAGCCGGCAGAGGCGGGCAGCTTCAATTGCGCGCAAGCTATGATGCCCAAGGGCGCTTGCTGCGCCTGACCGACGCGCGCGGACAAGCCACCCACTACCAATACGATGGACAAGGCAACCGCGTTTTGGAGCGAGACGCCTTGGGCCAGACGGTGCTCCGGGAATACGATGCCGCCAACCGGCTGCTCAGCGAAACCCGCCATACCGGGCTGGACCCGGACGGCGCGGGCTCGCAAGTCCCGGACGGCGCGCAGACGACGCGTTACGCTTATGACGAAAAGGGCCGGCTGCGTTTCCGGATCGACCCCGCCGGCGGCGTCACCGAATGGCGCTATGACGCGCTGGGCCGGCCTGTCAGCCAGCTGAGCTATCTGAACAGCGCAGGTCAGCAGAAGGCCGACACCGCCAAACTGACGGCCTGGGCGGCCGGCCAGCCGCCGGCGCAGATCCAACGCAGCGACAGCGTTTACGATTTGCGAGGCCTGGTCAGTGAAACCGTGCGTTATGCCCAGCTAGACGCCAAGGGCCAGGGGCTGCGCGACGGCAGCGAGCAAAGAGTCCGTTATCTATACGACCAGAACGGCAATGTGCTGCAACAATGGGATGGCCGCGGCGCCAGCGTGCAATACCGTTACGACGGCCTTAACCGCCTGACGCGGCAGACCGATGCGCTGGGCAACAGCACCGTTACCGTTTACCTCGACGCGCAAAGGCAAACCCAGGTCACCCTGGCCAACGGCCTGAGCACGCTAAGGCAGTACGACAGCGCCGGCCGGCTGATCGCCCAAACCGAACAAGACGCCGGGGGCCCGCTGGGCCGCACCCACTATCTCTACGACGCCATGGGCCGGCTGCTGCGCAGCACCGATCCCACCGGTCAACGGCAATACCAGCTTTACGACGCGCAAGGGCGCAAGCAGGCGGACATCGATCCCACCGGCGCGCTCATTGAATACCGCTATAACCCCGCAGGCCAACTCATCCGCCGAACCGGCTACGCCAATCGCATCGACTTGAGCCGCTTGAACGCCGATCCGTCACAATGGACGCTGGACGCCTTGCGCCCCACAGGTCACGCGGACGACCGCATTGAACACCTGCTCTACGATGCCGCCGGGCGTCTGGCGCGCAGCATCGATGCCAGCGGGGCGGTCGCCGACACCCATTACGACGGCAGCGGCCGGATCATCGGCACAACTCGCTACGCCGCGTGGCTGGGCGCCAAGAAACAACAAGCCTTGCAAGCCCGTGACGGCGAACTGAGCCTCAATGAGGCCAATGCCCGCGTTGCCGCCAGCGGGCAAGATAGGACCGAACGCCGGTTCTACGATGCTGCGGGGCGGCTGCAGGCGGAACTGGATGGCGAAGGCTATCTGATTGAGCATCGTTACGACAGCGTCGGTCAACGGCTTGCTTCCATTCGTTACACCAACGCGACCGCCGGCGCAGAACGCGCGGCCGGCGGTTTGAGCGCGCTGCGACCGCAGACCCACGCCCAAGACCAGACCACTTCCTATTATTACGATGGCCGTGGTCAGCAAGTGGCTGAAGTCGACGCCGAAGGCTATCTGAGCGAAACCCGCTACGACGCCGCCGGCCGCGTCCAACAACAAATCCGTTACGCCAACCGCGCTAAAACCGGGGCCACCCTGGCCGCGCGCCGTCCCGCCGTCCATGGCAACGACCAAGGCTTGCTCTATGAGTACGATGCCGCCGGCCGGCTCACTCGCCAGGTCCGGCAACCCGATGGTCTGATCACCAGCTACGCCTACGACAGCCAAGACCGGCTGATCCGGACCACCCGCCAGGCGGGGAAGGATGGTCGCAGCCAACTGCAACGTTACGACAAACAGGGCCGGTTGACCGCAGAACTGGCCGGCGAAGGCGCCCAAGCGCTGGCGGCGCTGGGCGGAGCGCCCAGCCAAGCCAGGGTGGACGCCGTGTGGGAACGTTGGGGCAGCCGCCACTACTACAACGCCGCCGGCCAACGCATCGCCACCCTTCGCCCCAACGGGGCAGACGGCCAGAGCGAACGCACCCTTTACTTCTATAACGCAGCCGGCCTCCAGACTCACATCGTCAATGCGCTGGGCGAAGTCAGCGACACCCGCTACGACGCCTTCGGCCAAATCGTAGGACAACTGAGTTATGAGCGCCGGCTTAGCGCGGCGCAGCTGGCCGGCCTGAACGACGGGCCGCAATCCCAACTCACTCCGCTGCTGGCCTCACTCGCCCAAGCCGGCTTCAGCCGCCAAAGCTATGGCTACGACCGGCGCGGCGAGTTGGCCAGCCAGACCGATGCCTTGGGACGCGTGACGGATCGCTGGAGCTACAACGCCTTTGGCGAACGCCAGGACCACATCCGCCTGGACGGCGGCCGCCAGCAATTGCTGTACGACCGCCGCGGCCTCAATATCCAGCAGCAAGACGATGCCGACGGCTTGAAGCTGCTGCGGCACACCCGCTACGACGCCTTTGGCCGCGCATTGGAACAGACCGATCCGCAAGGGCAGGTTCAGCGCAGCGAATACGATAAACTGGGCCGGCAAATCGTCAGCCAGGACGCTCTGGGCGGCCGGCGGCGCAGCGTCTACGACGCCTTCGGCCGCGCGCTGACCCAGACTGATGCGCTGGGCGCCGTCACCACCACCGTCTATGACGACAAGACCGGCCGCTTGACCGTCACCGACGCCAACGGCATCGCCACCGTCACAGAGCGCAACGGCCACGGCGAGATCGTCATCGTGACCGATGGGCGCGGTCACGCCACCACCTACCAATACGACCGCGACGGCCGTCTCATTCGTCAAAACAACCCGCTGGGTTACGGCGAACAATGGCGTTACAACAGCGCCGGGCGCCTGTTTGAAAGCCTTGACGCCAACGGCGTCCGCACCGTCTACGTTTACGACGCGGTGGGCCGTGTTTTGCAGCGTACGATTGACCCGACCGGCCTGAACCTAAGCACCCGCACGGAATACGATAGCCGCGGACGGGTGCTGAGACAGATCGACGCCAACGGCAGCGTGAGCGAGACCCGTTACGACGGCAATGGCCGCGTGATTGAAACCGTGCGCGACGCCACCGGCCTCAAACTCCTCACCGCCTACCGCTATGACGGCCAGGGCCGGCGGATCCGCGTGACCGAAGCCGCCGGCAGCCCTCAGGCCAAGACCACCGAATACCAATACGACAATGCCGGCCGGCGAGTAAGAGAGACCGTGGACCCCGACGGCCTCAAACTCAGCACCCGCTACCAATACGACGGCAACGGCAATGTGACGTCCAAGACCGATGCCGGCGGCAAGGTGACGCGCTATGCGTACGATGCCAATCAGCGGCAGACGTATAGCGTCGATCCGTTGGGCTATGTCAGTGAAACCCGTTACGACGCCGAGGGACGCATACTGCGCACCACCCGTTACGCCCAGGCGCTCAAACCAGGCGTTCTCGCCTCAGTAGAGAACCTGGCCGATCTTGGCCCGCAACTGAAGGCCAGCGCGGCGGACCAAACCGAACGGCGGGTTTACGACAAAGCCGGCCGGCTGCTGCAGCGGATAGACCCTCAAGGCTATCTGACCCAATACAGTTACGACAAAGGCGGCAATCTGGCCTGGGTCTCGCGCTTCGCCAATGCGGTGCAAGGGACGTTCATCGACGGCCAGCTCGTCGCCCGCTTGGGCAGCCTCCCGGATAGCGGCGCGCCGGCCGGCGCCTATCTCTTGACGGGCGGCGCGGACCGGGGAGAGTTTCAGCTGTACGACGCGCTTGGGCGGCTTCAGCTGAGCCGGGACGCGCGCGGCTACGCCACCGAATACCAGTACGACGCGGCCGGCCAGCTGCAGCAGCGGACCCAATATGCCAACCCGGTGCAAAAAAAGACCGTCATCAATCAGATGCCGGCGCGGATAGACCGTGCTGACCAAGCCCCGGCGGATGGCAGCGGCTACATCCTGCGCTCGGCTAACGACCGTAAAGAGTTCTTTGCCTACGACACCGCCGGCCGCGCCGTATTCAGCGTGGATGCGGAAGGCTACGCCACCCGCCGCAGCTACGATGGGCTGGGCAATATCGTGGAGACGCGTCGGCACGCCAACCGGAGCATAGCCAACCTGGCCTGGATGCAGGTCAATCAGGCCTTGTACGCCTATTTGTACGGTCGGGCGGCGGACTCGCCCAGCGCCCTGCACGACAAAGCCGCGGCGGACCCAGCGGCGCGGGCCAGCGAACTGATGGCGAGCGCCGGATTCGAAAAGCGAGTGGGCAAACTAGACAACGCCCAACTCGCCGCCTGGATCTACCAGACGGTGTACAGCCGAGCCGGCACCGCGCAAGAACTGGAGGAGGCCAAAGCGCGGCTGGACAAGGGCGAAAGCCGTGGCGGCGTTTTTTGGAGCCTGCTGCAGCAGGCCGATGTACAGCAGGTGGCGCCGTCCGCCGCCATTGCCCAGGCCTTGAACGACTGGCGCGTGCTGGCGGAGGGCACCGGCTACCACAATGGCGACCAGGTCAGCCGCCAGCAATACGATGCGGCAGGGCGGCTGAGCCATAGCGTGGACGCCAGCGGCTATGTGACCGCCTACCGCTACGATGCGGCGGGCCAAGTGACGGAAACGCGGCGTTACGCCCAGCGGCTATGGCCGGAAGCGGATGCCAAGACCAGCGCCGCGGCCAACGCAGAATGGGCGGACTACAATAAGCGCCTGTACGCTTATGTCCTGGGACGGGCTCCGGCAAACCTGGATGAGCTCAATGCCAGAGCGGCGAGTCAAAGCGAGCGGGCGCAAGCTCTGCTCAGCAGCCCAGAGTTCGAAAAACGATACGGCAAACTGGATGAGGCCGGCTTCATAGATTGGGCGTTTCGCCGGATTGTCACACGTAGCCCGTCCGAGGCTGAAAAAACCACCTGGCAGGAAAACCTGGGGTCAAAGGGCAGAAGCCGGGGCGAGTTGGCCAGATATCTGATGGGCTGGCGCTTGGCGCTCAAACGTCCGGCCGCGCTGGACGTACGTCAGGCGCTGAACGACTGGAGCGTGCTGGCTCAAATCAAAACCAGCGCACAAGATCAAGTTAGCCGGAGCGTCTACGACGCCGCCGGCCGCCTGATCCAGGAAACCCGCGGCGACGGCGGCAAGCTGGCCGCTACCACCCGCTATCAACTGGACGCCCAAGGCAATCGCATTGCCGAAACCGACGCGGGCGGCCGCACCACCCGCCGCGACTACGACCTGCTCGGCCGGCTGATCCGCGAAACCGACGCGCTGGGCGGCGTCACCGTCACCGAATACGACGCCTTCGGCAAGGCCATCAAGATCACCGACCCGCGCGGCTACAGCGGCTACAACTATTACGACGCGCTCGGCCGCCAGACCCTGCACATCGATCCCGAAGGCGGCGCCACCACGACCGAGTACGATGCGTTTGGCGACGTGCTGCGCATCAGCCGCCATGCCACGCGAGTCAATGTGTCCACGCTCAAGACCGCAAGCCGGCCGATGATCCCGGCCGAGCCCGCTCGAGACGCCGTCACCACTATTCTCCGCGACAAGCTGGGCCGTCAGGTGGCGATCACCGACGCCGAGGGCGGCGTCGAGAAGATGGCGTACGACGGCCTGGGCAACAAGACCGTCTACACCAACCCACTGGGCGGCGTCTATCGCTACGTCCACGACGCGCAGGGCCGGGTGCTCAAAGAGACCAGCCCGCTGGGCATCGTCAAACGCTTCGAATACGACGGCTTCGGCAACCGCAGGCTGCAAGTGGAAGCCGAAGGCAAGCCGGAACAGCGCACCACCCGCTATCAATACGACGCGAACAACCGGCTGATCCGCCAGACCAGCGACGCGCTGCCGGTCTACACCTTGGACGGCGGCGAAGCCACGGTCAGCCCTAGCCAAAGCTGGCGCTACGACGCCGCCGGCCGGCAGATCGAATTCACCGACGCCAACGGCAAGATCACCCGCAGCCGCTACGACGCGCTGGGGCGTAAAACGGCGGAGCGCAACGGCGACGGCGTGTTGAGCCAATGGACTTACGATGCAGTCGGCAATGTGCAGGCGCAGCGCGTCTACGCTCGGCTGGTGGGGCTGCCGGCCGACGGCGGCGTGCCGGCGCCGGCCTCCGCCGACGTCCGCGAAACCCGCTACGTCTACGACGGCAACAACCGCCTGATCGAAACCCGCCTGCCGGGACAAAGCATCGGCCAACGCGACGCGGCCAGCGGCCAGTACACCGTGGCGACCCAAGACCTGATCAGCCGCCAGCGCTACGATGCCAACGGCAACCTGATCGAAAGCATTGACGCCCGCGGCGGCAGCCAACGTCACTACTACGACCGCGCCGGCCGCAAACTGCTGAGCGTCGACGCCGCCGGCTACGTCACCGCCTGGGACTACGACGCCGCCGGCCGGGCCATCCGCGAAACCCGCTACGCCAGCGCCCTGAGCGGTGCTTACGACAGCGCCACCCCGTTGGACACGCTGCGTCAGCAACTCAAGCCCCACGCCGACGACCGCGTGCGCGAAACCGACTACGACCGGATGGGCCGGATTAGCGCGGAACGCACCCTCAAGCTCAAAGTGGCCAGCGCCGACGGCAAAACCCAACTTACGGTAACCGCCACGACCCGTTATCAGTACAACGCGCTGGGCAAGGTGACCCAAAAGACCGACGCCGCCGGCCAGGTCACCAACTGGAAATACGATAGGCAAGGCCGCGAGACCCGACGCCAGGACGCGGTATTTACCGATTACTTGGGTCGAGCCGTGCGGCCGACCAGCGACAGCGAATACAACGGCCTGGACCAGCTCAGCCGCCAGATCCGTCGCGGCCTGGACGAGGCCCGCGAAGCCGACGACCAGATCGTGCGCTACCAATACGGCGCCGGCGGCCGGCTACTGAGCCAGACCGACGCGATGGGCAATGGCATCCGTTACGACTACGACGCCGCCGGCCAGCTGACCCGCAGCCAGCGGGCGCGGCGCCAGGCTGACGGCAGCGAAGTCAACGACGTGACCGGCTACCGCTACGACGCGGCCGGCCGCCAGACCGAAAGACGCGACCAGGCGACCGGCATGCGTTTTGAAACCCGCTACAACGCCTACGGCGAAATTGACGGCAAACGTACCAGCGCCAACGGCAAGGGCGCGTGGCAGGAGTTCGCCGACTACGACGGCGCCGGCCGGGTGTTTCGGCGCAACGAAGGCGGGGTGACGCGCGCCTACCTGTACGACGCCAACGGCAACGCCACGCTGCAGATCGAATCGGACAGCGTGGACCTGCGGCAATTGAGCCGTGATCAGATCCTGGCGGCGATCAACCGGCCGGACAGCGGCCTGCGGTTGACGATCAGCGAATACGACGGCCGCAACCAGCGGGTGGTGACCTACCAGCCGAAGATGGTGAGCGCGCGGGACCAGGCCTTGGTGCAGGCGGAGCGCTGGAACAGCGCGGTGCCGCAGGAGGGCAGCGGCGGGGTGGTGACGGCGGGGTCTTCGAAGGCGCCGGGGGCGGTGGTGGGGAAGAATCCGCTGGTGGGGGGGGCTGTTGAAGTAAGCCGAAGTGGGGAGGCTCGGTTATCTACCCAGTTTGATGTTTCACCAGAAGTATATGAATCCCTTCGTAATAGCTATGATGATTGGGAAGTTTTTAAGTATTTGGAGGGGGTTTCATTAAACATTCAATTGCCAAGTGCAATGATGGAGTTGGGGGATGGGTATTATCTTATTAAATTTAATATTATTTCAAAAGCATATGGGTATGCGAAAAATTTTTCATTTGAACAAAAGGTTTTTTCTGGAGATGCAAAACTAAAAGTCAAGTTCTCTATGGTGAATAGCTATATAAAGTGGATGCCGTATTATGGCTTCGAAGGATACTTTGAACGGGACCAAAAGCATGAGATGAGGATTGATGTTTTCAAGCAAGTAGGAGGAAGTGAGCAGTTAGTTACTAAATTTAATGGGCATACACCTTATAATGATCCTACGGATGTAGTTTGGACAGGTGGAGCGATACCATTCAGTACGAGAAAAGTTCACTTCCAAGGCCAACCCACCTCCGCCACCCAGATGCTGCTTTACACCCGCCCGGCGGGCAGCAATGCGGGCTGGCAGTATGTCTATGTGCCGCAACTCAAGGTCAACGGCAATGTAGTACCCGGCCAATTCGCCCTCGACTGGTCCGGCATGGCGCGCCAAGCGTACGAATTCCGCTACGTCGCCATGGACGCCGCCGGCAAGGTGCTCAACACCCGCCAGGGCACGATGAACCTCAACGACAGCGCGCCCACCATCTCTCAGAGCGAGGCCGCCGTCGACAGCGCCTTCATGTACAGCACCGGCTGGGTCAATCTGACCAATCTCGGCGAGGCCGCGGTGTCCTCGCGGCTACGTTTCCGCACCCCGGGCGGCGAGTGGGGCGCCAGCCAGGTGCTGGCCGCCACCGGCTTCAAGGGCTGGTTCCAGTTCCTGCCGTCCAACTACGGCCTGGCCGCCGGCCAGACCTGGGAGTATGAGCTCGAGCGCCTCGACGCCAACGGCCAATCGCTGGGCGCGGTGGTCGGCGCCTTCCGTCCGGGCGAAGCGGCTTCCGTCACCCAGCCCGTCGCCTGGCGCGACCAGCCGCAGATCGTTCACATCGGCGGCAATCAGCCGGCGGCGGCTACCCGCGGCCTGATCCGCTATCGTACTGCCGGCGGCGCCTGGGCCGAAGCGCCGCTGAGCCGCGCCGCCAACGGCGAATGGGACTGGGACAGCAGCGCGCTGGCCAAGGGCCTGAGCGCGCCGACGGTGTATGAATTCGAATACCAGTTGTTCGACGCCAACGGCCTGATGCTCAATCGCGCCGGCGGTCAACTGACGCTGGGCGGCGGCGCCGTCAGCGTCAATACCAAGGGCCTGACGCTGCCGCTGATGGTCAGCTTCAATCCGCCGCAGACCCAGGCCGCCCAGCTCTTGCTGTCCTACCGGAGCAAGGGCAGCCAGGGCGCCTGGACCCAGGCGGCGCTGAGCCGCAACGCCCAGGGCCAGTTCGCTTTGAACGCCGACGCGCTGGCCGCCGGCGACTACGAGTACCGCTACCAGCTGGCCGACGCCCAGGGCGCCTTGCTGACCGGCGCCGACGGCGCGGCGCTGGACGTCAGCGGCTATCTGCGCCGCCACAGCGGCGTCGACAGCGCCCGCCTCAACTGGGTGATCACCGGCACCAGCCAGAGCGAGCACAACATCATCCGCCGCCAGCAGTACAACGCCTTCGGCGAAGTGAGCAGCGAAACCGACGGCCGCGGCAACAGCACCACCTTCGAGTACAGCGCCTTCGGCCAACTGCTGGCCAAGCAAGACCCGCAAACCGTGATCGTCGCGGCCGGCGACAAGGCCCCGCCGCCGGTGCGCACCCTGTACCGTTACGACGCGCTGGGTAATCTGGTGGCCACCGTCGACGCCAACGGCCAGCTTAACCGCCAAAGCTGGCTGGCCGGGGGCGAGAGGGGCCAGGGCAAGAGCGGCGGCGAGGCGCACGCCGACGGCGGCGTCAAGCAACTGGGCTACGACGTGTTCGGCAATCTGCGTGTCAGCGTCGACGAAATCGGCCGCCGCAGCGATTACCGCTACAACGCCAACAACCAGCTGATCCGTCAGGACCGCGCCGCGCGCGCCGACGGCCGCCGCGGCTACGACGAATACGACTACGACAGCGCCGGCCAGCGCATCGCCCACCGCAGCACCAGCGACGGCAAGGACAGCCTGGCCGACACCACCCAGTACGACAGCCTGGGCCGGGTGCTGGCCACCGTCAGCGCTGCCGGGCGCCGGGTGAGCTACCGCTACCAGTGGGATGCCGCCATCGCCGGGGCCGGCGGCATCGTCGTCGGCGGCTGGCGCAGCGTCAAGACCGACGCCAACGGCCGCAGCCAGACCGACGACGTCAGCCTGTTCGGCCATAAGGTGGCCCATGTCGACCTGGGCAACCACCGCTTCAGCTACCGCTACAACCACGCCGGCCAGGTGGCCGAACAAAGCGGAAGCACCGGCCAGCGCATCACTTACCAGTACTACGGTAATGGCTATCTGAAGAGCCTGTCCGACCACGCGCTGGACAGCTACACCCTGTATGAATACGACAACGACGGCAATAAGACCTTTGAAGGCTATACCAGCCTCAACAACCAGAGCCGCGAGTTTTACCAGTACGCCAGGATAGAGTACGACGCGCGCAACCGGGTGACTCTGATCGATGATCCCAAATTCCTGATCACCTACCGCTACGACGCCGTCGGCAACCGCATCAACGTCAACAGCGTCTACCACGACGGCGTCGACGGCCAGAAGCGGACCCAGGACTACTGGTACCGCTACGACAGCATGAACCGCTTCCTCACCACCAAGGGCAGCAAGATCGACGGCCAGATCAGCCGCGGCCCCCAGGGCGGCGACGGCGTCGACATCCTGTACAACGCCGCCGGCGAACGGGTGCAGGCCATCAACGCCTCTGATGGAACCACCGAGACCTATACCTACAGCGCCGACGGCTATCTGGAGAGCACCCGCATCAACGGCAAGCTGGCCTCCCAGCGCGACAACGACCTGCTGGGACGCGCCACCGCATACCGCCAATACCGCTGGAACGGCGACGGCGGCGTCAGCAGCCAGACCCAGTCCCGCTACGACGCCGACCACAAACTGCTGCAGCAAACCCGGGACGGCGCCACCACCACCTACACCCTGATGGCGGACGGCACCGTGGCCAGCAGCGCGCAGAGCAGCAGCGGCACCACCACCACCAGCTATTACGGCTATGAATGGTGGGACGAAGCCAAGCAAAGCACCATTACCGCCCAGCCCTACAACAAGGACGCGCCGGGCTGGGAAAAGGGCTACTCCCATCTCAGCTACAACGTCAACGGCCACCTGGCCGAAGCGCGCGACGAAGTGGGCCAGCGCAGCCTCCGCTACGTCAACAACGCCCAGGGCCTGGTGCTCAAGCGCGAGGAAATCGCCAAGGGCAGCACCTACAAACGGCAGGACTACTACTACCTGGACGGCAAGCAGATCGGCTCGGTGGGCAACGATGGCGCCAGCCGCGTCGACTACGCCCAGGCCTTGGCGCAAAGCCAGATCGGCAACCGCAAAGACCAGTACCGCGAAGGTCAGCCGGTGAACAGCGCCGACTTCGACCAGAACTACGAACCGATCGGTCCGAGCTACCCGGGCCAGACGCCGGGCTTCGTCACGGTGAAGGCGGGGGACACCCTGCAAAGCCTGGCGGCGTCGCTGTGGGGCGACCAGGCGATGTGGTATCTGCTGGCGGACGCCAACAGCCTGAGCGGCAGCGAGCCCTTGGCGGCGGGGCAAGTGCTGAAAGTGCCGAACAAAGTGACGAATGTGCACAACAACAGCGGCACTTACCGGGTGTATAGCCCAGGCGAGGCAATTGGCGATGTGACGCCGACGCTGCCGGATCCGCCGCCGCCGCCGCAACAGGGCGGGGGCGGAGGGGGCTGCGGCGGTTTTGGCGCTATCTTCGTTGTTATTGTCGCCGTGGTGGCGGTGGTGACGCTGGGTCCGATCTTCAGCCAGGCGTTGATCCCCCTGCTAGGCGCTGCGCCGGCGGCGGCGGGTGTGGCCGCGACAGCGAGCGCCGCGGCCACTTTTGCCGGCTATGCGGCAGCGGGAGCGGTGGGCTCCATGGCCAGCCAGGGCGTGGCGATGGCGATGGGGATGCAGGATCAGTTCTCGTGGAGCCAGGTGGGCTTGAGCGCCATTGGCGCGGGAGTGAGCGCCGGCGTGGGCGCTGGGATGTTGGGCGATCCCTTGGCCAATGCCCCCATCGGTGTCCGCGCCGCGGCGGGCAATGCGCTGACCCAAGGAGTGGCGGTGGCCACCGGCTTGCAGAAGCGCTTCAGCTGGACCGCGTTAGCCGCCAGCGGCGCGGCGACAGGGGTCAGCGGCTGGATGGGCGACAGTCTGGGCTGGAAGAGCTCGGCGCCGGTGGCCGGCGTTGGCTACGGCACGCTGCGCGGCCTGGTGTCGGGCGGTATCCAGTCGCAGCTGACCGGCCAACGTCCGAACTGGAGCGCGATCGCGGCGGAGTCCTTCGGCGGCGCGCTGGGGGACAGCGTGGTGGCCGGCATGATGAAGCGGGATCAAGAGCGGCGGCAGCCCCAACAGGCGCTGGCGCAGATTTGGGGACGGGGAAGCAATGCCTCGGCACTGAGCTTGGCCACCGTCAAGGAGCAAGAGCGTTTTAGCTGGCTGGAGGGTGGGGAAGTGGCGCAGCGGGCGACGGCGGCGAAGGCGCGAGCTGATTCAGGAGCAATGAATATTGGTAACAGTACTTACAGTGGTATCGGTTCACTATCTAATAATGATGTAATAAAAATTAGGGCATTGTCGGCTGGATTGGCAGGAGTTAAAGATAATACGCAGCACCGGAATGAGCTGAACCAAGCAATTCAAGATGTGATCAACGAAGCTAATAGTAGGGGAGGGAGTAATACGTCATCCGTAGTGCAAAGAGCCATTCCTATTAAAGATAGCATGCCATACTACCAGCCAAAGGCAACATTTAATCCGGATTATGTGGCAATTAATGGATCGATTCCTTTGTTAGGCTCGATAGGCATGTCTGTTAATCTTTATAATCTCAATGGATATGTTTCTTACTCGAGCTCTCGCTTCTATTCTGCCCCTTCTTACTTGCCTGGTGGGTCTATTACCTTTGGTAATGTCGTTGGTGGTGGGAGTGCTCAAAAGGTAGATAATTTACTTGGAGGCTATGGATATACCGCTTCAGGTTTTTACCCTTTAACCCCTGTTTTTGGCATTGGAGGTGCCGTTAACATTGTTCCTAACGGGATGAAGGCTGTTGAGTATGGAGTTGGAACACCTGGAGTGTCTGTATCTCCATTCGGGTATGGATATAGAATTTTTTGATAAGAGGTAATTCATGTCAGCTCCCCTGATGGATGTGGAACAATATAAGAAACTATCTAAGAGGCAGAAAATAATATACTGGTTTTTTATTTCCTCTGTTTTTTTAATGATTATTATTGGGGTGGTGTACGGGTTATGTAAAAATTACATGTGATTAAATTTTCATTGACTGTTGCTAGGTAATCTCAACGGTATGGTGCCCCGCCTTTTCCGGCTTTTATCCAATAACGCCTCCCATAGGTGTTGGGGGTGGCGTCAGTATGTCGTTTGATGGAGCTAGGGCCGTTGAATATGGGTTTGGAGCGCCAGGGGTTTCTGTTTCGCCACTTAGTTATGGATATAGGGTTTTTTAAAATTAGAGTTGAATGTCATGGGGTCTCAAACTATAAGGAATGATCAATATAAAAATCCACTAAAAGGCAGAAGATATTTTATTGGATTTTTGTGTTGCTTGTGATCGTTGTAATAGTTGTTGGGGTTTTTATGGGAATATATATAAAAATTTTATGTGGTGAGTAAAGTGGGCAAGTCAAAGGGCTTGCTCACAACGTCTTGGCAAAATCTCCTGACAGACAGATTAGGGAGATGGAAGTGGAGTGGGCGCAGCGGGCGACGGCGGGAAAGTCTACGTCAGACTTGGCGGGTCAGAAGACGACACGAAGCAAAGGGAAGAAGGATGGCTTGACCAAAGCCGAGGCTGAATATGCCGCCAACTGGAAGCTGCCCACAGCAGAAAGCCAGGCATTGAAAAATGTGTATCCAGAGATACTGCTGAGCTTTCCAGCCATGGGATGGCTGGTCGTGGCAAAGGGGGCGAGTCTATGGAGCAAGTTTGCGACGGCTGTGCTGGGTGGAGGGGGAAACTATCAAGTACAAACAGCGTTTAATCCAGACCGACCGGTGAATTGGCTTGATGTCGGTTTGGGGGCAGCTACTTGGTTGGTGGATGAATGGAGCGAGCTTGGGTGGTACTGTTGTTTTCAACACTTATGCCGCGAGTGTAAGTTCAGATTTCCAAGGGCAGGACCCATTGCCTAGAATGGCTGGAGCTGCGATAGGTAGTGCGGTTGGTTATGGTATCGGCAATGTAGTCGCTGGTCAGCTTAATCCAAAGTTTAATCCATGGTATAGGCCCCAGTGGGTTACGGTTGGACCGTATGGAATACAAGGGTGGAACTATCTTAATCCCATGCCTAATATTTTTGGTTCTGCAGTTAGGAGGGGTTTGGCAAGAGAGTGTAAATGCTGGTGTTGTTTGTCGGATGCAAAATGATGGATAAACTATGTTATTGTTTGTGAAATTATTTTTAAAAAGACTGGTGTTTCAATTTGTTTTTTGGTAGGCTGGTCTTTTGATTTGTTGTGCTATTTTGATTTTTTTAAACCCTATTGTGGTTTGGATGGTTTTAGGTGATTTTGTTTGGCCTCCTAATGTTGATGTTGCATTAAAAATATTAAAGGCAGGTGTGATGTCTGGGTTTTTTATAGCATCATTTTTATTTGTGCGTGATATCTTTCTTTATTTAAGAGATCATTATTTTTAGCCGAAATTGGAGTGGGTGGGTTTACGAATTTACTAGTGCGGAAACAGGTTTCCTACGTAGACAAATCAGAGCTTTGCCGTCCTACGGGTTGATTTGTTATTAATTTTATGGGTGTTTGTTTGGAGCGCTACTGCTTGTTGGACGAATTGGATTAATTTTGTGGAGAGTTGCGTTCAATACCTATTCTGCTAATGTTTGGCTGGATTTCAGGGGCAGGATCCTTTGCCTGGTATGGCTGGTGCAGCAGTAGGTAGTGTTGTTGGTTTTGATATTGGTAGCATTATAGCTAGACAACTAAATCTGAAGCTGAATCCATGGTATCGGTCAGACTGGATAACCGTTGGACCATATGAGGTAAAGGGATGGAATCAGCCGAGCGGGCTTCCCTCTTTTGTTGGTAATAATCTGGGTGGAATTACTCAGGAAGCAACTGGGGGCAATGTTGTTAATGCGTTACAATGCAATGGAGGGAAGAAGTGATTGTGTTTTTAAAGTTTTTTTTGACTAGGTTGCTCGTGCAAACTCTTTTGTTTGTATTGATTTTTGTTTTTGGTTATGTTTTTGCTATTTTTGCTTCGCCAATTATTTCTTGGCCTTTTGTTGGGTATTTTAATTGGAATTTAGATCAGGAGCTTTTTTTTAGGGCGCTCAAGTGGGCAGTTATTTCAGGGGGGGCTTCAGGGGTGGGAATGTCATTTTTTGATGTGTATCTTTATTTAAAAGGGTGTCGATAGGGAGAGAGAATTGCATAAATGTAATGATATTATTTTTTATGTTGATTAGTTGATGCTGTTTTGAATAAAAGTTCATATTTATTCGGTCGGTGTGAAAGTCTTGAACTTGATGAGGAAGTATGTTTGGGTTCGTGGGGTAAGTGAAAATGACCAGTGATGAGCTTTGTGTCTTTGCAAAATTTGTGAAATCAAGGTGAATTTTGTTTAGTTTGTTTAATGTCTGAATCAAGATCATAAAAATAATAGCGGTGAGTGGGGTAATGTTGCCCTTGGCCAGTTTCTTGCTGGGTTTTCTGGGCTTGCAAGGGATATGAGTGGATTCTATAAGAATATGGATGAAGTTGTGGATGTTGAAGAAATTACTTGGAAGATAGCTGTAGAAATACTGCTGGCTGCTACCGTTTATGCCGCATAATAGTTATATTCCTTGCGTGGGAATAGTATGTTCATGTAGTTTGCGATAAAAATTATAATGCGAATAGTTTTGACTTCATCTGAGTGAAAAAACATAGTAACCCAGCGACCAAAGCCCCTCTTGGGGCTTTGGTCGTTTGGAGGGGTTAGGCCAGTTCCTGCATTTGCATCGTAGTCTGTTGCAAGCGGTGGGCGAAGGGTTCCAGCAGGCAATACACCTGTTCGCATTCCAGCGTGTCTAGCTTGGATTGCTCCAGCATCGCCGCCAGCGCCGACAAGGCGGTGCTGACTTGATTGAATTCCAGGCTGAGCAGATGAAGGCTGTGATCGAAGTGTTCGCAGTACGCGTCGAGTTGCCGCAATAGCGGGTCAATCGGGTGGAGCGTGGCATCCTGCTGACGCAAGCTTTTCAGTTGGAGCAGCAAGCTTGATAGAGATGGGATGTGGTGGGGGCGAGGGGCGTTAGACATGGTGCCTCCATGATGTACGGTATGTTTTCCGCAGCCCACTTCCTACGGTGGGCGGCAGCCCGAACGAGGGTAGGAATACCGGCACCATGGAACCGGCCAGCCCGTGGGCTGCCTCGCCCGGTCCGCCTATGAGGGCATGACAAGGCACACGGACACAGCTGCTCTCGCAGTGATGTCCGCCATGATGCAACTCGGGTTCCTACGCCCGGTGCTGAAGCACAGCACGGCCGGATTATCACGTGCCTGTGGCGGGGAGGCAAGGGGCGGGCGTCCGCTATGGCGGCGCAGCGAGGCCGGGCGCGTTTGAGTTCGGTGTTTCCTCCGGCGGCAGAGGCTTAGAGTCTGTTTATGATCTTTTGTAGGTGTGGTTAAACGCTGCTAGATATGTAGGAGACCACGTATCCGACGCGCCCCAGTCCCTTCAAGCCTGCCGACGGGTGGCAGGCCCGAGGTCTTAAGCGGCTGCTTGTTCGAGCAGCGCGACGTTAGCGCGCCATCACTGAGCAAATCAGAGATTCGCACGTAGAGAGTTCAGCCGCGCCTCGGGACTGACGGGAACCGGCGGGAAGCCGTAGGCCAGGCTTGCAGGGCGGCCTTTGGGGTAAAGGGGAATTTGGCCGCGCAAATTCCCCTTTCCGTTTTATTCCCTCGCGACGCTACGCTTGCCTCGCTCGGTCAGGGCGGAACCGGCCCTAAATCATCATCCGCGAAGCGGATTCAATGCCTTGAACAATACTCCCGATCAGAAAAGATCGTGAACAGGTTCTTAGGCAAGGTCCGGCATGGCGGCGGCAGGGCTGGACAGCGCATCGGCGAGTTCGCTGTTGAGGCGCGCGAGCACGGCGTCCCGGGCGCTGGCGATGAAGAAGTGGTCGCCGTCGAACCAGTGGACGCGCGCGGGCGCGGCGGTTTCCCGCTGCCAGCCTTCGGTCTGTTCCGGCAGACGTTGCCGGTCGCCGCGCCCGGCCAGCACGGTGATGGGCAGGGCCAGCGGCGGGGCCGGCTGGTAGCGATAGGTTTCCACCAGTTCGAAGTCGGTGCGCAGGGTGGGCAGCAGCAGATCCATCATTTCCCGGTGGGCCAGGATTTCCGCGGGCGTGCCGTTGTAGTCGCGCAGCGCGTCGATGAAGCCGTCGTCGTCCATCCGGTGCAGCATGCGCGGCGGCTGGCGGTGTTGCGGCGCGTCGCAGCCGGACACGATCAGCCGCAGCGGCTGCGGCCGGCCTTGGGCGCGCAGCCGCCGCGCCAGTTCGAAGGCGATCAGGCCGCCCATGCTGTGGCCGAAGAAGGCGAAGGGCAGTTCGTCGTCCAAGGGTAATTCCCGCGCCAGCGCGTCCACCAGCGGCGGCAGCGCCTTGAAACCGGCTTCGCGGAAGCGGGCGGCGCGGCCGGGCAGTTGCGCGGCGCAGACTTCCACTTCCGGAGGCAGCCGGCCTTGCCAGCCGGCATAGGCGCCGGCGTGGCCGCCGGCGTAGGGAAAGCAGTACAGGCGCAGCCGCGGCGCTTGGCTGGCGGACTGGCGCTGGAGCCAGGGGGTGGGGTGCATCGATTCAGTCTCCTGTTTGCAGGGAAGGGGTGGCTCGGGCGTCCGCGGCGCCGGGGCCGGCGGGCGCGCCGATGGCGCGCAGCCGGGGGCTGCACAAGGCCAGCACGGCGACGCCGATCAGCAGCAGGCCGGCGCCGGCGAACAAGGCGCGCACCGGCGCCGAGGTCAGGCTCAGGCCGGCCAGCGTGGTGGACAAGGGCGTGACCGCCGCCATCATGAACATCAAAAAACTCATCACCCGGCCGCGCATCTCCGCCGGAATGCGGGCCTGGATCCAGGCCATCAGCCGGACTTGCACCAGGCCGCCCAAGAGTCCGATCAGGAACATCATCGCGCAACTGGCGGCAAACGCGGCGGACAGGCCTAGGCCGATGATCAGCGCACCCATCAGGGCGTCCGCGCAGAATACCATCCATCCCAGCCGGCCCAGCGTCTTGGGCGGCAGCAGGCTGAGCAGGGCCATGCCCAGCAGGCTGCCCGCGCCTTGGGCGGACAGCAGGGTGCCGAAATGGCCGGCGTCCAGGCCCAAGACGTTCTTGACCAGCAGCGGCAGACCGATCTGGATGGGGCCGGCGGTCAGGAAGGCGATCACCGCCCAGTAGAAGAACAGCGCGCGCAGGGTGGCGTCGCCCCAGGTCCAGGCGGCGCCGCGGCGGATGGCGCGCAGGATGCCGGCGGCGGATTGCGTCGGTGCCGGCGCGGCGGCGGCGAGCGGCCGCAGCCGGCTGAGCATCAGGCCGGCGCTCAGGAAGCAGGCGGCGCCCAAGAGGAAGGCGAGGCCCAGGCCGCCGCCGGCGCGGACGCCGGGCAGGGCGATCAGCGCGCCGGCCAGCATGGGGCCGGTCAGCAAGGTGAGCTGGTTGACCGCCATGAACACGGAGTTGGCCTGTTGCAGCCTGTCTTCCGGCACGGTGTTGGGCAGCAGGGCGGCGGCCGACGGCCCGGTGAAGGCGGCGACGACGCCCATGGCGGCGGCGAAGGGATAGAGCCAGGCCAAGGGCAGCCCGCCGCGGTAGGCGGCGTAGCCTAGCAGGGCCAGCAGCGCCGCGCAGCATAGCAGCGAGCACTGGAACACCCGCCGCGGCGAGTGCCGGTCCGCCACCGCGCCGCCGACGATGATGAACACCGCGCGCGGCAGTTCCATCGCGGTGACGACCAGGCCGAGGGCGAGGCCGTCGCCGCCCAGCTGCAGCACCAGCCAGGGCAGGGCGATCAGCGCGGTCTGCTGGCCCAGGATGGAGCAGAACCAGGCGGCGGAGAGCCAGAGAAAGCGCCGGTCGCGCCAGAGCGAGGACGGCGGGGCGGCGAGGGCGGCGGACATGGGCTTAGACATGGCGTTCTCGCATCGCGCGCTCCAAGCTGTCCGCCAGCCCGGCCACATGCGGCTCGCGCAGCATGTCGGCGTGTTCGCCGGCGGCGCGGAACACCTGGACCGGGCCGGCGGCGTAGTCGGACCAGCCCAGGTCGGCCGGTCCGGCCATGCTGGCGGCCAGCCCGTCGGTGACCCACACCGCCACCGGGCAGGGCGCGGTTTGCGGCTGATGGCCGCGCAGGCTGAGCAGGTTGGCGCGGTAGACGTCGAACATGGCCTCCACCCGGCGCGGGTCCATGCCCTGGGGGAACAGGCCGGAGTCTTGCACCCGCCGGCTGAGCAGCGCGAAGCGCCCGGCGCGGTCCAGCGGCCGCAGCATGTCTTCCGAGACGGCCAGCGTTTTGCCGGTGGCGATTTCCACGGTGCGGGCCATGTAATGCAGCAGCCCGGCCTCGTCCTGGGGCAGCTCGTTCAGGAAGCCGGCGTCCGGGCGCGGCGGCGCGTCCAGCGCCGCCAGCAGGCTGACTTCGACGCCGGTCTCGACCAGCCGCCGCGCCAGTTCCGCCGCCACCGCGGCGCCGAAGGAGTGGCCGGCCAGGATCAGCGGTCCGGGCAGGCCGGCTTGCCGCACGGCGGCGGCGTAGCGCTCGGCCATGGCCGCCACGCTGTCGTCGGCGGCGACGGCCGGGTCCAGCCCCGCCGCTTGCAGGCCGTAGACGCGCCGGCGCGGCGATAGCCGCTCCACCAGCTTTTGATAGCCGATGATCTGGCCGGAACCGTCGTGGACCAGCAGCAGGGTGCCGTCGTCGCCGTCGGTCCGGATCGGCACCAGCACCGACGGCGCGGCGGCCTGGCCGGCCTCCTGAACCAGCCGGGCGAACTCGGCGACGGTGCCGGAGGTGAACAGCGAGGCCAGCGGCAGCTCCACGCCCAGTTCCTCGCGGATGCGGGACAACAGTTGCAGCGTCAGCAGCGAGTGGCCGCCCATGTCGAAGAAGCTGTCGTCCACGCCGATGCGCGGCAGGCCCAGAACGGCGGCGAACAGCGCGGCCAGCTGCGTTTCCAGCGGAGTGCTTGGCGCGCGGTAGGCGCGCGCTGCCAGCTCCGGCGCCGGCAGCGCGCGGCGGTCCAGCTTGCCGTTGGGCGTCAGCGGCAGCGCCGGGAGGCTGACCCAGGCGCTGGGGATCATGTATTCCGGCAGTTGTTCGGCCAGCGCGCGGCGCAGCGCGGCGGTGTCCGCCTCGCTGTCCGCCGGCACCAGATAACCCACCAGCCGCGCGGCGGCGGGCGGCGCGTGGTGCAGCGCCACCGCGGCGGCGGCGATGCCGGGCTGGGCGCTGAGCGCGGCTTCGATCTCGCCGGTTTCGATGCGATAACCGCGCAGCTTCAGCTGTTGGTCGCCGCGGCCCAGGTATTCGATGCGGCCGTCCGCCAGCCAGCGCGCGCGGTCGCCGGTGCGGTAGATCCGCTCGCCGCGGCGGAAGGGGTTGGGGAGGAAGCGCTCCGCGGTGAGCCGCGGGCGGCGCAGATAGCCGCGGGCGACGCCGGGGCCGGCGAGGTAGAGTTCGCCGGCGAGGCCCGGCGGCGTCGGCTGCAAGGCTTCGTCCAGGATGTAGGCGCGGTAGCCGGGGATGGCGCGGCCGATGTCGACGGGCTGGCCGTCGCGCGCGGCGATTTCCGTCGCGGTGCCCCAGACGGTGGCCTCGGTGGGGCCGTATTCGTTGTAGAAGCGCCGGCCTTGGCCTATCAGGTCGCCGGCCGACACCGTTTCGCCGCCGAACAGGACCGCGCGCAGCGATCCGCCCCAGCCGGCGGGCTGGGCCTGGGCCACAGTCCGGTACAGCGAGGGCAGGCTGAGCCAGACTTCGGCCCGCTCGCGCTCCACCAGGCCGGCCAGGTAGCCGGGCTCCAGCTGGCCGCCGGCGCGGCTGAGGATCAGCCGGCCGCCGCAGGCCAGCGACCAGAACAGCAGGGCCACCGAGCTATCGAAGGAGAAGGAGGGCAGCAGCAGGAAGGCGGTGCCCGGCCGCGACAGTTCCGCCGGATAGAAGGCGAGGCGGGCGGCGGTGGAGGCGTGGAGATTGCCGTGCTGGATCGCCACGCCCTTGGGGACGCCGGTGGAGCCGGAGGTGTAGATCAGGTAGGCGGGGTGCTCGGGCCGCAGCGGGCGGACGCGCTCGGCGTCGGCGGGGTTGCCGTCCGGCAGCGCGGCCAGTTGCGCTTGCAGGGCCGGCTCGTCCAGATTCAGCCGCGTCGCGCCGTCCGGCAGCGTGGCGTCGCTCAGGGTCAGCACGCAGCGCGGGGCGGCGTCTTGCAGCATGAAGGCGATACGGGCGGCCGGGTAGTCCAGGTCCAGCGGCAGATAGGCGGCGCCGGCTTTCAGCGCGGCGAGCATGGCCACCACGGCGTCGGCGGAGCGCGGCAGCGCGATGGCGACGATGTCTTCCGGGCCGACGCCGAGCCGGATCAGGCCGCGCGCCAGCTGGTTGGCGCGGCGGTTGAGTTCGCCGTAGCTCAGGCTGAGGCGCTCGTCGCTCAAGGCCGTCGCTTCCGGCGCGGCGGCGGCGCTGGCCTCGATCAGGGGCAGCAGGGTGGCCGGCGCGGACGCCGCGTCGCCGTCGTCCGCCAGCAGCCGCCGGCTTTCGCCCGCGTCCAGCAGCGCCAGGCGCGGCAAGGGCTGTTCCGCCTGATCGGCCATGGCCAGCAGCAAGCGTTGCAGCCGGGAGGCCAGGCTGCGCGCGCCGGCGTTGGTGAACAGGTCGACGTCGTATTCCAGCATCGCCTGCAGGCCGCCGTCGGCTTCGTGCACGGTCAGGGTCAGGTCGAAGCGCGGCGAGCTGTCGTCGTTGGACAGGGTTTCCAGCTCCAGCCCCGGCAGGCGCAGCGTGTCCAGCGGCGCGTTCTGCAGCACCAGCATGGTCTGGAACAGCGGGTTGCGCGCCAGCGAGCGCTCCAGCCGCAGCGCGTCGACGATGGTTTCAAACGGCATGTCCTGCAGTTCGTAGGCTTCCAGCACCACGTCGCGGACCCGCGAGAGCAGTTGCAGCGCGTTGGGCGCGCCGCTCAGATCGACGCGCAGCGCTAGGGTGTTGACGAAGCAGCCGATCAGGCCCTCCAGGTCCAGGTGATTGCGGTTGGCGATGGGGCTGCCTATCACCAGATCGCGCTGGCCGCTGTAGCGGGACAGCAGTTCGGCGTAGCCGGCCAGCAGCACCATGAACAGGGTGCCGCCGGCGCGCTCGGCCAGCCGGCGCAAGTTCTGGGTCTGCGCCGGCGAGAAATCGAAGCGGACGAAGCGCCCGCGGCGCGGACCGTCGGCGCCGCGCGGCCGGTCGCCCAGCAGTTCCAGCGCCGCCGGGGCGTCGGCCAGGCGCGTTTTCCAGCGCGCCAGCATCTGGTCGTAGCGTTCGCCGGACAGGGCGTCGCGCTGCCATTGGGCGAAGTCGCCGTACTGGATGGGCAGGGCGGGCAGGCTGGGCGGGCGTTGTTCCCGCGCGGCGGCGTAGAGCTCGCCGAATTCACGCACCAGCACGCCCAGCGACCAGCCGTCGGACAGCGCGTGGTGCAGCGCGATCAGCAGCGCGGCGTCGTCCGGGCCGATGCGCAGCAGGGCGAAGCGCAGCGGCGGCGCGGCCTCCAGGTCGAACTTGGGCCGGGCGAAGGCGTCGGCGGCGCGATTCAGCGCCGCGTCCAGGCTGTCGCCGGCGTCCACGCGCAGCGTCAGTTCCTGCAGTTCCGGCCCGTCGCCGCCGTCGACGATTTGCCGCAGCTCGCCGTCGCTCAGCGCGAAACGGGTGCGCAGCGCCTCGTGGCGGCGGACCACGCCGGCCAGCGCGGCGCGCAGCGCGGCCAGGTCCAGGCGGCCGCGCAGGCGCAGGCCCTGGGCGATGTTGTAGACGCCGTGTTCGCCCTGGTCCAGCCGTTCCAGGAACCAGAAGCGCTGTTGGGCGAAGGAGGCCGGCAGCGGCCGCGAGCGGTCGGCCGGCGGGATGCGGCGCTCCGGCGCGGAGGCCGGCGCGGCGGGGTCTTCCAGTGCGACGCGTGCCGCCAGCGCGGCGGCGAATTCGGCCACCGTCGGGTGTTCGAACAGGGTGCGCAGCGGCAGTTCGACGCCGAATTCGGCGCGCAGCCTGGACATGACCCGGGTGGCCAGCAGGGAGTGGCCGCCGGCTTCGAAGAAGTTCTGTTCGCGGCCCAGGCCGCCGACGCCCAAGACCTCGCCCCAGAGGCGGGCCACTTCGTTTTCGGCGCGGTTGCGCGGCGGCGCTCCGGCGTCGGCGCCGCCTTGTTGGGCCTGGCCGGGCTCGGGCAAGGCGCGCCAGTCCAGCTTGCCGCTATGGGTCAGCGGCAGTTTGTCCAGGGTGACGAAGGCGGCCGGCAGCATGTAGTCGGGCAGGTGCGCGGCCAGATGGCGGCGCAGCTCGGGTCCCAGCGCGTCGCGCGGCTGGCTTTGCGCCGGGGTGTTGAAGCAGGCGGTGGGCTCGCCGTCGTCGTTCCCGTCCAGCCGTTCCAGCGCCAGCGGCGGCAGGGCGTCGGCCGCGGCGGCCAAGGCCAGGTCGAAACGGCCGTCGGCGGCGTCCTCGCTCCAGCTGAGGCGGGCGGCCAGGCCGGCGGCCGCGGCTTCGGCCAGCAGTTCGGCCGGCTCGGCGGCGTCAGACGGCGCTTGCGCCCGCCAGGGCTGGCCGTCGGCGGCTTCGTCGTCGGCCGCGCTGTTGGCCGGATCATGATCCAGCCAGGCGAGGAAGCGGTTGACCTCGGCGGCGCGGCGGTTGGCCAGGCCGGGCCGCAAGCGCGAGGCGTCTGCGGCCGGCGCGGCGGCGGCGCGCGGCGCGCCCTTGCTCAGCACCACGTCGTAGCGGTAGGTGGTCAGCTCGCAATCGCCGCCGTCTTCCTTCAGGCGGATTTCGATTGCGGCGATGTCGCCGCGGCGGCGCGCCAGGCGGCGGAACAGCGCCGGGTCCACCAGCAGTTCCTTTTCCTCGGCGATCAGCGCGTCCAGTTGACGGCGCAGTTCCGCCCGCGTCGGGCGGGCGACGGCGGGCAGGCGGCGCAGCAGGCGGCTGGCCTGGAAGTGGCGCAGCAGGCCCAGGTGGCGCAGGTCGCCCAGCAGCAGTTTGCCGCCGGGGCGCAGCCGCGCCAGCGCCTGGTCCACCACGTCCAGGAAGTAGGCGGCGTCGGGGAAGTATTGCGCCACGGAATTGACGATCACGGTGTCGAAGTCGTCCGGCAGGCCGGCCAGCTCGCGGGCTTCGCGCCGCTCCAGCGTCACCTGTTCCAGGCCGCGCGCGGCCACGGTGCGGCCCAGGCGCTCCAGCGCGCGGGCGGAGAAGTCCAGGCCGTGGTAATGCTCGCAGTCCGGGGCGACGGCGAGCAGCAGCATGCCGCTGCCGACGCCGATTTCCAGCACCCGGCGCGGGTTCAGCGCGCGGATGCGGCTCAGGATCTCGTCGCGCCAGCGCCGCATGTGTTCGGCGGGAATCAGCGCGTTGTCGTAGGAGTCGGTCCAGCCGACCAGGTCGAGGTCGGCGTCCTCGGCCGGCGCGTCCTCGTAGATCATGTCGAAGGCGGGCAGCCAGCCCTTGTCCTTGTCCTTGGCGGCGGCGTCCACGCCGCTGCGCTTGGCGACGTAGGCGACCAGCCGCGCCTGATCGCCGTCGCCGCGCACCACCACGGCGGCTTCCGCCACCGCCGGGTGCTGGCTGAGCAGGGCCTGGATTTCGGCGGTTTCGATGCGGAAGCCGCGCAGCTTGACCTGTTGATCGGCGCGGCCGCGGTATTCCAGCTCGCCGCGCGGAGTGACGCGCGCCAGATCGCCGCTGCGGTAGAAGTGCAGGCCGCTGTCCAGGTGCGGGTCCGGCATGAAGCGCTGGGCGCTCAGCTCCGGCTGATTGACGTAGCCCAGCGCCACGCCGGCGCCGCCCACGTGGATTTCGCCCACCATGCCCGGCGGCACCGGCTGCAGGGCGTCGTCCAGCAGACGGATGCACAGATCGGGCAGCGCCGCGCCGATCACGCTGCCCAGCTTGCGCTTGATTTCGGGCAGGCCGATGCGGCGGAAGGTCACGTGCACGGTGGTTTCGGTGATGCCGTACATATTGATCAGCTGCGGGTAGTCGTCGCCGTGGCGGTCCAGCCAGGGTTCCAGGCTGCTCAGGTCCAGCGCTTCGCCGCCGAAGACGACGTAGCGCAGCGCAAGATCGCCTTCGCGCGGGTTCGCTTCCTCGGCGGCCATCAATTGGCGGAAGGCCGACGGGGTCTGGCTCAGCACGGTGACTTTTTCCTCGCACAACAGCTGGTAGAAGGCGTCCGAGGAGCGGGCCAGCAGCGGCGGCACGATCAGCAGGACGCCGCCGTGGGCCAGCGCGCCCCAGATTTCCCATACCGAGAAGTCGAAGGCGTAGGAGTGGAACAGCGTCCACACTTCGCGCGGGCCGAACTGGAACAGCTCGGCGCTGCTGGAGAACAGCCGGGCGCAGTTGCGGTGGCTGACCGCCACGCCCTTGGGCCGGCCGGTGGAGCCGGAGGTGTAGATGATGTAGGCCAGGCCGTCCGGGTCGTCGCCGGCCGGCAGCGCCGCCGCCGGCGCGGGTTCCGCCGCGTCCAGCGTCAGCAGCGGGCCGGCGAAGGGCGGCAGCGAGGGCGCCAATGCCTCGGTGCTGAGCACGGCGCGCGCGCCGCTGTCTTCCAGGATGTAGCGGATGCGGTCGGCCGGATAGGCCGGGTCCATCGGCACATAGCCGGCGCCGGCCTTGAGCGCGGCCAGCACGCCGATCAGCATTTCGAAGGAGGGCGTCAGCCATAGGCCCACCGGTTCGCCCGGCCGCACGCCGGCGGCCGCCAGACGCCGCGCGGCGGTGTCCGACAGCCGTTCCAGTTCGCCGTAACTGAGCTCTCGGCCGTCGCAGCGCAGCGCCGCGGCGTCGGCGTGCCGTGCGGCGAAACGGCTGAAGGCGCGGTGCACCGGCTCGCAATCGACGGCTGCCGCCTGCCGCGGCAGGGTCAGCAGGGCGGCGGCCTGCTGCGGCGTGGTCAGCGGTAGCGCGGCCAGCGGCGCGTCCGGCTGACGGCTGGCGGCGTCCAGCAGCAGGCTCAGTTGTTCGGCGAGTCGCTCCACCGAGAGCCGCTCGAACAGCGCGGTGTTGTAAGAGAACGCGCCGGACAGGCCGTCCTCGGTCTCGCGCATGAACAGCTCCAGATCGAAACGGGCGGCCTCCTGGCTCAGCACCGGCGTCAGCCGCAGCCCGTCCAGCGTCGGCATCGCCGCCGGGATGTTGAGCAGGGTGAAGGCGACCTGGAACAGCGGGTTGCGGCTGGGGTCGCGGCTGGCCTGGCCCAGCGCGCCGACCAGTTGGTCGTAGGGCACGGCGGCGTGCTCCACCGCGTCGCGCATGGTGTCCGATTGCCGGCGCGCGAACTGGCGGAAGCTGTCCGCGGGGCCGATGCGGCCGCGGATCACCAGCATATTGGCGAAGAAGCCGATCAGCCCCTCGGTTTCCACCCGTTCGCGGCCGGCCAGCGAGGTGCCGATGGCCAGATCGTCCTGACGCGCGTGGCGGGCCAGCAGCGCCTGGAAGGCGGACAGCAGCAGGCAGAACAGGGTGGTGCGTTCGGCCGCCGCCAGCCGGCGCAGGCGCTCGGCGGTATCGGCGCCGATGTCGAAGCCCACGGTGGCGCCGTCGAAGCCCTGCACCGGCGGCCGCGGCTTGTCGGTGGGCAGCTCCAGCGTGGGCAGGCCGGCCAGCTGGGTTTTCCAGTAGGCGAGGTCGGCGTCCCAGCGGTCTTGCCGGCCGTTGGCGTGCTGCCAGCGCGCGTAGTCCAGGTACTGGATGGGCAGCTCGGGCAGTTCCGGCGCGCGGCCGCGGCTGAGCGCGGCGTAGGCGCGGGCCGCCTCGTCCATCAGCACCGTCAGCGACCAGGCGTCGCCGACGATGTGATGCAGGGTCAGCACCACCGCGTGTTCGTCCGCCGCCAGCTTCAGCAGCGCGATGCGCAGCGGCTGGCCGACGGACAGGTCGAAGGCGTGGGCGCTTTCGCGGCGCGCTAGCGCCTCCAGCCGGGAGGCGGCTTCTTCGGCCGGCAGGCCGGACCAGTCCAGGCGCTCGATGGCCGCGCGGCCGGCCGGCTGCGGGATCTGCGCCGCCGCGCCGTCCACTTCGCGGATGGCGGTGCGCAGCGAGGCGTGGCGCGCCACCACGCAATCAAAGGCCCGGCACAGCGCGTCCGCCTGCAAGGCGCCGCTCAGGCGGAAGGCGGAGCAGATATTGTAGGCGGCGGCGCCGGCGCTCAATTGGTGCAGGAACCAGAGCCGCTGTTGTTGGAAGGACAGCGGGCCGGAGGCGGCGTCGCCGCGGGCGATCCGCCCGCCGTCGACGGGCGCGGGGGCCGGGAGCAAGACGTCCAGTTCTTGTTCCAGCAAATGGTCGAGAAGGTCCAGGTCGTTATCGTTCCAATCGCTAACGCTCATTTCAATGGCTTTCCAGGTGATGTGTTGTCGGCGCCCATCGGGCTGCGCGTCCATCGCGCCCGATTTGATTTCGATTATTTTTCGAGGTCTGTAAAAATATTCAATTTATGCGGTATATTCTTCGGCGGGTTTTGTGAGTCGGTATTCTCCGATTTAAACAATTCCAATTAGCAATGTTTTGGTTGGATAAATAGATTTATTTAGAAACTGTTTTAATTTTCTAGCGACGGCACGGAGGTTGATATGACGCAGGACGCGATGAACGAAACCAAATACATCGTGGTGGTGAATCACGAGGAGCAATATTCGATATGGCCGGAATATCGCGACATTCCAGCCGGCTGGCGCTCGCTTGGCGTCAGCGGCGCGGAACAGGAGTGTCTGGACTATATTGAAAAGAATTGGACGGATATGCGTCCTTTGAGCCTGAGGCAGTTCATGCAGGAAAATCAAACGGCTTCCCCTTCCGCGAATTAATGGTGTCTATGTCTTGTTTTTGAAGTCGCCGCATTGCGGCGACTTTTTCATTGCAAAGGCAGCCGTCGCGTCAGCCAGGGCAGCAGCAGCCGGTTCAGCCGGGACAATAGCCGGTGGCGCAGGTCCAGCCAGTTGAGGTCCATGTGGTGGCGGGCGTAGCCGCCGTCGGGATCGTCGGCCGGCGGCCAGGAGCTGCCGTCCGGCGTGGGCGAGCCGGGTTCGAAGTAATAGCCGGGGCAGCACAGCGTGGCCGCGTCGTCCAGGCAGCCGCTTTGCTGCACGCACCAGGTGAAGAAGCGCGGCCCCACGGTGACGGCGGTGCGCATCGCCGGCGATTCGCGCAGCCGGGCCGGCATGGCCGGGTCCAGCGGCGCGCACTGGCCGGCGGCCAGCCGGTCCAGCACGGTGTCCCACAAGGGGTGGCCGGGCGCGCTGCCTATCAGCGCGTTGTTGAAGCCGTGGGTGCGCGACAGGATCAGCCGCCTCTCCGGCAGCAGCGGGTCTATGGGCCGCAGGTTTTCGATGTCCATGTCGATGTAGAAGCCGCCGTGCAGCGCCAGGAACAGATAGCGCGCGGCGTCTATGCGCTGGATGTCGCGCTCTAAGCCGGCGTAGCGAGCCGCGAACCAGGGATAGTGTTCGTCGACCAGCGCCTGCATCTTGGGCGCGTCCCAGAACACGAACTCCCAGTCCGGATGGCGTCGCATCCAGCTGTCGCGGTAGCGGCGGTATTTGTCCGGCAGCGCGGCGGCGCCTTGATACCAGATCTGATGGATGCGGCGCGGAATGCCCGCCTCCGGAGCGGAAAGTGTCGGCTTCACGAGAAGGTCGCTCCGCCGTCGATGGCGATGATGCGGCCGTTGAAGTAATCGCATTCGATGATGAATTTCAGCCCCTGCCAGATTTCCGCCGGCTCGGCCATGCGCCGCAGCGGCACCTGGGCGATCAAGTCCTCGCGGGTGGCCGGCGCCAGGCCCGCCGCCATCGGGGTGTCGGTCAGGCCGGGCGCGAGACCGGCCACGCGAATGCCGAAGGGGGCCAGTTCCAGCGCCCAGGTCCGGGTCAGCGCGTCCAGGCCGGCCTTGGACGCCGCGTAGTTGGACTGGCCGGGATTGCCGGCGCTGGTGACCGAGGAGACGTTGACGATCAGGCCCGGCGTGTTGAGGCCGGACTCCACGCGGGCGGCGGCGAATTCTCGGCTCAGCAGATAGGGCGCGGTCAGGTTGGCGTCCAGCACCGCCCGCCATTGCGCGGTGGGCAGCTTGCGGACGAAGCCTTCCACGTCCAGCCTCACCAGCCAGCCGTCGCGCAGGATGCCGGCGTTGTTGACCAGCAGATTGGCCGGCTCCGCGTCCTCAGACGCCGTTTTCAGAAAGGCGCGGACCGCGGCTTCCTGGCTCACGTCCAGCACCGAGCCGCGCACCGCGCCGGGCAGGCCGGCGGCGTCTTCCTCCAGCCGGCGCAGGCCGGCGGCGTCCAGGTCGGCGGCGTGGACCCGCGCGCCGGCGCGGGCCAGTTCCAGCGCGAAGGCGCGGCCGATGCCGCTGGCGGCGCCGCTGACGATGGCGTTGATGTGTTCCAGTTTCATTCTGCGGTTTCCATGGTGGTGGTTTGGGCGGCGGCCTGGCGCAGCGCGTCGCGCTCGGCGTCGGACATGCCGCGCAGCTTCAGGTAGACGGCGGCGATCTTGGCGGCCAGGCCGGGCGCGGACTCGCGTTCGGCCAGCAGTGCGGCCAAGGCGCGCGGGGTCTGGGCGTGGAAGGTGGCGCGCAGCGGCAGGGTCTGCCGGAAGATCTTGTTGACGCGCACCTGGATGCGGGTGGCCAGCAGCGAATGGCCGCCCAGTTCGAAAAAGTCGTCGTCGGCGGCGACGCCGGCGCGTTCGAACACTTCTTCCCACAGCGCGCACACCGCTTGCTCCAGCGCGCCCTGGGGCGCGCTGCCGGCGCGGGTCGGCGCGTTCGCCGCCGGTTCGGGCAGGGCCTTGCGGTCCAGCTTGAGGTTGGCCGTCAGCGGCAGCCGCTCCAGGGTGACAAAGCGGCTGGGCAGCATATAGCCGGGCAGCGCGGCGGACAGCCGGGCGCGGACCCGCTGCATGGCGGTTGGATCGGCCTCGTCGCCGGCGCGCCAGGCGCCGCTGTCGTCCGGCACCAAATAGGCGATCAGCCGGGCGTGGCCTTGCGGGTCGCGGCGGACGGCCGCCGCGGCCTGGCGCACGCCGGGCAGCTCGCGCAGCCTGGTTTCCACTTCCTCCAGCTCCAGCCGGAAGCCGTTGAGCTTGGCCTGGCCGTCCAGCCGGCCCAGCACGCGGACCTCGCCGTTCGGCAGCAGGCAGGCCAGATCGCCGCTGCGGTAGACGCGGGCGCCGGGCCGGCCGGCCAGCGGATCGGGGAGGAAGCGGGCGGCGGTTTGCGCCGGCGCGCCCAGATAGCCCAGCGCCAGGCCGTCGCCGCCTATGCGCAGTTCGCCGGCCAGATGCGGCGGCAGCGGCTGGTCGTGATGGTCGGCCGTCCACAGCGTGGTGCGGCGGATGGCGTGTCCGGCCGGCGGCGGAAGCTGGCCGCCGTCCACCCGGTGCAGCGCGGACCAGATGGTGGTTTCGGTGGGCCCGTAGACGTTCCACAGTGCGGCGCCGGCGTCCAGCAGCGCGCGGGCCAGATCGGCGGGCAGCGCCTCGCCGCCGCACCAGGCGCGCAGGCCGGGCGCGGGCTTCCAGCCGGCTTCCAGCAGCATGCGCCAGCTGGCCGGCGTGGCCTGGATCACGCTGGCGTCACGGCGCGCGGCCTCGGCGGCCAGCGCCGGGCCGTCCCCGGCGGCCGAGGCCGGCGCGATGGCGACCGTGCCGCCGCAGACCAGGGGCAGCAGCAGTTCCAGCGCCGCGATGTCGAAGGACCAGGTGGTGACCGACAGCAAGACGTCGTCGGCGCCGAAGCCGGGTTCGGCGCGGAAATGGCGCAGGATGTTGGCCAGCGAGCGATGGGCGATCTGCACGCCCTTGGGCCGGCCGGTGCTGCCGGAGGTGAACAGGGTGTAGGCCGGCGCTTCCGGGTGGAGCACGTCGCCGGGCAGCGGGCCCTCGTCGATGTCCGCGGCTGCGTGCGGCAGGGGCGCGGGCAGCGTCAACAGCTTGGCGGAGGCGGGCCAGCCGGAGGCGTCGCCGTCGACGAGGATCAGGCCGGGGCGGGCGTCTTCCAGGATGGCGTCGCGGCGCAGCGGCGGCAGCGCCGGGTCCAGCGGCAGGTATTGCGCGCCGGCCCACAGCGTGGCCAGCAGCGCGGTCAACGCGCGCGCGTCCGGCGGCAGCGCCAGCGCCACGGTGTCGCCCGGGGACACCCCGTCGGCGATCAGCCGGCGCGCCAGCGCGCGCGCGCCGCTCACCAGTTGGCCGTAGCTCAGGCTGCCGTCCTCGGCGGCGACCGCGATCTTGTCCGGGGTGAGGCGCGCGGCGGCGCTCAGCATGGCGAGCACGGTGTCGCCGTCCGGCGGCGGGAAGGCGGCCGGCGGCGTCGGCTCGGCCAGGCGCAGATCGCCGACGCGGTCCGCGCCGTCGGCGATCTGGCGCAGCAGCCGCGGCAGCGCGTGCAGCAGCGCGTCCACGCGTTCCGCCTCGATGCGGCCGGCGTCGAAGACGCCGTCCAGCTCGATGGCGTCGGCGCCGGGTTTGACGTAGAGGGTCAGCGGGTAGTTGGATTGCTCGCGCGCGGAGGCCGCGCCCACGCGCAGCGCCTGGGCGGCGTCGCCGACCTCGGCGCGGATCGGGTAGTTCTCATAGACCAGCACCGCGTCGAACAGCGGCTGGCGCGCGGACAGGCCGCTCCAGCGCTGAATGTCCACCAGGGCGCTGGCTTCGTGCGGCACCAGCCGGCTTTGGGCGTCTTGCAGCCGGCCGAGGAAATCGCCGATAGGCTGCGCGGCCGAGCAGTCGGCGCGCAGCGGCAGGGTGGCGATGAACAGGCCGACGGCGGCGTCGCGGCCGGGCAGCGATTCGGGCCGGCCGGACATGGTGACGCCGAACACCAGATCGTCGCAGCGGCCGATGCGGGACAGGGCCACCGCCAGCGCGCCCTGGAACAGGGTGTTGAGCGTGACTTTGCGTTCGCGCGCGGTCTTGCGCAGCGCGGCGCCCAGTTCCGGGCTCAGCCGCAGCGACTGGGAACGCGGCCGGGCCGGGCCGCCGGCCGGCAGCAGGGCCAGATCGGCCGCGGCGGCGTAGCCGCTGAAGTAGTCGCGCCAGAAGGCTTGCTGGGCCTGGCGGTCGCTGTGCGCGCGCAGCCATTTGATGAAGCGTCCGAAGGAGGGCGCCGGCGGCAGCGCCGCGCTCTGGCCCTGGCTCAGTCCGCGGTACAGGGCCAGCGCCTCGTCGAAGACGACGGCCATGGACCAGCCGTCCAGCAGCGCGTGGTGATGGGTCCAGACCAGCCGCCACGGCGCGCCGTTACGCGTCAGCAGCGCGAGGCGCATCAAGGGCGGGGCGTCCAGCGCGAAGCCGGCGGCGCGGTCGGCGGCCAGATAGCGTTCCAGCGCGGCCTCGTCCGGCGTTTCGCGGACCGAGAACGGCAGCGCGGGCGCGCGGTGGACCCGCTGCAGCGGCGCGGCCAGCCCTTCCCAGGCGAAGCTGACGCGCAGCGCGTCGTGTCGTGCCAGCACCTGTTCCCAGGCTTGGCGCAGCAAGGCCGGGTCCACCGCGCCGTCCAGTTCGGCGACCACTTGCTCGATATAGACGCCGGCCGGGCCGGCGGCGGCTTCCATCCGCGAGTGGAACAGCATGCCTTCCTGCACCGGGGTCAGCGACCACAGGTCGACGATGTCGCCATGCGCGCCCAGCGCCGCGGGCAGGCCGGCCTCGTCCAGCGCGGCCAGCGGGAAATCGTACGGGGTCAGGGCCGACGCCGCGGCGTCGGCGTCCAGGCTCAGCAGCGCCAGCAGCCGCTGCCGCGTCTGGCGGGCGAGGGCTTCCACCGTCGCGCGCGGCAGGGCGGCGCGGCCGTAGTTCCAGCGCAGCGACAGCTTGCCGTCGCTGACCAGGGCCACGATGTCGATCAGCCGCGGGCGCAGGCCGTCCGGGTCTTCCATCGCGCCCACTGATTCCGGCGCCGGCGCCAGCGCGCCGTCGGCCGGCAGGCTGGCGTCGAACTGGCCCAGGTAGTTGAAGGCGATCTGCGGCTCCGGAGCGGCGGCCAGCGCGCGGGCGTCGGCGTCGTCCGCCTGCCGCAGCGCGCCGTAGCCGGCGCCGCCGGCCGGCACCGCGCGCAGCGTCTGTTTGACCCGGCGCAGCAGGCGCTGCGGCGTGGCTTCGGCCAGGCCGCTCACGGTCAGCGGGTACAGGGCGGTGAACCAGCCCACGGTGCGGGAGAGGTCCAGCGTCTCGTCGTCGCGGCCGTGGCCTTCCATGGTGACGGACAGCGCGTCGGCGTCCAGCCAGTCGCGCAGCGCGCCCAGCGCCGCCGCCAGCAGTATTTCCTCGGCGCTGGCGCGCAGCGCTCCGCCGCGGAGCAGGGCGGCGGTTTCGCCGCCGTCCAGCGACAGTTCCACGGTGTCGGCCGCGCCGTAGCGGTTGTCGCGTTCCGCCTCCGCCGTCAGCGGGACGCGGACCGCGTCGGCGGCCAGCCGCGCCTGGTCTAGCCAGTAAGCGCGTTCTTCGGCGGAGGGCGCGCGCGGGCGCAGCGCCCAATGGCCGAAGCCGACGCGCGCCGGCGGCGGGGCCACGCCGGCCAGCAGGCCGGCGAGATCCTGCAACAGCACGCGCCAGGACACGCCGTCCACGATCAAATGATGGATGAGCAACAGCAGCCGGCCGGCCTCGCCGTCGCCGCAGTCGAAGTGCACGGCCCGCAGCAGCGGCCCGCGTTCCAGATCCAACTCCCGCTGCGCCGCCTCGGCGCGGGCCTCGATGGCGGCGGCGCGCTCCGCGGCCGGCAGCGCGCTCAGATCGACGCGTTCCAGCCAGTCTTCTTCGCGCAAGGCCTCGCGCGGCGCGTAGTGTTGACGCCAGCCTTCGGCGCCGGCGGCGAAGCGCAGGCGGAAGGCGTCGTGGCTTTGTTCCAGCCGCAGCAGGGCGTCGCGCAGCGCCGGCGCGGAGACGCCGGCGGCCACGCTCAGCAGCAGCGCCTGGTTCCAGTGGCCGGGACGCGGCAGGGCGCTTAGGCGTTCGAAGAACCAGTGTTGGGCCGGGGTCAGCGGCAGCTGCGCGCCGGACGGAATCTCCGGCAGTTCGGCTTCCGGCCGCGCCGGGCGGACCTGGGTGGCCAGTTCGGCGACGGTGGGATGGCTGAAGATGTCGCGCGCGGCCAGCGCCAGGCCGGCCTGGCGGGCCTGGGCCACGATCTGCAGGCCGAGGATGGAGTCCCCGCCCAATTGGAAGAAGTTGTCGTCGGCGCCGATGTCCTCGCGGCCCAGCACTTGTTGCCAGATCGCGGCCAAGGCTTGCTCTTGCGGGGTGTCGGGCGCGCGGCCGCGGGCCGGGGACGCCGCGTCCGTCTGCGGCGCCGGCAAGGCGGCGCGGTCGGTCTTGCCGTTGGGGCCGACCGGCCATTGCCGCAGCGCGATCCATTGCGCCGGCAGCATGTATTCCGGCAAGCGCAGGCGCAGCGCCGCCAGCATGGCCGCGCGCCAGTCGCCGGCCTCGGCCTCCGGCGTCAGCCGGACGTAGGCGGCCAGCCGGTCCGCGCCGGAGCGGTCGCGGTAGAGCGCGGCGGCGGCTTGGCGCACGCCGGGGCAGGCGGCGAGGCCGGCTTCGATCTCCTCCAGTTCCACCCGCTGGCCGCGCAGCTTGACCTGGCCGTCGGCGCGGCCCAGGTATTCCAGCGCGCCGTCCGGCAGCAGGCGCACGATGTCGCCGCTGCGGTACAGGCGGCCGCCGGGCAGCGGCGACAGCGGGTCCGGGATAAAACGCCGCGCGGTCTGCGCCGGCTGGCCCAGATAGCCGCGCGCCAGGCCGCAGCCGGCGATGTAGAGTTCGCCGCGCACGCCGGGCGGCACCGGATTGAGGCGGGCGTCCAGCACATGGAAGACGACGCCGTCTATGGGCTGGCCGATGCCGACGGCGAGCGCCGGCGGGTCCGAGCGCAGGTATTCCGCGCTGGAGGCGTCGATGGCGGTTTCGGTGGGGCCGTAGAGATTGACCAGGGGGATGTCCAGCGCGGCGTGGAAGCGGGCCAGGGTGGCGGCCGGCAGCGCTTCGCCGCCGACGAAGACCCGGCGCAGCGCGCGGCAGCCGGCGAAGTCCGGCATCGCCAGCAGCACGGCCAGCAGGCTGGGCACCAGCTGCAGCACGGTGACGCCTTGTTCGCGCACGGCGCGGATCAGGTAGTCCGGGTCGCGGTGGCCGTCCTCGGCCGCCAGCAGCAGCTTCGCGCCCTGGGTCAGCGGCGCCCAGAATTCCCATACCGAGGCGTCGAAACCCACCGGGGTTTTCTGCAGCACCGCGTCGTCCGCGTCCAGCGGGTAGCGGCGCTTCATCCAGGCCATGTGGTTGTCCAGCGCGGCGCGGCCGACGGCGACGCCCTTGGGGCGGCCGCTGGAGCCGGAGGTGAACAGCAGATAGGCCAGCGCGTCGCCATGGACCGGCGCGACGGGGGCGGCCGCGTCTTCATCGTTTAGATCTTCGGCCAGGTTTGCTTGCAAGACGGCGCAGCCGGGCGGCGCGTCAGCGGCGGGGTCCAGGCTGAGCAGCAGCGCCGGCGCGGCCTCTTGCAGGATGTCGCGGCGGCGCGCTTCCGGCTGGCCGCGGTCCAGCGGCAGATAGGCGGCGCCGGCTTTCAGCGTCGCCAGCATCGCCACCACCAGCTCGGGCGAGCGCGGCAAGTCCAGCGCCACCACCGCGTCCGGGCCGGCGCCGTGCGCCAGCAGCCGGCGCGCCAGCCGATTGGCGCGGGCGTCCAGTTCGGCGTAGCTCAGCGTCGCGCCCTCGCCGGCCACGGCCACCGCGTCCGGGCGTTGCCGCGCGACGGCGGCGATGGCCTGCGGCACCGAGAAGTCGGCGAGGCCGGCGGACGGGCCGCGTAGCGGCTTGGGCGCGCTCTCCGTCAGCGGCGCGTCCAGGCACAGGGCGTCCGGGTTCTGCGTCAGCGCCTCGGCGGCGGCCAGGTAGAGCCGGCCGATGGCGGCCACTTGCGCGTCGGGGAAGGCCGCGCGGTCGTAGGAAAAGCCCAGGGTGACGGCGCCCTCGGCGCGGCTGGCGCTGAAGGTGACCGCCAGCGGGATGTCCACCGCTTCCAGGCGGCTGCTGTCCAGCACTTCCAGCGCGCCGGCCTCGCCCAGTTCGCGGTAGACGTGGAAGTCCACGTAGTTGAAGGAGGCTTCGAAGCGGGCGGCTTCGCCCAGCTTGAGGATGTCCGCCAGCGGGAAGAAGCGGTGAGGCAGGCTGTTGCCCTCCGCCGCCATGGTTTCCGCCAGCAGCGCGCGCCAGCTGCCGCCGACGCGGACGCGCAGCGGCAGGGTGTTGAGGAAGAGGCCCAGCGCTTCGGCGCCGTCGGCGTCGGCCGGGCGGCCGTTGCTGACCAGGCCGGTGACGATTTCGTCCTGGCCGCACAAGCAGGCCAGCGTGCGGGCGTGCACCGCCAGCAACAGGGTCTTCAGCGGCAGGCCGCTGTCGGCGGCCAGGCGGATCAGCGCGGCGGCGACGGCGGCCGGGAAACCGATTTCCTGCGCGCCCACCCTGGACTTGCCCGTCGGCGCGGCATGCTGCGGCCAGCGCGGAATGGCGGCGGACGGCAGGCCGCTCAATTGGGCGCGCCAGTAAGCCTGCTGCGCCGGATCGGCCAGCGCCGCCCGCTCGGCGGCGACGAAGTCGCGGAAGGCCGCGCGCGGAGCCGGCGCGGGGCCGGTCTGGCCGCGCATCCGTTTGAACAGGGCCGCGCACAGGGTGGCCACGCTCCAGCCGTCCAGGATGGCGTGGTGGAAGGCCAGCGTCAGCTGCCATTCGTCGTCGGCCAGCCGCAGGCAGCCGACGCGCAGCAGCGGCGGCCGTTCCGGCGCGAAGCGCTGTTCGCTCAATTGCCGCAGCTGGCTGGCCACGGCCTCGTCCCGCTGCTGCGGCGACAGGCCGCGCAGGTCGTCGATGTCCAGGCTGGGCGTCAGATCGCGCCAGACCAGTTGCAAGGGCTGGGAGTAGCCGGCCAGCGCGAAGCCGGTGCGCAGCAGCGGGTGTTCGCGGCTCAGCTCCGCCAGCGCCTGGCGCAGGCGTTCCGGGGCGATGTCGGCGCGCAGCCGGTGGGAGAACACATCGTGGTACAGATTGCGGCCGTCGTCGTATTCATTGTGGAACAGCATGCCGGCCTGCAGTCTGGCCAGCGGCAGCGCGTCTTCCACCTCGGGCGGCAGCCGCGCGCGGTCGGCGGCGTCTATCAGCGCGAAGGGCGGCAGGACCGCGTCCGGCGCGCTGGTGTTTTCGCCTTCGCCTTCGCCCATCGCCTCGACGATGGCGGCGATGGTGCCGTGGCGGAAAATGTCCTGGATGCTCAGCGGGCAGCCGCGCTCCTTGGCCAGGCCGGCGATGCGCACGCTGCGGATGGAGTCGCCGCCCAGCGAGAAATAATTGTCGTGGATGCCGACGCGCGGCAGGCCCAGCACCTGGCTCCAGATCTCGGCCAGCAGCTGTTGCCTGGAGGTGGCGGCGGGGACGTAGGGCGTGTCCAGCGCCGAGCGCGCGCCTTGCGGCGACGGCAGCGCGCGCGCGTCCACCTTGCCGTTGAGGGTGAGCGGAAACTCGGCCAGCGCGATGAAGGCCGCCGGAATCATGTGGGCCGGCAAGCGCGAGGTCAGATGGCGGCGCAAGGCGTCGGCGCCGGCCGCGGCCGGGTCGTCGGCGCGCAGATAGGCGATGAGTTGGTCGTCGGCGGCGACGAGGTGAACGTCGCTCACCGCCGGATGGCTCAGCAGCGCGGCGCGCACTTCGCCCAGCTCGATGCGGAAGCCGCGTATCTTCACTTGATGGTCGATGCGGCCGCAGTAGAGCAGTTCGCCGTCGGCGCTGCGCCGCGCCAGATCGCCGGAACGGTAGCGCCGTTCCGCGCCGACGCCGGGAAAACGCTCGGCGTTCAATTGCGGGCGGTTCAGATAGCCTAGGCTGACGCCGGCGCCGCCGACCAGGATTTCGCCGGGCGCGCCCAAGGGCACGGGGTGGCCGCAGGGGTCCGCCAGCTCCAGGCTCAGGTCGTCCAGCGGCTCGCCTATCGGGCTGAGTTCGCCGCCGGCCTCAAGATCGGCGGCGCGGATGCGGCGGAAGGTGACGTGGACGGTGGTTTCGGTGATGCCGTACATATTGGCCAGCCGCGGGCCGTCGTCGCCGTGCCGCTCCAGCCATGGGTGCAGCTCGGCCAGCCGCAGCGCCTCGCCGCCGAAGATCACCCAGCGCAGCGCGGACGGACGCGGCAGCGGCGCGGCGCTTTCCGCGGCGATCGCCAGCTTGAACGCCGATGGGGTCTGGTTTAGTACGGTGACGCCCTCGCGGCCCAGCAGTTCGACGAAGGCGGCCGGATCGCGGCTGAGTTCGCGCGGCACCACCACGCAGCGGCCGCCGTAGAGCAGCGCGCCCCAGATTTCCCACACCGAGAAATCGAAGGCGAAGGAGTGGAAATAAGTCCAGACGTCGTTCTCGTCGAAGGCGAAATGGCGGGCGCTGGCGGAGAACAAACGCAGCACGTTGCGGTGGGAAACCAGCACGCCCTTGGGCTGGCCGGTGGAGCCGGAGGTGTAGATCACGTAAGCGCCGTGCCCGGCTTCCAGGCCGGCGGGTGGCCGCGCCGCCGGTCTGGCGCCGCAGCCTATTTCCGCCAGCGACAGGCAGCGGTGTTCCGCCGGCAGCCGCGGCCTGAGTTCGGCGTCGGTCAGCGTGAGCAAAGCCTGGCTGTCGTCCAGCTGATAGGCCAGCCGCTCTGCCGGATAATCCGGGTCCAGCGGCAGATAGACGCCGCCGGCCAGCGTCACGCCCAGCATGGCGGCGATTTGTCCGGCGGAGCGCGGCAGGCAGATGCCCACCCTGACGCCGGGCGCGACGCCGTCCTGGCGCAAGCGTTCCGCGATGGCGGCGGCCTGGGCGCGCAGCTGCCGGTAGCTCAGCGTCGCGGGGCCGTCGCTGACGGCGACGCGGTCCGGAAAACGCTCGGCGGCGGCCAGGAAGGCGGCGGCCAGGGTGTCCGGCCCGCCGCGGCCGGCCGGCGGGAGCGGCGCGGGCGGCTGAACCGCGCTGGGCCGCACCAGGCCCAGCTCGCGCAGCGCGGCGTCCGGCCGCGCGGCGATCTGGCGCAGCAGCTCCAGATAGGCCGCGGCCAGCGCCGCGGCCGGCGCCTCGTCCACCCGCGCGCGGTCGAAGCCCAGCTTCAAGCTCAAGCCGTCCGCGCCCGGCACCAGGGTCAGGGTCAGCGGGTAGTGGGTGCGCTCGCGCTGGGAAACGTCGGAAATCCGGAAGCCCAAGCCGTCCGAGGGCAGGGCGTCGCCTATCGGGAAGTTGTCTATCGCCACCAGGGTTTCGAACAGCGGCTGGCCGCGCGGCACGCCGCTGTGGCGCTGGACGTCGGCCAGATCGCTGTGCGACAGCGATTGCAGCTCCAGCTGGCGGCGCTGCACCTCGGCCAGCCATTGCGGCAGCGCGGCGTCGGCCGGCGTCGCCAGGCGCAGCGGCAGGGAGTTGATCAACAGGCCCGCCATGCCGTCCACGCCGGGCAGGTCGATGGCGCGGCCGGACAAGGTGAGGCCGAAGACCACGTCGTCCTGGCGCGCGTAGCGGCTGAGCAGGATGGCCCAGGCGCCCAGCAGCAGGGTGCCCGGCGTTACCCGGCAGCGTTCGGCGGCGGCGGCGAGGTCGCCGTCGACGCGGTAGTCCAGCCGTCGTTCGATCTGGCCGACGTCGGCGCCGGCCAAGGCGCCCGGCAGCGCCGGCCGGTCCAGGCCCAGCGGCGTCGGCGCGGCGAGATCGCCCAGCAGGGCGCGCCAGCGGCTGGCGGCGGCGTCCTGGTCCTGGCGGCCCAGCCAGCTCAGATAGGCGGAGAAGGGCGGCGGCGGCGGAGGCAGCGCCGCGCCGGACAGCAGCGCGAAGTAATCGCGCATCAGGATGGGCAGCGACCAGCCGTCCAGCAGAATGTGATGGTGGCTCCAGATCAGCTGCCATTCCGCCGGCCCGTAGCGCAGCAGCGTCAGCCGCATCAGCGGCGGCCGGTTCAGCTGGAAGCCGCGGCGGCGGTCTTCGTCCAGCAGCGCCTCCAGCCGCCGCTCGCGCTCGGCCGCATCGTCTTGGCTCCAGTCGTGGACGGCCAGCGGCGCGCGGGCGCGGCGGAACACCACCTGGCGCGGCTCGGCCTGGCCCTTGGTGACGAAGGCGGTGCGCAGGATGGGATGGCGTTCGGCCAGCCGCTCCAGCGCGTCGGCCATGGCGGCGGGGTCCACCGCGCCGTCCAGCCGGCAGATCAATTGCTCGAAATAGACCGGCGAGCCGGGCGCGAACAAGGTGTGGAACAGCACGCCGCGTTGCAGCGGGCTCAGGGGCAGGATGTCCTGGATCTGGTCTTTGAGGTTCGGTGTGCTTGTCATGGTCATTCTATGTCGGTGAGGTCGTCCAGCAAGGCGGCCAATTCGTTCTCTTCCAGCGCGACGCCGGCGAAGTCCGAGGTGTGGTAGGCGACGGCGGGCAGGCCGCCGGCGCGGCAGAGCGCGGCCAGTTCTTCCAGCGCCAGTCGGCACTGTTCGGCCAGGGCCGGGGTGTCGTGGGCGTCGGCGTAGTCGAAGTCCAGCCGCAGGCGGCCTTTCTCGATGCGGGCGTTGACGGCGACGGCGTGCGGCAGCCGCTGGCGCGGGTCTTGCGCCGGTCCGGCCTCCCGCGCCGACAGCCGCGCGCGCAGCCGCGGCAGCACGCCGTCGGCGGCGTCGTCCAGCCGGCCCAGATAGTTGAAGCTGAGCGGCCGCGGCGGCGCCTGGTCCAGCGCGGCGGCCTGGGCCGGATCGCCCAGATAGCGCAGCGCGCCGAAGCCGATGCCGCCGCCGGGCACGCCGCGCAGCGCGGCCTTGGCCGCCGCCGCCGCCGGCTCCCAGCCGTCGCCGGCCGGTTCTATGCGCAGCGGGTGCAGGCAGGTGAACCAGCCCACGCTGCGCGACAGATCGGGCGCGGGGCCCGCCGCCGCGCCGCGGCCGTGGTTTTCCAGGTCCAGGGCGAGCGCGGGCAGGCCGCTCAGCCGGCGCCAGGCCAGGGTCAGCGCCGCCAGCAGCAGTTCCTGCGGCTGGGCGCGGTAGCGTTCCGCGCCGCCTTCCAGCAGCGCGGCGCTGGCGTCGGCGTCCAGGCTGACCGTCGCGCGGCGGCGCTCCGCCACGCGGCCGACGGCGGAGAGTCCGGGCGGCGCGGCCAGCGGGGCGACGGCGGCGCGCCAATAGTCGAGTTCGCCGGCCAGCGCGGGCGCGGCTTCCGCCAGCGAGCGCGCCCAGGCCCGGTAGCTGACGGCCACCGGCGGCAGCGAGATCTCTACGCCGTCCGCGGCCTGGCCGTAGGCCTGGTCCAGGTCGTCCAGCAGAATGCGCCAGGACACCACGTCCACTACCCAGTGGTGGGCGATCAGCAGCAGTTCGGGGCGGCCGTCCGGCCCGGCCTCGATCAGCACGGCGCGCAGCAGCGGGCCGCGCTCCAGGTCCAGCGAGGCTTGCAAGCGCGCGCCGTGGGCTTGCAGCTCCGCCTCGCGCGCGGCCGCTTCCGTTTCCCGCAGCGTCAGCGTTTCAAGCGGCGGCGCGGCGCGCGGGCCGTAATGCTGGCTCCAGCCGCCGTCGGGCTCGCGGCGCAGCTTCAGGCGCAGCGCGTCGTGCCGCAGGGCCACGGCCGTCAGCGCCGCCCGCAGCGCGGCCGGGTCCGCGGCGGCGTCCAGGCTCAGCCGCAGGCTGAGGTTCCAGTGCTGCGGCGTGGGCCAGTCTTGTTGCAGGAACCAGCGCTGGATGGGCGCCAGCGGCGCCTCGGCCTGTTCCGGCTCCTCGATGTGGGGCCGCCGCGCTGTCGCGCCGGCCACCGCCGCCAGTCCGGCCACCGTGGGATGGGCGAACAGCGCGCGCGGCTCGATGTCGAAACCGGCCTGCTTGGCGCGCGAGACGATTTGCAGGGCCAGGATGGAATCGCCGCCGGCGGCGAAATAATTGTCGTGAACGCCGATGCCGCCGCGTCCCAGCGCCGAGCGCCAGATCTCCAGCAGCGCGGCCTCGGCCGGGCTCAGCGCGGCGTCCGCGTCCGGCGCGTCCGGCGCGGCGTCTTCCGGCGACGGCAGCGCCGCGCGGTCTATCTTGCCGGCCGGGGTCAGCGGCCATTGGCGCAGGATCAGGATGGCCTGCGGCAGCTCGTGGGCCGGCAGCCGGGCGGCCAGGTGTTCGCGCAGCGTGGCGGCGTCGGCGGCGGCCTCCGGCTTGAGCCGGGCGTAGGCCAGCAGCTGGCGGCGCTCGCCGTCCCGGCGGATCAGTGCCAGCGCTTCGTCCACGTCCGGATGGGCGTTCAGCGCGGCGGCGACGCCGTCCAGCTCGATGCGGTAGCCGCGGTGCTTGACCTGGCCGCCGGCGCGGCCCAGGAAGCGGATGCCGCCGTCGGGCAGGTATTCGCCCAGGTCGCCGCTGCGGTACAGCCGCGCGCCGGGCAGGCCGGACACCGCGTCCGGCACGAAGCTGGCGGCGGTGCGGCCGGGCTGGCCGATATAGCCGCGCGCCAGCGCCTCGCCGCCGATGTGCAGCTCGCCGGGCACGCCGGGCGGCACCAGGCCGCCCCAGCGGTCCAGCAGATAGAGGCGGACGCCGGCCATGCCGCGGCCTATGGACGGCAGCGGCTCGAGCGCGTCGCAGGCCTGCATGCTGGCGCAGACCGTGGCCTCGGTCGGGCCGTAGGCGTTGACCACGCGGCGCTTGGCGGCCCAGCGCGCCAGCAGGCCGGGCGCGGCGGTTTCGCCGGCGGAGATCAGGGTGCGCAGGCCGGGCAGGTCGTCTTGCTCCAGCGCCGCCAGCAGCGCCGGCGGCAGGGTGGCGTGGGTCAGGCCGTGACGCCGCGCGGCGCGGCGCAGCGCGCCGGCCGGGTCTTGCGCGGCGTCGGCCTCCGGCAGGCACAGGGCCGCGCCGCTGCCCAGGGCCATGAAGATTTCCGACACCGAGGCGTCGAAGCTCAGCGGGGCGAACTGATAGACGCGGCTGCCGGCGTCCACCTGGAAAACCTCGCATTGGGCGCGGCAGAGGTTGGCGACGCCGCGATGGCTGACGCCCACGCCCTTGGGCCAGCCGGTGGAGCCTGAGGTGTAGATCAGATAGGCCAGATTGTCGACGCAGGCGGCGCAGGGCGGCGCGGCGTCCTGCGCGGAGTCAGCAGCGTCAGGAGCTTGATCCAGCAACAGTAGCTTGGCCGGCAGCCGGCTCAGCGTCGGCAGCAGGCGCGTTTCGCTGAGCAGGATGGCGGCGCCGCTGTCGGCCAGCATATAGTCCAGCCGTTCGGCCGGATAGGCCGGGTCCAGCGGCAGATAGACGGCGCCGGCCTTCAGCGTGGCCAGCAGCGCCGTCACCGCGTCCGCGCCGCGCGGCAGCAGCACGCCCACCACGGTTTCCGGGCCGGCGCCCAGCGCTTGCAGCCGGTGGGCCAGTTGGTTGGCGCGGCGGTCCAGTCCGGCGTAATCGAGCGCGCCGTTCTCGTCCAGCAGGGCCGGCGCGCGCGGCGCGGCGGCGGCCTGGCGCTCGAACAGGCGCTGCGCCAGTTCCGGCGAGGCCAGCGGCGGCCGGGCGGCGTCGGCGATCCGCGCCCGCCGCGTGTCCGCGGGCAGCAGCTCGATGGAGGCGACGGCGGCGTCCGGCGCGGCGACCATGCGTTCCGCCACCGCAAGCCAGCGTTGCAGCAATTCCTCGGCCGCCGCGTCGGCGACGCGGCTGCGGTCGAAGGTGAGCTTGACGGTCAGGGCCGCGCCGGGGATCACGGCCAGCGTCAGCGGGTAGTTGGTGTGTTCGCTGAAGCGCGGCGTTTCAAAGCCCAGGCCGGCGGCCTCGTCGCGCAGCAGCGCGTCGGCGGGGTAGTTCTCGAAGACCAGCAGCGAGTCGAACAACTGGGCGTTGTCGCGGCCGGCCCAGCGCTGGACGTCCACCAGCCGGTTGTGGGCGTAGTCCTGTACCCGGGCCTGATCGGCCTGCACCTGGGCCAGCAGCGCGCGCGCGTCGGCGGCCGGATTGAGCCGCACCCGCAAGGGCAGGGTGTTGATGAACAGCCCTATCATTTCGCCTATGCCGGGCAGATCGCCGTTGCGGCCGGACAGGGCCGCGCCGAACACGATGTCCTCGCCGTGGCCGCTGCGCGCCAGGGTCAGCGCCCAGGCGGCCTGGAACAGGGTGTTCAGCGTGCTGGCGCAAGCCTGCATCGCGGCGGCGGCGCGCGCGCTCCACTCCGGCGACAGCCGGATTTCCCGCTCGACGAAGTCGGCGCCGCCGCCGGCGGGGCCGGCGAGCAGGGTGGGCTGTTCCAGCCCGGAGAAATAGCGGCGCCAGAAGCGCTCGTCCGAGCGGGCGCGGCGGCCGGCGCGGTCCAGCCAGCCGATATAGGCGGAGAACGGCCGCGCCGGCGGCAGGGCCGGGGCCTCGCCGCGGCTGAGCGCGCGGTACAGGGTCAGCAGCTCGCGGAAGAACAGCGGCAGCGACCAGCCGTCCAGCAGCAGGTGGTGATAGCTCCAGATCCAGCGCCAGCGGTCCTGGCCCAGGCGGATCAGCGCCAGCCGCATCAGCGGCGCGGCGTCCAGCGCGAACGGCCGCGCGGCGTCGGCGGCCAGATAGTCGGCCAGCGCTGCCTCGGGCTCGGCCAGGCCGGACCAGTCCAGCCGGCTGATCGGCAGCGGCGCCGCGCGCATCGCCGCCTGCAGCGGCTGGGCCAGGCCCTGCCAGTGGAAGCCGGAGCGCAGCAGCGGATGGCGCGCCAGCATCGCGCGCCAGGCCTCGGCGAAGGCGTCCGGGTCCAGAGGGCCGTTGACCACGCTGCTGAGCTGCTCCAGATAAGCGCCGTCGGCGGCGTCGGCCACGCTGTGGAACAGCATGCCCTGTTGCAGCGGGGACAGCGGATAGAGATCGTCGAAAGGGCCGCTCCGGCGCGCCAGCTCCTCCACGGCGGCCTGCTCCAGCCGCGCCAGCGGGTAATCGGCGGCCAGCAGCGGCGCGGCCTCGATCTCGTCCAGCGCCAGCGCGAGTTCGCGGGCGAAGGCGTCGGCCCAGCCGGCGACGGTGGCCGCTTCGAACTGGCCGCCGGGGTAGCGCCAGTCCACGCGCAGCCTGCCGTCCAGCACCACCAGCACCAGGTCCAGCGCGAAGGGGCGCAGGTTGGCGGCGGCGCGTTCGCCGGCAATCAGCTCGGGCCGCAGTTGGAACCAGGCGTTGTCGACGCCGCGCGGCGCGCCCAGGTAATTGAAGCTGATTTCCGGCAGGCCGGCCGCGTCCAGCCGCCGGCGCGCCTCTTTGTCCGGCCCCAGCCAGCGCGCCTGGCCGTATTCCGGCGCGATGGGGGTCAACAGCGACAAGGGCGCGGCGATGGCGGCCAAGAGTTCGGCCGCGCCGGCGACGGCGGCGTCGCCGGCCACGCTCAGCGGATACAGCGCGGTGAACCAGCCCATGGTGCGGGACAGGTCCAGGCCGGATTCCGCGTCGCGGCCATGGTGTTCCAGCGTCACAGCGAAGCGCGGCGCGTCCAGCCGGGAGGCCAGCGCGCGCCATAAGGCCAAGAGCAGCAGGGCGCTGACGCGCTGGCCGGCGGCGCGGGCCCCGGCGGCCAGCAGGCGGCCGGTCAAGGCCGCGTCCAGCTCGCGGCTGAGCAGCCGCGAGGCGGCTTCGGTATTGGCCGCCGGCGCAGCGAAGTCGCGGCGCAGCGTCGGGAAGCCGGCCGCGGCCTGGCCGAGCCAGGGCGCGGGGTCTGCCTCGGCGGCGTCGGCCCGCTGCCGCTCCGCCCAGCGCCGCCAGTTGGCGGGCACGGCGGCGAGCCGCGGGGCTTCGCCGCGCGTCAGCGCGTCCAGCGCTTGCGTCAGATCGTCCAGCAGAATGCCCCAGGACACCGCGTCCACCGCCAGATGGTGGACGATCAGCGCCAGCAGCGGCGCTTGCCGGCCGCGGCGCAGCAAGAGCGCGCGGGCCAGCGGGCCGGCGTCCGGGTCCAGCTGGCGCTGGGCCTGTTCTATCGCCGCGCGCGCGGCCTCCTCGCTCTCGTCCGCCAGCTCCAGTTCGCGGCAGGGCCAGCCGCCGGCCGCCTCGGCCAGCGTCGGCTCCGGCGCGAAGCGCAGGCGGAAGGCGTCGTGACGCGCGGCCACGGCGTCGAGCGCGGCTTGCAGCCGGGCCGCGTCCACGGGACGGGCCAGTTGCAGCGCCAGCGCCTGGTTCCAGTGCCGCGGCTCGGCCAGCTCCTGGCCGGCGAACCAGCGCTGGATGGGCGTGGCCGGCAGCGGGCCGGCGGCCGCGGCGTCTTCCTCGGCCGCCGCCGTGCTGAGCGCGGCGGCCAGCTGGCGGATGCTGGGCTCCAGCAGCAGCTGGCGCGGACTCAGCGCCAGGCCTTGCGCGCGGGCGCGGGCGACGACTTGCAGCGAGAGGATGGAATCGCCGCCGAGGGCGAAGAAGTTGTCGTCGATGCCGGGCAGCGGCACGGCGAGGACCTCGGCCCAGATCTGGGCCAGCGCGCGTTCGGCGTCCGAGCGGGCTTCGACGCGCAGGGCGGCGCTGGCCGCTTGCGGCGCGGGCAGCGCGGCGCGGTCCACCTTGCCGTGATGGGTCAGCGGGAAACGCTCCAGCGCCACGATGACGGCGGGCAGCATGTGTTCGGGCAGCTCGGTGGCCAGCGCGGCGCGCAGCGCGGTGGGTTCGGCGTCGCCGACGGCGTAGGCGACCAGCCGCGGTTCGCCGGCGGCGGGGCGGTCCAGCAGCACCAGCGCCTCGCGCACCGCGGGCAGCCGGCACAGCGCGGCTTCGATTTCGCCCAGCTCGATGCGGAAGCCGCGCAGCTTGACCTGGTGATCGGCGCGGCCCAGGTATTCGATCTCGCCGTCGGCGCGGCGGCGGGCCAGATCGCCGGAGCGATAGAGGCGGGAGCCGTCCGTGGCGAAGGGATTGGGCAGGAAACGGGAGGCGGTCAGCGCCGGACGGTTCCAATAGCCGCGGGCGACGCCGGGTCCGCCGACATAGATCTCGCCAGGCACGCCGACGGGCACCGGCTGCAGGAAGCGGTCCAGCAGATGGAAGGCCAGATCGGCAATCGGCTGGCCGATCACCTGGCCGCGACGGGCGTCGAGATCGGCCTGACGGATGGCGCGCTCGGTCACGTGCACGGTGGTTTCGGTGATGCCATACATATTGACCAGCTCGGGACGCTGATCGCCGCGTTGTTGGAACCAGGGCTCCAGGCTGGCCAGTTCCAGCGCCTCGCCGCCGAAGATCACCAGGCGCAAGTCGGGCAAGGCGTGAGCGGCGGCGGCGGGAATCAACTGGCGGAAGGCGGCCGGGGTCTGGTTCAACACCGACACCCGGTGTTGTTGCAGCCAGCCGGCGAAGGCTTCGGGCGAACGCGACACCCAATAAGGCACCACCAGGCAAGTGCCGCCGAACAGCAGCGGCCCCCAGATCTCCCAGACCGAGAAATCGAAGGCGTAGGAGTGGAACAGCGACCAGACATCGTCGGGGCCGAAGGCGAAACGCTCCGAGGTGGCGGCGATCAGGCGGACCACATTGTGGTGGCTGACCACGCAGCCCTTGGGCGTGCCGGTGGAGCCGGAGGTATAGATGACGTAGGCGGCCTGCTGCGGATGCAGGCGGCGCGGCGGCGGCGTGTCGTCGCCGGAGGAGACGGCGACGTCCAGCCAGCGCAGCGCCAGTCCGGCGGGCAGGGCATCGGCGGATTCGGCGTCGCCGACGACGACGTGGATGGCGCTGTCGCGGACCAGGAACTCCAGGCGCTCGGCGGGATAGCCGGGGTCCAGCGGCACATAGGCGGCGCCGGCCTTGAGGATGGCGAGGATGGCGACCAGCAGATCCGGCTGGCGTTGGCAGCAGAGGCCGACGCGCTGTTCCGGGCTGACGCCGAGCTGGAGCAATTGGTGGGCCAGTTGGTTGGCGCGGGCGTCCAGTTCGCGGTAGCGCAGCGCGGCGGTGTCGCCCTGGACGGCGACGCGTTCGGGGAAGGCCTGGGCGGCATGCTCGAACCAGCTGCACAGATCGGGATGCGGCGGCGCGACGACGAGAGGCGTCGGGCCCAGGGCCTGGGCGGCTTGTTCGGCGTTCAGCAGCGGCAGCCGGGCCAGCGGGCAATCCGGCTGCGCCGTCGCCGCCTGCAATAGCTGGCGGTAGTGTTCCAGCCAGCGGGCGGCGGTGTCGGCGCCGATCAGGCCGGCGCGGTATTCCAGCGTGGCGCGCAGGCCGTCGCCGTCCGGCTCCAGCATCAGGCTCAGGTCGAACTTGGCGTCGGCGGGGAACAGCGGCAGCGCTTCCGCCTCCACGCCCTGCCAGTCCAGGCGGCCCAGCGGCGCGTTCTGCAACGCGAACAAGGCGCGGAACGGCGCGTCCTGCGCCTGGGCGCGCGGGCCGGCCAGCTTCACCACTTGATCGAAGGGCGCGTGCTGATGGGCGAAGGCGTCCAGGCAGGCGGCGCGGTTGCGCGCCAGCAATTGGGCGAAGCTGGGCGCGCCGCTCAAATCCTGTCGCAGGATCAGGGTGTTGACGAAGAAGCCCAGGGTTTGTTCGAACTCGGCGCGGTCGCGGTTGGCCACCGGGCTGCCGACGCAGATGTCCTCGCGTCCGCTCAGCCGCTGCAGCAGCGCCTGGAAGCCGGACAGCAGGGCCATGAACAAGGTGGAGTCGGCGGCGCGGGCCTGGACGCGCAGCGCCTCGGTCAGCGCGGCCGGCAGCGTCAGGCTGACGTGGCCGGCGGCTTCGCTCCGGCTTGGGCCGGCGGCGTAATCGCCGGGCAGCTCCATCTCGCCGTCCAGGCCGGCCAGCCGTTCGCGCCAGTAGTTCAAGGCCTCGTCGTCTTGGACGCGGGTTTCGCGTTCCCATTCCGAGAAATCGGCGTATTGCAGCGCCTCGGGCAGGGCCGGCGCGGGCAGGCCGGCGGCCAGCGCCGGATAAAGCGCGCCCAGCTCGCGCACCAGCACGCCCAGCGACCAGCCGTCGCAGGCGATGTGATGGATCACGATGGACAGCACATGGTGTTGCGGGCCGAGGACGAACAGGCGGGCCCGGATCACCGGATCGCGCCGCAAATCGAAGCGCAGGGCGGCTTCCGCGCGCAGCAGCGCCGTCAGGCCGGCCTCGTCGCAGGCGCTGCGCGGCAGTTCGCAGCCGGCTTCCGGGCGGATCAATTGGCAGGGTTCGCCGTCGATCAGATCGTATTGGGTGCGCAGGATCTCGTGGCGCGCCACCAGGGCGCCCAGCGCGGCTTGCAGCGCGTCGGCGTCCAGCGCGCCGCGCAGGCGCAGGGCCAGCGGGATGTGGTAGGCGGTGGAGTCCGGCTCAAGGTCCGTCAGCGTCCATAAGCGGCGCTGGGCGCCGGATTGCGGGAAAACATAGGCGTCGAAAGAGGCGTGGGCGTCGATTGCGTTCATGGTTGGCCTTGCTTGGACTGCTGGAATGAGGTGTCGCCGTCGGCGCCGGGGGTGACGCGCGCGAGTTGGCGGCGCGCCGGCCGCACCGGCGCGGCGGCCGAGGCCTGGCCGCGCAGCGCGTCGGCGGCTTGCGCCAGTTCCGCCGCGCGTGGATGTTCGAACAAGAGGCGCAGCGGCAGCGGCACGCCCAGGCGCTCGCGCAGCCGGTTGGCGGCGCGCACCGCCAGGATGGAGTCGCCGCCCAGCTCGAAGAAGCTCTCGTCGCGGCTGACTTGCGGCAGCTGCAAGAGCTCGGCGAAGGCTTCGGCCACCAGGTATTCGCTGGGCGTGCGCGGCGCTTCGAAGGCGCGCCGGGCCAGCGGCTCCGGCGCCGGCAGCGCGGCGCGGTCCACCTTGCCGTGATGGGTCAGCGGGAAACGCTCCAGCGCCACGATGACGGCGGGCAGCATGTGTTCGGGCAGCTCGGCGGCCAGCGCGGCGCGCAGCGCGGTGGGTTCGGCGTCGCCGACGGCGTAGGCGACCAGCCGCGGCTCGCCGGCGGCGGGGCGGTCCAGCAGCACCAGCGCCTCGCGCACCGCGGGCAGCCGGCACAGCGCGGCCTCGATCTCGCCCAGTTCGATGCGGAAGCCGCGCAGCTTGACCTGATGATCGGCGCGGCCCAGGTATTCGATCTCGCCGTCGGCGCGGCGGCGGGCCAGATCGCCGGAGCGATACAGACGGGAGCCGTCCGTGGCGAAGGGATTGGGCAGGAAACGGGAGGCGGTCAGCGCCGGGCGGTTCCAATAACCGCGGGCGACGCCGGGGCCGCCGACATAGATCTCGCCGGGCACGCCGACGGGCACCGGCTGCAGGAAACGGTCCAGCAGATGGAAGGCCAGATCGGCAATCGGCTGGCCGATCACCTGCCCTTTGCGGGCGTCGAGATCGGCCTGACGGATGGCGCGTTCGGTCACGTGCACGGTGGTTTCGGTGATGCCGTACATATTGACCAGCTCGGGACGCTGATCGCCGCGTTGTTGGAACCAGGGCTCCAGGCTGGCCAGCTCCAGCGCCTCGCCGCCGAAGATCACCAGGCGCAAGTCGGGCAAGGCGTGAGCGGCGGCGGCGGGAATCAACTGACGGAAGGCGGCCGGGGTCTGGTTCAACACCGACACCCGGTGCTGTTGCAGCCAGCCGGCGAAGGCCTCGGGCGAACGCGACACCCAATAAGGCACCACCAGGCAAGTGCCGCCAAACAGCAGCGGTCCCCAGATCTCCCACACCGAGAAATCGAAGGCGTAGGAGTGGAATAGCGACCACACATCATCGGAGCCGAAGGCGAAGCGCTCGGCGGTGGCGGCGATCAATCGGACCACATTGTGATGGCTGACCACGCAACCCTTGGGGGTGCCGGTGGAGCCGGAGGTATAGATGACGTAGGCGGCCTGCTGCGGGTGCAGACGGCGCGGCGGCGGGGTGTCGTCGCCGGAGGAGACGGCGACGTCCAGCCAGCGCAGCGCCAGTCCGGCGGGCAGGGCGTCGGCGGATTCGGCGTCGCCGACGACGACGTGGATGGCGCTGTCGCGGACCAGAAACTCCAGGCGCTCGGCGGGGTAGCCGGGGTCCAGCGGCACATAGGCGGCGCCGGCCTTGAGGATGGCGAGGATGGCGACCAGCAGATCGGGCTGGCGCTGGCAGCAGAGTCCGACGCGCTGCTCGGGCAGCACGCCGAGTTGCAGCAATTGCCGGGCCAGCTGATTGGCGCGGGCGTCCAGTTCGCGGTAGCGCAGCGCGGCGGTGTCGCCCTGGACGGCGATACGCTCGGGGAAGGCCCGGGCGGCGTGCTCGAACCAGGCGCAAAGATCGGGATGCGGCGGCGCGACGACGAGAGGCGTCGGGCCCAGGGCCTGGGCGGTTTGCTCTGCGTTCAGCAGCGGCGCGGCCAGCCAGTCGGCGTCCGGGTCGGCGGCCAGCGCCGTCAGCGCCTGTTGCAGATAGGCGGCCATCTCCTCGATCTGCGGCGCGTCGAATTCCGCCTCGTCCCAAGCCAGCGTCAGCTCCAGGCCCTGGTCGCGCGGGTCGCGGCTGAACTGCACCAGGCAGGGGAAGTCGGTTTCCTCGAACACTTCCACGCCTTCCACCGTCACCTCGGGCAAGCGCAGGGCCTGTCCGTAGACATGGAAGTGGATGTAGTTGAAACCGACCTCGAAGCCGCGCCGCCCCTGGTTCAGCTGCATGACGGCGGCCAGCGGCAGGCGGCGCAAGGGCTGCAGCGCGGTTTCCTCGGCGAAGACGCCGCGCGCCAATTGCGCCCAGCTGCCGGCTTGCAGCGCCACGTTCAGCGGCAGGGTGTTCAGGAACAGGCCCAGCGCGGCGGCGCTGTCTTCGCGCTCGGGGCGGCTGTGGGTGACGTAGCCGGTGCTGGCGGCGGCGGAACCGGTCAGCAGCGCCAGCACGCGCAGATGGGCGGTGAGCAGCACGGTCTTGAGCGGCAGCGCCAGCCGCGCGGCGGCGGCGTCCAGCGCGCCGGACAGTTCGGCCGGCAGCATGCGGCTGAGGCGGCGGACGCTGCGCGCGCCGGCGGCTGGGCGCGCAGGCCTCAGCCGGGGCAGGATGGACGCTTCCGTTCCGGCCAGCCGGCGTTGCCAGGCCGCTTTCAGCGCCGGGTCCTTCTCGGCCTGTTTCTCTTGCTGGATGAACAGCGCGCTCAGCGCGCCGTCCGCGTCGCTGGCGCCGGCGGTCTCGGGCTGGCGCGCCAGCCGCAGCAAGTCGGTGACCAGGGTGGCCACGCTCCAGCCGTCCAGAATCGCGTGATGGAAGCTCAGCGTCAGCCGCGCGCGGCCCGTTTCCAGCCGGAACAGGGCGAGGCGCAGCAACGGTGGGGATTGCGGCTGGAAGGGCCGGGCTTTTTCCGCGGCGACGAAGTCGGCCAGCGCCCGGCTTTGCGCCTCGGGCGCCAGCGCGCGCAAGTCGGCGACGCTCAAGGGGATGTCGCCGTCGCGATGGATCAGTTGCAGCGGTTCCGAGTAGGCGTTCCAGTGGAAGGTGGTGCGCAGCGCGGCGTGGCGTTCCGCCAGGCGGCGAACGGCGGCGCGCCAGGCGGCCTCGTCCCAGGGCAGACGCAGGTCGAAGCTGAAGATGTCGTGGAAGATGGCGCCGTTTTGCGACAGCTCGCTGTGGAACAGCATGCCGGCTTGCAGCCGCGACATCGGCAGCGCTTCGATCACATCGTCGGGCAAGCGCAGCCGGTCGGCGTCGGCTATCTGGGCGAAGGCTTGCCGCGCGGCGGCTTCGTCGTTGCCGGCCGCGTCCGGCGCTTCGCACAGCTGACGGATGGTGGGCAGGCTGAACAGTTTTTGCACGCTCAGGGCCAGTCCCTGGTCGCGGGCGCGGGCGACCACTTGCAGGGAGAGGATGGAATCGCCGCCGAGGGCGAAGAAGTTGTCGTCGATGCCGGGCAGCGGCACGGCGAGGACGTCGGTCCAGATCTGGGCCAGCGCGCGTTCGGCGTCCGAGCGGGCTTCGACGCGCAAGGCGGCGCTGAGCGCTTGCGGCGCGGGCAGCGCGGCGCGGTCCACCTTGCCGTGATGGGTCAGCGGGAAACGCTCCAGCGCCACGATGACGGCGGGCAGCATGTGCTCGGGCAGTTCGGCGGCCAGCGCGGCGCGCAGCGCGGCCGGCTCGGCGTCGCCGACGGCGTAGGCGACCAGGCGCGGTTCGCCGGCGGCGGGACGGTCCAGCAGCACCAGCGCCTCGCGCACCGCGGGCAGCCGGCACAGCGCGGCCTCGATCTCGCCCAGCTCGATGCGGAAGCCGCGCAGCTTGACCTGGTGATCGGCGCGGCCCAGGTATTCGATCTCGCCGTCGGCGCGGCGGCGGGCCAGATCGCCGGAGCGATAGAGGCGGGAACCGTCGGCGGCGAAGGGATTGGGCAGGAAACGGGAGGCGGTCAGCGCCGGACGGTTCCAATAGCCGCGGGCGACGCCAGGGCCGCCGACATAGATCTCGCCGGGCACGCCGACGGGCACCGGCTGCAGGAAGCGGTCCAGCAGATGGAAGGCCAGATCGGGAATCGGCTGGCCGATCACCTGCCCTTTGCGGGCGTCCAGATCGGCCTGACGGATGGCGCGCTCGGTCACATGCACGGTGGTTTCAGTGATGCCGTACATATTGACCAGCTCGGGACGCTGATCGCCGCGTTGTTGGAACCAGGGCTCCAGGCTGGCCAGTTCCAGCGCCTCGCCGCCGAAGATCACCAGGCGCAAGTCGGGCAAGGCGTGAGCGGCGGCGGCGGGAATCAACTGGCGGAAGGCGGCCGGGGTCTGGTTCAACACCGACACCCGGTGTTGTTGCAGCCAGCCGGCGAAGGCTTCGGGCGAACGCGACACCCAATAAGGCACCACCAGGCAAGTGCCGCCGAACAGCAGCGGCCCCCAGATCTCCCAGACCGAGAAATCGAAGGCGTAGGAGTGGAACAGCGACCAGACATCGTCGGGGCCGAAGGCGAAACGCTCCGAGGTGGCGGCGATCAGGCGGACCACATTGTGGTGGCTGACCACGCAGCCCTTGGGCGTGCCGGTGGAGCCGGAGGTATAGATGACGTAGGCGGCCTGCTGCGGATGCAGGCGGCGCGGCGGCGGCGTGTCGTCGCCGGAGGAGACGGCGACGTCCAGCCAGCGCAGCGCCAGTCCGGCGGGCAGGGCATCGGCGGATTCGGCGTCGCCGACGACGACGTGGATGGCGCTGTCGCGGACCAGGAACTCCAGGCGCTCGGCGGGATAGCCGGGGTCCAGCGGCACATAGGCGGCGCCGGCCTTGAGGATGGCGAGGATGGCGACCAGCAGATCCGGCTGGCGTTGGCAGCAGAGGCCGACGCGCTGTTCCGGGCTGACGCCGAGCTGGAGCAATTGGTGGGCCAGTTGGTTGGCGCGGGCGTCCAGTTCGCGGTAGCGCAGCGCGGCGGTGTCGCCCTGGACGGCGACGCGTTCGGGGAAGGCCTGGGCGGCATGCTCGAACCAGCTGCACAGATCGGGATGCGGCGGCGCGACGGAAGCGGGCAAGGCGGCGGCGCGCGGCGGCTTGGCCAGCGTTTGCTCTGGATCGCGCAACAGGCTGTGCAGCAAGGGTTCCACGCCGTCGATGAAGGCGGCGGCGTCCAGCTCGGCGAAGCCGGCCAGATTGTAATCGAGGTCCACTTTCACCGGCTGGCGGGAGTCCGCCTCGCGCACGAAGACCTTCAGCGGATAGTGCTGCGACAAGGCGCGCATCGCGGTCATATTGCTGACGGTGCCGTCGAACATGGCGTCGTAATCGTGCTTCTCAAACGACAGGCTGATTTCGTAGGGCAGCCGGTCCCGGCTGAGGCCTTCGGTTTCGCCTATCGGGAAGCGGTGATGGCGGAAGTCGGCTCTCAGCTCGCGCTGGATCAGGCTGAGCAGCTCGGCGAAGCTCCAGTGCGGCCGCAGCTTCAGACGCAGCGGGCACAGGCTGGCGAACAGGCCGGGGGTGTTCTTGGCCAAGGCGCTGCGGCGGTTGAGGATGGGCAGCGCCAGCAGCAGATCGTCGGCGCCGAATTCCCGCAGCGCGTGGGTGTAGATCAGGCCGATGAAAAAGTGGAAGACGGTGGCCTGGTGCGCGGCGGCCAGTTCGCCGATGCGGCTATAGCTTTCCGCCGATAGCTGGAAACTGCGCTGGCCGCAGGCCAGTTGTCCGCCGGCGTCGGCGAACAGCCGGGTTGAGTAGCCGGCGAGCTTGTCTTGCCAGTATTGCCGGTCTTTCTCGTAATGGCGCGACGCGTAGTAGCCGTCCTCTTCCTCCACCTGCTCGGCCGGCGTCATCGTCGACGCCGGTTCCGGCGACAGGCCTTGGCGCAGGCTGTTGTAGTAGCGGCATTTCTCGCCGTAGAGCCGGGCGATGGCCCAACCGTCGAAGGCGATGTGGTGGAAACGGCCGTACAGGATGAAATCCTCTTCCCCGTGGCGCAGCAAGGTGTAGGCGGCCAGCGGCGTTTGGCCGTCGAAGGGGAAGGCGCGGGCGAAATCGCGCTCGGTCCATTGCTTGGCCGCGCCCTCCGGATCCGCCTCGCCGCGGGTGTCTATCACCGTCAGCGGGCAAGGGTGGCGCGGGCAGAGCACTTGGCGCGGCTGACCGCCGGCTTCGTCTATGGCGATGCGCAACGCCGGCGTGTGTTCCATCAGGGAGACGAGCGCGGTTCGCAGGGTTTCGATATCGAGAGCGCCCTGGATTTTGATGAAACCGCCGATATTGAACAGTTCGGGCGCGGAGAATAACGATTGATGAAAATAGATTTCCAGCTGCCGGCGTGTAAGCGGGAAGGTTTTCATTTGAGTTATTCCAATCTTATTTAGAAAGTATTATGCCGAAATATGCTTTTGTACTGCCTTGTGTGTCGCGTAAATCTACACCGATGTGAATTAAATTAGTGAAGCAATTTAACTGGTAAATAAGTCAGGTTTTTAATACTTGCGGTACATGATAGCGTCATTCTATTAAGATAATGGGATAGCTGATGCAGCGATTCGCATTATTGATTTTCAAATATTCTTGCTGAATACGGTTTAAATGCTGCTTGTTTAACTCGTATTGTTTTTATCTTTACTTTTGCATTTGCGAGGAGTTTTGAAATGAGTTCGAATGATGCGGAAAAACCCTTGGCCGCCAGCCGTCGCGACTTTTTGACCGGGGCCTTGAAATTGACTTCCGCCGGGGCTTTGGCGGGCTGGTTGCCGGCCGAGCGGATCATGGCGGCGAGGCTGACTTGCAGCCAGCCCAACAACTTCCCGGCGGACATTCCCCTATATAAGCAAAGCTTCAAAAACTGGGCCGGCGACATCAAGGTGGACGATGTCTGGACTTGCGCGCCGCGTTCCGCGGACGAAGTGGTGAAGGTGGCCAACTGGGCCAAGGACAACGGCTACAAAGTGCGCGCGCGCGGCATGATGCACAACTGGTCGCCGTTGACGCTGGCCGCCGGCGTCAGCTGCCCGGCGGTGGTCTTGCTGGACACCACGCGCTATCTGACCGCGATGTCCGTCGACGCCTCGGGCCCGGTGGCCAAGGTCACCGCCCAGGCCGGCATCACCATGGAAGCCTTGCTCACCGGAATGGAAAAGGCCGGTCTGGGCGTGACCGCCGCGCCGGCGCCCGGGGATCTGACCCTGGGCGGGGTGCTGGCCATCAACGGCCACGGCACCGCGATTCCGGCCAAGGGCGAACGCCGCCTGGCCGGCGCCAGCTACGGCTCGATCAGCAATCTGGTGCTCAGCCTCACCGCCGTGGTCTACGACAAGGCCAGCGGCGCTTACGCCTTGCGCAAGTTTGCCCGCAACGATCCGCAGATCGCGCCGTTGCTGGCGCACGTGGGCCGCTCGCTGATCGTGGAAGCCACTTTGCAGGCGGCGCCCAACCAGCGCTTGCGCTGTCAGAGCTGGTTCAATATTCCCTACGGCGAAATGTTCGCCGCGGCGGGCAGCGGCGGGCGCACCTTCGCCAGCTATCTGGACAGCGCCGGCCGGGTGGAAGCGATCTGGTTCCCCTTCACCAGCAACCCCTGGCTCAAGGTGTGGACGGTGACGCCGAACAAGCCGCTGTTCTCCCGTCAGACCGACAAGCCGTTCAACTACCCCTTCTCGGATAATCTGCCCGACGAAGTGACCGATCTGGCCAACAAGATTCTGTCGCTGGGCGACGGCAAGCTGACGCCGGCCTTCGGCAAGGCGCAGTTCGCCGCGGCCAGCGCCGGCCTGGTGGCGACGGCCAGCTGGGACCTGTGGGGCTGGTCCAAAAACCTGCTGCTCTACGTCAAGCCCACCACCTTGCGCGTCACCGCCAACGGCTACGCGGTGCTGACCCGCCGCGAAAACGTGCAGCGCGTGCTCAACGAGTTCGTCACCTTCTATCAGGCGCGGGTGCAGGCCTATCAGCAACAGGGCCGCTATCCGATGAACGGGCCGGTGGAAATCCGCGTGACCGGGCTGGACGATCCTAGCGAGACGGCCTTGAACGGCAGCGTAGCGCCGGCCTTGTCCGCCATCCGCCCGCGGCCGGACCATCCGGAATGGAACGCCGCGGTGTGGCTGGACATCCTGACGCTGCCGGGCACGCCTTACGCCAACCAGTTCTATCGCGAGATAGAGCAGTGGATCGAGGCCAATTTCAACGGCTCCTACGCGGCGGTGCGTCCGGAATGGTCCAAGGGCTGGGGCTATACCGACCAGGCGGCGTGGGCGGATTCCGCCATGCTGCAAACGACCATTCCCAACGCCTTCCGCGCCGGCCAGCCGGCGGCGGCCAATTGGGACGCGGCCAAGGCGGCGCTGGCGACGTATGACCCCTACCGCCTGTTCTCCTCGCCCTTGCTGGACAGCCTGGGCCTCTAACGGCTTTCCGACGCTGGAGCCTGTTGAAGACGGCGCGCCCTCCGATGACGGCGCGCCGTTTTTTGCCGCGCGCTCGCCTCCGCCGGGCCGCGGGCGCTACACTGCAAGCATCGCCGCCGCGCCGGATTCGCGCCCTTAGCCCAGCCATGTCCACCTGCTACGCCCAAGTCGATTGCAATTCCTTCTACGCTTCCTGCGAGCGGGTGTTCAACCCGCGCCTGGCCGGCGCGCCCATTGTCGTGTTGTCCAACAACGACGGCTGCATCGTGTCGCGCTCGGCCGAGGCCAAGGCGCTGGGCGTGCCGATGGGCGCGCCTTACTTCCTGCACAAGGCGCGGCTGGAGCAGCTGGGCGTGGCGGTGTTCTCGTCCAATTACACGCTGTACGGCGATTTGTCCGGCCGCGCGATGCGGCTATTGGCCGGCTTCGCGCGCGCGCAGGAGGTGTATTCGATAGACGAATGCTTTCTGGACATCGGCGGCGAACCGGAACCGGAGCGGCTGGCGCAGCGGATGCGCGACGCCATGTCGCGCGGCCTGGGCCTGCCGGTATGCGTCGGCATCGGCCCCAGCAAGACCTTGGCCAAGCTGGCCAACCACCTGGCCAAGCTGGACCCGTCCCGCGACGGGGTGATGAATCTGCAAGCGCTGGACGCGGCGGAGCGGCGAACGCTGCTGGCCGAGGTGGCGGTGGAGGAGATCTGGGGCGTGGGCCGCAAGCTGTCGGCCAAGCTGCGTCTGGAGCGCATCGGCCACGCCGCGGCGCTGGCGGCGGCGGACCGGGATTGGCTGATCCGCCGTTTCGGCGTCACCGTGGCGCGCATCGCCGACGAACTGGACGGCCTGTCCTGCCTGAGTCTGGAGGAGGCGCTGCCGCCGCGGCAATCCTTGATGTCCACGCGCTCTTTCGGCCACAAGGTGACGCGTTTGGAAGAGGCGCGCGAGGCGGTGGCGATGCACGCGGCGCAGGTGGCGGAGCGCTTGCGCCGCCAGGGCTCGCTGGCTTCCTTTCTGCAGGTGAGTTTGCAGCGCGGCGTGTATCAGCAAGGCACGGTGCAGCGGGACAGCGAGGTGGTGCCCTTGTTGCCGGCCAGCGCGGACAGCCGGGTGCTGGCGGCCGCGGCCGGGCGGGCGGTGGAGCGTTTGTGGCGGCCCGGCGCCGGCTATCAGAAATGCGGGGTGATGGCCTGGCAGCTGGTGGACGCGGAACGGGCGCAGCCGGATTTGTTCGCGGAGGGACCGGATCCGGAAAAGGCGCGGCGCCTGATGGCGGCGCTGGACGCGATCAACCATCGCATGGGCCGCGGCACGGTCAAGCTGTTGGCGGAAGGGCTGGAGCAGCCGTGGAAGATGAAGCAGGACATGTTGTCGCCGGCCTACACCACGCGCTGGGAGGACATCCCGGTGGCGAAGGCGAAGTAGGCGCGGCCGGATGCGGCGGAAAGCGGATGGGGCCACGGCTCTTGGAGTAAAATGCCGCTCTTGATTTGCAACCTGCGGGGCCAGGGCGGCGGCTATAGTGCAATCAAGCCGCCGCGCGCCGCACTTGAAAGCCAGACATTGAACCCTCTGTTTGCCCAGCCTTGCGCCATCGTCGACTTGGAAACCACCGGCGGCCACATCAGCCGCGACCGCATTACCGAGGTGGGCGTCATCCTGATCGACGGCGACCGGGTGGAGCGCTTCAGCTCTCTGATCAACCCCGGCCAGCCCATCCCTCCCTTCATCGAGAACATGACCGGCATCTCCGACGCCATGGTGGCGGCGGCGCCGAGCTTCGCCGATCTGGCCGAGCGCTTGCTGACCATGCTGTCCGGCCGCCTGTTCCTGGCGCACAACGCGCGCTTCGATTACGGCTTCCTGAAAAACGAATTCCGCCGCGCCGGACTGCGCTTTCAGAGCCAGTCGCTGTGCACGGTCAAGCTGTCGCGCCGGCTCTACCCGCAGTTTTTCAAGCACAGCCTGGACAGCCTGATAGAGCGTTACGACATCCGCCTGCCGGAGCGGCACCGGGCCTTGGCGGACGCGGAAGCGGTGCATCGCTTCCTAGGCATCGCCAGCCAGGAACTGGGCGAAGCGGCCGTGGGCGCGGCGATGGCGGCGGTATTGGCCGCGCCGCCGGAACTGGCCGGCCTGCCGGCGGCGCTGCAAGAGCAACTGGAGCTGCTGCCGGACGTGCCGGGGGTGTACGCGCTGTACGGGGAGGAGGGCAAACCCTTGTACGTGGGCAAGGGCGGCAATCTGCGCACGCGGGTGCTGGCGCATTTCGCCGCGGTCAAGGGCGGCGGCAAGAGCCGCGAGGTGCATATCGGCGAGCCCATCGGCCGGGTGGAGTGGCAGGAGACCCTGGGCGAGTTCGGCGCGCACTTGCTGGAACTGCGCTTGATTCACGCCTTGAAGCCGCAGCATAACCACCGCGGCAAGCTGAGCCCGGAGCTGTGCTCCATCCAGCTGGAGACGGAGGACGGCTTCACCCGCCCCAAGGTGGTGTACGCGCGCGAGCTGGATTTCAGCCGCACCGCGGATTTGTACGGCCTGTTCCGCCATGCGCGCGAGGCGCGCAAGATCCTGGCGGAAATCGCGCTGGGCAACGCGCTGTGCCAGTCGGTATTGGGCGTGGAGGCGGTGACCAGCCGCAAGGGCGCGCCGTGCGCGGCTTTGAAGCTGGGCCGCTGCCGCGGCGCCTGCATCGGCCGCGAGCCGGCGGAGGTGCACAATATCCGGCTGCTGGGCGCCTTGGCCAAGTTGAAGGTGAAAGCCTGGCCGTTCGCCGGCGCCATCGCGGTGGTGGAAACCGACGAAGTGACCGGCGAGCGCGCCGAGCATGTGTTCGACCGCTGGTGCTATCTGGGCTCGCGCCAGGGCGACGGCGGCCCGCTGGAGGGCGCGCCGTCCTTCGATCTGGACAGTTACAAGCTGCTGGAAGGCTGGCTGCGCAAGCCGGCGGAGGGCACGGCGCTGCGCGAGCTGTGAATGGATGCGCTGTTGCATTCATGCCCGTCTCGGGCTTGGATAATCATGCGGGCACAGCTCAAACCGTGCCGGGCCGCCGCCGGAACCTTAAGGCGATGCGCGGAGGCGGGCGTTTCCCTTTTTCATTACACCGCCTCTGTCCGTCCTTTGCATGTCATGCTTATAAAATGCTTGATGCCGCCGCTGGGCAAGCGTGGTCAAAGGCGGGGCGGACATGAGATGCCTTGTTTTGTCCGTTCATGAAACCCCTGCTCAGCCGTTGCATAGGCAACTGGCTTGTTGGCGTAAGCGGTATGAGCGCCTGGGTCTCGGGAGAGATTCATTGTGCCCGCCCTTGCGAAAACCCAGGGCCAGCATTCCCCTTCAGAAAGTCAAAAGCATCTTGGCCGCCTTATTTGAAATGTATCGATGTGAATAAGTGCTGTATGGCATAACTTGCCCAGGAATTCGCTGAACGCCATCGCCATGGATGGATGCTTGCGAAGCGAACTTTCTTGGAAGCTACGAAAATCAATAGCTATTGACGATATTTTTAAAGGCTTGATTTTAAATAGCGCGTGAAGTAAATCCGTTTGTGAGCTTAGCCATGAACGGAGGTGGAATTGTCAAACCGCACTCTCGGATATCTGATGTTGACGTTGGCGATGATGACTGTTGGTTCTACCGTGATCGCCTCAAAATTCATCGCGGGCAGCATGCCCCCTTTTTTTGCGACGGCGCTGCGGTTTGCTCTCGCACTGCCTGTGTTGATTCCCTTGCTTCTCCTGCAGAGGGAGAGGTGGCCAAAACTGACGCGCAGCGACGGGTTTTTGCTTCTGCTCCAGGCGGGGGCGGGGAGCGTCGGTTACACGACCTTGTTGATTTCCGGCCTGTCCTATCTTCCTGCCGCCGATGCGGGCGTAATCATTGGAACGCTCCCTGCAGTCTCCGCGCTTTTTTCTGTCATGGTTTTGGGGGAGCGGCCAAGCGCGCGGCTGCTCATTGCGGTAGGGCTCGCCACCATTGGCGTGATGGCGGTGGCGTGGAAAGGCTCCGGGCCGCTGTCTCTCATCGGCATGGCCTGCATCTTGGGGGCCGTCGTCTGCGAAAGCGCTTTCATTCTGCTCAACAAGCGCATGCGAGTGCCTTTGCGGCCATTGTTGCAGACCACGGCGATGACAATTCTGGGTCTGTTGGTGTCCTTGCCCGTTGCCTTCCTCGAGCTGCCGTTTGCCATGCCGGGTTCCGAGGCGATTGCGGCGGTGATCTGGTATGCGCTGGTGCCGACCGTTGGCGGTTTTCTGTTGTGGTATGGCGGGGCCGCGCGGGTAAGCGGAAGCGAGGCCGCCACATTCACCGCCGTTGCGCCCTTGACTGCGGTGCTGCTTGCCGCGCTGGTTCTGGGCGAGCAAATTGAAATGAGCCAAGCCGTTGGCGTCGCGGCGGTGATGCTCGCCATTCTGGTGCTGACGATTCCGGCGCGTTTGAAGACGGTGCCGCAAGTGTGAGAGGCATTCGTTCATTCCGTGATGGCAAACCCAGGCATGAGGACAGAGGGGGCTAGGAAAGATGTACTTTCATCATTCTGACGAAGTGTGGGGGCGATTCCCGGAACTGAGAGCCCTGGTTCTGGTTCTGCGACAGGCTGGAAACGCCGGACTGAATGCGGGAGCGCTTGACTCCACTTATGCGGAGGTTGCCGCTCTGCAGGCGGAGAGGGCCGAGAGCGAGGTCCCGTCGCTGCAGGCATGGCGCCAAACCTATGCTGAGATGGGTTTGAAGCCCACGCAGTATCGCTGCGCGGCAGAGGCGCTGCTGCGCCGTTTCCGGAAGGAGGGATGCCTACCTCATGTCTTGCCGCTGATCGACGCGCTTAACGCGGAGTCCATGCATGCGGCCATTCCGATTGCGGCATTCGATTGCGCATGCCTTAGAGGAGGCGTGGTGGTCAGACCGGCGAACGGCCTGGAGGCGTATCAGGCATTTTCCGGCGAGATTGAGCGGCCGGCCGTGGGTGAAATCATTTTTGCCGATGAGGATCATCAGGCGCATTCCCGCCGCTGGGTTTTCCGGCAAGGCGCTCAGTCGGTGATTTCCCCGACCACGGACACCGTGCTGATGGTGGCCGAGGCGCTGCACCCGCAGGCATGGGAAGACTTGCAGGCCTTGCGTGATCGGATTGGCATCCGGATGGGTGAAATGGGCGTGGCGATTGCCGAGGAAGACATGTTGTCGCCCTCAAACCGGCGTTTCGAGTTTTCCTTGTGAAGAATGGAAGAGCTGTCCGTCCCGTCAGCCGCACCCAATAAAGATAAAAGCCCCGCTTGGCTTGGCAAGGGGGCTTGCAGACGCACGGAGCGTCGCCATTGAAACGGGCGCTCCTGTTTGCAGGATGGCGGGCGGCTGAAGCTTGGAAACCTTGATCCCGCCATGCCTGCTTGAGGGCCTGATGAAGCAGGGCATGAGTGAAATCATGCTTTACGAGGTCAGAGCCAGTTCTTCAGCAGCAAGGCCGCCAGCAGGATGGCGATCAGTGCCAGCAGCCAGTTCTGGCGCTTCTGTTCCCGCATCAGCTGGATGTAGCCGCTGATCAGCAGCTCGCTGTTGGCGGAGGACAGCGCGTCATTCAGCTTGCGCGGCAGCGTGGGCAGGGTGGTGGCCCATTGCGGCGCTTCGTGCTTCAGCGTGCGCAGCAGGCCGCGCCAGCCTATCTGTTCGTTCATCCACTTGGTCAGGAAGGGCTTGGCGGTGTCCCACAGATCCAGATTGGGATCCAGCTGGCGGCCCAGGCCTTCGATATTGAGCAGGGTCTTTTGCAGCAGCACCAGTTGCGGCTGGATTTCCACATTGAAGCGGCGGCTGGTTTCGAACAGGCGCAGCAGCACCATGCCGAAGGAGATTTCCGACAGCGGCTTCTCGAAGATGGGTTCGCACACGGTGCGCACCGCCGCTTCCAGCTCCTCGGCGCGGGTGTCTTTCGGCACCCAGCCGGATTCGATGTGGGCGGTGGCCACGCGGTGGTAGTCGCGGTTGAAGAAGGCGAGGAAGTTGACCGCCAGATAGTGCTTGTCGGTGTCGGTCAGGGTGCCGACGATGCCGAAGTCCAGCGCGATGTAGCGGCCGTCGGCGGCGACGAAGATATTGCCCGGGTGCATGTCGGCGTGGAAGAAGCCGTGGCGGAACACCTGGGTGAAGAAGATTTCCACGCCGAAGCGGCTGAGCTTGGTGAGGTCCACGCCGGCTTCGCGCAGCCGGTCCACCTGGCCCACCGGGATGCCGTGCATCCATTCCAGCGTCAGCACGTCGCGGCTGGTGTAGTCGTAGAACACCTCGGGCACGATCAGCATGTCCGAGTTCTTGAAGTTGCGGCGCAGCTGCGAGGCGTTGGCGGCCTCGTGCATCATGTCCAGTTCGTCGTGCAGGTATTTGTCGAACTCGGCCACCACTTCGCGCGGCTTCAGCCGCTTGCCGTCGGTGAACAGCTTCTCCACCCAGCCGGCCAGCGTGCCCATCAGCGCCAGGTCTTGCTCGATCACCGGCTGGATGCCGGGGCGCAGCACCTTGACCGCCACTTCGCGGCCGCGGCCGCCGTCGGGCTGGCGCAGCCAGGCCTTGTGCACCTGGGCTACGGAGGCGCTGGCCACCGGGGTGTTGTCGAAATCGACGTAGAGTTCGTCCACCTTGCGGCCCAGGCTGCGTTCTATCATCTCGCGCGCCTGCAGGCCGTCGTAGGGCGGCACCCGGTCTTGCAGCCGGGCCAGTTCGTCGGCGTAGTCCGGCGGCAGCAGATCGCGGCGGGTGGACAGCACCTGGCCGAATTTGACGAAGATGGGTCCCAGGCTTTCCAGCGCCAGCCGTACCCGCTGCGGCAGCGGCGCGCTGGTGTCGCGGCGCAGCGGCAGCAGGCCGAACAGCTTGTGGACGAAGCCGAGCTTGGAATGGCCTTCCAGGAAGTCGTCCAGGCCGAAGCGGTAGAAGGTGGAAACGATCTTGATGAAGCGCGAAGTCCGCATGTGCCGTCAGGCCTTTGTCTGTTCTTGTTGCAGCGCGGCCTGCAGCCGCGCCAGGCGTTTTTCCAGGCGGCCGGCGTCGTCGCGCAAGGTGTCCACCGCGGCGACGAAGCCTTGCACCTGGCGGCGGCCGGCCAGCACCGGCGTTTCCTCGCGCAGATGCTCCACCCAGTTGGCGGCCAGCCGCCAGGCCACCTGGCCCTTGAAGCCGAGCAGGCCGCGGGCCAGGGTTTCCGCGCGCTGGGCGGCGGCGTCGCCCACCAGCCGGGACAGGTCCTCGGCGGCGTTCCATTGCAGGCGGCCCAGCAGGCGGCCGACGGCGGCGGCCAGTTCGGCGTCGCCTTCCAGCTGGATGTCGCTCAGCGCCGGGTCGCGCCCGGCCGCCGCCGCCAGCGCGACGGCGTGTTTGAGGCGCACCGTGGCTTCCGGCTCGCCCTCGCAGGCGGCCAGCCAGCCGTCGTCGGTGAACACGCCGGCCACGTGGAAGGGCGGCAGCGCCACGGCGACGCGCCGGCCGGCGTGCGCGGCCAGTTCCGCCCGCACCGCCGGGTGTTGGTTCAACAGATGGTTGAATGCCGCGATCTGGATGCCCATGCGCTGTCTCCGCCGTGATTGGAAGGTGAAGGGGTCTAGTCTGATCAAGGCCGCATTGCCGGAGCGCCGCGGATCGTAATCAGGCTCTTAGAAGCTGTTCAAAGTCTTGCGAGCCAGAGCGAGACAAGGCGAAAACGAGCGAAAAAGCGGAATGTACGCGTGGCACATGAGCATTTTGAGCTTGGTTTCAACGCCGTATCGCTGACACGCAGCGGACTTTGAGCAGGGTCTTAGAACTTGTAGCCCTTGTGCAGGGCCACCACGCCGCCGCTCATATTGTGGTAATCCACCTTGCCGAAGCCGGCGTCCAGCATCATCTGCTTCAGCGTTTCCTGATCGGGATGCATGCGGATGGATTCGGCCAGGTACTGGTAGCTGTCGGGGTCGTTAGCCACCAACTTGCCCATCACCGGCAGCGCCTTGAAGGAGTAGAAATCGTAGAACGGCGACAGCGGTTTCCAGACTTTGGAGAACTCCAGCACCATCAGCTTGCCGCCCGGCTTCAGCACCCGGCACATTTCCTTCAGCGCCGCGTCCTTGTGGGTCATATTGCGCAGGCCGAAAGCCACCGACACCGCGTCGAAGTAATTGTCGGGGAAGGGCAGCTTCTCGGCGTCGGCCAAGGACACCGGCAGCACAAGGCCGTCGTCCAGCAGCCGGTCGCGGCCCACGGTCAGCATGGAGCTGTTGATGTCGGTCAGCCACACTTCGCCGCTCTTGCCCACGCGCTTGGCCCAGCCGCGCGACAGGTCGCCGGTGCCGCCGGCGATGTCCAGCACCTTGTCGCCGGCCTTGACGCCGGAAGTGGTCAGGGTGAAGTGTTTCCACACCCGGTGCAGCCCGCCGGACATCAGGTCGTTCATCACATCGTATTTCTTGGCCACCGAGTGGAACACATCGGCCACCTTGGCGGCTTTTTCGCTTTCGGCAACGGTCTTGAAGCCGAAGTGGGTCGTCTTGTCCATGGTCACTCCCTGCTCGCGCCTGCGGCGGCGAGGCGATTGAGATAATCCTGCCAGTACTGGTCGCGCTTGGCGCCCAGCTCGTATAGATAGCTCCAGCTGTACAGTCCGCTGTCGTGGCCGTCGTCGAAGGTGATCTTCAGCGCGTAATGGCCCACCGGCTCCAGCGCGGTGACGGCGACATGGCGCTTGCCCACTTGCAGCACTTCCTGGCCGGCGCCGTGGCCGCGCACTTCCGCCGAGGGCGAGTAGACGCGCAGGTATTCGCAGGGCAGCTCGAAGCGGGCGCCGTCGTCGAAGCTGATTTCCAGCACGCGCGACACCGCGTGCAGCTGGATTTCCTGCGGCGCGGGCGCGTCGGGAGAGAGTCCGGACATGGTCTGATCCTCAAAGGCGGCCGATTAAGCCGCGCATCAGTCTTTGCGTTCCAGCAGCATGGCGTCGCCGTAGCTGAAGAAACGGTATTCCTGCTCCACCGCGTGCTGGTAGGCGGCGCGGATTTCCTCGTAGCCGGCGAAGGCGGACACCAACATCAGCAGCGTGGACTTGGGCAGGTGGAAATTGGTCAGCAGGCGGTCCACCACCCGGAAGCGGTAGCCCGGGGTGATGAAGATGTCAGTTTCGCCGCAGCCGGCGGCCAGTTCGCCGCCGCGCGCGGCGGATTCCAGCGCGCGCATGCTGGTGGTGCCCACCGACAGCACTTTGCGGCCGGCGGCGTGGGCTTCTGCGATCAGCGCGCGGGTGGTTTCCGGCACTTCGTAGATTTCGCTGTGCATCTTGTGCTCGGCGATATTGTCCACCCGCACCGGCTGGAAGGTGCCGGCGCCGACGTGCAGGGTGACGTAGGCCAGTTGCACGCCCTTGGCGCGCAGCTGTTCCAGCATGTCTTCGGTGAAGTGCAGGCCGGCGGTGGGCGCGGCCACCGCGCCGCGCTCGCGGGCGTAGACGGTCTGGTAGCGCTCGTCATCCTCGTGGCCGGCGCCGCGTTCTATATAAGGCGGCAGCGGCAGCTTGCCGGAAGCTTCCAGGATGTCGAAGAGATTGTCCTCGGCCAGGAAGCGCAGCTTGAACAGTTCGCCGTGGCGCTCTACCATTTCCGCCTCCCAGCGATCCGCGAAGATCAGCCGGGTGCCGGGTTTGGGCGATTTGGACGCGCGGACGTGGGCCAGCGCGGTATGTGCGTCCAGCACGCGTTCTATCAGCGCCTCGATCTTGCCGCCGCTGGTTTTTTCGCCGAACAGCCGGGCCTTGATCACGCGGGTGTCGTTGAACACCATCACGTCGCCGGGGCTGACCTGATCGATGAAGTCGGTGAAGCGCAGATTGGCGCGGTCATGGCCGGCCACGCGCAGCAGGCGGCTGGCGCCGCGCTCTGCCGGAGGGTGCTGGGCGATCAGGTGCTCGGGCAGGTGGTAGTCGAAGTCGGAAAGCTGCATAAGGCGTAAAAGATTCAGAATCGGCAAATTATACCCGCGCCGCCGCCGGCCGGCATCAGCTTAGTGAGCGAAGTGGCGGGATTTGCGCTGAATCAACATCGATTTTCGGCCAGGCGGTAAAAACTTCCCAGGCGGAAAAACGCCCGTGGATACTAGTGCTTTGACTCGAAGATCCGCCGTGTTCGCCATCCAAACAACTGTTTGAAATGATGCAAAAGCTAGACATCTTGCAGCGAATTGCGGCAAACTCGCGCCCAAGATGATAAACAGGAGCAGGCTTTGACCGGAAAAATCCTCGTGTTGCATGGCCCCAACCTCAATCTGCTGGGACAGCGGGAGCCGCAGCACTACGGCCGGGAAACGCTTGACGATATCAACCAGCGGCTGGAACAGCAGGCTAGCGCCGCGGGGTTTGAATTGTCGGCATTGCAGAGCAATGCGGAACATGTGTTGATTGATCGCGTGCAGCAGTGCCTGCATGACGGTACTGCCTTCATTCTGGTCAATCCGGCCGCTTTCACCCATACCAGCGTCGCCTTGCGCGACGCGCTGGCGGCGGTGCAAGTGCCGTTTATCGAAGTCCACCTTTCCAACGTTCATGCCCGCGAACCGTTCCGCAAGCATTCCTATTTCTCCGACCTCGCGGTCGGCGTGATCTGCGGACTCGGCGCCCACGGCTATGAACTGGCGCTTGCGCACGCCATCCGGCATCTTGCCGCGCAGGCCTAACTCACTCTACCGAATATCCCACTCGAAGGATTATCAATGGATCTCCGTAAACTCAAGAAGCTGATCGATCTCGTCGAGGAATCCGGCATCGCCGAACTCGAAGTGACCGAGGGGGAAGAAAAAGTCCGCATTACCCGCGTATCCGCCGCGCCGCAGATGGCCTACGCTCAGCCGATGACCGCGCTGCAAGTGCCCAACGCCCAAGCCGCCGCCGTGGCCGCGCCGGCAGCCGAAGCCGCCGCGCCGGCCAACAACGACAAGAATGCGATGAAGTCGCCGATGGTGGGCACCTTCTATCGCTCGCCGAGCCCGGGCGCCAAGAGCTTCATCGAAGTGGGTCAGAGCGTCAACGCCGGCGACACCCTGTGCATCATCGAAGCGATGAAGCTGATGAACGAGATCGAAGCCGACCGCTCCGGCGTGGTCAAGGCCGTTCTGGTCGAAGACGGCCAGCCGGTGGAATTCGGCGAGCCGTTGTTCATCATCGAGTAAGCCAGACGACAGGCAGACGGCAAGGGGGCACGGCGCAGCGTCTGTGCCCTTGTCGTTTGCCACGACAGCATTGGCGGCCCCCGCCGGCGACGACGCCGGCCGCGGAATCCGCCAGCGGAGAATTCCATGTTTGAAAAAATTCTGATTGCCAACCGGGGTGAAATCGCCCTGCGCATCCAGCGCGCCTGCCGCGAGATGGGCATCAAGACCGTGGTGGTGCATTCCGAGGCCGATCGCGAAGCCAAGTACGTGAAGCTGGCCGACGAATCGGTCTGCATCGGCCCGGCGCCCAGCGGCAAGAGCTATCTGAACGTGCCGGCCCTGATCGCCGCCGCCGAGGTGACCGATTCCCAGGCCATCCACCCGGGTTACGGCTTCCTGTCGGAAAACGCCGACTTCGCCGAGCGCGTCGAGCAGTCCGGCTTCGTGTTCATCGGTCCGCGTCCGGACACCATCCGCATGATGGGCGACAAGGTGTCGGCCAAGAACGCGATGATAGAGGCCGGCGTGCCCTGCGTGCCGGGCTCCGAAGGCGCTTTGCCGGACGATCCGGCCGAGATCGTCAAGATCGCCAAGAAGATCGGTTTCCCGGTGATCATCAAGGCCGCCGGCGGCGGCGGCGGTCGCGGCATGCGCGTGGTGCATACCGAGGGCGCGCTGATCAATTCGGTGCAGATGACCCGCACCGAAGCCGGCGCGGCTTTCGGCAATCCCACCGTCTACATGGAAAAATTCCTGGAAGAGCCGCGCCACATCGAAATCCAGATTCTGGCCGACGAATACGGCAACGCCATCTATCTGGGCGAGCGCGACTGCTCGATGCAGCGCCGCCACCAGAAGATCATCGAGGAAGCGCCTGCGCCGGGCATCACCGACAAGCAGCGCCAGAAGATTGGCGAAGCCTGCGCCGAAGCCTGCCGCCGCATCGGCTACCGCGGCGCCGGCACTTTTGAATTCCTGTTCGAGCGCGGCGAGTTCTACTTCATCGAGATGAACACCCGTGTGCAGGTTGAGCACCCGGTGACCGAGATGATCACCGGCATCGACATCGTGCAGGAACAGATCCGCATCGCCGCCGGCGAGAAACTGCGCTACAAACAGAAGGACGTGGTGTTGCGCGGCCATGCGATGGAGTGCCGGATCAACGCCGAGGACCCGTTCACCTTCGTGCCGTCCCCGGGCAAGATCGAAAGCTATCACCCGGCCGGCGGCCCGGGCATCCGCATCGATTCGCATATTTACCAGGGCTACACCGTGCCTTCGCATTACGATTCCATGGTGGGCAAGCTGATCGCCTTTGGCGATACCCGCGAGCAGGCGATGGCGCGGATGCGGGTGGCGCTGTCGGAAATCTCCATTTCCGGCATCAAGACCAATATCCCGCTGCATCAGGAACTGTTCATGGACGCGGCCTTCCAACGCGGCGGCACGTGCATTCATTATCTGGAGCAGCGTTTGTCGCAGCAGAAAAAAGGGGGCGCGTGATGGCCTGGCTGCAAGCCACCATTGACGCCGAGTCAACCGTCGCCGAGCGTCTGGCCGACGCGCTGATGGACGCCGGCGCGCTGTCCACCGCGATCGAAGACGCTTTTGCCGGCACCGAGCGCGAAGAGCCGATTTTCGGCGAACCCGGCGAGCCGGTGGACAAGCTGTGGAGCCGCAGCCGCATCATCACGCTGTTTGATGAAGCGGCCGACGTGGCCCTGCTGATCGCCGCCGCCGCCAACGCCTGCGGTCTGGCCCTGCCCAGCTACAATGTGGAGCGGGTGGAAGAGCAGGACTGGGTGCGTCTGACCCAGTCGCAGTTCGACCCGATCCGGATTTCCGACCGCCTGTGGATCACGCCGACCTGGCACGAGCCGCCGGCGCCAAACGCGGTCAATCTGCAACTGGATCCGGGCCTGGCCTTCGGCACCGGCAGCCATCCGACCACGCGCTTGTGCCTGCAATGGCTGGACGCCCAGCTGCAAGGCGGCGAAAGCGTGCTGGACTACGGCTGCGGTTCCGGCATTCTCGCCATCGCCGCGCTCAAGCTGGGCGCGGCCTCCGCCTTGGGCGTGGACATCGACGCGCAGGCGGTGCGGGCCAGCCAGGACAACGCGGAACAGAACCAGGTCAAGGCGGACTTCTGTCTGCCTGACCAGAACCCGGAAGCGGTCTACGACGTGGTACTGGCCAATATTCTGGCCAATCCGCTGCGCATGTTGGGCCAGTTGCTGGCGAGCCACGTCAAAACCGGTGGTAGAATCGTGCTTTCAGGCATTCTCGCTGAACAAGCCGAAGAACTGTCGGCCATCTATGAACAGTGGTTCCAGATGGACGCTCCGGTGTTCGACGAAGGATGGACCAGACTGACAGGAACCCGACGCCCCACGGTATGACATATACGACACAGTGCCCCAATTGCCAGACACGCTTCAAGGTCAATGATGCCCAGTTAGCGGCCGCCAATGGCTTGGTGCGCTGCGGGCGCTGTTCGCATGTGTTCAACGCCACCGAGCATTTCGTCGCGGCGGAAGCGCCGCCGGCGGAACCTCCGCGCGCCGCGGCGCCGCCGCCCGTCCAGACTCAGGTTCGGCAGAGCGAGGCGCTGGACGATTTCGAGCTGGAAGTGCCGGATTTCGATCCGGGCTCCAGCGCGACGGAAGCGCCGCCGGACGAACTGCTGATGCCGCCGCCGATGGCGGAGGCGGAGGAAGCCCCGGCCGCGCGCGCCGATGTCGAGGAGTTCCAGCGCGCGTTGGCGGAGGCGATGCAGAATCGCCATGTCAGCGCGCCGCTGGGCAACCCCTTTGACGCCGAGCCGTCTGCCGTGGTGGAACCCGCGCCGGAGGTGTTCGGCAACCGCCGCCGCCCCGCGCCGGAGTCGGTGGCGGAGCCTGCGCCGGTAGCGGTTCCGGAACCCAAGTTCGAAGAGCCGCCTGCCAAGCCGGCGCCGGAGGCGCGCGTCGAGCCGCCGTCCAGCCATGGCGAAGACGAGCCGGACGAATCGCCGCGAAGACGCCATCCGGCGCTGACCTTCCTGGCCGTCGTCGCCTCGGCGATAGGCGTGCTGGTGTTGGCCGGTCAATTGGTGTATTTCAACCGCACCCGCATCGCCGCGGAAGTGCCGGAATTGCGCCCGACGCTGGAAAACCTCTGCGGCGCCGTAGGCTGCGCCGTGCCCTGGCCCACCGATATCGCCCGCGTGCGCACGGAGTGGTCGGAACTGGCTTTCGTCCCGGATTTCCCCAATCTGATCCAGCTGTCCGCCACGCTGAAGAACCACGCCACTTACTCCCAGGCCTATCCGATGCTGGAAGTGACGCTGAAGGATTCGGACGATCAGGTGCTGATCCGCAAGGTGTTCGCGCCCAAGGAGTATTTGAAGCCGGACGATTTCAAGCTCGGCCATTTCAATTCCAATAGCGAGGTCAAGGTCACCATGCGGCTGGACGCCGGCAAGGTGCATGCGATGGGGTATAGCCTTTACTGGTTCTATCCCTAGCGACCAACGGAGATAGCACCTCTCCCGTACTGATGTATGGTTGCCAGTGCGCTGTTTACCTCTAGTGGCCGCTCCGACAGTAGGCTGCTTCTTCAAAGGCCTGCCATGCCTGGCAGGCCTTTTTGTCTCCTTGGAACTTGGTGATCTGCCCTTTGTGACAGTCGGCAGAGCATTTTTTTATTGTAATTTAATAAATTAATAAATTTGGTAAAACACTCTGCCCCGGGGATGCGCTCATAACTTGCGATGCGAGGTGAGGAATGCTGCACCGTGTAAGCTGTGTGCTGCTGTTGTCTGGCGTACCATTTCTGACTGCTAAGGCCGAAACGAGGCCTGTCCAGCGCGCGGATGTTGTCAGGTGTGGCTCCAATGGCACCTTTCTGATGACGGGGGAGGCTTGTGGCAGCAAGGCTGGATATGAAAAGTTGGTCGCGAACCATTGTGGCTCGATACCAAACTGGGGACCGGTTGTCACTTTTGTGTTCGACGAAGTCGATACCCCGAATTATCAATATGAGAAAGTTCAATGTAATAGCCCTAGCGGCGGGGCTTTTGATACTTACTATTACTCTCGCTGGATTGGGGAGGGCCCAGCCTTCTGCCCGGACGCTTCGTGGACTTTATCCGCGGATGGCCTTAGTTGCAGCAGGCCAGACCTAGAGCAATGCGTAGAAACCGCAATGCTGGCCCCGTGGGCCAAGGCCGCTCCCGGCAAACCCTGCCCGCCACCTTGCAAGCCCGATATCAATGCCGTTACCCAAGAAAAGCTGCTGGCCGCCATCGTGTACGGTGAAAGCTCGGTGCAGCAAGTGAAGGAGGAGATGTACGGCATTGCTTCGGCGATGGTCAGGAAACGCGATGTCTGGCAACAAGGAGGGTCGCTGCAAAAGTTCCTGAAGAAGTACCCACAATATGCTTATGCGGTTACCGATGGCAATGTGCGTTACAAGGAGTTGATGTGCGCTAGTGATGCTAAAAAATACACGCAGGCATATGAGGCGGCGAGGAATGCTCTGGCCTATGGAGTGGATTACAGCAATGGAGGATGTTTTTGGGATGGCCGAGATCTGAAAGTGAAAGGAACGAGTGCTTATCGATATATAGAAGGTTTTAAATTTACATCTCCTTCTCATAATGTTTTTGATATCGCTGAACCTCCTGCTAAAAATAAGATAGCAGAATTTGGATTTTATGATTATGTTTATGAGTCAACCTCCGCATATGGCGAAACCATTTTTTGGAAAATTAATGATCGTTATATGACGGCAAGAGGAGCAAAGCAATGCAATTGATTAGATTTTTTGCAGGGGTGTGGGGGGTTTATGCGGTGAGCTCTTTGGCGTCGCCATCAGCGGATATTGTGGAAAGCTGTCGCAAAATGAAGGTGGTATCACAAGGGGTGCAAGTTGAAGATGTGGTAAGTGGGTTTGCGAAGAAGGCTGCTGCCGGCTGTGAAAATCAACTGGAGGCTAAAGTTGATGGGAAAATATATGGGTATAGTACTTGTAATAGTCAGCAATATTTGATTGTGTCTAATAAATTCTTCCTAGCTTCTCAGGCAATTAATCATTCAATTGATAAAAATATTGTCCCGGGCAATACTTTTTCGGGTAGCTCAACAACTTTGCTGAATGTCAAAAAAGGAAGTGAATCTTACCTTTGTATCATTTCCCCCATTTTTGATAGTGGAAAATGGAATAATTATCTAACTTTCTATTTGATCAAGCATGGCCAGTCTAGTATAACCCCTGAAGTTGACTTTTATTTTATAGATAAAATCGATTGGGATAAATAATATTTGTCTTAATGAGCAGGGCTGATCGTGCTAGCCCACTTTTATTAGCAAACAGGCCTGTACTTACCGGCCTGTTTTTTTACACCTCAAGCTTTAGCGCTGGTAATGATTAGGACATGCGATACCTGGCAACAGGTTGGGTCGCTTCAAAAATTCATGAAAAGTACCCTCGGTATGCCTATGTGCTTACCGATGGCAATGTGCGTTACAAGGAGTTGATGTGCGCCAGTGATGCTAAGAAATACACGCAGGCATATGAAGCGGCGAGGAATGCTCTGGCCTATGGAGTAGATTATAGCAATGGAGGATGTTTTTGGGATGGGGCTGATCTTAAGACCAAAGGAAAAAAGCATTATAGGTATAGCGATGGATTTCGCTTTGTCATGCAAGAGCATAATATTTATGGCATTGCCTCCCCTGTAGGTTTAAATAGAAAAGGAGGACTTGGCTCATATTACAATTATGCCTATGACTCCACTGCAGCATATGGAGGTACTATTTTTTGGAAATACAATGCTGATTTTATAGCGGCAGAAGGAGTAAAACAATGCAGGTGATTAAGGTTTTTTTAAGTTTGGTTGTGCTGTCATCTTGCGCTTGGTCCGCTCCATATGTTGATGTTGTTAATAGCTGTCGTAATGGAGTGCCTGCTGCAAAAGAGATAGGACTGACGAGGCTGGACGGCGGTGCTTTTGTTTTAAAGCAAAATAGTGGTTGCGAGTACCAATATCAAATACCATTTGGTGGTCGAAACTATGGTTATAGCACTTGCAATGATCAGCAGTATTTAATAGTTTCTGATCGATTTTTTCTCTCATCACAAGCGATTAATCACTCCATAGATAAGAATGTTTCCCCGGGTTATCCCTTTGCTGCGGGCTCTACTCGTTTCTATAGTGTCTTGAAAGGGAAGGAGTCTTATATTTGTGTGACGGCACCTGCTTATGAAAGTGGGAAGGGGGCTGCTTATGCTACTTTTTATCTTATCAAGCATGAGCCAAATTTGGCTACGCCAGAAGTGGATTTTTATTTTTTAGATGAAATAAAATAATTGAAAATACTAGTATTGGCTGCAGGAAAGCAAGGGAGTAAAAGCAATGCAATTAATTAAATGTACGGTTGGTATGATGATGAGTTCAAGCTATGCTATAGCAAATCGATCTGTTGTTATAATTAATAGTTTCTATCAAGGCAAGGTGGCTTCTAATGATGTGAAAATGGATAATATGGAAGGCATTTTTTTGATAAGTTTAGAGCTGGTTGTGAAGATTAATTAGAAGCTGGTTTTGAATGAGAAACCTATGGGGCTGCTACTTGTGATGAGAATCAATGCTTGATAGTTGCCAATAAAATTTTCCTCGCCTCGCAAGCCATTAACCGGTCAATTGATAAGCGGATTAGGCTCTGTGGTGCTTTTCAGCAGCAAGATCGGTTTGGCTTGCACTTTCGAAAGGCAATGAGTCCTATGTGCGCATGTTTAGAACTGCATTTGAAATAGGGAGGGAGCGTGGATATGCGCCTTTTTATTTAATGAAACATAGGTCCGCTCCTACTAAGCCGGAAGTATGTTTTATTTTCTATATAAAATTGACTGGTCTAAATGAATTTTGTCTGTGAATGGGTGGCTCGCATCACATCGTTGTCATTAATAAACAGGCCGGCATTCGCCGGCCTGTTCGCTTTTCCCGCTTAGTAAGGATCTTATTGCCGCGCGGTGCGGGTGTTGCCCACCGGCATCTCGCCGCAATTGCTGCGGAAGGGGTTGATGTCCAGTCCGCCGCGGCGGGTGTAGCGCGCGTAGACGGTGAGGCGGCTCGGCGCGCAGGCGCGGAGCAGATCGGTGAAGATGCGCTCCACGCATTGCTCGTGGAATTCATTGTGCTGGCGGAAGCCTATCAGGTAGCGCAGCAGCGCCTCGCGGTCCAGCCGCGGGCCGGTATAGCGGATCTGCACGCTGCCCCAGTCCGGCTGGCCGGTGACCAGGCAGTTGGATTTCAGCAGATGGCTGCACAGGGTCTCGCTGACAACGTCGCCGGCGTCGGCGCGCAGGATCTGCGGGCAGGGCGCGTAGTTGTCCACCTCGATGTCCAGATCGTCGATGCAGTCGCCGGCCAGTTCGGCCACGGTTTCGCCGCCGAACTGCTGCGGCAGCATGATGTCGACGCCTATCGGCTTGCCGGCGGCGGCGGACAGGTCCGCGGCCAGCTGGCGGCGCAGCGCGTCCAGGCCGGCCATCCGGGTCTGGTTATAGCTGTTCAGATAGAGCTTGAAGGATTTGGATTCGATCAGGTTCGGGCTGTCGGCCGGGATGCGGAAGGCGGCGATGCCCACCTGGGGCTTGCCGCGGGCGTTGAGCCAGGACAGTTCGAAACCGGTCCAGATGTCCACGCCGGCAAAGGGCAGCGCGGCGGCGTCCACGCCGATTTCGTCGCGCTTGGCCTGGCGCGGGATCGGAAACAGCAGATGGGGATCGTAATGATCCTGGTAGCTGACGGTTTTGCCCAGAGGGGATTGCTCCGGGGACATGGCTTGAGTGTTCATGGCTTGAATTATATCGATTTTCAAAGAGGCGGCAGATCGTGAGCCGCTTTTTAAAGCAGGCCCTTGCGCCACAGCGCCATCAAATCCATGGTCAGCGCCACGCTGCAATGCAGCGCGATGCCCAGCCAGATGGAACGGTAGCGGTAGCTGAGCGCGCCCAGCGCGACGCCGGCGACGATGGCGGCCAGGCTCTCCAGCAGCGGTTTCTCAAAATGGATCATGCAGTAGGGCAGCACCATCACGAAGACGGCGCTGACGCCCAGCCGCGGTTTGAGACCGTGCACCATATAGCCGCGGAAGAAGAACTCCAGCGCGGCGAACTGGGCGAAATACAAGAGCTCCCACAGCAGCCAGTGCGGCCATAAGCTCTCGCCGGGGCTGAGCCGGAAGAAGGGGTAGATCTTCAAAAAGCCCGGCTGGCCGGACGCCCACCACACCAGGGGCAGCATCAGGGCGTAGAACAGCGGGAACAGCTTCAGGTCCGTCTTCAGCGTGGCGCGGTCCGGCCAGGCCAGGCCGAAGTCAGCCAGCGGGCGGCGATCCAGCAGCCGGATGGCCAGCAGCGGCAGCAGGCAGTAACTGGCGATGCTGGCCAGCGCCCAGTAGGCGGCGCGGTAGAGATCGGTGTCCGGGTTGTGCACCACCTGCTGGCGGAAAGACAAGCCCAGCGCCGGCCACCATTGCAGCAGCCAGTCCATCATCCAGTAACGGTTGGCGGGGTAGTACAGCAAGGTCAGGCACAGGCAGCTGACCAGCAGCACGCCGGCGGTCTGACGGTCGGCCGGCGTCAGAAGAGGTGCGCGCGGGCCGGCCGGCATCTCAGCGCTCGCGGCGCATGAAGTCGCGCGGGCGGAAGCCGAGCGCGAACAGCGCGGCGAAATAGACGGCCGCGCCGGCCGACACCAGCAGGCTCAGCCAGGCCACGCGTTGCCAGGCCGGGCCGTGCCAGTGGACGGGCAGCAGCCATTGCAGCGCCAGCAGCGCGGCGGCCATGGCCGCGATGGCCACGGCCATCTTGCTGAGGAAGCCGCCCCAGCCGGCGGAGGGCTGGTAGATGCCGCGCTTGAGCAGCGCGCGCAGCAGCAGGCCGGCGTTGAGGCAGGAGGCGAGGCCGATGGACAGCGCCAGGCCGGCGTGCTTGAGCGGAAACACGAAGGCCAGGTTCATCAGCTGGGTCAGGCACAGGGTGATCAGCGCGATGCGCACCGGGGTCTTGATGTCCTGGCGCGCGTAGAAGCCGGGCGCCAGCACCTTGACCAGGATCAGGCCGAGCAGGCCGAAGGAGTAGGCGATCACCGCCTGCTGCGACATCAGCGCGTCGTGGGCGGTGAATTTGCCGTAGGTGAACAGGGTGGCCAGCAGCGGGCCGGACAGCAGGCCCAGGCCCACCGTGGCCGGCACCGCCAGCAGCAGGGACAGGCGGATGCCCCAGTCCAAGAGCACGCTGAACTCCCCGTCGGAGCGGGTGGCGGCGTGTTTGGACAGCGAGGGCAGCAGGATGGTGCCCAGCGCCACGCCCAGCACGCCGGACGGGAACTCCATCAGCCGGTCGGCGTAATACATCCAGGACACGCTGCCGGTGGGTAGGAAGGAGGCGAAGGTGGAGTTGATCAGCAAGGAGATCTGCGCCACCGACACGCCGAAGATGGCCGGTCCCATTTGCCGGATCACGCGCCAGACCGCCGGGTCGCGGAAGGCGAACACCGGGCGCGCCAGCATGCCTATCTGCTTCAGGAAGGGCAGCTGCCACACCAGTTGCACCAGGCCGCCGACGAAGACCGCCCAGGCCAGCGCCATGATGGGCGGATCGAAGCGGCTGCTGAAGAACAGCGCGAACACGATGAAGCTCAGGTTGAGGAAGGTGGGCGTGAAAGCCGGAATCGAGAACTTGCCCCAGCTGTTGAGCACGCTGCCGGTCATGGAGGACAGCGAAATGAAGAAGATATAAGGAAAGGACACGCGCAGGATGTCGGCGAACAAGGCGGCCTTGGCCGGCTCGCGGTAAAAGCCGGGCGCGGATATCCACATGATCAGCGGCGCGGCCAGCATGCCCACGGCGGTGACCAGCAGCAGCACCGAGCCCAGCACGCCGGTGATTTTGGCGATGAATTCCCGGGTTTCCTCTTCGCTGCGCTGGTTCTTGTATTCGCCGAGAATGGGCACGAAAGCCTGCGAAAACGCGCCTTCGGCGAACAGGCGGCGCAGCATATTGGGAATCTTGAAGGCGGCGTTGAAGGCGTCGGCGGCCATGCCGGCCCCGAAAACGCGGGCGATGATGGTATCGCGGACCAGACCCAGGATGCGGGACACCATGGTCATGCTGCTGACAGCAGCCAGAGCCTTGAGCAGATTCATGTTGCGGGTGGTTTATCTAGCGTTGAGCAAGCCCGCTAGTGTACGCCGCCAGGTTTATTGTTGCAAAACCTGAGTTTAGGGCTTAGAATCGCGGGTTTCAGATTCCGCTCATCAGGAGAAAGATTCATGGCTAACAGCGCACAAGCTCGCAAGCGTGCACGCACAGCCCTTAAGCAGCGCGCGCACAACGCCAGCCTGCGTACTGCGTTCCGTACCGCAGTTAAGAAAGTGCTCAAGGCAGTTGAAGCAGGCGATAAAGCCGCTGCCAAGGTAGTGTTCCAGACTTCCGAAAAAGTGATTGACCGCATTGCTGACAAGGGCGTGTTCCACAAGAACAAGGCCGCTCGTCACAAGAGCCGTCTGTCGGCTCAGATCAAGGCCATGGCCTGATCACAGCCCAGCGCTGAAGAATACGCAAAGGCTCCGCATCGCGGAGCCTTTTGTGTGTCTGGCGCATCGATTTCCCTCGCTGGAGGCATGGCTATGTCGGGATGGACGGCTTGGGCGCTGGCTTTGTGCGCGGCGCAGACCCTGGCGGCGGAACTGCCGCAGCAACTGGCCGATTGCGGCCGCCTGGCGGACGCCAGGCTGCGTCTGGCCTGCTACGACGGGCTGGCGGCCGCTGTGCCCGCCGCTGCGGCGCCCGCAGCGCCGTCTTCCGCCGCCGCCGCGCCTCCGGAGCGCCCGCTTCCGGCCGCCGGCGTAGAGCCGGATGCCGCGCCGGCTCCCAGCCGGCTGGCCGAAGCCTGGGATCTGGACGGGCGCTCGCGCGGCGACACCTTCGGGTTTCGCTTATACCGCCCCAATTACTATCTGCCGGTCTGGCAGATGGCCAAGCCCAATAACGAGCCGCAGTCGCCGACCCGGCCGCCCAGCCAGACGCCGGGCGGGGAACTGGACAAGACCGAGGCCAAATTCCAGCTGTCGTTCAAGACCAAGGTGTGGGAAGACATTTTCGATACCCCGCTGAACCTGTGGTTCGCCTACACCCAGCAATCGCATTGGCAAATCTACAACCAGGCGCATTCCGCGCCGTTCCGCGGCACCGACTACGAGCCGGAACTGATTCTTACCTTCCCCTTGCCGTCCGCCTGGGCCTGGGGCGACACCCGGCTGCGCATGGGCGGCCTGGGTTTGTTGCATCAATCCAACGGCCGCGCCAATCCCTTGTCGCGCAGCTGGAACCGGGTGTACGCGATGGCGGCGCTGGACAACGGTCCGTTCACGCTGCAAGGCCGCTGGTGGGCCAGGCTGCCGGAGTCCGGCGACAAGGACGACAATCCCGACATCGTCAAATACATGGGGCACGGGGATCTGCAGGCGATCTACCAGTACCGCGGCCAGACTTTCAGCGCCATGTGGCGGCCCAATTTCGACAGCGGCAAGCATGGACTGCAACTGGACTGGAGTTTCCCGGTGAAGGGCAAGCTGCGCGGTTATGTGCAGGCTTTCGATGGTTACGGCGAAAGCCTGATCGATTACAACGTGCGCACCCGCGCGCTGGGCGTGGGGCTGACGATGAGCGACTGGCTGGAGTGAGTCTCGCCAGCTTTGGAGTTCGCTGCGCGGCTGTTGAAAAGATTGTGAACAGGTCCGAAGCAGGCCCACCCATGGGCGGGCCCTGCGCTTATTGCAGCAGCGCGGCCGCCTGGCGCGCCATTTCGCCTTCCTCGTCGGTAGGCAGCACATAGGCCGCGCGCGGGCTGGCGGCGGTGGTCAGCCGCCGCGCCTGGGCCAGATTGGCGGCCTGGTCGGCTTCAAAGCCCAGCCAGGCCAGCTGTTGCAGCACCCGGCCGCGCACTTCCGGCGAGTGCTCGCCCACGCCGGCGGTGAACACCACCGCGTCCAGCCCCTTCATCGCCGCCGCCAGGCTGGCCACTTCACGCGCCACCCGGTAACAGAACAGCTCGATGGCCTCGCGCGCCGCCGGCAAATCGCTGGCCAGCAGTTCGCGCATGTCTGAGGACAGGCCGGAGACGCCGAGCAGGCCGGAGTTCTTGTACAGCTCGCGCCTCACCTCGGCCACGCTCATGCCGGCCTGTTCCTGCCAGTAGAGAATGACTTCCGGATCGATATAGCCGGGGCGGCTGCCCATCATCAAGCCGTCCACCGCGGAGAAGCCCATGCTGGACGCCATGCTGCGGCCGGCGTCCAGCGCGCAGGCGCTGGCGCCGCTGCCCAGGTGGCAGACCACCACCTTGGCGCGCTCCAGGCCCAGCTCCGGCAACCGCCGCGCGATGGCGGCGTAGGACAGGCCGTGGAAGCCGTAGCGGCGGACGCCGTCGTCGTGCCAATGGCGGGCGATGCCGAAGCGGGTGGCCACTTCCGGCTGTTGAGCGTGGAAGGCGGTGTCGAAGCAGGCGAACTGCGGCAAACGGGCGTCGTATTCCTCGAAGGCGGCGATCACCGACAGGCTGACCGGCTGATGCAGCGGCGCCAGCGCCACGTAGTCCTCCAGCTGGGCGCGGATGTCGGCGTCCAGCCGCATGGCGGCGGTGAAACGGCCGCCGCCGTGCACCACGCGGTGCACCACGGCCAGCGGTTCCAGCTGCTGATCGGCCAGGCTGTTGATCACCGCGGCGATGGCGCTGCCGCGGCTGCCGTCGTCCAGCGCGTGGCGGCTCAGCGTCTGGCCCTTGCCGTCCAGCAATTGCAGCTCCGGCTTGGCCTGGCCGAAGCGGTCCACCATGCCGCGCGCCAGCAATTGGCGGCCGTCCGGCGCGAAGGCGCGGAATTTCAGCGTGGAGGAGCCGGCGTTGACGGCGAGCAGCACCCGGCTCATGTCCGCTGTCCGCTTTGCCGGCGTTTGTGCGCCAGCAAATTGGCCACGGCGGCGGAGGCGAGGCGGCCGGTGGCGTCGTCGGCGCGGCTGGTCAGCACGATGGGCGCGCGCGCCCCCATCACGATGCCGGCGGAGGCCGCGGCGGCCAGATAGGTCAGCTGCTTGCCCAGCATATTGCCGGCCTCAAGATCCGGCACCAGCAGGATGTCGGGATCGCCGGCCACCGGCGAGACGATGCCCTTGCTGTCGGCGGCTTCGCGCGAGATGGCGTTGTCGAAAGCCAGCGGGCCGTCGAGGATGGCGCCGGTGATCTGGCCGCGGTCCGCCATCTTGCACAGCGCGGCGGCGTCCAGCGTGGAGCGCATCGCCGGATTGATGGTTTCCACCGCGGCCAGGATGGCCACCTTGGGCTGGCGTATGCCCAGCGCCTGGGTCAGATCGATGGCGTTCTGACAGATGTCGCGCTTGGTCAGCAGGTCCGGTTCGATATTGATCGCGGCGTCGGTGATGAAGAGATAGCGCGGATAGGTCTCCACCTTCATGATCCAGACGTGGCTGATGCGGCGGTCGGTGCGGATGCCGGTGCCGCGCGCCAGCGCTTCGCCCATGAATTCGTCGGTGTGCAGGCTGCCCTTCATCAGGATGTCGGCGTAGCCGTCGCGGACCAGGCTCACCGCCTGTTCGGCGGCGGCGTGGCTGTGCGGCACGTCAACCAGCTCGAAGCGGCTCAGGTCCACTTCCAGTTCGTCGGCCAGCTTGGCCAGCCTGGCGGAGGGGGCCACCAGGATGGGGGTGGCGATGCCGTGGTCGGCGGCTTCCACCGCGCCCAACAGCGCCTCGCGGCTGCAGGGGTGGGTCACCGCCATCGGCAGCGGCCCCAGGCCGACGGCCTGTTGCAGGATGTCGGAAAAAGCGTGTTCGTCGCGTGTCATGGCGTGCTCCCTCAGGCCTTGATGTGATGGCCGCCATCGACATAGATGGTCTGGCCGGTCAGGCCGCGGGCGGCTTCGGAGATCAGGAAGGCGCAGGTGGTGCCCACGTCCTCGATTTCCACCAGGCGGTTTTGCGGCGCGCGGGCGATGGCGTCCTCGATCAACTGGTCGAAGTGGGCGATGCCGGAGGCGGCGCGGGTGCGCAAGGGGCCGGGGGACACCGCGTGCACGCGGATATTCTTGGCGCCCAGCTCGCTGGCCAGGTAGCGCGACACGCTTTCCAGCGCCGCCTTGACCGGACCCATGATGTTGTAGTTCTCCACCACCTTGTCGGCGCCGTAATAACTCATGGTGATCAGGCTGCCGCCCTGGCTCATCAAGGGTTCGGCCAGACGCGCCATTTCGATGAAGGAGTAGCAGGACACGCGCATCGCCTGCTGGAAGCCTTCCAGCGAGCAGTCGGTGACGCGGCCGTGCAGATCGTCCATCGGACAATAGGCGATGGAGTGAATGACGAAATCCAGTTTGCCCCATTGCTGACGAATGGCCTCGAACACCGCTTCCATCTGCCCCGGCTGTTCCACGTCCAGCGGCAGCACCAGCGGCGAACCCAGCTGGTCGGCCAGCGGACGCACGTGTTTTTCCGCTTTCTGGTTCAGGTAGGTGACGGCGAACTCCGCGCCCAGGTCGCGCAGCACGCTGGCGCAGCCGTAGGCGATGCTGTTTTCATTGGCGATGCCTACGATCAGGCCTTTCTTGCCGGCAAGAATGTTGCGAATGCTTTCCATCTGACCCTCTTGGTAAACCATGTGACCTCCGGGATTTGTAGGGTTGCAGGGCAGTATTGCGGGCTAATGAAGCAAAGGGATTTTTGTATTGACGATTCAGTCGGATATAATCGACGATTTGGCGGGAACGAAGGCTTGATCTTGGGGGCGTTCGTCCGCATCTGTCCGACTAGGCATGCCGAGCGTAAGTTCACGCTCGGATAGTGCAGTGCAGCATGAGTTCGGTTTATTATGCCATCATGATTACTGGTGGGGAAGCAAAGCTATGCCAATCTACGAATACCGTTGCGGCGCCTGCGGCGTCGCCAAAGAGCATCTGCAAAAACTCAGCGACGAGCCTGTCGCGCAATGCCCGGCCTGCGGCAGCGCGGAGTACCGCAAGCAGCTGTCCGCGGCCGGCTTCCAGCTGAAGGGTTCCGGCTGGTACGCCACGGACTTCAAGGGCGGCGCGTCCGCGTCCGGCTCTTCCTCCTCCGCGTCTTCGGACAGCGGCGGCGGTCATAGCTGCGGCACCGGCTGTGGGTGCGCGTAAACCTCGATGACGCCGCAAATCAAAATGACGCTTAAGGGCTATCTCGTCACCGGCTTGCTGGTGTGGCTGCCTTTGGCCGTGACGCTGTGGGTGTTGAACCTGATCGTCACCTCGCTGGACCAGACGCTGAACCTGCTGCCGCAGGAATGGCAGCCGGAGGCCTTGCTCGGCTTCCATCTGCCGGGCCTGGGCGTGGTGCTGTCGGTGCTGATTCTGTTGGGCACCGGCATGCTGGCCGCCAATGTGCTGGGTCAGCGCGTGCTGGACATGTGGGACGCGCTGCTGTCCCGCATCCCGGTGGTGAAAAGCATTTACAACAGCGTCAAGCAAGTCAGCGACACGCTGTTGTCCGACTCCGGCCAGGCCTTCAAAAAGGCGCTGCTGGTGCAGTTCCCTCATTCCGGCATGTGGACGGTGGCGTTTCAAACCGGCCCGCTGCCTGAAGTCGTGTCCGAATCGCTGTCTGACGACGAGTTCATCGGGGTCTACGTGCCCACCATCCCCAACCCGACCTCGGGTTATTTCGTGATGGTGGCCAAGAAGGACACCCGCGCCTTGAACATGAGCGTGGACGAAGCGTTGAAATACGCGATCTCCATGGGCATGGTGGCGCCGAACCCGCCGCCGGCCGCCCAGCGTCCGCGTCTGAACGACGAACATAATCGGCAGGGCTAGACCGACACCCTGTCTAGCCCTTAACGCCTTTCTTTCCCCCGGGCGGGGAAGCCTCACCGAATTTGAATAAAAAGGGTTTACCCAAATGCGTACCGACTATTGCGGACTTATTGACAAGAAATACCTCGGCCAGACCGTTACCGTGAAGGGCTGGGCTCACCGCCGCCGCGACCATGGCGGCGTGATCTTCATCGACCTGCGCGACCGCGAAGGCCTGGTGCAGGTGGTGATCGATCCGGACACCCCGGAAGCGTTCCAGCTGGCCGACAGCAGCCGCGGCGAATACGTGCTGTCCATCACCGGCATCGTGCGCGAGCGTCCGGCCGGCACCGCCAACAGCAAGATGATTTCCGGCGAGATCGAAATCCTGGCCAAGGACATCGAGATCCTCAACGCCGCCGCCACGCCGCCGTTCCAGATCGACGACGAGAACCTGTCCGAGAACGTGCGCCTGACCAACCGTGTGATCGATCTGCGCCGTCCGGCGATGCAGAAAAACCTGCGTCTGCGCTACAAGGTGGCGATGGGCGTGCGCAACCATCTGGACAAGCAGGGCTTCATCGACATCGAAACCCCGATGCTGACCCGCTCCACGCCGGAAGGCGCGCGCGACTACCTGGTGCCGTCCCGCGTGCACCCGGGCGAATTCTTCGCGCTGCCGCAATCGCCGCAGCTGTTCAAGCAATTGCTGATGGTGGCCGGCTTCGACCGCTACTACCAGATCACCAAGTGCTTCCGCGACGAAGACCTGCGCGCCGACCGTCAGCCTGAATTCACCCAGATCGATATCGAGACCTCGTTCCTGAACGAGGACCAGATCATGGACATCACCGAGGGCATGACCAAGGAGATCTTCCGCGACGTGCTGGGCGTGGAACTGCCGCAGTTCCCGCGCATGACTTACGCCGACGCGATGTTCTACTACGGCTCCGACAAGCCGGACATGCGCGTGGACCTGAAATTCACCGAACTGACCGATGTGATGAAGTCGGAAGAGTTCAAGGTGTTCCGCGGCGCGGCCGACATGGCGGGCGGCCGCGTGGTGGCCCTGCGCGTGCCGGGCGGTTCCGGCCTCAGCCGCAAGGAAATCGACGACTACACCCAGTTCGTCGGCATCTACGGCGCCAAGGGTCTGGCCTACATCAAGGTCAACGACGCCAGCAAGCCCACCGAAGAAGGCCTGCAGTCGCCCATCGTCAAGTTCCTGTCCGCTGACGGCCTGAAAGCCATCATCGAGCGCACCGGCGCGCAAAACGGCGACATCATCTTCTTCGGCGCGGACAAGGCCAAGGTGGTGAACGAGGCCATCGGCGCGCTGCGCATCAAGATCGGCCACGAACACGGCCTGGCCAACGGCTACTTCGTCAAGGAATGGCGCCCGCTGTGGGTGGTGGACTTCCCGATGTTCGAGCACGACGAGGACGACGACCGCTGGACCGCCTGCCACCATCCGTTCACCAGCCCGAAGCAGGGCCACGAGGACCTGATGGCCACCAATCCGGGCGCCTGCCTGGCGCGCGCCTACGATATGGTGCTGAACGGCTGGGAAATCGGCGGCGGCTCCATCCGTATCCACCGCGCCGAGATCCAGGAAAAAGTGTTCGGCGCGCTGAAGATCAGCCCGGAAGAGCAGCAGAACAAGTTCGGCTTCCTGCTGGACAACCTGAAGTTCGGCGCGCCGCCGCACGGCGGCCTGGCCTTCGGCCTGGATCGTCTGGTGACGCTGATGTGCGGCGCGGAGTCCATCCGCGACGTGATCGCCTTCCCGAAAACCCAGCGCGCCCAGTGCCTGCTGACCAACGCGCCCAACGCGGTGGACGACAAGCAACTGCGCGAACTGAACCTGCGTCTGCGCCAGAAGGCCGAGCCGTCCGCTTGATGCCGGTTTGACGCGATGCCGACGGCCGCTGCCATGCAGCGGCCGTTTTTTATTCCGGGCCGGCCGGAGACGTCGGCTTGAACCTTGCGCTTTTGGCCCAATCTAATAGCGGCCTCATACTTGTAAGCGAGCGCCTGCCGGGCCGACATTGCAAAACTTTATCGCAACGATATGGATTTACAATTTGCCGATGTCGGCGGCCCTGTTTTATAAAGCCTCGCATTCCGCCGCGTTTCCCGATGCCCGAACAGGGAAGCGCAGTCATACCAAGACCTTTAAGGAGATCCGCAATGGCCGTACTCGTTGGCAAACAAGCCCCCTTCTTCGATGGCGCGAAAACCTTCTCCGCCGTGCTGGGCGATGGTCAGATCGTTGACAACTACTCCTTCAAGCAAGCTACCGCCGGCAAGTACGCGGTAGTGTTCTTCTACCCGCTGGACTTCACCTTCGTGTGCCCGTCCGAGCTGATCGCTTTCGATCACCGCCTGGCGGACTTCAAAGCCAAGAACGTGGAAGTGATCGGCGTGTCCATCGACAGCCAGTTCTCCCACGCCGCATGGCGTAACACCCCGGTGGAAAAAGGCGGCATCGGCCAAGTTGGCTACACCCTGGTGGGCGACATCCAGCACGAACTGTGCAAGGCCTTCGACGTTGAAGCCGACGGCGGCGTCGCTTTCCGCGGCTCCTTCCTGATCGACCGTTCCGGCGTGGTGCAGCACCAAGTGGTGAACAACCTGCCGCTGGGCCGCAACGTCGACGAAATGCTGCGCATGGTTGACGCGCTGCAATTCACCGAAGAGCACGGCGAAGTGTGCCCGGCCGGTTGGAACAAGGGCAAGAAAGGCATGAAGCCGAGCGCCGAAGGCGTGGCTTCCTACCTGGCCGAAAACGCCAAGGACCTGTAATTCGTCTTTAACGGATTGCGTCCGACCCTGCCCCGCGCGCCTTGGCCCGCGGGGCTTTTTCTTGCGCGGCCTTGGCCGGTTTGGCGCATTGCTCGCTATAACTAACAATAAGTTTCCAAAATAGGACAGGCCCAAGCCATGTCTTTGCCGATCAGCCAGCTGGACAGCTTCACCATGCTGCATGCGATGCGCTCCACCCACCTGTCCGTGCCGCACGCCTTATTGGGCGCGGCCCTGCTGACCGGTCTGGAATGGGGGCGGGCGCCGCTTGTGGCCGCCTTGCTGTGGCTATTGCTTTTCAGCCTGCTGCTGCTAAGCCTGTGGGGCACCACGTGGCGCGCCTGCCGCTGCCCCGAGCACGACGCCTGGCAGATCGCCGCCTTGCATAGGCGTTTTTCGGCGCAGATCGTCGCCGCGGGCGCGGGCTGGGGCCTGGCCGCCTGGATTCTGATGCCCGGCGACGATCTGACTTACAGCCTGATCGTGGTGCTGTGGGGCATCGCGGTCAGCGCGGTGCAAGGCGCGATGCTGTCCGCGCGCCGGGAGCTGTTTTACGGCTTCGTCGGCCCGCTCTGGGGCCTGCTGCTGCTGCGCATGTTTCTCTCGCCGGAGGCGGTGCTGCGCTGGGTGGGCGCTTCCGGCATCATCTATTGCCTGTCGCTGACGCTGTTCACCGCCTTATTGCATCGCTTCGCGCTGGAATCCATGGGGCAGCGCGCCGAAAACGCCAGCCTGATGCGCGAGTTGACGCTGGAGCAGACGCAGCTGGACAGCTACAACGCGATACTGGAGCGGCAAAACATAGAACTGGACGGCGCCGTGGAGCGCATCAGCGAACTGGCCTCGCGCGATCCCTTGACCGGGGTGCTGAACATGCGAACCCTGATGCGGGAAATGGAGCGCCTGTTGGAGCTTTCGGAAACCCAGGGCGCGCCTTTCGCCATCGCCATCATCGACCTGGACCATTTCAAGCGCATCAACGACAGCTGCGGCCATGCGCGCGGCGACGAAGTGTTGCAGCAGCTGTGCGAGCTGGCGCAGCAGGCCCTGGCGGACGGCGAGCTGTTCGGCCGTTACGGCGGCGAGGAGTTCCTGCTGCTGGCGCCGGCCTGCAGCGGCGCCGAATTGAGCCGACGCATGGAAACGCTGCGCGACAAGGTGGGCGGCTGGGACTGGCGGCGCTGGACCGGCGACTTGCCGGTGACCTTGTCCTGCGGCGTGGCCGCCTGGCGGCCGGGCGTGGACCCGCTGGGCTTGCTGCAACAGGCGGACAAGGCCTTGTACCAGGCCAAGGCGCAAGGGCGGGACCGCGTCTGCCTGGCGAGAGAGGCCGGGGCGTGAGGCGAAGACTGGGCATTCTGATGCCGTTTCCCTGGCAGGCCGCGCACCCGCAGCTGGAGGCGGAGCTGGTGCGCCAGTTCGTCTCCATGCTTCAGCTCTCTATCCTGCAGTCCTTCATCGCCATTCCCCTGTTTGGCGTGCTGATGTACGGGCACGCGCCCGGCTGGCGCATCCTGTGCTGGGTGGGCATGTTCCTGCTGATGCAGCTGCTGTTCGCGCGCCTGGTCTACCGCTTTCGCCGTTACGCGCATACCCAGGACCAGGTGTTCCGGCATTACCAGGCGCTGCGGCAACTGATGCTGTTCAGCGCCTTGGTGTGGAGCATGATGATGTGGTTCATGTTTCCGCAGGAGGAAGGGCCCTACCGCATCGTGGTCGTGCTGTGGCTGGCCGGCGGCTTCGCCGCGGTATGCCTGCTGCTGGCGCCGTGCCGCGATCTGCACCTGACCTTCTTCGTCGGCTACTGGGTGTATCCGCTCTACCGCTTCCATTGCGAGGGCACCTTGCTGTACAGCGCCTTGCTGGTGGGCGCGGTGATCTTCATCCTGGTGCAATGGGAGTTCCTGTCCAGCTTCAACCCCCTGCTGCGCGACACCGTGAGGCTGCGCGAGCGCAATGCGGTGGTGCTGCGCCGGCTGCAAGATCTGTACGCGGAAAGCGCGGCCAAGCGGGAACTGCTGGAACAGCGCAGACAGATGCTGCAGCAGGCGGCGGAGCAGATGCATCTGCTGGCGGACTCCGACGTGCTGACCGGCTGTTTGAACCAGCGGGCCTTGCGCTGCCGCATGGCAGAGCTGGATCAGTCCGACGCGGGCCCCTGGAGCCTGGCGATGCTGGATCTGGACGAGTTCAAGCAGGTGAACGACCGTTTCGGCCACTTGGTGGGCGATCAGGTGCTGCAGCAGGCGGCCAAGCATATCGCCTCCTGTCTGGAGGCCTGGATGACGCTGGCGCGCTATGGCGGCGAGGAGTTCGTGGTGTTGGCGCCGGGCTTGGCGCCGGAGGGCTTGGCGGAAAGAATGGAGGCGGTCAGGCTGCGCCTGGCGCAGGCCCAGTTGGACGGCTTGCCGGAGGGCTATGCGCAGACGGTGTCCATCGGCGTGGCGGGCCAGCCGCCGCTGAACGGCAGCCAGCAGGCCTTGTTGCAGGCGGACGCCGCCTTGTACCGCGCCAAGGCGTCCGGCCGCAACCGGGTATGCCTGTGGAACGCGGAGCCGGAGCGGGGCCAGGCCGGCTGAGCCGCTGATCAAGGCCCGCAGCGTTTCGTGAGCGCCGCTCCGGCCGGCTCGCGCGCCGCCTGTGCATGCCGTTTCTTCAGCTGTTTCCGCCTTGTCTCGCGCGGGCTTGCGAGAGCTTGTACGGGTTTGGGGGCGCCGGCTCGGGCTCATTAGCGAGCATGGCGCGCAGCGCCGGCTGCTGGATCAGCGCCGACAGACAGACGGCGGCGGCGCACAGCCACCATAGCACAATGCCGCCCACGGCGCCGTACAGCCAGGTGCCCAGCGCCGGGGCGAACAGGGTGCGGCCCTGCCACACCGCGTTGTACAGCCCCAGATAGCGGCCGCGAAGCCGGCCTTCCGAGCGGTGCATCACCAGCATGGCGTAGCAGGGCGACACCAGCAGTTCGCCCAGCGTCAGCGTCGCCATCATCAGTACCGCCCACAGCGGACCCTGGCCCAGGGTCAGCCACAGGAAGGCGAAACCGGTCAACAGCACCCCGGCTTGAGTGCTGGCCAGCAGGCCCCAATCCAGGATGCGGCGGCTGATGGCGATCTGCAGCGCCACCACCATCAGGCCGTTCAGCGTGAACAGATAACCCACCCATTGCGGCCCCAGCTGGTAATGCTCGCGCAGGAACAGTCCCAGCGTCACATAGATCTGGTCGAATACCGCGGTCATCAGCACCATGCCCAGCAACATGCGCAGAAAGGGCGCGTCGCGCCAGGGGCCTTGGCGGCCGCCGGCGTCTTCGCCGGCCCGCGGCGGCTCTGCGTGGGCCGCGCCGGCGCGGCGGTAGGCCCAGGCCAGCCATAGCGCCGCGCTCAGCGTGGCGGCGGCGTTGGCGGCGTAAACCCAGCCATAGCCGATGGCGGCCAGCGAGCCGCTGAGCAAACCGGCGCCGGCGACGCCCAGGTTGAAGGCCACCCGCAACATGCCCTGGGCCACCGCGCGCTGCCGCGGCAGACAGGGCTCCAGCGCCAGGCGCAGATTGACCGGCCGGAAAGCGCCGTCGGCGAAACCGGAGACCAGCAAGACCGGCGCGAACAGCCATAGCGGGATGGCGAGCGCCAGCAACAGCAGGCACAGGCCGGAAACGGACAGGAACAGCGTGGCCAGCTTGCGGCCGTCGAAGCGGTCGGACAGCGAGCCGCCGTTGAGGGAACCGAGCAGCGCGCCGGCGCCGTAGGCCGCCATGGTCAGGCCGATCTGCGCATAGCCCAGCTGGTAGCTCTCGCGCAGATAGAGCGGTAGGAATAGTTTGGAAATGCCGCCGATATTGTTGATCAGGCTGCACAGCACCTGGATGTAGACCGTGGCGGGCAGGCCGCGATAGGGGGACAGCAGGCGTTTCAGCCAGGGGGAGGGGGGCGGGCGGCTCATAAGAATCCAGGATATGATTATGCTTTTGACTTATCTTGCTGCGTTGCAACGAAGAAAGTCAACACCATGAATATCCGTCCGCCCGGGACGCCGTGGCTTTTCAGCTCAGCGGCAGCTTGGCCTTGACCGTGCGCATCATCGCGGGCTGGGCGGCGGCGGCCGGGTGCAAGCCATCCGGCTGGAACTTGGACAGATCGGCCTCGAATCCGGCCACCAGCAGCGGAACGAAGGACAGGCGCTCGCGTCTGGCCAGGTCGGCGTAGGCTTTGCGGAACTCGGCGCCGTATTGCGGGCCATAGTTCGGGGGCAGAGCCATGCCCACCAGCACCACCTTGGCCTTGCTTTGTTTGGCCAAGGCGATCATCTTGGACAGGTTGCCGCGCATTTGCTCCAGCGGCAGGCCGCGCAGGCCGTCGTTGGCGCCCAATTCCAGCACCACGATGTCCGGGCGATGGCGCGCCAGCGCGTCCGGCAGGCGGGCCAGGCCGCCGGCGGTGGTTTCGCCGGAAATGCTGGCATTGACGATGCGGTGCTTCGCCCCCATCTCCTTGGCGAGCAGGCTGACCCAGCCCTGGCCGGGAGAGAGGCCGTAACCGGCTGACAGGCTGTCGCCGAAGACCAGTATCGTCGCGGCGGACGCCGGCAGCATCAGCAGGCACAGGCCGGCGGAAAGTAGAACTTTGCTTAGTATCGAGCGCATAAATGAATCCAATTGAAACCCAGGCGGTGTTGGCGGCCAGCGAGCTGGCCAAGCAGGTGCATTTCCACGGCGAGCCGCTGAACATCCTGCGCAGCGCCACGCTGACCCTGTATCCGGGCGAGAGCGTGGCCATCGTCGGCGCTTCCGGCTCCGGCAAGTCTACCTTGTTGTCCCTGTTGGCGGGGCTGGATCATCCGTCCGGCGGCGAGGTGTCCTTGTTCGGCCAGGCGCTGTCCGGCTTGAGCGAAGACGCGCGCGCGCTGCTGCGCAGAGACAAGGTGGGGTTCGTGTTCCAGAATTTCCAGCTGATGCCGCAACTGACCGCGCTGGAAAACGTGATGCTGCCGCTGGAGCTGGCCGGCCGCGCCGACGCGCGCGAAGCGGCTCGGCAGATGCTGGACCGCGTCGGCCTCAGCCACAGGCTGGGCCATTATCCTCGCCATCTGTCCGGCGGCGAGCAGCAGCGGGTGGCCTTGGCGCGCGCCTTCGTCATTCATCCCGGCCTCTTGTTCGCCGACGAACCCACCGGCAATCTGGACCCGCACAGCGGCCGCCAGATCATCGATCTGCTGTTCCAGCTCAACGCCGAACAGGGCACCGCCCTGGTGCTGGTCACCCACGACACCGAGCTGGCCAGCCGCTGCGACGCCATCTACCGGCTGGTGGAAGGCAAGCTCAACGGGGCGCGCTCATGACTCTGGCCGGCCGCTTGACCCTGGTGTTGCGCTTCATCCGCCGCGAACTGGTGTCCGGCGAACTGACCATCCTGGCCCTGGCCCTGGTGGTGGCGGTGATGGCGATGAGCAGCGTGGCCTTTTTCTCCGATCGCGTGGAACGCGCGCTGACCACCCAGGCCACGCAGTTGCTGGCCGCCGACCTAGTGCTCAACGGCAATCAGCCGGCGCCGGAACCCATCCGCCGCGAGGCGGAAAAGCGCGGTCTGCGGCTGGCCGACAACATCAGCTTTCCCTCCATGGTGTTTTCCGGCGGCCAGGCGGCTTTGGCCACGTATAAATCGGTCAGCGACAACTACCCCTTGCGCGGCGAAGTCAGCGTGCGCCTGGCCGACGGCCGCGTGGAAACCGGCAGCTTGCGGCCGGCCGCGGGCACCGCCTGGGCCGACGCCCGTCTGATGCGGCGCTTGAAGCTGAAACTGGGCGACACCCTGGGCGTCGGCGGCGTGCAACTGCGGCTGGCCGGCGAAATCGTCCGCGAGCCGGACGGGGCGATGGACCTGTACAACTTCGTGCCGCGGCTGATGTTCAACCGCGCCGACCTGGCCGCCACCGGCCTGATCCAGGAAGGCAGCCGCGCGCGCTGGCGGCTGATGTTCGCCGGCGACGACCGCGGCATCGCCGACTTCCGCCAATGGCTGGACAAGGCCAAGCCCAAGGACGCGCGGCTGGAAAACGTCGAGGAGGCGAGGCCGGAAGTGCGCACCGCGCTGGAGCGCGCGCGGCGTTTCCTGGGCCTGACCGCGATGTTGACCGTGGCGCTGGCGGCGTCGGCGGTGGCGCTGGTGGTCCGCCGCTATCTGGCGCGCCATTGGCAGCAGGTGGCGGTGCTGCGCTGCCTGGGCCTGACGGCGGGCGAGGTGTGGGGGCTGTTCGTCAGCCTGTTCCTCTTGCTGGGCCTGCTGGCCGGCGCCTTGGGCACCGCCGGCGGCTTCGGCGTGCAGCTGGCCTTGATGCGCTTGGCCAGCGGCTATGTCGGCGAAATACTGCCGGACCCGGGCTGGCTGACCTGGCTGGTGGGGCCGCTGGCCTCGCTGGTGTTGCTGGCCGGCCTGGCTCTGCCGCCCTTGATGGGCATACGCGACGTGCCGCCGGCCGCGGTGCTGCGCGATGAATTGACGCCGACTCGCCAGGGCGTGCTGGCGCCCTTGCTGGCCCTGGTGGCCTTGCTGGGCCTGGCCGCCTGGCAGGTGGGCGATCTGGCGGTGGCCGGCTGGCTGCTGGCCGGCATGCTGGGCTTCTTCGCCGCCGTGGGCGCGCTGGCGCTGGGCGTGGTCTATCTGATGCGGCGGCTGCCGCGCGGACGCCGGGTGGGCTGGCGCTTCGGCATCGCCAATATCGCGCGCCGCCACTGGCTGGCGGTGATCCAGATCGTGTCCTTGTCGGTGGGCCTGATGGCCTTGCTGACGCTGACCATTGTGCGCGACGACCTGATCGGCGCCTGGCAGCGCAGCGTGCCGGCGGACGCGCCGAATAAATTCGTCATCAATATCCAGCGCCACCAGCTCGACGGCGTGCGCAACGCCTTCGCGGTGGAGGGACGCGCGGCGCCGGAGCTGGCGCCCATGGTGCGGGCGCGGCTGATCGCGATCAACGAGCATCCGGTGCGGCCGTCGGCTTACGAGGACGAACGCGCGCGTCGGCTGGCCGAGCGGGAGTTCAACCTGTCCTGGCGCGACGAGTTGCCGCTGGGCAACAAGCTGACGGCGGGCCAGTGGTGGCAGCCTCAGAAACGGATTCCGCCGCAGTTCTCGGTGGAGCGCGAGCTGGCCGCCACCTTGGGCATCAAGCTGGGGGACACGCTGGTCTTCGATCTGGCCGGCACCGCTTACCGCGCCAAGGTGAGCAGTTTGCGGGAGGTGCCGTGGGACAGCTTCCGCGTCAATTTCTTCGTGATCGGCACGCCGGGCCAGTTCAGCCAGCAGCCGGCCAGCTGGATCACCAGCTTCCGGCTGGAGGCGGCGGACGAGGACTTCGTCAACCGCCTGGTGGGCGAGTTTCCCAATCTGACCGTGATCGACGTCGGGGCGATCCTGAGCGAGGTGAGGGCGATGATGGACAAGCTGTCGCGCGGCATCGAAGCCATGTTCGGCCTGGCCCTGGCCGCCGGCGTGCTGGTGTTGTGGGCGTCGCTGGCGGCCACTCGCGACGAGAGGCTGTTCGATGTCGGCCTGATGCGGGCGCTGGGGGCGTCGCGGCGGCAGGTGCGCAGCGTGGTGCTGGCGGAGCTGGCCTGGTTGGGCGCGTTTTCCGGTTTATTGGCGGCCTTGGGCGCCATGGGCATCGGCGCTTTGGCTTCGGTCAAATTGTTCAATCTGCCCTTGGTGTTCAATCCGTGGCTGTTGCCCGCCGGCGTCGCCAGCGGCGCGCTGGTGGTGGTGGTGGCCGGTTGGCCGCTTGTGGGGCGGGTGACCAGAACGTCGCCGATGGCGGTGTTGAGAGCGATCTGAGTGTAGTGGTCAAAGCTGAGAATCAAGCGGGAGCAAGCCCGCAAGGAGACGCATGATGGATGCGATAGTACAGGCGGCAATGGCCAAGTGGCCGAACGTGCCCGCCGTGTTCGGCTGGCTGCGGCTGGATGCGCGCGGCCAGTGGTGGATCAAGGACGAACGCCTGCAGCACGAGGCGATGGTGGAGTTTTTCGGCCGCAATTACAGCCGCGACGGGCTGGGGCGCTGTTATGTGCAGAACGGGCCGCAGAAAGTCTATGTGACGCTGGACGCCGCGCCGCTGGTGGCGCGGCGCACTCCGTCGGGCTGGCGCACGCTGCCCTACGACGACGACGTGCCGGCGCGCTCCGCCTGGCTGACGCCGGAGGGCATGTTGCTGATCGAGATCGGCGGCGAGCTGGCGGCGGTGGACGACCGCGACCTGGCCGCGGTGCTGGAAGAAGGGGCGCCGGGCTGGGACGGCGACATGGACTCGCTGCCGGACCGGCTGGCCTTGGGCAAGAGCGCCATCCCGCTGGGCAAGGAGAGCCTGCCGGACTTGTGGCGGCGTTACGGCATTGTCGGCCGGCCCAAGGGCTGAGCCGTTTCACCTCCAAACAAAACCCCGGGCAAGCCCGGGGTTTTGTTTGGTCCGCGGATGGCTTAGAACCGGTTTACGATCTCGCGAGCAATGGCGAGACAAGGCGAAAACGGCTGAAAAAGCGGAGTGTACACACGGTACATGAGCATTTTGAAGCCGTACTCACCGTGTAACGCTCCACGACGCGTAGCAGATCGTAAACAGGTTCTTAGAGCGGACGCGACTCCACCTGCACCAGACGTTTGCGCCCGGCCAGCATGCCCATGGCGAAGGTGGCGGCGGAGATCAGCGAGAACAACAGGCCCAGCGGCCACAGCGCGTGGGTCTGGTCGCGGATCAGGCCCACGCTGAGCGGGCCGAGCGAGGCCAGCGCGTAGCCGACGCCCTGAGCCATGCCGGACAAATGGGCGGCGACATGGGGGTCCGGCGAGCGCAGCGCCAGCAGGCTCAGCGCCATGCTGAACAGGCCGCCCTGGCCCAGGCCCAGCAGCACCGCCCAGAACAGCAGGCTGTCGGTCGGCGCGAACAGCATGCCCAGCAGACCGCTGATCACCAGCGCCACGGTGGCGGCGATCGGCGGCCGCTGGTCGCGGCAGCGCTGTCCCAGGGCCGGCACCAGCAGCGAGGACAGCACCTGCACCATGATGGAGATGGACAGCAGCAGGCCGGCGTGCAGCGCGGTCTCGCCGCGGTCAATCAGAATGGACGGCAGCCAGCCGAACACGATGTAGGCCATCGAGGACTGCAGGCCCATGAACAAAGTCACCTGCCAGGCCAGAGGGTCGCGCAGCAGGCCGCGCACCAGCCATTGGCCGTGGTGGGACGCCTGCCGGCTCCGCGTCTGCGGCCACCACACCAACAGCGCCAGCAGCGCCGGGCTCGCCCAGATCGCCAGCGCGCCCTGCCAGTTGTTCCCCATCCAGCGCATCGCCGGCACGGTCAGGCCGGCGGCCAGCGCCGCGCCCAGGCACAGCGCCATGGTGTAGACGCCGGTCATCAGGCTGACCTGGGCGGGGAAGTCGCGCTTGACGATGCCGGGCAGCAGCACGCCGATGATGCCTATGCTGGCGCCGGCCAGCGCCGAGCCGGCGAACAGGCCGAATTGGCCGAACTGGGTGCGCAGCAAAATGCCCAGCGCCAGGGTCACCAGAATCAGCGCGATGGTCTTTTCACTGCCCCAGAGGCGGGCCAGCCGCGGCGCCAGCGGACCGAACATGCCTAGGCAAGCGACCGGCAGCGTGGTGAGCAGGCCGGCCATCAGGCCGCTGAGCCCGCGGCTGGCGGCGACGTCGTGCAGCACCGGGGACAGGCTGGACAGCGCCGGCCGCAGATTGACGCCGACCAGGATCAGGCCCAGCAGCAAGAGCCAGGGACGGTGCAGCGCGGGGCGCTGGCTTTGCACGCCGGCGTCGTCGATCTCGGCGTCGATTAGCGTGTCTTCAACCGGCAGATGATCCGGCATGGATTTGGGTGTGGACATGGGTTTTCCTTCTGCGCTTTTGTTGTTGTCGGAGCCGGCTCCCCGCGCCTGGGGGCCGGCTCAAATCGGGCTTAATCCGTGTTGGAGCGATTCAGCAAGCGGTCCAGCGCCTCCAGCAAGGGGCGGGTGATGGCGGCGGCGGCGCGCGCCGCCTCGTCCGGCCGGCGCTGGCGTATGGCTTCGTAAATGGCCTGGTGGGCGGCGAGGTCCGGGTCCGGCAAGGCCTCGTCCAGGATGGATTGCTGCACGTGCTGGCGCACCGCGCGCGAAAAATAGGCGTAGAGCTCGGCCAAAGCCTGGTTGCCGCTGGCGTTGGCGATGGCGAGATGAAATTCCAGATCCCGCTCGATGAAGTCCTCCAGCGGCTCCTGCGGCAGGCGTTCGCCGCGCCGTGCCAGCGCGTCCGCTATCGCGCTGAGATCCGCTTCCGGGCAGCGGCCGGCCGCCAGCCGCGCCGCGCTTTCCTCCAGCATGCAGCGTACTTCCAAGTGTTCGCGCAGGCTGGCGCGGCTGATGGCGCGCATCGCCTCGCCGGGGTTGACCGTGGCGCGCACATAGCTGCCGTCGCCCTGGCGCACCTCCAGCAGGCCGGCGTAGAGCAGCACCCGCACCGCCTCGCGCACCGTGTTGCGGCTGACCCCCAGCTGCTCCGCCAGTTCCGGTTCGGTGGGAATGCGAGCGCCTATCGGCCAGTCGCCGTCCGCCAGACGTTTGGCGATGTTTTCCACGGCGATGTCGACCAGCGAGCGTTTATAGGGCAGCGCCAGCATGCGGCCTCCTTATTCATCCAATCATCCGATGAATTTTAACGAGACAATACGGCGCAGGCAATGCTAGATGAAAAACAAATAGCAAATATCAATCATGCATAAGTGGAGATGCCGTTGCCGCTGTTGCCGTTGCCGGACAGGCCCAGGCCGTTGTTCAGAATCTGGGAATTGACCGCATAGGGCGCGCCCAGAGAGTAAACCATCGCGTACAGCGATAGCGCGCTGATCTGCTGCGCGCTCAGCTGGATGGTGCCGGACTGGTTGCCGGTCAAGGAGGCGAGGTTGGCGGGGACGGTGTTGGACGTCGGGGTGGCCGACTGACGCAGCTGCAGGCTGAATTGCATTTTCTGCAAGGCGGTCAGGGTTTGCGGAATGGTGCCGTTGCCATAGGAGGCGTAGCTGTTGGCCAGCCAGTTCAGCGCCCGGGCGGCGGTGTAGAGCAGATTGGCCACGCCCTGGGAGTCGCCGCTGTAAGCGCTTTGCAGGCTGTTGTTGCTCAGGCTGAGGCTGCCCATCTGGCCGAACTGCTGCGGATATTGAAAATTGAGGCCGATCTGGTTCAGCTTGACCAGCAGCGAGCTGCCGTTGCTGTAACTGGCGCCGGCCTGCTGGTTCATGCTGTTGGCCAATTGCTTGGCGATGGGGTCGCGGCTGAGCAGGCCGCCGCTGACCAGCAGCGCGTTCAGGCTGCCTTGCAGGGTGTTGAAGGCGTCGGCCAGCGATTGCGCCTGCCCGTTGAGGCCGTTCAGATCCAGCTTGACCGAGATATTGGTGCTGCCGGTGGACAGCAAGTCCATGGATACCGAGGCGCCCAGCGAGATGCCGCTATTGCCGGCGTTGGAGCCGGAGGCGCCGTTGATCAGGTAGTTGGCGTTTTGCGCGGCCTGGGTCTGGGTCAGATTCTGCCCGCTGCCCACCGCCTGGGTCTGGTCGAAAGCCAAGCGCGACAAGCCGTTCTGATCCGTGTTGTTGCCGTCGTTGTCGCTGACCAGGATTTGGAAATTGTTGCTGGCGCCGGTCTGGGCGGCGCTGATCTGCAATTGATAATTGCCGGAGGCGTTCTGCACGATATTGGCCACCATGCCGACGCCGGAGCCGTTGATGGCGGTGGCGATGCTGGACAGCGTGCCGTTGCTGATGGAGAGCGTGGCCGAGCTGCCGCTGGGCGTGAAGCTGCTGGCCGAGGTGGACGATGTGTAGGCGTAGCTGCCGGTCTTGATGGTCAGGCTGCCGCTGCCCACCGCGGTGCTGCTGGTGTCCGGCAGCGTGAAGGCGGTGACCGCGCTGTGAGCCTGGGCCAGTTGCGAGACGGATACGCTGTAATTGCCGTTTTGCGCGCCGGCGGCGGTGGAGACGCTGGCCACCGACGGATTGCTGCTGCTGCCGCTGATGGAGTTGTTGACCGCGTACGGGGAATAGATCTGTTGCAGGCTGTCTTGGAAGATGTTCAGGCTGGACAGCAATTGGCCCAGCCCGGAAATCAGCACCACATTGGGATCGGTGCCGGCGCTTGGCGAGCTGTTGCTGCTCCGGATCAGCGGCACAATGGGCGAGGAGCCCAATAAACCGCTCAAGAGTTGGTTGTTATTGCCGAAAAGCGATAACAGCGGATTGTAATTTCCAAGGATATTGTTTGCCATGGCTCACCCGCAGAATCCCTGTTGCCACATCTCAGTGTAGGCGAAAAATCAGGGACTTGCCGGCGAGCGGGCTGTCCCGGCGGACAGGCCGCCGGGGAGGGGGCTTACTTGGCCGGAGCCGCGTCCTTCACGCATTTCTTCACGAAGCTGGCCTTGGCCGCGCCGGCGAGTTTCTTGTCGGCGGCTTTGACGTCGCAGGCTTTCTGGGCGTTGGCCGCGGCGCTGTCTTTCTCGCATTTCTTCAGGAAGCTGCTTTTGGCGGCGCCGGCCAGTTTCTTCTCGGCGGCTTTGGCGTCGCAGGCGGCGTCAGCCAGCGCCAGGTTGGCGGAAGTCAGGGCCAGAACAGCGATCATCAGGTATTTGCGCATGATTCATCCTTGGTAGCACAGGTTGTCGGGCCCATGACGGGCGAGAAAAACGATACTCCAAGTTATAGCGCATGAACACTGCGTTTTGTTGACGTCATGTAACGGTTTGCATCGATAGATGTCAGCATTGTCAGTAAACGCGGCCGGATTCGCGGCCTCTTAAGAACCGCTAAGCGAACCTCGCGGGGAGGCTGAGCCAAGGCGCGCCGACGCAGGCAGCGCCCGTCGGGCGCAAGGCTGGTCCGGAATTTTGCGAGCGGGTCTTAGTCGTAGCGGCGCTGGCGCGCGTTGAGGCGGTAGACCAGGGCGAGGGTGGAGAAGGCGAACAGCACCAGCAGCAGGCCCAGACGGTGGGCGCTGGCGTAGTCTGCCTGTTCCACGTGGTTGTACAGCGCGATGGAAATGACCCGAGTTTCCCCTTCGATATTGCCGCCTATCATCAGCACCACGCCGAATTCGCCCACGGTGTGGGCGAAGCCCATGCTGGCGGCGGCCAGCACGCCGGAGCGGCAGCTGGGCAGGATGACGCGGGTCAGCCGCTGCCAGCGGTTGGCGCCCAATACCATCGCGGTTTCGATTTCCTCGCGCCGCACCGCGTTGAAGCTGACGATCAGCGGTTGCAGCACAAAGGGCAAGGAGTACAGCACCGAGGCGATGATCAGCCCTTGAAAGGTGAAGGCGAGGCCGGGCCAGCCCAACCAGGCGGTCAGCTGGCCGATGGGGCCGTGCGGGCCGAAGGCGACCAGCAGATAGAAGCCCAGCACCGTGGGCGGCAGCACCAGCGGCAGCGTCGCGCCGGCCTCTATCACCGGCTTGAGGCGCGAACGCGTGCGCGACAGCCACCAGCCCAGCGGCACGCACAGCAGGAGCAGGATCAGGGTGCTGATGGCGGCCAGCCGCAGCGTCAGCGCGATGGCCGCCCATTCGGAAGCCATCATTGCGCGAAGTCGTAGCCCGCTTTCTTGATCAGCGCGCGCGCCTTGTCGCCCTTGAGGAAGGCGAGGAAGGCCCTGGCCGCCGGCGTGTCGCGCACCAGCAGCGCGTCCTGGCGTATCGGCTGATGCAGCTTGGCCGGCACCAGCCAGTAGCGGTCGGAGATGCCTTGTTCCAGCAGCTGCGCGTAAGCGACGAAGGCGAAGTCGGCGCCGCCGACCTGGGCGAACTGCATGGTCTGGCTGATATTGTCGCCGGTGACGAACTTGGGCTTGAGCGCGTCGACGAGCTTGAGCGCGGTCAGGGTTTCCATCGCCGCGCGGCCATAGGGCGCGGCCGCCGGGTTGGCGATGGCCAGCTTGTTGAAGTTGCCGCCGCGCAGCGCGGCTTCGCCGGCGTCGTCGCGCTGTTTGCTCCACAGCGCCAGCTTGCCGATGGCGTAGGTGAAGCGGCTGTCGGGTTTGCCTATCTTGTCGCGCAGCAGCTCGGCCGGGCGTTCGTCGTCGGCGGACAGGAACACGTCGAAGGGCGCGCCCTGGCGGATCTGCGCGGTGAGCTTGCCGGAAGCGCCGCCGCTGGCCTTGATGTCATGGCCGCTGGCGGCCTTGAACTCCACCGCGATCTTGTCCAGCGTTTGCTGGAAATTGCTGGCGACCGCCACGGTGACGGTGTCGGCGGCGGCGAACAGCGGGGACAACAACAGCAAGAAACTCAGTAGTTTGCGCGGCATGGTCGGCTTTCTGACAAGAGATGAGGCGACCATTATGCCGCCAGCCTGGGCGCTAGCCTACTCCCCAAACGACGTAGCCGCAGCCAGATGCTGGGCCATCTGCCGCGCGTGGTGGCTGCTCCAAAGGTCGACGCGCTGTTGCAGCCATTCCGCATTGGACGGTTGCGCGTTGGCGAGGTCCATGTCCTTGCCCAGCAGATTGACGCCGCCGGCCAGCAGCAGCCCGGATTCGGAGTCTTCCAGCTGGCCCACAGTGGACACCTGGGCCAGATAGGGATCGATGTCGTCGGCGAAGCGCGCCAGATTGAGGGCGGTCTTCACGGGGCGCCGTTCCTTGGGGCCGGCCAGCTCTCTGAGCATGTCGCCCACCGCCACGCGCAGCCGGGCGATGCCCGGACCGGGCGCGGCGGCCACCGGCAGTCCCTCGCGGCAGAGCGCCCGGGCCAGGCTGTTGCGGTAGCAGGCGTCTAGGCGGTTGTGCTCGTCCGCCGCCGTCGCCAGCCATTGGCCGTCCGCTTGGCGGCCCAGGAAAATCAGCGGCTCGATCAGGATGCCGTGATAGCGTTTCAGATCGACGCCGGGCTGCAGGTACAGCACCTGGCCGGCATGCTCAGGGTTGGGATGGAAAGCTTCGCTGGGCAGCAGGACCAGATTCTCCGGCGGCTCCCCGGCGTGGCCGATATTGGCCAGCAAGGCGGAAGCCATCAGCGCGCAGGCGAGTTTAAAGAATGGTTTCATCGTGCGGGCTCAGTGGAGATTGCGTGGGAGATGGACTGCGGCCGCCAAGCGGCGTTCCCTCTATATTGTTGCGACTTTGTGACGGGGCGGACTGTCTTCATGCGGCTTATCGCGTCGTCGAGGCCGCGCCGCGCCGCGTCGCCGGCGCCAGTTGTTGGCGCAGCAGCGGGGACCAGTCCTGGGTCAGCAGCTGCCGCCAGCCGTCGTCTTCGTCGCCGGAGGCGGCTTCGGCTTGCGACTGCATGGTGACGCCGCCGGCGACCACGCCCCGTCCCAGCGCGTCTTCCAATTGGGACACCGAGGACACCAGTTGCAGATAGGGTTCTATATTGGAAGCCATGCAAGGCAGTTGCAGCGCCACGTGGCTGCTGTTCAGCGGCTGGCTGTCCTGGGCAATCCGAGACTGACGCGCGGCCACCGCGATGCGCAAGCGCAGCACGCCGGCGGTGGCCACGTCGGTCAGCGCGATAGGCCAGGCCTGCAGCAGCGCGGCCACCTGGCGGCGCATGATCTGGTTGGCGTTTTCCTGTTCCGCGGTTTGCAGCAGCTGCCAGCCGCCGTCCTGCTGGCGGTTCAACAGCAGCAAAGGCTCCACGATCAGCGCGTGGTAGCCGCTCAGCGCAGCGGGGGATTGCTGGTAAGTCAATTGCTGCGGATGCCCTCCTTGTCGGAAAGCGTCCATCGGCAGGCGCCATAAATCCCTGTCGGTCTGCCGGACTGCCGCCAATCTGGCCAGCGCCGTCCAGGCCACCAATGCGCATCCCAGATTGAAGAATGGCTTCATGAAAAGACTCGCATCATTTAAGCAGTCCATTTAATCAGGTATAGAACGCGAGCAAAACTATGCAAAATGGAAAGGTGGACAGTTGATTTGGCGCAAACTTTGCTTGATTGCGGGGGGCGGGCCTGACATGTCGGTCAGGCCGGCTTGTCTGGTATCATGCGCGATCGTCCCGCTGCGCTGTCTCATGCTTCCCGTCAAATGATGAAAACTCTGTTTCGCCTGTTCTTGCTGTGCCTTGCGCTGGGCTGTGCCTGGCTGGTTTGGGTGGTCCTGATTCCGGTTGGCCTGCCGGAAGCCGGTTACAAGCTGACCGTGGGGCCCAATCGCACCCTGAGCCAAGTGGCGCGGGGACTGGAGCAGGAGGGCGTGGTTCGCAGCCGTCAGGTGATGGTGGCCCTGGCCCGCCTGCAAGGCGTGGACCGCAAGATCAAGGCCGGCCTGTATCGCTTCGACGGCCAGGCATCGATGCTGGACATCCTGAACCGCCTGGCCGACGGCCATCCGGACGAGGCCAGCCTGACGGTGATCGAGGGCTGGACCTTCCGCCAATTCCGCCAGGCGATAGACCGCAACCCCGACATCAAGCATACGGCCAAGGACTGGAGCGACGAGGAGATCATGCGGCGGCTGGGCTTCGGCGACGCCAAGCCGGAAGGCCTGTTCTTCCCCAGCACCTATCTGTTTTCGCCGGACACCGAGGACGCGGAGCTCTACCGCCAGGCCTTCGGCGCGATGCAGCAGCGGCTGGAAGCGGCCTGGGCGGCGCGCAAGCCGGAGCTGCCTTACCGCACGCCTTACGATCTGCTGATCATGGCCAGCCTGATTGAGAAGGAAACCGGCGAAGACGCCGACCGTCCAATGGTGGCGGGGGTGTTCGTCAACCGCTTGAAGCAGGGCATGCGCTTGCAGACCGATCCCTCGGTGATCTACGGCATGGGCAGCCTGTACCAGGGCAAGATAGGCAAGGCTGATCTGCGCCGCGACACGCCTTACAACACTTATACCCGCGCCGGCCTGACGCCCACGCCCATCGCCTTGCCGGGCAAGGCGGCGCTGGACGCGGCGGCCAATCCGGCCGAAACCAAGGCCTTGTATTTCGTCGCTCGCGGCGACGGCACTTCGCATTTCTCCGCAACGCTGGACGAACACAATCAGGCGGTGCGCAAATATATTTTGAAGAAAGGACAGTAATGGCGCTAGAGCAGCAACGCGGCCGCTTCATCAGCCTGGAAGGCATAGACGGCGCCGGCAAAAGCACCCATCTGGCCTTCATCCGCGATTGGCTGGCGCAACACGGCGTCAACGCCGTATTCACCCGCGAACCGGGCGGCACCCCTTTGGGCGAGAAAATCCGCGAGCTGCTGCTGGCGGTGGACACCGAGGCCTCGCTGGACGCGGAAACCCTGCTGGTGTTCGCTTCGCGCCAGCAATTGCTGCACAGCGTGATCGAGCCCGCGCTCGCCGCCGGCCAGTGGCTGGTGTCCGACCGCTTCACCGATTCCACCTTCGCCTTCCAGGGCGGCGGCCGCGGCGTGCCGTTCGAGCGCATCGCCGAACTGGAACAATGGGTGCAGCACGGTTTGCAGCCGGACCTGACCCTGCTGTTCGACCTGCCGCTGGAAGTGGCGGCCGAGCGCATGTCCAAGACCCGGCAGCTGGACCGCTTCGAGCAGGAGAAGGCCGATTTCCACGTGCGCGTGCGCGAAGCCTATTTGCGCCGCGCCGCCGGCCAGCCGCGTTTCGCGGTGCTGGACGCCAGCCGCTCCATCGCCGAGATCCAGGTCGACATCGCGGCCTGCCTGCAAAAACTGCTGGAGGCCGCGTGATGCTGCTGCCCTGGCAAGAAGGCGATTGGACGCGGCTGAACGCCGAGCGCGAACGCCTGCCCAATGCCTGGCTGTTCACCGGCGCCGCCGGCATCGGCAAGCTGGAGTTCGCCGAACACCTGGCCCAGTCGCTGCTGTGCGAACGCCCGCAGGCCGGCCACCAGCCTTGCGGCGAATGCGAGGCCTGCCGCTGGTATCGGCACGGCACCCACCCGGACTTCCGCCGCTTGTCGCCGCTGGGCGACGAGGACGAGGAAGGCAAGGAGGGCGCCGAGGGCAAGAAAGTCAGCCGCAAGCTGCCGGTGATCAAGATCGAGGCGGTGCGCGAGGTGATCGATTTCGCCCACCTGAGCGCGCATCGCGCCGGCCGGCGCGTTGTGCTGGTGGAACCGGCGGAAAGCCTGAATCCGGCCGCCGCCAACGCCTTGCTCAAAATCCTGGAAGAGCCGCCGGCCGAGGTGCTGTTCCTGCTGGTGGCGCATGCGCCGCAGCGCTTGCTGCCCACCATACGCAGCCGTTGCCGCCAGTTTCCGCTGACGCGGCCGCACCAGGCCCAGGCGCTGGCCTGGCTGCGCGAGCAGGGCGTGGCGGACGCGGAACTGGAACTGGCCCATAACGGCGGCGCGCCGCTGTTCGACCACGATCCGGCTTTGGCCAAGCTGCGCGGCCAGTTCGTCCAGGGCCTGGGCCAGCCCAGCTTCGCCAATGTGCTGCAGCTGGCGGAGGCGGTGGACAAGCAGAAACTGCCGCTCTTGCTGCCCATAGGCTGGCTGATGAAGTGGCTGCATGATCTGGCGAGTTTGAGACTGGCCGGTTTGGTCCGCTATTATCCAGATCAGGAGCGCGCCTTGCAGCAACTGGCGGCGCGCGCCGACATCGCGCAATTGATGGCGTGTCAGCAGACGCTCAACCAACTGGCGCCGTTCGGCCAGCATACCTTGAACACGCGCTTGCAATTGGAAGCGGTGCTGATGGACTATCTGAAGATATTCGCCAGCGGCAAGGCCGCCTGACACAGAGGGTTAGCCAAGTATGGACAATTCCGCCACTCGCCCGGACCTGAATCCCAACCGTCCCGGGGTGCTGTCCCTGCACATCAAGGAGCGCAGCGCGCTGTTCGCCGCCTACATGCCCTTTGTGCGCCACGGCGGCATCTTCATTCCCACCAATAAGGAAATGAAGCTGGGCGAGGAGGTGTTCCTGCTGCTGACCCTGATGGACGACCCGCAGCGCATCGCGGTGCAAGCCAAGGTGGTGTGGCTGACGCCGGCCGGCGCCAACAACAGCCGGGTGCAGGGCGTCGGCGTCGAGTTCGTCGCCGGCGACGCCGGCAAGCAGGCCAAGGACAAGATCGAGGCCCTGCTCAGCGGTGTGCTCAACTCCAGCCGGCCCACTCATACCATGTGATTGTTTTAGCGGCGCGCGTCCGCGCGCCGCAGCCAGATTGACGCAAATATGTTTATCGACTCCCACTGCCATATCAATTTTCCCGACCTCGCCGCGCGCATGCCGGAAGTGCTGGCCAATATGCAGGCCAACCAGGTCAGCCACGCGCTGGTGATCGGCGTCAGCCGTCCCAAATATCCGCAAGTGCTGGAACTCGCGGAGAGCCACGGCAATCTATACGCCACCGTGGGCGTGCATCCGGACGACCCCGACGCCGAAGAGTACGGCGAGGACGAACTGGTGGCGCTGGCCGCGCACCCGCGGGTGGTGGGCATAGGCGAAACCGGGCTGGACTACCACTGGTGCAAGGGCGATCTGGAATGGCAGCATCAACGCTTCCGCACCCATATCCGCGCCGCCAAGCGCGTCGGCCTGCCGCTGGTGATCCACACCCGCGAGTCCGCCGAGGACACCATCCGGCTGATGCGGGAAGAAAACGCCGAGGCGTGCGGCGGCGTGATGCATTGCTTCACCGAAACCTGGGAGGTGGCGCAAGCCGCGCTGGAGCTGGGCTTCTACATTTCCTTCTCCGGCGTGGTGACCTTCAAGAACGCGGCCCAGGTCAAGGAAGTGGCGCAGAAAGTGCCGCTGGATCGGATGCTGATCGAAACCGATTCCCCGTATCTGGCGCCGGTGCCGTATCGCGGCAAGGTCAACGAGCCGGCCTATGTCCGCCATGTGGCCGCGCACATCGCCGAGCTGCGCGGCATGGCGGTGGAAGAGGTGGCGCGCGTCACCAGCGATAACTTTTTCCGGCTGTTCTCCAAGGCCAGCCGTTGAAGCGGAGAAAGCGCATGAAGCGAATCTTGCTGTCCGGGCTGGCCTTGCTGGCTATATTGTTCTCGGCCCAGGCCTGGGCCAATTGCGTCAATCTGAACGGACGCAGTTATTGTTCCGAAGACGGCGGCATCGCCCTGGTGCAGCGCGGACAGGCGATGTGCGGCAAGGGCGAATGCGCGATCGATGAATTCGGCAACGTGCTGTGCTCGCCTTATCCGGGCGGCGGCGTGGTGCGCGCCAACGGCGTCACTTACGCCGGCCCCGGCGCCTGCCTGCTGTCGCGCGACGGCAATCCGTATTGCGCCAAGCAGCCGCGCGGCGGCTGCCAGCAAGACGCCGACGGCAATGTCCGCTGCGACGGCGGCTGGGTGCGCGAGAAGGCGGAGCGCCCCGAGCGCTGCCGCTGATGCCTTATTACTTGGGAAACGCCATTGGGTTCGCTTGAAGTCACCATCCTGGGCTGCGGCTCCAGTTCCGGCACGCCGGCCATAGGCTGCGACTGCGTCACCTGCCGTTCGCCGGATCCGCGCAATCGCCGCACCCGCGCCAGCGCCTATATCAAGGCGGCCGGCCAGGGGCTGTTGATCGACACCGGGCCGGACCTGCGGCAGCAGGCGCTGCGCGAAGGGCTGAGCCAGGTGGACGCGGTGCTGTACACCCATCCGCACGCCGACCACCTGAACGGCATCGACGACCTGCGCGCCTTCTGCTACGTGAAGAAGGGGCCGATCACGCTCTACGGCAACGCCTTCACCCTGGACAATATCAAGACCCGCTTCGACTACGCCTTGCTGCCGCCGTCCAAGATGTGGGACAAGCCGGTGCTGCTGCCGCAGCAGGTGGACGGGCCGGTGGACTGCGGCGGCGTCACGCTGACGCCCGTGCCCTTGCAACACGGTTCCTGGCCTTGCCTCGGCTGGCGCGTCGGCGACATGGCCTGGCTGACCGACGTGTCGGACATCCCTGACAGCAGCCTGCCCTTGTTGCAGGGGCTGAAGCTCTTGTTCCTGGACTGCCTGAACCACGACCCCTATCCGTCCCACCTCGGCGTGCGGCAATCCTTTGCCTGGGCCGAGCGCATCGGCGCCGAACGCACGGTGCTGATCCACATGACCCACAGGCTGGAATTCGGCGCGCTCAGCGCCGAATGTCCGCCCGGCGTGGAGGTCGGCTATGACGGCTTGCGTGTTGAGCTGCCGTTTAGCTGATGCCCGTCATGCAAAGAAATCGTTAATAATCAATCGCTTTTATTTCAGGGTTGCAGCGGGATCTTTTGATCCAGCACCGCCACCGCGGTCAGCGCATTGTCCGGGCTGCCGTCCAGCAGCTTGTCGGAATAGCTGAGGTAGGTCAGGGTATTGCGTTTGGCGTCGACGATGCGCACCACCCGCACATGCTTGAAGATGAAGGACGCGCCTTCCTTGAACACCTGCTCCTGCTTGGGCAGCGGCCGCGAGAACTTGATCGCGCCCACCTGGCGGCAGGCCACCGAGAAGCGGGACGGGTCCTTGGCCAGGCCCAGCGCGCCCTTGTAGCCGCCGGTCTTGGCGCGCGAGATATAGCAGGCCACGCCTTGCACCGCCGGGTCGTCGAAAGCTTCCACCACCACCTTGTCGTTGGGGCTGAGCAGCTTGAAGGTGGTGGACACCTCGCCCACTTCCTCGGCCATCGCGGGCGCGGTCAGGCAGGCGAGCAGCAACAGGGCAATCTTGTTCATTCAGGTTCTCCGGCCGCGGGAAAAACGCCGGCCGCGGAGGGCGGCCGGCGGTCAGCGGATGGAAGCGATTGTAGGGAAAGCCGGCCTCCGCCTCAATCGGCAGCCGCTTTGGCGCGGAAGGCCGCCATTTCATCGGCGATGAAGTACTCTATCATCGTGCGGTAGACCGCCGCGGTCAGCGCCGCGTCGGCGCCCAGTTCGCCGGCCAGACGCTCGACGCGGCGCATCACCTGATCGACGCGTTTGCCGCCTTCCACTTCTTCCCGGCTGTGCTTGAACGCCGCCGCCTGGCGCACGTAAAGGCCGCGCTCGGCGATCAGCGCCACCAGCGCGCGGTCGATGCGGTCGATCTGGCCGCGCACCTCTTCCAGATTTTGGCATTGGTAGACTTGTTCCATGCGGTGCTCTCCTCTTAAAGAGTGTGTTTTCAACGCGGCCTCGCCGACGCGCAGCAGATCGTAAAAAGGCTCTTAGTAGTAGTTCAAGCCCATCGCCGCCTTCACCTCGGCCAGCGTGGCGGCCGCCACTTCGCGCGCGCGCTGGGTGCCGGTCTTCAGCATCGCCATCACCGCCGCCGGATCGCGCGCGTACTGCTCGCGGCGGGCGCGGATCGGCTCCAGCAAGGTCTGCAGGCATTCTTCCAACTGCTTCTTGATCACGGTGTCGCCCAGGCCGCCGCGGCGATAATGCTCCTTCCATTCCGCCACCTGCTCCGTGTCAGAATGGAACACGTCCAGATAGGTGAACACCACATTGCCTTCCACCTGGCCCGGATCGGCCACGCGCAGGTGATTGGGGTCGGTGTACATCATCTTCACCGCCTGGCGGATCTCGTCCGGCGTGGCCGACAAAGTGATGGTGTTGCCCAGCGATTTGGACATCTTGGCCTTGCCGTCGATGCCGGGCAGACGCGAGCCTTGTTCCGGCACCACCGCCCGCGCTTCCACCAGCACCGGCCGATCCACGCTGCCGTTGAAGCGGCGCACGATCTCATTGGTCTGCTCAATCATCGGAATCTGGTCTTCGCCCACCGGCACGATGCTGGCCTTGAAGGCGGTGATGTCGGCGGCCTGGGCGGCGGGGTAGGTGAGGAAGCCGGCGGGGATGTCGCGCTCGTAGCCGCGCTGCTTGATCTCATCCTTGATGGTGGGATTGCGCTCCAGACGCGCCACGGTGACCAGATTGAGATAGTAGGAAGACAGCTCGGTCAGCTCCGGCACCAGGCTCTGGATGAAGACGGTGCTTTTTTCCGGGTCTATGCCCACCGCCAGATAATCCAGCGCCACTTGCAGCACATTGTCGCGGACCTTCAGATAGTTGCCCATATTGTCGGTCAGCGCCTGGGCGTCGGCGAGCAGCAGGAACTGGCGGCAACGGTCTTGCAGGATCACGCGGTTGCGCAGTGAGCCGACGTAGTGGCCCAGATGCAATTGTCCGGTGGTGCGGTCGCCGGTCAGGATGATGTCTTTGGCTGTGATGCTGTCCAGATTCATAACAGTGGTCTCCAGTAAGCTTGAGCTTGTTGGAAACTGCCGATCCGGGGGGAGGAGTACTGCTGGAAACCCTATGCCGCCGTATCGGCAGCTTCCGGGTTTTGGGTATGCAAACGCCGGCGCCGCCTTAGTTCAGGCGCCACCACCAAAAGAAGGTTGCGGATGCGGTTGCGTAGTTCATGGGCTTTATCAGAGCACGGCGGGCAAAGCAGCGTCAAGTGCCGCGTTCACGCCACCACGTGCAACAGGCTGCCGGCCGGCGGCATCGGGTCTTCGGAATAAGGGGAAGCGTCCTTGCGTCCGACCGCGCTCTGGGCCTGGCGCAGCAGCCGCTCGAAAGACTCGCCGCGGGGCGGGGCGTCCCCGTTGAGCGCGGGAGATTGCGGATGAGGGGCTAGGAACTCCGCCATCTCCTTGCGCGGGTCGCTGGCGGCGGCGCGGCTGTCGGTCTTGGCGGCGACGGCGCCCACTTCCTTCAACGGCGAGACGGCGGATCTGGGCGGGGCGGCGATGGCGACGATATGCATCGGAATAGTCCGGCAGTGGATTCAAGATGCATGTTGGAGAGCGCCTGCTTGCTATATGTTCCGGCCTGAATTGTAAAAAAGTGATAATAAACAAAGTGCTATATGGATATTGGCTGTGGGGTAGGCAGCGCGACGGCATGAAAAAAGCCGGACGATGCCGGCTGTTTTCGGGGCTTGAAGGCTGGACTTAGCGTCGGTTCAAAGTCCCGCGAGCAAGAGCGAGACAAGGCGAAAACCGCTGAGGAAGCGGAATGGATAGGTGCTACGTGAGCATTTCGAAGCGGCGCCCACCGCACCGCGTCTCACGAAGCGCGGCAGGCAGTGAACAGGTGCTTAGAAGCGTCGGCCCAGCGCCGCCTTATGCATGATGGTGGAGGCGATTTCCTCGATGGACTTGTGGGTGGTGCTGATGAAGGGCACGCCGTGGTGGCGGAACATGGATTCGGCCTCGTTCACCTCGCGGCGGCAATTGTCCATGCTGGCGTATTTGGAGTCCGGCCGGCGCTCGGAGCGGATGTGATGCAAGCGCGCCGGATCGATGGTCAGGCCGAAGATCTTGTCTTTGAACGGCAGCAGCAGCTTGGGCAAGGTCGGGCTGCCCAGGTCTTCCGGCGTCAGCGGGTAGTTGGCGGCGCGGATGCCGTATTGCAGCGCCAGATACAGGCAGGTCGGTGTCTTGCCGGAACGGGACACGCCCACCAGGATCACGTCCGCCTCGTGCAGATCCTTCAATTTGACGCCGTCGTCGTGGTTCAGCGAGAAGTTGACCGCTTCGATGCGGTGATCGTACTTCTCCTCGTTGACCATGCCGTGGGCCTTGCCCACGCTCAGCGAGGCGCGCTGACCGATTTCCTGCTCCAACTGGCCGATGAAGGTATCGAAGAAATCTATCATCACCGCGTTCTCAACCTGCAGCGCGCTGCGCACGTCCGGGTTGATGATGCTGGTGAACACCAGCGGTTTCAGGTGATCGGTTTCCGACACCTGGCGGATGACCTCGGCCAGCGCCTGCGCCTTTTCCACGGTGTCGACGAAGGGAATGGTCTCGCGCTTGAATTCCACGGTGTCGAACTGGGTCAGCAGCGTGTGCCCCAGCGATTCGGCGGTGATGCCGGTGCGATCGGAAACGAAGAAGGCGGAGCGGAGATGGTGGGGCATGCAAACACCTGTATTGCGAGTGAACGAGGCCGGAACCGCGCCTGCCGCGCATTGCTGGGGCGCCCGGGGTTCAAGGGATTCTATACTCTGAAAGGCCGCGAAGAAACCCGCGGCGAGAGCCGGCCAATCATGTAGTGCGTAAATTACACGGTTTTGACAATCATTTTCATCAGGAATGTCCGTCAACTTATTGATTCTGTTGCAATGCTTGTCCTCGTTCGGCCGAAAACCCGTGTTGCGCTGCAAAAGACGCTACGCATCTGGCACGTAATTCGGCTAGAATGCGGCCCTATCGTCCCAATCCAACACAGGAAGTGAAGTGATGGCTGAGAACTACGTCATCTGGTTCGAGAAACTGCGCATGACCGATGTGGAGCAGGTAGGCGGCAAGAACGCCTCCCTTGGTGAAATGATCAGCCAACTGGCTGGCTCCGGGGTTCGCGTCCCGGGGGGCTTTGCCACCACGGCGCAGGCTTACCGGGATTTTCTGCAGCACAACGGCCTGGCCGAAAAGATCAGCGCCGCGCTGGCCAAGCTGGACATCGACGATGTCAGCGAACTGGCCCGAATCGGCAAGGAAATCCGGCAATGGATCATCGATACCCCGTTCCCCGCCAAGCTTGACGCCGATATCAAAGAGGCCTGGGATCAGATGGTGGCCGATGCCGGCGGCGCCGACATCTCCGTTGCAGTCCGTTCCTCCGCCACCGCAGAAGACCTCCCCGACGCCTCGTTCGCAGGCCAGCAAGAAACCTTCCTGAATATCCGCGGCCTTGACAATGTCAAGGATGCGATGAAACACGTTTTCGCCTCCCTCTATAACGACCGCGCCATTTCCTACCGCGTGCACAAAGGCTTTGAGCACGACGTAGTGGCTTTGTCCGCCGGCGTGCAGCGCATGGTGCGTTCCGACTGCGGCGCGGCCGGCGTGATGTTCACCATCGACACCGAATCCGGCTTTGACGACGTGGTGTTCATCACCGCGTCCTACGGCCTGGGCGAAACCGTGGTGCAGGGCGCGGTAAACCCCGACGAATTCTACGTGCACAAGCCGACGCTGAAAGCCGGCCGTCCGGCGGTGCTGCGCAAGACCATGGGCTCCAAGCTGATCAAGATGGAGTTCACCGACGCCTCGCAAGCCGGCCGCTCGGTCAAGACCGTGGACGTGTCCCCGGCGGAGCGCCAGCAATTCTCCATCAGCGACGCCGAAGTGGCTGAACTGGCCGAATACGCGCTGATCATCGAGAAGCACTACGGTCGCCCGATGGACATCGAATGGGGCCGCGACGGCCACGACGGCAAGCTCTACATCCTGCAGGCGCGTCCGGAAACGGTGAAGTCGCAGGAAGACCGTAAGGACACCCTGCGCCGCTACCGCCTGAACAGCAAATCGCAAGTGCTGTGCGAAGGCCGCGCCATTGGTCAGAAGATCGGCCAGGGCGTGGTGCGCACCATCAAGGACGCGTCCGAGATGGACCGCGTCAAGCCGGGCGACGTGCTGGTGACCGACATGACCGACCCGGATTGGGAACCGGTGATGAAACGCGCCGCCGCCATCGTCACCAACCGCGGCGGCCGTACCTGCCACGCGGCCATCATCGCACGCGAGCTGGGCATCCCGGCCGTGGTGGGCTGCGGCGACGCCACCCAGGTGCTGTCCGAAGGCATGCAGGTGACCGTGTCCTGCGCCGAAGGCGACACCGGCAATATCTACGACGGCCTGCTGGACGTGGAAGTGATCGACCTGGAACTGGACAAAATGCCCAAGGCCCCGGTCAAGATCATGATGAACGTGGGCAATCCGGAACTGGCTTTCGACTTCGCGCAGCTGCCGAACGAAGGCGTGGGCCTGGCGCGCATGGAGTTCGTGATCAACCGTCAGATCGGCATCCACCCGAAAGCGCTGTTGGAGTTCGACAAGCTGCCGGCGGATCTGAAAGCCACCATCAGCGACCGCATCGCCGGTTACGCCAGCCCGGTGGACTTCTACGTGGACAAGATCGCAGAAGGCGTGTCCACCCTGGCCGCGGCTTTCTATCCGAAAAAGGTCATCGTGCGCATGTCCGACTTCAAGTCGAACGAGTACGCCAACCTGATCGGCGGCCAGCTGTACGAGCCGCACGAAGAAAACCCGATGATCGGTTTCCGCGGCGCCGCCCGCTATGTGGCCGAATCCTTCCGCGATTGCTTTGAACTGGAATGCCGCGCCATCAAGAAAGTGCGCGACGTGATGGGTCTGACCAATGTGGAAGTGATGATTCCCTTTGTGCGCACCCTGTCCGAAGCCGAGCAAGTGGTGGAGATCCTGGCCGCCAACGGCCTCAAGCGCGGCGAAAACGGCCTGCGCCTGATCATGATGTGCGAACTGCCGACCAACGCCGTGTTGGCCGACAAGTTCCTGCAGCATTTCGACGGCTTCTCCATCGGCTCCAACGACATGACCCAGCTGACGCTGGGCGTGGACCGCGACTCCGGCGGCCCGATCGCCTCCACCTTCGACGAGCGCAACGAAGCGGTCAAGGTCATGCTGCACATGGCGATCCAGGCCTGCCGCAAGCAGGGCAAGTACATCGGCATCTGCGGCCAAGGCCCGTCGGACCATCCGGACTTCGCCAAGTGGCTGGTGGAAGAGGGCATCGAAACCGTGTCCCTGAACCCGGACACCGTGGTGGAAACCTGGCTGTACCTGGCGCGTGAACTGAACAGCTAATCCCTGTTTCACCGCTTTCAAACCGCCCGCTTGCCGGGCGGTTTTGTTTTGTCCGGCGCTTCTTGCAAGCGGCGGGCGCGGACGCGGGGCTATGCTTGAGCGCATCGATTCATGAACGCCAATAGGAAGCCCGTCATGCAGTTATTTCGTAGCACTCCCGTCAAAGCCTCGTTGGACATCGTCATCCCGCGTTATCTGGACGCCAGGCCGGCCAAGGAGGCCTTTGCGCTGGCTCAGGTGCTGACCGCCTGCTCCAATCGCGCGTTGGAACAAGGCGTGTATCCGGATCTGGGCGCTTTGCGCGCCGATTGCCAGCGCTGGGGCGCCATTGTCGCGGGCAGCCGGCAATTCAATAATCGCCAAGGCGCGGAGCTGGATGGGAAGCTGGATCGCCTGGGCGCGGCGCTCAAGCAATCCTTGCAAGGGATTGAACAACGGATTCAGGCTGAAGGCCGGCACTACGGCGATAGGCTGCAATTGGCCAAGCAAGGCTACGCGGTGGATCTGGAGCCTTCCCGGCGCGTATTGGGCGACAAGCTGGCTTTAAGTTTCGGTTAAGGCTGCCGTGTTGTAATCCAGACATCGACAACACACTAGGAGTCCAAACATGAAAACCATCACCGTTCTGCTCACCGCCGCCGCGCTGTCCCTGCCTTTCGCCGCCCAGGCGGAATTCACCGGCCCCGGCGTGCCGGCCGCCGTCACCACCGTGGCCGCCGCGCAAAAAGCCGCCGACGACACCCCGGTGACGCTGGAAGGCAAGATCGTTCGTCAGATCGACCACAAGCGTTACGAATTCCGCGACGCCACCGGCACCATGACGGTGAAGATCAGCCAGAAACGCCTGCCGGCGCAAAAGATCGACCCGAACAGCAAGCTGCGCATCGTCGGCGAAGTGGACAAGGAACTGACGTCGACCAAGGTGGACGCCAAGCTGGTGGAAGTGCTGCCGTAAACCGTTGTCCCCCTGCAACGCGAACGGGCCCGGCGCTGCGCAAGCAGGCCGGGCCCGTGTCGTTATTGGGGGCTTACTGTGACGGCCCTTCGTCCTTCAACTGCTCCTCATGCTCCAGTTCCTGCTGCGCCTCCAGCGCCTGTTCCTCGGCTTCGCGCAGCAAGTGGTTGATCTTGTCGAAGTCGAACAGATCCTGGGTGTTGCGCAGCCGCTCGGCGTAATGAATGGTGTTGCTGCCGTCGGCCAGCAGCAGGGCGGGCGCGGTGTAGCCGCTGAGCGGATATTCGCGGATCAGCACCCCGTAATGCTTGTGGAAATCGCGGCCGCGCAGCGTGGACAGCAGGGTGACGTGGGGCAGGCCGTGCTCGCGCCGGGCCCGCGCCAGCGAAGACGGCGAATCCACGGTGATCACCGCCAGGCTGATTTGCGGCCAGCGCTCCAGGAAACGCCGCGTCTCCTGCAGCAGGTATTGGCCGCCATGCTCGTATTCGTCCAGCGACAGCAGGGTCAAAATCAGCTTGGGCACGCCGCCCAGGCCTTCCAGCGACACGTCCTGCTTGCCGTCGCCCACCAGCATGAAGCTGGGCAGATAGGCGCCCACTTCGGGAAAGTCCCCCTCCACCGGCAACAACTCATCGCCGTATTGCAACATGAAGTCGCTCATTCTCGTCTCCCAATGCCCATGCTTCTATCGTGGACCACGCAGCGGCAAAATCAAGCCGCCGCTGTGCTAAGAGCATAAAAAAAGCCTGCGCGAACGCAGGCTGTAAGGGCTGGGAAAACAAAAGCTTAGGACCGGGCGGCTTCCGCGGCGGCCAGTTGCGCCGGCAGCGGCGCGGCGGCCGGCTCCTCCGGCAGCACCGGCTCGCCGGCCAGCACGCGGCGCATGCGTTCTTCGTCCAGCGCCTTCTCCCAGCGCGCCACCACGATGGTGGCCACGCCGTTGCCGATCAGATTGGTGATGGCGCGGGCCTCGGACATGAAGCGGTCGATGCCGATCAGCAGCGCCAGGCCGGACACCGGCAGCTTGCCGCCCAGCGTGGCCAGCGTGGCGGCCAGGGTGATGAAGCCGCCGCCGGTCACCGCCGCCGCGCCCTTGGACGTGAGCAGCAGCACGCCCAGCAGGCCCAGCTCCTCCGCCAGCGTCAGCTCCACATTGGTGGCTTGGGCGATGAAGATGGCGGCCATGGTCAGATAGATGGAGGTGCCGTCCAGATTGAAGGAGTAGCCGGTGGGAATCACCATGCCCACCACCGGTTTGGAGCAGCCCAGGTTTTCCAGCTTCTTCATGATGCCCGGCAGCGCGGACTCGGATGAAGAGGTGCCCAATACCAGCAGCAACTCCTCCTTGATGTAAATCAGGAAGCGCCACAGGCTGAAGCCGTTGAGCTTGGCGATGGTGCCCAGCACCACGAAGACGAAGGCGAAACAGGTCAGGTAGACGCAGAGCATCAGGAAACCCAGCTGTTTCAGCGAACCCACGCCGTATTTGCCGATGGTGAAGGCCATCGCGCCGAAGGCGCCGATGGGGGCCAGCTTCATCAGCATATTGATCACGCCGAACAAAGCATGGGAGAACTCGTCCAGGATGTGGACGATGGTCTTGCCGTTGTCGCCCATCTTGGTCAGCGCCAGGCCCAGCAGCACCGAGAAGGTCAGCACTTGCAGGATTTCGCCGTTGGCGAACGCGCCCACCACCGTATCCGGAATGATGTGCATCAGGAAATCAATGCTGCTCATCTCCTTGGCGTTGGCGGCGTACTTGGCCACCGAGTGCGCGTCCAGCGTGCTGGGGTCCACATTGAGGCCGGCGCCGGGCTTGAGCACATTGACCACCACCAGGCCGATCACCAGCGCCAGCGTGGTGACGGCTTCAAAGTAGAACAGCGCTTTCACGCCCACGCGGCCCACTTCCTTCATATCGCCCATCTTGGCGATGCCCACCACCACGGTGGCGAAGATGATGGGGGCGATCATCATCTTGATCAGTTTGATGAAGGCGTCGCCCAGCGGTTTCATCTTCGCGCCCAGGTCGGGAACGAAGGCGCCGAGCATCACGCCGAGGAAAATGGCCAGCAGCACCTGGAAATAAAGGCGCTGGTAGAGGGGGGTTTTGGTCTGCATCGCGGTCCCTGTAGCGTTGTCTGACTTCGGCTCGGGGCGGGCCGAAGTTGTTATGCAATCAAAAGCGGGCTCTTAACGGCCCATGATTGCGGATGCTAGCAAGAGGAAGCGCGGGGACGAATTGCCGATATCCCTATGCGGGATAACCCCAACACGAAGTAAATCGCCGCTGTTGGCCAGCCGTCAGCTTCTATGCTTGGTAAGACGCGTCGTCAGAATTCCGCGGGAGGTATGCCGCCATGAAGCTCGCCTTTGTCCACGCCGCCCTGTTGCTGGGCGCGCTCGCCGTCTGCGGCCGGGCGGAGTCGACATCGCCCCGCATCCGTTTGCTGACCGAGGATTACCCGCCGTTCAACATCGCGCTGGAGGAGGGCAAGATCGGCGGCCTGTCCACCGACATCCTGCGCGAAATGTTCCAGCGCGCGGGCATCCCGTACAGCATGGAGTTGCTGCCCTGGCTGCGCGCCTACGCCATCGCCCAGCAGGAAGACAATAGCTGCGTTTACTCGACTTCGCGCACGCCCAGCCGGGAGAGTCAGTTCAAATGGGTGGGGCCGCTGGTCAGCAACTCCTGGAGCCTGTTCGCCGGCCCTCACAGCCCGGCGGGGGTGGCCGCGCTGGACGACGCGCGCGGCTTCACCATAGGCAGCTACAAGGGCTCGGGGATGTCGCAGTATCTGGCCGATCTGGGCTTCAAGCTGGAGCTGGCGAGAGCGGACGATTTGAACGCCAGAAAGCTGGTGGCCGGCCATATCGACTTTTGGGCCAGCGGCGAGTTCAGCGGCGCCTACATCGCCTCCGCCAACCGGCTGCCCATCCGACTGCTGTTCAGCTTCAACACGGTGCAGATGTATCTGGCCTGCAACCCGGGAATGGATGAGCGCATCGTGCTGAAGCTCAACAAGACGCTGCTCAATATGCAGCGCGACGGCGTGGTGGACGCGCTGCGCAAACATTACCGTTAGGCTGGGCCGCCTAGGAGCGCGAAGCTCAGTGGAATTGCTTGATGTAGGACGCCACGCCGCCCAGCAGCATCTCGATCGAGATCGCGGTCAGCACCAGGCCCATCAGCCGCTCCAGCGCGGTGATCGCCTGCTCGCCCAGCAGCTTTTGCAGCTTGCCGGAGAAGAGAAACACCAGCAGCGTCACCAGCATGCAGATGGTTAGCGCCCCCAGCCATTCCAGCATCCGCTCCGGTTCGCGGGTGGACATCAGCAGCACGGTGGCCATCGCCGACGGGCCGGCGATCAGCGGCACGGCGATCGGCACGATGAAGGGCTCGCCGTGCATCTTGTCGCCGCCGAACACGCTGCCCTCGCCGGGGAAGATCATCTTGATGGCGATCAGGAACAGGATCACGCCGCCGGCCACCCGCATCGAATCATCGGTCAGATGCATCAGGTCCAGGAAGTTGCGGCCAAAGAACATGAAGGCGGACAGCACCAGGAAGGCGATCAGGCATTCGCGGTAGACCACGCGGCGGCGGCGTTCCGGCTTGACCTGCTTGAGCGCGGCGATGAACAGCGGAATATTGCCCAGCGGATCGGTGATCAGGATCAGCAGGACGGTGGCGGACAGGAAAGAGGTTTGCATGGTGTGTGCTTGCAGCGTTGAGTGGTGTCAATGGCGCGCAGGCCCTGTGCGTAAGGCTCTGGATTTTTAAGCGCGCGTCCGGGCGGGATTATCTCACGGCGATGCCGAATGGGTTAGTCCGGATTGCGACGGTTTTATTCGTTTGGCTTGCCGCCTCAGTCTGCCCGCCAGGCGGGGCTGGCGGGCGTTGACGAGATCAGCTCAGTTCCTGCAAGGCTTCATAAGCTTGTTGCAAGCGCCGAGCGAAGGGCTCGAGCAGACAATACATCTGCTCGCGCGCCAGATGCTCAATCTCGGACTGGTCCAGCAGCGTCAGCAGCCCGGCCAGCGCGCTGCTGATCTGGCCCAGTTCCAGCGAGGCGGTGTGACAGATGTCGTGGACGTGTCGGCTGCATTGCGCCAGCCGTTCCAGTTCGGGTTCGCAGAGGCGCTGCGCGTGCAGCTGCTGGATCAGGCGGTCTAGTTCGACGAGGCTGGGGACGGGATTCATGGCTGAGCCTCCGGAAGCGAGGCGCGGGCCGGCGTGTCGCGGGGCGGGGGATAGCTGAACAAGGGTAGAACCAACATGGGGAACGCTCCTTTTTCGTGGTCCGCCTGCGGGCTCGCTCTCAAACGGGCTGGCAGGCGCGTGACGAGGTTGAGAGACCGGGAAAAAGGAAACCGGTAGGCCGTTAAGGCCTCCCCGCCACGGCCCGCCGGATGGCAAGGCAATAGCGTTTCGGACGCGACTGTTACACAGTGGCATCCCCCTTTTTCCTTTATATGGGCTCTCACACCCAGCGCCGTTAAGTGAAACGGCACGCGGCGATTGTTGCCGATGGGCTGGGTGGGGTCAAGCGGCAGCGTCCAGCTGTGCTGTGTTGTCGGTCTTATCCGATGATATTGATTTTGGTACTGATTTATGGTACCAATTGAGTGTGAAACGAAAACACTTGATCACCTTGCAGTTGATCTTCACGCGTCCAGTCAGCGCCAATATCCGGTGGAGCGATATTGAGGCTTTGTTTCAGGAGCCGGGTGTAGAGCCTATTCACGATCTCGCGAGCTAGAGCGAGACAAGGCGAAAGTGGCTGAGAAAGCGGAATGTACATTTGGTACATGAGCATTTCGAAGCCGGTTTCAACGCCGTATCGCCGACGCGCAGCAGTTCGTGAATAGGGTCTGAGATTGAGGAGCGTGAAGGGAGGGATATCTGCGTTGCCTTATTCGGTGTGGTGAGGGTGTTTCATCGGCCCCATCCTTCTCCGGATACGGACAAGGGAGCGGTGGCCGCAATTAGAAAATGGCTGGAAACCAACGGGGTGACACCATGAAGAATATTCTACAGATTGAAGGCTACCGAGCTGTGATCAGCTATGACCCGGAAATCGACATGTTTCGCGGCGAGTTTCTGGGCTTGAGCGGCGGAGCGGATTTTTATGCAGGCGATGTCGCAAGCCTCAAACGAGAAGCCGAAATATCGCTGCGCGTGTATCTGGACGCATGCCGCGAGAAGGGGCTGCAGCCTCTTAAAACCTATTCGGGAAAATTCAATGTGCGCATTGCGCCGCGCTTGCATGAAATGGCGGCGGCAGCGGCGTCGGCCGAGTCCAAGAGCTTGAACGAATGGGTGGAGGCGGCGATCGAGGAGCGGGCGGAGGCCATGGACCTCAAAACGGCTTAAACACCGCATGGTTCAATCTTGGGGCCTCCGCGGGAGTGCTCCATAAAAAACGGCGAGCCATGGCTCGCCGTTTTGCTGTCCGCGCGCGGTGTTACTCCGCGGCGTGATCGTCCTGCTCGATGGTTTCGGCCTGCTCACCCGGTTTTTCCTTGCGGGCGCTGCCTTCCACCATATTGATGACGAACAGCCGGCATTGCAGCGAGCCGTTGTACAGCGGGGTGCGGCGCTTGGGCGACAGATGGATCAGCTTGGCCAGGCGCAGGTCGCCGCTGAACAGGTTGGCGTGCCAGCCGGCGAAGTGGGCCTTCAGCCAGTCGCCCAGCAGCGGATACCACTCGGCCAGCTGGTCCAGTTCGTCCATGCGCACGCCGTAGGGCGGGTTGGCCACCAGGATGCCGTTTTCGCCGTTGGGGCGGGCGTCCAGCACGTCCATCGCCTTCAGTTCCACCAGGCCGGAGAGGCCGGCGCGTTCCAGGTTGTCCTTGGCGACGTTGATGATGGCCTGGTCGCGGTCGGAGCCGTTGATCGCCAGCTTGGCCAGCGGTTTTTCCGCGTGCTGGGCGTCCAGCAGCAGCGCTTCCCAGCTGGCGGAATCGAAGCCGCGCAGTTTCTGGAAGGCGAATTTGCGTTGGCGGCCCGGCGCGCGGTTCAGCGCGATGTCGGCGGCTTCCACCAGGAAGGTGCCGCTGCCGCACATCGGGTCCAGCAGCGGCTGGCTGCCGTTGTAGCCGGTCAGCATCAGGATGCCGGCGGCCAGGTTTTCACGCAGCGGCGCGTCGCCGGTTTCCTGGCGCCAGCCGCGCTTGAACAGCGGTTCGCCGCTGGTGTCCAGATAGATGGTGGCGCTGTCTTCGGTCAGGAAGACGTGGACGCGCACGTCCGGGTGGCGGGTGTCGACATTGGGCCGGCCCAGCTGAGCCTGGCGGAAGCGGTCGCAGATCGCGTCCTTCACCTTCAGCGAGATGAAGTCCAGGCTCTTGAAGTGGCAGCGGATGGCGTCGGTCTTCAGCTTGATGCTGTTGGATACGTCGAACCAGCGCGGCCAGTCCACATTCATCGCCAGGCGGTAGATGTCTTGTTCATTGCGGTAGCCGCCCTGGGCCAGTTGCAGCAGCACGCGGCTGGCGGTGCGGCTGTGCAGGTTGGCCGCCATCAGCAGATCGCGGTCGCCGGCGAAGGCCACGCCGCCGTCGGCGGTGGCGATGTCGCGCGCGCCCAGGCCGCGCAACTCGTCGGCCAGGATGGCTTCCAGGCCGCGCGGGCAGGGGGCGAACAAGGACAGCACGCTGTCGCGCACCTGGGTCAGGCTCGGGGCCTGGCGTTCGGTCGGCGCATGACGCGGCGCGTCGGCGTGGCGATGCTCGCCGCGGGTTTCCACGCGGTGCTGGTCGCCCAGCGGTTTCAGGCTGCCGGCGCCCGGCTTGCCGAACAACTGACGGGCTTCGCCTTCGCGACGCTCGTGGCGCGGGCGTTCTTCCTGTTGCCAGCTTTGGCGCGGCGCGCGTTCGGCGTCGTCGCGATAGGACGGCTTGCTGAACAGCTTGCGCGTGCCGCCTTCGCTACGCTCGGCCGGTTCGCCTTGCGGACGGTCCTGGCGCGGCGCTGCTTCGGCATCGTCGCGGCGGCTGCGGTTGTCGCGTTCGGCGGATTTGCCGAACAGTTTGCGCGGGCCGCCCTCGCCGCGTTCAGCGGGCTCGTTTTGCTGCCACGGCTTGCGCGGCGCTTGCTCGGCGTCGTCGCGGCGGAAACGGTTGTCGCGGTCGCCGTGCTCGCGTTCCTGCCACGGTTTGCGCGGCGCTTGCTCGGCGTCGTCGCGGCGGAAACGGTTGTCGCGGTCGCCGTGCTCGCGTTCCTGCCACGGTTTGCGCGGCGCTTGCTCGGCGTCGTCGCGGCGGAAACGGTTGTCGCGGTCGCCGTGCTGGCGTTCCTGCCAGGGTTTGCGCGGCGCGTGTTCGGCGTCGTCGCGCTGGAAGCGCTGGTCGCGGTCGCCGTGCTGGCGTTCTTGCCACGGTTTGCGCGGCGCCTGCTCGGCGTCGTCGCGGCGGAAGTTGTTGTCGCGATTGGCCGGCTTGCCGAACAGTTTGCGTGGCCCCTCTTCGCGCTGCTCGTTGTGCTGGCGTTCCTGCCACGGCTTGCGCGGCGCCTGTTCGGCGTCGTCGCGGCGGAAGCGCTGTTCGCGGTCGGCGGACGGGTTGAACGGCTTGCGCGGCTGATCGACATGGCGTTCGCCGTCGCGTTGCTGCCAGCGCGGCTTGCCCTGCGGCGCGCCTTGTTCGCCGTCCCGCTCCAGATGCAGCGGTTTGCGGCCGGACGGGCCGCGGTCGCGGCTATACGGTTTGCGTTCCGGCTCCACGTCCGCGGCGGCGTTCAGCGGCTTGCGGCCGGATGGGCCGCGGTCGCGGCTGTAGTCGCGCGGTTCGCGGTCTTCGCGGTGATGGAAGGGCTTCTTGGGGCCGCTGCCTTGCGGGCGTTCTTCGCCGTCGCGGGCGAAGCTGCGCGGCTGCCAGTTGTTGCCGCGCTCTTTATTGAAGCGATCCTTATTGAAGCTGTCTTGGCCTTCGTTGCGCTCAAAGCGCTGCTGGCCTTGCGGCCGGCGGTCGTTGCCATACGGCTTGTCGCGCCCGGCCTGTTGGTCGCGTCCCTGGTAGGGGCCGCGCTTGCCGCCGTCGCGCGGGCCTTGTCCCTGTCCTGGGCCGCGGTCTTGCCAATTGGGCTTGGCGTTGCCCGGACGCGGGCCGGAATAAGGCGCGCGCGGCGCGGCGTCGGCCGAAGGCGCTTTCTTCTGGATCACGGGGCTTTTGCCGGCCGGGCTGTCTCCGCCTGCCGGCGAACTGGCCTCATTGTCGCGGCTATTGAATTCGCGGCGCATATTGGCACGCTGGCGGGAACGGAAACTGGACATGGAACTTCCTTGAGTAAGCAGACTTTTAAGCAATTCTTTGATTTTAACTTATTTGTCCGGAGGCTGCTTGGTGACAGCGAGGCTTTCCGCTACCATATCCGGTTCGATTCAAGATGATAGACGATGCTGCACAGCTCCTTCGCCGCGCGCCTGACCGCCTGGCAAAAAACGCATGGACGCCATGATCTGCCGTGGCAGGTCAGCGACCCGTACCGGATCTGGCTGTCCGAGATCATGCTGCAACAGACTCAGGTCAAAAGCGTGCTGGAATATTACCCGCGCTTCCTCGCCCGCTTTCCGGACGTGACGGCGCTGGCCGCCGCGCCGCAGGAGGACGTGCTGGCCTTGTGGAGCGGCCTGGGCTATTACAGCCGGGCGCGCAATCTGCACAAGGCGGCGCAAATGGTGATGGCCGAGTTTGGCGGCCGCTTTCCGGCCGAGCGCCAGCAACTGGAGCGCCTGCCCGGCGTGGGGCGTTCCACCGCCGCGGCGATTGCTTCTTTCGCTTTCGGCCAGCGGGAAACCATTCTGGACGGCAACGTCAAGCGCGTGCTGACCCGTTGCTTCGGCATCGACGGCTTCCCCGGCGAGAAGCCGGTGGAACAGCGTTTGTGGCGATTGGCCGAAGCGTTGTTGCCGCAGGATGCGGCGCTGATGAGCGCCTACACTCAAGGTTTGATGGACCTGGGCGCCACGGTGTGCAGCCGCGGCAAACCGGCCTGTACCGTCTGTCCGATGGTGGACGGCTGCGCGGCGGCGCGCGAGGGCCGCACCGGCGAGCTGCCGACGCCGCGGCCGAAGAAGACGGTGCCCACGCGCCATACGGTGATGTTGCTGGCCACCCATGGCGACAAGGTGTGGCTGCTGCGGCGGCCGCCCAGCGGCATCTGGGGCGGTTTGCTGTCCTTGCCGGAGTTTGAGACTTCGTTGCAGATCGAGGACTGGCTGGCGCGCAACGGCCACGGCGACGTGTTGCCGGCCTGGCCGGAACTGGAGCATGTGTTTACGCATTACCGATTGATCATTACGCCGGTGCCGCTGCGCTTGGACGCGTTGCGCGCGGAGGCGGCGATGGAGGACAGCGGGCAGTGGCTGCCCTTGTCCGCCGCCCCGGACGCCGGGGTGCCGGCGCCGGTGCGCCGGCTGTTGTTGCGTTTGGCCGAGTAGCCGAGCGCTGTCGAAACACGATTTGATTGAGTTACTGGGTTGATATGGTTTCCGTAGTTCGTTCGATGGCTGACACCCTGGCAGACGCGGCTAATCCGCAACGCTGGCTGGAGGGCTTGTCTTCTTCGCTGAGCGGAGAAGAGCAGGCGATGCTCACTCGCGCCTTGGACGAGGCGCGCGCCTTGTACTGCGGCAAGACCATGGCCCAGACCGGCGAGGACTTGTTCAGCCACGCGGTGGCCGCCGCCGCCATTGTGGCGGATCTGAATCTGTTGCCGGACGCCATCGTCGCCACCTTGATGTTCGCCGCTTCGGATTACCGCGAGGACTGGCAGCCCTGGCTCTGCGAAACCTTCAATCCCACGGTGGCGGTGCTGGTGGAGGGGGTCAACGGCGTGCGCCGCATCACCGAGCTGGCGCGCATCGACAAGCTGTCCACGCCGGAAGAGCGCGCGCGCCAGGCGGAAACCATGCGCAAGATGCTGCTGGCCATGGTGGCCGACATCCGCGTGGTGCTGATCAAGCTGGCCTGGCGCACCCAGACCATGCACTACCTGGCCGAGGTGGAGGACGAGACGGTGCGCCGCCGCATCGCCACCGAGACCCTGGATCTGTTCGCGCCGCTGGCCAACCGCCTGGGGGTGTGGCAGATCAAGTGGGAGCTGGAGGACCTGGGCTTCCGCCATACCGAACCGGACAGCTACAAGCGCATCGCCAAGCTGTTGGACGAGCGCCGGCTGGAGCGCATCGACTATATCGACCGGCTGCTGGACACCCTGCGCGCGGAGCTGAAAAACGCCGGGGTCAAGGCGGAGGTGGCCGGCCGGCCCAAGCACATCTTCTCCATCTGGAAGAAGATGAAGAAGAAAAAGCTGGATTTCTCCGAGCTCTACGACATCCGCGCGGTGCGCATCCTGGTGGAGCGGCTGCCGGACTGCTATACGGCGCTGGGCATCATTCACGGCACCTGGCAGCCGATTCCCGGCGAGTTCGACGACTACATCTCCCATCCCAAGGCCAATAATTACCGCAGCCTGCACACCGCGGTGATCGGGCCGGAGGACAAGGCAGTGGAGGTGCAGATCCGCACCTTCGAGATGCACGAGCACGCCGAGTTCGGCGTGGCCGCGCATTGGCGCTACAAGGAGGGCGGCAAGGGCGACGCGGCCTATGAGGAGAAAATCTCCTGGTTGCGCCAGTTGCTGGACTGGCGCGAGGAGATGTCGGACCGCGAGGGCCTGGCCGAGGCGTTCAAGACCGAGCTGTTCGCCGACACCATCTATGTGCTGACGCCGCAGGGCCGGGTGATGGCCTTGCCGTTTGGCGCCACCCCCATCGATTTCGCCTATTCGGTGCACACCAATCTGGGCCATCGCTGCCGCGGCGCCAAGGTGGAGGGGCAGATCGTGCCCTTGTCCACGCCGCTGCAAAACGGCCAGCGGGTGGAGATCATCACCGCCAAGGAGGGCGGGCCGTCGGTGAACTGGCTGCACGACGGCTGGGTGAAGAGCCATCGCGCCATTTCCAAGATCCGCCAGCACATCCGCCTGCTCAATGCGGACACCGTGCGCGAGACCGGCAAGATGTTGTTCGAGCGCGAGCTGGCGCGCCACAGCCATATGCAGCCCAATCTGGGCGCGTTGGCGGAGAAGCTGGGCTACGACAAGCTGGAGGAAGTGTACGGCGCGCTGGGCCACGGCGAGCTGACCACGCGCGTGGTGTCCAACGCCATCGTCAGCTTCGCGCCGCCGCCGCCGGCGGACGTGGCGCCGGAAAGCCTGGTCAAGGCCAGCAAGGGCGGCCACGACGCGGGCGGCGTGTTGATCGAGGGCGTGGACAATCTGATGACGGTGCTGGCCAAGTGCTGCAAGCCGGCGCCGCCGGACGGGGTGATGGGCTTCGTCACCAAGGGGCGCGGCATTTCCATTCACCGCACGAGCTGCCTGACGCTGAAAAAACTGTCGGTGGAAGCGCCGGAGCGGCTGATCGCCGCGGAATGGGGCGACCAGCGCAGCAGCGTCTTCCCCATCGACATCGAAATCATCGCCATGGACCGGCCCGGCCTGCTGCGCGATCTGTCCGACGTGCTGTCGCGCGAGAAGCTGAACCTGATCGGCGTCAACACCCTGTCGCGAGACACTCGCGCCCGCATGCGTTTCACCGTGGAGGTGCGCCAGGTGCAGGACATCAGCCGGGTGCTGTCGCGGATGATGGAGTTGAGCGGGGTGCAGGAGGCGCGGCGTTTGTAAGAACCTGTTCAAAGTCTGCTGCGCTTCGGCGATACGGTGTTGAAAACAACTTCGAAATGCTCATGTACCGCTTGACCATTCCGCTTTCTCAGCCGCAACGCCTTAGCTCGCGAGATCGTAAACACGTTCTAAGGCGCGGCCGAGTTTGCGTTGGCACAAGTTCACTGTGGCTGTGCATTGCTTTGACTTAAAGAAATTTTCATAATGGTTTTTTTGCGCCGCCGCCCGCCGGCGGCGCTGAGGTTTTGGAACGCTTGGCGAGCGCGCCTGGCCGTTCAATTTTGAAAGGTTTGTTAGCTCATGTCCGAACTGATCGCCGCGGCCCGCCGCGCCCTGTCCCTGATGGATCTCACCACGCTGAACGACGACGACACCAACGACAAGGTCGCCGCGCTGTGCCGCAAGGCCAAGAGCGACGCCGGCACCGTGGCCGCGGTCTGCGTGTATCCGCGCTTCGTGCCCATCGCCAAGAAAACCCTGCGCGAGGCCGGCTGCCCCGAGGTCAAAGTGGCCACCGTCACCAACTTCCCGGCCGGCGATGAGGACATCGCCGTCGCGGTGGCGGAAACCCGCGCCGCGATCGCCTACGGCGCGGACGAAGTCGACGTGGTGTTCCCGTACCGCGCGCTGATGGCCGGTAACCGCGAGGTGGGCGCGCAACTGGTGGCGGCCTGCAAGGACGCCTGCGAAGGCAAGACGCTGAAAGTCATCATTGAAAGCGGCGAGCTGAAGGACGAGGCGCTGATCCGCGAGGCCAGCCTGATCTCGATCCAGGCCGGCGCCGATTTCATCAAGACCTCCACCGGCAAGGTGCCGGTGAACGCCACGCTGGAAGCGGCCGGCGTGATGCTGTCCGCCATCCGCGAAACCGGCGGCGCTTGCGGCTTCAAGGCCGCAGGCGGCGTGCGCACCGCGGCCGAGGCGGCGGAATACCTGGACTTGGCCGAGCATCTGCTGGGCGCGGGCTGGGTGAGCGCCGAGCGCTTCCGTTTCGGCGCTTCCGGCCTGCTGGGCAATTTGCAGGCGGAAATCGAAGGGGGCGAGGTTAAGCCGATCAGCGGCTATTGATCGCTCGCCGTTTCATCGCCGCTGACAAAACCCCTGATGCTGCGTTGCACCGACTTGTCGTACTCAAGTACTGCCTGCGTCGGTGCGCCTTGCCTCAGGTGCGCTAAGCGGTTTTGTTAGCGGCTCTTAATTCTTGGCCGTGGCGTGGGTCCCGGCCATTATTTATTGCTCGCGGCGGGTTTCGCCGCGGCAGGCGCAAGGCAGGGAGAATGCCATGTTTTTGCCTCAGGAAATCATTCGCAAGAAACGCGACGGCCAGGCGCTGTCGCAACAGGACATCCAGCAGTTCGTCGCCGGCATCACCGACGGCAGCGTGGCGGACAGCCAAATCTCCGCGCTGACCATGGCGGTGTACTTCAACGGCATGGCGTTGGAAGAAAACGTGCACATGGCGCTGGCGATGCGCGACTCCGGCCGCCGCATGCACTGGGGCGACCTTAATTTGCCGGGCCCAGTGGTGGACAAGCATTCCACCGGCGGCGTCGGCGACGTGGTGTCGCTGATGTTGGGGCCGATGGTGGCCGCCTGCGGCGGCTTCGTGCCGATGATCTCCGGCCGCGGCCTGGGCCATACCGGCGGCACGCTGGACAAACTGTCGGCGATCCCCGGCTACAATCCCTTCCCCAGCCCGGACGAGTTTCGCCGCGTGGTCAAGGACGTGGGCGTGGCCATCATCGGCCAGACTTCTGACCTGGCGCCGGCCGACCGCCGCGTTTACGCGGTGCGCGATGTGACCGCGACGGTGGAATCGGTGGCGATGATCACCGCGTCCATCCTGTCCAAGAAGCTGGCCGCCGGCCTGGACGCCCTGGTGATGGACGTGAAGGCCGGCACCGGCGCCTTCATGCCGACGATGGAGAAATCCGTGGAGCTGGCCGAGCGCATCGTCAAGGTGGGCAACGGCGCCGGCGTGGCCACCAGCGCGCTGATCACCGAGATGAGCCAGCCCCTGGCCTGGACCGCCGGCAACAGCATAGAAACCCGCGAGGCGGTGCGTTACCTGAAGGGCGACGAGCGCAATCCGCGCTTGCATGAAGTGACCATGGCGCTGTGCGCCGAGATGCTGGTGGTGGGCAAGCTGGCCAAGGACGAGGCCGAGGCGCGCGACAAGCTGCAGGCCGCATTGGATTCCGGCCGCGCCGCCGAGATCTTCGGCCGCATGGTGGCCGCGCTGGGCGGCCCGGCCGACTTCATGGAGAACTATGATTCCCATATGGCGGCCGCGCCCATCGTGCGCCCGGTGTTTGCGGAACGCGCCGGCTTCGTCGGCGGCATGGACACCCGCGGCATCGGCATGGCGGTGTGCGCGCTGGGCGGCGGACGCCGCCTGCCCAGCGACGAGCTGGACTTCCGCGTTGGTCTGTCCCGCTTCGTCGAGCTGGGCCAGCGCATCGACGCCGGCGCGCCCTTGGCTTATATTCATGCGGCCGACGAAAACAGCTTCGCCGACGCGGAGCGCCGCCTCAAGGCGGCGATCCAACTGGCAGACGCGGCACCTTCCGCGCTGCCGCTGGTCTATCAGAAGATTCGCCAGCAGTAATCCCGGAGCGGCAATATGAAACGAGCCATCATTCTGATTCTGGACTCGCTGGGCATCGGCGCCGCCGCCGACGCCCCGCAGTTCGGCGACGCCGGCAGCAATACGCTGGGCCACATCGCCATGGAGGCGGCCGCCGGCCGCGCCAACGTCGGCCGCCACGGCGCGCTGACCTTGCCCAATCTGTCCCGCATGGGCTTGGGCCACGCCTGCCGCTTGTCCTCCGGCTATTTCCCGGAAGGCATGGACCCGGCCGAGCCGGTGGCGGCTTACGGTTACGCGCGCGAGCTGTCCAGCGGCAAGGACACGCCGTCCGGCCATTGGGAAATCGCCGGCGTGCCGGTGCTGTTCGACTGGGGCTATTTCAGCGATCACGACAACAGCTTCCCGCAGGAGCTGCTGGACGCCATCGTCGCCAAGGCGGAGCTGCCCGGCTATCTGGGCAACTGCCACGCCTCCGGCACCGAGATTCTGGACCGTCTGGGCGAGGAGCATATGAAGAGCGGCAAGCCCATCTTCTACACCTCGGCGGATTCGGTGTTCCAGATCGCCTGTCATGAAGAGACATTCGGGCTGGAACGGCTGTATCAGCTGTGCAAGATCACCCGCGAACTGCTGGAGCCCTACAATATCGGCCGCGTCATCGCGCGGCCCTTCGTCGGCGAGGGCAAGGGCCAGTTCGTGCGCACCGGCAACCGCAAGGACCTGGCGGTGGAACCGCCGGCGGCCACGGTGCTGGAAAAGCTGGCCAAGGCCGGCGGCGACGTGGTGTCCATCGGCAAGATCGCCGACATCTACGCCCATGTCGGCATCACCCACAAGCACAAGGCCACCGGCTTCGACCAGCTGTGGGACGCCACCTTGGGCGCGATGCGCGACCATGGCGAACGCCCGGCCATCATCATGGCCAACTTCGTCGACTTCGACTCCAGCTACGGCCACCGCCGCGACACCGCCGGCTACGCCCGCGCGCTGGAGGAGTTCGACGCGCGGCTGCCGGAAGTGATGGCGGCGCTGGGCGACGACGATATCCTGATCCTGTCCGCCGACCACGGTTGCGACCCCACCTGGGAAGGCACGGACCATACCCGCGAACATATTCCGGTGCTGTGCTACGGCAAGAAGGTGCCGGCGGGCTCGCTGGGCGAGCGCGCCACCTTCGCCGACATCGGCCAGACCGTGGCGGCCCACCTGGGCCTGAGCCCTATGGATTACGGCCAGTCCTTCCTGTGAGGCGAGGCTGAATGACGCACGCCCCGGCGTCTGTGCGCCGGGGCTCTTTTGAATCTGGAGACTAAAGACGATGGCGACCCCGCATATCAACGCCCAGCCGGGCGATTTTGCCGAAACCGTATTGATGCCCGGCGATCCGCTGCGCGCCAAGATGATCGCGGAAACCTTCCTGGAAGACGCCAAGCTGGTGACCACGGTGCGCAATGTGTTCGGCTACACCGGCACTTACCAGGGCAAGCGCCTGTCGGTGATGGCCCACGGCATGGGCATTCCGTCCGCCAGCATCTACACCACCGAGCTGATCAAGGACTACGGCGTCAAGAACATCATCCGCATCGGTTCCTGCGGCGCGGTGACGCCGGACATCAAGCTGCGCGAACTGTTCGTCGCCATGGGCGCGTCCACCGACAGCAAGGTCAACCGCATGCGCTTCAACGACCACGACTACGCCGCCATTGCCGATTACGGCCTGCTGCGCGCCGTGGTGGACACCGCGGCGGAGCAGGGCAAGCCGGTGACGGTGGGCAATGTGTTCTCCGCCGACCTGTTCTACGGCGTTCAGCCCAATATGCTGGAAGTGCTGGACAAGATGCAGGTCAAGGTGATCGAGATGGAACTGGCCGGCATCTACAGCGTGGCCGCGCAATACGGCGCGCGCGCGGTGGGCATTCTGACCGTGTCTGACATCATCCCCACCGGCGAGGCCACCAGCGCCGAAGAGCGTCAAACCACTTTCCGCGACATGATGGAAGTGGCTTTGGCGGCGGCGCTCAAGCTGTAAGCCTTTGCCGATTGTCAGACAGCATGGCGGGGGCAGGGCTCCCGCCTTAGCGTTGCCAGGCGGGGAAATCAGGGTAAAAAATGAAATCGCCTTATTTTTTCCTTGCAGTGCCGCAGTGCTTTTGTCCTTGATTTAACAGAGACTCCAGCCAAATGTGGCGTAAAAAGCCACGCTTTATAGTGCAATGCACAAAAAGCCTTGCAATGAAGCAAACCTATGCAGATAATGAAACCTGCATCAGGACGTGGCATGCAAAGTGTGCGTTTTGGTGTTGTCTCCTCCATCCTCCTTCTTTAGGTGGAACTTGGCGCAACAAAGCTAGATGTTGCGCTTTTTTTTTGCCCCGCCGCCGCTAATCCCCTTATTCCGCCTGCATTTTCCCCTCTGTGCGAGCACCGCCGTCAAGTAGCCGGATTTCTGTTGTCTCACAAGGGTTTGACAGCTGGATCGGGGCTGTAATAGAATCCGTAACTTTCAAGAATTACGATGGAAGAGTTCCATGAAGACCTTTTCTGCCAAGCCGCATGAGGTTAAACGCGACTGGTTTGTGGTCGATGCCAACGACAAGGTTTTGGGCCGCCTCGCCGCTGAGATCGCCCGTCGCCTGCGTGGCAAGCACAAGCCGGAATACACCCCGCACGTAGATACCGGCGATTTCATCGTCGTGGTCAACGTCGAGAAGCTGCGCGTTACCGGTGCCAAGGCACAAGACAAGAAGTACTACCGTCACTCCGGCTACCCGGGTGGTATCTACGAGCGCAGCTTCACCGAACTGCAAGACAAGTTCCCTGAGCGCGTTCTGGAAAAAGCCGTTAAAGGCATGCTGCCGAAGGGCCCGCTGGGTTACGCCATGATCAAGAAGCTCAAGGTGTACTCCGGTTCCGAGCATCCGCACACTGCTCAACAGCCGAAAGTGCTGGAAATCTGATTTTAAGGCGTAGAAATGAACGGTAAATACTACTACGGCACCGGCCGTCGCAAGAGCTCCGTTGCTCGCGTGTTCATGCAAAAGGGCTCGGGCCAGATCATCGTTAACGGCAAGCCCGTTGATGAATATTTCGCTCGTGAAACCGGCCGCATGGTAATCCGCCAGCCGCTGGCGCTGACCGAAAACCTCGAGTCCTTCGACATCAAGGTGAACGTTGTCGGCGGCGGCGAAACCGGCCAAGCCGGCGCGATCCGTCACGGCATCACCCGCGCGCTGATCGACTTCGACACCGCGTTGAAGCCGGCTCTGTCCGCTGCTGGTTACGTGACCCGCGACGCTCGTGAAGTTGAGCGTAAAAAAGTCGGCCTGCGCAAAGCTCGCCGCGCCAAGCAGTTCTCCAAGCGTTAATTCGCCGAATTCTGTTTTCAAGAAAACCGCCTGCGTTTGCCAGGCGGTTTTTTCTTGCCTGTCGTTTCTCCGCTTTCCCTCTCCCAATATTGCAAGGCAGCATCGCAGTGCCTACACTGTCGTTTTTGCGACGCGCTTTTACATAAAGGAATGGGCATGATCAAGGTGGGAATCGTCGGGGGCACCGGCTACACGGGTGTCGAACTGCTGCGCTTGCTGGCGGGCCATCCGTCGGCGTGCGTGACCGCGGTCACCTCGCGCAAGGAGGCCGGCATGAAAGTGGCCGACCTGTTCCCCAGCTTGCGAGGCCGCATCGATCTGGCCTTCTCCACGCCCGACGAAGCGCGCTTGCGGGATTGCGATGTGGTGTTTTTCGCCACACCCAACGGCATTGCGATGAACGAGGCGCGAGAATTGCTGGCCGCCGGCGTGCGGGTGGTGGATCTGGCCGCCGATTACCGGATCCGGGACGTCGCCGAATGGGAAAAATGGTACGGCATGAGCCACGGCTCGCCGGACCTGGTGGCCGAAGCGGTGTACGGTCTGCCGGAAATCAACCGCGAGGCCATCCGCGGCGCGCGGCTGGTGGCGAATCCGGGCTGCTATCCGACCGCGGTGCAATTGGGCTTCCTGCCCTTGATCGAAGCCGGCGCGGTGGAGCTTTCCAGCCTGATCGCCGATTGCAAGTCGGGCGTGTCCGGCGCAGGGCGCAAGGCGGAGGTGGGCGCCTTGCTGGCCGAGGCGGGAGATTCCTTCAAGGCTTACGGCGTGTCCGGTCACCGGCATTTGCCTGAAATCCGCCAGGGCCTGGGCCGGGCGGCCGCGCAGCCGGTGGGCCTGACCTTCGTGCCGCACCTGACGCCGATGATACGCGGCATCCACGCCACGCTTTACGCGCGGCTGAAGGCCGACGTGGACGTGCAGGCGTTGTTCGAGCGCCGCTACGAGGGCGAGCACTTCGTCGACGTGCTGCCGGCCGGCAGCCACCCGGAGACGCGTTCTGTGCGCGGCGCCAATGTCTGCCGCATCGCCGCGCACAGGCCGCAGGGCGGGGATACCGTGGTGGTGTTGTCGGTGATAGACAATCTGGTCAAGGGCGCGGCCGGCCAGGCGGTGCAGAACATGAACCTGATGTTCGGCCAGCCGGAGCGGGCCGGACTGGACATCGTTCCCTTGCTGCCTTGAGGCGTCGGCGCATGGGCGGAAAGAACTAGTTCGCTTGAAGACTCGCCATCGGCCCCAATATCCGACTAAAATAGTGGGTGAATGCCGCTCTGCCGGCTTTAGAAGGGGTTTGAGAAACCGCAGCGCGCACGCAGCCAGGCCGCTAGCGGACCGTTGGCGGGTTTCTCAAGGCCCCGGAACTGAATTGCGAGGTTTGACATGACTACTGCTGCAACTGAAATGCCGTCCCCGATCAACTTCAGCGCAAGCGCTTGTTCCAAGGTGCAGGAGCTGATCGCCGAGGAAGGCAATCCCGATCTGAAACTGCGCGTCTTCGTGACCGGCGGCGGCTGCTCCGGCTTCCAATACGGTTTCACATTTGACGAAATTGCAAATGAAGACGATACCGCTATAGAGAGACAAGGCGTGACCTTCCTGGTGGATCCGATGAGCTACCAGTACCTGGTCGGCGCCGAAATCGATTATCAGGAAAGCCTGGAGGGCTCCCAGTTCGTGATCCGCAATCCGAACGCCACCACCACCTGCGGTTGTGGTTCGTCGTTCTCGGTGTGATCCGGACGCGGTAGAATACAGGCTCGGGCTTTTGCCCGGGCCTTTTTTATGGGGACAACAAAATGAATAAGCCGCCACCCGTCGTCTTGCCGAAGATCGAATTCACCCGTGAGTTCGCGTTTAGCGACGCCGACTTCGAGCGCATTCGCAAACTGATCTACAAGGAAGCGGGCATTTCGTTGAACCCGTCGAAGAAAGACATGGTTTACGGCCGCCTGGTGCGTCGCATCCGCGAACTGAAGCTGCCCGGCTTCGCCGCCTACGTCGATTTCCTGGAGTCGATCAGCGGCAAGCGCGAGTTCGAACAGTTCGTTAACGCGCTGACCACCAATCTGACTTTCTTCTTCCGCGAAGAGCACCATTTCCCGCTGCTGGCCGAGCATCTTAAGAAAAAAGCGACGGCCGGCGGAGAACTGGCGATCTGGTGCGCGGCCTCGTCCACCGGCGAAGAGCCGTACTCGCTGGCGATCACCGCGCTGGAGGCGGTGCCGGGCGCGCGCATCAGCGTGTTGGCCACGGACTTGGACACCAGTGTGCTGGAAACCGGCCGCAAGGGCATTTACGCCGCCGACAAGGTGGCGCGCCTGCCGCCGGGCTACGCCGCCAAGTATTTCGACAAGCAGCCGGACGGCAGCTTCCAGGCCAAGGCCCAGCTGCGCAATATGATCACCTTCCAGCGTTTGAACCTGGTGGAGAGCAACTGGTCGGTCAAGCGCCAGTTCGATGCCATCTTCTGCCGCAATGTGATGATTTATTTCGACCGCGACACCCAGTTCGGCGTGCTCAAGCGCTTTGCGCCGCTATTGAAGCCGGACGGCCTGCTCTTCGTCGGTCATTCCGAGAATTTCTATTTCGCGTCGGACTATTTCCATCTGCGCGGCAAGACGGTTTACGAGCACGCGAAGAAGCCGTAACGGCAGATCGCGGCTGGCACGGCCAATGGGCAAGCGGGTCTTGCCCATTGGCTTTTGTGGAGAGTCGATGCGAGTAGTTGTCCTGGGCGCCGGCGTCATCGGCGTATCCACCGCCTGGTTTTTGGCGGAGAAGGGCCACCAGGTGGTGGTGGTGGACCGCGCCAGCGGCGCGGCGAGAGAAACCAGTTTCGCCAACGGCGGCCAGATTTCAGTTAGCCAGTCCGAGCCTTGGGCCAATCCGCGCGCGCCGTGGCGGGTGTTGCGCTGGCTGCTGCGGGACGACGCGCCGCTGCTGTTCCGGCCGCGGCTGGACGCGCAGCAATGGCGCTGGGGCCTGGATTTCCTGCGCGAATGCCTGCCGGGACGCAGCCAGCGCAATATGCTCCAGATGGTGGCGCTGGGCTTGTACAGCCGCGACACGCTGCGCGGTTTGCGCCGGGAACTGGGCATTGATTACCAGCAATTGCAGCGGGGCATTCTGACCCTGCTGTTCTCCGATGCGGAACGGGCCCAGGCCCAGGCCGGCTGCGCGCGGCTGCAAGCGCTGGGCGTGGAGAAAAGCCTGCTGACGCCGTTGCAGGCGCTGGAGCGGGAGCCGGCCTTGGCGCGCATTCTGCCTGAACTGAGCGGGGCGTGCTGGAGCCCGGACGACGAATCCGGCAATGTCCATCTCTTCACCGTCGCCCTGGCCCAGGCTTGCGCTATGCGGGGCGTGGAGTTCCGCTTCCAGACCCGGGTCAACGCGCTGGAGCGCGCGGACGGGGAGGTGAGCGGCGTCTCCGTCACCGCGGCCGACGGCGCTTACGAGCGGCTAGAGGCGGACGCCTATGTCTTGGCGCTGGGTTCTTATTCTCCCTTGTTGGCGGCGCAGGCCGGCTTGCGCTTGCCGGTGTACCCGGCCAAGGGTTATTCCGCCACCCTGCCGATTCTGGACGCCGCCGCCGCGCCGCTGACCAGCATTACCGACGAAGCCCACAAGGTGGTGGTGTCGCGGCTGGGTGACGAGCTGCGCATTGCCGGCACCGCCGAATTGTCCGGTTATTCCACCCATCTGGAGCCGCGGCGTTGCGACTTGCTGCTGCAACGCGGCCGCGCCTTGTTCGGCGACGCCTGCGACTGGGAGCGCGCGCGTTTCTGGAGCGGCCTGCGGCCGGCCACCCCGGGCAATGTGCCGCTGATCGGCGCCAGCCGCTTGCGGCGCTTGTATCTGAACACCGGCCACGGCACCTTGGGCTGGACCGAGGGCGCCGGCTCCGGGCGGGCGCTGGCCGAGATCATCAGCGGCGAAACGCCGGCGCTGGATTTCGCGTTCTGCCGCGCCTGAGCGATAGGTTGAACTGAAGCGAGCCGATGCCCGACGCATGGTAAAATCGCGCCGATTCGGATTCCCATCGTCCGCCGCCGGCGGGCCAAGCCATTCATTTGCAAGGAAGATCGTCATGCGTATCGGAACGCCGCAAAGTCGCAGTGCCGTCAGGGTGATGTTGTTGGGCAGCGGGGAGCTGGGCAAGGAGGTGGTGATCGCCTTGCAGCGGCTGGGCGTGGAAACCATCGCCGTGGACCGCTACGCCGGCGCGCCGGCGATGCAGGTCGCCCACGCCAGCCACGTGATCGACATGTCGGACGCCGCGGCTTTGCGCCGGCTGGTGGAGCAAGTGCGCCCGCATCTGATCGTGCCGGAGATCGAGGCCATCGCCACCGACGAGCTGTTGCGCATCGAGGCGGACGGTCTGGCCGAGGTGATACCCACCGCGCGCGCCGCCCATCTGACGATGAACCGCGAAGGGATACGGCGGCTGGCGGCGGAGGAGCTGGGCCTGCCCACCTCGCCGTACGCCTTCGCCTCCAGCTTGGAAGAATTGCAAGCCGCAATCGACGACGGCATCGGCTACCCCTGCCTGGTGAAGCCGGTGATGTCGTCCAGCGGCAAGGGTCAGTCGCTGTTGCGCGGGCCGGAGGACGTGGCTCAGGCTTGGCAATACGCCGCCAGCAGCGGCCGGGTGGACAAGGGTCGGGTGATCGTCGAGGGCTTCATCGATTTCGATTACGAAATCACCCAGCTGACCGTGCGCGCGGCGGACGGCGCGGGCGGCATCGCCACGCACTTCTGCGCGCCGGTCGGCCATTTGCAGCGCAGCGGCGATTACGTGGAGAGCTGGCAGCCCCAGCCCATGAGCGAACTGGCCTTGCTGCGCGCGCGCGAAGTGGCCAAGGCGGTGACCGACGCGCTGGGCGGCCGCGGTCTGTTCGGCGTCGAGCTGTTCATCAAGGGCGAACAAGTGTGGTTCTCCGAGGTGAGCCCGCGGCCGCACGATACCGGCTTGGTGACGCTGGCCACCCAACGCTGGTCCGAGTTCGAGCTGCACGCGCGCGCCATCCTGGGCCTGCCGGTGGACGCGGAGATCTCCAGCGCCGGCGCGTCGGCGGTGATATACGGCGGCCTGGACGAGGCCGGCATCGTCTTTGACGGCGTGGACCAGGCTTTGCGGGTGCCGGGCGCGGACCTGCGCTTGTTCGGCAAGCCTGAAAGTTATTTGAAGCGCCGCATGGGCGTAGCGCTGGCCACGGCCGAGACGGTGGAACAGGCCCGCGAGCGGGCCAGGACAGCGGCCGCGCTGGTGCGGCCGACGACGGGGAATGAAGCGTGAGCGATGAAGTGCGGGAAATGACACCCTATCAATTATTGGGCGGCGAAGGCGTGGTGCGTTGGCTGACGGACCGCTTTTACGACATCATGGACAGCGACCCGTCGGTCAAGCCGCTGCGCGACATGCATCCGCAGGATCTGGCCGGTTCGCGCCAGAAGCTGTTCATGTTCCTGTCCGGCTGGCTGGGCGGCCCGTCCTTGTACATGGAGGCCTTTGGCCACCCGCGGCTGCGCATGCGCCATATGCCGTTTGCGGTGGACGAGGCGGCGCGCGATCAATGGATGTCCTGCATGCGCCGCGCGGTGGATGAACTGGTGGCCGAAGATTGGTTGAAGCAAAAACTGATCGAGGCTTTTCACAACACCGCCGACTTCATGCGCAATCAATAAAAAACTTGCGGCCGGCGCGCCATTGTCCATGATGAGAGAAGGTTCTCGCATTTCATCTGGCGGAGATGGAGCGCATGGCGTGCAAGCTGTTGCTGTTGTGGCTGGGACTGTGGGCGGGTGCGGGCGCCGCGGCGGCGTGTCTGCCGCAAGCCTGGGCCTGCGCCTCTCCGTCCGACGGGGAGATCAAATCCGCGCCCCGGGACGCCGGCAAGGACATCTTCATCGGCGGTCTGCGCTTTGAGCGGGAGGCGGTCAGCAACCGTTTGTCGCTATCTCCGGTGCTGGACCTGAACAAGCAAGCTCAGCTGTCCTTGCGTTTGACACCCAAGCAGTTTGGCTTGCGTTTGAAAGTGAACACCGACTGAGAGCCTGCTCCACCCCTCCTTTTCGCCCACAAGACCGCGAATGCGCTCCAAGTCCCGGCATCGTTTCAGGTTCCGGACAGAGGCGGAATCGAGTAGGTGCCGGTGACATGGGCCACCGCTTCTTCCAGCTCGGCCGACAGCAGCAAGACTTCCCCCACCGCCAAACGTTTGCCCAGCTTCAGGATGCGGCCTTCCGCGATCACGTCCGCCGGCGGCGGCTTGCGCAGGAAGTTGATGTTGAGGCTGGTGGTCACCGCCAGCTCCACCCGACCTATCATCCCCAGCACCACCGCGTACAGCGTGGCGTCCGCCAGCGCCATCAAGGCGGGGCCGGCGATGGTGCCGCCCGGCCGGATCAAATCCGGGTTGAAGCGCATGCGCAACACCGCGCCGCCGTCGGCGATGGATTCGGTTTGGATGCCGAACAGGCGGACCAAGGGCAGTTCCTGATCGATCAGGTTCTGGAATTCCGGGACGGATAAGCGAGACATGAGGCGCTCCGGCGCTGTGATCTAAACATCATCAAGCGCCGGGGCGCGGGCGTCAATGCCCGGCGGCTCGGCTTCAGCGCGGGCGGTGGCCGCGTTCGATCAAGACGCCGACGCGCTTGACGCCGGGCAGGATGCCCAGCTTGGTGACCGAGACGCGCGCCCAGGGCGCGCCGAAGTCTTCGCGGATCACCTTGGCGATGTATTCGGCCAGCGCTTCCAGCAGCAGGAAATGCTGTTCAGACAGCGCCTTGCGCAGCCGCTCCACCACCACGCCGTAGTGTATGGTGTCGCCGATATTGTCGCTGTGACAGGGCGCTTCGCTGGGAATGCCGATTTCCAGGTCGATTTCAATGGTTTGCGGGGCTTTCCGCTCCCATTCGTAGACACCGATAATGGTGTCGGCGCGCACTTCGCGCAGGAATATGATGTCCATCAGTCTGTCTGGGAGTTGGGGTTTGCCGCCCGATACCGTAAAATCCGAAGCCTTCTATTCTAATGGATACACCATGACCACGACAGCTTTTGCCTTTGTTGTTGCGGCCTATCTGATCGGCTCGCTCTCGTTCGCGGTGATTGTCAGCAAGGCCATGGGCATGGCCGACCCGCGCAGTTACGGTTCCGGCAACCCCGGCGCCACCAATGTGCTGCGCAGCGGCAAGAAGCTGGCGGCGGCGCTGACCCTGCTCGGCGACGGGATCAAGGGCTGGGTGGCGGTGGCGCTGACCGCCTGGTTCGGGCCGCGATACGGCCTGGGCGAGCAGGCGATCGCGCTGGCGGCGCTGGCGGTGCTGATCGGCCACATGTGGCCGGTGTTCTTCGGCTTCAAGGGCGGCAAGGGCGTGGCCACCGCGGTGGGCGTGCTGTTGGGCTTCAGCCCGTGGCTGGCGCTGGCGGCGCTGGCCACCTGGCTGTTCGTCGCCTTCGTACTGAAGATTTCCTCGCTGTCCGCCATCGTCGCCTGCGTGCTGACGCCGGTGTACGCCTACTTCATCGTCGGGCCGCAGAGCGTGTACTTCGGCAGCTGCATCATCATCGCCATCCTGGTGGTGCATCGCCACAAGTCCAATCTGATCAAGCTCTTGACCGGTCAAGAGGACAAAATAGGCGACAAGGGGACGGACAAGAGTTCTTCCTGAGCCTTGCTTAGCCCATGAAAAGGCCGTCTCTTGGACGGCCTTTTGTTTTGGCGCGGCCTGTTTCAGCCGTCGGACAGCACTCGCAGATGGGCGGCCACGCTGCGGCCGAGCGCGGACAGATCGTAGCCGCCCTCCAGCACTGAGACCACGCGGCCGTCGGCGTAGAGGTCTGCGATCTGCATCAGGTGGCGGGTCACCCACTCGTAGTCGGCCTCCACCAGCCCCAGCGAACCCATATCGTCTTCGCGATGAGCGTCGAAGCCGGCGGAAATGAAAAGAATCTGCGGCTGGAAGTCGTGCAATAGCGGCAGCCACACCGTTTCCACCGCCTCGCGGAACTCGCGGCCGCCGCTGCCGGCCTTGAGCGGCACATTGTGCATGTTCGGGCCCAGCGGCTCGTCGCCGCTATAGGGATAGAAGGGGTGCTGGAAGATGGACACCATTAAGACCCGCGGATCGTCGCGCAGGATTTCCTCGGTGCCGTTGCCGTGGTGGACGTCGAAATCTATCACCGCCACCCGTTCAAACTGATAATGGGCCAGCGCGTGGGTGACGCCGATCGCCAGATTGTTGAAGAAGCAGAAGCCCATCGCCTTGCCGCTTTCGGCGTGATGGCCGGGCGGGCGGATCGCGCAGAAGGCGTTGGGCGCCTTGTCCTCCGCCACCAGTTCCACCGCCTTGACCACGGCGCCGGCGGCGCGCCGGGCGGCTTGCAGCGTGCCGGCGGACATCGCGGTGTCCGGGTCCACGCGAAAAGTGCCTATGCTGGGAGAGCAGGATTCCAGGTATTCGAGATAGTGGGGCGGATGCACGCGGGCCAGTTGCTGTTCGGTGACCTCCGGCGCTTCGATCTCTTGCAGCCCGTCCAGAATCTGCGAGGCCATCAATTGATCGCGGATGGCGATCAGGCGCTCGGGGCATTCCGGGTGGCCGACGCCCATATTGTGTTGCAGGCATTCGGGATGGGAGATGTAGGCGGTGAGGCCTGAACGCTGCAAGCGTTTTTTCAGCCAGGTCAACACGTGCGATTCCTTGTTGCGTACAATGAACGCAGGATATCCGATATCGATAAATAGTGCGCGTTAGCAGGTGCAAATGCAATCTCTCTCCATTGCGTATCGTCAACTGAATCAGCTGATCCTGGGCAAGCCGCAGGCGATCCGCCTGGCCTTGACCTGTCTGATCGCCCGGGGTCATTTATTGATCGAGGACGTGCCCGGCGTGGGCAAGACCACGTTGGCTCACGGTCTGGCCGGGGTCTTGGGCCTGGAATATCGCCGGGTGCAGTTCACCAGCGATCTGCTGCCTTCGGACATTCTCGGCGTCAATATCTATCAGCGCGATTCCGCTTCCTTCCACTTCCATCAAGGCCCGGTGTTTTCCCAGGTGCTGCTGGCCGACGAGATCAATCGCGCCTCGCCCAAGGTCCAGTCCGCCTTGCTGGAGGCAATGGAGGAGCGCCAGGTTTCGGTCGACGGCGCCACCTATCCCTTGCCCGAGCCCTTCTTCGTCATCGCCACCCAGAACCCGGCGGAGCAGGCCGGCACTTTTCCGTTGCCGGAGTCGCAGCAGGACCGCTTCTTGATGCGCATCTCCCTGGGCTACCCGCCGCGCGAGGCCGAACTGGCCTTGCTGCAAGGCGAAGACCGCCGTCAGCTGCTGGCCAAGCTGGTGCCGGCCCTGCGTCCCGGTGACTTGATCGCGCTGCAGCGCCAGGCCGCGGAGCTGACCGTCAGTCCGGCCTTGGCCGGCTATGTGCTGGCCTTGGTCGAAGCCACGCGCCGCGACAGCCGCTTCGCCTCGGGGCTGAGCCCGCGCGCCGGTCTGGCGCTGGCGGCTGCGGCGCGCGCCTGGGCCTTGCTGGAAGGGCGCGATCACGTGTTGCCGGAGGACGTGAAAGCGGTTTTTCCCAGCGTGGCCGGCCATCGCCTGCTCGGCGGCAACGGCGGCGACGCCGCCAGCGGCCTGCTCGCTCATGTTCCCATTCCTTGATCCGCGTCGCCGTCTGCGGCAATGGATGTTGCGCCGCGCGACGCCGCAGCCGCATTGCCGGCTGGAGCAAAACCGTATCTATCTGCTGCCCACCCGTTTCGGCATGACGCTGGGCCTGGTGGCGCTGGCGGTATGGATAGGCGCTTTGAACTACGACGTCAGCCTTGCTTACGCGCTGTCGTTCTGGGTGGCCGGTTTATTGCTGGTGGCCGTGCTCTTGGCTTACCGGCAGCTGGCCGGCCTGCAGCTGCGCGCGCTGGACGCGGAGCCGGTCTTCGCCGGCGACGCCGCGCGTTTCCGCGTCTTGCTGAAGCATGAGGACGAGGGCGAGCGTCAACTGAGCCTGGCGCTGGAGGATGGGATGGAAACCCGGATTGACCGTCTGCCCGGCGGAGCGGAGTTCGAGGTGGAGCTGAGCGTTTGCGGCAGCCGGCGCGGCTATATGGCCCTGCCGGCTTGCCAGGTCTGGAGCGAGGCGCCGTTCGGCCTGGTGCGCGCCAGCGCCTGGGTCAGGCTGAGGGCCCAGGTGCTGTTGTTTCCCGCGCCCTTGCAGGACGGCCAGCGCGGCCGCAGCCAGGGCGGCGGGGATCAGCCCTGCGAGCTGCCGGGCGAGGAGGAGGACTTCTCCCATCTGGACGCGTATCGAGTCGGGGATTCGCCGCGCCGCATCGCCTGGAAAGTGCTGGCGCGCCGCGGCGCGCTGGTCAGCAAGCAGTTCGCCGGGGAAGGGCGGGCCGGCTTGCTGGCCTTGGACTGGCAGGATTACGGTCGAGGCGGCGATGTGGAGCTCAAGCTGTCGCGCCTGGCCTGGCGCGTGGAGCAGTGCGAGCGCCAGCGCCAGCCCTATGTGTTGAAGCTGCCGGCGCGCAGCGTGGGGCCGCAGCCGCAACAGCGTTTATTGGCGCTGACGGCTCTGGCCCTGTATCTGGAGCGCGGCGATGAGCATTCCTGATCGCGCCAGAGTGTGGCCGGCGCTGGCCGCGGTGGCCTTGAGCGCCGCGCCGCTATGGCTGTATCTGCCGTTCTGGCTGGTCGCCTTGGCTTTCGCCTTATTGCTGGGCAAGGCGGCCTTGGTCTGGCGGCGCAGAGCGCCGCCGGCGTTCTGGTGGTTGTTGCCCCCCTTGCTGCTGGCCGCCTGGCTGTCCTGGCGCACGCTGGGCACTCTGGTGGGGCGCGAGGGCGGCGTCGGCATTTTGCTGTTGCTGCTGGGGTTCAAGGCGCAGGAGTGCGCTCAGTTGCGGGATTGGCGAGTGTTGATCGCCCTGGGGGTGTTTCTGGCCGCCATGCCCTTGCTGTTCGACCAGTCGCCGTTGGCCGCGGCCTGGCTGGCCGTGAGTTTGTTGGCGCTGACCGGCGCGATGGCGGCGCTGGAGGGCGCGCCATGGCGCGGCAGCTTGCGCTCCGCCGCGTCGGCCCTGGGCCTGGCGCTGCCCTTGATGCTGGTCTTGTTCGTGATCATGCCGCGGCTGTCCGGCCCCTTGTGGAGCATGCCCAGCGAACCGGGCAGGCAGGCGGTCAGCGGCCTGGGCGACAGCCTGGAGCCGGGCAGCGTCAGCCAGCTGATTCTGAGCCGGGAACCGGCATTTTCCGCGGTGTTCCCGCAGCGGGCGCCGCCGCGGGAGCAGATGTACTGGCGGGTCTTGTTGCTGGACCGCTTCGACGGCAGCCGTTGGAGCGGCGACGGGGAGGCGCGCGGCGCGGGAGCGGAGGGCGTCAGCGGCGGGGAGACGGTGGAGTACGCGGTTACGCTGGAGCCGGACAAGGGGCGCTTGCCGGCGCTGGATGTGCCGCTGCCGGACGAGGCGTCGCGTTTGCGGTACGGCATGGTGTTGCGCGGGGACGCCAAGGATAGGAGGACTCAGCGTTTTTACGCCGTCAGCCGCTTAGGCGCGCGTTATCAGGCGGTTTTGTCCGAGTCCGAGCGCGCGTTTTACCTGCGCTTGCCGCCCGGCAATCCACGCGCGCGCGCTTGGGCGCGAGAGCTGGCGGCGCGCGGGGAGGGCGTTTTCGCGCAGGCCGCCTTGCAAGCGTTTCGAAGCCAGGGCTTTCGCTATACGCTGAATCCGCCCTTGCTGGACCGGCAAGACGAGGTCGATCAATTCCTGTTTTCCAGCCGGCAGGGCTTTTGCGAGCATTACGCGTCGGCACTGGCGTTTCTGGCGCGCGCCGCGGGCATACCGGCGCGGATTGTCGTCGGTTATCAGGGCGGAGAATACAATCCGGTGGGGCGTTTCTGGCAGGTGAAGTCGTCCGACGCGCACGCCTGGGTGGAGGTTTGGCTTGCGGAAAGCCGGCAATGGCTGCGCGTCGATCCCACCAGCGCGGTGGCGCCGCTGCGCCTGGCGGATGGCGCGGAGCAGAGCGTGCCGGCCTTGAGGGAGCGCGGGATGGCGGGTTTGCCGCCGGCCTGGTTGCGCAATCTGCGCCAGAACTGGCAGGCCGCGGGTTTCGCCTGGCAGCAATGGGTGGTGGGCTACGACGCCGCGCGGCAGCGCAATGTGTTTCAACGCTTGGGCCTGGGCGAGAGCGTGAGCGCGAGCAGCGTGTTGCAGGCCCTGTTCGTCGGCGTCTTGCTGGCGGGTTTGCCGCTGGCCTGGTGGTGGCGAAGGGGGCGCGGACGCGAGGAGCCGATGGCGAGGGGCTGGCGGCTGTTGTTGGCGCAATTGCGCCGGCGGCGGATAGAGGCCGGTCCTTGCGACGGGCCTTTGGAGCTGCTGCGTCGCGCCAAGCCCGACCTGGCGGTCGCGGAATACGCGCAGTTGAAAACCCTGGTGAGCGAATACGTGGCCTTGCGTTATCGTTCGCGCGCCGCGGATGCCGCCCGGCAGCGGGACTGGCTGCGTCGCAGCCGCCGTTTCCGTCTGGCGCGGAAATGACGAAGCCCCCGGGGAGCCGGGGGCTGCTGGCTGCGGTCGACGCTGGCGCGCGCTACAGCAGGAAGTCCTTGGAGATGCCCTTGCGGCGCAGGATGCGGCGCAGCTGTTCCAGGCCTTCGATCTGGATCTGGCGCACGCGTTCGCGGGTCAGGCTCAGCGCGGCGGCCAATTCCTCCAGCGTGCAGATCTCGTAGCCGTTCAGACCGTAACGGCGTTCGATCACCAGTTTCTGCTTCTCGTTCAACTGGCCCAGCCATTCATGGACGAAGTGCTCCAGCTGGCTGTTGTGCAACTGGATTTCCGGCTCGTCGTGCTGCTCGTCCGGGATGGACTCGCCGATAGACAGCATCGGATCGATGTCCAGCGGCGCGTCCAGCGAGGCCATGCGCTCGTTGAGGTTCATCACCTTGCGCACATCGTCCACCGGCTTGCCCACCAGGTGGGCGATTTCGTCCAGCGTCGGCTCGCGGCCGATCTGGCTTTCCAGGTGGCGCGAAGCGCGCAGATAAACGTTGAGCTCCTTGATCACGTGCACCGGCAGGCGGATGGTGCGAGATTGGTTCATGATGGCGCGCTCTATGCTCTGGCGTATCCACCAGGTGGCATAGGTGGAGAAGCGGAAGCCGCGCTCGGGGTCGAACTTCTCCAGCGCGTGCATCAGACCGATATTGCCTTCCTCGATCAGATCCAACAGCGCCAGGCCGCGGTTGATGTAATGCTTGGCGATGTTCACCACCAGCCGCAGATTGTGTTCGATCATTTTCTGCCGCGCTTCGAACTCTCCGGCCACCACGCGGCGGGCCAGAGCCAGTTCTTCCTGCGGCGTCAACAGGGCGTTGTTGCCGATATCGTTGAGGTAGATTTGGGTGACGTCGGCAACTTCTTCGTATACCGGCTGCGCTTCGCCGACTTCCTCTGCCTCCACTTCGGCAACGGCTTCCTCATTGCTTTCCTCGTCGAGAATTTCTTGCTCTTCGAGAATGTCGAGTTCGCTACTCATGTTCTACCCCCGTCTCTTTCTGATCCTGGACGGGGGCCCCGGCCGCCCGTCAGGACTTATGGTCAAGGTACTGCATCGGATCCACCGGCTTGCCGAGGCGGCGGATTTCAAAGTGCAGTTTCACTTGGTCGGCGTCGGAATTGCCCATTTCGGCAATCTTCTGCCCTCGCTTGACAGACTGGCCCTCCTTTACGAGCAACTGGCTATTGTGGGCGTAGGCCGACAGGAAGGATTTATTGTGCTTGATGATGATCAGCTTGCCGTAGCCACGCAGGCCGGTGCCGCTGTACACCACTTTGCCGTCTCCCGCCGCCAACACCGGCTGGCCGCTGCGGCCGCTGATGTCTATGCCCTTGCTGCTATCGGAATATCCCCGGATCATCTTGCCTTCGGTCGGCCACAGCCACGGCACCGCGTCTTCGTCCGTTTTCGCCGCGGGCTTGCTGGCCTCGGGCTTGCTGGACGGCGTTGCCGCCGGCGCTTCGGTCTTGGCCGGAGCGCTTGCCGTCGCCGGCGAGCCGGCGGCGCTGATCGGGGCTTGAGCGTTCTTGTTGTTGCCCGGTCCTCCCTCGCTCTGGGCGGACAGGGTTTTTGCTGCTTCTGCGCTGTATGGCAGTTTCAGGGCTTTGGGGTAGGCCTTGACACCGCCTGCTTGGACAGTTGCGCTTTCCACCGGCGCGCTGGGCTGAACCGGCGCGGCGCCGGCCGTCGGCTGGCCGGCGTTGGCCGCCGGAGGGGCATCGCCGCCGGGCGGGGTCAAGCGCAGTACTTGTCCTACTTTGATGTTGTTGTCCGGCAGGTTGTTCCAGGCCGCGACGTCCTTGTATTTCAGGCCGTTGTTCAGAGAGATGCGGAACAGGTTTTCCCCCGGCTGAACCACATGGGTCTTTTCTTTTGTTGTTGCGCCCGCCGCCGAGGCGGAGCCTATCGGCGCGGCGGACACTCCTCCGTTATCCTGGTACGGCGTCGTCACCGCCGCACTGTTGCCGCCTGTCGCGACGGGCGCCGAAGGCGGCGCGCTGCGCGCGACGGCCGGCGTTGCGCTTTCCACGGGGGCCGGTTGCTGGGCGATGCTGCTGCATCCGCTCAGGGCGATGCCGATCGAAGCCGTGAATATATATGCATAGCTGCAATGCATTTTTAGCATACTTTTGTTTTTTATAGTCTGTTTAAGTGATTTGATAAATTGTCGGACAAAGAAACTGTTGTGTTTTTGCAGTTTTAACTGCGTCCGGCAAGCAAGGGTACGAATTTCACCGGGTCCAGCCGGCTTTTCTGCAGGCCTTGCGCGGTTTTCTCTATCAGCCACAAGTACTGTTCCTCTTCGCCTATCGGCATGATCATGCGGCCGCCGTCGTTGAGTTGTTCGACCAGGGCCTGGGGGATGTTGCGCGCGGCGGCGGTCATGATGATGCCGTCGAAGGGCGCGGCCTCGGCCAGGCCGAAATGGCCGTCGCCGTGGACTAGGCGGGCGTGCACCAGCTTGGCGGCGCGCAAATTGCGTCTGGCTTTGTCAAGAATGACGCCCAAGCGTTCAATGGAGTAGACCTCGGCGCCGGTCTTCAGCAGCACCGCGGTCTGATAGCCGCAGCCGGTGCCTATCTCCAATACTTTGCCCGGTTTCTTGCCATTCAACAGGATTTCCGTCATCCGCGCCACGGTGAAAGGCTGGGAGATGGTCTGGCCGTGACCTATGGGCAGCGACACGTCGTCGTAGGCGCGGGTGGCCAGCGCCTGGTCTACAAACAGGTGACGCGGCACGTCCGACATCGCGGTCAGCACGCGTTCGTCGGCCACGCCGTTCTGGCGCAGGCGCTCGACCATGCGGCGTCGGGTGCGGTCGGAAAGCATGCCGTAGGCCGGCTGGCCCGGCGTCAGCTGTGGTGTAGCCATGTTTTGATTCCGTCTAGTTGGCCATAGGCGGTTAAATCCAGCATCAGCGGCGTCACTGAAATATCGTTGTTGGCCAGCGCGCCGAAGTCCGTGCCCGCGCCGGCGTCCTGCACATTGCCGACCGGTCCTACCCAGTATATCGTCTCGCCGCGAGGATTCTGAGACTTGATCACCGGCTGCGCGCAGTGGCGGCGGCCCAGGCGGGTGACGGTCAATTGGCCCAGCGCTTCCGGAGCGATGTCGGGCACGTTGACGTTGAGCAGCACCGGCTCACGGAAGGGGTTGCGCTTGCAGCGTTCCACCAGTTGATCGACGACCAGGCCGGCGCTGGCGAAGTGCTGGCCGCTATAGCCGGCCAGCGACACCGCGATGGAGGGAATGCCCAGCATGAAGCCTTCGGTGGCGGCGGCCACGGTGCCGGAGTACAGGGTGTCGTCGCCCATATTGGGGCCGTGGTTGATGCCGCTGAACACCATGTCCGGCTTGAAGTCCAGCATGCCGGTCACCGCGAGGTGCACGCAGTCGGTGGGGGTGCCGTTGACGTAGTGAAAGCCGTTGGCGGCCTTGCGCACGGTCAAGGGGCGATCCAGGGTCAGGGAGTTGCTGGCGCCGCTGCGGTCCCGCTCCGGCGCGACAACGACGACTTCGCCGTGGCGGGACAGGGTTTGCGCCAGCATGGCCAGTCCCGGAGCGAAATAACCGTCGTCGTTGCTGATGAGAAACTTCATGCTGTCTTTCTATTGTTCTTGCCGGCAAAGGTGGCCCGGCTGATTGTATCGCTCCAACGATGACGCGGAAAAGTCCGGCGTGGAAGACGGACAAACAAAACCCGCCGGTGGGCGGGTTGGGGAAAGCGGCTCAGGCGTAGTAACGCTGGCTGAATTCCAGCATGCGCTCGATCGGCAGCCGCGCCGCGTCCATCTGTTCCCGGCTGAGGTAGTCGATGCGCAAGCCCACGCCCTGCTGGGCGCGCTTGACCGCTTCTATGGTGTTCATCTTCATGTACGGACAGGAGTTGCATTGGCAGCCGGCGTAGATCGGCGCCTGACGCAGGTCCAGATCCGGACGGGCCAGTCCCATGTTGTAGAGGATGCCGTCTTCGGTGGCGACGAAGATCACCGCGTCCGGGCTGCCGGAGAATTGCTTGACCCAGTTGAGCATGCCGGAGGTGGAGCCGACGTAATCGGCCTTCTTCAGCACCGGCAGCGGGCTTTCCGGATGGGCGATCAGGTATTTCTCCGCGCCGGCGACCGCGAAGGCCTCGTCCAGCGCCGCTTCGTTGAATTTGTCGTGCACCTCGCACACCGCCGACCACAGCGGCATGTCGTAGCCGTACTGATAGTTGAGGTAGCCGCCCATATTGCGGTCCGGCGAGAAGATCACTTTTTTGCCTTCGGCGTACAGGTGGGCAATGATGTCGTCCACATTGCGGCTGGTGACGATCCAGTCGGACAGCGCTTTGTGCTCGGCGCTGGAGTTGATATAGGAAACGTGCACGTGGTCCGGGTGCTGCTTGCGCCATTTGGCCAGTGCGGCGACGTCGGTCTGTGTCACCAGCGAACAGGTGGAACCGGCGTCGGGCAGAATCACTTCCGCCTGGGGATTGAGGATTTTCGCGGTTTCCGCCATGAAGCGCACGCCGGCAAAAACGATGATGTCGGCATTGGCTTCCTTGGCGTACAAAGAAAGTTCCAGGCTGTCGCCAACCTTGTCGGCCATTTTCTGGATTTCAGGCTGGGTATAGTAATGGGCAAGCGTGACGACGCGTTTCGTCATGATGGATCGACTCCCGCCGCCATCCGGCCTTGTTGGAGCAAGGGGCGCGTGGCGACTTTGTGCGGTGCAGTAAAGAGCTATTGCTAAACAGCAAAGATTAACAATATTGTAGTGTCCGCGCCAGTCCATTCTTGTTAGGCCCTTGCGGCGAAGCGGGGCGCGATGGATTCGGCTTGCCGGAGGTCAAGATGACGTCAAGGTTCAGTCTGCATGATGATGGCTCGGCGGGCGGTGAGCATGACGACGAGCACGATTACAATCACCCGCATCGCCATCCCCACGGTGGGGTGACGGGCGCGGCGGCGCGCGCCGCCAGCATGCGCGCCTTGCGCTGGGTGGCGCTGCTGACGATAGGCTTCGCCTGCGTGGAAGCTGTGGGCGGCTGGGCGACGGGATCGCTGGCCTTGTTGTCGGACGCCGGCCATATGCTGACCGATTCCATTTCGCTGTTGCTGGCCTTGTGGGTGGCGCATATCGGCCGCCGCCCGGCGGACGAGTCGCATTCTTTCGGCCATGGCCGCGCGGAGGTGATAGGCGCGTTTCTGAACAGCCTGTTCATGTTCGGCGTCATCGTTTTCATTGCGGTGGAGGCGGTGCGGCGCTTGCTGGAGCCGCACGCGGTCAACGGCCTGGGGGTGATGGGCATCGCCGTGGCCGGCCTGCTGGTCAATGTGCTGGCCGTGTGGATTCTGAGCCGCGGCGCGCACAGCCTTAACAGCAAGGCGGCGCTGCTGCACGTGATGGGGGATTTGCTGGGCTCGCTGGCGGCGATCGCTTCCGGGGCCATCGTGTACTGGACCGGCTGGACGCCGGCGGACCCGATCTTGTCCATGCTGGTGGCCTGTCTGATTCTGTCGTCTACCTGGCGGCTGCTGCGCAAGTCGCTGGCGGTGTTGATGGAGGAGGTGCCGGCGGAACTGGATTTCAACCGCATCGGCCGCGCCCTGGGCGGCATCGCCGGGGTGAGATCGGTGCACGATCTGCACGTCTGGACCATGGCCGCGGACCGCGTGGCCTTGTCCGCGCATTTGCAGGTGGCCGCGCCGCAGGATTGGCCGCGCATTCTGGCGGCTTGCCAGCGCATGCTGTCGCGCGAGTACGGCATCGATCATGTGACTTTGCAGCCGGAGTGGCCGTTGCCGCCGCCGGCGGGGAAAACCGTGCCGGTTACCATTATTTCCGAGGATAAGCATCAATGAGGCCGCATTACCTGACACCGTTGTTTTCGCCGCGCAGCGTCGCCGTGATCGGCGCCAGCGACACGCCGGGCTCGATCGGGCAGGCGGTGTTCGCCAATCTGCTGGCGGGCAACTTCCAGGGCAAGCTGTTTCCGGTCAACCTCAACCACAAGGTGGTGGCCGGGGTGCCCGCGGTGGCTTCGGTGCGTCAGATCAGCGAGCCCGTGGATCTGGCGGTGGTGGTGACCGCCACCCGCACCCTGCCTGCGATCATGAAAGACTGCGGCAAGAAGGGCATCAAGGCGGTGCTGCTGGCCAAAGAGTTCGCCGACAGCGAGCAGCTGGAGCGGGAGATCATCAACGAGACGCTGTCCATCAGCCGCCATTTCGGCATCCGCATCCTGGGGCCGAACGTGCTGGGCCTGATGCGGCCGGTGGCCGGCTTCAACGCCAGCAACTACACCAGCAAGGTGAGGCCGGGCAATCTGGCGCTGGTGTCGCAGTCGTCGGCGCTGTGCACGGCGATGCTGGATTGGGCGGACAGCAAGGGCATCGGTTTTTCCAGCGTGATTTCCGTGGGCAACGCGCTGGACGTCGGCTTCGGCGAAATTCTGGATTACCTGGTGGCGGACAACTTCACCCAGGGCATTCTGTTGCATGTCCACCACATTCACGACGCGCGCCGCTTCATGTCGGCGCTGCGCGCCGCGGCGCGCACCAAGCCGGTGGTGGTGATCAAGTCCGGCCGCTATGAAGACGCGGTGACCGGGGTTACGCATTCCAGCAATCTGGTGGAGAGCGGCGATGTGTTCGACGCCGCGCTGGCGCGCGCCGGCGTGCTGCGGGTCGACACCATCGCCCAGCTGTTCACGGCGGCCAAGGTGCTGGCGGCCAACTACCGGGTGGGCGGCAAGCGGCTGGCCATCGTCACCAACGGCATCGGCCCCGGCGTGCTGGCCGCCGACAGCGCCTATTCCAACCGGGTGGAGCTGGCCAAGCTGTCCGATTCCACCGTGGAACTGCTCAACGGGGTCTTGCCGCGCAATTGGTCGCACGGCAACCCGCTGGACATCATAGGCGACGCCAGTCCCTCGCGTTTTCGCACGGCGGTGAAGGCCTGTCTGGACGACCCCAATGTGGATGGCGTGATGGTGGTGTTCACCCCGCAGGCCGGCACCGACCATCTGACCACGGCGCAGTTGATGATCGGCTTGCAGCGCGAATCCGCCAAGCCGCTGTTCCTGTCCTGGCTGGGCGACGCCAAGGTGTCGGAAAGCCGCGAACTGTTTTCCAAAGCCAAGTGCGCTCACTTCCGCGCGCCGGAGTACGGCATCGAGGTGTTCCGCAATCTGGCGGCTTATCAGCGCAACCAGCAGTTGCTGTTGCAGACGCCGGGGCCGCTGGAGGGCAAGCGCGCCGACCCGGACGTGGCCAAGGCGCGCAAGGTGATCGCCTCGGCGCTGAAGGACGGCCGCGACATTCTGTCCGAGCGCGAATCCAAGGAAGTGCTGGCCGCCTTCCAGATTCCGGTCAATCCCACCCGGCTGGCGCGCACCGCCAACGAGGCGGTCAAGCAGGCCGACAAGATCGGCTACCCGGTGGTGCTGAAGATCGATTCGCCGGACATCATTTATAAGTCGGACGTTGGCGGCGTGGAGCTGAACATCAGCAATGAGGCGACGCTGCGCGAAGCGTTCGACGCCATCATCGGCCGCACGCGCCAGGCGCGGCCGGAGGCGCGCATCGACGGGGTGTCGGTGCAGCCCATGCGCAAGCGCCGCTTCGCCCGCGAAGTGATGGTGGGCGTCACCCACGACGAAGCCTTCGGGCCGGTGATCACTTTCGGCGCCGGGGGCATCGCGGTGGAGGTGATGCACGACCGCGCGCTATCCCTGCCGCCGCTCAACGGCTATCTGGTGGCCAGCATGATCCGCCATACCCGCATCGGCCAATTGCTGGGCGCGTTCAAGAACCTGCCGGCGGTGGATCAGGACGAGCTGGAGGATGTGCTGCTGCATGTGTCGGAAATGGTGTGCGAGCTGCCCGAGCTGCGCGAGATGGACATCAATCCGTTGGTGGCCGACGAGCAGGGCGTGATCGCGCTGGACGCCCGCATCATCGTCAGGCCGCGGCGGCCGGACTTGAAGCGCTACGCCCATATGGCCATCATGCCTTATCCCAGCCATATGGTGGTGTGCGCCAAATTGAAGGACGGCACCAATGTGATGGTGCGGCCGGTGCGTCCGGAAGATGCGGATATGCAACAGGAGTTCGTACGCAATCTGTCCGAGGAGAGCCGCTACAACCGCTACCTGTCCAGCATCAAGCAATTGTCGCAAAGCATGTTGGTGCGTTTCACCCAGCTGGATTACGACCGCGAGATGGCGCTGGCGATGACGCGAGAACAAAAAGACGGCGAGGAAATGCTGGCGGTGGCGCGTTTCATCACCGATCCGGACAATGAGGGCTGCGAGTTTGCGCTGGAGGTGGCCGACCGCTGGCAAGGCAAGGGCATAGGCTATCTTCTGATGAGCGCCTTGTTCGACGCGGCGCGAGAGCAGGGCCTGAAAGTGATGCGCGGCGAGGTGTTGGCCGGCAATAAGGGCATGTTGAAACTGATGCACAAGCTGGGCTTTTCCGTGGAGCCGCACCCGGAAGACCGGGCCCTGACCATGGTGTCCAAGAGCTTGTAACGGCGGGCTTGACAGGCGTCTTGCATTAAGCGCTTGCAAGATAAGGGAAAACTGACCTAAAATCGTGGGCTTTTCTCATACCGTTTTTATTCAAGGACAATCGACAATGGTAGTGATTCGTCTGGCACGTGGCGGCGCCAAGAACCGTCCGTTCTACAACATCGTGGTGACCGATTCCCGTAACCGTCGTGACGGTCGCTTCATCGAGCGCGTTGGCTTCTACAACCCGGTTGCCAACGAGAAGCAAGAGCGCGTCCGTTTCACCATGGACCGCCTGAACCACTGGGTTGGCGTTGGCGCTCAAGTTTCCGACGCCGTTGCCAAGCTGCTGAAAGAGCAGAAGGCCGCTGCCTAAGCGTTCGTTGACACATCAACTGACGGACTAGGCGCATGCGCAACGAAGATCTCGTAGTGATGGGGTTTGTGCGTGGCGCCTTTGGTGTCAAGGGCTGGGTGAAAGTCCAGGCCGACACCGAATACGCTGACGGTCTGTTCGACTACCCGGTCTGGTGGCTGGGCAAGGAGAACGACTGGAAGCCGTACACATTTGAAAACGGCGCTCTCCAGCCCAAGGCGCTTGCCGCCAAGCTGGAAGGCGTGGAAGACCGCGACGCGGCCGAAGCCCTGCGCGGCATGCAAATCGCCGTGCCGCGCGAAGAGTTGCCGGCCGCCGAAGAAGGCGAATACTACTGGGCCGATCTGATCGGTCTGGAAGTCGTCAATCAGCAAGGCGAAGTGCTGGGCAAAGTCAGCGAATTGATGGAAACCGGCGCGCACGATGTGTTGGTGGTGCAAGGCGCGGACGGCCAGCGCATGATTCCCTTCGTGGATCAGTATGTGCTGGAAGTTCAGCTTGCCGCAGGCAAGATCCAGGTGGACTGGGGTCTGGACTACTGATGCAGATCGACGCGGTAACGCTGTTTCCGGAGATGTTCGATTCCATCGCCCGCTTTGGCGTTAGCCAGCGGGCGCTTGATTTGGGCATTTGGGGTTTTCAGGCTTGGAATCCTCGCGATTTCACGCATGACAACTACCGCCGGGTAGACGACCGGCCTTATGGCGGCGGCCCCGGCATGGTGATGCAGATCGAGCCCCTGGCGCAGTCCATCGCGGCGGCCAGGGCGAGGCAGGCGCAAGCCGGAGCCGAGCGCAGCCATGTGATTTATCTTTCGCCGCAAGGCCGTCCGCTGACGCATGCGAAGGCGGCGGAGCTGTCGCAAAGAGCGGGCCTGATCCTGCTGTGCGGCCGCTACGAGGGCGTGGACGAGAGGTTGATCCAGCGCGAGGTCGACGAGGAGATTTCCATCGGCGACTACGTGCTGTCCGGCGGCGAGCTGCCGGCCATGGTGCTGATGGACGCGGTGGTGCGTTTGCTGCCCGGCGTCCTGAACGACGCGCAGTCGGCTTACGAAGATTCATTTGTGGACGGGCTTCTTGATTGTCCGCACTATACCCGACCCGAAGACTATCAGGGCATGCGGGTGCCGGACGTGCTGTTGTCCGGTAATCATGCGCTGATCGCTAAATGGCGGCTGAAACAGGCTCTGGGCAGGACGATGCAACGTCGCCCGGATTTGCTGCAAGGCCGTATTTTGACAAAACAGGAATCTCGGCTGCTGGCGGAGTACCAGCAGGAACAAGATCTCCAGAAAAACCAGGAGTGAATCATGGATCTGATCCAGAAACTCGAGCAAGAAGAAATCGCCCGCCTGGGCAAAACCCTGCCGGAATTCGCCCCGGGCGACACCATCGTCGTTCAGGTGAAGGTTAAGGAAGGCAACCGCGAACGTCTGCAGGCTTACGAAGGCGTGGTTATCGCCAAGAAAAACGCTGGCCTGAACAGCGCTTTCACCGTGCGCAAGATGTCCGCCGGCGAAGGCGTAGAGCGTACTTTCCAAACCTACTCCCCGCTGGTGGCTTCCGTTGAAGTGAAGCGCCGTGGTGACGTGCGTCGCGCCAAGCTGTACTACCTGCGCGGCCGTACCGGCAAATCCGCACGCATCAAGGAAAAACTGCCGGCTCGCAAGCAAGGCTAAGCCTTGTCGAGTCAGGCTTAGGCTTGATGACAGTTCAAAGCGCAAGGCGATGCCTTGCGCTTTTTTATTATCCGGAGGCGGACACATGGAATACAGCGCGGTGATCGACGCGCCGTTCGGGCAGCTGGGCATGGTATGTCTCGACGGCGCGCTGGTGAATCTGGAATTCCTGGCCGAACGGCAAGCCCTCAGGCCGCCGGAGCCGCGCAGTCTGGAGCAGGAGGTGGCGGAACAGCTGCGCGCTTATTTCGTCGATCCGCGCTTTGGCTTCAGCCTGCCTTATCGTTTGCGGGGCAGCGAGCACCAGCAGCGCGTCTGGCGCGAGATAGAACGGATTCCCTGCGGGCAGATGGCGCGCTATCAGGATATCGCCACGGCGCTGGGCTCGTCGGCGCGGGCGGTGGGCAATGCCTGCGGGCGCAATCCGGTGCCCATCATCGTGCCTTGCCACCGTGTGGTGGCCCGCAACAGCCTGGGCGGCTTCAATCGCTCCTTGGGCCGGGAAACCGTGGACATCAAGCAGTGGCTGCTGGCGCATGAGTTCGGTTGTTGAGCGGAGGGACGCGCGCAAGGCGCCGCTTTGCGTCTGTTGAGGCGCGAGTCGAGGTCATTGCGCGAGGCCCGGGCTCGCCTTTAAGGGGAGCAGGGGAATGTTTTGCCCGCGAGGCGGACAAAGACTGAGGATTATTCAGTATGGATGTTTCGCGCGGGCGGCGGCCTGACGCGCATATCGGCGGACGACGACAATAATGGATGCGAGCAGCGAAGCAGTAAAGGCGGCCGAGGAGGCCATCGACGCGTTTCTGGACCAGCTATGGTTGAGCGACGGCCTGTCCAAGAACACCCTGGCCGCGTATCGGCGCGATCTGGGCAAGCTGGCAGCGAGACTGGGAGACGAGGGCGTTAGCCTGACGGAGGCCGCTTCTGGGCACCTGGAGCAGGCGCTTTTGCTGGGCGTGGACCGAGAGAAGCCGGCGACCCGGGCGCGGATGGTGTCGGCGATGAAGCGCTTTTATCAATATCTGGCGCAGGCGGGTTTGCGCGACGACGACCCATGCGCGCGCTTGCGCGCGCCCAAACAGGGGCCGCGCTTGCCCAAATCCCTGTCCGAGCGGCATGTGGAAGCTTTGCTGGAAGCGCCGGACGTGGGCACGCCGCTGGGCCTGCGCGACCGCGCGATGCTGGAGCTGCTTTACGCCAGCGGCTTGCGCGTGTCGGAGCTGGTGGGCTTGACTCTGCAACAAGTGAATTTGCTGGACGGCCTGGTCAAGACCATGGGCAAGGGCAATAAGGAGAGACTGGTGCCCTTGGGCGAGCTGGCCCAGGAGTGGCTGCAGCGTTATCTGGCCGAGGCGAGGCCGGTTTTGCTGGCGGGCGCGGTCTGCGACACGGTGTTCGTGACCCAGCGCAAGGCGGGCATGACGCGACAGATGGCCTGGCATCTGATCTCGCAGTACGCCAAGCGCCAGGGCTTGCCGGCGGTGAGCCCGCACGTGTTGCGTCATGCCTTCGCCACTCATCTGGTCAACCACGGCGCGGATTTGCGCGTGGTGCAGCTGCTGCTGGGGCATTCTGACATTTCCACCACGCAGATCTATACCCATGTGGCGCGCGAGCGCTTGAAACAGCTGCACGCCAAACATCATCCTCGCGGTTGAGATGAAAAGAAAAACGCCCGCGTCAGCGGGCGTTGCGTATTGCCGTATCAAGATCAGGCCGGTTCGGGCGCTAAGGCCTGGTGGTCGAACTGCAGCTCCACCTTGTCGTCCACCACGGTGACGGTGACTTCGCCGCCGGTGACCAGACGGCCGAACAGCAACTCGTCGGCCAGCGCCTTGCGCAGCGTGTCCTGGATTAGACGCGCCATCGGGCGGGCGCCCATCAGCGGGTCGAAGCCGTTCTTCGCCAGGTAGCGCCGCAGCTCGTCGGTGAAGTGGATGTCCACCCGCTTCTCCGCCAACTGCTGCTCCAGCTGCATCAGGAACTTGTCCACCACTTGCAGGATGATCTGCTCGTCCAGCATCTTGAACGGGATGATGGCGTCCAGGCGGTTGCGGAATTCCGGACTGAACTGTTTCTTGATGTCGCCCATCTCGTCGCCGGCCGCCTTGGTCTGGGTGAAGCCCAGCGTCGGCTTGGACAGGGACTCCGCGCCCGCGTTGGTGGTCATGATGATCACCACGTTGCGGAAGTCCGCCTTGCGGCCGTTGTTGTCGGTCAGGGTGCCGTGGTCCATCACCTGCAACAGCACGTTGTAGATGTCCGGATGCGCTTTTTCGATCTCATCTAGCAAGACCACCGCGTACGGATGCTTGTTGACCGCCTCGGTCAGCTGGCCGCCCTGTTCGAAGCCGACATAGCCCGGAGGCGCGCCGATCAGCCGAGACACCGCATGGCGCTCCATGTACTCGGACATGTCGAAGCGGATCAGCTCCACGCCCAGGATATAGGCCAGCTGCCGCGCCACTTCGGTCTTGCCGACACCGGTGGGACCGGAGAACAGGAAGGAACCGATCGGCTTTTGCGGATTGCCCAGGCCGGAACGCGTCATCTTGATGGCGCTGGCCAGCCCTTCGATGGCTTTTTCCTGACCGAAGACCACGTTTTTCAGATCGCGCTCCAGGTTCTTCAGCACGTTCTTGTCGTCGGACGACACGGTCTTGGGCGGAATGCGCGCGATCTTGGCGACGATGTCCTCGATCTCGGTCTTGTTGATGACCTTCTTCTGCTTGGACTTGGGCAGAATCTTCTGCGCGGCGCCGGCCTCGTCGATCACGTCGATGGCCTTGTCCGGCAGATGGCGGTCGTTGATGAAGCGCGCCGACAGCTCCGCCGCGGTGGACAGCGCGGACTGGGTGTACTTGACGCCGTGGTGGGCCTCGAAGCGGGATTTCAGCCCCTTGAGGATTTCCACGGTCTGCTCCACCGTCGGCTCGTTGACGTCGATCTTCTGGAAACGACGCGACAGCGCGTTGTCCTTCTCGAAGATGCTGCGGTATTCGTTGTAGGTGGTCGCCCCGATACAGCGCAGGCTGCCGTTGGACAAGGCCGGCTTCAGCAGGTTGGACGCGTCCAGCGTGCCGCCCGAGGCCGCCCCGGCGCCGATCAGCGTGTGAATCTCGTCGATGAACAGAATGGCGTTGCTGTCCTCGGTCAATTGCTTGATCACCGCCTTCAGCCGCTGTTCGAAATCGCCGCGGTATTTGGTGCCGGCCAGCAGCGCCCCCATGTCCAGCGCGTAGACGGTGGACTTGCCCAGAATCTCCGGCACTTCGCCGTTGACGATGCGGCGCGCCAGGCCTTCGGCGATGGCTGTCTTGCCCACGCCGGCCTCGCCCACCAGCAAGGGGTTGTTCTTGCGGCGACGGCACAGAATCTGCACGGTGCGCTCCAGCTCGGACTCGCGGCCGATCAGCGGATCTATCCTGCCGTCGCGCGCCTGCTGGTTGAGGTTCAGCGTGTAGTTTTCCAGCGCGCCGCCCGGACCGGTGGCCTGCTCCTCGCTCTCCGCTTCGCCGCTGCTGTCGCGCGGCTCCTGCGGCTGCTGCTGCGAGCGCTGCTTGGTGATTCCGTGAGAAATGAAATTCACCACGTCCAGCCGCGAAATGCCTTGCTGGTGCAGATAGTACACCGCGTGGGAGTCCTTCTCGCCGAAGATGGCCACCAGGATGTTAGCCCCGGTCACCTCTTTTTTGCCGGAAGACTGCACGTGCAGGATCGCGCGCTGTATCACGCGCTGGAAGCCGAGAGTGGGTTGAGTTTCCACCTCCGCCTCCCCGGGCACGGTGGGGGTGTGCTCATCGATGAAATCGCCCAGCTGTTTTTTCAGCTGGTCGATGTTGGCTCCACATGCGCGCAGTACTTCGGCGGCCGACGGGTTGTCGGTCATCGCGAGTAACAGATGCTCCACGCTGATGAACTCGTGGCGCTTGCGCCTTGCGTCCATGAACGCCATGTGCAGGCTTACTTCAAGCTCCTGGGCAATCATCAGTTTTCCTCCATAACGCACTGGAGCGGATGCTGGTGCGCTTTCGCATATTGCAACACCTGCTCGACCTTTGTTGCAGCCACGTCTTTGGTATAAACGCCACACACGCCGTGACCTTGCGTGTGGACTTGCAGCATGATGTGAGTGGCCTTTTCGCGGTTCATGTAGAAGAACTGCTGGAGGACCTGGATCACAAAATCCATCGGGGTAAAATCATCGTTCAATAACAAGACCTTATACATCGGGGGTGGGTTTTCCCTAACCCGGGACGCCTCTTGTATGGCATCGTCCTTGAACTGCGTAGACATGTCGGCTTTCGTGGAATCTGCGTCTTACTTCAATTTGGGTTCCCCGAGAGTTTTTTTCAAGGGGACTGGCACTTTTCCTCTACGACTTGACGATGAGCGGCGGGTTGCGTAGAAATGCAGCTGGTGCTTGGCTTAACTGTTTGGCATTTTTTTGCGCTAGGCAAGCCAGACAACTCTTATTAAGCTCTAAGTTGGTCGGCTTCACCAGCCTTTTTTTGCAAGGAAGTAAGAATGGCATTAGGTACCGTTAAGTGGTTCAATGACGCTAAAGGCTTTGGCTTCATTACTCCGGATGAAGGCGGCGAGGATTTGTTCGCTCACTTCTCGGCCATCAACATGCAAGGCTTCAAAACCCTGAAAGAAGGGCAACGTGTAAGCTTTGAAGTGGTGTCCGGTCCGAAGGGCAAGCAAGCGTCCAATATTCAGAACGCGTAACACCGGTTTTACTGTCTGTTTGTCGCAAGGCAAACAGCCCAGCTGATTGATGAAAAGCCCGCCATCCGGCGGGCTTTTGTTGTTGTCAGGCCGCTTGTTTGAGCGTCCGCGGCGCGGCGGGGCCAAACTGGCGCGCCAGCGCGATGAAGGTGAGCGCGCCCGCGGCGGCCAGCAGCAGCCAGGGCAGGCCGGCTTGATGCCGGCTTTGGGCAAAGTCGTAGAGCCAGCCGCCGGCGAGAAAGCCGCCGCCGCCGCCCAGGGCCAGGCCCAGCCGGCTGGCGCCCATATAGCTGGCTCTGGCTTCCGGACGGGCCAGGCTGGCCACCAGGGTTTCCCGCGCCGGTTCGGTGATGAGGGTGCCGAGAAAGAAGGCGGCCAGGATGAGGAAGGCGGTCAGCGGCTGCCGCGCCACGGCCATGCAGGCCAGGCTGAGGCTCATCAACGCGATGCCGGCCAGTACCCGGGTTTCCAGGCGGAAATGGCGTTCGCCCAGCCGCGCCAAAGGATAGAGCAGGCTCAGCGACAAGGCGGTTTCCAGGCCGTACATCCAGCCCACGGCCTGGGCGGTGCCGGTCAATTGCTTGATGGCGATGGGCAGCAACAGCATGATCTGCACGCTGAGCAGGTAATAACCGCTGAGCGTGAGCACCAGCTTCAGGAAACGATGATCGTTCAGCACGATGCGGATGGAGGCCAGCGCGGGCGCCCGCCGGGCGGCGACGCGGTAGTTCGGCAGCAGGCAGGCGTTTGCCGCCGCCGCCGCCAAAAACGCGACGGCGCCGCCCAGGCATACCCAGTGGAAGTCGAATTGCAGCAGCCAGGAGCCGAACAAGGCGCCGCCCACCGCGCCGGCGCTGTCCTGCATCATCAGCAGCGAATAGAAGCGGTTGCGTTCGCGCGGCCGCGTCAATTTGGCCACCAGCGCGGAGCGCGGCGGATCGAACAGCGTGCCGCCCAGGCCGGAGAGCAGGCAGGACAGCCAGAGCTGCCACGGCGCGTTCGCCAGCGCCATGGCGGCAAAGCCGGCGGCTCGCAGCAGCATGCCGGCCACGATCAGCGGTTTGGCGCCGAAACGGTCGGCCAGGGAGCCGCCGAACAAGCCCAGTCCTTGCTGGGTGAACTGGCGCAAACCCAGCCCAAAGCCCACCGCGGCCGCGGTCCAGCCCAGTTGATCGACGAAATGCAGGCTGATCAGCGGAAAGACCATGAAGAAACCAAATACCACGATCAGGTTGTCCAGCAGGATGAAGCCTTTGCCCAAGGTCCGGGCCCGCTTTAGCAGCACCATGAAATCTCCTTATTTTCATGTCATTCTATGAAGGCTCCTGATATTCTGAAACTGACTAATCCGTAATAGTTAATATTGGATTTTCTTATGTCTATCGCGCTCTCCGATTTGCGCCTATTGCTGGATATCGCCGAGCTGGGCAGTTTCAGCCAGGCCGCCGCCAAGCGCGGCTGGTCGCAGCCCCAGGTCAGTCAGCGAGTGCAATTGCTGGAGCAGGAGCTGGGGACTTGCCTGTTTCATCGCCACCGTCGTGGCGCGGAACCCACAGCGGCCTGCCTGGCCTTTTTGCCATCGGCGCAGCAGGCGGTGTCGGCCTTGGAGCAGGGGAGGGAAATCCTGCAGGGCACGCCGGCCTTGCCCTGCCTGCGGCTGTCTTGTCTGCCGTCGCTGACTTCGGCGGTTTTCGGTCCTTTATTGCTGGACTTGGCCGAGGCGCCGCTGGAAATCCGCTGCGACACCGATCACTCGCCGCTGATCATGCAGAACCTGTTGTCCGGCCTGGTGCAGGTCGGCTTTGTGTTGCGGTGTCCTGCGATGGCGGGCATTCAGATGGAAACGCTGTGGCGCTCTCCCATCGTGGCGGTGGCGGCGGCCGGGCATCCCTTGGCGGAGCGGGAGCAGCCGCTGAGTTTGGAGGAGGTGGCATCCTACCGGATCGCGCCCCAGTACTGGGGCGTGGAGTGCGATGAGTTGATACGCCGGCTGCGGCTGGCGCGCACCGTGGCCCAGCCCATCCATGCGATCCAGCCGGCGTCGGCGGCCAGGGAGTTGGCCTTGCGTCACGGCTTTTTGTGTTTCATGCCGGAGCTGTCGATTCAGTCCGATCTGGCCGACGGGGTTTTGCGACGGCTGAGCATTGCCGACCTGCCGGCCTGGCAGTGGGAGGTCACCATGGCCTGGCGCGCCGGCAAGCGCAGGGATGCGGGGAAGGAGCTGGTGCTGGACGCCGCCCGGGCTTTGGCCGGGCGGTGGGCCTCAATGGCGTCCGGCTAGCGATTCGGCGGCGCTTTGCGCCAGTTGGCTGTATTGCTGGCCGAACTCGGCCACCATCTGGCGCAATCTGGCGGTGTCGCGGGCGATGATGGTCTTGAGCAGGTTTTCCAGGAAGAGCTGGGTCTGGTCCATCTGGCTCTTGCCGGCGCGCAGAATGGCGAACAGGCAGCGCTGAGTCAGCGGCAGCAAGTCCTTCAGCGTGTGTTCCAGATAGCGGTTGCCGGCGTAGCGGTACAGGGTGTCGAGAAAATCGACGCCGTGGTCGTAAAAGCCGTGCAAATCGTCTTTGCGGTTGCATTCGGCCAACTGGGTGGTGACTTCGAAGAAGTGGGCCAGGTCGTCGTTTTGCCAGGAGGTGGCGAGGTTACAGACCGCTTGATCCAGCAGCAGGAACCACAGTTCGAAGAAATGGCGCACATCCTGACCGGTGATGCTGGACACCACCGCGCCGCGACGCGGGAAAATCTCCACCAGATGGCGGCGTTGCAAAATCAATAAAGCTTCGCGTACGGACCCGCGGCTGACTTCCAGTTCCGACGCAATGCGCAATTCCTGGATGCGCTCTCCGGCTTGCATCGTGCCTTGTATGATTTGTTTGCCCAGGTATTGGGCAATTTGTTCGGTCAGTGAGTCGTTCGCTTTGAACGTCATCTTGCTCTCCGGAATAGAATATTATTATTTTCCTATGTTTGATATGCGCCGGCAATCAAACTGCAACGTTTGTCTGGCAGTAGTTTGTCCGACAGATTGTTGTTATCAAAACATTATCAGCGGTTTTGGCGTCGACTGTTGTCAACTTGCCGCACTAGACAAGCGTTGCGAAGGTTTTACTTGCGCATTCATCATATCAATCATACGATTAAAACGCTTGTTTGAAATGGCTGACACGAGAGGGGCTATCAAAATAGGCGAGAGGCGACGGAGAGGCATTTCCGCCGTCTTGCGGACCCGGCCGGCGGCCGGCCCGAGCGGGAACAGCAGCCTCGCAGGCGACGAGCGGCGCAAGCCGAACGCCGCCGCAAGCGGGCCGTCCCGCGAGGGCGTCGAAGCCGGCGCGGCGTTTGCGAACTTTAGCGGGTTGTGTCCGGTGTGGAACCGGGAGTGTGATTCAGGCCTTCGCCCATGGCGAAGGCCTTTTTTCTTGCCGCTTATTCGGGACGACGGCAGGCCATCAGATAATTGACGGCGGTGTCGTCGCCCAGCGCGTAGATGCGCGTAAGCGGGTTGTAACTCATGCCGCGGACGACATCCAGCTCCAGACCGGCGTTGCGGGCCATGCGCGACAATTCCGAAGGCTTGAGGAAGCGCGCGTATTCATGGGTGCCGCGTGGCAGCATGTTCAGCACGTATTCGGCGCCGATCACCGCCAGCAGATAGGATTTGGCGTTGCGGTTGAGCGTGGAGAAAAACACCCAGCCGCCGGGTTTGACCAGGCTGGCGCAGCTGCGCACCACGCTTTGCGGGTCCGGTACGTGTTCCAGCATTTCCATGCAGGTGACCACGTCGAAGCTGGCCGGCGCTTCCTCCGCCAGTTCTTCCACCGCCACGCAGCGGTAATCCACCGCCACGCCGGACTCCAGGCTGTGCAGCTGAGCCACTTTCAGCGATTTCTTTGCCAGGTCGATGCCGGTGACGCCGGCGCCGCGTGCGGCCATGCTTTCCGCCAGGATGCCGCCGCCGCAGCCCACGTCCAGCACTTGCTTGCCGGCGATGGCCGCGCGCGCGTCGATGAAGTCCAGGCGCAGCGGATTGATTTCATGCAGCGGCTTGAACTCGCCGCTCATATCCCACCACTTGTGCGCCAGCTGGCTGAATTTGTCGATTTCGGTTTCGTCTACATTAATCATGATTATTTCGCCAGAATGCGATGACGCCAATCTTCCGCGCGAGCCTTGAGCGCGGCTTCGTCCAGAGTTTTGAGTTGGCGTTGTTCCAATAGGGCCTGACCTTTGACCCAGACATGGCTGACTTGTTCGCGGCCGGCCGCGTAGACCACGTGGGAGATCGGGTCGAAGGCCGGCGCGGTTTCGATGGCGGACAGGTCGATGGCGATCAGGTCGGCCTGCTTGCCGGTCTTGATCGAGCCGACTTTGTCGGCGATGCCCAGCGCGCGCGCGCCGTTGAGCGTAGCCATGCGGATGGCGGCGGCGGCGGGCACCGAGGTGGGGTCCAGCGTGCCCACTTTGGCCAGCAGCGCCGCCAGCCGGGTTTCCGCCAGCATGTCCAGTTTGTTGTTGGAGGCGGCGCCGTCGGTGCCTATGCCCACCGCGATGCCGGCCTGCAGCATCTTGGGAATGGGGGCGATGCCGGAAGCCAGCTTCATATTGGACGAGGGATTGTGCGCCACCGACACGCCGTGCTTGGCCGCCAGTTCGATTTCCTCGTCGTTCAGATGCACCATGTGGGCGGCGATCAGGCGCGGCGACAGCAGGCCCAGCTGTTGCAGGCGGGCCAGCGGGCGCTGGTGCCGCTCCTTGACGCTGTTGCTGACCTCGTCCGCGGTTTCGTGGATATGGCAGTGGATCAGCATGTCTTCCTGTTCCGCCAGCGTCACAACCTTGGCGAAGGTGTCGTCCGACACCGTGTAGGGCGCGTGCGGGGCCAGGGTGAAGGTGATCAGTTCTTCGCCCAGGAATTGGCGGCGCTCGGCCAGGGACTTGCTGATGTAGTCGTCGGCGTTGCTGGCGTAATTGGTGGGGAACTCCAGGATGGAACAGCCGACAAAAGTGCGCATGCCGGAGGCCAGGCCGGCGCGGGCCATCGCGCCGTGATAGAAATACATGTCGTTGATGGTGGTGGTGCCGCCGCGGATCATTTCCCCCATCGCCAGCAGCGCGCCGTCGAACACGAAATCGTCGCGCACGTGTTTGCCTTCGGCCGGCCAGATATGATTGGTCAGCCAGTCCATCAGCGCCTTGTCGTCGGCGAGGCCGCGCAAGAGCGTCATCGCGGAGTGGCCGTGCAGATTGATCAGGCCCGGCATCAGCACGTGGTTGGGCAATTCCACGCGTTGATCCGCCTCCAGCGCGCCGGCTTGGTCGGCTGGAATAATCGCGGCAATCCTGCCATCCTTCAGAGCAATGGCGTGGTTTTCCAGGATTTCGCCGTCTTCCTCGACGGTAATGATCCAGCGGGCGGTGATAATTTTGTCATAACGGGACTGGGACATGGGGCAATCCTGGCGCGATTTTGAAGTGACGTGGATTGTAGGCCGAGGCTAAATGCAAGGCAATGACGGAGCGCGGGAAGCGGCGGCGAAGCAGGCCGGCGCAAGGCTTGCCGGATCCGGGCTTGACAAGGCGATGACTAGTGAATATTCCAGCATTTTGCCGCGATTATCCGGTGTATACTTTTGAAAATATGAACAACTGACGCATGGGCTCAATTGCCTGCGGCTAATGGCGAGCGATAATAAACGCAAACATGGCACACCACGCTGACGATAAATCCACAGCCAGTACCGGCCTTTCCCTCAGGGCTGTCTTTCTCATCGCCGTGGTGCTGGGCTTGCTGATTCCCGCGTCCATCATCAGTTATCTGAGTTTCAATATTCAACGGGACGCGTTGACCGCCCAGTTGGAAACCGATCAAAAACGCCTGCTGGACATCGTCGCTCTGGGCATGCAGGAGCCCTTGTGGAATCTGAGCCGCCAGGCCGGCAACCCGTTGATCGCTTCGGTGATGGAAGACGCGAGGGTGGTTTCCATCCGCGTCACCGACACCCAGTCCAATCAAATCTTTCTGTCTTCGGTGCGCGCGGAGCGCCGCATCGGCAGCGTCTCCTTTGTGGAAAAACCGGTGATCTACCGCGGCGAGGAAATCGGCCAGGTGACGCTGGAATTCGACAATGAACACCTCGCCATCGCGCTCAACAACCAGATCAAGAATATTCTGATGATTCTGGCGGCACAGCTGGTGTTGTCCATTCTGCTGATCATGAGCATTCTGCACTCGCGCTTCCTCAGCCCGATGAAGGCCCTGACCGAACAGGCGCGCTTGCTGGCCGAACTCAAGCTGGACCGGCCGTTCGAATGGCAGCGCCGCGACGAGATCGGCCATCTGGGCAAACACTTGGAATGGACCCGCGCGGAACTCAAGCGCTTGCTGGACGAGTTGCGCGCCAAGACGCTGGCGCTGGAAGCGGACATTTCCCGCCGCCGCGAGGTGGAGGACGCGCTGCGCCGCTCCGAGAACAAATACCGCGAACTGTTCTGGTCCAACCTCGACGGCATTGTGATCAGCTCGCTGGATGGCCAGGTGATAGACGCCAACCCCGCCTTCCTCAACCTGATGTGCTACAGCCTGGATCAGCTCAAGCTACAGAATTTCTGGACACTGGTGGGGCCGGAGAGCGAGGCGCTGGAGCGCTTCAATCTGGACAACAAGGTATTGCGCTTCGGCTACTGCGACGAGTTCGAGGCCACCTATATCAACCGTTTCGGCAATCCGGTGCCGGTCAGCGTCAAGACCGTGGCGATGCGCGATGCCTTCGGACGCATCAACGCGGTATGGCGCATGGTGCGCGACATCTCCGAGAAACGCGCGGCGGAGGAGAGGGTGCAACTGGCCGCCAAGGTGTTCGAGAACACCGTGGAAGGCATCATGATCACCGACGCGGACAAACGCATCCGCAGCGTCAACCGCGCTTTCACCGAGATCACCGGCTACACCCAGCACGAGGTGCTGGGCCAGAAGACCAGCGTGTTGTCCTCCGGCCGCCACGACCAGCCCTTCTACGAACAGATGTGGCAGTCCATCGCCGACCACGGCTCCTGGCAGGGCGAGTTGTGGAACCGCCGCAAGAACGGCGAGGTGTTCCCGGAATGGCTGGCGATCAACGCGGTGCGCAACAGCCTGGGCGAAATCACCCATTACGTGGCCATCTTCAGCGATCTGACCGAACGCAAGGCGGCCGACGAGCGCATCCAGTTCCTCGCCCATTTCGACGTGCTGACCAGCTTGCCCAACCGCGTGCACATGCAGGACCGGGTGGAGCTGGCTATCCACAACGCCGGCCGCGACAACGAGCGGCTGGCCTTGTTGCTGCTGGACCTGGACCGCTTCAAGACCGTCAACGAATCGCTGGGCCACACCGCCGGCGACACCCTGCTGCAGGTGGCGGCGGACCGGATCAAGGGCGTGCTGGGGCCGGGAGAGATGCTGGCGCGCCAGGGCGGCGACGAATTCATCGTGCTGCTGCCGGTGATTTCCGATCCGGGCGAGGCGGCGATGGCGGCGGAGCGCATCCGCGACGCCTTCACCGCGTCGATAGAGTTGCACAATCATGTGATCACCATTACGCCGTCCATCGGCATCAGCGTCTACCCGGACGACGGCCGCGACTACGAGACTCTGGTGCGCAACGCCGACGCGGCGATGTACCACGCCAAGTCCTCGGGCCGCAACAGCTACAAGTTCTACACCGCCGACCTCAACGCCCGCGCCCGCGAAATCCTGGCGATTGAAAGCCAGCTGCGTTTCGCGCTGGAGCGCGAGGAGTTCGTGCTGCATTATCAGCCGCAAGTGGAAATGGCCAGCGGCCGCATCATAGGCGCCGAGGCGCTGATCCGCTGGAACCATCCGTCGCTGGGCGTGCTGGGGCCGGTGCGTTTCATCGAGGTGGCGGAGGAGCGCGGCTTCATCGTGCAGATCGGCAACTGGGTGATAGGCGAGGCCACGCGCCAGCTGGCCGCCTGGCGCAGCCAGGGCCTGCCGGAACTGACTCTGGCCATCAATCTGTCCGCCTTGCAGTTCCGCCAGTCCGATCTGGCGGATCAGATCACCTCGGCGCTGGCCACCAACGGCCTGCCCGGTCACGCGCTGGACATCGAGGTGACCGAGAGCGTGGTGATGGAAGACGCGATGGCCACCATACAGGCCATCGACAATATGAAGAATATGGGGCTGAAGCTGTCCATCGACGACTTCGGCACCGGCTATTCCAGCCTGTCCTATCTGAAGCGCTTCAAGGCGGACAAGCTGAAGATCGACCGTTCCTTCGTGCGCGACATCCCGCACGACGCCGACGACACCGCCATTGCCCGCGCCATCATCAATATGGCCAAGAACCTGAATATGAAGGTGGTGGCGGAAGGGGTGGAAACGATAGAGCAATGGCACTTCCTGCAACGCGAAGGCTGCGAATACGTGCAAGGCTACTTGATCGCCCGGCCGCTGCCGGCGGACGAGTTCGTCAAACTGCTGGCCCAGGATTGCCTGTTGCCGCAGGAGTGAGCTGACCCAAGGGCAGGGACGGGAGCGCGCGGATGACTTTCAAGATTGGCGACGAGGCGGTGGATGTCGGCAAGGAAGTGCTGTCGCGCAGCCTGGATTTCGTGCCCATTCCCATCCTGATCTCGGAATCCGACGCCAAGCTGGACCAGCCCGGCCGGCGCGTGCATCGCTATCTGAACCGCGCTTTCCTGCAGCAAATAGGCTACACGCTGGAGCAGATGCCGGACATGGAGGCCTGGTTTCGTCTGGCTTATCCCGATCCGGCCTACCGCTTGGAGGTGGAGCAAAGCTGGTTGCAGGCGGTGAAGGACAGCCTGGCGCTGGGCCGCAACCTGGCGGAGATGACAGTGAGGGTGTGCTGCGCCGACGGCCGCCTGCGCTGGTTCATCGTCACCGCGCAACTGCATGCCGATCTGCTGCCCAACTGGCACATCGTCACCTTCCGCGACGTGGACGACCTCAAGTGCGCGATGGACGAGAACGTCAGGTTGTCGCGCACGGATTTTCTCACCGGTTTGATCAACCGCCGCGAGGCGGTGCGTCAGATGGAGGCCGCCTGGCTGCAATGGCTGCAGACGCGCCGGCCGTTCGCGGTCTTGTTGTGCGATATCGACCATTTCAAGCTGGTGAACGACCATTTCGGCCATGACGGCGGCGACTATGTGCTGGTGGAAGCGGCGCGCTTACTGAGCGAGACGTTTCCGGACTTGCTCTGTTCGCGCTGGGGCGGGGAAGAGTTTCTGCTGCTGGCTCCGGACGCCGATCAGGCCAAGGCCGCCGCCTTGGCGGAACAGGCCCGGCAGCGGCTCGCCGCCGCCAATCTGCAATGGCAGCAGCATCCGGTGCCATTGACCCTGAGCATAGGCCATGTCTGCGCGCAGCCGGGCCTGGAAGTGGAGGTCTTGCTGCAGCGCGCGGACGCCGCCTTGTATCAGGCCAAGGCGGCGGGGCGCAATTGCTGTCGGGCGGGGTGAGGCCGGCGGGCCGTCAACGGGCGGTCATCGCCTGTCTCAGGTAGTCGATGAACGCCCGCAGTTTCGCCGGCTGATGCAGGTGGTGCGGGTAATACAGGTAGAAGGCCTCCGCTGGCGGCATCCATTCTTCCAATACGGCGATCAGGCCACCGTCCGCCAGGTGGGGTTCGGCCATCGCCTGCGGCAGATAGGCGAGGCCGAGTCCGCCCAGCGCGACGTGCAGCGCCGCCGCGGTGTCGTTGGCGGTTAGCGGCCCTTGCACCGCGACTTCAAACGGCCGGCCGGCGTCGACGAATTGCCAGCGGTAGACCTGGCCGCTGCTGGCGAAGCGATAGCGCAGGCAATCATGTTGTCGCAACATGGCCGGATGCGCGGGTACGCCGCGCGTTCGCAAATAAGCCGGGCTGGCCGCCACGCAAAAGCGGAGCGGGGCGCTGACCGCCACCGCCTGCATATCCTGTTGCAGGCTCTCGCCGAAGCGCAGGCCGGCGTCCAGACCGCGCTCCACGATATCCACCAATTGATTGTTGACGTCCAGTTCCAGCTTTAGCTGCGGATGCGCGCGCATGAAGCCGGCCAGCAAGGGATACAGCAGCAGGGCGGCGGCGGTATGCGGCAAGGTCAGCTTCAGGGTGCCGCTGAGCTGCCCTTGCCATTGGCGAGTGTCTTCCAGCGCGCCGTCCAGTTGTTCCAGCAGCGGCCTTATCCGCGCCAGCAGCGCCTGGCCGGCTTCGGTCAGCCCAACCTTGCGGGTGGTGCGGTTCAGCAGGCGCACGCCCAGTTGCGCCTCCAATTGGCGCAGCGTCTGGCTCAGCGCCGAGGGGGTGACCTCTTGCTGGGCGGCGGCGCGGGTGAAGCTGCCGTGCTGGGCGATGAGGCGGAAGGCGTGCAAGGCGTACAGAGAGTTTTGCGGCATTGTGAAGATTTTCTACGTAATGCATGCAGATTAAGCCGGTTTTTCCGATGAAGGCAAGCGCATATGCTTCAGGCATCTTAACCGACCACGAAGGATGGCAGGCATGAAACAACGTATCCTGGGCCGTAACGGCCCCTCCGTTTCCGCTTTGGGTTTGGGCTGCATGGGCATGAGCGCTTTCTACGGCGCGCATGACGACGCGGAATCGCTGCGCACGCTGAATCACGCGCTGGATCGCGGCGTCAATCTGCTGGACACCGCGGATATGTACGGACCTTACCGCAACGAGGAATTGCTGGCGCAGCTGCTGAAGTCGCGCCGTAGCGAGGTGGTGCTGGCCACCAAGTTCGGCATCGTGATGGACCCGGCCAATCCGGCCGCGCGCGGCGTCAACGGACGGCCGGAATACGTGCGCAGCAGTTGCGAAGGCAGTCTCAAGCGGCTGGGCGTCGACGTCATCGATCTTTACTATCTGCACCGCGTGGACCCGCAAGTGCCTATCGAAGAAACGGTGGGCGCGATGGCGGAGCTGGTGCGCGCCGGCAAGGTCCGTTACCTGGGCCTGTCCGAGGCCGCGCCCGACACCTTGCGCCGCGCGCACGCCGTCCATCCCATCCACGCGCTGCAAAGCGAATACTCGCTGTGGACGCGGGACCCGGAGCAGCAAACGCTGGCCTTGTGCCGGGAGCTGGGCGTCGGTTTCGTCGCCTACAGCCCGCTGGGGCGCGGTTTTTTGACCGGGGCGATCCGAAGCCCGGACGACTTCGACGCCGACGACTACCGGCGCGGCAATCCGCGCTTCCTCGGCGAGAATTTCCGCCGCAATCTGGCGCTGGTGGACCGGGTGAAGGCCTTGGCCGAAGCCAAGGGCTGCACGCCGGCGCAATTAGCGCTGGCCTGGGTGCTGGCGCACGGCGATCACATCGTCGCCATTCCCGGCGCGCGCCGCATCCGCAATCTGGACGACAATCTGGGCGCGCTGACGCTGGCACTGAGTCCGGCGGAGCGGGCGGAAATCGACGCGGTCTTTCCGCCGGAGGTCGTCAGCGGCCTGCGCTACGCGTCCGAGGTGATGGCGACGGTTCAGCGCTGAGCGCGGTTCTAGCGGTCTCGCCGCCAGTCGCGGCGGTCGCGCTCATGGCCGCGGCCATGGTCGTGATCGTCGTCGCCATGCCAGCCGTGGCGTTCGTGTTCGCGCCTGTACTCATGGCCGCGTTGAACCTGCTGATAACGCGGCACATAGACTTGGCGGTACCACTCGTCGCGAACGAAGTAGACCGGGCGGCCGCAGGCGCCGTAGCGGCCGCAGTAGCGACGCCAATCCTTCATGTGGCCGGGCGGCACCCGCAGATACATCGGCGCCACCGCCACCGGGGCGGGCTGGATGACCACCGGTTGCGGATAGATCAGCTGCGGCGGCGGGAAACCGCCCAGGCTGAGTTGTCCGTAGAAACCGGGCTGGCCGATGGTGATGGAGACGCCGGCCTGGGCCGGCATGGCGCAGAGCCATGCCGAGGCGCTCAGCGCGGCGAATGCGAATAGACGTTTCATGGCGAATGTCCTTTTAGTCGTACAAGCGAGTGTTGTACTGCCAATATCGTCCGGCACTATTGCGCATGCGCGAAGCTGAAGGACGGAATGATGTCTATTGTTGGCGGAAAGGAGGTTTAGCAAACAAAAGCAAAACTTCCCGGCCGCGATGGACGGCCTGGCAAGGCGCCCTGCGTTGCCGCGAGTCTTGTCTTCTATAGGAAACGCTTTCATGCAAAAACTTCTGCAAGTCCACTTTGATTTTTCCGGTCCTTTCGGCGACGAGATGGCAAGCCGCTTGCAAGAGCTGGCGGCATCCATCAATCAGGAGCCCGGCTTCATCTGGAAAATATGGACGGAGAGCCCGGACCGGCAAGAGGCCGGCGGCATTTATCTGTTTGCCAGCGAAGAAACGGCGCAAGCTTATCTGCGCATGCACAGCGCAAGACTGAAAGCCTTGGGGGTGGCCGAGGTCAGCGGCAGGATTTTCGACGTGAACCTGGCGCTCAGCGAGCTCAATCATGCGGGCTTTGCGCGCGGGCCGGAGCCGCTTGGGGCCGAGTAGCCGGCAGCCCTGGTCAGCGGGGCCTTGTGCCGAGGTTCTTGTCTGCGTTTGAAAAGCAGGGTATGGCAGAGGGGGAAAAGAAAAAGCCGCTCGCCGGAAGGCGGGCGGCTTGGTCGAGCCGTAGGCTTGAAGCGCTTATTCCGGACGCATCTGCGGGAACAGAATGACGTCGCGGATGGACGGCGCGTCGGTCAGCAGCATCACCAGGCGGTCGATGCCGATGCCGCAGCCGCCGGTCGGCGGCAGGCCGTATTCCATCGCGCGGATGTAGTCGGCGTCGTAGTGCATCGCCTCGTCGTCGCCGGCGTCCTTCTGCGCCACCTGGGACAGGAAGCGCGCAGCCTGGTCTTCCGGATCGTTCAACTCGGAGTAGCCGTTGGCGTGCTCTCGGCCGACGATGAACAGCTCGAAGCGTTCGGTCAGGCCCGGCTTGCTGTCGGAACCGCGCGCCAGCGGGGACACTTCCACCGGGTAGTCGATGATGAAGGTCGGGTTCCACAGCAGGCTTTCGGCGCATTCTTCAAACAGCGCCAGTTGCAGGCTGCCCAGGCCCGGCGCCGGCGGCAGCTTGCCGCCCAGGCGCTTGATCTCGCTGGCCACCCAGGCCGCGTCGTCCAGTTGGGCATCTGTGTATTGCGGGTTGTAGTGCTTGATCGCGCCGACGATGGTGAAGCGGTCGAACGGTTTGCCCAGATCCACTTCCTTGCCCTGGTAGCTGACGGTGGTGGAGCCGCAGGATACCAGCGCGCATTCGCGGATGATGGCTTCGGTCATTTCCATCATGCGCTGGTAGTCGCTGTAAGCCTCGTAGAACTCGATCATGGTGAACTCGGGGTTGTGGCGCGTGCTCATCCCCTCGTTGCGGAAGTTGCGGTTGATCTCGAACACGCGCTCCAGACCGCCCACCACCAGGCGCTTCAGATACAGCTCAGGCGCGATGCGCAGGTACAAGGGCATGTCCAGCGCATTGTGGTGGGTGACGAAAGGCTTGGCCGCGGCGCCGCCCGGAATCGGGTGCATCATCGGGGTTTCCACTTCCAGATAGCCTTCGCCCACCATCACGTCGCGCACCTTCTGGATGATCTTGGAGCGCTTGATGAAGGTCTGGCGGCTGTCCTCGTTCATGATCAGGTCGGCGTAGCGCTGACGGTACTTGGTTTCCTGATCGGTGATGCCGTGGAATTTCTCCGGCAGAGGACGGATGTTCTTGGACAGCAGGCGCACTTCGCTGGCCTGCACCGTCAGTTCGCCGGTCTTGGTCTTGAACAGCACGCCCTTGACGGCGACGATGTCGCCCAGGTCCCAGTGCTTGAACTCGGCGTGCAGCTCTTCGCCCACGCCGTCATTGGAGATATAGGCCTGGATGCGGCCGCTGCCGTCTTGCAGCGTGGCGAAGCTGGCCTTGCCCATCACACGTTTCAACATCATGCGGCCGGCGACGGCAACCTCGATCTTTTCGGCTTCCAGCGCTTCCTTTTCCTTGCCGGCGTGAGCGTCCTGCAGGACTTGCGCGAAGTGGCTGCGCTTGAAGTCGTTGGGGAAGGCGATGCGCTGTTCGCGGATGCTCTTCAGCTTTTGGCGGCGCTCCGCCATGATCTGGTTTTCGTCCTGGCTGGGCGATGCTTGCTCGTGTTCAGACATGTTCACTCCGTAATTCAATGCAATGGCTGTTGGCCGCCGCAGGGGCGGCGGCCGGGTTAAGCGGGTTTAGGTTCAGACGCCCTGTTTCAGGCTGGCCTCGATGAAGCCGTCCAGGTCGCCGTCCATCACGCCCTTGATATTGCCCACTTCGTAGCTGGTGCGCAGATCCTTGATGCGGGACTGGTCGAAGACGTAGGAGCGGATCTGGTGGCCCCAGCCCACATCGGTCTTGGTGTCTTCCAGCGCCTGCTTGGCCTCGTTGCGCTTTTTCAGTTCCAGTTCGTACAGCTTGGCGCGCAGCATCTGCATCGCTTCGTCGCGGTTGCGGTGCTGGGAGCGGTCGTTCTGGCACTGCACCACGATCCCGGTGGGATTGTGGGTGATGCGCACGGCGGAGTCGGTCTTGTTGATGTGCTGACCGCCGGCGCCGGAGGCGCGGTAGGTGTCGACGCGCAGATCGGCCGGATTGATGTCGATCACGAAGCTGTCGTCCACTTCCGGATAGACGAAGACCGAGGAGAAGGAGGTGTGGCGGCGCGCGTTGGAGTCGAACGGCGACACGCGCACCAGGCGGTGCACGCCCACTTCAGAGCGCAGCAGGCCGTAGGCGTATTCGCCGCTGATCTTCAGCGTGGCGCTGGTGATGCCGGCCACTTCGCCTTCGGATTCTTCCAGCACTTCCACGCTGAAGCCCTTGCGTTCGGCGTAGCGGATATACATGCGCAGCAGCATGCCGGCCCAGTCCTGGGCCTCGGTGCCGCCGGCGCCGGCCTGGATGTCCAGGAAGCAGTTGTTCGGGTCCATCGGATCGTGGAACATCCGGCGGAATTCCAGCTGCGCGAGCTTGGCTTCGGCGGTGTCCAGATCGGCCTGCACGGCCAGGATGGTGTCGTCGTCGTTTTCGGCGCGGCCCATCTCGAACAATTCGGCGCTGTCGCCGACCATGGCGCTGATCTCGTCGATCACCAGCACCACGTCTTCCAGCTGTTTGCGCTCGCGGCCCAGTTCCTGGGCGCGCTTGGGATCATTCCAGATGTCCGGGTCTTCGGTCAGGCGGGAAACTTCTTCCAGACGGTCTTTTTTACCGTCGTAGTCAAAGATACCCCCGGATGTCGGCGCCACGGGTGGCCAGGTCGTCTATCTTGGCCGCGATTTGGTTCAGTACTTCGACTTCAATCATGCTCAACTCCAAATGGCAGTCTGTTAAATATAGGCAGTCGGGAAATCGGGTCTTGATCAAAGACAAAAAAGCGCACCGTAAGGTGCGCTTTTGCTGAAAAGACTTGGGATGGATCAGCCAAACAGGTGAGCGATGGCGGCGCGCTCTTCTTCCAGTTCGGCCAGGGTGAAGTTCATCCGCTCGCGGCTGAACTCGTCGATTTCCAGACCTTGCACAATCTTGTATTCGCCATTTTCGCATACAACCGGGAAGCCGTACATCACGCCTTCCGGGATGCCGTAGGAGCCGTCGGACGGAATGCCCATGGTCACCCATTTGCCTTGGCTGCCCAGCACCCAGTCGTGGACGTGGTCGATGGCGGCGTTGGCGGCGGAGGCGGCGGAAGACAGGCCGCGCGCTTCGATGATGGCGGCGCCGCGCTTGCCCACGGTGGGCAGGAATACGTCGCGGTTCCAGGCTTCGTCGTTGATCATGGCCTTGACCGGCTGGCCATCAATGCTGGCGAAGCGATAGTCGGCGTACATGGTCGGCGAGTGGTTGCCCCATACCGCCAGCTTCTCGATGGCGGCCACCGGCTTGCCGGTCTTGGCGGCGATCTGGGACAGCGCGCGGTTGTGGTCAAGACGCAACATGGCGGTGAAGTTTTTCGGATTCAGGTCCGGAGCGGACTTCATCGCGATCCAGGCGTTGGTGTTGGCCGGGTTGCCCACTACCAGCACTTTCACGTCGCGGGCGGCGTGGTCGTTCAGCGCCTTGCCTTGAACGGTGAAGATGGCGCCGTTGGCTTCCAGCAGATCCTTGCGCTCCATGCCCTTGCTGCGCGGGCGGGCGCCCACCAGCAACGCGACCTTGACGTCCTTGAAGGCCACGTTCGGGTCGTCGGTGGCAACCATGCCGGCCAACAGCGGGAAGGCGCAGTCTTCCAGTTCCATCATCACGCCCTTGAGGGCGGTTTGGGCTTGCGGCAGGTCCAGCAGTTGCAGGATGACCGGTTGATCCTTGCCGAGCATTTCGCCGCTGGCAATGCGGAACAGCAGACTATAGCCGATTTGGCCGGCTGCGCCGGTGACGGCGACGCGAACGGGAGCTTTCATTGGCGGACTCTCCTTTGATGTATCCGATAATGACGATATGCAGATGTTGCTCTGCAGCATTGAATGCTTTTGTGCGGCTGAGTGTAACACGGAGTATAGCCAAAGTGGGGGTGTAATCCTCATCAGAAAAGCTGATGGGTCCAGTAAAGTCTTGTATCTTATATAAGACTTGTATTTACGCTTGATTTGTTTGGTGATACAACAGAGAACATGACAGATCGACCGCTGCGTAGACAGCCGCTGTACAGCCAGATCAAGCAGCAATTGCTGCGCCGGATCGGCGATGGCGAATGGCAGGAGAACGATGCCTTGCCCAGCGAATGGGACTTGGCGGACGAGCTGGGCGCAAGCCAGGGCACGGTGCGCAAGGCCTTGGGCGAACTGGTGGCCGACGGCCTGCTGTATCGCGCGCAGGGCAGGGGCACTTTCGTGGCGCCGGCGCCCAGCGAGTGGGGCGAAGGCCTGCTGCTGACGCCGGGCCTGTTCAACGAGCAGCCGGACGATCTGGCGCGGGAGTTCCTCGGCATTTCGCGGGGCAACGCCAGCGACGACATGGCCGCGGCATTGCAATTGCGGCGCGCTGCGCCTTTATTGAGAGTTCGGCAGCTGTGGCGTTGGCACGGCATCCCGGTCGCGGTGGACGAGGCCTTCTTGCCGGCCGACGAGTTCGAGGGGCTGGACGCGCGATGGCTGCGCGGCTCGTCCGGGGTGTACCAGGCGCTGCAGCAGCGTTTCGGCATCCGTTTGAAAGTACTGTGCGAGCAGTTTCGCGCGTTGATGTTGCCGCGCGAGGAAAGCGCGCTGCTCGGCGTCACCGGCATGGTGGCCGAGGCGCCGGCCTTGAGTCTGATCCGGATTTCCGGCTCGATGGAGGGCGTGCCGCTGGAGTGGCGGCAGCGTTACTGTCTGACGCACAACTGGGCTTACACCGCCCGCCGGGCTTGACGCGGCGGGCTTTTGACGTGACGTGGACGGCTGGGCCGGCGGCGAAAAACAGGCCGCGGCCAGCCAGTTTTGCTAGAATCCCCGGGTCATATTGCACCGCGATATTCCTGGTGCGGCATGAGCGGTAATGACGGGCATCCAGCCATAACAACAACGGAGCCCTTCAGGCGGGCGGTCTCGTAGCGGACCGTCTGTTGTGTAACCTCTTGGTTCTAAAAACATCCAAGGAAGCCATATGCAGAAGCAACGACCAAAGCACCTGGATCTGGCCAAGATCAGATTGCCGATTCCCGGCATCGTCTCGATCTTGCACCGGATCAGCGGTGTTGCGCTGTTCTTTTCTCTCCCACTGTTGATTTACCTGTTGCACGGTTCGCTGAGTTCGGCCGAATCGTTCGAAACCTACCGCGCCGTGGTGGGCAACCCGCTGATGAAGCTGGTGTTGCTCGGCCTGTTGTGGGCGTATATGCACCACTTCTGTGCCGGTATCCGTTTCCTCTTCCTCGATATTCATAAAGGTCTCGAACTGCAGACCGCCCGCGCCACCGCCAAGACCGTCGTGGCCGTCAGCCTGGCGCTGACCGTGGTTCTGGGAGTTGCTCTATGGTAAATCGCAATGTCGTCGGCGCCGGCTATGGCCTGCGCGATTGGATCATGCAGCGCGTCACCGCGGTGATCATGTTGATCTACACCGTGGCTTTGGCTTTGTTCCTGTTGACCATGCCGTCCGGCTACGAAGGCTGGAAGGCGTTCTTCGGCCAGTTCTGGGTGCAGTTGCTGACCCAGGTGAGCCTGATCGCTCTGTTCCTCCACGTATGGGTGGGTATCCGCGATCTGTGGATGGACTATGTGAAGCCGGTGGGCGTACGCCTGGCGCTGCACGTGTTCACCATCGTCTGGCTGGTTTCCTGTTTTATCTATTCCGTTAAAGTGGTCTGGGGGCTGTAATGGGTATTCCTGTTCGTCATTTCGACGCCGTTATCGTTGGGGCAGGCGGAGCAGGCATGCGCGCGGCCTTGCAATTGTCCGAGGCCGGCCTGAAGACAGCGGTGCTGTCCAAGGTATTCCCGACCCGCTCCCACACCGTTGCCGCCCAGGGCGGCGTGTCCGCTTCTCTCGGCAACTCCGAGGAAGATCATTGGCACTGGCATATGTACGACACCGTCAAGGGGTCGGACTGGCTGGGCGATCAGGACGCCATCGAGTTCATGTGCCGCGAAGCGCCCAAGGTGGTGGTGGAGCTGGAGCACTTCGGCATGCCGTTCGACCGCAACGCCGACGGTTCCATCTACCAGCGCCCGTTCGGCGGCCATATGTCGAATTTCGGCGAAAAGCCGGTGCGCCGCGCCTGCGCCGCAGCCGACCGCACCGGCCACGCCATGCTGCACGCGCTATACCAGCGCAATGTGCGCGCCAATACCCATTTCTTCGTTGAATGGATGGCGCTGGACCTGATCCGCGACGCCGACGGCAATGTCCAGGGCGTGATCGCCATGGAAATGGAAACCTCGGAAATCGTCGTGTTCCAGGCCAAGGCCACCTTGTTCGCCACCGGCGGCGCCGGCCGCATCTTCTCCTCGTCCACCAACGCCTTCATCAATACCGGCGACGGCCTGGGCATGGCTTCCCGCGCGGGCATCCCGCTGGAAGACATGGAGTTCTGGCAGTTCCACCCGACCGGCGTGGCCGGCGCCGGCGTGTTGATCACCGAGGGCGTGCGCGGCGAAGGCGGCATTCTGCGCAATGCGCAGGGCGAACGCTTCATGGAGCGCTACGCGCCCAACGCCAAGGACCTGGCGTCCCGCGACGTGGTGTCGCGCGCGATGGTGACCGAGATCAACGAAGGCCGCGGCTGCGGTCCGAACAAGGATCATGTGCTGCTGGACATCACTCACCTGGATCCGGAAGTGATCATGTCCAAGCTGCCGGGCATCCGCGAGATTTCGATCAAGTTCGCCGGCGTGGACCCGATCAAGGCCCCGATTCCGGTGGTGCCGACTTGCCATTACCAGATGGGCGGCATTCCCACCAACTACCACGGCGAAGTGGTGGTGCAGGGCGAAAAAGTGCAGGGCTTCTACGCGGCCGGCGAATGCGCCTGCGCGTCGGTGCACGGCGCCAACCGCCTGGGCACCAACTCGCTGTTGGACTTGCTGGTGTTCGGCAAGAGCTCGGCCAACTCGATGATCGAGTTCATCAAGCAGCATCCGGAAGACCTGCCGGAACTGGCGCTGGCCGATGTCGAGCGCTCCGTCGCCCGCGTCGAGCGCCTGAATCAGCAGACCGGCGGCGTGCAAGTCAACGACGCGCGCGAAGCCATGCAGCGCACCATGCAGGCGCACTGCGGCGTGTTCCGCTTCAAGGACATGCTGGCCGAAGGCGTGGAGAAGATTCTGGAAGTGGAGAAGATGGTGCAGCGCACCGAGATCTCCGACAAGTCCAATGTCTTCAACACCGCCCGCATCGAGGCGCTGGAGCTGGAGAACCTGATCGAAGTGGCCAAGGCCACCATGATCTCGGCCAACGCCCGCACCGAGAGCCGCGGCGCCCATGTGCGCGACGACGCCAAGGACACCGAGGAAACCCCGAACGGCCGCGACGACAAGAACTGGCTGAAGCACACGCTGTGGTATCGCGAAGCCAACCGTCTGGACTACAAGCCGGTCAATCTGAAGCCGCTGTCGGTCGATACGATCGCGCTGAAGACCCGCTCCTACTAAGGGTTCCATCAAGATGACTACCGAAACCGTCAAATTCCGCATCTACCGCTACAATCCGGAAACCGATGCCAAGCCGTATATGCAGGACATCAGCGTGGAGATGGACTCCACCGAGCACAAGCTCTTGGACGCGCTGGTCAAGCTGAAGGTGAAGGACGACACGCTGAGCTTCCGCCGCTCCTGTCGCGAAGGCGTGTGCGGTTCCGACGCGATGAACATCAACGGTAAGAACGGCCTGGCCTGCCTGACCGACTTCCGCGACCTGAAACAGCCGATCGAGCTGCGTCCGCTGCCGGGTCTGCCGGTGATCCGCGATCTGATCGTGGACATGACCCAGTTCTTCAAGCAGTACCACTCGATCAAGCCTTATGTGATCAACGACACGCCGCCGCCGGAACGCGAGCGCAAGCAGTCGCCGGAAGACCGCAAGGAACTGGACGGCCTGTACGAGTGCATTCTGTGCGCGTGCTGCTCGACGTCCTGCCCGTCCTTCTGGTGGAACCCGGACAAGTTCGTCGGTCCGGCCGGCCTGTTGGCCGCCTATCGCTTTATCGCGGACACCCGCGACGAAGCGACCAAGGAGCGCCTGGACAACCTGGAAGACCCGTACCGCCTGTTCCGTTGCCACACCATCATGAACTGCGTGGACGTGTGTCCTAAGGGCCTGAATCCGACCAAGGCGATTGGCAAGATCAAGGACCTGATGGTCAAGCGTGCAGTATGACCGCCTACGATCCGATTGAACTCAAGCGGATCCGTTGGCGGTCCCGGCGGGGGCTGCTGGAGCTGGATCTGGTGCTGGAGAAATTCTTCGCCGGCCCCTTCGACCAGCTCGCCCCCGCCGAGATTGAGGCTTATCGGCGGTTGCTGGATTTGCCCGATACCGATTTTCTGGACGTCGTCAGCGGCAAGGCCGATCTGGACGACCCGGAAGAGATGGGCATCGTGGCGATTCTCCGTTCGCTCTGACGTCTGTGCATCACCCCAATTACAACGACCATAAACCGACTGGGAGTATTGCTGTGGAAACTGATCGCAAAGTAACGCTCACATACAACGAGGGTAAGGAAACTCTGGATTTGCCGGTCCAGAGCGGCACTTTGGGGCCGGATGTCGTCGACATCCGCACCTTCTCCAAAACCGGCATGTTCACGTTCGACCCGGGCTTCCTGGCCACCGCCAGCTGCGAGTCCGGCATCACCTTCATCGACGGCGATCTGGGCCAGCTCTACTATCGCGGCTACCCGATCGAGCAACTCGCCGAGAAGAGCGATTACCTGGAAGTCTGCTACCTGCTGCTGAACGGCGAGTTGCCGACCGCGGCGCAGCGCAAGGACTTCGAGCGCGGCATCATGCGCCACAATATGCTGCACGATCAGCTGATGAGCCTGTTCAAGGGCTTCCGTCGCGACGCGCACCCGATGGCGGTGATGGTGGGCGTGGTGGGCGCGCTGTCCGCCTTCTACCATGACTCGCTGGACATCTCCAATCCTGAGCATCGCCGCATTTCCGCGCATCGCCTGGTGGCCAAGCTGCCGACCATCGCCGCGCAAGCTTACCGCTACAACAAGGGCCTGCCGTTCTCCTACCCGAAAAACGGCCTGACCTACGCGGAAAACTTCCTGCACATGATGTTCTCCACCCCGTGCGAAGAGTACAAGGTGAACCCGGTGCTGGCGCGCGCGCTGGACCGCATCTTCACCCTGCACGCGGACCATGAGCAGAACGCCTCCACCTCCACCGTGCGTCTGGCCGGCTCCTCCGGCGCCAACCCCTTCGCGTGTATCGCCGCCGGCATCGCCTGCCTGTGGGGCCCGTCCCATGGCGGCGCCAACGAAGCCGTGCTGAAGATGCTGGATGAAATCGGCAGCGTGGAAAACGTGGCCGACTTCATGCAAGGCGTGAAGGACAAGCGCTACAAGCTGATGGGCTTCGGCCACCGCGTGTACAAGAACATGGACCCGCGCGCTTCCATCATGAAGCAGACCTGCGACGAAGTGTTGAACGAACTGGGCCTGCACAACGATCCCAAGTTCAAGCTGGCGATGGAACTGGAAAAGATCGCGCTGTCCGATCCGTACTTCATCGAGCGCAAGCTGTACCCGAACGTGGACTTCTACTCCGGCATCGTCTTGTCGGCCATCGGCATCCCGGTGTCGATGTTCACCCCGATCTTCGCGCTGGCCCGCACCGTGGGCTGGATCGCCCACTGGAGCGAAATGATCTCCGACCCGGCGATGAAGATCGGCCGTCCGCGTCAGTTGTACACCGGCGCCCCCCGCCGCGATTTCATTCCGGTGGAGAAGCGCAAGTAAGCAGGAACGAGGGTTGGCTGGAGCAGGGCTTCAGCCAGCCTTTTTTTCCGGCCCGACGGCGGGCCGGGGCAGGGTCAGAATGTTATGGGAAGCACAACAAAAAGTTTTTCCGATAGCGTTTTCCCCCATGCAGCAACAGGGAGTTCGCGCCAGGGCGTAGCTGGCCGGATTCCGAACAGAAACGACAAAGGGTAGCCCCATGATGCAATCCATGTACAGCCATTCTTACCTGTTCGGTGGGAATGCACCGTTCATCGAGGAGCTGTACGAACAGTACCTCGCTGACGCCAACTCCGTTCCGAACGAGTGGCGCGACTATTTCGACAAGCTGGCGCAAGCGCCGGGCGCTGCCGAACGCGATGTGCCGCACATGCCGATCCAGGAATCCTTCATTCAGCTGGCCAAGAAGCCGGCCGCCGGCCAGCGCGCCAGCAGCGGGGCGGAATGGGACACCATGCAAAAGCAGGTGGGGGTGCTGAAACTGATTTCCGCCTACCGCGTGCTGGGCAGCCGCCAGGCCAATCTGGACCCGCTCAAGCGCATGGACCAGGAGCTGGTGCGCGAACTGGACCCGGCTACCCACGGTTTGACCGGCGCCGACATGGCGGTGCAATTCAACGCCGGCTCGCTGGTGGGCCCGCAGAGGATGCCGCTGTCCGACATCCTGGCGCGCCTGAAGCAGACCTACTGCGGCAATATCGGCGTCGAGTACATGCACATCACCAAGTCGGATGAAAAGCATTGGGTGCAAAAGCGCTTCGAGGGCGATCTGTCCACGCCGCATTACGACGCGGCCAAGAAGCAGCGCATCCTGAAGCAGATCACCGCGTCCGAGACGCTGGAACGCTATCTGCACACCAAATACGTCGGCCAGAAGCGCTTCTCGCTGGAAGGCGGCGAGTCCGCCATCGCCGCGCTGGATCACTTGATCCAGAACGCCACCGGCCAGGGCGTGCAGGAACTGATCATCGGCATGGCCCACCGCGGCCGTCTGAACGTGCTGGTCAACACCCTGGGCAAGCTGCCGCGCGACCTGTTCGCCGAATTCGAAGGCAAGGCCGCCCAGCAAATGGCCTCCGGCGACGTGAAGTACCACATGGGCTTCTCCTCCGACATCCCGACCGCCGACGGCCCGATGCATGTGTCGCTGGCCTTCAACCCCTCGCACCTGGAAATCGTCAACCCGGTGGTGGAGGGCTCGGTGCGCGCGCGGCAGGAACGCCGCAAGGACGCGGAACGCAAGACCGCGGTGCCGGTATTGATCCACGGCGACTCCGCCTTTGGCGGCCTGGGCGTCAACCAGGGCACCTTCAACCTATCGCAGACCCGCGGCTACGGCACCGGCGGCACGATACACATCGTGATCAACAACCAGGTGGGCTTCACCACCTCGGACACCCGCGACATCCGCTCCACCATGTATTGCACCGACGTGGCCAAAATGATCGAAGCGCCGATCTTCCACGTCAACGGCGATGATCCGGAAGCCGTCTGCTATGTGATGCAGGCCGCGCTGGACTACCGGATGACCTTCAAGAAGGACGTGGTCATCGATCTGGTGTGCTATCGCAAATTGGGCCACAACGAGGGCGACGACCCGTTCCTGACCCAGCCGATGATGTACAAGAAGATCGCCAAGCACCAAGGCGTGCGCGCGATGTACGCCGAACGTCTGGTGCAGGAAGGCGTGCTGAAGGCGGAAGAGGCCGACGCTCAGATCCAGGCCTACCGCGACGCGCTGGACAAGGGCGAGCACGTAGAGCAGACCGCGCTGACCAATTACAAGCGCGAACACGCGCTGGACTTCAGCCAGTACCTGGGCACCCACTGGGCGCATCCGACCGACACCTCCTTGCCGCAGGCCGACATCCAGCGCCTGACCGAGAAGTTCACCTCGCTGCCGGACGGCTTCAAGCTGCATCCGACGGTGCAGAAGGTGCTGGCCGCGCGCAAGGCGATGGCTGCCGGCGAGCAGAACGCGGACTGGGGCATGGCCGAGACCCTGGCCTACGCCAGCCTGGTAACCAACGGCTTCGGCGTGCGCCTGTCCGGCGAAGACTCCGGCCGCGGCACCTTCTCCCATCGTCATTCGGTCTTGCACGACCAAAACCGCGAGAGCTGGGACCAGGGCAGCTATGTGCCGCTGCGCAATATGTCGGACAACCAGGCCGATTTCCTGGTGATCGACTCCATCCTGAACGAAGAAGCGGTGCTGGCCTATGAATACGGCTATGCCTGTTCCGCTCCGGATCAGCTGGTGATCTGGGAAGCCCAGTTCGGCGACTTCGCCAACGGCGCCCAGGTGGCCATCGACCAGTTCATTTCCTCCGGCGAGACCAAGTGGGGCCGTCTGTGCGGCCTGACCACCATCCTGCCGCACGGCTACGATGGCCAGGGCCCGGAACACTCGTCCGCGCGCCTGGAGCGTTGGCTGCAACTGTGCGCCGAGCACAATATGCAGGTGGTGATGCCGTCCGAAGCCTCGCAGATGTTCCACATGCTGCGTCGCCAGGTGCTGCGCCCGTATCGCAAGCCGCTGGTCATCTTCCTGTCCAAGCGCCTGCTGCGCTTCAAGGATTCGATGAGCCCGATCGAAGCGTTCACCAGCGGCGGTTTCCGCCCGGTGATCGGCGACGCGGTGGTGCAGGACGCCAAGAAGGTCAAGCGCGTGCTGCTGTGCGCCGGCCAGGTGTATTACGACCTCGCCGCCGCCCGCAAGGAGCGCGGCCTGGACGACGATATCGCCATCGTCCGCATCGAGCAGCTGTATCCGTTCCCGACCGAGCAGGTGGCCGCCGAACTGGCGCGCTTCCCGCAGGCGCGCGAAGTGATGTGGGTGCAGGAAGAGCCGCGCAACCAGGGCGCCTGGTATCAGATCCGCCACCGCCTGGAAGGCCTGCTGGGCGCCAAGCAGTCGCTGTCCTTCGCCGGCCGTCCGTCATCCGCTTCCCCGGCCGTAGGCTATATGAGCAAACACGTCGCCCAACTCAAGGCTTTCGTTGAAGAAGCCATGTCGGTCGCCAAATAACCACTGAATGAGTTCGAGGCAGCCGGAGGGCTGCCTCTACATGGAGAAGAACATGCTGATTGAAGTCACCGTCCCGCAACTGCCCGAGTCCGTATCCGAAGCCACGCTGATGAGCTGGCACAAGAAGGTTGGCCAAGCCGTCAGCCGCGACGAGAACCTGATCGACCTGGAAACCGACAAGGTGGTGCTGGAACTGCCGGCGCCCCAGGCAGGCGTGATCGTTGAAATCATCGTGGAAGACGGCGCCACCGTGGTGTCCGGCCAGCTGATCGCCAAGATCGACACCGCCGCCAAGGCCGGCGACGTGGCTCCGGCCGCAGCCGCCGCGCCGGCTCCGGCAGCCGCCCCGGCGCCCGCCGCCGCTCCGGCAGGCGGAGCCGCCATGCCGTCCGCCGCCAAGCTGGCCGCCGAAACCGGCGTGGACCTGTCCAAGGTGGCCGGTTCCGGCCGCGACGGCCGCGTGCTGAAGGAAGACGTGCAGGCCGCCAAGCAAGCCGCTCCTGCCCAGGCCGGCCCGGTGCTGGCTCCGGCCGCCGCCGGCGCCGCGCTGTCCGCCACCCCGGCCGCGGTCAATGTCGCCGCCATTCTGTCCGACCGTCCGGAACAGAGCGTGCCGATGTCCCGTCTGCGTCAGCGCGTGGCCGAGCGTCTGATCCTGTCGCAGCAGACCAACGCCATCCTCACCACCTTCAATGAAGTGAACATGAAGCCGGTGATGGACCTGCGCGCCAAGTACAAGGACCGCTTCGAGAAGGAACACGGCATCAAGCTGGGTTTCATGGGCTTCTTCGTCAAGGCCGTGGTCGCCGCGCTGAAGAAATACCCCATCGTCAACGCCTCGGTGGATGGCAACAACATCATCTATCACGGCTACTTCGACATCGGCGTGGCCGTGGGCAGCCCGCGCGGCCTGGTGGTGCCGGTGATCCGCAACGCCGACCAACTGAGCCTGGCCGACATCGAGAAGCAGATCTCCGAATTCGGCAAGCGCGCCCAGGAAGGCAAGCTGACCGTGGAAGAACTGACCGGCGGCACCTACACCATCTCCAACGGCGGCACCTTCGGCTCGATGATGTCCACCCCCATCATCAACCCGCCGCAGTCCGCCATCCTGGGCATGCACGCTACCAAGGAGCGCGCCGTGGTTGAGAACGGTCAAGTGGTGGTGCGCCCGATGATGTATCTTGCCCAGTCCTACGACCACCGCATCATCGACGGCCGCGAAGCCGTGCTGAGCCTGGTGGCGATCAAGGACGCGATTGAAGATCCGGCCCGCCTGATCCTCGACTTGTAATCACCCGCGGCCGGGAGCGCGCTCCCGGCCTGTCTTGCGATGAATGGAGCTTGAATGCAGTTGCCCGACTGGTTTTACGGAATCGCCGCCATCCTGGCCGGCGTGGCCATAGGCTGGCTGACCTGGAAAAAACGCCGCAACGGCGTGCGCGAAGACCTGTACAGCCTGATCGGCAAAAGCATTCTCTGTCTGTTCATGATCGCATTCGGCATTCTGCTGCTGAAGGTCGGCAAGTAGACCCGGCAGCCGGCGGGCCGCGCGCCCGCCACCGACAAAGGAAAACAAGATGAGCCAATCGTTTGATGTAGTGGTGATCGGCGGCGGCCCCGGCGGCTATGTGGCCGCCATCCGCGCCGCCCAGCTGGGCTTCAACACCGCCTGCGTGGACGCGTTCAAGAACCCGGAAGGCAAGGCGTCGCTGGGCGGCACCTGCCTGAACGTCGGTTGCATCCCGTCCAAGGCGCTGTTGCAGTCGTCTGAAAACTTCCACGCGGTACAGCACGATTTCGCCAAGCACGGCATCAGCGTCTCCGGCGCCAAGATGGACGTGGCGCAGATGATTTCGCGCAAGACCGACATCATCAGCAAGAACGCCGCCGGCATCAGCTTCCTGTTCAAGAAGAACAAGGTCGCCAACATCCACGGTCTGGCCGCCTTCAAGGGCCGCCAGGGCGAGAAATGGGTGATCGAGGTCAGCGACGGCGGCAAGGTGGTGGACACCCTGGAAGCCGGCCACGTGATCGTGGCCACCGGTTCCAGCCCACGTGCGCTGCCGGGCCTGGCCACCGACAACAAGCTGGTGCTGGACAACGAAGGCGCGTTGGCGCTGACGGACGTGCCGAAGCGCCTGGGCGTGATCGGCGCCGGCGTGATCGGCCTGGAAATGGGCTCGGTCTGGAAGCGTCTGGGCGCGGAAGTCACCATCCTGGAAGCGATGCCGACCTTCCTCGCCGCGGCCGACCAGCAGATCGCCAAGGAAGCCTTCAAGACCCTGACCAAGGACACCGGCCTCGACATCAAGCTGGGCGTCAAGATCGGCGAAGTGAAGGCCGGCAAGAAGAGCGTCACCGTCAATTACGAACTGAACGGCGAAGCGGTCAAGGCCGAGTTCGACAAGCTGATCGTGTCCATCGGCCGCGTGCCCAACACCCTGGGCCTGGGCGCCGATGCGGTGGGTCTGCAGCTGGACGAGCGCGGCTTTGTGGCGGTGGACGACCATTGCCACACCAATCTGCCCAATGTCTGGGCGATCGGCGACGTGGTGCGCGGCCCGATGCTGGCGCACAAGGCGTCGGAAGAGGGCGTGGCCGTGGCCGAGCGCATCGCCGGCCAGAAGCCGCACGTGGACTTCGGCGTGATTCCGTGGGTGATCTACACTTCTCCGGAGATCGCCTGGGTCGGCAAGACCGAGGAACAGCTCAAAGCCGAGGGCGTCGAGTACAAAAAAGGCAGTTCGGGCTTCGGCGCCAACGGCCGCGCGCTGGGTCTGGGCCAGGCGCAAGGCACGGTCAAGATCCTGGCCTGCGCCAAGACCGACCGCATCCTGGGCCTGCACATGATAGGCCCGATGGTGTCCGAGCTGGTCAGCGAAGGCGTGGTGTCGATGGAGTTCAAGGCCGCCAGCGAAGACCTGGCGCGCATTGTCCACGCCCACCCGTCCTTGTCGGAAGTGATACACGAAGCCGCTCTGGCCGCCGACAAGCGCGCTTTGCACGGCTAAGCGTTGGCCGGGTCGTGTACAATCGCGCACGGCCCGGCAAAACGGTCCCCTCGGGGGCCGGTTGACGGAGTATGCGGCGGCGGCGCTTAGCCTGGGGGGTAAGCGCCGCGCGCCAGATACATTCAAGGTTTACAAGCGACTCAAAGAAATAGGGGCGTCGGTTTCAGCCCGCCATCCATTTCTCCGAAAGGAAACCATAGATGAACCTGCACGAATACCAAGCGAAAGAGCTGCTGGCCAAATACGGCCTGCCGGTGCAACAGGGCATTCTGGCCGCCACGCCGGAAGAAGCCGCTGCCGCTTATGACAAACTGGGCGGCAAATTCGCCGTCGTCAAGGCCCAGGTGCATGCCGGCGGCCGCGGCAAGGCCGGTGGCGTGAAAGTGGTGAAAAGCCGCGAAGAAGCCGCCGAAGTGGCCAAGGGCCTGATCGGCAAGAATCTGGTGACCTACCAGACCGACGCCGCCGGCCAGCCGGTGAACAGCGTGCTGGTGTGCGAAGACATGTACCCGGTGCAGCGCGAACTCTATCTGGGCGCCGTGGTTGACCGCGGCAGCCAGCGCGTGGTGTTCATGGTGTCCACCGAAGGCGGCGTGGAAATCGAGAAAGTCGCCGAGGAAACCCCGGAAAAGATCATCAAGATCGAGGTTGATCCGCTGGTGGGCATGCAGCCGTTCCAGGCCCGCGACGCCGCTTTCGCGCTGGAACTGAAGGGCGAGCAGGTTGCCGCCTTCACCAAGCTGATGCTGGGTTCTTACAAGGCCTTCGTTGAAAACGACTTCGCCCTGTTCGAAGTGAACCCGCTGGCGCTGCGCGAAAACGGCCAGCTGGCCTGCGTGGACGGCAAGATCAACCTGGACTCCAACGCCCTGTACCGTCACCCGGAACTGCTGGCGCAACGCGACAAGAGCCAGGAAAACGAACGCGAAGTGAAGGCTTCCGAGTTCGATCTGAACTATGTGGCGCTGGAAGGCAATATCGGCTGCATGGTGAACGGCGCCGGCCTGGCGATGGCCACCATGGACATCATCAAGCTGAAGGGCGGCCAGCCGGCCAACTTCCTGGACGTGGGCGGCGGCGCCACCAAGGAGCGCGTGATCGAAGCGTTCAAGCTGATCCTGGCCGACACTTCGGTACAGGGCGTGCTGATCAACATCTTCGGCGGCATCGTGCGTTGCGACATGATCGCCGAAGCCATCATCGCCGCGGTGAAGGAAGTGAACGTGACCGTGCCGGTCGTAGTGCGTCTGGAAGGCAACAACGCCGAACTGGGCGCCAAGATCCTGGACGATTCCGGTCTGAAACTGACTTCCGCCCAGGGTCTGAACGACGCTGCCGAGAAGATCGTCGCCGCCGTCAAGGCCGCTGCCTGAGACCCGCACTGAGCTGAGGAATACAAAATGAGCGTATTGGTAAACAAAGACACCAAAGTGCTGGTGCAAGGCTTCACCGGCAAGAACGGCACTTTCCACGCCGAGCAGGCGCTGAAAGTGGGCACCAAGGTCGTAGGCGGCGTAACCCCGGGCAAGGGCGGTTCCGAGCATCTGGGCCTGCCGGTGTTCAACACCATGAAGGACGCCGTGCGTCAGACCCAGGCCGACGCCTCGGTGATCTACGTGCCCGCAGCCTTCGCCAAGGACTCCATCCTGGAAGCCATCGACAGCGGCGTGAAGCTGATTGTCTGCATCACCGAAGGCGTGCCCACCCTGGACATGCTCTACGTGAAGAAGGCCGTGGACGAAGCCGGCATCCGCCTGATCGGCCCGAACTGCCCCGGCATCATCACCCCGGGCGAGTGCAAGATCGGCATCATGCCGTGGCACATTCACAACCCGGGCCGCATCGGCATCGTGTCCCGTTCCGGCACCCTGACCTATGAAGCCGTGGCGCAAACCACCGCTCTGGGCCTGGGCCAGTCCACTTGCATCGGTATCGGCGGCGACCCGATCCCGGGCACCAGCCACATCGACGCGCTGAAGCTGTTCCAGGATGATCCGGACACCGACGCCATCGTGATGATCGGCGAAATCGGCGGTTCCGCCGAGGAAGAGGCGGCCGAGTTCGCCAAGTCCTACGTGACCAAGCCGGTGGTCGGCTACATCGCCGGCGTGACCGCTCCCAAGGGCAAGCGCATGGGCCACGCGGGCGCCATCATCTCCGGCGGCAAGGGCACGGCGGAAGAGAAGTTCAAGGCCTTCGAGAAGGCCGGCATCGCCTACACCCGCAGCCCGGCGGAAATCGGCAAGACCATGTTTGAACTGCTGAAAAGCAAGGGCATGATCTAAGCGCTTACAAGCAAGCCGCAAACAAAACACCCCTGGCCAGCCAGGGGTGTTTTTTTATGCGTCGCCGTTCAGGCGTAGCGCGCGCAGACGCGGTCGAACGGCGGCCGGTAGCGCGGATCGACGTAAGGCGTCAGCAGATAGAGCAGGCTGCGACAGCCGTCTTTCACCATGCGCTCCAGCTCGCTGGGCGTGGCGGAGTGCTTGAGCGTGGTCACCCAGCCGGTCTGCACCATCTGAAAGTGCTGGACCAGGTGCGCCAACTGCTTGTCGTCGCCCAGTAGCACGCCCTCTTCGCGCAGCCGTGAGAACAGCTGGGCCAGCTTGCCGGCCAATTGGCCGCGCGACAGCTGCTGGTGGTTTTCCGCCAGTTCCGGGTGCAGGTAGTACAGGCTGGGCATGCTCTTGGGCAGGAAGCGGAAGCTCCAGATGTGCCGCAGCGTTTTTTCCATCGCCCCCACCATCGCCTCTATCGAGTTGCTGTGCCGGAGCGCGGCGGACAGCTGCTCGGCCATGCCCTTGACGTAGCGCTGGTAGAGCTCACTGATGATCTCTTCCTTGTTGCGGAAGTGATAGTAGAGCTTGCCGGTGCTGATATTCATCCGCTCGGCGATATGGTTGGTGGTGATGACGCGCTCGCCCTCCTGATTGAACAGCTGCAAGCTGGCGTCAACGATGTTCTGAAAGGTTTGCGACCGTTCGCCGCTTTTACTCATCTTGGCCCCTTTCTGTCTAATAACCGGGCGCCGCCCATTGCCGTGGCCGCGCCCAGGCGCAAGTATCGCTCAAATTGGGGTGAAATTGTCGTGGTTAGGGCAAATTGTCGACATTTTGTGACGCAAGCGTCGGCAAGATAAGCTTCGCAGGCGTTACGAGTATTTGAAATGCATGATTGAGCTGGTAATTTGATTTAAAACATGCGCAAATATTTAAAGACATTGTTATTTTTAACAATGCATGACATCTCGTATGACGGATAATAACGCTTTTATCAGCAACGGCTTATCATGCGCTCCATCCGTCACAAGCTCACGCTGCTGACAGCGGTGTCCATTCTGGTCGCCACGCTCAGCATCACCATCACAGCCTGCCTGAATATCCGCTCCCACGCTTATCAAGAAGCGGAGCGCGAGATCAACCAGGTCGCCCAGCTACAGGGCGGCTTCGTGTCCGAATGGCTGTCGGTCCGCAAGAATCTGATCAGCGCCAGCCTCAGCCACGCCGACGACGCTCAGGTCAGCTACTATCTGCAGCAGCTGGCCAAGGGCGGCGGCTTCAATGTGATCTACGCCGGCAACGGCGTCACCGGCGACATGAAGTACTCGGTGCCGGGGCGTCCCAAGCCCAGCGCCGACTACCAGCCGGCCCAGCGTCCCTGGTTCCAGCAGTCCAAGGCCCAGGACGGCCTGATCGTCACCGATCCCTACAAGGACTCCGAGCCGGAAACCAAGGACAAGCTGGTGATCACCATCGCCGACAAGGTCAAGGGCCAGGAGATCGTGGTGGGCGGCGACATCCTGATCGACAAGCTGGTCAAGTCGGTGCTGGACATCAAGCTGGCCGGCAAGGGCCATGCCTTCCTGCTGACCAAGCAGGGCAAGATCATCGCCTATCCCAAGCCGGGCAATGAGCTCAAGCCCATCGGCAGCGTGATTCCTGCCTTGGACGAAGCCGCCTTCGCCAGCCTGTTGCAAAGCGACCAGGCCAAGAGCGTGGACATTGACGGCGGCGCCTATATGGTGGCCTTGCGTCCGATCGCGGGTTCCGACTGGGTGATGGGCGTGGCCGCGGACGAAGACGTGATCTCCTCCCAGGTCAACGGCATCATCTGGCTGATCGCCGGCGCCGTCGCCATCGTGCTGGCGGTGATGCTGACCTTCAGCTCCGCCTATCTGGGCCGCCTGCTCAAGGGCCTGTTCCAGGTGCGCGACGCGATGCGCGAAATCTCCCAGGGCGAAGGCGATCTGACCCGTCGCATCGAAGTGGCCGGCGAAGACGAGGTGGCGCAGACCGCGCAGGCCTTCAACCAGTTCGTGCAGCGGTTGAACGGCATGTTCCGCGAACTGCGCGACGAAGCCGGGCAACTGACCCAGGGCGTGATCGAAGTCAGCGGCGCGGTGAAGCGTCTGGCCGACGATTCCCACGTGTTGGCGGACATCTCCAGCTCCAACGCCGCGGCGATCGAAGAAGTGACGGTGAGCATCTCCCACATCGCCGACGCCACCCGCGAGACCGACAGCCTGGCGCGCAATACCGGCGAGCATTCGCGCGAGAGCGCCAACGATATGCAGCGCATCAGCAGCGAGATGTCGCGCACCAGCGAATCGGTGGGCGAACTGTCCGGCCTGCTGGCGTCCTTGGAGCAGCGTTCGCAGGAAATCTCCAAGATCACCAATGTGATCCGCGACATCGCCGACCAGACCAATCTGCTGGCCTTGAACGCGGCGATCGAAGCCGCGCGCGCCGGCGAGCAGGGCCGCGGCTTCGCCGTGGTGGCCGACGAAGTGCGCAAGCTGGCCGAGCGCACCGGCCAGGCCACGGTGGAAATCAGCCAGATGGTGGAAAACATTCTGGGCGAAACCGGCAAGGCGGTGCAGAACATGAACAGCACCGTCGGCGCGGTGGACAACAGCGTGGACCTGACCGCCCAGGCGCGCGCGCGCCTGACCGCGATCAGCGAGGCGATGCAGCAGGTGGTGGACAAGATCGGCGACGTGGCCCTGTCCACCAGCGAGCAGCACAACGCCACCACGGCGATGGCGCAGAGCACCGAGTCGATCAACAACCAGATCATCGATTCCGACTCCGCGCTGCAATCGGCGATGCAGACCCTGGGCTCCTTGAACGACCTGGCCCGCGGCATGCAGAGCACCTTCAACCGCTTCCGGCTCTAAACCGACTCAGCGATTGTCCGCGTAAGGAAACTCTCGCGCTTTCGCATGGTCAGTCATACAACGCCGGCTCCGTTCAGGGGCCGGCGTTTTGTTATGCTATGGATAGTGAAACGGGGATTGAAGGATTTCGGATGAAAAGACTGATGATGATGTCGGCGCTGCTGCTGACCGCCTGCGGCACCTTTCCGACCCAGGAAGGCTATGCGCAGAAGGCGTATTACTGGCAGGGGCGCGATGTGAATCAATTGCTGGCGGAGTGGGGCGCGCCGCAGAAAACCCTGAAGATGCCGAACGGCAACATGCTCTACACCTACAGCAAGGAATTCACCCAGCGCGAGCCGCTGCGCGAGAACCGCGTGTACGAGCCGGGCGCCAAGGTGACTTACAACGAGAACGGCCAGACCAAGACCATAGAAACGCCGGGACGCTGGGTCAACACCGGCATGATAGGCGGCGGTTCCACCCATTACAGCTGCACCACCAATTTCGTGGTCAATCCCAAGAGCCAGCTGGTGGAGACCGTCAGCTTCGACGGCAACAACTGCGTGGCGGTGCCGCGGCAGTGAGTTCCGGCCCCGCCGGACGGCGGGGCTGCGGACATGTAGAGCATGTTCACGATCTCGCCGGCTCGCGCCGCGGATCGTAACCGGTTCTTATTGGCCGGGCAGCTTCCATTCCCCCTTGCTGCGGAACGGCACCCGGCCCATGCCGTTGAGGTCCTCCAGCGTGCCGTTCAGCTGGTATTCCAGTTTGCCGCCGTTACCGGCCTCCATCGCCTTGCCGATCTGTTTCAGCCAGCCGGCCAGCGAGGTGTGCAATTGCAGGGTGACCATGCCTTCGCCCAGCGCCGGCACCGCGATGGCTTGATTGCTGAGCCCGGTGGCCAGCTTTTCTCCCGCCACGTTCAGCTCCAGCGTCATGCCCTTGGCGTTCAAGGCCAGATTATTGGGATTGCTGACCCGCAGGCTGACTTCGAAGCTTTGCTCGAACAGCGTGGTCTTGCCGGGTTTGACGTCGGCGATGCTGATCTGCGGTTTCTGATAGTTCAGCGCTGCGCAGCCGCTTAGCAGCAGGGCGAACAGGGCGATGCTCAGATATCGTTTCATATTCGGTTTTCCTAGGGTTGACTGGCTTTATTCCAAACCGCCCAGCACATCGCGCGTCACCGCCAGCCAGGCGCGCGCGGCGTGCGACAAGTATCCGTTCTTTTGCCAGATCAGCGCCAGATGCCAGACCAGCTTGGGTTCGGCCAGCGGAATCACGTCGTAGGCGGAGCGGTCCAGCCGCTCCACGATGGAGCGCGGAAGCAGGGTGACGCCCATATGGGCGGAGACCAGTTCCACGATGAAGTCCCAGTGCGCGCTGCGTCCCACCACGTGAAGCGGGCGGCCCAGCTCGCGGAAGGCGTCGCTGACCCGGCGCGCCAGCGTGAAATCCTGCGGGTAGAGCACGAAGGGCTGGCCGGCGATCTGTTCCAGCCTCACCACGCTCTGGCCCCGCCACTCTGAGCCGGCCGGCGCCACCAGGCACAGCGGGTCGCGCACCACGGCGAACTGATCGAAAGCCTGATTGTCCACCGGCAGCACCGCCACGCCGATTTCCAGTTCGCCGCTGCGCACGCTGCTCTCGATGGCCAGCGCGCCGTCCTCCACCATCTTCAGTTCGATCTGCGGATAGCGTTGACGGAAGCTGCTGACCACCGGCGCGAAGAAGGCCACGCCCACCATCGGCGGCAGGCCGACCACCAGTTCGCCGCGCTTGAGCGCAGACAAGTCGGACAGCTCGGTTTTCAACTGGTTCATCGCCGACAGCACGTCCAGGCCGCGCTCGTAAGTGGCCCGGCCGGCGTCGGTGAGGCGGAAGCTGCGGCCTTCGCGCAGGATCAGCGGGCAGCCCAGCTCCTCCTCCAGCTGGCGCACCATCTTGCTGATGGTGGGCTGGGTCACATAGAGGGCTTCGGCCGCCTTGGTGAAGCTTTGGCGTTTGACCACCTCGATGAAATAGCGCAGCGCGCGGATGTCCATGTGTGCTTGTCCGGATCATGTATTCCAGATTGGAATGCGTGAAATAATTTTAATTCATTTTTTGAATGCATGCCGGCGCTCTATACTCGAAACACTCCCTGTGTTGTGTAGTGGCTCAATCATGGCAAACCCGAACCTTCCCGCATTCAAGCAAGTGGCGCTGACCGTTGGTCAGGTGGCCTTGCTGAGCGTGGTGTGGATAGCGGCCAGCCAGTTGAGCAGCCATTTCCTGCCTGTGGTGCCTGCCGGCGTGCTGGGGATGTTCCTGGTGCTGGCGGCGCTCTGGCTGGGCTGGTTGCCGCTGGATTGGTGCCGCAGCGGCGCCCGCTGGTTGCTGGCCGAAATGTTGTTGTTCTTCATCCCCGCCGTGGTGGCGGTGATCCAGTACCCGGACGTGATCATGGCCGCCGGGCTGCGGATCGTGGCGGTAATCGTGTTGTCCACCTTGCTGGTGATGGCGGCGACCTCCTGGGTGGTGGACAAATGTTACCGCTTGGAAGTGGCCCTGCGCTGGCATGGCCGCCAGAAACAGGTGAAGACGCATGGAGCATGAAATCGCACTGGCCAGTCTGCTGATTACCGTTGTCTTGTACGGACTGGTCAAAAAGTTTTATCTGAAAAAGCGTAATTGGTGGAGCGCCCCGATTCTGGCGGTGCCGCTGTTGGTGATTGCGCTGGTGGTCCTGGCCAAGGTGCCGTACCGGGTGTATTTCGAAGACACCCGCTGGCTGACCTGGATGCTGGGCCCGGCCACGGTGGCTTTCGCGGTGCCGATCTACGAGCACCGGGCGATGATACGCCGTCACTGGCTGTCGCTGAGCTGCGGCGTGCTGGTGGGCATGCCGGTGGCGGTGTTCAGCTCGATCTGGCTGGCGCGCCTGCTGGGTTTGTCCGAGCTCTTGCAGCGCAGCCTGGCGCCGCGTTCGATCAGCACCCCGTTCGCCCTGGCCACGGCCTCGGGCATCGGCGCCTCGCCGGATCTGACTGCGGTGTTCGTGGTGATGACCGGGGTGTGCGGCATGTTGCTGGGCGAAGTGATGCTGGCCTGGATGCCGCTGCGCTCCAGCCTGGCGCGCGGGGCTCTGTTCGGCGCCGCCGCCCACGCGGCCGGCACCGCCAAGGCCAGCGAGCTGGGCGCCGAAGAAGGCGTGGTGGCCAGCCTGACCATGATGCTGGGCGGTTTGGCGACGGTGTTCGCCGCGCCGCTGATAGGTTTGTTGTTGTAGTTTGTGTGTGTACTTGTTGTGACCCGCATTCCCGTGGGGTGGCGTGCGGTGGTTTCTCCTCATCTCCCCAAACGAGCGTTGTTAGGGCCGACCCAGTGGGTCGGCCCCTTTTTTTGCCTATTCCCCTGCGCATGGACGATAAAAAACCCGGCCGGAGCCGGGTTGGGCATCAAGATCGTTCAGCCCATTTGCTGCGGGGTGATCATGATCTCCACGCGGCGGTTGCGCGCCTTGCCGCTGTCGCTGGCGTTGCTGGCCACCGGCTGGGCCGCGCCGTAACCCATGGTGCGCACCCGTACCGAGTTGACGCCCTGGCCTTGCAGGTATTCGGTCACCGATTGGGCGCGTTTTTCCGACAAGGTCTGATTGTAGGCGGCGGCGCCGCTGCTGTCGGTGTGGCCGGCCACGGTGATCGAGGTGTCCGGGAACTGCACCAGCACGCCGGCGATGTCGCCCAGCGGTTTTTGCGCCCTGGCGTTCAGCTGATAGCCATTGGTGGGGAAGGTGATGTTGTCGGGCAGGGACAGCTTGAGCTGGTCGCCGATGCGCTCGACGGCGATCTGGCTGTTCTTCAGCTTCTCGCGCAATTGTTTTTCCTGGTAATCCATATAGCCGCCGATGCCGGCGCCGATCGCGCCGCAGGCCAGCGCCGAATTGCGGGCGCCTTTGCCGCCATGGGTCAGCGCGCCCACCAGGCCGCAGGCCGCCGCGCCGCCCAGGCCGTAGAGAGCGGTCTTGCTGATCTCGGTCTGGCCGGTTTGCGGGTTGGTGGTGCAGGCGGACAGAGCCAGCGCGATCAGGGTCGCGGCGGCGGTGGCGGGCTTGAACAAACGGGTCATTGCTTCTCCACTGAAGGGTGATGGGGGTGCGGGTCCTGGCCGAAGGGCGTGTGGCAGACGCAGGGCTCGCCTTCAGACGCTTCCACCAGGGTTTGCAGAATGCCGCATTCGGCCACGGTGTGATGGTCGTGGCAGCGGTCGCGCAGCGCCAGCAGCTGTTGCTCCAGCAGGCGCAGGCTTTCCACTTGCTGATGGACCTTGCTCACCTGGCGGTCTATCAATTGATTGATGTCGTCGCAGGCCAGCGAGGAGTCGGCCTTGAACGCGGCCAGCTGGCGGATGTCGGCCAGCGACATGCCCAGCGAGCGGCAGTGCAGGATGAAATTCAGTTCGCCCAATTGCTCGGCGTTGTAGCGTCGGTAGCCGGAGGCGCTGCGCAGCGGCGCGGACAGCAGGCCTTCGCGCTCGTAATAACGGATGGTTTCCACTTCGCAGCCGGTCTGGCGCGCCAGTTCTCCAATCAGCATCTCAGTTCTCCCGCAAGACGCCCCGTTGGGCGATGGCGACGATGTGCCGCCGGGTGAGGATATTTTAGCAAAAAAGCTTGACCTTGTAGCGACTATAGGGTTTGCAATGAAGCTATATCAATCCGATCAAGGGAGGCCACCATGTTCCATCCAGCGCAAAGAAGGCGAAACAAGCTTGCTCCGCATGCCGGCCATGCTTCTTGCCGCGGCGGAGAGGGCAAGCCCGATCCGCGCCCGGCGGACGATTGCTGCGGCCATAAACTGGAGGCGGCGATGCCGGCCCAACGGTCCGCCGCCGCGCATGACCACGATCACGGTCACGACGCTGCGGGCAAGGCCTGCTCGGGCCACGACCACGGCGTGGAAGCGCCGCGCGCGGTGTCCTTGGGCGAGGGCGGCCGGCAGCAGGCGCGCTTGCACATCCAGGCGATGGACTGCCCGACCGAGGCCAAGCTGATTGAAAAAGCCCTGGGCGGTATGACGGGGGTGGCCGCGCTGGAGTTCAACTTCATCGAACGCGTGCTGCTGGTGCGTCACGATCTGCCCAATCTGGACGGAGTCAAACAGGCCATCGCCAAGGTGGGCATGAAGGCGGTGGAGCTGACGGACGCCTCGGCGCCGGTGGAGCAGCCCAAATCCTCGCGCCGCGGCAATTGGCTGCTGGCCTTGTCCGGTTTGGCGGCGGCGGGTTCGGAAGGCGTGGCCTGGCTCAGCGGCGCGGATCAGGGCTGGGGCAGCGCGGCGCTGGCCCTGGCCTCCATCCTGCTGGGCGGCATTCCCACCTTGAAAAAGGGCTGGATCGCCTTGTCCACGCGCACGCTCAACATTCATTTCCTGATGTCGGTGGCGGTGATAGGCGCGATGCTGATCGGTCAGTGGCCGGAGGCGGCGATGGTGCTGTTCCTGTTCGCCATCGCCGAGCGCCTGGAGGCGATGTCGCTGGCGCGCGCCGGCGAGGCGGTGAAGGCCTTGATGTCGCTGGCGCCGGAAACCGCCTGGTTGCAAAGCGGCGGGGAATGGGTGGAGCGTCCGGCCGCCGAAGTGGCGCCGGGCAGCCGAGTGCGGGTGCGTCCGGGCGAGCGTGTGCCGCTGGACGGCCGCATCGACCAGGGCCATAGCGCCTTCAACGAGGCGCCGATCACCGGCGAGAGCCTGCCGGTGGACAAATCGCCGGGCGACGCGGTGTTCGCCGGCAGCATCAACGGCAGCGGCGTGGTGGAAGTGCTGACCACGGCGGCGGCCAACGGCAGCGTGCTGGCGCGCATCATCGACACCGTGCGCAACGCCCAGGCCAGCAAGGCGCCGACGCAGCGCTTCATCGACCGCTTCGCCGAGATCTACACCCCGGTGGTGCTGGTCGCCGCGCTGCTATTCGCCGTGGCCACGCCCTTGCTGGGCTGGCTGAGCTGGGGCGAGGCGGTTTACAACGCGCTGGTGATGCTGGTGATCGCCTGCCCGTGCGCGCTGGTGATCGCCACGCCGGTGACCGTGGTCAGCGCGCTGGCCTCCGCCGCCAAGCACGGTTTGCTGATCAAGGGCGGCGCGCCGCTGGAAACGGCGGCCAGGATAGACGCGGTGTGTTTCGACAAGACCGGCACTTTGACCGAGGGCGAACCGCAGGTGACCGAGGTGGTGGCGCTGGCCGACGCGGATCAGGATCAGCTGCTGCGCTGGGCTGCCGCCTTGGACGCGCATTCCACCCACCCGCTGGCCAAGGCGGTGCTGGCGGCGGCTAGCGCCCGCGGCCTGTCCTGGCCGGAGGCGGAGCAAGTCAGCGAACAGGCCGGGCGCGGCGTCAGCGGCCTGGCGGACGGCAGGAAGCTGGCCTTGGGCAGCAGCCGGCTGGCGCGGGAGCAGGGCGCTTTGAACGAGGCCTTGCAAGCCGAGCTGTCGCGGTTGGAGCTGGCCGGTCAGGGCGCGCTGGTGTTGCTGGAGGGCGAGCGCGCGCTGGGCGTGATCGCGGTGGCCGACCGGATTCGTCCGGAAGCGCCGGCGGCCTTGAGGCAATTGGCCAAGCTGGGCGTGGCGACCGTGATGTTGAGCGGCGACAACCAGCAGGTGGCGCAGGCGGTGGCGGCGCAGACCGGCATCGTCGAGGCGCACGGCGGCTTGCTGCCGGAAGACAAGCTGGAACGCATTGTCCGCTTGCAGGCCTCCGACAAGACGGTGGCGATGGTGGGCGACGGCGTCAACGACGCGCCGGCGCTGGCCCGCGCCGATCTGGGCATCGCCATGGGCGCGGCAGGCTCCGACAGCGCGCTGGAAACCGCCGGCGTGGCGCTGATGGACGACAAGCTGGCCAAGCTGGCCGATATGCTCAGCCACGCGCGGCGCACCTCGCGGGTGTTGAAGGTGAATATCGCGGTGGCCCTGCTCACCAAGCTGGTGTTCTTCGTGTTGGCGATGCTGGGCATGGCCAGCTTGTGGATGGCGGTGTTCGCTGACGTGGGCACCAGTCTGGTGGTGATCGCCAACGGCCTGAGGCTGGCGCGCGGCGTGCGCAAGGCGGAGTGATAGAAACGACGCCTGGTTCTCAGGGCCTGTTCAACGCCGTATCGCCGAAGCGCAGCGGATTTTGAACAGGTTCTCAGGCGTAGGTATCGATGTTGGACCCCAGCCCCGGGCCTTGCCGCTCGGGGCTGTTGACGTGTTGGCGCGCCTGCAGCGGACTCATCCCTTGCTTGCCGGCCTGTTGCTGCATCAGCTCGATGCGGGCCTGCTGTTCCATCTGCGCGGCCGCCGCGGCCACCGCGCGATCCTGGCCGGAGGGGTCGGCCGGCGCCAGCGCGGCCCTTTGCACGGTTTGGGCGTTGGAGATGGTTTCCTGCGGCGTGCTGCCCCGAGCCAGGCGGATGCCCACCTCGCCGCCTATCGCGTATTGCTTGCCGTCCGGGCCTTGCTGATAAGTGTAGGTGGCGCCGCCGCCGGCCAGCGCGCCGCCGCTGGTCAGATGGGCTTGCTCATGCTGGCGCACTTCGCTGTCTCTCGCCTTGAGCGCTTCCACTTGTTTTTGCTGCGGCTCGTCCAGGGGCTTGCCGTCGGCGCCTAGCGTGGCATTGGGCCGGGCTGGCTCTTTTTGATCGGCGGCGCTAGGATCAGCCGCGCTGTTTCCGGGCGCAGAGGCAAGCGCCGCCGGCGCCGCGGCGCTGGCCAGGTTTTGCTGGCAGGCCGGGCACTGGCAGTTGGCGCCATGGCTGGCTTGCAAGGCGTAGCCGCCATAGCCGCCGTAGCTGGATATCCCGGAAATGCTCATGAATTCATCGTCTTAGCTTGATATTTCCAGTTTAGCCGCTATGCGGGGTTTTTGTCCAAAAGCTGTTGCGGCGGCGACAGGGGCGGAAATTCCGCTAAAAACTGTTTAAAACAAGCTTAAGGGCGCAGAATACGCGGTTTCGAATCTTTGCGGGACTACGCCGGCCGGCGTCGGGCGAGGTCCGCTTTTGGGAGTATGGCATGGGGCAACAGGTGGATCAGGCGAGCCAGCGCGAACTGGTGATGTCGGTGTTGATGACGCCGGACATGGCCAATTTTTCCGGCAATGTCCACGGCGGGGTGCTGTTGAAGCTGCTGGACCAGGTGGCTTACGCCTGCGCCAGCCGTTACGCCGGCTGTTACGTAGTGACCTTGTCGGTGGATCAGGTGCTGTTCAAGCAGGCCATCCACGTGGGCGAACTGGTGACTTTTCTCGCCTGCGTCAATCATGTGGGCCGCACCTCGATGGAGGTGGGCATCAAGGTGGTGGCCGAGGATATTCAGAAGCGCACGGTGCGCCACACCAATAGCTGCTATTTCACCATGGTGGCGTTCGAAAACGGCAAGGCGGTGCCGGTGCCGCCGCTGACGCTGGAAACGACGGAGCAGCAACACCGTTTCCGCGACGCGGAAATCCGCAAGAAGATGAGGATGGAAACCGAACAGCGCATGCGCCAGGCCTCCAAGCAGGACGGCGCCGATGCCTGAGGCGGCGTTCACTCTATTGCATAGCGATCCCCGCTTTTATCTGGTGGACAAGGCGCCCGGCGTCAGCTTCCACCGCGAGGGCGAGGAGGCCGGCCTGATGGAGGCCTTGCGCGCCGGCTTGAGCGACGAGGCGCTGTGGCCGGTGCACCGGCTGGACCGCATCACCTCCGGCCTGATCCTGGTGGCGCGCTCGGCCGAGACGGCGGCGCGGCTGGGCGAAGCCTTCGCCGGGCGAGAGATAGAGAAATATTATCTGGCCTTGTCGGACCGCAAGCCGGGCAAGAAACAGGGCAAGGTGGCCGGCGATATGGCCAAGGGCCGAGGCGGCGCCTGGCGCTTGCTGAACAGCCAGCAGAACCCGGCGGTGACGCAGTTCTTCAGCTATTCGCTGCAGCCGGGTCTGCGCTTGTTCCTGCTGCGGCCGCGCAGCGGCAAGACCCATCAGCTGAGGGTGGCCTTGAAGTCGCAGTCCGCGCCGATACTGGGGGATCTGCTATACGGCGGAACGCCGGCGGATCGCGGCTATCTGCACGCCTATGCGCTGCGCTTCGAACTGGAGGGCGAAAGTTTCCGCTTTGTCTGCCCGCCGAGCCGAGGCGAGGCCTTCTTGTCCGAGACCTGCCTCGCGGCGTTGCGGGACTTGGGCCAACCCTGGGATTTGGGCTGGCCGGCGGCGTGAGCGGCTAGGCTTGGCGGGGGTCCGGCTTTCAGGCCGCCATCGGCGCGGGAGCGGGCGCGGCCAGGTCGAAGCGAGCCAATTCCACGCCGTATTGTCCGCAGAGTTCGAGGAAGGCCTGGCTGGAGAGGAAGCGGAATTCCTTGTCCCGCGTCGCGGCGATCGGGTCTTCCTTGTCTTGAGCCAGGTGGCCGGGGTGGCACATGATCAGCCCGCGGTCCGGCGTGCGGGCCAGCCATTGCTGCATCAGGCCGGCGAAGTCGGCTTGCGGCGTCAGCGAGTACATGCCGCCGAACCAGGGTGTGGTGTTGAAGCCCAGTTCGCGAGCGCCGTCGTCGAAACCGGTGCTGACGCTGCGCAGCACCAGCGCCTTGAGCCGGTTGTCGCCGGGGTGGCCCAGGCGGTCCGGGGAGCGCAAATAGGGCAGCGTCTGGCCCTGCCAGCGCTGGGCAACGGCTTCGAACAAGGCGTCGCGGACCACCGGCAGCGCATGCACATGCTGGTGGCCGTCGATGAAGTCCGGCAGCCGGCCGAAATGCTGGCAGAACAGATCGATTTGCATGATGGCGGCATCACGCAGCGTCGGGCGCGACAGCTGGCGCAATTGACTCTTCATCAGCCAATGCGATAAGGGACGCGCCTGCTCGCCAAAGGGGTGAGTCAAATTGAAATGCAGGCCGATGTCGGCTTTACCGTCGAAGGTTTTTAGCTCGGCAGCGCGGCTGGCCCAGCTGGGCGCCTGGCTCATCACGCTGGTGGCGGACAGGCGGCCGGCGGCCAGCAGTTCCAGAATGCCGGCGCTGATGGCGTCGGACTGGGCGAAGTCGTCGGCGCAGAGTGTCAGTCGTTTTGTCATGGGAGTGTGACCGCGACAAGCGGGTAAAGTTTTATATCCCTTTGTGCTGAAAATTAAGGGCTTCTGTGTAGTTTCTGTGTCGACGGCGGCTCACGGAAGGCCCATAGCTTGCTGAGCGCGAAGGTCAGCGCCGCGACGACGACGAGCACCAGCAACAGGGCGGCGCGATAATTCAGCGGGGTGAAGCGCAGCAAGAGCGCGTACATCGCTTCGTTGACGAGAAAGCTCAGGCAGGCGACGCCGAAGAAGCGCGGCAAGGCCTGGCGGTGGGGGATGTGGGCGGCTTGGAAGGTTTGCAGCCGGTGGCCCCAGTAGCTGACCTGGAAAGCGATCAGAAAGCCCAGCACATTGGCTTGCAGCGGCGCCATGCCCAGCGGCACCAGGAGCCAGGCCACCACGCCGAAATGCACCAGCATGGCGGACACGCCGACCACGCCGAACCAGAACAGCTCGCGGCTCATTCCCCTGCGTCTCCGGCGTCCGGCCGCCCGCGGCCGCTGATGCGGCTGACCAGATAGGTGGGGCGCTGTTTGACCTCGTCGAAAATACGGCCCACGTATTCGCCCAGTATGCCGATGGACAGCAGCTGCACGCCGCCGAGGAAGCTGATCGCCACCGCCAGCGTGGGCCAGCCGCTGACCGGGTTGCCGAACAGCAGGGTGTGGGTCAGCTCCCAGGCGGCGTAGCCGATGGAGCACAGCGAAATCAGGCAGCCGACCACGGTCCAGATGCGCAGCGGCATATTGGAGAACGCGGTGAGGCCGGTGATGCCCAGGTCCAGCAGCCGGCGGTAGTTGAAGCTGCTCTGGCCGGCGCGGCGCTCGCGGGTCTGGGTCGGCATCGGGCGCTGGGTGAAGCCCACCCAGTGGTACAAGCCCTTCATGAAGCGGTTGCGCTCCGGCATCTGGCGCAGCGCTTCCACCACGCAGCGGTCCAGCACGCGGAAGTCCTGGGTGTCGGCCGGCATCTTGTGGCGGCTGCCGCTATTGGCCAGTTGGTAGAAGGCTCGGGTGAACAGGCGTTTGGCCAGCGGCTCGTCCTCGCGGCTGCTGCGCACGCTGTAGACCATGTCGTAGCCTTGGCGCCATTCCTGCAGGAACACCGGCACCATTTCCGGCGGATGCTGGAAATCGCTGTCTATCAGCACGGCCACGTCGCCCTGGACGTGGTCGACGCCGGCGGTGAGCGCGATCTCCTTGCCGAAGTTGCGGGATAGCTGGATCAGCGTCACCGGCAGACCGGCGGCGTGGGTCAGCACCTGTTCCACGGTGTCGTCGCGGCTGCCGTCGTCCACCACCACCAGCTCGTGGCGGTAGCCGGCGTCGGCGAGCAACTGATGCAGGGTTTGCAGCATCGGCACGATGTTGGCGGATTCGTTGTAGGCCGGCACCACGCAGCTGACCAGCGGATCGGCCGGGCGCTCCTTGGCGCGTTGAGCCAATAGATAGGGCGGCACAAAAGCCTCAGTCATGCTGAGCGTCCTCGTGGTGGGCTTGCCGCGCGCGCGGGGCGTCGCCGAGCAGCAGCATGGTGTCGTTCATGACCTGGAAGCGGCCCAGCGGCGCGAAGCGGGCGCGGATGTCGGCCGGCAGCCGCGCCAGCTCGTTTTCGTCGGCCACGATGAAGCTGCCGGGTTTGCCCGCCAGCCAGGCGCGCAGTTGCTGCGGGTCCTGCGTGGTGCGCGCGCGGCCGTGGGAGTAGAACTCGGCGGAGAATTCGCGGCGGCCGGCCCAATAGACCAAGGCGCTGTCCGCGCTCGGGTTTTGCGCGCGCCAAGCGGCGATCACCTGTTTCTGGGTGCGCAGGTAGCGATTGCCGTCGTAGTGGTTGAAGGCCAGCAGCGCCAGCAGCAGCACGCCGCCGATCGCGGCGATCCAGGGCAGCGCGCTGCGCTTCGCGTCGTCGGCGCGCGCGCGACGCCACAGTTCGGCGAACAGCAGCGCGCAGCCCGGCAGCATGGGCAGGGAGTAGGGGAAGATGATGTTGCCGGACATCGTGAAGAACAGCAGCGTCATCAGCGTCCACAGCGAGAGATAAAGCAGCCAGCCGTCGTCGTCGCGGCAGAGTCGCGGCAGCTTGGCGCCGTGGCGGAGCAGCCAGGCCAGCATGGCGACGGACCAGGGAAAGATGGCGCCCAGCGCGTACAGCCAGATCATGCCGCGCGGCGTGGCGTGGGCGAAGCCGTATTTGTCGCCTTTCCAGCCGGAATCCAGGAAGCGGCTGACATGTTCGCCCATGATGAAGTAATCGAGGAAGCCCGGGGTGCGTTGTTCGGCCAGCGCGTACCAGGGCGCGGCGACGGCGAACATCAGCAAGACGCCGCCGATCCACGGCAGCTTGCGCCACAGCGCCAGCCATTGATTGCGCAGCAAGACCCAGAAGAAGATGGGCATGCCCACCAGCACCACGGCCAGCGGGCCCTTGGCCAACAGGCCGAGTCCCAGGCCGACAAAGAAGACATAGCCCCAGCGGCGGCTGTCGCGCGCCAGAGCGTGCCAGAAGGCGACCTGGCTCAGGGTCACGCAGAAGAGCAGCGCCGGATCGGTCATCACCGTGCCGGCGGCGCCGAGGAAGAGCAGGCCGCTGGCCAGGATCAGCGCGGCAGCCATGGCGGCGTCTCCGCCGCTGCGGCTGCGCATCAGGTGGGCGCTGAGGCCCAGGGTGGCGACGGCCAGGAGCAGCGAGGGCAGGCGCGCGGCGATTTCATTGACGCCGAACAGGCCCATGCCGGCGGCGGACAGCCAGCTGGACAGCGGCGGTTTGGCCCAGAACGGAATGCCGTAATCGTGCCACAGGGTCACCCAGTTGCCGGTTTCCAGCATCTTGCGGGCGATTTCGCCGTAGCGCGCCTCGGTGGTGTCGGTGAGCGGAATCGCCCACATGCCGGCGAGGCGGAGCAGCAATAGCAGCAGCAGGACGGCGACGGCGCCTTGCTGCCAGGAGAGACTTGATCTTTTCATTCGGGGTGGAGGGCCGTCGGCGCGCGCGGGCGCGGCGGCGAATAAGGGCCGGAATCTGGAAGCCCCGTATGATAAAGCCTTTTCTCCGGTCTGTGTTGGCCGGGGACGGCGCAAAAAAAGCCGGCGTCCGCCGGCTGCTTGCGGGGCCGGGCTGGGCGCCCGGCCGGCGACGCTTGGCCTTATTGCAGGCCGTGCATCATTTTCTTCAGTTTGTAGGACAGCGCGAACAGCACCAGCGAGCTGACGCCGGCCATGGCCACGAACAACATGAAGAAGTCGTGCAGATTGCTGATGGCGTAGCCGAGGAAGTGCGGCACCGGCTTGCTCGGGTCCGGGTACAGTTCAGACAGGGTGCCGGCGAACTTGTTGGCGGCGGCGTTGGACAGGAACCAGATGCCCATCATCAGACCGGTGAAGCGGGCCGGGGACAGTTTCACCACCAGGGACAGGCCAATCGGGGACAGGCACAGTTCGCCGAAGGTGTGCAGCACGTACAGGCTGACCAGCCACAGCATGCTGACCTTGACGCCCGGTTCCAGGCCTTCCACGCCGAAGGCGATCACCAGATAGCCCAGCGCCAGGAAGAACAGACCCAGCGCCATTTTCACCGGGGAGTTAGGTTCGCGGTTGTTGTGGCCCAGCTTGGTCCAGATGAGGGCGAAGATGGGCGCGAAGATTACCACCGAAATCGGGTTGATGGACTGGAAGTAGGAGGCCGGCACGGTGAAGCCGAGCAGGTTGCGGTTGGTCTGCTCTTCGGCGAAGAAGGTCAGCGAGGCGCCGGCTTGCTCAAAGGCGGACCAGAAGAAGATCACGAAGGCGGACACGATCAGGATCACCGCCAGGCGCTCTTTCTCTATGCGGGTCAGCGGGGCGTGAACCACTTTTTCGCCGCTGTCGTGGTGGCGCTTGGGCGCCATGCCGATGGGCTTGCCTTCCGGGGTCACCAGGTATTTGTTCTTGAACAGCGAGAACACGACCAGGCTCAGCAGCATGCCGAAGCCGGCGGCCATGAAGCCCCATTTGAAATCGGCCGGGTGGCCGGTGTCGCCCAGGGTGCCGCAGACCAGCGGCGCGATCAGCGAGCCGGCGTTGATGCCCATGTAGAAGATGGTGAAGGCGGAGTCGACGCGCTTGTCGCCCTCAGGGTAGAGCTGGCCCACCATCGAGGAAATGTTCGGCTTGAACAGGCCGTTGCCGGCAATCAGCATGCCCAGGCCGCCGTACAGCAGCCAGGAGGCGCTTTGCACATTGCTGTCGTGCAGCGATCCGGAGAAGAACAGCATGAACTGGCCAATGGCCATCAGCACGCCGCCCACCAGGATGGAACGGCGGTTGCCCCAGTAGCGGTCGGCGATATAGCCGCCGATCAGCGGAGTCAGGTAGACCAGGCCGGTATAAGTGCCGTAGATGTCGGCGGCGTGAGCCTTGTCGAACATCAGAGCCTTGATCATGAACAGCACGAAAATGGCGCGCATGCCGTAATAGCTGAAGCGCTCCCACATTTCGGTCACAAAAAGCAGATAGAGCCCTTTGGGATGCGAAGTGGTCGACATAGATTATTTCCTTGTGTGACTTGAGTGACACCACTTGAACGAGCAAGATCGAGTGAGGTGTTGTTGTAGTTTTTACTTGCCTTGGATTTTGTAGGCAATTTTTGATAATAACTAGGAAATGTTTGGATGTGAAAATTTTTTAATATTTGTTGCCATACAATCAGTGTTTATAGAGTAAATGCGTCACTAACTGTCTTTATTTGTCATATTTATTTGTAAGCAAAATGACATGGGTGCTGTGAGGCTTCACATTCGGGCTATTGTCGAAAATCCCGGCGGGAGAAGGGCTTAAGCGTGTTTGCGGCGCTGCCGGCCTTGGAGGGGAGGCTGAGGGCCGGGCTCGCCGGCGCTGAGGCAAAACAGCAACACTTGATCGGGCGCCGGCGGCGGCGGACAAAGAAAAAGCCCTGCGGGAAGCAGGGCCGGGAGGCGGAGCGCTTCGGCGTTTAATTGCCGCCGACGGTGTCCAGCCTCAGCTGCGGGTGTTCGTCGGCGCCGGCGCGCAGCACCTCGGTCTGGCGGCTGCTGTTGTAGCGCAGTTCGCCGTCAACGAAGATCTGGCCTTCCACCACGTAGCGACCGTCGGGTTTGATCGCCTGCTTGTCGTAGCACAGGGAGAAGTCCGCCGGGATGCTGCGCGGCTTTTCCAGGATTTGCTCGGCCAGCAGCTGCGGCGGCGCGTCCTGGCGGCTTTGATCCAGCAGGCGAACCTTGACCAGCACGTCCTTGGCCTGGGACAGCGTCGCGCTCTGCTGCGGCGCGATATTGCCGGTCAGGTAGGCGGGCACGAAGCCGCCGGCGTGGGCGGCGCTCATGGCCAGGCCCAGAGTCAGCGCGCACAGGGCGCGGAACCATCGCGTCATCATCAGTCCGCCGGCTCCAGGTTGGGGTGGCCCAGCGAGACGGTCTGGCCTTCAGCCGGCTTCCACTCGCCCTGCAGCCGCCATTGCTTGGCCTGGTCTTCCAGCAGGATGTACCAGTGGTTGGCCTTGACCGGAACTGTCGGCAGCGTGGCCTGGTAGAGATTGGGGCCGGCTTGGCGCATATCCACTTGTTGGTCGAAGTCGTCCTGAGCCGGATGCACCATGCGCATGGTGATGGTGGCGGGCAGCGCCACCTTGCTGGTGGTGATCAGCCGCAGCGTGCGCTGATCCGAGCCCACCATCAGCTGCGCGCTCAGGCCCATATTGAAGGCTTGCTTGTCGCGGCGCAGCTCCATATTGATGGCCTTGCCCTTTTTGTAATAGTCGTCGGTGACCAGGCCGTCGTCGGTGCGGATCGCGGTGGCGAGGAACATCACGCCGACGATGACGGAAATCAGCGGCAGGCCGAACAGAATCCAGGGCCAGGGCTCGCGGTACCAGGGGCGCGGAGCAGGGTGGGTGTGCTGCATGTATTACTCTCCGATGAAGCTGGACTTCTCTTCCACTTGCAGGGAAGGGTTGTTGATGGACTCGATCAGGAAGCGGATCTCGTGGCTGCCCTTGGTCGCGTACTGCGGATCGGCCTGGACGTGGACGGTGACGTCGGTGTTGCCGGTGGCCGCGACGGCGATGTCCTTGCGGTCGGCCTGCACTTTCAGGCCGGGCAAGCCCGATGCTGTGATCCTGAAATGCTGATTCTGTTCCGTAGTATTGATAATTTTAATGATATAGGTGTTTTCCAGCCAGCCGGCATCGGTTTCGCGCACCAGCGAGGCGCGGTCGCGCAGCACGTCCACCTTGAAGGGCTTGCGCATCAGCATGGAGCCGATGGAGGTGGCGATGACGACGCTGAGCACCAGCGTATACAGTATCACGCGCGGGCGCTTGAGCCGGGAGGCGATGGCCTTTTCCGGGTATTTGCCTTCCAGCGCGTTTTCCGTGGTGTAACGGATCAGGCCGCGCGGATAGGCCATTTTATCCATCACCTCGTCGCAGGCGTCGATGCAGGCCGCGCAGCCTATGCACTCGTATTGCAGGCCGTTGCGGATGTCTATGCCCACCGGGCAGACTTGAACGCAGATGCTGCAGTTGATGCAGGCGCCCAGACCCTGTTCCTTCGGGTCGCTGCCTTTCTTGCGCGCGCCGCGCGGTTCGCCGCGCTTTTCGTCATAGGAAATGATCAGAGTGTCGGCGTCGAACATCACGCTCTGGAAGCGCGCGTACGGGCACATGTATTTGCAGACCTGCTCGCGCATGAAGTTGGCCAGCAGATAGGTGAAGCCGGCGTAGAAGAACATCCAGAACGCTTCCCAGGGCCCGTAGTCGAAGCGCGGCGCGGCGGCCACCAGATCGCGGATCGGCGTGAAGTAGCCCACCAGGGTGAAGCCGGTCCACAGCGAGAACAGGATCATCAAGGCGTGCTTGGTGAATTTGAGGCGGAATTTGCGCAAGCTCATCGGCGACTTGTCCAGCTTGATGCGCTTGTTGCGGTCGCCTTCCACCCATTGCTCTATCCACAGCATGATTTCGGTGTAGACCGTCTGCGGACAGGAATAACCGCACCACAGCCGGCCGGCGATGGTGGTCCAGGTGAACAGGGCGAAGGCGCAGCACATCAGCAGCGCGGCCAGATAGACGAAGTCCTGCGGCCAGATGGTGAGGCCGAACAGGTGGAATTTGCGTTCGATCAGGTCGAAATGCAGCGCCTGGCGTCCGTTCCAGCTCAGCCAGGGCAGGCCGAGGAAGACCAGCTGGGTGCCTATGACGAAGAGCACGCGCAGATTGTTGAACAGGCCTTTGACGGCGCGCGGATAGATCTTGGTATGCGACTCGTACAGAGAAACGGTCTCGGTGGCGTCGGGCTGCTGGCCGGCCTGGCGCGGCGGTTCGACCTTGATCGGAATTTCCTTGAGCGAATCGGACATGGGCGTTTCCTTCTCTGCGGATTTGGCCAAAGCCATGCGCGGCATGGACTTGGCGAAATGCGCGGCTGCGTCGGAGCGGAGATGTTATATGAAATCATATAACATCCTCGCGAAAGAATACTGCCCGCGTGAGCGGGCAGTAGGTCGGCACCGGTTATTGCGGCGCTTTGGGGTTGTTGGACAAGCCCCAGACGTAAGCGGTCAACAGATGCACCTTGCCTTCACCCAGGAAGTCTTTCCAGGCCGGCATCTGGTTGTTGCGGCCGTTGGTGATGGTTTCGATGATGGTTTTCTCGCTGCCGCCGTACAGCCAGTTGTTGTCGGTCAGATTGGGCGCGCCCAGCTGCGGGTTGCCCTTGCCGTCCGCGCCGTGGCAGGCGATACAGACCGTGGCGAAGGTTTCCTTGCCGCGCACCGCGCGCTCCGCGTCATGCTTGCGCTTGGACAGGGAGAGCACGTAGTTGGCCACGTCCTTGACCTTTTCCTCGCCGAACGCCGCGCCCCAGGCCGGCATCTGGCCGTGACGGCCTTCGGAGATGGTGGTGTGGATGGTCTTGATGTCGCCGCCCCACAGCCACTTGTTGTCGGTCAGGTTGGGGAAGCCCTTGGCGCCGCGGGCGTCGGAACCGTGGCACTGCACGCAGTAGGTCTGGAACAGGCGCTTGCCCATTTCCTGAGCCTTGGGATCCGCGGCCACGGCCTTGACGTCCTGCTTCAGGAACTGGTCGTACAGCGGCTGATACTTGGCCTCCGCCTGCGCGCGTTCCTTCTTGTACTGGTCTACCGAGGTCCAGCCGAACACGCCTTTCCAGGTGCCGAGGCCGGGATACAGGATCAGATAGACCACGGCGAAGGCCAGGGTCACATAGAACATCAGCATCCACCAGCGCGGCAGCGGGTGGTTGTACTCGGAGAGGTCGCCGTCCCACACGTGGCCGGTGATCTCCACCTGTTCGCCCTTTTGCACCTTGATCTTGGATTGCGAAAACACCAGATAGGTCAGCCAGACGAGGCCGCCCAGCACGATCGCGGTGATCCAGATGTTCCAGAATTCGCTCACGAAATCACTCATTTTCTTGCTCCGTTGGAAGCTTGGTCTTGTTCCGCTTCCTGCACCTTGTCGTCGTCGAGGAAGGGCAGGTTGGCCGCGTCCTCATACCGGTTCTTGGAGCGCTTGCTGTAGGCGATGCCCAGCACCACGATGAAGAATGCAAAGCACACTACCGTGAACAGCGAGCGTCCGATGGTTACCCAGTCCATGGCTTAACGAACGTTCTTCAAGGCAAGGCCCAGGCCTTGCAGGTAAGCGACCAGCACGTCCATTTCCGACTTGCCCTCCACCTGGGCCTTGGCCTCGGCGATGTCCTTGTCGGTATAGGGAACGCCCACCAGGCGCAGCGCCTTCATCTTGGTCGGCACAATGTCGGCGTCGGCCAGATTCTTGGCCAGCCACGGGAAGGCCGGCATATTGGACTCGGGAACCACGTCGCGCGGGTTGATCAGGTGCACGCGGTGCCATTCGTCGGAGTAACGGGCGCCCACGCGGGCCAGGTCCGGACCGGTGCGCTTGGAGCCCCACAGGAAGGGGTGGTCGTACACCGATTCGCCGGCCACGGAGTAGTGGCCGTAGCGCTCGGTTTCAGCGCGGAACGGACGGATCATCTGCGTGTGGCAGGTATGGCAGCCTTCGCGGATGTAGATGTCGCGGCCGGCCAGCTGCACGGCGGTGTAGGGCTTGACGCCGGCCACCGGCTGAGTGGTCGATTTCTGGAAGGCCAGCGGCAGAATTTCCACCAGACCGGCCACGCTGACGACCAGCAGGGTAAACACGATCAGATAGCCGACGTGTTCTTCGATCAGTTTTTGTATCTTATCCATGATGTTTCCTTGCGCCTCAATGAGCGTGGGCGGTGATGGCCGGGATCTTGGCGTCTACGGCACGGCCCGCGGTTACGGTGCGGAAGGTGTTGTAGGCCATCAGGAACATGCCGAGCAGGTACAGGAAGCCGCCGAGCAGACGCACGAAGTGGTACGGATAGGTGGCCTTGACCGCCTCTACGAAGGCGTAGGTCAGGGTGCCGTCCGGGTTCAGCGCGCGCCACATCAGGCCCTGGGTCACGCCGGAGATCCACAGCGCGGCGATGTACAGCACCACGCCGACGGTGGCGAGCCAGAAATGGGCTTCAACCAGCTTCAGGCTGAACATGGATTCGCGGCCGAACAGGCGCGGAATCAGGTAGTACATGGAACCGATGGTGATGAAGCCCACCCAGCCCAGCGCGCCGGAGTGCACGTGGCCGATGGTCCAGTCGGTATAGTGGGACAAGGCGTTGACGGTCTTGATCGACATCATCGGGCCTTCGAAGGTGGACATGCCGTAGAAGGACAGCGAAACCACCAGGAATTTCAACACCGGATCGGTGCGCAGCTTATGCCAGGCGCCGGACAGCGTCATGATGCCGTTGATCATGCCGCCCCAGCTCGGAGCCAGCAGCACCAGGGAGAACACCATGCCTACGGACTGGGTCCAGTCAGGCAGGCTGGTGTAATGCAGGTGGTGAGGACCGGCCCACATATAGGTGAAGATCAGCGCCCAGAAGTGCACCACGGACAGGCGGTAGGAGTAAACCGGACGGCCGGCCTGTTTCGGGATGAAGTAGTACATCATGCCCAGGAAGGCGGCGGTCAGGAAGAAGCCCACGGCGTTGTGGCCGTACCACCATTGCACCATGGCGTCCACGGCGCCGGAGTAGGCGGAGTAGGATTTCCACAGCGACACCGGCACGAAGGCGGAGTTGACGATGTGCAGCAGGGCCACGGCCAGGATGAAGGCGCCGTAGAACCAGTTGGCCACGTAGATGTGCTTGACCTTGCGGATGGCGATGGTGCCGAAGAAAACGATGGCGTAAACAACCCAGATCACCGCGATCAGCAGTTTGATCGGCCATTCCAGCTCGGCGTATTCCTTGCTGGTGGTCAGGCCCAGCGGCAAGGTGATGGCGGCCAGCACGATCACCAGCTGCCAGCCCCAGAAGGTGAAGGCGGCGAGCTTGTCGGAGATCAGCCGGACGTTACAGGTACGCTGCACCACGTAATAGGAGGTGGCGAACAGGCCGCAACCGCCAAAGGCGAAGATGACCGCATTGGTGTGCAGAGGACGCAGGCGGCCAAAGTGGAACCAGGGGCCGAAGTTCAATTCGGGCCAGACCAGTTGGGCCGCAATGATGACGCCCACCAACATGCCGACAATGCCCCACACGACGGTCATGATGGCAAATTGGCGCACCACCTTATAGTTATAAGTGGATTGCGTTTCCATTTAGGGTTTTCTCCAAGGTTGCTAACTCAGAACGTGACATATCTAATCGGCGGCTTGAAGTCCGGGAAACTGTCCCCATCTGTACCGATGTGACTGTATCCAGACGATGCCGCAGGGAAAACGACTTTTATTAAAATCAAGCGCTTGACCCAGATCGCAGCGGTACTGATGTCTGTATTAGCAGTTCATCCCGTATTGCGACAGCGCAATTTCCCCATTTAGTTAACCCGGCATTCTAAATCAATTACCCATATCGGGCCAGTTTGGACGGCCGGGGGATGTCGCTTTCCCATTTGTCTTTATTTATGTCTCAAGCGAGCGTGACAGTTCTTGCAAATACTGTTGCTACTGACCGAGATTGTATTGTCTGGCGGCCCAGCCTTCTTGACCTGGATCAAGATGTCATAAAACGCAGCGTTTACCCGCGGCAAGTGCTAAAATCAGAAGGTTTTGCAACGATTGCAGGCAGATCATGACCGTTTCCGTCCGCTACACCCTATGTCCGAGCGCCCCGGAGGCGCATCTTTTCGAGGTCGTCCTGACCGTTTCCCGGCCCGCCAAGAATGGCCAGATTTTCTCATTGCCGGCGTGGATTCCCGGCAGTTACATGATCCGGGAGTTCTCCAAACATATTGTGGAAATTCGCGCGGAATCCGCGGGAAAAGCGGTGCGGCTGGTCCAGCTGACAAAAAACAGTTGGCAAGCCGCGCCAGTCAAGGGCTCGTTGGTTCTACGCTATAAAGTTTATGCGTTTGATCTGTCGGTGCGCGGCGCTTATCTGGACGCGCAGCGCGGCTTCTATAACGGCAGCAGCGTTTTCCTGGCGGCGGACGGCTACGAGAACGAGGCTTGCGAGGTGGAGATCCTGCCGCCGGAAGGCAAGGCCTACGCCGATTGGAAGGTGGCGACCAGCTTGCCGGCGCGCGGCGCGGACAAGAAAACCGGCTTCGGCGGCTATCAGGCCGCCTCTTACGACGAGTTGATCGACCACCCGGTGGAACTGGGCGCTTTCGAACGCGTCAGCTTCAAAGCCTGCGGCGTGCCGCACGAATTCGTCGTCTCCGGCCGCTTCCGCGCCGACCTCAAGCGCCTGGCGCGCGACGCCAAGAAAATCTGCGAATACCAGATCAAGCTGTTCGGCGAGCCGGCGCCCTTCGAGCGCTACGTATTCATGCTTTTCGTCGGCAAGGACATCTACGGCGGCCTGGAGCATCGCGCCTCCACCGCGCTGGTGGCCAATCGCGACGACTTGCCGCAGCAGGGCGTCGAGGAGATCGGTGACGGCTATCTGAAGCTGCTGGGCCTGATCAGCCACGAATATTTCCACAGCTGGAACGTCAAGCGGATGAAGCCGGCGGCGTTCACGCCCTACGATCTGAACCAGGAAGGCTATACCCGTCTGCTGTGGGCCTTCGAGGGCATCACCTCCTATTACGACGACCTGAGCCTGGTGCGTTGCGGCCTGATAGACGAGAAGCGCTATCTGGGCCTGCTGGCGGAAACCATCAGCGGCGTCGAGCGCGGCGCCGGCCGCTTGAAGCAGACGCTGGAGCAATCCAGCTTCGAAGCGTGGACCAAGTACTATCGACAAGACGAAAACAGCCCCAACAGCATCGTCAGCTATTACACCAAGGGCGCGCTGGCCGCGCTGGCGCTGGACCTGACCATACGCCGCGACAGCCAGGGCCGTCAGTCGCTGGACGACGTGATGCGCGCGCTGTGGCGCAAATGGCTGGACGACGGCAAGGGCCTGGCCGAGGACGAGTGGGAAAGCCAGGCGCAGGCCGTCACCGGCCTGGACCTCAAGGCCTTTTTCGATCGCGCGCTGCGCGGTGTTGAGTCCCTGCCGCTGGCCGAACTGTTGGCGGCCCAGGGCGTGGAGCTGCGCTTCGAGCCGGCGGCCAACGCCGGCGACCGCGGCGGCCTGGCGTTGAGCGGCAAGCCTGCGCCGGCCAGCCTGGGGGTCAAGGCCGTGGCCGAGGCCCAGGGCGTGCGCGTGCTCAATGTCTACGACGGCGGCGCGGCGCAAGGCGCCGGCCTGTCCGGCGGCGACGTGATCGTGGCCATAGACAAGCTCAAGGCCGTGGACCTGGACAAGGCGCTGGCGCGCTACCAGCCCGGCGATAAGCTGAAACTGCACTGGTTCCGCCGCGACGAACTGATCAGCGCGCAAGTGGAGCTGCAAGCCGCTCCTGCCGACGCCTGCCGCCTGCTGTTGCAGGACGGCGGCGCGCAGTGGCTGCGCCGCTAATATTCATCGGGTCGGCGCCGCTGCCCGGCGTCGTCCCCCTCCAGCCAAGACCGGCGCAGCCGGCATCGAAGGAGACGTAGACATGGCTCAACAGCCGCAAGTCAAGTACCGCAACGACTACGCAGCCCCCGCTTTTCTGATCGACCGCGTCGATCTGAGCTTCGACATCGAAGACGACGCCACCCGCGTGCACGCGCGCCTGGTGGTGACCCGCAACGACAAGGCCGCGCGCCAGGACGATCTGGTGCTGGACGGCAGCGCCGCATTGGTGGCGGTGACGCTGGACGGCGAACGCCTGGGCGAAGGCGGCTACGCGCTGGCCAACGATCAACTGACCGTGCGCGGCGTGCCGGACAGCTTCATCCTGGAAGTGGAAACCGAGATCGATCCGGCGGCCAACACCAGTCTGATGGGCTTGTACGCGTCCAACGGCAATCTGTTCACCCAATGCGAGCCGGAAGGCTTCCGCAAAATCACCTATTACCTGGACCGTCCCGACGTGATGGCCAAGTTCACCACCACCATCATGGCGGACAAGCACAAATTCCCGGTGCTGCTCTCCAACGGCAACAAGGTGGGCGAGGGCATGGTGGACAAGAAGCGCCACTGGGTGAAGTGGGTGGACCCGTACAAGAAGCCGTCTTATCTGTTCGCCTTGGTGGCCGGCAAGCTGACGGCGCTGAAGGACAAGTTCGTCACGATGCGCGGCCGCGAAGTGGCGCTGGAGATCTGGACCGAACCGGCCGATCAGGACAAGACTCAGCACGCGATGGAGTCCCTGAAGCACTCGATGAAGTGGGACGAGCAGCGCTTCGGCCTGGAATACGATCTGGACATCTATATGATCGTCGCCGTCGGCGACTTCAATATGGGCGCGATGGAGAACAAGGGCCTCAACGTCTTCAACACCAAGTACGTGCTGGCGCGCAAGGACACCGCCACCGACGCCGACTTCCAGGGCGTGGAGCGGGTGATCGGCCATGAATACTTCCACAACTGGACCGGCAACCGCGTCACCTGCCGCGACTGGTTCCAGCTGTCGCTGAAGGAAGGCCTGACCGTGTTCCGCGACCAGGAGTTCGGCGCCGACATGAGCAGCCGCGCGGTCAAGCGCATTGAGGACGTCAAGGGCCTGCGCGCTCATCAGTTCCCGGAGGACGCGGGCCCCACCTCCCATCCCATCCGCCCGGACAGCTATATCGAGATGAATAATTTCTACACCATGACGGTGTATGAAAAAGGCGCGGAAGTGGTGCGCATGTATCACACCTTGCTGGGCGAAGCCGGCTTCCGCAAGGGCATGGACCTGTATTTCAAACGCCATGACGGCCAGGCGGTGACCTGCGACGACTTCCGCGCGGCGATGGCCGACGCCAACGACGTGGACCTGGGTCAGTTCGGCCTGTGGTACAGCCAGGCCGGCACCCCGGTGCTCAGCGTCAGCGGCCGTTACGACAGCGTGGCGCGCAGCTACACCCTGAACGTGCGCCAATCCTGCCCGGCCACCCCGGGCCAGGAGCAGAAGCAGCCCTTCCACATTCCGCTGGCCCTGGGTCTGGTGGGCGCGGACGGCGCCGACCTGCCGCTGCGGCTGGAGGGCGAGGCCGAGGCGCAGGGCGGCACCCGGGTGCTGGACGTCAAGGCGGCGGAGCAGAGCTTCACCTTCGTCGACGTGCCGGCCGAGCCGGTGCCTTCGCTGCTGCGCGGCTTCTCCGCGCCGGTGAAGCTGGATTTCGATTGGCGCGACGACCAACTGGCTTTCCTGATGGCCAACGACAGCGACAGCTTCAGCCGCTGGGAAGCCGGCCAGACCTTGGCCGAGCGCCTGTTCAAGCAGCTGTTGACGACGCTGGCCGCCGGCGGCGAGCTGAAGTTGCCGGAAACCTTCGTCGCCGCCTTCCGCGCGGTGCTCAAGGACCATGTCGCCGATCCGGCGTTCAAGGCCTTGATGCTGGCTCTGCCTTCCGAGGCGGAAATCCTGGAGATGGTGGAGGCGGCCAACCCGGCGAGCATCCATCAGGTGCGCGATTTCGTGCTGGAGGAGCTGGCGCAGGCGCTGCGCGGCGAGTGGCGCGAGGCGTACGAGCTGAGCCAGACCCGCGATTACAAGCCGCAGGACGCCGGCAAGCGCGATCTGAAGAACCGGGCTCTGGCCATGCTGAACCGCCTGGACGACGCCTGGCCGGCGGAGGCCGCCTCCAAGCAGTGCCAGGAGGCGGACAATATGACCGACCAGATGGGCGCGATGCTGGCCTTGCGCGATCGCGACGGCGCCGAGCGCGACGATTGCTTCACCGCCTTCGCCGCCCGCTGGCAGGGCGACGCGCTGGTGATGGACAAGTTCTTCATGCTGGTGGCCAGCAGCCAGCTGCCGGGCACGCTGGAGCATGTGCAGGCGGCGATGCAGCATCCGGCCTTCACCTTGAAGAACCCCAATAAGGCGCGCGCGCTGATCGGCACCTTCGGCGCCAATATGGCCTTGTTCCACGCCGCCGACGGCAGCGGCTATCGCTTCCTCGCCGATCAGGTGCTGGCGCTGGACGCGATCAATCCGCAGGTGGCCAGCCGCATCGTCAACGCCTTCCGCCGGCTGAAGAAGCTGGAGCCGGCGCGTCAGGCGCTGATGCGCGAGCAATTGCAGCGCCTGGCCGGGCAAACGCTGTCCAAGGACGTGTACGAGATCGTGTCCAAGATTTTGGAAGCCTGAGCCGTCTCGCGCCGCTCAAAACAAAGCCCCGGTTTCAAACCGGGGCTTTTTTCATGGCGGCTTGGGTTGCCCGGCGCGGCTTATTCTACGCGCAGCCGTTGCCCGCCCTGTCCGCCTTGTTTCTTCGGCAGCGTCAGGCTGAGCACGCCGTTTTCATACTTGGCGCTGGCCGCGTTGCGTTCGATCTCGGCCGGCAGCTGGAAGCTGCGCGACACCGCGCCGTAAAACCGCTCGGTGCGCAGCGGGCGTTCGTCCTTGCGCTCGCTGTCCGTCTGGCGCACTTCCGCCTTGATGGTGACCAGCGGGCCGTCCACTTCCACATGGATATCCTCCTTGCCGACGCCGGGGATTTCCGCGTGAACGGTGAACTGGGTTTCGGATTCCCTCACGTCGATCTTGATCTGGCTGGGCAGGGGATCGCCGTGCAACGGCTTGATGAAAAAGCCGGGGCTGAAGTCGCGGAACAGTTCGTCAAACAGGCTAACATTGCCGCGGGAAGGCAGGATGTTCATCTTACTCTCCTTTTAGATCAATGGATTAGATGTAAAACGGGCCCTGTTGTCGATATAGGGACGCCGCGCGGATTCTCAAGCCCCGGCGCGGACGGAATGTGGCGGGACGCGCGCGTATCAGTCCGATTGGACAGGTCTCAGCCATAGGCCGGCGAAATCGGTCCAGCCGTTTTCGCTCATTTGCAGGCCGGCCAGTTGCGGGCTGGCTTGATGGCCCTGGCGCTCATGCGATAGCGGCAGCACCCAGCCCTCGGCGCACAGCCAGTCGCCGATGGCGGCGTAACCGGCCATCCGCTGTTGGGTGTCCGGCTGGCGCTGGATGTCCCGCAATTGCGCGTTCAGCCGCGCCTGCGCCGCCGCGCCCAGGCCGCGCTGCAACGGTTGCCGGGTGCCCAGCCATTCGTGGCAGCTGTAGTCGCGATCGTCGTGCAAGACCTCGCTGCACAACATCAGATCGGCCTGCCGCCACCAGTCCTGATCGTGAAAGAAGGCGCGCCGGCTGAGGGCGTGGATCTCCAGGTCGATGGACAGGGCGGCCAGGCGCTGGCGGATGGCGGCGGCCAGCGGCGGAAAGCAGGGCAGGTCGTAATGGAACAGGCGCAGGCGGGCGCGGTCCAGCCGGGGGCGGCGCTCGGCTCGCGGCAAGGGATGTCGCCAGCCCGGCAGCAGGCCGGCCGCCGGCGTCTGCAGAACGTCGTTGGCCTGGACCAGCGCGGGCTCGGCCAGCCAGCGCATCAGCGGAGCGCGCTCGCTGTCCGGCAAGGCCGGGTTCAGCAGCAAATAGGTGCAGGCCGATTGCAGCGTGCCGTTGGCGTCGTCGTTGGCGTAATCCAGGCGCAGGTGGAAGTCCTGGCCGTCGTCGCCGGCGGGAATGAACCAGAGCTCGATCTCGTCCAGCAGCGCCCGCTCGCGGTAATGGGCGGCGAAGGCGGCCAGGCTCAGCCGCTGCTCGCTGTGGCGCAGCGCCCGGAACGGACCGCTGCCCACCGGCAGGCGTTCGAAGTCGGCGCCGCGCCGTAAGGGGACGATGGAGCTGTTGGCGGTGGCCAGCCGCTGCGGCCATAGAAAATCTCCGTCGTCCAAGCGGCAGCTGAAGGACAGCGGATCGTGGACCTCGACCGCGCTCAGGTGGCGGTATTGCCGCTGATAAGGATTGTCGGATTCGCGCAGTCGCAGCAGGCTGGCGGCCGCGGCGTCGGCCTGCAAGGGCGAGCCGTCGTGGAATTGCAGGCCGGGGCGCAGCCAGAAGCGCCAGCGCCTGGCCGCGGCGTCGCTTTCCCAGTGATGGGCCAGGCCGCCCTGCAGGCTTTGCAGCGCGCGGTCGAAACGGCATAGCCGGTCGAATATCTGCCGGACCAGATGGGATTCCAGCCGGCCGCTGACGGTGACCGGGTCCAGGCTCAGCGGCGCATGCGGTATCGGGATGCGCAGGCAGCGGCCTTGCGCGGCGCTGCCCAGGTATTGCGGCAGCGCGCTCAGCAATTGTTCGCGCCGCTGCGGCGGCAATTGGGCGAAGGCCTGCTCCAGCTTGCCGTCGCGCAGCAAGCGCTGCAGACGCTGCCATTCCAGCTGTTCCGGCGGGCAGAGCAGGCTTAGCCGCGATTTACGGCCGCGCCCCCGGCCCGGCTCCCAGGCCAGCCAGCCGCGCTCGCGCATCTTGGCCAGCTGCAGCCGGGCGTTGCGCTCGCTGCAGTCCCACAGCGCGCACAGCTCGGCCAGCCCCGGCTGGGCGGACTGCCGGCCGGCGTAGGCCCGGTGCAGCGCCTGATATTGTCGTTCCAGCTTCATGCTCGTTTCCGGTTGAGGGCTAGGCTAAAAGCGGAAGCAATTTGTTTGGTTCGCATCCATTTTTACATTCCGCTTTTAGCAGGATACTGGGGGCACTTCCTGTTTGCATAGGCCTTGGCATGATTGGCGAAAAAGAAATCCAGGTGCGTTGGCTGCTGGCCGGCTCCTGGCTGTTGACGATGAGCCGGGCGGTGATCGCGCCGCTGCTGGTGCTGACCCTGGGGCGGCAACTGAGCTTGAGCGGCGAGCAGACCGGCCTGCTGTTGGGCGGCGTCTTGCTGCTGTCCGCCTTGATGGGCTTGTACGGCGGCCATTTGCTGGATCGTTGGCCGCGGCGGCCGGTGCTGCTGGGTGCCGCGGCCTTGATCGCGTTGAACTATCTGGTGCTGCCGCTGAGCCAGCAGCTGTGGTGGAGCGCGCTGGCGCTGGCGCTCAGCGAGATCGGCCAGGCGGTGCACAGCATCGCGATCAAGGCCATGATCAGCGATTTACTGCCGCCGGAGCGGCGCGGCAAAGCCTTTTCCCTGCGTTACACCCTGGCCAATGTCGGCTGGGCGCTGGGGCCCTTGCTGTGCAGCCTGCTGTTGGCTTGGGACGGGAACTGGCCGTTCTGGTGCGCGATCGCGCTGGCCGCGGCCGGCGGAGCGGCGACGCCGCGCGGCCCTTGCGCGCCCAGCCGGGAGGCCGGTGCGCCTGCGCCGGGCTTTTTGGCGACGCTGGGCCGTTTGCGGCAAGACCGGGTGCTGGTCTTGTTCACCCTGAGTTGCGCCTTGGCCAACTTGGTGTACGCGCGTTTTTCCAGCTATCTGCCCCTGTATCTGATGCAGAGCTTGCCGGAGGCCGAGGTGCTGCGCTGGATGTCGGCGCTGATCAGCTGCAATGCGGTCGGCGTGATCTTGCTGCAATACCCGCTGGGCCGGCGGATAGGCGACGCCGGCTTGATGAAGGCCATCGGCGCCGGCTTTCTGCTGCTGGGGCTGGGCACCTTGGGCTTGGGCTGGGTCCCCGGCGGGCTGCTGGGCATGTGCGCGGCGATGCTGGTGTTCACCGTGGGCGAGATCGTGCTGGTGCCGGCCGAATACCTGTACATAGACGCGATCGCGCCGGAGGACTGCAAGGGCGTCTACTACGGCGCGCAGAATCTGGCCAGTCTGGGCGGAGCGCTGGGGCCGATGCTGGTCGGCTGGATGCTGGCCCGCGCGTCCGGGGGGACTTTATTCGCGGCGATGGCGAGCTTGTGCGCGCTGGCCTGGTGGCTGGCGCTGCGCGGCGAGGCCTTGCGGCAGGCCCGGGGCGGCGGCGTGTGGCAGGCTTCGGCCTTGAAGACCTGAGAACCTGTTCAAAGTCTGCTGCGCTTCGGCGATACGGCGTTAAAAACAAGCTCAAAATGCTCATGTACCACTTGTACACTCCGCTTTTTCGCTCGTTTTCGCCTTGTCTCGCCCTTGCTCGCGAGACTTTGAACAGGCTCTGAGAACTTGTTTACGATCTGCTACGCGTCGGCGATACGGCGTTGAAAACGTCTTCAGAATGCTCATTACCACCCGTACATTCCGCTTCTTCAGCCGTGTCCGCCTTGTCTCGCTCTGGCTCGATAGACTTTGAACAGGTTCTGACGCAGGGCGGGCTTTCTCTTTGGCGGCTTTTTTGTCATGATCAAGCGCTTGTTTGAATTGTCGCGCAGACGACGAAGTAGACGCCGATACGAGGAGAAGGCATGGAAAAGCGCCAGCAGGACCGCTTTGTCGCGGTGGGCGGCGAGCAGCTGTATCTGAAACGCATTTATTGCCGCGAGGACGGTCCGCCGGTGCTGTTGCTGCACGGGGTGATGGCCAACGGCCGCACTTTTTACAGCGATTCCGGCCGAGGGCTGGCTCATTACCTGGCCGAGGCCGGCTACGATGTGTTCGTCGCCGATCTGCGCGGCCGCGGCCGCAGCCTGCCCAAGATCAGCCGCGCCTCGCGCCACGGGCAGACCGAGACCATCTGCGAGGATTTGCCGGCGCTGCATCGCCACATCCGCGAACTCAAGAACGGCGCGCCGCTGCATTGGATGGCTCACTCCTGGGGCGGCGTGCACATGTCCAGTTGCCTGCTCCGTTTTCCGGAGCTGGCGGGCGAGGTGGCCAGCCTGGTGTATTTCGGCAGCAAGCGCAGCGTGCGGGTATGCAATCTGAACAAGCTGGTGGAGGTGGACTTCATGTGGAATGTCGCCTCGCGGGTCTTGATCCGTCTGTTCGGCTATCTGCCGGCGCGGCGTATCCGGCTGGGCGCGGATGACGAGAGCGACAAGAGCCATCTGCAAAGCAAGTTGTGGGCTCAGCCCAAGCCGTGGGTGGACAGTGACGACGGCTTCGATTATGGCGCCGCCGCCAAGCACGCGCGGCTGCCGCCGGCCTTGTACCTCGCCGCCGGCAACGATCCCTGCCGCGGCCACCCGGAGGATGTGCGCCGCTTTCGCGACGAGTCCGGCCCGCATCTGTCGCGGCTGCATCTGTTGTCGCGCCGCGCAGGCCACTTGCACGACTACAATCATGTGTCATTATTGACCCACCCTGATGCCATTCGGGACCATTTCCCGCTGGTATTGGCATGGCTGCATGGACAGTATGATCGGGTCAGCGAAAATTACTGATAAATCACATTTTCCTGGAGGCGCGGCTGTGGTAGAAATCGCGCCTGGGAGAATGAATCATGACACAACGCTTTGAAGTTGCGCCCTATTTGCTGGGGCCCGTTATCGACAACCTTGCCGAACAGGGCTGGGTCGTGGACCGCAGCCTGTTCACCGCTGAAGAAATCCGCCTGCTGCGCGAGGAATGCCTCGCCAACTGGCAGCAGGGCAAATTCCACGAGGCCGCCGTTGGGCGCGCCGCACAACAAAACCGCCGCAGCGAAATCCGTTCCGATTCGGTGCTGTGGCTGGAGCCGGACAACGCGGATTCCGCCGCGTCCTTGTATTTCTCCAAGCTGGATGCCGTCCGTCAGGCGGTCAACCAGGCCTTTTACATGGGCCTGGAGGACTTGGAGTCTCACTTCGCGGTTTACCCGCAAGGCGCATTCTACAAAAAACACCTGGACCGCTTCCGCGACGACGACGCGCGCGCGCTGACCGCGGTGCTGTATCTGAATGATGACTGGCCGGCCGACGCCGGCGGCGAGATGCGCCTCTATCTGGACGAGGAGGGCGCGCGCCATGTCGATGTCCGGCCGGAAGCCGGCACCCTGGCGCTGTTTCTGTCCGACCGTTTCTGGCACGAGGTATTGCCGGCCGGCCAGCAGCGGCTCTCCATCACCGGCTGGTTCCGACGCCGGCTGGCAACGGCGGTCGGCTGGTAGCCGGAACGGTCGTGCTAGAATCTTCGCCAAGCATTCAGCACACAAAGGACAGTGAAGATGTCAGGCAATACCATGGGATTGTTGTTCACGGTGACTTCCTTCGGCGAAAGCCACGGCCCGGCCATCGGCTGCGTGGTGGATGGTTGCCCGCCGGGACTGGAGATCAGCGCGGCCGACATCCAGCTGGAGCTGGACCGGCGCAAGCCCGGCACCAGCCGTCACGTGACTCAGCGCCGGGAGCCGGACAGCGTTGAAATCCTGTCCGGCGTGTACGAGGGCAAGACCACCGGCACGCCGATCGCGCTGCTGATCCGCAATACCGATCAGCGCAGCAAGGATTACGGCAATATCGCCGACACCTTCCGTCCCGGCCACGCCGATTACTGCTATTGGCACAAATACGGCATCCGCGATCCGCGTGGCGGCGGCCGTTCCTCCGCCCGCGAAACCGCGGTGCGGGTAGCCGCTGGCGCCATCGCCAAGAAATGGTTGAGCGAACGCTATGGCATCGTCATCCGCGGCCATATGAGCCAGATCGGCGAAGTCGCGATTCCGTTCAAGGGGTGGGAGCATGTGTCCGGCAATCCCTTCTTCGCCGCCGATCCCGAGGTGGTGCCGCAGCTGGAAAGCTATATGGACAGCGTGCGCAAGAGCCTGGATTCGATAGGCGCGCGGCTGCGGGTGGTGGCCGAGAACGTGCCGGTGGGCTGGGGTGAGCCGGTGTTTGACCGGCTGGACGCCGATATCGCCCATGCGATGATGAGCATCAATGCGGTCAAGGGCGTGGAAATCGGCGCCGGCTTCGGCTGCGTCACCCAGCGTGGCAGCGAGCACGGCGACGAGCTGACGCCGCAGGGCTTCGCCAGCAATCACGCCGGCGGCGTGCTCGGCGGCATTTCCACCGGGCAGGACATCGAGGTGTCCATCGCCATCAAGCCGACGTCCTCCATCGCCCAGCCGCGCCGTTCCATCGACAAGCAGGGCCAGCCGCTGACCATGGAAACCCACGGCCGCCACGACCCTTGCGTCGGCATCCGCGCCACGCCCATCGCCGAGGCGATGCTGGCGCTGGTGTTGATCGACCACGCCTTGCGCCATCGCGCGCAATGCGGCGATGTTTCGGTAGATACTCCCAGAATTGCCGGCCGAATCGGCTAGACTGTAAACCGTAAGCCGGGACGACGCCGGCATATCCGGTAGGATGGAACATGCTGAAAAATCTGATCAGCGGCCTGACCGGCCGTATGAAGAAATCTTCGGACTCCTCCAGCGACGAACAGGTCGTGCCCGCGCCGTTCACCGAGCTGGCGCACGACTCGCCGGCCAGCCGGCAGCTGGAAAACGCGCCGCCGCTGGATTTGCCGCCCACCCTGGGCTTTGTTTCGCATCAGCCGGTGATGGACAGGCTGCAAAGGGTGGTGGCTTACGATTTCTTCGTGCGCCAGGGCAAGCGCAATATCGCCGCCGGCAAGCAGCAAGAGTTCGACAGGCTGATGCTCAGCACGCTGCAGAATATGGACATCTTCCGCTTGCTGGCTTTCCGCCGCGCCTTTGTCCATATCTCCATCGACACCCTGGACGAGCCTATGCTGTCGAATATGCCGGCCAGCAGCGTGATCTTCGTGCTGGAGCCGTCGCAGACCGGTTCGGTGTCCGAAGAGATGATCCGGCAGCTGGACGCGCTCAAGCAAAAAGCGATGCGCTTCGCGCTGGAGCCGGCCGGCTACGATCCGGGCAGCCTGCCGGCGCACCTGCAGAACGATTTGTTCAGCCGCATGGACTTCATGATCCTGGACTTCGACGCGCCGTCCGGCAAGGTGCTGGAGCCCATTCTGGATCAACTGCCCAAGCGTTATCCCACTGTGCGCTGGATGGCGCGCAACGTCGGCACCGCCGAGGATCTGGACGTCTGTCTGCGCGGGCCGGGGCATAATCGTTTCGCCTTGTTCCACGGCCCCTTCATCGCCACCGTGCGCGCGCTGGAGGGCGGCAAGGTGGACGCCAGCCAGACCCGGGTGTTGCAAATCATGCGCATGTTGCGCGCCAATGCCGAAGCCGCCGAGATCGAGACCCAGTTCAAGCTGGACTCGGTGCTGCTGTTCAAACTGCTGCGTTTCATGAATTCGCCAGTGCACGGTTTGTCGCGCAAGGTGCAGACCATAGAGGAAACCCTGCTGCTGCTGGGCCGGGAAACCTTGTTCAAGTGGCTGTCCATGCTGTTGTTCACCGCGCGCAAGGACGACGGCACCGCGGTGTCGCTGCTGGAAAAGTCGCTGATCCGCGCCCGCCTGCTGGAGCGCATGGGCAGCTATCGCGGCAACCGGGTGGAGGCCGAACATCTGTTCCTCACCGGCATGTTCTCCATGCTGGACGTTTTGCTCGGGGTGCCGTTTCCCGATGTGCTGGACCCGCTGGAGCTGGCCTCGCCGGTGCGCGAGGCGGTGGTGGAGCGCCGCGGCATGTTCGCGCCCTTCCTGGCGATGGCGCTGGCCTGCGAGCAGGGCGACACCGAGCAGATCGAAGCCTTGGCCAAGGTGCTGGATTTCGAGGTGGAATTGGTCAACCAGTACTATATGGACGCCGCGGTGTGGGCGCAGGTGGTCTTGCGCGACAGCGAAGTCCACAACAATGTGGAGGCGGTTTGAGGGCCTGTTCCAAATCAGGCATGACGGCGCGCTGACAGCAAACAGGCCGCATCCTCGGATGCGGCCTGTTTGCTTTCCTGTGCTTGTTTATTGGCCGTTGCCGGCCGGAGCCTGTCCCTGAGCGGCCGCATCGTCGGCGCCCGGCGCCGCGCGGCGGTCTCCCGGCGGTTCCCCATGGGGCGCGCCGGAGGGCGCGTTGCCGGGGGCCGCGCCGTGTTGCGGGCCGCCGTTGGCGTTGCCGGGAGCATGACCGCCGCCCTGTGGGCCGCCGTCATGGTTGCCGCCGCCTCCGGAGCCACCGCCGGCGCCGCCTCCCTCATGTCCGCCGCCGCCGCCCTCGTGTCCACCGCCACCGCCACCGCCACCGCCACCGCCGCCAGCCTGGCTGAGCAGCGGCCCGTGGGCAGGCGAGACGGACCAGGCGTGGGAGGAAAGGGCGCCGAGCGCGTAAAGCAGCGCCGCCAGCAATGTCAGACGTTTCATGGAATGGCCTCCTTGAGCGATGGCCGACCCGCCGCGACGGCGGCGCTGATGAGGGCCAGACGCTTCAGCATAGCCGCCAAGGGGCGATGACGCCGGCCGCTCAAGGAGACGCCGCCGGGCGTCAGCCGCCTTTCAAGCCCAGCGCGTAGCGTATCGCTTCGCGTTTCAGCGGGCCGGCGTGGTTGGCCACGCGCATCCCCAGCTTGCGCGCCAGCCGCAGCGGGGCGATATCGTTGCCGAAGCCGTAGCAGAAGGCGTCCATCGCGGTCTGCATCGCCAGATTGGCCGGCTTGCGCGCGCGCTGGTAGCGTTGCAGCGCGTCGACGGCGGCGAAGTCCCGGCCTTGGGCCGCGGCTTCCCGTATCACCTCGGCCAGCTTGGCCGCGTCCTGGAAGCCCAGGTTCACGCCCTGGCCGGCCAAGGGGTGGATGGTGTGGGCGGCGTCGCCCACCAGGGCCACGCCGTCCTTGACGTAGCGCTGCGCGTGGCGGCGGGTCAGCGCGAAGCTGCCCTTGGCCACGATGCGGCGGATCGCGCCCAGCTTGCGGGGGAAGGCGGCGTGAAAGGCCGCGGCCAGCTCGGCCTCGTCCAGCGCCAGCAGCCGCTGGACGTCCGGCGGACGGTGATACCAGACCAGCGAGCCGTATTCGCCGGTCAGCGGCAAAAAGGCTTGCGGGCCGGTGGGGGTGAAGCGTTGCCAGGTGATGTCCTGCTGCGTTTGCTCTTGCTCGCAGCAAGCCACCAGCGCGTGCATGGGATAGTCCCAACTGGTGACGCCGATGCCGGCGGCGTCGCGCACCGACGAGCGCGCGCCGTCGGCGGCGATCAGCAAGCGGGCGCTCAATTGACGGCCGTCTTCCAGCTCCACGCGGGAGGCGAAGGGCTGGTAGGCGATGCGGCGGATGGCGGCCGGGGCCAGATAGTCGACGTCGGCGCATTGGCGCAGGGCCTGGGTGGCGGCCAGTTGCACCACCCGGTTTTCCACGATGTGGCCGAGCGCGGCCTCGCCGGCCTCCTCGGCGGTGAACAGCGTGCCGTCGGCTTCTTCGCCCTCCCACACCTGCATGCGCAGATAGGGGGCCGCGCGCATCGCCAGCACCGCGTCCCAGGCGCCGATGCCGGCCAGAAAGCGAGCCGAGGCCGGACTGATCGCCGAAACCCGCAGATCCGGCGGCTGGGCTGCGTCGAACGGGGCGGGCGGCGCTTGCTCCAGCACCGCAATGCTCAGGCCGTGGCCGGACAGCGCGGCGGCCAGCGCCGAGCCCACCATGCCGCCGCCGACGATGAGAATATCGCTGTATTGCATAAATCCCTTTCCAATCGTTTGCCCGCGCCTTTCGCCGAGCGCCGGGTCGCGCGCCAGCATAGCCCAGGGGAGGCGCCGCGCGTCTTGGCCTGGATCAAGCCGTTTGCGGTTCCGCCGCCAGCAGCGCGCGCAGCCGCGGCACCACGTGCTGGACGAAGATCTCGTTCTTGCGCGGCAGCGGGTGACGGTAAGGGTAGACCAGGAAGGCCGGCCAGCAATCGTGGCTCCAGCCCGGCAGCACCGGCACTAACTGGCCGGTGGCGAGAAAGCTGCTGGCCACGTAGTGGGGCAGCAGCGCCAGTCCGCAGCCGGCCACCGCGCCGGACACCAGCGGCGAATACTGATTGCAGCTGAGCACCGGCCGCACCGGCATGCGCACATAGACGCCGTCCTTCTCCAGCGCCCATTCCACCGCCTCGCTGGGCGCCTTGCTGGAATCGTAGAGCACGCGGTGCAGGCACAGGTCTTCCGGGTGTTCCAGCCTGGGCGCCTGGGCCAGGTAGCCGGGCGAGGCGTAGACGGTTTCGCGCATGAAGCCCAGCGGTTTGGCCACCAGTCCGTCGTCGTAGACATTGCGCGTGCGCACGCAAAAATCCAGCCCTTCCGCCACCGGGTCTTGCAGCCGGTTCTCCACTTGCAGCTGCATCTCCAGCCCCGGGTATTGATTGGACAGCTCGGACAGGATGGGGACCAGCAGGAACTGGGCGAAGGCGGACGCGGAGCTGATCACCAGCGGCCCTTCCACGCAATCCTGCACATTGCCGACATCGCCGCGCACCCGGTCCAGCATCTCGCGCAGCTGGCGCGCGTGCACGGCCAGCCGCTGGCCGGCCTCGGTCAGCGCCACGCGCCGGGTATTGCGCAGCACCAGCACCGCGCCCAGCTCCAGCTCCAGTTGCTTGACCAATTGGCTGACGCGGCTTTTGGCGCAGCCGAGCGCGTCGGCCGCCGCGGTGAAGCTGCCGTGGCGGGCCAGCGCGTCGAAGGCCAGCAGAGCATCCGGAGAGGGAGGGTGGTTTGTTTTCATTTCAGAACAGTGTGTGGATATTTCACGGATTTTATTGTATGCGCATGTAGATTAGCATGCTTGCGTGATCAATAGCAGAACAATTGGAGCGCATCATGGCATTGGGAGCCTGGGGGGCGTGGAGTCGATTCTGGGGGCGGTTGGGCCGTTTGTGGTGGCAGGGCATGCAAGCTCACACGCGGCGGGCGTTGCGCGATGAAACGGAGGCGCTGGAGCGGGCGAGGTGCGCGGCGTCGAACGGAGGGCGGCAGTGCGCCAATCCGGTGGATTGCGCGCGGAACCGACGGGTGTTTCATTGACCGTGATGTCGAATCGAGGAGAAACGAAAATGCAGGATACCAGAGCGGTAGTGACGGGGTTTTTGAAGGAGGTGCGTTCCGGACGCAATCCGGACGCGGCCGGCGATTATCTGGCGCCCAAGGTATTGGCGCATCAATTGGTGGCGGAGTCGCCGCATACGCTGGAGCGCAGCCCGGCCGACTATGCCGCCCATGTGCGGGACTTCCTACGCGACTACGGCGCCTTTGAACTGAGGGTGGACGAATTGCTGGTGGACGGAGACAAGGCTTACGCGCGCTGGACCCAGTTGGGACATGACCTGGCCGGCCTGGACGGCCGCCCGCCCAGCGGCGAGCCGCTGCGCCAGATCGGCAGCGCCTGCTACCGGGTGGCGGATGGCCGCATTGTCGAGTACTGGATACAAAGCAGCTGAGCCGTCGGCGCCGTTTGCATGTTGAATGGCGTTAATTTAACTTATTGTCATTTTTTTGGGCTAATTACCGGTCAATTAATATCGTCTTTCAGTTTTATCAAACATAGCCGATATTGCATAAATATAATGACCGCCAAGATGACAATAAGGAGTGGTAAATGGGGATGCTTGGACGCAAGCGCCGACTGGCGCTTTGTCTCTTGTTGTTGACGGCCCAGGCTTGGGCGGAGGAGGCGGCGCCGGCCGAAGGGTCTCAGCCCAAGACGGTGATCAAGCTGCCGCTGAAGTTGAAGCCGGCGGCGCCGGAAGCCCACAAGGCGGAGCCGGCCAAGCCGGCCGCGCCGGCGGCGGAACACAAGACCGAGGCCAAGCCCGCCGCCAAGGCGGAGGCCAAAGCGGAGGTCAAGCCGGAGGCGAAGCACGCGGAAGCCAAACCGGCGGAGGCCAAGCCCGCTGAAGCCAAACACGCCGAGGCCAAACCGCCGGAGAAAATGGAACCGGCGGTGAAGATGGCGCCGCCGCCGGCGGCCAAGAATTTGAGCGAACCCAGTCCGGAAGTGCACGCGCCGGTGAAAAAGCGCCGCGTGGTCAAGCCCAAGCGCAAGGCGGTTGCTGCCGAGCACGGCGACGCGCACGCCGGCGCGCATTTGGCCTCCGAGGCCCAGCAAGTGCGCGGCGTGGTGGAGACCATAGTCGAAGCCAACGCCCGCTATATGAAGGCGCACGACAAAGCTTATTTTGAGCGCTTCGCCGAGCATCAGAGCCCGCGCGCCACCGTGGTGACTTGCTCGGATTCCCGGGTGCAAACCAATGCCTTCCATGGCGACGCGGTCAACGATCTGTTCATGGTGCGGGACATCGGCAATCAATTGGCCACCGCCGAGGGTTCGGTCGAATACGGGGTGAGACATTTGCATACCCCCTTGCTGATCATCATCGGCCATGCCGCCTGCGGCGCGATCAAGGCCGCCTCCGGCGACTATGGCGGGCTGGAGCCGGCAATCCGCAAAGAGCTGTCCACCATCGACATTCCCAAGGGCATAGACCCCACCAACGGCGCGCTGCTGAACGTCAACAATCAGGTGGAAACCGCGATCATGACCTACGCCGGCGAGGTGGAGGCGGGCAAGCTGGCGGTGCTGGGCGCGTTCTACGACTTCCGCAACGATCTGAAGCAAGGCTACGGCAAGCTGGTGATCACCAATCTGAACGGCGAGACCGATCCGGCCAAGATCCGCGAAATGAGCCGCGCCGGCCAGTTCTTCAAATACAGTTTCATGAAATAGCGGCGCGCCGCATTTCCGCTTCGCCCATGGCCGCCGATAGGCGGCCATTCTATTTGCGCGGCGTCGGCGCGGTAGCGTCGCCGTTACAGCCGATGCGCGCGCTTTTCCCTTCATGATTCCGGTTGTGACATTTTTTCTCCGCTTAATCCGTATTTGTTTGGCAATGCGCAAAAACGAATATCGTTTTTTCGCTTAGCATGGACTTATTGATGCCGCCGCTATGGTTTCGCGTTTGCGGGCGACAGGGTTTTTCGGTGTTGAAAGCGTATCGCTGTAATGCGCTTGCTACAAAAAAGTTTTGAAGCGATGAGAATGGGCGGTGAATGGACAATATTATTGTCTAGATTTTATTTTCATAAATGAAAGTAAAATGTCACTAATTAGTCATTCTCTCGCTGCGACAGGTTTAACTGTTTGGGAGACTTGAAATGACCGTTGGCAATGAACTGGAACTGGACGCGCTGGTGGCGCGGGTGAAAAAGGCGCAGGCCGCGTTTGCCGGCTTCAGCCAGGAGCAGGTGGACCACATCTTCCGCTCCGCGGCGCTGGCCGCCGCGGACGCGCGGATACCGCTGGCCAAGATGGCGGTGGCGGAAACCGGCATGGGCGTGCTGGAGGACAAGGTGATCAAAAACCACTTCGCCTCCGAATACATCTACAACAAGTACAAGGACGATAAAACCTGCGGCGTGCTGGCCGAGGACGACACCTTCGGCACCATCACCATCGCCGAGCCCATCGGCCTGATCTGCGGCATCGTGCCCACCACCAATCCCACCTCCACCGCCATCTTCAAGGCGTTGATCTCCTTGAAAACGCGCAACGGCATCATTTTCTCGCCGCACCCGCGCGCCAAGCGTTCCACTTGCGAGGCGGCGCGGCTGGTGTTGCAGGCGGCGGTGGCGGCCGGCGCGCCGCCGGACATCATAGGCTGGATAGACGAGCCCTCGGTGGCGCTGTCCAATCAGCTGATGCACCACCCCGACCTCAATCTGATCCTGGCCACCGGCGGGCCGGGCATGGTGCGCGCCGCCTATTCTTCCGGCAAGCCCGCCATCGGCGTGGGCGCCGGCAACACCCCGGCGGTGATAGACGAGACCGCCGACATCAAGCGCGCCGTCGCCTCCATCCTGATGTCCAAGACTTTCGACAACGGCGTGGTCTGCGCGTCCGAGCAGTCCGTCATCATCGTCGATGAAATCTACGAGGCGGTGCGCGAGCGCTTCGCCAAGCACGGCGGCTACATCCTGTCCAAGCGCGAAGCGGAGGCGGTGCGCAAGGTGATTCTGCAGGACGGCAGCCTCAACGCCGCCATCGTCGGCCAGAGCGCGGCCAAGATCGCCGCGATGGCCGGCATCGAAGCGCCGCCGGCCACCAAGGTGCTGATCGGCGAGGTCAGCGATGTGTCCGCCGCCGAGGCCTTTGCGCATGAAAAGCTGTCGCCGACGCTGGCGATGTACCGCGCCGGCGATTTCATCGACGCCTGCGACAAGGCCGCGGCGCTGGTGGCGATGGGCGGCATCGGCCACACCTCGGCGCTGTACACCGACCAGGATCTGCAAGGCGAGCGCATCCGCTACTTCGGCGACAAGATGAAGACCGCGCGCATCCTGATCAACACGCCGTCGTCCCAAGGCGGCATCGGCGACCTCTACAACTTCAGCCTGGCGCCGTCGTTGACGCTGGGCTGCGGCTCCTGGGGCGGCAACTCGATCTCGGAGAACGTCGGGCCCAAACACCTGATCAACAAGAAGACCGTGGCCAAGAGGGCGGAGAACATGTTGTGGCATAAGCTGCCCAAGTCGATTTACTTCCGCCGCGGCTGCCTGCCGGTGGCCTTGGAGGATCTGTCCGGCAAACGCCGCTGTCTGATCGTCACCGGCCAGTATCTGTTCGACAACGGCTTCGTCGACGAGCCCATCCGCCTGCTGAAGAAAATGGGCCTGGAGGTGGAAGTGTTCTTCGAGGTGCCGGCCGATCCCACGCTGGCGGTGGTGCGCAAGGGCGCGGACCTGGCCCACGCCTTCAAGCCGGACGTGATCATGGCCTTGGGCGGCGGTTCGCCGATGGACGCGGCCAAGATCATCTGGGTGATGTACGAACACCCGGAAGTGCATTTCGAAGACCTGGCGCTGCGCTTCATGGACATCCGCAAACGGATCTACCAGTTCCCCAAACTGGGGCGCAAGGCGGAGTTGGTGGCCGTGCCCACCACCTCCGGCACCGGTTCGGAAGTGACGCCGTTCGCCGTGGTCACCGACGAGAACACCGGGGTCAAATACCCGATCGCCGACTATGAGCTGACGCCGAACATGGCCATTGTCGACGCCAATCTGGTGATGAATATGCCCAAGTCGCTGACCGCCTTCGGCGGCATCGACGCGGTGACCCACGCGCTGGAGGCCTACGCCTCGGTGATGGCCAACGAGTATTCCGACCCTCAGGCCTTGCAGGCCTTGAAGATGCTCAAGGACTATCTGCCGTCCGCCTACCGCAACGGCGCCGGAGACCCCAAGGCGCGCGAGCAGGTGCACAATGCCGCCACCATCGCCGGCATCGCCTTCGCCAACGCCTTCCTCGGCGTCTGCCACTCGATGGCGCACAAGATAGGCGCCGAGTTCGGCCTGGCCCACGGTCTGGCCAACGCGCTCTTGATCAGCAATGTGATCCGCTACAACGCGGCCGATGTGCCGACCAAGCAGACCGCCTTCAGCCAGTACGACCGGCCCAAGAGCGTGGCGCGCTACGCTGAAATCGCCCGCCATCTGGGCCTGGAAGCCAGCCGCGACCACGAGCGGGTGGAGAAGTTGATCGAGTGGGTGGACGAGCTCAAGCGCACGCTGGACATTCCGGCGTCCATCCAGGCCGCCGGCGTGGCCGAGGCGGATTTCCTGGCCAAGGTGGACTTGCTGGCGGAAGCCGCCTTTGACGACCAGTGCACCGGCGCCAACCCGCGCTATCCCTTGATCAGCGAACTGAAGCAGCTGCTGTTGGACAGCTATTACGGCCGCGCCTACAAGGAAAGCTGGGAGCGCGAAGCCGGCGCGGAGGCCAAGCCGGACGCGCGCCCGGCCAAGGGCAAGCTCAAGGCGGTGTGAGTCCCGCTGCCGTCCGTTAAGCCGCCGCGCCTCAGCCCGGCGGCTTTTTCACGGCGCGGCTCAGTATTTGAAATAGCCTATGGTCTGCGCCAGCTCCACCGCCTGCTCGCTCATGCCGCGCGCGGTGGCGGTCAGCTGTTCCGACGCCGCGGCGTTGGCCTGCATGGAACGGCTGATTTCGCTGACGCCCTGATTGATCTGTTCCACCCGCTGCGCTTGCTGGTTGGAGGACTGATTGATTTCCTGCACGAAGCTGGCGGTGCTCTGTATCGTCGGCAACATCTGATTGAACAGTTCGCCCGCGTGTTCGGCGCGGCGCACGCTGCTTTGCGTCAGCTGGCTGATTTCCTTGGCCGCCTGCTGGCTGCGCGCCGCCAGCTTGCGCACTTCGCCGGCCACCACTGCGAAGCCGCGGCCGTGTTCGCCGGCGCGCGCCGCCTCGATCGCCGCGTTCAGCGCCAGCAGATTGGTCTGGTAGGCGATGTCGTCGATGATCAGCACCTTGTTGGCGATGTCCCACATCGCGGCGATGGTCTCGTCCACCGCCTGGCCGCCGGCCGCCGCGTGCCTGCTGCTGTCGCTGGCCATCTGATCCGTGGTGCGGGCGTCGTCCCGGTTCTTCCACACGAAGGCGGAAATCTGTTCCAGGCTGGCGCTGTTCTTGTCGATGTTGTTGGCCTGCTCCGACGCTTGCTGGCTCAGGGTGTCCACCGCCTGGCTGATCTGGCGCGCGGCGTTGGCCAGGTCCGAGGAAAAAGCGTCGATATGCGCCAGAATGCCGGCCAGCTTGGCGACCAGCCGGCGAGTGGATTCGGCCAGATCGCCCAGTTCGTCCTGGCTGGCGTAGCGCGGCGGCGCGGTCAGATCGCCGTCGGCGATGGCGTGCAGCGCCTGGCTCACCTCGCGGATGGGCCGGTGTAGCAGGCGGCGCACCAGCAGGGACAGCACCAGGACGGTGACCAGGTCCAGCAGCAGGATTTCCGCCGTCACCCGCCACAGCACCGCGCGCAGTTTCTCGCGGATTTCTTCCGTGGACACTTGCAGGCTCAGCTTGCCGACGACGCGCGCGGTCGCGCCGTCGTGAAAGACCACGGCGCGTTCGCGCGTCAGGTCCGCGTCCGGCGCCGGCGCGGCGCCGCGCAGCAGCGAGCCGTCGGCCTCGCGGCGGTAGCCGGCGAAGGGAACGCCGTTGGCGTCGCGGACGAACACGCCGCGGAGCGCGTGTTTGCCCATCTCCGCCTCCAGCACCCGCAAGCCTTGGGCGCTGTCGAAATTCCACATGGGTCCGGCCATATTCGCCGCCAGCCGCGCGCTGATCGCGGCGATTTCTCCGTCCAGTTCCTGACGCAATTCCTGTTGGGTGCGCCAATAGTCCAGCGCGCCGAAGGCCGCCAGCAGGGCGGACATGATGAGCATGAAGGCCAGGTTGAGCTTCAGGCTGATGCTGTGGTGCCGCATGGGTGCATGCTCCCGGCTCGATAAACCGATTCAACGCTTTATTGATAGCACCTGTCGGCTTGGGCCGGGCCGCCGGATGCCGGCGGCGGAAACGGCGGCGGGGCTTGCGTTAAATCCTTATGGCATTAAGCGGGGACGCTTGATCACAAAGCGTCGCGTTTATGCCTTTTGCGCGCATGTATATTCTGAAACATGACATGACAAGGGTCTTGAGGTAATCTCGACCCCCATGTGTTATGGGCCATAACGACAATCCAAAGCCATAGCACCGGCGGCGGCGCTGCCGTTTACCTGTTCAAAGTTTGCTGCGCTTCGTGAAAGCCGGCGCGGCGAGTACCGCTGCGAAACGCCGATGTGCCTTGTGCGCCGTCCGCTTTCTCAGCCGTTTCCGCCTTGTCTCGCTCTTGCACGCGACGCTTTGAACAGGCCTTAAGCGCCAAGGCCACAACCCTTACGCAATACAAAGACAGTTAAAGGAGCAACTATGCAACCTGCTCAAGACACCCTGCACCGGGGTTTGGAAGAGCGGCATATCAACCTCATGGCCTTGGGCGCCACCATCGGCGTCGGCCTGTTTCTGGGATCGGCCACCGCCATCAAGATGGCCGGCCCCGCCATCATGCTGGCTTACGCCCTGGGCGGTTTCGCCATCTTCCTCATCATGCGCGCGCTGGGCGAAATGGCCATCCACAATCCGGTGGCCGGCTCATTCAGCCGCTACGCGCTGGATTACCTCGGCCCCTTGGCCGGCTACCTGACCGGCTGGAATTACTGGTTTCTGTGGCTGGTGACCTGCATGGCGGAAATCACCGCCGTCGGCGTCTATATGGGCATCTGGTTCCCGGACATTCCGGCCTGGTACTGGGCGCTGGCCGCGCTGGTGGCCATGGGCGGCGTCAACTTCATCGCGGTCAAGGCTTATGGCGAATTCGAGTTCTGGTTCGCGCTGATCAAGATCGTCACCATCGTGCTGATGATCATCGGCGGCCTGGGCATGATCGTGTTCGGCCTGGGACACGGCGGCGTGGCCACCGGCATCTCCAATCTGTGGAGCCACGGCGGCTTCATGCCCAACGGCTTTGGCGGCGTGCTGATGTCGCTGCAAATGGTGATGTTCGCCTACCTGGGCGTGGAAATGCTGGGCCTGACCGCCGGCGAAGCCAAGAACCCGAAGAAAGCGCTGGCCCGCGCCGTGGATTCGGTGTTCTGGCGCATCCTGATTTTCTACATCGGCGCGCTGTTCGTCATCCTGGCGATTTACCCGTGGAACGAGCTGGGCACCCGCGGCAGCCCCTTCGTGCTCACTTTCGAGCAGTTGGGCATCCCCGCCGCCGCCGGCATCATCAACTTCGTGGTGCTCACCGCCGCGCTGTCCTCGTGCAATAGCGGCATTTTCAGCACCGGCCGCATGTTGTACAACCTGGCCCAGCAACAGCAGGCGCTGCCCATCTTCGCCAAAGTGTCGCGTCAGGGCGTGCCGGTGTTCGCCTTGCTGATGTCGGTGTTCGCGCTGTTGGTGGGCGTGCTGCTCAACTATCTGGCGCCCAAGGAAGTGTTCACCTGGCTGACCGCGATCTCCACCTTCGGCGCGATCTGGACCTGGGTGATCATCCTGCTGGCCCAGCTGCGCTTCCGCCGCACCTTGAGCCGCGAGCAGCTGGCGGCGCTGGCCTACAAGATGCCGTTATGGCCGTATGGCTCCTACATCGCCATGGGCTTCCTGATCCTGGTGGTGGGCTTGATGGCCTATTTCCCGGATACCCGCATCGCCTTGATCATCGGCCCGGGTTGGCTGGCCTTCCTGGTGGTGGCCTATTATCTGTTGGGCTACAACAAGCGCAGCGCCGAGGAAGTGGCGCGGCTGGCGCAGAACGCTCGCTGAGCGCGCGCCGCCGTCTTGTCAGCCCGCTCTTTTGGAGCGGGCTTTTTTGCGTCTTAACGCGGCAGCCAGCTGCCGCTCAGCGAGTAATCGCCGGCTTGCTGCCGCGTGGGGCCGCTGAGCGGATGGGCCGGCGGCGGCGCGTGCTGCCCGCAGTCGCTCTGGCCGAAGCAGCGCGGCAGCGGGTTGAAGCCGGGGCAGCCCGGCGGCGGGTTGACGCCGACGCAATGCTGCATTTGCTCTCTTTGCCGCCGCTCCAGCAGGCTGGGGCTGCGTATTTCGGCCTTGACCGAGAAATCCGGACCGGCGTCCAGGTTCTTCAATTGCACCGCGCCCTTGTACTTGAGCGCTTTATCGGTTTTGTCCTTCGCCTTCATCGACGGCTTGGCGCGCGTCTCCCAAGGGTCTTTGACGGCGAAGTCGTAAGAAGGCAGAGGCGCCGCCGCCAGGCTCGCGCTCAAGGCGGCCAGCGACAGCAATAGGGCGTGTCTACACTGCATGATGGATCTTTGTCCTGCGGTGGCAATGCCGCTGGCGCCCGGCTGCTGCCAGGCAGGGAGGGGCGCGCGGAATGCTCTTGTTGGGGGAATTGGCTGGCGCGGCCGTGGCCGCGGTGGCTGAACGCCGCTCCTGTAAATTTCAATGGGAGCGGGCGGATGCTTTTTATAACATTAAAGTTTTTCAGCTGGCAATAAGATGCAATGACAGGCGAAGCGGCGCGCGGCTTAATCAGCAGGCCGCGGCTTAGAACCTGTTTACGATCTCGCGAGCTAAGGCGAGGCAAGGCGAGGCAAGGCGAAAACGGCTGAGAAAGCGGAATGTACACGTGGTACATGAGCATTTCGAAGGTGTGCTCGCCGTGTAAGGCTCCACGACGCGCAGCAGATCGTAAACCGGTTCTTAGGCCGTTCACACTCACGGAGATTTTCTATGGCGCATTATCTGGTGGAATTGTACAGCCCGAAGCCGGCTTGGCTGGCCTTGAGTTTTTTGCACCGCACCGACTTCCTGGATCAGGTCAAAAGCAATATCGAGGCGCTGCCCGGCCTGGGCATTCAACTGCTGACCTTGAGCCAGATCGCGGCCGACGCCGATCAGGCGGCGCCCTATCGCTTCCTGGGCGTGTGGAGCCTGCCTGACCAAGAGGCCTGTGAGGGGATGCTGGCCGGCATCCGCGCCAGCGGCTGGTACGATTATTTCGATCACGTCAACGCGGTGGGCGCGGCCGGCGGCGTGGACGTGCATCTGGCGGACCTGCTGCAAGTCAAGTAAGCGCTTTGGAAACCGTTGCGGACGGCAGCTTGGGCTGTCGTCCGCAAAGAGACGTCAAGGGCGGCCGGCGGACAGCCGGCCGTTCCGCTTACCGTTCCCGCAGCACGCGCCGCTCCACGAACTCGGCGGGATCGCCGGTTTCCTTGGTCTCGAAGACCGCCGGAATGTGGAAGGGCTTGCCGGTGGCGACATTGGTGCCGGCGATGGTGACGGTCATGCCTTCTTGCAGCGGTTTAGGCCGCTCGCCGCCAGCTACGGCCACCGACCATGTGCCGCCGGGCAGCAGGCCGGCGAAGGTGGCGATGCCCTTGCCGTTTTCAATCAGCGGAATAGACCGTGGTTCATTGGGCGGGATGTCAGCGCTGACCGACACGTTGTTCAGGTGGATCTGGTAAGCGATCTCCTCATGGGGATCGGCGTCGTCGCGCACCTGCGGCCGCGGGCGGTGGGCATGGCGCGCGGCTTGCGCGGCTCAGGGATATTTGGCGGCGATATAGCAACGGCAGAAGCGGGCGGTCATGCCCGCGATCAGCGCGCTGGCGTCGTCGATATTGGTGAGCGCGCGCTTGGGCGGCGGGTTTTCCGACGCGCCGTGGCGGGCGTAGATGCCCAGGATGCTGGTGTTGTTGCAGGCGGCGGTGAACAGGCTGAGCTGTTCCGGATCCGCGAAGGCGTCGATGCCGGCGTCGATCTCCTTGGCGTAGTGTTTGACGCTGTCCAGTATCTTGTACAGCGTGCTCCAGGCCAGCACTTTTTCCAGCGTGGTGTTGGTGGAAATCAGGCCCAGCAGGAAGAGCAGATCGCGCAGACAGGGGTCGCGCTTGGCCAGGTAGAGCAGGTAGGACGGGTAGCGCTGGCGCGGATCTTCGTAACGGGTGTGGATCTGGTCGATCCTGGGGTTGCGGCTGAACGGGTCTTCTTCGATCCGGTGCGCGCTGACGGGATAGCTGCAGCCGTTCTCATAAGCGCTGAAGCCCAGAAACTGGATGGGCATGCTGCTCACGCAGCCGGCGGCGGCGCGCAAGGCGCCGTTGAGCAGCAGTTGCAGGCTGTAGAGGCGTTCGGATACGTGATCGGGGTCGTCCAGTTCGTCGATGTGGCGCGAATAGGCGTAGAACTGCATGCCGATGTGGTCGTTCTCGTAGCCCAGATCGATGTCGTTGCCGAAGAAATGATGAGCGAGATCGGGATAGTAGCCGCCGGCGGCGACGGTGATTTCCCATTTGTGTACTGGCGACATGGGGCTTCCCTGGCGGTGGCTGGAGGGGGGATGGTTGCGGGCGCGGGCCGCGCAAGGGGCCGGATGCTAGCATAGCTTGAGTCCAAGCGCATAAATTGCTTGGGCCTGCGAGACTTTGGTCATGTCCGGCGCAGCATTGATTGGGGGAGAGGATGGCGCTTGAAGCTTTAAGCCCGGCGCCGGCGTTGCCGGCCCGGCATGGCAATGGTCTGCTATGCGCACACCGGGCAGTGGGAGGACGCCATGCTGGCGCTGGCTGAGCGTCCTCTTGGATATTTCTGATCGGAAGCGGCAATGGGGACGTGCGGCTTTCCGCCGGCGCCGGCCTGCGCGGGCGCCGGCGGCGTCAGAACAAGCTGGGTTGCGCGCCTTGCGGATGGTCGATCACGGCCTCGGTGCTGCCCTCGGCCAGGCGTAGGCTGACGCGTTCGCGGTCGCGCAGTTCCGCCGGGGATTTGACCGCGGTGCCGTCCTGTTTTTGCACGATGGCGTAGCCGCGGGCCAGCACCGCTTCCGGATTGAGCGCCAGCAGGGTGGCCGCCAGGGTGTCCAGTTTCTGGGCCTGCCGGTTGAGCAGATCCCGACGCGCGCGTTGCAGCCGGGTTTGCAGCCGGTCCAGCGTTTGCGCGGTTTGGGCCAGGTCCGGCCGACGGCGCTGCAGCTTGCTGTCCGCCAGTTGCAGCGCCCAACGCCGTTGTTCGAACAGGCTGCCCAGCCGGCGTTGCAGCCGCTCTTGCTGGCGCTGCAGCGCTTCGCGTTGGCGTTGCAGCTTTTCGCCCGGGTGGGCCAGCCGGCGCGCCAGATAGTCCAGCTGCTGGGATTTGTCGGTCAGCAGGCGGCCGAGCGCGCGCTCCAGGCCGCGCTTGGCGGTTTCGAGCTGAGCGTTCAGGTGCTCGCGGCTGGGGGACACCAGTTCCGCGGCGGCGGTGGGCGTGGGCGCGCGTTTGTCGGCGACGAAGTCGCAGATGGTGAAGTCGGTTTCGTGGCCGACGCCGCTGACGGTGGGAATGGGGCTGGCGGCCACCGCGCGGGCGACGATTTCCTCGTTGAACGACCACAAGTCCTCGATGCTGCCGCCGCCGCGGCAGACGATGAGCACGTCCACCTCGCGCCGTTCGCCGGCGCGGCGGATGGCGTCGGCCACTTGCTGGGCCGAGCCTTCGCCCTGCACCTGGGCCGGGTAGAGAATCAGCGGGATGGAGGGCATGCGCCGGCGCAGCGTGCTGACCACGTCGCGCAGCGCGGCGGCGGCGGGCGAGGTGACGATGCCGATGGCGGCGGGGTGGGCCGGCAGCGGACGTTTGCTCGCCGGGTTGAACAAGCCTTCCGCCTGCAGCTTGGCCTTGAGTTTTTCAAAGGCCTCGTACAAACGGCCCAGGCCGGCGGAGCGCATCTGGTCGACGTTGATCTGGAAGTCGCCGCGGGCCTCGTACAGGGTGACGGTGCCCTTGAGCTCCACCTGCATGCCTTCCGCCGGGCGGAAGGGCAGTTGCGACACTTTGCCGCGGAACATCACGCAGCGCACTTGGGCGCCGCCGTCTTTCAGGGAGAAATAGGCGTGCCCGGACGCGGCCAGGGTGAGGTTGGAAATTTCGCCGCCTATCCACATCGGCGGCAGTCCGCTTTCCAGCAGATCGCGCGCCATGCGGTTGAGGGAGGAGACGCTGATGACGTCGTTCTGAGGTGCGGTAAAAAACATGATTGTCAAGTGATCCACAGCGGTGGGTGGAAAATATTTTCAGCTAAAGCGAGTTGCAACTTGGCTTGCGTAGCGTTTGATATCTCTAAAAAAATCAATAAAATCAATAACTTGATTGTTTTCTTATCCAGGGCGGCTTTCAGCTCAAAACGGCTTGGCGCTTGGCTTGAGAGCATATTTGCACAGTTTTATCAACAAAGTTATCCACAGGGTTTTCGGTTTCAATCCTGTGACGCTATTTTTTCCTGTAAAAACAAGGGGCAAGGCTTTTTGTCTCAGAGTCGCTGTCCTCGTTTATCTTGATGTTGCTCAAGTAAGCGCTTTCTTCTTTCGTCCGCAGGCCATGCCGAAGGCTTGGCATTGTCGCTTCATTATGCCTTTGGATTGGCTTGCCGGCCGCCTGGCTGAGCCGGGCGTTTGCCATCCCAAAGCGGGTGTCGCCTCTTGCGAGCCTGAGCGATAAAGGCGCCGGGACCGGGAAAGCGGCATGCGTGTTTGGCGCATGGGCATTGCCCGGCCCTCGCCGTTGCGCGAGGCCGCGCGACAGACTTTAGGAGCTCAACTCCTTCAACAGTTCCTTGACCCTGACCACGCGCAGCGCCACATCCTGAATATCGGCCTCCACGCGCAGCTTGTCCTGTCCCGCCAGCCTGTAGTTGCGCTTGGTTTGCAGCAGCTGGATGATTTTCATCGGGTCTATCGGCGGGTTCTTGGCGAAGTGGACCTGGATGGCCACTTCGCTGGCGTCCAGCTTTTGCACGCCCAAGGGCTTGGCCAGCAGACGCAGGCGGTGGCTGTCTATCAGGGTCTTGACGGTTTGCGGCGGCAGGCCGAAGCGGTCTATCAGCTCTTCGTGGATATCGTCGATTTCCTGTTCGCTCTCGCAAGTGGCCAGCCGCTTGTAGAGCACCAGCCGCTCGTGCACGTCGGGGCAATAGCCGTCCGGCAGCAGGGCCGGGCTGTGCATATTGATTTCGGTGGTGACGCCCAGCGGCGCGTCCAGGTCCGGGGTGCGGCCTTTCTTGAGATCGCGCACCGCCTGCTTGAGCATTTCGGTGAACAGGGAGAAGCCCACTTCCTGCATCTCGCCGGACTGGCCTTCGCCCAGCACTTCGCCGGCGCCGCGGATTTCCAGATCGTGCATCGCCAGGTAGAAGCCTGCGCCCAGTTCCTCGGACATCTGGATGGCTTCCAGCCGTTTCATCGCGTCCTTGGTGATGCCGTCCGGCGTCAGCAGATAGGCGTAGGCCTGATGGTGGCTGCGGCCTACGCGGCCGCGCAGCTGGTGCAGCTGGGCCAGGCCGAACTTATCGGCGCGGTTGATCAGGATAGTGTTGGCGTTGGGGATGTCGATGCCGGTTTCAATAATGGTGGAGCACAGCAGCACATTGAAGCGCTGCTGCAGGAAGTCGCGCATCACTTGTTCCAGCTCGCGTTCGCGCAGCTGGCCGTGGGCCACGCCGATGCGGGCTTCCGGCACCAGCTCCGCCAGCTTTTCCCGCATGTTTTCTATGGTGTCCACCTCGTTGTGCAGGAAGAACACCTGGCCGCCGCGTTTGAGTTCGCGCAGCACCGCTTCGCGGATCACGCCGTTGGCCATCGGGCTGACGAAGGTTTTCACCGCCAGCCGGCGGCTGGGGGCGGTGGCGATGACGGAGAAGTCGCGCAGGCCTTCCAGCGCCATCGACAGCGTGCGCGGAATCGGCGTCGCGGTCAGCGTCAGCACGTCCACATTGGCGCGCAGCCGTTTCAGTTGCTCTTTCTGGCGCACGCCGAAACGATGTTCCTCGTCGATGATGACCAGGCCCAGGTTCTTGAACTGGATGTCCGGCTGCACCAGCTTGTGGGTGCCGATGACGATGTCCACGCCGCCGTCGGCCAGGCCGGCCAGCGCGGCCTTGCTTTCCTTGGCGCTGCGGAAGCGGGACAGTTCGGCGATTTTCACCGGCCAGTCGGCGAAGCGGTCGGAGAAGTTCTGGAAGTGCTGTTCCGCCAGCAAGGTGGTGGGCACCAGCACCGCCACCTGTTTGCCGCCGAGGACGGCGACGAAGGCGGCGCGCAGCGCGACTTCGGTCTTGCCGAAGCCGACGTCGCCGCAGACCAGGCGGTCCATCGGCTTGCCGGAGCACATGTCCTGCACCACGGCTTCGATGGCGCTGGCCTGGTCCGGGGTTTCCTCGAAGCCGAAGCCGGCGGCGAAGGCTTCGTAGTCGTGGTGGGACAGGCTGAAGCTGTGGCCTTCGCGCGCGGCGCGCTGGGCGTAGAGGTTGAGCAGCTCGGCGGCGGTGTCGCGGGCTTTTTCCGCGGCGCGCTTCTTGGCTTTCTCCCAGGCCGGATTGCCCAGCTTGTGCAGGTGGATCTGGTCCGCCGCGCCGCCGGCGTAACGGGAAATCAGATGCAGCTGGCTGACCGGCACGTAGAGGGTGGCGCTGTCGGCGTACTCCAGCTGCATCAGCTCGGTTTCGCCTTCGCCCAGGTCCATGGACACCAGGCCGACGTAGCGGCCGATGCCGTGCTGTTCGTGCACCACCGGGTCGCCGGCCTTGACCTCGGCCAGGTCGCGCAGCATGGAGTCGGAGCCGGCGCGCGCGCTCTTGCGGCGGGTGTGGCTGCGCGCCACATGCTGGTAGAGCTCGGATTCGGTGACCACGGCGATGCCGGCGCCGGGCAGGGCGAAGCCGGTGTAGAGCGGGGCCACGCTCAGCGCCAGCGGCATGTCGCCGGCGATGAACTCGGCCCAGCCGTCCACCGGGCGCGGCTTGATGCCGTGTTCTTGCAGGAATTGATGGACGGTTTCGCGGCGGCCCAGGCTTTCCACGGTGATCAGGATGCGTTGCCCGCCGCTGCGGATGAAGGCGTCCAGCTTGTGCAGCGGTTGTTCGGCGCGGCGCTCCACCGCCAGTTCCGGCAGCGGGGCGCAGCCTTCCGCCAGTTCGCCGTCGCCGGCCAGTTCCACGCGGGCGTAAGGCTTGAGCCGCGCCATCAGTTCGTCAGGGCGCAGGAAGATGTCGGCCGGCGGCAGCACCGGGCGCTCGGTGTCGCCGCGCGCCATGTCGTAGCGGCTTTCCACGTCTTGCCAGAAGACCTGGGCGGCCTGTTGCACATCATGGTGCAACACGATCAGCGCGTCTTCGCCCAGGTAGTCGAACAGCGTCGCGGTGTCGTCGAAGAACAGCGGCAGGAAGTATTCGATGCCGGCCGGCCACAGGCCCTGGGAGACGTCTTTGTAAATGCGGCTCTTGCTGGGGTCGCCTTCGATGCGCTCGCGGTAGCGCTGACGGAAGGCGGTGACCCCGCTTTCATCCGCCGGGTATTCCCGCGCCGGCAGCAGGCGGATTTCCGGCACCGGGTACAGGGTGCGCTGATTGTCCGGGTCGAAGGTGCGCAGGCTGTCGATTTCGTCGTCGAACAGATCGATGCGGTAGGGCAGCGCCGATCCCATCGGGAAGAGATCGATCAGACCGCCGCGGATGGAGAATTCGCCCGGGGCCATCACCTGGGTGACGTGGTGGTAACCGGCGGTGACCATATTGGCGCGCAGCTGCTCCACATCCAGCCGCTGCTTGGTCTGCAGGAAGAAGGTGCGTCCCAGCAGATAGCCGATCGGCGCCAGCCGCGTCATCGCGGTGCTGACCGGGGCGATGATCACATCGCATTCGCGCTGATGGATCTGCCACAAGGTGGCCAGCCGCTCGCTGACCAGTTCGCCGTGCGGGGAGAAATGGTCGTAGGGCAGGGTTTCCCAGTCCGGCAGCAGCGCCACGCGCAGCGAGGGCGCGAAGAACGGAGCTTCGGCTTGCAGGCGCTGCGCCGATTGCGCGTCGGCGGCGAGGATGAGCAGCGGACGCCGCTCTGCGGCGAGGCGGGCGACGATGTTGGCGTCCAGCCCGGCGGGCAGGCGTCCGTGACGAGTTTTCTGACTGGCGGGAGGGATCCGCGGGAGGTTATCCAGCATGCTGCTTCACTAGTTTTGGCGGTTTCGGGCTTGGCGGTTTCGGGATTATAGCAGCCGTCCGGCGCGCGCCGTTTACCCGGCTTGCGCTGGGCGGGCGTCGCTTGTGTCCAGCGGGGTGAATATTTTCATCGTCATTGTCTGGCTGCATCCGGCAATTGCATATATTGTATGTCAGCCGGGTGATTTTGTTTTTCGTTTGGCATATATGCGCTTGATTTGTTAATGCAAAATTAATTTCGGCGCGCGGCGGGGCGCCGGCGCGAATGGGGGCGGGGTGGCGTGACAGTCGGATCGGCTTGCCGGGACGCGGCGGTGTTTCTGGGGTTTTTGGCGTGCACGGCTTTTTGGCCGCGCGAGCCGGTATTGGGATTTTCGCTGGCGGCCTTCCTCGCCCACGGTGTATGGAGCTATCGTTTTTTGCGTCGCGGCTGGCGCCAGTCCTGGTGGTGGCCGCTGGCCGCCGCCGCGCTGGCGGCGCAATGGTCGCCGCCGCAATGGGCGGCCCTGCTGCTGATCAGCCTGTACGCGCTGGCGCCCGGCCTGTACGCGGCCGGCCTGCGCGGGGGACTGGCGGTGCGTCAGCCGGCGGACTTGCTGCGGCTGCTGCTGCGGCTCGCCTGCTATCCCTCGGTGCTTTTGGCCGGCCTGGCCGCCGGCGCCGGCTGGCGCTGGTTCGGCATGGAGGGCTTGTGGTCGTGGGCGGCGCAGGCCTGGGGCGTGTCCGGCCTGGCCCTGTCCTTGTGCGCGCCGCCGGCCTTGTACGCGTCCGGCGCGCCGCCGACGCGGCGCCAGGTCTTGGAAACCGCCCTGATCCTGGCCCTGGCCAGCGTGATGTGGTTCAGCCTGCTGGGCAGCAGCGTCGCCTATTCTCTGCCCTGCCAATTGCTGTTTTTCCCGCTGATGCTGTGGGCGGCTTTCCGCGTCGGTTTCCGCGGCGCGGCGCTGGTGGGGGCCTGGGTGCTCGGCCTGCTGTCGCTATACGTGCTGGCGCCGGAGCTGACCATGCACGCCAGCGTGCTCAACGGCGCCAGCGAGGTGGCGCTGACCCTGGCCTTGAGTTGCGCCACCCTGCTGGTGTCGGTCTTGGCCGACGGCCATCGTCAGAACGAGAGCGCGCTGCGCGAGTTTCGCGCGCGGGTGGAGTCCCTGGTCAACAACAGTCCCAATATGATGTCGCTTAAAGGGCTGGACGGCCGGTTTCTGCTGGCCAACGCCGCCTATGCGCGCCGGGTGGGGCGCGCGCCTCAGGGCATGCAGGGTTTAACGGTGGAGGAGCTGTTCGACGAGCAGGACGCCGCTCAGATCCGCGAGCAGGACGCGGTGGTGCTGTCCTGCCTGGAGCCGCGCCAGTTCGAGGAGAGCTTTCTGTTCAACGGCGTGCTCAGCCATTTGCTGGTCACCAAGTTTCCCTTGTTCGACGCCCATGGCCGCCCGGCCGGGGTGGGCAGCGTGGACACCGACATCACCCAAACCCGTCAGGAGCAGAAAGCCAAGCGCGAAACGGAGGAGCGTTACCGCGCGCTGGTGGAGCAATCGCTGGTGGGCATCTACATCCTGCAGGACGAGAAGCTGATCTACGCCAACCCCAAGCTGGCCGCCATCATTGGTTATCAGCCCAAGGAAATGGAGGGCATGGGTCTGGAGCAACTGCTGGTGCCGGGCGAGGCCGCGCGCATCCGTCAGCAAATCGTCAAGCGCTACCGCGAGAACATCGCGGTGCTGCAATACGGCACCCGCGCGGTGCGCCAGGACGGCGTGGTGGTGGACGTGGAAATCCACAGCAGGCTGTTCGACTACGAGGGCAAGAAAGCCATCATCGGCGTGGTGATGGATGTTTCCGAACGGCTGGCGGCGGACGCCAATCTGCGGCTGGCGGCCAAGGTGTTCGAAAACTCGGCGGAAGGCATTCTGCTGATGGACGCCGAGGCGCGCATCATCGCGGTCAACCACGCCTTCAGCGGCATTACCGGTTACGCCGAGGCGGAGGCGCTGGGCAAGGTGTCGCGCATTTTTGGCGATCAGAAACAGCTGAGCCGGCAGGCGATGCTGGAGGCGTTGGCGGGCGGCGGCCATTGGCAGGGCGAGATGCTGGACCGCCGCAAGAGCGGCGAGTGGTATCCGGCCGAGCTGGCGATCTCGGCGGTGCGCGACGCCGGCGGCGCGCTCAGCAATTACGTGGCGGTGTTCTCCGACATCACCCTGCGCAAGCAGTCCGAGGAACGTCTGCAGTTTCTGGCCAATCACGATCCGCTGACGCAGCTGCCCAACCGCAGCAGCCTGACCACGCGTCTGGACGAGGCCATCATCAGCCTGGATTGCGCCAGCGGCTCGCTGGCGGTGATGTTCATCGACCTGGACCGTTTCAAACTGATCAACGACTCCTTTGGCCATCAGGCCGGCGACGAGTTGTTGCGGGAGACGGCGCTGCGCCTGCAACGGGCGGTGGGGGGGCGCGGCCTGCTGGCGCGGCTGGGCGGCGACGAGTTCACCCTGGTGATGACCGGCTTCAAGGACGCCGCCGCGCTGGTGACCGCCGCCGAGGACACGCTGGCGGCGCTGGGCCAGCCGCTGCGGCTGGAAAACCACGAGGTCTACGTCACCGGCAGCATAGGCATCAGCGTCTACCCCAATGACGGCACCGACGCTCAGACCCTGCTCAAGAATGCCGACGTGGCGATGTACCGCGCCAAGGAAGCAGGCAAGAACACTTACCAGTTCTTCGCCGCGGAAATGAACACCCAGACCTTCGAACGCCTATTGCTGGAGAACGGCCTGAGGCTGGCGCTGGAGCGCGGCGAGCTGGAACTGCATTACCAGCCGCAGGTGGACGCGGTCAGCCGCCGGGTGCTGGGCGCGGAAGCGCTGATCCGCTGGCGCCATCCGCAACTGGGCCTGGTGCCGCCGGGCCGCTTCATCCCGCTGGCGGAGGAAACCGGCCTGATCAAGCCCATAGGCGACTGGGTGCTGCAGGAAGCCTGCCGCCAATTGGCGGTCTGGGACCGTCAGGGCGTGGCGGTGCCGCGGCTGGCGGTGAATTTGTCCGCGCGCCAGTTCGAACAGCAGCTGCTGCCGCTCAAGGTGGCGGAGGCGTTGCGGGCGGCGGGCCTGTCCGCGGCGCGGCTGGAGCTGGAAATCACCGAAAGCATGATCATGCTCAACCCCGGCGAGGCGGTGCGCCAGCTGGGCGAATTGAAGGCGCTGGGCGTGGGCCTGTCCATCGACGATTTCGGCACCGGTTACTCCTCGCTGTCCCATCTGAAGCGTTTTCCGCTGGATACCTTGAAGATCGATCAATCCTTCGTCGAAGGTCTGCCGGACGACGGCGACAACGCCGCCATCGCCGAAGCCATTCTGGCGATGGCGCGCAAGCTGCAGTTCCAGGTGGTGGCGGAGGGCGTGGAGAGCGAGCGCCAGGCGCAATTCCTCACCAGCAAGGGCTGCGCCTTGCTGCAGGGCTATCACTTCGGCCGCCCGGTGCCGGCGGCGGAGTTGCCCGCCTTGCTGGCCGGCATCGTCGCCGTGGGCGAGCAGCGGCAGCTCGGGCTGATGTCCGGCGTGGAGGTGCTGGGCAGCTGAACGCAAGCCGGTTTTGCCCTGAACCGCCGCGCGCTCTAAAATGGCGGGATTGTCATTAGAGAATCGCCATGAGCAACAAACGCCTGATCCACGGCTTTCACGCCATCAATGCCCGTCTGTGGCAGAACCCCAAGAGCCTGCTGGAAGTCTGGCTGGCCGGCGGCCGCCACGACGCCCGCGCCAAGGCGGTGCTGGACAAGGCCGCCGAGGAGGGCATCAAGCTGCACATCGTCGACAAGGAACGCCTGGACAGCATGAGCGGCAACGCCCGCCACCAGGGCGTGGCGGCGATGATAGACGCCAGCCGCAACTTCGTGCACCTGGACGACGTGCTGGACAATCTGAGCGAACCGCCCTTGTTGCTGATCCTGGACGGCGTCACCGATCCGCACAATCTGGGCGCCTGCCTGCGGGTGGCGGACGCGATGGGCGCGCACGCGGTGATCGCGCCCAAGGACCGTTCCGCCGGCCTCAACGCCACCGTGTCCAAGGTGGCGTGCGGCGCCGCCGAGGTGATTCCCTATCTCACGGTCACCAATCTGGCGCGCACGCTGCGCGACTTGAAAGACGCCGGGATCTGGATCGCCGGCACCACCATGGAAGCGGATACCGACCTCTACCACTGCGACGCCGCCGGCCCGCTGGCCTGGGTGATGGGCTCGGAAGGCGAGGGCATGCGCCGCTTGACCCGCGAGCACTGCGACGTGCTGGTGTCCATCCCGATGTTCGGCACGGTGGAAAGCCTGAACGTGTCGGTGTCCGCCGGCATGGTGCTGTCGGAAAGCCGCCGCCAGCGCACGCTGGCGCAGGCCAAGGCCGATTGAGCCCTGGCCGCCCGCACCGCCAAGCCCCCGTCCTCGGGGGCTTTTTCTTGGGCGCGGGGTTTGACTGTGATCAGATGCGAGCCTAAAAAAGTAGACAGAATACGGAACCGATCTGGCGCCGCCGTAGTCTTGTTGATACCTTACCTGGGTATCCTATTTGCGAGAGGGGAGTGCAGTGATGGATAGACGTGGATTCATCGGCGCCGGCGCGGCGTTGGCTCTGGTTCCGTTGTTGCGGCAGGCCTGGGCGGCGCAGCCGCCCGCCGTCGATCACGCGGCGATGGGACATGGCGGCATGGGCGCGGCGGCGGAGACAATGCCGGCCGCGGCCGCTTTGGGCCTGCCGGCGGGCCTGGCTTTGCCGGCCCTGCCGCTGTTGCGCAACCAGAGCGTCTTGCCCGGCGTGTTCAGCGCGGCGCTCAGCGCCGGCGCGCAGGCGCTGCCGCTGTTGCCCGGCAAGCCCGCCACCGTGTTCTGGAGCTATAACGGCCAGGTGCCGGGGCCGACGATAGAAGTGTTCGAAGGCGACGAATTGCGGCTACATTTCGAAAACCGCCTGTCCCAGCCCACCACCATTCATTGGCACGGCCTGCCGATTCCGGCGGACCAGGACGGCAATCCGCAAGACCCGGTGCCGCCGGGGGGGAGCCGCGAATACCGCTTTACTTTGCCGCAGGGCTGCGCCGGCAGTTACTGGTATCACCCGCACCCGCACGGACATACCGCCGAGCAGGTGTATAGGGGACTGGCTGGCGTGTTCGTGGTCAAGAGCCACAGCGATCCGCTGGCGCATCTGCCGGAGCAAAGACTGGTGTTGTCGGACCTGAAGCTGGACGCCGACGGCAAGATCGCGGCCAATAGCGAAGCCGATCGCATGGATGGCCGCGAAGGCCAGTTCCTGCTGGTCAACGGCGCCTGGCGGCCGCATCTGACGCTGGGTGTCGGCGAGCGCCAGCGCTGGCGGGTCTGGAACGCCAGCAGCGCGCGCGTGCTTAAGCTGGCCCTGCCCGGCCACGAACTGGAACTGGTGGGCAGCGACGGCGGCCTGCTGCAACGGCCGCGACGCATCGACAGCCTGACGCTGCCGCCCGGCGCCCGCGCCGAGCTGGTGGTGACCGGACGCTTCGCGCCCGGCCACGGCGCCGGCCTGCTGGCCCTGCCGTATCGGCGCGGCAAGATGATGTCGGCCGAACAGGACGCGAGCCTGACGCTGCTGGAGTTGCGCCGGGGCGCCGTCGCCAAAACCACGGCGCCGCTGCCTGAGCGGCTGCGTGAAATCCGGCCCCTGGGCGCGCCGGCGGTGCGGCGCAGGGTGGTGCTGTCCGAAGACATGGCCAATCCCGCCGCGATGTTCCTGATCAACGGCAAGACCTTCGACATGGAGCGGGCGGACTTCCTGGGCAAGGTGGGGGCGGTGGAGGAGTGGGAGATCGTGAACGAGGCCGATATGGACCACCCCTTCCACATTCACGGCACCCAGTTCCAGGCGCTGGCGCGCCGCAAGGATGGCGTCTGGCGCGAAGAACCGTTCCTGGCCTGGCGCGACGTGGCCAACGTCTCCGCCGGCGAGACGCTGCGGCTGCGTTTCCGCCAGGACATGCCGGGCCTGCGCATGTTCCATTGTCACATCCTCGAGCACGAAGATGCGGGGATGATGGGCATGCTGCGGGTGGAGGCCTAGGCGGCCGCGCGCAACTGCGTCACAATGGCCGCAGCCCGGCCCGCCGGACGGCGGCCGGGCTCGCTTTGAACCCGCTTGGATTAGGATGGACATGACGCAAGAAAAACCGCAGGACGGCTGTTGCGACGCAGCGGCCCCGCTTTCCGACAAAACCGTGGTGCAGCCGGGCAAGAGCGCGCTGATCAAGCGTTTGGCGCGCATCGAGGGTCAGGTGCGCGGCATCAGCGGCATGGTGGAGGCGGACCGTTATTGCGTGGACATCCTGACCCAGGTGGCCGCGGTCAAGTCGGCGCTGGACGCGGTGTCGATGCAATTGCTGGAAAATCACATGAAAGGCTGCGTGGCGCGCGCGCTGCATCAGGGCGACGCCACCGGCATGGTCACCGAACTGATAGACGTGGTCAAAAAAGTGCGCTGAGCCGCGTCGCCGCAAAGGAATGCACATGAAAACCCCGCTCGCCGTCCTGTTGTCCCTCGCTTCCGCGCTGGCCGCGGCGGGGCCGATTCCGTTCGAGGTCTACATCAAGCTGCACAAGGGCATGTCCGAGGCCGAACTGGTGTCCCAGGCCGGCGCGCCCGATTACAGCAGCAACGGCCCCACGGTCAAAACCAAGGACGCCAACGCGGTGGTGGAAACCAGCACCCGCTCGCTGTCCTGGCTCGCCAACGACGCCGTGCCCTATACCACCACGGTGACGCTGAGCAATGGGGTGGTGGTGGATATCTCCCGCGACAAAAAGCTCTGAGAACCTGTTCAAGGTCTGCTGCGCGTCATGAAGCGTTGTACGGCGAGTACGAGCTCAGAATGCTCATGTACCCCCTCGTACATTCCGCTTTTTCGCTCGTTTTCGCCTTGCCTCGCCCTCGCTTGAGAGGCTTTGAACCGCGACTTGGGGCGGATTCCGAATCCCGTCTTCGCCACAGCCTTGCCGCCGTTCCGCGCGGAAGCCCCTGATTTATTTGCCTGCCGCCGGCTTAGCGCGTAGAATGCTGCGGTTTCAACCCCTTGCCTTTTGCAACTGCATGGCAAAAGGCTTCAATAGCCACAAGGAGTTAACATGCGTCATTACGAAATCGTGTTCATCGTCCACCCGGACCAGAGCGAACAGGTTCCGGCCATGATCGAGCGCTACAAGGGCATGGTTCTGGCCGCTGAGGGCAAGATCCACCGTCTGGAAGACTGGGGCCGCCGTCAACTGGCTTACCCGATCCAGAAGCTGCACAAGGCTCACTACGTTCTGATGAACGTAGAGTGCCAGTCCGAGACCCTGGCCGAAATCGAACACGCCTTCAAGTTCAACGACGCTGTTCTGCGTCACCTGACCATCAAGCTGGAGCGCGCGGTTACCGAAGCGTCCCCGATGATGAAGGACGAAAAGGCCAAGAACCTGCTGGACGCCCAGCAGCCGGCAGCCGAGGCTGAAGCTTCCGCCTAATTGGCCGGAGCAAAGTCTTGCAGAACCGTCTGGCGCTGACCGCCACGGTCGACCGAGAGGATGCGCTGAGATACACGCCCGCCGGCTTGCCGGTGTTGGAAATGTGGCTCAAGCATCAGTCCAGACAGACAGCTCACGGTTTTGATCGGGATGTGGCCTGCGAAATACAGGCCGTGCTGATAGGCGAAGACGCCCGGAAGTTTTCCGGGAAACTGGCGGGAAACACGGTGAATCTCACCGGCTTTCTGTCCCAGCGCAGCCTCAGGAATCCGCGGTTAGTGCTCAATATCGAATATGTTGAATTTGTAAAAGGTTAGTCAAAATGGCTCGTCAACTCTTCAAGCGCAAGAAGTTCTGCCGCTTCACGGCAGAAGGCATCAAGGAAATCGACTACAAATCCGTTGATCTCCTGAAAGACTTCATCGCCGAAAACGGCAAAATCATTCCGGCTCGCATCACCGGCACCAAGGCCCGCTACCAGCGTCAGCTGACCACCGCTATCAAGCGTGCTCGCTTCCTGGCCTTCCTGCCGTACACCGACCAGCACTAAGCCGGGAAAAGGAACTTAAAAGATGCAAATCATTCTGCTCGAAAAAGTTGCCAACCTGGGTCAACTGGGTGATGTGGTTAAAGTCAAGGATGGTTACGGTCGTAACTTCCTGATCCCGCAAGGCAAAGCCAAGCGCGCTACCGAAGCCAACCTGAAACAGTTCGAAGCTCGTCGCGCCGAACTGGAAGCCAAGCAAGCCGAGATCCTGGCCGACGCCAAGGTCCGCGCCGAGAAGCTGAACGAAGCCGTTGTCACCATCGCTCAGAAAGCCGGCGTTGACGGCCGTCTGTTCGGTTCCGTGACCAACGCCGACGTGGCTGAAGCCGTGACCGCCTTCGGCGTTGCGGTTAAGCGCACCGAAGTTCGCCTGCCGAACGGCCCGTTCAAGGCCATCGGCGAGTACGACATCGAGATCGCTCTGCATCACGACGTCGTGACCCCGATCAAGATCGTGGTGGTTGCCGAAGCTTAATTCCTGTTTTCAGGAACGCTTTATCAAAAAGCCCGCTCATTCGAGCGGGCTTTTTGTTTGGGCGCGCGCCGGGGCGCGGATCAATCGTCCTGGCTCAGCACCAGGCGCGCGCGCAAGCCGGGCGCGTCGGCCTCGGCGATGGACAGCAGGCGGTCGATATTGGGGTGTTTTCCCGGATTGGCGCGCGCGTCCGGCGTGTGTTCGGCGTAAAGCGCCAGTCCCTCGCGCGCGGCCTTGCGGTCGATATGGCCGTGGGTCTTGATCAGGGCGTGGTAGACGCGCACCGAGCCGGCGGTGCCGGGCTGATTGTCCAGCCGGCCGACCGGCTCGCCGCTGGCGTCCAGCAGCACGATGGCGCGAATGTCGTCGACGGCGGGCAGGGTGTTGAGGATGTCCTTGAAAGCGCTTGCTTGCATGATGTGTTTCCTATTGTCGTTATCGTGGCGGGCCGCCGGGGCGGCCCGTTGAGGGGGGCGTTGCGGATGGGCCGCGGCGTTGGGCCGGGCCGGATGCAAGACCGTTCCAGTGTAGCCGGGTATTAGGCGGCGGGCCGGCTGAGAAAGTTCAGCCGGTTGCTGCGCATTGCACATTTTTGGTGCAGCCGCTCGGCCGTCTTGCCTTGATTTGGTGCAATGTATGCCGACAGCTCTTCATTACACCATGCTTTGGATGATTTTGTGTTGCGGATTTGTTAATGAATCAAAGGCTTGGCCTGTGATTGTTAACTTGGCACGGCAATTGCTAACTATAAAGCGATCTGGTGACGCCAGGGCATGGCCCGGCGTCTCGCGCCAGTCTCCAAAGGGGATAAGAGAGCGGCAAAGCCGCCTTGAATCGGGGTCGATCGGCGAAGCCGGCGACCCCGTTTCATTTTCAGCGCATCAGGGCTGCTCGCCCACCAGATAGCGCTGGCTCATCCGCTTGAAGTGCTCGCTGCCGGCCTGGCGCAAGCATTCGAACAGCACCATCTCCTTGCTGACGATGACGGCCCCGGCATCGCGCATCCTTTGCAAGCCCAGTTCAATGTCGGACGCCTTGCGGCTGGACACCGCGTCCGCCACCACGAAGACCCGCTTATCCAGCTCCAGCAGTTCCAGCACGGTTTGCAGCACGCAAACATGCGCTTCCATGCCGCAGACGATGACTTGCGGCCGGGCCAGCACGGCGTCCGGCAGACAGTGGGCGGCGACGCAGGAAAAATGGGTCTTCTCGACCACCTTGGGTTCCGGCGTCTGGGCGAGCAGCTCGGGCAGGGTGTGGCCCAGGCCGCGCGGATATTGCTCCGAAAACACCACCGGCAGGCCGTGGTCGCCGGCCACGCTGATCAGCCAGCGGCAGCGCGCCGCCATGCCGGCCGCGTCGACGACCGCCGGCGCGAGTTTTTCCTGGACGTCCACCACCAGCAGGCTGGCCAACTCCTTGTGCATCAGCATAATGCGCTCCTTGGGGCGTGTGAGGGGTTTGTCGCAGCATTCAGGATACCTGTTTTGACGCGGGCTTGCGCCGCGCCGAAATCCTTTTGTCATTTTCGCTTGCCGGCATCATCCCGTTCCGTTGATGATGACTCAAAGGACGAATCGCAATAATCGACAGGAGGTGAATCGTGGATGGACTGCATATCCGCAAGGTGGAGCCGGAAGACGCGCCCGTCTTGGCGGCGATGATGGTGTTGGAGGAGGTGGTGGCCAATACTTTGCAACTGCCCTACCAATCGGTTGAGGACTGGCGGCGGAAGCTGGCGCACACGCCGCCGCATGTGCATTCCCTGGTGGCCTGCAACGCCGAAGGGCGGGTGATAGGCAATGCCGGCCTGATAGGCGACGAGCGTCCGCGCATCCGGCACGCGGCCAGCCTGTTCATCGTCGTGCATCCGGATTGGCACGGCCACGGCGTGGGCTCCGCCTTGTTGCGGGCGCTGCTGGAGCTGGCCGACAACTGGTTGGGATTGTTGCGAGTGGAGCTGGCGGTGGTGCACGACAACGAGCCGGCGATCGCCCTGTATCGCAAATTCGGTTTCGAATTGGAAGGGCGACGGCGGATGGAGCAACTGCGCGCCGGCCGTTATGAAGACACCTTGATCATGGCGCGTTTGCACCGGCCGGAATGACGAAGCGCCCGCGTGGGCGGGCGCTGGCGCGGCTGCGCGCTTATTTGCCGGCGGCGTCCTGCGCTTGCGGCGCCGGCTGCTGCGTTTGCAGCTGAGCGTCCATGCGCGCGCGCATTTCCCACATATTGGACAATCCTTCGCCGGCCATCGCGGCGCCGGACAGTAGGATCAGGGACAGGGTGGTCAGTACGGTTTTCTTCAGCATGATGTTTCCTTTCATGGCAAATCGACCGGTCGACCGGCTCGGCGCAGGGCGTCGACGGAGGTCGGCTGCGGGCCTGGCGAAGCCTGTCGCTGTTTGGGCGGCCTGCATCGCCATTGAATTCTAGTGAAGGCAGGGATTTTGTCCGGTCATGGCGGTGATCAATTTGCAAACGAGTGTGAATCGCGTTTCGCGGGGCCTGGCCTCCCGCCGCGGAGCGCGGGCGGGAGGGGGCGGTTCGCCATCTTAGCTGGCGGATTGGCTGGTCTGAGCGCCGGCTGCCGCGCTTGGCTGCGGGGCGGTTTGCTTGGCGGCGATCTGGGCCTCCATGCGCTCGCGCATTTCACGGGCGTTGCTGGCGCCTTCGCCGCCGGCCATGGCGGCGCCGGACAGAATGATCAGGGACAGCGCGGTGAGTACGGTCTTTTTCATGATGGTTTCCTTTCATTGCGATCTTGCCGGGGCCGGACTTGCTGCGTCCGGCGGCAGGGCTTGAGTCGACATTCTATGGCGGGCTTTGCCGCAGTGCGGTAAACGATTGTGAGCGTGTGCTAATGAGTTTTGACGGCGTTTACAAAGCCGGATTACCGGCCGGCCTGGCTGGTTTGAGGCGCTGTCGGCGCTTGCTTGGCGGCGATCTGGGCGTTCATGCGTTCGCGCATTTCACGGGCGTTGCCGGCGCCTTCGCCGCCGGCCGTGGCGGCGCCGGACAGAACGATCAGGGACAGGGCTGCGATAAGGCTGTGTTTCAACATGGTGAATTCCTTGTAAAGTGTGGGACGGGCGCTTATTTAGCTTGCGGAGCCTGGGCCGGGGTTTGGGCCTGCTTGGCGTCGATCTGGGCTTGCATGCGTTCGCGCATTTCACGAGCGTTGCCGGCGCCTTCGCCGCCGGCGGCGGCGGCGCCGGACAGAACGATCAGAGACAGGGCGGCGATAAGAGTTTGCTTCAACATGGTCAAAATCCTTGTGTGATTGAGTGGCTTGGCGGCGGCGAGGATGTTCAAAATGCTAGAATCGATCCGGCGCTCCGCTAAGGAGTCGCTTAGCCTGCTCTGGCGGGCTGTGCGACTTAGTGACTGAATATTAAGGATGTTTTTTCGCCGCAGATAGCGGAATGATTTGCACTGAACCATCAGTAAATTTGAATATGAAATTATCTCTCGACGCTTTGCTGGTGCTGGACGCCATCGATAATCACGGCAGCTTCGCCGCCGCCGCGGACGCCCTGTTCCGGGTGCCGTCCGCGGTCACCTATACCGTGCAGAAACTGGAGCAGAGTCTGGGCGTGCAGATCTACGACCGCAGCGGCCACCGCGCCCGGCTGACGCCGGCCGGCGAGCGCCTGCTCAAGGACGGCCGGCATCTGCTGGACGCGGCGCGTCAGCTGGAGCTGCGCGTCAGCAAGCAGGCTCAGGGCTGGGAACACCAGTTGCGCATCGTGATCGGAGACCTGGTGGATTTCGCCCAGGTGATTCCCTTGATCGCGGAATTCGATCAGCTGGCCTCGGCCACGCGGCTGATTTTCCGCAGCGAGATTTTCGGTGGCACCTGGGACGCGCTGTACGACGACCGCGCCGATCTGGTGATAGGCGCGCCCAATATGCCGCCGCCCGGGGATTATTTCACTCGCACCATAGGCAGTTACGATTTCGTCTTGGTGGTGGCCGCCGGCCATCCGCTGGTGGCGGAGGATAAGCCGCTGCCGCCGCATGTGTTGCGCCAGCACCGCGCGGTGGCGATAGGCGACACCTCGCGGCGCTTGCAGCCGCGCACCGGCGGTTTGCTGGACGGCCAGGACGTGCTGACCGTGCACAGCAGCCGCGCCAAGCTGGACGTGATCCTGGCCGGCCTGGGCAGCGGTTATCTGCCGCGCTCCATGGTGGGGCCTTATCTGGCCAGCGGGGACTTGGTGGCCAAGGAGGTGGCCGAAGACAGCCCGGACCACCAGATGTGTTTCGCCTGGAAGCAGGCGCAGCCGGGCAAGGCTTTGCAGTGGTTCATTCAGCGGCTGGAGCAGGCGGTGGAGGCGGGCGAGCTGCGGCCGTGAAAAAGCCGGTGTCCGCGAGGAGGCCGGCCGGATAGGCTCAATTGCGTGGGGGTTCTTAGAGCGTGTTTACGATCCCGCGAGCTAAGGCGAGACAAGGCGAAAACGGCTGAGAAAGCGGAATGTACACGTGGTATATGAGCATTTCGAAGGCGTACTCGCCGTGCCACGCCTCACGAAGCGCAGCAGATCGTAAACAGCTTCTTACACGTCCTGACCCTCGACGATGCCGTCATGGCTGGCGGCGCGCTTGGGCAGCAAGAGGTTCAGCACGATGGCCAGCAGCGAGCACAGGCCGACGCCGGCCAGCTCGAAATCCCCCAGCTTCAGACTGAGGCCGCCGATGCCGGAGGTCAGCACCACCGAGATGATCACCAGATTGCGCGGTTCCATCAGGTCCACCTTGGCCTCGATCAGGGTCTTCAGGCCGATGGAAGCGATGGTGCCGAACAAGAGCACCATGATGCCGCCCATCACCGGCAGCGGGATGGACTGCAGCAGCGCGTTGAACTTGCCGAAGAAGGCCATGGCGATGGCGAACAGCGCGGCCCAGGTCATGGTGACCGGGTTGAAGTTGCGGGTGATCATCACCGCGCCGGTGACTTCGGCGTAGGTGGTGACCGGCGGGCCGCCGATCAGGCCGGCCACGCAGACGCCCAGGCCGTCGCCGGACAGGGTGCGGTGCAGACCGGGCGACTTGGTGTAGTCCTTGCCGGTGACGCCGCCTATCGCCATCACGCCGCCGATGTGCTCGATGGCCGGCGCAATCGCCACCGGCAGCATGAACAGCGCGGCGGCCCAATTGACTTCCGGGCTGTGGAAGGCAGGCATCGCGAACCACGGCGCGGCGGCCAGCTTGGCGAAGTCCACCACGCCGAGCAGGGCGGCGGCGATGTAGCCGACGATGACGCCGGCCAGAATGGGCACCAGCTTGAACAGGCCGCGCGCGTAGATGGACACGATGACGGTGGTGGCCAGCGAGATCGCCGCCAGCAGCATGGACACCGCGTAAGGCGTCACCTGCTTGCCGCCGGCGACGCCCATCGCCATGCCGGAGGCCGCGGAGGCCACCGACAGGCCGATGATCATGATCACCGGGCCGATCACCACCGGGGGCAGCAGCCGGTTGACGAAGGCCATGCCGCGCCAGCGGACCACGGCGGAAAACAGGAAGTACATGAAGCCGGCGCAGAACAGACCGAACTGCGTCGCGCCCTGGCCCCAGGTGTGCATGGAATAAATGATGGGGCCGATGAAGGCGAAGGAGGAGCCGAGGAAGATCGGCACCTGGCGCCCGGTGTACAGCTGGAACAGCAGGGTGCCGACGCCGGCGCCCAGCAGCGCCATCGCCGGATTGAGGCCGGTCAGCAGCGGCACCAGCACCAGCGCGCCGAAGGCGACGAACAGGATCTGGGCGCCGGACACGGCCAGCTTGAGTTGTTGGAACATGGTTTTAACCTTTTGGCTCGTCTTGGTCTGAATGGGGGGCGGGGGCCTGGTCCAGCCGCTTGCCCAGAATGCGCGACTGCGGTTCCAGGCCGCGACGCAGGTAGAAATTCAGCGCGGCCTGATTGAAGTCCTTCACCTCCAGGCGGATCTCGTCGGCCGAATGCCGCCGCGCCCAGTCTTCGGCCGCCGCCAGCAGCGCGCTGCCTTGGCCTTGCCCGCGCTCAGCCGCCGTCACCACCAGGGTGGTGACGCGGCAGATGCGGCGCGGCCGCAGGAAGGGCAGGGTGAGTTCCAGCAGGGACAGGGCGATGAAAGCGCTGACCTCTCCGCCGGATTCCGCCAGCAGCAGCGCGCCGCCGGGCGCGTCCAGCAGGCCGGCCCAGAACGCGCGGTCGCGGTCGGCGGCGCCGTTGGCGGCGAAGATGTGCGGCAGCGCGCGATGGTGCTGCAGGTTGATCTCGTCGGCCAGGCGGCAGATCGCCGCGAGGTCGCTTGCGGCAGCGGGACGTATTTTCATGCTTGGGGCCGGGCTGGGCGCGCAAAAAAGCGCCGCTTCCGGAGTGGGAGCAGCGGCGCTGGACGGGCTCATGATCAGGCTTGCTTGGTGCCGAAGATCTTGTCGCCGGCGTCGCCCAGGCCGGGGATGATGTAGCCGTGCTCGTTCAGGTGGCTGTCGAGCGAGGCGGCGTAGATCTGCACGTCCGGGTGGGCGTCGTTGACGATCTTCACGCCTTCGGGCGCGGCCACCATCACCACGGCTTTGATCTGTCTGCAGCCGTTGCGCTTGAGCAGGTCTATGGTGGCGACCAGGGAGCCGCCGGTGGCCAGCATCGGGTCGATGATGATGGCGATGCGCTCGTCCAGATTGCCGACGAACTTCTCGAAATAGGACACCGGTTCCAGCGTTTCTTCGTTGCGGGCCAGGCCGACCACGCTGATCTTGGCCGAGGGCACCAGGTCCAGCACGCCGTCCAGCATGCCGATGCCGGCGCGCAGGATGGGCACCACGGTGACCTTCTTGCCCTTGATCTGCTGGACGTCGATCTTGCCGCACCAGCCGTCTATGGTGACGCTTTCCAGTTCGAAGTCGCGGGTGGCTTCATAGGCGAGCAGGCGCGCCAGCTCTTGGGTCAGCTGACGGAATTTCATGGTGCTGGTGTCGGCTTCGCGCAGCAGGCCGAGCTTGTGTTGCACCAGCGGATGCTGGACGACGGTGATGTTCATGAGACGTTCCCATACCTTGGCAAAGAGCTGCTTTCGGCGCGGGCGCGCCAAAAGCAGCTCTTGGTATTAATTATGAAGCCGGCAGCCTTCGATGATCCCGGGCTGCCGGTGCGGGGTATTTGGTATGGGGCGGTATTTTACCCCTTTTCCCATTCCGAAATCCACTGCAAGAATTCGGCGGCGGCTCGCGGCGGGCTGCAGATATAGCCTTGCACCGCGTCGCAGCCCAGCTCGGCCAGCGTGGCCAAGTCGGCGCTGTCCTCCACGCCGATGGCTACCGTGGTGAGGCCGGAGGCCTTGGCCAGGCCGATGTCTTCGCGCAGGATGGCTTGCAGATGCTGATTGGAGCTGACGCCCTGCACGAAGGCGCGGTCCACTTTCAGCAGGCTGAAATGGCTGATCAACAGCTTGTCGGTCAGGGTGACGCCGATGCCGAACTCGTCTATGCCGATGCCGAAGCCGGCGGCGCGCAACTGGGACAGCTGCGCGTCGGCCTTCTGCCAGTGCTGGCGCAGCGTGGATTCGGAGAATTCCAGCGTCAGCTTGGCCGGCTCCAGGCCCAGGATGCGCACTTTCTGCAGCAATTGCTCGCACAGGCTTTCATCGTCCAGCGACATCGAGGTCAGGTTGATGGTGACCGGAATGTCGTGGCCGCGCTCCTGCCAGTCGCTGCAGGCGTACAGCGATTTTTCCAGGATCAGTTCAGTGAGTTCGCGAATCATGCCGCGCTCTTCCATCGCCGGCACGAAGCTGACCGGGGACAGCACGCCAAGCGCCGGGTGCTGCCAGCGCGCCAGCGCCTCGGCGGCGATCACCTTGCGGCTGGAGATTTCGACTATCGGCTGAAACCAGGGAATGAGCTGATCGTTGACCAAGGCGCGCCAGATCTCTTCGATGGGCATGGCGCTGGCGGGGCTGAGGGCTGCTTTGGTTTCCTGATGTGTCGGCATGGGGCGATTTGGGTCGGGCAAGCGGATGTCACCCTGATTGTATGACATGGCGGGTGTTTTCGAAACGCTAAATTCCGCTTCAAAAACAAAGGTCCCGGGCATGGCCGGGACCTGGGAGAGGCGCTTACAGGTCTTTCAGCAGCTCTTGCAATTCACCGTTTTGGAACATTTCATACATGATGTCGGAGCCGCCGACGAACTCGCCTTTGACGTAGAGCTGCGGAATGGTCGGCCAGTTGGAGAAGTCCTTGATGCCCTGGCGGATGTCGGCGTCTTGCAGCACGTCCACGGTCGCGAACTGTTCAAGGCCACAGGCCTTGAGGATTTGCACCGCGCGGGAGGAGAAGCCGCATTGCGGGAATTGGGCCGAGCCCTTCATGAACAGCACTACCGGGTTGTCGGTCACGGTTTGCTGGATGGTTTGTTGCGCGCTCATTCAGTGGTCCTTGCTTGGATCGTCAATGTGGCTGCGGGGCCGCCTGCGGCGAAATACCCGAGCGTTTCAATGGGTTATTTTACTTTTCGGCCGCCCGCGGGTCAATTTGCTTCGCAGCGGGCGCCGCCTGCGCGGCGTGCCATTGCCGCAGGAAGATGTGCACCTGGCCGTCGTAGAGCGCGCGGCGGGTAATCAGCCGCGACACATTGGATGCCAGCAGCGCGGTGGCCATCAAGGGGATGATCATCGCCGAGGAGTCGGTCATCTCCATCACGATGATGAAGCCGGTCATCGGCGCGCGGGTCATGCCGGCGAAGAAGCCCACCATGCCCAAGAGCACGATCAGGGTCTGCGGCAGAAAGGGCAGCAGATTGGCCATGTTCAGGCCGAAGCCGGCGCCCACCGCCAGCGACGGCGCGAACATGCCGCCGGGCACCGCGCTGATGAAGCTGATGAACATGCTGAGCAGTTTGAGCAGGCCGTAGCCCTGCATGCCGGCGCCGCTGCCCTCGATGATTTCGCGGGCGCGGAAATAGCCGGTGCCGAAGGTGACGCCGTCGCTGGCGATGCCGATCACCGCCAGCGCCAGGCCGCAGCCGGCGGCGAACAGCACCGGTTTTTGCAGCCGCCAGCCGTGCAGCGGGCCGGGCAGGCGCTGGGTCAGCGCCAGCATGATGCGGCAGCAGACGCCGCCGAGCAGGCCGCCGATGATGCCGCAGACCGGGATGGCCAGCCAGGACTGCTCCAGTTCCATATTCACCGACACCATGCCGAAATAGCTGTAATTGCCGAGGATGGCGGTGGCGGTCAGGCCGGAGACGATCACGGACAGCAGGATGGTGGAACTGGCGCGCAAATCGAAGGTGCGGCCCATTTCCTCGATGGCGAACACGATGCCGGCCAGCGGCGCGTTGAAGGCAGCAGCCACGCCGGCGGCGCCGCCGGCCAGGATGAAGCTGCGCGCCGCGCCCTCGTGGCGCAGCGCCGCGTGGCGGTTCAGCGAGTATTTGATCGCCGCGCCCACCTGCACGATGGGGCCTTCATAGCCGAAGGTGGCGCCGGAGCTGATGCCGATCAGGGTCAGCAGCATTTTGCCGATGGCGGCGCGTATGGTCAGGATGCGCTCGCGCAGCGCCTGCATGCCGCCTTCCAGCGCGGCGATGGACTGCGGGATGCCGCCGCCGGCGGAGCCGGGAAAGTAATGGCGCATCAGCCAGATGGCCAGGGCGAGGCCGGCCGGAGTGATCAGCAGGCTCCAGTACGGTGAGTTGTCGTAGATGCGGGTGAAGATGGCGTGCGACAGATGGCTGCCGTTGGCGAAGACGCTGGCCATCAGGCCAATCAGAATGGCGGCGGTCCAGATCGGGATGTGGCGGCGCCACAGGACTGCGGACAAGTAGAGGTAACGCAGGCGGCGCTGGACGCGGCTGCGGACTTGTCTGGCAGTGGGGGTGTCTGGCATGGAGCCGGCCTTTGCGAATGAATATGTGAGATTTTTCTAATATTCAATGGTAAGGCGTATTGCCCGGAATGACAAACCCCGGCCGCATCAAGGGCCGGGGTTTGAGCATGCTCAGGCGTTTTTTTCCAGCACCGCGGCGAAGAAGCCGTCGGTATTGTGCAACTGCGGTTTCAGTTCCAGATAATCGCCCATTTGCAGCGAGATCTTCTGCTCCGCCAGCACCTCGTCCATTTTCACCAGCTTGAACTCGGGGTGATCGGCCAGGAAGGCGGCGACGATGTCCTGATTCTCCTGCGGCAACAGGCTGCAGGTGGCGTAGACCAGGCGGCCGCCGGCGCGCACCAGGCGGGCGGCGGAGGCCAGGATGGACGCCTGTTTGGCGTTCAGCTCGGCCACGCTCTCCGGGCTCTGGCGGAATTTCAGGTCCGGATTGCGGCGCAGCGTGCCCAGGCCGGAGCAGGGCGCGTCCACCAGCACGCGGTCGGCCTTGCCGGCCAGGCGCTTGACCTTGGTGTCGTTTTCCGAGGCCAGCAGCTGCGGGTGGACGTTGGACAGGCCGGAACGCGCCTGGCGCGGTTTCAGCTTGGCCAAGCGCTTTTCCGAAACGTCGAAGGCGTACAAGCGGCCGCTGGAAGCCATCTGCGCGCCCAGCAGCAAGGTCTTGCCGCCGGCGCCGGCGCAGAAGTCGACGACCATTTCGCCGCGGCGCGCGCCGGTGATCAGACCCAGCAGCTGGCTGCCTTCGTCCTGCACTTCGAACACGCCGGCCTTGAACAGCTCGTGCTTGGCCAGCGAGGGCTTGGTTTTGAGACGGATGCCCAGCGGAGAGTAGGGCGTGGCTTCGCACTCGAGGCCGTCGGCCTGCAGCCGGCCCAGCAATTCGTCGCGCTTCATCTTCATGGTGTTGACGCGCAGATCCAGCGGCGCGCCTTCGGCCAGGCCCTTGCCCAGCGCGATCACCTGTTCCGGCGTCTGTTCGCCCAGGCGCTCTATCACCCATTGCGGCAGTTCGGCGTCCACTTCCAGGCTGGCCGGCAGCGCCTTGCCCTTGATCTGGCCCAGCCATTCCTTTTCGCCGGCGCTGGCGGCGTCGCCCAGCTCCTTGACGTTGAGCCTGTGGATTTTCAGCAGGGCCACCAGGGCCAGCCGGCGCGGGGTGGCCTTGTCCGGCGCGATCAGCGCGCGCAGTTGCAAGAGGCGGCGCAGCGCGCCGAAGGCGGTTTCGGCGATGATGTGGCGGTCGTTGGCGCCCAGTTTGCTGTGTTCGCGGAAATAGGCCGACAGCACCGCGTCGGCCGGGCGGTCGAAGCGTATCATCTGGCCGATGACGGTTTCGATATGTTTCAGTTGATGGTGATTAATAGTCATTCTTGTGTTTTCTCGTGGGTTGCGGCGGCAGCTTCCATTGCGGCGCGCCGTTCACGTCGATGCGGACGGCTCTGAGGTCGATCCGCTTGTCCTTGTCGATGCGCTTGATGCGCACCGGCAGATTGGAGAATTCCGGCGCCAGCCAGAATTCATTAATGTCGCCGTCGCCCTCGGCGCGGAACACGATGACCCGGATCTTGCCCGCGCCGGTGTCGTAAACGGCTTCGCCGCTGGGGCGCATCGGGTACTCGTACACTTTTTTGCCGGTGGTGATCTGGATCGCTTCCGGTCCCAGTTCGCCGCCTTTCAGCCCCAGCTGGAAAGCCAGGCTGAATACGTCCTGCGCGCCGGGCTTCAGGTCCAGCAGCTTGTCGCCTTGGTCGCCGTAGCGCAGCTGACCCGCATTGTAGTCGAAATGCGCGGACTCTTTGGCTTGCTCGCCGCGCCAGGCCTGCAGGCTGTCCGGCCGCAACCCGTTTTTTAGCTGGAAGCCGCCCTCGGAAAGATAGCGCAGCTTCGGGCCGATAAAGGGATTGGCGCTGATGTCCAGGCGATAGCCGCCGTTGCCGCGGCTCCATTCCAGCGTGCCGGTGCCGGCCATGACCGAACCCCAGAACACTTGGTAGCCCAGTGTGGCCTGGCGCGGAAAGCCGCGCAGCGCGCCCTTGGGATGAATGTAGCCGTCATCGGCGGCGGTTTCGGCCGCCGGCGCGCTGGCTTCGTCCTTGTCGTTCGCCGCCATATTGTCCGCGACCGGCGCCGACGAAGCGAGTTTGTTCTCCGCGTCGGGCATGGAGGCGTCGGGCTTGGCCTCCGCCAGCGGCGCGCTGCCGGCGTTCTTGTTTGGCCGCGCCTGGGCGGCCATCGGCTCCGACGCCGCCTGCGGCGCCGACGCCTCCGTCTTCTTGGCGGCGGGCTTGGGCTTGGCCGGCGCCGGTTTGGGCGCAGCCGGCCGCAATTGGGCGACCGCGCCTTGCGGCGCCGGCTTGGCCGCCGGCTCATCGGCGTCCAGCGCCTGCATCTTGACGCTGATGCTGCGCAAGTCCTGATCCGGGGGCAGTTCCAAAGCCGCTTCCGGCAGCAGGCCGGAGCCCAGCACGCCCAGATGCAGGGCGAGCGACAGGGCCAGGGCCAGCAGGATCAGGCGACGGCTTTTCATGGGTTCAGGGCGCGGGCGCCATCAGGCTGCCGGCAAGCGCGGCGCGGCTGGCGATCTTGCCGGCGACGATGTTCAGCTCGCCGGCGACGAAGCGGCGCACTGCGGCCGGGTAGAGTTGGTGTTCCAGTTGCAGCACGCGTTGGGCCAGCGTGTCGGCGCTGTCGCCGTCCAGCACTTCCACCACACCCTGGGCGACGATGGGGCCGTGGTCCAACTCGGCGGTGACGAAGTGCACGGTGCAGCCGGCCACCTTGCAGCCCATTTCCAGCGCGCGCTGGTGGGTGTTGAGGCCGGTGAAGGCCGGCAGCAGCGAGGGGTGCACGTTCAGCATGCGGCCTTCGTAGCGGCGGGTGAAGCCGGCGCTGAGGATGCGCATGAAGCCGGCCAGCACCACCAGGTCCGGCTGGTGGCCGTCTATCAGCTGCGCCAGCGCGGCGTCGAAGTCTTCGCGGCTGGCGAAGGCTTTATGGTCCAGCGCCGCGGTGGCGATGCCGCGCTCGGCCGCCCAGGCGAGGCCGGCGGCGTCGGGTCGGTTGGAGATCACCGCGGCGATGCGCGCGCCGGCGATCTTGGCGTCGACGATGGCCTGCATATTGGAGCCGCGGCCTGAAATCAGGATGACGATATTCTTCATGATGGAATCGACGGAGACTTTGCCAGATAGTGTTCCCAGTCGGCGGCATCGGTGATGCAGCGCAACTCTTGTTCGTGCCAGCCGCCGCCCAGGTCCAGGCAGCGATCGAGGTCGGCCAGGATGGCGGCCTCGCGATAAATGACAAACGCCGCCAGCAGGGCCAGCGGCGCCAGTAGCATCCAACGCAGCGCTTTAGGCGATCTGAGTTTGATGTTCGTCTCCATTGCGGGCGCGCACCGCGCCGATCCGGTACGCGGTCTCGCCTTCGGCCTGCAGCAGGGCGACGGCCTGTTCCGCCTGTTCCGCCGCCACGATCACCACCATGCCGATGCCGCAGTTGAAGGTCCGGTACATTTCCTGGCTATCGACCTTGCCTTCCTGTTGCAGCCACTGGAACAGTTTGGGCTGCGGCCAAGCCGCGGCGTCGATCTGGGCGACGACATGTTCCGGCAGCACGCGCGGCGTGTTCTCGGTGATGCCGCCGCCGGTGATGTGGGCCATGCCTTTGACCGGCAGCGCCTGCATCAGCTTGAGCAGAGGCTTCACATAGATGCGGGTGGGGGCGATGATGGCGTCGCGCAGGCTGCGGCCGTCCTCGAACGGTGCGTCCAGGTCCGGCTGGGCGCGGTCGATGATCTTGCGCACCAGCGAGTAGCCGTTGGAGTGCACGCCGTTGGATTTCAGGCCCAGCACCACGTCGCCCGGGGCGATGTCGCGGCCGCTGATCACGGCGCTCTTCTCCACCACGCCGACGGCGAAGCCCGCCAGATCGTATTCGCCGGTCGGGTACATGCCGGGCATTTCCGCGGTCTCGCCGCCGATCAGCGCGCAGCCGGCCTGTTCGCAACCGGCGGCGATGCCCTTGATCACGTCGGTGGCTTGGGGCACGTCCAGTTTGCCGCAGGCGAAATAGTCGAGGAAGAACAGCGGTTCCGCTCCTTGCACCAGGATGTCGTTGACGCTCATTGCCACCAGGTCGATGCCCACGGTATCGTGACGATTCCAGTCGAAGGCCAGTTTCAGCTTGGTACCGACGCCGTCGGTGCCGGAAACCAGCACCGGTTCCTTGTATTTCTTGGAAATCTCCACCAGTGCGCCGAAACCGCCGATGCCGCCGATCACCTCCGGGCGCATGGTGCGCTTGGCATAAGGCTTGATGTTCTCGACCAGCGCGTCGCCGGCATCAATGTCGACGCCGGCATCACGGTAACTGAGGGAAGTGGTGTTCAAGGTAAACTCGCTTTCTGCAAATCTTGAAGTATTTTTACATCAAGCTTTCGCCGACGCGAAAGCAGCACATTTTAACTGAAGTCGCGATGAAACGCTCCCAAAACCGTCTGATTCCCTGGGTCATCGGCGCAACAGCCCTGCTGTTCGCCGGCTGGCTGTTGCAGCAGTTGGCAGCCGCGCTGACGCCGTTCGCGGTGGCCGCGGTGCTGGCCTATGTGCTCAATCCCGCGATGCGCTATCTGGCCGGCAAAGGCCTGCCGCGGCCGCTGGCCGCCGGCTTGGTGACGCTGGCCGGCATGGCCGCCACCTTCGCCTTGCTGCTGGTGGTGGCGCCCATGCTGTTCAAGCAGACCCAGGGCCTGATCGACCGCCTGCCGGTCTTGGTGGACTTCGCCCAGGGCCGGGTGCTGCCCTGGCTGCGCGCCGAGTTCGCCATCCAGCTGGAGCTGGACGCCGCCGGCTGGAAGCGGGTGCTGGCCGCCAACGCCGGCGCCTTGAAGAGCGCGCTGTCGGCGGTGGCCCTGCGCGCCACCCAGAGCGGTTTCATGCTGGCCGGCCTGTTGTTCAATCTCTTGTTGCTGCCGGTGCTGCTGTTTTATTTCCTGCAGGACGGGCCGCGGATGGCGGCGACGCTGGCCACGCTGGTGCCGCGGCGCTGGGCGGACGAGGTGGCGGCCCTGGCGCGGGAGCTGGATAGGGTGCTGGGCGAATTCCTGCGCGGCCAGCTGTCGGTGATGCTGATCATGGCGGTGATCTTCGCGTCCAGCCTGGCCTTGCTGGGCCTGGAGTCCGGCATCGCCATCGGCGTGGTGGCCGGCCTGCTGGTGTTCATTCCCTATCTGGGCACTTTTCTCGGTTTCGCGCTGGCGGGCCTGGCCGCCGCGCTGCAGTTTGATTCCGCCGGCGAGGTGCTGCTGGTGCTGGGCGTGTTCGGCGCCGGACAATTGCTGGAAAGCCTGCTGATCACGCCTTGGCTGGTGGGTGAGCGCATCGGCCTGTCGCCGGTGGCGGTGATCTTTTCCCTGCTCGCCTTCGGGCAGTTATTGGGCTTCGCCGGCCTGCTGCTGGCCTTGCCGATGGCGGCCGCCACCTTGGTGATCTGCCGCTTTCTGGCGCGCGCTTATTTCAACACACGCTTTTATCAGCGTAAAATCAGGAATAGACATCAAAACCTAGTTTGATCGCCTTCACTTGGACCAGTTAATACTTGATTTGACGCCCACCCCCTTGCCGGCCTTCGACAATTTCCTGGCCGAACGCAACCGCGAGGTGATTACCGCGCTGACGGCCGAGGCCGGCGAGCGCTTCATCTATCTGTGGGGCGAGCCCGGCTGCGGCAAGACGCATCTGTTGCAGGCCTGGATCGCCCACGCCGAGCGGCTGGGGCGCGCCTCCATCTATCTGGATGGCAAGACCGAGCATCTGCCGGACTTCGCGCGCGAAGCCAGCTTCATCGCCGTCGACCATGTCGACGACCTGGCGCCGGACGACCAGATCACTCTGTTTTCCTTCTACAACTCGCTGAAAGAGAGCGGGGAGTCGCGGCTGTTGATGGCCGGCCGCCAGCCGCCGATGGCCTTGGCGGTGCGCGACGATCTGCGCACCCGCCTGGGCTGGGGCCTGGTGTTCGAAGTCAAGGCGCTGTCGGACGAGGACAAGCTGGCCGCCTTGCGCAGCCACGCCGCCAGCCGCCAGCTGTCGATTCCGGACGATGTCTACCGCTACCTGCTGACCCATTGGCGGCGCGACCTGTCCAGCCTGATCGGCATGATTGACATATTGGACCGCTATTCTCTGGCCATGAGGCGGCCGATCACCGTGCCGCTGGTGAAAAACGTTTTGCAAACCGCAAGCCCGGAACCATGACCGACACTTCTGCATTGCGCAATCTGGCGCTGTTCGACCTAGACCACACCCTGATCGCCGGCGATTCCGATTTCGAATGGCCGCGCTTCCTGATCCAGCGCGGCATTCTGGAGCAGGCGCATTACGACGAGCGCAACAATTATTTCTACCGGCAGTATCAGCAGGGCACGCTGGACATCCACGAATACCTGGTGTTCGCGCTGGAGCCCTTGAAGCGTTTCAGCCGCGCCGAACTGGACGCCTTGCATGCGGACTACCTGGAACAACACATCAAGCCCATCATCACCCGCAAGGCGCGCGATTTGCTGGCCGCGCACGCGGCCCAGGGCGACGAGATCATCATCATCACCGCCACCAACCGCTTCATTACCGGGCCTATCGCCCGCGAGCTGGGCGTGGAGCATCTGATCGCCATCGAGCTGGAGGAAGACGAGCAGGGCCGCTTCACCGGCCGCGTCAGCGGCGTGCCCAGCTTTCAGCAGGGCAAGATCACCCGTTTGCAGCAGTGGCTGGACGAGCGCGGCCTGAGCATGGACAGCTACGGCCAGAGCTTTTTCTACAGCGACTCGCACAACGATCTGCCCTTGCTGAAGCTGGTGGATCATCCAGTGGCGGTGGACCCGGACGACACCCTGCGCGCCCACGCCGAGCAAGAGGGCTGGCGGGTGATTTCGCTGCGCGATTGAGGCGCGGCAATTATCCACAGCGGCGGCTGAATAACCTTGTGGATAACTGTGTGGATCGCTTGCCAGGGCTTGGCTTTTGCTGGCAAAGGTTAAAAAAGCGGCAGCCTCCAATCATGGCGCGGATCTTGATAGTCTGGGTTGAAAGCCTTGCCTGGCGCGGCTTTCGCCGGCTTGAGTTTCGAGCGGCGCCGATGAAATGGGGCCGGCATTCGAAAGCCTTTATAAAAGATGGGTTTAGACGGCTTTGTTGACAACTCTGCGTAGTTTTCGCCGCTAAGCGCCTGTTTGAGGGCGCGGCGGCGGCGGCGCGTAGCGGAGCCGGTTGCTGAACCGGCATGGATGCCGCTAAAGTTCAGCGTTTGCAATCGTTTTTCGGAGAACCTCCTCGTGTGGTCAATCATTGAAGCGGCCGGCTGGCCGATCTGGACCATCATCGCCGCCTCGGTCGTGTCGCTGGCGATTATCTTTGAACGCTTGTTCAGCCTGAGGAAGAGCAGCGTGGCGCCGGAGGGCCTGCTGGGGCAGGCTTTGCAGGAGTACCGCCGCGCCGGCGCCAGCGAGGAGCTGTTGCGCAAGCTGCAGGAGCATTCGCCGCTGGGCCGCCTGTTCTGCGCCGGCCTGCGCAATGTCGGCGGCAATCGCGAAGTGATGAAGGAAGCGATCGAGGACGAGGGCCGTGTGGTGGCGCATCAACTGGAGCGCTTGCTGACCACGCTGGGCACCATCGCCGCGATGGCGCCCTTGCTGGGCCTGCTGGGCACGGTGATCGGCATGATCGAGATCTTCGGTTCGCAGTCGCCGGCGGGCAACAACCCGCAAGCATTGGCGCACGGCATTTCCATCGCGCTGTACAACACCGCCTTCGGCCTGATCGTCGCCATTCCCAGCATGATGTTCTATCGCCATTTCCGCTCCAAGGTGGACGGCCTGCTGGTGGAGATGGAGTCGCAAGCGGTCAAGCTGGTGGAAGTGCTGCACGGCGAGCGTAAAAACGGGGGTTGAGCATGAATTTCCGCCGAGGCCGCAGCCGCGAAGAGCCCGAGATCAACTTCATTCCCCTGATCGACGTGCTGCTGGTGATCCTGATCTTCCTGATGGTCACCACCACTTATTCCAAGTTCGCCGAACTCAAGATCAATCTGCCGGCCGCCCAGGGCGAGCAGGCCAAGACCAAGTCGTCGGAAATCACCGTGGCGGTGGCCGCCAACGGCGAAATGGCGGTGGGCGAGGCCAAGTTGGCCGCCGGCGACAAGGCGGCGCTGTTGAGCAAGCTGAAGGACGACGCCGCGGGCAAGAGCGATGTGATCGTCATCGTCAACGCCGACGCCAAAGCCACCCACCAATCGGTGGTGACGGTGATGGAGGCGGCGCGCGAGGCCGGTCTGAACCAGCTGACCTTCGCCACCCGTTCGCAATAGCCGTATGCATTGGATAGAACGGCAATGGTATCGGCCGCGCTGGTGGCTGACGGCCCTTCTGGCTCCGCTGGAAGGGCTGTTTGCCCTGTCGGCGGCGACCAGGCGGCTGGCTTACCGCCGCGGCTGGCTGCGCGCGGAGCGCCTGGCCGCGCCGGTGGCGGTGATCGGCAACATCAATGTGGGCGGCGTCGGCAAGACGCCGCTGACCCTGGCCCTGTTGCGCGATTTGCAACAAGGCGGCGTCAAGGCGGGGGTGATCAGCCGCGGTTACGGCGGCAGCCACCGCCAGCCCACGCTGGTGCGGCCGGACAGCTCGCCGGAAGAAGTGGGCGACGAGCCGCTCTTGCTGGCCGCCGCCGGCGCGCCGGTGGTGGTGGGGCGCGACCGGGTCGCCGCCGGCCGTCATTTGCTGGCGCTGCATCCCGATTTGGAATTGATACTGACCGACGACGGTCTGCAGCATTACCGCTTAAGCCGCGATCTGGAGATCGTGGTGCTGGACGGCGCGCGCGGCGGCGGCAACGGGCGGCTGCTGCCGGCCGGTCCCCTGCGCGAGCCGTGGTCTCGGCTGTGCTCCGTCGGCGCGGTGGTGATCAACGGCGGGGACGCCGCCGGCCTGGCCTTGCCGGCCGGGCCGCGGCGTTTTGCCATGCGTTTGCGTCCGGCCGCGCTGCAGCGGCTGGACCGGCCCGAGGAGACGCGGGCGGCGGCGGATTTCGCCGGCTTGCGGCTGGCGGCGATGGCCGGCATCGGCCACCCGCAGCGCTTCTTCGACACGCTGGCTGGCCTGGGCCTGCGGCCTGAGCTTTGCCTGGCCTGGCCCGACCATCATCAATTCGCCGCGGCGGACCTGCCGGCCGACATGGACGCGGTGATCGTCACCAGCAAGGACGCGGTCAAGCTGCGGCGGGTGATTCATGATGCAGCGCAGCGTGCTAGACTATGGGTTTTGCCGGTTCAGGCGGAGTTGGAGCCTGATCTGAGCGCTTGGATTCTGGATCGACTGAAGATAAAACATGGACGCTAAATTCCTGGATATTCTGGTGTGCCCGCTGTGCAAGGGCCCGCTGGTTTTCGACAAGGCCAAGCAGGAACTGGTCTGCAAGGGCGACCGACTGGCTTACCCGATCAAGGACGGCATCCCGATGATGCTGGAAGCCGAAGCCCGCGAGCTGGCGCCGGAAGAAGAAATAAAATGAGCCGCGGCTTTTGCGTGGTGATCCCGGCGCGTCTGGCGTCCAGCCGCTTGCCGGGCAAGCCGCTGGCCGATCTCGCCGGCAAGCCCATGGTGGCGCGGGTCGCCGAGCAGGCGGCCAAGAGCGGCGCGACGCGGGTGATCGTGGCCACCGACCACGCCGATGTGCTGGACGCCTGTCGCGCTCACGGCGTCGAGGCGTTGATGACGCGCGCCGACCACGCCAGCGGCACGGACCGGCTGGCCGAAGTGGCGCAGGCCTTGAACCTGGCCGACGATGAGATCGTGGTCAATGTCCAGGGCGACGAGCCGCTGATCGATCCGGCGCTGATCGATCAGCTGGCGGCGCTCCTGGCCGCCGGCGACGCGCCGGTGGCGACGCTGGCGCATCCGTTCCGCGACGCCGCCGACATGTTCAATCCCAATGTGGTCAAGACGGTGCTGGACCACGCCGGCCGCGCATTGTATTTCAGCCGCGCGCCGATTCCCTATGCCCGCGACGCCTTCGCACAGGATGCGAGCGCGCTGCCCGCGGACCTACCGGTGCTGCGGCATATCGGCATGTACGCCTATCAGGCGGGTTTTCTGAAGACCTATAACCGTTTGGAACCGGCGCCGCTGGAGCGTTTCGAAGCGCTGGAGCAGTTGCGGGTGTTGTGGCACGGCTTCGCCATCAAGGTGGCGGTGGTCGAGTCCGCGCCGCCGGCCGGCGTGGATACGCCGGAGGACCTGGAGCGGGTGCGCCGCTTGCTGGGCGCCGGACGGAACTCATAAGCCGGGCCGCGTCGGCGCGGCCCGGATTTCGATATCAAATCATCTTATTCAAATTGACGGAGCGATCTTCATGCGACTGATCCTGTTGGGGGCGCCTGGCGCCGGCAAAGGCACCCAGGCCAATTTCATCAAGGAAAAATTCGGCATCCCGCAAATCTCCACCGGCGACATGCTGCGCGCCGCGGTCAAGGCCGGCACGCCGCTGGGCCTGGAAGCCAAGGCGATCATGGACGCCGGCGGCCTGGTGCGCGACGACATCATCATCGGCCTGGTCAAGGAGCGCATCGCCGACGCGGATTGCGCCAACGGTTTCCTGTTCGACGGCTTCCCGCGCACCATTCCGCAAGCCGAGGCGATGATCGCCGCCGGCGTGGACATCGATTACGTGGTGGAGATCGACGTGCCGGACGCGGCCATCGTCGAGCGCATGGCCGGCCGCCGCGTGCATATGGCCTCCGGCCGCACCTACCACATCAGCTTCAACCCGCCCAAAGTGGCCGGCAAGGACGATGTGACCGGCGAAGAGCTGGTCCAGCGCGACGACGACCGCGAAGAAACCGTGAAGAAGCGTTTGTCGATTTACCACGAACAGACCGCGGTGCTGGTGGGCTTCTACGGCGAGCGCGCCGCCAGCGGCGACGCCAAGGCGCCGAAATACGTCAAGATCGACGGCACCCGCGCGGTGGAAGTGGTGCGCGACGAGGTGCTGAAGGCGCTGGGCGCCTGAGAACCTGTTCCGGGTTCTCCAAGAAGACAAGCGGGCCTTATGGCCCGCTTTTCTTTTGACGTGTAGAGAAAGGGCTGGCGCGGCGGCGGCAACAGGCGGACAATTGAACCCGGAGCCCGCGAGCGGCTCCAAAAGTTTTTGTGCGTCAAGCCGGCGCGATGCCGGCGCAAGGATAATACCTATGTATCACGGGGAACGTTTCAACGGGATTTCCCATTTGATCGGCACTTTGCTGGCCATTACCGGCCTGGTGGTGCTGGTGACCATGGCCGCGCGCGAGGGCGACCCCTGGAAGGTGGTCAGCTTCAGCCTGTACGGCGCCACGCTGGTGGCCTTGTATCTGATTTCCACGCTGTATCACAGCTTCCGCGGCCGCGCCAAGGCGGTGCTGCAGAAGTGCGACCATTCGGCGATCTATCTGCTGATCGCCGGCAGCTACACGCCGTTCGCGCTGGTGACTTTGCGCGGCGCCTGGGGCTGGAGCCTGTTCGGCGTCAGCTGGGGCCTGGCCGTGTTCGGCATCATCCAGGAACTGACCCTGGGCCGGCGCACCCGTTTGCTGTCGATGATTCTTTACGTGGTGATGGGCTGGCTGGTGCTGGTGGCCTTGCCGCCCTTGATCGAGTCCTTGCCCAGCGGCGGCCTGTTCTGGCTGGCCTTGGGCGGGATTCTGTACAGCGTCGGCATCTATTGGTTTCTCAACGACGAGAAAATCCGCCACGGCCACGGCATCTGGCATTTGTTCGTGCTGGGCGGCAGCGTCTGCCAGTTTGTCAGCGTCTTGTTCTACGTGGCCTGAGCCGAGGCTTGAAGTCCTCCGCACCGCGGCGGGACGAAGAAGAAGGGCGAAACCAGCGCAAACGCTGCTTTCGCCCTGTTTTATTGCGGCGTGGACGCTGGCGCTCGCTCAGGCGTCCGGCAAGTCCTGCAGCCGGCGCTCCTTGACCAGGGTTTCCAGCGCGCGCACCACTTCCGGATCGAACTGGCTGCCGGAGCGGCCGGAAATGTATTCCATGGTGTCGTGCAGCGTCCACGGCTCCTTGTAGGGCCGCTTGTTGAGCAGGGCGTCGAATACGTCCACCACCGCGACGATGCGCGCCGACAGCGGGATTTCGTGCGCTTTCTGCTTCCTGGGGTAGCCGTTGCCGTCGAAGTGCTCGTGGTGGCCGCCGGCGATTTCCGAGCCCAGGGACAGATAACTCATCCCCTCCACCATGCTGGCCGATCTGGCCAGAATCTGCGCGCCTATGGTGGCGTGCTGCTCCATGATCACCCGTTCGTCCGGGTCCAGCTTGCCTGGTTTGAACAGGATGTGGTCCGGCGTGCCCACCTTGCCGACATCGTGCAGGATGCTGGCCATGCCCACCATGTCCATGAATTCCTTGCCCATCAGTTCCGGATAAGCGCCGTTGTCCCGCATCTGCCCGGCGATGGCGTCGGTCAGCCGCTGCACGCGCAGCACGTGATTGCCGGTGTCGGTGTCTCGGAATTCCGCCAGATCCGCCAGCGCCACCACCGTGGCCTCCTGCGCGCTGCGCAGCTGGCTGTAGAGGTAGAGATTGTCGTAAGCGGCGGAAATGCGTTGGCAGAACACGTCGAGCAGATCGCGCTCCACTTCTTCCAGCGGCCATTGCGGGGTGAAGTGGATGATGAACTCGCGGCCGTTGCGCGAGGTGATGTAGAGCACGTCGTAGGGGTGTTGGTAGATGCTGCGCTTCTCGGCGAAGGAACGCAGGATCACCTGCTCCAGCTCGGGGAAGGGACTCAGGTCGCCGCTTTGCCCCAGCGGTTCGTAATTGCCGGAGGCGGCCAGGATTTCCAGTTCCGGCCGGCCGTTGCTGCTGTCGTTGCGCACGCAGAGGATGCCGTCGCTGCCGATGTCCAGCAGCGCGCTGATCTGGCGCAGCACGCCGGAGGCGAACTCGCGCAGCGAATACAGCTGGTACAGATCGGACGCGCTTTCCAGGATCTTGGACAGGCCTTGGCGGTTCTTCTCCAGCGACAGCAGGTTTTCGTAGGCGCGCAGCGAGGAGATGATGGTGGTGAACAGCTTTTGCACCGTCAGCTCGGTCTTGGTCTTGTAGTCGTTGATATCGTAGTTGAGGATGACTTCCTGCTCCGGCGCCTGTCCGGGCTGGCCGGTGCGCAGCACGATGCGCACCAGGCCGTTCTTCAGGTCCTGGCGGATCTGGTGCACCAGCTTCAGGCCGGCATCCTCGCTCTCCATCACCACGTCCAGCATGATCAGCGCGATGTCCGGATGCTGGCGTACCACTTCGTAGGCTTCCTTGCCGGAGTGGGCGCTGAGCAGTTCCAGCGGCCGTTCTTTGTAGCGGATGTTGCGCAGCGCGATGCGGGTGGCGGTGTGCACGTCCTTCTCATCGTCGACGATCAGGATTTTCCACGGGTGGCGGCCGTCGCCGGCGGCGGAGGCTGGGGAGGACGCAGACGGAGCGTCATCATCGTCCAGCAGCCAGTCGTCTTCCTGGTTGGTGATGTCGCTCATGCTATGTTCTCCTTGCTCTGATTGACCGGGGCGGAGCAGGGCATGGTGATGGTGAAGGTGGTGCCTTTATTCACTTCGCTGTGCACCTCGATCGACCCGCCCAGGCGTTGCCGTACGATGTTGTAGACGATGTTGAGCCCAAGACCGCTGCCGCCGCTGCCGCGGCGGGTGGTGAAGAAGGGGTCGAACACGCGGCTCAGGTTTTCCGGCGGAATGCCCTTGCCGTCGTCGCTGAGCGTCAGCGTGATGTAATGCGGATTGTTGCGCCTGGCCTCGATCAGGATTTTGCCGCTGCTGCGGTTTTCAAAGCCGTGCACCAGGGAGTTGACCATCAGATTGGTGACCACCTGGGCGAAGGAGCCCGGATAGCTGTCCAGCAGGATGTCTTCCTCGCACTGCACGCTGATGGTGGTGTTGGCGTGCTTGAAGCGCGGCTTCAGGCTGGTGATCACCTCGTTCAGATAATCCTGCAACTGGAAGCTGCGCCTCGCCTCGCTGGTCTGATCCACCGCCACCTGCTTGAAGCTGTGGATCAGGTTGGCCGCGCGCTCGGCGTTGGACAGGATCAGATCGCTGCATTCCTTGGCGGTGTCCAGATAAGCCTGGAAGTCGCTTTTCTTGACGGTGCCGCCGTCCACCTTTTCTATGATGTGGCTGGTGGCGGTGCCCAGATGGGAAGCGGTGGTCAGGGTGATGCCCACCGGGGTGTTGATCTCGTGGGCGACGCCGGCCACCAGGCTGCCTAGCGAGGCCATCTTCTCGGTTTCCACCAGGGTTTGCTGCGCTTCCATCAACTGGCGGTAAGCTTCTTCCGCGCGGTCGCGCTCGGCGCGGGCCACCGCTTCGGCCTCGGTGCGCTTGGCCAGATCGCCGGCGGTGCGAGCCACGATGCGGTTGAAGCCGTTGACGATGCCGCCGATCTCGTCGTCGGCGACGTGGGTGACTTGGGCGCCGCTGGCGTCCGGCGCGCGGATGGCGGTGTTCAAGGCCTGTTGCAGCCGCGCCAGCGGCTGGAACAGGAAGCGTTGCAGATTGAAGGACATGATCATGAAGATCATCACGTCCAGCAGCAGGATCTGGGCGGACAGTTCGATCAACTGGTCGCGCTGATGCTTGGCCAGCGCCTGGCGCGACAGATAGACGGTGGCGTTGCCCAAGTGCTCCTTGCCCTGGTAGACGATGGGAATGTTGAGCATGTCGTCGGAACGCGGCTCCTCCGACGGCGGCATGTCGCGGATGCTGCCGTCGCTGTCATGGCTGCGGCCCAGGCTGAGCCCGGATTCCCCCTTGACGCTGATGGCGATGATGGATGGCCAGCTCAGCTCGCTGTCCAGCGTCAGCCTGACGTTTTCATCGTCCAGCTGCCAGACGCTGTGCGGCAGCGACATCGCCAGGCGGGCTTTGACCGCGGCGCGTTGGGATTGGTAATCGGCCTCATTGCGTTCCTGGTTGTGCAAATAGGAAAACAGGCCCGTCGTCCCCAGAATGGCGGTGATCCAGGCCATCAACCAGAACATCAATTTGGTTTTTATGCTTTTCATTATGTTCACAGTTCCAAGTGCCCACACTGAATCCTAGGCAGTTCTGGCGCGAATACCAAATCCGGATGCGCGCGGAGCTAGCCGCCGCCGTCGGCGCTCAGCGCCGCGGCGGGCTTGGCGCGCGGGGCCAGTTTTTGCAGCGCCAGCCCGCTCAGGATCAGGCCCAGACCGACCAGGGTGGAGGGCAGGATGGCCTCTCCGATCAGGAAATGAATCAGCGCCAGCGACAGCAGCGGCGACAGGAAAATCAGGTTGGCGATGCGGGCGGTGCTCGGCGTCAGCTTCATCGCCGTCAGCCACAGAACAAAGGTGAAGCCCATCTCGAAGGCGCCGACATAGGCGGCGCCGGCCAGGCCCTGCCAGGCCACCAGGCCCAGCTGTCCGGTATAGGCGCACCAGGCCAGGCTCAGCGGCAGCGAGAAGGCGAAATTGAGCGTCAGGCCTATCACCGGCTCGCGCGCGTCGCGGGCGTTGAAAATCCAGTAGCCGGCCCACAGCAGGGTGGAGGCCAGCGCCAGCGCCACGCCCAGCGAGTCGGAAAAGCGCAGCTCCAGCACCTGGCCGCGGGTGCCGATCACCAGCACGCCCAGATAGCAGACCAGCGCGGCGGCGATGTCGCGGCGTTGCAGCTTTTGTTTGAGCAGCGGCACCGCCAGCAAGCTCATGGTCAAGGCCCAGGTGTAGTTGATGGCCTGGGCCTCCTGCGCGGGCAGCAGCGCGTAGGCCTGGAACAGAATCAGATAATACAGCGCCGGATTGACGGCGCCGAAGATCAGGGAGGCGCGCCAGTGGCGGCGCAGGGCCGGGGCGAGCTCCGGCAGCCTGCCCTGGACGGCGAGCAAGCCCAGCAGGCAGAAGAGAGAGGCGGCGCTGGCGTAGAGCACCAGCTGGGCCGGGCTGAGGTGGGCGAGACTGATCTTGAAGGCGCTGGCCACCGTGGACCAGGCCAGGACGGCGGCGAGTCCGTAGGCGTAAGCTTTAGATTGTGACTGCAAGGTAATCCCCAGGGTGACGGATGAGGGGCCGCGGGACGGCCATGCCGCCGGCCCGCGCGCCGATGACCCATTCTAATGCAAATGGATTTCCCCGGGGGCTTGCGGGGTCTTGGATCTAGGTGGCCTGTTCCTGCGCGCGTTCCTGGATCAGGCGGTTCAGCATCAGGCTGGCGCGCCAGGCGGTGTCGGAGGCGGACAGGCCGATGGGGCCGCCGGTTTCCATTTCGAAATCGTCGCCGGCCAGGCCATGGATGTGCACGGCCAGGCTGGCGGCTTCGAACGGCTCCATGCGCTGGGCCAGCAGCGCGGCGATGATGCCGGTCAGGACGTCGCCCTGGCCGGCCACCGCCAGCGCCGGGCCGCCGCTGGTGTTCAGATGGTAGAAGCCGTCCGGGCCGACGATCAGGCTGCCGGCGCCCTTGAGCACCACCACGCAGTTGAAGTGGTTGGCCAGCCGGCGCGCGGCCATCAGCCTGTCCTTTTGCACCGTCTCGGTGCTTTGTCCCAGCAGGCGAGCGGCTTCCGCCGGATGCGGGGTCAGCACGGTGCCGGCCTGGCGTTTGGCGATCAGGGCGGCGGCGGCGTGGTCGTTGGCCAGCAGGTTCAGCGCGTCGGCGTCCAATACCAGCGCCTGCGGCAGCTGGATGACTTGGTCCAGCAGGCGGCCGGCCCGTTCTTGCTGGCCCAGGCCGGGGCCGACGGCCAGCACGTCGGCGTCGGGCAGGCCGGCCGCTTCGTCCAGCGCGGAAATCATCAGCTCCGGCACCACCGGGTCCACCGGCAGCCGGTTGTCCAGCGGGCAGACATGGACTTTGCCGGCGCCGCAGGCCAAGGCGCTGCGCCCGGCCAGCAGCGCCGCGCCCAGCATGCCCGGCGCGCCGCCTATTACGCAGACGGTGCCGAACAGGCCTTTGTGGCTGTTGCGCGGCCGCAGCAGCGCGCGGACGTCCGGCTGGTTGATGCTGCCGTCCGCCGCGGGGATCAATCTGGGCGGGCAGTCCAGCAGTTCCAGTTCCACATTGCCGGCCAGATCGGCGCCGGAGGCGCTGAACAGGCCGGGCTTCTGGCACAAAAAGGTCAGGGTGTGGCTGGCCTGGATCGCGGTGTTGGCCGGCACGCCGGTATAGGCGTCCAGGCCGCTGGGGCAGTCCAGCGCCAGGATGGGGCTGCCCAGCTGGTTGATGCGGTCGATCAGCGTGGTCCATTCCAGGTCGAAGTCCCGGCTCAGGCCCACGCCGAACAGGCCGTCTATGACCAGTTGCGGCGCGCGGTAGTCGCGCGGCAGATCGAACATCACATGGCCCTGGGCCTGCTCCAGCTCATGCAGGGCTTCCGAGGTGGCGGGGCTAGTGGGCTGGGTGGGCACCAGCACGTCGACGCGGAAACGACGGCGCATCAGTTCCAGCGCCGCGTACAGCGCGTCGCCGCCGTTATTGCCGGGGCCGGCGCAAATCAACAGCCGGGACGCGCTGGGCAGGTGGTGGCTGACCCAGTCCGCGGTGGCCATCGCCGCGCGCTGCATCAGGTTGTAGCCGGCGTCGGTGGCTTGGCGCTCCAGTTGGCGCAAGGCGTCCAGGCTGAGAATGCTTTGGTCTTGTGTCGGCATCCCAAGATTCCTCTTTGACCGGGCCGCAAGCGGCGCGGCGGCTGGCTAGGGGGCCGCGGGGCGGTCCGGGGCGGGCTCGCCCCAGCGCGGCGTCAATTGATTGTCGATGCGGAGCTGATCCAGAATTCGCGCCACCACGAAGTCGATCATATCGTCCACGGTCTTGGGATGAGTATAGAACCCCGGAGACGGCGGCAGGATGACAACGCCGAGACGAGCCAGCTTGAGCATGTTTTCCAGATGGATGGCGGAGAACGGCGCCTCGCGCGGCACCAGCACCAGCTTGCGCTGTTCCTTGATGCTGACGTCGGCGGCGCGTTCGATCAGATTGTCGCTGCTGCCCTGGGCGATGGCGGCCAGGGTGCCCATCGAGCACGGGCAGACCACCATGGCGTCGGCCGGGTTGGAGCCGGACGCCACCGGCGCGAACCACTCTTCGCGGCCGAAGACCGCCAGCTGGCCGTCGCGCGCGCCGCTGCGTTGCATCAGCCATTGCCGGGCTTCGGCCGGGCGCGAGGGCAGGGTCAGGTCCATTTCCTGTTTGGCCACCACTTGCGCGGCCTGCGAATACAGCACCCAGACGCGGACGCCGGCGGCGATCAGGCAATCGATCAGCCGCAGGCCGTAGGGCAGTCCGGAGGCGCCGGTCAGGGCAACGGTGACGGTTTGGATCGGGCGCATGAATGTCTCCTGTAGGCGGGCGGCCCGAATGCGTTCAGTTCTGGCGGTAGAGCTGGCGATGGCGCACCAGCACCTGTTCGGCGGCGAACAGGCGGGCAAGGTGTTCCGTGATGTAGACCGAGCGGTGCTGACCGCCGGTACAGCCGACGGCGACGGTCAGATAGCTGCGGTTTTCCATGCTGAAACAGGGCAGCCATTTGCTGACCATCTGCTGGATGTCGTCCACCATCTGCTGCACTTCCGGCGTTTGCTGGAAGAAGTCGATGATGGGCTGGTCGCGGCCGGTGAACGGGCGCAGCTGCGGGTCGTAATAGGGATTGGGCAGGCAGCGGACGTCGAAAACGAAGTCGGCGTCCCGCGGCAGGCCGTGCTTGAAGCCGAAGGATTCGAAGATCAGGGTCAGCCGGCTGCTGTCGGCGTCCACCAGCTCGCGCACCCAGCTGCGCAGCGCGTTGGCGGACAGCTCGCTGGTGTCGATGCGGGTGCCCAGCTCCATGATCTCGGCCAGCATGTCCTGTTCCAGCAGAATGCTTTCCTCCACCGTGACGTCGGCGCCGGACAGCGGGTGGCGGCGGCGGGTTTCGGAGAAGCGCTTGACCAGGGTGGCGGGCGTGGCTTCCAGGAACAGCAGGCGCACGTCCACATGTTGGGCCCGCAGCTTTTCCATTTCCGCCGGCAAGGCGCCCAGCGACGGGCCGGAGCGGGTGTCCACGCTGATGGCAATCTGTTCGTAGCCGTAGTCGGCGTACAGCGACATCGCCTCGTGCAGCATGGTGGCCGGCAGATTGTCCACGCAGTAGAAGCCGGCGTCTTCCAGCGCGCGCAGCGCCACCGACTTGCCGGAACCGGACAGGCCGCTAATCAATATCAGGCGCATTTTCCTGGTCTCTGAGGAAGTTGGTGTGGCGTTCGATGAATTCGCGGGTGCTGTCTATGCCGCGCAGCTGCAGGATGTAGTTGCGCACCGCGGCTTCCACCAGCACCGCCAGGTTGCGGCCGGCGGCCACCGGCAGCACCACTTTGCGGATGGTGACGCCGATGATGTCCTGGGTTTCCGACTGAATGTTGAGGCGGTCCAGCGCCTGCATCGCCTGGTCGTTGGCCTTGACCAGGTGGATGATCAGCCGCAGCACCTTCTTCGGCCGCACGGCGGTTTCGCCGAAGATGGTGCGGATGTTGAGGATGCCCAGGCCGCGCACTTCCAGGAAGTCGCGCAGCAAGGGCGGGCAGCGGCCTTCCAGCGTGTCGGGGCCGATGCGGTACAGCTCCACCGCGTCGTCGGCCACCATGCCGTGGCCGCGGGAAATCAGTTCCAGCGCCAGCTCGCTCTTGCCCATCGCCGAATCGCCCATGATCAGCACGCCGATCTCGAACACGTCGAGGAAGACGCCGTGCAGCACGGTGGACACCGCCAGCGCCCGCGCCAGATAGATGCGCAGCACATCCATCAGGTAGGGGCTTTCCAGCTTGGTGGTCATCAGCGGGACGTTGTGGGTGTGGCAGTAGTCGCGCAGCAGCTTGGGCACCGGCTGGTCGTTGGCCACCATCACCACCGACATGCTCTTGTGGAACAGTTGGTCCAGCGCGGTCTTGGCGGCGGACTGCTCCAGCCGGTTCAGGTAGTCCACCTCGGCGAGGCCCAGCACCTGGACCCGGTTGGGGTGGATGAAATTGAGGTGGCCGACCAGCGCCTGCGTGGGGCGCTGTTCGTCGTTGCCTATCATATTGTCGGCGCCGCCGGTGCCTGCGACCCAGGTCAGGTTGAGCTTCTGCTGGTTTTCCTGGTACAGCCGGCGGACGCTGATGCTAGGCATTGGGCACCCAATTATTGAGCAGCTGATAGAGCTCGTCGCGCAGGGGGATGCCCAGCATCTGCTCGCGCATCTGGCGGCTGGAGAACAGCTGCGCCAGTTCGGACAGCACTTGCAGGTGCAGGTCCGTGGCCTGTTCCGGCACCAGCAGCACGAACAGGCACTGCACCGGCTTGCCGTCGGGCGCGTCGAAGGGAATCGGGGTCTTCAGACGGATGAATACGCCCATCGCGTCCTTGAGGCCGCGCGCGCGGCCGTGCGGAATCGCCACTCCCTGGCCAAGGCCGGTGGAGCCGAGCTTTTCGCGGGCGAACAGGCAATCGAAGATTTCGCTGCGCGCGATGCCCCGGGTATTTTCAACCAAGAGGCCGACTTGCTCGAACACGCGCTTCTTGCTGGCGACGTCCAGATCCAGCAGGACGTGTTCGGGTGTCAGGATTTTGCCGATGAGGTTCATATTGGATTATGCATGCGGCTGAGAAAAACCCGGCAATTCTACGTTGCCTTGATAGTACTGAAAACGGGCAAGTGCAAAGAAAAGCGGGAACCCGCAGGCCCCCGCCTTCCAATTCAAGGGATTACAGGCTGGCTTCAGGCGCCGGAGCACGGTGTTCAGACTGCTTTTCCTTGTGTTTCAGCACTTGACGGTCCAGCTTGTCGATCAACAGATCGATGGCGGCGTACATATCGGATTCGGTGGCTTCCACGTGGATGTCCTTGCCGGACAGATGCACGTTGACTTCGGCCTTTTGCACCAGTTTATCAACAGACAGAGTAACGGAAATGTCGATCACATGGTCGACATGTCGAGTAACGCGCTCCATTTTGGTTTCAACGTATTCGCGCAGGGCGGGAGTTACTTCCAGATGCAGTCCAGTTACTTTGAGGTTCATACCCTAGCTCCTTCTGGTGTTGACAGTCCGGTCGGGTCGGCCGGATCGCTGTATTCCGCCGCCTGGGTCACAGCGTCTTGCGCTGGTTGACCGGCGGTATCTGCATGGCTTCACGATACTTGGCTATCGTGCGTCTGGCAACTTGTATTCCCTGTTTGGCCAGCGCTTCGACCAGGGCGCTGTCGGACAGCGGTTTGCTCGGCGATTCGGCGTCGATCAGGCTGCGGATGTGGGCCTTGATCGCGGTGGCGGAGCACTCGCCGCCGCTGTCGGTTTCCAGCGCGCTGCCGAAGAAATACTTGAGCTCGAACAGGCCGCGCGGGCAGAGCAGGTATTTCTGGGTGGTGACCCGGGACACCGTGGATTCATGCAGGCCCAGCTCGTCCGCGATGTCGCGCAGAATCAGCGGGCGCATGGCCACTTCGCCGTGTTCAAAGAACGATTGCTGCCGTTCAACGATAGCTTCCGCCACTTTCAGGATAGTGTCAAATCGCTGCTGGATGTTCTTCACCAGCCATTTGGCCTCCTGCAGCCGCGAGGACATTTCGCCGTTGCCGCCGCGGTTTTCCGCCAGCAGCCGCGCGTACATCTGGTTGACGCGCAAGCGAGGCACGGCGCCGCCGTTGAGGGCGGCCACCCAGCGTCCCTTGCGTTTTCTGACCGAGACGTCGGGGATCACGTACTGGGTGTCGCTGGCGCCGAAACCGGCGGTGGGGCGGGGGTTGAGGCGGGCGATCAGCGCCTGGGCGGCGCGCAGCGCGGCGTCGTCCACGCCCAGCTGTTTTTTCAGCCGGGTGTAGTCGCGGTTGCCCAGCAAGGCCAGGTGGTCGCGGACGATGGCCAGCGCCAGGCCGCGCTGCGGCTCGTCCGGGTCCAGCCGCTGCAATTGCAGCGCCAGCGCTTCCGGCAAGGAGCGCGCGCCGACGCCGGGCGGGTCGAACTGCTGCAGCAGGCGCAGGCCTATCATCAGTTCGTCGGCCTCGATTTCCAGTTCCAGCGGCAGGTGGCTGGCGATGTCTTCCAGCGTCTGGCCCAGATAGCCGTCGTCGTCCAGCTCTTCAATCAGCAGCTGGACGATGGCCTGATCGCGCGTAGGCAGCGCCACTTCGCCCAACTGCGCCAGCAGGTGCTCGCGCAGGCTGATAGGACAGGGCACGTTCAGCATCGGGTCCAGCTCGTCGTCGCCGTCGCCGCGGCGTCCGCCGCTGCCCCAGTCGCTCAGTTCGCCGGTCTCCGCGCCGCGTTCGCCGTCGTCGCCGGAGGCGTCGTCGCGGCTTTCCGCCGGGGCCTCCGGTTCCTGGGCGGCGGCGTCCGGCGCTTCGCCCTGCGGCGCTTCGTCGCCGCGCTCCAGCAAGGGATTGTCCAGCAAGAAGCGCTCGACTTCGGTCTGCAGGTCGAGGGTGGACATCTGCAGCAGCTTGATCGATTGCTGCAGCTGCGGCGTCAGGGTCAGCTGCTGCGATACCTTGAGCTGAAGTGTCTGTTTCATCGCTTACAGGTGGAAGTGTTCGCCAAGGTAAACTTCGCGCACCTTCTCGTTGTTGACCAGTTCTTCCGGCTCGCCGGAGGCGAGCACCGAGCCTTCGCTGATGATGTAGGCGCGGTCGCAGATGCGCAGGGTTTCACGCACATTGTGGTCGGTGATCAGCACGCCGATGCCGCGTTCCTTCAGGAAGGAGATGATTTTCTGGATGTCGATCACCGCGATCGGATCGACGCCGGCGAAGGGTTCGTCCAGCAGGATGAAGCGCGGCCGGGTGGCCAGCACGCGGGCGATCTCCACGCGGCGGCGTTCGCCGCCGGACAGCGACAGCGCGCTGCTGTCGCGCAGGTGGCCGATATTGAGGTCGTCCAGCAGCAGGTCCAGTTCCTTGTCCAGTTCCTTGCCTTTGAGGCCGGACACTTCCAGGATGGCGGCGATGTTCTCCTCCACCGTCATGCGGCGGAAGATGGAGGCTTCCTGCGGCAGATAGCCGAGGCCCAGGCGCGCGCGCTGGTGGATGGGGTAGTGGGTGATCACCTGATCGTCCAGGCGAATCTCGCCGTCGTCGGCGCCGATCAGGCCGACGATCATGTAGAAGCTGGTGGTCTTGCCGGCGCCGTTGGGGCCGAGCAGGCCCACCACTTCGCCGCTGGCGATTTCCAGCGCCACGTCCTTGACCACGGTGCGTTTCTTGAAGCGCTTGCGCAGGCGCTCCACCTTGAGCACGCTTTGCGTCATTTGGCGGCTCCGCTGGCGGGTTTGGCCGTCGCCGGCTGGGAGGCGGTGTTCTTGGGCTGCAGGATCACGGTGACGCGGCCCTTGTTGGGGCCGGTGGCGGTGCCGCCGGTCACTTGGTAGGTTTCGTTCTGGGTGTTGTAGGTGATCACATTGCCCACCACCAGGTCGCCTTCGCGCTTGACCCGGGCGTTGCCGGTCAGCACCGCGAGGTTGGCCGCGCTGCTGTAGTCGAGGCGGCTGGACTGGCCTTCCACCCATTCGTTCTTGCCGTCCATTTTCTGGCGGAAGGTGACGATGCGGCCGGTGGCCACCAGGGTCTGGTTGCCTTGCTTGTCCTGGGTGGCGACGACTTTGTCGGCGTTGAGCCGCAAGGTGCCCTGGATGATCACCACATTGCCTTCGCAAGTGGAGACGCCCTTGATCTGGTCCATGGTGCAGCCGTTGTCGCTGGTGATTTCCATCGGCTTGGTGCGGTCGGCTTGTTCGGCGTGGGCGACGGAGGCGGCGGCCAGCGCCAGGCCGGCCAGCAGGAGACGGAGCTTATTTTTCATAAATGATCTTGGTGTGAGACAGCAGGTTCAACAAACCTGTCTGTTGCTGGTAGACGAAGCCCACGGAGTTGCCGTGCGATTTGCCCTGGAAGAATACGGTGGGCGCGGCGGAGCGGGCGATTTTCTTGCCGGTGTCGACATGCATGGCGCTGGTGACGACCTTGGTCTCCGGCTTGTCCGCGGCGGCGGGCTGGATCATGGTCGCCTTCTTGTCGAAATAGGCTTGCTGGGTCTTGTTGTTGTAACGGCCGACGTCGCCGATCAACTGGTATTGCAGCGCGCCTTGCTGGTACTGGTAGAGCTCGGGGTTTTCGAAGAAGGCGTCGTCCTTGCCCGGGTATTGCCACATGCGCGAGGCGATCAGCCGCTCGTAGAGCTTGCCTTGCGGGTCGAAGCGGGTGGCGATCAGGTGTTCGGCCACGTACTCGGGCTTGTCCGGGTCCAGTTCGCGGCGGTTGCTGTCCCAGCGCGAGACCTGGTCCAGCCACACGGTCAACAGGCCGGTCAGGCCCACCAGCAGCAGCGGGAACAGGCGGTGGGAGCGCAGCAGGCGGATCATGCCAGATACCTGGCCAGGATGGCGTCGAAGGAACCCTGGGCCTGCATGATCAGCTCGGCCAGCTCGCGCACCGCGCCCTTGCCGCCGGAGCAGCCGGTCACGTAGTGGGCGCGCTGGCGCACCAGGGCCGGCGCTTCCGGCACCGCGACGGCCAGGCCGACGCGGGTGATGATGGGCAGGTCGATCAGATCGTCGCCGATGAAGGCGCATTCCTCGGCCGTCAGGCCGGTGAGTTCCAGCAGTTCGCCCAAGGCCAGTTTCTTGTCGTGCACGCCGCCGTAGTAGTGGTCGATGTGCAGCGCCTGGGCGCGATGCTCGACGCAGCGGTCGGCGCGGCCGGAGATGATGGCCAGCTGGACCCCGGTGGATTGCAGCAGGCGCAGGCCCAGGCCGTCCTGCACATTGAAGGATTTGCTTTCTTCGCCGTGGGCGTTGTAGTAGATGCGGCCGTCGGTCATCACGCCGTCCACGTCCATGATCAGCAGCTTGACCTTGCGGGCCTGCTCAAAAATGCTTTGCATGCTTGTCCTTGCTAATGCCGGCGACTCAGATCACGCCGGCCCTGAATAGATCGTGCAGATGCAGCGCGCCTATCAATTTGTTGCTTTCATCTACGACCAGCAGGCTGGTGATCTTGTTCTGTTCCATCAGGAACACCGCCTCGGTGGCCAGCTTTTTGGGGCTGATGGTGCGCGGCGAGCGGCTCATCACCTGATCGATGGTCAGATCGTAAAGGTTGGCGGAACGTTCCAGCGTGCGGCGCAGGTCGCCGTCGGTGTAGACGCCCAGCAGGGCGTCGTCGGCGGCGCAGACGGCCAGCATGCCCAGGCGCTTGCGGGACAGTTCCAGCAAGGCGTCCTTCAGCGGCGTGCCCGGCGCCACCCGCGGCAATTCCTCGCCGCTGTGCATGATGTCGGAAACGTGGACCAGCAGCTTGCGCCCCAGGCTGCCGCCCGGATGCGACAGCGCGAAATCGCCCTGGCCGAAGCCGCGCGCGTCCATCAGCGTGACCGCCAGCGCGTCGCCCAGCGCCATCTGCACCGTGGTGCTGGTGGTGGGGGCCAGGCCCAGCGGGCAGGCTTCCTTCTCCACGCGGGCGTCCAGGTGGATGTCGGCCTCCTGCGCCATGGTGGAGCTTTCGCGTCCGGTCATGCAGATCAAGCGCACGCCCTTGCGCTTCAAGGCCGGCAGCAGGGCGATGATTTCGTCGCTTTCGCCGGAGTTGGACAGCGCCAGCACGATGTCCTGGGCGGTGATCATGCCCAGATCGCCGTGGGCGGCCTCGCCCGGGTGAACGAAGAAGGCCGGCGTGCCGGTGCTGGCCAGCGTGGCGGCGATCTTGCGCGCCACGTGGCCGGACTTGCCCATGCCGGTGATCACCAGACGGCCGGCGCTGGCCAGGATCAGGTCCACGGCGGCGAGAAAGTCGCCGTTCAGGCTGCGCGACAGCGCGGTGAGGGCTTCGGACTCTATCTGCAGGACTTCCCGGGCCAATTGGAGCCGGGACGGAGCTTGTACTTTTTCCATAATTCGAAAGTATATCAAAGGTTATAATCGCTGAACGCAGGCTGGTGCATCTTTTGCTTGGCATGTGTTAAAAATTGCAGTCTTTTTCCTTTCTCTCGCTTCAGGAGCCCCGCCGCGCGATGCATTCGTCACTAGCCCCTATCGTCTTGGTTCTGCTGGCCGCGGTGTTGTCGGTGACCTTGTGCCGCAGCCTGAAAGTGCCGGCCATGCTCGGTTATCTGGTGGTGGGCTTTCTGGCCGGCCCCGGCGTGATGAATCTGATTCCGCAAGGCGAGGAAACCGCCTTTCTCGGCGAGATCGGCATTGTCTTCATGATGTTCTCCATCGGCCTGGAGTTTTCCCTGCCCAAGCTGCGCGCGATGCGGCAGCTGGTGTTCGGCGTCGGCTTCGGCCAGGTGGCGGCCACCATGTTGCTGGTGGGCCTGGCGGTGGGCTGGCTCAGCGGCAGTCCGCTGACCGGTTTCGCCGTCGGCGGCGCGCTGGCGATGTCGTCCACCGCCATCGTCAGCAAATTGCTGAACGAGCGTCTGGAGCTGAACCAGGCCCATGGCCAGCTGGCCATTGGCGTGCTGTTGTTCCAGGACATCGCGGTGGTGCCCTTGCTGATTCTGTTCCCGGCCTTCGCCGGCGGCAGCGACACCTTGTGGATGGATCTGGGCCTGGCGGCGCTGAAGGTGGTGGTGGTGCTGGCCTTGCTGCTGTTCTTCGGCCAGCGCCTGCTGCGGCCGTGGTTCCATCTGGTGGCGCGCCAGCGCTCGGGCGAGCTGTTCATGATCAATGTGTTGCTGGTGACGCTGGGCGTGGCCTGGCTGACCGAGCTGTCCGGCCTGTCGCTGGCCTTGGGCGCCTTCGTCGCCGGCATGTTGATTTCGGAAACCGAATACCGCTATCAGGTGGAGGAGGACATCCGGCCGTTCCGCGACATTCTGCTGGGCTTCTTCTTCGTCACCGTGGGCATGAAGCTGGAACTGACGGTGTTGTTCGAGCGTTTCGGCGAAGTGCTGCTGATGCTGGCCCTGCTGCTGCCGATCAAGGTGGCGGTGGTGTTCGGCGTGGCGCGCGGCTTCCGCCACAAGTCCAATGAATCCATGCGCGCCGCGCTGGCCCTGGCCCAGGGCGGCGAGTTCGGCTTCGTGCTGCTGGCGCTGGCCTTGAACCTGCATCTGGTGCCGGCCGGCACCGCTCAGGCGGCGATCGCCGCGATTCTGATCTCGATGCTGATCGCGCCCTTCCTGATCCTGTACGGGGACAAGATCACCCGCCGTCTGATCAAGCAGGATTGGATGTTCCAGGCGCTGGACCTGCACCATATGTTGGTGGAGAGCATGTCCAAGAGCGACCACGTGGTGATCTGCGGCTACGGCCGCAGCGGTCAGGCGCTGGCGCGCTTGCTGGAGGCGGAGGAGATCCCGTTCTTCGCGCTGGACATGGACCCGGAGCGGGTGCGCGAGGCCGGCGAGGCCGGCGATCCGGTGGTGTTCGGCGACGCCGGCAAGCACGAGGTGCTGGTGGCGGCCGGTCTGATGCGCGCCAAGGCGGTGGTGGTGACCTTCGCCGACACCCACGCGGCCTTGCGTATTTTGAGTTCGGTGGAGCATGCGCGGCCGGGGCTGCCGGTGATCGTGCGCACGGTGGACGACAGCGATATGGATCAGCTGCGCCACGCCGGCGCCGACGAGGTGGTGGCCGAGGTGATGGAGGGCAGCCTGATGTTGGCCTCGCAGGCGCTGCTGGTGGTCGGCGTGCCGCCGAGTCGGGTGGTGCGCCGCATCCGCGCGGTGCGCGAGGAGCGCTACGGCCTGTTCCGCGGCTTCTTCCGCGGCGTCAGCGATGAGGGCGAGGGCATGGACGAGGCCTTGGTGCCGCGGCTGCAGAGCATTCAGGTCTGCACCGGAGCGGCGGCGGTGGGCCAACCGTTGGCCAATCTGCATCTGCGGGATTTGGGCGTGGAATTGAAGGCGATCCGCCGTCAGCGGGTGCGGCGCACCGATTTCGACGACAGTTTCGAGGTGGAGCAGGGCGACGCGCTGGTGTTGCTGGGCACGCCGGAGCAGCTGGCGCTGGCCGAGTACCGGATTCTGCAGGGGGAATAAAGGTCAGGCGGGAGGACGTCGAACGGCCCTCGCGGCGTGAGCCGCGGGGGCCGTTCGTTTTGATGCTGTTTGTCGGGCGTTAAGGCAGGATGGTGGTGATCTGCTTCTGCAACTGCTGCTTCAGCGCCTGCTGTTTTTCCACCTCGGTCTTCTTGCCCTTGACCATGGCGTTGAAGTCCAGCGCGTAGACCGGCGCGTTCAGCGGGCCGGTGATCTTCAGCGGCACGTTGACGCCCTTGAGGCGGGCGAAGGCCAGCGGGTTGGCCTGCACGTCCATGGTGTAGTCGACGATGCTTTGCTTCAGGTCTATCTTGCCGCCGCCGCCCACATTCATCAGCTGCGAGGCCAGTTTCAGGTCCTGGCTGCGCGCCACGCCCTTGTCCAGGCGGAAGCTGCTGGACAGTGTGGCGAAGGTGGTTTTCTGGTCGTTCTGCGCGGCGCTGTTCCATTCCTTAAGCTCGGCCGGCAGGTTCTTCAGCGCCGCCACCAGGTCGATGCCGGTCAGCGCGCCGTTGTTCAGGCTCATCTGCACATTGCCGCTCAGGGTGTCGCGCAGCTGGGCGAAGGATTTGCCGTCGGCGTTGATGTCTATCTTGCCGTTGCCCTTGCCGTCCAGGCGGCTGAAGTTGAACAGGTCCACCAGCAGCGGGCGGATCTTCATGCCCTGCAGCGTCTGGTTCACTTTCAGTTGCGGCACGTCGCGGCGGCTGAGGCTGGCGTCGCCTTGCAGCCTGCCTTCGTAGATGTCGGCCGACATCTGGTCCAGCTCCAGCTCGCGCGGGTTGATGCGCACATTGCTGCTGATCTGCTTGATGCGGAAGCGGCCCACCGCCAGCTCGCCCACCGCCACCTTGCCGGTGAGGTCGAACAGGTCCAGCCAGTCCAGCGGGATGTCGCCGGTGTTCTGGAAGATGGCCACCGGATCGCCCTTGCTTTCCGGCAGGTAGCGGTTCAGGTCCAGACGGCCCACCGACACCGTGGCTTCGTGGCGCGGCTTGATCAGGCCGTACTGGCTGACGGTGACGGCGAGGTCGGAGCCGTCCATCTTGCCGGCGACGCGCAGATTGAAGCGCGGCTCGTCCAGATCGCCGTCCAGCGCGCCGTCCATGGTGGACACCAGCTTGCCGCGCGGCAGCAGCGGGGTGGTGATGGTGGAGGTCAGCGCCAAGGGCTGCATCCGCAATTGATTCATGCCGGCCAGGGACAGCGGCGCGTTGAGCTTGACGTTGACCTTGGTGGAGCCGGCCAGCCAGTTGAAGTCGCCGTGCAGCTTGTCGGCGTACAGGCCGGCTTCGTTGAGTTTGAGGTTTTCCAGCGCGGCTTCCAGCTGGTACTGGCTGCGCGCGTAGCTGAGCTTGGCGCTCAGCTGGCCGGAAGGCATGGTCAGCTCGTCGAAGCTGGCGTTGATCTGCGGCAGCGCCAGGTGGACTTCGCTGCTGGGCCGCTCGCTGCTGAAGGCGAGCGCCACATTGCTGCCGGTGGCCTGCAAGGTGGCGAAATTGAGTTTGTACTGGCCGCTGACGGTGAGTTTGCTTTCGCCCAGGCCGGGAACCTGGGTCATCGCCACCGCGTCCAGCGCCTCCAGGCTGACCTGGTCGTCCTGGATGGACAGCGGCGTGTTGACCGCCAGGCGCACCGGGCGCGAGCCCTGTTCCAGGATGGCGCCGGCGCTGAGGCTGGCGCCGCCGCGCAGATCGTCCGCGTCCAGGCTGATGCTGGCGACGCGGCTGTCGGTATGGGTCATCTGGTCGGACAGCACCAGGGTGCCCTCGCGTATCTTCAGCGTGTCCAGCTTGATGGAGAAGCTGCTCTGACTATGGCGCTGAAACAGATCGGCGATGGACAGGCGGCCGTCTTCGCCGCGGCTGATGTTGGCGCTGGGGCCGTACAGCGCCACCGAGCTCACTTCGCGGTTGCCGAACAGCAGCGGCCACCAGGCCAGGCCGACGCGCAATTCCTCCACGCGGGCAAACGGCGTTTGCTGGCCCGGTTCGGAGACGGAGAGCTTTTCGATCTGGATGCCGGGGGAGGGGAACAATATCGGGGTGACGCGGCCTTCGATGCTGATGACGCGGCCGGTGTCCTGCAAGGCGTGCGACAGGGTGCCGCGCACCTGAGCTTCATTAAATTGCCAGTAGATCAGCGATTGCACCAGCACGACGACCGCCACTAGCGCGGTGAGGCTGTAAACAGCGATGCGAAGCCACAGCCGGCCGGAGTTCAATTTCATGGGTGGATGCTCGGATGGGCCATGCCAGCGGTTTGATCTAGGTTACGGGTTGGGAAATCGGACTGGAGCGGGTGAAGGGAATCGAACCCTCGTCGTAAGCTTGGGAAGCTTCTGCTCTACCATTGAGCTACACCCGCGCGTTTTCGGCTAGAGCGCCCGAATGTAGCGTTTTTTGCCTGTTTTGGCAAGGCGCGCCGCCGCTGTGGGCGGTTCCGGCGACGGCGCGGGCGCTAAGCGATTGATAAAAAAGCACACGCTCAAGCGCCTCCGCCCAGCCCGGCCAGCAGGTCTTCCAATTGATCGGTGGCCTGGCCCCAGCCGCTGGCGAAGCCCATCGCCTCGTGTTCGCGCAGGTCGGCCTCGGTCCAGTGCAAGACGTCCGCGCGGTAATGCGTCTTGCCGTCGCGGGGCTGGAATTCCAGCGTCACGGTCATGAAGGGCTTGGCCGAAGGCAGCCAGGCTTCGGTGTAAGCGTCGGTGAACACCAGGCGGCGCCCGGGCCGCACTTCCAGATAGACGCCGCGATTGGGGAAGTCCTGTCCTTCCGGACTGCGCATCACCACCAGGCTGGAGCCGCCGGGCCGGACGTCCAGTTCGGCCGAGGCCACCGTCCACGGCCGCGGGGTGAACCATTGGCATAGCAGTTCGGGGTCGGTCCAGGCGCGGTAAACCTGTTCCGGCGGAGCGTCGATCAGGCGTTCCAGCGTTAGCCGGTAGGGGGCGTGGGCTTGGCTCATGCGCGGCCTTTCGGGTGAGGGTGTCGGCTCAGATTAGTTCTTTGTCATGAGCTCCGCAATCCCGTCGCCGGAATTTGCCGGCGCAGCGCCTGCGCCAGGCGGGCGACGCCTTGCTCCAGTTGCTCCGCTTCCAGCGCGCCGAAGCCCAGGCGCAGCGCCGGGATGTCGCGGCCGTCGTCGGCGAAGGCGCCGCCGGGCAGAAATCGCACGCCCGCGCTGCGCGCGTCCGCGCCCAGCCGCGGCATGTCCACCCAGGACGGCAGCCGCAGCCAAAGCGCCAGCCCGCCTTCCGGCAGCTCGTATTCGGCCAGGCCGGCCAGATGGCGGTCTATCGCGTCGGCCAGCGCCTGGCGGCGCGCGCGGTAGATGCGCAGCGCGCGGCGGAGATGGCGTTTCAGTTCGCCGCTGTGCATCAGTTCGGCCACCGCCAGTTCGGTGACGGCGTTGCCTTGGCGGTCTATCAGCATGATGTCGGCGGCGCAGCGCTGGATGAGGGCGGGCTCGGCCACCAGGTAGCCGACGCGCAGCCCCGGCGCCAGCACTTTGGACAGGGAGCCGACGTAAACGATGCGCTCGGCGGCGTCCAGGCTGGCCATGGGCAGCACCGGGCTGCGGCTGTAGTGGAATTCGTGGTCGTAGTCGTCCTCGATGATGGCGAAACCGTAGCGTCGCGACAGGGCCAGCAATTGCAGCCGGCGTTCGGCCGGCATCATCCGCGTGGTCGGATACTGGTGGTGAGGGGTCAGGTAGACGGCCTTGACCGGCTGGCTCCGGCACAGCCGCTCCAGCGCGTCCGGACGCATGCCGGCGGCGTCCTGTTCCACGTCCAACGGCCGCGCGCCCAGAGAGCGAAAGGCTTCGCGCGCCGGCGGATAGCTGAGCGCGTCCAGCGCCACCGCGTCGCCGGGCCGCAGCAGCGCGCGGCCGGCCAGATAGATGCCCATCTGGCTGCCGCGCACCAGGCAGATGCGTTCGGCGTCGGCGTTGAGCCCGCGCTCCATGTCCAGCATTTCCGCCAAGGCCTGGCGCAAGGGCAGTTCGCCGCGCGGGTCGCCGTAGGCCAGACGCCCGGCGCGGGCCGCGGCGATCAGCGCGCGGCGGTAGGCGCGGCCCAGCACGTCGAAGGGAATCAGCCGCGAATCCGGCACGCCGTCGCCAAAGTCGATGTCGTCGTGCGCGGGGACGCTTGCGGGCGTTCGCGCGGCGGCCGGCGCGGACCGCGGCGACAGCAGCGGCAGGCTGGGCGCGACGAAGGTGCCGCGCCGGCCCTGGGTCAGCAGCCAGCCTTGCGCCGCCAGTTCCTCGTAGGCCAGCACCGCGGTCTTGCGGTTGATGCCCAGTTGCGCCGCCAGTTCGCGGCTGCCCGGCAGCGGCGCGCCCGGCCGCAGCCGGCCGCGTTGGATGTCGGCGCTGATCTGCTGGGCGATTTGCAGATGCACCGGCAGCCCGCCGTCTCTATCCAGGCTCAGTTGCAAATCCCATTTTCGCAGCATGCCGCGGACTCCTTTCCTGGTTCTCGTTCCCGTTTCTGGACCATCGATCTTATCAAAACTGGATGTTTTTGCTGGTCCAGCGGCGGCTTAAAGTGATCGAGATGGACATTCAAGGAGCGGCAAATGACACAAGAGGCAGACAGCGGCGCAGGCCGCTACCGGCTGGCGGCGATAGAGAGGCTGGGGCGCGAGGTCTGCGGGCTGCGGCTGGAGTGCGCCGACGCGGCGCCGCTGTTTTTCCGCAGCGGGCAATTCGTTTCGGTGACGGCTCCGGGCGGGCTGACGCGCAGTTACTCGATGGCGGCTCCGCCGCGCGCCGACGGCGGCGTGGAGTTGCACGTGCGGCTGCAGCCGGGCGGGGCGTTTTCGGAATGGCTGCGCCGGCAGGCGCGGCCGGGCGACGCGCTTTGGCTGCAAGGGCCCTATGGCGATTGCGTGTGGCGGGAGGACTCCGGCGTCGATCAGGCCGTGATGCTGGCCACCGGCACCGGGATCGCGCCGCTGCGGGCGATGTTGCAGCAGGGCCTGGGCGCGGCCGGGCGGCGGCGGGTGACCCTGTACTGGGGCGGCCGCAACGCGGACGACCTGTATTTGCTCGAGGAGCTGCGAGCCTGGGAGCGCGAGCGGCCGGGATTCCGTTTCGAGCCGGTGCTGTCCGAGCCCGATCCGGGCTGGGACGGCCGGCGCGGTTTCGTCCAGCAGGCGGCGGCCGAGGATTTTCCCTGTTTGCGCACCGCGGAGGTCTACGCCTGCGGCGCGCCGGCGATGGTGGACGCGGCGCGCCGATTGCTGACGCGGCAGCGCGGCTTGCCGGAAGAGCGTTTCCTGGCCGACGCCTTCCAGCCGGCGGCGCCAGCCGCGCCGAGTGAGGCCGTCATGGCGGTGAGCGTTCGCGCCGCGGACGGCGGGGAGCGGCGGCTGGAAGCGCCCGCCGCCGGCAGCCTGATGCAGGCGCTGGCCGCCGCCGGCCTGATGCGCGGCGTCTGCGGCGGGCAGGCCGCCTGCGGCACTTGCCTGGTGCGCGTCGAGCCGGACTGGCTGCCGCGTTTGCCGGCGATGGAGCGCGCGGAGCGTCGGCTGCTGGCGGCGCTGGAGCTGTCGGAGGCGGACGAGGGCCGCTGCCGGCTGGCCTGCCAGATCGCCCTGCAGCCAAGCTTGCACGGTTTACAGATAGCCATACCCGGGTAGGCGACCGCCTGCCCGTACTCAAGCACAGGAGCATGAAATGGTAGCAAGCATTGAACAATCGGCGCTGGAGGGCGTGGGCCCGGCCTTCGATCCGCAGCAATTGATGGCGGTGCGGGACAAAACCCGGCAGGCGATCGCCCTGATCGCCGCGGCGATGCGGCCGGGCATGCTGGAGGAGGACGCGGTGGAACAGGCCAAGGACATCCTGGCCGAGCGCGGCATGCTGCGCGGCTGGCACGACGTCTACGTGCGTTTCGGCCGCAACACGCTGAAGACTTTCGGCGCGGCCTCCGATCCCGGCGTGCGTCTAGGCGAGGACGATATTTTCTTCATCGACATCGGCCCGGTGTGGAAACAGTGGGAAGGCGACGGCGGCGACAGCTTCGTCACCGGCGCCGATCCCGAGATGGCGCGCTGCGCCGCCGACGCCCGCGCCATCTTCCACGAGGTGAGGCGCAAATGGGCGAACGAGGGCTGTAGCGGGCGCGAGCTGTACCGTTTCGCCGAGGACTGCGCCGCCGGCCGCGGCTGGGCCTTGAATCTGGATCTGTCCGGCCACCGGCTGGCGGACTTCCCGCACGCGGCCATCCACGAGGGGCCGCTGGCGGAGGTGGACTTCACGCCGGCGCGCATGCTGTGGGTGTTGGAGATCCACATCCGCCATCCGTCCCGGCCCTTCGGCGCTTTCTTCGAGGACATGTTGCTGGAGGATGCCTGCTTCGCGGAGTGAGGGCCGCCTAGGTCTGGTTTAGGGCCTGTTCAAAGTCTCGCGAGCAAGGGCGAGACAAGGCGAAAACGAGCGAAAAAGCGGAATGTACTCGTGGTACATGAGCATTTTGAGCTTGTACTCGCCGTGCAAGGCGGCCTGAAGCGCAGCAGGCTTTGAATAGGTTCTTACAAGCCCAGTTCGCTCAGACCGGGATGATCGTCCGGCCTGCGCCCCAGCGGCCAGTGGAACAGGCGCTCGTCCTCGCGGATGGCTAGATCGTTGATGCAGGCGTAGCGGCGTTGCATCAGGCCGTCGGCGGCGAACTCCCAGTTTTCGTTGCCGTAGGAACGGAACCACTGGCCGGCCTCGTCCCGCCATTCGTAGGCGAAGCGCACCGCGATGCGCTCGCCGTCGTGGGCCCATAGTTCCTTGATCAGCCGGTACTCGTGTTCGCGCCGCCATTTGCCGGCGAGGAACTCGATGATCTGCGCGCGGCCGCGCGGGAATTCGGCGCGGTTGCGCCACTGGCTGTCTTCGGTATAGGCCTGAGCCACGCGTTCCGGATTGCGGCTGTTCCAGCCGTCTTCGGCCAGGCGGACCTTGAGGATGGCGCTGTCGCGATCGAAGGGCGGCAGCGGCGGGCGGAGTTCTGGTGCGTGCATGACGACGTTCCTGTCTGGTGAGGGAAGGCGCCCAGTGTGCGCCGGGCCGGCGGCAGGCGGAATATCCGCGGCGGACAATGCAGTGTTGCGCGGAGCGGAAGAACGCGTCCGGCGCGGACTGGCGCGCCGCCCGCGCTTGAGGCAGACTGCCGGACTGGGGCGCTCCGCCAGATCTTGCCGAATCCACGCCGTGAACAAATACAGCCAAATCTTTTCCGACATCGTCGCCGACATCGACAACCAGCGTTACCAGCAAGGCGACCGCATTCCTTCCGAAACCGAGCTGATGCAGGGCTACGAGGCCAGCCGCGGCACCGTGCGCAAGGCGGTGGACATGTTGCAGGAGCGCGGCTATGTGCAGAAGATTCACGGCAAGGGCGTGTTCGTGCTGCGCTCCGGCAATATCGAGTTCCAGCTCAGCGGCATCGTCAGCTTCAAGGAGGCGCATCAGCACCTGGGTCGCCGCGTCAGCTCCCGGGTGGCGGAGATGGAGACGGTGCCGGCGGACGCGCAACTGGCGCGTCTGCTGGACGTGCGCGAGAAAACCCCGCTGCTCAAGATCAAGCGGGTGCGCAATATCGATAATGAAAACGTGATCCTGGACATCAATTACTTCGTGGCCAGCCTGGTGCCGGGCCTGGACCGGGAGGCCGCCGCCGGCTCCATCTACGAATTCATCGAACAGCGGCTGGGCCTGAACATCAGTTACGCGCGCCGGGTGATAGAGGCGCAGGCCTGCGGCGACGACGATCGCCGCTATCTGGATCTGAACGGCATGGACCACGTGATCGTGGTCAAGAACCACACCCATCTCTACGACGGACGTCAGTTCGAATACACCGAGTCCCGCCACCGGCTGGACAAATTCTTCTTCTCCGACGTCGCCCGCCGCAAATAGCGGCGCGGCGGCGCGCGCCGTCATTCCTTGATCTGAAGCGATCCGTCGCGCCTGTTGCGTTCACGCACGGAGGCGTTTGATTTTGCGCAAACTCGTCTATACGAGTGTTGACACAACTCGTCTGTACCAGTTAGCGTGCCATCAGCATCGGCGGCGCTTGCCAATATCGCCGCCAGGTTTGATAACGGGCTAGACGGCGCAGACCGTCGGCCGAGAGATACAGGGACCCTCAGATGAGCCACGATTACCAGAAGATAGCCGCGCAGATACTCGAAGCGGTGGGCGGCCGCGACAACCTCCAGCAGGCCGCGCACTGCATTACCCGGCTGCGCCTGTCCTTGAAGGACGAAAGCCGGGTGGACCAGGAGGCCTTGCGCCAGGTGGACCTGATCAAGGGTCAGTTCAGTCACGGCGGCGTGTTTCAGATCGTGATCGGCTCCGGCGACGTGGACCGGGTCTACCAGCCCTTGATCGAACTGGCGGCGCTGCAGCGCGCCACCGTGGCCGAGGTCAAGGCCAGCGGCGATCAGAAGCAGGGCCGCTTGCAACAGCTGGTCAAGGTGTTCTCCGACGTGTTCATGCCCATCCTGCCCGCCATCATCGTGGCCGGCCTGCTGATGGGCTTGAACAATCTGCTGGGCGCCAAGGGCATGTTCATCGACGGCAAGAGCCTGCTGGACGCCTACCCGGGCCTGGACGGGGTGTGGGGGCTGATCAATATGATGGCCAACACCTCCTTCGTCTTCCTGCCGGCGCTGGTGGGCTGGTCGGCGGCCAAGCGCTTTGGCGGCAGTGAGGTGCTGGGCATCGTGCTGGGCCTGCTGCTGGTGCATCCGGACCTGCTCAACGCCTGGAACTACGGCAAGGCCGCCGCCGGCCTGGACGGCGCCGCGCTGCCGTATTTCGATGTGCTGGGCTGGTTCCGCATTGAGAAAGTGGGCTACCAGGGGCAGATTCTGCCCATCCTGGCCGCCACCTGGGTGATGTGCAGGGTGGAGCTGTGGCTGCGGCCGCGGGTGCCCAATTCCGTCCAGCTGCTGGTGGTGCCCATCGTCACCATCGTGGTCAGCGGGGTGCTGGCGCTGGCGGTGATCGGCCCGGTGGCGCGCCACCTGGGCATCGCCATCACCGACGCGCTGGTCTATGTGTTCAACCTGGCGCCCGTGCTGGGCGCGATGCTGTTCGGCGCCTTGTACGCGCCGCTGGTGTTGACCGGCATGCACCATATGTTCATCGCGGTGGATCTGCAGCTGATCGCCAACCAGGGCGGCACCTTCATCTGGCCGATGATCGCCTTGTCCAATATCGCCCAGGGCAGCGCCGCGCTGGCGATGTTCTGGCTGGCGCGCGCCAGCAATGAGAGGAGCATGGCGTCCACCTCGGCGATTTCCGCCTTCTTCGGCATCACCGAGCCGGCGATGTTCGGCGTCAACCTGCGCTACAAGCTGCCGTTCTACGCGGCGCTGGCCGGTTCCGCGCTGGCGGCGGCCACCATCACCCTCAGCCATGTGCGCGCTTCGGCGATAGGCGTCGGCGGCCTGCCGGCCTTCATCTCCATCATTCCGCAGCAGATTCCGATGTTCCTGGTGGGCATGGTGGTGGCCCTGGTGACGCCGTTCGCGCTGACCTGGGTATTGGCGCGCCGTCAGCTGCCGCAGTCCTGATACGAAAGCCGTTCCGATGAACAAGAATTTGAAATCCGCGGTGGTGTACCAGATTTACCCCAAGAGCTTTTACAGCCACCACGGCACGGCCACCGGCGATCTGCTGGGGGTGGCGGACAAGCTGGACTACCTGGCCTGGCTGGGGGTGGATTATCTCTGGCTGACGCCGTTCTACCGCTCGCCGCAGCGCGACAACGGCTACGACGTCAGCGATTACTACGCCATAGACCCGGCCTACGGCAGCATGGCCGATTTCGAACTGCTGCTGGCCGAGGCGCGGCTGCGCGGCATCGGGGTGATGCTGGACATCGTGGTCAACCACACTTCCACCGAGCATCCGTGGTTCCGTCAGGCCTTGCAGGGCCGGGACAATCCCTATCGGGATTTCTACATCTGGCGCGACCGGCCCAATAACTGGCGCTCCAAGTTCGGCGGATCGGCCTGGGAGTGGGACGAGGCCAGCGGCCAGTATTATCTGCACCTGTTCGACAAGACCCAGGCGGATCTGAACTGGGACAACCCGGCGGTGCGGCGCGCGGTGTTCGACATGATGAACTTCTGGGCGGACAAGGGCGTGTCCGGTTTCCGGCTGGACGTGATCAATCTGATTTCCAAGGACCCGGCCTTTTCCGAGGACGACAGCGACGGCCGCCATTTCTACACCGACGGCCCACGAGTGCACGAATACCTGCAGCAGATGCACCGCGAGGTGTTCGCCGGCCGCGATCTGATGACGGTGGGGGAGATGTCGTCCACCTCGCTGGAGCACTGCGTCGCCTATTCGCATCCCGAGCGGCGAGAGTTGTCGATGACCTTCAACTTCCACCATTTGAAAGTGGATTACCCGGACGGCGAGAAATGGCGCGCGGCGCCCTTCGATTTCATCGCGCTCAAACGCATCCTGTCTGATTGGCAGCGCGGCATGCACGAGGGCGGCGGCTGGAACGCGCTGTTCTGGTGCAACCACGATCAGCCGCGAGTGGTGTCGCGCTTCGGCGACGCCGGCCGCTACCGGCTGGAGTCCGCCAAGATGCTGGCGACCACGCTGCACGGCCTGCAAGGCACGCCCTACATCTACCAGGGCGAGGAAATCGGCATGGCCAACCCCGGCTTCGCCGATATCGACGACTACCGCGACGTGGAAACCCGCAACGCCTATCGCCAGCTGCTGGCCGACGGCCTGGGGCGGGAAGAGGCGATGGCGGCGATCCGGCAGAAGTCGCGCGACAACTCGCGCACGCCTATGCAATGGGACGACGGCCGCTTCGCCGGCTTCTCGCGGCGCGAGCCGTGGATAGGGCTGGCGCCGGACGCGGAGACGGTGAACGTCGCCGCCGCGCGCCGCGACCCGGACTCGGTGCTGCAGCATTACCGGAGTTTGATCGCGCTGCGCAAGCAGTACCCGATCTTCAGCGACGGCGATTACCGCTGCCTGACGCCGGACGATACGGCGCTATGGGTCTACGCGCGGACCGGAGCGCGCGAGAAGCTGCTGGTGATCAGCAATTTCAGCGCCGAGGAGCGCGACTATTCGCCGCCGGCCGACTACCTGGGCCCGGATCACGCCTGGCAGCTGCTGTGCGCCAATTACGCCGACGCGGCGGCGCATCCCGCCCGGGCGCGGCTGCGGCCTTACGAATCGTTGATGTACCGCGCCGTTCTGAACTGAGCCTCAGATTTTCGAGGAGTGAATCCTCTGCGAGCTGCCGGCATTCCCGGCCGGCAGGCCGCGCTGTGCCCAAAACTAAGGGAAATGGAGAGAACAATGACTCAATTCGCACCCCGCGGCCTGGCCTTGCTGGCCTTGTCCGCCCCCTTGCTGCTGCCCGCCGCCGCCCAGGCGCTGGACTTTCACGGCTACGCCCGCCTGGGCGCCGGCGGATCGGACGGCGGCGGCAAACAGAGCTGCTTCCAGCTGGCCGGCGCCGAAACCAAGTACCGGCTCGGCAACGAATGCGAGCAGTACGCCGAACTGGAACTGGGCCAGCAGCTGTTCCAGGCCGACAACGGCAGCAAGCTCAGCGTGGTGGGCATGGCCAGCCTGTACAACCGCAACGGCCATTCGCTGACCTTCCAGGGCGACAACGGCAATGTCCGGCTACCGCAGGCCTACGCCAAATGGAGCGACATCCCGCAGCTGAACGGCGCCACGCTGTGGGCCGGCCGGCGCTACTACAAGCGTCACGACGTGCATATCGCCGACTTTTATTTCTGGAACCCCAGCGGCACCGGCTTCGGCCTGGAGGATTTCAAGCTGGGCCGGGAGCTCAAGCTCAGCTACGCCTTCTCGCGCAACGACAATTGGTGGCAGGCGGACCAGGCTAATAAGCACGATCTGCAATTGGGCGGCATCGCCGTCAATCCCGGCGGCGAGCTGAGCCTGGGCCTCAGCTACATCCAGCGCGCCGGCCAGGTGGCGGGCGCGAACAGCGGCTGGTCGCTCAGCGCGCTGCACGAGCAAAAAGGCGTGTTGGGCGGCCGCAATCTGTTCTCGCTGCAATACGGGGTGGGACCGGGCACCGGCCTGGGCGGCACCGGCAGCCTCGTCAGCGACAGCGGCGCGCGCCGCAGCCGCCTGGTGGAGGCGCTGGACTGGCAGGCCACGCGCGAGTTCGGCGGCCAGCTGATGCTGGCCTGGCAGCGCGACGCGCGGCCGGACGGCGGGCAGACCTGGTGGTCGGCCGGCGCGCGGCCGGTCTACGCCTTCGGCGAGCGCTTCAAGCTGGCGGCCGAGCTGGGTTTCGACCGGGTCAAGGCCGCCGACGGACAGGTCCGCACTCTGAGCAAGTTCACCATCGCGCCGACGCTGGCGCTGGACAAGGCGTTCTGGAGCCGGCCGGAACTGCGCTTCTTCTACACCTACGCGCGCTGGAACCGCGCCGCCCAGCAGGCGGCCGCGCCCGGCTCGACGCTGGCCGAAGGCGGCGCCTTCGGCAACGCGCTCAGCGGCTCCACCTTCGGGGTGCAGCTGGAACATTGGTGGTGAGCGGCGTTTGAGCGCAAGGGGGCGGACCATCAAATTTTTTGAACGTCTCGCCCGGATAATTGATCTGTCGATCCCGTCCGGCGACTGTTAGATTGCCTGTCTGACGCTAGACGGGAGGGACTATGCCGGACATCAACGCTCTTTTTCGGGCCCGCGTCGGCTGGGACGCGCAGCGGCCGCTGGCTTTCGAGGACATCGACGCCTTGCTGCGCGAGACGGCCTTGAGCCTGCCGTTTGAAAACCTGAGCCTGTTCCAGGGCGGGCCCGAGCCCATCAGCGAGCACAGCCTGCTGGAAAAAATCGCGCTGCGCGACGAAGGCGGCCTGTGTTACGAACTCAATCCCTTGCTTTATCTCTTCCTGCGCCGTAACGGCCTGGAAGCCAGCCTGATCCGCGCGACGATCTTCGATGAAGACAGCCAGGACTGGTTGCCGCTGGGCGGCACCCATGTCGCCATTCTGCTGTGGCATCAAGGCCAGGGCTATCTGCTGGATTGCGGCTACGGCCTCAAGCAGCCGCTGCGCATGGTGCCGCTGTGCGGCGAAGTGGCGCGCTCCGCCAACGGCGACTACCGAGTGGCCTGGCCGGCCGGCGCCGGCTTCGCGCAACTGGAGCGGCGGCCGCCGGGGGAGGGCGAGAGCTGGCGCATCGCCTACGGTTTCGATCTGGACGACGAGATCGCCGATTGCGGCGCGCTGAGCGAGATCCAGCGCCGCATCGCCGAGGATCCGCGCTCGCCGTTCAACAAGAGCCGGCTGATGGCCCTGCTGACCGCCGAAGGCAGCCGGGTGCTGACCGAGGACGCGCTGACCGAGACCCGCAACGGCAGGCAATGCCGGCTGACGCTGGCGCCGGGCGAGTTCGAGACCTTCCGCCGGCTGTTCACCCGGCGCTTTAGCGCGTCGCCGGGCTGAGCGGCGAGGGCTTGCCGCCCGCGCCGGGACAGGTACACTGAGGCCCTGATCCATTGCCGGGAGTTTCGCCGCCATGTCCGCCCTGTTTCGCTCCGTCCGCCGGTTCGCGCCGGCGCGCATGCTGCTGGCCCGTCCGCGGCTGGTGATCGCCGCCGCCGTCGGCCTGCTGACCGTGCTGGCGCTGCCCTGGCTGTTGCCGATGCGGGAGATCACCCGCTACATCGTCGGCTGGAACGCCGGCGCCGCGCTCTATCTGGCGCTAGTGGCCTGGATGATGTTCAGCGAGGGCCGTCAGCACATCCGCCATTGGGCCAGGCTGGAGGACGAGGGGCAGACGCTGGTGATGACGCTGGCCGTTTTGGCGGCGCTGGCCAGCCTGGCCGCCATCGTGCTGGAGCTGGCGGCGGTCAAGGACCTGCACGGCTGGCCGCGCGCCGTCCACGTCGCGCTGGCCATCCTGACCATTTTTTCCTCCTGGGCCTTTATTCACGTGATGTTCGCGCTGCATTACGCGCGCGCCTACTACGCCGCCCACGCGCGCGGCCTGGCGCCGGGCCTGGAGTTTCCCGGCAAGGAGGAGCCGGATTACGGCGACTTCCTCTATTTCGCCTGCATCATAGGCACGTCCGGACAGACGGCCGACGTCAGCTACACCACCAGCGCCATGCGCAAGGTGGGCACGCTGCATTGCGTGCTGTCCTTCTTTTTCAACGCCACGGTGTTGGCCTTGATGATCAATATCGCCGCCGGCCTGATCTGATGCCGGCGCGCAGCGAGACCCCATGTTGAATGCTTTGAAATTATTGCTCTTGTTCGGCCTGACCGCGGTGGCGGAAATCGTCGGCTGTTACTTGCCCTGGCTGTGGCTGCGCAAGGAGGGGCCGTGGTGGCTGTTGCTGCCGGCGGCGCTGGCCTTGACGCTCTTCGTCTGGTTGCTCAGCCTGCATCCGGCGGCGGCGGGCCGGGTCTATGCCGCCTACGGCGGCGTCTACGTGGCGGTGGCGCTGTTGTGGCTGTGGCTGGTGGACGGCGTGCGGCCCAGTGTTTGGGACATGGCCGGCGCGGCGGTGGCCTTGTGCGGGATGGCCATCATCATGCTGGCGCCGCGGCCGGTCTGAGAACGGATTGTCTATCCGCCGCGTGGCGAGACGACATGAAAAAACCGGGCTTGGGCCCGGTTTTTTTTGACGGCGGCGCGGCTCAGGCGGCCGGCGGCAGGGTGTCGGCGAAGGACGGCCGCGTCATCAGCCGCTCCAGCAGGCTGGCCAGATTGGGATGGCTGTCGCGCCAGTCTATTTCCGGGAAGCGGAAATCCAGATAGCCCAGGCAGGCGCCGACGGCGATATCGGCCAGGCTGTAGCTCACGCCGTTGCACCATTGGCGGTCGGCCAGATCGGCGGCGAGCGCGGCCAGGCCGCGGTCTATCTTGCCGCGTTGGCGCGCGATCGCTTCCGGCATCTGCTTGTCGTCCGGGCGCCGTTTTTCCAGCACGATGGCCACCGCGGCGTCGACGATGCCGTCGGCCAGCGCTTCCCAGCGGCGGGTGGCGATCAGCAGGCGGTTTTCCTGCGGCAGGATGCGCGACACCGGGGAGATATTGTCCAGATACTCGGCGATGACGCGCGAGTCGTACAGCGTCGAGCCGTCATCCAGTTCCAGAACCGGCACCTTGCCCAGAGGATTGTAGTCGCCGACGCGGGTATCCGCGTTCCACGGCACGTCCTCCTCCAGCGGGCAGTCTATTTTCTTTTCGGCCAGCACGATGCGCACCTTGCGGGCGTAGGGGCTGGTCAACGAGGCGATCAGTTTCATGTTTCGGGTCGTTCTGGATGATGGCTGGCGAAGTGCTCGCCGGACGCGAGGCCTGGCGAGCGACTACTTTAGCGCAATGCCGTGGCGGCTGGAAGGCTTACTTCAACTCCACCTTGCCGCTGACTTGCAGTTGCAGTTGCGATTGTCCTGGCTGCAGGTCCGGTTGGGCCACTTCCGCGTTGGCTGCCATGCCGGCGGCCTTCATCATCATCGGCGGGCGGAAGATGGGCGACTGGCTGCCTATGTCCAGTTCCTTGATATTGCTGACGTTTTTGCCAATCGCCTTGGCGGCGATCTTGGCCTGGGCTTCCAGATTGGCGATGGCCTCCGGCAGCATGCTCTGCTCGGCTTCCTTGCGCGCCTGGTCGGACACGCTGAATTGCAGTCCTTGCAGCAACAGGTTCTGTTGCAGTTTGGCCATCAGTTCGGCGGCCTGGGTGAAGTCGCGGCTCTTCAGCTGGATTTCCACCCGGCCTTGCCAGCCCTGAATCTTGCCGTTTTTGTCGTAATTGGGCCAGGTGTTGTAGCCGCCGCTGGACAGCTGCACCTTGGAGTAGTTGCGGCCCAGCGCAATGCCCTGGGCGGCGGCCTTGTTAAGCCTATCGGCCAGCACCGCCGGCTGGGCGTTGCTCATTTGCTGGTAGAAGGTGGCGCTGATCTGGTCGTTGGCCACTTCGCGCTGCGCGCTGGCGGACAGATTGAGCTGGGTGCTTTCGGCCAGCGCCGGGGCGGCGCTGACGGCGAACAGGGTTCCGAGGCTGGCAAGCAAGAGAGTTGGTTTGTTCATGTGTCGATTCCCATGACATTGTTGTCTTGATCGGAAAAGTCCGATTTGCAGTGTGTAGGCCCATCATGCCCGAGAAAAGTTTCCGACGGCATACTGCCCTTCGGCCAGTTCTATCCGGTTGCGGCCGTTGCGCTTGGCCCGGTAGAGCTGGCCGTCCGCGGCGCGGAACAGGCTGGAGAGGCCGTCGTAAGGCTGCTGGCTGGTGCTGGCCACCCCGATGCTGACGCTGACGCGCAAGGGCGGGGCGGCGGCGGCCGGTTGCGGCCGCAGCGCGTCCACCGCGCGCAGGATGCGTTGCGCGGCCGCGTGCGCGTCCTCCAGGCCGGTGCGCGGCAGCAGCATCACGAACTCCTCGCCGCCGTAACGGCCGACGATGTCGTCGCGGCCCGCCTCCGCGCGCAGGCAGGCGGCCAGTTGCTGCAGCACCAGGTCGCCGCACTGGTGGCCGTAGCGGTCGTTGATGCTTTTGAAGTGGTCCACGTCCAAGAGCAGCAGCGCCAGCGGCTTGCGCTCGCGCCAGGCGCGGCGGCAGGCGGCCTCGGCCAGTTCGCGGAAGCGGCGCTGGTTGAGCAGATTGGTCAGGCCGTCGTGGCTGGCCTGGTGCTGGGTCCGCTCCAGCGCGCGCTCGTAGCAGATGTACAGCGCGCACAGGATGAAGCTGAAGCTGAGCCAGTGCATGCCCAGCGAACTGAGCATGGTGAAGCGCATCGCGTCGGCGTCGTAGACCTCGCCGGCCCAGCCGGCGTGGACGATGCGCGCCAGCGCCAGCAAGGCGTACAGCAGGCAGACCGTCAGCGCCATCTTGCGGCCGGCGCCGCCGATGCGGGAATGTCCGGGCCACAGCTCGCGCGCGGCCAGCAGCCAGGCGATCAGATAAACCAGGCAGACCGCGGCGGTGCGGCGTCCCATATCGGCCGGGCCGGCCAGTATATAGGCGCTCATGCCGGCGGCCGCCAGCAACAGGCTTTGCCAGACGCGCGGACGCTTGCCGTTCAGGTGGCGGATGCCGCAGAGCGCGACGGGATGGAACAGCATCCACAGCAGATTGTTGAACACCAGTTGCGGCCACGGCGGCAGGCCGATGGGCAAGAGGCTGAACACGCCGCCCAGGCTGACGCAGACGCCGGCCGCGCAGAAATACAGAAAGGCCCGCTCGTCGCGGTTGCGCAGCCAGAACATCGTGATGACGGCGGTCAGCACCAGGCCGTAACCGGTGGTGCTGAGCACGGTGGCCTGGAAGTCGAGGATGCTTTGCATGTAGGAGTCTGTTCAAAGTCCGCTGCGCGCGTTGAAAGCTCGCGCGGCGAGCGCGGCGCCCTGTGTCGCGGGCGGGCGCCAGAGCTTGAACAGGCTCCGAGGCGGGCGCGCTTTGCAAGGTGAATTATGACAAGCGGCCCATCATAGGGCCCTTGTCCATGCTCTTCAATCCGCAAAGCTACGCAGCCGGGCTGACAAATCCCGACAATGAGGCCGCCGGGATTCATTTGTCCTGTCAGGCCAGGTATTCGTATCCCGGCAGCGTCAGGAACTCGACGAAATCGTCCGAGGTGGTCAGCAGATCGAACATCGCCGCCGCGTCGTCGTACTGGCGGGTCCAGCGCGCGCCGTACTCGGCCTTGAGCTTGGCCGTCTCCGCCGCGTGCAGCTGGCGGAACAGCTCGACGGTGACTTTGCGGCCATCGTCCAGCACGCCCTTGGGGCTGCGCATCCATTGCCAGATCTGAGAGCGGGAGATCTCGGCGGTGGCGGCGTCTTCCATCAGATTGTGGATGGGCACGCAGCCGTTGCCGGAAATCCAGGCGCCCAGGTACTGGATGCCGACATTGATGTTCATCGCCAGCCCGGCTTCGGTGATCGGCGCTTCCGGCTGGAAGTTGAGCAAGTCGGCGGCGCCGACCTGAACGTCCGGCCGCTGCTTGGCGATCTGGTTGGGCGCGTCGCCCAGCACCTTGCCGAAGGCCTCGGCGGCGATGGGCACCAGGCCGGGGTGGGCCACCCAGCCGCCGTCGTAGCCGTCGGCGGCGTCGCGTTCCTTGTCCGCCCGGACGCCGGCCAGCGCCTTCTCGTTGGCCTCCGGATCGTTCTTGATCGGAATCAGCGCCGCCATGCCGCCTATCGCCGGCGCCGCGCGGCGATGGCAGGTTTTCAGCAGCAGCAGCGCGTAGGCGCGCATGAAGGGCACCGTCATGGTGATCTGGGCGCGGTTGGCCAGGCAGAAGTCGCGGTTCTGGCGGAATTTCTTGATGCAGCTGAAGATGTAGTCCCAGCGGCCGGCGTTGAGGCCGGCGCTGTGCTCGCGCAATTCGTACAGGATTTCGTCCATTTCGAAGGCGGCGAGTATGGTTTCGATCAGCACCGTGGCCTTGATCGTGCCCTGGGGGATGGACAGCTCCTGTTGGGCGAAGACGAACACCTCGTTCCACAGCCGCGCTTCCAGATGGCTTTCCATCTTGGGCAGGTAGTAATAAGTGGCGCTGCCCGAGCCGCGCAAGAATTCGATGTTGTGGAAGAAGGACAGGGCGAAGTCGAACAGCGCGCCGGAGACGATGTCGCCGTCCACCTTGACGTGCTTTTCCATCAAATGCCAGCCGCGCGGCCGCAGCAGCAAGGTGGCGGTGTCGGCGTTGAGCCGGTATTGCTTGCCGTCCGGGTTGGCGAAGGAAATGGTCTTGCGGTAGGCGTCGCGGACATTGATCTGGCCGTTGATCTGGTTGTCCCAGCTTGGGCAGTTGGAGTCCTCGAAATCCGCCATGAAGCTCTTGGCGCCGGAATTGAGCGCGTTGATCATCATCTTGCGGTCCACCGGGCCGGTGATTTCCACGCGGCGGTCCAGCAAGTCGTCCGGCAGCGGAGCGATCTTCCAGTCGCCGGCGCGGATGGCGGCGGTGTCGGGCAGGAAGTCCGGCAGCTTGCCGGCGTCCAGTTCCGCCTGGCGCGCGGCGCGGGCGGCCATCAGCTCGCGGCGGCGCGGCTCGAAGCGGCGGTGCAGCTTGGCGACGAAGGCCAGCGCGTCGTGGCTGAGGATGTCGGCGTAGGCCGGGGTGAGCGTAGCGAGGATTTCCATCCCCTGGGGAAGCGCGGCTGCCATGCTGGGACTCCTTTGCATCGTTGGACGGGGCGGCGAGCGGACGCGCCGGGACGGGCGGCGCCCGCGTCCGGACCTGGGACAGTGAAACGGGACCTGGCTAGTCTATCTAGGCAAAGCGTAAAAAAAAATGCATATATAGACATATCATCTTTTACTTTTTGTTAGCTAATCGTGGGGCGGCCCGGATGTTGAAACAATTGGAGACCTTTGTCGCCGTGGTGTCGCAGGGCAGTTTGTCGGCCGCCGCGCGCCAGGAGGGCGTGGTGCCGGCCATCATCGGCCGGCGCATTGACGCGCTGGAGGAGAGGCTGGGCGTCAAGCTCCTGACCCGCAGCACGCGCAGCCTGGCGCTCACTCAGGAGGGCGCGGCCTTTTTCGAAGACTGTCAGCGCATCCTCGCCGACCTGGAGGACGCCGAAGCGGCGGTGGCTTCCGGCAGCGGCCGCGCGCGCGGCCATCTGCGGGTGTCGGCGCCGGCCGGCTTCGGCCGCAAGCATGTGGCGCCGCACATCGCCGGTTTCCAGCTACGCCATCCGGACGTCAAGGTGACGCTGGATCTGTCGGACCGGCTGGTGGACCTGCAGCGCGACCGCATCGATTGCGCGATCCGCATCTCCGACCTGGCCGATTCCTCGCTGGTGGCGATCCGGCTGGCGGAAAACCGCCGCGTGGTGGTGGCGGCGCCGGCCTATCTGGCGCGTCACGGCCTGCCGCGCCGCTTGGAGGATCTGGCCGAGCACAACTGCCTGTCGCTGGGCGAGAGCCAGAGCCGTGGCTGGGCGTTCCGCCGCGACGGCGAGGCGGTGAACCTGCGCGTGAGCGGCCGGCTGGAGTGCAACGACGGCGCGGTGCTGCACGACTGGGCCTTGCAGGGCCTGGGCCTGGCCTGGCGTTCGCTGTGGGAGGTGAAGGACGATCTGTCCGACGGCCGGCTGGTGACGGTGCTGGATGAATTCTCCGCGCCGGACTATCCGGTGTGCGCGGTGGTGCCGCAGCGCCGCCTGCTGCCGGCGCGGGTACGGCACTTCGTCGACTATTTGCGGTCAGTGTATGCTGACGCGGCTTATTGGAATTGAGGCGATGAAGATGAAAACAGCGATGGCGGCGCTCTTGGCGCTGCTGGCGGCCGGCCCGTCCTGGGCCGGCGCGAGCACGGTGGGACTGAGCTGCCTGCCGTCGGCCGGCGCCGGCGTGGACATGCGCGAGTGGCTGCTGGACCGGCTGGTCTTGAAGGGGGCGGCGGTGGACGAGGCGCATCCGCAATGGAAGCTGTGCTTCAAGCAAAGCCAGCAGCGCCAGGTGTATTGGCCGGCGGACGGCTGGTACGCCGGCGGTTGGCGCGATTGGCGCTACGGCGGCGGCATGTATTGGTCGCCGGACTATCAGGTGCGCACGGTGCGCACGCTGGCGCTGGAAGTGGTCAACAGCGCCGACGGCGCCGTGCTGTGGCAGGGCCAGCAGGAATTGGGCGACGGCGACAACGGCCGTCAGCAATTGGAGAACGCCGCGCGCAAATTGATAGATTTAATGCCATTGCCATGATTTGTTTTGCGCTATGATGACACGCAGGGTTTGATGGCCGCGGGCTATATGGGGTTTCCCGTATTGCCGGCGGCCGGCCCTGCGGTACTATCGCATTCTTCCCCGGCATGAACTGCGTGGATCGGCGGCTTAAGCACCGCGCTCGACAACGGCAAGCCCTTGTTATCGCGTTTATTTAAAGCCAACGACAGACAGAGCAGCGGGGAGAGGACACAACAGATCATACAGGCCCTATCCGAGTATGAAGCGCCCGCCGGGACAGCGGGCGCTTTGTCGTTGTACCGGACGGCCGTTACGGGACAGTGAAACAAATGAGTTTGATGCGCAAAAAGAGCGTCCAGGGAATGCTGGCTACCGCTCAGACCTCGCGTGGGCTTCGCAAGGAGCTTTCCGCTTTCGACCTTACCATGCTCGGCATCGGCGCCATCATCGGCACCGGCATCTTCGTGCTGACCGGCACCGGCGCCACGGTGGCCGGCCCCGGACTGGTGCTTTCCTTCGTGATCAGCGCCTTCGCCTGCGGCTTCGCCGCGCTGTGCTACGCCGAGTTCGCTTCCATGCTGCCGGTTTCCGGCTCCACTTACACTTACGCTTACGCCACGCTGGGCGAGATGATCGCCTGGATCATAGGCTGGGACTTGCTGTTGGAATACCTGCTGGCCTCGTCGGCGGTGTCGGTGGGCTGGTCCGGTTATTTCCAGAGCCTGCTGTCCGGCTTCGGCGTGACCCTGCCTGAATACCTGACCGCCGCCGCCGGCTCGCTGCCGGGCAAGCAGACGCTGTTCAATCTGCCGGCCTTCTGCGTGGCGATGGTGATCACCGCCTTGCTGGCCTTCGGCATCAAGGAATCCAAGCGCGTCAACAATGTGGTGGTGCTGATCAAGGTGGGCGTGGTGTTGCTGTTCATCGGCATCGGCGTGTGGCACGTCAAGCCGGTGAACTGGCAGCCGGCACTGCCCTTCGGTTTCTCCGGCGTGTTCCACGGCGCCGCCATCGTGTTCTTCAGCTTCATCGGCTTCGACGCGGTGACCTGCGCCGCCGAGGAAGTGAAGAACCCGGCCAAGGACATCCCGCGCGGGGTGATCTGGTCGCTGGGCGTGTGTTCGCTGCTCTATGTGGTGGTGGCCGCCATCATGACCGGCATCGTGCCTTATATGCAGTTCGCCGGCGTCGACCACCCGGTGTCGCTGGCCTTGCAAGTGGCCAAGCTGGACTGGTTCGCCGGCTTCGTCGACCTGGGCGCCATCCTCGGCATGATGACGGTGATCCTGGTGATGACTTACGGCCAGACCCGCATCCTGTTCGCGATGTCGCGCGACGGCCTGCTGCCCAAGATCTTCTCCGAGGTGAACCCCAAGTACGGCACCCCGTACAAGGCCACCTGGCTGATCGGCACCATCATCGCCTTGCTGGCCGGCTTCGTGCCGCTGCACACCCTGGCCGAGCTGGTGAACATCGGCACCCTGGCCGCCTTCACCCTGATCGCGCTGTCGGTGATCGTGCTGCGCAAGCGCGAGCCGGATCTGCCGCGCAAATTCGTCTGCCCGGGCGTGCCCTACATCCCGACGCTGGCCATCCTGTGCTGCGGCTTCCTGATGACTCAGCTGTCGCTGCTGACCTGGCTGTGCTTCATGGCCTGGTTGTTGATCGGCCTGGTGGTGTACTTTGGCTATTCGCGGCGCAATTCGCTGTTGAACAATCCTGCTTAAGGCGGAAAAAGGAAAAAGCCGGCGTCAGCCGGCTTTTTTTGCGCCCGGCGCCGGCGGGCGGATAATGGCGGCTTGGACGGAGGAGGGGACGCAATGGAAGCGAAGACCGAATTGACGGCATGGCAGGGCGACATCACCACGCTGGCGCTGGACGCCATCGTCAACGCCGCCAACACCCGCTTGCTGGGCGGCGGCGGCGTGGACGGCGCCATCCACCGGGCCGCCGGACCGGAACTGCTGGCGGAATGCCGGAGCTTGCACGGCTGCCGCGTCGGCGAAGCCAAGCTGACCGCCGGCTACCGGCTGCCGGCGCGGCATGTGATCCACACCGTGGGCCCGGTGTGGCAGGGCGGCGCTCACGGCGAGGCGGAGCTGCTGGCCGCTTGCTACCGCAACAGCCTGGTACTGGCGGCGCGGCATGGTTTGGACGGCATCGCTTTCCCGGCGATCAGCTGCGGCGTCTACGGCTATCCGCAGCAGCAGGCCGCCGCCATCGCGGTGGAGACGGTGCGCGATTGGCTGGTGCGCGAGCCGCATGGCCTGCGGCGGGTGTTGCTGGTGGCCTTCGACGACGCGATGGCCGGCCGCTACCGGCAGTTGCTGGCCGGCGTTAGCTGACCTCGCCCTTGGACGGACGCGGCAACTGTCCGCCGCAGTGCTTGCAGAAGCGCGCGTCCCAGTCGTGGCCCTCGGTGAAGCAGTGCGGGCACAGCCGGGTGCCGGACACCGCCTCCGTGGTCTTGCTCTTGGCGCCGCTGCCGCGCGCGATTTCGGCGGTGACGATGCCGGTGGGCACCGCGATGATGCCGTAGCCGGTGATCATCACCACGCTGGCCAGCGCCTGGCCCAGCGGCGTCTTGGGCGTGATGTCGCCGAAGCCCACCGTGGTCAGGGTGACGATGGCCCAGTAAATGCTGACCGGGATGCTGGTGTAGCCGTGCTCCGGTCCTTCGATCACGAACATCAGCGTGCCCAGAATCACCACCAGCAAGACCACGGTGACCAGGAAGACCGTGATCTTGCGGCGGCTGGCCAGCATCGCCCGTTTCAGTTCGCTGGCCTCGCCGATATAGCGCGTCAGCTTGAGGATGCGGAACATGCGCAGCAGCCGCAGGATGCGGATATCCGCCAGGAAGCGGCTTTCCGGGATGAACAGACCCAGATACATCGGCAGCACCGCCATCAGATCGATGACGCCGAAGAAGCTTTTCACATAGCGCATCGGTTTATGGATGCAGATCAGCCGCAAGGCGTATTCAATAGTGAACAGAATGGTGAAACACCAGTCTAGAATCTTGAGCTGGACGCCCCAGGCCGCTTGTATGCTTTGCACGCTCTCCAGAATCACCGTCAGCACCGACAGCAGGATGGCGACGATCAGGGCCAGGTCGAAGATGCGGCCGGGCCGGGTGTCTGCCTCGTAAATGATGATGTAGAGCTTGCGGCGCCAGCCGGTGAGCGGGATCAGGGTTTCCTGTGTGGGCATAGGCGGGGAATGGACCTTGGTCTGCGGGTGATGGGCGATGGTTTCAGTGTAGCCGCCGGGCCGCGGAGAGCGCGTGGCCGGCTGAGACTGCCAAGTTTGTCGATTATAAGCAAACAATATTTTGGATCGTCGCTCGGCTTGTTTATGATGCTGGGTAATATGGTTTTCTTCAAAACTGTCTGTGGAGAATAAAGATGCGAATTGCCAATGCAGTGACGGATTTGATCGGCAACACCCCGCTGGTGCGGCTTAATCGGGTGACCGACGGCTGCGGCGCCGCCGTGGCGGCCAAGCTGGAGTTCTTCAACCCGGCTCACAGCGTTAAGGACCGCATCGCGGTGGCGATGATAGACGCCGCCGAGCAGGCCGGCAAAATCGGCCCGGACACCACCATCGTCGAACCCACTTCCGGCAATACCGGCATCGGCCTGGCCATGGTCTGCGCCGCGCGCGGCTACAAGCTGGTGATCACCATGCCGGAAACCATGAGCCGCGAACGCCGCCAGCTGCTGCGCGCCTACGGCGCCGAGCTGATCCTGACCCCGGGGCCGGACGGCATGGGCGGCGCCATCGCCAAGGCGCGCGAGCTGGTGGAGCAGAATCCGGACAGCCATTTCATGCCGCAGCAGTTTGAGAACCCGGCCAACCCGGCCATCCACCGCAACACCACCGCCGAAGAAGTGTGGAACGACACCGACGGCCAGGTCGACATCTTCGTCGCCGGCGTGGGCACCGGCGGCACCATCACCGGCGTGGGCGAAGTGCTGAAGGCGCGCAAGCCCGGCGTGCAGATCGTGGCGGTGGAGCCGGACGCCTCGCCGGTGCTGTCCGGCGGCGCCAAGGGCCCGCACCCCATCCAGGGCATCGGCGCCGGTTTTGTGCCGGCCATCCTCAACACCGGCATTTACGATGAAATCATCCGCGTGAAGAACGAGGACGCGATGGAGACCGCGCGCGCGGTGGCCGCGCGCGAAGGCCTGCTGGTGGGCATCTCTTCCGGCGCGGCGGTGTGGGCGGCGCTGGAACTGGCCAAGCGTCCGGAAAACGCCGGCAAGCTGATCGTGGTGGTGATTCCCTCCTTTGGCGAGCGCTATCTGTCCACGCCCTTGTTCCAACATCTGGCGGACTGAGTTCGGCCGCGGCCGCGGCCGCGAATATCGACAGCCTGGCGGCTTTCTGCCAGGCTGTTTGTTTTTGTCGTTTCGCATCGAGGGGAAATCATGGAGCAGTTGCAAGCCTTCCTGGCCCGGGCCGAAGCCATGCTGGCGCGCCTGGAGCCCTTGCTGCCGCCGGCGCGGCCGGAGCCGGATTGGAGCGCATTGGCTTTCCGCTGGCAGCGCCAGGGCATGGCCGGCTGGCTGGAGGCGGTGGCGGAGCCGCACGCGCCGGAACTGGAGCGGCTGACCCATATCGACGCTCAGCGCGCGCAATTGCTGCGCAACACCCGCCAGTTCGTCAAGGGGCGGCCGGCCAACAATGTGCTGCTCACCGGCGCGCGCGGCACCGGCAAGTCCTCGCTGGTCAAGGCGCTGTTGCCGGCCTTCGCCGCCAAGGGCCTGCGCATCATCGAGGTGGACAAGGCGCAGCTGGGCGATCTGAACCGCATCGTCGAGATGGTGGCCGGACGCAAGGAGCGTTTCATCCTGTTCTGCGACGATCTGTCCTTCGAACAGGGCGACGACGCCTACAAGGCGCTGAAGACCGCGCTGGACGGCGGCCTGGCGCGCCGCGTCGACAATGTGCTGGTGTACGCGACGTCCAACCGCCGTCATCTGATGCCGGAAAAAATGAGCGAAAACCGCGAAGGCTGGGTGCAGGACGGCGAAATCCATCCGGGCGAGGCGATAGAGGAAAAGGTGTCGCTGTCCGACCGTTTCGGGCTGTGGCTGTCCTTCTATCCCTTTGATCAGGACGCTTATCTGGCGGCGGCGGCCGAGTGGCTGGCGCATTTCGGCCTGAAGCTGGACGCGGAGGCGGAAAAGGCGGCGCTGCACTGGAGCCATCTGCGCGGCAGCCGCTCCGGCCGCGTCGCCTGGCAGTTCGCCTGCGACTGGGCCGGGCGCGGCGCCAAGGAGCGCAAAGCCTTATTGTGATTTCAAATAGCGCAGGCCCACGCTCTTGACCTGGCCGTCGGCGGCCGCGCGTATCACCATCTCCAACCGGTCCAGCCGCAGCACGTCGCCGGCCACCAGCGGATAGCCGCAAGCGCGCTTGCAGTAGTCGGCGATGCTGTCGGCGCGGTCGCGGTCGCTCAGATTCAGGCCGTAGCTGTCGGCCAGATCGGCCAGCCGCGCCAGGCCGGACACGGTGAAGTAGCCGTAATAGGGGTCTTCGCCGGGCGGGTGGAAGGCCTCGCCTGCCGTTTCCAGCGCCGGGCCGGGGCCGATCAGGCAGGCCCAGTCGCCGGCGCGCAGCGTCTGGCTCGCCGTCGGTTCCAGCGCTTGTTCGTCGCGGTACAGCGCCGCCAGCCGCACGCCGCTGGGCAAGGCCAGCTCGCCGGCCAGCTGGCCTTCGGCCGGGCTGTCGGCGCGCACCTGGCAGGAGGCCGCCTCGTAGCGGGCTTCCTGGCCGCTGACCACCGGCACCCGGTGTTCCACGTCCGGCCGCGCCGGCAGTTTCAACTTCAGCCTTTCAGCCAGCGGCGCGATGGTCCAGCCCTGGAACAGCAGCGACATCATCACCACGAAGAAGGCCACGTTGAAGAAGAGCTGGCTATTGGGCAGCCCCGCCATCAGTGGAAAAATGGCCAGAATCACCGGCACCGCGCCGCGCAGGCCCACCCAGCTCATGAACAGCTTTTCCGCCTTGGGCACCGGGAAGGGCAGCATGCACAGCCATACCGCCAGCGGCCGCGCCACCAGCATCAGCACGATGGAGATCGCCAGCGCGTAGGGTGCCACCGGCAGCAGATTGGACGGCGTCACCAAGAGGCCCAGCACCAGGAACATGGTCACTTGCGCCAGCCAGGCGTAGCCGTCGTGGATATTCAATAGATTGGGCAGGTCCGCCACCCGGGCGTTGCCCACCACGATGCCGGCCAGGTAGATGGCGAGGAAGCCGCTGCCGCCGGCCGCCGTGGTCAGGCTGAACAGCGCGCCGGCGGTGCCCAGGCTGAACAGCGCCAGCATCGCGCCGCGCGGCCCCAGGCGCTGGAACAGCCAGACCATGGCCTTGCCGCCGGCCCAGCCGGCCAAGGCGCCCAGGCCCATCTGTTTGACGAACAGCCACAGCATGGCGGCGACGCCGGCGTCCTGGCCCTGCTGGCCCAAGACCCCGATCAGCGCCGAGGTCAGGAATACCGCCATCGGATCGTTGCTGCCGGATTCTATCTCCAGCGCGCTGCCGACGCGGCGGTTGATCTCCAGGCCGCGGCCGGACAGGAGGGCGAACACCGCGGCGGCGTCGGTGGAGCCGACGATGGCGCCGATCAGCAAGCCCTCCAGCCAGCTTAGATTCAGCACCCAGGCGGCGAACAGGCCGGTCACGCCAGTGGTGATCAAGACGCCCAGCGTGGCCAGCACTCCGGCCGGCTTCAGGCTGATGCGGAAGCTGTCCTGGCGCGTGCGCAGGCCGCCGTCGAACAGGATCACCACCAGGGCGATGGTGCCGACCACATAGCTGAGCTGGTAATTGCTGAACACGATCTTGCCGGGGCCGTCCTCGCCGGCCAGCATGCCCAGCGCGAGGAAGACCAGCAGCAGCGGCGCGCCGAAGCGGGAGGCGATGGAGGACACCACCAGGCTGGCGAGGAATACCAGCGAGCCGGCCAGAATGAGTGAGTTTAAGGTGTCCAAGTGCAAGCTCCTTCGGCGGGATGGGGGAGGTCATGACGAAATCGATCAAGCCCGGCGGCGGAGCGCAAAAGGCCTTCCCAGTGTCGCTACACGCGGCAACGAAATGACAATCGGGATAAATGTGCAGATTTCGCAGGTTTACGGAGCTAATGGTAACACTTTGAGGCTTATCGGCCGTGCTTGAAACGGGCAATCCGTTAATTTTTGCGCTCTAACGGGGCATGATCATTTTATTTTGGGTGTTAATACTGCCAAATATATGACGAAACAGTTATTTTAATGCTTAGATTAATGTATATTAATTATGCATTTTTTGTTTGTATTTAAATGATAAATAATTATTGAGGTGAGTATGATTATCCGTAAAATTGCCCTGCTGGTGGCGGGTCTGAGCGTGTCCTGGATGGCTTTTGCTTCCATGGCTCCTTGGTACCTATGGGAAAGCAAGTCCGACGGCCATCTGGTGTGCTCGCAATTCTCCTATGGACCGGGTTGGGTTTTGCTCAATAGCATTCCTTACAAAGACGCGGGTTGCCGCGTTCAAGGCCGTCCTGGCTGATCGGGGGCTGCTGCCGACGGCTACGGCCCAGAGCAGCGCGCGCCATTCCGGACGCGGGTAGGAAGACGAGGGCGCCGCGGCGCCCTTATTGCTGCGCGTTAGTCAGGGGGAGGCGCGCAGAGCTTGGCGCATTCTTCCAGGCAAAGTGGCATGAGGCGCTTTATGCCAACAGTATGATGCAGTATATTGTCATGGCATTTTCCTGCCTGGCCGCTTCATCTTGGCCGTGGTGTCCTTCACTTTGTCTGAGGTATGCGCAATGACTCGCAAAATCATTCTGGCCCTGGCGGCCTTGTCCTTCCCCTTGATGACCCTGGCCGCGCCGGCGCCCTGGTATCTGTGGCAAAGCAAGCTCGACGGCAAGCTCGCTTGCTCGCAATTCTCCCTGGGGCCGGGCTGGACGCAGTTCAGCTCCCAGCCTTATAAGGACGCCGGCTGCACCAAGCCGGGCCGCCCGGGTTGAGGTCTTAGACAGTTGGTTGAGTCAATAAGGGCGCCGCGGCGCCCTTATTGCTGGGGAGCGCTTGCGGTAGAATGCGCTGCCGGCCGCGGAGAGCCGGAACGATATTCACCGGGCAAGACCAAGCAATGAGCGACAGCAAGATCATCGAGGTAGTGGCCGGCGCGCTGATGCGGCCGGACGGCAGTTTCATGCTGGGCAGCCGGCCGGAGGGCAAGCCTTACGCCGGTTACTGGGAGTTTCCCGGCGGCAAGGTGGAGCCGGGCGAAAGCGGCGAACAGGCGCTGGCGCGCGAACTCTACGAGGAAATGGGCATTGAAACGCTGGCCGCGACGCCGTGGCTGAGCAAGGTCCATCATTATGAGCACGCCTCGGTGCGGCTGCGTTTCTTCCGGGTCTGGTCCTGGCGCGGCGAGCCGCAGCCGCGGGAAGGCCAAAGCTTCGCCTGGCAGAAGCCAGGCGCTTGCACGGTGCAGCCCATGCTGCCGGCCAACGGGCCCATTCTCAAATCGCTGGAATTGCCGGCGGCCTACGCGATCACCTGCGCGCACGAAATCGGCGTGGACGCCCAATTGCGGCGGCTGGAGCAGGGGCCGGCCTGGGGCATGGTGCAGGTGCGCGAGCCGCAGATGGCGCGCGCCGAGCTCGCCGATTTCGTCGCCAAGGCGGCGGCCATCGTCCATGAGCGCGGCGGCAAGCTGATGGTCAACGCCGATCCGGCCTGGGCGGCGGAATGGCCGGTGGACGGCGTGCATCTGAATGCGGCGCGGCTGGCCTCGCTGAAGGAGCGCCCGGCGTTCGCCTGGGTGGGCGCCTCGGCGCACGAGGCGGCGCAGGTGGCGCGGATAGGTGAACTGGGGCTGGATTACGCCTTGCTCGGCCATGTGGCCGCCACCGCCAGCCATCCCGGCGCGGCGCCCTTGGGCTGGGACGGTTTCCGGCTTTGTCTGGCGGACGGCGCGCCGACGCCGGTCTACGCGCTGGGCGGCATGAGCATGGATGATCTGGAGGCCGCCCGCCGCCACGGCGCGCATGGGGTGGCGCTGATGCGGGGGGCTTGGCGATGACGGCCAAACAGCGTAAATGGCTGGCGCTGGGCGGCGTTTTGCTGCTGCTGGCCTGTATCAAGTTCGGCCTGATTTACCGCTGGTACAGCGAGCGGCAAGCGGTCAAGCCGTCGCCCTTGGCCTGCGTCGCCGGCCAGGCGAGCTGCGCCCTGCCGGGCGGCGGCGTCTGGCGTTTCGCCTCGCCGCCGCAGCACGGCAGACCGTTTGAAATCCGCTTGCAGGGCGTCGCGGCGCGGGAAGCGCCGCAGGTGGAGTTCAATATGGCCGACATGGACATGGGCTTCAACCGTTACACCTTTGTGCGCGACGGCGCGGACTGGAAGGCGACGGTGACGCTGCCGCTGTGCGTCAGCGGCAGCCGCGACTGGCTGGCCGTCCTGAGTCTGGACGGCAAGCGCTACCTGCTGGCGTTTTCCGCGCGCTGAAGCGCGGCGCCTCATTTCTTCTTGCGTTTGATGTACAGCGTCTTGAACACCCTCGCCACCAGCTCGTTCTGTTGATCGACGATGTCCACCTGCAATTGCGGCAGGTATTTGTCGCCCGAGGCGGTGCGCAGCCTGATGTCCTCCAGCATGCCCGGCGCCAGCCGGAAGCGCGCGCTCACCGTGCCGCGGCCCGGCTTGACGTAGTCGATGCTGCCGCTCTTGTCCCACACATAGTAGTCCCGCCCCAGTTGGTGCATCAGCATCAGCATGAAGAAGGGATCGGTCATCGCGTACAGGCTGCCGCCGAAATGGGTGCCGACATAGTTGCGGTTGCTGAAGCCCAGTTTCAGCCGCACTTCGATATCGCTGAAATCGGCGGCCAGCCGTTTGACGCGGATGCCGGCGCCCAGGAAGGGCGGCCACAGATTGAGCAGGAATCGGAACAGCCAGGCGGGTGGTTTCATCTCGGTTGAAACGGTCGTTTGAATTCTGTCATCGTCAATAAAAAAACCGGCCTTGTCAATCGCGCCGGTTTTTCCTTGCCGAGTACGGTTTATTCGACCACGCCGCAGGCCATGCGCGCGCCGCCGCCGCCCAAGGGCTGCGGATGATCGCTGTGATTGTCGCCGCCGGCGTGCACCATCAGCGCGTGGCCGGAGAAGTCCGCCGCTTTCAGCCGCGGCGCCAGCACCGGATAACTCGCCTTGCCGTCGGCGCCCACGTACAGCGCCGGCAGATCGCCCTTGTGGCCGCGGCCGTAAGGGCCGGCGTGCGCGCCGGTCTTGTCCGGGTCCCAGTGGCCACCGGCGGCGCCGGCCGGCGTGACCGCGCCGTTGGCGCCGACGGACGGCGCGCAAGAGGGTTTTTCATGGACGTGGAAACCGTGCACGCCGGGCGGCAGTTTTTCAAGCTTGGGCGTCAACAGCGCGCCGTAGGGCGTGTCCTCGATCAGGACGCTGCCGGCCGGGCCGGCGTCGCCCTTGGCGTCGACGAAGGACAGCTCCACGCTTTGCGCCAGGGCCAGCGCGGGCAGACAGCACAAGACGGCGGATAGGGGACGTAACATGGGTAGGTTCTCCGTATAGGCGGGGGAACAGTCAAGACCTCGATTGTGCCATCCCGGTTCCAGGCCGGAGCCTGGCTGTTCGGGTGGGGCGGGCGCGCGTCAGGAGGCCAGCCGGTCCGCGGACGTCAGTTCCTCGTTCTGCGCCAGGGTGTCCGGCGAGCAACGGTGGCAGTCGGCCGCGGCGGGAGCCGCCGCCGGCGCCGGCCGCCGCCAGCTCATGCGCCGCAGCGTGTCGTCCTTCAGCGCGACATGGTGCCAGACGGCGGCGGCGATGTGGACGGCGAGCAGACCGTAGAAGATCCAGCCCAGCCATTCGTGCAGGCCCACCGTCGCGGCGACCAGGGCCGGGTCGGCCGCGACCAGGCGCGGGAAGTCGAAGCCCAGCAGCGGCATCGGGATCGCCAGCCCCTTGGCGTTGACGATGATCCAGCCCAGCAGGCAGGACGCCAGAATGAGGCCGTAGATGGCCAGATGGGCGGCATGGGCGCAGGCGCGCTGCGCGCGGCTGCTGCCGGCCAGCGGCGGCAGCGCCGGACCGGCCAGCCGCGTGGCGGCGCGCAGCAGGGTCAGGAACAGCAGGGCCATGCCGCAGCCTATGTGCACGATCATCACGCTGCGCATGTCGGCGACGGCGTGGCCGGCCAGCAGGTGACGCAAGCCGCCGGCCAGCGCCAGGGCGGCCATCAAGAGCACGCTCAGCCAGTGAAACAGGATTTGCAGACGCGGATAGCCAGGGTTGGCGGCCGGGGCGGAAGAGGGCATGCGTTTCTCCAAGGCGCGGCCGCTGGGACGGATGCCCGCGGCGCGTTCGATTAAAAACGCTATTCAAGCGCCGCCGCCGGCGACGGCGCCATGATTCTGAAACCATTCTCAAGCCGCCCGTCCGCGCCGCCGGACGCCCTTCCCGGCGCCGGCCGTCAGGCCCCGCCGCGGTCGTTTTAGATTCCTTTCAGAAATATTGAGAACGGCGAAAGCCCCGTGTGAGCATGCGCTGGCAAGGGGCGGAACCGTCGCCGTCCCTGCCGGGGTCCGGCGCGGACGCCGCTTATATCTTCCAGCGCACGCTCTTGCGGCGCGGTTTTTTGGACAAGCGAATCTTATGACGACGATGAACGCTAGACGGCGCTCCGCCGGACAAGGCGGCTTCACGCTGCTGGAATTGCTGGTGGTGCTGCTGATCATCGCCCTCTTGGCCGGTTATGTCGGGCCCAAGCTGTTTTCCCAGGTGGACAAGGCCAAGGTCAAGGCCACCCAGGCGCAAATGAAAACCCTGGGCGACGCCTTGGCGCAATACCGGCTGGACGTTGGCGGCTATCCCAGCGCGGAGCAGGGGCTGGGCGCGCTGCTGAAGGCGCCGCCTGGCGTGGCCGGCTGGCATGGGCCCTATCTGGCCAAGGATGTGCCGATGGACGCCTGGGGCCGGCCGTATCAATGGCGGGTGCCCGGCGGCGAGAGCGAGGCTGAGATCGTATCCCTGGGCGAGGCCGGGCGGGCGGGAGGCGACGGTGAACTGGTCCATGCGCTGTAAGGGACTGCTGCCGCTGCTGGCCGCCTGCGCCGCGCTGGCCGACGGCGCGCAGGCGGCGGCCAATTGCTGGCGCGAGGCCGGCGCGCGCCACCGGGTGGATCCGCTGCTGCTGTATTCCATCGCCAAGGTGGAATCGGCGCTGAATCCGCGCGCCGTCAACTACAACAAGGACGGCAGCCACGACATCGGCCTGATGCAGATCAACAGCCTTCATCTGCCGGGGCTGGCCAAGCGCGGCATCACGCGTCAGCGCCTGCTGGACGAGCCCTGTTTGAGCATACAGGTGGGCGCGTCCATCCTGGCGGACTTCATCGCGCGCTACGGCTACACCTGGCGCGCGGTGGGCGCTTACAACGCCGGCGGCGCGGCGACGCGCGAAGGCGCGCGCAAGCGCTATGTGGACAAGGTGTGGCGGCAGTATCTGCAATTGCGCGCCGAGCGCGAGGCGAGGGGCTGAGATGGCGGCCTACCGGATCAGCGTCCTGGCTCAGGGCGAGGTGAGGACGCGCCTGGTGCGGGCGGACAACGAGGCCGCCGCGCGGGCCCAACTGGGCGCGGACGACGGCCTGGTGCTGGAGGCGAGGCGCGAGGCCGGCGCGGAGGGCGCGCTCAAGGGCGCGGCGCTGGGCTTGCTGCTGCAGGAGCTGTCGGCGTTGCTGGAGGCCGGCCTGGCGCTGATCGAGGCGCTGGAAGCGCTGCGCGACAAGGCCGGCGGCGGCGACAAGGCCTTGCAGGGCGTGCTGGACCGGCTATTGCAAGCGCTGTACCAGGGCCAGCCGCTGTCGCGCGCGATGGAGGCCCAGCCGGAAGCCTTCCCGGCCTTGCTGGCGGCCACCGTGGCCGCGTCCGAAGGCAGCGGCCAGCTGCCGGCGGCGCTGAAGCGCTATCAGTATTACGAGCTGCGCATCGTCGCCATCCGCAAGCGGGTGACCGGCGCCCTGGTCTATCCGGCGCTGGTGCTCTCCGTCGGCTTCGGCATTCTGCTGTTCATGCTGTTCTTCGTGATTCCCCGTTTCGCCGTGGTGTTCGAATCGCTGCGCGAACTGCCGGCCAGCGCCGTCGCCATGCTGTGGTGGGCGCGCCTGGTCCAGGCTCACGGCGGCTTGCTGGGCGCGGGCCTGGCCGTCGGCCTGACGGCGCTGTGCCTGCTGCTGCGCGCCCGGCGAACCCAGCGCGCGCTGCTGAGCTTGTTGTGGACGCTGCCCCGGCTGCGGGATGTAGCGCGCCTGTTCGTGCTGGCGCGCTTTTACCGCACCGCCGGCTTATTGATCGCCGGCGGCACGCCGGCCTTGCCGGCCTTCGACTTGTCCGCGGGGCTGTTGCCGGACGCCTACGCGCAGCGCTTGGCGCGCGCGCTGGAGGAGTTGCACGCCGGCCGGCCGGTGGCGGACACCCTGGCGCGCCACCAACTGACCACGGCGGTGGCGGAGCGCTTATTGCGCGTCGGCGAACAAAGCGGCGATCTGGGCGGCATGTGCGAGCGCATCGCCCAGTTCCACGACGGCGCGCTGGATCAGGCGATCGAGGTGTTCAGCAAAGTGTTCGAGCCGATTCTGATGTTGGCGGTGGGCGGCCTGGTCGGCCTGATCGTCGCCCTGCTGTATATGCCGATATTCGAACTGGCCGGCGGCATGGGCTGAGGAGACGTGATGCGAGCATTGATGGACCCGACGACGACGGCCGGCTGGCAATGGCGGCGCGAGAGCGGAGAGGAAGACCTGCCGATGGCCGAGCTGCTGAACCGGCAGCTGGAGCGCGAGCCGGCCAGCCTGCCGCAGGCGGCGCGGCTGCTGGGCCTGGCCGCGCTGAGCGAGGCCCAGGTGGGGGAGGCGGCGGCGCGCTTCGATCTGCTGCCGCTGCCGGAAGCGCTGTCCTGCCGGGCGGCGCCGCTGGAGTGGCGGGGCGAATTGTACCTGCTGCTGGCCGAACCGCTGCGGCTGGACGCGCGTCTCGGCCTGCAAAACCGACTGCTGGGCCGCGGCCAGCGCTTCGCCCTCAGCCTGCCCGGCGTGGCCGACGCCTGGCTGAAACAGGCCGAGGCCCGCGAGCGGGTGATGGACGGCGCGGCGGTGGACCTGGCCGAGGACAGCCTGGCCAAGGCGGTGGAGTCTATCTCGCTGACCAGCCTGGCCAAGGACGAAAGCCCGGTGATCCGCCTGGTCAACATGACCTTGTACGACGCGCTGCAAAGCCGCGCCAGCGACATCCACCTGGAGTCCCGCGACGACGGGCTGCAGATACGCTACCGCATCGACGGCGTGATGCAGGCCATACGCAAGGTGCCGGGGCAGTTGGCGGCCAGCCAGACCATGTCGCGGCTGAAAGTGCTGTCCAGCCTGGACATCGCGGAAAAGCGCGTGCCGCAGGACGGCCGCTTCAAGGTGGCGCTGCAAGGCCGCGAAGTGGACTTCCGCGTGTCCATCATGCCGGGCGCCCACGGCGAAAACGCGGTGCTGCGCCTGCTGGACAAATCCCAGCGCGGCGACAGCCTGAACCTGGACAGCCTGGGCTTTCACGGCGAAACCGCGCGCCGCGTGCGCGCGCTGGCGCAACTGCCCTACGGCCTGACCCTGATCACCGGGCCCACCGGCAGCGGCAAATCCACCACCTTGTACGGCGCGCTGGCGGAGATCAATACCGGCGAGGAAAAGATCATCACCATCGAAGACCCGGTGGAGTACGAGATGGCCGGCATTCTGCAAATCCCGGTCAATGAGAAAAAGGGCCTGACCTTCGCCCGCGGTCTGCGCTCCATCCTGCGCCACGATCCGGACACCATTCTGGTGGGCGAGATCCGCGACGCCGAAACCGCGGCCATCGCGGTGCAGTCCGCGCTGACCGGCCACCGCGTGCTGTCCTCGGTGCACGCCAACGACGCCTTCAGCGTGATAGACCGCTTTCTCTACATGGGCGTGGAAGCGGCCACTTTCCTGGAAGCGCTCAACGGCGTGGTGTCGCAGCGCCTGGTGCGCCGGCTGTGCGTCGCCTGCGCCGGCGCCGGTTGCGAGCACTGCCGCGGCGGCGGCTTCCACGGCCGCATCGCGCTGGCGGAAGTGCTGCGCCTGGACAGCCGGCTCAAGGAAGCGCTGCTGGAGCGCTCGCCGCAGAAGCGCCAGCAGGCGCTGGCGCAATGCGCCGATTATCAATCGCTGCGCGACGCCGCCCTCGAGGCGGTGGCGCGCGGACTCACCACCTATCAGGAGGTCAGCCGTGCCGTGGCCATGGAATGACAGAACCGTGTTGATCGACGCCGAACTGGCGACCTTGCTGCCGCCGGCCGGCGCCCCGGCCCAGCCGCGGCGTTGCCGCCATCACGGCAAACCGGCGGAGGCGCTGGCCATGCTGCTGGGCGGGGCCGCGCGCCGGCGTCCGGCCTGGCGCAACCGCGTGCGGCTGCTCTTGGGCTATCCGTGGGCGCACAGCCAGCTCTTGCCGTGGCAAGACGGCTTGTCCGGGCAGCGCGCCCAGTGGCGCGCCTATGCGCGGGGTCTGCTGCGCGAGCGCGGCGTCGCGGGCGAACTGGACATTCGCCTGGCGCCGGCGGCTTACGGCGCGGCGCGGCTGGCCTTCGCCGCCCAGGCCCCGCTGCTGGCCGATTTGAGCGCGGCGGCGCGGGCGGCCGGCTGGCGCTTGGCCGGCTGCCGCGATCTGCTGTCGTCCTGCCTGCAAGCCCATCCGCGCGCGTTGGCGTCGGACGCGCTGGTGTTGGCGGAGGCCGGGGCCGTCACCTGCCTGTGGCGCGGCGAGCGCGGCTGGGAGGATCTGATCACCCTGGCGCTGGCGCCGGGACAGAGCGCGGCCGAGGGCGTGGCGGCGGCGGAGGCGCTGTGCGGCCGCGAGCCCGGCGGCGACTACGATTGGTGCGCGACCCATGACCCGGCACAGCCGCCGGCGGCGCGGGCGCGTTGGCTGGGCTTTGCCCATCCCCTGCTTGCGAGCCAGCCATGCGCCGCCTGAACGCCCGCGGTCTGGACTTCAGCCGTCCCGAGGCGAGCGCGCCGCTGGCCGGCGTCGCCGCCATGCTTTTGTTGATGCTGCTGGCGGCGCTGGGCTGGCGGCAGTGGGAGTTGGAACGGTTGGCGGAGGACACCGCGGCCTGGGAGCGGCGGCAGGAGCAACAGCGGTTTCTGCGCGAGCGCGAACAGCGCCGCGCCCAGGCCGCCTCGCCGGAGGCGAGCAAGGCCCAGGCGTTGCTGCTGGTCCAGGGCGACGATCAAACCCGGCTGCGCCCGGCGCTGCTGCGGGCGATAGAACAAGCCTGGTCGCCGCGGCTGGGCATCTTGTCCCTGCATCTTGAGGGCGCGGGCAAGCAGGCCCGGCTGGAACTGAGCGCGGCGGACGTGCGGGAATTGTTCCATTTCGTCGAGAGGCTGAACCAGTCGTCCGGCCATGGTCGGGCGCGGCTGCTGCGGCACGGGCTTAAGCCCGGCGATCCCAATCAGGCGGTGCTGGCCACGGTGCAGGTGGCTGAGCGATGAGGGCCTGGATGCGAGACACCGGCCGCCGGCTGGCGGCCTTTAAACGCGGCGGCCGGCCGGCCGGCGGCGGAAGTCATTGGCGGGCCCGGCTGCGCTGGCATCGGCAGACGCTGGCCTGCCGGCTGGGGCGAGGCGGCCGGCTGTCGCTGGCGGCCTGCTGTCTGCTGTTGGTCTTCGGCGCGCTGGAGCAAGAGACGCGGCAGGCGGATTTGCAACAGCGCCGTCAGCAATTGAGCGCGCCGACGCCCGCCTTGCCGGCGACGGCGGGGCGCGAGCGGCAATGGCAGGCCCAGCTGCGGCTGGCGCTGGCCCCGCGCAAGCTGGCCTTGCTGGAGCAGCTGCGCCAGTCCGGCCTGAGCGTGCATGAGGCCAGTTATCGCGAAGAGGCGGAAGCCGGCGGCGCGCTGCGCCGCGTCTCGGTGGAACTGAGCGCCAGCGGGCGCTATCCGGAACTGAAGGCGGCGCTGGGCGCGCTGACGGCGCAGCCGCTGTTGCGCTTGGAGGCGCTGACGCTGGACCGGGCGCGAACCGATGCCGCGACCTTGAGCATGCGCATGCGCTTCAGCCTGCTGGGAGCCGGACAATGAGGCGGCGGGCCCATTGGCTGAGCGGCCTCGCGCTGGCCTGGGCGGCCTTGGCCCAGGCGCAAGAGCCGCGGGCCGACGGCGTCGACCTGTTTCCGGTCCAGAGCTGGGCGTCGCTGCGCGAAGAGGCCAAGCCCGTCGTCCCGGCGGCGGACGCCGCTCCGGTCTTGGCGGCGCCCTTGCCGCCGCCGCCGCTGGAAGCCGCGCCGCCGCCGTTCAGCGCCGTGGGCGAATGGCGGCAGGACGGCCAGCGCGTGGTGGTGCTGGAAGGCCGGGCGCGCAGCTACCTGCTCTGCGTCGGCTGCAAGACGCCCAATGCGCTGCAGCCGGGCGCCCGGCTGACGGAGCAATACACGTTCAAGGCCCTGGAGGCGGAGCGCGCGCTGCTGTTGGACGCCGAAGGGCGGGAGCACTCGATCCCGCTGACTCCATTGGCTCACTGAGGCGTCGCCGCCACCGCGACGACGCCGTTTTCACCAGGCATTAGGCATCATGAAACATTGCAAACCCACACTGCTGGCCCTCGCCCTCGGTTTGACCCTGGGCGGATGCGCGCTGCCCGGACCGGTCAAGAAAATCTTCGGCCCGGCCGATCAGCCCGGCGCGGAAGAACAATTGCGCGCGGCCGAAACCGCCTTGCGGCAGAAGCCCGACGATGTGGAACGCCGCAAAAACGTCGTGGCCAAGAGCGCGGCGCTGGCGGAGGAGGCCTTGCGGGCGGCCAAGACCAAGATGGACGCCGGCGACGACGCGGCCGCGCTGGCGGAGGTGAGCCGGCTGCTGGCGCTGGCGCCGGAACATATGCGCGCCCAGCAGCTGAAACGGCAGCTGGAGCGCCGGCTGCGGCTGAAACTGGAGCTGGACGCCGCCGCCGAGATCGGCGCGCAGCGCCCGCAAGAGGCTTTGGAGCGGCTGGGCCGCATCCTGCAGGAGCAGCCCGGTTACCGGCAGGCGCAAGCCTTGCGTGACGAGCTGCAAAGCCGGGAGGCCGCCCGCCGCGACGCGCGTCCCAGCCTGGCCGAGGCGTTGCGCCAGCCGGTGACGCTGAACTTCAAGGTTCAGCCGATTTCCAGCATCTTCGACGCCATCTCGCAATTGGCCGGCATCGATTTCGTGTTCGATCCGGAAGTGCCCGTCGCCGCCCCGGCCAGCATCGTCGCCAGCCGGACCACGGCGGAAGACGCCATCAATCTGCTGCTGCGCACCCATCAGCTGGAGAAAAAAGTGCTCAGCCGGCACAGCATGCTGATTTATCCGGCGCGCTCGGAAAAAGCCAAGGAATACCGGGAGCTTATGACCCGCGCCTTCTACCTGAGCCAGGCCAACGCCAGCCAGGTGCTGGCCGCGCTGCGCCAGATCAGCTCGCCCAAGAACGTGCATCTGGACGAGCGCACCAATGCGGTGATCGTGCGCGACACGCCGGAAGTGATGGCGGTGATAGAGCGGCTGGTGGCCAGCCTGGACATCGCCCAGTCCGAAGTCACCATGGACGTGCAAGTGCTGGAAGTGAACACCAACGACGTGCTCGACGTCGGCGTCGACTATCCGGCGGAACTGCGGTTTTCGGTGCTGCCGAAAGAGGGCTCGGACAGGGTGACGGTGGGGGATCTGCTGGGCCTGAACCGCGACGGCATCGGCGTCGGCGGCAGCAACGGCGGCGATCTGGGCGCGGCGATCAAACTGCTGCAAAGGCAGGGCAAGACCAAGGTGCTGGCCAACCCCAAGATCCGCGTGCGCAATATGGAAAAGGCCAGCATCAAGATAGGCGAGAAAGTGCCGGTGGTCACCACCACCAACGCCAACGGCGTGGTGACGGAATCGGTCAACTACCAGGACGTCGGCCTGATCCTGCAAGTGGAGCCGCGGATCAGCCTCAGCAACGAGGTCAGCGTCAAGGTCAATATGGAAGTCAGCAACCTCAAGAGCGAAGTCAAGACCGCCGGCGGCGGCACCGTCTACCCGATGAGCACCCGCAACGCCGAAACCGTGATGACCGCGCGCGACGGCGAAACCCAGGTGCTGGCCGGCCTGGTCAAACAGCAGCACGACCGCAGCAGCAGCGGCCTGCCCGGTCTCAGCACCCTGAGCTGGCTGGGCGGCCTGTTCGGCAGCCAGAAGCGCGGCGTCGAAAACACCGAGCTGATCCTGCTGCTGACCCCGCGCATAGAACGGGCGCTGGACCTGCCGGCCGCCTCCAACAGCTATTTCCATTCCGGCACCGAAAGCCGGCTGAGCGTGGAACCGCTGCGGACCGAGGCGCAGCCGCCCGCCGCCGCGCTCGCGCGGGACGCTTCCGCGCCGGCGCTGGACAGCCCGCTGGCCGCGCCCTGAGGTGCTTATGCCGCGTCAAACCGGTTTCACCCTGATCGAGACGCTGGCCGCGCTCACCCTGTTGGCGCTGTTGCTGAGCGCCAGCCTGCCGCTGAGCGAACTGGCCAGACGGCGGGCCCAGGAGGCCGAGCTGCGCCACAGCCTGCGCCAGATCCGCACGGCCATCGACGCCTACCGGCAGGCGGTGACGGACAAGAAGATAGACGCTTCTCCGGATCGGAGCGGCTATCCGCCCAGCCTCGCCAGCCTGGTGGACGGCGTGCCGGACAAGAGCGACGCCGCCGGCGGCAAGCTCTATTTTCTGCGCCGTCTGCCGGCGGATCCGATGTGCGAAAGCTGCGACGGCGCGGACCCGGCGGCGAGCTGGGACACGCGCGGCTACGACAGCTCGGCGGAAGCCTTCGCCTCCGGCGGCGACGTATACGACATCCGTTCCAAGAGCCTCAGAAAGGGCATCAATGGCATACCCTACCAACAATGGTGAAGCGGCGCGCGGCTTCACCCTGATCGAGCTGCTGGTGGTGATGAGCATCATCGGCGCGCTGATGGCCCTGATCGGCCCCAACTATTTCAAACAGCAGGACCGCGCCCGCGAAACCGTGCTGCGCCACAATCTGGCCGCGCTGCGTCAGGCGATAGACGACTACCGCGCCGACCACGGCGCCAATCCGGCCGCCTTGCAAGAACTGGTGGCCGGCCGCTATCTGCGCGAACTGCCGCTCGATCCCATCGCCGGCCGGCGCGACGGCTGGCAAGCCAAACCGGCGGAGGAGGGCGGCGTCGGCGACGTGGCCAGCGGCGCGCCGGGAACCGGCCTGGACGGCAGCCGCTATGGCAGCTGGTAAGCAGCGCGGGCTGGCCTATCTGGGGGCGCTGACGCTGGTGCTGGCCATGAGCGCGGCCCTGGGCGCGGCGGCCGGCGCCTGGAGCCGGCAACAACAAGGCGACAAGGAAGAAGAGCTGCTGCACATCGGCCTGCAATTGCAGCGCGCCATCGCTTCCTACCATCGTTCCGGCCCCGCGCCGGCCTATCCCAAAACGCTGGACGCCCTGCTCAAGGATGAACGCGTGCCCTTCACCCGCCGCCACCTGCGCCGCCTCTACGCCGATCCGCTTACGGGCAAGCCGGAATGGGGGCTGATCAAGGGCGCGGACGGCGGCATCGTCGGCGTGCACAGCCTGGCGGAAGGCCGGCCCTTGAAGCAGCGGGGCTTCGCCGCGGAGCTGGGCGATTTCGCAGACAAGGGCAGCTATCGGCAATGGGTGTTCCTGGCGCCGGCCGCGCCGTGAGGCCGGCGGCGGGCGGATTTATTCTAAAGGCATGATTTGTGTTTTGTTTCGGCTCAATGCATCCGGATTAATTTAGGAATTATTGAGAAAGTTAGGAGTACTCCTATAGATTCCCGGACCATGCTTCCGTAAGAATCACCCTCTTTGGCGACCGATGACAGCGGCTTTCCAACGCTTTTGCGCCCGCAGCCGCGCCGCTTCCGCTCCCGCCGCGAGTCCGTCGCTTTCAACCGAAACGCATATGATGATTGTTGCTATTTTAGAAGACTGTCCGCTCCAAACCGCCAGCGTGGTCAAGCTGCTGGAACAATATGGCCATCAAGCCGTCGCCTGTGCCGACGGCGACCAGTTCGTCGCCCAATTCCGACAGCAGCGCTGCGACGCGATGCTGCTGGATTGGGAGGTGCCGGGCCGAAACGGCGTCGAGGTGCTCAAATGGGCGCGCGCCAAGCTGCCGTCGGCGCTGCCCATCCTGATGGTGACCCAGCGCGACGACGAAGAAGACATCGTATTGGCGCTGGAGCACGGCGCCGACGACTATCTGCAAAAACCGATCCGCGAGCGCGAGCTGCTGGCGCGGCTGAACGCCCAGTTTCGCAAGCAGCAGCGGCTGGGCAATCCGGAGGCCTCGTTCGAGGCCGGCGGCTACACCTTCCATCCGGAAGCGCGCAGCGTCAGCTTGCCCGGCGGCAAGGCCGCCACGCTGCCGGCGCGGGAATTCGCGTTGGCCACGCTGCTGTTCCGCAACCTGGGCCGCATCCTGACCAAGGACTTTCTCAGCCAGCGCATCTGGGGCCAGGCGGACCGCAAATACGACGCCAGCCTGGCCACCTATGTCAGCAATCTGCGCTCGGCGCTGGGCCTGCGGCCGCGCAACGGCATGGTGATCTCCACCGTGTACAACTACGGTTACCGGCTGGAGCGGGTCTGAGGACCCGCTTGCAACCCGCTGCGCGTTGACTCTGGCATTGCGCATCGACGGCCGTCTCCCGAGCCCGCATTTCCCGCATGCGCGCCCAAGGGCTTCGGCCGGTCTCGCCTTGAGCTGCTCCTTGAATGAGGCGCCGGCTCGGCCGGCCGCGTCCTTTTGTCGCGCTTGGGCCGTCTTATGAAATGGCTTTGCCAAGCGTTCCGGCGCGGACACCGGCACGACGCGCGCTTTCTGATCGCCTTCGTCCTGCTGCTGGTGGTGTTCGCCATCCCCAACCAGGACGCCTTGTTCCACTCGCTGGACCGGCTGTACTTCGAACTGCTCTCCGCCTTGCAGACCGAAGACGACGAACACGATGTCGTGCTCGTCAATGTCGACCAGGCCACGGTGCAGGCGCTGGGCCATGAGGAAGTCAACGGCAACGTGCTCTACGCCGTGCTGCTGCAAAGACTGGAGCAGGCCGACAGCGTGGCGCTGAACATGAACCTGCTGTCGCGCCGGGACGAAGGCATGCTGGCGAACGCCATCCGGCGCCACGGCCGCGTGGTGCTGGCCTTGCCGCCCGACGCCCCCGCCGCGCCGGGGCGGGACGGTCCCGAGCCCTCCGCCGTTTACGCCGCCGCGGCCGGGCTGGGGCACCGCGACCTCTTGATAGGGGACCGCAGCGTGGTCACCGGCATCGTCCCCTACAAGCAACATGGCCGGAAGCTGGCGCCGCATATGGTGATGGAAGCCATCCGCGTCGCCGGCTATGAACTGCCGCCGCGGGAAAACACCCGCTGTCTGACCGCGTTCTGGCGGCGTTGCGCGCCGCAAGCCGACGGCTGGCTGCTGGTGTTGCCGGCCCACCACCGCATCCAGCAGTATTCGATGCTGGACGTGCTGACCGGCGCGGTGCCGCGGCAGGCGTTTCACAACAAGATCGTCTTTGTCGGCCATCTGGCGCTGGACCCGTTCAAGGGCCTGCGCTCCAACCGTTACCCGCTGGACCGCGAAGGCCATACCCGCAGCCAGATCCTGGCCTTGCAAACCCAGACCCTGATGAACCACGGGCCGGTCACCCTGCTGGCCGCCCCGTACAAGCTGCTGGTCAACTTCGGCCTCATGTTCGGCCTGCTGCTGGTCTGCCTGCTGGCGCCGCCGGCGCGCATGCACGGCCGCGCCTGGCTGTGGCTGGGCGGCTGCTGGCTGACGTCCACCCTCTTGTTGTTGCAAACCCAGATCTGGATTCCGGTCAGTTCGCCGCTGACAGGCGGCTTGCTGATCTACGCCGGCTGCGCCTGGCGCTGGCAGACCAAGACTCATCTCCTGCTGCGGCAGGAAATGGAGGCGATGCGGCAGAGCTTGCGCGAAGCCGGCATGGACCTGCCGCTGCGCGGCCAGGAGTCCGAGTCCGGCGCCGACGAAATCGAACGGCTGATGCGGCAGATGCGCGCCTGGCAAAACTCCTACGTCAGCGTGCTCAATATGCTGCCCTATCCGATCTTCTTCGAGCAGGGCGGCAAAATCATCCTCAGCAACCAGGCGGCGCGCAAGCTGCTGTGCGAGCAAGGCGCGCCGGAGGAGGCCGAAGCCTGGGTGCTGGGCCTGGCCGGGCGGGCGCGAGAAAAAGCGCTTCACAGCGGCAACATCGGCGTGGAGGAAGTGCGCAGCAGCCAGGGCGAACACATGTTGCTGGTCACGCCCTGTCCGGAACTGTGCGACGGCCTGTCCAGCAGTCTGATCAGCCTGGTCGACCTGCAAAGCGTCAAGGCCAGCGTGTCCGGCGACCGGCGCGTGCTGCGGCAGATGGCGCACGATCTGCGCAATCCGCTGACCACCATGCTGGCGATGATAGAACAGCGCGGCGGCGAGACCGGGCCGCGGCAGGACCAATTCTTCAACGATCTGCGCCGGCAAGTGAACTACAGCCTGCGCGTGGCGCAGGACTTCATGCGCCTCTCCCGCGCCGAGCAACTGGACCCGGCCGGCTTTCTGCCGGTGGCCTTGGCCGATCTGGCCGAAGACGCGATGGACCAGATCGAGGCCGGCGCCCGCCAAAAGCGCATCGTGCTGCACGGCCCGGAGGCGATGGAAGCGCTGTGGGTGCGCGGCCATTACGACATGCTGCTGCGCGCCGTGGTCAATGTGCTGGACAACGCCGTCAAGTACTCGCCGGCCGGCAGCCACATCGTGCTGCGGCTGGCGCGCTGGGGGGACATGGCCGGCATCAGCGTGGTGGACCAGGGCATAGGCATTCCGGAACACGCCTTGCCGCGGCTATTCGAGCCGTTCTATCAGGTGGATGAAGGCCGCCGCGACGGCGCCGGCCTGGGCCTGCCCTTCGTCAAGGCCGTGATGCAGGCCCACGGCGGCCGCGTCGAGGTCAAATCCAGAAGCCGGCTGGGCAGCGAATTTCTGCTGCTGGCGCCGTGGGTGGAGAGCGAGGGAGGAGAGCGCTAGGCGCGGCCGCCGGCTTGAGCTTCTGTTGAGATTGATTGGGGGCCGCACCAGGGTTTGGAACAATGCGGGTAAGCCCTTCCCAGCCGATGGCGGCTGGAGAGGGCTGTCACCCAACCCCTTAATTTAAGGTTTCAACAATGACCGCACCCCGCTCCGCAGGCAAGTTCGCTCTGCCCGCGCTGGTACTGAGCCAGATCGCCGCTTCCCTGATGCTGCTGGCCCCGGCCGCCGCCTCCGCCCATGGCTCGATGGAAGAGCCGATCAGCCGCATTAAATATTGTCATGGCTCCGATAATCCGGAGAATCCAAAAACCACGGGATGCCAGGCGGTCAAAAAAATTGGCGGCTCGCAAGCCATCTATGACTGGAACAGCGTGCGCCAGGGCGACGCCAGCAGTAATCACCAGCAAGTGGTGCCTAATGGCCAATTGTGCGCGGGAGGCAATGCCGGAACCTTCGGTGGCCTGGATGCGGCCGTCGACTGGCCGGCCACCACCATCCAACCGGGACCGGACGGCAAATACACGATGACCTATCATCAGACCGCCCAGCACCAGACCGCCTATTTCAAATCCTATATCAGCAATGACTCCTATGATTTCACGCGTCCGCTGCAGTGGAATGACCTGCAACTGATCGGCGATTCCGGCGCGGTGGCGCCCAGCGAAAAGACCAAGCTGAACGTCAAGATTCCGGCCGGCATGCAGGGCAAGCGCGTGATCTACAACGTATGGCAGCGCAGCGACAGCGGCGAGGCCTTCTACAGCTGTTCCGACGTGAACATCGTGGCCAACAGCGCGGACTTCAAACCGCTGGGCGCCTTGGTCTCCAGCCCGTTCGAGGCCAAGCCCGACTCCACCATCTCCCTGCGCGTTTTCGACAAGCTGCGCGGCGGGGATCTTGAAAAGCATTCGATCAAGATCGCCGCCGGTCAAACCGCGGCCAAAGACTGGACCTATGCGCTGGCCACCGCGGTCAACGCCAAATCCAGCGTGGTCAAGGTGGGCCAATTGCAAAACGGCCAAGTGGTGCCGGTCAAGAACGCCACCGGCAACACCGTGTTCGGTCTGGGCAAGGAATACAGCTTTGCCTTGGAACAATCGGATGAGGGCGGCAAGCCGCCGGTGGACGAGATCGCGCCGGGCAAGGTCACCGTCAAGGGCCAGAGCAGCGTCAACAGCGGCGATATGGTCAGCCTGTCGGCCCAAGCCGCCGCCGGCACCAACCTGAAATACCGGTGGACGGTGTCGCCCAGCATCGCCGGCCTGACGCTGAACGCCGCCACCCTCAATTTCAAGGCGCCGGAGCCTAAGCAGGACACCAGCTATAACTTCACGGTCAAAGTCAGCAATGCGCTGGGCAGCAAGAACGCCGAGCACAAGCTGGAGGTCAAGGCCAAGGATGAAGGCGGCAAGCCGCCGGTAGCCGGTGCCTGGGACGCGGCCAAGACCTATGCCCAGCCTTGCGCCAAAGTGACATATCAGGGCGAGGAATGGATGAACGGATGGTGGACCCAAGGCGAAAAGCCGGGCACGGGCGGCCAGTGGGGCGTATGGCGTCCGGTAAGCTCGACCGACATGCATGGCCAGTGCAAGGGTAAGTAATGTCCGGATGGCCGCGCGTTTCAGGCTGAGCCCCAGCTGGACGCAGGTTTAAGACCCGGTTTTGGGGTCTGCCCGGCAGGCGTAAGCCTGCCGGGCTTTTGCCGTTTGATGGCCGATATTGATTAAAAATCGCTGAACTTTAGCTTTTATTGAGAATGATTGGGCGGCGGGCAAGGGTTTGGAACAATGCGGGCAAGCCCTTCCTCGGCCGACGGCGGCCAGGGAGGGCGGCAACCCAACCCTTAAGATCAAGGTTTTAGAACATGACCGCACCTCGCACCGCCGGCAAGCTCGTCCTGCCCGTGTTGGCCCTGAGCCAGATCGCCGCCTCCCTGATGGCCATTGTCCCGTCCACCGCCAGCGCCCATGGCTCCATGGTGAACCCGCCCAGCCGCGAATACGCCTGCGCCACCTTCGATACCCCGTGGGGCAACCCGACTTATGCCAGCTGCGGCAAGATCGCATCGCTGAGCAGCAACTGGATGTCCAATGTGCAGGGCGGCGTGAAAAGCAACCATAAAGAGAAGGTCGAAGACGGCCTGCTGTGCGCCGGCGGCAAGATCGACTGGAAAGAGCTGGATGCGGCCGATTTCAAAGGACGCGTCACCACGGTGACCCCGGACGCCCAAGGCAAGGCCGTGTTCGAATACAAGCAAACCGCAGGCCACATCTCCAGCTACTTCAAGACCTATATCAGCACAGATGACTATAAGCCGGAGCAGGGTTTGCGCTGGAGAGACCTGAAAGAGATTGGCAATAGCGGTCCCCTGCCGCGTCCAGAAAGCGGCAGCATCACCAAGCTGGAGGTGCAGATTCCGGCGGAGCTGACCGGCAAGCGCGTGGTGTACAGCGTTTGGCAGCGTGATCCGAGTGATAACGCCGAAGCCTTCTACGCCTGCTCCGACGTGGACGTGGTGGCCAACAATATCGAATGGAAGGCCAGCGGCGCGCTGGAAGGCGGCCAGGTCAACACCGGCGTCACGCTGACCTTGCGCGTATTCGATAAAGTGCGCAGCGGCGACCTGGAAAAGCACAGCATCGTGGTGCAGGCTGGTCAGGAAAAGCCGGAGCAATGGATGCATGCGTTGGCCACCAAGGTCAATCAAAGCTCCAGCGTGGTCAAGGTGGGCAAGCTGATCGGTTCGGACATCACGCCGCAATTCAGCGCCACCGAAAACCAGGTGTTTGGCCGCAATAAGCAGGTGAGTTTCGCCATCGACCAGAATAACGGAGGCACCAAGCCGCCGCCGGATGAAATCGCGCCGGGGAATGTCACGGTCAGCGGCCCGGCCAGCGTCAACAGCGGCGCCAACGTCAGCTTGTCCGCCGCGGCCGCTTCCGGCACCAATCTGAACTACCTGTGGGAAGTGACGCCCAAGATCGCCGGCCTGGCGCTCAACGCCGCCACGCTCAATTTCAAGGCGCCGGCGCTGGAGCAGGACACTGCCTACAGCTTCAAGGTCAAGGTCAGCAACAGCAAGGGCGAGAAAACCGCAGCGCATGCGCTGACGGTCAAGGCCGACGACAGCGGCCCCACGCCGCCGTTGGAGGGCGATGTCTGGAAAGAAGGCGCAAGCTACAAGGCCGGCCAGGTCGTCGTCTTCGAAGCCAAGCAATACCGCTGCTTGCAGCCGCATACCGCTTGGGAAGGCGCAGGCTGGACGCCGGCTTCGCAGCCCGCACTGTGGGCGCCGCTTTAAACTAAGCGTCTGATCCGGCCGGCGGCCGCGCGCCGCCGGCTGGAAATGAAAGCCCCTTGCCTCTTGGAGCAAGGGGCTTTTTTAATTGTTCATTGAGCAAGGCGGGCGTTCGGCCAAGCGCTACATCAAGCACCTTGTCTGTGGCGTGAGCAAATTGTCGTCGGTCATGCGCAGCTTGGGCATGGCGCCGCAAGGCGCTTGGAGACCGCCGCATGACTATTGGCGGCGGGCTGCGGCTATGGCGGGCAGAGAGTTGCCCCAGTTAGTTACGGAAAGTGTGAATTTTACCGCCGTCTTGGCATGAGTTTTTTGCATTTCATCCTAAACTTTTGATCCATTTCCCAGATAAGACTTCTCGAATAATCTGATTTTCGAGAGGTCGCATAATGGTTGCAGTGGTGTCGGGCGTGGGTTTGGGCTTGCAGAACAGTTCGTTGGCGGCCTTGGGCGGGCAGGGTCAGTTGGGCGAGGCCGCCTTCGGCCGCGGCGGCGAACGGGTCTACGTCAACGCCGGCAACGGCAACCTGGTGCTGCAGCGCCGCGACGAATTCCTCGCCGGCAACGGGCTGCCGATCCAGCTGGTCCGCACCTATAACAGCCAGGGCCAGGGCGGCGACACCGGCAACTGGCGCCTGGGCTACAGCCGTCAGCTGTTCGACTTCAGCGGCGCCCCGGGCAGCGCCGGCTCGCAACTGCGCCGTCAGGCCGAGGACGGCAGCGACACCCTGTACCGCTACGACGCGGCGCGCGGCCTCTACCTGGCGCAAGGCGGCGCCGGGGCCGAAGACACCGTGCGCTGGGACGGCCAGGCCTGGATCTGGACCGACGGCGACAGCCAGAGCCAGGAGCGCTACGACGGCGCCGGCCGGCTGCAGCAAGTGCAAAGCCGCGACGGCCAGACCATCGCGCTGGGCTACGACGGCGCCGGCCGCATCGTCAGCCTGCACAGCGCCGACGGCGAGACGCTGTTCATCGACTACGACGCCCAGGGCCATCTGAGCCAGCTGCGCAGCGTGTACCGCGACGGCGAGCAGAACAAGACCCTGACCCGCACCCGCTACGGCTACGACGAGCAGAACCGGCTGAGCAGCGTCACCACCGACCTCAGCCCCGACGACAATAGCGTCGCCGACGGCCAGGTCTACACCACCCGCTATGTGTACGACGGCGCCAGCCAGCGGCTGGCCAGTCTGCAGCAGAGCGACGGCAGCCGGCTGGACTTCGCTTATGCGCAGGTGGACGGCGATTACCGCGTGCTCAGCGTCAGCGACGTGCGCGGCGAGCAGACGTTGACCACCACCTTCGACTACGACGCCGCGGGGCAGCGCACCGTGGTCCGCGACGCCGCCGGGCTGCGCACCGAACTGAACTACCGTGACGGCCTGTTGCAACAGGTGGCCGGCGGCGGCGTCGAGCAACGCTTCGACTACGACGGCCACGGCCGAGTCAGCGCGATCACCGACGGCCGCGGCCAAACCGCCCGTTTCGACTACGACGCCGCCGGCAACCGCGTCGGCGTGCGCGACGCGCAGAACCAGCAGACCCGACGCCGTTACAACGCCCAGAACCAGCTGCTGAGCGAAACCGTCGACGGCGCCGGCACCCGGCGCAACGTCTACGACGCCAGCGGCCTGCGGCTGCGCTTCAGCCTCAGCGCCGAAGGCCGGGTGGAAGAGCGCCGTTACGACGCCCAGGGCCGCGAAGTCAGCCGGCTGCTGTACCAGGGCGGCGTGTTCGCCGGCGCCGACGACGCCACCGGCGAAGCCGAACTGCAAGCCTGGGCGGCAAAGCAGGACCTGTCCCGCGTCGAACGCAGCGACACCGGCTACGACCTGCGCGGTCTGGTGGCCAGCACCACCCGCTACGCCACCCTGGACGCCGAGGGCAAGGGCGTGACCGACGGTCGGCACAGCAGCGTGCGCTATGTCTACGACCCGGCGGGCAATCTGCTGCAGAAGCTGGACGGCGTCAGCGGCGCGGTGCTGGCCGACTACCTCTACGACGGCCTGAACCGCGTGGTGCGCAGCCGGGACGGCGCGGGCGTGGCCACCACCACCGTCTACCAGGACGCGCAGCGGCAGACCCGGGTCAGCCTGAGCAACGGCCTGAGCACGGTGAGCAGCTACGACGCGGCCGGCCAGTTGCTGGCCGTGGTGCAGCAAGACGCCGGCGGCCCGCTGGGCACCGCGCGCAGCGAATACAATGCGCGCCACCAGCCGGTCAGGCTGATCGACGCCAACGGCGCCGCCAGCGTCCTGCTCTACGACGAACGCGGCCGCAAGGTCGGCCAGATCGATCCTGCCGGCGACGTCACCGAATGGCGCTACAACGGCAACGACCAGATCATCGCCAGCCTGCGCTACGCGACCCGGATCGACATCGCCCGGCTGAGCGGCGACCCGGCGGCGCTGTCGCTGGCCGCGCTGCGTCCGGCGGCGAATCCGGCGGAAGACCGCATCGAACGCCGGCTATACGACAGCCTGGGCCGCCTGGTCCAGACCGTGGACGCCGAAGGCGGCGTCGAGCGCCACCAATACGACGCCGCCGGCCGGCTGACCCGCAGCACCCGCTACGCCACGCGGCTGAGCGCCGAACAACTGGCGGCGCTGGCGAGCCAGCCCGGCGAACTGGACCCGGCCGACGTCCAACTGCAGCCGGCGGCCGATCCGGCCGGCGACCGCGTCAGCCGCCGCTACTACGACCGCGACGGCCTGCTGCTGGCCAGCCTGGACGGCGAAGGCTATCTGAGCGAAACCCGCTACGACGGCGCCGGCCGCGCGATCGAAACCGTGCGCTACGCGCAGCGCGCCCGCGCCGGCGACACGCTGGAGGCCCTGCGCCCGGCCAGCGACGGCGCCGACCAACGCACGCGCAGCCTGTACGACGGCGCCGGCCGGCTGGTGGGCCGGATCGACGCCGAAGGCTACCTCGACGAAACCGTTTACGACGCCCAAGGCCGCATTGCGCAAACGATACGCTACGCCACCCGCGTCGGCGGCGGCGACACGCTGGCCGCGCTGCGCCCGGCGGCCGACCGCAACGACCGCCAAGTGCAGCGCCAATACGACGCCGCCGACCGGCTGCTGCGCGAAGAACACCGGCCGAGTGGTCTGATCGTCCGCTACCAATACGACGCCCAAGGCCAAGTGATCGCCGTCACCCGCCAGGCCGGCGACGACGCGCGCAGCCAGCTCAAGCGCTACGACAGCCAGGGCCGGGTGACGCAAGAACTGGCCGGCGAAGGCGCCCAGGCGCTGGCCGCGCTCGGCGCCGACGCCGGCGCCCCGCAAATCGACGCCGTCTGGGCGCGCTGGGGCACTCGCCACTACTACAACGCCGGCGGCCAACGCACCGCCAGCCTGGGCCCCGACGGCCAGGGCGGTGCCGGCGCGCGCACCCTGTACTACTACGACGCCGCCGGCCGCCTCAGCCACACCCTCAACAGCCTGGGCGAAATCAGCGAAGTGCGCTACAACGCCTTCGGCGACGTCGTCGCCACCCAGCGTTACGCCACCCGGCTTGGCGCCGGCGCGCTGGCCGCGCTGAACGGCGGCAACCAAAGCGGCCTGCCCGGCGGGCTGAGCAGCGAGGCCGACCGCCTCGAAACCAGCCAATACAACCGGCTGGGCCAACGCCTCGCCGCCGGCGACCGGCTGGAAGCCGAACGCGAACAATGGCGCTACAACGCCTTCGGCGAAGCCGTGGCTTATCGGCAGCGGCTGGACGCCGCGCGCAGCAGCGTGCAGACCAGCGCCTACGACCGGCGCGGCCTGCTGCAAAGCCAGACCCGCGACGCCGAAGGACTGGCGCTGGGATCAAGCTCGAGCTACGACGCCTTCGGCCGGCAGACCGAGCGCGTCGACGCCAACGGCCACCGCAGCCGGATCGACTACGACAAACTGGGCCGCCAGATCAGCGTCCAGGACCCGCAAGGCGGCCGTCAAAGCCACGCCTACGACGCCTTCGGCCGGGTGCTGCGCCAGATCGACGCGCTGGGCCGCGCCACCACCACCGCCTACGACGAAGCCAGCGGCCGCGTCACCGTCACCCAGGCGGACGGCGTCCAGACCATCACCCAGAAGAACGGCCACGGCGACATCGTGCAACTGATCGACGGGCTGGGTCAGGCGACGACCTACCAATACAACCGCGACGGCCAAGTGCTGAGCACCACCACGCCGGCGGGGACCACCCGTAGCGGCTACGACAGCGCCGGTCATCAGATCGAGAGCGTCGACGCCAACGGCGCCCGCACCGTCTACCAATACGACGCGGCGGGCCGGGTGCTGCAACGCACCGTGGACCCGGACGGCCTGAAACTGAGCAGCCGCACCGAATACGACGCGGAGGGCCGCGTGCTGCGGCAAACCGAGCCCAACGGCCGGGTGACCGAACAGCGCTACGACGCGGCGGGCCGGCTGCACAGCCTGATCGTCGATCCGGACGGGCTCAAGCTGACGACCACCTACGGCTACGACGCCCAGGGACGGCAGATCCGGGTGACGGAAGCGGCGGGGACGGCGCAGGCGAAGACCACCGAATACGAATACGACGGCGCCGGTCGTCGGGTGCGGGAGACGGTGGACCCGGAGGGGCTGAAGCAGAGCACGGTGTATCAATACGACGGCCAGGGCAATGTGGTGTCCAAGACCGACGCGATGGGCAAAACCGCCCACTACATCTACGACGACAATGACCGCTTGCGTTACAGCCTCAATGTGCAAGGTCTGATGACGGAAACGGTATACGACGCGGCGGGGCAGGCGGTGCAAAGCCGACGCTACGCGACACCGGTATCGGTGTATGGCCTGAGCTCCACGCTGACGGCGGCTGAACTGGCGGGGCGGTTGATAACCCATGAGAAAGACCAGAGCACGCGCACGGTGTACGACGCGGCGGGCCGTCCGAGCCTGAGCATCGATGAGGCGGGCTATGTGACCGAGCGGCGTTACGACGCGGCGGGGCGGGTGACGGACACCATACGCTACGCTAAGCCGATTAGTGGCAACCTGGTGAGCTATCCGCATGGCGGCCCGGACTGGGCTGGCAGTGTGCAGAGCGTGAGTGCCCAACAAGTGGGCTTCCCTGGCAGCGGCGACGCTATTCTGCAACCGGATCGCGATAGCTACGCCAGCGGCATGATCGCGGTCAAGGAAGGCGAGGTCTACAGCTTCGAGATGGATGCCATCCGTGGCGGCACGGATGACGGCCGGACGCCGGCGCCGTTTGGCATTGGCTTCCAGTATTCGCTCGACGGTGTGAACTTCATCGACTCCTGGGTGGGGGCGAGCTATAGCGACGCTAGCCAAGCGGACCTCCAGCATGTGAAGGGCAGTTTGACGATTCCGCCGGGGATCAAAGGCGCACGGGTGTGGCTGCAGGTTGCTGCGGGTTGGGGGCAGACCAACCGCTGGTATGCGCGCAATGTGGAAGTGCGTCGTCAGGGGGGTAGCCAGGGCAATGAGGCGACCAATGCCGTGTCGCAGTGGGACGAGGTGGCGATACGGCGGCGCCTACTGACCTCGACGGTTGACCAAGTGACTCGCCAAAGCTACGACGCAGCGGGTCGCCCAACGTTGAGTCTAGACGCGCAGGGTTATGTGACTGAACGGCGTTACGACGCAGCGGGCAATATCACAGATACCATCCGCTACGCCAAGCCGATCAGCGGCAATTTAGTGAACCATCCGCATGGCGGTCCGAGCTGGGCTGGCAGCGTACAAGGCGTAAGAGCCAACGAGGTGGGCTTCCCAGGCAACGGCAAGGCCATCCTGCAGCCGGATCGCGACAGCTACGCCAGCGGTATGATCGCGGTCAAGGAAGGAGAGACCTACAGCTTTGGGATGGACGTCATCCGTGGCAGCATGGATGACGGCCGGACGCCGGCACCGTTCGGCATCGGCTTCCAGTACTCGAACGATGGTGTAAACTTTATCGACTCTTGGGTGGGGGCGAGTTATAGCGATGCTGGCCAGGCGGGCCTCCAGCATGTGCAGGGCCGCTTAACGATTCCACCAGGGATCAAAGGCGCGCGGGTGTGGCTGCAGGTTGCCGCGGGCTGGGGGCAAACCAATCGCTGGTACGCTCGCAATGTGGAAGTCCGCCGTGAAGGCGCAGCCCAGAGCCAGGAGGCGGCCACTGCCGTGTCACGGTGGGACGAGGCGGCGATTCGAGAGCGCCTGCTGACCTCGGCGGCCGACCAAGTCACCCACCAAAGCTACGATGCCGCCGGCCGCCTGATCCAGGAAACCCGCGGCGACGGCGGCAAGCTGGCCGCCGCCACCCGCTATCAACTGGACGCCAAAGGCAATCGCATTGCCGAAACCGACGCGGGCGGCCACACCACCCGCCGCGACTACGACCTGCTCGGCCGGCTGATCCGCGAAACCGACGCGCTGGGCGGCGTCACCGTCACCGAATACGACGCGGCCGGCAACGCGGTCAAGATCACCGACCCGCGCGGCTACAGCGGCTACAACTATTACGACGCGCTCGGCCGCCAGACCCTGCACATCGATCCCGAAGGCTACGCCACCGCCACCGAGTACGACGCGCTCGGTCATACCACCCGCATCACCCGCTACGCCCAGCGCGTCGACACCGCCGCGCTTAAACCCGGCCTGACGCCGACCCTGATCGTCGACGCCCAGCGCGACGCAGTGACCCGGATCGAACACGATGCGCTGGGACGGCAGACCCGCATCTTCGACGCCGAAGGCGGCGTCGAGCGGATGGCTTATGATGCTTTTAATAACAAGTTGAAATACTTCAACAAACTGGGCGGTACCTACCACTACATCTACGACGCGCAGGGCCGGGTGCTCAAAGAGACCAGTCCGTCGGGCATCGTCAAACGCTTCGAATACGACGGCTTCGGCAACCGCACGCTGCAAGTGGAAGCCGAAGGCAAGCCGGAGCAGCGCACCACCCGCTACCAATACGACGCCAACAACCGGCTGATCCGCCAGACCGGCGACGCGCTGCCGATCTACACCCTGGACGGCGGCGAAGCCACGGTCAGCCCCAGCCAAAGCTGGCGCTACGACGCCGCCGGCCGGCAGATCGAATTCACCGATGCCAACGGCAAGATCACCCGCAGCCGCTACGACGCGCTGGGGCGTAAAATGGCGGAGCGCAACGGCGACGGCGTGTTGAGCGAATGGGACTATGACGCGGCGGGCAACATCCTCGTCCAGCGCGTCTACGCCAGCCCGGTGGGCCTGTCGGCGGACGGCGGCGTGCCGGCGCCGGCGAATGCCGACGTTCGCGAAACCCGCTACGTCTACGACGGCAACAACCGCCTTAAGCGCACCATTGTGCCAGAGCAACAGGTTGTGGTTCTGCATCGTCAGCCAAACGACGATAACGGCGATAAAAGTAATTACGATATTTTGTCCCATACCGATCTGGTTAGCAGCCGCGAGTACGACGCTAATGGCAATGTAATTCGGGAAACCGACGCAAACGGGAATCTGGCGCATGCTCGTGGTGAAACCGGGCGCAGCATACACCGCTGGTATGACCGTGCCGGACGCAAGTTGCTGGAGGTGGATGCCGCTGGTTACGCTGTGGCTTGGAACTACAACGCCGCCGGCAAGCCGGTGAGAGAAACGCGCTATGCCGCCGCCGTGACGGTGCCGGCTGAGGGTATTACGCTGGATGCAGCGCGTGGTCTGCTCAAACCTGGTGCCCAAGACCGTGTCAGCGAGTTTGATTATGACCGCATGGGCAGGCTGGTGGAAGAACGTCGGCTGAATGTCGACTATTACGAGCAGGCTAGTCTGGATGTTTCTAGTAAGCCCGAAGAAGATGCTATTGCGCAAACCCGTCAGACCGGCACCGTGCGTACCCTGTATCGCTACAACGCTTTAGGGCTGCTGACGCAGAAAACCGATGCCAAGGGTGCTGTCACCGACATCCGCTACGATGCGTTGGGCCGCGAAGTCCATCGCGAGGAAGCGGTATTTATCGATCAGGCTGGGCAGAGCATAAGACCGACCACCGATACCAGCTACAACGATTTGAGCCTGACGACCAAGATTGTCAAGGCCGGAGTGGACGGCGTATTCAGCGAAACCCATTACAGCCTGGGCGGCCGTGCAGATTGGGCGCGGGATGCCGAAGGCAATATCACGTTCTACGACTACGATGCGGTGGGCAATGTGACGCGTACCCGCCGTGAGCGCAAGGAGGCGGCGGGAGGGCAGGATGTCACCCTGTATGCCTACAATGCGGCCAAATTGCAAACGGCTAAACAGGATGTCGCGACTGGGGTGTGGCAGGAGGTGAGCTACAACGCTTGGGGGCAAATCACAGGCAAGCGGACTAGTGTTAATCGTCAAGGAGCTTGGCAGGAGTTCAGTGAATATGACACCGCAGGTCGGCTGATTCGCGGCAACACGGGGGGGGTGACCAAACTGTATGGTTATGATGCCAACGGCAATGCCACGATGACGGTGGAGTCCGGCTCGGATAGCCAGAATTTGCTGCGTAGTCAAGATTTGCAATTGGTATTAAACAGGCTGGCGGACACCAAGAGCGCTAACTATCAGCAATATCTGAATGATTACCGCTTGAAGCTGGATGATTACGATGCGCGTAATCAGCACGTAGCCACTTATCAGCCAAAGATCGCCAACGCCACCGATACGCAGTCGGTACAAGTGAAGGCCTGGGAAGTGGCCAAGCCCTTAACCGGCAATGGAGATGCGGTAACAGTGGGGCCGGTGGAGACGAGAAAGCCTGTAATAACCAGCCCTATTGTTGGTGGTAGCGCGGATATCTCTAGTGGTGATGCGGCGAAAATATCTATTCTCGTTAAAGGCATGAGCTGGTGGTGGGATGGCTGGAAGGGGGGGGTAGAGCAGGTTAGCGCGAATGAAGTAGATGTTGAGGTAACACTGCCTGGTCCGTTAGATTTTTATGGGGATGGTCCAGTTGATTTGAAAATAAACGGCTTGGTTGGGTGGCAGGGAGTAACGCTTACAGATAGAAAAATTGCAACAGGTAACAAAATCAAGTTTTCATTCAGTTCTGTGTACTTTATGGTGAATGACTTGAAGTTCTCCATATCTCTTGTGAAATATACCGGAAATGGGGCGGTTGAAGTTGCGAAATTTAGTATCAATGGATCTGATGGTCCTACTGGGAGTCATAGGGTTGGAAGGTATGATGAGTATTATGATGATTTTACTATTTCAAAAAATATAACTGGTGGAGTGATGTCCGATGAAGTGTTGAGGAAAGTTTACTTTAAAAATCAACACCCCAAAGCCAGTAAACTATTGCTCTTGACTAGGCCGGTGGAAGGTTCTGCTGGTTGGCAGTCTACAAGTGTTCCTCCCATGCAAGTTAATGGAAAAAACCTAGGTGGATGGTTTATTCATGACTACTCTTCAATGGGGAAGGGTGATTATGAGTATCGCTATTTCTCATTGGATGATCAGGGAAAAGTGTGGAATGCCGAGCAAGGCCTGATGAAGATAGGCGATACACCATCTCTCGTTCCGGCAGGCTCTATTCCACTGAATGATGGCATTTACTCCTATATGGAGGCTGATGGGTCCTTGCATTTTTTGGGAGTGGATCCGACTGCGGTTCAAGCTAATATTGTTTTTCGCAAAAAAAATGAGGAATGGAGCAAGGTATTTAAGTTTGATAAGCCGTCGGAACAGATGAAGGACGGTCTTTTTGTTCTTGATCCCGCTCGCTATGGCTTAACCGTTGGTGATGAGTATGAGTATCAAGTGGAGTTTGTCGCCGGCGGATGGACTGATATGGGTATTTCCGGCAGGGTCCCAAAGCCGGTATGGGTGCTGCTTTTTCAAAAGCCTCTGAATAAAATTATGGGCCGCTTTCATCCTGGAGCGCCGCTGTCGGTCGTTCAGCCCGTTCCTTGGAGTAGCCAAAAGCAAATTGTTCATCTGATCAACCAGTCAACATTGGCGGCCAGTGGCAGCGTGCGTTTTCGTCCTGTGGGCAGCCAAGGTGATTACATTGTAAAAACATTGACGCCAAACGCTGACGGTCCTGGGCGTTTCGACTGGGATACCGGCGAAGATGGCATGCCGTCGGGGAACTACGAATTCGAATACCGGATTTTCAACTCGGGCGGCGACATGATCAATCGTCTGAGCGGACAACTGGCCTTGGGGGGCGACAAGGAGGTCAAACTGGATCAAAGCTCGGGCCTGACGCTGCCCTTGTATGTTCAGTTCGACCCCAAACAGGTAAATGCCATGCGGCTGGACCTGTCGTATCGCGTTAAAGGCGGCGCCGGCGACTGGGTACAGACTCAGACCATGCGTAATGCCGCCGGTAACTTTTTGCTCAATGTGGATGACTGGAAAGAGGGCGACTACGAGTACCGTTTTGTGCTGCGCGATGCTGCGGGGCAAGTGCTTAACGGCGCAGATGGCTCGGCTTTGGAAACTAGCGGCTACATCCATCGAGGTCGAACGAATAGCGAGCTCAAGAACGAGTCGTTGCAATGGGTTGTGGATAAGTCACTTTACAACGCAACTGTGGTGCGCCGCCAAGTCTACAACGCCTTCGGCGAAGTGATTAGCGAAACCGATGGTGCCGGCAATAGCATTCGCACTGAATACAATACGGCCGGCAAGCTGGTCGCCAAGCGCGAAGCTGCGCTCAAGTTGCGCGACGACAACGGCGATGTGCTGAAGAATATCGACGGCAGCGACAAACTGGGCGACGAAGCTGTTACGCGTTACGGCTATGACGCGGTGGGAAATTTGGTGTCCAGCATAGACGCCAATGGGCATGAAAACCGCCAGCGTTGGCTGGCAGGCAGCCAGGAGGGGCAGGGCAAGGTACTGCGTGAACGCCATGCAGATGGCAGCAGCAAGGAAATGGCTTACGACAGCCTGGGCAATCTGCGCATCGTTACAGTTAATGGCCAGCGCCAACAAGATTATCAATACGACAAGCTTGGCCGCCTCAAGCGGCTGGACCGCGCTCAGCGGGTGGACGGCAGCCGTGGTTATGACGAGTACGACTATGATAGCGCTGGACAGCGAATTGCCCACCGTACAAGCGACGGCAAGACGGTGTTTGCGGAGGCGACGCGTTACGACAGCTTGGGCCGGGTGTTGGAAACGGTCAGCGCGGCCTCTCGCCATACCACTTACAGCTATGCCTGGGATGCTCAGTTGAAGGGTGCCGGCGGCATTGTGGTGGGCGGTTGGCGAACTACCACCACCAACGCCAACAATATGACCATGCAGGATGCGGTGGATTTGTTCGGCCTCAAGAGCGAACACCGTGATCTGGGCGGCCGGGTGACTCAGTACCAGTACAACAACGCGGGCCAGTTGATTCGCCAACAGAGCGATAAAGGCCAGAATATCCTGTACACCTACTATGGCAATGGCAATCTGCAGGGCATGGAGGATAGGGCTGCTAATCGTTTTACGCTGTATGGCTACGACGACGACGGCCGTAAAAACTATGAGGCTTACGCCAGCGGTCCGGACCGCGACCACCTGACGTTCTACCAACAGTCCGTTATGCGCTACGACGAACGCGGCCGGGTGATCGAAATCAAGGATCCTCGTTTCCTCAGCCGCTATCAGTACGATGCGGTGGGCAACCGTCAGCGCGTCTACAGCGAATATCAGGATGGCAAGGATGGCAGCAAGCAAGTGCAGGACAACTGGTACGCCTATGATGCGATGAACCGTTTCACCGTAACCCAGGGCAGCCGTGACGCCTCCGGCAATATTATGGCGGGCAGCCGCGGTATCCGGATCGAGTGCGATGGCTTCGGGCAACGGGCCAAGGCGAGCAATGGCGGCGATGGCACGGTGGAAACGTACAGTTACACCGCAGACGGTTTTCTGACGGATACCCAGATCAACGGCAAGCTGGCGTATCGGCGCAGCAATGACTTGTTGGGCCGGGTGACCGATGCGGAAAGCTTTAGCTGGGATGGCCAGGCCAAGGCCCGCAAGACGCATACGGATTACGACGCGGACAACAAAATGCTGCGGCAGGTGGTGGACGGTAAAGCGACCAAATACGGCTTGATGGCAGACGGAACCTTGAAATCCACTCAGCAAGAGGACACCACCACAGTCACCACCTATTACGAGTACGAATGGTGGGATGAGGCCAAGCAATCCAAGATTACCGCTCAACCGTACAACAAAGATGCGCCGGATTGGCGGCCTGGGATCTCGCATTTGACCTACGATGTCAACGGTCACCTGAAAGAGGCTATCGACGAACAGGGTCAGCGCAGCCTGCGTTACATCAACGATGCCCAAGGGGTGGTGATTCGACGCGAGGAACTGGATAAGCAAAGCGTTTACAAGCGCCAAGACTATTACTACGTTGACGGCAAGCAAGTGGGCGCGGTGGGCAATGATGGCCCAAGTCGCATGGACTTTGCGCAAGCATTGGCCCAAGGCCAACTGGGCGGCAAGAAAGACCAGTACCGCTTTGGCGTGGCGGTGAGCAGCGCCGACTTTGATCAGAACTACGAACCAATTGCCCCCAATTATCCGGGACAGGCCCCAAGCACGGTAACCGTGCGTGGTGGTGATACGCTGCAGAGTTTGGCTGCAGGGCTGTGGGGCGACAAGTCGCTGTGGTATTTGCTGGCCGACGCCAATGGTCTGACCGGCAGCGAGACCTTGGCTGCAGGTCAGGCGCTGCGGGTGCCGAATAAAGTCACCAACCTTCACAACAGCAGCGGCACCTACCGAGTGTATAGCCCGGGTGAGGCGATTGGCGATGTGACCCCGACGCTGCCGGATCCGCCGCCGCCGCCGCCTCGTTCGGGCGGGGGCGGTTGCGGTGGCTTGGGAACCTTCATCGTCATGGTGATAGTGATGGTGGTGGCCTACTATGTCGGTCCCTTGGTGTCCAGTTGGCTGACTGGAGGGGCCGGTGCGGCAGGAGCGGGAGCCGCCGGCGCAAGCGGAGCTGCGGCCGGCGCGGGAACGGCCGGGGCAACCGCCGCGGGGGCGGGAGCCACGGCGGCTGGCTCAACGGCTGCCGCAGGAACGGCGGGAGCATGGGGCGCAACCGTGGCGGGCAGTTCGATCACTTACGCCGAGATTGCCGGCGCGGTTGTCGGCGGCGCAGCGGGTTCAGCTGCCGGACAAGGCGCTGCCATGGCGATGGGCATGCAGGATCGCTTTTCCTGGCAGCAGGTGGGGCTGTCCGCCATCACCGCCGGGGCGATGCGTTATACCGGCGGGGTCAATCTCTTTGCGGATAAAGCCTTCAATTCCGCAGCGCAGGCCATGGTGGGCAGCACCTTGGCGCAAGGCGTGGCCATGGCTACGGGTTTGCAAAAATCATTTAACTGGACTGCGGTGGGCGTAGCCGGGGTGGCGGCTTGGGCGACCAGCGGCATCAAGCCGGACGGAGAGATGAACTCCTTTGCCAATGTGGGCTATGGCACCGTGCGCGGCATGGTTGGCGGCGCTATCCAATCTGTATTGGGAGAGAATCACCAGCCGAACTGGAGCGACCTGGCGGCTAATTCGTTTGGCAGCGCGCTAGGCGACCAGGTGGTGAGCGGTATTCAGAAACGGGATGAGCAGCCCAAGCCTAAGCCAGAAGCAGAGCGCATGGCTCAAGCAATGGAGGAGATGCTGATCGAGGCCAAGCAAAGCCGCTACGACAAGCGTGGAGTGATGGTGGCGGATGCCAGCAAGTGGCAGCGCGGGCAAGAGGTGATGAGTGATGCCGGGTCGGGCTACTCGGTGGATGGCAATGAGGCAAGGTTGCCGACGGTGTCGGTGGTGGCGGAGAGGCCCCGATACGGTCTTGAAGCTCTGGGTTACAGGAGTGGTGCTGATACGGTCAGTGATTTGGGTAGTGCGTTGTGGAATGCCGGCTTGAATTTGGTAGAGGGCAGCGCTAACCTCTTTGGCGGCTTTGCCTTGCCGGGGGGCAGCGACTATGTCCCCTTCTTGGATTCATTCCGCTCAACTTATAAAGATGCTGAGTTTGGCCAGGTGATGGAGGTGGGAATCGGGTTGGGTGCCGGAGGCCTGGGGGGCATGCGGGCGGCAACCCGGGTGGGTAAAGAAGGGGTAGAAGTCCTGGGTGCGGTTAAGGCATATCGTGTTGAAGGAACCCCGAACCAGAGGTTTGTAATCAGTGAGTATGGGCAAGTTTCGTTAGTGCCTGGCAATAATTCAGTTGTTTGGTTGAATTTTGGTCAAGAAGGCCGAGCGACCCAGTATCTTCAGACTAAGATTGAGAAGGGGTTGCCAGGGGCAGAGTTGAAGTCGTTCGACGTTGATTTGAATTTGGTGAAAAAAATTCGTACAGAAGCAGTGCCAGAACGATTTGCTCGTCAATATCCAGACAAGCCAATTGTTAGTAGGGATCCATATCCTGATCAGTTTGGGTTGCCAAAGGCTTATTTTGATGAGCTGATGAAATCAATTAGTCAAGGAACCGGTAGAATTGGAAAATAAAGTTGAGCTTGAGAGAATTAAGTTAAGGAGTTCGCTTGATTCAATGCCAGCTAATCCATGGGAATTTAATGTTGACTTGGGTGCTGATCCTGAGGGGGCAATGGAAAAGTTGATGACTATAGTAAGTATGATCGCGGAGCAGTCAGTAAGAAATTGGCCATCTGATGATGAGTGGAAAGCAATGCTCCCTGATTGGCTAAAACGTGAAATACCAGAGCTTTCAAAGGAAGAAACAGATAAGTTACTTGCCATAACTCCTCAGCAAAACTGGGATTCTTTACCGTGGGAATTTTTATCTTGGCTTGATGCCATTCGTGATCGAGGATGGCGGTGGTGGGGATACCAACAGGACGAATCAATGGCAACGATTGTGCTGCATATAGCTATGTTTCCAGAGCGCATTGATGCTTTTAGAGAACTGCTTCGTGCTGTAGGTATGAATATCACTGATGAGCGTTATATAGCGTTACCCTAGCAAGTAGGGTGGGCAAGCCAAAAGGCTTGCCCACGCGGCACCTTGGCAACACGACCTTTGGCAGCGCCGTAACTTATAAGCCCAAGCCTCCCCAAAGCCCCTTCCCGGGGCTTTGGTCGTTTATAAGGCTCAAGCCAGTTCCTGCATCTGCATCGTGGTTTGCTGCAAGCGGTGGGCGAAGGGTTCCAGCAGGCAATACACCTGCTCGCATTCCAGCGTGTCTAGCTTGGATTGCTCCAGCATTGCCGCCAGCGCCGACAAGGCGGTGCTGACTTGATTGAATTCCAGGCTGATTAGATGAAGGTTGTGATCGAAGTGTTCGCAGTACTCGTCGAGTTGCCGCAATAGCGGGTCAATCGGGTGGAGCGTGGCATCCTGCTGACGCAAGCTTTTCAGTTGGAAAAGCAAAGTGGAGAGAGAAGGGATGTGGTGGGAATGAGCATGAACGGGGCTAGTCATGACGACTCCTTACTGAGCGTTAAACCTGCCCCCTTAGCTGCCAAGCGTGGAGACAGGCGCGTGGCAGGGTTGGCAGACCGGCAGTAAGGACCCGGCGCGTGCAAGCACGCCCCCACCACGGCCAGCCTTAGCGTAAGACTTACCCTGTGGTGTGCAACGGACGTAAAAATGCCGCGTGCGGCGGCTGTCCGCCTTACTGGTTCGAGCTGCCAAGCCCGGTGCTGAGTCACAGCACGGCCGGATTATCACGTGCTTGCGGCGGGGAGGCAAGGGGCTTGCGTCGTGCCAGACCCTAGCGCGTGTCCGCGTGGCTTGCGGCGGGGATGGCGTAACGGAGCTGCTCTTTGCGCCTTGCTGTATCCTTCTTTACTTCTGGCGATGGACGGCTTCGCCACCGCGTTTCAACCAGATCCGTGTGGCGTTTTGAAGAGCTTGTCGGGAGCCCCTCGTTTGGCGGCCACAGGGGGTTTGTGTCTGTTCCTTGTCTGTTCTTCCCTGTCTGCTGGCTGCCCTCTATTAAGTGGGCGGCCATCGTTTTACTCTTGTTTCCCCTGGTTTCATGCCTGCCGTACTGTCCGGCCACGCTTAGGCGCTGCCGCAGTCGGCATGAGGGTGCGCTTTCTCCTTCTTGCTGCGTTACTACCGGGTTGAGAAGTTTCTGCAATATCTGTCAAGGCGCCGGAGGTGGTGTGAAGGGGGGGCTTTGCTCTCTGCCTTGCCTGGGATTTGTAAGAATCTATTCAAAGTCTGTTGCATTTCGTCAGACATCGCACGGTGAGTACAGCATTCGAAATGCTCATATAGCGCTTGTGCAGTCCGCTGTCTCAGCGGTTTTCTCCTCATCTCACTCTTGTCCGAGAGATTTTGAACAGGTTCTAAGCCGCTGTGCGCTTGAATGGTTGCCGTTATATCGCGGTTTAATCTTGGCGGCGGCTTTGCATGGCGTGATTTTTACTGCTGATAAAGAAGCTGAACTCATGATTACAGCGGCTGAAAATGGCTGAAATTTTGAATTTGTACTTAAAAATCATGCATTTAAATTGGGTTTTCTGTGTTTGTAAATATTGTCATGGTATGTTGTAAAAAAGTATGAATATCGTTAATATCCGTATCATTTGTGCGGTTTGGTTGTTTTTGCGTTGATTGCGCATCAAAAACCAGGCCGCCGCATGAGGGCGGGTGGAATGACGGGCGATCAATCACTGCAGTTGATGTCGCAAATGATGTGGATGGCCTTGGCCATTGCCGGCCCCGTGCTGTTGTTCAGCCTGGTGGTGGGCATCTTGGTTAGCGTGATCCAGGTAGTGACCCAGATCCAGGATGCCTCTTTGGCTTTCGTGCCCAAGTTGCTGGCGGTATTCGCGGCCCTGCTGTTGTTTGGCCCGTGGATGCTGAAGTCGCTGGTGAACTACGCCGCGGGCGTGATCGGCAGTATCCCGTCCTTGTTCTGAAACGCTTCTCAATGTCTTTTCCCCTGGATTTGGCCTGGCTATACGCCTCTTTTTTGCTGTCGCTGCGTTTGGCGCCGGTCTTGTTGCTAACGCCGGTGATAGGCGCGGCCAATGTGCCCGGGGTGGTACGCGGCTTGCTGGGTTTGAGCCTGGCGGCGCTGATGACGTACGGCCTGGGGTTGAGGCTGGCTTTGCCCGCCAATGGCTGGGTGCTGGCCGGGCAGGCTTTGACCGAGTTGTTCATCGGCGCCGTGCTTGGTTTTGGCGTGCAGTGCGCGTTTGGCGCGCTGGCGTTTGCGGGACGTTTGTTGGATACCCAGATCGGCTTTGGCTTGTCGGGCGTGATCAATCCGTTGACGAAGCAATCCGGCGCGGCCATGGGCCTGGCGTTCGAGCTGCTGGCGGTGGCGTACGTCTATGCGGTGAACGGGCACCACATGTTGTTGCAGGCGATGGTCTTTTTGTTGGAGGCCCTGCCTGTGGGCGAGCCGGTCAGCCTGCTGCTGGCGGAGCGGGCGCTGGGGCAGTTTGGCGTGCTGTTTGCGTTGGCGCTTTCATTGGCGGCGCCGCTGTTGATCGCCTTGTTCGCCATTGATGTGGGCGTGGCGCTGATTTCCCGCTCCATGCCTCAGTTCAATGCTTTCGTGATGGCCATGCCGGTGAAGGTGGGCGTGGGCCTGGCGGTGCTGGCGGTGATCTTGCCGCGTTTGGGCGGTTTTTTTGAACGCTGGTTTGCCTCGATATTGAATTATCTGGCGAGCTTCCAGGGGAGCTAGGTGGCGGAGCAAGAGCAGGACCGGTCGGAAGAGGCGACGCCGCATAAGCGCGAGGAGGCCCGCAAGAAGGGGTCGGTGGCGCGCAGTCAGGATGTCTTGGGCGTGGTGTCGGCCCTGACCCTGTTGCTGGCGCTGATGGCCTTGGGTCCCGGCATGGCGCGGCATTGTCTTGGTCTGTTCTCTCTGTTGTTGTCGCATGCGGGGGAGTGGTCGTTTGCGCAGCAGGCCTTGTCGGTGTGGATGCGGCAATTGGCGCTGGAGTTGTTTCAGACCCTGCTTCCCTTATGGCTGTTGTTGGCGCTGACGGCGGGCGTGGCCGGAGCCGCTCAAGTGGGGCTGCTGTTCTCCACGGAGCCCTTGAAGCCGGATTGGCAGAAGCTCAATCCGATGGAGGGTTTAAAGCGCTTGTTTACCTTGAGATCCGTGTTTGAGGCGGCGAAGTCCAGCATCAAGTTTCTGGCTTTCTCTCTGGTGCTGTACTGGATCATCCGGGAGATGCTGCCGGACTGGCTGTTGTTGACCGGCGCGGGGCCGGGCCGGGTGGCTGCGGCCACCGGCAACGCCCTGCTGCAAGTGCTGCGTTATATGGCCTTGGTCATGTTGTTGGCGGCGGTGGTGGATTGGCTGTTTGTGAAGCGCACGCTCAGCAAGAAGCTGCGGATGTCCAAGCGCGAGGTGAAGGAAGAGTACAAGCGGCGCGAAGGCGACCCGCGGATCAAGTCCAAGCTGAAGGAAATCCGCCAGCAGTTTTTGCAAAAGACGCGCGCCGCGTCGCGGGTGCCTGAGGCGGATGTGCTGGTGGTGAACCCCCGCCATCTGGCGCTGGCGATCCAGTACCAGCGCGGCAAGATGGCGGCGCCGATGCTGCTGGCCAAGGGGGCCGGCGAGATGGCTTTGAAGATGAAAGAGACCGCCAGGCGGCATGGCGTGCCGATTCTGGAGAACCGGCCGTTGGCGCGCGGTTTGTTTCGCGATGTGGATGTGGATGAATGGATTCCCGATGCTTATTTCAGCGATGTGGCCAAGGCGCTGGTTTGGGCGTTTCGGGTCAAGAAGGGTTGAACCGCCGGAGACAGGCGGTGTTGCGATGGCGTTTTAGATGAGTAGCTTGCTCAAGTTGTTCAAAGAAGGGGCGAATGTGTCGATCATCCTGCTGATGGTCGGCATTTTGTTCGTCTTGTTCACTCCGGTTTCGGCCCGAGTGCTGGATGCGCTGTTGCTGGGCAACTTCAGTTTGGCGCTGTTTGTGCTGTTGCTGACCTTCTATGTGCGCAAGCCGGTGGATTTTTCCACCTTCCCGTCGGTGTTGCTGATCGCCACTTTGCTGCGTCTGGCGCTGAACGTGTCCGCCACCCGGCTGATCCTGTCCGACGGCGACGCCGGCCGGGTGATCGGCGCCATTGGTTCCTATGTGGTGGGCGGCAACTATGTGATCGGGGTGATCGTGTTCCTGATCCTGGTGGTGGTGCAATACGTGGTGGTGACCAGCGGCGCGCAGCGGGTGGCGGAGGTGGCGGCGCGGTTTACGCTGGACAGCATGCCCGGTCAGCAGATGAGCATCGACGCCGATCTGAACATGGGCTTCATCGATCAGACGGAGGCGCAGCGTAGACGCAAGGAGCTGGAGAAAGAGGCGGGCTTCTATGGCGCGATGGACGGCGCCAGCAAGTTCGTCAAGGGCGACGCCATCGCCGGCATCATCATCATGCTGATCAATATCGTGGGCGGTTTCGCGGTGGGGGTGGCCCAGCACGGTATGCCGTGGCAGGAGGCCTTGCAGACTTACACCTTGCTGACCATTGGCGACGGCATCGTGACCCAGGTGCCAGCGCTGGTGATTTCGGTGGGCACGGGCATCATCATCACGCGCTCGGCGTCGGACGACAGGCTGAGCAGCGAGGTGCTGGGTCAGTTCACCGCCTATCCCAATATTTTGCTGATGGTGGCGGGCGCGTTGGGGCTGGCCGCGCTGCTGCCCGGCTTGCCGGCCTTGCCTGCCTTGATGCTGGCCGCTTTGTTCGCCGGCGGCGGCCTGGCGCTGCGCCGTTTGCGGGGCGGCGCCGAAGACGGCGGCCTGGTGGATGAGGCCGCCGCGGAGACGGAGGCGGCCGACGCCTCGCTGTACGACGAACTGAGGGTGGATCTGTTGTCCATCGAGCTGGCGCCGGATCTGATGCCGCTGATGGGGCAGGACGGCAGCCTGCTGTTGGAGCGTATCGCTCTGTTCCGCAAGCAATACATGCTGGATTCCGGTCTGGTGCTGCCCAAGGTGAAGGTGAGGGAAAGCAAGAGCTTGCGCGACGGCGCTTACCAGATCCGTTTGCAGGGCGACAAGGCGGGCGAGGGGCGTTTGGAGCCCGGCGCCTGGTTGGCGATCCATCCCGGCGGCGAGCGCGGCAAGCTGGAAGGCACGCCCACTACCGATCCCGCCTACAACCTGCCCGCCATCTGGATTCAGGACGCGCAGCGGCCGCGCGCGCGCGAGCTGGGCTACACCGTGGTGGACGCCGCCACGGTGTTCATGACGCATTTTTCCGAAATCGTGAAGCGACACTCCGCGGACTTGCTGACCCGAGAGGAAGTGGAGCGCCTGGCGCAGCATTTGCGCCAAACCCAGGCCAGCCTGTTGGACGAGCTGCTGCCCAATGTGATGACGCTCAGCGAAATCCAGAAGGTGCTGCAGGCCTTGTTGCAGGAGAAGGTGTCTATCCGGCGCATGGACACGATTCTGGAGGTGCTGGTGGACGCGGCGCGCGCCAGCAAGGACGTGGACGAATTGACCACGCGCGTGCGTCAGCGTCTGGGCAGCGTGATTTGCGCGCCGCTGCTGGATGGCGACGGCGCTTTGCACGTGATCACCTTGGACGGCGGCATCGAGCAAACCTTGTACGACGGCTTGCGCCGCAGCGAGGGCGGCGCCGCTTCGCTGGCGCTGGACCCGCGGTTTGCCGAGCAACTGCTGAAGAAGATGTTGGCCGAGTCCGAAAGGATGGCCGGCGCCAATCATATGCCGGTGCTGTTGTGCGCGCCGGAGGTGCGCGCCAATTTGCGCAAGCTGACCGCGCGGATGATGCCGCACCTGCATGTGCTGGCCTTGAACGAAGTGCCGCCGGGCGTGGGCTTGAAGGCCTTCGCCGCAGTGACGTTTTGACGGAGGGCTCGGATGAGCGAGTTATTGAACGCGATGGCGGCTTCGATGCAAGCCGATATGAACCGGGTCAATACCGTGGCCCACAACATCGCCAACAGCAATACGACGGGTTACAAGCGCTTGTTCACCCTGGGCGGGGACGTCCAGGCCGGCGCGCTGGCGGATGGGCGGCAAGGCGCGATGAGCCGTACGGGTTCCGATTTGGATCTGGCGATAGAGGGTCCCGGTTATTTCTCCGCGCAGGATAACGGTGGCGCTTACCTCAGCCGCGGCGGCGCGTTGCGGCTGGACAGCCGAGGCAGGCTGGTGCTGGCCCAATCCGGCATGCCGCTGGAGGGGGAGCAGGGGGAGATCTTTCTGCTGCCGGGCGCTTTTCGCGTGGCTGACGATGGTCAGGTTTTCCAGAAGGAGCTGGCGGTGGCCCGCATCAAGCTGGTTTACCCGGCCAAGGACGCGCGGCTGGAGGCCGCCGGCAACGGCTTGTACCGGGTCAGCGGAGCCATGGTCGATCCCAAGGACTTGGGCGGCCCGGGCCGTTTGCGACAGGGTTTTCTGGAAATGTCCAATGTGAACTCCACGCGGGAAATGGTGGAGTTGATGGAGGCGACCCGCCATTTCGAATCGGTGCAGAAGGCGGTGCAAGGCATGGACGCGGTGTGGGACAAGGCGCTGCGCAGCTTGGGCGAGTTTTAAGACGAGGACGGAATCGTGATTGATGCATTGTATGTGGGCGCCACCGGCATGGCGGCGCAGCAAGGCGGTTTGGAGGCGGTGGCCAATAATCTGGCCAATATGAACACGCCGGCTTACAAGCGTTCGCAAGCGGTGTTCGAGGATCTGGTCTACCGCGAATCCGCGCGGCAGACGCCGGCTCAGGGCGAAACCGCCGGCGCGGCCTATTTGGGCCTGGGCACGCGGCTGAGCGCGGTGGAAAAAGTGTTCAGCCAGGGAGATTTGCGGCCGTCGGAGTCGGAGTTCGACGTTGCGCTCAATGGCGAGGGTTTTGTCGCCGTCGGCAACCCGGATGGCAGCCAGCTGTTCAGCCGCTTGGGTTCGTTGCGGGTGGGCGAGGACGGTTTGTTGCAGCTGCGCAGCGGTCAGCCGCTGGAGCCCGCCATTACGCTGCCGCGAGACGCCCGCGGCCTGCGGGTGGCCGAGGACGGCCGGGTTTCCGCGTTGACCGAGGACGGCAAGACGCTGGACGTCGGCCGGATCGAGCTGGCCATGTTCAATAATCCGGCTGGGCTCAAGCCGGTGGGAGAGGGCCTGTATCAGGCGACCGAGCAGTCCGGCGCCGCGCAGATGGGGCTGGCCGGGGAAGAGGGGCGCGGCAAGTTGGCGCAGAAGTACCTGGAAGGCTCCAATGTGAAGATGGCGGACGAACTGGTCAGCATGATGCTGGCCCAGCGCGCGTTTGAAGCCAATTCCCGCATTATCCAGGCCGCGGACGAGATGCAGTCCATCGTCAACAATTTGCGGCGCGGCTGATGAAGCGAGCCGCGCTGCTGGCGGTGTGGGCGGCGTCGATTCCGGCTCAGCCGCTAACAGCGCGGAGCGCGCTTGAAGTGGCGGGCCGCAGCGTCAACCTGGCTCAGGCGTTGGAGGGGGAGGTTCCCGCCGCGTTGCGGCGCGCGCTGGAGGCGCGGCCGCTGGCCACCGGCCTGAAGGCCGGAGAAACCCGGACACTGGGGCGCGCGCAGTTATTGAGCGCGTGGCGGATGACGCTGGGAGTGGAGGCGGAGCGCTGGCCGGTACGGTTGCCCGAGCGGCTGACGATTACGCGCGCGGGCGGAGAACCGGCGGCGCCTGCGCTGGCCAAGGAGGCGGAGCAGGCTTTGCGCGCCGGGTTGGCCGGCGAGTGCGAGCGTTTGGAGCTTCAGCCTGAGCGGAACGAGATCAAAGCGCAGCTGCCGGCTCAAGGCGTCCGCCTAGCGGCGCGTTTGTCCGCCGCGCCCGCTCTGGCGAGACGGATGGCGGTGTGGCTGGATGTGTTCGAAGGGCCTGAGTTGTACGGCAGTTGGCCGGTTTGGTTTCAGGTGAGTTGTTTGCGGCCGGTGTATCGCGCCAGCCGGGCGGTGGCGAAAGGCGAAGCCTTGTCCGCGGCCAATGCCGAGCAAACGCTGGCGGACTGGACGGAAGCAAGGCCGCTGTCCTCTTTGCAGGGCATGGCCGCCGCCAGGGACCTGGCAGCGGGAACGGTGCTGCGGCTGGCGGACGCCAGGCCGGCGGCGCGGGTGCGCAAGGGAGAGCGGGTGTTGGCTCGTTTGAGCAGCGGGGCGATCCGTTTGGAAGTGGGCGCGGAAGCCTTGGGCGACGGTGCCATCGGGCAGCTGGTTTACGTCAGACGGGAGCGGGATCAATCCGTGTTCAAGGCCATCGTCGTGGCTGACGGCGTGGTGGATGTGTTGTGACAACAGGCGGCCTGGCAGGGTCGAGCGGAAATGAATAAGAGAACATGGTGCTTGCGGGTGTTGCAAGGCGGTGCGTTGCTGGCGCTGACCGTTGCGCTGGCCCAGGCAGGCGAGCGTATCAAGGACTTGGGCCGCTTCAATGGCTGGCGTGACAACCAGTTGATCGGCTATGGCCTGGTGACGGGCCTGGCGGGGAGCGGCGACAGCGCGCGCAGCCAGATGACCCAGCAATCGCTGGCCAACCTGCTCAAGCAGTTCGAGGTCAATTTAGGGCCGGACCAGGTCAATAGCCGCAACGCGGCGGCGGTGATGGTCACCGCCAATATGCCGCCCTTGCTGGAGCCCGGCGCGCGAGTGGACGTCACCGTGACGTCCATCGGCGATGCCCGCAGCTTATTGGGCGGCAGTTTGCTGCAGACGCCGCTGAAGGGCGGCGATGGCCAGGTCTACGTGCTGGCGCAGGGGGCGCTGTCGGTTGGCGGCTACCGTTACGACAGCAATGGCAACCGGGTGCAGAAAAACCATCCCACGGTAGGACAGATTCCCGCCGGCGGCATTGTGGAGCAGGCTGTGGCCACCCGCTTCATCCGCAACGGCATGGCCGAATTTCTGCTGTCCGCGCCGGACTTCACCACGGCCGAGCGCATTGCGCGGGCGATCAATCAGAAGCTGGGCGGCAATCTCGCCAGCCCGCTGGGGGCCGGCAAGGTGGGGATTCGGGTGGACGCGGCTTCGGCGGCGGGCACGACCAGCCTTTTGAGCCGGATCGAAGCGATCGAGGTGACGCCGGACGACCGCGCGCGGGTGGTGGTGAACGAACGCACCGGCACTGTGGTGGCGGGCGGCAATGTGATGCTCTCCGCCGTCACCGTGGTACATGGCGACTTGAAAATATCGGTGGAAACCGATTATCTGGTGTCGCAACCGCCTTCGCTGTTTGGCTCCGCGCGCGACGTGCGGACAACGGTGGTGCCGCAGACCCGCGTCGCGGTCCAGGAAAAGCCCTTGCCGGGGATCAGCCTGAAAGGCAATTCCACCATCGCCGATCTGGTTGCGGCGCTCAATCGCATTCAAGCCAGTCCGCGCGACGTGATCGCGGTGTTGCAGGCGGTCAGAACCGCCGGCGCGCTGCGCGCGGAACTGGTCATTCAATAAGGGAGGAAGGGGCAATGCAAATCGCTTCGCTTGGCGAAACCGTCTCGCGCTCACTGGACGGCCTGGTGCTGCGGCAGCAGGTCATCGCGCAGAACATCGCGAATCTCAATACCCCCGGTTATACGCCGCTGCGCGTGGACTTCGAATCCGCCTTGCAAGGCGCGGAGGGCGCCGGGCCGCGCATTCTGCCGGATCGGCGTCCCGCGATTGCTCCCGGAGCGGCGGGTTCCGCCGCGGAGTTGAGCCACCAGGTGTCGCAGCTGGCGGATACCACGCTGCGTTACCAGACCCTGATCAAGGGCATCAATAAGCAACTGGCCATCATGCAGTTGGCGATTTCGGACGGGAGGCGCTAAGTGGCCGGGCTTTGGGAGTCGCTGGCGATCAGCCAGAGCGGCATGGACGTGGAGCAGCTGCGGGCGGAAGTGGCCGCGCGCAATATCGCCAACGCCAATGTGGCGGCGGCGCCGGGCGCGCCGCTGGCCAAGCCCTTGCGGGTGATGATCCAGCCGGTGGGCGCGCAGTTTGGCCAGGCGCTGGCGCGGGCGGAGGCCGGCTTGCCTCCGCCTGGGGGCATCCGCGCCGTGGTGGTGGAGTCCGACGCGCCGGCCCGCAAGGTGTTGGAGCCGTCCAGCCCCCTGGCCGACGCGCAAGGCTATGTGCAATACGCCGGCGTGAACACTTTGGAAGAGATGTTTGCGCTGACCATGGCGGTTCGGTCTTATGAAGCGAATGTGACCGCGTTCAACGCGGGGCGCTCGATGATGCAGAAGGCGCTGGAAATTGGAGGCAAACAATGATTGAGGCCATTGCCGGCAGCGCGCTGGCGGATTCTCTGTCCGTCGCGACGGCCAAGCCCTTGGCGCCGACCGGATTTGAAAAAGTGCTGACCCAACTGGAGAAGTCCGAAAACAGCCTGGGCGGCTTGCTCAACGACGTGGCGACCGGCCAGGCGGGCAGCTTGCACCAGGTGATGTTGCGGATGGAGGAGACCCGCATGCAGTTTGAGCTGTTCATGCAGGCGCGCAACAAGGTGCTGGACGCTTATCAGGAAGTGATGAGGATGCAGGTGTGACGAGCGGTTTAGGACCGATACGATCTGCTGCGCGTCGTCTTAACGTTGCGCGGTGAATACATCTTCGGAGTGTTCATTGATTTGATGGCAACTCCGCTTCCTCTGCTGTTTTCGCCTGGTCTCGCTCAAGTTCGCGAGATCGTAAACAGCGATATGGATATTTGATTGGATAGGCGAGAGATGGTCGATTTTTTCAAGGCGCTGTGGCAGCGCTCTTCGGGCGCGGGGCGCGCCCTCCTGGTGGCGGGCGCGCTGGCGGCGGTGGCGTTGCCGGCCGGTGCGTTCTGGTGGTCCGGGCGCGTTGATTACCAGGTGTTGTTTGCCGATCTGGACGCGCGCGACGCGGCCAGCGTGGTGGCTGCGCTGGAAAAGCAGAAAACGCCCTATCAGCTGACGGATGAAGGCAAGACCGTCCAGGTGGAAAAGGATTTGTTGTACAAGACCCGGATGAAGCTGCTGGGCGGCGGCCTGGATCTGAAGAGCTCGGTGGGCTTCGAGCTGTTCAACAATGCGGAGTTCGGCGTGACCGAGTTTGCGCAAAAGATCAATTATCTGCGCGCGCTGCAGGGCGAATTGGCGCGCACCATCATGGGCTTCGACGAAGTTCAGAATGCGCGCGTTCACCTGGTGTTGCCGGAGGGCGGAATGTTGCGCAAGCGCGGCGCCAAGGCCAAGTCTTCGGTCTGGGTGACGCTGAAAGGCGGCAAGAGCCTGCAGCAGGAGCAGGTCAGCGGCATCCAGCGGCTGGTCGCGGCTTCGGTGCCGGACCTGGACGCCGCCGCGGTGACGGTGCTGGACCAGCGCGGCGTGGCCTTGTCGGCGCGCGCGCAGGACGAAGAAGGCGTGGCGGGCATAGATGCCGGCTTGCAGTTGAAAAAGGAAACCGAAGCTTATTTGGCCGACAAAGTGAGCCGCATTCTGGATACGGCGCTTGGGCAGAACCAGGCGGCGGTCAGCGTGGATGTGGCCTTGGATCTCTCCTCGCACAAGCTGACGCGCGAGTCGGTGATCGGCGATGGTTCGGACAAGGGCATCCTGGTTCGCCGGAAAGAGCAATGGCAGGACGGCGATGCTTCGCGGCTGGCGCCGTCGTCGGCCGGGGGCAATAAATCCCTGGACGCGGAATACCAGGTTGGCCGCGAGTTGCGGCAGACCAGCAGCGGCGGCGGGGCGGTCAAGCATATCAGCGTCGGCATCGTGACCAATACCAGCTTGTCCGACGCCACGGTGGAGCGGCTGCGCGAAGTGATCTCCATGGCGGTGGGACTGGATAGCGGCCGCGGCGACGGCATCGCTTTTTCCGTGATGGACAATGTGACCCCAGTGGCGGCGACGCAGGCGGCGGAGGCCGTGCCGGCTTCGCCCGCCCGCCAAAAAGAGCAAGGCGTCGGCGAATGGGTCTTGTGGGGCGGCGCGGCCATACTGTTGGCGCTGGGCTTGATCGGCGGCGGTTTGCTGCGACGCAGAACGACTGCGCGCACACTGACGGAGTCCGAGCGCGAACGCTTGCTGCGGCAGGTGCAGCGCTGGCTGGCGGCGGAGCAGGCCGGAGGCGGCAAGTGATGGGGCAGGAGGGTTTGCGAGCCGCCTTGGCGGTGTCCGCGCTGCGGCCCGAAGAGCGGACTTGGCTCGAATCCCGGTTGACGGAGGAGGAGCGCGTTTTGCTCGGCCAGGCGCTGGAGCAATTGGACGATAGGCCGTTGACCGAACAGGCGGATGAACTGGAGCCGCCGGCGTCTTCTGCCGGCGCGGATCTGTTGAACCGCGGCGCGGAGCCCTTGCTGGAGGTTCTGCTGGCCGAGCCGGTGTGGATGCTGGCGGCGCTTGGGCATGCGCTGGGCGCGGAGCAGCGCGGCAAGCTTCTGAACGCGGCTCAGGATGCGGAAGCCTGGCGCGGGCGCATTGACAGCCTGCGCCGTGAGTGGTCCGGCGGAGAGACGCAAGCGGCGCCGGCTTTGCGTGAAGCCATGCGGGAGCGCTTGCAAGCGTTGACGGCGGCGGTGCCGGAGCGGCCTTCGGTGCGTTCGGCCGGCATGGAGCAGGCTCCGACCGGCTTGGGTTTGAGGCTGCGGGCCTGGTTGGGGAGGCTGCGCCATGAGTGAGATCCTCCGTAATCCCGGCATTCGAGAAAGCGCGGATTCGGCCGCCGCCCCTGAGCGGCCGCGTGCGGATTCGGCGCCTTCCCAGGCGGCTCGGCAGCCGGCGCTAGAAGAGATCCAGGCCATGCGCGAGCGCGCGATGGCGGAAATCGACGCCGCGCGCGCCAAATGCCAGGCCGAGTGCGAAGAGCTGCGCGCCGCGGCGCGCCAGAAAGGGTATCGAGAGGGCATGGCGCAGGCCGAGGCCGAATCGCTCCGTGTGCGCGAGGCGCTGGGCGCTCAGGGCAAGGCCTTGCTGGCCGCCTTGGGCGGCGTCCGCGAAGCGGTGCATGAGGAGGTGGAGCGCATGCTGTCGCCGCTGCTGCTGGAAGCGCTGGCGCGCATGATAGGCGAGATGCCGCTGTCCGCCGAACTGGCGCGTTCCTGCGTGCGTAATGCCTTGAGCGAGGCGGCGGGACGCGAACCGGTGCGAGTGCGCCTCCATCCGGCCGATGCGGCCTTGCTTGCGGGCGACGATGCGGCGTTGAGCGAGGCGGGCCGCGAGGTGAGCGTGGTGGCGGACGCCAGTCTGGACGGGGGCGGCTGCATCGTTGAAACCCTGCATGGCGATATCGACGCACGCATGACCACGCAGATGGAGCGTTTGCGCCGGAGCCTGCAAGAGGCCAGAGCGCGATGACGCCCGGACTTGAGCAATTGCGAGCGGCGATCCACGCCTCCGATCTGGTGGAACGCGTGGGCTACGTCAGCCGTAAAGTCGGTCTGTTGGTGGAGTCTTGCGGACCCGCCGGCATTGGCTTGGGCGATCTGTGCCATATCGAGCTGGCCGGCGACAGACCGGCGGTGTTGGCCGAAGTGGCCGGCCTGGATCGGGACCGCTTGCAGTTGCTGCCCTACGGCCCGGTGGACGGCCTGCTGCTGGGCGCCCGAGTGGTGTCCGCTGGGCACGCGTTTTCGGTGCCGGTGGGCGATGCGCTGCTGGGGCGGGTGGTGGATGCGTTTTGTCGGCCGCTGGACGGCAAGGGAGAGATCGAGTTTGCCGGGCGAAGGCCGGTGCGCAGCGCGCCGATTCCGGCGTTGGGCCGCAGCCGGATCAACCGGGTGATGGAAACCGGCGTCCGGGCGATAGACAGCATGCTGACCATAGGCTACGGGCAGCGGCTTTCCATCATGGCGGGCAGCGGCGTGGGCAAAAGCACGCTGCTGGGCATGCTGGTTCGCAATTGCGCGGCCGACGTGGTGGTGGTGGGCCTGATTGGCGAGCGCGGCCGCGAAGTGCTGGAGTTTATCGAGGAAAGCCTGGGCGAGTCCGGGCTGGCGCGTTCGGTGCTGGTGGTCGCCACCGCCGACGAGCCCGCGCTAGTGCGCGAGGCGGCGGCCTTGAGCGCGGTGACGGTGGCCGAGCATTTTCGCGATCAGGGCCGCTCGGTGTTGTTGATCGTGGATTCGCTGACCCGCTATGCGATGGCCCGCCGGGAAGTGGGCCTGGCCATTGGCGAACCAGCCACCTCGCGCGGTTACACCCCGTCGGTGTTCTCCGAGCTGGCCGGCATGCTGGAGCGCTGCGGCACGCGCAAGGAGGGCGGCTCGATCACCGGCTTGTTCACCGTTTTGGTGGAGGGCGACGATATTCACGATCCGGTGGCCGATAGCGTCCGCGGCATTGTGGACGGCCACATCGTGCTGTCGCGCGAACTGGCCAATGCCGGACATTTTCCTGCGATCGACGTGTTGGGCAGCGTCAGCCGTCTGTCGTCGGCGCTGGCCTCGGAGGACGAGCAAGACGTTATGAAGGCTTGCCGCAAAACGCTGAGCGTGCTGGCGGCGAGCAAGGACTTGTTGGAGTTGGGCGCCTATCGTCCTGGCGGCAATCCGGAGCTGGATCAGGCTTTGGAGCGCAAAAGCGGCTTGGAGGCTTTTTTGCAACAGGATACTCGGCAGCGCGAGGGCAGAGCGGCGGCGCTGACGAGTTTGGCCGCTGTGCTGCAAGGAGGCTAAATGACGGGTTTTCCTTACCGCCTGGAACCCTTGCTGGGCTTTCGCCAGTCATCATTGCAACTGGCGCGTCAGGCCTTGTCGGCGGTCGAGAGCCGTCTGGAGGGCGCTCGTCAGATTCTAAGTCGGGCACAGGAGGACATGCGCGTTTGCGAACAGGCCTTGGGCGTGTTGGCGGGCAACCCGCCCCTGTATTTGTCCGCCCTGAATTTCTTGCGGGAGCAGCGGCTGCGCTGTCAAGCGCTGTCGCAGGACGTGAGCGAGGCAGAGCGGGATTGGGTGCAGGCGCGGGCCGTTTTGCAGCATGCGCGCACGGAACTGAGGCAGGTGGAAAAACATAAAGAGCGTCATCGGCTGGCCGCGCGCGAGCGGGAGCAACGCAAAGTGTTCCGCGAGCAGGACGAGGCTTGGCTGCAACGCCGCAGGCAAGGAGGCGCATGAGCGTCATCGTGTTGGATGGAGAGCCGGGCGGCGCGCCGGCGCGCTCGCGGCGCGAGGCGCCGGAGCCGCAGGCGGGCCGGCAATGGCAAAGACAGCTGGAGGCCGAACTGGCCAAGCACAGCGTGTGCAGGGCGATACGGCTGGGCGATGGGATGGACGCGAGCGCCGAATTGGCTGTCGAGGGCCGGCCAGGCTCCTTGCCAAATGAGGCCGAAGCCTTGCCTTGGATCGCCCCGCGCGGCGCCGAACCGGCCCCGAAGGGCCTACGCGCCGTGGACGCGGGAACGCCGGTCGCGATGGAAAGCTTAGGCTTGAAGGCGGTGGCGAAGGCGAGGGCAGAGGGTGGACAGGCGGCGCCGGTAAGGCCGGCGGCGGACGGCGGGGACGGCGGGGACGGCGCGGAAGCGCCGCTCGCCACGGAGGCGGCCTTGGACGCCGAGACGGCGGCGACGCTGAGAACTTGGTTGAAGCCCTGCAAGATTACGGTCTTCGCCGATCAGGGCGCAGTGCGGGTCTGGGTGAGGGATGCCAGGCTTGACGCCGGAGAGGCCGAGGCTCTGGGGCAACGGCTGGCTCGTCAGCTCCGGGACAAGGGAGGGCGGCTGGCGATGCTGGCCGTCAACGGCGCGGTGGTCTTCCAGGAAAACGCCGCAGGCGGCTTGCCTATTTTGAAACAGGGGTGAACATGGCAACTACAGGTTTGGGCATTTCGAGCGGCGGCAGCGTTGCGCAGACGAGGGGAATCACCCAGCAGGATTTTCTGCGGATTCTCTCCACGCAACTGACTTTCCAGGATCCGCTGAAGCCTATCGACAATCAGCAATTCATGGCGCAGATGGCGCAGTTCTCCTCCTTGGAGCAGACGAGGATGTCCAATGAAAAGCTGGATACCCTGCTGGCGCAGCAAGCGGCCAATCAGTCCTTGGGGCTGATCGGCAAGACGGTGGAGGTGGCGACGGCGAGCGGCAACGTGCCAGGCCAGGTCACCACTATTTCCTTTGCCGGCGGCCAGCCCATGCTGACGGTGAAGTCCGCCAGCGGCGAACTGATGACCGGCGTGTCGCTGACCCAGGTGGCGCTGGTGCGCGGGAGCGCGACATGATCGATACCATGTTCGTCGGCTTGAGCGGGCTGCGCACCTTCCAGAAAGGCTTGTCCAATATCGGCAATAACGTTGCCAATCTGAACACGCCGGGCTTCAAGCGCACTTCGCTGCAATTCACCGACATGATGTACCAGTACGACACCCAGGGCGGCAATGGCGGCCAGCACGGCGTGGGCGTGAAGATAGGTTCCACGGTAACGGATTTCTCCTCCGGTGAGCTGCAAGCGTCGGCCAACCCTTTGGATGTCTCGGTGGACGGCGCCGGTTTCCTGGTTTCCAAGAACGGAAACCAGCTCAATTACAGCCGGGTGGGACAGTTTGAACTGGATCTGGACGGCGTGCTGAGTTCTCGGCAAGACAAATCGCGAATCCAGATGCTGGGGCCCAACAAGGAGTTGCAGGACTTCTCCATCGGCGCCTTGCGCAACCAGGCCGCCAAGCCGACCTCCACCATCAAGTTTGCGGACAACCTGTCCACCGGCGCGACCAACAGCAGCGTCGAAACCACGGTGTTCGACAAGGACGGGGTTGCGCGGCAGTTGAAGATCAGCTTCACCGGCACCGGCACGCCCCGCAATTGGAAGGTGGAGGTTCAGGACAAAGTGGCCTTGAGCACGCTGGGGAGCGGCGAGATTCGTTTTGACCCGGACGGCTCGCCGTCCTTTGGCTACAACCAGGTCTCGGTCCGTTTGAACACGCCCAGCAGCGGAGGCGGCATTCTGAAACTGTTCTTCGGCGAACCGGGCTCCATCTCGGACACCACCAGCCTGTCCGGCGGCACCTCGTCCACCATCCGCGTGGCCAGCCAGGACGGCTATGCGTCGGGCGCGTTGACCAAGCTGAGTTTCGATCAGGACGGCAAGGCGCAGATCAGTTACTCCAATGGGCAAACCGCGGTCGCAGGCAAGCTGGCGCTGGCCTGGTTCGCCCAGCCGGATCAGCAGTTGGAGCGCATTGGTTCCGGCTACTACCGCGCGCGTCCGGGACAGACGGCCGAGTACGGGGCGGCGGGCAGCGGCGTTTTCGGCAAGGTCGCGGCAGGCAAGGTGGAGCTGTCCAATGTGGAGCTGTCCGCCGAATTCAGCGACATGATGATCACGCAGCGCGGCTATCAGGCGGCGTCCCAACTGATTTCCGCCGCCAATGAAATGATGCAGCAGGCTCTGCAGATGAAGGGGGGGCGATGAGCGTTGCCCTGCCGTATCGCCTGTACGCCGGCGCGGAGCTGGCGCAAATCGAGTCGCGCTTGCGCGAGCGGTGCTCGCATTGGCTGCGGGATTGGTCAATTGCGGAGGGCGAAGTCGACCTAAGGCTGCGCCCGGTCGCCTTGTCGGATCTGGCCGGCTTGGCGTGGCTGGATGGCGGCGAAGCGCTGCCGGCGATGGCGAACGATGCGGAAGCGGACGGTTTTTTCTCTGCCTTATGCCTTGGCGTGAAAAAAAGCCGCGCTGCGCTGGACGCGTCGAGCCTGGCCGGCCCGGTGCTGGACGCCGCCCGTCTGGCCTTGGGCCGTCAGCTGACCGCGGGAGACGACGCTAGCCTTTACCGGGACAAAGCGGTGAGCGCGGCGGAGTTGTCGCCCTTGTATTCCGTGCTTGGCGCGCTGTGTCTGCAACTGAGCGCGGCGGGCCAGACATTGGTTGTGCTCTTGTCGCCGGAGCAGGCCGCGGGCTTGTTGCCGGCCAGGGCGCAGCCAGCGGCGTTGGAGCCGCTGAAGTTGAGGGATTTGCCGCTGGAACAGCTAGTGGAGCTGGAAGTGCGCGCCGCGCCGGCACGCTTGTCCTTGGCGGACCTGGAGTCCTTGCAAGCAGGGGATGTGCTTCGGCTGGATCAGAAGGCGGATGGATTATTTGAGCTTTGCCTGCCTGACGGCATGGCTTTAGGACGGGCGAAGTACGGTGTGGATCAGGGACGTCTGGCGGTGAAAGTCGTCCGACCGGCGCGGCCCATCAAAAAGAGTGAAACATGAGCAAGGAAGTTGAAATTTTCAATCCAGCCCCTTTGGACGCCAAGGCGGATGCGGCGGCGCAGGGTTTGCTGGGGGGCCGTCTTGAATTGCTGAAAGACGTGGAAGTTCGGTTGGATACCCGGATTGGCCGCTGCCAATTGAGCATCGCCGCACTGGACGCGCTGAAGGAGGGCGAGGTGCTGGCCCTGGACAAGACGCCGGGGGACCCGGTGGAGATCCTGTTGGGCGGTCAGGTGGTCGCGCGCGGCGCCCTGGTGGTGGCGGGCGACCATCTTGGCGTCCGCATCGAGCAGGTGGCGCGTTTTTCCGCGTGAACGGCATGATGAAGATGAAATACGCGTTTGCCCTGATAGTGTGCGTCCAAGGCGCGAGCGCGCTTGCCGGTGTGTGCGCAAGCGGGACTTCCGCGCCTGCTTGCGCGGTTTCGGCATCCGAGCCGGCGCGGGCTCCGCTGCAGTTTCGTCGTGATCCGCCGGCAAGCAGCGGCGGTCTGCTTGGCCCTTATGAAATATTGGGCGGCTTGGCGCTGATCGGCGCTGCGGCGTGTTGGTGGCGATTGCGTCGTCCGCACCTTGGCCAAGCCGGGACCGGCGCGGATAGTCTGCGGGTGGTGGATAAATGCCGCTTGTCCGCCAAATCAACGGTGTATGTGGTCCAGCACCGCGACCGTGAAATCATGTTGGCGGAAAGCGAGCATGGCGTCACGGTGCTCAGGGATGAGTCCAGAGCATGAGAAAAATGCAGCAATGGATTTGGGCGCTTTGCTGGCTGCCCCTGGCGGCCAACGCCCAAACGCAAATGGTGGACGTGGCGCTGAACGGCGCAGGCGTCAGTCAGGCGGTCAACATCGTGCTGGCGTTGACCTTGGTGGCCTTGCTGCCGGGCATGATGGTGGCGATGACTTCGTTTACCCGCATCGTGATCGTGCTGTCCATGTTGCGGCATGCGATGGGCATGCAGGAAACTCCGCCCAATGTGGTGTTGATCATGCTGGCCGCGTTCCTGACCTTGCTGTCCATGGGGCCCACCTTCGAGAAGCTGGATCAGCAGGTGGTGACGCCCTTGTACCAGCAACGTTTGCCGGCTTCGTCCGCTTTGCGGCAAGGAGGCGTCATCATGAAGGAATACATGATAGGCCGGACTCGCGAGCAGGATATGAGCTTTGTGCTGAGCAGCGCGGGCAAGGACATGCCCTACAATGCCGAATCCATCAGTCTGGTGCATGTGGTGCCTGCCTTTCTGTTGAGCGAACTTAGGCTGGCCTTCCAAATCGGTTTCGTGATCTTCCTGCCTTTCCTTCTAGTGGACATCATCGTTTCCAGCGTTTTGATGGCGATGGGGATGATGATGGTGCCTCCGGTTTCCATCGCTTTGCCGATCAAAGTGCTGATGTTTGTATTGATCGACGGTTGGACGCTGGTGGCCAGGGCGGTGTTGTCCGGCGGCTCATGATCCGCGATGCCCGCCCTGAATTCGTCCTTGGATGCTGAGGCGCGCGATGTGCTCCAAGCCGCCGCCGCCTCAGCCGAAGCCCGAGCCGCTTTGGTGGAGGCTCATCAGCCCTTGGTGCGCATTCTGGCGGCGCGGATTTATGCGCGGCGGGTGGGGGACAGTTACGAGTTTCACGATGTGTTCCATTGGGGGGTGATAGGGCTGCTGGAGGCGATTGACCGTTATCGTCCCGAATGCGGCGTGGCGTTCAAGACCTATGCCGAATATCGGATTAGGGGGGCGATCTTGGATCAGCTGGCGCGAACGTCGGAAGTGGCGAGCCAAGCGTCCGCGCGCCGGAAAGCCTTGCAGGAACGGGTTGAGGCGATGGAGCCGGATGCGGCGGAACCCTTCGATATTTTGCGGGAGTTGTCGGTGGGGCTGGCCATCGGTTTCATGCTGGAGGACAGCGGGATGTATTTGGCCGAGCCGGAACCGGCGTCCGAGGATCTGGCCTACCGTTCGCTGGAGTTGAAGGAAACGAAGCGGGACTTGTTGGCCGGCTTGAGCGGGGTGCCGGACAAAGCGCAAAAAGTGCTGCGACTGCACTATCTGAACGGGGTGCCGTTTTCCGAGATCGCTCAGCTGATAGGGCTGAGCAAGGGGCGGGTTTCGCAGTTGCACAAGGAAGGCTTGGCCGCCTTGCGCGCCAGCCTGTCTTCGGCGAAAGAGAGGGAGGCCTGAAAAGATGCGTGAGGCGCCTAAACTTTTCCGCCGCGGACGAGATAAGACTGTTACAGGCGTGTGCTGTCGAGCGGTAGAGACGAGCCCTTGGTTTCGCTTGCTGCGGATGGACTGCCGTCCAATTGAAAGACCGATTATGTCTTGTTGTGCCAGAATAATGTTGTTGTTTACCGTCTTGTCCGCGCTGGGCGGATGTGTAGCAACGCCCAAGCCATTGGTTTCCGGGCCGACCAGCGCGGATCCCGCGCCTGTTCCCATGGCGCAGACCACCCCCGGCAGTCTGTATCAGCCTGGCCGTTATCGTTCCTATTTCCGCGACGATGTGCCGTCCCGCGTTGGCGACAGCCTGACGGTGGTGATTCAGGAGCGCGCCAGTTCCAGCTTGTCCGAAGAGGCCAGAGGCAGCCGGGATACCCGGCTAGGCAACGAGATCGGAGTGGAAATGGACGCTCCCGCAATCAACCGGATGTTTGGCTGGTCCCCGGGAAAGAAGTCCTTGTCCGGCGAACTGAGCGCCTCCGGCGGCGAGAAGATGGATGGCCGAGGCAGCCGCAACAACAGCAGCAGTTTTACCAGTTCCATCTCAGTGACCGTGGTGGGGATTCTGGCGAACGGATATTTGCGGGTGAGCGGTGAGAAGCAGGTCCAGATAAACGAGGATAGCGAGCAGATCCGGCTGTCCGGGACAGTCAATCCTCGCGACATCCTGCCTGGCAACCTAGTGTCCTCCACCAAGGTCACGGATGTTCGATTGGAGCAGCAGACCGCCGGTAATCAGAGCTTGTTCGCCAAGCCCGGCTGGCTGACTCGTTTTTTCATGAGCGTGCTGCCGTTCTGATGCGGCGATGTGTTGAAATGGAGTACTAATGGATTACGCGGTATTGGATCAGGAAGAGCTTTTTCAGTTGGCTTTGCAAGCGATGGAAAGCCAGCAACATGCGGAAGCGGTGGCGCTGCTGAAGCAGGGGGTGAGAAACGATGGCGAAGATGCCCGCCTGCGTTACTTGCTGGGAGCGGAGTATGCGCAGATCGGCTTGTTTGACCGCGCTGTGGTCGAAATGGAGCAGGCGGTGGCTTTGCAGCCGGGGCTGGTGATGGCGGTTTTCCAGTTGGGCCTGTTGCATCTGACCCAGGGGCAGCCGGACCGGGCCGAGCAAGCGTGGCAAGGGCTGGGCGAGTTGGCGGAGGATCATCCGCTGCAACTGTTTCGCCAAGGCCTGCTGCATCTGATCCGGGATGAGTTTGCCGATTGCCGGGAGCACTTGACGCGAGGCATCGCGGCCAACCAGGCCGCGCCCATGCTGAACGAGGACATGCGGCGGATTCTGGCGCAGATCGATGCCCAGCAGGGCGCCGGCTCTGAGGCGCCGATGGTGGAGGCCGAGCCGGCCGCGGGCGCCTCGGCAGGCAACTTGCTGCTGCGAGGGTACGCCTCCAGCGGAGACGATAAGCTACATTGATGCAGGTGTTTGGCTGGAATTGAACCGATGGAGCCGATAGACAAAGCCAGTATTTTACAGCGCTTGTTGGCCAGAAACCGATCGGTAGAGGGCCAAAGGCCGGCCGGATCAAAATCCGCGCCGGCGGCCGGCACGGCCAAGGCCGCCGGTAGCGCCGACGTGCGTCGACAGATTGCCAAGCAGTTGCGGGCGATCGATCCAAGCTGGCCCGATGCGGAGTCGCGCGTGCTGGAAGTGCATGTGCGCGCTTTGCTTGCGGAAGAGTTTGGCGCCGGCGCGGCAACGGATCCGGCTTTCGGCGGCTTGGTGGCGGATGTGGCTGCGGCCCTTCGTCAGCACCCCCAATATGAAAAGCTGGCCGCGTACTTGCGGCAGCAATTGCAACAATCCCATAAGCAAGCATGATGACCGAACCCAATCAGCGATTAAGCCAATTACAGGCTTATCTAGCGGCCGATCCGGCCAATCCTCATTTGCTGCTCGAACTGGCCGATCTCCATTTGCAGGCCGGCAGCCTGCATGAGCATGAAGCCGCTCTGCGGCAATTGTTCGCGGCGGCGCCGGGACACTTTGGCGGCCGCTCCTTGCAGGGCGTCGCCTTGATGCGGCAGGGACGTCTTGACGAGGCGGTGGCGGTGTTCCAGGCCTTGCGGGACGAAGCTTGGGAGGAGCCCGCCTTATTCTACAACCTGGCCTACGCGCTGATGTTGCAAGGGCGTTATGAGGAGGCGGAGCCCCAAGCCGCCAGAGCGTCCAAGAGTTTGGCGCTCTTGCCTCAAGCCGGCCCCTTGCATGTCCGCGCCTTGCACTTTTTAGGCCGGCTGGAGGATGCGGTTGTAGCGGCGGAAACGGCTTTGCGGCAGTTCCCGGAGCACCTGAGTCTGTATGGTTTGTTGGCGACCTTATATCTGGATCAAGAGAATCTGGCCGCTGCGGAACGCGTCGCTCGTCAAGTCTTGGAGCTTTCGCCTTCCGATCCGGATGCGGCGACAGTGTTGGGCATGTTGGCCTTAAGCAAGCAGGACCTGACCGTCGCAAGCCCCTTGTTGCGGCAGGCCTGCGCCAGCAAGCCGAATTCAGGCCGGGCGCAGATGGGGCTGGGTCTGGTTTCCATGCTGGAAGGCAAACTGGATGAGGCGGAGTCCAGCGTGGCTCAAGCGCTGCGTTCGATGCCGGGGCATGTGGGCAGTTGGCATGTGCTGGCCTGGTGTCGAATCTTGGGCAATCGACCTGCGCAGGCCAAGGAGGCTTTGCTGGAAGCCTTGCGGCTGGATCGGAACTTTGCCGATACCCATGGCGGCCTCGCCATCGTCGCGATCATGGAGGGGCATTTGCAAGAAGCCCAGCAGTCCGCCAGACGGGCTTTGGGATTGAACCCCGACAGCTTCCCCGGCCAATATGCGCAGAGCTTGTTATTGCAGTCCACGGGCCAGGCCGAACAAGCCAGGCTCATTCATGAGCGCTTGTTGAATAGCGCGGTATTGCCTGATGGCACCAAGCTTAGTGAAGCGGTGGCCAGAGCGATGGCCTTGTCGTCGTTTTAAGAGCCTGTTCAAATTTCTCGGTCGCAAGGTCTTGTCTCGCTCTTGCGCGTGAGATCGTGAACCGGTTCGACATATAATGTCAGCTTGCTTGATGGTTGTCTTGCTGTTGTAGACAGCTGGGATTAGTTGTATGGCATGGCCCCTTGTCCTCTTGGCGGGACAAGGGGTTTTTTGTTTTTATAAACTCTCCTGCCAGGCGTGGCGCTTGACATGATGTTCTCTGAAGTTTTGATAGGTTCTTTTTGTGAAATGGATAGGGTGTTAGCTGTTAAGGATAGTATTAAAACATAACACTGCCTGAGATGAATTCATTAGGAGGGGGCGCTTGAGGTCTAGGAGATGTCAGATTCAAGCTCGGTTGGAAAACGCTGATGTGGCGCATGATATGGCAATGTTGGCTGAGCGGACGGCGCATATTGCCTGGATGGCACCCATGTAAGCAGGGGACTGAGTTGGTGGTTTTGGTTATCTATAAATAGATCCATTATGTAATTTTTGAGAATATTCTGCTTGTTATGAATATATTAATTTTATCATTATTGTAAATTCGTTTTTGGTAAATGCGTTTGCGTTTTTTTGTGTCGCCATGATTTTTTTAGGAAAAATCCTATTTGTCTGTTTAGGGGGGCTAAGTACAATCGGCCTGTCTTTATTTTGGGCTCGATTAAAAGGGTTTTCGGCGAGTTTGAAATTGAAGATATTTAAATATCAATGGAGAGTCGTTTCATGAAAAAGATCGTCGTTTTGGCCAGTTTATTTCTGCCGACTTTAGCGCTGGCGGGCAACACCATTAACTTCCAGGGCGAAGTGTCTTCGCAAACTTGCAAGGTGGATATCAACGGCAATGACAGCAACCCGGTGGTTCTGTTGCCTACGGTGCCGACGACCAGCCTGAGCGCGGCGGGGGCGGCGGCGGGGCAAACCGATTTCACCATCCGTTTGACCGGTTGTGAAGCGGCGCCCACCGGCGGCACCGAGATCAAGACCGTGTTCGTCGCCAACAGCCTGACTAAGGACGGCAATATCGTTAACACCGGCACCGCCAAGAACGTTGCCCTGCAATTGCTGGACCCGGCTGCTCCGGCTAATCCGTTCGACCTGGCCGGCGGCTACAAGGCGTCGGGCCTGGTATTGGAAGCAGGCAAAACCACGGCTGAGCACAAGTTCGCCGTCCGCTACTACGCCGAAGGCGCCGCCACCGTAGGGTCGGTGCTGGGCAGCGTGCAGTATGCGGTTTCCTACTTGTAAACCTAGCGGCAGTCAGCCGGAGCGCGGCGCGTTTAGCGCCGCCGCGCTCCGGCGCGCGCTGCTGCCGGGACTGATTCTGCTGACGGCGTGGCCGGCGGCCTGGGCCAGCGTGGTGCTGAACAACACCCGCATCGTTTATCCCGGCCAGGCTCGCGAGAGCAGCATCCAACTGAGCAACGAAGACGCCACACCCAATGTGGTCCAGGTCTGGCTGGATTCCGGCGACGTGGACTCCACGCCGGAGTCCGCTTCGGCGCCGTTCGCCGCCATGCCGTCGGTGTTCCGCATGGAACCTAAGGCGGGTCAGACCGTGCGGCTGGTGTTCGACGGCAGCGAGCTGCCGCAGGACAGGGAGTCGGTCTACTACTTCAACATGCTGCAGATCCCGTCGGTTACCGGCGAGTTCTCGGAGCAAAACCAGATGCTGGTGATGCTGCGCAGCCGGCTCAAGCTGTTTTATCGCCCGGCGGGCATTCAGGGCCGGGTTGAGCAGGCGCCGGAGCAACTGCGTTTCTCCTTGCAGCGTCAGGGCCGCGCATGGCAATTGGTCGCGGACAACCGCAGCGGCTACTACCTGACGCTGATGGGCGGCGAGGTGATGAGCGGCGGCAAGGCCCACGCTTTCAAGGCGGACATGCTGGCGCCGTTTTCCCGAGCCAGTTGGCCGGTATCGGGGCTGACGCAGACCAGCGCGCCGCTCTCCGTGCGTTACAAGCATGTCAATGATTACGGCGGCGTGAACGAAGTCGAGTCCGCCGCCGTGGCAGCGGAGTGATTCCCCGGATATGACTTCAACTTCCTATCGCGGCCAGTGGCTTCCTGGTCTTCCCCCCATGCTGGCCGCCGGCGCGGTCTGCCTGTCGCCTGGCTTGGCCTGGGCCGAGCCGGGTACGGCCGAGGCCGCGCCGGCGCTCTTGGCTTACCGTTTCGACAAGCGGCTGCTGCAAGGCAACTCGCTGGCGGACGACATCGAGCGCTTCAACAAACCCAGCCAGGTAGACCCCGGCGAGTACCTGGTGGATGTTTTCGTCAACAACACGTTTTACTCTCGCCAAACCGTGAGCTTCCGGCGCGAGGAAGACCACCCCACGTCCGCTTGTCTGGATCGGGCTTTCCTGATCAAGGCCGGGGTCTTGCCCGAAAGCTTGCCGCCGGACGAGGAGGACGCGGCGGCGTGCTGGCCGCTGGCGCTGCGCATTCCCGGCGCCGGCAGCGAGTTCGACCTGCCGCGGCTGCGTCTGAATCTGTCGGTGCCGCAGGCGGCGATGAAACGGCTGCCGCGCGGCTACGTGGCGGAAGAGGATCTGGACGTCGGCGCGGCCATCGGCTTCCTCAACTACGACGCCAACAGCTACCGCTCCAGCACCGGCGATATCAGCAACACCTATCACTACGTTTCCGCCGACGCCGGGGTGAACCTGGGGCTGTGGCGTTTGCGCCAGCAATCCAACTACAGCAGCGGCATGGCAGGAGGCGGACGCTGGAATCATATCCGCAGCTATGTGCAGCGCGCCTTGCCCGCCCTGCAGAGCGAGCTGACGCTGGGGGACAGCTCCACCGGCGGCAGCCTGCTGAGCGGGCTCAGCTATCGCGGCGTGCAGCTACGCAGCGACGACCGGATGCTGCCGGAAGCCGTGCGCGGCTACGCGCCGGTGGTGCGCGGCGTGGCGGACACCAACGCCAGGGTGGTGGTGCGTCAGGGCAAGCAGGAAATTTATCAGACCGTGGTGGCGCCCGGGCCCTTCGTGATCGACGATCTGTTCCCCACCAGCTATCAGGGCGACCTGGAGGTGGAGGTGACGGAGGCGGACGGACAGGTGAAGCGTTTCACCGTGCCGTTTGCCGCGGTGCCGGGATCGATGCGGCCGGGCCAGACGCGTTACAGCCTGACGGTGGGCCAGCTGCGCAATACGCTGGAAGACAAGCCGGTGTTCGCCGATTTCACTTATCAGCGCGGCGTCAGCAACGCCTTGACCGCCAATATGGGCGCGCGGGCGGCGTCCGATTACGCCGCGCTGCTGGGCGGGGCGGTGTGGGGGTCTCGCTACGGCGCCTTGGGCGCGGACGCCACCTTGTCGCGATCCCGCGACAGCGACGGCAGCCAGATCCACGGCTGGCGCGCGGCACTGACTTACAGCCACACCATCCAGCCCACCGCCACGTCCATTACTTTGGCGGGCTATCGCTACTCCACTCGCGGCTACCGCGATCTGGTCGACGCGCTGGGCGCGCGCGAGGCCTATAAGCAGGGCCGGACCTGGAACTCCGGCAGCTTCCAGCAGCGCAACCAGTTCACCGTCAGCGTCAACCAGCGGCTGGGCGATTACGGCAGCCTGGGACTGTCCGCCGCGATCAGCGATTACTACAACGGCAAGGAGCGGGACACCCAGCTGCAACTCAGCTATCAGAACCAGTTCCGTTCCATCAGTTACGGGGTATCGGTGGCGCGCCAGCGCATGGGGCAGTCGCAAGACGGCGGCTCCAGATTTCAGCCGCTGGACAGCGGACGGGTGCGCAATACGGTGATGTTCAATCTATCCATGCCCTTGGGGAAGGTCCGGCGCGCGCCGATGTTGGCGGCCTCGACCAGCCGCAGCGACGGTGAAAACAATCTGCAACTGTCCTTGAGCGGCACCGCGGACGAGGCGCAGACGGTCAGCTACGGCGTCAACGTGTCGCAGACCTCGCAAAACAGCGCCACCGCATTGGGCGGCAATGTGCAAAAGCGCTTCCCGCTGGTCACCGTGGGCGGCAGTTATTCGCGCGGACGCAATTTCACCCAAACCGGCGCCAGCGCGCGCGGCGCAGTGGCGGTGCACCGCGGCGGCGTGACCTTCGGCCCCTATCTGAGCGAAACCTTCGGCCTGGTGGAAGCGCCGGGCGCCAAAGGCGCGGAAGTGCGCTACGGCATGGGCGCCAAGGTGGACCGCGCCGGTTACGCGCTGATCCCGTCGCTGACCCCTTACCGTTACAACGACGTGTCGCTGGACAGCAAGGGCCTGGCCGATGGCGTGGAGCTGCAAGGCGACCAATTGCGCACCGCGCCTTACGCCGGCGCGGCGGTCAGGCTGAAGTTCGCCACCCGCCGCGGCCAGGCGCTGTTGATCAAGGGGCGGCTGGCAAACGGCCAGGCCCTGCCCATGGGCGCGATGGTGTACGCGGAAGACGGCTCCAATATCGGCATGGTGGGCCAGGGCGGGCAGGCCTATGCGCGGGTGGCCTCCCGCAAGGCGCGCCTGCTGGTGAAGTGGGGCAAAGAGGCGGACAGGCAGTGCGCGCTGCCGTATGAACTGGCCGACGACGCGCCAAGCCGGCCGATTATCCGCCTGGAGGCGGAGTGCGCGCCGCCGCTCAAACAATGAGGACCAAGATGAAATTTCAAACTGACGCCGCGGCGCGGAGGCATGGCGCGGCGGCCTTATTGGCCGTGCTGCTGGGTGGGCTGTGGAGCGCGCAGGCGGAGGCCGCGTGCTATCGCGTGTCGCGCCCCACGCCGTCGACCAATCCCAACGATGTGGATTATGTTGAACCGGGCAAGGGGGTGGTACGGTTGTGGGAGGGCGCGCGAGACGATGCAGGGCAGCAGGCGATGGCGATGACCCTCAATATCAATAACGAGATATTCCAGCCTGACGGCACCTTGTTGGGCAGCAAGGTGTTGAGCATTTACGACTTGGGTTTCGGCAATATCGGCGGCTATACGCCGGAACAAGTGCTATTCCGTTGCACGAAAGAAGAAGAGGGAAAACTGTTTGAATACTACTCGACCAATGGCGACAACGAATGGGCCGGCAGGGATGAGGTTGGCAGCGCCATCGGGCTGGCGGATTCTTACCGTACGATGCAGCGCGGGCTGATTTCGCGAGTGACCAATCTGAATACCGGAGAGCATGCGACGCGGAAGTGGAAACGCCGAGCATTGAAACTGACGGCTGAAGACATCGATTCACAGAAGTGGCTTCTGATCAAGGTCAAGCATTTCAGCAACTACAAGGTGGAGTTTTTCAAATACAGCGAGGCGAAGGGCTATCCGGATATAGTCTGGCAGGATAGCGAGCTTGGCCAGAGCTGGGTAAATAGCCAGCCGATAGCTTACAGCGCGTTTCAAGGCGGCGGCTGGTCGCCAGGTTTGTTTATAGGCGCCGATCACATAAACAATTGGTCCGGTTTCTACAACGCCTGGCCCGGCGCCATCAACCCGTATAACACCGTCAAGATCCGCAGAACCGCCAGCTGTCGGGTGGAAATGGTGACGCCGGTGGTGCTTTTCCCGTCCATCAGCGCGGTTGAGATGGAGAAGGGCGGGCAACGTACGCTGCCGATCGAGATCAACCTGCAATGCCAGACGGGCTCGCCGGCCAATATCGGCCTGTCCGGTTTTCAAAGCGGAACCAGAACGGGACAGACGGCGATGGGGGTGTTGGTGCAAGCCGACAATTACCAAGCGGCCTTGAAAGAAGGCTTGGGCGCCCCCGGCGGTAGTGGGGTCACGCATCTGCTGTCCGACGGTTACGGGGTCAACCCCGCCGTGGCCACCGGCGTGGGCGTGGCCTTGAGCCGGCCGGGCGGCCAGCGCTTGAACCTGTTGAGCAATGAGCTGATCACCGGCGGCGGAGCCCCAGACGGCTGGTATCCGGTGTTGCAGGACGCGGAAGCGACGAGTAACCAGAGCGGTCTGACCCATTACCGTGCCCGGATGAGCGCGACGCTGATCCGCCTGCCGGGCAAGAAGGTCAAGCCGGGTTCCTTGAACGCGACCGCGCAAGTGGTGGTCCGTGTCCAGTAGCGCGTGGGCGCGCTGGAGCGCGGGTGGTCTGTTGTGCCTATTGTGCGGCAGCAGTTGGGCCGGGCTGATGGCGGAGTCGACACGGGTGGTGTTCGAGGCCGGCGGCGCCGAGCAATCGCTGCAACTGGTCAATCTCAACCCCTATCCGGTGGTGGTGCAGGCCTGGGTCGACGACGGTCATTTGGAGTCCGGCCCGGACGCGGCCGGAGCGGCGGGCGCGGCGGTGATGCCCATTCCGCCTATCTTCCGCTTGAACCCGAAGGGACAGATCAGTCTGCGCCTGCTCGCCACCGGCGTGCCCTTGCCCATGGATCGCGAGTCGCTGTTCTGGTTGAACCTGTACGAAATCCCTCCGGCGAGGACGGATTTGCCGGCGGATGCGCAGACGCTGACCGTCACGCTGCGGACTCAGATGAAGGTTTTGATGCGGCCGGCCAAGCTGCCCGTCTCGGTTGAGGACTTGCCGGAGCAACTGCGTTTCACCCTGGAGCAGCGGACGGACGGTCCGCGTGTGCGCATCGACAACGCCAGCCCTTATTACGCCACCTTCCGCGCGCTGGAACTGGCCTGCTCCGGGGCGCCGGCGCAGCCATTGGCGGCGGAGATGGTGGCGCCCTTAACGGCGGAGACGCTGGCCTTGGATTCGTCCCCGCCCTGCGCCGTCGAGCAGGCGGAAGTCCGTTTTTTGCTGGTGGGCGACGATGGCAACCCGGTGGCGGGCAAGGCGGCCCTGGCTTCGAGCGTCAGCGGTTCCTGATGGATGTTTATGAAAATAGAGTAGAATTGAAATGATTTTGATCGTTTTGGCATTGTCGGGCCGACCCTGGCGCTGAGCCGGAACGCGAGCCGCCGCATCCACAGGAGCCGTGATGACGAGTAATGCCGCCTTAAGCCAGAGCATCCAGTTTTTCCTTGAACTGGATAAATTGAAAGAAGTGATCCGCAAAAACTGGATCGCTTCGCAGCAGAGGCGGGAAAACTCCGCTGAGCACAGCTGGCAGGTGGCGATGCTCGCCATGGCCTTGCAACCGCACGCCAACGAGCCGGTGGCGCTGGACCGAGTGGTCAGGCTCTTGCTGGTGCACGATGTCGGCGAAATCGTCGCCGGCGACGTCAGCGTATTCGACCGAGGAGAAGGCCCTGAGGAGAAAGAGGCCGAACGCGCCGGCGCGGCTCAGGTGTTCAACCTGCTGCCGCAGGCGCAGGCGGAGGAAATGTTGGCTTTGTGGGACGAGTTCGAACAAGGCTTTACCGCGGAGGCGCGTTTCGCCAATGCGATAGACCGGCTGGCGCCGGCCTTGTTGAACCTGCACTCCGACGGCAAGGGCTGGAAGGAGCAGCAGGTGCGCAAGTCCCAGGTGCTGGAGCGCGTGATGCCGGGGGTCAGGCAGGGTTGCCGCGCCGCGGCCGGATGGCTGGAACAGGCCTTGGAGCAGGCCGAGCAACGCGGCGTGTTCCCGCCGGAACGCTAGGCCGGCGCGCCGGCTTGCGGCGGATCAATTGGCCGGCCGGCGTCTTGCCGCATACTGTCTTCCATCGAGGGCCGCCGCTGGGCGGCCTTTTGGCTTTGAGGGGGACGAAATGATTGCGGTGATCGGCGCGGGAATGTCCGGCCTGGCCTGCGCCTGGCAGTTGCGCCGGCGCGGCGAGGACGCGGTGGTGTACGAGGCCTCCGACCGGGTGGGCGGCAAGGTGCTGAGTCTGGACCTGGCGCCGGGCTTGATGGAGGCGGGGCCCAATACTTTGCTGGCGGACGAGGCCTTGTGGCAATGGCTGCTGGAGCTGGGACTGACGCCCTTGGCGCCGGCGGCGGGGCCGCAGCGGCGCTTCGTGCTGCGGCACGGCCATTACCGCGCCTTGCCCGACGGTCCCGCCTCCCTGTTGGCCGGCGGCTATTTCAGCCCGGGCGCCAAATGGCGGCTGTTGAGCGAGCCTTGGCGCCGCCCCGCCGAGCCGGACGCGTCGGAAACGGTGGCGGCCTTTTTTCGGCGCCGCTTGGGCGAGGAGGTGCTGGCCACCCTGGTGGACCCGTTCATCGGCGGCGTGTTCGCCGGCGATCCGGAAGAATTGCTGATGAGGGAATGCCTGCCCGCATTGGCGGCGGCGGAGCGGGAGGCGGGATCGCTGGCCTTGGGCATGTGGCGGCGCTGGCGGCGCGGCGAGACCCGGCGCAAGCGGATGTGCACGCTGGCGGGCGGGCTGTCCAGCCTGGCGGAGCGGCTGGCGAGAGATCTGGACGTGAGGCTGGGCTGTCCGGCGCTGGCGCTGGAACGCGCGGGCGAGGGCTGGCGTTTGTGGACGCCGCAGGGGCCGCAGCCGGCCAGCGCGGTGGTGTTGGCTTTGCCGGCGCCGCAGGCGGCGCGGCTGCTGGAACCCTGCGAGCCGGAATGGGCGCGGGCCTGCGCGGCGCTGCCCTATGCGCCGCTGACCGTGGTGGCCACCGTGGCGGCGGAGCGGACGCTGCGCCGGCCGCTGGAGGGTTTCGGCGGCTTGCACCCGGCCAGCGAGCAGGCTTTGGCCTTGGGGCATTTGATGTCCAGCCGGATCTATCCGCATACGGCGGCGCCCGGCTCGCGCTTGTTGACCAGCTTCATCGGCGGCCGTCGCCAGCCGGAGTTGGCCGCTTTGCCGGATCAGGCCTTGTTGCGGCGCTTGAACCTGGAGCTGGCGCGCCTGTTCGGGCTGGAGGGCGAACCCTTGAGCCAGCGCATCGTGCGTTGGCCGCAGGCGCTGCCGCAGGGCACGGCGGCGATGGCGGCCTTGCGGCCGCTGGCGGCGGCCGCGAGCGAGCGCGGCCTGCATGTCTGCGCCAACTGGCTGGACGGGGTGTCGCTGCCGGACTGTCTGGCCAAGGGGCGGGCGCTGGCAGATCGGCTGGCGGCGCAGGCTTTGCATTGCCGCGGATCCGGCATATAACAAATCGTCGCGGACAGCGGGACGAGAGGAGAGGCCGATGCGGGCGAGTCTAGGGATGACGGCTGCCGGGGCCTGTCTGCTGGCGGCGGGCGCGGCGGCGCAGGCCCCGATCAAACTGTGCGGGGTGGAGTGGCAGCCGTTCAGCTATGTGAAGAACGGCAAGGTGGATTCCGGCATCAGCCACGACGTGCTGCAAGAGGCCTTCCGCCGGATGAAGGTGCCGGTGACGATGGAGGCCGCGCCTTGGGAGCGTTGCCTGCGCGGGGTCAAGACCGGCGATTACGACGCGGTGATAGACAATGAAGTGGCCGCTCAGACGCCGCGTTTCAAGAACGTCTATTCCAGCTATCCGGTGGCCTTGTGCGTCAAGCGCGGCTCGCCGGTCAAATCCTTCGACTGGAAACTGGTGCAAGGCCAGGCGGTGGGCATGGTGCGCGGTTACACCTATACGCCGAAGATTCTGAACTACCCCAACTGGAAGCTGGAGCCGAGCAACGACGAGGATCAGCTGTACGCGATGCTGACCGGCGGCCATCGTCGGTTCGTCTTGTGCGATGTGTGGGGCGCCTCCCTGCGGCCGAACGTGGAGATCTTGCAGCCGGTGATAGACCGCACCGATCTGTCGCCCAATTTCAGCGCCCGGCAGGCGGCGCTGGCGGCCAGGCTGGACGCGACGATAGGCGATCTGATCCGCGACGGCAGCGTGGAGCGCATCTACGCCAAATACACCCAGCGCAAGTTCCGGGATATGGTGCCGGCGGCGGGCAAATGAGGGCGCCGCTGCGCGAGGCGGGCCGGCGCGAGGGCGTTTCGCCGGCCTTTTTGATTTGCCGCCAACGGCTTGGCTTTGCGCGGGGGGCGCTAGGCGGTAGAATCTGCCTTTGACTTTTCACTTTGCTTGCCACCTCTATGCTTACCTTCCAGGAAATCATCCTCACGCTCCAGCACTATTGGAACCGCCAGGGCTGCGCCTTGCTGCAGCCTTACGACACCGAAGTGGGCGCGGGGACTTCCCACACCGCCACCTTTCTGCGGGCGCTGGGGCCGGAGCCGTGGAACGCGGCCTATGTGCAGCCGTCGCGTCGACCCGCGGACGGTCGTTACGGCGAAAACCCCAACCGCCTGTTCCAGCATCATCAATTCCAGGTGGTGCTGAAGCCGGCTCCGTCCAATATCCAGGAACTGTATCTGGGTTCCTTGAAGGAGCTGGGCCTGGATCCGACGGTGCAGGATATCCGCTTCGTCGAGGACGACTGGGAAAACCCGACCCTGGGCGCCTGGGGCCTGGGCTGGGAAGTGTGGCTGAACGGCATGGAAGTGACCCAGTTCACCTATTTCCAGCAAGTGGGCGGCCTGGACTGCAAGCCGGTGCTGGGCGAGATCACCTACGGTCTGGAGCGTCTGGCCATGTATCTGCAGGGCGTGGAGAACGTCTACGACCTGATCTGGACCCATCTGCCGGACGGCCAGCCGGTCACGTACGGCAATGTGTTCTTCCAGAACGAAGTGGAGCAGTCCAAGTACGCGTTCGAACACAGCAACGTCGAGCTGCTGTTCCGCCAGTTCAACGACTACGAGGCCGAGGCCAAGTCGCTGCTGGAGGCCAGCCTGCCGCTGCCGGCCTACGAGATGATTCTCAAGGCCGGGCACACCTTCAACCTGCTGGACGCGCGCGGCGCGATCTCGGTGACCGAACGCGCCACCTATATCGGCCGCATCCGCACCCTGTCCCGCGGCGTGGCGCAGGCGTATTACGACGCCCGCGAAGCGCTGGGTTTCCCGATGTGCCGGCAGGCCTGAGCTTGGCTTGCCGCCCCGGCCGTTTCTTGACAGAGGGAATGCGCATGAAGGCCTTTTTCGCATGTCTGTGCGCCGCGCTGGCGCTGCCGGCGCAGGCCGAGCCCGCCGCCGACTGGGTGGCGTATCAGGACGGCAAGGCGCTGCAATTGGCGATAGACGGCAATTCGCTGTGGCTGGGGCAGGACGGGCTGGTGCACTTCGTCAACCAGGAACGGTTCGACAAGATCCAGTACGAGAAAAGCTACAAGCTGAAATTCAATATCCGCCGCAGCGTAGGCTACGCCGACTGCGGCAAGTACCAGTACGTGTTTGTCAGTTCCGATTATTTCGATCGCAACAACAAGCACCTGTTCTCAACCCTGTTTCCAGTGCCGCGTCACGCCTGGAAATGGCAGCCCGTGTATAACGGATCGGTCGCCGACGCCATGATGAAGGTGATCTGCGAAGCCGCCGGGGCCGCCAAGCGTTAAGTTTTAGAGTGAATATGAACCAGACATTGCTGATTGAGCTGCTCACCGAGGAGCTGCCGCCCAAAGCGTTGGAAAAGCTGGCCGCCAGCTTTGCCCAGACCATAGGCGACGAACTGAAAAAGATGCAGTTCGCGCCGGCCGACGCCGAAGCGACGGTCTACGCCTCGCCGCGCCGCCTGGCGGTGCAGCTGGCCGATGTGGCCGCCTTGCAGCCGGACCAGAAGATTAGCCGCAAGGGCCCGGCCGTGGCCGCCGGGATGAAAGACGGCCAGCCCACGCCGGCGCTGGCCGGTTTCGCCCGCTCCTGCGGCGTGGACGTGTCCGCGCTGTCCACGATGAGCGACGGCAAGCAGGACGTGTACGTCTACGAGAGCGTCAAGCAGGGTCAGCCGCTGGCCGCGGTGCTGGCCGACGTGGTGGCCTTGGCGCTGAAAAAGCTGCCGGCGCCCAAGCTGATGCGCTGGGGCAGCCTGGACGTGCAGTTCGTCCGTCCGGTGCACGGCCTGATCATGCTGCACGGCGACGCGGTGGTGCCGGGCGAGGTGCTGGGCCTGCACAGCGGCCAACGCACCCGCGGCCATCGCTTCCTGTCCGAGGGCGAAGTGACCGTGGCCAACGCCGACGCTTACGCCCGCACCCTGCATGAGTCCGGCAAGGTGGTGGCCAGCTTCGACGCGCGCCGCGAACTGATCCTCCACAAGCTGGCCGAGGCCGCCGCCCGCCTGAACGCCACCATCGCCGCGCCGGAGGCCTTGTTCGACGAGGTGACCGGCCTGGTGGAATGGCCGGTGGTGCTGGAAGCCGGCTTCGAGGCCGAATTCCTGCGCGTGCCGCAGGAATGCCTGATCCTGACCATGCAGCAGAACCAGAAATACTTCCCGCTGCTGGACGCCTCCGGCAAGCTGATGAACCGCTTCCTGCTGGTGTCCAACCTGGAAACCGCGGACCCGTCCTTCATCGTCGGCGGCAACGAGCGCGTGCTGCGCGCGCGCCTGTCCGACGCCAAGTTCTTCTTCGAACAGGACCAGAAGGCGCGGCTGGACAGCCGGCTGCCGCGTCTGGCCAATGTGGTCTACCACAATAAGATCGGTTCGCAGCTGGAGCGCGTGGAGCGCTTGCAGAGCATCGCCGGCGCCATCGCCCATGAGCTGGGCGCCGACGCCGCGCTGGCCGCCCGCGCAGCCTACCTGGCCAAGGCCGACCTGGTGTCCGGCATGGTGGGCGAATTCCCCGAGCTGCAGGGCGTGATGGGCATGTATTACGCCCAGTTCGACGGCGAGCACGCCGAAGTGGCCGCCGCCATCGAAGGCCATTACCACCCGCGTTTCGCCGGCGACACGCTGCCGGAAGGCAAGATCGCCACCGCGGTGGCGTTGGCGGACAAGCTGGAAACCATCGTCGGCATCTGGGGCATAGGCCTGATCCCCACCGGCGACAAGGATCCGTTCGCCCTGCGCCGCGCCGCTCTGGGCGTGGTGCGCATGGCGCTGGACGCGGATCTGGACCTGAAGGCGCTGCTGAACATCGTCGCCGCGGCCTTCCCGGCCGGCAAGCTGTCCGCCACCGTGGCCGACGAGGTGTTCGGCTTCATGATGGACCGCCTGAAGAACTTCCTCGCCGCCGATTACAAGGGCGACGAGATCGACGCGGTGCTGGCGCTCTCGCCCAGCCGGCTGGCGGAAGTGCGCGCGGTCTTGTCCGCCGTGGCCGCCTTCAAGGCGCTGCCGGAAGCGGCCGCGCTGGCCGCCGCCAACAAGCGGGTGAAGAACATCCTGAAGAAGGTGGAAGGCGAAGTGGGCGCGGTGAATCCGGCGCTGCTGGGCGAAGCGGCCGAGCAGGCGTTGTTCGCCGCCGTCGAGCAGTTGGCGCCGCAGGTGGACGATAAGTTCGCCGCCCGCGACTTCGCCGCCGCGCTGACTCAGCTGGCCTCGCTGCGCGCGCCGGTGGACGCCTTCTTCGACGGTGTGATGGTGATGGCGGACGACGCCGCGGTGCGCAACAACCGCATCGCCTTGCTGGCGCGTCTGGCCGGCTTGTTCAACCGCGTGGCGGACATCTCGCTGCTGGCGGAGTAATCCGATGGGGCGGCCGCGGCCGCCCCGGCGCTCTGGACGGGGAAAACCGTGAAACTAGTGATACTCGACCGCGACGGCGTGATCAACGAAGACCGCGACGATTTCGTCAAATCGCCGGCGGAATGGGTGCCGATCGAACACAGCCTGGAGGCGATCGCCAATCTGACCCAGTCCGGTTGGCGCGTGGTGGTGGCCACCAATCAATCCGGCATCGGCCGCGGCCTGTTCGACATGCAGGCGCTCAACGCCATGCACGAGAAGATGCATAGGCTGGTGGGCCAGGCCGGCGGCCGCATCGACGCGGTGCTGTTCTGTCCGCACGGCCCCAGCGCCGGCTGCGACTGTCGCAAGCCGCTGCCGGGCATGGTGCTGGAGATCGCGGAGCGCTTCAATGTGAAGCTGGACGGTTTGCCGCTGATCGGCGACAGCCGGCGCGATCTGGAGTCGGTGGCGGCGGTGGGCGGCCTGCCCATCCTGGTCAAGACCGGCAAGGGCGCCAAGACGCTGGCCGACGGCGAACTGCCGGCCGGCACCCTGGTGTTCGACGATTTGTACGACGCCGCGGAATATCTGATCGATTCCCGCGAACGTTGATTTCAGAAAAGGATAGTGTTCCAAGCATGCTGAGTTTATGGCTTCGTAACCTGCTGTACTGGCTGGTGCTGATGATCGTCACGCCGCTCTTCTTCTTCCTGCTGCTGCTGTCCGCGCCGCTGCCGCGCCGCGCGCGCCATGTGTTCGGCGTCAGCTGGGCCTTGAGCCTGCTGTGGATGCTGGAGCACGTGATCGGCCTGAAATACAAGGTGCTGGGCGCGGAAAACCTGCCTGAGCAGCCGTCGGTGATCTGTTCCAAGCACCAGTCCGGCTGGGAAACGCTGGCCTTGCAGAAGATCTTTCCGTGGCAGGTGTACGTGGCCAAGCGCGAATTGACCTGGATTCCGGTGTTCGGCTGGGGCCTGGTGCTGATGAACCCCATCATCATCAACCGCTCCGACCGCGCCAACGCCAACCAGCGCCTGCTGGAGCAGGGGCTGGAGCGCAAACGCCACCGCTTCTGGATCACGGTGTTCCCGGAAGGCACCCGCACCAAGCCGGGCGTGGCGGGCAAATACAAGCTGGGCGCGGCGCGCATGGCCAAGCAGTTCGACATGCCGCTGGTGCCGGTGGCGCACAACGCCGGTGAATTCTGGCCGCGCAACGCCTTCCTGAAATACCCCGGCGAGATCACCGTGGTGGTGGGCAAGCCCATCGTGCCGAGCGAAGAGCTGGGGCCCGAGGCGATGATGAAGGAAGCTGAGCAGTGGATCGAGGCGCGTCAGCGCGAGATCGGCGGCGTCGGCCCGTTCGCGGACGCGGATGAAAAGCGCAAACGTCTGGCTGCGTCTGCCGCTGCCTGACGGCGAAGTGGACGTGGTGCTGACCCGGCGCCCGCGCAAAAGCGTGGGCATACGGGTCAGCGCGGGCCGGGTGGAGCTGGTCGCGCATCCGGCGGTCAGCGCCGCCCGTCTGCGCGAAGTGCTGTTGGAGCGCCGCGACTGGATCGCCGGCCATGTGGCGCGGCAAAGGCAGGCGCGGCGGCAAGCCGAGGATCTCAGCCAACTGAGTTGGCAGGGTCAGGCTCTGCCCATCGTTCTGACGGCCGGCGTGCGGCGCACGGCCAGGCTGTCGGCGGAGGGCTTGATTGTTACCGGTATCGTCGAGGGCGACGCGGCCGCTTTGAAGCAGGCGGTATGCCGTTTCTTCAAACGAGAGGCGGCTTTGCGTTTTCCGGCGCGGATGGAGGCACTGGCGCGCGCCTGCCGGCGCCGGCCCAGCGGCCTGCAGCTGTCGTCGGCGCGCACGCGCTGGGGCAGTTGCACCGCGGCCGGGGTGATCCGGCTGAACTGGCGCTTGCTGCAGGCGCCGCCGGCGGTGCTGGATTACGTGATTGCCCATGAGCTGGCTCATCTGGAACACATGAACCATTCACCGGCGTTCTGGGCGGAGACCGCGCGCCTATACCCGGACTGGCAGGCGGCGCGGCGCTGGTTGAAGCTGCACGGCGCCGGGCTGTTCCATTTTGATTGATGAATTAAGGAGAGTGATGATGCGTTTACTGCACACCATGCTGCGAGTGGGCAATCTGGAGCGCTCGCTGGCGTTTTACCAGGAAGTGCTCGATATGAAATTGCTGCGCCGCCAGGATTATCCGGACGGCCGCTTCACCCTGGCCTTTGTCGGTTACGGCGCGGAAGAAGAGCAGACGGTGCTGGAGCTGACCCATAACTGGGACACCGACTCCTACGAGTTGGGCAACGCTTACGGCCACATCGCCATCGAAGTGCCGGACGCTTACGCCGCCTGTGACATGGTGCGCGCCAAGGGCGGCAAGGTGACGCGCGAAGCCGGTCCGATGAAGCACGGCACCACGGTGATCGCCTTCGTCGAAGACCCGGACGGCTACAAGATCGAATTCATCCAGCGCTGAGGCGTTCGTTTCCGCAGACAAGGCCGACGGCGTAGCGCCGCCGGCCTTGTTTCATCAAATGCTTAATTAGCGTGGCAATCGCGCAAAAACACTTGCTTCCGATACCGGTTTTCCTTGTCCGGACTGCCCGAGTTATGGGACGATGTAACGCTTTGTAACCGTTTGGGCCTAAATCAAGCGCGCCGCTTCCGCGCCGCGCGGATGCATGCCGGCCTGACTGGGAAGCGTCAGCGCAAGGGTATCCGGCTGCTCTTGCGCTTCAACAATATCGCCGGAATCCATACTTTGCATAGCCTGTCCAAGCTCGTCTTGAAGCAGGCGATGGCGCTTTTATCAATGGGCGTCATGCCCTCGGGAAGATAAATGACCAAAACACTCTTGAGCGCCGCCGCGCTGGCCCTGCTGCCGGCGCTGGCGCAAGCCGCCGAACTGGACGGCGCCACGCTGAGCCTGGCCTGGGGGCTGCCGTTCGCCGGCATTCTGCTGTCCATCGCGCTGTTCCCCATATTCGCGCCGGGTATCTGGCACCATCACTTCGGCAAGATCACCGCGGTGTGGACCGTGCTGTTCCTGGCGCCCTTCGCCGTGTCTTACGGCCTGGGCACTTCGACGGCGCTGATCGTCCACGCGCTGTTCGGCGAATACATACCCTTCATCGTGCTGCTGTTCTCGCTGTACACCGTGTCCGGCGGCATCCTGGTGTGGGGCTCCTTGCACGGTTCGCCCAAACTCAACACCGCCATTCTGGCGATAGGCACGGCGCTGGCCTCCATCATGGGCACCACCGGCGCGGCGATGCTGCTGATCCGCCCCCTGCTGCGCGCCAACGAGAAGCGCAAGCACAATGTGCACGTGGTGGTGTTCTTCATCTTCCTGGTGGCCAATATCGGCGGCGGTCTGACCCCGCTGGGCGACCCGCCGCTATTCCTGGGCTTCCTCAAAGGCGTCAGCTTCGGCTGGACGGTGCAGCATATGGCGCTGCCGGTGTTGGTGTTGTCGCTGGCGCTGCTGGCCATTTTCTACGCGCTGGACAGCTATTTCTTCAAGAAGGAAGCGCAGGCGGGCGCGCTGCCGGAAATCGACCGTTCCAAGGACAAGCCGATCAAGCTGCACGGCAAGCGCAATCTCTTCCTGCTGGCCGGCATCGTCGGCGCGGTGCTGATGTCCGGCGTCTGGAAGCCGGGCGTGGTGTTCGACATCATGGGCACCCCTGTGGAGTTGCAGAACATCGTCCGCGATCTGGCGCTGATCGGCCTGGCCTTCGCTTCGCTGTGGATCACGCCCAAGCAGGTGCGCGCCGGCAATGAATTCAACTGGGATCCCATCCTGGAAGTGGGCAAGCTGTTCGCCGGCATCTTCATCACCATCGGTCCGGTGATCGCCATCCTGCGAGCCGGCGCCGACGGCCACCTGGCCGGCCTGGTGCACATGGTGTCCGACGCCAACGGCCAGCCGGTCAACGCGATGTATTTCTGGATGACCGGCATCCTGTCCAGCTTCCTGGACAATGCGCCCACCTATCTGGTGTTCTTCAACCTGGCCCACGGCGACGCCCAAGTGCTGATGGGGCCGATGGCGGACACTCTGCTGGCGATCTCCATGGGCGCGGTGTTCATGGGCGCCAACACCTATATCGGCAATGCGCCCAACTTCATGGTCAAGGCCATCGCCGAGCACCGCCATGTGAAGATGCCGAGCTTCTTCGGCTATCTGGGTTGGTCCTGCGTCATCTTGCTGCCGCTGTTCGTGCTGATGACGCTGATTTTCTTCTGAGTCGGCCGTCCTTCGGTAAAAAAGCCCGCTGTCGCGGGCTTTTTTCATGGCGGGCCGGTCAATGATGGCCGAGGGCGGTGCCGCCCCTGCCGTCCGGCAGCGCGATGCGAATATTCTGCATCATGCCCTGGTCCTCGTGATCCAGGATATGGCAATGCAGCACGAAGTCGCCGATATAGCGCTGATAGCGGGTGCGGATGGTGATGGTGTAGCGGCCGGCCGCGGCAATTTTCGGATCATTGCTGGCTTCGATGTTTTTCACCCATAAAGTGTCTTTCCAGACGTTTCTCAGGCCGCTGTATTGCGTATCGCCCGGGTCCATCGAATCCGGCGCGCCTTCCGCGCTAATGTCCTTGCCCTTGGGGTCTACTATCTTGACGATCTGGAACGGGTTGACGTGGATATGGTAGGGGTGGCTGACGAAGTCGGAGCGCAGCGTCCACTCGTCCACGCCGCCCAGCTTCAGGGTGCGGTCTATGCGTTCGCCGGCATAGGGTTTGCCGTCCACCTGGAAGAAGGCGGCGCCGGGTTGGGACACGTCGATGTTGAACGTCAGCGTCTGGGTTCCCGTCACTTCCTGAGGGCTTATGTCCGGATGCGGCACAAAGCTGCTCAGCTTCATCCCGTTGCGCAGTTCCGCGCTGACCTTGGTGGCGACGGCGGGCGGGAAGTGGGCGCGGGCGGCGCCGATCAACACCTCCTGCAACGGACGCGAAGCCTGGCCGGGCGCAACGTCCACCACGCCCAGCAAGCGGGCCGACGGCGCCGAGCGGTCTATGGTGCTGCTGACCTTGACGTCGTTGATCAGGCAGTATTTGCCGGCGTTGGGGAAGGACACCAGAGCGTCCCAGCGATAGCCGGGCTGGAACACCACGCTCTTGCGGGTTTGCACCTTGCCCATGGTCAGGCCGTCTGCGGCGATCAAGGGCAGGTCCAGCTCCGTGCCGCTGCTGCAATAGCGGGCGACGTAATCGTCCATCTGCCTGGCGAACAGGCCGGCCAGCGGCGGCGCATTGTCGCTGAGGCGGCGCAGTTTCAGGTTGATGGTGTCGCGCACGCCGGCGTGCACCATTCTCCAGCGTTCCACGTCGCCGGCCCGCGCCTGGGCCATCTTGCCCAAGACCACGCCGTTGATGCTGGTGTAGCGGCCGGACTCTTGCCAGGTCTTGGGGCCGAACTGGTCGTAGCCTTCTATGCCGCCCACGTCGTCGCCGTCGCAGCGATAGCGTTGGTCCTCCTCATTGGGCGGGGTGGCGGTGTTGCCGTAGGTCTTGATCATGCCCTTGTATTGTCCGGTCTTGAAGCGGCAGGCGTACTGGATCTGCTGAAACACCAGCACCCGTTCGCGGAAGTTGACCCCGGCATAGGGCCGCAGCAGGGTGTCGATGTCGCCGTTCTGTTGCTGGGTGGGTTGCCGCGTGCCGCGTACGATCAGCGCGCCGGCCATGCCGCTGGACACTTGCAGCGCGGTGGAGCCGTGGCGATGGGTGTGATACCAGAAGGTGCCGGCCGGGTGATCGGGCGGAATGTTGTACTCGTACTGGAAGCTGACGCCGGGATTGATGGAGATCAGCACATTGTCGCTATTGCCCGCCGGATTGATCCAGAGCCCGTGGGTATGCAGATTGGTGCCGTTGAAACAATGGGGCTGGTTGCCGCTGCCGCCCTGGTCGGTACAGCTGGGGTCGCGGATGGGTTTGCCGTCGGCGTCGCGATTCAGCTTGTTGTTCAGGCCGATGCGCACGGTTTGTCCGGGGTAGACCTCGATCAGCGGGGCGATGAAGGGCGTGGCGCTGGGCTGAGAGGATGCCGGCGTCGCGACCGGGCTGAGCGCGCCGGGCAGGTAGCTGCGCAGCGCGACCTTGTCGTAATGGATCTGCCCGGGACGTTCCAGCGAAGGATTGCGAATCCAGCCGTAGCGATAGCGGATATCCAGATCGTAGGCGACTTCGCGCGGGGCGGCCTGCGGCTGGTCAAGCTCCAGCGGCGCGCGGAGCAGGGCGGCGGTATTGAGCGCGCCGGCGGGCTGAGCGGTCGGGATAGCCAGCAGCCGCGGCGGGTTGTCTATCTGCGGGAGGTCTTCGCCGTGGCCGGGCGCCGCGAGCAGCAGCGCGGCGAGGCCCAGCGGAAAGGGAGCGAAGCGAGCTTTGAGCATATTCATCTTGGTCTCCGAATTGGCGTGTTTGCCCATGAACAGTTGCAGGGCGGCCAATTCAGCCTAGTTCCAGATCGACGCCGTTTAAGCTGAATGTCATGTTTTGTCGGACGGGCCTGATCCGAAGGACAGGCGCGGCCGGACGCGCCCCGGCTGGCGAGCCCGGATGTCGGCGGCGGCCGCTTTCCGGTATGCTTGCCGTTTTGCCGTTTCAATACGCTGAACCGAACTATGCACATCCATATCCTGGGCATTTGCGGCACCTTCATGGGGGGCATCGCCGCTATCGCCAAACAGGCCGGTCACAAGGTCACCGGCTGCGACGCCAATGTTTACCCGCCGATGAGCACCCAGCTGGAAGCCATGGGCATCGAGCTGATTCAGGGCTTTGGCGCGGAGCAGGCCGATATCGGCGCGGACATCTTCGTGGTGGGCAATGTGGTGACGCGCGGCAAGCCGCTGATGGAGGAAATCCTCAACCGCGGGCTGCCGTATATTTCCGGCCCGCAGTGGCTGGCGGAAAATGTGCTCAAGGACTTATGGGTGCTGGCGGTGGCCGGCACTCACGGCAAGACCACCACCAGCTCGATGCTGGCCTGGATACTGGAGGACGCCGGCCTGGCGCCGGGTTTCCTAATCGGCGGCATTCCGCAGAACTTCGGCGTGTCGGCGCGCCTGCCCGGCGCGCCGCGCCAGGACGTGGCCAGCGTCAGCCCCTTCTTTGTGATCGAGGCCGACGAATACGATACTGCCTTCTTCGACAAGCGCTCCAAATTCGTTCATTACCGGCCGCGCACCGCGGTGCTGAACAATCTGGAGTTCGACCACGCCGACATCTTCGCCGACCTGGCGGCGATAGAAACCCAGTTTCATCACCTGGTGCGCACGGTGCCGGGCCAGGGCCTGATCGTCAGCAACGGCCGCGAGGCCAGCCTGGATCGGGTGCTGGAGCGCGGCTGCTGGACGCCGGTGGAGCGCTTCGGCGCGGACGCCGGCTGGCAGCTGGGCGCGGCGGAGGCTAACGGCCACTTCGACGTGCTGCTCGACGGCCGGCTTCAGGGCCGGGTGCGCTGGGATCTGATGGGCGAACACAACCGTCTGAACGCGCTGGCGGCGATCGCCGCCGCCCGCCATGTCGGCGTGGCGGTGAGCAGCGCCATCGATGCGCTGTCGCGCTTCCAGAACGTCAAGCGGCGTATGGAAGTGCGCGGCGTGGCGGCCGGCGTCACGGTGTACGACGACTTCGCCCATCATCCCACCGCCATCGCCACCACCCTGGCCGGCTTGCGTCACAAGGTGGGCGGCGAGCGCATCCTGGCCGTGCTGGAGCCGCGCTCCAACACCATGAAGCTGGGCACGATGAAGGCGGCGCTGCCGGCCTCTCTGGCCGACGCCGATCTGGTGTTCTGCTCCGCCGCCAATCTGGGCTGGAATCCCGGCGAGGCGTTGGCCGAGCTGGGCGAGCGCGCGCAGACCTTCAACGATTTCGACGCGCTGCTGCGAGCGGTGGCCGCCGCGGCCCGCCCCGGCGACCATGTGCTGGTGATGAGCAACGGCGGTTTCGGCGGCATTCACCAGAAGCTGCTGGAGCAACTGGCCGCGCGCGGCTGAGGCGGGGCGCGGGCAAGAAAAAAGGGGGCCGCTTGGCCCCCTTTGACTTGTCTGAACGAGCTTTTAGCCGCGCAGCTTGGCGGCAATGCCGGCCACGCGCTGGCCGTAGGCCTTGGCGGTGTCCAGGTCGCCTTGCGGGATTTCGTCGACGCTGGCGTCGGACGGGGATTGCACCAGCAGGCCCACCGAGCCGCCCAGGTTGTTGATGTCCTCGCGGCTGGCGTTCTTGGCGTTGCTGGGCAGCAGGCCCAGGCTGACCCACAGACCGCCGTGCTGGGACGCCAGGGTTTGCAGATAGATCAGCGAAACCTGCTTGTCGCCGTTCAGGCTGGCGCTATTGGTAAAGCCGCCGAACACCTTGTCCTGCCAGCCGCGGGTGAACCAGACCTTGGAACTGGCGTCGGCGAATTTCTTGAACTGCCAGCTCGGGCTGCCCATATAGGTGGGCGAGCCGAAGATGATGGCGTCGGCGCTGTTCAGCAGATCCCAGGCGCCGGCGGGCAGATTGCCCTCGGCGTCGATGGCCAGCAACTGCGCACTGGCGCCGGCGGCGACATGCTGGGCCACTTGCTGGGTGTGACCGTAACCGGAGTGATAAACGACGACGACTTTTGCCATGAGGGGCCTTTCATATTGCCGTGAATGAAGAAAGGCCTGCCGCGCGGCAGGCCTTTGCCCAGTATTGGCGATGATGAAGAATTGAAAAAGTGCCGCCGTATGAATTAATTATTTAGCTGAATTAAACAATCCCATCGGCTTGCTGCGTTGCGGGCCCTGCGTCCGAAGAGCGGTGTTTTACTGCGCAGAACACATAAAAACGCCCACGGTCGTGGGCGTTTTCCCGGCGTGAACGGCGGCGGTTTAGTGGAACTGCTCTTCCTCGGTGGAACCGGTCAGCGCGGTGACGCTGGACTGGCCGCCCTGGATCACGGTGGTGACGTCGTCGAAGTAGCCGGTGCCCACTTCCTGCTGATGGGACACGAAGGTGTAGCCGCGTTCGCGAGCGGCGAACTCCGGCTCCTGCACTTTCTCGACATAGGCGGACATGCCGCGGGCAACGTAATCTTGCGCCAGGTCGTACATGTTGTACCACATATTGTGGATGCCGGCCAAAGTGATGAACTGGTACTTATAGCCCATCGCGCCCAGCTCGCGCTGGAATTTGGCGATGGTGGCGTCGTCCAGATTCTTCTTCCAGTTGAAGGACGGCGAGCAGTTGTAGGCCAGCAGCTTGCCCGGATGCTTGGCGTGCACCGCTTCGGCGAACTTGCGCGCGAACTCCAGATCCGGAGTGCCGGTCTCGCACCAGACCAGATCGGCGTAGTCGGCGTAGGCGATGGCGCGGCTGATCGCCTGCTCCAGACCCTTCTTGGTCTTGTAGAAGCCTTCGGCGGTGCGCTCGCCGGTCAGGAAGGGGCGGTCGCGCTCGTCGCAATCGCTGGTCAAGAGATCGGCGGCTTCGGCGTCGGTGCGGGCGATCACCAGGGTGGGCACGCCGTAGACGTCGGCGGCCAGGCGCGCGGCGATCAGCTTCTGCACCGCTTCCTGGGTCGGCACCAGCACCTTGCCGCCCATGTGGCCGCATTTCTTCACCGAGGCTAGCTGGTCCTCGAAGTGCACGCCGCCGGCGCCGGCGCGTATCATCGCCTTCATCAGCTCATAGGCGTTCAGCACGCCGCCGAAACCGGCTTCGGCGTCCGCCACGATGGGGGCGAAGTAGTCGATGAAGCCGGCGTCGCCCTGGGCCACGCCCTTGGAATGCTGGATTTCGTCGGCGCGGGTGAAGGCGTTGTTGATGCGTTCCACCACCTTGGGCACCGAGTCAACCGGATACAGCGACTGGTCCGGATACATTGCGGAGTATTCATTGTTGTCTGCGGCCACTTGCCAGCCGGACAGATAGATGGCCTTGACGCCGGCCTTGACCTGCTGCATGGCCTGACCGCCGGTCAGCGCGCCCAGACAGTTGATGTACGGCTCGCTGTGGAGCAGGCCCCACAGCTTGTCCGCGCCGTTGCGCGCCAAGGAGTACTCAATCTGCAACGAGCCGCGCAGGCGCTCCACATCGGCGGCGCTGTAGCCGCGCTTGATGCCTTTCCAGCGGGGATTCTCGTTCCAGTCTTTCTGGATGGCTGCAATGCGTTGTTCGCGAGTCGTCATGCTAAAACCCTTCTCGATACGTTTCTGTGCGCGCCGGCAGACGCCGGCGTCCTCATTAAGCGATCTGGCTATCCGGTTTTCCGGATTTTCTTGCGGTCGGCCCTCATGGGGCCGGCTCGGCATGTCCGCCGTGTCAGCCTTGGGGATAGCGGCTGTTCGGGCGGAGCACTTGCGGGTGTGGCTCAATTATTAGCACAAATAAAAACGCTTGTGTGCAGTGCAGCACAAAGAAAATGTTTGATTTTCAAAAGCTAACAGCAACTTTCCTAAAACGAATATTGCGACTCGCTCAAGCGTTTGCTTTTAGAAAATAAAAGTCCGCAAACGCACATCGGGGTTTGGGACGCCTAGGATGACGGTCTGAAGCCGTTCAGTCGTTCTCAGGGCTTGAATTCCGCGACGAAGCCCCTACCTTGAGTCGGGACTATTCGTACCGCTGAATCCAAATCCGAGGAATCGCCATGCAGGACAAGCAAAACATCGCGGCAGACGCCGTGGACAATGACAATATCGACGCGACGGTGGCGGAGCAGGCCGTAGAGCAAGAGCTGAGCGCGGAGCAACGCATCGCCGCGCTGGACGCGGAAGTGGCCGAACTGAAGGACGCGCTGCTGCGCGCCCGCGCCGATCTGGAAAACCAGCGCCGCCGCGGGCAGGAAGACGTGGCCGCCGCGCACAAATACGCAATCTCCAAGTTCGCCGGCGAGCTGGTGTCGGTGAAGGACTATCTGGAAATGGCGCTGCTGGACCAGAGCGGTCAGATCGACACCCTGAAGATGGGCGTGGACATGACGCTGAAGCAATTGGTGTCCGCCTTCGACAAGGCGCAGATCAAGGACATCGCTCCCCAGGCCGGCGACAAGCTGGACCCGCATCAGCATCAGGCGATGAGCGCAGAAGAGGCCGACGCCGAACCCAACACCATCGTGCGCGTGATGCAAAAAGGCTACCAGATCTCCGATCGCGTACTGCGTCCGGCCATGGTTGTGGTCGCCAAGGCAAAAGCATAAAAAAGGGCGGCGTGCTCCTCTTGAAATAATGGGCATAGCCAATACCTATTGAGACAACAGGCGGTCGCTATCGAACAAATGGCCGCTGAAACGAATTGAGATAAAGGAACTTCGACATGGGTAAAATCATTGGCATCGACTTGGGCACCACCAACTCCTGCGTATCGGTCGTGGAGGGCGGCGCGCCCAAAGTGATCGAGAACGCCGAAGGCGCTCGCACCACTCCGTCCATCATCGCCTATATGGACGATGGCGAAATCCTGGTCGGCGCGCCGGCCAAACGCCAGGCGGTGACCAACCCGCGCAACACCATTTACGCCGCCAAGCGCCTGATCGGCCGCCGCTTCGAAGACAAGGAAGTGCAGAAAGACATCGACCTGATGCCTTTCGAAATCCTGAAAGCCAAGAACGGCGACGCCTGGGTCAAAGTGCGCGACCAGGAACTGGCTCCGCCGCAACTCTCCGCCGAAGTGCTGCGCAAGATGAAGAAGGCCGCGGAAGACTATCTGGGCGAGGAAGTGACCGAGGCGGTGATCACCGTGCCGGCCTACTTCAACGACAGCCAGCGTCAGGCCACCAAGGACGCCGGCCGCATCGCCGGTCTGGAAGTGAAGCGCATCATCAACGAACCGACCGCCGCGGCGCTGGCTTTCGGCCTGTCCAAGCAGGAAGGCGACCGCAAGATCGCGGTGTACGACCTAGGCGGCGGCACTTTCGACGTGTCCATCATTGAAATCGCCGACGTGGACGGCGAGCACCAGTTCGAAGTGCTGTCGACCAACGGCGACACCTTCCTGGGCGGCGAAGACTTCGACCAGCGCGTGATCGACTACATCGTGACCGAGTTCAAGCGCGAACAGGGCGTGGACCTGAAGAACGACGTGATGGCGCTGCAGCGTCTGAAGGAAGCGGCGGAAAAGGCCAAGATCGAGCTGTCCAGCGCGACTCAGACCGAAGTGAACCTGCCCTACATCACCATGGACGCCACCGGCCCGAAACACTTGGCGATGAAGATCACCCGCGCCAAGTTCGAAAGCCTGGTGGAAGACCTGGTCGAGCGCTCCATCGAGCCGTGCCGCGTGGCGCTGAAGGATGCCGGCCTGTCGGTCAACGAGATCTCCGACGTGATCCTGGTCGGCGGCCAGACCCGCATGCCCAAGGTGCAGGAAAAAGTTAAGGAATTCTTCGGCAAGGAGCCGCGCAAGGACGTGAACCCGGACGAAGCCGTGGCCGTGGGTGCCGCGATCCAGGGTTCGGTGCTGTCCGGCGACCGCAAGGACGTGCTGCTCTTGGACGTGACCCCGCTGTCGCTGGGCATTGAAACCCTGGGCGGCGTGATGACCAAGCTGATCCAGAAGAACACCACCATCCCGACCAAGGCGTCGCAGGTGTTCTCCACCGCCGACGACAACCAGACCGCGGTAACCATCCACGTGCTGCAGGGCGAACGCGAGAAGGCTTCCGCCAACAAGAGCCTGGGCCAGTTCAATCTGGGCGACATTCCGCCGGCGCCGCGCGGCATTCCGCAGATCGAAGTGGAATTCAACATCGACGCCAACGGCATTCTGCACGTGTCGGCCAAGGACAAGGCTTCCGGCAAGCAGGCCAACATCACCATCCAGGCTTCCTCGGGCTTGTCCGAAGCCGAGATCCAGCAAATGGTGAAGGACGCCGAGGCCAACGCTGAGGAAGACAAGAAGCTACACGAGCTGGTGACCGCCCGCAACCAGGCGGAAGGCCTGATCCACAGCGTGAAGAAATCGCTGGCCGAGCACGGCGACAAGATCGACGCCGCCGAGAAGGCCAAGATCGAAGACGCGGTGAAGGCGGCCGAGGAAGTGGCCAAGAGCGAAGACAAGGCCGAGATCGAAGCCAAGACCGAAGAACTGGCCAAGGCCAGCCAGAAACTGGGCGAAATCATGTACGCCCAGGCTCAGCAGGCTGAAGCCGGCGCCCAGCAGGGCGGCGCGGACGCTCAGGCCGGCAAGCAGGAAGACGGCAACGTCGTCGACGCCGAGTTCGAAGAAGTGAAGAAAGACAAGGCTTAATCGCCAGCCGATGTCTTGACGCCTGATGACCGGGCCGGGCCCGCCGGAGTGTTCCGCGGCCCGGACCGGTCATTGGCGTATGGTGGCCGGCCGCGCTAGGGGGCTTGCTTCCCGAGCCGACTGAATTTGAGAGAGACAGGAACATGTCCAAGAAAGATTACTACGATGTGTTGGGCGTCAACCGCGACGCCTCCGACGACGACATCAAAAAGGCTTACCGCAAGCTGGCGATGAAGTATCACCCGGACCGTAATCCGGACAGCAAGGAAGCGGAAGAGAAGTTCAAAGAGGTCAAGGAAGCCTACGAGATTCTGTCCGACAGCCAGAAGCGGGGTGCTTACGACCAGTTCGGCCATGCCGGCGTGGATCCGCAGGCCGGCGCCGGCGGCGGCGCGGGCTTTGGTGGTTTCGGCGACTTCGCCGACATTTTCAGCGATATCTTCGGCGGTGGCCGCTCCGGCGGCGGAGGCGGGCGTTCCAACGTCTATCGCGGCGCGGACCTGCGCTACAACATGGAAATCTCGCTGGAAGAGGCGGCCCGCGGCTGCGAGAAGCAGATCCGCATCCCTTCGCACGAAGAATGCGAAGTCTGCCACGGCAGCGGCGCCAAGCCCGGCACCCAGCCCAAGACCTGCTCCACCTGCGGCGGCCACGGCCAGGTGAGGATGAGCCAGGGCTTCTTCTCCATTCAGCAGACTTGCCCCACCTGCCACGGCACCGGCAAGCAGATTACCGATCCCTGCACCAGCTGCCACGGCGCGGGCCAGAAAAAGACCAACAAAACGCTGAACGTGAAGATTCCGCCCGGCGTGGACGAGGGCGACCGCATCCGTCTGTCCGGCGAAGGCGAGCCGGGCCAGAACGGCGGACCGTCCGGCGACCTTTACGTGGTCACCCACATCAAGCCGCACGCGGTGTTCCAGCGCGACGGCATGGACCTGCATTGCGAGATGCCGATCTCCTTCTCCACCGCGGCGCTGGGCGGCGAAGTGGAAATCCCGACGCTGGACGGCATGGCCAAGGTCAAGATCGCGGGGGAAACCCAGAGCGGGCGCGTCTACCGCTTGCGCGGCAAGGGCGTGAAAGCGGTGCGCGGCACCGATTACGGCGATCTGCATTGCCATGTGGTGGTGGAAACCCCGGTCAAGCTGACCGAACGTCAGAAAGAGCTGCTGCGCGAATTCGACGCCATCAGCCAGGGCGACGTGGCCACTCACAATCCGCGCTCCAAGTCCTTCATGGACAAGTTGAAGGATTTCTTCGGTTAAGACGTCTCTCAGCGGCCCTCGCGGTCGCGGACGACAAAACGGCAAGCACGCGCTTGCCGTTTTTTTGTTGGAACATAAATATTTTTTGTGGTCAACTATTTTTGAGTAACTTGTTGTAATGAGCGATTTTTTAAAATGAATTATCTGGAGGGTTCCGGTATCCGGCCTTATCTTGGTGGGGCTCCGGAACCCCGCTCCGGAGCGAAAACATAAAAATTATCCGGGCCACCCTGCATCAGCGCGGTGAGCTTGGCTTCGCTCAAAGGAGAATGTCATGGAAGATTTGGTCAACGCCGTCAACGGCGTCATCTGGAGCCCGGCGCTGATTTACCTGTGTCTGGGCGTGGGTCTTTACTTGTCCGTGCGTACGCGTTTCCTGCAATTGCGCCACTTCCGGGAAATGCTGCGCCTGATGTTCAATACCGAGAGCAGCGCCAGCGGCGTGTCCTCGTTCCAGGCGCTGGCGATGACGCTGGCCGGCCGCGTCGGCACCGGCAATATCGCCGGCGTCGCCACCGCGATCACTTTCGGCGGCCCGGGCGCCATCTTCTGGATGTGGATGGTGGCCTTCCTCGGCGCCAGTTCGGCCTTCGTCGAATCGACGCTGGGCCAGGTCTACAAGGAAAAGATCGACGGCCAGTATCGCGGCGGACCGGCTTTCTACATCGAGAAGGGTCTGGGCTTGAAGTGGTACGCCTGGCTGTTCGCCATCACCACCATCGTCGCCACCGGCGTGTTGTTGCCGGGCGTGCAGGCCAATTCCATCGCCGCCTCGCTGAACACCGCCTTCGGCATCGCGCCCACCGTCACCGCGGCGGTGCTGGCCATCATTCTGGGCTTCATCATCTTCGGCGGGGTCAAGCGCATCGCGCTGTTCGCCGGCGCGGTGGTGCCCTTCATGGCCTTGGGCTACATCATCGTGGCCTGCGTAATCATCGCCTTGAACATCGAGCAGCTGCCCGGCGTGATGGCGCTGGTGCTGAAAAGCGCGTTTGGCATGGAGGCCGGTTTCGGCGCCATTCTCGGCCTGGCCATCCAGTGGGGGGTGAAGCGCGGCGTGTATTCCAATGAAGCCGGTCAGGGCACCGGCCCGCACGCCTCCAGCGCCGCGGCGGTGTCGCATCCGGCCAAACAGGGCCTGGTGCAAGCCTTTTCGGTCTATATCGACACCTTGTTCGTTTGCTCCGCCACCGCCTTCATGCTGCTGATCACCGGCCAATACAATGTGCAGGGTCCGGAAGGCCAGGCCATGTACACCGGCATCGCCGGCGTGGCGGCGGGGCCGGGTTATGTGCAGATCGCGATGGAAAGCATCATGCCGGGCTTCGGCTCCATCTTCGTGGCGCTGGCGCTGTTCTTTTTCGCCTTCACCACCATCGTCGCCTACTACTACATCGCCGAAACCAATATCGCCTACATCAACCGCAAGATTCAGCTGCCCTGGCTGAGCTTTGTGCTGAAGATCGCCTTGATGGCGGCAACGGTGTACGGCACGGTCAAGACCGCGGATCTGGCCTGGGGTCTGGGCGATATCGGCGTCGGCCTGATGGCCTGGCTCAACATCATCGCCATCGTCTTGATGCAAAAACCGGCGCTGGCCTGCCTGCGGGACTATGAGGTGCAGAAAGCGCGCGGCCTGGACCCGGTGTTCCATCCGGAAGCGCTGGGCATCGTCAACGCCGCCTACTGGGAAGGACGGCGCGCGGAGGACAATCTGGCTGCGGAATTGGCGGCGCAGGCCGGCAAGGCCGCGGAGGAAGGCGAGCTGGCGCCGCGTAAGCGCTGAGCTCAGGAGAACGCGGACGGCGGCGGTTTCCGGCGCTGTCCGCAAAGCCGGCGTGCAAAATCCAGAACACTCTGTTTTGCCGGCCGGCATCCGCTGCGGGTCGGCGGCAACAGGCGTACAATGGCCGGGCTAATCCTTCTAATGGAATTGTCATGATTTTCGCCAATCGCTATTTTCCCGCCACCCGCATGCGCCGCATGCGCAAAGATGAATTCTCCCGCCGCCTGATGCGTGAAAACGTGCTGACCGCCAACGATCTGATCTATCCGGTATTCGTGATGGAAGGGCAGAACCGGGTGGTGGAAGTGCCGTCGATGCCGGGCGCGCCGCGCCAAACGCTGGACAAGCTGCTATACACCGCCGAACAGGCGCTGGAACTGGGCATCCCGATGCTGTCGCTGTTCCCGGTGATCGAATCGGGCAAGGACAATAGCGCGCAAGAGGCCTACAACCCCGAAGGCCTGGTGCCGACCGTGGTGCGCGAATTGAAGAAACGCTTCCCCGAGCTGGGCGTGATGACTGACGGCGCGCTGGACCCGTACACCATTCACGGCCAGGACGGGGTGATGGACGAGAGCGGCTACGTGCTCAACGACGAAACCACCGAAATCCTGATCAAGCAAGGCCTCTGTCATGCGGAGGCCGGCGTGGACATGTTCGGTCCGTCCGACATGATGGACGGACGCATCGGCGCGATCCGCGAGGCTTTCGAGGAGGAGGGCTTCATCCACACCAAGATTCTGGCGTATTCGGCCAAGTACGCGTCCGGCTTCTACGGCCCCTTCCGCGACGCTTTGGGTTCGTCCGGCAATCTGGGCAAGGCCGACAAGAACAACTACCAGATGGACCCGGCCAATCTGGACGAAGCGATCCAGGAAGTGGCGCAGGATCTGGAAGAGGGCGCCGACGCGGTGATGATCAAGCCGGGCATGCCCTATCTGGACGTGATCCGTCGAGTGAAAGACACGTTCCGGGTGCCGACCTTCGCCTATCAGGTGTCCGGCGAGTACGCGATGTTGAAGGCGGCCTTCCAGAACGGCTGGCTGAACGAGGAAAAGTGCATGCTGGAAAGCCTGATCGCGTTCAAGCGCGCCGGAGCGGACGGCATCCTGACCTATTTCGCGCTGGACGCGGCGCGTTTGCTGCGCCAACGCTGAGCGCAGGCGGACAAGCCATCGCGCCCCGGCTCAGGCCGGGGCGTTTTGCATGGGAGCGGACATGGATTTGATGCATTCCACCCTGTTCTGGATTCTCATCGCCGCCGCGCCGGCGGCGACGGCGCTGGGCATCCTGATCCGGCTGTCCCGGCGTGAGCCGCCGCCGGATCTGCCGCCCGGGGTCAAGCCCTTGGGCTGGGACGACGAAGACGAGGAAGACGACGACAAGGCGCCGCCGGCGGCGGGCGGCTAGTCGAAGCGCCAGCTGGCCATGGACAGATTGCCCATGCGCCAGTCGTCGTGCAGCTTGAGCGCGGGCGCGCCCGGCGTGCCAGCGCCCAGCGCCACCCACAGCGGGGCGATGTGTTCGTCGCTGGGATGGTTGTGGCGCGGATAGGGCGCTTGCTGCAGCCAGTCGGCCAGCGTGTCCCGGGCGTCGTTCAGCAACTGCTGGTCCAGCCAATCGCGGAAGGCCAGCGCCCACGGCGCCGGCGCAGAGCCTTCCGGGGCCAGCGCGCGCAGATTGTGGGTGTAGCTGCCGGAGGCGATGATCAGGACGCCTTCGTCGCGCAGCGGGCGCAGCGCCTCGCCTATGCGCATCAGTTCAGCGGCCGGCGCCTGATGCGGCAGCGACAGATTGACGATGGGGATATCCGCCTGCGGGTACATCAGCATCAGCGGCGTCCAGGCGCCGTGATCCAGTCCGCGTTGTTCGGTGCTTTGCGCCGGCAGTCCGGCGGCGGCGAACAATTCGTGCAGGCGCGCGCAGAGCTGCGCATCGGTGCGGGCCGGGTAATTCAACTGGTACAGGGCCTCGGGAAAGCCGTAGAAGTCGTGGATGGTTTCCGGATTTGGCTTGTGGTTGACCACCAGGCCGCGGGTTTCCCAGTGCGCGGAAACGATGACGATGGCGCGCGGGCGCGGCAACTCCGTTCCCAGCTGGGCGATGAAATGGCGGCTTGGGCTGTCTTCCAGCACCAGGGTGGGGGCGCCGTGCGAGATGAACAGCGCAGGTAGGCGAGCAGTCATGGCTGAAGCTTTCATTCAAGTGATGGCTTCAGCTTAAGCCACGGCGATTCTCTGATAAACCGCAGTTTATTGGCTTTATTGTTTACTCGTTGGAAACAATTTGGCGATGCGGCGGCTCGTCTTGCAAAGGGACGGCCTACTCCGGTTTTAACTCAATCCGCCAAGCAGGATGGCACAGCCGGCAATGAAGATGAGGACGCCCATGATGCGCCGCCAGTTACGCTTGCTCTGCCCGTCGCTCAATGGCTGCCGTTTCAACCTTCTCAGCTGTTGTCGATACATGGTCATTTGACGCTCCTATAATTGAATGATAATCATTCTTGTTTGAATGTCAAAATAAACGCTCGCTCAGGAGTGGCCGCTGTGGCGGAAGGCTTGAAACGGGAGCGTTGAAGCCGGGGGCCGGAGCGGAGGAGAAAGGCGGAATCCTTCGCTCCGCCAGGGGGCCGTAAGGCGGTATCAGGGCTTTGTTGGTCGCTCTATTGCAGCCAGGCGAAGCCGGCCCATACTTCCAGCCAGAGCGCTTGCCAGTCGAATGCTTTCATTGCGATCTCTCTTGCTAAGGTATGCGGAGTATCGCTCAAGGCTTTGTATTTGTTAAATTGATTGTTTTTGCTTGCTGCTTAGCTGATTGCTATGAGGCTTGCGAACGGAGAGATGAAGAGCCGCCCCCGCAAGCGTGAAGCGCTTGCGGGGGCGGGAAGGCTCTGCGAGCCGGTCCAAGTCTCGCTCGTCAGAGCGAGACTTGGCCTTGCGGTCAAAGAGTTGGGCGGCGCACGCTGCATGCGAGCATCGAACCCTCTCTTAGTCCCAGGGCACTTCCGCCGAGTTTTCGTCGACGACGGCGGGTTGCTTGTCCTGCGCCGGGGCGACAGCCGCCGGGCTGGGCGCTTCTTCCAGGCCGCCCAGCGCGGCGACCAGCGCGTCCACCAGTTCGCCCAGTTCTTCGCTCATCAAGGTGAAGGTGGCTTCGAACAGGCTTTCGCGGTCATCACCGGCCTGGCTGGCTTCGTCTTGCAGCAGGTCCAGGAACTGCAGCCGCTTCAGCTGCAGCATATCGGTCAGCTGGAAGCGGATCTTTTCCTGCCAGATCAGGCCAACCCGGGTCACTTGCTTGCCGGTGGCGATGTGCTGGCGGATCTCGTCCGCGGTCAGGTCGATGCGCGCGCAACGCACTACCGCGCCGTTTTCGCCGCTGTCCTTGAGCTCGCAATCGGAATCCAGCTCAAAGCCGGCCGGCGCCTCGCCTGCCGCCAGCCAGTCCGTCATCGCGGTGTGCGGGGCGATCTTGGTGCGCGGCAGCGCGGCGGGGAAGGGCGGCAGTGCTTCGCGCAGCTTGGAGACCAGCGCTTCCGCCTTGCTGGCGGCTGCCGAGTCCACCATCAGCCAACCGCGGCGGGTGTCCAGATAGGCGCTCATCCGGCTGCTGCGCACGAAGGCGCGCGGGAGCAGGTCGTCGGTGATCTGCTCTTTCAGGGCCAGCTTTTCCTTGCGGCCCACCTTGCGCAACTCCTTGTCTTCTATCTCGGCGACTTTCAAATCGACGAAGTCGCGGATCACCGAGGAGGGCAGCACTTTGTCCTCGCGGCGCAAAGACACCATCTGGCAGCCGCGCACAGCGTAGACCGGCGCCTCCAGGTGGCCGGCGGCGGGCACCCAGCCCTCGCTGAACCAGTCCAGTCCCATGCAATGCTGGAATGGACGCTTTTCCAGCGCGGCGGAAAGCTGTTCGTTGTTAGGGGCGTCGTCTTGATTCAAACGGTAAAAAGATAGTTGCCTAAACCACATATTTGTTCCATAATGCGCGTCCTCTGATGCCACAGATTGTACCGCAGCCAAGACAGCAGCGGGGTGGTTTTCGGACAAGCTTGAAGATGGTCGTCGGAGTGTAGCTTAGCCTGGTAGAGCGCTACGTTCGGGACGTAGAGGCCGGAGGTTCGAATCCTCTCACTCCGACCAGTCAATTAGAAAAAGCTTGTCAGAAAGCATCGGATGTAGTAAATTTCTGCTCCTCGGTGCTTGGCGCTGAAGGCAGTAAAACGGAGTGTAGCTTAGCCTGGTAGAGCGCTACGTTCGGGACGTAGAGGCCGGAGGTTCGAATCCTCTCACTCCGACCAGATTCAAAACCCTGAATTCAAGTATTTGAATTCAGGGTTTTTGCATTGGGGACTTAAAGAATCAAGCCGGTTATTTGGAAATGGCCGACGCCCCTTTTCAAATCGCAGGAAACTGTTTATTATTACGCGCTCTGCTTCAGGGCGGAGTGATGTGCCGGTATAGCTCAGTTGGTAGAGCAGCGCATTCGTAATGCGAAGGTCGGGGGTTCGACTCCTCTTACCGGCACCACAATCCCGCTTTAGAACAGCAATCAGCCCGCCATGCGGGCTTTTTTGCGTTTCCGGCGCGCCTCTTGCCGGTTTTCCCCCGTCCCGCCTATTTGATTCCCCTTGGCTCGCTTTGCGAATCCGGAGCCGGACGCCGTCGCGACGGCTGGCGATTGCCGACAGATTATGATATAAGCATTTTTGTGGCCGGGCACGATGGACAGAAGTCCGCCCGCATTGCGGGCGGCTTGAGAATGCGCCTGGGCTGAAATATATTGTGAACGTCTGTTATGACGAATGGACATGACGGTCTAGGCTGTCATCTAATGGAAAGCTACAGCAATTGTAGAGAGCGAACATGCTATCCAATTCCGTTGCTACTTTCAGCCTGTATTCGGATTTATACGCCCGGTTTCGTCCGGCGTATCCGGAGGCCTTGTATCAGTGGCTATTGCCGCAGTGCGCCGAATATGGGCGAGCCTGGGATTGCGCCACCGGCAACGGTCAGACCGCGGTGAGGTTGGGGGACAGTTTCGCGCGCGTGGACGCCACGGACATCAGCTCCGCGCAGCTGGGTCAGGCCGAGGCGCATAATCAGGTGTATTACCGCGAGTGTCCGGCCGAGGTCACGCCGTTCGACGACGCCGCCTTTGATCTGATCACGGTGTCGCAGGCTTTGCATTGGTTTCATTTCCCGTCGTTCTGGCCGGAGGTGGGACGGGTGCTCAAGCCGGGCGGCGTGTTCGCCGCCTGGGGTTATCATCTATGCAGGGTGTCTCCCGAAGTGGACCGCGCCGCGGCGATTTTGACGTCCATCATCGAACCGTTCTGGTCCAGCCGCTGCCAGATACTGTGGGACGGCTACAGCACCGCGGGCTGCCCGCTGCCTGTGCTGGAAACGCCGGATCTGGCGATTGATTGCGATTGGACGCTGGAGCAATACCTGGGCTTTCTCAACACGCTGTCCGCCAGCAAGCTGTGCAAACAGACCCTGGGCGAGCATGTGCTGGACGATGCCTCCAGCCGCATCGCCCGTGCCTGGGGCGATGGCGATCAGGTGTGCCGGGTCAGCATGCCGCTGAGCCTGCTGGTGGCGCGGCGCCCGGTGTCTTAGAACAGGTTTTAAGACCGATTCCGCGCCATCTGCCGGCGCAAGCAATCCAGCACCGCCCGCCGCGCGTAGCCGGCGGCGGGCCGGCTTTCAGCGCCGCTTGTCGTATTCCGCTTGCAGATCGGACAGCAGGATGTTGAGCGCGTCGGACGAACGCAGCAGTTCGATCAGCGACACCGCCAGCGAGCAGATCATGCACAGCAGGCTGATGCCGAAAGTCAGCTCCCCCCAAGCCTGCCAGCCGGTATAAACCTGGAACATCGCCACCGTGCATAGAAATAGGCTGGCGATGCCCAGGCATTGCATCCATTTGATCAAGGTGATGCGGGTGCGCAGATTGCCGATCTGGCGGAGGATCTTCGGGTCCTGGCTATCGCGGTACTCCTCGTACAGATTGCGAATGATGCCGGCCAGGCCGAGAAAACGGTTGGTATAGGCCAGCAACAGCAGGGAAATGGCGGGAAACAGCAGGGCGGGCGTGGTCAGGGTCAGCGCGGAGTGCATCAGGCGTTCTCATCAATCAGGACATCAATGCCGTTGTCGGTGGCGTCGAATAGTTCGATTACGTCCGGGTTCTTCATGCGGACGCAGCCGAGGGAGGTGGGGGTGCCCCAGGGCACGTGGTCCCCGGCACCGTGGATGTAAATGGCTCGATTATAACTGTCTACTTCGCCGCCTTGGTTCTTTCCGGGCTCTTCGCCGCACAGCCACAGAATGCGGGTGAGGATCCAGTCCTTGTTCGGGTACTGGATGTGCAGTTCCGGCGTGTACTTCCAGGGCGTCACTTTGCGGCGGAAAATAATGGTGTTGGCTTCCACGCCGGCGCCGATGCGTTCGCAGACCCGGTGCCAGCCGCGCGGGGTCTGGTAGCTGCCGCTGACTTCTCCCACGCCCTTGCGCGCGGTGGACACCTGATATTCGCGTTGCAACAGCCCCCAGCCGTCGTAACGGCGCAGGGTCTGGCTGCGCACGCCGACCAGAATCCAGGGCGCGCCGTAATGGCGCGGATTGGGGGAGGTGTCCAGCAAGGGCACGGCGGCCTGCTGCTGAACCGCGAAAGCCGCCGCCGCCAATGGGTCCATCGCCAGCGCGGCGTCGTCTTCCGTGTCGCCGGCGAAGGCGGACGCGCTCACGGACAGGGCGAGCATCAGTCGCAGCATGGCATCAGCCTTTCCGACGGGTTTGGAAAAACGCCGTCAACGGTTGCGCGCAGGCGTCCGCCTGTTGCTGGCCGAACACCGCGGCATGGTGATTGAGGCGGCTGTCGGCGAAAACGTCCAGCACGCTGCCGGCGGCCCCGGTCTTGGCGTCGGGAGCGCCGTAAATCACGCGGGCGATGCGGGCGTGCATGATGGCGCCGCTGCACATCAGACAGGGTTCCAGCGTCACGTACAGATCGCAGCCGTCCAGGCGGTAATTGCCCAGCAGGCCGGCGGCGTCGCGCAGGGCCATGATCTCGGCGTGGGCGCTGGGGTCGCGTCGGCCTATAGGTTGATTGTAGCCGCGTCCTATCACTTCGCCTTGTCGGACGACGACGGCGCCGACCGGAATCTCTCCCTCCGAGCCGGCCTGGGCGGCCAGCTCCAGAGCCAGCGCCAGATGACGGGCGATCTCGGCCTCGGGCGGCGGGGCGGCCACGGGCGGATGCGCGGCCAATTGCCGCAGCAAGGCGTCTTTGGCTTCGTCGCCGAGTTGGTTCCAATGAATGCCGCGGCAGGCGGCCTCCAGCGCGAACAACAGCTTTCGGGTAGCGGTGCGTCCGCGGCTTTTCAATTGCAAGAAAGCCAGGACCGGGCCGCGTTGCCTCAGGGCGTCGGCGTCTACAATGCCGATTTCGGCGAGCCAGGCGATGGCCGCGGGCGGCAAGGGGGGCGAGGCCAGCTGAGCGCGGCTCGCCATGGTTTCAGCGGGTGGGACGGGTTTGTCTTGCATGATGTCGATTTTAGCGTAAAGAAATCCCCTGCACGGCCGATAGAATGTCATAACCATAGGTTTTTTCTTATATGCCCGTGATAAAGCCCTATTCCGCCTCCTATGCGCTGTCCCAATCCAAGCCGCCGGCCGGTCGCGCCGCGCCAGCGGCTTCAGCTGCGTCCGCCGAGTCCGCAACGGCCCAGACCGCCGCTCCAACGGCTTCCTTGCAGGCTGGTCCGGCGCAACAAGCGCGTCAGCAGTTGCAATCCTCCTTGCAGCAAAGCTTGGGCAAGTTCATGCAGCAATTGAAGGTGACCTTGCGGCCCTTGCCCAAGCGTTCGCCCGAAGTGGACGGCATGCAGAAGGAGATGCTGAAAAAGAAGGTGGATATGTTGCTGCAGATGGCGCAGATGGCGGGCCGGGACAAGGCCAGCCTGAAAGCGCTGGCGGCGGAGCTGGCGCGCGCGGTCAAGGAGCTCAAGCAGCTGGTGGCCAGCATGACGCAGAACGCCGCCGATTCGATGATGCCGATCAGCGTAGGCAGCGACGCGGCGGCGGCGGCAAGCGCGGCGGCTTCGAGCGAGGCCGCGCCGGAGTCGACCGGCGGCGGTGGAGACGTTTCCGGCGCCGCCGCCCAGGCGCAGATTGAAGCCAAGGCGCAAACCGCCGAGGACGAAACGCGGCAGACAAAGGATGGGGAAGGCAATGTGTCGGCCGCCGGCGCGCGTGGCGACGCGGCCGCGGCCAATGGCGACAAAAGCGCGGGAGCGACCGCGCGCGACGACGGCGCAACGCCGCGCGCCGGCGGGGGCAATCCGCTGGCCGGCGGCAATCCGGTGGCGGGCGACCGGGTGATCCAGGACATCATGATGAAGTTGAAGCAGCTGCAAAACTGGCTCAAGCAGCAGACGCGTCAACTGCAGGCCGATCAAGAGCTCAGGAAAATGATGAAGGAGATGGACAAGGACATGGCCGGCATCGAGAAGATGTTGGCGACCGGGGAAGTGTCGGAGAACGGGGAGATGGACGTCCAGGTCCACCTTGAGGGGGAAGCCGGCGGGGGCGTGAACGTCCAGGCTTGATTAGCGGCGCAGCCAGCGGCGTCCCAGCTGCCACAGCGCCCAAAGCCGCGCGCCGGTGCCCAGCCAGGATTGCAACCTTCCGCCCGGCGGCAGCAGGCTGCCGAGCACGGCCAGAATCTTGCCGAGCCCGCGGTGCCGGCCCCAGGCTTTCAGGCCTTCCCCAGCGGCGCCGAGAGGATGGCGGCGCAGGGTGTCCAGCTCCAGGCGCAGCTTGACCCTGAGCGCTTCGCCCTTCATCACCAGCAATTGTTTCTTGATGGCGCGGTCTCTCGGGTTCACGGCGCGTCTCCGCCGCCCAAGGCCGCCCAGTCCTTGCGCACTTCTTCCAATGTGGTGGCGAAGGCCGGTCCTTGCTCGCGCAGCCGTCGACGCAGACGGAAGGCCAGCCAGGCGCCCGCGCCGCAGAACAGCAGCGCGCAGGCGGCAAGCGCCCAGGCGCGCAGAGTCGGCGGAGTCAGCGTCCAGACCAATAGCAGGCCCGCCATCAGGCCCACGGCGATCAGGATCAACGCCAGCATGCCGGTGAACAGGCTGCCGATGATGTCGTCTTTCAGTTCCTGAGCTTCAAGCGACAGCAGTTCCGCCCGGGTCAGCAGCAAGGAAGCCACCCCGCCGGCGAAGGAGCGCAGGCTGCCGGGGCGGGGCGGAGATTGGCGTTGCGGCATGCCTTAGCGGCGGGAAACCAGCATGCCCAGCAGGAAGGCGACGCCGGCGGCGATGCCGATGGATTTCCACGGGTTTTCATGCACGTATTGATCGGTCGCTTTGGCGGCGACCTTGGCCTTGCCGACCACCACTTGCTCAGCGTCCAGCAGCTTGGCCTTGGCGAGCTTCAGCTTTTCGTTGACGCGCTGGCGGATTTCCTTGCTTTTCTGGCTGCCGTCGTCCAGCGAGGCGTCGATCAGCTCTTCGGTGCTGACCAGAACCTGGCGCACGTCATCCAGTAATTGTTCTTTTTCCTTGGCGATTGCAGCGGCATTGGACATAAAGATCTCCTGGTGAAAATGAATGGGAATTCCGCGAAGTCACGACTCTCGCGGTGCAGCAATCAAGCTGGCTACCATGAACCTATCAGGCTGGGCCAATGACGTCAAACACTGGATTTGACCGCTTTCGCCTGCGTCAAATCCGGCCGTAGGCGACGTTTTCCCACTGCGGAAGCCGTGGCGCGCGGAAACGGCTGGCCGCGTACAAGCCCACGCCGCCCATGGCCAGGCTGAACAGGGCCGAGATCCAGGGGCTCCAGGGCGTGGCGGCGATCAGCAGCAGCGGCGCGGCGCTGGCCCACAGCGAATAAGCGATGTTGTAGGTGACGGCGATGCCGGAGACGCGGATGTCGGCGGGAAACAGACTGATCATCGCCGAGGGCACCACGCCGACGATGCCGCAGCACAGACCGGCGACGGCGTAGGCGAGGCCGGGCCAGCGCCAGCCGCCGATCAGGCTGGCGTAGAGCAGGCCCACGCCCACGGGCAACAACAGGCTGTAGAGGATCAGGCTGCGCAACGGGCCGACGCGGTCGGTGACGCGGCCGGCGATCACGCAGCCTATGTTGAGGAAGACGATGCCGAGGCTGCCCAGGGCGAAGGCGTCCTTGGCCGGCCAGGCGAAGTGCTGCTGCAGCAAGGTGGGGGTGACCACCACCGGAATCACCACGGCCGAAGTCAGCACGCAGGTCAGCAGCGCCGCCGGCAGCAGGGTGCTCCGGTGCGCGCGCAGCACTTCCAGCAGCGGGTAGGCGCGCTCCTGCCGTTGAGAACGCAGGGACAGGAATACCGGCGTTTCATTCAGCCAGCGGCGCAGCCAGACGCCGAACAGGCCGAGCGGGCCGCCGAGCAGGAACGGAATTCGCCAGGCGTAGTCTTGCATTTGCTGAGGGCTGAAGACTTCGGCCAGCAGGGTGGCGGTCAGCGCGCCCAGCAGATAGCCCATGGTCAGGCCGGCTTGCAACAGACCCAGCGCGTAGCCGCGATGGCGCGCCGGCGCGTGTTCGGCGACAAAGGTCCAGGCGCTGGGCACCTCGCCGCCCACCGCCGCGCCTTGCAGCAGCCGCAGGCATAGCAGCAGCAGCGGCGCCAGATAGCCGATCTGGGCGTAAGTGGGCAGCAGGCCGATCAGCAGACAGGGGCCGGCCATCATCAGCATGCTGAGGCTGAACATGCGCTTGCGGCCCAGGCGGTCGGCGAAGTGGGCCATCAGGATGCCGCCCAGCGGCCGCGCCAGGTAGCCGGTGGCGAAGATGCCGAAGGTTTGCAGCAGGCGCAGCCATTCCGGCATCTGCGGCGGGAAGAACAATTGGCTGAGCGTGGCGGCGAAGAAGGCGAAGACGATGAAGTCGTAGATTTCGAGCGCGCCGCCCAGCGCGGCCAGTCCCAGGGTGCGGTAGTCGGAGCGTGAAAGTGCGGCGGCGGGCGTGGCGATGGCGTTCATGACGGTTCGGATGACGGTGGCGCGAAGGAGGGGCTGGAGTCGGATTCAATGCGCGCCGGCAAGGGCTGGACGCAGGGCTGGAATCTGCTTAAGGCAATGCGAATATGGCGGTATGGCAAACATGCCGCCAGTTTAGCGCGTGTCGGGAAATGTTGCGATAGTCAATTGCATTTTAACGGCATAAATTGCGCCGGGCGCGGACAAAAAAAAACCCCGGCGTCTGCCGGGGTTGAGAGGAGGGCGCTTATTCCCACTCAATTGTTAATTGAAGGGCCGTAATCCTTGCTAGGCAACGGTTGTCGGTGGGTTTGAAAATAACTATACCGTCAAATATACCGTCACCAAGGAAATGTACCTATCAATATGGCTTCGCCGGCTTGCCTCCCATCACCTCATGATACCTCTCTTTGACTGCGTTCTGCAGCAATGGCACTTCCGCCATTTTCAGCTGACCGTGCAATCCAAGTTCGCGATATCTCCCAAGCAATTTATCCGTATCACCGATCAGCATCAGCATCCACGTCGCCAACTCAAGCTGCCGCCCGTCGGCGGGGAACAGGTCGCCGGTCAGCGGCTCAACGCCGCGAAACGAAGCGACAATCCGCGCACCTTGCCCCAAGGTGAGCGTCTTGCTCCGGCCCAGGTGGTCGAACGCGGCAGCGGCGCGCTCTAGAATTTCATCGGGTGGCATGCTGGAATCCGGTGGTTGCCAGATTCCAGCATAGACATCACTCGACGCCGGTGCGGTCGGTGGCCAAGATCACCTGGCAGGCGTTGAGCCGCCCGGCCGATTTGTCGGCATCGCTGTCGATTGAGTACTGCTCAACCCCAAATCGATCAAGAGCCTCTGCAAGTTTTGCTCGCTGCGCTTCAGAAAATTCGGCTCCTGCTTCGCCATTATGTTCGCCGGCGCCGGCGGCAGTTGCGGGCAGATTGCTACCGTCGGCGAGTTGGTCGCGCAGCCGGAGCTGAGCGCGCAAACGAGCAATAGCCCCGTGGAGTTCCACTTTTCCATTCTCTAGTTCCTCTTCATAAGCGGCCGCGGCCGCGCTGTCGCTGCGTGCGGTTTCCTGCTCCTTCGTCCTGGCCGCCTTCTCGCCGGCCGCCACACGCTCCGCCGCCGCCGCGCGCTGTGCTGCGGTGTCGCGCTCGGCAAGTACCGCGCGGTAATGCCAGCCTGCGGCGGACACGGCCACCAGCAAAATGCCGGCAAGAATCAGTCTCCAGTTCATCTTATTTCCCCAGAAACATTGCCTGTTCGGCGGCGCGGCGCCGGGTTAGGCCCGGAAGCTCCTTGCCGCCGGCCTTGTTCCAGCGCGGGAACTGGGCGGCTGCGCCGGCGCAGTCGCCAGCGTTGAGCAGTCGCAGCAGCGTAGAGCCTTGCAGCGCGCCGAGACCCAGGTTAAAGCTGAAGCAGACCAGCGCATCGAACTGGTTCTGGGTCAGCTGCACAGAGACCAGTCGAGAGACGCCGGCTTCAAACCGCTCCAGATCGCGCGCCAGCAGCGCGTCAGCCTGCGCCTGGGTGATGACTTGTCCAGGCGTAACGTCCGGGCCTGTGTGGCCGTAGCCGTTCGTCCAGATGCCGGCCGGGCATTTGTATGCGACCAGCTTCAGGCCCTCGGAACTCTTCAACAGCGTGATTCCTGCATCGCTTGTTTTCATGCATGCCTCCAAAAGAAAAAGCCCGCTCTTGGCGGGCCATTGGGTTTTGAGCCGATTGTTACTGCATCACGTCTGCGCGTTTTTTGAGCCACGCTTCAAGGTACTGGGCCCCCAGAATGCCGAGGCCGGCGCCGATGCCGACAAGCGCGGGCAGCGGCAGGTTGGGGAACTGCATCAACGCCACGCCGGCAATCGTCGAAGTTGCTCCGCCGAGGATTGCGCGTCCGAGCGCCAGGCGTACGGTGATCTCCTCCTGGCTTGCCAGCAGCTTGCCGATCCCGATCAGCGCACCTACCACCAGCAGTGCCAACAGCCCCTTTTCGTGTTCTTGCATGCTTCCTCCCTAAATGAATCAGGGCCGGTTTTTCCGGCCCTGTTGGATTGCTCGAAAGTTGTTGATCAGCACCGCGGTGTAGATCACCGCGAGGATCGCGTAGGCTGGCCATGGCGGCCGCAACCACCAGCACGCCGCCAGCAACGCAAGCTTGGTCAGAAGCAGTGCGGGTAGCATGCCGATGTGGCTCATCACGCGGGCCAGCCAGCTGTTTGCCTCACGACCGATGCCGGTGCGCAGGGCATACCAGGTGCTGGCAATGTCCAGTAGTTGCTGGATTACAATCAGCCAGACTAGGAATTCCGCCATGAACCGCCCTCCAATTCGTTGACGCGATGCGACAGGAAGTCGACCTGCAGGCTCAGCTCGCGGATTGCCTCCACCAGCAACGCGGTCACGTTACCGTATGCCACTGACAGTGTTTTTTCGTCGTCTACCCCCTCAATGACAGCTTCAGGCAGCACGGCCCGTACTTCTTGAGCGATCAGACCCGCTTGTCGTATTTTGTTGTCAAGACGGTCGTAGGTGTAGCCGCCCAGCTGCTTGACCTTATCCAGCGCATTCGGAATACGGCGAACATTGGTTTTCAGCCGAATATCAGATAAGCCGGTGACGCTGCCAGCCGCGGTCATGTTTCCATTCCGAGCGTCAACATACCAGCGCCACGGCGATGCGCTCCAGCCCCCAAGACCAAAAATTCCATCATGACGCAAACCTAGCTTGACGGCGTAATAGCCCTGACAATGAAATGCCATTCCGGCTATTCCTTCGTCACCCGAGGCGTTTACTAAATTTCTAACCTCCAAACTTGATCGGATACTTGTGCCCATATCCGTATTTACCTGGCCCGTTCGAATATAACCGCCAGCAGTAATATTCCCAGGTGCCTCATAATCCCCACCCGTCCACCCATGGGAAAAAACCGCCCCTCCCCCGCCAGAGAGATGCATAACAGCAGACACCGCATTTGAGTCGGCATTATTAGCATGCACATCAAACGCCGCCAGATGCCTAGCGCCATACTTTACTGCCCGCCAAACCGCATACGCGGAATCGTTACGCGGACAAGACAGCACAACCGCAGCAGCCCTATCGGCCCACGCAACATAAGGCCCGCCCCCAATTGCAGACTGAATTGGAGAATCAAACGTCTTCTCAGCCGTGATCGTTTGTGTGGTATTTAAAGTCACTCCATTCGCGACAGCCTGCGAGAGCGCGCACCAACTTGGAACTACTCGTGCACTGCCATCTTCAGCGGTAATTGTGGCCGTATCCGAGTTTGGATCAAACACGCTCCAGTAACTGCGCTGGGTGACATACCAGATCTGCTGCATTTTCCCCAACTGCGCCGAGAGACCCGCCCAATCATCAGCCATTGTTATTGTCCTCCAATGAATCAGCCCCGCCGGATGAACTCGGGCGGGGCTTCGGGAAATTTGTCTTGATTGCCTTGATGCGATCCAGCATCTGCCGCATCTCATCGTTTAGCAACTCCGGCGGCAGCGTGGACACCCAGCGCCACAGCACGTCCCACTGGTCACCGAGTGGGGGGTACTGCGATTTGCGCGCCGCGCGGTGATCTCCGCAATGATGGATCTGCATCATGTTGTCACCTCAAATGTGGCCGACTGCATCGGCCAGGCCTCAACCTGGACGTGATGCGTCCCGCGCAGTGAAAACGACAGCTCGCATTCTGCGTCGTCGCAGTCGTATGCAGTGCCGTCCAGGACCAGTACGCATGGAGCCGGCAGATCGTGTAACACCATTCCGGCCAGGCTGGCCGGATTCGGTGGCCGCGACTCGATAGCACCATCGCTGCGGATGTATTGAGTCAGCGGGTCAGCCTCGCCTTGCAGGATGAGCTTGCCAAGTGATATTTCAAGCTCAATGTTTTCAAGCGAGGCGAGGCCGGTTTGTAGGATTCGTCCATCCTCGTCGTACTCGATGATGCTGATTTTTTCCATAGCCTTTCCTCTAGCGTCGGAAGAGCACTGCCCCATAACGCATTTGGCCGTATGCACTGTATCCGCCGGGGCCAGAAATCGTTATCGTCACGGCTTCTCCTGCAGATACATCAAGGACCAGCACTCCGCTGGCGGCGCCGATTGGCGTCGACCGATTACGAGCCTGGAGGGTGACGTTTGCGAATGGCGAATCCCCAAAGACCAGCAGCGTACCGCGGTCTGAGCAGTAGAAGGAAAACGAGTACCCAAACGCGGACACCCAGCCATTGGCAGTAACTGTCCTCGTGTCGTTCTTGCTGACCGCTTCGCCTTTGATCTGCAGCGTGTCGACCATCAGATTGCGGATGTATGTCGCATCCATCCCATTGGCGTCAACGACGACGACGCCATCTGGCCTCTTCACCGTCAGGCCACGAGTGTCGATCTGGCCGGCCTGCAGCAGCCCTTTGATGAAGGCTGCGCCCATGCCCGTCATATCGACGACCACATTGCCGGCGGTGTCACGTATGGTCAGTCCACGGGTGTTGATCTTCGCCGCATCAACAGATTCATCCACCAGCACTCGCCGGCCGATCAGGGAGCCATCCGCAACCAGATCACCAGCCAGGCCCAGCGCAGGCGTGCCGTTGATCGTTGACAGCACAAACACCGTGCGCGAGCCCGAGCCGTCCGGCAGCGAGACAACGAACCGATCAGCCAGGATGTCGACGGCGCTACCGGCAGCGTCGGCGCGCAAGCCAATGCCGGAAACTTTGCCGGAGGCATTCAGCTTGATGATCTTTTCAGACATCACGCCGTCTACCGTCCTGCTGACCTCCTGCAACGATGCGGTATGGTTGCCGACCGTGGTCTGCATCGTCCCTATCCGCTCTGTCAGTGCAGAGTCTGCAGTGGCGCGCGCCCTGGACTCCTCGGCGATACCGGCGGCGGCCTCGTCCACCCTGGCCGCCAGCAGCAGCCGCTCACTCGCCTCTTGCCGAAGGCTGTCGCCCAGCGTGCTGAGCTGCCGTTTCGCAAATGCGTAGTGATTGCCCTGCGTGCTGCGGATCTCGTCCGCCGTTAGCATCTGCTGCATCTGGGCCTGGATCAGTGAGTTGACGCTACCCTGAACGCCCACTGCTTGCTCGATTGGCGTGCGCAGCGACTCCTGAAGCTGGGCTGAGGTGATGCTGTTCTTCAACTGATCCAGCAGCACGGCTGGATCGCGGATCACGGTGGCTTGTGCCGTGGCGGCGGCGCCGACATTCCCCCAGGTGTCGATGATGCGCAGTTGGTATTGCACGGTGACGCCGGCCATCAGCCCGAGATGAGTGTAAACCGCTGCAGGGTAGGCGATGTCGGCCAGCTTGACCCATGCCTGCCCATCGGTGCTGGCGAACAACTGCGCGCCACGCAGGTCTGTCCGAGCGGGGTAAGACCAGCGCAGCGTGATCTGCATCATCTCGCCGATCGCAGTAAACGCGGCAGCCGTTGCCGGCGGCATCGTGTGCCCCTGGATCTTCAACGAGGCGACAGCTGGCGCAGACATTGAGCCGTCGGCGAAAACAGCAACAACCGACACTTCCAGATCCTGCGGGTCCGCATCCCAACTGAACGAAGTGTCCGGCACCACCTGAGCCGCCCATGCGCCGCCGGCGCGGCGGTACTTCAATTGGTAGTTCACCGCACCGCGAAGTGATGGCCATGCCGCGGTCACCACGGCAACACGCCGGCCGTCACCGGTCACTCGGCTGGACTCCGACAGCCGCAGGAAACCCAGCGCCGGCGGTAAGGTTGGCGCAGGGCCGTTGTTGTTGAAGCTGCCGCTTTCGGCCGCGTAGTACTCCGGGCGATCGTCGATGGCGGTGAACTTCACGCCCTCGGCGCTGGGCTTCACATCCACGATCTTGACGCGCCGGCCCGGCTGCGTTGAGGCGTCGTAGAACCACATCCAGTCGTATGGCACCGCATCCGGGGACTCATCAGGCACCGGCAGCGGGCCGCCAGCGTCCGACGCGGGGATCAGATCGCGCAGTTGCAAGGTGTCGCTACTGCCTGATCCCACATTGACTCGATAGGTGCCATAGCGGCCATCTGGGAAGCGAATGCCCACCCAGCCGCTGGCGCCCAGCGGAACGGAGCGATCCAAGCGCAGTTGCCCGCGGTCGCCGGCCAGCAGCCGGCCGGAGTGCGACCAGTTGGCAAGGTCATGGCTCAGCAGGACCACGTCGCCGCGCGTCGCCACCAGTCCCTCGAAATCGGTCTCCCAGCTCACCCGCCGGCGGTGATAGAGCTGAGACGCGGCGATCAGATTGGCTTCTCTGCCTGCCATGTTGGTATCGCAGCAGCCGATGAAGTCCAGCGTCACCGGATTGGTTGGGGTGCTGACGCCAGGCACGGCGACGCGCACCTGGTCGATTTCGTAGCCTTTGTCCTTGTTCGAAAAATTGACGATGACCTCGTCGGCCACCTTCTCGTTGACGTACTCGATCCTGAACGAGCCGGCGCGGATGTTGGCCGGGCCAAATACCGCGACTGCTGGCAGGTTGGCCGCATCCCAGATCACGCCGAGCTTGCCGGATTGCCAGGTGTAGCGTCCGCGACCGCAGCGCGCAATCAGGCCCAGCACTTCGGCGATGCTGTATTGACGGTCCAGCACCAGGCCAACGCTCAATTGCTTGGCGTCGCACCACGCCGCCCAAACCTTGATGGCCTCGAAATCAATTCGGCCATCCGGCAGACCCGCGCCGTACATCCGGCGGCCTTGGCCGTCAAAAGCGCCGCGCGCGAACCACAGATACCACCATGCGGGATTGGTCGTTGGCTGATTCGACCAGGTCGAGCCGGTCCAGACCGGGCAACTGGCCACGGCCATCGCCGACAGCTCGTCCACTGCGCCGTTGAGCTGGCTGCTGGCTTTGATCTTGAGGCCGACCCGACGCTGACCGGAATAGCTGGTCGTGTCCTTGCGGTATGCGCGCAGGCCGGCTAGGGCGAACTCGTTGCGCTCCCGACTGGACATCACGTCGCCGCTGGTTTTACGAACCCGGACTTCGTACTGCGAAACCGGCAGTTCCTGCATCAAGGTGCGGCGCACCGGCGTGATGCTGTTGCCTGGCAGCCGGTACTTCCCATATTGGTCATCGCCATAGGGCTGCCATGCGCCATCCGGCAGCCGGCGGTATTGGATCTCGGAATCGACGTTGCGCCATTCCATATCACCATTGTCGTTGGCGTAATAGCCGACGCCCTGCAGGTCCATGCCGATGCCGATGGTCTCGCGCGCCAATTGGCGCACCACCCAGCCGTCGCTGGCCTTGATCTCGCGGCCGGTGTCGCTGCTGACATTGCCGAACGCCGCCGGCAGCTGTCCATCCGCCGCCGCATGGAACAGCTCGACGCCCTGGTAATTGCCAATCGGCGTGTCACCGATGCGGAAATCGGACAATTGCAGATCGGGTTGCAGCCCGAAGTGGTAGGTCTGGTACAGAAACTGATCCTGGCCAGAGAACTCTGTAAACGGGTTGCCACACGCGTCTGGCACGAAACGGCGCTGGCCGATCACCAGCGGCATCGGCGCAAAGGTTCGGGCACGGTTGCGAGCGCCGGACAGCGCGTAATTGTTACTGACCGAGTAATCGCGTCCGCCCAGGCCGCCAAGCTCTGGCATGGGTGGCGGCAGCAGGGCGTTGATCAGCATCGACCCGCCAAGCATGACGAGAGCCGTCCCGACCGTTGCGGACACACCAATCGTGCCAGCCAGCATTGGGCCTAACTGTGGCGCGGCCAGAACCAGAGCAACCATGGCGACAGTACGCAGGATCTTGCCGCCGCCACCGCCGGCAACCACCGCGCGGACTTCGATAAAATCACCGCCTCTCAGACGGTAGCGGCGCCAGTCGGCCAGCGGCCGGCCGTTGACCTGCACCGCAAATGGGGCGCGGTCGACTTCAATTTGCAGCCGGCGCAGGTAGCCGCCCAGGGTCTCATTGCGGCGGAATGCTTCGTAGATCACCTGCCGGCCATTGGTGGTCAGCGGGTGCGGAAGATGCACCAGTTTCGGTTTGGTCACAGCCATTCGTAGAACCCTTCAACTTGATAGCCTTGCCGCGGCATGTCGCGCAGCCGTTGGCGCACCACAAACCCGGCGGCTTCGTCGGCGTGTAGCACCCACCACTCGCCGGCTAGCCAGCACATCACGCCGATGTGCTGAGCCCGGCCGCGAGCAATCAGCAGCACCGGTTGACCGTCCGCCGGCGCATCGACTCGCCGTGCGAAAGCGTCCTGGTGCTGCTGGATGAGCGCATTGCGCCCAAATGGCCCGGGGCGACGCTCGCCTGGGAGCTGGACATCAAGGCCAAGCACTTCGCGCGCGACCGTGCCGGCGAGTACGGCGCAGTCGGCCGTGTCGGCGACATAGTCTTGGCCGACATAGCGATCAGACCAATGCATGGGAAAACCTCAGAACAGGGCGGGGGCGGTTTCCGGCCGGTAATAGACGGTGACGGCGGGCTGGTTGAGCAGGTCGGTGAAGCAGAGCTTGCCGCTAACGGTTGACTGGTCCATCGCCAGGCCGGTCAAGTCCATGGTGATGTCGAATTCGATCAGGTCCGGCGTGGCGCGCATGACCTGCATGATCCGGCAGGTGGCGCCGGCGCCGCCACCGCTTTGCTCCAGCCACTGGGTCAACTCGCGACCGATGTTGTCGATTTCAAGCTGGGCTTCGGGCAACTGATTGTCGGAGTCGTCCGGCAGCGTGATGTTGAACGCGCAGGCGATGAACTCGTTGCTGGCCACCACGATGTTCTGCATGTCGTTGACCACCCGTACCGGCACGGCCAGCAGAGGGTGCCGAATCTCCAGCAGGACAAGCATGATGTCGTCGGCGCTGGTGGCGTTGAGCTGCTCGCGCGCGTGTTGGGAATAGGGGCGGGCCATGTGGACTCCAGAAATGAAAAAGCCCCGCAGGGAGCGGGGCTACGTTTTATGGCCTGTGAAGCCACGCGTGCAAACAGCTCAACATGAGCAGCACGACAGAAGTGATACGAGCGCCTGGACTTGAGTAGTCAATAATCAGAACGAAAAAGCACAGCTGGACAAGATAATTTTTCATGATCCATTTCACTTTTGCATTTATGGATCATCAAATTGTCGAGTGCACCGGAATCTCATTCCTCTTGTGGGATTTCCGTTATCCAACAGTCTCCACAGTGGCCGTCGCCATCCACGCATCAGGCCCGCTAGGCCGAAATGACAGCGGCTCGGTGAAGCGCGCCCGGGCGGTCTTGCCGAACAAGCTCAGCGTGAACCAGTCAACGCCGCCGCGCAGCGTCTCCCGGTGCCAAGCGTCGAAGGCGTCGCGGCTGGCCGCTCCGTCGATCAGCAGCGTCATGCCGCGAGTCACGATCGGCAGAGACCACCGCGCACGCTGCTTCGGAATGCCGCCATCCATCGGCGAGCGCTGCACGCCGAAGTCGGCCTTCTCGCTGTAGCCCTCCATGTCGATCATCACATAGTCGGGCAGGGCGGTGATGGGCATAGCTTTCCTTATCTACCGCCGCGGCGCAGGCCGTAGGCGGCTTCCATGGTGGACGACACCGGGCCGCCGCGCCGCACGTCGGTGACGAGCATGTCGATGATGACCTTGCCGAACTGATCGATGCGCGGCTGCCCTTGCTGCTGGGCCTGCAGTGGCTGGCTGCTCTGATTGATCACGTTGACCTGGACATCCACCGACGGCGCCGAGCCGGCATTGCCAGCAGTGCGCACCCCCAGCCGGCCGGCAGCGTCGCGGGTCAGAGGCATGATAGCCTCGGGCCCCGCTTCGCCCATCACCCCCAGCCCGCCGGCGTGGGAAAACGCCGTAGGCTTGCTGACGATGCTGTTGGTGAAGGCACCGCCACTGGCGAACATCTGCACGCCGCGCAGCCAGGCACCGCCGGATGACTGCATGACGGTTCCTGCCTCAATGGGGGCGGCGGGGCCGCTGCGCTCGAAAACCCCGGACAACAAGCCCGGCAGCATGCCTGCCAATGGTCCGGTAACACTTTGCCGGATCTGGATGCGGATCATGTCCTCGATGATGCTGTTGGCCAGATCCTTGAAGCTGGCCTTGCCGGTCATCACGAACTTGGTCAGCGCATCCTCCATGCCGCCCATGCCACGGGTCCACGCCGCGCCAACCTCATCGGCAATGTTGATGGCGTTGTCGGCGTAGTCTTCCAAGGCGCGGCGCGAGCTGACCACCCAGTTGCTGCCCATGGCGAGTCGGTCATTGACTGCCTGAACCGCGGCTTCCACCTTTTTGGCGCCCTCCATTTGCAACAGGCGCTGCTCGCCTTCCAGATCCTCGACGATTTTGGACCGAACCGCCTTGGCGCCAGGCGTGGATGCGGCTGACTCATCGGCACGCGCCTGGTTGAGCTTGATTTGCAGGTCCAGCAGTTGGCGCTTGGTTTCCTTCTCCGCTTCCCAGGCGGCCTGCGCTTTCTCGCGCTGGGCCATGTTCATGGTCAGGAACTCCAACTGCTTGCGCACATCCTCGCTTTGCAGATCCTGCTCGCCGGCGCGGCGCTGGTCCGCTTCGTCCAGGGCTTTCTGGACGCTGATTTGCTCCATCAGCGCCTTGGTCAGTTCCTGGCGATAACCCAGCTCGTCGGCCAGGCTGGCGCGCAAGCGCAGGTTGGCTTTGGCCGCATCCGTTACCGCCACGCCTTCCTGCTGGCGAAACTTTAGTGCCAACTTCGCGCCTTCGGTCATTTTTTCGTATGCGGCGCCGTTTTGCCGCATTGCCGCGGCGATCTGGTTTTCAGCCTCGATCCGAGCGCGCAGGTCAGCCACTTCACGGTCTTCGGCCTTGCCGAATGCAGACGATTTCCTTTGGTGCGGATCTTTAAACTTTTCTTCAACAGCAGCACGCGCAGCTTTATATTCAGCAAGAGCTCTTTGAGCATTCTTGCCATGCGCGAGCAACATCCCTTCGGAAAGCAAGCTCAAATCATTTATTTGATCTGTTCCGAATTTTTCGGCATTACCTTTTCCGAAGTAGCTCGCGTTGAGCTTTTTGAAGGCGCTTAGTCGTTTTTCTGATTTCGACATCTGGGATTCGATTAAGCGCTGATATTCAATTGAATCCTCTGATGCCTCAGCTTCAGCTTGTTTTAAACGATTCTTCCTTGCCTGTGCGGTGATTTGTGTCGCAAGCTCATCCCTTTCTTTTATCTGGGCTTGCAGCTGTCTTTGCAGTGTTTCTTTGGCGGCGGGGGTAAGTAATTTACTGCTCAGGTTTTTAAGTGTTTGCTGAACAGCTTGATCTGCATCGGAAAAGAGTTTCTCTACTGGTGATGATGTGCCAATACGCTTCATCGCTTCCCACACATCATCAATTGCATATCCCCAGCCTCGCCATATCTTCACAAGCAATCCAAGATTCTCGCTATCGCTGGTTGCAAATTGACGGTGCAGTTTGTCAGAAACAATCCGAATAGCTTCTTGTTTGTCTCCACTCTCTTCAAGAGTTTTTATATATTCGTACTCTGTGGCAGTGATGAAATGCATGGATTTATTATGCTCAGCAGCCCAATCTGCAACTCCATCCGCCATCTTCGAGAAGTCTTTAGCAACAGATTCCGCTTTTTCTCCCGACACTTCAGCGTATGCAAGTGCGGCCGCTGATATCGCTTTGAGCGAGTCTCCGCCGACCCGCCCCGTTCTTGCTATAGCATCAAGCATTTCTCTTGATGCCTGAGTGCTCGCATTCGCGGACATCTTTATTGCGTGAGCAAATGCTTCAACTTCACCCCTGCTAAGACCAAGTGAGCCTCCTGTCAATTTGACCGTATCTTTGAATCTACTCACGTTCTCGTTTCCGAGATACGCGGCATAACCCACGGCAGCAAATGCCGCAGCAGTGACGGTGAGCGGCGTAACAAGGCCGAGAACATAAGTGGCCATTGCCTTTGCGGCCGGCCCGACACCGCCAAACATATCTTTGATTTGGCCACCTTGCTGCAAGAAAACAAGCATCGGGTTCTGGCCGCCAGCGAGCGAAGTGGCGATATCGGTAAACTGGGCGGGCAGCATACGCATGGCGTTCGACATTTCACCAGCGGTCAAACCAACACGAACTTGGCGTGCCGATACTGCTTCCAACTGTTTCAGGTAGGGCTCCAGCACCCCCACATCAACGCCGCGCTGGCCAGCGAGAACCCGGAAATACTCCGCGCTGTTGCGGTCGCCAACGCGCATCGTGACCATGGTGCGCTGGATCGAGCTGATCATGTTGCGGGTTGCCGCATCCAGCTTGCGCGCGGCCTCGTTGCTGGCGTCGCCGATTTTCTCAAGCGACCCACTAACTGCCTCCGCCGGCGCCGCGCCTTCACGCAGGCTGGCCAGGGTTTTCTTAACGCGCTGTCCAGATTGCTCGGTCTTGCCAGCCGCCTTTTCCGCACCCTGGCCGATCTTGTCGATGCCGGCGCCGGCTTCCGTGCCGGCCTTGGCGGCGGTTTGCCCGAGCTCAGTAACTGCGGCGCCAATTTTTGCTATCGCGGCAGTGGCGCCATTCTCGTTAACCTCAACCTCCATAACGCCGCGATAAATTTTCTCTTCTGACATATACTCTCCAGAGGTCGTGTTTAGATCTTTTTAACTATTCAAATTAAGATAAAGCGAGTGATGGGCATGTCTCAACTACGTGAAGACTTGATTGGCGAGAGTCGGTCGAGTATTCAATGCGATGATTATTTGGAAGTGCCTGATAATTCGTCTCATGCTGCCAGAATGGTTGGCGGGGACTTGGTGCTTAGTTTTCTGGATGTAAATGAGCTTTTACTATGCAAGCCTAATGACAAAATCCGACTTTGGAGTAAATCGCATCTTGATTTTGTTAACGCATATCGGCCAGGCACGCTTGGTGGTGATGGTTTGGTATTTTCAATGCTTAAGTCTGAGAATATAAATATTGCTGAAATTGTAGACTCAGGGGATTGGGTTTGGGCTGAGATAAATGTTATTTCGGACACTTCGCGAGAGATAACAATTCACAGAAGTAATGGTGATAAATAAAACCCGCCGTGGGGCGGGTTGAGTAGATAACAGGCGATTTAGTGCATCGTTCGGACATTCTCAGCAAGTTTGGCCAGCCCCTTGGGCGTCACCAGCACCTGCTCAACCACTTTTTCACTACCATCGCCGCGGCTGACGGTGGTGACTTTGTGCTCCAGCACGCCGGCCTGGATTTTGTCTTGGTAGGCGGTCCATGATGCGCTACCGGGGCGCTTGTAAATCCAGCGGTGCCGATTGAGGTAGGTGAACAAGTCCTTCGGCCGCAGTTGCAAGGCCTTGGCAGCATTAGTGATGCATGATGCGCCTTCGGCTTCCGAGATGCGCTCCAGGGCTTGGACCTTGGGTGCCATGGATTCCACTTTGCTTTCCAGTGACAAAACCTTCTCACTGTAAGTCAGCAGCAGGCCGCGCATTGCTGCCGGATCATTCAGCACCTGAATCGGGTCGGGCTGTTGCGCTTTCTGCTCTAACTCCATCCAGCGCTTGATGATGCGGTTGCGCAGTACTACGTTGTAGCCGGCGACCAAGGTCAGGGTAAGGTCTTTTGGCAGCTGGAAAATGGAGTATTCCTGGCCATTTTGTGGGTTGCGGTGGGTGTCCTCAAATTTGAGGGCACCCCCTTCGCCGTACAACTCAGCCAACATGATGCGGATATCGCGCATTACATTGTCATGGCGCTTGTCGCACAGCTCCGCGATCTCCCGGCTACTCATGGTCAGCGGCTGGCCGGCGCTCAAAGTCATCAGCTCCATGTCACACTCCCAAGGCGATGGATTCGGCTTCCTCGCGGAAGAGGTCGGCCTCGTTGTGCAAGTCGCCCGCTACAGCTCTTCCAAGCGATGCCAGTTTAGTGATCGTGTCGTCTTGCGACAGCCTGGCAATAGCGGCAAGGATTCCGGCGAGGCTATCCGCGTGAATCATGGTGATGTCGGCGGCGTCCATGCTACGGGCTGCCATGGTCTTGACTTGACTTTGTTTGATTTTTGCGCTAGTTTCCATAGCGAAATCTCCTTGAATTACTTGGTTCAAGATTTTCGATACCGAAGCCTCAACAGTTCCCGCTGTTGGGGCTTCACTCATTTCTGAGGTGGTCTTAGGCTGCCTCGTCAACTTGCTCCTCCTCGCGTTTACGACTCTCCTCAAGCCGCGCAACAATCTCACCATTCAAGCTGCGGTAATTGTCGATGGCCTTATGTTTGAGCCAGTTCTTCAGCTCCTCAGGGATTCGTATCGGGGTTGCTGTTATGTTTCGAGCGTTTTTCATCAAAACCCTTTCTGTGTGCTGTTAGTGTGGACTCATTGTGGACTCTCTTATTGTGGATGTCAAAGTGACTCGTTGCTATGAGTCACTTTGGTGTCCACAATATGCAACATGAGCGATAGACACACGATACAGCCTTACCCCTTAAGGCTTCAGCCAGAACTCAGAGCAAGCCTTGATGCCGCGGCAAAAGAAAATGGACGGTCCTTGCATGCAGAAATCGTTCAAAGACTTGAAGCCTCATTAATGCGCGATAGCCTTGCTTCAGAAGGGGCTATCGTTGCGACCATCCCGGTTCTGATGGAAGAGCCCGGTGGGGAGCTGCTTATCCGGGAGATCATTGATCGGGTTGTGGATCGAGTCTTGAGCGAAGATGAGATGGAACGGTTTCAAGCACTACAGAACAAGAAGAAGCCCAAGTAAAGAAGCCGCCCATGGGCGGCTTTCTTCATATCAGGCTTTCGCAGAAAGCAACTTCTCTTTCTGCTGCTTGAACTCATCGTCTGTCAGCACTCCTCGGTCCCGAAGGTTTGCCAACTTTTCCAACTCCTGAGCAACACTTGTCGTGCCTTCATACTCCGGCTCATTGGAAGCCTTCACGGCCGGATGGTCCTTCTCCTCTGTGAGAGACCAAGCAAATGCAACCACCCAGCCGACCAAGGTCCAGCCCAGAAGAAGGTTTACCGCAACGATTGGTGAGAAGTTCTTCTTGTTATTTCTGGCGGCGACTATCGATGGGAAAAAATACAATACAAGGGCAAAAAATAAGAAGAGAATGGCGGCAACAGCCGCAATTATGTTAGTTCCTTGGCCAATCCCAAACATGATTGCTGTTGAAATGGCTAGCAGTACTGCAAAACCAATTTCTGTCATATTCATCCCCAAAGCTGCAGGTAAATGACGTTATCGTAGCACCGCCATTGCCTTTTGGCACCGGTCCTAGCTAAGCGACTCAGCCATCACCCGCAACGCCTCAAGCTCCATTACCTGGACGTCCTCTTCCAGTTCCTCCGCCTCGACGTCTTCCAGCTTGAGGCGACCGATCATCCGGTACAGTACGTTGTAATCCAGTCCAACAGCCCCTCCGAAGCCGACCCGCCATTGCGTGCGCATTCGAGCAAACAGGGTGACGGCCTGCCAATTATCCGGCCATACCTCCACGTCCTGTTCGTTCATATCCTCTGGCCGGAGCCCGAATGATGCCAATTTGGCCGCATCGGGCGCCGGCTCGTAGAGAGCGCGCGCGGCGGCCTTCAGTTTCCCTGGCGAACCCCAACGAGCTCTTGCAGGTAAGCGCCCCAAATTGCCGACCAGGCGCCATGGTGGTTTTCCAGCAGCAGCACCAGGTTGGCCCGGTTGAAGTCATCGTCCAGATCCCAGCCGGCGGTGCAGGATTCGATCAGGTCGATATCGCTGGTTTGCTCCAGTTTCTCTATGCGCTTGCGCAGTTCAGACTTGGTGCAGTGCTTGAAGGTGAACACCACTTCGGCGGTGCCGCCGCCCGGCACGGGGATGGCTACGGTGGCGGGAAAGGTCGGCGCGGCGGCCAGGGTCAGTTTTGCCATGGTGGCCTCCAGATCAGTAGCGGGTCGGGCGACCGATCAGCGAGAAGCTGACCTTCACCGACATGATGTTGCCTTGGGACAGCTCTGGGGTGTCGTTGAACGACACATAGCCGTTGTAGAGCAGCACGCCACCGTTGGGCAGGGTCAGCAGCATTGCCGTGGGCTTGCGGCTGTCGGACGCCGCACGCAGCACGGCGTAGCAGGGCAGGGTCGGGTCATCGGCCAGCTTGATGGCGATGGACATGGCCGAGCGGCCGCTGGGAATCTGCTGCTCTTCGTCCGACTCCAGGAACTTGTAGTTTGCGTAGGTGGTTTCGCCGCCATTGGTGTTGAATTCCAGCACCTGCGGCATGGGCACCCAGCCGGAGACGGCGCGGGCACTGCCAACACCCAGTCCAGCCGGATAGGTTTTCGTGTCAGAGGTATCAATGGTGTCCAGCTTGAACTTGTCGGCGGCCGGCGCCGGACCAACGCGGACGATGCGGCCATTCAGCCGTTGCCAGCCGCTGGTCAGCTCGACGATGTCGGCAGCGGCAAAGCCATGGCCGACGGCGCTGGCCTCGCCCGGGTTAGCGTTGGTGATGGCGGTGATGGTCTTGGCCGCGCCGTAAGCGCTGGCGATCTGCAGGGTGCTCCCGCTGGGCAGGGTAACAGCCATGTCGGTCCTCTCTTCGTAAAAAGTAAGGCCCGCGCAGGGCGGGCCAGTGGGTTAAGCGATTTCGATCGGTGGCGCGGTCAGCACCAGGGTGAAGCGCCGGGCAAGCAGCGCATCCGGCGACCTTCCGCCGATGGCGCGCGAGGTGACCAGCGCGGTGAACCAGAATCCACCGGCGGGTTGCGCCAAGTGGAAAGCGGCGGGGCCGCGTTGGCCAAATGCCTGCATCAGCAGCGCCTGGCCGGCATCGTCTACCTGCAGCAGATCAACGTCCTGCTGGATGGCGCTGGGCCAGGTCTTGGCGACATGCGGGTAACTCCGGTTTGCCAGGTTGGTGACGCTGGTCTGCCACTGCTCTGCCATGTCGCCAACCGTGCGCACGCCGCGGACTCGGGTAAACCCCAGCGCGGCAAAGCCGGCGGCGTCAGCCGTGACCGGCAGCGCCAGCGAGATGGCCAGCTCGGTGCCGGCTGCCAGCGTCGGCTGCATTACGGGTCTCCTGAAAAGTGGAAGTCCTGACGGCTGCCGCGGTATCCGACTGCCGGGTCGTATAGCGCCACCGCGCCGCCGGCAATCAGCCCGAACAACGGTCCTGCCACCAGCAGACGCTGAGCGGCGCGCTGGAGCTCAGCGGCTTGCAGCCGGGACTCCGACCAGATGGTGATTTGCACACGAGGCATGACACAACTGCCAACGCCTTCCAGGAACTGCACCGGCATGCCACCGACTTGCTGGTAGAGGATGTAGGGCGGCGCAGTGCCTGGCGGCGCGGTATCCGGGAACACGTTGCCGGCAACCAGCGGCCCCAGGGTGTTGAACAATTGTTCTTCCAGCGGCACGGTTATCCCTCCTGCAGTTTCTGGCGCATGCGATCCCGGGTGGCATCCAGCGCGGGGCCGATCTTGGCGTCGTAGGCCGGGCGCAGATAGGGTTCGGCTGGCACCCAAACCGGCTGAGCCAGCCGCTCTTTGGTCGGTACCCATTCGCCACTTTTCAGTTGCACTAAGCGGTTTACGCGCCAGTGGCCATATTCGATCAGGTGCCAATGCTTGGCGGTGCGCTTGTTGACGCCGATGGCGTAGATATGCCGCTTCTCGTCTGAACGCTTCTTGACGTAAAACCGGTAGATGGACGTCTTCAGCCGGCCGGACTTCTCTGGCACGTTGGCATGGATTTCGTCATACAGCACGCGCGCGCCGGCAGCAGCGCCAGAGAGCATGGCTTCGCTCAGCTTGGCCACCAGCTCGTTTAAGCCGGCGGAGATGTCCGAGTGATCGAAGCCAATGCCGACGCTGCCGCGGTCGAATAGCTGCTCCGATTTGCTATGGCCGCGGCCACTGCCGCTTCCTCTCCGTCTTCCCATCGCCGTCTCACTTGATTGCCTTAACCGCGAGGTCCAGGTATTCGCCGCGCTGATCCGGCAGCACTGCTGATATTTCGTAGATCACACCGGCGTGGCGCACCCGCATGCTCGCGGTGACCGTCCGGCGCCGGATGCGGATGCTGGCCACTGTTTCCTGCTGCTGACGATCGGCGCTGATGTACTCGCGGCCGTTCATGAAGCGGACATTTGCCCAGATGGGCGGCAGATCCTGCCAGGTGTTGGTCGGCTGGCCGGCGCGGTCGCGGCCGTGGACCAACTGCTGCAGGATGACGCGTTTGTCCAACGTCATGTCACGATCCCCACGTTTTGATCGGGTCGAGCAGACCAGCGAGGAAAGGCGAAGGGCAGAGCTGCCGAATTGTCGCCGCCTCAGGGTTCTGAATCCAGTGGACGCACTGAGCAATAATCCACAACCGAACGGACTGCGGAAGCGGCTTCAGGTCGGCAAGTTTACGCTCGGTTTGATGCTCAGCCACTTCACACGCTGAGGCGATCAAAGTCGGAATCAGCGCGTCGTAAGCGTCGATGTCGGCGTCAATCCGGGCGGCCAGTTTGACTTCAGCAATGCTGACCAGCTCGCCCTGGATTTCATTCGTCGGGCCAGTCATCGTGCAGGATCTCCTTTCCGCCATCGGCCAACGCCATGGCAATAGCGTCGGGGTGGTCGTCCAGCGCATCCGCGTGCTGTTGCGCCAGCACGGCCGGCAGCGTCAGAACGGTGTTGGGCTGGTAACGCGTGTCGCCGATGGTGACAGCGGACAGAACGCGAACGGTGATCACATCCTCCTGCGGCGCCAGCGCGGGTTCAGCGCTTGCCTCCGGCTCGCTGGCGGGCTCGGATGGGTGAGTCACTTTTTCCGGCTCCGGTTGGATGACAGCATCCTCCTGCGGCGCCGGCGGCTGGGTATTTTGGGGCTTCGGGGGCATGGTTCAATCTCCAGTGGAGCCCGGCCGTGGCCGGGCTCAGGTTGAGGATTAGGACGCGGCGTTCTGGTAGTACTTCACCGCACCGCCGACATCCAGCAGGTTGCCACCGGAGCGCATGAACGCAACGAAGCCGACCTGACCCTGCAGGGTGTATTTGGAGTCGGTCATGCGGAACAGCGTCAGGTCCATCACGTCGCGGATCAGGTACTTGCTGAAATCGCCAAACAGAATCGATTTCTTGCCGGCACCCATCGGATCCATGTTTTGGTTGATGACGATTTCACGGCCCAGCAAGCGGTCCGGCGCGCCGCCGGGGTTGCCTTGCTCATAGCCAGGTACAAAGATCGGGCGGTTGTTGGTGTCCTTGATCTTGCGTACAGCCCTCAGGCTGTCGTCATGCATCATCAAGCGGCAGGCGCTGCGATACACCGGGTCAACGCTGTGTTCCAGGTCAACCAGGTCATCGTAGGTCACACTGGCAACCTGGCCGGTGGCGCCGGCCTTGCCCAGCAGCGCGCCAGTGACAATGCCTTTGGGTTGACCCGTTCCGGAACCCTGGGTGTGATGACGGTTCTGGATTCGCCACAGCCGCAGTTTGAGCAGCTCCTGGAGGTAGGCCTCGATGTTGATCATCGAGTCCTGCAGCAGTTCGAAGGGCACGGCAATGGATTTGGAGCTGTACTTGTACACGCTCATATTTGCTTGGCCGAAAGTCGTGTCCTGATTGTTGGTCGGAACGTTTTCGCCAACGATCTCGCCTTCCTCCGCAGTGGCATCGGCAGTGGGGAAAAGCATCTGCGCGCCGGTAGCGGTTTTGATGTTGGAGGCCACGCTGCGTACGCCACCCATCAGTTTCAAAGCCTCGAGCAGATTGCGCGAGAATTCGGTTGCAACGGTGTAGCCGCCTTCGGTGCTGGTGGTGGTCGACATCGCCGCTTTAATGTCCGGGCTTTGACGGGCGAACATGGCCTGGCGCTGCTCCTGAGACAGCGCGGACAGGCCGCCGGTGAGCATGGCGCGCAGCGCGCCGGACTCGTCGGCTTGACCACCTTGGCGCGTAGCGACATCTCGCGCGCGTTCCTGCTCAGCATTTTCATCGCCGGCGATCTGGTTCAGGCGGTTTTCCCGCGCGATCTCGGCATCAATGGCCTCAATCTCATTCAGCACCGCGTCCAGCTTTTCGGCGTCGGCCGCGGGCATGCGCTGGTCGGCCGGGTACTTGTTGTTCAGTTCGGTGGCTTCGCGTGCCTTGGCATCGCGGCGCGCGCGCAGTTGAGCGATCTTGCTCATGTGACTTCCTTTCTAGGTGTGGAAACAAGAAGACCCGCCATTGGGCGGGTCTGGTCTGGGCGCGCGGCGCGCGTCAGAGTCTGGCTACGAGCTGCAAGCGCTGGGCTTGTCTGGCTCGGTGGTCTTCGCTGGCGAAAACGGAGACGGGCGGCTCTTTGTCTTGGCCGTCGTCGGGGTCGGTGTCGGGCTGGCGATCGGATGGATCAGCCTGGGGCGCATTGAGATAGGCGCTCAGATTCCATTGGCGATTGGCCGCAGCACTCGGGGAGGGGGCTTCCAGAATGCTATCGATGAAGCCATGCTCCAGCGCCTGCTCGGCGTTGAACCAGGTTTCGGCTTTACACCATTCCACAATCTGATCTCGCGGCTGACCGGTGCGGCCCATGTAACGCTCATACATCGATTCGTCGCAATTGCGCAGCAGGTCCACCACCTTGGACAGTTCGTCGTCGTTGCCAATCGCCAGCGTCCACGTCTTGTGGATCATGTACTTCGATCCGGAGGTGGCCACCACCTCATCGCACGCGCAGGCGATGGAGGTCGCCGCGCTGGCGGCGTAGCCTTCGATCTGCATGGTGATGTGGGCCGGGTGTTCGCGCAGCGCCTGGCAGATGGCCTCAGAGGCAAACACGTCTCCGCCGGGGCAGTTGGTGTAGAGCCGGATGTTTTCGGCCTTCAACTGGCGCAGCGCCGGCACGAAGTCCTGCGGGCAGATGCCGCCCCACCACTCGGCGGTGACACGGTCGCCGACAATAGGGTCGTACAGGTAGATGGCGGTTTCGCCATTGTCCTGCGCGACAATCTTGCTCTTCACCGGCTCAAACGGCCGTCGGTTCTGCGCCAGCAGCTGGAGCAGTCGGTTGCGCATTGGAGCCTCCATTCCGTTGCAGGTTATCGTTTGCCGGCAGGTTTTCCAGCCGGCGAATCTCGTTGTGGTCCATGAAGGGCATCTCGCCGGCGCGGCCCAGCGCAATGCGGTAGGCCTCGTAGCGAGATTTCAGATCGCCCCGCTCAAGAGCGGCGGTGATGTGCTCGACGTAATGCTTTTCACGGACCGGCCAAAGCTTGCGGTTCAGCTCCTGGGCAATCGGCGTCAAGTGCCGTTGCAGCGTGTAGCGGACGAAGCCAATCCCCATGTTTTCCACGCCAGAACCCCAACTGGTTGTTTTGTCCGTATGACCAACCAAATGGGGCGGAACACCCAGAATTCGGCAGATTTCCTCCACGGTGAATAGCCGGGTAGCTAAGATTTCTGCGTCTTTGCTATTGACCGAGAGCTGGGCCGGCGTCAGTCCGCCATCCAAAATCAACGGGCCGCGGCCACCGTTTTGCAGCCGGGCCAGCAGGCTGGCGCGCAGGGCGTTGAGTTGGTCCGTTTTTAGCTTGCTGTCGGTTTTCAACGCATAGTCGAACTGGGCGCCGTCCGAAAAAAAGCGACCGGTGTAGCGTTGACCGGCCAGTGCGGTGCCGATGGCCTCGCGCGCGGCGTAGGTGATCGGGCTGGGGCTGGTCAGCCCGTCAAACCCCAGGCTGGGCAGATGCAAGATGTCGGCGCTATCCAGCACCTGGGACGGCTCGCCGTGAGGGTTGATGCGATACAGCACCCGTCCATCCTTCTTGAACGGCTGAACCGAAAGTGGGTGCAGCGGCTCCCAGCCGATCACGCGATTACTGACCGGGCTCGGGCGTATCCACCTGGCGAAGCCATCCCCGTAGAACAACTTGCTGCTAATCACATATTCCCACGCAGCGGCGGAGGTCCAGTTCTCGCTGGCCTGCTCGTTGAACAGGAACCAGTAGGGGTGATCGGCCTTGCTCGGCCCATTGTCGGTTCGTTGGTAGATGCCTACGGGCAGGGTGGCGATGGCGCCGGCGATCAGCGACACGCAGCCATATACGGCGGACACCCGCAGCGCGGTATCGCGGGTTACTTGCTCCCCCGATGAACTTCGTGCGTTTGCGCCCAACAGGCTAGCCAGCTCAGCAAAGCTCGTGCCGCTGCTGGTGATCTCGTTTTCTCCGAGATTCGTCAGCCCGGCCCGCTCCGCTGCACCGTCGCGCGAGGCGATCCAGTCGGCCAGCACCCGAGATCCATACTCGCCGGTATTTACTGTGATGTTGGTCGTGTTCATAGGGTATAGATACCAGGTCCGCCGCGGGCCTCTGGGTTCAGGGCCATCAGTTGGACTGCGTTGAAAAGGGCCATCAGCGGATCGATCTTTGCCGTTCCGCTGGCCGCCTTGGTGATCAGCATGGCGTTGCCGCGCGGTTCGGCCCGAGCGTTGCTGACGCACCATGCCATCATTGGCGATCCGTCATGTTCAAGGACGCCTTCAGCGAGTTTGCGCTCGGTGGTTTTGATGGCGCCGGTCAGCTTCCAGCCTTGGCTGATGCCGATGATTTTCTCCTGGTCCACCTCGGCAGAGACCAGCGCATCCAGTACCGCGCCGATGCCAGCGGGATCAAGGCCGGCTTTGTCTAGTAAGTCGTATTCCTCAATCTGCGCGACATAACCCGCCAGTTGCTCCACGTCCTCCCCAATCCGATTAACCAGCGTCAAGTTGCCGGCACGCGCAAAATCTTGGAGGACGGAGGCAATTTCCTTGCGTCGCTCAAGAACAGAGGGGTGCGCCCAGGCGTGCATCCACCCCAGCCATTTGCCGGTGTCGCCATCGCGGCCGACCGCGGCGAACCCGAGCAAATCGTCTAGGCCGCCACCATCAACACCAACGGTGATCACCTCGCTGCGCTCGATGAGCTGTTCCAGGGTCAACCCGGGACGAGCCTGAGGCAGCCAGAAATCAACGCCGGCCCAGCGGTCCATCCGCAGCGCCAGACCGATTTCAACGTTGGCGTGTTTTGCAAGAAAGCCTCGGAGTGATCCCTCGCCACTTGCCTGTGCCTTGGTAAACTCGCGCCGTAAGAACTCCTCGTCGACGGAGTACCCAAGATTGGGGTTTACCATCGCGATGTTTTCGACTTTCAAGTGCTCATTAGCCGCAACCATGTCGGGCGGGTGCTCGAAAATTATGGGAACGAAACGGTTATCCTCGATCTTCCCGTCACGCACATCGCGCGCATATTGAAGCTTCTGCCGGAACACGCCGGCCGGTGGATCTGCGGACTGGGTTGTCAGATAGATGACAAAGCCCTCCGGCCGCGATGCTAAACCACCGGTTGCCTCTCGAAACATCTGCTCAGCAGACGCTTGAGAGCCGAACAGGTGAAGCTCATCAATGAGCGTACCTACACTCTTTTTCCCACCGACGGTGTTTTCGTCGGCGGCGACCACTTTCAATGTCGCACCCGTCGTTCGATGCGTGATCGTCTTAATATGTGTCTGCACATGGAAGAGGTCGTCGAGTTCCTCCTCGTGCTTCACGATGTCCCGGCTCGGTGCAAAGCTGTTGTTCGCAACTTCGATTGTTGGTGCGAGAATCGCGTACTCGGCAGACATCCTCCAGTTCAGGATCATGGCCGTCATCATGATTCCCGCGGCCAAGCTAGATTTCGAGTTCTTTTTCGGGATACAGACAAACCATTCAGTGATAAGGCGGCGCCCGCTCTCCGGGTCATACGCACCGAATACGGACGCAACGAGATCGAACACCCACTGCGCACCAGCCTCGCCAAAGGTTGGCGAACCTGGTGCGTCTACGATCTTCAACTGCTTAAAGATGCCGAGGGCTTGCTCAGCCTGGTCAGGGAATATCGGTGGCGGAATGATCGACTCTCCGCGCTTGATCCGTTCCCCCCAGTCTGGGCATGCAGTCGTCCATTCAGGCATCTCGTAACACCGGTTGGAATGTGTGAAGAGTGGCCTTGGCGCGCGCATACGCATCCGCGGCTGCTGCAATCGTATCGAATAGGCCTAGATGGAACTTCTTCCTGTCCTTCCAGATATAGGCGCACCACCTACCCGTCTTACGATGAAGCGAAACCCCTGTATGTCCACTCGTGTTTGTCTTGCGCAGGCCGAAGTTCTGGCAGTTCTCCGCTAGAGTTCCAATGCGTAGATTTTCGATCGCGTTATTCGATGGATTTCCATCTTTATGGTCGATCGTCTTTGTAGGCCATTCGCCTTTGCAAAGCAGCCACGCCAGGTGGTGCTCATAAACAAGAACTCCATCGATAGATATCCGCCTGTATCCGCCACCACGATTGGTTCCAGCACGTCGTCCGGCAATCGCGCGGTTGCTCTGCGTCTTGATCCACGTGAAAACTCCAGTTACCGGGTCATACTTGACTACTTCCCGGATTCGATCAGCGGTTAGATCTGCCTTGGCCATGAGAGCCTCGATTAAGTCTGAATGGACAGAAGCCCGGTAAGCGCGTCTACGCTTCCGGGCTTCACCTTGTTGTGGATCCGATTCATTTGCCGCTAACGAGCTTCAATGGAGGTGCCAATGCGCCAAACTTGTTTGCAGCGCGCTTTGCAGCCTCGTCCTTCTCGTCCTTCTTGCCACCTTCGCCAAGCTTCTTGTGCGTGAATGGCAACATCGCCTTGGCCGCATCGATGCGCAGTCGCGGCTCCAGTTCGGGGTCGTTCATGGCGGCCTTCAGGAATACCAGAGGGTCGCTGTGCTGCAGAGCCTTACCAAGGTCGAACGATGGGGCGGACGGAGGTGGCGAGCCGTTTTCTACTGCTTTGCGGTGTTTCGCGAGGTATTCGACGACATCCGGGTCTTTAACAAGACGCGACCCCGCCGCCGACGCCGTTTTTTCGCTGTATCCCGCAGCGATTGCCGCGTCCTTATTGGATTTGCCGGCTAACACGGCATCCGCGAACGCCCGTTTGCGTGGTGTTAAAGCCATTAACAAAATCCGTAGAAGGGGGAAAAAATCTGCGCGTGGGAATACAGCCGGTCTAGGGTCCATGCCTCCCAGGCTTTTGACCACCCCCTCCCGTCGGCAGGGGGCGAGTTGATGCTTGGAACAGGGTAGCGCAGGCCCATAGATGGCCGCTGCTACACGATCACATCGTCAGCCGCTGCGCTCCTGCTTCTGCTTCTCGCTGCTATGGCAAGGCGTGCACAGCGCCTGCCAATTGGTCTTGTCCCAGAACTTAGCCTGGTCGCCTTGGTGTGGTTCGATGTGGTCAACCACCGTTGCCGGCTCAACCATCCCGCGCGCTTGGCACATCACACACAGCGGGTGGCTGCGCAGGTAACCCTCCCGCGCCTTCTGCCAGCGGTAGCCGTAGCCACGCTGCGCGCTGGTCATCTCGCTTGTACGCCAACTACCGGCCTGCATCGTTTGCACGCGGGCGGTGTTCAGCGAGCCGATTCGATTGCCCAGTGTCTTGAGCCTGGCCATGGCTACACTCGCACCAGCTCAGACACCCGGTGCCGCAGGATGACGACGCAGTCATCGCGGTTAGCGCTGCCCAGATACCGAAACTTAATTGTCGCCTGATCGATCTCGCAGACCTGAGCGGCACGGCCGGAGGCCATCAGCACATGCTGCCCTTCGCGGAGGTGGCAAGCATCGAGGACTACATGGGCATGCTTCATATGCATGACATCATCCTAATGGTATATTGATAGGATTCACAAAATCTGGAGGCTTTATGTCAATCCATACTGTTCACTTTTTTTGCCCCGTAAACGTGTCAACCGTTTCGCATCTTCAAGACCAGTGCCTTAAAGCTATCGGCAATGGGGCAACAAAGATTAACCTCCACATTTCCAGTTCTGGAGGGGATACCGTATCAGGATTCACTGCATACAATTTTTTAAAGTCCTTGCCAGTACCGTTATCGACGCACAATCTCAGCAATATTGAGTCGATCGCCAATGTGATTTTCTTGGCTGGCTCGGAACGTTTCACAAACCAACTCGCTAGATTTTTATTCCACCCTCTTCACTGGGGGTTCGGTGGAGCCCCTGCCGTTGATCACGACAGATTGGTTGAGTGGACCAAAAGTCTTGATAATGACCTTGCGCGATTTGTTGATGTTTTCAATCTCGAGACAAAGTCAGGAAATGGCCTAGTTGGCTGCCTTGATCTGATAAAGTCTGCCGCAATTTTGGATCCAGAGGCCGCCAGCAGGTATGGTATTACCCACGGAACTAAAGCAGCGACATTGGCAGGCTCTGAATATAACTGGTGGGTGACATGTTGATTACATAACTCTAGAAATGCAAAAAGCCCGAACTCTGGACGAAGTTCGGGCTGCTGTAAAAATTGTAGATTCGTAACATTACGCTGTCAAGCGTCGGCTATGCTGGACATGGTTCAGAACCTCGATCATGTCGCTTTCCAGCGTCATGTAGGCCTTCTTCATCAGCACCTCCAGTTGGGCGATGATCTGTCGTCCGTAGCGGTGAATGGTCATGTGGCTGACGCTGTGGCGATCGCCGATGTCGCGGCAGCCAGGCCCTTCGCCAGTTGCCCATTTCCGGATGATGTCCAGGTCAGTGCGCCAGTCCCAACGGCAGGGCGTGAGCGTGGTCAGATAAATCATCTCGGTTTCACGCTGGACGTGCAGAGCCCACAGCACCGCGCGCTGGTCCGGCGGCAGCCGGCCGATCTTTGCCATCACCATAGCGGCCTGGGCCTTCAGGTCCGAAGGGGACAGTCCATCGAAGGCAGCAGACGGCGTTGAGCCATACTTCTGCACCTGGACCATCACCACGGTTTCCATTTGGAACGACCAGCCCACCATACTTTTGACCGACGAAAAATTCATACTTCCCCCGATTATCGTTTTTGTTAGAACTCTTCGACGGACCAGCCGCCACCGTCTTTCTTTGCCTTGACCTGCACGGCGATAAACCGGAACGGGTACTGGTCGGCGGCGATCTTGATCTTGGCCCGTGCATCGTCCTGCCAGTAGCCCTTGACTTCGTGCATCTCGATCTGGCCATTGGCGAGCATCACGGCGAAATCCGGCGTATAGAACGTGCTGTCCGCCAGCCGCAGCTTGACGCCCTCGAACTTGAACCAGGCCACCTCGCCGGCGAAGCGCCGCTGATCCAAGGCCTGGGCGTAAGCCGCCTCGGTCTTGTTCATCACACCAGCGGGGAGACGTCCAAGCGCTTGAACGCGCGCTTTGCTGCTGGGTTGTTTCTTGAAGTTCAGCATCATTTCCCCTTGGCCTTGGCGGCGTGCTGCTCGCAGGTGTTCTTGAAATCGTCGCTCGGGCCGGCGCCAACAGCCAACATGACGCCATTCGGTGCAAAAGCGCGGTAGACCGCACCGGCGGCAGACTCATTGCCCAGTCGCTCAATCCGATACCCGTTCCACTCGAGGGTGTCCTCGTCCGTTCTGATCCACTCGTTCACTTGGCAAGCTCCTTGAGCCGGGCCTTATCGATCACCACCACACCAGCCAACACCAGCTGTTCCAGCGTCTGGACGATGGCGCGGTCCATCTCGCGCCGGCGGTGCTCCAGCGACCAGCGGTTGCCGTTGTCTATAGTGCCGTGGCAATGCATGCAGAGCGCGGCGGTCAGGCAGTCGGGGTTCTTCAGTCCCATGCCCTTGCCTTCGTTGCGGTGTGCGACCTGAACGGCATCGGTGCTGCCGCAGCGAACGCACTTGTGGATAGTGCCGACGGCGGTCAGCCAATCCTTGTTCTCCCGGAAGTCCTGGCGCCGGCCAGTGCAAAGGGGGTCAAAGCCGGGCCGCGGGACGATCTTGGAGGGGCGGGCGGTAGCGCTCATGCGGCCTCCTTCGCGCGGTAGTCTTCCCAGTCGAACACCAGCACCTCGCAGCCATCCTCCTTCAGGCGGCTGAAGAGGCGAGGGCCGATGCAGTCCTTGATGCCGTCGCGGTCCAGGTTGCTCAGGAAGATCGTTGGCTTGCGCGCCTCATAGCGGCCATTCACCACGGCGAACAGCGAGCGGTGTTCCGTTTCCGTGCCGGACTGGATGCCGACCTCGTCGATGATCAGCAGGTCAGGGTAGGTGAACAGCCCAATCGTGGCGGATTCGCTCATGGCGCTGGAGAAGCTTTTCGCCTCCCGGATCCGGCGTGCCATGTCGTCCAGCGTGGTGAAAACGGCGGTGCGCTTGAAGCGGTGCATGATGCGCAGGGCAATGGCGCAGGCCAGGTGGGTCTTGCCGGTGCCGATCTCGCCCAGGAAGATCGCGCCGCGGCCGGAGTGGCCGGCCTCGAACTCAGCGGCGTAGGCCTCGCAGAAGTCGACGGCGGTCTGCTGCCCCTCGCAATCCGGCCGGTAGTTCTTCAGCCCGCGGTCTTGAAAGCGGGGAGGGATGCCAGAATCCCCGATGGCATGCAGCCAGTCGGTGCGCTTGCGCTCCTCGGCAAACCGGGCATCAATGGCGCGTTGGGCTGCCTCTTCGGCAGTCTTGGCTTCCTCGGCGCATTCCGGGCAGCGGGTCCAGACGCGGCCAATCGGGTTCCGCGATTCGTACTCGCCGTGGCGCTCGCAGATTTCCTTCCGGGGCGGCTGCCCCTGGCTCAAGGCGCCCAGGGCGGCGCCAATGTGGGTCAGATCGCTCATCACAGTTTCCCGCTCTTGCCGTAGTCTTTGGGGAGGTCGTTGGGGCGGCGGTGCGCCAGCTCGGCGTAGTCGCCTTTCACCGGGAACAGCCCCTGCCAGGAATTGAACACCGACTGCTCCAGCACGGCGCGGGGGTCATGGCCATCGGCCCGGAGCGACACCAGCTTGTCCACGGCGAGGCGGGCAGCATGGTCGGTCATCGGCTTACGGAGTTTCTTGCGCATCTCGACGAATGCGGTCCAGGCATCCACCGGCAGCCAGGAGGGGAGCTCTTGCGCGGTATTGGTGGTTAATTGACTGTTGCTTTTGGTTCTTGACTGTTCGGGTGACACAGCTATGTCACCCTTTCTGTCGCAGATGTCACCCTTTATGCTCTGGATGTCACCCTTTTCGTCGCAAATGTCACCCTTTTGAAAGGGTGTCAAAATGTCACCCTTTTCGTCCGATGACAAAATGTCACCCTTTTCGGAGAGCGAGATGTCTTCGCCAGCCAGCCACTCAGGGCTGATGCAGTACTCGTTTGTGATGCCGCGGCCGCCGCGCGTCTCGGACATCAGGATCAACCAGCCGGCGCGCACCAGGCGATCAAGCTGCCGCTGAACGGTGCGGCCAGACTGACGGGTCTTCTGTGCCAGGCTCTGGACGGAAGGGTAGATGTGAGATCCGTCGTCGTGGGCGTGGTCGGCAAGCTTCAAGGCCAACACCATCAAGCCGCCGCCCTCGGGGAAGCGATCAAACACCGCATTCATCACTTTGACGCTCATGGCTTGCTCCCCGAGATCGTGGTCAGCACGCGGTCAAACTCCTGCTCCCATCCTCCCATCTGGCCTTTCAGGATCCACATCTGCTGACGCGCGCGGATGATCTGCTCGTGGTCGTTCTCGTCGATCACGCTGTCGGCCATGATGTTGCCGAGGGCGGCGATCATGTCCGTGGTGGTGCGCATCGTTGTGACGAAGCTGGCGAGGTCGGCACGGTTGACCTCGGGGACCGCGGTGATGTGGTGTCGCCCCAGCAGCTCGGACAGGCAGCCGGCCCGGTACATGCCCTGCAGGGTTTCGATCCATGCGTCCAGGATCTCCAGCGGAAGCTTGATCACCCCCTTCACCCAACGCTCTACGGCCAAGGCGTTTTTCTTGCAGATGGCGTAGTACTCATCCGCAGTGGCGTCGCGGGGGACCTCGTCAAGAGGGCAGATGCGGCGGCCTTCGGGCGTTATCCTGAGGTAGCTCGCGGTCAGCTCTTCGGAAAACTTGGTCAAGGGCTGTTTGGTTTCCTCCATCTGCCGTTTGGCCCAGTTGAGGAGGACGTCCGTCGGTGACTGGAAGTGTGTGTATGTCATCGTGGTATGCCTTGTGTGCGATGTCATAATTGGGATGCCGCAGCATGCTGCTTGATCAGCTTCCTGAGCTTGTCCAGGTTCTGAAGGACAACATCGCTGGGAATGCCGCGGCGGTGCCAGTTGTTCACACGTTGTGGAACGCCTTTATCGGCAGGATCGAGTCCGATCAGCTTGGCAAATGCGGAATCACCGCCGGCGGCCTTGATGATCTTGGAGCTTGTAATGGGGTCCATACGGGCCTCTCGTCGTCACTTACCGGTATTACACACCATGTTTACTAATTGCGCAACATTATGTGAAACAACACCCTGTTTACTTGCGGTAAGCTGCGGCGATATGGATAGCGTTTATGATCGGCTGCTTGATGCGGCCCAAGAATTGCGACCGAACGACGTCACCGGGGCTAGAAGCCTCGCGGACTTCCTTGGCGAGTCGCCGCAAACAATAAGTAACTGGAAGACTCGTGGCGTGCCGCGCGCAAAAATCACGACGCTGGCGGCCAGGGTTCACGTGACGTCCGAGTGGCTAGAGACGGGTCGCGGACTCAAACGGCCGGCTACGGAGATAGATAGCGATGGGAAACTGATCAGCGGAGATGTTACGCCTCTAGAGCTGATCGAAGAGGCGGCAAAGCGTAGCGGCATGTCTGTTGCGGAGATGCTTGCGGACTACATCATCCATCAAAAGAAAAAGGGCGGTTGAGCGCCCATTTTTCACCGGTTGTTCTTCAGCGCTACCCTCAGCGCTTCGACATTTCCAGTCTCAGTATATTTTATTGATTGGTCTGAAAAGACCGCATATGAGGCGATTCCCCTCATTGTTCCGTGCCCTTGCGAGCAGCTTTTAGCGAACATCGGGCATGCCTGCGCGTGAGCGCATTGGTGCGGTTCTTCTTGGGTGTTGCTCATTTCTAAACTCCGTCTCGTCGAGCCAAGGGCCTATCTGTCATTCGTCAGTCATACTGATCTTTTATGCAAATATTGTCCCATCTGACGCCGTTCAGAGTCACTGTGTAAAGTTCTAGTTCACAGAAATATTCTGTACTGATGGCGAGTTTAGAAAAACTTAACAAGCTATGAGTTTTCACCCGCGCCAAGTTTGAACATCAGCTGCTCCATCCTGGTGCAGCCGTACTCGGCCTTAAGCTGATCAAGGCTGTATCTCAGCCCATTCAGAGACATGTTCAATTGTAATGCTGCCTGCCGCTGTGTTAAGCCCTGGTTCAATATCAGGTTTATTATCATTCTCTGATTGACTGTCATTTTTGCTAGTAATCTGTTTGATGCAAAAACTCTATAGGCTACGTCGGCGAAGTCAGGCATCAGGATTTCCAGCAGCTCGCGGGCCGGGCGCTGGGTCTCCACGTCTTCGCCGATCAGGGACAGAATCAGCCGGCAGTCTGGCCATGCCGCTTTGTACGAGAGGCCATGCGTCAGGCCACTTGCGACCACGCCACGGTGGAATCGCTCTTCCAACTGCGTCTTGGGCTTCATGCCCAGCAGCAAGGGCGACCAAGGGAACACAATGCCGGCGGGGCCGAGTGCGACGGGGTCTACGGTGTCGTAGCGCGCGGCGGCGTATTGCTCCAGCCAGGCGGCCGGCCAGCCAAGATTGATGTGCATGCCCTCGTCGAAGCCGTCGTCCCCGAAGAACGCGACGAGGATCAGCGGCGCGCCGCCAGTGGTCACTCGTACAAGGGATAGCGCGGCCGCCAGGTCATCCTTTGTTTTGACCCGGATCAGCAGCCGGCGAAGCACCGCGGTGTCGTGTACGGCGGCGCCGGCCCGATTGCGGAAAAGTTCGATAGCTTCGGGCAGATTCGACAGGGTTATCTGCATTTAAAATGGCCTCCTCTGTTCAAGGTAGGCCATTCATTAGCGCAAAAAAACCCTGCCGCGCGTAGAGGTTTCAGCGCGCGGTTTTAAGGAGGAGCTGAACCAGCTGCCAGACTTCGTCCGGGCCTTTGCTCAGCATCTGCTCTGCGACGTCTTCAATCGAATCTGCGGAAAGATAGGGCTGGTCGGTGGAGGCAGGCGGCATCTTGTTGCCCTTCCCTGTCTCCAGCCACTGCGGCGTGACACCCAGCGCCCGGGCAATGTCCAGGATTCTGGTTGTGTCGCGGTTACGGCCGTTCTCCAGATCACCGATCAAGCCGCGGCTGACGCCGGCCTTGCGCGCCAGGTCTTCCTGACGCCATTTGCGGCGCACGCGCTCCGCCCGTATTCGTTCACCTCGTCCATTCATTGACCCATTTTCGGGTACAGGTGGGACGTGATGGCAGCTTGCTGTGACGTGATGCCGGAATTGTTGAAATGAGAAAAGCCCGCAGTTGCGGGCTTAACTTAGGAGTCTCTACTTCGCTTTAGGAGGCTGAGGGACAGTTGAGGTCGATGGCTGCGGAACCATGTATACAACTGGAGGAACTTGAGGAGGAGGCGCTTCAGCCTGTCTCAGCTGCATGTATGCGACCCATATACCTCCAATAGCAACAGCAATGCCAATGACCCACTGGAGCATATTGATGGATGACTTGAGGCCATCAATTTTGCCTTCAAGACCTTTCTCGACCCCGTCAATCTTTGCGCCTAGCGTGTTGAGAGTCGACGTTTGGGCTTGGATCAGCGACTTGATTTCAGAAAACTGGATTTGGTTGTCCGCACGCAAAGACGCCATCTCCGCTTGCATGCCGGCAGCGGTTGCCTTCACTTCGGCCACATTGGCCTCAAGTTTGGCGTCAAGCTCTTCACGCGTAATTGATGTGCTCATACTAGCAGTATGGGGCTTGACGCCCTTGGCTTCAACCTTCTCCACCATCTCCGCACTGAATTCAGACACAGTTTGCGTGGCGAGCAGGTCCAGAATATCCGATGTCAGTGGATACCATGAAGAGGTGTCAATGCGTACATCATCGCCGTTGAAGGCACGCCCGTAAGTAGCCTCCGCCTCTATTGCCCCTTGGGCCATGGCCAGCTTGTACTGGGGATGCTCCCTCAAGTCACTTACCTTTGCTCCTTTAGCCACATTCACTCCTGCTCATCTTCAGGTGGTGTGGCCGAATTTTCGTCCAGCCATTTGCGAATCTTGACTGCGTTGTGGAATTTTAGGTAACCACACTTCTCGCATTCAACCTGAACGGTAGTTCTACCACCTAGCTTTCTAAAGGTTGCGATAGGAGAGACCATTAGGACCATTACAACCTGCCCTTCACCTTCATCAACGCTTGAGGAGATCGAGAAAGTTGAGTTGGCACAAACAGGACAGACTTCGTCTGGGGCGACATTTGTGAAAAACTTTACGGCCTCTTCATAGGAGATTCGGATTTTCTCATTGTCGTTTTTAGGCGTTTCCTCAGTCATCTTTTCCCTTATTGCAAGCCTTTTGGCTGCGGTTTTTGCTCAACAACTTCTGCTGTGTTTGAGGCTGATTTCTTAGACTTCCGGTCCAGGGGCCGCCCCGAGTTGACGATGGTCATCAGCACCAGGAAGGCGAGGACGCCGACCGCGGCGTACACCGCCCATTGTGGGTACTGCTGTTCTTGCTTCTTAGATTGCATTCCAGAACCACTTGATGATTTGCCAGGCGACGGTTAGGACGAGCGCGCCTGCAGCTATTGTCACGATCATCATGCTCAGCCAGTAGAGCGCGGCGCCGCCGGCCACCGCCCCGAGTAGGGTCGGGATCACGCGCAGCAGCTTAGGCCACTCCGCGCCGCCGTGGCTCATGATGAAGCTCCACGTCAACCATCCCCCGCCGAAGAACCCTATCAACATCCCGAGGCCGCGGATCTTGTCCTCTCTACTCCTATCCTCTGCGGCCTGCATCTCTTGGGCATTGTTGTAGTGCGCCGTCACACCATCACTGAAGCGTTTGCTGTATCTGGTCATTGGCAAGGTTTGATTCACTATTTGACATTGGCATTTTAATCCACTTGCTCCCAGAGGTCGATTTCACACCGTGTGTACTTTTGGCAACACGGAGTGGCATAAATTCGTCAAAAAATACACGTCATGTTGATTTGTTGATAAACGTATTGTTTAATTGGGTCAACAGCACAGCAACACCGTGCAGCCAGCAGGCCAAGTGCCTGTCCCACACCGACAACGGAAAGCCTAAGCGGGCGCGAAGAGCGAAGCGCAGGTGAACAGCAAGGGTCGGTTCAGCGGATGAAGCGTGATAGCGCGGACGCGGGGGTCAGATAAGGACGGATGATTTCGAGCCGCCGTCCTCGTGGTCGCCACTGGGCGCGGCGCTGATTGGTGGGAGATCTTTGATAGCCGCTTCACCGAGGCGGCACACCCAAGCACCGTGACAGGGGGCTTGGGTGTTCAACAGCAAGGAGTACGGCATGGAAGAGGGCAAGGGTCTGCAGGCAGGGCAAAGCCTGGACATGAAGCAGAAGGAACTGATTCTCTCGGCGATTTGCGAACTGGCGTCCAGCTTCCCCGGGAATGTGGCGCAGCTGGACGGCATTACCAAAGAACTGATCAAAAGCGCGAAGCTGATTAACGAAGCTTAATGTTGTTGAGAGTTACTTCTTCAGAAATATCCTCTTGAAGTCTGGAAGACAACTGCTTGATAAAGTTTGCGACAAGGTCGGCCTTAACAGGATCTGCAGAGGAGGATGCTAGGAACTTTGGATCAGTATTAATAATTTGGATGGTGATGTTAAGGGCAAGAGTATCCGCTCTGAGTTTATCCATTGATGATCTCCAAAAATGTCAAATGGATTTCCAGTCTAGCATGTCAGACGGCCGGCCAGTCACCTGGCGCTGGACAACGTAACCGGCAGATGGCCTTGGCAACAGGGCCATCACCAAAGCGTCGTGACAGGGCGCTTTGGTGGTTAAAAGGAGGGAGTGCAATGGCGACAAATTTAGACGAGTGGCGGGCAAAGTTCACCGCATATCACCCTGAGTTTTGCCGAGTGCAGCGCGAGGCTGACTTCCTCGTGGCAAAAGCGGGACTAGTTTTCGAAGCCCAGTTCCTAAAGCAAAACCCGAGACTGGCCTTCCTGCCAGAGGTCTTGCAGGGGAAAGTGGTCAGGGCCGAGGGCGCAATGCGATCGCGCCTGTATCGCGATCTTGGGCTCACTGGCAATTACGTTGCGCACTGACCGGGGATGCCATGATCAAATCAGCGGCAACCAGCCTGAGCCCCGTCCGCGGGATCGCTAAACCGCACATCACCTACAGCCACAAGCTGCAGTCCTTTTATTGTTACGGCGGCGGGTCGGGAGCGGATGGCGGCTCCATGGTTGAGGCTTTCCGAGCATGGCAGTGCCGCAAGGGTTTTATGGACGCGTGCTTTGACCTGATCGAGATGGATGACTGGGTACAGGCATGGGAAGGGTGGTTTGATTCAAGTAAAGGCAGTTTTGATTTTCGGCATTGCAAGTAGTTAACAGGGGAGCGGCGCCCTGGCCCAACGGCTGAATCCTCCGCGCTGGCGAGGTTAAAGGCCAGCACCTACACAGCCGCTCGGTCACCTGGCCGGGCGGTTTCTTTTTGCACGACGCACAAGGGCAACAATGGAAACCATCATCAAAGGCCGGCAACTCGCAGACCTCGCGATCGAGGCCGCCAAGAAGGCGCGCAGCTCCGGGCACTGGTGCATGGCGCGCTGGGCCATGAAGCGCGGCGTGCCGGTTAATGCATACCTGGCTGCGCTCCGGATGGAGCTGGCTACCCGTAGCAAACAGGCGCCGGCGGCCTGACGAAACGCCAACAACTGGAGATCAGCATGATCAATATCGGAGACCTGGCCGTTTATAGATCCGGCCGGAAGAAGGATGCGGACAAGGTCGTGGAGGTCGACTCCATGACCGAGTGCCGGGTGCGCGTTGTCGAGCGCATCGAGGGGGGGCGTACCGCATGTTCAACGTCTCGCCGGCGAAGCTGACCAAGCTTAGCGGCGGGCTGCTGGAAGGGGGCGACCTTGCGACTGGTGCTCACTGACGGCCAAAGCAGGGCAGTTCTGGGAGAGTTCCCAGGCGGCTCTTTCAACGACTGCGCAAAGCGCGCGGCTCGTAAGTACAAGGGGATGATCGCCAGGCTGGAGATCAAGAGCAGCTGGATCATCCAGGAGGAGGGCAACCCGCGGAACCAGATCCCGGTTTCGTCAGTAGCGTGAAGGGCGTGGGGCATTTCGCCCCACTAACACGAGAGCGGAGGGAAGACCCAAGCCGGGCAGTATCGGCCGGCCCGCTGCCGTGTTGGTGAGCCTCCGCACATCAGCAGCCGGCTTGCCGGCAACCCATCGTCCCTGTGTTTTGGCCCCGCCTCGTGCGGGGCTTCTTTTTTCCAGGAGGCAACATGCGTCCCGAAATCATCATCGGCTGGATAAGCGACGAAGTGGCCGCCCACCTCCGCCGCCAGGGCAAGCGCCTGCATTTCGAATTCGTGAGCCGGCACGGTCAGCCGGTTCACACCGTCCGCCGGGTCGTGCTGTGATGCGATCCGCTTTCGTCAACCTGCTTGTTTGCTCTGCCGTGGTGGTTGTGCTCGCCGTGGCCGGGCAGTGGGGGTAGTCATGTTCCGCAAATGTTTGTTCTCCGCCGCGCTGAAACACACCAGCCAAGAACTGATAAAGACCATGCAGCAGCTTGAGGACCGGCGTGATGACTTTGAGCTGGTCGAAACCGTAACTAAGGAGCTGGTGGCGGTGGGTGTTGACGCCTCAGCCGCATTCCATCCGCCGTCTACGCCGTTCCTTCGTGTCAATGGCTGGGGCGTTGCAGATGTCGAGACGCGGCTCAAGTCGGTTGCTGCAACTCTTGGCCTAGCTGTTGCACGTAACGGCACCGAAGGCTGGTTACTGGTAGCGGCCGGGGCCGGCGGGCCGAAGCTGGCGATCGAGGTCGCCGCGTCTTAATTCATGCGGCCGCACGCCGCCCATCAAGGAAATTCGAATGACCTGGTTTAAACAAGCATCGTTCTACTTTCTCGGCGCCAGCGTCGACAGCGCGCTGTTGACTGCCGCACTGGAGCAGCGTCCCTTCACTCAGCCGGCTGGCCTGGATTGGTTTGGCGAAGGCTGGGGCGAAATCGCATCGTTCCACAGCAGCCCGGTCCTGAGCATTCAGCAGCGCCATTTCGTTCGGCTGAAGCGCGAAGACAAGGTTCTGCCGCCTGCGGTGATACGCAGAGCCGTCGACGCCAAGGTGGTAGAGATCGAGGCCAAGGAGCTGCGCACGGTAGGGCGAAAGGAAAAGCTGGCGCTGAAAGAACAGATCACCGACGACCTGCTGCCGCGGGCGTTCACCCGCCAGTCCAGCTTGATGGGCTATGCCGACAACACCAGCAAGATTCTGGTGGTGGCGTCTGCGACGTCGTCGCGCGCCGAGGGCTTTGTCAGCAAGCTGCGCGAGGCCTTGCCGCCGTTCCCCGCCACGCTGCCGCGCACCAGGATCGCACCGCACACCGCCATGACGGATTGGCTGGCCGCAGGCGCGGCGCCGCATGGCTTCGAGCTGGACAGCGACGCTGTGCTGCGCGACAGCGGGGAGAGTGGAGCCCAGGTTCGGGTCAGCCGCATCGACCTGACCGCGGACGAGATCCGTCAGCACATCGCCACCGGCAAGCAAGTGACCCGAATTGGCCTGATCTGGCAGGAGAAGATCCGCTTTCAGCTGACCGACACCTTGCAGCTGCGGCGCATCCAGTTCCTGGATCTGCTGCAAGACCAGGCCAGCCAGACCGGCGACGACCGCGAGTCCCTGCTCAACGGGACGCTCACCATCATGTCAGAAGAACTTGGCGCACTGATCGCGGACGTCGTCCGCGTGCTCGGTGGTCTGGAGAGTAATCATGGTTGATCTGGATGAATTGGAAGTGGTGAAGGCGAAGCTCGCCGCCGTAGACCTGACCCTGCACCTCGAGCGCCGGGCACTTGTGGTGATGACCGCGCAGCGCGACGCCATCACCCGTGATTTTCGGGACAGCGTAGAAGAGGCCAAGCGGCTGGACGGCGCGCTCGTTGAGAAAACGCTGCTGTGCGACAACCTGCTGCTCGCAAACATGCTGTTGCATCGCCATGCCCAGCAGCTGGTCGCCGAGAACTTGACGCTGCGGATGGGGCGGGTGGCGTGATGTACCCCGACATCAAGAGCGAGCCGCGCGTTGTGCCCGGGCTCGCGCACCTATTCTACCGGCCTGAGCCGAAGAAGCGGCGGCCGGCGGGCGCACGGTACTCGCTTGACCGGGTGGAGCACAGGGTCGAAGACATGCCGCGCGGCGAGTTCACGAGCGCTGATGTCGCCAAGCTCTTGTGCCTCAGCATCGAGTCCGCCCGGCTGATCTGCACCGACGCCGTGAACGCCGGGCTGCTTCGGATCGTGCGGCGGGAGCGGCAGCTCAAGATCTACAGGAAGGCGACCTCATGACCGAAGACGACCTCGCCGCCTGGCGCCGACTCAATCCCGGCGCTCCGATCAACCAGCCGCCCAAGTGGGCGGCTTTGCTTTTGGAGGTCTCGCGATGATCCGCGACCAATTCATGCTCGACCTGAACCGCGAGCTCATCGTAGACAACTTTGCCGGAGGTGGCGGCGCCTCAACGGGTATTGAACTGGCGCTGGGGAGGCATGTAGACATCGCCATCAACCACGACCCGGAGGCCGTGGCGCTCCACAGCATCAATCACCCTCAGACCGAGCACCACTGCGAAAGCGTGTGGGACGTGAATCCGCGCGAGGTTACGCAAGGAAGGCCTGTCGGGCTGATCTGGTTCAGCCCAGACTGCAAGCACTTCAGCAAGGCTAAGGGCGGAAAGCCTCGGAACAAGCGCATCCGCGGCTTGGCCTGGGTAGCGCTGCGTTGGGCATCGCTCCCGTATCCAAGTAAGCCGCGTGTGATCTTCTTGGAAAACGTGGAGGAGTTCCGGACCTGGGGGCCGCTGCTGGCCGATGGCAAACCATGCCCGAAGAACAAAGGGCGCACATTCAACAGTTTTCTGAACGCACTTGCGCGCCAGGGCTACAAGGTTGAACACCGGGAGCTGCGCGGCATGGACTACGGTGCGCCGACTATCCGTAAACGCCTGTTCCTCATTGCCCGTAGTGACGGCCAGGCCATCGTCTGGCCAACCCCCACCCATGGAGACCCGGACAGCGCCGATGTAAAAGCCGGCAAGCTCAAACCGTGGCCAACGGCGGGCAATGACGTGATCGACTGGAGCATTCCATGCCCGAGCATTTTCGAGCGCACGCGTCCGTTGGCGGAGAACACACTGCGGCGGATCGCCCGCGGCATCAACCGCTATGTCATGAACACGGCGAAGCCGTTCATCAAAGAGAACCCAGCCGGCGCGCCGCATGCGATGGGAGTTGTCGCCACCCATCTGGTCCGTCAATTCGGCAACAGCGACGCAGCGCCGGCCGATTCGCCGGTCGGAACTGTCACTGCCGGCGGCGGAGGCAAGACCCAACTGGTGGCCGCCAACCTGCTGAAGCTGTACGGCACCAGCCAGGACGGACAACCCGCCAGCCAGCCCATGCCTACGGTGACCGCAGGCGGCAACCACATCGCCGAAGTCCGCGCCTTCCTCGTGAAGTACTACAGCGAGGGTGGTCAGGATCAGAGCCTGTACGACCCGCTGCATACCGTTCCCACCAAGGACCGCATGGGCCTGGTGACCGTCGCCGGCGTCGAATACCAAATCGCCGACATCGGCATGCGAATGCTGGAGCCGCGCGAACTCTACGCGGCGCAGGGGTTCCCGAAGACCTACGTAATCGACCCCGTCATCAATGGCCGGCGCTTGCCTAAACACGCGCAAGTTCGGATGGCAGGCAACAGCGTCTGCCCACCCTTGGCGGAAGCCTTGGTGCGCGCGAACTGCGCGGACATGATGGCGTGGAGCGGTGCCGAGCTGAAGCAACGCCGCGGAATCGCCGCATGACCGGCCGCTGGGTCCACACCGGCTATCGAGATGGCCGGATGGTAATTCGATGGGTCGCACACGCGACCCTTACTTATTGGGAGTTAGCATGCAACAAATTCCGACAATAAAACCGCTTATCGACGCTGCCAAGGCAGTAGTCGACGCTCACAAAAATGGCATGCCGATGGACGACAAGATTCAACTACTTGAATGCATGGCGGGATCGCTATGTGACGACCAAGGGCGACCCTTCATCATCATTCCGCTTTCAGTCGCTGCAACAGTCGACAAAGCCTTCCTTCCTCAAAACCCCAACAAGTTGAGAACAGGCGGAGAGACGGTAAAAGAGGCAGCGCACCAATTCCGCGCCGCCGTCATCGCCGCAGTTATTCATTCCAAAGGATAAGGAGACAGCAGCATGCACACCCTAAGCAAACTCCCCACTTACGAAGAAGCGACCGAGGCAATCAAAGCCGGCAAAGTAACCGCGCTGACCCGCTTCATTTACAGCAATGAGCCTGCCGGCCCTACCGAGGAGGAATTCCGAGAAGGTCTTGCCGCTGTGATCGAGGAGGCGAGGACGGTGAATGCTGAGGCGGAGCCGGTGGCGTACAAGTTGCTGCGGAAAAACTACGACGGCCATTGGGTTGATGATGGCCGCTATTGGATTGACGGGCCTCCGGACGCTGGAATCATGGAAAACGTCCGGAACAACCCAGAACAGTGGACTGTGCTGCACGCATTTAGCCGGCCTCAGCCCGCCAGCGCCCAGCCGGCGACCGTGCCGAATGCCGTGACGTGGCAGGATCTGTGTCGAGAGTTGTCGCTGTTCTGCTTTGGACTATCGCGTAACGAACGCGCGCCCAGCATGGAGCCGGACGCATTCAGCAGAGCAATTGAGGCGATGGTGGAAAATGGTGATTGCGCGTTGCGCAAGGTGAAAGCCCTGCTCGCCGCCGCGCCGCCGGCAACCGTCAAGGATTCCTCGATAGTTCAGCAAGCGCCAGCCGGCCGGCTGTCGTACTTTGCTTACGACCCAGACACGGGATTTGAACAGTTCAACACCGAAGCCGAGGCCATGGTTTTTGCGCAGGCAGCCATCGACGCGTACCGCGAGGTGGCTGGCGATGGATGGGACGAGTGCGTCGAGAATGTGTGCTGGGGCATAGTCCACGGGACGACTCAGCAAGTCGCCGTCGAAGATGACTACGACGGGCGCGACGGCCTGGGCGACATGCTGTTCGTTGATTACATCCTCACAGGCCCTGCTCCGGCGTCGGCCCAGGTCGAACAGCAGGCGCCGGAAGGTAAAGCAGTGGCGCTGTCTGATGATGAAATCTGCGCCATGGCGAAGTCGTATCGACGCGTGGAGTGCCACGTGCCTGTGTACGCGTTCAATCGGCGTGAGCTCGTGACATTCGCAAGACGAGTTGTCGCCACCCAATTACCGCCAGAGCCGGCCATCACCGCTGAGAAGATCGTCGAGCAGATCGCCCAGCAGTGGGACGAGTGCGATTACGACGGCATCGACATCGGCGCAGCAATCCGCGCGGCGGCCGCGCGCCTGGCGGCCGAGGCGAAAGGGGGGCGTGATGATTAGACTTACGACAACAGCAAGTGCGGTACGGGAAGCGGCCGATGTACTGCGAAGTGCTGCAGCTGATCTTGAATTGGTAGCAACACGATTAGAACAAAGTGGCGACCTTGGGCATGTCGCGCGCGCGGTAGCAATCATCGCAAACGTGGTTCCAAACTGCCGGCTCGATCTCTTCGTATCGCGCCCACTTCATGAAATGCAGGTTGCAACAGCCCTCTCAGAGGTGCAGGAAGGCGGCGAGGCATGAGCAAATCCATAGAGCAGTTGCAGGCCGAGAACGCGGCCCTTCGCGCTTGCGCCCTGAAATACATCGACTGGCTGAATGTCGACCTCGACCCGGAGCTGATGCTGGATCAGGACATGCGCGACCCTGAGATGGTCGGCTCGGAGCTGGCTGGCAAACTGGCGCAGTCGAAGGAAGGGGGCGAGTGATAGCGTGCGAGCACTGCACCGGACTTGAGGGCGACGTCTGCTATCCGCAGTACGGCCACGCCCCGCACGTCCACACCCCGCACGTCCACACCAGGGGCGGCACCGTCTTCGTCGGCGAGCCGCCGGCCAACTTCATCCCGGACCCGGACGCGCCAGGACTGGGGACTTGGTATTGCCCGAGCTGCAAGGAAGGCATACCGGATGATCTGGACGCTCAGCAGCTCATGGCTGAGCTTGGCCCGGCAAGCGAAACAATCGACGTGGAAGCAGGCGCTAGTGGCCAGCCGAAGCGGAGAGGATGGAAACAATGGACGCTGAACTGAAGAGGCTGCTTGAACTGTCGGCCAAGGCCATGGAAATCGACGGTCTGACGTGGATTCGTAGCGGCCAGTGCTTCTACTACGACGACCCTGAAACCGGTCGCGAAGAGTGGAAGCCCGACAACTGCGACGGCCTGAGCCGGCGATTGCAGGTAAAGCTGCAGATCGACACCCAGCACGGGGACAAGGAGATCAAGGCCTGCAACGGTGACTACTGCTGCGCCGTTGTCAAGATTGGAGACGATGCGGCAGCGGCCATGCGGCGCGCAGTGCTCGAAGTGGCCGCCCAGGTTGGTGAGGTAATGGATGGCTGACCAGCAAGCGCCCATCCACCGCTACATCCAGCGGCGCGCCGGCGAAGTCATCTACCTGGGCCCGGAGCGGCCGACACCTGGCACGAGCTGCACCCGCAGCGAGTGGATGCCGGACAAGGCGGCGGAGTGGGGCGGGGAGTGGTCACCGCCGGAAATTGTGTTTTGAGGGCTGCCAGATGGCGGCCCAAATCATTTTATAGAGATAAGGAATTGCAATGAATACCAACCTGAAACGCACCATCCGCCGCGACGAACTGCGCAAGATGGTCCCGCTGGCTGACTCGACTATCTACGAGATGGAGCGCCGCGGAGAGTTCCCGAAGCGTTTCCCCCTTACCGCGCGCTGCGTGGTCTGGGATTATGACGAGGTAGTGGCCTGGATTCAGGCGCGCAAAGAGGCCGTCAACGACGCAGAAAAGGTTCATGGGCCGGATGTCCATCAGCGCAAGACTCGGCCCACCAAGAAGGCCGCATGAGCCTACATCGTGGGCGGCAGAAGCGAAGGCTTGTAGGGCTTGCATGCGATCCAGCCGTCCACCATGCTTGCCCACTCCTGCAGCATATGCTGCCGCTGCACAGAGTATTCCGCCTTGTTGTACACCGCGCGCACGCCTTTCTGCTCGTGCGCCAGACACTTCTCGATCCAATCGCTATTGAATCCCGCCTCATGGAGGAGCGACGAGCCAGTCCGCCGCAGGTCGTGGACAGAAAACGGCTCCAGCGCCAGGCCCTGCGCCTGCGCCCGCTCCACCGTCACATCAATGACCCGGTTCAGGGTCGAATTCGACATTCCCTTATCCCCTTCATAGCGCGACGGCAGAATGAACTTCGAGCCGCCGGCGCACGTCTTGAGCGCCACCATGATGTCGAAGGCCTGTTGGGCCAGGTAGACGTTATGCGGCCGGCGCGCCTTCATCCTGCCCGCCGGTATGGTCCACACCGCATCTGTAAAATTCACCTCGTCCCAAGTCGCATTGAGCAGTTCGCTCTTGCGCACCATCGTGAGCAGTACCAGCTTGAGCGCTAGACGGATAGTCGGCAGCGTGCTGACGTTCTCCAACTGTGCGAAGAAGATCTGGATCTCGTCCGGAGATAGGGCGCGATCCTTTGGCTTGAAGGTTGCGATTGAAGACGCGCTGACGGTATCAGCCGGGTTCACAACCTTCTGCCCCTTCCCTATGGCCCAGCGGTAAATCTGCTGGACGATCTCGCGCGCGTGCACGGCCGTCGCCGGCGCGCCGCGGTCCTTTATCTTGTCGCATAGGTCGCGCAAGTCTTCGTCGCTTATCTCGCTGAGCTTCCGATTCTTGAAGGTGGGCAGGATGTCGCGGTTCAGGATGCTCTCGCGCATGGCCTTGGTGCTCTCGGCCATGGCGTAATCTTCCAGCCAGGCGACGGTAAACTCGCCGAAGGTCTTGGCGGCCCGTTCTTGCTTTTTACCGCGCTGCTTTTCCTTGGCCGGCGACTTTCCGGCGGCGATGTCCTTCTTGGCCTCGATCAGGGCCTCGCGCGCGGTGGCCAGGGTGATGCCGGCCGGCCCATATCGGCCAATGGTCAGGGTTTCGCGACGGTTGTTCAGACGGTAGTCGTAACGGAATGTGATTGTGCCGGCAGGGGACACGGCTACATAGAGGCCGTCGCGGTCGGCGACCTTGTAAAGCTTGTCCTGTGGCTTGAGATTCTTCAGCTTGGTATCTGTCAGCACGGTTACCGTCTCCGGGTGCGGGTTTTTACCGTCATCGCCAGGGCTGGCGGTAAAACCGCTACAAGCCGCGCCAGTGCTGAATGTCAGCCTGATTAATACCGTCGAGATGCGCTTTGCGCAGTGACGGTATGGTATTTTGAGTCGATGAAACGGATAGGGAATACCGTCAAGAATACCGGTAAAAAATTCCGTCTTCAATCGATAGTTGTCGAAAGCAGAAAAGAGAAAGCCCCGAGCTAATGCCCGGGGCTGCTGATTTGTACGATAGCTGCTGAAAGTCAGCGACTAATGCAATATTATTCCCACTCGATGGTGGCCGGCGGCTTGCCGGACACGTCGTACACCACGCGGTTGATGCCCTTGACCTCGTTGATGATGCGGTTGGACGCGCGGCCCAGCAGGCTGTACGGCAGCTCCGCCCAGTGAGCGGTCATGAAGTCGCTGGTGACCACGGCGCGCAGCGCGACGACGTAGTCGTAAGTGCGGCCGTCGCCCATCACGCCCACCGATTTCACCGGCAGGAACACGGCGAAGGCCTGGCTGGTCAGTTCGTACCAGTTCTTGCCGCTCTTCTCGTCCACGGTGTTGCGCAGTTCTTCGATGAAGATGGCGTCGGCCTGGCGCAGCAGATCGGCGTACTCTTTCTTCACTTCGCCCAGGATGCGCACGCCCAGGCCCGGGCCCGGGAAGGGGTGGCGGTAGACCATGTCGTGCGGCAGGCCGAGCGCGACGCCCAATTGGCGCACTTCATCCTTGAACAGCTCGCGCAGCGGCTCCAGCAGCTTGAGGTTCATGTCTTCCGGCAGGCCGCCCACATTGTGGTGGCTCTTGATGGTGTGGGCCTTCTTGGTCTTGGCGCCGGCGGATTCGATCACGTCCGGGTAGATGGTGCCTTGGGCCAGCCATTTGGCGTTGCTGAGCTTGCCGGATTCACGGTCGAACACCTCGATGAATTCCGCGCCGATGATCTTGCGCTTCTTCTCCGGGTCGCTCTCGCCGGCGAGCTTGCTCATGAAGTCGGCTTCCGCCTGCACGTGAACCACTTTCACGCCCAGGTTCTGCGCGAACATTTCCATCACCATCTTGCCTTCGTTCAGGCGCAGCAGGCCGTGATCGACGAAGACGCAGGTCAGTTGCGGGCCGATGGCGCGGTGGATCAGCGCGGCGGCCACCGAGGAGTCCACGCCGCCGGACAGGCCGAGGATGACTTCTTCGTCGCCCACTTGCTCGCGGATCTTCTTTACCGCTTCGTCGATGTAGTTGGGCATGGTCCAGCTGGGTTTGCAGCCGGCCACGTGCAGCACGAAGCGATGGATCATTTCCGTGCCGCGCTTGGTGTGGGTCACTTCCGGATGGAACTGCACGCCGTAGAGGCCGCGGCTCTCGTCGGCCATGGCCGCGATCGGGCAGGACGGGGTTTCGGCGATGACGTTGAAGCCCGGCGGCAGGCCGGTGACCTTGTCGCCATGGCTCATCCAGACGTCGAGGAAGCCGTTGCCGGCGTCGTCCACCTGGTCTTGCAGGCCTTCCAGCAGTTTGGAGTGATGGCGGGCCTTGATCTGGGCGTAGCCGAACTCGCGCTTGTCGCCGGCTTCCACTTTGCCGCCGAAGGTCTGGGCCATGAACTGCATGCCGTAGCAGATGCCCAGCACCGGAACGCCGAGTTCGAACAGCGCCGGATCGGCCTGGTAGTCGGATTCGTACACCGAGTTGGGGCCGCCGGAGAGGATGATGGCTTTGGGCGCGAAGGCGCGGATTTCTTCCAGCGGCATGTCAAACGAATGAAGCTCACAGTAAACGTGAGCTTCGCGTACGCGGCGGGCAATCAGTTGGGTGACCTGAGAGCCGAAATCGAGAATGAGGACTTTGTCCATGCCTATCCTTCAGGAAATGTTGTGGGCCGTGCGGCCGTGATGATTGAGATAGTGTCGCAGGCGGCTGGGCGCGCGGTGGCTCGGGCCTGCTTTCATTGTTCGCCGTCCCGAGACGGCAGCCGGAATCTGCGGCTGCGCTCCGGCACGTGTTCGCTGCGGGCCAGCAGCATCAGCAGTCCGGCGAGGATCATGCCGAAGGACAGCAGATGGCTGGGGCGTAGGCCTACCGCGTCGTAGAGGTAGATGGCGCCGCCGGCGTAGATCAGCAGCGGGCTGGTGACCAGGGTGGATTTGTTGAAGCCGTCCACGACGAAGAGCAAAACGCCCGCGGCGGCCAGCAACAGAGAGAGCAAGGTGGCGGTGTTGGGCAGCAGCGAGGTGCTTTTCAGGAACCAGACCGATCCCAGGCAAATGAGCACGATGGGCAGGGCCGCGCTGCGGTTCATCAGGCGGCTCCACGCTGGTTTTTCATGAAGCGCTGTTTTTCGCGCTGCCATTCGCGGTCTTTTTCGGTGTCGCGCTTGTCGTGCAGCTTCTTGCCCTTGGCCAGCCCCACTTCGACCTTGATGTTGCCGCGGGTGTAGTGCAGGTCCAGCGCCATCATGGTGTAGCCGGCGCGTTCCACCTTGCCGATGAAGCGGTTGATCTGTTCTTGCGACAGCAGCAGTTTGCGCGGGCGCACCGGGTCGGCCTTGACGTGGGTGGAAGCGGATTGCAGCGGCGTGATGTGGCAGCCGATCAGCCAGAAGGCGCCGTTTTTCCAGTCCACGTAGCTTTCCTTCAACTGGACGCGGCCGGCGCGGATGGCCTTGACTTCCCAACCTTCCAGCACGAGCCCGGCTTCGAGCTTTTCCTCGATGAAGTAGTCGTGGAAGGCCTTGCGGTTCTGGATGATGCTCATGTCGGCTATCGGAGTAATCTGTGGAATGAATCCTCCATTGTACCAGAAGCCGGCGGCTTGCCAAAGCCATGAAAATACAGCGCTTTGACGGGAGGCAGGGTGGGGCGCGCCGTATTTTGTTAAACTTGAGGTTTTTACCGATGCTGACGATTCCCGTGGCAAAGACGGGACAGCGGTGACGATAAGCGAGCAATGGATGCAGGTGGTTGAAAAAAGCGTGTTGGTGGCGCACACGCCGGCGCAGATGTTTGCGCTGGTGGACGATATCGAGCATTACAGCCGGTTCCTGCCCTGGTGCGGCAAGGCCGAGGTGTTGTCGCGCGAGGGCGATCAGGTGGTGGCCAGCCTGCATATCGATTACCTGAAGGTGAAGCAGCACTTCACCACCCGCAACACCAATCAAGCGGACGAGGCCATCCTGATGGAACTGGTGGACGGGCCGTTCGAGCATTTGGAAGGGCGCTGGCACTTCAAGCCCTTGGGCGAGATTGGCTGCAAAGTGGAGTTCCGTCTCAGCTACCAGTTTTCCAGCAAGATTCTGGAGATGATCATCGGGCCGGTGTTCGGCCATATTTCCGGCACCCTGGTGGACGCCTTCATCAAGGAAGCCGACAAGGTGTACGGCGATGACTGAGCTGATGCAGGTGGAAGTGGTGTTGGCCTTGCCCGAGCGTCAGGAGCTGGTGGTCTTGCAGGTGGCGGCGGGAACGACCGCGCGCCAGGCGGCGGAGTTGTCGGGTTTGCTGGCGCGCTTCCCGCAACTGGAGACGGAGAGCCTGAAGCTGGGCGTCTTCGGCAAGGCGGTCAAGGACGACGCGCCGTTGCGCGAGCACGATAGGGTGGAGATTTACCGGCCCTTGATCGCGGACCCCAAGACGGTGAGGCGACAACGCGCCGAGGCGGGGAAACAGATGAAAAAAGGCGGCGGGCACTAGCCGCCGCCGAGAGGATGTCTAAGAACCTGTTTACGATCTGCTACGCGTTGGCGATACGGCGTTGAAAATCACTTCGAAATGCTCATGTACCGTGTGTACACTTCGCTTTCTCAGCGGTTTTCGCCTTGTCTCACCTTAGCTCGCGAGATCGTAAACACGTTCTAAACGCGGTTTATAGCTGCGGCGCCATCAGCGACGGCGGCTGCTCCTCCGCCGAATGCACGCGGTTCTTGCCGTTGAGCTTGGCTTGGTACATGGCTTGGTCGGCGCGCTCCAGCACGTCGGCCTCTTGCTCGCCCAAATGCCATTTGGCCACGCCGGCGCTGAAGGTGATCAGCAGGCGGTCGTTGTTGGCCAGGAAGAAGGTTTTGGTCAGTTCGCGCTGCAGCCGCTGCACGGTGGCGACGGCCTCGTCTTCCGGCGTGTCCGGCATCAGGATCACGAACTCCTCGCCGCCGAAGCGGGCGACGATGTCGGCCGGACGCAGGCTGTGCTTGATGGTGTCCACCAGGTATTTCAGCGCGTCGTCGCCGGCCAGGTGGCCGTATTTATCGTTCAGCTGCTTGAAGTTGTCCACGTCGAGCAGGGCGACGGACAGCGGCGCGCCGGTGCGCTCGGCGCGACTGATTTCGCGCTGGAAATGTTCGGCCAGGCCGCGGCGGTTGAAGGCGCCGGTCAACTGGTCTTCGCGCACCTTGGCGCTGGCGGCCTCCAGCGCGCCTTCCAGTTCGGCGATTCTTTGTTCGGCGGCTTCCACCTGTTCCTTGGCGGACAGCAGTTCGTCGCGGGAGCGGGTCAGGTCCAGTTGCATCAGCGAGGTGTCTTCCATCAGGGAGCCGATGATGCTGCCCAGTTCCTCTACGTTCTGCGACTGTTTGATGCGGGTGCTGTGGTCCTTGATCTTGTTCTGGAAGTCGTCGGTGCTGTCCGTCATCATCGCCAGACGCGAGATGAAGCGGTCCAGCAAGGAGCGCAGCGAGCTGGCCGCCTCGTCCAGCGAGGTTTTCAATTGGCCTTGCTTGCGGATCACGTCCTTGAGGCTGGACTCCATCTGATAGACCTGCTGCATGGACAGCGGCTCGTGGCTGAGGATGTCCTGCAGCGAGTGCACCTGGCCCACCAGATAGGTGTCCGAGTGATTGAGCTCGGCGATGTTTTCCAGCAGCAGGCGCAGCAGATTGGTCATCGCCGACACCAGGCGGTCGTCCTGCTGCGATTGCAGTTCCAGCTTGATCATGAATGCCCGCAGCTTGGGCATGTAGGCGTTGAGCGCGGCGTCGTCGGCCACTTGATTCAGTTCGCCCAGCAGCGCTTCCAGCGCGTCCACCAATTCCGGATAGTTGATCAGCCGCGGCTCCAGGCCGTGCTTGAGCGCGAAGCTCAGCGTGCGCTGCCAGGCCAGCCAGCTGTCGCTGGGGACGTCGGCGTCGTCGTCGTCGGGGCTGTTTGCGGGAGCGGAGGCATCGGGGAGGGCGGCGCCGTTGCCGTTGGACGACGGCGCGGACTGGGTCCAATTCTGGATCAGCGTGGCCAGCTTCTGGTTCAATTCGTCGGGCTGGTTGCCGTAATTGATCAGCACCCGTTCCAGCGTGGATTGCTTGTGGTGCTGAGGCATATTGGGCAGGCGCAGGTCCCAATTGCGGATCAGGTTCTGGATCAGCGTGCCCCAGCTGTGCTGCTGTTGGCTGGCGCTGAGCGAGGCGCGCAGAAAGTCTATGATCAGTTGGGGGGCTTGTTCCCAGCGGTTTTCATCGCAGACTTGTTTCAGGCGGGTGAGCGTGACTTTGGCCTGCACGCTTTCTTGAGGCAGCGTTTCCAATGCGCGCAGCAACAGCACCGCAAGCTTGTTGTCGCGGTCGACCGGCGTTTGCGTCAGCTCGTGATAAACCCGCTCAAAGTTTTCCGGTGTCGGCAACAGCTTGCGCACCGTCAGCTGTTTGAGCGTTTCTCGTGCGACTTCGATGGGGTTTTGTGTTGTCATTGCCCAAACCTTGGACTTTTTTAGACCGGACGTCATTCTTGTTGTCTGTTCAGCTCTACAGTGCGGTCCGGGCGGATATTTAGCGAGGCGTTGGCTTCACCGGATCCAGCAATTGGAAAAATACTTCACCATTCCGAATCATGCCAAGTTCATTGCGGGCTCTCTCCTCAATGGCGTCCGTCCCCTGTTTCAAATCTCGCACTTCCGCGTCCAGCGCGGCGTTGCGGGCCACCAGCTTTTGGGTGGTCGCCCGCTGTTCCTGTAGTTGCTTGTCCAGCTGCCAGACTCTGAGCCAGCTACCTTTGCCAAACCACAACGGCCATTGCAGGGCCAGTATTACTGTCACCAGAGTCAGGGTCAGCCAGCGCATACGATTACTTCAGGTGGTAAAAGGCAGCTTTGCCCGGATAGTAGGCAGCGTCGCCCAGCTCTTCTTCGATGCGCAGCAACTGATTGTATTTAGCCATGCGGTCGGAGCGGGACAGCGAGCCGGTCTTGATCTGCATGCAGTTGGTGGCAACGGCCAGATCCGCGATGGTGCTGTCTTCGGTTTCGCCGGAGCGATGACTCATAACGCTGGTATAGCGGGAACGCTTGGCGAGATCAACCGCTTTCAGCGTTTCCGACAGCGTGCCGATCTGATTGACCTTGACCAGCAGCGAGTTGGCGAGGCCGCCTTCGATGCCCTTGGCCAGGATCTTGGGGTTGGTGACGAACAGATCGTCGCCGACGATCTGCACGCGGGCGCCCAGGCGTTCGGTCAGCAGTTTCCAGCCGTCCCAATCGTGCTCGCTCATGCCGTCCTCGATGGAGAGGATGGGGTAGTGGTTGACCAGGGTTTCCAGGTAGTCGGTGAACTGTTCGGAAGTGAGCTGCAGGCCTTCGGCGGTCAGATGGTATTTGCCGTCCTTGTAGAACTCGGAGGAGGCGCAGTCCAGCGCCAGCATCACGTCCTGGCCGGCGACATAGCCGGCGGCGTCGATGGCTTCCAGAATCAGCTTGATCGCGTCTTCGTGGCTGTTCAGATTGGGCGCGAAGCCGCCTTCGTCGCCCACGGTGGTGGCGTAGCCTTTCTGGTCGCAGATTTTCTTCAGGCTGTGGAAGATTTCCGCGCCGCAGCGCAGCGCTTCGCGGAAGGTTTGCGCGCCCACCGGCATGATCATGAACTCCTGGATGTCCAGGGTGTTGTTGGCGTGCGCGCCGCCGTTGATCACGTTCATCATCGGCACCGGCAGGGCCATCGGGCCGGCGCCGCCCAGGTAGCGGTACAGCGGCAGGCCGGCGTCTTCGGCGGCGGCGCGGGCCACGGCCATGGACACGGCCAAGAGCGCGTTGGCGCCGAGGCGGGATTTGGTTTCGGTGCCGTCCAGCTCGATCAGGGTCTTGTCGATGAAGGCCTGGTCGCTGGCGTCGAGGCCGATGATGGCTTCGCAGATTTCGGTGTTGATGTTTTCCACCGCCTTCAACACGCCCTTGCCCAGGTAGCGGCTTTTATCGCCGTCGCGCAGTTCCAGCGCTTCTTTTTCGCCGGTGGAGGCGCCGCTGGGCACCGCGGCGCGGCCCATGACGCCGGACTCCAGCAATACGTCTGCTTCCACGGTCGGATTGCCGCGCGAATCCAGAATCTCACGAGCTACCACATCGATGATCGAACTCATTTACATTTCCTTCAAAGGCTGGTTGTGTTCGGGCGGAGGGCAAGCAACCGGCCGGAGCCGGTTGCGATCTGCGCCTGCCGGTTTACAGGGTGTGTTCCGGCCAGGGATTGTGCTTGACCAAGTCGTCCAGCGCCTTGAGCGTGGTCAGCAGTTCCTTCATGCGCGGCAAAGGCCAGGCGTTGGGGCCGTCTGACATTGCGCAGGCCGGGTTCGGATGGGTTTCCATGAAGATGCCGGCGATGCCGGAAGCCACCGCGGCGCGCGCCAGCACCGGCACGAATTCGCGCTGGCCGCCGGAGGAGGTGCCTTGGCCGCCGGGCAGCTGCACCGAGTGAGTGGCGTCGTAGACCACCGGGCACTGGGTGTCGCGCATGATCATCAGCGAACGCATGTCGGACACAAGGTTGTTGTAGCCGAAGGAGACGCCGCGTTCGCAGGCCATGAAGCTGTCCGGCTCGAGGTTGGCTTCCTGCGCGGCGGCGCGGGCCTTGTCGATGACGTTCTTCATGTCGCCCGGGGCCAGGAACTGGCCCTTCTTGATGTTCACCGGCTTGCCGCATTGGGCGACGGCGCGGATGAAGTCGGTCTGGCGGCACAGGAAGGCCGGCGTTTGCAGCACGTCGACCACGCTGGCCACTTGCACGATTTCGTTCTCGCTGTGCACGTCGGTCAGCACCGGCACGCCGATCTGGCGTTTCACTTCCGAGAGGATGCGCAGGCCTTCATCGATGCCGAAGCCGCGGAAGGAGGAACCGGAGGAGCGGTTGGCCTTGTCGTAGCTCGATTTGTAGATGAAGTTGATGCCCAGCTCGGCGGTGATCTCCTTGAGCTGGCCGGCGGTGTCCAGCGCCATCTGTTCGCTCTCGATCACGCAGGGGCCTGCGATCAGGAACAGCGGCTGGTTGAGGCCGACTTCGAATCCGCACAGTTTCATGCCTTGGGTCCTTGCTTGTCCGCTTGGTATTGCAGCGCCGCTTTCACGTAGGAGATGAACAGCGGATGGCCGTCGCGCGGAGTCGAGGTGAATTCCGGGTGGAACTGGCAGGCGAAGAACCAGCGGTGATTGGCCAGTTCTATGGTTTCGACCAGCTTCTCATGACCGGCGGAGCGGCCGCTGATGGCCAGGCCGGCCTGTTCCAGACGCGGAATGTAGTAGTTGTTGACTTCGTAACGGTGGCGATGACGCTCTACGATCTCGCCGGCGCCGTAGATTTTCGCCGCCAGAGAGCCCGGCTCCAGATCGCACTGCTGGCCGCCCAGGCGCATGGTGCCGCCCAGATTGGAGTTTTCGTCGCGCTTTTCCACCTTGCCGTCGTGGTTGACCCACTCGTCGATCAAGGCCACCACCGGGAAGTTGGTGTCGAGGTCGAATTCGGTGGAGTTGGCGCCGGCCATGCCGGCCACGTCGCGAGCGTATTCGATCAGCGCGATTTGCATGCCCAGGCAGATGCCCATATAGGGGATGTCGTTCTCGCGAGCGAACTTGACCGCCTTGATCTTGCCTTCCACGCCGCGCTTGCCGAAGCCGCCCGGCACCAGGATGGCGTCCATGTCCTTCAGGGAGTCAGCGCCGTCGCGCTCGATTTCCTCGGAGTCCACGTAGATGATGTTGACGTTGGTGCGGGTATGGATGCCGGCGTGCTTCAGCGCTTCGGTCAGCGACTTGTAGGACTCGGTCAGATCGACGTATTTGCCGACCATGGCGATGTTGATGCTGTGGTCCGGGTGCTCGATCGCGTCAATGATGCGGCCCCACACCGACAGATCCGCCTTGGGCAGGTCCAGTTGCAGTTGCTCGGCGATGATGTCGTCGATGCCCTGGTTGTGGAGCATGGCCGGCACTTTGTAGATGGAGTCGGAGTCGTAACAGCCGATGACGGCGTTTTCTTCCACATTGCAGAACAGCGCGATCTTGCGCTTTTCGTCTTCCGGCAGTTCGCGGTCCATCCGGCACAGCAGCACGTCCGGCTGAATGCCGATCTCGCGCAGTTCTTTCACCGAGTGCTGGGTCGGCTTGGTCTTGATCTCGCCGGCGGTGGCGATGTAGGGCACGTAGGACAGGTGCACGTACAGGGTGTTCTTGCGGCCCAGGTTGGAGCGCATCTGGCGGATGGCTTCCAGGAAGGGCAGCGATTCGATGTCGCCCACGGTGCCGCCGATCTCGACGATGGCGACGTCGGCGTCGGCCGCGCCTTCATGCATCTTCAGCTTGATTTCGTCGGTGATGTGCGGGATCACTTGCACGGTGCCGCCCAGGTAGTCGCCGCGGCGCTCCTTGGTGATCACGGACTCGTACACCTGGCCGGTGGTGAAGTTGTTGCTTTTCTTCATCTTCGCGTGGATGAAGCGCTCGTAGTGGCCCAGATCGAGGTCGGTTTCCGCGCCGTCTTCGGTGACGAACACCTCGCCGTGCTGGAACGGGCTCATGGTGCCCGGATCAACGTTGATGTAGGGATCGAGCTTCAGCATGGTGACTTTCAGCCCGCGAGACTCGAGGATGGCGGCGATGGACGCAGCGGCAATGCCCTTACCCAGGGAGGACACCACACCGCCGGTTACGAAGATGTACTTGGTCATGAGATTACGGCTCTATGGGAATCCGGGATTCTACCCTGAAATCGTTGCGATTTGAATCGCTTCGAACCATGTTGTTGCAAGTCGCGCCGCCGTCCCCGAGCGCGGCCGGCCAGACGCGTTTCGCCGCTTGGCAAAGAAGTGCTCGCATCTCTGTGGCGAATACGGTACAATTGCCGCCGACTGTTTCATACACGATCGCGCCCATGCTGCAAAAGGGTGCGTTTTCTGCTTGAGTGTCTGGCTTTGTCTATGATATAAAGCCAGCTTTTACCGGTTTTGGGAGTGTTCAACATGGCGCGTGTTTGCAAAGTCACCGGCAAGCGTCCGATGACCGGGAACAATGTTTCCCACGCCAACAATAAGACTAAACGTCGTTTTCTGCCTAACCTGCAATATCGCAAGTTCTGGGTTGAGAGCGAAAACCGCTGGGTGCGTCTGCGCGTATCCAACGCGGCACTGCGTACCATCGACAAAGTTGGCATCGATGTAGTGCTGGCTGATCTGCGCGCTCGCGGCGAGATCTGATTGCGGTCAACCAGAAAGCTACTGAGGTAATAACACATGCGCGATAAAATCAAGCTTGAGTCCACTGCTGGCACCGGCCACTTCTACACGACTACGAAGAACAAGCGTACGATGCCGGAAAAAATGGAGATCAAAAAATTTGATCCCGTTGCTCGCAAACACGTTCTGTACAAAGAAACCAAGCTGAAATAAGCCGGTTTCCGCGGGAACGCGAAAGCAAAGAGCCCTTCTCTGGTGCACGGAGAAGGGTTTTTTTCTTTATGGTTCGGCACTAAAACCCCCGCCAAGCATGCTTGGCGGGGTTTTTGCGTTTAATCGGCGCTGAGGCGGCCAAAGGTTTTTTTGGCGAACACCAGATCTTGCCAGGCCTTGAGTTTGTCCGGCTGGTTGCGCAGCAGGTAGGCCGGGTGGTAGCTGACGATCAGGGGAATGTCCTGATAGCTGTGCAGTTTGCCGCGCAATTGGCCGATGCCCTTTTCCGTTTGCAGCAGGGTCTGGGCGGCGAAGCGGCCGAGCGCCAGGATCAGCGTGGGCTGGATATGGCGGATCTGCTGGATCAGATAGCTCTGGCAGGCGGCGATTTCGTCGCCGCCGGGATTGCGGTTGCCGGGCGGACGGCATTTGAGCACGTTGGCGATATACACGTCGCGGTCGCGATCCAGTCCGGTGGCGGCCAGCATATTGTCCAGCAACTGGCCGGCTCGGCCTACGAAAGGCTGGCCCTGCCTGTCCTCCTGTTCGCCCGGCGCTTCGCCGATCAATAGCCAGCGCGCCTGTCGATTGCCGCGGCCGAAAACGGTTTGGGTGCGGGTTTGGCACAGCCGGCAGTCGCGGCAGTCGCGCACTGCGCGTTCCAGCGCGTCCCATTCCAGCAGAGGCAGGACTTCGGGCGCGGGGGAGGCGATCGGAGGGGGCTCGGCGGAGAGCGGAGGGAGCTTGGCGGAGGGCTGCGCGGCGACGAGCGTCGTCGGTTCGGGCTGCGAGACAATGTCCGTCCGCGGCGGAGCCGGGGGCTCCACGGGCGTCAAGTCGACGTCGGCCGGCGCTTCCGCTTGGCGGCTCAGCGCCGCCGGGTGTTGTTCGAACCAGCCGGGGCGCGCTTCCCAGGCGGGGCCCAGTCCGATGACGCTTTGAATCAGCGCGGCGCGGCTCATAGGTCGGTCTCCATCAGGATGGCGTCTTCGCGGCCGTCGGCACAGGGGTAGTAGTTCTTGCGCCGGCCGTTTTCAATAAAGCCCTGGCTTGAGTACAGGGCGCGGGCGACGGCGTTGCCGGCCCGCACTTCCAGAAACAGGCGTCGCGCGCCGGCGGCGGCCAGAGCGGCGCTCAGTTCCCGCAGCAGCCGCTTGCCCAAGCCCTGGCCCTGCCATTGCGGATCCATCACGATATTGAGCAGTTCCGCCTCGTCCAGCACGCTCTGGGTGACGGCGAAGCCTTGCAGGCGCCCGGCGGCGAACAGGCCGTGGAATTGGTGGCCGCAGCGCACGGAGTCTTGGTATTGAGCTGCGGACCAGCCGTGAGCACAGGCGCGGCTCTCCAGCTCGGCGAGTTGAGCGGCGTCGTCGGGCAGGAAGGCGCGATAGACGGAACTCATTTTTGGCGCGCCTGCTGCTGTTCCTGCGCGGTCAGGGCGACTTTATTGCGCACATACAGCAGCTCCGCTTCGCGCGGATGGGTTTGCGGATAGCGGCCGCTGCGCGCCAGCGGGAAGTAGGCGAGGGCGTTGGGCTGCAGATCCGCGCGCACAACGGCGTCGCCGGCGCTTTCTTGCAGGACGGGGTAGCGTTCGAAGCCGTCGCCGGCGCCGATGACGGCGCGTTCCGGCCATTGGACGGCTTCCGGCGCGCCGACGCTGATCGGGCCGAGGCGTTCCGGTTCGCCGTTGTCGGCGACGCGGTAGCCGGCGCTGTAGACCTGCTGCATTCTGGCGTCGAGACAGACCAGCACGGTGCCGGCGCCGGCTTGCTGCGCGATATTGTCCAGCGTGGGTATGGCGATGACCGGAATGCCGGCGGAGAAGGCCAGGCCCTGGGCCAGACCGCAAGCGATGCGCAAGCCGGTGAAGGAGCCGGGGCCCTGGCCGAAGGCGATGGCGTCGAGTTGCTCCAGCCGCAGTTCCGCCTGTTCCAGCAGGCGAGCCAGTTCCGGCAGCGCGCGTTCGGCGTGCTTCTGCTCGACTTTCTCGTGGAAGGAGAAAATGCGCGAACCGTTGTCAACGGCTAGGGATAGAAACGAGGTGGAGCAATCAATGGCAAGCAATTTCATCGGGGAATTCGGTCTCAAGCTTAAGAGCGTGCTGCAAGACTGCGAATTATAAGCCGAGTTCTTCCACCCAGGCGAGCGCGGAGACATGGGCCTGGTTGAACTGCTCGCTGCTGAGGTTCAGTTGGGCGCAGAGTTCCGGCACGCCGGTCAGTTGTCCGTCTTCGCAGGCTTTGACCAGCTTGAGGAAGCGGCTCATCGTGCCTTTCTCGTGCAACAGGGCCTCGGTGATGGCTTCGGGCAGCTGTAGATGCTCGATGATGTTGGCCATCGGCATGTCGAACAGCACGTCCAGCAGGCTGAACATGCCGATGATGAACAGATTGTCGCAGGTGTCGTGACGCTCGCCGTGGGCCTTGCCCAGCAGTTCCATGAAGCGGCCGCGGGTGACCGCGGTTTTTTGCAGCGCCGGCGGCGCGTGCCCTTCGTCGGAGGCGGTGACCAGCAGCAGGGTCAGCCAGCGGTAGAGCTTTTGATAGCCCAGCACGGTGACGGCGTGGGAGAAGGAACTGATGCTGGTGTTCAGGCCGGCCGCGGCGGAGTTGACGTAGCGCAGCAGCTTGTAGGACAAGGCCAGGTCGCGTTTGAGCACCTGCTCGACGTCGCGGATGTCGGCGTCCAGGCGCAGCAGGTTCAAGAGCTCCAGGGTGTTGCGGAAGGAGGGGTGGATGACCTTGGCGGACAGGGTTTCCGGCTGGGCGAAGTAAAAGCCCTGGAAGCCGTCCATGCCCAGCTCTTTGCACAGATGGAACTGAGCGTGGGTTTCCACGCGTTCGGCGATGCGGATCACCGGATAGCTGCGCAGCCGCGACGCCAGCATCTGGAAGTGGTTGGTGTCCTGATGCTGGATGTCCAGCTTGACGTAGTTGGCCAGCTCCAGAAAGGCCGCCGCCGGCGATTCGAAGCTGAAGTCGTCCAGCGAAATGCCGAAGCCCAGCGAACGCAGGTGCCGCGCGCGCGACAGCAGTTCGTTGGAGGGTACGATGCGGGGCGAGATGTCGAGAATGACGCGGCGCGGCGGCAGCAGTTCAAGGAACTCGCTGCTGAGCATGGCTTCGCCGATATTGATGAAGGCCAGCTTGCTGCCTATCAGCCAGCTGGTGCCCATATTGTTGAGCGTGTTGACCAGCACCTGGGTATCGGCTTGCAGTTCGGTATGCTTGCCGACGCCGGAGGCCTCGCCGCTGGGACGAAAAAGCAGCTCATAGCCAATGAGCTGCTGGTTGCGGTTGAGAACGGCCTGCCTGCCTATGAAGGCGCTCGTCGAGGTCATTGTCCCGGTATGCCTTTGCTCAGGTGGCGATCAGGTCCGCGGATCGGGTGACGGTGTTGCTGGCCTCGCTGGAGGTGAGCAGGTCTTCCATGTCCAGCACCAGCACGACGGAACCGTCGCCGGACAGGGTGGCGCCGGCCACGCCTTTCGGGCGGATGTTCTGCAGCGGCTTGATCACCACGTCGTCGCGGCCGACGAAGGAGTCGATCGCCAGGATGAAGGATTTTTCCGCGGACTGCATCAGCACGCCGAAGTAAGGCTTTTGCGTCGGCTCCCAGCCCAGCAGGCCGGCCAGGGTTTTCAGCGGCAGGATTTCGTCGCGCACCACGATGGTGGGCTTGCCGGAGACTTCCTGGATCGCGCTCGGGTCGATGGTGATGATTTCGCGCACCATCGCCAGCGGCACGGCGAACGGCTGGTTGCAGGCGCGCACCACCAGCACCGGCAGGATGGCGAGGGTCAGCGGCAGCGAGATGCTGATGCGGGTGCCTTCGCCCTGCACCGAGTTGATGTCGATGCGGCCGTTCAGTTTCTGGATATTGGTGCGCACCACGTCCATGCCCACGCCGCGGCCGGACACGCTGGAAATTTGATCCTTGGTGGAGAAGCCGGGCAGGAAGATCAGCTGCAGGCATTGCTTCTCATCCAGCGAGTTGGCGCTTTCCTGGTCGATCAGGCCTTTTTCGATGGCCTTGCGGCGCAGCGCGTCGGCGTTCATGCCTTTGCCGTCGTCGGTGATCTCGATCAGGATGTGGTCGCCCACCTGTTCGGCGGTCAGCTGCACCAAAGCCTGCGGCTTCTTGCCGGCGGCGATGCGCTCTTCAGGCTGTTCGATGCCGTGGTCGACGGCGTTGCGCACCAAGTGGACCAGCGGATCGTTCAAGTCCTCGATCATGGTCTTGTCCAGCTCGGTCTCTTCGCCGGACAGCACCAGTTCGACTTCCTTGCCCAATTGGCGGGCGAGGTCGCGAGCCAAGCGCGGGTATTTCTGGAACAGGCGGCCGATCGGCTGCATGCGGGTTTTCATCACCGCGTTCTGCAGGTCGCCGACCAGCAGGTCCAGCTGGCTGATCGCCTCGTCCAGCGAGCGCAGGGTATTGGTGTCGCGGTTGCCTTGCAGGATTTCCGTGCGCAGCGTGGTCAGACGGTTCTTGGTCAGGCCGATTTCGCCGGACAGGTTGAGCACCATGTCGAGACGCACGGTGTCGATGCGGATGGTGTTTTCCTGAGGGCCGCTGCTGCTGGGCGCGCTGGCCGCCGGTTTGCTCGGAGCCGGCTTGGCCGCCGGTTTGGGAGCAGGCGCAGCGGCAACCGGGGCCGGAGGCGCCGCCGCCGCTTGGGGCGCGGGCGCCGCCGCAGGGGCGGCGGGCGCGCCGCCGGGGGTGACGGCTTGATAGAGCTGATTCCAGTCCGGGCCTTGACCGTTGCTTGCGGGCTGCGGCGCGGCCGCAGCGGGCGCCGGCGTTGCAACCGGAGCAGGAGCTGCCGCTGGGGCCGGTTCGGCCGCCGCGGGCTCTTCGGACAGCGCCTCGCCCGCCAGCGCGGCGTCCAAGGCCGCCAGGATGCGCGGGTCGGCTTCGCTGGGCATCAGGCCCTGGCCCATGGTGCCGAACATATCGCGCACGATGCCGGTGGCGTCAAGAATCACGTCCATGATGCCGGCGGTGATGTGCAGCTGGCCGTTGCGGAGTTTGTCGAACAGGTTTTCGGTGCGATGGCATAGATTGATCATCGGGCCGACATTAAGAAAGCCCGCGCCGCCCTTGATGGTGTGGAAGCCTCTGAAAATGTCGTTCAGCAGCGCTTTGTCTTCCGGGCGCTTTTCCAGTTCGACCAGTTTATTGTCTACATCGGAAAGGAGGTCCGTAGACTCCATCAAGAAGTCTTGCAGCAGCTCTTCCATGCCGGCGAATTCGCTCATTTTCCACTCCCGCCACGCCTTGCTCGCGTGCTCTGTTCTGCGTGTTGTTCGTTAGAAGCCCAGGCTTTCCAGCAGGTCGTCGACCTGTTGCTGGCTGCTGACCACGTCGGTGCGGCCTTCCGGATTGATGACCGGGCCATTCAGCAGATTGGTGCCCATGCCCAATTCTTCTTTTTTCGCCTCCGGCGAAAATTCGATCAGGAAGTTGACCAGCTCGCTTTCCAGCAGTTGGACCATGCCCATCATCTTCTTGATGACTTGGCCGGTCAGATCCTGAAAGTCCTGGGCCATGACGATTTCCAGCAACTGGGTGCTGGTCGCCTGGGTCTGGGCCGGCACTTCATTTAAGTAGCCGCGCGTGTCGGCCGCAAGTTGTTGGAACTCTTCCACGCTCAACAGATTGGCGTACAGCCGTTCCCAGCGCGAGGACAGCTCCAGCGCCTTGCTTTCCAGCTGGTCCTGATACGGCTTGGCCAGATCCGTGGCGTTGAGCACGCGTTCGGCCGAATTTTCCGTCAGGGTGGCGATGTAAGTCAGCCTGTCCTTGGCGTCCGGAATCGCGTCCGCCATTTTTCCCAGGGATTTGTCGTAGCCTAGATCGCGTAGCGCATCATGCATTTTGCGGGTTAACTGACCAATTTGTTCATACATCGAGGTAGGGCTGCCGGCGGCTCCGGCGGGCTGGGACGCTGCGACGGCTTCGGGCGCGGCGGCTTCAGGCGGCGCGGCCTCGCTTTGCTGCGTCGCAATGCTGTCGAACAGAGCTTCAAGATCCGGGTTGTCCCCGCTCTCCAGGATGTGATTGGACACGATAAATCCTCCTCAATACTGACGCAGACCGTTTTTTTTCGGCACTCAGGCTGGTTTATTCAGGTTTTGGAAGATCTTGTTCATTTTTTCTTCCATGGTGGCGGCAGTGAAGGGTTTCACGATGTAACCGCTGGCTCCGGCCATGGCCGCTTCGATGATGTTTTCCCGTTTGGCTTCCGCGGTGATCATCATGAAGGGCAAGTGCTTGAGCTGGGCGTCGGCGCGGACTGCCTTGAGCAGTTCGATGCCGGTCATATTGGGCATGTTCCAGTCGGAAACGATGAAGTCGAAGTGCTGGGTTTTCAGCTTATGCAGCGCAACCATGCCGTCTTCGGCTTCGTCGACGTTGGTGAATCCTAGCTCTTTCAAAAGGTTGCGCACGATTCTCCGCATGGTGGAGAAATCGTCTACGACTAGGAAGCGAATATTCTTGTCTGCCATTGAGGTGTGTCCTGATTTATCTGAAATTCATCGAGCCGCATATTGTAGCGACTACCTCTGCAGGAATGGAATCAAAGTTTCGGCCAGCACGCCGGGGTCGAACTTGGCGACATAGGCGTCCACGCCCACGCTGGAGCCCATCGCGCGGTTGGCGTTGGAGGACAGCGAGGAGTGCATCACGACCGGAATGCCGCGGAAACGCTGATCGGACTTGATCAGCTTGGTCAGCACATAGCCGTCCATTTCCGGCATTTCGGCGTCCACGAGGATGATTTTCAGGTGGTCGTGCAGGCACTCGTCCTCGCCGAAATTTCGGCCGGCCAGGGTCTGCAGCCGGTCCCAGGCTTCGCGGCCGTTGGTGGCTTGCTGAAATTTGATGCCCATCTTCTCCAGCACGCCGGTGATTTCCTTGCGGGCGACGACCGAGTCGTCGACGAAGAAGAGGTATTGGTCGTTTTCCAGCTGGGCGGTGGGCACGTCCGGCAGGCGCGGCTCGCCGACCACGCTGGCCAGGATCTGCTCCACGTCCAGGATGGACACCAGCTTGCCGTTTTCCAGTTCGGTGATCGCGGTGATCAGGTTCTGGTTGGTGCCGCTCGCCGCCATCATGTTTTCCGGCGCGCGCACCTTGTCCCAGTCCACGCGGATGATGCGGTCCACAGAGTCGACCAGGAAGGCCTGGGTGCTCTTGTTGAACTCGGTGACGATCATGGTTTCGTAGCTGCGGGTTTGATCGGCGCCGATGAACTTGCCAAGCGAGATGACCGGGATGATATTGCCGCGCAGCGACAGCACGCCTTCCACGCCAAACGGCATGTTCGGGGTTTTGGTGATGGCGGGGGTCTGCGACACCTCGCGCACTTTGAAAACGTTAATGCCGAAGGTTTCCCGCGTTCCAAGCGAAAACAGCAGAATCTCCATTTTGTTGGAACCCGCCAGTTTGGTCCTGGCGTCAACGGTTGCAAGCAAGGAGGCGTCTGTGGCTGCCATATCTGTCCCTCTCCCTTAATGCTTTTGCTTACTTGATCTTTAGTCTTTGGGTTCCAGATTCAGCATCTGGCGCAGTTTCATCGACAGCTTCTGCGGTTCGAATTTGGCGACGTAGGAATCCACGCCGACCGATTCGCCCAGCTTCTGATTCGAGGAACCGGAAAGGGAGGAGTGCATCAACACCGGAATGCCGTTGAAACGCGGATCGCTCTTGATCATCTTGGTCAGCATATAGCCGTCCATTTCCGGCATTTCCACGTCGGTCAGCACCAAGTGCAGCGAATCCGACAGCTTCTTGCCGGCCAGATCGGCCTGATTGGCCATTTTCTGCAATTCTTCCCATCCGCGCATGCCGTTGATGGCGGAGGTGTACTGGATGTTCATCACTTCCAGCGTGCGTTCGATCTGCTTGCGCGCCACGGCAGAGTCGTCGGCGAAGAAGATCCGGCGCGGTTCCTTGACCGGCTCGATGCCGAGGAAGGTGTGGCCGTCGTCGACGATGGTGGTTTCCGCCAGCACTTTTTCCACGTCCATCATCATCACCAGCGTGCCGTTGTCCAGCTCGGTCACGGCCGTCACCAGCCCGGCCATGCGGTTGGTGATCATTTCCGGCGGCACGCGCATCGCGGACCAGTCCAGACGCAGGATGGTGTCCACCGCCTCCACCAGGAAGCCCTGGGTGTGGGCGTTGTACTCGGTGACGATCATGATTTCCGGCTTGTTGCTGGTCACCACGCCGGTGTATTTGGCCAGGTCGATGACCGGCACCAGCGCGCCGCGCAGGCTGACCATGCCTTCCACCGAGGAGGGCATTTCAGGCGCGGAAGTGATTTCCGGCGTGCGCATGACCTCGCGCACCTTGAACACGTTGATCCCGAAGATTTCCTTGCGCCCCGTGCGCTGATCCTGGCCCAACGAGAACAGCAGGATTTCCAGCTTGTTGGTGCCGGCCAGTTTCGTCCTGGCGTCGATTTTTTTGAGAAGCTCTGACACAGAAACCTCCGCTGCATTCTTTTGAAGTGGCGTACTACTACCCTTTATACGCCAGATATCGGTTTTGCCCGGTTTTTTTTGCTGAGCTGCATGCCAGATAACAGCTTGGCTCAGCGATACCCATTCATTATCATACTGTTTAAGTGGTTTTTACAAATAACTCGCAAGCGATTCGGCATATGGTTTCAAGCCTCAAAGATCAGCAGCAACTGGAAGCCGCTTTCGAGCAATTCAATGCGGTGTCCGGCCAACTCATTGATGCGTATAGACAACTTGAGAGCCAGGTGACAGTTCTCAACGCGCAGCTGGACGAAGCCAATAATCAGCTGCGCAAACAGCGCGATGAGAACGCAATGCTGGCCGAGCGCCTGGGTTTGCTGCTGGAGGCGCTGCCCGCGGGCGTGGTGCAAGTCTCGGCCGAAGGTGCGGTCACGGCGGTGAATCCGGCCGCCAGCCGGATGCTAAATGGCTGTTCTGTCGGCGCTTTATGGCGGGACATGCTGGCGGGGCTGCAGCGTTCGGAACTGGACGACACCTATTGCCATCGGCATGGCGAGCCGGGTCTGGTGTTGACCATGCAATGCCAGGATCTGCCGTCTGTCGGAGGACAGATTGTGCTTATTCACGATGTATCGCGTTTGCATCAATTGACCGGAGAATTGGCGCGTCAGCAGAAGTTGGCGTCCATGGGCGGCATGGCGGCGGCATTGGCGCACCAGCTGCGCACGCCGCTGGCCACGGCGATGCTGTATACGGCCAATCTGAAGCAGGATATCCCGCGGGCGGAGGATCGCGCGCGCTTCGTCGACAAGAGCCTGGCCCGGATGCGGGCGCTGGAGAGCTTGATCCAGAACATGCTGAGTTTTGTCCGCGGCCAGGTGACGACGCTGGAGCCTTTGGATCTGGAGGGGCTGCTGGAGGATTTGCGCGCCGTCATGCAACCACAATGTCATGAAAAAGGCGTGCTTTTTGATTGCAATGTGGTGGTGTCATCTGCCATAAAGGTTTTGGTGGACCGCAAAGCGTTGCAGGGGGCCTTGGTGAATCTCTTGGAGAATGCCTGGCACTTTTCAGGAAGCGGCGATGTGGTGCGGCTATCGGTGGAGGAAGGCGAGACGGCCTTGCTGTTTCGGGTGGAGGACTCGGGTCCCGGATTCAACCCGGAGGAGCTGGAGAAGATGTTCGAGCCCTTTTTCACCACCCGCCCCGGCGGCACCGGCCTGGGCTTGGCCATCGTCAAGAAAGTGGTGGACGAACTGGGCGGGCAAGTGCGTTGTTTCAACAAGGGGGAGGGCGGGGCCTGTTTCGAGCTCAGCCTTCCGATGATGCAATCGTGATGGATGTGCCGTTTATTCAGAAGAAAGCAGAGGACGCCGCATGAGACCCATTGTCAAAGTCGAGGGCAGAGTTGGAAAGATGATCCTGATCGGGCAATTCGACTTCAACTTGCATCGGGAATTCCGGCAGGCCAGCCAGGAGCTGCTGGACAATCCGGAGGTGCAGGAGATCGAGATCGATTTCGATCAGGTGCCCTTCCTGGACAGTTCCGCGCTGGGCATGCTGTTGTTGCTGAAGGAGCGCGCGGCGGGGCAGAAGAAGAGCATGACCTTGATCAATTGCCGCGAGGCGGTGATGCAGGTGTTCGAAATCGCCTGCTTCAACAAGATGTTCACCATTAAGTAAGTTCAAGCATTGGAGCGTCTGTGCGCATCCGGGCCTGGTTGTCCGCTGATGCCGAGGCACGGGTTCGTGGCGATCCTTGGTTGTCGGCGCTGGATTGGTGGTTTTGCGGTGGCGCCGACTTCGCGGTGGGCGGCAAGCAGGATCTTTGGCTGACGAATCTGGCGGACGCTCCGGCCGAGCTGTTCGAGCAGTGGGAGGGCGACAAGCCCTTGTGGGTGTTTTCCTCGGGGCGCGCGGCGCCCTGGCTGGCCACGCCCAGTATTCATTTTCTGCGCGGCGACTTCGACGCGGACTTGCTGCGCAGCCGCCTGCTGGCCTGGCATTGGCAGCAACATGCGCTCTGCCCGCGATTGTTCGGCGCGGCGGCGTTCGACATCATCAACGGCGCCATGTCCCTGTACCGTCCGTCGGGACAGGCGTCGGGCCGCGTGTTTCCCCTGGAAGTGTCGGTCAAGCCGGTGGACGCGGTGGGCGGCGACGTGGTGCTGCGCGCGGATTTGCCGGAGCGGACCTTGCTGATTCTGGGCGACGCGTCCGGCCACGGCCAGGGTTCGGCGCTGGACGCCGCGCTGTTGGCGCTGGGCGCGTCGAGGGTGCTGCTGGAGCAGCCTCTGTCCTTGTCCGCCCTGCGGGAGCTCAACGCCTTCATGCATAGCCATGTGGCCGATGGACGCTACGTCGGCAGCGCTTTGCTGGAGATCGATTGGGCCGCCCGCATGGTGAGGCTGGTCAACGCCGGCATGCCGGACATTCTGTTGTTCCTGTCCACCAGGTTGGAACAGCGCTTTTCTTCCATGTGCAGTCCGCTGGGCCTGCGAGCCGACATCGAACCGCTGGAGCCGCTGGCGCTGCCCTGGGCGGAAGGCCAGCACTTCTTGGCGCACAGCGACGGCATGGAGGAGTCGGATCTGCCGTATCTGCTGTCGCGTTTGCTGCGCTTGTCCAGCATTTCCTCGACCGACGGTTTCGGCTATGGCCCCTTGCCGTCAATTCCGCTAGGCTTCAGCAGCCCATACAATGACGACATGTCTTCGCTGGCTTTCGCCGTGCCGTCGTCGGCGCCGCCGCGGCCGGCTTGAAGAATGTCCATTGGCCGCGTGCGCCGGTTCCGCGCGGACTCCGGCTTGAATCGGCGGGCTTTTTAGTTGATCAATCATTAATATCTGCGCGAATTTCAGCGCTTGGGCGAATCGACCGTCTCGCCGCCGCGGCGCGAGACGACGAGCGAGCAAGGTAAAGAATGGGAAACGGACCCGGCGCGGACTGCGTCGGACGAGTGGCGGGCGGTTTCCTGAAACGGGGATGTTATGCACAAAAAAATACTGACGGTTGACGATTCCGCTTCGATTCGACAGATGGTGTCGTTCACCTTGAAAAGCGCCGGCTACGAGGTGGTGGAGGCCGGAGACGGCAACGCCGGCCTGGCCAAGGCGCAGGGTGGGCAGTTCAATCTGGTGCTGACCGACCAGAACATGCCGGGCATGGACGGGCTGACCTTGATCCGCTCCTTGCGCAAGCTGCCGGCGTATACGACGACGCCTATCCTGATGTTGACCACGGAGTCCAGCGATCAGATGAAGGCGCTTGGCCGCGCGGCCGGCGCCACTGGCTGGCTGGTCAAGCCTTTTGATCCGCAGAAGCTGCTGGATGTGGTCAAGCGCGTGATCGGCTGAATCGGCTGATCTTGGGCACGGCGAGGAGCGAGCTTTTGGCAATCGACATGTCGCAGTTTCATCAAGTGTTTTTTGATGAGGCGGATGAACACTTGTCCAGCATGGAGAGCCTGCTGCTGGGCATGGACCAGTCCTGTCCGCAGCAGGAGGATTTGCATGCGGTGTTCCGCGCCGCGCATTCGATCAAGGGCGGCGCCGCCACCTTCGGTTTCGCCGATATGGCGGATCTGACCCATGTGCTCGAAGGTTTGCTGGACGAGGTGAGGCGCGGCGCGCGCGCCTTGAGTTCGGATCTGGTGGACTTGGTGCTGCGGGCCAAGGACGTGCTGTACGGGATGCTGGCGGCGCATAAGGGCAAGGGCGAGGCCGACGCGGCGCTGGCCGGCGAACTCAAGGCGCAGCTGGAGGCGCTGGCCGCCGCGCCGGCGGAGGCCGCGACGCGGCGGGCGACGCCGGAGGAGACGCGGCACTGGACGCTGTACCTGGAAATCGACGTGGTGGACGGCGTCGATATCGACGCCTTGCTGGAGTCTCTGGCCGAGCACGGGGACTTGAGCGTGGTGCAGCACGGCGAGGACGCCGACAAGCTGCCCTGGGTGGCGGTGTTCACCTCGCCGCTGGACGCCGCCGAGGTGGCGGAGTCGCTGGCCTTCGCCTTGCCGCAGGACAGCTTCCGCATCAATGTCGATCATGGGGTGGAGGAGGAGGGCAGCTTCGGGCTGTTTCTCGAGGCGGCGCCGGAGCCGGACGCTTCGGTCTGGCTGGAGGGCGACGGCTTCGGCCTGTTCGAGCCGCCGCCTGCCGAGACGGCGCCGCAGGACGAGGCGCCGGCCTTGGACCCCGACGCGGCCAAGCCGGCGGCGCGCGGCGGCGCGGTGGGCGAGAATTCGATCCGGGTCAATATCGACAAGGTGGATTTGCTGCTCAACCTGGTGGGGGAGCTGGTGATCACCCAGTCCATGCTGACGCAGTCCGGCGCGGGTCTGGACCCGGTGGCGCACGAGCGCCTGCTAGGCGGCATCGGCGCCTTGCAGCGCAACGCGCGGGAATTGCAGGAGGCGGTGATGTCCATCCGGATGACGCCGATCGCCTTCGTGTTCAACCGCTTCCCGCGCGTGGTGCGCGATCTGGCCGGCCGTCTGGGCAAGAAGGTGGAGCTCACGATGATGGGCGAGGGCACCGAGCTGGACAAGGGCTTCATCGAGAAGCTGTCCGATCCGCTGACTCACCTGGTGCGCAATAGCCTGGACCACGGCATCGAGGCCCCGGAAGCGCGGCAGGCGGCCGGCAAGGACCCGGTGGGACGGCTGACGCTGCGCGCCTTCCATCAGGGCAGCAATATCGTCATCGAAGTCAGCGATGATGGCGCCGGACTGAACCGGGAGCGGATTCTGTCCAAGGCGCGGCAAGGCGGTTTGGCGGCGCCGGCCTCGCTTTGCGACGCCGAGGTGTGGAATCTGATTTTCGAAGCCGGCTTCTCCACCGCCGCCGAGGTGACCGAAGTGTCCGGCCGCGGCGTGGGCATGGACGTGGTCAAGCGCAACATTCAGAGCATGGGCGGCCGGGTGGAGATCGACTCCATGGCCGGCATCGGCACCACCATCAGCATTCATCTGCCGCTGACGCTGGCGATCATGGACGGCATGTCGGTGCGCATCGGCGCGGAAACCTATGTGATGCCCTTGGGCGCGGTATTGGAGTCCTTGCAGCCGGCGCCGAGCGAAATCAAGACAGTGGCCGCTCGCGGCCAGGTGGTGGCCATCCGCGGCGAGTACCTGCCGATTGTGCCGCTGGGCCGGTTTTTCTCCATTCCGGACGCGAGGCGGACGCCGAGCGAGGCCATTCTGGTGATCGTGGAGGCCGGCAATAGCCGGCTGGCGCTGCTGGTGGACGACCTGATCGGCCAGCAGCAGTTCGTGGTGAAGAATCTGGAAACCAATTACCGCAAGGTGGACGGCATTTCCGGCGCCACGATCCTGGGCGACGGTCAGGTGGCCATGATCTTGGACATTGCCGCGATTGCGCGGCACAACCAGCGTATGGCGCTGGACGCATGAAACAACAAGGATAAAGAAATGGTGGCGGAACGGGATGGTCCGGGCCTGGCGCAGAGACGCTCGGGCAATGAGCTGCTGGTGTTCACGCTGGGGACGGAAGAATACGGCATCGATATTTTGAAGGTGCAGGAGATCCGCGGTTACGACGCGGTGACCCGCATCGCCAACGCGCCGGACTTCATCAAGGGCGTGGTCAATCTGCGCGGCCATATCGTGCCCATCGTGGATTTGCGCCTGAAGTTCGGCATAGGCGAACCGGTGTACAACGCGTTCACCGTGGTGATCGTGCTGAATGTGTGCGGGCGGGTCATCGGCGCGGTGGTGGACGGCGTGTCGGACGTGATTCAGCTGGAGAGCGACGCGCTGCGCGCCGCGCCGGAGTTTGGCGCGGCGGTGGACACCGCCTATATCGAAGGACTGGGCACGCTGGACGAGCGCATGATCATCGTGGTCGATATCGAGAGGCTGATGGGCAGCGAGGAAATGGCGTTGACTGACGCCGCGGCTCGAGTGCAAGCGAATTAGGGGGCGAAGCATGAACAATATGAAAGTGATCCATAGACTGATCCTGGGCTTCGGTCTGCTGATCCTGTTGCTGGCGGTGGCGATGACGCTGGCGGTCAGACAGCTGCAGGGACTGGCCGATGATCTGGTCAATATTTCCGGCGTGCATATCCCGCAGGTCAGCGCCGCGCACAAGATCGCCGCCAATGTCGACCTGGCGTCTCGGGACGTGCGCAATCTGCTGCTGAGCAAGGATGCCCAACTGATCAAGGAGTTCAACCAGCAGATCGACGAGAGCCTGGCCAATCTGACGCAGCGGATGACGGCTTTGGAGCCGAATGTCGGCAGCGCCGGGCGGCCGCTTTTCGAGGCGATGCGCTCCGACGAGGCCAGTTTCCGCTCCGAGCTGAACGTGTTCCGGCGCATGCAGGCGCAGGGGCGCGATGTGCAGGCCCGCGATTATCTGTTCGTCACCCTGCGCGACACCCAGCTCAAATACATGGCTTCGATCGACCGCTACATCGCGTTTGAAGAGAACCTGATGCGCAAGGCGGGACAGGACGCCAGCGACAACTCCCGGCAGGCCTACAAACTGCTGTTCGCCTTTACTCTGCTGGCCCTGCTCATCGGCGTCGGCTTCGGCGTCTTCATCATCCGCTCGCTGATGCGCCAACTGGGCGGGGAGCCGGCGGAACTGGTCAAAGTGATGCGGGAGTTGACCGAAGGCCAGGTGCGCTCCGAAATCAAGGTCAAACCGGGCGACCAGCACAGCCTGTTCGCGTCGATGAGCTTGCTGGCCGAGAAGGCGATCGAGAACATCCGGGTGCGCAACGCGCTGGACAACGCCTCCACCAATGTGATGATCGCCGACAACGAGCGCAACATCATCTACACCAATCACAGCGTGCTGGAGATGATGCGTCGCGCCGAGGCCGATCTGCGCAAGGCCTTGCCCAATTTCGACGCGCGCGCGCTGCTGGGCGCCAATATGGATGTTTTCCACAGCAATCCGGCGCATCAACGCGATCTGTTGGCCAATCTGAGCGCCACTTATCGCGCGCAGATCAATATAGGCACGCGCATTTTCGGCCTGGTGGCCAATCCGGTGTTCGGCACCGACGGTTCCCGTTTGGGTACGGTGGTGGAATGGAAGGACCGTACCGGGGAGGTGGAGATAGAGAAAGAGGTGGCCAGCATCATCTCCGCCGCCGCGGCCGGCGATTTCGACCGGCGCATCAATCTGGAAGGCAAGGACGGCTTTTTCCGCCAGCTGGGCGAAAGCGTCAACCAATTGCTGGCGGTGACCAGCCAGGGCCTGGGCGATATCGCCACCGTGCTGGCGGCTCTGGCCAAGGGCGATCTTACCCATGCGATCAAGGGCGATTACCAGGGCTTGTTCAGCCAGTTGCAGAACGATACCAATACCACGGTGGTGCGTTTGAAGGAAATAGTGTCCAACATCAAGGAGTCCACCGACGCGATCAACACCGCCGCGCGCGAGATCGCCTCCGGCAACGCCAATCTGTCCAGCCGCACCGAGCAGCAAGCCGCCAGCCTGGAGGAAACCGCTTCCAGCATGGAGGAAATCACCAGCACGGTGCGGCAGAACGCGGAGAACGCCAAGAAGGCCAATACGCTGGCCACCGGCGCCTCCGACATCGCCGCGCGCGGCGGCAAGGTGGTGGGCGACGTGGTGGCCACCATGAACGAGATCAACGATAGCGCGCGCAAGATCGTCGACATCATCAGCGTGATAGACGGCATCGCCTTCCAGACCAATATCCTGGCGCTCAACGCCGCGGTGGAGGCGGCGCGGGCCGGCGAGCAAGGGCGCGGCTTCGCCGTGGTGGCCAGCGAGGTGCGCAATCTGGCGCAGCGCTCCGCCGCCGCCGCCAAGGAGATCAAGGGATTGATCGGCAACTCGGTGGCCAAGGTCGAGTCCGGCTCCAAGCTGGTGGACGAGGCCGGCAGCACCATGGACGAGATCGTGATCTCCATCCGCCGCGTCGCCGACATCATGAGCGATATCTCCGCCGCGTCGATCGAGCAGAGCTCGGGCATTGAACAGGTCAATCTGGCGGTGACGCAGATGGACGAGAACACACAGAAGAACGCCGCGCTGGTGGAACAGGCCGCGGCGGCGGCGGAGTCGCTGGAAGAGCAGGCGCGCTATCTGGACGACGCGGTGCAGGTGTTCAAGTTGGGAGAACATGGCCCGCGTCTGCGGCAAGCGCCGACGCGCGTCGCGTCGGCTGCGGAGCCGGCCGCCCATGCCGGCGGCGTCAATCCGGCGCCAGCTAAGCCGGCGGGCAAGATCGTGGTGCCGGCGCGGCTGCATCCGCAGGTGGACCTGAGCGACGGCGAGTGGGAGGAGTTTTGAGGCACAGGTCCGGAGGGGCCGTGTTGGCGGGCTTGGAATTGGACATCACGTTCACGCCCGAGGATTTCCGCCGCATCCGCGACATGGTGTACCAGCGGGTCGGCATCGCCCTCAACGACAGCAAGACGCATATGGCCTACGCGCGCTTGGCCAAGCGGGTGCGGGCTTTGAGCCTGAAAAGCTTCGCCGAGTATCTGGACCGCTTGGATCAGGACGCCTTGTCGGAGGAATGGCAGAATTTCATCAACGCGCTGACCACCAATCTGACCTCGTTTTTTCGGGAGCCGCATCATTTCGACATGCTGCGCGCCCACGCCGAGCGCTGGCGCAAGCGCGGCCGGCCGTACCGGGTCTGGAGCGCGGCGTCCTCGACCGGCGAGGAGCCTTACTCCATCGCCATCACCATGGCGGAGTTGACGGAGAGCTTGCGGCCCTTCCCCTGCGAGTTGCTGGCGTCCGACATCGATACCCATGTGCTGCAACAGGCGATGCGCGGCGTGTATCTGCGCGAGCGCGTCAGCCAGTTGCCGGAGCCGCAGTTGCGCCGTTTTTTCGACAAGGGCGTAGGCGCCAATGAGGGCAAGGTGCGCCTGAAGAAACGCGTGCGCGAGGCGATGACGTTTTTCCAGATGAATCTGGTGGCAGAGGAATGGCCGCCGCTGGGGGAGTTCGACGTCATTTTCTGTCGCAATGTGCTGATCTATTTTGATAAGCCGACGCAGGCGGCCATACTCAATCATATGGCGCGGCATCTGGCTCCGGACGGGCTGCTGCTGCTGGGGCATTCGGAAAACATCCTGCACCTGAGCGACGCCTTCGTCCCCTGCGGCAAGACCAGCTACCGGCTGGCCTGATCAGGCGTTCCGTGCGTCCGGCCGTCGCGCTGCGGCGCGAGTTTATGAGCCTTGTTTATCGATCCGGGAGCGTGGATGGCGCTGGAAAAGAAAATTCGGGTAATCGTGGTGGACGACTCGGCCCTGATCCGCAATCTGCTGACCTCCATCATCGACGAAGCGCCGGACATGGAAGTGGTGGCCACCGCCTCCGATCCGCTGATCGCGCGCGAGCGCATCCGCGCGCTGGATCCGGACGTGATCACGCTGGACGTTGAAATGCCGCGGATGGACGGCCTGGAGTTCCTGCGCCGGCTGATGCGGCTGCGGCCGACGCCGGTGCTGATGATCTCCTCGCTGACGCAGCAGGGTTCGGAGGCGACGCTGACGGCGCTGGAGCTGGGCGCCATCGACTTTCTGTCCAAGCCGGCGCACGATATCGCCAGGCGCATGGGCGATTACGCTGATGAGATCCGGGACAAGATACGGGCCGCGGCCGCGGCCAGGGTGCGGGCGCCGCATCGTTTTCATCGCCCGGCCGATGTTCCGCCACCGGCGCCGCCCTTGGGCACCGGCGCGCAGCAGGCGATGTTGTTCATCGGCGCCTCCACCGGCGGCACCGAGGCGATCCGCGCGCTGCTGAGCGGCCTGCCCGCGACATGCCCGCCCATCTTGGTGGTGCAGCATATGCCCGAGCATTTCACCGCCAGTTTCGCCGCGCGCTTGAATGCCAGCTGTCCGATGCGGGTGAAGGAGGCGGAGGCGGGCGAGCCGGTGCGGCAGGGCGTGGCCTATATCGCGCCGGGCGATTGGCATATGCGGGTGCAGGCCGCCGCGGACGGTTTTCGCATCGAATTGGATCAGAGCGACAAGGTGAACCGGCACCGGCCGTCGGTGGACGCGCTGTTCGACTCCGCCGCGCGCTGCCTGGGCAAGCGCGCCATCGGCGTGATCCTGACCGGCATGGGGCGGGACGGCGCGGACGGCCTGCGCAGGATGCGCGACGCCGGCGCGGTCACCTTCGGTCAGAACGAGGCCAGTTGCGTGGTGTACGGCATGCCGCGGGAAGCGATGAAGGCCGGCGGCGTGCAACAGGAGTGGCCGCTGGACGCGCTGCCCTCCAAAATCATGGCCTGCCTGTACGGCAAGGCGGAAAAGGCGATGTTATGAAGAACGGCGCGGTGCATTTCAGCAGCCATTCGTATTTCGACAAGCATTTTCAAAGCCAGGCGGTGAAGGTGTTTCCCGGCGGCTTCTACGTCACCGGCCAGCCGCAGCTGCTGGTGACCTTGTTGGGCTCCTGCGTGGCCGTATGCATGCTGGACCGGACAGCCAATGTGGCCGGCATGAACCATTTCCTGTTGCCCGAGGGCAGCATCGAGGTGGGCGAGGGCGCGTCCGCCGCCCGTTTCGGCGTGCACGCGATGGAGTTGATGATTACCGAAATGCAGAAACTGGGCGCGATGCGCCATCGGATGGAAGCCAAGGTCTTCGGCGGCGGCAATGTGCTGGAGGGCATGTCGGTGATGAATGTGGGCGAGCGCAATCGCCGCTTCATCCACGGCTACCTGGATGCGGAAAGGATTCCCATTCTGGCCGAGGACCTGCTGGGCGACTGCGCGCGCAAAGTGTATTTCTTCACCGACAGCGGCAAGGTGCTGGTCAAGAAGCTCAAGCGCAGCCGCAGCCTGATCAGCGAGGAGACCCGCTATCGTCAGCAGGTGATGCAGCCGGAGGTGGCCGGCAAGTCCGGCGATATCGAGCTGTTTATCTGATGCGGCTCAACGTCCGCCGCGCGTCGTGAGACGCAATGCGCTTGCCTTCCTCGTTTCCAAGCGTTTCGCCCGGTCTCGCGCTTAGCGAGACCGGGCGAGCTTCTCAGCGCTCCAGGTGTTGCAGCTTGCCTTCGACCTCCGCCCAGTCCTCATGGTCCGGCAGCGGGTCCTTCTTCTCCGTGATGGTGGGCCAGAGCCTGGACAATTCGGCGTTGAGCGCGACGAAACCCTCTTGTCCCGGCGGAACGTCGTCTTCCGCGTAGATCGCGTTCACCGGGCATTCCGCCACGCATAGCGTGCAATCGATGCATTCCTCGGGGTCGATCGCCAGAAAATTGGGGCCTTCGTGAAAGCAGTCCACCGGGCAGACATCGACGCAATCGGTGTATTTGCATTTGATGCAGGCATCGGTTACAACGTAGGCCATGTTCAGCTCCTTGGTCGTCGAAAGCCGGCCGGCGCCGTTTGGCGCGGCGGCGGGGCGATGATTCGAGCGTATCAGTCAACATTATTAGCCAGAAATTCCCTTCACAACGCATTGCCGCCGTAAATTTCCTATCCGTCATGAACTCTTCTCGCTATCGCGGGCGTTTTGCCCCCAGTCCCACCGGCTTGCTGCACGCCGGCTCCTTGTGCACCGCCGTCGGCAGTTATCTGGAGGCGCGCGCGCGCGGCGGCGAGTGGCTGCTGCGGATGGAGGATCTGGACCCGCCGCGCGAGGTGGCCGGGGCCGCCGACGCCATCCTGCGCACGCTGGACGCCTATGGCTTCGAATGGGACGGCGAAGTGGTGTATCAAAGCCGTCGCCACGAGCTGTACCGTCAGGCGCTGGAGCAGTTGATCGCCTCCGGCCACGCCTATCCGTGCAATTGCACGCGCAAGGAGATCGCCAAGACCGCGCGGCGCGGCCTGGACGGTTACGTCTATCCCGGCCATTGCCGGCGGCGGCGTCCGGAAGAAGGTGGCCGCGCCTGGCGCTTGCGGGCGGCGCCCGGCGACACCGTGGTGGCGGACCGGCTGCAAGGGCCCTACCGTCAGAATCTGACGGCCGACATCGGCGATTTCGTCTTGCTGCGCGCGGACGGCTTTTGGGCCTATCAATTGGCCGTGGTGGTGGACGACGCGGAACAAGGGGTGAACGATGTGGTGCGCGGCGCCGACCTGCTGGTGTCCACGCCGCGTCAAGTGGCGGTGCAGCAGGCGCTGGGCGTGGCGACGCCGGGTTATTGTCATCTGCCGGTGCTGGTCAACGCCGCGGGGGAGAAGCTGTCCAAGCAGACGCTGGCGCCGGCGGTGGCGGCCGAGGATGCCGCCGCGGCCTTGCGCCTGGCCTTAAGCCGCCTGGGGCATGTTCCGCCGGAGGAGTGCGGCGGCCTGGCCGAGTTGTGGCAGTGGGCGCGAGCGCATTGGTCGCTGGCGCGCGTGCCGGTCGGACCGGTGTTTGCCGGCTGAATTGCGCCGTTTTATGCCAAAATTATGCGTTTGACGTCTTTTTTTCCATCCCGGCTGGCCTATATTGGCATCTGCGCACGCGCTTGTTGCGCATCATCGGCCGCGGCAAGCGGGTCGCCATCGTCTTCTCCTTGATATGCGGAAAATGCGACATGTTTTTATGTCGAATTTGTGTTCTAATGCCGCCTTTTTTTCATGCGCGCGCACTGGCGCAAAGTCCCGCTTCAGTTGACTCCGGTCAAGCGGTTTGAAGAAAGCATGCCCAGCTTGCGGGCGAGGCCCTCTATCATGGGCGCTTTTTCAGCCGTATCAGTCTGAATGCGAACGGAACTGGCCAGGCCAATTCCGCCGGCGCCATCGCATGAACGTAAACATGCGCGCGCGGCGCGCCCGTCAATCGGCAGGCCCGATGGAGACCAAGCCTTGAGCAATACCAATTTAGACAGCAAGACCAAGACCCGGGCGCTGGGCGTATGGATGTGCACCGCCTTGGTGGTGGGCAATATGATCGGCTCCGGCGTGTTCCTGCTGCCCGCGTCGCTGGCGCCGTTCGGCGGCGTGTCGATGATAGGCTGGCTGCTCACCGCCGCCGGCGCGATCTGCCTGGCCTTGGTGTTCGCCCGGCTGGCGGCCATCCTGCCCAAGGAAGGCGGGCCGTACGCCTATATTCACGAAGCCTTCGGCGGTTTCGCCGGCTTCTGGATCGCCTGGGGCTACTGGATTGCGCTGTGGGCCGGCAATGCGGCCCTGGCGGTGGCCGCCACCAGCTATATGCAGGTATTCGTTCCGGCGCTGGGCCACAATAATGTGTTGGCCGGCGTGTTCGCCATCAGCCTGATCTGGATCGTCACCTGGATCAACAGCCGCGGCGCGCGCAGTTCCGGCCTGGTGGCGGTGACGACCACCTTGCTCAAGCTGTTGCCGCTGGCCGCCGTCACCTTCATCGGCTTTTTCCACATGCAGCCGGACAATATCGTGTTCAACCCTCACGACAAGCCGCTGCTCAGTTCGGTGTCCGCCACCATGGCGCTGACCTTGTGGGCCTTCCTGGGGCTGGAATCGGCGTCGGTGCCGGCAGGCGACGTGATCGAGCCGGAAAAAAACATTCCGCGCGCCACGGTGCTGGGCACTCTGATCGCCACCGTGCTCTACATCCTGTCCACGGTGGCCTTGATGGGCTTGATGCCGCCGGCGATGCTGGCCGCCTCCCAGGCGCCCTTCGCCGACGCCGCCCGGCTGATGTGGGGCGATTGGGGCTATTATCTGGTGGGTTTCGGCGCCATCGTGTCCTGCTTCGGCGCGCTCAACGGCTGGAGCCTGATGCAGGCGCACGTGCCGGCCGCGGCCGCGCAGGACGGCCTGTTTCCCCGTCGTTTCGCCCAGATGAACCGCGAAGGCGTGCCTATTTTCGGCCTGCTGCTGTCCAGCGGGCTGGTGACGGTGCTGATGGCGATGAAGTACGCCGGCGGCGACGGCGGCGTCAAGATTTTCGAGTTCATCATTCTGCTGGCCACCGCCACCACTTTGCTGCCCTACGCCTTTTGCTCGATGGCCTTGCTCGCCATCATGCTGATGCGCCCCCAGCAGTTCCAGCGCAAGGACTTCCTGGCGCCGCTGTGCTTCGCTGGCGTGGGTTTCGCCTATTCGGTCTGGGCCTTGTACGGCTCCGGCGCCGACATCGTGATGTGGGGCATGATTCTGCTGCTGCTGGGCTTGCCGGTCTATGTCTGGCAGGTGAAGGAGCGTTACGCCGATCCTTCATGAAGGAGAGGCGGTGTCGGATCCCAAACGCGGCTCAAGCCGCGTTTTCTTTTTGCGCAAGCCTATCGTCATGAGTCAACGGGCTTGCCTATGCCGCCGGCTGGTGGCCTACTAGGGCGCTTTGCTTTCAGACCGGGAGTTGCCATGAGGATAAGCGCCGCCGATCACGCGCTCGTCGCCATCGATTTCACCTATCCGCTGCCGGACGCGCAGACGCTGGCGCGGATGCGGGCGGAGAACGCGCCCTGCGCGCTTGAGCGCGCGGACGGCCTGTTTCCGGAAAACAGCTATTACCGCGCCGGCCGCAAAGGCTGCGCCGAAGGCATGTCGGCGCGGTCCTTTGTCGCGCGCCGCTTGCGCGAGACGGCGGCGCGGCTGGCACCGGAGTACGGTTTGCTGCTGTTCGACGCCTACCGCAGCCGCGAAACCCAGGCGGATCTGTTTCAGATGGTGCTGGACGATGTGCGCGCCGCGCACCCGGACTGGGACGCGGCGGCGGTGGAGCGGCAGGCGCGACTGTTCGCCGCCCACCCGGACGACACCGCCCGTTTCGCGGTGTTGCCGCACAATTCCGGCGGCGCCGTGGACCTGGCGATCTGCCGGATGGACACGGGCGAGATCTGCGATTTCGGCACGGCCTTCGACGCGGCGGAGCCGGCGTCGCGCACCGATTTCTTCGAAGCGCCGCATGATCCGGCCCTGGGTTTTTCCTCCGAGCGCTGGCTGACGGTGCGTCACAATCGCCGCGTCTTGTTCAATCTGATGAAGCAGGCCGGTTTCAGCAATTATGCCGAGGAATGGTGGCATTACGATCTGGGCGACTGCCTGTGGGGGCAGGCGCTGGGCGTGGATTGGATCTATCCGTCGATGGAGGCCGAGCCGGAGAGGCCGGCCTGATCGCCAGGGCCGCCGCGCGGGCGCGGCGGCCCATGGCCTGGCGCTAGCCGGTCAGCGCCTTCAACCAGACCAGCGCGGCGCTGGCGCCCGCGTCCGGCACGCCCAGCGCCCGTTCGCCCAGATAGCTGGCCCGGCCCAGGCGCGGCCGCATGGAGGCGGTTGCCGCGCAGCCGCGCTCCGCCGCTGTCAGCGCCGAACGCCAGGCCGTCTCCGGAGCCTGTCCGGCGTCCAGGGCGGAGGCGAAAGCGTCGGCGGCGGGGGACAAGGCGTCCAGCATGGTGCGGTCGCCCACTTGCGCGCCGCCCAGTTCCGCGACGGCGGCGACGCCGTCCAGAAAGGCGGCCGCCCAGTCCTTCGGGGTGGGCGGGGTCGTCGTGTCCAGCCGCCGCGCCGCGCGCAGCAGGGCGGTGGAGTAGAAGGGCCCGGAGCTGCCGGCAATGGCCTGGCGCAAGGCCTGGCCGACCGCGCGCAGCGCCGTGGCGGGGTCGCTCCAGGCGCTGTCGGGCAAGGCCCGGATCGCGGCCGCGCCGCGCTGCATGCTGACGCCCAGATCGCCGTCCCCGGCCGTGCCGTCCAGTTCGGTCAACAGCGGCTCGGCGGCGTCCAGCGCGTCGGCCGCGGCCCAGGCCGCGGCGCGCAAACGGGGATCGGCCGCGGCGGCCGAGGGCGTGAAAGCGTCGCGGGGCGGCGCGGCGCGCAGCTGGCGTTGCGCCGGCAGACGGCCTGAGCCGGGCCAGGCCGGCGCCAGGGTGGTTTGATCCAGCCAGTTGAGGCGCTGATCGTCCAGCGCCATCAGGGACAAGGAGCAGCCGGGCATTTCCAGCGCGGTCATGAAGTTGCCGCTCCAGGCGCGTTCCACCTGTAGGCCGCGCAGGCGCAGATGCGCCAGCGCGGCGCGGGCGACGATGGCCAGCTCCATCGGCGGCGTGCCGCCCAGGCCGTTGACCAGCAGCGCCACCCTGTGTCCCGAACGCCAGCCGCGGTCTTGCAAGATGGCGTCCAGCAGCGTCGCGCACAAATCGGCGGCCGATGGCGTCGCCACGCGGCGCACGCCGGCTTCGCCGTGTATGCCCAGGCCCAGTTCCGCCTCCCCGCTGTCCAGTTGAAAGCCCGGGCGGCCGGTGGCCGGCACCGTGCAGGCGCCCAGGCCCACGCCCATGGTGGCCACCTGTTCCGCAGCCTGCCGCGCCGCGGCGGCGACCTCGGCCAGGCCGGCGCCGGAGGCGGCCGCCGCGCCGGCGATCTTGTGCACCAGCACCGTGCCGGCGATGCCGCGCCTGCGCGCCGGCTCCACGGTGTCGCGAAGCGCCACGTCGTCGGCCACCACCACGCTGTCGACGGCGATGCCCTCGGCGCGGGCCAGTTCCGCCGCCAGGCCGAAGTTGAGCCGGTCGCCGGTGTAGTTCTTGACGATGAGCAGCACGCCCTTGGGGCCGGCGACGGCGCGGATCGCCGCCAGCACGGTGTCTACGCTGGGCGAGGTGAACACGTCGCCCACCGCGGCGGCGTCCAGCATGCCGTGGCCGATGTAGCCGGCGTGGGCCGGTTCGTGGCCGCTGCCGCCGCCGGAAATCAGCGCCACCTTGTCGCGCAGGCCGCCGGCGGGAAGGTCCGCCCGCAGCAAGACGTTTTCTTCCTCGAGCAGCGCCAGGCCGGGCAGGGTGTCGGCCAGGCCCTCCAGCATCTCCCGCGCCACATGGCGCGGATCGTTGATCAGTTTTCGCATCGCGGTTTCCTTTCCAGATCGGATAGAGATCGTGCTTGGTCAAGATGGATGTCATCTTACGATCAGCACCGGCGCAATGGGGCGGTCATCTATTTTTTGATCGATAAGGAAATGAAATATGTTCGTAATCGATCTTAAACGAAGCAATGCCGGTTCAATGTTTTGCGGTTTCGAATATTTTAAGTCATTGTTTAAGTTGAAGATAAACACGGCTTGCCAAGCCCCGGTCCAGCAACCATAATCTGGCTCGTCATGCAGGAGAGAGTGGCCGTCCGCGCCACCGCCGAAGGCGCAAGCGCACCCGCAATCGCTCAGGCAAAAGGACTGCATCATCGGACTGGCCGCAGCCAGTTCGCCGAATCTGGAGAGCGGCATCCGCGGATGCCCACCGAAGGGGCTAACGGCCGCAAGGCCGGAAAATCTCAGGTGCAGGGACAGAGGGGTGTAGGGAATAGAGCAACACTACACGCTTTTGCTAAGGACGCACCGATGACGGCCCCGAAACGCACCCCCCTGTTTGAATCCCATATCGCCGCCGGCGCCAAGATGGTCGATTTCGCCGGCTGGGAAATGCCCATCCATTACGGCTCCCAACTCAAGGAACATGAGATCGTGCGCAGCGACGCCGGCATGTTCGACGTTTCCCATATGACGGTGCTGGACATCAGCGGCCCGGACGCCAAAGTCTGGCTGCAGCGCTTGATCGCCAACGACGTGGCCAAGCTCGGCTTCGAAGGCAAGGCGCTGTATTCCGGCATGCTCACCCCCGACGGCACCGTGGTGGACGATCTGATCGTCTATCTGACCTCCTACGGCTACCGCATGGTGATCAACGCCGGCACCACCGACAAGGACCTGGCCTGGATGGAAGGGCGCAAGGCGGATTTCGACGTGGACATCAAGGTGCGCCGCGATCTGTCCATCCTGGCGGTGCAAGGCCCGCAGGCCATCGCCAAGGTCTGCGCGGTCAAGCCCGAGCTCGCCGACGTCATCCAGGCCTTGAAGCCCTTCCAAGGCCAGCCCGCCGGCGATTGGTTCTACGCCCGCACCGGCTACACCGGCGAAGACGGCCTGGAAGTGATGCTGCCCGGCGTCGAGGCCGCGGCCTTTTTCCAGCAACTGCAGGCCGCCGGCGTGGCGCCGATAGGCCTGGGCGCGCGCGACACCCTGCGCCTGGAAGCCGGCATGAATCTCTACGGCCACGATATGGATGAAACCGTTTCCCCGCTGGAGGCCGGCATGGGCTGGACCATCGCCTGGGAACCGGCGGAGCGCGATTTCATCGGCCGCAAGGCGCTGGAGGCGCAGAAAGCCGCCGGCCTGAAAACCAGGCAAGTGGGCCTGGTGCTGGAAGGCCGCGGCGTGCTGCGCGAAGGCCTGAAAGTGGTGGTGGAAGGCGTAGGCGAGGGCGTGATCACCAGCGGCACCTTCTCGCCCACCCTCAAACACTCCATCGCGATCGCGCGCGTGCCGGCCGGCACCGGCGATACGGCGCTGGTGGACCTGCGCGGAACCTTGACCGAGGTGCGCGTGGTCAAAATGCCGTTCGTGCGCAACGGCAAAAAAGTTTTCGCCTGAGCGGCGTGCTTGGGCAGGCCGCGCGACGCGGCCGGGAATATCGTTTAAGACCTGGATTTGACTGGAGACACTCATGAGCAACATCCCCGCCGAACTCAAATACGTTGAAAGCCACGAATGGCTGCGCCTGGAAGCCGACGGCTCCGTGACCGTGGGCATTACCGAGCACGCGCAGGAACTGCTGGGCGACATCGTTTTCGTCGAATTGCCGAAAGTGGGCGCCAAGCTCGCCAAGGAAGAGCAGGCCGGCGTGGTGGAGTCGGTGAAAGCCGCTTCCGACATCTACTGTCCGATTGCCGGCGAAGTGCTGGCCATCAACGAGGAACTGGAAGCCGAACCGGAACTGGCCAACGGCGAGCCCTACGGCGCCGGCTGGTTCTTCAAGATCAAGCCGGCGGATCCGGCGGACCTGGACGCCCTGATGGACGCCGCCGCCTACGCCAAGGAAATTGGCGCCTGATGGTGAAAACCGCCTCGCAGTCCTAATCGGCCGCGAGGCGTTTTTTTCGCCCGGTTATCCAGCAACACCCGATTGGCCGCGCAAGCCGCGGCGCGGACGGCAAGCACAGAAGGTCCCGTACTCATGTCTCTCTCCGAACTTTTCAACCGCAAAGAATTCATCTCCCGCCACATCGGCCCGTCCGACGCCGAGCGCGAGCAAATGCTGGCCGCCATCGGTGTGGCCTCCATCGATGAACTGGTGGCGCAGACGCTGCCGGCCGACATTCACCTGAACCGCAAGCTGGAGCTGCCGGATCCGATGCCGGAAGCCGAGGCGCTGGCCGCGCTGAAGGCCGTCGCCGCCAAGAACGTGGTCAATAAATCCTTCATCGGCCAGGGCTATTACCCGGTGCTGACCCCGACGGTGATCCTGCGCAATCTGCTGGAAAACCCGGGCTGGTACACCGCTTACACTCCGTATCAGGCCGAGATCGCCCAGGGCCGTCTCGAAGCCTTGCTGAACTTCCAGCAAATGGTGATAGACCTGACCGGTCTGGAACTGGCCAACGCCTCCTTGCTGGACGAGGCCACCGCCGCCGCCGAGGCGATGGCGATGGCGCGCCGCGTGTCCAAGGCCAAGTCCGGCCAGTTCTTCGTAGACAGCCGCGTGCTGCCGCAAACCCTGGACGTGATGCGGACCCGCGCCAAGTACTTCGGCTTCGAGCTGGTGCAGGGCCATCCGGAAGAGGCGGGCAAGGGCGAATACTTCGGCGCCCTGTTCCAATATCCGGGCGAAGCCGGCGACCTGATCGACCTGACCCCGCACATCGCCGCGGTCAAGGCCAAGGGCGCGGTGGCGGTGGTGGCCGCCGACATCATGGCCTTGGTGGCGTTGAAATCGCCGGGCGAGATGGGCGCGGACGTGGCCATCGGCAATACCCAGCGCTTCGGCGTGCCCATGGGCTTCGGCGGCCCGCACGCCGCTTACTTCGCCTTCAAGGACGAGATGAAGCGCTCGGCGCCGGGCCGCATCATCGGCGTGTCGGTGGACGCCAAGGGCAAGACCGCGCTGCGCATGGCGCTGCAGACCCGCGAGCAGCATATCCGCCGCGAAAAGGCCAACTCCAATATCTGCACCAGCCAGGTGCTGCTGGCCAATATCGCCGGCATGTACGCGGTGTACCACGGTCCGGAAGGCGTCAAGCGCATCGCCGCCCGCATTCACCGCCTGGCGGCCATTTTCGCCCACGCGGTCAAGGCCGCCGGCGGCAAGCTGGTGTTCGACCGCTTCTTCGACACGGTGCAGGTTGAGGCGCCCAAGGCCGAGGCGGTGTATCAGGCGGCGCTGGCCGCCGGCTACAATCTGCGCCGCGCCGGCGGCAATGTGCTGGGCGTCGCCTTCCACGAGGCGGCCAGCGAGGCCGATCTGGCTCGTCTGATCGAAATCTTCACCGGCAAGAGCGCCGACATCGCCGCGCTGGACGCCGCGGCCGCCGACGCGATTCCGGCCGGACTGAAGCGCGAATCCGCCTTCATGAGCCACCCGGTGTTCAACACCCATCATAGCGAGCACGAGATGCTGCGCTATATGAAGAAGCTGGAAAGCCGCGATCTGGCGATGAATCATTCGATGATCTCGCTGGGCAGCTGCACCATGAAGCTGAACGCCACCAGCGAAATGATCCCGATCACCTGGCCGGAGTTCGCCAATATGCATCCGTTCGCCCCGCGCGAACAGACGGTGGGCTATCTGGAAATGATCGCCGGCCTGGAAACGCAGCTGCGCGCGATCACCGGTTTCGACATCATTTCGATGCAGCCCAATTCCGGCGCCCAGGGCGAGTACGCCGGCCTGCTGGCGATCAGCCGTTACCATGAGTCGCGCGGCGACGGCCAACGCAATATCTGCCTGATTCCGCGCTCCGCCCACGGCACCAACCCGGCCACCGCGCAGATGATGAATATGCAGGTGGTGGTGGTGGATTGCGACGAGGCTGGCAACGTCGACGTCGCGGATCTGAAAGCCAAGGCCGAGCAGCATTCGGCTCAGCTGGCGGCGCTGATGATCACCTATCCGTCCACCCACGGCGTGTTCGAGCAGCCTATCCGCGAAATCTGCGCGATCATCCATCAGCACGGCGGCCAAGTGTATATGGACGGCGCCAACCTCAACGCCCAGGTGGGCTTGTGCCGTCCGGCCGACATCGGCGCCGACGTGTCGCACATGAACCTGCACAAGACCTTCTGCATCCCGCACGGCGGCGGCGGCCCGGGCATGGGCCCCATTGGCCTGAAAGCGCATCTGGCGCCCTTCATCGCCAACCACGTGGTGGCCTCGGTGCCCACCGCCCAGCCGGGCCAGACCGCGGTGTCGGCGGCGCCGTTCGGCTCCGCCTCCATCCTGCCCATCTCCTATATGTATATCGCGATGATGGGCGCGGAAGGCATGAAGCAGGCCACGGAGAACGCCTTGCTGTCCGCCAACTACGTGGCGACGCGGCTGGCCGAGCATTTCCCGGTGCTGTACACCGGCGCCAACGGCCGGGTGGCTCATGAGTGCATCATCGATCTGCGTCCGCTCAAGGCCGCCAGCGGCGTGACCGAAGTGGACGTGGCCAAGCGGCTGATGGATTACGGCTTCCACGCGCCGACCATGAGCTTCCCGGTGCCGGGCACGCTGATGATTGAGCCGACCGAGTCCGAGCCCAAGGTCGAGCTGGACCGCTTCATCGCGGCGATGGCGGCTATCCGTCGGGAAATCGACCAGGTGCAGAACGGCGTGTGGCCGGCGGACAACAATCCGCTGTGCAATGCGCCGCACAGCAAGGCCGACATCGCCGGCGACTGGCAGCGTCCGTACAGCCGCGAAACCGGTCTTTTCCCGCTGGACTATGTGCTGGAAAACAAGTTCTGGCCCAGCGTCAACCGCATCGACGACGTATACGGCGACCGCAATCTGGTGTGCAGCTGCCCGTCCACCGACAGCTACGCCTGATCCGCGCAGGCGGACGCCAAACCACCCCGGCCCTGGCCGGGGTTTTTTTACGCGTTGACGCGTCGATACGGCACTGGAGTTGAGTGGATATACGACTATCATATTTAATGAGGAATATGACGGCAGTCTTGCCGCCCTTGATCCGCGAACCCCACTGATAGGAGGCTGCGTTGGCGTTGAACGCGCAGGTTGCGATTGCCGCACCGGATTTCCAGCTGCTGTTCGAACGGGCCCCCGGCCTGTATTTAGTGCTGGATACCGATTTCAACGTCATCGCCGCCAGCGATATTTACCTGCAGACGACCTTGACCCGGCGCGAGTCCATCCTGGGGCGCAATCTGTTCGACATCTTTCCGGTCAATCCCGCCGAGCCGGAAGGCGAGGGCTCGCGCAATCTGCGCATTTCTTTGCAGCGCGTGCTGGCCACCGGGGTCGAGGACAGCATGGCGATGCAGAAATACGATATCCCGCGGCCGGACGGCAGTTTCGAAGAGCGCTATTGGAGTCCGACCAACTGGCCGGTGAAGCGCGCAGACGGCAGCGTGGCCTGCATCATTCACAGCGCGCAGGACGTCAGCGAGTTCGTGCGCCTGAAACGGAGCCAGCCGCAGCAGAGTCAGCCGGCGGAATGGCGGGAAATGGACGCGGCGGCGCTAGAAGCGGAAATGGTGAACCAGCATGCGCAAATCGCCCGGGCCAACACCGATCTGAAGGAATCCAATAACGAGCTGGCCCGCTTGAATCAGCAGATGCGCGAGCTGGATCAGATGAAGACCCGCTTCTTCGCCAATGTCAGCCATGAGTTGCGCACGCCGCTGACTCTGATTCTGGGTCAGGTAGAACGCTTTCTGACAGGCCAGGCCGAGCCGGAGGAGAGCCCCAATCTGCTGATGATCCAGCGGCAGGCGCGCATGTTGCTGCAGCAGGTCAACGATTTGCTGGACGTGGCCAAGCTGGACGCGGGGGAGTTGAAGCTGCGCTACGCGCAGCTGGACCTGGCCGAGCTGGTGCGTCACGTGGCCTCATATTTTACTTCGCTGGCCAGCGACCGGCATATCGACTATCAAGTGGCGGCGCCAAAAACGGCGTCGGCGCAGGTGGACGCGATCAAATTGCAGCGCGTATTGCTGAACCTGCTGTCCAACGCCTTCAAGTTCACGCCGGACGGGGGGCGCATTCAGATTGCGCTGGAGCTGAGAGGAAGCCAGGCCGGCATCCGGGTGCAGGACAACGGGCCCGGCGTGCCGGCCGAGATGCGCGACAAGGTGTTCGAGCGCTTCGTGCAAGTGGAGGACGGCGATTACGGCCGGCACGGCGGCACCGGGCTTGGCTTGGCCATCGTCAAAGAATTCATCGAGCTGCACCATGGCAAGGTGAGCTTGTTCGCCGCGGAGGGCGGCGGCGCCTTGTTCCGCCTCAGCCTGCCTCTGTTGGCGCCGGCGGGTGCGCCGATAGAGTCGGAAGACTTGCGTCTGGACGATTTGCTGGCCGGCGGCGCGGTGCCCGCGCCCGCGTCGCCGCAGGCCGAGGGGGGCGCCGCGCCGGACAAGGGCGCCCAGGCGTTGGTGCTGCTGGTGGAGGACAACATCGATATGAGCGCCTTCATCGCCGGCGCGCTGGGCAAGCATTATCGGGTGATGACGGCGCCGGAGGGCGGCCGCGGCCTGCGTTTGGCGCAGAGCGAGCAGCCGGATCTGATCATCAGCGATCTGATGATGCCGGGAATGGGCGGAGAAGAGTTTGTGTCGGCTTTGCGCGGCAACCGTCAGACCGAGGACATCCCGGTGGTGATGCTGTCGGCGCGCGCCGACGATTCGCTGCGGCTGCGTATGCTGCAGAACAGCGTGCAGGAGTTCTTGTTCAAGCCGTTTTCGGTGGCGGAGCTGCTGGCGCGGGTGGGGCGCTTGATCGGCGAGCGCCGCCGCTCGGCGATGCGCTTGAAGCAGGCGCTGTACGCGGCGGAACAAATCGCCTGGGAGCTGGACCTGGGCGACGGGGTCTTGCACGAAGAGGGGCCGGTGGGGCGGATTTTCGGGCGGGCCGAGGATTATCGTCACGACAGTCTGGACGCCTTGCTGGCGCAAATCCATCCGGAGGATCTGGACGAGTTGCGTCGGCGTTGGCAGGCCTTGCCGGCCGAGGCCGGAGAAAGCCTGCACGAGTGTCAGTTTCGCGTCGCCCTGCCGGGGGCGGGGCAGGTCTGGATGCAGGTGAGCGCCAGCCTGTGGCGGGACGAACAGGGGCGGCCGCGGCGCGCGATGGGCTTTGCCCGCGACGTGTCCACGCTGAAGCGTTCGCAGCTCAATATCGAGTTTCTCGCCAAGCACGACAGCCTGACTCAACTGCCCAACCGCGTGCAGTTGAACGAGCGGCTGCAATGGAGCTTGAGGAATCATCGGCGCTCAGGGCGGAGTCTGTATCTGCTTTTGGTGGACCTGGACGATTTCCGCTTCATCAACGACAACCTTGGGCATGAGGTGGGGGACCGCCTGTTGCGCATCGTGGCTGAACGCTTGCGCACCTGCGTGAGCGGCCACGATCTTTTGTTCCGCATCGGCGGCGACGAATTCGTCGCCTTGGCCGAGAACGCCGCCGACGGCGCGGCCGACAGCCTGGCCGAGCAGGTGCTGGCGGCGCTGGCGGCGCCGTACCAGGACGGAGACCACCGCTATTTCCTGTCCGCCAGCATCGGCATCAGCTGCTATCCCTGCGACGCGGACACGCCGGAAGGGCTGATGCGCGATGCGGATATGGCGATGTACCGCGCCAAGTACGCGGGCAAGAACGGTTATTGCTTCTTCTCCGAGGATATGGCGGACGGCGTGCGCCAGCGCCTGCAAGTGGAGACCGGCTTGCGTCAGGCCTTGCAGCGACGGGAGCTGCGGCTGGAGTACCAGCCGCAGATGACGCTGCGCAGCCAGGACATGCTGGGGATGGAGGCGCTGTTGCGTTGGGAGCTGGACGGGCGCAAGCAGTCGCCGGCGGAGTTCATCGCCATCGCCGAAAAAACCGGCCTGATCATCGATATCGACGAGTATGTGTTTCGCAATGTCTGCAGCCAGGTGATGGCCTGGAGAGGGCAGGGTCTGCCGCCCTGGCGCGTCAGCGTCAATCTGTCGGCGCGTTTCTTCGGCTTGCCGGACGCCGTCGCGCGTTTGCGCGCGATCGCCGAGGAAAGCGGCGCGCCGCCGGAGCAACTGTGCCTGGAAATCACCGAGGGCACGCTGATGGACGCGGACAGCGCGATGAAGGCCTTGCCGACGCTCAAGCGCATGGGCTTTCACATCAGCGTGGACGACTTCGGCACCGGTTTTTCCTCGCTGTCCTATCTCAAGCGGCTGCCCATCGATGAATTGAAGATAGATCGCAGCTTCATCATGCGGCTGGACAGCGACGAGCGCGATCTGGCCATGGTGGCGGCCATCGTGTCCATGGCGGAAAGCCTGAGCCTGCAAGTGCTGGCCGAGGGCGTGGAAACCGAATCCCAGCACGCCTTGCTGCTGGCGCGCGGCTGCCATAGCGGCCAGGGCTATCTGTATTCGCGCTCCTTGCCCCCCGAGGAGCTGGTGTCCTGGTGGCGCGGCCGTTTCGAGTGTTTCACGGGGCGGGCGGATTGATGCCCGGCGCCGTTTCGCCGGGCAGCCAGCGCCGGTACAGCGCGGCGAAACTGCCGTCGCGCTTCATCTCGTCCAGCGCCTGTTGCCAGGCCTTGATCACCGCGTCCGGGGTCTGACGGGAAAAGGCGATGTAGCCGTAGGTGTGGGAAAAGGTCAGCGCCTTGCGCACTTGGGCCGGGTCGAAGCCCTGCTGGCGCAATTGATGCGGCAAGGTGGTGTTTTCGCTGACGATGACGTCGGCGCGCTTGCGCATCAACATGGTCAGCAACTGGTCCGGCGTGGCCACGGTGGCCAGGTTGGAGAAGTTCTGCGCGCTCAGCAGCTGTTGCAGATACCAGTCTCTCACCACCATGATTTGCGGCAGTTTGCGGGCGTCGTCCAGCGTTTGCAGTTTGATCGGGCTGTCGCGCCGCACAAACAGGCAGCCCAGGGTTTCGGTGACCGGGCCCACCCACTTGAACATGCGCTCCCGTTCCGGGGTGCGGTTGGTGTTGAACAGCACGGTGTTCGGCTGCTGTTGCGCTTGGCGATAGCCGCGCGCCCAAGGCACCACGGCAATGGGGTCGTGGTTGCCGACGCGGCGTTGTATCCCTTGCACCACTTCCACCACCAGGCCGGCGGCCTTGCCGTCTTGCTCGAAAGTCAGCGGTGGGTCATCCTCGGTCAGGATGTCCAGCGCAGGGCCCGGCGCCGCGCGCAGCGGCGCGGCGGCAAAGCTGGTCAAAAACAGGGCAAGCAGGCAGTGGCGGCGGTTCATGTCGATGGCGCTTTGTATTCTGGCTGTCCGCTTTGACTGTAGCGGCAATTTGCGCCGGGCTCAAACTCCATCCTTGGCCGCGTCGCGAATATGAATATGCATAATCGATGGTTTGTTTTTTTCGCTTATTCGCTTAACCTTCGTTTCTGATACCGAAGATGCCATGCAGTTTGATGAGGAAATGCCGATGAACAAGCAATTGACGCTGTTGGCCCTGGCCCTGGCGCCTACCCTGGCGCTGGCCGCGCGCCCGTTGACGGTGTGCACCGACGCCAATCCGGAAGGTTTCGACGTGGTGCAGTACAACTCCCTAGTCACCACCAACGCGTCGGCGGACGTGCTGATGAACCGCCTGGTCGAATACGATCCGGCCGCCCGCAAAGTGGTGCCGGGCCTGGCCGCGTCTTGGCAGGTCAGCGACGACGGCCTTGGTTACACCTTCAAGCTGCGGCCCAATGTGGCCTTTCACTCCACCGATTACTTCAAGCCTGGCCGCAAGCTGACGGCCGACGACGTGGTGTTCACTTTCGAACGCATGCTCAATCCGGCCCATCCTTGGTACAAGAGCGCGCCGAACGGCTATCCGCACGCGCAATCCATGCAGTTTCCCAAGCTGATCAAGGCGGTGCAGAAGGTGGATGCCAATACTGTGCGTTTCGAGCTCAACTATCCGGAAGCCACCTTCCTGTCCAGCCTGACCATGGGCTTCGCGTCCATCTATTCGGCCGAGTACGCCGGGCAGTTGCAGGCGGCCGGCCGCCAGGCGGACTTGAACGCCAAGCCAATCGGCACCGGGCCCTTCGTCTTCCGCAGCTTCCAGAAGGACGCCGTGGTGCGCTACGCGCCTAATCCGGCTTATTGGGGATCCAAGCCCAAGGTCGGCGCGCTGATTTACGCGATCACGCCGGATTCGGCTGTGCGCGCGCAGAAGCTGAGAGCCGGCGAATGCCAGCTGGCCTTGTCGCCCAAGCCGCAGGACGTGCTGGCGGCCAAGGCGGATCCCAAGCTGCGGGTTCTGCAAACGCCGGCCTTCATGACCGCCTTCGTCGCCTTCAACAGCCAGAAAAAACCGTTGAACAACCCCTTGGTGCGGCAAGCGCTCAACCTGGCTTTCGACAAGAGCTCTTATCTGAAAACGGTGTTCGACAATACCGCCACCGCGGCGGACCTGCCTTATCCGCCGAATACCTGGAGCTATAACAAGGGGGCCAAGCCCTATCCTTACGATCCGGCGCGCGCCAAGAAACTGCTGGCCCAAGCCGGTTATCCCGACGGTTTCGAAACCACGGTGTGGGTGCGGCCCAGCGGCAGCACGCTGAACCCCAATCCCAAGGCGGGCGCGGAGCTGCTGCAATCCGACCTGGCCAAGATCGGCGTCAAGGTGCAGATCAAGGTGATTGAGTGGGGGGAGCTGATCAAGCGCGCCAAGGCCGGCGAACATGAGCTATTGTTCATGGGCTGGGCCGGCGACAACGGCGACCCCGACAACTTCTTGACCCCGCAGTTTTCCTGCTCGGCGGTGCAGTCCGGCACCAATTTCGCTCGCTTCTGCGACGCCAAGCTGGACAAGCTGATCAGCGACGGCAAGAAGAGCAGCGATTTCGCCCAGCGCGCCAAGCTGTATCTGGCGGCGCAGAAGTTGATCCAGGAGCAGGCCTTGTGGCTGCCCTTGGCCCACCCCACGGCGTACGCCTTGGCGAGCAAGGATTTGAGCGCTTACGCCGTCAGTCCGTTCGGGCGGGTGGACTTTGGACGAGTGCAGTTGAATTGAGCTCGGCGGGCCGGTTGTCGACGGCCGGCCCGTCAGGCTTTGTCAGCATAAGCGAGGAAATGCCGGTTAATGTTCGAATACGAACTTGCCTGTGCATATTTCCCCGCTTTAAGTAATTCAACATCGTATTTTTGTTGAAATGTTGTTTTAGCGTATTTATTTTTTCGATTAGAAACTAGCTGCTTTCTAAGGGCGACATTGCTTGAGTGTCTGCTTGTTATCTTGAGGCGGGTCGTCAAGCAGAGAAGACCGACGGAGAGGGCGTGACGATGTCGATGACGGTCGCCGAGCATCGTCATTGCTATGGCGCGTTTTTGTTCACATCCGCGGCGATCTTGCCGCTATTTTCGCGCGTTGCGCGGACGCCACGCCGGCGGCGAGTCCATGCTGGGGGCGTCTGGCAAGACAGTAAGCCGCGCAAAATGTTCCAAATCATCAAAACTACGCAATTTAATAATAGTAATTTTAATATTTGCGACCTCTTTTTAAGAGTTATTGGGAAATAACTTTAAAAAGAACAGCATTTTTCCGGCTATCCCTAGTTGAAACTACTCACTGGCCTATTTAGCGTGCGCTCGCCCTCGCTTATGGCAAAAGTTTCGCGTATCATCAGACCTTGGTTGGGATAAACATGACATAAGAATATAATGCAAACTAGACGAACACAACAAAGTCGTAGGGAGTCCACCATTGGGAAACTGGTGGAAGCGGCCATCGAGTGTCTGCTGGAGTTTGGCTATCACGGTACCAGCGTGCAGCTGATCTGCAGCCGGGCCGGCGTCTCCCAGGGGGCCCTATTCCGCCATTTCGCCACCAAGAACGAACTGATGTTGCCGGTAGGGCGCAAGGTAGTCGACGATATTTTCGAGGCCGGCCTCAAGCTGGCGGCGGAAATGTCCAGCACGATGCCGGAGGAGGAACGGATCGTCGCGTTGATGAAGGCGCTGGTGCTGTCGCCGCGTCACATCGTGCTGATGGAACTGCTGATGGCTGCTCGCACCACCGCCGATCTGCGGGAAATCTTCCTGGCCAGTTCCAGCAACTACTTCCGCGACCGCTTCGTCGCCATGATGGCCTCGCTGTTTCCGCGTTACGCCATTTCCACCGGCTTCTTCGCCACCTTGCTGACCATGATGACCACCTTCCATGGCATGGCCTTGTACCGGATGCTGAACGAGCATCCCGAAGGCGACAAAATGCGGGAACAGTGGTTGCAGACCGCTCTGCGCAGCGAGCTGGAACGCATTCGCGCCGAAGGCGCGGACAGCCGCAATCCTTTATACCAACTGCCGTTCTAAGAAGCTGTTCAAAGTTCGCCGCAGGCTGCGAGGCGCGACGCGGGGAGCGCCGTTTCGAAACGCAGATGCGCGGCATGCGCATAGCGTTTTCTCGGCGGTTTTCGTCTCCGCTCGCGAGCCCGTGAACGGGCTCCAAGCCTATCCCCTGCCGGCCGGCGGAAACTGAAGCTTGACGCTGAGGCCGCCGCCGGCGTTGCGGCTCAACTCCACGGTCGCCCCATGCCGGTGGGCGATCTCCCTGACGATGGCCAGGCCCAGGCCGCTGCCGCTGCTGGCGGCGCCGGCGATGCGGTAAAAACGCAGCCATACCTTGTCTTGTTCCGCCTCGGCGATGCCGGGGCCGTTATCGTCGACGCGCAGCCACGGCGCCGGCAGCGCCCCGGCCGCGATCGTGATCCGCGCGTCGCCGTTGCCGGAATGATAGCGGATGGCGTTGTCCAGCAGATTGCCCAGTAATTCCCGCAGCAGACCGGCGTTGCCGCGCACCCATACCGTTTCCTCCCCTTCGTAACCCAGATCCGCGCCCTGGCCATGAGCCCAGGGCGCTTGTTCCAGTGCCCATTCCCTGACCCAGGCGGCCAGGTCCATATCGTCCAGTTCGATGGCCTGGCCGTTGTCCGGCTCCACCCGCGCCAGTTGCAATAGCTGGTGCACGCCGTGACTGGCGCTGTCCAGCGAGGCGAGCAATTTGTCCAACTGCTGGCGCAATGGGGCTTCCAGCGTCTGGCGTCGCGCCAGCTCCGCCTGCGTCCGCATCACCGCCAGCGGCGTCTTCAACTGATGGGCGGCGTCGTCGATGAAGCGGCGGCGTGCCGCCTGCAATTTATGCCAACGCACGCCCTGCTGATTCAGCGCGTCCACCAAGGGCGTCAACTCGGTGGGCAGCTCGCGGCTGGGCAGGGGGCTAAGATCGGTTTCCTTGCGCGCCACCACATTGCGCGACAAGCGGCGCAAGGGCCGCAGGCTATGGCCGACCGCCAGCAGCACGATGGCGAGCATGATGACGCCGAGCAGCGCCTCCTGCGCCAGGGAGCCGATGAGCAGGGTGCGTGCCAGCTGCTCCCTGGACTCCGGGGTTTCCGCCACCTGTATCCACACGTCCTGGCTGCGCAGCGTGCTCATGTCGCGCACCGACAGCCTCAAGGTGAGCAAGCGCAGCGTTTCGCCGTGGTAGGAAATGTCCATGTAATCGGGCTGGTAGCGGATGGTCTCGCGCCGGCGCGGAGGCGGTAGCGGCAGATCGTCGTAACCGGTGAGCAGCGCGCCGTCCGAGCGGCTGACGCGGTAGAACACCTTGCCGGAGGCGTTGGACTCGAACATTTGCAAGGCGAAATAGGGTATGTCCACGCTGACGGCGCCGTCGTGGGCGGCGACGCCGTCGGCGATGGCGCGGCCGGAGCTGAGCAGCATGCGGTCGAAGGCTGTGTTGGCCGCCTGCAAGGCGCGGTCGTAAGTCATCCAGCCGTCCAGCGCCAACATCAGCAGCAGCGGAACGGACAGGCCGAGCAGCAATTGCTTGCGCAAGCTGGCGGGTTTGAGGCGGGAGAGGGCGAGTCGCATTTACGGTGTGGTCAATAGATAGCCCAGCCCGCGCAAGGTGACGATGGAAACCGGCTGGCCGGCCAGCTTCTTGCGCAAGCGGTGCACATAGATTTCGATGGCTTCGGCGCTGCCGCTTTCGTCCAGGCCGAAAATCTTTTCCGACAGCTGGCTTTTGCCTATGGCCTTGCCGCCTTGCAGCATCAGCACTTCCAGCACCGCGTGCTCGCGCGGCGTCAGGTGCAGCGCGTCGCCGCTCAGCTGAAACTGGCGGCCGACGCTGTCGTAGCTGAGGGGGCCTAATTCCAGCAGCGGGCTTTCGCGGCCGTGGCTGCGGCGGATCAGCGCGCGCACCCGCGCTTCCAGTTCGTTGAGGTCGAAGGGCTTGGCCAGATAGTCGTCGGCGCCCAGGTCCAGCCCGCGCACTCGTTCTTCCACCGAGCCGTGCGCGGTCAGGATCAGCACCGGCAGCGTTTGCTTGCGGGCGCGCAGCCGGCGCAGCACCTCCCAGCCGTTGAGCTTGGGCAGGTCCAAGTCCAGGATGGCCAGCGCGTAATCCTGGGTGCGCAGCACATGATCGGCGTCGCTGCCGTTGAGCATGCAGTCCACGGCGAAACCGGCCTGGCGCAAGGCCTGGGCCAGTGATTCGGACAGGGCCGGATTGTCTTCCACCAAGAGCAGGCGCATGGTTGGGTCACTGAAAGCGGATTGAAAGCTTTACTCTAATATCATGGCTGGGGAAGCGAAGCCAATAGAGCTGCGCGATTCGAAAGATGTCGCGAACATCTTCATCTACCTAGGAGCAACACCATGAATAGAGTCAGAAGCTTGTCCGCGCTGTGCTGTGCGCTGGGTTCCGCCGCCGCCTGGGCGGCCGTGCCCGCCGGCTATCCCGCCAGTTATCAGAATCTGGTGGACGCCGCCGTCAAGGAGGGCAAGGTGGTGGTGTATTCGGCCACCGACAGCGCCGCGGCGCGGCCCCTGATCAAGGATTTCCAGGCCTTGTACCCCGGCGTCAAGGTGGAATACCACGATATGAACAGCACCGAGATCTACAATCGCTTCATCAGCGAGAACGCCGCCAGCAGCGCCAGCGCCGACGTGGTGTGGAGCTCGGCGATGGATCTGCAAGTGAAGTTCGTCAATGACGGCTACGCCGCCAGCTACGCTTCGCCGGAGGCGGCCAATCTGCCGTCCTGGGCGCATTATCAGCAGCAGGCCTACGGCACCACTTACGAGCCGGTGGCCATCGTCTACAACAAGCGCTTGCTGAAGCCGGAGGACATCCCGCAGACCCGCGCCGATCTGGTGCGCATCCTCAAGGCGAATCCGGCTCGCTTCAAGGGCAAGGTCACCACGTACGATGTGGAGAAGTCCGGCGTCGGCTTCAACTTCCTGACCCAGGACGTCCGCCATAACGCCAACGGCGCCTGGGAACTGGCGCGCGCGCTCGGCGCCAGCGGCGTCAAGCTGCAAACCTCCACCGGCGCGATGATGGAGCGGATTTCCTCGGGCGAAAACCTGATCGGCTACAACATCCTCGGTTCCTACGCTTACGCCAAGGCGAAGAAGGACCCGGCCATCGGCTATGTCTATCCCAAGGATTACACCCAGGTGGTCAGCCGGCTGGCCATCATCTCCAAGAAGGCGCGCAATCCCGGCGCTGCGCGGCTGTGGCTGGACTATTTGCTGTCCAAGCGCGGCCAGAGCGTGCTGGCCAACCAGTCCGAGCTGTTCTCGCTGCGCAGCGACGTGAGCGGCGCGGCTTCCATCGCCGCCTTGAACCAGCAATTGGGCGGCAGCGCCAAGCCCATCCAGGTGGGCACCGGCCTGCTGGTCTATCTGGACCAGGCCAAGCGGCTGGATTTCATGCGTCAGTGGCAGCAGGCGCTGAAGAAATAGCGTCCCCTTCCGGCCGTCGCGGCCGACGTTTCCAATGACTCAATCAGCCGTCCGCCGCGCGCGGACGGCGCAGAGGCCTGCGCGCAGGCCTGGGAGCAAGCATGAATTCCTCGATTAATCCGACCGCCCCCGCCGCGGCCGCCCAGCCCCGTGCGCGCGGCGGCTGGCCGCGCTGGAGCGCCGCCAGCCGCTGGCTGGTCTTGGGCGCGCTGGCCTTGCTGGTGCTGGCCCCGCTATCGCTGGTGGTCTATCAAAGCCTGCTGGATCAGCCCTTCTTCATGGTGGACAAGAATGTGGGGCTGACCGCCTACCGCTTTGTGTTCGCCGATCCCGATTTCTGGTCCGCGCTGGGCAACTCGCTGGTGATCGCGGCCGGCATGGCGCTGATCGCCATTCCGCTGGGCGGGGTGCTGGCCTTCTTGATGGCGCGCACCGATTTGCCCGGCCGGCGTTGGCTGGAGCCCTTGTTGCTGACGCCGGTGTTCGTGTCGCCGATGGTATTGGCCTTCGGCTACGTGGTGGCGGCCGGACCGGTGGGGTTTTACTCCCTGTGGTTCAAGCAGTGGTTCGGCGTGGAAGAGGTGCCGTGGAATATTTATTCCCTGCTCAGCATCGCGGTGGTGGCGGGGCTGACCCATGTGCCGCATGTCTATCTGTACGCGTCGGCGGCGCTGCGCAATTTGGGGTCGGACGTGGAAGAGGCCGCGCGGGTGGCCGGGGCCGGTCCTTTTCGCGTGGCGCGCGACGTCAGCCTGCCGATGGTAATGCCCTCCATGCTGTTCGCCGGCGTGCTGGTGGTCTTTCTGGGGTTTGAAGTCTTCGGCTTGCCGCTGGTGTTGGGCGACCCGGAGGGCCATCTGGTGTTGGCCACTTATCTGTACAAGCTGACCAATAAACTCGGCGTGCCGTCCTATCATCTGATGGCGGCGGTGGCGGTGTGCCTGATCGCCATCACCTTCCCGCTGGTCCTGTTGCAGCGCCGCTTATTGCGCAGCGCTCAGCGTTTCGTCGCGCTCAAGGGCAAGGCCGGCCGTCAGCATCCGCTGTCGCTGGGACCGTGGCGCTATCTGGCGCTGGCCATCGTGCTGCTGTGGCTGTTCCTCACCATGGTGGTGCCGATTTCCGGCATCGCGCTGCGCTCGGTGGTCAGCCATTGGGGCGAGGGCGTGTCCTTGCTGGAGACCTTGACGCTGGATCATTACGCCTTGGTGTTCGAGGAGGACAACATCGTCCGCGCCATCGTCAACACCCTGGGCGTGGGCATCATCGGCGGCGCGCTGGCGGTGGGCTTTTATACCCTGGTCGGTTTCGCCGGACATCGCCGCAATGATTGGGGCGCTCGTCTGTTGGACTATCTGGTACTGCTGCCGCGCGCGGTGCCGGGCATCCTGGCTGGCCTGGCCTTCCTGTGGGTGTTCCTGTTCGTGCCCGGCCTGCAGGGCGCCAAGAACAGCATGCTGTCGATCTGGCTGGCTTACACCGTGGTCTGGCTGGCCTATGGCATGCGTCTGGTGCAGAGCGCCCTGCTGCAAGTGGGGCCGGAGCTGGAAGAGGCCGCCCGCACCGCCGGGGCCAGCCAGCGGCGGACCAGTCTGGACGTGACCTTGCCCTTGATCCGTTTCGGCCTGCTGTCCAGCTGGTTGCTGATCTTCATGATTTTCGAGCGGGAGTATTCGACCGCGGTGTATTTGCTGTCGCCGGGCACCGAAGTGATCGGCTCCTTGCTGGTGTCCTTGTGGGCCACCGGCGCGGTGGACCAGGTGGCGGCCTTGTCGGTGATCAATATTCTGATGGTGGGCGCCGGCTTGGCGCTGGCCTTGCGTCTGGGAGTGAAACTGCATGACTAAGCTGAGCGTGCGCGATCTGCATCTGAATTATGAGCAGAATCCTATTTTGAAGGGTGTTTCCTTTGATCTGGCCGCCGGCCAGGTGGTGTCCTTGCTTGGCGCTTCCGGCAGCGGCAAAACCACTTTGCTGCGCGCCATCGCCGGGCTGGAACAGCCATCGGCCGGGCAAATCCTGCTGGACGGCCGCCCCTTGTACGATGCGTCCGCCGGTTGCAACCTGGCGGTGGAGCAGCGTTCTCTGGGCCTGGTGTTCCAGTCTTACGCCCTGTGGCCGCACCGCACCGTGGCGCAGAACGTCGGCTATGGCTTGAAGCTGCGCCAGACCCCGACGGCGGAGATCGCCGCGAGGGTGAGGCAGATCCTGGACAAGCTGGGGCTGGGGCATTTGGCCGAGCGCTATCCGCATCAATTGTCCGGCGGTCAGCAGCAGCGCGTGGCCATCGCCCGCGCGCTGGTCTACAACCCGCCGGTAATTCTGCTGGACGAGCCCTTGTCCAATCTGGACGCCAAGCTGCGCGAAGAGGCGCGCGCCTGGTTGCGCGAACTGATCGTGTCGATGAACCTGTCCGCCTTGTGCGTCACCCATGACCAGGGCGAGGCGATGGCGATGTCGGACCAGATTTTGTTGTTGAAGAACGGCCGCATCGAACAGGCCGGCAGTCCTACCGACTTGTATTCCGCGCCGGCTTCCCTTTATACCGCGCAATTCATGGGCGCCAACAATACCTTGCGGGCCAAGGTGGCGGCCAGGAACGGCGACAACGTGACCTTGCAGGGCGAGGGCTGGCAGCTGCGCGCCACCGCGAGGCAGACGCTGGAGGTGGGGCAGCAGGCCGAGGCGGTGATCCGCTTGGAGCGGCTGAGGGTGCAAGACGAGCCCGGCGGCAACAGCTTGCCGGCGCGGCTGATCGCATCGATGTATCTGGGGGATCGCTGGGAATACCTGTTGCAGCACGGCGACCTGCGCTTGCGCGCCTTTGGGCAGCAGGCCAAGCCTAACGGCGAGTGCTGGGCGGAGTTTGGCTTGGAGGATACCTGGGCGTTCGAGGCCGCTTCGGCCTGAGAGGTTCTGTGTGCTTGTTCGGTCGGGGGCAAGCTTGGCTTGCCCTTTTTCATGGCCGCCTGTTTGGGGGGAGTTGAAACCCTGCCAGGTGGGCTTCACCAGTTGTTGAGCAGAGTTGAGATTAGGGGCGGAGTTGTGGTCCCGGTTCGGTTTGGTATGGCGTTTTAGACTGTGTGCCTTTGGCCACCATTGTTTAGTCTGATGGTGAATAGAACGTCTAAGCAATGAAAAAGGCCCGCTTGCGCGGGCCTTTTTCTCATTCATGTTCGTAGGTTCTTGCGTCGAACCAACAAATTAGAATGCGTGGATCATGTTCAGGCCGAAAGCCTTCAGATCCTTGTTGTAGTCGGCTGCGCCGCCTTTAACGTCGAGCTGACCGTATTGCGCGCCGAAGGTGGTGCGCTTGGAGATCGCGTAGTCAACGCCCAGCACGTACTGGTTGTAGCTGGTGTCGCTCAGCTTCACGCCGCCAACTTCAACCTTATCGCCGTGGGCGTAGGTGAATTTCGGAGTGAAAGCGCCGATGGTGTAGGCGGTGGTCAGAGCGTATTCGCGGGTCTTAACTTTGGCGTTGGTTTGTACGTTAGCCAGTTCAGCAACGTTAACACCGCCAGCTACCAGATTACCCCAAGTGCCGCCAACGATGTCCAGACCGCCTTTTTGCTGCTGATAGCCGAAAGCAACCAGCAGGTTGTTGGCGTTGTAGCCAACTTCCAGGCGATGCTTATCGTTAGAGGTGCTGTTTACGCCGAAGCCCACTTGACCTGCAGCCACTTCGCCGTAGCCTTTGTATGCGCCGGTGGTGGCGTCATAACGGATAGCTTGGGAAGAGGTTGCTTTGCTTTCATGGATGTAGGCGTATTTGCCGAAGAAGCCGCTGTTTTCGTAGCCCAGGCCAACGATTGCGGTTTCACGAGCTTGGGTGTTGGCGCTCTTGTCTTCTTTGGTGCCGTATTGCAGAGCGGCGCTGAAGCCAGCGATGCTCGGCAGGTCGTAACGCACGGAGTTCTTCAGACGGGTGCCGTCGCGGGTGAACACGCCCAGGCCCAGCGCGTCGCTGCCGTATTCCCAGCTGTCAACGATGCCCATGTCGCTGTCCAGGAAGTTGGACACGTTACCCAGACGCAGGGTGCCCAGATCGCTCTGCAGGCCTACGAAGGAGTTACGGCTAGCGAAAGTGCCGCTGCTGGAACCGGTGCGGGATTGGCCGTCGATGCCAAAACCAGTTTCAACTTGCCAGATAGCCTTCAGACCATTGCCCAGGTCTTCCTTGCCTTTGAAGCCGATACGGGAACCCAGGTCGTCGATGTTGGTTTGCTTGGTGGAACCATTGTCAACGTATTCAACGCCGCCTTTGATTTTGCCGTAGATGGTCACGTCAGCGAAAGCTGCAGCCGGCAGAGTAGCTACCAGCAGGGCGATCAGACTCTTTTTCATGGTCAAGTCATCCTTTTATATGGGTTTAGGAATGTGAGCAAATGCTATTGGCTAAGTTGTGTAAATGCAACTTTTCGGTAAATGCGGTGTTGCAAATCAACAACCAATTGTTGCTTTGTGTGTGTGGTTTTACATGGGAATGTCTGGCTAAGCCAATGAAATAAAGGGGTAAATCATGAGATCGACTCATTGCGTGCGGGTGTTGTAAAAATGCACTTGTTGGCCGAAAGCCTGATGCCATAAGGATATGGACGGGAAGGGGAAGGGTGGAGTGATTCAGGGCGATGCAAAAAAATAAGCCCGCGGAGGGCGGGCTCAAAAATCAACGTGACTTGAAGAGAATTCACGATGCCGCAAGACGCACATCAGAATGAATTCACAATCGAATCATAATAGAAAGCGATGTCTATGTAAATAGGCTGAGGCTGGGCTATTCGCTTGAAGTTTCGCTAATGGGCGTGAGTGCTAACTTGTTGTTTGTAAAATATATTTTGTTTTGTTTTGTCTGTTTTGAACCTATGCGAGGTTTACGGTCTGGACGTGCGTCCGCATAGATTGTTTGGTTTTCCGGTTTTAGATTTAGCTTCTTTCGCTGGCTTCGCTTCCCGGTTAAGGTAGGCGAGTGGCATAGAGGAGCGCTGCGCGACTCGCCTTATATAGAAGGAAGGACTGACGAGATGAAACTGGAAACCCTGGCGGTGCATGCCGGCTATGCGCCGGATCCGACGACCAAGGCGGTGGCGGTGCCCTTGTACCAAACCACCAGCTACGCTTTCGACAGCACCCAGCATGGGGCGGATCTGTTCGACCTCAAGGTGCAGGGCAATATCTACACCCGCATCATGAACCCGACCACCGATGTGCTGGAGAAGCGGGTGGCGGCTTTGGAGGGCGGGATAGGCGCGCTGGCGGTGGCTTCCGGCATGGCGGCGATCACGTACGCGATACAAACCATCGCCGAGGCCGGCGACAACATCATCGCCACCAGCACCTTGTATGGCGGCACGTACAATCTGTTCGCCCACACGCTGCCGCAGCTGGGCATCGAGGTGCGCTTCGTCAGCCATCGCCATCCGGAGCGGATCGGCGACATGGCGGACGCGCGCACCAAGGCGGTGTTTTGCGAATCCATCGGCAATCCGCTGGGCAATGTGGTCGACTTCGCCGCCTTCGCCGATCACGCTCATCGTCACGGTTTGCCGCTGATCGTCGACAACACGGTGCCGTCTCCTTATCTATGCCGGCCCTTCGAGCACGGCGCCGATATCGTGGTGCATAGTCTGACCAAGTATCTGGGCGGACACGGCAATAGCATAGGCGGTGCAATTGTCGACAGCGGGCGCTTTCCCTGGGCCGAGCACGCTGAGCGCTTCGCGCGCTTGAACACGCCCGACGTCAGCTACCACGGCGTCAACTATGTGGAGGCATTGGGCGCGGCGGCCTATATCGCGCGGGCGCGAGTGGTGCCCTTGCGCAATATGGGCGCGGCGCTGGCGCCGTTCAACGCCTTTCTTATTTTGCAGGGCATCGAGACGTTGGCGCTGCGCATGGACCGCATCTGCGTCAACGCGCTGCGCGTGGCCCAGCATCTGCGCGCGCACCCGGCGGTGGAGTGGGTCGAGTACGCCGGCCTGGAGGATCACCCGGACCATGCTCTGGCGCGACGTTACTTCGGCGGCCGGGCTTCCGGCGTGCTGTCCTTCGGCATCCGCGGCGGTGCGGCGGCCGGCGGGTGCTTCATCGACGCTTTGCAACTGGTGACCCGGCTGGTGAATATCGGCGACGCCAAATCGCTGGCCTGCCACCCGGCCACCACCACCCACCGCCAACTGTCGGCCGATGAGCAACTGCGCGCCGGCGTGCGCCCGGAAATGGTGCGTTTGTCGATAGGCATCGAGCATATCGACGACATCCTGGCCGATATCGACCAGGCGCTGGCCGCGGCGAAACCTTGAGCGGGTCAGGCTCGCCGACGAGGAAGCGCACTCATATATGGATAAGCTCAGCCGCGGCGCAGCACTTGCGGATTCATGCCGTTGGGCAGGTGATGATGCCATTTGCCGTCGAGAAAGCTTTGGATCACATGCTGGACCTTGCCGTGCAGGGTCCAGCCGGCGTCTCGGGCGATGGCTGAGGCGGACAGAGGCTTGCCGTCGGCCTGCGGCGCCGGGGCAAGGTATTCCAGCGGGTGATTGGCCAGCATGGGGTGGTCGATCTCCTCGCGCGACAACAGGGTCAGCTGATGGTGCTGCGGGTCGTGCGCGATGCGTTGATAGAGCGCGTCGATGGCGTCTTCCGGGCCTTCCAGGATTTGCAGGAAGTCGTCGTTCAGCATCAGCAGCACGCTGACGATGTCCTGGCTCCGGTTGTAGTCGCGGAAACGGCGAATGCGGTTCTGCATGGCTTCGGCGGAAACCGGGTGATGGGCTGCGCTGCTGTAGATCAGGCGGATCATCTGCGCTCCTGCCGTGTGGCGAGTGCTTTCGCTTCAGTATAGCGCTTTAGAATCGAGCCAGCTTGAGCCAGCCCAATAAGCAGGCCAGCGCCACGGCGGCGTGAAGCCAGGCGCGGCGGCGGAACAGTCGGGCGCTTTGCCGCGGAGACAGGGGGGTGAGGATCAAGGGCGCGTCTTGATCGTCTCCCTGCAGCAATAAGGACGCCGGCTGTCGCGCGAGCTCCTGCTGCAGAGCGACGACTTCGCGCTGCGCCGCCGCGCGCGCCAGCGACCATTCTTGCTCGCTGAGCTGCCCGTCTCCGTCCAGATCGAAGCGGCGCAGCAGGGCTTGTCTGTCGTTTTTCCATTCGGCCAGTTTGGCGCCGATATCCAGGCGAAGGTCCAGCGCGCTGGCGCGCGCGTCCAGCCGTCGCAGCCGGCCGCGTACATAGATGGCGTCGCCTTCGTCTATCCATTCCTCTATCAGCAACATGCCGTCCTCATGCCAGCGACGCCGGCGGCGGGCGACCACTTGGGCGCCGCCGGGGAGAATGGTGGCTTCCGCGTCGCCGTCCACCAGAAGGAAGCTGTCGTCGCTGCTGACTTCCGGCGGGTTGGCGCGGGTCGCCAGCCGGTTGGAGCGTTGCATGGCCCAGGTCAGCCAGTCCTCCCAGTCCAGTTTGCCGCGCTCGTCTATGCGCCAGCAGCGGTACCAGGCGCAGCGTCGGCCGCTCAAGGGGCTGTAATTGGGCGCGTTCGGATGGCAGCGGGCCTGGCCGCATAATTCGACTTGGCCCAAGGCCGCGCTGGCCAGTCTAGATGTCGGAGTGTCCGCCACCTGGCGGTAATGGCGGTAATTCAGACGCCAGCCTATCAGCCCGACTACCGCCGCGATCAGCAGACCATGGCGGGCCTCGCCGCCAAGCAGCCATGAGGAGGCGGCAAGCAGGTACAGGGCCAAGCCCAGGCCCGGCAGCAGGGAGGCGAGCGCCGGCATGTCAGTTGCGCGCGAACAGCGCTTTCATGTCCACGTCGCGGGTTTCCGCGGCGGCGAAGCGCAGCGGCCGGGCCGGCGGGAAATGAAACAGGCGGGCCAGCAGCACGTCGGGGAACTGCTCGATGCGGGCGTTGTGGAGTTTGACCGCCTCGTTGTACAGTTCGCGGCGATCGGCCAGCGCCTCCTCCAACTGGGTGATGCGCGCGCTCAATTGCGCGAACTGCTGGTCGGCCTGCAGCGCAGGATACGCCTCGGCCACCGCGTATAGCTGGCCGATCAGGCCGTGCAAGCGTCCTTCGGCCGCGCCGAGGGCCTCCGGATCCCGCGCTCGGGCGGAGTCGGCCACCGCGCTGCGGGCGGCCATCACTTGCGTCAGGGTTTCTTGTTCGAACTGGGCGTATTGCCGGCATACTTCGACCAGCTTGGGCAATTCGTCGTGGCGTTGTTTGAGGATGACGTCGATATTGGCCCAGCTTTGCGTTAGCTGGTGCTTCAAATTGATCAGTGCGTTGTATAGCGTGATCAAGTAGAAGAGGACGACGGCGATGAGGCCGAGGAAAACGGCGAGCTTCATGATGGGGTCTCTCCGGGACAGGCGTCGCCGATGCGCGGCGTCCATGTCGGCATTATCGTGCAAGGCTGTTTTTTTGTCTGCGCCCGGATTCGCGCACGCGCGGGCGGCTTGAGGTTTTCGGGAGGAAGCGTGATTCGGATCAACATCATAGGCGCGGGGCGTCTGGGCAAGACCTTGGCGGCACTGGCGCGGCGTTCCGGCCGCTACCGGGTGCAGGACGTGATGACGCGCGGCGCGGATTCCGCCGCCGCCGCCTGCGCCTTCATCGGCACGGGGCGTCCGGTGATCGCATGGGCGGAGTTGGCCGCCGCCGATCTGTACCTGCTGGCGGTGCCGGACGCGGCGATCGCCGACTGCGCTTTGCGGCTGGCGGAGACGGAGGTGCCGGCCGGCGCGGTGGTGTTTCACGCCAGCGGCGTCAGCGGGTCCGAACTGTTGCGGCCGGCGGCGGCGCGCGGCGCGCATGTCGGCAGCCTGCATCCGGCCTTTTCCTTCGCCGATCCGGCCATCGCGCTTGAGGGGTTTTCCGACGTGCTGTGCGCGCTGGAGGGCGACGCCGAAGCGTGCCTTGTCTTGAGGGAATTGGCGCAGGCCATAGGCGGGCGGCCGTTTCAATTGGCCGAGGGCGGCAAACCGGCCTATCACGCGGCCTTGTCGGTGGCGTCCAATTATCTGGTGACGCTGACTGCCATCGCGCGGCGGCTGGCCGGCCAGGGCGGGGTGCCCGAGGCGCTGCTGACGCCTTTGCTGGGCGGTCTGATGCGACAAACGCTGGACAATGCCTTGGCGCTGGGGCCGCAGGCGGCTTTGACCGGGCCCATCGCGCGCGGCGACGCCTCGACGGTGGCCCTGCATTTGCAGGCAATGGACGATGCCGATTTGCGCGCCGCCTACCAGGCCTTGGGCCGGCAGACGGTGGCGCTGGCCGGCGAGCGCCTGTCCGAGCAGGCGCGCCGGCAAGTGCTGAGCGCGCTGGCGCCCGCGGAGGGCTCAGGCAGCTAGCGCCACCTTGAACACCTGGCGCAGATAGGCGAGGAAGGTCTCGTCGCTGCACATGGTCTTGCCGGGGCTGTCGGACAGCTTGGCCACCGGCTGGCCGTTGCAGCTGACCAGCTTGAGCACGATTTGCAGCGGCTCCAGTCCCATGTCGTTGGTGAAATGAGTGCCGATGCCGAAGCTGACCTGGATCTGCGGGCTGAAATGGCGGTGCAGGTCCAGCGCGCTGTCCACGCTCAGGCCGTCGCTGAAGGTCAGCATCTTGGTGGCGGGGTCGATGCGCAGCTTGCGGTAATGCGCGATCGCCTTTTCGCCCCATTGATAGGGATCGCCGCTGTCGTGGCGCAGACCGTCGAACAGCTTGGCGAAGTAGAGGTCGAAGTCCGCCAGGAAGGCGTCCATGCCCACCACGTCGGTCAGCGCGATGCCGAGGTCGCCGCGGTATTCCTGCACCCAGGATTCCAGCGCCGCTTTCTGGAAGTCGCGCAGCCGCACGCCCAGCGCCTGGAAGGCCTGGAAGAACTCGTGGGCCATGGTGCCTATCGGAGTGATGCCCAGCTTCCAGGCCAGGTAAACATTGCTGGTGCCACGGAAAATGTCCGGCAAGGCGGTGTTCAGGCGCTCCACCACATGCTGCTGCCAGTCCCGGCTGAAACGGCGGCGGGTGCCGAAATCGGCGATCAGCAAGGGAAAGCGCTGCTGCGCGGCCTCGCTGTCGCGGAAGCGTTCCAGCACGGCGATTTTCGCTTCCAGCCGGCGCAGGCCCTCGGTGCGGACCTCCGCCGAGTCCAGACGGCGGAAATACAATTCGTTGACGATGGCGAGCACGAAGATTTCAAAAAACATTGCCTGAACCAACGGGCCCTTGATGCGGATCGCCAGCTCCCCGTCCTCGCAGGACACGGTGATGAAGCGCCGCTGCAGGTGGAACAATTCCAGGTAATCGACGAAATCGCTTTTGATGAAGCGCAGGGTGCGCAGATAGGCCAGCTCTTCCTGGGTGAAGTGTAGCTGGCACAGCCAGTCCAATTGCGCTTCCAGCTCTTTCTTCAGCTGGGTCAAGGGCATGTCCGGGCGGTTGCGGCATTTGAACTCGTACTCGCCATGCGAGGCCGGGAACTGGTGCAGCACCACTTGCAGCATGGTGAACTTGTAAAGGTCGGTGTCCAGCAGAGAATGGATCAGCGGCGGAATCTTGGCCATGGCGGGCTCAGGCGGCGTGAATGATGAAAATGGCCGGGCGCTTGTGCAGGTCCGGCGCGTCCTTGGGCCAGTCCTTGATCCGTCGGCTGACGATGGTCTGGCTCGGCAAGGTCAGATCGCAGGCCACCGCCAGCCGGGTGGCCGGGGACAGCGTGTCGCGCAATTGCTGCAGCAGCGCGTTGTTGCGGTACGGCGTTTCGATGAAGACCTGGGTCTCGTTGCGCTGGCGCGAACGCAGCTCCAGCTCCTTGACGATTTTTGCCTTGTCGGCGGCGTCCACCGGCAGGTAGCCGTGGAAGGCGAAGCACTGGCCGTTGGCGCCGCTGGCCATCAGAGCCAGCAGGATGGAGGACGGGCCGATCAAGGGCTCCACCCGCAAGCCGCGCTCATGCGCCAGCGCCACCAGTTGCGCGCCGGGGTCCGCCACCGCCGGGCAGCCGGCTTCGGAGATCAAGCCCAGATCGTGGCCATCCAGCAGCGGTTGCAGCAAGGCGGCGACGTCGGCGGCCGGGGTGTGTTCGTTCAGCGTGCTCATGGCGAGTTCGCGGATGGGCGCGCTGACGCCCAGCGCCTTCAGGTGTTTGCGCGCGGTTTTTTCGGCTTCCACCACGAAACGGGTCAGGTGCAGCACTTTGGCGCGCTCGGCTTCGGGCAGCCAGGCGATGGATTCGTCGCCCAAGGGGGCGGGGATCAGGAACAGGGTGCCGCTCATCGCAAAATCTCCACGCCTTCATCGGCCAGCATCGTAATCAGTTTGAACAGAGGCACGCCGATCAGCGCATTGGGATCGTCGGACTCCACGCGCTCCAGCAGCGCGCCGCCCAGGCCCTCGCTCTTGGCGCTGCCGGCGCAGTGCAGCGCGTCCGGCTCGCGTTCCAGGTAGTTGCGGATCTGCGCTTCGCTCAGCGCGCGCAGGGTGACGCGGGTGATGCCCACCGCTTCTTGCAGCCGGCGCTCGGCGCTGTTGTACAAGGCCAGCGCCGAATGAAACACCACGGTGCGGCCGCTCATCCATTGCAGCATCTTGACGCCGTTCTCGAACGATCCTGGCTTGCCGATCTGCTGTCCGTCAAGCAAGGCCACTTGATCGGAGCCTATGATCAGCGCTTGCGGATGCTTGTCCGCCAGCGATTGCGCCTTGGTGCGGGCCAGCCGGACTGCGGTTTCCAGCGCGGTTTCGCCCGGCAGCGGGGTTTCGTCGCACACCGGCGGTTCGGCGTGGAAGGGCAGGCCCAGGCGGGCGATGATTTCTTGGCGGTAGCGGGAGGTGGAGGCCAGTACGATCTGCATGATGTGGACGTCGCTTGTTGCGGAGCCGGGGCGGCCTGGCGGCGCGCGCGGAGGGCTCCTTGTTTCTTTTGACAAATCAGGGGAATGGATTGTACCATGCGAGGTTTATGTCTAAACCGATTTTGATCGATCCGCTCAAGTTCGCCCGGGAAGGGCGTTCGCAGGCCGGCAAACTGCCGGTTGGCGAGCTGGATGAGCGCGTGCACAGCGACCTGTCCGACACCTCCGGGAACGTGGAATACGCCCTGGACGGTTTTCGCGACAGCTTGAACCGTTTGTCGCTGCGTCTTCATTTGTCCGGGGAACTCAAAGTGACCTGCCAGCGCTGCATGGAAAGCATGCCGTACAGCCTGGACACCGATTCGGTGGTCACCTTGTTTACCGATCCGGACAAGCTGGAAGAGGCTTGCGAGCAGGACGAGGAGCTGGACGCTATCATCGCCGAGCCGGAACTGAACCTGACGGCGTTGATCGAAGACGAAATCATTATGGGCTTGCCGCTGTCGCCGAAACACGACGACTGCGGCAGGGAAACTCTCTCGCTCGCCAAGGCTGACAAGCCCAATCCGTTTGCGGTGCTGGCGGCGCTTAAGAGACCCAAGTCCGAGTAAAACCCGGATTCGAACCGAATCTACTTGAATTTCTTAGGAGTCGACCATGGCTGTTCAACAGAACAAAAAGTCCCCGTCCAAGCGCGGCATGCATCGTGCACACGATTTTCTGACCGCTCCGGCTCTGGCAGTTGAAGCCAGCACCGGCGAAGCGCACCTGCGCCACCACATCAGCCCGAACGGTTTCTACCGCGGCCGCAAAGTTGTGAAGACCAAGGGCGAGTAATCTCCCCGTTTTCCTACTTTCCCCACTGATTAGGCAGCACTATTACCGCACTCGTTGATGACTATCACCGTCGCGGTTGATGCAATGGGCGGTGACGTTGGCCTCAAGGTTACCGTCCCTGCATCGATCCAATTCCTGCAGAACCATCCCGACACCCGTTTGATTCTTGTTGGCGACCAAGCAGCCCTAGAGGCTGAACTGGCCGCGCATCAAGGCGTCGCGCGTGAACGCATCCGCATCCAGCACGCCACCCAAGTGGTGGGCATGGATGAGGCGCCTCAGCTCGCCTTGAAGAACAAGAAAGATTCGTCGATGCGGGTGGCCATTAATCTGGTCAAAGAAGGCGAGGCTCAGGCCGCCGTGTCCGCCGGCAACACCGGCGCGCTGATGGCGACCGCGCGTTTCGTACTCAAGACCATTCCCGGCATCGACCGTCCCGCCATCGCCAAAATGCTGCCCACCGTCAAGGGCTCGTCTTGCGTGTTGGATTTGGGCGCCAACGTCGATTGCACCCCAGAACAACTGTTGCAGTTCGGCATCATGGGATCCGAACTGGTGGTGTGCCTCAGCGGCAACGCCAGCCCCAGCGTCGGCCTGCTGAACATCGGTTCGGAAGACATCAAGGGCAACGACAATATCAAGAAGACCGCCGAACTGCTGCGCCAGTCCGAACTCAATTTCCACGGCAACGTGGAGGGCGACGACATCTGTAAAGGCACGGTGGATGTGGTAGTCTGCGACGGTTTTACCGGCAATGTGGCTTTGAAGACAGCTGAGGGGCTGGCTCACATGTTTGCCGTGTTCCTGCGCGAAGAGTTTGGCCGCAGCTGGTGGACGCGTTTGTGCGCGCTGGCCGCGCTGCCGGTGCTCAAACTGTTCAAGAGGCGCATCGATCCCCGCCGCTACAACGGCGCCAGCTTGCTGGGGCTGCGCGGCATCGTGGTGAAAAGCCACGGCGGGACCGACGTCACAGGATTCCGTTACGCGCTGGAGCAGGCTTGCGAGGAAGCCGGTTCCGACGTGATTGGTCACATCGCCGACCGGATTGCGCACCAATTAAACAATCTCAAGCAGTCCGAGGCGGAAGCGAACTGACAACCATGGGCTATTCCCGCATTCTAGGCACCGGCAGCTTTCTGCCCGAGCAGGTGCTCACCAATGCGCAGTTGGCCGAACGCGTGGATACCAGCGACGAGTGGATAGTCTCTCGCACCGGCATCCACGCGCGCCATATTGCCGCAGAGGAACACAAAACCAGCGATCTCGCGCTCAAGGCGGCGGAAGCCGCGATACAGAGCGCGGGCATCGACAAGCACGAGATCGATCTGATCATCGTGGCCACCACCACTCCCGATATGGTCTTTCCCAGCACCGCCTGTCTGTTGCAGGAAAAGCTGGGCATTCCCGGCTGCGCGGCGTTCGACGTGCAGGCGGTGTGCGCCGGCTTCATGTTCGCGCTGGTGACCGCCAACAACTACATCAAGAGCGGCATGGCCCGCCGCGCTCTGGTGGTGGGCGCGGAAATCATGTCGCGGGTGCTGGACTGGGACGACCGCCGCACCTGCGTGCTGTTCGGCGACGGCGCCGGCGCGGTGATTCTCGGCGACTCCGAGGAGCCGGGCATCCTGCACGCCAAGCTGGCGGCGGACGGCCGCTACAAGGACATTCTCAACACTCCGGCCCAGATTTCCGGCGGCAAGATTCAGGGCATGCCCTATCTGCACATGGACGGCCCGGCGGTGTTCAAATTCGCGGTCAAAGCCCTGTCCGACATCGCGGCCAAGACGCTGGCGGAAGCCGGCGTCGACAAGAGCGAAGTGGACTGGCTGGTGCCGCATCAGGCCAATCTGCGCATCATAGAATCCACCGCCAAGCATCTGGGCTTGCCGATGGAACGCGTGATCGTCACATTGCCGCAACAGGGCAATACCTCCGCCGCATCGATTCCGCTGGCCTTGGACTGCGCGGTGCGCGACGGCCGCATTCGTCCAGGCCAGACCGTATTGCTGGAAGGCATAGGCGGCGGTTTCGCCTGGGGCGCTGTATTGTTGAAGATCTGACCCGAAACATTGGCGCGCAAGCCGCCGACGGCTGACCGTGAGGTCACTAGCCTCAGCGATATTTGATCGTTAGGCTTGGCAGACGTCGCCGGTTTGCGTCATTCTTGCGTCGAATTCTCTGGAGTCGACTATGGCGTTTGCTTTTCTGTTCCCGGGCCAAGGCTCGCAAAGCTTGAAAATGATGGACGGCTTTGCCGATCTGCCCGTGGTGAAACACACTTTTGACGAAGCATCGGACGCCTTGAGCGTCGACCTGTGGGCGATGCTGCAGGCGGACTCGGCCGACGAGATCAACGCCACCGTCAATACCCAGCCCATCATGCTGGCCGCCGGCTACGCCACTTATCTGGCCTGGCAGGAGTTGAACGGCCGTCAGCCGACGCTGGTGGCAGGCCACAGCCTGGGCGAATACACCGCCCTGGTGGCGGCGGCGGCCTTGCCCTTCGCCGAAGCGGTGAAACTGGTGCGCCTGCGCGCCGAGGCGATGCAGTCCGCGGTGCCGGTGGGCGTCGGCGCGATGGCCGCCATCCTGAACCTGTCCGACGAGGACATCCGCGCCGCCTGCGCGGAAGCGGCTCAGGGCGAAGTGGTGGAAGCGGTCAATTTCAATTCGCCGGGCCAGGTGGTGATCGCCGGCCATAAGGGCGCGGTGGAGCGGGCCATGGAGCAGTGCAAGGCCCGCGGTGCCAAGCGCGCGCTGCCCTTGCCGGTGTCGGTGCCCTCGCATTGCGCGTTGATGCGGCCCGCGGCGGAGCAACTGGCCGCGGCGCTGGCGCAAGCGGATATCGGCGCGCCGGCCATTCCGGTGCTGCACAACGCCGACGTCGCCAGCTACAACGAGCCGGCGCAGATCCGCGACGCGCTGACCCGTCAGCTGTACATGCCGGTGCGCTGGACCGAAACCATCCAGAAGCTGGCCGCCGACGGCGTGACGCAGATGGCGGAATGCGGGCCGGGCAGAGTGCTGGCCGGCTTGGCCAAGCGCATCGACGGCAACATCAAATGCCTGGCGCTGACCGATGTGGCGGCGCTGGAAGCCGCTCGCGGCGAACTGAACTGAATGCAATGCGGCCGCGTCAAGGCGGGGCCGGAATAACGATAAGGAGACTGCAATGAGCCTGCAAGGCAAAGTGGCATTGGTCACCGGCGCATCGCGCGGCATCGGCGCGGCGATCGCCGCGGCGCTGGCGGCCGAAGGCGCCGTGGTGATCGGTACCGCGACCAGCGAGGCCGGCGCAGCGAGCATCCACGAGCGCCTGTCCGCACAGGGCGGCGCCGGCCGGGTGTTGAATGTGACCGAGGCCGGCGCGATCGACGCGCTGGTCGAATCCATCGAAAAAGAATTCGGCGCGATCGCCATCCTGGTCAATAATGCCGGCATCACCCGCGACGGCTTGCTGATGCGGATGAAGGACGAGGACTGGGACGACATCATGGACACCAATCTGAAATCGGTGTTCAAGGCGTCCAAGGCCGTGTTGCGCGGCATGATGAAGGCGCGCTTCGGCCGCATCGTCAATATCGCTTCGGTGGTGGGCGTGTCCGGCAACCCGGGCCAGACCAATTATTCGGCGGCCAAGGCCGGCATCATCGGCTTCACCAAGTCGATGGCGCGCGAGGTGGGCAGCCGCAACATCACCGTCAACTGCGTGGCCCCCGGCTTCATCGACACCGATATGACCCGCGCGCTGCCGGAAGCGCAACGCGCGGCGCTGGTCGAGCAGATCGCCCTGGGCCGCCTGGGCGACGCCAAGGATATCGCCGACGCCACCGCTTTTTTGGCGTCGGATCGCGCTGGCTATATCACCGGCCAGACGCTGCATGTCAACGGCGGCATGTTGATGCCGTGAACGAGCTTGCGGCCCGCCTGGAGATTTAGGTAGGCTGCTCTAATTTTTTTTTGTAGAATACCGGGGTTTTGTTATCCCGAATCAGAAAGGTCAAGGGTTTAAACAAATGGAAAACATCGAAGCGCGCGTTAAGAAGATCGTTGCCGAACAACTGGGCGTGAACGAAGCCGAAGTGAAAATCGAATCTTCGTTCGTGGACGATCTGGGCGCCGACTCCCTCGACACCGTTGAGCTGGTAATGGCTCTGGAAGAAGAGTTCGAGTGCGAAATTCCGGATGAAGAGGCCGAGAAGATCACCACCGTTCAGCAAGCCGTCGACTACGTCACTGCCCACCTGAACAAGTAATTCCTTCCCTTTCGAGGGGTATTAGGACCTCTGCCCGGAGCCTTCTGGTCTCTTCGCAGAGGTCTTTTGCCAAGAGGATGCCAAACGCGCGTTTGATCCCTGCCAAACCGTAGGGCATCGCAATGCGTGGACGGTCTCGTGGGGAGACTGCCCTCCCATCTCTCACGGAGATTCTTCGTGTCAAAACGCAGAGTTGTAGTAACCGGCCTGGGCCATGTGTCCCCGGTCGGCAATGATGTCGCCACCGGCTGGGCCAATTTGCTGGCCGGCAACAGCGGCATCGCCAAGATTACCCGTTTCGACGCCAGCGACATGGCTTGCCAGATCGCAGGCGAAGTGAAGGGCTTTGAGATCAGCGACTATATCTCGCCGAAGGAAGCCCGCCGCAACGACTTGTTCATCCACTACGGCATCGCCGCGGCGCTGCAAGCGGTGGCGGACGCGGGCCTGGACGACGTGCCGGGCCTGGACAAGACCCGGGTCGGCGTCAACATCGGTTCCGGCATCGGCGGCCTGCCGCTGATCGAGGAAACCGGCGTGGCCTTGATGGAGGGCGGTCCGCGCAAGATCGGCCCCTTCTTCATCCCGGGCTCGCTGATCAATCTGATCGCCGGCCAGGTGTCCATCCTGAAAGGCTATCAGGGTCCGTCCTACGGCATCGTGTCCGCCTGCACCACCGGCGCGCACTGCATCGGCGACGCGGCTAGGCTGATCCAGTACGGCGACGCCGACGTGATGGTGGCCGGCGGGGCGGAAGGCGCGGTTTCGCGCTTGGGCATCGGCGGTTTCGCCGCGATGAAGGCCTTGTCCACGCGCAACGACGATCCGGCCACGGCTTCCCGTCCCTGGGACAAGGGCCGCGACGGCTTCGTGATGGGCGAGGGCGCCGGCGTGCTGGTGCTGGAAGACTATGAGCACGCGGTCAAACGCGGCGCCAAGATCTACGCCGAGCTGATCGGCTTCGGTATGAGCTCGGACGCTCACCACATCACGGCGCCGAGCGCGGAAGGCCCGGCGCGCGGCGTGAGCAACGCGCTGCGCGACGCCGGCATCAACGCCGACCAGGTGCAGTACGTGAACGCTCACGGCACGTCCACGCCCCTGGGCGACGCCAATGAAACCACGGCGATCAAGCTGGCGTTTGGCGACCACGCCAAGAAGCTGGTGGTCAACTCCACCAAGTCGATGACCGGCCACTTGCTGGGCGGCGCCGGCGGCGTGGAGGCGATCTACACCATTCTGGCGGTGCACAACCAGGTTTCGCCGCCCACCATCAACCTGAACGATCAGGATGTGGAGGCCGGCTGCGATCTGGATTACGTGGCCAATACCGCGCGCGAGATGAAGATAGACATCGGCATCTCCAACTCCTTCGGTTTTGGCGGCACCAACGGCACGCTGGTGTTCAAGCGCGTCTGATCGTCGTCTTGTCGATTGACAGTCCGAACCGCTGCGCTACACTCGCAGCGGTTTTTCTTTGTTTTCACGCCGCCCGGGTCAAAGCGGGCGGCAAGCTGCGCCGGGCTGCCGGCCCGGGACTTCTCGATGTTCACTCAGAAACTGGATTTTGCGCCGGACCTGCTGGCGATGCATGCGGCGGATCCGCAAACCTTTCCGTATTTGATGATGTCCTCCGGCGACGCCGGCTGGGACTTGCTGCTGCTGGAAGACGGCCGCGAGCTGTTTTACGCCGGCGAGGGCGGCGATTTTCTGCGCCGCCTGGCCGAGTTCAAGCCGCAGCCGGTCGATAACCGTCATCAACTGCCTTTCGTCGGCGGGCATTTCCTTTACCTGGGCTACGATCTGCTGTCCGAATTCGAGCCCAGCGTGGCCGATGCGCTGCCGGACAGCTTTCCGCTGGCGGCGCTGGCGCGCACCCCGGCCGCGGTGCTGGTGGATCGCCGCGAGGCTTGCGGCTGGATCGTGGCGGAAAGCGCGGAGCTGTGGCAGCGGGCGCTGAGCCTGGCCCAGGCGGCGCCGGTCTTCGAGCCCTGTCCGGTGGCGTTGCGGGGCTTGGAGGAAGACCCGCCGCAGTGGTACACCGACGCGGTCGTCCGCCTCAAGCGCTACATCTACGAAGGCGATGTGTTCCAGGTGAATATTTCGCGCGGCTGGCGCGCCGAACTGGAAGCCGGCGTCGCCGCGGCCGATCTCTTCGCCGCGCTGCGCCGCGCCAACCCGGCGCCGTTCTCGGCCTTGGCGGATTTCGGCGGCGCGCAGATCGTCAGCTCCTCGCCGGAGCGGCTGGTGCGGGTGCGCGACGGCTGGGCGGAAACGCGGCCCATCGCCGGCACCCATCCGCGCTCGCCGGACCCGACGGAAGACGCCGCCTTGAAGCAGCGGCTGATTTCCAGCGTCAAGGAGCGGGCCGAGCATGTGATGCTGATCGATCTGGAGCGCAACGACCTGGGCCGCATCTGCCAGCCCGGCAGCGTGGAGGTCAACGAACTGATGGCGGTGGCCAGTTACGCCTATGTCCACCATATCGAATCCAATGTCCGCGGCCGCCTGCGTCCCGGCGTCGGCCCGGCGGAAACGCTGCGCGCCTTGTTTCCCGGCGGCACCATCACCGGCTGTCCCAAGGTGCGCACCATGCAAATCATCCGCGAACTGGAAAACAGCGCGCGCCGCGCCTATACCGGCAGCCTGGGCTATCTCAACCGCGACGGCAGCATGGACCTGAACATCCTGATCCGCACCTTCATGCAGGAGGGGAGCGCGCTGCGCTTCCGCGCCGGCGGCGGCATCGTCGCCGACTCCGATCCGGAACGCGAACTGCAGGAAACCCGCCACAAGGCGCGCGGCCTGCTGCGGGCGCTGGGCGTGGAGCAGGCCTGATGGCGATGCTGATCAACGGCGGGCCCGGCGAGCGGATCGCCGCGGCGGACCGCGGCCTGGCCTACGGCGACGGCGTGTTCCGCACGCTGGAGCTGCTGAACGGCCGGCCGCGCTTGTGGGCCTGGCAGTACGCGCGCCTGTGCGAGGACGCGCGCCGGCTGCGCCTGCCTCCGCCCGAAGAAGCGCTGTTGCTGGCCGAACTGGCCGCGGCGGCGGACGGCCTGCCGCGCGCGGCGGCCAAGATCGTGCTGACCCGCGGCGAAGGCGCGCGCGGATACGCGACGCCGGAGGCGCCGTCTTGCACCCGCATCGTCAGCGCCGCGCCCTGGAACGGCTATCCGCCGGAGCGCGCCGAACAGGGCGTGACGGCGCGCTGGTGCGAAACCCGCTTGGCCTTGCAGCCGGCGCTGGCCGGCATCAAGCATCTGAACCGGCTGGAGAACGTGCTGGCGCGCTCGGAATGGCGAGATACCGCCATCGCCGAAGGCCTGATGCTGGATATGGAAGGCTGGGTGGCGGAGGGCACGATGAGCAATGTCTATCTGCTGGAAGGCGAGGCCATCGTCACGCCAAGGCTGGACCGTTGCGGCGTGAACGGCGCGGTGCGGGATTGGTTGACCGCGCATTGTTTGGATATCGGACGCTCTTTTACTGAAACGCGACTTTCCGCCCCGCGCTTGATTGACGCCGATGCGGTGTTTCTCTCCAATAGCCTGATGGGTATCTGGCAGATTACCCGCCTGGGCGAGCGTAGCTGGACGCCTCATCCGCTATTGAGCGCCCTGCGACACAGCCTGTCGCTTCAAGCCTGAGGCCAGGCGCCGGGAGGGCAGTTCCCGGCCCGCATACAGGTCTGCCCGGACCGCGTCCGTTCTCTTGTCCATGCCGCCCTCGACGGGCGGATCTCCATTCTTCCGACTGGCGCGCCGTGTCCGGACCGGGCATGGCGGCAAGCGCACGCGCGGATCGCGAACAACATTAGACCAAAGACCAAGCTCAGAGAGGTTGCCGTGAAATTGATTCTTAAACTACTGGCCGGCATGGCGGTTGGCCTGGCGCTGGGACTATGGGCCCCGGACGGCCCGCTGGCCCTGCTGATGACTTTCAAAGCCCTGTTCGGGCAGTTCATCGGCTTCATGATTCCGCTGATCATCGTGTTCTACATCATGAGCGGCATCGCCGCGCTGGAGTCCAACTCCGGCAAGATGCTGGGCTGGACCGTGGGGCTGGCTTACTGCTCCACCATTCTGTCCGGGCTGGCGGCTTTCGCCGTCGCCTCCGGCGTTTTGCCGTCCTTGATCGCTCAGGGCGTGCACGCCACCGACAAGCCGGCGGCGATCAAGGCCTTGTTCACGCTGGAGATCAAGCCGCTGTTCGATGTGATGACCGCGCTGATGCTGGCCTTCGTGTTCGGCCTCGGCATCGCCGTCACCCGCGCGCTGCGCCTCAAGGAGGTGGTGGATCAGGGCAAGGACATCGTCGAACTGGTCTTGGCCAAGGTGCTGATTCCGCTGCTGCCGGCCTATATCGCCTGCGTCTTCGCCGAGATGGCGGCCGACGGTTCGGTGTTTTCCACGCTGAAGACCTTCGGCGTGGTGCTGGTGCTGGCCATCGCCATGCACTGGATCTGGCTGACCCTGCTGTACACGGTGACTGGCCTCGCCAGCGGCCGCAATCCCTGGTCCTTGATCCGCAATATGTTGCCGGCCTACCTGACCGCGCTGGGCACCATGTCGTCGGCGGCGACGATTCCGGTGGCGCTGCGCTCGGCCAAGCAGATGAAGGTGTCCGGCCCGGTGGCGGATTTCGTGATGCCCTTGTGCGCCACCATCCATCTGTGCGGCTCCACCATCACCCTGGTCACCTGCGCCACCGCGGTGATGCTGATGACGGCCGGCCTGGACGTGCCGAGCTGGGACGTGATGTTCCCCTTCATCCTGCTCCTGGGCGTGACCATGGTGGCGGCGCCGGGCGCGCCGGGCGGCGCGGTGATGTCGGCGCTGGGCATTCTGGCCAGCATGCTGCACTTCCCCGAGGCCAGCCTGGCCTTGATGATCGCGCTCTACCTGGCTCAGGACAGCTTCGGCACCGCCTGCAACGTTACCGGCGACGGCGTGATCGCGCTGTGGCTGGATCGCATCATGGGCCGGCCGGCGGAAGCGGAAGGCAAGCCGGCTTCTCAGCAGGCCTAAATCCAAGTCATAGATTTATGTGAACTATACAACGAGCATTTAATTATTTTTAGAGATAAAGAGAGCCATGTATATTAAGCGGGTCTTTCTGGCGCAGTAGAGCGCTGGCGGCTTTTGGCGGCTTTGTCGTCAAAGGCAGCCTCTTACTGTTTGTCGGTTCAACAGAACCGCATGCAGGTTTCTCTCGTATCCTGTTTGGGCCGAACGATGTTCGGCCTTTTTTCTTGTTTGTTTTCTTGGCGCATGCCGGGAGGCGCAATGTCGGCGATGGCGGAGTGTGAGGTAGCGGTTCTGGACCTGGGCGCGCGGCAGGCGCGGGCGGCGTTGCCGCGTCTGAATCAGATGCTGGCGCGGCATGGCTTCGAGGCGGAGCCGCTGGCCTGGCGCGAAGAGCGCGTGCGCGGCCGGCATGAGGACTGGCGCTTCCGCAGCGTCTTCCAGCCGGTGTACCGCTTGCAGGACGGGGAGCCCAAGCTGTGGTCGGTGGAGGCGCTGGCGCGGGTGTCGGACCGCTTTGGCGGCCAGCTGATTCCCACCGTGCTGTTCGCCGCGGAAACCACGCCGCGCCGCACCGTGTACGTGGACCGGCAACTGCGCTGCCTGCACCTGCTCAATTTTCTGCTGCAATCGCCGCCGCCGGGCCTGGTGCTGTCGCTCAACGTCAATGCCCAGCATCTGGTGAACGTCAGCGAGGCGCACGGGCAATTCTTCGCCGAGGCCTTGCAACTGCTGGGGGTGGAGCCGCGCCATGTCTGCCTGGAAATCGTGGAGGACGCGGTCAGCGATCCGGTGCGGCTGCACGGCGCGGTGCAGCGCTACCGCGATCTGGGCTTTTTGATCTCTCTGGACGACTTTGGCCAGGGCGCGTCCAATCTGGAGCGGGTGTGGCTGCTGGAGCCGGATTACGTCAAGCTGGACAAGGTGCTGATGCGGCGCGCGCTGATGCGGCCGGCGCTGCGCGACAAGCTGGCCGAGCTGGTGGCCATCCTGAAGCTGCACGGCGCCAAGGTGGTGGGCGAGGGCATTGAAAGCGAGATGCAGCTGGACATTGCTCGCGCCGCCGGCTGCGATTTCGTCCAGGGCTTTCACTTGGCGCGGCCGACGGACAGCCTCAGCTGGCCAATTTCTTAGAACCTGTGTACGAGCTCGCGAGCTAAGGCGAAAACGGCAGAGAAAGCGGAGTGTACATGCGGTACATGAGCATTTCGAAGCGCTGCTCGCCGTGTAAGGTCTCACGACGCGCGGCAGATCATAAGCCGGTTCTTAATCCAGCGGCTGAAACCACTCCTCATGGCGGCTCAGCGCCGCCAGACCGCATTCGGCGCTGACATCCAGCCAGAGACGGCGGAAAGCGTCGGCGTCGGCAATCCCTTCATACACTTCCATCCAGGTGCCGGCGTCGTCGCGGCGGCGCAGCAGGCGGCCGGCGACGCCGGCGCGGGCCAGGAGGCCGGCTTGCAGCGCATGCAAGCGCGCAAGCAACGCCGTCTTGTCCGCATCGACCTTGAAATAGCAATAAAAACTGTAGCGCATCGTATGTCCTAAGCAGGGCGCGCGGGATCGCGTCGCAACGGAGTGGTTGTCAGCCGACATTAGGCAGGTATGATAGCCGTTCTAGGTTCCGCCATGGATAGAGGAGAAGCGGTGCAGCAAGGGATGGATACCCTGGTGGTGGTGGGCGTCGGTTTGATCGGCGGCTCTTTCGCCTTGTCGCTGAAGCGCGCCGGGATGGCGCGGCATGTGATCGGCGTCGGCCGCACCCGGGAAAACCTGGAGCGGGCCTTGGAACTGGGCGTGGTGGACGAGATCAGCCAGGACTTGGCCGCCGTGGCCGAACGCGCCGATCTGGTGCTGTTGGCCTCGCCGGTGGGGCAGATGGGCGCGCTGATGGCGGCGATGGCGCCGAAGCTGCGGTCGGAGACCATCGTCACCGATGCCGGCAGCACCAAGGGCGACGTGGTGGAGTTGTACCGACGGCATTTGCCGAGCCAACTGGCGTATTGCGTGCCGGCGCATCCCATCGCGGGTTCCGATCTGTCCGGCGCCGCCGCCGCGCAGTACGGCCTGTACGAAAACCGCAAGGTGGTGTTGACGCCGCTGCCGGAAACGCAGCCGCAAGCCGCGGAGCGGGTGGCGGCGCTATGGCGCGCCTGCGGCGCGGACATCCACAGCATGACGGCGGAGGAGCACGACGCGGTGTTCGCCACCGTCAGCCACCTGCCGCACTTGCTGGCTTTCGCCTATGTGGACATGGTGGCGGGCAAGGCCGACGCCGAGCGTTGCTTCGATTTCGCCGCCACCGGTTTTCGCGATTTCACCCGCATCGCCGGCAGCCATCCGGAAATGTGGACCGACATCAGCCTGGCCAACCGCGACGCGCTGCTGCAGGAGCTGGACCGCTACCGCGCCGGGCTGGACCAACTGCGCCAGATGCTGGACGCCGGCGACGGCGAGCGGCTGGCGGAGCGTTTCGGCGCGGCGCGCGGCGCGCGCACGCGCTGGCATCAGCAATTCATGCGCAAGGCTTGATCCATGAATGAGGGCAAGGTGGTGCTGATCACCGGCGCTTCGCGTGGCATAGGCGCGGCGACGGCGCGGCTGGCGGCGGCGGAGGGCTGGCGCGTGGCCGTCAATTACCGCCGCGACCGGGCCGGAGCGGAGGCTGTGGCGGCCGAGTTGCGGCATGCGGGCGCGGACGCCGAGGCGTTTTGCGCCGATGTCTCGCTCGAGGCTGACATCGTCGGCTTGTTCGACGCGGTGGCGGGCCGCTACGGCCGCCTGGACGCTCTGGTCAACAATGCCGGCGTCACCGCGCCGATAGGCCGGTTGGAGGATTACTCGGCGCAGCGGGTGGAGCAGGTGTTGCGCAGCAATGTGCTGGGCCCCATTCTCTGCTGCCGCGAGGCGGTGCGCCGGATGTCCACCCGTCATGGCGGCGTTGGCGGAGCCATCGTCAACGTTTCTTCCGCAGCGTCGCGGCTGGGCTCGGCCGGCGAGTATGTCGATTACGCCGCCAGCAAGGGCGCCGTCGACACCCTAACTCTGGGCCTGGCGCGGGAAGTGGCCGCCGAAGGCATCCGCGTCAACGCGGTGCGCCCGGGCCTGATCCACACCGGCATTCATGCCGCCAGCGGCGAGCCGGGCAGGGTGGAGCGCCTGGCCAGCAGCGTGCCGATGGGGCGCGGCGGCGCGGCCGAGGAGGTGGCGGCCGCCATCGTCTGGCTGTTGTCCGACGCCAGCTCTTTTTGCACCGGCAGCCTGCTGGACGTCAGCGGGGGGCGTTGAGCCAGCGCTCGCGCATCAAGTTCAGAAACTGGCTGACCAGCGGCGAGTCTTCGTCCAGCCGCGTGGCCAAGCCCATCGCCAGATATGCGCCCTCGTCCAGCAACGGCACATAGCGCACGCCGGGAAGCCGCACGCATTCCAGCGGCGAGGGCAGGATGGCGATGCCGAGTCCGGCGGCCACCAGGCCGATCTGCGTGATCGCCTCGCCGGCCTCCTGCCGCGGCCGCCAGTCCATGCCTTGCCGGCTCGCCAGCTCGCGCAGCACCGTGTTCAAGCCGGTGCCGGCCTCCTGCGGGTAGCCGATCAGACTTTCCCCGCGCAATTGCTCCAAGCGCAGCGCCGGCAGGCCGGCCAGCGGATGCTCGGCGCTGATCACCACCCGCAGCGCGTCTCGCTGCAACTCCACCACCGCGATGTCCGCCATCGGCTCCAGGCCGTTGAAGCGAACGAAGCCGATATCCAGCCGCCGTTGCTGCAAAGCCTGGTACTGGTCGGTGGTGAACATCTCGCGTAATTTGAGGCCGACCTCCGGGAAACGCAGACGATAGTCGTGCAGGCCGGCGTGCAGAATGGGGGACAGCGGCAGAGACGAAGTGAAGCCTATGCTCAATTCGCCTATCTCGCCGCGCGCGGCGCGTCTGGCTTCCGCCGCGGCCAGTTCCGCGTCGGCCAGAATGCGCTGGGCCCGGCTCAGGAATTGGCGGCCGGCCTCGGTCAGCTCCACCTTGCGCTGGTGGCGGCGCAGCAACCGCACGCCCAGCTCGGCCTCCAAGGCCTGGATCTGCTGGCTGAGCGGAGGCTGGCCGATATGCAGGCGCAGGGCGGCGCGGGTGAAATGCAGCTCTTCGGCAACGGCGACGAAGTAGCGTAGATGGCGTAGTTCCATAATTGATATTTTAAAAGTATCAAATGATGGTTAAATATATATTGGACTGCGCTTTCGGCCAAGACTAAGCTCAAAGCCATATTTCGCATTGAAAGCTTTTCATGTCCGCAGATTCTTCGTCACCCTGCCTAGGCGCCGTCGTACCGCCGCCGTCCGCCGCCCCTCTTCCGCCGGTCAAGCTGCACGCCGGCACCGCGGAATTCCGCGCCACCGCGCGCGCCATGTTCGTCGGCGGCTATTGCACTTTCGCCATGCTCTACGGCGCACAGCCGCTGATGCCGATGTTCGCGGAGGATTTCTCCTTGTCGCCGGCCGCCTCCAGCGGCGTGGTCTCGCTGGCCACCGGCAGCCTGGCCCTGAGCCTGATTCCCGCCGGCCTGCTGGCGGATCGCCTGGGCCGCCGCCCCTTGATGAACGCGGCGCTGGCGCTGGGCGCGCTGCTGATGCTGTTGTCGGCGCTGGCGGACAGCTTTCAGCATCTGCTGTGGCTGCGCGCGGCTTTCGGCGTGGCGCTGGCCGGCCTGCCGGCGGTGGCGATGACGTATCTGAGCGAGGAGGTGGACGCGAAATCCCTGGGCCACTCGATGGGCTTGTACATCGCCGGCAATGCCTTGGGCGGAATGAGCGGCCGTTTCATCGCCTCCTTGCTGGCGGATCATTTCGGTTGGCGCTGGGCCTTGCTGGCCTTGGCCTTGCTGGGCACGGCCGGCGCCTGGCTGTTTTGGCGCAATCTGCCGCCTTCCCGGCATTTCCAGCCGCGTCGGCATGATCTGGGCCGCATGTGGCGGGAAGCCAAGGCCCTGTTCCAAGACGCGGGTCTGCCTTACTTGTTCATCAGCGCCTTTCTGTTGTCCGGTTGTTTCGTCAGCTTGTACAACTACCTGGGTTTCCGTCTGCTGGCCGCGCCCTTCAATATGAGCCAGAGCCTGCTGGGGCTGGTGTTTTCGCTGTATATCGTCGGCGTCTGGTCATCGGCCTGGGTCGGCAAGCTGTCGGATCGCCTGGGCCGGCGCAATATGCTGTGGCTGATGGTGCTGGCCATGCTCTTGGGGCTGGCGCTGACCTTGAGCGATCACATCGTCCTGCTGGTGGCCGGCATCGCCTTGTTCACCTTCGGGTTTTTCGCCGGTCATTCGGTAGCCAGCAGCTGGGTGGGTTTGCGGGCGCGTCAGGGGAGGGCGCTGGCTTCGGCCATTTACTTGAGCGCCTACTATCTGGGCTCCAGTCTGGTGGGGTCTTTGTCCGGGCTGATGTGGGGCCGCGGCGCTTGGCAGGGCGTGGCCGCGGTCTTGGGGGCAAGCCTGGCGGCGATGCTGGCGATCAGCCTGGGCCTGAGGCGGTTGCAGCCCTTGCCGCAACCTTGAGCTTGAAAGAAAAAAGCCCTGCGGTTTGGCGCGGGGCTTTTTCATCGCATCGTCGGCGCTCAGCGGACTTTGAACCGCTTCTTAGAGCCTGTTTACGATCTGGCGAGCTAGGACGAGACAAGACGGTTTCAACGCCGTATCGCCGACGCGTAGCAGATCGTAAACAGGTTCTTATTGGATAATGCCGCCGCCCAGGCAGACGTCGCCGTCGTACAGCACCGCGGACTGGCCGGGGGTGACCGCCCATTGCTTGTCGCGGAACGTCAGCGTGGCCTGGCCGTCGACGATGGCGGACAGATTGCAGCCGGCGTCCGCCATGCGGTAGCGGTTCTTGGCCGCGTATTCGCCGGCCGCCGGCGGCGCCGGCAGCGTCCAGCTCAGGTCGGCCATCGCCAGCGTCGGCTTCAGCAGCAGCGGGTGGTCATGGCCTTGTACCACGATCAGCTTGTTGCCGGGGATGTCCTTGCCGGCGACGAACCACGGTTCTCCGGTGCCCTCGCGCGCGCCGCCTATATTCAGTCCCTTGCGCTGGCCCAGGGTGTAATACATCAGGCCGATATGCTCGCCCACCACCTTGCCGTCCGGCAGCATCATCTCGCCGGGCTGGGTGGGCAGATAACGCTGCAGGAAGTCGCGGAACGGACGTTCGCCGATGAAGCAGATGCCGGTGGAGTCTTTCTTGGCCGCGGTGGGCAGGCCGGCTTCCTCGGCCAGCTTGCGCACCTCGGTCTTGCGGATGTCGCCGAGCGGGAAGATGGACTTGGCCAATTGATGCTGCTGCAAACGGTAGAGGAAGTAACTCTGATCCTTGGTGTGGTCCACCGCCTTCATCAGATAGTGGGTGCCGTCCTTTTCCAGCTTGCGCGCGTAGTGGCCGGTGGCGATGCAGTCGGCGCCCAGTTCCATCGCGTAGTCGAGAAAGGCCTTGAATTTGATTTCGGCGTTGCACAACACGTCGGGATTGGGCGTGCGGCCGGCGGAGTATTCCTTCAAGAAGTAGGAGAACACGCGGTCCTTGTACTCCTTGGCGAAGTTGACGATCTCCATGTCGATGCCGACGATGTCGGCCACGCTCATCGCGTCCAGCGCGTCCTGCTTGATCGAGCAGTATTCGTCGTCGTTGTCGTCTTCCCAGTTCTGCATGAAGACGCCGATCACCTCGTGCCCCTGCTGCTTCAGCAGCGAGGCGGTCACCGAGGAGTCCACGCCGCCGGACATGCCGACGACAATTCTTTTCTTACCCGTCACGGGGAATATCCTTCCATCCAAATATCGAGGGCAAGCACCATCGGGGCTTGCCCAAAGTCCTTGAACCAGCTGTCCACCGCCCAATCCTGGCCGGAGAGCAGGTCGCGCAGCACCGCGGTGTAATGCAGGTCGAGCAGGCGCGGCGCGCGCCAGGCCGGTTTGCCCACCGTGTGGTATTGCAGCCAGCCGTGATCCTGCAGATAAGTGAGGAAGGCGGTGACATTGCTGCTGTGGTCCACGCAGTCCATGCGGCCTTCGGCGGGCCCGTCGCGGAAATTGCCGCCCTTGTCCTGCCAAATGGGCAGCGTGCGCGCGGCGATGTGATAAAGCGCGGTGACGGCGTCGCTGACGGCGGAACGTTCGGTTTCCGGGCTGTTTGCGGCGGACAGGCGAGCGGCGAGCCAGGCGTCGGCTTCGGCGGAGATGTCTACGTAGGCATGTCTGGAACAGCCGTAATGGTAGCAGATATTGATGGCGCTGGCTTGTGCCGCCCATGGGACGCCGGCCAGCAGAGCCAATAGGAAAGACAATGATCTCAAGGACATGCCGGCTCCGGGCGGTGGGCTTGGGCGGTCAGCGGCCCAGATGATGGATCAGCGCCAGGGGGTGGCGTTTGCCGGCGCGATAGTCGTCCAGGCATTGCTGCACCACCGGGCTGCGATGCTGGGCGCGCAGCGAGACGATGTCCTCGTGGCTCAGCCATTGCGCGGACAGGATGCCGTCGTCCAGCCGCGGATAGTCCTCGCGGCGCAAGGGGTGGCCGTAGAAGGCGAAGCGCAGATAGGTGATGTCGCTGTTGGGCCGGTCCACCAGATAAATGCCCACCAGGCCCAAGGGCCGGAAGTGCCAGCCGGTTTCCTCCAGCACTTCGCGTTTCACCGCGTCCTCCAGCGTTTCGCCGTATTCCAGATGACCGGCGGGCTGGTTGAAGCAGATGCCGTCGCTGGTCACCTCTTCCACCATCAGGTAGCGCCCGTCCAGCTCAATGACTGCCGCAACTGTCGCATTTGGTTTCCACTGCGTCATAGTCTGCGCTTTCTTGTTGACAATGATTCTTGTTTGAATCTATATTCTTGATAACGATTCTCGATTACTTTAACTCAATCCCGTCTTCATTCACCACCGGAACTGCCATGTACGTTTGCCTCTGCCACGCTGTAACTGACAAGCAAATCCGCGAAGCGGTACACAACGGGGCAACCCGCATGTGCGATCTGAGCCGCGAGCTTGGGGTGGCGACCGATTGCGGCAAGTGCGCCTGCATGGCTAACCAACTTCGCAAGGAGGCTGTCCACGCGCTTGGTCCGGCTTCGACCGCGCGCAGCGCCGCTTAATTCCTGCCCCCGTCTGTTGCTTAGTCTCGGCCAAGGCTGGACGAACTGCAAATCCCCCACGCACCGCGTCAAGCGGGGCGAAGTCCTTTATTTTGGCTGTGATAACTTGAGACTGGCGCGCGCTATGTCATAATGGAAGAATCATTTCTTCCCGGAGAGCGCGATGCAAGGCGATAAAAAAGTTATCAAGTATCTGAACCAGATCCTCAAGAACGAACTGACCGCGATCAACCAGTACTTTCTGCATGCCCGCATGTACAAGAACTGGGGCTTGAAGAAGCTGAACGAGCACGAGTATCACGAGTCCATCGACGAGATGAAGCACGCCGACGCGCTGATCGAGCGCGTGCTGTTCCTGGAAGGGCTGCCGAATCTGCAGGACCTGGGCAAGTTGCATATCGGCGAGAATCCGAAGGAAATGCTGGAGTGCGACCTGAAACTGGAAATGGACGCGCTGCCGCTGTTGCGCGAAGCCATCGCCTACTGTGAAAGCGCCAAGGACTACGTGACCCGCGACTTGCTGGAAGACATTCTGGAGAGCGAGGAAGAGCACGTGGACTGGCTGGAGACGCAGTTGGGCCTGATCGAAAGCGTGGGCCTGCAGAATTATCTGCAAAGCCAGATGCACGACGACGATTAAGCGTCGCAAGGTTTCGACCGGGTCGGAAAAGAAAAAGGGCTGTCGTATGACAGCCCTTTTTGCGTGCGGCGTCGACCGCCGTCTTACTTCTTCTTGTCGGCGCTCTTGTCCGTATGCTTGTCGGAGCCGGGCTGGGAGGCGTCGCGCGGCGCTTCCGCCTCGATCTCCTCCCAGGGCAGGGCCACCTTCTTCTTATTGATGGTCAGCACGCCGCCGCCGTAGTTGAGTTCGGTGTTGATCTGGCCTTTGTCCTCAACGATGTACTGCTCGCTCTTCCACTGCGCCAATTGGCTGTCCAGCAGGTTTTTGGCCAGGTCTTCCACTTCCTTCATATTGGGCTGGTCTTCGGCGCTCTGATCGACGGTGAACAGCGTGCGCGCCTGGGCGATCACCAGGTCTTCCAGCGTCTGGCGCGGCAGGCTGAGCTTGGCGTCCACTTCGAAGCGTCTGATGAACTGCGCGGCGTCGTTGAGATCCGCGGCTTGCAGGCCCTTGACGCCCAGGCTGCCCTCCAGCTTGGCTTCGCCGTTGGGCATCTTCAGGTAGAACTCGTTGATCACCACTTTGGGATCGTTCTGCAGCAGCGGAATCCCGTTCTTCTTGATGGTGTCGATGTATTGCTTGCGCAGCAGCGCCGGGTCTACGCCTTCAAACGGAATCTGGCCGATGGCCTGATCCAGTTTGACCAGGGTCGGGCCGTGCAGATGGTTGGCCGAGATGTCCAGGCGCATCGGACCGTAGCGGTGGTCGTTGAAGTTGAACTCGGCGAAGTTGAGTTTGCCGCGGGTGTTGACGTAGTCGTCCTGCTCGCTGGTGACGATCTGATAGCGGAAGTCCTTCAGCGTCACCGCGGACGGCTTGAATTCGCCGGACGGATTGATGAACTCGCCGACGCGCACGCGGGTCATCAGGTAGACCAGCTCGTTCAGCTTGATGCTGTAGGGCACGCTTTCGCGGGAGTTGAGCCGGACATTGCCCACGGTCAGTTCGCTGGTGCCCAGCTTGACCCCGGTGTTGCCGGGGCGGATGTCGGAGACGTAGCGCACGCCGTCGAAGGCCACGGTTCCCTTGCTGGCGGCTTCCAGCAGGAAGCCGGGCGACAGCGCCTCGCTCTTGTATTCCTTATAACCGTTGGCGTAGTCGAGCTTCAGGTCGAAGCCCTTCCATTTCATCTTTACGCCGGACAGCGCTTCTTCATAGTCGAAGGCCGGCACCTTGACGTCCAGTTCGCCGCCGCCGCCGAAGCCCAGACGGTTGAAGATGGTGATGGGTTCCTTGTCGCCGAAGAAGCTGGCCAGCGTCTTGCGGGTGGAGTCGCTCATCGCGAACTCGGTGCGCACCAGCGCGCGGCCGGGCCGGAAGTCGAAATCGCCGATGCCGGGGAGGGGGCCGTGTTTGACGTGGTTGGTGAACTTGATGGTGGCGTTCAGCAGCGGCTTCACATTGTCGGGCAGCATGTTTTCATACGGGCCGGACAAATGGCGGTTGAACACCAGTTCGGTGGTTTCCGTGGAGGAGAACCAGCCGCGTTGGTAGCTGTGGGATTTGACTTTGAACAGCGGCAGGTCGGCCAGCATCTTGTGCTGTTCCTGCAAGGTCTGCTCCGCCTTGACGCCGGCCCACAGGGTCGCGCCTCCATACAGAACGAACAGGCCACCGAGGGTGGCGCCGGCAATGATCAGACGACGATTTGGCAACACTAGCGCTTTTTCTTAACTAGGATGGAATGAGGCCCTATGGTACACCATCGTCCACCGCTTGCGTTACTGCCGGCGCGTGAACCGGAGGGCGTCGGCGGGGTCCAAGTTGGGCGTTTGCGGCGGCGGGTTGCCGGCGCAAGCGCAAAACGGTCTGACATCGGCGGGCCGCTTGTATAGAATAGAGTCTTTCTTCTAGATTGCTTTACGAGGCGCGATTAGTACATGAATTGGATAAACGGCGTGCTTGACCTCCCCTGGTGGGGCTATATCGTGGTCGCTTTGGCGCTGACCCACGTCACCATCGCATCGGTCACCATCTTTCTGCATCGTCACCAAGCGCACCGCGCGCTCGATCTGCATCCCATCCCCAGCCATTTCTTCCGCTTCTGGCTGTGGCTGACCACCGGCATGGTCACCAAGCAATGGGCCGCCATCCATCGCAAACACCACGCCAAGTGCGAGACCGCGGACGATCCGCACAGCCCTCAGGTCTTGGGCATCAAGAAGGTCCTGTGGGAGGGCGCGGAACTGTACCGCGGCGCTTGCAAGGATCAAGCCATCATGGACAAGTTCGGCCACGGCACGCCGGACGATTGGCTGGAACGCAATGTCTACACCCGCCACAGCGCCAAGGGCATCGTGCTGATGCTGCTGATCAATCTGGTCTTGTTCGGGCCGGCTGGCCTGACGATCTGGGCGGTGCAGATGATCTGGATTCCGTTCTGGGCGGCCGGGGTGATCAACGGCATCGGCCACTTCTGGGGCTATCGCAATTTCGAGAACGAGGACGCGTCCACCAATATCTTCCCTTGGGGCATTCTGGTGGGCGGCGAAGAGCTGCACAACAACCACCATACCTTCGGCACCTCGGCCAAGCTGTCGTATAAATGGTACGAGTTCGACATCGGCTGGATGTATATCCGCATCCTGGAAATCCTGGGCCTGGCCAAGGTGCGCAAGGTGGCGCCGCGGCTGGCCGAGGACGCTTCGCGTCCGCAACTGGACCTGGAACATCTGCAGGCCATCATCTCTAATCGTTACGCCATCGCTTCCCGCTATGCGCGCGAGTTGAAAGAGGTGTACCGCAGCGAGCTGGACAAGATCAATCTGCCGGACTTTTCCGGCAGCAAGCTGAGCGGCAAGATGAAGGTGTGGCTGAAGCAGGACGCCAAGGACACGCCGGAAACCGAGCGCATGCAGTTGGCCACCTTGCTGGAGCACAGCCAGGTGCTGGCCACCGTGTATTCGATGCGCCAGGAGCTGACCCGCCTGTGGGAGCGTTCCACGCTGAGCCGCGAGCAACTGCTCAAGGAACTGCAGGACTGGTGCACCCGCGCCGAGGCCTCCGGCATCGCCGCCTTGCAGCGCTTCTCGATCAGCCTGCGTCAGGCGGCCATGGTTTAAGCCTGTCCGACTCGATGAAAACCCGCGGCGCGCCGCGGGTTTTTTTGCGTCCGCGCAGGCTTGTGGCGGGGTGGATAGACTCGTTTTTTATATGAAAATAAGAAATAAAATTTATATTTGTAATAATAATTGGAAATATAATGTGACCATGTTGATGCAACTCTGCGAGATGGACATGGCCACATTGCAACTGACCGACGGGGCGAGCGAGCTGCCCTATATTCATGGTTTCTCCGCCGCCGAACAGGCGCGCCTGGTGCGCCAGGCGCGCTTCTCCGAGTCCGTGGTCTACCGGGACATCGATTTCTCCGGCGTCGGCCAGCTGCTGGAGGTGGGGTGCGGGGTGGGCGCGCAGACCGAGATCCTGTTGCGGCGTTATCCGGACCTGGAGGTCACCGGCGTCGACTTCAGCCAGCGTCAGCTGGCGGTGGCGCGTCAGCGTTTGCAGGGCAGCCCCTGGCAGGACCGCGCCCGGCTGCTGCATATGGACGCCGAGGATCTGGATTTCCAGCCAGCCAGTTTCGACGCCGCCTTTCTGTGCTGGGTGCTGGAGCATGTCTTGTCGCCGGAACGGGTGTTGGCCGAAGTGCGGCGCGTGCTGAAGCCGGGGGCGCGGCTGTACGCCACCGAGGCGATGAACGCGTCCTTCTTTCTATCGCCTTATTCCTCGAACCTGCAGCAGTACTGGCTGGCTTTCAATGACCATCAACTGGCGGTGGGCGGCGATCCCTTCGTCGGCGCCAAGCTGGGCAATATGCTGCTGCGCCTGGGCTTTCGCCATGTGGAGACCCAGGTCAAGACCTGGCATCTGGACAGCCGCGATCCGCATCGTCGCCAGCAAGTGCTGGATTACTGGACCGAGCTCTTGCTGTCGGCCGCGGATCAGCTGATCGAGGCGAAACGGGTGGACGCCGCGCTGGTGGCGGCGATGACGCGGGAACTGCGCCAATTGCGCAGCAATCCGGAACTGGTGTTTTTCTATAGTTTTCTGCAAGCCACCGCCGTGGTGTGAAGCGGAATTTTTTTATTTTCGATATAACTACAAGTTGTTAAAAACAATATTTATATGCGGTAGCTAGGAGATTTCAATATGCAAGACCAATCCGTTTTGTCCTTGATCGGCAATACGCCGCTGGTGAAGGTGACGCATCTGGACACCGGCCTGTGCGAGCTGTATCTGAAACTGGAAAGCCACAATCCGGGCGGCTCGATCAAGGATAGGGTGGCGCTGTCCATGATTGCCGCGGCCGAGCGCGAAGGCAAGCTGAAGCCGGGCGGCACCATCGTCGAGGCCACCGCCGGCAACACCGGCCTGGGGCTGGCGCTGGTGGCTTCGCAAAAAGGCTATCGGCTGGTGTTGGTGGTGCCGGACAAAATGAGCCGGGAGAAGATTCTGCATCTGCAGGCGCTGGGCGCGGAAGTGGTGTTGACCCGCTCCGACGTGGGCAAGGGGCATCCGGAGTATTACCAGGACCTGGCCGCGCGCATCGCCAAGGAAACGCCGGACGCTTACTACATCGACCAATTCAACAACCCGGCCAATCCGCTGGCGCATGAAACCGGCACCGGTCCGGAAATCTGGGAGCAGACGCGCCATGAACTGGACGCGGTGGTGGTGGGCGTGGGCTCCAGCGGCACGCTGACCGGGCTGACGCATTTCTTCAGCCGGGAGGCGCCGCGGGTGGAAATCGTGCTGGCGGACCCGGTGGGCTCGGTGCTGGCGGATCATGTCGAGACCGGACGCCACGGCGAGGCCGGCAGCTGGCTGATCGAAGGCATAGGCGAGGACTTCATCCCGCCGCAAACCGACTTCAGCCTGGTCAAGCGCGCCTACCGCATCAGCGATCAGGAAAGCTTCGACAGCGCCCGCCTGCTGCTGAGCCGGGAAGGCATTCTGGCGGGCTCCTCCTCCGGCGCGCTGCTGGCGGCGGCCTTGCGTTATTGCCGCGCCCAGACCGAGCCCAAGCGCGTGGTGACGCTGGTTTGCGACAGCGGCAACAAGTATCTGTCCAAGATGTACAACGACGATTGGCTGGTGGACAACGGCCTGGTGGAGCTGCCGCGGCTGGGCGATCTGACCGATCTGATCGTGCGCCGCCACGCCGACGGCAGCACCGTCTCTTGCCACCCGGACGAGCCCTTGAACGTGGTCTATCAGCGCATGCGCCTGCACGATGTGTCGCAGTTGCCGGTGCTGGCCGACGATAAGGTGGTCGGCATCCTGGACGAATGGGACTTGCTGCTGTCGGTGCACGGCGAGCCGGAAAACTTCCGCCAGAACGTGCGCAGCGCGATGACCAGCGAGGTGCGGACCCTGTCGCCGCGCGCTTCGCTGCAAGACCTGCTGCATATTTTCAATGACGGCCACGTTGCCCTGATGGTGGACGGCGAGCGCTATCTGGGCCTGATCACCCAGGCCGATCTGCTGGCCTTCTGGCGCCGTCAGCCGCGCTCGCGCGCCGTCTAGCTCCTCCTCATCCCGGCCGGTCCAAGCGGGGCCGGCCACCCGCATTGCGAGAAAACGCCATGACTGATTTCAATACTTTGTCCATCACCGCCGGTCTGCATCAAGACGCCTTCGGCGCGGTGATTCCGCCCATTTACGCCACCTCCACCTACCGGCAGCACGCGCCGGGCGAGCACAGCGGCTACGAGTATTCCCGCTCGCAGAACCCGACGCGCGAGGCCTTGGAGCGGGCCTTGGCGGAGCTGGAGGACGGCGCGCGCGGCTACGCCTTCCCTTCCGGCCTGGCGGCCATCGCCACGGTGCTGGAGCTGCTGCCGGCCGGCAGCCACCTGATCGCGGTCAACGATCTGTACGGCGGCACTTACCGATTGTTCGAACAGGTGCGCAAGCAAAGCGCGCAGCTGGAGATCAGCTATGTGGCGTCGGAAGACCTTGCCGCCTTGCAGGCGGCGATCCGGCCGAATACCCGGATGATCTGGGTGGAAACCCCGTCCAATCCGCTGAACCAACTGGTGGACCTGGCGGCGGTGGCCGATCTGGGGCGGCGGCACGGCCTGATCACGGTGGCGGACAACACCTTCGCCTCGCCGGTGGTGCAGCGCCCGCTGGCCTTCGGTTTCGACATCGTCGTGCATTCCGCCACCAAATACCTGAACGGTCATTCCGATGTGATCGCCGGCGCGGCGGTGGTCAGCCGCCGGCGGCCGGAGCTGGCCGAGCAACTGGCCTTCCTGCACAACGCGGTGGGCGCGGTGCTGGACCCGTTCGCCAGTTTCCTGGTGCTGCGCGGCCTGCGCACGCTGGCCTTGCGGGTGGAGCGCCACAATAGCAACGCGCTGGCGGTGGCGCGTTGGCTGGAAACCCAGCCGCAGGTGGAGCGGGTCTTGTATCCGGGCCTGTCCAGCCATCCGCAACATGAGCTGGCGCGCAGCCAGATGCGGGGTTACGGCGGGGTGGTGTCCTTTTATCTGAAAGGCGACGCCGAAGAAACGCGGCGGGTGCTGGCGCGGCTGAAGCTGTTCACGCTGGCGGAGAGCCTGGGCGGGGTGGAGAGCCTGGTCTGCCTGCCGGCGGCGATGACGCATGCGTCGATTCCGCTTGAACGTCGGCGCGAGCTGGGCATCGCCGACAACCTGATCCGCTTGTCGGTGGGCATCGAAGGCGAGGCGGCGCTGATCGAGGACTTGCGCCAGGCATGGCAATAGCCGGCGCGGCCGGGTTAGAATCTTCGTCTTGTTCCGACTCACCCAAGGGGAATCCGCATGAGCATTTATCGTCACAAGCAGGGCGCGCGTCTGGCAGAAGCCGTGGTCACCAACGGCCTGATCTTCCTGGCCGGCCAGGTGCCGGAAAACACCGAGGCCGACGCCAAGGCGCAAACTGAAAACGTGCTGGGCCAGATCGACGCGCTGTTGGCGGAGCTGGATTCGGACAAGAGCAAGATCGTCGACGTCACCATCTTCCTGGCCAGCCTGGCCGATTACGACGCGATGAACGCCGCCTGGGACGCCTGGGTGCCGGCCGGCCATGTGCCGGCGCGCGCCACGGTGGAGGCCAAACTGGCCAACCCGGCCTGGAAGGTGGAAATCAAGCTGGTGGCCGCGCGCTGACATCGCCTCGCCGCCGCTACCGCCCACGTCCTGCGACGTGGGCTTTTTTTATCGATTTTTGCCGGCTGTCTGCTGAGCCAAAGGCCAGCAGGAAATAAGGATGGGGCTTTCTATAACCCTATGGTTTGCGGCGCAATGCTATTGGCATTGCGTCGCTTTGGTTTTTCCCAACCAGGAATGGAGCCAGAAATGAAACAAGCAGCTCTGATGATGGCCGTATTGGCGGCCTTGGCCGGCGGCGCGCAGGCGGAATCAAAGCAGCCGGACCCCTTATTGCGCCAGGCGGCGGTCAAGGCCTTGCAGCCCATGCTGCCGCTGGCCAAGGGGGAGATGCTGGACATGCTGGTGGAGGTCAACCGCGACAGCGCCGACGGCGGCTGGGTGCTGGGATCGGTGACCCAGCCGCTGCCGACGATGACCACGATCGCGGCGATGGATCATGTGCCGGTGTCCAGGCTGTTCCTGGCGCGCCGCGACGCGCAGGGCTGGACGCTGGAACTGGAAGGCAGCCCGGGCTTCGCCGCGATGCTGAGCCTGGCGCCGGCCGATTGGCTCAACGCGGACGAGCGCCGCGCCTGGGGCAGCCAGTCGGCCAGGCCGGGCTTGCCGTTCGCGCCCAACGCCACCGGTCTGGGCCTGCCGTGGCGGCAAGGCGCGGCCTGGCGCATGACCGGCGGCCCGCACGGCTATAGCGGGGAAAGCCAGCCTTACGATTCCATCGACTTCGCCGGCGGCGACGGCAGGGTGTTGGCGCCGCAGGCCGGGGTGATCTACAAGAGCTGCGTGCGCGGCGGCAGCGGCCTGGTCAAGCTGGTGCACGACAATGGCTTCTCGTCCACTTACTACCATATGATCAATCTGAACACGCTGGCGGACGGGACGCGGGTCAATCCGGGCGCGTATCTCGGCACCATAGGCAATGGCCTGCCGTGCGGCGGCAGCACCACCGGCCCGCACGTGCATTTCTCCCTCTTGTATCAGGGCCGGGCCGAGCCGGTGAACGGCAAGCTGTTCGGCGGCTGGCAGTTCTTCGCCGGCAACCGCGCCTATCAGGGCTATGCCTTGCGCAACGGGACGCGGGTCAATGTCGGCGGCCTGCTGAACAATTACGGCGGCGGAGGCGCGCCGGCCGGCGCCAGCGGCGTGGCGACGCCGGCGAAGGGCGAGGGAAGGGTGAACCTGCGCAGCGCGCCCAGCCTGAGCGCCGGCATCACCGGCGCGGTCAGCCGCGGCGACAGCGTCGCCTTGCAGTGCCATGTGCGCGCCGAGGCGGTGGAGGGGGTGTGGGGCCGCACCGATGTGTGGAACCGCACCCGCGGCGGCGACTGGATCAGCGACGGCTTCCTGGACACCGGCAGCAACGGGCCGGTGGTGCCGCTGTGCGCGTCGGCCAGCCGGCCCTGGTGAGCGATTAATACACGCCGTCGAAACGCAGGCCGGCGGGCAGGGGCTCGCCGGCCTGGAAGGCGGCGACGGCGGCGCCCAGCTGTTCGGCCAGGCCGTCCCGCTGGGCGTTGACCGGCACCAGGTCCAGACTGCGCATCCAGGTCAGCTGGCGCTTGGCCAGCTGGCGGGTGGCGGCGACGCCTTTGTCGATGAAGGTTTGCTTGTCGCCGACGCCGTCCAGGTATTCCCAGGCCTGGCGATAACCGACGCAGCGCATCGACGGCAGCTCCAGCGTCAGCGCCGGATAGGCGGCGCGCAAACGCCGCACTTCGGCCAGGAAATCCTGTTCCAGCATCAGTTCGAAACGCTGCGCGATGCGTTGGTGCAGCCAGCCTCGTTCCGCCGGCACCAGGCCCAGCGACAGCAGGCGAAAATCCGCCGCGGCTTCCTTGCCGCGCGCCAGCAGCCGCGACATCGGCTCGCCGCTGAGCAGGCAGACTTCCAGCGCGCGGTGAATGCGCTGCGAATCATTGGGATTGAGGCGGGCGGCGGTGTCCGGGTCCAGCTGCGCCAGCCGCGCGTGCATCGCCGGCCAGCCGGCCTGGGCCGCGTCGGCGTCCAGCTGAGCGCGCAGCGCCGCGTCGGCGCGCGGCAGGTCGGACAAGCCCTCCAGCAAGGCCTTGTAATACAGCATGGTGCCGCCCACCAGCAGCGGCAGCCGGCCGCGGCCGTTGATCTCGCGGATCAGCCGGTTGGCGTCGGCGTGGAACTGGGCGGCGGAATAGCTTTGCAGCGGGCTGATGATGTCGATCAGATGGTGCGGGCATTGCGCCATTTCCGCCGCGCTGGGCTTGGCGGTGCCGATGTCCATGTCGCGATAGACCAGCGCGGAGTCGACGCTGATGATCTCCACCGGAAAATGGCGGGCCAGCTCCAGCGCCAGGCCGGTTTTGCCGGAGGCGGTGGGGCCCATCAGCAGGATGGCGTGCGGGGTATCGTTCATGGGCGGGTCTTGCGGTTCAATCGACGGATTGTCGCATAAGCGGCCCATGGGCGGACAGTGCCGCCCAGGACACGCAAGGTGTCGACGATGGGCTGCGCGTCGACGGGATGGCGTGGGCATGGGCCTTGGAACCGTCTGCAAAATGCCCGTGCGCCATGTGTGGCTTCCGCGTTTCCCGCCGCAAGGCCTGGTCTCGCTAGAGGGTAAACACGCGCTCAGGCCCCGGATTCGGGCGCCGGCAGCGCCCGGCGGCGGCTGGCGCGCCACCAGCCGCCCAGGGTGATCAGAAACCACATGCACTGATTGACGAAGGACGCCAGGTTGAAGTGGTTGGACAGCGAAATCAGGATGCAGACCGGCCCGATCAGGTTCAAGGCGAAGTAGCGAGGGTCCGAGGTGCGCAGGCCCAATAGCTGGTTGCCCAAGTAGGCGCCCAGATAGCTGATGACGCCGATCAGGCCGATGAGGTCGTACATATGGGCTCCTTGGGCCGTGGCGTTTACAAGGGGGCGGTTTGCGCCGCGGCCGTTTCGGCGACGGCGTCTCGATCCCCGCCGGCCTGGTAGAACGGCGCGTTCGAGCGCGGCAGCGGCGGCAGTTGGCGGATCAGGTCGGCGATCTTTTCCGCCATCATGATGGTGGGCGCGTTCAGATTGCCGGTGACGATGCGCGGCATGATGGACGCGTCCACCACGCGCAGGCCGGTCAGGCCGTGCACGCGGCCCTGATGATCCACCACCGCCGTCGGATCGGCGGCGCTGCCCATCTTGCAGGTACCGGACGGGTGCAGCGCGGTTTCGGCGTGGGTTTTGACGAAGCGGTCGATCTCGCTGTCGCTGGCGACCTTGTCGCCCGGCTGGATTTCCCGGCCGCGGAAGGCGGAAAGCGCGCGCTGGCCGACAATCTCGCGCGTCAGCCGCACCGCGGCGCGGAACTCCCGCCAGTCGGTGTCGTGCGCCATATAGTTGAATTGCAGCAGCGGCTTGTCGCGCGGGTCGCGGCTGGCCAGCTTGACGTGGCCGACGCTGGGCGAGCGCATCGAGCCGACGTGGCATTGGAAGCCGTGCATCTTGACAGCGTGGCTGCCGTCGTAATTCACCGCCAGCGGCAGGAAGTGGTATTGCAGATTGGGGAAGGCGAAGCGTTCGTCGCTGCGGATGAAGCCGCCGGCCTCGAAGTGATTGCTGGCGCCCGGGCCGCTGCCGTTCAGATACCACTGAGCGCCGATGCGGGCCTTGTTCCACCAGCGCAAGGACGGGTATAGCGACACCGGACGCAGGCATTCGTACTGCAGATACATTTCCAGGTGGTCCTGCAGATTGGCGCCCACGCCGGGCAGGTGGGCGACCACGCCGATGTCGTGTCGGCCGAGTTCGGCGGCGTCGCCGACGCCGGAGCGCAACAGCAACTGCGGCGAGGCGATCGCGCCGTTGCAGACGATGACTTCGCGCAGGGCGCGAACGCGATGGCTGCGGCCGCCCTGCAGGTATTGCACGCCGACGGCGCGCGCGCCGTCGAACAGGATGCGGTCCGCCAGCGCGCGGGTCCGCACGGAGAAATTGGCGCGGTCGCGAGCGGCGTCCAGATAGGCCAGCGACACGCTGCAGCGCCGCCCCTGGGCGGTGGTGGTGCGGTCCATGGGGCCGAAGCCTTCCTGACGATAGCCGTTCAGATCGTCGGTGCGGGCGTAGCCGGCTTGTTCGCCGGCCTGGATGAAGGCTTCGAACAAGGGGCTGATGCCGGCCTTGGGCGTGGTGACGTGCAGCGGCCCGTCGCCGCCGTGGTAGTCGTTTGCGCCCTTGTCGTAGCTTTCCGCCTTGCGGAAATAGGGCAGGCAGTCGGCGTAGCTCCAGTCGCCCAGCCCGGGCAACTCGGCCCAGCCCTGGTAGTCCAGCGCGTTGCCGCGGATATAGACCATGCCGTTGATCAGCGAGGAGCCGCCCAGGCCCTTGCCGCGCGCCTGGGCCATGCGGCGTCCGCCCATATGCGGCTCAGGCTCGGTCAGATAGGCCCAGTTATAGGTGCGGCCTTGCAAGGGGTAGGCGAGGGCCGCCGGCATCTGGGTGCGCCAGTCCAGACGCCAGTCCGGGCCGCCGGCTTCCAGCAGCAGCACCTTGACGCCGCTGTCTTCGCTCAGCCGCGCCGCCAGCACGCCGCCGGCGGAGCCGGCGCCGACGATGATGTAGTCGAATTCCTGAGTGGTGCTCATCTTGATTCTCCTTATCGGTGAACGAAGGCGGTACCGGGTGAATGGACCCTCAGGCGCCAAACCACCCCATCGGCTTGGGCGCCAGATTGATGTAGCTGTGCTTGAGCTCGGTGTACTCGTCCAGACCGATGCGCGACAGCTCGCGGCCGATGCCGCTGGATTTGAAGCCGCCCCAGGGGGCTTCGGGGAAATAGGGGTGGTAGTCGTTGACCCAGACGGTGCCGAAGCGCAGCGCGCGGCTCATGCGGTTGGCGCGGGCCAGATCCCGCGTCCACACCGCCGCCGCCAGGCCGTAGGGCGTGTCGTTGGCCAGCCGCAGCGCCTCGGCCTCGTCGCGGAAGCGCTCCACGGTGATGACCGGGCCGAAAATCTCCTCTTTGGCGATGCGCATGTCGGCGTGGACGTCGACCAGCAGCGTGGGCTGCAGCCAATAGCCTTTGCGATAGCGTTCGCCGTCCGGGCGGCCGCCGCCGTAGACCAGGCGGGCGCCTTCCTCCACGCCGGCGGAGATCAGGCTCAGGATCTTGTCGTGCTGCTGGGCGGACTGCACCGGCCCCATCTGAGTGTCCGGCTGCTGGCCGGGGCCGACGACGATGTGCGGCAGCCGTTCCGCCAGCCGGTTCACGAAGTCGTCGTGAATCTCGTTTTGCAGCAGCAGCCGCGAACCGGCCGAGCAGACCTGGCCGGCGTGGAAGAAGGCGGCGTTCAGCGCGTAGTCGACGGCGGCGTCGAGGTCGGCGTCGGCGCAGACGATGTTGGGGTTCTTGCCGCCCAGCTCCAGGCCGATGCGTTTGAAGTTGGCGCTGGCGGCGCGCATGATGCTGGCCCCCGCCTGAGCGCCGCCGGTGAAGGACAGCAGATCCACGTCGGGATGCTCCGCCAGTTCGGCGCCGGCCTCGGCGCCGCCGCTGACCAGATTGAACACGCCCGGCGGCAAATCCAGCTCGGTCAGCAGCTGGGTGAAGCGCCAGCTGCTGAGCGGGGTCAGGCTGCTGGGCTTGAGCACGACGCAATTGCCGGCGCCCAGCGCCGGCGCGATCTTCCAGGCCGCTTGCAGCAAGGGGTAGTTCCATGGGGTGATCAGGCCGCAGACGCCCACCGGCTCGTGCAGGGTGCGGCTGATCACCTGCTCGGGCGCCGGGTTGACCTGGCCGTTCTCGGTGGCTACCAGACCGGCGAAATAGCGGAAGGTGGCGGCGATGTCGCCCATATCGGTGCGGCTCTCGCTCAGGGTTTTGCCGGTGTTCAGCGTCTCCAGCTCGGCGAGGCGCTCGCTGTCGCGCTCCACCAGTTGGGCGATGTCCAGCAGTAGGCGGCTGCGTTGGCGCTGGGTGACGAGCCGCCAGGGGCCGTGATCAAACGCCGCGCGGGCGGCGGCGATGGCGGCCTGCGCATCGGCGCGGCCGCCGTCCGCGGCGACCGCGATCTCGCTTTCATCGCAGGGATTGAGAATCTGACGGGTTTGCCCCTTGGCGGCGTCGCGCCATTGGCCATCGATGAAGAGCTGGGTAGAGATCATGGCAGCCTCACGCAAGAGATGAAATTAACCATTGGTAAATAAATTTACCTTTGGTTTAATTGTAGTGTCGATTCGGCGCGGCCGGCAATCCGTAATCGGCTATGGCAATGATGGATGTATTGAGTTTGGCTATGCCGGCGAGGTTCAAGCCGGGCCGGAGGCCGGCCTGGCTTGCTTGGCTGTCGGGCTTTTGCTTTGCTTCGGGATTTTTCCGGCCTGAGTTAACATGGCCGGCTGACAGCCGCAGGCTGTGGCGCGCGCGCATCGGCGCGCCGAATTCGCATTCAATTACCCAGGAGGCGCGGCCGTCGCCGCGACCAGTTGCGTGTCGTCAAATCAAGTTAGCCAAACCCTTGTTCCCGTCGGGGATGAAACCTTCGCCACCCGCCTGAAGGAGGTGCTGGGGCGCAAGCGCGTCATGCTTAAACAGGTGGCGGAAGCCCTGGGCGTATCGTCTGCCGCCGTGCACAAATGGACGCGCGGCGGGGAAATCGAATATCGCAAACTGCGGGTGTTGGCGGATTTTCTGGGCGTGAACTGGATCTGGCTGCGCTACGGCGAGCAGGCGGTGCTGGATCTGGCGACGGCGACGACGACGGATGCGCAATTGACCGAGATCCGCCGCAAGCATCTGGCGGAGATCATGGAAAGCGAAGCGCGGATGAAGTTCGCGCAGAAGGTGTCCGGCATCGTCACCTGGGAGTGGAACATCCTGAGCGACGCGGTGGCTTACTCCGCCAACGCCGAGCACTTGTTTGGCCGCCCGGTGCGCCTGCTGTCCGATTTCTGGCTGGCGCTGGATCCGGCCGACGCGCCGGCCTTGCGCGCCAAACTGGAGGCGTGCCTGAACTCCGGCGCGGCTTACGAGGCCGAGTTCCGCGTGCGCTGGCCGGCGGGCGACACGAGATGGATCGCCTCGCGCGCCACCTGCGTGCTGGACGCCGACCGCCGTCCGGTGAAGATGATAGGCGTCAGCTTCGACATCACCCAGCGTTGCCTGGCCGAGCAGGCCTTGCGTCAGAACCAGGCCATCCTGGACAAGGCGCAGTCCATCGCCCATTTGGGCAGTTGGTTCTGGGATGTGCGCAAGGACGACTGCATCTGGTCGGATGAGGCTTACCGGATTTTCGGCTGGCAGCCGCAGGCCTTCAAGGTGACGATGGAGCGTTACTTCGCCGCGATGGCGCCGGAGGACCGGGATCGCATCGATCGGGCCATCCGGCGGGCGATCGATGAGCGCCAGCCTTATTGCGTGGAGTACAGCATCCTGCTGCCGGACGGCCGCCGCCGCCAGATTCATGAGGAGGGCGAGGTTCTATACGGGGAAGGGCGGGCGGAGGCCATGATAGGCGCGGCTCAGGACGTCACCGACAGCCGGCAAGCCGCGGTGGCCTATAGCGAAAGCGAGGAGCGTTTCCGCGAGGTCTTCGAGCAGGCGGCGCTGGGCCTGGCGCATCTGGGCCTGGATGGTCGATGGCTCAAGGTGAATCGCCGTCTGGCCGAGATGACGGGCTACGCGCCGTGGGAGATGGAGGGGATGAGCTTCCAGCAACTGACCCACCCCGACGACCTGGAGGACAATCTGCTGCGGCTGGATCAGCTGCTGAGCGGAGAGGTCGCCAGTTTTTCGCTGGAGAAACGCTTGCTGCGCAAACAGGGCGGCCATGTCTGGGTGAACGTCAGCGCCTCGCTGAGCCGTCACCCGGTGAGCGGCGAGCCCTGGCATTTGATCGCCGCGGTGGAGGAGGTGGCCGCGCGGCGCGAGGCGCGCCGCGCGCAGGAGGAGGCCCGGTTGCGCAGCGAATTGGCGCTGCAGTCCATCGGCATGGCCAGTTGGGAATGGGATCTGGGCGCCGGGCGGCTGCGCTTGTCGCCGCAGGCCGCGCGGCTATTGTTCGGCGAGGCTTTGGAGGAGACGACGGAGCAGCGCTTTCTGGACGGTTTGCGCATCGCCTCGCGGCAGGGATGGCTGGACAGCCTGGAGGCGATTTTCAATATTTCCAGCCGCGCGCAGCTGGATGTGTCGTGGCACGGCGAGGGCGGCAAGACTTTGCCGCTGGTCTTGTCGCTGGTGGCGCAGCGCGGGAGCGACGGCGCGCTCAGCCGCCTGATCGGCGCTTTGGGCGCGCGCTGATCTCGGCCGCGGCCGGGTGTGGACTAATTGACTGTTGGTGAAAAAATTAACTTATGGTAATTTTTGGCCCTCGTCTGGCAAGGCAGATGGATTTCGTCTTGTTGCGTTCGAACCCAGAATAGGCGCCGCTGGAAGCTTGGGCGGCGTCCGACAACAGGAGCTGACGCGCTATGAACAGCATGCACAGACAGCGGTATCTTCGCCGCCGAACCCGCTGGGGTTATGGCTGGGCCTTGTGGGCGGCGGTGTTGTGGGGCGCATGGTATGTGCCCGGCGCCGCGGTGTGGCACGAGGCGCCGCTGGCCGGGCTGACGCGGGGGCGGCCCGAGTGGTTTCTGATGGCGGCCGCGGTGTTGACGGCCTTTCACGCCTGCCTGGTGGCGGCGTTTCAATTGTTGTGGCTGGCGGCCTTGGGCAAGCTGGCCGACTTCTTCCGCACGCTATGGCGCTTCGGTGGCATTTCCAAGTGGTATTTCCTGGCCGCGGTCTTGGGCGGCCTGATGGCCAATTTCGGCTCATATCTGGCGATGGGTTATGTGGGCGCGGTGTTCGCCGCGGTGGCGGGCCTGTTGTATCCGGTGGTGGGCGCGGCCTTGGCGCGTTTGTGGTACCGCGAGCGGATAGACCGGCGCGCGGCGCTGGGCATCGCGGTCATCGTGCTGGGCGGAGCGGCGATTTACGCGCCGGGCCTGCTTGGGGACCTGAGCGGCGACGGCGACGCGCGCTGGCTGGGCTATCTGGGCGGCGCGCTGGCGGCGCTGGGCTGGGGACTGGAGGGCGCCATCGTCGGACGGGCGATGGATGTGACCGATCCCGATTGCGGGGTGGCGATCCGCTATCTGGCCGAGGCCCTGTATTGGCTGCTGCTGATTCTGCCGGCGCTGGCCTGGCTGACGCCCTTGCCGGTGTATGCGCTGGCCGGCGAGCTGTGGTCGTGGCGGCCTATGCTCTATCTGGCGGTGGGCGGGCTCAGTTTCGCTTTCTGCGCCGTGGCCTGGTACAAATCCTTTCCCTTGATCGGCGTTGGGCGCGGCCAGGCGATCGGCGCTTTCTACGCGCTGTTCGCCACCTTGTTCACCGCCGCGTTCACTTTGAATTTTCCCGAGTGGCATTTTCTGATTGGCTTGGCCCTGGTGATTCTGGGCGGCTTCGTCATGGTGTCGGACAGCGAGCGCCATCCCGGCGCGGTGCGCAATGTGGAGGGCAGGGCGTGAAGGTGCACATCAAGGGTTTTATCCTGCAGGCTTTGGCCAGGCAGCCGGGCTTGTGGGACGTGGATCTGGCCCGGCGCATTTGCCGGGAGTACCACAAACCGGAAGACGCCTACTGGCTGGGCATGGTGAGGGCCTGCCTGGCGGATTTGAGCGCCAGCGGTCTGGTGGTGGCCTTATGCGAGCGTTGGCAGGAGGAGGGCGCGCGCCTGCTGTTCAATTATCGGGTCAGCGAGTTCGGGCTGGAGCGCATGCGGCAGACCGGTTTGGTCTAGATGCCCGCGCAAAGCCTCGCGAGCAAGAGCGAGACAAGACGATAACGGCTAGAAGGCGGAATGTACTCGTGGCGCATGAGCATGTCGAAGACGGGTTCAAGGCCCCGTTCTAGCCATCTCGCCGACGCGCGGCAGACATTGAACCGCTTTTAAGGAGAAGGGCATGTCCGACTATTGGGGTTATGAAGGCGCATCCACGCTGGCGATGGTTGTGATTGTGGGTTTGAGTCTGGCGGCTTTATTCGTCGCCAGGCGTTATGTGAGAACGTTATAGCTCTGAAGGCAGGCCCTGCGCCGCGCGCGCATTCCGTTTTCTCCGCCGCAAGGGCTTGTCCCGCCCTTGCTCTCAGGCTTTGAACCGACTTTACAGTTGCGCGGCGTAGGCTTCCAGCTGCGCCAGCACGTCTTGCGCTTTTTCGCTCAGCTCGCCGGCGCGGGCTTCCTCCAGTTCCTGGCGGAATTGCTGGACATCGCGGCCGGGTCCGCCGTTGAGCTTGGCTTGACGCCATGTCTGCCAGCGTTCTTGCTCTTCGCCGGACAGGGAGCGCGGGAAGTTGCGCGCGCGGTAGCGGAACAAGAGTTCGGCCAGCTGCGGGTCTTCGAAGAAGGCCATCTCGCCGGTCAACTGGTCGGCCGACATGCGGCGCAGCTTGGTCAGCACTTTGCGATCGTTGTTGGAGACGAAGCCGCCGTAGAGATTTTCGTCGACGTCGCGCGGCTCGCCGGTTTCGCGCTTATACACCTTGCGCCAGACCGGGCTCAGATCCGGCAGCGCGCCGGCGTAGTCGGCGTGGCGCTGAACCTGCTCCATGTCCACGCCCCAGTGCGCGGCGCGCTCCGGGCTCAACACCTTGAGGTTGGCGACCACGAACGGCGATTTATTGATGTGCACGGTTTTGAGCGGCAAACGCTGCACGCCTTCCGGCAAATCTTCGCTGCGGGTGTACAAGCGCTCTCGGATGGCGTCCGGGCCCAGGCCTTGCAGTTCGCGAGGGTCGTGGGCCAAGTCCCAGACAATCACCTCGTTGGCGTTGTAGGGGTGGGCCGCCAGCGGCCAGACCACGGCCATATTGCCGCGCTCGGCGCCGTACATGCCGGAAACGTGCAACACGGGTTTGGGCGCGTGGAGGCTGAGCTGGACCTTGACCGCGTCTTTCTTGCGCAGCGACAGATAGAAGTCGAACAGCTTGGGCTGGTGTTGTTTGATCAGGCGCGCCAGCGCGATGGTGGCGCGCACGTCGGAGAGGGCGTCGTGGGCGGCTTCGTGCGCCAGGCCGTTGGCGGCGCTCAAATGCTCCAGTTTGAAGCTGGGGCGTCCATCCTCGTGCTGCGGCCATTGGATGCCGTCCGGGCGCAGCGCGAAGGTGGCGCGGACCAGGTCCAGCAGATCCCAGCGGCCGCATTGGTTCTGCCATTCGCGCGCATAGGGGTCCATCAGATTGCGCCAGAACAGGAAGCGGGTGACTTCGTCGTCGAAGCGGATAGAGTTGTAGCCGACGCCTATAGTGCCCGGCGTCGCCAGCTCGCGTTCGATCACGCCGGCGAATTCGTGCTCGGCCACGCCGTGCTGCAAACACCATTGCGGGGTGATGCCGGTCAGCAGGCAGGCCACCGGAGATGGCAGGTAATCGGGCGCGGGCCGGGCGTAGAGCATGACCGGTTCGCCGATTTCATTCAGCTCGGCGTCGGTGCGGATGCCGGCGAACTGCGAGGGGCGATCCTGGCGCGGCACGGCGCCGAAGGTTTCGTAATCGTGCCAGAAGAAGCTGTGGTTGGACATGGCGGCAACAATGCGGTGAAGTTGGCCGCATTGTCGCACCCATGGCGCGGCAGGGCCAGCCGCGCCGTTCCCCGCCGCTTGTTAATCCATCCACGAGGGCTTGCGCGTTTCCAGCATGGCCTGAACGCCCTCGCGGCCTTCCTCGCTCAGACGGATGGCGACAATGCGCTGGATGCAGATTTCCATGCCGTCCTCTCCGACGCCCAGGCCGGCGATGTCGGCCAGCAGCCGCTTGGCTTCCAGCATCGCCGCCGGGCTGTTGATCAGCAGATGGTTGATCAGGAAGTCCACCGCCATGTCGAGCTCATCGCTTTCCACCACCTGATGCACCAGCCCCAGGCGTTTGGCCTTGCCGGCGTTGAAACGCTCCGCGGTCATGAAGTAGCGGCGCGTCGAGCGCTCGCCGATGGCGCGGACCATATAGGGCGCCACCAGCGCGGGGATCACGCCCAGCTTGACGTCGGAGAAGCTGAACAGCGCTTCGGAGCTGGCGATGGACACGTCGCAGCAGGCGACCAGCCCCGCGCCCAGACCGAAGGCGGAGCCCTGTATCTTGGCGATGGTGGGCTTGGGCAAGGTGTCCAGCGTGCGCAGCAGCTTGGCCAGCAGGCGGGCGTGGCGCTCCAGTTCCTCGCGGCCGAAACCGGCCATCCGTCGCATCCAGTCAATATCATGGCCGGCGGAAAAGCTGATGCCGCTGCCGGTCAGCACCACGGCGCGCACGCTAGCGTCTTCGGCCAGGGTTTCCAGCATCGCGGTCAGCAGGCCGACGCTGCTGTCGTCCAGCGCGTTCAGCAGTTCCGCGCGGTTGAGGGTGATGGTGGCGATTCCATTTGAATCAACGGCAAGCAAAACGGACTCGGCGGTCATTCGGTTCTCCTTGTTCTGATGATGGCCGTTTCAGCCGTGGCCAAAACGGATAATGCTGCGGACAAAGGCGTCCGCGGCCTCGATGTGCAATACATGGCCGGTGCCCGGCAGAATTTCCAGCTGCGCGCCGGGCAGCCGTTCGCGCAATAGTTCGGCTTGATACAAGGGCGTCAGGCGGTCTTCGTCGCCAACCAGTATATGGCAGGGCATGCTCAGCTCGTGCAGCCAGGTGCGCGCGTCGTGCTCGGTGACGCCGGCGATCAGACGTATCACCGCGTCCCAGTCCACCATGCCGGCGATCAGCTTCATATCGTCGAGCATGGCGGCGTTGCTGGCGAGAAATCGGCTGGAAAACAGCCAGGGCACGCTGACCGCGTAACGCAAATCCAGCCCGCCGCTGCGGTTGGCCGCAATCCAGCTGTCGCTGATATGGTTGTTGACGCTGTCGGCCCAGGCCAGCGTGGCGGCCAGCAGCAGCCGCGACACGCGCTCGGGATGACGATGGGCGAAGTGCTGCGCCACCATGCCGCCGTAAGACAAGCCGGTGAGATAGACCTCCGCAATGCCCAAATGATTCAACAGACCGGCGGCGAGGTCGGCTTGTTCGCTGAGCGGATATTTGTCGCCGCCGGGGCGGTCGCTTTGGCCTTGGCCGAGAAAGTCGAAGCGCAATAGCTGGAAGTGCGGTTCCAGCTGCGGCTGCAGCAGGGCCCAGGCGGCGGTGGACATGGTGATGCCGTTGAATAGCGCCAGAACTTGGGCGCCCTGTCCGCTGAGTTCGTAATAGACCTTGTGTCCGGCGATTTCGGCATAGGGCATGGCGGTATTCCTTTGGTCAGGCGTTGCGCGGCGTCAACATGCATGCTTCATTCTAGAGCGCGTCGGCGTTTGCGGGGCAATTTGCTGGCGACGCGGACGCGTGGCGAGGACGCGGCGCCGCGCGCGCCGGTCTGCCTGCGGTGGAAAAGGGTAAAGTGTTTGACGAATTAAACAATGATGGTGGGGTTTTCGCCGCCGGCGTCTTAGGCAAAAGGGCCGGGTTTTCGGGTTTGACCGGCCAGCCTGGGTGAGGCGCGCGCGCCACAGAGGCGATAAATTTTCGAGAGCGTTTGCACTAGATATTGTCAAATTTATTAAACGTGGCATAGGCTTCTGTTCAAGACTAAAACGACAAGGGCGCTCGCCGTCGTCGCGGCCGCCGGGCCGTGTCCGCATTAAGCGCCGTACAGAGGAGACATCATGTTGGCAATAGGCACGGCGGTGGCGGCATGGCCACGCGCTCTCGCGGCGGGACCGCCGGCCGGCGCGGGACGCCGGACGGATTCTTGAACCCATGCGCGCGGGCCCTGGCCGGCGCGATCATCCAGCAAGGCATTCGATTGCCGCCGCGCCGCCTCGAGACGAGGCCCGCGCGGCGGACGCAGCCGGCCCGCGCCGCTGCGGAATTGCAATAGAGGGAACGACTCAATGACGCAAGCTATTGCCGCCAAACCGGCCCAGGCCGCTTTTTCCGCCCACAACGCCCAGGCCGCCGGAACCCAGGCCGACGCCGACAAGGCTTATCTGCGCATTGCCGGCGTACTGAAAAAGTTCGGCGATCATGTCGCGGTGGATCATGTGGATCTGGATATCCGCAGAAATGAAATCTTCGCCCTGCTAGGCAGCTCCGGCTGCGGCAAGTCCACCTTGCTGCGCATGCTGGCGGGCATGGAGACGCCGACTTCTGGCCGCATCATCCTGGACGGGGAGGACATGCAGGGCCTGCAGCCGTACGAGCGGCCGGTGAACATGATGTTCCAGAGCTACGCCTTGTTTCCGCACATGACGGTGGAGCAGAACGTGGCGTTTGGCCTGAAACAGGACAAGGTGCCGCGCGAGGAGATCGCGGAGCGGGTGGGCAAGATGCTAGATCTGGTGCAGATGCGCAAGTACGCCAACCGCAAGCCGCATCAATTGTCCGGCGGCCAGCAGCAGCGGGTGGCGCTGGCGCGCAGCCTGGTCAAGCGGCCCAAGCTCTTGCTGCTGGACGAACCTCTGGGCGCTCTGGACAAGAAGCTGCGCCAGCAGACCCAGCTGGAGCTGGTCAATACCATCGAACAGGTGGGCGTGACCTGCATCATGGTGACCCATGATCAGGAAGAGGCGATGACCATGGCCAGCCGCATCGGCATCATGAGCGAAGGCTCCTTGTTGCAGGTGGGCACCCCGTCCGAAATTTACGATTACCCCAGCTGTCGCTTCACCGCGGAATTCATCGGCGAGAGCAATATTTTCGAGGGCGCGGTGGTGGTGGACGAGCCGGACCTGGTCGAAGTGCGCTCGCCGGAGCTGGGCGGGGACATCCGCATCGACCACGGGATTACCGGCCCCAAGGGCATGCACGTCTGGGCCAGCATTCGGCCGGAAGACGTGAGGCTGGACATCAAGCCGTTGCCGGCGGGCCCCAATGTCGCCGCCGGCGTGGTGGAGGACATCGCCTATCTGGGCAGTTATTCCATCTATCACGTGAAACTGGCCAGCGGCAAGGTCGTCAAATCAGTGGTGCCGTCTTCGCGCTGGTATGATGCGGGCGAAACTGCGCCGACCTGGGGAGATCCGGTCTTCGTCAGTTGGCGCCAGGATGTACCGGTGGTGTTGACGCGCTAGCGCCCACGCACGCGCCGCAGCGGATGCCGCATGGCATCCGCTTTTTCTTCTCTTTCCCGAGGCGTTTGGTCCGCCCGGCTTTGGCCGCCATTCCTGTTTTCATTGAGAGGTCTTCATGCTTAGCTTTGCCCATCAGGCTCACGCTCCATCCTATTACGCCGCCACCGCTCTGCCCTGGGAGCCCGGGGCGGCGCTGGAAGGCGTCGTCGACTGCGATGTCTGCGTGGTGGGCGGCGGGCTGGCGGGCTTGTCGGCGGCGCTGAATCTGCGCGAGCGCGGATTCTCCGTGGCGCTGCTGGAGGGCGCGCAAATCGGCTTCGGCGCCTCGGGGCGCAACGGCGGACAGGTGATTTCCGGATTCGCTTGCGGCGTCGACACGCTGCGCGCGCAATTGGGCGACAGCCTGGCCAAGCAGATGTGGGACATGTCGGTGGAGGCGGTGGACATCATCGAGCAACGGGTGCGCCGCCACGGCATCGATTGCGATTGGCGGCGCGGCTATGTCAGCGTGGCGGTCAAGCCGCGGCATATGCAGGAGTTGGAGGACTGGCAGCGAGAGGCGGCGCAGGCCTATGACTATGGCGGCATGCAGCTGTGGGACCGGGACGAACTCAGGACCCGGCTGGCCAGCGATCGCTACCAGGGCGGGCTGTACGACCCGCGCTCCGGCCATCTGCACCCATTGAACTACACGCTGGGCCTGGCCCGCGCCGCGCGCGAGGCGGGGGTGGCCATTTACGAGCAAAGCCCGGCGCTGCGTCTGAAGCGGGGGGCGCGGCCGCAAGTGGCGACGGATCGGGGCGTGGTCAATTGCGACCAGCTGGTGTTGGCCTGCAATTCCTACATCGGCGCGCTGGTGCCTGAGCTGGAACGGCGTATCATGCCGGCCGGCACTTATGTGATCGCCACCGAGCCCTTGGGGAAGGAGCGGGCCGAGGCCTTGATCGCCAACGATATGGCGGTGTGCGACACCAATTTCGTGCTGGATTACTATCGCCTGTCCGCCGACCACCGCTTATTGTTCGGCGGCAAGGTCAGTTATTCCGGACGCGAGCCGGCCCATTTGGCCGACGGCATGCGCAGCGATATGCTGCGGGTGTTTCCGCAGCTGGCCGACGTCAAGATCGACTATGCCTGGGGCGGTTTTTGCGACATCACGGTGAACCGCGCCCCTGACTTTGGCCGTTTGGACGGCAATGTCTATTATCTGCAAGGCTTTTCCGGGCACGGCGTCAACATCACCGGCCTGGCCGGCAAAGTGGCGGCGGAGGCGGTGGCCGGAGACGCTTCGCGCTTCGACCTGTTCGCCAAGATTCGTCATAATCCCTTCCCCGGCGGCAAATGGCTGCGCACGCCGGCCTTGGTGCTGGGCATGGCTTATTTCCGGATGCGGGATTATTTATAAGCGGGCGCCGCCGCGCCGCGGACCCTGGGCAGCCTTCGCGCTGCCTTTTTATTTTTCAGGTGGGGTCCAGATAATCGTAGCCGCCCCAATCCAACGCGTAGGCGGTATGGTTGTCCGCAGTGCGGACGGGTTTGAGCAAGCCGTTTTGCTGCATGTAGACTAGGTGCTCGTGAACGTCGGCCGCGCTGTATTCGCCGCCGGATTCGCGCGAGAGCGCCTGAAACAGTTTGTGTTCGTCCAGATACTGGATGTGCATGGTCTGCAGCAGGCGTAAGGTGCGGAAAATCAAGGTTTCATTGCGGGTCATGACAGCGGATATTTTATTTTTATGACTATTCATTTATCTGACACTTTAGTTTGGCGCGTCAAGAAATATGACATTATTGTTTCAAGGGCGGGGCATGACGCCGGAGCGCCCTGATTCGCCTTGCATCGCCGTGTGTTCCACCGCGGTGGGCGACGATATCTGCCGCGGCTGCGCGCGCAGCTTCGACGAGATCTCGCAGTGGTGCTTCATGGACGCGGAGGAGCGGGAGCGGGTGTGGTTGCAGCTGCCGCTGCGTCAGCGCGGATTGAAGATCGCCGCGGTGTTCTCCTGCCTGCCGGAGCTTCATCAGGGCGAGGACGGGGGCGAGTGGATGAGCGTGCCCTGCCTGCCCTTGTGGTTCCGCATGGAGGGGAACTGCCTGCGTTGGCTGCGGGCGGGAGAGCCGGCGTGTCAGCGCGATTGCGCCGGCTGGAGTCCGGCGCAGGTGGCCGCCTTTTTGCGCGAGCAGGCGGGCGTTGAATAGAACGAGGGGAAGGCGATGGCGCAGGACAGTTCTTTGACCGAGTTTTGGGATGTGCGTTATCGCGACGGCGTGACGCCTTGGGAGGGCGCGCGGCTGAGTCCGGAGGCCCTGGCGTTTTTCCAAGCTCAGCCTGCCAGTCGAATCTTGCTGCCCGGCTGCGGCAGCGCTGGAGACTTGCCTCTGTTGCTGGACTGCGGCCATCAGGTGCTGGCCGTCGATTTCAGCGCGCAGGCGGTGGAGATCGCTCGCGCGCAGTGGCCGCAGGCGGCCGCCCATATTCGGCAGGCGGACTTTTTCGCCGTTGAGGAAACGCCGTCTTTCGACATGGTGTTCGAGCGGGCCTTTCTCTGCGCGTTGCCGCCCCGCCTGCATGCCCGCTATGCGGAAAAGATGGCGCGCTTATTGCGCCCCGGCGGCGCGCTGCTTGGAGTGTTCTTTATCGCGGACACGCCGCGCGGCCCGCCGTTCGGCTTGGGCATGCCGGCCTTGAGCGCTTTGCTGGAGCCGGCTTTCGTGTTGGAGAGTTGCGCGCCGCAGGCGGAGGGCGTGCCGGTGTTTGGCGGTCGGGAGTGCTGGATGGTGTGGAGAAGGCAACACGGAAACGGGGATTTGTAATACATTGACATGGCCTATTTGATGATAATCAATAGTCAGCCAACTATTCCAAAAACAAGGCCGCTATCGCTTAGCATGGCTGACTGAAGTCAATAAACAACAATAATTCTAGATAACAGCGACGGGCGGGCCCGAAGCGCCGGAGGGCGCGGGGCCGGCACCAGCCGCTGAACGGGATTGCGGAGCAAGAGGAGAAGTCATGCAGTGGTTCTGGCGCGTGTATACCCTGGTGGAAAAGACTTTCTGGGATACGTTGACCAAGAAATTGTGCAGTTTCTTTTTCATCAGCGTGTTTCAGCTGGGCATGGTGGCTTATGTTTATTATGTGCTGGAAAACATACGGAGTTCGCTGAAAGGGCAGGTCGCTTCGCCCCAGGTGTTGGCCGGCATCGAGTCCAGCATCGACGGCGCGCTGTTTTGGACGATGGCGCTGTGGGCGGTCAGCGTCGCTTTCATCGCCTTCATGGTCTGGTATCTGCGCTTTCTCATCGTCAGACCGCTGAAAATGATTATCCGGATTTTCAATGAAATCGGCGCCGGCGAGGGGGATCTGTCCAGAGACATTCCCACCATCACCCATGACGAAATCCGCGAATTGTCGCTGTCGTATAACCGTTTCCTGCTGAAAATGCGCGAGATCATCAGCAATGTGCGGCTGATGACGGTGCGGATCGCGATGGATTCGGCGCGCACCCGCAAGAACGTGGTCGAATCGCTGGAGGGCGCGCGCAAGCAGGATCAGCTGGCGACGCAGGTCCGGGCCGCCAGCGATCAGAGCACCGAGGGCGTGGGCCAGGTCACTGAGCAAACCCAGGCGATCTCGTCCACCACGCTGGCCAATCTGGATGTGGCGCGGGAGTCCTACGCCGAACTCAAATCCGTGGCGGAGAGCATCTACGGCATCAACCAGAAAGTGGGGCATTTCAATCACACGGTGGATGATCTGAGTCAGCGCTCCTCCAGCATCAAGACTATTGTCGATCTGATCAAGGACGTGTCGGACCAGACCAATCTGCTGGCCTTGAACGCCGCGATAGAGGCGGCGCGGGCCGGCGAGAGCGGACGCGGTTTCGCCGTGGTGGCCGATGAGGTGCGCAAACTGGCCGAGCGAGTCAAAAAGGCCACCGACGAGATTTCGCATAATATCGACGGCATGTTGGGGCTGGTGTCGGAAACCCAGGTGGAAACCGCGCAGATCACCGAGGACACCAAGTCGGCGCGGGAGATCGTCTCCAAGGCGTCCGACCATTTCAGCAAGATGATGGGAGACTTCGAAACCACGGCGAGCAGTCTCAGCCAGATCGCCGCCACCATGTCGGAGTTCGTCGCCTCCAATGGCCAGGTCAATCTGCATGTGGCGGAAATCCACGAACTGGGCCATCAGGTGACGGACCGTCTGAACCATACCGAAGACTCGGCCACCAAGTTGTCCGGCGCGGCGGAGCAGGTGCAGCAACTGGTGGCGCGCTTCATTCTGGGCGAGGGCGAGTTCGACCAGATCATGCAAACGGCCCGCGAGGCGCGGGATGAATTGCAAACCATGATGGCCGCGCAACTGGCCGCGGGCGTGGCGCTGTTCGATCAGAATTACCAGCCCATCGCCGGCGCCAAGCCGGCCAAGTTCCGCACTCAGTACGACGCCAAGCTGGAAAAACTGATGCAGCCGGTGTACGACCGCGCCGCCAAGTCCGTGCCCGGCGGCGTGTTCTGCCTGGCGGTGGACACCAACGGCTACGCGCCGACCCACAATAGCTGGTATAGCCAGCCCTTGAGCGGAGATGCGGCCAAGGACCTGATCAACAGCCGCGACAAGCGCAAGTTCGCCGATGCCGCCGGTTTGCGGGCCGCGCGCAGCACGCAGTCTTTCCTGCTGCAGACGTATACCCGCGACACCGGGGAGGTGCTGTCGGAAGTGGTGCTGCCCATCATGTTGTCCGGCAAGCATTGGGGCGGCTTTCGCCTGGGCTTCAACCCGGAGCAGCTGTTGGAGGCGCTTGGGCGCGGAGCCGCTCGGACTTGAAGCGGGGCAGGTCGGCAGGAAAGCAAAACGGAGGCCGCGGCCTCCGTTTTGTTTTGAGCGTTGCCTCAGATCTGCAACGGGCTTAGCAGGGTGATAATGCCCAGGCCGGCGAACAAGAGCGCGGCAACGGTGTGCACCAGCTTTTGCGGCAGCTTCTTCGCGGCCACCTCGCCCAAGAGCACCGCGGGCACATTGGCCAGCATCATGCCCAGCGTCGTGCCGGCCACCACCAACAGCAAGGCCTCGGGAAAGCGCGCGGACAGCGCGACGGTGGCCAGCTGCGTCTTGTCGCCCATTTCCGCGATAAAGAAAGCGATACAGGTGGTGCCGAACACGCCGAAGCGCTCCATGAGCCGGCTGTCTTCATCCAGCTTGTCCGGAATCAGCATCCAGCCCGCCATGGCGAGAAAGGAAAGACCCAAGCCCCAACGCATGAAGTCCGGTCCTATCTTGCTCATCAGCCAGTGACCCACCGCGGCGGCGGCGAAATGATTGAGCAAGGTGGCGACGAAGATGCCCAGAACGATGGGCATGGGTTTGCGGTAGCGGCCGGCCAGCATCAGGGCGAGCAATTGGGTTTTGTCGCCGATTTCAGCCAAAGCGACGATGCCGGTGGAAATAAGGAAGGCTTCCATGAAAACTCCGGGGGCTGCGCATACGCCATGACAAGCCCGCGCCGCAGCCCCGCGTTGCGCAGACATGTCATGGGTCTTGCCAAACGGAAGTTTTCGTCGCATGCGCCATGGCCGCGATGGCCAAGCCTGTTGACGCATGCCGGCGCTGAAAACCGCGCCGAGGCTACTCCCCCAGAACCAGCCGATTCTAAATCAGTTGGCGTAGCGGGGCAATCTCCGCTCTTAGAGTTGAGACGTGCACTGCGGGCATCGAGAAGCTTTTTCCGGAATGCTGGACACGCAGAACGGGCATTCCTTGGTGGCGGGGGCCGGTGCGGCGGCCGGTTCTTCGCGCTTCAGCCGATTGATGGCCTTGACCAGCATGAAGATGGCGAAAGCCACGATGGTGAAGCTGACCATGGCATTGATGAACAGACCGATATTCAGCGTGACGGCGCCGGCCTGTTTGGCCGCGGCCACGGACACATAAGGCCCAAGCTGTTTGCTGCCTTCTTTTAGCACGAAGAACATATTGGAGAAATCGACGTTGCCGATCAACAGGCCGATTGGGGGCATGATCACATCGTCGACCAGCGATTTGACGATGGCGCCGAAAGCGCCGCCGATGACGACGCCGACCGCCAGATCGATGACATTGCCTTTCATGGCAAATTCTTTGAATTCTTTAATAATGGACATGGTTGGCCTCTGTTTAAATAGCGTTAAGCATTATAGGACATTCGGTCGCCGTCGCTCCACCGCGGGTCTTTCTATCAGGCGGCTGAGCGTGAGCGGACGGGCAGGCTGCCAAGCAAGGCGCCGCCAAGAATGAGCACGATGGCGGTCAGAGCGACGGCGTTCAATTGACCCTGGCCGCTGCCTATCAGCAGCAAGGTGGACAGCAGCGGCGTGGCGTAGGACAGGGAGCCGATCTGCCTGGGGTCGCCTTCCTTCAGCGCGCGGTCCCATAGAAAGAAGGCGCCGCCCATCGGCCCGATGCCGAGCAGGATCAGGGCCAGCCATTGGCCGGCGCTGGGGGCGACGCTGGGTTCGAACAGGGCGTGACACAGCAAGGAGAGCAGGCCGGACAGCAGGCAGAAGCCGCCCACCGCGCTATTGGGAAAGCTGGGCAGCCTGCGGGTCAGCAGGCTGAAGGTGGACCACACCACGGCGGCGGCGATGGCGAGCAGATAACCGGCGAGATGGCTGCTGGACAAGGCGAGCTTGCCCCCGCTGACGATCAGCGCTGCGCCGCTGAAGCCCAGCGCACCGGCCAGGATGTGGCGGCCATGCAGCACGGTGCCCGGCACCAAGATGGGGGAGAGCATGACGATCAGCAGCGGCCACAGGTAATTCAGCAGATTGGCTTCCATCGCCGGCGCGTGCCGAAACGCGAAGAACAGCAGGAAGTGATAGCCGAACAAGCCGTAGATCCCCACCAGCAGGGTGGGCGCCGGGACTTTCCAGTCGCGGTAATGGCGCAGGCTGAGCAGGCTGCCGATCAGCAGGCAGACGCCGACGACGAAGAAAGGGGGGAGCGAGCGTGTTTGAGCGCCAAGCGCGGCCAGAGAGGCCCAGAGCAGGATGGCGCCCCCGGCAAAGGCAATCGGTCTGGAAATCATTATTATTCCAATGGGGAGGGTGGGCCGATTGTAAAACGGAAGCGAAAATGGAAAAAGCCACAATCCAGAGATTGTGGCTTTTGAAATTTTGGCTCCCCGAGCAGGGCTCGAACCTGCGACCTGCGGATTAACAGTCCGTCGCTCTACCAACTGAGCTATCAGGGATCATAATGCGGTGATGCGGGCTTGTTTTGGCTCCCCGAGCAGGGCTCGAACCTGCGACCTGCGGATTAACAGTCCGTCGCTCTACCAACTGAGCTATCAGGGAATGGAAAACAAGCAATTCTCAAACTGGGCCGGAGTGGCTCCCCGAGCAGGGCTCGAACCTGCGACCTGCGGATTAACAGTCCGTCGCTCTACCAACTGAGCTATCAGGGATTTGAGTGAGGGCGAACTATAGCTTCAGCCTGTCGGGCTGTCAACACTTGCGCGGCTGAAAATCGCTTGCGTCCGTCGGGCGGCTTGGACGCGGCGTTGACGCCCGCAATTCACCGCTGGCGAAGGGAGGCGGCGGCGCGTTAAAATTTCGTTTGTTGACAATGCGGGAATAGCCGCGTTTTTGAGGTGGGTTAAATGAATCTGGACGGTAAGCTCAGGCTGGATGCGCGCGCGGAGCGGGCAAATAAAGATGCGGCGGAAATGAATGTTCATTTGCGGCAGTTGGAGTCTTTGCGCGCAGGCGCCGCAATATCGGTTCTGGATAAGCATAAAATCATCCAGGTGGCGGGAGAGGACGCGGAGGCCTTTTTGCAAGGGCAGCTTTCCAGCGATGTGCGGGAGTTGTCGGACGAAAGCCATGCCCAGTACAGCAGTTACTCTTCAGCCAAAGGGCGAATGCTGGCCAGCTTCCTGGTTTGGCGGAGCGACGGCGTTTATTGCCTGGCGGTGTCGGCGGATCTGGCCGAATACGTGGCCAAGCGCCTGAGCATGTTTGTCTTGCGCTCCAAGGTGAAGGTATCCATTGCGGATAATCTGACCTTGATTGGCCTTGCGGGCGCGACGGCGCTGAATACGCTGGCCATTGAGCCGGCATTGGCGGCAAGCGTTGGGCCGCGTGAAATGATTCGAGTGGAATTGGGCCTGTTGATAGGCCTGCCCGGGGCGGGCTGGGTGCTGGCGGTGGATGAAGCCGGCGCAGAGCAGCTTGGCGCAAGGCTGACGGAGGCGGCGAGCCTGGTGTCCTCCAGCGTTTGGGACTGGCGGGATATTGACGCGGGCATCCCTTGGGTCAGCCTGGCGACTCAGGAGCAGTTTGTGCCGCAAATGGCGAATATGGAATTGATTGGCGGGGTAAGCTTTAAGAAAGGCTGTTACCCGGGGCAGGAAATCGTCGCCAGGTCGCAGTATTTGGGGAAAATGAAGCGCCGCATGTTCAAAGTGGCATTTAAACAGCCGCTCGCCATCGGTGCCAAACTCTATAGCCCGTCCGTGGCGGGGCAGTCGATTGGCATGGTGGCTGCGGTTTGCCAAGTGGCGCCGGATCAATATGAAGGCTTGGCCGTGGTTCAATTTCAAGCCTGGGAAGAAGGTATTTACGCTGACGAGGCGTACACAATAAGGCTTCAACAACTGGAGCTGCCCTATTCCTTGAATGAGGGGGCTGAGAATTAATTGATAATTTCTGTTTTGTTTCCTTGACTTGAGTGGAAAGGCTTGGCTACATTATCATCTGTAACGCACCACTACTCTTACAATATATTTGGGAACATGCTAATGGAACTGTCGAAATTGGATTTTACTCAGCTGGTGGCTCTGCGCGCCGATGTCGAAGCTGAAATCAAGCGCCGCGAAAGCGAAGAAAAGTCCAAAGCCAAGAAACAAATCATTGAACTTGCTCGCGCTTATGGTCTGAGCGTGGAGGAAGTGCTGGGCAAAACCGGCGGCGTGCGCAAGCCGGTGGAAGCCAAGTATCGTCACCCGGCCAGCCCGGAACTGACTTGGACCGGCCGCGGCCGTAAGCCGGTGTGGGTACAAGAGTGGATCTCCAGCGGCAAAGCCCTGGACGCTCTGGCTATCTAAGCAAACTGCGGGTTTGCAATGAATTTCGAAAGCGCCTGTCATGGGCGCTTTTTCTTTGTCCGACGGCCAGCGGGCCGGCTTGCGGCTTGCTATAAATGGATGTAGCGTTCAAGCTGTTTCGCGTAGTGATTGAAATGTGCTGACATTGTCTTGAGAGTGGGCGGCTATGCTGGATTTTTTTTCAAGAGGGGCTAAAGGTCGCTCCGACCCGTTGGCCAGCGCGGAAGCGGCCAGGGAGTTCGTGGCGGCTTTGAAGAAGGAGCATGGGGCGGCCGCGCATGAGCGCGTGGTGGCCTTGCTGTCGCCATTGGAGTTGGATTGGCACAATATCTCGGTGGATCGCGTCGAAGCGCTGCTGGCGCTCAATCAAGAGACCGAATCGCTGCACGAAAACCTCTGCGCGCAATACTTGCTGAATACGCGCATGCCCAAGGCGCTGGAAGCGCAATTGCGAAGCCAGATACTGGCGTACGGCAAATGCTTCATCGATAGTTATCAGCATGTGCTGACGGTCGACGCCGATTCCGTTGAAGGCGCCAAGGTGCTGACGCTGCTGCCCATCGTGCTGTCGCGGATGATGTTCTATCTTGGCGAGCATGCGCGTTGGCATTGGGTTCGAAGCTTTAATCCGGAAGAGGCGTTTTGGCTGGGGGTCAACCAGCTATATTGGTTCGCCGAGCATCATGGTTGCGATTCCGTGCCGGTGTTTCTGTTCGGCGATGGTCAGCCTGCGACGACGGTTCAGGATCAATTCCTCATCTTGCATATGCTCGCCGTGCTGACCGGGGGCAATCTCAGCGCCAGGCAATTGCACTTCGCCTATCAATTGCTGCAAGTGCTTAGCAACCGTATGTCATTAACCCGGGCTTGCGCGGAACATTCGAGTTTTGTGGTCTCTTTAAAAGGACCGCATCCCGCGGCAAGAGCGTCGGGCGGCCTGGTGGACGAAGCCGCGCGCTACTGGGGGACAACGGATCTGGTCGAAATCCTGCATGGCTGGAGCATTGTATTGGACGCCGGCAGAGTGCCGCCTGAAATTAAACGCATGATGGAACCGGGCATAGACGCGAATACCTTGCGCGCTTTGATGCGGGAGTGGGCCCCCCAGCAAATGCGTTTTGAAAGGGCGGAGCGGGTGCCCGTTTCCGGGCAGAGCATAGAAGTGGCGTATCGCCTGCCCGTGCTGCACCGTTTGATTCGGGTCGTGGACGAGGCCAAGCAAACAGGCGCGCTGGAAGACGGTAATTTCGATGATGCGGCCAATATCCGTATTTATGGCTTCGTTACCACCAGGAAGCGGGACAAGGGCGCGCCGATGCCTGGGCTTGCCTTGGGCGGGGAGGCTGTTTCTCAGCCGGCAAAAGAAGAGTTTTCGCGCTGGGAAGTCGACAACGTCAGCCAAACCGGACTGGGTGTGACTTTGGGGGCGATGGGGAACGAATGGGTGGGCCTGGGCGCCTTGATCGGTTTTCGCGAGAAATCGGTGGATGGATGGAGTCTGGGCGTGGTGCGCCGAGTGAAGCGTAATTCGGCGGATCAGATCTACCTCGGGGTTGAAACCCTGAGTAGAAGACCAGTGGCGGCTTCGCTGCGGCCAACCGATGTGAGGCTGATCGATCCCACGCTGCCGCCTGAACAGGTTTGGCTGGCCGGGCATATCGCCTTGTTCGTGCCATGCCAGCGCTCGGGCAAGGTAGTGAACGCCTTATTGCTGCCGTTATCCTTATATGTGTTGGGCAAGGAATTCTACATGACGGCCAAGGGCAAGCATTTCCAGCTCTCTCTGGGCAAGGTGATGGATAAGGGCAGCGATTGGTGCTTGATCGAGGTGGAATTGGTCCAGGCTTTGGAAAAGTTGCCGGTTATGCCGTGACTTTCCATCATTAAAGGTGAGATTGAGAACGGGCCGAAGCTAAGCTTCGGCCCGTTTTTCATGGTTCGGCGGGGTGGTTGAGGCGTGTCGGCAAATACCCCTTTCGGATATTGCTTGCCGCATCAAGGGTTTGGCCTGCGGGACCCGCTTTTGTTGAGGTTTTTCTCGCAAAAGGTGTTGACGGGTTTAGGGGGCTGACGTATAGTTCGCCTCCTCAGCAGACAACGCAGCGGCGGAAACGAAACGCAGCGACCTGCACCGATCTTTAACAGAACGAATAACCGATAGGTGTAAGTGCTCGGTCGATGACCAAACACTTGCACTGCAAGACGAGAAATGTCTCGATGTTTCTTTGATCTTGCGTGCCAGAAAATTTGCTTGGAATTGAACTGAAGAGTTTGATCCTGGCTCAGATTGAACGCTGGCGGCATGCTTTACACATGCAAGTCGAACGGTAACAGGGTGCTTGCACCGCTGACGAGTGGCGAACGGGTGAGTAATGCATCGGAATGTACCGTGTAATGGGGGATAGCTCGGCGAAAGCCGGATTAATACCGCATACGCCCTGAGGGGGAAAGTGGGGGACCGAAAGGCCTCACGTTATACGAGCAGCCGATGTCTGATTAGCTAGTTGGTGAGGTAAAGGCTCACCAAGGCGTCGATCAGTAGCGGGTCTGAGAGGATGATCCGCCACACTGGGACTGAGACACGGCCCAGACTCCTACGGGAGGCAGCAGTGGGGAATTTTGGACAATGGGCGCAAGCCTGATCCAGCCATGCCGCGTGTCTGAAGAAGGCCTTCGGGTTGTAAAGGACTTTTGTCCGGGAGCAAATCCTAGTGGTTAATAACCGCTGGGTCTGAGAGTACCGGAAGAATAAGCACCGGCTAACTACGTGCCAGCAGCCGCGGTAATACGTAGGGTGCAAGCGTTAATCGGAATTACTGGGCGTAAAGCGTGCGCAGGCGGTTGTGCAAGTCTGATGTGAAAGCCCCGGGCTTAACCTGGGAACGGCATTGGAGACTGCACGACTAGAGTGCGTCAGAGGGGGGTAGAATTCCGCGTGTAGCAGTGAAATGCGTAGAGATGCGGAGGAATACCGATGGCGAAGGCAGCCCCCTGGGATGACACTGACGCTCATGCACGAAAGCGTGGGGAGCAAACAGGATTAGATACCCTGGTAGTCCACGCCCTAAACGATGTCAACTAGCTGTTGGGGGTTTGAATCCTTGGTAGCGTAGCTAACGCGAGAAGTTGACCGCCTGGGGAGTACGGCCGCAAGGTTAAAACTCAAAGGAATTGACGGGGACCCGCACAAGCGGTGGATGATGTGGATTAATTCGATGCAACGCGAAAAACCTTACCTGGTCTTGACATGTAACGAACGCCGCAGAGATGTGGCGGTGCCCGAAAGGGAGCGTTAACACAGGTGCTGCATGGCTGTCGTCAGCTCGTGTCGTGAGATGTTGGGTTAAGTCCCGCAACGAGCGCAACCCTTGCCATTAGTTGCCATCATTAAGTTGGGCACTCTAATGGGACTGCCGGTGACAAACCGGAGGAAGGTGGGGATGACGTCAAGTCCTCATGGCCCTTATGACCAGGGCTTCACACGTCATACAATGGTCGGTACAGAGGGTCGCGAAGCCGCGAGGTGGAGCCAATCTCATAAAACCGATCGTAGTCCGGATCGCACTCTGCAACTCGAGTGCGTGAAGTCGGAATCGCTAGTAATCGCAGATCAGCATGCTGCGGTGAATACGTTCCCGGGTCTTGTACACACCGCCCGTCACACCATGGGAGTGAGTTTCACCAGAAGTGGGTAGGCTAACCGTAAGGAGGCCGCTTACCACGGTGGGATTCATGACTGGGGTGAAGTCGTAACAAGGTAGCCGTAGGGGAACCTGCGGCTGGATCACCTCCTTTCTAGAGAAGGTTGTTGATCGAGTACTTACAGCCTATCGGTTATTCGCGAGTTTGAGTCTCGCGATCAGAGTGCTTGGATGAGTACTGTGATCGCGTTGTTTGAACGCACTGATCTTTAACAAACTGAAGAAGCCGAATATATAAAGACGGCGAGAAGGAAGCGTAGAGTTAACTCTTTACGTGGACGGATCGTCATCTTGGGTATTTGATTGTATCTAGGCTACGTCGCCATATCAAAAGGGGCGGTGTAGTCGTCGCACAAACACACTTGTTGTTTTGGTGATCTAGGTTACTGAAATGATAGGGTCAAGCGACTAAGTGCATCTGGTGGATGCCTTGGCGATCATAGGCGAAGAAGGACGTGTAAGCCTGCGAAAAGCGCGGGGGAGCTGGCAATAGAGCTTTGATCCCGCGATGTCCGAATGGGGAAACCCCTCCGCAAGGAGATCCCAGACTGAATCCATAGGTCTGAGGAGGCGAACGCAGCGAACTGAAACATCTAAGTAGCTGCAGGAAAAGAAATCAACCGAGATTCCGTTAGTAGTGGCGAGCGAACGCGGAAGAGCCTGTACGTGTTATGGATTGTGTTAGTGGAAGGTTCATGGAAAGGACCGCCATAGTGGGTGATAGCCCCGTACACGAAAACGCATTCCAAGGACTAGGCGTACGATAAGTAGGGCGGGACACGAGAAATCCTGTCTGAAGATGGGGGGACCATCCTCCAAGGCTAAATACTCATGATCGACCGATAGTGAACCAGTACCGTGAGGGAAAGGCGAAAAGAACCCCGGGAGGGGAGTGAAATAGAACCTGAAACCGGATGCATACAAACAGTGGGAGCGGACTTGTTCCGTGACTGCGTACCTTTTGTATAATGGGTCAGCGACTTACGTTCAGTAGCGAGCTTAACCGAATAGGGGAGGCGTAGGGAAACCGAGTCCGAATAGGGCGCTTTAGTTGCTGGGCGTAGACCCGAAACCGAGTGATCTATCCATGGCCAGGATGAAGGTGCGGTAACACGCACTGGAGGTCCGAACCCACTAGTGTTGCAAAACTAGGGGATGAGCTGTGGATAGGGGTGAAAGGCTAAACAAACTCGGAGATAGCTGGTTCTCCCCGAAAACTATTTAGGTAGTGCCTCATGTATCACTTCCGGGGGTAAAGCACTGTTATGGCTAGGGGGTCATTGCGATTTACCAAACCATGGCAAACTCTGAATACCGGAAAGTGCGAGCATGGGAGACAGACGGTGGGTGCTAACGTCCATCGTCAAGAGGGAAACAACCCAGACCGCCAGCTAAGGTCCCAAATGATCAGTTAAGTGGTAAACGAGGTGGGAAGGCATAGACAGCCAGGATGTTGGCTTAGAAGCAGCCATCATTTAAAGAAAGCGTAATAGCTCACTGGTCGAGTCGTCCTGCGCGGAAGATGTAACGGGGCTCAAACTGATAACCGAAGCTGCGGATTTGCACGTAAGTGCAGATGGTAGGGGAGCGTTCTGTAGGTCTGTGAAGGTGTCTCGTAAGGGATGCTGGAGATATCAGAAGTGCGAATGCTGACATGAGTAGCGATAAAGCGGGTGAAAAGCCCGCTCGCCGAAAGCCCAAGGTTTCCTACGCAACGTTCATCGGCGTAGGGTGAGTCGGCCCCTAAGGCGAGGCTGAAAAGCGTAGTCGATGGGAAACGGGTTAAAATTCCCGTACTTTTATGCAGTGCGATGTGGGGACGGAGAAGGTTAGGTCATCAGACTGTTGGAATAGTCTGTTTAAGCCGGTAGGCTGGGGTGGTAGGCAAATCCGCCGCCCCTTAAGGCCGAGACGTGATGACGAGGGTCTACGGACCTGAAGTGACTGATACCACGCTTCCAGGAAAAGCCACTAAGCTTCAGCTGCATAAGAACCGTACCGCAAACCGACACAGGTGGGCAGGATGAGAATTCTAAGGCGCTTGAGAGAACTCAGGAGAAGGAACTCGGCAAATTGATACCGTAACTTCGGGAGAAGGTATGCCTCTTAGAGTGAATCCCCTGCGGGAGGAGCTTTGAGAGGTCGCAGAGAATCGGTGGCTGCGACTGTTTAACAAAAACACAGCACTGTGCCAACACGAAAGTGGACGTATACGGTGTGACGCCTGCCCGGTGCTGGAAGGTTAAGTGATGGGGTGCAAGCTCTTGATCGAAGCCCCAGTAAACGGCGGCCGTAACTATAACGGTCCTAAGGTAGCGAAATTCCTTGTCGGGTAAGTTCCGACCCGCACGAATGGCGTAACGATGGCCACACTGTCTCCTCCTGAGACTCAGCGAAGTTGAAGTGTTTGTGAAGATGCAATCTCCCCGCTGCTAGACGGAAAGACCCCGTGAACCTTTACTGTAGCTTTGCATTGGACTTTGAACAGACTTGTGTAGGATAGGTGGGAGGCTATGAAGTGGGAACGCTAGTTCTCATGGAGCCGTCCTTGAAATACCACCCTGGTGTGTTTGAGGTTCTAACCTTGGTCCGTGATCCGGATTGGGGACAGTGCATGGTAGGCAGTTTGACTGGGGCGGTCTCCTCCCAAAGTGTAACGGAGGAGTTCGAAGGTTACCTAGGTACGGTCGGAAATCGTGCTGATAGTGCAATGGCAAAAGGTAGCTTAACTGCGAGACCGACAAGTCGAGCAGGTGCGAAAGCAGGACATAGTGATCCGGTGGTTCTGAATGGAAGGGCCATCGCTCAACGGATAAAAGGTACTCCGGGGATAACAGGCTGATACCGCCCAAGAGTTCACATCGACGGCGGTGTTTGGCACCTCGATGTCGGCTCATCACATCCTGGGGCTGTAGCCGGTCCCAAGGGTATGGCTGTTCGCCATTTAAAGTGGTACGTGAGCTGGGTTCAAAACGTCGTGAGACAGTTTGGTCCCTATCTGCAGTGGGCGTTGGAAGTTTGACGGGGGCTGCTCCTAGTACGAGAGGACCGGAGTGGACGCACCTCTGGTGTACCGGTTGTGACGCCAGTCGCATTGCCGGGTAGCTAAGTGCGGAAGAGATAACCGCTGAAAGCATCTAAGCGGGAAACTCGCCTGAAGATGAGACTTCCCTGAGGGCTTGACCCTCCTGAAGAGTCGTTCGAGACCAGGACGTTGATAGGTCGGGTGTGGAAGCGCTGTGAGGCGTTAAGCTAACCGATACTAATTGCTCGTGAGGCTTGATCCTATCATTTGAGTGGCTTGGGAAACTGAGCGACGAGATAGTGTTGTGCGACACAATTGAATACCGAATATATGTGGGGTGGTGTAGACCATCCCAGGCTTCTTCAAGTTTGTACCAGTTTATGTCTGGTGGCCATAGCGAGGTGGTCCCACGCCTTCCCATCCCGAACAGGACCGTGAAACGCCTTAGCGCCGATGATAGTGTGGCATTCGCCATGTGAAAGTAGGACACCGCCAGACGCCCCATTGCAAAGCCCAGCTCACACGAGCTGGGCTTTATGCATTGTGCTGTTGAACGGCGATACAGAAGCCTCCCCAAAGGGAGGCTTTGTTGCGTCCGCTGTCCGCTTACTTTTTGAGTTTGGAGGCTTTGCTCGCCGCCGGTTTGACTGCAGGGGCTTCCTGCGCTTTCGCCTGTCTGTCCGGTGCGATCTCGGTCAGCAACTGCTCCAGCAGCTTGCTGCGAGAGGCGATGTGATGGTCGAAGCGCCAGTCTTTCAGCAGGTCGATGGCGACGTCGAAGTAGCGCATGTCGATATCGTAGAGCAGGCTGAGGTCGAAAGAGCGGCCCATTTCCAGTGCGGTCGCCAGTTCCTTGAGCACTTGCATTTGCTGCGGGTCATGTCCTTCTTCGATGAAACGGCGAATCTTCTTGGCAGCATTCATGGGGGAGGCTCCCTTGTTGGCAATGCGCCTATCTTAGCCAATGTCGCCGGGGCTGTAACTTGCATTGGCGCAAAGCTGGACGGCTACGCCGCCTTCCCTCCCTTCTGCGGCGTCGCCGCTGTCCTGAATACCACCCAAAAGAACTATTTCGATTAGATCGTTTTTCCTCGGTCTTGCCCACGTCTGGCGAATGGGTTTCCCGGCGCGCGAGCAGTATGGTGTGAGTATGGAGTTGGACTGACCGGCCGCCAGGCCGCTGAGGGAGGAAAGATGACATCCGCGGCGTACAAGCAGTATTCAGTGCTGGCCGTCAGCACTTTTGCTTTCACCGTCTGTTTCATGGTGTGGATGATGATGGGCGTGGTGGGCATTCCGGTGAAGCAGCAACTGGGGCTGAACGAGACCGAGTTCGGCATTCTGGTGGCGATGCCGGTGTTGTCGGGTTCGCTGGTGCGGGTGCCCTTGGGGATCTGGACCGACCGCTATGGCGGCCGCATCGTTTTGTTCTGCCTGATGCTGAGCGCGGTGCTGCCGATTTATCTGATGGAGTTCGCCTCCCAGTATTGGCATTTCTTGCTGATTGGGCTGTTCATCGGCTTGGCGGGCGGCAGTTTTTCGGTGGGCACGCCCTATGTGGCGCGCTGGTTCGACGCGCGGCATCAGGGTATGGCGATGGGCGTGTTCGGCGCGGGCAATTCCGGCGCGGCGGTGAATAAATTCGTGGCGCCGGCCTTGATCGCGCTGGGCGGCTGGACGCTGGTGCCTCAGGTGTACGCCGGGGTGATGCTGGCTGCGGCGCTGTTGTTTTGGTTTTGCAGTTATCACAATCCGGCGCACTTGAGCGGAGGGAGCCAGCGTTTCGTCGATCAACTGCGGGTGATGCGCGATCCCCGGGTTTGGCGCTACTCGCAGTATTACTCGGTGGTGTTTGGCGGCTATGTCGGCTTGTCGCTGTGGCTGACCAAGTATTTTGTCGGCGAGTACGGCTTTGATATGAAAACCGCGGCTTTTCTCGCCGCCTGTTTTTCCTTGCCGGGCGGCGTACTGCGCGCGATCGGCGGCTGGATGTCGGATCGCTTCGGCGCGTACCGGACCACCTGGTGGGTGATGTGGGTGTTATGGGTGTGCTTCTTCGTCTTGTCCTATCCGCAGACCGAGATGGTGGTGGCCACCGTCAAGGGACCGTGGAGCCTGCATATCGGTTTGAACTCGGTGCTGTTCACCGCGGTGTTGTTCATCGCCGGCGTGGCGATGGCGGTGGGCAAGGCTTCGGTGTTCAAGTTCATCGCCAATGATTTTCCCGACAATATCGGCGCGGTGTCCGGCGTGGTGGGCCTGGCCGGCGGACTGGCCGGTTTCGTGTTGCCGATTCTGTTCGGCGCGCTGGTGGACCTCGCCGGGGTGCGTTCCAGCTGTTTCATGCTGCTGTACGGCACGGTCTGCGTCAGCCTGGTCTGGATGCATTACTCGTTCAAGCCGGTGGCCGCGGAGCGTTTGCGTCTGGCCACCGCCAGTCGTTGAGTTTGAGTTGCATGGCGGCGCCTTGACGCGCGCCGCCTTTAAAAGATTGTCAAATAGCGCTGGTCTGGCCATGACTCGGGCCGGCGGGGAGGGTTGAGTCATGTCTTATGTCATCAAACGGTGGGAGCCGGAAAGCGCCGAGTTCTGGCAACAAGAAGGCCAGAGCATTGCGCGGCGCAATTTGTGGATTTCGATTCCGTGTCTGACGCTGGCTTTCGTCATTTCGGTATTGTGGAGCGTAGTGACCTTGAACCTGCCGAACGCGGGTTTCAATTACACCAAGGATCAGCTGTTTTTGCTGACGGCGCTGCCGGCGCTGTCCGGCGCGACCTTGCGCATTTTTTATTCCTTCATGCCGTCCATTGTGGGCGGGCGCAAATGGACGACCTTGTCCACCGCCTCGCTGTTGATTCCGGCGATATGGCTGGGCTTTGCGGTGCAGGATCCCACGACGTCTTATCCGGTGATGCTGGCGATCGCCTTGCTGTGCGGGCTGGGCAGCGGCAATTTCGCCAGCTCCATGGCCAATATCGCTTACTTTTTCCCCAAGGCGCAGAAGGGCGCGGCCAACGGCTTGAACGCGGGTTTCGGCAACCTCGGCGTGTCCTTGGCCCAGTTCGTGATTCCGCTGGTGGTGACCGGCGGCATGTTCGGCGCCTTCGGCGGCGATGCGCAGCATTATGTCAAGGATGGGGTGGAAAAGAGCTTGTGGCTGCAGAACGCCGGCTTCGTCTGGGTGCCGTTCATTGTTTTGGCCACGGCGGCGGCCTGGTTCGGCATGAACGACCTGGCGGACGCCAAGGCCTCGTTCACAGAGCAGGCGGTGATTTTCCGCCGCAAGCATAATTGGCTGATGTGCTGGCTGTACATCGGCACTTTCGGCAGCTTCATCGGTTTTGCCGGCGCTTTCGCCTTGTTGACCAAGACGCAGTTTCCGGAGGTGCCGGTGGCCAAGTTCGCCTTTATCGGCCCCTTGCTCGGCGCCCTGGTGCGCCCGATAGGCGGCGTGATCTCGGATAAGCTCGGCGGCGCGCGGGTGACCATGTGGGTGTTCGCGGTGATGGCCTTGGCGGTGGTGGGGGTGTTGCACTTCCTGCCGGCGCATGACGCGGCCGGGCAGTTGAGCGGCGGCAGCTTTGCCGGCTTCTTCGCCATGTTCCTCTTGCTGTTCACCATGGCTGGCGTGGGCAATGGTTCGACTTACCGAATGATTCCGACCATCTTCACCACCGGGCGGCTGCGCGCGGCGGCCGGTCGCGGCGAAGACGCGCGCAAGCAGGCCGAGGCGGACGGGGTCAAGGAGTCGGCCGCGGCTGGCGGCTTCATCAGCGCCATTGGCGCTTACGGCGGCTATTTCATTCCGCAGAGCTTTGGTGCGTCCATGAAGGCGACCGGCGGCGCGGAGCCGGCGCTGTTGTGCTTCATTGTTTTCTATATCAGCTGCATCGCCTTGTGCTGGTGGTTCTATGCGCGCAAGAACGCGGAAGTGAGTTGCTGACAGGCTAAACGGCCGATGGAAACGAAACCGGCGAGGCGTCAAGACGATGCCTCGCCGGTTTGTCTTTATATAGGGCTGAAGCCGTTTGGCTGGGGCGCGGCGCTCCTGCCCGGTCGGGAAGGTGCTTCAGGGCAGTTTGACGATGTAGTTGGGACCGCCTTCCCGCGCTTTTTGCAGCGCTTCGTTTAAGCGTTCCAGCATGGGTTTGGGCGTGTTTTCGCTGCCGCGCAGAGCGCTCAGCCCGACGCAGGCGGCCGCCTTGCGCTCTTCTCCCTGGTAGACGAAGCTGAGCTGGCGCAGCGATTTGATCAGCCTGCGCGCCAGTTCGTTGGCGCCGCTTACGCCGGTGTTGGGCAGCAGAATGATGAAGGCGTCGTCTTCGCGCTGGGCCACCAGATCGCTGTCGCGCGTGCTTTGCAGGCACAGGCTGCCGGCCAGGCGCAGCAAGTGGCGGTGCGCCGAGCCCTCGTCAAGCTCCGGCATCGGTTCGGGCACGTTCATCAGGCTGAGGATCAGGCCGGAGACGGCGCCGCCGTAGCGGCGCGCGCGGCCGGTTTCGGCATGGGCGGCGGAGAGCAGGCGGTGCATGCCGGCCACGCCGGTCAATTTGTCGTCGTCGGCTTGCTTGTCTTCCGCGCGCAGGCTTTTCATCAGGCTGATCGAGCGCTCCACCAGATTGCGCTCAAAATCCAGCAACTGGCTCATGACCTTGGTTTCCGTCCGGTCGCTGAAGCTGTAGACCAGCATGAGCGCGCCTTCCAGCTCCACCTCGCGCAGCGACATCTGCACCTCGAAGCGGCGTCCGCCGCTGGCTTGCAAGGAGAGCGAGCGGTTGTAGATCATGCTGGTGCGGCGCAGTTCGCCGGCCAGCAGTTCGCTGTCCGCGGGGTCCGGCAGAAAGCGGGAGAAGGGCTGGCCAATCAGATCGCCGTGCGGAGTGGCCAGCAGGATGGCGGCCAACTGGTTGGCGCTGACGATCTGGCCGTCTGCGGGAAGCGCGATGATCAAGGCGCCCTGTACGGTGTCGATCAGCGATTGGAAGGCTTGCAGTATCGCCATAGGGGCTCTCCGTAAGTCGCGTGAGGCCGGCGAGTTCGCTCCTGGCGTGGCCAGGCGCGTAGCAGTGGGGCCGCTGGTCTTAAAGCGGCTGACAAACTCCAGGCGCCGCGTGGCATCGGCTCGCCGTCTTGCTTGCGCTGTCCGGCCGGCGCGCCTTGCTTGCCGCGTGGAACTGTTTTTTGTCCGCCGCTCTAAGTGTATTCCCTGAGTACAGATATTTCATGCTCAACTTAATTGAGAGTGGATTGTCATGCCCATCTTTGCCGGGAAATGTCCGTACTTGCGCTGGGAGTCGGAATTAATTGCCTGCGTACGCTGGAAATTGCCATCAATCATGGTAAATTCGTGTTTGTACGCAAAATACACTAGCGAGAACCGTAGCCCGTCGCCACCCCTGACGCGGCTTTCGGCCCGCCCACACGGCGGTTTTCTCTCCCTTGCCCGGCTTGCCGGGTCCCTTCCGTTCGCTCCCGGGCTTCATGATCTGGCCTGGCGCGAGCCGCGCCTTACCGGCGCAAAACAGCACCTTTGCCGCTGCGGCGATCGCGTTTGGGCGCGGGCGTCGATCTCGGCGATTCAAGAACAAATATTCGGACAAAGAAGCAGACTGCATCATGGCAAGATCACAATGGGGCTCGCGCCTCGGTTTCATCCTCGCTGCCGCCGGCTCGGCCATTGGGCTGGGGGCGATCTGGAAATTTCCCTATGTCGCCGCCACCAATGGCGGCGGCGCCTTCCTGTTTATTTACCTGGGCATTTGCCTGACGCTGGGCCTGGCCCTGATGCTGGCCGAGATGGCTTTGGGGCGCGCGTCCAAGGCCGGCGCAGTCGGCGCTTTCCGGCAGTTGGCCGGCGGCGGCTGGCCCGTCATTGGTTATATGAGCGTCTTGGTGTGTTTCCTGATCCTGTCCTTCTACAGCGTGGTGGGCGGCTGGACCATCGCCTACATCGTCAAGGCGCTGGGCGGCGGCATCATGACGTCGGACGCCAAGACTCTGGGCGCCATCTTCAGCGGCTTCATCAGCGATCCGCTGGAGCCCATCGCCTACCATGCCGGCTTCGCCTTGCTGACGGTGTGGGTGGTGGCCGGCGGCGTGCAGAAGGGCATTGAAAACCTGTCCAAGTTCCTGATGCCGGCCTTGTTCGTGCTGATGCTGGTGCTGATCGCACGCGGCCTGACGCTGCCGGGCGCCTGGGAAGGCGTGAAGTATTTCGTGGCGCCGGATTTCTCCAAGGTCAGCAGCGCCATGCTGGTGGACGCCTTGGGGCTGGCCTTCTTTTCGCTGTCGCTGGGCCTGGGCATCATGATCACCTACGGTTCTTACGTCAGCAAAGAGTCCAATCTGCTGGGTTCGGCCCTATGGGTGATCGCCTTGACGGTGGCTACCTGCTTCCTGGCCGGCCTGATGGTGCTGCCGGCGGTGTTCGCCTTCGGCTTCGATCCGTCGGCGGGTCCGGGCCTGACCTTCATCACCATGCCGGCGGTGTTCGCCCACCTGCCGCTGGGGCAGGTGTTCGCGGTGATGTTCTTCTGCCTGCTGCTGCTGGCGGCGCTGACGTCTTCGGTGTCCTTGCTGGAGGTGGTGACCAGCTTCGCGATGGACGAGTTCGGCCTCAAGCGCACGCAATCCGCCTGGGTGATGACGCTGGGCATTTTCCTGCTGGGCATTCCCGCTTCGCTGTCGCTGGGCGTGTGGAGCGATTACCTGCTGTTCGGCATGAGCTTTTTCGATTTTCTGGATTACCTCACTTCCAAGCTGCTGATGCCGGTGGGCGAGCTGTTGCTGGCCTTGTTCGTGGGCTGGAAGGCTTGGCCTGTGGTGCGCCGCGAGTTGAGCGGCGACGGCGCCGGCCGCGGCATGCGCCTGATGCGCGGCTTCTGCATGGCGATGGCGCCGGCCTTGATAGGCTGGATCATGATCGCCAGCCTGCGCGCGGCCTGATCGCCGCCGCCCCGCAACCCGCCGCTTTCGCGGCGGGTTTTTCTTTGCGCGCGCGTCCTGCCTGTGCGCGTCTCATGCCACTGTGCTTGCCTTGTCCAGCCATTGCCTATAGTTAGAGCGGTTGGCCGCTGCGTCAGGGTTGGGCTCCGGCGGTCCTTGGTCCATGGCTTGCGAACAGGATACCCGATGCACTTCCGTCTGAAGCTGGTGCACAAGCTGGCCTTGTTGATCGCTCCGCTGGTGCTGCTCTTGCTGTGCGGGGCCTTGTGGTTTGCCTTTACGCAGTGGCGGACGGTACAGGCTTTGCAGCGCGACCAGGCGCTGGTGGACGATGTGCAGCAAGTGGGGGCGCTGATTCACGCCTTGCAGATCGAGCGCGGCCTGAGCAACCGCTATCTGAACGAGCATAAGCCGATGCCGGCCGCCTTGCCGCGGCAAAAGGCGCAGGCCGACGCGTTGTTGACCCGCTTGCGCCAGCCGCCGGGCGACGAGTTGTCGCGCAAGGCCGGCCTGTTTCTTTCCCAGCAACTGCCGGCGGCGGAGCTGCTCTCGACCTTGCGCCGCGATGTGGCGCAGCGCCATATTTCGCCGCTGCCGGCGTTTGAACGCTACACCGAAATCATCGAGCGGCTCTCCAAGGTCATCACCCTGTTCTATTCGCAAAGCGAGGACGTGCGCGCCTTGGTGCAGCAATGGTCCGCCTTGCATTGCCAGACGGAGTACACCGGCCGCGCCCGCGGCTTGATCGGCGGAGTGCTGGCGGTGGGCAGTTTCAATATCAACGAGTTCCGCCTGGCCAGCGGCATGGTGTCGCAGGAGGCGCTGTGCCGCAGCCTGTACCGGCAGAACGACGGCGACGAACGTCTGCTGGCCCAGGCGATGGACGCGAGCGGGGCGTACGAGTCGCTGCGCGACGCGGTGCTGGCGCGCGGCCCGGGCGCGATGCAGAGCTTGTCCAGCGAAGAGTGGTTCGACGTGGCCAGCCGGCGCATCGACGCTTTGCTGGAAGTGCAGAACGCGGTGTTGATCCGGATCCGCGACGCGCTGGCGGCGCAGCAGTCCGCCGCGCGCTGGCAAAGCTGGCTGGCGTTGGCGGTGTTGGCCGGGGTGTTGCTGCCCATCGCCGCCGCGCTGCTGCTGGCGCGCAGCATCCTGCGGACCTTGGGCGCGGAGCCGGACGAGGTGGCGCAGGGCATGCGGGAGCTGGCCGGCGGTCAACTGGACTTCCGGCTGCGGCTGGCTTCGTCTGACGACAACAGCCTGGCCGCGCACATCCGCCAGATGGGGCGGAAGCTGAGCGGGGTGATTCTGCAGGTGCAGCAGGACGCGGACGCGGTGGCCAACGCCTCGCTGCAATTGAACAGCGCATCGCAGGGCCTGTCCGACAGCGCCTGCCGCACTTCTTCCGACATCGAGCAAACCAGCCACGCGGTGGACGAGATCGCCGGGCAGATGTTCGCGATGGCTCGCGACGCCAGTCGCAGCGGCGATGTCGCCAGCGAAGCCGCGCGTCAGGCCGAGGAGGGCAGGCGGGTTGTCGGCGAAACCATAGAGGCGATGCATGTGATCGCCCAGCGTACCGACATCATCGACGACATCGCCTATCAGACCAATTTGCTGGCGCTCAACGCCGCCATCGAGGCGGCGCGCGCCGGCGAGCTGGGCCGCGGCTTCGCCGTGGTGGCGGACGAGGTGCGTAAGCTGGCGATGCGCAGCCAGACCGCGGCCAAGGAGATCGGCCAGGTGGCGGCCGGCAGCGTGAGGCTGGCGGAAGAGGCCGGCAAGAGCCTGAGCGCCATCGTCGAATCCAGCCAGCAAACCCGGCAGCTGGTGCGGGACATCTCCAAGGAGGCCGTGGCCCAGGCGCAGCACGTGGGCGGCATCAATCAGGTGATGCAGGGCCTGAGCCAGCTGTCCCAGGGCAACGCCGCCGCCAGCGAGCAATTGTCGGCGGCGGCGCAGGAAGTGTCGCAGCGGGCCGGCAGCCTGCGCCGGCAAATGGCCTATTTCCGGCGGCCGACCGACGTTTAGCGCACTTCGCGCATATCGTCGCGCTGGACGCGCAGCCGCACAGGCGCGCCGTCGGCCAGCAAATCCGCCGGGTTGCGGTTCAGCCGGTCCACCTGCAGCAGCGCGCCGGCGCTTTCCACCTGATAACGGACGACATTGCCCAGCAACTGGCGCTGCTTCACCACCGCCGGCAGGCTGTCCGTTTCCGCGCTGTCGCCGGGCAGCAATTGAATGGACTCCGGGCGGATCGCCAGATGGCCCTGGATGTCCAGGCCGAACAGCGCCCGGCTGTCGCCGGCGGACAGCAGATTGTAATTGCCCATGAAGCGGGCGACGAACTCGGTGGCCGGCTGGGTGTAGATGGTTTCGGCGGCGCCCTCCTGCTCCACCTTGCCCTGATTCATCACGAAGATGCGGTCGGACAGGGTCAGCGCTTCTTCCTGGTCGTGGGTCACGAAAATAGTGGTCAGTCCCAGCCGGCGCTGAATGTCGCGGATCTGCTCGCGCAGATTCTTGCGGATGCGCGCGTCCAGCGCAGACAGCGGCTCGTCCAGCAGCAGAATGCGCGGCTCCACCACCAGCGCGCGCGCCAGCGCCACCCGCTGGCGTTGGCCGCCGGAGAGCTGATGCGGGTAGTGTCCCTCCTTGCCGGACAGCTCCACCAGCGCCAGCGCGTCCGCCACCTTGCGGCGGATGTCGGCGGCCGGCCGCTTCTGCATCTTCAAGCCGAAGGCGATGTTTTCGCCGGCGTTCATATTGGGAAACAGCGCATAGCTCTGAAACACCATGCCGATGCCGCGTTTTTGCGGCGCGCAGGCGGTGATGTCCTCGCCCTGCAGGCGGATGGCGCCGCCGCTGGGGGTTTCGAAGCCGGCGATCATGCGCAGCACCGTGGTTTTGCCGCAGCCGGACGGGCCGAGGAAGGTGACGAACTCGCCGGCCTCCACCCGCATATTGAAGTCGTGCACTACCGTGTGCTGGCCGTAGCGCTTGTTGAGGTGCCGGATGTCCAGGTATGCCATATGGGGTCTCTCTTATTCTGTCGCCGTCGCCTCGCGCAGCGCGCGACGGTGACGGCCGGCCACCTGCAGCAGGCCCATGGCCGCCCAGGTGATCAAAAAGGCGATGATGGCCAGCGCCGCCGGCTCGTAGGCGCGGTTGGCGCCGATCAATTGCAGATAAGGGCCGAAGGCCGGCCGCGCCAGCAAGCTGGCCATGGTGAATTCGCCGATGACGATGGCGAAGGTCAGAAAAGCGCCGGACAGCAGCGCGGATTGGATATTGGGGAAGATCACCCGCAGCAGAATCACCCGCCAGCCGCCGCCCAGGCTTTGCGCCGCCTCGGCCAGCGAACGCACGTCGATGGCGGACAGGCCGGCGTCGATGGAACGGTATAGATAGGGCAGGGCCAGCGTCACATAGCTGCAGACCAGCAAGAGATCGGTGCCGCGCTCGCTGCCGGTCAGGGGCAGCCAGGCGTCGCTGCCGAACAGGCGCAGATAGCCGAACACGATGACGATGGCCGGAATCACCAGCGGCAGCAAGGTGATGAACTCCACCAGCGGACGCAGCCGCGGCAGGCGGAGCTGGATCCAGAAGGCGGTGGGCGCCACCAGCAGGAGGCCGATGACGATGGTGAACACGGCCATCAGCGCGGAATAGGCGAAGCTTTGCTGAAAGCCGGGGTCTTGCAGCACCAGCTTGTAGGCTTCGAAGCTATAGCCTTCGCGCAGCATCTTCAGGCTGAATTCGAAGGTGGCCAACAAGGGCAGCAAGAAGTACAGGCCGCCGGCGACGACGGCGATCCAGGCGCCCAGGCGCGACGACGGTTTGTGGACAGGCTGGCGTTTCATGCCCGGCTCCTTTCCGCGCGGCCGCGCAGCCAGATGTAGGCGGCGTTGGACAGGCCGGTCACCACGATCATGCCCAAGGCCAGCGCGTAGCCCAGGTTCTGGTCGTGCAGCACATCGCCGCGGATTTGCGCGTACAGCAGGATGGTGACGATGTTGAGCGAGCTGCCGGTCAGCGCGTAGGCGGTGGCCACCGCGCCGAAGGCGTTGGCGAACAGCAGCAGCGCCGCGCCCAGGATGCTGGGCCACAGCACCGGCAGCGCGATGCGGCTCCAGTAGGCGAAGGCGGAACCGCCCAGGCTGTCGCAGGCCTCGCGCCATTCGGTTTTAAGGCCATCTATGGCCGGGCTGACGATCAGCACCATCAGCGGAATCTGGAAATACAGATAGGTCAGCGTCAGGCCGCTGAAGCTGAGAATGCTGAAGCCGCCGGCGTAGAGATCGAAGTCCAGATAGCGGCGCAGCAACACCGTCACCAGGCCCATGCGGCCCAGCGTGGCCAGGAAGGCGAAGGCCAGCGGCACGCCGGCGAAGTTGGACGCCACGCCGGAAAAGGTGGCCAGCGTCGGGCGGATCCAGTCCGGCAGCCGGCCGCGGATCGCCGCCAGGGCCAGCAACAGGCCGAAGGCCGCGCCCAAGAGCGCGGAGGCGGCGCTGATCTGCAGGCTGATCTTGTAGGCGTCGAGAATCGCCGGCTCGAACAGCCGGGCGATATTGTTCAGCGTGAAATGGCCGTCGGCGTCCTGGAAGGCGCCCAGCAGCAGTCGGGCGGTGGGCAGCAGCAGGAAGAGCAGCGCAAACAGGAAGAACGGCGCCACGCCCAGCCAGGACAGCGAGACGAAGCCGCCGCCGGCGCGGCGCGGCGACGCCGGGCCGGAACGGCCGGCGAGAGAGTCGGAAGATGCGGACATGAGGGCGTGTTTCCAAAGAGAGCCCGCGCGCGGCGACAGTGCCGCGCGCCAAGGGGATAAGGCCGGCTTACTTGACGTTGCTGCCCACCACGCCGTCCCACTGCTTGGTGATCACCGCCTTGTAAGCCTCTTGCTGTTCCAGCGTGGGGAACAGGGCCTTCTTATAGGCGGCGGCGTCCGGCATCCGGCTCAGCAAGTCCTGCGGGATTTTCTTGCGCGCGGCCAGATCGTTGAAGCGGGTGGGGTGGCAATAGCCCTTGAGCCAGGCCAGTTGGCCTTCGTCGGAGAACAGGTATTCCTGCCACAGCTTGGCGGCGTTGGGGTGCGGCGCGTAAGCGCTGATGCCCTGGGCGTAAACGCCGGCCACCACGCCGCTCTTGGGCACCACCACTTCCACCTTGGGGTTGCCCTTCAAGGTGTCGCGGTCGGCCAGCGCGTTGTAGTCCCAGCGGATCACGATGGGGGTGCTGCCCTGGGCCAGCGAAGCCGCCTTGCCGATCACCGGCACGAAATTGCCGCTCTTGTTCAACTGCGCGAAAAACTTGAGGCCGGCGTCGGCGGCCTTGGCCACATTGCCCTTGGACTGGGACAGGCCGGCGGCGAACACGCCCTGGATCGCCTGGTTGGCGGCGCGCGGGTCGCCGGCCAGCGCCACCGCGTTCTTGTACTCCGGCTTCAGCAGGTCGCTCCAGTCGGTCGGCGTTTTGGCGACCAGATCCTTGTTCACCTCGAAGGCCAGCACGCCGTAGTAATCGCCGTACCAATAGCCGTCCTTGTCCTTGACGCTGTCCGGAATGGTTTTCCAGTTGGAGACTTTGTACGGCTGCAACAGGCCGGCGGCCTTGGCTTGCGGGCCGAAGGACAAGCCCACGTCGATCACGTCCGGCGCCTGCGGGCCCTTATTGCTCTTGTTGGCCTTGATCGCCTCCAGTTCGTCGGCGGAGCCGGCGTCCGGATTGAGTTCGTTCACCTTGATGCCGTACTTGGCTTTGAAGCCGGCGATCACGCCGCCGTAGCCGCACCAGTCGTGGGGCAGGGCGATCACGTTCAGCTCGCCCTCTTTCTTGGCGGCCTGGATCAGCGCGCTCAGATTATCGGCGAAAGCGGTGTTGGCCAGCAGGGCCAGCGCGCCCAGAACGGCGCAGCGCAACGGTGTATTCATGGCATCCATCCCTTTGGACTAGGTCAAATAAAAGCGATGCTGATGGTATTCCGTGTAGATGACATTCCGGTTTAGCTCGCATGGCAGTTTGATTGCATGTCGGTGACAAATCGGCGCAAGGCCGGCCGGCGGCGCTGGCGGCCAGTCATTTCCTTGTCATTTTTTCTTGGTAAAAAGCCGGCGGAGACCTGATTGCTGGACTAGTCCTGATGCCTGAATCGAAACCGCTTTCCCAGGCCGCGCGCATCCGCGCCGCCTTATTGCAGCAAATCGACGGCGGCCTGCTGCGGCCGGGCGGCCGCCTGCCGTCGGAGCGCGCGCTGGCGGAGTTGTTCGCCACCACCCGCATCACCTTGAAGGAGGCCTTGGGCGTGCTGGAGGCCGAAGGGCGGGTCTACCGAGAAGAACGGCGCGGCTGGTTTCTCGCGTTTCCGCGGCTGGAATACGCGCCGCTTTACGGCAACCATTTCCAGCGCATGGCCGACGCCCAGCAGCGCGCGGCGGAAACCCGGCTCTTGAGCGTGGAAACCGTGCTGGCCTCGCCCGAGCTGTGCCGGGCGCTGGCCGTGCCGCCGCTCAGCTCCTTGTGGAAAATCTGCCGTCAACGCAGCCTGGACGGCCGGGTGGCGCTATACGTGGAGCACTTCCTGAGACCGGAGCGCTTCCCGGACATCCAGGAGCTGGATTTGAGTCAATCGCTGACCGGTTTGTACCGCCGCCATTACGGCATCGAATACGCGGCGGCGGCTTTCGACATCCTGCCGGCGGCGGCGCAAGGCCGCGTGGCGCAAGCGCTGATGCTGGCCGAGGGCAGCCCCGTTCTGCTGGTGCGCCGGATCAATCGAGACGCCGCCGGCGAGACGCTGGACTGCGATTACGAGTACTGGCGGCACGACGCGGTGCGTCTGCGCGTGGACAGTCCTGCCGCGGTCGCGGCGAATTGAGCTACTATCGCGGCATTGGACACTGTTTGCAGGAGATCGCATGAGCCGCGTTTTAGTGTTGTACACCGGTGGCACCATAGGCATGACCGAAACCCCGGACGGCCTGGCGCCGTCTCCAGGCCTGTTGCCCGGCCTGCTGGAGCGTTTCCGCCGGCCCGGCCTGGATTTCGACGTGGTCGAGTTCGACGAGTTGATCGACTCCTCCGCCATCGAGCCGCGCCACTGGAACCGCATCATCGCCGCGCTGGCCGAGCGTTACGGCGACTACGACGGCTTCGTCGTCATCCACGGCACCGACACCATGGCTTATACCGCCGGCGTGCTGGCCTTCGCTCTGCGCGGGCTGGGCAAGCCGGTGGTGCTGACCGGCGCGCAGCTGCCGCTGCTGCACCCGCGCTCCGACGGCTGGAATAATGTCGCCGACGCGCTGGAGGCGGCCTGCCAGCCTGAGCTGTGCGAAGTCGTCATCGCCTTCGACCGCCTGCTGCTGCGCGGCAGCCGCGCCCGCAAGCTGGATGTGGAGCATTTCGCCGGCTTCGGCTCGCCCAACGCCGAACCGCTGGCCCGCTTCGCCATCCATCCGCACTGGAACAAGGCCGCCTGGTTGCCGGGGCAGGGCGAATTCCAGCCCAAGGCGCTGCGCGAAGACCTGAACATCGCCTGCCTGTTCCTGAGTCCGGGGCAGGGCGCGGCGCTGGCCGGCCGCCTGATGGCGGACCCGATGTTGGACGCGGCGGTGCTGATGAGCTACGGCAGCGGCAACGCGCCGGCCGATCCGGCGCTGCTGGACGGGGTGAAGGCCCTGACCGCGCGCGGCGGCGCCGTGCTCAACATCACCCAGGCGCCGCGCGGCGCGGTGGAGGTGGGCGCTTACGCCGCCAGCCAGCCGCTGGCGCGTGCCGGCGCGGTGGCCGGGGCGGACCTGACGCCGGAAGCGGCGCTGGCCAAGCTGCACGTGCTGCTGTCCGCCGGTCTTAGCGGACAGCAACTGGCGGCGCAATTGGCTAAGCCCTTGCGCGGCGAGATGAACGCGCATTAAGACGCCGTGCGCGACCCGGGCTGCTCATTTTTTGAGCGGCCTTTTTTTGTGCCGGTTTTTCAGAGTCTTGCCGCGCTTGTCCACAACTCGCCCACACGGCTTTGCACCTTGGGTGTGGGCAAACGGGAAAATGGGCGCGACGGGGCCGGGCCGGCGATGGACGGCGTGCGGCGCATGCCGTCGTCTTGAGTTTGCGCTGATTTTTGCTTAAAAAATAAGCAAAAGAAAATGCGCTTGGCGGAACAAGGACTTGGCGGCTTTATCCACAATTGTCCCACATGGCTTTTCACGCTGGATGTGGGTAATCCATCGGTCTGCCTATTTTTTGATCTTCACGGTCAAATCCATTTTGCGGCAAGGGCTTAGCTTCCTTGTCCACAGCTGGCGCACAGGGCTGTCCCCTTTGCTTGTTGAGAACAGCGGCCCGGCTGTTGATAGCGCGGCAAGCGGCGTATAATTGACCGCTTTTCCGTATTTTGAGAGCAGCCGGATGTCAGAAGGCGCGGCGCGGCCGTTGAAGATCGCCATCGTGGGGCCGGAGTCCTGCGGCAAGACCACGCTGGCGCGCGCGCTGGCGGCGGCGCTGAACGAGGCGGGCATCGCCGCCGCCTGGGTGCCGGAATACGCGCGCGATTATTTCGCCGCGCGGCCGTACCGCTCCACGCCGGAAATCATAGAGGAAGTGGCGCGTGGACAGTTGGCGGCGGAACAGTCCTTGGCCGGCGGCGTCCAAGTTTTGTTGTGCGACACCACCGCCTTGAATTGCAAGATCTGGAGCGAAGTGGCGCACGGGCATTGCAGCCCCGGCTTGCTCGCGCTGTGTCGGCCCGGCGATTACGCCTTGACCCTGCTGGCCGAGCCGGACATCCCCTGGGAGCCGGACCCGCTGCGCAGCCACCCGACCCAGCGCGATTGGCTGTTCGGCCTCTACCGGCAGGCGCTGCAAGACGCGGGCGTTGACGCGACGCGGGTGAGCGGCGCGCATGAAAGGCGCATGGCTCAGGCGCGGGCGGCGTTGGCCGCCCTCTGGCCGGGCGAGTTGCCTAAATTTTGAGCGCAAAGAATAAAGCGCTGGAAATTCAGCAAATTGCCGCAATTATCCACAACAGGCCCACAAGCTTGTCCTGCCATGGCGTGGATAGTTGTCGGCGATAGATTAAAAAATAAGCGACAGTAAAAAGGCGTGAAAAATGAAGGCGCTGCGGTTCTTGTCCACAGCCCGCTCACAGCCCTGTCCCAATCGAGTGTGCAAAAATGAACGAAACCTTTGAATTGAGCGGCGAATACATCGCCTTGTGCGACCTGCTGAAAATCTGCAATGTCTGCGATTCCGGCGGCGCCGCCAAACATTTCATCGCCGAAGGCAATGTGCGAGTGGACGGCCAGGAGGAACTGCGCAAGACCTGCAAGATCCGCGCCGGCCAGCAGGTCAGCGGCGAAGGCTTTTCCATCCGCGTCGTGGCGGCATGAACGACGACGACTTCGACCCGCCGCCGGAAGCGCCCGAGCCCCCGCCGGACGACGCTTGCTGCGGCAGCGGCTGCGACCCGTGCATCTGGGACAGCTATAACGCCTTGATGACGGAATACCGCGCCAAACTGGCCGCCTGGGAGTTGCGCGAAGCCGCGCGCCAGGCCGCCGCCAACGGACAATAAGCATGGCCAGCATCGATCTGCATTTCCACTCCCACGCCTCCGACGGCGCTTTGCCGCCGGAGCAGGTGATCGCGCGCGCCGCCGAGCGCGAAGCCACCCTGGTGGCGCTGACCGACCACGACTGCACCCACGGCCTGGCCGCGGCGCGGGCCGAGGCGGCGCGTCAGGGCCTGGCCTTCCTCAACGGCGTCGAAGTCTCGGTTACCTGGGGCAAGCACACCGTGCACATCGTCGGCCTGGGAATAGACCCGGACCAGCCGACCTTGGCCGCCGGCCTGCAATCCATCCGCGACGGACGCGTCAACCGCGCGCGGCAGATGTCGGACGAACTGGTCAAGGTGGGCATTCAGGGCGCGTTCGACGGCGCGATGGCCTTGTGCGACAACCCGGAAATGATAGGCCGCACCCACTTCGCCCGCTTCCTGGTCAATAGCGGCCAGGTCAAGGACGTGCGCACCGTGTTCCGCAAATTCCTGACGCCGGGCAAGCCCGGCTACGTGGCGCACGAATGGGCCGGCCTGGAAGACGCGGTGGGCTGGATTCTGGCCGGCGGCGGCGAGGCGGTGATCGCCCATCCCGGTCGCTACGATATGGGCCGCAACCTGATCGAGCGGCTGATCAACGATTTCAAGCAGGCCGGCGGCCGCGGCATCGAAGTGGCCAGCGGCAGCCACAGCCTGGACGATATGCACAAGTTCGCCTTGCTGGCGGACCGCCACGAACTGTACTCCAGCGCCGGCAGCGATTTCCACGCTCCAGGCGAGGGCGGCCGCGACGTCGGCAGCACCGACGACCTGCCGCCGATCTGCAAACCCATCTGGGACGCGCTGGCCGCGCGCATCATCCGGCCGGCGGACCCGGCACAAGGCTGACCCACATGGCACAGTTTTTCATGATCCATCCGGACAATCCGCAAGCGCGGCTGGTGCGCGAAGCGGTGAAAATCCTGCGCGAGGGCGGGGTGGTGGTCTATCCCACCGACTCCTGTTACGCCTTGGGCTGCATGCTGGGCGACAAGCCGGCGATGGAGCGCATCCTGGAGATCCGCCAGCTGGACCTGCGTCACCACCTGACCCTGGTCTGCCACAATCTGTCGGAGCTGGCCAATTACGCCAAGGTGGACAACAGCCAGTTCCGCATGTTGAAGGCCGCCACCCCCGGCAGCTACACCTTCATCCTGCAAGCCACCCGCGAAGTGCCGCGCCGCACCCTGCACCCCAAGCGCTCCACCATCGGGCTGCGGGTGCCGGACCACAAGGTGGCGCTGGCCCTGCTGGAAGAGCTGGGCGAACCCATCCTGTCCTGTACCCTGATGCTGCCCGGCGACGAGGAACCGCTGACCGACCCGTATGAAATCCGCGAGCGGCTGGAGCACGCGGTGGACGCGGTGATAGACGGCGGCTGGTGCGGCACCGAGCCCACCACCGTGATCGACATGACCGAGGGCGTGGAGCTGCTGCGTCGCGGCAAGGGCGACCCGTCGCCGTTTGGCCTATAAACTCCGCTTTTGCCTCCCGACACCGTTTTCAACCCACAAGAGACATCATGGGCGACATTAACCTGATCCAGAAAATCACCATTTACGCGCTGCCGGTGCTGTTCGCCATCACCCTGCACGAGGCCGCCCACGCTTACGCCGCGCGCCGTTTCGGCGACAGCACAGCCTATATGATGGGGCGGATGACGCTGAACCCGCTCAAGCACATCGACCCGATCGGCACCGTGCTGCTGCCCTTGCTGTCGGTGACGCTGGGCGGCTTCATCTTTGGCTGGGCCAAGCCGGTGCCGGTCAACTTCGGCGCGCTGCGCAAGCCGCGCGAGCACGGCCGCCTGGTGGCCGCCGCCGGGCCCGCCTCCAATCTGCTGATGATGCTGATGTGGGTGCTGCTGTTCAAACTGGCCATCGGCATGGATACCAGCTACAGCGAGCCGCTGGCGCTGATGAGCCAGGCCGGCATCGGCATCAATATCTCGCTGATGCTGCTCAATCTGCTGCCCATCCTGCCGCTGGACGGCGGCCGCATCGTGGAGAGCTTTCTGCCGCCCGGCATGGCCTGGAAGTACGCCAAGCTGGAGCCTTACGGCATGTGGGTGCTGCTGGCCTTGATCTTCACCGGCCTGCTGACCACCATTTTGCGGCCGTTCTACGGCCTGATGTACGGCCTGGTGCGCGCCCTGATCTAAGAGTGTGTTTACGATCTTGCGAGTGAGAGCGAGACAAGGCGTACACCCCGTGTAACACTCCACGACGCGCAGCAGATCGTAAACCGACTCTGAAGCGCCCGGCTCACCCCCATCCTGACGCGCCGGACTTCGTTTCCGGCGCGGTCGCGCTTATTTTCTGAAACGGAATTCAAACATGTTCGCCAACCGCATTCTCTCCGGCATGCGCCCCACCGGCAGCCTGCACCTTGGCCACTACCACGGCGTGATCAAGAACTGGGTGCAGCTGCAAAGCACTCACGACTGCTACTTCATGGTGGCGGACTGGCATGCGCTGACCACCAATTACGACGACGTCTCCATCATCGGCAAGAGCGTGTGGGACATGGTGATAGACTGGCTGGCCGCCGGCGTGGACCCGGAACAGGCCACCGTCTTCATCCAGTCCAAAGTGCCGCAGCACGCGGAACTGCACCTGGCGCTGTCCATGGTGACCCCGCTGTCCTGGCTGGAGCGCGTGCCCACCTACAAGGACCAGATCGAAAAACTGTCCACCAAGGACCTGGGCACTTACGGCTTCCTCGGCTACCCGCTGCTGCAGGCCGCCGACATCCTGATCTATAAGGCCGGCCTGGTGCCGGTGGGCGAAGACCAGGTGCCGCACATCGAACTGACCCGCGAAGTGGCGCGCCGCTTCAATAACCTGTTTGGCCGCGAACCCAACTTCGAAGAACTGGCCCGCGCCGCGGTGAAGAAGATAGGCAAGGCCGGCAAGGAGTTCGACCGCCTGCGCACCGCCTATCTGCAAGACGGCAACGCCGAAGCCTTGGCCGGCGCGCGCGAAATCCTGGCCGCCAGCCAGAATCTGGGCGCGGCGGACCGCGAGCGGCTGTTCGGCTGGCTGGAGAACAAGGGCAAGAGCATTCTGGCCGAATGCGAGGCGATGCTGACCGAGGCGTCCAAGATGCCGGGCCTGGACGGTCAGAAGATGTCCAAGTCCTACGGCAACACCATCACCATGCGCGAAGACCCGGCCACCGTCACCAAAAAAGTGCGGGCGATGCCGACCGATCCGGCCCGCGTGCGCCGCACCGATCCGGGCAGCCCGGACAAATGCCCGGTATGGCAGCTGCACCAGGTGTACAGCGACGCCGATACCCGCGAATGGGTGAAGCAGGGCTGTACCAGCGCCGGCATCGGTTGCCTGGACTGCAAGCAACCGGTGATAGACGGCGTACTCCGCGAACAGCAGCCGATGTTTGAACGCGCCGAGCAGTATCTGAGCAATCCCAAGCTGGTCAAGGAAGTGGTGGCCGCCGGCAACGCCAAGGCCGAGCAAGTGGCGCGCGCCACCATGCAGGACGTCAAGGAAGCGATGGGGTTGGGCTACTGAGCGCCTTCGTCTGGATGGATGCGAAACGCCCGGCTTGCCGGGCGTTTTTACGACCCGCTCTGAGCCTATCCAGCGTCGAGGCCTGGCGGTTTTGATAACGCACCAGCTCCCACTCCACCTCGGTGGGCCGGTAGACCTTCCATTCCTTGCTCAGCCATTGCTGCCACCATGGCAGCGGGAAGGCGACGTCGAGCAAGGGCAGCGGCTGGCCGGCGGTGCAGTAACTGGTGGGGTGGGTGCTGCCCCAGGGCACGCAGCCCTTGGGCGGCCGGGGCCGCCAGTGGGCATTGACATTGGGCACGTCGCCGCTGCGGCGCAGCGCGCCGATGGGCAGCGCGCCGGCGAAGGGCGGGGTCAGCTCGGCCCGTTCGCGGGCGGCTTTGGCCTCGGCTTCAGCGGCGGCCTTGCGTTTGGGGTCGAACAGGCCGGTGGCGGGGTCGAGCTGCTTGGCTTCGGCCAGCTGCTGGATCAGTTCTTCGCTGGGCTGAGCCGGCCCCGGCCCGCGCCAGGCTTTCAACCATTGGAAGCCGCCGTCCCTGGGCGGCAAGGGGGCCGGAGGCAGCGGCACGATCTGGTCGACTTCTTCTACCGTGGGTTGCAGATAGGAGTAGTCGTAGAGGAGTTTCCAAATTAAACGATAACGGCGACTGCGCTCAGGGTCCAACTTCAGCGCCATATAATACATGCCGTCGTCGGGAGGCGGGGTTTTGAAGCCATTTTCTAAAAAGCTGGCCGCACCTGAGCTCCCTGCTTTGACACCGAGCTGATAGGCCTGCAATGCTGGAGAGTATTGTTTTAGCGCACTTTGTCGAATCCCCAATGTTTTTGCCGCGTTGGCATGTCCTTGCTCTGCAGCACATTGCCACATCTTTACTGCGATATCAGGAGCTTTGTCGTAGGGGCTGAGTAGCTCGGCGACATAGAACTGCGCCTCGGGATTGCCCAAATCGGCGGCCTTGCGGAAATAGCGTAGCGCCAGCTCGCGGTCGCGCTTGATATTGCCGTAGCCGCGGCTGGTGTAGTAGGCGAGCTTGTAATAGCCGGGGGCGGGGCTCAGGTCCATCAGCTTGTCGTTCAGCGCCAGCACTTCGCGGAAGCCGCCGGCGAAGTCGCCGTCGGTCAGACCATTCTGCAAATTGATATTGGCTTTGACGTGACCATGGGCGGCGGCGATGCGGTAGAGCCGCTGCACTTGCCGCGTGATGTCGGGCTGGCGCTTGAGTAGATTGTGCTTTTGCAGATGGCGGGCGTAGAGGAAGAGCTGATCCGCTTCCGGCGTCGGCGCCGGCAGTTGCTGGTGGACGCAGCGGAAGGCCAAGGCCTCTTGCTGTTTGGGGCTGAGGGTGCTCATGCGGGGCTCCTGGGCCAGGGCCGGGGCGGCGATGCACATGACTAAAACCTCGCGCCACGACATCCGCAGAAAAAGACGAAACATCGCAAGATCCTTATTTGCCACGGAAACACACGGAAAGACACGGAAAAAAACAGTAGGTCTTGTTCGTGGGGTTCGTGGCAAAGACATCATGAACCTTGGCCACGACATTCACGCAACGGCACGCAAGCTACGTTTGTCTCCGAGATGTGGGGTTTTTCCGTATGCTGCCGTGGCTAAATCGGTTTTCACCCCGCTCAAGCCTCGGGCGGCAGTTGGTAGCGCACCAGCTCCCATTCCACCGCGGTGGGCCGGTAGACCTTCCACTCCTTGCTCAGCCATTGCTGCCACCACGGCAGCGGGAAGGCGACGTCGAGTAAGGGCAGCGGCTGGCCGGCGGTGCAGTAGCTGGTGGGATGGGTGCTGCCCCAGGGCACGCAGCCCTTGGGCGGCCGCGGCCGCCAGTGGGCGTTGACATTGGGCACGTCGCCGCTGCGGCGCAGCGCGCCGATGGGCAGCGCGCCGGCGAAGGGCGGGGTCAGCTCGGCCCGTTCGCGGGCGGCTTTGGCCTCGGCTTCGGCGGCGGCCTTGCGCTTGGGATCGAACAGGCCGGTGGCGGGGTCGAGCTGCTTGGCTTCGGCCAGCTGCTGGATCAGTTCTTCGCTGGGCTGAGCCGGCCCCGGCCCGCGGAAGGCTTTCAACCATTGGAAGCCGCCGTCCCAGGGCGGCAAGGGGGCCGGCGGCAGCGGCACGATCTGGTCGACTTCTTCTACCGTGGGTTGCAGGTAGGAGTAGTCGTAGAGGAATTTGCCGATTTGCTGGTAGCGACGCTTGCGCTCGGGGTCTTGGGTTAGGCCAAGGTAATACATTCGGCTATTCGGTGGGGGAGCATTGAAGCCTTTTTCCAAGAAGCCGGCAGAGAGGTAACTACCGGCTTTAACGCCGAGTTGGTGAGCCTGTAATGCAAAGGAGTATTTTTTAAGATTACTTTGCCGAATGCCTAAGGTTGAAGCCGCTTTAGCATGGCCTTGTTCGGCGGCACATTGCCACATATTCACTGCAATATCAGGAGCTTTGTCGTAGGGGCTGAGTAGCTCGGCGACATAGAACTGCGCCTCGGGATTACCCAGATCGGCGGCTTTGCGGAAATAGCGCAGCGCCAGCTCGCGGTCGCGCTTGATATTGCCGTAGCCGCGGCTGGTGTAGTAGGCGAGGTTGTAATAGCCGGGGGCGGGGCTCAGGTCCATCAGCTTGTCGTTCAGCGCCAGCACTTCGCGGAAGCCGCCGGCGAAGTCGCCGTCGGTCAGGCCATTCTGCAAATTGATATTGGCTTTGACGTGGCCATGGGCGGCGGCGATGCGGTAGAGCCGCTGCGCTTGCCGCGTGACGTCGGGCTGGCGTTTGAGCAGATTGTGCTTTTGTAGATGGCGGGCGTAGAGGAAGAGCTGATCCGCGTCCGGCGTCGGCGCCGGCAGTTGCTGGTGGACGCAGCGGAAGGCCAAGGCCTCTTGCTGTTTGGGGCTGAGGGTGCTCATGAGGGTGTCCTTGGCAAGGGCCGGGGCTGCTATGGAGGCGAGGATGGTGATCAGCAGGAGGGCGCGCATGGCTTAGTCCAGATTGGACAGCTTGTCGCTATCGCGGCGGAATTCGGTTAGGGAAGCAATCGGCGATAAACCTAATCGTTTTTGGTCTTTATTCTTTTCAAGAAGCTCTTCCCAATTCTTAAAAGCATTCGGCATCTGCTCATCAAACGGCAGACTAGTGTCTTCTAAGCCCATCACCTCTCCAGTTTCCGGGTCGCGGGTGTGCAAGGACCACAGCTCGCGGCGCAGTCCGGCGCTGATGTCGCCGCGTTCGTGGCAGATGTTCAGCTCGCTGTCGACGCGCATGCTGCGGGTGTTGATATTGGCCGAGCCCAGGGTCATGAACACGTCGTTGATGATCATCAGCTTGCTGTGGATGTAGACAAAGGGCCAGTCATAGCCTTGGCCGGCGGCGGCGGGGCGGTCGGCCTCGCGCTGGTTGCGGCGCATCATGGCTTCCCAGCCGGCGGCGTCCAGCGCGTCGGGCGCCACCAGCGTGCAGACGTGGATGCGCAGGCCGGGGATGTCGCGCGGGCGGATCGGGTTGCGCGATTCCGGATCGGCGGGGTCGGCCTGTTCGCGCCGCGCCCGGTTCAGGCGTTCGCGCAGTTCGTCGTAGCTTTGTCCCGGCGGCGGGGTCTGGCCGGCGCGCTCGGCGGCGGCGGCGCGCTCGCAGGCGCGCTCCAGCTGCTGGATTTCCTGGCTGTCGCTCACTTCGTCGATCTTGGCCTGGCGGGCTTCTTCCAGTTGCGCGGCCAGGTCGGCGGCGCTCTGGCCGGGCGGCAGGGTCTGTCCGGCGCGTTCGGCCTGGCGGGCGGCTTCCAGCCGTTGTTCCAGCTGCTCCAGCTGCTTGGTGCGGGCGATGGCGGGCAGGGTGTCGGCGCGGCCGAGCGCGTCCAGCATGCGGTAGGTGTTGACGCCGCCGCGGCCCATGCCGTCGTCGCTGGCGTTGGTGACCACGAACAGGTGTAGCTGGCCGTGCTGGGTGCAGTCGCGGCCGCACTCGGTCTGGGTCCGCACATTTTTGAGGATGCGCTCGGCCAGCACCGGCCAGCGGAAGTACTGGTTCTCGATATAGATGTATTGGGTGGCGTTGCCGACGGTGTGCAGATACAGCGTTTCGATGTCCTGGACGTTTTCCTGGGGCTGGGTGCGCAGGATCTGGGCCATCACGCTGTTGGCGGTGGGCAGCTTTTGTTGGCGGAAGACGCGCTCCAGGCACTCGCCGACGGTTTGGGCGTCGCGCTCGCCGAGCAAATCCTCGCCGGTTTCCTTCTGCCAGGCCTGGGCGAAGTTGAGATGCAGGTATTCGAGGATGGGGCCGCTGAGCTGGCAGGAAAGGTCCTGCATCGGATAGGCCCCGTTGCGGCCGCGGTTATGGGGCTGGCGCTGCCGGCTGTGGGCGTCGTTGTCCCAGTAGCCGTCCAGCATATTGTGGCCCATGACGAAGCCGATGGCGGCGGTGTCGTCCTCATAGTCGACCAGCACCATTTTTTGGTGGTGGGACGGGACGCCGGCCATGACGAGGCGGCTGCTGAGGCCGAGGTCGCGGTCCAGGGTGTTGCTATCGTCGTCCAGCGCCTTGAGGTCGGCGCGGCTGACGTTCTTGAAGATCTTGATGCGGTCCTTGAGGCTGAAGCCGCGGCCGACGAAGCGCAGCGGCAGCGCGGGCTGCTTGCGGTCGTAGGCGCGGAACCAGGCGCGGTCGACCTGGAGCTGGGCGTCGTACTCTTGCTGTGCCTGTCTTTGCTCATCGGGATCGAGTTCGGTGCTTTGGCGGCGGTCCATGATGGCGATGGGGTTCTTGCCGGGCATATTGGCTTCGCCGACGGCGCCGGTGACGCTGATGCCGAAGGGTTCGAGGGTCCATCCCAGCACGCGGACCTGAACGCCGGCGCGGGCTTTTTGTTCGAGCAGGGCGCCGATGGCGGGCGCGCTGCCGACGCGGACGAAGCGCATGGAGGGCTGGAAGCCCCAGCAAATGATGTCGACGGAGCGTTGCGCGTTGGCGATGGCCTGGTGGACGGCGGCGAAGGCGCGCTCGCCGTTGACGAGCGGGGTGTAGTTGGCGAAGTCGGGCGGGTATTCGGTGCCGCAGATGAACCAGCTGGCGTGGGCCTGCACGGTGCGGCCGTCCTTGAATCGCATCGGGATGGTGTCCACCGGGGGGATATAGGTGGTGCTCATGTCGGGTCCCCCTTGCCTGGGGCGGCGGAGCCACCGCTCAGGGTTTGGTAATGGTCGCGGAAGTTTTGCGTGGCGCGGCTGATGGCGGAGTTAGAGCTGAGGCTGGCGACGACTCCTAAGGCGACGTCTGATTGAGGCTTTCTTGGGCGGGAGAGGATTTGCGGCGGCATGACGCGGCTCCATGCGTGCAACATAAAGTGCATACATTAAGCAGATGGGTGAAAAATACGCTATAGGAATATTCCTAAAATGCCTTTGCATGCCGGTGCGGCTTGTTCTTGGGGGGCAAAAAGGGGCTTAAGCATGCTGGTCTGGCGCGGCAAGGCTAAGCCGGGCCGCCCCGGCGGTGGGAAAGTTTGAGCCGTTGTTTGGCGCCAAACAACGGCTTTTGGCATGGGCTCAAAGCCTGTAGGCGATCCTGCGAGCAGAGAAAAAAACGCTGAGAATCTGTTCAAAGTCTGCTGCGCTTCATGACGCGCAGCGGAATGTAAATCGCTTCCTAGGCAAAAGCCTGGCACACATCCACCCAGTCGGCCTGGGTGATGTGGTGCAGCTGCTGCGGCGACAGCCGCACCGCGCTGTGGACGGCGCCGGCGGCCGGCAGCACTTCGTCGTAGGCTTGCAGCGACACATCCAGATAGACCGGCAGATCGGTGGCGAGGCCAAACGGGCAGACGCCGCCCACCGGGTGGCCGGTGATGGCCTCCACCTCGTCCGGCGGCAGCATCTTGCCCTTGCCGAAGGCGTCCTTGAACTTGCGGTTGTCGATGCGGGCGTCGCCGCGCGCCACCAGGATCACGTCGCGGCCGTCGTTCAGGCGGAAGGCCAGGGTCTTGGCGATGCGGCCGGGCTCCACGTCGTGGGCGGCGGCGGCTTCCGCCACGGTGGCGGTGCTGACTTCCAGCTCTATGATGGGAATGTCCAGCTGACGGGCGGCGAAAAACGCCTGGACGGACGCTAAGCTCATGTCTGGCCTCGAAGCGAAGGGTGGAGCGTTTCATTATTCCGCCCCATCCTTTGCTTGTGAAGCGTTTTTACTTCAGTCCTGCCGGGTGATGTCGCTGAGCTTATCGGCGATATCCTGCGAGGTGGCGGCCTGTTCTTCCGAGGCGTTGGCGATTTCCACCACGAAATTGCGCATGGTGTTGATCTCGCCGACGATGGTTTGCAAGGCGCCCTCGGCGCGCTGGAAATCGTTTTCCGTGGTTTGCACCTGTTCGCGGCCCTGTTCGATGGCGCGCACGTTTTGCTGCACCTCGCCCTGGATCGCGCGGATCATGTCGCCGATTTCCTGCGTGGCCTTGGTGGTGCGTTCGGCCAGCTTGCGCACTTCGTCCGCCACCACGGCGAAGCCGCGGCCCATCTCGCCGGCGCGCGCCGCCTCGATCGCCGCGTTCAAGGCCAGGAGGTTGGTCTGATCGGCGATGTCCTTGATCACGTTGACGATGTGGCCGATGGCTTCCGAGCGCTGGCCCAGCGAGACCAGGCTGTCCGCGGTCTGGCGCACCATGGCGCCCACCTGCTGCATGCCCTGATTGGTGTCGCTGACGATGGCCATGCTCTTTTTGGCCTCGCCCAGCATCAGCTCTGAGGATTCGGAGGCGGCGGCGGTTTGCACCGCCACGTTCTGGATGGTGGCGCTCATCGCCTGCATGTTTTCGGACAACTCGTTGATGCGGATCTCCAGGAAGTCGCGGCGCTGATTGCCCTGGTCCTGCAATTGCTGGGCGAGCATTTCGGCGGAGACGTCCTGAAAGCTGGCCATGAAGCACAGCAGTTGATCGGGGTGGGCGGAGTCCCAGATCGGAAACACCTTGGTCTTGAACATGACTTCGCCCACCGGAATCATCGCGATATGCTGGTCTATCTTGCGGCTGGCCAGGTCGGCCAGGATGCGGCGGTTGTACTCCGGATCGCGGTGGAATTGGTGGATGCTGTGGCCGTGGGCGTGGTTGACGTCGACGCCGGCGCGGAATTTCTGGTTCATCATTTCTCGATGCCGGCTCAGGATGTCGCGCGCGGTCTTGTTCATATAGAAGATCGCATTGTCGCGGCTGGTGTCGCACAGCATGATCAGATTGTCCGCGTGGTCCAGCACGCTTTCCAGTTGGCGCACCTGCCGCGCCGCGTCCGCGGTCTTGTCGACCGCCTTCATGAAGCCGAACATCCTCATCTCCCGCCTAGGTAGTTTTACGCTAGCAACAGCTGCTTGTGGTTTGGCTGAGGCGGGAGGGGAATGCAAGCCTTTTTTGATTTAAATCAAAGGCAAGAGTGTGATTTTAAACGGCTAATTTATTCTCCCAGCGGCAGAAGCAAGGTCTCCTTGACCTCTTCCATCACCACATAGCTTTTGGACTCCTTGGCCGAGGGCAGTTGCAGCAGGATGTCGCCCAGCAGCTTGCGGTACATCGACATGTCCGGGATGCGGGCCTTGATCAGGTAGTCGAATTCGCCGGAGACCAGGTGGCATTCCAGTATTTCCGGGATGCGCATGATTTCGCGGCGGAAGGCGTCGAAGATATTGCCGGATTTGGCTTCCAGCTTGATTTCCACGAACACCAGCAGCGCCGCGCCCATCGCGTGCGGATTGAGCCGGGCGTAATAGCCTTCGATGATGCCGTCGCGCTCCATCCGCCGTACCCGCTCGGTGCACGGCGTGGTGGAAAGTCCCACCTTTTCAGAGAGTTCCGTCATCGAGATGCGACCGTTTTTCTGCAACAGGCGCAGGATTTTCAGATCGGTTTTATCCAGCGCTTTGTCGCCGCTTGAACTTTTCTTCATGTTTTCACTATGTCTATGAAAGTTTGCAGTTTAAAAATCTGTAGTCTGACGCTACTTTGGTGAAAAAACCCAGTGTTTCATTAATATACTACGCAAAATCACTATAGCCATGTAGTGCTGCAAACGGAGAGAGAAAATGAAGGTGATCGTGCTGGGCGGCGGTGTTCTGGGCGTGTCCACGGCTTGGTATCTGGCCAAGGCGGGCTGCGATGTGACGGTGCTGGAGCGCCAGGAAGGCGTGGCTTTGGAAACCAGTTTCGGCAACGCCGGCCAGATTTCCCCCGGATACTCCACGCCCTGGGCCGCGCCGGGCATTCCGCTGAAGGCGGCCAAATGGCTGTTCCAGCGCCACGCGCCGCTGGCGGTGAAGCCGGACGGCAGCCTGTACCAGCTGGAGTGGATCGCCAAGATGCTGGCCAACTGCAATGAAGACGCTTACGCGGTGAACAAGAGCCGGATGATGCGTCTGGCCGAATACAGCCGCGACAAGATGAAAGAGCTGCGCGCCGAAACCGGCATCGGCTACGAGGCGCGCCAGGGCGGCACGCTGCAGCTGTTCCGCAGCCAGGCCCAGGTGGACGGCGTCAGCAAGGATATCGCCGTGCTCAAGGAGTGCGGCGTGGATTTCAAAGTGCTGGACCGGGACGGCTGCGCCGAGGTGGAGCCGGCGTTGGCCAGCGTCAAGCACAAGCTGACCGGCGGCCTGCAACTGCCCAACGACGAAACCGGCGATTGCAATCTGTTCACCGCCCGCCTGGCCGAGATGGCGCACGCCAAGGGCGTTGAGTTCCGCTTCGGCGTAAGCGTGGACGGCATCGAGAGCGACGGCAAGCGCATCACCGGTGTCCGCGTCGGCGACGATTTGCTGACCGCCGATCATTATGTGGTGGCGATGGGCAGCTTCTCCCGCGACATGGTCAAGACGCTGGGCATTGATATTCCGGTTTACCCGGTCAAGGGCTATTCGCTGACCGTGCCGATCACCAATCCGGCCGGCGCGCCGGTGTCCACGGTGCTGGACGAAACTTACAAGGTGGCGATCACCCGCTTCGACGACCGCATCCGCGTCGGCGGCATGGCCGAGTTGTCAGGCTACGATCTGTCGCTGAACCCGCGCCGCCGCGAAACGCTGGAAATGGTGGTGGGCGATCTGTACCCGAACGGCGGCGACATCCCGGCCGCCAGCTTCTGGACCGGTCTGCGGCCGATGACGCCGGACGGCACGCCCATCGTCGGCGGCACCCGCTTCGCCAATCTGTCGCTGAACACCGGCCACGGCACCTTGGGCTGGACCATGGGCGCCGGCTCCGGCAAGGTGCTGGCCGACATCATCACCGGCGCCAAGCCGGAGATCAGCCTGGACGGCCTGTCCATGCAGCGCTACGCCAAACAGGGCGAAACCCTGGTGGTGCCGGCCGCCGGGCCGGCCGTGGCGGGCGCCTGAGCATGCGGCCGCTGATCGCCACCATCCGCACCCAATACCTGCGCGACAACTATCTGCTGGCCAAGCGCCAGCACGGCGGGCGGGTATTGGCGGTGCTGAAGGCCAACGGCTACGGCCACGACGCGGCGCGTTGCGCTCAGGCGCTGGCTGATGTCGCCGACGGTTTCGCCGTCGCCTGTCTTGAGGAGGCGCTGCACCTGCGCGCCGCCGGCGTGAGCGCGCCCATCCTGCTGCTGGAAGGCGTGTTCGAGGCGGCCGAGCTGGCCGAAGTCGAGCGCCACCGGCTGTGGCTGGTGGTGCAGAGCGAAGAACAGCTGCGCATGCTGGAAGAGGCCCAGCCGGCCGCGCCGTTCCGCGTCTGGCTGATGCTGGACAGCGGCATGCACCGCGAGGGCTTTTTGCCGCGGCATTACCGCGCGGCCTGGGAGCGCTTGCAGGCCAGCGGCAAGGCGGAGAGCATCGTCAAGATGACCCACTTCGCCCGCGCCGACGAGCCGACGGTGCCGATGACCCTGGCGCAGATCGAAAGCTTCGACGCCGCCACCGCCGGCCTGCCGGGGGAGGAGAGCGTGGCCAATTCCGCCGGCATCCTGTGTCACCCGCGTTCGCGGCGCGACTGGGGCCGCGCCGGCATCCTGCTTTACGGCGCCAGCCCGCTGCCGGCGGGCTTCCCGCAGGGCGATGAGCTGAAACCGGTGATGCGGCTGAGCAGCCGCATCTTCGGCGTGCGCGAGCTGGCCGCCGGCGAGCCTATCGGCTACGGCAACAACTTCGTCACCGAACGGCCGACCCGGGTGGGCCTGATCGCCGGCGGCTACGCCGACGGCTATCCGCGGCTGGCGTCCAGCGGCAGCCCGGTGGCGGTGGACGGCCGCCGTTCGCGCATCATCGGCCGGGTGTCCATGGACATGATCACCGTGGACCTGAGCGACTTGCCCGCCGCCGGCATCGGCAGCGAGGTGGAGTTGTGGGGCGACGCGGTGTCGGTCAACGAGGTGGCCGCCGCCGCCGGCAGCATCGCCTATGAATTGCTGTGCAATATCAAGCGCGCCCACTTTGTGTTCGAATAAGTTTTTTCTGATCTTCTGAAAGATATTTCAGAATCAAACGACTAAGCGGAAAGCCCGGCCATTGGCCGGGTTTTTTTATTCGTATTGAATTTTATGTTGCGCTAAGGCCGCAAGGCTGGCATCAAGTCTGGGTAATAGTGTCATTATTTGATAATTATTCTCATTAGTCTGGACGCGTCATGGAATTTCTGTTTTCCTTTATTTAAAAATAGTTACGAATCCGATGATGATTAAATATAAAAAACCATCTCCAGCTCGGCTCTGGCGGATGGCGGGGATCGTTTGTTGGGGCGTGGCGGCGCAGGCCGCGGAAGTGCCCGGCATGTCTGGCAGCATGCATCAGCAAATGGAAAACGATTCGCGGCGCCTGTTGCAGGACAACAGCCGCCGTTTCGACGCCATCATTCAGCAGCAGCGGCTGCGGCAGATGCAGCCGGACAGCAATATGATGCGGAGGCCGCAAGCGGCCGATATGAGCGAGCTGGACTGCCTGCGCGTCAAGGGCGTGCGTCTGGCCGGCATCAAGCTGTTGAGCCGCAAGGAAGTGGCCTCGCTGGGCGAACTGGCCAGCGACTGCCTGAACAATGAAGAGTTGAACCGCTTCAGCCGCGGCTTGACCCAGCTCTATCTGAAGAAGGGCTATATCGCCGCGCGTGTGGCGGCCGAAGGGCCGGACGAGCAGGGCGTGCTGACCTTGCGCGTGCACGAAGGGCGGGTGGAGAAGATCGTCAGCGACGACCGGCGCAGCAATCCGGCCACCTTGTTTCCCGGCGTGGTCGGCCGGCCGCTGAACATCCACGACGCCGATCAGGGCCTGGATCAGGCCAACCGCCTGCCGTCCAGCAAGGCGACGCTGGACATCCTGCCCGGCGAAACCGTGGGCGGCTCCATTCTGAGCCTGCGCAACAATAAGGACGCGCCCTGGCGTTTGAACTTCAACGCCGACAACACCGGCCGCGACAGCACCGGCCGGGTGCAGGCCGGCGTGGGCCTGTCCTGGGACAGCCCGCTGGGTCTGTCCGATTTCGTCAGCGTGTCGGCGCAACGCACCAGCAACGACAACGCGGTGCGGCACAGCCGCAGCGAATCGCTGTTTTACTCCCTGCCTTACGGCTATTGGACGTTCAGCGCCTTCGCCAGCCGCGCCGATTATCTGAACCCGCTGCAATTGCAGCGCAACGCGGTGAATTTGTCCGGCCGCACCGCCCAGAGCGGCCTGCGCGTGGACCGGGTGCTGAGCCGCGGCCAGAACCAGACCACCTCGCTGACGGCGCAACTGACGCATAAACGGGTGCGCAATTACTTTCTCGACAGCGAGATCGAGATCACCAGCCCCACGCTGAGCGTGGCCGAGCTGGGCCTGTCCCGGCTGCAATTGCTCAGCGGCGGCGTGTTGATCGCGGACGCCGGCGTGCAGCGCGGCACGCGCTGGCTGGGCGCCAGCGCGCCGGATCCGCGCGCGCCGGACGGACCCAATCCGCAGTTCACCAAGTGGAAGGCTTCGCTGAACTGGTTTCAAAGCCTGGGCCTGCCCGGCGGACCGTATCAGCTCAATAGCGCGCTGACCGGCCAGACCAGCCGCGATTATCTGCCCGGCGTCGAGCAGATGGACGTGTCCGACGCCAGCGCGGTGCGCGGTTTCCGCCGCAACACCCTGGCCGGGGAAACCGCCTGGTCCTGGCGCAATACCTTGTCGCGCCGCTTTGAGCTGGCCGGCGTCGGCGTGACGCCGCGTATCGGTCTGGACGGCGGCCGGGTGTTGCCGCATCGCTCGGTCCAGCAATGGCAGAGCATTGCCGGCGCCAGCCTGGGCCTGGCTTTCAGCTACCGCAAGGCCAGCCTGGACCTGGAATACAGCCGGCCCTTGTACAAGCCCGCCGGCTGGCAGCAGGAAGGCCATCAGCTGTTCGCCAAGCTGGCGCTGTCCTGGTGATGCTTTTGGCATTTATTTTTTATCGTGAATATTTTTTGAAAGAAATTAGCTGCGAAAGCGACTAAGCGATATTGGCAGTATTTCATTTGAATTGATTTAAAAAGAGACGTAGATTCGAAATCAAACGTATGTTTCATTGTGGGCGGATCCGGCTGGCAGGCTGGAGAGGCCCACGGAACATGGGGCGTTTGGATAGACGGTTTTGGACCGGATCTGCTTGTTCTCTGAATGAACGGGACTCAAATCATGAAGAAAAAAATAAATTTCGGCTTATCGGTAACGGGGAAAGTGGCCGCGGCGCTGACTCTGGCGTTTTGGGCGGTGGAAGCCGCGATGGCGGCCGGCATCGTCGCCGGCGGCAACGGCGCGCAGCCGCAGGTGAGCAACGCCGCCAACGGCGCGGCGGTGGTCAATATCGTGGCGCCCAGCGCCGCGGGCCTGTCGCATAACCAATACCAGGATTTCAACGTCGGCAAGCCCGGCGCGGTGTTCAACAACTCCGCCGCCGGCGGCCAATCGCAGCTGGCCGGCCAGTTGGGCGCCAACGCCTTGCTGGGCGGGCGCGAAGCCAGCGTGATCTTGAACGAAGTGATCAGCCGCAACCCGTCCTTGCTGTTGGGCAAGCAGGAAGTGTTCGGCAAGGCCGCCGACTATGTGCTGGCCAACCCCAACGGCATCACCTGCAGCGGCTGCGGCTTCATCAACACCCCGCGCGCATCGTTGCTGGTGGGCAACGCCAATATCGAAAACGGCGCCATCGCCTCCTTGCAGGCGGCGATGAACGGCAACGCGCTCAGCGTCAACGGCGCCGGTCTGAGCGGCGTCAATGTGCTGGACCTGATCGCGCCGCGCATCGATGTGCGCGGCAATGTCGCCGCGCGCGAGCAACTCAATGTCCGCGCCGGCTTCAACCTGGTGGACTACCAGGGCCAGGACGCCAAGGTGTTGCGCAGCGATAAGGCGCCGGAAGGCGTGGGCTCGCTGGACAGCGTGTTCCTGGGCGCGATGCAGGCCGGCCGCATCAATATCATCAGTACCGCCGACGGCGCCGGCGTCAATGTGGGCGGCAGCCTGAACGGCGCGCAGGAAGTGTCGGTGGACGCGCGCCAGGGCAAACTGGCGCTGGAAGGCGCGCAGATCCGCGCCAGCGAAGGCAAGGTGGCTCTGGCCGCGCGCCAGATCGACAGCCGCGGCCGGGCGGAAACCTCCACCACCCAAGACAGCGGCCACGACGAGAGCTGGTTTATCTGGAAAACCGGTGAAAGCAATACCGCCAGCAATGGCAGCGATACCCGCATCAAGCGCAGCGTCATCAGCGCGCGCGACGATGTGAGCCTCAGCGCCGGCGACGCGGCGACCTTGGCCGCCACCGACATCAATGGCCGCAATGTGGCGCTCAGCGGCAAGGATTTGACGCTGGACAGCCAAGTGGCGGACAGCGCGTCCAGCAACAGCAATCACGCCTGGAAAAACTCCTGGGCCTATAACCGCGACCAAAGCGAAACCAGCCAGCGTCAGGAAGGCGTGCGCATCCGCGCCGAGCAGGACGCCACGCTGACCGCGGCGGCGACGGCGGCGGACAACCAGGCGGTGGACGGCGCGCAGCCGCGCGGCCAGATCGCCATCCGCGGCGGCAGCGTCAGCGCCGGCCAGGACATCCGCTTGCAGGCCGACGGCGGCGTGAAGCTGAGCGGCGTGACGGAAACCGATACCCGCAGCGATAGGGGCAATCGCAAGAACGACGGCGCCAGCCTGGAAACCGGCTCTTGGGACCATGCTTCCAGCGAGCAACGCCTGGCGCAAAGCCAGTTGCGCGCCGGCCGCGATCTGGATATCCGCGCCAGCGGCGACATCGACGCCAAGGCGGCCAAGCTGGCCGCCGGCCGCGACGCCTCCCTGGACGCGGGCGGCGCGCTCGGCCTGGGCGTGCAGCAGACGACGAACCAGAACAGCCAGCGCAACGACCAGGTGTACTGGGGCGGCATCGGCGGCGGCGGCAACCGCGACAACGGCAAGACCGATACCGTCAACACCGGCAGCGATCTGACCGCCGGCGGCAAGCTGACGCTGCGCGGCGACAGCGTGGCCATCGCCGGCAGCCGCGCCCGCGGCGAGCGGGACGCGGTGGCGATCAGCCGCAACGGCGACATCAGCATCGACAGCGTGGTCAACCAATCGCAAACCCGCACCGATCAGCGCAGCGGCACCGCCTTCAACATCACCAAGAGCAGCAGCAAGGGCAATGCCAGCCAGCAGCAGGCGGTCAACGCCGAGCTGAAGTCCGACACCAATCTGAGCATCCAGTCCGCCAAGGACGTGGCGATCAGCGGCAGCCAGGTGCGCGCCGGCGGCGAATTGAACGTGGCCGCCAACGGCGACATCAAGGTGGCGGCGTCGCAGACCCGCGATAAGGTAGAGAGCAAGGACACCGAGCTGGCGCTGCGCGGCGTCGGCGAGATCACCGGCGACAAGCAGTACCGCGGCGGCGTGCGCATCGAGCACAGCAGCAGCAGCGTGGACCGCGACGCGACCCAGAACCAGGCGGCGACGCTGTCCGGCGACAAGGTGGCGCTCAATGCCCAGGGCGATCTGACCGTGACCGGCTCCAAGCTGAACGCCGGCGCCGGCGGCGCGGCCCTCAGCGGCCAGAACGTCAGCCTGAACGCGGCGCAGGACACGGTGAAGGAAAGCAAGAGCAGCAGCGTCACCGGCGGCGGCCTCTATATCGACGCCGGCCTGGACAAGACCGGGGTGGCACTGGGCGTGGACCAGAAGAACAGCCGCAGCCAGTCCGACAGCAGCACGGCCCAGGTCAGCGCGATCAACTCCAAGGGCGGGGTCAGCATCGTCGCCGGCAACGGCGACGGCGACATCCGCAACCAGGGCACCCAGGTCAAGGCTGATGGCGACATCAAGCTGGCCGGCGGCCGCATCGACAACCAGGCGGCCAACAGTACCCAGAAAACCACCTCCGACAGCAGTCATTGGGGCGTGGAAGTGGGCGTCAACGCCGATTACAGCGGCGTGACCCGTCCGCTGGTGGCGGCCGGCGAGAAGGTGGCCAAGGGCGATGTGATCGGCGCGGCCGGCGCCGCCGGCGATCTGGGCGCGGCCAATCTGGGCGTGGATGTCGGCGTCAAGGCCGGCGTCGGCTCGGAGACCCGCCAATCCAGCACCGCGCAGGCCAGCAGCCTGAACGGCGGCAATATCAAGGTGGACGCCAAGGCCGGGATCAGCGATCAAGGCACCCAGTATCAGGCCGGCAACACGGTGGAGATCAAGGCGGACAGCCATCAGTTCAGCGCCGCGGCCAATACCCAGAGCCAGAGCGGCAGCAAGACCGAGGCCGATGTCGGCGTGCGCGTCTACACCACCACCGGCGAGGATGTGAACGTCAAGGCGTCCGGCAGCGGCAGCACGGTGACGAGCGCCTCGTCCAGCTCCACCGCGGTCACCGGCGGCATCCGCGCCGGCAACGGCGTCAAGGTGGACGTGGACAATAACGCCGCTTACCAGGGCGTGGCCATCGCCGGCGGCAAGGGCGCAGCCAGCGTCAACGCCGGCGGCGACCTGAGCTTCAGCCAGGCCAACAACAGCAGCAGCAGCGAGCAGCGCACCGTGGGCGGCAAGGCCAATCTGGCCATCACCACCAGCCCGATCGAGGGCGGCGGCAAGAATGTCGGCGGCAGCGGCGCGGTGGCGGTGAACGTGGACAAGCAGCAAGCCAAGTCCAGCACCGCCGTGACCGGCGGCGTGGACGCCGACGCCGGCGTGAGCTTGACTGCCGGCGGCAAGCTGGGTCTGCAGGGCGATAAGATCGCCAGCCGCGGCGACGTGACGCTGCAGGGCGACAAGGTGGAGTTCAAGGCCGCCGAATCCAGCGCCGACAAGTCCGGCAGCCAGTGGGGCTTCGATCTCAAGGCCGGCGGCAGCCAGAGCAATGGCCAGGAGAAGGCGAGCAAGGGCTTCAATGTGGGCGCCGGCGGCAATTACGCCAGCACCGACGAGTCCAGCCGCAGCCAGGCCGGCGGCAGCGTGGTCAGCGGCGGCAAAGCCAGCATAGCGGCCGGCAGCGGCGGCATCCGCCTGAGCGGCACCCAGGTGCAGGGCGACAGCGCCAAGCTGGACAGCCAGGGCGATATCCGCCTGGAGTCGGCGCAGTCCAGCAGCCAACGCAACAGCTGGAGCGTGGCCGGCAATATCGGCGGCGGCAACAAGGCCAGCAGCGACAAGGAAAACGGCCAGATCAAGCCTGACAGCACCAAGAACGTGCATGACATCAAGGCCGGCCTGGAGGTGAAGGTGGATCAGCAGGACAAGCTGAGCAACGCCAACGCCGCCGTGACCGCCAAGCAGCAAGTGGAACTGAACGCCGAAGGCAACGCCACTCTGGCCGGCGCCAATGTCAGCGGCAAGACCGTCACTGGCCAGGTGGGCGGCAAGCTGGCGCTGGAGAGCCGTCAGGATCGCGACAACAGCGTGAAGGTGGACGTGGCGCTGGGCGTCAACAGCTCCAACGGCAAGGAGGCCAGCCTGGTCGATCAGGCCGCCGACAAGGCCGGTCCGCTGAAGGACAAGGTGAAAGAGAAGGGCGCCGAACTGGTCAACGCCGCGTCCGACAAGGTGAAGGAGAAGTACGACAGCCTGGCCTTCAACAAGGGCCTGAAGGAAGACACCACCAATGCGGTGAGCTTCAACGCCAACAGCGAAACCGTCACCCTGCCCGAGCAGCCGACTTCCGGCCCGGCCAAGTCCGGCACGCTGGACACGCTGGCGCGCAAAGGCGGCAATACGCTGAAGGACAAGCTGCTGAACGCCCAGGACAAGGGCACCGAGCTGAAGGCCGACGTGGACGTCAGCGTCAAGCGCGACAACTCGGTGGGCGCCGTCACCGGCATCGCCGGCGCCGACGGCGTGACCCTGCAAGTGGGCGGCAAGACCCAGCTGACCGGCGCGACCGTGTCGTCCGCCAACGGCAAGGTGAACCTGGGCGATTCCAAGGTGGAAACCGCCGACATCGCCACCGAGCGCTACAAGGGCGGCGGCGGGGTCAAGCTGAACAGCACCCCGTCCGGCATCCTGAAGCAGGCGGTCAGCGACGTGACTTCCGGCAAGGCGCCGCTGATCCGCGCCGAGCATGAGAATACGCCGACCGTGGTGAAAGGCGGCATCCAGAGCAAGTAAGACGCTTGATGCAAGCGAAAACCCCCGTCGGGCAACCGGCGGGGGTTTTGTTTTTAGCCGGCCGCTCTCACAAGGGAATGAACTCGGTCTCGCCCGGCACCATCGGGAAACGCTGGGCGATCCAGTCCGCGCGCGCCTGGGCCAGCCGCTCGCGGCGGCTGGACACGAAGTTCCAGTCCAGATAGCGCGGGCTGGCCGGCGGCGTGCCGCCCAGCAGCATCACCCGGCTGTCGCGCCGCGCGATCAGTTCGCCGCCCTGGCCGGTTCGCAGCAGGCCCAATTCGTTGGCGTTCAGCGCGGCGCCGTCCACGTCCAGCTCGCCGGCGGCGACATAGGCGGCCAGTTCGTCCACGCCTTGCGGCAGCGACAAGCGCGCGCCGGCCGGCATGGCGGCGCTGGCGTAGAACACCGGCAGCGGATAGGCGACCGGCGAGCGACGGTCCCAGCCAGCGCCGATTAGCAGGTTCAGTTCCACCCCGTCCTGGTTCCAGTGGGGCAAGTCCTCGGCCGGGTAATGGGCGAAGGCCGGCTCGCATTCCTCCAGTTCATCCGGCAGCGCCAGCCACAGCTGCATGCCTTCCACCGCCACGCCTTGCTGGCGGATGTCGGCCGGCACCCGCTCGGAGTGGGTGATGCCGCTGCCGGCGGTCATCAGGTTGACCGCGCCGGGCGCGATGCGCTGCACCGTGCCCAGGCTGTCGCGATGCATCATCGCGCCGGAAAACAGATAGGTGACGGTGGCCAGGCCGATGTGCGGATGCGGCCGCACATCGCCGGCGCTGCCTTCGGCGGCGAAACGGGCCGGGCCCATGTGATCGAGAAACACAAAGGGGCCGACGCGGCGCGCCTGACGAGTGGGCAACAGCCGGCGCACCGGAAAGCCGATGTCGCGGTCCAGGCTGGCGATGGTTTGGGTAAGCAGCGGCATGGCGGCTCCAGCTTAGGGTTTGAGGGTCAGAAGCGGCCGTCGCGAAAATCGGCTATGGCTTCTTCCACTTGTTCGCGCGTATTCATCACGAAGGGGCCCCATTGCGCGATGGGTTCGCCCAAGGGCTTGCCGGCAATCAGCAGCAAGCGGCTGTCGGCCGCGGCGCGGAGGCTGACGCCGTCGCTGTCGGCGCGGTTGTCCAGCACCGCCATCTGTCTTTCCTTGACGCCGCGCTGTTGCGCGCCGACGGCGATCTCGCCCTGGTAAACATAGAGGAAGGCGTTGTGGCCGGCGGGGATTTCCAGTGTCTCTTCGCTGCCGGCGTCCAGACGCAGGTCCAGGTACAGCGGTTCGGTGGCTTCGCGTTCCACCGCGCCGGCCTGGCCGCGCCAGTGGCCGGCGATCAGGCGGGCCTCGCCTTGGGCCGACGCAGACGGAATCTCGGCGGCGGGGATGTCGCGATACCACGGCGCGCACAGCTTGCGCTCCGCCGGCAGGTTCAGCCACAGCTGGAAGCCGTGCATCAGGCCATCCTCTTGTTCCGGCAGTTCGGAATGCACGATGCCGCGGCCGGCGGTCATCCATTGCACGCCGCCGGGGCCGAGCAGGCCTTCGTTACCGGTATTGTCGCGGTGGCGCATGCGGCCGGCCAGCATATAGGTGATGGTTTCGAAGCCGCGGTGCGGATGGCTGGGAAAGCCGGCGATATAGTCGTCGGGATTGTCGGAGCGGAATTCGTCCAGCATCAGGAAAGGGTCCAGCCGCCTTTGCAGATCGGAGCCGAGCACGCGCAGCAGGCGCACGCCTGCGCCGTCCGACACCGCCTGGCCGTTGACCAGGCCTTCCGCTTCCCGGCTGATGAATGGGTGTTGCATGGCCATGTCTCCCTGTGGGGCCGGACTGGCGTCCGGCGGTTTACATGGCCGGATTATTGCGCGCCGCCGACGCGCTTGATAGTGCAAAGAATTGCGCGTCAGATTCAAAAAATCTGAACGCGCAGCGGCCTCAACTCAGGGCGGCTTGCTGGCTCTGTCCGCGCAGATAGTCTTCCAGCGCGTGGCCGGCGGACAGGATGTGGAAGCGGATGAATTCCGCCGCCTCGTCGGCCTTGCCCTGGCGGGACAGCTCCAGCAGCTTGCTGTGCTCCTCGTGCGCCCGCTCCATGGTGCGGGTGAACAGGATCTGCATCCGGGTGTAGCGGTCGGTCTTGTTGTGCAGCTGCTCGATCAGCGCCAGCGTGTTGGGCCGCTTGGCGGCGCGGTACAAGGCCAGGTGGAAGCGGGAGTTCAATTCCCCCCAGTGGCGCACGTCGTTGTTGCGCAGCGCTTGTTCGAATTCGCGCAGGGTTTGCTGGGCCAGATCGTGATCGGCCTTGGTGTGACAGGGGATGGCGGCTTTGAGCACCGAACCTTCCAGCATCGCGCGGATTTCCAGCAGCTCCAGCACGTCTTCCAGCGACAGCTTGGACACCAGCGCGCCCTTGTGGTCGATGATCTGGATCAGGCCTTCGGCTTCCAGCTGGCGCAGCGCCTCGCGCACCGGCACCCGGCTGACGCCGTATTCATTGGACAGCGCCTCTTGGCGCAGTTGTTGGCCATCGGCGAACTCCCCGGAGAGAATGCGCTGGCGCAGGGATTCGGTTACGGCACTGGTGAGCGTCTGGCGCTTGATCGGCTGCATGGTGGTCATGGTGGTGGGTGTCGTCGTCAGTCAAGCGGTGTCATGCAAATGTATTCGATTATACGGAGCTTGAACTGTCAGACAAGGCCCAAAACTGACCTTATGAGTCGCTAAAATGAAAAAACCCGGCGTTTGGCCGGGTTTTTTTAAGATTTGGGGTGGATGATGGGGCTCGAACCCACGACAACAGGAATCACAATCCTGGACTCTACCAACTGAGCTACATCCACCGCCGAAAGCGGTGAGCCGACGCCATGAGGCGGCAACTTGAAATAGGGTGGGGTGGATGATGGGGCTCGAACCCACGACAACAGGAATCACAATCCTGGACTCTACCAACTGAGCTACATCCACCACTGAAAAACAAGCACTGCATTGTACCACAATTACTTGGCGCGCCCGACAGGACTCGAACCTGTAACCCCCGGCTTAGAAGGCCGGTGCTCTATCCGGTTGAGCTACGGGCGCTCGGTCGGGCTTCGCCTTACTGCTGGTCGGGGCGGCGGGATTCGAACTCGCGACCCCCTGATCCCAAATCAGGTGCGCTACCAGGCTGCGCTACGCCCCGACGACAGAGACCGCAACTATACGGATGGCGATTTGGGCTGTCAACACCTGTTTGTAATTAAATTGCGGCCGGCCAGGGGCGCGATATTGGCCGGGTGGTGGGCTGGGCGGCACTTCCCTTTATTTATCTTGATCTTAAGTAAGTTTTGTTGCGCAGCGGCATTTCGGAAGCGGCTGAAAAATGCGAGAATATGCGCCTTCTTTTTCAGCCTCTATTATGGAACCGGCCCATGGCAGCACAACTGATTGACGGCAAAGCGGTAGCGGAAAAACTGATCGCCAAGGTGGGCGAGGGCGTGCAGGCGCGCCTGGCCGCGGGCAAGCGCGCCCCGGCGTTGGCGGTGATCCTGGTGGGCGAGGACCCGGCGTCCGCGGTCTACGTGGGCAGCAAGAAGCGCTCCTGCGAGAAAGCCGGCATCCGTTCGCTGGCCTATGATCTGCCGGCCGATACCAGCCAACAGACGCTGCTGGACATCATCGACCGCTTGAACGCGGACGCGGAGGTGGACGGCATCCTGGTGCAGCTGCCGCTGCCCAAGCAGATCGACCCGCAGGCGGTGATCGAGCGCATCGATCCGAAAAAGGATGTCGACGGCTTCCATCCCTATAATATGGGCCGGCTGGCGATCAAGATGCCGCTGCTGCGTCCCTGCACCCCGCGCGGCGTGATGACGCTGCTGGAAGAGTACGGCATCGATCCCAAAGGCAAGAAAGCGGTGATCGTCGGCGCGTCCAATATCGTCGGCCGTCCGCAGGCGCTGGAAATGCTGCTGGCGCGCGCCACGGTGACGGTGTGCCACAGCGCCACCGCCGATCTGGCCGCCGAAGTGGCCGCCGCCGACATCGTGGTGGCTGCGGTGGGCATCCCCAACTTCGTCAAGGGCGAGTGGGTCAAGCCGGGCGCGGTGGTGATCGACGTGGGCATCAACCGTCTGGACAGCGGCAAGCTGTGCGGCGACGTGGAGTTCGCCGCGGCGGCCGAGCGCGCCGGCTTCATCACCCCGGTGCCGGGCGGCGTCGGCCCGATGACGGTGGCCACCTTGCTGCAGAACACTCTGGATTCCGCCAATATGCACGCTTGAACGGTGCGCCGTTCAGCCCAAAACGCCATCGCCGCTTCCGCGGCGGCGGCGTTTTTGTTTTATCGGCGCGCGATAGGGCCGGCGCTTGCAAACAAAGCGAGACGCTGGCGGCCCGGCTATCGTAAAATCGACGGTTTTAGTTAGCAGTAAGCAAATCCGATCATGAGTCAAGACAAGCAATCGGCCACGCTGTTGATCAGCGCGCCGGACAAGAAGGGCCTGGTGGCGGCCATCGCCAACTTCCTGATGACCTACAACGCCAACATCATGCACGCGGACCAGCATCAGGACACCAGCGAAAACCTGTTCCTGATGCGGGTGCAGTGGGATGTGGACGGCTTCACCCTGCCGATGGAGAACTTCGCCGCCGCCTTCCAGCCGATTGCCGACGAACACGCGATGAACTGGAAGGTGTCGCTGTCCACCCGCAAGCCGCGGATGGCCATCTTCGTGTCCCAGTACGAGCACTGCCTGGTGGACCTGATGCACCGCTGGCGCATCGGCGAGCTGGACTGCGAGATCCCGCTGGTGATTTCCAATCACGAAACCTGCCGCCGGCTGGTGGAGTTCAACGGCATTCCCTTCCATGTGATCAAGGTCACCAAGGACAATAAGGAAGAGGCCGAGGCCGAGCAGTTCCGCCTGCTGGAAGAGGCCGGCGTGGACTTCATCGTGCTGGCTCGCTATATGCAGATCCTGTCCCAGGGTTTCGTCGAGCGCTATCCGGACCGGGTGATCAACATCCATCACAGCTTCCTGCCGGCATTCGACGGCGCCAAGCCTTATCACCGCGCGTTTGCGCGCGGGGTGAAGCTGATCGGCGCCACCAGCCACTACGTGACCGAGGATCTGGACGAGGGCCCGATCATCGAGCAGGAAGTCACCCGCATTTCTCACCGCGACGAAGTGGACGACCTGATCCAGAAAGGCCGCGACCTGGAAAAAGTGGTGTTGTCGCGCGCCGTGCGCTGGCATATGGATAACCGCGTGCTGTCCTATAACAACAAGACGGTAGTCTTTGACTGAGAGCGGACATGCGCCTGCTGATTGACGATGTGGTGGATTTGCTGCGCTTCCGGGTCAAGCCCCTGGGCGAGTATCAGTATCCGCGCTGGCAGACCCTGCTGTTTCTGATCGCGCTGGGTCTGGTGGCCAGCGCCGACACCGCAGAGCTGGGCAACAACCTGACCGGCCGCATGCTGTTCATGGTGTTGTTCACGCTGGCGGAAACCCTGTGTTTCGCCGGCTTCATCGGCCTATGGCTGCGTTTTGCCAAGTGGGACGGCCATGGTTCACTGTTCGGCCTGGTGGCGGTGGCCAGCGGCCTGCAGTTCGTGGAACCGCTGACCAGTTGGCTGCCGGACGACGCGGCGCTGGCGGTCAACGGGGTGTTGTCCATCTTCGGCATTCTGGTGTTGGTCAACGCGCTGGCCGTGGTGTCGGGCATTCACCGGCTGCGGGTGGCGCTGGGAGTGTTGTTGTTCGCGCCGGTGGCCATGGTCTTGCTGGCCGGGGCCTTGTCGCTGGGTTCGGCGGCGGGCTGGGTGGATTTGCCCGCCGGCGTGGCCGACGCCGCGCGTGGAGCGGAGAGCTCGGCGCCCGCAAGCGGCATCTGAGCCGCGGGCTGAAAAAAGAACAGGACATGCCGAGGCATGTCCTGTTTTGCATGGAGGGCGCGTGGACGGGCCGGCGCGCTCAATCCACCTTGGCGATGTAGCGGGCCAGGCCCAGCAGCGCGCGCAGCGCGTCGCCCTTGGCGGTGACTTCGCCGCGCAGCCGCGCGTAGCGGCGCAGGATGGCGCGGCCCTCTATGAACAGGTCCATGTCGGTGTCCGGCGAGGACACCAAGGCGATGCGTTCGATTTCCCCCTGCGGGCGCGGCTGGCCCTGCGCGATGCACAGGTAGACCTTGTGCGCGTTGAACGGGGTGATGTGATCGAACAGATACAGCATGGAGTTGATGCGCAAGCCGGTTTCTTCCCGCACTTCGCGGATCAGCGCCTGGGAGCGCAGTTCGCCGCGGGCGGCCTTGCCGCCGGGAAGATTGTAGCGGCCGCCTTTGGCCGCGGTGACCAGCACGCCGTCGGGCAGTTCGATAATAGCGGTTGCGCGCCTGGCCAGGTCCGCCGGCAGGCGCTCGTTTCTTTTTTCTTCCAAAACACTCATTCTTCAAAAAATTAGTTAGGGCCACCGGCGAGAGTGGCCCTGGATATTATTTTTCCATTCTAAAGCACTAGACCGATCAGTCCAATAAGCTGTGCTCAAAATTTACTCATATATCTGATTTGAATGAAATAAATCGCGCCGCCATTCAAATTGAAATCATGCGGTTTCGGCGCTCAAAGCAGTTTGGCCAATAAACCGCCCAGACCCACCAGCAGGCAGTAGTAGCCAAACGGGCGCAGCGACTCGATTTCGCTTTTCTTGAAGTAGCGCATCAGGAAGGCTGTGCTGGCGTAAGCGCAGGCGCCGGACAGCAGGCCGCAGGCCAGCAGCAGTCCTGCGGAAACCTGGCTGTGCGCCAGCTTGGGCACTTCCAGCACGCCGGCGGCGGCGATGATGGGAGTGGCCAGCAGGAAGGAGAAGCGCGCGGACGAGGCGTAGTCCAGGCCATGGGCGAGGCCGGTCACCAGGGTGGCGCCGGAGCGGGAGAAGCCGGGCAGCAGGGCCAGGGCCTGGCCCGCGCCTATCTTGATCGCGCCGGAGAAGCTGAGCCGCTCCAGGTCCAGATGGGCTTGCTTCCGTTTCAGGCGGTCGCCCCACAGCAGGAGCAAGCCGTTCAGGCTGAGGAAGATCAGCACCGCGGTGGTGCTGGTGAACAGCGCGCGCAGCTGTTTTTCCAGCAGCAGGCCCAGCAAGCCGGCGGGGATGGTGCCGGCGATCAACAGCCACATCAGCCGGGCGTCCGGATTGGAGGCCTTGCCGCCGGCCTTGAGGAAGCCGCCTGTCAGTTGCAGCCAGTCGCGGCGGAAGTACAGCAGCAGCGCGGCGGCGGTGCCCAGGTGCAGCACCACCATGAAGGGCAGGAAATCCGGGCTCATGCGGTTGATGGACCAATGCAGCCAGTCCGGTATCAGCACGCCGTGGCCCAGGCTGCTGACGGGAAAGAGTTCGCTGACGCCCTGGATGACGGCGAACAGCAGGGCTTCGATAGGGTTCATGGCGGGTCCTGTGGCGGTGGGAGGCGGCTTGCGCCGGCCTGCTTATCAACGCCGCCGCCGCGGACCGGTTGACCGGCTCAGTTGCGCTGCCGGCGTTCCAGCGCTTGTTCCTCCTCTTCCAGCCGCCGGCGAATGGCGGAGAAGAAGCGGTGGATGCCATGCACGGATTCGGACAGCTCGGCCAGGCATTGTTGGCGCCGCTCGGGCGTCAGCGCGGGCATTTGCACTTCCGGGTCCGGATTGCGCTCGAAAGCCAGGGTCAGGATGGGCTCCAGCAGCGGCGCCTGCTCCGGATCGTCGAACAGCAGGCCCCAGTCCTCGTTCAGCAATTGCATGCCTTCGGAAAAGCCTTCGGCCCAGTCGTTGCCTCGGATCTCGCCGGCGGCGTCCGCTTCCAGCCAGGGTTGGAAGGCATCGTTCTCGCGCAGCGCGGCGGAGACGTCCAGCCAATGCCCCATCAGCAGTTTGGCGAACTGTTCCAGCGCCTTGTCGCTGGGAAAGGCGGCATCGTCGTCGAAGGCGTCGCCGATGATGGCGGGCAGGCATTCTGTCGGCTTGATCGGTTCCGGGCCGCAGAGCAGGGCGGCGAAGAAGCCGTCCAGATGTTCCAGATTCATGCCTTGCTGCGGCAGGAAGCGGTTCAGGGTGGCGGCCAGGCGTTGGTAGTCGGCGTCGGAAAGCGGGGTATGGCTCATGGCGGACCAGGGCTAGGGAGAAAAGCCCATTATCCGCCATCTGGCGGCCCAGCGCACCGCCGGCCGCGCGGCGCGTCGCAATCACGATGCGGAGGGCTTGACGGCTCTGTTACAATCGTTCTTTTTTGACCCAACCTCCAATAGGTTTCCATCATGTTGACCGTGTATAACACCCTGACCCGCCAGAAAGAAGAGTTCAAACCCATCGAGCCCGGCAAGGTGTGTATGTACGTGTGCGGCATGACGGTCTACGACCTCTGTCATATCGGACACGCGCGCATGTTGGCGGCCTTCGACGTGATCTATCGCTGGCTGGACGCGTCCGGCTACGACGTCACCTATGTGCGCAATATCACCGATATCGAGGACAAGATCATCAAGCGCGCCGCCGAGCGCGGCATTCTGCCGCAGCAGTTGGTGGAAGAGACCATCGCCGACATGCGCCAGGACGCCGCCGCGCTGAGCCTGTTGCCGCCGACGTTCGAGCCGCGCGCCACCCAGCATGTGCCGGGCATGGTGGCCATGATCGAAAAGCTGATCGCCAACGGAAAGGCCTACGCCGCCGACAACGGCGATGTGTATTACGCGGTGCGCGAGTTCGAGGGCTACGGCAAATTGTCCGGCCGCACCCTGGACAAGCTGCGCGCCGGCGAACGGGTGGAAGTGGACCCGCACAAGCGCGATCCGCTGGACTTCGTGCTGTGGAAAGCGGCCAAGCCGGGCGAGCCGTCCTGGGACAGCCCGTGGGGCGCGGGGCGTCCGGGCTGGCATATCGAGTGCTCGGTGATGAGCTGTCATCATCTGGGCGAGCAGTTCGACATCCACGGCGGCGGTGAGGATCTGCAATTCCCGCACCATGAGAACGAAATCGCCCAGTCCGAGGGCGCCCATGGCCACCAGTACGTTAATTACTGGCTGCACAACGGCTTCATCAATGTCGACGGCGAGAAAATGTCCAAATCGCTGGGCAATTTCTTCACCATCCGCGACGTGCTGGGCCATTTCGACGGCGAGGTGATCCGCTTCTTCATCGTGCGTAGTCATTACCGCAGCCCGGTGAACTACACCGACAGCATCCTGGTCGACGCCAAGCACGGCCTGACCCGGCTCTATACCGCCTTGCGCGGCCTGGAGCTGCCGGCCTCCGCCGGCATAGACTGGAAGGACCCGTTCGCCGCGCGCTTCCAGACCGCGATGAACGACGATTTCAACACCTCGGAAGCGGTGGCGGTGTTGTTCGAGCTGGCCGGCGAAGTCAACAAGAGCCGCGATCCGCGTCAGGCGCGCCTGCTGAAGGACCTGGGCGGCGTGCTGGGCCTGCTGCAGCGCGACCCGGAAGACTTCCTCAAGGGCGGCGCCGGCGACGAGGAGTTGTCGGCCGAGGCGGTGGAAGCCTTGATTCAGGCGCGCAAGGATGCGCGCGCCGGCAAGAACTGGGCGGAGTCCGACCGCATTCGCGATGAGTTGACCGCCAAGGGCATCGTGCTGGAAGACAGCGCCCAGGGCACGGTCTGGCGCCGCGCCTGAGCCGCAGGGGCCGCCGTTGACAGTGGATTTGGCACTTGTCAAGCGGCGGCAAAGCGCGGATAATCGATAGTTTCGCAAGCAGTACAGGCAAATCCCCTGTACCCGATTTGAAAGGAAGACACATGAAAACCGATATTCACCCGACTTACAAAGACCTGACCGTTACCTGCTCCTGCGGTAGCCAGTTCGTGACCAAGTCCACCATGTCCAAGGACGCGTTCGGCATTGAAGTTTGCTCCAACTGCCACCCGTTCTACACCGGCAAGCAAAAGATCGTCGACACCGCCGGTCGCGTTGACAAGTTCAACCAAAAGTTCGGCGGCTTCTTCAAGCGCTAAGCGCCGAGGATACGTTGGACACCCAGAAAAAGGCAGCTCAGGCTGCCTTTTTTCTATGATTCCGGCGCGGCGGCGGCAGGGTTTGGCAGATTCCGGCCGGCGGCGCGCGTACCTATATCTGCAAGGTTGAGGCCATGGCGATCCACATCGTTTACCTGTCCCACGGCGGCAAGAAATACTACGACCAGACCCGCTTTTCCGTGTTGAGCCTGTTGCATTTGCTGCTGAAGCAGCAGCGGCAGGACGTGAAGATCATGGTGTACACCGACGCGCCGGACAGCGTGCCCGCGCATCCCCTGGTCCGCACCGAGACCCTGAGCCGGGCGCAGTTGCAGGCGTATCGCGGCCAGTTCGACTATGTGCACCGCATCAAGCTGGAAGTGATGCTGAAGGCGGCGCGCGAACTGGGCACCGCCGTCTTGTACGTGGACTGCGACACCCGCTGGCTGCGCGTGCCGGACGAGCTGTTCGCCCAGCTGGAAGCAGGCAACGCCAGCTGCATGCACGTCAACGAAGGCGTGTTCGGCCCCGGCTTCTTCCCCGATTATCTGACCGCGGTGGACAAGCACGGCGCCGAGCTGCGCAAGATGGGCGTGGCCGACGTCCAGGGCCTGGCGATGTGGAACGCCGGCGTGGTCGGCGCTTCCGCCGGCATGGTGCCCTTCTTTGAAACCGCCTTGCGCATCAACGACTTCCTGCTGCCGCGCGTGGAAGCGCGCAACTGGACCGAGCAGCTGGCCTGGTCGCTGGTGGCCTGCGACGGCCGTCAGCCGCTGGCGCTGGGGGATGCGCTGCATCATTACTGGAACTACAGTTACGAGGCGCCGCTCTACCTGGCTGAAGTGTTCGCCGGCATGGCGCCGGACTGGGACGTGGCGCGCCAGGCCCAGTACTGCGGTGAATTCGCCTGGGACGAGGCTAGGCTGAAGACGATACAGGCCGATCCCGATCACAAGCGCCAGCGCCGCCGCAACAAGTTGCGCAACTCCATCGCCAAGCGCAAGGTGGATTGGCGCATTCTGATCGCTCGCTTGCGCGGCGCTTTGCCGTCGGCTGATTGAAAGGGGCCTCGAACAATCGTCGCGAGCGGTTCGAGAGCAAGGCGCGCCGCAGCGCTCGGGCCGCGCGGTAGATCTTTCGAGCTCCCCTGAAACTGTTTGAACGAGACTCATGCTCACTTATTCGGAACAATCCCAAACCCTGGCCAAGCCCACGGAAAAACCGTGGATTCTGCTGCTGCTGTGCTTTGTCTGGCTGTGGCCGGGCATCTTGGGCCACGATCCGTGGAAGCCGGACGAGCCCTTCGTGCTGGCGGCGGTGCAGGGCATGCTGGACACCGGCAACTGGCTGCTGCCCACGGTGCAAGGCGCGCCCTATCTGGATAGCCCGCCGCTGTATTACTGGGTGGCGGCCTTCATGGTCAAGCTGCTGTCTCCCTGGCTGCTGGCGGCGCACGACGCCGCGCGGCTGGCCACGCCCTTGTTCATGGCGCTGGCCTTGCTGCTGGCCGGCATGGCCGGCCGCGATCTGATCGGCCGTCGTCACGGCCGCAGCGTGGTGATGGTGCTGATAGGCTGCGTCGGCCTGGTGGAAACCGGCCATCAGCTGACCTCGGTGGTGGCCGGTTTCGCCGGCTTCGCCGCCGCCTTCTACGCGCTGTCGCTGACCCTGCGTTCGCCCGGTCTGGCCGGCGCCTTGCTGGGCGCGGCCAGCGCGGCCATCTTCCTCAGCGCCAGCCTGATGGAGCTCTTGCTGCTGTGGATGGTGGTCTTGCTGCTGCCGGCCTTCTCCGCCTGGCGCAGCAAGCAATACGCGATCACCGTGTTGCTGGCCTTGCTGATCGCCGCGCCCACCTCCCTGGTGTGGCCGCTGGCGCTGGCCAAGAGCCATCCGGACGCGTTCAATCTGTGGTGGAACGAGTACTCGCTGGGCCAGCTCAACGGTTTTGGCCGGGTGCAGCTGTTCCACGACTTCGGCTACTACAGCCTGAACGCCCTGTGGTTTGCCTTCCCGGCCTGGCCGTTGGCCGCCTGGACCTTGTACCGCAACCGGGAACGGCTGGACCAGGCGCGCTTGCAACTGCCGCTGATGTTCTTCGCCGTGGTGTTGATCCTGCTGACCTTGTCCAGCCGTCCCAATATGACTTACGCGATGCCGCTGCTGCTGCCGCTGTCCTTGCTGGCGGCGGTGGAGCTGGACAATCTCAAGCGCGGCGCGGCGGCCTTCCTCAACTGGTTCGGCCTGATGACCTTCGGCTTCTTCGCTATCCTGGTGTGGGCCGGCTGGGCGGCGATGAACTTCGGCTGGCCGCGGGGCCTGGCCGGGCGAGCCCAGTATTTCAGCCCGTATTATCAGGAGCACGTCTCCAGCCTGGCCGCGGTGTGCGCGGTGATCGCCACCCTGGTATGGCTGTGGGCGCTGACGCGCAAGCATTTGCGCGGCCGCCAGGCCATCAGCAACTGGGCGGCGGGCCTGACCCTGCTGTGGGGTCTGGGCATGACCTTGTGGCTGCCGTGGTTCGACGCCGCCAAGAGCTACCGTCCGGTGGTGGAGCGGATGATGAAGGCGCTGCCGGCCAACGCCGCCTGCGTGGCGACCGAGAGCCGCAATCAGCTGGCGCTGATCAGCTGGCGCTATTACGCCGGCCTGGACCTGGTGTCCTATCCGGCGGGCAACGCCTCGCCCTGCGACTACCAGCTGGTGGTGCGCTCTGAGGACGAGGGCATCGCCGAGCCGGGCTGGGAAGTGCTGTGGTACGGCTCCCGGCCGCGCGAGCAGAATATGATGTTCGCGCTATTGCGGCGCATTCATCCGCATGAGCAATAAGAGCGGCGAGCAAACCCCCTGACGCTGCGTGGCGCGCCTTGCCCCAGCGGTAAAACCGGGTTTTGTTAAGCAGGCTAAAAACCCCCGCATTCATCAATCAATGCGGGGGTTTTTCATGGGCCGCGCGTGGGCTCAGCTTTGCAGTTCGTCCAGGTTCTCGAACAGCTTCAGCGCTTCCGGATTGGCCAGCGCGGTGAGGTTGCTGACCGGCTGGCCGTGGATCACGTTCTTCACCGCCAGCTCGACGATCTTGCCGCTGATGGTCTTGGGGATGTCGGCGACGGCGATGATCTTGGCCGGCACGTGGCGGGGGCTGGCGCCGGTCTTGATCTGCGCCTTGATCCGCTGCTGCAGGTCTTCGTCCAGCCGCGCGCCGGCGCGCAGGCGCACGAACAGCAGCACGCGCTCGTCGTCCTGCCACTGCTGGCCGACGGCGATGCTTTCCAGCACCTCGTCGAAAGCCTCCACCTGGCGATAGATCTCCGCGGTGCCGATGCGCACGCCGCCGGGATTGAGCACCGCGTCGGAACGGCCGTAGATGATCATGCCGTCGTGGGCGGTGAGTTCGGCGTAGTCGCCGTGGCACCAGATATTGTCGAAACGGCCGAAATAGGCCTGGCGGTATTTGCCGCCGTCGGGATCGTTCCAGAAGCCCACCGGCATCGACGGGAAGGGCCGGGTGCACACCAGCTCGCCTTTTTCGCCGCGTACCGGCCGGCCGTACTCGTTGTAGATGTCCACCGCCATGCCCAGGCCGCGGCATTGCAGCTCGCCGCGGTAGACCGGCAGGCTGGCGCAACCCAGCGCGAAGCAGGACACGATGTCGGTGCCGCCGGACACCGAGGCCAGATTGATGTCGGTCTTGATGTTGGCGTAAACCCAGTCAAAGCTTTCCGCCACCAGCGGCGAACCGGTGGAGAACACCGCGCGCAGCGAATCCAGCTTCCATTCCCGGACCGGCGCGATGCCGCTCTTGCGCAGGCCATCTATGTATTTGGCCGAGGTGCCGAAGTGAGTGAAGCGCTGCCGCTCGGCGTAGTCCCACAGCGTGCGGCCTTCGCCGACGAAGGGCGAGCCGTCGAACAGCATCAGCGCCGCGCCGGAAGCCAGGCCGGAAACCAGCCAGTTCCACATCATCCAGCCGCAGGTGGTGAAGTAGAACAGGCGGTCGCCGTGATGGACGTCGCCGTGCAGCTGCTGTTCCTTCAGATGCTGCAGCAAGGTGCCGCCGGCGCCGTGGACGATGCACTTGGGCTTGCCGGTGGTGCCGCTGGAATACAGGATGAACAGCGGGTGCCGGAAGGGCAGCCGTTCAAAGCTCAGCGCTTGCGCTTGATACGCGGCGGTGAAGTCCGTCAGGGTGATGGCCTTGGGCACGTTTTCCGCGAACACGCCGGTTTCGCCCAGATAGGGCACCACGATGATTTGCCGCACCGAGGGCAGCGCCTCGGCCAGCGCCGCCATCTTGGCGCGGATGTCCACCGCCTTGCCGGCGTACCAATAACCGTCCGGGCAGAACAGCAGCTTGGGCTCGGTCTGGCCGAAGCGCTCCACCGCGCCGTCCGCGCCGAAGTCCGGCGAACAGCTGGTCCACACCGCGCCCAGGCTGTTGGCGGCCAGCATCGCGGCGATGGTTTCCGGCATATTGGGCATGAAGCCCGCCACGCGGTCGCCGGCCTGAATGCCGGCGCCGCGCATCGCTTGTTGCAGCAGCGACACCTGGGCGCGCAGCTCGCGCCAGCTCCAGCGCCGTTGCAGCTTGTCCTCGCCCCAGAACACCAGCGCGTCGCCGTCGTCGTCGCGGCGCAGCAGGTTTTCGGCATAGCTCAGCCGCGCCTCCGGGAAGAAGCGGGCGGTCAGCATATTGTCGCCGTCGCTCAGCGCGGTGGCGCCCTTGTCGCCGATCACGCCGCAGTAATCCCAGACCAAGGACCAGAAGCGGGCCGGGTCGGCCACGCTGGCGCGCCACAGTTCGGCGTAGCCGTTCAGTTTGCGGTCGTAGGACAGTTCGGCCAGCTTGGCGAAGGCGGTCAGGTGGGCGCCGGCCAGGCGGCCGGCGGAGGGGGTCCAGATGGGCGTGTCGGGGGTCATGCTTTCTCCTGATATTTTCTCCGCGCGCCGGCCCATGGACGGGCGGCGGCTTGTTATTGCTCCGGCCTGGCGCGGCGCTTGTCGCCGACGGCGTGCGCCAGCTTGGAGGCCGGCAGCTTGCCCAGCGCGCCGGCGATGAACCAGGCCGTGTCCACCAGCGCGGCCAGGTCGACGCCGGTGTCGAAGCCTTCGCCCTGCAGCAGATAGACCACGTCCTCGGTGGCGACGTTGCCGGAAGCTCCCTGAGCATAAGGGCAGCCGCCCAGACCGGCAACCGAAGAATCGAATGTCATCATTCCTGCGCGCAAACACGCATGAATATTGCTGATGGCCATGCCGTAAGTGTCGTGGAAGTGGCCGGCCAGCTGCGACATTGGCACAGTCTTGCTCACCGCTTCCAGCATCGCCAGCACGCTGGACGGCGTGCCCACGCCTATGGTGTCGCCCAGAGAAATCTCGTAGCAGCCCATGTCCAGCAGCCGCGCGGCCACCTCCGCCACCTTGGCCGGCGCGATGCGGCCCTCGTAGGGACAGCCCGCCACGCAGGACACATAGCCGCGCACCGGCACGCCGGCCGCCTGCGCGCGCGCCATCACCGGCGCGAAGCGCTGCAGGCTTTCGGCGATGCTGGCGTTGATATTGCGTTGGCTGAAGCTTTCGCTGGCGGCGCCGAACACGGCGATTTCGCGCGCGCCGGCCGCCAGCGCCGCGTCCAGTCCCTGCTCATTGGGCACCAGCACCGGGTGGGACACCGGCCCGGCTAGGTCCAGGCCGGCCAGCACCTCGGCGCTGCCGGCCATCTGCGGCACCCATTTGGGCGAGACGAAGGCGCCGGCTTCTATGGTGCGCAGGCCGCTGGCGGCCAGGCGGCGGATCAGCTCCAGCTTGACGGCGGTGCTCACCGGCTGTTTTTCGTTTTGCAGCCCGTCGCGCGGACCCACTTCCACTATCTTCACTTGCGGCACTTCGGCTCTCCGTTAGCGGCGGCGCGGCTGCACCGGGATGTAAATGTCCATCTGGCGTTGCGGCAGCCCCGGCGCGCAGCGGCCGTCGTAACGCTCGAAGGAGCCCAGCGGCGCTTGCTCCCATTGCTTGGAGGCCGGCAGCCAGTCTTGCATGATGTAGCGCCAGGCCGCCTGGATCGCCTGGCCGAACTCGGCGTCGCTGCCGGCCGGCTGGGTGGTGAACACCGCGCACTTGGTCGGCGGCGTGCTGAGCCGCGCGCAGCCGGGCGGCAGCGGCAAGGGCTGCGCGCACTCCATCCCTATCATATAGCCGAAGCGACCGCTGTCCGGGTCGAAGTCGTGGATCAGCCCGTATTCCGCGGCGTCGGCGCGGCCCAGCGCCGCCAGCAGCGGCTGGCGCAGCGTGGCCGCGTATTCGCCCCAGAATTCGGGAATCTGGCGCAGATTGTCGCCGTTCTCCATCCGGGTGGCGATGCTGTAGCCGGCCAGATTCAGGCCGGGATGATTGATGATGATGGGGTCCATAGGTGTCACTCCGCTTCGAAGTCGACCAACTCGTCGCCGTCGTTGACCTGCTCGCCGGTGCCGAAATAGAAAGCCTTGACCACGCCGTCCGCCGGCGCGGGGATGGTGTGCTCCATCTTCATCGCCTCCAGGATCAGCAGCGGGTCGCCCTTGTTGAGTTTGACGCCGGTGGCGGCCAGCAGGGCGACGATGCGGCCCGGCATCGGCGCTTTCAAATGGGTTTCGCCGTGAACCTCCTCGGCGGCCACCGCCAGCGGGTCCAGCCACTGCGCTTCCAGCCGGCTGCCGGCGGCGAACAACACCCGTTGCGGGCCGCTGCGGGCGACGACGGCTTCGAGTTGTTGATCGCCCAGCCGCGCGCGCAGCGTTCCGCCGTCCAGGCGGCCGCTGGCGGAGAACAGCCTGCCGGCGGCGATCTCGCAGCCGTCGCCCAGATGGCGCAGCGTTACCGGATAGTCCTGGCCGGCGATGTGGAACACGAGCTTGCGGCTGAGCGCGCCGTTGAGCCGCCAGCCGGCGGCCACCGGGAAGCCGCCGGGCGCGGCCAGCGCCTCGGCCAGCGCCAGCAGCGCCAATTGCTCCGCGTCCGGCGCGGCGGGCGGCGGCAGCAGCGCGTCGTGGTGACGGGCGATCAGGCCGGTGTCCACCTGGCCGCCGGCGAAGCTGGCATGCTGGACGATGCGGCGCAGGAAGGGGATGTTGGTGGTGACGCCGGCCACCTGGTAATCGGCCAGCGCCGCGTCCAGCCGTTGCAGCGCCTGGCGGCGGTCCTCGCCCCAGACAATCAGCTTGGCGATCATCGGGTCGTAGAAGGGCGAGATGCTGTCGCCGGCGACGACGCCGGTGTCGATGCGCACGACGGCGGATTCCGCCGGCGCGCGCAGGTGGTAGAGGGTGCCGGTGGCGGGCAGGAAGCCCTTGTCCGGGTCTTCGGCGTAGATGCGCGCCTCGATGGCGTGGCCGCTGATGCTGAGCTGTTCCTGGGCCAGCGGCAGCGGCTGGCCGCTGGCGACGGCCAGTTGCCAGGCCACCAGATCCTGGCCGGTGATCATCTCGGTGACCGGGTGCTCCACTTGCAGCCGGGTGTTCATTTCCATGAAGAAGAAGCGGCCGGGGCGGCCGTCGGCCTGCACTTCCATGATGAATTCCACGGTGCCGGCGCCGACATAGCCCACCGCGCGGGCGGCGGCGCAGGCGGCTTCGCCCATCGCTTCGCGGGTGGCCGGCGGCAAGTCCGGCGCCGGCGCTTCCTCCAGCACTTTCTGGTGGCGGCGCTGCACCGAGCAATCGCGCTCGAACAGATACACGCATTGGCCGTGACTGTCGGCGAATACCTGGATTTCCACATGGCGCGAGCGCGGCAGGTATTTCTCCACCAGCACCTTGTCGTCGCCGAAGCTGGCGCGCGCCTCGCGCTGGCAGGAGGCCAGCGCCGCTTCGAAGTCGGCGGAGGCTTCCACGATGCGCATGCCCTTGCCGCCGCCGCCGGCGCTGGCCTTGATCAGCACCGGGTAGCCGATGGCGTCCGCCTGGCCGCGCAGGAAGTCCGGCTCCTGGCGCTCGCCGTGATAGCCGGGCACCAGCGGCACCCGGGCTTGCTCCATCAGCGCCTTGGCCGCGGATTTGCTGCCCATCGCGGCGATGGCGGAGGCGGGCGGGCCGATGAAGGCGATGCCGGCGGCCTCGCAGGCGGCGGCGAAGTCCTCGTTCTCGGACAGAAAGCCGTAGCCGGGGTGGATGGCTTGCGCGCCGCTGCGGCGGGCGATGTCCAGGATCAAGTCCCCGCGCAGATAGGAGTCCGCCGCCGGGGCCGGGCCCAGCCGGTAGGCCTCGTCGGCCAGCTTGACGAAGCGGGCGTCGGCGTCGGCGTCGGAATGGACGGCGACGGTGGCGACGCCGAGCGCGCGCGCGGTCTTGATCACGCGGCAGGCGATTTCACCGCGGTTGGCGATGAGTATTTTATTGAACATGGTGCTCTTTCATGGTCGGCCCTCTCCCCCAGCCCCTCTCCCGCGAGGGGAGAGGGGAGTGATCAAGCGTTGTTGCCGTTTCAATAGCCGAATCTCGTTCGGTCAAAGTCACTTGTCAACGTCGCCACCCAAAGCCCCTCTCTCGCGAGGGGGAGAGGGGAGTGATCAAGCGTTGTTGCCGTTTCAACCGCCGAATCTCGTTCGGTCAAAGTCACTTGTCGACGTCGCCACCCAAAGCCTCTCTCCCGTGAGGGGGAGAGATCAAGCGTTGTTGCCGTTTCAACCGCCGAATCTCGTTCGGTCAAAGTCACTTGTCGACGTCGCCACCCAAAGCCTCTCTCCCGTGAGGGGGAGAGATCAAGCGTTGTTGCCGTTTCAACCGCCGAATCTCGTTTGGTCAAAGTCACTTGTCGACGTCGCCACCCAAAGCCCCTCTCCCCTTGTGGGAGAGGGGTTGGGGAGAGGGGGCGTCCAGGCCTGCTTCCAGCCAGTTCGGCGCGCGTTTTTCGAAGAAGGCAGCCAGGCCCTCGCGCGCCTCGGCGCCGGCGCGCACGCTGGCGATCTGGCCGGCGGTGTCCTCCAGCAATTGATCGTCCCAGGGCGAGCCCTCGCGCAGCATGGCCAGCAAGTCCTTGGCCGAGGACAGCGCCTGCGGCGCGCCCTGGGCCATCGCCTCGGCGATGTCGGCCACGCGCGCGTCCAGCGCCTCCGCCGGCACCAGCTCGTGCACCAGGCCGATGCGCAGCGCGGTGGCGGCGTCGATGCGCTCGGCGGACAGGAAATAACGCCGCGCCTGACGCCAGCCTATCGCGTCGGCCACATAGGGACCGATGGTGGCCGGCACCAGGCCCAGCCTCACCTCGGTCAGGCCGAACTTGGCGGCCTCGGTGGCGATGGCCACATCGCAGACCGCCGCCAGGCCGGTGCCGCCGGCCAGCGCCGCGCCGTGGATGCGGGCGATCACCGGCTTCTTGCTGCGGTAGATGCTCTTGAGCATGGCCGCCAGCCGCTGCGCGTCGGCCAGGTTCTGCTCCTCGCCGTAGCCGGCGGCGCGGCGCATCCAGTCCAGGTCCGCGCCGGCGGAAAAGCTCTTGCCGCGGCCGGCCAGCACGATGGCGCGGCAGTCCGCCTGCAACTGCAAATGGGTGAAGGCGGCGGTCAGCTCGGCGATCAGGGTTTCGTTCATCGCATTGTGAACGTCCGGCCGGTTCATCCAGATCGTCGCGGTCTTGCCGCTGTGTTCGATTTCAAGCGTGGAGTAACTCATCTGCGTCACCTTTGGCCGTCACATCCGGAACACGCCGAAGCGGGTGCTTTCCACTGGCGCGGACAGCGCCGCTTCCAGCGCCAGGCTCAGCACCTCGCGGGTTTGCGCCGGGTCTATCACCCCATCGTCCCACAAGCGCGCGCTGGCGTAATAGGGGTGGCCCTGGCGTTCGTACTGCTCGCGCACCGGCGCTTTCAGCGCTTCTTCCTGCTCGGCGCCGAAGGCGTCGCCCAGTTGTTCCTTCTTCACCTGGGCCAGCACGCCGGCCGCCTGCTCGCCGCCCATCACCGAGATGCGGCTATTCGGCCACATCCACAGGAAGCGCGGAGAATAAGCGCGGCCGCACATGCCGTAATTGCCGGCGCCGAAGCTGCCGCCTATCAGCACGGTGAACTTGGGCACGCGGGCGCAGGCCACGGCGGTGACCAGTTTGGCGCCGTCCTTGGCGATGCCGCCGTTCTCGTACTTCTTGCCCACCATGAAGCCGGTGATGTTTTGCAGGAACAGCAGCGGAATGCCGCGCTGGCAGCACAGCTCGACGAAGTGCGCGCCCTTGAGCGCGGACTCGGAGAACAGGATGCCGTTGTTGGCGATGATGCCGACGCGGTAGCCGTTCAGCCGGGCGAAGCCGGTGATCAGGGTGGCGCCGTAGTTCTGCTTGAACTCGTCGAACTCGGAATCATCCACCAGCCGGGCGATGATCTCGCGCACGTCGAAGGGTTTTTTCGGGTCCGCCGGGATCACGCCGTAGATTTCCTCGGCCGCGTAGCGCGGCGGGCGCGGCTCGGCGCGGTCCAGCTCGCCCTGCTTGCGCCAGTTGAGGCCGGACACGATGCGGCGGGCGATGGACAGCGCGTGGGCGTCGTTCTGCGCCAGGTGGTCGGCCACGCCGGACACGCGGGCGTGCACATCGCCGCCGCCCAGTTCCTCCGCCGTCACCACCTCGCCGGTGGCCGCCTTCACCAGCGGCGGGCCGCCCAGGAAGATGGTGCCTTGTTCCTTGACGATGACGGTTTCGTCCGACATCGCCGGCACATACGCGCCGCCGGCGGTGCAACTGCCCATCACCACCGCGATCTGCGGAATGCCGGCGGCGGACAGATTGGCCTGGTTGTAGAAGATGCGGCCGAAGTGCTCGCGGTCCGGGAACACCTCGTCCTGCAAGGGCAGGAAGGCGCCGCCGGAATCCACCAGATAGACGCAGGGCAGGCGGTTGTCGCGCGCAATCTCCTGGGCGCGCAGATGCTTCTTCACCGTCATCGGGTAATAAGTGCCGCCCTTGACCGTGGCGTCGTTGGCGATGATCAGGCAATCCACGCCGGCGACGCGGCCGATGCCGCTGATCAGGCCGGCGCCGGGCGCGTCGTCGTCGTACATGCCGAAGGCGGCCAGCTGGGACAGCTCCAGAAAGGGCGCGCCGGGGTCCAGCAGCAGATCAATGCGCTCGCGCGGCAGCAGCTTGCCGCGGGCGGCGTGCTTGGCGCGCGCCTTGTCGCCGCCGCCCAGCGCGGCCTTGGCCACCTTGTCGCGCAGATCGGTCACCAGCGCGCGCATCTTGTCGGCGTTGGCCTGGAAATCCGCCGCGCGCGGCGAGAGTTTGGATTCGAGGATGGGCATGGCTATCTCTATTCTTCTTTATCCAAGGATTGACCAATAGCAGCAGCTTCTAGCGATGTGAATTCTTCAATGTCAAAAATGCAGTGAAGAAAGTTTGGGGCGCCTGATTCGGTGGACAGGGCTTGGATGGAACGATCTTCCAATGCCGCAATGACTTGCTTGCCGGTTTGCCGTTGAAAGCTGGTGCCTGAAGACAGGATGGCCAAGCCGTCGCGCTCAACCTCATCGGCCAGTGCTTGAATATCAAAAGGCGCTGTATGTACTTGCTTCATTTGGTCAATTCCATGTTTCTACAGGCAACTGAGCTCGGCCGCAGATGAGGTCAGTCCTGGCCAAGCGGAAGCGTATGGCGGCATGGCTGGATACATCGCCCGAGACCAGGCGCGCCGCCGCAGATAGCACATACGGTCCGGCCAGGCGGCGCAACGCGGCATCAGGCACTGTATCCGCCGCGATTACCGGGTTTCCGCCATCAGTTCGCGGCCTATCAGCCAGCGGCGGATTTCGCTGGTGCCGGCGCCGATCTCGTACAGCTTGGCGTCGCGCAGCAGGCGGCCGGTGGCGTATTCATTGATATAGCCGTTGCCGCCCAGGCACTGGATGGCGTCCAGCGCCATCTGAGTGGCGCCCTCCGCCGCGTACAGGATGGCGCCGGCGGCGTCCTTGCGGGTCTGGCGGCCGGTTTCGCCGCGGTCCAGCGCCTGGCCCACCGCGTAGACATAGGCGCGGCTGGCGGACAGCTTGACGTACATGTCCGCCAGCTTGCCCTGCATCAGCTGGAAATCGCCGATGGCCTGACCAAACTGCTTGCGGTCGTTCAGGTAAGGCACGGTGATGTCCATGCAGGCCTGCATGATGCCCAGCGGGCCGGCGGCCAGCACCGCGCGCTCATAGTCCAGGCCGCTCATCAGCACCTTGACGCCGTTGCCTTCGCCGCCCAGCACATTGGCGTCCGGCACGAAACAGTTGTCGAAGAACATGGGGTAGGTGTTGGAGCCGCGCATGCCCAGCTTGTCCAGCTTGCTGCCGTGGCTGAAGCCGGCGAAGCCGCGCTCCACGATGAAGGCGGTGATGCCCTTGGCGCCGGCGCTGACGTCGGTCTTGGCGTACACCACCATCACGTCCGCGTCGCCGCCGTTGGTGATCCACATCTTGCTGCCGTTGAGCAGGTAGCCGCCGTCGGCCTTGTCGGCCTTCAGCTTCATGCTGACCACGTCGGAGCCGGCGTTGGGCTCGGACATCGCCAGCGCGCCGACATGCTCGCCGGACACCAGCTTGGGCAGCAGCCGGCGTTTTTGTTCGTCATTGCCGTTCTTGTGGATCTGGTTGACGCAGAGATTGGAGTGCGCGCCGTAGGACAGGCCCACCGAGGCGGAGGCGCGGCTGATTTCCTCCATGGCGATCATATGAGCCAGATAGCCCATCTGGGTGCCGCCGTACTGCTCGTCCACCGTCATGCCCAGCAGGCCCAGATCGCCGAACTTGCGCCACAGATCGGCCGGGAACAGGTTGTCGCGGTCGATGTCGGCGGCGCGCGGGGCGATTTCGCTTTGGGCGAAGTCGCGCGCGGTTTCGCGCAACATATCGTAGGTGTCGCCAAAGGCGAAGCGCAGGCTGCTGTACATGGTTTCTCTCCTCTGATGGGCGCGCGTGATTCGCGTGATATGCTCTATCATTACTTACGTTTACGTAAGCGTCAACATGGCAACGACGGAAACCAGCGCGAAACCGTTATCATGGCCGGGTTTGCATGCAGAGAACAGACATGACGATATGGGTGGACGCGGACGCCTGTCCCAAGGTGATCCGCGAAACATTGTGCCGGGCGGCGCAGCGCACCGGCGTGGAGCTGGTGTTCGTCGCCAATCAGCTATTGACGGTGCCGAAAGCGCCCAACATCCGCGCCTTGCAAGTGCCCAAGGGTTTTGACGTGGCCGACAACGAGATTGTCCGCCGCATCGCGGCGAACGATCTCTTGATCACCGGCGACATTCCCTTGGCGTCCGAGGCCTTGGGCAAGGGTGCGCAGGCGCTGAACTGGCGCGGCGATGTGTATTCGCCGGACACCATCGCCGCGCAGCTGACGATGCGGGATTTCATGGACACGCTGCGCGCCAGCGGCGTGCAGACCGAAGGCCCGCCGCCCTTGAGCCAGGCGGACCGCCAGGCTTTCGCCCGGCAGTTGGATATCTGGCTGGCGAAGCGGCGGGGCTGAGGCGAGCTTGGCGCTCCGTTTTTTGGGCAGCTTTACAAACGTATTTGCGATATTGAATCCGCTGCGCGGATGATGATTTTGATTGCCGGGGCTGCCCGGCGGGCAGGAAGGGGAATTTGCTCGGCCAAATTCCCCTTCACCCCAAAGGCCGCCCTGCAAGCCTGGCCTGCGGCTTCCCGCCGGTTCCCGTCAGGCCCGAGGCGCGGCTGAACTCGCGATTTGCTAACGTCAAATCGCTCAAACAGGGCAGCCGCTTAAGACCTCGGGCCTGCCACCCGTCGGCAGGCTTGAAGGGAGTTGGGGCGCATCGAATACGCGGTCTCCTCCGTATCTAACACTGCCGAACCCGTGGTTAAAAAATCGTGAACACGGCCTTAGCCCTTCTTCTTGCGCCGTGGCTTCCTCTGCAAGGTGTTCAATTCGTCCAGGCTGAGATGGAAGCGTTGCATCGCCTCCACATGCTTCGGCAGGTCGACCTGTTGCACTCCCAAGTTCAGCAGTATCTCCAGATAGTTGAAGAAGCTTTTGCACATGCTGCGGCGGTGGCCGCGCTCGCTGAAATCCATGTCGTTAGTGATGCGGAACAGCAGTCCGCGCCCGGAATGCTGGCGGTTGAGCTTCAGCAACTGCGCCAGATGGGCGGCGTACTGGCGACCCAAGGCGCAGGCTTCGAACTCATTCTTGGCCTCGGCCGGCTGCCAGTAATGCGGATAGGTACGGCCTTTGATGCGGCGGATGAAGGGCAGGCTGAGGTCTTTGGCGTGGGGGCCGGCAAACCGGTAGCGGGAACGCGGCCCTAGCGGCGGGAGTGGAGAGGCGTCCTGATGGATGTCTTGGGTTTCAGCAGAGGACGGAGAGAGTTCGATGCCTAGCACCGGACGGACAGGCTTTACCATTTGCAACCTCCTGAGCAGAAGGGCCATGCCGCAAGGCGGCAGGGCGGGCACATGACAAGAGTTGGCCTACCGGTGATATGTCGTACAAAGCCGGCGCGCCCTCGAGGGGCGCCACTTGCCATGGCCCGCCCGAATAGGCAAAGCAATGGCAGCGGATACGCTGTGGAAACAGCGCATCCGCGACGACATTTCAATTCAGGAGGCCAATCCCGAGCGCCGCGATTGTTGCGGCGCGGGGGCTATTGTTGGGGAGGAGCGGGAGGGCGTCAAGCCGACGAAGTCTAGCAAAGAAAAGGACCGCCGAAATCAAACTCTGCGCAGCCTAATGCCGAATGGACAAGCTCTACCCTTTGTAAGCTCTTGAGCAGAAGGGCCATGCAGCAAAGAGGTAGGGCGGGCACATGACAAGAGTTAGTCTACCGGTGAGTCACTGCAAAAGCCGGCGCGCCCGTGAGGGCGCCACTTGCCACGGCCCGTCCGCATAGGCAAAGCAATGGCAACAGATGCGCTGTGGAAACAGCGCATCTGTTGCAGTGATTCGTATTGGGGAGACTAAACCCGAGCGCCGCGATTACTGCGGCGCGGGGGCTATTGTTTGGGGAGGCGCGGGAGGGCGTCAAGCCGGCAGGGTCCGGTAAGGTGGATCGCCACCATCATCTTGCGTGGCGCAGTGGGGTTCCGCGTGGGTATCGCTACGCTCCTCCCACCCTACGCGCGGCCGCTCGTCATGGGTAGGGTGGGTGGAGCCGCAGGCGATACCCACCAGCGACAGCCACCAAGCTCCCCAAACAACAACGCCCCCAAAACGGGGGCGTTGCGGCGAGTGGCGCGGGAATCAGGCCTTGCCCAGGTGCGGCTCGGCTTCGAACTCCGCTTCTTTGCTGCTGCCCGGCTGACGTATGGTCAGCGAGAACAGCAGCGCGACGATCAACAGCGCCAGGATCAGATGGAAGGTGGCCAGGAAGCCGCCGAACAGCGAAGCGACGATGGAGCCGACGATGCTGCCGATGCCGAAGCCCAGATAGATCACGCCGTAGTTCTTGGTCAGGTTGTTGAGGCCGAAGAAATCGCTGACCAGCGAGGGGTAGACGGTGATGGTGCCGCCGAAGCTGAAGGCGACGCAGGCGATGGCCAGGAAGAACAGGGTGGCGTTCAGGGGCACGAACAGCAGGGTCAGCATGCCGGCCAGCGCGGCAATCTGGGCGATGGTGATCACCCGGATGCGCGGCATCTTGTCGGAGAGAATGCCCAGCACCAGGCGGCCGGACAGATTGGCCACCGCGATCACCGCGACGGCGTTGGCGGCGGTCAGCGCCGGCAGGTGCACATAGCTTTCGCCGATGTCCTTGGCCACGCCGATCACGTACAGGCCGCTCATGCACACGGTCAGGAACATCAGCGCCAGCATCCAGTACTGCGGTTGGCGCATCGCCTCGGCCAGGGTGTAGTCATGGCTGGCGTTCTGCTGCGCGGCGGCTTGCTGCTGCGGCGCGTCGCGCATCAGCAGGCTGCCGGCCACCACCATGGCCATGGCGATCAGGCCCCACAGCTCAAAGGTGGTTTCCAGGCTGAAGCGGGCTAGCAGCGCCAGATTGATGTATTTGAAGCCCAGGCTGCCCAGGCCGTAAGCGCCGATGGCGCAGGCGGATACCAGGCCCTTACGCTCCGGAAACCATTTGACGCAGTTGGACAGCGTCAGCAGGTAGCCGGCGCCGTCGGCCAGGCCCACCAGCACGCCGGCGCACAGATAGAGCATGACCAGATTATTGGCTTGGGCGGTGAGGAAGAAGCCCAGGCCCAGCATCAGGCCGGCGCCCAGGGTGACGCGCTGCACGCCGAAGCGTTCTTGCAGTTTGCCGGCCAGCGAGGAGGCCACCGCCAGCGCCAGGCTGAGCAGGCCGAAGGCGAAAGCCACCTGGCTGACCGGCTCGGACAGCTTGGCGGAGAGTTGGGCGTTGAACAGGCTCCAGGTGTAGACGGAGCCCAAAGCGAATTGGGTGAGGACGGTGCCGGCCAGGGTACGGTAGCGGATGGAGTTTGAGGCGTTCATGGCGCTGCTCGCTTAAAGTCATTACTGTTGGTGTGACTATAAGCCTGTGCTTATGTAGGGGGCGCGGCGGCGGCATGAGATGCAGGCGGCGCGGAATGAAGTGCAGACGGCGGCGAACCAGTTGCAGGCCCTGAAAATGGCGCGCGTGGGCGCTTGGCATTTACGCTACGATGCTGGCTTGCCAATGGAATTGGCGGGGAGAGTGGTTGGGTGGACTTTCAGTTTGAGTTTGATGGCAATGGCGTAGACGAGGGGCTGCCTTTGCTCTATTTGTGGGAAATCGGCGGTCTGCGTTATATCGGGAAAGCGAGTAGGGGAAGCCGACGACCATTGAAGCATTACTCGAGAAATGTACGTCGCTTATTGGCCGGCCTGCCATACCGGCGAAGTAAGCCGGAGGGCTTTAGAAACGTGCATCGAGCATTGCATGCCGCAGTATTGCAGTCGCTGCCGATCAAGCTGGTGTTGTTGAAGAATGTTGAATTGGCGCGGATCAATGAAGAAGAGCAGGTGGCAATTCGACAGTACGGCTGTGAATTGAATCAGTAGTCGCCGCCGGCAGCCCTATTGGGCTGCTTTGGCTGTCTTGTTTTTCAAAGATGCATCAACTGCCGGAAAGCCTTGATATTGCTGCGGCTGACCGGAATCTCGGCTTTCAGGTCGTACAGCTTGATGATGTAGGTGCTGTTGAGCCAGGGCGCGATTTCGCGGATTTTGTGGATGTTGACGCAGTAGGAGCGGTGGCAGCGGAAGAAGCTGTCGGCCGGCAGGCGGGCGACGAATTCGCTGATGCTCATCGACATCACGTAGCGGTCGTGCGCGGTGTAGACCAGGGTGACTTTCTCGTCGGCCTCGGCGTAGTAGATCTGCTCGCAGGGGGTGACGATGATGCTGTCGCCCTTGACCAGGTTGACGGTGCGGCTGGCGGCCGGGGCTTCGGCAGGCGCGGCGGCGGCTGGCGGCGTTTGCGCTTCCAGCTTGGCCAGCAGATTGATGATGCGGGCCTCGTTGTAGGGCTTCAGGATGTAGTCGAAAGCCTCCACTTCAAACGCTTCCACCGCGAACTCCTTGTAAGCGGTGACGAAGACGATGCGCGGCGGCCGCGACGATTTGTGCAGGTTCTTGGCCAGCAGCAGGCCGTCAATCGACGGGATGTTGATGTCCAGGAACACCACGTCCACTTCGTGTTCCTGTAGGAATTTGAACGCTTCCAGCCCGTCCTCCACGCTGGCGACGATGTCGATGCGGCTGTGCTCGCGGATCAAATAGGCCAGCTCTTCGCGCGCCAGGTATTCGTCTTCCACGATCAGGGCTTTCAGCATGTCGGCTCCTCGGCGGCGGGCAGGTCGAAACAAACGGCGGTGCCGGGCTCCAGCCGGGTCAGCCGCAAGCCCTCGCCGTATAGCAGCTTGAGCCGCTGGTTGACGTTGCTCAGGCCGATGCTGCGGCTGGACAGCGTGCCGGCGGCCACGCCGTCCAGCACTTCCTGGCTGACGCCGTAGCCGGTGTCGCGCACGCAGACATGGACCTTGCCGCCGTCGCGCTTGACCGCGATGCTGACCCGTCCCGGCTCCTTGCGCGGCTGGATGCCGTGCAGGATGGCGTTTTCCACCAGCGGCTGCAACAGCAGGCTGGGGATGCGCACGTGCACGTCGTCGATGTCGAAGTCCACCGTCAGCTTGGCGCCGAAGCGCGCCTGTTCTATCGCCACGTAGTCGCGCACTTGCTGCAGTTCTTCCTGGATGTCGATCAGCCGGTCGCCCAGCGACAGGTTGTAGCGCAGGTAGTCCGCCAGGTTGGCGATCAGTTGGCGCGCCTGCTGTGGCTGGATGCGGATCAGCGAGGAGATGGCGTTCAGGGCGTTGAACAGGAAATGCGGGTTGATCTTGCTTTGCAGCGCGCTGAATTCCGCCTTGCGCGCCATTTCTTCCAGCTGCTTGACCCGCGACACTTCCATCTGGGTGGAGATCAGTTGGGACAGGCCCACCGCCACTTCGCGCAGCGGCGTGCTGATGCCGTGGCTCTTGCGGTAGAAGATTTTCAGGGTGCCGCTGACGCCGGCCTTTTCGCGCAGCGGGATGATGATGACGGAGTGGAAGTCCGCCAGGTGGTATTGCTGCAGGTTGTTCTCGATGATGATCTGGTCGCCGGCGATGGCCTGGCGGGTGATGGCGCCGATGGCGGAGTGCTCGTCCATCTCGTAGTAGTCCTTGCCCAGGCCGACATAGGCCAGCACGTCCGAGGTATTGGTGATGGCCACCGCGTCGGCGTCCAGCTGGTCGCGGATCACGGTGCAGACCTGGACCATGGCGTCGCGGTCCAGGTTCTGGAAATAGGGCAGGGTGCGGTTGGCGATGGTCAGCGCCAGCTTGGCCTGGCGCGCGGCCAGCAGTTCTTTTTCGTCGTTCAGGTCTTGCACCAGCTTGATGATCAGGCCGACGCAGACGGTGCCGACAATCATCGGGAAGGCGATGTGGCTGACGATGGGCATGCCCACCGCCGGCTCGGTCAAGAGCAGGATCAGGCCCATGGTCAGCCCTTCGCACAGCATGCCGGCCAGGATGCCGTACAGCCACAGCCGCCCCCGGTCGGCGCGGCAGTGTATCCAGGTGGCCAGCAGGCCGGCGCAGACGCTGGAGATCAGGCAGGGCAGCGAGGTGTAGCCGTTGATGTCGATCAGGTAGCGGTGCAGGCCGGAGACGATGCCGGCCGGTATCCCCACCCAGGGGCCGAACAGGATGCCGCCGGACAGGATGGCGATGATGCGCACATTGACCAGAGAGCCGTCCACCGGAATGCCGGTATAGGTGCTGAACACGGCGAACAGGCAGAACAGCAGCGATACCGCCGCCAGTTCGGCCGGGCTGTGGTCCTGTTTGCGCAACAGGTGTTGAAACGGGCGGGTGCGGGTGAGGAAGAACAGCGCCATCAACATCAGCGCCGCCCGTTCGAACACCGCCAGCAGCATGGCTTGGTTTTCTATCATGGCGTCGGGAGTGGGGCGGCCGCGCCCGCTCGGGCCGGCCTCAAGCCCTGATTTTAAGCCATGCGGCGCGCTTTGGCCGCAGGCGGGCGCAGATTAGGCGGGCGTCATGCCGCAGGAGGCTCCAAGGCCGCCAGCAACTCCGCCAGCTTGCGGTCCAGCGCGTCCTGGCTGCGCTGGTTGAGGCCGGACAGGATGGCGTGCTCGTTGGCCACGTGGGCGGTGACGGCGCGGTCTATCAGTTCCAGCCCGCTCTCGGTCAAGCGCACCAGGGTGCTGCGCGCGTCCTCGGCGCAGGCGGCGCGTTCGATCCAGCCCTTGCTTTCCAGCACTTTCAGCCGGTGGGTCATGGTGCCGGAGCTGATCATCAGCGAGGAGAACAGCGCGGTGGGCGCCAGGCTGTGCGGCGCGCCGGCGCGTCTGAGCGTGGCCAGCACGTCGAACTCCCAGCCGCTGAGGCAGAATTGCTCGAAAGTGGCGTCCAGCCTGTGCTGCAGCAGCACGGAGCAGCGGCGCAGCCGGCCGATCAGGCCCATCGGCGCCACGTCCAGGTCCGGCCGTTCCCGGTGCCATTGCGCCAGGATGGCGTCCACGGCGTCGCCGGCGTTCTGTTGCGTCATGCGCATTCCTTTATCTTGAATTCAAGATTTTATTTGTCTTGAATTCAAGGCAATGTTATCTTGAATTCAAGTCAGTTTTCGATGCGATTATAAGCGATTGCGAAAGGAATGCCCATGTCTGCGCGCCTGATGGCCTCCCGTTGGAGCGATGTGTTGTTGACCGCGCTGGCTCCGGCGATCTGGGGCTCCACCTATATTGTCACCACCCAGCTGCTGCCGCCGGACCGGCCGTTCACCGCCGCCTTGCTGCGGGTGTTGCCGGCCGGCTTGTTGTTGATCCTGGCCGGCCGCCACCTGCCGCGGCGCGGCGAGTGGGGTCGGCTGCTGGTCTTGTCCGCCTTGAATATCTGCGTGTTCCAGGCGCTGCTGTTCGTGGCCGCCTACCGTTTGCCGGGCGGCCTGGCCGCGGTGCTGGGCGCCACCCAGCCGCTGCTGGTGATGGGCCTGGCCTGGGGGCTGGACGGCCGCAGCCCGGCGCGGACGGCCGCCTGGGCCGGCATCGCCGGGGTGGCGGGCATGGCGGCCTTGCTGTTGTCGCCGGGCGCGGTCTGGGACGGCGTCGGCATGTTGGCGGCGCTGGGCGGCGCGGTGGCGATGGCCAGCGGCACTTATCTGACCCGGCGCTGGCGGCCGAGCGCGCCGCTCGCCGCCTTGACCGGCTGGCAACTGGCCCTGGGCGGGCTGATGCTGGCGCCGCTGGCCTGGGCGCTGGACCCGGCCTTGCCGGCGCTGGGCGCGACGCAGTGGCTGGGGTACGGCTATCTCTGCCTGTTCGGCGCCTTGCTGGCCTATTTATTGTGGTTTCGCGGGCTGGCGCGGCTGTCGCCGGTGGCGGTGTCCTCGCTGGGCCTGCTCAGCCCGCTGACGGCGGTGCTGTTGGGCTGGCTGTTGCTGGGGCAGGCCTTGGGGCCGCTGCAGCTGGCCGGCCTGGCCACGGTGCTGGCCAGCGTGCTGGCGGTGCAGCGCAGCATGGCCGCGCCGCCGCCGGCGGACAAGCAGATCATGGCCGGCGCGGCGCGCGCGCGGTCTTGAGCGGTAATGGAATCAATCAGCAGCAATCAGATAAGGAGTCTGTTCATGAAGAGCGCTTTGCAAACCCTGCTGGACCAGCGTGTGTCGGCCAATCACTTCGATCCCTCCCATGTGTTGGCGGACGCGGAGATCGAGCAGTTGCTGAACGCCGCCACCCGCGCGCCGTCGGCCTATCATTTGCAGAACTGGAAGTTCGTCGCGGTGCGCAGCGCCGAGGCCAAGCGCCGTTTGCAGGCGGCCAGCTACGGCCAGCAAAAAGTGGCGGACGCGGCGGTGACCTTCATCTGCTGCGGCACGCTGAACGCGCATCGCGGGCTGGAGGCGTCGCTGCGGCCGGCGGTGGACGCGGGCATTCTGCCGCCGGAGGTCGGCGACAGCTGGCTGCGCGCGGCGGAGAACGCCCACCGGGACGACGCGCGCGCGCAGCGCGACGAGGCGATCCGTTCCGCCTCATTGGCGACGATGGTGCTGCTGCTGGCGGCGGAGGAACGCGGCCTGGCCAGTTGCGCGATGGGCGGTTTCGACGCGGCCGCGGTGGCGCGGGAGTTTGGTCTGGGCGCGGACGAGTTGCCGGTGATGCTGGTGACGGTGGGGCGGGCGGCGGCCGGCAATTGGCCGCAGAAGCCGCGTCGGCCGGTGGCCGAGGTGATGGTGTGGGCTTGATGGCCTGCTTGATCGTGAACTGGTTTTGAGAGCCAGCTCAATGTCCGCGTGGTGCATGAGCATTTTGAGCTCGGTTCCAACGCGGTATCGTCGACGCGCAGCAGATCGTAAACAGGTTCTCAGGCGCTGCGCGCGGCCGGCGGCTGCGCCAGCACCGTGCGGCAGTGGCTTTCCAGGCGGGTGATTTCTTCCAGCACCGCGTCGATGTCTCGGCGCTGTTCTTCCAGCAGGCGGCGGCGTTCCAGCACCAGGTCCAGCAGTTTTTGCGACTGGCTGGCCTCGTCGTGGGCCTGCTCGTACAGGTCCAGGATTTCGCGGATGTCGGACAAGGACAGGCCGATGCGCTTGCCGCGCAGGATCAGCTTGAGCCGGGCGCGGTCGCGGCGGTTGAACACCCGCTGGCGGCCGTCGCGCTGCGGTTCTATCAGGCCCTGTTCCTCGTAGAAGCGGATGGTGCGCAGGGTGACGTCGAAGTCGCGCGCCAGGTCGGAGATGCTGAAGAATTCGGGTTCGGTCATGGTGTGTTCCAAGGCAAGCGGCGATTGTAGCTTTTTTTTAACGCGTTCTCAGCCCTAGCATGATTTACGTTTACGTAATCGTCAACTTGTGGGATGAATGAAAAAAACAAAAGCGATGCGTACCGTCCACCAGGAGAGAGAGATTCGATGACCTTGCCCAGCTATGTCCACGGCGCCAGCCCGCAAGCCTTGATCGGCCAGACCATAGGCCAGTTGTTCGACCAGACCTGCCGCGAGCACGGCCGCCGCGAAGCGCTGGTGGTGCGCCATCAGCAGATACGCTGGAGTTACGAGGAATTGCGCGAGCAGGTGGACCGGCTGGCCTGCGGCCTGATCCGGCTGGGACTCAAGCCCGGCGACCGCATCGGCATCTGGTCGCAGAACAACGCGGAATGGGTGTTGACTCAGTTCGCCACCGCCAAGGCCGGCCTGATCATGGTCAACATCAATCCGGCCTATCGCCGCTCCGAGCTGGAATACGCGCTGAGCAAGGTGGGCTGCCGCGCATTGATTCTGTCGCCCAGCTTCAAGAGCAGCGACTACCTGGCGATGGCGGCGGATCTGCTGCCGGAGCTGGCCGCCAGCGAGCCGGGCCGGCTCAAGTCCGCCGCCATGCCGCAGCTGGAAATCGTCATCCGTCTGGGGCGGCAGCGCACGCCGGGCATGTTTAATTTCGCCGATCTGATGGCCGCGCCGTCGGCCGAGGAGAAAGCCGGGTTGCAGCGCTTGGGCGAGACGCTGCAGTTTGACGACGTGATCAATATCCAGTTCACCTCCGGCACCACCGGCAGCCCCAAGGGCGCCACCCTGACCCATCACAATATCCTGAACAACGCTTACTTCGCCGGCGCGGCGATGGCCTTCGGCCCGGACGACCGGCTGTGCATCCCGGTGCCGCTTTATCATTGCTTCGGCATGGTGCTGGGCACCTTGCTGTGCCTGAGCCACGGCGCGGCCATGGTGTTTCCGGCGGAGAGCTTCGACGCGCAGGAGGTGTTGCGCACGGTGCAGGAGGAGGGCTGCACCGGCCTGCACGGGGTGCCGACGATGTTCATCTCGGTGCTGGATCGGCCGGACTTCTCCGATTACGACGTGTCCACGTTGCGCACCGGCATCATGGCCGGCAGCCCGTGTCCGATCGAGGTGATGAAGCGGGTGACCAGCCAGCTCAATATGAGCCAGGTGACCATAGGCTACGGCATGACCGAGACCAGCCCGCTGAGCTTCCAGAGCGCCACCGACACGCCGTTGGACAAGCGCGTGGCCACGGTGGGGCGCATCCATCCGCACGTGGAGGTGAAGATCGTGGACGTGGAAGGCCGCATCACGCCGCGCGGTCAGAGCGGCGAGTTGTGCACGCGCGGTTATTCGGTGATGCCCGGTTATTGGGGCGACCCGGCCAAGACCGCGGAGGCGATAGACGCCGCCGGCTGGATGCGCACCGGCGATTTGGCGGAGATGGACGCGGACGGTTACGTCAACATCGTCGGCCGGGTCAAGGACATGGTGATCCGCGGCGGCGAGAACATCTATCCGCGCGAGGTGGAGGAGTTTCTCTACCGCCATCCCAAGATTCAGGACGTGCAGGTGATCGGGGTGCCGGACGAGCGCTTCGGCGAGGAGTTGTGCGCGTGGATCCGGCTGCGCGACGGCGAAAGCGCCGACGCCGACGATATCCGTGCTTTTTGCCAGGGGCAGATCGCGCATTACAAGATTCCGCGTTACATCGAATTCGTCGATAGTTTCCCGATGACCATCACCGGCAAGATTCAGAAATTCGTCATGCGGGAGAAGATGAAGGAGAAGTTGGGTCTGGCGGACGGCAAAACCGCCTGACCCGTCTCAAACAATGGGAGCAAAAGCCCCGGCTTGCCGGGGCTTTTTGGCTTACAATGCCGCCAGACTGATCTTTAAGCTGAGGAATCCATCATGACTACCGTATTCAACGACGCCGATCTGCTGCGTCTGGAAAACCTGCTGACCCCCTTGTCCGCCAGCGGCAGCACCATGCGCCCGGACGAAGTGCAGGGCTTTTTCGCCGCGCTGGCGTGCGGTCCGGACGCGGTGGACGCCGATTTCTGGCTGGAAGAAGTGCTGGGCGACGCGCCGGCCTTTGAAAACGCGGACGACGCGGCGGAACTGAAAACCCTGCTGCAGAAGCTGTACGACGCCACCGCCGCCGCGCTGGCGGCCGGCGACGAGCTGGATCTGATCCTGTACGCGGAAGACGACAGCGACAGCGACGAGCCGGACTACTGGCCGTGGGCCAACGCCTTCCTCTACGCGCTGGACGTGGTGGACACCGATTGGTTCGAAGTGGCCGACGAGGACGAGGGCTTTGAAAGCCTGATGATGCCGATGCTGGTGTTGGGCGGCGCTTTCGAGCAGGAAGACGGCGAAGACCTGCTGACCTTCAGCGACGAAGAAGTGGAAGGCTACAAGGAAGAAATGCTGGAAGCGCTGGCCGCGGTCCACACCTACTGGCGCGCCAAGGAACAGGCGCCCAGCACCGTGCGCCGCGAAGGCGACAAAGTGGGTCGCAACGACGTCTGCCCGTGCGGCAGCGGCAAGAAGTACAAGGCCTGCTGCGGCCGCAACTGATTGTCCCGCGCGTTGCGCCGGGCGTTAAAAAAAGGAAGCCGGGAGGCTTCCTTTTTTCATGCCGGCGCGCTTGGCGCTTGCTGAAATTGTTAAGTACCGGCCGCGGCGGCGGGCTTTAGCGCGCGTTCCGCGGCCTCCCGGGCGTTGAGCCGGTCGATGTAATCGAATACGTCCAGCAGCGAGGTGGTCAGCGCCAGCACTTGCTCAAGCAGGCTGAAGAAGCCTTCCCAATAGCCTTTGGCGGCGCTGTCGTCGCTAAAGTCTATGTCCGCGGCGATTTGGGCGAGCAGGTTTCGCAGCCCGTCGTCGGGATTGTCCTGCAGATACTTGATGAAATGTCCTGCGAATTCGCGGCCCAGCAAATGCGCGGCGTGTTGGTCGTCTATGGGCGGAACTTGCCAGCAATGAACGCCGCGCCGGTTGGACGCGTTGGCTGCAAACGGCAATTCCGCGCGGGACGTCGGGTCCGGGTCTGGACGGTAATGGCGGCGGGATGGGGTTTTGATCGACATGATCACCTCCGTGTAGCGGTTTTTCATTGCCACCCCCACGGCCAAGCGGAGGTGGCAGACCGAACAGGGTTGGCCGACCGGACTACACGACTCCGGCACACCCGCTAAGGTGTCCCCACCCGGCCCGCCATTGTGAGCGCGCACGAGTGCAGCGATCCAAACGCAAAGCTCAAGCGCTTGTTCGCAGTGTAGTTCGCCGGACGGCCAAGTCCGGTGCCGCGAGGAACGGCACGGCAGCGATTGTGCACAGTTGCCCGCTGCCCGGTCAAGGCGCAGGCCGGGCGTTAAAAGCCCGTCAATGCTCGCTTACGCGGCCGGTATCGGCCGCGGGCGGAAAATAGCCGGCCGGCAAGCCCGGATGGGTGCGGCCATGAAAAAGCGGCGCGCTCCCTTGGGGGGAGGCGCGCCGCGTGCCTGGCGGTGAGCGGCAGGCTTAGCCGTTCAGCGCCGGGTAGTCGGTGTAACCGCGCGCGTCGCCGCCGTAGAAGGTGGCCAGGTCCGGCGGGTTCAGCGGCGCGCCGCTTTGCAGGCGCTCGGCCAGGTCCGGGTTGGCGATATAGCTGCGGCCGAAGGCGGCGGCGTCGATATAGCCTTGGCGGATCAGGGTTTCCGCCTTTTCCGCGGTGTAGGCGCCGGCGCCTATGATCACGCCCGGATAACGCTGGCGCAGCGCCTGGCGGAAGCCCTCGTCCAGCACCGGGCCGCCGGCCCAGTCCGGTTCCGAGATGTGCAGGAAGGCCAGTTTGCGCTTGGCCAGTTCCTCGGCCAGATAGAGCGCCATCTCCAGCTGATCGGTATTGCTGATGCCGTTGAAAACGCCCAGCGGCGAGATGCGGATGCCCACGTGCTCGGCGTCCCATTCCGACACCACCGCGTCCACCACCTCCAGCAGGAAGCGCGCGCGATTGGCCACGCTGCCGCCGTATTCGTCGGTGCGGACATTGGCTTGCGGCGACAGGAACTGGTCCAGCAGATAGCCGTGGGCGCCGTGGATTTCCACCAGGTCGAAGCCGGCGCGGCGCGCGTTGTCGGTGGCGCGGCGATAGTCTTCCAGGATGTCGGCCAGCTCGGACACTTCCAGCGCGCGCGGGGTGTCGCACTGCTCGCGCACCAGGCTGCCGTCCGCGGCGCGGATATTGGTGCGGCTGTCGGCCTGGATCGCCGACGGCGCCACCGGCGCTTCGCCGTCCGGTTGCAAGGAGCGGTGGGAAATGCGGCCGGTGTGCCACAGTTGCAGCGCGGTCAGGCCGCCCTTGGCGTGCACCGCGGCGTTGACCTTGGTCCAGGCCGCCACTTGCGCTTCGCTGTAGATGCCCGGCGCGCCGGCGTAGCCCTTGGCGGTGGGGGAGATGTGGGTGCCTTCCGCCACGATCAGGCCGGCGCCGGCGCGCTGGGCGTAATAGGTTTCCGCCAGCGCGGTGGGCACGTCGCCCGGCTCGGTGTTGCGCAGCCGGGTCAGCGGCGCCATCGCCACGCGGTTTTTCAGGGTCACGGCGCCTACGCGCAGCGGGGTGAACAGTTTGTCGGCTTGCATTGCGATGTCCTTGGCTCTATTTAAGCGGGGAAAAGTGGGCGGGCGCGATCACAGATCGAAACCGAAACCCTGTTTGCGCGCCACCGGCGCGACCTGCGGGAAATACACGTTGCGGTAATACTGCGCGGTGTTGGCGGACCAGGGCTGGCCGTCGGCGCGCTGAATGCTCTTCCAGTAATCCATGATGGACGCGTCGTACTGCGCGATCATAGCCGGCAGTTCCGCCGCCTGGTAGCGTTCGCGGTGCACAAAGCTGGCGCGCGGCAGCCGCGGCTTGACCGCGCTGTCCTGATCGGCGTAGCCCAGCACCACGCCCACCAGCGGGAAGGTCAGTTCCGGCAGCTCCAGCAGTTCCACCATGGCTTGCGGGTCGCGGCGGATGCCGCCGATGGGCACCACGCTCAGGCCGGCGGAACGGGCCGCGGTCATGAGGTTGCCCAGGGCGATGCCGGCGTCCACCGCGCCGACGGCGAAGGCTTCCACGCTGTTGTGGATCACTTGCTCGGCGCCGGCTTTTTCCACGCCGATCCGGGTTTTGTAGAAGTCGGGAACAATGGCGACGAAGACCGGCGCCTGGGCGATCCACGGTTGGCCGCCGGCGATTTCGGCGATTTTTTGGCGACGCTCCGCGTCCTGCACCACCACCAGCGACACCTGCTGGCCGTTGATGGAGGTGGGGCCTTTCCAGGCGGCGTCCAGCACCGCGTCCAGCACCTCGGCGGGAATGGGTTTGTCCTGGTAGCTGCGCACGCTGCGGTGCTCTTGCATTAGTTCCAGTGTCGAGTTCATGCTTGGGACTCCTTCAAGTAGACCAGTCGTATAGTTTTAATGTCAAAATAACCCGCTCCGGGGAGCGGGGGAGGGCGCGGCCTCGCCTTGGTTAGGGCGCGCGCAGAATTTGTTGCGTGTGCGCCATCGCCGCCAACAGCGGCGCGCGCGAATGTTGAGTCTTGAACAGCAGCGCGCTGCCCACCCACAGGCTGTACAGCGCGCTGGCGGTCTCGTCCGGCAGCAGGTCCGCGTCCAGCGAGCCTTCCTGCTGGCCGCGGCGGATGCAGGCGGCCAGATTGCGCACCACGAAACCCATGCCTTCCGCCAGCGCCTCGCGCATCGGCTCGGACAGGTCGGAGACCTCGGCGGCCAGCTTCACCGCCAGGCAACAGCGCTGCGGCTGATCGCAACGGTGGGTTTCCAGCCAGCCGTCGAAATAATGCAGCAGGCAATCGCGGGCGCTGCCGGCGTCCTTGGACAGAAAGCTCACCAGTCTGCCGTCGTATTTCTCAAAATAACGACGCAGCAGTTCCACGCCATAGCCTTCCTTGCTGCGGAAGTAATGGTAGAACGAACCCTTGGGCACCCCGGCCGCGCCGAGGATTTCCGCCAGGCCCACGGCGGAGAAGCTCTTGCCGAGGATGATGGCTTCGCCGGTGGCCAGCAGGTGTTCGCGAGTGTCTGAAAACTGGTTGGGACGTGACATGGGCTGAAGTCTACTAGACCGGTCGTCTAGTTTCAAGAAATTTTTCAATCCTTGGGAGAGGCGCGCGCTGGCGACAAGGGCGAGGCCGGCGAATCAGGCGGGCTTGGCATGCTTTTAGCATGGTAAATATTGATAATAAGAATCAATTGCAACTACAATGCCGGGTTTTACGCTAAGCGCCTGTTCATGATCCCGCGAGTAAGAGCGAGACAAGGCGAAAACGAGCGAAAAGCGGAAGGTACGCGTGGCATATGAGTATTTTGAGCGGGTGCTCACCGTGCAACGCTGCACGAAGCGCAGCAGATTTTTGAACAGGTTCTAAGCCGACGATGCGAGAGGAAACCCTATGAAGTCAATCTGGAAGCTGCTGGCCATCGTCCTGCTGAGCGGCTGCGCGGCCCTGTCTCAGGAGGCCGAACCGGCCGGGGACCCGCCCGGCCGCATTGTGGACCTGCGCAGCGGCGAAGTTTTGCAGCCGGCACAATTGTTGCAGCGGCTGGCCCCGGCGCCGCGGCTGCTGGTGGGGGAAAAGCACGACAACCGCGAGCACCACCGCATCGAACGCTGGCTGGCGACGGAACTGGCGGCGCAGCGGCCGCAGGGCAGCGTGCTGCTGGAAATGCTGACCCCGTCGCAGCAGGCCAAGGTGGAACAGGCGCAGGCCCGGCTGCGCGCCGGCCAGCCGCTGTCCGGCGCCGCGCTCGCCCAGGCGGTGGATTGGCTGCCGGGCTGGCCGTGGCCCTTGTACGGCAAACTGGCCGAGCATGTGATGCGCGCGCCTTATCCGGTGCTGGCGGCCAATCTGGACAGGAACGAGATGCAGGCGGTGTACCGCAGCCAGGTGCAATTGCCGGGCCAGGCGTCCACGCGGCCTGAGGTGCGCGCCAAGCTGAGCGAACTGATCCGCGAGGAGCACGGCGGGGAGGTCAAGGCCGAACATCTGGCTTCGATGCTGGCGGTGCAGCAGGCGCGGGACCGGCGCATGGCGGAACGGCTGCTGGCCGCGCCGGCGCCGGCCTTGCTGATTGCCGGCGCCTACCATGCCGCCGCCGACATCGGCGTGCCGCTGCATGTGCGCGATTTGCAGCCGCAAACGCCGTTGCGGGTGCTGATCCTGGCGGAAGAGGGCATGAAGCTGGACGCGCGCCAGGGCGATTACGTCTGGTTCGCGGCGCCGGCCCGGCCTTGAGCGCGGTTGCGCTGCGCTTATATATTGATAATGATTCTCATTACGTATAACATTCTCAACTCGAACAAATAAAACTTCGCTTGGATTTCCGATGATGAACACCATGAAACGAGCGGCGACAGGCTGCGCGCTGGCAGGCGCGTGCTGGCCGCTGACGGCGCTGGCGGAAGCCGGCGCGGCCATGCCGGCCGACCTGAGCGCGCTGGGCATGTACCGCGCCGCCGACCCGGTTGTGAAGACCGTGATCCTGGGCCTGCTGCTGGCGGCGCTGGCCTGCTGGGTGGTGCTGCTGGTCAAGGGCGCGGCGCTGTGGCGCGCCGACCGCGCCACCGGCCGCGCGCTCAGCCTGCTGGGCGAGGCCGCCACGCTGAGCGAGGCCCGCGCCGGCTGCGCCGCGTTGCCGGCGCACGAGCCGGCCCGCGGCTTGCTGGCCGAAGCCGACGCCGAGCTGCGCTTGTCCTCGCCCGGCGCGCCGCGCGACAGCGTGCAGGCGCGGGCGGGCTTCCGGCTGGAGCAATGGCAGGCGGAGCAGGGGCGGCGCTTGGCCGCCGGCATCGGCCTGCTGGCCACCATAGGCGCGGTGGCGCCCTTCGTCGGCCTGTTCGGCACGGTGTGGGGCATCATGAACAGCTTCGTCGGCATCGCCCGCAGCGGCAGCAGCTCCTTGGCCACCGTGGCCCCGGGCATCGCCGAGGCCTTGCTCGCCACCGCCGTCGGCCTGGTGGCCGCCATCCCCGCCGTGGTGATCTACAATCTGTTCAGCCGCGCGCTGGCCCGGCACAAAGGCCGCAGCCAGCAGGCGGCCGGCCTGGCGCTCTTGCTGCTTAGCCGCGAGCTGGACGTCCGCGCGGAGAGCGCTTGAATGGCCGGCGGTTTTCCCAGCAGTCAGGACGAGGGCCTGGCGGAGCTGTCCGATATCAACGTCACCCCCTTCATCGACGTGATGCTGGTGTTGCTGATCATCTTCATGGTGGTGGCGCCGCTGTCCACCGTGGACACCCGGATCGAACTGCCGGCCTCCAGCGCGCGCCAGCAGCCGCGGCCGGACAAGCCGCTCTACCTGTCGATGAATCAGGACCGCTCGCTGCAACTGGGCAAGCAGCCGGTGACGCTGGCGGAGCTGGCCGCGCGACTGGACCGCGACAGCGGCGGCCGTCGCGACACCCCGCTGTTTTTCCAGGCAGATCGTCAGGCGCGCTACGAAGACGTGATGGCGGTGATGGACGCTTTGCGCGAGGCCGGCTATCTGAGCGTCGGCCTGGTCGCCCGCGAGGGCGGCTGAGATGGCCGTCGCCGCATGGGACCGTCCGCCGCTGCCGCTGGCCAGCTGGGGCAACGCCTGTCTGCTGACGCTGGGGGCGCCGCTGTTGGCGCTGCGCCTATACCTGTCCGTGGCCGAGCCGGTTCCGGCCCCGGCCGCGCCGGCCGCCGTGATGCGGGTGTGGGCCGCGGAGGTCAGCGCCGAGCCGTCCAGCCGTCCGCTGCCCACCGGCGCGCAGCAAAGCCTGGCCGCCGCCGCCAGCCGGCCCAAGGCCGAGCGCCGTCCGGAGCGGCTGCCCAAGCTGGCCGAGGCGGAAGCGCCGCGCCTGTTGGCGGCGCGGCAAAGCCGGGAACAGCCCGCGGACAAGGCGGAGGCGCGGGACAGCGAGCAGGCCTCGCAATCCGCGCCGGCCGCCAGCAGCGCCGCGCCGCGGGCCGACGCCGGGGAGGTCGCCGCCGCGCCGTTCAATAGCGAGGGCGCGGCGCGCGCGCTGAAGCAGAGCTGGGAGGGACGGGTGCAAAGCCATCTGGCGCGTTTCCGCCGCTATCCGGAAGACGCCAGCCGCCGCCGCCGCGACGGGGTGGTCAAGATGAGCTTCGTCGTCGACGCCGACGGCCGGGTCTTGTCCAGCCAGCAATTGGCCGGCTCCGGCACCGCCTCGCTGGACCGCGAGGCCGCCGCCATGCTGCAGCGCGCCCAGCCCTTGCCGGCGCCGCCGGCGGATCTGCTCAAGGGCGGCCGGGTCAGCGTCAGCCTGCCGATGCGCTTCGAGCTGAGCGAATCTTAAGCCCGGTTCCGCTCCCGTCCTGTAGCGCCTATCCATCCGGTTTTTCGCGTCGCCGCCGGCGGCGCGCATCCTGAATCGAGGTTCGCATGAAGTTGAATTCCCATCTGTCCGCGGCGGCGCTGGCCGGCGTCTTGCTGGCGTTCGCGCCGGCCGCGTCCGCGGACGCGCCGCCGCAGGCCGAACGCCGGCCGCAAAAGTTGGAAGCGCACGGCGATGTGCGCGTCGACGACTACGCCTGGCTGCGCGACGACAGCCGCAGCCGGCCGGACGTGCTGGCCCATCTGGAAGCGGAAAACCGCTACGCCGAAGCCCAGCTGGCGGCCGCCGAGCCGTTGCGCCGCACGCTGTTGGCCGAGATGCGGGCGCGCATCGGCGAGCGCGACAGCTCGCCGCCCTTTGTCGACGGCGGCTGGCGCTATCGCGAAAGCTATGCGCCGGGCGGCCAGCAGCCGCGGCTGGAGCGTCAGCCCGCCGCCGGCGGCCGCTGGCAGTTGCTGCTGGACGGGACCGAACGCGCCGCCGGCCAGCGTTACTACCGCTTGGGCGCCTGGAGCGTGGCCGCCGGCCGGCCGATGCTGGCGGCGGCGGAAGACCTGGGCGCGCGCGGCGCCTCGCGGCTGTCGCTGCGCGATCTGTCCAGCGGCCGCTGGCTGCCGGAAACGCTGGAGCAGGCGTCCGGCAGCCTGCAGTGGAGCACAGACGGCGGCAGCCTGTTCTACGTCAAGCTGCACCCGCAAACCTTGCGTCCCTACCAGCTCTACCGCCATCGCCCCGGCCAGCCGCAGAGCCGGGACGCGCTGGTTTACCAGGAAGACGACGAGGCCTTCTCGCTGAACCTGTCCAATACCGCCTCGCGCCGCTATCTGCAATTGATCGCCAGCAGCGCCGACAGCTCGGAAACCTGGCTGCTGGACGCGCATGCGCCGGACGCGCCGCCGCGGCGTTTCGCCGCGCGCCGGCCGGGCCGAGAATACTATCTGGATCACTACCGCGACCGCTTCTACCTGCGTTCCAACCACGAGGGCGGACGCTTCGGCCTGTACCGCGCGGCGGCGGCGGGCGCGGATTGGGAGGCGGTGCTGCCGCCCGACCCCAAGCGCGAGCTGGACAGCTTCCAGCTGTTCCGCCGCTATCTGGTGGTTAAGGAGCGCGCGGACGGGCTGACCCGCATCCGCCGCATCGCCTGGCGGGGCGGCGAGGAGCGCAGCCTGGCTTTCCCGGACCCGAGCTACCGCGCCTGGCTGGCCTACAACCCGGACCCGGACAGCGGCCGCCTGCGTTACGGCTATTCCTCGATGAGCACGCCGACCTCCACCTATGAGTGGGACATGGCCGGCGGCGGCAGCCGCCTGTTGCAGCGCAAGGCGATCGCCGGCTATCGGGCCGGGGACTATCGCAGCGAGCGGGTCTGGCTGACGATGCGCGACGGCGCGCGCGCGCCGGTGTCCTTGGTCTACCGCAAATCCTTGTTCCGCAAAGGCGGCAATCCCTTGCTGGCCTATGGCTACGGCGCTTACGGCACCAGCATGGACGCCGCCTTCGGCAGCCAGCAGCTCAGCCTGCTGGACCGCGGCTTCGTCTTCGCCATCGTCCACGTGCGCGGCGGCGGGGAACTGGGCGAGGACTGGCACCGCCAGGGCAGGCTGGAACGCAAGATCAACAGCTTCAACGATTTCGTGGACGCCGGCCGCGGCCTGCTGCGCCAGGGCTACGCCGCGCCCGGCCGCTTGTACGCGATGGGCGGCAGCGCCGGCGGCCTGCTGGTGGCCGCGGCGATGAACCAGGCGCCGGAGCTGTTCCGCGCGGTGGTGGCGCAAGTGCCCTTCGTCGACGTGCTCTCCACCATGCAGGACCCGACGCTGCCGCTGACCACGGGCGAGTACGGCGAGTGGGGCAATCCGGAACGGGCCGAGGCCTACCGCTGGATCAAGGCTTACAGTCCTTATGACAATGTGGCCGCGCGACGCTACCCGCATCTGCTGGTCAGCGCCGGCCTGCACGACGGCCAGGTGCCGTACTGGGAGCCGGCCAAATGGGTGGCCAAGCTGCGCGAGCGGCAATGGCCGGGCCAGCGCCTGTTGCTGTTCACCGACATGACGGCCGGTCATCGCGGCCAGTCCGGCCGCTTGAACCGGCTGGAGGCGGCGGCGCGCGATTACGCCTTCCTGCTGACGGTGGACGCCGAGCCGCCGTCCCCGTCCGCGGCGCAAGCCGGAAGCTAATCTTGATCCCCGTCGCCGGCCGCGCCGGCGGCGGGCTGGAGCCCGTCACCATGTCCATTTCGTCCCCCGCCTGGCCGCCTGGCCCGCGGCTCTCCTGTTCCAAGCCGTCCGTTTTCGCGCCTGACGCGGCGGACGGCGATCACTGTGGAGAGTTTGCTTGTGAAAAAGAAAATGATGGCCCGGCTGGTCGGCGCCGCGCTGGCGGTGGCAGCCGCTCCGGCCAGCGCGGCGGAGAACGCCGCCGGGCAGGGGAATGTTGAGTTCAAACCTTTGGTGGTGTCCGGAGACGCGCTGAGCGACGAGCAGCGCGCGCTGGAGAAACCCGGCGCGGTCAGCAGCCGCGGTGAAAACACCAAGCTGCAATCGCTGGACAGCATCCTGCGCGGGATTCCCGGCACCTATACCCAGATCGACCCCGGCCAGGGCGCGGTCAGCGTCAATATCCGCGGCCTGAGCGGCCTGGGCCGGGTCAACACCATGATAGACGGCGTCAGCCAGAACTATTACGGTTCGGCGCCGTCCTCCTTGAGCCACGGCGCAGCGCCGTCAAGTTCCTTCGGCGCGCTGATCGATCCCAACTTCATCGTCGGCGTCGACGTCACGCGCGGCACCGGCGGCGGCGCCAGCGGCGTCAACGCGCTGGCGGGCAGCGCCAACTTCCGCACTCTGGGCGTGGAAGACGTGATCTTCGACGGCCAACAGCAGGGCGCGCGCCTGAAGTACAGCGTGGGCAGCAACGGCCTGGGCCGCAGCGGCATGGCAGCCGGTGCGGCGCGGACGGAACTGGCGCCCGGCGTGCGCTTCGGCCTGCTGGGGGCGATCAGCAGCAGCTCGATAGGCGGCAATTATCGCAACGCCCAGGGCGTGGACAGCGAGGCCTTCGGCTTCGGCTACGACGAGCACTTCACCCAGAACCCGCAGTCGCAGATGCTTAAAGCCAATCTGCGCGTGGGCGATATCCACGAGGCGGAACTGTCCGCGCGGCGCTATCGCAACAACTTCGTGCGCCGCGACATCCAGAGCGACGACTTCTACCTGAAGTACAACTACACCCCGCATTCGGAATGGCTGGACTTTTCCGTGCTGGCCAGCCACGGCCGCGGCCGCCAGGCCTATCAGCGCGGTTCCCTGTTCAGCTTCTACAACAGCAGCACGGACAACATCGGCGACGCGCTGGAAGCGCGCAACAGCAGCCGTTTCAGCCTGGCCGGCGGCGACGCCACGCTGAGCGTCGGCGGCAAGTGGATGCGCAACCGCTTCACCCGCAATGTGAACAGCATGGTGCAAAGCACTGACGACAATCCGGACGCCAACCAGCAGGCGATAGAAAACAATATATTCGCGCCGGCCGGCCGCCAGGAAATCCGCAGCCTGTTCACCGGCCTGGAGTTCCGCCGCGGCATTTACACGCTGCAGGCTGATCTCAACTACAGCCGCTTCGCGCTCAGCGGCCATAAACCGGCTTGCGATCCGCGTGTGGAATGCTTCCCGCAAGGCGCGGCCGACATCAAGCTGGAAGAAAGCGCGTTCAACCCCTCGCTCTTGCTGTCCGCCGAGATCAAACCCTGGTTCCAGCCCTTCGCCAGCTATGCGCGCACCATGCGCGGGCCGAATCCGCAAGAGGTCTTCTTCGCCAATTCCGGCGGCCAGTCGATGAACCCCTTCCTGAAAAGCGAACGCGCCGAAACCTACCAATTGGGCGTGACGTCGATGTTCCACGGCCTGCTGAGCGAGCGCGACACCCTGCGCACCAAGGCGCTGTTCTACCGCAGCCGCATCGCCGACTACATCTCCAGCCAGGCCTTCAATGTGTGCAAGGGCGGACGCAAGTGCACGCTGGACGAGTTTTGGTCCAATGGCTCCGACGACTACAACGACGGCATGACCATCTACACCAATTCGCTGACCCCGGTGCGCACCCGCGGTTTCGAGCTGGAGGCGGACTACGACGCCGGCTTCGTCTACGCGCGGCTGTCTTACAGCCGCGAGCACACCAGTCAGCCGACCTCCTTCGCCAGCGGCATGTTCTCCGTCGGCAATGTCAGCGAGCTGCCGGACGAGTACTACACGCTGGATCTGGGCAGCCGCTGGCTGGAGCGCAAGCTGGAAGTGGGCGCGCTGTTCAAGCGCGACGGCGCCAACCGCCGGCTGTCGCCGGACCAGTTGCAGGACGACAGTACCAGCGCCTATCTCAAGGAGGAGCAGAAGGCCAATCCGGTCATCATCGACCTCTACGCCAGCTATCGCGTCAACAAGCAATGGCTGATCCGCGCCGGCGTGCGCAACCTGGCCAACCGCAGCTACTCCGAGCCGCTGAACACCTTGAATTCGCTTCCGTCGCAGTCGCCCGACATCTCGCCCAACAGCACGGCGCGCGGCCGCAGTTATATGCTGGCCACCGAACTGCGCTTTTAAGAAGCTGTGTACGATCTGCTGCGCGTCGGCGGTACGGTGTTGAAAACGCCTTGTCTCGCCTGAGCTCGCGAGATCATAAACAGGTTCAAAGCCAGGTCGTCTCAGGGTAGATTGTCCAGGTTCCGGCATGACCGGAACCTGGACAAGACCAAACGACAAAGGAGATCTCCATGAACAAGCTCAGCCGCGCGGCCATCGCCGCCTTGTGCGCGCTCAGCGTAGGACACGGCGCGCAGGCCGCCGAGGCCGACAATCGCAACGGCCCGTCCGGCAACGGCGGCAATAATCTGCTGATCGCCGCCGCGGCCTGGAAGCAGACCGCGGCGGAATACCGCGCGCTCTACCATCAGGCTTTCAATCTGGCGCGGATGCGGCTGGATCAGGCGCTGGCGGCGCGCAAGCCCGGCGACAAACCGCTGGCGGTGATCACCGACATCGACGACACCGTGCTCAACGCCGTCAATTACTGGGGCTATCTGATCCAGCAGGACCGGGATTTCTTCGACGACGCGATCTGGGACAAATGGATTCCGGAAAACAAGCTGACCGCCACGCCCGGCGCGCTGGACTTCTTCAACTACGCCCAATCCCAGGGCGTGGAAGTGTTCTACGTCAGCAGCCGCGATCAGGGCGACAAGACCTATGAATACGCGCTGGGCAATCTGCGGGCCGCCGGTTTTCCCTTCGTCGACGAAAAGCACGTGACCATTCTGCGCGACAGCTCCAACAAGGAGCCGCGGCAGAAGGAGATCGCCGCCCAATACCATGTGGTGGCGATGTTGGGCGACAATCTCAATGATTTTCAGCGCAAATACTATGTGAAGGATGTGGACGAGCGCGCGCGCTTGATGGAGGAGGACCGCGAGCTGTTCGGCCGCAAATTCATCCTGATGCCCAATCCCACCGACGGCCACTGGATGCGGGCGATCTTCGGCGACTCCGAGCCGCCGGCCTCGGACCGCAACCGCGAGATTTTCAAGAAGGCGGCCAGCAAGTCCGCCTGGAAGCCGGCGCCCTGAGCGGCCGGGCCCGGCGGGCGTTTGCGTCGCGCCGGGCCGGCCACTATGATAGCCGCGGGAGCGCCGCGCGCTGCCCTCGCTTCCGCGGCCGGCAAGGCCCGCCGCGGGTTTGATTCCTCCTCAATGTCTTGAAGCCATGTCCGCCGACGCCACCGCCCCTCTTTCCCCGTCCGATTCTTCCGCCGCGCGCGAACTGGAGCCGGCCATCGCCCCTCATTTGCAATTGCTGGCGCATAGCGCCGGCGAGGAGGTGAGCCGGACCCGCGCCGGGCTCGGCCTGCTGCTGCTGTGGCTGAGCGACGACGTGCTGGGCGCGGTGAACGCGGATTTGCAGGCCTTGGACGTGACCGAGAGCAAGCTGAACGTATTGATGCTGTTTTCGCTGCAAGAGCAGGGCTGGTGGCGGAACGGGCCGCTGACCCCGTCGGCGATCGCCGATTATCTGGGCGTGACCCGCTCCACCGTCACCGGCCAGCTGGACTGGCTGGAACGGCGCGGCCTGCTGCAACGGCAACTGCGCGACGAAGACCGCCGCAGCCTGGGGCTGAGCCTGACCGAGGCCGGCCGGGAACTGCTGAGACAGGCGCTGCCGGGCTTCTGGCGCGCCTGCCAGCGCCTGACCGAGGCGCTGGACGAGAGCGAATGCGCGGCGCTTTGGCCTTTGCTCGCCAAAGTGTGGTGCCGGCTGAAAGCAGACTGAGGCCGCTTTCTCAGCGCGGCGCGCTGGGCTGAGCGCCGGACGCCGCCAAGGCGTCCGCGCGGGCGCGGTCGCTGGCCTTGCAGCGGCAATGGCCGATCTGGTGCAGCTCTATCAGGTGGCCGGCCGGATCGCGCAGGAACAACTGAGTCAATTCCGGCGCGGCGACGTTGGCCTGCCGCCAGTGGGCGATGCCTTGCCGCAGCAATTCCGCCTCCGCCTGGGCGATGTCCCGCACCGCCAGCGCCACATGATTGTCCACCGGATCCTGACCCGCGCCCTGAGCGTACGGCGACACGCCGTCGTTGCCCAGCAGATGGATCTGGCAGTCGTTGCCCAGGTCCAGGAAAAACCCGGGCACCCCGGGGATGTGCCAGCGGCCGGCGTCGGCGTCTAGGCCCAGGACGTCGCGGTAAAACGCGCCCATGGCCTCAACCAGGCTCAGAGGCATGCGCAAGCCATGATGGTGCAATTCCAATACTTCGATAGCCATTAGTGTGCTTCCTTAAGTGGAGGGTGACGATAGAGGCGGCCGCCTGTCGCTATATAGTACGTTATACGTACTATACGTCAAGCGTATTTTAAGCGGGACAGACGGAAACCTCAGCCAAGCCAGCAAGCCGCGCGCCAACGGCTATATTGCCTTCATGCAATGCGGGTAGTTTTTCATGCGGATTATTTTAAATAACAAATTTAAATAGAAAAAAAATTTGCTATCTAATTGGATGGAATCTAATATCTGTTTAATGACTTGTAACTTGATGTTGAGACAGACCTTGACGGGCCAAGCATGACGCGAAATCTATTCACCAGCCTGGCGGCTGGTTTGTTGTTGGCCGGCGGCGCGGCGGGAGCGGAAACGCCGGTCTGGAAACAGCCGGAGTACGCGGCGGCCATCGTCCAGGCCCGGGCGGGGCAGACCGCGCCGGCGCTGGCGCTATTGGAGCGGGAGCGCGCGCGCGGACCGCTGCCCGCGCCCTTGCTGGACGATTATCTGACCCTGCTGTGCTGGAGCGGACGCGGCGCGGAGGCCCTGCGGCTGCTGCCCGGACATGAGGCCGAGATGTCGGCGGACACCCTGGCGCGCTTGGCGCGAGCGGCGCGCGATCAGCGCGACGCGGCGGAAGCGACGCGGCTGTACCGCGTGTTGCTGGCGCGTCAGCCCGCGGCCGGCTATCGCGCCGGCCTGGCCATGGCCCAGGCCGAAGCCGGACAGGCCGCCGCCGCGCTGGCCACGCTGGACGCCGCGCCGCCCGGCGCGCCGGCCGACGAACTGGAGCTGAGCCGCGCGCGCGCTTACGTCCTGCTGCAAAGCGGGGACCTGACCCAGGCGCTGGATTATCTGATCCGCGCGCGGACGCGCTTTCCCGGAGACCCGGAACTGGAACGCAGCTATCTGGGCTGCCTGTTGCGCCTGGGCGCGCCATGGCAGGCGGACCAGGCGTCCGTTGCGGATCCCCGGCTGGCTTTGCAGATCGATTTCGACCGCGCGGCGACCTTGAGCCGTTGGGGACGCATTCAGGAAAGCCAGGACAGCGGGCCGGGCCGGCACGCGCAAACCGACGCGGCGCTGAAGCTCAATCAGGACATCGCGGCGCGGCCGGAAGCCGCGCGGCCGCCGTTCGCCGCGCTGGCGGCGGACGACCGCGTGCAAATGCTGCAGCAGCGCGGCCTGTCGGCGCAGGCCGTCGCCCTGGACCGGCAGAGCGCCGGCCAGGCGTGGTCGCCGTACGCCCGCGCGGCCTTGGCCGACGCCTATCTCAACCAGCGCCAGCCGCTGCGCGCCGAGGAACTGTACCGCTCGGCGCTGCGCGACGCGCCGCAGGCGGACGAGGCCTTGGATTGGCGCATCGGCCTGGTCTACGCCCTGCTGGAGTCCGGCCAGCACGCAGCCTGCCGCCGGGAACTGACCGCCTTGCAAGCCGCCACGCCCCGGCAGAAGACCGAGCGCGCCAGCGGCCGACGCGTGTTCAATCCGGCGTTTCAGCGCGTGGCCTTGCTGGACGCGATGGTCACCGCCTATCAGGAGGACACCCGCGGCGGCTGGGAGCGGATGGAAGCCCTGCTGGACGAGGCGTCGTTCAATCCGGAGCTGCGGCAGAACCAGGGCAGCCTGGCCCTGATGCGCGGCTGGCCGCGGAGGGCGCGCGGCGTGTTCACCCGGCTGGGCGTGGACGAACCGGACCAGCCGGAAGCGGCGGCGACCGGCTTGGCCGGCGCGGCGCTGGACTTGCAGGAGCTGGACGAGGCGGACCGCCAGCTGCTGAGGCTGAACGAACTGGACGTGGACAACGCCGGCGTGCGCCAGTTGCGGGAGCGCGCCCGGCTGGAACGGCGGCCGGAGCTGGTGCTGGAAGGGAAGAAGGATTTGAGCGGCGGCCAGGGCGCGGGCGAGCAGAACGCCTGGGAGAGCTCGGCGCGCTTGTATTCGTCGCCGTTCGGCCACTGGCGCTTGTTCGGCCTGCATCAGCTGCAACGCGCCAGTTATGTGAACGAGACGGCGTCGGCCCGTTACGAGGCGCTGGGCATGGGCGCGGAATGGCGGGGCGAGCAGGGGCGAGGCGAATTCGGCCTGACCGGCCAGATCGACGGCGGACGGCGCGGCGGCGCTTTCGCCGGCTACGACTGGACGCCGGACGACTATTGGACGCTGGGCGCGCGCTTTGAATTGAACAGCGCCGAAGCGCCGTTGAAAGGCCGCCTGGACGATGTGCGCGGCAACCGGACCCAGCTGAGCCTGCAGTACCGCGCCGACGACTACCGCAGCTACGCCTTGCAAGCCGAGGCCCTGTCCTTGTCCGACGGCAATCTGCGCCGCGCGGTGTCCGCCAACTGGGACCAGCGCTGGGTCAGCGGACCGCGCTACAAACTCAACACCATTTTGACGCTGGCGGCCAGCGCCAACGACGCGGTGACGTCCGCCCGCTATTTCAATCCGCGCGCCGACGGCGAGGCCTCGGTGACGGCGATGCAGGAATGGAAGCTGTGGGGCGAATACGAAACCACCTGGCATCAGCGCCTGGGGCTGACGCTGGGCACTTACACCCAGCGCGACTTCGGCGCCGGCGGCGTGTGGGGGCTGCTGTTGGAACAGGAGTGGCGCTGGGGCAGCCGCGGCAGCCTGCGTTACGGCTTCACCCGGGTGCGCCACCCCTATGACGGCAAGGCGGAAACCGGCAACAAGGTTTATCTCAATCTGGATTGGCGCTTCTGATGAAAATGAAACAATGGCTGGCGGCCCTGACGACGGCCTGCCTGTTGTGGACCGGCTGGGCGCAAGCGGCGGCCGGGCGCTTGGTGATTCTGTGCTACCACGAGGTGGACAAGACCGACAGCGGCGCCTCGGACCCGTTCGCGGTGGACGCCCGCGCGCTGGTGAAGCAAATGGAGTGGATGCGCGGCCAGGGCTACAGCTTCGTCAGCCTGCAACAGGTGCTGGACGACCGTGCCGGCGGCAAGCCCTTGCCGGACAAGGCGGTGCTGCTGACTTTCGACGACGGCTACCGCAGCGTGTACACCAATGTCTATCCGGTGCTGAAGCTGTTCCGGGCGCCGGCCGTGATCGCGCTGGTGGGCAGCTGGCTGGAAGCGCCCGAGGGCAGCCAGGTCAGCTACGGCGACGGCGTGGCGGGGCGGAGCAAATTCCTGAGCTGGGCGCAGATCCGCGAAATGCGGGCCAGCGGCCTGGTGGAAGTGGCCAGCCACAGCTACGCCTCGCATCTGGGCGTATTGGCCAATCCCCAGGGCAATCTGGAACCGGCGCTGACCGCCCGCGCCTTCCGCGCCGGCGGCTATGAAAGCGAATCGGCCTATCTGGCGCGCATCCGCGACGATTTGCGCCGCAACAGCGCGCTGCTCAAGGCGCGGCTGGGCGTGGCGCCCAGGGCGATGGTATGGCCCTACGGCAGCTACTCGCCGCAAGCGGCGGGGGTGGCGGCGCAGGAGGGCATGCCGGTGACCATGGGGCTGGGCGCGGGCATCAACGTCCGCGACACCCCGCTGTCCTCGCTGCGCCGGGTGTTGCTGGACGCCAATATGGATCTGGGCGATCTGGCTTATCAATTCAAGCAGCTCAACGGCTGGCCGGACGGCGTCCGGCCGGAACCCAGCCGCATCATGCACGTGGACCTGGACTACATCTACGATCCCGATCCCAAACGCCAGGACGAAAACCTGGGCCGGCTGCTGGACCGGGTCAAGGCCATGGGCGCGAGCACCGTTTACCTGCAGGCCTTCGCCGATCCCGACGGCGACGGCGTGGCGCAGGCGCTGTATTTCCCCAACCGCCACCTGCCGATGCGCGCGGACCTGTTCAACCGCGCCGCCTGGCAATTGCAGACCCGGGCCAATGTCAGGGTCTACGCCTGGATGCCCTTATTGGGCTTCGCGCTGCCGGCCGGCCATCCGCTGGCCGGCGAGCGGGTGCTGGCGGAGCAGGGCGGCGGCGCTCAGGCCAAGGTGCAGGGCTATGCGCGGCTGACCCCGTATTCGCCGCCGGTGCGCCAACTGATCCGCGAGATTTACGAAGACCTGGCGCGCAGCTCGCGTTTCAGCGGCCTGCTGTTCCACGACGACGCCACCCTGTCCGACTTCGAAGACGCCGGCCCGGCGGCGCGGCAGGCGCGGCAAGGGCGGGGCCTGGCCGCCAGCGTGGCCGACGTGCGCGCGGACCCGGAGCAGATGGCGCGCTGGACGCGCGACAAAACCGCCTTGCTGGACGATTTCAGCATGGAGCTGGCGGCCGTGGTGCGCCAATACCAGCCGGATTTGCGCACCGCGCGCAATCTCTACGCCGAGGTGGTGCTCAATCCGGAGTCGGAAACCTGGTTCGCCCAGTCCTTCGACAGCGCGCTGAGCCGCTACGACCGGGTGGCGGTGATGGCGATGCCCTATATGGAAAACGCGGCCCAGCCCAAGGCCTGGTTGCGGCGGCTGTTCGACAAGGTGGCGGCCAAACCCGGCGCGCTGGAAAAAACCGTGTTCGAACTGCAGGCCGTCGATTGGCGCAGCCGCAAGCCGATTCCCACCGCGGAGCTGGCGGCCACGGTGCGCGAACTCAACACCCTGGGCGCGCGGCACATCGCCTACTACCCGGACGACCTGTTCCAGGACCAGCCCAGGCTGAAGACGTTCAAGCGAGTGTTTTCGCTGACGGCGAGGCCGGAAGAATGAAGGCCGGCGGCGGGAGACCGCATGGACGATTGATGACCCGTCGCATCAAGGGGCGAGGAGAAGTGTTGTGAACCTGGCATTGATACTGCTGCTGGCATATGCCTTTTTTTATCCGTTGTTCATGGCTTATCTGTGGATGGTGGGGGCGGTGCATTACTACCTCCACTACGAAAGAAAAGATCCGCCGCTCAATCAGCCGCCGGCGCTGGACTATCCGCCGCTGAGCGTGGTGGTGCCCTGCTACAACGAGGAAGACAATGTGCGCGAGACTTTGGCCTACGCGCTGGCGCTGGACTATCCGGACTTCGAAGTGATCGCGGTCAACGACGGCAGCCGGGACGCCACCGGCGCCATCCTGGACGAACTGGCCGCCGCCCATCCGCGGCTGCGGGTGGTGCACCAGGCCACCAACCAGGGCAAGGCGGTGGGGCTCAACACCGCGCTGGCGCTGGCGCGCCACGAATACCTGCTGTGCATAGACGGCGACGCGCTGCTGGACCCGTACGCGGGCAAATGGCTGATGCGCCATTTCCTGACTTCGCCGCGCGTGGGCGCGGTCACCGGCAACCCGCGCATCCGCAACCGCACCACCCTGCTGGGACGGCTGCAGGTGGGCGAATTCACCGCCATCATCGGCCTGATCAAGCGCGCGCAGCGCACTTACGGCCGATTGTTTACCGTCTCCGGCGTGATCACCGCCTTCCGCAAGACCGCGGTTTACCAGGCGGGCTACTGGAGCGAGGACATGCTGACCGAGGACATCGACATCAGCTGGAAACTTCAGCTCAAGCACTGGAACGTGCGCTTCGAACCGCGCGCGCTGGTGTGGATTCTGATGCCGGAAACCCTGCGCGGGCTGTGGAAACAGCGGCTGCGCTGGGCCAAGGGCGGCACCCAGGCGCTGATGCGCAACGCCTGGGTGCTGCGCACCTGGCGCCACCGCCACATGTGGCCGGTGTATTCCGAGTACTTCCTCAGCGTGGTGTGGTCCTACACCATGGCCGGCATCATCGTCTATTGGCTGCTGAGCCTGGTGTTGGGCGACTGGCTGCCCCAGATGGGCACGCCGTTGATTCCGCGCTGGCACGGCATGGTGCTGGGCGGCACCTGCATGCTGCAATTCATGATCAGCAAGATGATGGACAGCCAGTACGACGCCAAGCTGGGCAAGAACTACTACTGGATGGTGTGGTATCCGCTGGTTTACTGGCTGCTCAACGTCTGCACCACCATCGTGGCCTTCCCGCAGGCGGTGTTCCGCAAAAAGGGCAAGCGCGCGCGCTGGGTCAGCCCGGACCGGGGGGTGAGGGCATGAGCCGGCTGGGAGACGGCCTGATCATCCAGGCCGCGCACAATATGAGCGCCTTGCAGCGGCTGCTGTCCTGGCTGATGACCCTGGCGTGCTGGCTGGCGTGGATCTATCTGTGGCTGCCGGCCCTGGCCTATGTCGGCTACCTGATCTGGGGCCGGGACGTGTTGCCGGCGGCGCTGCGCGCGCAGGACGCGCCGGAGCACCTGGGCAGGCTGCGCGATTACGGCTTCGAAATCGCGCTGATCGGGCTATGCCTGCTGCTGTGGTCGCGCATCAACTACTGGCGCTTCGCCGGCAAGCAGAAACGCAGCCCGATCCCCAACGTCACCCTGGAAAAACTGGCGGAAGACCTGGGCGTGTCTCCGGACGAGCTGCGCGAGGGCCAGGCCGCCAAGGTGGCGGTGGTCCATCATTGCGGCGAGGGCGGCATCGCCCGCATCGAAACCGTGACGCGGCTGCCGCCGCCCGGCTGAGTCACCAGCCGCCGAACAAGGGCAGCAGCACCAAGGCCAGCAACAGCGCCCAGGCGGCCGCGCCGGCGCACAGCGCGCTGTACGCGAAGTGCTGCGACTCCACCTCTTCCTCCAGCCCCAGCATGGCCGGCGCGCCGTGGTAGAGCAGGGCGAAGGCCGCGGCCAGGCCCAGCAGCGCGCCCAGCAGATTGAAGGCGAGATCCGGCGCCAGCAAGGCCAGGCTGGACAGCCACAGCGGCACCGCCGCGCCGGCCGCCAGCAAGAAGCAATTCTTGAAGCTCGCGGCCAGCTTGTGGCTGGCGGCCAGCGTTTGCAGCGTCCAGGCCATCAGCGGCACGGTGGCCAGTTCGGCGACGAAGAACAGCGCGGCGGCGGCCAGCCAGCGCTCCATGCCGGCGTCGGGCGCGTAAAGCCTGCCGTGGGCCAGGCCGGCGTAGCAAATCATCAAGGCGGGCAGCAGCGAGAACGGCAGCACCAGCTTCCACATCAGGCGGCGCGGCGACGGCGCGCGCCCGCGCAACTCGTCCCAGCCGCCGTGGCTGGAAAACAGCATCTTCGGATAATGGCTCAGTTTCATGGCGAAGCTCCTTGAGGACGGGACTGGCATGGCGGGCGGAACATACTCTCAATATGTATCATGATGTGATATAAATTCAAGCATGAATCCCTTTCCAGACTCCCCCATCCTGAGCAAGGCGGATTTTGAACGCCTGTCCGAATTCCGCCATCAACTGCGCGTGTTCCTGCGGTTCAGCGAAGACGCCTGCCGCGGCCACGGCCTGACGCCGCTGCAATATCAACTGCTCTTGCACGTGCAAGGCTATCCGGGCCGCGACTGGGCCACCGTGGGCGAACTGGCCGAGCGGCTGCAATCCCACCACCACGGCGTGGTGGCGCTGGTCAGCCGCTGCGAGGAGCTGGGCCTGGTGCAGCGCCGGCCCGGCCGCGAGGATCGGCGGCAGGTGGAAATCCACCTGACCGAGGCCGGACGCAATCAGGCGCAGGCGCTGGCCGCGCTGCACCGCGACGAAATCCGTCTGCTGCGCGACAAGCTTGCGCCGCCGGGCTTCGACCCGACTTAGATCCGGCTTAGACCCGCTAACAAAACCCCTGATCCTGCGTTGTCCGGGTACTGTAGCTTCGCAGAAACTTCGTTTTCTGCGTCGGCGCGTCTCTGCGAGGTTTTGTTCGCGGCTCTCAATCGCCCAGATAGCGCCGGCGCAGCAGCCGCAGCCGGCCGTCGGCGGCGAGGCGGTTCAAGGCCTGCTGCAAACGCCGGGCGCGCTGGGGCGGCGCGGCCGGGTTGAGAGCGAACCAGTATTGGCCGCCGCCGTCCAGCAAATAGGCCGGCGCCGCCGTGCGCGGCGGCAGCTTCAGCTTGTCCAGATGCCAGCGCATCGCCCAGTCCAGCATCGCCACCAGATCGACGCGATCCAGCAGCAGCTTGTTCAGATTGGCCGCGTCGTCCTGGCCGGCGTCCAGCCCTTCGCGCCGTGGGTCCAGCGCCGCCAGCCGGTTGAAGGCGGCGGAGCCGGCCAGCGCCCCCACGCGATAGCGCCGCGCGTCCGCCGCGCCGCTCAGACGGATGTCGCGGCGGGCGGACAGCCGGTACAGGAAGACGCGGCGCGGGCCTATCGGCCCCACCCACTGGAATTGGGTTTCCCGCTCCGGCGTGCGCACCATGGCGAACAACAGCGCGTCCGGCGTTTTTCGCACCGTGGCGTAAGCGCGCAGCCAGGGCTGCACCTCGATTGCCAGGCTAAGCCCGGCTTCCGCCGCGACCAGGCGCAAAACCTCGGCGGCATAGCCCTTGACCTTGCCGTTTTCCACATAGCTGAGCGGCGGCAGGTCCTCGGTATAGGCCTTGATGTCGGCCGCCGCCGCCGTCAGCGCCCAGCATGCGCCGAGCGCCGCCAGCAGCGGGCGGAGGAGAGTCCCCGGTATGACCATTTCTTGTCCGTTATGCGTGATGGTTCACAGCATGGCAGTTTGCCAGACAAAAGGGCCGGTTTGATGACAAATGGGCGGTTTCAGCGCAGCGCCAGCGCGGCGCCCAGGCCGATCAAGGCGCAGCCTATGACGCGGTTCAAGCCGCGCTGACGGCGCAACATGCCGGCGTGCAGCCGCGGCTGGGTGAACAGCAAGGCCACCAGCGCGAACCAGGCCAGATGGGCGGCGGAGATGAACAGGCCGTAGCCCGCGCGCAACGACAGCGGCGTGTCCGCGTTGACCGCCTGGCTGAACAGGCTGAGCACGAACAGCGAAGTCTTGGGGTTGAGCGCATTGCACAGCAGGCCGGCGCGCAGCGCGGCCCAGGCGCTCTGCCGGCCGCCCCTATCCGCGGGGCAGGCGCTCAGTGGCGGCTGGACGAAGGTGCGGTAGCCGATGTAGAGCAGATAGGCGGCGCCCAGCAGCTTGAAGCCGGCCAGCAGCCAGGGTGTGCGGCTGAGCAGCAGACTGACGCCCAGCAGCGCGCACAGCACGTGGAATTGCACGCCCAAAGCGATGCCGAAAGCGCCCAGCAGACCGTGGCCGCGTCCGTATTGCAGGCTGTTGCGGGTGATGACGGCGAAGTCGGCGCCGGGGCTGATCACGGCGAGCAGGGTCAGCAGGGCTACGGTCAGGAGTTCGTTCATCGCGACAAGGCTTTCAAAGGGAGACGCGGCGATTGTCGCGGGCTTGGCGCGCGGGGAAAATCGATTTATTGTCCTTGCATTGCGTGAGGAAAAATCACAGATGAGCTATCGCATTCCGGCCTTGACCGCCGTTCGCGCCTTTGAAGCCGCCGCCCGCCACGGCAGCTTCGTCAAAGCCGCCGCCGAGCTGTGCGTGACCCACGGCGCGGTCAGCCGCCAAGTCAAGCAATTGGAGGAAGGGCTGGGCGTGGCCCTGTTCGAGCGGCGCAACCGGGCGGTGTTTCTGACCGCGGCCGGCGAGAGCTTCCGCCAAAGCTGCGCCGAGGCGCTGCGCGTGCTGGAGCAGGGTGCGGCCCGCGCGCAAAGGCAGGCGGACGCGCCCTTGCGGCTGTCCTGCGAACCCACCATCGCGATGCGCTGGCTGATTCCGCGCTTGCCGGCCTTCCAGGCCGAACATCCCGACATCGAGCTGCTGCTGTCCGCCGCCGGCGGGAAAGTCGATTTTTCCTCACAGAGAATCGACCTGGCGCTGCGCCGCGACGACAGCGGCTGGAACCTGGGCGACCACGTGGCCGAAGTGGCGCGGGAACGGATGGGACCGGTGTGCGCGCCAGCGCGGCTGCAGGCCGCGGGCGGAGACTGGCGCGCCTTGCCCCTGCTGCACGCGGACAGCCGGCCAGAAGCGTGGAGCCGCTGGCTGGCGGCGCAGGGAGAGGCGGCGGCGGGGGAGGCCGGACGCTTCGAGCATTTTTACCTCAGCCTGCAGGCGGCCGAGGCCGGTTTGGGGCTGGCCATCGCCTCGCTCTATATGGCGGCGGACGCGCTGGCGTTGGGCCAATTGACGGCGCCGGCCGGTTTTCGCGAGGACGGCTCCAACTATGTGCTGCTGTCGTCGCGGCCCTTCGACGGCGACCCGCGCCGGCGGGCGGTGCTGGATTGGTTGCGCCGGCAGATGGCGCGGAATCTGACTTAAGAACGTGTTTACGATCTCGTGTGCTCAGGGGAGACAAGGCGTTGCGGCGGAGAAAGCGGAATGTACGCGTGGCACATGAGCATTTCGAAAGGGTGCTCACCGTGTCACGCTCCACGACGCGCAGCAGATCGTAAACCGGTTCTAAGAGCTGAGCGGATCGCCGGCCGGGAGACCCGCCTGAAAGCGTTCGAACAGCTCGCGCTCCTCGAAGCGCACATGGTCTTGCAGCAGCTCGGCGAAGCGCGCCAGCGTCGTCGCTTGCGGCGCGGCCAATTCCGCGATCAGCGCGCGCAGCCGGCGGTGTTCGTCCAAGGCCCGGGCGGCCAGCGCCGCGTGTTCCGTCTGCGCCAGCCGCGGCAGCAGCGTCGCTTCTTCTTCCGCGAAATGCGGCTCCAGCGCCTCCGCGCTCCAGGCGCGCAGCGCGGCGGCCAGCTGGGTTTGCCGCTCCGGATCGCCGGATTCGACGGCCAGCCGGGCCTGGCGCGCCATTTTCAAGGCGTGGTGGTGTTCGCGGGACAATTCCAGCAGCGCGGGGTGTCGCTTCATGAGGTGGCTTCTTTCTGGCCTGGCTTCGCCGGCGCGCGGCCGCGCCGCAGGCTGCTCAGCAGCAGGATGATGAAAAACAGCAGGGTCAGCGCATTGAGCAGGCCGGCCGCGCGCCGCCAGGCGAAAGCGCCGTCCAGCATGCCGTACAGCCGCAGCAGCAAGGACAGGTGCAGGGCCACCAAGGGCGCGTAGAACAGCGGGCGGTAAGGCAGTTTCAGCCGCGTCAGCGCCGGAATGATGATGGGCGCGTGGCCGAACACCATGGAAAACACAAAGCCCAGGCCCACCGCGTGCAAGGCCGCGTCGCGCCAGGGATGGCCGGGCAGCAGCGCGCCGGCCAGGCCCAATGCGCCGGCGACGGCCAGCCAGCCGTAGCCGCAGAGCAGGGCGACGGCGATATAGCGGGTCAGCCCGCGCTGGCGCGCATTGCGCCGGGCGATGTCGTGGCGCAGCAGCCAGACGGCCAGCGCCAGCAAGGCCGCCGCGTACAGCCGCAGACCGGCGTCCGGCCGCCACAGGGACAGGACCGCGCCGCCGCCCAGCGTCAGCGCCGCCAGAGCGAAGCCGCGCCGGGCCGCGGAAGACAGCGGCAGCAAGCGGGTCAGTTCCAGCCGTTCGCCGGCAATGGTCAGGATCAGGAAGGCCAGCCACCAGGGCACGGCCGTCTGCTGATCGCCGCCCAGCTGCCAGGCCAGCGCGCCGATCAGCCAGCACAGCGCGGCGGCGGCTAGGGTCAGGGTGAAGGCGGCGGCCTGACGCCGCAGCACCTGGACGCTGCCGGCCAGCAAGACGGCGGCGGCCAGCGTTTGCAGCCACTGCGCCGCCGGCGGCGGCAGGCCGGCGATCAGGCACAGACCGGACAAGCCCGCGGCCGCCGGCGCCAGCAAGGCCCAGCCGCGGTTCAAGGCCACCGCCCGCTCCAGGCTGATCACGCCGCCGAAGAAGGCGCCTATCATCAGCGCGCCGTGCCAGCCGGCCAGCGCCGCGGCGGCGGCCGGCACGGCCCAGCCCAGGCGCGCCAGACCGGCCAGCGCGCCGCAGAGCAGGGCCAGCGCGGCCAGGCCCAGCCAGGGCAGCCGGGCCTTCATGCCTGCCAGCCGAAATGGCGGCGGCTGTCCTCGCTCATTCTTTCCGGCGACCAGGCCGGCTCCCACACCAGATTGACGTGGATGCGGCGCTGCGGCGGCAGGCCGTGGGTGAGCGCGAACTCCACCTCGTCCAGAATCATTTCGCCCATCGGACAGGCGGGCGAGGTCATGGTCATCTCGATCAACAGCTGTTCCGCTTGCGGATCGATGCGATAGACCAGGCCGAGGTCGATGATGTTGACGCCGATTTCCGGGTCTATGACCTGGCGCAGCAAGCTGCGCGCCAAGTCCACTTCCTGTTGCTGTTCGGCTGAGAGCGGGTCCGGCATGGTGGTCGCCTTTAAAGGTATATGTTTATTACACCTTATGGATGCTACGCCGGCGGCGGGGAGCGGGCAATAGCCCGTTCAGCCTAAATCGCGGCGGCGCACTCGCTCCCAATCCAGGCCGAAGCGCGCCAGATACTTGCGCAGCCGGTCCGCGTCGTTGGGCTGGGCCTTGAGCTGGCGCGAGGCGGCGAACAGCCGGCGGCCGGCTTCGGACAGCGTGGCGGCGTCGCGACAGACGCGCAGCACGCCTTCCAGCTGCATGCGGTCGAACAGGTCCAGCTGCGCCAGCCGCTCCGGGTCCAGCGCCGCCAGCGCCTCGTCCCTAGCCTCGTCCTGCGTCTCGTCTTGCCAACCGTGACGCAGCCGCGCGATCTCCTCGCTGACGCCGTCCTCGTCGATGCGGCCGGCGTCGGCCAGCGTGGCCATGCGCGTCACCGAGGCGGACAGCTCGCGGAAATTGCCCTGCCAGCGCGCCTGCGGCGAGGCGGCGAAGGCGAGGTAGGCGCGGCGCGCCTCGGCGTTGAAGCGGGCGCGCAGGCCGTGCTGCTCGGCGTGGCGCGCCAGCTCGAATTCCAGATTGGGTTCGATGTCCTCGCGGCGCTCGGCCAGGCCGGGCAGATCGAAGCTCCACAGATTGATGCGCGCGTACAGATCCTCGCGGAAGCGGCCGGCGCGCACCCATTGGCGCAAGTCCCGCACCGTGCCGCAGATCAGCTGGAAATTGCTGTGCACCTCGCAATCGCCGCCAAAAGGGAAGAAGCGCTTCTCCTCTATGGCCTTGAGCAGCATCGCCTGCTCGTCCAGGCCCAGCTCGCCTATCTCGTCCAGAAACAACATGCCGCCGTCCGCGCTGCGCAACAGGCCGGCGCGCTCGCCGTGCGCGCCGGTGAACGCGCCCTTCACATGGCCGAACAGCGCGGACATCGCGCTGTCGCCGCGCAGGGTGGCGCAATTGACCTCGACAAAGCGGCCGTCCAGCCGGTGACGCGTCTTTTTCAGCTGGTAGAGCCGGCGCGCCAGCTGGCTCTTGCCGGCGCCGGTGGGGCCGCTGAGCAGGATGGGCGCGTCGGAGCGCACCGCCACCCGCTCGATCTGCTCGATCATGCGGTTGAAGCGCGTGTTGCGGGTGGCGATGCCGGACTTGAGAAAGGACACGGTGTCGTCGCTCTCCTGACGGAAACGTTGCGCGATCTGGTCGTAGCGCGACAGATCCAGGTCGATGAGGCTGACCTCGCCGGCCAGGCGCTGGCCCTGGCGCGCCGGCGAACTTTGCAGCAGCCGCGCTGGCAGGTGGCGGGATTCGGTGAGCAGAAACCAGCAAATCTGCGCCACATGCGTGCCGGTGGTGATATGAACCAGGTAATCCTCGTGCTCGGTGTCGAAGGCGTAGCGCGCGGCGAAGTCGTGCAAGGCCGCGTACATCTCCTCGAAATCCCACGGGTCTTGCAGATTGACCGGATGCAGCCGCACCTCGGTGCCCGGCGACACCGCGGCGATATCCTGCGCCGTCAGTTGCGCCAGCCGCGCATGATGGTTGTCGTGCAGCAACTCCAGCCGCCGCAGCGGCATGTCGGGCTGCGCGCAAATGCCCACCGAGGGCCGCCATTTCTTCCAGCGCTCGGCGCCGTGGCCGCGCCGGTCCAGCACCGTGCCCAGGAAACCAATCGCCACTCTATCGTGCATATATTATCTATTTGGATAATTGAATAGACTATTTTATCAAAAAAGACTTGATGACGGTTTTGCCGAAACCGACGGCGCGGACCTGGGTGGGAGGATTGTTATTGTTAAATCAATGGCTTGAATGTTTAATTTCAAGTTGTCATGAAGCTGGCACGATTCTGGCAATACGCGGAACGGGCGCGGCGGCGCAAGCCTGCCCGCACCTTGGGGCGAAGCGCGCCGGCGGCGCGCTAAGAACCTGTTCACGATCTGCTGCGCTTCGTGAAGCGTTGCACGGTGAGCACAAGCTCAAAAATGCTCATGTACCACGAGTACATTCCGCTTTTCCGCTTGTTTTCGCCTTGCCTCGCTCTTGCTCGCGAGATCGTGAACAGGTTCTAAGACCCGCTAACAGAACCCCTGATCCTGCGTTGCGCCTCCTTGTCGCACGACTGGTGCTGTCGCTTCGCAGACACTTCGTTTTCTGCGTCGGCGCGCCTTGGCTCAGGTCGGCTGCGCGGTTTTGTTAGCGGCTCTAAAAACAGATATGCACAAAGAAAGACAAGAATATGACCGTGAATCCCTATCAAACCCTGCTGGCGGCCAACGGCGCGCCCATCAAGATGTGGACGCAAGGCGTGCCTGTGGAAGACGCCGCGCGTCAGCAACTGTTGCAAACCGCGCAACTGCCCTTCATCTTCCGGCACCTGGCGGTGATGCCGGACGTGCATCTGGGCAAGGGCTCTACCATAGGCAGCGTGATCCCCACGGTGGGCGCCGTCATTCCGGCGGCGGTGGGCGTGGACATCGGCTGCGGCATGATGGCGGCGCGCACCACCTTGAGCGCCGCGGACCTGCCGGACCAGCTGGGCGGCTTGCGGAGCGCCATTGAAGCCGCGGTGCCGCACGGCCGCAGCGCCTCCCGCTCCGGCCGCGACAAAGGCGCTTGGCAGCGGCCGCCGGCCGGCGTGGACGCCGCCTGGGCGCGGCTGCTGCCGGGTTTCGACGTCATCACGGCCAAATATCCCAAGCTGGCGAAAACCAATAACCACCTTCACCTGGGCACGCTGGGTACCGGCAATCACTTTGTCGAAGTGTGCCTGGACGAGGCGGACCGGGTCTGGTTCATGTTGCACTCCGGTTCTCGCGGCGTGGGCAACGCCATCGGCAATCTGTTCATCGAACTGGCCCAGGCGGACATGCGCGGGCATATCGCCAATCTGCCGCACCGCGAGCTGGCCTATTTCGAAGAAGGCAGCCGTCACTTCGACGACTACGTGGAAGCGGTGGGCTGGGCCCAGGACTACGCGCGCCAAAACCGCCTGTTGATGATGCGCCAGGCGGTGGACGCCGCCCACGGCGTGATAAGCAAGCCCTTCGACGCCGAAGTGGAAGCGGTGAACTGCCACCACAACTACGTGCAGCGCGAGACCCACTTTGGCCGCGAAGTGCTGGTGACGCGCAAGGGCGCGGTGGCCGCCCACAAGGGGCAACTGGGCATCATTCCCGGCTCCATGGGCGCCAAGAGCTTCATTGTGCGCGGCCTGGGCAATGAGGAAGCCTTCTGTTCCTGCAGCCACGGCGCCGGGCGCGCGATGAGCCGCTCCGAAGCCAAGCGCCGCTTCGACCTGGAAGACCAGCGCCGCGCCACCGCCCATGTGGAATGCCGCAAGGACGCCGAGGTGATTGATGAAATCCCGATGGCTTACAAGGACATCGACGCGGTGATGGCGGCGCAGTCCAGCCTGGTGGAGGTGGTGCACACCTTGCGCCAGGTGGTGTGCGTGAAAGGATGAGCGGCGGTTCATGATCGGGCGCGCGGCGGGGCGGGCCAGCGCGGGAGCGGTTTTTAAGCTTCTTTGCTAGCCGTCCGGCCTGCGCGCGGCGGACATTGAACAGCAGCTAAAGCAAGCCCCTAGGCAGGGCTGGAGACAAAGATAATGCGAGAATTTTTATTTCAACATCCGCTGGAAGACGCGATGCGCGAGCGGGTGCGGCGCGAACTGGACGCGCTGGAAGGACGGCACCGGGTGCGAGTGCTTTACGCCTGTGAATCCGGCAGCCGCGCCTGGGGTTTTCCGTCGCCGGACAGCGATTACGACGTGCGCTTCATCTACGTGCACGAGCCGGAATGGTATTTGCGCGTGATGCCGCAGCGCGACGTGATCGAACTGCCGATCAACGATGAGCTGGACATCAGCGGCTGGGAGCTGCGCAAGGCGCTGCGCCTGCTGCAAGGCTCCAACCCCACGCTGTGCGAATGGCTGCAATCGCCGCTGGTGTACCGGGCGGACCCGCAGGCGCTGCGGCTGCTGCGCGGTCTGGCGCCGGACTTCCGCTCGGACCTCAAATGCCGTTGGCACTACCTGGCGATGGCGCGCAAAAACTTCGACGCCCACCTGCAGGGCGACAGCGTGTGCCTGAAAAAATACTTGTACGTGCTGAGAGCCCTGCTGGCGGTGCGCTGGCTGGACGCCGGCCGCGGCATGCCGCCGACGCGTTTCGCCCAACTGGCCGCCGGCACCGTCGACGACACCGAACTGGCCGCTGAGATCAACCGCCTGCTGGCGGTGAAGATCGCCTGCGGCGAGACCATGCGCGGACCGCGCCGCCCGCGGATCCACGCTTTCATCGAGCGGCAGCTGGCGGCGGCGGAACCGGCGCCGGCCCTGGCGCGGCCCAGCGGCGACAACGCGCGGCTGGACCAAGCCTTGTGGCGGCTGGCCAGGCCGCTAGACCATGAGCTGAAATTGGTGTCCAGCTGAAAGGACAGCATTGCGTATTCCATCGGGATAATAAGATGTGGGCGGCGGGCGGTCCGGACTTGCGCCGGACGCCGCCGTCCTGACATCAACCCGGGGGTATCCTGATGAGCTACACCAATGTCGAATCCAGGCCTGGCCAACAGCCGCGCCATGGCCAAGTGTTCAAGCCGGAATCGCGCGGCCAGTTCTGCGTGGACGGCGTCAACGCCCAATGCCCGCTGCAAAGCTGGCAGGTCAACGGCCTGGAAGGCGGCAAATTCTTCCCCGCCGGCGCGGGCGGCCTGCGCGACCCGCTGGCGCCGGACGACGTGGCCAATGTGGCCCCGCCGGCGGACGGCAAGATCGCCAGCGCCGGCCAGGCCTTCGCCGCGGTGCTGGACGAGCAGAGCGCCGAGCGTTGGCACAAGCACCCGGTCAAATCCGGTCAGGCGCAGGAATTCCATTGGAGCTATCACGCCGTCCACCTGACCCGGCGCTGGAACTACTTCATCACCAAGCCCGGCTGGAATCCCAATCAGCCGCTGAGCCGCGCCCAGTTCGAGTCCGAGCCTTTCTATAAAGTGGAACTGACCGCCCAGCCTTACTGGTCCCACGGCGCCGAACTGATGCCGCCGGACCCCACCATCCACAACGTCAGGCTGCCGGAGCGCCAGGGCTATCACGTGGTGCTGGCGGTCTGGGAAGTGGCCGACACCGGCAACGCCTTTTATCAGGTGATCGATTTCGACTTCAGCTGATCGACGCGCATCGCGCAAGGCGCGGCGGCCTGGGCCGCCGCTGTCGTCTCCATGAAAGGAAGGGCAGATGAATCAATTCGCCAAGCCGGAACGGCGCGCGCTGAGCGACGACGCCTCATTGATGCCGGAGATCGCGGGTAACTTCTTGATGGGCTTCTGGCACAACTGGCCGTCGGAGCCGGGCAACGGCTACCAGCGCGGCCAGTCCGCGGACCTGCCGCTGGCGGAAACCCCGGCCGACTACAATATCGTGGCGGTGGCCTTCATGAAGGGCGCCGGCATTCCCACTTTCAAACCCTACAATCTGAGCGATCAGGCCTTCCGCGAACAAGTGGGCGAACTCAATCGCCAGGGGCGGGCGGTGCTGATCTCGCTGGGCGGCGCGGACGCCCACATCGAACTGCATGCCGGGCAAGAGCAAGCGCTGGCCGACGAAATCATCCGCCTGGTGGAAACCTACGGCTTCGACGGCCTGGACATCGATCTGGAGCAAAGCGCCATCGCCGCCGCAGACAACAGCGCGGTGATCCCGGCCGCGCTCAAGCGAGTCAAAGACCGTTACGCCGCCGAGGGCCGCGGCTTCATCATCAGCATGGCGCCGGAATTCCCCTACCTGAAAACCGGGGACAAATACGCGCCTTACCTCGCCGCGCTGGACGGCTATTACGACTTCATCGCCCCGCAGTACTACAACCAGGGCGGCGACGGCGTCTGGGTGGACGAGCTGAACGCCTGGCTGTCTCAGGACAACCAGGAGCAAAAAGAAGACTTTCTTTATTACCTGACCGATAGCCTGATCAACGGCAGCCGCGGCTTCCTGCGCATTCCGGCGGACAAGTTCGCCATCGGCCTGCCGGCCAACAACGACGCCGCCGCCACCGGCTATGTGGCGGACCCCGGCGCGGTTTACCGCGCCTTCAGCCGCCTGGCCGCCGACGGCAATCCCATCCGCGGCTTGATGACCTGGTCGGTCAACTGGGACGCCGGACGCGACGCCGGCGGCCGGCCGTACGACTGGGGCTTTGTCCGCGACTACGCCGAACTGATCCACGGCGAAAGCGGCGGCAACCGGCCGGGCGCGCCGCAAAACCTCAAGGTGGACAGCCGCAGCGACACCGCCATCAGCCTGAGCTGGGACGCCTCCCAGGGCGGCGAACAGCCGGTGGCGCATTAACAGCTGCACCGCGACGGCCAGCCGGCGGGGGAGACCAGCGCGCTCAACTACCTGGACAGCGGCCTGCGGCCCGGCACCGCCTACCGTTATTTCGTCACAGCGCTGGACGCCGCCGGCCACGTCTCCGGCCCCAGCAACAGCGTGAGCGCCAGCACCGGCGGCGGCGGGCCGGAGCCGGAGTTTCCGGAGTGGTTGAACGAGCACGACTACCAGGTGGACGACGGCGTCAGCTACCAGGGCCAGCTTTACCGCTGCCTGCAAGCGCACCGCTCCAACCCCGGGTGGACGCCGGACGTGGCCTTCACCCTGTGGCGGCTGGCCTGAGCCTAGCCTGGCGGCCCGCCGCGGCGGCGGCGGGCTGATTAAAGCTTGCGGGATGAGCGGCGCCGCTTACGGCCGCTTGGCCGCCCAACTGGCGAAGCGCTGCTCCAGCGCCTCGCCGTGATCGGTCCAGAAGGCGGCGTCCATCGCCAGCGAGCCGGCCATATTGGCCGGGTGGCTGGGCAGCTCGGACTGAACCGCCGCCGGCAATAGGCTGAGCGCTTTGCGGTTGCTGGGGCCGTAGGGCATCTGCTCCGAATACAGCTTTTGCTGCTCCGGCCGGCTGGCGAAGGCGATGAACTTCAGCGCCTCGTCCTTGTTGGGCGAGCCCTTGGGAATGGCCCAGTAGCTGAACTCGCTGATATTGTTGCGCCACACCATGCGCAGCTTGCGGCCCTCGCGCCGCGCCAGGCTGATGCGGCCGTTGTAGGAAGAACTCATCACCACGTCGCCGGACAGCAGGTATTGCGGCGGCTGCGCGCCGCTTTCCCACCACTGGATATAGGGCTTGAGCTGATCCAGCTTGCGAAAAGCGCGGTCCACCCCGGCCGGCGTGGCCAAGGTTTTGTAAACCTCGGCCGGCGGCACGCCGTCCGCCAATAGCGCGATCTCCAGCGTGTAGGGCGCGCCGCGGCGCAATGCCCGCTTGCCCGGAAAACGCTTCACATCCCAGAAATCGCGCCAGCTTTGCGGCGCGGTTTTCAGCTTGTCCTCGTTGTAAGCCAGCACCATGGAGGCCAGGAACATGCCGATGGCGCAAGGCTGGGCCGCGCCGGGCACAAAGTCCGCCTTGTCGCCTATCCGCCGGTAATCCAGCCTCTCCAGCAAGCCCTCCTCACAGCCGCGCCCCTGCGCCGCGGCGTCCACCTCCACCGCGTCCCAGCGCGAGCGGCCGGTGGCCGCCATCGCCTTGATCTTGGCGAACTCTCCGTTCCAGGCGTCCGCGACGATGCGCACGCCGCTTTGACGTTGATAGGGCGCGTAATAGGCGCGCGATTGCGCCGCCTGGTTCTCGCCGCCGTAGGACACCACCACCAGTTGGTTGGCGGAGGCGACGCCGCCGGCCAGCAGGCAGGCGGCGATGCTCAGATGCGTCAATTTCATGATCGGTCTCCTCTGATGCTGCGTGGCCGGCTTATCCGCGCCGGCCGGGACAGTCTAGGAAGCGATCAAAAAACTGTAAAATTTATTTTGATTTTATTAAAAAACTGTTGCGGCATCGGCAGGCTTTGAGCGGGCCGGGCGCTGCGCAAGCCCGCGCGGGAAAAAACGAAAGCCGCTGAGGGAGCGGCTTTGCTTGGGGGGCATTTCGACGCGGTACTCGCCGTGCAACGCTTCACGACGCGCAGCAGATCGCAAACAGGCTCTTCAAAGTCTCGCGAGCAAGAGCGAGACAAGGCGAAAACGAGCGAAAAAGCGGAATGTACACGTGCTACATGAGCATTCTGAAGATGGTTTCAACGCCGTATCGCTGAAGCGCAGCAGACTTTGGCCTGGTTCTCAGAAGCTGGGCGGAGTAATCACCCATATCACGATGGTCTCGCCGTTGCCCGGATTGCGGTAGCGATGCGGCTCGCTGCTGGAATAGGCGAAGCTGTCGCCCTGTTCCAGATGAAACTGGCGCTCGCCCACAAACAGCTCCAGCGAGCCCTTGAGCACAAAGCCGGCTTCCTCGCCGTTATGGCTGTAGCCCTCGTCGCAACTGGCGCCGGGCGGGATCAGGCAATGGATCATCTCCAATTGGCGCTGGTTCTTGGGCGTCAGCAAATGGTCGACGAAACCGCTCTGGTAATCCAGCCGCGGCCGCTGATCGCGGCGCACGATGTAGTCCTTCTCGTCCTCGGCCTGCTCGGCTGCGCCGTTGAAAAACCACTGCACCGTCACACCCAGGCTGCGGGCGATATTCACCAGCGCGTTGATGGACGGTTGGGCCAGCTCGCGTTCGATCAGGCTGATGTGGCCCACGGACAGGCCGCTGGTTTCGGCCAGCCGGCTCAGCGTCAGGCCCTGGCGTTTGCGCAGTTGTCGGATGCGGGCGCCCAGCTGCAGCGGGGCGGCGGCGGCGGATGTTGCGTTTTTGCTCACGATGAAATCCTGTGCCGCGGCGTGTGTTCGCGGTTCTGACTTGTATTTTATTAAAAAAATTTGCAATAAATTTTAATTTAAGCAAAATCAAACTGCCATAGAGCTGGCGTCCGCCAAACCCGATCAAAGGTCCACGCGATGAGCACCTTGTTCCCCTTGCTGTTCTCCCCGCTGCGCATCGGCCCGGCGCTGCTGAAGAATCGTATCATGTCCACCGGCCACGACACCGTGCTGCCGGTGGACGGCCGGGTCAGCCCGGCGCTGGTGGCCTACCACCGGGCGCGGGCGCGCGGCGGCGTCGGCCTGATCGTGCTGCAAGTCTCGGGCGTCCACGAAACCGCGCACTACACCTCGCACGCCCTGATGGCCACCGACGACAGCTGCGTGCCCGGCTACCGGCAACTGGCCGAGGCCGTGCACGCCGAAGGCTGCAAGCTGTTCGCCCAGCTGTTCCATCCCGGCCGCGAAATCATGGAAAGCGCCGACGGCCTGCTGAGCGTGGCCTACGCGCCTTCGGCGACCCCCAGCGAGCGCTTCCACGTGCAGCCGCGCGCGCTGAGCCGCGAAATGATAGATGAAATCATCGCCGGCTACGGCGCGGCCGCAAGGCGGCTGCGCGCCGCCGGCGTGGACGGCGCCGAGATCGTCGCCAGCCACGGCTATCTGCCGGCGCAATTCCTCAACCCCCAAGTCAACCGCCGTGAAGACGGCTATGGCGGCGACGACGCCGGCCGGCTGCGCTTCCTGCGCGAAGCGGTGGCCGCCGCCCGCGCCGGCGGCGGGCCGGGCTTTGTGGTGGGCCTGCGCATCTCCGCCGGCGAGGAAGAAGGCGAGGGCATGGACGCCGAGCGGGCGCTGGCGGCGACGCGGGCGCTGGAGAGCGAACTGGACTACGTCAGCCTGGTGGCCGGCAGCTCCGCCACCCTGGGCGCGGCCATCCACATCGCGCCGCCGATGGCGTTGCCGGCCGCCTACCTGGCGGCGCAAGCGGCGCGCTTCAAACGCGCGCTCAGCATCCCGGTGCTGCTGGCCGGTCGCATCAACCAGCCGCAGGAGGCCGAACAACTATTGGCCGGCGGCCAGGCCGACGGCTGCGGCATGACCCGCGCGCTGATCTGCGATCCGGAACTGCCAGCCAAGGCCGAACAGGGCCGGCATGAGGACATCCGCGCCTGCATAGGCTGCAATCAAGCCTGCATCGGCCGCTTCCACCGCGGCCTGTCCATCTCCTGCATCCAACACCCGCAAAGCGGCCGCGAACTGGAATACGGCGAACTGCGGCCGGCCGCCGCGCCGCGGCGAGTGCTGGTGGCCGGCGGCGGTCCGGCGGGCATGAAGGCGGCGGTGATCGCGGCGCAGCGCGGCCATCAGGTCAGCCTGTACGAAGCCGGCCCGCAACTGGGCGGCCAGGCTCTGCTGGCGCAACTGCTGCCCGGCCGCGCGGAATTTGGCGGCCTGATCACCAATCTGGAACGGGAACTGCAACTGGCCGGCGTGGAAGTGAGGCGCAACGTCAGGGTGGACCGCGAACTGGTGCGGCGGCTGGCCCCGGACGCGGTAGTGGTGGCCACCGGCGCGCGGCCGCGCTGGCCGGCGCTGGAAGGCGGCGGCGCCATGCCAGTGCTGGACGCCTGGCAAGTGCTGCGCGGCGAAGCGGTGCGGGGCGGCAAGGTGCTGGTGGCGGACTGGCGTTGCGACTGGATCGGCCCCGGCATTGCGCTGCGGCTGGCCGCCGCCGGCCACCAGGTGAGGCTGGCGGTCAACGGCACCCATGCCGGCGAAGCGCTGCAAATGTATGTGCGAGACCACCTGGCCGGGCAACTGCAGCGCGCCGGCGTGACGGTAACGCCGTACGCGCGGCTGTACGGCCACGACGACGACAGCGTGTATCTGCTGCACACCGCCAGCGAGGAAGCCATGGTGGAAAGCGACGTGGACTGCCTGGTGCTGTGTCAGGGCCACCAGGCCGAGGATGGTTTGTTGGAAGAGCTGAGCGGCTGCGGGGCCGAGCTGCACGCGATAGGCGATTGCCTGGCGCCGCGCACCGCGGAAGAAGCCATCTATGAAGGCATGCGGCTGGGCTGGCGTTTGTAGCTGTCGTCAGCCGGCGATATGCACCGTCAGGCCGCTGGCGTCGGCGGCCACCTGTTCGCCCAAAGTGTGGCCGTCCGGGTAATCACCGCCATTCTGGCGGCGGAAGGGGATTGGCGGCTCATCGAATACCCCAAGCAGTCGCCGCCGCCAGGCGTCCTTGGCTGCGTCCAGCCCAGCGCCGGACAGGCGGTTGGCGTCGTAGACCGCATGGGTGGGCAGCACCTCCATGCCGGGGTAGAACAGGCAGCCATGTGTCACCGGAAACAACAGTTGTTCCAGCGGCCCGTTGATGCCGCGCGGGCCGTAGTCCCGCTCCGGCCCGCCCACCATCGCGGCCAGCATCGCGCGTTTGCCGCTCAGCGCGCCGTCGCCGTAGCGCCAGCGGTTGTCCTCGTTGCGGTAGCCATAGGCGAAGCCGTAAAAACCTGTTTACGATCTTGCGAGCTAAGGCGAGACAAGGCGAAAACGGCTGAAGAAGCGGAATGTACATGTTGTACATGAGCATTCTGAAGACGTTTTCAACGCCGTATCGCCAACGCGCAGCTGATCGTGAACAGGTTTTAAGCGTAGACTCGGTCAATCCAACCTTTATGCAAGGCGGGCAGGGCGTACCACCATAGCGGAAACAGCATGATCAACAATCCATCGCCAGCCGCTTGCGCTGCTTTGCCGCGCCAGCGCGGCGAATTGGGCGGTCAGCGACGCCGGGTCCGGGTGGGCGTGGATGATGAGAGCTTGTCGGTTCATGCGGCCTCCAAGAGTTTCACGGTGGAAAGCCGCCAGTCTGACGCGCGGTCAACTATTCGTGAAATCACGGTTTTTATTGCTTACTATTCATCAGATGGATACCAAACGACTCGACCTCAATCTGCTGGTAACGCTGGAAGCCTTGCTGGTGGAACAGAACGTGACGCGCGCGGCCGCGCGGCTGAGCTTGAGCCAGCCGGCGGTGAGCGCGCAATTGAACCGCCTGCGCGAGTTGTTTGACGACCCGCTGCTGGTGGCCGTCCACCGCGGCATGTATCCCACGGCCAAGGCGCTGGAAATGTTCGAGCCCTTGCGCAAGGCGCTCAACGAAGTGCGCGCCACCGTGGCCGGACATCAGGATTTTGAGCCGGCCAGCGCGGACCTGACCGTGGCCATCGCCTGCACCGATTACCTGCAAGCCGCGCTGCTGATCCCGCTGGCGCGGGAACTGCGCAAAAGCGCGCCCGGCGTGAGGGTGGCGGTGCGCGCGCTGGACCTGCACCGGCTGGAAGCGCAACTGGAGCAGGGCGATCTGGACCTGGCGCTGCTGACCCCGCCGGCCGCCCCGTCCAAGCTGCAAAGCTGCCGTCTGTTCGACGAACACTATGTGCTGATAGGCCGCCGCGACCACCCCACCCTGAAAGAAGGGCTGAGCGTGGAAGAATACGCGGCCTTGGACCACGTCATCGTGTCCTTGGACGGCAACGGCTTCTTCACCCCGGTGGACCGCACGCTGGCGGCGCTGGGCCTGCGCCGCAACGTGGCCTTGTCCGCCGCGTCCTTCCTGTTTGTGCCGGAAATGGTGGCCCAGTCCGACTTTGTCGCGCTGGTGCCGCAGCGCCTGGTGCAAGACCGCGGCGACGCGCTAAAACAAGTGGAGTTTCCGCTACCCACCGAAAGCTTTGAAGTGGGCATGGCCTGGCATGACCGCACCCAGCAGCACCCCGGCCATCGCTGGATGCGGGACTTCATCATCACCCTGGTCAATGCTCAGGCGGGGTTGGCGGCGGATGCGGTGCCTCTCTCTTAGACCCGCTAACCAAACCCCTAATCCTACGTTGCGCCTCCTTGCCGTACGACTTGTACGGCCTGCGTCGGCGCGCCTTGGCTCAGGTTCTCTGCGAGGTGTTGTTAGCGGCTCTTAGAACCGGTTTACGATCTGCTGCGCGTCGTGAGACGTGGCACGGTGAGTACCGCTTCGCAATGCTCATGTACCGCGCGTACATTCCATTTTCTCAGCCGCAACGCCTTGTCTCGCCTTAGCTCGCGAGATCGTAAACACGTTCTTAGAACCGGTTACGTTCCGCTGCGCTAATGGCTTGTTCCTGCCGGGGCTGGCGGCTGGTGGGTATCGCCTGCGGCTCCACCCACCCTACCCATGACGAGCGGCCGCGCGTAGGGTGGGTGGAGCGTAGCGATACCCACGCGGAACCCCGCTGCGCCGCACAAGATGATGGCGGCGATCCACCTTACCGGACCCCGCCGGCTTGACGCCCTCCCACTCCTCCTCAACAATAGCCCCCGCGCCGCAGCAATCGCGGCGCTCGGGATTAGCCTCCCGCTTATGAGTTCTTACTGCGGATGCGCTGTTTCCACAGCGTATCCGCTGCCATTGCTTTGCCTATTCGGGCGGGCCATGGCAAGTGGCGCCCTCGCGGGCGCGCCGGCTTTCGTAAGAACTCACCGGTAGGCTAACTCTTGTCATGTGCCCGCCCTGCCGCCTTGCGGCCGGGCCCTTCTGCTCAGGAGGTTGCAAATGGTAAAGCTAGTCCGTCCGGTGCTAGGCATCGAAATCTCTCCGTCCGCTACTGAAACCCAAGACGTCCATCAGGATGCCTCTCCACTCCCGCCGCTAGGGCCGCGCTCCCGCTACCGGTTTGCCGGTCCCCACGCCAAAGACCTCAGCCTGCCCTTCATCCGCCGCGTCAAAGGCCGCACCTATCCGCATTACTGGCAGCCGGCCGAGGCCAAGGATGAATGTGAAGCCCGCGCCTTGGGCCATCAGTACGCCGCCCATCTGGCGCAGATGCTGAAACTCAACCGCCAGCACTCCGCGCGCGGCCTGTTGTTCCGCATCGCCAGCGATATGGATTACAGCCAACGCGGCCACCGCCGCCGCATGTGCAAGAGCTTTTTCAACTATCTGGAGTTGTTGTTGAATCTGGGGGTGGAACAGGTGGACCTGCCGCGGCATGTGGAGGCGGTGAACCGCCTCCATCTCAGCCTGGACGAGTTGGAGGCCTTGCCGCGTAAGTTGGGGCGGAAGAAGAGGGGGTAAGTCTTCCGGTGTTAAAAAGGGGCCCCTGATGAGATCGATTGGGGGCCCTTCTGTACTCCGCGTTCTCTCAGAGTGTTGAAGTGCTTTCTTTGGCCGTGGATATAATGATGGGTTTTTGAAAGCGAGTTCGGTCTCAAGGTTTTTGATTTACGTTTCCATAAATTCAATAGAACCGTAGAGAAAGAGTGATATCCAAAGAAATGAAAAAATCCTTGATTATTAACTTGATTGTGGCTGCTATTGCTGTTGCTGCGACCTCCATCTATTTTATGCGTCAGGCTCCCAGCTTTTGGGGGGAGCATCTGGAGCTGCAAAAATTTGAGATTGTGAGCGCTACGCCGACTGAGGTGTACGAATCTTCTGAGCTAAGCAAGGCAAGCTTTAAGGTGAAGAAGGGAGATCAATGCTTTTATATAAAAGAAGGTAGCTTTTCTTTTGGTGAAGTAACGGCGGATATGGCATGGTATAAAAAATTGATTATCATCTGCCCGGAAAAAGGTATTGGCTGGATTGAGAATGGGAAGTGATGGACGACCTCTCCTCTTATCTAGCGGTATTAGCAGATAGTGACCTATTTGGTACATTGGCTTTGATCTGCTTGGGCGTTTTCTTGTGTGGTCTTTCCCGAAGGATGCGAGAGTCCAAGCAGTATGTCTGGCTGGCGATGGGCTGTTTGCTGTTCATGCCGCTGTTACATGTTGTTGGAACGTACTTCATGAATACTGGGCGGTATTGATTTTATTGAGTTATTGTTGCACTCCAGATGGTCATCTGGGATACGACCACTATCTGAGAACCTGTTTACGACCTGCTGCGCGTCGGTGATACGGCGTTGAAAACAACTTCGAAATGCTCATGTACCATGTGTACACTCCGCTTTCTCAGCTGTTTTCGCCTTGTCTCACCTTAGTTCGCGAGATCGTAAACACGTTCTGAGAGGCCGTGTGCTGTGATGCTGGCGCATTGGAAGCCTTGCCATGGAAGCCGCCGCGCAAGAATAAGGGTGGAGCCGGGGAGGGTGGCCGGCTCCGAGTGAGGAGTTGGCTGCTGGGGACGGGGAGGGCTTCTCCTGAAAGCAGCCGCATCCGTATCCAGCAAACCGGGGTGTTTCGGTTGACACTCCCTCGCTGAACTGAGACCCTTCTCGCTTCCATTTTTTTGCTATTGCCCGCCATGAAAATCACCGCCAACACCGCCGTTACCCTGCGCATGAAAGTCACCGACAGCCAGGGCCTGGTTTACGACGATGGCAAGAAGCCCGTCTCCTACCTGCACGGCGATTACGACAACCTGTTCGCCAAGCTGGAAGCCGCGCTGGAAGGCCAGGAATCGGGTTTTCAAACCACGCTGGAACTGGCTACCGAAGACACCTTCGGTGAACGCGACGAAGCCCTGGTCACCACCATGCCCAAGTCGGACTTCCCGCCCGGCGTGAAGGTGGGCGGCCAAATCCAGCGCATTGGCCCGGATGGCGAGCCGCGTTATTACTTCGTCACCAAGATCAAAGGCCCCACCGTCTTGCTGGACGGCAACCACCCGCTATGCGGCAAAGCCCTGCGCTTTGTCGTCAAAGTGGTGGACGTGCGCGCGGCCACGGCTGAGGAAATCGCTCACCAGCATGTGCACGGCGAGCACGGGCATCAGCACTGATTTCCCCGCTTCATTCAGACAAAGCCCTCCCCATTGGGGGAGGGCTTTGTTTTGTCTGGACCCCACCTAATTATTTGGCGTTGCTTATCGGCAGGGCGGCAGTTTTCGGACTGCGGCCCGCAGGCTCTGACCTATTCGGAGATGGAGGCGTGGGCACATGTCACCCGGCGGCGGCGCACTGGGAGGTAGGCCTTGCTTCGGCGTCTGGATATTGCGTACCTATTCATCCAAGCGATGGATGAAGGCGAGTTTATGCAAGATGTTCTTGAAGACGGCGAGGCCGCGGGCCTTGATTGAGAATGCTTAGAACGTGTTTACGATCTCGCGAGTTAGAGCGAGACAAGGCGTTGCGGCTGAGAAAGCGGAATGTACATACGGTACATGAGCATTTCGAAGATGGTTTCAACGCCGTATCGCCGACGCGCAGCAGATCGTAAACACGTTCTTAGTGCGTGAACCATGTCGCCTGAGTTGTGCTATGATTTGTACAATCATTGTCGATTTGAGCGAGGAACACCGTGAAAGCGCTTACCTACAGCCACACCCGCCAGCACCTGGCCGAAGTCATGCGTCAAGTGAACGAAGACCGGGCGCCGGTGATCGTCACCACCCAGCGCGGTGAACCGGTGGTGATCATGTCGCTGGCCGACTACAACGCGCTGGAAGAAACTGCCTACCTGACGCGCTCTCCTGAAAATGCCAAGCGTCTGGCCGATGCGGCGGCAAGGTTTCACAGCGGGGCGGCCAAAGAGAGAACGCTTCTCGAAGACGAGGGCGAGTAATGCAGATCAAGTTTGATGACAACGCATGGGAGGATTACCTCTACTGGCAGCAGAGCAGCAAGCCTACCCTCAAGCGCATCAACGCTCTGATCAAGGACATCCAGCGCAACCCGTTTGAGGGGATCGGCAAGCCTGAGCCGCTTAAGCACCAGTTTGCTGGCTTCTGGTCGCGCCGCATCGATGGTGAGCATCGGCTGGTCTACGCTGTCCAGAGCAACGTTCTGACCATCTTGCAGTGCCGCTACCACTACTAAGGCCCGCTAACAAAACCGCGCAGCGTACCTGAGCCAAGGCGCGCCGACGCAGGCAGTACACGTAGTACGACAAGTGTCAACGACAGTCGAAATCTGACCCACTTTACCGGTAAATCGACAGTTCAAATCTGACCCACCCGGGGCTCATTGAGCAGCCTGTTTCTGCACTGCTCCCGCTTTTCTCTTGTCCTTCAGTCGATAGCTTTCGCCGGTCATGCTCACGATGTGTGCGTGGTGCAGCAGGCGGTCGAGCACGGCACACAGTGCGCGGCTACTTTCGTCTCGCAGGATGCCGCCGGCTTGACGCCCTCCCGCTCCTCGACACCTTCGGCGCGCGCGACGAAGCCCTGGTCACTACCATGCCCAAGGCGGACTTCCCGCCCGGCGTGAAGGTCGGCGGCCAAATCCAGCGCATCGGCCCGGATGGCGAACCGCGCTACTACTTCGTCACCAAGATCAAAGGGCCCACCGTCTTGCTGGACGGCAAGCACCCGCTGTGCGGCAAAACCCTGCGTTTCGCCGTCAAGGTTGTGGACGTGCGCGCGGCAACGGCCGAGGAAATCGCTCACCAGCATGTGCATGGCGAGCACGGGCATCAGCACTGATTTCCCCTCCTCACATAAGCAAAGCCCTCCACTCACAGGAGGGTTTTGTTTTGTCTGGGGCCTGGTGGTTGGGGGAGGTGATTGGCTGCTGATATGCGTAGGAGATGAATAGAGCAGGGGGGGAGCTAGCTGTCAAAAGTGGTGGGTCTAGGCCAATTTGTTGAGCGCCTCTAACTCGGCCTTAGCGGTCATTAATGCTCATGCGCTAGCATGACTGCTATCTGCCCAAAGCGGCACTGAATCCACGTTGCGATCCTACATGTGCAAACATCTCCCGGCGCATCACCCAGACAGGTTTCGCCAGGATCAGGCCAATTCGCTCCATAGTCACAGCCATCCCTGCTCAGCATTAGGCAGAGGGGGGGTACTCTCCATGATGTTATCCCTTCTGAGCGGTGGACTCCGTATCGAGCAGCGCAATAGTCGACCAACAAGTCCTTAGCATTACCAAACTCAATGTCCTCCTCCAAAAATCGCATCGCGATTGAGGAATACATTACTCTCTCGATTGAAGCGTCAACCTAGATTTTATACATTCATTGCATTGATACCCAAATGACATCTATAGTACATTTCTATTTGTTGCGCAGTGGAAACTACCGCGTCATAGAACTCCAAAAACGCCCCACACCAGAACCGGTAAATATAATATTCAACTTGAGCGGACATCAAAATGGAAAGCCCTTTAATCAATCTTGCCCTCCTGGAAACGTTAAAGTACGAAAAATTCAAAGATGAAATAGATCTATTCCTTCCCTTTATTGCAGTCACTATTCAAGAAATCGGAAAACCTACAGTAGAGATCATTGACATTCAATCGAAACTGTCCGAGCTATTCGGTTTTCGCCCTCCCTTGTCGGCTATAAAAGTATTAGTGAGTAGAGCCAAAAGTAAAGGGCTGTTGATTCGTGAAAACCATGCCTTTATTCCTCGGGCAGAAAAAATAAAAGAGTGGTCAAATGGTTACGAAGAAAAGAAGCAGGATATTAGAGTCTCCCTTAACTACTTAAAGAAGTCACTAACAGAATTTGCCCAAAATCGCTTTCAAAAAAATTTGATCCTGAGTGAAGCCGAAAACTTGATATTCAAGTTCATTGAGGAAAATGTATCTGCCACTATTAGGAGCAGAGCCTATAGAAAAGCGGAGCTTGATGAGAGCATAAAGAATGCCGATCATATTATCGCCTCTTTCATCGGGCACATCCACCGTAAAGAGCCCGACCTACTAGAACACTTCGACAGATGCGTTAAAGGCATGCTTCTGGCGAAGTACCTTTATTTCGCAGACCAGCTTACCAATAAAAAGACTTTCGAGAAAATATCGGTGTATTTAGATTCTCCACTGGTTATCGGCCTGCTGGGATTCAACGGCTCGCTCAAAAAACAAGCCAACGAAGAGTTAATTGAACTCTTAAAATCACTCAAGATAAATATCTGTATTTTCGATAAAACTCTCGATGAGATTGAAAGGCTGCTATCAGCCTGGAAACACGACTTCGAAAGAAAAACATTTCAAAGATTCAACACCAAGACATTAGAACTATTACGCTCTCAAGGGTACGATGCTGTTCGCTTTGACACCGAAATCAAAATCTTACGCCAAACCATCGAAAAAAAAGGAATTACGATAAAATATGGATTTTCGGTTAAAGGAAGATATCAATGTGACGAGATGGCCCTCGAAAAAGCAATTGCCGAAAATTTCCACAAAGATAAAGACCTAGAGCACGATACGATCTGCATTTCTCGTGTTCATAATATGCGTGAAAACCGACACATTCAGGATTTGGGTGCAGAATTCTCAGTATTTGTAACTGGAAATATAGGACTTGCAAAACATGCCAATGGGTTTTTGAGCCGAGCCAATTACAGCAGCGCGATTCCTGTCGTTGTTTCTGAGCAGTGGCTTACCATCATGTTTTGGTTGAAAAATCCAAACCTTTCAAACAAACTACCCACTGACCAAGTAATAGCAACTGCATACAGTCTTCTCTACACGGATGACAAGTTCTGGGCCGCTTTCTTAGAGCGCTTAGAGTCTATTGCCAAGCGAGGTGATATCTCAGAAGAAGACTTTATCTTGGTGCGTTGGGACTCTGATCTTCTGAACGCAGTCCATGACGTCTCAGTAAATGTTGGTGAAGACTTTTCTGAAGAGGATGTCTTCGACATCGTAGAAGGCATTAAACGAAAATATACCCAAAAATCTAAACAAGAAATTAAAGAACTGCTCAAGCAGAAAGATGAAGAGTTGGCACGTATACAAGATGAAGCGAACCAAAAACTAAGTACGGCACTCTCTGCCACGAATGACTTGACCAAGCGCCACTCTGCGCTTACAAAAAAAGTTGAAGACCTGGCAGGTGGAATTGCAGTCACGTTGTCCTCCGTCTTTTGCTTAGCACTTCTTGCCTCATTAGTTATCACAGGCATAAAGACTCTTCCCGCAGATCTGCTCCCCAACTATATTAAGAACACATCCCTTCCTCCTGTACTGACTGCTGCAATAATAATAATCACTACTGTATGGGGGGTCTTGAGCTGGACTTTCGGACTTGATATAAGGAAAGTTAATCACGCAATGAAGGATTGGATTTCAAATCGGATCTTGAACTACTTCACAAATTCACAGGATTGAAATTTCCGAAAGTCTGAATTTTTTACAGCGAAGTGATTGCAGCCAATCTACTACGTTCGACCCGAAGTGGAACTTGGTGAACTGGAAAATAGAACATTTAGGAACGTATAAACAATCTGACTATTTGGGTTTTTTCAGCGAGCAAGGCTAACTACCTATTTATACCTATACACCTTCCAGCTCCATGAACCAAAAACTACCAAATTTCGACCAATTGAATTGATACGATTTCCGTAGGTTGATTGAAATTTGCTTCCCACCAATAGGGACTGCCAGATTGGCACCTGATATTGAATGATTATCGGAAATGTCGTACGTCCAACACTTGCCGCTCTTTTTCTTAGGGTTAACAAACCGTTCTAGGTCATTCATTACCAATGCAACGCCACGGTTTGCGATGCCTGAAGAAACATATTTCTCAAGAATGCCGAGGTCTTCGTAAACATCCTTCATAAATATGTCATGTGTACCTCGAGGGCCACCGGATGATGCGATAGCGCGATAGCATTTAAGTTCAATTGCAATCAGCGACTTGCCGAGTGCAGACTCACCTTTCAGTAGAATATCAATCTCGCTTGTCCCCGACGTAGTCCTCACACCTGTCTCTAATTCAATTTCTGCAACCTCATCACCTGAATGTGAAGTAAGCGGGATTAATTGGCGGAGAATATAAGCGTACTGAAGTTGCATTGATGCTTCTTTATTGACCAGTATAGTTTTTCCACCTACTTTGCGAGCGAATATTTCCCATGCGGCCGATACTGCGTATCTCAACCGCTCTTCATATGTTGGTGCAGCGATGAAGCTAGGCATGGTGCTTCGTTGCATCGCGTGCCTCCCATCGGAGCACCGCTTCGATACGGCGACGGTATGCCGTATCAACCTGCCTCGGTGTGAAACGAACGTAGCATTCTGCAGCTTCACGCTGCGGGCCTGTGAGTGTGTCGAGGTACTGCACAATCTGCTCGGCCGAAGGCATTGTTTCGGAACCCTTGAACTTTGGCGGTAGATTGGTCCAAATGACGTGAGCTATGTCGTGGGCACCAGCCCATTCAGCGAGTCCGGGAATCAGCGAGGGCGATGGCTGACCAGCGGACCAAGTTCCGATATGTTTGTCCTCGTTCTTCTCCGGGATTCCCTCACGCTTGCGAAGATTTGTTTTTGCGCTAGCCAGGTCAGTTGTGTCCATCACCGCCCACAAGGAACGAACGAGGTTTGGGGTCTGAACCAGAATAAGGGTAATTCGCCCATCCGTTGATTGCCTCGCGAACTCAACATGAATGAGCGGTCCATCATCAGACCACTGACGCTGAATTGCGAGTTCTCGCGGGTCCCAGACTAGGGAGCCCCAACCAAGGCAAGCGATGGTAGTCAATGCATTTCCTTTAGTTCCGAACAGTTAATAAACAGACTAATGAGGCCTCCTACGAAAAAGGAGACCGCAGTCAAGCATCTATCCAGTCTGCATTTTAATCAAGATGATGGTCCGCTTAGCGGGAATATGAACGAAGGATGGCTATAGGGACGAGTATCTATATGTCCGCTCTTGGCCGATAGCAGTCATGCCAGTACAAACACATGGCCAGCTGCTTTGGCCGAATAGCCGAACAACAGCATGCCCCACCATAAACCTCCCCTCCCAATCACCCCCCCGCCGCCACCTTCTCCAAACTCGGCAAGGTATGGGTATACAACTTGGCCAAGTCCTTGGGGTTGGAGATGGTTTCAAAGTGCTCCATCTTGATGGCCAGGAATTGCCCCTTGCTGCCATTGCGCACTTCGCCCACTTCCATCGCTTTCAGCGCGCTGATCCAGTACCAGTTCTGGCCCATGTTTTCCTTATCGCAATAGGCGTACCACAGTGGCAGGCGGAACAGCCGCTCGAAGGTGAGCGCTTTTTTGAGTTCTTCTTCCAGGCTGAGGGTGAGTTCGCCGCACCATGGGGTGTAGTTCTTGGCGTCGATGGCGATCATGCCCAGCGAGGGCAGCAGGAGCAGGAAGTCCGGCCGCTTGGCTGCGCCTTGAAATAGCGAGGCGAAGCTGTCCTTGTTCTGGCAAATGCCCACATAGGCCAGTTTGTGCTGGTTGAACCAGGCGTTCAGCGCTTTCTCGCCCTCCTGGCCTTTTTCCTCCGCCGTGTTGGGAGCGGCCTGGGTTATGGCGGGCGGCGGATTAGGCGCGGGCGCTTGCGTTGGAACTGGGGTAGCGGCTTGGATAGGCGCCGTTGTTTGCGGCGGCGTGGGCACGGGGTTGGGCGTTGGGGCCGTCATTGTGGATGGTTTCAGTGAAAGAGTTTTTCTGATGCTTGCGAGCGAAAAGGCCATGGCGTCTGCTCAGATTGGGTTGGCTGGGCGGGGGTGGAAGCGATTCATCCCGCTTGCCTCGCCTGGTCCGCCTGATACGCCGCTTCACGGTCGCTGAACAGGCCCAGGCGCACCAGGCGGGCGAGGATGGCGCCGCGGCTGCGGCCCAGTTGCTTGGCGATGGCTTGGCTGTCCGGTTGGGCCGGGCTGTGCCATAGGGTTTTCAGTTGCTGGTCGTCGGCCACAGTCCAGACTGCGCCTTGCTTGTCTGCGGTGGGCGGCGCTGCGGGTTTGGCCGGTGGCGTTTCCATGGCGGCGGGCACGTCCCAGAGCGGCGGCAGGTCCAGCGCTTGCATGCGAGTGTTGTCGGCCTGCATCGCCGCTTGTTGGTGCTCGTACAACCCTAGGTGGACCAAGCGGGAGACGATGGCCAGCGGGCTGCGGCCCAGTTTTTCCGATAGTTGGCGCACTGGCGCGGGGGAGGCTTCCCACAGCAGGGCTAAGCGGTTGTCTTCGGCGATGGTCCAGCGCTGGCCCTGGCGCGCGCCGCCGGGGGCTGGCGGAGGCTCGGGCGCGGTGGGCGGGTCCGCGGCGTGTTGTTTGGCGACGCGCTTGAGTTGCTCGTAATACTGCGCGCGCGCCTTGTCCAGCGCCGGGTCCTTGGGGGTGCCCAACGGGTCGCGCCGGCCGGCCGGGTCTAGGCCCAGGACCAGTTGTTCGACAATTTCGAGTTCTCTCATAGGGATGCCCGGAGCCGGTCTCGCATTGCTTGCGGGGCGGGTGCCGCCGTGGATAAGCCATGTTATCGCCGCGGCCGGGATCTATGCAAATTGAGTTTTCGGCGCGCGGCCCGGGGCCGGGCCGGCGAGCGCTTTAAGCTTCAATTTCTATCAGGGTGGGGTTGGCGGCGGCGGCGGCCTGTTCCAGCGCCTGGCGCAGCAGCGGTTCCGGGGTGCCCAGCGCCAGGGTTTCGGCGCGCCAGCCGTAGGCGCGGGCCAGCGCCGGGAAGTCCGGGGTGTAGAGGTCCACGCCCAGCGGTTCCATATCGGCGGCGCGCATCGCGCTTTTGATTTCGCCGTAGCCGCGGTTGTTGAGCAGCAGCACGATCAGGCGGGCGCGGGTTTCCATTGCAGTGCCCATTTCCGCCAGGGTGAACTGGAAGCCGCCGTCGCCGGCCAGGCACAGCACCGGCCGGTCCGGTTCGGCCAGCGCGGCGCCGATGGCGGCGGGCAGGCCGTAACCCAGCGCGCCGAAGCCCACGGAGGCGTTGAACCAGCTGTTGCCGCGCGGCGCGCAAAAGCCCAGGTTGCCGGCGTAGACCAGGCGGGTGGAGTCTCCTACCCAGCGCGCTTGCGGCAGGATGTCGCGCACGCGGTGCAGCCAGGCCAGGTCGGCGGCGTTTTCCGGTTCCATTTCGGCGGCGGCCAGGCGGCGGGCGGCGTCGGCGCGCTCTTCGCCCTGGCGGGCGGCGTCGGTCAGTTGCAGCGTCAGCAGTTGCAGGGTTTCTTTGGCGTCGCCCAATAGCGGCAGGTCGGCCCCGCGGCCGCGGCAGAGTTGTTCCGGGTCGATGTCGACGCGGATCAGCGCGCCGGGCAGGCGGAAGCCGCCGTCCACATACATGTCGAAATCGGTGGGCCCCAGTTCGCAGCCCACGGCCAGCACCACGTCGCTGGCGGCGATCAGGCGGCGCGCGGCCGGCAGCGAGGGGCTGCAGGACAGGGCCAGCGGGTGGCCGTCCGGCAGCGCGCCGCGCGCGTTGATGGTCATCAGGGCCGGCGCGTCCAGCATTTCCGCCAGCCGGGTCAGTTGCGGCGCGGCCTGGCGCGCGCCGCCGCCTATCAGCAGCAGCGGCCGTTCCGCGTTGGACAGCAGGCGGGCGGCGCGGTCGATGGCGGCGGGGGCGGCCGGCCCGCGCAGCAGCCGCATCGCCGGCGCTTGCGGCGGCGGCAGGCCGTCGGCGGGCGCGGCCATCAGGTCCAGCGGGATTTCAATGTGCACCGGGCGCGGGCGGCCGCCGTCGAACACGGCGAAGGCGCGCGCCAGCACTTGCGGTAGTTCCGCCGCCGCGGTCAGGGTGTGGCTGAAGGCGGCGATCTGGCTGGCCAACGCGTGCTGGTCCGGCAGTTCGTGCAGGTGGCCGTCGCCGGAGCCCAGCTTGCCGCGCGCGTTGACGCCGGAGATCACCAGCAGCGGGATGGAGTCGGCGTAGGCCTGGCCCATGGCGGTGGCGATATTGGTGAGGCCGGGGCCGGTGATGACGAAGCAGACGCCGGGTTTGCCGCTGACGCGGGCGTAGCCGTCGGCCATGAAGCCCAGGCTTTGTTCGTGGCGGGCGGCGATGTGGCGGATGCCGCTGCCGGCCAGGCCGCGGTAGAGCTCGATGGTGTGGACGCCGGGAATGCCGAACACGGTGTCGACGCCGTAAGCCGCCAGCCAGGCGGTGAGGTAGCTGCCCAGGGTGGCGCTCATGCGGATTCCTTTTGTCTTGGCGCGGCGGCGCGCAGTTGGCCGGCGAAGCGGGCGATGCGGCGGCAGGCTTCGGCCAGGCGTTCGTCGTCCACCACCAGGCCCAGGCGGATGAAGCCGGCGGCGGTGGGGCCGAAGGCGGCGGCGTCCAGCACGGAGACGCCGGTGGCTTCAAACAGTTTCCAGGCGAAATCTCCGGCTTCCAGGCCGCAGCCGCGCACGTCCAGCAGCAGGAACATGCCGGCTTCCGGCAGCGGGCAGTGCAGGCCGTCCACGCCGCTGAGCAGGCTGTGGGCCAGGTCGCGCCGCCGCTGGTACAGCGCGCGGACGGGTTCGACGAAGGTGTCGTAGTCTTGCAGCGCCAGCAGCGCGGCTTGCTGGATGAAGCCGGGGATGCCGTAGAGCATGCACAGGGCCAGCGTGCCCATGTGCTGGATCAGCGGGCGCGGGCCGGCGGCCCAGCCCAGCCGCCAGCCGGCCATGGCGTGGGATTTGGACAGGCTGCCCAGGGTCAGCGTGCGCTCGGCCATGCCGGGCAGGGCGGCGATGCTGTGGTGCGGGGCCTCGAAACTGAGGCCGGCGTAGACTTCGTCGGCCACCACCCATAGGTCGTGGCGGCGGGCCAGCGCGGCCACCGCGGCCAGTTCGTCCGGGCGCAGCGCCGCGCCGGTGGGGTTGCAGGGGGTGGCGAGGAAGATCGCGCGGCTGCGCGGGCTGACGGCGGCTTCCAGCGCGGCCAGGTCCAGATGGAAGCCGTCCGCGGGTTTGACCGGCACCGGCACCAGCGCGGCGCCGCTGGCGCGGATGCTGGCTTCGTAGGTCAGGTACATCGGTTCCGGCACCAGCACTTCGTCGCCGGCCTGGCATAGGCAGAGCGCGGCGGAGAACAGGCCGTTTTGCGCGCCGGCCACCACGATGACGTTGTCGGCGTCCATGTCCAGGCCGGTGGCGGCGGCGTGGCGGCGGGCGATGGCGGCGCGCAGGTCGGCGCGGCCGTCCACCGGGCTGTAGTGGGTGTCGCCGTCGCGCAGCGCGGCCACCGCGCGCTCGATGATGGGGGCCGGGGTGGCGAACTCCGGATCGCCCACGCTGAGGATGATCACGTCCTCGCCGCGGGCGGCGGCTTGCTGCGCCGCCAGGTGGATGTTCCAGGCATCGACGCGTTCGCCGGCGATGCGTTCGACCAGGGGGGAAAAGCGCATGGGGGTCTCCGTAATAATGGTGTAGGGCGGTGTCAGAACCTATTTACGATCTGCTGCGCTTCAGCGATACGGCGTTGAAAACCACTTCGAAATGCTCATGTACCATCCGTACATTCCGCTTTCTCAGCGGTTTTCGCCTTGTCTCGCTCTTGCTCGCTAGATCGTAAACACGTTCTCAGAAGGCGGTGCGGACCGGCAGTCTCTTTTCCAGCCTTAGGAAAACGCGTTCTATCAGCCAGGCCAGCGTGAAATAGATCAGCGCCACGGTCAGCAGCGGTTCGTAGGTGCGCAGGGTTTGCGCGCGCACCAGGTTGGCCGCGCCCAGCACGTCCATCACCGCCACGGTGGAGGCCAGCGCGGTGGATTTGAGCAGCAGCACGGTTTCGCCGGCCAAGGACGGCAGCAGGATCAGCAGCGCGCGCGGCAGCCAGATGCGTCGCGCCGCGGTCAGCCGCGACATGCCCAGCGCGCGGGCGGCTTCCAGTTCGCCCTTGGGCACGGCGGCCAGGCCGCCGCGCACCACTTCGCCCACATAGCCGGCCACGCTTAGCGCCAGCGCCAGTGCCACGTACCAGAAGCCTTCGCGCAGATAAGGCCACAGCAGGCTGTCGCGCAGCGCCGGAAAGCCGGCGAACAAGCTGCCCAGGCCGTAATAGAGCACGTAGATCTGCACCAGCAGCGGGGTGCCGCGGATCAGGTTGGTGAAGGACAGGCTGAGCCAGGCGAGGAAGGGCTGGCGGGACAGCCGGGCAAAGCCCACCGCCACCGCCAGCGCGAAGCCCAGGCCGCCGGAGAGCAGCAGCAATTGCACGGTGACGGCGACGCCGCGCCAGAGCATGGGGCCGTAGTCTTGCAGCCATTGGAAGTTCATGCGGGTCTCCCGTTCACAGCGCCGGCTGCCAGCGGCGGAAGCGGCGTTCAATCAGGCTGAAGCCGGCGTTGGACAGCAGGGTCATCAATAGGTAGATGGCGGCCACGGTCAGATAGAACAGCAGGTACTGGCGGGTGGAGCCGGCGGCCTGCTTGGTGGTGAACAGCAGTTCGCTGTAGCCCACCACGCTGATCAGCGCGCTGTCCTTGATCAGCACCAGCCACAGATTGGCCAGGCCGGCCAGCGCGTAGGGCATCATCTCCGGCAGGATCACGCGGCGGGCGGTCAGCCAGCGGCCGCAGCCGAAGGCGCGCGCGGCCTCGATGTGGCCGTGCGGTATCGCCTGCACCGCGCCGCGCATGATTTCCGCCGCGTAAGCCCCTTGCACGATGCCCAGCACCACGATGGCGGCGGCGAAGCCGTTCACCTCCACCTGCGGCTGGCCCAGCAGCGCCGCCAGCGCGTTGATGGCGTCGCCGCCGGCGTAGTAGAGCAGCAGGATGAGCAGCAGCTCCGGCAGCGAGCGGCACACGCTGGTGTAGGCGTTGGCCAGCCGCTTGAGCAGCGGGTGGCCGCCCAGTTTGACGAGAGCGGTGGCCAGGCCGATGAGCAGGCCCAGCGCGAAAGCGCCCAGCGAGATTTCCAGCGTGACCACGGCGCCTTGCAGCAGGGCGGGGCCCCAGTCGCGGACTACGGCGTCGTAGGCTTGTTGCAGTGCATCCAGCATATAGGCTCTCCCTGGGGCGGCTCAGGCGGGCGGGTCGCTGTCACTTGGCGTCCGGCGAGATGTTGACCTTGAAGTATTTCTTCTGGATGGCGTCGAAGCTGCCGTCGGCGCGCAGTTGCAGGATGGCCTGGTCGAACTGCTGCTTGAGCGCGACGTCGGCCTTGCGCAGGCCGGCGCCGATGCCGGGGCCGAACAGCGGGTCCTTGGGCGCCAGGCCTTTGGATTCCAGCCCGGAACCGTCCTTGCCGCCAAGGAAATCGCTGGCGGCCAGCGCGTCCAGCAGCATCAGGTCCACGCGGCCGGCGACGAGGTCGGCGTTCAGTTCGTCCTGGGTGTTGTAGTAACGGATGACGGAGCCGGCGCCGTAGTATTTCTTCAGGAAGTTGGCGTTGGTGGTGGCGGATTGCACGCCCAGGGTCTTGCCCTTGAGGCCGGCCGGGCTGAGGACGGCTTTCTGGCCCTTGGGGCCGACGAACTCGGAGGCGGTGTAGTAATAAGGCAGGCTGAAGGCGATGACTTTTTCCCGTTCCGGGGTGATGGACATGGAGTTGAAGATCACGTCTATCTTCTTGCTGTTGAGCGCGGGGATGATGCCGTCCCAGGACACTTCGGCGATCTGACAGTTTTGCTTGAGGCGCTGGCACAGCTTGCGCACCAGCTCCACTTCAAAGCCGCTCCATTGGCCGTTGCTCTGCTTGATGGTGAACGGCGGGTAGGGTTCGGCGGCGATGCCGATGCGCAGCGGGTTGGCGGCCGCGGCGGTACAGAACAGGACGGCGAAGGCGGCGATGAGGGCGCGGAATCGGTTCATGGGGTTTCTCCCTGGGTGTCAGGCGTTGACAAACTGGCGGCAGCGTTCGCTGCGCGGCGCGGCGAAAACCTGTTCCGGCGGGCCGGCTTCCTCGATGCGGCCCTGATGCAGGAACAGCACTTTGCTGGACACTTCGCGGGCGAAGGCCATTTCATGGGTGACCAGCAGCATGGTGCAGCCTTCATCGGCCAGCTGGCGTATCACCCGCAGCACTTCGCCCACCCGTTCCGGGTCCAGCGCGGAGGTGGGTTCGTCGAACAGCATCACCTCCGGCCGGGTGGCCAGCGCGCGGGCAATAGCCACCCGCTGTTGCTGGCCGCCGGACAAAAAGGCCGGATAGGCCTGGCGCTTGTCCGCCATGCCCACTTTTTCCAGCAGCGCCTCGGCCAGCGCCACCGCTTCGGCGCGCGGCTGGCGCAGGACGCGCACCGGCACCTCGATCAGGTTTTCCAGCACCGTCATGTGCGGCCATAGATTGAAGTTCTGGAACACCATGCCCAGCCGCGAGCGCAGCCGGTCCACCTGGCGCGGGTCGGCCGGCGCGCGCCGGCCGCGTTTGTCGGTGCGCAGGGCGATTTCCTCGCCGGCGATCAGCACTCGGCCGTCGTCCGGGACTTCCAGCAGGTTGAGACAGCGCAGCAAGGTGCTCTTGCCGGAGCCGCTGGCGCCGATCAGCGACACCACCTCGCCGGCGGAGGCGGCGAAGGAGACGCCGTCCAGCACGACTTGGCCGTCGAAGCGCTTGCGCAGGTTTTCCACCGCGACGATGGGCGCGGGGGGAGGGTGGATGGCGGGGGTGGGGTGATGCATGGGGCTCTCCTCCTTGCGGCTGTGGCAGCCTGCTGTAGTTGTGTGCCGCGCCGGAGAGTGGCTAACAAATTCCTGATGCTGCGTTGCGCCGACTTGCCGTACTCAAGTACTGCCTGCGTCGGCGCGCCTTGCCTCAGACGTGAAACTGATTTTGTTAGCCGCTCTTAGCGCGACAGTGTAGGCGTGGCAACATCCATGCCAGCGGGTCTGTTTTTTAATTGCATGAATTTAAAAGGGTTTTGCGCTTGCTCGCGGCGACAAAAACCGTCAATACTGCAACTATTCATAAAAGCGCCGAATTCTTGGCGCCCGTGCTTGAAGCAGCTAAGAACCTGTTTACGATCTCGCGAGCTAAGGGGAGACAAGGCGTTGCGGCTGAGAAAGCGGAATGTACAGGTGGTACATGAGCATTCTGAAGCCGTACTCATCGTGTAACGCGTCCACAACGCGCAGCAGATCGAAAACAGGTTCTTAAGGGGAAGGGGGAGACATGGATGCAGACCTGAACCAGGGCATTGCGCTGTTTGGCGATTTCTTCGACGCGATCGGCCTGTCGGTGGCCATCATCGACCAGGACGGGCGCTACGCCTATTACAACCAGGAGTGCTCGCAGCTGGACGAATACACCGCGGAGCAGGCGCTGGGGGCCTATCTGCTGGAGCTGTACCCGGAACTGGACGAGAACAGCAGCACGCTGTTGCAGGCGCTGCGGCAGGGCCGAAGCTACCGCAATCATTACCAGCGCTACCGCAATCCCAGGGGCAAGGCGGTGCATCAGGTGCACACCACGCTGCCGCTGAAGCGCGCTGACGGCCGCATCGTCGGCGCGGTGGAGCTGTCCCGCGATCTGACCGTGGTCAGCCCGCTGCATCAGGCGCTGGTGGATTTGCAGCAGAACGTGGAGGAGGGGGCCGACGGCGGGCTGATGGGCATCATCACCGACGACGCGGCGATGAAGCAGCTGATCCACCAGGCCCGGCGGCTGGCGCGCGCCGATGTGCAGGTGTTGATCCACGGTGAAACCGGCACCGGCAAGGAGTTGTTCGCCCGGCTGCTGCATCAGGAGGGGCCGCGCGCCGAGCGCCCCTTCGTGGTGCTCAATTGCGCGGCATTGCCGGAGCCGCTGTTTGAAAGCACCTTGTTCGGCACCGTGCGCGGCGCCTTCACCGGGGCCGAGGACCGGCGCGGGGTGCTGGAGTCCGCCCATGGCGGCACCCTGTTTCTGGACGAGATCAACTCGCTGCCGTTGTCCATCCAGGGCAAGCTGCTGCGCGCCTTGCAGGAGGGCACGTTCAGCCGGGTGGGCTCCGGCGCGGAGGTGCGCGTGGACGTGCGGGTGGTGGCGGCCAGCAACGAGTCGCCGCAGCGGATGCTGGACGAGCGCAAGATCCGGCCGGACTTGCTGTACCGGCTGAACGTGGGCTGTCTGGCGGTGCCGCCGCTGCGCGAGCGGCTGCGGGATATTCCGCTGCTGGCGCAGGCTTTCTTGCGCAAGCACGGCAAGGTCACCGGCCACCGCGTGCAGCGCATCAGCCATGCGGTGATGGAGCGCATGCTGCGCTATTACTGGCCGGGCAATGTGCGCATGCTGGAGAACGTGCTGCTGCGCAGCCTGATCCTGTGCGAGGGCGGGGACGAACTGGACTTCCTGTTGTTGGAGGAAGAGGGCGAGACGGCGCAGCGGCGCGCGGAGGAACGCCGGCCGTCGGCCCCGGCCGCGCCGCCGCCGGACGGCGAGGGCACGCTGGAGCAGCGGATGGCGCGCTATGAGCGCCGGCTATTGGTGGATTGCCTGGAGGGCTGCGCCAATCTGACCGAGGCGGCGCGCCGGCTGGGCCTGCCGCGCGCCACCTTGCAGTACAAGTTGAAGAAGCACGGGATACAGCTGGCGCGCACGGTGCTGGGGTGAGCGGGGCGGGGCATGGCGTCCCTCGTAGCTGAGTCGCTGATTGGGAGCCAGAGCGCTGGGCTGTCTGCTCAATAACCCCAGGGTTATTGACTGGCCTGTTGTAGAAGCTACAATAAGCTCTGTCCGATAGTCTGCTCAAATGTCGTGCGCGCAAGGGCGCGACAAGGTGAAAACAAAAGCAGAATGTAGAAATGCCATATGAGCATTCTGAACCTGTTCTCACCGTACCGTGTTCACGAAGCGCAGCAGATCGTAAACAGACTCTAAGCGCAGGGGCGACACCGTGACCAGCAAAGAAGTCATCAGCATGATAGAGGCCGACGGCTGGTATCTGGTTGCCGCCAAGGGCAGCCATCAACAGTTCAAACACCCGATCAAGACCGGCCGGGTGACGGTGCCTCACCCCAAGAAGGACATACCGATAGGCACGCTGAACAGCATCAAGAAACAAGCGGGTCTCCAGTAAGGAACCATTATGTACTACCCGATTGCAGTTGAACCCGGTGACGACCAACATGCCTACGGCGTCATCGTGCCGGATCTGCCCGGCTGCTTCTCCGCCGGGGACACTCTGGATGAGGCCATCCGGAACGCCCGAGAAGCCATTGAGCTACATCTGGAAGGGCTGGTGGACGACCTAGACGTTATCCCTCTGGCCAGCAGCGCGCAGGCTCATGTCGGTAAACCCGAGTTTGCCGGCCATCTCTGGGCGCTGGTGGATGTGGACATCACCCGCTATCTGGGTAAAGCGACCAAGATCAATGTCACGTTGCCGGCCAACCTTCTGCACCGTATCGATGAATATGTCGCTTCCCACCCGGAATACGATAGCCGCAGCGGTTTCCTGGCCAAGACCGCGCTAGAAAAGCTGTTGTGTCGGCCGTAAAAGCGGTTAATTTTACTGTTTGAGCATGGATGTGCCGCGGAGCGCACTCAGCCTAGGCCCGCTAACAAAACCGCGCAGCGTACCTGAGTCAAGGCGCGCCGACGCAGGCAGTACAAGTCGTACGACCAGGAGGCGCAACGCAGGATCAGGGGTTTTGTTAGCGGGCCTTAGTTACAAATCCAGCACCAGCGGCCCGCTCCCCGCCGCCCGCGACACGCAGATCATGATGCGCTCCCGACGCTCCGCCTCGTTCAGGTATTGGTCGCGGTGTTCGGCGTCGCCGGCCAGCAGCCTGGTTTCGCAGCTGCCGCAATAGCCTTCCCGGCATAGACAGTCCGGCCGCAGCGAGCTCTGCCGTTCTATCGCCGCCAGGATGGATTCGTCGGCGTCCACCCGCAGCCGCAGGCCGGAGCGGGCCAGTTCCACCTCGAAGCCGGCGCTCTCGGCCGCCGTGTCGGCGCTGAAGCGCTCATAGTGCAGCCGGCCGGCCGGCAAGCGCCGCGCGCAGGCGTCCGCCGTCGCCGCGATCAGCCGTTCCGGCCCGCAGACATACACCTGGCTGTCCGCCGGCGCGGCGGCGATCAGCGCGTCCAGATCCAGCCTGCGGCCGGCCCGGCTCTCGTACAGGCGGATTCTGGCGTCGCCGCGCTCGCTGCGCTCGGCCAGCTGGGCGGCGAAGGCGGCGCCGGCGGCGTCGCGGAAGGCGTAATGCAGCTGGTAGTTCGCGTCAGCGCCCAGCGCCGCCATATGGGCGATGAAGGGGGTGATGCCGATGCCGCCGGCGATGAACAGCCGCGGGCCGGGCACGGCGGCCAGCGGGAAACGGTTGGCCGGCGCTTGCACCCGCAGGCGGCTGCCCGGCGCCAGCGCGTGCAGATAACGCGAGCCGCCGCGCGAATCCGGCTCGTGTTTGACCGCGATGCGGTAGACCCCGCCGCCGGGGTCCAGCAAGGAGTAGGCCGCCGGCCGGCCCGGCGGCGGCATGTCCACCACGATGTGGCTGCCGGACGGGCAGGGGGGGGCCGGGCCGTCCAGCGGCCGCAGGGTGAAGGCCTTGACGCCGGCGGCCACTTCTTCGATGGCGCAGACTTCGGTGACGATGGCGGACATGCGCGGCGCTCCGGTTCAGCCGCGGTAGGCGGCGGCCACCATCTGGTGGAAATGGGCAATGCCGTGCTCGCTGATGCCGCTGCGCTGGCTGTCCGCCATGATGCGGCCCTGGCCGCGGTAGCCGCGCGATTGCAGCCCGCGTTGCACGCTTTCCACCAGCCGCAGGTCTTCGGGGCGGAATTCGTCGCGCGCCCAGCTGACGAAGCGGCGCTGTTCCTCGCTCAAATCCTGGTTGAGGAAGAGGATTTCGTAATGCTGGACGGTGACGCCGGCGGATTCCGGAAATTCGTAAATCACCGTCATCGCCGCGTCGCCGGGGACCACATTGAACATCACGCCGGGCCACAGCCAGTAGCCGTTGAAAGCCTGGTTGGCGGCCTCGCCATCAAAAGCGTAGCTGCTGTCGCTGGATTGGGCGGCGCCGCGCTGCAAGGTCCAGCGGCCGTGAAGGCTGTGGGTGTAGCCGTCGGTGGTCACCGATTGCGAAAAGCTGGGGTGGGCCGGCGCGCAGTGGTAGCACTCCATGTAGTTGTCGACGATGACTTTCCAGTTGGCCGGCGTGGTGGTGACCACGCGCTCGGCCACCTTCAAGTCCGCCACTCGCGGACACACTTGCATGAAGTGCTCGCGCAGGCCGGCGTATTCGACGTCGATGTCCGGCGCGTCCGGGTCCATGTTGACGAAGACGAAGCCGCAGTATTCGGCCACTCGCAACGGGCTCAGATGGCTGCCGGCCTGGTCGAAGTCCGCCACCTGCTCGCAGTTGCGCGCGTGCGCCAGTTGGCCGTCCAGCTTGAAGGCCCAGGCGTGGTAGGGACAGGTGATCACATTCCTGGCTTGGCCGCTGCCGCTGAGCAGCTCATGGCCGCGGTGCGGGCAGACGTTGTAGAAGGCGCGCAGCTCGCCGTCGCGGTCGCGCAGCAGCAGGATGTTCTCGCCTATCACCCGGCGGGTGACGTAATCGTTGGGCCGCGCCAGCTCGCTGCCGTGGCACAGGCAGAGCCAGGATTTGGCGAAGATCTGTTCTTTTTCGTACTGGAACACCTCGTCGGCGGTGTAGCAGCGCGCCGGCAGGGTGTGGGCGCGCTCGATGTCGCTGCAGAAGTCGGCGGGCAGGCGCGGCGCGGCGGGCGGGGGCTGGATGACGGCGTGCTGTTGCATGGCGGGGCTCCTTTAAAAGCCTTGAGTGGGGGGACGGCTGTTGATGATTTAACGGTGTGCCGGCGGCGGCGGAGCGGATGGCCGCGACGCTTACTTTTCATTGCGCGACAATTTGCATTGGCGCGAACCGGGCGCTCGCGCTTATGCTGGGCCTTGGAACGTGTTTACGATCTCGCGAGCTAAGGCGAGACAAGGCGTTGCGGCTGAGAAAGCGGAATGTGCAAGTGGTGCATGAGCATTTCGAAGACGCCCTCACCGTGCCACGTCTCACAACGCGCAGCAGATCGTAAACAGGTTCTTAGACTGGGAGGGGAGAGCGCGGTGGACGAATACCATTTCCTGTTGTTGCCGGAGTTTTCCTTCATCGGCTTCGCCGCGCTGATGGAGCCCTTCCGCATCGCCAACCGTTTTCAGCCCGGCGCCAGCCGCTGGCGGCTCTTGTCCATGGACGGCGAGGCGGTGGCAGCCAGCAACGGCATCGCGCTGATGGTGGACGGCGCGCTGGCGGAGGCCGGGCCGTGCACCTGTCTGTTCGTGGTCAGCAGTTTCCATCCGCTGCGGCATTACACGCCGGAGCTGGGCGCGGCGCTGCGGCGGCTGGAGCGCGGGGGCATGACCCTGGGGGCGATAGACACCGGCTGTTTCATCCTGGCCGAGGCCGGCCTGCTGCGCGGCGAGACGGTGACGCTGCATTGGGAGGCGATTCCGGCCTTCCGGGAACGCTATCCGCAGGTGACCGCCAGCCAGGAGCTGTTCCTGACCGAGCGGCGGCCCACCTCCGCCGGCGCGGCGGCCGGGCTGGATCTGGCGCTGGCCTTGCTGGCGTGCCGTCACGGCCGCGAGCTGGCGCTGGCGGTGTCCGAGCAATTGGTGCAGGGGCAGATGCGCAGCCCGTCCGAGCACCAGCGCCTGCAGGTGGCCAGCCGCTACCAGGTGCACAACAAGAAGCTGGCGCAGGCGATACGGCTGATGGAGGCGCAACTGGAGGAGCCGTGGCCGCCGGAGGAGCTGGCCGCGCGTTGCGGCACCACCCGCCGCCAGCTGGAACGCTTGTTCCGCGCGCATCTCAAGGCCTCGCCGGCGGAGTTCTACCGCGCGCTGAGGCTGGATCGCGCCCGCTGGCTGCTGCGCCAGACCGAACTGAGCGTGGTGGAAATCAGCGTGGTTTGCGGCTTTGAGTCGCCGTCTTATTTTTCCCGCGCCTATCGCAAGCGTTTCGACCGCAGTCCGAGGGAGGATCGCGAGGACCGTAGCGGCGCTTGAGAAGCTGCTCTCAGCGGTTTTCGCCTTGTCCCGCGCTTGCTCGCGGGGCTTTGGACCGGTCCGGAGCGGGGGGCATTGGCTGGCCGCGGACGGTTTTATCGGGTACTGTTGAGGGTTTGGATTGGCGCGGGCGGCGCGCCTCCATAAAATAACAGGGCAAACCCCAAAATCGCCCTACGCTGGAGAAACCCGAAAATGGCCATCATCCGTCAGGAAGACTTCGTGCAAAGCATTGCCGACGCCTTCCAGTTCATCAGCTATTACCATCCCAAAGACTATATCGACGCGCTGCACCAGGCGTATCTGAAGGAAGAGAGCCCGGCGGCCAAGGACGCCATGGCCCAGATCCTGATCAACAGCCGCATGTGCGCGGAAGGCAAGCGCCCGATCTGTCAGGATACCGGCATCGCCGTGGTGTTCCTGAAAGTGGGCATGAAGGTGCAGTGGGACGCCGAATTGTCGGTGCAGGAGATGGTGAACGAAGGCGTGCGTCGCGCGTACCTGAACCCGGACAACAAGCTGCGCGCCTCGGTGCTGCTGGATCCGGCCGGCAAGCGCCAGAACAGCAAGGACAATACCCCGGCGGTGGTGCATTTCGAGATCGTCGAAGGCGACGGCGTGGAAGTGACCTGTGCGGCCAAGGGCGGCGGCTCGGAGAACAAATCCAAGTTCTACGCGCTGAATCCGTCCGACTCCATCGTGGACTGGGTGCTGAAGACCCTGCCCACCATGGGCGCCGGCTGGTGTCCGCCGGGCATTCTCGGCATCGGCATCGGCGGCACGCCGGAAAAGGCGATGCTGCTGGCCAAGGAAAGCCTGATGAGCCATGTGGACATCCAGGATTTGAAAGCTAAGGCCGACAGCGGCGCGGAACTGAGCCGCGTGGAGCAACTGCGCCTGGAACTGTTTGAAAAGGTCAACGCGCTGGGCATCGGCGCCCAGGGCCTGGGCGGCCTGACCACGGTCTTGGACGTGAAGATTCTGGATTACCCCACCCACGCGGCCAGCCTGCCGGTGGCGATGATCCCCAACTGCGCGGCCACCCGCCACGTGCACTTCCACCTGGACGGCAGCGGCCCGGCTTCGCTGGAAGCGCCGCGCCTGGAAGACTGGCCGGACATCACCTACGACAACTCCAACGGCAAGCGCGTCAACCTGGACGCCATCACCCCGGAAGAGGTGCAAAGCTGGCAGCCGGGCGACGTGCTGCTGCTCAACGGCAAGATCCTCACCGGCCGCGACGCCGCGCACAAGCGCATGGTGGACATGCTGAACAAGGGCGAGAAGCTGCCGGTGGACTTCACCAACCGCTTCATCTACTACGTGGGCCCGGTGGATCCGGTGCGCGACGAAGTGGTGGGCCCGGCCGGCCCCACCACCGCCACCCGCATGGACAAGTTCACCCGCCAGATGCTGGAGCAGACCGGCCTCTTGGGCATGATCGGCAAGGCCGAGCGCGGTCCCACCGCGATCGAGGCGATCAAGGACAACAAGGCGGTCTATCTGATGGCCGTAGGCGGTTCCGCCTATCTGGTGTCCAAGGCGATCAAGGCGTCCAAAGTGGTGGCCTTCGAAGACCTGGGCATGGAAGCCATTTACGAGTTCGAGGTCAAGGACATGCCGGTGACGGTGGCGGTGGATTCCTGTGGATCCAGCGTGCACAACACCGGCCCGGCCGAGTGGCGCGTGAAGATTGGCAAGATTCCGGTCATCCCCGTCTGAGAACCTGCCTACGATCTGCTGCGCATCGTGGAGCGTTACACGGTGAGTACGACTTCGAAATGCTTTGTACCGTGTGTACACTCCGCTTTCTCAGCCGCAACGCCTTGTCTCGCCTTAGCTCGCGAGATCGTAAACACGTTCTGAGTCCGCATGAAAGAAACGGTCGCCTTCGGCGGCCGTTTTTGTTTGCGTCGGCGGCGCCTGAAAACGGTTTGATCCAGACCAAGGTCGGGCGGCGAACCGTCGCCTATGCTCGGCGGCACACCCTTATTGTGCTGCCCGCATGTTGACCGAGTTCTCATTGATCCTGACCTTGTTGCAGCAGATGTGCGTTTACCTGGTGATCGCCTATCTCTTGTCCAAGACGCCGTTGTTCATTCCGCTGACCCAGGTCACCATCCGCCTGCCGCACAAGCTGGTGTGCTATCTGGTGTTCTCGGTGTTCTGCGTGATGGGCACTTATTTCGGCTTGCACATCGACGATTCCATCGCCAATACCCGCGCCACCGGCGCGGTGCTGGGCGGCATGTTGGGCGGGCCGTGGGTGGGGCTGGCGGTGGGTTTCACCGGCGGCCTGCATCGATATTCGCTGGGCGGCGTCACCGCCGGCGCCTGCATGGCGTCCACCATGGCCGAAGGCCTGCTGGGCGGGCTGGTGCACCGTTATTTCGTGCGGCGCGGCCAACTGGGGCGGGTATTCGACCCGCTGGCGGTGGCCGCGGTGGCCTTGCTGGCGGAGTGCATGCAGATGCTGATCCTGCTGGCGGCGGTCAAGCCCTTCGCCGCCGCCTGGCATCTGGTGCGCAGCATCGCCTTGCCGATGATGATCGCCAACACCCTGGGCGCGGCCATGTTCATGCGCATCCTGCTGGACCGGCGTGCGCTGGCGGAGAAGTATTCCTCCGCCTTCTCCTCCAAGGCGCTGCAGATTGCCGCCCGCGCCGAAGGCGTGCTGCGCCACGGCTTTGACCGCGACAACTGCATGACCATGGCGCGCATTTTGTATGAGGAGTTGGGCGTGGGCGCGGTGGCGCTGACCGACCGCGAGCGGCTGCTGGCCTTCATCGGCGCTGGCGCCGACCACCATCTGGCGGGCACGCCCATCACCTCGCCGCTGACCCAGCGCGCCATCGCCGCCAACCAGGTGGTGTACGCCGACGGCAACGAGACGCCTTACCGTTGCTCCATCAGCCCGGCTTGCAAGCTGGGCTCCTCGCTGGTGATCCCCTTGCGCGGCGAGGACGAACGGGTGATCGGCACCATCAAGCTGTACGAGACGCGCAACAAGCTGTTTTCCGGCATCAACCTGACCCTGGGCGAGGGCATTGCCCGGCTGCTGTCCAACCAGATCCTGCAAGGCAAGTACGAGCAGCAGAAACAGCTGCTGGCCCAGACCGAGATCAAGCTGCTGCACGCCCAGGTCAACCCGCATTTCCTGTTCAACGCGCTCAATACCCTGTCCGCGGTGATACGCCGCAACCCGGAGCATGCGCGCCAGCTGGTGCAATACCTGTCCACCTTTTTCCGCAAGAACCTGAAGCGCTCCAGCGAGATGGCCACGCTGGGCGACGAGATCGACCACGTCAGCGCCTATCTGCGCATCGAGGAGGCCCGCTTCGCCGGCCGGCTGCAGGTGGAGATAGCCGCGCCGGAGGCGGCGCGCCGGGCCGAGCTGCCGGCGTTTTCCCTGCAGCCGCTGGTGGAAAACGCGATCAAGCACGGCACCTCCCAACTGCTGGAGCCGGGGCGCATCCGCATCTCCGCCCGTTGCGACGCGCAAGGCCTGCGGGTGACGGTGGAGGACAACGCCGGGCTCTACCACAAGCCGGAACAGAGCGACGGCCTGGGCATGTCGCTGGTGGACCGCCGCATCCGCGCCCGTTACGGCGAGGCCTACGGGGTGGCGGTGGATTGCGCGCCTGAGCTTTACACCCGGGTCAGCCTGCTGCTGCCCTGTCGTTGCCCGCAGGCGGACGCGCGCCGCGCCGGAGCGGCGGCGTGAGCGCGGCCGGCCTGCCCAGCGCGCTGCTGGTGGACGACGAGCCGCTGGCGCGCGACGAATTGCGCCAGCTGCTGCAGGCCGCCGGCGGACTGGACATCGTCGGCGAGTGCGGCAACGCGGTGGAGGCCATCGCCTTCATCCATCGCCGCAAGCCGGACGTGGTGTTCCTGGACATCCAGATGCCGCGCATCAGCGGCCTGGAAATGCTGGCGATGCTGGACCCGGAGGCCATGCCGCAAGTGGTGTTCGTCACCGCCTACGACGCCTACGCGCTGCAGGCCTTTGAAGAACACGCCTGCGACTACCTGCTGAAGCCGGTGGACCCGGCGCGCTTGGCCAAGACCCTGGCGCGGCTGCGCCAGCGCGCCGCGTCGCCGCCGGCGGCGGTATGCGCCTTGGCGCCGCTCAGCCTGATTCCCTGCCAGGGCGTCAACCGCATCGTGCTGTGCCGCTTGGAGGAGGTGGCCTATGTCTGCTCCCGGCTCAGCGGCGTTTACGTGGTGGACGCCGCCGGCGTGGAGCGCTTCACCGAGCTGACGCTGCGCACGCTGGAAGAGCGCAGCGATCTGTTCCGCTGCCATCGGCAATACCTGGTGCGCTTGTCGGCGATCCGGGAAATCCTGTTCGGCGACAACGGCGTCGCCACCATCCATACGCTGGACGGCCACAGCCTGCCGGTCAGCCGCCGCTATCTGAAGCCCTTGAAGGACGCGCTGGGCATCGCGAGCTAGCGGCCGCCCGTCCAAATGCGCCGCGCATCCCCCTCCGCTGTGCTAAACCTCAGTCCAGGGGGAGACATTCGATGACAAAACAAATGCTGCTGTGCGCGGCCTGGGCGCTGGGCTGCGCGCCCGGCCTGCTTCATGCCTGCAACGGCACGGCAACCCAGGACAGCTCGCCGGACATCAATCGGCCGGATCTGCACGGCATCGCCGTGTTTCTGCCGCAATTGCTGGAGAACAACCAGAACAGCCCGTTCGCCGAACTGCTGCAAGTGGTGGCCAGACATTACAAGGAAGGCAAGATCAGTTTCAGCATAGAGCCGGTCAAGCGCGTCTATCTGGACGCCAGCGACAAGAACGCGGACTTCCGCTTTCCCATCATGAAGGTGAGGGAGGGCGCGGACGACGCCACGCCCTATCAGTTCACCAAGGAGATGCTGGGCAAGGTGACCTTCGTGCTCTACACCCACAAGACCAAGCCGCTGGACAAAGAGGACGTGCTGCGCATGGCCAATCTGGCCAAATACAATATCGAGGCGCCGCCGGTGAACTGGGGCTTTCCCAGCAAGAGCGTGGTCAATCTGGAGCTATCGCTGAAAAAGCTGAATCTGGGCCGGGTGGACGGGGTGCTGTGGGCGCAGGAGGAGGCGGATTATCTGGTGCGCAAGTTCAAGCTGAACAATATCCGCCGCGCCCGTTTCGACGACTACCCGGACGTGCTCTTCCTCAATTGCAACCGCCGCGGCGATTTCGTCCATCAGGCGCTGAACCGGGCCATCCGCGCCGCGCGCGCCAGCGGCGAACTGCAAAAAGCCTACGCCAAGGTGCATAAGCCCTATCAGGATTGGCAGCCCTGATAAGCTGTTCAAAGTCTGCTGCGCGTCGGCGATACGGCGTTAAAACCGCCTTCGAAATGCTCATGTACCATCTGTACATTCCGCTTCCTCAGCCGGTTTCGCCTTGTCTCGCCCTAGCTCGCGAGACTTTGAACAGGCCCTGAGGGCCGTTTACGATCTGCTGCGCGTCGGCGATACGGCGTTAAAACCGCCTTCGAAATGCTCATGTACCATCCGTACATTCCGCTTCCTCAGCCGGTTGCGCCTTGTCTCGCCCTAGCTCGCGAGACTTTGAACAGGCCCTGAGGGCCTGTTTACGATCTGCTGCGCGTCGGCGATACGGCGTTAAAACCGGCTTCGAAATGCTCATGTACCACGCGTACATTCCGTTTACTCAGCCGGTTTCGCCTTGTTCCGCTCAAGATCGTCAGCACATTCCGGGAACCGCTCGCCCCGCTCTGGCCGCCGCTGGCGACGCCATGCGGCCGCTGAGCTGCTTTCCGCCCCACGGAGACCGCGCCCGCGCGTAAGTTCCGGGTGAGACTATCACCGGAGCTGATAAAAATGGATCACGCATTGACCTTCGTGATCGCCACCCTTTGCATACTTGCCATCTGCTACCGCCTGTACGGGGTGTTCTTCACGCGCAAGGTATTGGGTGTCGATGATAGCGCCGTGACCCCGGCGCATGAGTTAAAGGACGGCAAGGATTATGTGCCCACCAGCAAGTGGGTGGCGTTTGGCGGCCACTTCGCCGCCATCGCGGCGGCCGGTCCGCTGGTGGGACCGGTGCTGGCCGCCCAGTACGGCTATCTGCCCAGCATGCTGTGGCTGTTGATAGGCTGTGTGATCGGCGGCGCGGTGCACGACACCGTGGTGTTGTTCGCCTCGATGAAGCATCACGGCAAATCGCTGTCGGAAGTGGCTAAGACCGAGCTGGGCCCCTGGGCCGGCTGGTGCACCGGCCTGGCCATGCTGTTCATCATCACCATCACCATGGCCGGCCTGTCCATGGTGGTGGTGCACGCGCTGGAGCGCAATCCCTGGGGCGCGTTCGCGGTGAGCATGACCATTCCCATCGCCATCGCCGTCGGCCTGTGGGAGCGCGTCACCGGCAATATGAAGAACGCCAGCTATGTCGGCGTCGCCGCCATCATGGCCTGTGTGTTCGCCGGCCCCTACATCCAGGGCACCGCGCTGGGCGAGCTGCTGACGCTGAAGGCGTCCACCGTGTCCCTGCTGCTGCCCGTCTACGCCTTCTTCGCCACCGCGTTGCCGGTGTGGATGCTGCTGACCCCGCGCGCTTGTCTGTCCAGCTTCATGAAGATAGGCGTGTTCGGTCTGTTGGTGGTGGGCGTGGTGTTCATCAACCCGCAAATCCAGTTCCCGGCCGTTACCCAGTTCATCCACGGCGGCGGCCCGGTGCTGGCCGGCCCGGTATGGCCGTTCATCTCCATCACCATCGCCTGCGGCGCCATTTCCGGCTTCCACGCCTTCATCGGCTCCGGCACCACGCCCAAGCAGATAGACCGCTGGAGCGACATCCTGCCGGTGGGTTTCGGCGCGATGCTGGCCGAATGCGTGGTGGGGGTGATGGCCTTGATCGCCGCCACCGCCTTGCACCCGGCGGATTACTTCGCCATCAACTCCGCGCCGGACACCTTCGCCAAGCTGGGCATGCAGGTGGTGAACCTGCCGCAGCTGTCCCAGGAGATCGGCCTGGACCTGTACGGCCGCACCGGCGGCGCGGTGACGCTGGCGGTGGGCATGGCGGACATCTTCACCCGCATTCCCTGGTTCCATAATCTGGCGTCCTATTTCTTCCAGTTCATGGTGATGTTCGAAGCGGTGTTCATCCTCACCGCCATTGATTCCGGCACCCGCGTCGCCCGTTATCTGATCCAGGATTTCGTCGGCGACGCCTGGGCGCCGCTCAAGCGCACTGACTGGATGCCCGGCGCTATCGGCGCTTCGGTGGTGGCCTGCCTGCTGTGGGGCTATCTGCTGAACTCCGGCGACATCAACTCCGTGTGGGCCTTGTTTGGCGTGTCCAATCAGCTGATGGCGTCCATCGGCCTGATCATCGGCGCCACCATCATCCTGCGGCTGTCGCACAATCGCGCCTACATGATGACCTGCCTGCTGCCGCTGGCTTATCTCTACGTCACCGTCAATTACGCCGGTTACTGGATGATCAAGCACGTTTACCTGAACCCGGCGGCCAAGGGCTACAACCTGTTCAACGCCGCCATCTCTATCGCCATGCTGGCGCTGGGCCTGGTGATCCTGCTCTCCGCCTGCCGCAAGTGGATGGAGCTGCTGGCGCGGCCAGCGCCGGATGCGCGGCGCGAACTGGCCGCCACGGAGGCTTGAGCCGCTTGATTAAAATTGGGGTAAGACTTGGCCCGCTGGAAACAGCGGGCTTTTTTTGCGTCAGGGCCGTGAGAGTCTGTTTAGGTTCTTGCGAGCAAGAGCGAGACAAGGTGTTGCGGCTGAAGAAGCGGAATGTACATAGGGTACAGGAGCATTCTGAAGCGGTACTCACCGTGTAACGCTCCACGACGCACAGCAGATCGTAAACAGGCCCTGAGAGCTTTCCCAGGGCCTGATGGTGGTCAGCGCTTGGTGACGTAGTCAGGCAGGCCGCTGATCTTCTTCTCGTAGTCCGGCACATTGATGGGCCGCACGCTGTTGTTGCCCTGAATCATCGACGGAATCGCTACCGCGTGTTCCGCCAGATCCCAGCCCAGAATGGTTTCATCCGCTTCGCCGGGGTCTTGCGGCCCGGTGATCGACTCATAGCCCAAGAGGCTGTTCAAGGTGACGTTGCGGCCGAGCAAGCGGCTGATCTCTCTGAGCGCCGCGGCCTCGTCGCTGAGCGGCTGGCTGGTGCGGAACAGGCGGGAGAGGGCGGTTCTGGGCACGTAGACGCGCATCATGATGCCGGTGGCGCCGGAGTCGTTGTCCAGCGCGTAGCCGTAGGCGACGTTCGGATCGCCGGCGATATAGAGGCCGCGCCAGATCGGCTGCAGATCCTGGGAACGGCGGGTGATGCCGGCGGTGACGATGCTTGTGGCGGCGGCGCGGGAGCCGCCGTGATAGCCGGCGAAGACATAGCCCTGGTCCAGCAGCTGCTGATGGGTGGCCAGCAGGCGCTCCTGGCTCCAGTTGCTGGTGGTGCCGTTGGCGAGGAATTCCACCGGCTCGCCCGGCGCGAAGAAGCTTGAGCCGGGGTGGTACTCGCGGTTGACGTGGGCGCCGTCGGCGTTGGCGGCGGCGCAAGGCTCGCTGTCGGCCGGGCAAGTCAGGGACAGCACGTCCGCTCTTTGCGCGTCGTCGGCGCTGGCGCCGGCGTGGTTGGCGCGATAGGCGTTCAAGCGCGCTTCCGCCTCGGCCAGGCCTTCGCGGGCCAGTTCCGGCGTTTCGCGCACCGCGGTGCCCAATTGCTCCAGCGCCTCCGGATCTTGCGCGCCGCTGACCGGGCGGGAATGGATCAAGTCATCGACCACCTGGCGGAAACGGTCGAAGGACAGCCGGGTGGCGATGTACAGCCCGACGATGTTTTCCACCCGGAAGCCGCAAGCGGACAGCTCTTCCCATCCTCTGGGCTGGCGGCTGCGGGCCAGGGATTCCAGCGGGATGCCGCAGACGCGGTGGGCGGACAGCGCGCCCAAGGCGTTTTCCTTGCTGAAGTGCACCCGGTGCTGGATGGGCGCTTTGGCCAGCGGTTTGAATTCATTGATCTGCGGCTTGCCGGCCACCACCTGGTACAGCTTGCCTTCCCAGGTCTTGTTCAACTGGCAGCGGTTTTGGGTGACGTAGTTGTAGATGGCGTCCAGCGGGTCCAGCCAGCACAGCAGGACGCCGCTATGCCATTCGCTCCAGCGCTTTTGCCGGTTGTGCTGCGTGGGCGCGGCGGTGTAGCCCACGCCCGGCCAAGACAGGATGATGTCGTTTCTTGGATTGGCGGAGCTGAACGCCAGCTTGGCCTTGTCCGGCCAGCGCGGCAGCGCGGCGTTGTCCAGGTCCACGCTGTACAGCGGCGAGTGATCGACGATCTTCTTATTGCTGTCCATGTCCATGATGAACAGCTTGATGCTGGTGGGCGCGTCTTTGCCGATGGGCACCACCCAATTCAGCGTGAACCATTCGGTGCGGCGCTTATGGGTGAATGTCTTGACCTTGCCGTCCGGGGCTGCCAGTTCAATGGTCAAAGTGCCCGGCGCGTGGCCGGTGCTTTGGCCGTCGTTGATCCGGACCTTGGCGAAGTTGTCGATCTTGATGGTGGCGCTATTATTGGCCGCGGCGATGAGACGGTCTTGCACGAACATCGAGTAATACAGCACGCCTTCGTCCGGCGACGGGGTGATTTGCAGCGGCAATGAGGTGCTGATGAATTTACCCGGTTCCGCCGGCGAGAGAATGCAGTTGTCCGCGCATTGCTTGAAGATTTCGAAATCGGTCTTGATGACGGAACTGGCGGCCTGCTTGAAACTGGCGGTCTGTACCGATCCGGTGGAAAAGGGGCTGGCTTCGTCGGTCTCGCACGCGGACAATAAGGGAATCAGGCCCGCGGCAAGGGCAAGGCTTTTATACAATCGCATATGGCGCTCCTAAGTGATGGAATGAAGCGAGCGAGCCATTGTTGTGATCATTTTTGTAAATGATTGAATTTTATATTTACAGTATTCCGGTGTTTGTTTTTTAAGGTCAATGGTAAATAATTACAGACCTATGTCATTGATTTTAATTGTTAAATTGCTTTATAGGAAAGTATTAAATAAAGATGGTTTTGTAAGGACTTTATTGTTGTTTCTATTTATATGATGTATAGATATTTAAATGTGGGTGGCATTTTATTGGCCGCGGGTTTTTATTGAGGGGAGGAGGCGGAATGGCGATGCGGTTTCAATTAGACCGCCTTGGCTTGACGTATTTGGCCGTTTAGCCAACCCTTTTCGCCATGCTATCGCGCGGCATGGTCGGTATCGGCATAAGTGTTAATGGCGGGCGCTGGCGGGGAGCCCTCACGGGCTGCCGGTTCCGATATGCCGGTCTGTCAACCCTGTCAGGCGTCTGCCGCCTCCATTCTGCGTTGTCTTGAGGTATCCGGCTGGCTTGCCAACCGATTCTGTCAGCCGTCGTGTGGCATCGTTCATGTCGGAGCACGAGTCAATGGCGGGCGCTGGCGGGGAGCCCTCGCGGGCTGCCGGTTCCAAGATGCCGGTCTGCTAACCCTGCCAGACGCCTGCCGCCCTTGTTTGAGGGGCCAAGATGGTGCCGGTGCGACAAATGCCCGAGACGGTCAGGCCGTGGGCCGCGCCGCCTTGACTTATCCTCCCCGCTCGCCAACAATCCCCGCGTGCCGTCGCAATCTCGGCACAAGTGGGTTTAGCAGCTCCTAAAAGCATATCGGCAGACAATGCCGCCTCCGCGCGGCATTGTCTGTGTCGGCGCACGCGTACATGGCAGGCGCTGGCGGGGAGCCCCCCGTGGGCTGCCGGTTCCGATATGCCGGTCTGCTAACCCTGTCAGGTGCCTGCCGCTTCCGTTTAGCAGCGGGAAGCAGGTGTAACCCATATCGGAGACGTCATCATGATTGATTCGAATCGCGTTCCGCGAACCTTGTTTTCCCCCGACCCTGACCAGATGAGCGTTGCTTATCGTCGCGCTTAAGACCCGCTAACAAAACCCCTGATCCTGCGTTGCGCCTCCTTGTCGTACGACTTGTACTGCCTGCGTCGGCGCGCCTTGGCTCAGGTTCTCTGCGAGGTTTTGTGAGCGGCGCTAAGCGCGGAGTCTCTTGCTGCGCCCCTCCGGCCTGTATGTCGCCGCGCCGCATGGCAAGACGGTGGCGGCGCCTTGGCCGGAGTATGCGGGCGTCTCAATAGCGCGCTGGCAGGGCATGGCAAGGCTAAGCGGCGGGTGATCCCCGCCGGGGAAAGCTTGAGCCGTCGTTTGGCGACAAACGGCGGCTTTTTGCGTTTTTGGCGTCGGTTGATGTCCTGCTCGTACATAGGATAGGGTTGTCGGCTTTTTCCGCGTGGGTATCGCTGCGCTCCACCCACCCTACCCAGGGGACGCAGCGTGAGGCGTCAGTCCGTAGGGTGGGTGGAGCCACCGGCGATACCCACCGGCAGCGGCTTCGGGAACCCGCGGACAGCAGGTCTTGAACCGGCCCTCAACGCACAAACCGCAGCGGCAGGCCCTGGCAGTCCGGCTGGATGCGGCCCTGGAACCAAGCCAATTGACCGGAAACGATGGTGGCGCTGACCGCGTGGCGGAAGGCCAGATGCGGGAAGGGGGTCCAGCCGCAATGAGCCAGCAGGGCATCGCGGCAGACCGGACGCGGCGCGGGCAGGCGCTGCACCAGCGTCAGATCGGCCCAATAGCCTTCGCGCAGATAGCCGCGTTCGGCGATGGCGAAGCGGGTGGCCACCGCGTGGCTAGTCTTGTCCACCAGTTGCGGCAGCGTCAGTTCGCCGTCGGCCACCAGTTCCAGCAGCGCCGGCAGCGCGTGCTGGACCAGCGGCAGGCCGGCCGGCGCCTGGGTGTAGGGCTGCTGTTTTTCCTCCCAGGCGTGCGGCGCGTGATCGGTGCCGATCAGGTCGATGCGGCCGTCGCGCAGCGCCTGGCGCAGCGCGTCGCGGTCGGCGCGGCTTTTGATCGCCGGATTGCATTTGATCAGGTGGCCCAGGCGGGCGTAGTCGCCGTCGTCCAGCAGCAAGTGGTGGACGCAGGCTTCGGCGGTGATGTGCTTGCCAGCGACGGGGCCGGGAGGGAACAGCTCCAGTTCGCGTGCGCTGCTGAGGTGCAGCACGTGCAGCTGGCTGCCGTGGCGTTGCGCCAGCTCCACCGCCAGCCGGGTGGATTGGTAGCAGGCTTCGGCGTCGCGGATCAGCGGGTGCTGGTTCGGCGGGATGTCGTCGCCGAAGCGCAGCCGCCAGGCGGCTTCGCGCTCGCGGATGCGCGGCGTGTGTTCGCAGTGGGTGAGGATGGGCAGCGGGCAAGCGGCGAACAGCCGTTCCAGCGCGGCTGGGTCGTCCAGCAGCAGGTCGCCGGTGCTGGCGCCCATGAACACTTTGACGCCGGCGGCGCGGTTGGGCGGCAGCGCGGCGATCAGCGCCAGATTGTGGCGGGTGGCGCCCAGGTGGAAGCTGTAATTGGCCACGGAGTGGGCGGCGGCGCGGCTTTCCTTGTCCGCCAGCGCGTCCAGGCAGGTGGTGGCCGGCCGGGTATTGGGCATGTCCATGAAGCTGGTGACGCCGCCGGCCACCGCGGCGCGGGATTCGCTGGCGATGCTGCCCTTGTGCGGCGCGCCGGGTTCGCGGAAGTGGACTTGGTCGTCGATCATGCCGGGCAGCAGCCATTGGCCGGCGGCGTCGATGTCGATGTCGCCGGGGCGGCCGGGCAGGCTGGCATCGATGCGGCGGATGCGGCCGTTGCCGACGCGCAGGTCGGCTTCCCACTCGCGGCCGTCGCTGACCAGGCGGGCGTTGCGGATCAGGATGTCGCTCATTCAGAACTCGTTTTGCAGCGCTTTGTAGCCGCGCACCAGTTCGCTGTTGGCGCGCAGCACGTCTTCGGAGAATTCGGCGGCGGACACGCTGGCCTTGGGCAGGCGCGCGGTGTCGCTGGCCGCGCCTATGCGTTCGGTGGAGGCCACGTAGCAGCCGGCCGGCAGTTCGCAGCCGTCCACCACCGCGTTGTGGCGCACCACGCAGCCGTCGCCGACGCGGCAGTTGAACAGCACGCTGTTGAAGCCGACGAAGACGCGTTCGCCCACGGCGCAGGGGCCGTGGATGATGGAGCGGTGGGCGATGGAGGTGTGCGCGCCGATGGCGACGGCGGCGCCGGCCTTGGAGTGGATGACCACGCCGTCCTGGATATTGGAGTGGGGGCCGATGACGATGGCTTCCATCTCGCCGTTGGCGTCCACTTCGTCGGCGCGGATCACCGCGTAGGGGCCGATGAAGACATGGTCGTGGATGATGACCTTGCCGCAGAGGATGGCGGTCTTGTCGACGTAGGCGGATTCGGCGATCACCGGCAGGTGGCCGGAGGGGTTCTTGCGTATCAAGCGCTGCTCCCTGAGAGTGTGTTCACGATCTGCTGCGCTGCGGCGATACGGCGTTGAGAACATCTTCGAAATGCTCATGTACCGTATGTACATTTCGCTTTCTCCGCTGTTCTCGCCTTGTCTCGCTCTTGCTCGCGAGATCGTGGATTGCTTATGAGAGTTGGCTGGTCGCCACCGCGTCGTGCGGGTGCAGGCTTTCCTGGTGGCGCACGTCGACCCGGCTCAGGCCGTGGCCGGCCAGCGCCGCTTGCAGCCGGCGCGCGGCGTCTTCCACATACATCAGATTGGCGCCGTTGAGGGCGGCGAAAGCTTGTTCGTCGGCGCGCTTGACCGCGGTTTGCACCGGGGTGGCCAGCGCTTGTTCGGCCAGGTCTATGCGCATCGCCAGCTCCCAGCCGGCGGCGTCGGCGGGGATGTCGAAGCGCAGCCGCGCCTGGCTGCGCTGGCTGTGCGGGGTGGCCAGGGTGGCGTGTTCCAGCAGCCAGTCGTAGACCGCGTCCGGCGTGGCCGCGCGCTCCTGTTGGCGGAAGGCGTCGGCGATCAGCCTGCGCGCCAGCGCGGCGGAGCAGGGGCAGGTGGAGGAGTAGGCGATTTCCACCTCGGCCCACAGCCGGCAGCCGTCGCCGTCGAGTTCGGCGCCCAGCGCGGCGGGGTAGGCCTTCCAGCCGGACAGGCCCGGCGTGGCCAGCGCCGGGCGCTGGCACAGCAGTTCGAAGCGGAATTCCGCGCGGGCGGCGTCGCTGCCGCAGTCGGCGTGGCTGTCCGCCATCGCCCGCAGCAGCCGGCTTAGGGCGTCCGGGCTGAGCGGCGCGGCGTCGGCGTGGGCTTGCAGCAGCCGGTAGAGCCGGGACATGTGGATGCCCTTGATCGCCGGCCGGGGCAGGTTGACTTGCACGCTGGCGCGGGCGGCGACGCAGCCGTGGGCGGCGTCCGCCAGCCGCAGCGGCAGCGCGATGCCGTCCATGCCCACCCAGTTCAAGGGCAGCAGCGCGGCGGCGGCGCCGCTGCGCGCGATATCGGGCAGCGGGGCGTTCATGCGGCGTCCTCGGCAAGGGTGTCCAGCGGCGGGAAGGGGTCCGGCAGCAGCGCCCAGGCGGCCGGGCCGGCGGCCATTTCGGCCTCGTCCAGCAGGCAGTCGTCCAATTGCCGGCGCAGTTCGGCTTCGTTCATGGCGATGCCGATCAGCACCAGTTCCTGACGCGCGTCGCCGATGCCGTCCCGCCAGTGGCTTTCGATCTGGCGCAGGCTGTCTTCGTCCTGCGGCCAGTATTCGCGAGGGGTGGCGGCCCACCACTGGCCGGCCAGCTCGTGGCGGCACACCGCGCCGGCCTGCGACCACAGCTGGGCGTGGGCCGGGCGGCTGGCCAGCCAGAAATAGCCCTTGGAGCGCAGCACGCCCGGCCATTCCCGCTGCGCCAGTTCAAAGAAGCGCTGCGGATGGAAGGGGCGGCGCGCGCGGTAGACGAAGCTGGCGATGCCGTATTCCTCGGTTTCCGGCGTGTGCTCGCCGCGCAGCTCGCTGAGCCAGCCGGGGGCGTCGGCGGCGGCGTCGAAGTCGAACAGGCCGGTGTCGAGCACCGCGTCCAGCGGCACCTGGCCGAAGCGGGCTTCGACGATGCGGGCGCGCGGGTTGAGCTGGCGCAGGATGCCGGCCAGCCGTTCCTTGTCCGCGGCGTCGATCAGATCGGTCTTGTTGAGCACGATCACGTCGCAGAACTCCACTTGTTCGATCAACAGGTCCGCCACCGTGCGTTCGTCGGCCTCGCCCAGGGATTCGCCGCGTTGCCGCAGCTGATCGCGCGAGGCGTAGTCGCGCAGGAAGTGACAGGCGTCCACCACGGTGACCATGGTGTCCAGCCGCGCGGAGTCGGCCAGGCTGCGGCCTTGCTCATCGGCGAAGGTGAAGGTTTCCGCCACCGGCAGCGGTTCGGCGATGCCGGTGGATTCGATCACCAGCTGGTCGAAGCGGCCTTCGTCCGCCAGCCGCGACACTTCCAGCAGCAGGTCTTCGCGCAGGGTGCAGCAGATGCAGCCATTGCTCATCTCCACCAGTTTTTCCTCGGTGCGCGACAGCGCGGCGCCGCCTTCACGCACCAGGGCGGCGTCGATATTGACCTCGCTCATATCGTTGACGATCACCGCCACGCGGCGGCCTTCGCGGTTGTTGAGGATGTGGTTGAGCAAGGTGGTCTTGCCGGCGCCGAGGAAGCCGGACAGCACGGTGACCGGCAGTCTGGCGTCTAGCGCGGCGGAGGAGGGGGGCGTGGGCGTCATGGCATGGGGTCCGATTAGGTGAGGGCGATGCGGGTGGCGAAGGCCTTTGGCTGTTCGCGTTTTTTGTTATGTTATAACATTTTATTTTTCGGCGGCAAGGGTCGAATATCGCCACTAGTTCTTTCTGGCTAGTTCGTCTCGCCAAAGTACTAACCGTGACTAGTGCCAATGCGCCGTCCGGCGTCGACCTTCGGCGAATGTCGGCGCTTGCCGCCGCGTTCTAAGCTTGCAATCAAGTGAAAAGGTCCGTTTCCCCCGGTGGCTGGAGCCGCCGGCCCGTGCGGCGCGGACCCCGATATTTGGAGGCAAGATGAGTCACTTTCTCGACCGTTTGAATTTCCTGGGCAAGACCCGCTCCACCTTTGCCAATGGTCACGGCGCCGTCGTCAACGAGGATCGCGGTTGGGAAAACGCCTACCGCCAGCGCTGGCAGCACGACAAGGTGGTGCGTTCCACCCATGGCGTGAACTGCACCGGCTCCTGTAGCTGGAAGGTGTATGTGAAGAACGGCCTGATCACCTGGGAAACCCAGCAGACCGATTACCCGCGCACCCGGCCGGACCTGCCCAATCACGAACCGCGCGGCTGTCCGCGCGGCGCGTCCTATAGCTGGTACGTCTACTCCGCCCAGCGCGTCAAATATCCGATGATCCGCGGCCGGCTGGCCAAATTGTGGCGCGAGGCGCGCCAGACCCTGAGCCCGGTGGAGGCCTGGGAAAAGATCAGCCAGACGCCGGAACTGGCCAAGCAGTACAAGTCCAAGCGCGGCCAGGGCGGTTTCGTGCGCGCCAGCTGGGACGAGGCCAACGAGATCGTGGCCGCCGCCAACGCCTTCACCATCAAGCGATACGGTCCGGACCGCGTGGTGGGCTTCTCGCCGATTCCGGCGATGTCCATGGTGTCCTACGCCGCCGGCAGCCGTTACCTCAGCCTGATCGGCGGGGTGCCGCTGTCCTTCTACGACTGGTATTGCGATTTGCCGCCGGCCAGCCCGCAGACCTGGGGCGAGCAGACCGACGTGGCCGAATCCGCGGACTGGTACAACTCCACCTATCTGATGGTGTGGGGCTCCAATGTGCCGATGACCCGCACCCCGGACGCCCACTTCTACACCGAGGTGCGCTACAAGGGCACCAAGACGGTGGCGGTGTCCAGCGACTTTGGCGAAATGGCCAAGTTCGGCGACATCTGGATGGCCCCCAAGCAGGGCACCGACGCCGCGATGGCAATGGCGATGGGCCATGTGATCTTCAAGGAATTCCACCTCGATAATCCGTCCGGCTACTTCAGCGACTACATCCGCCGCTATACCGACATGCCGATGCTGGTGGCGCTGAAGCAAGACGGCGAGCGCTACATTCCGGACTACTTCCTGCGCGCCTCCCATCTGGAAGGCAGCCTGGGCGAAGACAACAACCCGGACTGGAAAACCCTGCTGATCGACGAAGCCAGCGGCGACATCGTCGCGCCCAACGGCTCCATCGGCTTCCGTTGGGGCCAGGCCGAGGGCAAGGCCGGCAAGTGGAACCTGGAGCAGAAGGACGGCGGCAACGGCCGCGAGGTGTCCGCCAAGCTGTCGCTGATCAAAGAAAGCGACGCGGTGGTGGGCGTGGGCTTCCCTTACTTCGGCGCCGAGCACGATGAACTGCTGACCCGCAATGTGCCGGCCAAGCGCATCCGTCTGGCCGACGGCAGCGAAACCCTGGTGGCCACGGTGTTCGACCTGATGGCGGCCAACTACGGCATAGACCGCGGCCTGGGCGGCGGCAACGTCGCCGTCGACTACATGGACGACGTGCCCTACACCCCGGCCTGGCAGCAGAAGCACACCGGCGTGAAGCCGGAACTGGTGATCCAGGTGGCGCGCGAGTTCGCGCAGAACGCCGATCAGACCCAGGGCAAATCCATGGTCATCGTCGGCGCGGCGCTGAACCACTGGTATCACATGGACATGACCTACCGCGGCATCATCAATATGTTGATGCTCTGCGGCTGCATCGGCCAGTCCGGCGGCGGCTGGTGCCACTATGTGGGCCAGGAAAAACTGCGCCCGCAAACCGGCTGGGCGCCGCTGGCCTTCGCCGGCGACTGGAACCGCCCGGCGCGGCAGATGAACGGCACCAGCTTCTTCTACGCCCACACCAGCCAGTGGCGGCATGAAAAACTGGGCGTAGGCGAAATCCTGGCGCCCACCGCCGACGGCCGCATGGCCGGCATGGCGCTGATCGACTACAACGCCAAGGCCGAGCGCATGGGCTGGCTGCCGTCCGCGCCGCAGTTGTCCGCCAATCCGCTGGAGGTGACCCGCGCCGCGGCCGCCGCCGGCCAGGACGCCGCCGCCTACGTGGTGGACGGCCTCAAGTCCGGCAAGCTGGACCTGGCCTGCAACGACCCGGACAACCCGCAGAACTTCCCGCGTAATATGTTCGTGTGGCGTTCCAACATCCTGGGCAGCTCCGGCAAGGGCCACGAGTACTTCCTCAAATACCTGCTGGGCACCCAGAACGCGGTGCTGAATTCGGAAGACGACTGCATCAAGCCCACCGAAATCACCGTGCGGCCGGCGGCGGAAGGCAAGCTGGACCTGCTGGTGGTGCTGGACTTCCGCATGTCCACCACCTGCTTGTACGGCGATATCGTGCTGCCCACCGCCACCTGGTACGAGAAGGACGACCTCAACACCTCGGACATGCACCCCTTCATCCACCCGCTGTCCGAAGCGGTGCAACCCTTGTGGCAGTCGCGCACCGACTGGGAGATCTACAAGGGCTTCGCCAAGAAGCTGTCCGAGATCGGCAAGGACTATCTGGGCGTGCAGAAGGACCTGGTGCTGACCCCGCTGATGCACGACACCCCGGAAGAACTGGGCCAGCCCTTCGATCCCAAGGACTGGAAAAAAGGCGAGTGCGAGCCGGTGCCGGGCAAGACCATGCCCAAGATGACGGTGGTGGAGCGCGACTACGGCGCGATCTACGACAAATTCACCACCATCGGTCCCTTGCTGGAAAAAGCCGGCAACGGCGGCAAGGGCATCAACTGGAAAACCGGCCATGAGGTGGACATCCTGCGCGGCCTGAACCAGGTGGCGAGCCAGGGCGCCGGCAAGGGCCAGCCCAAGCTGGAAACCGCGATCGACGCCGCCGAGATGATTCTGACCCTGGCGCCGGAAACCAACGGCCACGTGGCGGTGAAGGCCTGGGACGCGCTGTCCAAGATCACCGGCCGCGACCACACCCATCTGGCCAAGCCGCGCGAGCACGACAGCATCCGCTTCCGCGACGTGCAGGCGCAGCCGCGCAAGATCATTTCCTCGCCCACCTGGTCCGGCCTGGAAAGCGAAGAAGTCAGCTACAACGCCGGCTACACCAATGTGCACGAGCTGATTCCCTGGCGCACCATCACCGGCCGCCAGCAGTTCTACCAGGATCACCAGTGGATGCGCGCCTTCGGCGAAGGCCTGTGCGTGTACAAGCCGGCGGTGGATCTGAAAACCACCCAGGCGGTGCTGGGCAAGCACGGCAACGGCAATCACGAATTGGTGCTGAACTTCCTGACCCCGCACCAGAAATGGGGCATCCACAGCACGTACTCCGACAATCTGCGCATGCTGACGCTGAGCCGCGGCGGCCCGAACGTGTGGCTGTCCGAGGACGACGCCAAGAAGGCCGGCATCGTGGACAACGACTGGATCGAGGTGTTCAACGCCAACGGCACGCTGACCGCCCGCGCCGTGGTGTCGCAGCGGGTGCCGCAGGGCATGACGATGATGTACCACGCTCAGGAGAAGATCGTGAACGTGCCGGGCGCGGAAGTGTCCGGCAAGCGCGGCGGCATCCACAACTCGGTGACCCGCACGGTGACCAAGCCCACCCACATGATAGGCGGCTACGCGCAGCTGTCCTGGGGCTTCAACTACTACGGCACCGTGGGCGCCAACCGCGACGAATTCGTGGTGGTGCGCAAGATGAACTCAGTGGACTGGATGGATAGTCCGGCAGGAGAGCAACAATGAAAATCCGCGCTCAAATCGGCATGGTGTTGAATCTGGACAAGTGCATCGGCTGCCACACTTGTTCGGTCACCTGCAAAAACGTCTGGACCAGCCGCGACGGCGTCGAATACGCCTGGTTCAACAATGTGGAAACCAAGCCCGGCATCGGTTATCCCAAGGAATGGGAAAACCAGGAGAAGTGGAAGGGCGGCTGGGTGCGCAAGCCCAATGGCAAGCTGGAGCCGCGCCAGGGCGGCCGGCTGAAAATCCTGGGCAATATCTTCGCCAACCCCAATATGCCGGCGATAGACGATTACTACGAGCCGTTCACCTACGACTACGAACATCTGCAGAACGCGCCGGAGATGAAGACGCCGCCCACCGCGCGGCCGGTGTCGGTGCTGACCGGCAAGAAGATGAACAAGATCGAATGGGGCCCGAACTGGGAGGACGATTTGGGCGGCGAATTCTCCAAGCGCAGCAAGGACGCCCTGTTTGAGGGCATCCAGAAGGAAATGTACTCGGCTTTCGAGAACACCTTCATGATGTATCTGCCGCGCCTGTGCGAACACTGCCTGAACCCGGCCTGCGTCGCCTCCTGTCCGTCCGGCTCCATCTATAAGCGCGAAGACGACGGCATCGTGCTGATCGATCAGGACAAATGCCGCGGCTGGCGCATGTGCGTGTCCGGCTGCCCGTACAAGAAGATTTATTACAACTGGACCTCCGGCAAGGCCGAGAAGTGCACCTTCTGCTACCCGCGCATCGAGGGCGGCCAGCCGACGGTGTGCTCGGAAACCTGCGTCGGCCGCATCCGCTACCTGGGCGTGCTCTTGTACGACGCCGACAAGATAGACGAAGCCGCCGCGGTGGAAGACCCGAAGAGCCTGTACGAGGCGCAGCTGGGCGTGTTCCTGGACCCGAACGCGCCGGAAGTGATCGCCGAGGCGCAAAAGCAGGGCATTCCGCAAAGCTGGATCGACGCCGCGCAGCGCTCCCCGGTCTACAAGATGGCGATGGAGTGGAAAGTGGCTTTCCCGCTGCACCCGGAATACCGGACCCTGCCCATGGTGTGGTACATCCCGCCGCTGTCTCCCATCCAGTCCGCGATGGAAAACGGCCTGATCGGCGAGAACGGCATCATCCCGGACGTCAAGGATCTGCGCATCCCCATCCAGTACCTGGCCAATCTGCTGACCGCCGGCAAGGAAGAGCCGGTGGTGAAGGCGCTGGAAACCATGGTGGCGATGCGGCGCTATATGCGCAAGAAGAGCGTGGAGAAGGTGTCGGACCCCGCCACCCTCAAGGGCACGCATCTGAACCCGGCCCAGGTGGAGGAGATGTATCAGGTGATGGCCATCGCCAATTACGAAGACCGCTTCGTGATTCCGTCCAGCCACAAGGAGCTGGTGGAAAACACCTTCGAGGACAAGGCGTCCTGCGGCTTCACCTTCGGCAACGGCTGCTCCGGCGGCGAGTCCGAGGCCAGCTTGTTCGGCAAGAAGAAGGCCACCCCCATCGTGTTCCACGACATGCGGCGCGACCGCAAGTCCAATTCCGGTCAGTGAAGGAGAACGCCATGCGCATCTATCAGGCCTTATCGGCGCTGCTGTGCTACCCGGAGCCGGATCTGATCGCGGCGGCGGACGACATCCGCGCCGAGGTGGCGGCCGAGCCGCGCATCGCCCGGCTACTGGAGCCCTTGCTGCTGTCCTTGGAGGGCGAGGATCTGATCACGCTGCAAGAACGCTATGTGCAGACCTTCGATCGCAACCCCAGCCATTCGCTGCATCTGTTCGAGCATATCCACGGCGAGGACCGCGCCCGCGGCCAGGCCATGGTGGATCTGCTGGCCGAATACCAGGCCCAGGGCCTGGAGCCGGCGGCGAACGAGCTGCCGGACTATCTGCCGCTGTTCCTGGAGTTCCTGGCGCAGTGCCAGCCGGAGGAGGCCGCCCGGCTGCTCTCCGACGCGGTGCATGTGATCGCCCACGTGGCCGGCAAGCTGGCCGACAGCCATTCCCACTACGCCGGCGTGCTGCAGGGGCTGGTGCTGCTGTCGCCGGTGGAGCCGGAAGCGCTGACCGTGCCGCCGGTACGCGACATGGACGAGATGCTGGAGACCTTCGGCCCCGGCGCGGACGGCGTGGAGCCGCTGCTGAAGCCGGCGCGGCCGGCCATCGCTCCGGTGAACTTTTACCCGCAGCGGCCGCAGGGCTGAATCCCGCTGCCAGGAGAGCAACATGAACTATCTGCACCAATTCGTATTCGGCATCTACCCCTACATCGCGCTGGCGGTGTTCCTGCTGGGCAGCCTGATCCGCTTCGACCGCGAGCAATACAGCTGGAAGAGCGAATCCTCGCAACTGCTGTACCGCGGCCAGCTGCGGCTGGGCAACATCCTGTTCCACCTCGGCATCATCGGCCTGTTCTTCGGCCATCTGGTGGGCCTGTTGACGCCGGTGGCGGTATGGGACGCGCTGGGCGTCAGCCACAGCTTCAAGCAAGTGTTCGCGATGACGGCCGGCGGCATCATGGGCGGCCTGTGCCTGATCGGCATCCTGATCTTGCTGCACCGCCGCTTCACTTGCGACCGGCTGGCGGCCAACACCACCTGGCGCGACAAGTTAGTGTTGCTGTGGATTCTGGCCACCTTGCTGCTGGGCCTCAGCACCATCGCGGTGTCGGCGCAGCATCTGGACGGCCACGAGATGGTGTTGCTGATGAGCTGGGCCCAGCACATCGTCACCCTGCGCGGCGATGCGGCCATCTTCATCGTCGGCGCCTCGCCGGTGTTCAAGGCGCACTTGTTCATGGGCATGAGCTTGTTCGTGATCTTCCCGTTCACCCGTCTGGTGCACGTGTGGAGCGGCTTCGGCGCGGTGACCTATCTGGGCCGGGCCTGGCAGCTGGTGCGGCCGCGGGGTTGATCCGGCGGGTTTGCCAAGATTCAGCATGAGGTCGCGGCGGGGCATCTTTGGATGCTCCGCCGTTTTTCATGCCGTCCGGCTACATATAAATTCGATAAGTTGTGAAGCGATAACAAGAGAGAACAATTCCTAACAATTCGAAACAGCCGGCTGTCAACCAAACGGTTAAGCTGCCTCATCCGTTTAAATTCAGGAGTTAGCCGCATGAAACGCGCACTTGTCATCTTATCGCTGAGCCTGGCCGGTTTGGCCTCCACCGCCCTGGCGGACACCTCCACCATCGTTGGCGGCGCGCTGGGCGGCGCGGCCGGCGCGGCAGTGGGCGAGGCGGTGGGCGGCCGCAACGGCGCCATCATCGGCGGCGCGGTGGGCGGCGCTTCCGGCGCGGCCATCGGCCACGACTACGGCAAGCCGGCGGCGTCGGAACGCCGCGACGACGACGGCCGCCGCTATCGCAAGCACCGCCATCGCCATCATCGCGACAAAGGCTATTTCTGCCCGCCGGGCCAGGCCAAGAAAGGCCGTTGCTGAGCCGCCGCGGCTGTCCAGCCGGCCATTGGCATTAAACCCATTGCAGTATTCAGCATGAGCCGGGCTTGATCTATATTGATGGATGTTGGTTTCCATTGTCATGGAAAATCAAGAGAAACAGTCGATAGAGATCGGAGCCCGCCATGCTGTCCAGGCTATCCCTCGCCAGCAAGCTGCTATTGCTGCTGCTGCCATTTTCCGCCGCCCTGATCGGCCTCGCCTCGGTGCTGGCCGTCGATCGCTTCCAGACCCTGTCGGAACTGCAACGCTCGGATCGCCTGATCCAGGTGGCGGCGCGTTCCAGCCAGTTGATCCACGATTTGCAGACCGAACGCGGCCTGAGCAACGGCTTCCTCAGCGGCCAGGCCGCCGGCTTGCCGCCGCCCTTGCAGCAGGCGCGCGCGGTCAGCGACAAGGACCTGGCCGCCTTCCGCGACGAGGCGGCCAATCACGCCGCCAGCAGCCTGGCCGGCGATCTGTCCGCCCTGAGCAGTCAGCTGGACGGTCTGCCCCAGCTGCGCGACAGCGTGGAAAAACGCGCGACGCCGGCGGCCGAGGCCTTCGCCGCCTATTCCGGCCGCATCGACGCCCTGATCGGCCTGATCGCCAAGCTGGCGCAGGCCAATAGCGACGGCGATCTGCTACGCAGCACCGCGGCCTTGCTCAGCCTGCAATGCGAGAAGGAGTTCGCCGGCCGCGAGCGCGGCTACGTCAACGGCGTGCTCAACGGCGGCGTGTTCGATCAAAAAGGCTTTGCCCAGGCGGTGGGCCTCAAGGCCAAGCAGGACGCCTGCGCCGGACAGCTGCGGCTGATGGCGGACGATACGCTGCGCGCCCAGATGGACGCGGTGGAAGGCGGCGACGAGGCCAAGGCCTTGCAGGCGCTGCGCGACAAACTCTTGGGCCAGGCCCTGGGCCAGCCGGCAGGCGTGGCGCCGGCGGCGTGGTTTCAGGCGGCGACCCAGCGCATCGGCGCGCTGAAAACGCTGCAGGACAAGCTGCTGTCCGATCTGGCCGGCCTGGTGGCGGCCAAGGTGTCCCAGGCCCGCGTCGACCTGTGGGTGACGCTGGGCGGCTCCGCCCTGGTGATTCTGGCCCTGGGCGGCCTGGGTTTCGCCATCTATCGCGGCATCCATGTGCCGGTGCAGCGGCTGGAACTGCTGATGACCTCGATGAGCCGGGATTTTGACCTGAGGCCGCGCGCCGACATCCGCGGTCACGATGAAATCGCGCGCATGGGCAAGGCTTTCGACCACTTGGTGGAGGCCTTCGCCCGCACCCTGAACCAAGTCAATCACAACGCCCACAGCCTGGTGGAGGCGGCGCACGCGATGCTGGCGATTTCCCATCGCGCCGCCAAGGCTTCTGAAACCCAGAGCCAGTCGGCGGCCGGCATCGCCGCGGCGGTGGAGGAGATGAGCGCGGGCATCGAGTCGGTCAGCGCCAACACCCGGCTGTCGCTGAACGTGGCGCAGCAGATGCAGAGCAGCGTCAGCGACGGCCGCGAACGCATGCGGAGCACCACGCAGGCGATGAATCAGACCTCGACGGTGCTGGACGACGCCGGCGGCCGGATAGAATCCTTGCAGCAGAAGTCCGAAGACATCCGCTCCATCATCACCGCCATCCGCGAGATCGCCGACCAGACCAATCTCTTGGCCTTGAACGCGGCGATCGAGGCGGCGCGCGCCGGCGAGATGGGCCGCGGCTTCGCCGTGGTGGCGGACGAGGTGCGCAAACTGGCCGAGCGCACCGGCAAGGAGACGCTGGACATCACATCGCTGATCGAGGATATCCGCGGCGAGACTCAGACCGCCGCCCACCACATGCAGGAGGCGCGCCAGCGCATGGAGTCCGGCCTGGAGCTGGTGGGGCAGACCGTGCACGACCTGGATGAAATCCACCAGGAAGCCAGCGAAGCCGCGGCCAAGAGCCAGGGCACCGCGGTGGCGATGGCGCAGCAGACCGCGGCTAGCGGCGAGGTGGCCAACAATATCAGTGTGATCGCCTCGCTGGCGGAGGAGAATTCCGGCTTGGTGCAGGAGGTGGCGGATTTGTCCGACCGCCTCAATGCCTCGGCCAGCGAGCTGGTGGATCTGGTGGACAAGTTCAAACACGCCTGAGCGCCGATTTACCACGGGGTCGCTCCTGATCGCCGGACGCGCCTGTTCCCTTCATCCTGCGCTCGCATTTCGCCGGCCGGCCCCTAGTCACAAGTGACTAGGGGCCGGCGTGCTTTGGTTGGACTGCGAATTGTTGGGCTAGCTAGTAAAATGGAATCAGGAAATATCAGATTGGCGGCGACAGCCGGGCCACTTGGTTGCGACTAAGCGGTATCATTGGCTGCCATGGAGGAACTCATGCTTACCGACCGCTTCGGGCGCTCCATCGAATACCTGCGTCTGTCCGTGACCGACCGTTGCGACCTGCGTTGCAATTACTGCCTGCCCAAAGGCTTCAAAGGCTTCGAAGAGCCGGCCAACTGGCTGACCTTCGACGAGATAGAACGCGTGGTGGCGGCTTTCGCGCGCCTGGGCACGCGGCGGCTGCGGCTGACCGGCGGCGAACCGCTGCTGCGCCGCAATCTGCCGGAGCTGGCGGCGCGCCTGTCCGCGCTGCCCGGCCTCAACGACCTGTCGCTGACCAGCAACGCCACTCAGCTGGCGCGCCACGCCCAGGCGCTGCGCGCCGCCGGAGTCAGCCGCGTCAACGTCAGCCTGGACTCGCTGCGCCGCGATTGCGTGCACGACATCACCGGCAGCGACAGCCTGCCGCGGGTGATGGAAGGGCTGATGGCGGCCAAGGAGGCCGGCTTTTCCCCGATCAAGATCAATATGGTGGCGATGAAGGACGTCAACGACGCCGACATCGGCGCCATGGTCGCCTTCTGTATCCAGCATGGCTTCGTGCTGCGGCTGATCGAAGCCATGCCCATGGGCGACACCGGCCGCGCCGCCAGTTACCTGGACTTGCAGCCGGTGCTGCGTCAGCTGCAAACCGAATTCGACCTGGTCGAACAGGCCGCCACCCTGGGGGGCGGCCCGGCCCGCTACTGGAAAACCCGGGACGGCGGTTTCTCGCTGGGCCTGATCACGCCCATTTCCCAACATTTCTGCGCCACCTGTAACCGGGTACGGCTGTCCGTGGACGGCACGCTCTACATGTGCCTGGGCCAGGAAGAAAGCTTTGAGCTGCGCCCTCTGCTGCGCGCCGGCGTCAGCGACGCCGAACTGGAAGCGGCGATCCGCGCGGCGATAGAACTGAAACCGGAGCGACATGAATTCAGCGAGAAGCCGAAAAAGCTGGTGCGCTTCATGTCGATGACCGGTGGCTAGGGCGACGGCGATGCGGCTGAACGTGTCCCCGGTGCTGGGCGGCCCGCTGGGCCAGCGGCTCAGCGCCAAGATCGTCGGCGTGCTGGCGATTTTTCTCTTGGTGGCGCTGGGTTCCATCGGCGCCACGCTGTGGCTGTCCTGGCAGCAGGAGGGCGGCGCGGCGGCGATCAACGACGCCGGCAGCCTGCGCATGCGCGTTACCCGGCTGGCGCTGGATTTGCAGCTTAGCGGCCAGGACGGCGCGCGCGCCGACGCGCTGCGCCGCGACATGGTCAATTACGAAGCCATCTTGCAGCGGCTGCGCCGCGGCGACCCGGCGCGCCCGCTGCTGGTGCCGCGTCAGGCGGACATCCAGCAGGCGCTGACCCAGGTGGAAACGCAGTGGCGCGAGCAACTGAAACCGGTGTTGCAGGATGCGCTGACGCGGCCCGGCGACAACGCGGCGGAGGCCGCCCGTTTCGCCGAGCGCGTGGCGCTCTACGTGGCGGACATCAACACCTTCGTCAGCGGCATGGAGGCCTACAACGCCCGCAACACCGATTATCTGCGCCTGCTGCAGCTCTTGCTCGCCAGCATGGCGGTGGTGGGCACCGTCGCGCTGATTTATCTGATGCTGTTGATCGTGCTGCGGCCGCTGGACAAGCTGCACCAGGGCATACGCCGGCTGGCGGCCGGCGATTACAGCGTGCGGGTGCCGGTGGAGACCGACGACGAATTCGGCCAGGTCAGCACCGGCTTCAATCTGATGGCGGCCTGTCTGTCCGAATCCCACGCCACGCTGGAAGAGCGGGTGCGCGGCAAGACCGCCAGCCTGCAGCAGAAAAACCAGGAATTGGCGCTGTTGTACGAAATCACCTCCTTCTGCAATCAATCCCAGCCGCTGGAAGCGCTGTGCAAGGGCTTCCTCGCCCGGGTGATGCGCGCCTTCGACGCCGACGGCGGCGCGGTGCGCTTGACCGATCACGGCCAGGGCATGGTGTTCGTGGTGGCCGACGACGGCTTGCCGGAAGGGCTGCTGCGCGAAGAGCATTGCCTGAAAGTGGGCGACTGCCTGTGCGGAGAAGCCGCCGCCAAGGCAGAGAGCCGGGTGGAGAATATGCGCGGCCTGCCGGACAAGCAGTGCAGCCGCGAAGGCTTCCGCGTGGTCAGCGCCTTCCCGGTGGCGACGCAAAACCGCACCTTGGGCATTTTCAATCTGCATTTCCGACAGGCGCGCATCCTGCCGCCGCAGCAGGTGAGGCAACTGGAGATGCTGGGCCAGCACCTGGCGGTGGCGATAGAAAACCTGAGGCTGGCGGCCAAGGAGCGCGAACTGGCGGTGCTGGAGGAGCGCAATCTGGTGGCCCAGGGCCTGCACGACAGCATCGCCCAGGGCCTGTCCTTCCTGAATCTGCAAACCCAGATCATGCGCCAGGCGCTGGACAGCGGCGACCCGGGCCTGGTGGACGACACGCTGGCCTTGTTCGAGGCCGGGGTCAAGGAAAGCTACGACGATGTGCGCGAGCTGCTCAACAACTTCCGTTCCAAATTGTCGGAAAGCCTGAGCCAGGCGGTGAGCAGCCTGCTGGACAAATTCCGTAAGCAGACCGGGATGCGGGTGGAGCTGCGCTCCACCGGAGCCGGCGCGCCGCTGATGCCGGAACAGCAATTGCAGATCCTGTTCATCCTGCAGGAGGCGCTGTCCAATGTGCGCAAGCACGCCGAGGCCAGCCAGGTCACGGTCAGCCTCAGCGACGACGGCGAGGTCTTCGTGCTCAGCGTGTTGGACAACGGCGTCGGTTTCGATCTGGATACCGTGCGCAACAAGGGCGACGGCCATTTCGGCCTGTCCATCATGCAGGAGCGCGCACAGCGCGCCGGCCTGCAACTGGACATCGAATCCACTCCGGAGGCGGGCACCCTGGTCAGCCTGCTGCTGCCGCGCGCGCGGCGCATGGCCGCTTGAGCCACTGGCGCGGCGGCTAGACAGCTCTCATACTGTCTATATCTGAATTTGAAAGACCCGGACTCGATGATGTCTGAACAGACCATACGCATTTTGCTGGTGGACGATCACACCTTGTTCCGCAGCGGAATCAAGGCCTTGCTGGCGCGCCAGGCGGCTTTCGACGTTGTCGGCGAGGCGGCCGACGGCGCCGAGGGCGTCAAGCTCGCCAAGCAGCTGGACCCGGACGTGGTGTTGCTGGACCTGAACATGCCGGGCATTTCCGGCGTGGAGGCGCTGACCCTGATGCTGCAGGACCAGCCCAAACGGGCGGTGGTGATGCTGACGGTGTCCGAGGAGGCCGACGATCTGACCGCGGCCTTGAAGGCCGGCGCGCGCGGCTATCTATTGAAAAACATCGACGCCGACTTTCTGACCCAGGCGGTGGCGCGCGCCGCCGCCGGCGAATCGGTGATGAGCGATTCGATGACCGCCAAGCTGATGGCCCAGTTCCGCCACGGCGCGGCCGCGCCGGTGGAGCCGGCGGAGCAGGAGCTGGACCGGCTGACCCCGCGCGAACGCGAAATCCTCGGCTTTCTGGCCCAGGGCAAGAGCAATAAGGAAATCGCGCGCAGCCTGGATCTGGCCGAGAGCACGGTCAAGATCCATGTGCAGAACATCCTGAAGAAGCTCAGCCTCAGCAGCCGGGTGCAGGCGGCGGTGTTCGCGGTGGAGAACGGGGTGGGGCGCAGCGCGTAAGCGGCTGCGCGCGGTCCTGGCCCCCATGAACAGCTTCTAAGCGGCGGTCCGCTCAGCCCTCCACCAGCCGATAGCCGACTCCGGTCTCGGTGAGGATGTGGCGCGGCATCGCCGGATTGTCTTCCAGCTTCTGCCGCAGATGGCCCATATAGACGCGCAGATACTGGTTGTGCTCCGAGAACGACGGCCCCCATACCGCCAGCAGCAGTTCGCGATGGGTGATCACCTTGCCGGCGCTGCGTATCAAGGTGGACAGCAGCCGGTACTCTATCGGCGTCAGATGCACCGCCGTTTCCGCCTTGGCCACCTGCCGGTTGACCAGGTCCACCTTGATGTCGCCGAACTGGAACACCTGTTGCGCGGCGGCGCTGCCGTGGGTGCGGCGGCGCAGCAGCACGCGGACGCGCGCCAGGCATTCGGCCACGCCGAAGGGCTTGGTCAGATAGTCGTCGGCGCCGGCGTCCAGCGCGGCCACCTTCTCGGTTTCCTGGGTGCGCGCGGACAAGACCAGGATGGGCAGATCGGTCCATTCGCGCAGCTGTTTGATGGTGTCCTGGCCGTTCATGTCCGGCAGGCCCAGGTCCAGGATCACCAGGTCCGGCTTGCGGGTGGCCACTTCGATCAGGCCTTGCTTGCCGGTTTCCGCCTCGTGGACGGTCAGGCCTTCTTCTTCCAGCGCCGCGCTCAGAAAGCGGCGTATCGGTTTCTCGTCTTCAATGACGACGATGCTGATCGGTGCGTCTTGCATGGTCATGGTTTTCTTTTGAGTTAGGGCGTCTCATCCGGCGGCAGCGCCGGCGCTTGACCGGCCGGCAGGCTGAAGCGGAATTCCGCGCCGTGCGGCGAGCGGTTGCGCGCGCTGATGCGGCCGCCGTGGATTTCCACGATGGAGCGGCAGATCGCCAGGCCCAGCCCCACGCCGGGGGTGCTGGACTCCGCCGCGCCGCGCGAGAATTTGTCGAAGGCGCGCTGTTCCATATTGGGCGGCAGGCCGGGGCCGTCGTCGCTGACCGACACCAGCACCTCCGCGCCTTCGCGCCGCGCCGCCAGCGTGATGCGGCTGCCTGGCGGCGTGTATTTGCCGGCGTTTTCCAGCAGGTTGACCAGCACCCGCTCCAGCAGCACGGCGTCGTATTCCAGCACCGGCAGGTCCGGGTCCAGCTCCAGCCTCAGTTCCCGGCCGCGCAGGCCGCGTTCGGCGGCGCGCAGCGCGCTGCCCACCACCTCGTCCAGCATCTGCCATTCCTTGTTCAGCTTGACGCCGGATTGCAGCCGCGCCATGTCCAGCAGATTGGTCACCAGCTTGTTCATGCGCAGCGCCTCGTCCTGGATGGCGGCGGCGATCTCGGCGCGCTGATCGTCGTCCACATTGGGCGAGCACAGCCGCTCGGACAGGCCGGCCATGGTGGTCAGCGGGGTGCGCAGATCGTGGGACACCACGGACAGCACGCTGTTGCGCAGCCGCTCGGATTCCATCGCCACGATGGCGTCCTGCGCCACTTCCACGTAATGCACGCGCTCCAGCGCCAGCGCGATCTGGGCGGCGCAGGTTTCCAGCAGTCTTTGCTGTTCCGGCAGAAAGGCCTGATCGGTGACTTCCGGCAGCAGCGCGATCACGCCGCGGTTGCGCATCGGCGCGCGCAGCGGCACGTAGAGCGCGGCGTTGGCGGGCAGGGTGTTGGTGCCGAGGCCGGCCGGCTGCTGATGATCGTAAACCCATTGCGCGACGCCGATGTCGGCATGGCCGCGGTCTTCGCCGGCCAGGCGCAGTTCGTCGCCGCTATTGGGCAGGAACAGGTTGACCTTGGCGGCGAACAGCGGCTCCAGCCGGCCGACGGCGGTGTCCACGATCTGGGCGGCGGTCAGCGCGCCGGCCAGTTCGCGGCCCAGATCGTACAGCGCGCGGGTGCGGCGTTCGCGATAGGTGGAGATATTGGCGGCGAAGCGCAGCCGGGCGGTGAGCTGGCTGATGATGGCGGCCACCAGCAACATCACCACGAAGGTCATCAGGTACTGGGTGTCGGTGACGGCGAAGGACATCTGCGGCGGCACGAAGAAAAAGTCGAAGGCCGCCACCGACAGCAGCGAGGCCAGCATGCCGGGGCCGCGGCCGTAGCGCACCGACACCAGCACCACCACCAACAGGTAGATCATGATGTCGTTGGCCAGCGCCACATGGGGAATCAGCAGGCCGGCCAGCAGCGTGGTCAGCAGGCAGGCGACGGCGGCGGCGATGTAGCCGGCGCGGGAGCGCGGGCTGTCCTGCTCTTCGAACAACAGGCTGGCGCCGGTCTTGGCGGCGCCGGCGTCCTCCGCTTCCAAGTCGTGGGCCACCACGTAGAGATCGATGTCGCCGGAGCGGCGGCTCAGCTCGTTGACCAGGGTAGGGCGCCACAGCCGCGACCAGCGGCCGCGGACGGATTTGCCCACCACCAGCTTGGAGACGTTGCGGCTGCGGGCGTAGGCCAGCAGCGTGGGCGCCAGTTCGTTGCCGCCCAGCACCGTGGTTTCCGCGCCCAATTCCTGCGCCAGCCTCAGGCCCTTGAGCACGCGGGCGCGCTGCTCCTCGGACAGTTTTTGCTGGCGCGGCGTTTCCACGTAGACGGCGATCCAGTCCGCGTCCAGATTGGCGGCCAGGCGCTTGGCGCTGCGGATCAGCTTGTCGATACCGGCGCTGGCGCCGACGCAGACCAGCAGCCGCTCGCGCGCATGCCACACCGGGTTGATGGCCTGATCGGCGCGGTAGGCGCGCATCTGCGCGTCCACGCGGTCGGCGGTGCGGCGCAGCGCCAGTTCGCGCAAGGCCAGCAGATTGCCCTTGCGGAAGAAGTTCTTCACCGCGCGCTCGGCCTGCTGCGGCAGGTAGACCTTGCCGGCGGCCAGCCGGCCCAGCAGCTCGTCCGGCGGCAGGTCCACCAGCGCCACTTCGTCGGCGCGGTCGAACACGTGGTCGGGCAGGGTTTCGCGCACCACGATGCCGGTGATCTGTCCGACCACGTCGTTCAGGCTTTCCAGATGCTGGACATTGAGGGTGGTGTAGACGTCGATGCCGGCGGCCAGCAGCTCCTCCACGTCCTGCCAGCGCTTGGGGTGGCGCGAGCCGGGCGCGTTGGAGTGGGCGAATTCGTCCATCAGGATCAGCTGCGGCCGGCGCGCCAGCGCCGCGTCCAGATCGAACTCGGACAGTTCGTGACCCTTGTAGGCGATCCGCCGCGGCGGCAGCAATTCCAGGTCCGCCAGTTGCGCCTGGGTTTCCTTGCGGCCGTGGGTTTCCACCACGCCCACCAGCACTTGCACGCCTTCCTGGCGCCGGGCGCGGGCCGCCGCCAGCATGGCGTAGGTCTTGCCGACCCCGGCGCAGGCGCCGAAGAATATCTTCAGCCGGCCGCGTTGGGCGTCCAGTTCTTCGCGTTTCAGTTCATCCAGCAGCGCGTCCGGATCGGGACGGATGTCGGGCATGGCTTGTCCTGTTTTTTTAGCCGCGGAAGCCGGGGATTCCGCGGCTCGTTCTTATCAGCCGCGCCGCTGGTCCAGCGCCAGGTTCAATTCCAGCACATTGACGCGCGGCTCGCCAAGCAGGCCGAAGGTTTCGCCTATCACCCGGCTCTCCACCAGCTTGCGCAGCGCGGCCGGCTCCATCTTGCGGGCGGCGGCGACGCGCTCCAACTGGTAGAAAGCCGCGGCGGCGGAAATTTCAGGGTCCAGGCCGCTGGCCGAGGCGGTGACCAGGTCCACCGGCACCGGGCCGGTCTGTCCCGGATGGGCGGCGCGGATGCGTTCCACATTGGCCTTCACCGCGTCCAGCTGCGCCGGGTTGGTGGGGCCCAGGTTGGAGCCGCCGGACCCGCCGGCATTGTACGGCATTGGGCTGGTGGCGGACGGGCGGCCCCAGAAATATTGCGGGCCGGTGAAGTTCTGGCCTATCAGCCGCGAGCCGACGATCTTGCCGTCGCGTTCGATCAGGCTGCCGTTGGCCTGGAAAGGGAACAGCGCCTGGGCGGCCCCGGTGGTGAGCAAGGGGTAGGCGAGGCCGGTGATCAGGGTCAGGCCGCCGAACACCACCAGCAGCGGGCGTAACAGTTTCATTTGCTTTGTCCTTTCAGTGCTTATGCCAGGCTCAGCGTGCCCAGCAGCATGTCGATCAGCTTGATGCCAGCGAAGGGCACCAGCAGGCCGCCCAGGCCGTAGATCAGCAGGTTGCCGCGCAGCAGCTCCGCCGCGCTCTTGGCTTGATACTTGACCCCCTTCAGCGCCAGCGGGATCAGGAACACGATGATGACGGCGTTGAAGATCACCGCCGACATGATGGCCGAGGCCGGGCTGTTCAGGCCCATCACGTTCAGCGCGTTCAATTGCGGATAGGTGCTGGCGAAGGCGGCCGGAATGATGGCGAAGTATTTGGCCACGTCGTTGGCGATGGAGAAGGTGGTCAAGGAGCCGCGCGTCATCAGCATCTGCTTGCCGATTTCCACGATCTCGATCAGCTTGGTGGGGTTGGAATCCAAGTCCACCATATTGCCGGCTTCCTTGGCCGCCTGGGTGCCGGTATTCATCGCCACCGCCACGTCGGCCTGGGCCAGCGCCGGCGCGTCGTTGGTGCCGTCGCCGGTCATTGCCACCAGCTTGCCCTCGGCCTGATGGCTGCGGATCAGCTTGAGCTTGGCTTCCGGCGTGGCTTCGGCCAGGTAGTCGTCCACGCCGGCCTCGGCGGCGATGGCGGCGGCGGTCAGCGGGTTGTCGCCGGTGATCATCACCGTCTTGATGCCCATCTGGCGCAGCTCGGCGAAGCGCTCCTTGATGCCGCCCTTGACGATGTCCTTCAGTTCGATCACGCCCAAGGCGCGATTGCCTTCCGCCACCAAGAGCGGGGTGGAGCCGCGGCGGGCCACTTCATCGGCGCTTTTCGCCAGCGCGTCCGGGAACTGGCCGCCCAGTTCGGCGATGTGGCGGCGGATGGCGTCGATAGCGCCCTTGCGGATCCGGCGGCCATCGTAGTCTATGCCGCTCATCCGGGTTTGCGCGGTGAAGGGGATGAACGCGGCTTCATGGCTGGCCAGCTCGCGCTGGCGCAGATTGAACTGCTTCTTGGCCAGCACCACGATGCTGCGGCCTTCCGGGGTTTCGTCGGCCAGCGAGGCCAGCTGGGCGGCGTCGGCCAAAGCCTGTTCGCTGACGCCGGGCGCCGGAATGAAGGCCGAGGCCTGGCGATTGCCCAGGGTGATGGTGCCGGTCTTGTCCAAGAGCAGCACGTCCACGTCGCCGGCGGCTTCCACCGCGCGGCCGGAGGTGGCGATCACGTTGGCGCCCATCATCCGGCTCATGCCGGCCACGCCGATGGCGGACAAGAGGCCGCCGATGGTGGTGGGGATCAGGCATACCAGCAAGGCCACCAGGGTGGTGATGCCGATGGGCGAGCCGGCCTTGGCCGCTTCCACGCTGAACAGCGAGAAGGGCAGCAGGGTGACGGTGACCACCAGGAAGACGATGGTCAGCGCCACCAGCAGGATGGTCAGCGCGATCTCGTTCGGCGTTTTCTGGCGCTTGGCGCCTTCCACCATGGCGATCATGCGGTCGAGGAAGGTTTCGCCCGGGTTGACGGAAATCCGCACCACGATCCAGTCGGACAGCACGCGGGTGCCGCCGGTGACCGAGGAGAAATCGCCGCCGGCCTCGCGGATCACCGGCGCGGATTCACCGGTGATCGCGGACTCGTCCACCGAGGCCACGCCTTCGATCACCTCGCCGTCCACCGGGATCACGTCGCCGGCTTCCACCAGCACATAGTCTCCCTTGCGCAGGCTGCTGCCGTCGATCACGGTCTTGCCGGCGTCGTGGCTGGGGCCGGACAGCTTCTTGGCCACCACGTTTTTCTTGGCCGAGCGCAAGCTGGCCGCCTGGGCCTTGCTGCGGCCCTCGGCCAGCGCTTCGGCGAAGTTGGCGAACAAGACGGTGAACCACAGCCACAGCGCCACCGCCAGGATGAAGCCGGACGGCGCCTCGCCCTGGCCGGCCAGGGACTGAACCCACAGCGCGCTGGTCAGGATGCTGCCGATGTAGACGACGAACATCACCGGGTTGCGCCACTGGGCGCGCGGCGACAGCTTCTTGAAGGAGTCGACGATGGCCGGTTTCACCAGGCTGGGGTCCAGCATGGATTTGGCCGCGCTCCTGTGGCCCGCTTGAACGGGCTGGGCGGCCGGCAGTTTGGAATGATTGATATCGTTCATTTTATGAGTCCTCCCGCAAGGTTCAGCGACCGCTGATCATCTGCAATTGCTCGACGACCGGGCCCAGCGCCAGCGCGGGAACATAGTTGAGCGCGCCCACCAGCAAGACGGTGCCTATCAGCAGCACCACGAACAGCGGGCCATGGGTGGGCAGGGTGCCGCCGGTGACGGCCAGCCGCTTCTTGGCGGCCAAGGAACCGGCGATGGCCAGGATGGGCACGATCATGAAGAAGCGGCCGAAGAACATGGCCACCGCGGTGGCGACGTTGTAGAAGGGCGTGTTGGCGGACAGGCCGGCGAAGGCGCTGCCGTTGTTGTTGGCGGCCGAGGTGAAGGCGTACAACACCTCGCTGAAGCCGTGGGCGCCGGGGTTGAGGACGCCGGCCTTGCCGGAGGCGGCCAGCACCGCGATGGCGGTCAGCGTCAGCACCAGAACCGGGGTGACCAGAATGGTGATCGCCGTCATCTTCATCTCATGGATTTCTATCTTCTTGCCCAGGTATTCCGGGGTGCGGCCCACCATCAGGCCGGAGATGAACACCGCCAGGATGGCGAAGATCAGCATGCCGTACAGGCCGGAGCCGACGCCGCCGAACACCACCTCGCCCAATTGCATCAGGAAGGTGGGCACCAGGCCGCCGATCGGGGTCAGCGAATCGTGCATGGCGTTGACCGCGCCGCAGGAGGCGGAGGTGGTCACCGCGATGAACAGCGAGGTGTCGATGACGCCGAAGCGGGTTTCCTTGCCTTCCATATTGCCGCCGGCCTGCAAATGGCTGGCCTGCTGATCCACGCCCATTGCGCTCAGCTGCGGCACGCCGGCCTGTTCCGCGCCGGTGGCCGTTACGACCGCGCAGACGAACATCACCGTCATCGCGGCGATGATGGCCCAGCCTTGGCGCTGGTCGCCCACCATGCGGCCGAACACGAAGCACAGCGCCGCCGGGATCAGGAAGATGGCCAGGCTTTGCAGGAAGTTGCTCAGCGGGGTGGGGTTTTCAAACGGGTGCGCCGAGTTGGCGTTGAAGAAGCCGCCGCCGTTGGTGCCCAGCAGCTTGATCGCTTCTTGCGAGGCCACCGGCCCCATGGGCAGCGTTTGCTGCTGGGTGCTGGCGTCCGCCATCACCGGCTTGCCGTCGGCGCCCAGGACCGCGTTGCCCTGAGCATCGGTCTTGGCCTGCTGATAATGGGTGGTTTCCACCGTCTGCGCGTTTTTATAGGCGGACAGGTTCTGGATCATGCCCTGCTGGCTGAAGGCCAGCGCGAACACGAAGGACAGCGGCAGCAACACGTAGAGAGTGAAGCGGGTGACGTCCACCCAGAAGTTGCCGATCTTGGCCGAGCCGTGACGGACAAAGCCGCGCACCAGGGCCAGCACCACCGCCGCGCCGGTGGCGGCGGACAGGAAGTTCTGCACCGTCAGGCCCAGCATCTGCACCAGATAGCCCATGGTGGATTCGCCGCCATAGCCCTGCCAGTTGGTGTTGGTGACAAAGGAGATCGCGGTGTTGAACGCGGAATCTGGCGCCACCGCGCCCATGCCTTGCGGGTTGAACGGCAGCCAGCCCTGCAAGCGTTGCAGCAGATACAAGGCCAGCGCGCCCAGCACATTGAACAACAGCAAGGCGACGGCGTAGCCGCGCCAGCCCATGTCTTCGTCCGGCTTGACGCCGGCCAGCCGGTAAAAGCCGCGCTCCAGCGGCGCGAACAGGCGCAGGGGGCCGACATTGTCGCCCTGCATCACGCGGGCGATATAGGCGCCCAGCGGCCAGGCCAGCGCCAGCAGCACCAGCAGGAACAAGCCCAGCTGCAAGGGTGCGGCCGAGCCGATGAAATTGGCGAACATGATTAAAAATTCTCCGGCTTAAGCAGTGCGTAGATCAGATAGCCAAGCAGGCCCAGCGCGATCAGCGCGCTGAGCAGATACCAGACGCTCATTCCTTTTCTCCCAGTTTCCGGCAGCCGGCGACGAAGCCGCAGGCCAGCGCGCCGAACAACAGGACGAGTCCCAGATAGACGACATCCATCATGAAAATCTCCATTTGAATCAGTAATGGAAAGGTACTGAAGCCGGCGTCAAAAACCCGATAAAAGCCGTTGGATAGAGATAAAAATCGCGTAAAAATCGATGGGAAATCGCCGTTTGGCGCAAATTCGGACGGATTTCGGCGGGAAAAGGAATTTTCTTTATGCGCGCGGAGGCGGAGACGCAGGGGACAACGGGCGGACGACCGGCGTCGCTGGACGCGGGCGCGGCGGCGGGAAACGAAACGGGCGGCTCGGCACAGGCGGCAAGCGCGCTGTCCGCTTCAAGGCAGGGAGGTTGCGGCGTGGCGTATGGCTGGGCCGCTAACCGTCAACAGGCGGCAAGCCGCCAGTGGGCAAGGTGTTCAGAACAGGTCGTCGCAGCGGTCGGCCAGGAATCGGGCATCGTCCCGATCGTGCGCGCGCTGGCGCACTTTCTGCTGGCGCGACCTCTCAGCATCACTCAACTGAGGCTTGGCGACCGCATAGAGAAAACTCTCGTGCTGGTCTCTAGCCTGCTTTCTGCGAACACTCAGAGGAATACGGGAAGTCATCATCCTTGCACCTCTCGGTCACGTACTTGTGTGAGGCCAGGGCAAACCCTGACCCTTTGACATTGACGCTATTTTCGCGATTTGTAAAGCCCTGTTTGCTTGTGATTAGGAGCAAATCGGACTTGGGCATTCCAGCGGACTCCGCCCACGCTACCGGCGCGATGTTACCGCAGCATGATGGAGCGGGCGTCCGGGGCAAGTCTTTGAGGTAAATCACTTTTCGAATAATGTTGTTTCGAAACGGTATAAATCGTTATATGAAACTGGCGTAGCATGCCGCTATCGAATGGCGCGGCCAAGGAGCGGTTTTATGGAGTGGGGGTATGCGATCGCGGGTTTGGCGGTGGGCTTCATCGTAGGTCTGACCGGCGTGGGCGGCGGTTCGCTGATGACGCCCATCTTGCTGTGGTTCGGCATCTCTCCGGCCACCGCGGTGGGCACGGATCTCTTATACGCGGCCTTGACCAAGATGGGCGGAGTGACGGTGCATCATCGCCAAGGTCATGTCGATTGGCGCATCGCCGGCTGGCTGACCGCCGGCAGCGTGCCGGCTGCCCTGCTGGTGCTAGCCGGCCTGTCCTATCTGCATCTGCCGGAAAAAATGCTGGACACCCTGTTCAAGCTGGTGCTGGGCGTCGCCTTGCTGCTGACCGCCGCGGCCATCCTGGGCAAACCCTTGCTCTTGCGCTGGCTGGGCCGCGCCGGCGCGGCCAGCCCGTCGTTCGAGCCGCGGATAGGCTTGACCGTGGCCACCGGCGTGGTGTTGGGCGTTTTGGTGACGCTCAGTTCCATCGGCGCCGGGGCCCTGGGCACCCTGGCCTTGTTCCTGCTGTATCCGGCCTTGCCGACTTCGCGGCTGGTGGGCACCGAAATCGCCCACGCGGTGCCCTTGACCCTGGTGGCCGGTCTGGGACACGCCGGGCTCGGCAATGTGGATTTTACGCTCTTGCTCAATCTGCTGGCGGGCTCCCTGCCCGGCATCTGGCTGGGCAGCAAGCTGACGCGGCGGCTGGCGGAGGGCTGGTTGCGGCCGGCGCTGGCGGTGATGCTGGCGGTGATAGGCGGCAAGCTGGTGTTGTGAGCCGCGGCGCGGCATGACGGGACAGGGCGGCTCTGGCCGCCTTTTTTCATGGCAGCGCGCAAAAAAAACGCCCTGATCGGAGAGGCGAGCAGGGCTGAAATGCAAACAACAAAAGGAGAAGCCATCATTAAGCCTCTCAATATTAGTATTTCGTAATCCTGATGCCATTGACCTGGAGCAAGAAAGCGGCGGCAGCCAAGGTCGACGGCGTGGAAGACAAAAAAAGACCGCGCAGCGCGCGGTCTGTTGACGAGAGTTGGGAGGCTTAGAACCTGTTTACGATCTGCTGCGCGTCGGCGATACGGCGTTAAAAACGGTTTCGAAATGCTCATGTACCACGCGTACATTCCGCTTTCTCAGCCGTTTTCGCCTTGTCTTGCCTTAGCTCGCGAGATCGCAAACACGTTCTTACAGCTTAGCCGCCACCCAGGCCTGCACGCCGGCCAAGGCCGCCGCCAGGTTTTCCGGCTGAGTGCCGCCGGCCTGGGCCATGTCCGGACGGCCGCCGCCCTTGCCGCCCACTTGCTGGGCGACGAAGTTGACCAGCTCGCCCGCCTTGAGCTTGGAGGTGAGGTCGGCGGTGACGCCGGCCACCAGCGCCACTTTGCCGTCGCCCTTAGCGGCCAGCACGATGGCGGCGGAGCCCAGCTTGTCCTTCAGCTTGTCCAGGGTTTCGCGCAGCGCGTTGTTGTCCGCGCCCGGCAGTTCCACCGCCAGCACCTTGACGCCGTTGACGTCGGCCGCGCCGTCGGCCAGGCTGTCGCCGGCGGAGGCGGCCAGTTGGCCCTTGAGTTTGGCCAGCTCTTTTTCCAGGGTCTTGACGTTGTCCTGCAGGCTGCCGATCTTGGCGGCCACCTCGTCCAGCGTCTGCGCTTTCAGCGCGCCGGCCGCCTCTTTGAGCAGGGCGTCCTGAGCCTGGATGTGGGCGATGGCGCCTTCGCCGGTGACGGCTTCGACGCGGCGCACGCCGGCGGCGACGCCGCTTTCCGCCACGATCTTGAACAGGCCGATGTCGCCGGTGCGCTGCACATGGGTGCCGCCGCACAGTTCGGCGGAGAAGTCGCCCATGGTCAGCACGCGCACTTCATCGCCGTATTTTTCGCCGAACAGCATCATCGCGCCGGATTTCTGCGCGGCTTCCATGCTCATCACTTCAGCCTTGACCGGCAGATTGTGGCTGATCACGCGGTTGACCACGCGCTCCAGCTCGGCGATCTGTTCTGCGCTGACCGGTTCGCCGTGGGCGAAGTCGAAGCGGGTGCGCTCCGGATTCACTAGCGAGCCCTTCTGAGCGACATGGTCGCCCAGCACGTGGCGCAGCGCCGCGTGCAAGAGGTGGGTGGCGGAGTGGTTGCGGGCGCTGGCGGCGCGCGCGTGCAGATCGATGGTGGCGGTCACGCTGTCGCCGACGGCCAGACGGCCGCGGGCCAGCTTGCCCTTGTGACCGAACACCGCGGCCTGGATCTTCTGGGTGTCGTTGACGTCGAACAGCGCGCCGATGCCGCCTTGCAGCGAAATCTCGCCCACGTCGCCGACCTGGCCGCCGCCTTCTGCGTAGAAGGGGGTGTCGTCCAGCACCACGATGCCTTCTTCGCCGGCTTCCAGCGCGGCGACAGCCTCGGTGCCCTTGAACAGCGCCAAGACCTTGGCGTCGGTGCTGGCGGAATCATAGCCGTGGAAGCAGGTGTCGGCGCCGCTGTAGCTGACCTTGCCGGTCATCTTGAAGCTGGAGCCGGCGCGGCCGCGCTCCCGCTGCGCTTCCATCGCGCGCTCGAAGCCTTCCAGATCGGCGTGGATGTCGCGTTCGCGGCAGATGTCGGCGGTCAGGTCCACCGGGAAGCCGAAGGTGTCGTAGAGCTTGAAGATGGTGTCGCCGTCAAGCTTGGTCTTGCCGCCTTCCAGCGCGGAGTCCACCAGGCCCATGCCGATTTCCAGCGTCTCGGCGAACTTGATCTCCTCGGCGCGCAGCGCGTCTTCGATATGCGCCTGCTTTTCCCGCAGTTCCGGATAGGCGTCGCCCATCTCGGCCACCAGGTCGGCGACGATCTTGTGGAAGAACAGGCCTTTCTGGCCCAGCTTGTAGCCGTGGCGGATGGCGCGGCGGGCGATGCGGCGCAGCACGTAGCCGCGGCCTTCGTTGGACGGCAAGATGCCGTCGGCGACCATGAAGCAACAGGCGCGGATGTGGTCGGCGATCACTTTGAGCGACGGCACGTCCTGGCTGTAGGCCATGCCGGTTTCGCGCGCGGCGGCGCGCACCAGGCAGGCCAGCGCGTCGGTCTCGTAGTTGGACTTGACGTGTTGCAGCACGGTGGACAGGCGTTCCAGACCCATGCCGGTGTCGACCGACGGCTTGGGCAGCGGATGCAGGGTGCCGGACTCGTCGCGGTTGAACTGCATGAACACGTTGTTCCAGATTTCCATGAAGCGGTCGCCGTCTTCGTCCGGGCTGCCCGGAGGGCCGCCGGCCACGCTCGGGCCGTGGTCGTAGAAGATCTCGGTGCAGGGGCCGCAGGGGCCGGTGTCGCCCATGGTCCAGAAGTTGTCGGAGGCGTACGGCGCGCCCTTGTTGTCGCCGATGCGGATGATCTTGTCGGCCGGCAGGCCCACGCTCTTGTGCCAGATGTCGTAGGCTTCGTCGTCGGAGGCGTAGACGGTGACCAGCAGCTTGTCCTTGGGCAGGTTCAGCCATTGCTCGCCGGTCAGGAATTCCCAGGCGAAGGTGATGGCGTCCTGCTTGAAGTAATCGCCGAAGCTGAAGTTGCCCAGCATTTCGAAGAAGGTGTGGTGGCGCGCGGTGTAGCCGACGTTTTCCAGGTCGTTGTGCTTGCCGCCGGCGCGCAGACATTTCTGGCTGGTGGTGGCGCGGGTGTAATCGCGTTTTTCAAAGCCCAGGAACACGTCCTTGAACTGCACCATGCCGGCGACGGTGAACATCAGCGTGGGGTCGTTGCCGGGGATCAGGCTGCTGGAGGGCACTACCTGATGGTTTTTGCCGGCAAAGAAATCCAGGAATTTCTGGCGAATTTCAGAGGTTTTCATGTTTGATTTCGTAAGATTGCGAATTCTGGGCCGCTTTGGGGGCTTGAACCCAGAGCGGCGCGGACAGCTGATTGTGTCAAGCCGCGCCGGCGCTGGCAAGGGTTTCGGCGCGGCGCTTGAGCGCCTGGTTCATCAATTCGAAACCCTTGCGCGTGTCGGCCAGCAGCGTCTGGCCGAACAGCGGCAGCAAGAGGCCGCTGAAAGTTTCGCCGTGATGCAGGCGGGTGCCGCCGTTTTCCAGCGCTTCCAGGCGAAAACTGTGGCGGCCGTCCAGCAGGCCGGGCAGCAGCGCGCGCCCCAGCCACACCAGCTCCTCCGCCGTTTGCAAGACTTCCAGCCGCGGGCGGAAGGTCAGCCGCGGCCGGCCGGGCGGATGGATGCTGACCACCAGGCGAGACCCTATCTGCTGGCGGCCGTGCAGGCCGACGATGAAGGGGTTCCATTCCGGGTAGGCTGCCCAGTCGCACAGCACGCGCCAGACCGCGGACGGCGCGGCGTCTATGTCGATATGGGTGGCGATGCCGCGCGTTTGCATGCTCAGTCCTCGTCGGCGGGAAAGTCGTCGTCGTCGGCGCCGCTGAGCACCTTGCCGATCACGGACATCGGGAAGCCGCGTCCGGCCAGAAAGCGGATCTGGCGCGCGCGCTCCTGCGGCGTGTCCGGCAGCTGGCCGAACTTCTTCCGCCATTGCGCCTGGGCGGCGGCAAGGTCGTCGCGGCCTTGCAAGGCGTCGCGGATCAGTTCGGCGTCCACGCCGCGTTGACGCATTTCCTGTTGCAGGCGGCGGCTGCCGTAGCGCTGGCCCTTGCTGTCGGCGAACTGCTGGGCGAAACGCTGATCGGACTGCCAGCTGTGTTCGGCCAGATCGTCCAGCAAGGCCGTCAATTGTTCCGGGCTCTCCGCAAACGGAGCGAGCCGCCGCTCCAGTTCCCGCCGCGTGTATTCGCGGCGGGACAGGAGATCGACGGCTCGCGCCCTCAGGCTTTTTTCCATTCAGGGAATCAGGCGTCGAGCGCGTCGTCGGCGAACTCTTCGTCCGGCTGGCCTTCGGTGATTTCCACTTTGATGCCCACCGCGTCGCGGATCTTGCGTTCCACTTCAGCGGCGATTTCCGGGTTGGACTTCAGCCATTCGCGGGTGTTGTCCTTGCCCTGGCCGATCTTCTGGCCGTTGTAGGCGTACCAGGCGCCGGATTTGTCGATGAAGCCGTGCTTGACGCCCAGTTCGATGATCTCGCCCTGACGGGAGATGCCCTCGCCGTACAGGATTTCGAAATCGGCCTGGCGGAACGGCGGCGACACCTTGTTCTTCACCACTTTGACGCGGGTGTCGTTGCCGATCACTTCCTCGCCCTTCTTGATGCCGCCGGTGCGGCGGATGTCCAGGCGCACGGAGGCGTAGAACTTCAGCGCGTTGCCGCCGGTGGTGGTTTCCGGGTTGCCGAACATCACGCCGATCTTCATGCGGATCTGGTTGATGAAGATCACCAGAGTGTTGGTGCGCTTGATGTTGCCGGTCAGCTTGCGCAGCGCCTGGCTCATCAGGCGGGCTTGCAGGCCCACGTGGCTATCGCCCATCTCGCCTTCGATTTCAGCCTTGGGCACCAAGGCGGCGACGGAGTCGATCACGATCAGATCGACGCCGCTGGAGCGCACCAGCATGTCGCAGATTTCCAGCGCCTGCTCGCCGGTGTCCGGCTGCGAGATCAGCAGGTCGTCGACCTTGACGCCCAGCTTTTGCGCATATTGCGGGTCCAGCGCGTTTTCCGCGTCGATGTAGGCGCAGGTGCCGCCCAATTTTTGCATCTCGGCCACCGCTTGCAGACACAGGGTGGTTTTACCGGACGACTCCGGGCCGTAGATTTCCACCACGCGGCCGCGCGGCAGGCCGCCGACGCCCAGCGCCAGGTCCAGACTCAGCGAGCCGGTGGAGACCACTTGCAGGTTTTCGTTGATCTGGTTGTCGCTCATGCGCATGATCGAACCCTTGCCAAACTGTTTTTCAATTTGGGCAAGGGCCGCGGCCAACGCTTTGCTCTTGTCTTCGGATGCCATGCTGTCTCCAGTGTGGGGGGCGCTAAACAAAATGAATGCTCGGCCAGCGGCGGGCCGCGTCCATGGCGGCGGGGAAAACCCGATGCCGGACAGGGGTTTGCGCGGCGCCGGCGGGCTTGCCCCGTCGCGCTCGCGCTTGCCGCGCCGATAGCCGAAAAGATGCCGTCGATTATCTCATAAAGCCTTGGCCAACGGCAGAGCCGCTTGCCGGCGATACCGTCCTTCGGGACGGGAAACCGCGATCTCGCTTGAAAAAGTTGTGATTGCGACCACTTTTACAAGTGTCCACCCTGTGTACAATGAAGCCATCATGATGAACGAACGCGCGCAACACCTGCTCAAGGTCCTGATCGAACGCTACATCGTCGACGGCCAGCCGGTGGGGTCCAAAACCCTGTCCATGCTGCCCGGCGTCGAGCTGTCGTCCGCGTCCATCCGCAATGTGCTGGCGGAGCTGGAGGCGATGGGGCTGATCGCGGCGCCGCACACCTCGGCCGGCCGGGTGCCCACCGCGCGCGGCTACCGCATGTTCGTCGATCGTCTGCTCACCATCCGGCCTTTGGAAGAGGCGGCGCTGCACGAGCTGGAACTGAATCTGCAGCCGGACAGCCCGCAGCGCATTGCCCAGTCCGCGTCCTCCTTGCTGTCCGAGCTGACGCATTTCGCCGGCGTGATCGTCACGCCGCAGCGCTCCGACATCGCTTTTCGCCAGATCGAATTCCTGCGCCTGTCCGAGCGGCGGGTGCTGATGATCTTGGTGACGTTGGACGGGGACGTGCAGAACCATCTGCTGACCACCGAACGCGATTACACGCCGTCGGAATTGATAGAGGCCGGCAATTTCATCAACCAGCATTACGCCGGCCAGGGGCTGGATCGCATCGCCAGCCGGGTGGCGGACGAGTTGCGCCAGCTGCAGGGCGACATCGCCGAACTGATGTCGGCGGCGATCCGCCTGGGGCAGAGCTCGATGGCGGCCAGCAGCGCCGCGGTGGTGGTGGCCGGCGGCAGCCGGCTGCTGGAGGTGAGCGACCTGTCCGAGGACTTGTCGCGGCTGCGTCAGTTGTTCAGCGTGTTCGAACGCAAGACCGAGCTGCTAAAGCTGCTGAACCAGGGGCGGGAAGCGCAGGGCGTGAACATTTTCATCGGCGAGGAGTCTGGCGTGATGACGCTGGACGAATGTTCGGTGGTGACCGCGCCTTACCGGATCAACGGCCAGGTGGTCGGCGCGCTGGGCGTGGTCGGTCCCACCCGGATGGCTTACGAGCGGGTGATCCCTATCGTCGACATTACCGCGCGCCTGGTGTCCAGCGCCTTGTCGTTCCGGGCCTAGCGCCCGTGCGCCGGCCGTGCGCCGGTTTTGGCCGCCGCAAGGCTTGACGCGAGGTCTGCGGCTATAGTTTTCGCGCCGCGTTCTTCGAGGAGCGCGGCTAAGTCAAAAACGCTTATTCAGAAACCAGCCCATGAAATCTTTGCTTAAACTGGCCCCGTTGGCGGCTCTGTTCTCCTTCCCGCTGGCGCAGGCCGACGCGGCCTTTCTGGCGCGTCCGGACGTGCAGCGCTACATCGACGAGCAAGTGGCCGGCGGCCAGTTCAACCGCCCGGAGCTGGAGGCGGTGTTCGCCAATGTCGAACTCAAGCCCAACATCATCAAGATTCTGGACAAGCCGTCCACCTCCCGCCCCTGGTATCAGTTCCGCAATTCCACGGTGGGGGAAAAGACCATTGCCGACGGCGTGGCGTTCTGGCGCGCCAACGCGGCCGCGCTGACGCGGGCCGAGCAGCAATACGGCGTGGCGCCCGAGCTCATCGTCGCCATCCTGGGCGTGGAGTCCCATTACGGCCGCAACACCGGATCGTTCCGTCTGGTGGACGCCTTGTCCACCATAGGCTTCGATTATCCGCGCCGCGCGGAATTCTTCCGCAAGGAGCTGACCGAGTTCCTGCTGCTGGCCAAGGAGGAGGGCAAGGATCCGCTGACGCTGAAGGGCTCCTACGCCGGCGCGATGGGCTGGCCGCAGTTCATGCCGTCCAGCTTCCGCAAATGGGCGGTGGATTTCGACGGCAGCGGCCACCGCGACATCTGGAGCGATCCGGACGACGCGATCGGCAGCGTGGCCAATTACTTCCAGCGCCACGGCTGGCGCCACGGCGACGACGTGATCCTGCCGGCCAGCGTGCAGCCGGGGCCGCAGATCGATCAGCTGATCGCCGACAAATTCAATCTGCACTACACCGTGGGCGAGCTGAAGAAAATGGGCGTGACGCCGCAGTCGCCGGTGGCCGACGACGTGCCGGCGGTGCTGGTGCCGCTGGAAACGGCGCCGGGCGTCACCGAATACTGGCTGGGCCTCAACAACTTCTTCGTGATCACCCGCTACAACCGCAGCACGCTGTACGCCAAGGCGGTGCAGGAAATCGCGGATCAGCTGCGCCAGCGCTATCTGGCGGGCCAGGCCGCGGCCCAGCCGTGACGCCGCGCGCCGCCCGCCGCGGCGGCGCGAAACCTGTCGCCACGCGCGGCAATTGCCATTAAAATCCGCCCCCATGAGCTATCAAGTCCTTGCCCGTAAGTGGCGTCCCAAGCGCTTTGCCGATCTGGTCGGCCAGGAGCACGTGGTGCGCGCCTTGACCAACGCCCTCAAAGAACAGCGTCTGCATCACGCTTATCTGCTGACGGGGACGCGCGGGGTGGGCAAGACCACCATCGCCCGGATTCTGGCCAAGAGCCTGAACTGCGAAACCGGCACCACCGCCGAACCCTGCGGCGAATGTTCGGCTTGTCGTCAGATCGACACCGGCCGCTTCGTCGATCTGCTGGAGATCGACGCCGCGTCCAACACCGGCATCGACAATATCCGCGAAGTGCTGGAAAACGCCCAGTACGCGCCGACGTCCGGCCGCTTCAAGGTCTACATCATCGACGAAGTGCACATGCTGTCCAAGAGCGCCTTCAACGCGATGCTGAAGACGCTGGAGGAGCCGCCGGCCCACGTCAAATTCATTCTGGCCACCACCGATCCGCAGAAAGTGCCGGTCACGGTGTTGAGCCGCTGTCTGCAGTTCTCCTTGCGCAATATGACGCCGCAGCAAGTGGCCGGCCATCTGGCCCACATGCTGGACGTGGAAGGCATCGCCTACGAGACGCCGGCGCTGGCCTTGCTGGGCCGCGCCGCCTCCGGTTCGATGCGCGACGCGCAATCGCTGCTGGACCAGGCCATCGCCTACGGTCTGGGCGAGGTGAAGGAAGACGGCGTGCGCGCGATGCTGGGCGCGGTGGACCGCCGCTATCTGTTCGCCTTGCTGCAGGCCTTGGCCGCCGGCGACGGCCCGCAGCTGATGGCCGAGGCCGACGGCCTGGCCGAGCGCGGGGTCAGCTTCGAAGGCGCTTTGAGCGAACTGGCGGTCTTGTTGCAGCAGCTGGCGCTGATGCAGACCGTGCCGCAGGCGGTTGCCCAGGACGAGCCGGAGCGCGACGCGCTGCAGGCGCTGGCGGACGCCATTGCGCCGCAGGACGTGCAGCTGTATTACCAGATCGCCATCCACGGCCGCAAAGACCTGGCGCTGGCGCCGGACGAGCACGCCGGTTTCAATATGACCCTGCTGCGCATGCTGGCCTTCCATCCGGCCAACGCCCGGGCTGAAGCCGCGCCTCCGCGCCCGGCCGCCGGCGCGCCGGCTCGCCCGCAGCCGCCGCAAGCGCAGCCGGTCCCGGCCGCGCCGGGAGGCATTTCGCCGGCCGCGCGGGCCTTGCAGGCCGCCGGCCTGAGTTCGCCGGCGCCGCGGCAATCCGCGCCGCAGCCGGTTCAGGACAGCGCGCCGGCGGTGGAACCCGAACCCGAGCCTGCCGCGCCAGAAGCCAGGCCGCCTGCGCCGGCCGTGCCGGTCCGTCAAGCCGCGCCGCCGCCCGAGCCGGAGCCCGAGGAGGAAGACGCGTCGGACGACGGCGACGTCAGTCCCGACGAGGTGCCCTGGGATCAGGGCGCGGCGGCGGACGAGGAGATGCCGTCCTATTTGCAGGCGCCGCCGGAGGAGCCGGCTGACTATCGCTTCGACGGCGACTGGCAGGCGCTGGTGACCGAACTGGGCGTCAAGCTGGGCGCGGCGCGCATGCTGGCCCATAATGCGGTATTGAAGGACTGGGACCAGGAACGCCTGGCGCTGGCGGTGCCGGAGAGCTTCCGCCACATGACCAGCCGCGATTACCAGGACAAGCTCAAGCTCGCCTTGAGCGAGCGCTTCGGCCGGCCGGTGGAGTTGGCGGTGACGGTGGAAGAGCTGGGCCTGGAGACGCCGGCGATGAAAGACGCCCGCCATCGGCAGGAGCAGTTGGACATCGCGCGCGAGAATATGAAAAACGATCCGGTGGTGCAGCAAATGGTGCGCGAATTCGACGCGACGCTGCTCATCGAAACCATTCAACCCGTGAAGGAGTGAAACGATTATGTTTGGCAAAGGTGGTATCGCCGGCCTGATGAAGCAGGCCCAGCAAATGCAAGACAATATGAAAAAGGCGCAGGAAGAACTGGCCACGGTGGAAGTGGAAGGCCAATCCGGCGCCGGCATGGTCAAGGTGGTGATGACCTGCTCTCACGACGTCAAGCGCGTCAGCCTGGACGACAGCCTGCTGGACGACGCCAAGGAAGACAAGGAAATGCTGGAAGACCTGATCGCCGCCGCGTTCAACGACGCGGTGCGCAAGGTGGAAGCCACCACTCAGGAAAAGATGTCCGGTTTCTCCGCCGGCCTGAACCTGCCGGCCGGCATGAAGCTGCCGTTCTGATCGCATCGGTTTCGGCATCCGGATGGCTCGGCGCGCGCCGGGCCATTTTTACGTTGTTTCCGAGGTAGCCATGCGCGGATTCGCCCATTTCACCGTGCGCAGCCGGCTGCGCGCCGACGCCGACAGGGTGTGGGCGCACGCCGCCAGCGCCGCCGGCATCAACGACGAGCTCGGGCCCTGGCTCCGCATGCGCTTGCCGGGCGGCGAGCTGCCCGACGGCTTGAGGCCGCCGGTGCGCATCGGACCGTGCCGGATTCTGCTGTTCGGCCTGTTGCCGGTGGAATGCGACGACTTGGAGCTGACGCGGCTGGAGCCGGGCGCCTTCGACGAGCGCTCCACCATGCTGACCCAGCGGCGCTGGCTGCACCGGCGGCGGGTGCGCGCCTTGCCCGGCGGCTGCGAAGTGGTGGACCGCATCGGCTTCGCGCCGCGCGCGCCCTGCTTGTTGACACTGCATTACGGCATTTTCCGCCTGGTTTTCGCCTGGCGGCACGCGCGTCTGCGCCGCCGTTTTTCCCGATTGTGAAAGCGATGAAGAATCCTCCCGCTCTAGACCATCTGATTTCCGCCCTGAAAGTGTTGCCGGGGGTCGGACCCAAGACCGCGCAACGGATGGCCTTCCACCTGTTGCAGCGCGACAAGAAGGGCGCGGACAAGCTGGCGCGCGCGCTGGACCGCGCGCTGACCCAGTTGACCCACTGCGAACGCTGCAACACCTTCAGCGAAACGCCGCTGTGTCCGATCTGCGCCGACGAGGAGCGCCGGCAGGATTTGCTGTGCGTGGTGGAGATGCCGGCGGATCTGCTGACGCTGGAGCAGGCCAAATGCTTCGACGGCCTGTATTTCGTGCTGATGGGCCGCATCTCGCCGCTGGACAATGTCGGCCCGCGCGACATCAATCTGGATAAGCTGCTGGTGAGGGCGGCGGACGGCGCGGTGGAGGAGGTGATCATCGCCACCAATTTCACCGCCGAGGGCGAGGTCACCGCGCATATGATCGCCGAGCTGTTGAAGGAGCGCGGCCTCAAAGTGACGCGCATCGCGCGCGGCATGCCGGTGGGCGGCGAGCTGGAGTACGTCGACCTGGGTACCTTGGCGCAGGCGGTGTACGAGCGCCGCGGCGTAGGCCAGTAAGAAGCTGTTTACGATCTGCTACGCGTTGTGAAATGTGACACGGTGAGTACCGCTTCGAAATGCTCATGTACCCTCTGTACATTCCGCTTTCTCAGCTGTTTTCGCCTTGTCTCGCTCTAGCTCGCGAGATCGTAAACAGGTTCTAAGAGGGTGGGCGCGGCGGGGCAAAAAAAGCAGGCCGGACTAGCCGGCCTGTAACAGAGGAACATCTGAATCAGTGGGACGGCCCGCCGCGGGAGCGACGGGCCGTCGCTGGTTTAGGAGAGCGCCAGTTCGACGGCTTCCTGCACCGTCGGCTTGGCGGCCGGGGCGTTGAAGCGGTCGGCCAGAAAGGGCGTCACGTCCAGCGGCGGCGTTTCGCCGCGCACCAGCGCGTCCAGCATCACGCCGGTGATGGCCGAGGTCAGAATGCCGGTGCGGAAGTGACCGCAGGCGTTCAGATAGCCGTCCACGCCCTGCATCGGCCCGAGGATGGGCAGCTCGTCCGGGGAGCCGGGGCGCAAGCCGGCCCAGCAACGCTTGATGTTGATGTTCTTCATCTCCGGCAGGCAGCGGATCGCGCCTTTGACCAGGCCGGCGATTTCCGGATAGGTGTTGCTGACGTCGAAGCCCTTGTCCTCCGTGGTGCTGCCGATCAGGATTTCGCCGTTGTCCTTCTGCGCGATATAGCAATCGCTGGTGGTGATGCAGCCGCGCAACAGCTTGGGCATCTTTTCCGACAGCACGATCTGGCCCTTGACCGGTTTGACCGGAATATCGACGCCGGTCGCCCATTGGCTCAACTCGGCGGCCCAGGAGCCGGCGGCGTTGATCAGGGTGTGGCAGTGGAATTCGCCGGCTTCCAGCGTCCGCACGCCGGTGACGCGCGAGCCTTGCTTGAGCACGCCGGTGACATTGGTGTTGAAGAATACGTCGACGCCGTTCTGGCGCGCGGCCTCGGTATAGGCGTCGGTCAGGCGGAAGGGGCTGACCTGGTGGTCGCACAGGAATTCCAGCGCGCCGGTGGCCTCGTGGCTGATGTAGGGCTCGTTTTCACGCAGTTGGGCCTGGTCCACCCAGCGCACCTGATCGGACAGGTGGGGAATCTGCGCGGCGATGTGTTCGGCGTAGAGCTGGTCTTCCTCGTCGTAAATCACGAATTTCAGCCCGGTTTCCTCGAACTTGAAATCCATGCCGTGGTTTTCGATCAACTCCTGATGCAGGGCCGGATACAGCGCGTTGGAGGCCAGCGCGAAATTGAAGAAGGACTCCGGCAGGATGTGGGGGGTGCTGGCGTCCACGGCGATGGCGGCGCCGGCCGCCTCGCGCTTGTTCTTGGCCGAGGTCATGCGGAAGAAGATCACGCCGCAGCCCAGGCCCACCGATTCGCCGATCGCCCACAGGCCGCCGGCCGAGGCGCGCGAGGCGTTGCCGGGGCGCTTGGCGTCGATCAGCGCGATTTTCAGGTCTTTGCGTTTGGACAGCTGGTAGGCGCAAGAGGCGCCGATCACGCCGCCGCCGGCGATCACGATGTCGTATTGTCTGCTCATGGTCAGGCCTCTTCGGTTTCGGTTTGGAAGGCGGAGAACGGCAAGGGGTCCAGCGGGAAGCGCGGGCGGATCCAGCCCACGTCCGCCTTGCCGGTGTGCTCGCGCAGGCGGTCGCTGCAATAGCCGACGCACATCTTGCCCTGGCAATCGCCCATGCTGACGCGGGTGCGCATCTTCAGGCTGATCAAGTCCTGCACGCCTTGTTCCAGCGCGGCGTCGATATCCTTGCGCAGCGCGTTCTCGCAGCGGCAGATCACCGTGTCTTCCTGCGGCAGCGTCAGCTGTCCGCTGCCGCGCTGGGTGAAGCTGTCTATGCCCACGCGGAAGCGCAACACTGTTTTCAGTTCCGTCAGGTAGCGCTGGCGGTTTTTCTCGGCCAGTTCGGCGCTGATTGCACCGCGTTGCTTGAGGATGGACTGGGCGGCGATGCGGCCGCTCAGCATGGCGGCTTCGCCGCCGCGCAGGCCGCCGATGTCGCCGGCCAGGTGGATGTGGGCTTCGCTGCTTTGCTGCCAGCCGTTGATTTCCGGCTTGAGGAAGCCGTCGGCGTCGTAAGCGTGGCGCAGGCCCATTTGCTGGGTCAGCTGGGTGCGCGGAATGAAGCCGTAGCCCACCGCCAGGGTTTCCGTGGCCAGGCTGACCGCGCGGTTCAGGTCCGGCGTCCAGTTGTCGTCGTAAGGCGCGACGGTGACTTCCTGCACTTCTTGTTGGCCGCTCGCCTCCACCACGCCCCAGCCGTAGTGCAGCGGCACGCCGTGGCGTTTCAGGTAGGCCAGCATGCTCAGGCCGTCCAGGAACAGCTGCGGCTTGTTCAGCATGGCCAGGGTTTCCTTGGCGATGCGGCCGAAGGAACTGGCTTCGTAGACGCCCTGAACGTCGGCGCCGGCGCGATGCAATTGACAGGCCACCAGCGGCAGCAGGGGACCGGTGCCGACGATGGTGGTGCGGCCCAGCGGCTTGACCACGCCGCTCTTGATCTGCAATTGCAGGCCGCCCAGCATGATCACACCGGGCAGGGTCCAGCCGGGGAAGGGCACGCTGCGTTCGTGGCAGCCGGCGGACAGCAGCAATTGTTCAAAGTCGATCTTTTCGACTTTTTCCTGTTCATTCAGCGCGTACAGCCACTGGCCGGCTTCGCCGCCGACGACGCGGGTGTTCAGTTTGATCTCCACCGCGTGGCTGACTTCGGCGAACTGCGCGTGCAGCGCCTGCATGGCGTCGCGGTAGCGCTCGCCCAAATAGTCCAGGGTCACGCCCTGGCGCAGCGGGCCGCGGTAAACCACGCCGCCCAGGCGCGAGGCTTCGTCTATCAGCGTGCAGGGCAGGCCGTGCTTGACCAGCTCGATGGCCGCGGCCATGCCGGCGGGGCCGCCGCCGACGATGATGGGGCGCGCGCTCATTGCAGGCCCTCCAGTTCGATGCGATTGGCCGCGGTTTCCACGGTCATGCCGGGCTGCACCACGGTCTGGCAGGCGCGGCGCTTGTAGCGGCCGTCGATGCGCACCAGGCAGCAATGGCAGACGCCCATGCCGCAATAGGAACCCATGCTTTGCTGGCTGTCGTTGCGGCTGACGCGGCGCAAGCCGACGGCGTTGAGCACGCTGAGCACGGTCTCGCCCTGCGCGGCGGCGACGGTGTTGCCATTGATGTTGATGGCGATTTGATCTTCATTCAATTTCTGAATGTCATATTTTCTGTCTAAATTTGGCATCGAAATAGCTCGTTTTGGTTCTACTGACACGATAAGGGAGCGCCGGATGGAGCGCGGAGTGGACAGTCGCTTCCGGCGGCGAGCGATTTGGTCACGCCTGACTATGGTCAGACAATCAGGCTATTTGGCGATTGCCGTAGCCTAATTATGATGAATCGCTTTTTAATTGTCGCAAGCATTGTTATCGCATTGTATGGGTACAGGCAATGTACAGATTGCTGTGATCAGATGTATACAGATTGGCGGGCGCAGCAGGAGATCGGCGGGTGTTTGTCTTGTATTTGTTTTTGAAAAACAATGACTTGCTTGGATTTTGCGCGTGACTAGACCGTTGGAATAATGTATTTTTCTGTTATTTTAATGCGCATAGCATTTTCAAAACTGTGCATTATTTGATTATGATCAAATGGCTAGAAAGCTGATGTCATCATCATTATTTTAGCCATTGGATATAGTGTGTCTAAAGACTTTTCTGTTTGAAACCAAGTGCTTGCCGCGATTGGTGGGCGGTATTCAGGCCGGCTTGCGCGCGCCGCGGCCGTTTTCGCCTTGATGCTCCTGGTGCCAGGCCTCCAGGGCTTCTTCCGCGTTCAGGATGTGTTGTCTCAGGAAGGCGGCGGCGCTGACCGCGTCCTTGCGGCGGCACAGTTCGAGCATTTCGCTGTGCTCGCGATGGGCGCGGTCGCTGAAATTGGTCAGCAGAATCTGCATCCGGGTGTAGCGATCGGTGCGATTGTGCAACTGCTCGATCAGCGCCAGGGTTTGCGGCCGGTCGGCCGCCTGGTACAGCGCCAGGTGGAAGCGCGAATTCAGAATGCCCCAGGCGCCGACATCCCGTCGGCGCAGCGCCTCCTCGAACTGCGCCAGCAGCGCGCCGGCCGCGTCCAGATCCGCCTGGGTCTGCCGCGGCACCGCCTCCAGCAACATATCGCATTCCAGCAGCACTCTCACCCGCAGCAATTCCAGCACTTCCGGCAGCGACAGCTGGGCGATCACCGCGCCGCGCCGTTCGGTGATGGCCACCAATCCTTCCGCCTCCAGTTGACGCAGCGCCTCTCGCAGCGGTACCCGGCTGACGCCCAGTTCCTTGGACAGCGCCTCCTGGCGCAGTTGGGTGCCGGCCGGCCACTCTCCCAGCAGGATGCGCTGGCGCAGCGTGTCGGTGGTGGTGGCGGTGAGGGTTTGGCGCGGAGCGGTGGTTTGGGGCATGGCGAAATCGGCGGTTGGAGTTTTCAAATTATCACAGGCGCGGGGAGGGCGGGCAATGGCCGCGTCCAGTCTTTGTTTTGGCATGGATTATGGGCGTGCTTGCTGTAATTTTGTATTCAATTATTCGCGGTTTCATCCCTTTTTTAAGGTGTTTTTGAGTTGGTAGCGATGCTGCAATGCAAGGTGATTAAAAAACAACACGCAATAACGTGTTGATTTTATTGTGAAATTAATTATTTCACATGTGAGATAACGCAATATTCTCGCAAGCGCTTGTCTGCTGCGCGCCTCAAAAATTGTATTCAAAAAAGAGCGCGGTTAGAGTGGCCCCATCACAAGCGAGGAGCAAGAACATGGCGGTGCGCGAATTCGAATGTCTCGATGGCCATACCTGCGGCAATCCGGTGCGGCTGGTGGTGAACGGCGGTCCGCGGCTGGAAGGGGAAACCCAGGCGGAGCGGCGGCTGGATTTCATCCGCCGCTACGACTGGATACGCACCGGGCTGATGTTCGAGCCGCGCGGCCATGCGCAGATGTCCGGCGCCTTTCTGTATCCGTCGACGCGGGAGGATTGCGACATCGCGGTGCTTTACATCGAGACCAGCGGCTGCCTGCCGATGTGCGGCCACGGCACCATAGGCGTGGTCACCATGGCGCTGGAGCACGGTCTGGTGACGCCGGCCGCGCCCGGGGTGCTGAATCTGGACACGCCGGCGGGCAAGGTGGCGGCAGAGTACCGGATGGAGGGCGACAAGGTCGCCGCGGTGACCTTGACCAATGTGCCGTCCTTCCTCTACCTGCGCGATGTGGAGGCCGAGGTGTCCGCGTTGGGGAGCTTGCGGGTGGACATCGCCTACGGCGGCAATTTCTATCCCATCGTCGAGGCGCAGCCGGGCTATCGCGATATGGCGGATTACTCACCGGCGCAGCTGGTGGCGATGGGGCGCGAACTGCGCGAATACCTGAACCGGCATTACGACATCGTCCACCCGCTGGACCCCAATATCCGCGGCGTCCGTCATTGCCAGTGGACCGGCGCGGCCAAGAACGCCGGCTCCAGCGCGGCCAACGCGGTGTTGTACGGCGAGTCCGCGCTGGACCGCTCGCCTTGCGGCACCGGCACTTCGGCGCGGCTGGCTCAGCGTCACGCGCGCGGCCTGCTCGCCGTCGGCGAGGATTTCATCCACGAGAGCCTGATCGGCAGCCAGTTCGTCGGCCGCGTGCTGGCGGAAACGCGGGTGGGCGATTACCCGGCCATCGTGCCCTCGGTGCGGGGCTGGGCGCGCTTCACCGGCTACAACCGCATCCTGCTGGACGACGCCGATCCCTATGTCCACGGCTTCGAGGTGGCCTGAGATGAGCGCGCGCGTCATTGTCGTCGGCGCCGGCGTGGTGGGCATCGCCGCGGCGCTGCAACTGCGGCAAGCCGGGCTGGAGGTGTTGCTGCTGGACCGCGGCGAACCGGCGCGGGAAACCAGCTACGGCAACGCCGGCGCGCTGGCGGTCAGCGATGTGATTCCCTTGGCCGAGCCCGGCGTCTGGCGCCGCCTGCCCGGCTGGCTGCTGGACCCGCTGGGGCCGCTGGCGGTGCGCTGGCGCTATCTGCCGACGCTGGCGCCGTGGCTGGCGCGTTTCGCGCTGGCCAGCCGGCCGGCGCGGGTGGCTGCCCTGACCCGCGCGCTGGCGGCTTTGCTGAACCGGGCCGCCGCCGATTACGCGCCGCTGGTGGAGCTGGCCGGGCTGGAGGGCATGTGGCGGCGGCACGGCGCGCTGACCTTGTACCGCGACGCGGCCGAGCTGGAGCGGGCCTTGCCGGCCTGGCGGCGGAAGTCCGAGCACGGCGTGGGCTGGCAGGCGCTGGATCAGGCGGCGGCCCAGGCTTGCGAGCCGGCGCTGCTGGATGGCTGGGCGCGCGCGGTCAAGGTGGCGTCCTGGTCCCATGTCGATGATCCCTATCTGTTCTGCCGGGGCCTGTTCGACGCCTTCGTCGCCGCTGGCGGCGGCTTCGAGCAAGCGGAGGCGGCGGCCCTGAGCGAAGGCGAGGGCAAGGTCGACGGCGTGGTCTGCGCCGATGGCCGCACGCTGGCCGCCGCCCAGGTGGTGGTGACCGCTGGCATCTGGAGCGATCGCTTCACCCGGCAGTGCCGCTACCGGGTGCCGCTGGAAAGCGAGCGCGGCTATCACGTCAACCTGCCCAAGGCCGGGGTGGCTTTGCGCCATTTCATTCAGTGCGCCAGCGAAAGCTTCGTGATCCTGCCGCTGGCCGACGGCGGCCTGCGGTTGGCCGGCACTGTGGAACTGGCCCACCGCGACGCGGCGCCGGACTGGCGGCGCGCCGAGATCCTGCTGGACAAGGCGCGGCGCATCGTCGGCGATTTTTCCACCGAAGGCATGACGCTGTGGATGGGCAACCGGCCGTCGCTGCCGGACACCGTGCCGGTGATCGGCCCGGCCCCGGATCGCCAGGGCCTGTATTTCGCTTTCGGTCACGGCCATTTGGGTCTGACGCTGGCCGCCACCACCGGCGCGCTGCTGCGCGACATGGTGTTGCGGCGTCCGCCGGATCTGGATTTGCATCCTTACCGCCTGGCGCGCTTTTAGAACGTGTTTTCGATCTCGCGAGTTAGAGCGAGACAAGGCGAAAACGGCCGAGGAAGCGGAATGTACCCGTGGTGCATGAGCATGTCGAAGTCGTTTTCAATGCGGTATCGCAGCAGCGCAGCAGACCGTAAACAGGTTCTTAGCGCCGCGGCCCCTCCGCGCCGGCAGCCTCGACGCCGCCGGCCGCCCACCCGAGCAGAGGAGAAACGCCATGCAACAAAGATCGCCGCGCTTGCCGAGCGCAACCCAGGTTGTCGCGGTGATGGCCGGCTTCATCGCCATCATGTTTCTATTCCTTAACGTGCTGGACCTGCCCATCCAGCTGGCGCTGTTCAGCAGCTGGTTCCTGGTGATAGGGCTGGGCAACTGGCTGGGCCGCAGTTACGACGATATGCAGCAAGGCCTGATCCAGGGCATCCACAACGGCATGGTGGCGGTGCTGGTGCTGATCACCGTGGGCGCGCTGATCGGCACCTGGATCGCCGGCGGCGTGGTGCCGGCCATCATCTACTACGGCCTGGCCATCATGAGCCCGCAGATCTTTCTGTGCGCGGCCTTCATCATCTGCATGCTGACCTCGCTGGCCACCGGCACCTCCTTCGGCACCGCCGGCACGGCGGGCATCGCGATGATGGGCATAGGCTATAGCTTTGGCATGCCTTTGCCGCTGGTGGCCGGCGCGGTGATTTCCGGCGCCTATGTCGGCGACAAGATGTCGCCGCTGTCGGACACCACGGTGATGACCGCCTCGCTGTGCAAGGTGGATCTGATCGACCACATCCGCTCGATGATGTGGGTCAGCGTGCCGGCCACCTTGCTGACCGCGCTGTTGTTCCTCGGCGTCGGTTTCTTCTATGTCGACGCCGGCCTGGACACCGGCCGCGCCGATCTGGCGATGCAGGCCTTGGGCTCGCACTTCACCGTCAACGGCTGGCTGCTGCTGCCGGCGGCGGCGGTGATCACGATGTTGACGATGCGGCTGCCGTCCATCCCGGTGATCTGCTCGGGGGCGGTGATGGGCATCGTCTGCGCCTGGTGGGCACAGGACATGCCCGTGCTGGACGCGGTGCGCACCGCGTACTTCGGCAACCGCACCGCGTCCGACGTGGAGTTTCTCAATACCTTGCTCAACCGCGGCGGCATCGAATCCATGCTCAGCGTGATCGCGCTGATCCTGTTCGCCCTGGGTCTGGGCGGCCTGATGGAGCGCGCCGGCATCCTGGAGGTGATCAGCGCCAACTTCCTGCGCTGGGCCAATAATCCGGGCCGTTTGACCGTTTCGACGATTCTGGGTGGCTTCTTCGGCAACTTCTTCGGCGGCGCCGCCTATGTGTCGCTGATCACCGCCAGCACCATCACCGAGCGCAATTACGATCTGCAGGGCATAGAGCGCCGGGTGCTGTCGCGCAATGTCGAAGCCGGCGGCACTGTGACCGCGCCCATGGTGCCCTGGAGTGACGGCGGCGTGTTCATGGCGGCGACGTTGGGCGTGTCCACGCTGCAGTATCTGCCCTTTCTCTGGTACCACCTGCTGGTGATCGCCATCAGCGTGTTCTACGGCTACGCCGACATCGCGATCTGGCGCGTCCGTTCCGCGCCCGCCGCCGCCGCGCCGGCTTGAGCCGCGCGACCTTCTTCCACCCGTAAGTACAAAGGAAACTCCCATGCAAGAACAAGGCATTCTGGTTCCCATCGTCACGCCGTTCGACCGCGACGGCCGCCTGGACCTGGCGGCGCTGCGGCAGCTGATCGAGCGTTTCATCGAGCAAGGCGTCGCCGGCGTCGTCGCCTGCGGCACCACCGGCGAATACTACGCGCTGGACGAGGGCGAGCGCCGCCAAGTGCTGGAGTGCGTGGCCCAGGCGGGCAAGGGCCGGCTGCGGCTGATCGCCGGCGCCAACGATCTGTCCACCCGCGGCGCGATCGCGCGCGCGCGCCAGGCGGCGGAGCTGGGCTACGAGGCGCTGATGCTGGCGCCGCCGGCCTACAGCCTGCCGGACCAGGCCGGCATCGTCGCCCATTTCAAGGCGGTGGCCGCCGCCAGCGCGCTGCCCATCATCCTCTACAACTTCCCGGCGCGCGCCGGGGTCGGCATCGACATCGACAGCGTGGCGGAGCTGAGCCGCGAGCCCAATATCGTCGGCATCAAGGAAAGCAGCGGCGATTTCAGCCGCGCGCTGGCGCTGATCCAGGCGAACTTGCCGGATTTCGAGGTGATCTGCGGCTGCGACGACCAGGCGGCGGATTTTCTGTTCTGGGGCGTGCGCAGCTGGATCAGCGGCGCGGCCAACGTCTTTCCCGGCGAACAGGTGGCGATGCTGAACGCCGCCAAGGTCGAGGACTGGGCGCGGGTGCGCGCGCTGATGGCGGCGATGTATCCGGCGATCCAGGCGATGGAGTCCGGCGGCTACAACCAGAAGGCCAAGCTGGGCGTGCGTCGCCACGGCGTCGAGGCCGGCGATGTGCGCCTGCCGCTGCTGCCCTTGCCGGGCGCGGAAGCCAAGGCCTTCCTCGACGCGCTGGCCGCGTTCGATCGTTAACAGGAGACTGAGATGCCATTAAGCAAGGAAACGGTATTCGAGCAGGCCCGCGCCGGGCAATTATGGGCCGGCCTGCTGATCCCCGGCCATGAGGGCAAGGGCGCGCGGCTGGACAATCGGACGCCGATGGACAACAGCCTGATCGGCCATGTCGCCGCCGGCGACGCCGCCGACGTCGACGCCGCGGTGGCGGCGGCGCGCGCCGGCTTCGAGTCCGGCGAATGGTCGCGCCGGCCGCCGGCCGAGCGCAAGCAGGCGATGCAGCGCTGGGTGGCGCTATTGCAAGAACACGTCGAGGAGTTGGCGGCGCTGGACTGCATCGACGCCGGCAAACCCATCACCGAATGCCTGAACACCGATCTGCCGGCCACGCTGGACACCTTCGGCTGGTACGCGGAGGCGATAGACAAGTGCTACGGCAAGGTGGCGCCCACCGGGCCGGAGGCGCTGGGCTTCATCGTCAAGGAGCCGATAGGCGTGGTGGGCGCGGTGCTGCCGTGGAACTTCCCGGCGCAGATGTACGCGTGGAAAGTGGCGCCGGCGCTGGCCGCCGGCAACTCGGTGGTGGTGAAGCCGGCCAAGCAGACCTCGCTCAGCGCCTATCGCATCACCCAGCTGGCGCATCAGGCCGGCATTCCCGCCGCGGCGCTGACCCTGGTCACCGGCTCCGGCCAGTCGGTGGGCGAGGCGTTGGGCCGGCATCCGGACGTGGACATGGTGTCCTTCACCGGCTCCACCGAAGTGGGGCGTTTGTTCCTGCAGTATTCCGCCGAGAGCAATCTGAAGGAAGTGGTGCTGGAGCTGGGCGGCAAGAGTCCGCAGCTGGTGTTCGAGGACGCCGAGCTGGACGAGATCGTCGACGACGTGCTGGCCGCGGCCTTCTGGAATATGAGCGAGAACTGCAGCTGCGGCTCGCGCTTGATCGTCGCCGCCGGCGTCAAGGACGCCTTGCTGGAGAAGCTCAAGCGACGGCTGGCCGGCTGGAAGCTGGGCCTGCCCACCGATCCGACGGTGCAGGTGGGGCCGCTGGTGGAGCAAGCCCATTTCGAGCGGGTGAAAGCCTATCTGGACGCGGCCAAGGCCGAGGGCGCGCGGCTGGTGCACGGCGGCCGCATCCACGCCGAGCTGGGCAGCGGCTGGTATATCGAACCCACCATTTTCGACCAGGTCGACGCCAAGATGCGCGTCTTCCAGGAGGAAATCTTCGGCCCGATCCTGGCGGTGAGCACCTTCGACAGCGAGGAAGAAGCGGTGCGCCTGGCCAACGACAGCGTCTACGGCCTGGCCGCCTCGCTGTACACCCGCGACGTCAGGCGCGCGCAGCGCGTGGCCGCCGCCTTGCGCGCCGGCACGGTGTCGGTCAACGGCTTCTCCGAGGGCGACATCACCACGCCCTTCGGCGGCTTCAAACAATCCGGCTTCGGCGGGCGCGACAAAGGCCTTGAGGCGCTGGAGCAATACCAGCAGACCAAGACCATCTGGTACGTGAACTAGCTTGAGGCCCGGCGCCGCCGGCGCGGCGCCGGGCGTTTTGCGCAGCACCCATCCAAAACAAAGGAGAGACGAGATGAAAACCATTTTCCCCCTGCGGGCGGCGCTCGCCGGCGCCGCGCTGCTGATCGGCGCCTGGCCGGCGGCCGCCGAAACCCTGGTCAAGATAGGCTTCGCCTCGCCCTTGTCCGGCCCGCAAGCCCATTACGGCAAGGACAATGAAAACGCCGCGCGGCTGGCGGTGGACGAATTGAACGCGCGCAAGCCGCAGATAGGCGGCCAGCTGGTGCGCTTCCAGTTGCTGGCGGAGGACGACCAGGCCGATCCGCGCATCGGCACTCAGGTGGCGCAACGCTTCGTCGACTCCGGCGTCAAGGCGGTGCTCGGCCATTTCAATTCCGGAGTGTCGATTCCGGCTGCGCGTCTTTACGCCGCCGCCGGCATTCCGCAGCTATCGGTGTCCACCAACCCGGCCTATACCCGGCAGGGCTACCGCACCGCCTTCCGGCTGGTGGGTAGCGACAGCCAGGTGGGCGCCGCGTTGGGCCGCTTCGCGGTGCAGACGCTGAAGGCGAGCAGCATCGTGGTGATAGACGACCGCACCGCCTACGGCCAAGGCATCGCCGACGAGTTCGCCAAGGCGGTGCAGGCCAGCGGCGGCAAGATCGCCCGCCGCGAGTACACCAACGACAAGGCCAGCGATTTTTCCGCCATCCTGACCGCGGTCAAGCCGCTGCGGCCGCAGGTGATCTTCTACGGCGGCGCCGACGCCCAGGCCGCGCCCATGGCCAAGCAGATGAAGCGGCTGGGTCTGGACGCGCGCCTGCTGGGCGGTGACATGCTGCAAACGCCCACCTTCCTCAGCCTGGCCGGCGACAGCGCCGGCGGCCACTTCGCCGGCATTCCCGGCGGCCAGTTGAACGACAGGCCGGCGGGCAAGGCTTTCCGCCAGCGCTATCAGGCGCGTTTCAAGCAGGATGTGGTGAGGCTGGGGCCGCAGTTCTACGACGGCATGATGATGGTGGCGGCCGCCATGCAGCAGGCGGGTTCGGTGGAACCGGCGCGATTCATGCCGGTATTGGCCAAGCTCAGTTACGCCGGAGTCAGCACCGATTTTTCCTTTGACGCCAAGGGCGATCTCAACAAGGCGGCGGTGACGATTTCCGAAGTCAAGAACGGCCAGTGGACGACACGGGCAGTGATGCAGTGAGGCAGTGAAAGGAGGGTGGGATGAGGCGGTATGCCCAAGGACAATTGGATGAATGGCTGACATTCGCGCGGGAGCTGGTGGCGGACAGCCGCGGCTTGCTGGCTTCCCGTACCGACTGGAGTTCGCAGTTCAAGCCGGACCGCACTCTGGTGACTCAACTGGATCTGGAGATTGAGCAAAAGCTGCGCGAGCGCATCCTGCGGCGTTATCCGGACCACGGCGTGCTGGGCGAGGAGTTCGGCGCCAGGGAGCGGGACGCGGAATGGCTGTGGGTGCTGGACCCCATCGACGGCACCGCCTCCTTCATGGCCGGCATGCCGGTCTACGGCAGCCTGATCGCGCTCTTGCATCAGGGCGTGCCGGTGCTGGGCGTGATCGATCAGCCGGCCACCGACGACTGCTGGATAGGCCGTCGCGGCCTGCCCACCTTGTTGTTCAAGCGCGACGGCGGCTGCGAATGCCGGACCCGAGCCTGCGCCAGCCTGGAGCGGGCCTTCGTCTCGGTCAGCAGCCCGGATTTTTTCCTGCCGGAGGAAAGGCCGGTATGGCAGGGCTTTTGCGAGCGCACGGGCTGGCGGGTCTACGGCGGCGCTTGCCGCAGCTACGGCCTGCTGGCTTCCGGGCGCACCGACCTGGCGCTGGACGCCGGCCTCAAGCTCTACGACTACGCGGCGATGCGGCCGGTGATCGAGGGCGCCGGCGGCGTGATCAGCGATTGGGAGGGCCGGGCGATCACGCTGGACAGCGGCAGCCGGGTAGTGGCGGCCGGCGATCCGGCCCGCCACCGCGAGGCGCTGGAGCTGATTCAGCGGCTGGCTTGAGGCAAGGCGCGCAAAGACGCGCCGGTCACAACGGCGCCGCCGTCGCGGCGGCGCGGACAGAGGAGAACGCACATGTCGCTGAGAACATGGCTGAGCTGGCTGCGCGCGCAGCCGGAGGCGCCGGTGGACAAGAACCAGGAGGAAATCAACGCCAGCTACCGCCATTGGCGCCTCCACATCATGTTGGGCTTGTACGCCGGCTACGCCGTCTACTATTTCACCCGCCGCAGTTTCAATTCCATCCTGCCGGCGATGCTGGACGATCTGGGTTGGGAGCGGGCCGCCGGCGGCGCCATCCTGTCGATGTTCTACATCGTCTACGGCGTGTCGCGCTTCGTGTCCGGCATGATGAGCGACTTCGCCAATCCGCGTTACTTCATGGGCCTGGGCCTGATCGCCACCGGCGTCATCAACATCCTGTTCGGCTTCAGCAGCAGCTTGCTGGCCTTTACCGCGCTGTGGACGCTGAACGCCTTCTTCCAGGGCTGGGGCTGGCCGCCGTGCGCCAAGCTGATGACGGCCTGGTACTCGCGCAACGAGCGCGGTTTCTGGTGGGCGATCTGCAATACCTCGCACAATGTCGGCGGCGCGCTGATTCCCTTGCTGGCGGGCGCCTTGGCGATGGCCTACGGCTGGCGCTACGGCATGATCGTGCCGGGGGTGATCGGCATCGCCGTCGGCCTGTTGCTGTGCGTCCGCCTGCGCGATCGGCCGGCGTCCATGGGCCTGCCGACGGTGGGGGCCTGGCGGCGGGACGAACTGGAGCTGGAGCAGGAGAGGAATAGCGCCAAGCTGCCGATGTGGCAGGTATTGCGGCGTTATGTGTTCGGCAACCGCTTCATCTGGCTGCTGGCCGCGTCTTATCTATTCGTCTACGTGGTGCGCATCGGCATCAACGATTGGGGCAACAAGTTTCTGCAGGAGCAGCACGGTTACGCGTTGCTGAAGGCCAACTCGGCGATTTTCTGGCTGGAGGTGGGCGGCTTCATCGGCACCATCGTCGCCGGCTGGGGCTCGGACCGTTTTTTCCGCGGCAACCGGGTGCCGATGAATATCATCTTCACCCTGGGCATCCTGCTGTCGGTGCTGCTGCTGTGGACCTTGCGGGTGGATCACTACCTGTTGATCGCCGGCAGTTTCTTCTTCATCGGTTTCTTTATTTTCGGCCCGCAGATGCTGATAGGCATGGCGGCGGCCGAGGCCGCGCACAAGGAGTCGGCGGGCGCGGCCACCGGTTTCGTCGGCGTGTTCGGCTATCTGGGGGCGGCGCTGTCCGGCTACCCGCTGGCCAAGGTGACCGACGCCTGGGGCTGGGACGGGTTTTTCCTGGCCTTGTCCGTGACCACCATGCTGTCCGCCGTCTTGCTGCTGCCCCTGCTGGGGCAGCGCAAGCGGGTCAAGCTGGCGGATGAGCGGATCTGAGGCTCAGCGGACGTTGGCCGGGCTGAGCAGCTCGGCCAGCAGGGGGACGCCGGAGCGGTGTTGCAGCGGATCGAAGAAGCTGAAGTTCAAGCGCATCGCGTTGCCCGTGTCCTGTCCCGGGGTGTGGAACATCTGGGACGGCGCGAAGTGCAGCCCCTGTTGCATCGCCATCGGCAGCAGGCGGCGGCAGTCGACGCCGGGCGGCAGCTCCACCCACAGGAAGTAGCCGCCCTGCGGCCGGGCCATCCGGCAGTCGGCCGGGAAATGGGCGGAGATCTGCTGTTGCAGCGCGGCCAGATTGTTTTGCAGACGCTGGCGCAACAGGCTGAGCATGTCCTCGTGATGGCCGCCGGCCAGCAAGCGCGCCAGCGCCATCTGGCTGGGCAGCGGGGTGGCCAGCGAGCTGCACAGCTTGAGGCCCAGAATGCTGTCGCGGAAGCGTCCGGCGGCGATCCAGCCCACGCGATAGCCGGGGGCCAGCGATTTGCTGAAGGAGGAACAGTGCAGCACGCTGCCGCGCTGATCGAAAGCCTTGAGCGGCAAGGGCGCGCCTTCGCCGAAGTACAGCTCGCGATAGGTGTCGTCCTCGATGATGGGCACGCGGTGGCGTTCCGCCAGCGCCAGCAGCGCGGCTTTTTGCGAATCGCTCATCACCTGGCCGGTGGGGTGCTGGAAATTGGGCATGGCGATGATGCCGGCCGGCTGGTGCTGGATCAGCAGCGCTTCCAGCCGCTCCAGGTCCAGCGGCTGCCCCGGCGGACAGTTGAAGCCGACGGCGCGTAGTTCCAGGTGTTCCAGTTGTTCGAAGATGGGCGGGAAAGCCGGGGTGATCACCAGCATGCAGTCGCTGCCGCTGAGGCGGGCCACCGAGCGGATCGCCAGGTTCAGCGCCTCCATGCCGCCGCAGGTGATCAGCATTTCCTCGCCGTCCAGCTCCACGCCCTGGGCGAGATAGCGCAGCGCCAGTTCTCGGCGCAGCCCCTCGTAGCCCTCGCTGTCGGTGCTGGACAAGGCGTAGCGGTAATCGCTGAGCGCGCGAGTCAGCGCGCGGGTCAGCGGCGTGGTGTTGATCAACACCGGGTTCATGAACGGGCAGCCCCAGGGCATGGGCAGTGCCATGGTCAGGTGCTCGGCGCGGAACTCGCCCGGGTGGTCCGGCAGCGGCGGCGATTGGCGCAGCGACAGCGAGGACAGGCCCAGCACCCGGAAACCGGATCGGGGCAGGGACTCGATCAGGCCTTGTTTCTCCAGCTCGGCGTAGGCGCGTTGGGCGGTGGTGATGCTGACCTTGTGGTCCAGGCATAGCTTGCGCAGCGAAGGCATGCGATCGCCGGGGCGCAGATGGCCTTGCTCGATGGCATGGCGAAAGCGCTGGCTCAGTTGACTGGTCTTGCTCATTGTATTCCTGGCGGTTGAGCCGCGGCGGCGTTGCGCCGCGGCATGACTCCTGATGGACTGCCTAGGGCCGCCGACGTTTGCTTGGCGCTGAAAAACATCGGCGGGTCCTAGATTCATTCGCCGATGAAGCTGGATTTTTCCCTGATCATACTACCGTCATGGCTCAGCGAGCTGACCACGAAGTAGATGTCGTGCGCGCCGCGGGTGGCGTGCTCGGGCTCGGCCTGCACTCGCACGGTGACGGTCTCGGTGCGGGTGGGCGCGACTTCGACCACCTGGCCCGGCTTGTCCAGCCTCAGGCTGGGCAGGCCTTCCACCTGGATCTTGAAGCGCTGCGCCTGTTCGCTGGTGTTGATCAGCTTCAGGTTATAGCTGTTTTCCAGCAGGCCGTCGTCGGTGGCGCGCACCAGGACCGCGCGGTCGCGCAGCACGTCCACCTTGAACGGTTTTTTCAGGATCAGCGCGGTGGTGGACAGGGCGATGATGCCGGCCAGCAAGCTGGAGTAGACGATGACCCGCGGGCGATGGCTGCTGCTGGGGCGTTCCGGCTTGCCGGCGGCTTCCAGCGCGGCGGCGCTGGTGTAGCTGATCAGCCCGCGCGGCGCATGGATCTTGTCCATTACCTGATCGCAGGCGTCGATACAGGCGGCGCAGCCTATGCACTCGTATTGCAGGCCGTTGCGGATGTCGATGCCGGTGGGGCAGACCTGGACGCAGATGCCGCAATCGATGCAGCTGCCGCGCGCCTTGTCGGCCGCCTGCTTGCTCTTGCCGCGTGGTTCGCCGCGGCGGTTGTCGTAGGAGATGATCAGGGTGTCGTTGTCGAACATCGCGCCCTGGAAGCGCGCGTACGGGCACATGTGCAGACAGACCTTCTCGCGCAGCACGCCGGCCAGCAGCCAGGTGAAACCGCCGTAGAACAGGATCCAGAAGCTTTCCCACGGGCCGTAGGCCAGGCTGGGCGCGGCGGCGGCCAGCTCGCGCACCGGGGTGAAGTAGCCGACCAGGGTGAAGCCGGTGATCAGCGAGAACAAGCCCATCAGCCCGTGCGACAGCGTCTTGCGCGTGAACTTGTTCACGCTCATCGGCGCCGCGTCCAGTTTGCGGCGGGCGTTGTGATCGCCCAGGGTCAGCCGTTCTATCCACAACATGATCTGGGTGTAGACTGTCTGCGGACAGCTGTAACCGCACCAGAGCCGGCCGGCCAGCGCGGTCCACAGGAACAGGCCCAGCGCGCAGATCACCAGCAAGGCGGCGAAGAAGATGAAGTCCTGCGGCCAGAAGGTGAGGCCGAAGATCAGGAAGCGATGTTGTTCCAGATCCAGATGCACAGCCTGCCTGCCGTTCCACTGCAACCAGGGCAGGCCGAAGAACGCCAGTTGGGTAGCGAGAACCATGAACACCCGAACGTTGTTGAAGCGGCCGGTGGTCAGGCGCGGATAGATTTTGATGGGGACGGCTTGCTGGCTAGACATGGCAAAATGACCATTGGATGAAAACCCCTTATTAGTACTGCTTGGGATCGGTACAAACAATGAACAGTTGTCTTTGAAAATGTGTATACAGCGCCGTCTGTCTATATACAGATGCGGGCTTGGGCTTGAGCGTGGACATGGAAAACCCCAAGTAAAAACAAGGGGTTTTCCATGCGGCGAACGGGCGGAGCCCGGGTCTTGCCCCGCTTTGTCTGGTATTGAACGCCAGGCGCTGTGCTGATCGCCTCAGCACAATAATCCTGCCGAGTTTGTGGGTTTTTTGGGATTTTATCGTGCAAGCTGCGGAAAAAGCCGGTAAATCCCATCCACGATGATTTCCACCGACACCGCCGCCAGCAGCATGCCCATCACCCGGTTGACGATGTTGATGCCGGTCTGCCCCAGCAGGCGGGACAAGGGCGAGGCCAGCACCAGCGCGCCGTAGCAGGTGATGGCCACCAGCAAACTGCTTACCAAAAGGTAAACCACCTGTACCCACGACGAGGCCGTCGTCGCATAGATGATCACGGTGGAGATGGTGCCCGGCCCGGTCATCAGCGGGATGGCCAGCGGCACCACGGCGATATTGGTCTTGGTTTCCGCTTCCTCGCGCTCCACCTTGGTGGTCTTGGTCGGTCCCGGTTTGGCGTTCATCAGCGCGATGGCGATCAGCATCACCAATAGGCCGCCGCCCACCTGGAAAGAGCCGACGCTGATGCCGAGAAAGCGCAGCAGGGTCTCGCCGACGACGGCGAACAGGCAGAGCACGATGGCCACGGCGATGGCCGTGGTCTTGGCGATTTTCTTGCGCTCCAGCTGGTTGGAGGTGGGCGTCAGGCTGATGAAGATGGGGATGGCGCCCAGCGGATTGACCAGCACCAGCAGCGCGATGAATATTTTTGCGATTTCGACTTCCATGGTTCGGATCATACCTTTCGCTGGAGGCCGCCGCATTCAGGCGGGAGACGAGAAGCGTCGACGCCGCGCCACGGCGGCGCGCCGCAAAGCAAAAAAACCGGCCGCGCCAGGCGCAACCGGTTTCAGCATAGCCGGAATTCGGCTTAGTCAGTGTTCAGCAGCAGTTCCAGCGTGTGGCGATAGATGGCGGACAAGGGTTCGACATCGGCCGCCTCCACGCACTCGTTCAGCTTGTGGATGGTGGCGTTGACCGGGCCGAACTCCACCAGCTCGCGCGCGATGCGCTTGATGAAGCGGCCGTCGGAGGTGCCGCCGGTGGTGGAGAGCTCGGCCCGGCGGCCGGTGGCGTCGGCGATGGCGAGGCCAAGCGCCTCGGTGAGCTTGCCCGGCTGCGTCAGGAAAGGCTGGCCGGACAATTGCCAGTGCAACTCATAGCCCAGGCCGTGGCGGTCCAGAATGGCGCAGACGCGTTCCTTCAGCGATTCCGCGCTGCTCTCCGGCGAGAAGCGGAAGTTGAAGCGGATGTCGCAATGGCCGGGAATGATGTTGCTGGCGCCGGTGCCCGCATGGATGTTGGACACCTGCCAGCTGGTGGGCGGGAAAAAGGCGTTGCCCTCGTCCCAGCGCGTCTCCGCCAGTTCGGCCAGCGCCGGCGCCATCAGGTGAACCGGGTTCTTGGCCAGGTGCGGATAGGCGATGTGGCCCTGGATGCCGTGCACGATCAAATGGCCGGACAGCGAGCCGCGGCGGCCGTTCTTGATGGTGTCGCCCAGCGCCTGGTCCGAGGTGGGTTCGCCGACGATGCAATAATCTATGGTTTCGCCGCGCGCCTCCAGCGCGTCCACCACCTTGACGCTGCCGTCCACCGCCACGCCTTCCTCGTCCGAGGTGATCAGGAGGGCGATGGAGCCGGGGTGCCCGGGATGGCGGGCGACGAAGTCTTCGCAGGCGGTGACGAAGGCGGCCAGCGAAGCTTTCATGTCGGCGGCGCCGCGGCCGTAGAGCAGGCCGTTGCGGATGGTGGGTTCGAAGGGCGGGCTGTCCCATTGCTCCAGCGGGCCGGTGGGCACCACGTCGGTGTGGCCGGCGAAGCAGACCAGCGGAGCTGCGTCGCCGCGGCGGGCCCAGAAGTTGTCGACCTCGCCGAAACGCATGCGCTCCACGCGAAAGCCTATGGCTTCCAAGCGGGCGATCATCAATTCCTGGCAGCCCTGGTCGCGCGGGGTGACCGAATCCAGCCGGATCAGCTGCCGCGCCAATTCTAAGGTTGCGCTCATTTCAGCAGGCGCTCCGCCCAGTCGGCTTCGACGAAGCCGACGCTGATCTTGCCGCCGGCGTCCAGCACCGGGCGCTTGATCACCGAGGGATTGGCCTGCATCAAGGCCAGCGCGGCCGGCAGTTGCTCGGCGCCGGCCTTGACCTCGTCCGGCAGCGCGCGCCAGGTGGTGCCCTGGCGGTTGATCAGCTTGGCGAGGCCGACCGCGGCGGCCCAGCGCTCCAGGCTGGCGGCGTCCGCGCCTTGTTTCTTGAAATCATGGAAGTGGTAGTCGAGGCCGTTGTCGCTCAGCCATTGGCGCGCTTTTTTGACGGTGCTGCAATTGGGTATGCCGTAAAGAGTAATCATGGGTGGGTTTACAGGTCCAGTTTGATGCTGTCGAAGCTTGGCGGCTCGCCGCCGGCTTGCTTATTGTCGCCGCTCGCCGCTTTTTCCTTGCTCTGATTGATCAACCAGTACAAGTTGGTGGGCGAGTCGGCGTTTCTCAGGGCCTCGTCCAGGCTGATGCGCCCCGTGCTGTAGAGCCGGTACAACGCCTGTTCGAAGGTTTGCGAGCCATCGCTCATGCTGCTTTCGATGGCTTCCTTGATTTTGTCTATCTCTCCGTTTCGGATCAACTCCGAAATGCGCGCGGTGTTGATCAGGATTTCGATCGCCGGCACCCGGGCGCCGTCCACCGTGGGGATCAGCCGTTGCGAAACCACCGCCTTCAGCGCGGAGGACAGGTCCATCAGCAAGGCGGCGCGGCTTTCCGCCGGGAAGAAATTGATGACCCGGCTCAGCATGTGATAGCTGTTGTTGCCGTGCAGCGTGGAGATGCACAGATGGCCAGACTGGGCGTAGGTCACCGCCTGGGTCAGGGTTTCCGGGTCGCGGATCTCGCCTATCATCAGCACGTCCGGCGCCTCGCGCATCGCGTTCTTCAGCGCGCGGGCGTAGGAGAGGGTGTCGAAGCCCACTTCGCGCTGGTTGACGATGGACTTGTCGTGGCGGAACAGGAATTCGATCGGGTCCTCCACGGTGAGGATGTGGCCGCTCATGCTCTGATTGCGGGTTTGCAGCATGGCCGCCACGGTGGAGCTTTTGCCGGAACCGGTGGAGCCGACCACCAGGATCAGGCCGCGCTTGAGCTTGATCAGTTCGCTGAGCACCGGCGGCAGCTGCAAATGCTCCAGCGACGGAATATTGGGCAGGATGTAGCGCACCACCATGCCCACCGAGCCGCGTTGCCAGAAGATATTGATGCGGAAACTGCCGAGGCCGGGCACCGGGTGGCCCAGGTTCATTTCGCGTTCCTGTTCGAAGACGCCGATTTCCTCTTCGCTCATCAGGCTGTAGGCCAGCTGTTTGACCATGTCCGCGGTCAGCGGTTTTTCGTTCATCGGCAGCAGCTCGCCGTTCTGCTTGATCATCGGCGGGGAGAAGCTGGTGAAGAACAGATCGCTGGCGCGGCGTTCGGCCATCAATTTGAAAAACGGCAGCATCAACATAATCGTGCACCCGAAGCGGCAAGGTTTATCAATGGAACGGTTCTTTTAAAGTGTAGCCGGCCCGCGCCCAAAAAAAACGCCGCCCGACAGCGCGGGCGGCGGCGATTTCATGGCGTCCGCATGGATCAGGCGGGTTTGGCGCCGCTGTTCTCGTCGCGCAGCGCGCGGCGCAGAATCTTGCCGACATTGGTCTTGGGCAGCTCGTCGCGGAACTCCACCAGCTTGGGCACCTTGTAGCCGGTCAGATTGTCGCGGCAGTGCTGGATGATGTCTTTTTCCGTCAGCGCGCGGTCTTTGCGCACAACGAAGACCTTGACCACCTCGCCGGACTTGTCGTCCGGCACGCCGATGCAGGCCACTTCCAGCACGCCGGCGTGGCCGGCCACCACGTCTTCGATCTCGTTGGGGTAAACGTTGAAGCCGGACACCAGGATCATGTCCTTCTTGCGGTCCACCAGTTTGACGAAGCCGTCCGGCGTCAGCATGGCCATGTCGCCGGTGGCGAGGAAGCCGTCCGGGCTCAGCACCTTGGCGGTTTCGTCCGGGCGGTTCCAATAGCCTTTCATCACCTGAGGGCCGCGGATGCACAGCTCGCCCTGCTCGCCGGGGGCCACTTCCTCGCCCTCGGGGCCGCGCAGCTGCATCTCGGTGGAGGGCACCGGCACGCCGATGGTGCCGTTGTAGGCGGCGAGATCCAGCGGGTTCATGCACACGGCCGGGCTGGCCTCGGTCAGGCCGTAGGCTTCCACCAGAGTGACGCCGGTCACTTGCTTCCACTTGTCCGCCACCGCTTTTTGCACCGCCATGCCGCCGCCCAGCGCCAGGCGCCAGGTGGAGAAGTCGAGCTTGGCGAATTCCGGATTGTTCAGCAGCGCGTTGAACAGGGTGTTGACCCCGGTCATGCAGGTGATCGGGTACTTGCCCATTTCCTTGATGAAGCCGGGGATGTCGCGCGGATTGGTGATCAGGATGTTGAGCGCCCCCACTTCGGTGAACACCATCAGATTCGCGGTCAAGGAGAAGATGTGATAGAGCGGCAGCGCGGTGACGATGATTTCCTGTCCCGGGCGGATCACCGGCTTCACCCACTCGCCGGCTTGCAGCATATTGGCGACGATATTGCGGTGAACCAGCATCGCGCCCTTGGAGACGCCGGTGGTGCCGCCGGTGTATTGCAGGAAGGCGATGTCGTCGTGGCCCAGCTCCACCGGCCGGTAGGGCGCGCGCGCGCCGCGGGACAGGGCGTCGCCGAAGCGGACATGGCCGGGCAGGCGCCACGGCGGCACCATCTTCTTGACCTTGCGCACCACGAAGTTGACCAGCATGCCCTTGGCGAAGCCCAGCATCTCGCCGATGGAGGCCACGATCACGTGCTTGACCTGGGTGCGCGGCAGCACCTGCTCCAGCACGCTGGCGAAGTTCTCCAGGATCACGATGGTTTCCGCGCCGGAGTCCTTCAGCTGATGCTCCAGCTCGCGCGGGGTGTACAGCGGATTGACGTTGACCACGGTGCCGCCGGCGCGCAAGGTGCCGAACACCGCGACCGGATATTGCAGCAGATTGGGCATCATCACCGCCACGCGGTCGCCCTTCTGGAGCTTCAGCTCATGCTGCAGATAGGAGGCGAACTGGCCGGAGAGCTGGTCCATCTCGCGGTAGCTGAGTTCTTTGCCCATGCAGGCCAGGGCGGGGCGGTCATGGAATTTCTTGACGCTGCGGTCGAAGACTTCGACCACGGATTGAAACTGGTTGATGTCGATTTCGTGAGCTACGCCCGGCTGGTAGTTTTTGAGCCACACCTTTTCCATAAATCCCGGTTTCTCCATCGTGCTGGTTAACGAGAGTCGCGCCAGCGTATCGCGCGCCGGCGGGCGTCGTACCTATTTGGTGACTATATATTTGTTATGTCGCGGCGGCTTGGCCGCTCATGACGTCAAACTGCTGTTTGAGTGCCCGGTAATGTACCGTAACTGGAACCGCTCGCAAAGAAGTCCGGCGCAAACAGCCGTCCGGTCCCGTTGGAGGCGGGCGGTTCGCCGGTTTTCTTTTTCAATGGAATAGGTTACAATCGCGTCGGTTAGGGATGGGCGTTTCGCCCATTTTTTATTTGTGGAAAAAGCAATGGATGTTCGTTTGCTGCTGGAAAACACCCTGCCGGGTCTGGGCTACGAGTTGGTCGATTTCGAAATGACCCCAGGGGGCGGTTTTCGCGTTTTTATCGACAAGCCGGGTGGCATCACCGTGGAAGATTGCGTCCAGGTGAGCAATCACTTCACCCGCCTTTTCATGGTCGAGAACATCGACTACGAGCGACTCGAAGTGTCTTCGCCGGGCTTGGACCGTCCGCTGAAGAAAGAGGCTGATTTCGTCCGCTTCGCCGGTAAGCTTGCCAAGATCAAGACGCGCATGCCGATCGAGCAGCAGAAGAAATTTACCGGTCGTCTTGCCGGGGTCGAGGAAGACTCTGTGAAGCTGGATGTGGATGGCCGCATCGTGGCGATTCCGTTTGCCAATATCGACAAGGCCAGGCTGGAGCCTGAGTTTTGATGTCTGGACGGCCATAAGCCACGCAAAAGGACAAAAATCGGAGAGGAATGAATGAGTCGCGAGATTTTGTTGCTGGTGGATGCCCTGGCGAGCGAAAAGAATGTCAGCAAGGATGTGGTGTTCTCCGCCCTTGAGATGGCGCTTGCCTCGGCAACCAAGAAAAAGTTTACCGATGACGAGATGGACGTGCGCGTCGAAATCGACCGCCACAGCGGTCAATATCAGACCTTCCGCCGCTGGTTGGTGGTGGAAGACGAACTGCTGGAATCGGAAAGCAAGGAAATCGGCGTAATCGACGCGCGCGAGCGCGATCCGCGCATTGAAGTGGGCGCGTTCATCGAGGAGCCGATGGAGGCGGTGGAGTTTGGCCGCATCGGCGCGCAAACCGCCAAGCAAGTGATCCTGCAACGCATTCGCGACGCTGAGCGCGAGCAGCTGCTGAACGAGTTCCTGCAGCGCCGCGAGCACCTGGTGACCGGCACCATCAAACGCATCGAGCGCGGCAACGCCATCGTGGAATGCGGCAAGCTGGAAGCGGTGCTGCCGCGCGATCAGATGATCCCCAAGGAAAACCTGCGCGTGGGCGACCGCGTCAAGGCTTTCCTGTTGCGCATCGATCGTCTGGGTCGCGGCCCGCAGCTGGTGCTGTCGCGCACCTCTCCGGATTTCCTGACCAAGCTGTTCGAGCTGGAAGTGCCGGAAATCGACGAAGGCCTGCTGGAGATCAAGGCCGCCGTGCGCGACGCCGGCATGCGCGCCAAGATCGCCGTCAAGGCCAACGACGCGCGCATCGATCCGCAGGGCACCTGCATCGGCATGCGCGGTTCCCGCGTTCAGTCGGTCAGCCAGGAGCTGGGCGGCGAGCGCATCGACATTGTGCTGTGGGCGCCGGAACCGGCTCAGTTCGTGATCAACGCGCTGTCGCCGGCTGAAGTCAGCCGCATCATGGTGGACGAAGACAACCACAGCATGGACGTGGTGGTGGAGGAGGAGCAACTGGCGCTGGCCATCGGCCGCAGCGGCCAGAACGTCAAGCTGGCCGCCGAGTTGACCGGCTGGTACCTCAACATCATGACCGTTGCCGAGGCTGAAGAAAAGCATCAGGCGGAAGACGCCGCCGTGCGTGATCTGTTCGTGAGCGCCCTGGGCGTGAGCGAAGACGTCGCCGCCGTACTGGTGCAAGAAGGCTTTGCCGCTTTGGAAGAAGTGGCGTATGTGCCGATTGCGGAGATGCTGGAGATTGAAGGGTTTGATGAGGAGCTGGTCAACGATCTGCGCATCCGCGCGCGTGACGCTCTTTTGACACAGGCTATTGCGTCCGAAGAAAAGGTGGAAAGCGTTTCCGATGGCCTGCGCGATATCGAGGGCCTGGACGCCGAGCTGGTTCGCAAGCTGGCCGAAGGCGGCGTGATCACCCGCGACGATCTGGCCGATTTGGCCGTGGACGATCTGGTGGACATGACCGGCATGGAGGCCGAGACCGCCCGCGCCGTCATCATGAAGGCGCGCGAGCACTGGTTCGACCAGTAAGGCCTGTCCGGAAAGAATTTACAGAATTTGGGAAGACGCATGGTTTTGACAAACGTAAAACAATTTGCCAGTGAGCTGAACCTCACACCGGAACGCCTGCTGGAACAGCTGGGCGCGGCCGGCGTGAGCAAACGCTCGCCGGATGACGCGCTATCCGCGCAAGACAAGTCCCAGCTTCTTGACTATCTGAAGCGCTCCCACGGCGCGCGCGACGAAGAGTCGCGCATCGCCCTGACGCGCAAGTCCACCAGCGAGATCAAGACCGCCGACGGCAGCACCGTCAAGGTGGAGACCCGCAAGAAGCGCTTCGTGGTGCGTCCGGAAGAGGCGTCCGCGGCTCAGCCCGCCGCGGCCGAGTCCAGCCCGGTGGAGCCGGTGAAGGCGCCGGAACCGGCGCCGGCTCCGGCGGTGGAAGCCAAGCCCGAACCGAAACCGGAAATCAAGCCCGAGCCCAAGCCGGAACCGGCTCCGCAAGCCGCGGAAGCCAAGCCCGAGCCCAAGCCGGCTGAAGCGCCGCGCCAGGAAGCCGCCAAACCGGCCGCTCCCAAGCCGGCCGCTCCGGCGCAGCGTCCGACCGTGGCCTCCATCCTGAGCCCGGAAGAAATCGCCGCTCGCGAAGCCGAGGAAAAGCGCCAGGCCGCTTTCCGCGCCCGTCAGGAAGCGCTGATGCGCGAAAAGATCGAGCGCGAAGAGCGCCGCCAGGCCGCGCGCCAGGCCGCCTTGCAACCGCCGCCGGCTCCCGAGCCGGTGCGCGCCGCTGAGCCGCCGGCTCGCCGCGAAGAACCGCGCCGCGACGACCGTCGTCCGGCCGGCGCCGGCGACAACCGCGGCCCGCGCCCGGCTGGCGACAACCGTGGCCCGCGTCCGGCTGGCGACAACCGCGGCCCGCGCCCGGCTGGCGACAACCGTGGTCCGCGCCCGGCTGGCGACAACCGCGGCCCGCGTCCGGCTGGCGATAACCGCGGTCCGCGCCCGGCTGCTGCCGGCGCGCCCGGCGCCCCGGCGGTTCCGGCCACCGTGGCCGGCCGTCCCGACGCCAAGAAAGGCGGCGGCGGCAAGAAGGGCGGCGATCGCTGGGACGAAGGCAAGAAGGGCGGCCGCGGTCTGAGGACCAAGGGCGGCGATGCCGGCAACGACTGGAAATCCCGCGGCGGCAAGAACCGTCACAAGCAGAACAATCAGCACGCCTTCCAGGCGCCGACCGAACCCATCGTGCATGAAGTGCTGGTGCCGGAAACCATTTCCGTCGCCGATCTGGCGCACAAGATGGCCGTCAAGGCCGTCGAGGTGATCAAGGCGCTGATGAAGATGGGCATGATGGTGACCATCAACCAGGTGCTGGACCAGGAAACCGCGATGATCGTGGTGGAAGAAATGGGTCACGTGCCGAAGGCGGCTCAGGCCGACGATCCGGAAGCCTATCTGGAACTGGGCGGCGCCGAGTCCGCGGTGGAAGTCGTGGAACTGCCGCGCTCCCCGGTGGTGACCGTGATGGGTCACGTCGACCACGGCAAGACCTCGCTGCTGGACTACATCCGCCGCGCCAAGGTCGCCGCGGGCGAAGCCGGCGGCATTACTCAGCACATCGGCGCTTACCACGTGGAAACCCCGCGCGGCATGATCACCTTCCTGGACACCCCGGGTCACGAAGCGTTTACCGCGATGCGTGCCCGCGGCGCCAAGGCCACCGACATCGTGGTGCTGGTGGTGGCGGCCGACGACGGCGTGATGCCGCAAACCATCGAAGCCATCCACCACGCCAAAGCGGCCAAGGTGCCGATGGTGGTGGCGGTGAACAAGATCGACAAGCAGGGCGCCAACGTCGAGCGCATCCGTCAGGAACTGGTATCGCATGAAGTGGTGCCGGAAGACTGGGGCGGCGACACTCAGTTCGTCGAAGTGTCGGCCAAAATGGGCCAGAACATCGACGCGCTGCTGGAAGCCATCCTGCTGCAAGCCGAAGTGCTGGAGCTGAAGGCTCCGGTGGAAGCGCCGGCCAAGGGCATCATCGTCGAGGCTCGCCTCGACAAGGGCCGCGGCCCGGTGGCCACCTTGCTGGTTCAATCCGGCACCCTGAAGAAGGGCGACGTGGTACTGGCCGGCACCGCCTTCGGCCGCGTCCGCGCGATGATGGACGAAAACGGCAAGGCCATCGAATCCGCCGGTCCGGCGATTCCGGTGGAGATCCTGGGTCTGTCCGACGTGCCGCAAGCCGGCGAAGACGCGATGGTGCTGACCGACGAGAAGAAGGCGCGTGAAATCGCCCTGTTCCGCGCCGGCAAGTTCCGCGACGTGCGTCTGGCCAAGCAGCAGGCGGCCAAGCTGGAGAATATGTTCGCGCAGATGGCGGAGGGCGAGGTGCAAACCCTGTCCATCATCATCAAGGCCGACATGCAAGGTTCCTACGAAGCGCTGGCCGGCAGCTTGCAAAAGCTGTCCACCGACGAAGTGCGCGTGGGCATCCTGCACTCCGGCGTGGGCGGCATCTCGGAATCCGACGTCAACCTGGCGATCGCCTCCAAGGCCATCGTGATCGGCTTCAACACCCGTGCCGATGCCGCCGCCCGCAAGCTGGCGGAGAGCGAAGGCGTGGACATCCGCTACTACAACATCATCTATGATGCGGTGGACGAAGTGAAAGCGGCGCTGTCCGGCATGCTGGCTCCGGAGAAGAAAGAACAGATCCTGGGCACGGTGGAAATCCGTCAGGTGATCCCGGTGTCCAAGGTGGGCAATATCGCGGGTTGCATGGTGACCGACGGCATGATCAAGCGCACCGCTTCGATCCGTCTGATCCGCAATCACGTGGTGGTGCACACCGGCGAACTGGATTCCCTGAAGCGCTTCAAGGACGACGTGAAGGAAGTGAAGCAGGGCTACGAATGCGGCCTGATGCTGAAAAACTTCAACGACATCCAAGAAGGCGACCAGCTGGAAGCGTTCGAAATCGTGGAAGTGGCGCGCTCTCTGTAAGCGAGACGCCAAGGGCGGGCGCCGGTCTGACCGTGAGGTCGGCGGGCGCTCGCCTTTTTTCTTGTTTGAATTAGCCACGGAAGTACACGGAATGAATGGCGCTGAATGAGGGAGCCTGATTCGGTGGACAAGGGGGCGCGCCGCCGATGCGCGCTTTCCGTGCCGTTCCGTGTGCTTCCGTGGCTAATTAATCAATTTATTGGAAATGCTATGGCCAAAGCCAAAAAAGGTTTCTCCCGTTCCGACCGCATCGCCGAGCAGATTCAGCGCGAACTGGCGGAACTGACCCGCAAGGGCCTGAAAGATCCGCGCGCCGGTTGGATCACCATCACCCTGGTGCAAGTGACCCGCGACTATTCGCACGCCAAGGTGTTCTACACCGTGATGGACGAGAAGACGCGCGAAGCCACCCAGGAGGCGCTGGAAAGCTCGGCCGGCTATCTGCGCTCCGAGCTGGGCCGCAGCATCAAGATCTTCACCACGCCGCAGCTGCACTTCGTCTACGACGAATCGGTGGAGCGCGGCATGCATATGACCAGCCTGATCAATCAGGTGGCGCGCGAGGACGCCGAGAAGTTCGGCGGCCAGGAAGCCGCGGCCGGCGAGGACGGCGCCGAGGGCAAGGAATGAGCAAGCCGCGCAGCAATCGCCGCCTGATAGACGGCGTGCTGCTGATCGACAAGCCTTACGACATCTCCAGCAACGGCGCGCTGCAAAAGGCGCGCTGGCTGCTGAACGCCGCCAAGGCCGGCCATACCGGCGTGCTGGACCCGCTGGCCACCGGCCTGCTGCCGGTCTGCCTGGGCGAGGCCACCAAGTTTTCCTCCTATCTGCTGGACGCGGACAAGGGCTACCGCGCCACGGTGAAGTTCGGCGTGGTGACCACCACCGGCGACGTGGAGGGCGAGGTGGTGTCCGAACGTCCGGCGGCTTTCGACCGCGACGGCCTGCTGGCGGCGATGGCGGCCTTCCGCGGCGAAATTTCCCAGGTGCCGCCGATGTATTCGGCGCTCAAGCACCAGGGCAAGCCCTTGTACGAGTATGCGCGCGCCGGCATCGAAATCGAACGCGAGGCGCGGCGGGTGCATATCCGCAAGCTGGAGTTGATCAGCCTGGACGGCGACACCGCGGTGATCGAGGTGCTGTGCAGCAAGGGCACCTATATCCGCACTCTGGCCTGCGACATCGGCGAAGCCCTGGGCTGCGGCGCGCATCTGACCGGCCTGCGCCGCACCGCCACCGGCGGTTTTTCGCTGGACGAGGCCTTGCAACTGGCGGATATCGAAGCGCTGGAAATGCCGCAGCGCGAGGCCTTGCTGTTGCCGGCGGACATCCTGGTGCGCCATCTGCCCGAGGCGGAACTGGCGGCCGAGGAGGCCGGTAAATTCATGCACGGACAGCCCGTGCGTTTTACCGAAAAATGTGCGAAAATGCAGCGTTTCCGGATTTACCGCGAGGGAAGCCGGGAATTCTTGGGGCTGGGCGAGGCGCGCGACGATGGTCGCCTGCATCCGATCCGGCTCCTGGCGAGCAAGACGGCGACGTCTTGAACGCCGACGGCCGCAAGGCCGCTTTACCGGAGTGTTGATGGGTTGCGAGGGTTTCGGCCTTGGCTGCTCGCTGCACTTGTCGGGTTGAAAGACCCCTACTGATAATTTGGAGTTACCCCAAATGGCAATGACCGCCGCTCAAAAAGCAGACATCGTTAAAGACTTCCAGCGCAGCGAAGGCGACACCGGTTCGTCCGAAGTGCAAGTGGCTCTGTTGACCGCTCGCATCAACGACCTGACCCCGCACTTCAAAGCCAACACCAAGGACCACCACAGCCGTCGTGGCCTGTTGAAGCTGGTAAGCCGTCGCCGTCGTCTGCTGGATTACCTGAAGCGCACCGATGCCGATAGCTATCGCGCATTGATCGCTCGCCTGGGCCTGCGCAAGTAAGGTTGGGTTTTGGAAAAGTCGCAGCGTGCTGCGACTTTTTCATGCCGCATGCAAGATCGCGAGCATTATTGCTGTAACAACGGGGGGAGCCTCTAAAAATTCGGATCGGCGCTGTTGGTCGGAATTTTTAGGGGTTCCCGTTGTTTTTTCGGCTTGCGATTATTTGTCACACACAAAGAAATAGGGAAACCCTGTGTTCAATAAAATCACCAAGTCTTTCCAGTACGGCCGTCACACCGTCACCCTGGAAACCGGCGAAGTCGCCCGTCAGGCGTCTGGTTCCGTCATCGTCTCCGTTGAAGACACCGTCGTGCTGGTCTCCGTGGTGGGCGGCAAGAACGTCAAACCGGGCCAGGACTTCTTCCCGCTGACCGTGGACTACCTGGAGCGCACCTACGCCGCCGGCAAGATCCCGGGCGGCTTCTTCAAGCGCGAAGGCAAGCAGTCCGAGAAGGAAGTGCTGACCAGCCGCCTGATCGACCGTCCGATCCGCCCGCTGTTCCCGGAAGGCTTCTTCCACGACGTGCAGATCGTCGCCACCGTGATGTCGCTGAATCCTGAAGTGGATTCCGACGTTCCGGCGATGATCGGCGCTTCCGCCGCTCTGGCCATTTCCGGCCTGCCGTTCGCCGGCCCGATCGGCGCCGCCCGCGTGGGCTACGCCAATGGCGAATACATCCTGAACCCGACTCGCACCGAGCTGGCCGCGTCCGAAATGGACCTGGTGGTCGCCGGCACCGAGCGCGCGGTGCTGATGGTGGAATCCGAAGCCAAGGAACTGCCGGAAGCCGTGATGCTGGGTGCCGTGGTGTTCGGTCACGAGCAGATGCAAGCCGCGATCAAGGCCATCAACGAACTGGCCGACGAAGTGAACCCGGTGATGTTCGACTGGGCCGCTCCGGTGGCCGATGAAGCGCTGATCGCCCAAGTGCGCGCCATCGCCGGCGAGCAACTGGCCAACGCCTTCCGCCTGCGTCAGAAGCAAGCCCGCACCGTGGCCATCAACGAAGCCTGGAGCGCGGTCAAAGCCGGTCTGATCGACGAAAACACCGACACCCTGAAGGCCAATGAGATCAAGGGCATCTTCAAGGGCCTGGAAGCTGAAATCGTTCGCGGCCAGATCCTGGCCGGCGATGCGCGCATCGACGGTCGCGACACCCGCACCGTGCGCCCGATCAGCATCCGCAACAACGTGCTGCCGCGCACCCACGGTTCCGCGCTGTTCACCCGCGGCGAAACCCAAGCCATGGTGGTGACCACGCTGGGCACCAAGCAGGACGAGCAGATCATCGACGCGCTGGCCGGCGAATACACCGAGCGCTTCATGCTGCATTACAACTTCCCGCCGTACTCCACCGGCGAAGCCGGCCGTATGGGCCCGCCGAAGCGCCGTGAAATCGGCCACGGCCGCCTGGCCAAGCGCGCGCTGGTTGCCGTGCTGCCGCCGGAATCGGAATTCGGCTACTCGATGCGCGTGGTGTCGGAAATCACCGAATCCAACGGCTCCTCGTCGATGGCTTCCGTGTGCGGCGGCTGCCTGTCGCTGCTGTCCGCCGGCGTGCCGCTGAAGGCGCACGTGGCCGGCATCGCCATGGGTCTGATCCTGGAAGGCAACCGCTTCGCGGTGCTGACCGACATCCTGGGCGATGAAGATCACCTGGGCGACATGGACTTCAAAGTGGCCGGTACCGCCGCAGGCGTGACCGCGCTGCAGATGGACATCAAGATCCAGGGCATCACCAAGGAAATCATGCAGGTGGCGCTGGATCAGGCCAAAGAAGGCCGCATGCACATCCTGGGTCTGATGAAGGAAGCCGTGGACGGCCCGCAAGAGTTGTCCGCTCACGCTCCGCGTCTGTACGTGATGAAGATCAACCCGGACAAGATCCGCGAAGTGATCGGCAAGGGCGGCGAAACCATCCGCTCCATCACCAAGGACACCGGCTGCGAGATCAATATCGAGGAAGACGGCACCATCACCATCGCTTCGGTCAGCAACGAAGGCGCGGAAGCCGCCAAGAAGCGCATCGAAGAGATCACCGTTGAAGTGGAAGTGGGCAAGGTGTACGAAGGCACCGTGGTCAAGATCCTCGACAACAACGTCGGCGCCATCGTGTCCATCCTGCCGGGCAAAGATGGTCTGGTCCACATTTCCCAGATCGCCAACGAGCGAATCAAGAACGTGGCCGACTATCTGAAAGAAGGCCAGGTCGTGAAGGTCAAGGCCATCGAAATGGACGACCGCGGCCGCATCCGCCTGTCCATCAAGGCCCTGCTGGAAGAAGAAGCCAAGACCGCGCAGGCGACTGCCGATTCCTTCGGTCTGAAAACCCAGTAAGCCAGCCTGAGCGCCGCTCCGATGCGGAGCGGCCGCCGGCTAGCATCACCCCCTGCCATGGCAGGGGGTTTTTTACGACTGCGAGATGAGCGCGATGGATGAGACGCGTATTGAGTTCGGCGGCGGCAAGGTGCTGTTGCTGATCGTCGCCGGCCTGGCTTTTGTCGCCGTCGGCTATGCGATGTGGACTGCGCCAGACACGGATATCAGCCTGGTCCGGCGTTATGGCGCCGGAGGCGCGGCGATGGTCTTCTTCGGCGCTTGCTGCCTGCTAGGCCTGCGTCAATGCCTGCAGCGCAAGCCGGCCCTGGTGTTCAACGCGCAGGGGCTGTCGGACCATTCCAGCCAGATCGCCGTCGGCTTGATCGCATGGACGGATATCGTGGGCTGGGAAGTCTCGGCGGGGCGCGGTCAGCAGTTTTTGATCATCAAGGTGAGAGCGCCGGGCAAGTACCTGAGCCGGCTGGGGCCGGTGGCGAGGCTATTCAGCCATTTCAATTTCATATGCTATGGCAGTCCGATCGCCATTTCCTCCACCGCCTTGCAGGCGAGTTTCGATGATTTGCTCGCGTTGCTTGGGCGCTATCATCAACGCTATGGCTCGGCGCCCGCCGGGTGGGCTTAGTCATTGCCGCGCACGCCGAGCGCTTTGCGCCTCGGCGTGTTTTGGCTTGGTTCTCAGGGGCTGTTTACGATCTCGCGAGCTAAGGCAAGACAAGGCGTAAGCGGAGTGTGCAAGTGGTGTATGAGCATTCTGAAGCCGTACACACCGTGTAAGGCTCCACGACGCGCAGCAGATCGTAAGCCGGCTCTCAGGGCTGGGCCGGCTTGATGGCCATCCCGCGCGCCAATAGCCGGGCGCTGTCGCGGCACCAGTCGTCGATCAGGCTTTCCAGGCTTTCCAGCTTGACCGCCTCGCCGCGCTGGCGGCTCTTGTCGCTTTTGCGCAGATTGACGCTGCCGGCCAGCAGCTTGCCGTTATTGGCGTCTTCCAGTTGTCCCATGCTGGCCACCTTGGTCAGATAGGGTTCCTTGCCGGCGGCCAGCCGGCCCAGATTGAACACCGCCTTGATCGGCAGGATGTCCAGCGGCTCCACGCCCGGCCGTTCCTGAGCTATGCCGGTGACGGCCACGCGCAGGCGGGCGCTGTCCGGCAGCGCCTCGCGGCTGACCGGAATGCCTACCTTGTGCAATTCCTCGGTCATCCGCCGCTGAAAATAGGCGGCGATCCGGTTTTCCTCGCCGCTCTGCAGCAATTGCCAATCGCCGTCAGCCTGGTGGCGCATGAAGTACAGCGGTTCCACTACGATGGATTTGTAAGCGCTCAGCTGCGTGTCCGGCGCCCGGTACAGCTTTTGCGAGGCGTCGCGGTCCGCGGCCTTGAAGGCGGTCAGCGGCAGGCTGAACACGGTCTGCGGGGCCGCGGCGTCTTGGGCCAGGGCGGGCAGGGCGGCCAGCAACAGCAGGCCGAGGGTGAGGGTCTTGCGCATGAGGCGTTCCTGTTTCATGGGGTATGAGGCTTGCGGCGATGCTTGCGGCAACCGCGGCTAGACCGGCGGCGCGGCGCGGGCGTTCCCCGGCTTCACACATCTTTGCATTCCGCCATCATCATGCTAGCAGCCGGCCAGGGCGATGCGCGATTTTGATCTTGAGCATTGAATACCACATTAATACCAGTTAGCCTGTGCCCACGGTGGCATGCGGATGACGATTGGGAGTCGCGGCGATAGCGTTTCGCCGCGCGGCGCGCCACGCAAATCGCAGAGGTGAGCATGAGGACGAAACAACTATTGGCGGCGGGCCTGTTGTCGGCCAGCGCGCTGGCTTGGGCGCAGCCGGATGTCGCGGCGATGGCGCGGGACCTGTCGCTGGCGGTGGCGGTGGACAGCAATAAGGGCGCGGCCGCCGGCGCGCGCTGCGTGGAACTGGGCGCGGACTGGGGCAGTTGCCTGAAAGGGCGGCTGATCCTGCAAAACCATGGCCGATCCGCGGTGCCGGCCAAGGACTGGACCTTGTACCTGCACAGCATCCGGCGGCTGTTGAAGCTGGACAGCCCTGACTTCGAACTGAGCCATCTGACCGGCGATCTGTACCGGCTGACGCCCAAGCCGGGCTTCGCCGGTATCGCCGCCGGCGCCAAGCTGGAACTGCCCTTGGTGGCCGAGTATTGGATGTTGCACAACAGCGACGTGTTGCCGCGGCCCTATCTGGTAACCGACGGCCAGGCGCCGGCAGTGCTGGCGCGCAATGACGACGACGACGCCAGCTATCTGCTGCCGCTGCCGGGCGATGAATGGAAGTCGCCGGCGGGCGAAGCGCGGCCCCTGATGGACGCCGCCGAGCGTTATCGCGAATTCGCGCGCCGCGGCCCGCAACTGGCCGCCGCCGATGTGGCCGCGCGGGTGATTCCCGCCGCGCTGCGCGTCAAGCCGGACGGCGGCAAGACGGCGGCCGCGGGGCTGAGCTGGCGGCTGCCGGCGCTGGCTCCGGACGCGCGCGCGGCGCTGGCGCAACGCAGCCGCCAGCTGGGCCTGGCCGGACAGGGCCTGCCGGTCAGCGGCGCGGTGGTCAAGGGCTTGCCGGCCGATATCGCCGTCGCCGGCGGTTACCGCTTGCGGGTGGGACGCGGCGGCGCGCGCATAGACGCGCATGACGCGGCCGGCCTGTTCTACGGCGCGCAGACCCTGCTGGGCCTGATGCCGCAAGGCGGCGGCGAGATCCCGACGCTGACGGTGGAGGACGCGCCGCGCTACGCGCATCGCGGCTTCATGGTGGACGTGGCGCGCAATTTCCGTCAGCCGGCCACGCTCAAGCGCCTGATCGAACAGATGGCCGCCTACAAGCTCAACAAGCTGCATCTGCATCTGTCCGACGATGAAGGCTGGCGCTTGCAGATCAACGGCCTGCCGGAATTGACCGAGGTCGGCGCGCGCCGCTGTCACGATCTGAACGAGGACCGCTGCCTGCTGCCGCAACTGGGGTCCGGTCCGGACAACCGTTCCGGCGGCGGCTATTTGAGCCGCGAGCAGTATGTGGAATTGCTGCGTTACGCCAAGGCGCGCTTCATCGAGGTGATTCCGGAAATCGACATGCCGGCGCACGCGCGCGCGGCGGTGATGGCGATGGAGCGGCGTTATCGCCACCTCAGCCAGTTGGAGCAGCCGGAAGCCGCCTCCGCCTACCGGCTGATCGATCCGCAAGACCGTTCCAACACCTTGTCGGTGCAATTCTACGACCGTCACACCTATGTCAATCCCTGCGTGCCCGGCGTGCCGCGCTTCGTCGACAAAGTGGTGTCGGAAGTGGCCGCCATGCACCGCGAGGCCGGCGCGCCGCTGGCGGTCTGGCATTTTGGCGGCGACGAGGCCAAGAACATCTTGCTGGGCGGCGGTTTCCAGGACCTGTCCGGCCAGGACCCGGCCAAGGGCAAGATCAAGCTGGCGGAGCAGGACAAGCCCTGGGCGCGCTCGCCGGCCTGCCGCGCGCTGTTGGCGGAGCGGCCGGGGAAAACCGTCGCCGATCTGCCCTTGCAGTTCGCCGAGGACGTCAGCCGCATCCTGGCGCGGCACGGCATCGCCACGATGGGCGCCTGGCAGGACGGTTTGAAGGGCGCGAAATCGCCCAAGGACTTCGCCACCGCCAAGGTGATGGTGACCGAGTGGGACGCCTTGTTCTGGGGCGCGGCCAAGGAAGCGCACGAGTTCGCCAACAAGGGTTTTGAGGCCGTGCTGGCGATGCCGGATTATTTGTACTTCGACTTCCCCTATGAGTTGAACCCCAAGGAACGCGGCTATTACTGGGCCTCGCGCGCCACCGACAGCTATAAGGTGTTCAGCTTCGCGCCGGACAATCTGCCGCAGAACGCCGAGGTGATGACGGACCGTCAGGGCAAGGCTTTCGAAGTGCCCAGCGAGGCCGCGCCGGCGCGCTTCGCCGGCATCCAGGGGCAGGCCTGGAGCGAGGTGATGCGCAGCGACGCCCAGTTTGAATACATGGCCTATCCGCGGCTGTTGGCATTGGCCGAGCGCGCCTGGCACCGCGCGGGCTGGGAACGGCCTTATCGTCAGGGCGAGCGTTATCAGCTGGGCGTCAGCCATCTGGTGGACCGCGCGGCCTTGAACCGGGATTGGCAGCAGTTCGCCGCAGTGCTGGGTTGGCGCGAGGCGGCCAAACTGGAGCGCGCCGGCATCGGTCTGCGCATCGCGCCGCCGGGCCTGGCGAGCGGGGCGGCGGCGGTGCTGACGGAGTTCCCCGGCCAGGCGCTGCAGTTCTCGCCGGACGGGCGCAACTGGACGCCGTACCGGCCGGGCCTGGGCGCGGAAGCGCCTTATTGGCGCGGCGTCAGCGGCGACGGCGCGCGCTTTAGCCGGCAGGAGGCGCGCGGCGGCGACTGAGCGCCGATGCGGGCAAGGTAAGGACGCTCGGGCCGCCGGCCCGGGCGTTTTTCATGGATGAGCGGTTTCCCGGCGTTGATAAGACAATAGAGTTGATCTATCTTGATGATCCCGCAGCGCGCCGGAGGGCGGCGTTTACAGCCGGATTGAGCACAGTTGCCCTCTGTAATGGATGTTGTCGGACAAAATTTATTGCGCTGTATCAAAGAATGTATACGCCGGTGTCGCAAACCGGATATGGATTTGCGACGGGCTTACCTTAGAATCATTGAAACTTCATGAAATCATCGATAAAGCCGGCATCACGACCGGTCCGGCCAGCCGCTTGGGATTTCATGATACGGATAAGAAACGACGATAGAGCAGGAAGGGAACCATCAAGATGAGCAATACTGTAACGCGCGCCGATTTCGACCAGGTCATGGTCCCCAATTACGGTCCGGCCGGTTTCATCCCGGTCAAGGGCCTGGGTTCCCGCGTATGGGACCAGAGCGGCCGCGAATTCATCGATTTCGCCGGCGGCATCGCCGTCAACTCGCTGGGCCATTGCCACCCGCAGCTGGTGGCGGCCTTGACCGAGCAGGCTTCCAAGCTGTGGCATGTGTCCAATGTGTTCACCAACGAGCCGGCCTTGAAGCTGGGCAAGCTGCTGACCGAGTCCACCTTCGCCGAGCGCGTGTTCTTCTGCAACTCCGGCGCGGAAGCCAATGAAGCCGCCTTCAAGCTGGCGCGCAAATACGGTTCCGATCACTTCGGCCCGGAAAAGAACCAGATCCTGGCCTGCAAGAACTCCTTCCACGGCCGCACCCTGTTCACCGTCAGCGTCGGCGGCCAGCCCAAGTACACCGAAGGCTTCGGCCCGGTGCCGGGCGGCATCGCCCACTTCGAATACAACGACATCGAATCGCTGAAAGCGGCCATCTCCGACCAGACCTGTGCGGTGGTGATCGAACCCATCCAGGGCGAGGGCGGCGTGATGCCGGCCGACAAGGCCTTCCTGGAAGCCGCGCGCCAGCTGTGCGACCAGCACAACGCGCTCTTGGTGTTCGATGAAGTGCAAAGCGGCGTCGGCCGCACCGGTTCGCTGTTCGCCTATCAGGAATACGGCGTGACCCCGGACATTCTCAGCTCCGCCAAGGGCATAGGCGGCGGCTTCCCGATCGGCGCGATGCTGACCACCGAGAAAGTGGCCAAGAGCTTCGGCATCGGCACCCATGGCTCCACCTACGGCGGCAACCCGCTGGCCTGCGCGGTGGCGCACAAGGTGCTGGAGCTGGTCAAGGAGCCGGCGGTGCTGGACGGCGTGCGCGCCAAGCACCAGCGCTTCGTCGACGGCCTGAACGCGATCAACGCCAAATACCAGGTGTTCAAGACCGTGCGCGGCATGGGCCTGCTGCTGGGCTGCGTGCTGACCGACGCTTACGCCGGCCGCGCCAAGGAGTTCCTGAAAGCCGCTGAAAAGCAGGGCCTGATGTTGCTGGTGGCCGGTCTGAGCGTGGTGCGCCTGGCGCCGTCGCTGGTGATCGAGGATCAGGACATCGACGAAGGCCTGGCGCGTTTCGACGCGGCCATTGCCGAACTGGTCGCCGGTCGATAAGCGCCCGCGGCACTGATTCCGGGCGGCCGCCGGCCGCCCTTGCTCCAAGACACAATACTGTTATCCGCCCACGCTCCCGCCCCTGGCAGGCGCGCGGGTGATGCTGCGCCGCGGTCCCGCCGCGGCCCGGCCGGATTTCAGCGATAGGGGAGATGTCCCATGCTTACCGTGCGTCCCGTCCGCACCTCCGATCTGCCCGCCATCGAACGCATGGCGGTGGCCAGCGGCATCGGCGTCACCAGCTTGCCCAATAACCGGGAAAAGCTGTTCGAGCGCATCCAGCAGTCCGTGTCCGCCTTCGAGCACGAGGCCACCGGCGACTCCGGCTGCGAATACTATATGTTCGTGCTGGAGGAGGGCGGCCAGGTGCTGGGCACCGCGTCCATCAACGCTTCCGCCGGCTTCGACGAGCCCTTCTACAGCTACCGCAGCGAAATCTTCGTGCACGCCTCGCGCGCGCTGAAGGTCAACAACCGCGTGCACGTGCTGAATATGTGCCACGACCTGACCGGCATGGTACAGCTGTGCGGCTTCTACGTGGACAGCCACCTGGAGCCCTTGGCCGCCGAGCTGCTGTCGCGCGCCCGGCTGCTCTTCATCGCCAGCAAGCGCGAGCGCTTCGGCCGCCGCGTGATCGCGGAGATGCAGGGCATTCACGACGACGCCGGCCAGTCGCCGTTCTGGAACGCCATCGGCCGCCGCTTCTTCAATATGGATTTCCTGCAGGTGGAACAGGCCTTCGTCAGCCACAGCAAGACCTTCATCGCCGAGCTGATGCCCAGCTATCCGATCTACGTGCCCTTGCTGCCGGACGAGGCGCAGCACGCCATCGGCCAGATCCACGCCAGCTTCGAACGCTCCTGCCAGCTGCTGTGCAATGAGGGTTTCGAAGCCGACAACTATATCGACATCTTCGACGGCGGCGCGGTGCTGACCGCCGAGGTGGACCGGCTGAAAACGCTGGAAAACAGCCGCTGCTACCCGGTGGAAGTGCTGGCCAGCCTGCCGGAGCAGGCGCAGCCGCAGTTGTTGAGCAATCTGGAGTCCAGCGAGTTCGCCGCCGCGGTGTGCCGCGTGGCGGTGGTGGACGGCGTGGCCTTCATCAATCCCGACGCCGCCCGCGCGCTGGGTCTCGCCAGCGGCGGCCAGGTTCAAGTGGCCGGTTTGCAGCAGAAGGAGTCCGCAGCATGATGTTCATCCGCCCCGTAGCCCACAAGGACCTGGACGGCCTGATGAATCTGGCGCGCAGCGCCGGCGTCGGCCTGACCTCGCTGCCGGTCAACGAAGAGCGGCTGTCGCGCCGCATCGCCCGCTCGGTGCTGTCTTTCGCCGGCGAGCTGGACAAGGCCGACCAAGGCTATGTCTTCGTGATGGAAGACGGCGCCACCGGCGCCATCGCCGGCATCTGCGCGCTGGAAGCCGCGGTGGGCCTGAAGGAGCCGTGGTACAACTACCGCGTCGGCACCATCGTCCACGCCTCGGAGGAGTTGGGCGTCTATTCGCGCCACGACACCTTGTTCCTGTCCAACGACCACACCGGCTATTCCGAGCTGTGCACGCTGTTCCTGCACCCGGACTATCGCGCCAACCGCAACGGCGGCCTGTTGTCCAAGAGCCGCTTCCTGTTCCTGGCGCAGTTCCCGCAGCTGTTCGGCAAGCTGGTGGTGGCCGAGATGCGCGGCGTGTCCGACGAGGCCGGCCGTTCGCCGTTCTGGGAGGGCCTGGGCCGCCACTTCTTCTCCATAGACTTCGCCCACGCCGATTACCTGACCGGCGTCGGCCAGAAGGCCTTCGTCGCCGAGCTGATGCCCAAGCACCCGGTCTACATCGACTTCCTGCCGCCGGAGGCGCAGGCGGTGATCGGCCAGACCCATGAAAACACCCGCCCGGCGGTGGCGATGCTGGAATCCGAAGGCTTCCGCTACGAGGGCTATGTCGACATCTTCGACGCCGGCCCGACGGTGCAGACCTATACCAGCGAAATCCGCGCGGTGAAGGAAAGCGCGACGGTCGCGGCGCGGCTGGCGGACCCGCTGCCGGAAGGCGACAAGAACTTTTACCTGGTGTCCAACGACTCGCTGGCCGGCTTCCGCGCCGTCCTGGCCGAGACGCTGGCGCCCACCCATGAAATCCTGCTGACGCCGGAACAGGCGCAGACGCTGAACGTGGAAGAGGGCGGCCATCTGCGCTGCGTCGCGCTCTACCCCAAGGAGAATGCATAGTGAGCAGCTTATTCATCAACGGTCAGTGGCAGGAAGGCGCCGGCGCGGCGCTGAGCAAAACCAATCCGGCCGACAATAGCCCGCTATGGCAGGGCCGCGCGGCCGACGCCGCCCAGGTGGACGCCGCCGTGGCCGCCGGCCGCGCCGCGTTCAAGCACTGGGCGCGCACGCCGCTGGACGCGCGGGTTGCGGTGGCCAAGCGCTTCGGCGAACTCCTGAGCGCCAATAAGGACGCGCTGGCCCGCGTGATCGCCCAGGAAACCGGCAAGCCGCTGTGGGAGGCGCAGACCGAAGTGACCACCATGGTCAACAAGGTGGACATCTCGCTGAAGTCCTACCACGAGCGCACCGGCGAACGCGCCGCCGCCATGGGCGACGCCCAGGCGGTGCTGCGCCACAAGCCGCACGGCGTGGTGGCGGTGTTCGGCCCCTACAACTTCCCCGGCCACCTGCCCAACGGCCACATCGTGCCGGCGCTTTTGGCCGGCAACGCGGTGATCTTCAAACCGTCCGAACTGACGCCGTGGACGGCGCAGGAAACCGTGCGCTTGTGGGCCGAAGCCGGCCTGCCGGCCGGCGTGATCGCGCTGCTGCAAGGCGCGCGCGACACCGGCGCGGCCCTGGCCGGCCACGCAGGCATCGACGGCCTGTTCTTCACCGGAAGTTCCGCCACCGGCGCGCTGCTGCACAAGAACTTCGCCGGCCATCCGGACAAGATCCTGGCGCTGGAAATGGGCGGCAACAATCCGCTGATCGTGGAAGGGGTTCAGGATATCGACGCCGCCGTCCACCACATCGTCCAGTCCGCCTTCGTCTCCGCCGGCCAGCGCTGCACTTGCGCGCGCCGGCTGCTGCTGCCGCAAGGCGCCTGGGGCGACGCGCTGCTGGCGCGGCTGGTGGAGGTGGCGGCCAAGCTGCGCGTCGGCAAATACGACGCCGAACCGGCGCCCTTCATGGGCGCGGTGATCTCCAGCGCCGCCGCCGAGGCGTTGCTGCAAGCCCAGGCCGCGATGCTGGCGGCCGGCGGCAAGGCGCTGCTGGAAATGCGCCGCTTGACGCCGGACGCGGCGCTGCTGAGCCCGGGCATCATCGACACCACCGCCGCCGCGCGTCCGGACGAGGAATACTTCGGCCCGCTGCTGCAAGTGATACGCTACGCCGATTTCGATCAAGCCATCGCCATCGCCAACGACACCCGCTTCGGCCTGGCCGGCGGTGTGCTGTCCGACGAGCGCGCGCTGTACGAACGCTATCTGCTGGAAAGCCGCGCCGGCGTGGTGAACTGGAACAAGCCCTTGACCGGCGCGTCCAGCGCCGCGCCCTTCGGCGGCGTCGGCGCCTCCGGCAACCATCGCGCCAGCGCCTATTACGCCGCCGACTACTGCGCTTATCCGGTGGCCTCGCTGGAATGCGACAGCCTGGCCGTGCCGGCGCAGCTGTCTCCCGGCATGGTGTTTTAAGAGCGCCCCCTCTCCCCAACCCCTCTCCCGCAAGGGGAGAGGGACTGAAGGCTGAGTGCGACGCCCGTTCATTCGTGCAGTCAGCGCGGGCGGTGCGGTTTTCTCCCCTCGGGGGAGAGGGGGCGTGTAGTCAACGCAAAAGAGTTAGGTGGCGAGAAGGGGCCAGATGGCCGTCCCGCCATTCAGATGGATTGAGGCAAGGGAGCATTCTCCAAATGAACGCCTATGAAGTGAATTTCGACGGCCTGGTGGGCCCGACCCACAATTACAGCGGCCTGTCCTTCGGCAATGTGGCGTCCACCAGCAACGTCAGCGCCGCGTCCAATCCCAAGCTGGCCGCCAAGCAGGGCCTGGCCAAGATGAAGGCCTTGCACGACCTGGGCTTCAAGCAGGGCGTGCTGGCCCCGCACGAGCGTCCGGACGTGGCCAGCCTGCGTCTGCTGGGCTTTGGCGGCAGCGACGCCGAGGTGGTGGCGCGCGCCGCCAGGGAAGCGCCGGCCATCCTGGCCGCGGCCTGCTCGGCCTCCTGCATGTGGACCGCCAACGCCGCCACCGTCAGCCCGTCCGGCGACACCGCCGACGGCCGCGTGCATTTCACCCCGGCCAATCTGAACAATAAATTCCACCGTTCGATTGAGCATCCGACCACGGGCCGGCTGCTGCGGGCGATGTTCGCCGACGAGTCCCGCTTCGCCGTGCATCCGGCGCTGCCGGCGCAGATGCACTTCGGCGACGAGGGCGCGGCCAACCACACCCGTTTCTGCGCCGAGTACGACGGCGCGGGGGTGGAGTTCTTCGTGTTCGGCGCGGCGGCTTTCGACGCCCGCTATCCCAAGCCGGCCAAGTTCCCGGCGCGCCAGACCCTGGAAGCCTGCCAGGCGGTGGCGCGCCTGCACGGCCTGAGCGCGGAGCGCGTGGTCTACGCGCAGCAGGACCCGGACACCATAGACGCCGGCGTGTTCCACAACGACGTGATCTCGGTGGGCAATCGCCAGGTGCTGTTCCACCACGAGAAATCCTTTGTCGACCAGCACAAGGTGCTGGCCGAGCTGAGCGCCAAGCTGGCGGCGGTCGGCGGCCGCTTCGTGTCGGTGGAGGTGCCGGCGGCGGAGGTCAGCGTCGAGGAGGCGGTGAAGAGCTATCTGTTCAACAGCCAGCTGCTGTCCAAGCCGGACGGCAAGATGATCATCGTGGTGCCAGAAGAGTGCCGCAATCAGCCGCGCGTCTGGGCCTACCTGGGCAAGCTGGTCGCCAGCGGCGGTCCTATCGACGAGGTCAAGGTGTTCGATCTCAAGCAAAGCATGCAGAACGGCGGCGGCCCCGCCTGCCTGCGGCTGCGCGTGGCGCTGTCGGCGGCAGAAATCGCCGCGCTCAATCCCAAGGTGCTGATGAGCGACGCGCTGTTCGCCACGCTCAACGGCTGGGTGGATCGCCATTATCGCGACCGCCTGAGCAGCGAAGACCTGGCCGATCCGCAGCTGCTGATCGAAAGCCGCACCGCGCTGGACGAGTTGAGCGGCATCCTGGGCCTGGGCTCGGTGTACCCCTTCCAGCTGGTTTGAGCCAGCGATACCCACGCCTGATTTCGAGTCAGGCGCTCTAGCTAAACAGGCCGGGATTCCCGGCCTGTTTTGCGTTTGAAGCGGCGGCGTCCGCCCGGATGCGCCGCTCTTGTCGTCGGGATGATGACAGCCTTTCTTTCACCGAAAACTGTCCTGATTAATGGTATCTATTTGACGAATATCATCTATTTTTGGTTTTTAATGTTGTTTGACATGACAAAAGTCATGTGATAGCTTGAATGACATTGGAATATATTGATCGATACGGCTTGGGGATTTAGGCCTCCTAGCCACGGAGGACGCGGGTTTGCGGCACGGCCGTCCGCTGCGGCGCAGCGGTTGGGCGTTTGGCGAGGGCGGAGACGAAACGAGGCCTGAGGCGTTTCTACAACGGGATACGGCCTGGCCTTTGGTACTGGTCTGGACGAAATGGCGGAGGTTCATGCCGGAGCGGGCGGCGTTTCGCCCCCGGCGATGTTTTGGCGGTTTTGCGGTTGTTGTTGATTGCGAATGAGAGTGCCGGTTGGATTTTCCGCCGCTGCGATACGCAGTTCATCGCGGCTCCTTTTGTCTTGCATACACTTCAAGTGCCAATACACCATGAAATATCACTGCATCGGCATCGGCAGCGGGCCGTCCAATCTGAGCGTGGCTTCGCTCTTGCATGGCCAGCACGACATCAAGAGCATCTTCTTCGAACAGAAAGCGGCGTTCACCTGGCACGACGGCATGATGATTCCCGGCGCGGGGCTGCAAGTCTCCCTGTTCAAGGATCTGGTCACGCTGGCGGACCCGACCAACCGCTTTTCCTTTGTGTCCTATCTGCACCAGCACGGCAGATTGCTGCAGTTTCTCAATGCGCGCTTCGATCAGGTGTCGCGGCTGGAATTTCGCGATTATCTGAAATGGGCGGCGGAGAGCAACGGCAATATCTGCTTTGGCGAGCGGGTGCTGGAGGTCGATTTCGACGGCGGCGCCTTCGTGGTGCAGACCACGAAGCGGAGGGTGCTGGGCGACAACGTGGTCGTCGGCGTCGGCATTGTGCCGGAGGTGCCGGACTTCGCGCGCTCCTGTCTCGACGACAGCACGCATTTCCACGTCAATGAGTTCGCCGCCAAGGCCGGCGTCGCGGCGGGCAAGCGCGTGCTGGTGATAGGCGGCGGCCAGTCCGGCGCCGAGGTGGTGCTGGATTTGCTGCGCCGCGGCGGCGGCCAGGCGCCGGCGGCGCTGAGCTGGGTGTCGCGGCGGGAGAATTACTTCCCGCTCGACGATTCCCCGTTTACCAACGATCTGTATACGCCCACCCATTCCAATTATTTTTACGAGCAGGACGAAATCTTCCGCAGCGCCTTCATCAAGCGCAATCTGCTCAGCAGCGACGGCATTTCCGAATGTACCTTGCGCAGCCTCTACCAACAGATCTATTCGCTGCGCTTCATCGAACGCTCGCCTATCGACATCCGCCTGCTGCCCTTCCGCGAGGTGCGCGCCATCGGCCGGAACGGCGAGCGCTGGTCCATCGCCGCCCGCCATCTGGGCGCCAACGCGCCGGAAACGCTGGAAGCGGACGTGGTGATCTGGGCCAGCGGCTTCAAGCCGGCGCCCACGCCCTTCTTGCAGCCGCTGCAGGAGCGCCTGGAGCGCGAGGGCGAGGAAATCGCCGTCGACCGCGATTACGCGGCGCTGGGCAAGCTGCCGCGCAATCGCAGCCTGTTCATCCTGAACGCCATCCGCCAGCAGCGCGGCCTGGCCGATCCCAATCTCAGCCTGACCGCCTGGCGCAGTCAGATCGTCATCAACCGCATGCTGGACGCGCCGCGCGCCGGCGATGTCGACGCCGCCTTCGTGTCCTGGGCGCCGCTGGCCTCGGCGCGCGCGGACGAGCGCAAGAACAAGAGGGAATGGGCATGACGGCGCCCCGCATCGTCGTCGTCGGCGGCGGCATCCTCGGCTGCACGATAGCCGCGCGCCTGCTGGAGCGCGAGCCGCGGGTCCGGCTCACCTTGGTGGACCGCGGCCTGGTCGGCGCGGGAGCGTCGATGTATTCCGCCGGCGTCCATTTCCCGGTGGGACGCTCCGAGCGCGTGCGCCAACTGAGCGCGGCCAGCGCGGATTACTACCAGACCTTGCGCGCCCGCCATCCGCAGCTGCCCATGCACGGTTTCGACTTTTTCGTCGCGGCCGGCGCGGCCGACGCCGATGAGGTCCGCGCCCGCTGCGCCGGCTTGCTGCCCTTGTCGGCGGAGGAACAGGCGCGCGTCGCGCCGGATCTGCCGGCCGGCCGCGAGCTGTGGCGGATGCCGGATTGCCATGTGACGGATGTGCAGGGGCTGGCCTTATGGCACGCGCAGCGTCTGCGCGGCCGCGCCGAGGTGTTGGAGGGCGTCGGGGCCGAGGCGCTGGACGAGAGTGCCGACGGCGTCCGCCTGAGCTTGTCCAGCGGCCGGGAGCTGGCCGCCGACGCCGTGGTGCTGGCCCCCGGGCCATGGGTCAACGAAGGCTGCTGGAGCGGGCTGACCGCCGGGCTGGGGGTGCGCGTCAAGAAGGTGGTGGCCCTGCATCTTCAGCGGCCGGCGGAGGAGGGCGCCGCGCTGTTCTTCCCCGCCGAGGACGCTTTTCTGGCGCCGCTGCCGCACCGCGGGCACTGGCTGTTCAGTTACACCTGCCAGCAATGGGACGTGTCGCCGGAGCAGTGTCGGCAGGCCGGGGTGGAGGCCCGCGAGATCGCCGAGGCGCGCGAGGCGCTGCGGGGCGTCGCGCCGGCGCTGGCGCCGCTGCTGAGCTCGGGCCGGGTGTTCTGCGACGCCTACAGCCCAAGCCGCGAGCCGCTGGCGCAATACCTCGGTCGTCATCGACGCGTTCTGTTCGTCGGAGCGTGCAACGGTTCCGGTTACCGGCTGGCGCCCGGCGTCGCCGCGGAAGCCGTCGCCCTGCTCAATCACACTCTCACCAAGGGATAGCCGATCATGCACATCATAGAATTGAACGAAGCGCAGCGGTCGCCGGCTTTCGGCATCGAGATGGCGTCCATCGCCGGCCTGGGCGAGCAGGAGCAGGTGCGGCTGGCCTACGGCGTCGTCGAGCCCGGCGGGGAAAGCCAGCCGCACAAGCACGACGAGCTGGAAGCCTTTCTGATTCTGAGCGGCGAGGGCGTCATCGACGCCGACGGCCGCTCCCAGCCGGTGCGCGCCGGCAGCCTGGTGCTGTTCAAACCGTTTGAAAAACACGTGTTGCGCAATACCGGCGGGCAGCCGCTGCGCTTCTGCGACTTCTACTGGCGGGACGCGGCCAAACGCGAGGCCGCCGCGCAGGACAACGGCGCCGCGCGCCTGAAAGGGCGGCCGGTATTCGTGTTTTCCACGCCGCCCACGCCCAACGGCGACCTGCACCTTGGCCATCTGTCCGGTCCCTATCTGGGCGCCGACGTCTATGTGCGCTTCTTGCGCGCCAGCGGACACGAGGCCTACCACCTGACCGGCAGCGACGATTACCAGAGCTATGTGGTGGGCCGCGCCCGCCAGGAAAACAGCAGTCCCCAGCAGGTGGCCAGCCATTACTCGGCGGCGATCCAGTCCACGCTGGATCTGATGGACATCCATCTCGATCAATACACCGTCACCACCCGGGACCCGGCTTACGCGGCCGGCCTGCGCGATTTCTTCTCGCGCCTGGTGCGGGGCGGCGCGCAGCTGCGTTCCGACGCGGCGCTGTTCGACGCCGAAACCGGCGATTATCTGTACGAGGTGGACGTTTCCGCCAAGTGTCCAAGCTGCGGCTCGCCCTGCGGCGGCAATATCTGCGAGGAGTGCGGCGAGCCCAACAACTGCGTGGACTTGGACGCGCCGCGTTCGCGGCTGTCGGACGCGACGCCGGTCACCGGCGCCATCCGCCGCTACATGATCAATCTGTCCGCCTTCAAGGACGCGGTGGAGCAGCATCAGCGCCTGGGCAAGGTGTCGCCGCGCCTGCAGCAATTGGCGGAGCGGGTGCTGGCGCGCAAGGACTATTGGGTGCCCATCACCCATCCGGCGCAATGGGGCGTGCCGCCGGCGGAGGAGGTCGAGGGCGAGCAGGTGATCTGGGTGTGGCCGGAAATGGCTTACGGCTTCCTGTACGGCATCGCCGAACTGGGCGGCCGGCTGGGCAAGCCCTGGCAAGCCGACCGGCCGCAGCCGGACTGGAAGATCGTCCACTTCTTCGGCTACGACAACAGCTATTACCACTCCATCCTGTACCCGGCCTTGTACCGGATGGCCTTCCCGGATTGGCAGTGCGACATCGACTACAACGAGAACGAGTTCTACCTGCTCGACGGCCTGAAGTTCTCCACCAGCCGCCGGCACGCGGTATGGGGCAAGGACATCTTGAGCCCTGACAGCGTGGACGCGGTGCGCTATTACCTGGCGCGCACGCGCGGCGAGCAGGAGCGGACCAATTTCACGCTGGAGGATTTCCATGCGTGCGTGGAGCGGACGCTCTTGGGCCAGTGGCAGGCCTGGCTGAGCGGCCTGGGCGAGCGCCTGAGGCAGGATTTCCAGCAGCGCGCGCCCGACGCCGGCAACTGGACCGCCGCTCACACCGCCTATTTCGACGCGCTGAGCAATCGGCTGACCAGTCTGAGCACCCATTACGGCGCCGACGGCTTTACGCTCAACCGCGTGACGGAAGAGCTAGACGGGCTGGTGGCCGGCGCGCTGCGCTTCGCCAAATCGAACGAGCGCATCCGTCGGAATCCGGCGCTGCGCGACGAATACCGGACCGCGGTCGCGCTGGAGCTGGCCACGGCCCGCCTGCTGGCTCAGGCCGCCGGCCCGCTGATGCCGCGCTTCGCCCAGCGCCTGGGCCGCGCCCTGGGCATGGAAGGCGTCGACGTCTGGCCGGAAAGCGTGGAGCTGTCGCCGCCGGGCGCCGCTCTGGACTTGGCGGAGCAGCATTTCTTCACGCCGCTGCGCCGGGCGGGCGCGGCGGAGGAAGGACGGTCATGAGCGGACTGGGGTCTCAAGCGCCGCGCGGCCCGGACGTCGATCTGGTCAACGCCGTCGCGCTGCGCGGATGCGATGACGAGCGACATGTGATCCGCTTCCGGCAAGACGGCGTCGTGCGCGCCTGGACGCTGGCCGAGCTGGACCGCAAGGCGGCGCGCGTGGCCCGGCGCTTGCATGCGCTGGGCCTGCGTCCGCGCGACCGGGTGGGCATTTTATCGCGCAATCGGATCGAATTCGTGCTGCTGGATCTGGCCGTCCTGAAACTGGGGGCGGTGACCGCCGGCTTCGAGGCCGGGCGTTTCGAGCCGGCGCGCATCGTGGACCTTTACGGCTTGAAAGCCTTGTTCGCCGAGGGCGTGGACTGCTCGGGCGCGGTGTTCGACATCGCCGAAGTCCAGGCCTGGGCCGAGCGCGCCGAGGCGGACGCGGCGGAGCGGCCCCTGCACGCCGGCTACGACCCGGCCGACGTGCTGGCGATCAAGTTCACCTCGGGCAGCACCGGCGCGCCCAAGGGCCTGGAAGCCACCGTCGCCAGCGTCAACAGTTCCATCAATGAAGTGCAGGCGATGTTCGGGCATGGGGACGGCGACAATCTGCTGGTGTTCCTGCGGCTGGCTTTGCTGCAGCAACGCTATTGGATTTATTCGGCGCTGGCGTTTGGACACGACCTCACGCTTTCCGATCTGGATCAGGCGCTGGACATGGCCAAGGCCTGCCAGCCCACCGTCGTCATGGGCGTGCCGGGCTTTTACGAAGCCTTGCGCGCCAGCCTGTCGCAGCGGCACGGGGACGCCGATCCCGCCGCCCGCGGCGCGCAGATACAGGCCGCCCTCGGCGGGCGCGTCCGTTATCTGTGGACCGGCTCCGCTCCGGCCAGCCGGACGGTGTTGGAGTTCTTCAACCATGCCGGCGTGCCCTTGTACGAGGGATACGGCAGCAACGAGGCCTGCATCGTCGCCAAGAACCATCCCGGCGCCTTCCGCCTGGGCAGCGTGGGCAAGGTGCTGCCGAACAAGTCCATCCGTTTCGACCAGGACGGCGTCTTGATCGTGGCCAGCCGCCATCCGGTCAACTGCCGCTATACCTGGTGCGATCCCGGCGTCAGCGAAAAAAGCTTCCTGCCCAGCGCCGAGGTCAAGACCTGGGATCTGGGCCATGTGGACGAGGACGGTTTCCTGTACATCCACGGCCGCGTGGACGACGTCTTGACCATGGCCAGCGGCCGCAACGTGCTGGCGAGGCCGCTGGAAGAGGGCTTGCGCCGGCATCCGGACGTGCACGAATGCGTGTTGTACGGCACCGGCAAGCCCTTCATCACGGCCATCCTGTCCCCGGCCTTGGCCGGGGCGGACGCCGAGGCTTTGCGCCGGCATATCCGGGCGCTGAACGAGGATGTTTTCCAGGAGGCGCGCATCCTGGCGGCGCTCATCGTCGACGAGCCGTTTTCCATCGAAAACGGCCTGCTGACTTCTCAATTCAAGCCCAAGCGCAAAATGATTCATCAGCGCTATATGGCGCAGCTGGACGACATCTATGCGCGCCACGCGCGGACGCCGGAAGCGTTTTCGGCGGACGCGGCGTATGTGCGGGATGGCCGGGCGCCGCAGCCTTCTTTCTGATACGCGGCCCGCTTAAACCTATGCAAGGAGCGATACATGACTTGGCGTAATTTGAAGGACCTCACCCTGGAAAACGAACGCGTGCGCTTGCGCCGGATTCAGATCGGCGATTACGCGGCGTTCGAGCGCATCGTGTTCGAGCCCGCCATCTGGGAGTACTTCGTCGCCCGCATCCAGACGCCGGACGATCTGGGCCGCTTCGTCGAGCAGGCGATACAGGACACGCTCAACGGCAGCCGTATCGTGTTCGCCATCATCGACCGCCAAACGGAGCGCATCGTCGGCAGCACCGCTTACGGCAATCTCGCCGAGGGCGAGCGCCGCCTGGAGATAGGCTGGTCCTGGCTGTGCCGGGACGCGCGGCGCACCGGCATCAACCGCGCGGTCAAGTTCGAACTGCTCAAGCACGCGTTCGAAGCGCTGGAATGCGAGCGCGTGGAGTTCAAGACCGATGTGCTGAACGCCGGCGCGCGCGCGGGCCTGGCCGGCATCGGCGCAACGGAGGAAGGCGTGCTGCGCAGCTTCAACTTCATGCCCGGCGGCCGTCGCCGCGATGTGATCTATTACAGCGTGCTGCGCCAGGAATGGGAGCGGGTCCGCGCCGAACGCTTCCCGGCGCTGGCCGCCGCGGCAAGCCGTTGAGCGGCCGGGCCGGCATCAAGATGGACGCCCCCGACATGTCCGCGAGCCCGCAGATGAAAACCGAAGACTTCGTCTTTAGCGCCGGCGAGCACTGGCTGGCCGCCACCCGCGTGCAGCCGGACGCCGGCGCGGCAAGCAGCGTCCTCACCCTGCACGGGCTGGGCCAGACCGCGAACCGGCACACCATACGCTATGTGCTGGACCACCTGGCCGGGCACGGCCTGGGCTCGGTGTGCTTCGAATTCTCCGGCAACGGCGACAGCAGCGGGGCGCTGGAAGAGGCCTGCCTGCGGCGTCGTTACGAGGAAACGCTGGCCGCCGCGGAACACCTGGACAAGCGCGAGCCGCTGACCCTGATCGGCACCAGCATGGGCGGCCATCTCGCCGCCTGGGTCGCGCCGGTGTTGAAGCCCGCCTGCCTGGTGCTGTTCTGCCCTGCAAGCTATCCGGCCGACGCCGCCGAATCCCGTTTCGACGGCGGCCTGGCCCGTCCCGGCCCCTATCCGGACTCCCCGGCCTATGCCGGCCTGCGCGAATTCAGCGGCGACTTGCTGATCATCGGCGCCGGCAAGGACGCGGTGGTGCCGGCCGAGACGCTGGACGGTTATCTGGCCGCGGCCATGAACGCCCGCAGCAAGAAGGTGGTCTGGCTGGACGACTGCGAGCATTTCATCCATCGCTGGCTGCCGCATCAGGACGCTTTGCGGCCGCAAGTGCTGACGACGATAAGGGACACCATTCTGCGGGCGCGCGCCCGCCAATAAGACCCACTAACAAAACCCCTGATCCCGCGTTGCGCCTCCTTGTCGTACGACTTGTACTGTCCGCGTCGGCGCGCCTTGGCTCAGGTTCTCTGCGAGGTTTTGTTAGCGGCTCTAAGTCTATTGGAGGAATCCATGCAACACGCTCCCGTTCTGATCGAAGCGAATATCCTGAAGCGGCGCGATGTCGCCAGCCTGGAGATCGTTGAAAACGCGTTCTCCAGCGGCCCCGTCGCCGAGGCCCTGCGCCGGGCGCCGGGCATCGAGCGCCGCCGGGGCTTGAGCAAGGAGGCGTTCGACCGCGAATACCGCCACCAGCAGCGGCCGGTGATTCTGGAAGGCTACGCCGCCGACTGGCCGGCGGTGCGCCATTGGAGTTTCGAGCATCTGGCCAAGCGCTGCGGCGCGACGCCGGTGGTGGTCAACAGCTATAGCAGCCAGCGTTCCGCCCAGGCCAGCTTCGCCGAGTTCGTCGACATGCTGATGCGCAACGAGGGGCCGGAGGCGACGCCCATCTATCTGCAGGAATGGTATTACCAGGCCTCCTGCCCCGAGCTGGCCGCGGACATGCCGGAACTGGACATCGCCCAATACGATTTCCGCCGCGATCTGTACGGCGAGGTGATTTCCACCAATCACCAGCTCTGGCTGGGCCAGCGCGGCGGCGTCACCCGGCTGCATCAGGACTCCTACACCATCGACGTCATGCATGTGCAGCTGGTGGGGGAAAAACACTGGACCGTCTTGGGGCCGCAGGCGATGTTGCCGGAAACGGAGACGGGGGGCGCCGATCTGCAAGCGCTGGCCGACGATCCCGCCGCCCAGCTGATGCAATGCACGCTGAAGCCCGGCGACGTGCTCTATCTGCCGGCGCTGTGGTTCCACCGCATCAAATTGCTGAGCAACTCCATCGGCCTGGGCCGGAAGTGCCTGGACCAGGCCAATCTGCAAACCCATATCCGGCAACGGATGGCGGAGCTGCTGGCGCTCGCCCTCAATCCGGAAGAGGTCAAGCTCACCCATCCCGAACTGTTCAATGTGGTGATGATGCGCAACCGGGTCTGGGCCAAGCGCATGGGCATCGATTTGTCGAAACTGCGCCCATGATCCGGCTTTCGCCCCGCGGTGCGGGACACCTCATCAGGAGAAAATAAATGAAGCAAGCGCATGTATTGGTTGTCGGGGGATTGAACCACACGCTGGACAGGCTGGAGCAATTGGGCGCCCGCTATTCGATGATGCAGATCCCTGAGCGCGTCAATGAGCGCCAGTACGGCGCGGCGGTGCGCTACGCGGTGATGGATTACGAAGACATGGAGGAGGTCTTGCTGCTGGCGCGCGCCTGGCACGCCAAGGACCCGTTCGACGCGGTGGTGTCCTTCACCGAATACGGCCTGCATCCGGCGTCGCAATGCGCGATCGAGCTCGGCGTCGCCGGCGACAATCTGGAAGCGGTGCTGAACACGCGCGACAAGATCAAGATGCGGGAGCTGCTGGGCCGCCACGGCCTGAGCCCGGTGCGATACCAGGTCTGTCAAAGCCTGGACGACGCGAGAAGCTTTTTCCGCTCGCTCAACGGCGAGGCCATGGTGCTGAAGCCGTATGCCGGCGGCCTGAGCGAGGGCGTGTTCTTCGTGGATGAGGACGCGCATCTGGAGGCGCGCTGGAACGGCTCCCGCGCGGTGATGGACGGGCCGCTTCTGGCGGAGGAGTTTCTGCACGGCCCGGAGTACAGCGTGGAATCGCTGTCCATCAACGGCCGGCATGAGATCGCGATGATCACCGAGAAAGAGGTCACGGCGCTGCCGCGCTTCATCGAGCTGGGCCACCAGGTGCCGGCGCGGCTGGACGAGGCGCAGCAGGCGGCGGTCAAGGCCTTGGTCAGCCGTTTTCTGGACGTCATCGGCCAGAAAACCGGGCCCGCGCACACCGAGATCCGCCTGACGCCGTCCGGGCCCAGGATCATAGAATCGCAAACCCGGATAGGCGGCGATCAAATCTGGGAAATGTGCGAGCTGGTCAGCGGCGTCAACCTCACCGGCGAGACCATCGCGGCGCTCACCGATCTGCCGCGGCCCGAACGCAAGCCGGCGGCCAAGGCCGCCGCCATCCGCTTCTTCTCCTACGAAAACGCCCGCATTCTGGACGTGAGCGGCGTCGAGCAGGCGAAAAGCGCCCAGGGCGTGATCCGGGTGGAGTGCCAGCTGCACGCCGGCCTGCGCTGCGAGACGCTTAAATCGTCCAATTCCCGCCAGGGCTACGCGCTGTGCGTGGGCGACTCGATAGAGCGGGCCGTCTCCAACGCGGAGGCCGCGCGCGACGCGGTGCGGGTGGAGTGGGAGCCGCTGAGCGCGGAGCAGGGTGGACTTTGAACCGTTTCTTGGACAACTCGAATAAAGACAGGCAAGCATGAACTCGCATCCGGTCCGGCGCAGCGTGTTGTACATCACCGCGCATTACATCATGACCTATCTCGGCTACTACGGCCTGGTCTCCACCCTGGTGGTCACGCTCAACAAGGCCGGGTTCAGCGCCGAACGGATCGCCATGCTGGTCATCCTGTTCACCTTGACGACCAAGGCGGCGAAGATACCGCTGGCGCCGTGGCTGGACCGGATGGCGGCGACGAAGTCCGTGCTGATAGGCTGCGTCATGGCCGCGGTCGGTTTCTTGCTATTGTATTCGGCCAAGGATTTTTATTTGACCGCCTGTGCGCTGGCCCTGTCCGGCACCGGCATTTCCATCAACGCGCTGGCGAGCAAGCAGCTGGCCGCGGCGACCAGCGATATGATGGACAACCGCGCCAAGCTGTTCTCCATCACCTATATCGGCATCAATATCGCGGCGGCGGCGGCGGCGCCGCTGGCTCTGTACCTGGCGGCCAAGGGGCAGTACCAGCTGGTGTTGATCGGCATCGCCGTCTCCTACTGCGTGGCCGGGGTGGTGACCTTCCTGAACTTCGGCAAGCTGGGCATGAAGCGCCCCGGCGGCGGCGCGCCGTCGTTTCTGGCTTATTGGAAGTTGCTCTACGTGCCCGGCATTCCCCCCTTCCTGCTGATCAATTTCTTTTGCTGGCTGCTGTACGGCCAGCTGTTCAACGTGCTCGCGCTCTATGTCTCGGAAACGCTGGCCCAGCCGGGCAAGCTGGGCTGGCTGTACACCCTGAACGCCTTGCTGGTGATCGGGCTTCAGCTCTTGGTCACCCATCTGGCTCACCGCTGGAGCGGCGGCAAGCCGCTGGGCATTGTCCGTTCCTCCTACGCCACCTTCGCGCTGGCCTTCATCATGCCCTTCATGCTTCCGGGCTATATCGGCGCGCTGGCCTTTGTGCTGCTGTTCACCTTCGCCGAGATGATGTTCGCGCCCAGCATGGACGTGCTGCTGCTGTCCTTGATCGGCAAGGAGAGCCGGGCGGTCGCTTACAGCGTGCTGTCCATCAGCACCGCGCTGGGGGAGTCGCTGGGCGGGGGCATGGGCGTCGCGGTTTACCGCTGGATGGCGAATTACGGCCATGCCGGCCAATTCTGGCTGGCGCTCGCTGGCTTGTCGCTGCTGTGCATCGCCGTCGCCTATGTGTTGCAGGAGTCGAGCGCCGGCTTGCGCGCGCAGGCGGCGGGAGCGGTTTAGCGAAGCGGAGCAGAGCGTAAACCGCTGCTTAGAACCTGTTCACGATCTTTCCGAGAGATGGCTCCAAGACATGGAATCCGCTGCGCGGATGGTGATTTTCATTGCCGGGGCTGCCCGGCGAGCAGGGAGGAGATATTTGCTTGGCCAAATATCCCTATCACTGAGCGAATCAAAGATTCGCACGTAGACACCCCTAAAGGCCACCCTGCAAGCCAGGCCTACGGCTTCCCGCCGGTTCCCGTCAGGTCCGAGGCGCGGCTGAACTCGCAGCGCGCTACCGTCGCGCTGCTCGAACAGGCAGCCGCTTAAGACCTCGGACCTGCCACCCGACGGCAGGCTTGAAGGGACCCGGGGCGCGTCGGATACGCGGCCTCCTGTGCAGCAAACCGTGTTTCAAAGCACAGACAAAAGATCGTGAATAGGTTCTCAGTGGCGGATCTGGGTGCTGCCGGCCTCGGCCAGCGCCTCCAGCAATAGGGCGGTGCTGGCGCCGGGCAGGCTGAACGGGTCCAGGCGCGCCTGGGCGGAATAGCGCAGCAGCAGCGAGGCGTTGAGTTTTTCCATCATCACTTCCGCCATGCTCCAGTTGGCGAAGCGGCGTTGCTCCATTTCCTGGTAGTCCAGCAGCGTCAGACATTGATGGCGCGGATCATGGGCCAGTTTCTGGTACAGCAGATTGACCTCGGCGCGGCCGCCTTCCAGCGATTGCACGAATACGTCCTTGCTGTAGCACAGCACCCCGGTGATGCCCTGGGCCGGATTGTATTTGCGCGCGGCGATCATGATGTCGTCCACCAGATCGCTGTCTATGGATTTGTGCGCGCGGCTGCAGTAGGTCAGGCGTACCAGCATGATGTGCCCCTTGGATGCGAAGAAGCCGCGCCAGACCGGCGCGGCCTCGTTTCATCTTAGTCGCTGCGCGCCGTCTTGCCGCTGACCTTAAAACCTGTTCAAGACCTTGTCCCGAGCTTGCCCGAGAGACGGCGAACGGGCTCTTTATTTATGCATCAGGGACAGGAATTCGCGGCGCAGATTGGCGTCGCTGAGGAAGGAGCCGCGCATCACGCTATTGGTCATCTTGCTATTGCTGTCCTTGACCCCGCGCCAGTGCATGCAGAAGTGGTCGGCCTCCATCACGATGGCCAGGCCGTCCGGCTGCAGCTTCTTCATCAGCAGGTCCGCGATCTGGGACACCGCCTCTTCCTGGATTTGCGGGCGGGTCATCACCCAGTCTATCAGCCGCGCGTACTTGGACAGGCCGATCAGATTGGAATGTTCGTTGGGCATCACCCCCACCCAGACGCGGCCGATGATGGGGCACAGATGGTGGGAGCAGGCGCTGCGCACCGTGATCGGACCCACGATCATCAACTCGTTGAGCTTCTCCACATTGGGAAACTCGGTGCTGGCCGGCATCTGCACATAGCGGCCGCGGAAGACTTCCTTGATGAACATCTTGGCCACGCGCTTGGCGGTGTCCTGGGTGTTGTGGTCGTGCTCGGTGTCGATGACCAGGCTTTCCAGCACGGCTTTCAGTTTCTCCTGAACCTCGGATTGCAGCAGGTCCAACTCGCCGTCTTCGATGTGGGCGGCGATATTGTCGTTGGCGTGGAAACGGACGCCGGCTTGCTGCAGGCGGCTGCGGATGCGTTGTGAGACCGGCAGATGGTCAACGGTATTGGTCTTGTTCATTGTGTTGGCAGTCTCGGATGCTTATTTATCATTTTGGCGCCGCCATGGCCGGCGGCTCTATCCATTGCGCATGACTTGGGGCAGGGCAGGCGGTGGGCGCCTCCCTGAAAGGCGGCGTGCTTGGAGCCTGGCCGATGCGACAGGAACGCTCCATGTTAGCACAAGCAAACGAAGCGCATCCGCAGCCGATGCGCCTAGTAGAAACCCTTAGCCCGTCAGGGCTTGACGCGGGAAGCCCTTAATTTGGCGGGCATGCAAAGTCAATGCCGGCGGCTGGCCATACAGGATATTGCTGTCCTTTTGGACGGGGTTGGGCGCGTGGCGGCGCCTCTCGCCGCGCCGGCTCAAGCCTTGTTGGCCGGAAGCGGGCGCGCGGCGCGGCGCAGCGTCCGTCCGCATTGGCGTTTTCGACACAGAAATTATCCGGATTGAATTTCCCTCCGCCTGGATTACCACTCACATAAGAACGAAAACTTATGGAGAGAGGCGGGACGGAATGAATAGCCAACAGCAAAACAGCCGGCAGCGCTGGGCCCGGGACTATGTGTTCGACGCATTGAGCCAATTGGGCATCCATCGCATTTTCGGCGTGCCCGGCACCAATGAGATTCCCATCATCGACGGCACGTCCTACCCGGAAAACCAGGTGGAGTACATCGAGTGCCTGCACGAGAACATCGCCATGGGCGCGGCCATGGGCTCGGCGCGGATGACGGGCAAGCCCGGCGTGGTGGTGGTGCACGTCACCCCGGGCATCGCCCACGGCATCGGCAATCTGTTCAACGCCTGGCGCTCGCAGGCGCCGCTGGTGATTCTGTGTTGCCAGCAGCAGAACGAGCTGGTCACGCAGGAGCCGCTGCTGGCCTCCAATCTGGTGGACCTGGCGCGGCAATACACCAAGTGGGCGCATGAGGTGCGCACCGAGCAAGAATTGCCGATGGTGTTGCAGCGCGCCTTCAAGGAGGCGATGGCGCCGCCCAACGGGCCGGTGTTCGTCGCCATTCCCTGGGAGTTCACCATGCGGCGCATCGGCGACGGCGACCGCCTGCCGGGCATTACCCGGATCTCCCCGCATTTCATCGCCGACGCCGACGCCATCCGTCAGGCGGCCGTCATGCTGCGCGAGGCGGTCAACCCATTGATCGTGGTGGGCGACGCCGCCGGCTACGCGGAGGCCTGGCCGGAATTGCAGGCGCTGGCGGAGTTGATCGGCGCGCCGGTGTCGCTGCAAACCTTCAGCAGCCTGGCCAACTTCCCCAATGGCGATTACCACTGGCAGGGCGAACTGCCCGGCGGGCAAAAAGATCTGCAGCAAGTGTTCGCCGGCCACGACGTCGCCTTTTTATGCGGCTTCAGCAACCAGGCTCAGGTCACGGTGTTCAAGTACAGCGACGGGCCCTTGATCCCGCCCTCGGTGCGCCAGGTGTATCTGAGCAACAACAGCTGGGACATCGGCAAGAACTACTACGGCGAATGCGCGCTGTTCGGCGACATCAAGGCCACCTTGCCGCTGCTGAACCGGGAGATCGGCGAGCAGCCGTCGGCGGCCGCGCGGCAGCGCAATGAGCTGTTGCGGCAAAAAGCCGAAGCGCGGCGCTTGCAATGGGACGTCTATCTGCGCGAGGCGATGCAACAGCAGGAAATCTGGGCGGTGGTGATCGCCGACGCGCTGCGTCTGGAAATCAGCGAACGCCGGCTGGAAAAGCAGTTCGTCTACGTGCATGAGGCGGTGTCGGACCCAGCGCCGTTCCAGTACCTGCTGCCCTTCACCGAAGAGGCCGCGGCGCCCATCAGCTACTACTGCGTCGGCGGCGGCTCCTTGGGCTGGTCCATGCCCGCCACCCTGGGCATCAAGCTGGAAGCGCAAGGCTGCCAGGGCATAGACACCCGTTTCGTGGTGGCGGCGACCGGCGACGGCTCCTCCTTGTTCTATCCGCAAACCTGGTGGACCGCTCAGCATCGCCAGCTGGGGGTGCTCTACATCATCACCAACAACCACGAATACCACACCCTGCAAATGGGCCTGCAACAAGTGGAGGCGATGTACGGCGACGCGCCGGGCTACGGCTGGCAGGCGCGCACCCAGGACCCGGAATACCTGCGCATCCACCGGCCCAAACCGGACTTCGTCGCCTTGGCCCAGGCTTTCGGCGGCATGGAGGGCGAGGTGGTGGTCCATCCCGAGGCGGTGCGCGCGGCGGTGCGGCGCGGGCTGGACCACGCGCTGGCCGGCCGCGCCTATGTGCTGGACATGCAGACCGTGGGCCTGGATCAGCCGCCGCCCACGCCGCAGCAGGCCAACGCCCGCTACCGCCATCAGCCGAGGCTGGATTGCTTCCACGTCCCGGACGGGGACGGCCAGCGCAATACGGACAACGGCCAGCCGGCCAATGTGCCGGTGATTTTCTGATCCCGGCTCCACATAGCGAGGACGAGCAAACATGGCTAGCGAAAACATAGACATTGCCATTGTCGGCGGCGGCGTGTCCGGCGTGTACAGCGCCTGGCGGCTGCAACAACACTATCCCCAGAGCAAGATCGCGGTGTTCGAGGCCAGCGACCACATCGGCGGACGTCTGCTGTCGGTGCGGCCGCCGGACATTCCGGACATGGTGGCGGAACTGGGCGGCATGCGCATCCTGCCGGAGGTGCAGCCGCTGATTTACGACCTGATTCAGGAATTGAATACGCTGTTGCCGGCGCCGGAACAGATCGAGCTTTACCGCTTTCCGGTGGACGAGCCGCAAAACATCGCCTATCTGCGCGGCGTCTATCTGCGGCTGCAAGACTTCACCACCCAGCCGGACAAAGTGCCGTACCGGCTCAATTTCCTGGACCGCGGCCAGACCGGCGGCGCCGTCATCATCGACGCCATCGAGCAGATCGTGCCCGGCATCACCAATAAATCGCTGACCGAGGAAGAGCGCCGGCAGATGGCGCAGAACGCCAGCTTCGGCGGCGTGCCGCTATACCAGCAAGGCTTCTGGAACGTGTTGTTCCGCGTGATCACCGGCGAAGCCTATCAATACGCCGAAGACACCGGCGGCTACGACACCACCTTGTGCAACTGGAACGCCGCCGACGCCATTCCCTGGTTTCTGTCGGACTTCGGCGTATCGGCCCAGTACATGGGCTTTTGCAACGGCTTTCAGCAAGTGCCGCTGGTGTTGGCGCAATTGTTCGAACAGGCCGGCGGCGAGGTGCGGCTGGAGGCCCCGGTCAGCGGCGTGACGCGCAGCGAGTCGGGCTTCCAGTTCCAGGCCCAGGGCCGGACGATATCCGCCAAAACGCTGATTCTGGCGATGCCGCGCCGCGCGCTGGAGCTCTTGTCCGCCACCAGCCCCTGGCTGCAGGAGGCCGCGCGCTTCCAGCAACTGGCCGCCAGCGTCACGCCGCGGCCGCTGTTCAAACTGTTCACCACCTACAACAGCCCCTGGTGGCTGAATACGGGTTACAGCACGGCGGACGGCGACTACGTGCCGGTCAAATCCGGCCGCTCCGTCACCGATTTGCCGGTGCGCCAGACCTATTACTGGCCGCGCAGCAACGGCCTGCCCGCCTTGCACGGCCACGCCATGTTGCTGGCCAGCTACGACGACGGCGACAACACCGGCTTTTGGGACGGTCTGCGCGGCCGCCGTCACAGCGCCTGGAAGAAGGGGCTGGAGGTGGCCGAGCTGGCCGATCCCTTCATCGGCGCGGACGACCAGGTGCGCGCCAAGGAGCTGAGCTGGCACCGCTACAAGGCTCCGCGGAGGATGACCGAGGAAGTCACCCGCCAACTGACGGTGATGCACAGCCTGTCCTACACGCCCAAAGTGCGCAACGCCGCCTTCCGCGACTGGGGCGACGACCCGTACGGCGGCGGTTGGAACAGCTGGAACATCGGGGTGAAAAGCTGGGAAGTGAAACGGCAGATCATCCAGCCGCTGGACGGCCAGCCGCTATACGTGTGCGGCGAGGCCTATTCCGACGCCCAGGGCTGGGTGGAGGGGGCTTTGCAGACCGCGGACATGATGTTGGCTAAGCTGGTCTGAGAACCTGTTTTTGGTCTGCCGCGCGCCGGCGGGACCATCAGACGGGAGGAGGAAGCGTTTCAGGGAGCGGGACAGGCAGGCCTGTCCCGCTTGGCGCGCGGCCCGGCGCGCGCTACCATGACGGTTTGCCGCCGCGCCAGCCCCTTGCGCGGCCCCATTCTTTCCCGAGGTCTTCGTCCGATGCGCCATTGATGCCGCCGTCCTCCTGGACGGCCACGTTCTCCGCCCCCTGCGCGCAGGGGAATGTTCGGCATCCTTTGGAAAGCTTCATGACGCCTATCCATCTCACTTTGGACGATGTGTCCTATCAACTGCCCGACGGCAGGATTCTGTTCAGTCATCTCAATATGGCGTTTCACGCTCAGCGCATCGGCCTGGTGGGCCGCAACGGCGTGGGCAAGACCGTGCTGGCGCGTTTGTTGGCCGGAGAGCTGCGGCCCAGCGCCGGCCGCTGTCTGCGCGGGGGGACGACGCATTATCTGGCGCAGCGGGCCGGCGCGCTCCGGGGCGACACCGCCGCCGGCCTTGCCGGACTGCAAGGCGCGCTGGACGCGCTGGCGCGCATCGAAGCCGGCAGCGTCGACGCGCGGGATTTCGAACGGCTGGCCGAGCGCTGGGATCTGCGCCAACGCTTGGAGCGGGAATGGCGGCGTTTCGGCCTGGGCCATCTGCGCCCGGAAACGCCGGCCGACGCGCTCAGCGGCGGCGAAGCCGCGCGAGCGGCGCTGTGCGGGGCCATACTGTCCGACGCCGACTTCCTGATCCTGGACGAACCCAGCAATCATCTGGACCGGAGCCAGCGGCAAGCGCTGATCGAACAACTATCCCTCTGGCCGCGCGGCCTGCTGGTGATCAGCCACGACCGCCGCTTGCTGGCCGACATGGAGCGCATCGTTGAACTGTCGCCGCAGGGCCTGGCCGGCTACGGCGGCGCTTACGATTTTTACGCCGAACACAAGGAGCGGGAACAGGCGAGAGCGCTGCAAACGCTGGAGCAGCGCAAACAGGAGCGCTTGCGCGGCCAGCGGGCGCTGCGCGAACAGCAGGAGCGGCAAGAGCGGCGGCAGGCCCGCGGCGAACGGCGCGGCCGCGAGGCCAACCAGGCCCGCATCCTGTTGGACCGACAGCAGCAGCGCAGCGAGGACAGCGCCGGCAAGCTGCGGCGGCAACAGGCCGCGGTGCGGGAAGCGCTGGACCAGGCGGTGCGCGAGGCCGCCCGCCGGGCGGAGGACGACGCGGCGGTTGTCGTGCACGCCTTGCCGCAGGGGCCGGCGCTGCCGCGCGTCGCCGTCGCGCTGGACGAGGTGGCGCTGCCGTTCGCGCCCGAGGCCACGCGCCGGATTCACCTCAGCCTGGGCGGCGGGCGCCGCATTGGCGTCGTCGGGGCCAACGGCTGCGGCAAGTCCACCTTGCTCAAGGTGTTGGCCGGACGATTGCGTCCGCTCGCCGGACAGGCGCGGGCGCCGGCCGCCTGCGCCTATCTGGCTCAGGATCTGGACGGACTGGACCCCGGGCGCGGCGCGATCGAGCAATTGCTGGCGGCCAATCCCGCGGCGGGGGAAAGCCGGCTGCGCATGTTGCTGGCCCAATTGGGCCTGGACGCCGAGCGGGCGACCCGGCCCTGCGGCCGGCTCAGCGGCGGGGAACGGCTGAAGGCGGCGCTGGCCTGCGCGCTCTACGCCGATCCGCCGCCGACGCTGCTGCTGCTGGACGAGCCCAGCAATCATCTGGATCTGCCGTCGCTGCAAGCGTTGGAGGCGATGTTGCGCGCTTACCGCGGCGGCCTGCTGGTGGTGTCGCACGACGACGCTTTTCTGGACGCGCTGGATCTGGACGGCTGGCTGACGGCGGACGAGGACGGCTGGCGGCTGCTGGACGGAAGAGAGCGGCCGGAGCGCGCCATCGATAAAAGTTCGTTTTAGGTAATTTAACGTACAGATATACTAAAAACGCATGAATATAGTTAAAGCGCTGACGAAAACCGTCGGCGCTTTTTCATTCCAGTGACACGCAGGCCGGCTGGATGACGAGGCGGATGGGCGAGGCATTTGGGTGGGTGCGGAGATTCCCCTGGGGCGCGGCGGCCGCTTTGCGGCTCAGCGGCAATAGCCCTTTGCCGGCAAGAAGCCGATTGGGAGCGCGGACCGCATAGTGCCTCCAGTCGCAGCACGCGCCGCCGCTTTCCGCTCCATCCAGACGAGGGCGCCGCCAAGCAGGCCTCGGTCACAGAGCTCAAGCCAGGAGGACACCATGGCCCAACCGGAAGTGAACAAACTGCTGATGCGCGCGGTGAGCGATAACGATTTCCGCGTCAAGTTCTTGTCGGACCCCATCGCCGCGGCGAAGGATGCCGGCGCCAACAGCGCAACGGTCGCCGAATTGAAAAAGATCGACGTCGCGCGCTTGCGCGCCCAGTTCGACCACCTGACCCGGGTGTCCGGCGATTTGCTGGCCGGCTCGGTGGTGGCGGCCGGGCATAGCCGCGACTGGAGCGACCGCAGCAATATCCACGACAACGACGGCCATATCCACGACAAGGCGGCCAGCGTGTTTTCCCCGGGCGATCTGGTCACCAATCCGGCGGTGTCCACCACGCTGAACCCGGCGGCGGTGCGCGACGCGCTCAAGGACCCGCTGGTGCTCAAGGAAATTGAAAACAACCCCCAGATCAAGGCGGCCTTGAAACGCGGCGTCAAATAGCCCGCGCGGCGGAGCGGACCCCGGCGCGGCCAGCCGCGTCGGGACGGATTTCCTGGCGGCCCGCTTGCGGGCCTCTTCGTGGGGCGACGGCGATGATCATCCGGCTGACGGCTTCCTGCAACAATAAGTGCTTCTTCTGCATCGTGGACGACGAGATCGCCCAGCGCGCCTTCCGGCCGCTGGCGGAGATCGTGGCCGAGCTGGACCAGGCGGCGCCGGACGAGGAGGTGGACATCTTCGGCGGCGAACCCACCATAGACCCGGTGTTCTGGGAGGTGCTGCGCGAGGCCTTGAAAACCGGCCGCCGCGTCAGCCTGGCCTCCAATGTACGGCTGTTCTCCCACCGCCCGTCGGCGGAGCGGCTGGCGGCCATGGCCGACGGCCGGCTGGAGGTGCGCACCAGCCTGATGGGCCACAGCGCGGAATTGCACGACAAGCTCAACGGCGTGCGGGAGGGCGCGTTCCGGCAAACCCTGCAAGGCATCCGCCGCCTCAGCGAACTGGGCTTCGACATCCAGACCAATATCGTGATCCTGGCGGAAAACGTGGAACACCTGCTCGCCACCGGCGTGACCGCGGTGGAGGCCGGCTCGTCGCGCCTCAAGTTCAGCGGCACCGTGCGCACCGGCAAATTCATCGACTCCATCGCCGATCCGGCGCTGGTGCGCGAACGGCTGCGCACCATCGTGCCGCTGTTCCGCGCGCTGGGCGTGCCGGTGACGCTGGAGAAACTGGCGCCCTGTCTGATACCGGATTTCCTCGATCTCTTGATCCGGGATTCCGATCCGGCGGTGGACACCCATCCCTGGTACGAGAAAACCCGCGCCTGCCGCGCCTGCCGGCTGGCCGACGCCTGTCCGGGCGCCGAGCGCGGCGCGCTGATCCGCCACGGCCGGGACTGGGTGCGGCCCCTGGCCGAGATCCCGGCGGAATTGATAGACGAGGTGCGCGTCGCCGCGCTGGAGCGTTATCAGCCGCGGCGCGACAAGCCCTTCTTGCGCGTGCTGTTCGATCACCAGGACCTGTCCTCGCTGGGCGTCATCGCCAGTTTCTCGCGCCAGCATCCGCAACTTTATCTGATCGCCTGAACCCGCCACCCGTTTGCGAGGCCCGCCATGAACCACGTCGTCACCCCGATCCGCCCGATTGAAGCGCGCGCGCCGCGCGCCGCGCCCGCCCAGCCGGACCGGGCCGGCATGGAGGACATCTTCGCCGATTTCCGGCTGCGCGACCGCTGGAAGCCCAATTACCGCGCCCGGGACGTGGGCGACGGCGTGTTCCTGTCCAGCGACCAGGGCAGCTGGGCGCTGTTGAGCCGGGAGGAGTACCGCGCGCTGCGCAGCATCGCCCTGCCCGCGGCGCTGCACGATCTGCTGGAAGAGCGCGGCCTGATCCTCACCGCGCGCAACGCCGGCAGCGTGATGCGGGCCTATGAAGACTGGTCCGCCAATTATTTTCCCGGCACCGCCTTGCACATCATCGGCATGACGCGGCGCTGCAATCTGCGCTGCGCCTACTGCCACGCCGCCGTGGTGCGCGACAGCTCGGACCCGGCCCGCTACGACCTGGACGAAGCCACCGCCCGCGCCATCGTCGACTTCGCCTACCAATCGCCGTCCTCGCGCATCCATTTCGAATTCCAGGGCGGCGAAGCCACGCTCAACTTCGGCGCGGTGCGCTATCTGCACGCCTACGCGATGATCAAGAACCTGGCGCACAAGCGCGCCTTGTCCTTCTCCATCGTCAGCAACGGCGTGGAACTGCCGGACGAGGTGCTGGACTATCTGGCGGCTAGTCGCATCAACATCACCACCTCCATCGAGTTCGACGCCGCCGAACACCCGTCGCTGCGCGTGGATTGGGAAGGCCGCGGCCATTGGGACGATATCCGCCGCAACCGCGCCCGCATGCGCGAACGCGGCCTGGACGTGCCCTCGCTGATCGTGGTGGGGCGCAACAATCTGCACAAGCTGCGTGAATACGTCGATTTCGCGGTGGCGGAAGGACAGTCCTCCATCTTCTTCTCCCCGGTGCAGAAAATGGGTTTCGCCAAGGGGAAGTGGGACAGCGTGGGCATGGGGATGGACGAGTTCTTCGACGCCTGGCGCGACGCGCTGGACTACATCTTTTCGCTGTGGGACCAGGGCATCCTGCTGGAAGAACGCTATTTTTCGCTGGCGCTGGAAAAGCTGTTCAACAACCGCGACGTCAAATACGTGGACTTCCGCAACCCCAGCGGCATGGTCTTGGGCAATCTGGCCTACGATCATCTGGGCAATGTCTACGGCTGCGACGAAGGCCGCGGCCACGCCGATTTCCGCATCGGCAATGTGCACACCGACAGCTACGCCGACGCGGTCACCTCCGACAAGGCGCGCCAGCTGGTGTCCTACTCGCTGCGCGAGCACGACGCCTGCCAGGTGTGCGCCTACCGGCCTTATTGCGGCGTGTCCCCCATCGTCAGCAAGGGCGAGACCCACTCGCTGGACCCGCAGCCCTTGACCAGCTCCTGCTGTCAGCGCACCCGGCATCTGTTCGACTTCGTGGTGAAGCTGATGCGCGAACGGCCGCAGCGCATCGACCAGGCGCTGACCATCATCCGGATGAGCACCCAATGAGCGCCCGGGACCGGATCGCCGGCGAACTGCAAGCCGGCGGTGAAGGCGCCCGTATCGCGGTGGAGGCGCTGGCGGTGCTGGCCGGCCTCAAGCCGCTGGCGCGCTTCACCGCCGGCCGCGACAGCGCCGCGCGGCTGTGCGCGCTGCTGGACGCCTGCGGCCTGCGCCACGGCCGATACGTGCCGCCGCCGGACGACTGGGGCTACCGCCACGCCACCGCGGAGGAACGCGCCGCCTTCAGCCGCAACGACGCGCGCGTCTATTACGCGCTGGACGCGGAGGCCCTGGAGCGGGGGCTGGACGCCCAGCGGCGGCAAGACAATGTGGCGCTGGGGCGGGCGCTGGGCTACCCGGCCTGCTGCATCGCCGCCAACGAATACTTCGGCGCCGCGCCGATGACGGATCTGCTGCGGGTGGCGCGCACTCCGGGCGGGCGCGACTGGCGGCTCAATGTCTTCCTGACCGAGATGGAAGTGGGGCGCGGTTCGCCGTACTACCTGATTTCCCACTTTCCCTGCCACTTGGGCTGCCGCGCCAGCGTCGACTACGCCGCGGCGCTGCTGGAGGTCCTGCGCGACGCCGCCCCGGCCTTCGCCGCGCAACTGGAGCGCCTGCTGCCGCTGCCGCTGCTGCTGCGCGACGAGGAAGAGCCGCCGGAGGCGCGGCGTTACGGCAATTTCGGCGCCCAGCTCTACGGCGGCGCCGTGGGCGACGCGGTGTTTTATCAGGGCTGGCGGCCGCTGCGTTCCAGCGACCGTCTGCCGGAGGCCCGGCTGGATCAGGGCGATTGCATTGCATGGCAGGAGGAGGACTTATGCGTGCTCAGCGCGCGGAACGGGCGCGAAGTGGCGAGACTGCCCACGGAACGCTGGCATCTGGTGGCGTTTCAATAAGGGTGTCCGCCTCGCCCGAACGCTTGCGCGCCGCCTTGCCGCAGCTGACCCAGGCGGCGCGGGTGGACCTGGCGCTGACCCTGGCCGGCGCCAAGCCGCTGGCGCGGGTGTCCTGCGCCTACCGCGAGGCGGAGTCGGTGATCGGCGCGCTGCGGCGGCTGGGCTTGCACGCCCGGCGCTGGGAGCGGGCCTTGCGGCCGGCGGTGGCGGACGCCGACGACTACGTGGTGTCCGCCGTGGCCAGCGACGAGACGGCCGCGCCGGACGCGCGCGCCTTCGTCTTCGCCGCCCGCGACGGCGAACTGGCGGAGCTGGCCGCGCGTTTCACCGACAACGACGTCATCGCCGGCCGCCTGCTGGGCTATCCGGATTGCTGCGTGCAAGCCTATCTGGCGCATCGCGATCATCATCACGCCCGCCTGGAGCCGGCTTTCGCCGGCGACGGCGGCGCGCAGCCCTACTGGACCAACACCATGCTGGACGTGTTCGGCTGGCATCTGCTCAGCCACTTCCCCTGCCGCGCCGACTGCGCGGCCAGCCGCGATCAGGCGATGCGCCATTGGGAGGCGCTGTGCCGGCTCGACCCTGGTTTCGGCCTGGCGACGGCGCGCCATCTGCGCAGCCTGGTGCTGCGCCATCCGCGGCTGGGGCTGGTTTACGGCCAGCCGCTGGCGGACGGCGGCTTGCGGCTGCTGGGCGGCTCCGCCGCCTTCCGCGCCGCGCTGGGCGGCGCCGAGCGGGTGAGCCGCCGGCCCGGCGGGCTGGCTGCCGGCGATTTTGCCGTGAGCGGGCTGGAAACCTTCGACTTCACCGCGGGCAGCGACGATGTCCACCCCGTTTGACGATCTCGCCGCCAGCGCCGCCTGCCCGGGCGATCCGGACGGGCTGGCGCTGCTGGAAAGCTGCGCGGCCCGGGCCTGGCGGCAAAGCCTGAGCGTTTTCCTCGAGCGCGTCGCGCCGGCCATCGCCTTGCCCGGCGGCGCGGCGCGGGCGCTGCGCGAGCTGGCAGAAGCGGAGCCGGATTTCGAACGGCTCTGGCACCCGGCGCTGGGCGCGCTGGCCCAGGCCGAGCGCCAGCCTCGCGCCGGCTTTCTGTTGGCCTGCGCCTTGGAAATCGCCTGGCACGCCCACCTGAGCGGGGTCGCCGGCGAATGGCGCGCGCGCTGGAGCCCGCCGCGCACCCTGGCGCTGCCGGATCGGATCGCCGACGTCCGCGCGCTCAGCGTCGTCGCGGACGGGCGGACGCTGACGCTGAAGGCCGCCGGCGCGGACGGTTCGCGGCTGGCGCTGAGCGCCGCGGCGGCGCCATGGGGCGGGGCGGGCAGAAGCCCCGTTCTGGCCGCCTATCCGGTGCGCACCCCGGACGATCGCGAGCAGGCCGCCGGCGAGCCGGACGCGGCGGCCGGCCGGGCGCTGGCCGCCGGGCTGGCCTTGATCGAGCAGGGCGCGCCGGCCTACGGCCCCTGGGTGCGCCGCCTGGTGCGCCAGGTCCGGCCGCTGAGGCAAAGCGGCGGCCTGGTGTCCAGCTGGAGCAGCCTGCACTATCCGGGGCTGGTGTCGATGACGCTGTTCGCCTCGCCGCTGGACATGGCGGAAACCCTGGTTCACGAAGCCAGCCATCAGCACTTCCACTTGCTGGACCGGTTGTTCCCCTTGAGCGAGCGCGGGGCGGAAGAATGGCTGTACTCCCCGGTCAAGCGCTGTCGGCGTCCGGCCCTCATGCTGCTGCTGGCCTACCACGCCTTCGGCAATGTGGCGCTGTTTTTCGACGCCTTGCGCCGCAACGGCCGCTTGGCGGACGCCGACTGGCGTCATCACATGGCGGACTTGCGCGATTGGCTGCCGCGCATGGCCGCGGAACTGGAGCGGGCGCGCAGTCTGAGCCCGGCAGGGCGGCGCTTCCTGGACGCCTTGCAGTTGCCATTGCGGCCGCTGCTGAAGCCGGCGGCGAGCCCGATCGAGGAGATCGCGCGATGACCCCTGAAATCGCCCGCGCTTATTCCAGCCCCTTCGAAGCCTTCGACGAGGACTGGCACGCCGGCTGGACGCGGCAGCTGCGCGGCCGGCAGTTGAACGCCTTTCTCGAGCATTGGCGGCCCTTGCTGCAGCGCCACGCGCCCGGCATCGCCCCGGCCTTGTCGGAGATGGCCGCCGCCATGCTGTCCGCGGGCGACGCCGACGCGGCCGAGACCGCGCGGCTGACCGAGCTGGCCGCGCATCCGTTTTGCAATCTGCAAGCGCTGCGAGACGAAGAGGCCCGCCAGCCGGACCTGTTGCTGTCGCGCGCCCTGCAATGCGCGCTGCACTGGACCGCGCACCGGCCCGGCCGCGAATTCCACCTGCGGCTGTCCCGGCCGCTGGCGCTGGGCTTCGCCGGCTACGCGCTGCCGGGTGCCGTCGCCTACCGCGTCAGCGGCGACGCGCAAAGGCTGGAAATCCGGCTGGACACCGCCGCGCACACGCAGCGCGGCTGCGCTTTCGAGCGCGAGGGCGAGAGCTGGCGCAGCGTGACGGGACCGGCGCGCAAACTGCCGGCCGTCGCCCTGGGCGAGGCGGGGCCGGACATCGTGCTGCGGCCCTTGCCGCGCAGCCTGCTGAACCCGGACCCGGAGGTCGTCCCGGCCGGCCCGGGCTGCGCCGCCACCTTGAACCGGGCGATGACGCTGATCGCCTGTTATTCCCCGGCCTACCACCGCTGGATCGCCCGTCTGCTGCGCGTGGTGTCCCCGCTGCGGCTGGAACCGGGCAAGTTCAACAGCGAAAGCTATTCCATGCTCAACGGCGCGCTGTACATGACCATCCATCCGGACCCCTTGCGCTGCGCCGAAACCCTGGTGCATGAGGTCAGCCACGATTATCTGCACCAGCTCGCCGCCATGGGCGCGCTGAGCGATCCCTCGCTGGGCGAAACCTTCCATTCCCCGGCGCGCGGCGCGCAGCGGCCGACGCTGGGCATCCTCAAGGCCCACCACGCCTTCGTCAACGTGCTGATTTTCTACTACCGGCTGATCATGGCCGGCGTCGCGGTGCACAGCGAGCTGGCGCGCAATGTGTCGGAGCTGGAAGACTGGCGCGCCCAGATGGAAGAATCTCTGGCCCGGGCGCGGGCGCTGACCGCGCTGGGACAGGCTTTGTGGCGGCCGCTGGCGCTGAGGGCGGACCAGTTCCGCGCCTTGGCCGGCCGCGACGCCGCGGCACATTGCGCATAGGGGGCGATCATGTTGGAAAACGTGCTGTTCTTCGAGCAACCGTACCGCCACTTCCTCTGCTTCGACACCTTCGACGAGACGGTGGCCCAACAGGCGGACGCGGTGCTCAGAGGCCCGCTGCCCTGGGAGGAGCGGGTGGGGGATTTCTTCGTCACCTACCGGCTGGATCTGCGCCGGCTCTATCAGCTGCGGCCGGACGCGCCGGCCTTTGTGCGCGAGGAGTTCCTGGACGCCTTGCGCGAGCAGATGCAAATCCTGTTCGAGGTGCCGCTGTCCGCGGACGACATTCAGGTGCTGGGGCACCGCATGGTGCCGGGCCAGCGCATCGGCGTGCATAACGACAATCCCGGCCTGGGCTACGAAGGCTACCGCGTGGTGGTGCAATTCACCCGCGACCACCGGCCGGAAGACGGCGGCTTGCTCAATATCCACGCCGGCGACGAGCCGGAGGCCGTCTACCAGAGCATCCGGCCCTATCCCAATATGGCCTTCGGTTTTGAGATGAGCGCGCATTCCTATCACTCGGTGTCGGCGTTGACGCGACAGCCGCGCGACGCGCTGATCTTCAATTTCTGGCACCAGGGCAATACCCCGGCGGTGGAGCGCCGGGTGCGGCAAACCCTGGCGCAGCTGTTTCCGGACGCGGCGCTGGCCGCATCCGATCCCGGCGAGTGCGGCCTGCACCGCGACGGCGACGTTTCGGATGCGCCCGATTGGCCGGCGCCGAGCGCGGCGCAAGCGCTGTTGGCGGAGTGGGGGCTGGGCGGCGCTGCGCAGGCGGCCGGCCTGCTGCTGGCCGCCGCCCGTTCCGGCGCGCCGGAACCCGTCCGCGCGCCGGAAGTGAGCGCGGCCCTGGCGCGGCTGGGATTCGCGCCCGGCGCGCCGCTGCCGGCCAGCGAGGCCATACACGCCGCCGCCCAGGTCAACGTGGGCTTGAGCACCGACCCGGACACCCTGCGCGCCGCGCTGGTGCTGGCGGTGTGGGTGGCCAGCGCGCCCAGCCGCATGTTCACCCACGAGCATTGGCGCCGCTGCGCCGCCCAGGTTCGCCCCTGGGCGCATCGCTTGCCGATACGCGTGATGCACCTGGCCGAGACGCTGTTCCCGGAATGGCCTCAGACCGGCGCGGGGTAGGAGGGCCCGGCCGACGCGTCGAGCGCGGGCTCAGGCCTTGACGGCCGCCGTCCAAAGCGGGGCCATGGCGACGCGCACCGAGGCCAAGAGCCGCTCGCGCGGCACGCCGTCGCGCGCCTGCACCGAGATGCCGTGCAATTGCGCGGCGTAGAAATCGCCCAGTGCGTCCGCATCGGCATCCGGCCGCAGCTGGCCGTCGGCCACGCCGCGCCGCAGCCGCTCCGTCACCGATTGGGTGCGCTCTTGGCGCTGCGCGCGCAGCCATTCCTGCACGCCGTCGTTCTGTTCCGAGCAATTGGTGGCCGCCGACACCACCATGCAGCCCTGCGGCGCGTCATGCCGGGTGTAGAGCATGACCGCGTCGCGCAGCATCCGCTCGATGGCGGCGGCCACATCGCTCTCCTGGCGCAGCGCCAGATCGGCGAAGCCGCCGTCCCCGGCGGCGTAGCGCGCCACCGCCTCGCGGAACAAGCCCTCCTTGCTGCCGAAGGCCGCGTAGATCCGCGCTGAGGCGATGCCCAGCGCCGCAACCAGATCCGACATCGACGTGCCCTCGTAGCCGCGCCGCCAAAAGGCCAGCATCGCCTGTTGCAACGCCTGTTCCCGGTCAAACTCCCTAGGCCTGCCCGCCATCTTTCCGCCTCGCTCGATTGTTCTTGGGCGGAATTTTATCGCGCTCCGCCGTTGACGTGTAGCCTTGGTGTCGCCTATTATTTGTCGATCGACAAACAATTAAGGGCGACACATGAAAACACTCAAGGGACCCAGCCTGCACCTGGCTCAATTCGGCGCGGATCAAGCCCCGTTCAACAGCCTGGACGGCATCGCCGGCTGGGCGGCGCGCACCGGCTTCAAGGCCTTGCAGATCCCGGCCTGGGACAGCCGCTTCATCGATGTGGAGCGCGCCGCCGTCAGCCAGGACTATTGCGATGAAATCACCGGCACGCTGGCCGCGCACGGTTTGGAGATCAGTGAGCTGAGCACGCATATCTTCGGGCAACTGGTCGCCGTGCATCCGGCCTACGACGCGATGTGCGACAACTTCGCGCCGCCCGGCCTGCGCGGCAAGCCGGCGGAGCGCGCCGCCTGGGCGTTGGAGCGTCTGCGGATGGCGGCCCAGGCCTCGCGGCGGCTGGGCCTGAGCGAGATGGGCACGTTTTCCGGCTCCTTCGTCTGGCCGTATCTGTTCCCGTTTCCGCAACGGCCGGAAGGGCTGATTGAAACCGCCTTCGAAGAACTGGCGCGTCGCTGGCGGCCGATTCTCGACGTCTGCGACGAACACGGCGTCAATCTGTGCTACGAAATCCACCCCAGCGAAGACCTGCACGACGGCGCCAGCTTCGAACGCTTCTACGAGCTGGTGGACCGGCACGCGCGCTGCAAGATGCTGTTCGACCCCAGCCACCTGGTGTTGCAGCAACTGGACTACCTCGCCTTCCTGGACATCTATCACGAGCACATCCGCATGTTCCATGTGAAGGACGCCGAATTCCGGCCCAACGGCCGGCAAGGCATTTACGGCGGCTACAGCGGCTGGATGGAGCGCGCCGGACGCTTCCGTTCCCTGGGCGACGGCCAGGTGGACTTCAAGGCGATCTTCTCCAAGCTGGCGCAATACGACTACGAGGGCTGGGCCACGCTGGAGTGGGAGTGCTGCCTCAAGAACCAGGAGGACGGCGCGCGCGAAGGCGTCGACTTCATCAACCGCCACATCATCCACGTGACCGAGCGCGTATTCGACGACTTCGCCGGCGCCGCGGTCGATCAGCAGCAGATCCGCGCGATGCTGGGCATCGCCTGACTTCCCATTCCCTTTTTCAGCGAGACTACAGATGTCGGCACTTCCCCTTATCGACACCGAATCCGATTTCATTCACGACTACGTGCGGCTGGACGGCCAGCGCGTCCATGTGGTCACCGCCGGAGGCGGCCGGCCGGTGCTGCTGATCCCCGGCTGGCCGCAAACCTGGTTCGCCTGGCGTCATGTGATGCGCGCCTTGGCCGCGCGCGGCTTCCAGGCCATCGCCGTGGATCCGCCGGGCACCGGCTTGTCCAGCCGGCCGGACAGCGGCTACGACACCGGCGCCGTCGCCGCCACATTGCACCGGGTGATGAGCCGGCTGGGCCATGAGCGTTACCAGGTGGTGGGCCACGATGTGGGCATGTGGCTGGCTTACGCGCTGGCCAGCGATCACCCCGGCGTGGTCAGCCGGCTGGCGCTGACCGAGGCGGTGATACCCGGGCTGGCGCCGGCGCCGTCGATTTTCGCGCCGCCGGAAGAAAACATCTTCCTGTGGCATTTCATGTTCAACCAGTTGGCCGACTTGCCGGAAACGCTGATCGCCGGGCGTGAGCGCGCCTATCTGGACTTCATGTTCCAGCTCTGGTCATGGCGGCGTAACCGGGTGGCGGCGGAGGTGTATATCGACGCTTACTCCTCGCCGGGCGGCCTGCGCGGCGGCTTCGCCTATTACCGGGCCATTCCCGAAACCATTCGCCAGAACCAGCGGCGCGCGCAAAGCAAGCTGGCCATGCCGGTGCTCGCCATCGGCGCCGAACACGCCACCGGCAAGGCCCCGCTGGACACCCTGCGCGGCCGGGCCGACGATTTGCGCGGCGTGGTGATTCCGGATTGCGGCCACTTCATCATGGAGGAGGCCGCCGAGGCGTTCATCGCCGAACTGCTGCCCTTCCTGGAAAGCGAGGACTGAGATGCCCTTGGACAGCAAGATCCAGCAGTGGCTGGAACAGGCGGAGGCGGGCGAAGCCGGCGCGCCCGTGGACATGGCGCGGCTGCGCGCCGACACCGACGCCGGGCTGCGTCAACAGCAGGGCCTGCTGGAAGACGTGGCGCGGGTGGAGGTGTTCCAAGTGAAGGCGCGGGACGGCTACCCGCTGCGCGTGATCGGCTATTGGCCCGAGGCCCGTGCGGCGGCGCAGCCGGCGCTGGTCTTCGCCCACGGCGGCGGCTGGTGCCTGGGCTCGGCCGAGGTCTACGACAATCCCTGCCGCGCGCTGGCCCAGGCCACCGGCTGCGTGGTCTTGTCCGTCGATTACCGGCTGGCGCCGGAGCACCGCTATCCGGTGCCGCTGCACGATGTGTACGACGCCTTGTGCTGGGCGTTTGAACACGCGCAAGCGCTCGGCCTGGATCCCGCCCGGCTGGGCGTGGCCGGGGACAGCGCCGGCGGCAACCTCGCCGCCGCGGCCTGCCTGCTGGCGCGCGATCACGGTGGCCCATCCATCGCCCATCAACTGCTGATCTACCCGGCCTTGAGCCACAAGATGGACAGCGCCTCCTACCAGGCTTACGGCGACGGCTATTACCTGACGCGCGAGCTGATGCGCTTCTGCTACGCCAGCTATCTGTCCGCGGAGGCGGAGGGGGCGTCGCCCTATGTCTCGCCGCTGCTGGCGACCCGCCTGGACGGCTTGCCGAGCGCGACCATCCTGACCGCCGAGTTCGATCCCTTGCGCAGCGAGGCGGAGGACTACGCCGCGCGGCTGAACGCGGCAGGCGTCAAGGCGACGGCGCGGCAGCTGGACGGCATGATCCATGGCTGCATCCACATGCTGGGGCTGACGCCGGCCGCCGGCGCGCTGTTCGACATTGCCGGCGGCGAGGTGAGGGCGGCCTTGGGCGTGGACGGCTGACTGCGTTTCAAGCGACGGCCGCCAGGCGGCGTAGTTCAAGGCCCAGGAGATGGGGATGGCTACGCCAGGCGGTGGATGCGGCCTAAGACCCATTAACAAAACTCCTGATCCTGCGTTACGCCTCCTTATGGAGCCATGTTCGCATGAAGAGGCGTGACGACAGGTTCACACAAAATTTCGAATTCACTTTCATCAACCGTTCAAAGAGCGATCTAAATATGAATGGGGCCAAATATTGCGCTGGATTTTTCAGACATGAAGGCCCAGTAGCGATCTCCAAAAGACCAATGCCACCATTCAAATGGATAGTTTATAAAGCCAGCTTGCGTCATCGCATCAAACAACTGCTTACGGTTGAGTTGCTGAGTGGAGTTCAATTCATCAAAGTATGAGTGGCAAGCTCCGTTAGAGCTTTTCTCGTCTTCATCATATGCGCAGCCCATATCTAGCTCATTGCCCTTTCTATCTATTAATGTAACATCCAAAGCGCCTCCGGTGGGGTGGCCCGCAACGATGGGCGGCGCGATAAAGTGCGATGCTATTTTTTCAACTTCTTTGATTGATAGATTGGGTTTCTCAATGAGCAAGTCGTTAACGTAGCCGTCAAACAGTGTTTTCTGTAAATGATAGGGGCGGTATGATTCTTTTATTAGAATGGATAAGTGTTCAGGAAGCGCGTCAGCTACTGTTTTAAGCCGTTCGGCAACAGAGCGTCTGGCAATGAAATTTGCCTGATAACCCAAGCAATTGGCGTTTTCAGTGGAAGTGTCTGCATAAATTTTTTTATGTATGTCTGCTATTGAAACCATGGGCTCGTGACACTCTTGAATTAAAATGTCGGCGATGCGTGGGTCAGACAGCGGTATCTTTTTTGACATTTTTAATCTCTTTTGACCGGGCATGAGGTTTGGATTCATCCACAACTGGGACAGAAGGCATGACATTCCCTAGTGCTAACGCCGCACCAATGGAGTCATCTGGGTTTTCTAAAATTCATGTCAAACGGAAGTTGATATGCTTCGGTAATCTGTGCAATTCGTCGGGATTTTTTTTGACCAAGGTCGCAGTGTCTTGTTCCGGTGGCCGCAGTCATAATGGGTGCGGTTGTAGTCGGTTTTTTCTTGATAGGGTCTACGGAAGCGGTGTAACTGCCGGTAGATGATATGAAAATTACATCGTCTTGACGGATGCGTATTTAGAGCGTCTTTGCTTGCAAGACTTTAAAACCGGTTTTGAGCGCCAAGGAGCGCTGGGCGCTCCTTGGCGATTTGCCGGGCTACACCAGGCGGTTGATGTGGTTCACGCCATGATTCAAGCGTTGTAGCACCGGCTCCAGCAGCGCCACCGCCTCCTCGCTGCTGAACAGCAAGGGTTCGTCGCGGCGTTGCAAGAGAGTCATGATGGCTTGCAGGCCGGTCTGAGCGGAACGGATATCGATCAGACCTTGCAATAAACAGGCATCCATCTCCGCGCATTGCTGGGCCAGCTGCTGGCCCAAGTGAGGCAGCGCGGTGTTGTCCCGCGTATCGAGCAGGTTCCGGTTCAACTGCTTTAATTGCTCCAGCACCGGTAGTTCGTCTTGCTTCATGACCGGGCCTCCTGCGGGATCAGCTTCGCCTGTGGTTTTTGGATGAACAAGATGATCAGCACCGCCGCTGCCGCCTCCAGCAGCGCAACAAAATACAAGCCAGCGCTCAAGTTGCCGGTACTGGTTTTCAGAAAGCCGATCATATACGGCGCAACAAAGCCCGCCAGGTTGCCCACCGAGTTGATCAGCGCAATGCCGCCGGCCGCGGCGGTGCCGGCAAGGAACAGCGAGGGCAGGGCCCAAAACACCGGGAAGGCGGCCAGAATGCCGACCGAAGCCAGGGTCAGTGCCAACAGCGCCAGCCAGGTGTTGTGAAGCAGCGCCGCGGTCAGCACCAGGCCCAGGGCGGCAATCAGGGCCGCGACGGCGCAGTGCAGGCGACGTTCGCCTACCTTATCGGAGTGCGCGCCGTTCCAGACCATGGCGATGGTGCCGGCGAGGAAAGGCAGCGCCGAAATCAGGCCGATATTGAGGGTGCCTTGGATGCCGAGTTCCTTGATGATGGAGGGGGACCAGAAGGCGATGGTGGCGTTGCCGATGACGATGCAGAAGTAGATGGCGGCGCAGAGCCAGACATAGGGGCTGGTGAAAGCGGCTTTCAACGAAGACTGCTTGTTGGGGTCGCGCTGATCCGCTGCGATGTCCTGGCGGATGGCTTCTCGTTCCGTCGGACTCAGCCAAGCCGCTTTGGCCGGCGTTTCCGGCAAGTAGCGCAGCACCGCCAGGCCGGCCAGAACCGAGGGCGCGCCTTCCACGATGAATAGCCATTGCCAACCCTGCCACTGGTTCAAGCCGTCCAGACTGGACATGATCAGCCCGGCCAGCGGGCCGCCGATCACCCCGGCAATGGCGAAGGAGGTCATGAACAGGCCATTGATGCGGGCGCGTCGGGCGAGAGGGAACCAATACGTCAGGTACAGCACCACGCCGGGGAAGAAGCCGGCCTCGGCGGCTCCCAGCAGAAAACGCAGCACATAGAACTGAGTCGGGGTCTGCACCAGGGCCATCGCCATGGAGATGGCTCCCCACAAGATTGTGATCCGGGCCAGAGTCTTTCGCGCCCCGACTTTTTCCAGATACAGGTTGCTGGGGACTTCAAACAGGAAATAGCCGATGAAGAAAATGCCCGCGCCCAAGCCGTAAATGGCCTCGCTGAACTGTAAGTCGTTCAGCATCTGCAACTTGGCGAAGCCGATGTTGACCCGGTCAATCCAAGCCAGGATAAAGAGCACGATCAGGAAGGGGATAAGCCGCAAGGTGGCTTTGCGGTAGGCATTGTTCCGCTCGTCGGGAGTCACTCGCAGGGTCTTGTCCATTGCTGTTCTCCTTTAGGCATTGGCCAGCGCGGATTCAATGCTGGCGGCTAGTTTCAGGGTGTGATGATCGCGGTTGTAGAGCCCGCTCACGCTCAGGCCGATTTGCGGCGCCAAGGGGAGGCTGACCGCGCAGCCATCCAGCAGGTTGATGATGCTGGTGTTGCGTAGCACCAGGCTGTTCAAACGGGTGAACGCGGCGTCGTCCTCCAATTCGGCCAGCGTGGGCGGGAGAATCGCCACGGTGGGCATCAGCCAGGCGTCGGCCATGGACAGGCGGCGGGTGGCGACGGCTTGCAGCGCGCGGCGCTGTTCGAGTATGTCCAAGTAGTCGGCTGCGCTTTGACTGGCGCCCGCGCGGATGCGGCGGGCGATGCGCGGATCATAGGAGCCGCCGTCTTTTCCTGTCAGCCGCGCGTGATGCCAGCGCCAGGCTTCGGCCGCGACTAGGCCGCCCTTGGCGTTGATGTCGGCGATCTGTCGCAACTCGGGGAAGTCGAAGCGGATGATTTTGGCTCCGGCACGGGATAAGCGGGACAGGGCTTGCTCAAAGGCCTGGGCCACGGCGGGATCAAGCTGATCGGCGACATAGTCTTCGCTTACATAGAGCCTGCGCCCATTGAGGCTGGGCAGAATGTCTTGGGAGAGCGCAGGTGTCCCGCCAACCCGAAGCACGGCGTCCATCATCGCGCAGCAGGATACGGAGGAGGCGAGCGGCCCAATCGAGTCCAGCGACGGCGACAAGGGTAGGCAGCCTTGTTGCGGCACGCGCCGCGCGGTGGGCTTGAAGCCGGTCAAGCCGCAAAAAGCGGCGGGGATGCGGAGCGAGCCGCCGGTATCGGTGCCCAGCGCGGCGGCGCTCATGCCCTGCGCCACGCTGACCGCTGCGCCGGAACTGGAGCCGCCGGCAATGCGCGTCGGATCGCCGGGGTTGATCGGGGTGCCGTAGTGCGGGTTCAGTCCCAGGCCGGAGTAGGCGAACTCGCTCATATTGGTGCGGCCGAGCAGCACCGCGCCGGCTGCGCGCAGCCTGGCTACCGCCTGCGCGTCTTGGCGGGCCGGCGGCTCATTCTTCAGCACCACGGAGCCGGCGGTGGTGACTTGGCCCCGGACGTCGAACAGGTCTTTGACCGATATCGGGATGCCGGAGAGAAAAGAGGGATAGTGCTTGGCCGCATCAATCTTGTGGGCGGCGGCCAGCGCGGACTCCGCGTCAAGCTGAAGGAAGGCGACGCCGCCATCCTCCCGGTGACGGTGAATCGCGTCGAGCGCGTGTTCGGTCAGCGCCACGCTGCTGGTGCGCCCCTGGCGCAAGGCCAAGTGCAGCTGCGTCAAGGTTGGCCTCATGTCGCCACCTCCAGCGTCTTGACGCGGTAAGCGTGGCGCAGCGTGCGCCCCAGCACCGGGTCATGCAGTTCCATTTCAAACGCTTCGCCATGGCCCAAGGAGCCGTTTACCGCCAAGGTGCCGCAAAACAGTACGCTGCCTGTCGGCAGCGGCCGGCCCTGGCCATAGCGTTCGATCAAGAGCCGCGGATGCAGCAGCTGCGCGGTGCCGCCCTGCTGGTACAACTCGCGTACGCCATTGCGTTCCCGCCAGCATCTCATCAGCAGTTGGTCCCAGTGCGCGACGACTTCATTGAAGGGCCAAAGCTCGGCGCTGATCGGCTTGGCGCACATCTGTTTGGAGACCGTCACATCATAGGCTTCCACCTGGCGGTCGGTGTGGTCGGAGCCGACGCCGACGAACAGGCCGTCGGCATCGGCGAACAGCACGCATTCGACTTCGCCGGAGGAGTTTTCGCGCGGCACTTCCAGTTCGGCGGCGGTCGTCAGTAACTGGTGCGACAAAGGATAGAAACAAGGCGTGCTTGCCGGGGGACGCACCCCCAGCGCTTCCAACTCGCGGATATGGTGCTCCACCGCGTGTTGATCCCGCCCGGCCCAGCCGGCGATGATTAATTGCTGTGGGGAAAACCTACGTGGGCCTTGGCCGACGACATGAAGTTCCAACATGGCTGCCTCCTGGCTAGATACTGCGGGTGGTATTGCGCTTGAACTCCTCGATGTGGTGTTGCATCAATGCTTGCGCGCCGGCGACGTCCCTGCGTTCAAACGCCTCGACAATGGCGAGGTGCTCGCGGTGGACCTGCTCAAGATGGTCGGGGGCGGAGAGGGACAGGAACCAGAAGCGCGCCTGTTTTTCGTGAAGGGCGCGTAGCAATTCGGCCAGCGTGCTGTTGCGCGCGGCGGCGGATATGGCCATGTGGAACGCCACATCCAGTGCGGCCAGACCGGCGATGTCGCGCTGAGCGATCAGGGCGGGAGTGCGTTCAACGATGGACCGCATGGCGGCAATCTCGCCGTCCGTTGCGTTGTTGACCGCCAGCCCGACGCAGAACACCTCGTTTAGCGTGCGCACGGCGACCAGCTCCATTAGCAGATCAAGCGACAGCGGGGTAATCAGCAAGCCCTTGCGCGGCAGAATCGCCACCCAGCCATCCACCTCCAGCCGATGCAAGGCCTGATTGATCGGTCCGCGACCCAGTCCCAACAACTCCATGATGCGAGACTCGTTCTGGACTGCGCCGGGCGTGAATTCAGGCTCGCAATGGATGATTCGGTGTTTGATTTCCGCATAGGCCGATTCTCGCTGCGCGGCGCCCTTGGTGATGTTCGTCATCTCGATTCGCACTCGTGAATGATGAGTGAATCAACACTGATCTATCAGGCTGCGGATGGTCAAGCCAGCGTGGTCCGCGTGATCTTAAGCGCCTGGCCTCTCCGTGATGACGGTTTCGCTTACGGCCTCAAGCGGTGCCTGCTGAACTTCGGCATAAAGGTGTTGGAAGCGGGCGGCGTAGTCGTCCAGTACCTGGATGGACAGGCCTGCCAACAAGGACTGATGGGAGGCTGGGGGCGTTTGGGACTGGAGGGCGGTTAGGGTGGAGCGTAAGAGGGCGAAGCAGTTGAAGGCCATGGCGCAAGCGTCCAAGGTTTGGGACAGCAGGCGTTGTTGTTCCTGGCTTGGGGCCGGGGGCGGTTTGGCGAGAGTCGAGGGAGAGGTCATTGCAGTCTCCAAGTCAGCGTTGGAAACCTGCCCGGCGAGGCTTGGACAGGCGCGTGACAAGGTGGCAAGACCGGTGCACATGATCAAAGACCGGCAACTCACAAGGAGTTCCCTGCCACGGCCTGTCCGGATGGGGACAGCGTGGCAGCAGACGTAGCTGTGCCAAAGCGGACACAAGCTAGTCTGCAATCATATGCTTATGGGCTTGCCAGCCCTGCGCGGCGTTATTGTGCGCTGCGCGAGGCAAGAGTACTGAGGCGGGGGTGGGGCGTCAAGCTGATGGCGGGGCGGATTGTTTTTGTTGGGACTAATGGATTGGGGAACGACAGGGGTTGGCCGTTTAAGGCTGGGGCGCAGGCGTCAAATTTAGTGGGTTCTGTGGGATAAGTGGTAGAAGTTCAGACTTGATCTGGCAGCCTTTCGTTTTGACGGCGCCCGATTGTCAGTTCAAATCAGAACTTTTACAGATGAGCGCTTTCATCGCCGGTTCCCGGCCAGCGGCCAGTTCCGCGTCGGCTTTGAACAGCTTGATCAGAGCGTTGTCATTTATTGTTGTGCTCAAGTAGGTGCATCTCTTGCTTCGCTGGACCCTGCGCGCCTGGCCCGGGCTGCCGCCCTTCCACCTGCGGTTTGCGGGCGGATTGAAGGTCGGGGCGGAATTAGGGCATCATGTGCGGCCCGCGTCGTCATGCCGGCCGGGCTCGGCGGGCGTGGTGGCCTAGCATGGATATTCCGCAATTGTAACTTTGAGCGATGACAGATCAACGCCCTTGCACTCAAACCCTGCTGACGGGTTTTCGCATCGTATTCCGCCTCCAGCTCATAGTGTTGGCGGTATCCTGCGTGATGAGCTGGCTCCAGTACCATGACCCGCATGGCAGCATGCATCAGGATTTGACCGGGAGCGGCGTGCTGCTGCTGGGCATCAATCTCATGGCTTTTCTTATCGGCTGTAGCGTGTTTCTGCAGCGGGTGCGGCTGGATTGGGTTGGCCGCAAGATCGCTTATGTGGGTGTGGAAACAGAATATCGCTGGCGCGAGGTTGATGTTGCCGCTATTGATGCCATCCGTTTTCTGACGCATGGCCAGGGCAATAGAGGGGCGGTGGATCGTCTGTGGCTGAAAGCCGACGCCCATCCGCGTGGTGGCTTGGTGCTGCTCGATTCTCGCATCCGCCCGCTGTTCTGGCGGCGGCCCTCGCCCTTCTTCTGCGCGGTGGTGGATTTCGTCAGGGAGCAGAATCCCGAGGTCAGCCTGCCACAAGCGCTGGTGTAGTGTTGTAGCCGCGAAATGGCGGCTTGATTTCATTTGGGAACGACGATGCCGGAATACTCGAATCTGCTGGCCTTTGCGCTGGTCTCCTTGGGCATGGTGGCCACCCCGGGGCCGAATATGATGTATCTGATCTCGCGCTCCATTTGCCAGGGCAAGCGGGCCGGGCTGATCTCCTTGTCCGGCGTGGCGCTGGGCTTTGTGTTCTACATGTTGTGCGCGGCGCTGGGCATCACCACCTTGCTGCTGGCCATCCCCTATGCCTACGACGCCTTGCGCTTGGGCGGCGCGGCGTATCTGCTGTATCTGGCGTGGCAAGCGCTCAAACCCGGCGGCAGCTCGCCCTTCCAGCTGCGCGAGCTGGCGCCGGACAGCGACCGCAAGCTGTTCATGATGGGTTTTCTGACCAATCTGCTGAATCCGAAAATCGCGGTGATGTATCTGGCCCTGTTGCCGCAGTTTCTGTCCAAGGCCGGCGGCGATGTGTTGTCCCAATCGCTATTGCTCGGGTTCACGCAAATCCTGATCAGCGTCAGCGTCAACGCCTTGATCGTGCTGAGCGCCGGCGCCATGGCCGCGCTTCTGGTCCGGAAACCGGCCTGGGGCGTGGCCCAGCGCTGGATCATGGGCACGGTCTTGGGCGGCCTGGCGGTCAGGATGCTGTTTGAAAAGCCGCGCTGACGCGATTGAGCGCTTGCCGGCGAGAAAAACAATGCGGCGGCCCCGTTGAATGGGGCCGCCGCATTGTTTCAGCCTAAGAACCGGTTCATGGCCTGCCGCGCGTCGGCGGGGTGGATGGACAAGAGCGTTGAAAACCGCTCTTGCTCGCCAGGCGCTTAGGCGGGGAGAGCCTTACTGCAACACGCCGTTGATCGTGTAGCGCAAAGCGCCGCTCGCCGCGGGAACTGCCTTGCTGGCCAGCGTTTTTCCGCCGCAAACCACTTTCGCGTTTTGCGGCTGCAAGGCGCTGGGCACGTTGACGTGGAATTTGTTCATCACCTCGCCGTTGACGCGCGTGCTTTGCAGTTTGAACTTCAGCTGCCCGCTGGCGGTGTCGACCTGCAACTGGCATTGCGCGGAGGACGCCGACGTGCCGTCATCCGGGTAGCTATAGCCGTAAGCGCCGCGCAGGGCCGGGTAAATATAGGAGGTGAGTTTCATCTCCGGGTCGTAATACCCCAGCAAGGTGGTGACCGGCACGCCAAAGCGCTGCGGTTTGCGGTCGGTTTCGATGGACTGCGTCTTGACCCACAGCCGGCCGTCGGACACGAAGTGATTGTCCCCGCTGCGGCCCGTTATCGTAAACGTCTGGCCGGGCGCCAGCAGGCTGGTGGCGTAGGTGGCGCGGTTGTCTATGGTGATGAGCTTGCCCTTGTTGGCGGCGCTGGCCGCCGGCGCCTTGACCTCCCGCGTCCAATAGCCGTCTTCCATCTTGATCAGCGCGCGGTCGGCCTTGCCTATCGCCTCGGCGAGATAGGCCTCGCTCAGTTTTTCCAGCGGCACGGTCGCCGTGTCCGGCGCGATCCGGTGAGGGTAGGGCTGCATGCTTTGGCTGGACGCGTTCCACAGGCTGAAGCCGGTGGCCGAGGCGGGGTCGAACACCGGCTTGCTCTCCAGGAACTGCTGAATCCGCTTGGCTACATAAGGCGTATACAGCGTGAAGCGGTTGACGGCGCTCATCGGGCTGCCGCCGGCCATGGCGTCCAGGCCGTAACTGCGGCCGGCGAAGGGCGTTTGGCAGGGTTTGCCTTCCGGCATGCAAGTGTCTTGATTGCTGACGACGCCGCTGAAGTTGGGAAGGAAGCGCTTGAGGTCCGCATCCCAGCCCCAGCTGGAGTTGATGGCCCCGGCGGGACGGTGAACCGAACCGTCGAAACCGCCGACATAATGGCCCAGGCCGTAGTTGTGGCCCACTTCGTGGCTGAACTCGTTGCCCAGAGACGCATCCAGCGTGACTACGCCGCCGCCGCCGGAGCCGCCGTGCACTTGCACGCCGTTGGCGTATCGGCCCTGGCTGTTGTGCGCGGTCAGCAAGGCGGCGGTCAAGGGGAAGTCCGCCCCGCGGCCGGCCGTGCTGTTGACGCCGTAATTGGCGTAATTGATGCCGGTGGAAATCAGTTCCTTGCCGATGTCCTCCCGCATGGTGCCGGTATGCCAGCCGCCCTCGCTGGGGTCTTGTTGAGTCAGCCGGCTGCCGTCCGGCAGCATCACTTCTTTCAAATGGACGGGTTCGTACTGGGCCACCAGCAGTTGATTGAGCGGAACGGTTTGCAGGTACTCGCGATGCGCGCCGGGATCGTTGGCGAAGGCGAAAGCCCGGCGCGGCTCCACCAGCATGCCGATGTCTATGGTGTTGATCAGCAGCTGGGTGGCCGGGCCCACTTCAAGCTTGGCCAGGGTGCCGGATTTCGACGCGTGGCTGAACTGCAGGGATATGCCCGGCTTTACCCAGGCGGCCGGCAGGACGGCGCTCCAAAGGTTTTGCGCGTAGACGATCCGGTTGTTGTCCAGCTCTCCTTGGCGGAACCATTGGCCGTTGACGTATTTGAACAGCAGGGTGTCGCCGCGGCTGATGTTCACCGCGCGCGAGCTGTAGCGCACCGTGGAGCCGTAACCGGCCTGGGACTGGAAGCGGATCATCTTGCCTTCGAAGGAGGCGTCGGCGGGCAGATAGGCGGTCTTGACCCAGCTGCCGTCCGCGGTCTGGATATTCACCATGGCGTTGGCGCCGAGCTTGCCGCGCAGGAAGGCGCCGTTGGGGTCGTCGAGCTTGGCCAGATCGGCATTGCTGCTGATGGTGGTTTGAGCGCCTGACGGCGGCGTGAAGTCAATGCCGCCTTCCGGCGCGCCGTCGACGAAATACGCCGTCTTGGGCTGTTTGTCGGGCGGATTCAGCGACAGCGTGCCCAGCGTGGCGCCGCTCTTGTCCTTGACGGCGACTTGCAGCGGCTTGTCGGCGCTGATGGCGGAAATCGGACGCAGCATCAGCAAGGCTTGGCGTCCTGCCACCAAATGCGGCTGGCTGTCTCCGGGAACGCCGGAGCCGGCCGGCATGATCTGGCTTTGGGCGACGGACACCTCGCCCTCAAAGGCGCCGCTTAGATCATTGCGCGGCGCGACGGCGTTGAACGGCCAGGCATTGGCGACGGCGGCATAGCCGGCGGCCTGCCCGGCCAGCTGTTTTTGCGCGTCGTCTTCATTACAGCCAAATAAAGAAACCCCGATCAGCAGACTTGGAATAATAGCTAGGCGCATGTTCTCTTTCCCTTATATGAATGAGGGTGGTTGACATTTGGATCCATAGCCGCGCAGCTATCAGCAGTGACTGGACCTTATGCGGTAAGTTTCTGGATGGGGGTGGTTTTTGTGAATAATGCCGATTATTTTAACGCGGCATTTTGTTTTAAAGATGACTGTATTTATTGGTTTTTTCGTTGTGGATGCTTGGTGGTTAATTGCGGCGTGGCGGTTTTCCGTCTATTTGATCCCACCGTGTTTTGGCGGCTTGATCGTCCCAGGTTTTAAAGGACGGCGGCTTGTTTGATGTGAATAGAGAGAGCGGTGTTTTCTTGGCTTTTATGGAAGACGAAATTGTTCTTTCATTGATTTTCCGGCGGTTTGATTGTCAATGAAATAATGGCAACGCCAAGAGGCTTAGCGATGACAACAGCGCTTCCTTACGGCGTTGAAACCCGCTTAAAAATGCTCATGCGCCAGGTGTGGATTCCGCTTTCTCCTCAGCGGTTTCGCCTTGTCTCGCTTGTGCTAGCGAGACTTTGAACCGGCTCCAAGGCCCGCCTCCTCTTGGCGTTCGGCTAGCCGAATAAAGGCTGGCCGCCGGTCGGAGACGTCGCAGGCCGGTTTGGCCGCCGCGGGATGTGAAGGGCTGTGGGGCCTTGGACTCAGTCCAGCTCCGGATCTTGCTCCACCAATTCCAGGCGCGCCACCACCGCGTGCGGTGGCAGCAAGGTGCCGGGAGACAGCACGGCGTTGGCGCCGATGCGGCTGTGGTCCCCCACCAGGGCGCCGAATTTCTGCGTGGGCAGGGTCCAGGCCTGCTGGCGGCAGCGCAGCGTGATGGTCTTGTCGCGGCGCTCGTTCCAGTGGTTGGCGATGACGGCGCCGGCCTCCATATTGATGTCCGCGCCCAGCACGGAATCGCCGACGAAGTTGAAATGGGCCAGCCGCGAGTAAGGGCCGATGACGCAGGTTTTGAGTTCGCAGCCCGGTCCCACCGTCACGTCGTTGGCCAGCGCCACGCCGCCGCGCAGATAGGCGTGGGCGGCGATGCGGCAATTGGGGCCGATCAGCAGCGGGCCTTTGAGGACGGCGCCGGCTTCGATCGAGGCGCTGCGGTGGATGGCGATGTCGCCGTCCACCGCCCAGTGCGCCGGGTCCAGCAAGGCGTTTTGCCGCGCCAGGCTGTCGGGCAGCCGGCCAAGCCAATGCCACGGCGGCTGGGCGCGGTCCAGCCAGGGAAAGTGGGTGAGCAAGTCGGCGAACAGCTCGGCGGCGAGGGCGGAGGACATGGTTGAGCCTGTTGCGTAAGGAGATTTGTATTGTAGGGCCGGCGGCGCGAGGCGGCCAGAAGGCCGGCCGTCGCGGCTTCAGATTTCGTAGACCCAGCTGATGGAGTCGCCGGGGCGCTCCACTTGGGAGGATTCCAGGCTGAACAGTTCCATTTTGCGCAGCGGCGGCGAATACAGATGCAGGGTGACCAGGTCTTCGCCGTAGGGCTGGAGGTTGGAGATCTGGTGGATGTCCAGATGGCTGTTGACGGTCAGGCTGCCGCTTTCCAGGCGGTGGGATTCCACCGCGTACACCAGGCCGTGATCAGTGCGTTCGAACACGGTTTCGGTGGCGGCGCCTTGCAGCACGCGCAAGCCGCACAGGCTGCCGCGGTGGTTGTGGATGCGGCTGCGCTGGGTGCTGCGCCAACAGAGCAGCAAGAGTTCGCACCAGGGGCTGAGGTAGATCTGGTTGCGGCGGTAGCGTTCGTCGCTGAATTGGCGGAAGGGCTGCAAATCGTCCGGGCCGAGTTGCAGCGAATCGTGAAACAGCCGGATCTGCTCGATGTTCAGATTGGCCTGGTAGGCGTCCAATTGCCGCAAGGAGGCGGCCAGGCTGGGGCTGAGGGGGAAGGCGGACTGCGCGGCGGCGCATAAGGTGTCGTTCATCGGTTTCTCCTTTGGCCGGCGCGGCCGCGGACAGTGGGTTCTGTCCGTCGGGCTGGAGCGCGGGCGGCGTTTTTCTGACTGGGCCCGCGCCGGCAAAGTTCGCGGCGGCGGGGCCGCGGCTATGGATTCGGTATAGCCGATGGGGCCGCGGCCCGGCTGCCTGAATGGGCAGGTTTCAGCCGCTCGGTGCGCCGGACGCCTCGCCGTGGCGCCGCAGCGCGGAGCGCGTGCGGCGCAGGCCCAGGGCGATGGCCAGCGCCAGCAGCGGCACCGCGGCGGCGGTGGCCAGCTCCACGTTGAGCGGCAGGCCGGCGGCCTTGGCGCCTTTGAGCAGATAGCCGATCAGGCCGGCGCTGTAATAGGTGATGGCGGCGATGGACAGCCCTTCCACGGTTTGCTGCAGGTGCAGCTGCATGGCGGCGCGGCGCTCCATCGAGGTGAGCAGCGCTTGGTTCTGCCGTTCGCGGCGGATGTCCACGCGGGTGCGCAGCAACGTGGTGGCGCGGTTGACCCGCGCAGCCAGCTCGCGCTGGCGCGCGGCCACGGCGCGGCAGGTGTCCATGGCCGGCGCCAGGCGGCGTTGCATGAATTGCTGGAAGGGCTGCAGGCCGTGAATCCGGCGTTCGCGCAGCTCGGCGACGCGGCTGCGGACAATGTCGTAATAGGCGAGGGAGGCGTTGAAGCGGTGATCGGTGCGGGACAGCGCGTTTTCCGTCGCGCCCGCGAGCTCGGTCAAACGGTGCAGCAGCTGGGGCTCGCTGTCGGCGCCGGCGCCGCTCATGGCACCGGTGAGCTCGGCCAGCTCCTCGTCCGCCTTGGCCAGCTCCGGGGCGATGCTCTTGGCCACCGGCAGCGCCAACAGGGCCAGCATGCGGTAGGTTTCCAGCTCCAGCAGGCGCTGCAACATGCGGCCGGCCTGGCGGCGGCCCATATAGAGGTCCGCCAGCAGATAGCGGGAGAAGCCGTCCGGGTGGATGCGGAAATCGGTGTAGGCGCGGCCGGCGCCGTCGCCTATCTCCGCGCCCGCCAGATCGTGGCCGTTGAAGCACTGAGCGGCCAGATCCTCGATGCGCAGCGGCAGCGCGCCGGGCGGCAACAGCGCGGCGTGGGCGGCCACCAGCACATTGCCGGGCAGCAGCGGCAGCCAGGCCGCCGGCAGCGCTTGCAGCGCGGGTTGGGCGAAGGGGCTGGTTTCCGCGCCGTGGGCGAGGATGGTGAAGCTGGAAAATTCCCCGTGCCGTTCCCAGCGCACGCGGCCAAACGCGGCGTCCAGCTGAAACTGGCCGGTCCCGACGTCGGGCGCCGGCTGTCCCAGTTGCAGCGCCAGTTCCCGGCATAACCAGTTTTCCTGTTCGCGGCTGATGTGACGGTGCAGATAGGCCAGATAGCTGACGCGGTTGTCGGAGGCGATCTGCAGCGCGGGCCTGGCGTGGGCTTCGCGGTTGAGTTGCCGGCGTTGCGGATGTTCGTTGAGGCGGAGGCGGGGCGGATCGGAGAGTTCGGCGGTCATGGCGGGCTCCGGTTGCGGGCGGGCAGTCTTCAGCATAAAGCGTTTTATGCTGCAATGCAGCATATTTTGATGCAGGATTGTTTCGCCATGAATAAAGGGCGGCCGTGGCCGCCCTTTGGTTTTGTTCTCGGTCTTTAGATCCGTGTTTTGCCCGCCTTGCCTTGGGTTGATCACCGTTCAGCTTAGACCCGCTCACAAAACCCCCTGATCCTGCGATGCGCCCCCTTGTCGTACGACGGGACTGTAGCTTCGCGGAAACGTCGTGTTAGCTGCGCTGCTACAAGGTCGTCTGCGTCGGCGCGCTGGGGCTCGGCTTATCCACGAGGTTTTGTTCGCGGCTCTGAATCGGGCGCTGGTCTGTTATGGCTGGCTGGCGACGGCGTCCGGCGCGACCAGGGCAAGCGTCTTGCCGTGCCGCCTCATCAGCAGGTAGTAAGTCGATAAGCCCAGCCCGCAGCCGATGAACCAATTGAAGTTGGCAAGCGTTTCCCATGAGCTGAAGGTAATGATCAGGCCAATGAGCACGGAAGGGGCCAAGGCGTAAAGGGCTTTGGGGTTGACGCCGTTTTGATACCAGTAACGGCCTTCGGGCTGATTGCTGTAGAGGTCGTCGACGTGGATGACGCGATGACGGATGAGGTAGAAATCGGCAATCAGGATGCCGAACAAGGGACCGATAAAAGCGGCCAGCACGTCCAGCGTATAGTGGATGACCTGAGGGGAGTTGAACAGATTCCAGGGCGTGATGAAAATCGAGGCGAAAGCCGCGATGAAACCGCCGGTCCGCCAACTGATGTGCTTGGGGGCGACATTGGAAAAGTCGAAAGCCGCGGAAACGAAATTGGCCACGATGTTGATGCCGATCGTGGCGGTGACGAAAGTGAAGCCTCCCAGCACGGCGGCCAGCGTATTGTCGATCTTGCTGACGGTTTCGATGGGGTCGGTAATCATGCGGCCGAATACGGTCAGGGTTCCGGAGGTGATGACCACGGTGACGATGGAAAAGGCCAGGAAGTTGACCGGCAGGCCCCAGAAATTGCCGCGTTTGACCTCTTTGAACGTTTTGCCGTAACGGGAAAAATCGCCAAAGTTGAGCATGGGGCCGGAAAAATAGGAGACCACCAGGGCGGTGGCGATCGCCATCTGACCCAGGGCGAGGAGGCCCTGATGGCTGGTTTCGCTCAGCGTGGGGCTGATATTGGCGGGGCCCGCCCGCCAGACGACCCACGCCGCGAGCAGCAGCATGACGGCGTATACCGCGGGGCCGGCCCAATCGATGAATTTGCGGATGGACTCCATGCCATGCCAGAACACGATGGCCTGCAGCGTCCACATGATCATGAATCCCAGCCAGCCAAGGTAGGACAAGCCCAGCAGGCTGCCGTGGGCAAGGTCTGCGAGCTGAGGGAAGAAGCGCAGCAGTATGATGTTGAGCGCGCTGGAAGCCAGGAAGGTCTGGATGCCATACCATGCCACGGCGATCAGCCCGCGGATGACGGCGGGCACGTTTGCGCCGTATACGCCGAAAGACATGCGACAGACCACGGGGTAAGGGATGCCGGCTTGCTGGCTGGGTTTGGCCACCAGGTTGCAGAATAGGTTGACCAGGCAGATGCCGATCAGCAGGGAGAGCAGAACCTGCCAGACATTGAGACCTAGAGCGAACAGGCTGCCGGCAAACACATAGCCTCCAACGCTATGCACGTCCGACATCCAGAAGGCGAAGATGTTGTACCAGTTCCAGTTCTGCTGCTTGAGAGGTCCGAGATCTTCGTTGTATAGCCGGTCGCTATAGCGGGCGGGGTGTTGCTCTGACATAGGGTGACTCCTGGTGGGGGTGAGTCGCTCATTTTTTGTCTACGATTTTTTTATTTTCGTATACAAAATAAAGGATGATTTACTAGGGTTTTGCAAGGCTCGATGGCTGTCCATGGCCTAACAAAACATCTCTGCAGCAAACCACATGCCAATCCGCTGATTTTAATGGTTTTTTCTTATTGAATACTGATGGCGCATTGTATTTTGCGTTTTTTGTTGTGTACAATATTATTGTGGATTGTGAACAATTTTTGTTGTTTTGATGGTCGGCGTCGTTTTGCGCCGCGGATGGGACAGGGAAAGGGAGGGGAGGGTGTCGGAGCGCAGCAAGGAGGGGGACGCGGCTTTGGACGAGGTCGGCGCCAAGGATGCGTTGGTCTACGAGCATTTGCTGACGGCCATTTACGAGGCGCAGTTGCCGCCGGGCACTAAATTGCCGGAGGATGCGCTGGCGGAGGCGTTTGGCGTCAGTCGCGCAGGGGTGCGCAAGGCCTTGCAGCGTCTGTCGATTGCGAGGCTGGTTGATTTGCGTCCGAATAGAGGGGCTTCGGTGGCGGAGCCGACGGTGCAGGAGTCGCGTGATGTTTTCGCCGCCAGAAGGTTGATCGAGTGCGGCGCTTTGCCGCTGGCCATGGCCAATTTGCGCAAGGAAGATCTGTCCGCGCTGGCGGATGCGCTGCGGCAAGAGTGCAAGGCCCAGCACGAGCAGAACCGGTCGGCGGCCATCACGTGGTCTGGCGCCTTTCATCTGCGGCTATTGTCCATCGCCGGGAATCAATTATTGACCGATATCCTGCATGAATTGATTGTGCGCAGCTCTTTGATCATTGCCCGCTACGGCGCGCCGATTGCCGGTTCATGCCGCCATGCCGATCATCAGCAGATTCTAGAACTGATGGAGAACGGACAGGCGGATGAGGCGGTGGAATGGATGCGGCGTCATCTCGACGCCGTGGAGGGCAACTGTCGGTTTGAGGAAGAGAGCGCCGGCGGGCCGGATTTGAAGGCGGTGTTGCACGGTATCGCCAAGCGGCGCAGCGGCCGATAAATGGCGTTTGCGCATGGAGCGTGCTCATGAAGATTTGCGTGATTAATCCTAATACGACCGCGGATATGACCGAGCGTATCCGTTTGGCGGCGGTGCGGGCGGCCAGGCCTGACACTTTGATTGTGGCCAGGAATCCAGAGGATGGACCGGTGTCGATCGAGTCGCATTTCGACGAGGCGGTCAGTGTGATCGGGGTGTGCGAGGAGATCAGGGAGGGCACGCGGCAAGGCTACGACGCTTACGTGCTGGCCTGTTTTGGCGATCCCGGCTTGAACGCGGCGCGGGAACTGGCGCGCGCTCCGGTGGTGGGGATCGCGCAGGCCGCTTTTCAGATGGCGTCCTTGATCGCCACGCGTTTTTCGGTGGTCACCACATTGGGCCGAACGTGCGTGATCGCCGAGCATTTATTGCATAGCTACGGCTATGCCCATCTTTGCCGGCGGGTGCGCGCCGCCGAGGTGCCGGTGCTGGATCTGGAGCGAGAGCCCGATATCGCTTACCGGCTCATCGTCGAGGAGGCGCGCAGGGCCCGAGACGAGGATGGCGTCGGCGCCATTGTGCTGGGGTGCGCCGGGATGGCGGATCTGGCTCCCCGTATCGGAGATGCGATCGGCCTGCCGGTTGTGGAAGGGGTGGGCGCGGCGGTGGCGTTGGCGGAGTCGCTCGTCGCCCTGGGTCTGCGGACCAGCAAGACGGGCGACCTGGCATTCCCTCCGCCAAAGCATTTTTCCGGGCGCTTCGCCGCTTTTTCGCAATAGCGCGCGGGCTCCAATGAAAACAGGGCGGCTTTGGCCGCCCTGTTGGTTTGGCGCGTCGGTTTCAGTCCGGCAGGTTCAGCGCCGCCGCGCCCTTGGCGTCGAACCAGGCCACGCCGCTGCCCAGCATCGCCTGGCCGTTGCGCACGAACAGATTGTGCGCCATCGGCTGCTTCAGCTGTTCCAGATAGGCGGGAGTGAAAATGGCGCTCCACTCGCTTTGCAGCTGGCGGGCATTGGCGATCTGGCGGCTGCCGCCCTTGTGGTTGATCCGGAGCGGAAAGTGCACGTAGCGGCTGGCCTGCTGGGCTTCGCCGGCCAAAGCGGCGCGCTGGAAGCCTTGGACTTTGGCTTCGAAGGCGGCGTCGCTTTCTTCGGTGACGTCCTGATACCAGCGGCCTTCGGAGGCCGGCGCCATGTCGCCCATGGTCAGCGCCACCGGCAGGGTCTTGGCCTTCAGCGTCCAGTCGCCGTCCAGGCCCACGCTGTTGTCGAAGCTCAGCGGCTGGCCGTCGGCGCTGCCGTTGCCTTTGAAGCGCAGCTTGAACACGCCGCCGCCCGGTTCGCTGAGTTGCAGGATCTCGCCTTGCAGCTTGCCGCGCAGCGGGATGTCCTTCAGATAGCGGCCGTAGAAGTAGTGGCCGCCGCTGAAGGTTTTGCCGTCCTTCACCAGCAGGCTCATGCCTATGCGTTCCTGTCCCAGCGTGCCTTCCAGATTGACGCGGTCGATGTCGTCGGCGGCGTGGGCGGCGCCGGCCAGGCCGGCGAGCAGGGCGGCGGCCATCAGGCCGCGGGATGCGAGTTTGAGCGCGGTCATGGGATGTTTCTCCGTTAACGGGCGATGAGGCGTTTGCGGTAGCTGGCGCGGTCTATTTCCTGGATTTCCACGCACAATTGCACTTCCATGCCCGGCGGCAGCGCCGCGCTGTCGGCCAGCGCCTGCAGGCTCAGTTCGGACAGACGCTGTTTTTCCTCGGGGCTGCGCCCGCTGAGTATGGCCAGTTTGGCGTGGACGAAGCCGCGCGGCAGATCGTGGACGCCGATGCGGCAGGCGTCCAGCGCCACGGCGCGGCTCTTGATGTCGGCTTCTTCGAAGTGGCCGCTGGCCAGCAGCGCGCGGTTGATGTCCAGCAGCGCGTCCGCGGCGGCGAAGCCGGCCAGATTGCCGCTGTACTCCAGTGTCAGATGGGGCATGTGTGAGCCTGTGGTGTTGCGCCGCCTTCCGTGTGCGCCGGGAGGGCGATGGAATGGTTGCGCGGCGGTCGATACGCCATTGTATTGCAACGGCTCAGTGTACCCAAGCCCGGGACGGGAGAACAGGGGCGCGCCCGGCGCGATCAGGGCTTTTTCGCGGTCCGGATCAGGCTTTGGATGTCTTCGGGCTGGATGATCTCGTGTTCCAGGCTGCGGCTGATCAGCTCCAGCAAATAGGTTTTCTTGAATACCGGGGAGCCTTCCCATTCGCTGCCCGGCTGTCCAAGCACGCTGGACTGGGTAATGATGGCGGGTTCGCCGTCAATCACGTCCAGCGCGAATTCATCTTCTGAAATTCTCATTTAAGCGCTTTCCTCTGCATTGCTTCGTGGCGGGCTTTTGCGTCGCGTTGATTGTTCTTATTAATATTTTTCTTCTTTTAAATTTATGGTTTGCGAGTATCTTGCACCTGCCTCGAATGATATAGTGTTGCAAAATTATTATATTGTCTTTTTGTTTAAAAGAGTAGTGACGGAATTACAAAAGATAGTCTGATAAAAACAATATCGTTTGATGCTTGCGCCGGGTTTGGCGCTTGCGTTTAAAATGGGCGTGCATGTTTGGACGTGAAATTAAAAATGGAATCGAAACGGATTCGACTTGCATGGAGGGCTGAATGAGCAGGGCGGTGTGGAAAGAAGAGGCCGAGAATGGCGCTTTGTTGAGCAAGGCGTCGAAAAACCTGACGTGTCTGATGGGGCGCGCCGGCGTCGACGCCGCGCAATTAAGCGAGGCGATAGGCCTGGGCGTGGCGACGATCAACAATATCAAGCGCGGCGTGGGCAATCCCACCTTGCTGACCTTGATGGAGCTGGCCCGGTTTTTCGATGTCAGGCTCAGCGATTTCGTGGAGAGCGATCTGGGGCGCGAGGCCGGCGACAGCCCCGCGGCCATGGCGGTGCCCTTGATCAAATTCACCGAACTGACCCTGTTTTTTGACGGAATGATTATCGAGCCGGAACGGTATTTTGTGGATGCCGCCGGTTTCGACGCCGCGGACGCGTTTGCGGTGTTGTTGAACAATGATTCGCTGTTTCCCGGTTTTTCCCAGGGCAGCGTTTTCATCGTGGCCCGGCAGGAGCGCCCGGCGGACGGCGATGTGGTCTTGGTCAGCATGGCCGGCCAGCAGCCTTGTTTCCGGCGGGTGTTCATCGACGGCGAGCATTGTCTGTTTTCAAGCATTTCCTTGATGCACGATTTGCAGCCTTTGGTGTGCCGGGATTTCAAGGTGCTTGGCGTGGCGGTCAAGGCGATTAAGACTTTTAGCGCAGGATGAAGGTGTGGAACAGTTCAGAGTTTACGGATTGATTGTGGGTTTGTCGGTGACCATCATGGTGGTCTGCGATTCGCTGGTGTACAAGACGCTGGATATTTACGGCTTGAAGATCACCGCCAGCGGCATCGTGTTTTCGCTTTGCTATCTATTGTCCACGGTGTCCACCGAGGTGTACGGCTATAAGTTGGGCGGACGCACGGTGTGGATTCTGGTGGCGTGCCAGACCTTTTTCGTTCTGATCATCAATGGCTTCGCCTTGCTGCAGCCGGATAATAACGAGATTTCCAAGCAGTACTACCTCTTGTTCAACGAATTTTGGCGGGTGATGGTGGGCACCTGGATCTCGGTGCCGGCCTCTTATTTTTGCAATGGCTTCGTCGTGTCGCGGATGAAGGTTTTTTTCGCCGGCCGCTTCTTTTTCATCCGCTATGTGATCGCGTCCATGCTGGCCCAGGCGGTGCTGCTGACCACGGCCTATCCCATCAGCCTGTCGTCGCGCTATAGCGGGCAGGAACTGCTCAACATCATCGCCACCACCTGGTCTTACAAGGTGTTCGTTTCCATCGCCTTGCTGCCGGTGGGCTATTACCTGGTGGGCGTGGTGAAGCGGATAGAAAAGACCGATTACTTCGACTGGAACGTGTCCTACAACCCCCTGGCGGTGTTCAAGGAGGACGGCGAAGACGTCAAGAGAAACAAATACGCGATGGAGGAAGGACGATGAGGGCCGCGCAGATATCCGACACGCATCTGTTCGCCGAGGCCGGCGGGCAGTTGATGGGCTACGACACTTACCGCGAGTTCGACCGGGTGCTGAGCCAGCTGGAGCGGCGGCATGCGGCGGAGCTGGACGCCGTTCTGGTCACCGGGGACATTTCTCAGGATGAGAGCGCGGCTTCCTATGAGCGCTTCGCGCAGCGGCTGGAAAGAACGGGCCTGCCGGTGTACTGGCTGGCCGGCAATCACGACGCCGCGTCCTTGGCGGCCGAGGTGCTGGGCCGCTACCCTTTCATGCGGCCGCTGGAGCGCCTGGAAACGGCGGACTGGCTGTTGCTGGCGCTGGATTCGGTGCGGCCGGGCACGGACGACGGCCATATCGACGAGCGCGCCGCCGCCGCCTTCCGGCAACGGCTTGCCGGGGCGGATGCCGCCGGCAAGCGCTGCGCCGTGCTGTTGCATCATCATCCGGCGGCGGTGGGCACGCCGCTACTGGACAGCTGCATGTTGCAGGACACGGAGCGGTTTTGGGAATTGATGGCGGAGACGCCGCGCTTGCAAGTGCTGTTGTGCGGCCACGCGCATGGGGATTACCGGCTGGAGGCGCGCGGCGTGGCGCTGGAAGTCTGTCCGGCCAGCTGTTTTCAGTGGCGCAAGGGCACGGCGGCGCTGGACACCGTGGACGCGCGCGGCTACAAGCTGCTGGAGTTCGACGCGGCCGGCTTCCGCAGCCAGACCGTGATGATTTAGCGCCTGTTTTCAACGCGGTATCGCCGACGCGCAGCAGACTATGAACAGGCTCTTAGCGCGGCCGGGCCCGCCGGAGCGCCAGCACCTTGCCCGAGCCGTCCGCCGCCGGCGTGTCCTGGCGGCGGGCTTCCGCCGCCGCGCGGCTGATGTGGCCGGAGACGGCGCGGCCTTTCTGAAAACCGGTGGCGTAGGCGATCTTGCAGACTTCCTGCGGGGCCAGGTCGGCGAAATAATCGATGTTTCGACAGATGCTTTCGCCGGAAAAGGTTTCGCTATTGCCGTGCAGATGAATCCGGTATTGATTGCCGCGCAGTTCTTCCTCCACCTTGCAGCGCTTTTCTTCTTCTTTCCTATGGTTTTCCAATAGCGCGATTTTTATCAGGTCTCGCGGCCGGATGGCGGACAGGAGCTGATTGCTGGCCAGGATGTCCGCGTGGGACAGCTTGACGAAGTCGTGGCTGCCGTAAAGCTTGAACAGGTAGAGATATTCCTTGGAGTTCTTCTTGAGCATTCTGTCGCACAATACCAATTGGTAGGGCGGATTGAATACGCTGATGATCCATTTTTTTATTCGAGTCAGAAAACGAGCGCGCATCGTGCATTACCCCTGCATTTAACGCGCTCTAGTTTACCCAAAGCCGACAAAAGGCGCTTGAGGGAATGTTTTTGGAATATCCTGATCCTTATTATTTTAACGGCGCGGCGGATCCGATTTTCGGCGCAGGCGTTTGCAGCGGCAGAAACAAATCGCAGACGGCTTCGTTTTCCGCCACGTCCGGATAGAAACGCACGCGCTGGAGAAACAGCGGGTCATCGCGCGGGGTTTCGCCGCTGGCGGGCAGCCATTCCGCGTACAGGCGGCGCGCGAGGGCGGCCAGCGCGTCGTCGGAGCCGATGTGGCGCAGCCGGGCGCAGCGTCCGGCGGGAATCAGCGCGGCGCGCACCCCTTGGCGGTTGGCGGCGATGTCGCCGTCGAAAGCGGCGCAGAGGCCGAAGCGGTAGTCCGCCGGCGCGCAGTCGTCCGGATCGGCGTACAGCAGGTTGTAGGTGGTGGCGGCGCTGGGCGGCAGGCGGTGTTCCCGCCGCCAGGCGATGAAGTCGCGCAGGCTGTCTCCCAAGAGCGCGGGGTCGCCGCGGTGTTCCAGCAGGGCGATCGGGGTGGCGGGGAAGTCGACGATGTCGACGGCGAGCGGGATTTGGCGGGATGGCATGGAACGGCTCCTCAGTTGGGACAGGGCGTGGAAGTGCTGATGCCAAGGCCGCCAGCGCGGCCGCCGCCTAAAGGCGGACGGCGTCTGGCCCGTCGCCTGCCGGAAAGCGCGGGCAAAGGCTTCCGGGCTGCGGTAGCCGCTGTCCAGCGCGATGTCCAGCACGGCGCAGCGGCGGAAGGCCAGCCGTTCTCCGGCGCGGCGCAGCCGGCAGAGCCGCACGTATTGATGCAGGCTGAGGCCGAAGCGGGCGCGGAACAGGCGGTGGAAATGGAAGCGCGAGCAGGCGGTCACCCGGCTGAGCCGTTCCAGGCTCAGGTCGGCGTCCAGATGGGCGTCGATATAGGCCAGCGCCTTGTCCAGGCGCGGGCTGGCGGTGTCGTGCTGCATGCTTTCCTCCTTGGCGCCGCCAGTCTAGCGCGGCCGCGCCGCCGCGCGCCTGACCGATCTTGCGGTGTTGTCGGACACCTTAAAGCAGCGGTTTCTGCATCGCCACGCGCCGCCTGAGGCCGTGCTCGGCCTCGGCGCGCAACAGGGCCAGCAGGAAGGGCGGGCTGTCGGCGGGGTTTAGGGTCAGGAAACCGCGTTTGTGGTAGTAGGGCGCGTTCCAGGCCAGGTGTTCGAAGGTGGTCAGCGTCAGCCGGCGCAGGCCCTGCCGGCGCGCGGCGGTTTCCGCGTGCGCGATCAGCGCCGAGCCCAGGCCCCGGCCCTGATGCTTGGGGCAGACGTCCATTTCCTGCAGGTGCAGGCTGTCGTCGTGGCGGCGCGCCAACAGGAAGCCGTGCACGCCGTCGGCGTCGGCCGCCGCCCACAAGAGGCCGGCGGCGCAGGCGGCGGCCAGTTCGTCGCGGGGCAGCGTGTCGCCGGCCAGCGCCGGCGGCAGGTCTTGCGGGTTGAAGCGGGCGGCGGCGGCGCGTTCGATTTCGGCCAGCCGGGCAAAGTCTGCCGGCGCGGCCGGACGGATGCGCGGGGCGTTCATGTCAGCGCGCCTCCCGCCACAGGCCCTGGTAGTCGCGCGGCAGGCCGTCCGGGGTGAGGCTGAGTTCGGCCTGGAACGCGCCTTGTCGCGATTCGTAGCGGTAGCCGATCTCGGACAGGCGGGTGTAGCGCTGCGGCAGCGGCGCCAGGGTCAGCGCCGGGAACTGCAGCCAGGCGGCGTTCAGTTCCAGCGCCGCGCCGATCTCAAGCCGGCCGCGGCGGATGGGCAGCAGATTGGTGGCCGGGGTGAAGGCCAGGTCGATGTCGACGCAGCCCTGCACTTGCGGCTGTTCCGCGCCGTTGAGCCGCCAGCGGCCTTCGGCGTCGGTTTCCAGCCGCAGGGCGATGGCTTCCGCGCCGCGGTAGCCGTTCACCTCGACGCGACGGGTGCTCCAGTCCGGCGCGCAGTCCACCTGGTAATGCAGCAGGCAGTTGACGCCGTCTTCGACGAAGACGGCGCAGCCCTTGAGGCGCGGGCCTTGCTCGCTCTGTTCAAGCGCCGCGTAGTCGTGGCCGGAGGCGTCCAGCCGTTGCCAGACGATGGAGGAGACGAAGGTGTGGGACATGCGGCGGCCTTGCTGTTTTTATGATGGCGTATTTCACCGCATTGTCCTGTTGCTTGTCCATGGCGGGCATTGCCCGATCCGGTGTTTATGCGGCCTGGCCGGCCAGCCGCCGTTCCCGGCTATGCCACAGCAAGGTGGCCGCCAGCGCCAGCGCGGCCAAGGCACCGCCGGCGACGAAGGTGCTGGCGCTGCCGTGGCGGTCCCACATCCAGCCGGCCAGCACGCTGGCCAGCAGCAGGCACAGGCCGCTGACCAGATTGAACAGGCCGAAGGCGGTGCCCTTCATGTCGGCCGGCGTTTCCTCCGCCACCAGCGTGGCCAGCAGGCCCTGGGTGAAGCCCAGGTGCAGCCCCCACAGGGCGATGCCGGCCAGCGTGACGGCGACGGAGCCGGACAGCGCCAGCGTGACGTCGGCCAGGATCAGGATCAGCAGGCCTGTCGCCAGCAGCGCGCTCTTGCTGCAGCGGTCGGCCAGCACCCCCACCGGATAGGCGGTGAGCGCGAAGACCAGGCTCATCACCACCATCACCAGCGGCAGCCAGCTCAGCGGCAGGCCGTGGCGCTGCGCCAGCAGCACCAGAAAGGCCTCGCTGAAGCGGGCCAGGGTGAACAGCGCGCCGATGGCGACGATCCACCAGTAGCGGCCGGAGAAGCGGCGCAGCAGCGCCAGGCGCAGCGGCGAGCGGAAGGGCTTGCGTTCGCCGCCGTCCGGCTCGCGCACGCCGGCCGCCAGCAGCAGCACCGCCAGCAAGGCCGGCAGGCAGGCCCACCACAGCACTTGCTGGATGTCGTCCGCCAGCCAGAACATCAGCGCGATGCCCAGCAGCGGGCCGGCGAAGGCGCCGACGGTGTCCATGGACTGGCGCAGGCCGAAACAGGCGCCGCGGATGGCCGGCGGCGCGACTTCGGCCACCAGCGCGTCGCGCGGCGCGCCGCGTATGCCCTTGCCCACGCGGTCCATCAGCCGCGCGGCCAGCACGGTTTCGGCGCTGTGAGCCAGCGGGAACAGCGGCTTGCTCAGCGCCGCCAGGCCGTAGCCCAGCAAGAGCAGGCCTTTGCGGCGGCCCCAGTAGTCGCTGATGGCGCCGGAGAACACGCGCAGGATCAGCGCGGTGGCCTGGGCCAGGCCTTCGATGACGCCCAGGGTCAGCGCGCTGACGCCCAGGGTGGAGACCAGGAAGACCGGCAGCAGCGCGTGGATGATCTCGGAGGACATGTCCATGCACAGGCTGACCAGGCCCAGGGCCCAGATGGTGGCGGGGATGCGGGGCTGCATGCGGGAGGCCTTTCTCGATGGGGGAATGCGTTCACGGCAGGCGCCACAGGCTGAGCAGCAGGCCGGCCAGCGCCGCGCCGGCTATCACCGGCATCGCCTTGACTTGTTTTTTCAGCAGCGCCCAGGCCGCCAGCGCGGCGATGGCGGCGGCGGCCCCGTCCACGCCGCCGCGCCAGCCTTGCGGCCACAGCACATGCCAGCCGAAGAACAGGGCGAGGTTGGCGATCACCCCGACCACGGCGGCGGTGACGGCGGTCAGCGGCGCGGTCAGGCGGATCTCGCCATGGCTGTGTTCGATCAGCGGGCCGCCGGCCAGGATGAAGACGAAGGAGGGCAGGAAGGTGAACCAGGTGACCAGCGCCGCGGCCAGCGCGCCGGCCAGGAACAGGTGCTCCGGGCCCAGCAAGGCTTTGGCGTAGCCGCCGACGAAGCCGACGAAGGCCACCACCATGATCAGCGGCCCCGGCGTGGTTTCGCCCAGCGCCAGGCCGTCCAGCATCTGGCCGGCGCTCAGCCAGCCGTAATGCGCCACCGCGCCCTGGTAGACATAGGGCAGCACCGCGTAGGCGCCGCCGAAGGTCAGCAGCGCGGCCTTGGTGAAGAACCAGCCCATCTGGGTGAAGCCGCCGTGCCAGCCGTAGGCGGCTGTCAGCAGCGCCATCGGCAAGGACCACAGCAGCAGGCCGGCCAGCGCCGCGCGGCCCAGCCGTAGCCAGGAGAAGCGGGCGTGCGCCGGCGGCGGGGTGTGATCGTCGATCAGCGCCGGCCCGTAATGCGCGTCCGCGCCGCCGTGGCCGCCGGCCTGGAACCAGCGCGGCCGCAGCCGGCCGGCCAGCGCGCCGATCAAGGCCGCCGCCAGCACGATCAGCGGGAAGGGGGTTTGCCACAGCGCGATGGCGCACAGCGAGGCCAGCGCCACGCCCCACCGCCAGGGCCGTTTCAGCGTGCGCGTGCCGATGCGCCAGGCCGCCTGGGCCACGATGGCGACCACCGCGGGCTTGATGCCGTAGAACAGGCCGGCGATCCAGGCCAGGTGGCCGTAGGCGATATAGAGCCAGGACAGCAGCACCAGCAGGAAGAAGGACGGCAGCACGAACAGCGCGCCGGCGGCGACGCCGCCCCAGCCGCGGTGCAGCAGCCAGCCGATATAGGTGGCCAGTTGCTGCGCTTCCGGCCCGGGCAGCAGCATGCAGTAATTCAGGGCGTGCAGGAAGCGGCGTTCGGAAATCCAGCGCCGGCGCTCCACCAGCTCCTGATGCATGATGGCGATCTGGCCGGCCGGGCCGCCGAAGCTGATCAGGCCCAGCTTGAGCCAGAAACGGAGCGCTTGCCGGAAGCCGACGGGGGCGGGCGCGGCGTTGCGGGGGCTGGGCGGCATGATCAGCTCTCCTTGGCGAACTGTTGGTAGAGCCCGTCCCAGATATGGGCGGCGGCGCTCAGCAATTGGTCGTCGTCGCTCAGCGCGGCGCGCAAGCCGGCCAGCACGGTTTCCACGCCGCTGGCTTCCGGCGGCGCCGCGCCGCCCACGTCCAGATAATGGACCAGCTCGGCCAGCCTTCGCAGCGGGGGCGCGTCCAGACCGAAGCTGGCCAGCAGCACCTCGAAGCTGACCTTGTCGCCGACATGGGTGAAGGCGGCGCCGTCGAAATCGAAGCCCAGCGCCTCCGGCGGGCAGTCGCCGGGCGCGGCCAGCCACAGGATGCGCGCCTGCGGGTCGATGAAGCGGCGGATCAGCCAGGCCGAGGCCAGCCGGTCCACCCAGGGGCGGCGGCGGGTGGCCCAGGTCCGGCCTTGGTGCTCGGCCACGGCGCGGCGCGGAATCTGCATGTCCAGACTATGGGGCTCGCCCGGCGACAATTGCAGCTGGATGGCGGTTTCCAGCTGTTGCAGCGCGGCCTGCGCCTGTTGCTGGCCGGTGCCGGGGAAGAAATCGATGGCGGCGACGCCGGCCAGGGTCTTGCTCAGCCGCCGCCATTGTTTCAGCCGCTCGGCGGCGTTGTCGGGGTCCAGCCCGCTCAGTTGTTCCTGGATGTCCTGCCGCAGCTGCTGATAGTCGGCGTCGCGCTGGAACAGCGGCGGAAAATCGCTGCCGTCCAGCGGCCGGCAGGCCAGCAGCCGCGCGACGCCGCCGTGTTGTTGGATGTCGGAGGCGATGGCCTCCAATTGTTGCAGCCGGGCGTTGCTGCCGGGCAACAGGTAGGCGCCGTCGCGCAGCGCGGCGGAGCCGCAGGCTTTCAAGGCGCGCCAGGCGCGCATGCGCGCGGTGGCGTTTTCGGTGGGCAAAGAAGTGATCAGCAGCAGCCAGTCCATGATGCGCTCCATTTTTTTGTAGCGTATTCTACAATTATGTAGCGATCAATATATTTTGTCGGGCGCGAGATAACGTTGGACTCAAGCTTGGCCGGCGCGTGGTCGATAATCTAAATCGGGCTCAACAGAGACGGGAGACGAAGATGAAGCGATGGAAACAATGGTCTGTGTGCTTGTTGGCGGCGGCGCTGGCGGCGCCGGCGCTGGCCAATCCGCCGGAAGGCAAGGGCCAGGGTCATGGCCAGGGGCAGGGCAAGCACAAGGATAAAGACAAGGACAGGGAAGTGTCGCCGGAGCGGTCGGACCGGGATTTGGTGGCGGCGGGCATCAGCGTCGCCGCCGCGCGGCGCCTGGCGCTGGATTCCGGGGTGACCGGCTATAAATCCTTGCCGCCGGGCATGCGCAAGCGCCTGGCGCGCGGCAAGCCGCTGCCGCCCGGCATCGCCAAGCAGGTCTTGCCGGCGCCCTTGCTGAGCCAGCTGCCGCGCCACCCCGGTTACGAGTGGCGGGCGGTGGGCGCGGACCTGGTGCTGGTGGCGGCCAGCGGTTTGATCGCGGATATCTTGCTGGACGTGCTGCGCTGATCCGGCCGGCTTACAAGATTTGGCGGTAGATCACCGCGTCCGCCAGCTCCGCCACCTGGTCGTACAGGCGGCGCGCGACGAGGTTGTCGCCGGCGGTGCGCCAGTACAGCATGGCGGCGCCGTCGTCGCGCGCCCGTTCCGCGGCGGCTAGCAGCAGCGCGCGGGCGACGCCGCCGCCCCGCGCCGCCGGCGCAACGTATAGATCCTGCAGATAGGCGCTGTCCTGGATCTGGATGGTGCTGCGGTGGTAGAGCAGGTGAGCGATGCCCAGCAGCGCGCCGTCGGCGACCGCGGCCAGCCCGCGCACCGGCTCCTCCGGCGCGAGCAGGCGGCGCCAGGTTTCCCGGTCCACCTCCTCGGGCAGGGCGCTGACGCCGACGCGGCCGTAGAAGGCGTTGTAGTCGCGCCATAAGGGCAGCCAGCCGGCGTGATCGCCGGCTTGCAGCGGGCGGATGGAGAAGACGGCCTCAGCCATGGCGCGCTTCCGTTTCGCCGGCGCCGGCCATGTGTTCCAGCCCGGCCAGCACTTGCAGGCTGGCGGCTTCCATCATCGCGACATGTTCCACCGCGGCCCGGCTGTCGCCGTCGGCGTGGGCGCGCAAGGCGTCCAGCGCCGCGGTGTGCACCTTGGCGTGCGGCGCTTCGATTTCGCGGAAGCCGGGCAGGTGGGAGAAGCCGGCGCGGCCTTCGCCTTCGTAATACCACTTGCCGAAGCGGCAGTGCTGATGCGAGCCGAAGTGGCCGATGTCCTCGTCCGACAGGCCGAACATCACCTGGTAGACGCGGAATTTGTAGATCAGGTGGTCCATCTTGGCCAGTTCGCAGAAACCGCGCAGCGCGGAGGCGGCGATGCTGCCTTCCATGCTGGTGGACATGTCCAGCAATTGCTTCATGGTGCCGGCGGCGGCCTCGCCGTCCTGGCTGAAACCGGCGGCTTGTTCCGCCAATTGCTCCATCTGGCTGCGGCTGCCGGCGCTGTCGCCGCGGATCTGCTCCACCAGCTTGGCGATGTCGGCGGTGGCGGTGGCGGTGCGTTCGGCCAGCTTGCGCACTTCGTCGGCCACCACGGCGAAGCCGCGGCCTTGCTCGCCGGCGCGCGCCGCTTCGATGGCGGCGTTCAGGGCCAAGAGATTGGTCTGGTCGGCGATGTCGCGGATCAATTGCACGATGCCGCCCACCTCCTGGGCGCGGGCGTCCAGTTCCCCTACTTTTTCCGCCGCGCCCTGCGAGGCGCCGGCCAGTTTGGACAGATCGGCGGCGATCTGGTCTATGGATTGGCGGCTGCGCAGCGAAATGCCCTGAGCGGCGACGGCGCGGTCTTTTTCCCGGCTCATCACGCTGGAGAGGGTGGCCAGCGACTGCTGGGTGTCGGTCATCGATTGGGCGAAGGCGGAGAGGTTGGCGATCAGTCCGTTCAGTTCCTGAACTTTGGCCTGACTGGCGGCCAGCTGGCGTTCGGCTTCATCGGCGCGGCTGCGGGTGTGTTGCAGCTCCTGGCGCATTCGCTCCGCCTCCTGGCTGAGTTGCAAGCGCTCCGCCTGCTCGCGCGCGGCCTTGTCCTTGTTCCGGAACCACATTCCATTCTCCTCTTGAAGCCGGACCGGCACAGGCAGGCGTGGCTTGCGCTTGCATGTCGCCGGGTGATTTTAAATAAACGTTTAGCATTATCCGAATGCCGTCATGAATCTGCAATCATTTGTCTTGTTTAAGTTTGATTAATTATGACAAAAATCAGACTTGACGCTTGTTGCGCCGTTTACTAAGGTATCATTTTGATACGTTAAATAAGGGGCCCTTATGCACTCCCGTTTTGATGTCTTTCGCGAACAGGCGTTGGGCCGCCAGTTGGAGGCTTTGATCGACACGCCGCAGCGTTATGTGGAATACGCGGCCTTGTCGCGCGCCGAAGTGCCGGCGATTGCGGCCATCGTCCACGATGTGCGCCAGCTGTTTCCGGAAGTGGAGGCGGACGCCAGCGCGCGCCAGTTTTGCGGCGCGATGGTGGCGGAGGTGATGCGCCGCCATTATCACGAGGTGTTGCGGCCGCGCGGCCGGGTACCGGGCGGTTATTTCACTTACGGGGTGGTGTGGACGCCTCGGCCGCAACAGTTGGATTGGGAGCAGCGGCTGGAGGCGCTGCGGGCGATGCCGGCCCAGTTGGCGGCGGCGCTGCGCGTGATTCCGGCCGCGGACTGGCGGCGGCGGCCGGACGGCATCGATTTTGCCGCGGTGGAGCATGCCTGCCATCTGCGCGATCTGGACCGGATTTTCTGCCAAAGGGTGGCAAGGGTATTGACCGAGGACATGCCGGATATTCCGTCGGTAGACGGCACTGAAATGTCGCGCGAACTGGCTTATCTGGAGCAGGACGGCTCAGCGGCCCTGGACGATTTCCTGGCCGGGCGGCGGCATTTGCTGACAGCGCTGGCCGGCGCCGAAGCGGCCCAGCGCGGGCGGCTATGCCTGTTTGGCGGCGAGCGGCGGATGAGTCTGGAGGATTTGGCCGAGGACATGCTGCAGCACGACCGCGCCCATTTGCTGGAGGTGGAGGAGCTGACGGCGGAGTTGGGCGGCGAGCCGGTTTGAGCGCCGGCCCGGCTCAGAGTCGGTTGACGATCTGCTGCGCGTCGGCGATACGGCGTTGAGAACGGCCCTTGTACACTCCGCTGCTTCCGCCGCAAGGCCTGGTCTCGCCTTGGCTCGCGAGATGGTAAACGCCCTCTCAGGGTTGTTGGTACCAGGGGCGGCGCAGCAGCGCGGGCAGCAGGGTTTCGCGCAGTTTGCCTATCTGCTGCCACAGGCAGCGCGCCAGGGCCGGATTGTCCCGGTGCCAGCGCTTGCCCAACACCAGATAGTAGTCCTTGCGCGACAGCGGCGGCTGCAGGCGGACGATGCCGGCCTGCGGGTGGTCTTCCAGATAGCGGTCGCCGATGTGGTTCTGCGTGGCGTAGGCGGCGATGTGGCGCGCCAGCAGTTTGCGGAAGTTCATCTCGGTGTCTTTGGCGGCCTCCACCTGGGCGCCCTTGGCGCGCAGATCGTCGGCGATGGACCAGCCGGCGTTGACGCCGATGGCGCCCAGCGCCGGCAGGTTCTTGCCGTTCCAGGCCGGCGGCGCGTTTTTCAGCGCGTACAAGGAGTAGGCCAGCGTGGTCAGCCGGTAGCGCGGGTCGGGTTCCTCGCCCTGCATCGGGTAATCGAAATAGGCTTCGCGTTCTTTGTTGTGGGAGAACATGAAGGCAGCGTCATGCTGATCGTGCTGCATCTCGGTGAGCAGGCGCTTGCCCGGCAGCCGCGACAGCTTAAGCGCGATCCGGCAGCCCTTGGCCGCCGCCTGCGCCATTTCCACCACCGCGCCGGGGTGGGGCGGCATTTGATCGCCTTCGCCGCTCATATACGGGTCCGAGGCCACCGCGCCGTAAACCATGTCCAGCGTCGCCGCCGCCGCCGGCTGCGCGGCCAGCGCCGCGATCAGCAGTCCTATCTGTTTCAAGCCCAATCCACGCATCCATCGCTATCGCCTGCGCAGAGGGTAACAGCGCCGGACTCCCTTAGCATAGAGTTCCGCGCCGGGGTTTCAATATTCCCGTTCCGCCTGTCGCGCCAGCATGCGTTTCAGTTCCGGCAGACAGGAGCCGCAAACGCCGCCGCAACCCAGCCGCGCCTTGAGTCCGGCCAGGTCCGCGCCGTCGGCGATGGCCGCCTGGATGCGCTCGGCGTCCACTTGCAGGCAGTTGCAGACGATGCGCGCGGCGGCGGCGGGCGCGGCCGCGGCGCCGGGAACCAGCGCGCTGAGCCGGCTGCCGGGCCAGGGCCGGCCGCTTTGCATCGCGGCCAGCAGCCGCGCGCCGTCGTCCTGGCCGCCGGCGAAGACGTAGGCCCAGGGCGCGTCGTCGCGCCAGGCGATGCGTTGTTCCAGGCCGCGGCGCGCGTCGCTGAAGGTTTGCAGCTGCGGGCCGCCGTCCAGGTCCAGCAGCCAAGTCAGCTCGGCCAGCCAGTCCGGCCGCGGCTGGGCGTGGGCGGCGTTCAGCACCAGGATGTCCGGCGGGCGCAGGCTGAGCGCGGCGTAGCCGCAGCCGGCCAGCAAGGGCTGCAGCCGCGCGCGCAGCGCCGGCAGGTCCGGGTGGCGGCTGGCGGCGCGCACCCGCCACGGCAGTTCGGCGCGTTCCACCCGCACCGCGGCGTGCTTGAGTTCGGGCTGGAACGATTGCGGGTCCACCGCCGGCGAGCAGGCCTGGTTGACGCCGCCGCTGTCCAGATGCTGGCCGCTCCAGTGCATGGCGGCGAACACGCTGCCGCCCGGCAGTTCCTCGCAAAGCGCCAGCGGCAGCACCAGGCCGCCGCGCCGGCTTTCCACCCTGACCAGTTCGCCGGCCTGTAGGCCGCGGCGGGCGGCGTCGGCCGGGTGCATGTCCAGCGTCGGTTCCGGCGCGTGGGAGAACAGCCGCGCCACCCGGCCGCTGCGGCTCATGCCGTGCCATTGGTCGCGCAGCCGGCCGGTGAGCAGGCGGAAGGGGTAATGGGCGTTGACCGCGTCCGCCGGCGGCCGGTAGGGCGTGGCGTGGAACAGCGCGCGGCCGTTGGCGGTGGCAAAGCGGCCGTCCTCGTAACGCCGAGCCTGGCCGGCGGCCGCGCCGGCCGGGAACGGCCATTGCTGCGGGCCGTCCCGCTCCAGCCGCGCGTGGCTGAGGCCGCTGAGATCCAGATCGCAGCCGGCGGTCAGCGCCGCGTGTTCGGCGAACACCGCCGCCGGTTCGCTGTGTTCGAACAGGCTGGGCGCGTCCGGGTAGAGCAGCCGTTCCAGCCGGCGGCCCACTTCGGCGGCGATCCAGCCGTCGGCGCGCGCCTCGCCCGGCGGCGGCACGGCGGCGCGCACCCGGCTGATGCGGCGTTCGGAGTTGGTGACCGTGCCTTCTTTTTCGCCCCAGCTGGCGGCGGGCAGCAGCGCGTCGGCGCAGGCGGCGGTGTCGGTGTCGGCGTAGGCGTCCTGGACGATGACGAATTCGGCCTGGGCCAGCGCCTGGCGCGCTTGCTCCAGGTCCGGCAAGGAGTGGGCGGGATTGGTGCAGACTATCCACACCGCCTTGACCCGGCCGGCCTTGAGCGCGTCGAACAGCGCGATGGCCGGCAGGCCGGGGCGGTCGGAGAGCCGCTCCGGCGGCACGCCCCAGTGGGCGGCCACTTCGGCGCGGTGTTGCGGGTTGGCGATATCGCGGTGGGCGGCCAGCATGGTGGCCATGCCGCCCACTTCGCGGCCGCCCATGGCGTTGGGCTGGCCGGTCAGCGAGAAGGGGCCGGCGCCGGGGCGGCCGATCTGGCCGGCGGCCAGATGCAGATTGATCAGCGCCAGGTTTTTGGCGGTGCCATGGCTGGACTGGTTCAAGCCCATGCAGTACAGCGACAGGCTGGCCGGGCTGCGGCCGAACCATTCGGCGGCGGTGGTCAGGTCGGCTTCGGCGATGCCGCACAGGCCGGCGGCCTGGCGCGGCGAATAGTCGCGCAGCAGGCGCTTGAGCGCGTCGAAGCCCTCGGTGTGGGCGGCGATGTAGCTCTCGTCTATCAGCCCTTCCCAGATCAGGTGGTGCAGCATGCCGTTGAACAGCGCCACGTCGCTGCCGGGCTGGATCTGCAAATGCAGGTCCGCCAGCGCCGCGGTGTCGGTGCGGCGCGGGTCCACCACGATCCACTTGCGGTCCGGCCGCGCCGCCTTGGCCGCCTCCAGCCGGCGGAACAGCACCGGGTGGGCGTAGGCCGTATTGCTGCCGGCCAGCAGCACGCAATCGGCCAGGTCCAGGTCCTGGTAGCAGGTGGGCGGGCCGTCGGCGCCCAGCGCCAGCTTGTAGCCGCTGACGGCGCTGGACATGCACAGCCGGGAGTTGGTGTCGATATTGTTGCTGCCGATCAGGCCCTTGGTCAGCTTGTTGAACAGATAGTAGTCCTCGGTCAGCAGCTGGCCGGAGGCGTAGACCGCCACCGCGTCCGGCCCGTGGCGGCGGATGACGCCGGCCAGCCGCTCGGCCACGGTGTCCAGCGCGCTGTCCCAGTCCACGCGCCGGCGCGCGGCGTCGCGGGTCAGCCGCAGTTCGGGGTGCAGCGCGCGGCCGGACAGGCTGGCGCAGCTGTCCGCCAGCGCCAGGCCCTTGGTGCACAGCCGGCCGTGGTTGGCCGGGTGGGCCGGATCGCCTTCCACGCCGGTGACGCGCGCGCCGTCGCTGTGGATCAGCACGCCGCAGCCGACGCCGCAGTAACAGCAGGTGGAGGGGGTGGTGGTCATGGCGCGGTCCCCGGGTTCACAGTTGCAGGTAGACGTCGCCGTCCCGCAGGCTGACCGGGAAGCGTCGCGCGCAGCCGCGGTCAGGCGCCTGGGCTTCGCCGTCGTCCAGATTGAGGGTCCAGCCGTGCAGCGGGCAGGTGACCGCCGCGCCGTGCACCAGGCCCTGGCTCAGCGGGCCGCCCTTGTGCGGGCAGCGGTCCAAGAGCGCGAACACTTGCTGCGGCTGCGGCCGGAACAGGGCGATGTCGCCGTCGTCGCGCGCCAGCACGCGGCTGCCCAGCAGCGGGATGTCGTCCAGCGCGCAGATGCGCAGCCAGCGGGAGGAGGGGGGCGGGGTGGGTTCCATGGCGGCCTCAGGCGATGACTTTCAAGGGGATGTATTCCTGGCGCTGCGCGCCGGCGATGCGGGCGGCCCAGGGGTCGGGCAGGCCTTCCAGCGCGAACAGCAGCCGCTGGTACAAGGCCTGGCGGTTGGCGGCGTCGTCCACCACCCGCGCCTTGACGTAATCCAGGCCGACGCGGGCGATGTAGCGGACGGTGCGGTCCAGGTAATAGCCCTCCTCGCGGTAGAGCTGCAGGAAGGCGCCGCTGTATTCCTTCACTTCCTCGGCGGTCTTCAGCTTGCACAGGAATTGCGCCACCTCGGTCTTGATGCCGCCGTTGCCGCCCACGTACAGCTCCCAGCCGGAGTCCACCGCGATCACGCCCACGTCCTTGATGCCGGCTTCGGCGCAGTTGCGCGGGCAGCCGGACACCGCCAGCTTGACCTTGTGCGGCGCCCACATATTGGCCAGCATGGTTTCCAGGTCTATGCCCATCTGGGTGCTGTTCTGGGTGCCGAAGCGGCAGAATTCGCTGCCGACGCAGGTTTTCACGGTGCGGATGGATTTGCCGTAGGCGTGGCCGGATTGCATGCCCAGGTCTTTCCAGACATCGATCAGGTCTTCCTTGCGGATGCCCAGCAGGTCGATGCGCTGGCCGCCGGTGACCTTGAGCATGGGCACCCGGTATTTGTCGGCCACGTCGGCGATGCGGCGCAGCTCGGCGGCGTTGGTGACGCCGCCCTTCATCTGCGGGATCACCGAGAAGGTGCCATCCTTCTGGATATTGGCGTGCACCCGCTCGTTGACGAAGCGGCTTTGCGGATCGTCCACCGCCTCGCGCGGCCAGGTGGACAGTAGGTAGTAGTTGATCGCCGGGCGGCAGCTGGCGCAGCCGTTGGGGGTGCGCCATTCCAGGAAGTGGTAGACCGCGGCGTGGTCCAGCAGGCGGTGGTCGCGGATGGCCTTGCGCACCTCGGCGTGGCTGTGATCGGTGCAGCCGCAGACGGCCTTGGTCTTGGGCGCTTCCTGGAAGCTGGAGCCCACGGTGTTCATCAGGATCTGTTCCACCAGGCCGCTGCAGGAGCCGCAGGAGCTGCCGGCCTTGGTGCATTGCTTGACCTCGTCCAGGGTGAACAGGCCGTTTTCCTTGATCGCCTTGACGATGGCGCCCTTGCTGACGCCGTTGCAGCCGCAGACTTCGTCGCCGTCCCGCATGCCGGCGGCGCGGCTCTGGCCTTGGACGCCGACGTCGCCGATGGCGGTTTCGCCGAAGATCAGCCGCTCGCGCAGATCGCCTATCGCGCGCTGTTCGCGCAGCAGCTTGAAGTACCAGGCGCCGTCGGCGGTGTCGCCGTACAGGCAGACGCCGATCAGCTTGTCCTCGCGCAGCACCAGTTTCTTGTACAAGCCGCCGGCCGGGTCGGACAGCACGATCTCTTCGCAATCGCCGCCGCCGATGAAGTCGCCGGCGGAGAACAGATCGATGCCGGTGACCTTGAGCTTGGTGGCCATCACCGAGCCCTGGTAGCGGCTGCTGCCCAGCTGGGCCAGATGGTTGGCGCAGACCTTGGCCTGTTCGAACAGCGGCGCCACCAGTCCGTAGCAGACGCCGCGGTGGCTGACGCATTCGCCCACCGCGTAGATGCGCGGGTCGAAGGTCTGCAGCGCGTCGCTGACCACCACGCCGCGCTCGCAGTGCAGGCCGGCGCCGGCGGCCAGCGCGATATTGGGGCGGATGCCCACCGCCATCACCACCAGCTTGGCTTCCAGGGTTTCGCCGTCGGCGAGCCGCGCCGCCGCCACCGCGCCATGGCCGTCGTCCAGCAGCGCGGCGGTCTGGCGGCCCAGCAGGAAGCGCAGGCCGCGCGCTTCCAGCGAGGCCTGCAGCAACTGGGCGGCCGCGGGGTCCAGTTGTCTTTCCAGCAGCCAGTCCGCCAGGTGGACCACGGTGACGTCCATGCCGCGCTGCTTCAGGCCGTAGGCGGCTTCCAGGCCGAGCAGGCCGCCGCCTATCACCACCGCCCGGCCGCCGCCGGCGCTGGCCGCCAGCATGGCTTCGGTGTCGCGGATGTCGCGGTAGCCGATGACGCCGGTGAGATCGCGGCCCGGCAGCGGCAGCATCACCGGCAGCGAGCCGGTGGCGAGCAGCAGCCTGTCGTAAGGGGCGACGCTGCCGTCGTCGGCGCGCACCAGGCGGCGCGCGCGGTCCAGCTCCACCACGGTCTTGCCGGTGTAAAGGCTGATGCCGCGTTCGGCGTACCAGGCGCGCGGATTGAGCACGATGTCGTCGAAGGTCTGTTCGCCGGCCAGCACCGGCGACAGCTGGATGCGGTTGTAATTGGGGTGCGGCTCGGCGCCGAACACGGTGATGTCGTACAGGTCCGGTGCCAGCGTCAGCAGCTCTTCCACGGTGCGGATGCCGGCCATGCCGTTGCCGACCACCACGAGTTTGGGTTTGGTCATGATGGATGTCCTCGCGGGTTCAGAGCCGGGCGCTGGCGAGAGACCAGCCGGCGCGCCAGCGCTGGCGCAGCCCGGCCAGGCCGGCCCAGCCGGCCAAGGCCAGCGCGGCGTACAGCCACAGTCCGATGGCGTAGCCGCCGCTGGCCTGCTTGATCACGCCCAGGCCGGCCGCCAGCAGGAAGCCGCCGACGCCGCCGGCCATGCCGATCAGGCCGGTGACCGCGCCGATCTCGCCGCCGAAGCGCTGCGGCACCAGCTGGAACACCGCGCCGTTGCCGGCGCCGAGGCAGAGCATGGCCAGCACGAACAGCAGCAGCGCGCCGCCGGCGCCGCCCGCTTCCAGGCCGGCGGCGAACAGCAGCGCCGCCACCGCCAGGTAGACGGCCAGCAGCGAGCGGGTGCCGCCGACGCGGTCCGCCAGCACGCCGCCCAGCGGCCGCATCATCGAGCCGGCGAACACGCAGGCGGCGGTATAGAGCCCGGCGGTCTTGGCGTCGAAGCCGAACTGGTCGTGGAAATAGCCGGGCAGCGCGCTGGCGAAGCCGGCGAAACCGCCGAAGGTGATGGCGTAGAACAGCATCAGCCACCAGGCGTCGCGCTGAGCCAGCACCGCCAGATAATCGGCCCAGCGCTTGGGCGGCGGCGCGCCCGGCGCGTCCTTGGCCAGCCGGGCGAACAGCAGCAGCGCCAGCAGCAGCGGCAGACAGGCGAGGCCGAACACGTTCTGCCAGCCGAACTGCAGCGCCAGCGCCGGCGCGAACAGCGCCGCCAGCACGGTGCCGGAGTTGCCGGCGCCGGCGATGCCCAGCGCCGTGCCCTGATGCGCCGGCGGATACCAGCGCGAGGCCAGCGGCAGCGCCACGGCGAAGGAGGCACCGGCCACGCCGAGGAACAGGCCCAGCAGCAGCGCGCCGCCCAGGCTGGAGAGGCCGACGCGCCAGGCGGCGAGCAAGGCGGCGATGACGACGATCTGGGCGATCAGCCCGGTGCGCTTGGCGCCGATGCGGTCCGCCAGCATGCCGACGGCCAGCCGCAGCAGCGCGCCGGCCAGGATGGGAGTGGCCACCATCAGCGCGCGTTCTTGGGTGTCCAGGTCCAGCGCGGCGGCGATGGGCACCTGCAGCGGGCCCAGCAGATACCAGACCATGAAGCTGAGGTCGAAGTAGAGAAAGGCGGACAGCAAGGTGGGCTTGTGCCCGGTGTGCCAGAAAGAACGGTCCATGCGAAACTCCTGTGCCGCGAGCGGCCGGGGGCCGGCCAAAATAAAAACGGCGTTCGCTCCTCGGTGATAGCAGGAGCGGACGCCGTTGTCCGTTGCCGTCCCGGCCGCCATTGGCCGGACAAGCATTTGGGGTGGGCGGGGCACGTCTTTGTGCCAGGCCCGGCTTGACTTATGCAAACGCCGTGCCAGCCTCCGCGCGCCGGAAATCCGGGTTTCGCGTGGATTCGCGGCGGGAAGCCGCACCGCGCTGGTGCGAAAATAGCCGGCCGCGCACTGAGTTTGTGCGTTGCAACATGCGAGGCTTAATCAAGCAGACGCTCCGTCGCCGGGTAGCGCGGCCGTCCGTCCCACTCCACGCCGTCGCACAGCCGGCTGCGGCGCTGCGGCCGGGCCGGCGCGGGCAGGCCCAGCGCGTCCGCCGCCTGCCGGTAAAGCCGGCTCTGGCTCACCGCGGCGGCCACGGCCTGCGCGTCCTCGTCGCCGCGCAGCCAGCCCCAGCGCCGGAACTGGTCGATGAACCAGACGCCGTCGGACGGATAGGGATAGTTGACCCGGCCCTGGTCGAAGAAGCGCAGCGCCGACGCGCCGGCGGCGGCCGAGGGCAGGGTGGCGGCGATCAGCGTTTCCGGCAGGGCGATATGCTCCGGCCGCGCCAGCCAGCGCGCCGCCTGGCGGCGGTTTTCGCCGTGCTCCAGCCAGCGGCAGGCCTCCAGCAGCGCCATGATCAGCGCGGCGGCGGCGGCCGGTTCTTCTTGCGCGAAACCACGGCGGCAGAGCAGGGCTTTTTCCGGGTGGCCGGGCCAGATCTCGCCGCTGGCGACGGCGATGCGGCCGGCCTGGCGCGCCGCCGCCTGCTGGTGCCAGGGCTCGCCGGCGCAAAAACCGTCCAGCTGGCCGGCTTCCAGCGCCGCGCCCATCTGCTGCGGCGGAATCACCACCAGGCGCGCGTCGCGCAGCGGGTCCAGGCCTTGCGCCGCCAGCCAGTAATTGAGCCATAGCGCGTGGGTGCCGGCGGGAAAGGTGTGGGCCAGCGTCAGCGGCGCGCCGCCCTGGCGGACGCGGCGCGGCAAGGCCTGCTGCGGCGCCGCGGCCAGAGCGTCGGCCAACGGGTGGCTGAGGGTGATGGCCTGGCCGTTCTGGTTCAGCGTCATCAGCAGCGCCATGTCCGCTTGCGGGCCGGCCAGGCCCAGCTGCATGCCGTAGGCCAGACCGTACAGCGCCGCGGCGGCGTGCAGGCGGCCGTCCAGCAGCTTGTCGCGCACCGCGCTCCACGAAGGCTGGCGCAGCAATTCCAGTTCCAGGCCGTGGCGGCGGTCCAGGCCGAGCTGGCGCGCGACGATCAGCGGCGCGCTGTCGGTCAGCGGCAAATAGCCCAGGCGCAGGCGGTGGGGGACGGTCATGGGATTTCCTCGCGGCTCAGCCTAGCAGTTCGGCGGCCTGGATCAGTTGTCGGGCGAGATCGGCGACGCGCAGGCCCTCGCGCATCGCCTGCCGGCGCAGCGCCTGGTAGGCGTCGTTTTCGCTGAGCCGGCGCTTGTCCATCAGAATGCCCTTGGCGCGCTCGATCAGCTTGCGTTCGGCCAGCTGCTGTTCCGCCGCCGCCAGCCGCTGTCGCAGCCGGGCGTCCTCGGCGAAGCGGGCGCGGGCCAGGTCGATGATGGGCGCCAGCCGCGCCGCGTCGGCCTGGTCCACCACATAGGCCGCCACGCCGGCGTGGACGGCGGCTTCTATGGTGGGCAGGTCGCCCTGGTCGGCGAACATCACCACCGGGTGCGGCGCGATCTCGCCCAGCAGCGCCAGTTGTTCCAGGGTGTCGCGCGACGGGGATTCGGTGTCCACGATCACCACGTCCGGCCGCAGCCGCTCCACCGCCTGCAGCAGCGCGGCGGCGCCGTCCACCTCGGCGACGACGGCGTAGCCGGCGCGCGCCAGCGCCTGGCGCAGCGAGGCGATGGTTTTGGCGTGGTCGTTGACCAGCAGCAGGCGCAGCGGCGGAGGCGTGGACATTGCGGCACCGGGGAGAAGGGACGGCTTGGCTGAAGCAAGCGCCGTGCCCAAGGGAACTCTTGACGCGATTTTTAGCGAGGATGCGGCCGGATTGACGCGGCGTTTAGCCGCGATGTCTTAGAGTGGCTAACAAAAATCAGTTTTACGGCTGAGGCAAGGCGTGCCGACGCAGGCAGTACTTGAGTACGACAAGTCGGCGCAACGCAGCATCAGGGGTTTGTTAGCCGCTCTTATCGTGGAGCGGAGACAAGGCCAATGGACAGGAGGTGAAACACGGGTGAACAACAGTCGTTGGCGAGGCCGGCCCCGCGCGAGCGGAGCCGGCCGATTTCATTTGAGTTTGACGTTCCAGTTGTCCTCGACGCAGCGCTGGTAGTTGCCGGCTTGCAGCGCGCTGTACGGGGTCTGGTAGTTCACCAGCTGGCATTTGTAGTCATTGCCCCATTTCCAGTCCTTTTCCCAATAGATGTTGTAGGCGGCGGAGCTGGCGGCGCTGAAGCGCTGCATATTGGCGCAGGACAGCTGCTCGTTGCCGTAGTCCCAGCCCAGGTCCTTGGCGAACTGGCGGTAGTAATCGATGCGGTTCTGCGCCGCCTGGCGCTCGGTGCCGCCGCCGCACTCGGCGTTGATGATCTGGATGGTGGTGGCGAAGTTGTTGCCGGCGCCGGCGGCCTTGTCCGCGGCGTTGGGCACCCAAGTGCCGTCCAGCACATGCAGCATCGACGGCTTGGGCGGCTGCGGGAAGACGAAGAAGAAGGTGGCCGAGCTCAGGTTGAGCCAGGTGGAGGCCACCAGGTCCGGGTTCTTCAGCAGCACGGATTGGTCGCCGTCGTGCATGGCTTGGGAGAAGGGGCCGTAGTTGTAGTTGTAGGACAGCTGCTTGGCGCCGCGGCCGAAGTACTTTTTCCAGCTGCCGTCGGCGTTCTTGCCGCAGGTCCACACCTTGTTGAACACCGGATCGGCGCATTCGGTGTTGTAGCCGCAGCCGGGGCCGGTTTCGGCGCAGCCCATTTCGCGCAGGTATTTCAGGCCTTGCCGCCATTCCGGCACCGTGTCGCTGCGGTTGTGGTCGCCGGTTTCCTGAGCGAAGTGGGCGAACATGGTGGCCAGGCTGTGGCGGCAGATGGCGTCGCCGTCGCGGCCGTCGCCGTAGTCGTCGCAGATGGCGGGGAACTTGGCGATGGCCTGCAAGAAGCGCTGGTAGCTGTAGCTGGCGTCGCGGCGCGAGAAGTAATACTCCCACTTGCTCGCCGGCAGCAGGCGCTCCACCCGGCGCACGTTCAGCGGGTTGGCGGCGCGGCCGGGGGTCACCTGTTCCACCTGAGCGTTGGGCAGGGTGCGGATCGAGGCTTTGACGTTGCGGAAGAAGGGGGTGTCGGTCAGGGTGGCCTCGTATTGCAGCGCTTGCTGCAGCGTGGGCGGCTGAGGCTGGCCCGGTTCGGCCAAAGCCGTGGCCTGGGCCGCCGCCGGCGTCCAGCTGCCTCTGGGATTGGCGGCCGGCGTTTCAGCGCGGGTGCGCCATTTGGCCTGCCAATCCTGACCTTGCCATTGGACTTGCTGTCCGGCCTGATAGACGGCGCCGGCGTTCCAGGGCGCGGCCAAAACGGACTGGCAGGCCAGGCTCAGCAGCAGGGCGGTGAAGGGTTTGCGCATGTTGGCTCCTGTTGTCGGGCTGCCGGCGCGGGGGACGCCGCGCGAAATCATCGCAGCCGTTTATGGGGGCCTCGACACACCCGCTGCGCGGTCCGATGGCCTCGCTCAGTCACAGGCTTCTGGCTTTGCCTTGCGCGCGGTCTCGGTGCTTGTGTTCTGATGTCAGAGGACGCGTCTTGCTCTTGAACGGATCGCGGCGGTTTTCGAGGTTGCCCTAGATGGTTTTCTGCCGCGCGCGACGCACGGCATAGATACCACTATGGAACCAATTTTTGATATGTCAAACGACTTTTTGAAGGGGAATGGGATTGACGCGGCCATGCGGCCGGCGCGCGGCTAAGCCGGAAGGGGCGAAGAAGGCGGAAGCGGCCGCGGCGGGCGCCGGGGTGAGATCCCGGACGGGTGCGGCGTTGAGCGTCAATCGGACCGTGCGGCCGTCTCAGGGGCGAGAGGCGTTGATCCAGGCGTCGTGCGGGTAGCTGGCGGAATCCAGGCCCAGTTCCGACGAAAAAGTGACGTGACAGTGACGTCCTACTGCATTGACCGCAATCACGGTAAATGTGATTGCGGCGCTATCGTGTTGTTCGGCGATGTAGTCGCCGGGTTTGAGTTCATTGACTCGCAAATGTTGCTCCAGGGCATGACCGCGATAGCGGGTCATGCCGGCAGATCAACGGCGTCGGTTGTGATGGGGGCGAGGCGTGCCGCCGCCGGCCGGCGCCGTCGGATGACGGAAATTGATGCGGCCCTTGGTCAAGTCGTAGGGCGACATCTCTACAGTGACGCGGTCGCCTACCAGAACGCGAATACGGTGCATCTTCATCTTGCCCGAGCCATAGGCCAGGATTTCGACGTTGTTGTCCAGACGCACGCGGAAGCGGGACTCGGGCAACATTTCAATGACAACACCTTCCAGTTCGATCATGTCTTCTTTGGACATTACGATTCCTTTCTAATACGGTAGGCCAACAGCCACAGCGGCAGTCACATGGACTGCCGCGAGCGGGTGCTATTGGCGCGTCTATTCGGTAACCAAGCTAGGGAGGGGCTGGCTTCACAGGCAGCCCTCAGGCAAGGCGGAGCGTCCGACAGGCAGCTGCCGGAACGATCAGAAAATCTGAGGCGAACGGTATTATATATCTAACGCACTGATTTGTCAGAAAAATACAAGAATTTATCCGGCAATGGCCGAATCAGGCGCGGCGATGAGGCGGTTTTCACAAAAAAATCAGGGAGATGGATTTATCCGCCGCCGTCGCCGTTGTGTTGAAAATCGCATTGGCAAGCGGGTTTCAGCGCCCTTGTCCCGCTATCCCGCCTAAGCGCGGCGGATCGTAAACCGGTTCATTTAGTTTAGAGGCGGAGCGGGGCCGCGCCGCCTTTCTTGACCAGTTCGGCGAATTCGTTTTCCGGCATCGGCCGGGCGTAGAGAAAACCTTGGCCGTGCTCGCAACCGGCGTCCAGCAGGAAGCGGCGCTGGGCTTCGTTTTCCACGCCTTCGGCCACCAGGCCCAGGTGCAGGGTTTTGGCCAGCGAGATGATGGCCAGGCTGATGCTGGTTTCGTGTTCGCGGTCCGGCAGGCCGCGCACCAGCGATTGGTCGATTTTCAGCGTTTGCACCGGCAATTGGCGCAGATAGCTGAGCGAGGAATAGCCGGTGCCGAAATCGTCGATGGACAGGCCGACGCCCAGTTGGCGCAGCTCGCGCAGCACCGACAGATGCGCGTCCGGATTGCTCATTACGAAGCGCTCGGTGATTTCCAGTTCGATCTGCTGCGGCGGAACCCGGCAGTCGCGCAGCGCCTGCTTCAGGGTTTGCAGAATGGGCGCGCGCTGGATTTGCGCGCCGGCGATATTGAGGCTGAGCACGCCCGGCGACAGGCCGGCGTCCTTCCAGCGGCGCAGAATGCCGCAGGCGTGGCGGATCAGCCAGCTGCCGATCGGGATGATCAGGCCGGTTTCCTCGGCCAGCGGAATGAAGGTGTCCGGCCCGATCAGGCCCCGGCTCGGGTGCTGCCAGCGCAGCAAGGCCTCGGCGCCGATCAGGGCGCCGCTTTGCAGATGATATTTGGGCTGGAACACCAGGAATAGCTCGCGCCGCTCCAGCGCCAGGCGCAGCTCGCGTTCCTGTTCCACCCGCAGCCGCGCGCGCTGGGTCAGCTCCTCGGTGTAAAAGCGGAAGGCGCCCTTGCCGTCGTTCTTGGCCTGGTACATGGCGGCGTCGGCGTTGCGCATCAGCGTTTCCGCGTCCTGGCCGTCGCGCGGGTAGATGCTGATGCCCACGCTACAGCCCACTTCCACCTCCTGTTCTTCCAGGCGGAACGGCCGGGCGCAGGCTTTGACGATCTTGTTGGCGATGTCGATCACCGGATTGTCGGCTTTCTGGTTCTCCAGCAGGATCAGGAATTCGTCGCCGCCGATGCGGGCCACGGTGTCGTTGGCGCGCAGGCAGTCCTTGAGCCGGGCGGCCACTTCCACCAAGAGGCGGTCGCCGGCGCCGTGGCCGCGGGTGTCGTTGATCTGCTTGAAATTGTCCAGATCGATGAACAAGACCGCCACGCGGCGGCGTTCGCGTTTGGCGGTCTGGATCGCGTGTTCCAGCCGCGACAGGAACAGTAGCCGGTTGGGCAGGGTGGTCAGCGAGTCGTAATGCGCCAGCTGCGCCATTTCGGCGGCGGATTTCTTGATCTGGGCGATGTCGGAGAACACGCCGACGTAGTTGCGCACCGCGCCGTCGGCGTCGCGCACCGCGGTGACGGTGAGCCAGGCCGGCGCCACGCTGCCGTCCTTGTGCCGGTTCCAGATTTCGCCTTGCCAGCGGCCGTGTTCCGCCACGGTCTGCCACAGCCGGCGGTAGAAGCCGGCGTCGTGGCGCCCGGAATGCAATAGGCGCGGGCTCTGGCCCAAGAGGTCGGCGCGGGCGTAGCCGGTGAGCGCGCTGAAGGCCGGGTTGACGTCGAGGATGCGCAGATCGGCGTCGGCGATCATCACCCCTTCCAAAGTGTGTTCGTAAACGGCGGCGGCCTGCTGCAGGGTCTGTTCGCGGCGCTTGAATTCGCTGATGTCCTGCAAAGTGCCGCTCAGGCGGACGACGCGGCCGCGGCCGTCCTGTTCCAGCGAGATGTGATGGCGCACGTGGCGGTCGCCGCCGTCCGGCAGCAGGATGCGGTGGTCAAGCTGCGCGGTTTCGCGCCGGCGCAGCACTTGGCGCAGGCAGCGGCGCAGCGGCGGCCAGTCGGCGGGCGGCAGCAAGGCGGGTAAGCGCGCCAGCGGCGGCGGGGGCCGGGCCGGGTCCAGCCGCCACAATTGGTACAGCTCTTCCGACCAATGCGGGGCGGCGTCGCCGCGCCGCCATTCCCAATGGCCTATCCGCGCCTGGGCCAGCGCCTCGCTCTGACGGCGTTGAGCGTCGCTGTGGTATTGGCTGCGCTCCAGGAAGTTGGACAGCATGTCCGCCACCGATTGCAGCATGTGTTGCTCTATCCACAGCCAGCTATGCGGCGTCGGCGCGCTGACCGCCAGCACGCCGCGCCAGCATTGGCGAGGCCGCAGCGTGGCCAGCAGCGCGCTCTGGCCGTTGTCGCCCAGCAATTGGCGCAGCGCGGCGGCGGCTTCCGGCGCGTCGGCGCTGTCGTTCAGTTGCAAGGTGCGTTGCTGGCCCAGCTGTTGTTCCAGCCAGCAGAGTTTGGAGCGGGGGATGGCCGGGGCCTCGGCCGGCGGTCCGGCCGCCCGCGCCTCGTTTCGCCATTCTCGGGCGATGCGCACGTGCTTGCCTTCGGCGTCGAGCAGGGCCAGCAGGCAGCGGTCGGCGCCCAGGAATCGTCCCACGCGCTCCAGCAGGCCGCTCATGCGCGCCCACAGCGGTTCGGCCGGTTGGCTGGCCAGTTCGGCGGACAGGCCGGCCAGTTGCGCGAGGATGTCCAGATGGCGGGTCAGCAGTTGCTCGGAGGTGAGCCGGTCGGTGGCGTCGTGGAAGGTCAGCAGCAGGCAGTCCTGGCCTTCGGCCCGCAGCGGCCGCGCGCGGATGTCGGCATGGCCGGCGTCGCCGTCCGGCCGGCGCAGCGGGGTGGCGGCGATCTGGCTGGGTTTGTCCTTGGGCAGGGCCAGCAGCGGCCGCAGCGCTTCGGCCAGCCCGCTGTCGGGCGCCAGCGCCGAGAGCGCGAGGGGATAGGCGGGCGGCTCGGCGAGGCCCAGCAATTCCATCAGCGCGGCGTTGGCGTACAGCACTTGCTGGCCGCTGGGCTCCAGCAGCAGCACGCCGTCGTCCAATTGCTCCAGCATGGCCTGGGCCGGCGGCGGCTGGGGTTTGGCGGCGGCGCTCAGCGCCGGTTGCAGCAGCTGCCGCCCCAGGCTGTGGGTCATGTCGGTGAGCATCTGCCGCGCCTGTCGTCCGGCGGCGCTGTCCTGCGGCAGCGCGGGCTGGGCGGCCAGCGCGGACAGCATCTGCGCTTCGCCTATGGCGTGGCGCAGCGCGTAATCACGCACTTGCTCCAGCTGGCGCAACAGGCTGTCCAGCGACGCGCCGGCGGCGAAGGCGGCGTCGTAGCGGTTCAGCAAGTCGCGCAGACGGCGTTGGTGTTTGCCGGCGGCGGGCCCGCTATCGGCGGCGGCTGGTTTCTTGATCGTCGGCATGAAGTCTCTTTCTGCGCTCGCGCCCGCTGCGGACGCGGTCAGGTCTTGCTTCATTGTTAGGCATGGATTTCAAAAAGGCCAACCACTTAATAGCTATATGAGTGGTTCATAAAAACGCCGGCGCGTCTTGAACATGTCTTTGCGCGCGGCGGGGCGCGGACTTGCGCGGGATCCGCCGCCGGCGGGCGTTGCCGGCGGGGGTTTATGAACGCCGGAGCAGGCCGGCCAGTTCGCCGACGCGCGCCAGCGCCGCCAGATAGCGGTCGTCCAGCGGATAGCAGCAGGACAGCCGCAGCGCGTTGGGATAGCGGCCGCTGGGGGAGTACAGCGGGCCGGGCATGATGCTGATCTTTTCCGCGATGGCGGCGTGGAACAGCGCCACCGCGTCGATGTCCTCGGGCAGTTCCACCCAGATCAGGAAACCGCCGGAAGGCGCGGTGGCGTGGGTGCCGGCCGGGAAGTGGCGCGCGATCATGCCGCGGACTTTTTCCACGTGGGCGGCGTAGCGCCGCTTTAGCGCGCGCAGATGATGGTCGTAGCCGCCGGACTCCAGAAAGGCGCCCAGGGTTTCCGCCAGCACCGCCGGCTCCGCCACGGAGGAGGCGAATTTGAGCTGGCGCAGCGCGTGGCCGAAGCGTCCGCCCTCCATCCAGCCGATGCGGAAATCGGGCGCCAGGGTCTTGGTGTAGCTGGAGCAGACGATGACCCAGCCTTCGTCGTCGAAGGCCTTGACCGCAGGCGACAAGGTGTCGCCGAACTGCAGCTCGGCGTACAGCGCGTCCTCGATCAGCGGCACTTGGTGGCGGGTGATCAGCCGCGCCAGCCGTTTCTTGGCCTCCAGCGGCATGGTCGCGCCCAGCGGATTGTGCACATTGGGCATCGCCACCAGCGCGTTGATGCGCTTTTCCGCCAGCAAGAGCTCCACCGCGTCGATGGACAGGCCGGTTTGCGGGTCGGTGGGGATCTCCACCGTTTTCAGGCCCAGGCTGGCGATCAAGGGCAGCAGGTTGAAATAGGTGGGCGATTCCAGGCCCACGGTGTCGCCGGGCCGGGTCACCGCGCGCAGCGCCAATTGCAGCGCTTCCATGCAGCCGTGGGTGAGCACGATGTCCTGCGCCTGCAAGGTCATGCCCAGTTCCAGGCCGCGGCGCGCGATCTGGGTGCGCAGCCGCAAGGAGCCCGGCGGCAGCGCGTAGCGGCTGATCATGCCGGGCTGGCGGCGCAGTATCTGTCCCATCAGCCGGCCCAGCTTGCCGCCGGGGTAGAAGTCGCCGCCGTGCGGACAGGCCAGCGCCAGGTCGATGTAGTCCTCGTTCTGCTGCGCTTCCAGCACGGTGTCGATCAGGCCCAGCACCTGCGGGCGGGTGGGCGCCGCCGGGCTGCTGAGGGTGGCGGCCGGCCGCGCCGGCGACGGCAGCCGCGCCCGCACGTAGTAGCCGGATTGCGGCCGGGCCTCGATCAGGCCGCGGTCTTCCAGCACCCGGTAAGCGGCCACCACGGTGTTCAGGCTGAGCTGGCGGCTTTGCGAGGTGCGCCGCACCGACGGCAATTTGGCGCCGGGCGGCAGCGTGCCGCGCTTGATGGCCAGCGACAGATCGTCGGCCAGTTGCTGATACAGCGTGGGGGCTTGGGGGGCGACAATGGGTTCCATGAGCACAGCTTGCCGCGCTTGGGCGGTGGTAGACAGACACAGTGCCCATGATAGGCGATGGTGACAGTTTGAGGAAACGCCGCGCTGTCACCACCGCGAAAGGTGACAGCTGCGGCTGTCGGCGCGGCGAGGCGCTGCGTAGCATGGATTGGGAAAGCGGGGCCGCGTCGGCCCCATGCATCGTCATACCGCGCCGCCGGCCGGCGCGGAGCAAGAAAGTGAAGCCCGTCATGCCCGAATTCGCCCTACTGTCCTACGTGGCGGTGATGTCCATCACCCCCGGCCCCAATAACCTGATGCTGACCGCGTCCGGCGTCAATTTCGGCTTTCGCCGCACCATCCCGCACATGCTGGGCATCAGCCTGGGCTGCGCTTTCCAGGTGTTCCTGGTGGGCAGCCTGCTGTCGCTGCTGCTGGACGGCATCCAGGCCGCGCGGTTGCCGCTGGCCCTGCTGGGCTGCGCTTATCTATTGTGGCTGTCCTGGAAGATCGCCCGCGCCGGCCAGCCGGAGGCGGGCGCGGCGGCGCGCCCGCTGGGCTTTGTCGGCGCGGCGCTGTTTCAATGGCTGAATCCCAAGGCCTGGGTGATGGTGATCAACGCCGCCATCCTGTTCATGCCGGCGGCGGACGGTCAGCGCTGGCTGGGCGCGGCCATGCTGGCGGCGGTGTTCGCCGTGGTCAATCTGCCCTGCATCGGCGTCTGGGCCTGGGCCGGCGAGCGCTTGCGCGCCTGGCTCGCCAGCCCGCGCGCCTTGCTGGGTTTCAATCTGAGCATGGGCGTGTTGATGGCGGCCACCGCGCTGTGGCTGTTGTACGACGAATTCCAGCCGCAGGGCCCGGCGCGGGCGGCCGAGGCCACGGCCGCGCCGGCGGCGCCGCGAGCGGTGGGCACGATGTCCGTTTTTGACAGCGGCTTGTCCGTAATCAGCGTTAAATAAAGGCGGGAGAGTCCGTAGCATTCGGGCTGTGTTCAACAGCGTCCGGCCCGGACGCAAGGGAGAAACCGCCATGAAGAAAACCGCCTTGCTGGTGATTGACGCGCAAGAGTCGTTCCGCCACCGTCCGTATTGGAAGGAAGACGAGATTCCGGCCTTTCAGGACAAGCTGCAGCAATTGATCGCCGGCGCCGAGAGACTGGGCGCGCCGGTGATCAACATCCTGCACGAAGACGGCGACGCCGCCTTTTCCGCCGAGTCCGGCCTGGTGCGGCCGCTGGAGTGGCTGCGCCACCGGCCGGCCGCCACCTTCGTCAAGCACGTGCACAACGCCCTGACCGATTCCGGCTTGCAGCCCTGGCTTATTCGCCACGGCGTCCAGCGCTTGATCGTGTCCGGCATCCGCACCGAGCAATGCTGCGAAACCACCACCCGGGTGGCCTCGGACTTGGGCTACGAGGTGGATTTCGTCACCGAGGCCACGCTGACTTTCGACATGAGCCATCCGCATAGCGGTCAGGTGTTCAGCGCGGCGGAGATTCGCGCCAAGACCGAGCTGGTGCTGGCCGGCCGTTTCGCCGACGTCGTCAGCGTGGAGCAGGCGCTGGCCAAGCTGGCGCGCTGAACGGCGGGTATTTGACCATCGCCATCTCGACTATCTGATGTTACCGTAAAGCGATATCCAAAATGAATGCGGCGGGCGCGGCCCGCCGCGCAGCCATGGGAGAATTGCATGCAGCCCACCCTTCCGCCCGACGACATGCCGGTCTACCGTCTGCTGACCGGCCCGGACGACGCCGGCTTCTGCCGCCGCGTCAGCGAGGCGCTGGCCCTGGGCTACCGGCTGTACGGCTCGCCGGCGGCCACCTTCAACGGCGAGCGCGTCATCGTCGCCCAGGCGGTGCTGTGGCCGGGCGCGCAAGCCCAGGGAGGCGGCGATGCCGTGGAGTGATCTCTTGCAGGCGCTGGCCATCGTGCTGGTGTGGGGCGTCAACTTTGTGGTGATCAAATGGGGCGTGTCCGATGTGCCGCCCTTGCTGCTGGGCGGCCTGCGCTTCTGTCTGGCCGCGGTGCCGGCCTTGTTCTTCATCCGCCGGCCGGCTCTGCCGTGGCGCTATCTGCTGGCCTACGGCCTCAGCGTGGGCGTCGGCCAGTTCGCCTGCCTGTTCACCGCGATCAAGCTGGGCATGCCGGCCGGCCTCGCCTCGGTGGTGCTGCAATCGCAGGCTTTCTTCACCCTGATCCTGGCCGGGCTGTGGCTGCGCGAGCGCTGGCAGGCCAGCCAGATGGCCGGCCTGCTGCTGGCCCTGGGCGGCCTGGCGCTGATAGGCCTGAGCAAGGGCGGCAGCATGACGGCGGTGGGCCTGGGTTTGACCATCGCCGCCGCCTTCAGCTGGGCATTGTCCAATGTGGTGGTGAGGCAGATGGGCCGCGCCGGCTACAGCGTGCAGCCGCTGGGCCTGGTGGTGTGGTCCAGCCTGGTGCCGCCGATTCCGTTCTTCCTGCTGTCCTGGTGGCTGGAAGGGGGCGAGCGCATCGCCGCCGCCTTGGAGCATTTCACGCCGCAGGCGCTGTTCGCGGTGGCCTACCTGGCTTTTGTCGCCACTCTGTTTGGCTATGGCTTGTGGAGCCGGCTGCTGTCGCGCCATCCGGCCGGCAAGGTGGCGCCGTTTTCCCTGTTGGTGCCGGTGGTGGGCGTGCTGGCCTCGGGCCTGCTGCTGGGCGAGCGCCTGAACGCGCTGCAGGCGGCCGGCAGCCTGTTGTTGCTGGCCGGGCTGGCGGTGAACGTGTTCGGCGCGCGCTGGCTGGCGCGCCGGCGCGCGGGAGCGGCGACGCGTGGCGCTTGATATCTTTTTCGTACTGCCGCCCAATCTGCTGCTGGTGGATCTGGCCGGTCCGGCCGACGCTTTTCGCATCGCCGCGCAACTGGGCGCGCCGTTCCGGCCGCATTACATCGCGCCGGCGGCCGGCGTGCCCACCTCGCTGGGCCTGAGCCTTGAAGGCGCGGCGCCCTTGCCGGAAGCGCTGCCGGACGAGGCGCTGGTGGTGATCAGCGGCGCCGCGCATTCGATCGAGGCCTATGCGCGGCCGGAGGCGCGCGAGATCGTGCGCTGGCTGCGCCGCCGGGTGGACCCCGGCCGCCAGCGCGTGGCCAGCATTTGCTCAGGCAGCCTGCTGGCGGCGGAAGCCGGCCTGCTGGACGGCCGCCAGTGCACCACTCACCACACCCTGCTGCAGCGTTTGCAGCAACTGGCGCCGCAGGCCAGGGTGCAGCAGAACCGCGTCTTCGTGCAGGACGGGCCCATCAGCAGCAGCGCTGGCATCACCGCCGGGGTGGACTTGGCGCTGCAATTGATCGCGCAGCTGGCCGGCCCGGCGCTGGCGCGGGACGTGGCGCGCCACATGGTGGTGTATTTCCGCCGTTCCGCCGGGGATCCGGAGTTGTCGCCGTGGCTGACGCACCGCAACCATTTGCACCCGGCGGTGCACAAGGCGCAGGACCTGATCGCCGCCGATCCGGCGCGCGGCTGGCGGGTGGAGGACTTGGCCGGCCAGGTGCACGTCAGCGCCAGGCATTTGTCGCGCTTGTTCCGCGAGCACGCCGGCGTGTCGGTGCACGACTATCACACCGGGCTGCGCCTGGCGCTGGCCAGCCAGTGGCGCGGTGCTGGCCTGTCCAAGGAGAAGGCCGCGCTGGCGGCCGGATTTTCCTCGGCGCGGCAATTGAACCGGGCCGACGCCGGCGGCCATTGATGCGGGCGGGATTTTGTTTTTATTCAAGTTTTGCATAGGAATGCCGATGTTGCGGTTGACGTTCGCTTAGATCGCTTCATAATTCGAGCAATATCCAACGGTATTTGCCATGAAAACGATTCCCAGTGTTGCCTGCTTCCTGTCCGTCTTGCTGGGCTTGTCCGCCTGCGCCACCGCCGAGCGTCCGCCGCTGGCAGCCGAGGCGCCGCGCGCCGCCGCGGGGATGACGCCGAGCGGCGTCGGTTTCGTCGGTCCTGGCATTGAAACCGAAGCGCCCAAGGTGGTGGTCAAGGAAGTGAATCCCTATCAGCCCATCGTGGTGCGGGTGGTGGGCAGCGGCGCGGCGCCGTACACCTCCAGCCTGACGCCGTCGCAGCGCAAGCTGCTGGCCTTGCGCGCCGCCCGGCTGGACGCTTTCCGCGCCATCGCGGAACAGGTGCAGGGCATGAAGCTGGTGGGCAACAGCTCGGTGTCGAACATGATCGCCAACAGCGATAGCTTCCGCACCTATGTGGACGCCTATCTGCGCGGGGTCAACATCGTGTCCAACAGCATGAAGCCGGACGGCACCAGCGAGGCGGTGGCCGAGATCACGCTGGATCAGGACTTCTACAAGCAGTTCCGCCAGGCGCTGGACAAGACCGGCAGCGTGATGAAGGCTTCGCAGGAAAACGCCACGTCCGGCCTGCAGTGCGCCGAGGGCAATTGCGGCGCGGCGCGTTACAACAGCAACTACTACATGGCTCAATGATGCGGTTTCGTTTCCGTACCCTGCTGGCCGCCGCGTTTGCGGCGGCTTTTGTTTGTCCGGCCGGCGCCGAGATCATGCGCGCCGAGGGCGTGGCCTCGTTGGACAACGGCGTCGCCGCCGCGCGCGAGCAGGCGCTGCAGGACGCGCTCAAGATGGTGGCGCTGCGCCAGGGCGCGCGGGTGGAGGCTTCGCAGGGGCTGGATTACGGCAGGAGCAGCGAGTCCGGCACGCTGACGCCGCTGGCGCCGGCGCAGGGCGCGGTCAAGGTGGTGAAGGAGTTCCAGCAGGGCAAGCTCTACCATGTGCTGGTGGAGGTGGACACCGCCAAGCCGTCCGGCGCCGCGCGCGGCAAGGAGGCCGCCTGCGCGATGCCGCCGGGCCGCAGCCTGCGCCGCAAGATCGTCACCACGTATTTCCAGGTGGACCGCCCGGCGGAGGCGTCCGACATGCCGGAGCTGGCCACCGGCCTGCCCACCGAGCTGTCGCGGAGGCTGGGCGCCAACCGCATGTACAGCCTGCTGGACGCCAACACGGTGTCGGTGCTGGCGGATGCGCGCGTGGCCGAACCGGCCGCCGGCGCGGAGATCGCCCGCCGCATCGGCCAATCCGAGGACGCCCAGTTCGTGGTGGCCGGGCGGGTGCTGGCCACCGGCGCCACCGCCAAGGGGCTGCGCAAATCGCTGTACGAGTCCAACAACACCAGTCAGCAGGGGACGTTCTACAACGGGCCGTTCGCCGGCCTGTTCGGCGGCGGAGTCAAATACGTGCCCACCGAGCGCCAGTTCGACGCCGAAGTCTGGGTGTACGACGCGCTGACCGGCGCCTTGCTGGCCCGCGAGCGGGTGTCGGAGCTGGCCAAGGGCGAAGTGACGCCGAATCCGCCGCGGCCCTTCGCCTCGGCGGCGTTCTGGCAGAGCGATTACGGCCAGGCGGTGAACCGGGCGCTGGATCAGGCGGTGAGCAGGATAGGCGAGGTGATTTCCTGCATTCCGTTCTCCGCCCGCATCGTCAAACTGGCCGGCCCGCGCCAGGTCTACATCAACGCCGGCTCGCTGGACGGCGTCGCCGTCGGCGATAAATTCCTGGTCTATCAGCGCAAGAGCGCGCAGCCGGTGCGCGATCTGATCTCCGGGCGCGAGCTGGGCGTGCCGGAAACCCTGGCCGGCGACGTCGTCATCAGCCAGGTACAGCCCAATTTCGCCGTCGGCGCGGTGCAGGCGCCGGGCAAGGTGGAAGAAGGCGATTACGTGCGCTTCATGCCGCGGCGCTGAGCGCGGCCGCCAATGAAAAAAAGCCCGCCTTCACGGCGGGCTTTTTTGCGTCGGATTTGCGTCGGAGAGTCAAGCGGGCAGGAAGGCGGTGGCCTCGATTTCGAACAGCATGCCGTCCAGCGCCAGCCGCGGCACCGGGATCAGCGTGCAGGCCGGCGCGGGCAGCGCGCCCCAGGCGGCGGCCAGTTCCGCGCCGAAGGCGCGCAGCCGCGTTTCGCTGTGATCGACGATCAGCACCGTCAGCTTGGCGACATGGGCGAGATCGGCGCCGCCGGAGGCCAAGGCGGTGCGCAGATTGGCCAAGGCCTGGCGCACTTGCGCCTCGAAACCGTCGGCCAGTTCGCCGGCGGCGTTTTCACCGCCCTGACCGGCCACCAGCAGCATGCGGCTGCCGGCGTCGACGATGGCCAGATGGGAATAGCCGTTGGGCGCCGGGTCGTACAGGCCGGCGGGATTGCTCAGGCGGAAGGGAACGGTTGTGCTCATCGACTTTCTCCTGTGGTGTGCCGCCGTCCCGGGATCAACGGGGCTGCGCGGCGACGACGGCCGGGTTTTGCATCGCTTCGGCGTAGCCCTGGGGCGCGAAGCGGCGGGTCAGCACCAGCAGGCTGGCGATCAGCAGCGCCAGGCACAGCCAGGCCAGATTGAAGCTGGAAGTGGCGTCGCGGATCCAGCCGGCGGCGAAGGGCGCCACCGCGGCGATCAGATAGCCTATGCCCTGCACGAAGGCCGACAACTGGCCGGCGTTGCGCGCGTCCTCGTAGTGGTGCAGCGTCAGAATCATGGTCAGCGGGAACAGGCCGCCCACGCCCAGGCCCAGCAGCGCCACCCACAGCAGCAGGCCGCCGTGCGGCGCCAGCACCATGCCCAGCAAGCCGGCCAGCACCGCCAGCAACACCAGGGTCAGCCAGCCGCGCATATCATGACTGCGCGCCGACAACAGCGGGATGGTCAGGCCGGACACCACTTCCATGCCGGTCATGAAGCTGAGCATCAGGCCGCCTTGCTGCTGGCTCCAGCCCAGTTGCACGAACAAGGCCGGCAGCCAGGCCAGCGAACTGGCGTAGACCGCGGTGCCGATGCCGAAATAAAAGGCCAGCAGCCAGGCGCGCGGGATCCGGCTGAATTGCGGAGCGCGCGCGGCGGAGCCGCCGCCGGGTGCGCGGCGCGGCGCGCTCAGCAGCCAGCAGGGCAGCGCCAGCGCCGCCAGAGCGGCCCAGGCGGCCAGGCCGTTTTGCCAATGCGCGCTATGTGCGGCCAGCCACGGCGCGCCGGCGGCGGCCAGGGAGGCGCCGCCCATGATGGCGGTGATGTAGAAGCCCATCAGCGCCGAGACCTTGTGCGGGAAATACTGCTTGATGAAGCCGGGAATCAGGGCCTGGGCCAGCGCGATGCCGATGCCGGCCATCAGCGCGGTGGCCAGCAGCGCGCCGAAGCTCGCCGGCAGCCAGCGCAGCGCGCTGGACAAGAAAATCAGCAGCAGGGCGATGACCACGCCCTGGCGCGCGCCGGCGCGGCGTTCCAGCCAGCTGCCCAGAAAGGCGCCGGCGCCCATGGTGGCCACCGGCAGCGTGGTCAACAGCGAGGCGTCGCTAAAGCTCATGCCGGTGGCGTGGCGCAGCTGGTCCAGCAGCGGGCCGATGGCGGCGAGGGCGGGGCGCAGGTTCAGGCCCACCAGGATGATGGACAGCGCCAGCCACAGCGGGCGCTGAACGGAGGTGTCTTGCTTCATGAAGTTTTGCTTTCGGTGGGGAGGGGGCGAGCTTGGGGCGTCGCTTCGGCTTGCGCTTCTCCGGGGAAGCTTTGCAGCCACTGGCTCAGCAGCGCGGCCAGTTGTTCGCGTTGCGGCGCGGCCAGCGCGGCCAGCGCGGTGTCCTGGGTGGCGATGTGGGCGCTCATCGCGCGCTCAATCAGCTCCAGTCCGGCCGGACTCAGACGGATCAGCATGCCGCGGCGGTCCTTGGGGTCGGGCAGGCGCTCCACCCAGCCGGCGCTCTCCAGCCGGTCCAGGCGCTTGCTGACCGCGCCCGAGGTCAGCAGCAGCGTGGTGTAGAGCATGGTGGGCGATAGCTGGTAGGGCGCGCCGGCGCGGCGCAGCGTGGCCAGCACGTCGAACTCGCCGTCCTTGAGTCCGAAGCGGGCGAAGTTGTCGGCCAGCGCGCGCTCCACATGGGTGACCAGCCGCGCCAGCCGGCCGATGACGCCGATGCTGGCGCTGTCCAGATCGGGCCGCTCGCGCCGCCACTGGGAGATGATGGTGTCTATCTTGTCCATGGGGGGCGATTATGTCATGGATATGTATTCCTGGGAAGATATTTTATTTAAAGTATCTTTATGTGAAATTATTCGCGCGGCATCAGGCGACCCCGCGTTTGAACCGCTTCAGCCGTCCGCTTGCAGCCAGGCGGACTTGAAATCAAACCAGCCCAGGCTGTTGAGGCGCACGCCCTGCATCTGGGCTGGCCCTTGCAGCCGCAGCCAGTTGTGAAACAGCGGCAGCATCCAGCGTTGCTGGACCACGGCGGCGGACAGATCCTGGGCGCGGAACAGGCCCTGGCGCCAGCTCTGATGCCACTGCGCCAGCGGCAGCGCCGGCTCCAGGCAGCGGCGCAGCAGCGGGGTGCCCAGCACCCAGGCGGCCACCGAGTATTCCGGCCGGGTGGCGAAGTTGACCGAGCCCAGCCACACATCGGCGTCGGCCCGGCCCTGCTCCCAGTCGGCGTAGGGCAGAGCGAGGCATTCCAGCGTCACGCCGTGGGGCCGCAGGCAGCGCGCCATCGCGGCGGCGATCAATTGGTACTCCGGATGCTGCTCGTAATACGCCAGACGCAGCGCGCTCAGACCGTCCGGCGGCTTCAGGTTCAAGGCCGGCTGGGCGTGGTGCCAATTGGGCAGCAGGCCGGCGGCCGGCGCCCAGTACTGACGCACCGCCGGCGCGGTTTCATGGATCACGGCCAGCGGCGCCAGGGCCTGGGCCAGCCAGTCGCGCAGCGCGGCGTCGTGCAGACGCGGGGAGCGGCCGTCGGCGAGCAGGAAGTAGACGCCGGACTCCAGCGCCATTTCGGTCTGCACGCTGGGCTCGCGCGGATTGATGCGCACTTCCAGGCCGCAGACCTGGCCGTTGCCGTGTTCCAGTTGTTCGCCCAGTTCCGGCATCATCCAGATGTCCACCTGGTCCAGCAGCGCGCGGTAGCCGAAGTAATCGTCGAAGGCCTGCAAGCACAGCCGGTGGCGGGTGTTGGCGGCGACGCGGTAAGGGCCGGTGCCCACCGGGCGCGAGGCGAAGTCGGCGCGGGCGGCGTGGTCGGCCGGCAGGATCAGCGCGGCGCTGTCGGCCAGCAGCCAGGGCAGCCATTGGTCGGGCTCGCTCAATTCCAGCGCCAGGCTGCGCGGCGACAAGGGCCGCACGGCTTGCAGATGGGAGAACAGCGGCTGCGCGCGCAAGCGCAGCAGCGAGGCCTGGACATCGGCGACGCTCAGCTCGCGGCCGTCGTGCCAGCGCACCGCCGGTCGCAGGTGGAAGTGCCATTCCAGCGGTCCCTGCTGGCTCCAGTGATGGGCGAGATCGCCTTCTACTTCCCCTTTTTCCTCATTTATCCGGCTCAGTCCGTTGAAGATCTGGCCGACCAGATGCCGCTCGGAACGGCGCAAGGGCGTGCCGGGGTAGAGGTTGGGCAAGGGCCGGTAATAAGGCACGCCCAATACCTGGCGGTCCTGGCTCCAGCGTTTGCCCAGCCGCGCCAACAGCAAGGGCGCCAGCTCGCCGCGGTCGTCGCCCAGCAAGTCCACCGCCTGCTCCACCCGGCCCTGTTCCAGCAATTGCGCGGCGCGCTCCCGCTGTAATTGCTCCGGGGCTTGCAGAAAGCGCAGTTGCGAGCGCATGCCGCGCCCGGCTTGCGCCTGCCACGCTATCCAGCCTTGCGCCTGCATCTGTTGCAGCAGGCTGCGCATGTGGCGACGCGTGCAAAACAGCAGGTCGGCCAGCTGTTGCAGCGAGACGGCCTCGGTCTGGCCGGCGAAGTGATGATGGAGCTTCTGGTATTGCTGGGCGAGCCGCGCGGACATAAGAGGAAGTTTCCTGATTGAAAGTCAGCAATTTTTATTGCCTCATATTGCGCCGACAATACTCGCATCCACAGCGGGAGTCCACAGCGATGAAAACCGATCCGACCTTCTTGTTTTACCAGCGTTTTCTCGACGGCAAAAAGCCGGTGTTCGGCTTGACGCCGCAGGCGGCGCTGGAGCGTTTGAATGAGTTGATGCAATGGCGTCCGCCGGCGGACGGCGGCGCAGAAAAAAAGCCGGGCGAACCCGGCTTGGAAGGTACTGAGGAGAACGAGGGAATTCAGAACCCGTTCAAAGTCTGGCGAGCCAGCGCCAGACATTGAAGCGGATCTCAGCGTAGGTAAGGCAGGTAGGGCGCCTCCTCGCGGATGGCGTAAGTCTTGCCGCCCAAAGTCACGCTGAAGTTGCGCGGGCCGGAGATCGGCAGATAGTAGACCACGGCCAGGCTGACGCTCTGGCCCGGCGCCAGCGACTGCCACGACGGCAGCTTGACCGAGACGCGATGGGCGTCGCCCTTCAGGCCGCCGATATTGTTGCCGCTATGGCCGACGCTGATCACCTTGAGTCCGAAGCCGGACTGGTCGGCGAAGTTGGACGGCGCCGAGGTGGGCACGTCGAACTGGAACTCGGTGCCGCCGGGCAGGGTGCTGCCGGAACGGTTGGTGATGGTCAGCTTGGGGTTGATCGGATAATTGCTGTCGCCCAGCGCGTAGCCGTCCAGCGAGAAGCCGACGTCGATGGCGGCGGTGGCGGCCGGTGCTGCGGCGGCGGGCTTGACGCTGACGGCGGCCGGTTTGCTGAAAGCGTTGTACAGCAGGCTGGTCAGCGTGGTGCCGATGAAGTACTCGCCCTTGCCGCCGTTGCGCTCCTGTTTCCAGTCGTAATCGCCGGCCAGTTCCCAGAACATCACGCCGCCGACGTTGTTGGCGTCGACCCAGGCGGCTTTCTTGGCGATGGACTGCTCATCCTCGGTGGACAGGAACACTTTCTTGCCGGCGTTCCACAGCCACGGCGCGCTCAGGGTGTCGTTGTAGAAACGCTGATAGCTGCCGCTGAGCTGGTTTTCCGGCTTGCTCGGGTCCAGGTAGGCGGACAGATAGCTGCCGCCCTGGTTTTTCTCCAGGTTCTTGGCGTGCCACATCGGGTTGGAGCCGGCGCCCACTTCACGGCCTTGTTCGTCCAGGTCGTGCCACAGATTGTCTATGCCCACCGCGCCGTCGCCGCAGGTTTTCAGGCCGGTCGGGCAGTTGCCGCCCACCGAAGTGCCCCACAGGCCGTTGCTGCCGCCGTTGACGTTTTTCCAGCCGCGGGTGTAGTAGGGCACGCCGATATTGACGCGCGCCGCCGGCAGGCCGCCGCGGTAGTAGTGGTAGGACCAGTCGGTGTTCAGATAGCCGATGCCGCCGTATTGCGCGGTGGTGTACACGCTCCAGCGCGCCAGTTCGGCGTCCTTGCCGTCGTCGTAGAGCGCGGCGTTGGGGCCGACGAACTCGTTCCAGGCGCCGTGCAGGTCATAGGACATCACGTTGACGAAGTCGAAGTTGCGCAGGCTCTGGAAGGCTTCCATGCCGCGCAGCAGATAGCCGGAGGCCGGCACCGCGGCGGTGAGCTGGTAGTAGCGGCCGTCTTGGGAGGCGGCGCGGTCCAGCCGTTCGCGCAATGTCCGCGTCAGCGCGTTGAAACCCTTGTTCAGCGAACCGCGGCGGGCGTTGGCGACGCTCCAGTCCAGCGGATTGCCGGCGTCGTTCATCGAGGTCGGGTATTCGAAGTCGATGTCCACGCCGTCGAAGCCGTATTTGCGCAGGAAGGCGACGGCGGAGTCGGCGAAGGCGTCGATGCCGGCCTGGTTGACGCTGCCGTCGGCGTTGATGGTCATGCTGTAGAAGCCGCCGCTGTTGACGCGCTTGCCGTCCGCGCCGAAATAGCCGCCGGTCTCGGCCCAGCCGCCCACCGAGACCAGGGTTTTGACGCCCGGGTATTTGCGCTTGTACTGGGTCAGCAGGTTGAAGTGGCCCTTATAGGGCAGGCTGGCGTCCATTTCCGCGCCGGGCACGCCCGGCCAGCTCATGTCGGTGGCCGGGTTGCCGGGATTGTTTTCGCCCACCGACAGCCGGTTGTTGCCGTCCACGTGGGCGAAGGCGTAGTTGATGTGGGTGAGCTTGCCCCAGGGGATGTCGCTGGCGAGGTAGGCCGGCTGGCCGTTCTTGCCGGTGCGCCAGCTGGTGAAGTAGCCGATCAGCCGCTTGCGGCTGCCGTTGGCCAACTGCTCGGCGCCGCCTTTCTGGTAGGCCGCGCAATACGGCACGTCCACGCCGTCGGTGCGCGCCAGCCCTTCCGGCCGGCACAGCGCGTTGCCGGTGGGCGGAGGCACTTGCACCAGCGGCGGTTCGGTCGGGTTGCCGCCGCCGCCGTCGCACTGGCCGATCAATTTCCATGGACTGGCGTCGCTGGCGGAGGGCGTATTGCCCTGGGTCCACCATTTGGCCTCCCAGGTCTGGCCCTGGTAGCTGACGCGCTGGCCGCCGGTGTAGATCGAGCCGGCGCTCCAGGCCGGGTCGGCGCAGCTGGCGGCCGCGGTTTTGATCAGGCCGTCGCGGGCGGCGGATGCCGGCGCCTTGGCGGCGGTGGGGGCGTGCTGGGCGGCCAGCAGCGCGGCGCCGGCCACGGCGGTGCCGGCCAGGCCGGTTTTCAGCAGCAGTAAGGCTTTGCTCACAGTCCATCTCCTTCTTGGAAAAAGGTGGGGCGAAAGGCCGGCGCGGCGCGCCGACTTGTATTTAAGTTGTATTAAAGTTGTATGTAAGTGGTATTGGACCTAAGCATGTGCAGGGAAGGACTAAGCACACACCTGTTCTTTTTTTCAGGTGTATTCGCGCCATTTTTTGCTAGCGCCCGGACGAAGACGGACGCGCTGAGCGCGGCGGGACGGCCAAAGCCCGCAGCGGCGGCGTTTATGCGGTTTGGAGGCGGGAGAAGGAGACGGAGCGGCGGTCGGAATGCTGCAATGCGGCACGCCGACCGTGAATAATGGCGGAAAGAGCGAACTGTCGTTTTTCCGCGGCAGGAACTGTCGAAACCGGTTTAGTCGAAGCTCAGTTGACTGCCGGCGGCGATGGCGTGCTGGCGCGCCAGCGCGTGACGGGCGTAGCCGGTGCAGTGACAGGCGTACAGGCCCTCCGGCGCCAGTTGCTGGAAGTAGCGGCGGGTCCGCCAGACGCGCCACGGCGCCGCGCTGCGCAGGTGGAAACCGCCTATCACCGCGTGGACGCGCGGCTCGGCGCAGACTTCGCGCGCGTAGTCGACGATGTGGCGGATGCCGGAATGGGCACAGCCGCTGAAGACGATCAGGCCTTGCTCGCCGCGGTAGACCAGGGCCGAATCGTCGGCCACCGGGTCAGGCCGGTGGCCGCTCGCGTCGACGAGGCGGCCCAGGGTGCCGCGGCCTTCGGCGTGGCGCCGCCGTGGAATCTGGCCGAGGAAGACGTAGCGGTCGGCGAAGGCGTGGGGCCGGGCGTGCAATTGCAGCTCGAAGCTGGCTTGCAGATCGGCTTCGGCGAGCGGCGAGCCCAGCTTGCGCAGCGTGATCGGCCCCAGCCGCGCTTCGCGCGCACGGAAGGCCTCGGGATGGGCCAGCAGCGGCAGCGGCGCCGCCGCGCGCTGGCGCAAGAGCCGGCTGAGCGCCGGCAGGCCGCCGCTGTGATCGTAATGGCCGTGCGACAACACCACCTGGCTGAGCGCGGCGAGATCGACGCCCAGCTGACTGGCGTTGCGCAGCAGCGCGTCGCTGCGGCCGGTGTCGAACAGGATGCGGTGCGGGCCGTCCTCGATCAGCAGCGCGAGGCCGGGCTCGGCGATCAAGTCCGGCCGCAGGCTGTGGTTTTCCGCCAGTACAGTGACGCGCATCGCTTATTGACCGCGCATGAACAGCTTGTCCAGCTCGCGCATGGACAACCGGGTCCAGGTGGGGCGGCCGTGGTTGCACTGGCCGGAGCGTTCGGTGGCTTCCATATCGCGCAGCAAGGCGTTCATTTCCGGCAGCGTCAGCTGGCGGTTGGCGCGCACCGCGCCGTGGCAGGCCATGGTGGCCAGGAGCTCGTTGCGGCGCTCGGTGAGCACCTGGCTGAGGCCGAACTCGCGCACATCCTTCAGCACCGCGCGCGCCAGGTCCACCGGATTGCCATCCTTCAGCCACACCGGCACGCCGCGCACGGCGATCTGGGTGGGGGACAGCGGCGCCAGTTCCATGCCCAGCCGCTTCATCTCCTCGCCGTGTTCGTGGGCGGTGGCCACCTCCATGCGATCGGCGGCGAAGGACACCGGCAGCAGCAAGGGCTGCATCGGGATGGTGTCGGCCTCCAGCGCGGTTTTCAGCTGTTCGTAGACGATGCGTTCGTGGGCGGCGTGCATGTCCACCAGGATCAGCCCGTCTTCGCACTGGCTGAGGATGTAGACGCCGTGCAGCTGCGCCAGCGCGAAGCCCAGCGGCGGAACGCCGTCCGCGCTTTGCGGCAGCGCGGCCACGCGCTGCGGCGGCAGGCTGTACTCCACCGGCGCCGACGCGGCGGGCTGGGCGCGTTCTTCCTCGCGCAGGCCGCCGAACAGCTTGTCGTAGATGCCGGTGGCTTCCCTGGCCACGTGCAGCGGCATCGCCTGCTGCTGGTAGCGGAAGGCGGGTTGTCCCCCGGCCGGGCCGGAGGAGGGCGCGGCGGGCCGGTTGAACGGTTTGTCGAACAAGGGCGCGGATTCGCCCTGGGCCAGCGCGGGTTCGGCCGCCGAGTCGGCGCCGGCGATCTGAACGGTAGGCGCGGCGCCGGCGGTGGTGCTGGCCAAGGCCTTGTGCACGCTGTGGAACAGGAATTGGTGGATGGCCTGCGATTCGCGGAAGCGCACTTCGATCTTGGTCGGGTGCACATTGACGTCGACGCCGGACGGCTCCATGGTCAGGAACAGCGCGTAGGCCGGATGGCGATCGTGGTGCAGCACGTCGCGGTAGGCCTGGCGCAGCGCGTGCAGCGCGGTCTTGTCGCGGACGAAGCGGCCGTTGACGTAGAAGTACTGGGCGTCGCGGCTGGCCTTGGAGTAAGTGGGGGAGGCGACGAAGCCGCTGAGCGTCAGCGGGCCGGCGGCGGTGTCGATCTCGATGGCGGCGGCGACGAAATCCTTGCCCAGCATCGCGGCCACGCGTTCGGCCAGGCTTTGCGCCGGCAGGCGCCAGATCACCTTGCCATTGTGGCGCAGCATGAACTCCACATGGGGGTGGGCCAGGGCGATGCGCTCGAAAACGGCCTCGCAGTGCGCGTATTCGGTGTTCTCGCTTTTCAGGAATTTGCGCCGCGCCGGGGTGTTGAAATAGATGTCCACCACCTCGACGCTGGTGCCGGGCGCGTGGGCGGCCGGCTCCACCGGGTGCAGCGCGCCGTCGATGGCGATGAGCTGATGGGCGTGTTCGGCGTCCGGCGGCCGGCTGACCAGGGTCAGCCGCGACACCGAGGCGATGCTGGCGAGGCCCTCGCCGCGGAAACCCAGGGTGGCGACGTTTTCCAGATCGTCCAGCGAGGCGATTTTGCTGGTGGCGTGGCGATCCAGCGCCAGCGCCAGGTCTTCCGCCGCGATGCCGCCGCCGTTGTCGGTGACGCGCAGCAGCTTGATGCCGCCCTGGGCCAGGTCCACCGTGATCTTGGACGCGCCGGCGTCCAGGCTGTTTTCCAGTATTTCCTTGAGCGCGGAGGCGGGGCGTTCCACCACTTCGCCGGCGGCGATCTGGTTGACGAGGTGGTCGGGCAGGCGTTGGATGCGTTTCATGGGCGGCATTGGGGCGTGATGTCAAAGCAAAAGGCCGCGCTACGGCGGCCTTGTCGATTCTACTACGGATCAGCCGCGGGCGGCCGCGCGCTTGTGGCGCCAGATTTCAATCAGCCCCGGCAGGAAGGAGACCAGGATGATGCCGAAGATCAGCAATTCCAGGTTCTTGCGCACGAAGGGCAGGTTGCCGAAGAAGTAGCCGGCGTAAGTGAAGCCGACCACCCAGGCGATGGCGCCCACCACGTTGTAGCGCAGGAACTGCGGGTAGTGCATCTTGCCGATGCCGGCGACGAAGGGCGCGAAGGTGCGCACGATGGGCACGAAGCGGGCGAAGATGATGGTTTTGCCGCCATGGCGTTCGTAGAAGGCGTGGGTCCGGTCCAGGTATTGCGGCTTCAGGATGCGCGGAAACTTGTCGAACAGCTTCATGCCGACGTTGCGGCCGATGGCGTAATTGGTCGCGTCGCCGAGGATGGCGGCGACGATCAGGAGCAGCACCAGCAAGTGCGGGTTCATCTGGCCCATGGCCGCCAGCGCGCCGGCGACGAAGAGCAGCGAGTCGCCGGGCAGGAAGGGGGTGACCACCAGTCCGGTTTCGCAGAACACGATCAGAAACAGAATGGCGTAGATCCAGGGGCCGTAGGCGGCCACCAGCTGGGACAGATGAGTGTCGATGTGCAGGATGAAGTCGATCAGAAAAGTGATGGCTTCCATGATGTCGTTGCGCTCGGTAAGGGTGCTGCTCGGGTTGAAAGTAAAACTGGCCGGACAAGCCGGCCAGCAATCAGAACCTTTTTAAATGAGGCTCATGAGGGAAGTGATCAGACGACCGCTTCTTCTTTTGGTTTCACCGGCTTGATCATATGTTCGCGCTTCACGCCCAGCCACAGGGCGATCGGGCTGGCGACCAGCACCGAGGAGTAAATGCCGAACACGATGCCGATGGTCAGCGCCATCGCGAAGCCGTGCAGCGCCGGGCCGCCGAACAGCAGCATGGACACCACCATCATCTCGGTGGAGAAGTGGGTGATGATGGTGCGGCTCATCGTGGCGGTGATGGCGTTGTCGATGACTTCGGCCACGCTGTGGCCCTTCATGCCCGGCTTGCGGAAGTTCTCGCGAATCCGGTCGAACACCACCACCGATTCGTTCACCGAGTAGCCCAGCACCGCCAGGATGCCGGCCAGCACGGTCAGCGAAAACTCCCAGCGGAAGAAGGCGAAGCAGCCCAGGATGATCACCACGTCGTGCATGTTGGCGATGATGGCCGCGATGGCGAAACGCCATTCAAAGCGGATGGCCAGGTAGATCATGATGCCCACGCACACCAGGATGGTGGCGGTCAGACCGTGGGTCACCAGTTCCTCGCCCACGCTGGGGCCGACGAAGTCCACTTTGCGCAGTTGCACTTGAGGATCGCCGGCCTTGAGCATGGCCATCACTTTTTCCGACAGCTGGGCGGAGGTGACGCCCGGCTTGTTGGGCAGGCGTATCATCACGTCGCGGCTGCTGCCCAGGCTCTGCACCGTGGATTCGCCCAGCTTGAGCTCGTCCACCTTGTCGCGGATGGCGCCCAGGTCGGCGGACTGCTGGTACTGCACTTCCAGCACGGTGCCGCCGGTGAATTCCACGCTGTAGTTCAGGCCGCGGGTGGCCAGGAAGAAGATGGCCAGGATGAAGGTCACCAGCGAGATGGTCGTGGTGAGCCGGCCGTAGCTCATGAACGGGATGTCCCGTTTGATGCGGAAAAGCTCCATATCCGGTCCTTATCCTTTGTTTTCCGGTTTCCACACCTGGCCGATGGCCAGCGTGGTCAGTTTGCGGCGGCGGCCGTACCACAGGTTGACCAGGCCGCGGGAAATCACCACCGCGGAGAACATCGAGGTCAGGATGCCCAGGCTGTGCACCACGGCGAAGCCGCGCACCGCGCCGGAGCCGAAGATCAGCAGCGCGAGGCCGGCGATCAGCGTGGTGACGTTGGAGTCCAGAATGGTGTGCCAGGCGTGGGTGTAACCGGCCTGGATCGCCGAATGCGGCGGCACGCCGTTGCGCAGCTCCTCGCGGATGCGCTCGTTGATCAGTACGTTGGCGTCGATGGCCATGCCCAGCGCCAGCGCGATGGCGGCGATGCCGGGCAGGGTCAGCGTGGCCTGGATCATGGACAAGAGCGCCAGCAGCAGGAAGACGTTGATCGCCAGCGACAGCGCGGAGAACACGCCGAACATGCCGTAGTACAGGACCATGAAGGTGGCGATGGCGGCAAAGCCCCACAGCGTGGCGTGGAAGCCTTTCTCGATGTTTTCCTGACCCAGGCTCGGGCCTACGGTGCGTTCTTCGACGATGTTCATCGGCGCGGCCAGCGAACCGGCGCGCAAGAGCAGGGCGGTGTCGTTGGCTTCGGCCGGGTTCATGCTGCCGGAGATCTGCACGCGGCCGCCGCCGATTTCGGAGCGGATCACCGGAGCGGTCACCACTTCGGCGCGGCCTTTTTCCACCAGCACCATCGCCATGCGGCGGCCGATGTTCTCGGCGGTCACCTGACGGAAGATGGAGGCGCCGGCGGAGTCCAGATTGATGTGGACGGCGGGCGCGCCGTTTTCGTCGAAGCCGGCCTGGGCGTCGTTGATATTGTCGCCGGTCAGTTCAACGTCCTTGCGCACCAGAATCTTCTGCACGCCGCGGGAAGAGGCTTCGTCCAGCAGCTCGTAGCCGGCCGGCACATTGCCGGCCATCGCGTCGGCCATCTTGCTCGGGTCGTCTTCCACCATGCGCACTTCCAGCGTGGCGGTGCGGCCGATGATGTCCTTGGCGCGGGCGGTGTCCTGGATGCCGGGCAGCTGCACCACGATGCGGTTGGGGCCGTTCTGCTGAATGATGGGCTCGGAGGTGCCCAGCTCATTGACGCGGTTATGCAGCGTGGTGATGTTCTGTTTGACCGCGTCGCCCTGGATCTTGGTGATCTCTTCCGGCTTCAGGGTCAGCGTCAGCCGGTAGTTGCCGTCGTCGCTCTTGACGGTGAGCGAGGGCAGGCTGCGGTAGACCACGTCCTGAGTGGCCTTGAGCGTGTCGGCGTCGCGCAGCTGCACTTCCAGCGTATTGCCGTTGCGTTTGATCGCGCCGTAGCGGACTTTCTTGTTCTTCAGCTCGCGGCGCAAGTCGCCGGCGTAGCGTTCCATCGTCTTGTCGATGGCGGCCTTCATGTCCACTTCCAGCAGGAAGTGCACGCCGCCGCGCAGGTCGAGGCCGAGGAACATCGGGTGCGCCTTCAGGCTGGTCAGCCAGGCGGGGGAGGCGGACAGCAGATTAAGCGCGATGATGTAGTTGTCGCCCAGCGCGTGCTGGATGGCGTCGCGCGCCTTGAGCTGGGTGTCGGCGTCCTTGAAGCGGACTCGCAGGCTGGTTCCGTCGAGGAACAGGCCGTCGGGAGAGATGTTCTGCGCTTTCAGCGCCTCTTCCACGCGCGTCATCACGGCGGTGTCCACCGGAATGGATTGGCGCGAGCTGGAGACCTGGACCGCGGGAGTCTCGCCGTAGAAATTGGGCAGCGTGTAGATCGCGGAAAGGATCAGGGCCACCGCAATGACGAGGTATTTCCAAAGAGGGTAGCGGTTCATGTTTTAGTTCGGGAAAAGAAAATGAACCGGCCACCGGCAGCGTGCTGCGGTGGCCGTCGGCTGAATCCTTACAGCGACTTCAGCGTGCCTTTTTCCAGCTTGGCGGAAACCGAGCCGCGCTGAACGGTGATTTCCACGCCGTTGGCGATTTCCAGAGTCAGGAACTGTTCGCCGATCTTGGCCACGCGGCCGACGATGCCGCCCTGGGTGGCGACTTCATCGCCCTTCTGGATTTCCGACAGCATCTTCTGATGCTCTTTCATGCGCTTCTGCTGCGGGCGCACCATCAGGAACCAGAACAGCACGAAGATGGCGATCATGGGCAGGAAGCCCATCAGGTCGAAACCTCCTACTGCGGCGCCGGTGTTGGCGAAGGCGGGGCTGATAAAGGACATCAAACTACTCCCTTAGATTATGTATTGTTATGGCTGGTCGAAATAAACGGACCATTGTAGCCATGCTGGTCCGCTTTTTCCAATGCTTGCGACGGTCAGGCCTGTGACAGGCCGACCGCGCAGGTGGTTCCTCAGTTGACGCCGCGGGCGCGCTTGGCGGCGAACTCCAGGCGGAAGTCCTCGAAACGGTCTTCCTCGATGGCGCGGCGCATCTGGCGCATCAGCTCCTGGTAATAATGCAGATTGTGTATGGTGTTGAGGCGGGCGCCCAGAATCTCGCCGACGCGGTGCAGGTGGTGCAGATAGGCGCGGCTGAAGTTGCGGCAGGCGTAGCACTCGCATTCCTCGTCCAGCGGCTTCTTGTCGTCCTTGTAGCGCGCGTTCTTGATCTTGACGTCGCCCCACTGGGTGAAGATCCAGCCGTTGCGCGCGTTGCGCGTCGGCATCACGCAATCGAACATGTCCACGCCGTTGGCCACGCCGTGCACCAAATCCTCCGGCGTGCCCACGCCCATCAGATAATGCGGCTTCTCAGCCGGCAGCATGTCCTTCAACTCGGTCAGCATCCGGTACATCTCAGGCTTGGGCTCGCCCACCGACAGGCCGCCGATGGCGATGCCGTCGAAGCCGACCTGCATCAGGCCTTCCAGCGATTCCTGGCGCAAATCGGTATAAAGGTTGCCCTGGACGATGCCGAACAGCGCATTGGGGTTTTTCAGATCGTCGAAGGCGCGGCGCGAGCGCTCGGCCCAGCGCAAACTCATCTGCAGCGACTTCTGCGCGGTGGCGTGATCCACCTGGCCCGGCGTGCACTCGTCCAGCTGCATCGCGATGTCGGAGTTGAGCACGGTCTGGATCTTCATCGAGATTTCCGGGCTCAGGAACAGCTTGTCGCCGTTGATCGGGCTTTGGAAGGTGCAGCCTTCCTCGGTCAGCTTGCGCATATCGGACAGGCTGAACACCTGGAAGCCGCCGGAATCGGTGAGGATGGGTTTGTCCCAGCCGATGAACTCGTGCAGGCCGCCGAACTGTTCGACGATCTCCAGGCCCGGGCGCAGCCACAGGTGGAAAGTGTTGCCCAGAATGATCTGGGCGCCGATGTCGTTCAGCTCGACCGGGCTCATCGCCTTGACCGAGCCGTAAGTGCCCACCGGCTGGAACACCGGCGTCTCCACGGTGCCGTGGTTCAGCTCCAGCGTGCCGCGCCGCGCGCCGCCGGAGGTTTTATGTACGGTAAACTTCAGCATGATTCGGGGATTGCTCTGGTATGTTTGTTTAGCAAAATCAGCCGGCTAGTATACCGTAAGCCGCGCCCGCTGGGGCTTTGTCGCGGTTTCTTCCTCGCGGCGGATGAAAAAAACGCTTGCCAAGCGTAGCGGGCTTGTTTAGTATTCGCAGCTCGACGACAGGCACGTAGCTCAGCTGGTTAGAGCACCACCTTGACATGGTGGGGGTCGTTGGTTCGAGTCCAATCGTGCCTACCAAAATTCAAACGCATGGAGCGTTACAAGTGTCCAACTTGCGAACTACCACAACCCGACATACTCACGCTAGCTGAGCCTTGCGGGTTGTTCCATGCAAAAAAAGTGCGGCTCAGGCCGCACTTTTTTTTTATCCTAAGCTTTCTAAAAATTTCTCTCTCGCCTTGTTGGAGTTGACATGCCAGACATTCGCTTGCCGGACGGCTCGATCCGTTCGTTCGATAAACCGGTAACGGTTCATGAAGTGGCCGCATCCATCGGCGCAGGCTTGGCTCGCGCGGCGCTCGCCGGCCGCGTGGACGGCGCGCTGGTGGACACCTCTTACGCCATCGACCGCAATGCCGACCTGGCCATCATCACCGACAAGGACGCGGACGGCCTGTCCATCATCCGCCACTCCACCGCCCACTTGCTGGCCTATGCGGTGAAGGAGCTGTTCCCGGAAGCCCAGGTCACCATCGGGCCGGAGATCGAAAACGGCTTCTACTACGATTTCGCCTACAAGCGCCCGTTCACGCCGGAAGACCTGGCCGCCATTGAAAAGAAAATGGCCGAGCTGGCGAAGAAAGACATCCCGGTGGAGCGTTACGAGCTGCCGCGCGACGAAGCCATCGCCTACTTCAAGAGCATAGGCGAGGCCTATAAGGCCGAGATCATCGAATCCATCCCGCAGGGCGAAGTGCTGAGCCTGTACCGCGAGGGCGAATTCACCGACCTGTGCCGCGGCCCCCACGTGCCGTCCACCGGCAAGCTCAAGGTGTTCAAGCTGATGAAGGTGGCCGGCGCCTACTGGCGCGGCGACAGCAAGAATGAAATGCTGCAGCGCGTTTACGGCACCGCCTGGGCCAAGAAAGAAGACCTGGACGCCTATCTCTATATGTTGGAAGAGGCGGAAAAGCGCGACCATCGCAAGCTGGGCGTGCAACTGGACCTGTTCCACCTGCAGGACGAGGCGCCGGGCATGGTGTTCTGGCATCCCAAGGGCTGGCAGCTGTGGCAGAGCGTCGAGCAATACATGCGCGAGAAGCTGAACCGCGAAGGCTATAAGGAAATCCGCACCCCGATGATGATGGACGCCCATCTGTGGGAGCGTTCCGGCCACGCCGCCAACTACCGCGAGAACATGTTCATCACCGAATCGGAAAAGCGCGACTACGCGGTCAAGCCGATGAACTGCCCGGGCCACGTGCAGGTGTTCAATAGCGGTCTGCGTTCTTATCGCGATCTGCCGCTGCGCTACGCCGAGTTCGGCTCCTGCCACCGCAACGAGCCGTCCGGCGCGCTGCACGGCATCATGCGCGTGCGCGGCTTCGTGCAGGACGACGGCCACATCTTCTGTACCGAAGACCAGATCAACCAGGAGGCCAAGGATTTCCATCGCCTGGTGATGGAAGTGTACGAGCGCTTCGGCTTCGACAAGGTGGCGATCAAGCTGGCGTTGCGTCCGGAAAAACGCATCGGCGAAGAATCCACCTGGGACAAGGCGGAAGAAGGCATGCGCGAAGCGCTGCGCGCCTGCGGCGTGGAGTGGGAAGAGCTGCCGGGCGAGGGCGCGTTCTACGGCCCCAAGATCGAATACCACATCAAGGACGCGCTGGGCCGTTCCTGGCAGTGCGGCACCCTGCAGCTGGACTTCATGCTGCCGGAGCGTCTGGACGCCGAATACGTGGCCGACGACAACAGCCGCAAGCGCCCGGTGATGCTGCACCGCGCGGCGCTGGGTTCGCTGGAGCGCTTCCTCGGCATCCTGATCGAAAACCACGCTGGCGCCTTCCCCTTGTGGCTGGCTCCGGTGCAGATGGTGGTGATGAATATCACCGAAGCGCAGGCCGAATACGCGGCCAATGTGGCCGCCGAACTGCGCGAACATGGCTTCCGCGTTGATCTTGACTTGAGAAACGAGAAGATCGGCTATAAAATTCGCGAGCACAGTCTGCAAAAGTTGCCGTATCAGATCATCGTCGGCGACAAGGAGAAGGCTGGCGAGTTGGTTGCCGTACGCTCCCGCGGGGAAGACCTGGGGCAGCTTACGCTGGATGCGCTGATTGCGCGCCTCAAGGCTGAGATGCCTGGGGCCTGATTCCGGCGACGGCAGGCATTGAGTTTAGATTAATAGGAGATTTGGCTATAGCTCAGGAACGCGAAGCACGGATCAACGGCGAGATTACCGCCCGTGAAATTCGTCTGGTAGGTAAAGAAGGTGAGCAGATTGGTGTTGTCAGTCTGCGTGAGGCAATGGCGCTGGCGGAGGAGGGCGATGTGGATCTGGTGGAGATTTCCCCGACCGCGCAGCCTCCGGTATGCAAGCTGATGGACTACGGCAAGTACAAGTACGAGCAGTCCAAGAAGCGTCACGAAGCCAAGCAGAAGCAGAAACAGGTTCAGATCAAGGAAATCAAGTTCCGTCCGGGCACCGATGACGGCGACTACAACGTCAAGTTGCGCAACTTGACCCGATTCCTGGCTGACGGCGACAAAGCCAAGGTCACCCTGCGCTTCCGCGGTCGTGAGATGGCCCACCAGAACATCGGTTTGGAGTTGCTTAAGCGTGTCGAAGCCGATTTGTCCGAAATTGCGGTGGTTGAGCAGTTTCCCAAGCTGGAAGGCCGCCAGATGGTCATGATGATTGCGCCGAAGAAGAAATAATCGGTATAATCATCAAACTGACACGGCAGGGTTCGCTCTGCCGTGTTGATTTTGTAGGTCGGCAACGATCTGCCCAAAAGCGTGACACGATGGTTTTTCAAGCGTTTCCGGATTCGTCCGGGAGCCACCTCGCGTCTAATCTAATCAAAATTCAGCAGGAGCAGTCCATGCCGAAAATGAAAACCAAGTCGAGCGCGAAAAAGCGTCTCAAAGTACTGGGCAATGGTGGTGTAAAGCGCTCTTACGCGTTCAAGCGTCACATCCTGACCAAGAAAACCACCAAGAACAAGCGCCAACTGCGTGGTACTACCATGGTAGATAGCACCAATATGGCCTCTGTTCGCGCAATGATGCCCTACGCTTAAGGAGACTAAGATATGCCACGCGTAAAACGCGGTGTAACCGCTCGTGCTCGTCACAAGAAAATCCTCGCACTGGCGAAAGGCTATCGCGGCCGCCGGAAGAACGTCTATCGCATCGCCAAACAGGCGGTGATGAAAGCCGGTCAGTACGCCTACCGTGACCGTCGTCAGAAAAAGCGTCAGTTCCGTCAACTGTGGATTGCTCGTATCAACGCAGCTGCTCGTGAAAACGGCCTGCCGTACAGCAAATTCATGAACGGCCTGAAAAAAGCCTCTATCGAAATCGACCGCAAGGTCCTGGCCGACCTGGCCGTGTTCGACAAGCCGGCTTTTGCACAGATCGTCGAAAAGGCGAAAGCAAGCCTCGCTGCTTAATCGCCCGGACGGATCAAAAGGGAGGCAATCTTGCCTCCCTTTTTTTTGATGCGGCCCGGCCGCAGGCATGATTCAAGATCAAGACGGTTGGCCAGACTCGCCCGAGTGCTGGGGCGCGTGTGGCCAGCTTTCTTTCGCATACGGTGTGGAACACGATGAACAACGTTGACGCGATTCTCCAATCCGGTCTGGCCGCGGTAGCCGCGGCGGCCGATCTTCTTGAACTGGAGCAGGTCAAGGCCCGCTATCTGGGCAAGAGCGGCGAGTTGACCGAACTCCTGAAACAGCTGGGCAAGCTGCCCGCAGAAGAGCGCAAGGCCGCCGGCGCCACCATCAATGTGGCCAAGCAGGCTTTTGAGGCCGCGCACAAGCAGCGCCTCGATCAATTGAACGCCGCCAAGCTGGAGGCGCAACTGGCCGCCGAGGCGCTGGACGTGACCCTGCCGGGGCGCGGCAGCAACGGCGGCGGCCTGCACCCGGTGGCGCTGACGCTGGAGCGCATCGCCGGCCTGTTCCGCACCATGGGTTTTGAAGTGGCGGACGGCCCGGAGATCGAAACCGATTTCTACAATTTCCAGGCGCTGAACATCCCGGAAAACCATCCCGCGCGCGCGATGGCCGACACCTTCTACGTGGAAGGCGGCGACGTGCTGCGCACGCATACCAGCCCGATTCAGGCGCGCTTCATGATGAACAATCAGCCGCCTATCAAGATCGTGGCCCCGGGCCGCGTATACCGCGTGGACTCCGACGCCACTCATTCGCCGATGTTCCACCAGATGGAAGGCCTGTGGGTGGAAGAGGGCGTGTCCTTCGCCGACCTCAAGGCGGTGGTGACCGACTTCCTGCGCCGTTTCTTCGAGCGCGACGATCTGCAAGTGCGCTTCCGTCCGTCCTTCTTCCCCTTCACCGAGCCCTCGGCGGAAATCGACGTGCTGGGCGAGCGCGGCTGGCTGGAAGTGGGCGGCTGCGGCATGGTGCACCCCAATGTGTTGCGCAATGTCAACATCGACCCGGAGCGTTACACCGGCTTCGCCTTCGGCATCGGTCTCGATCGTTTCGCCATGCTGCGCTATGGCGTCAACGACCTGCGGCTGTTCTTCGAGAACGACCTCAACTTCCTGAGACAGTTCAACTGATCGCGTACGGAGCCGAATACTATGCAATTTTCCGAACAATGGCTGAGAAGCTGGGTTAATCCGTCGCTGAGCACCGACGAGCTGTCCTACCTGCTGACCATGGCGGGTCTGGAGGTGGAAGAGGTCAACGCCGCCGCGCCGGCCTTCAGCGGTGTGGTGGTGGCCGAAGTCAAGGAAGTGGCCAAGCACGAAAACGCCGACCGCCTGCGCGTGACCAAGGTGGACGTGGGCACGGGCGAACTGGTGCAGATCGTCTGCGGCGCGCCCAATGTCGCCGTCGGCCTGAAAGTGCCGTGCGCCTTGCCCGGCGCCGCGCTGCCCGGCGATTTCAAGATCAAGCCGACCAAGATGCGCGGCGTCGAATCCAACGGCATGCTGTGCTCCGGCAAGGAGCTGGGCGTGCCGGACGAGGCCGACGGCCTGCTGGTGCTGCCGGCCGACGCGCCGGCGGGGCAGAGCATACGCGACTACCTGGGCCTGGACGACCAGCTGTTCACGCTGAAAATCACTCCCAACCGCGCCGACTGCCTGTCCATCCGCGGCATCGCGCGTGAAGTGGCGGCGCTGACCGGCGCAGAACTGGCGCCGGTGGCCATTCCCGCGGTGGCCCCGGTCATCGACGACGCGCTGTCGGTGAGCATAGACGCCGCCGCTGGCTGCGGCCGCTACCTGGGCCGCGCGCTCAAGGGCGTCAACGCCGCCGCCGCCACGCCGGAATGGATGCGCCGCCGCCTGGAGCGCGCCGGCCTGCGTTCGATTTCCGCCGTGGTCGACATCACCAACTACGTATTGTTGGAACAAGGCCAGCCGATGCACGCCTTCGACCTGGCCAAGCTGGACGGCGGCATCGTCGTGCGCATGGCCAAGGACGGCGAAGAACTGCTGTGCCTGAACGAGAAAACCGTCAAGCTCAAGTCCGATTACATGGTGATCGCGGACCAGACCAAGGCGCTGGCCATCGCCGGCATCATGGGCGGCGAGCACAGCGGCGTCACCGTCACCAGCACGGATATTTTCCTGGAAAGCGCCTTCTTCGCGCCGGAAGCGATCGCCGGCAAGGCGCGCGAGCTGGGCTTCGGTTCCGATTCTTCTTTCCGTTACGAGCGCGGCGTGGACTTCCAGCTGCAGCGCGAAGCGATGGAACGCGCCACCCGCCTGGTGCTGGACATCTGCGGCGGTCAGCCGGGTCCGGTGGTGGAGGCCGTGGCCGAACTGCCGCGGCGCGGCGAGGTCACGCTGCGCGTGCCGCGTTGCGCCAAGTTGTTGGGCGTGAGCTTGAGCAGCGCGCAGATCGGTGAAATTCTGGGCCGGCTGGGCCTGGCGCACCGTCTGGACAGCGAAGTCTTCACCGTGGAGGCGCCATCCTTCCGCTTCGACATCGCGATCGAGGAAGATCTGATCGAGGAAGTGGCGCGGGTATACGGCTACGACGCGATCCCCGCCGATGCGCCGCGTTCCGGCATGCGCATGCTGGCGCAGCGGGAAGAGCTGCGGCCGCGCGATCAGATCCGCCATCTGCTGGCGGCGCGCGACTATCAGGAAATCGTCAGCTACGCCTTCGTCGACGAGGCCTGGGAGCGCGATTTCGCCGCCAACGAGCAGCCGGTGCGCCTGATCAACCCGATCGCTTCGCAGATGAGCGTGATGCGCTCCACGCTGATCGGCGGCCTGGTGGACGTGCTGGTGGGCAACCTCAACCGCAAGCAGCCGCGCGTGCGCGTGTTCGAAGTGGCGCGCGTGTTCAAGAAATCCGCAGACTGGTTCGATCAGCCGGAAAAAGTGGCCGGCCTCGCCTGGGGTCCGCGCTTGCCGGAGCAATGGGGCGTCAAGGCCGAACGCGTCGATTTCTTCGACGTCAAAGCCGATGTCGAAGCCCTGTTGCACCCGCGGCGCGCGGATTTCTGCAAGGCCGCGCATCCGGCCTTCCATCCGGGCCGTTGCGCCGAAGTACTGGTGGATGGCGTGGTAGTCGGCGTGATCGGCGAACTGCATCCCAAGTGGGCGCAGCAATACGATCTGCCCAGCGCGCCGGTGCTGTTCGAACTTGACCTGGCGGCGGCGGAAGCGCGGCAGCCCATCAAGGCGCAGCCGGTGAGCAAGTTCCAGGCGGTGCGCCGCGATCTGGCGCTGGTGGTGGACGAGGCGGTGGAAACGGCCCAATTGCTGGCCTGCTTCGCCAAGCACGGCGCCGCCATCGTCAGCGAAGTGGCTTTGTTCGACGTTTATCGCGGCAAAGGCGTGGAAGAGGGCAAGAAGAGTCTGGCCTTCCGCGTGATGTTGCAGGACAATAGCCGCACGCTGACCGACGAAGACGTGGAGCCGGCGCTCAAGGCCCTGCTGGACGGCGTTGCCGCCGAGCTGGGCGCTCAGTTGCGCTGAGCCCAAGGCGTGGAGCCCGCCGCGGAGTCGGCGGGCTTTTGAATGATTAGAAATATTGATGTGTGAGAGGGTGACATGACTTTGACCAAGGCTGAGCTGGCCGACATGCTGTTCGATCAAGTGGGTTTGAACAAGCGTGAAGCCAAGGACATGGTTGAATCGTTCTTTGAGGAAATTCGCCAGGCCCTGGAGTCCGGCGATTCCGTCAAATTGTCCGGTTTCGGCAATTTCCAATTGCGCGACAAGCCGCAGCGTCCGGGTCGCAACCCCAAGACCGGGGAAGAGATTCCCATCACCGCGCGACGTGTGGTAACGTTCCACGCTAGTCAGAAACTCAAGGGAATGGTCGAGCAATTCCATGCCAACAAGCAAGGCTGATCTGCCGCCGATACCGTCCAAGCGCTACTTCACCATTAGCGAGGTGAGCGAGCTCACCGGCGTCAAACCGCATGTGCTGCGCTATTGGGAGCAGGAATTTTCCCAATTGCGCCAGGTGAAGCGCCGCGGCAACCGCCGTTATTACCAACATCACGAAGTGTTATTGGTCAGGCGCATTCGCGGTCTGTTATATGACGACGGGTTTACCATCCACGGCGCCCGCCAGCGTCTGGGCGCGGACGGCCAAGAAGTGCGCCCGGCAACGGCCCAGGAGGTCAGGACCGAGTTGGAGGCGATTTTGGAATGGCTTGATTCAGGGCTTGGCAAAAATCAAAAAGCAGTTTAGAATACGTTTCTCTCGAGTCGGGGCGTAGCGCAGCCTGGTAGCGCACCTGCATGGGGTGCAGGGGGTCGGAAGTTCGAATCTTCTCGCCCCGACCAAAGAATTCCAAAAGTATCAAATATTTAAAAGCTCTGCGTTTGCAGAGCTTTTTTTATTTTCCCCTCCAAATATTAGAAATCCTTCTAATTCAATCCCCTTCAATGAGTCGAATTCGGCGGGCGATTTTTATTGCCCGATAGACGGCGGCGAACCATTTGTTTCTGCGCCTGCCGTATTCCTGTGGCCGCCGCGGAGATGCGCGGCGGCGTATCGCCGACTTTTGTGAGGATTGCCATGTTGCATGTAGTAGCCGTGATTACCGCCAAGCCGGGCCAGCGCGCCGTGATTTTGCGCGAGTTGAATGCGATCGTGCCCCTGGTGCGAGAGGAAGAGGGCTGCATCGAGTACGGCCCGGCGCTGGACCACGCGGATTCGCCGCAGCCGTATGGCGCGGACAGCCTGGTGGTGATAGAGAAGTGGACCAGCAAGGCGGCCTTGGACCGCCACCTGGACGCGCCGCCGCTGCGCGCCTTCGTCGCCGCGACCGAGGGCGCGGTGGCCGGCCTGGCCGTGCATGTGCTGAACCCGGCCTAAGAACCTGTTTACGACCTGCTACGCGTCGGCGATGCGGCGTTGAAAACCGCCTAGAAATGCTCATGCACCACGAGTGCATTCCGCTTTCTCAGCGGTTTTCGCCTTGTCTCGCCCTCGCTCGCGAGACTTTGAACAGACCCAAACGCTGCTTAGCGTTCCCCGCCGGCCTTGCCGGCTATTTTTCTGGGCGGATGTCGGTCAGAGGCGCTTCGATGGGCAGCCGTTGCAGCTCGCTGTTGAAAAAGCTGCGCTCGCCGCGCCGCAGCGACGGCAGCAAGGCCTGGAGGCGGGACAGCGCGTCCGCGGCCTCCCGGCCGGCGCCCTGCTCATGCAGCAGGAACCAGGCGGCTTCCAGCAATAGATTGGCTTGTTGCAGAGGAGGGAAGGCGGCGTTGCCGGCGAGTTGCTCGTCCAGCGCCAGGACCGCCGCCGAGGACCAGCGGCTGAAGCCCTTGGCCGGAGACAAGGAGGCGTGCAAGGGCTGCAAGGCCGCGATGGCGTCTTCCAGCGCCAGCGGTTGCTGGGCGCGGAAGGCCGAGAGGCTGCGCGAACGCGGCGGCGGGCAGTTGCCGCGGGCGATGCGCAGGATGAAGATCAGATTCCAGGCGGAGCCGCTGCCGTAGCCGAAGCGGTCGCAAATCCATTCGGACAGCCCAAGCCAGCGCATCGCCTGCAACTGCACCGCGCCCACGCGTTGCTCGCGTTCCGGGTCGACCAGCCCCTGCTGCCAGAACAGCCACAAGCACCAGCCGATATTGGCGGCCACATGTTGGGCGGCGTCGATGGAGTCCGCCTCGTAAGCCGCTTCCAGCGCGCCGCTCAACGCTTGCAGCGCCGCGCCGGCCTCGTCCCGCTGGCGCGAGGCGCCGGCGCCGCTGGTGGCGGCGTGCTTGTGCAGCAGGGCCAGCAGGTTCAGGCATTCGAAGCGCACACGCGGGTTGTAGCGGAAAACCGGCTGCAGCTCCGGCGAGGTTTGCAGGTGTTCCAGCGCGGTCCGCGCCGCGTCGGCGTCGCCTTGGGAGTAACGCTCCCAGGCTTTGACGATGCAGGCCATTGCGGCGAAGGTGGGATGGGCGTGATGGACGCTGCCGGCGTCCAGCACTCGGTCCAGCCGCTTCAGCGCGCTGCGGCTGCCGTCCAGTTGGGCGCTGCGGCGCAGGGCCAGGCTTTCTTTCATCAAGGCCAGCGCTTGCTGAAAATCGTCTCCGGCGAATTGACGCGCGACGTGGAAGGATTCCGCCACCTGGCGGCTGGGGCGGCGTCCGAAGCCGTCGTATTCGTCGCGGATGGCCTGCGCCATCTGTTGCCAAAAGCGCATGTCGCGCATCAGATAGGACAGATCGCCGGCCGGGCTTTCCGGTTTTTCCCGGCGAAGACCGAGGAAGTGCTCCAGCCAATCCCGCTCCACCTCGACGCCGGCGGCGCGGAAACGCAGCCGCGAGGCCATGTCGGCCGTCAGCCAGAACGGACCGCGGCTGCGTCCGTTCAGCGGCAGGGTGGCGATGGGCCGGCCGCGCGCGGCGCCCCAGCCGGCCTGCACGCCCCAGCGGGCGAAGTCGGCGAACGCGCGCGAGATCAGCATGCGGATATTGTTCTGGCCGGGAAAGCCTAGCCGCAGGGCGGCGGCGGACACCGCGCCGTCGCCGAACTGCTGAGCGTGCCAGAGCCGGGCCAGCAGCCAGACGGATTGGCCGCGGGCGGCCTCGCCCTTGACGCGGTAGGGAGCGGTCAACTCGATTTCGATGAGGTCGGGAGCTTCTGTCATGGTTGGAATGGGGGCTGAACAGGAGGCCGGCAAGGCGGGGAGCGCTTGCCGGCGAGGAGGCGATGTCGCCGCGGGACGCTTACCACAGCCGGTCGATGTCCCCGGGATGGAGCGCGATCTCGCAATCTTCGAAACGTGACGCCAGCCGCCTGGCCTTGTCGCTGAAAAAGCAGGCCATGGTCGCCTTGTCGAACTGGCTGCTGGGGAAGGGCGCGGCCGGCGTGCCGCCGATCAAGACGGCGCCCGGCAGTTCGCTCCAGCCGCAGCTTTGGTAAAAGCGCCGCAGGGGGCGGTCGCAAGTGAAAATGCCGAGATCGGCGCCGTTGGCCTGCATGGTTTCGCGCGCGGAGGCGGCCAGCAGCCGGCCCAGGCCGCGGCTGCGGTCCTCGGGCTGGGTGACCATGCAGCTGATGCCGCTGGCCTGGAATGTCGTGCCGGCGTGGCGCAAGGATTTGCTGAGGATGTCCAGCGCCGACAGCACTCGGGCGTTTTCCACCAGCAGCAAGGACAGCGGCGCCAGCGCCGGGTCATGGATGGCTTGCAGGCCGGCCGGCGGTTCGCCGGGCCAGGCCAGCTGTTGCAGCGCCAGCACCTGGCGGCGCAGTTCCGCGGGCACTTCCGCTTCGGGGAAGATCAGTATCTCCATCGGCTGGCTCTCCTCGCAATGGACGGGTATGGTCGAGCTATATGATAACAGCCGCCAAGGGCGCGGGAGAGAGACAGTCATGGCGGAAACGACGGCCGGCCCGCGGGCGGCTTGGGATGCCGAGAGCCGGGCCACCTGGGAGGTGGCCCGGCGCTACCACGAATGCTGGCGCGCGCGCGACGCGCGGGCGGCGCTGGCCTTGTTTCATCCGGAGGTCGAATACTGCGATTTCTACCGCAATCTGACGCTGACTTACGCCGATTTGCCGGCCTATCTGGCCGAGAGCATGCCGGACGGCGGCAAGGAGAGTTTGCAGCACACCGACCGCATCCGCGTCGACGGCGACACCGCCTTCATCCAATACCGCTATGTGATCCGGCTGGCCTCCAGCGGCAAGCTGGCCAGTTTTCAAGGCGGCGAGGCGATCCGGGTGCGGGACGGCCTGATCGTCTCCGTGCATGAGTACTGCACGCCGGTGCGTTTGAGCGGGGAGCGGACCGGCGATCGCATCGGCTTGAACCCGCAGCGGCTGGCGCGGCTGCTGGCGGACCTGCAAGCCTATTTCGCCGAACAGCGACCCTATCTGGACTGCGAGCTGAGCCTGGGCCAGGTGGCGCAGGCCACCGGCTACACCCGCAATCAGATCTCCCACGTCTTGAACCAGGCGCTGGGCCTGAGCTTCTACGCCTGGCTCAATCAGCAACGCGTCCGCCATCTGCTGGCGCTGCCGCGGCCGCCGGCCGCTCCGCTGGACATGGCCTTCGCCGTGGGCTTCAAGTCCGCCTCCACGTTCTACAAGGCTTTCCGTCTGGAAACCGGCACCACGCCGCAGCGCTACTTTTCCGCCGATTCCTAGCGGTCCCGCGCGCACGACGCGGCGCGGGCGCCGGCTTAGTCTGTTCGGGTCCGCCCCAGGTTCGGGGCTATCGCCAAGGAGCATTCATGGGGATCGAGTCCCAAGCCTGTCTGTGGCTGGATCAAAGTCCCGCGGCGCGGTCCTGGCCGCCGTTGACGCAGTCGGCCAGCTGCGACGTGGCGGTGATCGGCGGCGGCTACACCGGCCTTTGGACGGCTTACTACCTCAAGCGCATGGCGCCGGAGCTGGACGTGGCGGTGTTGGAGGCGGAAACCTGCGGCTACGGCGCGTCCGGACGCAACGGCGGCTGGCTGATAGGCGGGTTGGCCAATCAGGACGTCCATTTGCTCAGTCTGGACGGCGAGCGGCGCGAACGCGCGCGGCGGCGGCTGTTCGGCATCGTCGACGAAGTGGCCGCGGTGTTGGCGCGCGAAGGCGTCGAATGCGATTTCGCCCATGGCGGGGTGCTGTACGCGGCGGCGCGCTATCCGGAGCAGGAAGCGATGGGGCGGAACTGGCTGCGCGAACTGCGGCGGGCGGGCCACGGCGAGGCCGACTTCCGTTGGCTGGACCGCGAGGAAGCCCGGGCGCAGCTGGGCGCGAGAGACGTGCGCGGCGGGGTGTTCTCCCCGCATTGCGCGGTGGTTCAGCCGGCCCGGCTGGCGCAAGGCCTGGCGCGGGCCGCGGCGCGGCTGGGCGTGCGCATTCACGAGCATAGCCCGGTGCGCCGGCTGGCTCCCGGGGTGGCGGGGCTGGACGGCTGCGACTTGAGCGCGGACGTCATCGTGCCGGCGTTGGAGGGCGCGGCCGGGCAGTTTTCGCGTTTGGGCCGTTGCCTGCTGCCGGTGCAGAGCCTGCTGCTGGCCACCGAACCGCTGTCGGCGGCGCAGTGGGACGAGATCGGACTGGGGCGCCGCCAGGCTTTCGGCGATTTGAGCCGGATGGTGACTTACGGCCAACGCAGCGCGGACGGTCGCCTGGTGTTCGGCGCGCGCGGCGGTTACCGGCTGGGCGGCCGCGCGCAGTGGGACTTCGACCCTAACGGCGCCGAGTTCGCCTGGCGCGAGCGCTTGCTGCGTCGGCTGTTCCCTGCCTTGGGCGCGGCGGCGGCGCCCTACCGCTGGGGCGGCACGCTGGGCGTGGCGCGCGCTTTCACGCCCTACGCCTTGTTCGACCGGCGCGCCGGCATCGCCATGGCCGGCGGCTACGGCGGCGAGGGCGTGGGAGCCGCCAATCTGATGGGGCGCACGCTGGCGGAATTGATTCTGGAGCGCGACGGCGATCTGGCTTCCATGCCCTGGGTCATGCCGGAAGGGCGTATGGAGCGGGTGCGCCGCTGGGCGCCGGAGCCGGTGCCGTGGCTGGGTTACCACCTGGTGCGCAGCGCTTACGGGCTGGAGGAGAAACTGTGCGCCGACGGGAGCGCGCCGGCCTGGGCCCGGCGCGGCGCGGGCAAGCTGGCGGCGGCCCTGGAGGCTTTGCTGGCCTGAGGGCCGGCGCGCGATATCGGGAGAACATTCATGTGGCGACGCATTGGGGTGGGGATCTGGGTCTGCTGCCTGGCCGTTCCGGCGCAGGCGGCCGAAGAGAAGGTGCTGAACGTCTACAACTGGAGTCATTACATCGGCAAACAGACCTTGCGGCGTTTCGAGAGCGAGACCGGCATCAAGGTGCGTTACGACGTATACGACAGCAATGAAATCCTGCAAGGCAAATTGCTGACCGGCCGCAGCGGCTACGATGTGGTGGGACCATCGATGAGCTTCCTGGCCAATCAGTTGGCGGCGGGCGCCTTCCGGCCGCTGGACAAGGGCAAGCTGCCCAATTACCGCCAACTGGACCCGGCGCTGCTGCGGCAACTGGCCGCGGCCGATCCCGGCAACCGTTACGCGCTGCCCTATCTGTGGGGCACCACCTCGGTGGCCATCGACGAAGACCGGGTGCGGCGGGCGCTGGGCGGCGCGCCGCCGCCGGCCGACGCGCTGGCCCTGTTGTTCGACCCGGCTTACGCGTCCAAGCTGCGCGGCTGCGGCGTCTCCATGATGATGTCCCCCAGCCAGGTGGCGGTGCAGGCCTTGATCTACCTGGGCAAGGACCCTGGCCGGAACCGGCCGGAGGATCTGCCCGCCGTCGCCGGCCTGCTGCGCGCGGTCCGGCCCTATGTGCGGGTGTTCACCTCCACGCCCATCAATGATCTGGTCAACGGCGAGCTTTGCGCGGCGATGATCTATTCCGGCGACGCCTACATCGCCGCGCGTCGCGCGGGCGAGGCCAAGAGCCCGCGCAAGATCCGCTACCTGCTGTCGCCCAAGGGCGCGGAGTTGTGGGTGGACACTTTCGCCATCCCCAAGGACGCGCCGCATCCGGACAACGCGCATCGCTTCCTCGATTTCATGATGCGGCCGGAGGTGATGGCGGAAATCAGCAATGAATTGTTCTATCCCAACGCCTTGCCCGCGTCGCGGCCTTTACTGGATGGCGCGCTGACGGCGGACCGCAACCTCTATCCGGACGCGGCCGGCATGAGCAAGCTGCGCGGCCAGGGACGGGTGCCGCCGGCGCTGCAAAGGGAGCGGGTGAGGCTGTTCAATCAGTTCAAGAACAATAGCTATCGCTGAAGCGCTCCGAGGGCCGGCCCAGCAATTGGGCCGGCGTGCGGCCGAAAGTCTGTCGGAAGGCGGCGATGAAGGCGCTGGGGCTGTCGTAGCCGCAGCGCCAGGCGGCGGCGCCGACGGGCTGGCCGGCCGATAGATATTCCAGCGATTTCAACAGCCGCAGCCGACGGCGCCAGGCCTGGAAGCTGAGGCCGGTCTGCTCCGGAAACAGACGGCTCAGGCTGCGTCCGCTGAGGCCGGCCCATTGCGCCCAGTCGTCGCGCGAGCGCGGGTCTTCGGGGGCCTCCGTCAGCGCGTCGGCGACCCGGCGCGCGCGCCGGTCTTGCGGCAAGGGCAAGCTCAGGCGCAAGGGCGGGCAGTGTTCCAATTCATCCAGCAAGACCTCCAGCAGCCGCAGCTCTCTGGGAAGGGGCGGGGCGGAAAAATCCAGCGCGCGCCGCATGATGGCGGGCGGCAGTGCGTCGCAGGAGATGGCTTGCGCGTCGGCCGGCAGCCGCGCGCAGGCCGCGGCGGCGAAGTGCAGGCTGATGCCGTCTATCAGGCCGTGGCGGTGCGAGGCGTGGCGCACGCCGGGAGGAATCCAGGCCAGGTGGCCGGGCGGCAGCCAGAGCCGGCCGCCGTCGGTGGCGATGTTCAGCACGCCGCGGCGCAGCAAGCTGAGCTGGCCGCTGTCATGGCTGTGCCAGGCTTCGGGGTCGGCGTCGTCGTGACGGATGCGGGCGGCGGCGAGCAGCATGGTTTGGCCTGTTTGAAATATTGGATGACATTGTAGCGATAACGCGCCATCGACGCCCGGACGGATACTGGCCATTGTGGCGGGACGGGCTTCGGCCGCGCCGCCCATCGTCGATATCACCCCTCTATAAGGAGTCAAACCATGCAAGACAGCGCTATCGCCGTGGTGCGCGAATTATTCGAATGCGCATTGCTGCGCCCGGAACTGGACGAAAACCGTTTGGCGAAGCTGGTGCATCCCGATTATCGCCAGCAGGCGGACGGCCGCAGCTTGGATTACGCCGATTTCATCAAGCATTTGCGCCATCTGAAGCAGACGTGCAGCCGGGTCGATCTTGAAATCCTGAGCTGGGCGGAGCAGGGCGAGCGCGTGTTCACTCGCCATCGCGTCGCCGCGGACAAGCGGGACGGCGGCCGGGTGAGCATGCTGGTCATCGCCGAATTCCGCGTGCGAGACGGCATGGTGCGCGCCTGCGACGAACTGACGCATATGCTGAGCGGAACGACCGAGGACCGGGATCTGGGGTCCCGCCACTGATGCGGGCTTGACTGGGTTCGCAAGCGCCCGGCGGCCTGCCGGGGCGGATCGTCGTCCTGGAGGCCGTTGAAGTCCGCGGCGCTTCGTGAGACGCGGCGCGGCGAGTGCCGCTTATCGGAGCTTCGTCATCCCGGAGCGGATGGCGGCGCAGCGGCGAGGGCGAAAAAAATGGACCCGGCGGGTCCATTTTCATTTGGAGGCGATCGAATCAGGCTTCCGGCACATTCAGCGAGTTGATGCTGAAGCCGGCGTCGACATAAGTGATTTCGCCGGTGATGCCCGAGGACAGATTGGACAGCAGGAAGGCGGCGGTATTGCCCACTTCCTCGGTGGTGACGTTGCGGCGCAGACAGGACTGTCCGGCGGCCATGGCCAGCAGCTTGGAGAAGCCGGAAATGCCTGCGGCGGCCAGGGTCTTGATCGGGCCGGCGGAAATGCCGTTGACGCGGATGCCGTCCTTGCCCAGGCTGGCGGCCATGAAGCGCACCGAGGCTTCCAGGCTGGCCTTGGCCAGGCCCATCACATTGTAGTTGGGGATTGCGCGCACCGCGCCCAGGTAGGACAGGGTCAGCAAGGCGGCGTTGCGGCCCTGCATCATCGGGCGCGCGGCCTTGGCCAGCGCCGGGAAGCTGTAGGCGGACACATCGTGGGCGGTCTGGAAGGCTTCGCGGCTCAGCGCGTCCAGGAAGTCGCCTTCCAGCGATTCGCGCGGGGCGAAGGCGATGGCGTGGACCAGGCCGTCCAGGCCGTCCCATTCCTTGCCGAGATCGGCGAACAATTTATTGATTTCTTCGTCGTTCTGCACGTCGCAGCGGAAAACCAGCTTGGAGCCGAAATCCGCGGCCATTTCACGCACGCGGTCTTCCAGTTTGTCCACCACATAGGTGAACGCCAGTTCCGCGCCTTCGCGATGACAGGCCTGGGCAATGCCGTAAGCGATGGAGCGGTTGGAGATCATGCCGGTAATCAGAATCTTTTTGCCTTGCAGAAAGCCCATTTGGAGTCCTTCTCGGAATAAACAGCTGCGCATTATACCGAAGCCGGGCCGTTTCAGCAGCGGCATTGTCGGCCAGGTCGGACGCTTTCCGGTGGTATATAAGGAAAGAGCGAAGCGCGGAGCGCGCCGCGCGCGCCGGATTTCCGGTTGCCCCGGCACTCCGCGCTTGCTACCATCACACATCAATTGCAGTAGTTGCGCCACCATATAAATAGCGAGGAAACCATGAGCGATCTGATCCACCACGTAAGCGATGACAGTTTCGATACCGATGTTCTGAAAGCCGACCTGCCGGTGCTGGTCGATTACTGGGCCGAGTGGTGTGGTCCGTGCAAGATGATCGCTCCCATCCTGGACGAAGTGGCCAAGGAATACGAAGGCCGCCTGAAAGTGGTCAAGCTGAACATCGACCAGAACGAGCTGACGCCGCCGAAATTCGGCATCCGCGGCATCCCGACGCTGATGATTTTCAAGGACGGCCAGGTTGCCGCCACCAAGGTGGGCGCGCTGGCCAAGAGCCAGTTGACCGCCTTCATTGACAGCCAACTGTAAAGCGTCTATTCTCCAGCAAAATCTCAAAACGGGTAGCGATTGACGCGTTGCCCGTTCCATTTTTACGCCACCCTCCGAATTCAGCGTTCCGCTAAATCGTTACCGAGTCGACCTACGGCTGCTATGCACTTATCTGATCTAAAACATCTTCATGTTTCCGAACTCGTTGAAATGGCCATTTCCAACGAGATCGACGGGGCCAACCGACTGCGCAAGCAGGACTTGATCTTCGCCTTGCTGAAAAACCAGGCCAAAAAAGGCGAGAGCATTTTCGGTGAAGGTACCCTGGAAGTGCTGCCGGACGGTTTCGGTTTCCTGCGCAGCCCGGACACCTCCTACCTGGCCGGCCCGGACGACATCTATGTCAGCCCGTCGCAGATTCGTCGCTTCAACCTGCATACCGGCGATTCGATCGAAGGCGAGATCCGCACCCCGAAAGACGGCGAGCGTTACTTCGCGCTGGTCAAGGTGGACAAGGTCAACGGCGAAGCGCCGGAGAACTCCAAGCACAAGATTCTGTTCGAGAACCTGACGCCGCTGTTCCCCACCGAGCAGTTCAAGCTGGAACGCGACATCCGCGCCGAAGAGAACATCACCGGCCGCATCATCGACCTGATCTCGCCGATAGGCAAAGGCCAGCGCGGCCTGCTGGTGGCGCCGCCGAAGTCTGGCAAGACCGTGATGCTGCAGCACATCGCCCACGCCATCACCGCCAACCATCCGGAAGCGGTGCTGATCGTGTTGCTGATCGACGAGCGTCCGGAGGAAGTGACCGAGATGCAGCGTTCGGTCAAGGGCGAAGTGGTGTCTTCCACCTTCGACGAGCCGGCCACCCGCCACGTGCAAGTGGCCGAGATGGTGATCGAGAAGGCCAAGCGCCTGGTGGAACACAAAAAGGACGTGGTGATCCTGCTGGACTCCATCACCCGTCTGGCGCGCGCCTACAACACCGTGGTGCCGGCCTCCGGCAAGGTGCTGACCGGCGGCGTGGACGCCAACGCGCTGCAGCGCCCGAAGCGCTTTTTCGGCGCCGCGCGCAATGTGGAAGAGGGCGGCAGCCTGACCATCATCGCCACCGCGCTGATCGATACTGGCAGCCGCATGGACGATGTGATCTACGAAGAATTCAAGGGCACCGGCAACAGCGAAATCCATCTGGAACGCCGCATGGCCGAGAAGCGCATTTTCCCGGCGCTGAACATCAACCGTTCCGGCACCCGTCGCGAAGAGCTGCTGATTCCGCAGGACCAATTGCAGCGCATCTGGGTACTGCGCAAGCTGCTCTACCCGATGGACGATCTGGAGGCGATGGAATTCCTGCAGGACAAGATCAAGGCCACCAAGTCGAACCAGCAGTTCTTCGACTCGATGCGCCGCTGAGCGGAAATGCTCGCAAGAATGCCAGGCTGCCAGCCTGGCATTTTTTTTGCCCGCGTCGGCCGGCGTCGTTCAGGCGCCGGTGCGCGGGTTTTTTGTTAATACCGATGGCGGCGCCGACAGCGGGGCCGCGATTTGGCCTAAGATGGAGCAAGAACATCGCCGGCGCGTTGGCCCGGCGAGCGGATGACGGCAGGGGACAATAAAATGTGGTCGATGGAGGCGGGAGAAGCGGCCGACTGGATTGCCGGTCGGCTGTCGGCTTATGACTTTACCGGCAGGGTGGGCGATTTCAGCTTCCGTCCGGCCGACGGCGGGCTGCGGCCGGCGGCGGTGCTGGTGCCGCTGGTGTGGCGGCACGAGGGGCCGACGGTGATGTTGACCCGTCGCGCGGAGAACCTGCCGGCGCACGCCGGCCAGGTGAGCTTTCCGGGCGGCAAGCTGGAGCGGGACGACGGTTCGGCCGAGCGCGCCGCGCTGCGCGAAACGCGGGAGGAGACCGGGCTGGCGGAAAGCCATGTCCGGCTGCTGGGCCGCTTGCCGGATTATGTGACGATTACCGGCTTTGTGGTGACGCCGGTGGTGGGTCTGGTGTTGCCGCCGTTCGAACTCAGCCCGGAGCCGGGCGAGGTGGCCGAGGTGTTCGAGGCGCCGCTGCCGCTGCTGATGGATACCGGCGCTTACCAGCGCCACAGCCATCAGGGCGACGACGGCCAGCTGCGGGCCTATCTGTCGCTGGATTGGCAGCGCCACCGCATCTGGGGCGCCACCGCGGCGATGTTGTGGCTGCTGTCCGACGCCTTGGGCGTGGCCGGGCAGGAGCCGCCGCCGTTCAGATCATGTCCAGATCGTTGAAGAGGATGTTGCGGCCGGCGACCTTGGCTTCGTAGAGCAGGCGGTCGGCGCGCGCCAGCATCAGTTCCGGCGTGTCGTGCGGCCGCCAGTCGGTCAGCCCGCCGCTGAAGGTCACGCTCTGGTCCACCAGCGGGAAGCGGGTCTGGCTCAGCACCACCTGGACCCGTTCCATCACCTTTTGCGCGTCGCGCAGACGCGTGCAGGGGAAAATCACCAGGAATTCCTCGCCGCCCACCCGCGCGCTGATATCGGTGTTGCGCGTGGTGTCGGTCAGCGCGTTGGCCACCGCCACCAGCACATTGTCGCCGGCCTGGTGGCCGTGGCGGTCGTTGAATTGCTTGAAGTGGTCGATGTCGAACACCGCGATGGTCATCGACTGGCCGTAGCGCTCGCAGCGGCTGATTTCGTCTTTCAGCATCATGTCGGCGTAGCGCCGGTTGTACAAATGGGTCAGCGGGTCGGTGGCCGCCATTTCGCTCAGTTGCTGATTGCTTTCCTGCAATTGCTGCTCCAACTGCTTGCGGCTGGAAATATCGTAGAGCGCCACCAGCGTGGACGGCGGGGTGCGTTCGCCCAGGGGCCGCAGCGAGACGATGACCCAGAGCCGGCTGTGGTCCTCCAGCTCCAGCTCCATTTCTTGATTCTCTATCTCCTGGCCGGCTTCCAGCCACTGCTCCAGCGGCTGTAGTCGAAAAGGCAGGTTGAGGATGTCCGAATCCTCCTTGGTGCCCGGCGCGCGCGGCGGCAGTTGCAACATGGCGCGCGCCAGCGCGTTGGCCCGCTGGATGCGGCGGGTTTTGGGGTTGACCAGCAACAGCGCCAGCGGCGCGGTGTCCAGGATCAGCTTCGCCTCTCCCTCGCTTTGCCGGATCAGATCGGTGCTGCGGCTCAGCAGGGTGTGCTGGCGCAGATTGGACAGATAGTTGCGCAGGGCCAGCAGCGTCATGCCGGCGATGAACAGCCAGCCCAGCAGGGCCAGCATCGCCTTCTCCTGCACCGAGCGGGTGAAATCCTTGCGGGCGAGGCCCACGGCCACTTGGAAGGGATAGCGGCCGGTCTGGCTCTGGCTGTACAGGCGGGTGACGCCGTCGATATTGGACGGCGCGCTGAATTGCGCCTGATTGCCGTCGCGGCTGAGCAGCTTGGCCGGCTGCAGCGGCCGGAATTGCCGCTCCAGTCCCTTGGGGGGCTTGGGCCAGCGCGCCACCATCAGCTGGCGTTGGTCCAGCACCAGGATCTCCCCGTGCTCGCCCACGGTGACGCGCGAGACCTCGTCCTGAAAGAAATTATTGGCGATGACGCCGGCGGCCATGCCGATGACGTTGCCGCCTTCGTCGCGCAGCTTGCTGGCCAGGACGATGCCGTGTTGTTCGGGATTGTGCTGGGCGGCGGTGTAATTGTTTTCCGGGTCTTCGTTGCGATGCAGCCAGCGGCAGAATTCATTGTGGGGCTGACGCACGATGGCGGCCTGGCGGCTGGTGAAGATGGCCTGGCAGGCGCTGTCTATGATTTCGATCCGGCTCAGATAGGGCGCCAGCTGCAGTTGCTGCTGCAGCTGCTGATACAGCTTCTGCTGTCCCTCCTCGCCGCTTGTGCCGGTGTGAAGCAGGGTCTGGACCTGCGGCAGCTGGCTGCTGCTTTGCAGGATCAGGCCGGCTTCGCTGATGCCGGCGGCCAGCCGTTCCGCCAGCAATTGGCTGAGGCCGTTGGCCTGGCGCAGCGCGTTTTCCTCTTCCTGGTGATAGGTGTTGAGCAGTTCCAGGGCCACCAGCGCCAGCGTGCCGAGCAGGAAGAGGATGGAACCCCAGATCGCATAGCGTGCCGGGCGTTTGTTCCGTTTGCGGAGGTTGAAGTCCATGACGCTCGTTATTGGGGGTTATGAACCAGTTATAGCGCTAGGCGGCGGAGTATGACAGGGGCCCGCCGCCGGGCCCGGACGGCGCCTCAGGCCGCGGTGAAGCGCATGGAAAGATCGACGGCGCGGACGTCCTTGGTCAATTTGCCCACCGAAATGCGGTCGACCCCGGTTTCCGCAATCGCGCGCACGGTGTCGAAGTCCACGCCGCCGGAGGCTTCCAGCTGGGCGCGGCCGGCGGTCAGCCGCACCGCTTCGCGCATTTGCTCCAGCGACATATTGTCCAGCAGGGCCAGCTTGGCGCCGTGGAGCAGCGCTTCTTCCAGTTGCTCCAGCGTTTCCACTTCGATTTGCAGGCTGACCTCGGCCGGGGCCAGCCGCTGCGCGGCCCGCAGCGCGGCGGCGATGCCGCCGGCGGCCATGATGTGGTTTTCCTTGATCAGGATGCCGTCGAACAAGCCGACGCGCTGATTGTCGCCGCCGCCCGCGGTCACCGCGTATTTCTGCGCCAGCCGCAGGCCGGGCATGGTTTTGCGGGTGTCCAGTATCCGGGCGCGGGTGCCGGCCACGGCGTCTACGTAGCGGCGGGTTTCGCTGGCGACCGCGGACAGGGTTTGCAGGAAGTTCAGCGCGGAGCGCTCCGCGGTCAGCAGCGCGCGGGCCGGGCCGTCGATTTGGCACAGCACGGCGCCGGCGGCGACCTGCTCGCCTTCGGCGGCCAGCCATTCCACCCGGCAGCGGGGATCGACCTGGCGGAAGCATTCGTCGAACCAGGCCTGGCCGCACAGCGTGGCCGCTTCGCGCGCCGTCACCCGCGCCGCGCCAGCGCTGTGTTCGGGAATCAACAGGGCGGTCCAGTCACAACGGCCGATGTCTTCAGCCAGGGCGGCGGCGACCTGCTGGGCGATCAGGTGAGGGGCGGGCAAGGCGGGCATGCGGGACTCTCCAAGAAAACGTCATTGTACCCAATGGCGGCGGATTGGTGCGCGCGCTCTGGTATCATTCGAAATGGATATATAAGCCGATAGGTAGGCCATGGATTTACCCGCATCGTTTTTCCCCGACGCCGCGCTTTGGCTGAGCAACGGCGCGGCTTTGTCCTTGTTGGCGCTGGCGGCGCGGCGGGTGGTCTGGCGCGGCCTGCCCTTGCCGGCCTGCAACGCCTGGATGGGCGCCTGCGTGCTGGCGCTGGCCTTGTGGCTGCTGCGCGGCGGCGTGGCCCCCGGCCTGTCCTTCCATTTGCTGGGCGCCGGCCTGTTCACCTTGATGATGGGGCCGTGGCTGGCCTTGCTGGCGCTGGCGCTTCCCTTGCTGGCATTGGCTTTGAGCGGACAGGCCGATCCGCAGGCGCTGGGTCTGAACTATCTGAGCATGATCGTGCCGCCGGTGGCGCTGTCGGCCGCGGCGCTGCGCTTGAGCCAGCGCGCCTTGCCCAGCAATCTGTTCGTTTACGTTTTCGTCAACGGCTTCCTCGCCGGCGGGGCCGGCATGTTCGCCGCCGGCTTGTCGGGTTTGCTGGTCTTGGGCCTGGCCGGCGCCTATCCCTGGGACCAGTTGTTGGAGGAGACGCTGCCGTTCTATTTTTTACTGTCGTGGTCGGAGGCCTTCACCACCGGCTTGTTGGCGGCGGTGCTGGTGGTCTACCGGCCGGAATGGGTGGCGACCTTCGACGACGGGCGCTATCTGGGACACAGGCGCCGCTCGCCGTGAGCGGGCGGCCTTTTACACGCTAAAGGAGAAACCATGCCCTTCGCTTTATGGAGCATTTTGCTGGCGGCCTTGCTGCCCTTGATCTGGGCCGGGGTGGCCAAGGCCGGTTCGCGAGTGGACAACCACAAGCCTCGGGAGGCGATGGCCCAGGCCAGCGGTTACCGGCTGCGCGCCAATTGGGCGCAGCAGAACGCCTGGGAGGCGTTCCCGACCTTCGCCGCGGCGGTGTTGGTGGCTTGGGGGATGCATGTGCCGTCGGCGTTTCTGGACGCCGCCGCCGCGGTTTTCATCGCGGCGCGGATCGCGCACGGCTTGCTGTATCTGGCCGATCGGGCGGCGCTGCGTTCCCTGTCCTGGTTGATCGGCCTGCTGACGGTGGTGGCGATTTTCTGCAAGGCCGGCGGGGTGTTCTAGCGCGGTTAGGCCTAATCCAGCCAGCCGTTGGCGCGCAGCGCGGCCTGCACCTGGTCCAGGCCCTTGGTGTGGAAGGCCTGCCAGCCGGCGCGGCGGGCGGCGTCCACGCATTCTATATTGTCGTCGAAAAAGGCGATGCGCTGCGGGGCCGCGCCCAGCTCGTCCTGCACATGGCGGTACACCGCGTCGTCCGGCTTGCGCAGGCCGATCAGGTGGGAGGCGAACAGCCGGTCTAAGCGGTGCAGCAGATCGAATTCGCGTTCGATCTTGCCCCAGTGCAGCGCATTATTGTTGCTGAGCACGGCCAGGCGGTGGCGTTCGCCTAGCCGGGCCAGCATTTCTGCCGCGCCGGGGTAGGCGCCGCGCAGCCAGCTGTCCAGTTGCGCGGTCATGTCCGCCGCGCCGATGTCCAGTCCCAAGTGCTCGGCCATCGCCGCGCTGAAGGCCTCCGGCGTGCAGGCGCCGGTGTCCAGTTCGGCGATCCACGGCGTTTCCATCCAGAAGCGCCGGGCCTGTTCCGGGTCCAGCTTGCCCTGGGAGAGCCGCACCAGCGGATCGATGCCGTTCCAGTCCACCAATACTCCGCCCAGATCGAATACCAGCACATCTACGCTTGAATGCATTGCTTAGCCTTTTGTCTAGGGCGCGAACGGCTCGCGCCTGCAGTTTAGAGAACGATGGGTTCCGGCTCCAGTTCCACGCCGAAGCGTTGACGGACTTCCGCGCGCACCTTGTCGGCCAGCGCGCGCATCTGCTCGCCGCTGGCTGCGCCGTAGTTGACCAGCACCAGGGCCTGGCGCGCGTGCACGCCGGCATCGCCGTCGCGATGGCCTTTCAGCCCGCATTGGTCGATCAGCCAGCCGGCGGCCAGCTTGACCTTGCCGTCGGCGGCCGGGTAGTGCGGCAGCGTCGGATGGCGCGCCAGCAGCGCCTGCGCCTGTTCCGCCGGCAGCACCGGATTTTTGAAGAAGCTGCCGGCGTTGCCCAGCTGGGCCGGGTTGGGCAGTTTGCTCGAGCGGATGCGGATCACCGCGTCGCTGACGTCTTGCGGCGTGGGCGCGGCAATGCCGGCGGCGTCCAGTTCTTGCTGGATGTCGCCGTAGCCGGTGCGCAGCCGCGGCGCGCGCGACAGGCGGAAACGCACGGCGGTGACCAGCAGTCGGCCGGCGGCCTCGTGTTTGAACACGCTGTCGCGATAGCCGAAGCGGCAGTCGGCCTTGCTTAGCGTCAGTTCGGCGCCGCCGCGCTCTAGATCGGCGCAGACGACTTGGTGGATGTGGTCCTTGGCCTCGACGCCGTAGGCGCCGATGTTCTGGATCGGGCTGGCGCCGACGGTGCCGGGGATCAGGCTGAGGTTTTCCAGGCCGTACCAGCCTTGCTCCAGGGTGTGGAGCACGAAATCGTGCCAGTTTTCGCCGGCGGCGGCCTCGACGATCACGTCCTCGCCGCTCTCTTCCAGCAGACGGACGCCGCGCAATTCCAATTTGACCACCAGGCCGGGGTAGTCGCGGGTGAACAGCAGATTGCTGCCGCCGCCCAGCCACAGCACCGGCCCGGCCCGGTAGGCCGGGCTGTCCAGCAGCGCCGGCAGCTCCGAGAGCGCGTCCAGCCGGCAGAAGTCGCGCGCGCGCGCGTCCATGCCGAAGGTGTTCAGCGATTTGAGCGGATGATGGTGGCTGAAGCTCAGGCTCATGGCGCCGGTTCCGTTTGAAGTTGTCGATGCAGGCGTCGGCGGCTTTCGCCGGCCAGGTAGCGGGTCAGGAATAGCGCGGCCACGCTCAGGCTGATCACCAGCGCGGTCCAGAAGCCGAACACGCCCATGGGTTTCTTGCTCAGCCAGTCGGTCAGGCCCAGGGTGATGCCCAGGCCCAGGCCGACGCACCAGAACGACAGGATGTGAATGATCATCGGCACCGTGGTCAGCTTGTAGCCGCGCAGGGCGCCGGAGGCGATGGTCTGGGCGGCGTCGGTCAGCTGGTAGACGGCGGCGAACAGCAGCAGGGTGGAGCCCATCGCGATCACGCGCGGGTCCGGCGTGTACATGCGCATGATGGGCTCGCGGAACAGCAGCACCACCAGCATCGCGCAGAAGGCCATGCTCAGGCCCAGCAGCAGGCCGACGCCGGAGCTGAAGCGCGCGGCGCGGTAGTCGCCGGCGCCGACGTGGTGGCCGACGCGAACCGACATCGCGGTGGCCACGCTCTGCGGCAGCATGTAGATGATGCTGGAAAAATTGAGCACGGACTGGTGAGTGGCCACCACCACGGTGCCCAGCTCGGCGATCAGCAGCGCGATGAAGGAGAACAGGCTGACTTCCACGAAAAAGGACAGGCCGATGGGCACGCCCAGCTTGAGGAAGCCGCGGTACATGCGCCAGTCCGGGCCGCGCAGCCGCTCCAGCAGCCGGAACTGGCGGAAGTTGCGGTGCCAGCTGACATAGGCGAGCAGGGCCAGGCAATTGAACCAGAACACGATGCCGGTGGCCCAGCCGCAGCCGGCGCCGCCCAGCTTGGGCAGGCCGAACAGGCCGTGGATCAGGATGTAGTTGAGCGGAACGTTCAGCGCCAGCGCCAGCAGGCTGACCACCATGATGGCCTTGGGGCGGCCCAGGCTGGACGCGTAAGCGTGCAGCGCGCGGTGGGTCATCGCCGCCGGCATGCCCACGGCGGCGCCGGTGATGAAGAGCATCACCTTGTCGGTCACTTCCGGCGGCAGGTGCAGCCATAGCCGCAGCGCCGGCTCCAGCGCCATCATCATCGCCGCGCCCAAGAGGCCGATCAGCAGGCCGAACCACAGGCCCTGGCGCGCGGTGTCCTTGAATTTGTCGTGCTCGCCGGCGCCCAACTGGTGGGCCAGGATGGGATTGAGCGCGGTGACGATGCCCATCAGCGTGACGTAGAAGGTGATGAAGACGCTGGCGCCCAGAGAGACGGCGGCCAGGTCGTCGGTGCTGACGCGGCCGGCCATCACCGTATCGACGAAGGCGGTGGCCACCTGGGCGATCTGGGCGATCATCATCGGCAAGGCCAGCCGGCTGATTTGACGGGCTTCCAGCAGCACGGCCCCGCGCGGGGCGCGATTGATTTCAAACAGCATGGGAGTAGGGCGGGATGGCACGGAGAACTGGCCATTATACCGGCTGCGGGGTGCGCTTGTCTTTGTCGCGCCATGACAATGGGGCGACATGGCGCGTGCCGGGAACGCAAGGCGGTCCCGGCGGCGCGGGATATGGAATCAGAAGCGCGCGGGCGGGTCGCGGCGCAGATCGCAACTGATCAGCAGCTCGCCGCCGAAGCGGGCGTTGATGCTGAGCGCGTCCAGCAGGGAAATGTCCCGCACGGTCAGTTGTTCGCCGTTGCGGTCCAGGTCATAGCCCAGTTCATGGGCGAAATCCGCCAGCTGCTGCAGGGCGGGGGCGTCGGCCGGCGTGAGCGGAGAGGCGCTCAGGCTGCCGCAAAGGGGGCGAGGTCTTCCCACGGCGTCGAAATTGGCAAAAGAAAAATCGGTATAGCTGTCTTGCAGGCAGTCGTACATGGCGGTTCTCCAGTCGGTTCGGTCGCGGTTCGCGCGCCGGTCCTGGGTATCGCCGGCGACGCTTTAGCAGGATTTTTGGGCGCCCTGCAAGTTGTCATTAACTCGGCGCCAGCCGCGCATGCCCGAAATGGAAACGGGGCGCGGCTCATGCATCGATCCGAAGCGACGGGTCCGCTTAACTGCCTGTACGGGTAAAACAAAACCCGCCTACGACTAAGAGCGCAAGCGGGTTGACCGTTTTAACGCTTTAGCTGGCATTTGTTAAGCGCCCGCAAGCTGTGTCAAATCGGCGCATGAACGTCAGCCTATGCCTTTGGCTTTTGGCTGTCAATCCCCTTGCGGAGCGTCCGCGGGCCAGTCGGCCAGCCAGCCGCGCCAGTGCGGTTCCGGCTGCGTGGCGACGACGGCGCGCAGGCCTTGCCTACAGGCCTGGTGGGCGCCTGAATCCAGCGCGCCCTCCACCCATTGCTGGCGCAGCCACAGCAGATGGCAGCTGGCGGCCTGGCGCGCATTGTGTTCCGCGAGCGCGCCGACGTCGCCGGCGCGGTACAGTTCCCAGCGCCGCGGGCCGTTGAGCTCGGCCTCGCCGGGCAGGCCGCACAGCCGGGCCAGTTCGCCCTGCGGGGTGGCCAGCTCCGCGTGGCCGCCGCTCAGGATCTCGCTCAGCGAGACCTGGGACGAGCTGTCCGCTCCGGCGCGCAGCTGTTCCGCCAGCGGCAGGCCCAGCGCCAGCGCGCGGTGGCGCAGCACCGGCAGTTCCAGCCGCGCGCCGTCCCAGCTGACCAGCCGCGCCCGGCTGTCGCGCAGCAGGTTCAGCCAGTCCGCCAGCATCGCGGCCTCGTCGCCTGCGTCGGCGGCGAGCCCTTGGACGAGACGGGTTTGCCCATCCTGTTGCAGCACGCCGGCGATGGCGACGACGCGGTGCAAGTGGAAGGGGATGAAGTCGGTGCCGCTCTGGGCGCGACAGCGCTGCAGCACGAAATCGGCGACGTCGGCCTCCCCGATTTCGCCGTCCAGCTGGTAGAGCTGGCGGATGGCGGGCACGTTGGGAATGGTCTGGAGATGAAAGCTGAGAGTAGGGCGCACGGGAGGGGTCTTGTCGGAGTCGGCGAATCGGCAGCGATTGTATGCCTATCGCCGATGGGGGGCAATTGGCGGCCATGGGCGCTGCGATGCGGCGGGATATGGCGGCGAATTGTATTTTCTGCAAAGAATAGGGATATAATCGCCGGCTTGACTACCTACTAGTCTTGCGAATCCTGGCATTCCAAGTCGACTATCTTCTCATAATGATCCGCAAGTTTATCCGTAAAGTACTGGACCTGCCCGCCGGCATGGGCAAGCGCCGCACCAAGGCGCGCGTGATTCCTCTGCCGCAACACGGCATCCGCCGAGACCAGCTCAGCTCCGCTGCGCTGAAAGTCACCACCCGACTGCAGGAGGCCGGTTTCGCCGCCTATGTGGTGGGCGGAGCCGTGCGCGACTTGATGTTGGGCGTGTCGCCGAAGGATTTCGACGTCGCCACCAACGCGACGCCTGAGGAAGTGCACCGGGTGTTCCGCCGCTCCCGCATCATCGGCCGGCGTTTCCGCATCGTCCACGTGATGATGGGACCGGAAACCATCGAGGTGACCACTTTCCGCGGCGGTTCGGTGGACGACACCAATGAAACCGGCCGCATCATGGCCGACAACAGCTTCGGCAGCCAGGAAGAGGACGCGCACCGCCGCGACTTCACCGTCAACGCGTTGTTCTACGATCCGTCCGACGAAACCGTCATCGACTATCACCACGGCGTCAAGGACTTGCGCGCCCGCAAGCTGGTGATGATAGGCCAGCCGGCGCGCCGTTATCAGGAAGACCCGGTGCGCATGCTGCGCGCGGTGCGCCTGGCGGCCAAGCTGGGCTTCGATATCGACGAGGCCACCCGCAAGCCGATCCGCACCCACGCCCATCTGCTGAAGAAAGAGCCGCCGGCGCGCCTGTTCGACGAAATGCTCAAGCTGCTGATGTCCGGCCAAGCCTACGGCTGCCTGAAAAAGCTGCGCGAGGAAGGCATGGCGCGCGGCGTGTTCCCGCTGCTGGACGCGGTGCTGGACGATAAGGGCGACGACCTGTTCTTGAAGCTGGGCCTGGAAAGCACCGATCAGCGCATCCGCGCCGACAAGCCGGTGTCGGTAGGCTTCCTGCTGGCCACCCTGTTGTGGAAGCAGGTGCATCAGCGCTGGCAGAAACGCCTGAACGCCGGCGACCGCGCGGTGTACGCGCTGGCGCAGGCGATTGCCGACGTGGAGTCCGAGCAGGACAACGATTTTGCCATTCCGCGCCGCTTCAGCGTGACCATGCGCGAAATCTGGATGCTGCAGTCGCGTTTCGACAGCCGCAGCGGCCAGCGCGCCTACCGTTTCCTGGAGCAGCCGCGCTTCCGCGCCGCTTACGATTTCTTCGCCCTGCGCGGAGAAGCCGGCGAGGTGGACATGAAGCTGGTGTCCTGGTGGAATGACTTCCAGCGCGCCGACGAGGACGAACGCGAGCAGCTGCTGGACATCGCCAAAGCCAGCGGCGAGCCGGACCCGGCCAAGAAACGCCGCCGCCGCCGCCCCGCCAATCGCCGCAAAGCCGCGGACGAGCCGGGCGGAGAGGCCTAAGTGGCGCAGGCCTTCATCGCGCTGGGCAGCAATCTCGAGCAGCCGGCGGCGCAGATCCGCGCCGCGCTGGCCGCGATCGCCGCCTTGCCCGACACCGCGCTGACCCGGCAGTCCGCCCTGTACCGCACCGCGCCGGTGGGCTATGCCGATCAGCCGGACTTCATCAATGCCGTGGCGGAAGTGGACACCGCGCTGGCGCCGCGCGAATTATTGCGCCGGCTGCTGGCGATAGAGGCCGAGTTCGGCCGGGTGCGCACCTTCCGCAACGCGCCGCGGGTGCTGGATCTGGATCTGCTGTATTACAGCGGCGTCGCCCTGAGCGACCAAGACCTGACCCTGCCGCATCCGCGCATGCATCTGCGCGGCTTCGTCATGATCCCGCTGGCGGAGATCGCTCCCGATCTGGCGCTGCCGGCGCTGGGCACGGCCGGCGAACTGGCCGCAGGGCTGGCCGATCAGGGCGTGGAGCGCCTCAAAACAACTAGCTAATAAGGAAGCGAGCGATGAGTCAATTGCGTTATGTCGTGGTCGAAGGGCCGATCGGCGCGGGCAAATCCTCTCTGGCGCGCCGACTGTCGGAATACTGGGGCGTGCGCCTGCTGGCGGAAGATCCCGCCGCCAACCCCTTCCTGCCGCGCTTCTACCGCAACTTGCCGGCCCACGGTCTGTCCACCCAGCTGTCCTTCATGCTGCAACGCGCCGAGATGGCCAAGAGCATGCTGGACGGCGAACTGCTGGCCAGCCCGTTGGTGTCGGACTTCCTGTTCGAAAAAGACGCGCTGTTCGCCAAGATCAATCTGGACGAGGCCGAGCTGGCGCTGTACAAGCGCCTGGCGGGGCTGGCGATGCCCGAGCACCCGGTGCCGGATCTGGTGATTTATCTGCAGGCTTCCGAAGAGAACCTGCTGAGCCGGGTGGCCGCGCGGGCGGCGGAGTACGAAGTCAATTTCCCGGAAGGCTATCTGAAGCGCGTGCATCAGGCCTATAGCGAGTTTTTCCATCAGTACGAGGCCGCGCCGTTGCTGATCGTCAATACCGATCATCTGAATCTGGTCGACGGCGACGAGGACTTCGAACTGCTGATCCGCTGCATCAGCGAGGCGCGAGGCCAGCGCAACTATTTCAACAAGAGCGTCTGAGCCGCCGAGCGCTCAGAGCCGGTTTGCGATGATGCGAGCCAGGACGGGTGACGGCCTTGCGGCCGAGACGGCGGAAGGGCCCAGCCCCGTCCGCGCGTTTCGACGCCGCGCTCGCCGCGCGACCTTCCTGAGGCGCAGCAGATCGTAAGCGGGCTCTAGGCGTCCCGCCGGTCGATACGGACGACTGAAACGAGGAAGAACGGGCATGAAAATTACCGTCAACACCCTGCAGAAAATGGCGCAGGAAGGGCAGAAGATCGCCATGCTGACCTGTTACGACGCCAGCTTCGCCGCCTTGCTGGAACAGGCCGGCGTGGAAATTCTGCTGGTGGGGGATTCGTTGGGCATGGTGGTGCAGGGCATAGACTCCACGCTGCCGGTGGCCGAGGAGGAAATGCTCTATCACGTGCGTTGCGTGGCGCGGGGCGCCAAGCAGGCGATGGTGCTGGGCGACATGACGTTCGGCGCCTATCAGGAAAGTCCGCAGCAGGCGTTCGCCCACGCCGCCCGCATCATCCAGGCCGGAGCGCACATGGTGAAGCTGGAGGGCGGCGCCTATATGGCCGACACCACCCGCTTCCTGGTGGAGCGCGGCGTGCCGGTGTGCGCCCACATCGGCCTGACGCCGCAGTTCGTCAACACCTTCGGCGGCTATCGGGTGCAGGGCAAGAGCGAGGAAGACGCGCGCCGCATCGTCAACGACGCCAAGGCGCACGCCGAGGCCGGCGCCAGCCTGGTGCTGATGGAGTGCGTGCCGGCCGAGCTGGCGCGCGAGATCACCGAGTCGATTTCCGTGCCCACCATAGGCATAGGCGCCGGCGTCGACGTGTCCGGCCAGGTGCTGGTGCTGCACGACATGCTGGGCGTGTATCCGGGCAAGAAGGCGCGCTTCGTCAAGGACTTCATGAACCAGGCGGGCAGCATCCAGGGCGCGGTGCAGGCCTATGTGCAGGCGGTGAAGGACAAGTCCTTCCCGGCGGCGGAACATACTTTCTGATCGGCCCGGTCCAGGACATCAAGCAATGGAAATCATTCGTACCGTGGCGCAGATGCGCGCCTGGCGTCGCCAGGCGGGCAAGCTCGCCTTCGTGCCCACCATGGGCAATCTGCATGCCGGCCATCTGGCCCTGGTCAAGGCGGCGCGCGAGCGCGCCGACAAAGTGGTGGTCAGCATCTTCGTCAATCGGCTGCAGTTCGGCCAGGGTGAAGACTTCGGCGCCTATCCGCGCACCTTCGACGCCGATTGCGACAAGCTGCGCGCCGCCGGCGTGGACGCCTTGTTCTTCCCCGAGGAACAGGAGCTGTATCCGCGCGTGCGCCAGGACTTCAACGTGGAGCCGCCGAATATCCAGAACGAGCTGTGCGGCGCCTTCCGTCCCGGCCACTTCCGCGGCGTCGCCACCGTGGTGACCAAGTTGTTCAACATCGTGCAGCCGGACCTGGCCTGTTTCGGCAAGAAGGATTTCCAGCAGCTGCACGTGATCCGCGCGATGGTGGAGGATTTGAACTCGCCGATCGAGATTGTGCCGGTGGACACCGGCCGCGCCGACGACGGCCTGGCGCTGTCCTCGCGCAACGGCTATCTGAGCGCGGAAGAGCGCGCCGAGGCGCCGCGCCTGTATCGCAATCTGACGCAGGTGCGACAGCGGCTGCAGGACGGCGACAATGATTACGCGGCGCTGGAGCAGGGCGCGCGCGACGATCTGGCCCAAGCCGGCTGGACCGTGGATTACGTGGAAATTCGCCAGGCCGACACCCTGGCGGTGGCGCACGCCGGCGAAAAACGCCTGGTGGTGCTGGCGGCCGCCCGACTGGGGCGCACCCGCCTGATCGACAACATCGAAGTGTTCCGCTGATCAGCGGACGAAGGATGCAATCATGCAGCGCAATATGCTCAAATCCAAGCTTCACCGGGTAACCACCACGCACAGCGAGTTGCACTATATCGGCTCCTGCGCCATCGACGAGAACCTGCTGGAAGCGGCCGACATTCTGGAATACGAAGAAGTGCAGATCTGGAACGTCACCAACGGCGAGCGCTTCGCCACTTACGCGATCAAGGCCGAGCGCGGCTCCGGCACTATCTCGGTCAACGGCTCCGCCGCGCGCCGCGCCGCGCCGGGGGATTTGCTGATCATCGCGTCTTTCGCCCAGTACGAGGCCGCCGAGCTGAAGGATCACCAGCCCAAGCTGGTGTTCGTGGACGCCGGCAACCAGATGACCGAGGTCAAGGGCGCGACCCCGACGCAGGCGGCCTGATCCGCTTCCGGTTTCGCCAGCCAGCGGCCGCCTTAGGGCGGCCGTTGTTTTTTTGTTGCAGCACAGCATCCATTTCGGGGCCGGAGCCGGTTTATTTCGGCTTGGCGCTTGGCGCTGGCGCAGGCGGTGAATCATATTTAAAAAGCGGCGTTGTCTGGCTGCCGGCTTGAGCCGGCCCGGCAACCGCTTCCTGATCCATCGTCAATCCAGCAGCGAGGGAGGCATCATGAGCGCAGGCCAGAATCTGACCGGGGGCTGCTTATGCGGCGCAGTGCGTTACCGTTTGCGCGCCGAGCCTTACGATGTGGTGCATTGCCATTGCAAAAGCTGTCGTCGCGCCAGCGGCGCGGCCTTCGTCACCTGGTTCACCGTACGCGTGGCCGATCTGGACTGGCGCGGGGAAAAGCCGGTGCTGTATCACTCCTCGGCCGCGGTCAGCCGCGGTTTCTGCCCGCATTGCGGCTCCACCCTGACGTATCGCCATGAGTCGGACCCGGAGGAGCTCGACATCACCGTGTCCTCGCTGGACCACCCGGAGCGGGTGGCGCCGGCCGGCCATATCTGGTGGGAGCAGCACCTGCCCTGGGGCAGCCCCGCCGCGCAACAGGAACTGCCCGTCTATCAACGCAGCGAGGCCTGAGGCGCGGTCACTTGGTTTGATGCAGCGCGCCGGGGGAGACCACCACGCCGTCTTCGTCGGCGTACAGCCAGTGGCCTGGGCTGAAACGCGTCTGGCCGAACTCCACGCTCAGATTGCGCTGGCCTTCGCCGCGCTTCACCGATTTGCGCGGGTGGGTGCCCAGCGCGCGTATGCCCAGCGCCAGCTTGTTCAGGGCGGCGGAGTCGCGGATGCAGCCGTTGATCACCACGCCGGCCCAGCCGTTGGCCACCGCCAGCACGCCCAATTGGTCGCCCAGCAGCGCGCAGCGCAGCGAGCCGCCGCCGTCCACCACCAAGACCTTGCCGGCGCCGTGCTGACTCAGCGCCTCCCGCACCAGGCTATTGTCCTCGAACAGCTTCAGGGTTTCGATGCGGCCGAAAAATCGGGCCTGGCCGCCGTAGCGTTGCAGCGAGGGCGTCAATACCTGCAATTGTTCGTCGAACTGATCGCATAGATCGGCGGTGTGAAAGTCCATGGCGGCTCTCCTGTGGCGGACGCGAAAGCTCAATCCTAACAGCGCGGGCGGTATGCCATCAAAATGAAAAAGCCGCCTGACGGCGGCTTTGGGCAATGCGGGTCGAGACGACGCTTATTCCAGCCGCAAGGGCACGAACAACACGGCCTCGTTGCGGCGCACCAACAAGGCGATATGGCCCTTGGCGCTGGCCAGCGCTTTTTCGAAGTTGGCGATGGTGGAGACTTCCACCTGGTTCAAGCCCAGGATCACGTCGCCGGCCTGCAGGCCGGAACGAGCGGCCGGACCTTGCGCCTTCTGGATCAGCAGGCCGCCGCGCACGCCCAGCTCCGAGCGCTGGTTCGGCGTCAGCTCGCTGAGCGTCAGACCCAGTTTGCCGAACTGGAAGCCTTGCGGCGAGCTTTCTTCCTGAGACTGCTGCGCGCTCGGCGCTTCCTGCGCCAGTTCCGCCAGCGTGGCTTCCAGATCCTTTTCCACGCCCTTGCGCCACACCGTCAGCTTGATCTTGGTGCCCGGCTGCAGCGATCCGACCAGCACCGGCAGATCCTTGGAGCTTTCTATGGACTTGCCGTCCAGTTTCAGGATGATGTCGCCGGCCTGCAGGCCGGCGCGAGCGGCCGGTCCCTTGGGATCGACGCGCACCACCAGCGCGCCGCTGGGGCGCTGCAGACCGAAGGACTGCGCCAGCTCCTGAGTCACTTCCTGGATATTGATGCCCAGCTGGCCGCGGCTGACCTTGCCCTTGGCCTTGAGCTGGTCGACCACGCTCATCGCCAAATCGATGGGGATGGCGAAGGAGATGCCCATGAAGCCGCCGGAACGGCTGTAGATCTGCGAGTTGATGCCCACCACTTCGCCGCGCAGATTGAACAGCGGACCGCCGGAGTTGCCTGGGTTGATCGCCACGTCGGTCTGGATGAAGGGGACGAAGTTTTCGTCCGGCAGGCTGCGGCCCTTGGCCGAGACGATGCCGGCGGTGACGGTGTTGTCGAAGCCGAAGGGCGCGCCGATGGCGGCTACCCATTCGCCGACTTTCAAGTCCGCCGGGCTGCCGATCTTGACCACCGGCAGATCCGCCGCCGCCACTTTCAGCAGCGCCACGTCGGTGCGCTTGTCCACGCCGACCAGCTTGGCGCGCAGTTCGCGCTTGTCGGTCAGCATCACCTTGACCTGCTGGCTGTCCGCCACCACATGGGCGTTGGTCAGGATGTAGCCGTCGGCGCTGATGATGAAGCCGGAGCCGAAGGAGACGCTTTCTTCCTGCGGCTGTTCGCGCTGAGGCGGATGATTGGGGATGAAGCGGCGGAAGAAGTCGTACAGCGGATCGTCTTCCGGCACCGGAATCGGCAGATTGCTGGGCTGGGAGGCCCCGCTGTCTTCGCGGCTGGCCTGGATATTCACCACCGCCGGTCCGTCGCGGCTGACCAATTGAGTGAAGTCCGGCAGCAACATGGCGACGCGGCCATCCTGTTGCGCGGGAATGGCGACCGGCGCGGGCTGGGAGTTGCCTTTGAAGAAGCGCTCGACCTTGTCGCAGCCGGACAGCAACGAGGCTGCGAGCAAGGCGCCAACCAGGGTGCGCAGATACGTTGTCACAGGCTATCCTTTTAGGTTGATGTCTATGCGGAAAATAAGGGCGGAACCGGAGTTTTTCCAGTATTTGATTCAGTTGTCTTTAATCATAACGGTTTTTGCCGGATATTCGCAGAGGTCGGCAATGACGCAGCGCTCGCATTCCGGTTTTCTGGCTTTGCAGACATAGCGTCCGAGCAGGATCAGCCAGTGATGCGCATCGACTTTGAATTCGTCGGGGATGTATTTTACCAGTTTATCCTCGACTTCTCGCACGTCTTTGCCGGGCGCGATCCGGGTGCGGTTGGACACCCGGAAAATATGGGTGTCCACCGCGATGGTGGGCTGGCCGAAGGCGGTGTTCAGCACCACATTGGCCGTTTTGCGGCCGACGCCGGGCAGCGCCTCTAGCGCCTCGCGGGTTTGCGGCACTTCGCCGCCGTGCTTTTCCAGCAGCAGGTGACAGGTGGCGATCACGTTCCTGGCCTTGGTCTTGTACAAGCCTATGGTCTTGATGAAGTTGGCCAGCGATTCCTCGCCCAGCGCCAGCATGGCCGCCGGCGTATTGGCCACCGGATAGAGCCGGCGCGTGGCCTTGTTGACGCCGACGTCGGTGGCCTGAGCCGACAGCAGCACCGAGATCAGCAGTTCGAACGGGCTGCTGTATTCCAGCTCGGTGGTGGGATGCGGATTGGCGTCGCGCAGGCGGGTGAAGATTTCTTTGCGTTTGACGGCGTTCACGGCTTGTCCTTGTCTGCTTGTTCGCGGGCGGCGCGCATGGCGGCGGCGCGCTCCATCGCCTTGCGGATCAATTCGTTCTTGTCGGCCGCCGGCGCGGGCGCGGCGGAAACGGTCGGCGCGGCGGCGGGGGAGGCCGGCGCCGCGTTCACCGCCGTGCGCTCGGCCAGGCGTCTGGCCTTGTCCGCCTGATCGCGCGCCTTGCGCGCCTGCCGCCGTTCATAACGGACGCGGGCCTGGGCGGCGCGGGCCATGAGCCGCTCGCGCTCGCCGTCGGCCGGGTCGGCCACCGGCTCCAGGTCGATGCAGTCCACCGGACAGGGCGCCAGGCACAGTTCGCAGCCGGTGCATTCGGCGGCGATGACGGTGTGCATCTGCTTGGCGGCGCCGACGATGGCGTCCACCGGACAGGCCTGGATGCACAGGGTACAGCCGATGCAGCTGTCTTCGCGTATCACGGCCAGCGCGCGCGGCTTGGGCTGCGGGCCGTCGGCGGCGAAGGGAATGATGTCCCGGCCCAGCAGTTCCGCCAGCGCCCGGATGCCGTCGTCGCCGCCCGGCGGGCAGCGGTTGATCGGATCGCGGCCTTCCGCCAGCGCCTCCGCATACGGGCGGCAGCCGGCGTGGCTGCATTGTCCGCACTGGGTCTGGGGCAGTAGGGCGTCTATCCTTTCGACGAGTGTGATCACGGGCATGCTGTGGGATTCCGCTTCAAAAACCGCTAATTATCGACGCTAGGGGCCGCGGCTTCAACTCCCGGCGCGGACTAGGCTTCGGGAGGTCCTTGCCGGCGCGCGCGCTTGAAGCGGGGAATCCGGCGTCGCCGGGGGCGCGGCGCGCGATTTTCGTAAAAAACAAAGCGGCGGGGCTTGGAGCGGCGCGCGGGTGCGCTATGGTGAAAATACTCACTTTTCCGGACCGCCCGCCATGAAAATCGCTCACAAAGCCGGCCTGATTTCCGCGCTGGTGCTGGCCGTGACCTTGTCGACCCTGTCCTGGATGCAATACCTGAGCGTTGCGGACAGCATACGCGCGGGCAAAGAGCAGGAAGTGACCCAGACCAGCCAGGTGCTGGCCGAGCAGATCGCCAATTGGTTGAACGGCAAGCTGGCTCAGATCCAGCTGATGTCGGAGACCATAGACGCCGGTTTCAGCAACGAGCGCATTTTGGAGGTTTTCCAGCGGCCCATGCTCAAGAACGAGTTCAAGCTGGTGTTCGGCGGCTTGGACAGCGACGGCAAGAGAATCTCCAACGATCCGTCCTGGAATCCTCCTCCCACTTGGGACGCCCGCAAGCGGCCATGGTATCCGGTGGCCAAGGCGGCCGCCGGCGTCGGCCTGACCGATCCCTATCCCGACGCCGCGTCCGGCGAGATCCTGATTTCGGCGGTGGCCAAGCTGACCGACAAGGGCGCGTTCAAGGGCGCTTTCGGCGGCGACCTCAGCCTGAAGTCGGTTTCGGACGCGTTGAACACCGCCACCTTCAACGGCGCGGGCTACGCCTTCCTGCTGTCCGCCGACGGCAAAATCATCAGCCACCCGGACGCCAAGCTGAACGGCAAGAGCGTTGCGGAGTTGTTCGGCGGCAAAGCGCCGGCCCTGGACGGCAAGGTGCAGGAGGTGGAGGTCAACGAGCAGCGCCTGATGGTGGCGTTTCAACCTCTGTCGCATCTGCAGCCGGCCAAGTGGCTGGTGGGCGTGGTGCTGGACGAGGGCAAGGTGATGGCCGAGGCCAAGCAGATAGGCTGGCGCGGCTTTTGGGGCGCGGTGATAGGCGTGCTGCTGAGCATGGTCATCCTCAGCACCCTGATGCAGCAGATCCTGCGGCGCCCCTTGCAGCAGCTCAAGCAGTCGCTGACCGAGCTCAACAGCGGCAACGGCGATCTGACGCGGCGCATAGACGAAAGCTCCCGCGACGAATTCGGGGAGGTGGCGAAGGAATTGAACCGCTTCATCGCTTATCTGCAGCGGCTGATCGGCGATATCCGCCAGATTTCCACTCGCGTCCACCATGGCGCCGAGCAAAGCGCGGAAGAGGCGCAGCAGAGCAGCGGCGAGGCCAGCCGTCTGCAAAGAGAGCTGGAGCAACTGGTGGCGTCCATCGGCCAGATGGCGGAGGCGTCCGGCGAAATGACGTCCAACGCCGGCGCGGTGGCCGAGGCCGCGCGGCAGGCGCACGAGGAGACCGGCAGCCGGATGGCGCTGGTGACGCAGTCCAGCCAGGCGATACGGCGTTTGGCCGACACCCTGGAGCAGACCTCGCTGTCCATGAACGAACTGGCCGAATTCAGCAAGAACATCGAATCCATCGTCAGAGTGATCACCGGCGTGGCCGAGCAGACCAATCTGCTGGCGCTGAACGCCGCGATAGAAGCGGCGCGGGCGGGGGAAATGGGACGCGGCTTCGCCGTGGTGGCGGACGAGGTGCGCAAACTGGCTTCGCAAACCCAGGAGGCGACGCAGGAGATCCGCAGCATGATTGAGCAACTGCAGCGCGGCGTGAACGAGGCCCGGGACAAGATGGACGAAAGCCGCGATTGCGCCAGCAACACGGTGAAGGACGCCGAGCAGATCAGCGAGATGCTGACGCGCATCCGGGACGTGATCTCCGACATCAACGCCAAGAACAGCGACATCGCCGGCGCGGTGAGCCGCCAAAGCCAGATGACGCGGGACATCAACGACAGCGCGGGCAGCATTCAGCACATCGGCCAGCGCGTCAGCGACGCGGCGCAAGTGCAGTTGCGGCATTGCCAGGGCACCGCCGCCGACGTGGCCGAACAGGATGAGATGATCGCGCGCTTCCGGCTGGAGTAGCGCTGGGACGGATAGGCGGGAGGCATGAAAAAGCCGGAGCCGCATGGCGGCTCCGGCGCGGCGAATCCGGCGTTTATAGCGGCTGTTGCAGCTGTTGCAGGATTTGCGGGTTTTCCAGCGTGGACACGTCCTGGGTGATTTCCTCGCCCTTGGCGATGGAACGAAGCAGGCGGCGCATGATCTTGCCGGAGCGGGTCTTGGGCAGGTTCTCGCCGAAACGGATATCGTCCGGCTGGGCGATCTTGCCGATTTCGTGCGCCACCCAGTTTTTCAGCTCGGCCGCCACTTTCTTGGCTTCCTCGCCCTGAGGGCGAGCGCCCTTGAGCACCACGAAGGCCACTACCGCCTCGCCCTTGACCTCGTGCGGCTTGCCGACCACGGCGGCCTCCGCCACCAGCGGGTTGGCCACCAGCGCGGATTCTATCTCCATGGTGCCCAGGCGGTGGCCGGACACGTTCAGCACGTCGTCGATGCGGCCCATGATCCAGAAATAGCCGTTCTCGTCGCGGTTGGCGGAGTCGCCGGCCAGATAGTATTGGCCGTTGAACTCTTCCGGGAAATAGGTTTTCTTGAAGCGTTCCGGATCGTTCCAGATGGTGCGCACCAAGCTGGGGAAGGGCTTCTTGATCACCAGGAAGCCACCGCGGCCCGGGTCCACCTGAGCGCCGGACTCATCGACGATGTCGGCCATGATGCCCGGCAGCGGCAGCGTGCACGAGCCGGGCTTGGTGGCCACCGCGCCCGGCAGCGGCGAGATCTGGATGGAGCCGGTCTCGGTCTGCCACCAGGTGTCGACAATTGGGCAGCGGCCGCCGCCCACGGTTTCGTGATACCAGATCCAGGCCTCGGGGTTGATCGGCTCGCCCACGGTGCCGAGCAGGCGCAGGCTGGACAGATCGTGCTGCTTGGGCAGGTCCGCGCCCAGCTTGATCAGCGAGCGGATGGCGGTGGGCGCGGTGTAGAAAATGCTGACCTTGTGCTGTTCTATCATGCGCCAGAAGCGCGAGGCGTCCGGATAAGTGGGCACGCCTTCGAAGATGACCTGGGTGGCGCCGTTGGCCAGCGGGCCGTAGCAGATATAGCTGTGGCCGGTGATCCAGCCCACGTCGGCGGTGCACCAGAACACGTCGTTGGGCTTGTAGTCGAACACCCAGCGGAAACTGTTGGCCGCGCCCAGCAGATAGCCGGCGCTGCTGTGCTGGATGCCCTTGGGTTTGCCGGTGGAGCCGGAGGTGTAGAGGATGAACAGCGGATCCTCGGCGTTCATCCACTCCGGTTCGCATTGTTCCGGCTGGCCGCTGACCAATTGATGCCACCACACGTCGCGGCCCTCGCTCCAGGCCACCTCGTTCTGGGTGCGCTGGTAGGCGACCACGTGTTTGACGCTGTCGCAGCCGTCCATCGCCAGCGCTTCGTCCACCGTGGCCTTCAGCGGCACGCTCTTGCCGCCGCGCAGGCCTTCGTTGGCGGTGATCACCAGCTTGGCGCCGGCGTCCTGGACGCGGTCGCGCACCGCGCCGGCGGAAAAGCCGCCGAACACCACGGAGTGGATGGCGCCGATGCGGGCGCAGGCCTGCATCGCCACGACGGCCTCGATCACCATCGGCATGTAAATCACCACGCGGTCGCCCTTGCTCACGCCCAGGCTCTTCAGGCCGTTGGCGAACTGGCAGACGCGGCGGTGCAGCTCGGCGTAAGTGACGCGGGTGACCGCGCCGTCGTCGGCTTCGAAAATCAGCGCGATGCGGTTGGCGTTGACCGCCAGGTGGCGGTCCAGGCAGTTGTAGGAAACATTGAGCACGCCGTCGTCGAACCATTTGAAGAACGGCGCCTGGCTATCGTCCAGCACGCGGGTGAACGGTTTTTTCCAGGAGATCTGATCGCGCGCCAGATCGCCCCAGAACGACAGGTAATCGGCGTCCGCCTGCTCGCACAGCGTGTGGTACGCCTCGATGCCGGAGATCGTCGCCTTTTGGCGGAAATCGTCGGAAGGCGGAAAGCTGCGGGTTTCCTTGAGGACGGATTCTAGCGTGGACATAAACTTCTCCTGGATTAACGGTGTAGCGATGCCGCCGCTCCGGAACCGCTGGAGCGGCGCGGTGGGTTGTAAAGGCAGGCCGACATCCTCGGCCCGGCCTTATGTCATTGTCAATGTTTGGAGGCCCCGGACGCGCCGATGCCGGTCATCGCGCGCACGAACTGGGCTTCGAACTTGGCTTTTTCCTCGTCGGCCTGGCGGGACTTGTCCAGCACCGAGATCAGCCAGGTGGAAACGAAGGCCAGAGTCATCGAGAAGATGGCCGGGTTCTTGTACGGGAACACCGCGTGCTCGTGCTTGAGCACCTCCACCCAGACCGTCGGGCCCAGCACGATCAGCACCACCGCCGACAACAGGCCGATGAAGCCGCCGATCACCGCGCCGCGCGTGGTCAGCCCCTTCCAGAACATGGAGAGGAACAGCACCGGGAAGTTGGCCGAGGCGGCGATGGAGAAGGCCAGGCCCACCATGAAGGCGATGTTCTGCTTTTCGAACACCAGACCCAGCACGATGGCCACCACGCCCAACACCACGGTGGTGATCTTGGACACGCGGATCTCGTCGGCCTCGTTGGCCTTGCCCTTCTTGATCACGCTGGCGTACAGATCGTGCGACACCGCCGACGCGCCGGACAGCGCCAGGCCGGCCACCACCGCCAGGATGGTGGCGAAGGCCACCGCGGAGATGAAGCCCAGGAACATGTCGCCGCCCACGGCCTCGGCCAGGTGCACCGCCGCCATATTGTTGCCGCCGATCAGCTGGGTGACGGATTTGCCGTTCTTGACCACGGTTTCCATCATGCCCGGCTGGTTTAGCACCAGCATGATGGCGCCGAAGCCGATGATGAAGGTGAGGATGTAGAAATAGCCGATGAAGCCGGTGGCGAAGAACACCGATTTGCGAGCTTCCTTGGCGTCGGACACGGTGAAGAAGCGCATCAGGATGTGCGGCAGGCCGGCGGTGCCGAACATCAGCGCCAGGCCCAGGGAAATGGAGTCGATCGGATCGGCCTTGCCCGGCGCCATGATGGCGACGCCCTTGCTATGCGCGGCCACCGCTTTTTCAAACATGACTTCCGGGCTGAAACCCACGGTGGCCAGCACCATGATGGCCATGAAGGTGGCGCCGGAGAGCAGCAGCACCGCCTTGATGATTTGCACCCAGGTGGTGGCCAGCATGCCGCCGAACAGCACGTAGCACACCATCAGCACGCCCACCATCAACACCGCCGAGCTATAGCTCATGCCGAACAAGAGCTGGATCAGCTTGCCGGCGCCCACCATCTGCGCAATCAGGTAGATGGCGACCACCACCAGGGTGGAGGTGGCGGCGAAGCTGCGCACCGGCGTCTGTTGCAAGCGGTAGGAGGCGACGTCGGCGAAAGTGTACTTGCCCAGGTTGCGCAGGCGTTCCGCCACCAGAAACAGGATGACGGGCCAGCCCACCAGGAAGCCCATCGAATAGATCAGGCCGTCGTAGCCTTTTTCGAACACCATCGCGGAAATGCCGAGGAAGGACGCGGCGGACATATAGTCGCCGGCGATGGCGAGACCATTCTGGAAACCGGTGATGCCGCCGCCGGCCGCGTAAAAGTCGCTGGCGGACTTGGTGCGGCGCGCGGCCCAATACGTGACGCCCAGAGTGAAGGCCACGAAGAGCAGGAACATGATGATGGCGTGCCAGTTGGTGGCCTGTTGCTTGACATCGCCCTCAATGGCCCCGGCCGCCATGGCCAAGGAGGGCAGCAGAAGGCCGGAGACGCAGGCCAGTTGCAAGACGCGTTGCTTCATTGTTTGGACTCCTCGACGATTTGCTGGTTGAGCAGATCGAACTCGGTGTTGGCGCGGCGCACATAGATGCCAGTCAGCGCGAAGGCCGAGACGATGATCAGCACGCCGATGGGAATGCCCACCGTCATGGTGGCGCCCGCGCTGACGGGATGGCCCAGCGTGGCCGGCGAGAACGCCAGCACCAGGATGAAGCCGTAGTAGATGACCAGCATGACTAGGGTGAGCTGCCAACCCAGGCTGGTTTTCTTGTGCACCAGTTCCTTGAATTTGGGGTTGGACTGCACTTTCTTGAGTATGTCCTCGTTCATTGCATCCTCCTTTGTGGTCGCGACTTGGGTTGTCGCTGCTGAAAACATAAGGGAGGTGACGGAGGCGAATCTAATCGCTTTTTTTGATGCGGAAAATTATTCAGGCCGATGATGCAGTGCAAAAAACAAATAAAATCAATAACTTGAATTAGAATTTTTGCTCTTAATTCGGCGGCGAAATAGGGCTGATCGAACCAAAAAATCCAGGCCCGGACCGGGCGTCGCCGCCGCGTCGCGCCTTGCCGCAAATGCTTGGCGGGGCCGGCGGCGGGGCATAAAGCGCTTGTTATTTAGCCGGCATTGCGCCGAAAATGGCTCGCACAAGAGAAAACCATCATCGGCCGGGCTTAGCTCAGGCCGCCGCATCCGTCGCAGACCCGCCATCATGCCGCCCATGCCTGCCGCGTACGGCGATCCGGCCCGCCGCCAAGCATCCAAGTCAGGGGAGAACATGGAAATCTATCAGTTGCGCACCTTTGTCACCGTCGCCCAGCAAGGGCACCTGACACAGGCCGCCGAATTGCTGCACCTGTCGCAGCCGGCGGTCACCGCGCAAATCAAGGCCCTGGAAGAAGAAGTGGGCATGCAATTGTTCGAACGCAGCGCGGGCGGGGTGTCGCTGACCCGGACCGGCCAGGAATTGTTGCCGCAGGCGCAGGCGATACTGGGCGCGGCCAGCGGCATCATCAACCACGCGCGGCAATTGAAGGGCCAGTTGTCAGGCAAGGCGCGGATAGGCGTCACCCTGACGCCGGACACTTTGAAGATCGGACCCTGGGTGGCGGGCCTGGTGGAGCGTTATCCCTTGCTGGACATCCAATTGCGCCACGGCGTCACCGTGGACGTGCTGAACCTGGTGCGCAAGAAAGAACTGGACGCCGGCTTCTATCTGGGCAAAAACCCCTATGTGAACGTCTCCACCGTCAAGCTGGCGGAATTGCCGTTCCGCATCGTCCTGCCCGCAGGCTGGGCGTCGCGTTTGGCCGGCGGCGGCTTGAGGGAATTGGGCAAATTGCCGTGGATAGGCATTTCGCAGTTTTCCAGTCTTTCCAAAATCACCGCGGAGTTGTGGCGAGAACTCAACATTTCGCCTAAGAAGGTAGCGGAGTGCGATCATCTCGACGCCATCCTTGAATTGGTGGCCTCCGGGGTGGGGGTGGCGCTGGCGCGGGAAGAGGCGGCGCAGGCCTGGCAAGACGCCGGCAGGTTGACAGTGCTGCCGGATGTGCGCAAATTGGCCGAGTTGCAATTCGTCTACCCGGCGGACCGGGCGGGCGATCCCGTGTTGGAAACCTTGTTACAAGAATTGCTGCAGGTGTGGCGTTTGCCCGCCGTTGCGGCTTAGAACCTGCTTGTGATCCGCTGCGCGTCTTCAGGGCCGCGGCGCCTTCCTTGCAAGCAGGCGCTTAGGGCGGCTGCCGCGAGATGAGGCGGCCCGCCGGGTTTGATCGAGGAGTGGCAATGACCCGTAGTTGGTTGATCGGCGCGATGGAGAGTTACCGCAGCGCAGTGGAGCGCGGCCAGCAGCGCATGCTGGACGCCCAGCACGAGGCCTGTATCGTCTGGTGGTCGGCTTTTGCGCCGGCGTATCCGATGTCCCAGGGCGATTTGGAGCGCAGGCTGGACGACACCCTGTTGGTGGGCGCCAATCTCGTGCAGGCGCAAGCGGATACTCAGCGCGATTGGATGTTGCTGACCGAGCGTTGGCTGTCCGAGATGAACCGCGACGTGCAGGCCAGGCTGGACGCCGCCAGCGACGACGCGCCCTCGCTGCACCCGCTGTGTCGCGCCTGGCAGGTGGGCAGCCTGTCCGGCACCGCCTTGTCCAAGGTTTCCCGCCAAGTGGGGCATTTCGCCGCCACCAGCCTGTCGTCCACGCCCTTGCGCGCCGCTTGCGACGCCAGGCGGGTGTGGAAGCGACAACGCTCCTGATTCTCTTTCCCATAACACTAGCGCACGCCATGCCTCGATATTCATCGAGGCATTTTGTTTTTATATCGAGTGCGGCGCTGTCTGATTTGAAGCCGGGACTGCATGGAGTGCGTGGCCTGGCTGTATTTGGTTTGATTTTTAATATTAATTAGAGTTTTATTTAAGAATTTAATTTTTTAATTCATGGGACGTTTTGTTGGTTTATTGCTTTGTTTTTCAATTGAAAATTTAGAGCGGGTTTTCAGGTATATTCAAGCGGTATCAGTGGTAGAACCTGTTCAAAGCTTTGCGCAGCGTGGCAGACATTGAAACGCTTCGCGAAATTGGACGGCGCCGATTTTCAAGGAGCGGGCGATGGCGGCGGAAATGCGCGGCGTATTTAAAACATACCGGATGGACCAAGTGGAAGTGCCGGCTTTGCACAATGTGGAATTGAAAGTGGCCGCCGCCCGATTCACTGTTTTGGCCGGGCCGTCCGGCAGCGGGAAAAGCACGATTTTGCATTTGCTGGGAGGCGTGGACAGGCCCGACCGCGGCGAGGTCGTCGTCGCCGGGCAGAGCATGGCGGCCTTGAGCGACGACGCGCTTAGCGATTTTCGCGCTCGCCACCTGGGCTTTGTGTTTCAAAGCTTCAATTTGCTGCCGGTGCTGTCCGCGCTGGAAAACGTGGAATATCCGCTGCGGCTGCAGGGCGCGCCGGCGGCGCGGTGCAAAGCGCGGGCGCTGGAGATGCTGGCGGCGGTGGGCTTGGCGGACAAGGCGGCGCACCGGCCCGGCCAGTTGTCCGGCGGCCAGCGCCAGCGGGTGGCGATTGCGCGCGCGCTGGTGCACGAGCCGGCGCTGGTGTTGGCCGACGAGCCCACCGCCAATCTGGACAGCGGCACCGGCGCCGCCATCCTGGCGCTGCTCAGGCAGTTGCAGCGCGAGCGCGGCGTGGCGGTGGTGTTCTCCTCGCACGATCCGCTGGTGATCGCGGCGGCGGACGAGCGTTATCGGGTCAGCGACGGCCGGGTCCGCGCGCTGGCCGCCGGGGAGGCGCCGGCATGAATGTTCTGCAACTGGCCTGGCGCAATCTATTGCGCAATCGCCGCCGCACCTGGGCAAGCGCTTTGACCATGGCGGTGGGCATGGCGGGCGTGCTGTTGTTCGGCGGCTATCAGCGCGCGGTCCAGTACGGGCTGGAAACGGCTTTTGTCCGCAAGCTCGGCCATTTGCAGGTGCAGCATCGCGATTATCTGCAATACGGCAGCGGCAACCCGGCCGCTTACGGCATCCGCGACTACCGGCGCATCCAGCGCGAGATCGAGTCGGACCCGGAACTGAAGGACATGTTGGCGGCCGTCACGCCGACCTTGACGCTGGGCGCCATCGCCGGCCATTACGCCAGCGGCACGTCGCGCACGGTGCTGGTGCAAGGCAGCGAGCCCGAAGGCCAGAACCGCTTGCTGCGCTGGGACGCGCGCGGTTTGCGCCAGGCGGCCAAGCCGATGGCCTTGACTGGCAGCGACGCCAACGCCGCGGTGCTGGGCGGCGGCGTCGCCAAGACTCTGGGGCTGTGCCTGTCCGACGGCGACCGGGCTTGCGCGGCGGCGGCGGCGGAAGGCGAGGGGCTGCCGCCGGACCTGGCGGCCTTGACCGGGCCGGCGCGCGCGGCGGACGGCAAGCGGATCGAACTGTTGACGGCCACCGCCGCCGGCGCGCCCAACGTCGCCCGCTTGCGGGTGTTGGGCGTGGAGCGGCAAGGCGCCCGGGAATGGGACGACGTCTATGTGGGCCTGCATCTGTCGCAGGCGCAACGGCTGCTGTACGGCGAGGGAGAGCCGATGGCGACGGCGATCTTGCTGCAGCTGAAGAGCAGCGGGCAGATCGAGGCCGCGCGCCGGCGGCTGCTGCAGCTGTTTCAAGCCGGTTTGAGCGCGCAGCCGCTGGCGGCCCACGATTTCGCCGCGCTGCAGCCGCTGTACGAGCGCATCGTCGACATGTTCGGCGCCATTTTCGGCTTCATGGCGGCGCTGATCGCCAGCGTGACGCTGTTCACCACCGGCAACACCATGAATATGGCGGTGATGGAGCGCACCCGTGAAATCGGCGCGCTGCGCTCCATCGGTCTGAGACGCGGCGGCGTCCAGCGGCTGTTCTTGTGCGAGGGTGCCCTGCTGGGCGTCATCGGCGGTTTGGGTGGCCTGCTGCTGTCGCTGGGCCTGGCCTGGCTGATCAACCGCGCCGGCCTGAGCTGGCTGCCTCCGGGCGTGGTGGATCCCAGCCCCATCCTGATCCGGGTCTGGGGCGAGACGCCGCTGCTGGCTTCGTGCATGGGCGGTTTGATGGCGGTGGCGCTGTTGTCGTCGTGGTGGCCGTCGCGCCGGGCGGCGCGCTGGAACATCGTCGACGCCTTGAGGCAGGCCTGAGCCGGCATGGCGGATGAGGGAAGGGAGCGGAAAATGAAGCGCGCGCGCATATTGGGCTTGGTTTTGTTGGGCTGGCAGGGTTTGGCCTGGGCCGCGCCGGACGCGCAGCAGATACTGGCCTGGAGCGACGAGGTGCGCAATCCGGGCAAGTCTTTCAGCCTGAAGGTCGACCTGCTCAGCTATAAGCAAGGCAAGCCTAGCGAAGCCAGCTCGCTGGTGTTGTATTCGCGGGCCGATCCGCGGCGCGGCCAGTTTCGCAGCCTGTTGCGCTTTGTCAGCCCCAGCCGCGACGCGGGCAAGCTGACCTTGAAAAGCGGCAAGGATTTATGGGTGTTCGACCCGGCGAGCCAGGCCAGCGTGCCGATTTCGCCGCAGCAACGGCTGCTGGGCCAGGCGGCCAACGGCGACGTGGTGACGGTGAACTGGACCCTGGACTATCGGGCCACTCTCGCGGCGGAGGAAACCGTGATGGACGGCGACCGCCAGCCGCGCGCCAGCTACAAGCTGCGGCTGAGCGCGAGGCGGCCGGACGTGACTTACCACGCCATCGAGCTGTGGGTGGATCGCGACGGTTACCGCAGCCGCAAGGCGCAGTTCTACGCCGCCAGCGGCGAGTTGCTGAAAACGGCTTATTACCGCGGCTACCGCCAGGCCCTGGGCCGGGACCGCCCCACTGAGACCGTCATCATCGACGGCCTCAATCCGCAGTGGGTAACCGTGATGCGCAAGAGCGGTTTCGCTTGGCGCGAGGTGCCCGAGGCCTGGCTGCAGCGGGATTATCTGCCGCGGTTCCGGGTGGAGTGAGTGGCGGCGGTACGCTCAAATCCGCAACAAGGCGTCGCTGTCCTCCGCGTCCATGGTGTGCGGCTCGCCCACCAGCAGCGGATCGGCCGCTCGGGCGACGCGCGCGTCCTTGTCCGGGTAGTCCAGCCGGGACAGGAAGTAGCGGATGCAGTTGAGGCGGGCCCGCTTCTTATCGTCGGATTTCACCACCGTCCACGGCGCGTCGCCGGTATGGGTGTGGAAGAAGGTCGCTTCCTTGGCCGCGGTGTAGTCGTCCCATTTGTCCAGCGACTGTATGTCTATGGGCGACAGTTTCCAGTGCTTCAAGGGATCGTCGCGGCGGGAGATGAAGCGGCGCAGCTGTTCCTCGCGGCTGACCGAGAACCAGAACTTGAACAGACGGATGCCGCTGTTGACCAGCATGCGCTCCAGTTGCGGCGTCTGGCGCATGAACTCCAGATATTCGTGCGGATGGCAAAAGCCCATCACGCGCTCCACGCCGGCGCGGTTGTACCAGGAGCGGTCGAAAAAGACGATCTCGCCGGCGGTGGGCAGGTGTTCGATGTAACGCTGGAAGTACCATTGGCCGCGCTCGCGGTCCGACGGCTTTTCCAGCGCCACCACGCGCGCGCCGCGCGGGTTTAGGTGTTCCATATAGCGTTTGATGGTGCCGCCCTTGCCGGCGGCGTCGCGGCCTTCGAACAGGATCACGATCTTCTGGCCGCTTTCCTTGACCCAGTTCTGCACTTTCAACAGTTCGATCTGCAGCGCCTGCTTCTGCAATTCGTACTCCGGGCGGCGCATCCGCGTGCGGTAGGGGTAGCTGGCCGGCAGTTCGGCGCTGACGCTGTCCTCCGCGCTGCCTTGCGGCGCGGCGGCCACTTGCAAGGCCACCGGCTGCTGACTGACGGTTTCGATGGCTTGCACCGATTCCTGGTGCGCGCGCTCCACATTGTTGCGGCGGTGGCTGGCGGTTCGGCGCAGCGGCTTGACGGCCGGCGGCTGGGCGTCGGCGTCCGCTTCCGCGGGCAGGGGGGCTTGAGGCGGGTTTGTGTTTTGTGTCATGCAAGCTCCTTTGCGAGGGATAAAACCATGCTACTCCCATGGAAAACCGGTGTCGATGCGCGCGCTTTGGCGCGGCCGGAACACCGTTGGAGTCCGCAATGGGCGTTTTGTCACAAGGCAAAGCTTTTCATGCCGATTTCATGCATATTCATGCCATTGTGTTTTGACGGCGGAGCGGACTATGTGGGCGGTTGAGGTGAACGGGGTGTCTAAAAGCTACTGGATGGAGCAGGTGAGGGTGCCGGCGCTGGCCGATGTCAGCCTCAAGATCGCCGCGGCGCGCTTCACCGTGCTGTCCGGCCAGTCCGGCAGCGGCAAGACCACGCTGCTGAATTTGATCGGCGGCATAGACCGCGCCGACGTCGGAGAAATCGAGGTGGCGGGACAGGCGCTGAACCGTTTGAGCGATGACGCGCTCAGCGATTTTCGCGCGCGCCACATCGGCTTCATCTTCCAGAACTTCAATCTGATGCCGGTCTTGTCGGCTTTCGAGAACGTCGAATACCCGCTGCAATTGCAAGGCGTGCCGGCGCGGCAGCGGCGCGAGCGGGCGCTGGAGATGCTGGCGGCGGTGGGCTTGGCGGACAAGGCGGCGAACCGGCCCGGCCAGCTGTCCGGCGGGCAGCGCCAGCGGGTGGCGATTGCGCGCGCGCTGGTGCACGAGCCGGCCTTGGTGCTGGCCGACGAACCCACCGCCAATCTGGACAGCCAGACCGGAGCGTCCATCCTGGCTCTGTTGCGCCAATTGCAGCGAGAACGCCGAGTGGCGGTGGTGTTCTCCTCGCATGACCCGCAGGTGATCGCGGCGGCGGACGAGCGTTACTTGGTCAGCGACGGCCGGGTCGGCGTCTTGAACGCGGGGGAGGCCTTGGCGTGAACACCTTGAAACTGGCTTGGCGCAATCTGCTGCGCAACCGTCGCCGCACCTTGGCGACCTTGTCCACCATGATCATAGGCCTGGTGGCGGTGCTGCTCTTCGGCGGTTACAACCGCACGGTGCAATACGGCTTGCAAACCGGCATGGTGCGCGCGGGCGGCCATCTGCAGGTGCAGCACCGGGATTACTTCCTGTACGGCAGCGGCAATCCGGCCGCTTACGGCATCCGCGACTACCGCGCGGCGATGCGGCTGATCGAGAACGATCCGGTGCTGCGGCCCATGCTGACCGTGGTCACGCCCACGCTGAGCCTGGGCGGCATCGCCGGTCATTATTCCGCCGGCGCCTCGCGTACGGTGATTGCGCGCGGCAGCGAGGTGGACGCCCAGAACCGCTTGCGGCGCTGGGACGATTACGGCTTCAACGACAAGCGCAAGCCGGTGGCGCTGACCGGCACCGCGCCGAACGCGGCGGTGATAGGCACCGGGGTGGCGCGGGTGCTGCAACTGTGCGCGGCCTTCCAGCTCAAGGATTGCGCGCCGCCGCCGGCTCCGCCGGGCGGCAAGGACCTGCCGGCCGATCTGGAGGCCTTGGCCGCGGCGGCGCCGCCGGCCAGCGTCCGCGACGATCAGATCGAACTGCTGGCCGCCACCGCCGCCGGCGCGCCCAATGTGGCCCGTCTGCAAGTGGCCAAGGTGGAGAGCCAGGGCATCAAGGAACTGGACGATATGTATGTCGGCCTGCATCTGCGCCAGGCGCAACAGCTGGTGTACGGCCAGGGCGAGCCGATGGCCACCGCCATCGTGTTGCAGCTGCGGCACACCGCGCAGATTCCGGCGGCCGAGGCGCGTTTGCGTCAGCTGTTCGCCACCAGCTTGCGCGGCCAGCCGCTGGCGGCGCACGACTTCGCCACGCTGCAGCCGCAATACGGCCAGATCACCGGCATGTTCGGCACCATTTTCGGCTTCCTGGCGGTGTTGATCGCCTGCGTGGCGCTGTTCACCATAGGCAACACCATGAATATGGTGGTGCTGGAGCGCACGGTGGAGATCGGTACGCTGCGGGCGATGGGCCTGCGCCGCCGCGGCATCCAGCGGCTGTTCCTGTGCGAAGGCTGGCTGCTGGGCCTGGGCGGCGGGGTGCTGGGCATCGCGCTGGCGCTGTTGCTGGCCTGGCTGATCAATCACGCCGGGCTGACCTGGCTGCCGCCGGGGCAGGTGGACCCCAGCCCCATCCTGGTGCGGGTATGGGGGGAGTGGCGGATGATGGCGGTGACCGCCGGCGGTTTGATGGCGATGGCGCTGCTGTCGTCGTGGTGGCCGGCGCGGCGGGCGGCGGCGGCCAATATCGTGGAGGCTTTGCGTCATGCGTGAAACGTTTGGAATCTCTACCGGCATGAAGACGACACGCTGGGCCGCGTTGAGCGTTGCCCTGTGGGCGGCGTCGGCGCTGGCGGCGCCGGACGCGCAGACCATCCTGGCCAATAGCGACGCGGTGCGCAATCCGGAACGCTCTTTCGGGCTGGTGGTGTCCCTGGTCAGCTATAAGGACGGCAAGCAGAACGAGGCCAGCGCGCTGGCGGTGTATTCGCGCGCCGATCAGAAAAGCGGCCAGTTCCGCAGCCTGCTGCGTTTCATCAATCCCAAGCGGGACGCCGGCAAGCTGATGCTCAAGAGCGGCAACGATCTGTGGTTTTTCGATCCGGCGAGCAAGGCCAGCGTGCCGATTTCGCCGCAGCAGCGGCTCTTGGGCCAGGCGGCCAACGGCGACGTGGTCACCGTCAATCTGGCGCTGGACTATCAGGCGGCGCTGGCCGGCGAGGAAACGATACAGGACGGGGACCGCCAGGCGCGGCTTTGCTACAAGTTGCGGCTGAGCGCGCGCAATCCCGGCGTCACCTACCACGCCATCGATCTGTGGGTGGACCGCGACGGCTACCGCAGTCGCAAGGCGCAGTTCTACGCCGAAAGCGGCGGTTTGCTGAAGACCGCGTATTACCGCGCTTACCAGCCGGTGCTGGGACGCGAGCGCCCAACCGAGACCGTGATCATAGACGGCCTCAATCCGCGCTGGATCACCGTGCTGCGCAACAGCCAGTTCGCCTGGCGCGAGGTGCCGGAAGCCTGGCTGCAGCGCGATTATCTGCCGCGCTTCCGGGCCGAATGACGATGCGGCGGCTGGCGTTTGGGCTGGCGCTGGTCTGCGCCGCCGCGCGGGGCGCAGACGCGTCGCTGGAGGAGGACGCGCTGCGGCTGGCCGATCAGACCCGGATGGAGGATGACAAGCTGCGGGATCTGAAGCTTCAACTGGAGGCCGCCGCCTTGTCGCCGCGGCCGGGGGAGGACGGCCAGCGGCTGTCCTTCGATCTGCGCTGGGACGGCCGGCTGAGCCCGGCCTGGCGCGGCGTGCTGGCCAACCGGCTGGATTGGCGCTTCGCCGGCTCGCCGCGGCGGGACCACGGCGTCAACACCTTGAAGGAAGCGTATCTGAGCCGCGAGTTCGGCGTCGAGACGATGATGGACCTGGGGCGTATCAATACCCGCTACGGCGTGGCCGTCGGCTACAACCCCACCGATTTTCTCGGCGCGGGCACCGTGCGCTCGGTGGTGTCCGCGGACCCGGACAGCCTGCGGCAAAACCGCTTGGGCAACGCCATGCTGCGCTGGCAGAAGCTGTGGGACCGCGGCTCCTTGACCGCGATCTGGTCGCCCAAGCTGGGGTCGGGGCCGAATCCGGACGGTGCCAGCCTGGACTGGGGCGCCAGCAATCCCCGGCAGCGGCTGCTGTTGGCCGGCAGTTATCGCTTTGCGGAGAACCTCAATCCGCAATGGCTGCTGTTGCAGGAGCAAGGCCGTTCGCCTCAGCTGGGCTTCAATCTGTCGCGCGTGCTCGGCGACGCCACCGTGGTTTATCTGGAATGGGCCGGCGGTCGGCAGCGGACCGATTGGAGGCAAAGCCTGGGACGGCCGGATTCGGCCTGGCGCAATCGCCTGTCCGGCGGCTTGAGCTGGACCGGCGCCAACAAGCTGAGCCTGACGCTGGAGGGACAGCAGGACGGGGCGGCGCCGGACCGGGACGAATGGCGCGCGCTGCGCGCGAGGCCCGCGCTCTACGCCGCCTATCGGGCGGGGGTGGGCACCGGCGGCGGCCTGCCCACCCGGCGCGCCGCCTTGCTGCGCGCGCATTGGCAGGATGCGCTGGTGGACGATCTGGACGTGACCGCGATGCGCAGCTTCGACCTGGTGGACCACAGCGGCATGAATTGGGCGGAGGCCCGCTATCACCTGGGGCCGGCGGATCTGGCCTTGCAGTGGCAACGCTTCGACGGCGCGCCGGACAGCCGTTACGGCGCCAGCCCGGCGCGGCGGGTCTGGCAAGTGCTGTTCGACTATTTCTTCTGAGCGCCTGTTCACGATCCGCCTCGCTGCGGCGAAGCCTTGCAAACCCCTTCGAAATTCCCGTGCTTCGTACGGCTATTCCATTTTCTCCGCCGCAGCGCCCTGTCTTGCCCCGGCTCGCGACCGCGCGGACAGCCCTGAGTCGGTGCGCGTGATGACCGCCGCGCCGCGGGAAGGCATGGCGAGCGGCGGGGAAAGCAACCATAGTGATGTGTGGGCGACGCGATGTCGCTAGGCGTCGATAGGATCCTGACGGAGGGGGACGGGCATGGGCATGAATACGGCGGCCGCTTTGCAAACGTATCTGCGTTCCTGGAATACGGCGGGCTGCCTGCACGGCGTGGCCGCCGTCTCGCTGGCCGACGGCGAACGGGTGGCGGTGGCCGGCGGCATGGCCGATCCCGGCCTGGGCGTGGCCAACGAGAAGGACACCGTGTTTCGCATCGGCTCGCTGAGCAAGAGCTTCACCGCGGCCGCCTTGCTGCAGCAGGTGGCCCAGGGGCGGCTGGAGCTGAGCGACAGCCTGGAGCGCTTCTTCCCCGATTTCCCCAATGCGGCGGGCATCAGCCTGCATCAATTGCTGAATCACAGCGCCGGCACCGCCAATTTCACCAGCGCGGCCGAGTATTGGCCGACGCGGATGCGGCTGGCGCACCGGCCGCAGGAACTGCTGGACTGGGCGCACGCCTTGCCGCCGGCCTGCCCGCCCGGCATCGCCCACGCTTACAGCAATACCGGCTATTTGTTGCTGGCGGCCATTGTGGAGCGGGTCGCGGATCAGGACTTCGCCAGCTATCGGCAGCAATACCTGTTCCGGCCGCTGGGCCTGGAGCGCACCTATGTCGACGACGGCCGCGTCATCCTGCCGCAAGCCGCGCGCGGCCTGCATCCGGGAGCACCATGGCGCTACGCGGAACCTATGGACATGTCGGTGGCCTGGGGCGTTTACGATCTGGCCTCCAGCGCCGGCGATCTGTGCCGCTGGCTGGAGGCCCTGCAGCGGGGAGAGGCGTTGCCGGCCCGGCTGGCGGCCTTGATGCTGGACGTGGGGGCCTTGGAGTACGCCTACGGGTTTTACGGCGAGGACTGGACGCTGGCCGGCCGCCGGCAGCGGCTGGCCCAGCATTTTGGCGACGTCAACGGCTTCTTCGCCTTCATGAGCGTCTTGCCCGGTGGCGGCGGCGTGGTGGCGCTGACCAACGCCTTCGGCTCGCCGGTGGAGCGTTTGGGCAGGGATTTGGCGCGCATCGCCAGCGGAGAAACGCTGGAAGCGCTGCCGCCGCCGGGACGGCAGCAGCCGGACGAGCAGTTGTTCGTCCCCGGTCGCTATGAGAACGGGGAAGGGGCGTGGCTGGAGTTGTTTTACAACGAGCACGGCTGCTATGCGCGCAGTCCGCGCCGTTACGACCTGCCCATCGCCTACCCGTTGACGGTGACGGCGCAGACGCCGCAACTGGCGCGCGCCGCCGTGCTGCCGGAGACCTTGTTGATAGAGGAAGGGACCTTGCAATGGTGCGACGCGGAGGGGGTGACCAGGCGTCTGCGGCGGCAGTAGGCGGTTTGTCCGGCGGGATGGCGTGGTCTATCGTGAGAACAGACAAAACCAAGCCAGCTTTCGAGTCGAGGCCGAGAATTGACGGACTTTAAACAAGGGGCGCGGGGGTGGCGTTTCCGGGCCTTTCTCGCTGTCTTTCCATGGCGCGCGTGCGGGATGGGGGCTCTGGTGCCCTTGCTGGCCCTGTCCGCGCAATGGCTGTTGTGGGACTGGGTCCGCCCTTACGCCTGGTTCCTGTTTTATCCCGCCGTCTTCCTCTCCGCCATGCTGGGCGGGCTGGCCGGCGGCCTGGTCGCCACCGCCTTGTCGGTGCCGCTGGTCTGGTATCTGTTCATCCCCCCGCAATGGAGCTTCGCCATCGCCCGGCCGGCGGATGCCGCCTCCATTGTCCTGTTCGCGCTGTGCGGCTTGATGTTGAGCCTGTTCAGCCAGCGCCTGATCAGCCGCCGTTCGCGCTGGGCGGAGAGCGAACTGACGCGTCAGCAGGCCTTGTTGCACGCCATCATCGACAACTCCACCGCGGTGATTTTCGTCAAGGACGTGGACGGCCGCTATCTATTGGTCAACCAGCGCTATCCCGAGTTGTTCCATATCAGCGCGGAGGCCATGCGCGGCTTGCGCGACGAGGATCTGTTCCCGCCGGAGGTGGTGGCCAGTTTGCGCAGCGCCGACTTGGAGGTGTTGAGCAGCGGGCAGGCGCGCGAATACGAGGAGACGGTGCCGCAGGACGATGGCCCGCACACCTATCTGGTGTACAAGTTTCCCCTGCGCGACGCCAAGGGGCGAGCCTACGCGGTGTGCGGCATCGCCTCCGACATCAGCGCGCGTAAGCGCGCCGAGGCGGAACAGAGGCAGCGGGAGGAGTGGCTGCGGGAAATGAGCGCCATCGCCCGGGTGGGCGGGTGGTGGTTCGATCCCGCCAGCGGGGACGGCGGCTGGACCTCGGAAGTGGCCCGCATTCACGATCTGCCGGCCGACGAGCCGATCAACACCCGCATTGGACTGAGTTTTTTCCACGGCGAAGACAGACAGCGCATCGAGGAGGCCGTGCGCCGGGTGGTGGAGGAAGCCGAACCCTATGATCTGGAGTTGCAACTGCTGAGCGCAAGCGGCCGGCGCAAATGGGTGCGCGTGTCCGGCAGACCGGTGCTGGCGGACGGCAAGGTGGTGTCGGTGCGCGGCGCGATGCAGGATGTGTCCGAGCGCAAGGCCATGGAAAACGCCTTGCTGGAGAGCGAGGAAAGGCTGTCGCTGTTCATCGAGCACGCGCCGGCGGCGCTGGCGATGTTCGATCGCGACATGCGTTATCTGGCCGCCAGCCGCCGCTGGCTCGACGATTACCGTTTGGACGGCGAGACGCTCATCGGCCGATCCCACTATGAGGTGTTTCCGGAAGTCCCCGCCGTCTGGCGGGAGGTGCATCGGCGGGCGCTGGCCGGGGAGGTGATACGCGAGGAGGAGGACCGCTTTCTGCGCCTGGACGGCGCGGCGCAGTGGCTGTGCTGGGAAGTGCGGCCATGGCATGCGCGCGACGGATCCATCGGCGGCATCGTGATCTTCACCGAGGACATCACCGTCCGCAAATCCATGGAAGAAGAGCGCCACCGGCTGGCGGAAGCGCTGGATCAATCGGCGCAGCCGGTGGTGATGACCGACGCGGCCAAGAACATCTTGTACGTCAACGCCGCGTTCGGCGAACTGATGGGGTATCCGATGGGCGATTTGCTGGGCTCGTCGATCTCCCGCTTCATCCCGGACGACCCGGCGAGGAGGGCGGAACGGGCGGCGCTGGAACGGCAGGTGGTGGAACAAGGGCGCTGGAGCGGCGAACTGGCCCGCGTCGCCCGCAACGGCGAAATCATCCCGGTTTACGCCTCCGTCACCGCCATGCACGATCTGTCCGGCGCGTTTTGCGGCTTTTTCGGCACCTATAACGATTTACGGCCGTTGCGTGAAAAAACCCAGGCGCTGGCCAGCGCCGAAGCGCGGTATCGCAGCGTGCTGGATCATGCGGCCGACGCGGTCTTGGTGGCGGACGCGGAAGGGCGTTATCAGTACGCCAATCTGCAAGCCTGTCAGCTATTGGGCTATGAGGAAGCGGAAATCCTGGCGATGCGGGTGGGCGATTTCAGCGTCGACTCTGCGGCGGGCGACGCGCAGTCCTTGTTCCGGCGCCTGCTGTCCGACGAGCAGCTGAGCGCCGAGATGCTGTTGCGGCGCAAGGACGGCGCCGAGGTGCCGGTGGAAGTGAACGCGATCCGCCTGCCGGACGGCGGGGTCTACGGCGCTTTCCGCGACATCACTCTGAGACGGCAGGCGGCGGAACGGATCCGTCAGCTGTCGATGGCGGTGGAACAGAGCCCGGAGAGCGTCGTCATCACCGATCTGGAGACGCGGATCGAATACGTCAACGAAGCCTTTGTCCGCAATACCGGCTACAGCCGGGAAGAAGTGATGGGGCGAACGCCCAATCTGCTCAAGTCCGGGCTGACCCCGGCGGAAACCTATGCCGAACTCTGGGAGGCGCTGCAGGCCGGCAAGCCGTGGAAAGGCGAGCTGTTCAACCGGCGCAAGGACGGCAGCGACTATGTGGACTTCGCCCATATCTCGCCTATCCGTCAGCCGGACGGCAGAATCAGCCATTATCTGTCCTTGCAGGAGGATATCAGCGAGAAAAAACGCCTGGGCCTGGAACTGGACCAGCATCGTCATCATCTGGAAGAGTTGGTGGCGATGCGCACCGCCGAGGTGCGCGCCACCAGCGCCAAACTGCAAACGACCCAGTTCGCCATGGACAGCGTGGGCATAGGCATACATTGGGTGGACGTCGCCAGCGGGCGGCTGATCTACGTCAACCGCTACGCGGCGCAATTGCTGGGCTACGACATCGAAGACATGCTGCGCCTGAACGTGTCCGACATCGTGCCCGACACCACGCCCGACCTTTACGCGCGCACCGTGGAGCGCCTGCGGCAACAGAGCCGGGCGCAGTTCGAAACCTGGCAAAGAACGCGGGACGGGCGGCTGGTGGCGGTGGAGATGATTTTGTACTATTTGCCGGACACGCCGGGCGCCTCGGACACCATCATCGGTTTCGTCACCGACATCACCCGGCGCAAGGAAACCGAGCAGGCTCTGGTGCGCGCCAAGGAGGACGCGGAAGCGGCCAATCTGGCCAAGAGCGCCTTCGTCGCCAATATGAGCCATGAAATCCGTACGCCCTTGAACGCCATCATCGGTTTCACCCACTTGCTGATGCGCACCCAGCCGCGGCCGGAGCAGCAGGCCAAGCTGGAAAAGGTGCTGGTGGCCAGCGGGCATCTGCTCTCCATCATTAACGACATTCTGGATCTGTCCAAGATCGAAGCCGGCAAGTTGTCGCTGGAGCGGACCGACTTCTCCGTCGGGGCGCTGTTCGACCATGCGCGGTCGCTGATCGACGAAGCGGCGCAGGCCAAGGGCTTGCGCGTGGAGATCGATTACGCCGGCGTGCCGCCGTGTCTGCGCGGCGATCCCACCCGCCTGCGCCAGGCCTTGCTCAACTACGCCGGCAACGCGGTCAAATTCACCGAGCGGGGCACGATAGCCCTGCGCGCCCGGCTGCTGAGGAGCGAGGGCGAGCGCCTGCTGCTGCGCTTCGAGGTGCGCGACACCGGCATAGGCATTCCCGCCGACAAGCTGGCCGGCCTGTTCCAGGCGTTTCAGCAGGCGGACGATTCCACCACCCGCAAATACGGCGGCACCGGCCTGGGGTTGGCGATCACCCAGCGGCTGGCGGCCTTGATGGGCGGCGAAGTGGGGGTGGAAAGCCGGGAAGGACAGGGCAGCGTGTTTTGGCTGACCGCCTGGCTGACCCTGGGGCGGAGCGTGGCGGCCGAGCCCGCCGGCGTGGAGCCGGACGAGGTGGAGGCCGAACTGCGCTTGCGCGCGGACGCGCGGGTGCTGGTGGTGGAGGACGACGTGATCAACCAGGAAGTGGCGCTCTGGCTATTGGGCAGCGTCGGCCTGAGAGCCGAGCTGGCGAGGAACGGCCGCGAGGCCGTGGAGTGCGCCGCCGCGAGCGAATACGATCTGGTGCTGATGGACGTGCAGATGCCGGAGCTGGACGGCTTGGAGGCGACGCGCCGGATCCGGGCCATGCCGAGCTGGGAGCGGGTCCCGATTCTGGGCATGACCGCCAACGCCTTCGACGAGGATCGCCAGCGTTGCCTGGAGGTCGGCATGAACGACTTCGTGGCCAAGCCGGTGGACCCGGAACAGCTGTTCGGCTTGCTGCTGAAATGGCTGCCGTCGATGATTCCGCCCGAGAGGATCCGCGTCGATCCGACGCCGGAAAGCGGGCGCCGGGAACAGTTGATGAGGCTGCCCGGCGTGGACCTGGAGGCGGGCCTGCGCATCGTCGGGGACGACCTGGAGCGTTTTGAGCGCTTGCTGCGCAAATTCGCGGGCATGCACCGCGACGACTTGGCCAGGCTGCAGGGCCTGGCGCGGGCCGAGGAGGGCGAGGAGGCATGCCGTATCGCTCATTCGCTGAAAGGCGCCGCCGGCTCCTTGGGGCTGGTCCGCATCCAGACCGAGGCCGCCGCGCTGGAAGCCGTCTTGCGGCAAGGGCGGCTTGAGGAGGCTATGCCCGGCATGCAGGCGCTGGGCCTGGAGCTGACGGCCTTGTGCGCGGCCCTGGACGCCTTGCCGGCAATGGCATAAGCGCGCCAGATTCTGGCCTTTTCATGCAACTTGGCGCAGCTTATTGAGTCAATCAATAGGATGAAGTCATTTTTTCCGATGGCCGGCGGCCATTCCGGTCGCCGGCCGGGCGCGAAGATCCGGCCTGGCGTTGGACGCGAGGCAGGCTGGCGCCGATGCGCCGAGGACGCGGAAGGTTTCTCTACATGAATATCCCTTTAGGCACTATCGAAGGCTTCTACGGCAAGCCGTGGAATTGGGCGCAGCGGGAGCTGCTGGTCACCACGCTGGCGGCGCACGGCTACCGTTTCTATCTGTACGCGCCCAAAGCGGACGCGTATCTGCGCCGCCAGTGGCAGCTGGACTACCCGGCTGAGCAGGAGGCTAGGCTGGCGGCGTTCGCCGCTCATTGCCGGCGGCAGGAGGTTGGTTTCGGCATGGGGCTGAGCCCGTACGAAGCGTATCTGGATTTCAACGACGAGGCCCGCCAGGCGCTGGCGCGCAAGCTGGAGCAACTGCAGCGCATCGGCGTCAGCCAACTGGCCATCCTGTTCGACGATATGCGCGGCGATCTGCCCGATCTGGCGGAGCGCCAGGCGGAGATCGTCGCCTGGGTGCGGCAGCGCTGCGCGGTGGAGCGTTTGTTGGTCTGCCCCAGCTATTATTCCAGCGATCCGGTGCTGGACCGGGTGTTCGGCCAGCGCCCGGCCGGCTATCTGCAGCAACTGGGCCAGTGGCTGGCGCCGGACATCGATATTTTCTGGACCGGCGAGGAGGTGTGCTCGCGCGAAATCTCGCCTGGACACCTGCTGCAAGTGGGCAAATGGCTGGGCCGCAAGCCGGTGTTGTGGGACAACTACCCGGTGAACGACGGCGCGCGGATGTCGCAATACCTGCACCTGCGCGGCTTCACCGGGCGGTCCGCGGCCAACGCCGAGCTGCTGGCGGCGCATGGGATCAATCCGGCGCAGCAAGCCGCGCTCAGCCTGATTCCCGCGCTGACGCTGGCGGACAGCTACCGCTTGGGGCCGCGCTATCAATACGGCGCCTCGATGCGCCGGGCGGCCCAGGTGGTGGCCGGCGAGGAACTGGCCGACATGCTGTGGCGGGATCTGCTGCTGCTGCAGGACGTGGGGCTGGATCAACTGGGCGAGCGCGCGGCGGAACTGCGCGCGCGTTACGCGGCGGTGGAGCACCCTTGCGCGCACGAAGTGGTGGCCTGGCTGGATGGCGAGTATCGGATCAGCGAGCTTGAGGTGCAGACTCAGTAGGGAGGCTACTTGGCGTTACATGCCTTTACAACTGACTAACAGACGGGGGCGGGCCGGGACGCCTAGGATGAGCAGCAAGGAAACACCAAAGCCTGGCGTCGCGGCCGCACTGAGCAGACGGACGCCCCCCTGACCCGACTGGAGAATGTCATCATGAAAAAACTGAGCCTGATCGTACTGTCCGCCGCTTTCGCCCTGAGCTCCGCCGCCGGTTTCGCCGCCGAAGCCGCCAAGCCGGCTTCCGCCCCGGCCGCCAAAGCCGCTCCCGCCGCCAAGAAAGCGCAGCACAAGGCGGTGAAGAAGCACGCTTCCGCTCCGGCGCAGAAAGCCCAGGCGGCCAAGGCGGAAGCCTCCGCCCCGGCCAAGGCCGCCAAGAAGCCGGCGCAGCACAAGAAGCACGTCGCCAAGAAAGCCCACAAACAAGCGGCCTCCGCTCCGGCTCAGAAAGCGCAAGCGGCCAAGGCGGAAGCTTCCGCTCCGGCCAAGGCCGCCAAGAAACCGGCGCAGCACAAGAAGCACGCCGCCAAAAAGACCCACAAGAAAGCCGCGGCTTCCGCAGCCAAGTAAGCTGAAAGAGGCCGCGCTCAGCGCGGCCCGAACGGGGACGAAGGGAGGCTCAGGCCTCCCTTTTTGCATGCTCGCGGCGTGGATCGGGCGCCGTCCGGCCGGGCGGAATCAGCCCGCCGGCGCGGTGGCGGGGGGCTGCACGGTGTTGAGCAGCGGGGCGCAGGGATCGGGCCGCTCGCGCCAGAAGCGGCGTTCCAGCTCCGCCGCCGGCAGCGGTTTGCTGAACAGATACCCTTGCAGGGTGTCGCAGAACATATACGTCAACGCGGTGGCTTGTTCGTCGGTTTCCACGCCTTCCGCCACCACCCGGAGCTGCAGCGAATGGGCCAGCGCGATGATGGCGCCGGTCAGCGTCATCGCGTCCTGATCGTTCAGCATCGCGCGGACGAAGGACTGGTCGATTTTCAGCTCCTGGGTGGGCAGCTTGGCCAGATAGGACAGCGAGGAATAACCGGTACCGAAATCGTCGATGGAAATGCCCACTTGCATGTCGCGGATGCGGCGCAGCGTTTCGCCGCAGGTGTTCAGATTGTCCAGCACCACGGTTTCGGTGATTTCGATGTCTATGCCCGGCACGGCGGCGCCTTCGCTCAAGGCCTGTTGCAACTGTTCGGAGAAATCGGCCTGGCGCAGTTGCAGCGGGGAGACGTTGACCGCGATGCGCGGCGCCGGATAGCCGGCCTCCAGCCAGCGCAGATGGTCGCGCGCGGCCTGACGCAAGGCCCAGACGCCCACCTCCAGGATCAGGCCGGTTTCCTCCAGCAAGGGGATGAATTGCGCCGGCGACACCAGGCCGCGCTCCGGGCTCTGCCAGCGCAGCAGCGCCTCCACGCCGACGATCTGCCGCGACACCGCGTCCACTTTGGGCTGGTAGTGCAGCACGAACTCCTGGCGCTCCAGCGCCAGACGCAGCCGGTTTTCCAGCTCCAGCGTCACCGCGGCGCGTTCGCTCATCTCCTGACGGTAGAACAAATAGCGCTCATTGGTGCTTTGCGCCAGCTTGAGCGCGGCTTCCGCGTTCTCCAGCAGGCTTTCCGCGTCGGCGCCGTCTTCCGGGAAGATGGCGATGCCGAATTTGGCCGACACGCGCAATTGCTTGTCCAGGATGGCGATGGGTTGGGCGACGCAGTGTTCCTGCAACTGCATCACCTGACGCGCGATGTCCTCCTCGCTCTTGACCTCGGGGATGATCAGCGCGAAGCGGTCTATCTTGACGCAGGCCAGCAGCCGGGCCTCTTCGGTAAACGACTCCAGCCGCGCCGCCAGCAGGCGCAGCACCTGGTCGCCGGCCCAGCGGCCGTAGACGTCGTTGATGGATTTGAAGTGCTCGATGTCGAGGAAGATCACCGCCAGGCGGCGCTGTTCATGGTGGCTGGAGCTGATTTGCTGCGCCAGGCGCTCGTGGAACAGGCTGCGGTTAGCGAGGCCGGTCAGCTCATCGTAGTAGGACAGGAAGTGCAGCCTTTCCTCTTTTTCGATGTGATCCAGCGCGAAAGCGATGTCGCCGGCCAGTTCGGCCAGCAGCTGCATTTCCTCGTGGTCGAAGGCGTTGGCTTCGTTGGAGCACAGCGTCAGCGAGGCGGCGCGTTGTCCGGGCAGCGGCAGCGGCAGGCAGGCCAGCGAGCGGATGCCTTGCGCCAGCAATTGCTCGCGCGCCGCGTAGGGCAGCGGCGAGCCAAGCTGATTGCAGACGATGTTGCCGCCGCTGGCGATGGCGGCGGCGGACAGTTGCAGCAGCGCGTCGGCGTTGGGAGGCGGCTCGGTCTGTCCTTGCAGCGCGGCGATGCGGTGTTCGCCGTCGCTCCGGTCCAGCATGCTGATCCAGACCAGTTTGAACGCGCCGCTCTGGGTGGCGATGCGGCAGGCTTCGCGAAACAGTTCCTGGCGGTCGTGGCAGCGCACGATCAACATATTGATGCCGCTGAGGATGGCGTAAACGCGGTTGAGCCGTTCTATGCGCAGCCGCAGCATGGAGTGCTGCAAGGTGATGGCCAGTTGCTGGGCGAAGGCCCGGGCGATCTCCAGATGCTCGAAGCCATGCTGGGCAACCTCCTGGAAGGCCAGGTTCAAGGAGCCCAGCAACTGTCCTTCCGCCATCAGCGGCAGCCGCAGATAAGCGCGCACGCCGTGGCTGCGCAGCCATTTGACCAGCGCCGGCGGCTGCGCCAGCGTGGTGATGTCGTGCACGAAGCTGGGCTGTCCGCGCTTGAGTTGCTCCAGATCGCTCAAGCCATAGCTGGAGAAGGGGAAGCGGCTGTCGATCGGGATCTCGTCCTTGGCGTCGCACTCCAGCGCCAGGAAGATGGTTTCCTCGTGCCTCCAGTCGAACACCGTGGCCGACGCGCCCCAGAACGGCACCAGTTGCGCCAGCATGCGCAAGGCCTCCTGCGCGGTTTGCTGCGGGCTGGCGGCGGACAGCAGGGTCAGGCCCATGTCGCGCAGCGACTCCAGCTGCTGGCTGTGGCGTTTGAGCTCCTGTTCGGTTTTCAGCCGCAGGGTGATGTCGCGCATGATGGCGGTGTAATACTTCTGGCCTTCCACCTCCAGCTGGGACACCGAGGCTTCTGCGTAGAACTCGCTGCCGTCGGCGCGCAGCCCGCGCACGCCGCCGGCCGGCGCCAGGCTGCGGCTGACCGGGCCGTTCTGGCCGAAGCCGTGGATCCGCTGAGCGTGGCCGGGCCGGAGCGCTTCCGGCACCAGCATGTCTATCTGCCGGCCCAGCACCTGCTCGGCGCGATAGCCGAAAGCCTGTTCCGCCGCGGGGTTGAACAGGATGATGTTCAGATCGGCGTCGATGGTGACGATGGCGTCCATCGCGGTGTTGATGATGCCGGCGCGTTGCATCTCGCTGAGGCGGATCGCCGTGACATGCGTTTGCAACTGGTCCAGCATCAAGTTGAACTGGCGCGACACCGCGCGCAATTCTTGCGGTCCCAGTTCCGGGGCGCGCGCCTGCGCGTCGCCGTCGGCCACCGCTTGCGCGGTTTCGGCCAATCGGCGCGCCGGCCGCGTCAGCGCGCGGCTGAAGCTTTGCGCCAGCAAGCCGCAGAGCAGCAAGGTGACGATGCCGCTGGCCGCGCTCCAGCGCAGGCGGCTGTAGTAGGGCGCGAGCACCTCTTGTTCCGGCAGCGCGGCGATGATCAGCCAGTTGGCCTGGGAGAATTTGCGGTAGGAGTAAAGCCGCGACACCCCGTCGCGGCCGACGCCCAGTTCGAAACCGGAGGCGTTGCCGCGGATGCGAGCGATGGTGCGGGCGACGTTGATCGAGGTTTTGCCGTGCCACAGCGCGGGATCGGGGTAACGCAACAGAAAAGCCGCTTGCGAGCTCAGCACCGCGATGGTCAGCTTGCGGTCCAGCGTCGAGGGCAAGACCTGGGCCTGCAGCGTCAGCAAGTCCATTTGCACGGTCAGCAGACCAATGGGCCGGCCTTGCTCGTCGCGCACCGGATAGCTGGGCATTATCACCCAGCGCTGGGTGGCGGGCTCCAGCAAGGGCTCGCTGAGCATCAGTCCGGGCGCCGCCAGCGCGCGCTGGAACCAGTCGGCCTTGGTCGGCGGCGTTCTGACCGCGGGATTGGACGCGTGGCTGCAGACTTGCAGGCCGGTGGCGCTGCTGAGCGTCAGCTGGGTGGCGGAGGGAAAGCTCAGCGCGATGTCGCGGAACGCGACGGCGCATTCATCGAAGTCGAAGCGACGTATCGGCGTCCGCCTGCTCAACTGCGCCAGCACGCGTTCCAGTTCCGTGATCTTGCTCGCCAGCGCCTGGTCCACCTGGTCGGCCAGCACGCGGGTCTGATCCTGAGCGGCGTCGCGCATGTCGCGGGCCGATTCGAAGGCGCCGATGCCGATCAGCGCCGCGGCGGGCAGCAGGCAGGCCAGCGCGAACAGCAGCAACTGAGCGCGCAAGCCCAGTCCGCTGACGAAGGACAGAATGCGGTTCAGGCCTGCGCGCATGTGGCGGGTACTCTCCGGGGCTGGGGATACTCAAAAATTAGTTCCTGTCGCCGGAGGGGGCAAGTCATATGTATGCCAAATGCGTTGCCTGGGCCGCGGGCGTGCGGCCGCCCCCGCGCAAGCCTTGCCAGGCAAGGCTTTCACGGGGGAAATCCGGTGCTAAGTACTTACACTTAGACGGCTGGGGAGGGCGGCTTCCAACGCTCAGAGGAACATGCCGCCGGAGGCTTCCACGCGCTGACCGTTGACCCAGGCGGCGCCGTCGCTGAGCAGGGTGGCGATGGCGCCGCCGATGTCGTCGGGGCGGCCGACGCGGCCCAGCGCGGTTTGCGCGGCGATATGGGCGTTGACCTGTTCGTTGTCGCGCACCAGGCCGCCGCCGAAGTCGGTTTCAATCGCGCCGGGGGCGATGACGTTGACCGCGATGCCGCGCGGCCCCAGCTCCTTGGCCAGGTAGCGGGTCAGCACCTCCACGCCGCCCTTCATCGCCGCGTAGGCGGCGTAGCCGGGCAGGGCGAAGCGGGTCAGACCGGTGGAGACGTTGAGAATGCGGCCGCCGTCGGCGATCAGCGGCAGCAGTGTCTGGGTCAGGAAGAACGGGCCTTTGAGCTGGATGTTCATCAGTTGGTCGAACTGCGCCTCGCTGGTGTCGGCGAAGGCGGCGTGGATGCCGATGCCGGCGTTGTTGACCAGAAAATCGAAGTCGGCGCGTCGCCATTGCTCGGCCAGCGTCTGGCGCAGCCGCTCGGCGAAGGCGGCGAAGCCGGCGCTCTGGCCGACGTCCAGCGCCAGCGCGGCGGCCTGGCCGCCCAGTGCTTGAATCTCGGCGACCACCGCCTCGGCGTCGGCGGCGCGGCTTTGGTAGGTGATGACGACGTCCACGCCCTGGCGCGCCAGGTGCAGGGCCGCGCTTTTGCCCAGGCCGCGGCTGCCGCCGGTGATGACTGCGATTTTCTTGCTCATGGGAATCTCCTGTAGGGGGCGGGTGCAGGCTTGGACCCGATGAGCTCAGTTTATTGTATAGTTTTTGATAAACAAATATGATTATTTAAATTATAGTGTTCGTATATTGATAACAATTGGCGGCGGCATGAACAAGCTGGAAGCGATGCAGATTTTTGTCCGGGTGGCCGAGTTGTCCAGCTTCACGCAGGCGGCGGACAGCTTGGGCCTGCCCAAGGCCAGCATCTCGGTGGCGGTCAAGCAGACCGAATCCTGGCTGGGCGCGCGCCTGTTGCACCGGACCACGCGCAAAGTGCAGATGACTCAGGACGGGCAGGCTTTTTACGAGCGTTGCAAGGACGTGCTGGCGGACATGGACGAGTTGCAAAGCATGTTCCAGCGCGGCGAGGAGGCGCTGGGCGGGCGGCTGAGGGTGGACATGCCCAGCGGCGTGGCGCGCTACCAGGTATTGCCGAGGCTGGACGAATTCCTGCAGCGCCACCCGCGTTTGGAGCTGGAGCTGAGCAGCACCGACCGCAAGGTGGACATCGTGCGAGAAGGTTTCGATTGCGTGCTGCGCGTGGGGGAGCTTGGCGACTCCAGCCTGGTGGCGCGGCCGCTGGGACGTTTTCGGCAGCTCAATTGCGCCAGCCCCGGCTATCTGGCGCGTCACGGCGCGCCGGCCGGCCTGGAGGACCTGGCGCGGCACCAGCTGGTTCACTACGTTTCCACCCTGGGCGCGCGCCCGGCCGGCTGGGAGTGGCGGGACGGCAACGGCAGCCATTGGCTGGCCATGGCCGGCAGCGTCATCGTCAACAACGCCGACGCCTACCAGGCCGCCTGTCTGGCCGGGCTGGGCCTGATTCAGGCGCCGGAGTCAGGCGTGCGCCATTTGCTGGACAGCGGCGAACTGGTGGAAGTGCTGCCGGACTACCGCGCCGCGCCGATGCCGGTCACGCTGTTGTACGCCCACCGCCGCAACCTGCCGCGCCGGGCGCAGGTTTTCATGGATTGGCTGGCGGAGGCGCTGGCGCCGCATCTTGTGTGAATCGGGCGCAAACATGGCGGGCCGGGGCCAAGCTGCCCTATCATGGAGGCCGGTCAACCATTTTAGAACCTGTTTACGATCAGCTGCGCGTTGGCGATACGGCGTTGAAAACCCCTTCGAAATGCTCATGTACCGTGTGTACATTCCGCTTTCTCAGCGGTTTTCGCCTTGTCTCGCCTTAGCTCGCGAGATCGTAAACACGTTCTTACTTCGTCATATTCCCGCCATGATTGTTAGATCCACTTCTTCCTGGCTGCGCCTGTTGTTTGTCTGGCACGGTTCGGTGCTGCCGCGCATCATGCCGCGCCTGCTGCTGGTCTTCTTCATTTCCATCGCCGCCGCCGCCGTGCGCGGCTGGTGGCTGAGCGAACACGCGGACTCCGCGCTCAGCATTCCCGCCTTTACCTTGATGGGGGTGTCGCTGGCCATCTTCCTGGGTTTCCGCAACTCGGTCAGCTACGAGCGCTTTTGGGAGGCGCGCAAGCTGTGGGGCAGCTTGCTGATCGTCAACCGCTCGCTGGCGCGGCAGGTTCTGTCGCTGGCGCCGGACAATGCGGACGCGCGGCGTCTGATAGACGGCTGTTGCGCCTTCGCCTACGCGCTCAAGGCGCAGTTGCGCGGCGACGACGCCGACGCCCATCTGCGCCGTTTGCTGCCGGAGGAGATTCTGGACAAGGCGTTGGCGGCGCGCTTCAAGCCGGCGCTGATCCTGTCCTGGCTAGGGCAATTGGCCGCGCGCATGCGCGGCGACGGCGTGTTGGGCGATATGCAATGGCATGCGCTGGACCGTAATCTGAACTCGCTGTCGGAAGTGCTGGGCGGCTGCGAGCGCATCGCCTCCACGCCCATTCCCTTCACTTACCGGGTGCTGCTCAACCGCACCGTCACGGTGTATAGCCTGCTGCTGCCGGCCGGCCTGGTCACCAGCATAGGCTGGCTGACGCCGGCGATCGCGGTCTTCATCGCCTACACCTATCTGGCGCTGGAAGTGATAGGCGAGGAGCTGGAGGAACCGTTTGGCAAGGAGGGCAACGATCTGCCGCTGTCCGCGCTCTGCCACGGCATCGAAGCCTCCTTGCGCGAGATGCAGGGCGAGGAAGTGGCGGCTCCGGCGCCTTCGCAGCAGGGTATTTATCTGTATTGAGCCATCGAGCCGCATAGTTTAGAACGTGTTTACGATCTAGCGAGCTAAGGCGAGACAAGGCGTACTCATCGTGCCGCATCTCACGAAGCGCAGCAGGTCGTAAACAGGTTCTTACAGCGCGGCCAGCTCGTCCAGGCTGATGATGCGGGCTATCGTCGCCAGCTGGCGCATCGAGATCTGATGCTCTTCCTCGCTGGCGGCGGCGCAGCCGTCCTCCAGCACCAGCACCTGGTAATCGCGGTCGTGAGCGTCGCGTGCGGCGGCCTGCACCGCCCAAGTGCTGCTGACGCCGGACAGGATCAGGCGTTCGATGCGATGGGCGCGCAGCACCGCTTCCAGCGAGGTGGCGTAGAAGGCGCTGACGCGCGGCTTGATCACGATGGCGTCTTCCGGCCTTACGTCCAGCTCCGGGTGGAAGGCGGTGCCGGGGCCGGACAGATCCAGCGCGCCGAATTCGTGAGCGCGGCCGAACAGCGGCGAGGCCTTGGGTTGTTCCACATAGGAGGGCGCGAAGCCCACTTTCACCTGCGCCACCAGCCAGCGGCGGCGGCGCGCCTCGGCGATGGCCTGGTTGGCGGCGGCGATGACGCCGCGTTGACGCGCGTGCTCGGCGCAGCGGGCGACCTTGCCGCCGTCCATCATGATGTCACGGATATAGTCCAGTCCGATAAAAGCGGTGTTCATCGCTGAGTTCCTTATGGCGTATTGATCAAGACCGGCGAACGGCCGGCGTTTCAGCCGCGGCCAGTTCCGCCAGCAGCTCGCCGGCGGCGAGCAGCAGTTCCAGGCGCTGCGGCGGCAGTCCGGCCAGAGCGGCGCGCAGCCAGTCGTCTTTGCGCAGGCGGTGAGCGTCAAGGACCTGGCGGCCGGCGCCGCTCAGGCGAATCCGGACTTTGCGGCCGTCATTGGGGTCGCCGGCGCGCAGAATCAGGCCGCCGGCGTCGAGTTCGCGCAGCAGGCTGGCCAGGTTGGAACTGCGCAGCTTTTCCGCGCGGGCCAGCGCAGACGGCGTTGCGGCGCCGTCCGCGCGTTCGATGCTGGCCAGCAGCGAAAGCTGGGCAAACGGCAATTCGTCGTCCTGGGCCTCCTGGCGCAAGCGGCGCGTCAAGGCCATCAGTTGCAGGCGCAGCCGGGACACGGCCTCCGCCGGGATCGATGAGTTAGGCATTTTTCTATTTTAACATAGCTATGTTTGTATAGATAAGTCGGCGAGAAAACGGCGCCGCCAGCGACGCCGAGGCCAGCTCTAGCCTTGTTTCTGACAGTTGCTCATCCAGCGTATGCCGAAGCGGTCCACCAGCATGCCGAAGCGGGCGCCCCAGAAGGCGTCGTGCAGCGGCTCGTTGATCTGGCCGCCCTGAGCCAGGGCTTCAAAGATCGCGGTCTGCTCCGTCTCGCTGTCCAGCATGAAATTCAGCGTGATGTTTTCACCGATGGCGGGCGTGCGGCCCGGCATGCCGTCGGAGGCCATGAAATGAACGCCTTCGGCTTTGAACTCGGCGTGCAGAATCTTGTTCTTGGCCTCGTCCGGGCTGGGGAAGTCCGCGTCGCCGAAGCGCATGAGCGCCACGATTTCGCCGTTGAAGCATTGGCGGTAGAAGGCCAGCGCCTGTTCGCACTGGCCGTGGAAGTTGATGTAGGGCAGCAGGGTTTTCATCAGGGAGACTCCTGGTGGGTGGGGAGGGGCGGCCGTGTTTCAGGCTTGCAGGCATTGCCGCAGCGCATTGTTGACGGCTTCCACCGTTGCCGGCCGGGTCAGGCGAGCGGTTTCCTGGCCGTGGCGCAGGAAAATCAGCGTAGGCCACAGCTTGACGCGGTAGCTGCGTCCCAGGCGGCGGCCCGGCCCGTCTTCGATTTGCAAATGACGGACGTCGGGATAGGCCGCCAAGGCATGTCGAATCAGAGGCTGAGCCGCCTGGCAGTGGCCGCACCAGGGCGCGCCGAATTCCAGCACGGTGACGCCGGGCTGGGCATCCAGTTCGGTGCGTTCCGGCGCCGGGTCGCGATAAAGCTTGTCCATGGTCAGGCTGGGGCAAGGGTGGATTTTAAATATGCCAAAGGACTTGCGTATTTGCCAGCGCCGTGATGAGAGGGCTGGCGGGGCGGGCTTGCCAAAGCCGGGCAAAACCGCGACGATGCAGGCCGTTTCATCAATGGCTCGGGGTTTGAACTCATGAAATCGCGCAATGTTTCCGGCGGCTTGGTGTATTCCACCGAACACGGCCGCATGTGTCCGCAGTGCGGCTTTGCCGTCGCCCAATGCCAATGCGGCAAGCAGGAGGCGCCGGCCGGCGACGGCGTGGTGCGGGTGCGCAGGGAAACCAAGGGCCGCAACGGCAAGGCGGTCACCGTGATTCAGGGCGCGCCGTTGAACGCGCTGGAACTGGCGCAGTTGGGCAAACAGCTGAAAAACGCCTGCGGCAGCGGCGGCACGGTCAAGGACGGCGTCATCGAGATCCAGGGCGATCATTGCGAGCAGGTGCTGGGCTTGCTCAAGCAGCGCGGCTGGACGGTGAAGCGCGCCGGCGGCTAGACGCGCTCCAAAGCCTGTAGCGCCTTGTCGGAGACGAGGCGGCGGGAATGCTTTTCACCGTACGGCCCTGCCGCTTTTTCAGCGGCAGGGCCTTGTCTCGCGCTGGCTTGCGAGGTTTTGGAACAGCGGCTTGGGATTGCACCGGAATGAAAAAGCCCGCGGCGTGCCGCGGGCGGGGTGGAGCGATGGGGCTTAGGCCGGCTGCGCCTGCCGCTGCGGGCTGGGGCTGAGCGGCGTCCGTCGCTGCAGCTCGGCGGCGAATTGCGCGCCGAATTGTTCCAGGTACTGGCGTTGCAGCAGGCATTCATGCGGCGCGTTCACCTCGTACTCAATCAGCTTGCCGGAGACGTAGGGCTGCCAGAGCGACGGCTGCTGGTCTTCGGGGCGCAGGATGTCGGTGGTGGCGCGGATGAAGATCAGATCGCCGTCGTAACGCTGGTAGCGGCAGCGGGCGAGCAGTTCCAGCATCAGCTTGGAGTCGTTCACCAGCCGGGTCAGAAACTCCTCGCCGACCTGGCTGCCGCCCAGCGCTTCTTCCATTGCGCTCTTCAGCCCCTTGATGCCGGCACGCGGCGCGCCGACGATGGCCCGGGTCATGCGGGTGATGATGGTGGCGTCGTCCAGTTTCAGCGAGGCCGGCCCGCCCTGCAGCGGATAGCTGTCGAACATGCACAGGAAGCTGACCTCGTGGCCGTCGGCCTGCAGCATGGCGGCCAGGCGCAGCGCCAGATTGCCGCCCACCGACCAGCCCGCCAGCTGATACGGCCCCTGCGGCTGCACCGCCTGGATGCGTTGCCGGTACTCCTCCGCCAGTTCGTCCAGCGATTCGACGACGCGTTCCGGGTCGCGCAGTATCGGCGACTGGATGGCGTACAGCGGCTGGTCCTCGGGCAGGAAGGGCAGCAGGCCGGCATAGGGCCAGGCGATGCCGCCGCCCGGGTGAATGCAGAACAGCGGCGGGCGGCCGCCCTGGACGCGCAGCGGCAACATGGCGTCGAAAGGATCGCTGAAAGCGGCGGGCCGTTGCAGGCGCAGGGCCAGCTGGCGCGGCGTGGGGGCGGCCAGGAAGTCGGCGATGCCCAGCGAGACGCCGAAGGTTTCCCTGACGCGGTTGATCAGTTGCAGCCCCAGCAGCGAATGGCCGCCCAGCGCGAAGAAGTTCTGATTGGCGTAGAACTCGCCGCATTCCAGCGCCGTTGCGAACAAGCGGCACATGATTTCCTCTTCAGGCGTGCGCGGCGGAGCCTGTTCGCCGTCGTCCAGCAGCGTCGGCGTCGGCAGCTCGCCGGTGGCCAGCTTGCCGTTGGGCGTCAGCGGGAAGACGGGCACCACCATGATGACGCTGGGGATCATATGATGCGGCAATTGCCGGCTCAGCGCCTGTTTCAGGCCTTCGCTGTCCAGGTCCAGCTGTTGGTTGGCCACATAGCCGACGATGGCCGGGCCGTGGGGCAGGTCCCGCAGCAAGGCGACGGCGTCCTCTACGCCGCCGCAGCCCAGCAGGGCGTTCTTGATTTCGTCCAGCTCGATGCGCAGCCCGCGCAGCTTGATTTGATTGTCCTGGCGGCCCTGATAGTGGATGCGGCCGGCGTGGTCGAAGAACACGCGGTCGCCGGCCCGGTACATGGTGTCGGCGGGGTCCAGCAGATCGGGGACGAAGCCTTTGGCCGTCAGCTCCGGGCTGTTGCGGTAACCGCGGGCCACGCCGGGGCCGCCGATGAACAAATCGCCCCAGGCGCCGGGCGGCAGCAGCCGCTGCCGCGGGTCCACCACATAGAGCCGGGTATTGGCGGTGGCGGGCCCGATGGACAGGTCGCCGTCGCCGTAGTCGGCGTTGATCGAGGTGGCGAAGGAGGTTTCGGTCGGTCCGTAGACATTGAGCAGGCGGCAGTGGGAGAAGCGCGCCAGCAGCGCCGGCGTGCAAGGCTCGCCGCCCAGCATCAGGACGGTGTCTTGCGGGAAGTCCTCGGTCTGGTGGTAGGCCAGCAGGCTGGGCGTCATGACCACGAGCTTGATGTTTTCCCGTTTCACCAGCGCGGCCAGCGGTTTGCCGGGCGCGCTGGCGACTTTGTCGCAGATGACCAGGGTGGCGCCGGCCAGCAGCGTCATCATGATTTCCAGCACCGACATGTCGAAGCCGGCGGCGATGAATTGCAGCACGCGCTGGCCGGCTTGCAGCCCAGCCGCCCGGATGGCGGTGTCGGCGATGGGCACCAGATTGCGGTGGCTTACTTCCACGCCCTTGGGCTTGCCGGTGGAGCCGGAGGTGTAGATCAAATAGCCGGGCGCGGCGGGGTCTACGCGGGGAAGCGGTAGGGCGGCCGGCGGCAGCGCGTCCAACGCCGCGGCGTCCAGGAGCAGCTGTTTTTCCGGCGCGATCCCGGCCTTGACGGCGTCGCCGCCGGCGATGATGACCGCGGCCGGCGAGGCGTCGGCCAGAATGTATTCGATGCGGGCTTCCGGCAGGTCGGGGTCCACCGGCACATAGCCGGCGCCCAGCTTGAACAGCGCAACGGCCGCGACCGCCCACTCTATGCTGCGCGACACGATGACGGCGACATCGTCCCCGTGGCGCACGCCGCGCGTCAGCAGCAGGCTGGCCAGGCGGTTGGCGCGCTCGTCCAGCTCGGCGTAGCTGAGTTCGCGCTCTCCCTGGCGCAGCGCCGGCCGATGGGCGTGGCTTAGCGCAGAGGCGGCGAAGGCGTCGGCGAAGACCGGTTGCGCGTCGGCGCGCGCCGGCAGCGGATAGCGGCGTTCTCGTTCGCCCGGCAGCAGCAGTTGGTAATCCGCGGCGAGGGTTTCCGGGTTGGCGACGAAATGCTCGAGCAGCAGAATCATCCGCTGATAGTGCAGTTCCAGCGCCTCTAGCGGGTAGAGATCGGCGTTGGCGTTGAAGCCTATCTCCAGCCGCCCGTCGGCGTTGCGGTCGAAAATGTCGATGCCGAGATGATCGGCCGGACCGTTGGCGACATTCTGCACCGTGGCTTCGCAGCCGTCGAAGCTCACTTCCTGGTCATAAGCCACGATATTGAGCAGGGTGTTGAACAGCGGCTTGTGACCGCGTTCCGCGTACAGGTCGCGGATCATGGCCTCCGAGCGGTAGCCCTGATGCAGCAGATGGCGGCGCAGCTGGCGCTGGATGTCCGCCGCAACCGACAGCACCGTGGCCTCCGGCGCGAAGGAGATGCGCAGCGGCAGGATGTTGGCCACCATGGCCGGAATCTCGCGCAGGGCTTTCAGCTGACGGGCCGCCACCGGCATGCCCACCGCCAGTTCGCTCTGGCCGGTCATGCGGTGCAGATAGGTGGCGCAGGCCGCCAGCAGCAGGCTGGACAGACGCAGGCGGTGTTGGCCGGCGGTTTCCCGCAGCCCGTCCACCGCCGCGCCGGAGAAGGCCTTGCGCAGGCGGTTCAGCTTGCGCAGGGGCGCGTCGCCGGGGACCAGTTGGGTGGCGTCGGGCAGGTCCAGGCAGTATTGGCGCCAGTAAGACTGGTCCTTGAGATAGGACTCGCTCTGGCGATAGGCCTGCTCCGCCTCGAACACCTGGCTCAGCGGCTGCGCCGGCAGCGCTTCGATGGCTTCGCCGCGCGCCAGCCGGACATAGCAATCGGTGATGTGCTTGAACAGGATGGCGTGGCCGAAACCGTCCACCACCAGATGGGAGCCCAGCTCTATCATGCGGTGGCGACGGTCGCTCAGTTTGACGATCAGATACCGGATCAGCGGTTGTCGGGCCAGGTCCATATCGTCGGCCAGCAAGCCGTTCAGCATGGCGGCGTAGGCCTGCTCGGGGTCCGCTTCGGCCGATAGGTCGCGCAAGGAGAAATAGGCGTCGTGCAATTCGGGACGCAGGTGTTGCTGGTATTGGCCGGTGACCGCGTCCATCTCGAAGGCGGCGCGCAGGGTTTCCACTTGTCTGCACACGGTCTTGATGGCCTGTTCCAGCAGCGGGGCCTGCAAGTCGCCGGTGAATTCGATCACATCGCACAGGTGATAATGGAGATTACGGCCTTCCTGGCCGATGGCCAAGCAGACTTCCTGCTGGGCGGCGCTCAGCGGGCAGATCGATTTATCGTCTAGCATAATGTTTCCAATATGGTTTTTACAGTTATTGATATTTATTTAAAATAAAGTTAAGGGCGAATGAAGGCGCGACAAAAAAGAAGGACGCGTCGCCGCTATCGTTGCGGCTTTAGTACGGAATGGGTTTTACGGGCGGCGGATAGGCCCGGAGAGGGGCGGGTCGGTTGGCGACGCCGTGGATTGGCGTGGCTGACGGAGTACGGTGCGCGTTGCGGCGTTTTTCATGGGTGCCCTGCACATGTCGTATAAGACAGGCCGAATATGTCGTTTTGATAATACGTGGAAATTATATCAATACGGCATGAAATTGACACAGTAAAATTCACTCGACATATGTCGGCGAAGTGGATTTGTCTCATTTGTGCAAACGCACATTTTGAGAGCGTCGATATCGGCTCAAGTACAGCCAAAGCTAGACACGGCAGGCGCTTAATGTTCCGAGATAGTACGATGCGGCGCAGCAAGCTGCGCCCTGGCTTGGCGGCGGACAGGGGCGGCGGGAGGGAGATGCATGCCGATTGGCGAACAGAGGAGGAGGCTGACGCGCTTGCCAGCGCGGCGTTCAAGTCCGGCTTGCCTCCGGTCCGGGTAAGCGGGGCGGGCGGGAGTTAGGGCGAAACAGCAAAGAAAAAGACCGAAATCCGGCGCCATCCACTGACGGCGCCCTGTATTTCGGTCTTGTTTGACAGTGACGATCCGGTGTTTAGAACGGAATGTCGTCGTCCATGTCGTCCAGTTGCTTGGGCGCCGGGCGCTGCTCCTGGCGGCGCGGCGCGGGCGGGGCTTCCTGGCGCGGGGCCGGGGCGTTGTAGCCGTAACCATCGTCCATGCCGCCGCCGCTCATGCCGCCGCCGGAACCGCCCATTTCATTGCGGCCGCCCTGCAGGCTCAGTTCATTGACGCGCACGTCCGGGGACAGGCGTTTATTGCCTTCTTTGTCCTGCCATTCGCGCAGGGTCAGTTGGCCGTAAACGGTTACTTGCTGGCCTTTGGCCAGGTAGTTCTTCAGCGATTCACCGCGCTTGCCCCATACCTGGCAGCTGAACCAGTTGGTGCTCTTGCGCTCGCCAAAGCCGATGTCGCTGGCTACGCGGAACGACAGTACCGGCTCACCGCTGGGGGTGTAGCGCAGTTCGGCGTCGGCGGCCAGACGGCCGTCAAAGGTGATGCTGTTCATCAGATGTCTCCGAATAAAAATCTAAATATTTGGCCTGTCGCCGCAGCTCAGAACGTGGCTCCGATCAGGCGCTGCACCGTCGCCTCGTCCCACTGCCGCTGCGATACCTTCAGGTAGGCCACGCGGTCTTCCAACACGACCACGGCTTCATGCACGCCGGTCACGCCGGCCAATTGGCGGGACAGATCGCCGGCGTCGCCACGCCAGTCCTCGCCGATGTGATACATCACCGAGCGCACCGGCTTGGGCGGCCGCATGGCCAGCGACCACAGCAGCCAGGTGAGCATCAGCAGGCTGGTGAAGCCGAACACGCCGGCCGGACCGTAGCGGGTATACAGCCAGCCGCCGACGGCAGCGCCCAGGAACAGGCCAAGGGATTGGGCGGTATTATACACGCCAATCGCGGTTCCCTTGGCATCCGCCGGGGCGATCTTGGAAATCAAGGACGGCAGCGTGGCTTCAAGAATATTGAAGGCGATGAAATACAGGCCCAGCCAGGCTACGATCTGCCAGAAGCTGTCCAGCGCCATCGCCATGCCCAGTTGGGCGGCGGCCATCAGCGCGATGGCGCCGACGAAGACCTGCTTGAGCCTGGCCTTTTTCTCGCCGTAGATGATGGCCGGCACCATCAGCAGGAAACCGATCACCGTCACCGGCAGATACACCTGCCAGTGCTGGGTCTTGTCCAGATGCGCGGTCTTGATCAGCGCGAAGGGGATGGTGACGAACATCGCCATCTGCGCCGCGTGCAAGGCGAAGATGCCGTAATTGAGCTGCAGCAGCTGGGGGTCTTTCAGCACCGCCGGCAGCCGTTTGGCGTTGGCCTCGGTGTCGGAGTGGAAGCGCGAACTGACCGGGTCCGGAATGATCAGCCAGACGCCGATCAGCGCGGCCAGCGACAGCACGCCGGTGAGCGCGAAAATGCCGTTGACCCCGATGTATTTGGCCAAGAGCGGCCCCAGCACCAGGCTGGCGGCGAAGGTGGTGCCGATGGACATGCCTATCATCGCCATCGCCTTGGTGCGGTTTTCCTCGCGGGTCAGGTCCGCCAGCAGCGCGGTGATGGCGGCGGAAATGGCGCCGGCGCCCTGGATGACCCGGCCCACGGTCAGGGTGGCGATGTCGTGCGCGCCGGCGGCGACGAAGCTGCCCAGCGCAAACAGCAGCAAGCCGCCGTAAATCACCTTCTTGCGGCCTATCTTGTCGGAGAGCATGCCCAGCGGCAGTTGCAGCAGGGCCTGGGTCAGGCCGTAGCTGCCCAGTGCGATGCCGATCAGCGTGTGATTGTCCGCGCCTTCCAGGGTTTGGGCGTACAGGGCGAATACCGGCAGGATCAGGAACATGCCCAGCATGCGCAGGGCGTAGATGCCGGCGAGGCCAAGGCTGGCCCGGAGTTCTGTTGCGTTCATTCTTGTGTGCGTCGTTTGTGTTGCTGGCGGGCTGCGGCCTGCGGGCCGCGCCCCATGGTTCTAGTAACGGTCCGGCGCCGTTCCGGATGACGCCGCGCGTTAAAGACTGGTGGAGTCAGACTTGCCAAGTCAGGTATATTAACAGGTTCCCTGACCGACGGTGAGTTACGCTCCAATATGGACAGCATTCGCATTCGCGGCGCACGCACGCACAATCTGAAGAACATCAACCTGGATTTGCCCCGCCACCAATTGATCGTGATTACCGGCCTGTCCGGCTCCGGCAAATCCTCGCTGGCCTTCGACACCCTGTACGCGGAAGGGCAGCGCCGTTACGTGGAAAGCTTGTCTGCCTATGCGCGCCAGTTCCTGCAATTGATGGAAAAGCCGGACGTGGACCTGATCGAAGGCCTGTCGCCGGCGATCTCCATCGAACAGAAGGCCACCAGCCATAACCCGCGTTCCACCGTGGGCACCGTCACCGAAATCCACGACTACCTGCGTCTGCTGTACGCGCGCGTCGGCGAGCCGCACTGCCCGGAGCACGGCGTGCCGCTGTCCTCGCAAACCGTCAGCCAGATGGTGGACCATGTGCTGGCCTTGCCGGAGGAAAGCCGGGTGATGATCCTGGCCCCGGTCATCGTCGGCCGCAAGGGGGAGAATCTGGACTTGTTCGAAGACCTGCGCGCCCAGGGCTTCGTGCGGGTGCGGGTGGACGGCGAAGTGTTTGAACTCGACGCCGTGCCCAAGCTGGACAAGAACAAGAAGCACACCATAGAAGTGGTGATAGACCGCCTGAAAGTGCGCGAGGACATGAAACAGCGGCTGGCGGAAAGCTTTGAAACCGCGCTGCGCCACGCCGAGGGCCGCGCCATCGCCGTGGAAATGGACAGCGCCAAGGAACACTGGTTTTCCGCCAAGTTCGCCTGCCCGGTGTGCTCCTACAGCCTGCCGGAGCTGGAGCCGCGGCTGTTCTCCTTCAACAACCCCATGGGCGCCTGCCCCAAGTGCGACGGCCTGGGCGAAATCACCTTCTTCGATCCGCGCCGCGTGGTGGCGCATCCGGAACTGAGCCTGGCCGCCGGCGCGATCAAGGGCTGGGACAAGCGCAACCAGTTCTATTTCCAGATGCTGATGGCGCTGGGCGAGCATTACGGTTTTTCCGTGGCCGAACTCGCCTTTGAAGACCTGCCGGAAAAAGTGCGCAACGTGGTGCTGCACGGCTCCGGCCGCGACAGCATCGAGTTCAGCTATATGTCGGAGAAGGGCACCAAATTCAGCCGCGCGCATCCGTTTGAGGGCATCATCCCCAATCTGGAGCGCCGCTACCGCGAAACCGACTCCTCCGCGGTGCGCGAAGAACTGGCCAAGTACCAGAACAACCAGCCCTGCCCGCACTGTCAGGGCTCGCGGCTGCGCCTGGAGGCGCGCCATGTCTTCGTCGGCGACAAGACGCTGTACGAGATCAACCAGATGCCGCTGAAGGACACCGCCGGCTTCTTCGCCCAACTGGCTTTCAGCGGCCAGAAACAGGCGGTGGCGGAGAAAATCGTCAAGGAAATCAGCGAGCGGGTGTCCTTCCTCAATAATGTGGGCCTGGACTACCTGAACCTGTCCCGTTCCGCGGACACCCTGTCCGGCGGCGAGGCGCAGCGCATCCGCCTGGCCAGCCAGATCGGCTCCGGCCTGACCGGGGTGATGTATGTGCTGGACGAGCCGTCCATCGGCCTGCATCAGCGCGACAACGACCGCCTGCTGGCCACCTTGATGCGGCTGCGCGACCTAGGCAATAGCGTGATCGTGGTCGAGCACGACGAAGACGCCATCCGCGCCGCGGACTACCTGGTGGACATGGGGCCGGGCGCCGGCGAGCACGGCGGCGAAGTGCTGGTGGCCGGCACCCCGGCGGAAGTGGCCGCCTGCGCCCATTCCGTCACCGGCGATTACTTGTCCGGCCGCCGCCGCATCGCGCTGGGCGGCGAGCGCCGCGAGGTGGATCCGGAGCGCATGCTGCGCCTGATCGGCGCCAGCGGCAACAACCTCAAGGACGTCACCCTGGACCTGCCCTTGGGCATGCTGGTGTGCATTACCGGCGTGTCCGGCTCCGGCAAGTCCACATTGATCAACGACACCCTGTACAAGATCACCGCGCGCGAACTCAACGGCGCCAGCGAAGAACCGGCGGCCTACCAGGACATCCAGGGCCTGAAGCAGCTGGACAAGGTGATCAACGTAGACCAGAGCCCGATCGGCCGCACCCCGCGTTCCAACCCGGCCACCTATACCGGGCTGTTCACCCCCATCCGCGAACTGTTCGCCGGCGTGCCGCTGTCGCGCGAGCGCGGCTACGGGCCGGGGCGCTTCTCCTTCAACGTCAAGGGCGGCCGCTGCGAGGCCTGCCAGGGCGACGGCGTGATCAAGGTGGAAATGCACTTCCTGCCGGATGTCTACGTGCCTTGCGACGTATGCCACGGCAAGCGCTACAACCGCGAAACCCTGGAAGTGCAATACAAGGGCAAGAGCATTCACGAAGTGCTGGAAATGACGGTGGAGCAGGCGTTGGACTTCTTCAGCGTGGTGCCCACCGTGGCGCGCAAGCTGAAAACGCTGATGGACGTGGGCCTGGGCTATATCCGCCTGGGGCAGAGCGCCACCACCCTGTCCGGCGGCGAGGCCCAGCGCGTCAAGCTGGGACTGGAATTGTCCAAGCGAGACACCGGCCGCACCCTGTACATCCTGGACGAGCCCACCACCGGCCTGCATTTCCATGACATCGACCTGCTGTTGCAAGTGCTGCACCGCCTGCGCGAAAGCGGCAACACCGTCGTGGTGATCGAGCATAATCTGGACGTGGTCAAAACCGCGGACTGGCTGATAGATTTGGGGCCGGAAGGCGGCGCCGGCGGCGGTCAGATCATCGCCACCGGCACGCCGGAACAAGTGGCGGCCAATCCGGTCAGCCATACCGGGCGCTACCTGCAGCCTTTGTTGCAGCGCGAGCAAGGCTGATGGCAATCAAGTACAATGCGCGGATAGACAGCTTGCTGTTATAAAGAAATACCGGCGGCGGCAAGGGGCGAACGGCGTCGCCAGCCCAGCTGGACGGCGCGTCGCCCAAGGGCCATCGCATCAAAAACAATATGAGGAAGTCATGCTGACTTTAGGCAAGATCGATCACATCCACATTCGTGTGACTGACGTGCCCAAGGCCCTGAAATGGTATCAGCGCGTGCTGGCCATGGCCCCGGACCCGCGCTACAAGCACATGCGCGAAGGCCCGCACGGAGCGGTGATGTTGGCCAACGCCAACGGCGCGGTGCGCCTGGCGGTGAGCGAAGACAAGAGCGGGGCGGCCAATCATCAGGGCGACATCGCCTTTGTGGTGAGCGGCCAGGATTTTCTGGAGTGGATAGACCAGTTGGCCGGCGAGCGCGTCACCAATCGCGACGGCCAGACCATCGCCCGGGACTCCGTGCGCGATCATCGCTTTTTCTGCTCGCTGTCCTTTGTCGATCCCTTCGGCAATCCGTTCGAGATCGTCAGCTACGATCACACCTGGCTGGTGGGCAAGCTCAAGCTGAACGAACAGCTGGAGTGACAACCGTCATCCGCAACTAAAACCGCCGGTCTTGCGCCGGCGGTTTTTTATGCGCTCAAGACAGCGCGCCCTCCTGGCGCAGCACTTGTTCCAGCGCGGCGAAGCAGGCGGGGTCGATGGCGCTGCCCAGGTGCCGGCGCATGATGTCCAGCGTTTGCGGCGCGGGGGTGGCCGGGTGGTAGGGGCGTTCCGCGTTGATGGCGTCGAAGATGTCCGCGGCGGTGATGATGCGGGTTTCCAGCGCGATGGCGTCGCCGGACAGGCCGCGCGGGTAGCCGCCGCCGTCCGGGCGCTCATGGTGGGCGCCGGCCACCCAGGCCAGTTCGGCGAAGTGTTCGATGCGGCCCAGGATGGCTTCGGTGTAAGCGGCGTGGCGTTTGACCGCCTCCCATTCGTCCGCCTCCAGCTTGCCGGGCTTGTCCAGTATGGTGTTGCTGACGCCCAGCTTGCCCACGTCGTGCAGGAGCGCGCCGCGTTTCAGCCAGCGTCGCCGTTCCTGGCCCAGTTCCAGTTCCGCGGCGATCTGGTCGGCGTAATGGCCCACTCTTTGGCTGTGGCCGGCGGTGAACGGGCTTTTGGAATCCACCACCTGGCCGAAACCCTCGGCGATCTCGTCCAGATAGTCCTCGTCCAGCGGCACCGCGTATTGGGCCGGCTCCAGCCTCAGCACCGCCTGGTCGATGTCGTCGGCCTCCAGCTGCCGCCAGAAGTCCGGCCGGGCGCCTACGCGGCGGAAGGCGGCCACCAGTTCCGGATCGAACCAGCCGCCGGCGCGGCGCAGCGCCTGCTCCAGAGCCGCCTGGCGGCCGTGGGTGATGTGGAACACGTCTATCACCTGGGCCAGCAGCGCGATGCGCGAATTCAGCGGAATGGCGTCGCCGCGCAGCCCCAGCGGCCGGCCGGAGCCGTCCCAGTGTTCGTCCAGCGATTGAATGCCGCGCGCCACGTTTTCATTGAAACGCAGCTGGCGGGCGATGTCGGCGCCGCGGTGGCAGCGGGTGTTGATCAGTTCGTCCGCCATCGTCCTGCCGTGGCGCAGCACTTTGAGAACGGAGGCCGCGCGCCGCGCCCAGCCCTCGCTGTGGGTGCCGGTGTTCTTGAACACAAAGCCCAGTAGCTGCGGCAGGCCGGCACCCACTTGCTTGAAGTCCTGTTTGAAGCTGCGATCGTCGGTTTGGTACAGCTCGCAAATGCGCGCCGCATTGCTGCTGCAGCCCAGGTCCTTGAGCAGGATGGCGTAGTACAAATCCCATAGCCGCTGCGGCGGCAGATCGATGTATTGGCCGATATGCATGCCTATCCAGCAGCTGCGGATGCAGTGGCCCTCGGGCTGGCCTTCGGTGATGTCCAGCGCGTAGCTGAGCGAGCTGATCAGTTCGGACAGCTTCAAGGTGGCGGCCATGGGCGCTCCACGGGGTTGAGGCGGGCAGGGAGACTGCGGGAACCTATTTGGAGCCGCTCACAAAATTTCGCAGAGCACCTGAGGCAAGTCGGTACAACGCGGCATCAGGGTTTTTGTGAGCGGCTCTTACCTTCTTTATCCTCGGCGGAGCGCGTTTTTTCAATCCCGCCACGCCGGCGCGTGCTCGCGGCTCAGCCGCGCGATGGCGTCCACCAGCCGCGCTTCAATGTCCTGGTCCAGCGGCAAGCGCTCGCTGGCCAGTTCCGCCAGCCGCGGATGGGCGCCCACCTGCACCGAGTGGCCGGCGTCCAGGAACATGCTGACGTCGTTGCTGTCGTTGCCGAAGCAGATCAGCTCCTCGGCGGCGATGCCGCATTGGCGCAGCGCGGCCATCTTGCTGACGCCGGCGGCGGTGATGTCGAAGATCTGTTCGTCGGAATGGTGGTGCAGCTCCACGCCGGCGTGGGCGTCCAGTTCCCGGCGCAGGCCGGGGACGTCGGCGCAGGCGGTGATCAGCAGCTTGGCCGGCTGGCGGATGTCTTCGGCGCCGACATGGCTGGCCAGTTTGCCGGGGTCCACCTTGTTGAGGAAGGGGTGGCTGGCGTCGCCGTTGTAGTGGTAGTTCCAGCTCAGGTCCACCAGATAGGACGCGGCGAAGCGTTGCGCCAGTTGGGTGACGTCGGCGAACACCGGGTCCGGGATGGGGTTCAGCCGGTGCAACTGGCCTTGCCGATGGCTCATCGCGCCGTTGGCGCCGATGATCAGCACATCGTGGAAGCGGGCATCCAGCAAGGGCAGGATGTCGCGGTAGGGGCGGGCGGAAGCGAAGCCCAACTGGTGGCCGTGCCGGCGCAGGCTGTCCAGCGCGTCCTGGATGGCCGGGCTGATGGTCCTGCCGTTGAAGCAAATGGTGCCGTCGATATCAAAGATGAAGTGCATGGGGTCTCGCTGCGGGAAGGTGGCGACGGCGGGTTTTTAGCGTCGTTTTATGATGTTTGTATTCTAACTGTCTTGGCAACTCGGGTGAAGCCGCCGCGCTGAATCGAATGCCTCCGGACTTGTCGGCGAGCGGTATCGCCCACATTTTCCTTTTATGACTGTTCAACCTGGAGAGTGCCGCGCATGAGCCAAAACGTTTGTTTGGACCCGTTGACCGCCGCCGATTTTTCCGCCCTGGCCGAACTGGCCGGCGAGATCTGGCATCAGCATTTCATCAGCATGATTAGCCGCGAGCAGATCGAATACATGCTGGCCGGCCGTTATGTGCCGGAAAAGCTGTCCGCCTATCTGGACGCGCCGGACCGCTGGTTTGGCCTGTTGAGGCTGGACGGCAGGCTGGTGGGTTATTGCAGTTACGCGCTGACGGCGACGCCGGGGGAGATGAAGCTGGAGCAGTTGTATCTATTGGCGGAGACGCGCGGCCGCGGCCTGGGCGCTTATATGCTGGACGCGGTGGAACGGGCGGCGCGGCAGCGCGGCTGCCATACCCTGGTCTTGACGGTGAATAAGCACAATGCCGGCGCCATCGCGGTGTACAAGCAGCGTGGTTTTACCTTGCGGGAGCAGGCGGTGTTCGACATCGGCAACGGCTTTGTGATGGACGACGACGTGATGGAGAAGCGCTTGGCTTGAAGGCCGCTGCGTAGTCTTCAAGAGTGGCCAACTGAAGGGCGCAAGGCGGAATGCCTTGCGCCTTTTCCGTTTAGGGGCCGGATTCAGAACCTTAGGGTTCTGTCACGGGTCTCCTCCTGCCACATCGCCTCCAGATAGCTGTGGTACTCATCGGCAATCCAGCCGGCGGCGTGACACAGGCCTTTAAGTTGTACTAGATCCGGGCGCGGCAGCGCGATCTGCTGGCGCATGCTGACCAGCAGCGGGCGCAGTAAATCCAACGCTTCCAGGCCGTTGGCCAGCGCGTCCGCGGTTTCTAGTTTGGAGAGGGGGGCTGCGGGGAGGGGATGTTTATCCATGATGAACTCCTGACATGGCGTTCCGAGGTCACTTTAGCGGTGCGTTCGGAATAGGGCTGAGAAGCCGCGACTGACGAGCGCGGGTTTCGCCTGACAGGTGTGTTCAGCACCAAGAGGGAATCTAGCAGAATGAATAGGAATGGGTAAAGCGATGGGAGGCAATATTTTATCGCCTCCATCAGGTGCAGCTATTTCACCTTGGTTGGCTTGCCCTGAGTTTCCATTAGTTGAGCAAATTTTGTCCACGAGAGACGATGTTTGTTAACCGAGTTACCTGAGGGAAGCCATTCGATGTTGCCTTTGCTGATCAATAGCTTGCCAAGTCTTGTGCTATCAACCTTAACTTCGATCTCAACGTCTTTGTGAAGGATAATTTTTTCACTCAGGTTTAAAAGTACTTGATGAGCCATAAACCATCTCCATTTTTTACGAGGCTAAGTTTAAGTAGGCTGGTTTTAAAGTGTGGTGCACTTAGAGGTAGGGTACCTCTTTGGTAAGCTTTTTGTCATATTTTGATGGTCGGAAGGTTCATCCCGCTCACGTTTTTTAGAGGTGGGTGATCAGCTGCATGGTTGATGAACTAGGCTAAACGCAAAGGAAGGCATGCTTTCGATGTGGCCCAACTCCCTTCATGCCTGCTGACGGGTCCCGGCGGGTAGCCGTAGGCCAGGCTTGCAGGGTGGCCTTTAAGTGAAAAGGATATTTGGCCAAGCAAATACCCTCCTCCTTCTTGCCGGGCAGCCCCGGCAATGAAAACCATCATCCGCGTAGAGGATTCGATATCTTGCCTTGAGCAATACCCTCGGGCCGCAAAGATCGGGAATAGGTTCTAGGGAGTTGCTCAGGTGCCGCAGAAGGTCCGATACCCTTGCGCCACTTCCGGCGCGGCCGGCAGCGTGTAGCGCTCCAGGCCGGCGCGTTCGGTGAAGGGCTGGCGCAACACGTCCAGCAGCGCCAGCGTCGGGCCCATGTCGCCGTGGTCGCTGGCGGCGGCCAGCGCTTCTTCCACCAGGTGGTTGCGCGGGATGTAGAGCGGGTTGGCCTGGCGCAGCGCGGCGGCGCGTTCGGCGGCGGCTTGCGGTTCGGCGTCCAGCCGCTGGCGCCAGCGCGCCAGCCAGGGCGCGGCGGCGGCCGGGTCGTTGAAGAGCTGAGTCAGTGCCTGGTCTTGGCCTTCGGCGGCGTCGGCCAGCCGGCGCCAGGCCAGAGTGTGGTCGGCGTCCTGGCGCGCCAGCAGCGCCAGCCAGTCTTCGGCCAGTTCCTGGTCGATGTCCTGCGCCTGGCTCAGGCCCAGCTTGCGGCGCGCCTGTTGCAGCCAGTGGGCTTGGTAGCGCTCGGCGAAGTCTTCGATGACGGCGGTGGCCGCCGGCACCGCGTTCTTGGGCTCGTCCGGGTCCAGCAGCGGCAGCAGGGTTTCCGCCAGCCGGGCCAGGTTCCATTGGGCGATGGCCGGCTGGTTGCCGTAGGCGTAGCGGCCGCCGCTGTCGATGGAGCTGAACACGGTGGACGGGTGGTGGACGTCCATGAAGGCGCAGGGGCCGTAGTCTATGGTTTCGCCGCTGAGCGCCATATTGTCGGTGTTCATCACGCCGTGGATGAAGCCGGCGTGCATCCAGCGGGCGATCAGTTCGGCCTGATGTTCCGCCACCGCTTGCAGCAGCGCCAGATAGGGTTGTTCGGCGTCGGCCAGTTCGGGGTAGTGGCGCGCCAGGGTGTAGTCGGCCAGCCGGCGCAGCATGTCGCGTTCGCCGCGGAGGGCGAAGTACTGGAAGGTGCCGACGCGCAGATGGCTGGCGGCGACGCGGGTCAGCACCGCGCCGGGCAGCGCTTGTTCGCGGTAGACGGTTTCGCCGGTGGCGGTCACGGCCAGCGCGCGGGTGCTGGGGATGGCGAGCGCGTGCATGGCTTCGCCGATGATCAGTTCGCGCAGCATCGGCCCCACCGCGGCCTTGCCGTCGCCGCGGCGGGAGAACGGAGTGCGGCCGCTGCCCTTGAAGGCGATGTCGCGGCGTTGGCCGTTGCGGTCGATGATTTCGCCCAGCAGCAACGCGCGGCCGTCGCCCAGCGACGGCGACAGGCCGCCGAACTGGTGGCCGGCATAGGCTTGGGCCACCGGCTTGGCGCCGGCCGGCAAGGCGGCGCCGGAGAAGGCGGCGGCCAGCTCGGCGGCGTCGGCCTGGGCGCTGTCCAGGCCCAGCTCTTGCGCCAGTTCGGCGTTCCAGTACAGCAGGGCCGGCGCGGGCGGGAACTCGGGCTTGACCGGCGCGCAGGCGTCGGGCAGGTCGCGGGCGTAGCTGTGGTCGAAGTCGATGTGGATCATGGCGGGCTCGCTGGGCGGGGTATTGGATTGAGACGCCGGCGGCGGGGCAAAGTGCCCGGCCGCCGGCCGGCAAAAAGCCGCCCGTGGGCGGCTGGATTTAACGACTGCGGCCCTTGCCGGCCGGTTTGCTGCCGGGTTTCGCTGGTTTGCCGCGTCCGGCCGGCGCTTGGCCGGCGCCGGGCTTGGCCATGGCTTTGGCCTGCGCGGGCTTGCCGCGCTGTCCGTGACCGGCGGGGGCGGCGGCGCGCTGGCCTGGGGCCTTGTTGCGCGACAGCGGCGCGCCCATGCGGTGGCGCACGGCGGCGGCCTTGTCGCCCGGCGGCGTCGGCGGAATCAGGCAGTGCTTGCTGTGGCCGATCAGATCGCTTCGGCCCATCTGAATCAGCGCGTCGTGGAGGATCTGCCAGTTGTCCGGGTGGTGGTAGCGCAGGAAGGCCTTGTGCAGTTTGCGGCGGTAGCCGTCGCGCACCACGTCCACTTTTTCCGAGCTGCGCGACAGGCGCTTGAGCGGATTGCGGCGGGTGTGCCACATGGTGGTGGCCATCGCCATCGGCGTGGGGGTAAAGGTCTGCACCTGGTCCAGGCGGAAGTTGTTCTTCTTCAGCCACAGCGCCAGGTTCATCATGTCTTCGTCGCTGGTGCCGGGGTGGGCGGCGATGAAGTAGGGGATCAGATACTGTTCCTTGCCGGCCTGGCGGCTGAAGCGTTCGAACAGTTCCTTGAACTTGTCGTACGCGCCCATGCCCGGTTTCATCATCATGGACAGCGGACCGTCCTCGGTGTGTTCCGGGGCGATCTTCAGATAGCCGCCCACATGGTGTTGCACCAGTTCCTTGATGTATTCGGGCGAGCGCACGGCCAGGTCGTAGCGCAGGCCGGACTGGATGTTGATCTTCTTCACGCCCGGCAGCGCGCGCGCCTTGCGGTAAAGCTGGATCAGGTGGCTGTGGTCGGTGTTCAGGTTTTCGCAGATGTCCGGGAACACGCAGGACAGCTTCCTACAGGAGCGCTCGATCTTCGGGTCCTTGCAGGAGAGGCGGTACATATTCGCGGTCGGGCCGCCCAGGTCCGAGATATGGCCGGTGAAGCCCGGGGTCTTGTCGCGGATTTCCTCGATTTCCTTGAGGATGGACTCCTCGGAACGGCTCTGGATGATGCGGCCTTCGTGCTCGGTGATGGAGCAGAAGGTACAGCCGCCGAAACAGCCGCGCATGATGTTGACCGAGTACTTGATCATTTCCCAGGCCGGGATATTGGCGTCGCCGTAGCTGGGGTGCGGGTTGCGGGCGTAGGGCAGGCCGTAGACGTGGTCCATTTCCTCGGTGGAGAGCGGAATCGGCGGCGGGGTCAGCCACACGTCGCGCTCGCCGTGCATCTGCACCAGTGCGCGGGCGTTGCCGGGGTTGGATTCCAGGTGCAGGGTGCGGCTGGCGTGGGCGTACAGCACCGGGTCGTGGGCCACGGCCTCGTAGGCCGGGATGCGGATCACGGTCTTGGCGCGTTCGGCGCGGCGCTTGGCCAGGCGCTCTTCGCGGGATTCGATGCGGATTACCTGCGGCTTGGACGGGTCCTGGTCCTTGGTGGCTTCGGCCGCCTGTTCCGGGATTTCCTGGTAGGGGTTGAGGTGGACGTCCACCTTGCCCGGCAGGTCCACCACGCTGGAATCCATTTCCTGCCATTCTTCATCCGGGCGCCAGCCGTGTGGCACGATGAAGGCGGTGCCGCGCACGTCGCGGATCTCGCTCAGCTTCTCGCCCCTGGCGGCGCGGTGCGCCACTTCCACCAGCGCGCGTTCGGCGTTGCCGTACAGCAGCAGGTCGGCCTTGGAGTTGATCAGCACCGACGGGCGCACTTTCTCGCTCCAGTAGTCGTAGTGGGCGATGCGGCGCAGGCTGGCCTCGATGCTGCCCACCATCACGCCCACGCCGGGATAGGCTTCGCGGCAGCGCTGGGCGTAGACGGTGACGGCGCGGTCCGGGCGCTTGTTGGCCGCGGCGTGCGGGGTGTAGGCGTCGTCCGAGCGCGGGCGGCGGTCCGCGGTGTAGCGGTTGATCATGGAGTCCATATTGCCGGCGGTGACGCCGAAGAACAGATTGGGCTTGCCCAGTTCGCGGAAGGCGTCCGCCGAGTGCCAATCCGGCTGGGCGATGATGCCCACGCGGAAGCCCTGGTCTTCCAGCAGCCGGCCCACCAGCGCCATGCCGAAGCTGGGGTGGTCGATATAACCGTCGCCGGTGATCAGGATGATGTCACAGGAGTCCCAACCCAGCTGCTCCATTTCGGCGCGGGTCATCGGCAGGAACGGGGCGGCGCCGAAGCGGCTGGCCCAGTACTTGCGGTAGGAGGTGATCGGTTTGGCGGCGTGTGCGGTCGTCATGCTGGCAAAAGGCTGAAGTTCAGACAACCCGCTATTATGCCATAGTTGCCGCTTGCTTGTGGATTAAGCGCTTGTTTTTTATTGGAAATTGCCTTGGTTGCAGTAGGGTTTTGCCGCAAGGGCGGTTTTGCCCATCAAAATCAAGGCGCTGCGCGCCCTGGCCGCAGGAACGGGGCGCCGGGGTTCCCACATGACATTCCCCGGCCGCAGGCGTATCCTAGCGGCCCGCTTGCAGGGCCGGTAAACGGCTTGGCGGGGCGGGGCGGCTGCTTAGGGCCTGTTCAAAGTCTGCTGCGCTTCCGTGAGACGCGGCACGGTGAGCGCCGCTGCGAAATGCTCCCGTGCCACGAGCGCATGCCGGGTTCTCAGCGATTTTCGCCAAGTTATGTCTCGCGCGTGCTCGCGGGACTTTATGGACAGGTTCTATAGACGCGGCCGAGGGTGAGCGACTTGTAAAGCGGGTCTGGCCTCGGGCCAGTCGGCTTTGTCAGCCGCTCCTTGCCGCGTGGAAATCATTGTTTCAGCTAGGAGCTCAGATGACGAGCCAGATCGTATGGGTGGACGGCGCGGCGCAAGGCCGCTATGTGGATGAGTTGGAGCAGGGCAAGGTCTTGTATCTGCCCAGCTTCGATTTCAAGCTGCTGGCCGAGGAGGGCCGCTTGCTGGACCCGGCCGTCGCCGATCCCAAACGCAAGAACATCAGCCTGGAGCCGGACAACGGCGCCTTGCACGGCGTGGTGGGCGGCGCGGAACGGGAGGCGGAGGTGCGCGGCTTGATCGCGCGCTACCAGCGGGCCGCCGCGGATCTGGCCGCGCGCTTGTTGCCGGAATATCAGGGCAAGCTGCGCGCGGCGCCCACCAGCCTGCGGCTGATGCGGGTGGAGGACCGTCGGACGTCCTGGCGCAAGGACGATAGCCGGCTGCATGTTGACGCGTTTCCGTCCCGTCCCAATTACGGCGAACGCATTCTGCGGGTGTTCTGCAATATCAACCCCGATGGCGAGCCCCGGGTGTGGCGGGTGGGCGAACCGTTCACCGATATGGCGCGGCGCATGTTGCCGCGGGTGCCGCGGCAGTGGCCGGGTTCGGCGGCCTTGCTGGCGGGCTTGAGGATCACCAAGCGCAAGCGCAGCGCTTACGATCACATCATGCTGCATCTGCACGACGCGATGAAGGCGGACCTGGATTATCAGCGCCAATGTCCGCAGGAAACCATGCCGTTCCCGCCCGGTTGCGCCTGGGTCTGTTTCTCGGATCACGCGTCGCACGCGGTGATGTCAGGCCAGTTCATGCTGGAGCAGACTTTCTGGCTGCCGGTGGCGGAGATGGCCCAGCCGCAGCAGTCGCCGCTGGCCTTGCTGGAGCAGTTGTCGGGCCGGGCTTTGTTGTAAGGCGGCCAAAGGCGGGGCGGGCGAGGCCGGCCCGCTCCCAGCGGGGGCGAAATCGGTTACAATCTTCGATTAGTCATAAACTCGCACCGCACAAAACAATGAGCACGGAAAACAACGCGCCGGTTGTCAGCAACTTCATCCGCAACATCATTGACGAGGACCTGGCCTCCGGCAAGCACAGCAGCATCGTCACCCGCTTCCCGCCGGAACCCAACGGCTTCGCCCATATCGGCCACGCCAAGGCCATTTGCCTGAACTTCGGCCTGGCCGAGGACTACCAGGGCAAGTGCAATCTGCGCATGGACGACACCAATCCGGAGAAAGAATCGCCGGAGTACGTGCAGTCCTTCATCGACGACATCAGCTGGATGGGTTTCAAGTGGGACGGCGACGTGCGCTTCGCTTCCGACTACTTCGACCGCCTGTACGGTTATGCGGTGGAGCTGATCCAGGCCGGCAAGGCCTATGTGGACGATCTGTCCGCCGAGGAAATGCGCCAGTACCGCGGCAGCCTGACCGAGCCGGGCAAGAACAGCCCCTACCGCGAGCGCAGCGTGGAGGAGAACCTGGACCTGTTCTCCCGCATGAAGAACGGCGAGTTTCCGGACGGCAGCAAGACGCTGCGCCTGAAGATAGACATGTCTTCCGGCAACATCAATCTGCGCGATCCGGCCATCTACCGCATCCGCCGCGCGCATCACCACCGCACCGGCGACAAGTGGTGTATTTACCCGATGTACGACTACACCCATTGCATTTCGGACGCCATCGAGGGCATCACCCACTCCTTGTGCACGCTGGAGTTCGAAGACCATCGTCCCTTGTACGACTGGGTGCTGGACAATATCAGCATCGGCTGCCATCCGCGTCAGTATGAATCGTCGCGCCTGGAACTGCTGTATACGCTGACCTCCAAGCGCAAGCTGCTGGCGCTGGTAAACGAGGGCGCGGTGAGCGGCTGGGACGATCCGCGCATGCCCACCGTGGCCGGCATGCGCCGCCGCGGCTACAGCCCGGCCGGCATCAAGCTGTTCGCTCAACGCATCGGCGTGTCCAAGAGCGAAAACATCATCGACATGACCATTCTGGAAGGCGCGGTGCGCGAGACGTTGGAAAACGATTCGCCGCGCGTGATGGCGGTGGTGAATCCGCTGAAAGTGACGCTGAGCAATTACGACGCCGCCGTCACCGCCAGCCGCAGCGCGCCCTTCCATCCGCATCATCCGGAGTTCGGCGAGCGCGAAGTGCCGATCGCCCGCGAGATCTGGATTGAGCAGGACGACTTCGCCGAAGTGCCGCCGCCCAAGTGGCAGCGCCTGACCGTTGGCGGCGAAGTGCGCCTGCGTTACTCCTACGTGATCAAGTGCGAGGAAGTGGTCAAGGACGCGGCAGGCAAGGTGGTGGAACTCAAGTGCAGCATCGACCACGACACGCTGGGCAAGAACCCGGAAGGCCGCAAGGTCAAGGGCGTGATCCACTGGGTGTCCGCAGAACACGCGATTGAGGCCGATGTGCGCTGGTACGAGCGCCTGTTCACCGAGCCGCGTCCGGACGCGGTGCGCGGCGAGGACGGCGAATATCTGGACTTCCGCCAGTTCCTGAACCCGGAATCGCTGAAGCTGGTGCCGACCTATGTCGAGGCCTCGGTGCTGCAGGCGGCGCCGGAATCGCGCTTCCAGTTTGAACGCCTGGGTTATTTCGTCACCGACCGTTACGAGCATCAGCCGGGGGTCAAGGCGGTATTCAACCGCAGTGTGGGCCTGAAGGACAGCTGGAGCAAATAAGCTTGGACGCCCGGCCGGAAGCTGTGCGCGTCCGGCGAGGGAATGACTTTCAGCAATGGCGGGCCCGCGGGTCCGCCATTTTTGCGGCGTGCATGCATTCCAATAAAAACCAAGGATCAACGATGAAACTATCCGTGAAACCGCTTGCCCTGTCCCTGCTGGCCGCCGGCCTGCTCTCCGCCTGCGCCGCCACGCCCGGCAAGGGCAATTATGTCGAAGACAAGACTTACAAGATCACCATCCTGCACACCAACGACCACCACGGCCGTTTCTGGCCCAATAGCGACGGCGAATACGGCCTGGCCGCGCAGAAGACCCTGGTGGACCAGGTGCGCGCCGAGGTCAAGGCCGACGGCGGCTATATGCTGCTGCTGTCCGGCGGCGACATCAATACCGGGGTGCCGGAGTCCGATCTGCAGGACGCGGAGCCGGATTTCCGCGGCATGAGCCGCATCGGCTACGACGCGATGGCGGTGGGCAACCACGAGTTCGACAAGCCGGTACCGGTGTTGATGAAACAGCGCAAGTGGATCAACTTCCCCATGCTGTCCGCCAACATCTACCAGGACGGCAAGCGAATGTTCGACCCGTACGCGATGTTCAATCTGGGCGGGGTGAGGGTGGCAGTGCTGGGCCTGACCACCGACGACACCGCCAAGATGGTGAACCCGGAGCAGGTCAAGGGCATCGAGTTCCGCAGCCCCATCGCCGAGGCCGGCAAGCTGGTGCCGGAGCTGCGCCAGCAGGCCGACATCGTCATCGCCGCCACCCATATGGGCCATTACACCGACGGCCAGCACGGCGTGAACGCGCCGGGCGACGTGGAGATGGCGCGCGCGGTGAAGGGGCTGGATCTGATCGTGGGCGGCCACAGCCAGAACCCGGTGTGCATGAAGGCGGAAAACCAGCGCGACGACGCCTATGTGCCGGGCGCGCTCTGCGCGCCGGACCGCCAGAACGGCGCCTGGATCGTGCAGGCGCACGAGTGGGGCAAATACGTGGGCCGTGCCGATTTCGAGTTCCGCAACGGCAAGCTCAAGCTCTCCAAATACCAGCTGATTCCGGTCAATCTGAAGAAAAGCGTCAAGGGCGCGGACGGTAAGGATCAGAAAGTGCCGTACACCCAGTTGATCGAGGAGGACGGCAAGCTGCGCAACTTCCTGCAAAGTTATCAGAACAAGGGCCAGGCGGCGCTGGATGTGCCGGTGGGGCGGACCAGCGCCAAGCTGGACGGCGACCGCGGCGTGGTGCGCAGCCAGCCTACCAATCTGGGCGTCTTCGTCGGCCGGGTGATGATGGACAAGGTCAAGGCGGACTTCGCCGTGTCCAATTCCGGCGGCATCCGTGATTCGCTGCCGGCCGGCGCGATCAACTACCGCGACGTGCTGAAGGTGTTCCCCTTCGGCAGCACCCTGGCTTATGTGGACCTGAACGGCCAGGAAGCGCTGGATTATCTGAAGGCCGCCGCGCGGATGACGCCCGGCGCCGGCGCCTTCGGCCAGTTCGCCGGCGTCAAGCTGAGCATCGTCGGCGGCGAGCTGCGGCAGGCGCTGATCGGCGGCCAGCCCATCGATCCGGCCAAGACCTACCGGATGGCGATCAACAGCTTCATCGCCGCCGGCGGCGACGGTTACCCGCTGATGAACAAGCATCCGGGCTACGTCAACACCGGCTTCGTCGACGCCGAAATGCTGCGCGAGTACATCGCCGCGCATTCGCCGATAGACGCCGGCGCTTACGCGCCCGGGGACGCGGTGACGCGTAACTGAGCGGCCGTCAACTAGACAGTTCTGCCGCGGCCCAAGGCCGCGGCTTTGAGAAAGAGCCACATGGATTACCAAAACCTAAGCCGAACGGTGTCGCACGCGCTGCGTCACGAGCCCTGGCTGTATGAGTTGGAGTTGGACGAGGCCGGCTGGGTATCGTTAACGGCCTTGCTGGCGGCCTTGCGCCCGGAGCGCGGCGAGTGGCGGGATCTGGCGCTTGTCGACCTGCTTGAGATGATCGCGCGTTCCGATAAGAAGCGACATGAGATCGATGGCGACCGCATCCGCGCGTTTTACGGCCATTCATTGCCGGGAAAATTATCAAAACGGCAGAGCGCGCCGCCCGCGTGGCTCTACCATGGAACGTCGCCGGAAACCGCCGCGTTGATACGGCAAGGCGGCTTGCGGCCGATGGGGCGGCAGTACGTGCATTTGTCGGTGGATACGGAAACCGCGATGCAGGTGGGCGGCCGCAAGGCGGCCGCGCCAGTCTTGCTCAAGGTGGACGCCGCCGCCGCGCATGCGGCGGGAACGGCGTTCTATCACGGCAATGAGATGGTGTGGTTGGCGGATGAGGTGCCGGCCGACTTCATTCTGTCGACAGTCGAGTGAAGGGGGCGATTGGCCGGGCCTGCTAGGCGGCCGTAGACCGCAACCGCAGCCAGGGCTGCGGTTTTTTCTTGCAGGCCTTGCCAGCCATGGCTTAGCGGCTTGCTGACCTTTGGGCCCGGTGAATACGCGGGCGCGCTTGCCTACGGTAATGGAGGCAGTGGCAGCTTGAGACGGAGGGCTTCTTCTGCGCGTCGGCGCGCGGAAACCGGCCTGGGAGCCTGTTCAATGACTGCTGCGCGTCGGCGATACGGCGTTGAAAACAGTTTCGAAGCGCTCATGTGCCAGGAGTGCATGCCGCTTTTTCCGCCGCAACGCCTTGTCTCGCTCTAGTCCGCGAGACTTCAAACAGGCTCTGAGAAGTTTGGCGTTTGAACCCTTACAGGAGAACGACGATGGCTCAGCAAGGCGTATTCACTCTTCCCCCGCGCATCAACTTCGGCGTGACCGCGTTGACCAATGCGGCTTATCAGCAAAACATCACCGTATACGTGGACAACGAGCCGCGCGCCACGTTCAGCGGCAGCGGCGTGGACGACCGCAATCTGGGCACGCGGGTGATCAACTCCGGTTCCGGCGCGGTGAGGGTGGCGGTGACGGTCAACGGCAAGCAGTCCGACCTGGTGTCCAGCCAGGTGGTGTTGGCCAATCGCCTGAACCTGGCCTTGGTGGGCGCGGAGGACGGCGCGGACCAGGACTACAACGATTCCATCGTGGTATTGAACTGGCCGCTGGGTTAAGCGGGTCCGGCGGATGAACAAAGCCCCCATCTCGGGGGCTTTGTCGTGTCAGTCTTCCAGGGTTTCGTGGCTGGCGGCCTTGCCTTCCCGCCAGTAGCTGGCGGCGCGGATGCGGCTCTTGTCTATGCCGCGCTCCTCGCGCAGGTATTGGCGCACCGCGCGGATGGCGTGGTATTCGCCGGCGGCCCAGACAAAGCCTTCGCCCGCCGGCAGCGTCAGCGGCTTGAGCGCGGAGAGCAGCGCGGGCTCGGCGTCGGCGCCTTGGTGCACCCAGCGGATGTCGGCATTGGGATGGGCCGGCAGTTCGCAGCTTTGACCCGCCTCGCTGGTTTGCAGCAGGGCGATGACCTTGGCCGCGGGCGGCAGCTCGGCCAGGCGGCGGCGGATGGCCGGCAAGGCGGACTCGTCTCCGATCAGCAGGTGCCAGTCGAAAGCCGCCGGAATGACCAAGGAGCCGCGCGGGCCGCCTATGCCCAGGTATTGGCCGGGCTTGGCCTGAGCCGCCCAGCTGGTGGCGGGGCCGGCCTCGTGCAGCACGAACTCCAGCTCCAGCTCCAGCCGCTCCGGGTCGAAACGGCAGGGGGTGTAGTCGCGCGCGGTGGGGCGCGGCTGGCCTTCCGGATAAATCAGGGTTTCGTCCACCAGCGCCGGCAGCGCGGGTTTGGCGTCCGGATGCTCGGGGAAGAACACTTTGAGGTGGTCGTCGAAGGAGGCGGTGGCGAAGCCCGCCAGTTCCTCGCCGCCCAGGGTGACGCGGAGCAGCTTGGGGCCGAGCGGGCGGATGGCGCGCACTTGCAGCAGGCGGAAGCGCAGCGGGTGGCGCAGGCGTTGCACGGTCAGATCGGGTGTGGTCATAGAGAATCCTGTCTTGAAATCATGGCTGGGCGGCTTGGGGGCGTGAACAGCTTCTTGGACGCTGTTTACGGCCATGCGAGCAAGAGCGGGGGACTTTGCGGCAGAGAAAGCGGAATGCGCGTACGGCGCATAAGCGTTTCAAAGCGGGTTTCAAGGCCTTGCTGAATCCCTCTCGCCGGTGCGTAACTGGCCGTCAGCACCTTATTAGCCGGTGTCGCCCAGAATTTGCTCACAGGCTTGCCTCAGGATGGCGGCAATGCGGCGTTGTTCGTCCTCGTCGACGTTGGCGGTGCGCATCAGCGCTTGCTTCAAGTCGCCGCGGGCCCGGGTCAGTTCCGGAATCCAGCTGCCGACGGCGTCGTCCGGCGGCGGCATTTCCCCGGTCAGCGCGCGGCGGATCGAGTTCATCTTGCGCGCGATGTGCTGCAGCCGCGCCATCATCCATTCCACTTGTTCGCGGTTCTGTTCCAGATAGTCGCGGCCGGCCTCCGTCAGCGCATAGCATTTGCGCTTGCCTTCCTCGCTCACCGAGATATGGCCCAGTTCTTCCAGATAGGTCAGCGCCGGGTAGACCATGCCCGGGCTGGGGCTGTAAAAGCCGTTGCTGCGGCTTTGCAGCGCCTTGATCAGTTCGTAGCCGTGGCTGGGGCGTTCTTCCAGCAGAGCCAGCAACAGCAGCTGCAATTCGTCGGAGCTGAATTTGCGGCCGCGGGTCATGCTTTCGTCGTCGCCGCCGCCAAAGCCGCCGAATCCTCCGTGTCGGCCATGGCCGCCGTCGTGGCCGTGCCGGGCCATCGCGTGGAGACGATGATGCGCGTTGCGTCCGCCCAGGCGGCGCAGCAGGGTGTCGAGACGGTGAGGCATGGCGGCTCTCCTGAAAATATATCTTAAGATATGTTTTTAGATAGGATAAAGTCAAGCCGGCTCAGCAAGGACGATGAGAATTTGTGGTGTTTTTGGCACGATGCCCGCATCGGCCCACGTCTCGCGAGCAAGAGCGGGACCAGGCGAAAGCGGCTGAGGAGGCGGAGTGCGCAAGAAGCACATGAGCGCTCCGAAGACGTTTTCAAGGCCGCAGCGCTGAAGCGCAGCGACTTTGAACAGGTTCTAAAAGAAAAGCCGCCCGGAGGCGGCTGGAGGGCGGCGGGGCGGCTTAGTCGCCGCTGACCACGTCCACGCCCTTGGGCGGCACGAAGGCGAAGCGGGAGGCGGCCAGCGGCGGGTTCTGCTGCGGCGCGCTGAAGCTGACCTTGGTGTGGTTGCCGAAGCTGTCGGTCAGCTCCATTTCCACCAGCATATTGGCCTTGAAGCCCATGCGGATGGCGCTGAAGCTGTTGTCGGCCTGCTTGGGGCTGGCGGACAGCCATTCCACTTCGCCGGTTTTGCCGGCTTCCTGCAACTGGTAGTTCCGCTCGATGGCGTTGTTGCCGGCCAGCAAGGCCGCCGGGCTGGAGCCCAGCGCCGCGCCCTGGGCCTTGCGGGTGACTTGCGCCAGATCCTTGTCGTAGACCCACAGCGTCTTGCCGTCGCCGACGATCAATTGTTCATAGGGCTTGCTGTACTCCCAGCGGAATTTGCCGGGACGGGCGATTTCCAGCCGGCCGCTGGCTTCCTCGCGCTTGCTCTTGTTGCTGACCACTTGCTTGAAGTCGGCGCTCAGGGTTTTGTTGCCGGCGACGAAGGCCTTGAGCTGGGCGATGGCGGCGGCGTGGGAGGCGGCCGGCAGCGCCAGCGCGGAGAGGGCGACTGCGGCTGAGATCAGTTTCATCTTCATGCGGGGAAATCCTTGCGGTGGGCGGCCCGGGCCGCGTGACCAAGATGGGACCGCCGGGACGGCGCGCGGTTTCCGCGCGCGCGTCGACGGCGACGCCGTTTTGTTAGCGATTATTGCGCGGCGGTTTCTTCCGCGGCCGTCGCCTCTTCGTCGGCCGCCGGCGGCTGGTTGAGCGCGTGCAGCGCCAGGCCCAGCGATTTCAGCCACTCCGGCTTGTCCAGGCGTTCCAGGTCCAGGATGTCGGCCTCGGCGGGCTGGTAGGCGAACACCGGCTTGCCCTGGTTGCTGTAGCGGATGTCGGCGTGGGCCTGACCGCGGAAGCCCGGGCTGTTGAAGCGTATGGTCTGGCGGATGGCCAGCAGGTCGCCGCCGCGGCTGACGTAAAGATCGCTGACGGTGTTGCTGTTCAGCGGATTGGCCTCGGAGGCCTTGATCAGGCTGTCGATCATCTGCAGCAGGCTTTCGCTGCCCAGCGGGCCGGGTTTGATCTGCGGCTTGCGCGCGGCTTCCTGACGCGCGACCTGGATCAGGCCGGCGATGATGTGGGAAGCCAGCTGGTTTTCCTGGGCGCGGTTCATGGCGATGCGCAGCCGGTAGCGCGCGCCCAGTTCCGCGGCGCGCGAGTCCAGCGGCTGGAAGCTGAACGCCTGCTTGTCCACCTTGGCGTAGGCTTCGTCCAGCAGTTTCGGCATCGCCTGGTACATGGCCTGCAGCGGGAAGTTGTCGGCCACGCGCTGCGGCAGCCGCACGCGCAGGAACTTGCCTTCGTAGGCTTGCATTTCCGGCACGAACAGATAGGCGGCGGACGGGTCCACCAGCAAGGACAGGTCCTTGGCGTGGAATTGCAGCGGCAGTTGCACGCTGGTCAGCAGGTTGCGGCGCTCCAGGCGCAGCGCCGGAATCAGTTCCAGTTTGCCGCCCGGCACGTCCAGCGCGGCCTTGATGTTGAGGCGCATGCTACGGGCGATTTGATCGGCGGCGGAGGCGGCGGCCTGTTCCAGCGTGCTGCCGTCTTCCTTGGCCTTGTCGACGTCGGCGACGCTCAGCTCATCGAAGCCGATGTCGGCGTCCAGGTTGTAGCCCTTGCTGTTCCAGTTTTGCAGCATGATCTTGCGGGCTGCCTGGTCGGCGCTTTTGTTGGCGATCGGCGAGACGCAGCCGGTCAGCAGCGCGATGCCGCACAGCGCGGCGCATAGTCCCAGTTTTTTTAGACGCATTATTGTTTCCTTGAGCGAGATTCTGCGCCGGGCGGGTGGGGTCGGTCCGGCGCGAGCCGGACAGTTTAACGCATCCGGCATCGCCTATGTCATGCGCGGGGCCGGGGCGGGGCGGCCCCGGCTGGGGGATCAGCTGAATTTATTGGTGATGGGGTAGCGCCAGTCCTTGCCGAAACCGCGGTGGGTCACGCGCGGGCCCACCGGCGCCTGGCGGCGTTTGTACTCGTTGATCTTCAGCAGCCGCACCACGCGGCGCACATCGGCCTCGGCGTAGCCTTCGGCGATGATGGCCTCGGCGGACAGGTTTTCCTCCACATAGCGCGCCATGATGGCGTCCAGCACCTCGTAGGGCGGCAGGCTGTCCTGGTCGGTCTGGTCCGGGCGCAATTCCGCCGACGGCGGCCGGGTGATGATGCGTTCCGGGATGATCTCGCCTTGCAGATTGCGCCAGCGGCACAGTTCGAACACCAGGGTCTTGGCCACGTCCTTGAGCACGGCGAAACCGCCGGCCATGTCGCCGTACAGGGTGCAGTAGCCGGTGGTCATTTCCGATTTGTTGCCGGTGGTGAGCACCAGCTTGCCGCTCTTGTTGGACAGCGCCATCAGCAGGGTGCCGCGGATGCGGGCCTGCAGGTTTTCCTCGGTGGTGTCCTCGGCCAGGCCGGCGAAGCTGGGCGCCAGCGCCTGGACGAAGCTTTCGTACATCGGCCAGATTTCGATCTCGTCGTACTTCACGCCCAGGCGCTGCACCATGTCGCGGGAATCGGTCACCGAGATGTCCGCGGTGTAGCGCGAGGGCATCATCACCGCGTGCACCTTGTCCGCGCCCAGCGCGTCCACCGCCACCGCCAGCGTCAGCGCGGAGTCTATGCCGCCGGACAGGCCCAGCAGCGCGCCGGGGAAGCCGTTTTTGCCGATGTAGTCGCGCACGCCGGCCACCAGGGTGCGGTAAACGCTTTCCAGCGGGCCGGGCAGAGCCGCCTTGGCGCCGGGCAGCAGATCGCCGCCGTCGAAATCGACGATCAGCAGTTCGTCGTCGTAGGCGGCGGCCTGGGCCACCACCTCGCCGGCGCGGTTGACGGCGAAGGAGGCGCCGTCGAACACCAGTTCGTCCTGGCCGCCGGTCAGATTGACGTAGGCGAAGGGCAGGCCGGTTTCCTCGGCGCGGAAGCGCACCACGTCGTGGCGGGTTTCAATCTTGTTGCGATGGAAGGGCGAGGCGTTGAGCACCACCACCACGTCGGCGCCGGCGTCGGCGGCCTCGGCGGCCGGGTCGACGGACCAGACGTCCTCGCAGATCAGCACGCCCACCTTGGCCTCTCCCTGCTGGAACACCAGCGGCGCGGCGCCCGGGGTGAAGTAGCGGCATTCGTCGAACACTTCATCGTTGGGCAGCAGCATCTTGTGATACTGGCCCAGACGGTTGCCGTCGCGCAGCACGGTGGCGGCGTTGAAGCGATCCGCGCCCATCCGGGCCGGATGGCCCACCACCAGGGTGATGCCGTCCAATTCCAGCAGTTCGTCCAGCGCCTGGCTGCAGGCGCGGTAGAAACTGTCGCGCAGCAGCAGGTCTTCCGGGCTGTAGCCGGTCAAGGCCAGCTCCGGCGTGACCAGCACGTCCGCGCCCTGGGCGATGGCCGCGTGGGCGAGGTCGAGGATTTTGCGGGTGTTGCCGGGGATATCGCCGACAACGGGGTTGAACTGGGCGAGCGCGATACGCATCTTGATAGGGAACCGAATGTTTCGAGATAGATGGAATTTTACCTGATAGACGGCGCAAACGCCCGAGAGGAATCATGGTGTCCTTGCAATTGCACGAGAGAGTGGGCGCCTGGAGCGCGGAACAATGGGCGGGCCTGGGGGAAGGCGGCAATCTGTTCGTGGGCCGGCCGTGGCTGGAGGCGCTGGAGCGGGCGGCTTGCGTGGGCGAGGCCAGCGGCTGGCTGCCCTTGCCGCTGGGTCTGGAGCGGGACGGCCGCTTGCAGGCGCTGGCGCCGGCCTATTTGAAGCGGCATCCGCGCGGCGAATACGTGTTCGACTGGGCCTGGGCGGAAGCCTATGCCCGCGCGGGCCTGCAATACTATCCCAAGCTGGTGGTGGCCTCGCCGTTCAGCCCGGTGGGCGGCCGGCGGCTGCTGGGCGACGCGGCGGCCTGGCCGCAATTGATCGCCGGCCTGGAGCAGGTGGTGGACGAGCACGGCCTGTCGTCGGCCCACGTGCTGTTTCCCGCGCGGGAGGAGGCGCAAGCCCTGGACGAGGCCGGCTGGCTGCTGCGCGAAGGCGTGCAGTTTCACTGGCGCAACCGCGGCTATGCCGACTTCGACGCCTTCCTGGCCACGCTGAGCCGCGACAAGCGCAAGAAGATCCGCCAGGAGCGGCGCAAGGTGGCCGAGGCCGGCGTCAGCGTGCGGGCATTGCGCGGGGAGGCCATCGCCGCCGAGGACTGGGCGTTTTTCTACCGTTGCTATCGGCAGACCTATCTGGAACGCCGTTCCGCGCCCTATCTGAATCCGGCCTTCTTCGCGCTGCTGGCGGAGCGGCTGGGTTCGCATTGCCTGATGTTCGTCGCCGAGCGCGACGGCGCGCCGCTGGCGGCCAGCCTGTGCCTGGTGCAGGACGGCGTGCTGTACGGGCGATACTGGGGCGCGGTGGCCGATATTCCCTGCCTGCATTTCGAACTGTGCTACTACCAGGGCCTGGAGTACGCGATCCGCGCCGGCCTGCAATGCTTCGAGGGCGGCGCCCAGGGCGAGCACAAGCTGGCGCGGGGTTTTGAGCCGGAGCGCACCTGGTCCGCCCATTACATTGCCGATCCGCGTTTCCGCGCGGCGATTGCCGGCTGGTTGCGGCGCGAGCGGGAAGGGGTGGGCGAGTATGTCGACGCCCTTTTTTCTCATTCCGCTTACAAAACACTTGCGCCGGATGAATAGGGCTTATATACTGCGCAGCCTCTGTGAACGAAACGCCAAGCGCCTTGTTTCACGGGGATTCTGGAGAGGTGGATGAGTGGTTTAAGTCGCACGCCTGGAAAGCGTGTTTAGGGTAATACCCTAACGGGGGTTCGAATCCCCCCCTCTCCGCCAGAATCGACAAAAACTGCCCTGGCGGTTTTTTTATTGCTCCGGCCCGACCGGCGCAAACAAGCAAGACACCTCCGGAGAGGTGGATGAGTGGTTTAAGTCGCACGCCTGGAAAGCGTGTTTAGGGTAATACCCTAACGGGGGTTCGAATCCCCCCCTCTCCGCCAAAGCAAGCAAAAAAGCCCTGACTGCATTGTCAGGGCTTTTTCGCGTCCGGCATGCCTCAATCCAGCGCCTGGAAATCCTCGGTTCGCTCCGCCCAGGCGAAAATGGCGCTCAATTCCGGCGGCGGTGCGGTCAGCTTGCGCAGCGTCAGGTCTATCCAGGAGCCGCTGACTTCGTGACGCGCGGCCAGGCGGCCGTCCTCCTTGTAAATCTCGTGGCGGATGCAAAAGCGCTTGCCGTCCTGGCTCAGGCCGGCGATGGCCAGGCGTACGTGAATGCGCTCGCTCAGCCGCAGTTCCTTGAAATACTCGGTCCACTCCTTGAAAATGACCGGGCCGAACCCCAGCGCCTGAAATTGTTCAAAGCCAAAGCCTTGGCCGCGCAGCCATTCTATGCGGGCATGGGTACAGAAATCGGCGTAGGCGGTATGGCGGACGTGCTGGTTAGCGTCGCAGTCGGACCAGCGCACTTCCAGCGGATGGCAAAACGGTTCCAAACCAATCTCCTCGGGCGGCAGCGGTTAGCGTGAAGGCGGGGCGGTTCATGATCTTGGCATTGCCCGCGCGCGGGGGTCAAGCGCTTTGCCGCAAGCCCGCTTGGGCTCAAGTGGCGACGCGGAAAGCCGGCCGCTTGTTCTATGCAGCCCCGCGCATCGAGAAACCGCGCGATCCGCGGCGCGGCGGCTTGGATGGCGCGCCCACGCCGCGTCGCCGTCCCGCAGCGTGACACGAGTCCAGCCGCAGGCGAGGCGCCTTCATGCGCGGTTTGTAGTGTAAAGTTGTCGATATTAAGCATTGGCGCGCGCGGCGTTTGTCCATCTCCGGCTCGCGGCTTCTCGGCGGGAGGGTTCAGATGCAAGCGTGGTTTCGACGAGCCCTGTGCGCGGGCCTGTTGGCCGTTGCGGCGCAGGCGGCCGATGCGGCTCCGGCCCTGCTCATCGCCGTGGAGGACGATTGGCCGCCGTATTCGGCGCGCGGCGCCGACGGCGCCGCGCAGGGGCTGGCGCCGCAACTGGCGCGCGAGGCGTTCCGTCGCCGGGGCGTCGAGGTCCGCTTTGTGCTGGTGCCGTTTGCGCGTTGCCTGATGCTGGCGCGCGTCGGCCGCGCCGACGGCTGCCTCAGCGCCACCATTACCGATGATAATCGCGAGCAATTCTGGTGGCATCAAACGCCGATGTTCACCGAAGAACTGGCCATCTTCGCGCTCGCCGCCGGCGGAGCCGGGCTGGGCCTGAGCGATTTGGCCGGCCGCAGGGTGGGCATCACCCAGGATTACACCTATCCCAGCGTTTTCATGCGCGATCCCAAGATCGTCAAATCGGTGGCTCATTCCGATGAGGACCTGATTCGCATGCTGTTGGCCCGGCGCGTGGACTATGTGTTGATGAACGCGCGCCCCGGACAACTGCGCATCCGCGGCAACCCGTTCGCGGCCGGGCGGGTCCGGCAGGCGGGGCGGATCAGCCAGGATGGTTTCTGGCTGGCTTTCTCCAAGGCGCGGCCCAAGGGCAGGGCGTACGCGGACCAGTTCGAGGCCGGCCTGCGCGCCATGCGCGGCGACGGCAGTTACGAGCGCATGCTTCGCCGCTTTCAGCCTGCGCCGCCGGCGAAATGAGGGCGGCGCGGCGGGCAGGCCGGAGGCCGGCCGCGGCGGCGTCCACGCCGCGCATTTGATTCGCATTCACAACTCTTCACATCGTTTTCCCGCGAATTTACCCGCAATTTACAAAAACGCCGATTTTTAAAAAACACCCTTCACAAGCGGCTGTTTTAATAAGGCACTGCTAAGCCATCCCTAATAAGGCACGGCCCGCGCCTCGCGGGACCGTCCGCGTCTTTGTCGACAAGGCTGCTTGCTTGCGCCCTGGGTTTGCCCGCCATTCCCGAATACCCGCTCATATGGAGAAATAATAATGCGCTATCCGTCGCGGCAGCTATTGTCGCTTGCCCTGCTATTGTCTACGCCGGTCTGGCTGGCCGCTTGCGGCTCGCCGCAGCAAAAGGCCGCCGCCGTCCCGCAAGTCACCGTGGAAACCGCCGCGCCCGGCGATGTGCCGATGACCATGGAACTGGTGGGCGAAACCGCCGGTTACCGCGATATCGAGGTGCGCGCCCGCGTGGGGGGCATTCTGCTCAAGCGCACTTATGTGGAAGGCCAGCCGGTGAAGCAGGGACAGACGCTGTTCCAGATCGACCCCGCGCCGTATCAGGCGCAGCTGGAACAGGCCAAGGGCGCGCAGGCGGTGCAGTTGGCCGCGCTGCAAAAAGCCGACGCCGATCTGACGCGCATCCGCCCGCTGTACCAGGAGCAGGCGGTGTCCAAAATGGATTACGACAACGCGGTGGCGGCGCTGAACTCCGTCAAGGCGGCCAAGCAGTCCGCCGACGCCAAGGTCAAGGAAGCCCAGCTCAATCTGGACTACACCCGCGTCACCGCGCCGATTCCGGGCCTGACCAGCAAGCAGGTGCAATCCGAAGGCAGCCTGATCCGCGTGGACGCCGCCGAGCCGCTGACCACCATTTCCCAGCTCAATCCCATCTACGTCAATTTCTCCATTTCCGAGCAGGACAGCCTCAATTACGAACACAGCCTGTCCACCGGCAAAGTGAGCGCGGAAGACGGCAGCCGCCATCCGGTGCGGATCCGTCTGGCGGACGGCCGCGTCTTTCCGCAAAGCGGCAAGCTGGACTTCCGCGACAACCGCGTGGATCCCAAGACCGGCACCATCAGCGCGCGCGCGCAATTTCCCAATGAAGACGAGCGCCTGCTGCCCGGGCAATTCGTGCGCGTGATGCTGGACCTGGGCGTGCGCAAGAACGTGCTGACCGTGCCGGAACAGGCCGTTGTCCAGGCCCAGGCGGACAATCAGCTGATGGTGGTGGGCGCGGACAACAAGGTGCAGGCCAGAATGGTCAAGCTGGGCGCCCAGGTGGGCGGCCGGGTGGTGATCGAATCCGGCCTCAAGGCTGGAGAGAAGGTGATTGTGGACGGCCTGATGCAGGCCCGCCCCGGCGCCGTGGTCAAGCCAGTGGCCGCCGCGCCGGCCAAGGCGTGAGGAGCTAGCCATGTTCTCGCGTTTCTTCATCAACCGCCCCATTTTCGCCAGCGTGCTGTCCATCGTCATCGTGCTGGCCGGCCTGGCGGCGATGCGCGCGCTGCCGGTGGAGCAGTACCCGCAGATCGTTCCGGCCGTGGTGTCGGTGTCGGCCAACTATCCGGGCGCCACGCCGGAAACCATCGCCCAGACCGTGGCCGCGCCCTTGGAGCAGCAGCTCAACGGCGTGGAAAACATGCTTTACATGCAATCCAGCGCCGCCTCCAACGGCCAGCTCAGCCTCAATGTCTATTTCGCCGTGGGCACGGATCCGGACCAGGCCACCATCGACGTCAACAACCGGGTGCAGGCGGCGATGAAACAGCTGCCGGACGAAGTGCAGCGCCAGGGCGTCACCGTGCGCAAGAAATCCACCTCGGTGCTCAGCGTGATCTCCATCGGCTCGCCCACCGGCCAGTACGACCGCAACTATCTGTCCAATTTCGCCCTGCTCAATGTGATGGACGAGCTCAAGCGCATTCCCGGCGTGGGCGACGTGGCGATGATGGGCGGCACCGACTACGCGATGCGGCTGTGGCTGCGGCCGGACCGCATGGCCCAGCTGGGCCTGACCCCGTCCGACGTGGCCAAGGCGGTGCGCGAGCAGAACGCCCAGTTCGCCGCCGGCAAGATCGGCGCCCAGCCCACCAGCGCGCCCATCAGCTTCACCTACACCGTCAACGCCAAGGGCCGGCTCAGCGAACCCAAGGAGTTTGAGAACATCATCGTGCGCTCGATGCCGGATGGCTCCAAGATCCGCGTCAAGGACGTGGCGCGGGTGGAGATGGGCGGCAACGACTACGATGTGATCGGCACCCGCAACGGCAAGCCCAGCGTGGGCATCACCACCTATCTGCAACCCAGCGCCAACGCGCTCAAGGTGTCCGCCGCCATCGCCGCCAAGATGGAGGAGCTCAAGGTCCGCTTCCCGGCCGGCGTGGACTACACCATTCCCTTCGACACCACCAAATTCGTCAAAGTCTCCATCGACGGCGTGGTGGAAACCCTGGTCGAGGCCACCGTGCTGGTGTTCCTGGTGGTGTATTTGTTCCTGCAGAATTTCCGCGCCACGCTGATTCCCTGCATCGCGGTGCCGGTGTCGCTGATCGGCACCTTCGCCGGCATGCTGCTGTTGGGTTTTTCCATCAATCTGTTGACCCTGTTCGGCATGGTGCTGGCCATCGGCATCGTGGTGGACGACGCCATCGTGGTGCTGGAAAACGTAGAACGCATCATGAGCGAACGCCGCTGCGGCGCCAAGGAAGCCGCGGTGCTGGCGATGGGCGAGGTGTCCGGCGCGCTGGTGGCCATCGTGCTGGTCTTGTGCGCGGTCTTCCTGCCGGTGGCCTTCATGGGCGGCATGACCGGGGTGATGTACAAGCAGTTCGCCGTCACCATCGCCATGTCGGTGATCATTTCCGGCATTGTCGCACTGACGCTGACCCCGGCCTTGTGCGCCTTGCTGCTCAAGCCCGGCCATCACCAGCCGCCGCGCTTTTTCCAGTGGTTCAACCGCGCTTTCGAACGACTGACCGGCCGCTACGTGCTGGGCGTGCTGTTTCTCAACCGCCGTGTCGGCGTCGCCTTCGGCCTGATCGCCGTCGTTCTGGCCGCCACCGTCGGCCTGTATCAGAAAGTGCCCGGCTCGCTGGTGCCCAATGAGGACATGGGCACGCTGTTCGCCAACACCGCCTTGCCGGACGCGGCCGCGCTCACCCGCACCGCCAAGGTCACGGCGGAATTCGACCGGCTGATGATGGCCAATCCCAATGTGGAAAGCGTCACCACCTTCACCGGTTTCGACATCCTGTCCGGCTCCAAGCAGACCAACCGCGGCACCAGCTTCGTCACCCTCAAGGACTGGGGCCAGCGCAAGGCCAAGGGCGAGGATTCCTTCTCCGTGGCCGCCGAGTTCAACCGCCTGGGCCGCACCGTGCAGGCCGGCGTGATGAGCGCCTTCAACCCGGCGCCCATCATCGGCATGTCCACTACCGGCGGCCTGGAAGCCTATTTGCAGGACCGCGGCGACCAGGGCGCGCAAAAGCTCAGCCAGGCGGCGGAAAAACTGCTGGCCGCGGCGCGGCAGCGGCCAGAGTTCGCCAGCGTGGCCACCACCTTCCGCGCCAATGTGCCGCAGAAGTATCTGGACCTGGACCGCGAAAAGACCAAGGCGCTGGGCGTGGACATCAACCAAGTGTTCGACACCCTGCAAGCCACTTTCGGCCAGCTCTACGTCAACGACTTCAACAAGTTCGGCCGTACCTACAAGGTGCAGCTGCAGTCCGAGGCGGACTTCCGCGCGCGGCCGGAAGACATCGCCAATATCTATGTGCGCTCCGCCGAGGGCGTGATGGTGCCGCTGTCCAGCCTGGTGGAGGTCAAATCCAGCTACGGACCGGAGCTGGTGGACCGCTTCAATATCTTCAACGCCGCCAAAATCCTGGCCCAGCCCGCGCCCGGCGTCAGCTCCGGCCAGGCCATCCAGGCGCTGGAAGAGGTGACCCGGCAAGTGTTGGGCAACGATTACGCGCTGGCTTGGAGCGGCAGCGCCTATCAGGAAAAACTGGCCGGCGGCACCGCCGCCACCGCCTTCCTGTTCGGCATCCTGATGGTCTTCCTGATCCTGGCGGCGCAGTACGAGCGCTGGAGCCTGCCGCTGGCGGTGGTGACCTCGGTGCCCTTCGCCTTGTTCGGCGCCTTGCTCGCCGCCGTCATCGGCCATCAGGACAACAACGTCTATTTCCAGATCGGCGTCGTCACCCTGGTGGGCCTGGCCGCCAAGAACGCCATCCTGATCGTGGAGTTCGCGGTACAGCAGCGCCAACAGGGCCTGCCGCTGATGGACGCCGCGCTGGAAGCGGCGCGGCTGCGCTTCCGTCCCATCGTGATGACCTCGCTGGCCTTCATCCTGGGTTGCGTGCCCTTGGTGATTTCCAGCGGCGCGGGCTCCGCCAGCCGCCGCGCACTGGGCACGCCGGTGGTGGGCGGCATGCTGGCCGCCACCTTTATCGCCACTTTCTTCGTGCCGCTGTTTTTCCGCTTGATCATGCAGGCGTCGGAGCGGCGCAAAGCGCCGACTGCGGCGGAGGAGGCCGACAATGTTTAAACGCGCGCTGATGCCCTCATTGGCGGCGCTGGCGCTGAGCGCTTGCGCGGTCGGCCCCGACTACAGCCGCCCCAAACTGGAGCTGCCGGACAGCGGACAGGTCCACATTGCGGCCCAGAACCCGGCCATCGCCCTGGACTGGTGGAAGCAGTTCAACGATCCGGTGCTGGATCAGTTGATCGCCCAAGCCCTGGAACACAACCAGGACCTGGCCGCCGCCTCCGCCCGCGTTGACGAAGCCGCCGCCCAGGCCGGCATCGCCCGCGCCCAGCTGCTGCCGGCGCTGAACGCCAACGCCGGCTACCAACGCGGCCGCGCTTCCAGCACGACAAGCACGCCGGGCGCGCCGCTGGTCAGCGACGTGCGCAACGCCAACCTCACCGCGTCTTGGGAACTGGACCTGTGGGGCAAGCTGCGCCGCGGCAATGAAGCGGCCCGCGCCGACTTTGCCGCCAGCCGCTTCGCCCGCGACAGCTCGAAGCTGGCGATCGCCGCGCAAACCGCGCAGACCTATTTCCAGCTGCGCGCCTACGACGCCCAGCTGGACATCGCCAAGCGCACGCTGCAAAGCCGCGAGGAATCGCTGAAGCTGCAGACCAAGCGCTTCAAGGGCGGCTTGATCTCGGAGCTGGACCAGCAGCAGGCCGAGGCCGAGGCGGCCTCCGCCCGCGCCAAGGTGCCGCAGATCGCCAGCGCGCTGGAGCAGACCGAAAGCGCGCTGGGCGTGCTGCTCGGCCACTCCCCCAAGCAACTGGTGGCCGGCGGCATCCAGCGCGGCCAAAGCCTGGACGCGCTGTCCGCCCCGCCGGAAGTGCCGGCCGGCCTGTCCTCCAGCCTGCTGGAGCGTCGGCCGGACATCGCCGCCAGCGAGCAGCAACTGGTCGCCGCCAACGCCCGCATCGGCGTGGCGCGCGCGGCCTACTTCCCCAGCATCAGCCTGAGCGGGGCGCTGGGTTCGCAAAGCCTATCGCTGGACACCCTGTTCACCGGCCCGACGCGGACCTGGAGCTTTGTCGGCAATCTGGCGGCGCCGGTGTTCAACTTCGGCCAGACCGGCTACGCGGTGGACGCGGCCAGCGCGCGGCAGAAGCAGGCGCTGGCGCAGTATCAGAAGACGGTGCAAAGCGCGTTCAAGGACGCGCTGGACGCGCTGTCCGGCTACGGCGCGGCGCGGGAGATCCAGGCGGCGCAGACCACGCAGTTCCAGGCCTTGAACAAATCGCTGCGCCTGGCCAATCTGCGTTACGACAACGGCTACGCCAGCTATCTGGACGTGCTGGACGCGCAACGCAACAGCTTCCAGGCGGAGCTGGGCCTGGTCAGCGCCAAGCTGGACCAACTGAATGCCGTGGTGGGCCTGTACAAGGCGCTGGGCGGCGGCTGGGAAGCCCCGGCCAAGTCCTGATCCGCTATGTGCAAAGACAAACCCCGCCTTGGCGGGGTTTTTTCATGCTTGGCCTGGGCGCGGGCCGGCGGTCTTGAGTGAATTAAAAACAACATTGGCATATCTGTCAGTGGTGATGTCCGGACCCGCTGCTTACCATGCGCTGCGTTTCGACGTCCCACCCCGCGCGAGGACCCATGGGCACCATCACTCACTCAGACACCCTATATCCGCACTTGTTGACCATGGCCGGGCGCGAGCGCCTGGTGGATGAAGCCTATCAAGTGCACGACGCCGTTTTCAGCGGCATGGACCGGGCGGCCTTCCGCAAGATGGTGTTGCCGGAGTCCGAGCACAGCAGCATCCTGCTGCATCGCGGCGAACACGGTCAGGCGGTGGGCTATTGCGCCGTCCACCTGTTCCAGCGCCGCGCGGCGGGGCGCGAAGTCAAGGTTCTGCGCGGGCAGGCCGGGCTGCTCAAAGACTACCGCGGCCGCAACAGCAATATGCCTTTCCTGGCCGGCTGCATGTTGCGCTACTGGCTGCGCAGCCCGTGGCGGCCCATGTATTTCCTGGGCGCGATGATCCATCCGTCCAGCTTCATCCAGATGCACAAGTACGCCGCCGGCATGTGGCCCAGCCCGGAGCGGGGCATGGAGCAGCCGCTGGCGCGGCTGGCGGCGGAGTTGTGCGGCAGTTTCGGCATGGCGGCGCCCGCGGCGGAGCGCCCCTTTGTGGTGAAGCTGGGCATTTTGACCCGGGACAGCCAGACCGATCGGCAATTCTGGCTGCAGCACCCGCGCCCGGCGGCCCGCTATTTTGTCGAGCACAACCCGGACTACCATGAGGGCCACGGCTTGCTGGCCATGGCCGAGCTGTCGCCGACGGCCATTCTGAACGGCGTGTGGCGTTATCTGCGAGACAGGCGGCGCGCGGCCGCGGAGCGGTCGAGGCTCTAGGCCGGCTTGCTTTTGCCGCCGCCGGCATTGAGCGCGACGGCGGCCAGAATCAGCGCCTTGAACGCCTCCGCGTCCACGTCCTCGCCCTCGCGGATATCGATCGCCCGCCTGGCCTTGCCGTCCAGGCTGGCGTTGAACAGTTGGGCCGGGTCCGGCAGCGCCGCGCCTTTGATGAAGGTCAGTTTGACGACGGAAGTGTAAGACTCGCCGGTGCAGAGGATGCCCCGCAAGGACCAGACCGGGGTGCCCATCCATTTCCATTCTTCGATCACGTCCGGGGCGGCTTCCCGGATCAGCCGCCGCCTCCGCGCCAAGGCCGCGCCGCGCCAGTCGCCGAGTTCGGCGATTCTGCGGTCTATCAGGGCGGAGGCCGGCGCGCGCTCGGCCGCGGAAGAGGGCTTCATGCCGGGCTCAGATCCGGACGCCGACAATCACGTGGGAGGCCTTGAAGAAGGCGACGATGGCTTTGCCGACGGCCAGGCCAAGGTCGTCCGCGCTCTCCTGGGTGACGATGGCCACCAGGGCGTCGCCGCCGTTGAGACGGATTTCGACCTCGGCGTTGACCGCGCCTGGACGCAGCGCGGACACCCGGCCTTCCAGGCGGTTGCGGGTGGAGAGCTTGATGCCGGCTTCGGGATTGGCCAGGATCACCCAGGGGGCCTTGATGATGGCCAGCGCGTCGCAGCCCACGGTCAGGCCCAGGTTGGCGGTGCTGCGCTGGGTGATGACGGCGGTGATCACCTCGCCGCCCGGCAGGGTGAGGTCGATCTCGTCGTTGACCGCTCCGGGATGGATGGCGGTGACTTTGCCGGCGAACTGATTACGGGCGCTGGTGAGCATCGGAGGTCCTTGATGTCGGATGGGTGGGGGCGTCATTGGCGATGTGCGGACAGTATATGCGGAAGCGGGCGGCGCGTTGGCAGCTATTTCGGCCTATGGTTCGTCCAAGGTCTCGCCTGGGTCCGCGAGACCGAGAACAGCCGCGGCTCGGCGTCTATCGCCGGCCAGCGGCGTCCGTGAGCGCGAACTCAAGCGCGGCTTCGACATGAATCCGGGTGGTGTCGAACACCGGCACCGGCACGTCGGCCTGGCTCAACAGCAGCGGAAGCTCGGTGCAGCCGAAGACGATGCCCTCGGCGCCGCGCGCTATCAACTGTTGGATCGCCTCCAGATAAGCGGCCTTGGTGGCCGGCGACGCCACGCCGCGGCCCAGCTCGTCGCGCAGGGTGCGCTGAATGAAATCGCGGGTGTGCTGAGCCTCCGGGATCAAGGTCTCAATGCCGTTTTGCCGCATCTTGTCCCGGAAAAACGGCAGCTCCATGGTGAATTGAGTGCCGAGCAGGCCGACGGTCCGCAGCCGCTGCTTGGCGACTTCCCGCGCCGTGGCGGCGGCGATATGGAGGATGGGGAGGTCCGCGGCCGTTTCCAGTCGCTCGGCCACGACGTGCGCGGTATTGGCGCACAGCACGATGGCCTCGGCCCCGGCGGCTTTTAAATGCAGGCAGCCTTTGAGCAGCAGCGCATAGGTGTGCTCCCAGTCGTCCCAGCCGCGCTGCTGGATATCGTTGAAATTCAGCGAGTAGACGACGCACTCGGCAAAATTGAGGCCGCCCAGGGCCGTGTTGACGCCTTCGTTCAGATAGCGATAGTAATCCAGCGTCGATACCCAGCTGATGCCGCCCAGCAGGCCGAGGGTTCTCATGGCGTTCCTTAAGCTGTTTATAAAAGATATGGAGCGAGGGAGGGATCAAGTCGCTGCGGCGAGCGCGCGGGCCTCGGGTTTTTCCAGCCAGTCCAGCAGCAAGGGCCACACCTCCTTGCTGGCGGAGGAGGAGTGCATCACCCTGGCATGGTTGTAGCCCGCGCTGAACCCGGCCGCGACCGAGCAGAATAGCGCCTGGTTCTCTTGCCCTTTAAAGGCCGCCAGAAACTGCCGGCAGGCGGAGGGCGGGGCAATGAGAGAGTCGTTTTCGGCAAAGACCGCGAGGATGGGCGCTGAGATTTGCGGTAAACGCCGCAGATAATCAAAGCCGTCTGCGCCATTGAAGCGTCTGTGGATGTTCCAGTCAAACCATTGACGCATCATGTGCCAGGACTCGTCCTGAACGCCGATTCCCAGCCTTTTCCCGGGCAGCCTGCCCGTCAGGCGACAGGCTTCCCTCATGCCGATAAGGCGCAGCCGTCGCCAGGGCGTCTGGGCGGCATAGCCTGCTTGGCAGGCGAAGAGCGCTATTTTCCCGATGACTTGGTTGAAATGAGGATGGCGCAACAAGCACATCGCCAGCGCCAATCCCCCTCCGCTGTGGGTCACGCAGTGGAGGCGGGCGATCCCTTCCTCTTCCAGCAGGTAGCGCAGCGCCGCGGCCACGTCAAACAGCGCGACGGTCTCAAAATTAAAAGGAGGCGGGTCCCGCTGGCTGTCTCCGTGGCCGCGCCATTCAAGAATCCAGCAAGTGAATCCCCGCTCCGCCAGATGTCTCGCCAGGCCCAGGCAGATGCGCCTATCCGAAAAAGTGCCGTGCGTCATGAACAGATGACGCGGCTGGGAGGCGGGGCTGGAGATCTTCCACAGCGCCAGGGAGACCTGATCTTGGCTGAGCAGCCGGATGAGCACCTCGTTTGTCATTGCTGGATGTCCCGGTTCCGACGAGCCGCCGCGGCAGGCGCTTGTGGCGTGATCTTTTCAAAGGAAATGGCGTTCGGCGCTTCCTCCCCTTGCCGCAAGCCCGTTCCGAGGGTGCGGCAAAAGGGCGGGAGCCGGCGCGCCCGGCCTTAATCGACGATGAACAGCTTGGCGCCGGTTTCGGTATGGGACAGATGCGGTTCCGCGTCGTCGGCCACCTGGTAGCTGAGGCCGGGCGTCAAGGTGAAGCTGCGGCCGTCCGCCAGCGTGGTGTGCAGCACCCCTTCCAGACACAGCAGAATGTGGCCTTTGACGCACCAGTGATCCGCGCGGTAGCCCGGCGTGTATTCCACCATGCGGACGCGGATGTCCCCGAAGCGCTGGGTGCGCCAATAGGCGCAGCCGGTTTCGCCGGCATGCTGGGTGGGCTCCAGCGCGGACCAATCGCTGATGCCGAATGGAAGATCGGATATTTTCATGGCGGCTCCTCTTGGGTAGGGGGTCTAAGCGCCTGGCCATTGTCGCCGATGTCCCCGGGCCGCGATAGCGGTCTTAGAGCCTGTTCAAAGTCTCGCGTGCGCCAGCGCCTCCAGCCGATCCAGCAGCGCGCCGGTTTCTTCGCGCAGGCCGGCCGCCACCGCTTGCTCGATTTCCGTACACAGCTCCGCCACCGGCGCCAAGCCGGCCATGGCGAAAGCCCCCTTGGTGGCGTGCAACTGCTGCGTCAGCGGGGCGGAGTCCATCTGCTCCAAAGCTTGCCTCATCAGCCGCAGGGAATGATCCAGCGCGTCCAGCAGTTCGGCGCGCCGGGCGGTGGACAAGGGCGCGGGCGGTCTGGCGGCCGGGCGGTCTTCGGCGGGGCGCAAGGCCAGGCGTTTGCGGATCACGCGGTCCAGCTCCTCCAGGGTAAAGGGCTTGAGCATGAGCTCGTCGATGCCGGCCTGAGCGCAGAGCGGCTGTTCCGCGCTGCCGGCCTGCGCGGTGATGGCGACGATGGGGGCGGCGAAGCCGCTGTCGCGTAGCGCCCGGGCCAGGCTGTAACCGCTGATGTCCGGCATGCTCAGATCGGTCAGCACCAGGGCGTAGGCCTGACGGGCGGCCAGCGCCAGCGCTGCGGCGCCGTTGGCGGCGGTGTCCGCCTGATGGCCCAGCTCGCGGAGCTGGTCCTGGATGAGCGCCCGGATCGCCGGGTGGTCGTCCACCACCAGGATGCGGGCCGCCGGCGCGGCTGGTCCGGTCGCGACGGCGGGCGGCTCGGCAGCCGGCGCGGCGGCGCAGGGCGGCAAGGGCAGGGTCACGACAAAGGTGCTGCCCACCCCGGGAGTGGAGGTGAATTCAATTGTGCCCGCCAGCAATTCCGCCAGTTTCTTGCAGAGCGACAGACCCAGGCCGGTGCCGCCGAAGCGGCGGGTGATGGAGGCGTCCGCCTGGGAAAACTCAGTGAACACCTGATCGTGGTACTCGGCGGGGATGCCCACGCCGCTGTCCGTCACGCCGATGCGCACCGGCGAATCCGCGTGGTCGTCATCCTGCGGATAGACCTCCAGCAACACCTCGCCGCTGAGCGTGAACTTGATCGCGTTGCCCAGCAGATTCAGCATGATCTGCCGGACGCGGCCGGGATCGCCCAGATAAGCCGGCGCCAATTGCGCGTCTATCATGCAGGAGAATTCCAGGCCCTTGGCGCGGGCCAGCGGCTCCATGCTGGCCGCCGCTTCGCGGCCGAGCGCGGCCAGATCGAAGGGAATCCGCTCCACGCTCATCAGCCCGGATTCCACCTTGGACAAGTCCAGAATGTCGTTGATGATGGCCAGCAAGGCCTGGGACGAATGATTGGCTACCGCCAGGCGCTGTTGTTGCGGCGCGGCCAGTTGGGCGCGGCCGAGCAAATCCAGGCTGCTGACGATGGCGTGCAGCGGGGTGCGGATTTCATGGCTGACCATGGCCACAAAGGAAGATTTCGCCTGGCTGGCCGCCTCCGCCGTTTGGCGCGCGCTTTCCAGCTGGCGCTCCAGCGCCTTGCGCGGGGTAATGTCCACCACATTGCACAGCAGAACCCGGATGCCCTGGTAATGGGTGGCCATGGTGGTGCTGTGCAGCTCCATGGCGCTGCCGTCCGCCAGCTCAAACTGGATGTCCCGGTGGCAAGGCGTGGTGCCGAGCGGGGACGCGGTCTGGTGGGTGTCCAGCAACTGCAGGTGCAGGGACGAGCGGGCAATTGAACCCATCCGCGTCCATTGCCGCATCACCTCGTTTTCCAGCAGCACCGTGCCGTCCGCGATGGACAGCAGCGTCAGGCCCGAGGGCGCGGTGTCCACCATGATGCGGTTCAGGTTCTCGCTTTCAAAAATGCGCTGGGCGTTGGAAAAAGCCGGTTTGAAGATCTTGCGATCCAGCAACAGAATGAAGGTCCATAAGCAAGTCAAGGCAACCAGCAGCGTGCTGAGATCAATGATCAGCGGCAGCCTCAAATCATTCAGCAGGCTATACCATGGGAAGACTTGAATATGAACCCAGCCCGGGGTGGGCAGACGGGCGCGCAGGATGAACAGGCCGTCGCGGTACTGGATATCGGATACCGCGTCGTTGATTACGGGCAGGTCCATGGCGCGGAGCCTTGCGATCAGCTTCACGCCTTGCTGCGCTTGCCAGCCAAAACTGATGTGAAGCGGCCCCATAGGACTGGCGAGCAAGGTGGTTTCATCGCTGATGTCCGGCCGCCAGGTATTCAGCAAGTTATCGATGCGGATATCCCTGACGAACACGGCGACAGGCGCGCCGTCCACCACGGCGGCCTGCGCCAGACGGATGGCGGGCCGGCGGGTCAGCGGCGCGGCGACGGCGGCCAGCCAAGCCGGCTGACGGCCGGCTTGGCCGTTGGCGGCCGTTGGATTGGGCATATTGGTGAAAGTCCTTTGCCAGAGCGTTTCTTTGCTGCCTAGCTGGGCGGGCGCCGCAGAGGAGAAGCTGGGGGAGATAATCGCCAGAAACCGCTGGTCCGGGCTATACAAAGAAACGGTTACCGATTTTCTCAACTCGCAATCGCCGCCGCACATCGCGCTGGCGGCATGTTCCGCCAGCGCCAGATAGGGCTCGAAACGGGGGGCCGGGTAGGGGGCGGAGAGCTTGCCCAAGGCCAGCATCGGAGGGTGAGCCTGGGAGGCTTGCAGCCAGGCTTCCCCATTCTGCGCGGTGAATTGGCGCTGCAGCGCCGGGCTGGCTTTGGGCAGCGCCTTCCATGCCGTCTCGGCCTGGCTGACCTGGTGGTGGAGATCGATCGCATGCCCTCTGAGCAGTACCTTCAGCGTCGTATTTTCCGCATCGAACATCCGGTGCCGGTCCGCCAGCATTTCCTTGCCGGCCAGCCAGAGCGTCAGCAAGGTTAAAGCCAGCAGCGCCAGAGAAATGGCGACGCCCCCGCCAAACAAAGTAATGCGCTGGATGCGCTGCAGGCGGCTGAGCGGCTGGCTTTGAGGGAAGTTTGAGTTTGAATTGCGCATGCGGTTTCCGGCGGGGGGCTTGGCTGGGCGGTTGACGATTTTCAGGATATTTGCTTAGCTATAAAAATAGAATGTCTTGAAAACAATTGTTTAAATTTCATGTGAACGACATGGCGACAGCGGAAATAAAAGTCTTCTTAGTGGATGATCATCCCTCGGTGCTCAGCGGCTTGGAGCACGCCTTGCAAGGGCAGCGCTCCATCCGCGTGGCGGGCAAGGCCAATAGCGCCACCGCTCTGTGGGACATGCTGGCCAGCCAGCCTTGCGACGTGCTGGTGTCCGATTACTCCATGCCCGGCTGTGAATCCGGCGACGGCGCGGCCATGTTCGAGCGCTTGCGCCGTCTGTACCCGGAACTGGGCATCGTGGTGCTCACCATGATGGACAACGCCCTGGTGGTGCGCTCGCTGCGCAGCCTGGGCATTCACTGCATCCTGAGCAAATCCGACGCCATCGAGCACCTATTGCCGGCGGTGTACGGCGCCATGGCCAAAACGGCCTACTTCTCCCCGGCGGTGGAGCGTTTGCTGGAGGCCGACCACCTGGCCCAGCCCGCCGACAAGCGCGCCTTGACCGCGCGCGAAGCCGAAGTGGTGCGGCTCTTCGTCGCCGGCCTGACGGTGAACGACATCGCGGCCAAGCTCAAGCGCAGCAAGCAAACCATCAGCACCCAGAAGGCCAGCGCCATGCGTAAATTGGGCGCGGAGCGCGACGCGGACCTGCTGCTGCTGTTCAAGCCCTGATACCTTTCTTTTCTCCCGGCGGCCCTTTCTTGGTGCCGCTTCCCCGCCGCGGGTTCCCGCGCATCCTGCGTGTCTGCTAAGGCATAGGCCGGCCAGTATAGTCGTTTTAAGGTGTGATCCCCGCCGCGCGGCGCGCATTTCGTACTGGTCAAATATCCCCCTGCACCGAGCATGGCTAAGCTGCCGGATTGGATTTCGCCTGGGCCTGAAAGACGGCAAGCAGGCGAGCATGGCGTTTATATTGAACTGGGTGCTCTGTAGATGGCGGGTGGCGTTTCAAAGTCTGGTGTGCGCATGGGCGCGTTTAAAAAAATCCTGGCCTTGTTGGCCGCCGTTTTGCTGGCGCTGAGCTTATGGGAGCTGGCGCAGCGATACTTCATCCTCAGCCCCTCGTATCAAACCGGCAAAACCCCGCAAGATTACGGGGTGACTTACCAGGAAACCTGGTTGCCGGTCGCCAAGACGGAAGGCGGCGGCCTGGTGCATGCATGGTGGTTGCCGGCCGAATCGCCCGCCGCGCCGGCGGTGCTGTTCTTGCACGGCAACGACAGCACGCTGCACACCGATGTCGATTTAATCCTCAGCCTGCGCCGGCTGGGCCTGGCGGTGATGGCGATCGACTACCGCGGCTACGGCGACGGCGCCTGGTATCTGCCCTCGCAGCGTTCGGTCTACACCGATGCCAGGGTGGCCTGGCAGGCCTTCAAGAAGCTGGCGCCGGAGGCGTCCAAGCACCTGGTGTACGGCCACTCGCTGGGCGGGGCCATCGCCATGGATATGGCGGCGGTGTCGCTGGGCGTGGACGGGGTGATTATCGACGGCGGCTTCTTGTCCGTCGCGGACATCGCCAAATCCTATACCGCCTCATGGCTGCCGTTTGACGCGCTGATCCGCCATAACTTCTCCTCCTATTCCAAACTGCCGGCCATTGCCGCGCCGAAACTATTCATCCATTGCTCCGGCGACGAGGTGGTGCCGATGGAGTTGGGCGAACGCCTATATCAGCTCAGTCCTCAGCCTAAAGCCAAGTTGTTTATGCAAGGGGGTGATCATGATGCTTGTTATCGGCGTGATAGTGCTGCGTGGGGTGGTGCAATTAAGGGTTTTTAAAAAATGCTGAATCTTATGAGTCTTGAATAGGGCGCTTCAGTGGTGTTTTATGTGAAGTTGAATGGTTTTTGTTGGTTTAGTACTGGTCAGATGTTTTGTTTTGAACTAGAGGAGTACAGTATTTGCTCCTATTAGTTTTTATATTGAGATTGTTATGTTGAATTCAAAAGGTGTGGTTTGTGTGGCAGCTACCTTCTCTATTTTTTGTGCGGGTCTGGCTAAGTCTGAAGGTCCATTGGCGCATGGGCAGTTTGTTTTAAAAGGCACTATTGAGCCGGCGGCTTGTGCCGTGGAATTTTCTGGGGATTCGGTTCAAGATTTTGGAGTGATTGATTCAAAGAGCTTGCAAGGAGGCGAGGGGTTTTGGGCGAAAACTGGTAGCCCTATGCCTTTTAAGGTAAAGTGCGATGCTTTGCAGCAGATGTCTGTTAAATTTTTGGATAGTAATGCCGCCTCCGTTCATGACGAAGTTACAGTGAAGGAAGACAAATTTGGTCTAGGTTTTATTGGGGATGCTAAGGTGGGGTATTTCAATTTTACTGTTTCGGATGCTCATAATAAGGTGAAGGCTGACGGTGAGGAGATGGTTGCGGTTAATTATGGTAGGTCTAAAACCAATGAGGCCGGCTCTTGGAAGCTGGAGCCTACTTCAGACAAGGTTTTCGCTGAGCATTATTATACACCTATAGCGAAAGGTGATGCCTCAGCAACTCCTGTGGACTTTAAGGAGTGGTATTCTGCGGTGAAACCTACTATTTATATTGATAGGAAGTTGGCGGTAAAAGATAAGGCGGAGTTCGAAGGTATGGTGACATTGGAGTTGCATTATCTTTAATGGTTTTTGAGTGATTTTATTGGTTGATGCACAAATGTCTGGTTTGTGAAAAATAGATATTTTGCATGAAATAATTTGACACCCCGGTTGCATAAATTTATGTGCGGGGTGTTGTTTTTGAGAGTGTGTGTATGTACAAGTTGAGAGAAAAGGCAGCAGTGGGTGGGTGTATGGTTATGTTGGTGGCTGCTGCTAATTGTATGGCTGGGGGTATGGAGCCAGAGACCTCAATCTTGTTGCTAAATGAAGCCGACACGGCTGGCGCCATATTGTTGAAAAACACTGATGAGCGGCCATTGCTTCTGTACTCGAAGATTGAAAATCTGCCGGAGGATGGGGATGAGAAACCGCTGGTGATGTTGACGCCACCGGTGGCACGGGTTGAGGCTGGAGAGAGGCAGCAGGTACGTTTTATGCTGCAGCTTAAACAACCCTTAAAAACGCAGCGTTTGAAGCGAGTAATTTTTGAGGGGATACCACAAAAATCAAGAGCGGATCGAGCGCAAGTGGCGATTGCAGTACGGCAAAATCTCCCTTTGGTAATTCATCCAAAAGGCTTGTCGGAAAACCGCGAGCCATGGAAATTATTAAAGTGGTCTTTGAGTGACGGCCAACTGACCTTGGCTAACGACAGCCCTTATGTGGTCCGGATGGCTCAGGTCGTGAATCTCCAGCCGCAGGGCACCGCGGTGCAATTGGAGCGCAGCTATGTGTTGCCGGGGCAGACGCTGTCGTTTCCGGTTACGGATACCGAGGTCGAGGCAGTCAGGCTGTACCCGGCTACTCTGTACGGCTTTAGCGTGGACAGCTACGACGCGCCGTTGACGGCCAAGGCCGGCTAATTGGCGGTTTGGCAAGAGCTCCCTGCCTATTGTGGGCGTGGGGAGACGTGGACGGGCACTCAGCTGCCGGCGAGGCCCTGGAAACGCCGGCCGCTGGCGGCGGCCCTGTTGCTGGCCTTGGGCACGACGCCGTCGCTGGTGCTGGGCGCTGAGGCGGCTGAAGACATGATGTTCAACGCCGATGTTTTGCGCGCGCGCGGTCTGGACCCGGCCTTGGCCGAGTACTTCCGCGGCAAGCCGCGTTTTGCCGAGGGGCGTCAGCCAGTGAGTTTGTCGCTCAATGGCGAGGCATTGGGCGAGGTGGAGGCGGAGTTCGACGCGCAAGGCCAGCTTTGCTTCAGCCCGGCTTTGTTGGAACAGGCGCGCTTGCAAGGGCCACCGCCGGATGAGGCGGAGGGCGTCTCCGTGGCGCCGGCCTGCTACGACTTTGTCGGTGCGTGGCCGCAAACCCAGGTGCAACTGAACCCCAATCTGAACCGAGTGGCGCTGTTGGTGCCCACCGCGGCCATCCTGCCGCAGCCGCAAGAAGAGATTCAGCTGGAAAGCGGCGGCGTCGGCGGCATGCTGAACTACGACCTCAGCGCGAGCAGCTATCAGGGCTTGGGCAGCGGCAGCCGCAGCTTGTCGCTGGACACCGAGGCCGGCGTCAATATTGGCGACTGGATTGTGCGCAGCCGCCAGTTCTACTACTCCAATAACGGACAAGGGCAGTTCAGCGACTTGGGCGCTTACGCCCAACGCTCCTTCGTCTCCCAGCGCGCGCGTTTGCAGTTGGGTGTGATCAATGTCGACAGCCCGCTGTTTGCCGCCGGCCAGTTGCTGGGCGCGCAGTGGACGCCGGAGAGCGGCCTGGAGCAGGGCGGCCCCGGCGCGCGGGTGGAGGGCATCGCCAATAGCGTGGCGCGGGTGGAGGTGCGGCAGGCGGGGGTGTTGATCCATGTTGCGCAAGTGCCAGCCGGGCCCTTCTCTTTTGACCATATCCGCCTCAACAACCGCCATGTCGATCTGGAAGTGACGGTGGCGGAGAGCGACGGCGGCGAGCGGCGCTTCACGGTGCCGGCGGCAAGCCTGGCGCTGGATACGGCCGCGCCGCTGGGCTATTCGCTGGCCATGGGCCGTTTGCGCGACTATGCCGACGATGGCCTAGAGCCTTTGCTGCTGACCGGCTCCGGCAGTTGGGCGCTGGGACAACGGGCGCACGGGAGGCTGGGCGCGCTCGGCACGCCGCAATACCAGGCCCTGGGCCTGGGGGCGGATGTCGGCCTGGGCGTCGACACGACCTTGAGCGCGCGCGGCGTGGCCTCCATGGCGCGGGAAGAGGGCGTGTTCGGCCATCAATCCAACTGGGCGATGAGCACGCGGATGAGCGAGGCGATGAGCGCCTCCTTGTCGGCCTCGTTTCAATCCGAGGGCTACCGCGATCTGGGCGAGGCGACGACGGCTTATGGTCGAGAGCAAGCCGGCCAAGAGCGCAAGCGCCGTCCCCGCGCCCAGTATTCCGCCTCCCTGGGCTGGAGCCATCAGCGCGCCGGCAGCTTCCGGCTGTCCTATTCCACCAGCCGCAGCTTTGACGGACATGTCAGCAGCCGCTGGCTGGGCAGCTGGGGCAAGTCTTTCAAGCGGATGTCGCTGAATCTGAACGTGGAGAACGGCCGCAACTCCTTTGACGGCCGCCGTTATCAAGCCTGGTATCTGAACTTCAGCCTGCCGCTGGAAAAACGCCGCATCAACAGCACGGTGCGTAGCAGCGGCGGCGACACCAGCTTGAATACCTCGGTCAGCGAAACCGTCAACGAGTATTGGGGCTATCAGTTGAGCGCGGAACAGAGCCGCCGCGGCACCGGGGTGAGCGCCAATGTCAACGTGCAGCCGCGTTACGCCAGCGCCCGGCTGGGCATGGGGCAGAACTACGCCGGCCGCCATTTTTCCGCCGGGCTGAGCGGCGGTCTGGCCTTCCACCGCGACGGCGTCACCGCCTCCCCGGCGCAGATCCAGGACAGCTTTGGCGTGTTGTCCACCGGCAAGGTGTCCGGGGTACGGGTCAACACGCCGGGCGGCGCGGTATGGACCGACGCCGGCGGCCGCGCGGTGATCCCCAGCTTGACGGCTTACGATGTCAGCCGGCTGGAAGTGGATGTGAAAAGCCTGCCGCGCACGGTGGAGCTGAAAAACGGCTACAAGGAGTTGAAAGTCAGCCGCGGCGCGGTGCGTCATGTGGAGTTCGACGTGTTCCAGACTCGCCGCGTGTTGTTGGAGGTCAAGGATAGCTTGGGCCAGCCGCTGAGCGCCGGCGGATCGGTGCTGACGGCGGACAACCGTTTCGTCACCACCGTGGTGGAGGGCGGCAAGGTGTTTCTGGACAATGCCGAGCCGGGGCAAGTTCTGACCGTGACCACGCCCAACGGCAACCGCTGCCAGCTGGATTTCGCGCTGCCGGAGACGGCGGACGAGCAGGTGTTTTACGAGCAGTTGAACGCGGTATGCCGGGCGGAAGCGTGAGCGAGGAGCAAGGAATGAAGTCGATGATTAAGCGGGCAACGGCCGGTCTGGCCGGCCTGCTCTTGTGCCAGGCCGTGTTGGCCGACAACTGCGTGATGCGCTTGAGCGGCGAGCAGTTGGATTACGGCGTGTTGAACAAAGGCCAGTTCAAGAGGGCCAAGTCCGGGGTGTTGGCCTTGGGCAAGCGGCGGATGACGCTGAGCGTTCAATGCGAGCAGCCAAGCGCCATCCGGCTGCGGCTGGAGGCGGAGCCGGCCGCCAAGGGTATGGCCTTGTGGAACGGCAAGGGCCACTACCGGATGAGCATGGGCGCGGCGCAATTGGACGGCCAGCCGGTGCTGCTGGCCGCCGTGCGTACCGGACAGGCGGCGCTGGAGCAGGCTGCGGCGGAGGTGGCGGTGGACGCCGAACATAAAATATGGGCGGTGGCGGACGGCAAGCCGGCGCGCGGCAAGCTGTTTACCGCGCAAATTTGGGTGGACGCCCAGGTGACGGCCGATGCGCTGCGCGCGCGCGATGTGGAGCATTTGAGCAGCGGCGGGCGCCTGTTGCTGGAGAGGGACGACCGTTAAAGAGCGGTTAATAAAAATCAGCGTTACGGCTGAGGCAAGACCCGCCGACGCAGCCTCAGGGGTTTGTTAGCCGCTCCAGGCGTCGTTCCTGTTTGGGCGGGCCTGAACCGATTAAGCGCTTGGGCTGAGCCTGACTTTTTCTCCGCCCACTGATGTCTCAAGCCTGTAGGGCCGCCAACAGATTCCCAATCCCGCCTTGCGTCTGCCGGGCCTTGCTGGCGAGAAGAGAACGCTGTCAAAAACGGTATCGATATGAAATATCCTTTGCTGCCTTAATTTAGTACCCGTCCTATTAAAATCCGGAAAAATTAAGCGTAGCGTTGCGCCTAGCATTATTCCTGGCCGTGAGGCATGTCAGTTGTGATTTCGGCTTGTCTCGCTCTTGCTGGCCAGGTCATGAATACGCTCTTAGGCAAAGGTATAGAAATCATGCTGAAGTCATTTCAGGTCGCAGTCGACGACTCTTTACTCAACGCGTTTTCCCATGAGAACCAGCACATTCAGCTAAGCATCGGCATTGGCCATCATAAAGTCAGCGACATCACCTTAAGCCAGGGCGATATTGAAGGCATTGTCACCCATAGCGCGGCTTTTTCGGTGGAGGGGGTCAAGGCGGACAATGGAATGACCACCATTGTCTTGCGGCTTGCTTCTGGTTTGTGCGAGCAGGATGTTCTGAGATCCATGCATGCCCCATGGCGCGCTTACGCCTTGCCGACAGAAGCGCGTAAGTCCCCTCAGCACACCGTGCTATCCGGAGCCTCCGGAGATCATTGGTAGGTTTGCGTCTGCGGGCTCAAGATCAGCCGATGAAATCGGTCTTGAGCAAGCCGGCGCCGGCAGGCTGTTCACGGCCTGGCTCCAGGGGCGCAGGCGTATCCGCAATAGGCTCTCTCAGAACCTGTTTACGCTCTGCCGCGCGTCGTGAGACGTGACACGGTGAGTACCCGCTCAAAATACTCATGTACCACGAGTACATTCCGCTTTTTCGCTCATTTTCGCCTTGTCTCGCTTTTGCTCGCGAGACTTTGAACGGGCTCTTAATTAGGGCACAACATGAATATCTTGCTATTGTCGGCCTTTCCCGCCGAATCCGCCCGGCTGTCGCAACAGCTGTCCGCCGCGTGGGAGCCTGAGCCCATGCTCGGCGCTTTGTCCTGTCGCAGCCTTCAATACAAGCTCCACCAGCTCTATCTGGCCGAAACCGGCGTGGGCACGGAAGACGCCGCCTTGACCACCCAAGCCGTGCTGCTGCAACGGGATATCGATCTGGTCTTGTTGCTGGGGACTTCAGGCGCAGTGGGAGATCATTGGGAGATAGGCGATGTCGTCGCCGGCAGCAAAGTCGTGCAGATGGATCTTTACGGCATCGACAAGATCCTGAAAGGCACGCTGTTTGAATCCTGTCTGTTTAACAGCAATACCCATGCTCCGCTGGAGACGGAATGGGACGTGGACCGCTATTGGCTGGAGAAGCTGACAGCGCTGCCTGGGGTGAAGCCGGGGCTGATCTTCAGCAGCAACCAGTTCCCAGTCCCTTCCTCCCTTTTTCCCTTGATGTTGGAGTTGGGAGGCGGCGTGATTGAGATGGAAGCCTCCGGCGTGATGCGCGCCGCCAGCCGGCTGGGCTCCACGCCGGTGCTGGTGCTGCGGGCGGTCAGCAATATCATTGACAGCCGATGGCACGATACGGGTACGCCCGAGCATGGCATTGAGTTGCGCGCGGAGCGGCTGTCCGCCGCCGTGTTGAAGCTGCTGTCCGCCATTTGAAGCTTGCCAAGAGGCTGTTCAAAGTCCCGCTTTGGCTTGCCGGGCTTTGAACCGCTTCTTCATTTCCCCCGTTTGATCTCCCGCCTGGCCGGGCGGCCGTCTCCGGCTTGACGCTCCGCCCCCGTCTCAGTACTCTTTGCCTCGCGCTGCGCCAAATAACGCCGCGCCAGGCAGGCAAGCCTATCAATCTCCGTGATCGCAGTCATGTTGCGTCCACCCGGGCGCCGCACGTCTGTTGCCACGCATCTGCATCTGGGCAGGGCGTGGCAGGGAGCCTCTCGGGGCTGCCGGTCGACATCACGGAGAACCGGTCTTGCCACCTTGTCACGCTCCTGCTCGTATCCGAGCAGGCTTCCAAAGCTGACTTGGAGACTGCAATGACTCCTTCTGATTTTTCCCCCGCTTTTGCCAAACCACCCCCGGCCACTTGCCAAGAACGCCAGTACTTGCTGTCCCAAACCGCGTTTGCTTGCGCGCAGGCCTTGAATTGCTTCACTGTATTGCGTTCCGCGCTCATGGCGATCCAAGCCAAGCGCAGCGGCAGCGAACCGTCCCATCTGCAATTGTTGGCGCGCCTCTCGCTTGAGGTGCTGGACGATTGCGCCGCCCGCCTGCAAACCCTTTACATCGAAACTGATGAGGCGCTCAAGACCGCGCCGCCCGCGCCGGCCCATTCGGAGGCCGCCGCCGCGCCGTGCTTGAAGCCGGACGCCGCCCGTTAAACAAGGGCGGCCCGCGCCTGCGCGCGGATTTCACATTTTCACGAGGAGTTCACTTTAGCCATCGCATGTAGTCGGGAGATCGTCATGTCGCAACATCATGAGTTTGGGGCGCGCCGCAGCCGGGCGTCGGTGGAGAAACCGCAGGGGAGAGATGCCCGCCGCGTCAACGCCGGGGAGGGCACGGCATGAAAGCGACCGTGATGCAGTTGCATCGGGATTTGCAATTGGGCAGAACCAGCAGCGTGGCGCTGACGGAGCAGGCGCTGACCGTCATCGCCGGCCATAGGGCGGCAGGAGGCGCGGCGTTTACCCATGTGGACGCCCAAGCTGCGCTGGCCGCCGCCCGGCACATCGACGCCGTCGGTCTCTATCCCACGCCGCTGGCGGGTCTTCCCCTGTCGGTCAAAGACCTGTTCGACGTCCAGGGCCAGATCACCACCGCCGGCTCCGTGGTGCGGAAGCAAAATCCGCCGGTGCAGCAGGATGCAACCGTGGTGGCGAAGCTGCGCGCGGCCGGCGCGGTGCTGCTGGGGCGCACCAATATGAGCGAGTTCGCTTGCTCCAGCCTGGGCTTGAATCCGCATTACGGCACCCCGCGCAATCCCGGCGATCCGGAACGCGTGGCGGGCGGGTCCAGTTCCGGCGCGGCCGTCAGCGTGGCCCTGGACATGAGCGTTGCCGCGCTGGGCTCGGACACCGGCGGCTCGGCGCGCATTCCCGCCGCCTTTTGCGGCCTGGTCGGTTTCAAGGCTACGGCGAAGCGGGTGCCGATGCAGGGCTGCCTGCCCTTGTCGCCGTCGCTGGATTCCATCGGAACGCTGGGGCGCTCGGTTTCTTGCTGCACCATCCTGGACGCGGTGCTTTGTAGCGGCTGGACGCCCTCTCATGCGCGCGGTCAGCCCCCCGACGTGAAAAAACGCCGGCTTTACGTGACCGAAGACTATCTTGCAGACCATCTGGACCCCGCCGTGGCCCAGGCTTTTGACGAGGCCCTGGCGCGTTTGTCCCAGGCCGGCGCCCGCATCATACGTTTCGATTTCCCCGAGCTTGGCTGGATTGCGGACATGGATGCCCAGGGCGGGCTGGCGGCGGCCGAGGCCTGGCACGAGCATGGCGAGCGGCTAGAGAGCGAGGACGGCGCTTACTACGACCCGCGCGTGGTCCGACATCTGCGGCAGGGGGCCGGTCAGAGCGCGGTCAGGTATCTGGAGCTGCTGGAGCGTCGCCGCACGCTGCAAGCCGTCGCCGCGCATCGCCTGTCCATGGCCGACGCCTGGCTGATGCCCACGGTGGCGATTCTGCCGCCCAGGCTGGCGGAGCTGGACGACGACGAGGACTACGGCCGTTTGAACCGGCTGGCTCAGCGCAACAGCGCTGTGGCCAATCTGCTGGACGGCTGCGCGCTCAGCCTGCCGCTGACGGCTCAGATCGGTTTGAGCGTGTGCGGGCTGCATGGCCGCGATACCCATACCCTGAAAATCGCCGCCGGCATTGAGCGCGTGTTGGAGTGTTGAACCGGGCCGGTTCAAGGTCTGGCGCGTGAGAGGGAGACAAGGCGAAAACGGCTGAAGAAGCGGAGTGCGCAAGTGGGGCATGAGCGTTCTGAAGCCGGCACTCATCATGCAATGTGGCAGACGTTGAACAGGTTCATTAAGAGCCGCGAACAAAACCTCGCAGAGAACCTGAGCCAAGGCGCGCCGACGCAGGCAGTACAAGTCGTACGGCAAGGAGGCGCAACGCAGGATCAGGGGTTTTGTTAGCGGGTCTAAGGAGAACGGTGATGAAAGGCCAATTACCCATGATGGAGCAACTGAAGCTGTTGAACCAGGATTTGCTCGACGCCCAGCCGGATCAGCACGCGCTGTTTCATCTTGGCCGGCAGATGGCTTTGCAGTGCGCGGAGATGGACGCCTGCCTGTTGCAGGGCTTGATGGAGATCCGCTCAGCCCATGTCGGTTTGCAAGCCATTCTGACCGTGCTGCAACGTCGCGACGAACCCTTGCTGTTCAGCAGCGAGGAGGCGGCGGCCTTGCTGGAGCCGGTGCAGCAGCGGCTGAGCCAGGGCTTGAACGTTCTTAACCGCCTGGTTTGAGCCCCGCCGCGGCGATGCGCGCGCAACAGCGCGTCGGGGCCGGCTTTTCGTACTGGTCAGATATTTTTTGACGGCGCGCTTGCGCATACTTGCCTCATCTTGTGCGGCGCCCTGCCGCATAGGGTCTCACGCCGATCCCCCGGTGTTGAGCTGCCTAGTGTCTATTGCAAACCCATTATGTTTGCCTCCCTCTCCCTGCGTGGAGAGGGATATTTTTTTAACCGGAATCCCGCTCCGGCCTGTCGGCACGAGCTGATCGCGCCGTTTGCGAGCCATCTGCTAGGAGAAAGCATGAACTTCAATATGAATGTCGCCCAGTTCCAGCACAAATTGGCCGAAATGGAGGAGGAAAACCTCATGTTGCGTTTGCAGCTGGATGTTTACCGCGATGAGTTGTTCAAAAAGTACGAATCGTTTCTCGATGAGAAGTTGACGTCGGAAATGGACAAAAAACTGAGCCTGGACGTACGCAAGGCGGAGGCGGACATGCGCCAGAAAATGCAGGAAGAAATCAAGCTGTTGAGGGAAGAGTTGCAGCGCCTGCGCTCGCTGGGCAAGACCGAGCCCAAGCTGAACAAGGTGGAAAAGACGGCCGAGGTGCCGACTTTGCTGGCCACGGCCTGAATCTGACTGGGGCGGCCGGCCGGCGGCGGATTCCATATGAGCGGAGTTTTCATGAGAGCATTTTTGCTGTTGTGCTGGTTTTTATTGGCCTTGGGCGCGGCGCAAGCGCAGCCGACGGTGGGCAAGGATTACCTGGTGCTGCCCAAGCCGCATCCGGTGTCCAGCGGCGACAAGATCGAGGTGGCGGAGTTTTTCTCCTATCCCTGTCACTATTGTTACGCTCAGGACGCCGCGATCACGGCCTGGTTGAAGGCTCAGCCCAAGGATGTGAACGTGGTGCGCAAGCATGTGGTGTGGGGCCGGCCGATGGAAGGCTTCGCCCGGGTGTTCGCCACCCTGAACGCCGCGGGTTTGGCCGATCGTTTGCATGTGGCCGCCTTCCGCGCGGTGCAGCACGACAAGATCAATCTGGGCAAGGAGGCGGAGTTTGAGAAATGGCTGCGCCGCCAGCCGGGCGTGGACGCCGCCAAGACCATGGCGGTATACCATTCCTTCGCGGTCAAAGCCCAGGTGGAAGCCGCCGCCAAGTTCACCAAGGATTACCGGATTAGCAGCACGCCCATGCTGGTGGTGGACGGCAAATACGTGCTCGCCGCGGCCCAGCCGGTGCAGACGCGGAAAGTGCTGGACGCGCTGCTGGCCAAGGTGAGGGCGCAAAGAAACGGCCAGGTCTGAATGTTTCGACAAGCGGTTCAATGCCGCATCGCCATGCGCGGCGGGCATTGAGCCGCTTCTTGAGAGCACGCAGCCGCCTTCTCGGGCGGCCGCATCGTTTTTGCCCGCAGGTCCAAACGGGGTATGATGGCGGACCGTATCGTTTATAGCGTTTGCACACTCCGCCGCCCATGTCCCAGCATACTTTCTCCCCGGATGGGAACGCCCATCTCAGCCCCAAGGCCTGGTATCAGGCCGCCAGCGAAAAACCCGGCTTCATCCACGACGCGGCCCAGGCGGCGGCGATCGAGGAGCTGGACCTGCTGTGGCATCAGCTGGTGGAGTTCAAGAACAAGCGCAATCGCTTCCTCGGGCGCAGCCTGCGCAGCCCGGACGTGCCCAAAGGCCTGTATTTCTGGGGCGGGGTGGGGCGCGGCAAGAGCTTTCTGATGGACGCCTTCTACGCCTGCGTGCCTTACCGCCGCAAGCGCCGCATTCATTTCCACAATTTCATGGCCGAGGTGCACCGCGAGTTGCGCGCGCTGGCCGGCAGCAAGGATCCCTTGCTGGCCTATGCCGACAAGATCGCCCGCGACACCCGTCTGCTGTGCTTCGATGAATTCCACATCAGCGACATCGCCGACGCGATGATGTTGGGCCGGCTGCTGTCGGCGCTTTTCGAGCGCGGCGTGGTGCTGGTCACCACCTCCAACTACGCGCCGGACGGCCTCTATCCCAACGGCCTGCAAAGGCAGAACTTCCTGCCCACCATTGAACTGATCAAGCGCGAGCTGAAAGTGCTGAACGTGGACGGCGGCAACGATTACCGGCTGCGCGAGCTGACGCGCGAACCGCTGTTCATGGTGCCGGCGGACGCGGCCAGCGAGGAGAAGATGGAGCAGCTGTTCCAGCGCCTGAGCCACGGCGTGGAGCAGAAAAAACGCGCCATCGAGGTGCTGGGCCGCGAGATTCCGGTCAAGCGCCTGGCCGCCGGGGCGATCTGGTTCGATTTCCTGGCCTTGTGCGACGGCCCGCGCGCGCAGACCGATTATCTGGAAATCGCCACCGAATACCATACCGTCTTCGTCAGCGGCATCCCCAAGATCACCGCGCGCGAGGCGTCCATCGCCCGCCGCTTCACCTGGCTGGTGGACGTGTTTTACGACAACCGCGTCAAGCTGGTGGCCTCCGCCGCCGCCGAGCCGGAGCAGCTGTACACCGAGGGGCTGCAGGCCGGCGAATTCTTCCGCACCGCCAGCCGGCTGACCGAGATGCAATCGCGCAGCTATCTGGAGCTGCCGCACCAGTCCGTCGGCCAGACCCACGACCAGCCGCCGGTCGGCGTGGTGCTGTAAACGGCCGCGGACATGGACGCCGCCGGCCTGCTGCAAGCAGTGCGCGCCTGCCGGCTGTGCGCGGACAGCCTGCCGCACGGCCCGCGCCCGGTGCTGCAATGGCATCCGGACGCGCGCATCCTGATCGCCGGCCAGGCGCCGGGGCGGCGCGTGCACGCGTCCGGCCTGCCTTTCGACGACCCCAGCGGCGAGCGGCTGCGCGATTGGCTGGGCGTGGACAAGACGGTGTTTTACGATGAAACCCGCATCGCCATCCTGCCGATGGCTTTCTGTTATCCCGGCACCGGCCCATCCGGCGATCTGCCGCCGCCGCCGCAATGCGCGGCCGCCTGGCGCCGGCCCTTGCTGGCCGGCCTGCCGCATCTGCGATTGACGATTTTGCTGGGGCAGTACGCGCAGCGCTATCACCTGCCGGGCCGCTATCCGCGGCTGACCGAGGCGGTGGAGCGTTGGCGCGAACATTGGCCGGCCTTGCTGCCGCTGCCGCACCCCAGCCCACGCAATCAGCTGTGGTTCCGCCGTCATCCCTGGTTCGAGGCCGAGCTGCTGCCGGCTTTGCGGCAGCGGGTGGCCGAGGTGTTGGAGCGCGGCTGAGAAGCTGTTTACGATCTGCCGCGCGTCGGCGGGATGGATAGAAATGGGCGTTGAAACCGAGCTCAAAATGCTCATGTGCCACCTGTACATTCCGCTTTTTCGCTCGTTTTCGCCTTAGCTCGCGAGATCGTAAACACGTTCTAAGCACTATTCACCATCGATGTTTCTCCAAGGAGGCCGCAATGTGGCGACGCTGGATCTGGAACGGCAAGCAATGGTTGTTTGACTGGGGCGTGCGCCAGCAGCGGCGCTGGGCCGGCTTGAGGCCGCGGCGGCTGCGGCTGGAGCAGGGCGAGTTGAGCTGGCTGGAGCGTCCGGCGCCGGCCGGCGCGCCTACGGTGCTGATGTTGCACGGTTTCGGCGCGGAGAAAGACCATTGGGCGATGCTGGCGCGCTGCCTGCCCAAGACCTTCCGTTTGATCCTGCCGGACTTGCCCGGTCACGGCGACAGCATGTCCGGCCTGGACATCAGCTACCGGGTGGAGGCGCAGGCGGACCGGCTGCGCGTTTTCCTGGAGGCCTGGGGCGTGGAGAGCGTCCATCTGATCGGCAATTCCATGGGCGGCGCCATCGCCGCCAACTTCGCCGCGCGCTATCCGCAGTCGGTGGTCAGCCTGACCCTGCTCAACGCCGCCGGCGCCGGCGTCAGCGCCAGTGAAATGGCCGAGTCGTGGCAGCGCAGCGGGGACAACCCGATGCTGGACATGACGAGCGCGGACGGGGTGAGGGCGATGCTGGACTGGGCGATGTACCGGCCGCCGCCGGTGCCCGGCTTCGCCATCGAGGTGGCGGCGGCGCGCAAGGCGGAACGCGCCGAGGTGGAGCGCAGGATTTTCGACGATTTGTTCGACAGCGTGGATCAGCGGCCGGTGCTGGCGAGCATCCAGGCGCCGACGCTGATTGTCTGGGGGCGCGAGGACCGCATCCTGCACGTGGAGGATGCGGACTGCTTCGCCACCGCCATCGCCGGCAGCGAAAAGCAGGTGCTGGAGCAGGTGGGCCATCTGCCGATGATGGAACAGCCGCGCCGGGTGGCGGAGCTCTGGCTGGATTTTGCGCGGCGGCGGGCTGGGTAATGGCGGGGCGGACCTCGGAGCCGTCCCCCGAGGCGGCTTTTAGATTGATTTGAGAATGTTTTCCTCTTCAGAATCACTCCATTAATCTGGATTTGCCAATCGATTTGCATTCTATTTTGGCTAAATAATTCATTTTAATTTTGGAGAGATTATGAAGTTTCAACACTTGGCGATCAGTGCCGCGCTGATTTTGGGCAGCGCTCATGCCATGGCTGCGGATGCCTATACGTTTGAGTTGGTCAATAACGGCTCCTGTCCAATTCAATACACACTAAGCGGAGAGGGGCCGCAAACGCCGGTGGAGCCAGGCAATAAAATCCTCAAAACGATAAGCAATGACAGTGTGGCGATTTATCCGGGTTTCAACCTCTCCGCCGGCAGGTGTCACACCGATCAAACTCTGGAATTGGACATGGTTGGCGAAGGTGCGGCTCAATTGCTAAGTTCCAACTGGGAGGGGACCAGCAGGCCATTGCTGATCAAGGGTAATCTTGGGGTGATGACTTTTCTGTTTGACAAAGAAGTCAAGCAGGGCAGCAGTAGCGCTATTGGTGTGATCAATCGCAGCTTTAATCAGAAGAATGGCAATACCCGCCATGTGAAAATCGAGGTGGCGGCGCCGGCACGCTGATGTCTTTGCCAATGGCGCGGCTTGCCTGTCGCGTTGAGCCTTGCGCAAGCAAGGCTTTTTTGCATTGCGGCCATAAAACAAAAGCCACTCGGCACATGGTGTCGGGCGGCTTTGGGCTCTGCGAAACAAGAGGATGCTTAAGTGCATTTAGCGGGTTTCGCGTGGTTTCGTATTAGCTTGCCAGGGCGGTTCCGAGTGCGCTTGATGCTCAAAGAGTAGGGCTGGCTTGCGCCTGCACTACCACGGTCTGATCTCCGCGCAGCAAGGCCAGACCGCAGGCGATCACCACCACCTGGGTGCCGATCAGGCTGGCGAAGCCCATGGCGAAGCCGCCGCCGCTGTCCCCGCTCAGGCTGATCAGCCAGCCCATCAACACCGGCATGAGGCCGGCCGTCAGCCCGCCTACGCCATTGGTGATGCCGAAGGCGCAGGCCACGTGCTCGGCCCGCGAGTAGTACTGGACGGTGCTGGGAATGGCCGGGCTTTGCAGTCCCCAGCACAGCCCGGCGGCGGTCAGGCAATAGGCGGCGGTGTAGCGGTCCGCGCTGTTGATGGCCAGCAGCACCGCCAGCGCCACGCCCATACTGGCGAAGACGAAGATCAAAGGCACGCGGCGGCGCGGGGTCAGGTCCAGCAGCAGGCCGCCCAGCAGCACGCCCAGCACCACCGCGTATTGCGGCAGCGAGGCTAGCCAGCCCATTTCACGCAGGGAGAAGCCCCGGGCCTGCTGCAAATAGGCCGGCAGCCAGTTGCTGCTGCCCCATAGATAGGCGAGAAAAGCGGCGGTGAGCAGGGTCATGGTCAGGATGTGGCGGGTGTGGAAGGCCCCCCGGAACAGATCGGCCACGGTGGCGAGCGCGGCGCGCGGGGACTCCGGCCGCGGCAAGGCGGCGTAAGAGAGGGGCATGCGCACGAAGGCCAGCACCAGCGGCACGCCCAGCAGCACATTGAGCAGACCCAGCAGGTGGAAGGACGATTCCCAGTCCAGCAGCGCCACGGTGTAGCCGATCAGCGGATAGCCGACGGCCAGCCCGAGGCCGGTGCCCATATTGAACAGGGCGTTGGGCTTGCCGCTTTCCCCGCTGTCGAAGTGGGCCTTGATATAGGAGGAGCCCAGCGCGAACAGCGGCCCTTCGGCGAAGCCGAGCAGCGCGCGCGACGTCAGCAACATGCCGTAGCTGTTGAACCAGGGTGAAACAAAGGTGATCAGCCCCCAAAGGCACAGCCCGTAGATCAGGCTGCGGCGCACGCCGAACAAAGCGGCGCAAAATGGGGTGAACAGGATGGCGGACAGGCCGTAACCGGCCATGAAGGCGGTGGCCAGCAAGCCTTGCGCGCCGCGATCGTGCACGGTGATGCCCAGGTGGCGCAGAAAGTCGTTCTGGGTGATCAGCACCGCGATATTGATCCGGTCGACGTAGGAAATGGCGACCACCAGGAACAGCGTGGCCACGCCCAGCCAGCGTTGATTGCGTGTGTTCATTGCTCTTTCTCCTATTGCGTGGGGCGGTCTTGTCGCCGCTCGAGGCGCGCCGGCTGCGGGCGCAAAGGCTCCCCGCCGGCCCGCTTGGGGCCGGTTGTGGTGAAGGGGGAGACCGTCGCGCCCATCGCGGGCGCGCGTTTAGAGATCCAGGACCAGCTGCCGGCTCTTGCAGCCGGAGACGCAGATCATCATGGTGTTGCCGGCCCGGCGCTCGGCCGGGCTCAGCACCGAGTCGCGGTGCTCCGGCTCGCCGTCCAGCACCCGGGTTTCGCAAGCGCCGCAAATGCCTTCCCGGCAGCTGCAGTCCACCTTGACGCCGTGGGCCAGCAAGGCGTCGAGCAGGGATTGGCCGGCGGCCACATTGAGCTTGCGCCCGCTTTGGGCCAGCACCACTTCGTAGGGCGCTCGCTCGGCGGCGTCGGCCTGCGCGGCGGGCTTGGCGGCGAAGCGTTCGATGTGGACATGGGGCAGGGCCAGGTCCGCGCATATTTGCTCAAAGCTGTCCAGCATGGGGCCGGGGCCGCAGCAATAGAAATGGCTGTCGGCGGGGAAGCGCTCCAGAAAGCCGGCGAGCTTGGGCGGGCAGCCGGCTTCGGCGTCGATATGCCAGTCTATCGGCTGGCCGCCGCGGGCGATGTCGTCGGCCAGGGCCGCCTGTTCGCGGGCGCGGGCGCAGTAGAGCAGGCTGACCGGCCGGCCCAGTTCGCGCATCCGCGCGTACATGCTGTAGATGGGGGTGATGCCGATGCCGCCGGCGATCAGCACGGTTTGGCCGGCGCTTTCTTCCAGCCGGAAATGATTGCGGGGCGCGGAAGCCGGCAGTTCCGCGCCGACGCGCAGCTGCTGATGGATGTAGAGAGAGCCGCCGCGGCTGGCGCGGTCCAGCTGGACGGCCACCACGTAGGCGCGCGGCGCGCAGCGCGGCGTGACCAGCGAGTAGCTGCGCGCCATGCCGTTGGGCAGGTGCAGATCGATGTGGGCGCCGGCCTCGGCTTGCGGCAGCGGGCCGCCGTCCGGCCGGGCCAGCTCCAGGCTGAGCACGCCGTCGGCTTCGCGACGCATCGCCTCCAGGCGCAGGGTGAGCAGGGTTTGAGTCATGGCGGGATCTCGTTGCGGGCGCGGAGCGGCATGGCCGCTCCGACGCGGGGTTCAGCCTTGAGCGGCGGCCATTTGTTCGGCGGCGAGGCGGCGCAGATAGCGGCGCTGACGCACGATGCCCATATCGTGCTGGTACAGGAACTCCCGGTCCCAGGCGTCCAGCTCCATGTTTTCCAAGGCTACACGGTCTTGTTCCAGCACCTGCCAGTGGCGCGCCTCCAGCCGGTTTTTATACAGAAAGCGCCAGGTGTCGCGCTGCCAGCCGCTGACCTTGCGGCAGCGCCAGAACACCACGGCGCACAGTTCGCGGCTGATCGGGGTGTACATGCCGATGATGGTGAAGTTGCCGCCGGGGCCGCCGGTCTTGGGATAGGGGATTTCCAGCCGGTGCCACATCGCCGTGCCGTTGTCTATGAGTTCGGTCCAGTCGAAGTTGACGTTTTTTTGGCCGGTTTTTTCAAAGACGAAACCTTGCTCCAGGTCCCGGATGGCGAATTCGGCCTGGCTGGCGCCCTCGGACATGGTGTGGGATTGCTTGTGCAGGAAGGCGCCGTGCATCGGGTCCATCACATTGTCGGCCACGTAGCGGTAGTCGTTGCCCCATTCCACATAGCAGGGAAAGTGGCTCCATTCGTCGGAGTTCAGATACTCCGGCAGCCGCAGCGGAGGCGGCGCGGCCACCTCTTGGCTGGCGTTGTAGATGAAGATCATGCCGGCCTGCTCCTCCACGTGAAAAGCGCGAGCGGCCTTGGCGCCTTCCAGCTTGCAGCCGGGGCTGCCCGGCACCCGGGTGACGGTGCCGCGGCAGTCCACCTCCACGCCGTGATAGGCGCAGCCCAGGCGGTCTCCCAGCACAAAGCCCATGGACAGCGGCGCGCCGCGGTGCGGGCAGTGGTCTTCCAGGCAGTGGACCTTGCCGTTGGCCGGCTCGCGCCACAGCGCCAGCTTGTATCCGAGGCGGCGCAGGCTGACGGCGCGGTCGCCGACGAAGCGGGACGGACAGACCATGTGCCAGCGGTCTTTGAGGCCCTTGGCCAGATAGGCGTCGATTTGTTCCATGCTGAAATCGCTCATGATGTTCTCCTCGATGGGTTTATTGAGCCAGGCGCGCCATTTCGGCGCGGAACAGCGCTTCGTTCCAGCTGCCGCCGTTGGGCGCGGATGGGCCGTGCTGGTTCAGGTGGGCAAGCAAGGCGTTCAGATCGTGGATTTCCTGCGCGTAAGCGCGCTCCAGGGCGTCGCCCAGCAGATCTTCGTAAGGCGTGGGGGCGGTTTGCTGCGCCTGGCGGGGCTCCAGGTAGCGGGACGGGATGACTCGGCTCATGGGGTTCTCCTTGGGACGGGGTGCGGTTTAGCGGTCGGTTTCGCCGGTTTTGTCGGTGAGAAAGCCCCGGCGCGGCGTCTCTGCGTGTTTGGGGCGGCGGGTGTGGCCGTCCAGGCCGCCGGTCACCGCCCATTCCGCGAAGCGTTCCGGCCCGGGCTCGAAGTCGCGCGGCTGCCAGGCTTCGGTCAGTTCGTCCTCGTCGCTGTAGTACTCGACCAGGCCACCGGCCGGGTTCTCGAAGTACCAGAAGTAGGCCGAGGAGATGGGGTGGCGGCCCGGGCCCAGTTCGGTTTTCCAGCCGAGCCGGTCCATGGCCAGGCCGCCGCCTATCACTTCGTGTATGTCGCGCACGGCGAAGGCCACGTGGTTGAGGCCTTTCTTGCCGCTGGGCAATTGCAGCAGGAATAGGTCATGGTGGCCGCCGCGCGGCGCGCAGCGCAGGAAGCTGCCGCGTTGCGGGTATTGGTCGGACAGGGCGAAGCCCAGCCGGTCGCAGTAAAAGCGCACCATGGCTTCGCGCTGGTCGACGAAGAGCACCACATGACCCACTTCTATCGGTTGGGCGCGTTCGTAAACCGGGGCGCGCTGATCCACGCGCGGCCGTTCGCTCCAGCTGTTGAAGCGGGCGCAGTCCAGTTGCAGCGGGCGCTTGCGGCTGACTTGCAGCGCGATGCTCAGGCCGCAAGGGTCCTGGCAGCGCAGCCGCTCCGCTTCGCGCCGGAAGCCGGGCAGATTGCGCAACTGCGCGGCGTATTGATCCAGATCGCCGGCGCTTTCCACGCCCCAGACCACTTCCACCAAGGTGGGCCCTTCCTCCAGGCCGGCGGGCAGTCCGGGCAGGTCCGGGTGGGAGACGCGCACCACGCAGTCGTTGAGGCTGCGGAATTCCAGTTGCTGATCGCTTTCCCGCTCCAGGCGCAGTCCCCAATCCAGGAAAAAGCGTTTGCAGGCGGCCAGATCGGCCGCGCGATAGTTCACTTCGTCTATGCCAAGCACCGCCATGGCGGATCCTCCTCTTGTTGTGAAGCCGGTGGAATGCGGTTTAGAGCCGCTGGCAAAACCGCGTAGAGAGCCTGAGCCCAGCTAGGGGTTTTGTGAGCGGACTCTTAGTTGGTCCAGGGCAGCGGTTCCGGATTCAGCCCCCAGTACACGCCTTTCTGCTCCATGTATTGCAAGATGCCGTGCCGGCCTTTTTCGCGGCCCAGCCCGCTGTCGCGCCAGCCGCCGAAAGGGGTGGCCGCCGAGAACTGCTTGTAGGTGTTGATCCATACGGTGCCGGCCTGCAGCGCGCGCGCCAGGCGCCAGGCGCGCTGCGCGTCGCGGGTCCAGACGCCGGCCGCCAGCGCGTAGACGCTGTCGTTGGCCTGGGCGATCAGATCGGCCTCGTCGTCGAAGGGCAGCGCCGCCAGCACCGGGCCGAAGACTTCGTCCCGGCATAGCCGCGCCTGGTTGTCCAGGCCGTCGACGATGGTGGGCGGGTAGTAATGGCCGCGATCAAACAGGGCGCCGCGCGGACGCTCGCCGCCGCAGAGCAGGCGGCCGCCGTCCTCCAGCGCGCGCGCCACATGGGCTTCCACCTGTTCGCGGTGGGCGGCGCTGATCAGCGGTCCCATCTGGGTGAGGGGGTCGGCCGGGTCGCCCAGGCGCAAGCGCCGGGCGCCGGCCGACAGCCGGGCGATGAAGTCGGCGTACAGCGGGCGGGCGATGAAGAGCCGGGAGCCGGCGACGCAGGATTCGCCGGAGGAGCTGAAGATGCCGTAGAGCACGCCGGCCATGGCGTGGTCGAGGTCGGCGTCGGCAAACACGATGGTCGGGGACTTGCCGCCCAGCTCCAGCGAGACCGGCATCAGTTTTTGCGCCGCCAGCGCGGCGATGTGGCGGCCGATGGCGGTGCCGCCGGTAAAGGCCACGCGCCGCACCAGCGGATGACGCGCGATGGCGTCGCCGATCAGCGAGCCCTTGCCGGGCAGCACGCTGAGCAGGCCCTTGGGCAGGCCGGCCTGTTCGCAGATCCTGGCCAGCTCCAGCGCCAGCAGCGGCGTGGCCTCGGCCGGTTTCAGCACCACGGCGTTGCCGGCGGCCAGGGCCGGAGCCAGTTTTTGCGCCTCGCTGGCGATGGGGGAGTTCCAGGGGGTGATGGCGGCCACCACGCCCATGGGCTCGTGCAGGCTCAGGCTCAGATAATCGCCGCGCGAGGGGGTGACGCTGTCTTCCAGCGTTTCGCAGGCGGCGGCGAAGAATTGAAAGGTGTCGGCGGCGCTGGCCACCAAGGCGCGGGTTTCCCGGATGGGTTTGCCGTTGTCCAGCCTTTGCAACTGGGCCAGTTCTTCGGCGCGCGCGCGGATGCCTTCGGCCACGCGGTAGAGCACCCGCGCGCGTTGGTGCGGCTTCCACTGCGGCCAGCCGCTGGCGTCGAAGGCGCGTTGCGCGCCCTGGACGGCTTCTTCCACATCGTCCAGGCTGGCGGCGTGCAGACAGGCCACGGCTTCGTCGGTGGCGGGGTAGCGGCTGTGATAGAGATCGCCGCGGCCTGGCCGCCACGCGCCGGCAATGCAAATGGGCAGGGGGGAGGAGAGTGTGCTCATGATGGCTCCTAGATGGCGATGGCCCGGACATGGTTGAGCAAGGCTCGGACCACGCTGTAAACCGTGAGGGCGGAGGTTTTCGGATTGCCGGGCAGCGCTTGGCCTTGCAGGCTGAGACTGAGCTCGCCGAAGCCGCCGCGGGCGTCTATGCAATGCTGGTTGCCGTGGGCGGCCGGGTCGGCGTAGAGCCGGACCTGCACCCGGTCCAGGCCCAGGCTGGCCAGCGCCACGGTGGCGGCGACGTTGGCGTTCTTGGGAAAACGCCGCGCCGCTTCCCGCGCGCTGCCGGAGAAGATCAATTGCGCCTGGCTCAAGGCCGCCAGATCCCAATCCCGTTCCGCCGGCGTGCCGCGCCAGGCCAGCGGCGGCTTGCGGCCGGTGTAGCTCACCTGTTCCAGCCCCCCCAGACGAGCGGCGGCCAGCGCGTCGATGGCGCCGACGGCGCCGGAGAGCAGTCGCGCTTGCGCGCCGCCGCGCCGGGCCGCCTGTTCCAGCCGTTCCGCCAAGCCGTCTTCGGTCAGCGCGCCGGCGGAGACGATCAGGCAGTCGATGCCGCGCTCCAGCGCCGGCAGCACGTGTTGGGCGACGGCGGCGTGGCCGGCGCATTCCACCAGCAGATCCGGCGCGGGCGCGTCCGGGTCCAGCGCGCGCTGCGGTCTCGCCTGCGGGGCGAGGCGGGCCAGGGTGGCGCGGACGCGGGCGTCGTCCGGCGCGGGCACCAGCACCTGGCCGACGCGCAGGGCCGGCTCCGCCGCGATCCCTTCCAGCACGCCGGCGCCGACGGCGCCGCAGCCCACCAGGGCGATGTCCAGCACGGGTTTGGGATGAGAGCGGTCCATGGGCTCAGTCCTGTTGCTTGGTGGGCGGGCCGGCGAAGACGCTTTTGAAGCGGCCTATCGCCAGCATGTCGATTTCCAGCAGGAAGGGGCCGCTGTGTTCCAGCGCCGCGGTCAGCGCCTGATCCAGCTCCTCCAGCCGGCTGACCTTGCGGTGCGGCAGCCGCAGCGAGGCGCACAGCTGGGCGTAGTCCGGGGTGTGCAGGTCCACATAGCAGCGGCGGCCGCCGTAGTGGGCGTCCTGGATGTTCTTGATCACGCCGTAGCCCTGGTCGTTCATCAGAATCATCACCAGATCCGCCTGCTCCTGAACCGCGGTGGCCAACTCGCCCAGATTGAGGATGAAGCCGCCGTCGCCGGCCAGGCCCAGGGTTTTGCGGCCGCTGCCGTAGGCGGCCGCGCCGATGGCGGCGCCTATGCTCATCGCCAGCCCCTGGCCGATGCCGCCGCCCAACGCGTGGACGCCGGCGGTGGCGGAGAACAGCCGCAGCTGGCGGTTGCCCCAGGTGCTGTTGGAGACGGTGACGTCGCGCACCCAGTTGAAGTCGCGGCCGATGCGGGCTTGCAAGGTTTCCACCAGGCGGCGATAGGGCCCCAGCCCGTCCAGCAGCGCGTCCACGGCGGCCTGGCGCGCGCGCCACAGATCGGCGGGCAGGGCCGGGTCCACGCGCAGCCGGCCTTCCAGCCGCCGCGCCAGCCCGTCCAGCGCCAACGCGGCGTCGCCGCAGACGAAGACGTCGTCGACGTAGCCGCGGCCTTCCGCCGCGGGGTCCGCGTCGATGCGGTACAAGGGGCGCGGCAGCTTGAGCTGGTATTTCAGGGTTTCATTGCCGCGCAGGCGGGAGCCGACCACCAGCATGGCGTCGCAGCTTTGATAGAGGGCTTCCACCGGCGGGTGCAGGTTGTAAGCGCCCAGGCTGCGTTCATCGTCTTCCGGCACGATGCCGCGCCCCTGGGTGCTGCTGACCACGCCAAAACCCAGGCGCAGCAAGCGTTGAGCCGCGTCGGCCGCGCCGCGCGCGCCGCCGCCCAGCCACAGCAGCGGCCGGCGCGCCGCGGCCAGCCGGTCCGCCAGCGCGTCGAGCGCGGCCTCGGACGGGACGGCGATCAAGGGCGGCAGCGGCGTAAGATCGGCCGGCAGCGGGATGCGCTCGGCCTGGATGTCGATGGGGATTTCTATGCTGACCGGTCCGCAGGGCGCGCTCAGCGCGGCGCGCGCCGCCTGTTTGAACACGCCGACCGCGGTTTGCGCGTTGCGCACGCGGAAGGCGGCCTTGGACACGGCGCGCAGCATGCCGAGCTGCTCGGGCGCTTCATGGATGTAGGCCAGCTCCTGGTCCAGATAGGGCGTTTCGATCTGGCCGGTGATGTGCAGCAGCGGCGTGCCGGCGGTCAGCGCCTCCACCATGCCGCCGGCGGCGTTGCCGGCGGCGGTGCCGGTGCTGGTCAGACAGACGCCCAGCCGCCCGGTGGTGCGGGCGCAGGCGTCGGCCATATTGGCGGCGCCGGCCTCTCCGCGCGCCGGCACGAAACGGATGTGGCCGCGTTGGTTCAGCGCGTCGAGTATGGGCATATTGTGGATGGAGATCACCCCGAAGGCGGCTTTGACGCCGCAGTTTTCGAGGAAGATCGCCAGCGCTTCGCCGACGGTGACGGTGTGTTTATCGGGCATGACGCGACAGGCCTCCAGAGATGTCGAGATGGCTTCCCGTGGTGTAGGAAGAGAGTGGGGATGCGAGGAAGAACACGGCTTGGGCGGCCTCTTGCGGCAGGCCCAGCCGGCCGAGCGGAATCTGTTTGCGCGCGGCGAGCGCGGCGCTCCATTGGTCCCAGTCCTGCGCCGGGTCCTCGCGCTCGGCGAAGCGCCGCCGCCATTGTCCGGAGTCGACCAGGCCGATCAGGATGCCGTTGACGCGCACGCCGCGCGGGGCGAACTCGGTGGCCAGCGAGCGAACCAGATTGAGCACGCCGGCGCGGGCGGCGGAGGTGGCGACCATATGCGGTTCCGGCTGCAGGGCCAGCAGCGAGTTGACGCAGACGATGGCGGCCGGCGCGCGGCGCTCCAGCTGCGGCAGGAAGCCGTGGGTGGGATGGATGACCGACAGGAATTTCAGCCGCAGCTCGTCCAGCCAGTCTTCATCGCTGGTGTCGGCGAAGGTGGACACGCGGCCCTGGCCGGCGTTGTTGACCAGGATGGACGCCGGGCCCAGCTCGGCCTCCGTTTCCGCGGCGAAGGCGTTCACCGCTTCGCGGTCGAGCACGTCGCAGGCGCGGGCCAGCAGCCGGGCGGCGGGGAAGCGTTGCCGCAGCAGGGCTTCGGCCTGAGCCAGCCGGGCGGGATCGCGGCCGCAAAAAGCCACTGCGGCGCCGGCGGCGAGAAATTGCTCGACGCAGGCGAGGCCGATGCCGGAGGAGCCGCCGGTGACGACGGCGACGGACTGATCAAGATCGCAAAAGCTCATCGGAGGCTCCGTTCACAGGTGGATGACTTTGCCCATGCCGCCGCCGGCGTGGCCCAGCGCGCGGGACAGTTCGGCGGCGGCGGCGCGGATGTGGCCGGCCAGCGCATCGGCTTGGCCGGGCTCCAGCCTGGGCATGGGGAGGGTGGCGCCGATGGCGGCGATGATGGCGCCGCCGTGGTTGCGCACCGGAGCCGCCACGGTGGAGATATTGGTTTCGAAGAAGCCTTCGCCCACCAGGCAGGTGCGCTCCCGGTCTTGCTGCAGCAGGTGGAACAGCTCCAGCGTGTTGCGCGGGGTCTGGCTGGAATGGATGTCCAGATGCTCTTCCGGATACAGCTCGCGCAGTTTCTCCAGCGGCAGTTCCGACAGCAGGATGCGGCCGAACACGGTGGCGTGAGCGGGCAGCCGGGCGCCGATATTGATGTTGGAGGCGATCCAGGACGGCGGGTTGACCTTGGCGACGTAGACGATGGAGCGTCCGTCGCGCACCACCAGGCTGCAGGCGTGGCCGATCCGGTCGCGCAGCCGGCCCAGCACCGGCAGGCCCAGTTCGGTCAGTTCCAGCGAGGACAGGTATTCGAAACCCAGGCGCAGCACGGCGATGCCCAGCCGATAGTCGCGGCCGCCTTCCGCGCGTTCGATGAAGCCCAGCTGTTCCAGCGTGGCCAGCATGCGGAACACGGTGGAGCGCGGCAGCGCCAGCCGGCGCGCCAGCTCCGGCGCGCTCAGCGTGGGCTCGCCGCGGCTGAATTCGCCCAGCAGGCGCAGGCCGCGCTCCAGGGCCGGCACGGTATAGCGGGCGGCCGCGTCGTTGAGGTTCTGCTCATCCATGATGGGCTTCCTTGGTGTGGGGGTGGGACGGGGCGAGAGCGGCGCTGAGCAAGTCGGCGAGCGCCGCCGGCGCCTCCACGTGACAGGCGTGGCCGCAGCCGGGAATCAGATGGAAGGGCGCGTTGAAGGCGGCGGCCACGGCCTGGCAATCCGCCGGCGGCGTGGCCAGATCGCGCTCGCCGCAGAACACCGTCACCGGCAGCGGCGACGGCGCGTAGCGGGCGATATCGTCGCCAGTCAGCAGTTCGACGGCTTGGCCGTAGCCGTCCTCCTTGAGTTGGGCCATATTCCAGCGCACCCAGGCGCGCGCGGCGGCGTCGGCGGAGGCGGAGAGCAGCCTGGCCGGCGCCTGGTCCGCCACTTGGGCCAGGCCCTGGGCGTGCAGCGCGCGCAGCCGTTCGCCGCGGATGCGCGCGCCGTCGGCGCGCCGATCGGCCGCGCCGTAGCCTTGGGCCGGCGAGACCAGCAGCAGTCGTTCCAGCCGCTGCGGATGCCGGCGCGCATGGGCGGCGGCCATCAGTCCGCCCAGGGAATGGCCGACCAGGGCGCAGCGGGTGACGCCGGCGGCTTTGAGAAAGCCTTCCAGCGCCTGCGCGTAGTCGTCGGCCTTGGGGCGGGACTGCGGCAAGGGGCTGGTGTCGCCGTAGCCGGGGGCGTCCCAGGCCAGCACGCGGGCGCGGGGGGCGAGCGCGGCGGCCACCTCCATCCAGCTGGCCGAAGTGGAGCCTATGCCGTGCAGCAGCACGACGGTGGCGTCGCCGGCGCCGCATTCGCGGTAGGCGACGACGCGGTCGTTCACCTGGAGCCGGCGTTCCGGAAAACATTGGCGCAAGCGTCGGCGCAGTTTGAGGAGCAGGGTTTTATCGGCGTTAGCGGGCAGGTCCAGTGCGCTCATGGCGGTTTTCCTTCAGTGCATGACGAAACCGCCGTTGACCGCCAGCAATTGGCCGGTGACGAAGCGGGACAGGTCGGATAGACAGAACAGCACGGCGCCGCAGACGTCGTCCGGGGTTTGCGGCCGTTCCAGCGCGCGTTGCGCCACATAGTGGCGGTGGCGCTCGGCCGCCACCTGCTCGGTGGCCTCGCCCAGGGTCAGCCCGGGCGCGACGGCGTTGACGGTGATGCCGGCCGGCCCCAGTTCGCGGGCCAGGCTGCGGCTCATGGCGATGACCGCGCCCTTGCTGGCGGCGTAGGCCAGCAGCCGCGGCGCGCCCCACAAGGCGGTGTCGGAAGCGAGGTTGACCACCGCGCCGCGCCCGGACGCGCCCAGCGCCTGGGAACAGGCCATGGTCATCAGCCAGACGCCGCGCACGTTCACCGCCATCACCCGGTCCCAGCACTCAATATCCAGCTCGGCGGCGGAGACGCCGCCGGAATCGGTGACCGCGCCGTTGTTGACCAGGCCGTCCAAGCCGCCCAGGCGCTGGACGGCGTCCTCGGCGCAGCGGCGGATGGCGTCCGGGTCGGCCAGATCCAGCGGCAGCGCCCAGGCTTGATGCCCGGCCGCGCGCAGTCGTTCGGCCTGGGCCTGCGCCTGTTCATGGCGCAGGTCCGCTATCGCCACCGCGGCGCCTTCGCGCGCCGCGCTTTCGGCGAAGGCGAGCCCCAGGCCGCGCGCGCCGCCGGTGATCAGAATGCGTCTGTCCTTGAGGTTGTCCGGCATGAAATCTCCTTGAAAGGGTTAGCGTGGGCGCGAGGCCGTTTGCGGATTAGAAATGCCATTCCAGATTCAGGCTGGGCGTATTGGTGTCGATGCCGGGACCGCCGCTGTTGCCGTAGGTGTTGCGGCGCAGCTCGTAACCCAGGCCCAGCCAGAGCGCGTTCTTGGCCTTGAAGGCCAGCAGGCCGATATCGGCCATCAGCGAGGGGCGGATCAGGTATTCGGCGGCGGTGTCCCGGTTCTGGTAATCCTTGCCCTTTTTGGCGTTGTAAAAGGCGTAGCCCTGGAATTTCAGCGGCAGCCCGGCCCACTGGAAGGGCAGGCCCCAGGCCAGTTCCAGGCGCGGAAAGGGATCGAAGGCGACGCTATTGCTGTTGCCCGCCTGGCGGCAGGGGTTCAGGCCGCATTCGCCCCATTCCCGCGCGTAGAGCAGGGCCAGATTGAGGTAGCCGGGCACGTCGAACTGCGCGGTGGGGCCGATGACCAGCATGCGTTTGGCCGGGGAAAAGGCGGAGTTCTTGGTTTCCACGTCGAAGCCGGCTTGCAGCGAGAAGTCGCGGATCGGGCCGAAGTCGGCGGTGCTGCCGCTGAGCTTTTTCCATTGCAGCTGATGGCGGTAGGCGAGATAGAACTCCGTGGCGCCGTTGTCCGCGCCGGAGCTGGACGGGTCGGCGCCGTTGGAGCGCAGGTAATCCAGCACGAAGAAATTGCTGCCTAAGCGATAGGCGGAACTGTGGTTGAGGGTGAGGATTTGTTTGCGGATGTCCCGGTTGTTGCCGGGCTCCTGATAGGCGTTGCCGAAGCGGTAGCCGATGAAGGTGTCGGACCAGTCCGCGGCGTAGGCGGGCGCGGACAGGGCCAGGCAGAGCGCGGCCAGCGTCCGGGGGCGTCGGACGCGGGACGGTCGAGTACAGGGCAAGCGGATAGGGGGCATTGCTGTTTCTCCTCATAAACCTGGTCGTCATTGAATGCGCCGGTTTTTATTTTTGTTCCACCTATAAAACAAGGATTTATTTGTGGAACATGATCGACTTTATGAGGTGAAAACCGAGCAAAATATTAGGGTTTTCCCTAATGTTTGGCCTGGGTTCGGCTTGCCTAGGCTATAGAAGATTTCATTAATGAAATCATGTTTCATAGACGGAACAAATGGGGCGCCCAGCGCCGCGCCCTGCGTTCCGGTTTCGACATTCCAGCCTGCGAGCAGGCTGCCCGCCGTTGAAAGACCACCATGAACAATGATCGTTTGAATGAATTGGTGCGGGAGGCTCTGCCTTCCTTGGCCAGGCCGGCCGACAAGAGCTTTGCCGAGTGGATGGCGTCGCGTTGCGTGTTGCGTTCCACCCGCCGTTACGACTGGGACGCCTTGAAGTTTCAGGCGGATTTCAAGCCGGAGTACGGCCGCGCGCAGATGCGATATGTCGGCACCGGCGCCACCGGGGTGGCCGCCGACGGCAATACCGTGCCGGCGGTGCACTTCACTTTTTCCACGATGAAGATTCCGCCCGGCCATATCGGCCCCCTGCATCTGCACACCGACGCGGAGGAGATCTTCTTTGTGTTGCAAGGCACGGTGAAGCTGTTTTGCGAATCTTTGGAAGGGGAGCGTTGGGAGGCGGTCGTCGGCCCGCGGGATCTGATCTCGATTCCGCCGGGGATCTACCGCGGCGAAGAGAATGTGGGCGACGACGACGCCTTGCTCTGTGTGATGGTGGGATCGCCGCGGCCGATGACGCCGACTTACCGGCCGGACGACCCCTTATCCAGGATCAAGCGCTGATGGCCTGTCGCTGACACGTTGCGCTCAAAACAAAAGCCGCCCGGCGCATGGCGCCGGGCGGCTTTGGGCACTGCGAAGCAAGAGGGCGCTTAGGCGCGCTTCTTGAATTCGTTGGTGCGGGTGTCGATTTCGATCTTTTCGCCGGTGTTGACGAAGGCCGGAACCTGAACTTCGAAGGTGGTGCCCACCAGGCGAGCCGGCTTCAGCACTTTGCCGGAGGTGTCGCCGCGTACGGCCGGTTCGGTGTATTCCACTTCGCGAACCACGGTGGTCGGCAGTTCAACCGAGATGGCCTTGCCGTCGTAGAAGGTCACTTGGCACACTTCTTCCATGCCGTCGACGATGAAGTTCAGCGTGTCGCCCAGGTTGTCGGCTTCCACTTCGTACTGATTGAATTCGGTGTCCATGAACACGTACATCGGATCGGCGAAGTAGGAGTAGGTGCAGTCCTTGCGGTCCAGCACGATGACGTCGAACTTGTCGTCGGCGCGGTATACGGCTTCGCTGCCGGCGCCGGTCAACAGGTTCTTCATCTTCATTTTCACAACGGAGGCGTTGCGGCCGGATTTGCTGAATTCAGCCTTCTGCACGACCATCGGGTCGCTGCCTACCATGAATACGTTGCCGGCGCGGAGTTCTTGTGCGGTTTTCATTACTAAAAGTCCCAAACTCTTGATTGAAGTCGGAAAAAAAGGTTTCCGAAAAACGGCGTATTCTAGCCGATTTCCCGGACAAAGTGCAGCAGTCTGTCGCCCAGATCGCCGTCCGCCAGCAATTTTTCCGGCCAGGCGGCGGCATGCTCGCGCCAGGCGGGCAGCCAGGCGGCCAGTTCCGTCCACGCGGCGGCCATGTCGGCGCCGTGGTTCCAGGCATGGCTGGCGGCGCTCAGCGCCTGCGCCGCGCCGGCGGGCAGCGCCGCGCCGTACTGTGACAAAAAGGCATCAAGCTTGGCCAGATGGGCGGCGTCGTCCTGCGGGTAGATGTGCCACAGGAACGGCCGGCCGGCCCATTGCGCGCGCACGAAGCTGTCTTCGCCGCGCACCAGATTGAGGTCGCAGGACCACAGCAGCAGGTCGTAGCTGTCCTGGTCGGTCATCGGCAGCACCTTGACCGTCAGCTGGCCCTGGCGCGCCAGCATGCCGGCGCGCAAGGGGTAGCCGAAGACGCGGGCGGCGTCCGGCAGCGCCTTGCCTTCCGGCAGCAGGCAGGTGATCGGACGCTCGCCCAGCGCCCAGGCGGCCAGCAGGCTGGTGACCGCCGGGTTTTCATAGGCGAACAGGCTGACCCGCCACTCGTCCGCGGCCGGCTCGGGCAGTTCCAGCAGCTGCCAGTAGGCGCGGCGCGCCAGCGCGTCGTCCTGCCATTGGCGGCGGACGTCGAGCAGGCCTTGCTCGCAGATCAGGCCGCCGGTGTCGGCCTCGAAGCCGGGGAAGAAGAAATGCTTGGTCAGCGGCAGCCGCGGATGCGGCGAGGGCTGGCGGTGGCAGCCGCGGGTCCAGTCTTCCGCCGACAGGTATTCCAGATTGATCCACACCGGCTTGACCGCCTTGGCGGCCATCGCCTGTTCAAAGTGCTCCGGCAGCCGGCAGCCGAAGGCCTCGATCACCACCTCGGCGGGCACGGTGTCCGCGGGCGGGCCGTCCGCCGGCCAGTGGCGGACGTCGATGTCGGCCAGACGCTGGGCCGGCAGGGCCGGGTCCAGATCGGGCGCGATGCGGGCGAAGCTGGCCAGGTCGTCCACCCATAGCCTCACCTCCAGGCCGAAGTCGTGGGCCAGCCGGCGCGCCAGCCGCCAGGCGACGCCGATGTCGCCGTAGTTGTCGACCACGGCGCAGAAAATATCCCAGTGTTTGCGTTCCATTGGCGGTGCCGCGCGTGAAAATGGCGGCAGCTTAGCACGCCGCCGCGGGTTCATGAAAAACCCCGCGCCGGAGCGCGGGGTGGCAAAAAAATTAAGACGCCGCGGACAAAGGCCTGAGTTCGTAGCGTGGGCAAGTCCTTTGGGCTTGTCCACGCTACAACTAGATCAAAACGCGGTGATTGCTTTTAGAACCGGTTTACGATCTCGCGAGCTAAGGCGAGACAAGGCGAAAACGGCTGAGAAAGCGGAATGTACGCGTGGTACATGAGCATTTCGAAGCTGTACTCACCGTGTGACGTCTCACGACGCGCAGCAGATCGTAAACAGGTTCTTAGAAAATGGACATCCACAGGCCGGCGGTGGTCGCGGTCATGAAGCCCGCCATCACCGCGGCGGCCAGCGCGCGCATGCCGATCTGGGCCAGTTCCTTCTGCCGCGACGGCGCCAGCGCGCCGATGCCGGCGACGCAGATGCCCACCGAGCTGAAGTTGGAGAAGCTGGACAGCGCGAAGGTGGAAATCAGGATGGCTTGCGGCGACAGGGTGCCGGCGGCTTTCATCTTGGCCAGGTCCAGATAGGAGATGAACTCGTTGACCACGATCTTCTGGCCCAGCAGGCTGCCCACTTCCAGGGTTTCGTGCCAGCTCACGCCCATCATGAAGGCGAACACGCGGAAGGCCTGGCCAAACAGGTATTGCAGCGTCAGGCCGTCGAACACGCCGTTGGTGGAGGCCTTGATCATCTCGTTGACGCCCAGCGCGGCGCCGATGCCGTCCTTCACCACGAAGTTGGCCAGCGCGATCATGGACACGATGGCCAGGATGATGGTGGCCACCGCGGCGGCCATCTTCATGCCGGACATCGCGCCGTTGACGATGGCGTTGATGAAGCTGCCCTGATCGTCATCCTGGCTGTAGTCCAGCTTGTCGCTGGAGGCGTGGTCGCGGTCGGTTTCCGGGTAGATGATCTTGGCGAACACCGCGGCCGCCGGCGCGTTCATGAAGGAGGCCATCAGCAGATAGGTGGCGAACTTGGCTTGCTCCGCCGGATTGCTGCCGCCGAGGAAGGCGACGTAGGCGGCCAGCACGCCGCCGGCCAGTGTGGACATGCCGGCGATCATCACGCAAGCCAGCTCGGAGCGGCTCATGTGCTGGATGTAGGGGCGGATCAGCAGCGGGGCCTCGGTCTGGCCGAGGAAGATGTTGCCGGCCACGGTCAGGCTTTCCGGGCCGGACAGCTTCATGCTGCGCTTCATCACCCAGGCCATGCCGGCCACCACGCGTTGCAGGATGCCCAGATGGTAGAGCAGGGCGCTGAAGGCGGAGAAGAAGATGATGACCGGCAACACCATGAAGGCGAACAAAAAGCCCATGCTGCCGCTGGGTTTGGCCAGATCGCCGAACACGAAGCTGGCGCCTTCGCCGGAGAAGGTCAGCACTTTGGCGAAGCCGGAGCCGAAGGCTTCGAACACCGCGCGCGCGGCGGGCACGTAGTTGATGACCAGGAACAGCGAACTTTGCATGATCAGACCGATCAGCACGATGCGCCAATTGATGGCTTTGCGATTGGTGGACAGCGCATAGGCGGTGCCCAGCAGGAACAACATGCCGACAAGAGCTTGTAAGGTATTCACGAACAACCCTGAGATGATGGTGCGGAAGTTGACAAGCCGGCGCGCGGCGCCGGACAAGGCGGATCCAACGATTATTAGATGATGATTAGCTAATATTGCTCAAGGGGCGCGATTTTACAGCAAAAATCGGATAACGAAAGCGATTGCGACGCTTTGTCCTTGATTTTATTCGATTTGGGTGAAGATTGGGCCGGCGGCGGGACATGCGGGCGCGCCGCGTCGGAGCAAAAAAATCCCGGCGCGGGGATGCGCCGGGAGGGGGGCGAGCGCGGGGCTTCAGTCGCGCCGCGGCGTCTCGTCCTTGGCGTCCTTGGGCTTGTCGTCGTCCATCAGGATGCGGTGGGCCGGGCCTTCCATGTCGTCGAACTGGCCGTTGCGGGTGGCCCACCAGAAAATGCCGCCGATGACGAAGGCCAGCACCAGGCTGAGCGGGATGAGCAGATACAGGCTTTCCATCAGGGTCTCCGTTTGACCAGTCGGAGGGCGTTGCCGACTACGATGAGGGAGCTGGACGCCATGCCCAGGCTGGCGATCCACGGCGTGACATGGCCGGCGATGGCCAAGGGCAGCGCCACGATATTGTAAGCGGCGGCCCACCACAGGTTTTGACGAATCACAGACAAGGTCTTGCGCGACAGCTCGAAAGCGCTGGCGATCAGCCCTAGCCGGTCGCCTATCAGCACCATGTCGCCGCTGGCGCGCGCCACGTCGGTGCCGCCGCCCATGGCGATGGATACGTCGGCCTTGGCCAGCACCGGCGCGTCGTTGATGCCGTCTCCCACCATCAGCACGCGCTTGCCGGCGGCTTGCAGCCGGCCGACATAGGCCAGCTTGTCCTCAGGCGCGGCGCGGGCGATGTGGGCGTCCATGTCCAGCTGGCGCGCCAGGCTGGCCACCGCGCCGGCGCCGTCGCCGCTGAGCAGGTGCACGCGCAGGCCGCGCTGTTTCAGCTGGCGCAACAGCGGCGCCGCGTCGGCGCGCACCGCGTCGCCGATGGCGAACAGCGCCACCAGTTCGGTTTCGTCCGCCAGCGCGATCAGGGTCTTGTCGCCGTGCCAGTCGGCGGCGGGCAGCGGGCAGTCGCCCAATTGGGCGGCGATGAATTCCGGCGAACCGATGCGCCAGGCGCGGCCATCCAGCTGGCCGGTCACGCCCTGGCCGGGGTGGTTGCGCAGCGCTTCCGCGGCCTGCTGCGGGCCGTCTCCGGCGGCGGCCAGCAAGGCGCGCGCCACCGGGTGTTCCGAGCCCTGTTCCAGCGCCGCCGCCGTGGCCAGCGCCGCCGCCGCGTCGCGGCCGGGCGCGGTCCAGCTGTCCAGCAGCCGCATATCGCCATGGGTCAGGGTGCCGGTTTTGTCGAACACCACGTCGCTGATCTTGGGCAGGGTTTCCAGTGCATGGCCGCGGGTGGTCAGCACACCCAGCGCCGCCAGGTGGCCGGAGGCGGCGGTCAGCGCCGCCGGGGTGGCCAGCGACAGCGCGCAGGGACAGGAAATCACCAGCACCGCCACCATGATCCACAGCGCGCGGTCCGGCTCGATGTAATGCCAGCCGATGTAAGTGCCGGCGGCGGCCAGCAGCAGCAGCGCGACGAACCAGCTGGCGAAGCGGTCGGCGATCACCGCCAGCCGCGGCTTCTCCGCCAGCGCCTGGTCCAGCAGCCGCACGATGCCGGCCAGCCGGGTGTCCTGACCGGTCTGGTCCACTCGCACCACCAGCGGGCTGGCGGCGTTGACGCTGCCGGCGATCACCGCGGCGCCGACGTCCTTGCTCACCGGCCGGCTCTCGCCGGTCAGCAGCGCCTCGTTGCTGGCGCTGTGGCCGTCCAGCACCACGCCGTCGGCGGGAATGGTCTCGCCGGGCTTGATCAGAATCACGTCGCCGGGACGCAGCTGCGTCACCGTGGTTTCCTCGCTTTGACGGCTGGCGGGCCAGCCGGCCAGGCGGTGGGCGAAGGCGGGGATCAGCTTGACCAGGCTTTCGGTGGCTTCGCCGGCCTTGCGCCGGGCGATGCCTTCCAGATAACGGCCGCCCAGCAGCAGGAACACGAACATCGACACCGAGTCGAAATAGACGCCGTGCTCCACCTTGTTGATCAAGGCCCAGAAGCTGGACAGGAAGGCGGTGAGAATGCCTATGGTCACCGGGGTGTCCATGCCCACGCGCCGGGTCTTGAGGTCGCGCCAGGTGGCGCGGTAGAAGGGCACGGCGGAGTAGAGCACCACCGGCAGCGTCAGGATGAAGCTGGACCAGTGCAGCAGCCACAGGAAGTCCGGCGAAATCTCGCCGTCCGGCGCCAGATAGATGGGCACCGCGTACATCATCACCTGCATCATGGACAGGCCGGCCGCCCACAGGCGGTTGATCGCCTGCTTGCGCTCTTTCTGGTTCAGCGCTTCCTGGCGTTCGGCGTCGTAGGGGTGGGCGCGGTAGCCGATGGCGCTGACCGCCTCCAGGATGGCGGACAGTTGGACCCGGCTATTGTCCCAGCGCACGCGGGCGCGGTGATTGCTGTAATTGATGTCTACGCTGACGATGCCGGGCAGCTGGCGGATGTGCTGCTCGTTGAGCCAGACGCAGGCGGCGCAGGTGATGCCTTCCAGCATCAAGGAGGCCTCGCGCAGGTTTTCGGCCTCGAAGCGCACGAAGCTGCGCTGCAGCTCGTCGGAATCGTAGAGTTTGATCTGCTCCAGCAGTTCGAGCGGCACCGGCTCGGCCTGGCGCGCGCCCTCGGTGCGGTGCTGATAGTAATCGGACAGGCCGGACTGGATGATGGTGACGGCTACCGCCTGGCAGCCGGCGCAACAGGTGGGCTGATCGACTTCGCGGTATTTGACCGGGAACCGGACGTCGGGCGGCACCGGCAGGCCGCAGTGGAAGCAGTTTTCACTCATGATGGCCGATTGTAATCAATCCGGCCGCGTTTGGCTTGCGCTAGCGTGTTGGAATCAGCCGCGGCAGCCCCCATTTGCTGGGGGCGTCCGGCCCGGGCTTGGAGTCGTTTAAGCCGCGTGCAATTGAGCTTCCACGCCGCGCAAACTGAGCTGCTTGAGGATGCGGTTCAGGATCACGCCGTACATGGGCAGGAAGAACAGCAGGCAGATCAGCAGCTTGAAGCTGTAGTCCACCAGCGCGATCTCCACCCAGTTGGCGGCCATGAAGGGATCGCTGCTCTTGTAGAAGGCGATGAAGAAGAAGGCCAGCGTGTCGCTGATATTGCCGAACAACATGGCCGAGGCGGGGGCGATCCACCAGGTTTTCAGCTGGCGCAGGCGGTTGAACACCTGCACGTCCAGCACCTGGCCCAGCGCGTAGGCGGCGAAGCTGGCGACGGCGATGCGGGCGACGAATACATTGAAGCTGGCCAGGGCCGACGCGCCTTGCCAGGCGCCCTGGTAGAACAGGGTGGAGATCAGGTAGGAGATCGCCAGCGCCGGCAGCATCGCCGCGAAAATGATGCGGCGGGCCAGCGGCGCGCCGAATACGCGCACGGTCAGATCGGTGGCCAGGAAAATAAAGGGAAAGGTGAACGCGCCCCAGGTGGTGTGGAAGCCGAACACGGTGATGGGCAATTGCACCAGGTAGTTGCTGGACGCGATGATGGCGATGTGGAACAAGGACAGCCACAGCAGCGCGGACAGCCGCTGTTGGCGGGTAAAGCTAAACATGATGTCGGCCTTTTTATTGGATTGGGGTGAGGGAACCCAATGCAGATTCGGTTGGCCCGGTCCGGCGAGGCTGGAACAGGGCAAGGGCGGAGATGATACGCGCCTGCGTCCGCCTTGGCAAAGGTATTTGACATTGCTAATCAGTCGCTTGAGAGCGAAAGGAGGGGGTATGTTGGCAGTTGTGCAGTCGGCTCCGGGCGGAGTCGACACCTTGCGTTTGGACGAGATCGCGCCGCCGGTTCGCGGCGCCGGGCAATTGCTGTTGCGGGTGATGGCGGCGGGCGTCAACCGCGCGGACCTGGCGCAACGCGCCGGGCAGTATCCGCCGCCGCCGGGCACCAGCCCGATTCTGGGGCTGGAAGTGGCGGGCGTGGTGGAGGAGGCTGACGCGGATTCGCGTTTCCAGCCCGGGGATGCGGTGTTCGGCCTGATCGGCGGCGGAGCTTACGCCGAATACGCGCTGCTGGACGAGGCCTTGGCCATCGCCAAGCCGGACTGGCTGTCCTGGGTGGAGGCGGCCAGCCTGCCCGAGGCCTGGATGACGGCCTGGTTCAATCTGGTGGAAAAGGCCGGCTTGCAGGCCGGCGAGACTGTGCTGGTGCACGCCGGCGCCAGCGGCGTCGGCGCGGCGGCGATCCAGCTGGCCGGCCTGTTGGGCGCGCAGGCTTTCGCCAGCGCGGGCAGCGAGGAGAAGACCGGGTTCTGCCGCGAGCTGGGCGCGGCGCGGGTGTTCAACTACCGGCAAACGCCGGCCTTCGGTCCCATGGTCAAGGACTGGGGCGGCGCCGACGTGGTGCTGGACCCGGTGGGCGGGGCCTATCTGAACGACAATCTGTCGGCCTTGAAGCCGGATGGGCGGCTGGTCAATATCGGCCTGCTCGGCGGCGCCAAGGCGGAGTTGAACCTGGGCGCGCTGCTGATGAAGCGCATCGCCTTGATCGGCTCCACGCTGCGGCCGCAGCCGCTGGAGGTGAAGGCGCGCTTGGCGCGGGCTTTGGAAACCCGGATCTTGCCGGCGCTGGAGCAGGGCAGGCTGCGCCTGACGCTGGATTCCAGCTACCCCTTGGCCCAGGTGGCCGACGCGCATGCCTATGTCGAGGCCAATCGCAATCTGGGCAAGGTGGTGTTGACGCTGTTTCCGGTGCTGGCTGGGTGACACCTTAAAAAAAGCGCGCCCGAATGGGCGCGCCGTTTTGTGTCAGCCATCGGCCGAGGCGGTTTTAAGCATGCATCCGGTTCAACTGGCGCGCGATGATGTCATGGTTCAGCCACAGCACCGGGCCGGCGGGCGCGGCGGCTTCGTGGAACATCAGCGGACCGGTGGCGTCGATCACCAGGCTGCTCAGATGGTCGGTGATCAAGGCCTTCTTGTCCTGATGCAGGTCCACGATGGCGTCGGAGGTGCCTATCATCACTTCGGCCAGTTCCGGGCTGTTCGGCATTGGCCAGGCCTCGAAATTGCGGAAGCCGCGCATCACCTCGCCGCTATTGAGCGCGTCTATCTTCCCCAGCACCTCTTCCAGCGTGTGGCCGTCCTGCAGCAGGGCGGCGCAGGCCTGCCATTGAGCGTCGGCCCAGGCGCCGCCGTCCTCGCGCTTCAGCGCGCGCAGCAGCGCCAGCAGCGGCAGCTCCACGCCGACGAAGATGTCCGAGGAGTTGGTGCGGATTTCCGGGCAGTTGAATACCGTGGCCTTGACGCCTTGCTCCCAGGCGGCGCGGGCGACGTTTTCCAGGCGCATCTTGGCGTAGCCCTGGGTGTAGTTGGTATAGGTCTGCCACTGGTAATCGCCGTCGATCAGGATCTCGGTGCCGTGGTAGCCGTAGGCGGTGTAGCGTACTTGGCCGCCGGCGGCTTCCAGCCGGCCGCGCAGCGCGGCGCTGCCGTCGATCAGGTGCTGGAAGGTGTTGGCGGTGACTTCGTCGAAGTTTTGCAGGATCAGCTTGCCCAGATCGCTGTCCAACAGCGCCTGGGTGGACAGGAAGCGCTCGCCGCGGCCCTTGTAGACGCGGTTGGCGATGGCCAGGAAGACCTTGGCCTTGGGAATGCCGCCGGCCATGGTGTGGGCGAAGAACACATTGCGGCCGTCGGCTATCATGCCGTCCAGCTGCGCCATCGCCTGGGCGACGCCGTCCTTGAAGCGCTGCACGCCGATTTGGCGGCATTGCTCGATGTGTTCCCAGTCCAGCTTGTCGTCCTGCCAGCTTTTCAGCGTCAGGGAGGCCAGCAGCTCGGTCGGCGTCGGCGCGCCGTCCTGGTCGAAGCCGGCCATCAGCGGCACATTGATCACGCGGCCGCCGAGGTTGGCTTCGGCCGCGGCCAGTTCTTCCTCGTTCAGCGGGCGCAGCTGGTTGTTCTCGTCGCGGCGGCCCACGGTCATGCCGATGATGTCCATGCCGGCCTTGCGCGCTTCATTGATCAGGCCGTTGGCGTAGCCGCGGCCGAACAGTTCGCCGAACAGGACGAAGACGTCGCCGGGGCGGAACAGGGTGCTTTGCGGAAGCTGTCTCAGGGCGCTGGTTTGAGCCATGTCTTTATCTTTCTCGATGCGGACCGGCGCGGCGCGTGATGGCGGGGCCGGTCACTTGGATGTGTTTGGAGTGATTGCTCGGATCGGGGGCATTCTACCCGCGATCCGGTTTGAGGTGTTCAGTCGGACGTCAGCGGCGACAGCGCTTCTATCAAGGCCACTTCCTGCGCGTAGCTGAGCGCCTTCATCTTGGTCAGGAGTTTTTCGCCGTCCACTTTCCATTGCTGGTCCAGCTCTTCCTCGATGATGCGCGCCTCCACCGCCAGCCACACGCCGCGGCAGGAGGCCGCGTCGTCGAAGCGCACGCCTTTTAGTACCTGGGCGATCAGGTGCAGTTCCGGATCGCTGAACTGGCGCGACAGCAGCGCCTGTTCGCGGCGCACGATCTCGGCGTAGCGGTCGCATATCTGCTGTACCCGCGGGGCGTCGCCGTAATGGGCCGGCTCGTCGGCCGGCGCGCTCAGCGCGCCGTGCTGGAACCAGGCTTCCAGTGCCGGCTTCAGTTGCGGCAGGTCTTCATGCCAGACTCGGGTCAGTTCTTCGCGGAAGCGGGCGTTGTCGGTGAAGGACAGTTCGTCGAAGGGCATGGCCGGCACCACGCCTTCGTCCAGCGCGCGCTTGCCCACCCAGATCCGGCCTTCCTCGTCGCGGCTGACCGCGGCGCGCCAGACCGCTTGCTCTTCGGTGGCCAGGTTGTCGACGTGGATTTCGATATAGGGCGGGGCGATGTCCTGATCTTCTTCCTCGGTGACAAAGCGCAGCGTGATGTCGAACAGGCTGTGTTTGGAGATGTCCAGCAATTGCAGGCCGTCCTTGTGGCCAGCCAGCAGGTAGCGGTCGCCATCGTCGTAAACGGCCACGTCGTCTATGCCGGCGGCCGGCTTGATCAGTTGGGCGGACAGGGCGTCGGCCAGTTGGTTGGCGTCGTTGTGCTGAACGGCGTAGCCGGTGCGGTAGGCTTCGTGTTCATGCCATAAGGCGTTCCAGTCGTACATGGAGCGTTTCCTCGTCGAAGTCGGTTTGCCGCGCAGTGTACGCAAAAGCCCAGCGCTTGTCGCCCGCTGGAATTTTTGGTATGGACAGTTTTTTGTGCTATTATCCAGCGATTTTTCTGTATCCATCCTCCTTCCTAAAATGACCCGACAAATTCGCAATATCGCCATCATCGCCCACGTCGACCATGGCAAGACCACGCTTGTAGACCAATTGCTGCGCCAATCCGGCACCTTCCGCGAGAACCAGCAAGTGGACGAGCGTGTAATGGACAGCAACGATCTTGAAAAAGAACGCGGCATTACCATTCTGGCCAAGAACACCGCCATCGAATACGAAGGCGTGCACATCAATATCGTCGACACTCCGGGACACGCCGACTTCGGCGGCGAAGTTGAGCGCGTGTTGGGCATGGTGGACGGCGTGCTGCTGCTGGTGGACGCCGTAGAAGGCCCGATGCCGCAAACCCGTTTCGTTACCAAGAAAGCGCTGGCGCTGGGTCTGCGCCCGATCGTGGTGATCAATAAGGTGGACCGTCCGGGCGCGCGTCCGGACTGGGTGGTGGATCAGACTTTCGACCTGTTCGACAAGCTGGGCGCGACTGACGAACAGCTGGACTTCCCGATCATCTACGCTTCCGGCCTGAACGGCTTCGCCAAGCTGGAGCTGGAGGAAGAGTCCGACAATATGCGCCCGCTGTTCGACACCGTGCTCAAGCACGTGCCGACCCCGCCGGGCAGCGCCGACGCGCCGCTGCAGCTGCAGATTTCCGCGCTGGATTACTCCACCTACACCGGCCGCCTGGGCGTGGGCCGCGTGCTGAACGGCCGCATCAAGCCGGGTCAGCAAGTGGTGGTGATGAACCACGACGATCAAGTGGCCACCGGTCGCATCAACCAGGTGCTGGGTTACCAGGGTCTGGACCGCGTGCCGGTTGAAGAAGCCGAAGCGGGCGATATCATCATCATCTCCGGCCTGGAAGACATCGGCATCGGCGTGACCATCTGCGACAAGGAGCAGCCGGTAGGCCTGCCCATGCTGTCCGTGGACGAGCCGACGCTGACCATGGACTTCATGGTGAACTCCTCGCCGCTGGCCGGCACCGAAGGCAAGTTCGTGACCTCGCGTCAAATCCGCGACCGTCTGACCAAGGAACTGCTGACCAATGTGGCGCTGCGCGTGGAAGACACCGGCGACTCCGACGTGTTCCGCGTGTCCGGTCGTGGTGAATTGCACCTGACCATTCTGCTGGAAAACATGCGTCGCGAAGGCTTTGAAATGGCCGTGGCCAAGCCGCGCGTGGTGTTCAAGGAAATCGACGGCCAGAAGAGCGAGCCGTACGAGAACCTGACCATCGATCTGGAAGACGATCACCAGGGCGGCGTGATGGAAGAGATCGGTCGTCGCCGCGGCGAACTGACCAATATGGAATCCGACGGCAACGGCCGCACCCGCCTGGAATACCATATTCCGGCGCGCGGTCTGATCGGCTTCCAGTCCGACTTCATGACCATGACCCGCGGCACCGGCCTGATGAGCCACGTGTTCGACGACTACGCGCCGGTCAAGCCGGACATGCCGGGCCGTCACAACGGCGTGCTGATCTCGCAAGAGAACGGCGAGGCCGTGGCTTACGCGCTGTGGAAGCTGGAAGACCGCGGTCGCATGTTCGTGGCTCCGGGCGAGAAGCTGTACGAAGGCATGATCATCGGCATTCACAGCCGCGACAACGACCTGGTGGTGAACCCGGTCAAGGGCAAGCAGCTGACCAACGTGCGCGCCTCCGGCACCGACGAAGCCGTGCGTCTGACCACGCCGATCAAGCTGACGCTGGAATCCGCCGTTGAATTCATCGACGACGACGAGCTGGTGGAAATCACGCCGAAGTCCATCCGCATCCGCAAGCGTTACCTGAACGAATCGGATCGTCGCAAGATGGCCAAGGCCAACGCCGCGTCCTGATCGACGCCGGTCTGGCAAAAACCGCCGTACCCTTGATGGGGCGGCGGTTTTTTTATGTCTTGAGTGTGTGCTCGCCGTGCGGCGCTTCATGAGGCGCGGCGGGCATTGAGCGGGTTCTTAGAGCCTGTTCAAAGTCTCGTGAGCAAGAGCGAGACAAGGCGAAAACGAGCGAAAAAGCGGAATGTACACGTGGTACATGAGCATTTTGAGCTCGGTTTCAACGCCGTATCGCCGAAGCGCAGCGGACTTTGAGCAGGCTCTTAGTCGCTTAAGGCGTTCAGCCGTCGCCGGCAGGCGTCCGCCTCGGCTAGGATGCGTTCGAACAGCTCGGCCACGCTGGGCGCGTCGTCGATCAGGCCCTGGGCCTGGCCGATCAGCTGTACGCCCTTGTCGAGGTCGCCGTCCTCTATCGCCAGGCGGATGGACTCGGTGGCGGCGCCGAATTGCGCCAGCTGGCGCAGCGCTTGCGGCTGGCTCAGCAGGCCGCCCAGCACCACTTTGGCGATGGGCATGTCCAGCTTGCGCGCGGCGGCGCTGGCGCGCCAGGCGGCGGCGAGCAAGCTTAGCGGCTTGCGCGTGGCCTGGCGGGCGGCCGGGGTGTCCATCACCCGGCACCACAGGCCGTCGAAATTCTTGGAATACAAGGTGTCGGCCACGCCGCGCTGACGGATCATCTCCTTGGTGCGCTGGTGCACCGGGCTTTCCCGGCTCATCGCCAGTCGCGTGCCCATGGCCACGGCGTCGGCGCCCAGCGCCAGCGCGGCGATCAGGCCCCGGCCGTCGGCAAAGCCGCCTGCGGCGATGATGGGCAGCTCGCTGGCCTTGCGGATGGCCGGAATCAGCGTCAGCGAGGTGACGGCGCCGCCATGGGCGGCGGCCTCGTGGCCGGTGACCAGCAGGGCGTCGGCGCCGGACGCCTGCGCCGAGCGCGCGTGCTTCTCCGTCACCACGGTGGCGATGACCTTGCCGCCGTAGGCGTGGGCGCGTTCAATCAGCCAATCCCCCTTGCCCAGGGAAAAATTGATTACCGGCACGCGCTCTTCCAGCGCGACCATGGCGTTTTCCTTGGCGCCGGGCATCATCAGCGTGCAGCCGACGCCGAAGGGGGCGTCGCTCAGCTCGCGCACGCGGCGTATCGCTTGTCGCGTCAGCTCCGGCGTCAGCGGGCCGGTGGCGAGTATGCCCAGGCCGCCGGCGTTGCCGACGGCGGCCACCAGTTCCGGGGTGGCGATATAGCTCATGCCGGGGCAGATCAGCGGGCGCTGGATGCCGAGCAGGCGGGTGATGGCGGTTTGCATGGGGCGGGGCTCGCTTTACAATGTCTGTCGGTCTGGGGTTGGCGGGCGCAGCGGGTTTGACCCGGCGCTGTCATTGTTGTCGGCTTTGCCGGAAAATTCAAACGATTGTTTAAATATGTTGCTGATCGTGTTGCTGGGCTGGCTCTATGTGGTGCTGATGCTGGCGGTGGCGCAGCACAGCGTGCTGGCTTCGCTGTCCACCGTGTTCTTTCTGGGCGTGCTGCCCACCTTCTTTGTGGCGCGGATGACGCGGCGCAAGCTGCGCCGTCAGCGGGAAAAAGCCCGCGAGGCGCGCGAGGAGGCTTGAGCGCTCCGCCGTCTGGTGTTAGAATCCCGCGTCCCTTGCCATCCTGGCGGGGGAAATCATCTATTACGCACATCCGCGCCAAAGGGTGCCTCGTTTCGAGGTTGTCTGCGCGGATGGAGGCTTAACCCTTTAAGGAGTTTTTGCATGTCCACCAACGTTACCATGCGTCAAATGCTTGAGGCCGGCGTTCACTTCGGCCACCAAACCCGCTTCTGGAACCCGAAGATGGCCAAGTACATCTTCGGCAGCCGCAACAAGATTCACATCATCAACCTGGAAAAGACTCTGCCGCTGTTCGTAGAAGCCCAGGACTATGTGCGTCGTCTGGCCGCCAACAAAGGTTCCATCATGTTCGTGGGCACCAAGCGTCAGGCTCGTGAGATCGTACGTGAAGAAGCTGCCCGTTGCGGCATGCCGTTTGTTGACCACCGCTGGCTGGGCGGCATGCTGACCAACTACAAGACCGTGAAGCAGTCGATCAAGCGTCTTGAAGAGAAGCGCGCCATCCTGGAATCCGCTGGCGATACCGGTTACAACAAGAAAGAACTGCTGGACCTGCAACGCGAAGTCGACAAGCTGGAGCGTTCGCTGGGCGGCATCAAGGATATGAAGGGCCTGCCGGACGCCATCTTCGTTATCGACACTGGTTACCAGAAGGGCACCATCGTCGAAGCCAAGAAGCTGGGTATCCCGGTTATCGGCGTTGTTGACACCAACAACACCCCGGACGGCATCGATTACGTGATCCCGGGCAACGACGACTCCAGCCGCGCCATCCGCCTGTACGCTCGCGGCATGGCCGACGCGGTGCTGGAAGGCCGCGCCCAGTCTCTGCACGAGATCGTGGCTGCTGAATCGGCTCAAGCCGAGTAAGCAGACGAAAAGGGGCGTAAGCCCCTTTTTTTAGACCCACGTAATCAAAATCATTCAGGAGTACGAAGTATGGCGGACATTACCGCAAAAATGGTTTCGGATCTGCGCGCGGCCACCGGCCTCGGCATGATGGAATGCAAAAAAGCCCTGGTGGAAGCCGAAGGCGACGCCGCCAAGGCTGAAGAAATTCTGCGCATCAAGTCCGGCAACAAGGCTTCCAAAATGGCCGGCCGCGTGGCTGCCGAAGGCATCATCGGTTCCTTCGTTGAAGGTGGCGTTGGCGCCCTGGTGGAAGTCAACTGTGAAACCGACTTCGTTGCCAAGGACCCGACCTTCCTGGCCCTGGCCGCCGCCGCCGCCAAGGCTGTGGTCGTAGCCAACCCGGCCGACGTGGAAGCGCTGTCCGCCGTGGAAATCGACGGCCAGTCCGTTGAAGACATCCGCAAGGCTGCTATCGCCAAGCTGGGCGAGAACATGACCATCCGTCGTTTCGTTCGCTACCAGACCGAAGGCGCGATCGCCACCTACCTGCACGGCGCCAAGATCGGCGTGATCGTCGACTTCGCCGGCGAAGAGCAAGTGGGCAAGGACGTGGCCATGCACATCGCCGCTTCCAAGCCGATCTGCGTGTCCAAGGATCAGGTTTCCGCCGACATCCTGGAACAAGAGCGCAAGATCTACACCGCTCAGGCCGCCGAATCCGGCAAGCCGGCCGACATCGTCGCCAAGATGGTTGAAGGCCGCGTCAACAAGTTCCTGGCCGAAGTGACCCTGATGGGCCAACCCTTCGTCAAGAACCCGGACCAGACCGTGGAAAAACTGTTGGCCGAGAAGAAAGCCTCGGTCAAGGCGTTCGCCATGTTCGTAGTGGGCGAAGGCATTGAGAAGAAAGTAGTAGACTACGCCGCTGAAGTGGCTGCAGCCGCCAAGCTGTAAGCGCCCAGTCGCGAGACGTATTGACGGCACCCTGCCTGCAGGGTGCCGTTTTGCAAACTGAAAACCGAATATCCAGCCAAACCGAGGTTACCATGAGCCAAGTTCCTGCCTATAAACGCATCCTGCTGAAACTTTCAGGCGAGGCCCTGATGGGCGATGACAGCTATGGCATCAACCGTGCCACGATCGAGCAGATCGTCGGTCAGATCAAGGAAGTCGTGGAGCTTGGCGTGGAAGTGGGCGTGGTGATCGGCGGCGGCAACATCTTCCGCGGCGTCGCGCCGGCGGCCGCGGGCATGGATCGCGCCACCGCGGACTACATGGGCATGATGGCCACGGTGATGAACGCGCTGGCGTTGAAGGACGCGATGACCAAGGCTGGGTTGATCGCGCGCGTGCAGTCGGCGCTGACCATGCAGCAGATCGCCGAGCCCTATGTGCGCGGCAAGGCGATGCAATACCTGGAAGAGGGCAAGGTGGTGATCTTCGCCGCCGGCACCGGCAACCCCTTCTTCACCACGGACACCGCCGCGGCGCTGCGCGGCATGGAAATGAACGTGGACATCATGCTGAAAGCCACCAAGGTGGACGGCGTGTACACCGACGATCCGAAAAAGAACCCGGACGCGATACGTTACCAGACCCTGACCTTCGACGAGGCGATCTCGCGCAACCTGAAAGTGATGGACGCCACCGCCTTCGCGCTGTGCCGCGACCAGAACCTGAACATCAAGGTGTTCAGCATCTTCAAGAGCGGCGCGCTGACCCGGGTCGTGCTTGGCGAAGACGAAGGCACGCTGGTACACTGCTGAGTTTGAAAATTGCTGAAGGCGAAAGCGGCAATGGCCGTTTTCGCCTTGTCTTTTTAAGTTTCGATTTGGAGTGGACATGATTAACGACATCAAGAAATCGGCCGAGCAGAAAATGCAGAAGTCGCTGGACGCGTTCAAGACCGACCTGAGCAAGGTGCGCACCGGTCGCGCCCATACCGGCATTCTTGATCATGTCATGGTGGACTACTATGGCAGCGACGTGCCCATCAGCCAGGTGGCCAACGTGACCCTGGTGGACGCGCGCACTATCGGCGTGCAACCCTGGGAAAAGCCGATGCTGGCCAAGATCGAAAAAGCGATCCGCGACTCCGACCTGGGCCTGAACCCGGCCTCCATGGGCGAGATCATCCGCGTGCCGATGCCGATGCTGACCGAAGAGCGCCGCAAGGATCTGATCAAGGTCGTGCGCGGCGAGGCCGAGGGCGCGCGCGTGGCCGTGCGCAATATCCGCCGCGACGCCAACAACGAATTCAAGAACCTGCTTAAAGACAAGGCCATTACCGAGGACGACGAGCGTCGCGGCCAGGATGAGATCCAGAAGCTGACCGACAAGTACACCGTCGAAATCGACAAGGCCCTGGCCGCCAAGGAAGCCGACCTGATGGCCGTCTAAGGAGCGCCGTACCTTGTTTGCAAGCTCTACCAAGGATGTGCCGGAGGTGCGTTCCGTGCCTCGGCATATCGCCATCATCATGGATGGCAACGGCCGCTGGGCCAAAAAGCGTTTTCTGCCGCGGGTGGCTGGCCACAAGCGGGGCCTGGACACCGTGCGAGAGATCGTCGGAGCCTGCAAGGAACTGGGCGTCGAATGCCTGACCCTGTTCGCCTTCTCCACCGAGAACTGGCGGCGTCCGCAGGAGGAAGTGTCCTTTCTGATGGACCTGTTCATCCGCGCGCTCGAGCACGAGGTCAGCAAGCTGCACAGCAATAATATCCGCTTGCGGGTATTGGGTTCGCGCGAGCGTTTCAGCGCGGACTTGCAGGAGCGCATCCTGCGCGCCGAGGAAAAGACCGCCGGCAACGACGGTCTGGCCTTGAACATCGCCGCCGACTACGGCGGCCGCTGGGACATCCTCAACGCGGTCAACGGCCTGATCGCCGAGGGCGCCACCCATATCGAGGAGGAGGCGCTGAGCCAGCGCCTGTCGATGCCGTGGGCGCCGGAGCCGGATTTGTTCATCCGCACCGGCGGCGAACAGCGCATCAGCAACTTCCTGCTGTGGCAGCTGGCTTATTCCGAGCTCTACTTCACCGAGACGCTGTGGCCGGACTTCGACCGCGCGGCGCTGGAAACCGCCATTGATTCTTACCAATGCCGCGAGCGCCGCTTCGGACGCACCAGCGAGCAACTGCCCGAGCATCTGCGTCGGGACGGGCGCTAAGCCATGCTGCTGACACGCGTTCTGACGGCTCTGGTCTTGCTGCCCCTGATGCTGGCGGCGCTGTTTCTGTTCCCGGCCGAGGCCTGGGCGGGCTTCTCCTGGCTGATCGTCGTTTTGGCCATGTGGGAGTTCAGCCGCATGGCCGGCATGACCGGCGCCGGCAAATGGCTGTATCTGGCGGCGAGCAGCGGCCTGGCCGCGGCCGCCTGGTTCGGCCATTACCGGTTGGGCCCGCTTGAGCACGTTCTGACGCTGGGTTTCTGGCTGCTGCTGGTGCCGTGCTGGCTGGCCAAGCGCTGGCGCATTCCCCCGGGCCCGTTGGCCTGGCTGCTGGGTTGGCTGCTGATGCTGCCGGCCTGGTTCGCCTTCCTGGAGTGGCGGCCGCAGCCTGGCGCGGCGGACGCCTTCGCCCTGCTGGCGGTGATGGGCCTGGTGTGGGTGGCGGACATCGCCGCCTACTTTTCCGGCAAGGCTTTCGGCCGGCGCAAGCTGGCGCCGTCCATCAGCCCGGGCAAGAGCTGGGAGGGCGTCTACGGCGGCGTGATCTGCGTGGCGCTGTACGTGGCGCTGGTGGACCATCTGGGCTGGATAGACACCGGCTTGCCGGTGTGGGCGCTGCTGTTGCTGGCCTTGCCGCTGACCGCGGTCAGCGTGATGGGCGATCTGCTGGAATCCTGGTTCAAGCGCGCGTCGGGCATCAAGGACAGCAGCCGCTTGCTGCCCGGCCACGGCGGCGTGTACGACCGCATCGACAGTCTTATCGCCGTCCTCGCCGTCAGCAACGCGCTGCGCGTTCTGGGCGGCATGTAACCGCAGGAAACTCAAATGACGAAACCGCAAGGGATTGTCGTTCTCGGCGCCACCGGCAGCGTGGGCGTCAATACGCTGGACGTGGTGGCGCGCCACCCCGAGCGTTACCGGGTGGTGGCGCTGACCGGCAACCGCCAGGTGGATCGCCTGTTCCAACAGGCTTTGCAATTCCGGCCTGCCTACGTGGTGACCGGCGACGCCGCGTCCGCCGACGCTCTGCGCGGCCGGCTGGCCGAGGCGGGGGTGAACGCCGAGGTGCTGCACGGCCCGGCCGCTCTGGTCCAGGTGGCGGCCTTGCCGGAGGCCGAGGTGGTGATGGCCGCCATCGTCGGCGCCGCCGGTCTGCCGTCCGCCATGGCGGCGGCGCGCGCCGGCAAGCGCATCTTGCTGGCCAACAAGGAATCCCTGGTGGTGGCCGGCCGTCTGTTCATGGACGCGGCGCGCCGCCACGGCGCGACCCTGCTGCCGGTGGACAGCGAGCACAGCGCCATCTTTCAATCGCTGCCCCACGACTACGCCGGCAATCTGGACGCCGCCGGCATCCGCAAAATCATTCTCACCGCTTCCGGCGGCCCCTTCCGCCAGTCTTCGGCCGAAGACTTGCTGCGCGTGACCCCGGACGACGCCTGCCGCCACCCCAATTGGGTGATGGGGCGCAAGATTTCCGTCGATTCCGCCTCGCTGATGAACAAGGGCCTGGAGGTGATCGAGGCGCACTGGCTGTTCTCCGCGCCGCCGGAGCGCATCGATGTGGTGGTGCATCCCCAAAGCGTGATTCATTCCATGGTGCAGTATCGCGATGGCTCGGTGATGGCCCAGCTGGGTTCGCCGGACATGCGCACGCCCATCGCCTGCGCGCTGGCCTGGCCGGAGCGCATCGAGGCGGGCGTGGGTTCGCTGGACTTTTTCTCGCTGTCCAACCTCACTTTCGAAGCGCCGGATCTGGAGCGCTTCCCCTGTCTGAAGCTGGCTTTCGACGTGCTGCGCCTGGGCGGCGACGCGCCGGCGGTGCTGAACGCGGCCAACGAGGTGGCGGTGGACGCCTTCCTGCATGGGCGGCTGCGTTTCGTCGACATCCCCGCCGTGGTGTCCGCCGCGCTGGACGGCGTCAGCCTGGCCGGCAGCGGCTCGGTCGAGGCCTTGCTGGCCAAGGATGAGGAAGCGCGCGCCTTCGCGCTGCAGCGGGTGGCCGCATGCTGACCCTGCTCGCCTTCCTGGTGGCCATCGGCGTGCTGGTGACCTTTCACGAACTGGGCCACTACTGGGTGGCTCGGCTGTGCGGCGTCAAGGTGCTGCGTTTCTCCATCGGCTTCGGCAAGCCGCTGTGGACTTACTGGCGCAAGGGCACCGAGTGGGTGATCTGTCCGATCCCGCTGGGCGGCTATGTGCGCATGCTGGACGAGCGCGAAGGCCCGGTGACGGAAGAACTGCGCCCGCAAGCCTTCAATAATCAGCATGTGTTGAAGCGCATCGCCATCGTCGCCGCCGGCCCGCTGGCCAATCTCTTGCTGGCGGTGCTGCTGTACTGGGTGGTGATGGGCCAGGGCGTGACCCAGGTCAAGCCTCTGGTCGGCACCGTGGTGGCGCAGACGCCGGCCGCGGCGGCCGGCTTCGCGCCCGGCGACCGCATCCTGAGCGTGGCCGGCCAGCCGGTGGCCAACTGGCAGCAGATCCGTCTCGCCCTGGTGGAGGCGGCGATGTCGCCGGACGCCACCGTGGTGCAAGTGGAGACCGCGGCCGGCGCCAAGGCCGATCGCCGCATCGACCCCGCCCGCTTCGGCGACAAGGCGGTGACCGCGATGCAACAGGGCAACACCGGCCTGACGCCGGGGCGTTTCCTGCCGGTGATAGGCGCGCTGGAGGAGGGCGGCGCCGCGCAAAGCGCCGGCCTCAAGCCGGGCGACAAGCTGCTGGCGCTCAACGGCCAGGCGCTGAACAGCTGGGAAGGCTGGGTGGCGCAGGTGCGCAACAGCCCGGGGCGCGATCTGGACGTGAAAGTCCAGCGCGGCGCGGAGACGCTGAACATCAAAGTGCGGCCGCAGGCGCACCAGCAGGACGGCGAAGTGGTGGGGCGCATCGGCGCCGCGCCGCAGCCGGACGCCGGCTGGGGTCGTCAGTTGCTGTACACCGAACACTATTCGGCGGCGCAGGCGGGTTTGGCCGCCTTGGCCAAGACCTGGGACACCAGCTGGATGAGCGTCAAGTTCATGGGACGCATGCTGATGGGCCAGGCCTCGCTGGATAATCTGTCCGGCCCGCTGACCATCGCCAACGTCGCCGGCCAGACCGCGCGCGAGGGCCTGACGCCTTATCTGGAGTTCCTGGCGCTGATCAGCATCAGCATAGGCGTGTTGAATCTGCTGCCGATTCCAGTTCTGGATGGCGGGCACTTAATGTATTATGTCGCGGAGTTGATCAGAGGCCGCCCCGTCAGTGAGCGGGCGCAATTGTTCGGACAAAAAATTGGCTTCATCTTGCTGGCGTCTTTGATGGCGTTCGCTTTGCTGAATGATTTCAGCCGCCTATTTGGGGGTTAAAACCGATCTATGAAATTGAAATTGCTTGCAGCAGCCGTACTGGGCCTGACTTCGGCCTCCATGGCCTGGGCTGCTGATCCTTTTGTCATCAAAGACATTCGCGTTGAAGGCTTGCAGCGCACCGAGCCCGGCACCGTATTCAACTATCTGCCGGTCAAGGTGGGCGACACCTTCAATGACCAGAAGGCCAACGAGGCGATCAAGGCCCTGTTCGCCACCGGCTTCTTCAACGATGTGCGCATCGAATCGCGCGACAGCGTGGTGATCGTGGCCGTGGCCGAGCGCCCGGTGGTCAGCCAGCTCAACATCAACGGCGCCAAGGAGTTCAGCAAGGACCAGCTGAAAAAGGCCTTGAAGGACAACGGCTTCGCCGAATCGCTGATCTTCGATCAGGCGCTGCTGGACGGCGCGGTGCAGGAACTCAAGCGCCAGTATTACAGCCGTGGCAAGTACTCGGTGGAAGTGACCCCGTCGGTGACCAAGCTGGAACGCAACCGCGTGGCGGTGACGCTGGACATCAACGAGGGCGTGACCGCGCGCATCAAGGAAATCCGCATCGTCGGCGCCAGCGCCTTCAAGCAGTCCGACCTGGTGGACCAGTTCAGCCTGACCACCGGCGGCTGGCTGTCCTGGGTGACCAAGGACGACCAGTACTCCAAGCAGAAACTGACCGGCGATCTGGAAAAGCTCAAGGCCTTCTATCAGAACCAGGGCTATCTGGAATTCAACATCGACTCCACCCAGGTGTCGATCAGCGCCGACAAGCAGGATATGTTCCTGACGGTGAATATTCACGAAGGCAAGAAATTCACCATCTCCGACATCAAGCTGGCCGGCGACCTCAAAGTGCCGGAAGCCGATCTGCGCAAGCTGATCCAGGCCAAGGCCGGGGACACTTTCAACAATGAAAGAATCACCGAGTCGGTCAAGTCGCTGAGCGACCGCCTGGGCCAGGCCGGCTACGCCTTCGCCAACGTCAACGTGCTGCCCGACATCGACCACGACAAACAGACCGTGGCCTTCACCTTCTTCGTGGATCCGGGCCGCAAGACCTATGTGCGCCGCGTCAACATCGCCGGCAACACCAAGACCCGCGATGAAGTGATCCGCCGCGAACTGCGCCAGCTGGAAGGCGCGCCTTACGGCGCCGACAAGATCAAGCGCAGCAAGGAGCGCGTGGAGCTGCTGGGTTATTTCGAGGATGTCAACATCGAAACCCCGGCGGTGCCGGACGCCGCCGACCAGGTGGATATGAACATCAGCCTGAAGGAACGCTCCACGGGCAGCGTGTCCGCCGGCATCGGCTTCGTGCAGGGCGAGGGCGTGCAATTGTCCGCCAACCTGTCGCAGAGCAATATCTTCGGCTCCGGCAAGTATATGTCGCTGGGCCTGTCCACCGGCAAGGTGAACAAGAACCTGTCGCTGTCCTTCACCGATCCGTACTTCACGCCGGACGGCGTCAGCCTGGGCTACGACCTGTACAACCGCGTCTACAACCCGGACGCCACCAATATTTCCGCGTACAAGACCAGCACCATCGGCGGCGCGGTGCGCTTCGGGGTGCCGGTGACCGAGTACGACCGCATCAACTTCAGCATCGGCGCGGAAAACACCAAGATCAGCACCTACGACAACAGTCCGCAGCGTTACAAGGACTTCGTCAACCAGTACGGCGCCAGCAACAACACGCTGCTGGGCACCATCAGCTGGGGCCGCGACACCCGCGACAGCGCGCTGTGGCCGACGCGCGGCGCGGTGATCAAGGTGGGCGCGGACGCCGGCCTGCCGGGCGGCGATCTGCAGTACTACCGCCTGACCCATCAGCAGACCTGGTTCTTCCCGCTGACCAAGACCTTCACGCTGATGCTGAACGGCGAGCTGGGCTATGCCGACGGCTACGGCAAGACTTCGCGTCTGCCGTTCTTCCAGAACTTCTACATGGGCGGTCTGGGCTCGGTGCGCGGTTACGACACCAGCAGTATCGGCCCGCGCGACACCAACGGCGACTACCTGGGCGGTACCCGCAAGGCGGTGGCCAACGCTGAAGTGCTGTTCCCCTTCCCGGGAATGAAGGACAATAAGTCGGTGCGCACCAGCCTGTTCTTCGACGCCGGCACCTTGTGGGATCCGTCGGTGGCCGGCAGTTCCGCCGGCGACGGCATGCGCTACTCCGCAGGCGTGGCGTTGACCTGGCTGTCTCCGATCGGACCGATGAAATTCAGTATCGCCAATCCGCTGAAGAAGAAGGACAACGACAAAGTCCAGCGCTTCCAATTCCAGCTGGGTACCGTGTTCTAAAATTGACGGGGTTGTTATATGAAAGCATTGCAATGGGCGGCCGTGCTCTTATCCATGGCCGCCATGTCGGCCCAGGCGGCCGATCTCAAAATGGGCTATGTCAACACCGAGCGCATCTATCGCGAAGCGGCGCCGGCGATCGCCATCCAGAAACGTCTGGACAAGGAGTTCTCCGAGCGGCGCAACGAGCTGAAGAAGATGGAGGCGCGCGCCAAGGAGCTGGAGTCCCAACTGGCCAAGAGCAGCTTGAATTCCGACGACCGCAAGCGCTACGAGCGTGAATACGCGGCCTTGGACCGGGATTACCGGGCCAAGGGCCGCGAGCTGTCCGAAGACTTCAATCAGCGCCGCAACGAGGAGTTCGCTTCGGTGCAGGAGCGGGCCAATCGCGCGCTCAAGCAGCTTGCCGAGCGCGAGCAGTACGACCTGATCCTGCAAGACGTGGTGTATGTGAACCCCAAGTACGACCTGACGCCCAAGGTTCTGAAAGAACTGGACCGCTGAAGGCAGGGCGGGGCGGCGCAAGGGCCGTTCCGAATGCGCGCGGCCATGGCCGCGCGCCAACTCACATTACGGGAGCAAGCCGACCCCAGGTCGGCTTTCGTTTTTGATGGCTTATACCCTCTCATTCATTACCGGGCAGCTGGGCGGCGAACTGGCCGGCCCGGACCTGACGGTGGGCCGCCTGGCGCCGCTGGAAGCGGCCGCGGCCGGCGACATCGCCTTTCTGGCCAATCCCAAGTATCGCAAGCAGCTGGACGACAGCGCCGCCAGCGCGGTGATCGTCGCGCCCAAGATGGCGGAAGAGCTGGCGCAGACCGAGGTCTGGAAGCAGCGCTCCTGGATCGTCGCCGCGGACCCTTATCTCTACTTCGCGCGGCTGGCCGCGCTATTCCACCCGCAGCCGCTGGCCCGCGCCGGCGTGCATCCCAGCGCGGTGCTGGGCGAGGGCGCGCGGGTGGCGGCCAGCGCGGAGGTGCGCGAGCACGTCAGCATCGGCCGCAACGCGGTCATCGGCGAGCGCTGCCGGCTGATGCCGGGCGTGGTGGTGGGCGACGACTGCGTGCTGGGCGACGATGTGGTGCTCTATCCCAATGTCACGCTTTATCACGGCTGCGTGCTTGGCCACCGCGTGGGCGTGCACTCCGGCAGCGTGATCGGCGCCGACGGCTTCGGCCTGGCCTGGGATAAGGATCACTGGTTCAAAATTCCGCAAACCGGCCGCGTCATCATTGAGGACGACGTGGAAATCGGCGCCAACACCACGGTGGACCGCGGCGCGATGGCGGACACCGTGATCCGCAAGGGCGCCAAGGTGGATAATCTGGTGCAGATCGCCCATAACGTGCAGATCGGCGAGCATTCCGCCATCGCCGGCTGCGTCGGCATCGCCGGCAGCGCCAAGATCGGCGCTTATTGCACCGTGGGCGGCGCGGCGATGTTCGTCGGCCACATCGAGATTACGGACAAAACCCATATCGGCGGCGGCACCCTGGTGTCGAAGTCGATCAAGACGCCGGGCACCTACGCCTCGTCTTACCCCTTGCAACCTATGAAAGAGTGGCTGGCCAACGCCGTGCACGTCCGTCATCTGGACGATATGGCCAAGCGGCTCAAGCAGCTCGAGCGAGAGCTCAAAGAAATGAAGAATCAGGAGGAATCCCCCAATGTCTGAACACGCCGTCACCATCGATGTCCGCGAGATCATGCGCTATCTGCCGCATCGCTATCCTTTCCTGCTGGTGGACCGTGTCACCGAGTTCGAGGAAAACAAGCGCATCAAGGCGCTGAAGAACGTCACCATCAACGAGCCGTTCTTCGTCGGCCACTTCGAGCAATACCCGGTGATGCCGGGCGTGCTGATCATCGAGGCGATGGCCCAGGCCGCCGGCATCCTGGCCATCCGCAGCCAGGGCGAGCGCGCCGAGAACGAGCTGTATTTCTTCGTCGGCATCGACAACGCCCGCTTCAAGCGCCAAGTGGTGCCGGGCGACCAGCTGACCTTCGAAGTGGAACTGATCACCAGCAAGCGCGGCATCGGCAAGTATTCCGCCCGCGCGCTGGTGGACGGCCAACTGGCTTGCGAAGCCGAAATCATGTGCGCCAAGCGCGAGGTGTGATCATGGCCATCCATCCAACCGCCATCGTCGACCCCAAGGCTCAGATCGCCGACGACGTGGAAATCGGCCCTTACACCATCATCGGCCCCAACGTCAGCATCGGCAGCGGCAGCTGGGTGGGCCCTCACGTGGTGATCGAGGGCCACACCGCCATCGGCAAGAACAATCGCATCTTCCAGTTCTGTTCGCTGGGCGCCCAGCCGCAGGACAAGAAGTACGCCGGCGAGCCGACCCGTCTGGAAATCGGCGACAACAACACCATTCGCGAATTCTGCACCTTCAACACCGGCACCGCCCAGGACGCGGGCGTGACCCGCGTCGGCAACGACAACTGGGTGATGGCCTATGTGCACGTCGCGCATGACTGCCAGGTGGGCAATAACGTGATCCTGGCCAACAACGCCACGCTGGCCGGCCATGTGCAGCTGGGCGACTGGGTGATTCTGGGCGGCTTCACCAGCGTGCACCAGTTCGCCATCATCGGCGAGCACGCGATGACCGCCTTCGCCAGCGCCGTGGCCCAGGACGTGCCGCCTTTCGTCACCGCCCACGGCAACCGCGCGGTGCCCTCCGGCATCAACGCCGAAGGCATGAAGCGCCGCGGCTTCAGCGCCGAGCAGATCCGCCGCGTGCGGGGCGCCTACAAGACGCTGTACCGTCAGGGCCTGTCGTTTGAGGACGCCAAGGCCGCCATCCTGGCGGAAGCCGCCGCCGGCCACGATGAACTGGCTCCGTTCACCCGCTTCTTTGGCCAGTCCGCCAGAGGCATCATTCGCTGAGATCCATGCCCGACACTTTGTTTAAAAGCAAGCGGGCACTGAAGGTCGCCATGGTGGCTGGGGAAGCCTCTGGCGACCTTCTTGCCGCCCACCTGATGGACGCGCTGCTGGCGCGCTATCCCGACATCGAGTTCGCCGGCATCGGCGGCCCGCGGATGGAGGCCAGAGGCTTTGTCAGCCACGCGCCGCAAAGCCGGCTGGCGGTGATGGGTTACGCCGAGGTGCTCAAGCGCCTGCCGGAACTGCTGCGCATCCGCCGCACCCTGCGCGACCGCCTGATCGCGGAAAAGCCGGACGTTTTCATCGGCATCGACGCGCCGGACTTCAATCTGGACCTGGAGGCCGCGCTCAAGCGCGCCGGCATTCCCACCGTTCACTACGTCAGCCCCTCTGTCTGGGCCTGGCGGCCGGAGCGGGTGCAGAAGATAGGCCGCAGCGTCAGCCATATGCTGTGCCTGTTCCCGATGGAGCCGCCCTTATACCGTCAGGCCGGGGTGCCGGTCACCTATGTCGGCCATCCGCTGGCCAGCGAGATTCCGCTGCGCCCGGACCAGGGCGCGATGCGCGAGCAGCTGGGGCTGCCGCAGCGCGCGCCGGTGTTCACCCTGATGCCGGGCAGCCGCATCGGCGAACTGGAGCACATGGCGCCGCTGTACATCGAAACCGCCAAGCTGTTGCTGAAAAGCTATCCGGACGCCCAGTTCCTGGTGCCGCTGGCCACCCGCCCCACCATGGAGCTGTTCGACCGCATGTTGAGCCGCTGCAAGGGCTGGGATCTGCCCTTGCGCAAGCTGTTCGGCCACGCGCAGATGGCGATGATCGCCAGCGACGCGGTGCTGGTCACCAGCGGCACCGCCACGCTGGAAGTGGCGTTGACCAAGAAGCCGATGGTGATCAGCTACAAGCTGTCCCCGCTGACCTACCGCCTGGTCAAACGCAAGATCCGTCTGCCCTACGTCGGCCTGCCCAATATCCTGTGCGGCCGCTTCGTGGTGCCGGAACTGCTGCAGAAACAGGCCACGCCGGCCAAGCTGGCGGCGGAGATGCAAAGGCTGTACGAAGATCAGGACGCGCGCCGCGAGATGGTGCAGACCTTCACCGAGCTGCATCAGTCGCTGCGCCAGGACACCGCCGCGCTGGCCGCGGACGCGGTGTTGCAAGTGGCGGGGCGGCAATGAGCGGGCTGGATCTGGAGCGGATCGCCGGCGTCGACGAAGCCGGCCGCGGTCCGCTGGCCGGCGCGGTGTTCGCCGCCGCGGTGATTCTGGACCCGGCCAAGCCCATCGCCGGCCTGGCCGATTCCAAAGTGCTGAGCGAGGCCCGTCGCGATGAACTGGCGCCGCTGATCAAGCGCGACGCGCTGGCCTGGTGCATCGCCAGCGCCAGCGTCGAGGAAATCGACACGCTCAACATCCTGCACGCCACCATGCTGGCGATGACGCGGGCGGTGCAAGGCCTGCAGCCGCAGGCGACGCGCGCGCTGATCGACGGCAACCGCGTGCCCAAGGGCCTGCCGGTGCCGGGAGAAGCCATCGTCAAGGGCGACGCCAAGGTGGCGGCCATCTCCGCCGCCTCCATCCTGGCCAAGACCGCGCGCGACGCCGAACTGGTGGCGCTGGACGCTCTGCATCCGCAATACGGCTTCGCCCGCCACAAAGGCTACCCCACCGCCGAACACCTGGCCGCGCTGGAGCAGCACGGCGCCTTGCCGGCGCATCGCAAAAGCTTCGGCCCGGTCAAGGCCTGGCTGCTGCGTCAGCAGGGACAGCTGTTTTGAGCGGCGCGGCCGCCAAATCCTGTTTCCCGCCGGTGGCGCGGCCGGACGCCCGCGTCTTGGTGCTGGGCTCCTTGCCCGGCGACGCCTCCTTGCAGGCCGGCCAGTACTACGCTCATCCCCGCAATCAATTCTGGCCGCTGCTGCAGGCGATCACCGGCCGGCCGCTGGTCGAGCTGGCCTACGCCGAACGCCTGAACGCGCTGCAACAGGCCGGCGTGGCCTTGTGGGACGTGATCGCCAGCGCGCGGCGGCGCGGCAGCCTGGACGCCGACATCCGCGATCAGCAGGCCAACGATCTGCGCGAACTGGCGCAAAGCCTGCCGCGGCTGCGCGCGGTCGCCTTCAATGGCGCCACCGCCGCGCGCGCGGCCGCACAGCTGGATGGCCTGGGGCTGGACATCCTGGCCTTGCCTTCTTCCAGCCCGGCGCATACCCTGGCCTTTGACAGAAAACTTGAAGTTTGGCGGCAACTGGGACGATATTTGTAGTTGACGGCGGGACAATGCGTCGGCCGTCGCGATGAAACCACCTGGGGGAGCGAATATGGGCCATTACTGCATATGGTTTGTCACGCCGGACGACAGCGTGATGCGCCGGGCCGAAGTGGTGATCAACGGCGTGATCCATTGCCATCAGGTGCTGGAGGAAATCGAGGCGCAGCTGGCGGTGGACTGCGGCCTGACCCAGGTGATGATCGTGGACTGGAAACGTTTTGAGACGCCGGAACCCGCCAACAAGCTCGCTCACGCGGCTTAGGCGGCTAGCTCTTTGGTAGGAGTCAAGCCTACAGGCGGCCATGCTATCATGGCCGCCTGAATCTTTATGGGGGCGTCGGCGCTATGCATGTATTGGGTTTCGCCGGCTATTCCGGCAGCGGCAAGACCACCTTGCTGGAAAAACTGATTCCCCGTCTGAGCGCGCGCGGCCTGCGCGTCGCCGTGATCAAACACACCCACCACGACGTGGACTGGGACACGCCGGGCAAGGACAGCTGGCGGCATCGCCAGGCCGGCGCCGCGCAAGTGCTGCTGGCCTCGGCCCGCCGCCGCATGCTGGTGGAGGAGTTGGCGGACAGCAACGATCTGCCGCTGGCCGCCCACCTGGCCATGCTGGGCCCTTGCGATCTGGTATTGGCCGAAGGCTTCAAACACGAAGCCATTCCCAAGATAGAAGTGGTCAACAGCGCGCTGGCCGCGCCGGCCTTGCATCCTGTTGATCCGCAAGTTCTGGCCGTGGTCGGCGATCTGCCGCAAACGCTGGACCTTCCCTGGTTTCACCGCGACGACGTCGACGCCGTCGCCGCCTTCCTGATTTCACGATTGGATCTGCCCCATGCTGAGCTTTGAACAAGCCCGTGACTGGCTGCTGGAGCGCGCCCAGCCGCTGAGCGCCACCGAACAAGTCGAATTGCTGGCCGCCGCCGGCCGCGTGCTGGCCGAGCCTGTGCTGGCCACGCTGGACGTGCCGCCGCACGACAATAGCGCGATGGACGGCTACGCCTTGCGCGCCGACGAACAAGCGGCGGCGATGCCGGTGTCGCAGCGGGTGCCGGCCGGCAGCGTGCCGCAGGCGCTGGCCGCCGGCAGCGTGGCGCGCATCTTCACCGGCGCGCCCATTCCGCCCGGCGCGGACGCCGTCATCATGCAGGAACAGGCGGAAACCGCCGCCGACGGCACGGTGAGCTTCAGCCAACCGGCCAGCGCCGGCCAGAACATCCGCCGTCGCGGCGAGGACATCCGCGCCGGCCAGGAAATCCTGCCGGCCGGCAAAGTGCTGAACCCGGCCGACATCGGCCTGGCCGCGTCCATCGGCGTGGAAACGCTGACGGTGCGCCGCCCGCTGCGGGTGGCGGTGTTCTTCACCGGCGACGAACTGGTGGAGCCGGGCCGGCCGCTGGCCGCCGGCCAGATCTACAACTCCAACCGCTACTGGCTGGCGCCGGCGCTGATGCGCCTGGGCTGCGAGGTGATCGATCTGGGCATCGTCCGCGATTCCCTGGGCGCCACCCGAGAGGCGCTGCGCGATGCCGCCGACGCCGCCGACGTGATCATGACCTGCGGCGGGGTGTCGGTGGGCGAGGAAGACCACGTCAAGGCCGCGGTGGAGGCCGAGGGCTCGCTGGACCTGTGGAAACTGGCGATCAAGCCGGGCAAGCCGCTGGCTTACGGCAAGGTGGGGCAGGCTGACTTCATCGGCCTGCCGGGCAATCCGGTGTCCGGCTTCGTCACCTTCCAGGTGCTGGCGCGCGCCTTCCTGGAACGGCGCGCCGGCCTGCCGGTCTCGGCGCTGGCGCCGGAAGGCCCGTATCCGGCGGCCTTCGACTGGACCCGGCCGGACGCGCGCCGCAGCGAGTTCATCCGCGTGCGGCGCGTGTGCGTCGACGGCCGCTGGCAGCTGGAACTGTACCCGCAGCAAGGCTCCGGCGTGCTGATGTCCTGCGCCTGGGCCGACGGCCTGGTGCGGCTGGAGCCGGGCCAGGCGGTGGCGCGCGGCGACATGCTGGCCTATCTGCCGCTGGTGCAGTAAGCCGTGCCCACCATCCGCTTCGTCGATGACAAGGGCGCGCTGCTCGGCGAGCAGCAGGCCATGCCCGGAGACAATCTGCTGGACCTGGCGCGGCTGGCGGACGTGCCCCTGCATTGGCGTTGCGGCCAGGGCACTTGCGGCACCTGCAAGGTGAGGCTGGCGACGCCGGAGGCGGAGCAGCGGCCCAGCCGCAAGGAACGCAATGTGCTGCTGCGCGCCGGCGCCATAGACGCTGCCCAGGCCGCCAGCGAATGCTGGACCGAGGCGCGGCCTTGGCGGCTGGCCTGCCACCTGCATCTGAGCGAGGACGATTGGGAAGTGGAGTGTCCGGCGTTTTGAGCGCCAACAAAAAGGGCCCGTAGGGGCCCTTGTTTATGGCATTGGGCGCTCAAGCGCTCCTGCGGTACAGCGCGATCGACCCCGCCAAGGCCAGCAAGGCGCCGCCGCTGATCCGGTTCAGCCACTTCACGCCGTTTTCCCGCCACAGTTGCAGAGACTTCGCGCCCAGCAGCGCGTAGCCGCTCATCGCCAGCACGTCTATCGCCACGATCACGGCGGCCAAGGCCAGGTACTGGGGCAACTGGGCTTCGGCCGGCGAGACGAACTGAGGCAATAGCGCGGACATGAAGAAATAATACTTGGGGTTGCCCATGGCCACGGAAAAGCTCTTGGCGACGGCGGCCCAGCGCGAAGGCTGGCGCGCGGCGTCTCGGAACAAGGCCGGCCCGCCTTTGGCGCGTAGCATCTGCAGGCCGACATAGGCGAGAAAGGCCACGCCCAGCCATTTGACGATCTGAAATAGCGTTTCGGACGCCGCCAGCAGCGCGCCGAAACCCAGACCCACCAACAGCACCAGCAGCAAGTCTGCCAAGACCGCGCCCAGCATGCCGTACAGCGCGTAGCGCAGGCCGAAGCGGGAACCGTTGCTCAGCGCGAGCAACACCGTCGGCCCCGGGGTGAGAATGCCGACGGACATGATGAAGGCGAAGGCGAGCAGGGTGGCGAAAGTCATGAACAAGTCTCCGTCCGGTATCGATCTCTTAATCCGCGGTCTGCCGCTCGCCGCGCGCTTCGGCCTCGCCGGCCTTGGGTTCCGGACATTCCGGGCGCAGCCAGTGGCGCAGCATGGTCAGGGCCACCGCCAGCAGGGTGGGGCCGATGAACAGGCCTATCACCCCCCAGGCGATCAGGCCGCCGATCACGCCCAGGAAGATCAGCGACAGCGGCATCTGCGCGCCCTGGCTGATCAGCAAGGGCTTCAGGATGTTGTCTATGGTGTTGATCAGCAAAAAGCCCCAGACCAGCAGAAAGATGCCCAGGCCGGTGTTGCCGATGTAAAACACCCAGGCGGCGGCCGGCAGCCAGACGATCAGCGTCGGCATCTGCGCCACCGCGACGATGAAGCAAAGGAAGCCCAGCACCAGCGCGCCGGGCACGCCGGCGATCAAGAGGCCGATCACGCACAGAATGGTCTGCGCCAGCGCGGTGCCCACCACCCCGGTGGTGACGCTGCGTATGGTGCGGGCGATCACGTCCGGCAGTTCGCCGGCCGGCGCGCCGCCCAGCTTGATCACGATCAGCTCCACCATGTCCCACAGCCGGTCGCCGTTGATCAACAGCAGGCCGGACACGATGATGGCCAGCACGATCTCCAGCAGGCTCAGGCTGAGATTGGCGCCGCCGGACAACAGCCACAGCGCGCCCTGGTTCACCGCCGGGCGGATCTTTTCGAAGAAGCCGGGCAAGTCGGCCTGCACGCTGCCCCACAGCTTTTGCAGGCTTTCGCCCACCACCGGGATATTGGCCAGCCAGGCCGGCGCGTTGGGCAGGGTCAGCTGGGTCAGATCATGGGTGAGGCCGGACAGATGGGGCAGGGTGTCCGCCAAGGTCAGCGCCATCAGGCCGATGGGAATGGCCAGCGCCAGCGCCAGCGCCAACACGATGAGCAGGGCGGCCAGCTTGTGGCGCTCCCCCAGTTTTTGCCGCAGCCGGCAATGCAGCGGCCAGGCGGAAATGGCGATGATGGAGGCCCAGGTCAGGGCGCCGAGAAAGGGTTGGATCACGCGCAGGCAAGACATCACCAGCAGGGCGATGATGGCGATCTGGAACACGGCCAGAATGCTGACATTGGAGAACGCTTTATTGATGGCCATGGGGCTCTCGGAAAATGAAAACGGGCCGATCGGAAGATCGGCCCGCTGATTCTGCAATGCAATGGGCGTGAATGCAATTGGCGCTTGCGGCTATTGCGGATTCGCCGCCGCCAAGGTCTTGGCGAAGGCTTCCGCCGGGGTGAAGCCGATCACGCGGTCCGCCTCCTGGCCCAGCTTGTCGAACAGGATGATGCCCGGCGGGCCGAACAGGCCGAAGCGCTTGAGCAGCGCCTGGTGCTCGGCGTTGTTGGCGGTCACGTCGGCCTTGGCCAGCACATAGCCCTGCATCTGGCGGCTGACCGCGGCGTCCGGGAAGGTTTCCGCCTCCATCTCCTTGCAGGACACGCACCAGTCGGCGTAGAAGTCCAGCAGCAGCGGCTTGCCTTCCGTCTTGGCCCTGGCCAGCAGCGCGTCCAGCTGAGCGCTGTTCGCCACCGGCTGGAACACGGCGGCGGCCTTGGCTTCCGCCTGGCCCTGGCCCAGCCAGCGCAAGGGGTAGCGCGGGTTGTCGGCGCCGGCCAGCAGGCCGGCCAATTGGGCCGCGCCTATCAGCAGCAGCGCCACGCCGGCGGCCTTGCCCAGCCGCCGCGGCGCGCCGGCGTTGCCGGGCAGCGCTTCCAGCGCGCCCAGGGACACCGCGCTGCCTATCAGCAGCAAGGCCCACAGCAGCATCACCAGCGCGCCCGGCAGGAAGGGCGTGGCCAGCCAGACGGCCAGGCCCAGCATCACCACGCCGAAGCAGGCCTTGACGGTTTTCATCCAGCCGCCGGCGCGCGGCAGCACCTGGCCGCCGAAGGTGCCGATCAGGATCAACGGCAGGCCCAGGCCCAGCGCCATCGCGTACAGCGCGGCCCCGCCCAGCGCGGCGTCGCCGGTGCTGCCGATATAGCCCAGCGCCAGCGCCAGCGGCGGCGCGACGCAGGGGCCGATGATCAGCGCGGATAGCGCGCCCATGATGAACACGGTGGCGAACTTGCCGCCGGACATGCGGTTGGAGGTGTCGGCCAGCCGCGACTGCAGCGCCGACGGCAGCTGGATGGTGAACAGGTCGAACATGGACAGCGCGAACACCACCATCAGCGCGCTGGCGCTCAGCACCACCGCCGGCTGTTGCAGCCACACGGTCAGCAGCGCGCCGGTGAGGCCGGCGACCACGCCGACCAGGGTATAGGTCAGCGCCAGGCCCTGCACATAGGTGAAGGACAACAGGAAACCGCGGCGGCGGGTCAGCGTTGCGCCCTGGCCGGCAATCAATGAGGAAACGATGGGCAGTAGCGGATACATGCAGGCGGTGAAGGCCATGCCTATGCCCGCCAGCAGAAAGGTGCCCAATGTGGTCAGCCAACCCTGGGCTGCCAGCTCATTGTTGCCGGCCGAGGACTTTCCCTGCGGGGAGGCCTCCGACAGCCATTCGCCCAGCTTGCCGCCGGCGGCCGGCGTGCCGCCCACCTTGAGCTTGTGGGTGTAGGGCGGGTAGCACACGCCGGCGTCGGCGCAGCCTTGCAGTTTGACCTGCAGTTCGAATTCGGCCGGCGCGTTGGGCTGCAGGGGCACGGTCACCACGTTCTTGCCGATGAACACGGTCTGCTTGCCGAAGTACTGGTCGTTCTTTTCCTTGCCGGCGGGGAATTGCGGCGCGCCCACCAGATTGGCCGGCTGGCTGCTGATCTGGGTGCGGTCGCGGTACAGGTAGTAGCCGGGGGCCACGTCCAGCGTCAGCTGAAGCTGGTCGCCGGCGCGCTCAACCTTGGCGGCGAAGGCTTGTTCGGCCGGCAGCAAGTCGTCCTGGTTGACGGCGTGCGCGGGCAGGCTCAAGCCCAGGCAGGCCAGCGTGACCGCGAGCAAGCCCACGATCCGGGATGAGAGTAGCGATAAGTTGATTGGCACGGGATGACTCTATGGTTTATGGTCGTTAGCGTTTGAATGACCGGCGCGCGAAGGCTTGGTTCCATGGCGGCCGGGCGGGGTGCGGAAGGCGGCGGACTTGGTCGCGGCCGCGTCTTGCTATGCGAAAACAATATGCATTAAATTCAAATAACGGGCAAACGGTAAGATAGAATATTTATATAAAAACTAGGGCGCAATACCAGACATCATGCGAGAAACGATTCACTTTGCTCATGCCAACAGTTTCCCGGCCTCGGTTTACCGCAAATTCCTGGACGCGCTGGGCGAGCGCTGCCAGGTGGGCTTCCTCGACGCCATCGGCCACGATCCGGCCTATCCGGTCACCGACTGCTGGCCGCATCTGGTGGAGGAAACCATCGCCCACATCGAAAGCCACTATCAGGGCCCTATCGTCGGCGTCGGCCATTCTCTGGGCGGCTTCCTGATGTTCTACGCCGCCTTGCGCCGGCCGGAGCTGTTCAAGCGCATCGTGATCCTGGATTCGCCGCTGATGGGGCCGTTCCGCTCGCGCGGCATCTGGCTGGCCAAGAAGCTGGGCTTCATCGATCGCATCACCCCGGGCGGCAACACCCTGAAGCGGCGCGACAACTGGGCGTCGGTGGCCATGGTTCACGACTACTTCGCCCGCAAGTCCATGTTCGCCCGCTTCGATCCGGACTGCCTGGCCGACTACGCCGAGCACGGCACGGTGGACGACGGCCAGGGTGGACGCAAGCTTAAATTCCGTCCGCGGATCGAACATGACATCTATTGTTCGCTGCCGCATGATTTTCCGCGTTATCGCGGCCAATTGAAAGTGCCGGCGGCTTTTATCGCCGGCGTCGGCTCCGACGTGTTGAAACCGGCGGACCTGCGCTTCATGCGCAAGCACTTCAATATCCAGGTGCAGATGCAGCAGGGCAGTCATCTGTTTCCGCTGGAACGGCCGGTGGAAACGGCGCGGCGCATCCTGGATCTGCTGGAGGCCTGAGCCGGGATCCCGCGGCGCAAAAAACGGAAGCCCGGGGGCTTCCGTTTTGACTGCGGCTTGCGTTTGAGCGGCGAAGCGCCGCCGCTTCCAGGCGGGCTAGATGGGGCGGATCTCTTGCGGGTAGAGCAGGGCGATATGGGCTCTACCTTCGGAGCGGTCGGTCAAGAACAGCTGGGCCAACAACAGATGCTGTTCCGGCAGGGAGTTCAGGTCGGTCTTGATCTTGTCGAACAGTTCGGCCTTGTAGGTGGCTTGGTCGCGGCCACCGGCTTTGCTGGAATAGGTTTTCAGCGCCCAAGCATGGCCGACATGGGCCAGCTCGGGGTTGCTCAGTCCCAGTTTGTTATAAATGACGCCTTTGGCGTCCGAGCCGTCCTCGTCGGAGTAAGCGAGCAGGGAGAAGCTAGGGCCGCTGAGATTCAGGGCGGAATTCAGCTTGTCGGCCACGTTTTCGATATAGGGCTCGAAGTAGCAGGTGTATAGCCAGGCAGGCAGCGGGATGGGCGGCTTGATGACGGGCAGTTTGATGTGGGTGGTGGGATAGAACAGGGTGATGGTGGCCTTGCCCTTCCTGCTGTCCGACAGCAAGAGCTTGGCGCCGAAAGCCTCGGCTGGCGACAAGCTGTTCAGTTTGTTGCGAATCTTGTCGAATAATTCTGTATTGTAGGCGGCCTGATCGTCGCCTTTGGGCTTGGCCTCGATATAGAGTTTCTGCCAGCCGGCATTGTTCTTCTGGATATTGCCCTGGTTGGCCGGCGCATAAAACACCACGCCCTTGGCCGGATTTTCTTTCTCGTCGGCCACGGCGGCGATAATGTGATGATTGGCCCGCGACAGTTCATCGGTGCGCTGCCTGATCTTCTCCAGCAGCTCATCAATATCATTCTTAAACTCGGCAATATAATCCCAATAGTTCGACATTGAATGACTCCATTGCAGTGAATGGCGCGGCGGCGTCGCGCTCTGAATGGATTGTATGTCGGTGGCAAATGTGCGCGGCTGACAAAAGCTGAACGCCGCTTCAGCGACGGCGGGCGGCATGGGCGCTTGGCGTGGGTTCTCAGGGGGCAAAGCAAAACGCCCGGCGGAGCCGGGCGTTGAAGTTGGACGACAAGTTTTCTTACAGCATCGCCAGCCGCTGGCGTACGCTGCGCTCGATGCCGGCGGCGTCCAGGCCGCAATCGGTCAGCATGCCGGCCGGGTCGCCGTGCTCCACGTAATCATCCGGCAGGCCCAGTTGCAATACCGGCTTGAGGATGCCCATCGCCTGCATCGCCTCCAAACAGGCCGAGCCGGCGCCGCCCATCACCACGTTTTCCTCCACGGTGATGATCAGATCGTGGCTCTCCGCCAGCCGGCATACCAGTTCCGCGTCCAGCGGCTTGACGAAGCGCATATCGGCCACGGTGGCGTTCAGCGCCTCGGCGGCGGCCAGGGCCGGCGTCACCATGCTGCCGAAGGCGAGGAAGGCCACTTTCTCGCCCTGGCGGCGCAGCAGGCCCTTGCCCAGCGGCAGCGCCGTCATCTCGGCCTGGATCTCGGCGCCGGGGCCGGTGCCGCGCGGATAGCGCACCGCGGCCGGGCTGTTCATCTGGAAGCCGGTGTACAGCATCTGCCGGCATTCGTTCTCGTCCGAGGGCGCCATCACCGTCAGATTGGGAATGCAGCGCAGGAAGGACAGATCGAAGGCGCCCGCGTGGGTGGGGCCGTCCGCGCCCACCAGGCCGGCGCGGTCGATGGCGAACAGCACCGGCAGATTCTGCAGCGCCACGTCGTGGATCAGCTGGTCGTAAGCGCGCTGCAGGAAGGTGGAGTAGATCGCCACCACCGGCTTGACGCCGTCGCAGGCCAGGCCGGCGGCGAAGGTGACCGCGTGCTGTTCGGCGATGGCCACGTCGTAATAGCGGTCCGCGTGCTCCTGCTCGAAGCGCACCAGGCCGGAGCCCTCGCGCATCGCCGGGGTGATGCCCACCAGACGCGGGTCGCGCTTGGCCATGTCGCAGATCCAGTCGCCGAACACCTGGGTGTATTGCGGCTTGCCGCCGCCCTTGCCGCTGGCCAGGCCGTTGCTGGGGTCGAACTTGGTGACGCCGTGGTATTTGACCGGGTCGCTCTCCGCCAGCTTGTAGCCGTGGCCCTTCTTGGTGACGATGTGCAGGAACTGCGGGCCTTTGAGGCTGCGGATATTGCTCAGGGTGTCCACCAGCACGTCCACGTCGTGACCGTCGATCGGGCCGATGTAGTTGAAGCCGAACTCCTCGAACAGGGTGCCGGGGGTGAAGAAGCCCTTGACGTGCTCCTCCACCTTGCTGGCGATCTCCTTCAGCGGCGGGGCGATGCCCAGCACCTTGCTGGAGCCTTCGCGCATCGCCGCGTAGAAGCGGCCGGACATCAGCTTGGCCAGGTAATTGTTCAGCGCGCCGACATTGGGCGAAATCGACATCTCGTTGTCGTTGAGCACCACCAATAGATCGGTGTCCATCGCACCGGCGTTGTTGAGGGCCTCGAAGGCCTGGCCGGCGGTCATGGAGCCGTCGCCGATGATGGCCACGCACTTGCGCTCAATGCCCTGGGTCTTGGCGGCCACCGCCATGCCCAGCGCCGCGCCGATGGAGGTGGAGGAATGGCCGACGCCGAAGGTGTCGTACGGCGATTCGTCGCGCTTGGGAAAGCCGGCCAGGCCGCCTTTCTGGCGCATGCTGCCCATGCGCTCGCGGCGGCCGGTCAGAATCTTGTGCGGGTAGGTTTGATGGCCCACGTCCCACACCAGGCGGTCGTCCGGGGTGTTGAACACATAGTGCAGGGCGATGGTCAGCTCGATGCTGCCCAGGTTGGAGGCGAAGTGGCCGCCGGTCTTGCTGACGCTTTCCACCAGGAAGTCGCGCAGTTCCGTGGCCAGCGGCGCAAGCTGCTGGCGCGACAGCTTGCGCAGGTCGGCGGGGCTTTGAATGGTCTCGAGCAAGGGATACATAGTTTTCTGCTTCTCAGAACGAGCGCGCGACGATGTAGTCGGCCAGTTCCTTCAATCGTTGGGCGGAATCGCCAAATCCTTCCAGCGCGGCAAACGCCTCGTCGCGCAAGTCGCGGGCAAACTGCTTGGCTTCGGACAGCCCCATCAGGCTGACGTAGGTGGGCTTGTCGTGGGCGGCGTCCTTGCCGGCGGTCTTGCCCAGGGTGGCGGTGTCCGCTTCGCAGTCCAGCACGTCGTCCACCACCTGGAAGGCCAGGCCCATGCGCTTGGCGAATACGTCCAGGCGGGCGGTCTCGTCTTCGCTCAGCGGCCGGCCGGCCATGGCGCCCAGCAGCACCGACGCGCGGATCAGCGCGCCGGTTTTCAGCAAATGCATATACTCGAGCTCAGGCTGATTCAGCGCCTTGCCCACGCTGGCCAGATCGATGGCCTGGCCGCCGGCCATGCCGGCGTGGCCGGCGGCGCGCGCCAGCGTGTGCGTCATCGCCAGCTGAGCCGTGGCTTCCACCCCGGTCATGGGCGCGGAGAGCACGTCGAAAGCCAGGGTTTGTAGCGCGTCGCCCACCAGGAGCGCGGTGGCCTCGTCGTAAGCCACGTGGCAAGTGGGCTTGCCGCGGCGCAGCACGTCGTCGTCCATACAGGGCATGTCGTCGTGCACCAGGGAATAGACGTGGACCATCTCCAGCGCGGAGCCGATGCGGGCCAGATTGTCGGCCGAGGCGCCTACCAGTTCGCCGGCGGCGAATACCAGCAGCGGGCGCACCCGCTTGCCGCCGCCCAGGCAGACGTAGCGCATCGCTTCGTGCAATTTTTGCGGCGTGTGCTGGGGGGAGGGCAGCAGGCGCTCCAGCGCGCCTTCCACTTGCTGCTGGATCTCGGTCATCCAGGCCATGAACGGTTTATTGTCCATTGGACAATTCCAGCGGTTTGAGTTCGTTGTTTTCCAGGATTTTCAGCTGCTGTTCCGCGTCGGCCAGTTTGGTCTGGCAGAACTTGATCAATTCTATGCCCTGCTTGTAGGAGCCGAGCGCCGTTTCCAGCGGCATGTCGCCGCTTTCCATCGCCTGGATGATGTCTTCCAGTTGGGCCAGTGCGGTTTCGAAACTGGCCGGCGCTTTGCTGGCTTTAGCCATGGCGTTTTCCTTATTGTGCTTTGTGGTGGCCGGGCCGTGCGTGTTCTATCGGTGTCGCGAGGGCGCGGGCGGCTCTTTAAGGCCGTCATTCTAGTCCAATTTCCCGGTGCGGCGACAGAGGCGATTGAGCGCTTTTGGCAAGCGCGAATGCCGTGGAGATGCCGGCGGCGCGGAAAGTGAACGCGCCTAGCGGACAATTCCCCGCCGCCCGCATTTGCGGTAGGGTGTCGCCAATTGAAAACGACAGGGGCCAGCATGCATTCGCAACCATCCATTCTGATCACCGGCTGCTCCAGCGGCATCGGCTACCACACCGCCGTCATCCTGGCCCAGCGCGGCTGGCGCGTGATCGCCAGCTGCCGCGCCGCCGCCGACGTGGAGCGCCTGCGCAGCGAGGGCATGACTTGCATCCGGCTGGACGTGGACGACGCCGACTCCATCCGCGACGGCCTGGCCCAGGCGGTGGAACTGGCCGGCGGCCGCCTGGACGCCTTGTTCAACAACGCGGGCTTCGGCCAGCCGGGCGCGGTGGAGGACATCAGCCGCGCGGCGATGCGCGAGCAGTTCGAAACCAATCTGTTCGGCCCCTGGGAGCTGAGCAACGCCGCGCTCAAAGTGATGCGCACCCAGGGCCATGGCCGCATCGTGTTCAACAGCTCCATTCTGGGCTTCGCCGCCATGCGCTGGCGCGGCGCTTACAACGCCAGCAAGTTCGCGATGGAAGGCCTGTGCGACACCCTGCGCCACGAGCTGCACGGCACCGACATCCATGTGTCCCTGGTGGAGCCGGGGCCGATAGAAAGCCGTTTCCGCCCCAATGCGCTGGCGCGTTTCCTGAAGAACGTGGACATCGACGCCAGTTTTCACCGCGAGGCCTATCAGCAGCAGCTGGCGCGTCTGAAGAAAGAGGGCCACGCCGCGCCGTTCACCCTGCCGGCCAGCGCGGTGGCGGAGGCGGTGCACCGCGCCATCACCGCGGCCAAGCCGGCGGCGCGCTACCGGGTGACTTTCCCCACCAAATTGTATTGGTGGCTGCGTCGCCTGCTGCCAACCCGTTGTTTTGACTGGGCATTGCGCGCGGCCACCTGAGGCGGCGCCAAGTCCTTGGCTTAGCATGAGTTTTTCTATGCATAGACATGTATTTTCTTTGATGCCATTTTGATAGTTTCTTGTTGATCTAGCCCGCGGATTCGCTTTACAGTCACGGCACTTGCTCATGGCATTTCCTCATGCCGGAGCAGGCATAACAATAGAGACGCCGGGTTTCCCGGCTCCGTGACACAAAGGAGTAAGCGAGATGAATCGCTGGAAATGGCTGCCCCTGCTGCTGGCGGGGGCGGGCCTGCTCGCGTCCGCGCAAGCGGCCGATATGAGCAAGACGCTAAAGGTGTCCTTCCTGGCGCCCGAGACCGGATTCGACCCGGCCAAGATGAGCGATATTTATTCGCTGGGCGTGATCGAGAACATTTTCGACAATCTGCTCAGGTACGACTATCTGGCGCGGCCGCTCAAGCTCAAGCCGGGCACCGCCGTGGCCCTGCCGGAGATATCGGCGGACGGCCAGGTGTTCACCTTCAAGGTCCGGCCCGGCATTTATTTTGCCGACGACCCGGCCTTCAAGGGCAAGAAGCGCGAGCTGACCGCGGCGGACTACGCCTACAGCATCAAGCGCTTTGCCGACCCCAAGGTCAGCTCGCCCAACGCCACTTCCTATACCGACTACGTGCTGGGATTGGCGGAGGCGGGCAGCGCCGCCAGCAAGAAAGGGCGCTTCGACTACGACAAGCCTATCGAAGGCATCAAGGCGCTGGACCGCTACACCCTGCAGCTGACGCTGAAAAAGCCCAATTACAACTTCCTCTACACCGTGGCCGCCAAATTCAGCGGCGCGGTGGCGCGCGAGGTGATTGAAACCTACGACAGCAACACCAACGCCCACCCGGTGGGCACCGGGCCGTTTGTGCTGAAGGAATGGAAGCCGGGCAACCGCATCATCCTGGAAGCCAATCCTGGCTACCGCAAGGAAGTGTTCGCCGACGAGCCGGCCGCCGACGCGCCGCCGCAGGACCGCGAAATCGCCGAGCAACTGCGCGGCAAGACCCTGCCTGTCATCGGCCGCGTGGACATCAAGGTGATAGAAGAAGAACAGCCGCGCTGGCTGTCCTTCCTCAACAAGCAGATCGACTACATCGGCGTGCCCAAGTCCGCCATCCCGTCCACCGTGCACAGCAGCGAGGCCAACCCCTTCCAGGCCAGCCTCAACCCGACGCTGGCGCAGCGCGGCATCCGCCTGCACCACAATCTGGGCATGGACCTGACTTACGCCTTCTTCAATATGCGTGACCCGGTGGTGGGCGGCTACAGCAAGCAAAAGATCGCCTTGCGCCGCGCCATCGCCATGGCCTACCCCAGCAAGGAAGTGATCAAGCTCTTGTACAGCGGCCAGGCCATCCAGCTGCAAAACCTGGTGCCCTTGAACATGGTGGGCAACGATCCGCGCTTTCACGGCGCGGCGGACTTCGATCCGGCGCTGGCCAATGCGCTGCTGGACCAGGCCGGCTACAAGATCGGTCCGGACGGCTACCGCCGCCAGCCCAACGGCCAGCCGCTGCTGATCACCCAGGCCACCCAGGGCAGCGCTTTCGACAAGCAGTTCAACCAGATCTGGCAGAAGGCCTTTGACAGCATCAAGCTGCGCGTCACCTTCAAAGTGGCCAAGTGGAATGAAAACCTCAAGGCCGCCTACGCCGGCAAGGTGCAGATGTGGTCCTTGGGCGGTTCCGCCGCCATTCCGGACGGCGACGACTTCGTCACCGGCCTGTGGACCAAGCAGATCGGCATCGGCAACCTGCCCTTCTTCAGCCGGCCGGAGTTCGACAAGGCCTATGAGGCGTCGCAAGTGCTGCCCAACGGGCCGGAACGCGACGCGCTGTTCGACCGCATGAACCGGGTGGTGGCCGCTTACCAGCCCTATGTGCTGGGCGTGACCCGCTTCGAAAACGTCGTCAGCCACGACTATCTCAAGGGTTACAAGCCGCATCCGCTGGCCACGATTGGGGTGTCCTGGCGTTATGTCGACATCGACCTGAGCAAGCGTCGCTAAGCGCCTTGATCCGGGGCGCAGCCGCGCCGCTATATTCTGGAGAAGCAGATGTTCAATTTCATCATCCGCCGAATCTGGCAGATGGTGCCGACGATGTTCGGCGTCATGCTGCTGGTGTTCGTGCTGTTCAACTGGGTGGGCGGAGACCCCACCTACATCCTGGCCGGCAAACGCCTGACGCCGGAAATCATGGCCAATATCCGCGCCCAGCTGGGCCTGGACCTGAGCCTGCCGCAGCAGTTCTGGCTCTTCGTCAAGCAAGTGGCCACCTTCGACTTCGGCACCTCCTGGTCCACCCAGCAGTCCGTCACCGCCACGCTGGCTTCGCGCATCGGCCCCTCGCTGACGCTGACCGGCACCTTGCTGGTGTTCGAACTGCTGACCGCGCTGCCCATCGCCATCGTCGTGGCTTACTACCGCGGCACGCTGACCGACCGCATGGTGACGCTGATCTGCACCGTGGCCATGTCCGTCAGCTCGCTGGCCTACATCATCGTCGGCCAATACCTGCTGGCCTTCAAACTGGACTGGTTCCCGGTGATGGGCTGGGACGACGACAGCCTGCTGCGCAGCTTGCTGATCTATGTGCCGCTGCCGCTGATCCTGGGCATGCTGGTGTCGCTGGCGCCCAATGTGCGCTTCTACCGCAGCTTCGTGGTGGAAGAACTGGGCCACGACTACGTGCGCACCGCGCGCGCCAAGGGCTTGTCGGAAAAAACCGTGCTGTTCAAGCACGTGCTGCGCAACGCGCTGATCCCGGTGGTCACCGCGGTGATGATGTCCTTGCCCTTCCTGGTGCTGGGCTCGATGCTGCTGGAGCGCTTTTTCGGCATTCCCGGCATGGGCAATGAACTGCTGATGGCGGTGGACAAGAGCGATTTCCCGGTGATCAAGGCCATTACCGTGACCATCGCCGCCGCCGCCATGGTGTTCAACCTGCTGGCCGACATCATCTACAAGTGGATCGATCCACGCGTGCAACTCAAGTGAGCGCGGAGCACAAAACATGACAACATTGCAAAACACCGCCGGCGTGCCGCCGGCCGCCCCCTCGCGCAGCCTGTGGGCGCTGGGCTGGCAACGCTTGAAGCGCGACCGCATCGGCTTCGTCTCCCTGTGGGTGGTGGCCGCCTTCATGCTGCTGGCCGCCGCCGGCTGGCTCAATCTGGCCGGCCGCGGCTGGAACGACGAAATCGCCGCCTCCTACGCGCCGCCCACTTTATTGCTGGAGAAATACCGCCAGCAGGAAACGCCGGCCGCGGCCGGCGGCCAGTCCACCGCCATTGTGCCCACCGAACGCTTGAAACCGTCGGAAGATCCCATCCACGACTGGCTGGAAGCCGCGCGTCCGCACGCCGCCCAGTACGCTGTGCCGGAAGTGAAGAAAGTGGCGTCGCTGACCTTCGGCGCGGATCAGCGCGGCCGCGACATCCTGGACAAGGTGATCAAGGGCACCGCCACTTCGCTGCTGGTGGGCTTCTTCGGCGCGCTGCTGTCCATCCTGATCGGCACCTCGCTGGGCGCGATGGCCGGCTATTTCGGCCGCAAGGTGGACGACTTCCTGATGTGGTTCTACAGCGTGTTCACCTCGGTGCCGGACATGCTGCTGCTGCTCGCCTTCGCCGCCGTGGCCGGGCGCGGCATCGCCACCGTCATTCTGGTGCTGTCGCTGACCAGCTGGACCGGCACCTTCCGCCTGGTGCGGGCCGAGTTCATCAAGAACCGCTCGCGCGAGTACGTGCAGGCGGCGGACGCGATCGGCGCCAGCCACAGCCGCCGCATGTTCATCCACATCCTGCCCAATGTCTCCCACCTGCTGCTGGTGCAGTTCTCCCTCTTGATGGTGGGCCTGATCAAGTACGAAGTGATCCTGTCCTTCCTGGGCTTCGGCGTGGACGTGCGCCAAGTGAGCTGGGGCTCCATGCTGGCGGAAGTGCCGGAAGAGCTGTTGCAGGGTTATTGGTGGCAGCTGGCCATGGTGGTGGTGTTCATGTCCACCCTGGTGACCGCCTTCAGCATGTTGACCGATGCGCTGCGCGACGCGCTGGACCCGCGCGCGGCGGCGAAGTGAGCGGGGAGAACAGACTATGACTCAGAACCAGACCCTGCTGTCGGTGCGCAATCTCAAAGTGGCGTTCCGTCAGGAGAACGGCGGCGATTTCCAGGCGCTCAAGGGCGTCAGCTTCGACATCCCGGCCAAGCGCACCGTGGCCTTGGTGGGCGAATCCGGCTCCGGCAAATCGGTGACTTCCATGGCCATCATGCGCCTGCTGTCGCCGCAGCACGCCAGCATCCACCCGGACAGCCAGATCCTGCTGCAAGGGCGGGATCTGCTCAAGGCCGGGGGCGCCGAGATGCGCGCGCTGCGCGGCAAAGACATCGCGATGATCTTCCAGGAGCCGATGAGCTCGCTGAACCCGGTGTTCAGCGTGGGCGAGCAGATCATGGAAGCCCTGATGCTGCACGCCAAGCTGGGCCGCCGCGCCGCGCGCCGGCGCGCGATCGAACTCTTGCGCGAAGTGGGCCTGCCGGAACCGGAAAGCAAGGTGGACAGCTATCCGCACCAGCTGTCCGGCGGCCAGCAGCAGCGGGTGATGATCGCGATGGCCATCGCCTGCGAACCCAAGCTGCTGATTGCCGACGAACCCACCACCGCGCTGGACGTGACCATCCAGAAGCAGATCCTGCAACTGATCGCGGACCTGCAGAAGAAACACGATATGGCGGTGCTGTTCATCACCCACGACCTGGGCGTGGTGGGCGAGTTCGCCGACGAAGTCATCGTCATGCGTCACGGCGAAATCCGCGAACAAGGCAGCGTGCAGCAAATCTTCGACGCGCCGCAGGACGCCTACACCAAGGCGCTGCTGGCCTGCCGCCCGCACCTTGACCGCCGGCCGCAACGGCTGGCGGTGATCGACGACTTCCTGCAGCCGGGCGGCTATGTGGAACCGCCGCAGCGCGAGCGCGGCTACCGGGACGACGACGAAATCATCCTGGACGTGCGCGGGCTGAGCAAATCCTTCGACGTGCGCGAAGGCTTGTTCGGCAAACGCCAGTTCCACGCGGTCAAGGACGTGTCCTTCAAACTGGCCAAGGGCAAAACCCTGGGCATCGTCGGCGAATCCGGCTCCGGCAAGACCACGGTGGGTCTGACCCTGGTGCGGCTGCACCAGGCCAGCGGCGGGCAGGCGCTGTTCCACGGCCAGGACCTGCTGGGCATGGACGCCAAGGCCTTCCACGCCTACAAACGGCGCATCCAGATCATCTTCCAGAACCCCTACGCCTCGCTGAACCCGCGCTTCACCGTGGAGCAGATCCTGAGCGAACCGATGCAGCTGCACGGCATCGGCCGCGACGGCGGCGAGCGGCGCAAGCTGGCGCAGGAACTGCTGGACAAGGTGGGCATGCCGGCCGGGGCGCTGCAGAAATACCCGCACGAATTCTCCGGCGGCCAGCGTCAGCGCATCGCGATTGCGCGCTGCCTGACCTTGAAGCCGGAAGTGCTGATCTGCGACGAATCGGTGTCGGCGCTGGACGTGTCGGTGCAGGCGCAAGTGCTGAACCTGCTGCAAGACCTGCAGGACGAATACGGCCTGTCCTATCTGTTCATCTCGCACGATCTGGCGGTGGTGAAGCATATCTCCGATCAGGTGATGGTGATGAACAAGGGTGAGGTGGTGGAGCAGGCGGACGCGGATCAGATTTACCGCGAGCCGCGGCAGAGCTATACCCGCAAGTTGTTGGAGTCCATCCCGCAAGGCTGGGTGGGCATGGCGCCGGCCTAAGCGCTGACGGCCATTCGCACAAAACCGCCGGGAAACCGGCGGTTTTTTATTGTCCGGCCAGCGCGCGGAAACCGTAATGCAGCAGCGCGTAAGCGCCAAACAGGATACAGGCCAGCGCGCCGTAAGCCAGGGCGGAGCGGCCGGCGTGGCTCAAGTCCGTGCTGCTGGGCAGGCAGCCGTCCCAGCACTGCGCCGCCAGAAAGCCCAGTCCGGCCGCGGCCGGGCTCAGCCACGGCCAGCGCGCCGCCAGCGCCAGCAGGCCCCAACCCAGCGGCAGCAACAGCAAGGGCGCAATGCCGATGGGCAGCGCGTTCCACCACGTCAGCCGGTTGAAGCCCACCTGACCCAGCGTCAGCTGCCGGCCGTTGCGGCGCGGCCACACGCTGAAGCGGCTGGGCCGCGCCCGCAGCAGCCAGCCCACCAGGAAGTGGCAGAGCTCGTGCAGCACCGTGCCCGGCAGCGACAGCGCCACATAGGGCCAGAACCAGGCGCGGCGGCGCAACTGACGGCTGAGCAACAGGAACAGCGCCGGCCACAGCAGCACGGCGGGAGAGGGGGCGAACGGCGCGTACAGCGGCTCGAGGACGGACATGGGAAGAAGAGGGCGGGCGAAAACCTGGATTGTGGCATGAGAACCTGTTTACGATCTGCTGCGCTTCGGCGATACAGCGTTGAAAACGCCCTCAAAATGCTCATGTACCACTTGTACATTCCGCTTTTTCGCTCGTTTTCGCCTTGTCTCGCTCTTGCTCGCGAGATTGTAAACACGTTCTGCGGGCGCGCCCGGACCAAGCCGGACGCGCCCTCAAGCTTGAGAGGCTGGATGTTTAGAAGGCGTTCAAGGGCTGGAGCTTCTTGTTTTTAATCCGCGCGGAAGCGGTTGATCGCCGCATCCAGCCCATGCGCCAGGCCGGACAACTGCTGCGCCATGGCGGAGGATTCCTCCACCGACAAGCCGTTTTCCGTGCCCATATTGGCGATGCGCTCCACGTTCTTGGCGGCGTCGTTGCTGGCCGTGCTCTGCTCGCGCATCGCCTCGGCGATCTCGCTGGTTTTCTCCAGCAGACGGGTGGACAGCACGCGGATCTGTGCCAGGCGCTCGGACAGCGTGCCGCTCAGCGCCACGCCGGTTTCCACTCGTTCGGTGGCCTCGCGCATGCTGGCCACCGCCGTGGTGGTGTCGCCTTGCACCGCCTTGATTTTTTCGGAGATTTCGCCGGTGGCTTGCGCGGTGCGTTCCGCCAGCTTGCGCACCTCGTCCGCCACCACGGCGAAGCCGCGGCCGGTTTCGCCGGCGCGCGCCGCCTCGATGGCCGCGTTCAAGGCCAGCAGATTGGTCTGCTCGGCGATGTCGTGGATCACGTCCACGATGTTGCCGATCTCATCGGAACGCTGGTTCAGGCCGATGATGATGGTCTCGGAGCGGCTGATTACGCTGGCGATCTCGGACATCTGCTGCGCGGCCTGGCCGGCCACCTCGCTGCCGCTCACCGCCTCGTTCATGCTGCTCTTGGCCTCGCCGGCCATTTCCACCGCGTGCTCGGCCACCAGATTGATGCTGACCGTCATCTCCTCCACCGCGGCGGCGGTGGACGAAGAAGCGTCGGTCTGCACCTGGGACGCCTCGGCAATGCGCTTGGACACGCCGGACAGCGCGTGGGCAGTGTCGTTCACCTGCTTGGCGTCCTCGCGGGTCTGCTGCAGAAAGGCGCGCAGATTGCCCAGCAGCTGCGCCAGCGCGCGGCCGGTTTCGCTGACTTCGTCGCGGCCGGTTTGATCCACCGTCACCGTCAGATCGTTCTTCTCCGCCGCGTGGCGCATGGTCTGCTGCATGGCCTGCAAGGGACGGGTGATGGAACGGACGATGGCGAAGGCCAGCGCGACGCCCACCACCAGGGCCAGGCCCAGAATGGTCAGCATCATATTGCGGGTGTTCTTCATGCTGACCGCCAGCGCGTCCTCCGCGGACTGCGCGGACTCGTCCGCCAGCTTGCTCAGGCTGTTGAGCGCGTCGCGCGCCTCGTAGAGCTTGGGCTTGAACGGGGTGATGCCGGCGTCGCCGACATTGGCCCGGCTGATCTCGCCGCTGGCGATCTTCTGATACAGCCCGTTCATGCCCTGCTCGTAGCCGGAGATGCCGGTCAGCATGCTGTCGAAGGTTTTCTGGTGATCCGCGGCCATGGCCATGGACTTGGCGGTGGCCGCCTGGTTCTTGAACTCGGCGATGTGCTTGTCCAGCAACTGCTTATTGGTCTGGATGCTCTGATCCGAGTTGTCCGGATTGCCGATGCTGATGAAGATGTTCTTCTCATCCTGGCGGATGTGCAGCATATTGCTTTGCATGGCGTTCATCTGGTAGCGGAACGCGATTTTCTGGTCAAACAGCGAGGTCAGCTCGCCATCCATCTGGTTCAGCGACCACCAGCCGGAACCGCCCACCAGAGCCACTGCAAACAGCAGGCTGCCCGCCAGCGCGGCGATGCGCTGCCCGATCGTGAATTGACTTAACATAATGCCCCCCATAGGCGCTGATATTCATCTTTTTTCATAGCAAACGCCTATGAATTGGCGATTGCATCAATGTGTGAAGACGCAGCGCTTCGTGCCGGCACGGACTCCAGCTTGGGCCGGGACTCTGGAACATCGGGAACGGGCCCACAGGCCGGAATGACGGAGTGTTTCAATGCCAGCGCCCCTCCTCGTGCGGAGGCGGAAGCGGTGCGACGTTCATTGAATAGGCGCAATCATAATTCACGCCGCGCCGATAGTCCTAATGGTTATTTTTGCATCGCAAAGCGGGAACATAGGGTGTATGTCCGGGCAAGCGGGGCAAGGCGGGGTGCCAAGGCCGGGCATGGGGCCGATATGAGGTTTTTTCATGTCCTGTGCAATGTAAAAGACATAAAATCCGCATTGCCGCTTTCAAACGTCAAGATCGGGTCGGCCTAATCCAAGCGTCCGGCGTGCAGCTTCTGTTGCGTTTAGACCCGCTAACAAAACCCCTGATCCTGCGTTGCGCCTCCTTGCCGTACGACTTGCACTGCCTGCGTCGGCGCGCCTTGGCTCAGGTTCTCTGCGAGGTTTTGTTAGCGGCTCTTAGAGTCAGAAGAGGGAAGCCGGTCAAGCCGCGCCCTTGTTTTGTTTTGGCAAAATGCCGATAATAAGTGAGCAAATTGCCAAATCAAGGAGGGGCCATGAAAGCGCTGCAAGTATTCGTGCCGGAGACGCCGGTCCCGCCCATGGTGGAACACAGCCTGTTGCAGGAACTGAGCGTGTTGGTGGGGCAGGAAATGCTCAACGATTTCGACGTGGCCAAAGTGGTGGAGCTGGGCGTGGACACCGGCATGCTGGAACGCCTGGTGGACGCCGGCCTCAGCCGCGGCGAACTGGAGTTCGTCATCCCGCCGCGCACCCTGTCCCATCGCATCAAGAAGGGCCAGACGCTGAACACCGAGGAATCCGAACGCGGCGTGCGCGTGGCCAAGCTGCTGTTGCTGGCGGAAGACCTGTTCGGCGACAAGGACGCCGCCGCCCAATGGCTGCGCAAGCCGCTGCACCGCTTTGAGGGCAAATCGCCGCTGGACATGGCCCATACCGAGCCCGGCGCGCGGCTGGTGGAGCAACTGATCGCCCAAGCCAACGAAGGCTACGCGGCGTGATTGCCTGGCGCATCAGCCGCTACGCAGACCTCAAGGGCCTGGGCGGGCTGCGCTGGCCCGGCCGCTGGCATCCCGCCGGCCAGCCCATCGTCTACCTGGCGGACCACCCGGCCAGCGCCATGCTGGAAGCGCTGGTGCACCTGGAAGTGGCCGTCCTGCCCGCCACCTTCACCCTGCTGCAAGTGGAACTGCCGGACCGCCTGGTGCAGACGCTGGACCAGGCCAGCCTGCCGGCTGACTGGATCCTGCAACCCGCGCTCACCCAGGGCCTGGGCCACCACTGGCTGCAACGTCAGGCCTCCGCCGCGCTGCAAGTGCCCAGCGCGGTGGCCCCCAACGCCCACAACTACCTGCTCAACCCCCTCCATCCGGACGCCGGCGCCTGCCGGATACTCAGCGTGCGGGACGTGCCTTGGGATGCGCGCCTGAAGTCTTGATGAAGACTCCGCCGTGCCTACCTTCCGCTTGTCCAACGGTCTGTGCCTTGTCTTGCTGTTTTTAAACTTTTCGATGTAAACAATTGTAAACAAATTCTTGGCCTAAATCCGTCTTGCCGCGCTTTTGCGCGCAGGACTGCGCGAGTAGAGTCGGAGAACGTGTTTACGATCTCGCGAGCCAGAACGAGGCAAGGCGAAAGCGGCCGAGAAGACGGAATGTACAAGGGATACATGAGCATTCTGAAGTTGTTTTCAACGCCGTATCGCCGACGCGCAGCAGATCGTAAACCGATTCTTAGAGCCTGTTCAAAGTCTCGCGAGCAAGGGCGAGACAAGGCGAAAACGAGCGAAAAAGCGGAATGTACAGGTGGTACATGAGCATTTTGAGCTTGTACTCACCGTGCAACGCTTCACGAAGCGCAGCAGACTTTGAACAGGTTCTGAGAAAACTAGCCAAGGGCTCACGTAGGCCCAAGGCAGCCGGGGCAATTCAACCCACTTACAGAGCGGCTGACAAACCCCTGATGCCGCGTTGCGCCGACTTGCCGTACTCAAAGTACTGCCTGCGCGGCGCGCTTGGCCTCAGACGTGAAACTGAGTTTGTTAGCCGCTCTTATTGAAGATGCGAGGAATGCAATGACAGTTTGGAAATGGGCTGGCAAGACGGCCGCGGCGGCGCTGCTGTTCAGTATCGCCACGGCCACATGGGCGGACGCTGTCCGCAAGGATATTCTTCCCGCGGATACCGATGGCGGGATTGTGGCGAACAGCGGGCCGCACATCGTTTTCTCAACGGAAAGGGGCGGACACGCGCCGCTGCTGGTCTTCCTGCCTGGAACCGGCGGCGAAACCACGCGTACCGTGGTGGGCGAACAGGCTTTCATCGACACCGCCCTGGCTCAGGGCTACCGCTTCATCATCCTGTCCTATATCGACACGCCGGCCGTTTCCCAGGTTTGCACCCGGCCGGTGCTGGCGACCAATCCGGACTGCGCGGCACACATGCGCCAGAAGCGCGCCTTTGGGGAAAACGCCACCCCGCTGATCCAGGACAAACCCAAAGACGCCATTGTCCATAGACTGACCGCTCTGCTGCGCTACCTGGCCAAGACCGATCCCCAAGGCCGTTGGGAACAGTATCTGGACAAACAAGCCGTGGACTGGAGCAAGATCGTGCTGTCCGGTCAATCCCAAGGCGGCGGCATGGCCGCCTATATCGCCAAGCGCGTGGCCGTCAGAGGCGTGATCGACTTTTCCGGCGGCTGGGACATGCGCGCCAACAATCGCATCGCCTCCTGGTACGCCTCTCCCGGCGCCACGCCGCCGGACAGGTTGTTCGGCACCTATCACGTGCAAGAGCGCTTTGCCGATCTTATCCGCACTTCCTATAACGCGATGCGCATCCCGGCCGACCACCAGTTTGCGCTGAATAAACCGATACGCCGCCCCAACGCCGACAACCCCGGACATGGAGAAGGCGCCAGCAATCCGGTGTACCGGGAGCTGTGGCAGGAGATGTTGGAGCAGCTTAAGAGAGGGGAATGAGGGGCAGGGGCTGCTTGGGTGGCCGCGTCTTGCCTCCATGCCTAAATTGCCTGTCTATGCGAACGCCAGCGTTAGAACCGGCCTGATCGACTCGCGTCCGGCTTGCCTTGCGCAATGTCAAACGCGTTCCTTCGCTTATCGGTGTTGCTTTCGGCATAATTGAGCACTCATCAAGGCGGCTATCCGTTTCCGCTTTGTCTTGAGTTCCAAGGCGGCCCTGAAGCGCTGCCGTTGTTTAGGTACGAGCGGCAGCAAGGGTTGAGTGCATGGAAACATCATTGAGTGTGGCGGTGCGCAGCTTATGGGCCAAAAGTGGCGAAGAGGGTGGGCATGGCCTGTTGTGTCACATGTTGGATGTGGCTGCCGTGGCCTCCGTGCTGTTGGAGTGGTGTCTGGCTGCGCCAGAGACGGCTCCGGACTGGTTTGGCCTGCCGTCAGAGTCCCTGAATGGGTGGCTGGCCGCCTTGGTGGGTTTGCATGATCTCGGCAAAGCCACTCCGGGGTTTCAGGCCAAGTGGGAAGCCGGGCGCTTACAAGTTGAGCGCGCCGGCTTGCCATTCTCATCGGTGGTGGCGCTGGCGCAAGACCGGCATGACTTGGCCAGTGTGGCCTTGCTGCCGGGCTTGTTGCAGGCCGAGGGCGTACCGAGATTATGGTCGCAGGATGCGGCACAGGCTGTCAGCGCCCACCACGGTTTCAACTTTACCTCCTTGGGCGCTGGTGCTCCGCTGCGTGAACCGGCCATTTGGAAGCAGACAAGGCAGAGTCTATTCCAGGCCTATTGGCACACCCTGGCGCCGTCTGATGTTCCGCCGGATCATCCATTGCCGCTGCTTGCAGTGGAGTGGCTGGCCGGTCTGACTAGCGTATGCGACTGGATCGGCTCTAATGCGGACTGGTTTCCGCCTGGAGAGCGGGGCGATACGCCATCCGCCCACTATCACGCCGCCAGACGTCTGGCGGAATCGGCGCTGTCTTCCCCTGACAAACTGGGCTGGCCATCCAGCCGGCCCTTATTGCATCAACAGGCCTGTTCTTGTGACGCGATATTGGCGCGGCTGCTGAGCGCGGAGGCCTCTGCACAGGCGAGGCCGCTGCAACTAACCGGCGACGCCTTGTTGATTCAGGGAAGCGGCCCGGCGCTAATGTTGGTGGAAGCGCCGATGGGAGAAGGCAAGACCGAACTGGCCTTTATTGCGGCTTTGCGTTTGCAGGCGCGCCAACATCACCGTGGCTTCTATCTGGCGCTGCCTACCCAAGCCACCGGCAATGCCATGTTCGAGCGGACCTTGGCCTTTCTGCGCGCATTCGCCTCCGGGGAGCGGCAGGATATCCAGCTATTGCATGGCGGGGCCGCCATGAATCAGACCGTTGCGCATTTGCGCGAGATCTGGGGCCAGCATGGTAATGACGCGGTGGGCTCCTCCGGCTGGTTTGTCCAACGTCGGCGGGGCTTGTTGTCTCCCTATGGCGTGGGCACTGTGGACCAGGCCTTGTTTTCTGTATTGAACGTCAAACATCACTTTGTCCGGCTATGGGGGCTGGCCAATAAGGTGGTGGTTTTGGACGAGGTGCATGCCTACGACACCTATACCGGTCGCTTGATTGAAACCTTGCTGGCTTGGCTGAAAGCCTTGGGTTGCTCGGTCATCTTGATGAGCGCCACTTTGCCGGATACACGGCGCGCGCGTTTATTGCAGGCCTGGGGCGTGGATGAGCGCGAGCTGCCGTCGCCGGCCTATCCGCGGATATTGCTGGTGGATGACGCCGGAGCGCGTGGCGCCACCTTTAACGCGCGTGAACAGCAGCCTATCGCCGTGACCGGCCTCCCGGAGGGCTTGGACCACATCGCCGCCGCCGCGCGGCTTGCCTTGGAGCAGGACGGGTGTGGCGTGGTCATCGTGAATACCGTGGACCGGGCACAGCAGCTGTACCAGCTATTGCGGCCATATTGTCCGTCAGATGGCATGCTGTTGCTGTTTCATGCCCGCTTCCCCGCCGAGCAGCGTCGGCAGCTAGAGCAGCAAGTGTTGTCCACTTTCGGCTCCTCTCCCGCCATGGGCTCGCGTCCCAAGCGTGCTTTGCTGATTGCGACGCAAGTGGCGGAGCAAAGCCTGGACATTGATTTCGATTTCATGATTTCCGATCTCTGTCCCGTCGACCTTCTATTGCAACGCGCCGGCCGCTTGCACCGGCATCAACGCAAACAACGCCCGGCGGCGCACGCGCAACCACGATTGCAAGTGGCCGGCTTGCTAGCCGATGTGGTGCCCGAACTGGAACAGACCGGCTGGGGACGGGTGTATGGCGATTACCTCTGCCTGGTGACCTGGGCCGTGCTGCAAAACGAGCCAGTCTGGCGGCTGCCGCAGGACATCGACCGCCTGGTGCAGGCGGTGTACGCGCCCTGGCCGGATTTGGATCATTTGCCGGAGGCCTTGCGCGAACGGCTTGAAATGGTGGAACGCACCCGTCATGGCGCCAAGGCCAATTTTCAGGCGCAGTTGGCGCAGCAGATTGCGCTGGATCTACAGAGTGAGGCCGCCATCGCTTACATCGGCAAGCCGCATGGCGCTGATGAAGACGATACCTTGGCCTTGCGCAACCGCACCCGGCTGGGGGATGACAGCCTGACCGTGATTCCGGTCTGGGTCGATGCCGATGGGCGCTGGCGGCCTGAGCCGGATGGCGCATCGCTCGATCCGCAGCAAGCCGTGTCGGATGCGCTTGCCCAAAGACTGTTTGAACGGCACATCAAATTGTCGCGCCGACAGCTGGTCCTGCATTTACTGGAGCAACCTGGGTATCCGGCTTTGAGCGAACATCCCTTGCTCAGTCATTGCCATGTATTGCCGTTGACAAAGGACGGCGATTACCAGATGGGAGAGGTGCGCGTATCGCTGGACCCGCGCTTGGGGCTTGTTTATGGGAAACAGAAATAAGGGAGGAGGCATGGCTGCCGCACTTCCATGTCATGATTTTGCCATGAGCAGAGATTTGTCTAGCGTAGCGGCAAAATAAACGTCAACAGACCCTAAATAAATCTAATATTCATGGCCATTGTCGGGCTACATGCAAAATTCGGAGTACCCGAAGTTGATCTATTGTCACATCATAAACGCAGATATAGTGGCGATGAAGCACCCACTCCCGTGTGCCGGCAACACACCCTGCACGGCCCAACTCTGGGTGCTGAAGCAGCCGAAGAATTTGCTGCTCAAAATGCTTATCAAGATCAAGAGCGGCTACTGGATTGTCGGCTGCAATATAGTCAAAAATAGCCTCGCGATCTGACACCGCCTCAAGCGTCCACACCAATTTCATCGTTCAGCCATTCTTCGGCGCAACGCTGCTCTTTTAGCTGCAAAACGCGCGTCTACCTCATCACCTTCTACCAGCTCTCCGGAGTTTGCCTGGTCCAAACCCTGCTGGACCTGATGACGGAACCACTGCTCATATTCAGCAACCTCCTTATTTTCCCGTACGACATCACGCATAAAGTCACGGAGCAACTGAGCCCCAGTGCGGTCTCGAAGCTTGGCTATTTTGGCAAATTCTTGTTTTAGTGACTCATCGACACGAAAAGTAAAAGTCGTTTCGCTCATGGCGTTCCTTATTTGTGTTACAAGGCACTTAAAAAGTAATGAAATCATACATATAGCTAGACTGCAAAACAAGTTGCCTTTAAGTGTTACTGGCATTGTCGTTCTCAATTGGTGAGAGAAACGAAGATGGCGTACAGCTCAGGCAGGGAAGCCATCTAGTGGCCGGTCCTTCCCGCCATCTGTTAGATTGATGTCCATGGCATTCGCGAAGGGGGGTGTTTATGAATAAAACCATCAGTCTGCTGGACGCCGCCTGGCTCCCGGTCCGCTACCTGGATGGGCGCGTGGCCGATATCGGCCTGGTGCAGCTATTCGCCGATGCCGACCGCATCGCCGCCCTGGCCGACACCGCGCCGCCCAGCCTGCTGGCCGAGTACCGTCTGCTGCTGGCCATCCTCAATCGTGCGCTGCGGCGCGGCTTTGGGCGCTGGGATAGTGCCGATCTGGCGCGCTGCTACCGCGAAGGCCTGCCGGTGGTCGCCATTCACGACTACCTGGAGCATTGGCGCGGCGTCTTCAATCTGTTTGATCCGCAACGCCCCTTCATGCAGGTGGCGGCCCTGGCCCAAGACGAAGCCACTCGCGACAAGGCCAAGCCCTGGTCGCAGATTTCCCTGGCCAGCAGCATCGGCAACAGCCCGGTGCTCTTTGATCATTCTATTGATAGTCAACCCTCCGCCATTCCCGCTGCCGAAGCGCTACGCCATTTGCTGGGCTTTTTGCAGTTCACCCCAGGTGGCTTGGTGAAAACCCTGCGCGACTCCGACAAGGCCGGGCCGCTGGCCAATACCGCCGCCAGTCTGCCCCTAGGGCAAACCCTGGCGCAAACCCTGTTGTTGGCCCTGCACCCGTCGGGGCCGGATGATGACCTGCCTGCCTGGGAAAAACCCCAGCCCACCATAGCCCAATTACGCGCCGAACCCACGCTGGCCAGCGGCCACAACGACCGCTACACCCGGCTGAGCCGTGCCGTGTTGCTGCTGCCCGAGCCCGATGGCGTCACTGTGCGGCAGCTGCGTTTTGCCGCTGGGTTGGCGCTGGCCGACAACGAACAAGCGCCGGACGCCATGGCCAGCTATCGCATGGGCGTCAACAATATGGTGCGGCTGAGCTTTGGCGAGGGCCGGGCGTTTTGGCGCGATTTGGGCGCCTTGCTGCCGCCGAACCCCGCCGACGACAAAGCGCATTCGCTGGCGGCGGCCACCCTGGGCTGGGCCCGGCATTTACAGCACAGGCTGGGGCAGGCCGAGCCGCTGAGCGTGATGATCTTGGGTCTGTCCAGCAATCAGGCCAAGCTGGAGCGCTGGCGCGCCGAGCGTTTTGAACTGCCGCAACGCGTGCTGGAGCAAGCGGAGGGCGCGGAAGAAGTCCGCGGCAAGCTGCGCGAAGCCGAAGAACTGTACAGCAAGCTGCGCCTGGTCATGGCCGGCATGTTGGCCGCCGTCATGCCAGACCCGGGCCACAAGGACACGCGAGGCCGGGCGCGGGCGCAACTGGACGCCGGCCCGGCGCCGGCGGCCTACTTCAGCGCGCTGGAAAGCCGCTGGCCGCAGTTGTTGGAGCGGATAGGCGCGGAAGCGTTGGAACACGCCGACGCCTATTGGCGGGACGCGCTGCGCCGTGCCGCCAAGCTGGCCTGGGACGCCGCTTGCCGCCAATTGGGCGGCAACGCCGCCGCGCTGAAAGCGCTGGCGCTGGCCGAGCCCGGTTACCTGGCTTTGATCCGTCCCTTGACCCAAGCATCCACGCAAGAGGAGAACAATCATGTCTGAACTGGCGCAGGACTTCGTCAAACACCTGCAAACCCTGGCGGAGCGCAACCGCGGCGCACTGGCCGAGCTGCGCCGCAGCGCCGGTTTCGCGCCGGGCGCCTACCCGCCGGCCTACCCCCATGTCGAGCGCTTTGTGCCAACGGACAGCCATGCCGAGGATAGCTTCCGCCGCGCGCTCTACCTGACCGCCGCGCTGTTTGCCCAACTGCCCAAGCAACAAACCGGCCGCAGCTTTGCCCAGGCCTTTGGCGCGCTGTGGCGGCAGCGGGACAGCGCCAGCCTGGAGCAGCGCTTCGTCACACTGCTGGACGCCGAACCGGAAACACTGCCCAACTATCTGAGGCAAGCCTTCTCGCTATTGGCGGCTGAGCAGCAAGGCTTGGACTACGCCGCGCTGCTGCAAGATCTGGCCCGCTGGCTATCGTCCTGGCAGCCGCAGCGCTACGACGGCGTCAGCGGCCGCGATCTGGTGCGCCGTAACTGGGCGCGAGACTTTTATCGCCAATCCGCCCCCCTGAACGACTGAACCCCAGCCCCGTATGGAGAGAGCCATGAGTCTGTTTATCGAATTTCATCTGATTCAGAACTTCGCGCCGTCCAATCTTAACCGCGACGATACCGGCGCGCCCAAGGACGCCGTTTTCGGCGGCTACCGCCGCGCGCGCGTCAGCAGCCAGTGCTTCAAACGCGCGGTACGTCTGCAAGCGGATTTTCCCCCCGCCAATCAAGGCGTGCGCACCAAAAAACTGCTGGAACTGCTGCGTGAGCAACTCCAGCAGCGTTTCGGCCTGGCCGGGGAAGAACTGGACGGCCGCATTGAAAGCGCATTGGCCGCCGCCGGGCTCAAACTCAAGGAAGACGGCAAGACCGAATACCTGCTCTTTTTGGGCCAACAGGAGATAGACGGCTTCGCCAATCTGATTCACGCCCACTGGGATGAGCTGGCCCCGTCGGCCAATGGCGAGAAAAAGAGCAAGAAAGACGTCAAGGCCAATGTGCCGCCGGAACTGGCCAAACAGGCCAAGGCCATCATGAACGGCGGCAAGGCGCTGGACGTAGCCTTGTTCGGCCGCATGCTGGCGGACCTGCCGGAAGTCAACCAGGATGCCGCCTGCCAGGTGGCGCACGCCATCAGTACTCATCAAGTGGTGCGTGACTTCGACTACTTCACCGCCGTGGACGACAAAGGCAGTGCCGATGAAACCGGCGCCGGCATGATAGGCCAGGTGGAATTCAACTCCGCCACCTTCTACCGCTACGGCGCGCTGGACCCGGCCAAGCTGGCTGGCAATCTGCAAGGCGACCGTGAGCTGGCGCTCGCCGGCGTGCGCGCGCTGGTGCAAGCCATGGCCCGCGCCATTCCCAGCGGCAAGCAAAACACCTTTGCCGCCCACAACCCGCCCAGCTTCATCGGCATCGCCGTCCGCCATGCCAGCCCGCTCAACCTGGCCAACGCTTTTGAAAAACCTGTTTACGCCCGCAACGGCGAAGCGCTCACCGGCCAATCCGTGGCGGCGCTCGCGGGTTACGATGACAAGCTGGCCGGTCCCTATGGCGACGCGCGCGACGCCTGGGCCTATATCGACCTGACCGACGCCTGGCCGCAGGCCAAAGGCGAGCGGCAAACCAGCCTGGCGGCGCTGGCGGATTGGGCCGCCCAACAGGCCGGCGCCGCATGGGAGCGGTGATATGGCCACCCTGCTGCTCAGGCTGGCCGGCCCCATGCAAGCCTGGGGCACCACCAGCCGCTTCGACGAACGCGACAGCGGTCTGGAACCCTCCAAGTCCGGCGTTATCGGCTTGATCTGCGCTGCGCTGGGGCGCGACCGCGCGCAAGCGGTGGACGATCTGGCCGCGCTGCGCATGGGGGTCCGGGTGGATAGAGAAGGCCTGCTGATGCGCGACTACCAAACCGCCACCGGCGTATTGCTCGCTTCAGGCAAGGCCGATCTCAAGCGCACCGTGATCAGCCCCCGCTACTACCTGGCCGACGCGGTGTTTCTGGTGGGGCTGGAAGGCGACGCCGGCCTGCTGCGCCATATCCAGCAAGCCTTGCGTCAGCCGCATTGGCCGCTGGCCTTAGGCCGCAAATCCATGCCGCCGTCGCAGCCGGTTTGGCTGGAAGAGGGCGTGCAGGAGCATGGCCTGGAAGATTGCCTGCGCCATCGTTGGCCGCGCTTGGCTCCGCCCCAGCGCGAGCAAGCCGGTCAGCCGCTGCGCCTGATGTTGGAACATCCGTCGGAAGGCGCGGTGAGGCTGGACCAACCTGTGGCGCCGTTTGCCGAACGCCGCTTCGGCCCCCGCTTTGTCAAATCGGAGGTGGCGGATGTACCTGACACAACTGACGCTTGACCCCGGCCACCCCGCCGCGCGGCGGGATCTGGCCAATGCCTACGACATGCACCGCAGCCTATGCCGCGCCTTCGTCGCCGCGGCCGACGATATCCCGCCGCGCTTTCTGTGGCGGCTGGAACGCTGCGACGCAGAAGCCGGCGTAGCCGTATTGCTGCTGCAATCGCCGGAGCCTGGCCATTGGCAGGTACTGGCGCAAGTGCGAGCCGTACAATGCAAGCCGCTGCCGCTGGAGCAACTGATCGAGACGGATCGCCGCTATCGTTTCCGCCTGCTGGCCAATCCCACCGTCACCCGTGGCGGCAAACGCTATGGTCTGCTGCGGGAAGAAGAGCAACTGGCCTGGCTGACGCGGCAGTTGCAGCAGGCCGGCGCCGTGCCGCAGCGGGTGGAGCGCAGTCTCAGCCAGCAGTGGCGGCTGCGCAAGCCGGGCGGCGTCATCACCCTGCAAGCGGCGTGTTTCGACGGCGTGCTGGCGGTGGACAACGCCCAACGGCTGCGCGCGGCGGTGGCCGCCGGCCTGGGGCACGCCAAGGCCATGGGCCTGGGCCTGCTGTCCCTGGCTCCGGCTTAAGGACGGCGGCGATGGCGCAATGGCTGCCGCCGCTCAAGCCGCTCCCCATCAAGGAGCGGCTGTCGGTGCTGTTTGTCGAACGCTGTCAGTTGGACGTGCTGGACGGCGCCTTTGTCGCCGTGGACGCGGGCGGCGTGCGCACCCACATCCCGGTGGGCGGCGTGGCCTGCCTGATGCTGGAACCCGGCGTCCGCGCCTCCCACGCCGCCTGCAAGCTGGCAGCCCAAGTGGGCACGCTGCTGGTGTGGGTGGGCGAGGCCGGCGTCCGGCTCTATTCCGCCGGCCAGCCCGGCGGCGCGCGGGCCGATCGCCTGCTCTATCAGGCCCGGCTGGCGCTGGACGACGACGCCCGGCTCAAAGTGGTGCGGGAAATGTACCGCCGCCGGTTTGGAGAGGAACCGCCGCAACGGCGCAGCGTGGAGCAATTGCGCGGCATTGAAGGCGCGCGGGTGCGCGCCCTATACCAGCAACTGGCCCAGCACTATGGCGTGAAATGGCGGGCGCGCAATTACGACCGTGAAGACTGGGACCAGGCCGATGTCCCCAACCGCTGCCTGTCGGCCGCCACCGCCTGCCTGTATGGCGTGGCCGAAGCGGCGGTGCTGGCCGCCGGCTACGCTCCCGCCATCGGCTTCATCCACAGCGGCAAGCCGCTGTCCTTCGTATACGATGTGGCCGACATCTACAAATTTGAAACCGTGGCGCCGGTGGCGTTTGCGGTGGCGGCCAAGCCGTCGGCAAATGTGGAGCGGGAAGTGAGGCAGCGCTGCCGCGACATGTTCCGCAAAACCAGGCTGTTGGAGCGCATCATCCCGGACATTGAAACGCTGCTGGCGGCCGGTGGTCTGGACGCGCTGCAGCAGCAGGGCGTGGTGGAAGCCGCTTTCCCTGAGGAGGAAGGGTTGGGAGATGCTGGTCATCGTACTTGAAAACGCTCCCCCCAGACTGCGCGGCCGGCTGGCCATCTGGCTGCTGGAAATCCGCGCCGGCGTTTATGTGGGCGCTTACAATCGCAAGATTCGCGACTACTTGTGGCAGCAAGTGGAAACCGGGCTGGAAGACGGCAATGCCGTCATGGCCTGGCAAACCGTCAATGAAGCCGGCTTCGATTTTGTCACCCTGGGCGTCAACCGCCGCATGCCGGTGGCTTTCGACGGCGCACAGCTGGTTTCTTTTCTACCTCTGCCAACCGATGACGCCGTCGAGGCATCGGCCTCATTTCCCGCACCGCGAGAACCCGGCTAGCAAGCGATAAAAGTTGGTGGCTTTTTGGGTGTCATTTTTCGTATTTAAAATCAATCTCTTGTAAATGGTGTGTTCCCCACGGGTGTGGGGATGAACCGGATGGAACAATAATTCTTGGCGCGCTGATTGGGTGTTCCCCACGGGTGTGGGGATGAACCGACAATTTGGAAGTTACGGCATCGTCCTTTTGCGTGTTCCCCACGGGTGTGGGGATGAACCGGTCTTACCGCGCTGCGCATCACGCCAGCGGATGTGTTCCCCACGGGTGTGGGGATGAACCGCTGGGGCAGAGCCGGCACCAACTACAACACTAGTGTTCCCCACGGGTGTGGGGATGAACCGATTTTGATTGGTTTTGCGCCGCTGTTTCGCTGGTGTTCCCCACGGGTGTGGGGATGAACCGACCTGGGCGACGCCTCTTGGGATATCCAGCACGTGTTCCCCACGGGTGTGGGGATGAACCGCCGATCCGGTTCATGGAGCCGATGGGCGGCGTGGTGTTCCCCACGGGTGTGGGGATGAACCGTCACCGCCATGCCTAACCTCTCTTCAATGTGAGTGTTCCCCACGGGTGTGGGGATGAACCGTTGGTAGCAGACCAAGAAAGAGGCCCTCGGGTGTGTTCCCCACGGGTGTGGGGATGAACCGCCCCAAGCTGTGTTGGTGAATGCGCAGGCTGAGTGTTCCCCACGGGTGTGGGGATGAACCGCTGGTGTCAGTCGTGGCCTGATCGGCGATCTTGTGTTCCCCACGGGTGTGGGGATGAACCGAGCGTGGTGATGAGCCGCGCTATCGCGCTGTGGTGTTCCCCACGGGTGTGGGGATGAACCGAAATTTGGATTATCAATCGCCGCATGTCTGACGTGTTCCCCACGGGTGTGGGGATGAACCGCAACAGTTTTGAATTTGCCAGAGCAGACAGATGTGTTCCCCACGGGTGTGGGGATGAACCGCTGGCGCTGTTGCTGGGTTGTTTGCTCTTGCGGTGTTCCCCACGGGTGTGGGGATGAACCGTAGTGCGCAACCATATTGCGAAAGTCGGTCACGGGTTCCCCACGGGTGTGGGGATGAACCGTTGCCGCAGGCGGCCCAAGCTACAGATCGACCGTGTTCCCCACGGGTGTGGGGATGAACCTCGGGACACAGGAAAAGGCCCGTGTCGCGGTCCGTGTTCCCCACGGGTGTGGGGATGAACCGACAACTTAATCATGCTTACTTTGATAACGGGTGTGTTCCCCACGGGTGTGGGGATGAACCGCCCGGCTTGAGTTTCAGGAGGCTGAAATGAATGTGTTCCCCACGGGTGTGGGGATGAACCGGAGGTCACACCGTCTTTGACGGTCTGGAACAGCGTGTTCCCCACGGGTGTGGGGATGAACCGGTTTCGATGCGGTCGCGCTTGGGGTTGTCGATGTGTTCCCCACGGGTGTGGGGCTGAACCGCCGCCATTGCCGCTGCCCTGCTCGCCGTCCTTGTGTTCCCCACGGGTGTGGGGTGACGCGTTCGCCGTAGTAAAGGAGGAAGCACCGCGCAGGCAGGACGCCACTTCCTGCGTGGGCACTCCTCTGAAGGCTTGCCATACGTACAGGCGAATTTCACGTATTCCTGCACGGTGCTTAATCATTATTGAGTGAAAACCGTTTTGGAATCAAAGCGGTTAGCAATGGGGCCTGGCAATCTCTGGAGCAACTGGTGTGCAGTGAGGCCAAAGCCTGTGGTTGGCGTTGCTGGCTTTGGTATCGGAATGAACCGGACTTGCCAGATGACCTCTCTGAGCAACTGATGTGTTCCCCACGGGGTGGGGGTGAACCGCCCCCGCGTGTCAGCAGGCCGGCTGCCGCCCAGTGTTTCCCACGGTTGTGGGGATGAAGCCATGCCCACATCTAGCAAACCCAGCGCGGTTTGTCTTTGGCTACTGCTCGCTTTTTGGCAACAAATTCCTGCTCAAATTGCAAAATTCAAATATTGCTATTGACCAAGCCGGTGTTTTGCGAGTATTCTTGTCGCGATTTTCAAGCGCTATATCTATCGATACCTCAGTTGTCCATACAAGTTGGTCTGCTTTGTTTCCTTATCTATTCCTTGACTATCATGCTTTCAGGCAATTTATTGCCCTTAATCTGAACACCAAGGAGTGAATTATGGAAACTGGTATCGTTAAATTTTTCAATGACGCAAAAGGTTTTGGCTTTATTACCCCGGACAATGGCGGCGATGATCTTTTCGCTCACTTTTCCGAAATTCGCGCAGACGGCTTCAAGTCCCTGCATGAAGGTCAAAAAGTAAGCTACACCCGAGCAATGGGCCAGAAAGGCCCGGCTGCAACCGCGATCCAGCCGCTCTAAGCATTATCGCTGCAATAAAAAAGCCCCGTATGGGGCTTTTTGCGTATGCATAGATGTCGAGCAAATGAAAAAGCCGGTCTTAAAGACCGGCTTTTTTTATTGCTCAGCAGCAATGTGCGTATCGGCGAGCTAGCTGTCGCATGGCCGTTGGATGCTTGTTTGGGCAGGACGCCGTGTAAGCCCATGCCCCCGGCTCCCGCCGGGGGCCTCCCTTTACGGACTCTTCTTCAACACCTGTCGCTCCAGCAAGGAGCGCTCCACCTGCGCGTCCATCATCCGGTGCTGATGGTCGGTGTAGGCGTAGACATTCATCCGCCTTGCGCTGAGCGAGATCAGCCGCTCAAGGTGGTTGAAAAAGCCCAGCCAGTAGCCGCGCTGCTCGGTGCGGCTGAAGTCGATGTCGCGGGCGATGCGGCTGAGCAGGCCCTGGCCCACGTAAGCCGGGTTGTCCTTGAGCCATTGCAGCAGATGGGCGGCGCATTCCCGGCCGTAGGCCTGGGCCTGGGCGGGGGTGGCCGGCGCGGACGGCATGTGCCAGTAATGCGGGTAGGTGCGTCCGGGAAGGTAGCTGACGAAGGGCAGCAGGATTTCCTGGGTTTCTAGGGCCGGGGTGCGGTAGCGCCGTCGGCGCGGAAAGAGAGATTGCGGCATGTCGTTACTCCTGCGATGAAACAAGATTAACAAGCTGCCTATCCAGGAATGGATTTGGCAGGCGCGTGATGGGATTGGCATTACCGGCACGTCAACGGCGAGCGCATAGCGCTCTCCCACCATGCACCTGCCGTCAGGTCATGGCAAAACACAAGCATGTACGTGAACGTACATGCCTGCTGTTGACGCGCTGCGAGATGCCAATCTCGGTGCCGTTTTTTGCGGCACGCGGGGATTGTCGCCGACTATGCGGGCAGGGTCAAGGCGTGGTGGTCGCGGGTTTGTGCCGGCGCGTGATTCAAGCCGCAGGTGTCGGTTTCCACTGCTTCCGGCGCGGGCGGCCACTTGGCTGTGCAACTGCAAGATGGCGTGGAGGATGCGTTTGGCGTCGGCTGCGTCGAAGCGGCCAATTGGGACAGAGCTTGTTATTCGCTATCCGCCTGCTCATCAGGGCGTGGTTGCGGTTGCGGCGTCATCACCGGCTTAGCCTGCCGGCGATCAACCTTCTCCACCTCGTCCTGAGGCGGCGATGCTTCTTTGTTCTCTCTCTTGAACATATCGGGCGGGTTTGGCATCCGCATCAGTTGTTGCTGCATGCGCAAACTGTCCGTCATGGCCTTGTGTATTTGGGTAAAAGCCGGGTGAGAGGGGGAGAGTGAATCCGCGGAGACCGCCGCGCTATATAGCGCTAGCGGCAGCAGAAGGGCGTGGATACGCATCTTGTTCCTGACAAAGTATCTGGCCGCGGGGGACGCGGCGCTTGGCTGTATGGCTTGGCTGGCGCGCTTCCGCTGCGAGGAGGCGCGTGGCTGGACTGAAGACAGGCGGACGGAAGCGAACGCCTGAAAGATAGAGGATTCTATCTAACCATGGCCAAAGGTCAATCCCAACAAACAATCCCCGCCTGGCGCGGCGCGTGGGAGGGGGGCATCGTGGGATCGTTGCTTTACGCCGGCGCGCGGATCAAGTCGCGGATGCCGGCTTCCACCGCTGCCGGGTAGTCAAAGCCGGCGCGGGCGGCCACTTCGCGAGCCACTTGGCTGTATAGCCGCAGCGTGGCGTGGAAGGCGCGTTCGGCGTCGGCGGCGTCGAAGCGGCCAAAGGCTTGATGCAGCGCCTGCCAGTGTTCAGGCTCGGCCCAGTGTTGCAGCCGGGTGCCGATATGCCAGCAGTCCGCCGCCATGCCGGGGCGGCTATGGGCGTGCCATTCCAGCATTTCCAGCAGCAGTTCCTTCATGGTCCAGTCGCGGAGTTTGACGACGAACAGCTCGCCGCGCGCCAGGTATGTGGGGATGTGAAAGGCCTCGAACCAGAATTCCTCCACCCGTTCGCGGAAGCGCTCCTCGCTGGGTAGGGCCGGCGCGGTGGGGCGGCTTTGCGGCGCGGACAGGCCTTGGGCCGCGCCGGTTTTGTCCAGCAGCACGCGGTAGCCGCGCTGGTACAGCGGGTCCAGCCCATGCTCGCGCATGGCGTGCAGCCGGGCGGGGCCGGCCAGGGTGAAGTCGATTTTGACGCCGTCGCCGTAGATGGCCAGGCGGGTGGGCCAGGCTTGGCCTTCGCCCAGGCGCAGCACGGTGAGCAGGGGGCCGATGTCGCGCAGCCAGCCGTCGTCCGCGGCCAGCGCTGCCGGGTTCGGGCCGATGATTTCCAGGTCCAGATCGGAATGGATGTCGGCGCTGCCATCATCGCGGGCAAAGGAGCCGGTGAGGATCAGCGCGTCCACGTCCGGGCGGCTGTGCGCCCAGGCGATGGCGGCGTTCAGACGCTGGGCCTGTGGGGTATCGGGGTTCATGCGGGGCTTTCCGGAACGGGATGTAAGCGTGGTAGGCCCCCGCAAGCGCAGGAAGGTTCCGACGCGGCCAGATTAGGGTCAGGGCACGGGCTCGCTCAGCCGCCGCCGCAGGGCGTCGAGCAGCTTGTCGCAGGCGCTCAGTTGTTCCAGCGCCAGCCATTCGTCCGGCTGGTGCGCCTGGGCGATGCTGCCGGGGCCCAGCACCACGGCGGGGATGCCGGCTTGCTGGGAGAACAGCCCGGCTTCGGTGCCGAAGGAAACCTTGGCCGGCGCGCGGGCGTCGCCCAGCAGCGATTGCGCGAAGCGCACCACGTCGGCGTCCGGTGCGGTGAGCAGGCCGGGGTAGGCGCTGCGTTCGGTGAAGACGATGTCGGCGTCGGGGTCCACCGCGCGCATGGCGGGCAGCAGTTGTTGGCGGGCAAAGTCCATGATGGCGTTCAGCAGCGTTTGCGGCTCGTCTTCCGGCAGGTGGCGGATTTCAAATTCGAACTCGCCGTGCTCGGGGATGATATTGAGCGCGGTGCCGCCGCGCATGGCGCCCACGTGCAGGGTGGTGTGGGGCGCGGGGTAGAGCGGGTCGAACGGGCCTTCCTCCGCGCGCCGGCGCGCCAGTTGGCGGATGAAGACGATGAGTTCCGCCGCGTATTCCACGGCATTGACGCCGGCCTGGGGCAGGCTGGAATGGCCGGCCTTGCCGCGCAGGCGCACATGGTAGGCGAGCTTGCCCTTGTGGGCGGCCACCACGCGCATGAGGGTGGGTTCGCCGACGATGGCCATTCTGGGGAGAGCCGGCAGCCCGCCCAGCACGTCCAGCAGCCGGCGCACGCCGATGCAGCCGATTTCTTCGTCGTAGCTCAGCGCGATGTGCAGCGGGGTGCAGAGCCCGGCGGCGGCGAAGTCCGGCACGGCGGCCAGCACGGCGGCGATGAAGCCTTTCATGTCGGCGCTGCCGCGGCCGTAGGCGCGCTGCTTCCGTATTTGGAGGCGGAAGGGATCGCCGTTCCAGGCTTGGCCGTCCACCGGCACCACGTCGGTGTGGCCGGCCAGCATCACGCCGCCCCGGTCCGCGGGGCCGATGGTGGCGTAGAGGTTGGCCTTGCCGCCGTCTTCGCTGCGGATCAGCTGGCTGGAGATGCCCCAGCCGGCCAGGTAGTCGCGCACGAAGTGGATCAGTTCCAGGTTGGAGCGGTGGCTGACGGTGTCGAAGCCGACCAGCCGCTCCAGCATGGCCAACGAGCTGTAGCGTTGCATCATGGGTCTCCCGCCACGCCGTAGCTGGGCGCATGCTGCGGGGTCAGCGCCCGGGCAAGATAGGCGTCCATCTGCGGCTGGTAGCGGCGCCATAGCTCGGCCAGTTCCGCCACCGGCTGACCGTCGCTCCAGTCTATGCGCAGATTGATGGCCGGCCATGCGGTATCGGCTGTGGCCAGCAGGCCGGCGGAATGGATGGGGCCGGCTTCTCCGCCGGCGTCCACCGCGGCTTGCAGCGCCGCCAGCAGGCGTTCCGGCAGGCCGCCGCCGGCGGCTTCGTAGGCGGCCACCATGGCTTGGGGCAGCTCGGCCGTGGCCAGCAGGTTGCCGCCGGCGGCGCAGTCGCGGCCAATGGCGGCGCCATGCAGGCCCAGCGCGTGCCGGCCAGTGATGACTTGCGGGCGGCCTTGAAGCGGGGCCAGCACCAGTTGCCGCCACTCCAGGTGAGGGTCCGCCGCCAGCAGGCCGGCGCGCAGCGCTTCGTCCGCGCCGCCCGTCGCCATCCGTTCCAGCGCCAGCGGGCCCAGCAGCGGGTTGCTGACGTTCTGGCTCAGCGCGGCGCCCACGCCGGCGCGCACATGGGCGCAACGGCTGGCCACGCAGATGCTGGAGGAGGCGATGGCGACGCCCACCATGCCGCTGTCCCGGCAGCGGGCCGCGATGGAGAAGGTCATCGGCGGCGCTCCTCGGGGATGACGGCGGTAACGTCGATTTCCACCAGCCATTCCGGGCGCGCCAGCGCCGACACCACCAGGCCGGTGGACACCGGGTAGACGCCTTTCAGCCATCGGCCCACCACTAGATAAACGGCTTCGCGGTAGCGCGGGTCGGTGAGGTAGATCACGATCTTGCAGATGTCGCCCAGCTCGCTGCCGGCTTCTTCCAGCAGCAGTTTCACATTGGCCATCGCTTGTTCGGCCTGGGCGGCCACGTCGCCTATGCCTACGGATTCGCGGCTGTCCAGGTCCTGGCCGATCTGGCCGCGCAGGAAGACGAGATTGCCGGCCACCACGGCCTGACACAGATCATTGTCCAGATTTTGCTCCGGATAGGTTTGCCGGGTGTTGAACGGGCGGATGCGGGTGTGGGTCATGGCGGGCTCCGTTAGGGCTGTGCGCGCTGGCCGGCGTCGCGGTAGGCGGCGTATTGGCGCTGGGTGGCGATGTGGTCGGCAATGAAGCGGGCGTCGTGCCATACCCCCCAGAGGAAGGAGGAGCCGCGGTGAGACAGCCAGGGCAGGCCCAGGAAATAGACGCCCGGCTCGCTGGACACGCCGCGCAGGTGTTGCGGCTGGCCTTGTTCGTTGAAGGCCGGGACTTGCAGCCAGCTGTAATCCGCGGCGTAGCCGGTGGCCCAGACGATGCTGGCGACGCCGGCCGCGGCCAGGTCCAGCTCAAGGATGGGGCGGGTCACGCATTCCGGGTCCGGCGGTATATGGCGCGCGGCCGGCTCCTCCGGCAGGTCCAGCCGGTTGCGTTCGATATAGGCGTCCGCCGCCGCCAGCAGGGCCAGGTAGTTGGCGTCGCCGCGGGCGAGGTTGTCGGCCAGATCCGGGGCGAAACGGGCCACGCCGCGTTCAAACGCTTGGGCGCTGCCCAGCAGGGTGAGGCCTTGTTGCGCCAGCGCGCGGAAGTCCACGGTGTGGCCGCCGCGCGCGCCGCTGACGGCGATGGTGACGTGGGCGGCGTCCGGTTTGGGGGCGGTGGCGGTCCATTCGCCCAATACGCCCAGCCACCAGCAGAAGTCGCGCTGGCGGTAGGCGCGCGGCGGGCGGTTGTGCGCGCCCACGGAGAGATAGACGCGCTTGCCGGCGCTTTGCAGTTCGTCGGCGATCTGCACGCCGGAGGAGCCGGCGCCCACCACTAGCACCGCGCCCTCCGGCAGCTGTTCCGGCGCGCGGTAGTGGGCGGAGTGGATTTGCGTCAGCGCGTCGTCCTTGGGCGCGATGGCCGGGATGACTGGCTGTTGGAAGGGGCCGGTGGCGGCCACCACGCGTTCGGCCTGGAAGGCGCCGGCCGAGGTTTCCACGATGAAGCCGGACCGGTCCGGGTGGCGGCTGACTTTCAGCACCTCCACCCCGGTGCGGATGGGCGCGTTGAATTTTTGGGCGTAGGCGGCCAGGTAGTCCGCCACGCGTTCCTTGGGCGCGAAGGCGTCCGGGTCCAGGCCGGCGAATTCCAGGCCGGGAAAGCGGTCATGCCAGGCCGGGCCGTTGCAGACCAGCGAATCCCAGCGTTGGCTGCGCCAGCGTTCGGCGATGCGGTGGCGTTCCAGCACGATGTGGGGCACATCGTGGCGGCTCAGGTGTTCGCTGATGGCGATGCCGGCCTGGCCGGCGCCGATGATCAGCGTGTCTGTCGTTTCGATTGCCATCTTGACGCCTCCTGTCGCGTGCTTGACAAGGGCAGTCTACGAAGCCAGTCTGGATACGGAAAATAGTTATATCTTCTGCATTGGATAATTTTTAATTATGCAATACACCCTGAGACAATTGGCTTATCTGGTCGCCGTGGCGGATCACGGCAGCGTCACTGAGGCGGCCAAGGCGCTGCACACGTCGCAGCCCGGCGTGTCCAGCGCCATCGCCCAGCTGGAGGAGGTGTTCGGCCTGCAGCTGTTCATGCGTCACCACGCGCGCGGGGTGTCGCTGACGCCGGCCGGGCGCAGCTTCATCGCCGCCGCGCGTCAGTTGCTGAAGCAGGCGGAGGATTTGACGCCGCAAGCGCAGGAGATCAGCCAGTCCTTGCGCGGCCGGGTGACGCTGGGCTGTTTCACCACCATCGCGCCCATCTTGCTGCCGCGGCTGTTGTCCGCTTTGCGCGACGTTCACCCGGAGCTGGAGGTTGATTTGCTGGAGGGCGACGCCCGGCAGCTGCGGGAGGCGCTGGCGGACGGGCGGATCGAGCTGGCTTTGGCCTATGACCTGGGCCTGCCGGAGGGCTTGCACAAGTTGCCGCTGTCCGGCGCGCGTCCTTACGCCTTGGTGGCGGCGGATCATCCGCTGGCCGGGCGCGGCAAGGTGGCGCTGGCGGAGCTGGCGGCGGAGCCCTTGGTGCTGCTGGACCTGCCGCACAGCCGCGAGTATTTCCTGTCCTTGTTCCGGCAGCAGCGGCTGGAGCCGAAAGTGGGGCTGCGCACCATCAATTTCGAGCTGGCGCGCGGGCTGGTGGCGGCGGGTTTCGGCTACGCCTTGCTCAATTTGCGGCCGGAGGTGGACCTGGCTTACGGCGGCGGCAAGCTGGCCTGCCTGGACATTGCCGACGAGGTGCCGCGGCTGCCCATCATGCTGGCCTGGCCGCAGGCCTTGAGGCTGACGCGCAAGGCGGAGGCGGTGCGTGAGCTGTGTTTGCAATTATTGGGAGGCGCTGCCGACGAGGGACGCCCTAAGAACCTGTTCAAAGTCTGCTGCGCTTCGGCGATACGGCGTTGAAACCGAGCTCAAAATGCTCATGTACCACTTGTACATTCCGCTTTTTCGCTCGTTTCCGCCTTGTCTCGCTCTTGCTCGCGAGGCTTTGAACAGGCTCTGAGGGGACTTTGACCGTTTGTTCATCCACAAAAACACATTTGTGATAATGTGGTACTGATCTATCTATCTGGAGTAACAGGCCATGAGTCGTTTGACCATTGATGTGACCGAGCAGCAGCACCAGGCTCTCAAGGCGGCGGCCGCGTTGCAAGGTAAAACGATCAAGCAGTACGCTCTTGAGCGGCTGTTTCCTTCGGCATCCGACGAGGGCCAGGCGCTTGAAGATTTGAAAGCGCTGCTGGCCCTCCGCATGGCCGAGGCTCAGAGCGGGGAGGTGATCGACCGCAGCATCACCGATATTGCCGGAGACGCGCTGGCATCGAGCAAGCCTGTGTGAGCAGGTCTTATCTTTATTAAGTTTTTTCCAAGTTTTCAAATGAAAAGGCCAGGCAGCCGCCTGGCCTACCCGCGCGCTCATCCATCCCGCTAGCGCAGGCCCATCTCCTCCGCGGTGCGGTCCACGGCGATGCGGGTCTTGTCTATGAGTTCGTCGATCTCGCTCCGGCTGATCACCAGCGCCGGCGCCATGATCATGCGGCCAAGCGTGGAGCGTAGGATCACGCCCTCATCAAAGCCTATGCTGCGGCAGCGCCAGCTGATGTCGGTTTCGTCGGCGAAGCGCTGCCGCGTGGCTTTGTCGCGGCAGAACTGCAAGGCCGCTACCAGGCCGGCGCCCTGGATTTCGCCCACCAGCGGGTGTTGGCCAAACACCTCGCGCAGGCAGGCTTGCAGATAGGGGCCGGTGTCCGTCCTGGCGCGCTCGACCAGTCCTTCGTCTTGCAGCACGCCCAGGTTGGCCAGGGCCACGGCGGCGGCCACCGGGTGGCCGGAGTAGGTCAGGCCGTGGGCGAAGACGCCGCCTTGCTCCACCAGCGTTTCGCCGATGCGGCGCGACAGCACCAGGCCGCCCATGGGGATGTAGCCGGAGGTCAGACCCTTGGCGATGCTGAGCGTGTCCGGCTGAAAGTTGAAATGCTGGTGGGCGAACCATTCCCCGGTGCGGCCAAAGCCGCCTATCACCTCGTCGGCGCATAGCAGCACCTCGTATTGGCGGCAGATGCGCTGGATTTCCGGCCAATAGCTGTCCGGCGGAAAGATCATGCCGCCGGCGCCCTGGAAGGGTTCGGCCACGAAGGCGGCCACCTTGTCGGCGCCCAGCGCCAGAATCTTGTCTTCCAGCTCTTGCGCGCATTGACGGCCAAATGCTTCCGGACTCAGCCCGCCGCCGTGGGCGAACCAGTACGGCTCGCCGATGTGCTCCACGCCGGGGATGGGCAGGTCTCCCATCTCGTGCATGAACTTCATGCCGCCCAGGCTGGCGCTGCCCACGGTGGAGCCGTGGTAGCCGTTGTGGCGGCCGATGAAGATTTTCTTGTCCGGCTTGCCCATCACGTCCCAATAACGGCGCACGCAGCGGATCAGCAACTCGTTGGATTCGGAGCCGGAGTTGGTGTAGATCACGTGACGGTAGTCGCCGGGCAGCAGGGAGAACAGCCGCTCGGAGAGTTCGTTCACCGCCGGGTGGGTGGTGTGGAAGAACACATTGTAGTAGCTGAGCTGTTGCAGTTGCCGGGTGGCGGCGGCAATCAGCTCCTGCCGGCCGTAGCCCACCTGGGTGCACCACAGGCCGGACATGCCGTCCAGGTAGCGCTTGCCGTCGGTGTCCCACAGATACACGCCCCGGCCCTCGGCCATCACCCGCGGGCCTTCCTGGTTCAGGGCTTTCTGATCTAGAAAGGCGTTGATGTGGTGGGCGGCGTCCAGTTGCTGGTAGTCGAGGGTGCTGCGGTGGAGCGTGGAAGCGGTCATGACGGTCTCCTTGTCGGGGATGAGGCCGGGCCAGGCCCGGCGTTAGGCGTTTGGCTAGTGCCGGGTCAGCGCCTGGTCCAGCGGTTCCGGGCGGAACAGCGGTTTGCGCATCACCAGCTTGATCCACAGGACGGCGATCAAGGACACCAGGCCCAGCACGAGGCCGGCGCTGGCGAAGATGGCGGCGCTCATGTCCGGGCTGGGCGACACGTGGTAGATGGCGATCAGCATGCCGACGATGCCCAGGCATTGCGGCAGCGGATAGAGCGGGGTTTTGAAGGGGCGGTCCAGCGTGGGGTAGCGGCGGCGCAGGGCGATCACGTCCAGGTGGCAGATGATGTAGGCCAGCAGCCAGGCGATGGCCGCCGCCAGCAACAGCAGGCCTATGGTGTCGGGGTCGTCTCCCATCAGCAGCACCGGCGCGCCGGTGATCAGCGCGACGAAGAGCACCGCCACCCATGGGGTGCGGTAGCGCCGGCTCAGCTGTTTGAACTGGGGAAAGACCTGGCCGTTGCACGCCATGCCGTACAGCATGCGCGGCACCGCCGCCAGGGAGCTGTTGAGCGTGCTGCAGGTGGCGGTGAAGGCGATCACCACCACGGTCAGCTTGCCGGCCTGGCCCAGCAGCGCGGTGGCGTATTGCAGGTGCGGCAGCGGCGTGGCGGTCAGGGCGGCGCGCGGCAGGTGGTAGAGCGCGCCCACGCAGTACAGGGCGATGGTGATGAAGATCACGCTGAGGCCCAGCATCATCGCCAGCGGGATGTCGCGTTGCGGGCGGCGGCTTTCCTCCACCAGCGGGCAGGTGAATTCCGCGCCGACAAAGCCCCAGATCGCCAGCGCTCCCAGCGTCAGCACGCCGGCGCCCAGCGGGTTCCAGTCGCTGTTGGCGGCCAGGGCCAGCGCCGGCGGGCCGCCGCCGCTCAGCGCGGTGGTGCCCAGCGCCAGCAGCGCGACGATCATCACCAGGGCCAGCGCCGATTGCAGGCGGGCGAACACATCGATGCCCAGCAGATTGAGCAGGGTGAAGATCAGCAGCACGCCGTAGGCGACGCCGTTGAGGGGAAAGACGCCGGGGTAGACCTGGTTGACGATGCGGTCGAGCAGCAGGAGTTCGGCCGACAGCGCGAACATCGCCACCACCACATAGCCGGAAAAGGTGGCCAGGATGGCGGGGAACTGGCCCAGGGCCACCTCGGTGTAGCTGCTGAGGCTGCCGGCGCGGGGGATCATCAGCGCCAGCTCGGAGAAGGATACGGCGTAGCAGAGCGCCAGCAGGAAGGCCAGGCTCAGCGGGATCAGAAAGCCGATGCCGGCCATGCCGGCGCCTTGCAGCATCAGCACCATCACGCCTTGGGATACGACGAGGCCGATGGCGACGGCGAGCAGCGGGGCGAGTCCCAGGCTGGCGCGAAAAAGGGCGGGGGCCGGCGGCGGAGCAAGGTGGGTTTGCGGTGTGCGCATGGTGGGTCTCCTACTATCTTATTGTGTTGACAGCGAGGCGGCGGCTACTCGTTTTGCCATTGCACCCAGGTGGTTTTGAGGTGGGTGTAGTGGTCGATGGCGTGTAGGGACAGGTCGCGGCCAAAGCCGGACTGCTTGCAGCCGCCAAACGGCAGGCCGGGGTCCAGCGCGTCCACGGTGTTGACCGAGACGGTGCCGGCGCGTAGCCGGCGCGCCACGCGGTGGGCGCGCGACAGGTCCCGGGTCCACACCGAGGCGGCCAAGCCGTAAGGGCTGTCGTTGGCGATGGCCACGGCCTCGGCTTCGCTGTCGAAGGGCATCACCGCCAACACCGGGCCGAAGACTTCCTCGCGCGCCAGCGCCATGTCCGGGCGGACATCGGTGAAGACGGTGGGGCGGATGTAGCAGTCGCCGCCGTCCAGGCTGAAGCGCTCGCCGCCGCACAGCAGGCGGGCGCCTTGGCGGCGGGCTTGGTCGATGTGGGCTATGATGCGCTCCGCCTGGCGGGCGTCGACGATGCAGCCGCTGCGGGTGGCCGGATCCAGCGGGTTGCCCGGTTGCAGCGCGGCCGCCTCGCGCAGCAGGCGTTCCAGGAAGACGTCTTGAATGGAGCGTTGCAGCAAGAGCCGCGAGTTGGCCGAGCACACCTGGCCCTGATTGAAGAAAACGCCGAAGGCGGCGCGCCGGGCGGCGGCGTCCAGGTCGCAGTCGTCGAACACCAGATTGGGGCTTTTGCCGCCGCACTCCAGCGCCACTCTTTTCATATTGGAGTCCGCCGCGTAGCGCAGAAAGGCTTTGCCCACTTCGCTGGAGCCGGTGAAGCTCAGGCAATCCACGTCCGGGTGCAGGCCCAGCGGCCGCCCCACCTCATCGCCGTAGCCCGGCAAGACGTTGAGCACGCCGTCCGGCAGGCCGGCCTCTTGGGCCAGTTGGGCCAGGCGTAAGGCCGACAGCGGGGATTGCTCGGCCGGCTTCAGGATCACGCTATTGCCGGCCATCAGCGCCGGCGCCAGCTTCCACGCGGCCATGTCCAGCGGGAAATTCCACGGGATCACCGCCGCCGCCACGCCCAGCGGTTCCCGGGTGATCAGGGCCAGCGCGTCGTCGGCGCCGGGGGCGGCCTCGCCGTACAGCTTGTCGGCGGCTTCGGCGTACCAGTCGAACACGCCGGCGGCGCCCGGCACATCGATATGGAGCGCATCGGCAATGGGCTTGCCGATGTCCAGGCAGTCCAGCAGCGCCAGTTCGTCGCCATGCCGGCGGATCAGCACCGCCAGTTTTTGCAGCACGGTCTTGCGCTGGCGCGGGTGACAGCGCGACCAGAGGCCGGATTCGAAGCTGGCGCGGGCGGCCCGCGCCGCTCGCTCGACATCGGCCTCGCCGCAGCGGGCGATCTCGGCCAGGGGCCGGCCATGGATGGGGCTGGTGTCGGTGAAGGTGCGCCGGTCGGCGGCGGGCACGAAGCGGCCGTTGATGAAGGCGAGGCAAGGCGGGCGCAAATCGGCGGCGCGGCCTTGCCAGTAGGCCAGATCCTGCATGGGCATGGCGATCACTCCTGTTCAGGCGGCGCGACGGGGTGGGGGAAGCGCTCACATCACGGCTGGTCTTGTCGCGCAGGCTGGAGCCATACTAGTCAGTCGCCTTGGCGGCGGACATCACGCGAAAGCGTTAGAGCGGAAGGCGGGACTAACCTGATCGGGGTAGCTGGCATGCAGCTGAATGTGGCGGATCTGGTGTTTCACCAGCAATTGGGGCGCTTGTTGGACGGCGTCGACAACGCGGCCTTTTGGCAAGGGTTGGCCGCGTTTCTACGGGAACGCCTGAGTTTCGATACCTGGGTGGCGGTGCTGTTTCGCCAGGAGGCGCCGCCGTGGGTGCTGGCGGATCACGCGGCCAATTACGCCGCCGACGATTTGTTCGCCGACTACCGGCGCGGCCTGTATCTGCTGGACCCGTTTTACGGTTTTGCGCTGAAGCGCCCGGCCGCCGGCGTGTACCGGCTGGACGAGGTGGCGCCGGACCGTTTCCGGGAGACGGAGTACTTTCGCCGTTACTTTTCGCGCAATGTGGTGGCGGATGAAATCCAGTTTCTGCAAGTGTTGCCGGAGGGCGTGCTGTCCCTGTCGCTGGGCAGCAAACGCCGCTTCAGCGAGCAGGAACTGGGCGTTTGTAATCTGTTCGCGCCCTGGTTGCTGCCCTTGTCGCGGCTGGCCGCGCGTATGGACGAAGGGCTGCGCCAGCCGGCGGCTAACGCGGGCAGGCAGAGCCGCCGACAGCTGGAGGAGGCGCTGCGCGCGCAGGGCTCCTCGCCGTTGACCAAGCGGGAGGTGGAGGTGGCGCTGCTGATACTCGGCGGCCACTCCACCAAGGGCGTGGCGCGCGAGCTGGGCATTTCGCTGGAAACCGCCAAGGTGCACCGCCGCCATCTGTACGCCAAGCTGGGCGTGTCCAGTCAGGCGGCCTTGTTTCTGCTGCTGGCGGGGATTCAAGCCTGATGCCGCAGCGCAGCGGTAAACAGAGGCGCTTAGACCCGCTAACAAAACCCCTGATCCTGCGTTGCGCCTCCTTATCGTACGACTTGTACTGCCTGCGTCGGCGCGCCTTGGCTCAGGTACGCTGCGCGGTTTTGTTAGCGGCTCTTAGTCAGTGCAGGTCGTGCCGATACATGAACACCGGCAGCCGCCATTCGCGCCAGATGGCGGCCAGGCGGATGGCGAGGCCGACGGCGAAGCTGGCCAGCACATTGAGATCGTGCGGCACGCCCAGCTTTATCAGGCCCAGGTAGAGCAGGGCCACGGCGAAGGAGACGCTGGCGTACAGCTCCTGGCGGAAGACCACCGGCACGCGGTTGCACAGCACGTCGCGCAGGATGCCGCCGGCAATGCCGGTGATCATGCCGGCCATCACCACCACCACCGGGTGGTAGTCCATGGACTGGGCCACGCCGCAGCCTATGATGGTGAAGGCGATCAGGCCCAGCGCGTCCAGCACCAGGAAGACGCGGCTCAGGCGTTTCATATAGCGGGCCACGAACACGGCGGCCAGGCCGCCGGCGATGACCAGGCCGACGTATTCCGGGTGTTGGGTCCAGCCTATCGGGTAGCGGCCCAGCACGATGTCGCGCACGGTGCCGCCGCCCAGGGCGGTGAGGAAGGCGATGACGGTAACGCCGAAGATGTCCATATTGCGGCGGCCGGCCGCCAACGCGCCGGTCATCGCTTCCGCGGTGATGGCGATCAGATAGATCAGGGTAAGCATGTAGTTGCAATGGTCAAACAGGCTGGCGCCGAGGTGAGCGGCGAAGCCGGGTGGGAAAATGGGTTGGCAATGGGCGGGCCATGCCAGGTGGCGCGCAGCCTGGGCAAGAGTTTCGAACACGGGTTTTCCTTGAGAGCTGGTGCACGATCTGCTGCGCTGCGACGATACGGCGTTGAAACCCGCTTCGAAATGCTCATGTACCACGAGTACATTCCGCTTTCTCAGCTGTTTTCGCCTTGTCTCGTCCTTGCTCGCGAGATCGTGAGCACGTTCTGAGCACGGCCGGCGGGCCGCGCATGGGCGCGGCGCTGCCGGCATTGCCTCTCCCCTTGTCCTTTTACCTGAGAGTTAGATGACGGGCGCGGCCTGTGTGCGGGCCTTGCCGGGTGTCACTTGCCCCTTCGGTGGGCGGCTAAGGGCCGGTCACATCATCCGACGCGCTCTGGCTGAAGCGTAGCAGATGATGAACGGGCGCTTAGGGCCTCTCTCCAATCGGCTGGTATCCATGGGCTGCGGTACTGTTGCCTGAGCGATTATGGGAGTTTGCGTCTTCGGCGGGGGCGCATGCCCCTCTCTCCCGCAGCAGGCAAGGATATTAGCGTTTGCTGTATTGTTCAGTCAACGACTGTATACATGGGGCGAGGCAAAAATGTTGCAGTGCGATATCAACATGAAAACGCCCGGACGGCGGTTTGGCTGTCCGGGCGCTTTTGCGCTGGCTGATGCTTAGTTGCTCGGCGTTTTGGGCTTGGCCGCGTCCTTGCCGGCGGCGGGTTTGCGCGCGGCCGGGGTTTGGGCTGCGGGGGCTTTGACCACGCTGGCTTTGCCCGCTGGCGCTTTGGCGGTTTTGGCCGCCGGGGGCTTGCCGGGCGCCGGCTTGGCCGCGGCCGGTTTGCTGCTGGCGGGTTTGGCGGCCGGAGCGGGTTTGGCGGCAGCGGCGCTGGGCTTGCCGGCGGTGGGCTTGGACGGGGCTTTGGCGGCCGGCTTGCGCGGCGGCGCCGCTTTCTTGGCGGGCGCGCTGGCCTTGGCGGCGGGGGCCGCGGCGGGAACGGTTGAGGCTGCCGCTATGGCCGGCTCGGCGGGCGGCAGGATGGCCGGCGCCGCCGGCGCGCGCGTGTCCAGTTGCAGCGCGTGGGCCGCTTGGTCCAGCCTGAGCTGTTGTTCCGGGGCGATGTCGCCGCTGAGCGCCAGCAGTTCATGCGCCAGCTGCCAGGCCTGGCGGCGGCGGTGTTCTTCCGGCAGCAGCTTGGGCAGGCCGGCCAGCGCGCGGGCTTCGTCCAGCCGCACCAGGAAAACCTGTTTGCGGGCGATGTCTTTCAGCTCCATCAGGGTCAGCGGGTATTCGTGGCGGATGTCGCGCATGATGCGGCGGATGGCGTTGAACGGGCGCTCGTCTATGATGCCGCGGCCAATCGCCACATAGGTGAGCAAGCGCACGAAGCCGTCGGCCAGGGAGCCGCTTTCGTAAGCGGGGTCCAGCACCTGGCGCTTGAGTTGCAGCCTTTCCTGTTTGTTCCAGCTGTCGCAGCGGGCGGCGCGGGCTTCGCGCGCGGGCTGCACGCCCACGACGGAGGCCAGCCACGGGGATTCGTACACGGCTTTGAAGCAGTGTTCGGTGGCGGCGTCGCGCAGGTCGCGGTAGCGGTCCAGGCTTTGCGTCATCCAGCCGGACCACTGTTCTTGCAACCGCCACAAGGGGTTGTCCGCACTCACCGGCTGGCGGTGGGCGCGCACGTATTCCGCGGCGGGTTTGAGCCAGCCGAGCCAGGGATTGAGCGGGGAGATCAGCGTGCGTTCCAGCCGCGCCGGGTTGAGCTGGCGCAGCCATTGGGCGCTGGCTTCGTTGCTGACGGCGCGCACGGCCGGGGAAACGAAGCGGTTGTAAATGCCCTGGTTGATTTCGGAGACGCGGCGCACCGCTTCAAAGGCGCGTTCGTCTTCGCGGCCGTCGTCCAGCGCCAGGATGTCGGCCACTTCGCGGGCTTCGAAACGGATGATGTAGCGGCCCTTGATGTATTCCTGGCCGGGGGTGTTGGGCGCCACGTCCTCGATGACGGCCTCGTACAGGCCGGGGGCCAGCACGTCGATCAGGTCCAGCGCGCTGGCGAACTCGCTGTGTTCGCGGTTGGCGATGCCGGCGGAGACGAAGATGCCCAGGTGGCCCACCTTGTTGTGCAGGCAGTAAATGATGGTTTGTTCGTTGTCGCGGATGTCTTCCGCGTTGTCGTACAGGTCCGGTATCCAGTTCAGCGCTTGCTGCGGCGGGGTGATGTTGTCGCCCCAGGAGGCGAACACGATGATGGGGGAGCGAATGTTGCGCATGTCCACGCGGTGCTGGTCGCTGCTGACGATCTTGCCTTCCACCAGGTGGTTGCCCACAAACAGCTGCTGGGAGATCCATTCCATTTCCTGCTTGTTCAGCAGGTAGTGGCCGCCCCACCAGCGTTCAAAGCCCAGATAGCGTTCGCGCTCGGTGTCCACCTTGGCGTACAGATTGTAGGGCTTCTTCCACAGGGTGTTGGCCGGGTCCAGCTTTTCAAAGTTGTTGACCAGGTGGGCGCCGTCGAACTTGCCGTTGCCCAGATCGCCGGCCAGGGAGGCGGTCCAGGTGCCGCCCAGCATGCCGCCGGAGTAGCGCATCGGGTATTTGCCGGTGATGCCGGCCCAGTAGGACAGCGGGGTGCCGGCCAGCAGGATGGGGCCGCACAGCTCCGGCGCCACCGAGGCCAGCATGGCCAGCGCCCAGCCGCCCTGGCAGTTGCCGATGACGAAGGGCTTGCCGTCGCTGTCCGGGTGCAGTTCCCTGACCTTGCCGAGGAAGACGTATTCGGCGCGGCTGACGCTTTCTATGGTCTGGCTGGGCACCGGCTGGGGGAAGAACATGATGAAGTAGCAGGGGTGGCCCTGTTGCAGCGCGATGCCGATTTCGCTGTCCATCTTGAAGCCGCCGATGCCGGGGCCATGGCCGGCGCGCGGGTCTATCACCACGAAGGGGCGCAGCGCCGGATTGGTGGCCGGGCAGCCGGCCGGCGGCAGGATGGCGGCCAGCGCGTAGTTGGCCGGGTCCGGCAGGCTGCGGCCGTCCAGGATGATTTTGTAGTCGAACACCAAGACCGGCGGCTTGCCGCTTTGCACGTGTTGCAGATAGTCCGCGCCGCGGTCATGCAGCACGTCCCAGTAGAGGATGCTGCGCTCGCAGGCGTCGCGCCAGTAGTCGGCGACCGGGTTGGAGGAGAAGAGCTTGGACCAGACGGCTGTTTGCGACCACATACGGCACCTCTTGGTTGGTATGACGGATAACTGGCTACTGTACCCTGCTTTTGTTGCGTTGCAATAGACAAAGTTCCTGCCAGGCGAACAACTGTCAGCGCAACACCACAGTGCGCCGCTCGGTGATGAAGACGCGCCGCTCCAAGTGGCTGCGCACCGCGCGCGCCAGCGCCTGGCACTCCATGTCGCGGCCGGCGGCCTGCAATTGCTCCGGGCTGTAGGCGTGGTCCACCCGTTCCACCACTTGTTCGATGATCGGGCCTTCGTCCAGATCGTCGGTGATGTAGTGGGCGGTGGCGCCTATCAGTTTGACGCCGCGCTCGTGCGCCTGCTGATACGGCCGCGCCCCCTTGAAGCCGGGCAGGAAGGAGTGATGGATATTGATGGCGCGGCCGGCCAGTTTTGCGGCGGCGGCGCTGGAGAGCACCTGCATATAGCGGGCCAGCACCAGCAGTTCCGCCCGGCTGTCCTCCATCAGCGCCAGCAGCGCGGCTTCCTGGCGCGGCTTGTTGTCCGGGGTGAGCGGCAGGTGGTGGAAGGGCAGGCCGTAGGCCTCGGCGATGGGGGCGAGGTCGCGGTGATTGGAGACGACGGCGGCCACCGTCATGTCCAGATCGCCCATCTTCTGGCGATAGAGCAAATCGTTCAGGCAGTGGTCCAGTTTGGACACCATGATCAGCACCCGCGCGCGCTGGCGCCGGTCGTGCAGCCGCCATTGCAGGTCTTGATAGTGGCCGCTCATCCGCGCCATGCCGTCGGCCAGCCGTTCCGGGGCGAAGTCCGGCCGCTCCGGGTGGAAGACGCAGCGCACGAAGAAGCGCCGGCTGCGGGCGTCGTCGAACACCGCCAGTTCATCGATATAGCAGCCTTGCTGTTCCAGCAAGGCGGAGAAGCCGGCCACCTGGCCGGAGGCGCTGCGGCAGGCGAAGCTGAGCACGTAGGAGGGGGCATCTGAGGTCATTGGCGTGTCCTGTTTGTGGGGCGGCACGGGCCAATCTAGGCCTTGTCCCGCGCGCGCGCTGTCCGCCATGCGTCCGCTTTGCGTGGATTTTGGACATCGCCGTGTCGCGTGCGGGCAAGAGGCCGTCCTTTCCAGCCAAATGCGCCGGCGGCGTCGCCCTGAGAATGAGGCCTTCCTCAACCTCGACAGCAGCGGCGCGGGCCCATGGCGGCCCGGCGGCGGGAGCGCAGATGGCAAACCGATATTCGCTGTGGAGCCTGATCCGGCACGGGCTTGGGCATCACCAGGGCTGGCAGCCGGCCTGGCGCAGTCCGCAGCCGGAAAGCAGCTACGACGTCATCATCGTCGGCGGCGGCGGCCACGGCCTGGCTACCGCCTATTACCTGGCCAGCATGTACGGCGTCCGCAAGGTGGCGGTGCTGGAAAAAGGCTATCTGGGCGGCGGCAACACCGCGCGCAACACCACCATCATCCGCTCCAACTATCTGTGGGACGAGTCTTCGCAGCTGTACGAGCACGCGCTCAAGCTGTGGGAGGGCCTGTCCCAGGAGTTGAACTTCAATGTGATGTTCAGCCAGCGCGGAGTGATGAACCTGGGCCACAGCCTGCAGGACATGCGCGACATCGAGCGCCGGGTCAACGCCAACCTGCTCAACGGCGTGGACGCCGAGGTGTTGTCCCCGCGCGAGATCAAGGAGCGGGTGCCCTTGATCGCCATCGGCGGCGACGTCCGCTATCCGATCCTGGGCGCCAGCTATCAGCCGCGCGGCGGGGTGGCGCGCCATGACGCGGTGGCCTGGGGCTTCGCCCGCGCCGCCAGCGAATTGGGCGTGGACATCATCGAGGAATGCGAGGTGACCGGCTTGTTGATCGAGGGCGGCCGGGTGCGCGGGGTGCGAACCGGGCGCGGCGAGATCCGCGCCGACAAGGTGGGCTGCGTGGCCGCCGGCAACAGTTCCACGCTGGCGCGGATGGCCGGCTTGCGGCTGCCGCTGGAAAGCCACCCCTTGCAGGCCTTTGTGTCCGAATCGCTGAAACCCTGCCTGGACACGGTGGTGATGTCCGGCGCGGTGCACGGCTACATCAGCCAGTCGGACAAGGGCGAACTGGTGATAGGCGCGGGCATAGACAGCTATCTGGGCTACGGCCAGCGCGGCAGCCCGCATGTGATCGAGCACACGGCGGCGGCCATCGTCGAGCTGTTTCCGTCCTTCTCGCGGCTGCGGATGAACCGGCAGTGGGGCGGCATCGTGGACGTGTCGCCGGACGCCTGCCCCATCATCGGCAAGACCCGGATCCAGGGCCTGTATTTCAACTGTGGCTGGGGCACCGGCGGCTTCAAGGCCACGCCGGGTTCCGGCCACGTATTCGCCCACACCATCGCTCATGACCAGCCGCATCCGCTGAACGCGGCTTTTTCGCTGGAGCGCTTCGCCTCCGGCCGCTTGATAGACGAACACGGCGCCGCCGCCGTGGCGCATTGAGGGAGACGCCGATGCTGCTGATTCATTGCCCGCATTGCGGGGAGGCGAGGGAAGAGGAGGAGTTCGACTACGCCGGGGAGGCCTTCATCGTCCGCCCGGCGGCGCCGGAGCAGGTGGACGACGAGGCCTGGGGCGATTACCTGTTCTGCCGCAAGAACCCGCGCGGCTGGCATTGGGAGCAATGGCAGCACGCCGCCGGCTGCCGCAAGGTGTTCGCCGTCCGGCGTCACACCGTCAGCTACGAGATCGCCGGCAGCTGGACGCTGGCCGAGGGCAAGGCCCGTTATTTGCAGGAGGATCAGACGTGAGCGGCTATCGCATCCATCGTCCCGGCGAGCGCATCGACCGCAATCGGCCGCTGGCCTTTACCCTGGACCGCGCGGCCTATCACGGCTTCGCCGGCGACACCCTGGCCTCGGCGCTGCTGGCCAACGGCGTGCGGCTATTGGGCCGCAGCTTCAAGTACGGCCGGCCGCGCGGCATCGTCGGTTTTGGCGCGGAAGAGCCCAACGCCTTGATCCAGCTGGAAAGCGGCGCCTTGAGCACGCCGGATCTCAAAGCCACCCAGGTGGAGCTGTACCAAGGCTTGCAGGCCTTCAGCGGCTTGGGGGACGCGTCCTGGGGCATGCGGCTCAAGGGCGCGCTGGGCCGGCTGGAGCGTTTCATGCCGCCGGGCTTTTATTACAAGACCTTCATGCAGCCGGCGGGGGCCTGGCCGTTTTACGAGCGCCGCATCCGCGAAGCCGCCGGTTACGGCCAAGCGCCGCGGCTGCCGGACCCGGAGCATTACGATCATCTGCACCACCACGTGGACCTGCTGGTGGTGGGCGGCGGCGCGGCCGGCTTGTGGGCGGCCACGCTGGCGGGGCGCGCCGGCCTGAAAACGCTGCTGCTGGACGAACAGGCGGAGATGGGCGGCTGGCTGCTGAGCGAGCGCCGGCTGCGCATCGACGGCCTGGAGGCGATGGAATGGACGCAGCAGCGCTTGCAGGAGCTGGCGGCGCTGCCCAATGTCCAGCGCTTGCCGCGCGCCACCGTCTTCGCCTTGCATGAGGGCAATCTGGCCTTGGCGGTGGAGTTGTTGCAGGACCACCTGCCGCCGTCGGAGCGCGATCCGGCCCGGCCGCGCCAGCGCCTGCACAAGATACGCGCGGGCCAACTGGTCTTGGCAAGCGGCGCCATCGAACGGCCGCTGGTGTTCGGCAACAACGATCTGCCCGGGGTGATGACCGCCGCCGCCGGCCACAGTTATTTGAACCGTTACGGCGTGGCGGTGGGGCGCCGGCTGCTGCTGCAGACCCAGAACGACGCCGCCTACGACGCGGCGCTGGAGCTGGCCTTGGCCGGGGCGGCGGTGACGCTGGCCGATGCTCGCCCAGCCGGCGCGGCGGCCTGGCGCAGCCGCGCCGCGCAGAATGCCGGCGTGGAACTGCTGGCCGGTTACGGCATCGCCCGGGTGAACGGCGGCGCCGGCGTCAGCGGCGCGGACTTGGTGAAGCTGGCCGCGGATGGCCGGAGCGTGGCCGGCAAGGGGCCGCGGCTGGAGCTGGACGGCGTGCTCTCCTCCGGCGGGCTCAGCGCCACCGTGCATCTGTTCTGCCACAACGGCGGCCGTCCGCTGTGGCGTCCGGACCGTCTGTCCTTCGTTTGCCCGGACGCGGGCCGGCCCGGCGTCGTCTGCGTGGGCGCGGTCACCGGGCGCTGGGAGCTGGGCGAGGCCCTGGCCCAATGCCATGCAGCCATGCTGGCCCAGCTTGGCTGGGGAAGCCAGCGCGGTCTGGGCGCCGCGCCGCGGGTGGAGGCGGAGGAGGTGGCCGCGCCGCGTGAAATCTTCCGCTTGCCGGACGGGCGGCGCGAAGGCGTCGGCGCCAAGGCCTTCGTCGATTTCCAGAACGACGTGGCCGCCGCCGACATCCATCTGGCGGTGCGCGAAAACTACCGCTCCATCGAGCACGTCAAGCGCTACACCGCGCTGGGCTTCGGCACCGATCAGGGCAAGCTGTCCAACGTCAACGGCTTCGCCATCGCCGCCGAGGCGCTGGGCAAGCCCATCGCCGAGGTGGGCACCACCACCTACCGGCCGGCCTACACCCCGGTCAGCTTCGGCGCGCTGGCCGGCGCCCATGTCGGAGAAACTTTCGACCCGCGCCGCTACACCGCCATGCACGACAGCCATACCGCGCGCGGCGCCGAATACGAGCTGGTGGGGCAGTGGCTGCGGCCCTGGTATTTCCCGCTACCGGGCGAGGACCTGCACGCGGCGGTGCGCCGCGAATGCCGCGCCGCCCGCCAGGGGGTGGCGGTGATGGACGCCTCCACCCTGGGCAAGATCGATGTGCGCGGCCCGGACGCGCGCGAGTTTCTGGGCCGCGTCTACAGCAACGCCTGGAGCAAGCTGGAGCCGGGCAAATGCCGCTACGGGCTGATGCTGGACGAAAACGGCATGGTGATGGACGACGGCGTCACCGCCTGCCTGGCGGACGACCATTTCCACATGACCACCACCACCGGCGGCGCGGCCCGGGTTTACAGCTGGCTGGAGCGCTGGCACCAGACCGAATGGCCGGAACTCAAGGTGCGCTTCAGCTCCATCACCGATCACTGGGCCACCACGGCGCTGGTGGGCCCGCAAAGCCGGGAGGTGCTGCGCAAGCTGTGCACGGATATTGATCTCGACCCTCAGGCCTTCCGGTTCATGGAGGGCCGCGTCGGCACCGTGGCCGGCGTGCCGGCGCGGGTGTTCCGCATCAGTTTCTCCGGCGAACTGGCTTACGAGATCAATGTGGACGCCGGCTACGGCCGTTATCTGTGGGAGGAGGCGATGCGGGCCGGGGCCGAGTTCGGCATCACGCCCTACGGCACCGAGGCCATGCACGTCTTGCGCGCCGAGAAGGGCTTCATCATCGTCGGCCAGGACAGCGACGGCTCGATGAGCCCCAACGATCTGGCCATGGGCTGGGCGGTGGGCATGAAAAAGCCGTTCAGCTTCCTCGGCCGCCGCTCCTTGCTGCGCGCCGACACCGCCGGAGCGGGCCGCAAACAGTTGGTGGGCCTGCTGACGGAGGACCCGCGGCTGGTGTTGCCGGAAGGCGCGCAAATCCTCAACGACGGCAAGGACGTCGCGCCGGCGGCGATGCAGGGCCATGTCACCTCCAGCTACCACAGCGAATGCCTGGGCCGCTCCATCGCCATGGCGGTGTTGAAGGACGGCGTCCGCCGCGAAGGCGACACCGTGCACGTGTGGTGGCAGGGCCATAGCGCGCCGGCGCGGGTGGCGTCCGCGGTCTTCGTCGACAAGGAAGGAGAGCGTCAGCATGTCTGAATCCACATTCAAGCCTGTGCTGGAATCGCCCTTGCGGCATCTGGATTTGCCGGAAGCGGCCGAAGCGCGCCGCGCCGACGGCCGCGTCTGGGGCAATGAAGCGCCCAATCTGGGCTACGCGCTGCTGCGCGGCGACGGCGCCGAGGCCGGGTTTTTCGAGCTGACGGCGCGGATCACCGGGCTGGAGCCGCCGCGCCGGCCCAAGACCTTGAGCCAGGGGGAGGGCGGCGCGCTGCTGTGGCTGTCGCCGGACGAATGGCTGCTGATCAGCCGCCGCCAGCGCCTGGCCGGCTGGCTGCCGGCGCTGGAGCGGGGCTTCGCCGAGCAGCGCCTGTTCGCCCAGGCGCTGGACGTCAGCGGCGGCTTCACCGCCGTCTACCTGTGCGGCGAGCCGCACCTGGCCGTGCTGCGCCATCTGGGCGGCTACGATTTCGAAGCGCTGCGTCCCGGCCAGGGCGTCGGCACCTTGCTGGGCAAGGCCGCGGTTCAAGTGCTGCGCCTGGACGGCGACGGCGTGTTCGTGGTCTGCCGCCGCAGCTTTGCCGACTACGTCTGGCTGCTGTTGCGGCGCGCGGCCCGGCCTTACGGCTTCGCGGTGTGCGAGCTGCCGGAAGACGCCGGCCATCCGCTGTGGGCGCAACTGGCGCGGCCGGCATTGGCGGCGGTCCTGAGCGAGAGCTCTTAGAACCTGTTTACGTTCTGCTGCGCGTCGGCGATACGGCGTTGAAACCGAGCTCAAAATGCTCATGTACCACGAGTACATTCCGCTTTTTCGCTCGTTTTCGCCTTGTCTCGCCTTAGCTCGCGAGATCGTAAACAGGCTCTTGGAAGTTATTCAAAGTCCGCGGCGCTGCGGCGGGATAGTTGGACCGAGGCGTGGACAAGCTAGAAGGAGATGGCAATGGATTTGCACGCAGACGCGCTGGTGATAGACGGACTGATCATCGCCAAATGGGCGCGGCCGGTGTTCGAGGACATGCGCCGCGGCGGCTTGAGCGCCGCCAATTGCACCGTGTCGGTGTGGGAGGGCTTTCAGGACACCGTGAACAATATCGCCGAGATGAAAGGGCTGATCCGCGAGCACGGCGACCTTTTGACCCTGGTGCGCGGCGTCGAGGATATCCGCCGCGCCAAGGCGGAGGGCCGCACCGGCGTCATCCTGGGTTTTCAGAACGCCCACGCCTTCGAGGACAGGCTGGAATCCGTCGAAGCCTTCGCCGACATGGGCGTGCGCGTGGTGCAGCTGTGCTACAACACGCAAAACCTGATCGGCACCGGCTGTTACGAACGCGACGGCGGCCTGTCCGGCTTCGGCCGCGAAGTCATTGCGGAAATGAACCGCGTCGGCATCATGGTGGACCTGTCCCATGTGGGCGGTCTGACTTCGCGCGAAGCCGTTCTGGAATCGAAAAAGCCGGTCTGTTACTCCCATTGCCTGCCCTCGGGCCTCAAGCCGCATCCGCGCAACAAGAGCGACGAGGAGCTGCGCTTCATCGCCGATCACGGCGGCTTCATCGGCGTCACCATGTTTCCGCCCTTTCTGCGCCGCGGCATCGAAGCCACCGTGGACGACTACGTGGAAGCGATGGATTACGTGATCGCGCTGGTGGGCGAAGACTGCGTTGGCTACGGCACCGACTTCACCCAGGGCTACGATCAGGGCTTTTTCGACTGGATCACCCACGACAAAGGCCGGTATCGCCGGCTGACCGATTTCGGCACCATCCTCAACCCGGAAGGCATTCGCACCATAGGCGAAACGCCCAATCTGACCGCGGCGATGCAGCGGGCCGGCTGGCCTGAGCGCAAGATCCGCAAAGTGCTGGGCGAGAACTGGTTGCGGGTGTTCGGCGAGGTATGGGGGGCTTAGCCCCCCGGCCACAGCCCTGATCCCGCGTTGAGCCTCCTCGCGGCAAACAGCGCATGGGTATTTCTTAAGAGCCGTTCAAAGTCTCGCGAGCAAGGGCGAGACAAGGCGAAAACAAGCGAAAAAGCGGAATGTACACGTGGTACATGAGCATTTTGAGCTGGTTTTCAACGCCGTATCGCTGAAGCGCAGCAGACTTCGAACAGGTTCCAAGGCGGGCCCGCCGCATCCGAAGCACATCAGGAGGACTTATGAAGCAAGTTAAAGTATTGGGGGCTTTGCTGTTGTCGGCCGCGCTTTGGACCCAGCCGGCGGCGGCGGAGACCGAGCTGAAGCACTGGCCGCCCAAGATCGCGGAACGGCTGAACGCCATGATCAAGGCCAATGCCCATAAGGGCGAATACGCGGTGTTCGACATGGACAACACCAGCTATCGCTACGATCTGGAAGAAGCGCTGCTGCCTTATATGGAGGCCAAGGGCTTGCTGAGCCGCGAACGGCTGGACCCGTCCCTGAAGCTGATCCCCTTCCGCGACGAGCCGGACCGGCCGGAAAGCCTGTACAGCTACTATCTGCGGCTGTGCGAGATAGACGAACTGATCTGCTACCCCTGGGCGGCGCAGGTGTTTTCCGGACTGACGCTGCGCCAACTCAAGACCCAGGTGGACGCGCTGATGGCCAGCGGCGCCCCGGTGCCGGTCAGGTACTTCCATCAGGGCAAGCCGGTGGAGGGCAGCGTGCCGGCGCCGCGCGTGTTCACCGGCATGGTCGAGCTGTACACCAAGCTGCAGGAGAACGGCATCGCCGTCTACGTGATGACCGCGGCCAGCGAAGAACTGGTGCGCATGGTGGCCAGCGATCCGCGCTACGGCTACCGGGCGCCGCCGCAGAACGTGCTGGGCGTCAATCTGCTGCTGAAAGACCGAACGAACGGCGCGCTGACCACCTCGCGTTTGCAGATCAAGCGCGGCGGCTATGAGCCGGAACGCAATCTGGACCTGGAACTGACCCCCTATCTGATGAACCCGATGACCTGGTACGAGGGCAAGGCCGGGACCATCCTGGGCTGGATAGACCAATGGCGCAAGCCGGTGCTGGTGGCCGGCGACACGCCGCAGTCCGATGGCTACATGCTGCTGAACGGCACCGACACGGCCAAGGGCGGCTTGCGGCTCTGGGTAGACCGCAAAGCGGGTTATTGGGATCGGATCCGCAGCTGGAGCCGGGAAGCGGCCAGGCAGCAGCGCAAGCTGGGCCTGCCGGCGACGGCGGACCGCAACTGGCTGGTGGTGAAGCCGGAGCAGATTCAATAAGCGCTGGAAGACGCGGAATGGGGCGCATGGGCATTCTCACGCCGCTGGCAAGCTTGTATCGCCGAAGCGCGGCAGACCTTGAACCGCTTTAGAACCGCTAACAAAGCCTCGTAGAGACGCTGGACCAAGGCGCGCCGACGCAGGCAGTACAAGCAGGCGCAACGCAGGGTCGGGGTTGGCTTAGCGGGTCTTAAGGGAGGAAACGAATATGTTGAGGCAATGGTGTTGCATCCTACTGCTGCTCTTGTGCGTGTCGGCCCACGCGGCCGAGGCCACGCCCGGCAAACCGCTCATCAAGATCGGCTACGTCGAAGGCTGGGCGGACAGCGTGGTCACCACCCAGGTGGCGGCCCAGATCATTCGCGGCCGGCTGGGCCACCCGGTGGAGCTGATGCCGGTGGCCGCCGGCATCATGTGGCAGGGCGTGGCGCGCGGCGATCTGGACGCCACGCTGTCGGCCTGGCTGCCGGTGACCCAGGGCGCGTATTACCGGCAGTTCAAGGACAAGGTGCTAGACCTGGGGCCCAATTACGTCGACGCCCGCATCGGCCTGGTGGTGCCGGACTATGTGGCCGCCCGCGCCATAGGCGATCTCAACGCCGAGCGCGCGGCGTATCAGGGACGCATCGTCGGCATAGACGCCGGCGCCGGGGTGATGCAAAAGACCGAGGCGGCGATCAAGGCCTACCGGCTGAATTTGACGCTGATGCCCAGTTCGGGGCCGGGCATGACGGCGGAACTGGCGCGTGCGATCAACGCCCGCAAGCCCATCGTGGTGACCGGCTGGGTGCCGCACTGGATGTTCGCCAAATGGAAGCTGCGTTTTCTCGACGACCCGCAAAAAGTGTTCGGCGAGGCCGAGCACGTCAACAACGTGGCCCATCCCGGCCTGAGCGCCAAGGCGCCGCGAGTGCTGGCCTTTCTGCAGCGCTTCCGCTGGCGGCCGGAAGAGATCGGCCCGCTGATGCTGGCGGTGGAAACCGGCGCCAAACCCGCGGCGGCGGCGGCCTCCTGGATTCGGGCCCATCCGGAGCGGGTGGCGGAGTGGGCGCCCTGAACCACTGCGCGTTCAATGACATGCCTCCCCTTGGCGGACCGTGGTCCGCCTTTTTTGCGCCCGCGCCGCGAGGTGTCGGCAATGGGCAAAAACCGGTCGCGCCGACGGCTCCGGCCCGGAATGGCCTGCGGCAAGATGCCGGCAATGACGGGCTGCGCCCGACTTGCTCAGAGCCGGTTCACCGTCTGGCGAGCAAGGGCGAGACAAGGCGAAAACCGCTGAGGAAGCGGAAGGGTCATGCGGCATATGGGCATTCTGAAGCCGTACTCACCACGCCATGTCCGACGAAGCGCAGCAGACCTTGAACAGGCTCTCAGGAGAACGGCATGCAACCGCAACTTCCCATCGACGTGGACCCCGACAGCGGCGTCTGGCGCACCAACGGCCTGCCCATGTTGTATGTGCCGCGTCATTTCTTCATCAACAACCACCTGGCCATGGAGGCGGCGCTGGGCCGTTACCAGTACGCGGACGCGCTCTACCAGGCCGGCCATCGCTCCGCCCACTTCTGGTGCGCCAGCGAGGCGGCCACCCACGGTCTGGCCGGCCTGGCCGTGTTCGAGCACTACCTGAGCCGGCTGTCCCTGCGCGGCTGGGGCCGCTTCCGCTTTTTGGAGGCCGACGTGGTCAGCGGCAACGCCCATATCCGGCTGGACCACTCCTGTTTCGTGCTGGCCCAGGGCGAGGCCGGCGCGCCGCAAAGCGAGCACATGGCCTGCTATCTGTTCGCCGGCTGGTTCGCCGGCGCGATGGACTGGGTGGGGGAAAGCCTGGGGCGCGACTACCGCACCGTCTGCCGCGAAAGCCAGTGCGCCGGGCAGGGCGCGCCGTACTGCGCGTTCACGGTCCACCCCTTGTAGTCAGGGTCTGTTGACGTATGTTTTACCGCTGCGTTCGTCCCCAGCCGGATGCGGCGCGCGAAGGCCGCCTCGCCGCAGTGTTATTCACTGCTAGAGGCGGTCGACAAAGCGAGGCACAGGCTGGGGACGAACCCGGAGGGCTGACCGAGGAAAGCCCCCTCTACGGCGTTGTCAGGCTTGGCCTTGGTTTGCCAAGGCCTGCGCCCTCCGCCTTGTAGAGCGCACTTTTCTCGGTCAGCGCGGCGGGGAAAACATACGTCAACAGACCCTTAGGAGCCGGCCATGTCTTACCCGCATTTATTCGAACCCATCACCCTGAACCGGCTGACCTTGCGCAACCGCATCGTCAGCACCGCCCACGCCGAGGTCTACGCCGAAGCCGGCGGCCTGCCGGGAGAGCGCTACATCCGCTACTACGAAGAAAAAGCCAAGGGCGGCCTGGCGCTGGCGATTTGCGGCGGTTCCAGCCCGGTGTCCATCGACAGCCCGCAGGGCTGGTGGAAATCGGTGAACCTGGCCAGCGACGCGGTGATAGAACCGCTGGCGCGGCTGGCGGAAGCCATGCACCGCCACGGCGCCAAGATCATGATACAGGCCACCCACATGGGGCGGCGCTCCAGCTATCAAGGCGAACACTGGCCGCATCTGCTCAGCCCCTCCGGCGTGCGCGAGCCGGTGCACCGCGGCAACGCCAAGATCATGGAGACGGAGGACATCCATCGCGTGATCGCGGATTTCGCGCTGGCGGCGCGGCGGGTCAAGGCCGCCGGCCTGGACGGCATCGAGATTGCCGCCGCCCACCAGCACCTGATCGACCAGTTCTGGAGCCCGCGCACCAATCAGCGCGAGGACGAATGGGGCGGCAGCCTGGACAACCGGCTGCGCTTCGGCATGGAGGTGCTGCAGGCGGTGCGCGCCGAGGTGGGCGCGGACTTCTGCGTCGGCCTGAGAATGAGCGGCGACGAATTCCACGAAGACGGCCTCAGCCACGACATGCTCAAGGAGATTGCCGCCGCCATGTCCGAAACCGGGCTGATCGACTACCTGTCGGTGATAGGCTCCGGCGCGGACACCCACAACAGCCTGGCCAACTGCATGCCGCCGATGGCGCTGCCGCCCGAGCCTTTCGTGCATCTGGCCGCCGGCATCAAATCGGTGTCCAAGGTGCCGGTGATGCACGCGCAGAGCATACGCGACCCGGTGCAGGCGGAACGCATCCTGGCCGCCGGCATGGTGGACATGGTGGGCATGACCCGCGCCCACATGGCCGACCCGCATCTGGTGATCAAGATCCGGGACGGCAAGGAAGACCAGATCCGCCAGTGCGTGGGCGCCAATTACTGCATAGACCGCCAGTACTACGGCCAGGACGTGCTGTGCATCCAGAACGCCGCCACCAGCCGCGAGTCCACCATGCCTCATCTGATCTCCCGGGCGGCGCGGCCGCGCCGGGTGGCGGTGGTGGGCGCCGGGCCGGCCGGGCTGGAGGCGGCGCGGGTGGCGCGCGAGCGCGGCCACGAGGTGGTGCTGTTCGAGCGGCAGCCGCAGGTGGGCGGTCAGATCCTGCTGGCGGCGCGCGCGCCGCAGCGCGAACAGATGGCCGGCATCGTGCGCTGGCTGGACATGGAAACCCAGCGCCTGGGCGTGGACCGCCGGCTGGGCGCGGCGGCGGACCGCTCCATGATCATGGACGAGCGGCCGGATATCGTGGTGCTGGCCACCGGCGGCCGGCCGCACACCGGCCAGGTGCCGGCCTGGGGCGTGGCGGAGGGACTGGCCGTCAGCAGCTGGGACATCCTGTCCGGCCAGGTGGAGCCGGCCCGCAACGTGCTGGTCTACGACGCGCTGAGCACCCACGCCGGCTTCGGCGTCGCCGACTATCTGGCCAGCCGCGGCAGCACGGTGGAAATCGTCACGCCGGACGTGAAGGTGGGCGACGACACCGGCGGCACCACCTTTCCCATCTTCTACCGCCGCCTGTACGCCCAAGGCATCATCCCCACCCCCAATGTCTGGCTGGAGGCGGTTTACGCCGAAGGCGACAAGAAAATCGCCGTGCTGCGCAACGAATACACCGAAGCGCTGGAAGAGCGGGCGGTGGACCAGGTGGTGATAGACAACGGCGTGCTGCCGGACGACGCCCTGTACGGGCAGCTGAAGCCCTTGTCGCGCAACCGCGGCCAGACCGATGTGCGGGCGCTGTTCGCCGCCGAGCCGCAGCCCTGTCTGGACTGGCCGCTGGCGGCCGGGGAATTCCTGCTGTTCCGCGTCGGCGACTGCGTTTCCATGCACAACATCCACGGCGCGCTCTACGACGCGCTGCGGCTGGCCAAGGATTTCTGACATGAGTTTTCCCTATCTCCTCAGCGGCCTGTTCTGGTTGGGCGCGCTGCTGCTGAGCGCCGGGCTGCTCCGGCGCGCGCGGCTGTGGCGGCGGGGGCGCGCCGCGCCTGCGTCCTGGCGCGGCCTGCTGGCCGCGCCCAAGCGTTACTTCGTGGACCTGCACCGCGTGGTGGCCCGCGATCCGGCCGCGGCGCGCGCCCATGTGGCGGCGGCCGGCGGCGGGACGGCGGCGCTGCTGCTGATCGCGCTCAATTACGGCCTGCTGTTGCATCAGCGCTGGCTGGACCTGCTGCTGGCGGCGTCGGCCGTTCTGATGCTGGTCGGCGCGGCCTTGATGCGCGCGCGTCGCCGCGCGCCGCCGGCCCGGCTGTCGTTGGGAGAATGGCAGCGGCTGCCGGCGCGGCTGGCCTGTTTTGCGCTGGGCGCGCTGCTGGCGGCGGCCCTGGCCGGCGGCGAGGTCTGGCTGAGCGCCGCCGGGCAAGGGCTGGCCGCCGTCGCGTTGTCGCTGCTGGCCTTGGGCGGAGCGGAGCTGGCCCTGGGCATAGGCCTGGGCCGGCCGATGAAGCACGCGGTGGCCGGCTTGCTGCACCTGGCCTTCCATCCGCGCGCCGAGCGCTTCGCCGGCAAGTCCGCCGATCTGAAGCCCTTGAACCTGGCCGCCGGCGAGCTGGGCGCGGCGCGGGCGGCCGATTTCGCCTGGAACCGGCTGCTGTCCTTCGACGCCTGCGTGCAATGCGGCAAATGCGAAGCCGCCTGTCCGGCCTTCGCCGCCGGCCAGCCGCTCAATCCCAAGCGTCTGATCCAGGACCTGGTGGCGTCCATGGGCGGCGGCGGTCCGGCCTACGCCGGCAGCCCGCATCCGGGCCGGCCGGCGGCCGCGGCCGCGAGCGCGGACCGGGACATCGTCGGCGGCGCGTTGGCGGCGGACACCTTGTGGTCCTGCACCACCTGCCGCGCCTGCGTGGAAAACTGCCCGATGCTGATCGAGCACGTCGACGCGGTGATCGATCTGCGCCGGCATCAGACCCTGACGCGGGGCGAACTGCCGGGCAAGGGCGCGGCGGCGCTGGCCAATCTGCGCCATACCGACACCGTCGGCGGCCATCCGCTGCGCGCGCGCTACCACTGGGCGGCGGACCTGGACCTGCCGCTGCTGCGGGAGGGCGAGTCCGTCGATTGGCTGTTGCTGGCGGGCGAGGGCGCTTTCGACATGCGCTATCAGCGCGCCTTGCGCGCCCTGCTGGCCGTGCTCAAGGCCGCCGGCCTGCGCGTGGCGGCGCTGGGCGAAGCCGAGCGCGACTGCGGCGACCTAGCGCGCCGCCTGGGCGACGAGGCGGGTTTTCAGCGGCTGGCGCTGGCCAATATCGCCACGCTGGGCCGTTATCGCTTCACCCGCATCGTCACGCCGGACCCGCATGTTTTTCATTGCCTGGCCAATGAGTACCCGGCGCTGGGCGGACATTACGAAGTCTGGCATCACAGCCGGCTGCTGGACCAACTGCTGGAGACGCGGGCGATCCGCGTGCGCTCCCGCGACTCGGCCGAGCCGCTGAGCTATCACGACCCCTGTTATCTGGGCCGCTACAACGAGGGCTACGGCGCGCCGCGCCGCGTGCTGGCCGGCATCGGCATCCAGGTGGTGGAGATGAGCCGCTCCGGCCGCGACGCTCGCTGCTGCGGCTGGGGCGGCGGGGCGGCCTTCACCGACGTGCCCGGGCCGCGCCGGATTCCGGACATGCGCATGGACGACGTCCGCGCCGCCGGCGCCGGCCGCGTCGCGGTGGCTTGCCCCAACTGCACCGCGATGCTGGAAGGCGTCAGCGGCGCGCGGGCGGAGGTGGTGGAATTGGCGGAACTGGTGGCGGAGCGTCTGGAGACCGGCCCGGAGGCCGGCCAAGAGCGGGGCGATGCGCGGCGCGCGGCGGCGCAAGGCCGGCTGGCGAAGGAGGAGGCATGAAGATGATGCAGACCGCGCCGCGGGTGGACCCGCGCCGGCCCTGGGTGCGTTCGCCGGGCGGGCTCAAGCGCATCGTGCTGGGCGAGGACGGCGGCCTGCGCGACGCGTCGCCGGCGAGCGCGGCCAAGCTCAAGCCGCTGCGCAGCGCCGGGCCGTTCGATGGACGGCTGTTGGTGGTGGCGCACGCCGAGCGCGGTCAGCTGGACGAGGCGGCGCGCGAGGCCATCGCCGCCGCCGCCCTGCTGGCCGGCCCGCGCGAGGAGGTGCTGGCGGTCTTGTACGGCATGGAAGGCTGCGCCGACGCCGAACTGGCGGAACTGGCCTTGGACCGCGTCTTGACGCCGGCCGATCCGGGCTTTGCGCCGGAAGCCAAGCTGGCCTTGTTGCGGCGGCTGTGGCGGCGGGAGCAGCCGCGCCATGTGCTGTTCGCCGACCGCGGCGAGGACGCCGACCTGGGCCGGCGCTTCGCCTGCCGCGAGCGCCTGTCGGTGCTGACCGACGTGGTGGAAATCGCCGCTGACGGCGTGCGCCGCCGCCGGCCGGGCGCGGGCTTCAGCGTGCACCCGCGCGCCCAGGCGCTCTTGCTCGCGCGCGGCGTGGCCGACGTCCGCCTGCCCTTCGTCGGGCGCGGGCTGCGGCAGGCTTGCGCGCCGGAGGCGGCGGCGGAGCGGGTGCGGGACCTGGGCGGCGTCGCCAGCCCGGCCTCGCAACTGGCGCTGGAAGAGGCGGACCTGATCCTGGCCGCCGGCAACGGGGTCAGCGACGTGCCGGCCTTCCTGCGGCTGGCGGAATCCATGGGCGCGGCGGTGGGCGCCTCGCGGGTGGCGGTGGACGACGGGCGTTTCCGCCGCGACCAGCAAGTGGGCGCCACCGGCCGCAGCGTGCAGGCCAGCGCCTATCTGGCGCTGGGCATTTCCGGCGCGGTGCAGCACCTGCAAGGCATCAAGGCCTGCCGCCATGTGATCGCGGTCAATCTGGACGCGGCCGCGCCCATGGTCAAGCGCGCGGACCTGAGCGTGATCGACGACTGCCAGTCCTTCATTCAGGCCTTGCAGGCCTTGCTGGAGCTTGAGAACAAGGAGGTCGAACCATGAGCGAGACGGCGCTTTCCGCCGGAACGGCGGCGAAAACGGCGGTGCTGGTGGCCCCGGCGCCGCATCCGGTCAGCGGGCGGCCCTGCGCCGGCCCGGGCGATCTGGCGGCGCTGGCGCTGGCGCGCCGGCTGGGCCGCGCCTTCGTCGTCTTGCACGCCGGGGACGCGGACAAGGAGGCGCTGGCCGACTACCTGGCCCAGGGCGCGGCGGCCATCGCCGTGTTGCAGCCGCCGGCGGACAGCGACCCGACGCCGGCGCTGATCGCCGCGCTGGGCGATTTCGAACTGATTCTGTGCGGCGAACGCTCCGGCGGCGGCGAGGCGTCGGCGCTGCTGCCCTATCTATTGGCCGAAGGCCTGGACCGTCCGCTCTTGCCCGGCGTGCTGTCCTTGACGGAGGAGGACGGAGAATGGCGGGCGCTGCAAGGCCTGGCCAGGGGGCGGCGGCGACGGCTGGCGGCCCAGGCGCCGCTGCTGGCCAGCGTCAAGCCGGACGGCGCGGAGCCGCGCTGGTCCTGGGCCGGCTTGCAACGAGGCGTGGTGACGCGCCGCGCGGCGGCGGGGGAGCCCGTGCCCGCGCCCAGGCTGGAGCCGGCGCGGCGCGCGCGGGCGCTGGCGGCGCAGCGCGGCAGCGGCCTGGAGCGCCTGCTGGGGGCGATTGCCGGCGACGACGCGGCCGCCGGGGGGCGCGTCGTAAAACAGGGGGATTCCGTCGAGAAAGCGCAAGCGGTGCTGGATTACCTGCGTCAACATCGGCTCGTCGATTTTTGAGCCGCCCGCCATCAAAGGAGCGAGACATGTCCCACAGCGTCATTCCCTTCCCGGCAGCGACGACGGCCCCGCTGCGCGAACTGCTGGCCCGCCGCCGTCCCGGCCACAGTCTGGAAGCGCCGTTCTACCGCTCGCCGCAGGTGTTCGAGGCCGATCTCGAATACATCTTCCGCCGCCACTGGATCTATGTCGGCGTCAGCGCGGAAATACCCGAACCGGGCGACTACCTGACCGTGGAGCTGGGGCGCGATCCCATCCTGATCCTGCGCGACGACGACATGGCCATACGCGCCTTTCACAATGTCTGCCGCCACCGCGGCTCGCGGCTGTGCGCCGAGCGTCAGGGCTCGGTGGGCAATCTGGTCTGCCCCTACCATCAATGGACTTACGATCTGTCCGGCCGGCTGATCTTCGCCGACCACATGGCGGACGGCTTCGATCCCTCGCATCACAGCCTCAAGCCGGTGGCGCTGAAAAATCTGGAAGGGCTGCTGTTCATCTGCCTGGCCGAGCGGCCGCCGGAGGACATCGACGAGATGATGGCGCGGATGGCGCCCTATATCGCGCCGCACCGCATCGACGATTGCAAGGTGGCGGCCCAGGTGGACATCGTCGAGGCGGGCAACTGGAAGCTGACCATGGAGAACAACCGCGAGTGCTATCACTGCACCGCCAACCATCCGGAGCTGACCGTCTCGCTGTACGCCTACAGCTACGGCTTCGCGCCCCGGGCCGAGCAGGCCTCCGGGCTGGCCGATTACCAGCGCGTCGTCGCCGAGCACCACGCGCGCTGGGAGGCCGGCGGTTTGCCCTCGGCCGAGATCGAGCGCCTGTCCGAGGTGTCCGGCTTCCGCGCGATGCGCATGCCGCTGGACCGCAAGGGCCAGTCCCAGACCGTGGACACCGGCGCGGCCTGTCGCAAGCTGCTGGGCGATCTGCGCGACCCGGCGTCCGGTGGCCTGTCGTTCTGGACCCAGCCCAACTCCTGGCACCATTTCATGGCCGACCACATCGTCACCTTCACCGCCTTGCCGCTGTCGGCGGAAAGCACGCTGGTGCGCACCACCTGGCTGGTGCGCAAGGACGCGGAGGAGGGCGTGGACTACGAGGTGGACAACCTCACCCGGGTATGGAAAGCCACCAATCAGCAGGACCGCCGGCTGGTGGAGGAGTCGCAGCGCGGCATCAACGGCTCCGCCTATCGGCCCGGTCCTTATTCGCCCTACACCGAGGCCTTGGTGGAGAAATTCACCCACTGGTACGCGCAGCGGCTGGGCGATGGCCTGGAGCGGGAACGGCGCGACCATGAATAGCGCGCCGCCGGCCAGCCCATTGGATGATCTCCCGCCAGCCGCCGAGCTGCCGCTGTGGCGGGCCGGCGAGGACAGCCTGCTCGTCTGCGTTCAGGCGCGGGAGGAAACCCACGATGTCAAAACCTTCGTGTTCCGCGCCGAGCCGCCGCGCCGCTTCCCTTATCTGCCCGGCCAGTTCATCACGCTGGAACTGGACATCGACGGCGCCGCGGTCAACCGCTGTTACACGCTGTCGTCCACGCCCACCCGGCCGGACCGGGTGTCCATCACCGTCAAGCGCATTCCCGGCGGCGTCGTTTCCTCTTGGCTGCACGAGCATCTGCGCCCGGAAATGGCGCTGCGGGTCTTGGGGCCGGCCGGCGAGTTCAGCTATGCGCGCCACGCCGCTTCGCCCTATCTGTTTCTGTCCGCCGGCAGCGGCATCACCCCGCTGATGTCGATGACCCGGGCGCTGACCGATCTGGCCTCCGGCGCCGACATCCTGTTCGTGCACAGCGCGCGCTCGCCGCGCGACATCGTGTTTCGCAAGGAATTGAGCCTGCTGGCCAGCATCCACCCCACTTTCAGCCAGGCGGTGATTTGCGAAAACCGGGCGGGAGAGCCGGATTGGGCCGGCCTGATCGGCCGGCTGGACCGGACGCTGATCGAGCGCATGGCGCCGGATCTGCACGCGCGCCAGGTGTTCTGCTGCGGTCCCGCGCCCTATATGGCCGCGGTGCGCGAGCTGCTGCGCCAGTGCGGTTTCGACATGAGCCGCTATCACGAGGAAAGCTTCAATTTCGCCGAACTCAGCGCGGCGCCGCCGGACGAGGCGGTGCGGACGCCGCAGCCCGGCGTCGAGGGCCGCGGCTTCAATGTGCGCTTCGCCAAAACGGGGGACGATTTATCGGTGGCGCCGGGGCAGACGGTGCTGGCGGCGGCGCTGGCCAAGGGCATGCGCCTGCCGGCCTCCTGCACCCGCGGCGTGTGCGGCAGCTGCAAGAGCCGTCTGCTGGAAGGCCGGGTGGACATGCGGCACCAGGGCGGCATCCGGCCGCGCGAAGTGGAGCAGGGTTATTTCCTGCCTTGCTGCAGCCTGCCCTTGAGCGATCTGGTGGTAGATCGCTGAGCGCCTGTCCAAAGTCTCGCGAGCCAGGCTGAAACAAGGCGAAAACGAGCGAAAAAGCGGCATGTACAAGCGGCATTGCGCGTTTTGAGCGAGTACTCACCGTACAACGCTTCACGAAGCGCCGCCGTCTTTGACCGCTTCCGCGCGCGCGTCCGTCGCCTCCCCGTCCTTCACGCCTGCCCGGCCGCGGCCGGCGTTTTTGTTTTTGCCGCCGGCGGCGGATTGCGGTTTTTTTACGACACAGGCCGGCCGGGCCGGAGACGAAAGCCGGCGCTGGATTTGGCGGCCAGGCCTATGCCGGCCGGTTTTGCGCGCGGATGTCGGATTTGGACGGCTTGTTGTCGGAATACCCTTACTTGGCCCAGCCCTTCCTTCCTATCTTGAACCTTGATTTACATTAAACATTCTTCGAATTGTCAGCGGCCGCGCCGAAGGGAGCCGGGATGCAAACGATCAAGGTCGAGGTCAGAAACCTCCACAAGGTGTTCGGCGGCAAGCCGGCGGAAGTGATGTCCTTGCTGCGGGCCGGCGAGAGCAAGGACGAAGTGTTTCGGCGCACCGGGGCGGTGGTGGGCGTCAACGACGTGTCGTTCTCGGTGCGCGCCGGCGAAATCTTTGTGCTGATGGGCCTGTCCGGCTCCGGCAAATCCACGCTGATCCGCCTGATCAACCGCTTGCTGGAGCCCAGCGCCGGCCAGATCCTGCTGGACGGCCAGGACCTGACCCGGCTGTCGCCCAGGCAATTGGTGGCCTTGCGCCGCCGCGACATGAGCATGGTGTTCCAGAGCTTCGCGCTGATGCCGCACCGCACGGTGCTGGACAACGCCGCCTTCGGCCTGGAAGTGGCCGGCCTCGGGCGCAAGGCCCGCGAGGCGCGGGCGCGGGAAGTGCTGGAGCAAGTGGGGCTGGCCGCCTTCGCCGGCAAGTACCCGCATCAGCTCTCCGGCGGCATGCAGCAGCGGGTGGGCCTGGTGCGCGCGCTGGCGGTCAATCCCTCGCTGATGCTGATGGACGAGGCCTTCTCGGCGCTGGACCCGCTCAAGCGCGCCGAGCTGCAGGACTTGCTGCTGCAATTGCAGCGCGAGCAGCGCCGCACCATCGTCTTCGTCTCCCATGATCTGGAAGAGGCGCTGCGCATCGGCAGCCGCATCGCCATCATGGAGGGCGGCCGGCTGGTGCAGGTGGGCAGCCCGCGCGAAATCATCGAATGCCCGGCTGACGACTATGTGCGCAACTTCTTCAAGAGCGTGGACACCTCGCGCTATCTGCAGGCCAAGGATCTGATCGAAGCCGCGCCGCCGCCGCGCGCGACGGCCGCTCCGCACGTGGAGCCGTCCTGTAGCCTGTCCGATGTGCTGTTGCGGCTCCAGGGGCAGGCCGAACCGCTGCAGGTGCGCGACGACGACGGCCGCTGCCTGGGCGTGATCACCCCCAGCAGCGTGCTCAACAAGCTGTCCCAGCACCGCCCTAGCGCGGCCGCCCACCACTGAACCCCAACGGGCGTCGCCGGCGCGGGGGCGTGTGGCTCTCGCCGTCCTGAGCGCGTCCGGCGAGACGAGGAGCACGCCGCATGGCCGACACCAGTCCCCAGTCCCCGCTGCCGATAGGCAGCTGGGTCAACCAGATCATCCATTTTCTGCTGGAAAACAACGCCGGCGCCTTCGACGCCGTCGGCGGCGGCATCGACTGGTTCGCCACCCAGGTGGAGACCTTGCTGCAGGGCGTGCCGCCATGGGCGCTGGCCGGCGTGTTCGCCGGCGTCGGCCTGTGGCGGCTGGGCTGGAAGTTCGCCGTCTTCGTCTGCGCGGCGCTGGGCCTGATCTGGGCCACCGGCTTCTGGAGCCAGACCGTCGCCACGCTGGCGCTGACCCTGTCCGCCACCTGCGTCAGTCTGATGCTGGGCGTGCCGCTGGGCATCTGCTGCGCGCGCTGGCGCTGGGTCAACGCCCTGGTCCGGCCGGCGCTGGACTTCATGCAGACCATGCCGGCTTTCGTTTATCTGATTCCCGCGGCAATGTTCTTCGGACTGGGGCGGGTGCCGGGCATCCTGGCCACGGTGGTGTTCGCGGTGCCGCCGGCGGTGCGCTTGACCAATCTGGGCATCCGCCAGGTGAACCGGGAGCTGGTGGAGGCGGGCAACGCCTTCGGCTGCACCTCTTGGCAATTGCTGTTCAAGGTGCAGCTGCCCATCGCGCTGCCGTCCATCATGGCCGGGGTCAATCAGACCATCATGATGGCGCTGTCCATGGTGATCATCGCCTCCATGGTGGGGGCCGGCGGTCTGGGCAACGATGTCCTGGCCAGCATACAGCGGCTGGACGTCGGCCTCGGTTTCGAGAGCGGGCTGGCGGTGGTGCTGCTGGCCATCATCCTGGACCGGATCACCGAAAGCTTTGGACGCGCGCCGGAAGCGGGCGCCGCGGCCGATGGCTGAGGATGAAACAGGAGGAAACCAGGGACGAAACAATACCTGCGCAACGGTTTTCAAGGCCGGCTGCGAACCGCTTCGGAGCAGAACAACAATTCTTGCAACGCACACATTGGAGGTCGTGATGGGACCGCAACAGATCGCCTCGTTGTCGCATATCGCCTTTTTGCTGCTGGACCGGTTTTCAATGATCGCGTTCTCCAACGCGGTGGAGCCGTTGCGCATGGCCAACTACCTGTCGCGCAAGAAGCTGTACCGCTGGAGCCTGCTGTCGGCGGACGGCGAGCCGGTCAGCGCCAGCAACGGCCTGAGCCTGTCGCCGATCTCCGCGCCGGGCCCGCCGCAGCAGTACGACATGCTCATCGTCTGCGGCGGCTGCCAGGTGCGCGAGGCGGCCACCGACAAGGTGCAGGCGCTGATCCGCCGCTTCGCCGCCCAGGGCGTGCCGCTGGGATCGATCTGCACCGGCACCTTCGCGCTGGCCCGGGCCGGGGTGCTGAACGGCTACCGTTGCGCCATCCATTGGGAAAACCTGCTGTCCATCAGCGAGGAATTCCCCCGCACCCGCTTCACCTCGGACCTGTTTGTGCTGGACCGGGACCGCTTCACCTGTAGCGGCGGCACCGCGCCGCTGGATTTCATGTGCCATCTGATCCGCCACAAGGGCGGCAAGAGCCTGGCGGCCGACGTCTCGGTGCAATTCATCGTGGACCGGCTGCGCGACGACGGCGACCGCCAGCACATCCCGCTGCTGGCGCGCATCGGCACCGGGCACGAGGCCTTGCTGGACGCCGCCTTGTCGATGGAGAGCAATATCGAGAACCCGCGCTCGCTGGAACATCTGGCGGCGGAGCTGGGCGTGTCGCTGCGCCATCTGGAGCGCTTGTTCAAGCGTTATCTGAGCACCACGCCGGCGCAATACTATCTGGACCTCCGCCTGCGCCGGGCGCGCGAGCTGCTGCTGCAAACCAATATGAGCGTGATGGAAGTCACCGTGGCCTGCGGCTTCCTGTCCTCCTCGCATTTTTCCAAGTCCTACCGCGGGCTGTTCGGCTACCCGCCCAGCCGCGAGCGGCAGCAATACCTGGTGGCGGCCGGGGCCATCGCCTGAACGCCTGTTCAAGGCCGGCCGCGCCTTGTCTCGTTCCGGCTCGCGAGACCTTGAACGGGTGCTGGAAACCTAATGGGCGGCGCGGCAGCGGCCGCCGGGCGGACTTTCGCCATCATCGCTGCCCGGGAGGAAGGGATGAATCGATTCAAAGCAATGTCCGCGGCGCTGCTGCTGGCCATCGCCGGCAGCGCGGCGGCACGGGAGCCGGCCGCCTGCCGCAATGTGCGTTTCGCCGATGTCGGCTGGACCGACATCGCGGCCACCACCGGCATGGCCAGCGTGGTGTTGGAGGCGCTGGGCTACCGCCCCAGCGTGACCATGGCCTCGGTGCCTATCGCTTTCTCCGGGCTGAAGAGCCGGCAGATCGACGTGTTCCTCGGGTATTGGAGCCCGTCGATGACGCCGCTGATCGAACCCTATCTGAAAGCGGGCCAGATCAAGGTGCTGACCGAGCCCAATCTGAGCGGGGCCAAGTACACGCTGGCGGTGCCGGACTACGTGGCCGCCGCCGGCCTGCGGGATTTCAAGGACATTGCCCGTTTCAAGGCGCAGCTGGACGGCAAGATCTACGGCATTGAAGCCGGCAACGACGGCAACCGCCTGATCGACGACATGATCCGCAAGCAACAGTACGGCTTGGGCGGCTTCAAGCTGGTGGAGTCCAGCGAGGCCGGCATGCTGGCCGAACTGGAACGCGCCGAGCGGAGGAAGAAATGGATGGTGTTCCTGGCCTGGGAGCCGCACCCGATGAACGTCAGGCACAAGCTGCGCTATCTGTCCGGCGGCGACGCGGTGTTCGGCCCCAACTTCGGCGCGGCCAGGGTCTTCACCGCGCTGCCGCCGGATTACGAAGCGCGTTGCGCCAATGTCGGCCGCTTGCTGCGCAATCTGCGCTTCAGCACCGATATGGAAAACCGGGTGATGGGGCCGATCATGGACAAGATCAGGCCGGAGGTGGCGGCGCGGGAGTATTTGAAAAAGAACCCGGCGGTGCTGACGAGCTGGCTGGCGGGAGTGGACACCTTCGACGGCCGGCCTGGGCTGAGCGTCGTCGGCCAGGCGCTGGCGCGCTGAGAACCTGTTTACGATCGTGGCGCGTTTGATCGCAAAGGGGTCGCTTTGACTCAAGGCCGGCGTCGCTTTCTTTCCTAGCATCGGGAGCAGATGTCGCCGGTATCCGCCGGCGCGGCAGCGAGGAGACGATGATGACAGGCAATCGCGGAGTGGTGTACCTGGCGCCGGGCCAGGTGGAAGTGCGCTCCATACCCTTTCCGGAACTGGCGTCCCCGGCCGGGCGCAAGCTCGGCCACGGCGTCATTCTCAAGGTGCTGAGCACCAATATCTGCGGCTCGGACCAGCATATGGTGCGCGGCCGCACCACGGCGCCGGCCGGTCTGGTGCTGGGACATGAAATCACCGGCGAGGTGATAGAGACGGGCGGCGATGTGGAAACGCTGCGCATCGGCGATCTGGTGTCGGTGCCGTTCAATGTGGCGTGCGGACGCTGCCGCTGCTGCAAGGAGCAGGATACCGGCGTGTGCCTGTCGGTGAACCCGGCGCGGGCCGGCGGCGCTTACGGCTACGTCGACATGGGCGGCTGGGTGGGCGGCCAGGCGGAATACGTGATGGTGCCCTACGCCGACTTCAACCTGCTGAAATTTCCAGACCGGGATCAGGCGCTGGCCAAGATCCGAGACCTGACCTGCTTGTCCGACATCCTGCCCACCGGCTATCACGGCGCGGTGTCGGCCGGCGTGGGGCCGGGCAGCACGGTCTACGTGGCCGGCGCGGGTCCGGTGGGTTTGGCGGCGGCGGCTTCCGCGCGCCTGCTGGGCGCGGCGGTGGTCATCGTCGGCGACGTCAATCCGGCGCGGCTGGCCCATGCCCGCGCCGTCGGCTTTGAAACCGCGGATCTGTCGCTGGACGCGACGCTGGGCGAGCAGATCGCCGCCATCCTGGGCGTGCCGGAGGTGGATTGCGCGATCGACGCCGTCGGTTTCGAGGCGCGCGGCCACGGCCACGCCGCCTCGCGGCAGGAGGCGCCGGCCACCGTGCTCAACGCCTTGATGGAAGTGACGCGCGAGGCCGGGCGCATCGGCATTCCCGGGCTCTACGTGACTGACGACCCTGGCGCGGTGGACGCGGCGGCCAAGCAGGGCAGCCTGTCGGTGCGCTTTGGCCTGGGCTGGGCCAAGTCGCACAGCTTCTTCACCGGCCAGACTCCGGTGATGAAATACAACCGCGCGCTGATGCAGGCGATTCTGTGGGACCGCATTCCCATCGCCGAAGTGGTGGGCGTGGAGATCATCAGCCTGGACAATGCGCCCAGAGGCTACGCCGAGTTCGACGGCGGCGCGCCGAAGAAATTCGTCATCGATCCGCATGGGCAGTTGCGCTAAAGCAAATTTATTGTCCATGACTTTAATGTCGGAATGGAATGTTGCAAATAGAAGGGAGACTATTGTGAATGAATATAAGGCGCCAATACCCCTTAATGAAAGTCAACAAGCTCAGTTGTGGAGTCAAAGACTGTTTGAGGCCGAAGCGGGCTTAAATAAATTTATTGTTGAGCAGAAGGGGGGTAAATTTTTTTATGTGTGGCTACAGGTTAAAAAGGAAATATTTATGAATGTTCCTGTGATGCCGAAGGCCGATTTGTGGAAAGGGGCTTTTTTTTACGCGCAAGCACTCATGGAGAAATTTGTTATTAATCAATTTGGTTATGAGGCGCTTGAGCAATGGGCAAAGGCAAATGCAGTAGTTCATGGTTTAGTAGAGCGTCCACGTGCACCTGGGGTGCTTGGCCCATTAGAACGTTTTCGACAGCAGCTTGAATTATATGGCTCAAGCATAGAGTTGTTGGAGCCAAGTGTTGATGAGGCCGAGCTAATCGTGCGTCGCTGCGGTATATGGGATTATCGAGAGAGCGCCCGCTTACGTGGGGTGGTTATTACATTGAAGTCCCCCTGCGAATACTGTACTGCTGCTACCTCGGCTAATATAGAGGTAAAAGGATTTAAACCAAATTTTCAATTAATGGCTAAGGATGGTGTGAATGGTTGTCGCTGGAGTGTGAGAATGCTTAGTGTTTAATTTGGGTTAAGTTAATGGTGGTTTGGTTGTCGTGTCTGACTGTGAGTGGCGACGTGATGAAATAAATTTTTGTGCGGAGGATGTCGTGTGTGGAATTGGTGGTTGGGTTGATTGGGGAGAGGACCTGAGACAGTTAAGGTATACCTCTGTAATAGAAAAAATGGAGCAATCCATGACTGTTAGAGGGCCAGATGGAGGGGGGGTTTATAGAGGTGAAAATATTGCCTTGGTGCACCGAAGATTGTCAGTGCTACAAGATGAATGTGAAAAACAACCTATGGTTTTGCAAGATGAAGGTAATGAATGCTGTGTTGTTTCATGCGATAGTGAAATTTATAATGCCTCTGATGTTCGAAGGGAGTTAATTGAGCTGGGGTATTTTTTTGATGGTAGTTCGGATGCAGAAGTTCTGCTAAAAGCTTATCAGCAATGGGGGGTGGGAAGTGTCTCTCGTCTAAGTGGTGTATATGCTTATGCGATATGGGATTTCCGGGTGCGACGTCTTATATTGGTGCGTGATAGATTGGGGGCTAAGCCACTCTATTATTTTCCCTATATGAAAGGGGTTTTGTTTTCCTCTGAACCTAAAGGTATTCTTGTTAACCCTATTTTTAATCCAAGCATTGATGAGACAGGTCTTATAGAGCTCTTTGCTTTAGCCTCTGCCCCAACGCCAGGGCATGGAATTTATCAAGGTCTGTATCAGGTGAAGGCTGGCCATATTGTTTCCATGTCATGCCATGGTATGGAGGAGCTCTGCTATTGGAGGCTTGGACCGTGTGAGGATGATGTGGACTATGATAGTTCTTGCCTTCAAATCCGTAGTCGATTGGAAAGTGTTGTCGATCATCAATTGGTAAAGGGAGGAAGGGTTGGGTCGCTTTTGTCAGGAGGGCTAGACTCAAGTGTTCTTGCTGCCTTGGCCGCACAGCGTGGTTTAAGCATGGGGTGGCCGTCACTAAGAACTTATTCTATGGATTTTAAAGATTCTATAGAGCATTTTAGATCAACAGAGTGGCATACTTCACGTGATGAGCCATTTGCCAGAGAAGTAGCTGAATACATAGGTGCTCAGCATGCAACTGTTGTTGTTGATCCAGAAGCACAACTGGAGAACGAGCATGTTGCATTGGTCGCTCGTGATTTTCCGGGGTGGGGGGAAATGGATGTGTCATTGTACCTTCTCTTTAAAGGAATTAAACCCTTTTCTGCGGTTGTACTTTCCGGGGAGTGCGCGGATGAGATTTTTGGGGGATATCCTTTTTTACAAAATGCCAGTCAGCGCCCAACACATACCTTTCCCTGGCTTGAAGGTAAGGTGCTTTTCTCTTCACTCCTTCGCTCTGATCTTATAACTCAGCAGCGAGTTCAGGAGTATATCTCGGATCAGTACAGCGACACGCTCAAGGGCGTTGTGGCTATGCCAGGAGAGGGAGTGTTTGAGGCTGCCGCACGTCGTGTAGAGCATCTCATGCTTGTCCGGTGGGTTTCTGCGCTTCTTGATAGGAGTGATCGAATGAGCATGGCGGCGGGAGTAAATGTCAGAATTCCTTTCTGTGATCACCAGTTGATTGAAATGCTTCATGGCACTGCCCCGAGGAAAAAATATCAAGCAAATATCGAAAAAATGCTCTTGCGAGATGCAGCGAAAGGGCTTCTTCCCACACACTTACTAAATCGTAAAAAAAGTGCGTTCCCTGCGCAGGTTGACCCGCATTACACGAGACAGCTACGTCAACGTGTCGAAAACTTGTTGAGTGATGGCAGTGCTCAAATATGGGAGTTGATCGACGCAAAAAAGCTTAGGTCCTTGCTTGCATCTGCCGCTGCTATTCCTGGGCCGAGAGCCGCCCCAAGCATGACCAATGGCTTGGGTTATCTCATTGGCATTGATGCTTGGTTGCGGCGATATACCCCACAGTTCGTAATCTAAGGCTATAGGAGCAAATCTATGGGCGGAATTGCCGGCTTTTTGGATATATCGATCCCTGCACATCGTCGCCAAACATTAGCAGGCATGACTAAGGCTCTACAGAGGCGAGGGCATCATGCCAATGATGGTTTTTTTGATGGTCCAGTAGCTTTGGGAGAGTGTAAATTTACATCGTGTGAGATTGGAAGTAGTACCCCCGTGGGGCAGCCTGCAAGCGAGAACCGTTTAGCAATGGTTTGTTGTGGTGAGATTTTTAATCATTGTAGTTTTGGTGGCGATATAGGGGAGATAAACACTCTGCTTATGGTGGATAATAGAGGTTTTTTGTCGCGACATTGGATGTGTCAAGGTGAAATGGCTGTGGCAGAGTTGGATGGATTTTTTGCATTAGCCGTTTGGGACTCCCTGACTAAAACTTTACACTTGGTACGAGATCGTCTTGGTGTTAAACCGTTGTACTATTATCAAACAGCGAGGCAGATTTTATTTGGGTCGGAAATTAAGGCTATTCTTGCTCACCCTGATGTGATGCCAGTAGTGGATAAGGTTGGTATGATTCAGCTTGTTCTTCCATTGCATAAGACAATAGGAGCTACCCCTTATAAGGGTATTCATGAAGTACCTCCAGGGACAATTCAATCCTTTCAGATTGTAGAGGGACGGGTAAAAAAAACAGAGAGGCGATACTGGCAATTTTTGCCAGGATTTCGTGTGTCAACCTATGGCAATGCGGTGGAAGAGTTGCGGGAGCTATTGCTTGAGATTGTCAATGTACATGTGATGGCAGATGTTCCTGTAGGCTGTTTGCTTTCTGGTGGATTGGATTCAACTATTATAGCGGCGCTCGCCCAGCGTGCTATTAGAAAATCAACCCTTAAAACGTACCAAGTGGATTTTCAAGCTCAGGATGAGAGTGGGCAGTGGGTGGAGGGGAGCGAAGACACTCCCTTCGCTCGAGCGGCTGCTCACTACCTTGGAACTCAACATCACCGCTGGTTGTTGGATGGAGATACGCTTTCTCAACCAAGTCTAAGACTTGAGGCATTGCAATCAAGGGACCTTCCCAATGGTATTGGCGACCTTGATTTAAGTCTATTGTCACTTTTTCATTCGGTTAAATCTACCTCAAAAATTGTTTTGACAGGTGAGGCTGCTGATGAAGCTATGGGGGGCTACCGTTGGTTTCATGAGCCAGCAGCAATAGCATCTGGCACTTTTCCTTGGCTTGCGGATACTCCTGCCCATGGCAGACTACATCAGCGTATTTTGAAAGTGTTTCGGCAGGACCTAATAGACTCTCTTGATCTTTCTGGATATTTGCAGGCTGACTATGCACAGGCGCTTAGCGAGTTGGGTGTGCGTTCATTCACGCAGATGGACAATGAGGAGCAGCTTCAGTTTATTTCGTACCTAGCGTTGACACGTTTTCTGCCTACTTTGCTTGAGCGTAAGGATCGTTTATCTATGTCAGCAGGTTTGAAAGTCAGAGCGCCATTTTGTGATCATCGGTTGATGGAGTTCGCGTTTTCTACTCCTTGGCATCTTAAAAATCATAAGGGTGTTGAGAAGGCATTGTTGAAATCGATGTCAGTGGATCTGATTCCACATGAGATCATCTCAAGGTCCAAAGCACCCTACCCGTCGACCCATGATCGTAAATATGCCATGGCAGTCTGTAAACAGCTTGATCGTGCACTGAGGCAAAAGAACTGTCGCTTAGGTGAGGTGTTTAATCTTCCCGTACTGGAGCAGGTTTTGCAAGAGCCGGCCTCTGGGAGCTTTATTGCCAATGTGGCTACTGAACTAGCCTTGAATTTTGATACGTGGTTTCACCTCTATGAGCCGAGTCTTTATGCGAACGGCTGAAGAGAAGGCTGCTCCTAAGCTGATGCCGCAATTCTGGCCAATTTATGCTGTTCTATTCTTGGTTGGTGCTGAAATGTATGTGGTTGCTCCTTTATTAGGAAATATTTCTTCCGATTTGGGGGCGTCATTATCCGCGGCGGCGCAATTGATAACAGCCTACGTGCTTGTGCAGGCAATTGGAGGACCTTTCATTGGCCTGCTCTATGAAAAGCTTGGTCCACGTGCCATGGTTGTCACGGGAATCTTTATTTTTGCCATTGGCAATATGGCATCAGCCCTAGCACAGAACTATGGGTTGGTGTTGGTTTTTCGAGGGCTGGCTGGATTGGGGGTGAGCTTTTTTGGGCCTGCGGCCTGGATATGGATGAGCCAGACCGCCGCCGCGCATTTGCGGGGCAGATCTATTGGCTATGGCATGGCTGCATTTGCATTGGGGCAGGTGTTTGGAGTACCTATTGGCGCATTCTCGTCAGCTTTTTACTCATGGCGTATCGTAGTCGCGGTGTTAGGAGGCGCTGCGCTGCTGGTCCTGCCCTCGATATGGAAAAAAATTGGGGCTCTTGCCAGCCGGGGCGCCGGAGGGGGGGCGTTGCCGTCTCCCGATCATTGGTTGCGCAGCTTACTGATGCCATGGCGGATAAAGGAGCTGCAATGGAGTTATCTACTTACCTTTTTATTTCATGCGGCTAGTTTGGGCGCTTATACATTTTTGGCTGTGAGGCTCATGCGAGATTTTGCGCTGTCGGAAATGCTTGTCGGTGTTGTCGGTGTGCTCAGCGGAACCGGCACCTTGCTTGGCTCCATCGCTGCAGGGCATTTATCCGATAAGAGCGCTAAAACGGGGGCTTCATCAGTTTTGTTGTTAACCTACTGGGCGCTGGGCGCTTCGGTGGCGATTCCCATTGCGCTGGGTTCGCCATGGCTTACGCTGTCGATTTTTGCGGTGCTGGCCTGGTTTATATTCTCAGGCGCCTTCGATAGCAATCAGCAGGACTCGGTGATCCAACTATCGGGCAAGAGTCCGGCCCCGACTTTGGCATGGAACACCTCCATGCTCTATGCCGCAGGCGCCGCCGGTATTTGGACTCTCGGCATCGCGCCGGACAGCTCGGTGTTCATCGCGACTAGTGCATGCTTGCTGGCATTGCTTGGTGTGTTGGCCGCGTTACGCTTGCGTGCGCTGGTGCGTTAATAGAATGCGGCTTGGCGTAGAAGGGGGCTATATTGAGTCATTTCATGGCGATTCTGCGGCTCTCGGTATTATTATGGCTTGGCTCTGCTTTGCTTGATGCGAAGGATCGGACTGAATTCAGTCCAGTCTCGGGTTTGGAACCAGGAAAGCTAACGGTTATCTCCATTGATAAATTGCCAGCGGCACTGAAGAAAAATTCAGAGGAGGATCTAAAGCGAGATGTTAGAAACAAATCTATGGGTGGTGGGGGAGTGGATTATGAGAAGATTTCGGATGAAGCTGTTCTATACGCCACAACTTATCAAAATAGATTGAGAACCCTGCAGGATGCCTCTGCCAATGCCAAATCCAAACTTGCTGATATTGGTGCTAGTAAGTTGAATACTTATCGTTTTGAGGGGGTGGTGCCGCAAGGGCCTAGCTTGCGCGGGCCATGGAGCAGTTTTGATCGAATATTCAGGCGTCCGGATGGCGTTCTGTTGATTTTGCACGAATGGGATTTCGTGGCGGATGGAGGAGGGGTGATGGCGGTTAAAGAACTCATGAATATTAAAATTCAGGGTGTGCCTGCTCGATTCGTGGTTAAAAAATCGCCTTCAGGTAAAAAAGTATCAGAGTTGATTTGGGTCAGCTCCAAAAAATATTACACCCTTGCGGTGTGGGATGAGGTCGGCAATAGCCCACGGCAGACCTACAACTTAGCCTGGTTGATGACCTTGGCTGAGCCGATTAAATAAGCACGCTTGGAAGAGCGCGCAGATTTCCTGATTGACGCAGGGCAAGTCGCGCAGGGTAAGTCGATTGAGGAGTAGTCATGTTCTTGACCGCGGAACAACAGGCGCGCATCGCCGCGCTGGTATCGGATCATCAAACGCAGCCGGGCGGTTTGCTGCCCTTGCTGCACGCCGTGCAGGACGAGTTGGGCTATGTGCCGGACGCCGCGACGCCGGACATCGCCCGCGCCTTCCGCCTGAGCCGCGCCGAAGTGCGCGGCGTGCTCAGCTTCTACCACGATTTCCGCGACGAGCCGCCGGCGCGCCATGAGCTGCGGCTATGCCGGGCGGAGGCCTGTCAGAGCATGGGTTCGGAGGCGCTGGCGCAAAGGCTGCGGGCGCGCACCGGCCTGGACGACGCCGGCCGCAGCGCCGATGGCGGCCTGGAACTGCGGCCGGTGTACTGTCTGGGCGCTTGCGCCTGCGCGCCGGCCTTGCTGCTGGACGGTGAATTGCACGCGCGGATCGACGCCGCCGCGTTGGACGCCTTGCTGGCCGGCTGTCTGGAGGAGGGCGGCGCATGCTGACCTTCCATCTACCCTGTGATTCCGCGGCGCGGGCGCTGGGCGCGGACCGGACCGCGCGGGCGCTGGCCGAGGCGGCGGCGCGACGCGGCCTGGAAGTGGACATCCGGCGCAATAGTTCGCGCGGCCTGTACTGGCTGGAGCCCTTGCTGGAAATGGACACGCCGCAAGGCCGCGTCGGCTTCGGGCCCTTGACGGCGGCGCAGGCGGACAGCGTGCTGAGCGCCGTGCTGGAGGCGGACGGCCAGCATCCGCTGGCGCTGGGCTTGCTGGAGCGCCTGCCCTATCTGGCCGGCCAGCAGCGGCTGTTGTTCGCGCGCGCCGGGCTGACCCGTCCCTTGTCGCTGGACGATTATCTGGACCACGGCGGCTATCGCGGTCTGGCCCACGCGCTGGAACTGGGCGGCGAGGGCACGCTGGACTGCGTGCTGGAATCCGGCCTGCGCGGCCGCGGCGGCGCGGCCTTTCCCGCCGGTATCAAATGGCGCACCGTGCGCGAGGCGGCGGCGGACGGCAAATACGTGGTGTGCAACGCCGACGAGGGCGATTCCGGCAGCTTCGCCGACCGCATGCTGATGGAGGGCGATCCCTTTTTGTTGATCGAGGGCATGACTATCGCGGCGCTGGCGGTGGGGGCGACCCGCGGCTACCTCTATGTCCGTTCCGAATACGCCGCTGCGGCGGAGACGCTGCGGCGGGCGTTGGAGATCGCCCGCCGGCGCGGCTATTTGGGGCCCGATCTGCAAGGCAGCGGCCGCGAGCTGGAACTGGAGCTGCGCTTGGGCGCGGGCGCGTATATCTGCGGCGAAGAAACGGCCATGCTGGAATCGCTGGAGGGCCGGCGCGGCGAAGTCCGGGCCAAGCCGCCGCTGCCCGCGCTCAGCGGCCTGTTCGGCCGTCCCACCCTGGTGCACAACGTGTTGACCCTGGCCTCGGTGCCCACCATCCTGGCCCGCGGCGCGCCGTACTACCGCGATTTCGGGGTGGGCCGCTCGCGCGGCACCATGGCGTTTCAGCTGGCCGGCAATGTGCGGCGCGGTGGCCTGGTGGAGCGCGGCTTCGGCCTGAGCCTGCGCGAGTTGATCGAGGACTACGGCGGCGGCTGCGCCAGCGGCCGGCCGGTCAAGGCGGCGCAGGTGGGGGGGCCGCTGGGCGCCTGGCTGAGCCCGGCGCAGTTCGACACCGCGCTGGACTACGAGGCTTTCGCCGCCGTCGGCGCCATGCTCGGCCACGGCGGCGTGGTGGTGTGCGACGACAGCGTCGACATGGCGCGCATGGCGCGTTTCGCCATGCGGTTTTGCGCCGAGGAGTCTTGCGGCAAGTGCACGCCCTGTCGCATCGGCTCCACCCGCGGCGTGGAGGTGATGGACCGGCTGTTGGCGGCCGGCGACGCCGCGGAGCGGCGCCGGCATTGGACCCTGTTGCGGGATTTGTGCGAGACCATGCGGCACGGTTCGCTGTGCGCGCTGGGCGGTTTGACGCCCTTGCCGGTGCTGAGCGCGGCGCGGGGTTTCCCCGCGGATTTCGGCCTGGACCCGGCCATCGTCGAGGAGGACGCGCCATGAGCTGCCAGTTTGACCCCAAGCCGGTCCCGACGGCGGACCTGGGCACGCCGGCGCGCGAGGGCGCGCCGGTGAGCCTGAGCATAGACGGCGTCGAGATCACCGTGCCGGCCGGCACCTCGGTGCTGCGCGCCGCCGCGCTGCAGGGCGCGCGCCTGCCCAGGCTGTGCGCCACCGACAGCCTGGAGCCGTTCGGCTCCTGTCGCATGTGCCTGGTGGAAATAGACGGCCAGCGCGGCTATCCGGCCGCCTGCACCACGCCGGTGAGCGCGGGCATGGCGGTGCGCACGCAGAGCGAGGCCTTGGCCAGGCTGCGGCGCGGCGTGATGGAACTCTATGTGTCCGACCACCCGCTGGATTGCCTGGGCTGCGCCGCCAACGGCGATTGCGAACTGCAGACCGTGGCCGGCCAGGTGGGACTGCGCGAAGTGCGCTACGGTCTGGCCGGGGCCAATCATCTGGCCGATGCCAAGGATGAGTCCAATCCTTATTTCGATTACGACCCGGCCAAGTGCATTGTCTGCAACCGCTGCGTGCGCGCCTGCGAGGAAACCCAGGGGACTTTCGCGCTGAGCATCGTCGGCCGCGGTTTCGATTCCCGCGTCCGCGCCGCCGGCGGCGCGGACTTCCTCGGCTCGGAATGCGTGTCCTGCGGCGCCTGCGTGCAAGCCTGTCCCACCGCCACGCTGGTGGAGAAAAGCGTGGTCGCGCAGGGGCAGCCGGAGCGCAGCGTGGAGACCACCTGCGCTTATTGCGGCGTGGGCTGCGGTTTCCGCGCCGAACTCAAGGGCGAGCGCGTGGTGAGAATGACGCCGGACCGGGACGGCCGCGCCAATCACGGCCATTCCTGCGTCAAGGGCCGCTTCGCCTGGGGCTACGCCACCCATCCGGACCGCATCGTCAAACCCATGCTGCGCGCCGGCATCCACGAGCCCTGGCGGGAGGTGAGCTGGGAACAGGCGCTGGAGCATGTGGCCGGCGAGTTCCGCCGCCTGCAGACGCGCTACGGCCGCGACGCCGTCGGCGGCATCAGCTCCAGCCGCTGCACCAATGAGGAAACCTATCTGGTGCAGAAGCTGGTGCGCGCCGCCTTCGGCAACAACAATATCGACACCTGCGCCCGCGTCTGCCACTCGCCCACCGGCTACGGCCTCAAGCAGACTCTGGGCGAATCCGCCGGCACCCAGGATTTCGATTCGGTGCTGAGCGCCGACGTGATCCTGGTGATAGGCGCCAACCCCAGCGACGCCCACCCGGTGTTCGGCTCGCTGCTGCGGCGACGGCTGCGCGAGGGCGCGCGGCTGATCGTCATCGACCCGCGCCGCATCGATCTGGCCGATTCGCCGCACGCGGCGCCGGCGCTGCATCTGGCCTTGCGGCCCGGCAGCAATGTGGCCGTGCTCAACGCGCTGGCCCATGTGCTGGTGAGCGAAAACCTGTTGGATCAAGACTTCATCGCCCAGCGCTGCGAGACCGAGGCCTTCCTGCTCTGGCGCGACTTCGCGGCAGAAGCGGACAATGCGCCGGAGCGCGTCGCCGAGGCCAGCGGGGTGCCGGCGGCGCTGATCCGCGAGGCGGCGCGGTTGTACGCTAGCGGCGGCAACGCCGCCATCTACTACGGCCTGGGCGTCACCGAACACAGCCAGGGCAGCACCGCGGTGATGGCCATCGCCAATCTGGCCATGGCCACCGGCAATCTTGGCCGCGCCGGCGTCGGCGTCAACCCGCTGCGCGGCCAGAACAATGTGCAGGGCTCCTGCGACATGGGCTCTTTCCCGCATGAACTGCCCGGCTACCGCCATGTGTCCGACGACGCGGTGCGCGCGCGCTTCGAGGCGGACTGGGGCGTGGACTTGCAGCCGGAGCCGGGGCTGCGGATTCCCAATATGCTGGACGCGGCGCTGGACGGCGGTTTCAAGGGCTTGTATTGCCAGGGCGAGGACATCGCGCAGAGCGACCCCAACACCCAGCACGTGGCCGCCGCGCTGACGGCGATGGAGTGCGTGGTGGTGCAGGACCTGTTTTTGAACGAAACCGCCAAATACGCCCATGTGTTTCTGCCCGGCAGCTCCTTCCTGGAAAAGGACGGCACCTTCACCAATGCCGAGCGGCGCATCTCGCGGGTGCGCCGGGCGATGCGCCCGCTGGCCGGCATGGCGGACTGGGAGGTGACCGCGGCGCTGGCGGCGGCGCTGGGCTATCCGATGGCTTACACGCACCCGTCGGAAATCATGGACGAGATCGCGCGGCTGACGCCCAGCTTCGCCGGGGTCAGCTACGCCAAGCTGGACCGGCTGGGCAGCCTGCAATGGCCGTGCAACGAGGCGGCGCCCGAGGGCACGCCGGTGATGCACGTCGACCGTTTCTCCCGCGGCCTGGGGCGCTTCGTCGTCACCCGCTACGTGGCGACTTCGGAGCGGGCGGGCAAGCGCTTCCCGCTGTTGCTGACCACCGGGCGGATTCTCAGTCAGTACAATGTCGGCGCGCAGACCCGGCGCACCGAAAACCGGCTCTGGCACGCCGAGGACAGGCTGGAAATCCATCCGGTCGACGCCGAGGCGAGGGGCGTCGTCGACGGCGACTGGGTGGCGGTGCACAGCCGCGCCGGCGACACCGCCTTGCGCGCCAAAGTGACCGAACGGGTGGCGCCGGGCGTGGTGTACACCACCTTCCACCACCCGGAGTCCGGCGCCAATGTGGTGACCACCGACAACTCGGATTGGGCCACCAACTGTCCAGAGTACAAGGTCACCGCGGTGGAGGTGAGGAAGACCGCTCGGCCGTCGGAGTGGCAGCGCCGTTTCCATGGTTTCGGCGACGAGCAGCAAAGACTGCTGGCCGCCGGACGGCGGACGGGGAGCCAGACGGAATGAGGCCGGAGCCGCTGGTGAAGATGGTCAACGAGATCGCGCGCTTCTTCGAGGACGCGCAGGGGGAGGACGCGGCGGCCGAGGTCGCCCAGCATCTGCGGCGTTTCTGGACGCCGGCGATGCGCGCAGGCCTGCTGACGCATTGGCGGAGCGCCGGCGTGGCAAGCGGGCTGGTTCCGCTGGCGGCGCGGGCCTTGGGCTGTTTGGAGCAGATGTCCGACAAGGCCGCTGGCTAAGAGTCTGTTTACGATCTGCTGCGCTTGGCGAGACGTCTCAGGGTGGGTACCGCTTCGAAACGCTCATGTGCCACGAGTGCATTCCGCTTCTTCGCTCGTTTTCGCCTTGTCTCGCTTTTGCCCGCGAGACTTGGAACAGGCTCTTAAGAGCTTGTTCAAGATGGCCGGCGCGGCCTGTCGGGCGGCGCCGGCGATACGCAAAAACACGCGGTGCAGGCCGCGGATCGCCGCGGCGTCAGCGCCGCCGGCGCGGGGACGGGCCACAGCCGGCGGCGGCCGGTTGCGGACTTTCGCAAGCGGGGCCCGCGTGGTCCTGACCGTGCCGGAGCAAGCGCCATGACGACTACCCTGATCAAGATCGATCTCGATCAATCCCCTTACGACAATCCGCAGATCCACAACCGCTGGCATCCTGACATTCCCATGGCCTGTTGGGTGCTGCCCGGCGACGACTTCGTGCTGGAGTGCTACGACTGGACCGGCGGCCAGGTGCGCAACGACGATTGCGCCGAGGACATCCGCGACCTGGATCTGAGCGCCGTGCATTTTCTGTCCGGCCCGGTGGGCGTGGCCGGCGCGCAGCCCGGCGACTTGCTGGTGGTGGATTTGCTGGACATCGGCGCCTTGCCGGAGCGGCAATGGGGTTTCAACGGCATTTTCTCGCGCAGCAACGGCGGCGGTTTTCTCAGCGAGCATTTTCCGCACGCGCAAAAGACGATATGGGATTTCCAGGGGCTTTACGCCCGCAGCCGCCATATTCCCGGCGTCCGTTTCGCCGGGCTGATCCATCCCGGCCTGATAGGCTGCCTGCCCAGCCGGCCGTTGCTGGAGGAGTGGAACCGGCGCGAGGCCGAATTGCTGCGCGAGAATCCGCGCGCGGTGGCGCATCTGCCTTTCGCGCCCAGCGCGCATATGGGGCGCTTGGGCGGCGAGACGGCGCGGCGCGCGGCGGAGGAGGCGGCGCGCACGGTGCCGCCGCGCGAGCATGGCGGCAATTGCGACATCAAGGACTTGTCGCGCGGCGCCCGCGTGTTTCTGCCGGTCTATGTCGACGGCGCCGGCCTGTCGGTGGGCGATCTGCACTTCAGCCAGGGCGACGGGGAGATCACCTTTTGCGGCGCCATCGAGATGGCGGGTTGGGCGCATCTGAAGGTGGATCTGATCAAGGGCGGGGTGGCGGCCTACGGCATCCGCAATCCGGTGTTCCAGCCCAGCCCGCTGGCGCCGCGTCACGGCGATTACCTGATTTTCGAGGGCGTGTCGGTGGACGAGCGCGGCGGCCAACACTATCTGGATGTGCAAGTGGCTTATCGCCAGGCCTGCCTGAACGCCATCGACTACCTGGGCAAGTTCGGCTATTCGCGCGCCCAGGCCTACAGCATTCTCGGCTGCGCGCCGGTGCAGGGGCATATCAGCGGGGTGGTGGACGTGCCCAACGCCTGCGCCACGCTGTGGCTGCCGACGGACATCTTCGATTTTGACATCCGGCCGCAAGCCGGCGGGCCCCGGCCGCAGCCGCTGAACGGCGTGCCAGTGCCCTTATCCTATGATCTGTAAGAGTCTGGCAATGTCTGCTGCGCTTCGGCGATACGGCGTTGAAAACATCCTCAAAATGCTCATGTGCCGCGCCTACCCTCCGTTTTTTCGCTAGTTTTCGCCTTGTCTCGTCCTTTAAGGCGCGACTTGATAGACCGGGTGGTCTGGCGGAATCAGCTCGGTGGCGAGGAAATCGATGAAGGCGCGCACCGCCGGCAGCAGGCCGCGGCGGGTGGGGAAGGCGGCGTGCAGAATGCCCCAGGGAATGTCGTAGTCCGGCAGCAGCCGCACCAGCTGGCCGGCCTGCAGCGCCTCGTGGCAGACGAGTTCCGGCAGCGCGGCCACGCCCAGGCCGGCGATGGCGGCGTCGCGCAGCACGATCAGGTCGTCGGTCATCAGCCGGGGGCTGTCTATCTGCACGGTGTAGGCGTGGCCGGCCTGATCCAGCAAGGCCCATTGGCCGCGGCCGTCGGGCCGGCTCATGGTCAAGGCCGGCCAGCCGGCCATGTCGGCCGGATGCCTGGGCGCCGGGCGCTCGGCCAGCAAGGCCGGGCTGGCCACCAGGGAGGTCTGGGCGGTGGCCAGCCGGCGCACCACCAGATTGGCGCTGTCCTCGATCACATTGCGCACGCGGATGGCCACGTCCACCCCTTCTTCTATCAGGTCCACGCGCCGGTTGCTGGAATCCAGCTGCACCCGCAGCAGCGGGTGGCGGGCCATGAAGCGGGGCAGGGCCGGGGCCAGCAGGGTCTTGGACAGCAGTTCCGGGCAGCTGACCTTGATCAGGCCGCGCGGCTCGGCGCTGCTGCGGGCGATGGCTTCGTCGGCGGCTTCGGCTTCCTCCAGCATCGCCTGACAGTGTTGGTAGTACTGCTGGCCGATCTCGGTCAGCGACAGGCGGCGGGTGGTTCTTTGCAGCAGGCGCACGCCCAGCCGCTGCTCCAGCTCCGCCACGCGGCGGGACAGCCGGGATTTGGGGATGCCCAGCACGCGGCCGGCGGCCATGAAGCCGCCGTGCTCAACCACTTTGGCGAAGTAGAGCAGATCGTTCAGGTCCTGCATGATTGTCTCGCTGATGGAACAATGTTTCCGATTTTTGCAGTCTAGTGCGGATTGGTTCGGAAAACTATCATGCAATCACTTTCTCTACCCAGACACCAAGGACCCGACCATGAAACTGTTGCATCTCGACTCCAGCATCCTCGCCGCCAACTCGGTTTCCCGCCAACTGACCGCCGTTGTCGCCGACACCCTGCGCCAGCGTCACGCCAATGTGGAAACCGCTTACCGCGATCTGGCCGGCCAGCCCATCGCCCACCTGTCCGGCGAAATCATCGGCGCCAATTTCACCGCCGAGGCGGACTGGACCGCCACCCAGCGCAGCGAAGCCGCGCTGAGCAATGAGCTGATCGAAGAATTCCTGGCCGCGGACGTGGTGGTGATCGGCGCGCCGATGTACAACTTCTCCATCCCGTCGCAATTGAAAGCCTGGGTGGACCGCGTGGCCGCGTCCGGCCGCACGTTCAAATACACCGAGAACGGCCCGGTGGGCCTGGCCGGCGGCAAGAAGGTGATCGTGGTGTCCTCGCGCGGCGGCGTTTACAGCACCGAGCAGGGCCAGCTGATGGACTTCCAGGAAGACTACCTGAAGACGGTGATGGGCTTCCTGGGCGTGAACGACGTGGCTTTTGTCCGCGCCGAAGCGGTGAATATGGGCGAAGACAAGCGCGCCACCGCCATCCACGCGGCCAAGGACGCCATCGCCAAACTGGCGCTGTAATTCTCCTGCCGCAAACGAAGACAGCCGGCCCTTGATGGGCCGGCTGTTTTGCGTCTGGCGCGAGCGGAGAATCTGCTCAATGCCTTTGTCGGGTTAGCCCGCCGACGCGCAGCAGATCGTAAACGTTCTCAGGGCAGCTTGCAGCTGTCCGACAGCTTGTCCAGCCCCTGCTGCTCGTGGCGGAAACTGGCCTTGGGCGGCGTGTGGCTGTAGTCGAGGGTGACGACGTAGAGGCTGTCGAAGTCGTTCTTGTCCCATTTGGGCACCTTGTCCGCCGAGCCCTTGTCGCCGTAATCCTGCATCAGGCTGACGGCGAGTTCGCGCAGCAGCTTGTGCTCCCAGGCGATGTAGACGGTTTTGCCGTGCTGCAGCGGGTTGACCAGTTGCTGTTGCAGCGCGTCGATGGCCTCCATGTCGAAGTTGCTGTTCACCGGCAGGCCCAGGGAGATGGCGGTGGGCTCGATGGTGGCCAGCGGGCGGATGTAGTTGAAGGTGCCGGCGGGGTCCCGGGTCTGGCTGGCGGTGGAGGGCGCGAAGATCTGGTCGGCTCGCCCGTATTTTTTGGGCAGCAGCTTGGCCAGTTCCAAAGAGCGGTTGAAGCCCTTGCAATTGAGCTGGCCGTAGCCGCCCTCGGGTTTTTCGCCGTGGCGCAGCATGACCAGCGTCTGGGTCTGCGGCGCCGGGGCGGCGTGCAGCAGGGGGCTGGCCAGCATGGCCAACAGCAGGCTGAGGCGGGAGAGTTTCATCGCGGGGTCCGTTGAGTCGAAACCCGCTCAGTGTCCCGCAGCGGACGGCGGCGGCGCAAGCTGGGACAAGGATCAGGGTTGCAGCTGCAACTGGGCCACGCTGTCCGCGCTCAGGTATTTGCCGAAGATCTTGCGCAGGGCGCCGTCCTTGAGCATTTGCTGCAGCTGGGCCTGCCATTGTTCCGCCTGCTGCGGGCTGAAGGCGCTGTGCGCCAGCATCAGGCCGCCGGCGATGCGTTCCGAGTTGGGGAACAGGTCCAGCACCGTCACCTGGCCGGACAGGGCCGGGGAGTTGAGCCAGCTGTCGTAGCTGAAAGGGTGGGCGAAGGCGGCGGTGACGATGCGTTGGGACAACATGGCGTAGAGATCGCGTTCGTCATTGGCCATCACCACCTTGCCGCGTTTGGCCAGTTGTTCGATGAAGGCGTCTTGCTCCGGGCTGTGGCGGTAGCCGCGGATCACGCCCCATTTGACCGCCGGTTCGGCCAGCAACTGCTCCAGGGTGCGCGCGCCGATCTGCTTGGACAGCAAGATCATGTTCTTGCTGTAGAAGTAGGGATAGATCCAGGCGTATTTGCGGCGGTCCGCGGTGGGGATGGTGGAGGTGCCCAGATTCAATTGGCCGTGCTCCAGCATTTTCAGCACGCGGATGCGGGGATAAACGTCTTCCTGGACGATATTGCAGCCCAGCCGGCGCGCCAGCTCGTGCACCAGGTCCACATCGTAGCCGTGGCCGTTTTCATAGGCGCTGCCAATCAGGTAGTAACCCACTTTCAGGCCGTCGGCCGGGCAGGGCGAATCGCCCAGCGCCGCCGCCGATGCCAGCGCGCCGCCAAGCAGCGCCGCCCAGTGTGCTTTCATGCCGTTCTCCCGTACGCGTTCCGTTTAGCTATAGCCGGATTCGTCGGGTCTTGCCGCATGCGAGTGATTGTTATTCCAGCATGCCGCGCACGCTGTCTTCGCTCAGGTATTTGCGCAGAATGCGCTGCAGGCTGCCGTCCGCGCGCATCGCGTCCAGTTCCGTCCGCCAGCGGCGCATCTGGGGTTCGCTGAAGCTGCGGTGGGACAGCACCAGGCCGTTCTCCAGGCTGCTGTCGCGGAAGGGGTCCATGACCTTGACTTGCAGCCGGGCGCGCGGCTGGCCGTTGAGCCAGTGGTCGTAGACCTGGGGCTGGGAGAAGGCGGCGGAAATGGAGCCGCTGCGCAGCATGTCCAGCAGGTCTTCCTCGTTGGCGGCGCAGATCAGCTTGTCGCGCTTGGCCATCTGCTGCAGGAAATAGTCCTGCAAGGGGCTGTTGCGGTAGCCGATGACGGCGCCCCATTTCAGTTTGGGGTCGTTCAGCCATTGTTCCGGCGTCTTGCCTTGCACCGCCGGGCTGAGCAGGGTCATGTTGCGGTCGCGGGTATAGGGCAGCACCCAGGCGTAGCGCAGCCGCTTTTGCAGCGGGATGGTGGAGGTGGCCAGATTGAGCTTGCCGTGTTGCACCAGCAGCAGCACGCGCAGGCGCGGGTATTCGCGTTCTTCGCGAATCTTGCAGCCCAGCCGGCGCGCCAGTTCGTGGACCAGGTCCACGTCGTAACCCTTGCCGCCTTCATAGGCGGTGGTCGTCGGGTAGTATCCAACCTTCAGCCCCTCCGCCGGACAGGCGGGCGCGGCGGCGCCGGCCTGTGCCGCGGCGGCGCAAAGGCAGAGGAGGGCGGTCAGGTGCTTGCTCATGGCGCTTCCTTTGCCGAGGGTGGACGAAAACAAGACAGGCTGCCGGAAGGGCAGCCTGTCGGCGGCGCTGTAAACGCGGTTTACAGCTTGATCAGCGTGCTCTTCAGCTCAGTGTATTTTTCCAGCGCGTGCAGCGACTTGTCGCGGCCGTTGCCGGATTGCTTGAAGCCGCCGAAGGGGAAGTTCATGTCCCCGCCTTCATCATAGCAATTCACCCACACCGTGCCGGCGCGCAGGCGGCGCGACACCTGGTGCGCGGTGCTGACGTTGGAGGTCCACACCGCGGCCGCCAGGCCGTATTCGGTGTCGTTGGCGATGCGGATGGCGTCTTCCACGTCGTCGAAGGTGATGACGGACAGCACCGGGCCGAAGATCTCCTCGCGGCAGATGGTCAGATCGGCGCTGGGGCAGTCAAACGCCGTCGGTTCGATGAACAGGCCGGTGTCGGCGTGGGCCGGTTTGCCGCCGAACAGCTTCTTGGCGCCCTCGCTGTCCCCCTTGCCGATATAGGACAGCACCTTGTCGTACTGGATGCGGTCCACGATGGCGCCCATATTGGTGGCCGGGTCCAAGGGGTCTTGCGGGTAGTAGCGGGCCGCGGCCGCTTCCAGCTCCTGCAGGAAGCGCGCCTTGATGTCGCGGTGGACCAGCACGCGGGAGCCGGCGGTGCAGACTTCGCCCATATTGTAGAAGATGCCGCCGGCGGCGGCGCGCGCCGCCTGGGCGACGTCCGGGCAGTCCGGCAGGATGATGTTGGGCGATTTGCCGCCCAGCTCCAGCCAGACGCGCTTGAGGTTGGATTGCGCGGCGTAGCCGGCGATCAGCTTGCCCACGCCGGTGGAGCCGGTGAAGGCGACGCAGTCCACGTCCATGTGCAGCGCCAGCAATTTGCCCACGTCGCCGGCGCCGGGCAGCACCTGGAACACGCCGTCGGGGATGCCGGCCTGTTTGGCCAGCGCCGCCAGGCGGATGGCGGTGAGCGGGGATTTTTCCGAGGGCTTGATGATCACCGGGTTGCCGGCCGCCAGCGCCGGGCCAAACTTCCAGCTGGCCATCATGATGGGGTAGTTCCACGGCACGATGGCGGCCACCACGCCGATGGCTTCGCGGGTGACCAGGCCCACCACCTTGGGGTCCACCGGCGCCACTTCGCCGCCTATCTTGTCTATGGCTTCGGCGAACCATTCCACGCAATAGGCGCTGCCGGGCAGGTCCACGCTGAGGGTGTCGCTGATGGGCTTGCCCACGTCCAGGGTTTCCAGCAGGGCCAATTCATCGCCGTGCTCGTAGATCAGCGCGGCGAAGCGCTTGAGGATGCGGCCGCGCTCGCGCGGCGGCAGGCCGGACCAGGCGCCGGAGTCGAAGGCTTGGCGCGCGGCGCGCACCGCGCGCTCCACGTCGGCCTCGCCGCACCAGGCCACGTCGGCCAGCTTCTCGCCGTTGGCGGGGTTGTTGCAGGCAAAGCTTTTGCCGTCTTGCGCCGCGCAGTACTCGCCGGCGATGAAGGCGCGCCCTTCGATCTTCAGTTGAGCGGCGAATTGCTTCCATTCGGCATGCGTTCTAGCCATTTACTCTCTCCTTTGATGATCCTGCGCCGTCCGTTGGCGGCGCCGGTATCGCTTGACGCGGGTTTGACTGCTTTGTCGTCTGTCGTGGGCTTGGAGCCGGCGGGGCGGGCAAAGCTCCCCGGCCTGGCCTTATGGCCTGCTGGTCGCCGGATGCGGTCTTGCCGGCGCTTCTTGTTCTTAATGGTTCTTAGAATGTGGGCGGCGAACTGGCGCTGACCACCTCGCAGGTTTCGGCGCCGACGTTGCGAAAGCGATGGGGCAGCCGGCTGTCGAAGTAATACGCGTCGCCCGGCCCCAGGATGCGGCTCTCGTTGTTCACCGTCACTTCTATACTTCCTTTGATGATGACGCCGCCTTCCTGGCCGTCGTGCGTCAACATGTCCGGCCCGGTGTCGGCGCCGGTTTCGTAGACTTCGCGCAGGATGGCGATGTCGCGCTTGTCGTGGGCGGTGCCCACCAGCAGCAGCCGGATCTGCTCATTGCCCAGATTGGGTAATTCGTGGGCCTGGTAGAACACGCGCGCCTGTTCCGGGTCGGAATCAAAGGTGAAAAAATCCGCCAGCGTCATCGGCAGCCCTTCCAGCACCTTTTTCAGCGAGCTGACCGATGGGCTGACCCGATTTTGTTCGATCAGCGAAATGGTGCCGTTGGTGACTCCGGCTCGTTTGGCCAGTTCCCGCTGCGACAGCCCGAAACGATCCCTGACCATGCGTAATCTCGCGCCAACGTCCATGGATTCCTGCTCCGTCAGTATGTTAATAATTTTAGACGCTTTATGATAATTATTTTGTACGGACTCTGCACTACTTGCTGCGACGCAAAATCGAATATCTTTGCATCGGTGGGGGTTTATAGTCAGAATCAGAAACAAGGGGCAAGCGTATTGTGAATTTTCTTAAACGCTTGCGCGGCACTTCCGCAACAAATCTAAGTGAGGAGAGCGACATGCTGATCGGTGTTCCCAAGGAGATCAAGAACCACGAGTATCGTGTTGGCCTAACCCCGTCTGGAGTCCGGGAGTTAGTCGCCAACGGTCACAAGGTTTTGGTCCAGACCCAGGCCGGCCTCGCCATCGGTTTCACCGATGAACAGTATATCCAGGCCGGCGCCTCCATTGCCTCCAGCGCCGAAGAAACCTTCGAACGCAGCGACATGATCGTCAAGGTGAAAGAGCCGCAGCCGGTGGAATGCCGGATGCTGCGCCGGGATCAGCTCCTGTTCACCTATCTGCATTTGGCGCCGGACCCGGAGCAGACCAAATTATTGCTGGAATCGGATGCCATCGCCATCGCTTATGAAACCGTCACCGACGAGCGCGGCGGCCTGCCGTTGCTGGCGCCGATGTCGGAAGTGGCCGGCCGCATGGCGATACAGGCCGGCGCGCACGCGCTGGAAAAGGCCCAGGGCGGCCGCGGCGTCTTGCTGGGCGGCGTGCCGGGCGTGGCCCCGGCGCGGGTGGTGGTGATAGGCGGCGGCGTGGTGGGACTGAACGCCGCGCGCATGGCCATGGGCGCCGGCGCCGAGGTCACCATTCTGGACAAATCGCTGCCGCGCCTGAAGGAAATCGACATGGTGTTCGGCGGCCGCATCAAGACGCTGGTGTCCAACTCCGCCAATATCGAAGACAGCCTGCGCGAGGCGGACCTGGTGATCGGCGCGGTGCTGATTCCGGGCGCGGCGGCGCCCAAGCTGGTGACGCGGCCGATGCTGAAAATCATGAAGCCCGGCGCGGTGCTGGTGGATGTGGCGATAGACCAGGGCGGCTGCTTCGAGACCAGCCGGGCCACCACGCACCAAGACCCCATTTACGTGGTGGACGGCATCGTCCATTACTGCGTGGCCAATATGCCCGGCGGCGTGGCGCGCACCTCCACCCAGGCGCTGACCAACGCCACCTTGCCGTACACGCTGGAGCTGGCCAACAAGGGCTGGCGCCAGGCTTTGCTGGACAACGCCCATCTGCGCAACGGCCTCAACGTCTGCCGCGGCCGGCTCACTTACCAGGCGGTGGCCCAGGCGCTGGGCCACCCGTTCATCGACCCGATCGAAGCCATCAAGGCGGCTTCCTGACCCGTATCAAGGATTCGAAATGTTGCAAGCTATCATCGGCATACCCTGTGACATCAAGATGGTAGGCCCGCTGCCCTTCCACTCCGTGGGCGAGAAATACATCGCCGCCGCGGCCGGCGGCGCCGGCGGCGTGCCGGTGCTGCTGCCGGCGCTGGGCGACAAGACCGCGCTGAGAGACGTGCTGGAACTGGTGGACGGCGTGTTGCTGCCGGGCTCCCTGTCCAATGTCGAACCGCACCGCTACGGCGGCGCGCCCAGCCGGCCCGGCACCATGCACGACCCCATGCGCGACGCCACCACGCTGCCGCTGATCCAGCAAGTGCTGGAGCAGGGCATTCCCCTGCTGGGCATCTGCCGCGGCTTCCAGGAAATCAATGTGGCGATGGGCGGCGAACTGTACCAGCACGTGCAGGAAGAAGAAGGCAAGCGCGACCACCGCGAGCCGGACACGCCGGACCTGGACGCGATGTACGCCCTGTCCCACCCGGTGCGCTTCGCCGAGGACGGCCTGCTGCGGCAATGGACCGGCCAGGAGTCCGCCATGGTCAACTCCCTGCACCAGCAGGGCATCAAGCGGCTGTCCGATCGCCTGATCTGCGAGGCCGTCGCTGACGACGGCCTGGTGGAGGCCTACCGCGTGCGCGACGCCAAGGGCTTCGCCTTCGCCGCGCAATGGCATCCGGAATGGAAGTACTGGGACAACCCGCTGTCCATGGCCATCTTCAAAGCATTTGGCGACGCCTGCCGCCAACGCCGCGAACAGCGGCAACGCGGGCCGCAATTAACCGAGACCTTGTGTCACCACTCGGAATAACACACACAGAGGAAGAGAACATCATGACCCATCAGATCAATGAATGGCTGCGAGAGCACCGGATCACTGAAGTCGAGTGTATCGTCCCCGACATGACCGGCGTGGCGCGCGGCAAGATCGTGCCCAAGGACAAGTTCGTGTCCGACCCGGAAATGCGCCTGCCCGAAGTCGTGCTGATCCAGACTGTGACCGGGGACTACCCCGACGACAGCATGCTGGACCTGACCGACCCGGACATGGTGCTGGCGCCGGACCCGAACACCCTGCGCTTCGTGCCCTGGGCCGTGGATCCCACCGCTCAATTGATCTACGACTGTCTGCGCGCCGACGGCAGCCCGGTGGACGTGGCGCCGCGCAATGTGCTCAAGCGCGTGATCGGCCTGTTCGACGAGATGGGTCTGGAGCCGGTGCTGGCTCCGGAAATGGAATTCTACCTGCTGTCCCCCAATCCGGACCCGGACATCCCGCTGGCCGCGCCGGTGGGGCGAACCGGCCGCGCCGAGTTCGGCCGCCGCTCCTACTCCATCGACGCGGTCAACGAGTTCGACCCGCTGTTCGAAGACATCTACGACTACTGCCATGCGCAGAATCTGGAAGTGGACACCCTGATTCACGAGGTGGGCACCGCGCAGATGGAAATCAACTTCCTGCACGGCAACCCGCTGGAACTGGCCGACCAGGTGTTCCTGTTCAAGCGCACCGTGCGCGAGGCGGCGTTCCGCCACAATATGTACGCCACCTTCATGGCCAAGCCGATGGAGAACGAGCCGGGCTCCGCCATGCACATGCACCAGAGCCTGGTGGACAAGAACACCGGCCGCAATGTGTTCACCAATGAGGATGGCAGCCCGTCCGACCTGTTCTTCCACTACATCGCCGGCCTGCAGAAATACGTGCCCAAGTCCATGCCGTTGTTCGCGCCGTATGTGAACTCATTCCGCCGTTTGTCGCGCTACACCGCGGCGCCGACCAACGTCGAATGGGGTTACGACAACCGCACCGTGGGCCTGCGCGTGCCGCATTCCTCGCCGGCGGCGCGCCGCATCGAAAACCGGGTGCCGGGCGTGGACGTCAATCCCTATATCGCCATGGCCGCGACGCTGGCCTGCGGCTACCTGGGCATCATCAACAAGCTGCAGCCCAGCGAGCCGCGCCAGACCGACGCCTACGAGCTGCCTTACCAGTTTCCCAACTCCTCGGAGGAGTCCTTGCAGCAGCTGGCGTCCTGCAAGGAAATGGCCGAGGTGCTGGGTGAGCGCTTCGTCAGCATGTACGTGGGCATGAAGGAGAAGGAGTTCTCCGAATACTTCCGCGTGATCAGCCCGTGGGAGCGCAAGTTCCTGCTGCTGCACGTGTGATTTAGCTATGACATTGGGCTGATTTGTCCGTTAGAATCAGCCCGGACAGCCAGGATAAGCACTGAAAATACGCCAATGGCGAAGGAGGGGCGGCAGAGAACATCTCCGCCCCGTTGGAGAATACTGGAAGGAAGTCCTATGCAGAATCAACAACGCACGACCGAACAATGGCGCCAACTGGATGCAGCGCATCATCTGCATCCGTTTACCGATACCCAATCGTTGAACCAGCAGGGCGCGCGGGTGATGACTCGCAGCGAGGGGATTTACCTGTGGGATTCCGAGGGCAATAAGATCATCGACGGCATGGCCGGCCTGTGGTGCGTCAATATCGGCTACGGCCGCAAGGAACTGTCCGACGTGGCCAAGAGCCAGATGGACGAACTGCCCTTCTACAACACCTTCTTCAAGACCACCCACCCGGCGGTGGTGGAACTGTCCCACCTGCTGGCGCAAGTGACGCCGGCCGGCTACGAACATGTGTTCTACACCAACTCCGGCTCCGAGGCGGTGGACACCATGATACGCATGGTGCGCCATTACTGGGACGTGCAGGGCAAGAAGGAGAAGAAAACCCTGATCGGCCGCTGGAACGGCTATCACGGCTCCACCATCGGCGGCTCCAGCCTGGGCGGCATGAAGTATATGCACGAGCAGGGCGACCTGCCGATTCCGGGCATGGCCCACGTTGAGCAGCCGTGGTGGTACAAATACGGCAAGGATCTGAGCCCGGACGAGTTCGGCGTGGTGGCCGCGCGCTGGGTGGAAGAGAAAATCCTGGAAATCGGCCCGGAAAAAGTGGCCGCCTTCGTGGGCGAACCCATCCAGGGCGCCGGCGGCGTGATCATCCCGCCGGCCACTTACTGGCCGGAAGTGGAACGCATCTGCCGCAAATACGATGTGCTGCTGGTGGCTGACGAAGTGATCTGCGGCTTTGGCCGCACCGGCGAGTGGTTCGGCTTCGAGCACTTCGGCTTCCGTCCGGACATCTTCACCACCGCCAAAGGCCTGTCCTCCGGCTATCTGCCCATCGGCGCGGTCTTCGTGGGCGAACGCGTGGCCCAGGGCCTGATCGCCGGCGGCGACTTCAACCACGGCTTCACCTACTCCGGCCACCCGGTGGCCAGCGCGGTGGCGCGCGTCAATATCGAGCTCCTGCGCGACGAAGGCATCATCGACCGCGTCAAGAACGAAACCGGTCCCTATATGCAGAAGCGCTGGCGCGAGACCTTCAGCCAGTTCGAGCACGTGGACGATGTGCGCGGCGTCGGCCTGATCCAGGCGTTCACCCTGGTCAAGGACAAGAGCAAGCGCGAGCTGTTCCCGGAGTTCGGCGACGTCGGCCTGATGTGCCGCGACATCTTCTTCAGCAACAACCTGATCATGCGCGCCTGCGGCGACCACATCGTGTCCGCGCCGCCGCTGGTGATCAGCAAGGCTGAAATCGATGAAATGCTGGGCGTGGCCGCGCGCTGCATGGAGACGTTCGAGCGCAAATTGAAGGACAGCGGTCTGGTCTGAGCGGAATTCGCGCACGGGCCGGCATCAAGCCGGGGCGGTCAGCCCCGGCTTTTTTCTTGGGGCCAGGCCGCTGCGGCTTGCGGCCGCAGGGTGACGGGCGTTCCCGTGCGGCGCTCGCCGTGTCGCTGAGGCGCAGCGGGCTTTGAACGGGTTCTCAGTGCCGGTAGGTGCTTAGCCTGACGCCGCCCTCGGGCGTGAAGCTCGCATCCAGCAACAATTCGCCGTGCGGTTTCAAGCGGCAACGCAGCCGGTAGCGCAACACCATTTGCTCGTGGTCGCCGCGGAAATCGACCTCGACCGCGTCCAGCCTGGGTTCGTAGCGCAGCAGGGTCTGCTCGATGCTGCGCATCAGCTGATGGGCGCTGGCGGGCAAATGGCGATAAACGTGGCCCAGGTCCGGCAGGCCGTAATCGGGCAAATGCTTGAGCGAACCGGCGCGCGCGTTCAGGATGCGCCGAATGCTGTCCACCACGCTGCGGGAGAACTGCTGCTCCGGCGCAAGGCGATCCAGCGCTTGGCCGTCGGCAAACTGCCCGGTCAGCATTTCATACAGTGAAGCCCCCATGCTCAGCCCTCCGCCCGACGGCGTTCCAGCGCATAGCCGCGCAACTCCAATTGCAGCGGCTTGTCGTTGTCCAGCTCCTTCTTGTCCAGCAGCAGCCGCCATTGCCGTTCCGGGCCGGCTTGCCGGAACAGCGCGATCACGCCGACATAGGCCGCGTCCTGGCGGTAAGGCTCGCGCAGGCTGACCGCCGCGCCCGGCCGCAGCAGTACTTGGTGGCTGGCCAACAAGTCATCGGCGAGCACGGACTGATCCTGCTCCAGCAGCGTCGGGTAGGGCGCGGCCAGAAAGGCGGCCTTGTCCTTCAGCTGATACACCCTCACCACCACCGACAGCGGCCGCTGCCCGGCTTCGGTGTTCAGCTCCTCGCTCGCGATCAAATCCAGGTTCAGACGCTCGACGCGGGTGAGGAAGATCTTTTGAGCGGCGCTGACGGTGACGTTCTTGGTGCTTTGCCACAGGCCGCAGCCGCTCAGCGGCAGCGTCAGCCCCAGCCAGACCAGTCCGGCGCTCAGGGCGGGAAGGCGATGTTTCATCCGGGTTCTCCTGGCTGCCGGTCGCAGACGTCCGACAGCGGTTGATAATGACCGATGCGCAAGCGGCGCCAGCGCCGTCCCGCCTCACCGGCCAGGGCGGCGCCCAAGCCCAGCCTGGGCCGGGCGCGGGTGTCCAGGCGGCTGGCCGGCAACCAGTTGGCGGGCAGCTCCAGCCAGATTTCCGCCTCCAGCCGCCATCCCAGGTAAACGCGGGTCAGCGCCAGCACATCCCGGTGCAAGGGGCCGCCGGGCAACAGGGCGGGCACGCAGTCGGCCTGAGCCGGGCGGACGGTCACGGCGATCGCGTGATTGGCGGCGCGCAGCCGGCGGCCCAGGACGAATTCGCCGGCGCGCAGCGGCGGCCGGGCGGAAAGAGGGGGCGGCTCGTCCAGCGCCGCCCAGCGGGGCAGGAACTCCCGCACCCGGATGTCGGCCGCGGGCAAGGCGTGGCGGATCACGCTGGCCAGGCCGGAAGCCGGCCGGGTGCGTTGGCCCAGCAAGGCGAGCAAGCCCAGCATGCGCCCGGCGGGCAGCTGCCGGCGCTCAGCCGCCTCGCCCACGCCCATGCCGATCAGGCCCAGCAGGGCCTTGGACAGCGGGTCGCGCGCGCCGGGCCGGAAGGCCAGCGGGTAACGGTATTTGCCCCAGGCGCGATAGAGCAGGGCGGTGAGGCGATGGCTGAACAGATCCAGCATCGCCGCCAGCGCTTCGTGGCCCTCGCGGCGGGCGGCGATGTCGTCCAGAAAGTAATAGGGCAGCACGGCATCGACTCCGTAAAGCCCCATGAAGGCGGTGCGCAGCACCGGAGGGCGGCCGGTGTCGGGGTCGGCCGGTTCGGCGCGGACGATCTCGCCGGCGGGAAAGCCCAGAGACGGCGAGGGCAGCAGCCGCACCGGCTCGTCGGCCGGACTGTCGGCCGCGCCCAGGCGCCGGTCGCCGGGCAAGCGCTCCAGCACGCGGCAGAATTGAAAAAAGTTGTACGAGGGAGCGGATTGCAGCCAGGCGTAGAATTCGGCTTCTGTCATAGCGGAGGCGCCTCCGTCTTGCTGTCCGGCCAAGAAACCCGTTCGTTTTCCGGCAGGATGCGCAGTTCGAAGCGGGTGAACAGATTCATGTCGGCGTAGGCGGCGAAGAAACGGTGCATCAGATCCCCGAACAGGTGGAGGTCGCCCGGTCCGGCGAAGCAGGTCCGGTCCACCGCCAGCTCGATGCGGACCCCGCGTTCCATGCAGCCTTGCTTCACCCGGCTGACCAGTTGATGCCTGACCTCCAGCAGTCCGTTCAGCCGTTGGCGGTTCAATTCGTCCTCGGTCCAGTCGTACAGCGCCAGCGTGCCGCGCAGCACTTCCACGTCCAGCAGCGACAGAAAGTTGGGCGCCAGGTGCGAGAGCACCCGCCATTGATAACGGTCTTCCGCCGGCGGGTAGCAGGGAAGGGTGGGCGGGGTCAGATTGGCGATCCGGGTCAGCGGCGTGGACGGCGAGCGCTCCAGGATTTGCGCCTCGCGCAGCGCTTTGCGCGGCAGCATGCCGTTGGTGCCGGTGACGCGCAGCGACAGGATCTCTGCACGCATCGCCGCCGACGGCGAATCCCATAGATGGCCGCCCAGCACCAGCCAGGTTTCCGGCCTGCCGGCCGCGCCAAGCCGGGTTCGGGCATGGTAGAAGCGTTCCGGCGCCTCGTCGCGCAGCATGCCGCCCCGGTGCTGGAAGCTGGAGAACGGCAAGTAGGCGTGGCGGCCGCCGTTTTCGGTGTCCATGGAGACGACCTCGTCCACCGACCAGGCCTCGATCTCCGGCCCCTGGCTCGCCAGCGGTACCACCCGGTATTCATGGCTCAAGTGGTCGACATGCAGCGGTTCGGCTTCCAGCGGGAACAGATTGATCGCTGGCACGCAGTGCAAGCGCAGATTGTCGGCAGTGAACGGCATGTCCGCCGGATAGCGTTGCGTCAGGGTCAACTCCAGCGCAAAGCCGGTTGCGTCCCCGGGCAGCAGGGCGGCATCCAGCCCGGCCAGATCGAGAAACTGGAACTTTTCGCGGAAGCAAAAGTACTCCAGCAGCAGCTGATAGCCGCCAAAGGCGTTGTCGGCCTTGGGCCAGAGCCGGTCCGCGTCGTCGAAGCCCGCCGGCTCGAAGCGCAAGGCCGGCGCTTCCCGGGGCGGATGCGGGGCCTGGCCCAAAGGCCGCAAGCGCGCGCGGCCCAACTGCCGGGTCAGCGCGTGACGCAGCGCGAAGGCGATGGGCGGATCGGCGGCGAGGAACAAGCGCAGGCGGGACAGGTCCAGCGCCTCGCGCTTGGCCGCCGCGCCCAGCTCAAAGCGCAGCTCCAGCACCGAGCGTCCTTCGCTGTCTAGGCGCGCGCCAGCCTGGCTCAGCAGTAAGGGTTGAATCGTCGCCGGCTGGGTGGTGCGGTAGGCGCAGCGCACCCCGCTCGCGCCCAGCGGCGCGGTGCGCACGCTTAATCCGGCTTCCACCGGTTTGGCCTGTTGCAGCGCATGGGCGTCGGCGCGCAGCTCCAGCACGGTCAGCGACGGCACCATGCGCAGATAATGCGGCCACAGCATATTGACCAGGCCTTCGGTCAGTTCCGGGAAGTCGTCGTCCAATTTCTGGCGGATGCGGCCGGTGAGAAAGGCGAAGCCTTCGAACAGACGCTCCACATACGGATCGCGCTTGCCCACCCGGTCGATATTCAGCAGGGCGGCGCGGTCCGGGTGGGCGCGGGCGAACTCCTTGCCGGCTTCGCGCAGATAGCGCATTTCCGCTTCGTAATAGCGCAGGGTCAGGTCATCCATAGACGGCTTTCATCGGCGGGTGGGAAAAGCGCCGCTCGCGGCGCGGACGGCTTCACGGCAAGGCCCCGGACAGCGCCCGGGCCGGGTCCAGCGCGGCCAGGCGCGCGTTGAGCCGTTCCAGTTGCTGGCCCAGGCCGGCGCGGTCCGCGTCCTTGCGCTGCATGCGTTGGCGCAGCAGCCGCGCCAACTGCGCCAGCAGTTCGAAGGCCAGCTCCGGTTCCCAGACGTCCAACTGGTGGCCGTCCGCCTGGCGCAGCAGCGCCTCCAGCAAATGGACGGCCATTTCGGCGCGGCCGTGGCGTTCCGCCAGCCGGGCCAGCAGCAATTGCCGCAGGCAGCGTTCGCGGCCGCCCGCGGCGGCGGGCAGGGCCTGCACCCAGGCGAAGGCGGCGGGCAAGCCCTGCTGCGCGGCGATGGCGTGGGCCTGGGTTTCGGTTTCCGGCCAGTCCGCGCGGTCGTCCGCCGCCGGCGCGGCGAGAGCGGCGGAGTCCGGCCGCCGCCATTGCGCCAGCCATTCCAGCGTGGCGTCCTCCGCGAACGGACTGCCGTCGCTGAAGCTCAGTTTCTCCACGCCGGGCAGCCGCTGGCACAGCCGTTGAATATCGTCGCGGATCAGCTCCGCCAGCGGCGCGGTCATTTCGCCGCCGTGCTGGTAGGCCAGCCAGGCGTAACGCTGCAGGTCCAGCCACCAGTGATTGGCTCCTTCCGCGAAGGCGCTTTCCGCCCGCTCGCTCAAATCCCGCCATTGTTGTTGCAAGAGCAGGCGCTTCAGTTGCTGGCGCAGCTCGGCGCGCGGCGGCGGCAGCCGGCTGCGGCCGTCGGCGTCGCCGGGCGGCGGGCTGCTCAGCGCCTCCCAGCGCACGGCGCGCAGCAGGCGCAGGGCGGCGGCCTGGCCTTCCGGCTGTTGGCGCAGAAACACCGCCATCCGGCGCGCCTGCTCCAGCAGTTCGCGCCAGGAGCCGACATCGTCGGCGCCCGGCGGCGGCGCGTCGGCCGTCGCGGGGGCGGGGGCGTCCATGGCCGCATTGCCGGCGGGGGGGCTTGGCAGGCGCGGTTGAAGGCTGCGGCCCAGGGCATCCAGCCGCAGCGGCGGCGCCGGGCTGTCGGCCGCGAGCCGCTGCAGCAGCAGCAAGGCGGCCGCGGCCCGCCGCCACGCTTCGCCGTCGTCGTCTGCCAGCACCGCCAGCTGATCGGTGAAGCGTTCGCTGGCCAACCACTCCAGCGCATTGCGCCGCCGCGCCGGCTGGCGCGGCCAGACCGCGTCCGGGTAGCGCTCCAGCAAGGCGGCGCTCAGCTCCAGCCCGTCCGCCAGGCCGGCCACGCCGTCCTGGCGCAGCCGGGCGCAGGCGTAGTAGGCCGCCACGCGCAAATCCTTGCCGCGGGTTTTCAGCAAGGTTTCCGCATGCGCCAAGGCCAGCGGCGCGTTCATGCCGGAGAGGCGGGTCACTTCCTCTTTCAAGGCCTGAAACTCGTCGTCGTGGGACAGGTCCTCGCCGCAGGGCGCGGCGTCGGAAATCGGCTTCAGCCAGGCGGCCCAACGCGGCAGCCGCTGGCGGGCTTCTTCTTCCGGCGCGGTGTTCAGGCCCAGCAGCGCGCGCACCCAGCTCACTGGCACCCTCGCGGCGTCTTGCCGGACGGCGTTCGGCGCGCGGACAGCGTGGCCGGCCGCAAACCCATCCGGTAAGCCTGGACATTGATGGCGAGCGCGCCGCGGCCCGGCAGCATGGCGCGGCAGGCTTCGCCTCGCAGCGGATATTCGCGCCGGAGAATGCTCAGTTCCTCCTCGCTCCAGCGGTGCGGCGGCCTCAGGCCCAGAGCCTTGGCTTGAGCGTGGATGGCGGCGGGGCTGCGATCAGGCAGCAAGCTTTGACAGGCGGCGCCTATCAAGGGGTACTCCTGGCGCAGCACTTCCAGTTCGCGCGCGTTCCATTCGACGAGAGGTTTGTGTGTCGGCAAGGACTTGGGCGTCATGATTCGCGTCTCCTCAAGGTTGGGGCCGCCGGGCCGGCTTGGCCGCGGCGGGCGGCGAGTTAGGCTCCACGATAAAAATCCGCGCCGGCAGCTGGAACTGGATCAGCTGCAACAAGGCCAGCGGGCCGGCTCCGGCCTCGCTGCGCAGCTGATAGCGTGCCTGATGCCCGTCCGGCAAGGCCCAGCTCAACTGCCAGCTGGCGCGGTCAATCTGTTCGCGCTGGGCCTGCTCCAGCAGGCGCAGCACGCCCCAGCGGCCGGGATGGTCCTGGGTCTGGCGCAGGCCGGTCTTCTCGGTCTGCCATTGCAGGCTGGCGCCGGCCTTCAGCGGATCGCCGGGCCAGCTCAGCGCCTTCCAGCTTGTCATCTGATTGAAGTAGTGCAGGCTGTGCTGATCCAGTTGCAGCCGGATTTCCTCCAGGCCGATGGTGGCGGTGGGCTTCAGTTCGAAGCGGATGCCGGCGTCGCCCTGGGCGTAGAGCAGGCTGGACAGCCGCGACAGGCGGTTCAATTCGTTGAGGAAGTTCAGGTCGAAGCGCAGCGCCTGCGCCGCCGCCGGGTCCGGCGACCATTGATCGCCTTGTTGTTCCAGCACCCCGCCCAATTGCTGGCGCACGAACTGCTGCACCAGGCCGTCGCCGGGGTGCAGGAAACGGCCCAGCTCCGGCAAGGAGGCGTCGGCGTCGCTGCGGTGGAAGGGGTAGCGGCCGGCGAAGCTGGCCTGCCACGGCCGGACAATGCTCTGGTCCCACAGCTGGTTGAGGCTGGCCGCCGCCGGTTGCAGCAGGGTGTGCCAGGATTGGTCCAAGGGTTGCAGGAACAGGTGCCGGCCCAGGCCCTGCCAGTCTTCGCCCAGGCTGGCGGCCAATTGGGCGGCGTAATCGCGGCTCTCGGCCAGTTCGCCGCCCTTGCCCTGGAACACCGCCTGCGCCAGCGCGCGGGCGGCGGCGTCCGGGTCCGGCGCGGCGGCCACTTGCTGCAACTTGAGCCGGGTGGCCGCCACCCGCTCCAGATAGCGTTGCAGGCTGAGCGCGGAGCCGTCCTGGCGTTCCTCCAGCAGCCGCAGCAGCGGGCCGAAGCTTTGCGCCAGCGGCGCGGCCTCCTGTTTGCCCGTTGCCCCCTCCAGCTGCGGCGCGCTGGCGTCGGCCTTGCCCAGCAGCGCCTGGGCCTTGTCCACCAGATTGGCGCCCAGGCTGTCCACGCGCTCGCCGGCGCGGGCGTTGTCGCGCACCAGCGCCATCAAGGCGCGCAGCGGCGAGCGTTGCGGATCGGCGTAGACCTGCAATTGCTGGGCGTTGGCGGCCAGCTTGGCCTCCGTCTGCCAGGACACCGCGTTGAGGAATTGTTGCCAGGCGCGGGCGTAGTCGGCGAAATAGCGCTGGCGCAACGCGGCTTCCAGCGCCTTGCCGGCGCTGCCCTGACCGGCTTCGCCGGCGCCCAGCACCCAGTCGCCGGCACTGCCTTGGCGGCGGTGGGCGTTGGCGAAGGCGGCGCGCAGATGCTCGTCCCAGGCTTTGCGGGTGAACACGCCGGGCAGGCTGGATTCGCTGCGCCACAGGCCGCGCAAGTCCTGGCCCGGCAGCAAGGCGGCCAGCGTCTGCGGCGGATGCTTGGCTTCGGCTTCGGCCAGTATCTGCTGATAGCGGGTGTCGTCGGCCTGTTGGCGGCCCAACTGGCCGATCAGGGTCTGGCGGCTGGCCCCGGCCAGCGCCGCGTCGGCGGGGATGCGCCAGGCGGGCTGGCCGGCCAGCCGCTCGGCGTAGAACTGCGCCATGGCGCGCAGCAGCGCCGGGGAGAAACCGTCATTTCGCGCCGTCAGCTGGGCGGCGAGGAAGGCCGGTTCGGCGCGCGCCGGCTGGTCCAGCGTCAGATAGGCTTTCAGCGCCTGATAGCCTTGTTCGGTCCGGGCCGGATCGGCGGCCAGTTCCGCGCTGGGGGCCTGGTTCAGCGCTTGCAGCTGCTGCGCCCAGCGGCCGCGCGCCGGCGTGATCAGCGCCTGGCCGATGGCGCGGGCGTAATGCGGCCGCAAGCGCTCCAGCAAGGCGGCGTCGCGGTTCAGGCCGAAGCGGGCCGACCACGGCGCGCCGAGCGACTGGCGGGTTTCCAGTTTTTCCAGCAACCGTTGCAGCCGCAGCGCGCTGTCCAGCGTGGCGGTTTTGGGCTGGGCGTTGACGGCGGCCTGGGCCTCGGCGATCAAGCCGTGGTTTTGATAGGTGGAAACCAGCATGCCGGCCAGCCAGAACAGGCATAGCGCGCCGATGACGGCGGCCAGCCGGCGTTGCCAAGGGCGGCTGCGGCGGCGCGGGGCAAAGGTGGAGCCCTGGCTGATCGCGCCGCTCCACAGCCGGACGTCGGCCGGCCAGGTGGCCAAGGCCAGCGCCTTGACGGCGGAGGGCGCGGCCAGGCCGTCGCGCCAGCGCTGCCAGGCGGAGGCGAGTCCCTGAAGCTCGCGTTCCAGCCACTGCGAGCAGCGCAGCAGAAAGGGCTGGGCCGCTGCGCCGGGGTGACGCGGAATGCCGCGCAAGGGAAGCTGATCGGCCCAGGCCCTGGCCTGAGCGGCCCAGCCGTCGGCGTTGGCGGGAAGCGTGGGCAAGGGCCAGCCGGCGATGCCGGGGCCGGCGTTGTCGGGCGCGCGCTGACACAGGGTCAGCGGCAGGGTCCAGCCGCAGGCGATGGACAGCTGTTCGGCGCGCTCCGCCAGCGCGGCGGCGTCGGCGGCGTCGGGGAGCAGGGCGATGACGGCGTCGGCGGGCGTCCGCCAGCGTCCGCGCAGCCGCCGCCAGCCGCCTGGAGGCGGGGCGGCGGAGGCGTCGATCAAGACCATGCCGTCGGTTTCCAGCCAGGGTTGCCGGGCCAGCGCCGGCACCGCCTGGTGGACGACCTCGGGCGCGCCGCAGAGCAGCAGCCAGTGCGGACGCTGCCGGGCCGGGCGCTGGCGCCAGTCTTGGGCGATGAGCGCCAGGCCGGCCCAGTTGGCGCTGGGCGCGGACGGCTCCAAGCTGGCCGGGCGCGAAGATTTGCGGCCGGGCCAGCGCGCCAGCAAACTTTGGCGGGCGGCGGCCAGCTTGGCCCGGTAACGGTTGAACAGCAGGATGAGCAGCAGCAGGGCTGTAGCGGCCACGGCGCTCCACAATACCGTGTCGCCCAGTTGCAGTTCGCTTAAGTCGATAAGCTTGCCTTGCCACAGGGCGAACAGGCCAAGGCAGATCGCCAGGCCGGCGATAATGAAAACCCAGATGCCGAATTTCATGCCGCTTTCTCCATGGCGCCGCTGGGAGGTGAGTTGATGATGGCCTGAATCCAACTGCTTTCTTGCTGCTGCCAGGCCAGCACTTGCGCGCCGGGCAAGCGAAGCTGGCATAGCAAGGCCAGTTGAAGCGGATAGCCCCAGGCGCCGGTTTGACCCAGCCATGAGTCCAGGGCGTGGCAACGCGGGGGCTGGTTTTTCAGCCACTGCAAGGCGGGCAGTTCGGCGATCCGGCCCCAGGCGGCTTGCGCGGTCTTGTCCAATTGGCTGTGCCAGCCGCGCGGCGCGTCGGCGCCCGGCAACTGAATCTCTTGCAGCGTGGCGAAGTCGGCCATCATCTGCGCAGCGTCGGTTGGCATCGGCCGCGGCAAGTAAACCAATGGCTGTGCGGCATCGGGCTGCAATAAGAGCGCGAAGCCGAGTTCGCACTGCGCCGGCGCGGATGCGCCCAGCGTCAGCTCGGGGTGCAGGTGGGCGGCTAACAACAGGGCGGGCTGCCGGAGCCGGCCCTCCCCATCCGGGCCGCCATGGGCGGCCAGCAGCCAGGCGCGGGTCTGCTCCGGGTCCAGATCGAGGCTGCCCGCTTGCCAAGCCTGGCCGGCCGGGAGCTCGCTCAGGCGCGACCAACACAGCGAGCGCCAGGATTCGGCGTGGCGCGCCGGCGCGCACAGCAGCAGCTGGCAGTGGTCCAATCGCGCCAGCGCCTGTCGCAATTCCGGGGTCAGCAACTGATCCAGCAAGGCCAATAGCCGTTGCGGCAAGGGTTTGCCCGGCAACAAGGCGTCCAGCGCCAGGGCTTGGTCCTGATGCGGCCCGTTCTGGCCGCTGAGCGCGCCGTTCAGCGGCCGCTCCTGCGGATGGATCACGCTGACGGCGGTCACCGGCAGCGCCGCGCGCGCCCATTGCACCCAGCCGGCGCGCAGTTCGTCCTGAGCCTGATGCTCGGCCCGGATGTTTTCGCGCTCGGTTTCAAACAGGTAGTAACGCAGCCCCCACAGCATCAGCCAGACCAGCCAGGGCATGAGCAGCGCCCAGCCCCAGAAGCGCCAGCCCTGGCCCAGGCTGGCGCGCGGCCAGAGCAGACTGGCGGCCGTCAGGCCGATGGCGAAGGCGGCCAGCAGCAAGGCCAGCCAGCGGGCGGGGGAAGGCGGCTCCGGCCAATCCGGGCGCTTGAGTTGCGGCAAGGGCCAGGCCATCTCAAACCTCGCCGGCGTTGGGCAAGGTGGAGATCAGCGTGCAGCCGCAGCCGGCCTGGAAGCCTTCCAACGCGAAGGCCGAGCCATGGGCGGACATGCGGGTGGGGCCGGGCAAAATGGAGCTGACGCCATGACCCGGTTGGGGGCAACTGACTTGATCGCCCACCCGGGCGGCCGCCTTGCCGTAGACAACCGGGCCGGAAGCGCTGATCACGCTGCCGCCATGGCTGGTGGGGTCGCCTAAACGAATGATTTTGCCGGGCATGAATAACTCCTTAATTTATTTAATAAATGACAAATCCGCCATGTCATGAGCTTGTGACAGCGAGGCGCGCTAATCAGGGTCCGGCGGCTATAAAGCGCTCAAAAAAATGCATAGCGGCGGCACAATCAATAAGAGGCTTGCAGACAGGACAATGACTCCCCTGGGCTTGCCTTGCTTGATTTGATGGCGGATAACAAGCACCAGCACGGCAAGCCAGATCAGCAGAAGCGCTAAGGCAATCAAGATGAATATCTCCACCAGCCTCCCCAGATTTCCTGGCGATGCGAAACCAGACGCGGCGAGTGCCAGCCCGCTTAATCCAAACAAGTATTGGGTGTGGCGCATAAAGTATTTCTCCATCAAGCCAGCGTCCGCTGCCGCGGCGCATGCGTTTTTTGCCGTCATGGCCGCAAAATCTAAAACCGTGGTGGTTCCGTGGGCTCCGTGCCGGGGGCCGCCTCGGACAGGCCGGTGGCGGGGTCGAGCTGCTTGGCCTTGGCCAGCTGGCTAATCAGTTCTTCGCTGGGTTGGTCCGGTCCCGGACCACTAAAAGCCTTCTGCCACTGGAGGCTGCCATCCCAGGGCGGCAAGGGCGCAGGCGGCAGCGGCACGATTTGGTCTATGTTGGTTATTTCCGGCTGTCGCTGGGCATTGGCGCGGAGGAGTTCTTCGATCTTCTGGTAGCGGCGGCTGCGTTCCGGGTCCCGAGCCAGCCCCATGGAAAACAAACTGTCGTAGGGAGGTGGGTTGAAACTGTTCCTCAGGAAGTAAGCGGCGGCCGGATCGCCAGCCTTGACCCCCAGCTGGAAGATTTGCAAGGCTGCTTGGTAGTCTCTGGCCTGCCTCAAGTGACGTCCGGCGATCCTGACCGCCTGCGCCAGCCCCTGCTCTGCCGCACAGCGGTACATTTGATGCGTGAGTTCAGGGGCCTCACCTGCTGCCGTCAACACATTGGCGACATGAAACAGCGCCTCAGGCGAGCCCAGATCGGCTGCCTTGCGGAAAGCGCGCAGCGTCTGCTCTCGGTCGCTTTGGAGCATTTCCTTGCTGCGGATGCGGTTGCCGCCGCGGGCGTAGTTGTAAGAGGCGAAGTTGTAGTATCCGGGAGCCAGGTTTTGATCCACCAATTGCTGGTTGAGCGCCATGGCCTCGCGCAGGCCGCTGCGGGCGGGGGTGATGGCGAGGTAGCCGCTGAGCAAATGGCTTTGCAAATTGATATTGGCCTGGACATGGCCGTGGGCGGCGGCGATGCGGTATAGCCGCAGTGCTTGCCGCGCAACCGCCGGATCGAGCGTTTGCGCGGCGCCTTGCAGCAGGTGCCGGGCGTACAGGAACAAGTGTTCGGCTTCCGGCATGGGCTCGGGCAGCCGCTGATGGATGCAGCGGAATGCGGACGTCGTCAACAGCGGGGCGTTGGCTTTGGAAGGTTTGCGTGGGCGTTTAGCCGCGACGGGCGGCGGCTCGCGATAGGAGGTGACGGCCAGGCCACGGGCCTCGGCAAGTTGCTGGATCAGCGCTTCGCTGGGCTGAGCCGGTCCCGGCCCGCGCCAGGCTTTCAGCCAGCGGAAGCCGCCGTCCCAGGGCGGCAAGGGGGCCGGCGGCAGCGGCACGATCTGGTCGACGTCTTCGACGGTGGGTTGCAGGTAGGAGTGCGAGGACAGGAATTGCCGGATTTGCTGGTAACGGCGACTGCGTTCGGGGTCCAGTTTCAGAGCCATATAATATGCACCATCATCGGGGGGAGAAGTCTTGAAGCCTTCTCCAAGAGCAAGGGCAGAAGTAGAGTCTCCCGCTTTAACCCCAAGCTGATGAGCCTGTAATGCCAGTGGGTATTGCTTAAGATTGCGCTGCCGAATGCCTAGTGTTGAAGCCGCTTTGGCATGGCCTTGTTCGGCGGCACATTGCCACATCTTCACTGCGATATCAGGAGCTTTGTCGTAGGGGCTGAGTAGCTCGGCGACATAGAACTGTGCCTCGGGATTGCCCAGATCGGCAGCCTTGCGGAAATAGCGCAGCGCCAGCTCGCGGTCGCGCTTGATGCCATAACCCAAGCTGGTGTAGTAGGCGAGGTTGTAATAGCCGGGGGCCGGCGCTTGCTCCAGCAATTGTTGGTTCAGCGCCAGCACCTCGCGAGAGCCGCCAAGAAGATCGCCATCGGTCAGCCCATTTTGCAAATTGATATTGGCTTTGACGTGACCATGGGCGGCGGCAATGCGGTAGAGCAGCCGCACCTGATGATTGACCGCTGGGTCGCGCTTGACCAGATTGTGTTTTTGCAGATAACGGGCGTAGAGGAAGAGCTGATCCGCTTCCGGCGTCGGCGCCGGCAATTGCTGGTGGACGCAGCGGAAGGCCAAGGCCTCCTGTTGCTTGGGGCTGAGGGTGCTCATGCGGGGCTCCTGGGCCAGGGCCGGGGCGGCGATGCTCACGGCTAAAGCCGTCAGCCACAAGGTCACGGCCGCCTGCTGGATCAGCGGGCGGTTTGCCGGGTTCTGGCGCGTGCTGGCGTGGCTGAACATCGGGTGCTCCTTTCAAGCCTCGGGCGGCAGTTGGTAGCGCACCAGCTCCCATTCCACCTCGGTGGGCCGGTAGACCTTCCATTCCTTGCTCAGCCATTGCTGCCACCACGGTAGCGGGAAGGCGACATCGAGCAAGGGCAGCGGCTGGCCGGCGGTGCAGTAACTGGTGGGATGGGTGCTGCCCCAGGGTACGCAGCCCTTGGGCGGCCGCGGCCGCCAATGGGCGTTGACATTGGGCACGTCGCCGCTGCGGCGCAGCGCGCCGATGGGCAGCGCGCCGGCGAAGGGCGGGGTCAGCTCGGCCCGTTCGCGGGCGGCTTTGGCCTCGGCTTCGGCGGCGGCCTTGCGTTTGGGATCGAACAGGCCGGTGGCGGGGTCGAGCTGCTTGGCTTCGGCCAGCTGCTGGATCAGTTCTTCGCTGGGCTGAGCCGGCCCGGGACCGCGAAAGGCCTTCAGCCAGCGGAAGCCGCCGTCCCAGGGCGGCAAGGGGGCCGGAGGCAGCGGCACGATCTGGTCGACGTCTTCTACCGTGGGTTGCAGGTAGGAGTAGTCGTAGAGGAACTCCCCTATCTGTTGGTAACGGCGTTTGCGCTCGGGGTCTTGGGTTAGTCCAAGGTAATACATTCGACTATTCGGTGGGGGGGCATTGAAGCCTTTTTCCAAGAAACCGGCAGCAGTTGAACTGCCCGCCTTAACTCCAAGTTGATAGGCTTGCAGGGCTTCTTCGTAGCGCTTCTTGCCTGATAAGTTAACACCTAAATCGGCACCCGCTTCGGCATGGCCTTGCTCGGCTGCACAAAGGCGCATTTGCCGGGCAATATCAGGCGCTTTGCTACGCGGTGCTAGCAGCTCCGCCACATAGTATTGCGCCTCCGGGTTGCCCAGATCGGCGGCCTTGCGGAAATAGCGCAGCGCCAGCTCGCGGTCGCGCTTGATATTGCCGTAGCCGCGGCTGGTGTAATAGGCGAGGTTGTAATAGCCGGGGGCGGGGCTCAGGTCCATCAGTTTGTCGTTCAGCGCCAGCACTTCGCGGAAACCGCCGGCGAAGTCGCCGTCGGTCAGGCCATTCTGCAAATTGATATTGGCTTTGACATGGCCATGGGCGGCGGCGATGCGGTAGAGCCGCTGCACTTGCCGCGTGACGTCGGGCTGGCGTTTGAGCAGATTGTGCTTTTGTAGATGGCGGGCGTAGAGGAAGAGTTGATCCGCTTCCGGCGTCGGCGCCGGCAGTTGCTGGTGGACGCAGCGGAAGGCCAAGGCCTCTTGCTGTTTGGGGCTGAGGGTGCTCATGAGGGTGTCCTTGGCAGGGGCCGGGGCCGCTATGGCGGCGAGGATGGCGATCAAGAATAGGGCGCGCATCGGCTTAATCCAGATTGGACAGCTTGTCGCTGTCGCGGCGGAATTCGACCAGGGAGGCGATCGGGGATTTTTCTTCGGCCTTTTGGTCTTTATTTCGTTTGAGAAGCTCAGCCCAGTTTTTGAAGGCGCTTGGCATTTGTTCATCAAACGGCAGGCTAGTGTCTTCCAGTCCCATCACCTCTCCAGTTTCCGGGTCGCGGGTGTGCAAGGACCACAGCTCGCGGCGCAATTTGCCGCTGATGTCGCCGCGTTCGTGGCAGATGTTCAGTTCGCTGTCGACGCGCATGCTGCGGGTGTTGATATTGGCCGAGCCCTGGGTCATGAACACGTCGTTGATGATCATCAGCTTGCTGTGGATGTAGACAAAGGGCCAGTCATAGCCCTGGCCGGCGGCGGCGGGGCGGTCGGCCTCGCGCTGGTTGCGGCGCATCATGGCTTCCCAGCCGGCGGCGTCCAGCGCGTCGGGCGCCACCAGCGTGCAGACGTGGATGCGCAGGCCGGGGATGTCGCGCGGGCGGATCGGGTTGCGCGATTCCGGATCGGCGGGGTCGGCCTGTTCGCGCCGCGCCCGGTTCAGGCGTTCGCGCAGCTCGTCGTAGCTTTGTCCCGGCGGCAGGGTCTGGCCGGCGCGCTCGGCGGCGGCGGCGCGCTCGCAGGCGCGCTCCAGCTGCTGGATTTCCTGGCTGTCGCTCACTTCGTCGATCTTGGCCTGGCGGGCTTCTTCCAGTTGCGCGGCCAGGTCGGCGGCGCTCTGGCCGGGCGGCAGGGTCTGTCCGGCGCGTTCGGCCTGGCGGGCGGCTTCCAGCCGTTGTTCCAGCTGCTCCAACTGCTTGGTGCGGGCGGCGGCGGGGAGGGTGTCGGCGCGGCCGAGCGCGTCCAGCATGCGGTAGGTGTTGACGCCGCCGCGGCCCATGCCGTCGTCGCTGGCGTTGGTGACCACGAACAGGTGTAGCTGGCCGTGCTGGGTGCAGTCGCGGCCGCACTCGGTCTGGGTCCGCACATTTTTGAGGATGCGCTCGGCCAGCACCGGCCAGCGGAAGTACTGGTTCTCGATATAGATGTATTGGGTGGCGTTGCCGACGGTGTGCAGATACAGCGTTTCGATGTCCTGGACGTTTTCCTGGGGCTGGGTGCGCAGGATCTGGGCCATCACGCTGTTGGCGGTGGGCAGCTTTTGTTGGCGGAAGACGCGCTCCAGGCACTCGCCGACGGTTTGGGCGTCGCGCTCGCCGAGCAAATCCTCGCCGGTTTCCTTCTGCCAGGCCTGGGCGAAGTTGAGATGCAGGTATTCGAGGATGGGGCCGCTGAGCTGGCAGGAAAGGTCCTGCATCGGATAGGCCCCGTTGCGGCCGCGGTTATGGGGCTGGCGCTGCCGGCTGTGGGCGTCGTTGTCCCAGTAGCCGTCCAGCATATTGTGGCCCATGACGAAGCCGATGGCGGCGGTGTCGTCCTCATAGTCGACCAGCACCATTTTTTGGTGGTGGGACGGGACGCCGGCCATGACGAGGCGGCTGCTGAGGCCGAGGTCGCGGTCCAGGGTGTTGCTATCGTCGTCCAGCGCCTTGAGGTCGGCGCGGCTGACGTTCTTGAAGATCTTGATGCGGTCCTTGAGGCTGAAGCCGCGGCCGACGAAGCGCAGCGGCAGCGCGGGCTGCTTGCGGTCGTAGGCGCGGAACCAGGCGCGGTCGACCTGGAGCTGGGCGTCGTACTCTTGCTGTGCCTGTCTTTGCTCATCGGGATCGAGTTCGGTGCTTTGGCGGCGGTCCATGATGGCGATGGGGTTCTTGCCGGGCATATTGGCTTCGCCGGCGGCGCCGGTGACGCTGATGCCGAAGGGTTCGAGGGTCCATCCCAGCACGCGGACCTGAACGCCGGCGCGGGCTTTTTGTTCGAGCAGGGCGCCGATGGCGGGCGCGCTGCCGACGCGGACGAAGCGCATGGAGGGCTGGAAGCCCCAGCAAACGATGTCGACGGAGCGTTGCGCGTTGGCGATGGCCTGGTGTACGGCGGCGAAGGCGCGCTCGCCGTTGACGAGCGGGGTGTAGTTGGCGAAGTCGGGCGGGTATTCGGTGCCGCAGATGAACCAGCTGGCGTGGGCCTGCACGGTGCGGCCGTCCTTGAATCGCATCGGGATGGTGTCCACCGGGGGGGTATAGGTGGTGCTCATGTCGGGTCCCCCTTGCCTGGGGCGGCGGAGCCACCGCTCAGGGTTTGGTAATGGTCGCGGAAGTTTTGTGTGGCGCGGCTGGCGCGCGGCGACAGCGGCGCGATCAGCTGGGCGAAGTGGCGTTGCAGGCCGCCGCGCGCGGTCTGGCCGCTTGCCGGATTGCGGTATTCGGACACCACCGGCAGTTTCAGGCTTTTGCCATTGGCCAGTTGCAGCACATAGTCGCTGGTGGTGGGCGCGTGTTCCAGCGCCAGCGAGCCGCTGGCGTCCAGCACGCCTTGCCCCACCGGCATGCCTGCGGCGAACAAGGTGTAAGGCATGCCGCTCCACTGCGAGAGCGAGCCCTGAGGCCCCTGGCTCAATTTGATCCGCAGCGCTTCCTTGAGCAGGGTTTTGGGGTAGGCCGGGTGCTCCGCTTGCAGCTGGTCCGGCCCGGTGACGGTCCAGTTCCGCGCCTTGACGGTGTGGTTGCCGGGGCTGCCGATTTCCACCGTGCCGTCCTGCTTCAGGCGCAGGTAGGCGCCGCCGCAGAGCAGGGTCAGCTCCTCTTTGGCGGCGATCGCGATCTTGCCGCTGCTGCTGCTGATGTTCAGGCTTTCCAGCGCGTGCAGCTGCATCGGGCCGTTTTGCGCCTGCATCGTCACCGCGCCCTGGTTGGCGATCAGCTTGAGACCGAGTTTTTGCGCGAACAGGCTGATGCTTTCGCCGGCGGCCACGGTGAAGCGCTTCAGCGCCGACACATCGGCCTGGGCGCCGGCGCTGAAGGCCAGGTTTTGCCCGGCTGCCAGTTGCAGCTGGGCCGGGGTGGCCAGCGCGATGCCGGCCGGCGCGTGCGCCAGCAGCGCCGGCTGCTTCAGTTCGGCCAGCGTCTGTTGCAGCAGCTGTTTCTGCGCGTTCAGGTCGGCCAGTTCCGCCTGGGCCTGCTGAGCCGCCTGGCGCAGGCTGTCCACCAACTGGGCCGCTTCTTCCAGCTGATCCAGCGCCGCCTGCATGTCCAGTTGCTTGCCGCGCGCCTTGGGTTGGGCGTCGGTGCTGAGGAACAGCCCCTTGGCGGCGCGCAGCGCGCCCCAGCCGTCGGTTCTGAGTTCAAAGCCTTCGCCGCGCGGCGCACGCTGGCCGTCCACGGCGTGGCCCAGATTGAGCTGGCTCTTGTCGAACTCGGTGGCCAGCTTGATGTGCTCCTGGCCCTTGCGGTCTTCCAGCCGCAGCTTGTTGTTGGCCCAGGTGCGGATCAGGTTGCGGCTGTCCCAGTGCGCGCCGGGGTTGCTGTCGGTGAGTTCGGAGTTGTGCAGGCAGCCGCTGATATAGGGCCGGTCCACATCGCCCAGCACAAAGCTGACCAGCACCTCGGTGCCTGGGTGCAGCGGGAAGTGCAGACCGTATTCCGGGCCGGCGTAAGGCCGGGCCAGCCGCAGCGGGCGGCTGTCGCCGCCGGGCGACCATTCGTCCAGATCGAAAGGCAGGCGCACGCAGTAGCGGCCTTGCAGGTCGATGGCGCCGTAATGGGTTTTTTCCGGGGCGACGACGCGGGACGGCAGCGCGCCGGAGAGGCGCGGCACCGGGGTCAGTCGTTCCTGGCGATAGGGCCGGTCGGCGGGCGTGGCGGTGAAGGCGTTGCGGTAGGCGTCGCGGCGGCCGCCCTGATGGCGGACGGAAACCAGCAGCCAGCCGTCCGGGGCCGGAGCCAGCGCCGGGCCGTCGTGCTTGAAGATTTGGCCGGGGGCGAAGGCTTGCAGACAGTTGCCGTCTCCGGCGGCGATCCACTGGCGGCAATGCTCGCGCTGCAGGGCGATCAGCACCGCGCGCTGTCCCTGCGCCGGGTCTTTGTAGTGTTCGCCCCACTGGTAATCGACGCCGCGGGCGCCGGGGGTCTTGGCCGGCGGGCCGCCTTCGGCCAACAGCGGCTGGTTGGCGTCGCGGTAGTTGTAGTCCTTGCGCTGGAGGCGGGCGCGGATGGGCTGGGCGGCCAGTTCAAAACGGCTCAGGGTTTCTTCGTTGTCGGCCATGCCGGCCTGGGGGCGGAGCTTGAGCTTGACGCCGCCCTGGGGCGGCTGGGTGGGATCGCGGCCGGTGCGGACGTAGGCGTCGATGTCGTCGCCGAAGACGATGGTTTCCCAGGCGGCGTTGTCGGGTTCGGTGAGCAGGTAGTAATAGAGGCCGGCTTTCTCGGCCAGCCGATGGATGAAGTCCAGATCGGACTCCTGATACTGGGTGACGAACTCCAGCTTGGGATAGGGATTGGGGTCTTGGCCGAACAAGGGGCGCAGCCGCCAGGCGACTTCATGGCCGCGATAGCCGTGGCGTCGCAGCACGGTTTCGATGATGTCCGGCACGGTTTGCTGCTGGAAGATGCGGGAGAAGCGGCCTTCGGCCAGGCGGGCGAGCTGGGATTCGACGCGGACCTGATACAGCGCCTCGTCACGGCTGGCGCTGAGGCGCTGGGCATGGCTGACCACGCCGCGCCAACGGCGCAGCAGCTGGGGCGGGGTGTCGGGAAAGAGGGCGGCGTCCGGGTGGGGTCCGTGGATGGAGAACAGCGCGTAGCGGTCCAGCAGGGAGACGAGGTCGATGTCTTGCTGGGCGGAGGTGAAGCGGATGTCGGCGGAGAAGGGCCGGCCCAGGGTTTCGTCCAGGGTGAAGGATTCGACCGACAGCAGCTCGGCCGGCAGTTCGGCGATCTTCAGGTGATAAAACTGTTGCGGCGGCATGGCGGAGTCTCCAGGTGGACTTGCCCCTCGGGCCGTGGAGGCGGCCCGAGGGAGCGCTTAGTTCTTGGCCTTGGGCATTTGCGAGACCAGGGACAGGTTGATGTCCAGGCCTTCCACCTGGAAGTGCGGCACGATGAACAGCTTGACCTTGAAGAAGCCCGGATTGTCTTCGATGTCTTCGACGACGACCTGGGCGTCGCGCAGCGGGTGCGAGGCTTGCAGTTCGTCGCTGGGGTCGGTCATCTCCGTGACCAGGAGCTTGATCCAGGTGTTGAGCTCCAGTTCCAGCAGACGGCGGTCCTTGGTGGCGCCGATGTTTTCGCGCTGGATCAGCTTCAGGTAGTGCGCCAGCCGCGACAGCAGGAAGATGTAGGGCAGCCGCGCGTTGATGCGGCTGTTGGCGCTGGCTTGCTTGGTGTCGTACAGCGCCGGTTTTTGCGTGGAGTTGGCGGAGAAGAAGCAGGCGTAATCGCGGTTCTTGTAGAAGGACAGCGGGATGAAGCCCAGGTTGGCGAATTCGAATTCGCGGGTTTCCGGTATCAGCACTTCGGTGGGGATCTTCACCTGATTGCCTATGCCCAGGTCGTACAGATGAATGGGCAAGTCTTCCACCAGGCCGCCGGCCTGCGGGCCGCGCACTTGCACGCACCAGCCGTTGCCGATGAAGCTGCGCACCATATTGGCGGCAAAGGCGAAGCCGGCGTTGGTCCATAGGTAGCGCTGATGGTCCGGGCCTTTGACGTTTTCGGCGTAGTTGAAGCTGCGCACCGGCACGGTGTCGGGGCCGTAAGGCAGGCGGGCCAGGAAGCGCGGCAAGGCGAGACCGATGTAGCGGGCGTCGTCGCTATCGCGGAAGCTGCGCCATTTGATGTATTCCGAGCGGTCGAAGTAGTTGGCCACGTCCTGGATGGCGGCGACTTCGTCCATGCTCTCCTTGCCGAAGAAGGCCGGTCCCACGGCGCCGATGAAGGGCATGTGGGCGGCGGCGGACACTTTGGCGATGTCGCGCAGCAGGGCGATGTCCTGCGGGCCGCGGTCGAATTCATAGTTGGAGATGATGGCGCCTATCGGTTCGCCGCCGGGGGTGTCGTATTCCTGGATGTAGGTGTGTTGGTACAGGCCGCTCTGAATCACTTCCGGCGCGTCGTCAAAGTCGTTGCGCAGGTCTTCCTTGCTGACGTCCAGCACTTCGATCTTGACGTTTTTGCGGAAGTCGGTGCGGTCCACCAGGAAACGCAGTCCGCGCCAGGCGGATTCGATTTGCTGGAAGGACGGGTTGTGCATCACCGCGTCCAGCTGACGGCTGATTTGCGCGTCGATGCGGGCGATGTGAAAGTCCAGCAGGCTTTTGTCCAGGCGGTCCACTTTTTGCGAGGATTCCTGAATCATTTTCAGGAATACGTTCACCGCCACGGCGATGCGCTCGTCCAGCGGCGCGTCCGACATCGCTTCCGCGGTTTGGTAAGCCTCGATGGGCTGGGCGCTGGCCACCGGGGACAGGTTGATCTTGGCGCATAGCGATTCATACACGCTGGCCGGGGACTCCAGCACGATGGTGTCCTCGGGCTGCTGTTGTTTTTGGGTCGACATGAGCGGGCTCCTGATTTAGTGGGCGGCTTGGCTGAGCGGGATGATGCGTTCCAGTTCGCTGCGCAGGTTGGCGGAGAGGGAGTCGTCGCGCAGGATTTTTTCCAGCTCGCGGCGGAAGGAGGCGTTGTCCAGCAGATTGGCTTTGAGGTCGCGCAGCAGATTGCGCATCGCCAGCAGCGCGCGCAGTTCCGGAATCCGCGCCGCCACCTGTTCCGGGTGAAAGTCCTTCATGGCCTTGAAGTCCAGTTCCACCGCCATTTCGGAACCGTCGCCGGCCAGCGTGTTTTCCACCACCAGCTTGGCCTTGGGGTTGAGTTCGGCCAGCACAGCGTCGAAATTGTTTTTGTCGATGGACACCTTTTCCCGTTCCGCCAGAGGCCGCTGTTCCTGGCCATGGCTGTAGTCCCCCGCCACCAGCAGTTTCAGCGGGAGTTCGACTTTCTTCTGCGCTCCGCCGGTATGCAGGTCCAGCTTGATGTTGACCCGCGCGGCGGGCACTTCGTTTTGAAAGCTTTCAGCCATGGTGTTTCCTCCTGCGATCAAGGTTTGAAGCATGTCCATTTCCCATGCGGGCAAATGGGCGGTTGGCCATGTTTCGCGTCGTCGCCGTATTTTTTGGCGATGCGCGATCTGGCGGATATTCTGTGTTTTCCCCTTTTTTATTTAGGTCAACAAGCTTGCGTTATTTGATTTTGTATTTATCTATGTTTCGTTTTATTTTTCAATATTAACCAGATTATGGGGTTTGAGGCAATATGGTCGTTGGGTTGACAGGGTGGCTTGTTTGGTGGCTAGAATACGCCATGTTTATGGCTTCATGTCTTGTTGATTTCAATGTCATAAATAGTTTATTTGTTTTTTTGGATTGATTTTATGGTTTAATTTTTGAAAATGTTTTTTTGTTTTTATTGATTATTTATTTTTGATTTTTTATTGTGATTGGCTTGCTGTGAATTTTCAAAAACTCCGTGCGCTGTTTTCAATGTTACGGCGTGCTGTTTCAGAGCCTAATCAGAGGTTGTCCGCATGAAAGTTTTTCGTCCGATGTGGGTGGAGGGCGCTTTATTGTCCCCTCAGCATTTTCAGCAGCAGTCCTTGTGGTTTTCCCATTTGGCGGCCTTGTTCGGACGTTTGGCTCAGCCCTATTTTTGGGGCTGTTGGGAGGTAGAGTGGGATGAGGCCGCGCTGAGCCTGGGCAAGCTGAAGCTGGAAAGACTGCGTTTGGTCCTGCCGGACGGCGCCGTGGTCGACTGCGCCGAGGCGGACCGCTTGCCGCCGGCGCGGGATTTTGCCGCGCCGGCCGAGGCGCTGAGCGTGCAGGTTTTTCTGGGCTTGCCTTTGTGGGAGGCCGGGGGAGGCAATTGCGAGCGCGAAGGCGAGACGCCGGCGCGGCCCAGGCGGCAACGTTGCGAATACCTGGAAGTGGAGGACTTGTACGACGGCCCGCCGGCGGAGCTGGCGGTGGAGCGCGGCAATTTGCGCTTGCTGTTGGAGTTTGAGGAGCGGGCGGACTATGTCTGTTGCCCCTTGCTGCGTTTGAGCCGCAACGGTCAGGGAAGATGGACGCGGGATGCGACGTTCTGGCCGCCGGCGCTGCGTTTGGACACCGCGCCGGGTTTGTTGGACATGCTTGGGCGGATAGAGGAGATGCTGCTGGCGCGCAGCCGCCAGTTGTCGGAGCGCCGCCGCGAGCGCGGACACGGCTTGGTGGATTTTTCAGTGTCGGACGCGGGCCTGTTCTGGTTTTTGCACTGCGTGAACAGCGCCTGGCCGGTGCTGGCGCATTTGCGGCAGACGCCGGCCAGCCACCCGGAAACGCTGCACCGAGCGTTGGCGCAGTTGTGCGGCATGCTGTCCACGTTTTCGCTACAGCAAGATCTGGCGGATATTCCCGCTTACCGGCATGAAGACGCCAGGCCGGGTTTCCTGCGGCTGGAAGACTGGATCAGGGGCTGCCTGGATACGGTGATCCCCTCCCAGGTGGTGTCGGTGCCTCTGCAGAAAGGGGAGTCGTCGATGTGGCATGGCCAGTTGGCTGATCCCAGGCTGGGCGAGCAGGGCGGCTTTTATCTGTCGGTGAGGGCGGATATGCCGCCGGCGCAGTTGCTGGAGCGTTTTCCGGCGGTGTGCAAGATCGGCGCGCCGGAGGATGTGGAGACCGTGGTCAGCACCGCTTCCGGCGGCGTGCCTTTGAGCGTGCCGCCGCGTTTGCCCGCCGCCTTGCCGGTGCGGATGGAAAACCTGTACTTCGTTCTGGACGCCGGCCATCCGGCCTTCCAGCGCATGCTGGCCGCGCAGGCGTGCTCTTGCTATGTGCCCGCGTCTTTGCCGGGCGTGGTGGTTGAACTCTTCGTGGTGTTGAAATCATGAGCAAGCAATTTCCGCCGGAGGCTTTGGCCCGCAGTTTCCGGGACACCGCGCTGACGGTGTCGATGTTGGCCGACAAGGACGCGCCGGAGCATGTGGAGGATTGGCGCGAGCACGCGGCCGGACTGGTGAGCGCGACGCGCGAGGCGCTGCGTCAGGCCGGCGCAGGCGAGGCTTTGATCGAGCGGGCCAGTTACGCGCAATGCGCCTTGCTGGACGAGGCGGCGCTGCGCCGACTTGAGGGCGCGAAGCGGGCGGCTTGGGCGCGGGAGCCTTTGCAAGTGCGCTTTTTCAACAGTTATCAGGCCGGCGAGGTGCTGCTGGGACAGATGCGGGCGCATTTGGCGCAGCCGGCGGCGGAGCCGGCGCTGGGCTGGTGCTATGCGATGGTGCTGGCCTTGGGGTTTCGCGGCGGGGAGGACGACGCGGCCAGTCAGGTTCTGTTGGGGCAGTTGAGCGCGAGCCTGCCTGCGCCCTTGCCGCTGCCTTCCGGCGAATTCGACGGCGGGGTTGCCATGTTGCGCGGCGGCGCGTCCCGGCGTTTCCGGCGCTTGGCTTTGCCGCTGGCCGCGGCTGGGGCGGGCTTGCTTGCGGTGTGGCTTGCGCATGCCGCGCTGAGCGGCTGGTTGAATGCCGCCGATGCCGCCTTGGCGTTGACGTAAAGGGGGCGGGCGATGCGTATTCACGCGCATTTTTTCTGTTTATGGGCGCTGTCGCTGGCGGCGGCCTTGTGGTGGTTGGCGCAAATGGCGCCGTGGAGCGGGGCGGCGCGCCTGGGCGCGGGGCTGGCGGCTACGGCGTTCTGCTTGGGCTGGGCGGGCTTGAGGCTGCGGCGCTGGCGCCGCGACGGCGCGACGTGGGAGCTGTTGCTGCCGGGTTTGCTGGATTTGCCGCAGGGCTGGCGCAGCGGGCGCGCTGCGGTGGTGGAACTGGAAAGCCGGCGCGGCGCCTATGTGGCGGTGGAGGACGGCGTGCTGAGGGTGATGGTGCCGACTCCGGCTTTGCTGGAGCGCGCGGTAGCGGAACTGGTGGCCTGGCGGCGGGGTTCGCCGCCGGACGCCTTGGCCTTGCGTTTGGACGCGGCGGCCGAATGCAGCGAGCCGGCCTGGTTGGGGCGCTTGCAGGCGTGGCGACAGGCGATTGCCGATGTGGAACGTCGTTTGGCTTGCCGCTTGCCGGTTTATTTATTGGTGGGATTCCCCGCGCCGGCGCGCAGCGCAGGCATGGACGGCGCTCTGGGCGTGGTGTTGCAAGGCGCTCCGTGCGCCAGCCTGCGGCAGTGGCGAGAGCGGTTAGAGGATTGGCGCGGCCGGATGGAACTGCAGCCGCCGGCCTTGGGCGACGAGGGCGCGCGAGCGCTTTTCGATTTGCGTTTGCGCGCCGGCGCGGTGGGAGGCTGGCTGGGCGCTCAGGTCTTGCCCGCCATATTGCAGGGGGCGACGCCGGCCCCGGCGCCCGGCTTGCAGGGCATCGCCTTGCTGCCGGCTCAAGGGCGGGACGCGGCGCTGTCGCCGTGGGGCCGTTGCCGGCAGGCCTTGAGCGGTTTGGCCGTGCGTTCGCTCAGCCTGGACACGGGCGAGCCGGAAGGCGTGCCTGGAAGCTGGCTGTTCGGTTTGGCGCCGGGCGCGCGCCTGCCTGCCGTCTGGCGGCTGGTTTTGAGTCTTTGGCTCTTGGCTTGCCTGACGGCCGTGGCGGCGTTCGCCGCTTCGGCCTGGTCCAACCGAGCGTTGCTGGAGCGCTTGTCGGCCAATGTCGCGCATTATCGCGCGCTGCCGATAGAGCGGGACGAGGCGCGTCGCCAGGCGCTGCTGACGCTGGAAGGCGACGCGCGCGAGTTGCGGAGCCATGTCGATCTCGGCGTGCCTTTGCGCTTGGGATTCGGCTTTTACCGGGCTCAGCCGTGGCGGGAGCGCATTGCCCGGCTGATAGCCGATTACCGCCCGCCGGCGGCGGCTCCGGCCTCGGTGTCGCTGGACAGCCTGTCCTTGTTCGATAGCGGCAAGGCGGTGTTGCGCGCCGGAGCGGAGGCGGCGTTGCAGCCCGCATTGGCGGCGCTGGCGCTTTATCCGGAGCGAAATGTGCTGGTGGCCGGCCATACCGACAGCGTGGGCCAGGCGGAAGCGAATCAGCGCTTGTCGTTGCAGCGCGCCGCGGCGGTGCGCGACTGGCTGGCGCAGGAGACCGGCTTGCCGCTGACCCGTTTTGCCATCCAGGGCTACGGCGCTACGCGGCCGCTGGCGGGCAATGAGGATGAGGAGGGCCGGGCGCGCAACCGGCGAGTAGAGATTACCTTGCTGCCGGCGCTGCCCGTCAGGTGACGGGCGGCAGGCGGCGAGGAGGCCGCAGGGTGCGGCGCGCTTGCTCCGCGGCGTCGAGCTAGGACGAGACGGCGAGCGAGCTTGTTTAAACTTAAGTTATTAAGTTAAGCCAAGGAGGGTTTGATATGGCGATACCAGCGTATATGTGGTTGAAAGACGACGGTGGCGCGGACATCAAGGGTTCTGTGACGGTGCAAGGCCGGGAGAACAGCGTGGAGGTGGTGGAGTTCGACCACGCGGTGCGCATTCCCACCGATGGCAATACCGGCAAGTTGACCGGCACCCGCGTGCATGAGGCGCTGACCCTGGTCAAGGAGTTCGATGCTTCATCGCCTTATCTGTACAAGGCGGTGACCAGCGGCCAGACGCTGAAGGAGGTCGAGTTCAAGTGGTATCAGATCGACGACGCCGGCAGCGAGCAGGAGTACTTCAACATCAAGCTGGACAACGTCAAGGTCGTGTCGGTGGCGCCCAAGATGTACAACATCAAGGACCCGGACCGCGAGCGCTACAACCACTTGGAGGAGGTGGAAATGCGCTACGAGAAAATAACTTGGGCTTACAAGGACGGCAACATCATCCACTCCGACAGCTGGATTGAAAACCGTTAGCGCCGCCGCGCACGGCAAGCGCGGGGCTTAGGCGAGCGGCCGGCTTGGCGGTTCGTCGCAGCGCCTCGCGCTTGCCGGCGGGGGTCCAAGGGAATTAGCGATGCCGGCCTTTCTGGCCGGCATGCGCTTTGTTTGGGAAAAGACGGAGATGACTCTCGATTCTGTTCATTTGCTGCGGAGACTGAACGAGCACTGCGCCCGGGCGCTGGAGGCGGCGGCCGGGTTGTGCCAGGCGCGCACGCATGCCGAAATCACGGTTGAGCACTGGCTGGTGAAGTTATTGGAGCAGGGAGACGGCGATCTGGCCGCTTTGCTGCGGCATTACGAGATCGACGTGGATGAGATCTGGCAAGGCTTGCTGGCCGCGCTGGAGCGTCTGCCTCGGGACCGGCGCGGCAAGCCGGGCTTGTCGCGAGGGCTACAGGAGTTGCTGCAGGCCGCCTGGTTGATCGCTTCGCTGGATTTCGGCGGCCAGCAGATGCGTTCCGCTCATCTATACCTCGCCTTGCTGGCGGCACCGGAGCGTTTGTCTTGCCGGCAGGCCTGGCCATTATTCAGTTTGTCCGCCGCGCAGGTGCGCGCGCGCTGGGCCTGGCTGGAGCAGGTGTCGGCGGAATCCGAGGCGTTGGGATCTGTGGAGGCCGCAGCGTCTGCGCCGCCGGAGGCCGGCCGCGACGGGGCCGCGGCGGCGGATGAGCTGCCTGAGGTGTTGAGCCGTTTTGCCGCCGATCTGACCGCCAAGGCGCGCGAGGGTTTGATTGATCCCGTGTTGGGGCGCGACAAGGAAGTGCGCCAGATGGTGGATATCTTGCTGCGTCGGCGCAAGAACAATCCGATCCTGGTGGGCGAGCCGGGGGTGGGCAAGACGGCTTTGGCCGAGGGCCTGGCCTTGCGCATTGCGGCGGGCGAGGTGCCGGAGGCATTGCGCCGGGTGCGTCTGCTCGCGCTTGATCTGGGCTTGTTGCAGGCCGGCGCGGGAGTCAAGGGCGAGTTCGAGCAGAGGTTGAAGCAGGTGATAGAGGCGGTGCGCACGGCGGCGGAACCGATTTTGCTGTTCATCGACGAAGCGCATGTGCTGGTGGGCGCCGGCAATTCCGCCGGCGGCAGCGATGCGGCCAATCTGCTGAAGCCGGCGCTGGCGCGCGGCGAGCTGCGGACGATAGCCGCCACTACCTGGTCCGAGTACAAGCAGTATTTCGAGCAGGACGCGGCGCTGGAGCGTCGTTTCCAGATGGTGAAGGTGGACGAGCCGGACGATGCCGCAGCCTGTTTGATGCTGCGGGGCTTGAAGCCGCGCTATGCCGAGCATCACGGGGTGGCGATCCGCGACGAGGCGATCACGGCGGCGGTGAGCTTGTCGCGGCGCTACCTGGCCGGCCGGCAGTTGCCGGACAAGGCCGTGGATTTGATCGACACGGCGGCGGCGCGGGCGCGGATGAGCCTGGAAGGGGCCGCGGCGGAGCTTCAGGGCGCGCAGGCGCGGGTCTTGGCGCTGGAAAGCGAGAGCGAGGCTTTGCGGGAGGATGCGCGGCTGGGCGCGGGCAACGCGCAGCTTGAGTCCCGCCTGAGGGAGATCGAGTTGGAACTGGCGGCGGCGCGGCTTGAGAACGAGGCTTTGCAAGGGCGTTACCAGCAGGAACGGCAGGGTGCCGAGGCGCTGCGCAGGCTATGCCGGGAGTGGGGCGGGCGGCCGGACGGCGCGGCGCGGCTGGCCCAGGCGCGGGCCGATCTGGCGGCTTTGCAAGGGGAGCGCCGCCTGGCGGCCGCCGACGTGGACGCCGCCTTGGTGGCTGAGGTGATTGCCGATTGGACCGGGGTGCCGGTGGGCAAGCTGCTGGCGGATGACGCGGCCAATCTATTGGGTTTGGCGCCGGCCTTGCGGGAACGGGTGCGCGGTCAGGAGGCCGCGGTGGCCGAGATCGCCCAGTCCCTGCTGGCGGCCAAGTCCGGATTGGCGCCGGGGCGAGGCCCCTTGGGCGTGTTCTTGCTGACCGGGCCGTCCGGCGTCGGCAAGACCGAAACCGGCCTGGCCTTGGCCGATCTATTGTTTGGCGGCGAGCAGGCCTTGCTGACCATCAATCTATCCGAGTATCAGGAGGCGCATACCGTCTCGCAATTGAAAGGCTCGCCGCCGGGTTATGTCGGCTATGGCCAGGGCGGGGTGCTGACCGAGGCGGTGAGGAGGCGGCCGTACAGCGTGATCTTGCTGGACGAGGTGGAAAAAGCGCACCGCGATGTGCTGAACCTGTTCTACCAGGCGTTTGACCGGGGTTTCATGCGGGATGGGGAGGGCCGCGAGATCGATTTTCGCAATACCCTGTTTCTGATGACGTCGAATCTTGGCAGCGAGCTGTTGCTGGAACAGGAGGGGGAGCGGGAGCGCGGGGCCTGGCTGGACGCGTTGCACCCCGTGTTGCTGGCCCATTTCCAGGCGCCGCTGCTGGCGAGGATGCAGGTGGTGCCGTTTGGGCTGCTGTCCGAGTCCGCCTTGGCGGAGATCGCTCAATTGAAGCTGGCGACGCTGGCCGCGCATCTGAAGGAGTCGCAAGGCATTGAGCTTGAGGTCGGAGAGGACTGCGCGCGGGCGATGGCCGGCGCTTGCGGTAGGCGAGACAACGGCGCGAGGGGCCTGGATCATCTGATCCGGCAGCAGTTGTTGCCGGGAATGGCGGCGCAGTGTTTGCAGTGGCGTTTGGAGCGGGGGGGCATGCCGGCGCGGATTGCGCTGGCGGCGGGGCAGGACGATCAGCTTGAAATGACGTTGTTGTAATCGTCCCGGAGCCTCGCCGATACTTGGCTTCGTCATTTTTCAGCGCTAGTGAATATCACCTTCCATGTTTTTTGCAGCTGGGAAAGCGGATTGATACAATTCAATCCGCTTTTTCTATTATGAATAGAATAAAAGTCGTGCTGTAATGGAAATCGCAGCGATCCGAAAAATCACAAAGACAGGACTTGACGCATGTTCGTCGGAATCGGGTACCTCATAATTCTTGGCTCCGTGCTGGGGGGATTCGTCGCTGCGGGGGGGCATCTCGCCGCGTTGATGCAGCCGCTGGAGGTGGTGATGATCGCGGGCGCCGCGCTCGGCGCTTTCGTGGTGGCCAACGGCGGCGCGCCGCTGAAGGCCACGATGAAGGCTTTCCCCACCGTGTTCAAGGGCACGCCTTACAGCAAGGCCTTCTACATGGAGTTGTTCTCGCTGCTGTTCGAGATTCTGACCAAGGTGCGCAAGGAAGGCCTGATGTCCATCGAGGCCGATGTCGAGAATCCGGAAGCCAGTCCTGTCTTTTCCAAATACACCACCGTTCTGCACGACCACCACGTGGTGGAATTCATCTGCGATTACCTGCGCCTGATGGTGGGCGGCAACCTCAACGCTTTCGAGATCGAGAACCTGATGGACGTGGAGATCGAAACCCACCATCACGAGGGCGAAGTGCCGGTCAACGCGGTCAAGGGCCTGGCCGACGGCTTGCCGGCCTTTGGTATCGTGGCGGCGGTGATGGGGGTGGTGCACACTATGGAGTCCGTGGGCGCGCCGCCGTCCGAGCTGGGCATGCTGATCGCCCACGCGCTGGTGGGCACCTTCCTCGGTATTTTGCTGGCCTACGGCTTTGTCGGCCCGCTGGCCACCATTCTGGAGCACAAGCTGGGCGACGGCACCCGAGTCTACCAAACCATCAAGGTCACCATTCTGGCCAGCCTCAACGGCTACGCGCCGCAAGTGGCGGTGGAGTTTGGCCGCAAAGTGCTGGCTTCGCATGATCGTCCGTCCTTCAAGGAACTGGAAGACCATGTGAAACAGGCGAAGAAATAAGCGGGGGGCGCGATCATGGCTGACGAATCGCAACGGCCCATTATCGTCAAACGCATCAAGAAGGGCGGCCACGGCCACCATGGCGGGGCCTGGAAGATCGCCTACGCCGACTTCGTGACCGCGATGATGGCCTTCTTCCTGCTGATGTGGTTGCTGGGTTCCGCGTCGCAGGGCACCTTGAACGGCATCGCCGAATACTTCAAGACGCCGCTGAAGGTGGCGCTGTCCGGCGGCGCCGGCGCCGGCGACGCCACCTCGGTGATCAAGGGCGGCGGCAATGATTTGACCAAGCAGACCGGCCAGGTCAACAAGTCCGGCTCGCCGCAAGACGAGATCATGCGCAAGCAGCAGGAAAAAGCGTCGATGGAGCAGCTGCAGAACAAGATCCAGAGCACGGTGGATCACAGCGAGCTGCTCAAGGAGTACAAGAACCAGCTCAAGCTGGAAATCACCCCGGACGGGCTGAAGATCCAGATCGTGGACGAGCAGAACCGTTCGATGTTCGACTCCGGCAGTTCGCGCATGCTGCCGCATACCCGCGTCTTGCTGCAGCAGCTGGCGAAAGAGCTGAACATGATGCCGAACAAGATCAGCATCTCCGGCCATACCGACGCCAAGCCATTCGGCAGCGGCCAGGGCGGCTACAGCAACTGGGAGCTGTCGGCGGACCGCGCCAACGCGGCGCGGCGCGAGCTGGTGGCGGGCGGCCTGCAGGACAACAAGGTCTTGCGCGTGGTGGGCCTGTCCTCGGCCAACCCGCTGGTGAAGACCAATGTGTTCAGCCCGGAAAACCGGCGCATCGCCATTGTGGTGCTGAACAAGGAAGCCGAGAGCAATATCCTCAACGACGGCTACAAGCCGCAGATGAACCAGGATGTGATTGGCGGGCCCGCGGAGGGCGGGGCGGAGCCGGCAGAGGCGCCGGCGGAAGCGCCGGCCAAATAATGCCGATGCGAGCCTTGCCTTGTTGAGCCGCTTGCGCCATCTGGGCCTGCAAGTGCTGGCGGCCTTGGCGGCGATGTATTTCGTCGCCCCCGCCGCCCAGCCCTTGGCTTGGGCGATCCTGCAGGGCCTGTGCGCGGCGGCCTTGGCCATTTTCATGCGCCTGCCGGGCTGGCAGCGTTTGCTGCACGGGCTGTTCGTGCCGGCGCTGGCCTTGATGCATCAGGCGGCTTTGCCGCCTTGGGTGTATTTGCTGGGGCTGGCGCTGACTTTCGCGCTGGGCCGCAACGCCGTGCTGGAACGCGTGCCCTTGTATCGCTCTTCCGCTCAGGCGGCGGAGCGCCTGGCCGAGCGCCTGCCGGGGCGGGCCGCCTTGCTGGAGGCCGGCTGCGGAGACGGCAGGCTGGCGGTCTGGCTGTGCCGGCTGCGGCCGGATGTCAGGGTTAGGGCGCTGGAAAGCGCCTGGGGCAGCTGGCTGTTGGCCCGCGCGCGCTGGTGGCTGGCGCGGCGGCCGCGGCGGCTGGAGTTCGCCTGCCGCAGTTTTTGGAGGGAATCTTGGGGAGAGTACGATGCGGTGTACGTGTTTCTGTCCCCGGAGCCGATGGCTAAGGTCTGGCGCAAGTTTGTGGCGGAAGGCCGGCCCGGCAGCCTGCTGGTCAGCAACACCTTCGCCGTGCCCGATGTCGAACCCGATGAACGCATCCCGCTGGGAGGCGCTTTGCAAACCGAATTACTGATCTGGCGCCACCCACATGGAGCTTGCTAACTGGATCAAGTCCATCGCCGAACGGCGTTGGCCGATTCTGCCCAATACGCTGGGCGAGCTGAAGGACATCTGCGCTCGCCACAGCGATCTGATCAATTTCACCGACCTCGCCAATCTCTGTCTGTCCGACCCCTTTCTGCTGTTGGACCTGGTCCGGGTGGTGGGCGGTTCGCGCGCCTTGCAGCGCAATGAAAGCATTCCCTCGGTGGAGCAGACGCTGCTGCTGATGGGGCTGGAGGCGGTGACCAACCGCTTTGGCCGCGTCGCCGCGCTGGAGGCGGTGCCGGACAAGCTGGACGCCGAGGTGCTGGAGGCGGTGGAGGACTGGCTGGGCCGCTCCCGGGTGGCCGCCTTGCTGATCAAGGAGTGGCTGTCTCTGCAGGGCGATCACAAGGTGGAAGACTGTTTCGTGGCCGCCTTGCTGTACAATCTACCCGCCTGCCTGTTCATGATGCAGCGCAATCAATTGCCGGACCGCCCGCTGCTGCAGGAAATGTCCAACGCCTTCGATTGCGATTACGCCCAGGTGCTGGAGCAATTCATCAAGCTGATGCCCTTGCCCACCGGCCTGAACGCCCTGCTGGGGCCGGGCAGTCCGACCAAGCGCCGCCAATTGCTGCGCCTGGCGATGGCCACCGCCAACTCTCTGGAGCAAGGCATTTGGCGCAGCACCTGGCAGGTGGGCGTGGAGGCCGCGGCCAAGCTGATAGGCTGCGCGCCGCATCTGGCGCATCAGGCGGTGGTGCACGCGGCCTTGTCGGTGGCGCGCCACCCCCGGGCCGTGGGCTATATGTACCCGGTGCGCAGTCTGTTGATGCTGGAAGGGGAGTACAAGCGGCCCAGCTTGCAGAAAACCGCGGCCTTGAGCGACGCGGAGCAGATGGAAAAAGCGATACGCGAATCCATCCGCCACCTGGCCAACGATCTCAAGTTCGAGCGGGTGTTGTACTACCGTTACGATCAGGACGCGCATGCGCTGAAGCTGCGTTATCAGCTGGGCCTGGGCGACAGCCATCCGCTGCGCAAGCTGGCCCTGGGGTTGGAGCCGGGCTCTTTCTTCGCGGTGTTGACCAGCAAGCCGCAAAGCTTCCACGCGCCGGCCCTGGTGCGCCAGCAGTTGGAGCGGCGCTACGAGGACCTGTTTTTCGAGCATGTCGGGGACAATGAATTCGCCCTGATCACCCTGTTTGTCGGACATGCGCTGTCCGGCGTGTTCTATGTCGACAACGGCCATAGCGGCCAGGCGATCGACGAGGACAGTTACCACCGTTTCAAGGATTTAGTGGCGCGCCTGACCCTGCTGCCGCAATAGGACACATGTCGTACATCAGCAAAACCATCACTTCCGCCCATAACGACGAAATCAAGCAATTGGCGCGCCTGGCGCAAAGCCCGCGCGAACGCCGCAAGCAACAGTTGATGTTGCTGGAGGGCATTCATCTGACCGAGTCCTGCCTGGACGCCGGCATCGTTCCCGAGCGGGTGTATCTCAACGAGGCGGCGCAAGCGCATCCTGAGGTGCAGGCCTTGTTGCGGCGCCTGAGCGCGCCGACGGTCGTGGTCACGGTGCCGGAAGCGGTGTTGGCCAAGGCCACCGCGCTGGCCAGCGCCGGGGAATTGCTGGCCTTGTGCCCGCGGCCGCAAGCGCGGCCCTGCCCGGAAGCCGCGTCGCGGGTGATGCTGGAGGATATCCAGGACCCGGGCAATCTGGGCACCATTCTGCGGTGCGCGGCGGCGGCTGGCGTCAGCGAACTGATGTTGTCCAAGGGCTGCGTCGACGTCTATTCGCCCAAGGTGCTGCGCGCCGGCATGGGCGCGCACTTCGTGCTCAATATCCACGAGCAGGCCGATCTCTGCGCCGAACTGGCGCGCTACGACGGCCGCAAGCTGGTCACCCATCTGGAAGGCTCGACTTCTTTGTACGCGCAGGACCTGCGCGGACCGGTGGCTTTCGTGTTCGGCAACGAGGGCGCCGGCGTCAGCGCGGAGGCGCTGGCTCTGGCCGATGCGCGGGTGCGGATTCCGATGCCGGGCCACGCCGAATCGCTGAATGTGGCGATGGCGGCGACAGTGTGTTTGTTCGAGCGGGTGAGGCAGCTGGAGACGGATGCCTCATCCTGAGCATTGAGAACGCTGGACTAGGGGGGATATATGACTAGGTTCGCGCTGGCGGAGCGCATTCTGCCCAATTATCAGTTTGTCGAGACGCATTCCCGCATTCTGGCCGCCGATGCGGCCTCGACGCTGGACGCGGTGCAACGCGTCGCGCCGGCGGACGACCCTTGGGCGCGGCGCTTCATGGCGCTGCGCGAACTGCCCGGCCGCCTGAGCGGCGCCTTGCCCGGCAATCGTCCGCCGTTCGGCATGCACAGCTTCACGCCGCTGGCGCGCGACGGCGATAGCGAATTGACGCTGGGCCTGGCGGGTGCCTTCTGGCGCGCGGACTTCGGCCTGCGCGAGATCGGCGGCCTTGAGGATTTCATGGCTTTGAATGAGCCGGGCGTGGCCCGGCTGTTGCTGAGCTTTCACTGCGAAACCGTTGCCGAAGGCGTGTGCCTGTCGACTCAGACCCGCGTGCATTGCCCCGATGCGGGCACCCGTTGGCGTTTTGCGCCGTACTGGTATCTGATTCGTCCGGTCAGCGGCCTGATCCGCCGGCGCATGCTGCGGCAGGTGGAGCGGGAGTTGTTGCGCGACCCGGCAAGGGCTTGAAGCCTTGCGCATGAAAATTGAGTAGCGTTTGATTTTTATTTTGCCTGGTTTGCTTTATCATGCGCCGGAGATATTTAAACGGCAAATTGAAACAAAGGAAACCAGCACAGATGAATGAGACCGCGCTTGATTCTTCCTCATCCCGCTTCGGCGGGCTTTCTTCTTTTCTGCGGCAGCAGTGGGCCACCATCGGCTTGGTGCTCGCCAATCTGATCGTTTACGTCTGGATGGGCGCCTCGGGCGTTTCCTGGACTGAGCCCGATCCCGAGCAACTGGTGAGCTGGGGCGCCAATCTGGCGCCGTTCACCCTGGGCGGCGAAAGCTGGCGGCTGTTGAGCAGCATGTTCGTGCACGGCGGCGCCATGCACCTGCTGCTCAATATGTATATGTTGCTGCTGATCGGTCCCTTGGCGCAGAAGCGCTTCGGCGGCATCGGCTTTCTGGCGATTTACCTCGCCACCGGCCTGACGGCGGGCCTGGTCAGCGCCTGGTGGTACGGCACGCATCCGGTGACCAATCTGCTGATGCAGAGCAGCATCCGCCTGGTGGCCAGCGTCGGCGCGTCCGGCGCCTTGATGGGCCTGGCCGGCGCGCTGTGCGTGGCCGGCCTCAGCGACGCCGACATGGGCGGCTCGCAGGGCAAGGCCTTGGCGCAAGTGGTGCTGCTGAACCTGGGCATGGGTTTCATGGTGTCCGGCGTGGACCAGGCCTGCCATATCGGCGGCCTCCTGGCCGGCTTGCCCTTGGGCGTGCTGGGCTGGCTGCGCCTGCGTCCGCTGCCGCGGCTGTTGATGTTCGCGGCCTTGGCCGGCGCGGCGGCGCTAGGCGCGCATCAGGCGAGCCAGGCGCTGGGGTCCGAAGATCTGAGCGAGTTGGCGGCGCAGCTGCGTCAAGCGCCTGCCGCGGAGCCCGCGCAGCCTTGACGCGGCGGTCCGCTGGCCGGCTAGTCCAGCGGGATGTAGACTTCGCCGCGCATCAGCGGCCTGGCGGTGCGGGTCATCACCACCTCGCTGATGGTCCAGCCGTATTCGTCCGAGTGGCCCAGCACCGCTTCCACCGTTTGTCTGCCGCTGGCGTGGCTGAAGGTCAACGGCATGCCGCGCACCGGCGCGCCGGCCACTTGCTGCGGCAGCGTGCCTTCGGTGGCGCAGGCGCAGGCCAGCGCGATGGCGCCGGTGCCGGTGTAGGCGTGGTGGAGCGAGCGGCCGGAGGTCAGGATGCGGGCGTTGATCTGGCAATCCTCGTCCCGGCTTTCCGATAGCAGGCTGATCCGAGGCGAACCGGGCCGTTCCCGCCGGGCGGCGAAAATGTCGGGCGCCAGGCCCATGACCACGGCGGCGATTTCCCGCGCCCATTCCAGCCGGTGGCGCGCGGCCTCCGACAAGGCCGCCATTTCTTCGTCGCCCTTGAGGCCGAAGTCCCGGGCGCGGACGAACACCGTGGGATTGCCGGCGTCCACCAGGGTGGCTTCCACCCGGCTGCCGTCCGGCAGCGTCAATTCGTCCACCAGCTTGCCGGTGGGGTAGAGTTCGCCGGAGCTGCCGCCGGCCGGGTCCAGGAAACGCAGCCGGATCGGCGCGCCGGGAAAGGCGACGCCGTCGATGCGGTAGTCGCCTTGCCAGACCGGCTGGCCGTGCATGATTTCCAGTTCGGCGACGATGCGCTTGCCGACATTGGCTTGCCAGATGCCGATGGAGGCCACGCCGTCGCGCGGCTCCACCAGTTTTTCCATCACCGCGAACAGCGGCACCGCGGCGCTGAGGTTGCCGCAGTTGCCGGACCAGTCTATCAGCGCGTGTTCTATCGATACGTGGCCGAACAGGCAATCGACGTCGCAATCGTCGCGCCGCGACGGGCTGAGTATCATCACCTTGCTGGTGCTGGCCCGGCCGGTGCCCAGGCCGTCGATCTGCTTGCCGTGCGGGTCCGGGCTGCCGATGGCGCGCAAGAGCATGCGTTCCCAGGAGGAGGTGTCCTCGGGCAGCGCGTCGGCGCGGATGAACAGACCCTTGCTGGTGCCGCCGCGCATCAGCGTGGACGGCAGACGGTAGATCGCGGCCATGTCAGTGCGTCTCCAGTTGCTCCTTGCGGACGGCGATGGCGCGGGTCCGGGCGCGATCTATCGCTTCCGGCAGCGTGCGCTTGTCTTCCCACTGGCGGGCGATGCCGCCGGCGTCCACCGCCAGCGCCGCGTCCAGCAGCGCGGACAGGTAGTCCGCCTGCGGATAGGGCCGGTCGTGGAAGCCCAGGCGTCCGCGCGCGTCCGCGCGGCAGGCGTCCAGCATCAGCAAGAAGCGTTCCGGCCGCCGCAAGGCGTCGGTTTGCTTGAACAATCTCAATATTGTGCTTGGCTTCAATTCGAAAGCACAGTGTACTTTGGTATGGCTCAACAGTGTGACGCGCGCCAGGTCGCGGCAGTCGGCCGGCACCCGCAAACGCTGACACAGCGTCAGCAGCGGGGCTTCGCCGGCGGCCTCGTGGCCGATGTGGCGCGGCAGCACGTCCGCCGGCGTCAGCGCCTTGCCCAGGTCATGGGTCAGCGCGGCGAAGCGCGCCGCCAGCGGCAGGCCTTGCTCGGCGGCGCAGTCCAGCGCCCGCATCACGTGGTCGCCGGTGTCGATTTCCGGGTGGTGGTCGGCCCGCTGCGGCACGCCGAACAGCGCGTCCAGCTCCGGCAGCACGCGGGCGAGGGCGCCGCAGGCGCGCAGGACCAGGAACATGCGCGACGGCCGCTCCTCCATCAGGCCCTTGGCCAGCTCCTGCCACACCCGCTCCGCCACCAGGGCGTCGGCTTCGCCGTCCGCCACCATTTGCCGCATCAGCGCCATGGTGTCCTCGGCCACGGCGAAGCCGAAACGGGCGGCGAAGCGCGCCAGCCGCAGGATGCGCACCGGGTCTTCGGCGAAGGCGGGGCTGACGTGGCGCAGGACGCCGGCCTCGAGATCGCGCCGGCCGTGGTAGGGGTCGATCAGGCTGCCGTCCGCCGCCTCGGCGATGGCGTTGATGGTCAGGTCGCGTCGGGCCAGATCCTGTTCCAGCGTCACGTCCGGCGCGGCGTAGACGGCGAAGCCGTGGTAGCCCTTGCCGGTTTTGCGCTCGGTGCGCGCCAGCGCGTATTCCTCGTGGGTGTCCGGGTGCAGGAACACCGGAAAGTCCTTGCCCACCGGCTTATAGCCCAGCGCCAGCAGGTCTTGCGGGCTGGCGCCCACCACCACCCAGTCGCGGTCTTTCACCGGCAGTTTCAGCAGGCGGTCGCGCACGGCGCCGCCGACGATATAGCATTGCATTGATCCGTTTCCCGTTCAGCGCGCGATCTGGCGGCGGTAGGCGGACATCTGCAGATTGAATTCCTCCGTGCCCAGCAAGGCCGGCGCCAGCGCTTCCAGCGCCGCGGGGCTGAAGCCCAGCAGAGCGGCGGGGAAGGGCTGGTCGCTGACATTGTCCACGCTCAGCGAGCGCACATTGTCGCGGCTGATCAGCGCCGGTCCGGGCAGGCATTCCATCAATGCGGCCTGCAGCATGGCCAGGCCCTGCGGCAGCGCGATCACCGGGCGCGGCTTGCCGATATGGCGGCCCACCAGGCTTACCAGTTCGGCCAGCGTGTAAACGCCGGGGCCGGCCAGGTCCAGGCTTTGGCCGATGGCGGCGCGGCGCGACAGGCAGGCCGCCACCGCGTGGGCGACGTCGCCGGCCCAGATCGGCGCGAAGCGCGTCTTTGCGCCGGCCAAGGGCAGAAAGGGCGCTTTGCGCAGCAGGCCGGCGAACATATTGAGGAAGCTGTCGCCGTGGCCGAACACCACGGACGGCCGCAAGAGGGTCCATTCCAGGCCGCTTTCGCGCACGCGCGCTTCGGCGCGGCCCTTGCTTTGCTGGTACAGGCTGGGGCCGCGCTCGTCGGCGCCCAGCGCGCTGATGTGGATCAGCCGGCGCACGCCCTGGCTGCGGCAGGCCGCGATCACCTTCTCGGTCAATTGCACATGGGCTTTGTCGAACTGCGCGGCGCTGCCGTGCAGGATGCCCACCATATTGATCACTGCGTCGTGGCCGGAAATCAGTTGTTCCAGCGCTTCCGGACGGTGGATGTCCGCTTCCACCAGCTGCGCGCCGGGCAGCACCAGCAGCGAGGCCTTGGCGCGTTCGCGCCGGCGGGTGGCGATGGTCAGCTGGCAGTCTTGTTCGGTCAGCCGTTCCGCGATGTAGCTGCCGATGAAGCCGCTGCCGCCGATGACGCAGATGCGTTGATAAGTCATGGGTTCCCTTTCTTCGAGCCTGTTCAAAGCCTGCTGCGCGTCGTCGATACGGCGTTAAAAACGATTTCGAAATGCTCATGTACCGCATGTACATTCCGCTTTCTCTATCGTTTTCGCCTTGTCTCGCTCTCGCTCGCTAGCCCTTGAACAGGTTCTTTATGGTACTTGTGGGAGGGCGCGCCGCCCTTGGGCGGCGCAGGCTTTCAGCGGGACGGCACCACGCCCATTCGGTTTTTCAGCGAGATGTTGGCGTGGCCGAAGGTGCTGGAGTAATAAGCGGCGTTGGCCATCACTTTCTGCACGTAGTCGCGGGTCTCGGTGAAGGGGATGGTTTCGGCGTAGATGGTGCCGTCCAGCGTGCGGTCCGCCTGCCAGGCGCGCGCGCGCCCCGGGCCGGCGTTGTAGGCGGCGGTGGCCATCACTTCGTTGCTGGACAAGCTGTCCAGCACGTAGCGCAGATACCAGGTGCCCAGTTGCACATTGGTTTCGATGTCGTTGACCGCGTATTGGCCCAGGCCGATTTTCTTGGCCACCCATTTGGCGGTGGCCGGCATCAGCTGCATCAGGCCGGAAGCGCCGACGCCGGAGCGCGCCATGGTAATGAAGCGGCTTTCCTGGCGGATCAGGCCGTAGACCCAGGCGTCGTCGATGTCCAGTTGCTTGGCGTAGCGCTGGGTGACGTCGCGGTAGGGCGTCAGGTAGCGCAAGGAGTAATCGTGTTCTTCCTTGGTGCGTTCGGCGCTGTAGATGGCCATATCGTAGAAGCTGGCGCGGCGGCCCACTTCGGCGGCGGCCAGCAGTTCGATGTCGCTGCGGTTGCGCATCGCCCAGCGCCATTCGCGCTGCGCGTCGGCGCGGAACTCGGGCTTGACGTGGCGTTCGGCCAGCTCCAGCAGCGCCAGCGCGCGTTTGATCGCCGGCTCCTCGCTCATCTGCTTGATGTCGTCCTTGGCCGGGCCGCTTTTGCTGGCCGGGGTGGACAGGCTGTTGCCCAGTTCTTCCAGCGACAGCAGCGCGTAGTAGTTGTGGCCGATGCTGGCCTGGCTGAACAGCGGCGTCGCCTCGTTCTGCCGGCCCAGCTGTTGCAGCGAGCGGCCGCGCCAGTAGCGCCAGGCCGGTTTGGCGCTGACGGTGACAGGCATGGCGCGGATGATTTTCTCCAGCTGGGTCCATTGCTCCAGGCGCAGCGCCGAGCGCGCCCACCATTCCCATTGCTCGGAGGTCAGCTGGTCGGCGTCGGCCTTGTCGAACCACTGCAGCGCTTGCGCCGCCTGCTGTTTGCGCGCGGACAGCAGCGCCAGTTGGCCCCAGGCGAAGCCGGCGCGTTCCTTGCTCAAGGACTTTTCGTGATCGAGCAGTTTGCCCAGGCCGTTGCTGATATTGGCCTTGCCCTTGATCACGATGTCGTAGACCGCCGCTTCCTGGCCGCCGGGGGTGGACAGATCGGCGTTGGCCGGCTTGCTGAGCGCGGCGTTGTCCAGCGGCAGGCCGGTGTTGGCGGCCAGTTGGCGCGCCTGGCTCAGGTAGTTGCCGGCCAGGAGCAGGCGGGCGCGCTGCCACAGCCAGTCGCGCTTCACGACGCCGCGGCGCGCGGCCTCGGCGATCAGGCGGTTGCAGCCTTCCGGCAACGGACGGCTTTCCAGGAAGCGGTCCAGATCCGTCGGCGCCTTGCCCTGATTCAGCTCGTTGAGCTGACCGTAGCAGCTGGATTCTTCGTCCCGGCCTTCCGGCGGCAGTTTTTTCCACTCCGCGGCGAAGCGGCTCCAGCTTTCGCGCGCGGCCAGTTTTTTCAGCCATTCGTTGCGTACGCGCTCCGGCATCAGGCCTTCGTCCACGCGGGCCAGGAAGTTCTGGGCCGGGCCGTCGTCGTCGCCGTCCAGCGCCTTGAGCGCCAGCCAGTAAGCCGGGTAGTCCTTCAAGGGGTAGTTGGACGGCATGCCGCCCGCCAGGCTGGCCAACTGGCCCAGCTTGTTGCCGCGAAAGGCGTCGCGGGCGGCGATCAGTTCGTCGTCGGCGCCTGCGAAGGCGGGCAGGGCGGCCGTCAGCGCCAGGCTGAGGGCGAGCATGCGGCTGGGGGCGGTGAATGTCATAGGGTTCATGATCCGGTTTCGTCTTTATTATCCGGCGCGGGGCGCCGCTTTGGTTCAGACCCGCGCGCGGCGGGTAAATTCTTCGCGTCCTATTTGCGCCAGAAGGCCGGCGTGAACAGGATCAGCAGGGTAAACACTTCCAGCCGGCCCAGGAGCATGGCCAGGCTGCAAGTCCATATCTGGAAGTCGGACAGCGACGCGTAATTCGACGCCGGCCCGACCACGCCGAGCCCGGGCCCGGCATTGTTGATCGAGGCGATCACCGCGGTGAAGGCGCTGAGAAAATCCAGGCCGCTGGCGATCAGCGCGAAGCTTAGTATCACTATGCACATGCAGTAGACAAATATGAAGCCCATTACCGACAGCATCACGTCTTGCGGCACCACTTTGCCGCCGATTTTCACCGGGCGCACCGCCGCCGGATGCAGCAGCCGCGTCATTTCATTGACGCTTTGCTTGCTCAGCATCAGGGTGCGCACCATCTTGATGCCGCCGCCGGTGGAGCCGGAGCAGGCGGTGACGCTGGACAGGAACAGCATCCACAATGGCACGAAGATAGGCCAGCGCGCGTAGTCCACGCTGGCGAAGCCGCTGTCGGTGGCGATGGAGATCAGATTGAAGCTGACGTGGCGCAGCGCGGTGGGGAAGTCGTAGACGCGGTGGGCCCACAGATAGGCGCTCATCGCCAGAATGCTGCCCAGCAGCAGCCACAACATGGCTTTGGCCTCCGGGTCGCGCAGATAGGCGCGCAGCGAGCGCTGACGCAGCGCCAGGAAGTGGGTGGCGAAGTTCATCGCGCCGACTATCATGCCGAAGCTCAGGATCAGTTCCACCGGCAGGGAGTCGAATGCGCCCACGCTGCTGTCCCGGGTGGAGAAGCCGCCCAGGGACAGCGCGGCGAAGGCGTGGCACACCGCGTCCAGCCAGCTCAGGCCGGCGGCTTTCAGGGCCAGGGCCACCGCCAGCGTCCAGCCGCTGTAGACCAGCCACAGGTTCTTGGCGGTTTCGGTGATGCGCGGCGCCAGCTTGCTGTCCTTCATCGGCCCCGGCGTTTCCGCCTTGTACAGCTGCATGCCGCCGATGCCGAGGATGGGCAGGATGGCCACCGCCAGCACGATGATGCCCATGCCGCCCATCCAATTGAGGAAGTGGCGCCAGAAATTGAGCGAGGCCGGCAGGGCGTCCAGGCCGCTGATCACGGTGGAGCCGGTGGTGGTGAGGCCGGACATCGCCTCGAAGAAGGCGTGGCTGAAGGACATGTCCGGCCGCGCCAGCATGAAGGGGAAGGAGGCGGTGATGGCGAAACCCACCCACAGCGTGGTGACCAGGATGAAGCCGTCGCGCGGCTTCAGTTCGCGCTGGTAGCGCCGGGTGGCGGACCACAAGGCGAGGCCGATGGCCAGGCCGGCCACGGCGGCGGTGACGAAGGTGTCCAGCGCGCCGTCGCGGTACAGGATGGAGACCAGCGCCGGCGCGAGGAAGGTGCAGGAGAACAGCATGATCAGCTTGGACAGCACATAGAGGATGGCGAGTATCTTGCGCATGTCTCAGTCCCGCGGCTGGTAGAACTCGAGCGGCAAGCCGTCCGGGTCCGCGCAGAAGAAAAAGCGCGCGCCGGTGTATTCGTCCACGCGGACATCCTCCACCGCCACGCCCTCGGCCAGCAGGCTTTGGCGACAGGCGGCGAGATCGGCGCAGGCGAAGGCCAGGTGGCGCAGGCCGCAGGCTTCCGGCCGCGTGGGGCGGGGCGGCGGCGAGGGAAAGCTGAACAATTCCAGCTGGCCGCCGCCCGGCGCGGCCAGGTCCAGCTTCCAGGACTGGCGTTCGGCGCGCCAGTGTTCGGCCAGGATGGGCAGGCCGAGGACGCGGTGGTAGAAGTCGCGCGAGCGGGCGTAGTCGGAGGCGATGATCGCCACGTGGTGCAGGCCGGTCAGATGCATGGTCACAGAAAGCCCAGTTTGACCTGAATGAGTTTTTCCACCTGGCGGATCACCCGGCGGCGCGACAGGAAGATGATCAGATGGTCGCCGTTTTCCACCGTCAGATCGTGGTGCGCCATCAGCACCTGTTCACCGCGGATGGCCGCCACGATGTGGCTGCCGTGCGGCATGTCGATCTGGTCGATGCGGCGGCCGGTCAGCCGCGATTGCTGCGCGTCGCCGTGGATGATGACTTCCATCGCCTCCGACGCGCCGCGGCGCAGCGGGTGCACCGCCTCCACGTCGCCCTGGCGGATATGGGCCAGGATGGAGCCTATGGTGGACAGGTGGGGCGAAATCACGATGTCGATGCGGTGGCCTTCCAGCAGGTCCACATAGCTGGTGCGGTTGACCAGGGCCACCACCCGGCGCGCGCCCATGCGCTTGGCCAGCAGCGTGGACATGATGTTGTCTTCGTCGTCGTTGGTCAGCGCGCAGAACACATCCATCTCGTCCACGTTCTCGGCGTCCAGCAGCTCTTCGTCGGTGGCCTCGCCGCGCAGCACCAGCGCGTGTTCCAGCCGTTCCGCCAACCATTGCGCGCGTTCCGGCCGCGCTTCTATCACTTTGACGCTGAAATCGTTCTCCAGCAGTTTGGCCAGCCGGTAGCCGATATTGCCGCCGCCGGCGATCATGATGCGCCGCAAGGGCCGTTCGCTGAAGCGCAGTTCCTTGAGCATGGCCTGCACGTGCTCGCGCGCGGCGACGAAGAAGACCTCGTCGCCTTCCTCCAGCACGGTGTCGCCGTCCGGCACCAAAAGCGTGTCCCGGCGGTGGACGGCGCAGACGCGGCAATCCGCGTCCGGCATGTGTTCGCGTATATGGCGCAGCGGCATGCCCAGCAGCTTGCCGCCGGAGTGGGCGCGGGACACCACCAGTTGCAGCTTGCCGTCGGCGAAGTCCAGCACTTGCAGCGCGCCGGGGTAGGCGAACAACTGATAGATGTGGTCGGTGACGATCTGTTCCGGACAGATGGCGGATTCGATGCCGAAGTGGGCGAGCGGATCGCCGTGCTCGGATTCCAGGTAGTCGCTGGAGCGGATGCGGGCGATGCGGGTGGGAATGTTGAAACAGGCTTCGGCCATTTTGCAGGCCACCAGATTGGTTTCGTCGTCGCGGGTCAGCGCCAGCACCATGTCGCTGTCCGCCGCGCCGGCATCGGCCAGCACCTGAGGGTGGGCGGCGTTGCCGGCCACGGTGCGGATGTCCAGCCTGTCCTGCAGCTGTTTGAGCCGCGCGGCGTTTTGATCCACCACCGTGATGTCGTTGTTTTCCGAAAGCAGGTTTTCCGCCACATTGGCGCCGACCTGTCCGCCGCCGAGAATCAGAATCTTCACCGCGTTGGCCTGATTGTTGGTTTGTTTATGCAATTTTAACGGTTAGCGCGGCCGCTTGCTTGTCGATTAAAAAAGCAAATCAGCAGCCTTGCCACAATCAATTAGACGAATTTGCTCTCAGCTATCAGAATGCATCCATCGATTTATTAAACCTGTCAGTCAATCCAAACAAGGAGTCTCGCCATGTTGCAAAACCGTGAAGGCCAACGCGTACCGAATGTCACTTTCCGTGTTCGTGACAACAACGAGTGGAAAGATGTCAGCACCGCCGAACTGTTCGACGGCAAAACCGTAGCGGTGTTCTCGCTGCCGGGCGCGTTCACCCCCACATGTTCCTCCACCCACCTGCCGCGCTTCAACGAGCTGGCGCCGGCCTTCTTCGCCAACGGCGTGGACGCCATCCTCTGCGTATCGGTCAACGACACCTTCGTGATGAACGAATGGGCCAAGGATCAGGAAGCGCAGAACCTGGTGATGATCCCGGACGGCAACGGCGATTTCACCGCGGGCATGGGCATGCTGGTGGACAAGCAGGACCTGGGCTTCGGCAAGCGCAGCTGGCGCTACTCCATGCTGGTGAAGGACGGCGTGGTGGACAAGATGTTCATCGAGCCGCAAGAGCCGGGCGATCCGTTCAAGGTGTCCGACGCCGACACTCTGCTGGACTACGTCAATCCCAGCGCCAAGAAGCCGGACCAGGTGGTGGTGTTCTCCAAGACGGGTTGCCCGCACTGCGCGCGCGCCAAGGCGGTGCTGAGCGAAAACGGCTACGACTTCGTCGAAGTGCCGCTGGACAACAAGGTGCGCGGCAAGGTGCTGGGCGCCGTGGCCGGCAAGATGACCGCGCCGCAGGTGTTCATCAACGGCCAACTGATCGGCTCCGCCGACGAAGTGGAAAAGTACTTCTCCAAGTAAGCCTCAACCGTGTTCGTCCCCGGTGGCTCGGGCCCTGATGCCACCGGAGTTGTTGCGGGCCGGATGCTCCGTCCGGCCCTTTTTTTACCGGGATACGAGACGGCATGCCCAGCGTGCCGTGCCGTATCCCGATACCGAAAGGAATGAAATGCATACCTTGAACATCGATGTCGCCGTGATCGGCGCCGGCACCGCCGGCCTCGCAGCCTACCGCGCCGCCAAGGCTCGCGGCGCCAGCGCCGTGGTGATTGAAGGCGGTCCTTACGGCACCACTTGCGCCCGTGTCGGCTGCATGCCGTCCAAGCTGCTGATCGCCGCCGCCGAGGCCGCGCACGAACTGCGTCACAGCGCGCCTTTCGGCGTGCATGTGGACGGGGACGTGCGCATCGACGGCCGCGAGGTGATGGACCGCGTCAAGCGCGAGCGCGACCGTTTCGTCGGCTTCGTGCTCAAGGGGGTGGAAAGCATTCCGCCGCAAGACCGGCTGCGCGGCTACGCGCGCTTCATCGACAACACCACCTTGCAAGTGGACGAGCACACGCTGGTGCAGGCGCGCCGCGTGGTGATCGCCACGGGTTCCTCGCCCTTGATCCCGCCGCCGTTCCAGGTATTCGGCGATAGATTGATCATCAACGACGATGTGTTCGATTGGGACACGCTGCCGGACAGCGTGGCGGTGTTCGGCCCCGGCGTCATCGGCCTGGAACTGGGCCAGGCGCTGTCCCGCCTGGGGGTTAAGGTGCGCGTGTTCGGCCGCGGCGGCGGCGTCGGTCCGCTGTCGGACCCCGCTGTGCGCGACTACGCCAGCCGGGCGCTGGGCCGGGAGTTCTATCTGGACCCGGACGCCAAGGTGCTGGAAATGGGCCTGGTCGACGACAAGGCGCAAATCCGCTACGTCAATCTGGACGGCGAAGAAGTCTGCGAGCGTTTCGATTACGTGCTGGCCGCCACCGGCCGGGCGCCCAATGTGCGCGGTCTGGCGCTGGAAAACGCCGGCCTGGAACTGGATGCGGGCGGCGTGCCCAAGTTCGATCCGCGGACGCTGCAGTGCGGGAATTCGCCGATTTTCATAGCCGGCGACGCCAACAACATCCTGCCGCTGCTGCACGAGGCCGCCGACGAAGGCAAGACCGCCGGCGACAATGCCGCGCAGTATCCGGCAGTACAGCCCGGCCTGCGCCGCTCCAGCATCGCCGTGGTGTTTTCCGATCCGCAGATGATGATGGTGGGCAGCCGCTTCGCCGATTTGCCGGCGGATGGCTTCGTGGCGGGCGAGGTCAGTTTTGAAGACCAGGGCCGTAGCCGGGTGATGGGCGTCAACCAGGGTCTGCTGCATGTATACGCCGAGCGCGGCAGCGGCCGCTTCCTGGGCGCGGAAATGATAGGTCCGCGCGCCGAGAACCTGGCTCACTTGCTGGCCTGGAGCCATCAGCAAGGCCTGACCGTTGCCCAGATGCTGGAGATGCCCTTCTATCACCCGGTGATAGAAGAAGGCTTGCGCACCGCGCTGCGGGACGCCGCCGCCAAGCTGGCGCAAGACTGAGTCTTGCCGGCGGCATTCCCAAGCGGGATGTCGCCGTTTTTCCGCCCGTCCATGGTCCCCGCCATGGCGGGCTTTTTTGCGTCTGTCTAAGACCCGCTAACCAAACCCCTGATCCTGTGTTGCGCCTCCTTGTCGTACGGCTGGCGCTGCCTGCGTCGGCGCGCCTTGGCTCAGCTACGCTGCGCGGCTTGTTAGCGGCTCTAAGTGGAAGGCCATGAGGGAAATCCTCAACAACTCTAAATATTAATATATTAATTATTTAGATTTATTGATTTTTTTGAAGTGATGTGACTGAGGTTTGTTGTGCATTTTATGTTTGTGAATATTGAAATGGAATTGGTGTGCTTGTCGTTTTTTTAGGAAAAATCCTATTGTGACTGTTTTCGCGAAAAAGCAAGATGGCATCGCCGCGAATCAATAAGCGGGTGCCGCCGGAATGGGCGGCTGTCTTGCAAGAAAACATCGTCAAATACGAATGGTTTGATTGCGAACTTTCATCTAATTGGAGGTTTAATCATGAAGAAGCAGAATATGATTTTGGTGGTGGCCACGGTTTTTGCCGGAGCCGCTCAATGGGCTTCGGCAAATAGCGCGGATTTGCTGATTACCGGCAAATTGGTACCGCCCGCGTGCACGCCGGCTTTGAGCGGCGGCGCGGTGATTGATTATGGCGATATCCCGGTCTCCAATCTGAGCAATGGCGCAGCCTACACGCTGGAAGATCGTGATGTCAGCCTGACGGTAACCTGCCAGGAGGATACCGCGCTGGGCATCCGCATCACCGATGCCCGCGCGGAGAGCAAACCCTTGCTGGGAGGCGAAATTCCGCAACCGGTCAAGCATTCTCAGTCCAATCTTATTGTTGCTACCAACAATAACCAAACCATGGGTTTGGGAAATGACGGAGCAGCGGGCAAGCTTGGCGTGTGGTGGATGACTATTGATAAAACCAAGCTGAAAGCAACCAATAGCCAATCCGAAGAAGTAAGCGAGCCCAAATTGTTGTACTCGGCCAATAATGGTACGAGTTGGGCAGAAACTGGCGCTGCACCGCTGGATCCGCATTTTGCCGGAGCCGGAGTAGGAGCTTTCGCGATCAAGAGAATTGGGTCATTTAGTCCTGCAGTGGCTTCCATTCACGAGTTTCCCATGGTGGTGGGGGCGGCATTGAATACCAAAGGACGGTTGAGTGTGAAGGACGACACCAAACTGGACGGCAAGGGTACTTTCACTATTTATTACCAGTGATTGGGTTACGCGAGTCGGCGCTGAATAAGTCTTGAGTCAGCGTGCTTGAATACGGGCCGGCGGCATGCTTGCCGGCCCGGTTGATACGGTTTGACGCGGTGAATAAACGCCGTCCTTGATGGAAAAGAGTTTCATATGATGCATGCGCTGAATGTGTTCGCCGTTGCGGTCCGCGGCGGCGCTATGGCCGGCGCCTTGGCGCTGGCCCTGCTGCCCGCGGCGGCCTGGTCCGCCGGCGTGGTGCCGGAAACCTCGCTGGTGGTGGTGGAGGAAGGCGACGGCGACGGCGAGGGCGTGATCAACGTCAAGAATACCGACGCCCACGCCAGCCTGATGTATGTCCGGCTGGAAAACCTGCCCGAAGACCCGGAGCAGCTATTGCTGGCGACGCCGCCGATTTCCCGGGTGGAAGGCGGGGAGAAACAACTGGTCCGCTTTTTGTTGAAATCGCCGCAGCCGCTGCGGACCGAGCGGCTGATGCGGGCGTCCTTCGAGGGGATTCCCGCAGTATCCGCCGATAAGGGGCATCGCATTCAGATGACTTTCAATCAGAACCTGCCGGTACTAATCCGTCCCAAAGGCCTGCCGCGCGAGCGGGAGCCGTGGGTCAAGCTGCAGTGGGGCCTGACGGAAGACGGCCGGGTGGAAGTCAAAAACGACAGTCCTTACGTGGTGCGCCTGTCCACGCACAAGGTGGAGTTGCAGCCCGGACGGCAAGGGCTGGAGCTGCCCAAGGCCTATATCCTGCCCGGCGAGCGCTTGCAGCTGGCGTCGGCCGGCCAGACGCCCCTGGACGCCACTCACGTCAAGCTGTGGCCGGCGACCAGCTACGGCTATGCGGTGGACTCCTTTACCGCGACCTTGAACTGAGCGGCCTAGCCCGTGATGAAATATCGCCAAGCAATCGCCGCCGCGCTATGCGCATCCATGCCGGTGCTGGCGGCGAACGCGCCATTCGCGCTGACGGCCGAGGTGGTGCCGCCCAGCTGCACGCCCGGCTTTTCCCATAACGGCGTGGTCGATTACGGCCTCATCCCCTGGTCGGCCTTGAATCCAGGCGCGACGCTGCTGGGCGAGCGGGAGATCAGCTTGCATGTGCAGTGCGATCAGCCGGCGCTGGTGGGTTTGAGCATACGGGACAACCGCGGCGACAGCCGCGCCGGCATCGCCGCCATGGCCGGGCTTCAGACGACGGGGGCCGCATCGCCGTCGCTGCCGGCGGAGGCGGAGCAGACTCTGGGCCTGGGCCGGGACAGCCGCAAGCAAGCGCTGGGCTATTGGTGGCTGAGCCTGATCGAGGCTCATGCGGACGAGCGTCCGGCGACGCTGATGCGCAGCGCCGGCCGGCAGGAAGGCTGGTCGCAGGCCGGCGGCGAACCGCTAAACCTGCGTTACGGCTATGCCTTGGGCTCGCCGCAGCGTCAGGCGCTGCAGCCGGCCGGCACCCACGTGTTCAAGCTGCGCGTCGGCGCGGCGCTCAGGGGGTGGCAGGTGCTCAGCGCGCGCGAACCGGTGCGCTTGGACGGCCACGCCACTGTCACGGTCTTCTATCCCTGACGTCTCCATCCATCCAATCTTGGGTCCTGTTAGATGAAGTGTTCAATTGAATGGCTGCTCAGACCCATTCCGCTATTGCTGTGGCTGGCCGGGGCGTTCCCGACGGCGTCGCTGGCGGAGACCGGGGCGCGCGACGCGCCCGGCGAGGGCGTGCAGTTTGACCTGGGCGTGTTGAAGGCGAGCGGCATCGATCCCGGCGTGGCGGAGTACTTCAGCCTGGGCGCGCGCTTTGCGCCGGGCAGGAATCGGGTGTCCTTATTCGTCAACGGCGCCGGTCGCGGCGGCGCCGAGGTGAGCATAGACGAGGGCGGCCGCCTGTGCGTCGACGACGGATTCTGGACGGCAGCCGGCTTGCTGCCCACGGACGGCCAACCGCCGGCGGAGGCTGGCTGCCGGGAGTTGACGGCTTTTTATCCGCAGGCGGTGGTCAGGCTGCGGCCGGAGCTGGCGCGGGTGGACATCCTGGCGCCCAGCGGCGCCTTGCGGCGCGAGCAGGAGCCACTGGGCGGCTACGACAGCGGCGGCACGGCCGGCCTGTTTAATTACGAGGTGTTGGCCATGCGCAGCAGCGGAGGCGGGCGGAGCCAGCAGTATCTGCAAGGTTTCACGGAAATCGGCTTCAATTGGCGGGACTGGATGGTGCGCAGCCGGCAAAGCTTCGCGCGCAACGAGGCGAGCAATCGTTTCCAGTATCTGTACAGCTATGCGCAGAAGACCCTGGTGGACAGCAAGGCTATCCTGCAAGTGGGCGAGTTGTCGCTGAACAACCCCCTGTTTGCCGGCGTGAATTTCTCCGGCGCGCAGTGGCTGCCGCAAGGGGCCTTGCTGCCGCGCGGCAATCAGCCGCAGGTCAGGGGCATCGCCCAGAGCGAGGCCCGGGTGGAGGTGAGGCAGGCCGGCGCTTTGGTGTACAGCACGCTGGTGCCGCCCGGCGCTTTCGAATTGAACGATGTGCCCATCCTGTCGGCGGGCTTCGATCTGAATGTCACCGTCACCGAAAGCGATGGCGGCCAGCAGGCCTTCACCGTGCCGGCGGCGGCGTTTTTCGCCAGCCCGGGCGGCGACGTCGAGGGCTTCAATATGGCGGCGGGCAAGATGCGTCAGTTTGGCGGCCAGGACGGCGACACGCCGTGGTTGTTCTCCGGCAGCCGCAGTTGGCGGCTGGGCCGGGAACTGGACCTCAGCCTGGGCGGCCTGTGGTCCGAACGCTTTCATTCCGTCGGCGGGGCCTTGTCTTATCTGTTGAGCCCCGGACTGGTGGCCGGCATGCGCGCGGTGGCCTCCCGCGACGGCGAGGCGGGGCGGAGCGGCGCGCAATACAGCGCGTCCTTGAGCGCGAGCTGGGGCGAGCGCCTGTCCGGCGCGCTGAACCTGAGCCGGCAGAGCGCCCACTTCCGCACGCTGTCGGATTACGCGGCTCGTCAACAAGAGGCGCCGGCCGCGCTGACGCAGTACGGCCTGTCCCTGTCCTACCACCATGAATTCATGGGCGCGTTCAGCCTGGGCGCGACCCGCTCGCATCACGGCGGCGACGCCTCGCAGCGCTTGAACGGCGGCTGGTCGCGGCGGATGTGGGGCGCCAATGTCTCTTTGAACGTGGGCCGAGATTTGAGTCGGGGCGCGGGCGCGCATCGCAATCAGTTTTACTTGAACGTGGATCTGCCGCTGGAGCGCGCCAGCCTGAGCGCGTATCTGCAACGCTATGGCCAAAGCCAAACTTTGGGGAGCAGCTACCGCGAAGTCGTCAGCGACAGCTTGAATTACGGCGTGGCGGTGGATCGCGACGCGGACCGGAACAGCACCGGCTTCAACGGCAATCTGCACTGGATTCCGCGTTACGCCCAGCTGGGCCTGGGCATGAGCCAGCGCGGCGGCGCGCAGTCGTACAACGCCAGCCTGCGCGGCGGCGCGCTGCTGCATGAGGGCGGACTGACCTTCTCTCCCTATCCGCTGCGCGACAGCGTCGGGGTGCTGTCGGTGGGCGGCTTGCCCGGCGTGAAGTTCAGCACACCCAGCGGCCCGGTGTGGAGCGATGGCGACGGCCATGCGGTATTGGCCAATCTGAACGCTTACTCCGATACCCGAGTGGAACTGCAGACGCCTAGCCTGCCGCGCAATGCGGACGTGGCGAACGGCTTGAAAGTGGTGCGCGCCGGACATGGCTCGGTCAGCCGGGCGGAGTTCTCGGTGCTCAAGACCCAGCGCTTGCTGATCCAGATCGCGGCGGAGGACGGCGAGGCCTTGGCGTCCGGCCTGAGCGTGGTGGATGGGGAAGGGCGTTTCATCACGCTCACCGGGAGCGGGGGCGAGGTGTTTCTGGATCAGGCGACCGCGCGGAACGGGCTGTATGTGGAGTCTCCGCCAAGGCGGCGCTGTCGCTTGGACTATGTCTTGCCGGACGAGGACGCTTCCGCCTTGTACCAAACCGTCAGGGCGCGCTGCGCGCCGGGTTCGCTGCTTGAAGCGGACGCGTCGGAGCGCGGCGCCGGAGATCGAGGAGTTGAGGGATGAGCATGGGAAAATGGGTTTTGATGGCGCTGGCGGCCTTGAGCGCCGGCGCGGCGGCTGAGGAAGGGCCGTGCGCGTTGAGCTTGAGCACGCCCAATCTGGACTATGGCGTGCTGCCCTTGGCCGCCTTGCGAGAGGGCTTCGGCCGGGGCGCGCCGGGGGGCGGCCTAGAGGCGCGTACCTTGAGTTTGCAGGCCGTTTGCGAAGGGCCCCGGGCTTTGGCCCTGCGTTTCAACGGCCCGGCGGCGGACGCGGCCTCGTTCCGCTTCGGGCCTCAGGGTGCGGCGCGTCTGATCTTGCGCGCGGCGACGCTGGATGGCCGCGACGCCTATTTCCGCGTGGAGGGGGAGAGCGGCGGCGAGCGCCTGCGCTCGGCCCCGCTACGCCCCGGCCAACTGGTGCGGGTGTATCCGGACAGCGGCGGCGGGACGGGGCGGGCCTTGCGCTTGGAGCTGGAAGTCCAGCCGCTCTTGCCGGCCAGCGCGACGCATGCCCGCGAGCGGGAGCGCTGGCGGATGGACGGAGTGTTCGAACTACAGGCCTCCGCCGCGGAATGAAGCGCCGGTCTCAGTCGCGCAGCGCGCGCAGCCAGTCCAGCCGTTGCCGCCAGATCACCGGCGCGGCGCTGAGCAGGTGCAGGGTGGCCAGGATGTTGAGCGCGGCGGTGGCCAGCAGCAGGATGGCGATGCTGTCGTAAAGCTTCAGCGCCAGCGCGCTGCCGATGGCGGCGGCCACCATGTAGAAGCCGTTGGCGATATTGTTGGCGGCCACGGCCTGAGAGCGGAAATCGTCCGGGCTGGCGGTTTGTAGCCAGGTGTACAGCGGCACGGTGAAGAAGCCGCCGAAGAAGCCCAGCAGCGCCACGTCGACCATATTGCGCCAGCTGCCGGCGCGGGCCAGGTAATCGGCGAGGCCGATCAGCTCGCCGCGGTAGTGCGGCAGCGCGGACAGCGCCAGATCGCCGCCGAACAGCGTCATGCCGACGCTGCCCACCAGCACCATGCCCAATTGCAGTTTGCCTTGCGACAGCTTGGCGCACACCACCGAACCCAGGCCGATGCCGATGGAGAACAAGGCCAGCAGCAGGGTGTAGATGGCGGCGTCCCCGCCCAGATGCAGGCGGGTGAAGGTGGGCAGCTGGGTGGTGTAGACCGCGCCCATCAGCCAGAACCAGGAAATGCCGAGGATGGCGCAGCGCACGTCGCGGAGGCGCCAGGCGTCGCGCATCAGCAGCACGGAGTCTTTGAGGAAGTTGAAGGACAGCTTCAGCTGCGGCGCGCCGGGCCGGGCTGGCGGCATCTCGCGGCTGGCGCCGTAACCCAGCACGGCGGTGGCCAGCAAGGTGGCGGTGATCAGCAGCGGGCCGCCGGTGGTCAGCATGCTGCCGCCGATCTGGCCGATCAGGATGGCGAGAAAAGTGCCCATCTCGATCAGGCCGTTGCCGCCCACCAGTTCTTGTTCTTTCAGATATTGCGGCAGCACCGAGTATTTGAGCGGGCCGAAAAAGGCGGAGTGGGCGCCCATCAGGAACAGCGCGGAAAGCAAGAGGCCGGCGGAGTGCAGGAAGAAGCCGGTTCCGGCCAGCAGCATGATGGCGATCTCGGCCAGCTTGATCCAGCGGGCGATGGCGGCCTTGTCGTAGCGCTCCGACAATTTGCCGGCGGTGGCGGAAAACAGGAAAAAGGGCAGGATGAACACGCCGGCGGCCAGATTGACCAGTTGTTCCGGCGGCAGCCCGGCCAGGCTGAGTCCGTGAAAGCTGATCAGCACCACGATGGCGGTTTTCAGCAGATTGTCGTTGAAGGCGCCCAGGAACTGGGTGCCGAACAGCGGGAAGAAGCGCCGGGTGGCGAAGAAGGAAAAGCCTGCTTTCACGGGGATGCCGATCTTGTGTCATGAGCCGGAAACGCATGCTAGCGGATTCGCGCCGGCCTGTCAGCCGAGCGGCGGCGGGTTTTCCGTATAATGCGGCGCATGAAGCTACGTCTGTGTTGTTGCCTATTGATCTGCCACGCGGCCTGGGCCGGCGAGCTGTCGTCGCGGCTGGACGCCGCCTTGGCCGAATCGCGGCCGGCGCGGTCTTTGGCGCTGACGCGGATTCAGTCGCTGGACGAGGGGCTGATCGCGCCGGCGTCGCTGCAGCCGGCCTGGTCCCGCTACAGCCTGCGCGCCTTGCGGCAGCTGGAGGCGCACGAGCGCCGCTGCGAGGGGGATCTGTCTGCCCTGCCGGCGCTGTGGCGGGATTTCGAACGTCGGCGCTGCGCGGACGGACGTCTGCCGGACGACTGGCTGCGCCTGCATCCGGTTCATCCCTTGGGCGGCAGCAGCGCCGCGCACTGGCGGCAGGGCCGGCCGCGGGCGGCGGTGGCGGACTGGCTGCATGTGCGCGAACGAGACGACGATCTGGGGCTGTTGGGCGGGCTGTCGGACGACAATCTGGACGCCTTGCTGGCCGGCGCGCGTTGGCTGTGGCAGGACGGCGCGCTGTGGCGGCTGCGGGACGGCCAATGGCGGCTGTACCCGGCGGCCGCCTGGCGGGAACGGGCGGAAGCGGCCGGGGTCAGGGTGTCCGCGGCCGGCGCGGGCGCCTGCGCTGAGCGCCAGGACGGACTGTGCTTGAACCCGACGCCGGCGCCGGCCTGGCCCTGGCGGGCTTTACTGGCGGGCCTCGCCGGGCTGGCGCTGGCCGCCGGCGGCTGGCTGGCCTGGCAGTGGCGGCGCCTGGAACGGGAGCGGCGTTTCGCCTTGCAGATGCTCACTCATGAATTGCGCACCCCCATCGCCGGCCTGGCCGGCGTGGTGGAGGGGCTGCGCCGGGATTTCGACCGCCTGCCGGATTCCGCTCAAGATCAGTTCGGACATTTGGCCGGCGGCGTCAGCCGCCTGCGTCAGTTGGCCGAAGCCAGCCGCCATTACTTGTCCGCCGAACGCCTGGACGAAGGGAGGCAAGCGGTGCGGCTGGCGGAATGGCTGGACGCGATCACGGAGCGGCATCAGGCCGCGTTTTGTCTGAATGAGGACGCGACCGTGCTGTTGCCGGCCTATTGGCTGGGCTTGTGCCTGGACAATTTGCTGGCCAACGCGCGCCGGCATGGCCGGCCGCCCTGGCGCGTGCTGGCGGATTGGGACGGCCGCAATTTGACGCTGACGGTGTGCGACGGCGGCCGCCTGAGGGATTACCGGCTGCGCCGACTGGCGCGGCGCGACGGCGGCGGCGAGGGCATGGGGCTGGGCCTGGCCATCGTCCGGCGGGTGCTGAAGCGGCTGGGCGGCCGGTTGAGCCTGTCCGGGCCGCCCACGCGCTTTAGCTTGCAACTGCCCGTCAAGCGGGCGCCGCGACAGGATTCCCCGCGATGAACACCTTGCTCTTGATTGAAGACGACGCAACGCTGGGCGACGGCCTGAGCCGCTTTCTGGAGGACGCGGGTTATCGCTGCCTGTGGCTGCGGCGGGCGGAGGACGCGGCCGCGCAGTGGCTGCGCGCCGATCTGGTCATCCTGGACCGCAGCCTGCCGGACGGCGACAGCCTGCGGCATTTGCCAGGCTGGCTGGCGCAGAAAGCCTTGCCGGTGATCGTGCTGACGGCGCGGGTGGAGGTGGGCGACCGGGTGGCCGGGCTGGAGGCGGGCGCGCGCGACTATCTGAGCAAGCCTTTCGCCCATGCCGAGTTGCTGGCGCGGATTCGCGCCCAGTTGCGGCCTTTGGGCGACGGCAGCCTGAGTCTGGGGGCCTTGAGCCTGCAGCCGGCTAGGCAATCGGCGAACTGGCAAGGACGGGAGGTGGCGTTGACGCGCACCGAGTTCGAACTGCTGGCGTTGTTGGCGCGCATGGCCGGACGGGTGATGAGCCGCGACGAATTGCTGAATCAGGTCTGGGGTTACGACAGCTTTCCGTCCACGCGCACCGTGGACACTCACATCCTGCAACTGCGGCAGAAGCTGCCCGGCATCGCCATCGAAACCGTGCGCGGCGTCGGCTACCGTTTGGAGAAGAACTGATGCTGCGCGCATGGTGTTTGTGGCTGGCGCTGGCCGCGCCGGCCGTCGCGGATCCGCTGGCGGCCTTGAACCGCGCCTTGCTGGGCGCGGACGACGCGGCCGCCTGGCAGGCGCTGTCCGAAAGCTGGCCGGCCTTGCGCAGCCAGGCGCAGCGGCAAGCCTGGGCGCAGGCCTTGGCGGCGCTGAGCGCCGAGCACTGCGGCAAGGACGCGCCGCTGACGCTGCCGGCCTGGCTGCCGCAACTGACGCTGGAGCTGGCGCAGCGCGATATGCCGCTGGCGCGCGCCTACCGGGTGGTGCTGAGCGGCCGCGGCGCGCTGGAGGACGCCCGGCTATTGGACGCACAGGGGCATGATCTGCTGCGCGGCGGCTTGCTGGAGCGGGAAGACGGCCAAGGCTTCCGCCTGGAAAGCGCGGACCTGAGCCGGCCCCTGGCGGCGGGCGCTTACCGCTTGCAGCTCAGCGCCGCCGGCCGGCAATGGCAGGCCGAGCTGGCCTTGCCTGAGGTGGCCAATCTGGATTGGCTGTCGCGCAGCCCGCTGGCGGTGTCGCGCTTGCCGCCGCCGCGCGCGGCCTGCGCCCAGCCCTGGCTGGAGCAATCGCTGTTGCGTCGCAGCGACTACGGCTTTGTCTGGTGGCGGCGGCGCGAGCTGGGCGAGGCGCTGCGCTGGCCGCCCGGCCGGGGCGAGCTATGGCAGAGCGTGGCCCTGGTGCGCGCCGAGGCGCGCGGTCAATTGGTGTTGAGGCTGGCGCACCGTCAGGTGGGGCCGCGCTGAAATCCTGACATTGGCCTGACAATCGGGGCGGCCTTTGCCTTTTTAATCTCTCCGTCTTGATTCCCATACGGAGAGTGCCCGCAATGCCGATATCCCCTCATTCCCTTGTTTTTGCGCTGGCGGCGATGTGTCTGCCCCTGAGCGCCTGGGCGCAGATCCGGCTGGAGAACGCGCAATGGAGGGTGGCGCTGGACCCGGCCACCCTGGCGGTGACCGCGACGCCGGCCGGACAGCCGCCGCTGGCGGTGTCGAGCGGCGGCCCGGCGCGCGCGGTGGCGGATCTGAACGCGGACGCGGCCGGCGCCGCCTGGTCCTGGGAGCGCGGCCGTTATCGCTTGAGCGCGCGCCTGGACGGGCCGGACCTGACGCTGACGGTTCAAGCCGGAGCCGGCGCAGCGGAGACCGTGCCGCTGCTGCGGCAGCCGGCGGCGGCGATGGGGCGCGGCTTGCTGCTGCCCTTGGCCGAGGGCAGTTATGCGCCGGCCGGCGACCCGCTGTGGCTGGATTTCCTGCCGCGCTTCGCCGGCGACGGGCTAAACACCTCGGAAAACCTCAGCTTGCCCTTGTGGGGCATGGACTACGGCGCGAGCAGCCTGCATTGGCTGCTGCTCAATCCCTTCAACAACCGTTTGAAGGTAAGCCGGGACGGCGCCGGCCTGGGGCTGGCGCTCAGCCATGATTTCAACGCCTTGAACCGGCGGGAGCCGATGATCTTGCTCTTGCATCTGGCGGACGGGGACCTCTTGGCCGGGGCCAAGCGTTATCGGCAATGGCTGATCGGGGCGGGGCGTTTCGAAAGCCTGGCCGACAAGATGCGCGCGCAGCCGGAAACCGCCAAGCTGGTGGGCGCCAGCCATGTCTATCTATGGGGCAACGATTTGCTGGGCGCGGAGGATGTGCGCGACTGGGGACGCTGGCTGAGCTTGCTGCGCGGCGACAGCGCGCTGGCGCGGCGGCTGAGAGGGCGCTTCGACGCCGAAGCCGCCGCGGCGCTGCGGACGGCCTCGGCCCGGCCCGACGCCTACCAGCGCCGGGTGCTGTTGGCGGCCTTCAATCAGGCGGCCACGGCGGAGGCGCGCGCCGGCTGGCTGAGCGCCGCGCCGGCGTGGAACAAGCTGGCCGAGCCTTACCGCCGCCTGCGGCGCGAGGTGAGGGAAGTGTTCGGCGCGGCCTTGGGCGAGCCTGACGATTGGGGCGGCGGCTTGTCGCTCCGCACGCTGCGGGCCTTGCGCGCGGCCGGCCTGGAGCGCCTGTGGCTGGGCATGGACAATTGGGAGGGCGGCTTGTGGCAGCCGCAAGCGATGAAGGCGGGCGTGCGCGCCGGCTATCTGATGGCGGCCTACGATTCCTATGAAACCGCCTTGCCGCCCGGGCAGCGCGAGGATTGGCTGACGGCGCAGCAGGGCGCCGCCGCGTACCGGAACTGCGGCATTACCTTGGCCAGCGGCCGGCGCAAGAGCGGCTTCCAGCAGTCCGGCTATTACACCAACCCGGATTGCGTGCGGCCGGTCTTGCGTCAGCGCAGCCAGGCGCTGCATCAGGCGCTGGGTTTCAACAGCTGGTTTCTGGACGCCTACGCCACCGGCATGGTGTTCGACGATCACAGCCCCGGCCGGCGGACCAGCCAGGCCGGCGTGGCGGCCGGCAATGAACGCAGCATGGCCTGGGTGCGGGACCGCTTCGGCGTGCCGGTGGGTTCGGAAAACGGCAACGCCGCCACCTCGCGCGGCATCGCCTTCGCGCACGGCATGCAGGTGCCGGTGCTGGGCTGGGGCGATCCCGATCTGCAGAAAAATCCCAAATCGCCGTACTTCCTGGGCCGCTGGTTTCCGGCGAATCAGCCTGAGGTGTTTTTTCGCGCCGTGCCCCTGAAACAGCCGTATCTGAATATTTACTACCAGCCGGGCTACCGCTTGCCGCTTTACCAGGCGGCGTTCCACGACTCCATCGTCACCAGCAATCACTGGCTGTACGACAACCTGAAGTTCAGCAACGCCTATGCCGACAATCTGCTGACGCAATGGCTGTACAACACGCCGCCGCTCTGGCACCTGAGCGTGGAGAGCCTGGAAAAGCGGCTGCCGCTGATGCGCTGCGCCGATCAGGTGTTCCGGCCGCTGCACCGGCAACTGGCGACCCAGGCCATGACTGGTTTTGCCTGGCTGACGCCGGACCGCTTGTCGCAACAGACCCGCTTTGCGGACGGCAGCCGCTTGACGGTGAATTTCAGCGCCGAGCCGCGGCAGCTGGAAGGACGCGAACTGGCCGGCCGGGCGATGCGGGTGCAACTGTCCGGGCAGCCGGAGCGCACGGTTTCCTTAAAGGATTGCGAGCCGGCTCCGGCCTGATGGACCGCTGTTTGGCCCGGTGTTCCGCAGGCATGAGTTAAACGCATTGATTTAATCGTCTATCTGATTTTTACACATGTCATAAAAATATCGTGCCACACAGCGCATTGGCAAAATGACAACGCGCCGCTGTAAACGCCACAGCGGCGGCCTGCGCGCCGCCATCGGGCGTAAGCCTTTGCCGGCGGCCTTTCCGGCCGATGGCGGCGCGACGGTTTTCATCCAGGACGCCGCCGTGGGCGGAAAGACGGTATGTGACGATTCATGATGTCGATTGACCGTCTGTAATAAATGCTCCAAGCATCGTGTCAGGCCATATGACAAATAGTCTGCGGCTGGATGATCTGCCGAAAGCGTGTCTAGAGAAGCGCGCTAAGCAGGTTAGACACATGACTGGAGAAATCATGAGAACTAGCAAGAAGAAGTTGGTGCTGGCCCTGGCCCTGGCAGGCCTGGGCGGCCAAGCCGGCAGCGTTTGGGCGGCGGAATCGAGCAGCGGCACCCTGGACCGGGTGGAAATCACAGGGTCTAACATCAAGCGCAGCATCAAGCAGGAAAAAGCGCTGCCGGTGACGGTGGTTCGCACCGAGGAAATGAGCAAGCAGGGCTTCACCACGGTGGAGCAGGTGGTGAATTCGCTGGCCAGCAACCAGTCCAGCATGGTGGGCGCTTCGTCGGTGCAGACGGTGTCGGGCGGCGCCTCCTACGCCAGCCTGCGCGGCCTGGGCTCGCAGTACACGCTGGTGCTGCTGGACGGCCGCCGCGTCGCCAGCCAGGCGATTGGCGGCTACGCCACGGATTTGAACGCCATCCCGCTGTCGGCGATTGAGCGCATCGAGGTGCTGCGCGACGGCGCTTCCGCCATCTACGGCACCGACGCCATCGGCGGCGTGATCAACTTCATCACCAAGAAAAGCTATCAGGGTGTGACGGTGGCGGGCGAGCTGGTGTCCACCGACCACAAGGGCGGCAATACCGGCAGCGCCAGCATCACCGCCGGCATCGGCGATCTGAACAAGGACGGCTACAACGTTTACGGCTCCCTGAGTTATCAGAAGCTGGACGCCATCACCACGCTGAACCGTTCCTTCGCCAACAAATACCTGACCGCGGACAATCTGAGCGGCCGGGTCTTCCCGTCCAACTTCACCTACAAGGGCAACGCCTACAACCCGACGGCGCCGAATTGCAAACCGCCGTACGCCAAGCCGATAGACGCCAACTCCTGTGGCGAGAACGCCACCCTCTACATGGACTTGACGCCGGAGGTGGAGCAACTGACCGCCTTCGCCAAGGGCACCAAGCAGATTGGGGAACATACCCTGTCGCTGCAGTACATGGGGGCGCGCAATCTGAGCACCACGCGCATCTCGCCGGCGCCGCTGGCCAAGATCGCCACCCTGAAGGCGGGCGACAAGTATTATCCGACCCATTTGCCGGACGGCACGCCCACCGACGGCAGCGATGTGGTGATCAACTCGCGCGCGGTGCCGCTGGGGCCGCGCGTGACCGAGAGCCTGTCCACCACGCAGCGGCTGGCTTTCAACGCCGAAGGCTTGCTGGCGGGCTGGGATTACCGCGGCGGGGTGGCCTACTCCGAGAACAAGACCATCATCAATTACAAGTCCGGCTATGTGCACGGCGACAAGATCGCCGCCGCCTTCCAGGACGGCACCATCAATCCCTTCGGCGATTCCGCGCCGGGCGCCTGGCAGAGCACCGAGCTGAAGGGCGATGGCTGGATCGCCAAATATCAGACGGTGATGGCGGACTTCAAGGTCAGCAAGGAGGTGTTTCAGTTGCCGGCCGGCATGGTGGCGACGGCTTTCGGCGTGGAAACCCGGCGTGAGAAGCTGGACAGCCAGATCCAGGACATCGCCCAGTTTGCGTTGGGCTCCGGCATCGCCGATTCCAAGTCCACCAGCGGCAGCCGCGGCGTGACCGCGGCCTATGTCGAAGCGGACATCCCCATCTTCAAGAACTTCGACGCCCAGCTGGCGGCGCGTTACGACCGCTACACCGACTTCGGCAGCTCCTTCAACCCCAAGATCGCCGTCAAGTATCAGCCTATCCCTCAGGTCTTGTTCCGCTCCTCGGCCAGCAAGGGCTTCCGCGCGCCGACGCTGTACGACGTGTTCACGCCCAATAGCAAGACCTACACCGCCAACAAGTTCAACGACCCCTTGCGCTGCCCGGGCGGCACGCCGGCCAACGGCGGCAACAAGGTGGATGATTGCAACACCCAGTTCGAAGCCTTGCAGGGCGGCAACAACAATTTGTCGCCGGAGAAGGCCAGCTCGCTGACCTTCGGCATCGTGATCGAGCCGATCAAGGAAATCACCGCCAGCGCGGACTTCTGGTGGACCACGGTGAAGGACACCATCGGCGCGCTGGATCCGGGCGTGATTTTCGCCGATCCGGGCAAGTACGCGGACAAGTTTGTGCGCAACCCCGACGGTTCGCTCAACCATGTGATCACCACCACCCAGAACCTGGGCACTTTGAGCGCGGCCGGCGTGGACATCAGTCTGGCTTTCCGTCTGCCCAAGATGGCTTGGGGCAATTTCGGCGTCAATCTGGACGGCACCTACACCTCCAAGTACCAGCAGCAAATGGAGCCCAAGGGCCCTTATCTGAGCTCTCTGGGCGGTTGGTATCAGAATATTCTGCAGCCGACCTTGCGCTGGAAGCACAGCCTGGCGTTCAACTGGGCCCAGGGGCCGTGGAGCGGGGTATTGGTGCAGAACTACTCGTCCGGCTACACCGACCTGAATCCCAACGATGAAGGCCATAATGTGCGCCCGTACTCCAACTGGAACCTGTCCGGCAGCTATGTGTGGGACAAGAAGCTGACCATTACCGCCGGCATCCGCAATCTGTTCGACCAGGAGCCGCCGTTCAGCAACCAGACCAAAACCTTCCAGTACGGCTTTGACCCGGTGGTGGCGGACCCGGTGGGGCGCGCCTACTTCCTGAAAGCCAGCTACAAGCTCTAAGCCTCGCCAAGGTGGTTTGATCAAGCCCCGTCGCGCCGTTTGGCGCGGCGGGGTTTTATGTTTTTGGAATGAATTTGGCTGAGGGCATGCTGCTAAGTTGGCGTGGTTTAGATTGGATATGAATGTTTTTTTACATGCCTGCCATTAAAAAAACGAATGCATAAGTTTTTGCAAAATTAGTCTAATCTGAAATTCTTGTACGAATTTGTCGTAAAAATGCAAAAAAGCAACAATGGCAAGTTGTTCTCACCATGGAAAATGACATGGAATTAGCGGCTTTCTGTAAAAGCTGCTGGCAAAAATCAGGGGCATAGTCTATTGATTTTCAAGCGCTAACATGATTTTTGCGCATTTCTCCGTCAAAAGGCGCGTTTAAACGTGGCGCCGGACGAGCAGGATCGCCCCTCAACAAATATTGACGGGGGGCAACAATCCTTAACACACTCGAAACACGGTCATGACGTTCGATTGTCGACGACCTGCAGTATCCAGCAAACGTTCGTCAGAAGCGCTGCTGGTTTCCGTGTGCAGTTAAGGAGAAATCAAGTTGAGAAGTCAAAAGAAGCAGCTAGTGCTTGCCCTGGCCATGGCCGGCATGGCGAGCCATGCGCCGTTCGCATTCGCCGCTGAGGCGAACTCCGGTCAACTGGACCGGGTGGAGATCACCGGTTCCAACATCAAGCGCAGCATCAAGCAGGAAAAGGCGCTGCCCGTCACCATTCTCAAAACCGAAGACCTGGCCAAGCAGGGTCTGACCACGGTGGAGCAGGTGGTCAACAGCATCGCCGCCAACCAGTCGTCGCAAGGGGCTAGCGCCTCGGTCGGCGCGTCCTCCGGCGGCGGCTCTTTCGCCAGCTTGCGCGGCCTGGGCAATCAATACACGCTGGTCTTGCTGGACGGCCGCCGCATGGCCAATCAGGCGATTGACGGCACCTCCGCCGACCTGAACGCCATTCCGCTGTCCGCCATCGAGCGCGTGGAAGTGTTGCTGGACGGCGCCTCCGCCATCTACGGCACCGACGCCATCGGCGGCGTGATGAACTTCATCACCAAGAAGAGCTTGAAGGGCTTCAGCATCGGCGGCAGCCTGGCCAATCCGCAGCACGGCGGCGGCGATGAAAAGCGCGTCAACGCCTCCTACGGCATCGGCGACTTGAACCAGGACGGTTTCAACGTCTACGGCGCCATCGACTACCTGAAGCAGGATATGGTGATGGCGGGCCAGCGTGATTTCGCCAAGCAAATCACCCCCTATACCAGCACCAGCCCCAATGCATGGCCCGGCAACTATCTGGACGGCAGAACCAACAAGTGGGTGACGCCTTCCGCGCCGAAATGCGCGCCGCCCTTTTCGCAGTACGTAGGCGGGCGTTGCGTTGAGTATTTCTCTTTGTACCCCAGCATCATCCCGCAGGTGGAGCAGATTTCCGGCCTGATCAAGGCCACCAAGCGCATTGGCGACAACCACGAGCTGTCGCTGCAATACACCCGCACCGAAACAATCACCACTGCGCAGAACGCGCCGCTGCCGACCGCCGGCGACATCACCCGCGCCAACGCGGTGGACCCGAGCAAGCGCGACAAGCTGTATGTGCGCACCATTCCGCTGGGCAATCGCGAGACCGAAGCCAACTCGGTCACGCAGCGCCTGATGCTGAATATGGAAGGCCTGATCGCCGGTTGGGATTACCGCGCCGGCATCGGCCGTTCGGAAAACCTGATCAAGGAAAACCTGACCTCCGGCTACGTCAGCAAGAGCAAGATGCAGTCCGCGGTCGACAGCGGCGCGCTGGATCCGTTCGATCTGTCCGGCAACAACCTCGCTGCCTGGCGCTCGGTGGGCATGACCGGCCAGACCAAGGAAGCCAAGTCCACCATCGACATGGCCGACATCAAGGCCAGCCGCGAAGTGTTGCAACTGCCGGCCGGCATGCTGGCGATCGCGCTGGGCGCGGAAGTGCGCCGCGAGTCCTTGAGCACGATCTACAACAAAGCGGTGACCCGCGACGCCTTGAGCACGGGCCAGGACAAGACTGAAGATTCCAGCGGCAGCCGTTCCGCCTACGCTTTCTACGGCGAGGCGGACATTCCGGTGCTGAAGAACCTGGATGTGCAACTGGCCGCGCGCTACGACCACTACAGCGATACCGACAGCTCGATCAACCCGAAAGTCGCCTTCAAGTTCCAGCCCAGCTCGCAAGTGATGTTCCGCGGCTCGGCCAGCACCGGCTTCCGCGCGCCGTCGCTGTACAATATCTACCGCCCCAACCAGTTGCAGCTGACCAGCAGCAGCTACGTTGATTACGGCGCTTGTCCGGACGGCGTGAATCCTGCGCCGGGCGCAGACGGCACCGCTTGCACCAAGATGCAGCGCAATAAGCGCATTGCGGGCAACAAGAAGCTGGAACCGGAAAAGTCGTCCTCCTTGTCCTTCGGCATGGTGATCGAACCGGTCAAGGACTTCACCGCCAGCGCGGATTTCTGGTGGACCATGATCAAGGGTCAGATCAGCGTTCTGGACGAAACCGCCATCTTCGCGGATCCGGTCAAGTACTCTAAAAACTTTGTCCGCGACGGCAACGGCAATCTGTCCTACATCATCGACGACTACGACAACCTGGGCAATCTGAGCGCCGCCGGCGTCGACGTCAAGCTGAACTGGGTATTGCCCAAGACCGCCGCCGGCACCTTCACCGCGACCCTGGACGGCACTTATCTGTCCAAGTACTCCTACCAGAACGAGAAAAACGGCCCGTATTACAGCAGCCTGGGCTCGTACATCGACGGCGGTCCGACTTTCCGTTGGCAGCATAACCTGACTTTGGGCTGGGCTTACGGCCCGTGGGGCGCGATGCTGGCCCAGAACTACAAGTCCGGTTACACCGATGCCAACCCGGCAGGTCAGGACCACAACGTCAGACCTTACTCCACCTGGAATATGTCTGGTTCCTATACCTGGAACAAAAAGCTGACGGTGACCGCCGGCATCAAGAATCTGTTCGATCAAGAGCCGCCTTACTCCAATCAGTTAACGCGTTCGACTCAGCAGAACTACGATCCGCGCTTTACCGATCCGATGGGCCGTTCCTTCTTCCTCAAGGCTAATTACAAGCTCTAAGGCGGCGGGAAACTGGATGGGGCGGACTGGAGTCCGCCCCGTTCTCGGGCCCGGCGGCGCGCCGCCGCCGGGCGAATCAGAAGACAGTGGATATAAACATGACGAGCATCACAGCCAGAGGAATCGGCGGTCCCCCGCCCAAGCGCCGCATTGCGGGCTTGGTCGGCGTGATCGTCTTCCATGCACTGTTGATCTACGCGCTGGTGTCGGGCCTGGCCCAGGGCGTGGTCAAAGTGATCCAGCAAAAAGTGGAAGTGGCGGTCATCAGCGAACCGCCGCCGCCTCCGCCCCCTCCGCCCCCCAAAATAGAAAAAGTGGTGCAGCCCACCGCCGCGCCCAAGCCGCAGGCCTATGTGCCGCCGGTGGTCAATCCGCCGCCGGTCACCTCCACGGCCAACGCGATCCAGTCCACCACCTCGGACCCGGCGCCGCAGCCGGCGCCCACTCCCGCCCCGGCGGTGGAGGCGCCCAAGGGTCCGGTGTCGGCCAAGGCCAACTGCACCCAGCTGCAAGCCCCGGAATACCCGAGCAAGGCGCAGCAGGACGAGATCCAGGGCGTGGTGCGCGTGGCCTTCCAGGTGGGCGACAACGGCCGCTTCAGCCACATCGCCAACATCTCGTTCGACGGCGGCATCCCGCCGCGTTACCGCAGCGGCTTCCAGTCGGCGATCAGCGCCGCGCTGCAAGGCTATAGCTGCAAACCCAACAGCCTGTTGAGCCAGGAATTCGGCTTCAAACTCGACTCCGGCGAATGAGCGCGAGCGCGCCTCGACCGGAGCACAGCAACTCTTAGGAGAACCAAAGCATGACCAAGACCACTCGCACCGCCTTCGCCGCCCTGGCCCTGCTGGCCAGCCTGCCTGTCCTGGCCGCCGAAACCGCGCACGTGACCAGCAACCCGTACGGCATCGACGCCCTGTGGGCGCAAGGCGACATCGTCGCGCGCGGCACCCTGATCATTCTGCTGATCATGTCCGCGGCCACCTGGTACGTGGGCATCGTCAAACTGCTGGAACAGCGCCGCCTGCTGAAGCAAGGCCGGGAACTGCTGGCGTCTCACGGCGCGGAACTGCAAAAACGCGCGAGCGAACTGGCCGACGAAGGCATGTTCAGCGCGGTGGCGGCGGCCGGCATTGACGCGGCGGCCGAACACAAGGGCGAACTGGCCGGCCGCGTCGACCTCAACACCTGGGTGTCGATGGCCATCTCCGACGCGGTGGACTCCGCCAGCCACCATATGCAAAACGGCCTGTCGGTGGTGGCCACCGTGGGTTCCACGGCGCCCTTCGTCGGCCTGTTCGGCACGGTATGGGGCATTTACCACGCGCTGACCGCGATCGGCATGTCCGGCCAGGCGTCGATCGACAAAGTGGCGGGCCCGGTAGGCGAGGCGCTGATCATGACCGCGATCGGTCTGGGCGTGGCGGTGCCGGCGGTGCTGGGATACAACTGGCTGGTGCGTCGCAACAAGCTGGTGCTGGACATGGTGCGCGTGGTGGCCGGCCGCCTGCACGCCAGCCTGCTGAACGCGCGCTGAGGCGACGACGATGAAGGGGCGCAACGCAAGATTCGGCCAAGGCCACGGCAAGGGCGACGAAGACGCGGTGATGTCCGCGATCAACACCACGCCGCTGGTGGACGTGATGCTGGTGCTGCTGATCATCTTCCTGATCACGGTGCCGGTGGTGACGCAGACGGTGAAGATGGCCTTGCCGAAGGAAAGCAATATCCCGACGCAGACCAAGCCGGAGAACATCGTGCTGGGGGTGGACACCGGCAACACCATCTACTGGAACACCACGCCGGTGAAGACGCAGGAAGAACTGCTGGCGCGGCTGGTGAAGGAGGCGAAGAAGGAGCCGCAGCCGGAAGTGCACATCCGGGGGGATCTGGCGGCGAAGTACAGCCCGATCGGCCGGATCGTGCTGGCGGTGCAGCAGGCGGGGATCGTGAAGATCGCCTTTATTACCGAACCGCCGCCGCGCAACTAGAAGGGAGAGCAAGATGGGAATGAACGTAGGCTCGTCCGACGACGAGCTGATGGTGGAGATGAACACCACGCCCTTGATCGACGTGATGCTGGTGCTGCTGATCATGTTGATCATCACCATCCCGATCCAGACGCACGCGGTGAAGCTGGACATGCCGGTGAGCAGTCCGGCGAAGCCGATGGAGAAGCCGGTGGTGGTGCAGATCGACATTGCGGCGGACAACGGGATCTTGTGGAACGGAGAGCGTTTGGCGAACCGGGAGGCTTTGGAGAAGAAGCTGACGGAAGCGGCGGCGCGGGCGCCGCAGCCGGAGTTCCACATCAAGCCGAACAAGGACGCGGGGTATGAGCCGGTGGCGATGGTGCTGGCGGAGTCGCAGCGTTTGGGTGTGACTAAATTGGGCATCGTGGGCTCCGAGCAGTTTGTGCAGTGATCCCGCGAGTCCGGCCAAGGCACACCTTATATAACTTGTCTTGATTCATATATTGTCTTTGTCATGAAATTGATGTTTGACCCCTTGTGAGGAAAAGGCAGCCTTCGGGCTGCCTTTATTTCGCAATTGCGAGCCGGCCCGGCATTTTCACCGGAACCAAAACAAGGAAAACAGGGCCGCAGAGAAATGGAGTGAAAGGAACCCCGATGAAAATGAAGTTAGCCCTGATGGCCGCCAGCCTGTTGCTGGCTTGGCAAGCGCAAGCCAGCGCCGTGTCCGGCATCGACAAACAGCATTTCGACAGCGCGGTGCGTCCGCAAGACGATATCTATCACGCGGTCAACGGCGCCTGGGTCAAGCACGCGGTGTTGCCGGCGTCCGAAGACAACGACGGCGCTTTCAAGCAATTGCGCGATCTGAGCCTGGAGCGCAGCCGCAAGCTGATAGAGGAGGCCGCCGCCAAGCCGAAGGCGTCGGCTGAGGCGCAAAAGATCGGCGATCTGTATTACAGCTTCATGGACGAGGCCGCGCTGGACAAGCTGGGCCTGACGCCGATGCGCGGCGAACTGACGGCCATCGCCGCCTTGAAGGACAAGAGCGCCTTGGCGGCCTGGATGGGCGCGGCGCAGGGCCTGGGCGTGCAACAGCCCTTGGCTTTTTACGTTGAAGCGGACGCCAAGGACGCGCGCCAATACCTGGCCGGCCTGTATCAGAACGGCCTGAGCATGCCGGACCGCGACTACTATCTGGGCAAGGACGCGCGCTTCGAGAAGGCGCGCCAGGCTTATCGCGCCTATCTGGTCAAACTATTCAAGCTGGGCGGCTACGCCGACGCGGAGCAGCGCGCCCAGCGCGTGTTCGCGCTGGAAACCAAGTTGGCGGAAGCCCAGTGGAGCAAGGTGCAGAACCGGGACCCGCAAAAGACTTACAACAAGATGAGCGTGGCCGAGCTGAAAAAGCGGGCGCCGGGCTTTGACTGGCAGGCTTTCCTGGACGCGGCCGAGGCCGGCGGTATCAGCGCCGTCAACGTCAATCAGCCCAGCTACGCAGAGGCCTGGGCCAAGCTGGCGGCCGCGTTGCCGCTGCAAGACTGGCAGGATTATCTGACGGCGCAGACGCTGGACGCCTACGCGCCTTATCTGGACGGCGTCCTGGCGCAGACCCGTTTCGATTTCCACGGCAAGGCGCTGGCCGGCACGCTGGAGCAACAGCCGCGCTGGAAGCGCGGGGTGAAGGCGGTGGAGGGCAATCTGGGCGAAGCCCTGGGCAAGCTCTATGTGCAGGCTTACTTCCCGCCGGAGTCCAAGGCCAAGATGGAAGCGCTGGTGGGCAATCTGATGAAGGCCTACGCCCAGAGCATAGACACGCTCAGCTGGATGAGCCCGGCCACCAAGAAGGCCGCGCAGGAAAAACTGTCCAAATACATGCTGAAGATAGGCTATCCCAACAAGTGGAGAGACTACGGCGGCCTGGAGATCAAGCGGGACGATCTGGTGGGCAATATCAAGCGCGGCTCGATGTTCGAATACCGCCGCATGCTGGCCCGCTTGGGCAAGCCGGTGGACCGCGAGGAGTGGGGGATGACGCCGCAAACCGTCAACGCCTACTACAACCCGTCGCTGAACGAAATCGTGTTTCCGGCCGCCATTCTGCAGCCGCCGTTCTTTGACGCCAAGGCGGACGACGCCGCCAATTACGGCGGCATCGGCGCGGTGATCGGCCATGAAATCAGTCACGGTTTCGACGATCAGGGCAGCCAGTTCGACGGCGACGGCAATATGCGCAATTGGTGGACGGCGGAAGACCGGGCCCGTTTCGACCAGCTGACCGGCAAGCTGGTGGCGCAGTACAGCGGCTACGAACCCTTGCCGGGCAAGCATATCAACGGCGAACTGACGCTGGGGGAGAACATCGCCGACAACGCCGGCCTGCAAATCGCCTACAAAGCCTACCTGCTGTCCCTGGACGGCAAGCGCGCGCCGACGATAGACGGCATGAGCGGCGACCAGCGTTTCTTCTACGGTTTCGCCCAAGTGTGGCGCACCAAGATTCGCGACGAGGCCTTGTTGTCGCGTTTGGTGACCGATCCGCATTCGCCGGGGGAGTTCCGCGCCATCGGCGCGGCGAGCAATAGCGACGCCTTCGCCAAAACCTTCGAGGTCAAGCCCGGCGACAAGATGTTCAAGCCCCAGGACGAGCGCATTCGCATTTGGTAAGCGCCGGCGCAATGCCCGCCGCGCGTCGGCGAGCTGGAAAAAGCCGGGGTCTCCCGGCTTTTTCAATGGCAGGCGCGTAGCACGGCTGCAATCTGGCGGGCGCATAGTGGCTTGGGCGGGCTAAAGTCCAGATTGCGGCCCGGCGGTCTCGGTCCCGGCCGAGAGCTCGGAGCAAAAACTCTAAAAAAATGGATTTTCCCACAATGCGGGGGGATAATGCCCGCCAGCATTCAGGAGAGATAGGCTGATTTAATGAAGTGCGTTGACGATTTCAGACTGCGGCTGGGCAAGCAGGAGCTGGTGCCCATCATGATAGGCGGCATGGGCGTGGACATCTCCACCTCGGCGCTGGCGCTGGAAGCGGCCAGGCTGGGCGGCGTGGGCCATATTTCCGACGCCATGGTGCCCACGGTGACCGACCGCCGCTTCAACACCAAATACGTCAAAGACAAGCTCAAGCAGTACAAATTCAATGTCGAGAACAGCGACAAATCCGTCGTGCAGTTCGACTTGGGCCTGCTGGCCGAGGCCACCCGCATGCATGTGGGCAAGACCATGGAAGCCAAACGCGGCGACGGCCTGGTCTTCATCAACTGCATGGAAAAGCTGACCATGAACGCGCCCAAGGAAACCTTGCGCACGCGCATGCACGCCGCGCTGGACGCCGGTATCGACGGCATCACCCTGGCCGCCGGTCTGCACCTGGGCTCCTTCGCGCTGATGGAAGACCACCCGCGCTTTCGCGACGCCAAACTCGGCATCATCGTCTCCTCGCTGCGCGCCCTGCAGCTCTTCCTGAAAAAGAGCGCGCGCAGCAACCGCTTGCCGGACTACGTGGTGGTGGAAGGCCCGCTGGCCGGCGGCCACCTCGGCTTCGGCATGGACTGGGCGCAATACGATCTGGCCGCCATCGTCGTGGAAATCCGCGACTGGCTGCGGGCGGAGCAACTGGACATCCCGCTGATTCCGGCCGGCGGCGTGTTCACCGGCAGCGATGCGACCAACTTTCTGGAGATGGGCGCCGGCGCGGTGCAGGTGGCCACCCGCTTTACCGTGGCGCGCGAATGCGGCCTGCCGGAGAAGGTGCAGCAGGAATACTTCAAGGCCAACGAGGACGACATCGAAGTCAACCAGCTGTCGCCCACCGGCTATCCGATGCGGATGATCAAGCACTGTCCGGCCATCGGCGACGGCATCCGGCCCAATTGCGAGGCCTACGGCTATCTGCTGGACGCCAAGGGCGGCTGTTCCTATATCGAGGCCTATAACCGCGAAGTGGCCGCCCACCCCGGCGAGCGCCGCATCAAGGTGTGGGACAAGACCTGTTTGTGCACGCAGATGCGCAATTTCGATTGCTGGACCTGCGGCCACAACGCCTATCGTCTCAAAGACACCACAGTCCGGCGCGAAGACGGCGGCTATCAACTGCTCAGCGCCGAGCACGTGTTCCACGACTACCAATACAGCAAGGATCACAAAATCGCCTTGCCGGAGCTGGAGAGCATTGTTCTGGCTTGAGCGGAACAAGACGCGGCAGACTAAAAACCGGAAGCGAGGCTTCCGGTTTTTTTATGTGTTACGTATTTTCACGTAGTTACCTTGTGATTGTCATTATTTAAAATGGGAACATAAATACCATTTAAATAATTTAAAATAATCACTCTAAGTCTCCGTGAACCATACCCTGATTCAGGCCGCCGTTTTGGGCGGCTTTCTTGTTCCCGCCGCCGGCGCCGCCGCGCTGGATGAACACATTCTTCGGCATCAGCAACAACAACTGGAGCAGCAGCGGGAAGAGCTGCAACGGCGGCCCGACGTGCTCCAATCCCCATCCGCGCCCAGTCCCGCCGCTCTGCCCGCCGCCGCGGGGGCTCATGAAGGCGCGTGTTTCACGGTGAGGCAAATCGCGCTGGAGGGCATGCCCGTCGCCTGGCGCGGCTGGCTGCCTGCGGCGGCGGCCCGCTGGCAAGGCCAATGCCTGGGCTTGGCCCAACTGGACCAGGTGGTGGCGGAGCTGAGCAATGCGATGGTGGAGCGCGGCTATGTCACCAGCCGGGTGTATCTGCCGGAGCAAAACCTGACGCAGGGACGCTTGCGGCTGGCGGTGGTGCCCGGCCGCATCCATCAAATCCGGCTCAAGGAAGGGCCGGGCGACCGCGGCCTGGCGTCTGCCTTTCCGCTTGGCGCCGGCGACATTCTCAATGTGCGCGCGCTGGAGCAGGGGCTGGAGCAATTGGGGCGGGTGCCCACCCAGCAGGCGACGATGGAAATCGTCCCCGGACAACAGCCGGGCGAAAGCGACGTGGCGGTCAGCCGCAGCCGCGCGCGCCAGCTGACCGGGCAACTGAGCCTGGACGACAGCGGCCAGCCCGCCACCGGCAGGCTGCAGAGCAACGCCAGCCTGCTGCTGGGCGGCGCCACCGGCTTCAACGATCTGCTGTCCCTGTCCTGGAGTCAGGACGCCGAGCATATCGCCCACCCGCTGAGCCAGGCGCATACCGTGTCCTGGCTGCTGCCCTGGGGCGATTGGACTGCCTTCGCCAGCTATAGCGCGTTCGCGTACCGGCAAACGGTGCAGGGCGTCAACCAATCCTTCTCTTCCAGCGGCCATAGCCGCAATACCCTGCTATCGCTGGCGCGCTTGCTTCACCGAGACCAGAGCAGCAAGACCGAACTCAAGGCCAGCCTGACCCGCAAGGCCTTGCGCAGTTTTATCGAAGACGCGGAAATCGTGCAGCAGCGCCGCGATCTGACCATCGCCGGCCTGGAGCTGAGTCATCGCCGCTATCTGGGCGAAGCGGTGCTGGACGCCTCGCTGGCGTATCAGCGCGGCATCGGCGGCTGGGGCGCGCAAAACGAAGAGCAAACGGCCGCCTCCGGCTTCACCGCCCGCCATGAGCTGTTTCAAAGCCGTCTGGCCTTGCAGCTGCCGCTGCGCTTGGGCAGCCAAACCTGGCGTTGGAGCAGCGAGCTGCGCGGCCAGTACAGCGCCGATCCGCTGCTGCCCTCGGAACAGTTTTCCATCGGCAGCCGTTACACCGTGCGCGGCTTCAACAGCAACAGCCTCAGCGGCCGCGGCGGCCTGTACTGGCGCAATGAGTTGAGCGCGCCGCTGCCGGCCATGGCCGGCGCGCAGCTGGAAGGCTATCTGGGCCTGGACGCCGGCCGGGTGTCGCATCCGGCTTACGCCGACGACAGCAGTCGCAGCCTTTCCGGCTGGGCCGCCGGCCTGCGCGCGCAGTTGGCGGGCAAACTCAGCGCCGAACTCAGCCACGAACGCGCAATGCGCCAGCCGCAAGGCTGGAACCGGCCCGCCATCACCCATTTCAACCTGACCCTGCTCTGGCAATAAGCCCGTTTTGCCGAGCTCCCGGCCTTGAGCGTGTGTTCAAGGCCAGGCCCTGTCCCGTTTCGACGACGCCATCATGAACAAAACACTCTATCGCATCATCTTCAACCAAGCGCGCGGCCAACTGATGGCGGTGCAGGAAACCGCAAGCGGGCAGGGCAAGGGCGGCGGCCGCGGCCAGAGTGCGGCGGGGGCGAGATTCGCCGCCGCGTGCGGCTTCGGCTTCAAACTATGCGCGCTGTGGGTGGGCGTCGGCCTGGGCAGCGTCGCGCTGGCGGCGGACATCGCGGCGGATCCCGGCGCGGCGGCCGGCAAACGGCCGACGGTGATTCAGGCCAACAACGGGTTGCCGGTGGTGCAGATCGCCGCCCCCACCGCCGCCGGCGTGTCCCACAACCAGTACCAGCAGTTCAACGTCGGCCCCAAAGGGGCGGTGCTCAACAACAGCGCGCAAGTCGTCAATACCCAGCTGGCCGGCTATGTCGGCGGCAATCCCAATCTGGCCGGCGGCAGCGCCCGCATCATCCTCAACGAAGTCACCCACGCCAACCCCTCGCAGTTGAACGGTTATCTGGAAGTGGCGGGCCAGCGCGCGCAAGTGGTGGTGGCCAACCCATGGGGCATCAGTTGCAGCGGCTGCGGCTTCATCAATACTCAGCAAGCGATGCTGAGCACCGGCACGCCGCAACTCAACGCCCAGGGCGCGCTGACCGGTTTTCAGGTCAACGGCGGCGCCGTCAATATTAGCGGCGCCGGCCTGAACGCCGGCAATGTCGATAAATTCGCCATCATCAGCCGCGCGCTGCAAGTGAACGCCGACCTGCACGCCAAGCAACTGGAGCTGGTGCTGGGCCGCAACCAGGTGGACGCCGACACCCTGCAGGCGCGACCGCTGGCGGCCGACGGTTCCGCCGCGCCGGCCTTCGCGCTGGACGTGGCGCAACTGGGCGGCATGTACGCCAACGCCATCCGCCTGGTGGGCACCGAGGCCGGGGTGGGCGTCAAGCAGCAAGGCGAGATGGCGGCGCGGGCCGGCGATCTACAGCTGAGCAGCGCCGGCGACCTGGTGCTGAAGGGCAAGACTTTCAGCCAGCAGGACATCAAGCTCAACAGCGGCGGCAAGCTGGAACACAGCGGCCAGACCCGCAGCCAGGGCGCCTTGCAAGTGACCGCCGCCGACACGGCCCAACTGGAAGGCAGCCTGACGGCGGGCGGCGCGCTCGGCATTGAAGCGGCCGCGGTGGCGGGCAAGGGCAGCGTAGCCGCCGGCGCCCAAGCCGACGGCAAATTGGGCGAGGCCGGCGCGCTGACGCTGCGCAGCCGCGCGGGCCTGGATTTCCATGGGGAGCTGTTGGCCGGCGGCGATGTGAGCATTCAGGCGGGCAGCGCCCAGTTGCAGGGGGCGGTGGTAGGCGCCCGCCACGGCGATTTGCGGGTGACGGCGGATGGAGAGTTGAACGCCTCGCAAGCCAAGCTGGGCGCCCGAGGCCTGGCCCGCATGCAAGCCGGCGAGGACATCAAGCTGCAAGAAGGCTCCTTGAGCGCCGGACAGTTAGAACTGCAGGCGAGGGCGCTGGACAACCGCGGCGGCCTGATCGCGCAAAGCGGCGCGGCGGCCGGCTCCGTACGCTTGCAGCGCGTGTTGGACAACCGCGACGGGGTGATCTCCAGCCAGGGCAAAACGCTGAGCGTGGAAGCGGCGGCCATCGACAACCGACATGGCGAGATCAGCCACGCCGGTGCGGACACGCTGCGAGTGAGTGCGGACAAAATCGACAACCGTGAGCAAGGCAAGCTGCACAGCGACGCCAAAGCCGAGCTCAAGACGGCGGAGCTCGACAACGCGCAAGGGCGATTGACCGCCTTGCAGGGCCTGATTCTTAGCGCCAGCGATGTGTTGCGCAACGATGGCCTGCTCGGCAGCGACGGCCAGCTCAAGCTGACGGCCGGGCAGCTGGAGAACGGCGCGGGCCTGATCCAGGCGGGCAAGGATTTGCAACTGACGGCGGCCAGCGTCAGCAACGCTGACAAAGGGCAGATTCTGGCGCTGGGCAAGGACGCGGCCAGCAGCCTGGAGATCAGCGGCCAGCTGAACAATCAGGGCAAGATCGCCGGCAATGCCGGGCTGGATATCAAGGCTGCCGACATCGACAACCACGGCGGCACGCTGCAGTCGGCCGGTGAGTTGAAGCTGGAGAAGCAAGCCAGCCTGAACAACGACGGCGGCCATATCGTCGCCAAAGACCTGAACCTGAAGGCGGACACGCTCAGCAATCAGGGCGGCGAAGTCTTCGCTCAGCAAGCGCTGGACGCCAAGCTGCAGCAGTTGAACAACGCCAAAGGCAGCTTGATCGGTTCGCAAAGTCTGAGTCTTAGCGCCAGCGATGTGCTGCGCAACGATGGCCTGTTCGGCAGCGACGGCCAGTTCACGCTGACGGCTGGGCAGCTGAAGAACGGTGCGGGCCTGATCCAGGCCGGCAAGGATTTGCAATTGACGGCGGCCAGCGTCAGCAACGCTGACAAGGGCCAGATCCTGGCGCTGGGCAAGGACGCCGCCAGCAGCCTGGAGATCAGCGGCCAGTTGAACAACCAGGGCAAGATCGCCGGCAATGCCGGGCTGGACATCAAGGCCGCCGATATCGACAACCACGGCGGCACGCTGCAGTCAGCCGGCGAGTTGAAGCTGGAGAAGCAAAGCAGCTTGAACAACGACGGCGGCCACATCATCGCCAAAGACCTGAACCTGAAGGCGGACACGCTCAGCAATCAGGGCGGCGAAGTCTTCGCCCAGCAAGCGCTGGACGCCAAGCTGCAGCAGCTGAACAACGCCAAGGGCAGCCTGATCGGCTCGCAAAGTCTGAGTCTTAGCGCCAGCGATGTGCTGCGCAACGATGGCCTATTGGGTAGCGACGGCCAGTTCACGATAACGGCCGGGCAGCTGGAGAACGGCGCGGGCCTGATCCAGGCGGGCAAGGATTTGCAACTGACGGTGGCCAGTGTCAGCAACGCTGACAAAGGGCAGATTCTGGCACTGGGCAAGGACACAGCTAGCAGCCTGGAGATCAGCGGCCAGTTGAACAATCAGGGCAAGATCGCCGGCAATGCCGGGCTGGATATCAAGGCGGCCGATATCGACAACCACGGCGGCACGCTGCAGTCAGCCGGCGAGTTGAAGCTGGAGAAGCAAAGCAGCTTGAACAACGATGGCGGCCACATCGTCGCCAAAGACCTGAACCTGAAAGCGGGCACGCTCAGCAATCAGGGCGGCGAAGTCTTCGCCCAGCAAGCGCTGGACGCCAAGCTGCAGCAGCTGAACAACGCCAAGGGCAGCCTGATTGGTTCGCAAAACCTGAACCTCAGCGTCAGCGAGGTGTTGCGCAACAATGGCCTGCTCGGCAGCGACGGCCAGTTCACGCTGACGGCTGGGCAGCTGGAGAATGGCGCGGGCCTGATCCAGGCGGGCAAGGATTTACAACTGACGGCGGCCAGCGTCAGCAACGCTGACAAAGGGCAAATCTTGGCGCTGGGCAAGGATGCCGCCAGCAGCCTGGAGATCAGCGGCCAGCTGAACAACCAGGGCAAGATCGCCGGCAATGCCGGGCTGGACATCAAGGCCGCCGACATCGACAACCACGGCGGCACGCTGCAGTCGGCCGGGGAGTTGAAGCTGGAGAAGCAAAGCAGCTTGAACAACGACGGCGGCCACATCGTCGCCAAAGACCTGAATCTGAAAGCGGACACGCTCAGTAACCAGGGCGGTGAAGTCTTCGCCCAGCAAGCGCTGGACGCCAAGCTGCAGCAACTGAACAACGCCAAGGGCAGCCTGATCGGCTCGCAAAGTCTGAGTCTTAGCGCCAGCGAAGTGCTGCGCAATGATGGCCTGCTAGGCAGCGACGGCCAGTTCAAACTGACGGCTGGGCAACTGGAGAACGGCGCAGGCCTGATCCAGGCCGGCAAGGATTTGCAACTGACGGCGGCCAGCGTCAGCAACGCCGACAAGGGCCAGATTCTGGCCTTGGGCAAGGATGCCGCCAGCAGCCTGGAGATCAGCGGCCAGCTGAACAACCAGGGCAAGATCGCCGGCAATGCCGGGCTGGATATCAAGGCCGCTGACATCGACAACCACGGCGGCACGCTGCAATCGGCCGGGGAGTTGAAGCTGGAGAAGCAAGCCGGCTTGAACAACGACGGCGGCCACATCGTCGCTAAAGACCTGAACCTGAAGGCGGATACGCTCAGCAACAAGGGCGGCGAAATCCGCCACCTGGGACAGACCATGGCGCAATGGCAGGTGCGCCAGCGTCTCGACAATCAGCAAGGCACGCTGTTCAGCAACGGCGGCCTGACGCTTGCGGCTCAATCCTTGAACAACCAGCAGGGCTCGTTGAGCAGCCTGGGCGCGCAATCATTGCAATTGGCCCAAGGTCTGGACAATCAGGGCGGCGCCCTGGTTAGCGGACAAGGGCTGCAACTGCAGCTGGGCGCGGCTTTGAGCAACCAAGGCGGCACGGTGCAAGCCGAGTCCTTGCAAATGCACGCGGCTGGCCTGGGTAATCAGGGCGGCAGCATCAAGGTGTTGGGAAGCGGCGACGGTAAGGTCAACATCAGCGGGACGCTCGACAACTCCGCACAGGGTTTGTTGGCCGGCAATGGCGGTCTGGAGGTGAACGCCGCGGCTTTGGACAACCGTCAAGGCGTTTTGCAAAGCGCGGCCAAGCTGGGCGTACAAGTGGCGCAAGTGGCGCAGAACCAGGGCGGCAAGATCCAGGCCGGGCAACTGCAACTGAAAGCCGCGGAGCTGAACAACCAGCAGGGCTTGCTCAGTCAAGCGGGAGACGGCGCGGCCAAGCTGGAGTTAAGCGGCCAGCTGGACAACAGTCTGCAGGGCAAGGTGCTGTCCAACGGTCAACTGCAGGTGACGGCGGCGGGCCTGCTGAATGCTGGCGGCACGCTCAGCAGTCAGGGCGATCTGCAGCTCAGCGCGAGTGGAGTGCTGGACAATCGCCAGGGGGCTTTGGGCAGCAACGGCGCCTTGAAGTTGGACAGCGCCAGCGTGGACAACGCCGGCGGCCTGATCCAGGCCGGCCACACTTTGGCCTTGGACAGCGGCAGTCTGCTCAACCAGGGTGGCAAGCTGTTGGCGCTGGGCAGCGGCGACAGCCGCGTGACCCTCAGCGGGCAATTGAACAATGGCGGCCAGATCGCCGGCAACGGCGATTGGCGGATCAAGGCGCAAGGACTGGACAATGCCGGCGGCAGCCTGCTGAGCGTGGGCAGCCTGGGCATCGACACTGTGAGCCTGGGCAATTCCGGCTCCTTCCTGGCCGGCAAGGATTTGAGCCTGACCCTGGCCAGCGACTTCATCCACGCGGCGGGCAGCAAGCTGCAAGCCAATGGCAAGCTCAGCATCAGCAGCGGCGGAAATCTGATCAACAGCGGCCAGCTGCAGGCCGGCGGCGATTTGGTTTTGAACGGCGTCAGCTGGACCAATAGCGGCGAGGTCAACGCAGGCGGCAAACTCAGCGCTGCACTGAGCCAGGCGCTCAGCAATAGCGGCAAGCTCAGCGCCGGCAGTTTGCAACTGAACGCCGCCAGCGTGCTGAACACCTACTCCATCACCGGCGGCGATATCTCCATCCAGGCCGCCAGTCTGGACAACGGCGGCAGCCAAGGGCTGATCGCCTCTGCCGGCAATATGGCGCTGGATATCGGACAAACCCTAAATAATCACGACGGCAGCTGGTTGTATAGCCAGGGGGATATGCGCATTGGCAAGGCCGGAGCGGCTACAGGGCAGGTGATTAACCATGTGGCGACTTTGCAGTCTGATGGCAATATGTTTATTGATGCGGGGAGGGTGAGTAATGAGGCGAATCCTGTTTTTGTAAGCCAAACTTCTTCATTCTCAACCACCACAAAAACAGCCTATCGAGTGCCTTCTATGGCCACCGGTTATGAGGGATGTGGACATGATGGTCGTAATGCTTGTGCCACGGGGAATATATCCTATGTAGGTAAATTCAACTTTGTTGCCGGGGTAGATGTTAGTGTTCAGCATTTATATACAGAGTGTAATGGCGATCACTGTCATGACATTCCAGATCAAATTATTAAGTATAGATTTGTTAGCGATGATGTAAAAAATCAAGTGTTGACAGTTCGTCGAGAGTATGGCTCCAATTTAATTCGTTGGGGAGGCAGTCTGCCTGAGACAATGACTGTCTATTATATAAATAGAGATGGTGGGGCATATGTATTTCTGCCTGGGTTTGATCCTGCAAAAAATCTGGCTCCTATGGCTGATTCAGGGAGGGTGCAGGCAATATCGATGGGGCAGATTTATTCGTCATGGGCTCCTTTTCAAGGCTATAAAGGAGGGGCTGGGATTACAGTTTCTTTGAATAATAGCAATCCCAATATTGATGTTGCGAGGCCGAATGAGCTTTCTCGTGTCACGACAGTGACACAAACAATAGACGTTGCAAGCGGTTCAGCTCAGCCTGCACGATTGTTGGTTGGCAGAAATCTGAGTGTTGGCAGTCAAGATTTTTCTAATCAATATAGTTATGTGGCGACTGGTGGGGATTTGTTTTCTTCATCTGGTGCCGTAAAAAATATTGGTCAACAGTTGAAGAACACTACAACAGTGACCAGTGTTTCTACAATGCCTAGATATACTGATCTAGCATCGGCATGGAATTGCAGGTTTTGTACTGTTACTGTGCCGTCTCCCGCGACAGCTAGCTCAACTGTCATTGGCTCTCTAGATGCCACCGTTATTTCCAATCAGCTTTTAAGCTTACAAGCCCCCACCATTTCCAATGGCAAGGCTTCGCAACTCGATATTTCTCTAACTACCGGCGATAGCCAGTCCAAAGCGACGGCGGTAAACACCGCAGCGGGCAAGGCTTTGGCGCAAGCCGATGGCGACATGGCCAGCGAGGGCAAGAATCTGGGCGGCAAGCCGCCGGATGCCGTCGCCTCCGCGCAAACCTTGGCCGGGCAGCTGACTGGCGCGCAAGCGGCGGCGGATCTGCAAAAATCAGCGGTGGGCGGCCTGGCCGGCGCGCAGTGGGATGGAGCCAAAACCTCGGTGCTGCCGCAGCAAGTATTGCTGGAGTCCGCCGGCACCAAGGCGGCCAACCCGGTAGCCGGCGGTTATAGCCTGCCCAATAATGGCCTGTTCCAGACCCGCCCGGCGCCGGCGCAGCCTTATTTGGTGGAAACCGATCCGCGCTTTACCCAATACGGCAATTTCATTTCGTCGGATTATCTGCTCAAACAATTGGGCTACGACCCCAGCCGCGTGGAAAAGCGCCTGGGCGACGGTTTCTACGAGCAGCAACTGGTCAGCCGCGCGGTGACGGAACTGACCGGCAAGCGCTTCATCGGCGGCAACGCCAACGCGACGCAGCAATACCAGCAATTGATAAGCCAGGGCGCGGAATACGCCAAGCAATTCCAATTGACGCCGGGCGTGGCGCTGTCCGCGGAGCAGATGTCCCGACTCACCGCGGATATGGTGTGGCTGGTCAAGCAGAATGTCGACGGTCACGACGTGCTGGTGCCGGTGGTGTACCTGGCCAAGGCGCAGGAGCAATCGCTGCGCGGCCAGGGCGCGGTGCTGGCCGGCAGCCATATGGAGCTGCTGGCCGATGGCTCGCTGATCAATAGCGGCACCCTGAAGGCGGACAACAGTCTGTTGGCGCAGGCGGGCGATATCCGCATCGAAGGCGGCAAAGTGCTGGCCGGAGGCGATCTGGGCCTTGGCGCTCGCCACGACCTGAGCGTTAGCGACGACAAGCAACACAGCCAGGCCGGCAGCGTGATCCAGGCGGGCAGCTTGCAGCTGCAGGCCGGCAATGATCTCAAGCTGCAAGCCGCGCAGCTGCGGGTCAGCGGCGACGCGCAACTGCAGGCCGGCCGCGATCTGGACATCGCCAGCCGCGAAAACCGCTACAGCCATGCGGCCAACACCGGCCGCAGCCAGTACAGTTACCAGCAGGTCGACCATGTCGGCAGCACGCTGCAAGTGGGTGGCAGCCTGAGCTTCAACGCCGGGCACGACCTCACGCTTAGCGGCGCGGACGTCAAAGCAGGCGGTAAGCTGCTCGCCGTGGCCGGCAATGAGCTGACCCTGCAATCCACATTGGACAGCAAGCAAGGCCAGGGTAGTTGGAATGGCTGGGGTTGGGGCGCGTACTCGACGCTGGACCAGATCCGCCATGCCACCCAGCTGCAGGCCGGCGGCGATATGCTGCTGCAAGCCGGCGGCAATCTAGCCCTCAACGGCTCCCAGGCCCAGGCCGGCGGCGGCCTGCTGGCGCTGGCCGGCAAGCAGTTGACCGTACAAAGCGAAGCCAACAGCCGGCAAGATCGTCTCAATGTGCAGATGGGTTCCAAGGGCTATGGTCACAGCTGGCAAACAGACAGCCTTACCGTGGCTGGCCTGACCAGCCAGGGCAATCTGCAATTGCAAGCCGGCGACGCCGCCGTACTGAACGGCGCCAGCCTAGGCAGCCATGGCGGTTTGACGCTGAATGTAGGTCAGGATATTCGCCTGGGGGCGGTGGCTACCCAAAGCCGCAGCGACAACTACTACACCAATGGCGATATCCACAACAACTACGACCTTAGCCAGCACGGCAGCGCGCTGTCTGGCGCCAGCGGTTTGACCCTTAATGCAGGCCGCGATATTGCAACTCAGGCGGCCAACATCATCAGTGACGGTCAATCGGTTTTGTTGGCTGGGCGTGATATAGAGCTGGGTACTGCGGACAATAGACATAGCGACTACCACAAGACCGTGCGTAGTTCCGGGGGCGCGTTTAAGAAAAAAACCGTCACCGATATTAGCTCACACGACAGCACCACGGCGCAGCAGACACTGTTATCCGCCGATGCCATCGTGGCGAAAGGCGTACGCGACATTCGGGCCGTAGGTGCGCAGATTGTCGCTAACAACGATGTGGCTTTGATTGCGGGACGTGATATTACGCTGGACAGTGCCATAGACCGGGCGCGCTCCGAACATATTCATATAGAAAAAACCAGCGGCATGTTCGGCAGCAGCGGAGGCGGTTCGTTCGGCGTTACCGTGGGCAGCCGTACTAAAGGGCTGGAAGAACTGCAGAACAATGCCACTCATGTACAAGGGGTTGTTGGCAGTAACGCCGGCAGTCTGCTGATTCAGGCCGGAGGCAAAATCGACCTGATCGGCACTCAGTTGCAAGCGGCCAAAGATATTCAGATTGATGGTCGAGATGTAAGCGGAGTCGCGGTGGTGGATGCATTGGACAGCCGCACGCTTAGTTACACCGAATCCAGCGGTTTGCGTATCGGAGCCAAAAGCACGGTCAGCCAGGCAGCGGCCAATCTGATGAGCACCGCGGACCGCGGCTCGCAAGTCAGCGACCCTAGGCTTAAAGCGCTTTATGCCGCCAAAGCGGCTTACGCCGCCAAAGACTTGTCCACCATGATGCAGTCCGTCAGTCAAAGCACGGACAAGGGCGGCGGTTTGAAAGGCAGGGTTTCCATCGGCTATGGCTATAGCCGTGAAGAAAGCGAGAGCATCTCCCACGTTGATGTGGTGAAGAAAGCGCAAGCTGCGGCTGGTGGCGAAATAGATATTCGGGCGCGGGGCGATGGGAGCGGAGAAAACGGAGACATCACGCTGACCGGAACGGCTTTGACTGCCAACGCAATTGCGTTGAACGCCGCTCGAGACCTGATTACCCATAGCCAGGAGGCCATCAGCAGCCAGGAAAGCACCTATCGCAAGCTGGATCTGGAGGCGGGGGTCTACATTGGCGGCAGCGTAGGCAAAGGCGGCGGCAAAGGCGGGATTGGCGCTTACGGCTCTGCGGCAATGAGCCAGAGCAGCACCAAGATCAGCAGTCTGACGCATGAGGAAACCACGCTGGACGCCACCGGCAAAGTGCAAGTCAAAACCGGTCGCGACGTTAGTCTGACGGGGACAACCGTACGCGGCGACAGCATCCAATTTGAGGTGGGCAGAAATCTTACATTGACCAGCGAGCAAGATCGGGATCAATACCGGCAAAAGAGCTGGTCCGGTCAGATTGAAGGGCGTTATGCCTATGGCAACGATAGCGGAGTGGACGGCAGTCTGAGCTTCAGTCAAACCAAGAGCGATTGGCGCAGCGTGCAGGAGCAGACTGGTTTGTTTGCCGGAAAGGGTGGTTTTGATGTCGCCGTGGGCGGGCATTCCCAGTTGAATGGCGCGGTGATCACGAGCACGGCGGACGCCGCCAAAAACACGCTGCTTACTAATAGCCTGGGCTTTGCCGGGCTGGAAAATTCCGCGGAATACTCCGCCGTCAGCTTCAGCGCCAGTTTCAGCTCCGGCGGGGATGGCATGGGCGGCGCGCCAAAGGGCGGCATGGTGATGCCAGGTTTGGGCGTTCCGCAGCAGGAGTCCAAATCCAGTACCACGAACAGCGCGATAGCCGGCGGCAGCATTACCGTCAAGCAAGATCAGAGCAGCGGACAGGACAGTACGGCCGGTTTGAGTCGCGACGCCGCAAGCGCAGGTGGGCAATTGGAGCGTATCTTCGACGCCAAGAAAGTTGCGGAGCAGCAAGAGTTCAGCCGCGTTTTGGGGGAAGTCGGTTTCCGCGCCGTGGGCGACTTGTCTAAGGAAATGGGCTGGAAGGACGGTAGTCCGGAAAAAATGGCGTTGCATGCGTTGATGGGGGCGCTGCAGGCTAAGGCGGGCGGGGGCAATATGTTGGCGGGCATGGCGGCGGCCGGCGCCAATGAGTGGATAGGCAGCCAAGTGGCCGATTATCTGCAGAGCAATACCCAGTTGGACGAGCCGCAACGCAAAGCCATTCAGCAATGGGCGGCCGTCGCCACTGGTGCGGTAGTGGGCGGATTGAGCGGCGGCGATGCTGGCGCGGCATTGTCGGGAGGTGCGGTGGCGCTGGATGGGGAAAAGTTCAATAGGCAGCTGCACCCCAGTCAGACCAAGCTGGTGAAGGAAAAAGCAAAACAGTTGGCGGGGAAAGAGGGACTAAGCGCCAAACAATGGGAGGCTCGCCTGTTGGAGCAACTGGCCTTCCAAAATAGCGAGATGTACATTAGCTACCGCAATGACCCGCAGGCGGAAGCCATTTTGAAAGACCTGCAAGGGAGTAGCGGTGTTCGTCTGGATTATCGTGGAACCGCGGACTATAAGAACGATGCATTGAATCTACAGTATCTGCCTCAGATGGCGGATGCTTATGCTCAGTTGCCGCGGCTTAATGGCAGGATGAACCAGGAGCAATTTGCTCGCTATGTTGGGTTGGTGACCGGCGATTTTGCGCATGTTTCCAAGGCGGAGCAAAAACAGGTGGTGTTGCAGTTGCAGGAGGAATATACAGCAACGTTCAAGCAACAATTGGACTTGTATAAAAGCGGAAAAACCGCCTCGCCGCAAGTGATTCAGTTAGATAAGCGTCTGGATCAGCTGAACAAGTTGTTGGGCGCGGCGGAACACGTGGCGGTGACAAGCGGGGCGATTAACGAGTCTCAAACCAGCTTGATGCAAAGGGCAATCGCATCGGGCCTGCTGTTTTCCACCAATGGCGTCGCCCCCAAGCCGCAGGGCAGGCCGGTTGGCGGCGGGACGCTGGTAAAAGCAGGGCCGGCAAAGGAGAAGCCGGACTACCTGTCCGCATCGCCAGTGCCAGCAAAAACGCAAACCAAGCTGAATGCCAACCGAGATGGGGAAAGCTATCATGCAGAAACTTGGTCGTCGTTGAAGGCGGAGGTGGATCAAATCCGGAAGCAGTTGCCTATGATGGATGAGAAAGGGCGTCCCGTTGGCAATGCAGCGGCAGCGGAAATTAATGTCTATGGGGAAGGTAGCTATAGTGTGAAAGCGCATTCCAGGATAGGGAACAATGCGGAGGGGCAAAGAGATGGATTTGTTAGCTTGCCTCCTCAAGAGGACCGGATGTTGAGTCCTATGTTGAACCCACGTAACCCAATTCCCCGCGAGGTGGATACGGAGTTTAAAATATTGGAAGCTTTTGCGCAAAAATATAGAGACAGTCCCAATGTGACTGGGAGTATCAATCTCTTTACTGAGCGCGCTCCATGTGATAGTTGTTCTGCAGTAATATCTAGGCAATTTTCAAAGCTGTTCCCTAATGTGGAGGTCCGGCTCTATCATAATGGAGGAAATGTTGCTGTTTATACAAGAGGAGAGAGTGGTTATATTATTCCACCTGGAGCAGGTCAGAATAAAAACGAGTGGCCGGTGGCACCGGACCTGCCGTACGTTTCTGCTAAGCCTAAAAAATAATTGGAGTGCATATGTTCCCAGGGGTTAAGGTTGAGTCTTTGTTGAAGGGCGACGTTTATCTGTTTCCAGAGAGAGATGATATATATCTAAAGTTTTTAAAATACTTTATTGATTTGTATGATTACCCAAGGGCGATAACTGTTTGGAATCAGTCTACTGATGAAGAGAGAAGTGGTAGATTGTGGCGGATTGTTAATGAGGCATGGGAGTCATATAGTAAGATTAATGAAAATCTTCCTGTTATATGGTTGGCTACCGCCAAAAAAGCCTTGGAGTGGGACCATATGCCAGTCAATTTTCACCCGTGGGCCTTGGCGATATTGGAGCATTTTGACTTGGAGCGTTATCATGCGGCCTATCATTTGCCACGGGACGAGTACGAGGCGATTGCCCATGATTTGCCGATAGTGCTGGAAGGTCTGCGCAATTATCCAACGGAAAAGCTGGCTGCGCCGATAGACGAGGATAATTGGGGCTATATCGATTATTAGAGGCTGAAGTTTGCGGCCTTCTATGGCCATGAAAGCGGCGCGCCAATCCGGCGTGCCGCTTTTTTTACGCCTTAGCTATTGCGGCCGGGCGTTTTGCCTTCCAGCTCGGTTTTGGCGATTAGCGCGCGTTGCATCGCGTGCACGCTGTCCACGTGCTGGAAGACGTCGCAGCGCAGCGCGCCCAGTACCATCAACTGCTCCGCGTAGTTGAAGAAGCCCACCCAATAGCCGCGGGCGTGGTGAGGGTCGCGGAAGTCGATGTCGTAGGCGATCTTGCCGAGCAGGCCCTTGTTGTGGCGGTCCAGATTGTCTTTCAGGTACTGGGCCAGATGGGCGGCACATTCGCGGCCGTAGGCGCAGGCGTCGACGTAGTCGTCGGCGGGCGGCATCTGCCAATGGTGGGGCTGGCCGCGTTGCGGCAGGTGGCGGACGAAGGGCAGCTGCGTGGCCTGGGTTTCGTGAGGCTTGGGACGGTAATGACGGCGCGGGGGAAGTTCATGAGACATTTGCTATCTCCTTGAAGATGCTAAGTGGCCCGTTTTCCGGTTCCAGTCGGGTGGCGGGAGCGAGATCACAGGCTGGAACTCCGGCTCTTCAAGAAACCGGTACGGCGTTGGCCGCACCTATGATCCGCCCCCGCCGTACTGGCGCGCGCGTCTCATCGGCATTGCCTGTTGCGGGCAATGCCTGTTCTCGAAGAAACATGGGGTTCCAGTCCCAGTGCCGGATGTGGATCGGCACGCAGGCGATTGTGGCGGCGCGGGCGGGGCGGGTCAAGGGCGCGCGGCCGCCGAGTTTTGGGCTTGGGCTTGCGGCCAAGCCGCCCCGGTCCCAGCCGCCGGCGATACGGCAGATGCTGGGCGGGGCTTTAGGACGGGCTTAGTTGGCGCGCTTGCCCAGGGTGATCCGGCGCTGGGCGAAGGCTTCCCGGCTCAGGCGGATGGAGTCGTAATGACGGCGGCTGAGCCGGGCCCCGCCGGCGCGGCGCAGCGACAGCCCCAGCGTGTTCTGGTCATTGGCTTCGCGTTCGCCGGATAAGGTTTGGGCGGCGGCTTGGCAGGCGGCTTGCCGGCGGGTGGCGGCCGGGTGCGCCTGGTAGGCGTTGCTGGCCTGTTCCAGCGCTTTGCGCAGCAACTGCGGTTTGGTCTGCTCCAGCGCGACGGCTATTTGGTCCGCCGTGGCGCGTATCAACTCCTGAAGCGCCTGCTGTTGCAGCGGGCGTTTGTTGCTGCAATCCAGTCCGGCCTGCTGGCTGAGTTGCTCCAGTTGCTGGCTGAGGGTGCTGACGCCGCCCTGGCGGAAGCGCTCGGCTTGTTGCGGGTAGAGTTGGGCGGCGGCGGCGATCATGGCTTCGCGGTAAGCCTGAATCAGGGCCTTGGCGTCCGCGCCGGGCATCCTGGCCAGGTCGCGGCGCGCCATGTCTTCGGTGTGGGCGTCGATGAAGGCGTGCACTTCGCGGGCTTGGTGATTGTGCAGCAGTTGGCGCCAGGTATTGAGCGGTTGTTGGTTCAGCCAGTGGGCGAAGCGTTGCTGGGCGGGTTTGAACGCCGGGTCCACGCCGGCCGGCGCGGCGGTGGCGAATCGGCGTCTGGCTTGGTTCAGCGCGCTGTCGTGGGCGCGGGAGCGAGCGGCGCTTGGGCTGGGCGCGGCGCGCAGCAGGGCGGCGTTGGCGTCGCTGTTCTGCGCGCGTTTGAGTTCGCCGGCCAGCGCGGTTTGCGGCGGGGTGTCCGGGTCCGCGGAACCGCGCGGGTGAATACAGCTGAGCAATAGGTCTGAAATTTTCATAAGCGCTCCTGAGGCGGGATGGGCGGCGTTTAGCGCCGCCTTTTTGTTGGTGCGGCGCAGTGTGCCCAAACCCGGGAGCGTTCAATATAAAGAAATGGCCATGTCCCCGGCATGCGCTCAGAGCAGCATCACCAGCTTGTATTCCGGCGCCTGGGCCAGTTTGAGGGTGATTTGCTGGTGCTCGATGCGGCCGGCGCTGGGGTGGTGGAACACGCGGCTGCCGCCTTCGCGGCCTTGCACGTCCTGCTGTTGCCAGTATTGGCGGAATTCCGGGCTTTTCGCTTCCAGCGCCGCAATCATCGCGGCCATGGCGGGCTGATTCAGCCGCGGGCTGAGATCGGCGCGCAGTTCTGCGACGATGCGGCCGGCGCGCTCCGCCCATTGGTCGATGAAGCTGCGCGCTTCCGGGGCCAGGAAGATGAAGTCCAGCAGGCTGCGGCTGGCGTCCGGCCGGCCCAGCCAGTCGCGGAACAGCCTTTGGGCCGGCGGGTTCCAGGCCACGGCGCGCCATTCGGCGTCCAGCACGTAGGCGGGGGAATCGATATGGGCGGTGGCCTGCTTTAACAGTGCCTTGGCCTGTTCGGACGGGCCGCGCCATTCCGGTTCCGGGTCTTTGAGGCCTGCCAGATTGAACAGGTAGTCGCGCTCGGCGGCGGTCAGGCGCAGCGCCTCGGCCAGCCGGGCCAGGGTGGGCGCGGACACGGATTGGGTGCGGCCTTGTTCTATCCAGGTCAGCCAGGTGGTGCTGATGTCGCACAGCGCAGCCACTTCTTCGCGGCGCAGGCCTTTGGCGCGGCGGCGCTGGCCGGGCGGCAGGCCGGCTTGTTCCGGGCTCAGGCGCTCGCGGTGGGCGCGGATGAATTGGCCCAGCGGCGCGCTGTCTTTGCTGGCGGTCATGGGCGTAGGGCTCTGGGTATTAGTATCGCTACTAGTATAAGCAACTGGCTTGTTGCCGGGAAAGTTTGGCTCCAAGATAAGTCCACGGAGCAGAGCCTTGTGCCCGGCGCGCGGAAACCCGCGGCGCCGGCGGCAGTCTCAAGTTGAATAACCGGATTCGAGCAAACACCATGACCGCACAGACCTTGTACGACAAATTATGGAACAGCCACGTGGTGCGCCAGGAGGCGGACGGCACGGCCTTGCTGTACATCGACCGCCACCTGGTGCATGAGGTGACCAGCCCGCAGGCGTTCGAGGGGCTGAAGCTGGCGGGCCGCCCGCTGTGGCGCGTGGATTCGGTGGTGTCCACCGCGGACCACAACACGCCCACCGATCATTGGGACGAGGGCATCAAGGACCCGATCTCGCGTCAGCAGGTGGAAACGCTGGATGCCAATATCAAGGCTTTTGGCGCGCTGGCGTATTTCCCGTTCAAGGACAAGGGCCAGGGCATTGTGCATGTGATGGGGCCGGAGCAGGGCGCCACGCTGCCGGGCATGATGGTGGTGTGCGGCGACAGCCACACTTCCACCCACGGCGCTTTCGCCGCGCTGGCGCATGGCATCGGCACCTCCGAGGTGGAGCATGTGATGGCCACGCAGTGTCTGGTGGCCAAGAAGTCCAAGAATATGCTGGTGCGGGTGGATGGCCAATTGGGCCGCGGCATCACCGGCAAGGATGTAGCGCTGGCCATCATCGGCAAGATCGGCACCGCCGGCGGTACCGGCTATGCGATCGAGTTCGCCGGCGAGGCCATCGAGAGCCTGTCGATGGAAGGCCGGATGAGCTTGTGCAATATGGCGATCGAGGCCGGCGCGCGTTCGGGCATGGTGGCGGCGGACCAGAAGACCATCGATTATGTAAAAGGCCGGCCGTTTGCGCCTAAGGGCGAGCAGTGGGAGCAGGCGGTGGCGTATTGGCGCACTTTGCGTTCCGATCCGGGCGCCGTATTCGACGCGGAAGTGGTGCTGCGCGCGGAGGAGATTCTGCCGCAGGTGACCTGGGGCACTTCGCCGGAGATGGTGGTGGATATCGACGGCGCGGTGCCGGACCCGGCGCGGGAAAGCGATCCGGTGAAGAAAAACGGCATTGAGCGCGCGCTCAGCTATATGGGTTTGCAGGCCAACACCCCCATCCACGACATCGCGGTGGACATCGTCTTCATCGGTTCCTGTACCAATAGCCGCATCGAGGATTTGCGCGAGGCCGCCAGCGTGGCCAAGGGCCGCCACAAGGCCGCCAATGTGAAGCAGGTGCTGGTGGTGCCGGGCTCCGGCCTGGTGAAGGCGCAGGCGGAGGCCGAGGGTCTGGACCAGGTGTTCCTGGCCGCCGGCTTCGAGTGGCGCGAGCCGGGCTGCTCCATGTGCCTGGCGATGAACGCGGACCGCCTGTTGCCGGGCGAACGTTGCGCGTCCACGTCCAACCGCAATTTCGAGGGCCGTCAGGGGCAGGGCGGCCGCACGCATCTGGTCAGCCCGGCGATGGCGGCGGCCGCCGCCGTCACTGGTCATTTCGTCGATGTGCGTTCGTTGTAACCGTTCCAAGGAGAGAATCATGCAAAAACTGCTGTTGTTGGTACTGGCCGCGCTGACCCTGAGCGCTTGCAATACGGTGAAGGGCGTGGGCCAGGACGTGTCCAAGGGCGGGCAGGCGATTGAAAACGCCGCCAAGGACGTGTCCAACAAAATGTGATGCGGCGGCCCGCCCCCGGCGTCCGCCGGGGCGGTTGTCTCCTCGCACTCTCTAAATGAAGGCGGGCGCCAGCGCCCGGAAACGGCATTGACGATGAAAGCATTTACCACCCTGACCGGTTTGGCCTGTCCCTTGGACCGCGCCAATGTGGATACCGACGCCATCATTCCCAAGCAGTTCTTGAAATCCATCAAGCGCTCGGGCTTCGGTCCCAATCTGTTCGACGAATGGCGTTACCTGGATCACGGCGAGCCGGGCATGGACAACAGTAAGCGGCCGCTGAACCCGGACTTCGTGCTCAACCTGCCGCGCTATCAGGGCGCGCAGGTGTTGCTGGCGCGCGAGAACTTCGGCTGCGGCTCCAGCCGCGAGCACGCGCCGTGGGCGCTGGACGACCAGGGCTTCCGCGTGGTGATCGCGCCCAGTTTCGCCGACATCTTCTTCAACAACTGCTACAAGAACGGCCTGCTGCCCATCGTGCTGGCGGCGGACGCGGTGGATCAGCTGTTCCGCGAATGCGCGGCCGCCGAAGGCTATCAACTGACCGTGGACCTGGCGGCGCAGACGGTGAGCACGCCGGCCGGACAGGTGTTCTCCTTCGACATCACCGAGCACCGCAAGCACTGCCTGCTGGGCGGCCTGGACGAGATTGGCCTGACCTTGCGGCATGCGGACGAAATCAAGGCTTTCGAAGCCAAGCGCCGCGGCGAGCAGCCGTGGCTGTTCGCCTGAACGGCGGCCGGCGATGAGCGCGCTACAGCAGGGCGGCCACGCGCATAAGCAGCACGTGGAGCAGCAGTTCGGCGGCCAGGCCGCCGCCTATCTGAGCAGCCAGGTGCATGCGGAAGGCGCGGAGTTCGCCGAGCTGCGCCAGGCGGCGGCGGAGCATGGCGCGGCGCGGGTGCTGGACCTGGGCTGCGGCGCCGGCCATGTTGGCTTTCAGGTGGCGGAGGCGGCGCGGGAGGTGGTGGCTTACGATTTGTCGGCCGCCATGTTGGAGGTGGTGGCGGCGGAAGCGGCCCGGCGCGGCCTGGATAATCTGAGCACGCGGCAGGGCGCGGCGGAGCGGCTGCCTTTTGCCGACGGCGATTTCGATCTGGTGTTCAGCCGCTATTCCGCCCATCACTGGGGCGATGTGGGCCTGGCGCTGCGCGAGGCGCGGCGAGTGCTGAAGCCGGGCGGCCGGTTGGCGCTGATCGACGTGATGTCTCCAGGGCAGCCCTTGCTGGACACGCATCTGCAGGCGGTGGAGGTGCTGCGGGATTCCAGCCACGTGCGCGATTACAGCGCCGGAGAATGGCTGGCGATGCTGGCCGAGGCCGGCTTCGCGGTGGACAGCCTGCGCCGCCAGCGGCTGCGGCTGGCCTTCGACGCCTGGACCGCGCGCATGCGCACGCCGCCGGAGATGGCCGCGGCCATCCGCCTGCTGCAGCAGCGCATGGGCCGGGAGGTGCGCGATTATTTCGCCATCGAGGCGGACGGCAGCTTCAGCGCCGACGTGATGGTGTTGTGGGCCAGAACATGAACGCCGCCCGCGGCGACGGCCGTCGCGGCGCGATGGCCTGGCTGCACCGCCATCCCTGCTGGGCCTTCGCGCTGCTGGGCTTGAGCTTTCTGGTGTTCGGCGCGGGCACGGTCAATCTGGCCCTGTTGTTGCAATTGAATTTCAAGCTGTGGCTGGACGCCGGCTGGCAGGCGGCGATGGACGGCGCGTTGCGCCAATTGCTGGAACTGCTGGCGTCCGGCTATGCCGCGATGGCGGCTTATATCGTATTCAAATGTTGCGAGCGGGCGCTGTTGGAGCGGCTGACCCGGCGCGGTCCTCAAGACTGAAAAGGAAAACAGTATGAAAATCGCCATTTTGCCGGGTGACGGCATCGGTCCGGAAATCATCGCCCAGGCGCAGCGCGTGCTGGAAGTGCTGCGCAAGGACGGTCTGCCCATCGAAACCGAACAGGCGCCCTTGGGCGGGGCCGGCTACGACGCCTTCGGCCAGCCGTATCCGGAGTTCACCCAGAAGCTGTGCCGCGAATCCGACGCGGTGCTGCTGGGCGCGGTGGGCGGCCCGGCCTACGACAAGCTGGAGCGTCCGCTGCGGCCGGAGCGCGGCCTGCTGGCCATCCGCAAGGATTTGAACCTGTTCGCCAACCTGCGCCCGGCCATCCTGTACCCGGAACTGGCCAACGCCTCCACGCTGAAGCCGGAAGTGGTGTCCGGCCTGGACATCATGATTGTGCGGGAGCTGACCGGCGACATTTACTTTGGCCAGCCGCGCGGCATCGCCGTCAACGAGCTGGGCGAGCGCGAGGCCTACAACACCATGCGCTACAGCGAGGGCGAGGTGCGCCGCATCGCCCATGTCGCCTTCGGCATCGCAATGAAGCGCGACAAGCGCTTGTGCTCGGTGGACAAGGCCAATGTGCTGGAAACCACCGAGTTCTGGAAAGAGGTGATGATAGATGTGGCCAAGGAGTATCCGCAGGTGGAGTTGTCCCATATGTACGTGGACAACGCGGCGATGCAGCTGGTGCGCAATCCCAAGCAGTTCGACGTGATGGTGACCGGCAATATCTTCGGCGACATCCTGTCGGACGAGGCCTCGATGCTGACCGGCTCCATCGGCATGTTGCCGTCGGCCTCGCTGGACGAAAACAACAAGGGCCTGTACGAGCCCTCGCACGGCTCGGCGCCGGACATCGCCGGGCAGAATCTGGCCAATCCGCTGGCCACCATCCTGTCCGCGGCGATGATGCTGCGCTACACCTTCGGCCTGGAAGACGCGGCGCAGCGGGTGGAAAACGCGGTGAAAACCGTGCTGGCGCGCGGCCTGCGCACCGCCGACATCTACGAGGCCGGCTGCGAGAAGGTCAGCTGCTCGGCGATGGGGGATGCGGTGGTGTCGGCGCTGTAAATGGCAGTGGTCCGCCCGGCTTGCGCCGGGCGAACCGTCTGTTCTGATTTGAATACAATAAAAACGAAATACCCCATTGCCTGACGCTTTATCGCGCTGCACAATGGGGTGACAACATTACAGCCGCCCGCCGCACAGGCGGGCGCGACGATTTGACAGACAGATACCAGGAGAGACCCAGTGAGAGTAGGTTTTGTTGGCTGGCGCGGCATGGTGGGTTCCGTGCTGATGCAGCGCATGCGCGAAGAGAACGATTTTGCGGCGATCGCCGAGCCGGTGTTCTTCACCACCTCCAATGTGGGCGGCAAAGCCCCCGACATCGGCCGCGACGCCCCGGCGCTGAAAGACGCGAAGGACATCGCCGAACTCAAGACCATGGACGTGATCGTCACCTGCCAGGGCGGCGATTACACCAATGAAGTCTACCCGCAGCTGCGCGCCGCCGGCTGGAACGGTTACTGGGTGGACGCGGCTTCCGCGCTGCGCATGGAAGACAATGCCATCATTATCCTGGACCCGGTCAATAAAGCGGTGATCGAGCAGGGCCTGGCGCGCGGCGTCAAGGACTACGTCGGCGGCAACTGTACCGTGTCGCTGATGCTGATGGCGCTGGGCGGCCTGTTCCAGAACGATCTGGTGGAGTGGGCCACCTCCATGACCTATCAGGCCGCCTCCGGCGCCGGCGCGCAGAATATGCGCGAACTGCTGTCCGGCATGGGCGCGATCAACGCCCAGGTGTCCGGCCTGTTGGCGGACCCGGCGTCCGCCATTCTGGATATCGACCGCAAAGTGTCGGACTTCCTGCGCGCAGACGATTTCCCCAGCCAGAACTTCGGCGTGCCGCTGGCCGGCAGCCTGATCCCTTGGATAGACAAGGACCTGGGCAACGGCCAATCCAAGGAAGAATGGAAGGGCGGCGTGGAAACCAACAAGATCCTGGGCCGCTCCGCCAACCCGGTGCCGGTGGACGGCTTGTGCGTGCGCGTGGGCGTGATGCGTTGCCACAGCCAGGCCTTGACCATCAAGCTCAAGCGCGATGTGCCGCTGGACGAGATCGAAGCCATGCTGGCCGCCGCCAATCCCTGGGCCAAAGTGGTGCCCAATACCCGCGAGGCCTCGATGGCCGAGCTGACCCCGGCGGCGGTGACCGGCACGCTGGCCACGCCGGTGGGCCGCCTGCGCAAGATGGCGATGGGCGGCGAATACCTGTCCGCCTTCACCGTGGGCGACCAACTGCTGTGGGGCGCGGCCGAACCGCTGCGTCGCATGTTGCGTATCCTGATCGAGCGCTGACAGGGTAGAATGGCGGCAGCCTGAGGCTCGCCTTGGCGAGCACCTACTGCCGAGCCGCGCGTCAAACGCGCGGCCTAGTTGAAAAGGGCACTGAGGTGCCCTTTTTTGCGCGCGGTATTCTGTTTGCAATGATTGATTGAGAAAGTAAAGCGATGTCGAACTCTATTCAGCTCGCCGTAGTCGGCGCCACCAGTCTGGTGGGCCAGGCGGTACTGGAACTGCTGGCCCAGCGCCAATTGCCCGTTGGCCGGGTCTTTGCCGTGGACGCGGCGGACAAGGAAGGCGAGACCGCCGCCTACGGCAATCTGGAGCTGGACGTGCATCCCATCGACGGTTTCGCCTTTGAAAACGTGGCGCTGGCCATCTTCGCGGCCGGCAGCGAGCTGGCGCGCGAGTACGCGCCGCTGGCGCGCGCGGCCGGCGCGGCGGTGGTGGATTTCAGTTCCGCCTTCCGCGAGGACGACAGCGTGCCGCTGGTGATTCCCGCCATCAACGGCGCCTTGCTGGCGGACGCCGGCGAAGCCGCGCTGGCCGCCGCGCCCAATTGCACGGTAACGCCGCTGGCGCTGGCGCTGGCGGCGCTGCGCCCGCTGGGTTTGCAGCGCGTGTCGGTGGCCACTTATCAATCGGTGTCCGGCAGCGGCCAGGCGGCGATGGAAGAGCTGGCGGACCAGACCACGGCGCTGTTCTCCCAGCGCGAGACCGAAAGCCGGGTCTACGACAAGCGCATCGCCTTCAACGTGTTGCCGCAGATCGGCGCGCTGGACGCGGACGGCGCGTCCGAGGAAGAGCGCTCGGTGGAGCGCGAATTGACGCGGCTGCTGGATCTGCCGCAGTTGCAAGTGGAGGCCACCTGCGTGCGCGTGCCGGTATTCTTTGGCCACGCCTGGGCGGTGAACGCGGCATTCGAACATGAATTTGACATGGAGCAAGCGCGCAAACGTCTGCTTGCGGCAGGCTTGCAAGTGGTGGCCGCGGACAAGCTGGGCGGCTATGTGACGCCGATGGAAGCCACCGGCAACGAGGCGGTGTGGGTCAGCCGCCTGCGCGGTAAGGGCCGGACGCTGAGTTTCTGGCTGGCCGCCGACAATGTGAAGGCCGGCGCCGCGCTCAATTGCGTGAATATCGCCGAAACTCTGTTAAAGCAGAATGGCTTGATCTGATCCGGCGGTTTGGCTGAAGCCGCGCATCGCGCGGACAGAGGGCGGCATTCGCGAGAGTGCCGCCCTGTTTCATGGCTGCGGCGGAAATCGCGGGTAAACGGCGTCATTATGAAATCTAGCTAAAAACAGCCGCAGGGCCTAAGATTGCAACAGTTACCGTCTGCGCCCGCTGGGCCAGCGCAAATAAAATCAAGATAAACCGTGCCGGAAGGTTGACAGTGACACATCAGGCAAAAATCAGAATCGGCGTTCTGGCGGTGGCTTTGGCCTGCTCCGCCAGCGCCTGGGCAGGGCTGGGGAAAATCAACGTCAGGTCCAATCTGGGCGAGCCGTTCCGCGCCGATATCGAATTGACCGGGGTAAGGGCGGCGGAACTGGAGAGCGCGAGGATAGGGCTGGCCGGGGCGGATACGTTTCAGGATTTGAACGTCGATTACGCCACGGTGCTCAATATGCTGCGCTTCAGCGTGGCGCCCAGCTCGCGCGGCGCCATGATACGCATCAGTTCTTCCGGCCCCATCAACGACCCCTATCTGCGCTTCGTGGTGGAGGCCAAGACCTCGTCGGGACGCGCGGTGCGCGAGTACACCGTGCTGTTGGACCCCAGCAATTACTCTATGGCCTCGCCGTCCGCCAACATTGTGCAGGATGTGCCCAGCTACGCCGACAACAATCTGTCCAGCCGCTACCGCGGCAACGTCGCGCCCATCGCGCGGCCGCAGCCCGGCATTCTCAAAGTGAAGTCCGGCTCCACCCTGCGCGGCCTGGCCGGCAAGGTGAGGCCGCGCGGCGCCACGCTGGACCAGACCATGGCCGCGCTGGCCCAGGCCAACCCCGACGCCTTTGTCGACGGCGACGTCAGCCGCCTCAAGTTGGGCGCGGTGCTGAAAGTGCCGACCAGCCGCAAGATCAAAGCCCTGAGCGCCGCTCAGGTGGCCAGCATTCTGGGCGGCCAGCCCGCTGCGTCGGCGGGCGAAGCCAAGTCCGGCGCCGATGTGCTGAAGCTGGTGCCCAGCGAGCCGGGCGGCGGCAAGCTGACCGATCTCGAGCAGCAAGTGGCGGCGCGCGAGCAGGCGCTGAAAAACGCGGAGGCGCGCATCAGCGCGCTGGAAGAGCAATTGAAGGCCTTGCAGGCCGGCAAGCCTTTGCCGGCCATGCCCAGTTCCAGCCCCAGTGCCGTTCCGGCCGCGGCCGAGCCGGCGGCGGCCAGCGCTCCCGCGCACGCCGCCAGCGCGCCGGCCCCGGCGCCCGCGGCCAAGCCCGCCCCGGCGGAGCACAAGCCCGCAGCCAAGCCGGCGGCGCCGCCTCCGCCGCCGGAACCTTCGCTGCTGGATAAAGTGATAGACCACCTGCCGCTGGTGGGCGGCGGCGTGGCCGGCCTGGGCCTGTTGGGCGCTCTGGGCCTGCTGCTGGCGCGCCGGCGCAAGGGCGGCAAGCCCTTGTCGCTGTCCGCCAACAATACCAGCGCCGCTCTGAGCCGCGGCGCGTCTTCCGGCATGGAGCCGCCGTCGGTGGGCGGCGGCCATTCCTTCATGAGCAACTTCACCCAGGCGGCCGGCGCCATCGATGCGGCCGAAGTCGACCCGGTGGCGGAAGCCGAGGTGTACATCGCCTACGGCCGCGACGTGCAGGCCGAGGACATCCTCAAGGATGCGCTGGCTAAAGATCCGTCGCGCCAGGAAGTCAGGCTGAAGCTGATGGAGATCTACGCGGCGCGGCCGGACGTCGCCAGCTTTGAAAAACTGGCGCGGGAAATGCACGCCACCTTCGACGGCCATGGTCCGATCTGGGCCAAGGCAGCGGCGATGGGGCGCTCGATAGACCCGACCAACTCTTTGTACTTGTCGGACGGCGAGGGCGAGGACATCGAAGCCGCGCCCGCGCCGACGTCGCCTCCGGGCGGCATCGATCTGGACCGGGAATTGTTCGGCGAGCCTGAGGCCGCGCCGACGGAGCCGGCCGCCGCGCCTGAACCGGTTGCCGCGCCGGAAGCGGCCGCGCCCGAGGACGATCCCTTGGCCGCGCTGTTCGCCGAACCTCAGGCCGAGGAGGAGAAGGCGGAGGAAGCCAATCTGCTCAATTTCGATCTGGACACGGAGCTGACGCCGCCCGCGGCCGAACCCAAGCCGGAGCCCGCGCCCGCGGCGCCGGCGGAAAACAATTTGCTGGACTTCGATTTCAATCTGGAAGGCATGGCGGCGGAAGCGCCGGCCGCAGCGGAAGCGCCGGCGCCGCAAGCGGCCCCGCCCGCGGGCTTCGAGTCCCTGTACGAGGACATGTTGGCGGAAACGCCGGCCGCCGAGGCGGAAGCCCCTGCGGCGGCGCAGGCCGAAGGCATGTCGGTGCTGGACGACCCGCTGGCCACCAAGCTGGACCTGGCCAAGGTATATCTGGACATGGGAGACCGCGACGGCGCCAAAGAAGTATTGCAGGATCTGATCGCCGAGGCGCAGGGACCGCTCAAGGCGGAGGCCGAGGCCTTGCTGGCCACGATCAGCGCCTGAGATAGAGGCTGAAAGCCGGTTCAATGTCTCGCGAGCCAAGGCGACAACGGCTGAGAAAGTAGGTGTCCGCTTGGCGCATGAGGGTTGCGAAGCGGCGCTCGTCGTGAACGTCCGATGCGGCGCTGCGGATATGGGGCAGCTTCAAAGGCAATGAGCGGCGGGATGGAGTCACTCCTCCCGCCGCTTGACGATCCCGCGCCAGTGCGTGGTTTTTAGGCGAAAAACCGGAAAATGTGTGGCTTTTTTGGCCATTGCCTGGATGCAATGAGGCGGGGACGCCCGATTTATCCTCGCTAAGTGGTTGTTGTATAGTTTCGTTGCAATAATTAAAACGTTATAAGGGCCTGTCGAGACCCGGCTGCCGGCCAAGGCAAGCGGCGCGGCGGCTTCGAAGAATGAGGGTGGGGAAATTCGTTCATGTCTTTCAAGACACGCATGAGTCAAATCGCGTCGCTGCTGGCCGGTCTTGGTCTGGCGGCGGCCGCTACGGCCGGCTTGGGGCCGATCCGGGTGTTGTCCGCCGATGGCGAGCCTTTCCTGGCGGAAATTCCGGTGGTGGACGAGGAGCCCTCCGACAATGTGCTGGTGGGTCTGGCGGATCGCAACCGCTATCCGCTGTTGTCCACTTACAGCGGTTCCGCCGGCAGCCTGCAGTTTTCCATCGTCCGCAAACCGGACGGCAATGTTCAGAAAATCCAGGTCAAGGGCGCCGCCAGTTATCCGGAGCCGCTGCTGCGCTTCGCCGTGGATCTGAGTTGGCCGGCGGGCCGGTTAGTGCGCGAATTCGAAGTGGATTATCGGCGAGACGGCCCGCGCAACAAGCCCGCGCCGGCGCGGGAGGAGGGCAAGAAGCCGCTGGCCGGCGTCGACGCCTCGCCGCGGCTGGATTCCTTGGGCCTGAGCGACGCCCGCTTGCGTTCCCGTCTGGGCGAACCCTTGCTGTTGGAGCTGACTTTGCAGGGCAGCGCCTTGGATCAGGCGGACCCGCCGCGGCTGGCCTTGTTCGCTGTGGCGGCGCAGGGCGAGCCCAACGCCCAGCAAGTGCGCCTGGTGGCTTCCATCGTGCCCCACGTCGAAAAAGTGGCCAAGGGCCGCTTTAATGTGCAATTGCGCACTGAGCAGCCGGTGACCGAGCCGATGCTGGCCTTCCGGCTGGAGGTGGCGGCGGGCAAGCTCAAGGCGCAGAAAAACTACTCGGTGTTGCTGGATCCCCATTCGGCGGCCAAGCCGGCTCCCGTCGCCAAGACGCAGGGTTTGAAAGTGTACCGGGTGCTCAAGGGCGACACGCTGTCCGGCATCGCCAGCCGCGTGCGCGGCGGCGGGGAGTCGGGCGCGGTGGCACAGCAACTATTGCAAGGCAATCCCGAGGCCTTCATCGCCGGAGACGCCAACCGCCTGCGCGCCGGCGTGGCGCTGGAATATCCATCGGAGTGGCAACTGCGCGGCCAGAGCGCCGCCCGCGCCGCGGAGCCTAAGCGGCCGGCGGCTTCGCCCGAGGCCCGCGCGGCTGAGAAAAGCGCGCCGCAAGACAGCAAGCCCCAGGCGCGCGCGCCGCAGGAACATCAGCCTCCGGCGCAGAAGCCCCCGGAACGCAAGCAGCCGGAAGCCGCGCGGCAGGAACACAAGCCGCCGGAATCCAAACCTCAGGAGCACAAACCCGTAGAAGCCAAATCGGCGGCCAAGCCGGCCGCTCCGCTCGCGCCGGCGCATCCGCCTGTCGCCAAGGAAGCGTCCAAACCGGCTCCGGCGGCGGAAGCCCCGAGGCAAGCGGCCGCGCCGTCGCAGCAGGAGAGGCATTTGCAGCAGATGCTGCAGCGGCAAGACCAGGCCCTGCAGCAAGCCGAGCAGCGGGCCAAGGCGCTGGAACAGAAAATCCAGGATTACCAGCGCCAGGCGGCGGCCAAGGCCGCGCCGGCCCCAGCGCCGGCGGAAAGAGAGCCCGGCCCCGAGTCAGCGCCGGAGCCCAAGGTCGAGACCAAGCCGGAATCCAAGCCGGAACCCAAGGTGGCGGCCGTCAGTTCCATGCCGGTCGCGGCGGCGTCCGCGCCGCAGGCGGCGACGCCGGAACACGCGGAGAAGCCTCCGGTTGTCGAAGCTGCCGCTCAGCACGAGCCGCCGCCGGCCACGCCCGTCGACAGCAAGGCTGCGCCGGTCACCGCGGCGGCCAATGGCTGGACGGACGAATTGGCCGCGACCTTGTCCGACGAGTCCATGCGCTGGAAGCTGGGCGGGGCGGCGGCGGCGCTGGGCCTGGTGGCCTTGCTGCTGGCGCGGCGCAAACGCAAGGGCGGCGGCAAGGACGAGCCAGCCGCGCCGGCCTTGAGCGGCACGGCGGCGGGCGCGTCGATGTTGGGGCCGTTGACGACCTTGATGAGCTCTTTGAAGAAGGGCGACGGCATCGACCTGTCCTCGGTGGACCGGGTGGCCGAAGCCGACGTCTACCTGGCCTACGGCCGCGACGACCAGGCTTTGGAGATTCTGCGCGAAGGCTTGGCTCACGAGCCGATGCGGCAGGATTTGCGCTACAAATTGCTGGAAGTCTTGTCCACCCAGCAGGACAAGCAGATGTTCATCGCCGAGGCCACCACCGCCAAGGGCGTGTTCGGCAAGGACAGCACCTTATGGATGAGGGTGTGCGAAATCGGCCAGACCGTCGCGCCAGGCCATCCGCTGTTTGCCCAGGCCAAGCCCGAGCCGGCGGCGGATGCGCCGCCGCCCGCAGCCGCCGAGCCTGCGCCTGTGGCCGCTCCCGCGGCCCCCGTCGCGGCAGCGCCCACACCGGCACCCGCGCCCGTCGCGGCAGCACCGGCTCCCGCGCCGGCAGCCGCGGCGAGCCCGGACGAGGAGAAAATGGAGTTGGCCAAGCTGTATCTGGAGATGGGCGACAAGGAAACCGCGGACGCCTTGATGAAGGAGGCCGGCCGCTAAAGCGCCGGTCGCGCCCGCGCGCATGGAAGAGGTCGGCCGCGCTTGACGCGAGCCGGCCTCTTTTCGTTTTGCTTCGACGGCGTCTTATGCCGCGGTTGGGCGCTTTTCTCGTGCGTTCGCAGCAAACGTCATCGTTTGGTCGTGGCGCAAACCGGGCAGGATAAGGTAGAGTGAGTGCTTTATTGCTGAAACGACGCGGCGCGCCGCGTCGGAGTTTGAAGAAGGTGTGGGCATGAGGATAGCGCTCGGCATCGAGTATGACGGTCGGGCGTTCGCCGGCTGGCAGACTCAGCCGCATGGCAATACGGTGCAGGACAGATTGAATCAGGCGATCGCGCAGATCGCCGGCGTGGAAGCCATCGGCACGCTGGCCGCGGGCAGGACCGACGCCGGCGTGCATGCGGCCATGCAAGTGGTGCATTTCGACAGCCCGGCCGAGCGGCCGCTGAACGCCTGGGTGCGCGGCGTCAACGCCTTGCTGCCGGCTGAGGTGGCGGTGGTGTGGGCGCGGGAGGTGTCGGCGGATTTTCACGCGCGTTTTTCGGCGTTTTCCCGCAGTTACAGCTATTTTCTGCTGACCAGCCCGGTGCGGCCCTGTCTGCTGGCCGGCAAGATGGGCTGGTTTCATCAGGCGCTGGACGTGGCGGCGATGCGAGAGGCGGCGGCGCATCTGTTGGGGCGGCATGATTTTTCCAGTTTCCGCGCCTCGGAGTGCCAGGCCAAATCGCCGCTCAAGGATTTGCAGCGGCTGGACATCAGCGAGCAAGACGGCCTGATCCGCTTCGATCTGCTGGCGGACGCCTTCCTGCATCATATGGTGCGCAATATCGTCGGCGCGCTGGTCTACGTGGGCAAGGGCGCTTTGCGCGCGGATGAGATGGCGGGCTTGCTGGCCGCGCGCGACCGCACCTTCGCGCCGCCCACCTTCATGCCGGACGGCTTGTACCTGACCGGCGTGGGTTATCCGGAAACATACGATTTGCCGTCGCAGGCGGACGCCGCGCGGCTGGCTTTGTGGAGATGAGAGTGGGCGGCACGACCCGAATCAAGATTTGCGGCATTACCCGGCCGGAAGACGGCGTCGAGGCCGCGCGGCTGGGCGCCGACGCCATCGGCCTGGTGTTCTACGCCAAGAGCCCGCGCCATGTCGACCTCGAGCAGGCGCGCGCGGTGATCGCGGCGCTGCCGCCCTTCGTCAGCGTGGTGGCCTTGTTCGTCAATCCGGAGCCGGAGTACGTGCGCGAAGTGCTGGCCGCCTGCGCGATCGATATCTTGCAGTTCCACGGCGAGGAAGACGCCGCCTTCTGCCGCTCTTTCCAGCGGCCTTATCTGAAAGCGGTGCGGGTGAAGCCGGGCGTGGACCTGGCCGAGATCGCCGCCGCCTACCCGGACGCGCGCGCGGTGCTGAGCGACGCCTTCGTCGAAGGCGCGCACGGCGGCACCGGCGCCACCTTCGACTGGAGCTTGCTGCCGGAGGCCTTGCCTCTGCCGCTGATCCTGTCCGGAGGCCTGGACGAACACAATGTGGCGGCGGCGGTGGCGCAGGTGCGCCCGGCCGCGGTCGACGTCTCCAGCGGTGTGGAGGCGTCCAAGGGAATCAAAGATGCCGCCAGAATGGCGGCGTTCATATCAGGAGTTAGACATGGATCGTTATGACCTGCCGGACGCCCAGGGCCATTTTGGCCCGCATGGCGGCGTCTATGTCGCCGAAACCTTGATGGCGGCGCTGGACGAGCTGAAGAACGAGTACGCTCGCGTCAAGGCCGACCCGTCGTTCTGGGAAGAATTCCGCCACGAGCTCAAGCACTACGTCGGCCGGCCCAGCCCGGTCTACCACGCCAAGCGCTGGTCCGAGCAACTGGGCGGCGCGCAGATTTATCTGAAGCGCGAAGACCTGAACCACACCGGCGCGCACAAGATCAACAACGCCATCGGCCAGGCGCTGCTGGCGCGGCGCATGGGCAAGAAGCGGGTGATCGCCGAAACCGGCGCCGGCCAGCACGGCGTGGCCTCCGCCACCGTGGCGGCGCGCTACGGCATGGAGTGCGTGGTGTATATGGGCGCCGAGGACATCAAGCGTCAATCGCCCAATGTGTTCCGCATGAAGCTGCTGGGCGCCACCGTGGTGCCGGTGGAGTCCGGTTCCAAGACGCTGAAGGACGCCTTGAACGAGGCGATGCGAGATTGGGTGACCAATATCGACAGCACCTTCTACATCCTGGGCACCGCGGCCGGTCCGCATCCCTATCCGATGCTGGTGCGCGATTTCGTGTCCGTGATCGGCGAGGAGGCCAAGGTGCAGATGCCGGAAGTGATCGGCCGCCAGCCGGATGTGGTGGTGGCTTGCGTCGGCGGCGGCTCCAACGCCATCGGCATGTTCTACCCGTATATCGGCGTGGACGGCGTGCGCATGGTGGGCGTAGAGGCCGGCGGTCTGGGCCTGGACTCCGGCAAGCACGCGGCGCCGATTTCCGGCGGCGCGCCCCTGGGCGTGCTGCACGGCGCCAAGAGCTATCTGATGCAGGACGAGAACGGCCAGGTGGTGGAAACCCATTCGGTGTCCGCCGGCCTGGATTATCCGGGCGTGGGGCCGGAGCACAGCTATCTGAAGGACATCGGCCGCGCCGACTACGTGGCGATCAACGACGACGAGGCTTTGCGCGCCTTCCACGACTGTTGTCACTTCGAGGGCATCATCCCGGCGCTGGAATCCAGCCACGCGCTGGCCTGGGCCGTCAAGGAAGCGCCGAAGATGGGCAAGGACCAGGTGATTCTGGTCAATCTGTCCGGCCGCGGCGACAAGGACATCAACACTGTGGCCGGTCTTGCCGGCATCACTCTGTAAGGAGGCGCTATGTCACGTATCGCCAAATGTTTTGAAGCGCTGGCCGGCGGCAAGGCGCTGATCCCCTTCATCACCGCCGGCGACCCGTCGCCGCAGCTGACCGTGCAACTGATGCACGGCCTGGTGGAGGGCGGCGCCGACATCATCGAGCTGGGGGTGCCGTTTTCCGATCCGATGGCCGACGGTCCGGTGATCCAGCGCGCCTCCGAGCGCGCTCTGGTCCACAAAGTGGGTCTGCGCCAGGTGCTGGAGCTGGTGGCGGCGTTCCGCCGCGACAACGATCACACCCCGGTGGTGCTGATGGGTTATCTGAATCCGGTGTTCGCCATGGGCTATCAGGACTTCGCCGCGGCGGCCAAGGCCGCCGGCGTCGACGGGGTGCTGACTGTGGACAGCCCGCCGGAGGAATCCGCCGATCTGTCGGCGGCCTTGACCGCCAACGGCCTGGATCCGGTATTTCTGATCGCGCCCACCACGCCGCCGCAACGTGTGGCGGAAATCGCCAAACTGGCGCGCGGATACGTCTATTATGTGTCTCTGAAGGGGGTGACCGGCGCCGGGCATCTGGACATTGACGACGTAGCGCGTAAAATTGCTGCCCTTAGAGAATATTTGACCGTACCGATAGGCGTCGGCTTTGGCATTCGCGACGGTGCGACAGCCAAGGCGATCTCCGCCGCCGCAGACGCGGTGGTGGTGGGCAGCCGCTTGGTGCAGGAAATTGAGGCGGCGACACCCGAAACCGCCAAAGAGCGGTTAACCCGTCTGGTGGCCGAACTGAAGGCCGCCATCCGATAGAACACTGCGGGGGCTCAGCCCCCGTTTTACTGTGCCCGCCGTTTGGCGGCGGGCCCAAGAATCAAGGAGTCAGCATGAGCTGGTTGAATAAGCTCCTGCCGCCGAAGATCAAGCGCGACAACCGCGCTGACAAACCTTCCGCGGTACCGGAGGGGCTTTGGAGCAAGTGCCCGGAATGCGAAGCCGTGTTGTATTACACCGATCTGGAGAGCAATCTGCAGGTGTGTCCCAAGTGTAATCACCACCATCCGCTGACCGCGCGCGAACGTCTGAACCTGCTGCTGGATGAAGAAGGCCGTCGCGAGTTGGGCGAAGAGGTCAAGCCGGTGGATATCCTGAAGTTCAAGGACAGCAAGAAATATCCGGACCGCCTGACCGCTGCCAAGAGCGACACCGGCGAGGACGACGCACTGGTGGTGATGCAGGGCAGCATCGAATCGATGCCGGTGGTGGTGGCCGCGTTTGAATTCAAATTCATCGGCGGTTCCATGGGATCGGTGGTGGGCGAGCGCTTCGTGCGCGGCGTGCGCGCCGCGGTGGAGGCCAAGGCGCCCTTCATCTGCGTGGCCGCTTCCGGCGGCGCGCGGATGCAGGAAGGCTTGAACTCGCTGATGCAGATGGCCAAGACCAGCGCGGCCTTGCAGCTGCTGACCGACGCCAAGCTGCCCTTCATCTCGATCCTGACCGACCCGACCATGGGCGGCGTGTCGGCCTCCTTCGCCTTCCTGGGCGACGTGGTGCTGGCCGAACCCAAGGCGCGCATCGGTTTCGCCGGCGCGCGGGTGATCGAGCAAACCGTGCGCGAAACCTTGCCGGAAGGCTTTCAGCGCGCCGAGTTCCTGCTGAGCAAGGGCGCGGTGGACATGGTGGTGGACCGCCGCGAGCTGAAGCGCAAGCTGGCGGAGCTGTCCACGCTGCTGATGAAGGAGCCGGCTCCGGTCTGATCCGCAGCCAAGCCGCATTGAAAAGCCGCCAGAGATGGCGGCTTTTTTATTTGGCGCGGCAGGTTTGCACCGCGCGATTGAATTGCGTCAGGAACTGTGGCGATTCGCGGGCGAGAAAGGCTTTGCCGAAGTAGACGCCGAAGGGCAGGCTTTGCGCCAGTTCGCTGCGCAGCTGCTCCTGCACGCCCATCTTGGCGATCAGCGCGTCCACCACGTAGGCGTTGCCGAGAATGGCGTCGACGCGGCGGCTCAGCAGCATCTTGACCAGCTGTTCGCTATTGGGCGGGGTGGAGGTGAGCTGGTAGCCGTGTTCGCGCAGCCAGTCGTCCATATTGGAGCCGTTGAAGGCGGCGGTGCGGCCCTGGCGCTTGAAATCGCTGCCGGACGGGGATTGCGGATTGTCCTTCAGCAGATACCAGCGCCGCTCGTAAGGCAGGATGGGAGCGGACAACACCGCGTAGCCATCGCGCTCCGCGGATGGTGTGGCGGTGAAGAAGGCGTCGGCCTGCTGGTGCTGCACCTGCCATTGCGCGCGCGGCCACGGCAGGAAGGTGATGGAGTAGGGGCGTTGCAGTTGTTTGAGCGCGCATTGCACCACTTGCACCGCCAGGCCGTCGGCGCTGCCGTCCTCCTTGCGGAAGGAAAGCGGAGCTTGCTGATGGGTGTTGAGCCGGATGGGGGGCTCGGCGGCGGCGGCGCCGACGAGCAGCAGGCCGGCAAGCAGGACGCGTCGGACGGGCGACGGACATGCGTGGCGGCGGGGAAGGCGTTGCGCGGCCTTGCTTAAAAAATGGGCGGCAGTCATTTGTTTTTTGCAATCATGGAGTTGCCGGTCTTATCCACATGCTGTCACCAGATTTGCCCATTGGCAAGGTGGGAAAGTTCCCCGGATTTGCCTTTTTTATAAGCGTAAGAGGCAAGTGGCTAATTGCAAAAGTTTTTTTGGCGTCCGGCCGGGGTTATCCACACAGTTATCCGGCGATTGCTGTGGAAAACCCGGGCCGCCGCCGCCTTCATTCCGCCTGTTCCAAGGCCTCCAGTTCGGTCTGGGCGTCCAGCCAGGCTTCCTCCACTTCGGCCAGACGGGTCGCCACCTCGCCCTGGCGGCGCACCGCGTCGGCCAGCCGTTGCCGGTTGGCGTCCTCGTAGGCGTCGGCGGAGGCCATGAAGCCGTCCAGTTCGGCTTTCGCCGCGCTGAGCTGGTCCAGTTCCTTTTCCAGCTTGTTCAGCTTGTTCTGCAGCGGTTTGCGCAGCAGGGACAGCCGCTGCCGCGCTTCCGCCTCCTGGCGTTTCTGTTCCTTGCGATTCAGGCCCTGGGCGTCTCCGGACGAGGGCTTGCCGGCGTCGGCGAGCAGGGTCAGCCGCCACTGGCGATAATCCTCCAGATCGCCGTCGAAGGGCTGCACCTTGCCGTGGCTGACCAGCCAGAAGATGTCGGTGGTGGCTTCCAGCAGGCTGCGGTCGTGGGACACCACGATCAGCGCGCCGCTGAAATCCTGCAAGGCCATGGTCAGCGCGTGGCGCATTTCCAGGTCCAGGTGGTTGGTGGGTTCGTCCAGCAGCAGCAGATTGGGTTTTTGCCAGACTATCATCGCCAGCGCCAGCCGTGCTTTCTCGCCGCCGGACATCGGGCCCACCGGATCGGTGGCGGCGTCGCCGCGGAAGTTGAAGCCGCCCAGGAAACTGCGCAACTCCAGTTCGCGCGTGGTGGGCGCCAGTCTTTGCATATGCTGCAGCGGCGTCTCGTCTTCGCGCAGGGTTTCCAGCGTGTGCTGGGCGAAATAGCCTATCTTCAGCGTCTGCGCGTTGACGACTTCGCCGCGCAGCGGCGCGAGGTCGCCGGATAGCAGCTTGACCAGGGTGGATTTGCCGGCGCCGTTGACGCCGAGCAGGCCGATGCGCGCGCCGGCCTCCACCGATAGATTCAGTCCGCTAAGAATGGCGGTGGAGCCGTAGCCGACGTCGGCCTGTTCCAGCTTCAGCAGCGGATTGGGCAGGTTGTCCGGGCTGTCGAAGTGGAAGTCGAACGGCGAAGCCACGTGGGCCGGCGCGATGCGCTCCAGCTTTTCCAGCGCCTTGACCCGGCTTTGCGCCTGGCGCGCCTTGGACGCCTTGGCCTTGAAGCGGTTGACGAAGGATTCCAGGTGGGCGATCTGGCGCTGCTGTTTTTCGTATTCGCCTTGCTGGCGCGCCAGTTTTTCCGCGCGCATCACTTCGAACTGGCTGTAGTTGCCGGTGTACAGCGTCAGTTCCTGGTTGGCGACTTCGACGATGTGGTCGCAGACGCTGTCCAGGAAGTCGCGGTCGTGGGAAATCATCAGCAGGGTGCCCGGATAGCCTTGCAGCCAGTCTTCCAGCCACAGCACGGTTTCCAGGTCCAGGTGGTTGGTGGGTTCGTCCAGCAGCAGCAGGTCGGAGCGGCACATCAGCGCCTGGGCCAGGTTGAGGCGCATGCGCCAGCCGCCGGAGAAGCTGGCCACCGGCCGTTGCTGAGCGTCCACGTCGAAGCCCAGGCCGGTCAGCAGCTTGCCGGCGCGCGCCGGCGCGGCGTAGGCGTCGATGCGCGCCAGTTCGCCGTGCAGATGGCCGATGGCGTTGCCGTCGTGCCGCTCTTCGGCGTCCAGCAGCCCCTGTTCCAGCTGGCGCAACTCATGGTCGCCGTCCAGCACGTAGTCCAGCGCCGAGCGTTCCAGCGCCGGCGTTTCCTGCGCCACATGGGCGATGGTCCAGTGCGGCGGCAGCAACGCGTCGCCGCTGTCGGCGTGCAATTCGCCCATCAAGAGCGCGAACAGGCTGGATTTGCCGGCGCCGTTGGCGCCGGTGAGGCCGGTCTTGTAGCCGGGGTTGAGCGTCAGGTTGGCGCCTAGCAGCAATTCTTTCAGGCCGCGGCGCAGATTGAGGTTTTTGAGTTGAATCATAGGAGTCCGAACGGCCGCGCCGGCGTTCGCGGCCGGCGCGGCGCATGGGTGTGGGTCAGGCCGGGGGCAGCGCGCTGAGATCCCAGCGCGGCTTGATCGAGTAACTGCCGGGGGCTTGGGCGTGTTTCAGCCGCATCGCGCCGGCGAAGGCGATCATCGCGCCGTTGTCGGTGCACAGCGCCAGCGGAGGATAGAAGACTTCGAAGCGGCGACGGCGCGCGGCCTCGTCCAGCGCGGCGCGCAGCTGCTTGTTGGCGCCGACGCCGCCGGCCACCACCAGCCGCTTCATGCCGCACTGCTTGAGCGCGGCCAGCGATTTCTTGGTCAGCACTTCGACGATGGCTTCCTGGAAGGCGCGGCAGATGTCCTTGCGCGTCTGTTCGTCGATGTGGCCGTCGGCGTCCGCCACCTGCTTGCTCAGCGTCAGCACCGCGGTTTTCAGCCCGGAAAAGCTCATGTCCAGATCGCCGGAGTTCAGCATCGGCCGCGGCAGGGTGAAGCGGGCCGGATCGCCTTCCTCGGCCAGCCGCGACAGCAGCGGGCCGCCGGGATAGGGCAGGCCCAGCAGTTTGGCGGTCTTGTCGAAGGCCTCGCCGGCGGCGTCGTCCAGGGTTTCGCCCAGGATTTGGTAGTCGCCGACGCCGCGCACCGCCATCAGCTGCGTGTGGCCGCCGGAAACCAGCAGGGCCAGAAAGGGGAACTCGGGCTTGGGCTCGGCCAGCAGCGGAGACAGCAGATGGCCTTCTAGATGATGGACGCCCAGCACCGGGATGTTCAGGCCGAAGGCCAGCGCGTTGGCCACGCTGGCGCCCACCAGCAGCGCGCCACCTAGGCCGGGGCCCTGGGTGTAGGCGATGGCGTCGAGGTCGGCCAGGGTCTTGCCGGCCTCGGCCAGGCAGGCCTCGGTCAGCGGGATGGCGCGGCGGATGTGGTCGCGGCTGGCCAGCTCGGGGACCACGCCGCCGTATTCGGCGTGCATGGCCATCTGAGTGTGCAGTTGGTGGGCCAGCAGGCCGCCGTCTGTGTCGTACAAAGCGACTCCGGTTTCGTCGCAGGAAGATTCAATACCTAGTACCAGCATGTTTGGGCGCAGCTCGGATATAGCGGGACAATCTTTCTATTTTACCGGTGAATCTTTGTTCGCCCAAATCCGGATGTTAGGCTAGGCCGTTTCGGAATTCCTACTATGAGGAGAGGCGGGGATGAAAGCCAGGTTGAAGTGGGTGGACGGCGTGTGTTTTCTGGGCGAAAGCGGCAGCGGTCACGCGGTGGTGATGGACGGCGCGCCGGAGGGCGGCGGCAGGAATCTGGGGCCGCGGCCCATGGAGCTGTTGCTCTTGGGCACCGCCGGCTGCACCAGCTACGATGTGATCACCATTCTGAAGAAATCGCGGCAGCAGGTCAGCGATTGCTGGGTGGAGATCGAGGCCGAGCGCGCCGAGGAGGAGCCCAAGGTGTTCACCCGCATTCATTTCCACTTTGTGGTGAGCGGGCGCGAACTGAAGGCGGACGCGGTGGAGCGGGCGATCAGGCTGTCGGCGGAGAAATACTGTTCCGCCTCCATCATGCTGGGCAAGACCGCCGACATCAGCCACGATTTCGAACTGCGCGACGCCTGAGGGCGTGGCCGACGGCGGGCGGGCCGGCCAGCAGTTCCGCCGCCAGGTTCAGCGCCGCGTCGCAGTCCGGGCGGTGGCGCAGCGGATAGCCCCAGAATTTTTCGAAGCGCGGCGCGAACTCGTCCAGATAGCGCTGTTGGTCGGTCAGCGGAGCGATCACGATGGTGCCCCGGATCAGCTGGCGGATTTGCAGCCGGTTGTCCTTGACCCACAGTGCCGCCATCTTGCGGATGATGCGCGCGTGCAGGTCCAGCTCGGTGGGGGCCGGTTCCTTGGCGATGAAGACGAAGGGGCGTTGCTGGAGCAGCAGCTGGTCCAGCGTGGCGAAGATGTCGGTGGGCTGCTGTCCATCCGGGCGGCGGCGATCCAGCCAGACGATGGGAAAGTCTTGAGCGTGGAATTGCATGGCTTTTTTGTAAATGAGAATCAATATCATTGTATCGATAAAAACCCGCTTTGTCATCTTGTCGCGGCCGCGCTGCGGCCTTGAGATTCGCGCCGGCGGTCCCCATCTCCCCCAAAGCCGGCCGCGGGCGCAAAGCTTGGGTTGCCGGGCGTAAGCCGATACAATAGGCGGTTTTGCGCGGCCGCCGAACCCGGGGCCGCCATCGACGAAAAAGGCGCAGGGATGACTACCATCGTGGCGGTAAGAAAGGGCGATCAGATTGCGATCGCCGCAGACAGCCAGACCACTTTTGGCGACGACCAGAAGCTGCTGGCCGGCTATGATTGTTTCCACAACAAGATTTTCCAGCACGGGGACAGCTATCTGGCCATCTCCGGCTCGGCCGCGCACGACCTGGTGCTGCAAGGCGCGCTGAAGGAGTTGAAGAAAAAAGACTTGAGCAGCCGCCAGGGCATTTTCGAGACCTTCCGCAAGCTGCATCCCAAGCTGAAGGACGGTTTCTACCTGCGTCCCGAGGAGGACGAGGAAGATCCGTACGAATCCAGCCAGATGATGGTGGTGATCGCCAACCGTCACGGTATTTTCGGGGTTTACCCCATGCGCGAGATCTATGAGTTTTCCCGCATCTGGGCGATAGGCTCCGGCCGCAAGTTCGCGATGGGCGCGATGTACGCGGTGTACGACCAGGCGCTGAGCGCGCGCGAAATCGCCGAAATCGGCGTGCGCGCCGGCTGCGAATTCGACGTCAGCTCTTCGATGCCGATGACGGTCTATACCGTAGAGCTGGCGGCGGACAAGGAAAAGAAAGACACAGCATGAGCACACAAGACAGATTGCAACGATTTTTGTTTGACGGCGCGCCGGTGCGCGGCACCTTGGTGCGCCTGGACGGCGCCTGGCAGCAGGTGCTGGCCCGCCGCAGCTACCCGCCGGCCATGAAGAAGATCGTCGGCGAAATGATGGCGGCGGCCGAGCTGATGGCCGCCAACCTCAAGTTCGACGGCGCGCTGATCCTGCAGCTTCACGGCGCCGGCGCCCTGAAGCTGGCGGTGGTGGAGTGCAATAACGACCGCACCATCCGCGCCACCGCCAAGTGGGACGACGGCATTGCCGACGACGCTTCCATCCAGTCCTTGCTGGGCGGGCACGGGCGTTTTGTGGTGACGCTGGAACCGCGCGTGGACAAGGCGCAAACCTGGCAGGGCATCGTGGCGCTGGAGGGCGACAGCATAGGCGAGATGCTGGAGAACTACATGCTGCGTTCCGAGCAGCTGGAAACCCGGCTGATCCTGGCCTCCAGCGACGAAACCGCCGCCGGCATGCTGTTGCAGAAACTGCCGGAAGGCCATGGCGATCCGGAAGGCTGGGAGCGCATCCAGATGCTGGGCGCCACGCTAAGGGCGGACGAACTGCTGGGCCTGCCGGCCGAGGACGTCCTGCACCGCCTGTTCCACGAGGAAACGGTGCGGGTGTTCGATCAGGAGACGGTGAGCTTCGCCTGCAATTGCAGCCGCGAACGTGTCGGCGACATGTTGAAGATGTTGGGCGGCCAGGAGGTGGGCGAGGTGTTGCTGGAACAGGGCAGCGTGGAAATCGTCTGCGACTACTGCAACCAGCATTACGTTTACGACGAGGACGACGCCAACCGTCTGTTTGATTACGACGTGATCGCCGCCGCGCGCGAGGCCAGGCATTGACGCCTGTCCCTTGGTTGGGCAACAAACTTTATCGAAGCCGCTTGCGCGGCTTTTTTTACGCCCTTTTTTCGGTGAAAAACAGGGTAAAAATACCAATGTTGTAATTATGGTTTAAATTGAGCGTTTTATTTTAAACTTAATTCTCATGACGATGGCTATTCTATATGATTTGAAATTCGCATCTGAATATTGATGCGACATTATTAATGTCTTGGATAGCGTCATGATAAAAACAGCTTCGCTCAGCGGCGTGCGCGCACTGAGTCTTTCCGTGATGGCGGCCGCCTTATTGGCCGGTTGCGTCAGCGATTCCGAAAAAACAGCGGTCAGCCAGCCGGCGCCGCAGGCCAATCTTCCTCAGGCCGGCCACTCCTCGCATTCTCCGGCTTTGTCGGAGAAACCGTCTTATCCGCACGGCCTGCCGCCCGGCGCGCCGGCCGACGGCGCCGGTCCCGGCGCCAAGCCGCAAGGCCCGATGCAGCAGACCGGCGCGCGCCGCGCCAAGGAGGCCGCGGCCGGGCCGCAGTACGCCGCCTGCGAGGAGGCCAAGCTGGGCCAGTTGTCCGGCGCGGCGCTGGCGCGCTATGTCGCCAGCGTGCAGGGCACGTGCATGAACCGCCTGTTCCAGGCGGACGCCTTCAGCTACCGGGTGGTGTCGCCGGCGAATATGCGGGAAGTGGCGGCCGAGGCCCGCGCCCGCGCGCAAAGCTGGGACGGCAAGAGCGCCAACGGCTTGTGGCCGCTGGCGGTGTTCCTGAAAGCCGGCTACTTCACCCAGTACAGCCACGCCGCGGAAGTGGGCGATTACGGCCGTCCGGTGGACGAGCCGGTGATGCAGGCGGTGAGCGCGCTGGCGGAAAACCCGGCGCTGTGGAGCGAGCCGGTGCGCGACGGCAGCGGCGACCACGACGCTTGGTATCTGGCGACCGATCTGCGTCAGTCGGTGGCGGAAACCATGATTCTGGCGGATTCGGTGCGCAAGCAGGAATACGCGCTGCCGCTGCTGCAGCGCTTCTTCGGCCGCTACAACGCCGCGGCTAAGAACAACTGGGCGCGCATCGCGCTGCATCCGATGCAGACCACCCTGTTCAATATGCATTACACCGAGGGCTTCGCCGACAAGGCGGGCGCCGGTCAACTGGACGCGCTGGCGACCAGCCTGGCAGGGCTGACCCGCGCCGGACAGCCGGCCTTCGCCGACGAACAGATGTATCTGAACACCGTGCGCGAAACCGGCCGTTTCATGCAATACCCGCGCACCGCCAAACTGGCGGAAGACGCGGTGGCCGGCCTGCTGGGCGGCGAGAAGTTCGGCGCTTCGTGGGCGGAAGCGGTGTACGCCTTGAAGAAACTGGGCAAGGTGCCGTGCGAGCGCTACGGCATCTGCCAGGCGGAACAGGAGCTGAAAACGCATCTGTTCCCGCATAGCTGGAGCTTCGACAACGGCAATCTGGTGTTCGAAACCCCGCTGGCGCTGGCCGAAGTGGAGCCGCTGTACTACGCGATGAAGCAGGTGCAGGCGCAACTGGGCCGGGTCAGCGGCATCAGCCAGCCGGTGAACGGCGACACCAACGCCAAATTGCGCATGGTGATCTACGGCAGCAAGACCGCCTACCAGCGCTTCCAGGGCCTGCTCAATGAATTGTCCACCGACAACGGCGGCATTTACATCGAAAAGGACGGTACCTTCTACACCTTCCAGCGCGAAGTGCCGCGCGAGAGCTATCTGAGCCTGGAAGAACTGGTGCGCCACGAGTACGTGCACTATCTGTCCGGCCGCTTCATCCAGCCGGGCATGTGGGGCAGCTCGGACTTCTACCGCGACGACCGCCGCATGGCCTGGTACGACGAGGGCTTCGCCGAATTCATGGCCTGGAGCACGTCGCGCGACGGCATCAAGGTGCGCGGCCACGTGGTGGACGTGGTGGCCAACGGCTGGCCGCAAAGCTATCTGGAACCGTCCCGCATCATGCGTTCCAGCTATAGCGACGGTTGGGACTTCTACAGCCATTCCGCCTTGTGGTTCTACTACCTGAACCAGCAACAGCCGGGCCGCATCGCCGAGATCCTGGCCTCGCTGCGCGCCGACGACGTCAAGCGCTTCGACGCCCTGGTGGCGGAAATGGGCCGCGACGCCGGTCTGGTGCAGGGCTTCCACGACTATGTGGGCCGCCAGGTGGAGGCGCAGCGCGCCGGTCAACTGGGCAATACCTCGACCGAGCGGGGCGTGGACTGGCTGAAACAGGCGGAGTGGCAGGCCGGCGAGATCGGCGCGATCGAGGGCGCGATGCGCCGTCATCTGCCGGTGGCGTGCCGCGTCTGGGCCGACGGCGAACGCAGCGCTCTGCGCCGCTTCGAATGCGACGGCGTCTTGCCCTTGCGTTCCGGCACCGCCACCATGGCGCGCCAGGAGCTGGACAAGACCCTGGACTCCGCCCTGCAGAACCTGCTGCGGGGCAGCGGCATCAACAATATGATGGCGCTCAACTGCGCGGCCACCGACTACGACTTCAAGGCCAAGCGCGCCGCGCTGCGCTGCGAAGGCCCGTTGGGTCCGGCCGCGTCGCAGCCGGGCGGCGGCGACGCCCAACTGGGTTTGGCCAAGCTCAGCTATTCCAGCCCTGTGCGCTGCCTGCGCGGCCAGCTGCAAGGCGTGGGCGAGCCGGACGGCTATAGCCTGGTGAGCGGTCCCAAGCTGGGCCGCGCCGTCATGGCCGACCACGGCGCCTTCAACTACCGCCGCGATCAGGATCAGCCGGGCGTGGCCGACCAGATCACCGTGCGCGTGCGCAAGGGCGCGCAAACGCGGGACGTGGTGGTGCAGTTGCTGGCGACGCCGGTGAATATGTCGGACGAGGCGTGCTGGGCCCGCGCCGGTTGAGGCGTGTCTGAGGCATGAATGAAAAGAGCCGGGAGATTCCCGGCTCTTTTTGTTTTAGAGCGCTTGAACCTGGCCCAGGTCCGGCCGTTCCAGCCACGCCATGAAGGCGTCGCCCAGCCTTTGGCTCTCGGCGGTGGCCTGGCGCCAGACCTGCTGACGCTGCGCGTCCCGGCCCAGGTAGCGGTGGAAGTCGTTGCGGTCCGGCAGTTTGCCGCCGGGCAGGCGCGCCAGGTAGTCGCGCGACGGCGAGATCAGCACGGTGTTGGCGTGGTGGGCCGGATTGGACCGGCGCCAGGGCAGGAATTTGTCGAACCAGCCGGGCACGATGCGCTCGGTGAAATGAGGGTAGAGCACGATGTCGTCGCCCTGGGCGAAGGGAAAGTCCAAGTGGTAGTCGGTCAGGCCGCCGTCGCGATAAGTGGCCGCCGGCGCGCCCGGCAACTGTACGCCGTTGAGCACGCCGGGAATGGCGATGGTGCCCATCAGCGCGGCGTCCAGGTTGTCCATTCCCAGCGGTTGGCACAGCGTAGGGATGTCGTCCGCGGGCTTGAAGCGCAAGTCGCTGCGCGGGTCGTGGCAGATCACCCGGCTGAAGGCGTGGCGGAGCAGGCCGCGGGACACGGCGTTGAGCGCGGCGCTCAGCGCCAGGCCGCCCAGCAGCGCCGCGCGCGCCTCGCTGGCGAGCAGGCCGTGGGAACGCACCAGCAACAGGCTAAGCTGATAGTGAGGGTGATCGATCAGCGCGCCGCGCGCCTCGGGCGGCAGCACCTCGTCCAGCATCAGGCGGGTCTGGCGGGTGATGTCGGCCACGTCGATCTTGGCCGCGTAGGTTTCAGCGGTGTAGCGCTCCGCCAGCCGGGCCAGCGCCTGACGCGGTTCGGCCTGCATCGCGCAGGCGAAGCGCCAGCCGCCGATGGAGGCGCCGACCAGCTCGCGCCGACGCGGGCTGCGGTTCAGCCATTCGAACACCGCCTGGTCCAGGCCGGTGATGCCTATCGCCTTGGGGCCGCCGGCGGCGCCGGGCAGGGTGGCCACACTGGCGGCGGGCAGGCCCTGGTGCGCCAGCAGCTTGCGGGCGTGCGCGCCGGCCTTGATCACGAGGGGCGGGTAGGGAATATGAATGGCGGGCATGGTGTTTTATTCTGGGCTGGGGTTGGCCAGCGCGGGGCGGTTTTTGGTATCCTGCTGGGTTTCGATATTCATTCGCATCGGGCGGCGCGGCCGCCTTCAGGAGCACTGTCATGATACCCGTAAGCCAACTGGCCGACTATCTGCGCGAGCAGAGCCTGGATCTGGATCGCACCGAGCTGCAGATCGCGGTGCTGACCCTGTCCGCGGTGTTGAACGCGGACAAGCCGGCGGCGCGGCAGGATTTGTACCGCTACCGGGTGCCCAAATTGAGCGAGGACGGCAGTTGCTCCTTGTTCGAGGAACTGGCCGACGAGCCTTACGACCTGGCGCCGCTGTTCGGCGGCGAAAGTCCGGAGGCGACGGCGGCGTTGCGCAATCTGCTGGCGCTGGTGGAGTCGGTGAACCTCAAGGTGGGCGCGGACTGGCTGGGCGTGTATCGCAAGATAGGCAAGGGCCAGCAGGCCAAGCTGGTCAAGCTGGCTTATCAGGGCGTGCCCAGCCGCGCGGAGTTTCCTTTGACCGAGGCCTTCGCCGAGTACAGCAACAACAGCCGGGTGGGACTGACCGGCTGGGCGGTGCTGATCGAGGACGTCAAAGCCTGGCGCGCAGAGGGCGGCGGCTATTACGAGTGCGATCCCAAGGTGATGAGCGAGGTCTGCCTGCCGGTGCTGGGTCAGGACGACAATGTGCTGGGCATTCTGGACGCCGAGGCGTCCAGCGCCGGTTTCTTCACGCCGGAGCGGCTGGTGTGGCTGGCCGCGTTGGCCATTGTGCTGGCCGAGCCTTTCGCCGCCTTGCCGCTGGCGCTTGAAAATCCGGAAGCCGACCACAGTTAATAAAGATTATCGCGCGCGGATTCAGGCGCGTTCATCAGGTTTAGCGGAGAAACAATGTCATTGCCTGCTGTCGAGCTCAGCGCTGATGAGCCGAGGATGGAGTACATCGCCAGTTGCAAGCTGCCCACCCCCTGGGGTGAGTTCACCATGCATGGTTTTGAGGAAGTGGGGGGGCGCGAGCACGTCGCGCTGACCCTGGGCACGATAGACGACGGCGAGCCGGTGCTGTCGCGCCTGCATTCGGAGTGTCTGACCGGCGACGCGCTGTTTTCGCTGCGCTGCGACTGCGGCTTCCAACTGGAGGCGGCCTTGTCCGCCATCGCCGCCGAAGGCCGCGGCGCCTTGCTGTATCTGCGTCAGGAAGGCCGCGGCATCGGCCTGATCAACAAGATCCGCGCCTACCAGCTGCAGGACGGCGGCGCGGATACCGTGGAAGCCAACGAGCGGCTGGGCTTTCCCGCCGACATGCGCGACTTCCGCATCGCCCGCCACATGCTGGACCAGCTGGGCGTGTCGCGGGTGCGGGTGATGACCAATAATCCGCGCAAGATCGAAACCCTGCGCAATGCCGGCATCGATGTGGTGGAACGGGTGCCGCTGGAAGTGGGACGCAATCCGCACAACGACCGTTATCTGGACACCAAGGCCAGCAAGTTGGGCCATATGTTGTTCAAGTGAGCGGCTGCGCCGGAACGGCGCCGCCGGGGAGTGCGCGAACGGGAGCCGACAGGCTCCCGTTTTTCATGCCAGCGCCGCGCAGAGCGCTGTCCAGCGGGCGGCCAGCACGTCCGCCGCCAACGCGGCGGGAAAGGCCAGCCGCCGGCGCGCGGCGGCGGTCTCGTAATCGATGCCGTGGCAGTCGGCCCCCAGCAAGCGGACACCGGCGGGCAAGGCGGCGCTCTGCGTCAGCAGCTCCGCCTCTTGTTCCGGCTCCAGCGTCGGGCCGTCCAGCCACTGCTCGGCCTCCAGCCAGCCCATGCGGCCGAAGCCTTCGATATAGCGCAGCCGTTGCGGCCGCAGCCGGTAAAAGGCGAAGTCCAGCTGCAGCCAGTCTTCGGCCTCCGGCTGGTAGCGCAGATGGCGCGCCAGTTCCAGCGGCGTGGGTTGGAAGGCTTCCATATCGCCCAGCAGGGTCAGGCGCGCGCCGCTCTGACTGGACGCCGCCGCCGGGTCCAGCAAGGCCACGCTGCAGCGCGGATCGGCCTGCAGGTTCTTGCTGTGCTCGGCCAGCGCGCTGAGGCAGAGCGTGGGCCGGTGGCGCAGGTCGGGCACGCAGGGTATCGGCGTGGCGTAGGGATAGCCGGCCAGTTGAGTGCTGTGGGTGGCCAGGCTGGCGTGGACGCAGCGGTGCAGCAGATGGACGGCGGCTGAGGGCGGGATTTTCATGTTTGGTTTCCGGCGCGAAGTGGGCCCATCTTAGCCGCCGCCGCCGCCGGGCGCAAAAAAGCCCCGGAGGACCGGGGCTCAAGGCGAGAGAGCGCTGCTTTAAAAACCGGGGGTCCGCGCGATGAAGGCGTTCAGATTGGCGATGTTCAGGCTGCCCCAGCCAGTGGTGTAGTCCCAGCCCTTGGCGGCGCTGTAAGCGCCGTTGCTGCCGCTGGTGACGTCGTGGTACAGCGCGGGGTTGGCCTTGAAGTATTTGTAGATCGACGGCGCCGGCGAGTGGATGTTGTTGCCGTTGGCCGACTCTATCCGCGCCCAGAAGCCGGTGAACAAGGGCGCCGCCAGACTGGTGCCGCCGATCTGCGAAGTGCCGCCGTTGACCAGGACCAGCGCGCCGCTATTGGGGTCGGCGTCGAAGGAGACGTCGGGCACGCCGCGCTTGGTCTTGGAAATGGTCAGCACGCCGGCGCTGCTTTGCCAGGCCGGAGCGTTCTCGGTGTAGCTGGGGCCGCCGCCGCCGCCGTTCCAGGTGCTTTCCGACAGATACGCGGTCTTGCCGCTGGTGGACAGGGTGGTGCCGCCCACCGCGATCACGTAGGGCGACACCGCCGGGTAGCTCTGGCGCGCGGTGCGGCCGCCGCACTCGTAGGAGCCGGAGTCGCCGGTGGACACCGAGAAGGTCTGACCCTGGGCCACCGCCGCCTGGAAGATCTGGTCGGCGCTGGCGGTCATGCCGTCGCTCTGGGCGCTGGTCTCGCATTCGCCCAGCGAAACGTTGACCACCTTGGCCGTGCCGTCGCTGACCGCGGCGTTGAAGGCGGCGGTGATGTCGGCGTTGGTCATCGACGGCGCCACGTAGAAGTTCATCTGCTGCACCGCGCCGCCGGCGGCGGCGAGGATGTCCTGGCTGTCCAGGTTCCATTCCTCGGTGCCGGAGGTGTCGCTGCTGGGCGTGCCGCTATTGATCACCGAGGTGGCCACCGCGCCGTAGCCTGCGCCGCTGGCGAAGTCCTGCAGATCGCTCAGCGTCTGGCTCAGGTCGCCTTCGGCGATGATGCCGACGGTGGTGTTGCTGGCCGGCGGCAGGCTGTTCGCGTTGTAGATGGACGGGAAGTCGGTGGGAGCGTGGCCGCTGACGCTGGTCGTCTTGAAGGCCTGCGGCGTCGGATGGCGCAGCGCGGTGTGGAATTGATGCACGTTCTGCAGGCCGTGGACCGCCAGCACGATGTCGGCCAGCGCGCCGGGCACCTGGGCGTTGGCGACATTGGCGAAGGCCTGGCGGCCATTGATGTCGTAGCGGTGCAGCGAGGTCTGGAAGCCGGCCTTGACCGTGGCGGCGCTGCCGTCGGCGGTGATCAGCAGCCGGTTGGGCGCCACCTTGATGTTGCGGAAGCCGCTGGCCTGCAAGTGTTTGACCACGGTTTGCGCCTGGGCCTCGGTGGGGGAGAACTGGCTCAGAAACTCGGCCTTGCTCAGGTAGCGCTTGCTGCGGCCTTGAAGGATGTCCTGGGTCAGCGCGTCCAGCTGCGCCTTGTTGCGCACTTTCAGCGCCACCGCGACGTGGACGCTCTGGCCGGCGGCGACTTCGCCGCTGTCTTGCGCCTGCGGGGTCAGCGTCTGTACCGGGTGAGCCAGGGTGTTGGTGGATTGCCAGTTGAGGTTTGCTGCTTGCGCCGCGATGCTGAAGAAAGCGGCGGACACCAGTGCGGCCGTGTATTGCTTGGCAAACATTCACTTCTCCTCTGAAGAAGTACCGCGCGGGCCTGCGCTTGGGCAGGGCCCTTGGACCGGGCTTGTAGTCGCTCGACGGCGCGCCTTTGGTCCAGGTTGGTTGCCCTTGGTGCGGAAGGGCTGCTCCCGATGGGGAACACTGAATGTGTAATCCCAAATCTCAATCGATGACAAGTAAATTATTGATCAGCGTCAAATCTGTATGCAAAACGCAAAAAAATGACAATGGCAATGCATTTTTCTGATTGATCTAATGAGTATGCCTGATGGTTTGCGGCTTGCGTTTTGGGCCTATTCAAGACCTGGCGCGCAAGATAGGGATAAGCGGGGAAGCGCTTTGCTCATGAGCGGCATGAGTATTTCGAAGAGTCGCCGCCATGGCCGCAAACGCTTTGTCTGGCGCCTGCCCGCCTGGCGTTAAACGGGCGCTTACAGCCGCAGCGCGGCCAGCAAGGCGTTTTCCAGCGCCAGCACGGTTTTGTCGTCGCTAAGACCGGGGCCGGAGATCAGGAAAGAGTCCTCGGCGCGGCTGCCCAAGGTCATGATCTTGGCGGATTGCACGTTCATCCGGTAGTCGGACAGCACCTTGGCGATGCGGGCCAGCAGGCCGGGGCGGTCGCCGGCGACGATGGACAGCACGTAGAAGCTGGCCTTGTCGTCCGGGCGGATCAGGATTTGCGGCGTGATCGGGAAGTGTTTGAGGTGGCGGCTGATGCGGCCGGAGGCGGGCAAGCTCAGTTCGCCCTCCTGGCGCAGGCATTCGGCCAGTTCGAACTCGATGAAATTGATCATGTCGCGGTAATCGCCATCATGATGCTCGGGCACGAAGACGTGGAAGGTGTCCAGCGCGTAGCCGTGGCGGGTGGTGTAGACCTTGGCGTCGGCGATGCTGTAGTGGGTGCGGCCGAAGAAGGCGCAGGCGCGGGCGAACAGTTCCGGCCGGTCCCGGGTGTAGATCAGCACCTGGATGCCCTCGTGGTCGTCGGACAGCCGGGCGCGGACCAGGGGCTGCTCGGCGTGGACGAAGCGGTTGAGCAGGCGCGCGTGCCAGGCGATCTCCTTGGCCTCGTGGCGCAGGAAGTAAACAGTGTCCAGCTCCTGCCACAGCGCGGCCTCCACGCCGCCGGGCACCGCGTGCAAGCGCAGCAGCGCCTGGGCCTGGTGTTTGCGTTCCTCCAGCTCCGAGGCGACGTCCAGCTGGCCGCCGCGCACCAGTTGGCGCATCGCCGCGTGGTAAAGGTCTTCCAGCAGCTTGGCTTTCCACGCGTTCCAGACTTTGGGGCTGGTGCCGCGGATATCGGCCACGGTCAGCAGGTAGAGCGCAGTCAGCCGGCGCGGCGTGCCGACCAGTTCGGCGAAGCGGCGCACGGTTTCCGGGTCGTAGATATCCTGCTTCTGCGCCACGCTGGACATGGTCAGATGTTGGCCCACCAGCCAGGCCACCAGCTCGCCGTCCTCGGCCGGCAAGCCGTGCTGGCGGCAAAAGTCCGCCGCGTCCACCGTGCCCAGCGCCGAATGATCGCCGCCGCGGCCCTTGGCGATGTCGTGGAACAAGCCGGCCAGATACAGGGTCTCCGGGCGTTCGAAGTCGTTGATCAGCCGGGACATCAGCGGGTATTCGTGGGTGAAGGCGCTGCTGGCGAAGCGGCGCAGATTGCGCACCACCATCAGAATGTGTTCGTCCACGGTGTAGACGTGGAACAGATCGTGCTGCATCTGGCCGACGATGTGGCCGAAATTGGGCAGGTAGCGGCCCAGCACCCCGTATAGATTCATCCGCCGCAGGCAGCGCGTCAGGCCGTTGGGCTCGCGGAACAGTTGCAGGAACAGCTCGCGGTTGCGCGGGTTGTTGCGGAAGCGCTCGTTGATGTGGCTGCGCGCGTGCCACAGCGCGCGCAACATGCGCGGCGCGAAGCCGCTCAGTTCCGGGTTGCGCTGCAGCATCAGAAAAGCTTCCAGGATGGCGGACGGATATTTTTCGAACACGTCCGGCTGGCGGATGCCCAGCATGCCGTTGACCGAGTAGAAGCGTTCGTTCAGGTTCTGAGTGACGCGCGGCACTTGCGAATAAATCCGGCCGCGCAGATTGGGCAGCAGGATGCCGTTGAGCTGGTTGACGGTCTTGGCGGCGCGGTAATACAGCTGCATCGCCTGTTCGCTGGCGCGTTTGGCCGGCGTGTCCTGCAGGCCCAGCGCCTGGCCCAGCTGTTGTTGCAGATCGAAGATCAGCCTGTCCTCGCGCCGGCGCGCCAGCAAGTGCAGTTCGATGCGCAGGCCCAGCAATTGGCGTTCGCTGTGCTTGATCAGACGCGCTTCGGCCAGGGTCAAGATGCCGCGGCGCACCAGCGCGTCCCAGTTGTCGCCCAGGCCTATGGCCTTGCTGATCCACAGAATGGTGTGCAGATCGCGCAGTCCGCCCGGGCTTTCCTTGATATTGGGTTCCAGATTGTTGCCGACGCCGAAGTGGCGGGTGTGGCGTTGCTGCTGTTCCTGGGTCTTGCCCTCGAAAAAGGCCAGTGGGTCGCGTTGGCGGTCCAGCAGCGCGCTCATGCGCCGCCAGGGCGCGGCGTCGCCGGCGATCAGCCGGTTTTCCAGCAGATTGGTCTCAATGGTGATGTCGCCGCGGGCCTCGGTCAGGCATTCCTCGACGGTGCGCACGCTGTGGCCTATCTCCAGGCCCACGTCCCACAGCAGGCTGATGAAGGCGCCGACGCGTTCGCCCAGCTCCGGCGACGGCGGCTGGTCCAGCAGCACCAGCAGGTCGATGTCGGAATAGGGGAAGAGCTGGCCGCGGCCGTAGCCGCCCACCGCGATCAGGCTGGCGGCGCCGTCCAGGCCGGACTGCGCCCACAGCGCCTGCAGCGCGGCGTCCACGGTCTGGCTGTGCCGTTTCAGATATTCCTGGGGATTGCGCTGCTGCCGGTATTGCTCGGCCAGCGCCTGACGTTTGCCGGCCAGTTCCTGGCGCATGCGGGCGAGGGATTCCGCGGCCGGCGAACTCATGTCAGCGCCTTTCCTGTCTGGCGATGATGGCGACGCCGGCCACCAGGAACAGCAAGGTGGGCAGGGTGGCGGACAGGATGGGGTTCCAGTCGTACAACAGGCCCAGATGGCCGAACAGGCGATTCACGAAGTGAAAGGCGATGCCCAGGCAGATGCCGCCGAACAGACGGATGCCCAACTGGCCGTGGCGGCGCTGCTGCGGAGTGAAGGCCAGGGCCACCAGCGCCATCGAGATGCAGGCCAGCGGATAGAACAGCTTGCTCCACAAGGCGATTTCGTAGCGCTGGGTTTGCTGTTTATTGCTGCGCAAATGCTCCAGATAGGTCAGCAGCGCGCTGGCCGACATCTGTTCCGGCACCACCAGCAGCACGGACAGGATTTCCGGCTCGACGATGGATTTCCAGGACAGCTCGGGGTAATGACGGCTGACGGCCTGGTCCGCGGTCAGCGTGGTTTCGCGCACATTGATCAGCCGCCATTGCTGATCACTCTTGGAGAAGGAGCCGCGTTCGGCGTAACGGGTGCGCACCAGGCGGAAATTATCGTCGTAGGTGTAGATGCGCACGCCCAGCAGCGAGGTGTCCGGCAGCATTTCATGGACGTTGATGAAGTTCTGATTGTCCTTGACCCAGATGCCGGAACGGAACTCCTGCGCCACCATGGAGTGGGTGGCGGACAGCTTCAGGCTCTGCGCCTGCTGGCCGGTGCGCGGCGCCACCACCTCGCCCAGCAGCACGGTGAGCAGGGCGAAGCCGAGGCCGAATTTCAACAGCGTGGCGGCGATCTGCGGCAGGGTCACGCCGCTGGTGCGTATCACCGTGTATTCGCTGTTGGTGGCCAGCTGGGTCATCGCCACCATGCCGCCGATCAAGACCGCCAGCGGCATCAGTTCATAGGCGTGGCCGGGCATCAGCAGCGCGACATAGCCCAGCATCTTGCCCAGGGTGTAACTGCCCTTGCCCAGATTGGGCACCTCGGCCAGCAGGTCGAAGAAGCCGTACAGGCCCAGCAGGGCCAGCAGGGTGAACAAGGTCGCCTGGCTCAGGGTGGCGACGATGTAGCGATGAATCAGTTTCATGACGGGATCAGGATTTCCGGAACAGCAGGGACAAGGCCTGGCCGATGGGACGGGCCGGGCGGTTGCGGTAGCTCAATAGCGCCAGCGCCAGCGCCAGCATGGCCAGATGCACCAGAAGCACCAGCCAGACGCCGGCCTTGCCCTGGGCCACCCAGTTGCGGGCCACGGTCAGTCCGTTCTGATAAACGAAGAAAACCAGCAGCGACAGCAGGAGATTGTAGGTCTGGCCGCTGCGCGGGTTGAAATAGGACATCGGAATCGCCAGCAGGGCCAGGATCACGCAGCTGATCGGCATGGACAGCCGCCAGGCCAGCTCGGCGCGGTAGTCGGCGGAGTCCTGGCTCAGCAGCTGGGCGGTGGGAATGGCCTGGCGATTGCCGGACGGGCCCGGCATCTGCTGGCTTTCGCCGATGCCGGCGGTGTAGCGCTGGAATTCCGCCACCTCGTAGTTGGCGCTGCCGGGTTCGCCGACGTAGCGTTGGCCGTGTTCCAGCACCACCACGCGCTCGCCGTCCGGCTTAGTGGTAATAAAACCGGATTTGGCGAAAATCGTCGCCACTTTGCCGTCGGTGATTTCCTGCATGAAAATATTGGTGGCCGCGCCGTGCTCGCCGGAGTAGTTCTCGATGAAATACACCTTGTTGGACGAGGCCGATTCCTTGAACACGCCGGGAGAGATCGCGGAAACCTCCTCGCGGCGTTTGATCTGTTCTGCATAGTCCTGGCTGCGCTGATCGGCCCAGGGGCCGATGAACAGGGTGACGCCGGCGATCAGCACCGCCAGCGGCAGGGTGAAGCGCATCACCGGCCACACCCAATTGCTCAGAGACAGGCCGGAACTGAGCCAGACCACCATCTCGTGATCGCGCCAAATACGGGTCAACACCACTAAAATGGTGGCGAAAACCGTCAAAATCATCAATACCGGGAAAAAGCCCAGCGTAGTGAAGCCAAGCACCGCGGCAACGGCCTCGTTGGCCATCTGTCCTTCGGCCGCGCGGCCCAGCAGATTGACTGCCTGAGTGGAAACGATAATCGCCAGGAGCACGATGAAAACGCCTAAAGCGCTCAAAGTCAGCTCGCGAGTCAGGCTTTTTTGAAAAACCATTTATTCAGTGCCTTTTTGACTTTTCATGAAAAGCATTGTGATAATTCCGGGGACCATCCAGAAACGTCAAAAACGGACGATTTCGGAATCAACAACAAAATCCGTCTTCACCGGAAGGCCGGGCCGTCAGGATTCTACCCGCGCATCGACGGCCGGTTAAGAGGTGGAGCTACAGACACTCGCTCTACACGGGAGTTCTCAATGGAATTTAACATAAAAAGCGGCAGTCCGGAAAAGCAACGGGTAGCTTGCGTTATCGTCGGCGTGTACGAATCCCGCAAGCTGACCTTCGCCGCGGACCTGCTGGATCGCATCTCCAACGGCTTCATCAGCGACGTGCTGCGTCACGGCGATATGGAGGGCAAACTGGGCAGCACGCTGGTGCTGCATTCGGTGCCGCACACCCTGTGCGACCGGGTGATGCTGGTGGGCCTGGGCAAGGAGCGGGAGTTCCGCGCCAAGGAATACCGCGAGGCGGTGCGCGCCTCGGTCAAGGCCTTGACCCAGACTTCGGCGGTGGAGGCGGTCAGCTACCTGAGCGAACTGACAGTCAAGAAACACGACGTCGAGTGGATGATAGAACAGGCGGCGGTGGTGACGCTGGACGCCTTGTACCGTTTCGACCGCTTCAAGAGCAAGGTGGACGAATCGGTGCGCGAGCCGCGCAAACTGACGCTGGCGGTGCCGCGCCGCAGCGATCTCGCCGACGGCGAAAAAGGCCTGCAACGCGGCCTGGCCATCGGCAGCGGCATGAAGCTGGCCAAGGACCTGGGCAATCTGCCGGGCAATGTCTGCACCCCCAGCTATCTGGGCGAAGAAGCGCGCCAGATGGCCGCGGCCTTCGGCGCCGACGCCGAAATCCTGGGCCCCAAGGACATCGCGGAACTGGGCATGGGCTCCTTCCTGTCCGTGGCCAAGGGCAGCGTGGAAGAGGCTCGTCTGATCGTGCTGCGCCATCACGGCGCCAAGGACAAAGGCGACAAGCCCATCGTGATGGTGGGCAAGGGCATTACCTTCGACTCCGGCGGCATCTCGCTGAAACCGGGCGAGGGCATGGACGAGATGAAGTACGATATGTGCGGCGCGGCCACCGTGCTGGGCGCTTTCCGCGCCGCGGTGGAAATGAACTTGCCGCTGAACCTGGTCGCCATCGTACCCACTTGCGAGAACATGCCCAACGGCAACGCGCTGAAGCCGGGCGACATCGTCACCTCGATGTCCGGCCAGACCATCGAGATTCTGAACACCGACGCCGAGGGCCGGCTGATCCTGTGCGACGCGCTGACCTACGCCGAGCGCTTCGACCCGGCAACCGTGATCGACGTGGCCACGCTGACCGGCGCCTGCGTGATCGCGCTGGGCCATATCGCCACCGCGCTGTACAGCAATCAGGACAGTCTGGCGCGCGAACTGCTGGCCGCCGGCGAGGAAGTGGCCGATCGCGCCTGGCATATGCCGTTGTGGGACGAGTACCAGGACATGCTGAAGAGCCCGTTCGCCGACATGGCGAACATCGGCGGCCGTCCGGGCGGCAGCATCACCGCCGCCTGCTTCCTGTCGCGCTACGCCAAAGCATACGACTGGGCGCATCTGGACATCGCCGGCACCGCCTGGAAGGGCGGCAAGGACAAGGGCGCCACCGCGCGTCCGGTGCCTTTGCTGGTGCAGTTCCTGCAAGACCGCGCCGACATCGCGCTGGGCAATGTGGTGCGCCGCGGCCGTCCGCGCCGCGAAACCCCTGAAACGGTGGACGATGAGCAGGATTGATTTTTACACCAAAGTGGCCGACCCGCAGGGCTTCGCCTGCCTGCTGGCGGCCACGGTGATGCGCAAGGGGGAGCGGCTGCTGATCTGGTTCGACAGCGAGCAGCAGCTCGACACCTTCAGCCGGCAGCTGTGGAGCTTCGGCGATACCCGCTTCGTGCCGCACTGCAGGCTGGGCGCCGACGAGGCGGCGGACACGCCGATCTGGCTGACCGCCCGCCTGCCGGACGCGCTGGAGCACCCGGTATTGTTGAACCTGGGTTCGAATTTGCCGGAGCGGATGGAGCGCTTTGATCGTATTCTGGAGATAGTCGGACGCGACGAAGCGTCGCTGGAGACGGCGCGCCTGCGGTTCAAGGCGTATCGCGAGCGCGGTTATGCAATCGAACATCACGACATGAGCAATAAGTGACCATGAGCGAGCCGTCAAAGCCCAAAGAGCCTGACTGGTCCGGCCTCAATCTGCCGGTGTTGACCGAGGTGGTGGATGAGTCGCAAGTGCCTACCTTGGGCGACGAAGTCATCGACATCCCCGATTTTGATTTCTCCAGCGAACTGGACGCGCTGGCCGACCAGTTGGGCGAGCCGCCGCAGGACCTGCCCGCCGAACTGGAAATTCCCGAACTGAGCCTGGAGGAGCTGATCGCCGCTCCCGTTCCCGGCGAAGAGCCTTTGCTGGACCTGGCTTCGCTGCCGTCGCTGGATCTGGACGACATGCCGGCCTCTGAACTGGGCATCGAGCAGGTACTGCCCGGCTGGAACCCCGCCGCGGCCTTGCCGGAGGCGGCGCTGCCGGCGGCGGAAGCCGGCGATTTCGAATTTTCGCTGCAGCCGGCCGGCGAGGAGCCGCCGGCGGAGGCTTTGGCCGACGAGTCCGCGTCCATCGCGGAAGAGCCGCCGGCCGCGGCGCCTGCTCCGGCGCTCGATGCCGAGCCGCTAGTCGCCGAGGCTGAGCCGGCAATGACCGCCGCGCCTGCGGCCGCCGAACCGGAGCTTGTTGGCATCGAGATTCCGGACGCGGAGGCGCCGACCGTCGTACCGCCCGCGCCGGATGTCGGCGTGGCCGAGACGCTGATCGAGCCGCCCGCGCCGACGCCTTTCACTTCCATTTCCTTGGATAGCCTGCCCACCGGCGTGCTGGGCGGCGGAGTCGGGCCGGAAACCCAGGTGGACAGCTTGCTGCCGAATTGGCCGGAGAGCCCGGCGGAGGAAGCCGCCCCCGTCTGGCCGGAACCCGCCGAGGCCCCGTCCGCCGGCGCGCCGGCGGACGATCTGGAACAATTTGCGCCGCTCCAGGGCGAGAGCGCCGTCGAAGCGCCGCCCGAGATGGATGAGCTGCCTGTGCCGGCGTTTGACGTCGCGCCGGCCGTAGCGCCCGAAGCGGTGTTTGAATCGGCGGTGGCGCTTCCCGATGCGATGATTTCGCCGGAGTCCGCCGTCGCCGCGGCGCTTGCCGCGCCGGGAGAGGAGCCCTTGCTGGCCGAGATCGACCAGGCGCTGGCGGGCTTGCAGACGGAGCCTGTCTTGGCGATGCCGGAGGCCGTTGAGGCGGAGGCGCATGAGCCTCCGGCTGAGACGGAAGCGCCAATGATGGACGCCGCGTTTGCCGAAGCGGCGGCAGAGCCGGTGTTGGACGAGGCGCTGGAGCCGCAAGCCGCCGAGTTGGACGTTCCGCAGCTGGACGCTGAGTTTGCCGAGCCGGCGGAAGCCGAAGCGGTAGCCGCGCCTGTGTTGGACGAGGTGCTGGAGCCGCAAGCCGCCGAGTTGGAAGTCCCGCAGCTGGACGCTGGGTTTGCCGAGCTGGCGGAAGCCGAAGCGGTAGCCGAGCCTGTGCTGGACGAGGCGTTGGAGCCGCAAGCCGCCGAGTTGGAAGTCCCGCAGCTGGACGCTGTGTTCGCCGAGCCGGCGGCAGCTGAAGCGGTAGCCGAGCCTGTGCTGGACGAGGCGCTGGAGCCGCAAGCTGCCGAACCGGAAGTCCCGCAGCTAGACGCTGGGTTTGCCGAGCTGGCGGAAGCCGAAGCGGCCGCCGCGCCTGTGCTGGATGAGGCGCTGGGGCCGCAAGCCGCCGAACTGGAAGCCCCGCATCTGGACGCTGCGTTTGTCGAGCTGCCGGAAGTCGAAGCGGCCGCCGCGCCTGTGCTGGATGAGGCGCTGGAGCCGCAAGCCGCCGAACTGGAAGCCCCGCATCTGGACGCTGCGTTTGTCGAGCTGGCGGAAGCCGAAGCCACGGCCGAGCCTGTGCTGGACGAGGCGCTGGAGCCGCAAGCCGCCGAACTGGAAGCCCCGCATCTGGACGCTGCGTTTGCCGAGCAGGCGGAAGTCGAAGCGGCAGCCGCGCCTGTGCTGGACGAGGCGCTGGAGTCGCAAGCCGCCGAACTGGAAGTCCCGCAGCTGGACGCTGGGTTTGCCGAGCCGGCGGAAGTCGAAGCGGTAGCCGAGCCTGTGCTGGACGAGGCGCTGGAGTCGCAAGCCGCCGAACTGGAAGTCCCGCAGCTGGACGCTGGGTTTGCCGAGCCGGCGGAAGTCGAAGCGGTAGCCGAGCCTGTGCTGGACGAGGCGCTGGAGCCGCAAGTGGCCGAGTCGGAAGTCCCGCAGCTGGACGCTGAGTTTGCCGAGCCGGCGGGAGCCGAAGCGGTAGCCGAGACTGTGCTGGACGAGGCGCTGGAGCCGCAAGTGGCCGAGTCGGACGTTCCGCAGCTGGACGCTGAATTTGCCGAGCCGGCGGAAGCCGAAGCGGTAGCCGAGCCTGTGCTGGACGAGGCGTTGGAGCCGCAAGCCGCTGAGTTGGAAGTCCAGCAGCTGGACGCTGTGTTTGCCGAGCCGGCGGAAGCCGAAGCGGCAGCCGCGCCTGTGCTGGATGAGGCGCTGGAGCCGCAAGCAGCCGAACTGGAAGCCCCGCATCTGGACGCTGCGTTTGCCGAGCCGGCGGAAGTCGAAGCGGTAGCCGAGCCTGTGCTGGACGAGGCGCTGGAGCCGCAAGCCGCCGAACTGGAAGCCCCGCAGCTGGACGCTGAGTCTGCCGAGCAGGCGGAAGTCGAAGCGGTAGCCGAGCCTGTATTGGATCAAATGCTGGAGCCGCAAGCGGCCGAGCCGGCAATGCCCTTGGCGGACGCCGAGCCCGAGTCCTTGGCCCTGGCCGAGGGCGAGATTCCCGAACTGACGGTGTTGGAGTCCGAACCCGAGACCGAGACGGATGGGACGGGGGCCGCGGAGTTGGCGGCGGGAGCCGGGGCGCTGGCCGCCGCGGGCCTGGCGTTGGCAGCCGGCGCGGCGTCGTCGGGAGAGCCCGAGCGGGAAGCCGTTTCCGACGCGCCGCCGGCGCGCGGCGTGGAGGTCTTGAAAGTGTCCGAGGTGGCTTCGGCCGCCGCGGCCGCCGCGATGATGGCGCCTCAGGCGGTGAATGCGCCGCCGGGCACGGTGGCGGTGATAGACGAGCAGGCCTTGTTGCAGTCCATGTACGAGAAAATGCTGCCGCGGATGAAGGTGGAGTTGTCCTTGTGGTTGCAGGACGCTTTGGAGTTGCAGGCCAAGCAGATGTTGTCCGGCGTGATGCATCAGCTCAAGGAGGATTACGAGATGTTGTTCGGCGAGGCCTTGAAGGAGAGCTTGCGCCAGACCATCAATTCTTTGGGCAAGATTGAAAAGGATGGGAAACGCGATGAGTGATAGGTTATCGCATATCGTCACCCGCACCGGCGACGACGGCAGCACCGGCCTGGGCGACGGCAGCAGGGTGGGCAAGGACAGCTTGCGCATTTGCGCGCTGGGCGAGGTGGACGAATTGAACTCGGTGCTGGGCGTGTTGCTGGCGGAGACCTTGCCGGACGAGGTCAGGACCTGGCTGTCCGAGGCGCAGCACGATTTGTTCGACCTGGGCTCGGAGCTGGCGGTGCCCGGCTACAGCGCCTTGGGCGCCGAGCACGTGCAGGCGCTGGAGGCCGTGGTGGCCTTCCTCAACGAGGATTTGCCGCCGCTGAAGGAGTTCATCCTGCCCGGCGGCTGCCGGGCGGCGGCGCTGTCGCACCAGGCGCGTTCGGCATGCCGCCGCGCCGAGCGCGCGGTGGTGGCGCTGGCGCAGCGGGAGACGGTGTCCGACGCCGCGCGCCGCTATCTGAACCGTCTGTCCGATCTGCTGTTCGTGCTGTCGCGTTATCTGAACCGTCAGGCCGGCGAGCCGGACGTGCTGTGGCGACCGGGGCGCAAAACAGGAGAGGCCTGAGAGGCTGTTCGATGTCTGCTGCGCGTCGGCGGGATGGTCCGAGCGGCGATCCGGCAAGAAAAACGGCAATCCGCATGGATTGCCGTTTTTTTCAGCGAGGAGGCCTCAGGCCACTTCCGAAACCCGCGGACGGTAGGTGCTGTTCTGCAGCAGGGACTGGGTGGTCTGGTACTGGGTGACCGCCAGCTGGCCGCTGGCGTTCTGCTGTTGGGAACGGGCCACCGCGTTGTTCGCGTTGTTGTTGGTCTGATTGGTCTGCTGTTCCGCCTGATTGTTGGCGGCTTGCTGCTCATTGGCCGCCGGCACCGTGTTCGGGCGCGGCGGCGTCGCCGGCGGGGCGCTGGCGGCGCGATTGGCGCTGGCCGCTTCCGCCGCGCGCTGTTGAGCCCGCGGGGTGTCGTTGGCCGCGGCGGCCGGCGCGGCGGAGCTGGCCAGGGCGGCGGTTTGCGCCTGTTCCTGGCTGACCCTTTGCTGCTCGCCGTTGCGGGTTTGCGCGGCATTGGTCTGCGCGGTGTTCAGCTGGCGTTGCAGCTGCTGTTCGACCCGCGCGGTGTCGGGGTTCTGCCGGACCGCGGCCTGGCTGACGTTTTGCTGGGAAACCGCAGGAGTGGCGGACCGCGGTTCTTCCAGCGTCTTTTGCTCAGGCCGCGTGTTCTGCAGCGATTGCAATTGCTGCAGAGAGTTGAGGCTGCCTATGCTGCCGGTGCTTGCCATATCGCTCTCTCCAAACCGTGGGTGCCGTTGCCGTCGCGCAGGACGGTATAGAGCCCAGTTGCCCTATATCGCTGATTCTAGAATCTTTTTTACCGGATTGCCGAATTTTTTCAGGCCTAAAGGTCAGATTTGTGGCAGTAATACCAATTCCAGCATGCGTTCGGCTAATTGATCCACGCTCAGCGGCCCTTGGGAGCGGTACCACTGCACCGACCAGTGCAGGCTGCCCAGCAGGGTGCGGCGCAGCAGCGCGGTGTCGGGCTTGACCAGGCCGGCGGCGGCGGCCTCGTCCAGCGCTTGCTGCCACAGCGCTTCGTAGCGGTCGCGCAACACGATCAGGCCGGGCCGGGCGGCGGCGGACACGCTGCGCCATTCGTAGAGCATCACTTCCAGCGCCGCCTGATTGTCTCCCAGCAGCGAATTGAGGTGGACGCGGAACAGCGCGGCCAGCTTGGCCCGCGGCGATCCGGCCGCGTCCAGCGCGCGCTTCAGCTGTTCGGTGGTGCTGGTGATGCCCAGCGCCATCACCGCGACCAGGATCTCCTCCTTGGTGCGGAAGTGGTAGAACAGGCTGCCGGACTGCATGCCGACCGCGTTGCCCAGGTCGCGCACCGTGGTGCGCTCGTAGCCCTGGTCGCGGAACAGTATCGCCGCGGCGCGGATCAGCTCCATGCGGCGGCTGTTTTCTTCGACGGGTGCGGTGTTGTCTGTGCTCATTATTGTGTTTTTTCTTGGGAGTGGGCGGGCAGCAGCGGAAGCGCGGCTTGCCAGACCCGTTCCGGCTCCATTTTTTCCAGGCAATCGGTATGGCCGTACGGACAGGTCCGTTCGAAACAGGGGCTGCAATCCAGGTTGAGGGAGACGATGGCGGCCCGCGTCGACAAGGGCGGCGTGAAGTCGGGGCTGGAGGAGCCGTACAGCGCCACCAGCGGCTTGTCCAGCGCCGCGGCCACGTGCATCAGGCCGGAATCGTTGCAGACGGCGAGCCGGGTCAAGCCTATCAGGTCTATCGCTTCTTCCAGGCCGGTAGCGCCGCAGAGGTTGACGGCCAGGCCGCCGGACAGGCGGCTGATGTCGTCGCCCACTTCGCGGTCCTTGCCGGAGCCGAACAGCCACACCGCGTAGCCGGCGGCGTCGAAGCGGCGCGCCAGTTCGGCGAAGTGCCGGGCCGGCCAGCGCTTGGCCGGGCCGTACTCGGCGCCGGGGCAGAAGGCGACCGCGGGCCGGCCGGCGTCCAGTTGCAGCTTGTCCAGTGCCGCCCGCTGGCTGGCGTCGGTGAGGGCCAGCCGCGGATGGCTGAGCGGCCGCGGCAGCGGTTCGCCCTTGTCTTCGGCCAGCGCGCAAAAGCGTTCCACCATCATGGGCAGCGCCTGCTCGTCCAGTTCGCGCGCGTCGTTGAGAATCCAGTAGCGCGATTCGCCGAGGAAGCCGGTGCGCAGCGGGATGCCGGCGAACAGCGGAATCAAGGCGGATTTCAGCGAGTTGGGCAGCACGATGGCTTGATCGAAGCGTTCGGCGGCCAGCTGGCGCGCCACTTTCCAGCGCTCGCCCAGGCGCAGCGCGCCGTGGCCGAAGGGGTTGAGATGGGCCTTGGCCACTTCCGGCATCCGCGCCAGCAAGGGCAGGGTCCAGGCCGGCGCGAACACGTGCAGCTCCAGATCGGGGTGGCGTTGGTGCAGTCTTTGGTACAGCGGTTGCGCCATGACGCTGTCGCCGACCCAGGAAGGGCCGATGACGAGGATTTTCTTCTTCATTGCAGATGTTCCGATTGCAAACCGAAACCGGGGCGCGGCCCGGCTTGGGTTTGCAGACGAGGCGGGCCGGCAAGCAAAAAAGGTGCGGCTCGCGCCACACCTTAGCTGCGTTGCCGGCGCGGGGCCGGTCTCAGTGGTGGCCGCCTGCCGGGCCGTTCAGCTTGTAGCGGGTGCCGCAATAGGGGCACAGCGCTTCGCCGGTCTTGTGCACGGGCAGGAACACGCGCGGGTGGGAGTTCCAGGACACCATGTCCGGCATCGGGCAATGCAGCGGCAGGTCGTGCTGGGTGACTTCGATCACGCGTTGAGTGTTTTCTTTCTGTTCAGCCATTCTGTATTCCTTGCGGAGCCGCCGCGCGGGCGGCTCGTCTTGCTTAGTTGACGTAGGTCAGCCAGTGCTGGTGTTCGGCATCCAGTCCTTTGACGATGTCGAAGTAGCGCTTCTGGATTTCGGCGGTGATGGTACCACGATTGCCGTCGCCGATCGCGCGTCTGTCGAGTTCGCGGATCGGGGTCACTTCGGCGGCGGTGCCGGTGAAGAAGGCTTCGTCCGCGCTGTAGACCTCGTCGCGGGTGATGCGCTTTTCTATCAGTTCCAGGCCCATTTCCTTGGAGATCTGCACCACGGTGTCGCGGGTGATGCCTTCCAGCGCGCTGGTCAGGTCCGGAGTGTACAGCTTGCCCTTGCGGATGATGAAAATGTTTTCGCCGGAACCTTCCGCCACGAAACCGTCCACGTCCAGCAGCAGCGCCTCGTCGTAGCCGTCGGCGGTGGCTTCGTTGTTGGCCAGGATGGAGTTCATGTAGTTGCCGTTGGCCTTGGCCTTGCACATGGTGATGTTGACGTGGTGGCGGGTGAAGGAGGAGGTCTTCACGCGTATGCCTTTTTCCAGGCCTTCGTCGCCCAGATAGGCGCCCCAGGGCCAGGCGGCCACGATCACGCGCACGTCGTTCTTCAGCGGCGCCACGCCCAGCTTGCCGGAGCCGTAGAAGGCCATCGGGCGGAAATAGCAGGATTTCAGGCCGTTGGCCTTGACCACGTCCAGATGGGCCTGGCTGATCTGTTCCGGCGTGAACGGCAGCGCCATGCCCAGGATCTTGGCGGAGCGGAACAGCCGCGCGGTATGGTCTTCCAGACGGAAGATGGCCGGACCCTTGGGGGTTTCGTAAGCGCGCACGCCTTCGAACACGCCCATGCCGTAGTGCAGGGTGTGGGTCAGCACGTGGGTGGTGGCGTCGCGCCAGTCCACCATTTCGCCGTCATACCAGATTTTTCCGTCACGATCAGCCATCGACATCTTGGTGTTCTCCAATATTGTGTTTTCGCTTTGGGATGGGGCCGGATCTTGTCCGACCTCAGAACCTTTTCAAAGTCTCGCGAGCAAGGGCGAGACAAGGCGAAAACGAGCGAAAAAGCGGAATGTACTCGTGGTACATGAGCATTTTGAGCTGGTTTTCAACGCCGTATCGCTGAAGCGCAGCAGACTTTGAACTAGGTTCTTATCCAATGAGTTTATCTCGCCCTCATGACGCTGTGAACCGTTATTTGAGCGCTTGCTCGAATACTTGCCGCCACAAGGATCGGCAGAGGCCGTAGTCTTCCAGCAAGGCTGCGTCCGGCGTCACGGTCTGCTTTTCGTTGAGCCGGGCGGCGTGTTGCAGCCGGCGGTAGTGGCGATAGGCGTTGCGCGCGGCTTCGGCGTTGGCGGCGGGGATCAGCCCGGCCTCGGCGGCGGTGGCCAGCAGCGCGATATTGCCGGCGTTGGCGGTCAGCGCCGGCAGCGCGTGGGCGTGGGCCAGGATCAGGTATTGGACCAGGAATTCGATGTCTATGATGCCGCCGCGCGCGTTCTTGGGGTCTTCGTCGCGGGCGGGGTGGCTGTCCAGCATGCGCTGGCGCATCGCCAGCACCTCGTCTCGCAACACGGCCGGCTCGCGCCGACGGGTGAGGATGGCGTGGCGTTCCTGTTCGAACTGGACGCCGACTTCGGCGTCGCCGGCCACGTAGCGGGCGCGGGTCAGCGCCTGGTGTTCCCAGACCCAGGCCTGTTGCTCCTGGTATTGGCGGAAGGCGTTGACCGAGCTGACCAGCAGGCCGCTGGCGCCGTTGGGGCGCAGCCGCAGGTCGATGTCGTAGAGCACGCCGGCGGCGGTGGCGCTGGTCAGCCAGGTGGACATCTTGCGCGCCAGCCGCGAATAGAGTTCGGCGGCGTCCGGGTGCTCGTCGTCGTAGAGGAAGATCAGGTCCAGGTCCGAGGCGTAGCCCAGCTCTTTGCCGCCCAGCTTGCCGTAGCCGATGATGGCGAAACGCGGCGTGTCGCAGTGGCGGCTGGGGATGTCCAGCCAGGCGTGGCGCAGGGTGGCCGCCAGCACGATGTCGGCCAGCAGCGACAGCTGATCGGACAGCGCCTCCACCGTCCACATGCCGGCCAGGTCCTGCGCCACCAGGCGGAAGGATTGCGCGTGCTGGAAGTGGCGCAGCGCGTCCATCTTGGCTTCCACGTCGCCGTCGGCCTGGCTCAGCTGCTGTTCCAGTTGTTCCGCCAGCTGCGGCCAGTCCGGCGTGGCGTAGAGCACGCGCGCGTCCAATAGCTCGTCCAGCAGTATCGGGTGGCGGGTCAGATAGCCGGAAACCCAGGCGCTGGACGAGTAGAGCGAGGCCAGCCGTTGCAGGGTCTGCGGGTATTCGGTCAGCAGCGCCAGGTAGGAGGCGCGGCGGCTGATCGCTTCCATCAAGGCGATGATGCGGGTCAGCGTGGCGTCGGCGTTGTCGAAACGGGAGGCGACTTCGATCAGCGCCGGCATCAATTGATCGAACTGCTTGCGGCCGTTCAGCGGCATCTGCTGGTAGCGCTGCCCCTGGGCCAGGCTTTGCAGCTGGCGCGCCACTTGTTCCGGCTCGGCGAAGCCCAGCTGGCGCAGCCTCTCCACTGGCAATTCCTCGGCGATGTCGTTCCAGAGTTCGGTGAGCGGATGATCGGCGGCGCCCTCGGTGGGCAGGATGAACACTTGCTCGAAGTGGCGGGTGACTTTGCGGCGCTGCTGGTTGAGCCGGTTCATGAACTGCTCCCAGTCGGTGCAGCCCATGGCGGCGGCGATGCGGGCGCGGTTGTCCGCGGCGGCGGGCAGGGTCTGGGTTTGTTGATCGTCCAGATATTGCAGCCGGTGTTCCAGATTGCGCAGGAAGGCGTAGGCTTCCTGCAGCTCGGCGACGGCGGCGGGTTCCAGCAGCCGCAGTTCGCCCAGCCGGCGCAAGGTTTCGCGGGTGCCGCGCAGTTGCAGGCTGCGGTCGCGGCCGCCGCGTATCAGCTGGAAGACCTGGGCGATGAATTCCACTTCGCGGATGCCGCCGGGGCCCAGCTTGATGTTGTCGGCCATGTCGCGGCGGGCCACTTCGCGGCGGATCTGCGCGTGAAGTTCGCGCATCGCGCCGTAGGCGCTGTAGTCCAGGTATTTGCGGTAGACGAAGGGGCGCGCCGTGTCGGCCAGCGCCGCCGCGTCGCCGCTGAGCGGCCTGGCCTTGATCCAGGCGTAGCGCTCCCATTCCCGGCCCTGGCTCAGCAGATAGTTTTCCAAGGCGGCGAAGCTCATCGCCAGCGGGCCGGAGTCGCCGTAGGGCCGCAGCCGCATGTCGACGCGGAACACCTGGCCGTCGGCGGTGACGTCGTTGAGCAGGGCGATCAGCTTCTTGCCCACCTGGGTGAAGTATTCGTGGTTGCTGATGGCGCGGCCGCCATGGGCGGCGCCGTCGGTGTCGCCGCTTTCCGGGTAGACGAAGATCAGGTCGATGTCGGAACTGACGTTGAGCTCGCCGCCGCCCAGCTTGCCCATGCCGATGACGATCAATTGCTGGACCTCGCCGCTGTCCTCGCCTATCGGCTGGCCGTAGTGGGCGAGGCCGGCGCGGGCGCAGGCCAGCGCCCGTTCGACGGCGAAATCGGCCAGCGCGCTGACGGTGGACACCACCTCGTCCAGATCCGCCAGGCCGTTGAGGTCGCGGCAGATCAGCCGCGCCACCACCGCCTGGCGCAGCCGCCGCAGCGCCGGCGCCAGCCCTTCGGCGTCGCTCAGCGCCCGCCAGTCGGCGAAGGCTTCCATCTCCGCCGCGTCGAAAGGCCGGCCTAGCCTGGCTTGCAGCCGCTCCAATTCTTCGGGGCGGGCGGTCAGCAGACGCTGCAGATAGTGAGAGAACTCGCGGCTGCGGGCAATGGCAGCGGCCGTGTTTGCTGGCATAATAGGCCTCTACGGCATGTCAATTCTTGATGGCCACATTGTAACGGTTTGCCGCATTTGGAAAAGCTCTTCTCCGTTCTGTCCCATATCCATGTGATCAAGGTCCTGAAACGGACCTGTGCGCTGTTGGGAATGGCCGCCGCCGCCGCCTTGACGCTGCTGCTGGCGGCCTTTTGCGCGTTCACTTTCTGGGTGCTGCCCAATCTGAACCAGTTTCGCCAGCCGCTGGAGCGTTATCTGAGCCAGTCGCTGGGGCGGCCGGTGCAGGTGGCGGCCTTGTCCGGCGAATGGCTGACCGTGGGGCCGCGTTTCGAGCTGGGCGGCGTCACCATCGCCAATCCGCAGGACGGCAAGGCGCTGACCTTGCGCCAGGTGTCGCTGGAGCCGTCGTGGCGTTCCTTGCTGGCGCTGGAACCGCGGCTGGCCAGCGTGGTGGTCAAGGGCCCGACGGTGGAGCTGCTGCGCTCGCGCCAGGGCGTGATCTATCTGAACGGCTTCGATCTGAGTTCCGGCTCCGCCGACAGCGGCCTGGGCAATTGGCTGCTGCGCCAGCCCAGCCTGGAGATCAGCGACGCGCGGCTGAGCTGGCAGGACGAATTGCTGGGCCTGCCGCGGCTGGATCTGAGCCAGGGCCAGCTCAAGCTGAGCGCCGGCCTGTTCGGCCACGGCCTGAAGCTGTCCGGCCAGCCGGCGGCGTCCTTGGGCAAGGGCTTCGATCTGACGGCGTCCTGGCGCGGCGACGACATCGCCGCCTGGCAGCAGTGGTCGGGCTCGCTCAAGGTGGCGCTGGACGGCGCCAAGGTGGGGTCGTGGACGCGTTATCTGCAACAACTGGGCATGCTGCGCAGCGGCGAGGGCAGCGGCACGGTGGAGATGTCCTTCTCCGACGGCGCCATCGACGCCTTGAAAGCCAGCGTCAACGTCCACGACGCCGCCTACACGCCGCCGGATTCCCACGAACTGGTGCTGCCGCGGCTGCAGGGCGAGTTGCAGCTGACGCGCCAGCTCAGCGGCAGCTATAAGGTCAAGGCCAGCCGGCTGAGCCTGGCCAGCGCCAGCGGCCTGGCTTTCGACAATTCCAATATCGACGGCGAGTGGCGTTACGGCGAGCAAGGCTTCGGCCAACTGACGCTGGACAATGTGGACCTCAGCCACCTGACCCCCTTCATCCACGCGCTGGGCGCCGACCGCAACCCGCTGTTCGCGCGTTTTTCCCCCAGCGGCGCGCTGCGCGACCTGACCGTCAGCTGGAAGGGCGCGTTGGAAGCGCCCAAGGCCTTCAAACTCAAATCCCGTTTTGAAAAGCTGGCCTGGCAGCCGTTCGGGGAGCTGCCCGGCGTGTCCGGCGTCAGCGGCGCGATCAGCTTCGACGAAAAAGGCGGCCGTCTGCAGCTGGACACCGGCAAGTCCCAGGTCAGCTATCCATCGGTTTTTGTCGCGCCGCTGAATTTCGACAAGCTGACCGCCGACGTGGGCTGGCGGCGGGAAGGGCAGGCGGTGGTCTTGGACTTCCGCCAGGCCGCCTTCTCCAACGCCGATTTGTCCGGCAGCCTGCAAGGCAGTTATCGGCATCAGGGCGACGGGGCCGGCGTAGCCGATCTGCGCGCCAGCATCGCCGGAGTGCCGGCGGCCAGGGTGGCGGAGTATCTGCCGCACGAGGTGGGCGAGCACACTTTGCGCTGGCTGCGCCAGGCCTTGCAGGGCGGGCAGCTGCGCCAGGCGACGATGAAGCTGCGCGGCGATCTGGAGCAGTTCCCCTTTGCCGGCGGCAAGGGCGGCGAGTTTCTGGTGGAGGCCGAGGTGGAGCGCGCGCGTCTCAGCTATCAGTCCGGCTGGCCGCGCATCGACGACATCGACGCTCAATTGCTGTTCCGCAACGAACGGATGGAGGTGAACGCGCGCCGCGCCGTCACCGTGGGCGTGCCGCTGAGCGGCGTCAAGGCGGTGATAGACAATCTGGGCGCCGACGTGCCCATGCTGACGGTGGAGGGCCGCGCGGCCGACCGTCTGCAGCGCATGCTGGCCTTCACCACGCAAAGTCCGGTGGACGGCTGGCTGGACGGTTTCACCGGCCAGATCGAGGCCGGCGGCGACGCCAGCCTGGACTTGAAACTGGGGATACCGCTGGCCGGCGAACAGGGCGTGACGGTGCGCGGCGACATCCGCTTCGCCGACAACGCGCTGCGCTTCAAATCCCTGCCGATTCCGCCGCTGAGCAAGGCGCGCGGCCGGCTGACCTTTACCGAACGCGGCGTGGACAGCCCGGGCCTGCAGTTCGTCGGCTTCGGCGGTCCGTTCCAGTTGAAGGCCAACACCGGCGCAGACAAGCGCATGCGTTTCGAACTGGCGGGCCAGGCCGATTCGCGTCAAGTGCTGAAGCAGTATCTGCCGGCGCTGGCGGAGCAGGTGTCGGGCAAGTCCGGCTACCGCGCGCAGTTCGTCGTCAAGCAGGGCTTGGAAAGCCTGGCGGTGAGTTCGGACTTGCAGGGCACCGCCTTCGATTTGCCGCCGCCGCTGGCCAAGAGCGCCGGCGCGGCCTTGCCGCTGCAACTGCAGCTGCGGCCGCAGCAGATGCGCGGCGTCCAGACCCAGCGGCTGGACTTCAGTCTGGACGGCATGATAGCCGGCCGCCTGCGTTTGAACGAACACGGCGATTTGCAGGCCGGCGCGCTGGGCGTGGGCCGCGCGCCGGGCGAGCCGGCGGCGTCCGGCCTGGCGGTGCGGGTGGCGCAGCCCAAGGTGGTGCTGGACGATTGGCTGAAACTGGCCGACGGCGCCGCGCAGTCCAGCGGCGGCGGAGAGCCTGCGGCCCTGCCGGCCTTGCAGCTGGAACTGGAAACGCCGGAACTGGTGTTGCCGGGCCTGAGCCTGCACAAGGTCAACGCCCGCTTGGGCAACCGCGAGTTGTCCAAGGCCTGGACCGTACAGCTGCGCTCCAACGAGATGAGCGGCGACGCCAGCTATCGGCCGGAAGGCAACGGTCTGCTGCAGGCCAACCTCAGCCGTCTGGCCTTGAGCCTGCCGGCGGAGAAGAAGGAGGGCGCGGCGGAGGCCAAGGCCGCGGCCGGCGGCGAAGCCTCGGTGCTGAACCGCAGGTTGCCGGAGATGAAGGTGCGCGTCGGCGAGCTGGTGTTGCAGGGGCGCTCGGTGGGCCGGCTGGAGCTGGAGGCGCGCCGCGACGGCAGCGTCTGGCAGATGGCGCCCTTGCGGCTGACCACCAACGACGGCACGCTGAAGGCCACGGTGCGTTCGGACGCGCGCGGCGCCGGCAATGTCGACGCCCGCTTCGAATTGCTCGTCGGCGACGCCGGCAAGCTGCTGACGCGGCTGGGTCAGGGCGAGATTTTCCGCAACGGCCAGGGCACGCTCAACGGCCGCTTGAATTGGCCCGGCGGCCTGGGCGATCTGGATTTGGCCAAGGTATCCGGCGAATTGGCGCTAGACTTCAAGGACGGACGCTTCGCCAAGGTGGACCCGGGCGTGGTCAAGCTCCTGGGCGCGCTCAGCCTGCAATCGCTGCCGCGCCGCATTCGTTTGGACTTCACCGACGTGTTCAGCGACGGCTTCGCCTTCGACAGCCTGAAGGGCGAAGCGCAGGCGCGCAACGGCCTGTTCACTTCGCCCAAGGTGGAGATGAAGGGGCCGGGCGCGGACGTGACGATTTCCGGAGAACTGGACCTGGGCAAGGAAAGCCAGGCCTTGAAAGTGCACGTGGTGCCGCGGCTGGCGGAAAGCGTGGCGCTGGCGGCGGGGGCGGCCCTGCTCAATCCGGTGGTGGGCATCGCCACGCTGGCGGCGCAGAAAGTGCTGCGCGATCCGGTGGGCCGCATCCTGTCGGTGGATTACGAAGTGAGCGGCTCCTTGCGCGACCCCAAGGTGGTGCGCACGGCGATCGGTCCGATACAGCAGAACAAAGGGGGGAAACCATGAAGCAAAAATTCCTGGCGGCGGCGGTGCAGATGGTGTCCGGCTCCGACGTGACGGCCAATTTGCAGCGCGCCGCGCATTGGGTGGCGGAAGCCGCCGGCAAGGGCGCGCGGCTGGTGGTCTTGCCCGAGTATTTTTGCCTGATGGGGCGGCAGGAAACCGATAAGGTGGCCGTGTGCGAAGCCTACGGCGACGGCCCCATCCAGAGCGCGCTGGCGCGGATGGCGCAGGAGAACGGCGTGTGGCTGGCGGCCGGCACCGTGCCCTTGCGCAGCCCGGAGCCGCAGCGGGTGTTGAACACCACCTTGCTGTTCGACCCGGACGGCGAGGTGCGCGCCCGCTACGACAAAATCCATCTGTTCGGCTTCTCCGGCCTGGGCGAGACTTATTGCGAATCCAACACCATCCGTCCGGGCGAACAGCCGGTCAAGGCGGATCTGGGCTTCGCCGAGATGGCCTTCGGCATCTGCTACGATCTGCGTTTCCCTGAACTGTTCCGCCAGTTGTCGCCCTATGATCTGATGATTTTGCCGGCGGCCTTCACCGCCACCACCGGCGAGGCGCATTGGGAGCCCTTGCTGCGCGCGCGCGCTATCGAGAACCAGAGCTATGTGCTGGCCTCGGCGCAGGGCGGAGAACACGACAACGGCCGCAAGACCCACGGGCATTCGATGATCATCGATCCCTGGGGCCGCGTGCTGGCCGAAATAGACAAGGGCGAGGGCGTGATCCTCGCCGAAATCGACCCGACATTGATCCAGTCGGTGCGCACCCGCCTGCCGGCGCTGGCGCACCGCGTACTCGCGTGAAAGAACCCGACACTATGCAAGATGCTTTCTCCGCGGCAGACAGCCTGCTGCTCAAGCCTTACGGTCTGGACGAGGCGGCTTTGGAAGCCACGCTGGCGCGCATGCGCCACCACGCCATCGACTACGCCGATCTCTATTTTCAATACACCCGCAGCGAGGCCTGGAGCCTGGAAGAGGGCATCGTCAAGTCCGGCAGCTTCAGCATTGACCAAGGCGTGGGCGTGCGCGCGGTGGCCGGCGACAAGACCGCCTTCGCCTATTCCGACGCCATCAGCCTGGAGGCGCTGAGCCGCTCCGCCGACGCGGTGCGCGCCATCGGCCAGGCGGGCGGGGACGGTTCCGCCGGCGCGCAGACTCGGCGCGCGCCCAAGCCGCTGTACCCGGCGCTGGACCCCTGCCACAGCCTGGAGGCGGCGGCTAAGGTGGCCTTGCTGGAAAAAGTGGAGCGGATGGCGCGGGCGCAGGACCCGCGGGTGATCCAGGTGATGGCCGGCATGGCCAGCGAATACGACGTGGTCTACGTGGCGCGCCACGACGGCGTGCGCGCCGCCGACGTGCGGCCGCTGGTGCGGCTGTCGGTGATGGTGATCGCCGAGCAGAACGGCCGCCGCGAGCAGGGCTCCAGCGGCGGCGGCGGCCGCTTCGACCTGGCCTACTTCGACGACGAGGTGCTGGAGCGCTACGCGCGCCAGGCGGTGCATCAGGCGCTGACCAATCTAGATTCGCGGCCGGCGCCGGCCGGCCAGATGACCGTGGTGCTGGGGCCGGGCTGGCCCGGCGTGCTCTTGCACGAGGCGATAGGCCATGGCCTGGAAGGCGATTTCAACCGCAAGGGCACTTCGGCCTTTTCCGGCAAGATCGGCCAGCGGGTGGCGGCGCCGGGCGTCACGGTGGTGGACGACGGGGTGATGGAAGAGCGCCGCGGCTCGCTGGCGATAGACGACGAGGGCAATCCCACTCAGCGCACCGTGCTGATCGAGGACGGCGTGCTCAAGGGCTATATGCAGGACGCGATGAATTCGCGCCTGATGCAGGTGGGCGCCACCGGCAACGGCCGCCGCGAGTCCTACGCCCACATCCCGATGCCGCGGATGACCAATACCTATATGCTGGCCGGCCAGCACGATCCGCAGGAAATCATCGCCTCGGTCAAGGACGGCCTGTACGCGGTCAATTTCGGCGGCGGCCAGGTGGACATCACCAGCGGCAAGTTCGTATTCTCCGCGTCGGAAGCCTGGCGCATCGAAAACGGCAAGCTCAGCTATCCGGTCAAGGGCGCCACCCTGATAGGCAACGGGCCGGACGTGCTCAACTACGTCAGCATGATAGGCAATGATTTGCAGCTGGATCAGGGCGTCGGCGTCTGCGGCAAGGAGGGCCAGAGCGTGCCGGTGGGCGTGGGCCAGCCTACGCTGCGCATAGACGGAGGGCTGACCGTGGGCGGCACCGGCGGCTAAGAACCTGTTCAAAGTCTGCTGCGCTGCGGCGATACGGCGTTGAAAACGAGCTCAAAATGCTCATGTACCACGTGTACATTCCGCTTTTTCACTCGTTTTCGCCTTGTCTCGCTTTTGCTCGCGAGACTTTGAACAGGCTCAAAGAACCTGTGTAAACAGGTTCTTTGAGAAAGGCGAAGCGCTGACGCTTCGCTTTTTTTACGCCTATTTTCAAATTGAACAAGCAGATCATCCAAATTTAAAGCCAATTATCAAATCCCTTCGGCGGCGACACAATGCGCTGGTCCGGTGTCGCCGTGTTGGCGACGCCGCAATCGGGAGACGATGATGAAAGCTTTGACCTTGGCGCTGGGCTTCGGCCTGGCCTTGACCGCGGCCTTCGCCGGCGCGGCGGAAAACCTGCCGCAACCGGCGCGGGTGTGGGCGGACCGTCCGGCCGGCAGCACGGCGGCGGTGAAGCTGGCCGCGCTGCGCTACGCGGCGTTCTGGAACAGCGGCGATCCGCGCTACGCCGAACTGGCCTTGGACCCCGACTTCATCGACCGCACCCTGCCCGCCGGCCGCCAGCAGGGCGTGGCCGGGCCCTTGCAGGCCTCGCGCCAGTTCCGCGCCGCGGTGCCGGATTTGAAGGTGGACGTCACCGACATGGTGCTGGCCGGCGACCGCGTCGCGCTGCGCCTGCATTTCCAGGGCCATTTCAGCGGCCGCTTCGGCGACGTGCAAGGCCAGGGCCAGCCGGTGGAGTTCCAGGCCTTCGACCTGTACCGCGTCAAGAACGGCCGCATCGCCGAGAACTGGCATCTGGAAGACAATCTGACCCTGATGCAGCAACTGGGCGTGGTGAAGCCATGAGCGCGGGGGATTTTTCTTTCCACGGCCAGACCGTGGCGGTGCTGGGCGGCGGCTCCGGCATCGGCCGGGCGGTGGCGGACGCGGCCGCGGCGGCCGGCGCGCGGGTCTATGTGCTGGGACGCAGCGCCCAATCCGAGGCGGATCGCGAAGGCATCCAGACGGACATGACGGACAGCCGGGCATTGGCCCGGGCCTTCGCCGACATCGGCCGCATCGATCATCTGGTGCTGACCGCCGGCGCCCGGGTCGGCGCGCCGGCCTTGGCCGAGTTGAGCGAGGAGGCCTTGCGGCAGACTTTCGACGTCAAGCTGTTCGGCAGCCTGCTGGCGGTGCGCGAGGCCTTGCCCTATCTGACGGAGCGGGCGTCGGTGACCTTCACCTCCGGCCTGCTGGCGCGCAAGTACTCCAGCGGCGGCCTGCTGAAAAGCACGGTCAACGCCGCGCTGGAGGCGGCGGCCAAGAATCTGGCCAAGGAACTGGCGCCGCGCCGCGTCAACGTGGTCAGCCCCGGCGTGGTGGACACCGAGCTATGGGGCGAGGCCGGCTCGGCCGCGCGCCAGGCGACGCTGGCGCGCATCGGCCAGGGCCTGCCCGTCGGCCGCGTCGGCCAGCCGCGGGAATTGGCGCAAGCCTATCTGCTGGCGATGGCCAACGGCTTCATCAGCGGCGCGGTGCTGGATGTGGAGGGCGGGGCCTTGTTGTAGGCCGCGCCGAAGCGAACAAGAGGACTCGAGATGTCCGATACCCTACCCATTAATCGTCGCCAGTTCCTGGCCGGCGCGGCCGCGGGCGGCACCGCGCTGATGCTGGCGCACGGCGCGGCGCTGGCGGCGACAGGAGCAAGCAAAATGACGGCAATTTCAACAAGCGGCGGCGCCTTCTGGCCGAACGGCGCCCGCCTGGCGATTTCGATTTCCATGCAGTTCGAGGCCGGCGCGCAGCCGGAGCGCGGCGCCAGCGGGCCGTTTCCGCCACTGGACCCCAAGTACGCGGATCTGCCGATGCAAAGCTGGTACGACTACGGCGTGAAGGAGGGCATTCCGCGGCTGCTGGACTTGTGGGACCGCACCGGGGTCAAGGTGACTTCGCACATGGTGGGGCAGGCGGTGGACCGCAGCCCGCGGCTGGCGCGCGAGATCGTGGCGCGCGGCCACGAGGCGGCGGCGCACGGCCAAACCTGGGAGCCGCAATACCCGATGACGCCGGAGCAGGAACTGGCGGCCTACAGCGCCAATATCGCCAGCATCGAGCGCGCCACCGGCACGCGGCCGGTGGGCTTCAACGCCTTCTGGCTGCGCGGCACGCCCAATACCCTGAGCATTCTGCAGCAACTGGGCTTTCTCTATCACATCGACAACGTCAGCCGCGACGAGCCGTTCACGGTGGCGGTCAAGGGCAAGCCGTTCGTGGTGGTGCCTTATACCTTGCGCAACAACGACATCGTGCGTTTCGATTCGCCGGCGCTGAGCAATGAGGCTTATCTGTCGGATCTGAAGGCTGAATTCGACGTGCTCTACGCCGAGGCGGGTTCGCGGCGGCGGATGATGTCGATCAGCACCCACGACCGCATTTCCGGCTCGCCGGCGCGGGTCAAGGCGCTGGAGCAGTTCATCCGCTATGCGCAAAGCCATGCCGGCGTCGCCTTCATGCGCAAGGACGAGATCGCGCGCTACGCCTTGCAGGCGGACAAGGTGCCGGCGGACTGAGAGCCTTGGGTCTTGAGTCGCGTTCCACAACCGCGGGACGGCCATTGGCCGCGCCGCGGTTTTCTTAGAGCCTGTTTACGATCTCGCGAGCTAAGGCGAGACAAGGCGAAAACGGCTGAAGAAGCGGAATGTACATGTTGTACATGAGCATTCTGAAACCGTTTTCAACGCCGTATCGCCGACGCGCAGCAGATCGTAAACAGGTTCTTACAATTGGGCGCCGGCCTCCGGCAGCAGGGCGGTGGCCGGCAGCGTCGACAACCGCTCGCGCAGGAAATCGATCAGCCGACGAATGCGCAGCGGCTGGCCGCGCTGGCCGGGGTAGAGCAGGTGCAGCGGCGCGCTGTCGGTGAAGTATTCGTCCAGCACCGTGAGCAGGCGGCCCTGGCGCAGATCGTCGGCGATGTCCAGCAGCGATTTGTAGGCGAAGCCCTGGCCTTGCAGCGCCCAGCGGCGGATCACCTCGCCGTCGTTGCTCTGCTGCGCGCGCTCCAGCCGCAGCGCGCGGCGCTGGCCGTGCTCGCGGTAAGGCCATTCGTGCATCGGGCCGTCGCCGGTGACCAGGGTCAGCGTCGGCAGCTCGGCCAGCTGCCGCGGATGGCTGGGCATGCCGGTGCGCGCCAGCAGCGCCGGCGCGGCGCAAACCACGCGGCGGCTGGCGGCCAGTTCGCGCGCGATCAGGCCGCTGTCCGCCGGCTGGCCGTAGCGGATGGCGATGTCGATGTCCTCGCCGATCAAATCGGCCGGGGTGTCGTCCAGCTGCAAGGCGAAATGCACTGCAGGGTGCAGGCGACGGAATTCATCCAGGCAGTCCAGTAAGGCGTGGCGGCCCAGATCCGACGGCGCCGACAGCCGGATCAGGCCGCTGAGTTCGCGCTGCTCGCGCTGCAGCCGGTCCTGGCCTTGCTGCAGGGTGTCCAGCGCGCGCTGGCAGTGGTCGCGGAACACTTCGCCGGCCTCGGTCAGCCGCAGCTGGCGGGTGGTGCGCTGGAACAGCCTGCTGTCCAGCGCCGCTTCCAGCCGCTGGATGCAGGCGCTGGCGGCGGCGGGGGACAGGCCTTGCTTGCGGCCGGCGGCGGAGAAGCTGCCCAGTTGGGCGGCGTCGAGGAAGAGGCGTAGGTCGTTGAGTCGATCGAGCATGAGCGTGGCCCGGGCACGGCAGCGCCCGGGCGGGGAGGGGTTTAAATGGTTTCGGTATTGGCCAGCAGCCATTCGCGCGCCGCGCCGTCCACCAGCGGCAGCAAGCGCGCGCGCACTTCCTCGTGGTACTGGTTCAGCCAGTCCACCTCGGCGCGGGACAACAGGTTGAAGTCCAGGCAGCGGGTGTCGATGGGGCACAGGGTCAGGGTTTCGAAGCGCAGGAAGTCGCCGAATTCGTTCTGCGACGAGGCCACGTTCAGCACCAGGTTCTCGATGCGCACGCCCCAGCGGCCCGGGCGGTAGACGCCGGGCTCGATCGAGGTGACCATGCCTTCCTGCATCGCCATATTGGCGTCCGGCACCGCGCGGGAAATGCTTTGCGGGCCTTCGTGCACATTGAGGAAATAGCCGACGCCGTGGCCGGTGCCGTGGCCGAAGTCGATGTCCTGCTGCCACAGCGGCGCGCGCGCCAGCGCGTCCAGCATCGGCGACAGGGTGCCGCGCGGGAAATGGGCCATGGACAGGCCGATGGTGCCTTTCAGCACCAGGGTGAAGTCGCGTTTCTGCTCGGCGGACGGCGCGCCGACCGCCACCACGCGGGTGATGTCGGTGGTGCCGCCCAGGTATTGGCCGCCGGAGTCTATCAGCAGCAGGCCGTCGCCCTTGATCTCGCTGTGGGCGGCGGCGGTGGCATGGTAGTGCGGCAGCGCGCCGTTGGCGTTGAAGCCGGCGATGGTGCCGAAGCTGGGCGACACGAAGCCGGGCCGGCGCGCGCGCGCGGCGGTGATTTCCTCGTCTATGGTCAGCTCGGTGACGCGGCTGCGGTTGACCTCGCCTTCGAACCAGGCGAAGAACTCGCACAGCGCCGCGCCGTCCTGTTCCATCGCGCGGCGGATGTGGGCGGCTTCCTCCTCCGTCTTGCAGGACTTGAACAGGGTGCTGGGATTGATCGCCTCGATCACGCGGGCGGCCGGATTGACCGCCTGGCGCAGGCCCAGGGTCACGCGGCGCGGGTCCAGCAGCAGGCTGGCGCCGGCCGGCAAGGCGGCGAGCGCCGGCTTGGCCTGGGCGTAAGGCCGCACTTCGACGCCGTCGGCCGCCAGTTGGGCGCGCAGCTCGGCGGAAACCTTGCCTTCACCGACGAAGAGGGTGGCCTGCTGACGGCTCAGCAGCGCGTGGCTGATGAAGACCGGATTGTAGTTGACGTCGCTGCCGCGCAGATTGAAGCTCCAGGCGATGTCGTCCAGCGTGGACAGGAAGTGCCAGTCGGCGCCGGCCTCGTCCATGGCGGCGCGCAAGCGCGCCAGCTTGCCGGCGCGGCTTTGCGGCGCGAAGGCCGATTCATGTTGATAGACCGGCGCGTCCGGCAGCGGCGGGCGCTGCGGGTCGATGGCGTCTATCAGGTCCAGATCGGTGCGCAGCCGGGCGCCGGCCTGCTCCAGCGCGGCCTGCAGCGCCTTGGCCGCGGCCAGGCCCAGCGAGTCGCCGTCCACCGCCAGGGTCTGGCCGGCGCTCAGGGTCTTGGCGATCCAGCCGAGGTGGTCGGCGCTGGCGGCGCTGACGATCTTGACCAGCTGGATGCCGCTGCCGGCCAATTCGGCTTCCGCTTGCACCCAGTAACGGCTGTCGGCCCAGACGCCGGCGAAGTCGCGGGTGACGATCAGCGTGCCCATGGAACCGGTGAAGCCGGACAGCCATTGGCGGGCCTGCCAGCGCGCCGGCAGGTATTCCGACAGATGCGGGTCCGAGGAGGGCACCAGACAGGCGTCGACGCCGGCGTTCTTCATGGCGGCGCGCAAGGAGGCGATGCGTTGCGGAATGGTGTCCAATTGCGGGGTTGCGAGGGTGTTCATGCCGGCTCCGGGGGATGTATGCCATGCATTCTGTGGCTAATGAAACCGGGGCGCAAGAGTATGAGCATAGCTGATGATTGCCATGTCATTTTGGGTGGAGGCGCGGGCGCGGGACGCCCGCCCCCGTTCAAGACCCGCTGTCGTCGAATTGAACCGTGGGCACGGCTTTGCGCAGGCCGCGCGTCAGGCACAGCAAATACGCGATGCCCGCGGCGAGCCAGGCCAGGCCGATTTGCAGGGTGAGCGCCGATAGGCTGGTCCATAGCCATAGCGTCAGGGCAAATCCAATCGCCGCCGGCAAGCCATAACGCAGCCAGGCGCTGAACGGATGCGGCTTGCCGTCCAGCAGATAGGTTTTGATCACCGCCAGATTCACCACCGAGAACGCCACCAGCGCGCCGAAACTGATCAGGGAGGCCAGGGTGGCCAAATCCATCACCAGCGCCAGCAGGGAACAAAGGGATACCACCAGTATCGACCAGATCGGGGTGTTGAAGCGTTGCGACAGACTGGCGAAGACCCGGTGCGGCAAGACACGATCCCTGCCCATGCTGTACAGAATGCGCGAGACCGAGGCTTGGGAGGCCAGCGCCGATCCAAAAGCCCCGGCCACATAGCTGGCGGTGAAAAAACTGACGAAATAGGGGCCGGCGATGCGCTGCATCACCTCATTGGCGGCGGAGTCCGCATGCTGGAACCGGCTGCCGGGGAAAGCCAGCTGGCTGATGGCCGCCAGCAGGATGAACAGCAGTCCCGCTGCTATCGTCGTGATGATGATGGCCCGCGGGATGTCGCGGTGCGGTTCCCGCGCCTCTTCCGCCAAAGTGGACACCGCGTCAAAGCCCAGAAAGGACAAACACAGAATGGCCGCGCCGGCCAGCACCGGAGCCATGCCGATGGCGCTGCCGTCCCCCTGCCACGGGGCCAGCAGATCCACTCTGCTCTGAGTCATGATCTGCCGGGCGGCCAGCGCGACAAACACCAGAACAAAGACGAGCTGCGCGGCCACCAGCACATTGCCGAAACGCGACACCGATTGAATACCCAGCACATTAAACACCGTGACCAGCGCGATCATGGTCACGATAAAGCCCCAGGCCGGCACTTGAGGAAAGCTTTGATGCAGGTAGATGCCGATCACCAGATAATTGATCATCGGTAAAAACAGGTAATCGAGCAATAAAGACCAGCCGGCCAGAAAGCCCGCCATCGGACCAAAGCTTTTACGGGCGTAAGAATAGGCCGAGCCTGCAACCGGGTAACGGCCGACCATGCGGCTGTAAGACAGCGCGGTGAAAAAAATGGACAGCAAGGTGAGCAGATAAGCCAAAGCGGTGCGGCCGCCGGTGACTTGAGTGACCACGCCATAGGTGGTGAATACGGTCAAGGGCACCATATAGACCAGGCCAAACAAGGTCAGCGCCGGCAGCGATAAGACTCGGCGCAGCGATCCGGCGTAGGGCAGGGGCTGCGCGGGCGCCGTCATGGGGAAAGGGGGGGATCCTGGCATCATGATGCTCCTCTATTGTCGGCCAGCGCTTTGGCGCCTGTCCAAAGTCCGCTGCGCGTCGTTAACCGTCTCTTGGGACCGGCTATTGTCGTCGATTCAAGCCGCTTGCTATTCATGGCGCTTACCGTAGCAAGGCTTTCTCCGCGGCCTCGATGGCTTGCTCGAAAGTGTCCGCGATGAGATCGGCCTGCTCCAGGCTCAGCGTCAACGGCGGCGAAATGATGAAGGTGTCCGCCAGATTGCGTATCAACACCCCGTGTTGACGGCAGTAGTCGGAGATATAGGCGCCGAAGCCCAGATCCAGATCAAAAGGCTGTTTGCCGGCGGGGTCGGCCACCAGCTCCACGCCTATCATCAGGCCCAGGCCGCGGACATCGCCCATATGGGGATGCGTGCTCTTTATCCTTGTCAGGCGCTGCAATAAATGACCGCCCACCTTGGCCGCGTTTGCCGTCAGCTTGTCCCTTTCGATGATTTCCAGATTGGCCAGCGCCGCCGCGCAGGCCTGCGGATGGCCGGCATAGGTGTTGCCGTGATAGAAGGCGGTTGGGCTGAATTGGCGGGCGTCGCTGGAGTGAAACGCCGACTCCACCCGCTGGTTGATCAAAGTCGCGCCCAGCGGGATGTAGCCGCTGTTAATCCCTTTGGCGAATACCATGATGTCCGGTTTCACTCCCCAATGCCGGCTGCCGAACAGCTTGCCAATGCGGCCGAAACCGGTGACCACTTCGTCCGCGATCAGGAGCACGCGATGGCGGTCGCACACCTCGCGCACCAAGGGCCAGTAATTGGCGGGCGGGACGATGACGCCGCCGGCGCCTTGCACCGGTTCGGCAATGAAGGCCGCCACGCTGCCGGGGCCCTGATGCAGGATTTCCCGCTCCAGCAATTGCGCGCATAAGCGGCCTAGGGTGTCTGAATCGTCGGTGTAGGGGTTGCGGTATAGATGGGGGGTGTCCACTTGGCTGAAGCCCGCCAGCAAGGGCTCGTAAGCCTGGCGATAAGCGGTGCTGCCGTTCGCCGACAAGGCTCCCAGGGTGACGCCGTGGTAAGCCTGCTTCAGCGAGATGATTTTATGGCGCTCCGGCTCGCCGCTTTGCCGCCAGTACTGGCGGGCGAGTTTAAACGCCGCCTCATTGGCTTCCGAGCCGCCGGAGGAGAAAAAGGCGGCGCTCATGCCTTCCGGCTCCGTCATCCGGCATAAGCGTTCGGCCAGCGCCTGGGCCGGCTGCGTGGTGGTGCCGCCAAAAATCGAATAAAAACCCAGCTGGTTCAATTGTTGGGTGATCGCCTCCTTGATTTCCGGATGGTCGTGCCCGACGTTCACATTCCACAAGCCGCCTTGCCCGTCAAGATAGCGTTTCCCGGTTTGATCGAAGACATGGCAACCCGAAGCGCGATCGATCCGCAGCGGCGGATGCGCGGCAATATGGCTGGCATTGGCGAAGGGGTACAAGAGATGGCCGGTGGGATGGCGATTGGCCGTGCTGCTCATGATGTTCTCTCCTCGGTTTTACGATGCGGCGCCGGTTGGTTTCGATGGCCGGCGTTCTGCTGTTCTACCGCTCCTGGTTCAGCGTCATCCACACCCCCTTGGTCTGGGTGTAGGCCAGCAACGCGTCAAAGCATTTGTCGCGGCCATTGCCGGACTCTTTCCAGCCGCCGAACGGCAGCTGCATATCGCCGTCCATATAGCTGTTGACGTAGACCATGCCGGCTTCGACCTCGCGCGCGAAGCGATGCGCGTGGTTGAGGTTTTGGGTCCAGATGCCCGCCGCCAGGCCAAAGCGGCTGTCATTGGCGATGGCCTGGTCCAAGCCGGATACCGGCAGCACGCAGGCCACCGGGCCAAAGATCTCTTCCCGCGCGATGCGCATGCCGTTGTCCACGCCGGCGAACACCGTGGGGTTGACGTAGGCGCCGTGTTCCAGGTGGCGCGGGGCGTCGCCGCCCAACAGGCATTGCGCGCCGGCTTGCCGGCCCAGCGCGATGTAATCCAGCACGCGCCGCTGCTGGCCGCGGCTCACCAGCGGGCCCATGCTGGTGGCCGGGTCCAGCGGGTCTCCCGGGAGGTGATGGCTGCGCGCGGCGCTTAGGAAGGCGTCGAGGAAATCGGGAAGAATGCTTTGCTCCACCAACAGGCGGGAGCCGGCGCAGCATACCTGGCCTTGATTGCCGAATACGCCCATGGCGGCCCAGCGCGCGGCGGCTTCCAGGTCCTGGACATCGGCCAGAATCACATGGGGGGACTTGCCGCCGCACTCCAAGGACAGTTGCTTCATATTGGACTGGCCCGCGTAGCCCAGCATCAGCTTGCCCACTTCCACCGAACCGGTGAAGGCGATCTTGTCGACATCCCGATGCAAGGCCAGCGGCCGGCCGCAGCCAGGCCCATCGCCGGTCAGCACATTGAATACCCCGGGCGGGCCGCCGGCCTCGACGAAGAGCTTGGCCAGCCATAAAGCGCTGAGCGGAGATTCCTCCGCCGGCTTGAGCACCACCGAGTTGCCGGCCGCCAGCGCGGGCGCGATCTTCCAGCAACTCATCAGCAGGGGGTAATTCCAGGGCACCACGCAGGCCACCACGCCCAAGGGCTGACGCAGCACAAAGCTATGGATGTGGTGGGCGGTTGCGCCCACCGTGCCCTGCACCTTGTCGATGGATTCCGCGGTAAAGCGCAGGCATTGCACGCTCAGGGGCAGGTCCACCGTCAGCATCTCGCTGATCGGCTTGCCCATGTCCAGGCAGTCCAGCAAGGCGAAGGTGCGCTGATGTTGTTCGATCAAATCGGCGAGTCGATTGAGCACGGCCATACGCTCCCGCGGTGGCCGTCTGGACCAGGCGCCGGATTGAAACGCGCGCCGCGCGGAATTGACGGCGAGATCCACATCCTGGCCATCGGCGCTGGGCAGCTCGGCCAGGATTTGGTCATTGCTGGGATTGACGCTGGCGAAGCGCCGGCCGGAACGGGCCTGGCGAAAGTCCCCGTCAATGAACAGTCCCAGTTCCAAGGGCGGCTCCTTGGCCAGGGCGCGCCAGTCGGCGGCGGATAGGGGTTCAGCGCTCATCGTCGGCTCCTGAGTCTAATAGATGGGGAAAGGCGCCCAGCGCTTCAAACTGGCCGGCCAGCGACAGCAATTGCCGGTCCGCCCCGCGCGCGCCGATGAATTGCAGCCCAAGCGGTCTGCCGTCCGGAGTCAGGCCGCAGGGGACGACGCAGGCGGGATGCTGGCTCAGATTGAGCGGGAAGCTGAAGCCCGCCCATTCCGTCCAGGCCGCGCCATCGCCGGCCGGCTGTCGCGAGTCGATGGGGAAGGCCGCCAAGGGAGTGGCCGGCGCCAGCAGCAGATCGAACCGGTTCATCGTCTGGTCCATGAAGGCGCCAAACTCGGCGCGCCGGGTCTGAGCCGCGACCAAGTCCGCCGCGCTCAGGGCCAGGCCGCGTTCGGCTATCTCGACAAAGCCCGGGTCCAGTTGTCCGCGCAGGGCCGGCGCCACCCTGGACAGCCGGTTGGCCGCGCCGCTGAACCAGTGCTTTTGGAAAACATCGAGCAGATCGATATCGGGGAGCTCGAATGGCTGGATCTCCACCCCCAAGGAGCGCAGCAGACTCAAGGCCCGTTCCATGACCGCGGCCACTTCCGGCCGCAGCTGGCCGCAGGCCGGGGTGGACCAGTACGCCACCCTGGCCCGGCTGAGCGCCAAGGGCGGGAAGGCGGGCGGGTTGCCGATGGGCTGATGCCAGTCGCGCAGGTCGCGGCCGCTCATCGCGTCCAGCATGGCGCTGACGTCGCCGACGCAGCGCGCGATCGGACCAAGATGCGCCAGGGTGCCGAAGGCGCTGCCGGGATAGGCGGGCACCCGGCCAAAGCTCGGCTTGTGTCCGACCAGGCCGCAGAAGGCCGCCGGGATGCGAATGGAGCCGCCGCCGTCCGTTCCCAGGTGCAATACGCCCGCGCCGGCGGCGGCCGCCACGGCCGCGCCGCCGGAAGAGCCGCCCGGCGTCAGCTCAGGCCGCCAAGGATTGCGCGTAATCCCATGCAGCGGATTATCGGTGACGGCTTTCCAGCCGAATTCCGGCGTTGTCGTCATGCCTAGCAAGACGGCGCCGGCGGCGCGCAAGCGAGCCACCGACGGCGCGTCGCTGTCGCAAACCGCCGCGCTGCTGCTGTGGCTGCCATAGCGCACGCTCCAGCCTTGCACCTGGACGATGTCCTTGATCGTGACCGGCACGCCATCGATGGGCGACAAGGGACGGCCCCGCCGCCAACGCTCATCGGCCGCGGCGGCGGCGGCGAGCGCGCCGGCGCGGTCGATGGAAGCGAAGGCGTTGTATCGGTCTTGGACCGCCGAGGCCCTGGCCAGCGCCGCGTCCGCGACTTCAAGCGGAGAAAGGCTTGCCGCGGCGTAGCGGGCGGTCATGGTTTGCACGTTCAGCCGGCAGAGCGGGGACGCGTCCGCCAGCGGATTTGTAGAAATAGATGACATACTCAGCTCCAAGGTAAGGAGCGGCGTGGCCGCAATGGCATGACTGGGCGGTGGTGTTGCCTGGCGATGATGGTAAGCAAACGGGGCGGCGCGGAAAAACGCATTTTTCGCGGCAAGTTGCGCTGTTTTTATGTGTAAGAGCCTGTTCAAAGTCTTGCGAGCGAGAGCGAGACAAAGCGTTGCGGCTGAAGAAGCGGAATGGTCATACGGTGCATGAGCATTCTGAAGCTGTTTTCAAGGCCGTATCGCTGAAGCGCGGCGGACTTTTAACAAGCTGCTCAATGCCGGCGAGGGGGCGGGGCCATGAATATTTCGATTAGACAAATCCGTTATGTCTATGAGGTGGCGTTGACGGGCAGCATCGCGGCGGCGGCGGAGTCGATACCGATTTCCAAATCCGCCTTGTTGAGCGCCATCATTCATGTGGAACACCAAATCGGATTTCGGATTTTTGAACGCCGCCCGGCGCGAGGCGTAAAAATCACCCCGGCGGGCAAGCAATTCATGCTGGCGGCGCAGGATATGTTGGAGGCGAAGTCGACGTTTAATCGCAGCATCGCCAATCTGACGCGGCCGGGCGCCGTGCAATTGCGGATTGGCTGTTTTGAGCCGTTTGGCGCTTTATTCATGCCGGATGTGCTGAAGCGCTATATACAGGGCCAGGGCGAAGTCGACATCCAACTGCGGGAAGGAGATCAGTCGCAATTGCGCGGCTGGCTGGCGGCCGACGAGGTGGATTTGATCGTGACCTACGATATCGGCTTTCACTTGGACGAGGAGGTCAGCCGTATCTGCAAAGTGCCCTGTCATGCCTTGCTGTCGAGACAAGACCCGCTGGCGGAACAAGAGTCGGTTTCCTTGGCTGATTTAGCGCTGCGGCCGCTGGTATTGTTGGATTTGCCGCAGACGGCGGCGTATTTGCTGGCCTTGTTCGCCATATCGCCTTGTCAGCCTCATGTGCGCTTCAGGACGCGCTCTTATGAAACCGTGCGCGCGGCGGTTTCCGCGGGATTCGGCTGTTCCATCCTGAATATGTGCCCGTCCGGCAGCGCCACTCGGGACGGACCGGCGTTGATACGAAGACCGTTCGCCGATTTCAGTCCCGCGCCCACGCTGATCGTGCAGGATAAACATGGTCGGGAAAAACCCGCTTTCATCCAGGATTTTATTAGCGCGACGCAGCAGCATTTTCGCCAACTGGGGCCGGAGGGTTTCGCCGTGGCGATCCCGGCCTTGGCGGCGACTTTGTTTCAGGTGTAAGTATTGATTGAACCATTTAAAAGGCGATTGGAACCGCCGCTCTGGTCTTGACGCCCGGATGGGTATTTTATCGCCATGGCAAGCCCGGATGAGGTCTATACTGGAGCCGGCATTGGCACCGCCGATGCACGCCAAGGAGCTGATCATGAGTAAATCAAGACACAGCAGCAAGGAAGCCAAAAAACAGCCGTTGATGACGCCCAAGGAGAAGCGGGCGGCCAAACATCAGAAGAAGCATGGGCCGGACGGGGCGCCCATCATTGTCCCTCACTAAGGCGAGCGCCGCGGCGATGCGGCTGCCTTGATGTGCTGAGCGCCTCGCTGGTTTTGATCCGTGCGCTGTTTCCCTTCACGGTCCATCCGACCGTCTACGCCGGCCAGCGGGCCGGCCAATCGCCCAAACCTCCTGCCTTTGCGGCCAGGAGGTTTTTGTTTGGCGCGGATTGCTTGCGGATCAAGGGCTGGCGCGCGCCGTCAAAATATGCTTGTTGATTTTTTTCGGCGGAGACGATAGCTTTACCGGCTTTATTCGGGGCCGGCCGCCGCGAACGCGGCGGGGGCGGGGGACAGGCGATGCAAGAGGCCATCGAGGCGACGGGCTATCACGCCCATGTGTATTTCGACGCGGCGCAGCAAGCCGCGGCGCGGCGGCTGCGCGAGGCGGTGGCGCAGCGCTTCGCCGTGGAATTGGGGCGCTGGCGAGAGCAGGCTTACGGGCCGCATCCGGTGGGCGCGTATCAGATCGCCTTCGCGCCGGCCTTGTTCGGCCAGATCGTGCCGTGGCTGATGCTGAACCGGGAAGGGCTGAGCGTGCTGCTGCATCCGCTGACCGGCGACGATGTCGAGGACCACAGCGACTTCGCCATGTGGCTGGGCGCGCCGCTGGAGTTGAACATGGACTTTCTGCGCCAGCACGGCGACAACGGGCGCTCGGGCTAGCCGCGGAGGGCGCGGCCAAAACAAAACCCACCGGCCGGAGCCGGTGGGTTTTGTGATTGACGGGTACCGGTTTTAGCGCCGTTCCACCGCCAGCGCCACGCCCATGCCGCCGCCTATGCACAGCGTGGCCAGGCCCTTCTTGGCGTCGCGGCGCTGCATTTCATGCAGCAGGGTGACCAGCACGCGGCAGCCGGAAGCGCCGATCGGGTGGCCCAGCGCGATGGCGCCGCCGTTGACGTTGACCTTGTCCGGGCCCCAGCCCAGTTCGCGCGCCACGCCCAGCGCCTGGGCGGCGAAGGCTTCGTTGGCTTCCACCAGATCCAGCTCCTCCACGGTCCAGCCGGCCTTGTCCAGCGCCTTGCGGGTGGCGGCCACCGGGCCTATGCCCATGATTTCCGGCGCGCAGCCGGTCAGCGCATAGCCCTTGATCGCGGCCAGCGGCTTCAGGCCCAGCTGGTCCGCCTTCTGGGCCGACATCAGCAGCACCGCGGCGGCGCCGTCATTGATGCCGGAAGCGTTGCCGGCGGTGACGGTGCCTTCCTTCTTGAAGGCGGCGCGCAGCTTGGCCAGGCCTTCGGCGCTGGCGTCGTGCTTGATGAACTCGTCGCTGTCGAAGGCCAGCGGATCGCCCTTGCGCTGCGGCACCAGCACTGGGGTGATTTCGTCCTTGAACTTGCCGGCTTTCTGAGCGGCGGCGGCGCGTTGCTGCGAGGCCAGCGCCAGCGCGTCCTGCTCTTCGCGGCCGATGCCGTACTTTTCCGCCACGTTTTCAGCGGTGATGCCCATGTGGTAGGCGTTGTAGGCGTCGGTCAGGCCGTCGTTGACCATGGTGTCGATCAGCTGGGCGTTGCCCATGCGGAAGCCGTCGCGCGAGCCGGGCAGGATGTGCGGCGACAGGGACATGCTTTCCTGGCCGCCGGCGATGACGATGTCGGCGTCGCCGTTGGCGATGGCCTGGGCGCCCAGGTGCACGGCGCGCAGGCCGGAGCCGCAGACCACGTTGAGGGTGGTGGCCGGGGTGGTGACCGGCAGGCCGGCCTTGATCAGCGCCTGGCGCGCCGGGTTCTGGCCGCTGCCGGCGGTCAGCACCTGGCCGAGAATGACTTCACTGACGTCTTCCGGTTTCAGGCCGGTTTTGGCCAGCAGGGATTTGATGACGGTGGCGCCCAGTTCCGGGGCCGGGATCTTGGCCAGCGCGCCGCCGAAACTGCCGATGGCGGTGCGGGTTGCTGCGACAATCACGACTTCCATGTTTTTCTCCGTCTCTCTCTTCAATGTGACCGCGAAGGTCGGTGTGTCGGCCAGCGCGCCGGCGGCGGGGCGGAGAGGCCGCTAAAGCGTTGCGAAGCGGCTTTCAACGCCCATGTCTATCCATCCCGCCGACGCGCAGCAGATCGTAAACAGGTTCTTATTGCAGGCTGGCCACCACGCTGGGCATGGCCTTGGCCAGCACATAGCTGCCCGGCGCCGCTTGCAGCGGCGGGAAGTCTTTGCTGCCCAGGCTCTTGGGCGCGGCGACTTTCTTGCCGGATTGAGGGGCCAGCCAGGCGTCCCAGTCCTTCCACCAGCTGCCGGGGCGGCTTTCCGCGGTTTCCAGCCAGGCGTCCGCGTGCTGGGGCAGCTTGTCGTTGACCCAGTAGTTGCGCTTGTCCTTGGTCACCGGATTGATCGAACCGGCGATATGGCCGGAGGCGCCCAGCACGAAGCGCCGCGACGGCGCGCCGGTCAGGTAGTGGATGCCGGAGTAGGCGGAGCTCCACAACACGATGTGATCTTCGCGCGCGGCGAAGATGTAGACAGGGATGTCGATCTTGGAAACGTCGATGGGCACGCCGCACAGGGTGATGGAACCCGGCTTGGTCAGCGCGTTGTTCATGTAGAACTGGCGCAGCATGAAGGTGTGCATCGGCAGCGGCAGGTCCACCGCGTCGTTGTTCCAGTAGAGCAGGTCGAACGGCGCCGGCGTCTTGCCCAGCAGGTAGTTGTTGACCACGTAGTTCCATACCAGATCATTGGCGCGCAGGCTGGCGAAGGTGCGGCCTATCTCCTTGCCGCTGATGATGCCGCCGGCGGCGATCTTGGCTTCGCGGCTGGCCACCAGGTTCTCGTCGATGAAGTAGGAGATCTCGCCCGGCTCGGCGTGATCTATCAGCGAGGTCATGAAGGTGGTGGAGTCGAAGTACTTGAGCCCGCGCGCCTGCAGCACGCACTGGGTGGTGGTCAGGATCACGCCGCCGACACAGAAGCCCAGCGCGTTCATGCTGTCCTGCTTGCTGATCTTGCGCACGGTTTCCGCCGCGGCGATCACGCCTTTCTCGATATAGCTTTCCCAGGTGAAGTGCTTCATCTCCGGTTCCGCCGAGCGCCAGCTGATCAGGAATACGCGGTAACCCTGGGCGACGAAGTGACGGACCATGGAGTTGTCCGGCTGCAAGTCCATCAAGTAGTACTTGTTGATGCAGGGCGGCACGATCAGCAGCGGTTTTTCATAGACCTGGCCGGTGGTGGGGGTGTACTGGATCAGTTCGATCAAGTCGTTGCGGAACACCACTTCGCCGGGAGTGACCACGATGTTCTTGCCGATCTCGAACTGGCTCTCGTCCGACATCGAGATATGGCCCTTCTGGAAGTCTTCCAGCATGTTCTTCATGCCGTCGACCAGGCTTTCGCCCTTGGTCTCTATCGCCCGTTTCATCACATCCGGGTTGGTCAGCATGAAGTTGCTGGGGGAGACCGCGTCCAGGTATTGGCGGGTGGCGAAGGCCAGCTTGTCCTTGGCTTCCTCCTCCAGCTGGGCGTTGTCGACCAGCTCGGTCATCCATTTGCTGGTGAGCAGATAGCCTTGCTTGAGGAAGTGGTAGAACGGGTGTTCGTCCCATTCCGGCGAGGCGAAGCGGCGGTCGCCCTTTTTCGCCGAGGCGTCGCCATTGGCGGCGGGCGCCTGGCCCAGGAATTGCGACCACAGATTCATCTGCTGCTGATACAAGCTGCTTTGCCAGGCGAACAGCTGGCCGGCGTTGCTGAGCATGGCGCCCCAGGCATTGGCCAGCGGCAGTTCAGCATTTCCAGGTTGCGGCGGCAGCGGCAGGTTGTTGACGAACTGCTGCATCCATTGTTGGTTGGCCTCGGATAGGCTGGCGAAGAAACTATCCAGCGGGTTTGTACTTTCTTGGGTCAAAGCTGTCTCCTGAAACGTGCCGAAGCGTTATCGAAGCTTTCCTGCATTGGACCGTGTAACAAAATGTGCGGTCGCAAGGTACGCCATGACTGTAACAGGGTTGCATGACATTTTCACCGGGAGGAGGACGATAAGGCGCGTCGAAAGCCGCATCTTGTTGCCGCGGTGCACAATCTGCCTAGCTGTCCTTTTGGCCTGGCATGCCGAGGGGGTGGAATTTATGGGATAATCGCGGAGATTCGATTGGGGTTGAACAGAACGGGAAAGGATAGTCATGCCGGCATTCAAGGCGCGCTTGGGCGATCAGGAAATCGCGGTGGGCAATGTCTTCTGCATCGGGCGCAATTACGCCGCGCACGCGGCGGAGTTGAGCAACCCGTTGGAGGACGAGCCGCTGGTGTTCCTGAAACCGACGTCGGCGCTGGCCGGCGAGGGCGAGCCGCTGCGGCTGCCCGATTATTCCAGCGACGTTCACCATGAGTGCGAACTGGTGCTGCTGATAGGCAAGGATGGCCGCGATATCGCGGAAGCGGAAGCGCTAGGCCATGTGGCCGGCTACGGCATCGGCCTAGACATGACGGCGCGCGATGTGCAATCGGCGGCCAAGAGCAAGGGCCATCCGTGGACCAAGGCCAAGGGTTTCCCCACCGCCGCCAGCCTGTCGCGCTTGGTTCCCGCGGAACGGGTGGCCGATCCGCAGCGGCTGCGCTTCGAATTACGCGTCAACGGTGAGCTGCGCCAGCAGGGCGACACCGGCCTGATGCTGTTTCCGGTGGCCGCCATCATCGCCTATCTGTCGCGGACCTATGGCCTGCAGGCCGGCGATCTGATTTATACCGGCACGCCGGAGGGCGTGGCGGCGGTGCGTTCCGGCGACCGGCTCAGCCTGAGGCTGGAGGGCCTGGCCGCCGCCGAATGGAGCGTGCTCTGATGGCGGCCTCAGGCGAGGACGACGGCAAGGTCCGTCTCGACAAATGGTTGTGGGCCGCCCGTTTCTTCAAGACCCGGCAGCTGGCGCACGAGGCGCTGGAGCTGGGGCGGGTGCAGGTCAACGGCGACCGGGTCAAGGCGTCGCGGGTGGTCAAGGAGGGCGACCAGCTGGTGATGCGCATCCATCAGCTGGAATACCGCGTCGAGGTGCTGGCGCTGAGCACCCAGCGCCGGCCGGCGCAGGAGGCGCGGCTGCTTTACCGCGAGGACGAGGCTTCTCAGCGCGCGCGCGAAGAGCAGGTGCTGCTATTGAAGGCGGAGCGCGCCAGTTTTCCGCATGGAGACGGCCGTCCCACCAAGAAGGCGCGGCGGGATATCGGCAAGTTCAAAGGGCAGTTCTGAGCGCGCGCTTGCCGCGCGCCGTTTTACGTTTTCAACCAGGAGCCCGTTTAAGGGCCGAGCTTCAGATCATGTCGTCTTCCGTGTCACCCGCCGTATCCCTGCTGCCGTTCAGCCTGTTCTATTTCAGTTATTTCGCCTTCCAGGGCCTGTTCAGTCCGTTCTGGGGGCTCTATCTGCAATCGCTGTCCTTCTCCGCCTGGCAGATCTCGGTGCTGATGGCCTTGTCCACGCTGGCGCGCATCGTGGCGCCCGGCTTCTGGGGCTGGCTGGCGGACCGGCGCGGCCGCCGGCGCGCCATCATCCTGACGACTTCGCTGCTGTCGGCGGCGGCCTTCCTGCTGGTGGGGATGGACCGAGCCTTCTGGTGGGTGTTCGTCAGCCTGGCGGTGTCCCACTTCTTCTGGGCGGCGGCGCTGCCGCTGGTGGAGGCCAGCACCGCCCACCTGACGCGCGCGCAGCCGGGGCGTTACAGCCGGGTACGGGTCTGGGGCTCGATAGGCTTCGTCTGTCTGGCGATGAGCGGCGGCCTGCTGCTGGACGGCATCGGCATAGGCAATCTGCCCTGGGCGCTGTGCGCGCTGCTGGCCCTGGTGGCCGTGGCGGCCTGGCGGGTGCCGGAAGTGGCCGCCGAGCGCAAGAGCGGACCGTCGGCGCCGATAGCAGCCACGCTGCGGCGGCCGGAGGTGATGGCGCTGTTCGGCTGCTGCTTCCTGATGGCCTTCGCCCACGGCCCTTACTACACCTTTTTCTCCATCGGCCTGAAGCAGGCGGGTTATGAGCAAGGCGCGATCGGCATGCTGTGGGGGCTGGGCGTGGTCAGCGAGGTGGCGGTATTCCTGTTGATGCCCAAGATCATGGCGCGCGCGCGTTTGGAAACGCTGATGCTGGCGTCGCTATTGGCGGCGGCGCTGCGTTTCGCCTTGATCGCCGCCGCGGCCGAGCTGGCCTGGGTGGCGATAGGCGCGCAGCTGCTGCACGCGCTGACTTTCGGCCTGCACCACGCCGCCTCGGTGGGCTTGATCCACCGCATGTTCGACCCACATCACCACGGCCGCGCCCAGGGTCTGTACATCATCGCCTCGTTTGGGGTTGGCGGCAGCGCCGGCGGCCTGATCGGCGGGCTGGTGTGGCCGCACGGCGGCATGGCGACGACGTTCGCGATGTCGACGGCCGCCGCCGCGCTGGGCGTGTTGCTGTGCCGGCGCTGGCTGCGGCCGGCGGCGCCTGCTCAGGCGGGCTGATCTTTCAACAGGGCCGGCGGCACGAAGTAACAGCTGTCGCCGTCGATGCCGGGCAGTTCGATACGGCCCTGATAAAGCAGGCCGATTTTCTCCAGCACGCGGATGGACGCCAGGTTGTGCGGCGCGGTGATGCCCACCACCACCGCGTGGCCCAGTTGCTCGCGGCCGTGTTCTATGGCGGCCAGCGCGGCTTCGCTGGCGTAGCCGCAGCCCCAGTATTGCTCCAGGAAGGCGTAGCCGATGTCCGGGTAGTCCAGGCCGTCACGCTTGACCAGGCCGCAGATGCCGACCGGGGCGCCGTCGTCCAGCCGTTCCACCAGCAAGAGGCCGTGGCCGTGCTTGCGATAGCTGGCCTGTGGGCCTTCCTCGATATAGCGCAGCGCGCCGAGCAGATCGTGGGCGTCCTTGTCGCCGATATTGGCGATGAAGGCCGGCTCGTTCAGCAGCTTGAGCATGAAGGGGGCGTCGCTGGCGTGCAGCGGACGCAGTTGCAGTCTGGCGGTGGCGATGTGATGCATGGCTGGTTCGGATTTCGCGGGATGAGGTCGTAAAAAAAGCCGACGGCGCAAGCGCCATCGGCTTTGATGCTAACAGGCCTGCGGCTCAGCACTCAACAATATTCACCGGCACTTCGATGACATTGATGGCCAGGCCGCCGCGCGCGGTTTCCTTGTACTTGGTGCTCATGTCCATGCCGGTGTCGCGCATGGTCTTGATCACCCGGTCCAGCGACACGAAGTGCTGGCCGTCGCCGCGCAGCGCCATGCGCGCCGCGTTGATGGCCTTGACCGAGGCCATGGCGTTGCGTTCGATGCAGGGCACTTGCACCAGACCGCCCACCGGATCGCAGGTCAGGCCCAGATTGTGCTCCATGCCGATCTCGGCGGCGTTTTCCACCTGTTCCGGGGTGCCGCCCAGCACTTCGGCCAAGGCGCCCGCGGCCATCGAGCAGGCCGAGCCCACTTCGCCCTGGCAGCCCACTTCGGCGCCGGAGATGGAGGCGTTGAGCTTGAACAGCACGCCGATGGCGCCGGCGGTGAGCAGGAAGCGCACAATGCCGTCGTCGCTGGCGCCGGGCACGAAGCGGGCGTAATAGTGCATCACCGCTGGGATGATGCCGGCCGCGCCGTTGGTGGGCGCGGTGACCACGCGGCCGCCGCCGGCGTTTTCCTCGTTCACCGCCAGCGCGTACAGATTGACCCAGTCCATCACCGTCAGCGGGTCGCGCAGCGCCGCCTCGGGCGAGGCCAGCAGCTTGCGGTGCATGTCGGCGGCGCGGCGCTTCACCTTCATGCCGCCGGGCAGGATGCCTTCGCGCTCGCAGCCGCGCTTGACGCAGTCCTGCATCACTTGCCAGATCTTCAGCAGCTCGGCGCGCACTTGTTCCTCGCTGCGCCAGGCCAGCTCGTTCTCCAGCATGATCTGGCTGATGGATTTGCCGTGGCGCTGACACAGCGCCAGCAATTCCGCCGCGCTCTTGAACGGGTGCTTGAGCTCGGTGACGCCCGGCGGCACGAAGCCGGCGTCGATGGCGGCCTCGTCGACCACGAAGCCGCCGCCCACCGAGTAATAAGCGCGCTTGGACAGGCTGGCGCCGGCGGCGTCGAAGGCTTCGAAAATCATGCCGTTGGGGTGGTAGGGCAGGGTTTTTTTCTTGTGCAGAATCAGGTGTTCGCCTTCGACGAAGGGCACGGTCTGCTTGCCCAGCAGGGCGACGGACTTGTCGGCGCGGATGGCGGCCAGCATGCCGTCCACCGCGTCGGTGTCCACCAGGTCGGGCTGTTCGCCCTGCAGGCCCAGCAAGACCGCGACGTCGGTGCCGTGGCCCTTGCCGGTGGCGCCCAGCGAGCCGAACATTTCGGCGCGCACGCTGGCGGTCTGAGCCAGCAACTCGTCTTTTTCCAGCCGGGCGATGAATTGGCGCGCGGCGCGCATCGGTCCAACCGTGTGGGAGCTGGACGGGCCGATGCCTATCTTGAACAAATCAAAAACACTGATGGCCATAATGCTTCTCTTTAAGGGCTGTGTCCCGCTAAGCGGGTTGTTGTCCGGACGGCCTGGGCCGTCCTTATTATTGTCGTTGTCATGGTTTCGCACGGCTTTGGCGCGAGGGCCGGCCTGCGCCTCGCCATCTTGCGGCAGCCGGGCAATCTAGACAAGCCGGCGACGGCTGTCAATTTAGAATTATAGAGTCAGGACTAAGTTGCGTCGGGGATTCGACGAGTTGAAACCGCTTCGCATTCGGACGGCATGAACCGGGCGGGCGGAAGGCCCTTGGGGCAGGCCGGAGAGGGGAATGGGGCGTGAAAAAGCCCGGGCGAGCCGGGCTTGGAGCTTAGAACCTGTTTACGATCTGCTGCGCGTCGTGAGACGTGACACGGTGAGTACCCTTTCGAAATGCTCATGCACCACGCGTACATTCCGCGTTCTCAGCCGCTTTCGCCTTGTCTCGCCCTAGCTCGCGAGATCGTAAACACGCTCTTAGACTGCGGCGGCGGTGAAGCGGCGGCGCAGATGTTGCGGTTTTTCCAGTTCGTCGACGATGGCCACGGCCAGGTCTTCCACGCTGATATCGGCCGGCTTGTCGCCGTTGAACAGCAGCTGATCGCCACCCAGGCGGTATTTGCCGCTGCGCTCGCCCGGGTGGAGGAAGGCTGGCGGCGAGACGAAGGTCCAGTCCAGCGTGCTTTCCTCGCGCAGGCGGCGCAGCGCTTCGCGCACGCCCAGCGCGCCTTCTTTCCATTCCGCCGGGAATTCAGGCGTGTCGACCAGTTGCACACCGGGGGCCACTTCCAGGCTGCCGGCGCCGCCCACTTCCAGGAAGCGCTTGACGCCGGCCTGCTTGACGCCGGCGACGATGGCATCGTGGCCCTTGACGGCCAGCGCCTGGATGTCGGCCTTGTCCCAGCCGGGGTTGAAAGCGCTGACCACGGCGTCGTGGCCGGCCACGGCGGCGGCGATCTGGCCGGCCTGGTAGGCGTCGGCGGCCACGCCGCTCAGCTGCGGGTGTTGCGGCAGCTTGGACAGAGTGGTGACGATGGCGCTGACTTGATGTTTGCGGGCCAGCAGTTCTTGCAAGACGGCCGAGCCGACAAAGCCGCTGGCGCCGATCAGAGCGATTTTCATGGGGATTCCTTTTCGCGATAAACGTGATGAAGTTTGATGGCGTTCAGAATAGCAGCTTGATTATAGAGCGATAATCCGGCAAAAATAAGATTGATAGTTTAGATGGACTTAATAATGGATGCGTTGAGACGGATGGCGGTCTTCGCCATGGTGGTGGACAAGGGCTCGATGAACGGCGCGGCGCGCGAACTGGGCATGACGCCGTCGGCGGTCAGCCAGCACATCAGCAAGCTGGAGCAGCAGCACGGCGTCAGCCTGTTGCACCGGACTACCCGCAAGCTGACGCTGACCGAGGCCGGCAGCCTGTTCTATCAGGGCTGCGCCGATATGCTGGCCGCGGCGCAGCTGGCCGAGCAGCGCTTGCTGGAGCTGCGCGACGCGCCGGTGGGCGAGCTGCGCATCGCCGCGCCCACCGGTTTTGCCGGCGCCTTGTTGAGCGAGGCGCTGACGCCGCTGCTGAGCGCGCACTCGGGCCTGAAGCTGCGTTTGTTCTTCCATGATGAAATGATAGATCTGGTGGACAACCGCATCGATCTGGCTTTGCGCGCCGGCGTGCTGAAGGACTCCAGCCTGGTGGCGCGCCACCTCGCGGACTGGCCCAATGTGCTGTGCGCGTCGCCGGCTTATCTCGCGCGTCAGCCGGCGATTACGCGGCCGGAGCAATTGTCCGCGCTGCAGTGGGTGGCTTTGTCTGACCGCAAGCTGGGTTGGCTGGCCTTCGAGCACGCTGACGGCAGCCGCTTCACCGCCGAACCGGACGCGCGCCTGGTCAGCAACAATATCGTCGCCGCGCGCCAGTTCGTGCTGGCCGGCATGGGGGTGGCGGTGCAGCCGGAGCCGGAGATTCGTCAGGAACTGGCCGACGGCCGCTTATTGCGAGTATTGCCGGAGTGGAGCTTGCCGCCGCTGGCGATTTACGCGGTGACGCCGCGCCGCGACATTCAGCCGGCCAAAGTGCGTTACGCGATCGAGGCCTTGCGCGCCAGCCTGAGCAAATGAAAAACGCCGCCGGCAGGGCCGGCGGCGTGATTGGAACGGCAGTCGTTCAGGATCAGAAGGCGATCTTGAAGCCTACGCCGAAGGCTTGCGGGTCGTTGCCGGCGGTCAACGAAGCGTTGCTGGCACCCAGATTGCTATCGTATACCGGGTTGTTGGCGAAGTTGGCCTTGGCCTTGGCGTTGTTGCTGATCTTGGTGTAGTAAGCCAGCACTTGAGTGGTTTTGGACAGGTTGTAAGTGCCGCCCAGAGTCCATTGCTTGGCCTTGAAGTCGTCGCCGTTAACGCCGGCGGAGGTGTTCTTCAGCGTGCCCAGCTGGCCGTAGGACAGCTTGACCGAAGCCGCGCCGAAGTCCTGACCCAGAGCGATCAGCCAGTCGTCTTGCTTAACTTGGCCGCCGCCTACCTGGTCGTAGGTGCCCCACTCGTAGTTGCCGCCGACGAAGGTGCCGGTGTCGAACTTATAGCTGGCGGCCAGGCCGTAGAAGGTGACGTTCTTGCCGGAGTTCAGCGACAGTACCGCCGGGCTGGAGTTGTTGTACGAGTTGCTGTTGGCGATAACGGCCGTATCGTACTGGCGATCCCAGGCGGCGGCCAGGTTCAGGCCTTGCCAGGTGTAGCCCAGGCCCAGGGAGATGCGTTTGGAGTCGTTGCCGGATACGCGGCTCTCGTCCACGCCCCAGGACGCGCCCAGCTTGAAGCCGGCCCAGCTCGGGGAGAAGTAGTGTACGGAGTTGGCCATACGCGCTTCGCCGCGGCTGTTGACCGAGCTGCTGCCGAAGTTGTCGGCGGTGGTGTTGACCATCAGGTCGGTGCCCAGCGCGCTGTTGCTGCTGCCGGTGAACATCTTGTAGGCGGAGTCGTGTTGGCCCAGCAGCACGCGGCCGAAATCGCCGTTGTCGAGGCCGATGAAGGTGTTGCGGGTGGCGAAGGTCGCGCTCTGACCTTTGTCGTTGGTGCCGCCTTGTTCGAAGTTGCGCAGGCTGTTTTCCACCTGCCAGATCGCCTTGGTGCCGCCGCCGATGTCTTCAAAGCCCTTGAAGCCGATGCGGGAGTTGTGGTCGACGATGCGGGTGCGGCTGCTGTATTCGCTGCCGCCGGAACCGGTGGCTTTGCTCGATTCGATGCCGCCGCTGAGGAAACCGTAGATGGTTACGTCAGCGTGGGCGACAACGGGCAAGGCGAACATTGCGGCAAGCAGGGCTGCCAGATTTTTCTTTTGCATCTTGAATGCTCCAAGTCAGTTTTTGCTTTACTAAAGTCAGGTGCCGAAGCTGGCGGACCTGCAATATCTATAGTAGATAAGTGCGGTATCGCCACAACACATGTCTTAGTTTAGCCACAAAATATGACGTGGGTGTTGCAATGTTGTTGCATCAAGACAATTCGGACAGGGGTAGTGTTGCAATTACGCCAAGAATTGATTGGGGTAGACCTCGTCCAGCAGGGTGCGGCAATCGACGATGCGCAGATCGTTGTCCTTGGCGAAGTCCATCAGAAAGCAAAACACCTGCGGGCTGATTTTCTCCAGTTTCTTGTCCACCGCCACGCAGCGCACGCCGTCCAGCATCATCGGGCGGACATGGGCGTGGTAGTGCAGTTTCTGATCGTCGAAGGAGGCTAGGATGCCGGCCAGGCGTTCGGCCCAGTCGCTGGGGCGGAAGGTGCGCCCCTCGGAAGTGATGCCCTGGATGACTATTTCGTATGGATTGCAGATCATGGCGGTGGACCGGAGTGTTTGCTTTTGGTTTAGCCTGTTTTTTATCGTCTGCTAAGCGATTTGCGCTTGGCGTTTTATGTTCAGGCGTTTTGTTTGTTGCTGAATATTTAGCATTTTACCCGAAAATCAGATGCGCTTGAATGGCGGCAGCGAGGCGAGCAGCCGCTTGCCGTAGCTTTGTTTTTGCAAGCGGTTGTCCAGAATGGTGACGCGGCCGTAGTCGCGTTCGGTGCGGATCAGCCGGCCCACGGCCTGCACCAGCTTGATCGAAGCTTCCGGCACCGTGATCTCGATGAAGGGATTGCCGCCGCGTTTCTCTATCCAGCGCGACAGGGTTTTGCCCACTGGATCGTCCGGCATTGCGAACGGCAGTTTGGCAATAATCACGTGCACGCAGCTTTCGCCAGGCAGGTCCAGGCCTTCGGAGAAGGAATCCAGGCCGAAGATCACGCTGGGTTCGCTCTGTTTCAGCCGCTGATGGTGCTGTTCTATCAGCAGGCTCTTGGGGATTTCGCCCTGAATCAGCAGCCGCTCGCGCAGCGCGGCCGGCAGGCCGGCGGCGACCTCCTGCATTTGTTTGCGGGAGGAGAACAGCACCAGGGTGCCGACCGGTTCTTGCACATCGATCAGCTTGGGCAGCCATTCCACGATTTCGCGGGTATGGCCGCCGGCGTCCTTGGGGCTGGCCAGCATCGGCGGCAGATACAGCTCGCCCTGCTCGTCGAAATTGAAAGGGGAATCCAGCGCCACGCAGCTGACTTCCGGCATCCACTTCAGGCCGGTCTGCGACAGCAGCAGGTCGAATTCGCCCAGCGAGCGCAGCGTGGCCGAGGTCAGGATGGCGCCGGCGGCGCGGCGCCACAGCGTGGCGGCCAGGCTGGCGGCGGCGCTGACCGGCGAGGCGGAGAACAGGTAATCGCCCTTGCCCTCGGCGCGGCGGGTGATCCATTTGGCGATGGGCGGGCTGGCGGGCTCGGTTTCTTTTTCAAACAACTCCCACACCGCCAGCAGTTGCTCGGCGCGCGCGGTCAGAAAGCCCAGATCGGAGGCGGTCTTGTCGACTTGCGCCGCTTCGCCGCCCTTATCCTTGCGCGCCTCGCCCAGCGCGTCGGTCAGCAGGCTCAGCTGTTTGAACAGCGAGCGGGCCGAGGTGGCCATATTGGCGGTGGGGCCCTGGAAGCGTTCCGGCAGCACGCCGTCCTCTATCAGCCAGGTGGGCTCCAGATTGTCGCTGGAGGCGGCCAGCGCGTCTTCGCCTTCCAGCAGCCACAGCCACTCGGTCAGCGTTTCGGAGCAGGCGCTGGCGGCTTCTATCGCCTGGCTGACGATGTCCACCTTGTCGGTCAGCGCCTCCACGCGGATGGCGGCGGCGGCCACTTTGTCCAGCCAGGACATGGCCTGAGCCAGCGAATGTTCGGCGGAAAACTGGTTAACCGCCTTTTTGGCCAGGTGGTGCGCCTCGTCGATACAGTAGTAACTTTCTTCCGGCGCCGGCAGGATGACGCCGCCGCCCATGGACACGTCGGCCAGCATCAGGTCGTGGTTGGCCACCACCACGTCCACGTTTTCCAGCACGTCGCGCGCCAGATAGAACGGGCATTCCGGCCGGTTGGGACAGGCGGCTTTCAAACAGCCGTGGCGGTCGTTGGTGACGCGCGACCACAGTCCGTCCTCTATCACGCTTTCCCAGGCGTCGCGGTCGCCGTTCCAGCGGCGGTAATAGAAGGCGTCGGCCAGCTGGCGCAGGGTTTCGATTTCGCCGGCTTCCGGCTTGCGGTCCCATAGCGCCAGCGTCGGGTCCAGGTCCAGCAACTGGCCTTGGGCGTTCTCGGCGGTCAGCGCGTAAATGCGCTGCGGACACAGATAGCGGCCGCGGCCCTTGGCCAGGGCGAAGGTCAGCGGCAGGCCGCTGTTTTCGACGACGAAGGGCAGGTCGCGGTTGACCAGTTGCTCTTGCAGGGCGACGGTGGCGCTGGTGACCACCAGTTTCTTGGCGCGGGATTTGGCCATCACGCCGCCGGCCAGCAGGTAGGCCAGGCTTTTGCCGACCCCGGTGGGGCCTTCGATCACGGCGATGCTTTCGCCGGCGCGCTCCGGCCAGTCGTCGCCTTCCTTGTCCTTGCTGCGCGACAGCGCGTTGGCGATCTCCGCCAGCATGCGGCGTTGCGCGGCGCGCGGGCGGAAGCCCGGCAAGTTGTCGGCTATGGTCCGGTAATGGTCGCGAATCGCGTCTTTTTCAGCAGGGGTCAGCATGGCGGCGATTGTACCGCAAGGGGGCGGCCTTGTCTGGCCGCGCCAAGCCGGGCGTCGAATATGGGGAAATCCTGATGTGCGACTGCAAAATGACGGCGATGCGCGGATGTGGATAGGATAGGCAAATATAAAAACAAGCGAAATTGCGCGAGCGACTTAGGCAGACAAATCCATCAATAACAGCGCAAAGCAATATCAACAGGAGAAACCCGATCATGACACCCGTTAGCCGAGTGCTGGTGGTCAGCGACGACGCCAAATGGCAGGCCGATGTGCTGGCCGGACTGGGCGCCGCCGCGGTCCGGCTGGAAAACCCCTACGGCCTGACTTTCGTCGGCGTCGCGCGCAGTCAGGACGCGCTGGATCAGATCGCCCGAGACGGCGACGTCCAGGTGGTGCTGGTGGACAAGCAGTTGCAGGAGAAGGGCGTCAGTCAGGCGGCGGCGCAGCTGGCCAACCGCATCAGCGCCTTCCGTCCGGAAATTTCGCTGTATGTCTTATTGTTCGACGACGACGAGCGCGCGCTGGTGGAAGACCTGGCCAGCCACGCGGTGGACGGCTATTTCTACCGCGACGAGCTGGATTTCCACGGCTGGTTCCGCATTTTGTCGGCGGAGCTGGCGGAAAAGTCCGCGACGCCGTTCTACGACAAGCTCAAGCAGTACGTGCGCATGGCCAAGGATTCCTGGCATACGCCGGGCCATTCCGGCGGCGATTCCTTGAAAGGCAGTCCCTGGGTCGGCGATTTTCACGACTTCGTCGGCGAGAGCATGCTGCGCGCCGACCTGTCGGTGTCGGTGCCGATGCTGGATTCGCTGCTGCACCCCACCGGGGTGATAGAGGAGGCGCAGATGCTGGCGGCCAAGGCCTTCGGCGCCAAGCGCACCTACTTCGCCACCAACGGCACCTCCACCTCCAACAAGGTGATCTTCCAGACCTTGCTGGCGCCCGGCGACAAGCTGCTGCTGGACCGCAATTGTCACAAATCGGTGCATCACGGCGTGATTCTGTCCGGCGCGCTGCCGGTGTATCTGGATTCCTCGATCAACAAGCAGTTCGGCATTTTCGGACCGGTGCCCAAGGAAACCATCTTCGCCGCGATCGACGCCAACCCCGACGCGCGGGTGCTGATCCTGACCTCCTGCACCTACGACGGGCTGCGTTACGATCTGAAGCCCATCATCGAGGCCGCGCACGAGCAGGGCATCAAGGTCATCGTCGACGAGGCCTGGTACGGCTTCGCCCGTTTCCACCCGGCGTTCCGGCCGACGGCGCTGGAGTCCGGCGCTGACTACGTGACCCAGAGCACGCACAAGGTGCTGTCGGCGTTCTCCCAGGCCAGCATGATCCACGTCAACGACCCCGGCTTCGACGCGCATCTGTTCCGCGAGAACTTCAATATGCACGCGTCGACCAGCCCGCAGTACAACCTGATCGCCAGCCTGGACGTGGCGCGCAAACAGGCGGTGATGGAGGGCTACCGGCTGCTGGACCGCACGCTGAAGCTGGCGCAGGAGTTGCGCGACAAGATCAACTCCACCGGCGCTTTCCGGGTGCTGGAACTGTCGGACCTATTGCCGGAGGAGGTGAGGGAGGACGGCATCCAGCTGGACCCGACCAAGCTGACCGTGGACATCACCCAGTCCGGCTTCACCGCGGACGAATTGCAGCAGGCGCTGTTCGAGCGCTACAACATCCAGGTGGAGAAATCCACGTTCAGCACCATCACCCTGCTGCTGACCCTGGGCACCACCCGCAGCAAGGTGTCGCGGCTTTATGACGCCATGCTGAGGTTGGCCAAGGAAAAGCGTCCGCCGCGACCGCTGGGAAGGATGCCGGAGATTCCGCGTTTCTCCCGTCTGGCCAGCTTGCCGCGCGACGCTTTTTACGAGGCCGGCGAGCGCTTGCCGCTGCTGGACGACGACGGCCGCCCCAACGCAGCCCTGGTCGGACGGGTCTGCTGCGACCAGATCGTGCCGTATCCGCCCGGCATTCCGGTGCTGGTGCCCGGCCAGGTGATAGACGACACCATTCTCGCGTATTTGGCGCGGCTGCAAAAAACCCAGAAATCCATAGAAATGCACGGCTTGGCCGAGGATGGCGGCGAGTTTTTGCTGCGAGTGCTCAAAGAAGGGGAGCTGGCGCAACTGCCTGGACGCGCCTTGTTCAAATGAATGCTTGTCAGACAGGCTGATTTCCGATAAATATAAGTCTTGTCGCAATTATGTAAATCATGCGCTTTGCGTAGGCATGCTTGCGACGCCTGTGAATGACTTGAGACCAGCGTGTAGTAATGTGCCATCGCGCATGAAGGACACTGAAACGGTGTCGAACGCGCGGTGGCTTTTTTTTTGAAATGGAGCACCATGACGTCCCCTAGGCATTACTTGCAATTCAGCGACCTGACCCACGAGGAATACCGCCATCTCTTCGAGCGCAGCAAGGTCCTGAAACGACGACGTAGCGACGGCCAGCTGTACCAGCCGCTCGTCGGCAAGGTGATGTCCATGGTGTTCGAGAAGAACTCCACCCGCACCCGCGTTTCTTTCGAAGCGGGCATGGCGCAACTGGGCGGCCACGCGATGTTCCTGGACTCGCAAAGCTCGCAGATGGGCCGCGGCGAGCCCATCGAGGACACCGCCCGCGTGCTGTCCCGGATGAGCGACATCATCATGATCCGCACCTATGAGCAGGCGCTGGTGCAGCGGCTGGCCGCGCATTCCAAGGTGCCGGTGATCAATGGCCTGACCAACGAATACCACCCGTGCCAGATTCTGGCGGACATCTTCACCTATATCGAGCAGCGCGGCTCGATCAAGGGCAAGACCGTGGCCTGGATAGGCGACGGCAACAATGTCTGCCGCACCTGGCTGCAGGCGGCTCGCATCCTGGGCTTCAAGCTCAAGGTGGCGACGCCGGTGGGCTTCGAGCTCAAGGCCTTGGACGGCCAGCATTACGGCCCCGAGCACTTCGAACCCAGCCACAGCGCCAGCCATGCGGCGACCGGCGCGGACCTGGTGACCACCGATGTGTTCACCAGCATGGGTTTCGAGGCGGAGAAGGAAGCGCGGCTGGAAGCTTTCCGCGACTACCAAGTGACGCCGGAGCTGATGAAGCTGGCCAAGCCGGACGCCTTGTTCATGCACTGTTTGCCGGCGCACCGGGGCGAGGAAGTGGCCGCCGCGGTGATAGACGGGCCGCAGAGCGTGGTCTGGGACGAGGCGGAAAACCGCATGCACGTGCAGAAGGCGCTGATCGAGTTCCTGCTGCTGGGCCAGCGCTACGACTGAACTGACGACGCGGGCGAGCCCGCCGTTTACGCGATTCGGCAAGGCCGCGCCAGGCGCGGGCCGGATCCGGCAATCAATGGATTTGAAAGAATACAAAATGTCTGACATCAAGAAAGTGGTACTGGCTTATTCCGGCGGTCTGGATACTTCGGTAATTCTCAAGTGGCTGCAGGATACCTATCAATGCGAGGTGGTGACCTTCACCGCCGACATCGGCCAGGGCGAAGAAGTGGAACCGGCGCGCAAGAAGGCGGTGTCGCTGGGCATCAAGCCGGAAAACATCTTCATTGACGATCTGCGCGAGGAATTTGTCCGCGACTTCGTGTTTCCGATGTTCCGCGCCAACGCCGTTTATGAAGGCGAGTACCTGCTGGGCACCTCGATCGCGCGGCCGTTGATCGCCAAGCGCCAGATCGAGATCGCCAATCAGGTGGGCGCCGACGCGGTGTCTCACGGCGCCACTGGCAAGGGCAACGATCAGGTGCGCTTCGAGCTGGGCTATTACGCGCTGAAGCCGGACGTCAAGGTGATCGCGCCGTGGAGGGAATGGGATCTGCTGTCGCGGGAAAAACTGCTGAACTACGCGGAAACCCACGGCATCGACATCAGCAAGAAGAAGAACGGCGGCAGCCCGTATTCGATGGACGCCAACCTGCTGCACATCTCCTATGAAGGCACGGTGCTGGAAGACCCGGCGGCGGAGCCGGAAGAGGATATGTGGTTGTGGACGGTGAGCCCGGAGAACGCGCCGGATCAGGCCGAATACCTCGAGCTGAGCTATGAGAAGGGCGACATCACCGCGATCAACGGCGTGGCGATGAGCCCGGCCCAGGTGCTGACCGAGCTGAACCGCCTGGGCGGCAAGCACGGCATCGGCCGGCTGGACATCGTGGAAAACCGCTATGTGGGCATGAAGTCCCGCGGCTGCTACGAAACCCCGGGCGGCTCCATCATGTTGAAGGCGCACCGCGCGATCGAATCCATCACCCTGGATCGCGAAGTGGCCCACCTGAAGGACGAACTGATGCCCAAGTACGCCAAGCTGGTCTACACCGGCTACTGGTGGAGCCCGGAGCGTCTGATGCTGCAAGGCATGATCGACGCCTCCCAGGCCACGGTCAACGGTTGGGTGCGGCTGAAACTGTACAAGGGCAATGTGATCGTGGTGGGCCGCGAATCCAAGACCGACTCGCTGTTCGACCCCGCCATCGCCACCTTCGATGAAGACGGCGGCGCCTACAATCACGCCGACGCGGCCGGTTTCATCCGCCTGAACGCGTTGCGGATGCGGATTGCCGGCAACGCCAAACAGAAACGCGGCTAACGCGCCGCGTTGGACCCCAAAAGCCCCCGCAGGGGGCTTTTTTTAATGACGCAAAATATGGAAACCAATCATCGATCCAATGCCTGGATCCCCTGGGCCTTCGTGCTGCTGTGGAGCACCGGCTTCATCGGCGCCAAGCTGGGCCTGCCTTTCATCGGCCCGTTCACCTTTTTGGCGATACGGATGGGTCTGACCCTGCTGTGCTTCGGCGCGCTGATCGCCTGCTTCCGGCCCGCCTGGCCGGGCCTGGCGGCGGCCAAGCACCAATGGGCTTGCGGCGCGATGCTGCACGGCCTTTATCTGGGCGCCAGCTTCGCCGGCATCAAGCTGGCGGTGCCGGCCGGCATCACCGCGCTGATCGTCGGCCTGCAGCCGATACTGACTGCGATACTGAGCTGGCTGATGGGCGAGCAGCGGCTGAGCCGCATGCAATGGCTGGGCCTGGCGATAGGTTTTGGCGGCGCGCTGCTGGTGGTGCTGGGCGGCAAGGGCTTGCAGTTAGGCGCCAATCCCGGCCTGTGGCTGACCGCGCTGGCCTTGTGCGCGATCACCGCCGGCACCTTGTACCAGAAACGCTTCGGCCAGGGCGTGCATCCGCTGACCGGCGCCTTCCATCAATACCTGGCGGCCTTTCTGATTACCGGCGCGCTGGCGCTGGGGCTGGAGCGCGGCGAGGCCATCCACTGGAACGCGCAACTGGCGCTGGCCCTGGGCTGGAGCGTGCTGGCGCTGTCGGTGCTCGCCATCCTGCTGCTGATGCGCATGCTGAAAGACGGCGATGTCAGCAAGGTGGCCAGCTATTTCTATCTGACGCCGGGCCTGGCCGCGGTGCAGGCCTGGTGGCTGTTCGACGAGCAATTGAGCCTGCTGGCGGTGGGCGGCATGCTGTTGGCCGCGCTGGGCGTCGCCCTGGTGTTGCAGAGGTTGCGCTGGCGCCGATAGGCGCGCGCGGGCATTGAGCCGGAGGGCGATGGCGAGTATCTTATTACGGCCAGGCGGGGCGCATCGCTAAGACCCCGCCGGTCCGTGATCTGCTGTGGACGCAAAGGATAACAAGTGTCGGAAGAACAATTCACCAATATTTCCATGATCGTGTGCCTGGGCGGCCTGATCATTTTCATGGGCTTCATCATCTGGGACCTGGGCAAGAAGGCTCAGGCCGGCAAGATGGGCATGTTCATCTTGTTCCTGGTGCTGGGTTTCGGCGTGTCCGGTTTCCTGTTCAAGAATGTGCTGGTGGAGTTCCTGATCCAGAAATGAAGGCTCGCGAGACAGCGAACGGCCGGCAAGCTTGCTTGCCGGCTTTTTTATGGCCCCTGGAAAACGCGCTAGCCGCTAGTGACCGCGGTCCAGTATCAGCTTCAAGCCCAGCGCGATGAACACGCTGCCGGCGATGCGGTCCAGCCACTGGCTGGCGCGGCGGCTCTTGGACAGCCATTGGCCGATGGTGCCGGAGAAATAGCCGAGGCAGCCGAAGATCAGCGCGCCTTGCAGCGTGAAGATCAGGCCGAGCACGGCGATCTGCAGCCCGGCCGGACCCTGGGCCGGGTTGACGAATTGCGGCAGGAAGGCGAGGAAGAACAGCACCACCTTGGGGTTGATCGCATTGGCGATCAGGCCTTTGCGGAAGGTGGCGGCCAGCGGCGCGGCGTCCCGCCCGGCGGCGCCGGCCTGGAAGCTGGCGCCGGGGCTGCGCAGCGCCTGCCAGCCCAGATAGATCAGATAGCCGCCGCCGGCGAACTTCAGCAGCGTGAAGGCCAGCGGGGAGGCGGCGATCAGCGCGCTGACGCCGAGCGCGGCCAGCACCGTGTGGTTCAGGCAGCCCAAGGCGCAGCCCAGGCCGAAGGCCATGCCCTGGCGGCGGCCGCGGGCGATGCCCTGGCTCAGCACCATCAGATTGTCCGGGCCGGGCGACAGGGTGATCAGCATCGCGGCGGCGGTGAAGGCGAGCAATTGTTCCGGGGTGACGAGCATGGGCTTCTCTGGCGGTGGTTCGTGTCCGGATGATTCCGCATTTGCCGCCGGGAGACAAGCGCTTTGTCCGGCCGCGCCGGTCTCCCTTGGACTGCGCGTTCAGCCTGCCTCGTCCAGCGCGCTTTCGATTTCGCGGATATGCGCTTGATGGCCCTGGATGCGCTGGCCGGTGGGCGGTCCCTTGAATTGCTTGCGCACGCCCAGCGCGAACCAGAACAAGGCCAGCACCAGCAGCAGCGCGACGGTCAGGTACAAGACCTTCTCATTCGGCGGCTGGATGCCGACGAAGACCAGCACCGCGCCGCCCAGGGTGGCCAGCGCGGCGATGGGCTTGGACGCCCGGCCCAGATCGAACGGCCCCTTGTGGGTCCAGCTGCGGCCCTCGGCGAACAGGCCGGCGGCGGACGGCAGGATGTAGGAAATGTACAGGAACACCGCGGCGCCGGTGGACAGCACCAGGAAGGCGTCGCCGTACAAGGTGGCGGCGATGGCGAGCGCGGCGCTGACCCAGATCGCCGGGCCCGGAGTGCGGTGTTGCGGATGCACCTGGCGCAGCCAGCGCGAGGCCGGCAGGCCGCCGTCGCGGGCGAAGGCGTACATCATGCGCGAGGTGGAGGTCAGGCAGGCCAGGCCGCACAGATAGTTGACCAGAAAGATGCCTATGCCCAGCGCCGCCTTCAAGGCCGGCGGCAGCGCGCTCAGCAGCAGATCGAAAAAGCCCATGCCGGCCTTGACCCCGGCGCCCAGGTCCGGCAGCACCAGCACGAAGGCGCAGATCATCAGATAGCCGAACACGCCGGACCACAGCACCGAGCGCAAGATGCCCTTGGGCACATTGCGCGCCGCTTCGCGGGTCTCCTCCGAGGTGTGGGCGGAGGCGTCGTAGCCGGTCAGGGTATAGACGGTGAGCAGCAGGCCGGCCAGGAACACCATCACCGTATTGTCCATCCGCGGCCAGGTGCCGCCGTCGGCGCCGCTGTAATTGTGGAAGGTCCACAGGCGGGAGAAGTCCAGCGGTCCAGGCGCGTAGATCAGCAGCGACACCACCAGGGCCAGGGTGACGACGAAGATCAGATAGCCGGACAGATCGGTCAGCCGGGTGGTGAGCTTGATGCCCAGATGGTTGAGCCAGGCCTGGCTCAGCGCCACCACGGCGAGGAACAAGGTCTGATGGCCCCAGCCCAGCTGTTCCGGATTCAGGCCCAGCAGCGGTGCGACCAGGGTTTTGAAGAAGGGGTCGTAAACGCCGAAATTGACCGCGGCGGTGACGAAGATCAGTCCCAGCAGATTGATCCAGGCGGTGGTCCAGCCCAGGCCCTTGCCGCCCAGAATGGACGCCCAGTGGTAAAGCCCGCCGGCGGTGGGGTAGGCGGAGGCGATCTGGGCCATGGCCACGGCGACGATGGCGGCGAACAGCGCGCCCACCGGCCAGCCTATGCCGATGGCCGCGCCGCCGCCGGCGCTGAGTCCGGCCGGGAAGGCGGTGATGCCGCCGGCCAGCACGCAGATGATGGAAAAGGAGATGGCGAAGTTGGAAAAGCCGCTCATGCGTCGGGACAACTCCTGAGCGTAACCCATGCTGTGCAACAGTTTCTCGTCCTCGCCGACGGGCGCGGACTCATGCCGAACTGGTTCCATGATGTTCCTCTCTCATTGTGCATGTCTGTGGTTTTCCGCCTAGGCGCGCGTACGCGCCGGCGCCCGAACGGCGGCGGAGGCCGGCCGGGCCCTGGCCCGGTGATCCGGGCTTCGTGTCTATTTCAGAAGCGAGGCGCGGCGGCGCTCAGCCGGGCGGCGGCGTTCCGCTCATGGTGACCAGCGCGTCGAACAGCCTTTGCTGGCCGCTGTCGCGCTCGGCGGAGAGCTCGGGGTGCCATTGCACCGCGATCAACTGGGGAAAGTCGGCGATTTCTATCGCCTCGATCACGCCGTCCGGCGCCCAGGCCACCGGCACCACGCCGTGGCCGGGGCGGTCTATCGCCTGGTGGTGCCAGGACTGGGTGAGGACTTCGGTGCCGATCAGGCCCGCCAGGCAGGAATCGGCGGCGACGCGCACCGGGTGCGGCGTCGGCACGCGCGGCGGCGCGCGATGGGGCACTGCCTCGCCCACCACGTCCGGCAGGTGCAGGTGCAGGCTGCCGCCCAGCACGGTGTTGAGGATTTGCAGGCCGCGGCAGATCGCCAGCGTCGGCAGCTTGCGTTGCAGCAGCGCGCGCGCCAGCGCGATTTCGGTGGCGTCGCGCTCCGGGCTGAGGTTGTAAATGGTCGGGTGGCCGTCGCGGTCGAAGCGGGCCGGATCGATGTCGCCGCCGCCGATCAGCACCACGCCGTCCAGCTTGTCCAGCCAGCCGTCCACCATCTCCGGGCCCAGCGCCGGCAATTGCACCGGCGCGCCGCCGGCGCGCACCACCGCCGCCACGTATTCCAGCGGCGTGTGGTAGCCGTGCTCGGGCGTGGCCGGGTAGGTGGTCAGGCCGATCAGCGGGCGCCTCATCACAGCCTGCCTTGCTGCGCGGCGAGGAAGATCGCGCGGTAGTCGTCGGCGGACAGGGGCAAGGGGTTGCCGCCGTCGCTGGGGTCGGCCTTGGCCATGCGGCCGATGTCGGCGGCGGCGTCCGCGCCGATGCCGATCTCCGCCAGGGTGTGCGGAATGCCCAGGCCGGCGCGCAATTGCAGCACCCAGGCCAGGAAACCGTCGAAGCCGGCGTCGGCCAGGCCCAGGTAGCGGGCGGCGGCGCTCAGCCGTTCGGCTATCGCCGGCCGGTTGCGCACCAGCACATAGGGCAGCAGCACGGCGTTGGCCAGGCCGTGGTGGGTGTCGAACACCGCGCCGATGGGATGCGCCAGCGCGTGCACGCCGCCCAGGCCTTTCTGGAAGGCGGTGGCGCCCATGATGGAACAGGACAGCATCTGGGCGCGGGCTTCCAGATTGCCGCCGTCGGCGTGGGCCGCCGGCAGCCAGTCGTGCGCCAGCCGCATGCCTTCCAGCGCCACGCCCTGGGCGATGGGGTGGTAGAACGGGGAGCAGAAGGCTTCCAGATTGTGCACCAGCGCGTCGACGCCGGTGGCGGCGGTCAGCGCCGGCGGCAGGCCGACGGTCAGTTCCGGGTCCGCCAGCACCAGCTTGGGCAGCATGGCCGGATGGAAGATGATGACCTTGCGATGCGCGGCCTCGTCGATGATCAGGGACGCTCGGCCCACCTCGGAGCCGGTGCCGGCGGTGGTGGGCACCGCCAGCGTGGGCGCGACGCCGGCGGGATCGACGCGCAGCCAGTTGTCGCCCACGTCCTCGAAGTCCCACAGCGGGCGCTTTTGTCCGGACATCAAAGCGATGGCCTTGCCTACATCCAGCGCGCTGCCGCCGCCGACGGCGACCACCCCGTCGTGGCGGCCGTCGCGGAAGGCGGCGACCCCGGCGTCGACGTCGCGGCCCACCGGATTGGGGCGCATATCGCTGAACAAGGCCGTCTCCAGGCCGGCGTCGCTCAGCAAGCTCCGCAGCCGGGCCAGCATCGGCAGCCTGGCCAGGCCGGGGTCGGTGACCAGCAGCGGGCGGCGCATGCCCAGTTCGCGGCACAGCGCCGGCAGCTCCACGGCGCGGCCGGCGCCGAAGCGGATGCTGGTCGGATAATTCCAGTTGCCTTGCAGTTGCATCGCCTTACCCCTTGAGATGGAAGGATTTGACCCGGGTCAGCTGCTGATAGCCCAACACGGACAAGGACACGCCGCGGCCGGTGTCCTTGACCCCGGTCCAGGCCAGCGCCGGGTCCAGGTAGTCGCAGCGGTTCATGAACACGGTGCCGGTCTCCAGTTGCTGGCCCAGGCGGACGGCGGCGTCGCGGTCCGCGGTCCAGATCGAGGCAGTCAGGCCGTAGGCGCTGTCGTTCATCAGCCGCAGCGCCTCCTCGTCGGAGTCCACGGCCATGATGCCGATGACCGGGCCGAAGCTCTCCTCGCGCATCACGCTCATGGCGTGGTCCACGTCCACCAGCACTTGCGGCGCCAGATAGGCGCTGCCCGGCGCGTCGGCGGCGAAATGGCCGGCCGGAATCAGCGCGCGTGCGCCGGCGGCCAGCGCCGCCTGGATCTGGCCGCGCACGAAGTCGGCGGCGCCGGCGCGCACCATGGGCCCCAGATTGGTGTCCGGGTCCAGCGGATGGCCGAAGCGATAGGTCCGGGTCAGCTCGACGAAGCCGTCGACGAAGTCGCGGTAGCGCTGGCGCTGCACATAGATGCGTTCGATGCCGCAGCAGGACTGGCCGGAATTGAAGAAAGCGCCGTCCACCAGGTTTTCTATCGCCGCCGGCAGATCGGCGTCGGCGCGCACATAGGCGGGGTCCTTGCCGCCCAACTCCAGGCCGACGCCGATGAAGCGCTCGGCGGCCGCCCTTTGCACCGCGCGGCCGCCGCTGACCGAGCCGGTGAAGGCGACGAAGTCGATCTCCGGCGCGGCCGTCAGTTTCAAGGTGGCGGCATGGTCCAGCTCCAGGGTCTGGAACACGCCGATGGGCAGGCCGGCGGCGGCGCAGGCCTGGCGGAACAGATCGGCGATCAGCGGGGTTTGCGAGGAATGCTTGAGCAGCACGCAGTTGCCGGCGGCCAGCGCCGGCGCGATGGTGTTGATGGCGGTGAGGAAGGGGTAGTTCCACGGCGCCAGCACCAGCACCGTGCCCAGCGGTTCGCGGCGCAGCCAGCGCTCGAAGCCGGGCTTGGGCGCGGGGTGGAGGTCGGCCAGCGCCTCTTCGGCGATGTCCAGCATATGGCGCGCGCGCTCGGCCAGGCCGCCGATCTCGCCGGGGGACTGACGAATGGGCCGGCCTATCTGGCGGGTGACGGCGTCGGCGCAGTCGCTCTTGTGGGCGATCAGCCAGTCCACCGTCCGGCCGATCAAAGCCTTGCGTTCGGCCAGCGGCGTGGCGCGCCAGCCGGCCTGGGCGGCGCGGGCGGCGTCCAGCGCGGCCTGGGTCTGGACCGGGCTGGTGTAGCCGCGCTGCAGCAGGGTGGAACCGTCCAGCGGGGTGATGACGGAGTAGTTTTCGCTCATTTAGATGATCTCGAAGTAGCGTTTCAATTCCCAGTCGGTGACATGGCGCTGGAACTCGCGTTCTTCCCATTCGCGGGTGGCGGCGAAGTGATCGACGAAGTCGTCGCCGAACCAGTCGCGGGCGGCGGCGGAGCCGCGCAGCGCCTGAGCGGCCTCCCACAAGGTGCGGTGAAGTTTCAAATGGGGCGGCGCGTCCAGCAGATAGCCGTTGGCGCTGACCGGTTCTTCCGGCTCGATCCGGTGTTCGATGCCGTAGAGGCCGGCGGCCAGGCCGCTGGCCAGCGCCAGATAGGGGTTGCTGTCGGCGCCGGGCAGGCGGTATTCGACGCGTTGCGATTTGGCGCTGCCGGGAATCGCGCGGATGGCCACGGTGCGGTTGTCCACGCCCCATAGCGAGCTGGTGGGCGCCCAATAGCCGGGCACCAGCCGGCGGAAGCTGTTGACCGTGGGCGCGGCCAGGCTCATGAATTCCGGCATCAGCCGCTGGATGCCGCCGATGAAGTGGCGCATCGCGTCGCTGATCGCGTGTTCGCGGCCCGGCTGGTGGAAGGCGCTGTCGCCGCCGTCGCGGCGGCGCAGCGAGATATGGATGTGGCCGCCCTGGCCGGATTGCTCCTGGTGCCACTTGGCCATATAGCAGAGCATGCGGCCCTGTTTCTCCGCCAGCACCTTGGAGAAGGTCTTGAAACAGACGGCGTTGTCGGCGGCGCGCAAGGCGTTGTCCACGCACAGCGCGGCTTCCAGCGCGCCGGGTCCGGTTTCCTCGTGCAGGCCTTCGATCGGCATCTGCATCCGCTCGCACAGGTCCAGCAGCGCGCGGTAGAAGTCGGTGTTTACCGAGCTGCGCAGAATGGAGTAGCCGAAGGCGCCGCTGCCCAGCGGCTTGGGGTGCTGGTACAGCCGCTGCTGCAGCGCGTCGTTGTCTTCGTCCACCGCCAGAAACTCGTATTCGAAGCCGGCCAGCACGTCGAAGCCCATGTCGCGCGCGCGCTCCAGCACCCGGCGCAGCAGGCCGCGCGGACAGAGGCTTTCCAGCCGGCCCACCACCTCGCCCTGGACGAAGATCATATCGCCTTCCAGCGGCAGGTCGCGGCAGGATTCGGGAATCAGCCTCACCTCGGCGTCGCCGTAGCCGCGGCCCCAACCGGTGAGCAGGGTGTTGTCGTACAACTTGTCGCCCACGTCCCAGCCGAACACCACGTCGCAGAAGCCGAAGCCGCCTTCCAGGGCGCACAGGAATTTGTCGCGCGACATGTATTTGCCGCACATCACCCCGTCCATGTCCACCAGACCCACCTTGATCTGACTCAGGCGGCGTTCTTCGATCAAAACCTTCAAATCCGCGATTGTCTTTACGTCGCGTGCTTCCATCGCTGTCTCTCCCTGATTGCCGCGGTCTGACTTCCCCGATACCGGCCGAGCGTTCATCGTCTGGCTTGCAACTGTCTGTTTTGGCGGTGATTTATCGCTGCCTTGTGGGCTGCTTTTTTGTCGCCGCCATGTTGTTTGGGTAGTATTATTCGTTAAAAAAAAATGAATCAAGCCAAATTTGTAATAAATATTAGAATCTGGGCGGCAGTGTGGGCGCAATGACACAATGCCGTTTTTACACCGGCGCTGTTATGCTGCGCGGCACGAGGGCAGTCGTGCATCGCCAAAGGGGCAACAGAATGAGCCAAAGCCGCTCGATCGCGGAGCAAGTCCGCGCGCTGTTCGAAGCGCTGACCCCCACCGAACGCAAGGTGGGACGGGCGCTGCTGGCCAACTATCCGGTGGCCGGCCTGGAAACCATCGCGCAATGGGCGCAGCGCGCCGACGTCAGCGGCCCGACGGTGCTGCGCTTGATCGGCAAGCTGGGTTTCGACAATTACGCCGCCTTCCAGTCCGCGCTGCGCGCAGAACTGGAATTGCGTTTGCAATCGCCGCTGATGCGCCATGATCCGGGACAGTTGCAGGGAGACCATGATTTTCTGGCCAGCCACGCCGAGCGCATCGCCGAGCTGATGCGCCAGACCGCGGCCCAGGTGCCGCGCGCCGAGTTCGACGGCGCGGTGGACCTGCTGGGCGAGCGCAAGCACCGGATCTGGCTGCTGGGCGGGCGGCTGACCGATCCGCTGGCGGCCTATCTTTGCCACCATCTGAAAGTGGTGCGGCCGGACGTGGTGCATTTGCGCGGGGTGCCGGCAAGCTGGGCGGATTCGCTGGTGGACATGGGCCGGCCGGACGTGCTGGTGATCTTCGACATCCGCCGCTACTGGGACGACGCGCTGCGCATCGCGGAAATGGCGGCGCAGCGCAAGGCCAGCGTGCTGCTGTTCACCGACCAGTGGCTGTCGCCGGTGGCGCGCGTGGCGCGCTATACCTTGGCGGCGCACACCGCCGGTCCGGCCGGCTGGGACAGCAACACGCCGCTGATGATGCTGGTGGACGCGGTGATCGCCGCCTTGAACGCGCGGCATTGGGACCGCATCAGCGGCCGGCTCAAGGAGGTGGAAGCGATGCGGGCGCGTTTGGGCGAAGGCGGCGAGGGCAACCAACGGGCGGCCGAGTGACAAGGGCGGAGCCAGCCTCTAAAATGTCGGCATCAAGCATTATTAGGAATATTTCATGCCGTCTTTCGATATCGTGTCCGAAGTGAACAAGGTGGAAGTGCGCAACGCCGTGGAGCAAGCCAATAAAGAGGTGTCCACCCGTTACGACTTCAAGGGCAGCGACGCCCGCATCGAAACCGGAGACAAGGAACTGACCTTGTACGCCGACGCCGAGTTTCAACTGGACCAGGTCAACGACATTCTGGTGAACAAGCTGTCCAAGCGTGGCGTGGACGTGCGCTGCATGGAGTATGGCAAGCTGGAAAAAGTCAGCGGCAACAAGGTGAAGAAAGTGCTGACGGTGAAGGAAGGCCTGGAATCCGATCTGGCCAAGAAAATCGTCAAGCTGATCAAGGACGCCAAGCTCAAGGTGCAGGCCAGCATCCAGGGCGAAGCGGTGCGCGTGTCCGGCGCCAAGCGCGACGTGCTGCAGGAATGCATCGCGCTGATGCGCAAGGAAATCGCCGACGACAAGGAAAACGGCTTCCCGCTGCAGTTCAACAACTTCCGCGATTGAACGCCGCCGCGCGACATGAACACGCGCGAAATGAAAAAAGGAGCCGACAGGCTCCTTTTTTCATTGCCGTTCCGCTTTAACAGGCGGCGGCGCGGCGCAGCTGCAGCCGCTCCCATACCAGCCGCGCCTGTTCCTCCTCGGCGGCGCCGGTGGGCGGCAGCGGCAGCCGGCATTGGCCCACCGGCAGACCCTGCACCCGCAGCATGGCTTTCACCGACATCGAAAACACCGAAGCGTCGGTGTTGGAGAAGGCGAAGGATTCCTGCAAGCCGGCGTTGACGCGCCGCGCCTGCGCCGTGTCGCCCTGTTCGAAGGCGGCGATCATGCGGGCGAACTCCGGCCCGGTCCAGTGCGTGGAGGTGCCGACCACGCCCACCGCGCCCACCGCCAGCAAGGGCAGGGTCAGCGCGTCGTCGCCGGAGTAGAGCGAGAAATGCTCGCCGGCGGCGGCCAGCAGCGCGGCCGCCGCGGCCGGGTCGCCGGTGGCGTCCTTGAAGGCGACGATATTGTCCACCTCGCGGAACAGCCGCAGCAGCACGTCGGCGGCGATGCGGCGGCCGGTGCGGCCCGGCACGTCGTAGACCATCAGCGGCAGGCGGGTGGCCGCGGCCACCGCGCGGAAATGGGCTTCGATGCCGGCTTGCGGCGGGCGGTTGTAATAGGGGCCGACCACGAAGACGCCGGCGGCGCCCAGGCCGGCGGCCTCGCGCGTCAGCGCGATCGCGTGTTCGGTGTGGCTGCTGCCGGTGCCGGCCAGCACAGGGATGGTGACCGCCTCGCTGACCGCGCGCACCAGATCGCGGCGTTCCTCGTCGCTCAGCGTCGGCGCCTCGCCGGTGGTGGCCGCCACCACCAGGCCGTCGCTGCCGTTGGCCGCCAGATGTCTGGCCAGTTGCCGCGCCGCGTCCAGATTCAGCCGGCCGGCTTTGTCGAAGGGCGTGACCATGGCGGTCAGCACCTTGCCCCAATGTTCTGTCATTTTGCTTCCTTTGTTCTTCTTGGCCGCCTTGGCGGCGGCTGGGGCCGATTCTACTCCTTATTGCGACGCCTTTCCCGCGGTTTCAGCCCAGGCAGGCCTTGAGCGCCGCTTCCAATTCCGGGCGCAGGGCCGTGAGGTCCGCGGTCGGTCCTTGGGTCAGCAAGGTCTGCGAAATGCTTCCGTAGCAAAGACAGTGAGCCATGCGCGCGGCGGCGTCCAGCCGCGGCGGCGGCTCGGCGGCGGCGGCCAATGCGGCGCGCCAGATATCCACGTATTGCTGATAGTGGCGGCGGTAGGCATCCAGCGAAGACACGCGTCGTTCCAGTTGGAACAGAGCGCTCCAGGCCGGCGCCTGGCGCTGGATCGTGTCGAGTTGCAGGGTCAGCAGCGCGGCGGCGATATCGCGACGATCCGCGCCTCGGCGGGCGGCGGCGCATTGGCGCAGCGCGCCGGCCAGCGCGTGCACATGCTGATGGATGCACAGCGCGGCCAGGCCGTCCATATTGCGCACGTACTGATAAAAGGTGCCGACCGCCACGCCGGCGACGGCGGCCACCTCGCGCACCGTGGTTTTGGCGTAGCCGCGCGTGAGCAAAACCTGAACAAAGGCCTGTTGCAGCGCGATCAGGCTGGCGCGCGAACGCGACTGGCGCGGACGCCGGCGCGTGGCCGGCGCGGCCTGTTCGGCTTGCTGCGCCGCGGTGGGGGAAACCCGAACATGTCGCATCGCCGCTTTCCTTATACTTTCGTCATGGCCGCGAACGCGGCGCGAGGAGACGGAACGATGATCTGGCAAACCCATGAAGTGAGCAACCAGTACGAAGAACTGGCGGATTACTCGCTGTACGACAGCGACCCGGCCTTGCGCGAGGCGCTGCGGCGCGCCGACGCGGGCTGGGCCGAGGCCGGGCTCAGCGCCTACGGCGAGCGCCTGGGGCGGGCGGACAGCTTCGAACTGGCCGAGCAAGCCAACCGCCATGCGCCGGAGTTGCGGGCTTTCGATCGCCGCGGCCGTCGCGTCGACCAGGTGGATTCCCACCCGGCCTGGCACCAGTTCTTGGCGCTGTATCGTGAGCAAGGCCTGGTGAGCCTGCCTTTCGACAGTCAGCGGCCGGGCCGCTGGACCGCGGCGATGGCCGGCCTCTATCTGCATGGCCAGGTGGAAGCCGGCAGTTTGTGCCCGGCGACGATGACCCAGGCCGCCATTCCCTTGCTGCGGCGCGAGCCGGCGCTGTGGGCGCCGCTGGGCGACAAGCTGTTCAGCCGCGTTCACGACAGCCGCGATCTGCCGCTGGAACGCAAGACGTCGGCCTGGATAGGCATGGGCATGACCGAGAAGCAGGGCGGCTCCGACGTGCGCGCCAACACCACCCAGGCGACGCCCTTGGGCGCCGGGGGCCGCGGCGGAGAATACCTGCTGCGCGGCCATAAGTGGTTCTGGTCGGCGCCGATGTGCGACGCCCATCTGGTGGTGGCCAAGACCGCCGACGGCGCGCCGTGCTGCTTCTATCTGCCGCGCTGGCGGCCGGACGGCGAGCGCAACGCGGTGCGGATCCAGCGCCTGAAGGACAAGGTGGGTAATCGCAGCAACGCCGGTTGCGAGGTGGAGTTCCAGGACGCCTGGGGCGTGCTGATCGGCGAGGAGGGCCGCGGCATTCCCACCATCATCGAAATGGCCGGCTACACCCGGCTCAACTGCGTGATCGGCAGCGCCGCGCTGCTGCGCCAGGGCGCGGTGCAGGCGCTGGCTTACGCGCGGCGGCGCATGGCCTTCGGCAAGCGGCTGGCCGAGCAGCCGCTGATGCGCGCGGTGTTGGCGGACCTGGCGCTGGAAAGCGAGGCGGCGCTGCAATTGGCGGCGCGCTTGTCCGAGGCCTTTGAACGAGAGGACGCGCCGGCGCAGCGGGGTTGGAAGCGCATCGTCACGCCGGCGGCCAAATTCTGGGTGTGCAAGCGCGCGGTGGAGCTCAGCGGCGAGGCGATGGAAGTGTTCGGCGGCAACGGCTATGTCGACGGACCGATGGCGCGCCTGTATCGCGAAGCGCCGCTGAATTCGATCTGGGAGGGCTCCGGCAATGTGATGTGCCTGGATCTGATCCGCGCGCTGCAGCGCGAGCCCGAAGCCTGGCAGGCGCTGCTGGAGGATTTGGCCGGCCTGTCCGGCGGCGAGCCGGCGCTGGCGGCGGCGCTGGCGCAATTGCGCCAGATGGCCGCCAGGCCGGCCGAACTTGAGCCTTTGGGGCGGCGTTTCGCCCAGTTGCTGGCGCTGACGGCGCAAGCCTGCCTGCTGGCGCGCCATGCGCCGTCGGCTTCGGCCCAAGGTTTTATCGCCAGCCGTTTGGACGACGGGCAATGGGGGCGGGTGGCCGGCGCGCTGAACGGAAGCCGGCTGGATATCGAGGCTATCCTGCAGCGCGCCTTGCTGATCTGAGTCGGACTCAGAGCGAGTCGCCCGGCACCCGCACCCAACCCTCCATCAACACCCGCGCGCTGCGGCTCATCACCGCCTTGGTCACCGTCCAGGCGCCGTTTTCCTGACGGGCTTCGGCGCCGACGCGCAAGGTGCCGGACGGATGGCCGAAGCGCACCATCCGGCGCTTGCCGCCGCCGGCGGCCAGGTTGACCAGGGTGCCGGGAATAGCCGCGGCGGTGCCTATGGCCACCGCGGCGGTGCCCATCATCGCGTGATGCAGTTTGCCCATGGACATGGCCCGCGCCAGGAGGTCGATGTCGGCGGCGCGCACCGGCTTGCCGCTGGAGGCGGTGTAGTCGGCCGGCGGCGCGACGAAGGCGATTTTGGGCGTGTGCTGGCGGCTGGCGATTTCTCCCAGCGTTTCAATCAAACCCATCTTCAGCGCGCCGTGGGCCCGGATGGCCTCGAAGCGCGCCAGCGCCGCCGGGTCGGCGTTGATCGCGTCCTGCGACTCGGCGCCGCTGTAGCCGATGTCGGCGGCCTTGACGAAGATGGTGGGGATGCCGGCGTTGATCAGCGTGGCCGGGAAGACGCCGACGCCGGGCACTTCCAGCGTGTCCACCAACTGGCCGGTGGGGAACATCGCGCCGCCGTCGCCATCGCCTTCATCGGCCGGGTCCAAGAACTCCAGCGCAATCTCGGCGGCGGGGAAGGTGACGCCGTCCAGCTCGAAATCCCCGGTTTCCTGCACCTGGCCTGCGGTGATGGGCACATGGGCGATGATGGTCTTGCCGATATTGGCCTGCCAGATGCGCACGCTGCACACGCCGTTGGCGGGAATGCGCGCCGGATCTATCAGGCCGCCGGCGATGGCGAAGGGGCCGACCGCGGCGGACAGATTGCCGCAGTTGCCGCTCCAGTCGACGAAGGCTTTGTCTATGCCGACCTGGCCGAACAGATAATCGACGTCGTGGCCCGGGCGCGAGGAGGGGGACACGATCACGGTCTTGCTGGTGCTGGAGCTGGCCCCGCCCATGCCGTCTATCTGCTTGCCGTAAGGGTCCGGGCTGCCGATCACGCGCAGCAGCAGCGCGTCGCGCGCCGCGCCCGGCCGGCGCGCGGCCTCCGGCAAGTCCTGCAAACGGAAGAACACGCCCTTGCTGGTGCCGCCGCGCATATAGGTGGCGGGGATGCGGATCTGGGCAGACTGAGTCATATGCTGTTTTTCCTGTGCTTGCGGCGGTTCCGTTGTCGGGACGCCGCTGTGTTCATTGTGTCCGGGCGTTTAGCGCTTGCCAGATCGCTTCTAGGACCGCGTCCTGATTGTGCAGAATATCGTTGTTCCAGAAGCGCATGACTCTGAAGCCCTGCGCCTGCAGCCAAGCGTCGCGAGCGGCGTCGCCGCGGCTTTCATGATGTTGGCCGCCGTCCGCCTCTATGATTAGCCGCGAGCCGAAGTGGACGAAATCGACGATGTAGGGGCCGATCGGCTGTTGGCGGCGGAATTTCTCGCCGTTCAGCCGGTGGGCGCGGAGCTGCTTCCAGAGTCGCTGTTCGGCGTCGGTCATATTGCGCCGTAAGGACTTGGCGAAATCGAGCTGGCGCATACCCCTCTCCCCAACCCCTCTCCCGCAGGGGGAGAGGGGCTTGCTGAGTCGTTAATGCTCTGCCGCTATTTCTGCCGCAACTAAGCTGTCATCTCAACTGCAGGCGGCAAAGCGATTTCGTGGCGTTTTTCTCTCCTGCAAGAGAGGATTGAAGTGTTTGCGCCTTACATTAAACGGCGACATCCCTACAAATACCGATAGTAAAACCGTCTTGTGGTATCTCCCCTCTCCCCTTGAGGGAGAGGGGCCGGGGGAGAGGGGTTCAGCCTCCCGCCCCCTCCAAAAAGTCCTGTGCGAAACGCTGCAGCACGCCGCCGGCCTCGTAGATGGACACTTCTTCCGCGGTGTCCAGCCTACAGGTCACCGGCGCTTGCTCCGTGCGGCCGTCCTTGCGGTGGATCAGCAGCGTCAGCTCGGCGCGAGGCTGGCGCTGGCCGATCACGTCGTAAGTCTCGCTGCCGTCCAGCGCCAGCGTCTTGCGATTGACGCCGGGTTTGAACTCCAGCGGCAGCACGCCCATGCCGATCAGATTGGTGCGGTGGATGCGCTCGAAGCCTTCGGCGACGATGGCCTCGACGCCGGCCAGGCGCACGCCCTTGGCCGCCCAGTCGCGCGAACTGCCCTGGCCGTAGTCGGCGCCGGCGATGATGATCAGCGGCTGCTTGCGCCGCATATAGGTTTCGATCGCCTCCCACATCCGCATCGTCTCGCCTTCCGGCTCCACGCGCGCCAGCGAGCCCTGGCGTACCGAGCCGTCTTCGTTCAACACCATTTCATTGAACAGCTTGGGGTTGGCGAAGGTGGCGCGCTGCGCGGTCAGGTGATCGCCGCGGTGGGTGGCGTAGGAGTTGAAGTCCTCCTCCGGCAGGCCCATTTTCGCCAGGTATTCGCCGGCCGCCGAGTCCAGCAGAATGGCGTTGGAAGGCGACAGGTGGTCGGTGGTGATATTGTCCGGCAGCAGGGCCAGCGGACGCATGCCGCGCAGCGTGCGCTCGCCGGCCAGCGCGCCCTCCCAGTACGGCGGGCGGCGGATATAGGTGGACTGCGGCCGCCAGGCGTACAGCGGGCTGGCCTTGGCGGCGCCGTCGCGCCGGATGGCGAACATCGGCTCGTAGACCTGGCGGAAATGTTCGGGCTTGACCGCCTGGCGCAGCACCGCGTCTATCTCCGCGTCGTCCGGCCAGATGTCCTTGAGCCGGATCTCCTTGCCGTCGGCGACGCCCAACACGTCTTTTTCGATGTCGAAGCGCATGGTGCCGGCGATGGCGTAGGCGATCACCAGCGGCGGCGAGGCCAGGAAGGCCTGTTTGGCGTAGGGGTGGATGCGGCCGTCGAAGTTGCGGTTGCCGGACAGCACCGCCGTCGCGTACAGATCGCGCTCCACGATCTCCTGCTGGATCTTGGGCTCCAGCGCGCCGGACATGCCGTTGCAGGTGGTGCAGGCGAAGGCGACGATGCCGAAACCCAGCTGTTCCAGCTCGGACAGCAGGCCGGCCTCCTTCAAATAAAGCTCAACCGCCTTGGAGCCTGGCGCCAGCGAGGACTTCACCCAGGGTTTGCGGGCGAGGCCCAGCCGGTTGGCGTTGCGCGCCAGCAGGCCGGCGGCGATCACATTGCGCGGGTTGGAGGTATTGGTGCAGCTGGTGATGGCGGCGATGATCACCGCGCCGTCCGGCATCAGGCCTTGGGCCTCCTCCGCGCGCGCCTGCGCCAGATTGACGGCGATGCCGCGTTCGGCCAGCGCCGACACCGGCAGCCGCTTGTGCGGATTGGACGGGCCGGCCAGGTTGCGGCCCACGCTGGACAGGTCGAAGCGCAGCACTCGCTCGTACACGACGTTTTGCAGCGTGTCGGCCCACAGTCCGGCGGTCTTGGCGTAGCTTTCCACCAGCCGGACCTGCTCATCGCTGCGGCCGGTCAGCTTCAGATAGGAGAGGGTCTGCTCGTCGATGAAGAACAAGGCCGCGGTGGCGCCGTACTCCGGCGCCATATTGGAGATGGTGGCGCGGTCGCCCAGGGTCAGCGCCGCCGCGCCCGGGCCGTAGAACTCCAGATAAGCGCCCACCACTTTCTGCTGGCGCAGGAATTCGGTCAGCGCCAGCACCACGTCGGTGGCGGTGATGCCTGGGCCGGGCTTGCCGGACAGTTCCACGCCGACGATGTCCGGCAGCCGCATCCAGGAGGCGCGGCCCAGCATCACGTTTTCCGCTTCCAGACCGCCGACGCCGACGGCGATCACGCCCAGCGCGTCCACGTGCGGGGTGTGGCTGTCGGTGCCGACACAGGTGTCCGGGTAGGCCACGCCGTTGTCGGCGTGGATCACCGGCGACATTTTCTCCAGATTGATCTGGTGCATGATGCCGTTGCCGGCGGGGATCACGTCGACATTGTCGAAGGCGCTCTTGGTCCACTCGATGAAATGGAAGCGGTCTTCGTTGCGCCGGTCTTCGATCGCGCGGTTCTTTTCGAAAGCCTGCGGGTCGAAGCCGCCGCATTCCACCGCCAGCGAATGGTCGACGATCAACTGCACCGGCACCACCGGATTGACCTGGGCCGGGTCGCCGCCCTGATCGGCGATGGCGTCGCGCAGGCCGGCCAGGTCCACCAGGGCGGTCTGGCCCAGGATGTCGTGACAGACCACGCGCGCCGGAAACCAGGGGAAATCGCGCTCGCGCTTGCGATGGGCGATCTGCTCCAGGCAGTCGCCCAGCAGCGCCGGTTCGCAGCGACGCACCAGGTTTTCGGCGTGGACGCGGCCGGTGTAGGGCAGTTGCTCCCAGGCGCCGGGGCGGATGGCGTCGACGGCGGCGCGGGCGTCGAAATAGTCGAGCCCGGTGCCGGGCAGGGGAATGCGGTAAGCGGAATTCATCATGTCTTGGCCAATTTGAAAATCAGGGGCGGGGGCGCGACGGCCCCCGGTCCGGTCAGCGCTGTTCCAGCGGCACGAAGACCTGGTCTTCCGGGCCGACGTAATTGGCGCTGGGGCGGATGATCTTGCCGTCCTGGCGCTGTTCGATCACGTGCGCGCTCCAGCCGCTGGTGCGGGCGATGACGAACAGCGGGGTGAACATGGCGGTGGGCACGCCCATCATGTGGTAACTGACCGCGGAAAACCAGTCCAGATTGGGGAACATCTTCTTGATGTCCCACATCACGGTTTCCAGCCGTTCGGCGATGTCGAACATCTTGCTGTTGCCGGCGGACTTGGACAGTTCGCGCGCCACGTCCTTGATCACCTTGTTGCGCGGATCGGAGATGGTGTAGACCGGGTGGCCGAAGCCGATCACCACTTCCTTGCGCTCCACGCGCTCGCGGATGTCGGCCTCGGCTTCGGCCGGGCTTTCATAGCGTTGCTGAATGTCGAAAGCCACTTCGTTGGCGCCGCCGTGCTTGGGGCCGCGCAAGGCGCCGATGGCGCCGGTGACGGCGCTGTACAAGTCCGAGCCGGTGCCGGCGATGACGCGGGCGGCGAAGGTGGAGGCGTTGAATTCATGCTCGGCGTAAAGATTGAGCGAGGTGTGCATCGCGCGCACCCATTCCTGAGACGGTTTTTCGCCGTGCAGCAGGTGCAGGAAGTGGCCGCCTATGCTGTCGTCGTCGGTTTCCACCTCGATGCGCTTGCCGTTGTGGCTGAAATGATGCCAGTACAGCAGCATCGAGCCCAGGCTGGCCATCAGCCGGTCGGCGATGTCGCGCGCGCCGGCCTGGTTGTGATCGTCCTTCTCCGGCAGCGCGCAGCCCAGCGCGGACACGCCGCTGCGCATCACGTCCATGGGATGGGCGCTGGCCGGCAGCGCCTCCAGCACCGCCTTCACCGCGGCGGGCAGGCCGCGCAGCGATTTCAGCTTTTTCTTGTAGCCGACCAGCTCGGCCTTGTTCGGCAGCTTGCCGTGAACCAGCAGATAGGCCACTTCCTCGAATTCGCAACGGCCGGCGAGATCGAGGATGTCGTAGCCGCGGTAGTGCAGATCGTTGCCGCTGCGGCCCACGGTGCACAGCGCGGTATTGCCGGCGGCGACGCCGGACAGGGCTACGGATTTCTTGGGTTTGATGCCAACAACGGTTTCGCTCATGCTTTTCTCCTGATCGCAGACCTGCGGAATGATTATTTTTCGTAGAAAACGGCCAGCCAGACGCTGTCCCGCTCCGGCTCGGTCCAGGCCACCCGGTGCCGGCGACGCGCGGGGATGGCCACGCAATCGCCCGGTTTCAGCCTGAGACGCCGGGGCGGGTCCTGGTATTCCAGTTCCGCCGCGCCGGACAGCAGCAGAACCCATTCATCTTCGTCCTGTTCGTACCAGAATCCCTCCGGCGAAGCATGGCCGCGCGAGACGATGCGCTCGACGCGGAATCCTTTCGCGCCGCTGAATAAAGTCTGCAGCAACTCTTCCGGCAGCTCGCCCGGGATGTCGGCGAACAGATTATTCAGCACCAGGGCCTTCCCGGCGGAACAGCGCGTCCAGTTTTTGTTCGTAGGCGTGGTAGTCCAGATGGCTGTACAGATCGGCGCGCGTCTGCATGGTGTCCAGCACCGCCTGTTGGCCGCCGTCGCGGCGGATCGCGCCGTAGACGTCGAGCGCGGCCTGGCTCATCGCGCGGAAGGCGGACAAGGGATAGAGCACCAGGCCGACGCCGTGTTCGCCCAGCTCGCGGGTATTGAACAGCGGGGTGGCGCCGAACTCGGTGATATTGGCCAGCACCGGCACTTTCACCGCCTCGGCGAAGCGGCGGTACATGGCCAGATCGGTCATCGCCTCCGGGAAGATCATGTCTGCGCCTGCCTCGACGCAGGCGACGGCGCGCGCGATGGCGGCGTCCAGGCCCTCCACCGCCAGCGCGTCGGTGCGCGCCATGATCACGAAGCCGTCGTCGCGGCGCGCGTCCACCGCCGCCTTGACGCGGTCCGCCATTTCCTCCTGGCTGACGATGGCCTTGTTGGGGCGATGGCCGCAGCGTTTTTGCTGCACCTGGTCCTCGATATGCACCGCGGCGGCGCCGGCCTTCTCCAGGCTGCGGACCGCGCGGGCGATATTGAAGGCGCCGCCCCAGCCGGTGTCGATGTCCACCAGGAGCGGCAGCTCGGTGACGTCGGTGATGCGGCGCACGTCGATCAGCACGTCTTCCAGCGTGGTGATGCCCAGGTCCGGAATGCCGCAGGAGCAGGCGGCCACGCCGCCGCCGGACAGATACAGCGCCTTGAAGCCGGAGTGCTCGGCCAGCCGGGCGGCGTAGGCGTTGACCGCGCCCACCACCTGCAAGGGCTGTTCTTGTGCTACCGCCAGACGGAAGCGTTGGCCGGGAGTGCTCATCGCGTTGGATTCCTAAAAGTTGCGGAGAAACGGCAAAGCCGTGAAGTCGGAAACTATTTGGCTTTGCATTGTTATCTCTATGTCATTCAAGCAAGTGCTTGGTAGGAGTGTAAGGGCTGGTTTGAGCGCTGGCAATACGGTTAAAACAAATGTTCAAGTTTTGTTCGAGGTCTGTTATGTTTCGCTGCTGAATCGCGTGGGGGAACTCATCGCAAGCGCGGTGGTCTAGTCACAGTCCACATACAACGACCACAAACACGACTAGTGGGCAAATCAGGGAGCATAACAACGACATGAGTGATCGGGATCTCGATCAACAGTTGGTGGAGCGTGCCCAGCGAGGTGAAAAAAGAGCTTTCGATCTGCTTGTTGCCAAGTATCAGCGACGTCTCGCCAGGTTGTTGTCGCGGTTTATCCGCGACGGCGCAGACATCGAGGATGTGACGCAAGAGGCGTTTGTCAAAGCGTATCGTGCCTTGCCGTCGTTTCGTGGCGAGAGCGCGTTTTACACATGGCTGTACAGAATCGGCATCAATACTGCCAAGAATTTCCTTAGCGCCTCCGGACGTCGTCCGGTGGTCAACAGCGAGATAGAGGACGAGGACGGCGAGAGCTTCGACATGGCGTCGCAGCTGCCCGACCTGAACACGCCCGAAACCGAGCTGATGAACAAGGAGATTCTGGCAACGGTCAATGCTGCCGTGGAGGCTTTGCCGGAGGAACTAAGAACCGCAATTTCGCTCAGGGAAATGGACGGTCTATCCTACGATGAAATCGCCAAGGTGATGGATTGCCCGATAGGCACCGTGCGCTCGCGGATTTTCCGGGCGCGCGAGGCGATTGCTGCCGAGCTCAGGCCTTTGCTGGATACGGCCAAGAACAGAAGGTGGTAGGTATGAAAGAAACGATATCCGCGATGATGGATGGCGAACTGGACGACTCTGACATAGGCAGAGCCATCGCCTCCATTTCATCTGACAAGCAACTGGATGCCGCCTGGGGCGAGTATCACTTGATTGGCGACGCGATGCGCGCCAACCGCATGGTTGCGCTCAATGTGCGAGAGCAGGTCGCCAGCCGGCTGGCGGACGAGCCCACGGTGCTTGCGCCGCGGCGCTGGTTGCGCCCGGCGCGCGGCCGCGCCGCAGGCGGGGTGGCCTTGGTCGCTAGCGTCCGCACCGCCGGCGCGGTGGCGCTGGCCGCCAGCGTGAGCTTCGCCGCCGTGGTGGGCTGGCAGCAGCTCTCGCACCGCGGCGAGCCGGCCTCGCTGGTGGCGGACAAGGGCGTGCCGGTGCAAGTGGCCCAGCCGGCGCAAGCCAGCCAGCCCGAGCGCGACGACCCCTATCTGCTGGCTCATCAGGAAGTGACCTCCGAACAAGGCAATATGAAAGTATCCTACGGAAACGGAGCTCGCCGTTAAATGCGTGTAATTCCTCTGATCAGTTTGATGGTTGTGGCGGCCGCGCCTGCCGCCCATGCAGAGGATGACTGGCAGCTGCTGCGCAATGTGGCGGCTGCCGGACGCCAGCAGGCGCTGAACGGCACCTATCTGCACCAGATGAACGGCACGCTGGAAACCTTCCACATCGTCAGGGAAGGCCAAGGCGAAGCCATGCGGGAAAAGCGGACGTCCTTGGACGGGCCTTCCCGCGAAATTGTCCGCAAAGGCAATGAGCTGGCCTGTTTCGCGCCGGACAAGAAAGCCTTGAACGCGGCCAAGATCAGCGCGATGCGCCTGTTTCCGGCCTTGCTGCCGGAGGACATGAGCGAGATCAACCAGTCGTATGCGCTCAAGCATGTGGGCAGCGACCGGGTGGCTCAGCGCGATTGCAATCTGCTGGAGCTGCGGCCCAAGGACAGGCAGCGCTACAGCCTGCGCATGTGCGTGGAGCCACTGACCTCACTGCCTTTGAAGATGGTGACCTTGTCGCCCAAGGGCGAAGCGGTGGAGCAGTTCACCTTCACCGACATCGACCTGAACGGCCCCAAGGACAAGCGAGCCTATCGGCCCAAGTTCGCGCAGAAGTTCCTGCTGCGCTCCGGCGGCGCGTCGACGCCGCAGGCCGGCGCGCAAGTGGACAACGATGTGTCCGGGCTGCCCAACGGCTTCCATCTGCTGCGCTCGGTGCAGCGCAGTCTGCCGGGCCAGGCGGGCAAGTCGGTGCGCCACATGGTGTATTCCGACGGCTTGGTGATGCTGTCGCTGTTCGTCGAGACGCAGCCGGAAGGCGCGCGGCTGGAACGCAGCAGCAATCTGCACGGCGCCATCAATATGGCCACCGGTCCGCAAGGCAGCTACCAGTTGACCGCGGTGGGCGATATGCCCGAGCCGGCGATGATGGGGCTGCTGAAAGGGTTGAAAGTCAGCCTCAAGCCATGACGGCCAAGCTCGTGGATGTTCCTGCAAGCCCGTCCGGAGGCCCGGCCTCCGGCGGCGCGCTTGCGCGGAACGGACCGGGCGGCGCCGGCGCCTTGACGCCGGCTTTCCTGTTTTTCTCGGCGGCGAACGCCGCGGCCGGGCGCCTGGCGCGCGGCCGGTTCGACGCTGAAATTCCCCAGCCGGCTTCCGCCGGCGCGTCTCAAACACAACATATCAAGATGGAGCGCTCATGCCGGTTAAAAAACTGATTGTTTCCGCCATGCTGGCGGCCTCTATTATGGCGGGCGCGGTGCCCGCTGCAATGGCCGCGGAACTGCCGGACTTCAGCCAGATTGTCTCTAACGAGGGCAAGGCCGTCGTCAACATCAGCACCAAGTCCACGGTGCGCGAGGTCAGCAACGATCTGCCCGAGGGCATGAGCGGCGACCCCTTCTTTGAATTCTTCCGTCGTTTCGCGCCGCCGCGCGCCCAGGAGCGGCAAGAGTCGTCGCTGGGTTCCGGCTTCATCATTTCCGCCGACGGCTATGTGCTGACCAATGCGCACGTGGTGGCCCGCGCCGATGAAATCACCGTCAAGCTGACGGACAAACGCGAGTACAAGGCCAAGGTGATAGGCTCCGACGCCCGCACCGACGTGGCGTTGTTGAAAATTGAAGCGGACAAGCTGCCGGTGGTGCGCCGCGGCGACGCCAATGCCTTGAAAGTGGGCGAAGGGGTGTTGGCCATCGGCTCGCCGTTCGGTTTCGAGAACACCGCCACTTCCGGCATCGTTTCCGGCAAGAACCGCATGCTGCCGGATGAGACCCTTGTGCCCTTTATTCAGACCGACGCCGCGATCAATCCCGGCAACTCCGGCGGCCCGCTGTTCAACGCCAGGGGCGAAGTGGTGGGCGTCAACTCCCAGATCTTTAGCCGTTCCGGCGGTTTCATGGGTATTTCCTTCGCCATCCCCATTGACGTGGCGATGGACGTGGTGGCTCAGCTGAAGGCCAAGGGCCATGTCAGCCGCGGCAAGATCGGCGTGGTGATCCAGGAGTTGAGCCAGGATCTGGCCGCCTCCTTCGGCCTGGCCAAGCCGGCCGGCGCGCTGATCACAGCGGTAGAGCCGGGCGGTCCGGCGGCCAAGGCCGGCGTCAAACCCGGCGACATCATCCAGCAAGTGGATGGCAAGCCGGTTGAATCCGGTTCTGATCTGCAGCGGCTGATTGGTAGCATTCCGCCCGGCAAGCCGGTGACCTTAGGCCTGTGGCGCGCTCGCGCCGCGGTGTCTGCCAAGGTGGTGCCGGTGGAGCAGCTGGATCAGAATCCGAGGCTGGCGCAGCGCGAATATCGCGGCTCGCAGCAGGAGCGTCCGGCCGAGCAGAGCTTCTCGCAGATCGGCTTGCGGCTGCAGGTGCTGAATCCGGCGCAGTTGCAGCGCGCCGGCATCAAGTACGGCCTGCTGGTGCGCGGCGCCAATAATGTGGCGATGCGCGCCGGCATTCAACCGGGCGACGTGATCGTGGGCATCGGCAGCGAACCGCTGGTCAATGTCGAGCAACTGAAATCCGCACTGTCCGCGGCCAAAAAGGGCTCGTCGATCGCGCTGCAAGTGCTGCGCCAGGGGGCTATCCAGTTCATTCCGTTGCCGGTGGGCGACGGCAAGTGAGGCTGACGCTGTATTTCCGCGAGTACTGCAGCTTGTGCCATCAGATGCTGGCCGAGCTGCAGCCTTGGCGCGAACGCTACGGCTTTGAGCTGGACGTCGTCGATGTCGACGCCGACCCGGAGCTGGAGCGCCGCTTCAACGAACTGGTGCCGGTTCTGATGGCGGATGAGACCGAAATCTGCCATTGGCGCCTGGATCAGGCCGCATTGGCTGCACATTTGGGCGAAATCGGCTAAAATCCGCGCCAGTGTGAGTTTATATCGGGGGCACTTGGGTGCCCCCGCTTGCTGGATGGGCTGTTAACGGCTTTAGAGGTCGCAATCCTGATGATGAGCCGCTTTCATCAGGCCCGCGGCTTCCATCGGCAGTTCCGGGCACGCTAGCGTGCCCTTATCTTTTGCTGGATATCATGAAAAACATTCGAAATTTCTCGATCATTGCCCATATCGACCATGGCAAATCGACCCTGGCCGACCGCTTCATTCAATTCTGTGGCGGCCTGGAAATGCGCGAAATGAGCGCCCAGGTGCTGGACTCGATGGACATCGAGAAAGAGCGCGGCATCACCATCAAGGCGCAGACCGCGGCCTTGAGCTACAAGGCGCGCGACGGTCAGGTCTATAACCTGAACCTGATCGACACCCCCGGACACGTGGACTTCTCCTATGAAGTGTCGCGCTCGCTGTCCGCCTGCGAAGGCGCGCTGCTGGTGGTGGACGCCTCGCAAGGCGTGGAAGCGCAGACCGTGGCCAACTGCTACACCGCTATCGAGCTGGGCGTGGAAGTGGTGCCGGTGCTGAACAAGATCGACCTGCCGGCCGCCGAGCCGGAGCGCGTCAGCCAGGAAATCGAAGACATTATCGGCATCGAGGCGGCGGACGCGGTGCGCGCTTCGGCCAAGTCCGGCATCGGCATCGAGGACATTCTGGAAGAAGTGGTCAGCAAGGTTCCGCCGCCAAAGGGCGATGCGGGCGGCCCTCTGAAGGCTTTGATCGTCGACTCCTGGTTCGACAACTACGTCGGTGTGGTGATGCTGGTGCGCGTGATCGACGGTTCGCTGAAGCCCAAGGACAAGATCAAGTTCATGGCCACCGGCGCCGAGCATCTGTGCGAACAGGTGGGCGTGTTCACGCCCAAATCCGTCCAGCGTCCGAATCTGAACGCGGGCGAGGTGGGTTTCGTCATCGCCGGCATCAAGGAATTGAAATCGGCCAAGGTCGGCGACACCATCACCCTGGTGTCCAAGCCGGCCACCGAGGCGCTGCCGGGCTTCAAGGAAGTGCAGTCCCAGGTATTCGCCGGCCTGTATCCGGTGGAAAGCCATGACTACGAGGCGCTGCGCGACGCGCTGGAAAAACTGCAGCTGAACGACGCTTCGCTGAAGTACGAGCCGGAAGTGTCGCAGGCGCTGGGCTTCGGCTTCCGCTGCGGCTTCCTCGGCCTCCTGCACCTGGAGATCGTGCAGGAGCGCCTGGAGCGCGAGTTCGACATGGACCTGATCACCACCGCGCCCACGGTGAACTACGAAGTGGTGATGAAGGACGGCGTGGTGGAAGTGGTGTCCAACCCGTCGCGGATGCCGGATGCCGGCAAGTACGACGAGTTGCGCGAACCCATCATCACCTCCACCATTCTGGTGCCGCAAGACTATGTCGGCGCGGTGATGACGCTGTGCAACCAGAAGCGCGGCGTACAGCGCAATATGCAGTACATGGGCCGTCAGGTGATGCTCACCTACGATCTGCCGATGAACGAAGTGGTGATGGACTTCTTCGACAAGCTGAAGTCCACCAGCCGCGGCTACGCCTCGCTGGATTACGAATTCAAGGAATTCCAGAGCGCCGATCTGGTCAAGCTGGATGTGCTGGTCAATGGCGAGAAGGTCGACGCGCTGTCGCTGATCGTGCACCGCGCCTCCAGCGTCTACCGCGGCCGCGAACTGGTGTCCAAGATGCGCGAACTGATTCCGCGTCAGATGTTCGATATCGCGGTGCAGGCGGCCATCGGCGGCCACATCATCGCGCGCGAGACGGTCAAGGCCTTGCGCAAGAACGTGTTGGCCAAGTGCTACGGCGGCGACATCACCCGTAAGAAAAAACTGCTGGAGAAGCAGAAGGCGGGCAAGAAGCGCATGAAGCAGGTGGGCAATGTGGAAATTCCGCAGGAAGCATTCCTGGCAATCCTTCAAGTAGGGGACAAATAAGTGGGCGGAAATCTGTTCTGGGTGTTTGTCGTGGCGGTGGCGATCGGCGGCATGCTGATCGCTTTTGGCGGCAAGAAGCAAGAGGGCGCCAAGGATTGGCCGCAGGCGGTGCAGTGGGGCTACCTGGCGGTGCTGATCGGCGGCTTCGGTCTGCTGTCCAACTATATGAGCTTCACCGCGGTGATGCTGGTCTTCGTGCTGATCACCGGCGCGGTATGGCTGGCGGACAAGCTGGTGCTGGCCAAGCGCCGCGCGGCGGAGACCCCGGCCGGCCATTTCGTCGACTATTCTCGCGGCTTCTTCCCGGTGATCCTGGTGGTGTTCCTGCTGCGCTCCTTCATCGCCGAGCCGTTCCAGATTCCCAGCAGCTCGATGCGTCCGGGCCTGGTGGTGGGCGATTTCATCCTGGTGAACAAATTCACCTACGGCCTGCGCGTGCCGGTGCTGAACACCGTGTTCGCGCCGGTGGACAAGGTGGAGCGCGGCGACGTGGTGGTGTTCAACTTCCCGCCCAACCCCAAGGTCAACTACATCAAGCGCGCCATCGGCCTGCCGGGCGACGTGGTCGAGTACCGCGACAAGCGCCTGAGCGTCAACGGCAAGCCGCTGCCGGACGCCGATGACGGCAACTATGAATACCTGGAGCAGGGCTTGATGATGATCAACGCCAAGCGCTACAAGGAAACCATGGGGTCGCGCACGTACTCGGTGCTGAACAACGACGGTTCGCCCACTGTGGCTTTGAGCCAGGTGCAGGACTTCCCGTTCCGCGACAACTGCCGCTATGATGACAATGGTTTTGTCTGCAAGGTGCCGGCCGGCCATTACTTCATGCTGGGCGACAACCGCGACAACAGCCTGGACGGCCGCTACTGGGGCTTCGTCAACGACAAGCTGATGGTGGGCAAGGCCTTCATGATCTGGATGAACTTTGGCGACCTGTCCCGCATCGGCAAAACCATTCACTGATAAACGCAAGATCGCAAGCTCGGAGCGCATTATGCATTTCAGTCGTCAGAAGGGCCTGTCGCTGTTTTCCGTACTGCTGGTGATGATCGTGCTGGGCGCGGTCCTCGTGCTGGGCATGAAGGTGATGCCGGTGTACTCGGAGTACGCCGAGGTGCGCCAGGCGATCACCGCCTTGTCCGCTCAAAGCAATGTCGGCGAGCTATCCGTTCGCCGGGATTTCAACCAGCGGGCCGGCGTGGCCGGCATCGCCTCGATCAAGGGTGAAAACCTGGTGGTGGTGACCGGCGGCAATTACGTGTACATCCGCGCCGCTTATCAGCGCGAAGTGCCCTTGTTCTCCAATGTCAGTCTGCTGTTCAAATTCGATACCCAAGCGGGCCAGCCCCCGCAATAAGCCAAGTGATACCAACCGACAATAGATTCCGGCGCCTGAGTCAGGCGCTGGATTACGCATTTCAGAAGCCGGAGTTGCTGCGTCAAGCCTTGACGCATCGCAGTTACGGCGCCGGCAACAACGAGCGTTTCGAATTCGTGGGCGACAGCATCCTCAATTACACCGTCGCCCGCATGCTGTTCGATCAATTTCCCAAGCTGACCGAGGGCGAGCTGTCGCGGCTGCGCGCCAATCTGGTCAACCAGAACACCCTGGCCGAGATCGCCCACGAGCTGAAGCTGGGCGATTACCTGTACCTGGGCGAGGGCGAGCTGAAAAGCGGCGGTTTCAACCGTCCGTCCATCCTCGCCGACGCGCTGGAAGCCACTTTCGCCGCGGTCAGCTTCGACTCCGATTTTCTGCGCGCCGAGCAAGTGGTGCGCAGGCTCTACGCCGAACGCGTGTCCTCCATCGACACCAGCCGCCAGGCCAAGGACGCCAAGACCCGTTTGCAAGAAGCGCTGCAGGCGCGCAAGCTGGCCTTGCCCAAATACCGGATACTGTCGCAAAGCGGCGAAGCCCATGAGCAATGGTTCCGCGTGGAATGCGACCTGGGCGAGCTGGCGATAGGCTCCACCGGCGAAGGCGGCAGCCGCCGCGCCGCCGAACAGCAGGCCGCCGAAGCGGCGCTGATCCTGCTGGAACAAAAACTCGCTGCGAGCAAGAAACGTATATGACTGACATCCAATATCACTGCGGCTTCGTCGCCATCGTCGGCCGTCCCAACGTCGGCAAGTCCACGCTGATGAACCATCTGATCGGCCAGAAGATCAGCATCACGTCCAAGAAGGCGCAAACCACGCGTCACCGCGTCACCGGCATCCACACCGAGAACAACGCCCAGTTCGTCTTCGTCGACACCCCGGGTTTCCAGACCTTTCACAAGGGCGCGCTCAACGAAACCCTGAACAAGAGCGTCAAGGACTCGCTGGGCAGCGTCGATTGCGTGCTGTTCGTGCTGGAGGCGATGCGCTTCACCGGCGCGGACCGCGAAGTGATGGCCTTGCTGCCCAAGCGCACCCCGGTGATTCTGGTGGTGAACAAACTGGACAAGGCCAAGGACCGCGACGCGCTGCAGGCCTTCATCGCCGAAGTGCAGGCGGAATTCGCCTTCGCCGGCGTGGAAGTGGTCAGCGCCAAGCACGGCCAGCGCCTGAGCGAGCTGCTGGAGCAAGTGCGTCCGCATCTGCCGGAATCGATGCCGCTGTATCCGGAAGACATGGTCACCGACAAGAGCGAACGCTTCCTGGCCGCCGAGATCGTGCGCGAGAAGCTGTTCCGCTACCTGGGCGAAGAGCTGCCGTACGAAATGAACGTGGAAGTGGAAATGTTCGAAATGGACGGCGAGCTGCGCCGCATCCATATCGGCGTGCTGGTGGACAAGGAAAACCAGAAGCCCATCGTCATCGGCCGCGGCGGGGAGAAGCTGAAGAAAATCTCCACCGAGGCGCGGATGGACATGGAAAAATTGTTCGACGGCAAGGTCTTCCTGCAGGTCTGGGTCAAGGTCAAATCCGGCTGGGCCGACGACGTCCGCTTCCTGCGGGAATTCGGCCTGGACTGAAGCCCTCATGCACTATCATTTGGCGCCGTCCTGTTGGACGGTGATTTTTTCTCTGCAGCAAGGGCAGGACTTGCCCGGCAGCCGCGACTTGCTGGAGCGCATCGCCCGGCTGGCGGCCTGCCAGGCCGGTTTCCTGGGCCTGGAGCGCGGAGAGCCGGGACGGGACACGGTGTCCTACTGGGACAGCGTCGAGGCCATCGCCGCCTGGCGTCAGTGCGCGGAGCGCCTGATCGCCCAGCGCTACGGACCGGAAGCCTGGTATCGGGTGTTCGCCTTCAATGTGAGCGCGGCCGCGGTGTGCCCGTGGCCGGCGGCCGGGGGCGCCGGATGAGCCAGCCGGGCAGGGTGGATCGCCAGCCGGCCTATGTGCTGCACGCGCAGCCCTACCGGGAAACCAGTTTGCTGGTGGAGGTGCTCAGCCGCGAGCACGGCCGTTTTTCGGTGGTGGCGCGCGGCGCGCGGCGGCCGCGGGCCGATCTGCGCGGCCTGTTGCTGCCTTTCCAGCCCTTGACCCTGTCCTGGTTCGGCAAGGGCGAACTGCGCACCCTGCACAGCGCGGACTGGGACGGCGGCGTGCCGCAGTTGTCCGGCCTGCCGCTGATCTGCGGTTTTTATCTGAACGAATTGATGATGAAGCTGACCGCGCGCGACGACCCCGAACCGCGCGCCTTCGCCGTTTACGACGCGGCGGTGCGCGGCCTGGCGCGGCAAGGCGGTCTGGCCGCGGTGCTGCGCCGCTACGAATTGCGGCTGATCCAGGTGTTGGGCTACGCGCCCAGCCTGCTGCGCGACGGCGACGGCGCCGACGTGGACGCCGGACTTGATTATTGGTGCCAGGGCAACGCCGCGCCGGAGCGCGACGCCGGCCAGAGCCTGGAGCGCGGGCTGCGGCTCAGCGGCGCCAGCCTGCTGGCGATAGAGGCCGACGATTACGCGGCTGCGGCCACCCGGCTTGAAGCGCGGGCGCTGATGCGAGTATGGTTGACCGCTTTATTGGGCGAGGAGCCGCTGGCTTCGCGCGAACTGTTACAGGCCGTCAATTCGCTGTCGGATTGAGGCCAAGCTATCGGGAGTGAATATGATTCTGTTGGGTGTAAACATCGATCACGTCGCCACCTTGCGCCAGGCGCGCGGCACCCGTTATCCCAGCCCGGTGGAGGCCGCGCTGGTGGCGGAAACCGCCGGCGCCGACCTGATCACCCTGCATCTGCGCGAGGATCGCCGTCACATTCAGGACGCCGACGTGGTGGCGATGCGCCAAGTGGTCAAGACCCGGGTCAACCTGGAAATGGCGATGACAGAGGAAATGCTGGCCAATGCGCTGGCGGTGAAGCCGGAAGACGTGTGCCTGGTGCCGGAAAAGCGCGAGGAAGTCACCACCGAGGGCGGCCTGGACGCCATCGGCCATTTCGCCGATGTCAGCCGCTACACCCGCAGCCTGCTGGACGCCGGCATCCGCGTGTCCATCTTCATCGATCCGGACCGCGCGCAGATCCAGCGCGCCTGGGACGCCGGCGCGCGCGTGGTGGAATTGCACACCGGCGCTTACGCCGACGCCCATGACGCCGCGGCGCGCGACGCCGAGCTGGCGCGCATCCGCGACGCCGCCGCCTTCGCCGCCGAGCTGGGCATGGTGGTCAACGCCGGCCACGGTCTCAACTACCACAATGTGCAGCCGATCGCCGCCATTCCGCAGATCGCGGAACTGAATATCGGCCACGCCATCGTCGCCCAGGCGCTGTTCGTCGGCTTCGCCGAGGCGGTGAAGGAGATGAAGGCGCTGATGGCGGCCGCGCGCGGCTGATTCCGGTGCCCACTGTCGTCACCCACGCCCTGGCCGGCGCGACGCTGGCCGGCCTGTGCGCGCCGCGTCCGCTGCGCGCGCCCGGCATGCCCGGCTGGCTGCTGCTGTGCGGCGCGGCGGCGATGCTGCCGGATCTGGACGTGATCACTTTCAAGCTGGGCATTCCCTACGCCAGCCCCTGGGGGCATCGCGGCATCTCTCATTCGCTGACGCTGGCCTTGATCGCCGGCGGCGTGCTGGCCGCGCTCGGGCGCCGCTGGTGGTCGCGGCTGGGTCTGGGGCCGCTACGCGCCTTTGTCGTGCTGAGCCTGGCGGTGGCCTCCCACGCCTTGCTGGACATGTGGACCGACGCCACCCATGGCCCGGCTTTGGCGATGCCCTGGCATCCGGGGCGCTTCTTGTTTGATTGGCGGCCTATCGAAGGCTCGCCGCTGACGCTCGGCCGCTGGCTGGGTCCCAAGGGGCTGCGGGTGCTGAGTTCGGAGCTGCTTTACGTCTGGCTGCCCTGTCTGCTGCTGTGGCTGTCCCGCGCTTTTTGGCTGCGCGGACGCGGAGAGGGCGGACGATGATTTACGGCATAGGCACCGATCTGGTGGACATCGAGCGCATGCGGGGGATGTTCCAGCGCTGGGGCTTCAAGCTGGGGCGGCACATGCTGGCCCCGGCCGAGCAGCGGGCTTTCGCCGACAGCGCCGATCCGGCGCGCTTTCTGGCCAAGCGCTTCGCGGTCAAGGAGGCTCTGGCCAAGGCGCTGGGCACCGGGGTGCGCGCGCCGGTGTTGCTGACGGCGATCTGGGTCGAGCATGATGAATGGGGTAAGCCGCTATTGGCGCTAAGCCCTGAATTGGAAGAATTTTTAAGCCGGCGCGGCGTGGGCGCGCGTCATCTGTCCATCAGCGACGAACGCGGCCACGCGCTGGCTTTTGTGGTGCTGGAGCGCTCCGCGCCCGGCTAAGAACGTGTTTACGATCTCGCGAGCAAGGGCGAGACAAGGCGTTGCGGCTGAAAAAGCGGAGTGTACACACGGTACATGAGCATTTTGAAGACGTGCTCACCGTGTAACGCTCCACAAGGCGTTGCGGATCGTAAAAAGGTTCTAAGAGAGAAAGCAAACCGATGCAGCAGACTCAACAGAGCGCGGCCTTGCCGCGCGGGCCGGTAATGGCGGGCGTGGCCGGCCTGCGGCTGACGGACGAAGAGAAACAGCGCTTGGCGCATCCGCTGGTGGGCGGGGTGATCCTGTTCCGCCGCAATTTCCAGGACATCGAACAGCTGAAGGCGCTGACCGCGGAAATCCGCGCCTTGCGCAGCCCGCATTTGCTGATTGCGGTGGATCACGAGGGCGGCCGGGTGCAGCGCTTCCTCGACGGCTTCACCCGTCTGCCGCCGATGCAGGTGCTGGGCAGGATGTGGGAGCAGGACCGCGCGGCGGCCTTGGAGCAGGCGGAGAACGTGGGCTATGTGTTGGCCGCCGAGCTGTCAGCCTGCGGCGTCGACCTGTCCTTCACCCCGGTGCTTGACCTGGATTGGGGGCGCTGCGCGGTGATAGGCAACCGCAGCTTCCACCGCGATCCGGCCATTGTGGCCGAGTTGGCCGAGGCGCTGCAGCGCGGCCTGGCGCGCGGCGGCATGTCCACTTGCGGCAAGCACTTCCCCGGCCATGGCTTCGTCGAGGGCGACAGCCATCATCTGATGCCGGAGGACGGCCGCAGCCTGGCCGAGCTGGAGGCGGACGATCTGGTGCCCTTCGGCCGCCTGGCGGCCGCCGGCATGGGCTCGGTGATGCCGGCGCATGTTCTGTACCCGGCGGTGGACGCGCAGCCGGCCGGTTTCTCGCCGGTGTGGCTGCAGCAGGTGCTGCGCGGCCGGCTGGGCTTTGACGGCGTGATCTTCTCCGACGCCTTGGACATGGAGGGCGCGGCCGGCGCCGGCGACTTTGTTCAGCGCGCCGACGCGGCCTTGGCCGCCGGTTGCGATATGGTGCTGGTCTGCAACGATCCCCGGCAGACCGATCTGATCTTGGCCCATCTGCGGCCGCCGGCGCAGCCGGAACTGGCGCGGCGGCTGGAGCGCATGGCCGGCAAGGCGGCGGATTGGGCGGCGGAGCTGGCCGGCCCGGCCTTCGCCGCGGCGCGCGCCCAGGTGGAGCGTTTGAACATGCCGGTGGACGCGATGCGCGGGCCGGACGTGGGCGAGGCCAATTAAGCGTGACGCTTGCTTAGAGCTGCTAACAAACCCCTGATGCTGCGTTGCGCCGACTTGTCGTACTCAAGTACTGCCTGCGTCGGCGCGCCTTGCCTCAGCCGTGAAACTGACAATGTTAGCCGTTCTTAAAGGGGAGCGGAAAACGTCTTTTGCCACGGAAGGCTAGGAAAAAAGGGAAGGTCTGTGGTTTCTTTTGCCACGGAAGCACACGGAAAAACACGGACCAAAGACGGTAGAAGGTTTCGTGGGCCTCCTGGCCGAAGGAGTTGTCTTTTGCCGTGTCTTCCGTGTGTTTCCGTGGCTAATAAAAGTGGCTAAACAAACTGCACCGGCACGTAGAAGTCCCGCCCCGGGCGGCTGACCAGCACTTGCGGCTGGCCCTGGATCACCGCGCGGAAGGCGCGCGGCAGCCGGCGCCAGTCCATGAACTTCATCTTGATGCTGTCGTACTGCGCTTGAGTGTGTTCCATGGTGTTCTCCCGAAGGTTCAGTCCACTTTGTGGATGACGTTGGTGACGACGCCCCAGATATGGAAGGCGGCGTCTTCCGGCACCGGAATCGGCTGAAATTCCGGGTTTTCCGGCAGCAGGCGGATGCCCTTGGCGGTTTTTTCCAGCCGCTTCACCGTCAGTTCGCCATTGAGCGCCGCCACCACAACCTTGCCGTTGCGCGCCTCCGTCGCGCGGTCCACCACCAGCAGGTCGCCGTCGTGGATGCCGGCGCCCAACATGGATTCGCCCTTGACCGTGACGAGGAAGGTGCTGCCCGGCCGCGGCGCCAGCCTGGCGTTGAGGTCCACGTCGTCTTCCTTGAGATCGTCCGCCGCCACCGGCGAGCCGGCCGGCACGCTGTTGGCGAACAGCGGCAGCGACAACTCGCTGAGGTGGCGCGCCAGGGTGCGCACGTCGTCGGCCTGGGCGTTGTGGGCGGTGCGCCAGCTGCGGTAGTCGCGCAGCCAGTCTTCCAGCACCGGTTTCAACGGTTCCGGCACGCGGAGGGCGACGGTCTTGTCTCCGCCGTAGCTGGATTTGCGGCCGGCGCCGCTGCGTTTGCCCCCATGGCTCATTGGCTAATCCTCTGTAATGCAAGCAGATTTGATTGTGTACATTATCAAAGCCCAGGGCAAGTTTTTTTTGAGCGCGCCGGCGGCGGGCGCAAAAAAGCCCGCTGAGGCGGGCGGGTTTCGGCGGGCGGGCGGCGGCTTCAGAGCCGGTAGAAGCAGCGGGCGCAAACCGCGCGGTAGCGGGCGTTGCCGCCGATTTCCACCTGCGGGCCTTCTTTGACGCGGCGGCCGTCGGCGTCGATGCGAATGTGCATGGTGGCTTTTTTGCCACATTCGCAAATGGTCTTGATCTCTTCGATTTCGTCGGCCAGCGCCAGCAGCATGCCGGAGCCGATGAAGGGCTCGCCGCGGAAATCGGTGCGCAGGCCGAAGCAGATCACCGGAATGTTGCGGGTGTGGGCCAGCTCATGCAACTGGTGCACCTGCTCCGGGGTGATGAACTGGGCTTCGTCGATCAGGATGCAGGCGGTCTGGCCGAAATCCTCGGCCAGGAAGTTCAGCTCCGGCGAGAAGGTGCGGGCGTCGCGCTGCAGATTGAGGCGGGAGGTGATCTTGCCGAAGCCGTAGCGGTCGTCCATCGCGCTGGTGAACAGCGCCACGGTCTTGCCCATGGATTCGTAGTTGTTGGCGATTTGCAGCAGCTGGGTGCTCTTGCCGCTGTTCATCGCGGCGTAGCGGAAAAAGAGTTTTGCCATCGATGGGTTCTCGCTGGGGCTTAGGGCCTGTTTACGATCTCGCGAGCTAAGGGGAGACAAGGCGAAAACGGTTGAAGAAGCGGAGTGTACAAGAGGTACATGAGCATTCTGAAGCCGTACTCACCGTGTAACGCTCCACGACGCGCAGTAGATCGTAAATAGGTTCTTTAAAGGTCACCGCCGGTTTCCAGCACATAGCTGGCGCCGGCATCCTGCGCCAGATGCTGGGCGAGGTAGGGCAGCACTTCGCGCAGCGTCTGCGGCAGCGTCCACGGCGCGTTGAGGATGAACATGCCGCTGCCGTGCATGCCGAAGCCGTCGCTGGACGGCTTTTGCACGTGCAGTTCGGCGCGCAGCCAGTTCTTGGCGCCCAGCTTCTTCATTTCCTTGGGCAGTTCCTTCATCTCGGCGCGTTGCAGGCAGGGATACCAGACCGCGTAGACGCCGGTGGCGAAGCGTTTCAGGCTTTCCTTCAGCGTGGTGATCACGTGCTGGTAATCGCGCTTGTCCTCGTAGGGCGGGTCGATCAGCACCAGCGCGCGGCGCGGCGGCGGCGGCAGAATCGCCTTGATCGCCTCGAAGCCGTTGGCCTGCTGGATTTGCACGCGGCGGCCGGCGTCGGCGAAGGTGTCGGCCAGCAGCTGGTGGTCGGTGGGGTGCAGTTCGAACAGGCGCAGCTTGTCGCTGGCCGGCATCACTTCCGCCGCGCACCAGGGCGAGCCGGGGTAGAGCTTGAGTTCGCCGTCGGCGTTCAGGCTGCGCACCACGTCGACGTAGTTGGCGACGGCTTCCGGCAGGTCCTCGCGCCGCCACAGGCGGGCGATGCCGGATTCGAATTCGGCGTTCTTGGTGGCGTAACCTTCCACCAGCGAGTAGGCACCGGCGCCGGCATGGGTGTCGATATACCAGTAGGGCTTGGCTTTCTGGCCCAGGTAGTTCAGGAGTTCGATCTGGATCAGATGCTTGAGCACGTCGGCGTGGTTGCCGGCGTGGAAGGCGTGGCGGTAACTGAGCATGGCTGCGGGGTATGGCGTTCGTCAGCCGCGAATTGTACCGGATTCGGCGTGGCCGCGCAGCGTGTCCTCCAGCGCGGCGCGCCAGCCCAGTTGTTCCGCAAGCTGCATGAAATCGTCGGCCGGCGGCGCTTGCAGCCAGAGCGGCTGCCCGCTGTCAGGGTGGCTCAGCCGCATTGCGACGCAGGCCAGCAGCAGGCGCCGGCTGCCGAAATGCTCGGCGAACATGCGATTGTGGCGGCCCTTGCCGTGGGTGGCGTCGCCGATGATGGGGTGGGCGATGTGCTTCAGATGGCGGCGGAGCTGGTGGCGGCGGCCGGTGTGAGGCGTCAGCTCCAGCAGGCTGTAGCGGCTGCTGGGGTAGCGTTCGACCTCGATCGGCAGCTCGATGCGCGCCAGCGTGCGGTAATCGGTGACGGCGGCCTGCGGCGCGGTGTCCACGGTTTCGCCTATCCATTCCAGATCGTCCGGGCGCCGGCTCAAGGGGTAGTCGATGCGTCCGGCGTCGTCGGCGTGGCCGCGGACCACGGCGATATAGCGCTTGTCCACCTGCTGGCGTTCGAACTGCCAGCTCATTTCGCGGCACATGTCCTTGTCCAGCGCGAACAGCAGCACGCCGGAAGTGCCCTTGTCCAGCCGGTGCACCGGGTAGACCCGCTGGCCGATCTGGTCGCGCAGCAGCTGCACGGCGAAGCGGGTTTCGTTGCGGTCCAGCGCGGTGCGGTGCACCAGCAGGCCGGAGGGCTTGTGAATGGCGATCAGCCGGTCGTCGCGGTAAAGAATGGGCAGCATGGGGCGGCTTGAAGCGGGTGGGGAAGGCCGGCATTGTAGGCGTTGCCGGCCGGCTTTGGAAGGCGCGCGGGCGACGGACGATGCCCTTGTGCTGTAGTTTTATGTCTTACGCTTCCATTACGCGAAAACAACAGCGTTTTGTCATGCTATTGGCGTTTTTGTGCGCGGGCTCGGGCTTTGCCGGTTTTCGTTGCGACATGATATTTCAAAGTAGAGAGGAAGTTGTTTACAGGCCATGGGTGCGTCATTACAATTCGCCGCGCTCAAACAAGAATGACAGGGCGGCGTCTGTGCCGATTGCGATCCCGTTTGCCACGGGATGGCGGCAGGACCGCATCCGCGCAACCAGGCGTGTAGTTGCGACGCTACATGACAAAGGGTTGGCGGGCGCTTTGCTTCGCTGCACGACACGGGAACCACAGGGGGTGATCGACGTGCGGGTTGACCAACAAACTCCATAGAGTCATAGAGATGAAAATCCAGCTGAAACGAATGAGCTTTGCCGTAGCGGCCGCGGTGTTGTCCACTTCCGCCTTCGCCAAAGAATTCTCGCCCGCCGTGGTCTACGACATGGCCGGCAAGTTTGACAAGAGCTTCAACGAGTCCGCGTACAACGGCGCCGAGCGTTTCAAGAAGGAATTCAAGATCAACTACCGCGACGGCCAGATCGCGTCCGAAGCCCAGAAAGAACAGCTGCTGCGCAATATGGCGCGCCGCGACGCCGACATCGTGGTGGCCATCGGCTTCTCCTTCACCCAGGCGGTGGAAACCGTGGCCAAGGAGTTCCCCAAGGTCAAGTTCACTCTGATCGACGCCGTGGCAAAAGGTTCCAACGTTCAGAGCATCGTGTTCAAGGAACAAGAAGGCGCCTTCCTGACCGGCGTGGCCGCGGCGATGGCCTCCAAGAGCGGCAAGGTGGGCTTTGTCGGCGGCATGGACGTGCCGCTGATCCGCGCCTTCGGCTGTGGCTATGTGCAGGGCGTGAAGTTCACCAACAAGAACGCCAGCGTGATCCAGAACATGACCGGCACCACTCCGCAGGCCTTCAACGACCCGGCGCGCGGCACTGAGCTGGCCAAGAGCCAGTTCGACCGCGGCGTGGACGTGGTGTTCGCCGCCGCCGGCGGCACCGGCCTGGGCGTGCTGCAAGCCGCCAAGGCCGCCGGCAAGTACTCCATCGGCGTGGACAGCAACCAGAACCATCTGTACCCGGGTTCGGTGCTGACCTCCATGGTCAAGCGCGTGGACGTGGCGGTGTTCAACACCTTCAAGGACGCCAAGAACGGTTCCTGGAAGCCGGAAGTCAAGGTGCTGGGCCTGAAGGAGGCCGGCGTGGATTGGGCGCTGGACGCCAACAACCGCAAAGTGATCACTCCGGCGATGGAGAAGAAGATCAACGCGGCCAAGGCGGACATTATCGGCGGCAAGATCAAGGTGGTGGATTACCGCGCCAACAACAGTTGCCCGATGCAATAAGCTGAGCTGAGTTTTCCCTGATCCGTTTCGGGGACGCAGGCACGATGCATTCCATCGTGCCTGTTTGTTCATGCCGGAGCGGAATCAGGTTGACCCTAACCAGGGAATATGAATAAGCATGACCGAGTTTGCCATTGAGCTGGCGGGCATCAACAAGAGTTTTGGTGCCGTCAAAGCCAACCGCGACGTCTCGATGAAAATCGCCAAGGGCACCGTCCATGGCGTCATCGGCGAAAACGGGGCCGGTAAATCCACGTTGATGAGCATTCTGTACGGCTATTATCAAGCCGACAGCGGCGCCATCCGGGTGAACGGCAAGGAAGCGCCGATCCGCAACAGCCAGGAAGCCATCGAGCTGGGAATCGGCATGGTGCATCAGCATTTCATGCTGGTGGACACCTTTACCGTGCTGGAGAACATCGTGCTGGGCGCCGAAGGCGGCCTGGTGCTGAAAAAGGGGCTGGACGAGGCCCGCGAGCATCTGAAAGAGCTCAACCGCAATTACTCGCTGGAGGTGGATCCGGACGCGCTGGTGGGCGATCTGGGCGTGGGCCTGCAGCAAAGGGTGGAAATCCTCAAGGCGCTGTACCGCGGCGCCGACGTGCTGATTCTGGACGAGCCCACCGCGGTGCTGACGCCGCAGGAAGCCGATCACCTGTTCCACATCCTGCGTTCGCTGAAGGCGCAGGGCAAGACCGTGATCCTGATCACCCACAAGCTGCGCGAGGTGATGGACATCACCGACGGCGTCAGCGTGATGCGCGCCGGCACCGTGGTGGCCAATGTCGCCACCTGCGACGTGGACAAGGAAAAGCTGGCGGACTTGATGGTGGGCCGCAAGGTCAGCCTGAAAGTGGACAAGGCCGAGCGCGAGCCGGGCGCGGCGGTGCTCAGCGTCAAGAATCTGTGCCTGACCGACGCGCGCGCGGTCAAGCTGCTGGACCAGCTGAATTTCGAAGTGCGCGCCGGCGAGATCGTCGGCATCGCCGGCGTGTCCGGCAACGGCCAGTCGGAACTGTTGGAAGTGCTGGCCGGCATGTTGGAGCCCAGCGCCGGCGAGATGGTCTACAAGGGCGAGGACCTGCTGCGCCGCCGTTGCGGCGGCGAGCCGCGCGCCGCGCTCTACCGCAGGCTGGGCATCGCCCACGTGCCGGAAGACCGCTCGCGCGAGGGCCTGGTCAAGGCCTTCTCCAGCTATGAAAACGCCATTCTCGGCTATCACGGCGAAACCGGCCTGGGCCGCGGCCCGTGGTATTCGCGCAAGCGGCTGTTGGCGCGCACCCGCGACTTCATCCAGCAATTCGACATCCGCCCGGGCAATCCGCTGCTGCGCGTGGGCCTGCTCTCCGGCGGCAATCAGCAGAAAGTGGTGCTGGCGCGTGAAATCCACGCCAATCCGGACCTGCTGCTGATCGGCCAGCCGACGCGCGGCGTCGACATCGGCGCGATTGAATTCATTCACAAGCGGCTGGTGGAACTGCGCGACGAGGGCAAGGCCATTTTGCTGGTCTCGGTTGAATTAGAAGAAATCCTGGCGCTGGCCGACCGCATCCTGGTCATGGCCGGCGGACAGATCTCCGGCGAAGTGGCGGCCAAGGACGCTGACACCATTTCGCTGGGCCTGCTGATGGGGGGGCACAAGCATTGAAATTCGGACAACCTTCCACCTTGCCGCGCTGGGCGCAGCTGACGGTGCTGCCGGCGCTTAATCTGATGGCGGCGCTGCTGGTGACCGGCCTGGTCACCTGGCTGATAGGCGAAGACCCTTGGGAATGCCTGAAGCTGCTGATCAACGGCGCCTTCGGCTACGGCGAGGGCATAGGCTACACCCTGTTCTACACCACCGGCTTCATCTTCACCGGCCTCGCGGTGGCCACCGCCTTCCACGCCGGCCTGTTCAATATCGGCGGCGAAGGCCAGACCTATCTGGCCGGCCTGGGCGTCACCCTGGTGGTGCTGGGCTTCGACCACAGCCTGCCGCCGGCGGTGCTGGTGCCGCTGGCCATTCTGGCGGCGATGGGCTTCGGCGCGGCCTGGGCCTTCGTGCCGGGCTGGTTGCAGGCCAAGCGGGGCAGCCACATCGTGGTGACCACCATCATGTTCAACTTCATCGCTTACTCCTTGATGTTGTACCTGATCAGCCATCACTTGATCGAGGCCGGCTCGCAGAATCCGACCACGCGCGAATTCGGCCAGGCGGCCTGGATTCCCGCCATCCATGAAGTGGCGGCGCGCTTTGGCGTGGAGATTCCCACCTCGCCGCTGAACCTGAGCTTCGTGATGTCCTTGCTGGCCGCCGCGCTGTTCTACCTGGTGGTGTGGCATAGCCGTTGGGGCTTCGAACTGCGCACCGTGGGCACCAGCGAACCGGCCGCCCGCTACGCCGGCATGAGCGTCAGCCGCGTCATCATCCTCGCCATGTGCGTGTCCGGCGCGCTGTCCGGTCTGGCCGCGGTCAACGAGCTGATGGGCTCCGCCCACCGCATGAACGTGATGTTCACCAACGGCGTGGGCTTTGTCGGCATCGCCGTGGCGCTGATGGGGCGCAACCACCCGGTGGGCATCATCCTGTCCGCGCTGTTGTTCGGCGCCTTGACCCAGGGCGGCTCCGACCTGTCCTTCGAGAAGCCGATGATCACCCGCGAGATGATCATCTTCATCCAGGGTCTGATCATCCTGTTCTGCGGCGCGCTGGAAAACCTGTTCGAGCCGTTCATCGCCGGCCTGTTCAAGCGCAAGGACGACAAATAATGGAAATCTTCTTCAGTCTGCTCGATTCCACGCTGCGCGTGGCCACGCCGCTGATCCTGGCCGCGATGGCCGGCATGTTCTCCGAACGTTCCGGCGTGGTGGACATCAGCCTGGAAGGCAAGATGCTGGTGGCGGCCTTTGCCGCGGCCGCCGCGGCCTTCGCCACTCAGAACCCGTGGATAGGCATGGCCTGCGGCATCGCCGCCTCGGTGGCGATGGCGATGATCCACGCCTTCGTGTCCGTCACCTACAACGGCAATCAGCTGATTTCCGGCATGGCGCTCAACACCGTCGCTTCCGGCATCACCCCGGTGCTGGGCCTGGCCTGGTTCCAGCAGGGCGGCAACACCCCGCAGCTGCCGGACGAGGGCCGCTTCCACGAGATCGCGCTGCCGTTCGCCCATGAGCTGCGCGAGGTGCCGCTGCTGGGCCAGCTGTACAGCAAGCTGCTGTCCGGCCACAGCATCCTGGTGTATCTGACTCTGTTCCTGATCGTGCCGCTGGTGGCCTGGGTGTTGTACAAGAGCCGCTTCGGCCTGCGTCTGCGCGCCGTGGGCGAGAACCCGCACGCGGCGGACACCGCCGGCATTTCGGTGGCCAGGGTGCGCTACACCGCCTTGTTCTGGGGCGGCGTGTTGTGCGGCATCGCCGGCACCTATCTGTCCGTGTACCAGACCGGCAGCTTCATCAAGGAAATGACGGCGGGCAAGGGCTTCCTGGCGCTGGCCGCGTTGATTTTCGGCAAATGGAAGCCGCTGCCGGCGGTGCTGGGCTGCCTGGTGTTCGCTTTCGCCGACGCCATCCAGATCCGTCTGGAAGGCGTGGCGCTGCCGGGCATCGGCCAGATCCCGTCCCAGGCCATCGCGGTGATTCCCTATGTGCTGACCGTCTTGCTGCTGGCGGGCTTCGTCGGCCGCGCGGTGGCGCCCAAAGCGATAGGCATTCCCTTCGTCAAGAGCCGTTGACCGGCTTTTGAGCCAAGTCGGAAACCGCCAGCGGGCTTTGCCCCTGGCGGTTTTTTGTTTTATATCGCATACGGGAACCTTGCCGTCGTTTGTTATTCATAGTGATTCCCAATCTCAACTGCCATTGCGTCGCCAGGTGGTTGTTCAGAAAATTTGAATCTTTTGCGCTAATAATTTCGCTATGACGGCAATGGGCGCGCTTTTATGATTAACGGGCATGATAAGTTTTAATCTGCCGCTCATTTGTAATAAGGAATTCGATGCAACGCTACAGTCCGACACAGATAGCCCTGCACTGGCTGATTGCGCTGTTGATCATTGCCGCCCTGATCATGGGCTGGTATTTCAACAGCATGCAAATCACTTCGCCGGCCAGTTTCAAACTGAAAGCCTCTTTGATCGCCTGGCACAAATGGGTGGGCATCAGCGTGCTGGCGCTGGCCGTGCTGCGCCTGGTCTGGCGCGCGCGCCGCGGCGCGCCGGCGCCTTTGCCCGGGCAGCCGGCCTGGCAGCTCAAGGCCGCCGGTCTGATCCACGTGCTGCTGTACGCGCTGATGTTGGCCATGCCCTTGGTGGGCTGGCTGATGAGCTCGGCCAAGGGCTACCCGGTGGTGTGGTTCAACCTGGTGCAACTGCCGGACCTGGTGGACAAGAACGAAGCGCTGGGCCATGTGCTGGGCTGGAGCCACGCGCTGATGGCTTACGCCATCGTCGCCATCGTCGGCCTGCACGCGCTGGCGGCATTGAAACATCACTTTATCGATCGCGACGCCACACTGGCGCGGATGTTGCCGTCCTGTCGCAAAGGAGATCCTCAAGCATGAAATTTCTGACTTCCCTCGCCCTGAGCGCCGCCGTGGCGCTGGCCATGGCGCCGGCCCAGGCCGCGCAAACGCTGAACGCGGCCAAGAGCACGCTGGGCTTTACCTTCAAGCAGATGAACGTGCCCACCGAAGGCCGCTTCAAGAGCTTCGCCGCCAACGTCAGCTTCGACGCCGCCAAGCCGGAGGCCACCAAGGCGGTGTTCACCGTGGACCTGGGCAGCGTGGACGTGGGCAGCGCCGACGGCAACACCACGGTGCGCGGCGCGTCCTTCTTCAATATCGCCAGCCTGCCCAAGGCCACCTTCACCGCCAAATCGGTGAAGGCTCTGGGCGGCGGCAAGTTCGAAACCCGCGGCACCCTGAGCCTGAAGGGCGTCAGCCGCGAGGTGGTGTCCACCTTCACCGCCGCCAGCGCGGGCAATGAAACCACGCTGCAAGGCAGCTTCCCGCTGCAACGCCTGCAGTTCAAGGTGGGCGACGGCGCTTGGGACGACACCGAGGCGATCGCCGATCTGGTGACCGTCAAATACAAATTCGTTCTGACCGGCAAGTAATCTTGCCTTTCTTTACCCTGGAGAAAACCGACGTGACGACCAAAATGAAGACTCTGTTTGCCGCCGTGATGACGCTGGGCGTACTGGGCAGCGCGCAAGCCGCCCCGGTCACTTACGAAGTGGACAGCTCGCACACCCATGCCGGCTACTCGCTGAGCCACCTGGGCTTTTCCACGCTGAGCGGCCGTTTCAACGACACCAAGGGCACCGTGGTGCTGGACCAGGCCAAGAAAACCGGCTCGGTGGACATCGTGATCAAGACCGCCAGCCACGACAGCGGCTGGGCGGCGCGCGACAAGCACATCGCCAGCCCGGACTTCCTGGACGTTGAGAAGTACCCGACCATCACGTTCAAATCCGACAAATTCACCTTCAACGGCGACAAGCTGGCGGCGGTGGACGGCCAACTGAGCCTGCACGGCGTGACCAAGCCGGTGACGCTGACGGTGACTAACTTCAAGTGCGTGGATTCCCATCCGATGGCCAAGAAGCCGTGGTGCGGCGCCGACGCCACCGCCACCATCAAGCGCAGCGAGTTCGGCGTGGGCGCTTACGCGCCGGCGGTGGGCGACGATCTGCAGCTGAACATCACCATCGAAGCCGGCAAGAAGTAAGCGGATTCGATAAAGCGCCGGAGACCTTGCCCGGCGTCAAAAAAACCCGAGTCGAAAGACTCGGGTTTTTTATGGACGCCGTTGAGGGGATCAGGTCAGGCCCAGCACGATGGGGGCCAGCCAATCGGACAGCCACATCACCAGCAGGGGGCTGATCACGGTCATGCCGCCGAACACCGTCCAGGGCAGACGCGCTTCCGGCTGACGGCGCATCACGTACAAGAGCGCGCGGTAACAGGCGTAGCTGACGACCATGATCAGCGGCGGAGCCATCAGGTAGGACAGCAGCGGCCGCCAGTCCAGCAAGCGTGAAAAAGCGACGATGCCCAGATGCAGGCTGAGCTGGCTGGCCATCAGCGCCGCCAGCTGCGGCTGGCGTTCGGGGAAGGCCAGGCCAAGCCGGCTGACCCGCAAGCTGCTGGCGGACCACAGCACGGCGGCGATGCCCAGCCAGGCGTAGGCGTAACAGAAGGGCAGCAACACCGGCGACAGCACGGTGAGGAAGGGGTCCGCGCGGAAGATCAGCGCCAGGATGAAGAAGGACGCCGCGAAGCATAGCTGGGCGATGCCGTCGCGGCTGGCGATCAAGCGCCACAGAATGTGCAAGTAGAACAGCGCGACCAGAACGAGCAGGAACCAACCGGTGGGCGTCGCCGTCATTGAGCCTCCAGTACGCGGACCAGGACGGCGGACACCTGCTCGCCTATCTGGGCCAGGTAGTGGGTGTGCATGTCGAAGGTGAAGCGTTGCGGATCGTCCGACGCCAGCGCCAGCAGGCCGAAGGCCTGGCCCTTGCCGTCGCGCAGCGCCAGTTGGGCGAAGGACTGCAATACCGGCGCGGCCGGGAACCAGGCCAGCACGTCGTCGTTGACGTAGGGGCCGCAATAGGGCGCGGACAGATTGCGCGCCAGCGCGGCCACCTCGCTGCGGGCGTCGTAGGCCGGGCCGGCGGACTCCGCCGCCGGATGCCACAGCCGCAGCGCCACGCGCTTCAGCTTGAAATGCTCGGCGAAGCAGGCGGGCAGCGCGTTCAGCACGTCTTGCAGGCTCAGGCAGGCTTGCAGCGTCAGCGCCAATTGATGGGCGCTGGCGATGATGCGGTCGTTGGCTTCGCTGTGGCGGATCAACTGCTGCAAACGCGATTCCAACTGGCGGTTGCGGTCCTTCAGGTCCAGCATTTGGCGTTCCGCCAGCGAGACCACCACGCGGTCTTGCGGCGCGCCGCCCGGCTTCAGGCCGAGTCTTTCGGCATGGTGGGCGAGAAAGTCCGGGTGTTGGTCCAAAAACGCCAGCACATCATCTGTCTGCATGATTCATAACCCCCTATACGGCTGTGTTGTTGTTGCGAGCCCGCCGCCGTTTGCCGGCGGCGGGCCGTTAAATCTCGATTTCGCCCTGGAACACGGTGACGGCGGGGCCGGTCATGGTGACCGCGGCGTCGTCGGCCGGCCATTCCACCGTCAGTTCGCCGCCGCGGGTGTGCACTCGCACGCGCCGGTCCAGCAGGCCGCGGCGGATGCCGGCCACCACCGCCGCGCAGGCGCCGGTGCCGCAGGCCAGCGTTTCGCCGGCGCCGCGTTCGAACACGCGTAGACGGATTTCATCGCGGGCGAGCACCTGCATGAAGCCGGCGTTGACCCGTTCCGGGAAGCGGGGATGGTTTTCGATGGCCGCGCCGACGCGCGTCACCGGAGCCAAGGCTACATCTGCGACTATCTGCACCGCGTGGGGGTTCCCCATCGACACCACGCTGACCGACAAGGTCGCATCCTCGACTTGCAAATCGTGGCATACCGCCTCGCGCTCGGCCTGGAACGGAATCTCGTCCGGAGCGAAGCGCGGCCGGCCCATGTCCACCCGGGCCTGGCCGTCGCCCAGATACTCCGGCGCGATCACGCCCTTGGCGGTTTCCACCCGGATCCGCGATTTGGCGGTGAGGCCGCGGTCGGACACGAATTTGGCGAAGCAGCGCGCGCCGTTGCCGCATTGCTCCACCTCGCCGCCGTCGTTATTGAAGATGCGGTAGCGGAAATCGTTGTCCGGTGAGCGCGGGGGCTCCACCAGCAGTAATTGATCGAAGCCGATGCCGAAGTGGCGATCCCCCAGCTGACGGATGCGCTCCGCGCTCAGGGGAATGGTTTGACTCACGCCGTCGACAACCATGAAGTCGTTGCCGAGGCCGTGCATTTTGGTGAAGTGCAATTTCATTGGCGCGCCAGATCCTGCGTAAACAAGCGGCCCGCTATCGGGCCGGCGGTCGGGCGGCGGGCCGCGCGCGCGGAAGCGCGGACGGGGCGTCGCCGCCAATAAGGCAGGTTAGCACAGTGGCGTAGATAGAGGTACAGGCGCGCGCTCAGGCGCTGCTCAGCGGCTTGCCGGGCGGGGCGCCCGCGCCGGCGTAGGCCTGCAGGGCGGCGCTGGACGCGGCCGTCTGCGGCATGGCTTCGCCGCCGGCTTGAACTGCGGCGGCTTGCGCGTCGGCGGCGGCGGCCTGGCCGGCGTCGTCGATCAGCGAGCCGGACGAAGACGCCGGCGCGTCTTGTCCGGTGGCGAGCTTGAGCGTGTCCTCGGCGGCGTCGCCGGACTGGCTGAGCTTGAGCTGCATTTGCATCAGCAGCAGCCGGACCAGCGTCGCCATGTCCAGGCGTGGACGGCTGGTTTGAGCGGGCTCCGGCGTCGGCTCCGGGGCGGCCGGCGCAAGCTCGGGGTCGAAGGCGGCGGCGTCCGCGGCGCGGGGCCTTGGGGAGAGGGAGGGCGGCGTTATCGGCGTGGAATGGATTTTCATTTCAACGGTAAAAATAATTAGCCGGACCCGGCTTAAACCGAGGTCCGGCGGGAAAAGGGCGCTCAGCCCGCGGAAGCTTGAGTCTGGCCGGCGTCGCCGCTATTGGCCTGGTAGGCGGCCAGCGCCGCCTGAACCTGGGCGCCGCCATGGTGATGGTGGCGATGGTGAGGCGGCTGGTTTTGCGCCGCCGTCTGCAAGCTTTGCTGCAACTGCTGGTAATCCTGCTGCGCCTGCTTAAGGTTGCCGCTGCCCAGATCCTGGCCCAGGTTGTTGAACAGCGAGTTGGGCGATGAGGCCGAGGAAGCGCCGCTCAGCGCGCTTAAGGCGTCGTCGGCGTCGCTATTGCCCGAACCGCCGAAGCTGGCCGCCTGCAACTGGCTCAGCATCTGCTGGAACAGCACGGCCAGATCGCCGTTGCCGCCGGCATTGCTGGCTGACGCGTCGCCGGCGGCGGCGACGCTGCCGTCGGTCTGCATGGAGTTGATCAGGCTGGCGAAGTCCTGGCCGCCGGCGTTGGCGGCGTTTGAGCCGCTTGTCGCACCGCCGGACGCCGCGGACTGCAGGCTGGCGAGGGCTTGCTGCGCGCCGCCCAGATCGCCTTGCCGCACGTCGTTGATCATGGTCTGGAAATCCTGGCGGCGCTGCTGGTGAACGGCTTTACGTTGTTGCCAGGCGTTGCCGCCGGCATCGATGCCGCTGGTATTGCTGACTGACATGAATGTTCTCCCGCAAAGTCATGATGGAGTTGTCGGTCGTGAGCCTCACGGAGCAGCTCGACTTCCATTGCCGGCCTGGTTCTGACGTTTTGCCGGCGCGGGCGGCAATCCATGCCGCCGTGGCGGAGAGAATTGCCGTCTGGCGGCGAGTTTGGCCTGTTTTCGCGTCAGAACAAGGACTTGACCCGTTGCCAGTTGCAAACGGCGTGCCAGCCTTGCGGGGAGATTCTGTTAATTTCCGTGAGACAAGCAGTCTCGTTCGGATGGTCTTGTTATAAACAAGTCAGCCCTCTGAACCGCCGGGATGCCGTCATGCGTTTTGCCATTACCTTGTCCGATCGCTTCAAGCCGGTGCTGGACGTGTTCCTGCACGCCGGCTGGCAGCCGTTGAAGTTGTTCTGCACCCCGGTGGACCATCGCATGCATCACCACAAGGAGTCGCTGGCGGCGGCGGAGCGCCTGGGCGTGCCGGTGCAGCTGTCGCGGATGCGCGAGCGCGATTTGCTGGAGCTGGCGGAGCAGGATTGTGAAGTCCTGCTGGTGGCCAGCTACAACTGGCGGGTGCCGGACTGGGAGCCTTATCTGAATTACGCGGTCAACTTCCATCCGTCGCCGCTGCCCATCGGCCGCGGGCCTTACCCCATGGTGAAGGCGATCCTGGACGGCCATAGGCAATGGGGCTGCAGCTGTCACCAATTGACCCGGGAAATGGACGCCGGCGATGTGCTGGCGCAGGAGCAGTTCGCCTTGAGGCCGGACGAAACTCATGAATCGCTGGATGCGAAACTGCAACTGGCGTTGTACCGGCTGGCGGGGCGAGTGGCCGGCGACTTCGCCTCCTTATGGGATCAGGCTCAGCCGCAAGGCGAAAACAGCAGCTATTGGCCGCTGTGGCGGGACGAAGAGCGGGTGCTGGATTTCAGCCTGCCGGTGGAGGACGTCATGCGCCGAGTGCGCGCCTTCGGCGATTTCGAATGCCTGGCCGCGGTCAACGGCGTCACCGTGCACGTGCACCGCGCGCAAGGCTGGCGAGAGAGCCACGCTTACCCGCCGGGCTCCTTGATCCTGTCCAATGCGCTGAGCCTCCTGGTGGCCGCCGCCGACGGCATGGTGCTGATCAGCGAATGGAGCCTGAACCCGCCCGGCGGCGTCAGCGGCCGGCTGAGGGGGTGAGGCGCGGCGGTGTTGACCTTCGCTGAAATTTTTTTCATTGGCCACCTAAACTTTTTATCGATCGCCTAGATAAGACTCTCCGAACAGTCCAATTTCCGGGGGTCAGCATGGTTGCAGTGATGGCGGGTGTGGGTTTGGGTTTGCAGAACAGTTCGTTGGCGGCCTTGGGCGGGCAGGGTCAGTTGGGCGAGGCCGCCTTCGGCCGCGGCGGCGAACGGGTCTACGTCAACGCCGGCAACGGCAACCTGGTGCTGCAGCGCCGCGACGAATTCCTCGCCGGCAACGGGCTGCCGATCCAGCTGGTCCGCACCTACAACAGCCAGGGGCAGGGCGGCGACGCCGGCAACTGGCGCCTGGGCTACAGCCGCCAGCTGTTCGACTTCAGCGGCGCTCCGGGCAGCGCCGGCTCGCAACTGCGCCGTCAGGCCGAGGACGGCAGCGACACCCTGTACCGCTACGACGCGGCGCGCGGCCTCTACCTGGCGCAAGGCGGCGCCGGAGCCGAAGACACCGTGCGCTGGGACGGCCAGGCCTGGATCTGGACCGACGGCGACAGCCAGAGCCAGGAGCGCTACGACAGTGCCGGCCGGCTGCAGCAAGTGCAAAGCCGCGACGGCCAGACCGTCGCGCTGGGCTACGACGGCGCCGGCCGCATCGTCAGCCTGCGCAGCGCCGATGGCGAGACGCTGTTCATCGACTACGACGCCCAGGGCCATCTGAGCCAGCTGCGCAGCGTGTACCGCGACGGCGAGCAGAACAAGACCCTGACCCGCACCCGCTACGGCTACGACGAGCAGAACCGGCTGAGCAGCGTCACCACCGACCTCAGCCCCGACGACGACAGCGTCGCCGACGGCCAGGTCTACACCACCCGCTATGTGTACGACGGCGCCAGCCAGCGGCTGGCCAGCTTGCAGCAGAGCGACGGCAGCCGGCTGGACTTCGCCTACGCGCAGGTGGGCGGCGATTACCGCGTGCTCAGCGTCAGCGACGTGCGCGGCGAGCAGATGCTGACCACCTCCTTCGACTACGACGCCGCGGGGCAGCGCACCGTGGTCCGCGACGCCGCCGGACTGCGCACCGAACTGAACTACCGCGACGGCCTGCTGCAACGGGTGGCCGGCGGCGGCGTCGAGCAACGCTTCGACTACGACGGCCACGGCCGGGTCAGCGCGATCACCGACGGCCGCGGCCAAACCGCCCGTTTCGACTACGACGCCGCCGGCAACCGCGTCGGCGTGCGCGACGCGCAGAACCAGCAGACCCGACGCCGTTACAACGCCCAGAACCAGCTGCTGAGCGAAACCGTCGACGGCGCCGGCACCCGGCGCAACGTCTACGACGCCAGCGGCCTGCGGCTGCGCTTCAGCCTCAGCGCCGAAGGCCGGGTGGAAGAGCGCCGTTACGACGCCCAGGGCCGCGAAGTCAGCCGGCTGCTGTACCAGGGCGGCGTGTTCGCCGGCGCCGACGACGCCACCGGCGAAGCCGAACTGCAAGCCTGGGCGGCAAAGCAGGACCTGTCCCGCGTCGAACGCAGCGACACCGGCTACGACCTGCGCGGTCTGGTGGCCAGCACCACCCGCTACGCCACCCTGGACGCCGAGGGCAAGGGCGTGACCGACGGTCGGCACAGCAGCGTGCGCTATGTCTACGACCCGGCGGGCAATCTGCTGCAGAAGCTGGACGGCGTCAGCGGCGCGGTGCTGGCCGACTACCTCTACGACGGCCTGAACCGCGTGGTGCGCAGCCGGGACGGCGCGGGCGTGGCCACCACCACCGTCTACCAGGACGCGCAGCGGCAGACCCGGGTCAGCCTGAGCAACGGCCTGAGCACGGTGAGCAGCTACGACGCGGCCGGCCAGTTGCTGGCCGTGGTGCAGCAAGACGCCGGCGGCCCGCTGGGCACCGCGCGCAGCGAATACAATGCGCGCCACCAGCCGGTCAGGCTGATCGACGCCAACGGCGCCGCCAGCGTCCTGCTCTACGACGAACGCGGCCGCAAGGTCGGCCAGATCGATCCTGCCGGCGACGTCACCGAATGGCGCTACAACGGCAACGACCAGATCATCGCCAGCCTGCGCTACGCGACCCGGATCGACATCGCCCGGCTGAGCGGCGACCCGGCGGCGCTGTCGCTGGCCGCGCTGCGTCCGGCGGCGAATCCGGCGGAAGACCGCATCGAACGCCGGCTATACGACAGCCTGGGCCGCCTGGTCCAGACCGTGGACGCCGAAGGCGGCGTCGAGCGCCACCAATACGACGCCGCCGGCCGGCTGACCCGCAGCACCCGCTACGCCACGCGGCTGAGCGCCGAACAACTGGCGGCGCTGGCGAGCCAGCCCGGCGAACTGGACCCGGCCGACGTCCAACTGCAGCCGGCGGCCGATCCGGCCGGCGACCGCGTCAGCCGCCGCTACTACGACCGCGACGGCCTGCTGCTGGCCAGCCTGGACGGCGAAGGCTATCTGAGCGAAACCCGCTACGACGGCGCCGGCCGCGCGATCGAAACCGTGCGCTACGCGCAGCGCGCCCGCGCCGGCGACACGCTGGAGGCCCTGCGCCCGGCCAGCGACGGCGCCGACCAACGCACGCGCAGCCTGTACGACGGCGCCGGCCGGCTGGTGGGCCGGATCGACGCCGAAGGCTACCTCGACGAAACCGTTTACGACGCCCAAGGCCGCATTGCGCAAACGATACGCTACGCCACCCGCGTCGGCGGCGGCGACACGCTGGCCGCGCTGCGCCCGGCGGCCGACCGCAACGACCGCCAAGTGCAGCGCCAATACGACGCCGCCGACCGGCTGCTGCGCGAAGAACACCGGCCGAGTGGTCTGATCGTCCGCTACCAATACGACGCCCAAGGCCAAGTGATCGCCGTCACCCGCCAGGCCGGCGACGACGCGCGCAGCCAGCTCAAGCGCTACGACAGCCAGGGCCGGGTGACGCAAGAACTGGCCGGCGAAGGCGCCCAGGCGCTGGCCGCGCTCGGCGCCGACGCCGGCGCCCCGCAAATCGACGCCGTCTGGGCGCGCTGGGGCACTCGCCACTACTACAACGCCGGCGGCCAACGCACCGCCAGCCTGGGCCCCGACGGCCAGGGCGGTGCCGGCGCGCGCACCCTGTACTACTACGACGCCGCCGGCCGCCTCAGCCACACCCTCAACAGCCTGGGCGAAATCAGCGAAGTGCGCTACAACGCCTTCGGCGACGTCGTCGCCACCCAGCGTTACGCCACCCGGCTTGGCGCCGGCGCGCTGGCCGCGCTGAACGGCGGCAACCAAAGCGGCCTGCCCGGCGGGCTGAGCAGCGAGGCCGACCGCCTCGAAACCAGCCAATACAACCGCCTGGGCCAACGCCTCGCCGCCGGCGACCGGCTGGAAGCCGAACGCGAACAATGGCGCTACAACGCCTTCGGCGAAGCCGTGGCTTATCGGCAGCGGCTGGACGCCGCGCGCAGCAGCGTGCAGACCAGCGCCTACGACCGGCGCAGCCTGCTGCAAAGCCAGACCCGCGACGCCGAAGGACTGGCGCTGGGATCAAGCTCGAGCTACGACGCCTTCGGCCGGCAGACCGAGCGCGTCGACGCCAACGGCCACCGCAGCCGGATCGACTACGACAAACTGGGCCGCCAGATCAGCGTCCAGGACCCGCAAGGCGGCCGTCAAAGCCACGCCTACGACGCCTTCGGCCGGGTGCTGCGCCAGATCGACGCGCTGGGCCGCGCCACCACCACCGCCTACGACGAAGCCAGCGGCCGCGTCACCGTCACCCAGGCGGACGGCGTCCAGACCATCACCCAGAAGAACGGCCACGGCGACACCGTGCAACTGATCGACGGGCTGGGTCAGGCGACGACCTACCAATACAACCGCGACGGCCAAGTGCTGAGCACCACCACGCCGGCGGGAACCACCCGTAGCGGCTACGACAGCGCCGGTCATCAGATCGAGAGCGTCGACGCCAACGGCGCCCGCACCGTCTACCAATACGACGCGGCGGGCCGGGTGCTGCAACGCACCGTGGACCCGGACGGCCTGAAACTGAGCAGCCGCACCGAATACGACGCGGAGGGCCGCGTACTGCGGCAAACCGAGCCCAACGGCCGGGTGACCGAACAGCGCTACGACGCGGCGGGCCGGCTGCACAGCCTGATCGTCGATCCGGACGGGCTCAAGCTGACGACCACCTACGGCTACGACGCCCAGGGACGGCAGATCCGGGTGACGGAAGCGGCGGGGACGGCGCAGGCGAAGACCACCGAATACGAATACGACGGCGCCGGTCGTCGGGTGCGGGAGACGGTGGACCCGGAGGGGCTGAAGCAGAGCACGGTGTACCAATACGACGGCCAGGGCAATGTGGTGTCCAAGACCGACGCGATGGGCAAAACCGCCTACTACATCTACGACGACAATGACCGCTTGCGTTACAGCCTCAATGTGCAAGGTCTGATGACGGAAACGGTGTACGACGCGGCGGGGCAGGCGGTGCAAAGCCGACGCTACGCGACACCGGTATCGGTGTATGGCCTGAGCTCCACGCTGACGGTGGCTGAACTGGCGGGGCGGTTGATAACCCATGAGAAAGACCAGAGCACGCGCACGGTGTACGACGCGGCGGGCCGTCCGAGCCTGAGCATCGATGAGGCGGGCTATGTGACCGAGCGGCGTTACGACGCGGCGGGGCGGGTGACGGACACCATACGCTATGCCAAGAGCCTGGCGCAGATGGGGCTGTCGGCGGAACGCCTGCAAGACCGCGCCCAGGCCAACCTGCTGCACAACAGCCTGTTCGAAGCCTCGGCGCCGGGCAAGGTGGCGAACTGGGGCTATGGCGCGTGGAACGCTGACGCCGAAGTGGGCGGCAATCTGAACGCCGACTGGCGGATAGCGGAGGGCCTGGCCGGCGAGAACACCGTCTACTTGCACCAGACCGGTCGCCATCCGCAAGACGCTTACCAGGAACTGGTGCAAAGCGTGCCGGTGCAAGCCGGACGTCGCTACGCCTTCTCGGTGTACACCGGCGCGCATCGGGCGAATACGAGCGTGCACATCGTGTGGTTCAACGCGGCGGGTCAGGCGCTGGGCGCCACATCGGAGCAGACGGGCGCGCATCGCAACACCCCGGCGGACAACTTGCCGGGCGGTCCGGCGCTGAAGGGTTACAAACGGACGGTGGCGGACGGCGTGGCGCCGGACGGCGCGGTGCGAGGCGTGGCGACGCTGCGCAAGACCAATACCGCGGTGGGCGAGAACGACTCCTGGCTGTTTGCGAAGCGGGCGCAGTTTGAAGAACTGGCGCTGGACGCCTCGGGACCCAGCGACTGGAAGCCGGCATTGGTGGCCGATGCGGCCGACCAGCACAGCCGCAGTTTCTACGACGCAGCCGGACGACCCAGCCTCAGCGTCGACGCGCAGGGCTATGTGACCGAGCGCCGCTACGACGCGGCGGGCAATGTCACCGACACCCTACGCTATGCCAAGAACCTGGCGCAGATGGGGCTGTCGGCGGAAAGCCTGCAAGGCCGCGCCCAGGCCAACCTGCTGCGCAACAGCCTGTTCGAAGCCTCGGCGCCGGGCAAGGTGGCGAACTGGGGCTATGGCGCGTGGAACGCCGACGCCGAAGTGGGCGGCAATCTGAACGCCGACTGGCGGATAGCGGAGGGCCTGGCCGGCGAGAACACCGTCTACTTGCACCAGACTGGTCGCCACCCGCAAGACGCTTACCAAGAACTGGTGCAAAGCGTGCCGGTGCAAGCCGGACGTCGCTACGCCTTCTCGGTGTACACCGGCGCGCATCGGGCGAATACGAGCGTGCACATCGTGTGGTTCAACGCGGCGGGTCAGGCGCTGGGCGCCACATCGGAGCAGACGGGCGCGCATCGCAACACCCCGGCGGACAACTTGCCGGGCGGTCCGGCGCTGAAGGGTTACAAACGGACGGTGGCGGACGGCGTGGCGCCGGACGGCGCGGTGCGAGGCGTGGCGACGCTGCGCAAAACCAATACCGCGGTGGGTGAGAACAACTCCTGGCTGTTTGCGACGCGGGCGCAGTTTGAAGAACTGGCGCTGGACGCCTCGGGGCCCAGCGACTGGAAGCCGGCATTGGTGACCGACGCGGCCGACCAAGTCTCCCACCAAAGCTACGACGCCGCCGGCCGCCTGATCCAGGAAACCCGCGGCGACGCCGGCAAGCTAGCCGCTACCACCCGCTATCAATTGGATGCCAAAGGCAATCGCATTGCCGAAACCGACGCGGGCGGCCACACCACCCGCCGCGACTACGACCTGCTCGGCCGGCTGATCCGCGAAACCGACGCGCTGGGCGGCGTCACCGTCACCGAATACGACGCGGCAGGCAACGCGGTCAAGATCACCGACCCGCGCGGCTATAGCGGCTACAACTATTACGACGCGCTCGGCCGCCAGACCCTGCACATCGATCCCGAAGGCTATGCCACCGCCACCGAGTACGACGCGCTCGGTCAGACCACCCGCATCACCCGCTACGCCCAACGCGTCGACACCGCCGCGCTCAAACCCGGCCTGACGCCGACCCTGATCGTCGATGCCCAGCGCGACGCGGTGACCCGGATCGAACACGATGCGCTGGGACGGCAGACCCGCATCTTCGACGCCGAAGGCGGCGTCGAGCGGATGGCTTATGATGCTTTTAATAACAAGTTGAAATACTTCAACAAACTGGGCGGTACCTACCACTACATCTACGACGCGCAGGGCCGGGTGCTCAAAGAGACCAGTCCGTCGGGCATCGTCAAACGCTTCGAATACGACGGCTTCGGCAACCGCACGCTGCAAGTGGAAGCCGAAGGCAAGCCGGAGCAGCGCACCACCCGCTACCAATACGACGCCAACAACCGGCTGATCCGCCAGACCGGCGACGCGCTGCCGATCTACACCCTGGACGGCGGCGAAGCCACGGTCAGCCCCAGCCAAAGCTGGCGCTACGACGCCGCCGGCCGGCAGATCGAATTCACCGACGCCAACGGCAAGATCACCCGCAGCCGCTACGACGCGCTGGGGCGCAAGGTGGCGGAGCGCAACGGCGACGGCGTGCTCCGCGAATGGGACTACGACGCGGCGGGCAATGTCCTCGTCCAGCGCGTCTACGCCAGCCCGGTGAGCCTGTCGGCGGACGGCGGCGTGCCGGCGTCGGCGAATGCCGACGTTCGCGAAACCCGCTACGTCTACGACGGCAACAACCGTCTGATCGAAACCCGCCTGCCGGCGCAAAACGTCGGCCAGGGCGATGCGGCCAGCGGCCAGTACACAGTGGCGACCCAAGACCTGATCAGTCGCCAGCGCTACGACGCCAACGGCAACCTGATGGAAAGCATTGACGCCCGCGGCGGCAGCCAGCGTCACTACTACGACCGCGCCGGCCGCAAACTGCTGAGCGTCGACGCCGCCGGCTACGTCACCGCCTGGGACTACGACGCCGCCGGCCGGGCCATCCGCGAAACCCGCTACGCCAGCGCCCTGAGCGGCGCTTACGACAGCGCCACCCCGCTGGACACGCTGCGTCAGCAGCTCAAGCCCCACGCCGACGACCGCGTGCGCGAAACCGACTACGACCGGATGGGCCGCATCAGCGTCGAGCGCAGCCTCGGCGTCCAGATAGCCAGCGCCGACGGCCAAAGCCAGAACGTGGTCACCGCCACCACTCGCTACCAGTACAACGCGCTGGGCAAGGTGACGCAAAAGACCGACGCCGCCGGCCAGGTCACCGACTGGCGCTACGACGCGCAAGGCCGGGAAACCCGACGTCAGGACGCCGCCTATACCGACTACGAAGGCCGCAGCGTGCGGCCGACCAGCGACAGCGAATACAACGGCCTGGACCAGCTCAGCCGCCAGATCCGTCGCGGCCTGGACGAGGCCAGCGAAGCCGATGACCAGATTGTGCGCTACCAATATGGGATTGGCGGCCGGCTGTTGAGCCAGACCGACGCGATGGGCAATGCCATCCGTTACGACTACGACGCCGCCGGTCAACTGACCCGCAGCCAGCGGGCGCGACGCCAGGCCGACGGCAGCGAAGTCAACGACGTGACCGGCTACCGTTACGACGCGGCCGGCCGCCAGACCGAGAGACGGGACCAGGCGACCGGCATGCGTTTTGAAACCCGCTACAACGCCTACGGCGAGATTGACGGCAAACGCACCAGCGCCAACGGCAAGGGCGCGTGGCAGGAGTTCGCCGACTACGACGGCGCCGGCCGGGTGTTCCGGAACAACAGCGGCGGCGTCACCCGCGCCTACCTGTACGACGCCAACGGCAACGCCACGCTGCAGATCGAATCGGACAGCGTGGACCTGCGGCAACAGAGCCGGGATCAGATCCTGGCGGCGATCAACCGGCCGGACAGCGGCCTGCGGTTGACGATCAGCGAATACGACGGCCGCAACCAACGGGTACAGACCAAACAGCCGAAGATGGTGAACGCGCGGGACCAGGCCTTGGTGCAGGCGGAGCGCTGGGTGAGCGCGGTGCCGCAGGAGGGCAGCGGCGGAGTGGTGACGGCGGGATCTTCGAAGGCGCCGGGCGTGGCGGTGGAGAAGAATCCGCTGGCGGGGGGGGCCTCAAATGCTAATTTACCAATGGGGGGAAGTATTTCTTTGACCCCGGATTTTATGTTTGAGCCGCTAGAGTATTCTAACTCGGAGTTTGAGGGGGGGCGTAGTAGTAGGGGAGGATCTGAATATAAAGCTTACCTTACAAGTATTAGTTTGAATGCTAATTTGCCGAATTTGAGCGCGTATGGAGATGGAGCATATGAAATTGAGTTGACTCTAGGAGAGGACTATGGAAAACCACAAACAGATACCATACAGGTAGACGCTAATGGTAAAGGGGTAAGGCAGGCCGGGTTCTGGCTTCAATTCCAGTGGGGGGGGCCATATCCGACTAGAATGCCGAGTTTCAAATTCAGAGTAAATGTCTATAAGCAAGTCGGTGGTACTCGGCAGAAGTTACCGCTATATAGCAGTTCGGGAGTGCTTCCAGCTGTGGATCTGAGAAATCTGGCTCCCGTAGTTGTATCGGGCTCTTTTGGAGGGAGGGACTTACTGTTTAAAGCGCAGCCCACTGACACCACCCAGATGCTGCTCTACACCCGCCCGGCGGGCAGCAATGCCGGCTGGCAGTACGTCTATGTGCCGCAACTCAAGGCCAATGGAGAGAATGTGAAGGGCCAGTTCGCCCTCGACTGGTCCGGCATGGCGCGCCAAGCCTACGAATTCCGCTACGTCGCCATGGACGCCGCCGGCAAGGTGCTCAACACCCGCCAGGGCACGATGAACCTCAACGACAGCGCGCCCACCATCTCTCAGAGCGAGGCCGCCGTCGACAGCGCCTTCATGTACAACACCGGCTGGGTCAATCTGACCAATCTCGGCGAGGCCGCGGTGTCGTCACGGTTGCGCTTCCGTACCCCAGGTGGCGAGTGGGGCGCCAGCCAGGTGCTGGCCGCCACCGGCTTCAAGGGCTGGTTCCAGTTCCTGCCGTCCAACTACGGCCTGGCCGCCGGCCAGACCTGGGAGTATGAGCTCGAGCGCCTCGACGCCAACGGCCAATCGCTGGGCGCGGTGGTCGGCGCCTTCCGTCCGGGCGAAGCGGCTTCCGTCACCCAGCCCGTCGCCTGGCGCGACCAGCCGCAGATCGTTCACATCGGCGGCAATCAGCCGGCGGCGGCTACCCGCGGCCTGATCCGCTATCGTACTGCCGGCGGCGCCTGGGCCGAAGCGCCGCTGAGCCGCGCCGCCAACGGCGAATGGGACTGGGACAGCAGCGCGCTGGCCAAGGGCCTGAGCGCGCCGACGGTCTACGACTTCGAATACCAGTTGTTCGACGCCAACGGCCTGATGCTCAATCGCGCCGGCGGTCAACTGACGCTGGGCGGCGGCGCCGTCAGCGTCAATACCAAGGGCCTGACGCTGCCGCTGATGGTCAGCTTCAATCCGCCGCAGACCCAGGCCGCCCAGCTCTTGCTGTCCTACCGGAGCAAGGGCAGCCAGGGCGCCTGGACCCAGGCGGCGCTGAGCCGCAACGCCCAGGGCCAGTTCGCTTTGAACGCCGACGCGCTGGCCGCCGGCGACTACGAGTACCGCTACCAGCTGGCCGACGCCCAGGGCGCCTTGCTGACCGGCGCCGACGGCGCGGCGCTGGACGTCAGCGGCTATCTGCGCCGCCACAGCGGCGTCGACAGCGCCCGCCTCAACTGGGTGATCACCGGCACCAGCCAGAGCGAGCACAACATCATCCGCCGCCAGCAGTACAACGCCTTCGGCGAAGTGAGCAGCGAAACCGACGGCCGCGGCAACAGCACCACCTTCGAGTACAGCGCCTTCGGCCAACTGCTGGCCAAGCAAGACCCGCAAACCGTGATCGTCGCGGCCGGCGACAAGGCCCCGCCGCCGGTGCGCACCCTGTACCGTTACGACGCGCTGGGTAATCTGGTGGCCACCGTCGACGCCAACGGCCAGCTTAACCGCCAAAGCTGGCTGGCCGGGGGCGAGAGGGGCCAGGGCAAGAGCGGCGGCGAGGCGCACGCCGACGGCGGCGTCAAGCAACTGGGCTACGACGTGTTCGGCAATCTGCGTGTCAGCGTCGACGAAATCGGCCGCCGCAGCGATTACCGCTACAACGCCAACAACCAGCTGATCCGTCAGGACCGCGCCGCGCGCGCCGACGGCCGCCGCGGCTACGACGAATACGACTACGACAGCGCCGGCCAGCGCATCGCCCACCGCAGCACCAGCGACGGCAAGGACAGCCTGGCCGACACCACCCAGTACGACAGCCTGGGCCGGGTGCTGGCCACCGTCAGCGCTGCCGGGCGCCGGGTGAGCTACCGCTACCAGTGGGATGCCGCCATCGCCGGGGCCGGCGGCATCGTCGTCGGCGGCTGGCGCAGCGTCAAGACCGACGCCAACGGCCGCAGCCAGACCGACGACGTCAGCCTGTTCGGCCATAAGGTGGCCCATGTCGACCTGGGCAACCACCGCTTCAGCTACCGCTACAACCACGCCGGCCAGGTGGCCGAACAAAGCGGAAGCACCGGCCAGCGCATCACTTACCAGTACTACGGTAATGGCTATCTGAAGAGCCTGTCCGACCACGCGCTGGACAGCTACACCCTGTATGAATACGACAACGACGGCAATAAGACCTTTGAAGGCTATACCAGCCTCAACAACCAGAGCCGCGAGTTTTACCAGTACGCCAGGATAGAGTACGACGCGCGCAACCGGGTGACTCTGATCGATGATCCCAAATTCCTGATCACCTACCGCTACGACGCCGTCGGCAACCGCATCAACGTCAACAGCGTCTACCACGACGGCGTCGACGGCCAGAAGCGGACCCAGGACTACTGGTACCGCTACGACAGCATGAACCGCTTCCTCACCACCAAGGGCAGCAAGATCGACGGCCAGATCAGCCGCGGCCCCCAGGGCGGCGACGGCGTCGACATCCTGTACAACGCCGCCGGCGAACGGGTGCAGGCCATCAACGCCTCTGATGGAACCACCGAGACCTATACCTACAGCGCCGACGGCTATCTGGAGAGCACCCGCATCAACGGCAAGCTGGCCTCCCAGCGCGACAACGACCTGCTGGGACGCGCCACCGCATACCGCCAATACCGCTGGAACGGCGACGGCGGCGTCAGCAGCCAGACCCAGTCCCGCTACGACGCCGACCACAAACTGCTGCAGCAAACCCGGGACGGCGCCACCACCACCTACACCCTGATGGCGGACGGCACCGTGGCCAGCAGCGCGCAGAGCAGCAGCGGCACCACCACCACCAGCTATTACGGCTATGAATGGTGGGACGAAGCCAAGCAAAGCACCATTACCGCCCAGCCCTACAACAAGGACGCGCCGGGCTGGGAAAAGGGCTACTCCCATCTCAGCTACAACGTCAACGGCCACCTGGCCGAAGCGCGCGACGAAGTGGGCCAGCGCAGCCTCCGCTACGTCAACAACGCCCAGGGCCTGGTGCTCAAGCGCGAGGAAATCGCCAAGGGCAGCACCTACAAACGGCAGGACTACTACTACCTGGACGGCAAGCAGATCGGCTCGGTGGGCAACGATGGCGCCAGCCGCGTCGACTACGCCCAGGCCTTGGCGCAAAGCCAGATCGGCAACCGCAAAGACCAGTACCGCGAAGGTCAGCCGGTGAACAGCGCCGACTTCGACCAGAACTACGAACCGATCGGTCCGAGCTACCCGGGCCAGACGCCGGGCTTCGTCACGGTGAAGGCGGGGGACACCCTGCAAAGCCTGGCGGCGTCGCTGTGGGGCGACCAGGCGATGTGGTATCTGCTGGCGGACGCCAACAGCCTGAGCGGCAGCGAGCCCTTGGCGGCGGGGCAAGTGCTGAAAGTGCCGAACAAAGTGACGAATGTGCACAACAACAGCGGCACTTACCGGGTGTATAGCCCAGGCGAGGCAATTGGCGATGTGACGCCGACGCTGCCGGATCCGCCGCCGCCGCCGCAACAGGGCGGGGGCGGAGGGGGCTGCGGCGGTTTTGGCGCTATCTTCGTTGTTATTGTCGCCGTGGTGGCGGTGGTGACGCTGGGTCCGATCTTCAGCCAGGCGTTGATCCCCCTGCTAGGCGCTGCGCCGGCGGCGGCGGGTGTGGCCGCGACAGCGAGCGCCGCGGCCACTTTTGCCGGCTATGCGGCAGCGGGAGCGGTGGGCTCCATGGCCAGCCAGGGCGTGGCGATGGCGATGGGGATGCAGGATCAGTTCTCGTGGAGCCAGGTGGGCTTGAGCGCCCTTGGCGCGGGGGTGAGCGCCGGCGTGGGCGCTGGGATGTTGGGCGACTCGCTGAAAAACGCGCCGATCGCGCTGCGGGCGGCGGCGGGTAACGCCTTGACCCAGGGGGTGGCGGTGGCTACCGGCTTGCAGAAGCGCTTCAGCTGGACCGCGGTGGCGGCCAGTGGCGCGGCGGCCGGGGCCAGCGGCTGGATGGCGGAGGGCTTGGGGTGGAGCAGCGAGAATCCGGTAGCCAGTGTGGGCTACGGCACGCTGCGCGGCCTGGTGTCGGGTGGTATCCAGTCGCAGCTGACCGGCCAACGTCCTAACTGGAGCGCGATCGCAGCGGAATCGTTTGGCAGCGCGCTGGGCGATCAGGTGGTGAATGGTATCCAAACCCGGGATAAGGAGCAGTCCAAGTCTAAGCTAGAGCAAGAGCGTATGGCTCAAGCGATGGAGGAGATGCTGAGCGAAGCCAAGCAGACCCGCTACGACAGGCGCGGGGTGATGATGGCGGATGGGGGCAAGACCCGGTTGATGTGGCAGGAAGTGATTAGCGATGCTGGGCTGGGCTACTCGGTGAATGGCACCGCCTTGCGACCAGTGAGCAAGCCATTGCAGCCTCTAGCGGTGGAAGAGGTGGACGTTATGGGGCAGCCCCTGAATGGCCGTTCCAACTACACTATTGGCCAAGGTTGGAGCAAGGTGATGTCGGGAGACGCCTCGCTGTGGGACCTCCTGACCTACCAAACCCCGGATGCGGCACAACGCCGGGCGGAGCTCAATGCCCAGTGGTCGCCGAGTAAGTTGGTGCAGCAACTGGATATGCTGAGTAGCAGCCCGGTAGCGACAGCGGCCTATTTGAGCACAATCTGGAGTGGGGCCGGCCAAGCAGTACAAGATACGGCATTGACATTGGGTTACGCTGGCGGCAACGTGCTGGGAGCTTTGGCTGGCACCCGTACTGATGCTACACGGCTGGGTTTGTTGGGCGCATCGAGTCCAGTGAGTGGGTATGGCCTAGAGGGTGCGCGTGCGCTGGTGGCGTCTATTTGGGGTAAGCCAGTCGGGCAGGGCACGAAGGGAGTGTATGGGGCTGTCGGGATGGAGGCTACTTCAGGGTATGCATCTAAAGTGGCCTCTTGGGGGTTAACGATTGCGGAAACAAAAACGGTACTGACAACAGCGCAAGCACCATATAAGGGATCAACGATTATTGGCCATGCATTGTCAAAGCATAGTGGCCGTCCAGCAACGTTTAGTAATCCTGATATGTCTGGAATTGAGGTTTGGGGAAAGGTTCAAGGGAAAATGTCTACTTGGAATGGCCAGGGAATGCGGCAGCTGCGTGATATTATTCGGTCACCAGGAGAGTTTAAGGTGGTCCAAGATGGAAGCCTATCTTTCGTCGAAAAACGCCTGCCAGATGGTCGAGGAGTTCGGCTTAATCAAGATATGACTTTTAAAGGATTTGTGGACTAATGAATGGATTGTTAGAGTTTGTATTTGAAAGCGTACCTGCTTTAAAGGTCGCTCCTTGTGTTTTGAGTTTGATTCGATATGAGGGAAATGTCAAAAACTTTACTCGCGATGGTGATGAATTATTGCCTGTAAGTGAGGCTATTGATGCTGGGTTTTGGGAAGAAATTGCTTCGCAAGAGGAGGACGTGGCTATACTCCTAAATTTGGAGGGGATGGAGGTTGGGGCTAAATTGGTCAAAGGGGTAACTCTTCAAATTATTCATTATGGTGAAGTGAATGACTTGGTGATTGTTTTGTCTTCGGAGGATTGTAGAGAAGGAGGGGTGGTTCGTTCTGAAGACATGTATGAATGGGCGAGGGGTGTTGCTGACTTGTTTGAGGTGGCTAATTTTTTTGGTGGCTTGGAGCCCGCTAATGATGAGCAGACTCAGCTGTTTTTGGCAAGTGGAGTTGGGCCTGTGCAGTGTATATAGTTTGATGAAATAGGGGGCTCGCTCAATACCATTGCTCATGTGCTTTTTGAGTAATAGCGTAGGATAGGCAAGTCATTTGGCTTGCCCACCTCATGCGAATAGTCCTCGAAAACTTCATCAAAATCCGCTCCTTGTAACCGATATCCCTCGGTATTGCATACTCACCAATTAAACAGGGCCATAAACCTACGTCACGGCCCGCTACCAGCAGCGCGGCCCCCCGGCCGCGCCTCATCCGCCTTATTTCTTCACGTTGAACGCTTCCAACGCCGCCCGCGCCGCTGCGGCGATCACCTCGTCGCTGTGCTTGGCTTCTTTCTTGGCGTGCTTGGTGTAGACCGCCAGCACGAGGGGCGCGCGCTTGGGCGGCCAGATCACCGCGAAGTCGTTGGCGGTGCCGTAGACGCCGCAGGTGCCGGTTTTGTCCCCCACATCCCAGCCGGCCGGCACCGCGGCGCGGATTCTGGCGTTGCCGGTGGTGTTGCCTTTCAGCCAGTCCGCCAATTGCCGGCGTTGCGGCTCCGGCAGCGCCTTGCCCAGCGTCAGCTTTTGCATGCTCTCCGCCACTGCCTTGGGGGTGGAGGTGTCGCGCGGGTCGCCGGGGATGGCGGAGTTCAGTTCCGGCTCCCGGCGGTCCAGGCGGAAGCTGGCGTCGCCGATGGAGCGCATGAAGGCGGTCAGGGCGGCGGGGCCGTTGATTTCCTCGAGCAGCAGATTGGCCGCGCCGTTGTCGCTGTATTGCACGGAGGCGGCGTTGAGTTCGGCCACGGTCATGCCGCTTGCCTGATGTTTGGTGGTAATCGGGGACCAATTAGGCAGAGTCGTCTTGCTGTAGCGGATGCGTTTGTCCAGCAGGCCCGGTTTTGCTTGGCTCTGCGCCAGCACCCCCGCCGCCAGAAAGCCTTTGAAAGAGCTGCACATGGGAAAGCGTTCGTTGGGACGATTGGCCACGGTGGCGCCGGAACCGGTGTCGATGGCGTAGACGCCGATGCTGCCGCCAAAATCGCGCTCCAGTTTGGCCAGCTTGTCGGCGGCGACGGCGAGCGGGTCCGCGGCGACGGCCTGGGTCAGCGGCGCGGCTAGCGATGCGAATAAAATCAGATGCTTGAACATGGTTTGGGTCCTTCTGTCTGGTGGGAAAGTGTGGCGCTATCCTGATGGCGAAGGCTTGGGCTGTAAATCGCGCAAACTGTAACGTCTGTAACTTTTTGCGCCGGCGGCAGCGGTGAGGCGGGGTGTCGCCGCCGGGCGTAATCAGGCGCGGGGCCGTCTGAGGAGGGGCTGCGTCATGCCGGCGCAGGCGGCGCGCTTGGGCGAATTCTGGAAGTGCGCCGCGCACCGGCGAAGGTATAAAGCGGCATTCGCCATTTCGCTTGTAGGATTTTCATGCCGGACCTGATCGCTTTTCATCGCTGCGTCGCGGAGCTGTTGCAACACCTGGGTTTTGACGCGCCGGAACTGGCCGCGGATCAGGAGGTGCTCAGTCTGCAGTTGGAGCAGCGCTTCTCCCTCCATTTTGTCTGCCTTGATCAGGATAGCTGGTTCATGCAGGCGGACCTTGGCGACGCCTTGCCGTCGCCCGGTCCCGCCGTGTTGGCGCAGGCCTTGCGCCGCAATCAGCTGGCGATTCAAGCCTGGCAGCCGGTGGTCAGCCTGGATCAGGACGAGCGGTTGGGCTGCTGGTTGCGTTTGCCGTGCCAGGGCTGCGATTTGCCGTCGATGGCGTCCGCTCTGGACGCCGTGATTGTCTGCGCCGAAGAGTTGTTGTCGGCGGTGGACGAACTTGTCGTTTGTTAAACCCTTGTTCCGCCTATAAGCCCTGATGGGCAAACTCCTAAGAAAAGGACACTCATGAGCACGATTTCCACCCATATCCCCATGCGCGGGCTGCACTCCGCCCAGGCTTTGCGCGAGAGCTGCGCCGATGTGAACGCCGACAAGGCGCGCATCGGCATGCGCAAGGACGGCACTTTGGTGCTGTACACCGGCCGTTCTTATTTGCTGCATCCGGATCAGACCCGACGCGCCAGCGAGTTTCTGCGCCAGCTGGACCCGCAGCAGGCGGAGTCGGGGTCGCGCCGTTTCCGCCTGGTCGATCTGATCACCAGCCTGAATACCGTCTCCAATGGCCGTCGCGCCCAGCCGCAGGCGGATGAGCCGGCTGCCGCTAGCCGCACCCGCCGTTTGCGTTTTGCCGACGAGACCGCTCCAGTGGCGGAGAAGCGGCCGGTTCAGTCCGCGCCGCGCGCCGAGGCCGATGGCGCCGGCAAGGGTTTCAGCGCCGCCGGCTCTCGCGGCCGAGTGCAGCAGGCCGGCGATATGGTGGTCAAATCCTTCAAGGCGATGGACAAGGGCGCCGTCGCTCATGAGCTGGCGATGTGCAACAGCCATCTCAAGGCCAGCCAGCGGGCCCTGCCGGAGGCGCGGATGCAGGGCGATACGCTGGCGATGCCCTTTATCGCCGGCTCGACGCCGACCACGGAGGAGGTGAAGGGCGCGGTGGGCGAGTTGTTCCGCCTGGGCTTCATGATGGGGGACCCGTCTTCGGCCAATTTCGTCAAAACCGAGGGCGGCAAGGTGGTGCCGGTGGATTTTGGCCTGATGTTCAAGACGGGCGAGCGCGGCGCGGTATGCCGCAGCGTGATGAGCGAGATCGTGCATGACTACGTCAAGGGCGGCTATCGCTTTGTGCCGGAGCCTTTGAAGGGCGATTATCTGGCGGCGATGCGCGAGTTCGATCAGGTGTTGGGCAAGGACAGCCCGGCGCGCAATGTCAACGTCAAGAAGCTGCAGATGGCGGGCTGGTTCAATAAGACCCGCTAACAAACCCCCTGATCCTGCGTTGCGCCGACTTGCCTAGGTCGTAAAACTGAGTTTTGTTAGCCATGGCCCATCCGTCTGATGGGTGGCTGTGGAAACGGCGTGCTCCTGCTCGGGATGCACGCCGTTTGGCTTTCTTTCCGTCCGCGACGCCGGCGCCTTGACGCTGCTTGCCCGGCTCAGTACCCTGTGGCTCGCGCTGCACCCAATCACGCCGCGCCGGGAGTAGAAGCCCAGAGTCACTTGATCGCAGACAGGAGGTGTCCGCTTTGGCACTTCTACGTCTGCTGCCATGCATGCCCATCCTGGGCGGGCCGTGGCAGGGAGCCTTAACGGGCTACCGGTCTTTGGTCGAGTGAACCGGTCTTCTACCCTTGTCACGAGCCTGCTCAAACCTGCCGCTCGAGCGGGCCTTCTCTCAGGAAACGACTTGGAGGCCGCGATGCGATCCTTCCTTTTTTCTCCCCGTTTTTCTCTTGATCCGCTGTCCTGGCCACAGGAGGCGCGGCTATGAACGCCCTATGCGAGGTAGACGAGCGCCGGCAGTTGCTGGGCCGCGTGCTGGACGCGAGCCAGCTGGGGCTGGAGGCTTTGGACCTGGTGGTCCCCGCCGTGGAGGCGGCGGAGCGCTTGTGCCTGAGTCTGGATGCCGAGGACGGTGTGCCGATTGCCGGGCTGTGCCGGCTGGTGCGTTGGGCGATGGAGAGGACTACCACGGCATGCTGGACAATGTGCGTGAGGAGGCGGCCACGGCTTTGAGCGATGAGGGGTGAGAGGGGGCGCTCCGCGAGTCTTGCAATCTCCCGCCCTAGGCGCCGCCGCTCGCTATGGGGCCGGCGTCGGCACCTGCCAGCCGCCGCCCAGCGCGGCGATCAGCGCCACGCTGCCGGCGTATTGCCGGTTCTTCACGTTCCACAGCGTGGTTTCCGCGTTGATGCGGCCGCTTTGCGCGCTTAAGACATTGAGATAGCTGACGGTGCCGGCGCGGTACTGGTTCAGCGCGATGGTTTCCGCGCGCCGGGCGGCGTCCAGCGCGGCCTGTTGCGAGGCGGCTTCCTCGCCCAGCAGTCTTTGCGCGGCCAGATTGTCTTCCACGCTCTGGAAGGCGGACAGCACGGTCAGGCGGTAGCCGGCGACGCTGGCGTCGTAGGCGGCGACGGCTTGCTCTTTCTGGGCGCTGCGCAGGCCGGCGTCGAACAGGCTGAGCGCCAGCGCCGGGCCCAGCGACCAGACGCGGTTGGGCAGGCTGACCCAGTCGGCGAAGCTGGCACCGCGATAGCCGCCGCTGGCGGACAGGGTGAGGGTGGGGAAGAAGGCGGCCTGGGCGACGCCGATTTCGGCGTTGGCCTGCGCCACCGCGCGTTCGGCGGCGGCGATGTCCGGGCGGCGTTCCAGCAGTTGCGAGGGCAGGCCGGCGGGGATGCTGGGCAAGCGCGGTTCGGCGCCGGGCGCCGGCAGGCTGAAGCTGGCCGGTGTCTGCCCCAGCGCGGCGGCGATGGCGTGTTCCAGCTGGGCGCGGGTTAGCTGTTTGTCCGCCCGCTGCGCCTGGGCGCTTTGCCATTGGCTTTCGGCCTGGGCCACGTTGGCGTCGGAAACAATGCCGGCCTGGTATTGATTGCGGGTCAGCTTCAGCGTTTCCGCCAGCGCTTGTTCATTGGCTTGCAGTTGCCGCAGTTGCAGGTCGGCGACGCTGATTTGCAGATAGGCGGTGGCCAGCTGCGCCTGGGCGCTGAGGCGTATCGCCGCCAGTTGCGCGGCGCTGGCTTGGGCTTTGGCGGAGCCGGCTTCCACGGAGCGGCGCAGGCCGCCCCACAGGTCCAGCTCCCAGCTGGCGTTGGCGCTCAGGTTATAGCTGGTGGACGTGGCCTGGCCGGGGGAACTGACGCCGCGGCTTTGGCCGGCGCTGAGGCCCAGGCTGGGAAAGAGCCCGGCTTCGGCCTGCTTCAGCAAGGCCTGGGCCTGGCGGTATTGGGCTTCGGCCTGGGCGATGCCTGGGCTTTGCCGGTTCAGGGTGTCCATCAACTGGTCCAGCCGCGGGTCTTGGTAGATGCGCCACCAGTCGCCGCGAGGCACTGCATCTTGCGGCTGGGCGCTTTTCCAGCGGCCGTCCTCTTTGTATGCAGCCGGCACGTCCAGCTTGGGCTTGGCGTAGTCCGGGCCCAGCGCGCAGCCGGCCAGCAACAGCGCGCAGGCCAGCGTAAGGCTTTGTGTTTTCATGGGTTTCATTCCTCGGCTCCGCGGTTCAGCGCGGCGCGCGCGGGCCGCCAGCGGCGGCACCACAGCCGGAAGCGGTCCAGATACAGGTAAACGACGGGGGTGGTGTACAGGGTCAGCAGCTGGCTGAGCAGCAGGCCGCCGACGATGGAGATGCCCAGCGGGGTGCGCAGCTCGGCGCCGTCGCCGCGGCCCAGGGCCAGCGGCAGCGCGCCGAACAGCGCGGCCAGCGTGGTCATCATGATGGGGCGGAAGCGCAGCAGGCAGGCCTGGCGTATCGCCTGTTCCGGCGTCATCTGCTGTTCGCGCTCGGCGTTGAGCGCGAAGTCTATCATCATGATGGCGTTCTTTTTGACGATGCCGATCAGCAGCAGCACGCCTATCAGCGCGATGACGTTGAATTCGCCGCCGGTGGCGATGATGGCCAGCAGCGCGCCGACGCCGGCGGAGGGCAGGGTGGAGAGAATGGTGACCGGGTGCACCACGCTTTCGTACAGCATGCCCAGCACGATGTAGACGGCGATCAGCGCGGCCAGGATCAGCAGCGGCTGGCTGTCCAGCGAGGCCTGGAAAGTTTTGGCGCTGCCCTGGAAGCTGCCGTGAATGCTGCTGGGCAGGCCGACGCCGGCCAGCGCCTGGTTGATGGCGTCGGTGGCGTCGGACAGCGCGGCGCCCGGCGGCAGATTGAAGGAGACGGTGGCGGCGGCGAACTGGCTTTGGTGGTTGACCGACAGCGCGGTGTTGCCGGGCGCCCAGCGGGCGACGGCGGACAGCGGGGTGGGCTGGCCGCCCGGCGTTTGCAGGAAGATGCTGTCCAGGCCGTCCGGGCCTTGCCAGTATTGCGGCGCCACTTCCATCACCACGCGGTATTGGTTGAGCGCGTTGTAGATGGTGGATACCTGGCGCTGGCCGAAGGCGTCGTTGAGCGCGGCGTCCACCTGGGCCTGGGTCAGGCCCAGCCGCGCCATGGCGTCGCGGTCGAAAATCAGGGTGGTTTGCAGGCCTTTGACTTCCTGATCGGTGTTGACGTCGGCCAGCATGGGCAGCTTCATCAGCGCTTGCTGCACCTTGGGCGTCCATTCGCGCAGTTCGGCCAGATCATCGCCTTGCAGGGTGTATTGGTACTGGGCGTTGCTGGAACGGCCGCCGATGCGGATGTCCTGCACCGCCTGCAAAAAGAGCTGGGCGCCGGGTTCGCGCGCCAGGGTTTTGCGCAGCCGGGCAATGACTTGGTCCGAGCTTTCTCCGCGTTGGCTCAGCGGCTTGAGGCTGACGAACATATTGGCGCTATTGCGTTGGCCGCCGCCGGTGAAGCCGAGCACGGCGTCCACCGCCGGGTCTTGGCTGACCACGGTGATGAAGCGCTGCAGCTTTTGCTGCATGGCCTGGAAGGAGATGTTCTGGTCCGCGCGTATCATGCCGTTGAGCCGGCCGGTGTCTTGCTGCGGGAAGAAGCCCTTGGGCACCGCCAGATAGAGGTAGACGTTGAGGCCTATGGTGGCGGCCAGGATCAGCATCATCAGCGGGCCGTGGCGCAAGGCCCAGTCCAGGCTGCGGCGGTAGCCGTCCAGCATGGCGTCGAAGACGCGCTCGCTCCATTGAAACAGCCGGCCGGGAGGCCGTTCTTCGCGTGGTTTGAGCCAGCGCGCGCAGAGCATGGGCGTGGTGGTCAGCGAGACCAGCAGCGACACCAGGATGGCCACGGACAGGGTGACGGCGAATTCGCGGAACAGCCGGCCGATCACGCCGCCCATCAGCAGGATGGGAATGAAGACGGCGATCAGCGAGACGCTCATGGACAGCACGGTGAAGCCCACTTCGCGCGCGCCGCGCAAGGCGGCCTGCATCGGTTTCATGCCGTCTTCGATGTGGCGGGCGATGTTTTCCAGCACCACGATGGTGTCGTCGACGACGAAGCCGGTGGCGATGGTCAGCGCCATCAGGCTGAGGTTGTTGAGGGAGAAGCCGGCCAGGTACATCACGGAGAAGGCGCCCACCAGGGACACAGGCACGGTGATGGCGGGGATGGCGGTGGCGCGGCCGTTGCGCAGGAACAGGAAGACCACCAGGATGACCAGGGCCACCGAGATCAGCAGCGAGCGCTCCACTTCCTGCAGCGAGGCGCGGATGGTGGGGCTGCGGTCCATCACCACTTGCATGTTGATGGCGGCGGGGATGGAGGCTTGCAGCTGCGGCAGCAGCGCCTTGACCCGGTCTATGGTTTCGATGATGTTGGCGCCGGGCTGGCGGAACAGCATCAGCATCACCGCCGGCTGCCGGCCCAGAAGGCCGGCGTTGCGCAGGTCCACCACGGAGTCCTTGACCTCGGCCACGTCGGCGATGCGCACCGCGGCGCCGTTTTTGTAGCTGACGATCAGCGGCAGGTAGTCGCTGGCCTTGGTGGCCTGGTCGTTGGCCTGCACCTGCCAGTGGCGCTCGTCGTTTTCCAGAAAGCCCTTGGGCCGGTTGGCGTTGGTGCCGGCGATGGCGCTGCGCACGGTTTCCATGCCGATGCCGTAGTGGTTGAGCTGGCGCGGGTTCAGCTCCACCCGCACCGCCGGCTGCGCGCCGCCGCCCACGTTGACGTCGCCTATGCCGTCCACCTGGGCCAGCTTCTGGCCGAGTATGGTGTCGGCGGCGTCGTACATCTGGCCGCGGCTCAGGCTGTCCGAGGTCAGCGCGATGATCATGATGGGCGCGTCGGCGGGGTTGACCTTGCGGTAGGTGGGGTTGGACGGCATGCCGGTGGGCAGCAGGGAGCGGGCGGCGTTGATGGCCGCCTGCACGTCGCGCGCGGCGCCGTCGATGTCGCGGTCCAGCTCAAACTGCAAGGTGACGCGGGTGGAGCCCAGGGAGCTGGACGAGGTCATTTCGGTGACGCCGGCGATGCGGCCCAGCGCCCGTTCCAGCGGAGTGGCCACGGTGGCGGCCATGGTTTCCGGGCTGGCGCCGGGCAGGCGCGCGCTGACGGAGATGGTGGGGAAATCCACTTGCGGCAGCGGCGACACCGGCAGCAGCTTGAAGGCCAGCAAGCCGGCCAGCAGGATGGCCAGGGTCAGCAAGGTGGTGGCCACCGGCCGGCGGATGAAGGGGGCGGAAGGGATCACGAGAAAATCCTCATCGGCCACGGAAACACACGGAAGGACACGGACAAAAACCAGCCATGCAAGGGTTTGATGGCGGTTAGCGTTGTTTGGCTAAGGGCGATCCTGTCGAAAATGTCACGGAATTCCGTGTTTTTCCGTGTGCTTCCGTGGCGAATAAAAATCATGCTTCCGCCTCCGCCGTCTTGGCGCCAAAGCGTTTGCCCAGCCGGTCAAAGGCCAGGTAGATCACCGGGGTGGTGAACAGGGTCAGCACCTGGCTGAGCAGCAGGCCGCCCACCATGGCCACGCCCAGCGGCTGGCGCAGCTCGGAACCCATGCCGCCGCCCAGCATCAGCGGCAGCGCGCCCAGCAGCGCGGCCAGCGTGGTCATCAGGATGGGGCGGAAGCGCAGCAGGCAGGCCTGGTAGATGGCGTCGCGCGGGCTCATGCCGCGTTCGCGCTCGGCCTCCAGCGCGAAATCTATCATCATGATGGCGTTTTTCTTGACGATGCCGATCAGCAGAATGATGCCGATGATGGCGATGACCGATAGATCGTTGCCGGATAAGAGCAGGGCCAGCAACGCGCCGATGCCGGCGGAGGGCAGGGTGGAGAGAATCGTGATGGGATGAATATAGCTTTCGTAGAGCACGCCCAGCACGATGTACATGGTGACGATGGCGGCCAAGATCAGCCACAGGGTGTTGGACAGGGAGGCCTGGAAGGCCAGCGCCGCGCCTTGGAACTTGGTGTCTATGCTGGCCGGCAGGCCCAGCTCGGCCTCGGCCTGGCGGATGGCGTCCACCGCCGCGCCCAGGGAGGCGCCCGGCGCCAGATTGAAGGACACGGTGGCGGTGGGGAATTGCCCCAGGTGGTTGACGGCGAGCGCGGCGGGGCGCTCCTCTATGCTGGCCACCGCGTCCAGCGGCACCGGCCCGCCGTTGGCGGTGGGCACGTACAGGCTTTTCAGCGACAGCGGGTCTTGCTGGTGCTGCGGGTCCACTTCCAGCACCACGCGGTATTGATTGGTCTGGGTGAAGATGGTGGAGATCAGCCGCTGGCCGAAGGCGTCGTAGAGCGCGTTGTCGATGGCGGCGGTGCTGACGCCTAGGCGCGCGGCGGTGTCGCGGTTGATGTTGACGTAGGCTTGCAGGCCCTGGTCCTGCAAATCGCTGGCCACGTCGGCCAGCTGCGGCAGCCGGCGCAGCGTCTCCACCAGCTTGGGCGTCCAGGCGGACAGGTCCTCGGCGCTGGTGGCTTGCAGGGTGAACTGGTATTGGGTGCGGCTGACGCGGGAATCTATGGTCAGGTCCTGCACCGGCTGCAGGTAGAGCGCCATGCCCGGCAGCGCGTCGGCCTGGCTTTGCAGCCGGGCGAGCACGGTGCGGATGTCGTCGCGCTCCGCTTTGGGCTTGAGGTTGATCAGCAGCCGGCCGTTGTTGAGCGTGGCGTTGTTGCCGTCCACGCCAATGAAGGAGGACAGGCTGTCCACCGCCGGGTCTTTGAGCAGACGCTGGGCCAAGGCTTCCTGCCGGCGCGCCATGGCGCTGAAGGAGATGGATTGCGAGGCCTCGCTGACGCCCTGGATGGCGCCGGTGTCTTGCAGCGGGAAGAAGCCCTTGGGCATGGCCAGGTAGAGCGCGGCGGTCAGCGCCACGGTGGCCAGCGCCACCAGCAGGGTTAGCGTCTGCCGCTCCAGCACCCAGCTGAGCATGCGGCCGTAGCGGGCGATCACCCGGTCGAAGAAGCGGCCGCTGGCGTGGTAGAAGCGGCCTTGCTTGTCTTCCGGCACGTGTTTGAGCAGGCGCGCGCACATCATCGGCGTCAGCGTCAGCGAGATGAAAGCCGAGATCAGGATGGACACCGCCAGGGTGACGGCGAATTCTCGGAACAGCCGGCCCACCACGTCGCCCATGAACAAGAGCGGAATCAGCACGGCGATCAGCGAGATGGTCAGCGAGATGATGGTGAAGCCGATCTGCTTGGAGCCTTTCAGCGCCGCGGCCATCGGCGTTTCGCCGTCTTCGATGTAGCGCGCGATGTTTTCTATCATCACGATGGCGTCGTCCACGACGAAGCCGGTGGCGATGGTCAGCGCCATCAAGGTGAGATTGTTGATGGAGAAGCCGGCCAGGTACATCACGCCGAAGGTGCCCACCAGGGACAGCGGCACCGCCACCGCGGGGATGACGGTGGCCGGCACATTGCGCAGAAACAGGAAGATCACCATCACCACCAGGGCGATGGCCAGCATCAGCTCGAACTCCACGTCCGCCACCGAGGCGCGTATGGTCACGGTGCGGTCGCTCAGCACCTTGACGTCCACCGCGCCGGGCAGGGCGTCGCGCAGCTGCGGCAGCAGGGTCTTGATGCGGTCCGCCACCTGGATCACGTTGGCGCCGGGCTGGCGCTGCACATTGAGAATGATGGCCGGGGTGGCGCCGGCCCAGGCGGCCAGGCGGGTGTTTTCCGCCGAATCCACCACCTGGGCCACGTCGGACAGGCGGATGGGCGCGCCGTTGCGGTAGGCGATGACGACGCCGCGGTATTCGTCGGCGGACTTGAGCTGGTCGTTGCCGTCTATGGTGGAGGCCTGGTGCGGGCCGTCGAAGCTGCCCTTGGCCTGGTTGACGTTGGCGCTGGCGATGGCGGTGCGCACGTCTTCCAGCGTCAGGCCCAGCGAGGCCAGCTGGCGCGGATTGGTCTGGATGCGTACCGCGGGGCGCTGGCCGCCGCTGATGCTGACCAGGCCCACGCCGGGCACTTGCGACAGCTTCTGCGCCAGCCGGGTGTCGACCAGATCCTCCAGCTTGGTCAGCTGCAGCGTGGGCGAGGTGACGGCGATGGTCATGATGGGGGTGTCCGCCGGATTGACCTTGCTGTACACCGGCGGATTGGGCAGATCGGAGGGCAGCAGATTGCCGGCGGCGTTGATCGCCGCCTGCACTTCCTGCTCGGCCACGTCCAGGCCCAGTTCCAGGCCGAACTGCAAGGTAATCACCGAAGCGCCGCCGGAGCTGGTGGACGACATTTGCGACAGGCCGGGCATCTGGCCGAACTGGCGCTCCAAGGGCGCGGTGATGGAAGAGGTGATCACCTCCGGGCTGGCGCCCGGGTATTGGGTGACCACCTGGATGGTGGGATAGTCCACCTCCGGCAAGGCGGACACCGCCAGCATGCGCCAGGCGGCGAGGCCGGTCAGCAGGATGGCGACCATCAGCAAGGTGGTGGCCACCGGCCGCTGGATGAACAGACGCGAGGGATTCATGCCGTCTCTCCGCGCTTACTGCGCCGCCGAGGCGCGGCGTTTGCCGGCCGGGCCGCTGCCGTCGCGCTTGTGGCGCCCGTTTTTGCCCGTGCCCTGGGCGGCCTGGCGGTTTTGCGCGGCGCGGTCCACCACGGTGACCTTGGCGCCGTCGCGCAGCTTGTCCAGGCCGTCCACCACCACGCGCTGGCCGGGCTGCAGGCCTTGCTCGACGATGACGATGTCGCCGACGCGCGCGCCGGCGCTGATCTTGTTCAGGCTGACGCTGCTGTCGGCGTTGACGGTGTAGACGTAGCTGCCCGCCTTGCCCAGCTGCACCGCGGCGGCCGGCACGGTGACGGCGTTTTCCTGCTCGCCCAGGCTCAGGCGCACATTGACGAATTGATTGGGGAACAGGGCCTCGTCGGCGTTGGCGAAGCGGGCTTTGAGGTTGACGGTGCCGGTGCTGGTGTTGAGCTGGTTGTCTATGGCCAGCAGCGCGCCGTCGGCCAGCTTGTTGCGGTTGTCGCGGTCCCAGGCTTCCACCGCGAGGCCGGGCTTGGCGCGGCTGGCCCGCAATACCGGCCCCAGGCTGACTTCCGGTATGGAGAACAGCACGTTGATGGGCTGGGTCTGGGTGATGACCACCAGGCCGTTGGCGTCGCTGGCGTGGACGATGTTGCCCGGGTCCACCTGACGCAGGCCGGCGCGGCCGGACACCGGGGCGGTGACGCGGCTGTAGCTGAGCTGCAGCCGGGCGTTGTCCACCGCGCCCTGGTCCAGCTTGACCGTGCCCTGATACTGGCGCACCAGCGCCGCCTGGGTGTCCACCTGTTGTTTGGCGATGGAGTTCTGCTCCAGCAGCTGGCGGTAGCGGTTCAGGTCCAGCTGGGCGTTTTGCAGCAAGGCCTGGTCGCGCAGCAACTGGCCTTCGGCCTGGGCCAGCGCGGCCTGGAACGGGCGCGGGTCCAGTTCCGCCAGCAGCTGGCCTTGTTTGACCGGCTGGCCTTCCTCGAAATGCAGTTTGTCCAGCTGGCCGTCCACGCGGCTGCGCACGGTGACGGTGTAGGTGGAGTTGACGGTGCCCAGCGCGCTGATCTGCAAGGGCACGTTTTGCCGCTGCGCGGCGGCCATGCCCACGGCCGCCGGCGGCGCGGCGCGGCGTTGGCCGGCGGCGTCCGCGGCCGCGTGCTGCCGCCACCACCAGCCGCCGCCCAGCGCGAGCGCGACGACAAGGCCCCAGCACAGCGGGGAACGGTAAAACGGGCGGCGAGGCGCGGCGGATTGGGTCACGGCGGGGCTCCAGAAAAACGGCCTTGGAGCGGCGAGGGCCGCTCCGGATCATTCGAAGGCGACCGCCGGCGCGGATGGGGCGAGGGATGGCGCCGCAGCAGGCTGAGGGTCGATGCTTACGGCATTATGCGCTCCGTGTTTGAACTGGGCTTTGCTTGCGCCGGCGATTGTATGTCGAATTGTTGCAAGACTTGACGGAATGTAAGGTGAGGCCGGGCTGCGGCGAAATGCCAGGCCAGTTGCTGCGCGCGCTGGCGGTAGGACGGCGTGGCCAGCATGCGCCGCAGCAGCGGCGGCAGCTGGCCGGTTTCGATGTGGCGGCGGCGCAGCGTGGCGCCGGCGCCGTAGGCTTCGATATGCCGCATCGCCAGCAGCTGATCCATATTGGACGGGATGCCGATCACCGGCCGGCCCTGTTCCAGCGCTTGGTAGCTGGTGGGGCTGCCGCCGTTGCAAATGACCAGGTCCGCGCGGGCGGCGGCGGCCTCGCCGGGCAGGAAGTCGGCGCTGAACAGGCCGGAGCGTTGCGGCAGCCGCTGGCGGCGGCCGGTGCTGGCGATCACTTGCAGGCCTTCGCCCAGGAGCTGCTCAATCAGCGTGGGCAGCAGGGCCAGGTTGCCGGAAGAGCCCAGCGACAGGTAGACGGTGGGACGGTCTTGCAATTGCGGCCACCAGTCCGGCAGCGCGCCGCCGGGCGACCAGGTGACCGGGCCCAGATAGCGGTGGTGGGCGGGCAGCGGATCCAGCGGCACCAGTTCCGGGGAATCGTAGTAGAGCACTTGATCGCCGTGGCTCCAGGCCTCGAAGCAGTTGGCGAAGGGCGCCAGGCCGTAATGGGCGCGGGCGCGGTTGAGCGAGCGGGCCAGCAGCCGGGTGGCCAGCGGGGTGATCCAGCGCATCAGCGCGGGCATGACGGGCAGGCGGTGCAGATTGATCTTGGCCAGTTCCGGCACCGGCAGCGGCTGCGGCCGGCGGTAGGGGCTCCAGTAGGCGTTGATCAGATTGATCAAGGGCTTGCCGGAGAGCGCGGCGCTGATGCCCAGCGAGTGGCGGAAGTCGCCGACGATGATGTCCGGGTCCAGGCGTTCGATCAGGCGCAATTCTTCTTCGACGTAGGCGATGATTTCCTCGCGCCGGTACAGCGGCTTGCCGTTGTCCACGGCGTCAAGAAAGTCTTCGCAGCTCTTGGTGATCAGCGGGTGGTATTGGATGTCCTGGCGTTGGTAAATATGATCGAAGCGCGGCGCGGCGGCCAGGTGGATGTCGTAGTCCGCTGCGGGCAGCGCGGCGGCCAGGGTGTAGGGGCGGGCGACATGGGCCAGGGTGACGGCCTCGCCGACGAAGAGGATTTTCTGCTTGCGTGGGTTCATGGCGGTTTTCGGGGGATGGGGGGCGATGCCGCCCGGCGGGGCCGGACGGCGCGGGGCGGGCCTTAGAACGTGTTTACGATCTCGCGAGCTAAGGCGAGACAAGGCGTTGCGGCTGAGAAAGCGGAATGTACGCGTGGTACATGAGCATTTCGAAGCCTTTTTCAACGCTGTATCGCCGACGCGCAGCAGATCGTAAACAGGTGCTTAGCCTTTGTGGACCTGGACACGCCACAGCTCGCGTCCGCGCGAGGCGCGGGTCATCGCGCGGCGGCCGTGCAGGCTGTTGTAGTTGTCTATCAGCGCCAGGTCGCCGTCGTGCCAGTCGTGCTCGATCAGGTTTTCCGGCGCATAGGCCCGTTCCAGCAGTTCCTGCACCAGGTTGGGATAGTCGTCGGCGCGCTCTTCCACGTCGACGAAGAACTTCTGCAGTTCGGAGTTGCTGTTTTCCTGGAAGCGCAGCACGGATTCGCCGGTGTCCGGGTGGGCTTCCACCAGCGGGTAGACGCGGGCGTCGCCGCCGAAATAGGTGAACTTGGTGTGGTAGCGGATTTCCAGCCGCTCCCATTCGGCCAGGGTGGCCACCGGCACCTGGCGCAGGATGTTGCGCGCGTCCACCAGGGTGGTCTGGCCTTCGCCGTGCTGCGGCGCGGTCTTGCAATACAGCGCGAACAGGCTGGCGCTGAAGCGCGGATTCTTGCGCACGAACGCATTGTCGGCCGGCAGCATGCTCAAGTCCCAATGCAGCGGCAGCTCCTCGAAGGAGTGGACGAAGCCGTCGGCGTCTTCCTCCGGCTTGACCTTGTGCACCGCGCCGAACTGCCAGATATACGGGGTGCCGAACTGGGCGCTGAAGTCGATCAGATTGTCCTCGTCGGCCACGGCGAAGCCGCGCAGGGCGACGAAGCCGAACATTTGGGCCAAGCGGGTCAAGGCCGGGCGCGGCAGCGACAGGCAGTTGGCGCCGGGACGGCGGTTTTCTATCAGCAGGCCGAAGCGGCCGGCCCGCATCACCGATAACTCGCAACCTTCCCATTCCGCGCCGGCCTGTTCCAGATAGAGCCAGGGCTGCCCGTCGAAGCTCACCGCCTTGGCGCGGCGCGCGTCCAGCGCCTGGCGCTTGGAGACCAGCTCGCCGTGACCGGCCAGGTTCAGCAGGTAGACGCGGTGCCAGGGCAAGGCCGCCTCGGCCTGGGCCGGAGACAGGCGGATGGGGAATTTGCCGCCGGGCGCGCCGGATTGGTGGATGGTCAGCCGGATGGCTTCCGGGAAGTGCTCGGCCAGCATCGCGTCCAGCGCGATGCCGCGCCAGGCCAGGCGCCGCGCGCGCTGCGGCCAGTCCTCGGCCTCGGCGATGCCGCGCGCCGCATTGTCTTCGCGCAGCAGGCCCAGCCATTGCGGCTGGCGTCCGGCCTGGTTTTCCGGCAGCGGCTGGGAGAAGTCCGCGGCCGCGGCGGGCAGGTAGCGGCGCAGCACGCTTTCCGCGCGGTCGCGCTGGCGGTCGAAGCCGGGCTGGATGCTGGCGTAGTCATGCCAGCGCAGCACCGGGCTGGCGTAGAGCGCGCGCAGCCGGCGGTGGTAGTCGTTGGCGGTGTCGCGCGGGATGTCCAGCAGATCGTGGAAACTCAGGCCGTCGCTGAACAGTTCCAGCGCGCAACCGGCCGGGTAGACGCGGCCGACGGCGCGGCACAGCCGGTCCAGCCGTTCCAGCGCCGCGTATTCGGCGTAGTCGGGGCGGTCGGACGCGGTCTTGTCGCGGGTGTTGGGCGATTTCAGCGGAAAACCCGGCAGCAGCAATTGCAGCGGCTGTTGCCGGCGCACGAAGCCTTCCACCTGGACGCTCAGCGCCTGGCGGTAGGATTCGCGCTGCGGGTGGTCGGCCTCGCCCTGGAAGGCGTCGAGCAGAATGGAAACAATGGAAGCGACAATAGGTTCGTTTTGCATGGCGATACTCGAAATGAACAATGAAAGGCGGGGCTTCAGGCGGCGGTGGCGATGAAGTGGCTGGGCCGGCCGTCGACAAAGACCAGCGCGGACTGGTTCTCGTCGATGTCGCTGCGTTTTTTCAGCATCACGCCGTGCTCGTGCTTGATCGCGGCGGCGTGCCAGGGCGTCAGCCAGGCGTCGGTGCTGTCCACCAGGCGCACGCCGATTTTGGCGGAGACGCGGAATTGCGGATGAATGGACAGGCGCAGGCTGTCCGGAAACGCGCGCTCCAGCAGCCGGCTCCAGGCATTGCTGCGCTGGATCACCCGGTAGGCGTTGGCGCGCGCCATTTTCTGCAAGCTGGTCTTGCTGTGGCCGGCGAAGCGCGGCATGCCTTGCGCGTCTTCGAACAGGAAACGGGTAATGCCCTGGTACATCGCGCGCATCGCCGGTTCGTCCTGGCATTGGCGTTTGATCTGTTCGATGGAGTCGCTGTAAAGAATCAGCAATTCCTCGCGCTGGGAATCCAGATCGCCGATATAGCTGAAGTGGTCTTTCAGATCGTAAAAACGGAAGCTGTCGCCGTGGCGTTGCCGCGCGTAGCGAATCAAGTCGTCCATATAGGCGGCGACTTCCGCGTCCGGGATATACACCACGTCGGAAAAGCAATAGCCGTCCGAGCAAATGGCGACTTGAGCGCCCGGCGGGTAGATGCTCTGAATGTCCCGGCAGAGTTGGTGCAGATTATCCAGCGCGTGGCGTTCGGCCAGATCGGGCATGGCGCCCAGAGTTTTATTGCGGTTGGGCGATTTGCCGGGAAAGGCCGGCAAAATCATTTGCAGCGGCTGACGTCGGCTGACGGCGGCCTGAATCTTGGGCAGGTGAGGGGCCATTTCCGCGGCAAGGTCCTCCGGCGCGGCAAGGTCTTCCGGGTGGACGCGGCGCAGCTTGAAAACCCGTTCCAGTATTTGCCGGGCGAGATCCGAGGCGGAAACTCCAAAAGGGTGAAAAACAGGGTCGACAATGGCGTTCATGGTTTATCTCAAATGGTTGTGGAATCAAAAGCGATTGAATTGCGACTGGCCCGCGTTCATGCGCGGGCGTTTCACTTATCGTTATGTGATAACCAAAATAAAAATGATGGAAAGAACAGGTTTAGCTTCAGTTAGCGCGGCCATTCTATGGCAGATGTCGGGAGCGGGCGAACAAATTAGCCGCTATAGGGTTATGAGCAATCGTTATATTGATATGGCAAAGGGATTGGATGAATAAAGGCGGATGGAAATTTTATTTGTTTTAGGTGGGTTTTTATTCAATGGGGCGGTGTGAAAATTGTAAATGCGATTGTGACGGTTTGTGATGTCTTATTTGTTTTAATTTGGATTAAATTTAAATTTGTCTTTATATGACAAGATCTTATTTGTCATTTTTGCAAATGAGATTCATTCCTATTTGTAAACGACGGGAGACCGTCGGAGACTGTGAGTTTTCCCATGCAACCACGTTGCGGCGCTGCGGTCGCGGCGCCTGTCCTGCGGCGCGCCGGCGCGGGCGGGGCGGGTGAAAACTGTATGATTCACGCGACAGATGCGGCGCGAGATGACGATGAAGCGCGGCGAACAAACCCCGGATGCTGCGTTGCGCCGACTTGTCGTACTCAAGATCCGCCGCGTTTCAGAGCGCCGCGCCGCGGATGGGCAAAGCTGCGTCTTCCGCCGCAGGCCCGGCCCGTGCCGGCCGGCGGGGCTTTGGGCCGGCTTTCGGCTGCAATCCAAGCGGGTGCGGTATTCCTTTGCGAACATGACATTTTCGTTTTTTAAGCTTCAAAGCCATGTTTGACTAGTCAACAGTCGTGGTTGCTGTCATTCTTTTGCGTTTCGATTACGACTGCCTGTCGTAGCGACAGCAGGCCGCCGGCTGGCCGCAGCGAGCCGAAAGCAATGTCGCCGAGCAGGCGCACTTGAGACAAAGAGATGGAAAAAAAGCAAGAAAGCCAAGAGCTTAGGCGCACCTTGCAGGCGCGCCACCTGTCGATGATCGCCATCGGCGGCTCCATTGGCACCGGCCTGTTCCTGGCCTCCGGCGCCACCGTGGCGTCGGCCGGCGCCGGCGGGGCCTTGATCGCCTACGCCCTGATCGGCCTGATGGTTTACTTCCTGATGACCAGCCTGGGCGAAATGGCCGCCTTCATGCCGGAATCCGGCTCTTTCCAGGTATACGGTTCGCGCTTCGTCGATCCGGCCTTCGGCTTCGCCCAAGGGTGGAACTACTGGTACAACTGGGCCATCACCGTGGCGGTGGAGCTGGCCGCGGCCGCCATCATCATGCATTACTGGTATCCGGCGGTGCCCGGCATCGTCTGGAGCGCCGGCTTCCTGTTGATCATCTTCGTGCTCAACTATTTCTCGGTGAAGGGCTTCGGCGAGGCCGAGTTCTGGTGCTCGATGCTCAAGGTGGCCACCATCATCGCCTTCATCGTCATCGGCTTTTTGATGATCTTCGGCATCATGACCGACCCCAATCCGCAGCGCATCGCGCCGGGTTTGTCGGTGATGCAGCAGGGGCAGGGGCCGTTTGTCGGCGGCCTGGCCGCCTTTGTCGGCGTGGCCATGATTGTGGGCTTCTCCTTCCAGGGCACCGAGCTGATCGGCGTCGCCGCCGGCGAATCCGCCAATCCGGGCAAGACCATCCCGCGCGCGGTGCGGCAGATCTTCTGGCGCATCCTGATGTTCTACATGCTGTCCATCCTGATCATCGGCCTGATCCTGCCGTACAACGATCCGCTGCTGCTGAAGAACGATATGAAGGACGTCGGCGCCAGCCCGTTCACCCTGGTGTTCAACCGCGCCGGCTTCGCCATGGCCGCCAGCCTGATGAACGCGGTGATCCTGTCCGCCATCCTGTCCGCCGGCAACTCCGGCATGTACGCGTCCACCCGCATGCTGTACACCATGGCGCGCAACAAGATGGCGCCCAAGCGCTTTGCCGAGCTGTCCAGCAACGGCGTGCCGCGCAATGCCTTGTACGCCACCAGTGTGATCGCCGCGCTGTGCTTCCTGACCTCCTTGTTTGAAACCAACGCGGTCTATCTGTGGCTGCTGAACTCTTCCGGCATGACCGGCTTCATCGCCTGGCTGGGCGTGGCCATCAGCCACTACCGTTTCCGCCGCGGCTACGTCAAGCAGGGCCACGATCTGGCGGACTTGCCCTACCAGGCCAAGTGGTTCCCGCTGGGCCCGCTGTTCGCCTTCGCGCTGTGTCTGCTGATCATGCTGGGCCAGAACTACGAGGCTTTCATCGGCGGCCATATCGACTGGAGCGCGGTGATCGCCACCTATCTGGGCATTCCGCTGTTCCTGGCGCTGTGGCTGGGCTACAAGTACAAGCACAAAACCCGGATGGTGGCGCTGGAAGAGATTGATTTCAGCGAGGCGCTGGTCAAGGCTCGCGCCTTGCGCCAAGAGAATAAGGACGGCAAGCTGGCCGCCGCCACGCGCTGATCCTCTGTGAATTCTGCCAGCCTTAGCGCGGCAGTTCGCCAACAGCCCGGCCATGCCGGGCTGTTTTGCGTAAGGGCTTGATTGTTTTGGATTCGGCGCCGGCCCATGCCGGCGCCGCGGACGCGTGCGGCGCGCCGGAACCGGGGCGGGGCGCCGCAGTCCGAGCGAGAGCCGGCTTGCAATACTGATGAATTGTGTAATATGGCGGCTGGCGCGGCGCCGCCCGCCGGCGTTCCCGATCTGAATTCGATGGCTTCGGAGTCATTCATGCAGTTGCTGACAATATTCATAACAAAGTTTCTGTTTGTGATGGCCGCCTTGCTGCCGATCATGAACCCTCCGGGCCTGGTGCCCATCTTCATCTCGATGACGGCGCGCAATACGCCGCAGCAGCGCCGCTACCTGGCGCGCCGCATCGCCATGTATTGCGCCTTGCTGCTGCTGGGCAGCATGTTCACCGGCGGCTATGTGCTGTCCTTCTTCGGCGTGTCCTTGCCGGTGGTGCAATTGTCCGGCGGCCTGCTGATCACCTTCGCCGCCTGGCGCATGCTCAACGACGCGCCGCCGGAAAGCAGCCCCACTTCCACCGACCAGCCCATCCAGGCGGAAAACCAGGACGCCCTGAAGCAGCGCGCTTTCTATCCGCTGACCTTCCCGCTGACGGTGGGACCGGGTTCCATCTCGGTGGCCATCACCATGGGCGCTTCCTTGACCGATACCGGCAAGGGCATCGTCAAATACGCGATCTCGCCGCTGGCCGGCAGTTTCGCGGTGCTGGTGTGCAGCTTGCTGGTCTATCTGTGCTACCGCCACGCCGACAAGCTGCTGCGCTATCTGGGCCAGACCGGCTCGGTGGTGTTCCTGCGCTTGTCCGCCTTCATCCTGCTATGCCTGGGCGTACAGATCATGTGGGACGGCTTCGGCGCCCTGATCACCCAGCTGGCGCAGGATGTGTTGCCGCATAAGTGAGCGGGGCGATTGGACATCTTTTGATGTGAGGCAAATGCCGCATCGGCCAAATTGAGCATACTGCGATTATGACAAATGTCTTAAGAACAGGAGTTTGCCATGGCCACCAGCGCTTTCTTCATCCCCTGCGTCAATCTGATGGGCGCGGGCTGTCTGCAACAAGCCGTTGAAACCATGCGCGGCTACGGTTACCGCAAGGTCTTGATGGTGACCGACGCCGGCCTGGTGAAAACCGGTCTGGCCGGCCGAGTGACCGAGCTGCTGGGCGGCGTCGGCATCGCCACCGTGCTGTTCGACGGCGTGCATCCCAATCCCACCACCGCCAACGTAGGCGCCGGCCTCGCGCTGTTGCGCGAGCACGGCTGCGACGCCGTGGTGTCCTTGGGCGGCGGCTCGCCGCACGACTGCGCCAAGGGCATCGCCCTGGTGGCAGCCAACGGCGGCAAGATCCAGGATTACGAGGGCGTGGACAAGTCCGCCAAGCCGCAACTGCCCTTGGTGGCGATCAACACCACCGCCGGCACCGCTTCGGAAATGACTCGCTTCTGCATCATCACCGACGAGAGCCGTCACATCAAAATGGCCATCGTCGACAAGCACACCACGCCGGTGCTGTCGGTCAACGATCCGGAAACCATGGCCGGCATGCCGGCCGGGCTGACCGCCGCCACCGGCATGGACGCGCTGACCCACGCGGTGGAAGCCTATGTGTCCACCATCGCCACGCCCATTACCGACGCCTGCGCCTTGAAGGCGGTGACGCTGATCGCCGGCCATCTGCGCCGCGCGGTGCGCAACGGCATGGATATGGAGGCGCGTGAGCAGATGGCTTACGCGCAATTCCTGGCCGGCATGGCCTTCAACAACGCGTCGCTGGGCTATGTGCACGCGATGGCGCACCAGCTGGGCGGGTTTTACGATCTGCCGCACGGCGTGTGCAACGCGGTGCTGCTGCCGCATGTGCAGGCTTACAACGCCAGGGCGGCCGGCCAGCGGCTGGCCGATGTCGGCGCGGCGCTGGGTGTGGAAGCCAGTGCCGAGGCGGCGATCGCCGCCATACGCCAATTGGCGGCCGATGTAGGCATTCCGGCGGGATTGACGCAGCTGGGGGTCAAGGAAGAGGATATTCCTGAACTGGCCGCCAACGCCTTGAAGGACGCTTGCGGTCTGACCAATCCGATCCAGGCCAGCCACGAGGAAATCTGCGCGATTTTCAAGGCCGCGCTGTAGCGGTAAAGGGCCGCGGCGATTCGCCGCGGCCTTCACGATCTGCTGCGCTGCGGCGATACGACGTTAACAACCCGCTCAAAATGCTTATGTGCCACGAGTACATTCCGCTTTTGCGCTCGTTTTCGCCTTGTCTCGCTCTAGCTCGCAAGACTTTGAACACAGCTTCCAATGGCGGCCCAGCCGCCTTTTTTTGACCATTAAATATCGTAATACGATATTTCTGACGACGCCGCACCGCCTCCGCCGCCAGATGAAATAAGGAGTGACGCAATGGACGCAACCATTCGCCTATTGCCGGTGAGCGAATACCGGCCGGGGCTTGATAACGCTTTTCTGATCGAGGAGACCTGGCCGAAGGGCTTGCCGCGGCAGGCGCTGGACGCCGCCCACTGGCTCAAAAGCGTGGCGCCCGCGCCCGGTTTGCTGAAATGGCTGCGCCAGGACGACCGTCATTGGCCCACTTTCTGCGAGGTGTATTGGGCCGACCTGGCGGCGAACCCGCAGCGCTGGTGGCCCTTGTGGAAGGCCAGCCGCCGCGGCGGCCTGGTGTTGCTGCACGCGGGCGGCGGCGACAAGCAGCCGGCGCAGGCCTTGGCGCAATTCCTGGGCGACAAGCTGGACGAGATAGCGCGCATCGAGGCCGGAGAGCTGGCGTCGCCGGTGTGCTACCGCGCCTTGCTGGATCATTGACCGCATGCCCGAGCCATCCAGCTTCTCCAAACAGGATTTCGAACGTCTGGCGGACTTCCGCTATCGTTTGCGCCGCTTCCAGCGTTTCAGCGAGGAGGCGGCCCAGCGCCACGGCATCACCATGCTGCAATACCTGCTATTGCTGCAGATCAAGGGCTTTCCCGGCCGCGACTGGGCCACGGTGGCCGAACTGGCCGAGCGGCTGCAGTCGCACCACCACAGCGTGGTGGGCCTGATCAGCCGCTGCGAGCAACAGCGGCTGGTGGCGCGCAGCCCGGGGCGGGACGACCGCCGCTGCGTGGAAGTGCGGCTGCTGCCCAAGGGCGAGGCGCTGGCGGAATGTCTGGCGCGAGAGCATCGCGAGGAGTTGCAGGCCCTGCGGCGGCTGGGCGATGTGCTGTCGCTGGATCATCTCTTGCAGCCCGAGGATTGACGCCGGCGCGGTAGCTTTTGCCATGGCGCTCTGGCATGATTTTGACATTGTTTTGGCGAGCGGAGATATCCCGTGAACATACTGTTGGTGGAGGACGATCTGGCATTGGGCGAGGCGCTGGGGCAGGCTTTGCGCCAGGCCGGCTTTCGCACCGTCTGGGTGAGGCGCTTGAAGGAGGCGCGCACCTTTCTGGCCGAGGAGCCGCAGGACGCGCTGCTGCTGGATCTGGGCCTGCCGGACGGCGAGGGCCTGCATTTGCTGCAGGAGTTGCGCGGCAACGGATCGACGCTGCCGGTCATCATCCTGACCGCGCGCGACGCGCTGGAGAGCCGGCTGGCCGGCCTGCACAACGGCGCCGACGATTACCTGGTCAAGCCCTTCGCGATTCCCGAGCTGCTGGCCCGGCTGCAGGCGGTGACCCGGCGCAGCAGCGGCTTCGTGTCGGCCAATTGGCAGATCGGCGATTTGTGCATCAACGCCGAAACCCGAGAGCTGTCGATGGGCGGCGCGGCGGTGGCTTTGTCGCCGTCCGAGTTCGCGCTGGTGTTTGAACTGGTGCGCAAGGCCGGCAAGGTGGTCAGCCGCGAGCACCTGGTCGAGCATCTGTGCTGCGAGTCCGACAACGCGCTGGAAGTGCATGTCCACAATCTGCGGCGCAAGCTGGGTTCGGACTGGATCCGCACCATACGCGGCGTCGGCTATCTGCTGCCCAAGCCGGCATGATCATCCCCTCGCTGGCGCGGCGCTCGCTCTACCGGCGGCTGTTATGGACCAGTCTGAGCACCCTATTGGCGGTGTGGCTGGTCCTGTTCGCCTGGTTTTATTGGGAAGTGACCCGGGTCGGTTCCGGCTATCTGGACGGCGATTTGCGCGGGCTGGCGCGCACCCTGGCCACCGTCTATAGCGCCGACATCAAGGAAAGCGAGCGCGCCCGCGTCGTCGATCAGTTGATCGGCCAGTTCGGCCACGGCTATAGCGAAAGGCCGCCGGTCAAGGACGAGCTGGCCTATCGCATCGTCGACAAGCGCCAGCGCCTGCTGGCGGTGTCCAGCGCCTGGCCGGAGCTGGAGCAGCCGCCCAGCGGCGGCGCGCCGGCCAACCAGGGGCGCTGGCGCATGCTGACGGCGAGCGGCGACGAGGTCCGGGTGCAGTTGGCGATCGCGCGCAGCTTCGTGCAGCGGGTGCAGGCCGAAATCCTGATCTTCTTCCTGCTGCCGCTGATCGCCGCGGTGCCCATCATCATGCTGCTGCTGCGCGTCGGTTACGGCCGCGCCCTGCAGCCCTTGGCGACGCTGGCCACCACCATCACCTCGCGCGATGTGCAATCGACGGCGCCGCTGGCCTGCGCCGACCCCGAATACCAGGAATTGCGGCCGGTGTTCAATTCCGTCAACGAGCTGTTGTCGCGGCTGGCGACCTTTCGCGAGGGCGAGCAGCGCTTCTTCGCCGACGCGGCGCACGAGCTGCGCACGCCGCTGGCGGCGATAGGCGCGCAAGTGCATCTGCTGGCGCGCGCGGAGTCCGAACAGGAGAGGGCGGCGCTGGCGGCCTTGCTGGACGCCAGCATAGGCCGCAGCGGCGAACTGGTGGGCAAGCTGTTGACGCTGTCGCGGCTGGACGCGGAATCGGCGCGGGTACTGCCGGTATCCTTCGATCTGGCGGCCTTGGCGCGCGCGGCGCTGGCGCGCCAGGTGCCGCGCGCGATGGAGCGCAACATCACGCTGGCCTACGACGGCGCGCAGACGGCGGCCTGCTGCGGCGACGCCAGCGCGATGGATAGCCTATTGGACAATCTGCTGGACAACGCCATCCGTTACTGCCCGGACGGCGCTTGCATCAATGTGGAAGTCAGCGAGGGGTTTTCCAATGTGAGGCTGGCGGTGCTGGACGACGGGCCGGGCATCGAGCCGCAGTGGCGGGATCAGGTGCTGAAGCGTTTCGTGCGCCTGCCCGACAATACCGTGACCGGCAGCGGCCTGGGGCTGGCCATCGTCAAGCGGGTGGTGGAGCTGCACGGCGGCAGCCTGCTGCTGACCGACGGCCTGCACGGCAACGGCCTGGGCGTGGAAATCCGCCTGCCGCGCTGCGACGCGCGGCCGGCTTGAGGCCGCCGCGCTCCCGCATCGCTTCATCGCTTCTCAGGGCGCGCTCTTGTCCGCGCCCTCCCAGCCGCCGCCCAGCGCGGCGATCAGATTGGCCGCCGTCAGCAATTGCTGGCGGCGCGCGCCTTGCACGCCCTGTTCCGCCTGCAGCTCCGCCAGTTGCGCGCGCCATTCCGCCTGACCGTCGCTGAGGCCCACGCCGCGCGCGTCGCGCTCGGCGCGCAAGCGGCGGCTGGCGTCCACGTATTGGCGCTGCCTGGCCTCCTGATCCGTTTTGGCGAAATGGGCGGAGGCGGCGGCGTCTTCCACCTCGTACACCGCGCGGGTGACGGCGCCGCGCCAGGCCGCGTATTGCTCGGCGGCGGCGGAGCGCGCGCGCTGGGCCTCGGCCTTGCGCTTGCCGGCGTCGAACAGCGGAATGTCCAGCTGCGGCAGCAGCGACCAGTTCAGCACCTTGCTGCCGCGCAGACCGGACCAGCTGCCGGCGCTGATGCCCAGCCCGCCGTTCAGGGTCAGCGACGGCCAGCGGGCGGCCTCGGCTTCGTCGATGCGCGCGCGCGCGGCGTCGTAGCGGGCCTGGGCCGCGCTCAGATCCGGCCTGCGCTGCAGCAGCCGGGCCGGCACGTCGCCGCCCACTTCCGGCAGCCTGAGTTCGCGCAGCGGACGCGCCGGCGGCAGCCCGCAGGCGTCCGGCATCTTGGCGGCCAGCTGGCACAGGCTGCGCTCCACCCGCTTCAGCGCGTCGCCTTGCTGAGCGACCAGGCGGGCGGCTTCGCTGGCCTCGCTGTCCGGTTCCAGCAGTTGCCGGCCGCTGGCCAGGCCGACGCGGCGTTTGGCGGCGACGCCGGCCAGCAGCCGCTGGCGCAGCCGCGCGGCCTCCTGGACCAGTTCGATGTCGGCGGCCAGCTCCGCCCGGGTCAGCCACAGTTCGGCGGTTTGCCGCGCCAGGCTCAGGCCCAGCGCGTCGAGGTCGCCGCCGCTGGCCTTGAGGTCGGCGCGGCCGGCGCGCGTCGCGGCGCTGACCCGGCCGCGCAAGTCCACTTCATAGCCCAGCGCCAGCCGCGTGCTGTAGCGGGTGCTGGGATTGGCGGTGTCTTCGCTCACTTCGCCCAAATCGAATTTGGACAGTTTGCGCCGTTCCACCGATTGTTCGAAGTCCAGCTTGGGATAGCGGTCGGCGTTGAGCACGCCCAGTTCGGCGCGCGCGGCGTCCAGCCGCGCCAGGCTGGCGGCGAGGTCGGTGTTGCCCTCGCGCACCGCGGCTATCCAGCGGCTGAGGCCGGGATCGCCGAAACCGTCCCAGGCCTGGGCGTCCGGGCCGGCGCCGGGCAGGGTCCGGCCGTAGCGTTCCGGCAGCGCCGGCGTCGGGCGCGAAGGCTCCAGCCCGGCGCAGCCGCCAAGCGCCAGGAGCAGCAGCAGAGCGATGGGGCGCATCATGGCTTGCCCGCCTTGTCTTGTCGGGCGATGCGCACCAGCACTCGCTGGCCGATGCGGATTTCCGGCGCGTCCACCAGCGCCAGCACGCATTCGATCACGCGCACGTCCTGTTTTTCATTGGGGTCGTCGTTGTCCGGGCGGTTGCCGAACACCTGGCCCAGCCGCAGCACCTTGGCCTTGTAGACCTTGGTTTCGTCCGCTTCCAGCGTCACCTCGGCCGCCTGTCCCGCCGCCACCAAGCCCACATAGCGTTCTTCCAGGTCGGCGCGGACGATGCGCGGCCCGTTGGGGGCGAACATGAACAGAGGCGTCACGTTCAGCGTGGAGGTGCCGTCGCCGGGGCGGGCCTGGCGGCGGATGATGCGGCCGGCCAGCGGCGCGCGGACCACGTGTTGATCCACTTCCAGCTTGCTGGCCGCCACTTGCGCGTCGGCGGTGGCCACCGCCGCCTGCTGGCGGGCCAGTTCGGACGCGCTGAGCTTGACCTGATCGCGGGCGTTGTCTTTTTCCTGCTTGGACACCACTTCGTCGCCGCTCAGCGCGGACACCCGTTGCAGCTCGCGCTGGGCGATGGCGTGCTTGACCTGCAGCAGCGTCAGCGCCTGCCGCGCCTCGTCGCGCTCCTGCTCGCGGACCTTCATCGCCAGATTGGCCTCGCGGTCGTCGATGCGGGCCAGCACCGCGCCGGGTTTGACCTCGGCGCCTTCTTCCACCGACACCTCGCGAATGATGCCGGCGCGCGGCGCGGCGATATTGATCACCCCGCCTTCTATGCTGACGCGGCCCTTGGCGATGGCGGCCCACGGCGATTGCTGGACCGGCGCGGGAGGCGGCGGTTCGGAGCAGCCGGCCAGCAACAGGCTCAAAGCCAGCAGCGGGCCCAGGCGCAGCGGGGTCTTGGGAATAGGGCTGCTCATGCTACCTCCATCGGCGTGTTATGGACGCGCAGGTCTTTGACCACCTGGCCGTCTTCCAGGGTGATGACGCGGTCGGCGTGTTTGATCAGGCGGTTGTCGTGCGACACGCCCAGCACCGTGGTGCCTTGTTCCTGGGCGATCTGGTGCAAGAGGTCGATCACCACTTGGCCGTTATGGCTGTCCAGCGCGCTGGTGGGCTCGTCGGCGAACATCAGCTTGGGCCGCTTGACCAGCGCGCGGGCGATGGCGACGCGCTGCTTTTCGCCGCCGGACAATTCCATGGGCCGCAGCTTGGCGCGCGGGCCCAGGCCCACCAGTTCCAGCGCCTCCTGGGCGCGCTTCTCGGCTTCCGGCTTGCTGATCTTGGGGCCGTAGTTCAGCGGCAGCAGCACGTTTTCCAGCGCGGTCAGCGAGGCGAACAGATTGAAGCCCTGGAACACGAAACCGCAATGCTCCAGGCGGAAGCGGCTCAACTCCTCGATGGAGCGCCGGGTCAGTTCCAGCCCCAGCGCGGTGACGCGGCCGGAGCTGGGCGGCAGCAGGCCGGAGAGCACGGACAGCAAGGTGCTCTTGCCGGAGCCGGACGGACCGATGATCAGGGTCAGTTCGCCGGGCAGGATGGACAGCGAGATATTGGTGAGCACGGTTTGCTCGGTTTTGCCGTTGCTGAACGAGCGGTTCAGGTTTTCGCCGACGATGGCGGGAGAGGCGGACATGAGAGTCTCCTTATCGCAATAGGGTGGAGGGTTCGGCCTGGTTCAGCGCGCGCAGCGCGGACAGACCGGACAGCAGAGCGATGCCCAGCACCAGGGTGCCGGTGGCCAGGCAGCCCCACACCGGCACTTCCAGCGCGATGTGGGCGTGGCGCGCGGCCATCACCAGCAGCGCGCCGACCACGGCGGTGATCACCAGGCCGGCGAGGCCGACCCAGAAGGACTGCTCCAGAATCACGGCGCGCAAGGAGGAGGAGGACACGCCCAAGGCGCGCAAGGTGGCGTATTCGCGCAGCGCGGCGACGATGGCCGCCATCAGCGTCTGGCTGGTGATGACGATGCCGACCAGCAGGCCCAGCGCGGAGGAGAACAGGAAGCCGGAGCCGGCGCCGGACTCGAACAGCCAATACACCTGCGACTGGATGGAGAACTCCTCGGCGGTCCACACCTGGAAGGGCTTGAAGCTGCCGGCCGGCTGCAGCTGGTCGCGCACCAGTTCGGCGCGGCTGGGGTCGCGCAGCCGGGCCAGGAAGTAGTCGGTGGCGTCGTTGCGCAGATTGGGGTCGATGCGGCGCGCGGTGTTCAGCGAGGTCAGGATGTTGGCCCCGCCCATTGCGCGCATGCCGTTGACGGTGCCGCCGATGCGTACCCGCTTGCCGCTGAGTTCGGCGTAGTCGCCTATCTTGACGCCCAGCTTTTCCAGATCGCTCTCATCCACCAGCACGGTGCTGGGCACCGTCAGCTCCTGGCGCAGCGCCGGGGTCAGCAAGGTGGCGAAGGTCATCGCCTGCGGGCGCGGGTCGATGCCGATCAGCACCGCGCTGAGCTTGCCGCCGCCGGGACGCTGCCAGTCCGCCATGGTCCAGGTGAAGCGTTCCACCGAGGTGACTTCGGGATGCGCCCAAAGGTTGTTCTCGGTCTTGCCGGGAATCGGCCGGGCCAGATCCACGCTCTGAGTGGCCGGGTAGCCCACCCAAAGATCGGCGCTGGAGCGGTCTATGTAAACGCCTACCGAGCTGAACATGCCCAAGAGCAGGCTGAGCTGCACTTGCACCAGCAGGCCGGCGAAAGCCACCGCCAGCACCGCCGGCAGGAAGCGGCGCCACTCGTAGATCAGCGAGGCGCGAGCGAGGGAGACCATGGTCAGGCCTCCGCGCTGCAGCCGGGCCGGCAGGGGGGATGGTTGGGCTGGGGCATGACTGTCTCCGGGGTGAAATGAGGGCAGTATGCCTATTCCTGCTTAGGGTTTTCTGAGCGCGGCCAAGCGTGAATAAGGCGGAGTCGGCGTACGGGATTTCCCTAGTATTAATACCACTGGTATTAGTCTGGATATTGAATTTGAATGCCAATTCAATAAGCCGCTGTTCTTATTGCCTGCTCAGACTCTCCTCAGTTTTCTTTTTCAAGCTTGGTTTTTTTATTTTTCAGTAATGGATTTACTAAAAAATAATGACTTTGGCATTGGTGTGTCAATAAAGATACATCATTAAAATCAATGACTTGCTTTGTTCTGTATATATTTTTCTCCAGATCTGTGGAGGTAAATCAGTCAACTGCAAGAAAGCCCTAAGGAAACACTAAGATTTCAACGTCATAATTTTCCAAAACCGGATTTGACAGTTTCGGTTGTAAAGATTTTGTCAAGTTGAGATCGCGGTTTTGGATGTGGTTTGCGTAATAGGCAGCAGGCGCGTGCGGCGGTTCGCCGGACGCGAATTCGATCCAGGCTTTGCGTGCGGGACCGGATTTAAAGAAAGGCAGTCGACCCTGGCCGTGCGGCCGGCGATTGCGCTTCCCGGTTGGTGCGCGGCGGCAAGCGAATGATGCGAAACAGCAGGTTCACCGCGGGAGGAGCAATGAGCAAGACCGTAGCTAGCAGGATAGGACCGGGCACGGTGGATATCGCGATTGTGGGCATGGCCAGCCACTTTCCCGATGCGGCCACCTTGTACGATTTCTGGACCAATATCGTCGACAAGAAGGATTCCCTGACCGACATCGACCAGAAGAACGGCGATGAATACTGGCGCAAGGAAGACTATTACAGCGCGGACCCGAGCGCCGCCGACAAGACTTACGGCCATCGCGCCGGTTTCGTGCCGGCCATCGATTTCGATCCGGTGGAATTCAAACTGCCGCCGCTGATGCTGGAGTCCATCAGCACCGCGCAGATCTTCGCGCTGCACGTGGCCAAACAGGCGATGCTGGACGCCAGGCTGGTGGGCGAGGACGCCTTGCCGGTGGATAAAGACCGCGTGGGCGTGATCCTGGGCGGCGCCGGCAACGGCAACACTTCCTTCTCGCTGGCCTTCCGCCAGCAGGAGCCGTATCTGCGCAAGGTGCTGAACCACGCCGGCCTGCCCGGCGCGGTGGCCGACGAGGTCATCGACCGCGTCAACCATCTCTATCTGGAATGGAACGAGGACAGCTTCCCGGGCTTCCTCGGCAATGTCGCCTGCGGCCGCATCGCCAGCTACTTCGATTTGGGCGGCACCTCTTATATGGTGGACGCCGCTTGCGCCAGCAGCCTGGCCGCGATCAAGGCGGCGGTGGGCGAGCTGGTGGACGGCAGCTGCGACGTGGTGCTGACCGGCGGCGTCAACCTGGAAAACTCGATCTTCTCCTTCCTGTGCTTCAGCAAGACGCCGGCCCTGTCCAAGAGCAATCTGTCGCGGCCCTTCGACGAATCCTCGGACGGCATGATGCTGGGCGACGGCGTGGGCTTCCTGGTGCTCAAGCGCCTGGAAGACGCCGAGCGCGACGGCGATCGCGTTTACGCGGTGATCAAATCCTTGCAGGCCTCCAGCGACGGCCGCGCCAAGAGCATTTTCGCGCCGCGTCACGAAGGCCAGGTCAAGGCGATGCAACGCGCTTACGCGCGCGCCGGCATTTCTCCGGCCGAGATCCAGCTGGTGGAGGCGCACGGCACCGGCACCCAGTCCGGCGACGAGACCGAGATCAAGAGCTTGCGCGCGGTGTTCGAGGCCGGCGGCGCTCAGCCCGGCTCGGTGGCCATCGGCAGCGTCAAATCGCAGATCGGCCATACCCGTTGCGCCGCCGGCGCGGCGGCGATGATGAAGGCCGCGCTCGGCCTCTATCACAAGGTGTTGCCGCCCACCATCAACGTCAGCCAGCCCAGCCGCGAACTGGCGGACAGCGCCAGCCCCTTCTACGTCAACATCGACAGCCGGCCCTGGCTGAGCCCGGTGGACGGCGCGCCGCGCCGCGCCGCCTTGAGCGCCTACGGCTTCGGCGGCACCAACTACCACGCCATCATGGAAGAGCATCAGGCGCGGCCGCAGGGCGATTTTCGCCTGAACCTGCGCCCGGAAGTGGTGCTGCTGCACGCGGACGGCCCGGAGCAGCTGCTGGCGCTGGCCGAGCACAAGCTGGATGCCTTCCGCGCCGAAGACGCCGGTTATCAGTTCCGTCTGCACCAAGGCGCGGCGGCGCGCGCGCCGGCCGCTTCCGCGCGCCTGGCTTTCGTCGCGGGCTCCGCCGAACAGGCGGCCGGCCTGCTGGACGAGGCGATCAAGCTGCTGCGGGCGCGGCCGGATCAGGACTGGGAACACCCGCTGGGCATTTACTACAAGCGCGAGGCGGCCCCGCTGGCCGGCCGCGTGGTGGCCTTGTTCCCCGGACAGGGCGCGCAGTACGTGAACATGGGCCGCGACATCGCCAACGATTACCCGGCGATGCGGGAAACCCTGGAAGGACTGGACGCCGCGGCGCACGCCGACGGGCTGCCGCTGCCTTCGGCGGCGATTTTCCCGCCGCCGGCCTTCGACGCGGAGACGGCGGACCGTCAGATGGCGGAGCTGACCCAGACCCGCACCGCGCAGCCGGCGATAGGCGCGATCAGCGCCGGCTACTACAAGCTGCTGCGCGGTCTGGGCCTGCGGCCGGACTTCCTGGCCGGCCACAGCTACGGCGAGGTGACCGCTCTATGGGCCGCCGGCGTCTTGAGCGACGAGAACTTCTACCGCGCCTCGCTGGCGCGCGGCGCGGCGGTGGCCAGCCCGGTGCCGGGCGGCGAGCCGGGCGCGATGCTGGCGGCCTCGCTGCCGGAGAGCGAAGCCAGCGCGGTGCTGGAGCGCTTCCCGGAGCTGGTGGTGGCCAATTACAACTCGCAGCAGCAACTGGTGTTCGGCGGCGCCGGCGACATCATCCGCCAGGCCCATGAGTTCCTGAACGAGCGCAAGGTGCGCAGCCAGGTGCTGGCGGTGTCGGCGGCCTTCCACACCGACTTCGTGCGCCACGCTTGCGCGCCGTTCGAGGCCAGCCTGGCCGGCATTCCGTTCCAGGCGCCGCAAGCCGCGGTGTACTCCACCGCCAGCGGCGAGCGCCACGCCGACGACCCGGCCAAGATCAAGCAGTCCTTGATCGGCCAACTGGTCAGCCCGGTGCGCTTCCAGCAAACCATTGAACGCATTCATCAGCAGGGCGGTTATCTCTTCGTCGAGATCGGCCCCAAGGGCATTCTGGGCAAGCTGGTGGCGGACATCCTCAAGGACAAGCCGCACGCGGTGGTGTCGCTGAACCCCAGCGCCAACGGCGAGGAAGCCCTGCAATTCAAGCGCGCGCTGGCTCGGCTGGCGGTGGAGGGGGTGGAGCTGAGCTCCACCGATCCGCAGGCGGCGCTGCCGCTGGCGACGGCGCCCAAGAAAAAGGCGCTGACTTACACAATGAGCGGCGGCTTCTTCTACTCGGAGAAAGCCAAGCAGCGCCGCTCGCACGCCATGCGCAAGGATACGCGCGTCATCGACGCCTTCATCGACGAGCGGCTCGCCGCCAGCTCGCCGCCGCGGGCGCCGGAGACGGAGCGGGATAGTACGGTAGTGGTGGAAACTTTGGTCGACAACAGGGACGACATGGTGTGGCTGGAGCCGGTCCATGTCATAAGCGGAGAGGGAATCATGCAACGCAGTAGCTCGGACAACGAAGTATTGAGCGTATTGGACGCGCAAATCCAGGCGCAGAACATGCTCAGCCAGGTGCACCAGCAGTTCCAGCTGAATCAGAAGGACTACATTCAGCTGCTGGACTCGCTGATGAACAAGCAATACACCTTGCTGGAGAAATTCCAGGGCAGCCAGCAACTGACGGAAGTGGTGGCCAGCCTGGGCCAGAGCCTGCAGCTGTTGGACAAGAACCAGGAGCTCTACCACGTCAACCACGAACATTATTTCGACAACCAGCAAGCTTTGCTGGGCGCCGACGTCGCCGCCCGCGGCGGCCAGGTGGCCGCTCGCCTGCAACAGCGCGCGCCGCTGGAAGTGAGCTTGCCGACGCCGCGCGCCGCGGTGGAATTGCCGGCGGCCGCGCCCCTGGCTCAGCCCGCCGCCGCCCCCGCCGCCCCGGTGGCTCAAGTGAGCGCGGTGCAGGCGCCCAAGCCGACGCTGCAGGAGATTCCGCAAGCAGCCGCTCCGGTCGCGCCGGCCGCCGCGCCGGCCCCGGTAGCCGCGCCCGCTCCGGCAGCCGCCGCGCCCGCCGCCGCGATCAGCGCCGAGGACCAGGCCCTGATCCAGCGCTTCGAAGCCTTGACCGAGGCCGACCTGATCAAGCAGCTGATCGCCATCGTCAGCGACCGCACCGGCTACCCGGCCGACATGATCAATGAAGACATGGATCTGGAAGCCGACCTGGGCATCGATTCGATCAAGCGCCTGGAAATCTTCGGCGCCATGTTCGACCAGCTGTCCGCCGAAGTGCCGCACTTCCAGGACATGGAAAAACAGAAGGACATGGAAACCTTCGACATCGACGCCTTCAGCAACATCCGCAAGATGGGCGGCTTCTTCAAGCAGACCATCTCCGAACTGCTGACCGAGCTGAAGCAGGGCGGCGCCGCCGCGCCGGCCGCGGAAGCCGCTCCGGCGCCGGAGGCCGCGCCGGCCCCGGTCTCCAGCGAGCCCGCCTTGCACGAAACCCCGGCGGCGGAGGCCAAGCCTTTGCGTCAGCTGGGCGTGGTGTCGTCCACCAAGAAACTGGTGTCCGACGTTGCCGTGGAGGACTCCGCAGCAAAAAAATCCCTAGCTGAGCCCCGGGAGACGGCATCTGCCCTCGCTCAGCAATCCCCTGTAAGTGATGCCCATACGGTAGCCGCGTCCATCCATCGTTTTCAGGCGCGGAAACAAGCTTTGCCCAAGCCGGACCTGCTGGAGCTGGCCGCCGGCCGGCTCTGGCTGCTGACCGACGACGGCAAGGGTTTAAGCGAAGAAGTGGCCAAACAGCTGCTGGCCCACGGCCAGCAGGTGGCGCGGCTGGTGTTCAAGTGGCAGCAGGCCAAGGGCCAGCGCAAGGCGATCAAGCACGTCAACGACTACGTGCTGGAACGCGCCGACGAGCTGGCGCTGGAAGACGTGCTGTCGCGGATCGCGGTGGCCGAAGGGCAGGTGGGCGGCTTCATCCACCTGCAAGCGCCGGCCGGCAACGTCAAATCGCTGGCCAACGCTTTCGCCGCGGCCGAGTACGACACCGCTCAGGCCTTGTTCCTGCTGGCCAAGTTGCTGCAGCCCTCGCTGACGCAGCCCGGCCTCGGCCGCGCCTGCTTCTTCGTGGCCAGCCAGCTGGACGGCGAACTGGGCACCGCCCGGCGCGCCGCCTTCCCGGTGGCCGCCGCCGGCGTCAGCGGCCTGAGCAAGGCGTTGAACATCGAGTGGGAAGACGTGTTCTGCCGCACCGTGGATTTCGATCCCAAATGCGGCAAGAGCGCCATCGCCGCGATGTTGCTGGAAGAGCTGCGCGACGTGCAGTCCGACGTGGCCGAAGTGGGCCGCGGCGTCAAGGGCGAGCGGATGACGCTGGGCTTCGAGGCGGCGCCGACCGACCCGCAGGCCGCGGCCGGCATCGACGCCAAGACCGTGTTTCTGGTCACCGGCGGCGCGCGCGGCATCACCGCCGAGTGCGTGATCGCGCTGGCCAAGCGTTATCCGGCCCGCTTCGCGCTGCTGGGCCGCACCCGCATCGACGCGCCGCTGCCGGAATGGGCGGAGGGCGGCGGCGAAGTGGCCGAGCTCAAGGCGCGCGCCATCCGCCATCTGCAACAGCAGGGCGAGACGGTGACGCCGGTCAAGGTAGACGCCTTGCTCAAGGAGCTGCTGCAACTGGCCGAGGTGCGCGACACCATCGCCCGGATCGAGCAGGCCGGCGGCCAGGCCATCTATCTGGCTTGCGACATCGGCGACGCCAAGGACGTGGCGCGGGCGGCGGCGGAAGCGCAGCGGCAGCTGGGCCCCATCCGCGGCATCATCCACGGCGCCGGCAACCTGGCGGACAAGCGCATCGAGAAAAAGACCCCGGCCGATTTCCGCTCGGTGTTCCACACCAAGGTGAAAGGGCTGGAGAACCTGCTGGCGGCGGTCAAGCCGGACGGTTTGCGTCATCTGGTGCTGTTCTCCTCGGTGTCGGGCTTCTTCGGCAACGCCGGCCAGACCGATTACGCGATGGCCAACGACGCGCTGAACAAGTTCGCCTATCTGTACCAGACCCTGTACCCGAAACAGCAGGTACGCAGCATCAACTGGGGTCCGTGGGACAGCGGCATGGTCAACGACGTGCTGAAGAAGGCCTACGCCGACCGCGGCCTGGCCATCATCCCCACCGCCGTGGGCGCGCAGTTCTTCGTCGACGAGTTCGCCGCCGGTCTGGTGCCGCAGGTGATCGTGGGCGGCGGCAGCTACAAGGTGGGGCGCAAGCAGAAGACCCTGCCGGCGCTGACCCGGGTGGAGCGCGAGCTGGACCCGGCCGTCAACGGCTTCCTGGGCGATCACGTGGTGGGCGGACAGCCGGTGCTGCCGGCCACCGCCGCGGCCGGCTGGATGGTGCAGCTGTGCGAAGACCTGCTGCCCGGCTATCGGCTGGAGACGCTGACGGACTTCCGCGTGCTCAAGGGCGTGGTGTTCGACGCCGGCGAACAGCGGCGCTTCATCGCCGAACTGCGGCCGATGGCCGAAGCCGGCGGCAACGGCGACCGCCACACGCTGGAGGTGAGCATCTTCAACCAGGTGGACGGGGCCGCGCTGAACCGCTACCAGGCGCGGGTGACCATGAGCCGGCTGGCGGCGGAAGCGCCGCTGGACGGGCCCAAGGCGCCGGCGGGCGAGCCGCTGGAGCATGCGCCGCTGTACGGCGACATGCGCGACGGCGCCTGGCTGTTCCACGGCCCGGCCTTCCGCGGCGTGCAGTCCTTGTTCCGTCTCGACGGCCAGGGCTTGCAAGCCGGCGGTAGGCTGGCCGCCGCGGGCGGACAGGGGCAGTTCCCGGTGAACTCCTTCAACCCCTACCTGGCGGACGTGGCCTTGCAAACGCCGCTGATCTGGCTGATGTCGCAGTCGGACAAGGCGGGGTTGCCGCTGCAGATCGCCGAGTGGCGGCAGTACGCGCCGCTGGCTTTCGACCAGGCCTTCTATCTGAGCATGGCGGTCACGGCGCAAACCGCGACCACTCTGCTGGCCGACGTCACCGTCCACGGCGCCGACGGCAAGGTGTACAGCACGCTGTCCGGCTTGCAGTTCACCGTGTCGAAGAAGCTGCGGCAGCTGATGTGCGACCCGGAGGCCAGCGTGGCGGTGTGACGCGAGCAAGGCTGCGCCTGCGGGCGCAGCCGGTCCGGAGCGCGGCGACGCGTTCCGGCCATACAGCCGAGGCGCGGCGGCGGAAGGTCCGCCTTGCCGCCGCCGCACTCGAAATCGGCCCGCGCCGGTTCAATCCTGATCCCGCGCCGCCGCCCGCCGCCTCAACAACGGCCGGCGGCGGAGGGGGACGGTTGCGCCCAAGGTTTGGGAATGTTGGCTCTACTTTAGGCATGAATGCACTATGGAAGAAATCGCCATTATCGGATTAGGCTGCCTGTTTCCAGGCGCCGAAACGCCAGAACAGTACTGGCGCAACCTGCTGGAGCGGCGGGATTGCACCTCGGAATTGAGCCGGGAAGAGCTGGGCGTGGACCCGGCGTTGTATCGCCACCCGGTGCCGGGCACCGCGGACAAGATCGCCTACAACAAGAACGGCCATGTGCGCGGCTTCAAGCTGGACGCCGGCCGCTACCGCCTGCCGGCCGCGCAGCTGGAGGCGCTGGACCCGCTGTTCCAATGGACGCTGTACGCGGCGGAACAGGCTTTGATCGACGCCGGCCAGGGCTCCAGTCAGGGTGTGGGCCACAGCGCCGAGGCGCTGGAGCGCTGCGGCCTGATCATCGGCAATATCGGCATGCCCACGCACGCCGGCAAGAAGCTGCTCAACGGTTTCTACCAAGGCATCCTGGAACCCTACGTCCAGGAACTGCTGCAACGCGACGATTTCCATTTCCGCCAGCCCTGGCAGGCGGAAGGCTTGTCCGATCTCAATCTGATGACCGGCAGCCACAACGCCACGCTGGCGGCCCAGGCGCTGGGTCTGGCCGGCCCCAGCTTCGCGCTGGACGCGGCTTGCGCCTCCGCGCTGTACGCCATCCGCGTGGCCAGCTACTACCTGCAAAGCGGCAAGGCCGACCTGATGCTGGCCGGCGCGGTCTGCCACGCCGACCACATCTACATCGACCACGGCTTCAACGTGTTGCAGGCCTTCCCGGCCGACGGCCAGTCGGTGCCGTTCGACCGGAACTCCCAGGGTCTGAAGGCCGGCGAGGGCGCCAGCGTGATCGCGCTCAAGCGCTACGCCGACGCGGTGCGCGACAAGGACCGCATCTACGGCGTGATCGAATCCATCGGCCTGTCCAACGACGGCGGCGCCAAGCACATCCTGGTGCCCGACCTCAACGGCCAGCTGCTGTCGCTGAAACGCGCCTACGACGGCGTGGACAAGAACATCGATTATCTGGAATGCCACGCCACCGGCACCCCGGTGGGCGATCAGGTGGAGCTGGGCTCGGTGGAGACCTTCTTCGCCGACCAGGCGCAGCGGCCGCTGATCGGCGCCAACAAGGGCAATATCGGCCATATGCTGACCGCCTCCGGCATGGCCAGCATCCTCAAGGTGCTGCTGGCGATGCGCAGCGGCGTGATCCCGCCGACGCTGAACGTGGAAGACATGGTCAGCACCCCGGGCGGCCAGCTGGACATCCGCCACGTGGTGCGCGACACCACGCCGTGGCCGCAGCGCGGCCAGGCCAAGCGCGCCGGCATCAACGCCTTCGGCTTCGGCGGCGTCAACGGCCACATGGTGCTGCGCGAACACCGCGCCGACGCGCCGGTGACCGCCTGGCCGCAACTGCCGGCCGAACAACAAAGCCTGGCCATCGTGGGCGTGGGCGTGGCGCTGGCGGACACTGAAACCCCGGACGCCCTGTTGCGGACGGTGGCCGAGGGCCGCCGCCACTTCCGCCCGCTGCCGCGCACCCGCTGGCTGGGCCTGGAGGGGCGCGCCGACGTGCTGGGCGCGCGCGGCTACCGCCAGGCGCCGGCCGGCGCCTATATCGAGCAGTTCGACTTCGACTGCAAGCGCTTCAAGCTGCCGCCCAAGGTGGTGGGCAGCCATCTGCTGTCGCATTTGTTCCTGATGCCCATCGCCGAGCGCGCCTTCTACGACGCCGGCTACCAGCTGGACGGCCACAAGCGCAATATCGCCGTCATCGTCGCCGGCGACGTCGACTACAGCTGCTCGCGCTATCAGGCGCGCAACGAGATGGCCTGGCAGGTGCGCGACAGCCTGGCGCACAGCGGCATCTCGCTGAGCGAGGCGCAGACCGCGGCGCTGGAAACCATCGTCAAGGACAGCCTGTTCCCGGAACCGTATCCGGAAGGCATCACCGGCGGCATCGGCAATGTGGTGGCCAGCCGCATCGCCGCCCATCTGAAGCTGGACGGCCCGGCCTTCTCGCTGTGCGCGCATGAAAACGCCGCCTTCAAGGCGATAGAACTGGCGCAGTTCATGTTGTCCGAGCAATTGGTGGACGCGGTCATCGTCGCCGGCGGCAGCTTCGCCGGCGGTCTGGAAAACGTCTTGTGGGCGCCGCGCCGCGGCGCCGGCCATGTCGACGCGCCGGTGGGCGAGGGCGGCGGCGTGGTGGTGCTCAAGCGCGAGCAGGCGGCCTTGGAAGCCAAGGACCGCGTCTACGCGGTGATGCGCGGCCTGGCCATCGGCCACGCCTGCGGCGATAGCACCGAGTTTCAACCGGCGGCGGACGCGGTGGCGCGCTCGGCGGCGGCGGCCTTGCGCCAGGCCGGCGCGGATCCGGCGTCGGTGGGCTATCTGGAGCTGAGCGGCGGCGCGCTGGCCAGCGACAACCAGGTGGAAGTCGACGGCCTGTCCCGGGTTTACCGCGACAGCGGCGTCGCCGCCGGCTCGGTGGCCGCCAACTACGGCCAGCTGGCCTCGGCCCAGGGCATCGTCAGCGTGATCAAGGCCGCGCTCTGCCTGCATCGCCGGCAGCTGCCCGGCGCGGCGGCGCTGGCCGCCTATCCGGAGGCCGCGCTGCGCGCCGTGTTCCGCGCCGGAGAAACCGGCGCGGCCTGGCCGGCGCCGGCCGGCGGTCTGCGGCTGGCGGCGGTCAACAGCCTGGGCCTGGACCGCGGCTACGCCCATATGATTCTGCAAGAGCCCGGCGAGGCCAATCGTCTGGAAGCCAGAACGCCGACGCCGCCGCAGGCGGGCGGTCCGGCCCTGGTCGCCACCGTGCACACCGGCCGCGAGCACACCATCGCCGAGATGATCGTCAACGAGGCCAACCGCGCGCTGTTCGGCGACGTCAAGCCCTGGCGGCGTCCGCAGCCGGTGGCGGAACCGGCGCAGCCGCAGCCGGCCGCCGCGGCGCCGGCCGACAGCGAAGCGCCGGTCTTGCAAAGGCAGCACAGCCGTCAGGCGCAGACCCAGCTCAGCTATCTGCAGGCCGAGCAGCGTTTCTACCAGCGCATCGCGCAACTGCTGGGCGCCGGCGCGCCGGCCGGCCAGCGCCGCGCGGCCAAGCCCAAGGCCGCGGCGCCGGTGCCGCCGCGCCCGCGTCCGCTGTTCGACGAAGCGCAGCTGGTGGAGCTGACCGACGGCTCCATCGCCAAGGTCTTGGGCCCGGATTACGCCGAGGCCGACAGCTACCCGATCCGCACCCGCATGCCGTCGCCGCCGTATATGTTCGCCTCGCGCATCACCGCGCTGTCGGCGCAGCCGGGCAAGCTGGAGCCGTGCTTCATCGAGTGGGAATACGATCTGCACCCCGACGCCTGGTACGTGTCCGACGGCCTGGTGCCGGCCTTCGTGTCGCTGGAAGCCTCGCACGCGATGATCGTCGCCTTCACCTATATCGGCTGCGACCAGCTGTTCAAGGGCCAGCTGCGCTACCGGGCGGTGGACAGCCAGACCACGGTCTACGGTCCCTTGCCCAAGGCCGGCGAAGTGCTGCGCGGACGGGTCAACATCAAGTCCTTCCTCAAGGTGGGCAAGAACGTGCTGATCGCCTACGAGTATCTGTGCTACGTCGGCGATAGGCTGAGCTTCAAGCTGGAGGCCAATTCCGGCTTCTTCCTGCCCAAGGACATCGAAAAATCCAAGGGGGTCAACACCGCGCCCTATCTGAAGGCCGGCCAGCCGGCCGAGCCGTTCCAGCCGCCGCTGCGCTGCGGGCGCGCGTCCTTCGACAACAGCCATATCGAGGCCTTGCAGCGCGGCGATTTCGTCGCCTGCTTCGGCGACGCCGCCTACGCTGCGTCGCGCGCGCCGCGCTTGTACGCGCCGGCGGCCAAGATGCTGGACCGGGTGGTGTCCATCTCCGCCTCCGGCGGCGCCTTCGGCCTGGGCGAGGCGGTGGCCGAACGCGACATCGACCCCAGCCACTGGGTGTTCCGCGCCCACTTCAAGAACGACCCGGTGATGCCCGGCACCTTCCTGGTGGAAGGCTGCGAGCAACTGGTCAAGTTCTACCTGTGCTACCTGGGGCTGTACTCGCTGCCGGGCATGGTGCCGCACGCGCTCAGCCCGCACAGCTACAGCGCCAAGTTCCGCGGCGAAGTGAAGTGCGAGGCCGACACCCTGCGTTACCGGCTCACCTGCAAATCCATCCACTGCGACTACCAGGCCGACGGCCAGCTGGAGCGGATGGCGCTGGTCTTCCTCGCGGAGATCATCTACCGCGGCAACGTCATCGGTATGTGCGACAACCTAGGCGCCGGCTTCAGCCGAGCGCCGGCAGCGGCGGACGCTTCGGCGCCGGCGCTGACAGCGATAGAGGCATGAATGAACCAAGACAAGCTTTGCGTGGCGCCGCGCTTTGCGGCCCCGGTGTACAAATGGCAGGGCCATGCCGGCAAGTTCCAGCAGACGCCGGAACAGGCTCAGGCCCAGTTGCTGGACCTGGCGCGGCCGCTGCACGTGCTGCGCCAGCAGGACGCGGTGCTGCTGGAGCCGGCCGGCGGCCTGGCCGGCAACGGCCAGGTGGATTGCCTGGGCATGGTGCCGGCGATGTTGCCGGAATATTTCGGCGATCCGTCCTTCCTGCGTGACTACGGCGTGCGCTTCGCCTATTACGCGGGCGCCATGGCCGGCGGCATCAACTCCGAGGACATGGTGATCGCGCTGGGCTCGCGCCGCATCCTCAGCGCCTTCGGCGCCGGCGGCCTGACGCTGGAGCGCATCGGCAGCGCCATCCGCCGCATCAAGCAGGCGCTGCCCAACGGCCCGTACGCGATCAACCTGCTGCACAACCCCAGCCAGCCGGACTGGGAGATGAACTGCGTCAAGCTGTTCATCGAACAGGACGTCAAGGTGGTGGAGGCCTCGGCCTACGTCAATCTGTCCGCCGCCATCGTCTACTACCGGGTCAAGGGCCTGGAAGCCGGCGACAAGGGCGCGGTGATCCGCCGCAACCGCGTGATCGCCAAGGTGTCGCGCCGCGAAGTGGCGCAGCATTTCCTCAGCCCGGCGCCGGAGAAGATCGTGCGCAAGCTGCTGGCCGACGGCCTGATCAGCGAGCGCCAGGCGGAGCTGGCCAAGAAAGTGCCGATGGCCGACGACATCACCGTGGAAGCGGATTCCGGCGGCCACACCGACAACGGCCTGCTCAGCTGCATCTTCCGCTCCATCGCGGAGCTGCGCGACGAAATCTGCGCCGGCCAGGGCTATCCCTTCACCGTGCGCGTCGGCGCCGCCGGCGGCATCGGCAGCCCGCACGCCACGCTGGCGGCGTTCTCGCTGGGCGCCGCCTACGTGGTCACCGGCTCCATCAATCAGGCCTGCGTCGAAGCCGGCACCTCGGACCCGGTCAAGCAATTGCTGGGCAAGGCCAAGATCGCGGACATGGCGATGGCGCCGTCCGCCGATATGTTCGAACTGGGCGCCAAGGTGCAGGTGCTCAAGGGCGGCAGCATGTACGCGGTGCGCGCGCAGAAGCTGCACGGCCTGTACAAGCAGTACCCCGGCCTGGAACAGATCCCGGCCGCCGAAGTGGCCAGCCTGGAACAGCAGGTGTTCCGTCAGCCGCTGGCCCAGGTATGGGCCGACACCGAGGCCTTCTTCGCCGGCCGCGGCAACCAGGCGCTGATAGACGCCGCCAACGCCAACCCCAAGAAAAAGATGGCGCTGCTGTTCCAGTGGTATCTGGGCCAGTCCTCGCGCTGGGCGATCTCCGGCGCGGCCGAGCGCGCGGTCGATTACCAGATCTGGTGCGGCGCGGCGATGGGCGCGGCCAACGAGTGGCTGCAAGGCAGCGAGCTGGCGCCGGTGGCCAAGCGCAAGGTGGCCGACATCGCGGTGGAGCTGATGGCCGGCGCCGCCTACCTGAGCCGCGTGGCGGCCTTGCGCCAGCTGGGCGTCCTGACGCCGCAGCGGCTGGAGCGTTACCGCCCGCTCAGCGCCCGCATGACGGCGCTGGACGAAGACGACATCGGACCCGAACCCGAATTGAATGACATCCCGTCATCAACCGTAGCACCAACCGTAGCATCACAGGGCAAGCAAGAGGAGAGCAGGAATATGGAAGGCAATACCAAGCTGTCGCTGATCAAGTCCAAGGATTTTTACAAGCAATGCTGGGAGCTGCTGCCGGGCGGCACTCATTACAACTTCGGCGACCCGGAACGGCCGCTGGTGGTGCCGTTCAATCGCGGCCGCAACTCCCGGGTCTGGGATCTGGACGGCAATGAACACCTGGACCTGTTCTGCAAATTCGGCGCGCTCTTCGTCGGCCACCACAACGAGGCTTACAACGAAGCGCTGATCCGCTACATGCAGAAAGTGACCTCGGTGGACACTTGCGACCTGGAAGTCGAAGTCTGCGAACTGATGGTCAAGCACATCCCTTGCGCCGAGATGATCCGCTTCTGCCTGAGCGGCACTGAGGCGGTGCAGAACGCGCTGCGCCTGGCGCGCGGCTTCACCGGCAAGCAGCGCTTCATCCGCTTCCACGGCCACTACCACGGCAACGCCGACAACATCATGGGCGGCCGCAAGCGCCAGGACCTGAGCTTCCCGGTGCCGGAAACCTTCAAGGGCGACCTGCTGGACACCCTGGGCCGCGCCGACGGCGCGCTGGAAGACCAGTCCTTCATGCTGCCGTGGAACGACATCCAGGTGCTGGAAGCCACCATCGAGCGCTACCACAATGAAATCGCCGCGGTGCTGATGGAGCCGATCTGCGTCAACGGCGGCGGCATCTTCCCGCGCGAAGGCTATCTGGAGCGCGCCAAGGAAATCTGCGAGAAGTACAACATCGTGCTGATCTTCGACGAGATCATCACCGGCGTGCGTCTGGGCCTGTCCGGCGCCCAGGGCATCCTCGGCGTCACCCCGCACCTGTCCACCTTCGGCAAGGCGCTGGGCGGCGGCTCGATGCCGATCTCCGCCATCGCCGGCCGTCGCGACATCATGGACCTCTACACCCGCGGCAAGGTGATCCACGCCGGCACCTTCAACGGCTACCCGCTGGGCCTGGCCGCGATCAAGAGCACCTTCGAACTGATCGAACAGGACCCGGGCTGCTACGAGCGCATGGGCCGCTTCACCGAGCAGATCTCCGACACCTTCATCAAGGCCGCTCACGCCAACGATCTGCCGCTGGTGGTGCAGGGCATGCCCACCGCGCTGGTCTACCACTCGCAGGACACCATGGTGGACCGCTCCGAGGGCTACAGCGACAAGGTCAAGTTCTGCGACATCATCATCCGCGAGATCTCCAAGCGCTACGGCATCCAGTTCTCGCCGCTGTCGCGGATCTACTCCAACCTGCTGATGAATCAGGACGACGTGCGCTTCTTCGAAGAACGCATCTTCGACGCCATGGCCAACGCCCGCAAAGTGATCGACATCGCCTTCAAGGAAGGAGAGGTGGCGTGACCCGGCAAGTCGCCGTCGTCACCGGCGCGGCCGGCGGCTTCGGCAGCGCCATCGTCAAGTCGCTGCTGGAAGTGGGCTATGCGGTGGCGGCCACCGATGTGGACGCCGCCGCGCTGGAGCAGCTGGGCCGGGAGCTGGATTGCCCGGACAGCCTGCGCGGCTTCGTGATGGACGTGACCGACCCCGACAGCGTGGACGCCGCCAGCGCCGCCATCGTCGAGCGCATGGGCGCCAACATCACGGTGCTGGTCAACAACGCCGGCGTCATCGGCCGCGGCTACTGCATGGCGGAAAAAAGCGGGGAACTGGCGAGACGGGTGTTCGACGTCAACCTCAACGGCGCCTTCAACGCCACCGCGGTGTTCTCCCGCCACATGGCGCGGCTGAAGTACGGCCGCATCATCAACATCGCCTCCGTGGCCGGCATCTGGGGCGCGGCCGGCGGGTCGGCGTACGCGGCGTCCAAGGCCGGCCTGATCAAGGCGTCTGAGTCCTGGGCGCGGGAGCTGGGGCCGCTGAACATCAGCGTCACCGCGATTGCGCCGGGCATCTGCAAGACCAAGATGCTGGGCCAGTTCGTCGACCGTCAGATGGTGGAGCAGTCCGACGATGCCATCGTCAAGTCCATCGTGCCGGTGGGGCGCTGGGGGCTGCCGGAGGACATCGCCGAGGTGGTCACCTTCCTGGCCACCTGCAAGACCAACTATCTGAACGCCACCGTCATTCCGCTGGATGGAGGCATGCGGGTAGGCACCTTGTAAGAATCTGTCCAAGGCCTGCTGCGCTTCGGCGATACGGCGTTGAAACCGGTTTCGCTCTAGCTCGCGAGACTTGGATCAGGTTCTGCCGCATAGCGTGACAGGGGGCCGGCCGCGCCGGCCCCCGACTGGAACCAAACCAAATTCAGAGGTGAAGTCATGGATTACCGAGCCAAGACCAGCGTCAAGAACATCGTGCTGACCGGCCCCACCGGCGTGCTGGGCGGCCGTTTGCTGCAGGAAATACTGGCCACCACCGACGCCAACGTGTATTGCGTGGTGCGGGCCGAGAACAAGGACGCCGCGCGCGCCCGCATCGAAGACGTGCTGTATTGCTACGACGAGGGCCGCAAACTGGCCACCGAAGCCTGGCGCATCATCCCGGTGCTGGGCGACATCAGCCAGCCCATGCTGGGCCTGGACGCCAGCGCCTACCGCGACCTGGCTCATCTGGCGGACCTGGTGCTGCATTGCGCCGCCAACGTCAGCCTGGTGGCCTCCTACAACAAGATCGCCCCGGTCAATGTGGGCGGCACCGCCAACCTGATCGAGCTGTGCCTGGCCGGCAAGGCCCCGCTGGTGTTCACCTCCAGCTTCAGCATGGTGGGCGACAAGCTGTACCAGCCGGACTTCGTGCTGCGCGAAACCGATCTGGACGTGGGCCAGGGCTTCGTCAACATGGACTACGAACGCTCCAAATTCACCGCCGAGCGCATGGTGCACGAGGCCGGCGAGCGCGGCCTGGATTGGGTCATCGTGCGTCCGGGCAATATCTGGGGCGACAGCCGGACCGGCTGCTACCCGCTGAAGCAGACCAAGGTCAAGGGCATCTACTACGAAATGCTCAAATCGCTGGTGGAAACCGGCCTGACCTTCGCCTCGGACGAAGCCTTCGACATCTCCCCGGTGGACTACGTGGCCCAGGCCACGCTGTTCGCGGCGATGAATCTGCAGTCCAGCAATCGTCGCACCTACAACCTGACCAATCCGCGTCCGATCAACTACGACGGCATCGTCGCCCGCCTGCGCGGCTACGGCTACACCCTGCGCGACGTATCGTCCAAGGACTACTTCGAAGCGCTGCAGGAAGGCCGCATGCACCGCGGCGGCACCGGCTACCGCTCCACCTTCACCGATCTGATGGCCATCTTCTACGACGGCAGCGATTGCAAGGAGCACGCCAAGTACGACACCAGCGAGATCCAGGAGCTGCTGGCCAACACCGACATCCGCTGCCCGGACTCGGACCAGGCCTTGTTCGGCCGCTATCTGGACTACGCCTGCAAGGTGGGCTTCCTGAACGCCCCGGCGGAGCAGACCCCGCTGGCGGAAATCAAGCGTCACACCAGCATGGCCGGCGGCTATATGGAGAGCTTGTACGACGCCGACCTGAGCGACGCGGCGGCGGTGCGCTGAGATGCTGGCCGACGAGGAAGCGCTGATCGAAGCGCCGGGGGCGCTCGAAAAACCGTCGCGAGCGGTTCGAGAGCAAGACGCACCGCGCGCAGCGACCGAGATAGTACAAGGAGTACAGCGAGGGAGCGAGCACGGAGCAACGCAGCTATCGGACGGCGCAGCAGGTTTTTCGAGGTCCCCACCGGTCGCGGAACTGCTGCTGGACTACCAGGTGCTGAGCAACGGCGAACCAATAGGCCGGCTGCGGACCGAACGCCGCCGCGGCTGGCTGGACGACATGCCGGTGCTGCAAGTCAGCAACCGGATGGACCTGCGCTGCAGCGGGCTGTGGTTCGACTACTCGCTGCAATCGGACGAGAGCATGGATTTCGGCGCGGACGGCCTGTGCCGCTACGCCGGCGTCTCCGACGAGGACGGCGACAAGACCGTGATCAAGGGCCGGCTGCGTCAGGGCGTGCTGACCCTGCGTCTGCACGACGGCCAGCTGGAGGTGCGCCGCTTCAAGCTGGGGGATTTCGACGCCAGCAGCGAAGACGCCGCCGAGCGCTTTCTCGTCGGCGGCCAGGCCGAGGCCACCTTGCGGGTGCTGGATCTGGAGCACTTCGATATCGACGAGGTCCGCTACCAGCGGCTGCCGGACGAAACCCTGGACCTGCTGGGCCAGCCGCGGCAGGCGAGGGTGGTGGCCTATCAATCAAAGCGGCGCAAGATCAGCGGCACCGGCTGGTATCTGTCCGACGACGGCGGCGAAGTGCTGGTGCGCCAGAGCAGCCGCGAGCGCGGCGACCACAACGAAGTGATATTGACCCATTGGGAAAGCAAACCATGCCAAATCAAGACTTAGCCGTCACCCTGGTGCAAAGCGACATCGCCTGGGAATCGGTGGACCAGAACCTGCAGCGGATGGAGCGCCACCTGAGCGCGGTGAACGACAGCCGGTTGATCGTGCTGCCGGAAATGTTCACCACCGGCTTCAGCATGCGGCCGGAGAAGATCGCCGAAACCATGGACGGCAAGGCGGTGCAATGGCTGCGCGACACCGCGCGCGCCAAGCGCGCCGACCTGGTGGGCAGCGTGGCCATAGAAGAGCAGGACCGCTACTACAACCGCCTGCTGTGGGCCAAGGCCGACGGCAGCCTGTTCAGCTACGACAAGAAGCATCTGTTCAGCTTCGCCGGCGAGCACGAGCACTACACCGCCGGCGACGCGCCGCTGATCGTCAAGGTGGACGGCTGGTCGGTGGCCGCCTTCGTCTGCTACGACCTGCGCTTCCCGGTCTGGTCGCGCAACAACAACAGCCAGTACGACCTGGCGCTCTACATCGCCAGCTGGCCGGAGCGCCGCGCCAAGCACTGGCAAACGCTGCTGCCTGCGCGGGCGATCGAAAACCAGGCCTTCGTCATCGGCGTCAACCGGGTGGGCATGGACGGCAACGACATCCGCTACAGCGGCGACTCCATGCTGATCGATCCGCTGGGCGACACCCTGTACCACGGCCGCCAACTGGAAAGCGTGTATCAGGCCAGGCTGTCGCGCGCGCAGCTGGACGATGTGCGCGCCCAGTTCCCTTTCCTGAAGGATGCGGACCGTTATCAACTCGTTTGACCGCGCGGCGGCAATGAAAAGAGGCGGATAAGCCCTGCGGCTGCGCAGGGTTTTCCGCTGCTTCGGTTCTCCTTCGGCTTCTATGGAAAGTGAAATGCACCAAGCCACAACAAGAGAAAAAGTCATCGAATTCCAGTCGGTGACCAAGCGCTTCAACGACTACACCGCGGTCAACGACGTGTCGCTGGACATCTATCGCGGCGAATTCGTCGCCCTGCTGGGGCCCAACGGCGCCGGCAAGACCACGCTGGTGGAAATGCTGGAGGGACTGAAACAGCCGGAGGCCGGCTCCATCCGCATCCTGGGGCGCAGCTGGCAGAAGGACGAAAGCTATCTGCGCCACCGCCTGGCCGGGGTGCTGCAGGAATCGCTGTTCATCAACAAGCTGCGGGTGGACGAAACCGTCAACCTGTTCGCCAGTTTCTACCGCCGGCCGCGCAGCCGCGCCGACGAGGTATTGGAGCTGGTGGAACTGACCCCCAAGCGCAAGGTGATGGTGGAAGGGCTGTCCGGCGGTCAGCGCCAGCGGCTGGCCCTGGCCATTTCCATCCTCAACCAGCCGGAAATCCTGATCCTGGACGAGCCCACCACCGGCCTGGACCCGCAGGTGCGGCGCGGCACCTGGGACATCCTGCGCAAGCTCAATAAGGAGCTGGGCTCCACCATGTTGCTGACCACCCACTACATGGAAGAAGCCGAATACCTGTGCGACCGCATCTGCATCATGCACCAGGGCCGCATCCTGACCCAGGGCACGCTGGACGAGCTGCTGGCCGCGCACGAACCGGGCGAAGTGGTCGAATACCGGGTCAAGAGCGGCGCCGGCGGCGCCGAGCCCAAGCACAAGGACAACATCATCAGCTACAGCTACGACCAGGCGTCCGCCAAGGCGAGGCTGCTGGTGCGCAACGGCTCGGCCTTCCTGTTCCGCCTGTCCGAGTTCATCCGCGAACAACAAATCGACATCGACGAAATCATCGTGCGCAAAAAAACGCTGGACGATTTATTCCTGTCACTGGCCGGCCGAGGTTTCCATGAATAACGCCTTGCTCAATCTGATCGTCACTCAATTCCGTCAATACCTGCGCGAACCTCAAATCCTGTTCTGGTCCTTCGGCTTCCCGCTGCTGCTGGTGTGGCTGCTGGGCGTGTCCTTCTCCGGCGGCGAAATCAAGGAGCGCACCATAGGCGTGGTGCTGCCGCCCAGCTTGCAGGAGCAGGCCGCGGTCAAGGCCTGGATCAGCAAGGTGGAGGCCCGCAACCAGCCGCTGTCCAGCGTCATCAACGCCGACGAGATCAAGCGCGACCACCTGATACGGATGAAATACCGCTTCCAGTACTACCCGGACCGCGAATCGGTGTTGCGCGGCCTCAAGCGCGGCGACGTGCAGGTGTTCATGGAGCCCAGCGCCGACAGCGGCAAGCGCATCTACTATCTGGACCCGCAGAACAACGAGGCGCTGCTGACCTACTTCTTCCTCGGCGACGACCCGGACGCGCTGAGCCAGGCGGTGGACAAGAATATGTCGGTGCTGGACAGCCCCGGCCTGCGCTACATCGACTTCCTGGTGCCCGGCCTGGTGGCGATGGCGGTGATGGAAACCTGCCTGATCGCCGTCGGCTGGTCGCTGATCGAAAAACGCGCCACCCGCGTCACCCGGCAGATGCGCATCACCCCGATGCGCAAAACCGACTTCCTGCTGGCCCACGTGCTGGCCTGCCTGGTGTTCAGCCTGCTGGAAACCCTGGTGCTGTATTTGTTCGCCAGCAGTTATTTCGACGTGCACGCCCAGGGCGGGGCGCTGCCCTTCATCGTGCTGCTGCTGGCCGGCAACGTCTGCTTCGCCGGCATCGCCATCCTGGCCGCCTCGCGCGCCACCAAGGCGCAGACCGCCAACGGCCTGCTGGAAATGACCATCCTGTTCCTGGTGATCTTTTCCGGCATCTTTTTTAGCTACAAGCACTTCCCGGAGTGGATGGTGGCGGTGATCGAGGTGCTGCCGCTGACCATCCTGGCGGACGGCATGCGCATGATCTTCGTCGAGGGCGCCGGAGTGCTGGAAATCGCGCGTTCGGCGGTGGTGCTCACGCTGATCGGCATTGCCGGCTTCGTCAGCGGCGCGCGGGTGTTTCGCTGGTATTAGGGGCATGAGGCATCCGCTGCGCGGATGATGGTTTTGATTGCCGGGGCGGTCCTGACCGAGCGAGGCAAGCGTAGCGTCGCGAGGGAATAAGGCAGGAAGGGGAACAACTCGGCCAAATTCCCCTATCACTGAGCGAATCAAGGATTCGCTCAGTGATGGCGCGCTAACGTCGCGCTGCTCGAACAGGCAGCCGCTTAAAACGTGCGAAGCGAAGTTTCTGCCTAGCTAAAACCTCGGGCCTGCCACCCGGCGGCAGACTTGAAGGGACTTTGGGCGCGTTGGATACGTGCTTCCTTTCTTGCTGGCCAGTTCCGTCGTTTCAAGAGTGTGAAGAACCGAGCATCGCTGTTGAGCATGCTGGCCGACAGCTCATTGTTAAGTTGTCAAAAAGGAGGAAAGGTAGTGAAACGCTTGATCCTCGCCCTATTGGGCATCGCCATGCTGTCCTTGCTGACGGCCTGCGAACTGGACGAAGACGGCAAGCCGCGCGGCAGCCAAGTGCTGTGGGACCGCAGCGGCGTGCCGCACATCTACGCCGCGCGCGCCGACAGCCTGGCCTACGCCTTCGGCCGCGCCCAGATGCAGGCGCATCCGGAGCTGCTGCTGCGGCTGTACGCCCAGGGCCGCGGCCGCGGCGCGGAATACTACGGCGCGGTGTTCGAGGCCGGCGAGCCCTTCCCCAGCAATATGGCGGAAGTGGACCGCCTGGTGCGCGCGATGGGCTTCCCGGAGCGCTCCAAACAATGGCTGCAACAGCAAAGCCCGCGCATGCGCGCCTACCTGGACGCCTTCGTCGCCGGCGTCAACGACCAGGCCGCCGCCAGCGGCGGTCTGAGCCCGGCGGCGCGCGCGGTGCTGCCGGTGCGCAGCGAGGACGTGCTGGCCCACACCCTGCGCATCTTCTTCGGCTATCTGAGCGGCTCCACCGCCACCGGCGCGGCCAATTGCTCGCTGATCTACCCGGACGCGGTGGCCACCCCCATCAATCTGATCGGCGGCTCCAACGGCTGGGCGCTGGGGCCGGCCAAGAGCCGTTCCGGCAACGCCATGCTGCTGGCCAACCCGCATTTGCTGTGGGGCGGCAGCCACACCTGGTTCGAAGCCCAATTCAAGAGCCCGGAATACGATATCTACGGCGCCACCCTGGTGGGCCTGCCGGTGATGCGCATCGGCTTCAACCAGCGGCTGGGCTGGGTGCACACCGTCAACACCCAGGACGGCTGCGACCTGTACCAACTCAAGCTCAGCGGCCGGCAATACCTGCTGGACGGCGTGGCGCGCGACTTTGAGACCAAGCGCGAAACCCTGTATATCCGTCAGCCGGACGGCAGCCTGCAAGCCGAGCAGCTGACGCTGCGCCGCGCCGAGCAGGGCCCGGTGTTCGACAAGGACGGCCAGAGCTACGCGCTGCGCATCGTCGGCGTCGACCAGCTGCAGACCCCCGGCGTGCTGGAGCAATGGTGGGACATGGCGCAAGCGCCCGACTTCAAGGCCTTCCGCAGCGTCGTGGCGCGGCTGCGCAATCCCTACCACAACATCATCTACGCCGACGCCCAACGCAATATCTGGGCGGCTTTCGGCGGCCTGACCCCGCGCCGCGCCGGCGGCGACGCCGCCTTCTGGGCGCAGCCGGTGGACGGCAGCCGCAGCGATCTGATCTGGCGTCAGGCGCTGCGCCTGGACGAATTGCCGCAGGTGGCCAATCCGTCCAGCGGCTGGGTGCAGAACTCCAATAGCGTGCCCTGGTATATGAGCAAGCCTGCGCTGGACCCGGCCGCCTACGCCGGCTATCTGTCGCCGCGGGCGTCGCCGCTGCTGCGCGAACAGCGCGGCATCGAGCTGATCGAACAGACTTCGGCCTTCACCCTGGACACGCTGCTCAGCGCCAAGCACGACACCCGGCTGCTGCTGGCGGACCGGGTGCTGGACGATTTGATCGGCTATGCGCGCGCCTCCGGCGACGCCGGCCTGATCGCCGCGGCGCAAGTGCTGGCCCAATGGGACCGGCGCAGCGACGCCGCCAGCAAGGGCGCGGTGCTGTTCGCCGCCTGGGTGGCGGCCTCCGGCGGCGAAGAGGCCTTGCGCTACCGCCGGGAAGCGGATCCGGCGCAGCCCTACGACACGCCCGCCGGCCTGCGCGACGCCGGCTTCGCGCTCAGCAAGCTGGGCGCGGCCGCCCAGGGCTTGCAACAGGCCGGCGTGCCGCTGGACATCGCCTTCGGCGAAGTCTACCGGCTGCGGCGCGGCCCCGCCGGCGGCGCGGCGCGCTTGGACCAGCCGGCCAGCGGCGGCGCCGAGGGTTTGGGGGCTTTCCGCACCTTCAGTTATATCGGCGACAGCGACGGCCGCCAGCGCGCCATCTTCGGCGACACCTTCACCGCCCTGGTGGAGTTCGGCCGGCCGCTGCGCGCCAAGGTGATCAACACCTACGGCAACAGCAGCCAGCCGCAATCGCCTTACTACGGCGACCAGATGGAGCTGGCGGCGCGGAACGCCATGCGCGACGCCTTGCTCAATCGCGAGCAGGTGGAGGCGGCGCTGGCCAAGCGCGAGTGGTTCCGCCGCTAGCGCCGAGGCGGCCGCGGCGGCGACGTCGCGGCCCTTCGCCTTCATCCGCAGTGGGCGTCGCATGACGGGCGCCTAGGTTTGCGCCATTGCGCCCAGGCTGGCACAATGGCGCCGTTGTCATTGGGGAGTAGCCATCTTCGGCCCCGCCGAAGAGGCCGCGTCAACAAACTTGAGGAGCTTTCCTCATGGCGCGGTCAGCGGCCGGCATTGCCGGCGCCGCCAAGCGAGACCTTTGGCCACGATGCGTTTGCCGCCGGGCAAGCCGCGTCGTTGCGCCATTGTCCATCCGCTTGCCCGGCCCAAGACTATCCATGCTGTTGACCCTGTCGTTTCTGCTCGGCCTCGCCGTCCTGATCTATCTTTCCTGTCAATACTTCGTCAACGCCATCGAGTGGTGCGGACGCCATCTGAACCTGGGCGCCAGCGCCGTCGGCACCGTGCTCGCCGCTTTCGGCACCGCCTTGCCGGAAAGCGCCGTCACCTTGACCGCGATGGCCTTCGGCGGCACGCCGCAACATAAGGACATCGGCGTCGGCGCCGCCCTGGGCGGGCCGCTGGTGCTGGCCACGCTGGCGTACGCGGTGGTGGGTTTCGCGCTGTGGCGCAACCGCAGCCGGCTGGGGCGCGGCGACTACCTGTTGCGCGTCGATCACCGCCGGCTGGCCGGCGACCAATTGGCGTTTTTGCTGATTTTCGCGTTCAAGGTGGCGTTGGGCCTGCTGGCCTTCGCCATCAAGCCCTGGCTGGGCGTGCTGTTCCTGGCCGCTTACGCCGCCTATGTCTGGCGCGAGATCCGCAGCGCGGACACCGCGCCGGAAGAGGAAGAACTGGACGCCTTGAAACTGCGCGCCGGCGGCGGCCTGGGCTGGGCGGCGACGCAGGCCCTGCTGGCCTTGGCGGTGATCGCGGCGGCGGCGCACGGTTTCGTCGCGCAGCTGGAAGCGCTGGCCGGACACTGGGGCATGGCGCCGCATCTGGTGGCCTTGCTGCTGAGTCCGGTGGCCACGGAATTGCCGGAAATCATGAACGCGCTGATCTGGCTGCGCCAGGGCAAGGAGCGTCTGGCTTTGGCCAATATCTCCGGCGCGATGATGATACAGGCGACGATTCCCAGCGCCTTCGGCCTGTTCTTCACCCCGTGGATGTTCGACGGCGTCCTGCTGTGGTCCGGCCTGGCCACGATGGCGGCGATCGCCGGCTTGTGGCTGTTGTTCCGCCGCGGCAGCGTGGACGGCCGCTGGCTCTTGGGCGCGGGCGCGGTGTATCTGCTGTTTGCCGGCTGTCTGGTGTGAGGCGGGAACCCGTTCAATGCCGCATCACCGATGCGCAGCAGATCGTAAACAGGCTCTCAGAGCCTGTTCAGAGTCTCGCGAGCAAGGGCGAGACAAGGCGAAAACGAGCGAAAAAGCGGAATGTACAAATGGTACATGAGCATTTTGAGCTTGTTTTCAACGCCGTATCGCTGAAGCGCAGCAGACTATGAACGGGTTCTCAGAGCCAGGCCGCCACGCCGCCATGATGCGAACACGTGCCGCGCCGGTGCTGGCTGAAGCTATAGCTGCCGTCGCGGCAGCGCGCGCTGGCGCCGGCCGGCGCTTTGCCGGAGCGGGTATGGGCCGGGCTGTGGACCTCCACGCCGTCGGAGTTGGTGTAGCTGCCGTGTTCCAGCAACTGCTCTTGCGCCGGCGCGCTGGCGTGCCGATGCGTGTGCGGCGTTTTGGCTTCAAGCGGCGCGGCCAGCAGGGCCAGGCTGAGGCCGAGCAGGCCGGCGATGCGCCGCAAAGCGGGGATACGGAACTGTGCAGGCTTTTTCATGTCATTCGATTGTTTAATGTGTCATTAAAAGTGCTTGAACCTGTTCGTGATGTTTTGACGCATCTGTTTTCGTGGTTCAGGCGCAAAAGAATATGTATCGCACTTTAGTTCATTGTCATTGCGGCGGATAGCGGCAATGCGCATCGGGGGAACTAAACCGCGATGGCCGGCCGTTGCGACGGGCCGCGCCGTCATACCGAATCTGGGGATTGATCTATGGATGATTTTGCGCAGCGGCGCGTCTTGCTGGCGGCCTTGGCCGCCACGCCGTTGATCTGGGGTTGCGCGCGCCCGCCGTTGCGGGTGCCGGGCGAAGCCCCGGCCGCGCGTCAATTGGCGGAGCTGGAACGCAATGCCGGCGGCCGCATCGGCGTGTTCGCGCAAGAGGCGGACAGCGGGCGGACGCTGGCTTACCGGGCCGATGAGCGCTTCCCGATGTGCAGCACGTTCACGCTGCTGCTGGTGGGCGCCTTATTGCAACGCAGCGCGACGCAGCCGGATCTGCTCTACCGCCATGTCGGCTACCGGCGCGAGCAATTGATCGACTATTCGCCCATCGCCGAACAATACGTGGAGCAGGGCATGTCGGTGAAAGACTTGTGCGACGCGGCGATGCGCTTCGGCGACAACACCGCCGCCAATCTGCTGCTGGAGCAGTTGGGCGGGCCGCAGGAGGTGACCCGCTTCGCCCGTTCGCTGGGCGACGGCCTGAGCCGGCTTGACCGCGTCGAGCCGGAACTGAACCGCGCCGAGCCGGACGATCCGCGCGACACCACCACGCCGGCGGCGATGACGGCCAATCTGCGCGCGCTGCTGTTTTCCCCGCTATTGCCGGAGCGGCAGCGCGGTTTGCTGAACGATTGGCTGCTGGGCAACACCACCGGCAATCTGCGCATCCGCGCCGGCTTGCCGGCGGAGTGGCGGGTGGGGGATAAGACCGGCAGCGGCGGCCACGGCGCGGCCAACAACGTGGCCGTGGCCTGGCGGCCGGGCAAGTCGCCGTTGTTGCTGTCGGTCTATTACTGGGGCTCGACGGCGATGATGGACGAGCGCAACGCGGTGATCGCCGCGGTGGCGAGGGTGGCGGCCGCCGAGTTCGCTTGAAACGCCGCGCGGGGCGGGCAGGTCCTGCCGGAATGAACGACGCCGCGGCCATGGCCGCGGCGTTGTCGCGCGCGGCTCCCTTGAGCGCTGGGCGTCCGCGCGGAACCTTGAATCGCGTTTAAGGCAGCCGCGCCGGCGCCACCACGATGCCGGCGCGCAGTCCGGGCTTGACCGTGTGATTGGGGAACAGGATGCGCTCATCGCCGCCGACGGCCACATAGCGGTGCTCGCCGTCCTCGGCGATCAGGAAGCCGTCCGGCAACGCGGTGAAGTTTTCCACGTCGTCGGCCAGGTGCAGGCGGAAGGCTTCGCTGTGTTTGACGATGTCGTACTTGGCCTGGAACAGCGGCAGATCGCCGTCGCGGTAGCCGGGCAGTTCTTGCTCCGGCTCCGCCAGCAGCCGGCGCAGCGCCTGGTCTATGCCGGCGAAGCGGGACAGATCGTTTTGGCCGAACGGCCGCGCCTTGCCCAGCTCCAGCGTGAAGGCGTCCGCCTGGCAGTGGCGGCTGGTGAAGTAGCTGAAGGTATTGGCCGGCTGGCTGTGCAGCAGTACGGTTTCCACCTGGCAACTCTTCAGCCAGGCCAGTTGCGCGCGGCTGTGCGGGCGTTCGTGCAGATAGGGGTAGATGGCGAACTTCTCGAACACCGAGCCGCGGATCGCGGTGTGCAGATCGTAATGCCAGCGCCGGCCGCGGGCGGAGGCGAAAAAGTCCGCCGCCGCCTGTTCCAGGCGCGCCGCGCGCGCCGCTTCGCGCGCTTCCGGCTGGCGCGCGTGCGCGCCGTTGAACAGCCGGTTCATATCGTAATCCAGATAACGCTTGCCCAGCCGCATCGCGTCCAGATTGCCGAAGATCACCAGCAGCCGGCAGCGCAGCGCCAGCCTGCCGCCGGCGATGTCGGCCAGGATGGCATTGAGCACCTCGATAGGCGCGGTCTCATTGCCGTGCACGCCGCTGGACAGCAGCAGGGAATCGTCGGCGGCGGCGAGGGGTTCCAGCTCGACGACGCCGTAATCCAGCCAGCGCGCCCGCACGCCGGAGTGGAGCTGCCATTCGGCGGAGGCCGGGGAGGCGGGATTCATGGTCCAGGACAGAAAATCGTGGTGATGCTCGCGCATGGGCTGGCTCGTGCTTGCGGCTAGTGATGACCGGGGCATTGTAACCAGAGCCGGCGCGGCAGGTGGCGGCGCGTGGCGCAGATTTGAAAAAACATGCCGTATTTGGGCTAAAAGCCTTGTTCGGCGCGGCTTGGCGCGCCGGGCCGCGCTGTGGTTTTTTGGCGCGGCGGAGCAAGGGGCCGGGGCGCGCTCTTGTTGAATATTTTGGACAAGTCCATTGCCGGAACCGCGACGTCCCCGGCCGGAGAAACGGCCGCTTGCCGGCGTGAGAAAAATATAGGGGGCTGTTTTTGCTCAAGCCTTGCCCGGCAAGGCTTGCCGGGCCGCCCGGCGCGGGCTTGTCGATTAAATTGGACATGCGGATTTTTATACATTTTTTTACTTGTCAAGCCGCGTGATGTTGTTACAATCCGCGCTCGTTTGCAGCTTTGCAAACCTACAATTCAATTGTTTCGCTCCGACATCCCAGGCCCACATAAAAGCTGTTCAGCCCGAAAGCCGCGCACTAAGGAGCGGGGTTATCCATCATAAGGATGCTCCTGCGGCTGGCTCATCGCTTTTTCGGCGGCGGCCTGGGCGCGTCCTTTGGAAATCCCTGTCCACCCATCATTGCGCGGGGTTCAGGGCTTTCCGTCAGTTCTTGAGGGGAAAACTCATGGCTTGGTCTGTGGCTGATAGCCGGGCGTTGTACGGCATCCGGCATTGGGGAGCGGGGTACTTCGACATGGGCGCCAACGGCAATATCGTCGTGCGTCCGAATGTGCGCCAAAACAAGGAAATCGACCTGCATCGTCTGGTGGGCGAACTGTCCGGCAAGGGCCTGGACCTGCCGTTGCTGGTGCGTTTTCCCGATATTCTGCAAGACCGCGTCACGCGTCTGTGCGCGGCCTTCGACAAGGCCATCGCCGAACAAGGCTACGGCAATCGTTATACCGCCATCTATCCGATCAAGGTCAACCAGCAAGAAGCGGTGGTGAAGAGCATCATCGCCACGCCGGACGTGTCCATCGGCCTGGAAGCCGGCTCCAAGCCGGAACTGATGGCGGTGCTGGCGCTGGCGCCCAAGGGCTGCACCATCGTCTGCAACGGCTACAAGGACCGCGACTACATCCGCCTGGCCCTGATGGGCGAACGTCTGGGCCACCAGGTGTTCATCGTCATCGAGAAAGAGTCCGAAGTGGAGCTGGTGATCGATGAATCCCGCAAGCTGGGCATCCGTCCCAATATCGGCATGCGCGTGCGTCTGTCCTCGCTGGCGTCCAGCAAGTGGGCGGACACCGGCGGCGAGAAGGGCAAGTTCGGCCTGTCCGCCGGCCAGCTGATCTCCGCCGCGGACAAGCTCACCGCCGCCGGCCTGGCCGACTGCGTGCGTCTGATGCACTTCCACATGGGGTCGCAGATCGCCCACATCGGCGATTACCGCAGCGGCTTCGGCGAGGCCATCCGCTACTTCGCGGAACTGCGCGCGCTGGGCCTGCCCATCGACCACGTGGACGTGGGCGGCGGCCTGGGCGTGGATTACGACGGCACCCATTCGCGCAACGACAGCTCCATCAACTACGATATGGACGAGTACGCGCACGTGATCGTGTCCATGCTGTCCGAGTTCTGCGGCGAGAACGGCATTCCGCATCCGCGCATCCTGTCCGAATCCGGCCGCGCGATGACCGCCCACCACGCCGTGCTGATCATGAACGTGACCGATGTGGAGCGCCTGCCGGACGAAGTGCCGCAGGTGGACGACATCGCCGCCTTGTCGCAGCCGGTGCGCAAGCTGTTTGAACTGGTTCAGCTCAACGACGACGACCTGGTCACCGAAATCTACTACCGCGCCAGCCACTACGTGTCGGAAGTCACCGATCTGTACGCCGCCGGCCGCCTGTCGCTGAAGGAAAAAGCGCTGGCCGAAGACGTGCACGCCGCCTTGTGCCGCCGCCTGCACAGCCAGCTGCAAGCCAGCCAGCGTTCGCAGCGCCAGGTGTACGACGAACTGACCGACCGTCTGGCCGACAAGTACTTCTGCAATTTCTCGGTGTTCCAGAGCCTGCCGGACACCTGGGCCATCGACCAGATTTTGCCGATCACCCCGCTGCACCGTCTGAACGAGCAGCCCACCCGCCGCGCGGTGCTGCAGGATCTGACCTGCGACTCCGACGGCAAGCTCAAGCAGTACGTGGACCAGCAGAGCATAGAATCCAGCCTGTCCGTGCACGAGGTGAAGCAGGGCGACGAGTATCTGATCGCCGTCTTCCTGGTGGGCGCTTACCAGGAAATCCTGGGCGATATGCACAATCTGTTCGGCGACACCGACTCGGTCAACGTCTATGTGCGCGACGGCGGCGAGCTGGAGTTCTCCGGCGTGGAAGAGCACGACACCATAGAAGACATGCTGCGTTACGTGCACCTGTCGCCGGAAGACATCCTCAACCGCTACGAAGCCAAGTCGCGCGCCGCCGACCTCAGCAGCGAAGAGCGCAGCCTGTTCTTCGCCGAGTTCTGCCGCGGCCTGAAGCAATCGTCTTATTTGTCGGTCTGATCGACTGCTGGGACGGATCAAAACAGCCGGGCTGACGCCCGGCTGTTTTTGTTGGCGCCGCGTCTGTTGTCGAACAGACCGTTCTGTGCCGGATGACTTTAAGCAATTTCACTTATCGTCGTCTAAGTTCGTGTTTCTGATCGGATTTTTATCTGGATTTTACGCCGGGCGCGGCCGGTTTCGGGCCGACGCTTGCAATACGGGCAAACCTTGCTAGTTTGAGAAAGCCAATAATTGATTGGCATAAACATGGGGGTTGCCATATGTCTTTCTCTAGCGTTCCTTACTTCCTCACCTATAGCCAAAACACCTCGCTGGGCATTACCGCCAAAGATTCGATGAGCGGTTCCCAGCTGTACCTGCAGCCCATCCAAGGCAACTTCCTGTCGCTGTTCAACATCGACTTCGCCAACGGCGTGTTCGCGCTGGCCACCAGCGGCAACCAGCTGGTGATCGACATTTCCGACCTGTCCAGCGGCAAGCCCTTGGTGCTGCGTCCGTACAATCCGTCCTCGCTCAGCCAGCAATGGGACCTGTTCTCCCGTCCGGGCTATATCTCCAGCCGTCAAAACAACAATCTGGTGATAGACAACCAAAGCCGCGGCGGCGTGGGCAGCCTGATCTGGCTGTACGAGTTCAACGCTTCGCCGGCTCAGCAATGGGCGCTCAAGCCGCTGACCTCGGCGCAACGCTCGGAACTGGTGCTGGAAACCGCTTAATCAGCGAAGGGCAAAGATCGCGGCGGCGGGCGCAAAGAGTCTGTTCAAGGTCTTGCGAGCAAGGGCGAAACAAGGCGAAAACGGCTGAGAAAGCGGAATGTACGGTTGGTACATGAGCATTTCGAAGGAGTTTTCAACGCCGTCTCGCCAACGCGCAGCAGATCGTAAACAGGTTCTAAGGCTCGCCGCCGCTTTTTGGGTTCATGCAAGGAGCAAACGATGGGTTTCAGCAGCACTTCGTATTTCATCACCTCGGCCTATTTCCCGGATTACGCCATTGTGGCCGAGGATTCGATCAAGGGCTCCCGGCTCAGCCTGCAGCCGTTCCAGAACAATTTCGCCGCCTTGTTCAATATCGACTTCGACCGCGGGCTGTTCGCGCTGGCCACCAGCGGCAATCAATTGGTGATCGCCGCCAATGAAGTGGCCGACGGCTCGCCCTTGCAACTGGATCTGCTGCCGGAACCCGCGCTGCCCAGCCAGCGCTGGGATGTGTTCTCCCAGCCCGGCAACATCGTCAGCCAGGCCGATCGCACCCTGGCCTTCGGCTTCGGCATGGAAAAAATCTTCCCGCCGGCCTTGCGGCTGCGCAAGCTGCATCCCGGCCGGCCGCCGATGTGGATTCTGCGGCCGATGACCGCGCCCGGCGGCTGAGTCCTCGGCGTCCGCCGCGCCTGGCGTCACGCGCGGCGGCCTTGTCAGGAGCGCAGCAACTGCTCGCGCACCCAGACGGCGGCCAGGCCCAGCGGCCGCCGCCGCGACCACACCAGATCGATGTGGCGCGCCTTGGGCCAGCCCGGCGCATGCAGCTCGCTCAGCCGGCCGGCGCCGAAGGAATCCGCCAGCCAGCGCGGCAACTCGGCCCAGCCGGCGCCCAGGATCGCCATTTCCAGCAGCATCAGATAGCTGGGCGCAAACCAGCAGCGCCGGCTCAGCGTGTCCGGCTTGCTTTCGGTGTAAGTGTTCAGCCGCAACTCCCGGTGGCCGCTCAGCGCCTGCCGGTCCACCTGCTCCAGCGCCGCCAGCGGATGGCTGCGCGCCACGTACAAAGCCACTTCGCTGACCTCGCCCAGCGTGGCGTGGCCGATATCGGCCGGGTACTGCTCCAGCGCCGCCATGCAGCCCAGGTGCGCGCGTCCGGTCTGGATCAAGTCCAGCACGTCGTCCTGTTCGCCCACCAGGCATTCCAGCTCCAAGGCCTCGAAGTGCCGTTCCAACTGCCGGGTCACCTCCTGAAAGCGGGATGACTGGTAGGTGTCGGACAAGACCAGGGTCAGCCGCGGCTCCAGTCCGGCGGTCAGCAATTGCGCCTGCTGGTTCAATTCATCGCCTATGGCCAGCATCTGCCGCGCGTAGCCCAGCAGATGACGGCCGGCCTGGGTCAGCGCCGGCTGGCGGCTGCCGCGGTCGAACAACTGCACCGCCAGATCGATTTCCAGATTGGCGATGGCCTCGCTGATGGTGGACTGGCTCTTGCCCAGCCGCCGCGCCGCGGCGGAGAAGGAACCCAGTTCGGCGGCGTTGGCAAACGCCGCCAGCGCGTCTAGCGACATGCTCATATCGGTTTCTCCGATTTAACCCATCTTTATCCTATCCGAAAAACCAATAAAAATCGCGTCATTGTCTTGCCAATCAAGCCGCGGCGCAGCAGGTCGCACACCGCTTCCAAGCGCCGCGGCGGATCAAGGAGAATCGATGCAAGTAAAGAAATCCTGGCTGGAGCGCGCCTTCTACGCCGTGGCTTACGAACTGTGCGCCGTGATGTTGTTGATGCTCTTGGCCAGCTGGCTATTGAATCAGGACACCGCGCAGATCGGCGCGCTGGCCCTGATGATGACCACGGCGGCGATGTCGTGGAACATCGTCTTCAACGCGCTGTTCGAACGCGTGGAACGGCGGCGCGGCTGGACGCGGACCCCGGCGTTGCGGGCGGCGCACGCGCTCTTGTTCGAGGGCGGCTTGGTGATTCTGCTGGTGCCGCTGGCGGCCTGGTGGCTGGAGATCAGTTACTGGCAGGCCTTCTTGCTGGATATCGGCTTTTTCCTGTTCTTCCTGCCCTATACCTTTGTTTTCAACTGGCTGTACGACGGACTGCGCGCCAGCCTGTTGCGCCGCCTGAGCCGCGCCCGCGCCGGCATGGCTTGATGTATCGGTTTTATCGATGGTTATTATTTTTTAACCATCCGAAAAACCAATCAGAATAGCGACTATCTTGACGTTCGCGATCTTGCGGACCAAGGCGAGACAAGGCTTTGCGGCCGAGACAGCGGAATGCGCGAGCGCTTCATGCGCGTTTCGAAGCGGTCTTCAAGCCTCTGTCCAACAATCCCGCCGCGGCGCAGCGGATCGTGAACGGATTCTTTAAACGGTCATGATTGTGAAATAGTATGGACAAACAAAAATCCTGGCTGGAGCGAGGCTTCCACGCCGTGATGTACGAACTGTGCGCGATGGCCCTGCTGGTGCCCTTGGCTTCCTTGGTGATGGAACAAAGCCTGCTGCACATGGGCGCGCTGGCCTTCATGATGTCCACCGCGGCCATGTTGTGGAACGTGGTGTTCAATATGCTGTTCGACCGCCTGGAAGCGGCGATGGGCTGGAGCCGCACGGTGGGCGTGCGCTGCTTGCACGCGCTGATGTTCGAGGGCGGCCTGGTGTTCATGCTGGTGCCCTTGGCGGCCTGGTGGCTGAACGTCAGCTACTGGCAGGCTTTCTTGCTGGATTTGGGCTTCTTCGCCTTCTTCCTGCCTTACACTTATGTATTCAACTGGCTGTACGACGCCCTGCGCGCCAAGCTGCGCGAGCGCGGCGGCAAGCCTTGCGCCGAACTGGAGTCTTGAATGAAAACCTGGTTGTTCCTGGCCGTCGCCATCGTCAGCGAGGTGATCGCCACCTCCTCGCTGAAGGCCTCCGACGGCTTTACCCGGATCGGCCCATCCTTGCTGACGGCCGCCGGCTATATGCTGGCCTTCTACATGCTGTCGCTGACCCTGCGCCAGATCCCGGTGGGCGTGGCTTACGCGCTGTGGTCCGGCGTCGGCATCGTGCTGGTTTCCATCGTCGGCTGGGTCATGTACGGCCAGAAGCTGGACGCGCCGGCGATGATAGGCATGGGCCTGATCGTGGCCGGGGTTTTGGTGATGAATCTGATGTCCAAGTCCGTGGCGCATTGAGTCGAGGCCCCGCTCTCGGCCCGCGCGGCGGAAGAGGGCGGAACGCAAAAACCGGCCGGGAATCCCGGCCGGTTTTATTTTGCGTGATGGCGCCGCTCAGTGCGTCTTGGGATTGTGGAAGACCGGCTTGCCGGCCAGCCAGGTTTGATGCACCGGGATGTCGCGCAGCGATCCGGCCGGCACCGCCGGGTCCAGCGGGTCCTGTTCCAGGATGGCCAGGTCCGCCAGTTTGCCCGGTTCCAGCGAGCCGACGATGTGGTCCATATGGCACTGCCAGGCGGCGTCCAGCGTCACCGCGCGCAGCGCGGAGAGGCGGTCCAGACACTCCGCCGGATTCAGCGCCTGCCGCTCCGGGTCCGCCTCCATCACCCGCGTTACCGCCTGTTCCATCATCCGCAGCGTGCCCAGCGGCGACACGAAGTGATCCGAATGCAGGCTGATGCGCAGGCCGGCCTTGAGCGCGGACTGACAGCGGTCCAGCATCTGGGCGCGCTCGCGGCCCAGGATGGTGGTCTTGAAAGTGTGGCCCCAGTAACCGACGTGGCCGATCAGGAAGCTGGGCGACAGTTTCAGCCGCGCCATGGTGGCGATGCTGGCGTCGCTCAGCAGCGAGGCGTGTTCGATGCGCGAGCGCAGCGCCAGCTTGGGATTGGGCGCGCCGTCCTTGGCGTTTTCGTCGTACAGCGCCAGTTCGAAGGCGGCCAGCACGTAATCCACCGCCTGATCGCCGTTGGCGTGCACCAGCACCGGCCAGCCGGCGTTCAGCGCGCGCTGCAACTGGGCGGCGAAGGTGATGGGCGGCTCGAAGTTGAACAGGCCGCGCGGAGAGACATTGGGCACGCTGTGCTGGTCCGCGCAGCAATAGTCTTGCGATTGGTAGCCGGTCAGGCCCTGATTGGAGCCGTCGGCGATCAGCTTGAGCGCGCGGATGCTGAAGCGGTCGTCGTCGTGCGGAATGTGATTGGGCTGGAAGGTGTGCAGCCACTGCTCTTGCAGCCAGTCCTGGTTGGAGTACAGCGCCGCGCCGATGCGCACCGGCGCCAGCGGGCTTTGGGCGAAGGCGCGCAGCAGCGTGATTTCCAGCTGGCCCATGGCGGCGCCCAGGCCGGCGTCGAACAGCGTGGTCATGCCTCTGGACGCGGCCTCGTGCAGGATTTCCTGCAGCTTGCTCAGCAAGTGCGGAGCGGCCAGGCCGGGAATCACCGCCAGCACCTTGCCGACGTCGGCCTCGGTGGTGACCCCCTTGGTGTCGGGGTCCAGCCCGGCCAGCTTCATCGCCGGGGAGTTGGCGTAACCCAGGTGGCCGGAGGCGTTGATCAGGAAGATGGGCGTCTCGGTGCTGATCTGGTCCAGAAAGGGCTGATCCGGCTCCAGCCATTCCGTCATCAGCGAAGGGTCCACGCCAAAGCCGGTCAGCCATTGCGGCGCGTCGGCGCGCGCGTGGCCGTGCCGGGCGGTCAGCTCGTTGCGCAGCTTCTCGGCAATCCAGCCCAGATTGTAGCCCGGGCGCAGGATCTGATCCTCGAAGGGGCTCAGATTGACCCAGTTGCGGTACAGCGCGCTGGGCAGGATGTGCATATGCGGGTCCACCATGCCCGGCAGCAGGGTCTTGCCGCGCAGATCGATCCGCTCCGCGCGCGGCTGGGCCTGCATATCGGCCTCCACCTGCCGCAGGCTGCCCACCGACACCACCTTGCCGTGGGCGACGCCCAGCGCCTCCACCCGGCCGGGCTGTCCGCCTTGCAGCGTGTAGATGGGGCCGCCGTGGAAAATGGCCGCGTCCTGATGCAGCGCCAGCTTGGCGCGCTCGGCGGCGACGCGGATCAGGCCGGACAGGCTTTCGGTCCAGTTGTGATGTTGCAAGGCGTCCAGCTGGGTGGACAGCCGGGGCAGCGTGCAGCACGCGCAGCCGGGTTGATGGGGAAGGGACATGGGCGCTCCTGTGCATGGCGTCGGGACGGCGCGGCGGCGCCGCGCACAGGGCGAATTGTATGCCGATGGCAAGAGCGCCAGGCTGACAAAAGCTGAGCAAGGCCCGGCCCGCGCCGGGCCCTTGCGCCGCCGCGCGCCTCAGACCGGCGGCGCCGACTCCGTCGCGCAACCCAGCTTGGCGTTCAGATACACCGGCGCGCCGGAGCGCCAGGTCTGCAGCACCGCGATATCGCGCAGATTGCTCACCGCCGGGTCCAGCGGGTCCTGCTCCAGCACCACCAGATCCGCCAGCTTGCCCGGCTCAAGCGAACCCACGACATGGTCCATATGGCATTGCCAGGCGGCGTCCAGCGTCACCGCGCGCAAGGCGCTGAGCCGGTCCAGCCGTTCCGCCGGGTTCAGCGCCGGCTTGCCGCCGGCCTGTTCCGGCGCCGCCTCCATCACCCGGAAAATCGCCTGCTCCATCATGCGCAAGCCGCCCAGCGGGGTGACGAAGTGGTCCGAATGCAGGCTGATGCGCAGGCCGGCGCGCTTGGCGGACAGACAGCGGTCCAGCAGCTTGGCGCGCGCCTCGCCCAGAATGGTCTGCTGGAAGGCGTGGCCCCAATAGCCGACGTGGCCGATCAAAAAACTGGGCGACAACTGCAGCTGCGCCATCTGGGAAATGTGCTCGTCGGTCAAGAGCGAAGCGTGTTCGATGCGATGACGCAGCCGCGCGCCGGCGCAATCCGGGCGCAGCGGCGCGGACGGGTGATTGAGCGCGTGCTCGTAAGCCTGCAGCACCTCGTCGATGGCGCGGTCGCCGTTGGCGTGCACCATGGCCGGCCAGCCGTGCTCCACCGCCTGCCGCAAATGCGGGGTAAAGGCGCTGGGCGGGCGGAAATTGAACAGGCCGGTGGCCGGCACATTGGGCACCTGGTGCTGCGGATAGCATTTATAGGCCTCGGTCTGATAGCCGGTCAGCCCCTGGTTGGAACCGTCCGACACCAGTTTCAGCGCCTTGATGCTGAAGCGCTTGTCCTCCATGCCGTCCAGGTCCGGGCGGAACAGCCGCGTCCACTCGTCCATCTGCCGCGTCTCGTTGGAAAACAGCGCGGCGGCGATGCGCACCGGGTTCAGCGCGGTCTGGGCCACCAAGTCCAGCAGCAAGACCTCGAACACCCCCTTGCCGGAACCCAGGCCGGCGTCGAACAGCGTGGTGTTGCCCATCTTGGCCGCGCCGTGCAGCACCTGGCTGATGCTGGCGAGCAGCGTGGTGGGGGACGGGGAGGGCAGCGCCGGCATCATCTGCAGCACCTGCTCCTCCACCAGCACGCCCTTGCACTCCGGGCTGATGCCGGCCTTGGCCAGCGCCGGCGCGTTGGCGTAGCCGATATGGCCGGAAGCGTTCATCAGGAAAATGGGGGTCTGATCGCCAAACTGGGCGAACCAGTCCAGATCCGGCTCGGTCCACTCCCGCATCAGCGAGGGATCCAGGCCGAAACCCAGCACCCAGGCCGCGCCGTCCTTGGCCTTTTGCTGTTTCTTGGGGTCGGCCAGCGCCGCGCGCACCGTGTCCACCACCCCGGCGATGTTGTAATCCGGCTTCAGCGTCTGGCCGGAGAACGCGCCCACGTATTGCCAGGACGAGAACAAGGCGCTGGGCAGGATATGCATGTGGGGATCGACGAAGCCGGGCAGCAGGGTGCCGCCTTCCAGCGACATCTCCTCCGGTTTCTTATGGCCGGCGGCGGCCATGGCCTGCCGCACCTCCTCGCGCGAACCCGTCGCCACGATGCGGCCCTTGGCGATGCCGACGGCGTCCACCGTCTGCCTCCCGCTGCTGGCCAGGGTATGGATGGGCCCGCCGTAAATGATCAGCGTCTGCGGCGGCGAGGGCGGCAACAACCGTTTTTCCTGCTGGCGGATCAGCCGTTTGGCCTCGTCCTGCCAGTCCGGCCGCTCAAACAGCTCATCGTGCAGCTGAGCCAACAAGGGAAGAGTGCAGCAGGCGCAGCCTGGACCGTGCGGGTGATGATGACTCATGGCGGATGTCCGGTTGAAACGCCGGCTCCGGGAGAAGCGCGGGGCCGCGCGCGAGGAACGGAAAAAGCGATGTCATTATAGGCGGCGTCCCGGCGCAAAAAAACGCCGAACTGGCCATTCGGGCGGGGGCGGGCCGCCGCGCCCGGCCTCGCGGCGCACAGCGGATTGTGAACCGGCTCTCAGCCGCCGCACACCTGATTGCGGCCGTGCTGCTTGGCGTGATACAGCCGCTCGTCCGCCAGCTTCAGCAGCCGGCTGACCTCGGGCATGTCGGACGCCGCCACGCCTATGCTCACCGTGTAGCGCAGCCCGCCCTTGGCGGTGGTCAGAATGCAGCCCTCTATCGCCAGGCGCAGGCTCTCCAGCCGGCACACCATGTCCAGCTCGATGGGGCTGGGGCTGAGAATCACGAACTCCTCGCCGCCAAAGCGCGCCACGATGCCGTCCGGGAAAAACTGCTCCATCAGCCGCGCGGTGTTGCAGATCACCTGATCGCCGACATCGTGGCCGTATTGATCGTTCACCCGCTTGAAGTGATCGATGTCCAGCACCGCCACCCCGTAGCCGTTCTTCAGCTGCATCACCTGCTCAAAAAAATGCCGGCGGTTGGACAAATTGGTCAGCGGGTCGCGGTCCGCGGTTTCCTTCAGGGATTCCAGGTTCTCCACAAACTCCACATTGCGGGTGACGCGGCAGAAGAACTCCTCAAAGTTAAACGGCTTTTGCAGGAAGTCGTCCGCCCCGGCCTTGATGAAGCGCGTGGTCATGGTGGGGTCCTGGTTGCCGGAAATGCCGATGATGGCCAGGCGGTCGTGATCCAGGAAGCGGCGTATCGTGCTGGTCATCCGTACCCCGTCCATGCCCGGCATGTCGTTGTCGCTCAGCACCAGCTTGATGTGCTTGTCGCGGTGCAAAATCTCCAGCGCCTGCTTGGCGTCCTCCGCCTCCAGCACCTGGTAGCGGTGGCGCTCCAGGTTCTCGCGCAGAAACTGGCGGTAGGACGCGGAATCGTCCACCACCAGCACCTTGATGCCCGGATTCTTGCGGATGCGGGTCAGCATCCGCATCACGTAATCAAAGGCCGCCGGGCTTTCCTTGCTGACGTAATCCACCACCGGCAGCTGCAAGATGCGGTCGCGCACCTCGCCGTCGGTGCGCGAAGTCAGCACGATGGTGGGGATGGCCTCTTGAAACAGCAAAGGCAAATGCTCGCCGCCGGGCGAATCCGGCAAATTGTAATCCGCCACCGCGGCGAGGAAATGCTGGCCGGACGTCAGCGCCTCGCGCACCTCCAGCAGCGAACACACCGGCACCGGCGTAAGGCCGATTTCCTCCACCATGCGGCACAAGGGGCGGATCAACACCATGCTGTCTTCAATCACCAAAACACGCGTTTCTTCGCTCATCGTCCGCATATCCCTTGCCTACCGCCTGATCCGCCCGCGCCGGCTCTCGGAGAACACTCCAAAACCGGGTATAATCGACCCATTTTTTCCATTCTAGAAGAACTACGATTCATCACCATGGAACTTGCCAAAAGCTTTGAACCCGGCGACATCGAACGTCGCTGGTACGATCAGTGGGAACAGGCCGGCTACTTCAAGCCCAGCATGGACACCGCCAAACCGTCCTTCGCCATCCAGCTGCCGCCGCCCAATGTGACCGGCACCCTGCACATGGGCCACGCCTTCAATCAGACTATTATGGACGGTCTGACCCGGTATTACCGGATGAAGGGCGACAACACCTTGTGGGTGCCCGGCACCGACCACGCCGGCATCGCCACCCAGATCGTGGTGGAGCGCCAACTGGCCGAGCAGGGCGTCAACCGCCACGACCTGGGCCGCGACGCCTTCACCTCCAAAGTGTGGGAATGGAAAGAGCAATCCGGCGGCACCATCACCAGCCAGATGCGCCGCGTCGGCTGCTCCGTGGACTGGGACCGTGAATACTTCACCATGGACGACACCCGCGCCGAAGTGGTGACCGAAGTCTTCGTCCGCCTGTTCGAACAAGGCCTGATCTACCGCGGCAAGCGCCTGTCCAACTGGGACTCCAAGCTGGGCACCGCCATCTCCGACCTCGAAGTGGTTTCCGAGGAAGAAGACGGCCACATGTGGCACATCAAATACCCGGTGGTGGGTAGCGACGAGTTCGTCACCGTCGCCACCACCCGCCCGGAAACCCTGCTGGGCGACGTGGCCGTGGCCATCGCCCCGGACGACGAGCGCTATCAGCACCTGCTGGGCAAGCAGCTGGAACTGCCGCTCACCGGCCGCCAGATCCCGGTGATCGCGGACGAATACGTGGACAAAGAGTTCGGCACCGGCTTCGTCAAGATCACCCCGGCGCACGACTTCAACGACTACCAAGTGGGCAAGCGCCACAGCACCCAGCTCATCAACGTGATGAGCCTGGAAGCCAAAATCCTGGCCAAGGCGCAAATCTTCGGCTTCGACGGCAGCGCCCAGGGCGTGATCGAACTGCCGGCCGCCTACGCCGGCCTCAGCACCCAGGACGCGCGCAAAGCCATGCTGGCGGACCTGCAAGCCCAGGGCTACCTGCTGGACGCCAAGCCGCACAAACTGATGGTCCCGCGCGGCGACCGCACGGGCACCGTGATCGAACCGCTGCTGACCGACCAATGGTTCGTCGCCATGGACAAAGTGGCGTTGGACAAAGACGGCAATCCGGACCCCACCGGTCAATCCATCGCCGCCAAGGCCATTGAAGCCGTGGAAAGCGGCGAAGTGCGCTTCATCCCGGAAAACTGGGTCAACACCTACAACCAGTGGATGAAGAACATCCAGGACTGGTGCATCAGCCGCCAACTGTGGTGGGGCCACCAAATCCCGGCCTGGTACGACGAAGACGGCAATATCTACGTGGCCCGCAGCGAGGCCGACGCCCAGGCGCAAGCGCCGGGCAAGACCCTGCGCCGCGAACAAGACGTGCTGGACACCTGGTTCAGCTCCGCCCTGGTGCCGTTCTCCACCCTGGGCTGGCCGCAAGACACCCCCGAACTGCGCGCCTTCCTCACCTCCAACGTGCTGGTGACCGGCTACGAAATCATCTTCTTCTGGGTGGCCCGGATGATCATGATGACCAAGCACTTCACCGGCAAGGTCCCGTTCCGCGACGTCTACATCCACGGCATGGTGCGCGACCACGAAGGCAAGAAGATGTCCAAGTCCGAGGGCAACGTCATCGACCCGGTGGACCTGATCGACGGCATCGCGCTGGAACCGCTGGTGGCCAAGCGCACCACCGGCCTGCGCCGCCCGGAAAAAGCCCCGGCCATCGCCAAGGCCACGGAAAAGCTGTTCCCGGAAGGCATCCCGGCTTACGGCACGGACGCGCTGCGCTTCACCATGGCCAGCTACGCCACCCTGGGCCGCAGCGTCAACTTCGACTTCAAACGCGCCGAAGGCTACCGCAACTTCTGCAACAAGCTGTGGAACGCCACCCGCTTCGTGATGATGAACGTGGAAGGCAAGGACTGCGGCCAGGACGAAAGCCTGCCGCTGGAGTTCTCCTTTGTTGACCAGTGGATCATCGGCCGCCTGCAACAGGCCGAGATCGACGTCACCAACGCGCTGGAAACCTACCGCTTCGACATCGCCGCCCAGACCATCTACGAATTCATCTGGAACGAGTACTGCGACTGGTACGTGGAACTGGCCAAGGTGCAGCTGCAAACCGGCAACGAAGCCCAGCAGCGCGCCACCCGCCGCACCATCGTCCGCGTACTGGAAGTGGCGCTGCGCCTGACCCACCCGCTGATGCCCTTCATCACCGAAGAGCTGTGGCAGACCGTGGCCCCGCTGGCCAACGCCAATACCACCCCGTCCATCATGCTGGCCCCGTGGCCGGTGGCGGACGCCGGCAAGATCAACGCCGCCGCCAACACCCGCATGGACGCGTTCAAGGACATGGTCAACGCGGTGCGCAATCTGCGCGGCGAAATGGGCATCGGACCGGCCGTCAAAGCGCCGCTGTTCATCGAAACCGGCGACGCCACGGTGGCGGACTTCGTGCCCTACCTCAAGCTGCTGGCGCGGTTGACCGAAGGTTCCATCGTCGCCGCGCTGCCGGAAGACGACGCCCCGGTGGCCATCTCCGGCGACGCCCGCCTGATGCTGAAGGTGGAAGTGGACAAGGCCGCGGAAACCGCGCGCCTGAGCAAAGAGCAGGGCAAGGCGGAAGCCGAACTGGCCAAGCTCACCGCCAAGCTGGAAAAGCCGGGCTATGTCGACAAAGCTCCGGCCCACCTGGTGGAACGCGACAAGGCGCAGTTGGCCGAGTTGAACGACAAGCTGGACAAGATCAAGGTGCAGTTGGCCAAGCTGGCTTGATCATTTAAGCGTTATTGGCGATAAACCCCCGTCATCGAAAGATGGCGGGGGTTTTGCGTAACAGGGGTTAAGTTTTGTGAATATTTTGGCTTCAAGAGGTGGCGAATCTTGTTGCGAGTTGATTGGTTTTGTGGTGTTTGAATTGGGTTTTTAGAAAAAGAATTTTAAAAGGATGAATGACATGAAGATGGCAAGAGTGTGGGCACTGGCAGTGCTGATTAGCTTGTCCGGTTGTGCGACACGAATCAATATGGCGGTTGGTTTGGCGCAGCAGCTGCCTGATGCGAGAGTGTCGATTCTAAAAGTGCCAGAGTGTAAAAGGGCGCAACCATGTGGCACGATAAGAGGTGTGTGGGATGTCCGAGGCAAGGAGGTTGTGCCTTCGCCTGGATTTAATCAGAACTATAGCGAATTAAGGTTGCCTCCAGGAGGGTATCGGATATTAATGAGGGTGAATAAAGGGGACTCTTATGGCTTCCCCGTTACTGTTATGCACTTGAAGCCAGGTATGAGCTATGTCTTATTGTCTCAGGTAATAATGGATGACCGCATGGTGCGAGTTACCTATAAGGAAATCCCGAATGATGGTGAATTATCCTCCTTGGGCTCATTTAAGTCCAATCCAGTGGTGCAGCCTAAAGAGGCTATTCGACCTTTGAAAGAAGGTGTTGCGAAAGTACGTTTTATCTCCTCTGTTTACGGTGGGGCTTTGAGATTGTACCCGAATGACCAATGCAACGAAGGTACAGCATTGATTGGTGTTTATGGTTTCGGTGAGGTGTTCGCTTCTTTATTTAAAAAACCGCTGCGAGTGGATATGTTGGACCCTAAGGGTGCAGATGATAATGGTGTGGCGGAACTCGAGTTCAATGATGGTGCTCGTGTTAACTTTGCCTTCGTTCCGGCTCCGATGTATGCGAATTACTGCCGAAAGTCCGCCAGCTTTATCGCCAAGGCTGGCGAGCAATATGAAGTTAATGTGCAGGATGGCATGGGTCAATGCATAATGACGGTGGTAAGTCTTCAAGAAAAAGGTGGTGAAGTCAGTCGAGAGTTAGTGCGAGGCTTGCAACCATTGTATTGTGGTGTGGTTAATTATTGAGGTGGTGATTGCTGTTTTTGATGGGCATAAATTTCGCCAGTTCAGTATCATGATTGTTTGGGTTGGTGATGAGTGTTTTCTAAATAAAAGAGCTATAAAATGAAATTAAATTTCCGTGGTTATATTTGGATTTTGATCTTTTCACAACTACTGTCTGCTTGTGGAGGTGGAGGTGGAGGTGGAGGTAGCCAGCAAAACCCAGGAAAAATAGAGGTAGAAAAGCCAGTTCCTCCTGTTGAGCCCCCTAAGCCTCCAGATGTCCCTCAGCCCCCAGTGACTCCAGAGCCACAAGAGCTATTGGGGGGGAGGGTTGACAAGGAGGTTCAAGCCTATATGGCTTATGAGGTGGGGGGGGTAGCTGGTGTTTATGTGGACACCAGCACCAATGTGGACTTGAAGGTAGTGCCAAATGGATCCGTGGTGGGTTCCTTGGAGATATTAGGTGGGAATTTTCCTTGGCACGGTCTTGATATTCCTTTCTACCCTGGTGTGGTGGCCTTGGGCCGGGTGAGTAAGCTGGTGTATGGATTTCAAGTGGATCAGTATTTATATAACTCAGGGGTGTTTAGATGTTCTATAGGAAATTGTGTTCAAACAATTTCCATGCAAACATTGTCTGAGAGCGGATATGGAAGCTCAGGGATTGGGAGCTGGAAATATGTTAGTCCGAAGGGGAATGGCGGTTATATGCTCCAGAGAGTTGGTCTTGGTTCTTTTGTCTTTGGAGAGCCAACTCCTTCTGAAAAGGTGAGGGTGCTTTCCTCTGCTAAATATTCAGGGTATTTGCAGGGTAATCCGGAGTATTATTGGGCTGCTGATAGCGCATACTTTCAGTTAACTGGGGTTGTGGGTGTGGAGTATAGTAATGCCACCGATACTTTGAATATAAGTTTGGGTGATTTTAGATATTGGCGTGGCTACATGGGCTTGGCCCCAGCGAATTTGGTTTCTGATGAAATAGTAGGTCCAGGGAACTACATGACAGACAAAACTATTACATGTCTTGCATATAGAATTTCCGCTACTGACTTGTATGGGTGCGATATAGCTGTTCCGGGCTTACAGGGGAAGTTGAAAGGGAAATTTTATGGGGGAAAAGGTAGGGAATTTTCTGGAACCTTTACGTTGAGGGGGCTGGTATATGGAAGCTCTTTTCAAGAAGGAGCAGTTGGTGCATTTCTGTCAAAAGTAAATAATTGATTTTGAAAGATTTGTTTTGATGGGGTGGCGGGGTCGTTATGGTACGTTGGTCATTGCCCCGCTTGACTCCCCCCTCCATCTAGCCAACAATGGTCCCCGCGCTGCCACACAAACAGCGCCGGGACTGGTCTCCTGAGTTTGTATCTTGGCGGACACGCCGCGAAAGCGGCTTTTTCGTGTCCGGTTGCTATTGCTTTGCCTAAAATCTGGGCGGGCCATGGCGGGGGCGCCCATGGGCGCGCCGGACCAAGATACCGGTGAGACCAGCCTTGTCATGTGCCCGCCTTGCCGCTTTGCCGGCCAGGCCCTTCATTTAAGGAGGTTGCAATGGCGAAGTCAGTCCGTCCGATGCCCAACATCGAATCCACTCCATCCCATTCCAAGGATCCCGCCGTCCAGCAGGACAGCGTTCCCCCGCAACAGCCGGCGCTGCGGCGCTCGCTATACCGCTGCGCTTCCGTGGAAATCCAGGCAACCCGCCTGCCTTTTGTCCGCTTCATTCCGGGGCGAAATCATCCGCATTACTGGCAGCCGGCCGAACCCGAGGATTACGCCGAGGCCTGCATGCTGGGCCGCCAGTACGCCGCGCACCTGGCGCAGTGGCTGAAAAGCAATGAGCTGGACGCCGGCCGCGGCCTGCTGCTGCGCATTGCCAGGGATATGGATCACAGCGACCGCAGCCACCGCAACGGCTTGCGCCGCGGCTTTTTCAACTATCTGGAGATCTTGCTGGGCGTGGCCGGGCGGCAGTTGAACCTGTACCGCCACGTGGAGGCGATGCACCAGTTGCAGCGCAACCGGGATCTGATGGCGTGGCTGGAGGGCAAGCGCAAGCCCTGAGCCGCCGGAAGCTTGAGTGAAGAAACCCGCCGCGAGGCGGGTTTCTGCTTAGAGCGTGTTTACGATCTCGCGAGCTAAGGTGAGACAAGGCGAAAACCGCTGAGAAAGCGGAGTGTACACACGGTACATGAGCATTTCGAAGGGGTACTCACCGTGTAACGCTCCACAACGCGCAGCAGATCGTAAACAGGTTCTTAGGTCTTTGTCAGGCTTACTTGTTGATCTTAAGCCGTGACCACAGCCGGCTTTGCAAGCTCATGATGGATTGGGGCAGCGGCTTGATCAGGGTCATATTCTTCAGTTCGGCTTCCGGCGGGTAAAGGATGGGGTCGTTGAGCAGGGCCGGGTTCACGTATTTGCGCGCCGTCTTATTGGCCGTCGGGTAGAAGGTTTCATTGGTGATCGCCGCGTTCACCTTGGGGTCCTCAATATAATTGACCCACTTCATCGCCAGCGCGGGATTCTTGGCGTCCTTGGGGATGGCCATCACGTCAAAGGCGAGCAAGCCGCCTTCCTTGACGTTGGCGAAGCGGATCGAATAGGGCTTTTTGGCTTCGCTGGCCCGCTTGCTGGCGATATAGACATCGCCGGAAAACCCCAGGGCCACGCAGATATCGCCGTTGGCGAGGTCATTGATGTAGCCGGAGGTGTTGAAGCGGGAGATATAGGGCCTGACCTTTTTGAGCAGCGCGTAGGCGTCCTCGTAATCCTTGGGGTTGGCGCTGCTCGGGTCTCGGCCCAGGTATTGCAAGGCGGCGGCGAAGACGTTGACCGGCCCGTCGACCACCGACAAGCCGCATTTCGACACCTTGGCCGCCAATTGCGGGTTGAACAGAACCGCCCAGGAGTTCATTTTGACGTCGCTGCCCAGCGCCTGGCTGACTTTCTGCTGGTTATAACCGATGCCGACGGTCACATAAGCCCAGGGCACGCCGTAGAGGTTGCCGGGATCGGCGCCTTCAATCAGCTTCATCAGCACCGGGTCCAGATGCTTCAGATTGCCTATCTTGCTCTTGTCCAGCTTCTGGTAGATGCCGGTCTTGATTTGCCGCGCGAGAAAATTGGAGGTGGGCACCACCACATCGTATCCGGCGTTGCCCAGCAATAATTTGGCTTCCAAGGTGGTATTGCTGTCGTAATTGTCGTAGCGCACCTTGGCGTTCTGCAGTTTTTCAAAATTGGCGATGGTGTCCTTGGCGATGTAGTCCGACCAGTTGTAGACGTTCAGGATTTCGCCTGCATGAACGGGCGCGGCCAGCAAGCCGCTCAGCAGCAGGCCGGCGCGGGCGAGGGCGGTTCTTGATCGTGTTGTCCATTTCTCCATGATGCGTCTCCTTGCTTAGATTTCACTGCTGGACTTAAAGCGTTCGTAAGCGATTTTCAGGCTGGCGCCGATGTCCAGAAACGGCCTGGGCGGCAGCCAGCCCGGCGAACCGTGGGCGAGGACATGGGTCAGCATCTCGCTGGAAACGCCCGAGGCGTATTCGGCCAGCAGCTTGCCCCAGAGCGTGCCGCGCGCCAGGCCGGAGCCATTGCAGCCGGACACGGCGAACAGATTGGGGGCCATTTGTTTGAACAAGGGCCTGCCGCCGCGGGTGCCGCCGAGGTGGCCGGACCAGCTAAAGGCGATGGCCTGGTCGTCCAGCCAGGGAAAGCGCAGCTGCAAGCCGGATAGATGGCGCTGGCGTCGGGTGTGCAAGTCCGCCGCGGCCAGATCCCGGCGACGGAATTCCAGGGTGTTGCGTATCATCAAGCGCTTGTCCCGCGTCAGCCTGACGGTGGCGCCGGTCAGGGCCGCGGACAACATGCCCCAGGGGCGAGGGTTGCCGATGGCGGCCAGTTCCGGCGGGCTCAAGGGCCGGGTCAAGGAGGCGCTGAGCTCCAGCGGCAGCACGTGCGCGCCTTGGAGGCCGGCTCTGCCGGCGAAGGCGCCGGCGCAAACAATGATATGGTCGGCGCGGATGACCCGCCCGTTGCCATGGGCCTCCAGCGCGCCAAGCGGCCCGCTCCGAATTTGGCTGACGTTGAACTGCTCATACACTTCCACTTGGGCGGGCAAGGCGGCCAACAGGCCCTGGACATATTTGGCGGGTTGAATCAGGGCGTTGCCGCCGGCGCAGTGTATGGCCAGCTGGTAAAAGTCCGTGCCCAAGGCATGGGCGAGCGATGCGCCCTGGCATAGCGTGGCTTGCGCGCCCACGGCTTCCAGCGTTTCCAGGAGGCGCGCGGGGCTGGACATTTTTCTGATATCGCTCACGCCAATGTAATAACCGGCGGCGTCGTAATCGCAGTCTATGTGGAATTGTTCAATGTATTGGGCAAGGAGTTGGCTGGCGGCCATGCCGAAGCGGGTTTCATGCCGGTAGTTTTCAAACCCGGCTTGTCGCCAATATTCGCCGTCGTCGGGTTTTTCATGGCAGACGACAAAGCCGGAGTTGCGCGAGGAGGCCCCTTGTCCCAATAATTGACGCTCCACGAGGGTGATGTGGGCGGAGGGGTTTAGCGTGGCCAGATTGATGGCGCAAGAAATGCCCGAAATTCCGCCGCCGATAATCAGGAAATGGGTTTTTAGGTTTTTGTTCAAGCTGGGGAAGGTCTTGCTTGATTCCGTGGTTTCAATCCAGCCGCATTGATTCATTGCTTGCCCTGCTTATGGGGTATTGCCGATTTTTCTAGTGTAAGCAGCGGTTTGCGGCCATGACCAACAATTTGTTTTCATCCTATCATTCCGGGATTTCATGCTCATGATCATTCGTCCGCCCAATATTCAGTCCTTGCAAACCTTTCTGGTGTTGAGCGAATGCAGCTCGTTCACGGCGGCGGCGGAGCGGCTTCATCTGACCCAAAGCGCGGTCAGCCGGCAGATTCAATTGCTTGAAGAACATTATGGCGTGACTTTGTTCAAGCGGAGCGCGCGCAAGATCGAGCTGACCGCGGAGGGCGTGGGGCTGCTGCATTCGGCGGAATTGATTTTTCGCGAGCTGGGTAATGTGGAAAAGCGCTATTCCAAAAAAATCAGACCGTTTCGTTTGAAGATCTACGCTTCATTGGCCATGAGGCTGTTTATCCCGCTGCTGAATCAATTTGCCGCGGATAACCCTGGGATGAGTTTGGCGGTGGAAACGGAAACTGATTTGATTTATGGCGACTTGGCGCAATACGACGCCTTTGTCAGTTATAAGGACGCCGCGGCAATCACGCAGGAGGATTGGCTCTTATTCGCCGAATCCCTGATTCCGGTCTGTCATCCGCAATCCGTGTGCGCCAAGCCCTTGCCGACCCGGCTTGAGCAATTGCCGGACTATACGCTGCTGCACGGTTCGATGAACGGCATGGATTGGGAACGCTGGTCTTTAAGCAAGAATCTGTGGCTGGACCCATCGCAGGCGCAAATCTTTTTCAATCTGGATGAATTGGCGATTGAAGCCGCCTTGCAAGGGGCGGGCATTGCCATGACGGATCAGCGGCTGGTGCAAGGGCTGCTGGAAGACGGTTCGCTCTGCTCCCCGTTTCCGAGCGCTTTGCAAACCGATAACGCCTATGTGTTGACCTTCAAAAAAGGCGGGGACGCCCATCCCAACGCCGCCGTGGTAAAGCGCTGGTTGCAGCGGCACTTGTGCGCGGATCATTAAAGCCATCCGGAGAGCCATCCGGCGTGGAGCGCGAACCGCTTCCATGGCCCGCCGTAACGGAACGCAGAGCGCGCCGACAGGTATCGCCTACGGCGCCTCCCTCCCGGGAAGCGGCCGCTCGTCATGGGTAGGGTGGGAGGAGCGCAGCGATACCCACGCGGAAGGCTGTTGACGGGCCTTGGGGCGCTTTGGATGTGCGGCTTTCAAGGCCGCATCGTCCTATTGAAACAGGCTCTAAGCCGGCTGCGCGTCGCTCAGGGCGGGGTAGTCGGTATAACCCTGCTCGTTCCCGCCGTAGAAGCTGTTTTTGTCGGCCGCGTTCAGCGGCGCATTCCGCTTGAGCCGTTCCACAAAGTCCGGATTGGCCAACACCATGGCGCCATAGGATTCCAGCTCCGCCAGGCCGGCGGCGATATCGGCGCCGATCTGCTCGCGCGGGCGGCCCGGGCGGTTGAGGATCAGCGCGCCTTGCCAGCGTTGGCGCAGATCGGCCAGCAAGGCCTCGTCGCCCAGGTGCATCAGGTGCAGGTAGGCCAGTCCCAGCTTGTTCAGTTCGCTCACCAGATAGCGGTATAGCGCCGGGCCTTGTTCGCCTTCGTCTATGCCCCAGATGCTCAGGCCGGGCGATAGACGGATGGCGGTTTTGTCCGGGCCGATTTCCTCGGCGATGGCGGTGGCCACTTCGATGGCGAAACGGGCGCGGTTTTCCAGGGAGCCGCCGTATTCGTCGTCGCGGGTGTTGGCGCTGGGCGCGAGGAATTGCTGGACCAGGTAGGCGTTGGCGCCATGAATCTCCACGCCGTCGGCGCCGGCTTCAATGGCGCGGCGGGCGGCGTGGCGGAAGTCCTGCACCGTCTGGCGCACTTGTTCGGTGCTCAGCGCGCGCGGGCTGGGAATCGGCTGCATTCCCGTGGCGGTGAACATGCCGGCGCCCGGGGCGATGGCGGAGGGCGCGACGCCCAGCTCATGGCGCGGGGTGTTGTCCGGGTGGCTCATGCGGCCGGCGTGCATCAGCTGGATGAAGATACGCCCGCCCTGGGCATGGACGGCGTCCGTGGTGTGTTTCCAGCCGGCGACGTGGGCGTCGGTGTAGATGCCGGGGGTGGCGAGGTAGCCTTGGCCCGCGTCGGACGGCTGGGTGCCTTCGCTGATGATCAGGCCGAGGCCGGCGCGCTGGGCGTAATAGCGGGCGGCCAGCGGGCTCGGGCTGCCGTCTGCCTGGGCGCGGGAACGGGTCATCGGGGCCATGACCAGGCGGTTGCTCAGGGTGAGGCCGGCGAGGCGGGCGGGGTCGAATACGGTGTTCATTGCGCTTTCTCCTATTGGTGGGGTGCTCTCATCATCGCCGGCTTTATTTGTGAGATAAATAGGGTATTTTGGATAATACTGATCCATTTTTGGAGCAATGATGTGGAATTGCTAAACGATATGGCTTTGTTCGTCGAGGTGGTCAAGGCCAAGGGCTTCCGCAATGCGGCGGAGGCGATCGGGGTGCCGAACTCCACGCTGTCGCGGCGGATTGCCGCGCTGGAGAAGTCGATAGGGCTGCGCTTGCTGCACCGCACGACTCGCCGGATAGAGCTGACCGAGGCCGGGCTGCTTTACTACGAGCGCTGCCGGCGCATCGTCGACGAGGCCCGGCTGGCGCACGAGCAATTGGGCGAGATGCTGGCCCAGCCCAGCGGGGTGTTGCGGGCCTCGCTGCCGGTGGATTTCGCCGTGACCTATCTGGCGCCGATGATCGCCGAGTTTGCGCGGCTCCATCCCGGCATCGATTTCGATTTGGACCTGACTCCCCGGCGCGTCGATCTGGTGAGCGAGCCTTTCGACGTGGCGGTGCGCATGGGGACGCCGGAAAGTTCGCAATTGATCGCGCGGACTTTGGGCGCGCTTACGCCCGGGCTGTACGCCTCGCCCGGCTATCTGGCGCGCGCGGGCGAGCCGGCAAGCCCGGCGGAGCTGGCGGGGCATCAGTGCCTGAGCGTGCTGAAGCCCGACGCCTGGACCTTCCACGGCGAAGGGCGGGAACTCGCCGTTGCGGCGGGCTCCCGCTTCGCCTTGAACAGCATAGGCCTGGCCAAGCGGCTGGCGACGCTGGACATGGGCATTGTGCTGATGCCGGAGGAGATTGTCGCGGACGAGGTGGCCAGCGGCGGCCTGCGCCGGATCATGCCCGGCTGGCACGGCACGCCGGTGCCGGTGTACGCTCTGACGGAAACCCGTTTGCTGCCGGCCAAGACCCAGCGCTTCATCGAGTTTTTACAGCAGCGCCTGCGTTGACGCCATGGCCGTCCGCCGTGAAGCGGCCGCGAGCGCCGGGCCGCCAAACGCCGACGGCGGCGGTGATCACGATCAGCAGGATGTTGAGCCCGCCGCCTATCGCCTCGCGCAGGGTGGCGGCCTGAAAGTCCGCGCCCAGCTCGCCGCCCGCACCCTCAAGCAGCGCGGCTTGGGCCAGTTGATTGGCCATGTCCACCGCCGGCACCACCACGAAGCTGGCGTTGAGCAGGATCAGCAGCGTCAGGCCCAGCTTGAGCTGGAAGAAGCGGTTGCGCGGGCCGTAACGCCGGTAGCCCAGCAGCAGGCCGCTGATCAACATCAGCCACAGGCCGGGCACGGTCAGCGCCCAGGTGCCGATATGGATGTACTGCCGCGTCTGCGCCAGCAGGGCCGGGGCGGCCGGGCCGGTTTCGGACAGCACGATCCAGGCCAGAATGCTGCCCAGGAACAGGGCCAGCGCGATGAAGTGGATGAGTTTGAGGAAGCGGTTCATTTCTCTTCTCCAATGGGCGGGCTGAGCGTCTCCAGCACGCGCAGCAGTTGTTGCAGGGTTTGGCGGGCGGCGTCGAAGTCCGCGTCTGGCAGCTGTTGCGCCAGTTGTGCGGTCCACCGCGCCTGGCAATCTTGGGTGCCGGCCACGGTGCGTTCGCCCTTGGCGCTCAGCCGGTACAGCGGGGAGCGGGCGTGTTGGGGGTTGGGCAGCACGTCGAAATAGCCTTCCTCCACCAGCTTGTGCAGCTGTTTTTGCGCGCCTTGGCGGCTGATGCCCATGCGGGCGGCGATTTGCGGTGCGGTTTGCGGGCCGTCGGCCAGGCCCACCGCGCCGAGCACCTGCCAGCGCGCGCTATTGATGCCCAGGTGGGCCACCAGTTGGTCGCCTCTTTCCAGCAGGGCGCCGTTCAGGCGGAAGATCAGCAACATCAGCTCGGTGATGTCTTGAGGGCGATGGTTTTGTTGGGTGGACATGGGGTTTCTCTGTTTGACAACTGGTTGCCATTATTGACAACTAGTTGTCAGATTGCAAGCTCATTTTGGTCTGGGCATGAATACGGTTGCTTGGAGGCGGCGAGGCAGGGCGGGGGGCTTCAGGCCGGGCGGGCGTTCATTGAGCGGCAATGGATGATGAATGCGTATGTACTTGTAAATACAGTCAAAAATGAAAATGTAATTTCTATGTTAGCATCGTTGGCTTCCTAAAAAGCTCAGTTCAAAGCCAATGAAAAAATGCTTGCCCTTCTTGATGTTGCTCAGCCTGCACGCCCATGCCGATGATGAGGCGCTGCGCCAGATGTTCAATTGCGACGGCAGTTTCTTTCGCTACATCGCCCAGCCCGGCAAGGCCGTTCCCGGCCTGCCGGTGACGGTGGAAAACGGCCGCGCCGCGTTGCGGATGCAGCCTGTCCGCGATCAGGCGCAGGAGATGGAGGAGGACGTCAGCGGCGCGTCCGAAGGCTTGACGTCGCTGCTGCGCCATTCCGCCATCGATCAGCCGGTGGCGTTGACGCCGCAGTGGGCCTTGCGCAATTACGTGGAAGAACACTTCCACAACACCAATGGTCCGATGGACGTCAACGGGGTGTTGGAGTCCTATAACTGGGGTTTCCGCTTGCTGGGGCAGCGGGATATGACGCTCCAGCAATTCGTCGCCCAACGGCCGGATCTGACATTCAGCTGCGACAAGGAAAAGGGCGGCGTCTGCACGTTGTACCGCCAATGGGACAAGGGCGCGTGGAAAACCATCAAGCCCGAGCAGCAGTACGCGGACGTGCCGCGTTTGTTGTTGACGGCCTCCAAGTCCGACCCCCGGCATTTCTCGCTGGAGTGTTCCTTGCTGGTGGAGGGCGAGCGTCTGCCGCCGGGCTTGATCAAGGCCTTGCAACCGGATTGGGCTTTGAATTTCTGAGAACCTGTTTACGATCTGCTGCGCGTCGTGAGGCGTGGCACGGCGAGTAGCGCTTCGAAATGCTCATATGCCGTGTGTACATTCGGCTTTCTCAGCGGTTTTCGCCTTGTCTCGCCTTAGCTCGCGAGATCGTAAACACGTTCTGAGAGCCGCTTTACGCTGCGCGTCTGTCCGTATGCTGACGCGATGCCCATGATGAATCCAGCCCCTACGCGGGGCTTTTTTCATGCGTGCGCGGCTTGGCCGGCGACGCCGAGCGGCTGGCCAAAGTCTGTTTGGCGATATGAAAATGATAAATGGGAATTTTGTTTGAAATATGAATTGCGTAGTAATAACTAAAGCCTTGCTCTGGCGCGGGAGCCCTTGCTATACCGGCATTGGGCGGGGCAAGCGAAGCGGGCTCCGTGTTGTTTCCAGTGTTGGATAATTCATTACGGGAGCATGATCATGTCTGAACAATTGCTGGGTGGTTGGTCCGGTTTCCAGCCGGTGGATGAAAAAGACCGCAAGGTTTTCCATCAGGCCACGGAAGGTTTGCTGGGCGTGAAATACGTGCCGCTGGCGGTGTCCACGCAAGTGGTGGCCGGAGAGAACTATATTTTCCTGGCCAGCGCGGAGGTGGTGTACCCCGGCGCGCAGCCGCATCTGGTGGCGGTGTACATCTACCAGCCGCTGGGCGGCAAGCCGCCGCATGTGACCCGCATCGAGAACGTGCGTCTGTAAGCCCTTAGCCAAGACGCTGTTGCGCAACAAGCCCGCCGCCCGGCGGGCTTTTGTTTTGGGTCGCCGCGGCTTGTTCCAGCAGCCATTGTTTGAAGACGCCCATTTCCGGGTCGCGCATGAGGTCCGGACGGTGTATCAGGTAATAAGCGAGGGCGCTACGCAGCGGCGGCGCCGGCAGTTCCCGCAGCCGGCCGGCGGCCAGTTCGGCTTGCAGCAAGGAGCGCCGCGCCAGCGCGTAGCCGCGGCCGGCCAGCGCGGCCTCTATGGCGGCGTTGGAGTCCACGCAGACCACGCCTTGTTCGCAGTCCAGTTCCAGGCCGGCGGCGCGGCTCCACAGCCGCCAGTCGCCGCGGTGTTCGTCGTGCAGCAGCCGCTCGCCGCCGAGGGCGTCCAGCCGCGCCGGCAGCGCGGGCGCGCATACCGGCGTCAGTTCGTCGTCCAGCAGCTTGCAGGCGCTGAGGCCGGGGTAATCGCCCAGGCCGTGGCGCACGGCGAAGTGGATGTTTTCGGCGGCGAGGTCGACCACGCGGTTGCCGGTGCTGACGTGGACGTCGATCCGCGGGTGCTCGCGCATGAAGCCCTGCAGCCGGGGCAGCAGCCATTGCGCGCCAAACGAGGGGGTGCAGCTGAGCAGGATTACGCGGCGGGCGCCGGTCAGCCGCGCGGTGGCGTGGTCTATCAGGTCCAGCGCTTGCCGGCAGGCGGCCAGGTAGTCGCGGCCGGCGGCGTTGAGCGTCAGGCCGCGCGCGCGGCGCTCGAACAGCGGCTGGCCCAGGCAGTCTTCCAGCTTGCGCAGTTGCTGGGAGACCGCGCCGGGGGTGACGTGCAGTTCTTCGGCGGCCAGCTTGACGCTGAGCCGGCGCGCGGCGGCTTCGAAGAAGCGCAGGGATTCCAGCGGCGGTTTGGGCATATGAGTTTAGATTTTCTAAATCGTCAGGCAGGAAAAATCGTTTGTTTGCGGCATCTATGCGGTTGATGATTTCAGTATCTGGTTTAGCAAAGTTAAATACAAGGCGAAGGGAGAGGCATCATGGGAATGGCGAGCTTGGGTCGTTTGCTGTTGTTGGCGGCCTTGTGGGGCGGCAGCTTTTTGTTCATGCGCATCGCCGCGCCGGCGCTGGGCGCGTTGCCGACGGCGTTTGGCCGGGTGGCGCTGGGGGCGGCGGGCCTGCTGGGGCTGATCGCCTTGTTGCGGGTGGGGCTGTCCTTCAAGGGCAAGCTGGCCGCCACCTTGCTGCTGGGGGTGATCAATTCCGGCTTGCCCTTTCTCTTGTTCGCGCTGGCGGCCCGGGTGTTGCCGGCCGGCTATAGCGCGATCCTGAACGCCAGCACGCCGCTGATGGGGGTGTTGATCGGCGCGGCGGCGTTTGGGGAGCGCATTAGCGCCAACAAGCTGGCCGGCGTGCTGATCGGCCTGGCCGGCGTGGCGGTGCTGACGCAGACGGGCCCGCTGGCGACGGGAACGGCGGCTTTGTGGGGCGTGGCGGCTTGCCTGGCGGCCACCGCCTGTTACGGCCTGGCCGGTTTTCTGACCAAGCGCTGGATTGCGGACCGCGGCGGGCTGGACAGCCGCGTGGTGGCTCTGGGCAGCCAGTTGGGCGCGGTCTTGCTGCTATTGCCCTTGATGGCCTGGCAGGCGAGCGCGCAGCCGCTGGGGTGGCCGGAGGCGGGGGCGGAGGTGTGGCTGGCGATGCTGGCCTTGGGCCTGCTGTGCACGTCGCTGGCCTATGTCTTGTACTTCCGACTGATCGCCGACGTCGGCCCGCTGAAGGCGCTGACGGTGACGTTTCTGATTCCGCCCTTCGGCATTTTCTGGAGCTGGCTGGCGCTGGGAGAGACGGCGACGCTGTCCCAGGCGCTGGGCGGCGCCTTGATCGCGCTGGCGCTGTGGCTGGTGCTGCGGCCGGAAGCGCCGGCGGCGCGCGCCGCCGCGCCGGACGAGGATTGGTCGATCTAGCGGCGGCGCGGCGCGGGCTTAATTGAGCAGCAGATAGCTGATCGGGCTTTCTCCGCAAGCCGCCAGCCCGCATTCCAGGAATACGGACAGGGCGTTGCCCAGCAGCAGGGCCATGGTCAGGGCGACGCCGGCCTTGGCCAGCCGGCCCAGCTGCGCCGGGGGCTGACGGTCGAAGCTGTGTTCGCGCTGGCACTGCATCAGCAGCAGGCCGCAGCCGATGAAGACGGCGAAAAAGGCGATCGCGGCCCAGGTGTAGAAATGCAGGCCCAGGATGGGCGGGCCGAAGCCGGCGTCGCCGGGGGCGATGTGCAGCAGCACTTGACGGCCGGCCACGGCGAAGCCGGCGGCGGCGGCCAGCAGCATCATGCCGTAATGGCCGGGCTTGTCGCCCAGCAGCACATTGGCGGCCAGCGCCACCGCGATGGCGCACAAGGCCACGCGTTGCAGCAGGCAGAGCGGGCAGGGCAGCTCATGCTGGGCGAACTGGAAGTAGAAGGCGACCAGCAGCATCAGGTTGATCAGCAGCAGGCCCAGTTGGTTCAACTTGTCGGTGAGGTTGTGCGTCATGTCGGGTTCCTCACAGCGAAATGGGCAGACTGCTGGTGGCGTGGAACTTGAACCAGTACAGCGTGAGCGCGAAGGCCAGGCCCCAGCAGGCGTAGGCCCATTGGCGCTTGCGCAGGATCAAGGCCAGCAATGAGGCGGCCAATAGCAGAAACAGCAGGGTATCCATCGGGAATTCCTTAATGTGGCGGGCCGGCGGAGCCGGCCTGGGTGGTGGTTGCCAATCAATATTAGCGCTTGCTTAATGTTGTGTGAATAGCTTGTTTGCAGGCAGCGGCGCAAAATTTGCCGCTGAATCAGTACATTCGCCATTCGTCTCGTATAAAACGGCGCGCAGGGCGGCGATGGGAAGCGGCGGCCTTTTGCCGCGCGCGGCGGCGCTTGGCAGGCTTTTTGCATTAAAGCAGTTGTTAGCATCGCCTCAAGGCCGCCGCCATGTCCGCTTCCCATCCCGCGCCGCTTTACGCGGTGAAAGTTCGCCGCGATTACAACAGTTGGGTGGCGCGCGAGTCGCTGGAAGACTATGCCTTGCGCTATACCCCGCAGAGCTTCCGGCGCTGGTCGCCGTGGCGGGTGGCGCACACCGCGCTGGGCGGCGCCGCCGCTTTTCTGGTGTTGGAGGCGGTGGGCGCGGCGATGCTGACGGCGGGCGGCTTCGTCAATGCGGCCTGGGCCATTCTGGCGGTGGGGCTGGTGATTCTGCTGGCCGGCCTGCCTATCAGCGTCTACGCCGCCCGCTACGGCGTGGACATGGATCTGCTGACCCGCGGCGCCGGCTTCGGCTATCTGGGTTCCGCCGTCACCTCTTTGCTGTACGCGGCCTTCACCTTTATTTTCTTCGCGCTGGAAGCGGCCATCATGGCCTATGCGCTGGAGTTGGGCTTTGGCCTGCCGCCGGCCTGGGGCTATGTGCTGTGCACCGTGGCGGTGCTGCCGCTGGTGGCCCACGGCGTCACCGCCATCAGCCGGCTGCAAGTCTGGACCCAGCCGCTGTGGCTGGGCTTGCTGTTGCTGCCCTATGGTTTCGTGCTGGCGCGCCAGCCGGAGGCCTTGAGCGGCTTTTGGCACTACGCCGGGGCGGAAGGCGGTGCGGGCGGCTTCGATCTGCGTCGTTTTGGTGCGGCTTTCGGCATCGGCGTCGCCTTGATCGCGCAGATGGGGGAGCAGGCGGACTATCTGCGCTTCATGCCGCCGCCCGCCGCCGGCCAGCGCCGCCGCTGGTGGCTGGCCTGCCTGGCCGGCGGCCCGGGCTGGATATTGCCCGGCATGCTGAAGATGCTGGGCGGCGCGCTGCTGGCCTGGCTGGTTCTGGACCATGGTCAGGCCGGCGGGCCGGCGCCGGATCCGGCGCGCCTGTATTGGTTCGGCTACGCCCGGATCTGGGGCGACGGCCGGCTGGCGCTGGCGGCGACGGTGCTGTTCGTGCTGCTGTCGCAGCTGAAGATCAATGTCACCAATGCCTACGCCGGTTCGCTGGCCTGGTCCAATTTCTTCGCGCGGCTGACCCATAGCCATCCGGGGCGGGTGGTGTGGGTGGCTTTCAATCTCTTGATCGCGCTCTTGCTGATGGAGCTGGAGATTTTCCAGGCGCTGGCGCACGTGCTGGCGCTGTTCGCCAATCTGGCCATCGCCTGGATGGTGACCGTGGCGGCGGATTTGGCCATCAACAAGCCGCTGGGGCTGAGCCCGCCGGGCATTGAGTTCCGCCGCGGCTATCTTTACGACGTCAACCCGGTGGGGCTGGGTTCGCTGGTCCTGGCCTCGGCGGTTTCGGTGTCGGCGCATCTGGGGGCGCTGGGCGAGCAGATGCAGCCGCTGGCCCCCTTCCTGTCCTTGTTGACTGCCTTGCTGGCCACGCCGGCGCTGGCCTGGCTCAGCGGCGGCCGTTATTACCTGGCGCGACAGCCGGCGTCGCCGCCGGCTCCGCCGCAGCGCTGCGCATTGTGCCGCCGCCTGTACGAGCCGCCGGACATGGTCGGTTGCCCGGCGTATCGCGGTTGGATCTGTTCCTTGTGCTGCACGCTGGACGCGCGTTGCGAGGACCGCTGCAAGCCCAAGGCGCGGCTGGACAAGCAGTGGCGCGCCTGGCTGAGCCGGCTGCTGCCGCGGGGCTGCCGGCCGTATCTGCAACGCGGCCTGGCCGATTATCTGCTGCTGATGACGCCCATGCTGGCGGGGCTGGGCCTGCTTATGGCCGGCTTGTCCTTTTGGGCGCGGAGCCGCCCGGCCTTGGAGGGGCTGGCGGCGCGGCTGCCGCAATTGGGCGCGGGCCTGCTGCTGGGCTGCAGCGTGCTGGCCTGGTGGCTGGTCTTGTTGCGGCAGAGCCGGCAGGTGGCGCGGCAGGAATCCAAGCGGCAGACCCAGCGCTTATTGCGCGAGATCGCTTCCCACCGCCGCACCGACGCCTTGCTGCAAAAGGCGCGCCGCGACGCGGAGCAGGCCAATCAGGCCAAGAGCCGCTACGTGAGCACGCTCAGCCATGAGCTGCGCACGCCGCTGAACAGCATGCTGGGCTATGCGCAGATCCTGGACGGGGACCCGGAGATTCCGCCGTCGAAACGGCCGGCGCTGGCGGTGATCCGCCGCAGCGGGGATCACCTGCTGTCGGTGATCGAGGGCACGCTGGATCTGGCGCGGATAGAAAGCGGCCGGCTCAGCCTGGAGCCGCGGCCGCTGGACTTCGCCGCGCTGATCGGTCAATTGACGGCGATGTTCCAGCTGCAGGCGCGGGACAAGGGCCTAGGCTTCCGCTTCCTGCCGCAAGGCGAGTGGCCGGCGCTAGTGCGCGCCGACGAACGGCGGCTGCGGCAGATTCTGATCAATTTGCTGGGCAACGCGGTCAAGTTCACCGCGCATGGCGAGGTCAGCCTGGGCCTGCGTTATCAGGGCGAGGTGGCGTGTTTTGAAATTGCCGACACCGGACCCGGCATCGCGCCGGAGGAGGCCGAGCGCGTGTTCGAGCCGTTTGAGCGCGGCGGCGGGGCCGCCGGCCAGAGCGGCAGCGGGCTGGGTCTGACCATTGCGGGCATGCTGACCTCGCTGATGGGCGGGGAGCTGAGGCTGGACAGCCGGCCGGGCGGGGGCTGCGTGTTCACGCTGCGCCTGTTCCTGCCGCGGCTGGGCGCCGCGCCGGCGCCGCCCTTGTCGGCGCGCGTCGGCTACCAGGGTCGGCGGCGGCGGGTGTTGTTGGTGGACAACCATGAGCAGGACCGGGAGATGCTGGCCAGCGCCTTGCGGCCTTTGGGTTTCGAGGTGGAGCAGGCGGCCGGCGGCCAGGCTTGTCTGGATCGGCTGGAGCAGGCCGGGATGCTGCCGGATCTGGTGTGCATGGATCTGGCGATGCCGGGCCTGGACGGCTGGGAAACCCTGCGGCGCATCCGTCGCCGGCACGGCGACGCGCCGGCGCTGGCGGTGATTTCCGCCAACGCCTTCGAACGGGGGCAGGACAACGATGCGGGCATCCGCGCCGAGGATTTCTTCGTCAAGCCCATCCGCGTCGAGCAGCTGCTGGACTGGATAGGCCGACGCTTGCAGCTGGAGTGGCTGAGCGGCGAGGAGCCGGCGCTGCGCTGGCCGCCGGAGGAGGCGCTGGACGAGTTGCGGCAGGCTTTGCGGCGCGGCTATCTGCGCGGCGCGCGCGCCGCCCTGCTGCGCTTGGAGGTGGGCGCGCTGGGGGCGGACCCGGCTTACGGACCGTTTCTGGCGCGGGCGCGGAGCCTGCTGGACGGCTGCCGGCTGGACGAGTTGCTGCGATGGCTGCCGGGAGCGCCGGCGTGAGCGCGCCGCGGCCGGAGCGGGCGACGGCGCTGATCGTGGACGATCAGCCGGAAAACCTGGCCTTGCTGCACGATGCGCTGGACCTGGCCGGCTACCGGGTCTTGCTGGCCACGGACGGCGCGGCGGCCTTGGGCCGCGCCGCCGAGTGCCGGCCGGACATCATTCTGCTGGACGCGTTGATGCCGGGCATGGACGGTTTCGAGACGGCGCGGTGCTTGAAGGCGGGGGCGGAAACGCAGGCGATTCCCATCGTGTTCATGACCGGGCTCAGCGACAGCGAGCACGTGCTGGCGGCGTTTGCCGCCGGCGGCGCGGATTACGTGATCAAGCCGCTGCGGCCGGCGGAGGTGCTGGCGCGGCTGGCCGCCCATATCGGCAGCGCGCGCCAGCTGTGCCGGGCGCGGCAGGCGCTGGAGGCGTCGGGCCAGGCCTTGCTGGCGGCGGACCCGGGCAGCGGCCGGCCGCTGTGGCTGACTGAGCGCGCGCGCGGCCTGCTGCAAGCCCACGGCTGGTCCGAGGCGGCGCTGGCGGCGCGTTGGCGGCCCTGGCTGGCCCAGGCCGCGGCGGGGGCCAGCCTGACCTTGGCGGAAGGCGGCGGCGCGGCCTTGCTGGCGCGGCGGCTGGCCGGGGATGAGTGCCTGCTGGCCTTGAGCGAGGCGGGAGACGGCGCGGCGCCGCAGCGCCTGATGCGGGCGCTGGGGCTGACTCCGCGCCAGGCCGAGGTGCTGCATTGGCTGAGCCTGGGCAAGACCAACCGCGATATCGGCGACATCCTCGGCATGAGTCCGCGCACCGTCAACAAGCATCTGGAGCATGTGTTCGCCCGCCTGGGGGTGGAAACCCGCACCTCGGCCGCGGCGCTGGCCTTGCGCAGCGCCGGCGGCGGGTGACGGGGCATACGTCATGTAACGTATTCCGGCCGGGCGGGCCGGGGCTTAGTCTGATCCTGCAGTGCAACAATTCCTCGCCGGGCCGGCCGGACGGCCTCCCGGCGCTTCAGGATCGCCCCAGGAGCTTCCCATGTTGATTCGCCCTCATGTCTTGTCTTCCCTTGCGCTGAGCCTGGCGCTGAGCGGCTTCGGCGCCGCGCCGGCTCTCGCCGCCGACACCATCAAGGTGGGGGTGCTGCACTCCCTGTCCGGCACCATGGCCATTTCCGAAACCTCGCTCAAGAATATGGCGCTGTTCGCCATCGACCAGATCAACGCCGAAGGCGGGGTCTTGGGCAAGAAGCTGGAGCCGGTGGTGGTGGACCCGGCGTCCAACTGGCCGCTGTTCGCGGAGAAAGCGCGCCAATTGCTGAGCCGCGACAAGGTGGCGGCGACCTTCGGCTGTTGGACTTCGGTGTCGCGCAAATCGGTGTTGCCAGTGTTCGAGGAACTGAACGGCCTGCTGTTCTACCCGGTGCAGTACGAGGGCGAGGAAATGTCGCCCAATGTGTTCTACACCGGCGCCGCGCCCAATCAGCAGGCGATCCCGGCGGTGGAGTACCTGATGAGCAAGGAGGGCGGCGGCGCGCGGCGCTTCTTCCTGCTGGGCACGGATTACGTCTATCCGCGCACCACCAACAAGATTCTGCGCGCCTTTCTCAAAACCAAGGGGGTCAAGGACGCGGACATCCAGGAGGCCTACACCCCCTTCGGCCATAACGATTACCAGACCATTGTCGCCAATATCAAGAAGTTCGCCGCCGGCGGCAAGACCGCGGTGGTGTCCACCATCAACGGCGACTCCAATGTGCCGTTCTACAAGGAGCTGGGCAATCAGGGCCTGAAGGCGGCCGAGGTGCCGGTGCTGGCGTTCTCGGTGGGCGAGGAGGAGCTGAAGGGCATCGACGCCAAACCGCTGGCCGGCCATCTGGCGGCCTGGAATTACTTCATGAGCGTGAGAAATCCGGTCAACGCCAAGTGGGTGGCGGACTACCGCGCCTGGGCGCGCAAGAAGGGCGTTGCCGGGGCGGACAAGCTGGTGACCAACGATCCGATGGAGGCGACCTATGTCGGGGTCCGGCTGTGGGCGCAGGCTGTGCGCAAGGCCGGCGGCACCGATACGGCCGCGGTGAGCAAGGCCCTGACCGGGCTGCGGATGGACGCGCCGTCCGGCTTCACGCTGGAAATGGACGCCCGCAACCATCATTTGCGCAAGCCGGTGATGATTGGCGAGATTCAGCCCAACGGGCAGTTCTCGGTGGTGTGGAAGAGCCGGAGCGTGGTGCGCGCCCAGCCGTGGAGCCCGTATCTGCCCGGCAACGACAAGCGGCCGGACACCCCGGTGAAAAGCAAGTGAGCCGGAAAGGAGCCCGCCATGTCCTGGAGTAAAGCCCTGCCTTGGGCGCTGGCGCTGTGGTGCGCCGCGGCCGGCGCCGGCCCCTTGGCCGAGCTGGCCGGCGCCGATCCGGCCGAACGCGCCGGCTTGATTGAAAGCTGGGCGCCGCGCCCGGACGCCGAGCGCCGCGCGGCGGTGGCCGCCTTGGAGCAGGGCCGGCTATTGCAGTCCGCCGACGGTATGCGCGTGCTGTGGCAGCGGCCGGACGGCGCGCTTGGCGACGCGGTGTCCGGCCAGCCGGCGGCGGGCGACGCCGCCAGCCTGGAACCGCTGCCGTTGAACAACCGGCTGCGCGGCGCCCTGGCGGTGTTTCACGCGGTCGACGAACTGGCCGCGGCCGATCCCGGGCGGCGGCTGGCCGCGGTCCGCGCGCTGGGCGACAGCGGGAACCCGGCGCTGCTGCCCTTGCTGAGGGAACGTTTGGCGCGGGAGGGCGACGCCGAGCTGCGGCGCGTGCTGGAACGGGCCGGCGCCCGCCTGTCGCTGAGCAGTCCGGACCCGGCGCAGCGGCGGGCCGCCGCCATGGCGCTGGCGGACAGCGGCGATCCGGCGGCCTTGGCCCTGCTGGCGCCCTTGACCGACGCCGCCGCGGAAAACGATGCCGAAGTGCGCGCCGCCGCGATGAGGGCGCAAGCGGCCATCCGCGCCAGCGTGCGGATAGACAATCTGCTGGGCGCGGCCTTCGCCGGCCTCAGCCTGGGTTCGGTGCTGCTGCTGGCGGCGCTGGGCCTGGCCATCACCTACGGCCTGCTGGGGGTGATCAATATGGCGCACGGCGAGATGCTGATGCTGGGGGCCTATGTCGCCTACGCGGCGCAAAGCCTGTTCCACAGCCGCTGGCCGGCCGCCGCCGACGCCTATCTGGCGCTGGCCCTGCCGGCGGCCTTCCTGCTGACCGCCGCCGTGGGCATGGCGCTGGAACGGCTGGTGATCCGCCACCTCTACGGCCGCCCGCTGGAAACGCTGCTGGCCACCTGGGGCATCAGCCTGGTGTTGATGCAGCTGGTGCGGACCTTGTTCGGCGCGCAAAACGTGGCGGTGGCCAACCCCGGCTGGCTGAACGGCGGCTGGGCCTTGAGCCCGGCGCTGACGCTGCCCTACAACCGCATCGCCGTCATTCTGTTCTCCGCGCTGACGCTGGGCCTGGTCTGGCTGGCGCTGAACCGCAGCCGGCTGGGCCTGTTCGTGCGCGCGGTGACTCAGAACCGGCGCATGGCGGGCAGCCTGGGCGTGGCCACCGGGCGGGTGGATATGTTGGCCTTCGGCCTGGGCAGCGGCATCGCCGGCCTGGGCGGGGTGGCGCTGAGCCAGATCGGCAATGTCGGCCCGGACCTGGGCCAGGGCTATATCGTCGACAGCTTCATGGTGGTGGTGCTGGGCGGCGTGGGCCAGCTGGCCGGCGCGGCATGGGGCGCCTTGGGCCTGGGCGTGGCCAACAAGCTGTTGGAGCCGGCGCTGGGCGCGGTGCTGGGCAAGATTCTGATCCTGGCCGGCATCATTCTGTTCATCCAAAAACGTCCGCAAGGCCTGTTCGCCCTCAAGGGCCGGGCCGTGGATTAGGAGCCGCCATGCATCTTCCTTACTCTTTGCGGCTCTTGTCCGGCCTGGGCCGACGGCGCTGGGGCGCGGCGGCGCTGGTGCTGGTCTGGCTCGGTCTGCTGGCCTTGCCCTTGTTGCATGTGTTCGCGCCGGCGGACAGCGGCTGGCGGGTGTCGGCCTATGTTCTGACCCTGGCGGGCAAGATTCTGTGCTACGCGGTGCTGGCCTTGGCCTTGGACCTGGTCTGGGGCTATGCCGGCTTGCTCAGCCTGGGCCACGGCCTGTTCTTCGCGCTGGGCGGCTACGGCATGGGCATGTATCTGATGCGTCAGATCGGCGGCGACGGCGTCTACCAGAGCGCGCTGCCGGATTTCATGGTGTCGCTGGACTGGCGGACGCTGCCGTGGTTCTGGCAGGGCAGCGAACACCTGGCCTGGGCCCTGTGCCTGGCGGTGGGCGCGCCTGGATTGTTGGCGCTGGGCTTTGGCTGGCTGGCTTTCCGTTCCCGCATCCGCGGCGTGTATTTTTCCATCATCACCCAGGCGCTGACCTATGCGGCGATGCTGCTGTTCTTCCGCAACGAAACCGGCTTTGGCGGCAATAACGGCTTTACCGGCTTCAAGCGCATCCTGGGCTTCGGCATCGCCGAGCCGGCCACCCGCGCCTGGCTGTTCGTCCTCAGCGCGCTCTTGCTGTCGCTGGCTTTGCTGGGGGCGTTCCGGCTGACGCGCGGCAAGTTCGGCCGCGTGCTCACCGGGGTGCGCGACGCCGAGTCGCGGCTGATGTTCTGCGGCTACCGGCCGCAAGACTACAAGCTGGCGGTATGGGTGTTGTCCGCCATGCTCTGCGGCCTGGCCGGGGCCTTGTACGTGCCGCAGGCCGGCATCATCAATCCGGGCGAGATGTCGCCGGGCAATTCGATCGAGGCCGCCGTCTGGGTGGCGGTGGGCGGCCGCGGCACCTTGATCGGACCGGTGCTGGGCGCCGTCTTGGTCAATGCCGCCAAGAGCTGGTTCACCGTGGCCTTTCCGGAGTACTGGCTGTTCTTCCTGGGCGGGCTGTTCATCGCCGGCACCCTGTTGCTGCCGCGCGGCTTGATGGGCTGGCTGGCGCGAGGCCGCGGCGCTTGAGGCGGCCGCGCGTTTATTGATTTCCCGGATATGCTACATGAATACAACAAGCGAAAATCCCGTTCCGCGCGGACAGTGGGAGGGCGAGGCGGTGGGCTTGTCCCGACCATTGACGCCGGGGCTGGACATTCGGCACGGACAGATATTATATCTTGACGATGTCATGGTTGATTTCGACGGTTACCGCGCGCTGAACCGTTTGACGCTGTCGATCGCCGTCGGCGAATTGCGCGTGGTGATCGGCCCCAACGGCGCCGGCAAGACCACGATGATGGATGTGATCACCGGCAAGACCCGGCCGGACGCCGGCAGCGTGTTCTTCGGCCAGACCCTGGACCTGCGCAGATACGACGAGGCCGAGATCGCCCAACTGGGCATAGGGCGCAAATTCCAGAAGCCCACGGTGTTCGAGGCGATGACGGTGGCGGACAACCTGGAGCTGGCGCTGGCCGGAGACCGCTCGGTGCGCGCCAGCCTGCGCGCGCGCCTGGGCGCGGCTCAGCGCCGCCGCGTCGACGAACTGCTGGAACGGGTGCGGCTGCAGGAGCAGCGCGGCCGGCTGGCCGGCCTGCTGTCGCACGGCCAAAAGCAATGGCTGGAGATTGGCATGCTGCTTGCTCAGCAACCCAAGCTGCTCTTGCTGGACGAGCCGGTGGCAGGCATGAGCGACGCCGAAACCGAACAGACCGCGGAGCTGCTGCTGAGCCTGAAGGGCGAGCACTCCCTGATGGTGGTGGAACACGATATGGATTTCGTCGCCAGCCTGGGCGGCCGGGTGACGGTGCTGGCCGAAGGCGCGGTGCTGGCGGAGGGGACGCTGCGGCAGGTGCAGGCGGACGAGCGGGTGATCGAAGTGTATCTGGGGCGCTGACATGCTGGAAATCGACGGACTGGAACAGTATTACGGCGGCAGCCGCATCCTGCGCGGGATCAGCCTGCGCGCCGAGACGGGGCGGATCACCTGCCTGCTGGGGCGCAACGGCGCGGGCAAGAGCACGCTGCTCAAATGCCTGAGCGGGCAATTGCCGGTACGCGGCGGGCGCATGCGCTGGCGCGGCGAGGACATTGCCGCGCTGGCCCCGCATCAGCGCGCGGCGCGCGGCATCGCCTATGTGCCGCAGGGGCGCGAAATCTTTCCGCGGCTGACGGTGGAGGAAAACCTGCGCCTGGGGCTGGCGCGCTTCTCCGGCGCGGCCGGCCGCCGCTTGCCGGACAGCGTGTTCGAGATGTTCCCGGTGCTGTACGAGATGCGCGGCCGCCGCGGCGGCGACCTGTCCGGCGGCCAGCAGCAGCAATTGGCGATTGGCCGCGCCTTGGCTGGGCGGCCGTCGCTGCTGATGCTGGACGAGCCGACCGAAGGCATCCAGCCCTCCGTCATCAAGCAGATCGGCGCGGCGATCCGCCAATTGGCGGCCGGGGGCGAGATGACCATCCTGCTGGTGGAACAGTATTACGACTTCGCCGAGGCGCTGGCGGACCGCTACCTGGTGATGGCGCGCGGCGAAGTGGTGCAAAGCGGCCTGGGCGAGGCCATGCGGGCGGACGGCGTGCGCGGGCTGCTGGCAATCTGAGCGATGCGACGCGATGCCGCCGCCGTCGGCCTGCCGCCGCCCTGGGCCGCCGAACTGGAGCTGAGCTACCGGCGCCGCGACGGACGCACCATTCCGGTGCGGCGGCGGCATTGCGGCCCCTTGCGGGTGCAGCGCCACTTCACCGACGACGCCGGCCAGTGCCAGCACATCATCGTGCATCCGCCGGGGGGCATGGCCGGCGGCGACAGCCTGAGCCTGATGGTGACTTTGGAAGAGGGCGCGGACGCGTTGCTGACCAGCCCCGGCGCCGCCAAGTGGTACGACGGCTTCGGCCGCCCGGCCAGCCAGCGGCTGGAGCTGTCTTTGGCCGCCGGCGCGCGGTTGGAATGGCTGCCGCTGGAAACCATTCTGTTCGCCGGCGCCGAGGTGAGCTTGCAAGGCCGCGTCCAGCTGCTGGGCGACGCCGCGCTGCTGTACGGCGACGTGCTCTGTCTGGGGCGGCCGGCCTGCGGCGAGCGCTTCGACCGCGGGCTTTGGCGTCAAAGCCTGGACATAGAACGCGACGGTCGCTTGATCTGGTGCGAGCGCGCCGCCTTGGCCGGCGGCGACCGCATGCTGGACGCGGCGGTCGGAATGGGCGGCCAGACCGCGGTCGGCCTGCTGTTGTGGGCCGGGCCGGCGCTGCCGGAGGCCTTGCATCAGGCGGTATTGACGCTGCCGCTGGCGGGCCGCGCCGCCGCCAGCCAACTGCCGGACGTCTGGCTGGCGCGCTTCATCGGCGACAGCGCCGAAGCCGCCCATCATTGGCTGCGGCGGGCGCGGCGCTTGCTTTACCCGTTCACCCACGGCCGCGCGGCGCAGGAGCCGCGCATCTGGGCGACTTGACCCTTCTAATGAGAAATGGGACTTCACGATGGAATTGACGCCCAGAGAAAAAGACAAGCTCTTGATCTTCACCGCCGGCCTGCTGGCGGAACGCCGCCGCGCGCGCGGCCTGAAGCTGAATTATCCGGAGGCGGTGGCCTATATCAGCGCCGCCGTCATGGAGGGCGCGCGCGATGGGCGCAGCGTGGCGGAGCTGATGCATTACGGCGCCACCTTGCTGGGCCGCGAGGACGTGATGGACGGCGTGGCCGAGATGATCGCCGACATCCAGGTGGAAGCCACTTTTCCGGACGGCACCAAGCTGGTCACCGTCCACCAGCCCATTGTATGAGGAGGCCGCGATGATTCCCGGACAGATCCAGGCCGCCGAGGGCGAGATCGAGCTCAACGCCGGCCGCCGCACCCTGACGCTGACGGTGGCCAATATCGGCGACAGGCCGATCCAGGTGGGCTCGCATTATCACTTCGCCGAAACCAACGACGCCTTGCGGTTTGACCGCGAGGCCGCCCGCGGCTGCCGGCTGAACATCGCCGCGGGCACCGCGGTGCGCTTCGAGCCCGGGCAGGTCCGCAGCGTGGAGCTGGTGGCGCTGGCCGGCCGGCGCCGGGTGTACGGCTTTCAGGGCAAGGTGATGGGGGCTTTATGAAAATCAGCAGACAGGCGTACGCCGAGATGTTCGGCCCCACCGTCGGCGACCGGGTGCGCTTGGCCGACACCGAATTGTGGGTGGAAGTGGAGCGCGATTACACCGTGTACGGCGAGGAGGTGAAGTTTGGCGGCGGCAAGGTGATACGCGACGGCATGGGCCAGGGCCAGGGCCTGGCGGCGGAAGTGGCCGACACGGTGTTGACCAATGCGCTGATCCTGGACCACTGGGGCATCGTCAAGGCCGACATCGGCCTCAAGGACGGCCGCATCGCCGCCATCGGCAAGGCCGGCAATCCGGACATCCAGCCCGGCGTCGACATCGCCATTGGCGCCGCCACCGAAATCATCGCCGCCGAAGGCATGATCGTCACCGCCGGCGGCATCGACAGCCACATCCACTTCATCTGCCCGCAGCAGATCGAAGACGCCCTGATGTCCGGCGTCACCACGATGATAGGCGGCGGCACCGGGCCGGCCACCGGCAGCAAGGCCACCACCTGCACGCCGGGGCCGTGGCATCTGGCGCGGATGCTGGAAGCGGCAGAAGCCTTTCCGATGAATCTGGGCTTCACCGGCAAGGGCAACGCCAGCCTGCCGGAGCCGCTGCGCGAGCAAGTGCGCGCCGGGGCCATCGGCCTCAAGCTGCACGAAGACTGGGGCAGCACGCCGGCGGCGATAGACAACTGCCTGACGGTGGCGGACGAGATGGACGTGCAAGTGGCCATCCACACCGACACCCTGAACGAATCCGGCTTCGTCGAGGCCACGCTGGCCGCGTTCAAGGGCCGCGCCATCCACACCTATCACACCGAGGGCGCCGGCGGCGGCCACGCGCCGGACATCATCAAGGCCTGCGGCCACGCCAATGTGCTGCCCAGCTCCACCAATCCCACCCGGCCGTTCACGGTCAACACCATAGACGAGCACCTGGACATGTTGATGGTCTGCCATCACCTGGACCCGGGCATCGCCGAGGACGTGGCCTTCGCCGAAAGCCGCATCCGGCGCGAAACCATCGCCGCCGAGGACATCCTGCACGATCTGGGCGCTTTCGCGATGATGTCTTCGGACAGCCAGGCGATGGGGCGGGTGGGGGAAACCATACTGCGCTGCTGGCAGACGGCGGACAAGATGCGGCGCCAGCGCGGCCCCTTGCCGGGCGACGGCCCCGGCCACAGCAATTTCCGGGTCAAGCGCTACCTGGCCAAGTACACCATCAATCCGGCCCTGACCCACGGCATCGCCCATGAGGTGGGCAGCGTCGAAGCCGGCAAGCTGGCCGATCTGGTGCTGTGGCGGCCGGCCTTCTTCGCGGTCAAGCCCAGCCTGATCCTCAAGGGCGGCGTCATCGCCGCTGCCGCGATGGGCGATCCCAACGCCAGCATCCCGACGCCGCAGCCGGTGCACTACCGGCCGATGTTCGGCAGCTGCGGCGCGGCGGTGGCGCGCGGCAGCGTCACCTTCGTGTCGCAGGCGGCGCTGCAGGCCGGCGTCGGCGCGGAACTGGGCCTGCGCAAGCGGCTGGTGGCGGTGCGGGGCTGCCGTCAGCTGAGCAAGGCCGATCTGATCCACAACGATTACCTGCCGCATATCGAGGTGGACCCGCAAAACTACCAGGTGCGCGCCGACGGCGAATTGCTGTGGTGCGAACCGGCCGAGCGCCTGCCGCTGGCGCAGCGCTATTTCTTGTTTTGAGAGGATGCCATGTTGTTGCTGACACGCCGCGCCGACGATGCGAGCGCCTGGGACGATGAGTTGCTGATGAGTTACGAACTGCGCGGCAAGCGCCGGCTGCGCACCCGCAGCGCCGCCGGCGAAGACTGCGGCCTGTTTCTGGAACCGGGGCCGCCGCTGGCCGACGGCGAGGTGTTGCAGGCCGAGGATGGCCGCCGGGTGAGGGTGGCGGCCGCGGCGGAGGCCTTGTTGCATGTCTGTTGCGCCGACGCCGTCGCGCTGACCCGCGCCGCCTACCACCTGGGCAACCGCCATGTGCATCTGCAAGTGGGCGAGGGCTGGCTGCGGCTGTTGGACGACGAGGTGCTGGCGCGGATGCTGGAGCAGATGGGCGCGCAGGTGCGGAAAATCGACGCGCCGTTCCAGCCGGAGTCCGGCGCTTACGGCGGCGGCCACCATCACTCCCACGGTAAGGAGGCGGCCTTCCAGTATCCGCCGCGGCTGCATCAGTACGGCGCGGCATGAGCGCGCTGGCGCGGCTGCAACTGATGCGGCTGGCCAGCCCCGGCCTGCCTATCGGCGCGTATAGCTATTCGCAAGGGCTGGAGAGCGCGCTGGAGCTGGGCCTGGTGCATGACGCCGCCAGCGCCGCCGCCTGGCTGGGCGATGCGCTGCAAGGACCGCTGTCCCGTTTCGAAGCCGCGCTGCTGGCCCAGGCCTGGCGCGCGCTGGCCGCCGACGAGCAGCCGGCGCTGACGCGGATCAATCAGCAATTGCTGGCCAGCCGCGACAGCCGCGAACTGAGGCAGGAGACCGTGCAGATGGGGTATTCGCTGCGCCGCCTGCTGCAAGCGTTGCCGGAATGCGCCGGTTTGCCGTGGCCGGCCGGGCTGGAACAAGCGGAGCTGGCGCTGCCGGCGGTTTGGGCGCAGGCGGCGCGCGCCTTGGGCGTGGACGAGGCCGGCGCGGTGGACGCGTATCTATGGGGCTGGCTGGAGAATCAGGTCACGGTTCTGCTCAAGGCGATGCCGATGGGGCAGACGGCCGGCCAGCAATTGTTGTCGGCCTTGTTGCCGGCGGTGGCGGCCGCCGGCGCCGAGGCGCGGCGGCTGCCGGCGGACCAACTGAGCAATTTCGCCCCCGGCCTCGCCTGGGCGGCGATGAAGCATGAAACCCAGTACAGCAGGCTGTTCCGGTCTTGAGCCGGCGGCCGCTATCTCAAGGAGAAAGCAATGAACACGACAGGACTCGCCCAGGGCCGCGGGCCGTTGCGGGTGGGCATAGGCGGGCCGGTGGGCTCGGGCAAGACCCATCTGACCTGGGCGCTGTGCGCGGCGCTGCGCGACAAATACAATGTCGCCGCCGTCACCAACGACATCTACACCCAGGAAGACGCGCAATTCCTGGTCCAGCACCAGGCGCTGGCGGCGGATCGCATCATCGGCGTCGAGACCGGAGGCTGCCCGCACACCGCCATCCGCGAAGACGCGTCCATCAATCTGGAGGCGGTGGCGCGGCTGAACGCGCGCCATCCAGGCCTGGACCTGATCTTCATTGAAAGCGGCGGCGACAATCTGGCCGCCACCTTCAGCCCGGAGCTGTCCGATCTGACGCTGTACGTGATCGACGTGTCCGCCGGCGACAAGATTCCGCGCAAGGGCGGGCCGGGCATCTGCAAGTCGGACCTGCTGGTGATCAACAAGATCGATCTGGCGCCGCTGGTGGGGGCCTCGCTGGAGGTGATGGCGCGCGACGCCGGCCGCATGCGTGGCGAACGGCCCTTCGTGTTCTCCAACCTCAAGCTTGGCCAGGGGCTGAACGACATCATCGCCTTCATCGAAACCCAGGGCATGCTGCAACTTGACGTCTCGGGAGCTGAAAATGACCTTTCTGCGTAAATTCACGCCGGCCGCGCTGGCGCTATTGCTGGCCAGCGGACTGGCCCAGGCTCACCCCGGCCACGCCGTCGCCGGCTTTTCCAGCGGCCTCGCGCACCCGCTTGGCGGGTTGGACCATTTGCTGGCCATGCTGGCGGTGGGTTTGTGGTCGTGGCGGCTGGGCGGCGCGGCTCGCTGGCAAGGGCCCTTGACCTTCATGGTCATGTTGGCCGCGGGCGGCGTGTTGGGCTGGCTGGGCGTGAGCGTGGCGGCGCTGGAAAGCGGCATCGCCGCCAGCGTGATCGCGCTGGGCCTGCTGCTGGCCTTCGCCTTGCAGCCGCGGCGCGGCCTGGCCTTGGCGGCGATCGCCGGCTTCGCCTTGCTGCACGGCGTCGCCCACGGCCAGGAAATGCCGCACGACGCCTCCGGCCTGGCTTACGCCGCCGGTTTCGTGCTGGCCTCAGGCCTGCTGCACGCGGCCGGCTTGCTGCTGGGACGGACGGAAACGCGCCTTGCCTTGGGCGAGCGGCTGGGGCGCGTCGCCGGCGGCGGCATCGCCGCGTGCGGAGTGTTGATGCTGGGCGGCTGGGTTTAAGCGGCTTCTAAGCCGCTTCTAAGAACGTGTTTACGATCTCGCGAGCAAAAGCGAGACAAGGCGAAAACCGCTGAGAAATGAGCAATTCGAAGTGCTACTCGCCGCGCCCAGTTTCACGAAGCGCAGCAGATCGTAAACAGGTTCTAAGCGCGCGTTGCGGCGTCGCGGCCGGGCTGGGCCGCCCGCTCCCGGATCAGATCCAGCTCATTGTGAGCGTCCTGCGCCATCTCCGCCGCCAGCCGGCAGAGTTGGGCGATGTGCTCGCGCGTTTGAGGGTCAGCCGTTTCGTTCAGGCGTTCGATCGCGCGCATCAGCGAGGCCAGCGATTGCAGCGTGTCCATGGCGCTGGCGGCGACGGCGCGTTCCGCTTGAGTGGATAAGGGCATGGCGGCGTTCAAACGCTGAGCGCTTGCGGGCACACCTGGAGGCGCAGATTGGTGTGGCGCAGGCTGTAGCCGGTTTCCGCGCAGTAAAGCGCGCCGGTGTGGCGGTCCGCCCACAATCTCCGGCGCTGGATGCTGACCGCGCAGACCCGGCGCGGCAGCACGCCCTTGGGGGTGTGCAGCGCGGCCTTGACCACGGGCAGGGGTTTGAGCAGGCGCAGGCTCTCCACGGCGATGCAGCTGCCGTAGTCGGTAAGCCGGGGGCGAAGCGGCGGGAAGGTCATGCCAATCTCCATTCCTCACAAGGCGATCAGCATAGCCTATCAATAAAGATATTAAGCAACAATAACCACTAGGTTATCTACGGCGGAGTGTTGCGTATCGGCCCATGGCCGCGCGCCGGCTCATTCCGCCGCGCCGCCCGCCCAAGCGTCCGCCGGCTGCGGCTGAGGGGGCTCCTGAGTCAGCGCTTCCACCATGCCGCGCAGGCTGATCAGCGCTTTGCGGCTGAGAGTCTGCCCGCGCACGCCGCGATGCAGATCGTCGATCAACAACTGCAGCAAGGCGCGTTCCGACAGCGCGGCCTCGAACTCCGCCACCCGCGCGTGCAGCGGCGGCAGGGCGTCGATGTCGCCTTCCTGATCCAGCCAGTAGCGGGGCAGGTTCAGCCGGTTTTCGATGTGGCGGGCCAGGTGTTCTCCCATGCCGCGGCCGCTGGGAGCGTCCGAGAACAGGCGGTAGATTTGCGGAGGGCGGCGATCGATCAGCTCCGCGAGTCGGGAAACGGTTCCGTCAAAATCGCGTTCGATCAACAGGCCCAGCTTGTGGCGGCGGATTTCGGTGGTGTTCATGTTTGCTATTCAAGCCTAAATATATCCGGCTGGTAAGCTGTCATATGGTTATTGATTTATATATCCGACAGGCCATGCCTGGGGCGGAGGAGCGATCGCCGCCGCTTGCGCGGCCATGAAAAAACGCCGGCAAGCCGGCGTTTTTCGCAGGGACGGCAGGCGCGTTTCAAGCCTCGGCGCTGAGATGGGCCACGACGTTGAAGCCTTCCTGCGGGCTGGGCGGCACGAAGTAGCGGGTGATGTGGTCGAACTCCGCTTCGCTGACGCTGAACGGGTGGGAGCCCTTGGCGTTGCGCTGGCGCAAGCGCGCCTTGCAGGCCTCGTCGCTGACGTCCAGATGGTGCAGCTGGTGGGCGGCGCCGCTGGACTCGATCAGCTCGCGCATCCAGCGACGGCTGTCCAGGGTGTTGGCCGGCATGTCCAGCACCACGGACAGGCCCTGCCGCAGCAGAGCGGAGACATGGGGCGCCAGCGCGTCTTTCAGCGACTGCGAGCGGCGCACATAGTCGGTCAGCGTGCGGATCTCGCCGGGATAGAGCTTGGCCAGCCAGTCGTCTTCGCTGATCAGCACGGTGCGGGGCTGATCGGACAGGCGGCGGGTCAGCGTGGACTTGCCCGCCGCGATTTTGCCGCAAACCAAGTGCAGTGTCGCCTCAGTGGCCGTATCTTTGAATTGTTCATTGCTTGGCATGACAGTCTCCTTGGGAGAGGGGCATATATGAAAAAACCCGCCGGTTGGGGCGGGTTGCCGGGCTTCGTCTGGCCGCGCGCCAACCCGCCTCAAAAAAAGGCGTCAATCCAATCTTGGCTGGAGAAGGGGGCGAAACGGCGCATAGTGGCCTTATGGTGGCCGCTTGGGCCGGCCTTGTCAAACCGCTGAGGCGGGCCGGTCGGCGCGATATCCGGTAGACTGGACCGATGTGCGTCAATTATCTATGTCCCCATCCGGATCAACTGCCGTTGTTCGGCGTGGAGGCCGGCGAACTGCTTTGGCAAGAAGAGGCCTGGCAGGATTACGCCGCGCCCTTCATCGTGGCCGGCCGCCGGGGCCTGGAGCCGCGGCTGGGCAATTACGGCCTGGTGCCCAAGCGTCATCAGCCGGACGGCATGCGGCTGTCCACCACCAACGCGCGTTCGGAAACCGTGGCCGAACTGAAAAACTTCCGCTACCCGTGGCGGGCCGGTCAGCGTTGCCTGGTGCCGATGCGGGCCTTTTTCGAACCCTCGTATGAAAGCGGCCGCGCGGTGCGCTGGCGCATCGGCCTGGCCGACGACGCTCCGTTCGCGGTGGCCGGGCTGTGGCGGGCCTGGTCGGAGCCGGACGGTTCGATCAGCCACGCCTTCACCCAATTGACGGTCAACGCCGAGGCGCACGCGCTGATGCGCCGCACCCACAAGCCGGAGGACGAGAAGCGTTCGCTGGTGATTGTGCGGCCGGAGGATTACCAGGCCTGGCTGACGGCGCGGAGGCCGGAGGACGCGCAGCGCTTGCTGCGGCTGTATCCGGCGGAGGAGATGCGTGCCGAGGACGCGCCGCTGGCGCCGCGCCAGGGCGCGCCCAAGCCGGCGCCTCAGCCGCTGCCGCGAACCTTGGGTTTGTTCGACTGAACGCCGTATGAGCAAAGCCGCGAATGCTGGCGGGTATCGCTTATGGCTCCTCCCTCCCTACGCGCGGCGGTTTGCCATGGGTAGGGTGGGTGGAGCGTAGCGATCCCGCGCGGAGGTCTGTCGCAGAGGCCTGGGGCAGCCAGGATGCGCGGTTTTCTGTGCGCCAAGCCAGGTTCAGCGCACTGAAAAAGAGCTTAGATCATCGCCTTCGGATCCACCCACTGATCAAACTGCTCCGCCGTCACATAGCCCAGCTCCAGCGCCGCCTGCTTGAGGGTGCCGCCGTTGGCGTGGGCCAGCTTGGCGATGGCGGCGGCCTTGTCGTAGCCGATGTGCGGGTTGAGCGCGGTGACCAGCATCAGCGATTGCTCCAGCAATTGCTCGATGCGCGGGCGGTTGGCCTGCATGCCGCGCACGCAATGATGGTTGAGGCTGTCCATGCCGTCTGACAGCAGGCGCGCGCTTTGCAGGAAGTTGTGGACAATCAGCGGCTTGAACACGTTCAATTCGAAATTGCCGGAGGCGGCGCCGATGGACAGCGCCACGTCGTTGCCCAGCACCTGGCAGCACAACATGGTCATCGCCTCGCACTGAGTGGGGTTGACCTTGCCCGGCATGATGGAGCTGCCCGGCTCGTTTTCCGGGATCAGCAATTCGCCCAGGCCGCTGCGCGGGCCGGAGGCCAGCCAGCGGATGTCGTTGGCGATCTTGATCAGCGCCGTGGCCAGTTGCTTGAGCGCGCCGTGGGAGTGAACCAGCGCGTCGTGGCCGGCCAGCGCGGCGAACTTGTTGCCGGCGCTGGCGAAGGGCAGGCCGCAAGCGCGATTGAGCTCCGTGGCCACGCGCGGACCGAACTCCGGATGGGTGTTGAGGCCGGTGCCGACGGCGGTGCCGCCCACGGCCAACTGGTAGAGGCCGGGCAGCGCGGCGCGGACGGCGTGTTCGGCTTGCTCCAGCTGGTCCACCCAGCCGGACAGCTCCTGGCCCAGGGTCAGCGGAGTGGCGTCCTGCAAATGGGTGCGGCCTATCTTGACGATGTCGGCGAAGGCGGCCGCCTTGTCCGTCAGCGCGGCGCGCAGCCGGCCCAGCGCCGGCAGCAGCCTGTCGTGCACCGCGCGCGCGGCGGCCACGTGCATGGCGGTGGGGTAGATGTCGTTGGAGGACTGGCCGCGGTTGACGTCGTCGTTGGGGTGGACGAGCCGGCCCGGGCCGCGCTCGCCGCCCAGCAGTTCGGACGCGCGGTTGGCCAGCACCTCGTTCATATTCATATTGCTCTGAGTGCCGGAGCCGGTTTGCCATACCGACAGCGGGAAGGCGTCCGGATGTTTGCCGGCCAGGACTTCGTCGGCGGCGGCGACGACGGCGTCGGCCTTGTCCGCGGGCAGTTTGCCCAATTCGCGGTTGGCCAGCGCGGCGGCGCGTTTGACCTGGGCCAGCGCCAGGATCAGTTCCGGCGGCATGGTTTCGCTGGAGATGGCGAAGTGGCCGAGCGAGCGCTGGGTCTGCGCGCCCCACAGCGCGTTGGCGGGGACTTCGATGTCGCCGAAGGAATCGTGTTCTATTCTGTGTGTCATGGCATGCCTTTCGCACGGGAATGAGGTTTCGATTGTATGCTAAATGCAAGTTAAGGGCTGAACCATTGACCCTTTTCCCGGTCTGAACATGAGGCGGAGCGCCTCGGACAGACCGCTTGTCGAGGCGCTCCCATGGTTTTCGCCCTTGAGTGCGTGTTTACGATCCCGCGAGACCAGGCGAAAACCGCCGAGAAAGCAAATGCGCAGGTGGCGCATGAGCGTTTCGAAGCGGGTTTCAAGGCCTTTGTCTAACATCCCGCCGCGGCGCGGCGGGTCGTAAACAGGTTCTTGGCTTGCATCTTGGCTTTCAACAGGAGTCCTTCATGTCGCTTCGTTCCGAATCCACTTTGCGTTCCTTTACCCTGGCCTCGGGCCAGTCCTGTCAATTCCATTCGCTGCCGGCGCTGGCGGAGCTGGGCGTCGGCGATGTCGGCCGGCTGCCGGTGTCGCTGCGCATCGTGCTGGAGTCTTTGCTGCGCCACCTGGACGGCCAGCGCGTAGCCGAGGAGCATGTGCGGCAGTTGGCCGGCTGGCGGCCGCAGGCGCCGCGCAGCGAGGAGATCCCCTTTGTGGTGGCGCGCATCGTGCTGCAGGATTTCACCGGCGTGCCGCTGCTGTGCGATCTGGCGGCGATGCGTTCGGTGGCCGAGCGCTTCGGCAAGCCGCCCAAGCGCATCGAACCGCTGGTGCCGGTGGACCTGGTGGTGGACCACTCGGTGCAGATCGACCACTTCCGCGAGAACAACGCCTTGGACCTTAACATGAAACTGGAATTCCGCCGCAACGCGGAACGCTACCGTTTCATCAAATGGGGGATGCAGGCCTTCGACACCTTCAAGGTGGTGCCGCCTGGCATCGGCATCGTCCACCAGGTGAACCTGGAGTATCTGGCGCGCGGAGTGTTGAGCAAGGGCGGGGTCTATTACCCGGACAGCCTGGTGGGCACGGATTCGCACACCACCATGATCAACGGTCTGGGCGTGGTGGGCTGGGGCGTGGGCGGCATCGAGGCGGAGGCCGGCATGTTGGGCCAGCCGGTGTATTTCCTGACGCCGGACGTGGTGGGCGTGCATTTGAAGGGCAGGCTGCGCGAGGGCGTGACCGCCACCGATCTGGTGCTGACCGTGACCGAGATGCTGCGCAAGGCGCAGGTGGTGGGCAAGTTCGTGGAGTTCTACGGCGCCGGCGCGGCCTCGCTGACTCTGCAGGATCGCGCCACGCTGGCGAACATGGCGCCGGAGTACGGCGCCACCATGGGCTTCTTCCCGCCGGACGAGCAGACCGCCGCCTATCTGACCGCCACCGGCCGCAGCGAGGCGGAAGTGGACGCGTTCCGCCGCTATTTCCAGGCGCAGCAAATGTTCGGCATGCCGCAGGAGGGCGAAATCGATTACAGCAGCGTGCTGGAGCTGGATCTGGCCACGGTCGCGCCCAGCGTGGCCGGCCCGCGCCGGCCGCAGGACCGCATCGCCCTGCCGGACTTGAAGACGCGTTTCAACGAACTCTTGCACCAGCCGGCCAAAACCGGCGGTTACGGCAAGGAGGGCGCCGGCGGCTTCAGCGGCAAGCTGCGTCACGGTTCGGTGCTGATCGCGGCGATTACCTCTTGCACCAACACCTCCAACCCCGGGGTGATGCTGGCCGCCGGCCTGCTGGCGCAGAAGGCGGTGGCCAGCGGCCTGAGCGTGGCCGGCCACATCAAGACCTCGCTGGCCCCCGGCTCGCGGGTGGTGACCGACTACCTGGGCAAGGCGCATTTGCTGGCGCCGCTGGAGCAGCTGGGTTTCCGCGTGGCCGCCTACGGCTGCACCACCTGCATCGGCAACGCCGGCCCGCTGGAGCCGCAGCTGGAGAGCGAGGTCAGCGGGCAGGACCTGATCTGCGCGTCGGTGCTGTCTGGCAACCGCAACTTCGAGGCGCGCATTCATCCGGCGATCAAGGCCAACTTCCTGATGAGTCCGCCGCTGGTGGTGGCCTTCGCCATCGCCGGCCGGGTGGACATCGATCTGGAGCATGAGCCCTTGGGCGTCGGCGTGGACGGCAAGCCGGTGTATCTGCGCGATGTCTGGCCCAGCCAGCAGGAGGTGGGCGCCGCCTTGCTGCAAGCGACGGATGCGACCACGTATCGCCGCTTGTACCAGGATTTCGCCAGCGGCAACCCGCTGTGGAACGATATCGCCGCCAGCGCGGGCGAGGTCTATGGCTGGGAGGCGTCCAGCTATATCGCCGAACCGCCGTTCTTCCAGGATTTCGCGATGCAGCCGGCGCCGCAGCCGCCGATCCGCGGCGCGCGTGCCTTGGCGATCTTCGGGGACTCGGTGACCACCGACCACATCAGCCCGGCCGGTTCGATCAAGCCGAGCTCGCCGGCGGGCCTGTATCTGCAGGGGCAGGGCATCTCGCCCGGCGATTTCAACAGCTACGGCTCGCGGCGCGGCCATCACGAGGTGATGATGCGCGGCACTTTCGCCAATGTGCGCATCCGCAACCTGATGCTGGCGCCGGACGCCGACGGCAAGCCGGTGGAGGGCGGCCTGACCCTGCTGCAGCCGGACGGCGAGCAAATGGCCATCTACGACGCGGCGATGAGCTATGTGCGCGCCGGCACGCCCACGCTGATCTTCGCCGGCGAGGAGTACGGCACCGGCTCCAGCCGGGACTGGGCGGCCAAGGGCACGCGCCTGCTGGGCGTGCGCGCGGTGGTGGCCAAGAGCTTCGAGCGCATTCACCGTTCCAATCTGGTGGGCATGGGGGTGTTGCCGCTGCAGTTCCTGGACGGGGACAGCGCCGCCGGCCTCAAGGGCGACGAAACCTTCGAGCTGCGCGGGCTGGAGGACGGCATCGCGCCGCAGCAGCGGGTGCATTTGCTGATCCGCGACGCCGCCGGCGGCGAACGCGAACTGCCCTTGCTGCTGCGCATCGACACGCCGGTGGAGGTGGATTACTACCGGCACGGCGGCATCCTGCCCTATGTATTGCGCCAGTTGCTGGCTTGAGCGCCGACATCTGACCGCGTTTTAAAGCACAACAGCCGCTTTGAGCGGCTGTTGTGCTTTGGCGGAGCCGCGCGGCTTCAGCTGCGGCCCAGCTTGAAGTTTTGCCAGAAACGGCCGTAGATGCGCAGGGTTTCCTGGCCCACGCTCTTCTGAATGAAGCTGTTTTTCAGGTCTTCGGAATTGGGGAAGATGGAGCGGTCGTTCAGGTACTGTTTGTTGACGAACTGCCGCGCCGGCAGGCTGCCCGGGGCGAAGGTCACGGTATTGGCGTTGTCCGCGGCGATCTTGGGTTCCAGGCTGTAGTTGATGAAGGACAGCGCGTTGGCCACGTTTTTGGCGTCCTTGGGGATGGCCATGCTGTCCACCCAGATGGCCACGCCCTGTTTGGGCATCAGCGGAACCACCTTGACGCCGTTCTTGGCGTCCGCGGCGCGGCGTTTGGCGATGTTGAGGTCGCCGCCGTAGCCCATGGCCAGGCAGACTTCGCCGCTGGCCATGTCGTTGATGTAGCCGGAGGAGGAGATGCGGGTGACGCTGGCGCGCATGGCGTTGAGCTGCGGCATGATGGCACGGTAGTCGGCTTCCTTGGTGCTGCCCGGGTCCTTGCCGAAGTAGTGCAGCGCCATCGGGAAGAATTCGGACGGGGAGTCCAGAATGCTGACACCGCAGGATTTGAGCTTGGATACGTATTCCGGCTTGAACAGCAGATCCCATTCATTGGCCGGCAGCTTGCCGCCCAGCGCTTTTTTGACCTTTTCCTCATTGATGCCCAGGGTGATCACGCCCCAGAAATACGGCACCGCGTATTTATTGCCCGGATCGGACACTTCCATCATTTTCAGTAGCGCCGGGTCTATGTTCTTGTAGTTGGGGATCTTGCTCTTGTCCAGCGGCTGAAACAGCCCGGCCTTGATGCCGAGGCCCAGTACATTATTGGACGGCACCACCAGATCGAAGCCGGAGCGGCCGGTCATCAGCTTGGCGTTCAGGGTTTCCATGCTGTCATAGACGCTGTAATTGACCTTGACGCCGGTTTGCTTGCTGAAGGCCGGCACGGTGGTGGGAGCGATGTAGTCGGACCAGTTGTAGACGTTGACGGTATTGGCTTGGGCGTGGGCGGCGCCGGCGAGGCCGAGCGCGAGCAGACAGTGCTTCCAGGTATTCATGTTCTCTTCCTTCTCTCTCTTTGCATGGTTCTTTCCTGCGCCGTATCGCCAACGCGCGGCAGATCGTAAGCAGGTTCTTATGCGGCGGCCGGTAGGCCCGGCTCTGGCGCAAGGCGCCGGCGCGGGGCCGGATCTTGCCGAGCCAGCATATCGCCCCGCGCTGGTGGCGTCTATTATTTTTGCCATTTGATGTTTTTGTGTTAATTATCTGCATACTCCATGCAACCACGCCTGACGCGCGCGGTCCTGCCATAAGCGGGACCGGCCGGCGGACACGGCGGGACGCGCGCATTCGCGACGGCGCTTGAGCGCCGACGCGGGCACATAACAAGGCGAGGGCCGACGTTGCGACGCGGTCCCGGACAAAGGAGATGCACCATGCGTAATGTTGACAACGCGCTGCCGGCCCCGGACGGGGGAGGCTTGAGCGCCAAGGGTTTGCCCGCCGGCTCCATCGGCATTCTCGGGCTGGTGGTGATCGGCATTTCCGTATGCGCGCCGGCGTACACGCTGACCGCCTCGCTGGGGCCGGCGGCCTCCCAGGTGGGCAAGCAGATGCCGGCGGTGTTTTTCGTCAGTTTCATTCCCATGCTGTTGGTGGCGATAGGCTACCGCGAGCTGAACCGCGAGATGCCGGACGCCGGGACGTCCTTCACCTGGGCCACGCGCGCCTTCGGACCGTGGATAGGCTGGATCGCCGGCTGGGGGCTGGTGGTGTCCACGGTGCTGGTGCTATCCAACACCGCCGCGGTGGCGATGGATTTCATGTATCTGGCCTTGGGCCAGGCGCTGGGGCGGCCGGACATTGCGGCCCTGCCTGACAACACGGCGGTGAACATCGTCTCCTGCCTTGGTTTCATGGCGGTGGCCACCTGGATTTCCTGTCGCGGCCTGCAATCCACCAAACGGGTGCAGTATGTGTTGGTGTCGTTCCAGGTGCTGGTGCTGGCCTGGTTCGCATGGGCGGCGTTCAGCGCCGCCGCCGACGGCGGCCATCCGTATTCCATTCCTGTGGAGTGGAGCTGGTTCAATCCCTTCGCCGTGGAAAGCTTTTCCCAATTCGCCGCCGGGGTGGCGGTGTCCATCTTCGCCTATTGGGGCTGGGACACGGTGGTGACCATCAGCGAGGAGACCACCGGCGACAAGCGCGCCAATTTGTCCGGCAAGGCCGCCACGCTGGTGATGGTGCTGCTGGTGGGCTCTTATGTGTTGATCAGCGCGGCGGTGGTGTCCTTCGCCGGCGTGGGCACGGATGCCACCGGCCTCGCCAACCCGGCCATCGCCGCCAATGTGTTCACCGCGCTGGCCGGGCCGGTGATGGGGCCGGCGGCCATTCTGCTGTCGCTGGCGGTGATGTCCAGTTCCGCGGCCTCCCTGCAGTCCACCTTTATGTCGCCGGCGCGCACCATGCTGGCGATGGGCCATTACCAGGCCTTGCCGGCCAGATACGCGGTGGTGGAGTCTCGCTTCAAGGCGCCGGCTTACGCCACCGTGGTGTCCGCGCTGGTGGCTTCGGCGTTTTACGCGGTGATGCGGGTCTTGAGCGAAAACGTGCTGTCCGACACCATTACCGCGCTGGGCATGATGGTGTGTTTCTATTACGGCCTGACGGCCTTTGCCTGCGTCTGGTATTTCCGCAAGCAGGCGCTGACTTCGGCGCGCCATTTCCTGTTGCGCGGCCTGTGTCCGGGGCTGGGCGGCGTCCTGCTGTTCGTCGCCCTGATCCGCACCACGCTGGACAGCATGGATCCGGCTTTCGGCAGCGGCTCGCATATCGGCGGCCTGGGTCTGGTGTTCATCCTGGGCGTGACGGTGGCCTTGGTCGGCCTGCTGCTCATGCTGTACATGTACCGCAAGCATCCGGCCTTCTTCCGCGGCGAGGTGCTGAAGAAGGGCACGCCGGTGTTCAGCTTCGACGAAAAAATCTGAGCATCTGTTTGCGATCTGCTGCGCGTCGGCGGGGTGGCGTTGAAACCCGCTGAGCGCGCGCAAATGAAAAGCCGCCCGGGAGGGCGGCTTTGATGTTTGACTCGCGGCGGCGGCTCAGATGCGGAAGAAACGCACCGCCTGATGCAGGTTCTGGGCGATGTCGGACATCGAGCGCGAGCTGTCCGCCACATTGCTGACGATGGCGGTGTTTTCCTCGGCCATCTGCGCCACTTTCTCCATGTTCTGGGCAATCTCGGTGCTGGCCAGCTTCTGCTCCTGCACCGCGCTGACGATGGTGCCGGTGCTGTCGGTGGATTTGGCCACCGCCTGTTCGCCCTCTTGCAAGGCGGCTTCAACGGTCGAGACAAAGGATTGGCTGCTGCTCAGGGAGGCGAGGCTGCTGGTGATGGCGTCTTCCAGTTCCACCGACTGGGTGCCCAGCACATGGGTGACCTGATCGATTTCCTTGGCGGATTCCGCCGAGCGTTCCGCCAGCACGCGCACTTCGTCGGCCACCACGGCGAAGCCGCGGCCCAGTTCGCCGGCGCGCGCGGCTTCGATGGCGGCGTTCAGCGCCAGCAGATTGGTCTGATCGGCGATGTCGCGCACCTGGCTGGTCATGCTGGTGATCTTGCGGGTGTTGGCGACGAAGTTCTTCACCGCTTCGGCGATGCCGTTGACCGCTTTCTCGACATTGTCGACTTCCTTGATCAGCAGGCTGAGCTGGGCGGTGCCGTTCTTGGCGGTGACCAGGCTGGTCTGCGCGTGTTCGCGCACTTCCTGGGCGGCTTCGGCTACGTGGCTGATGCTGACGGTGAGCTCTTCCACCGCGGCGGCGGAGCTGGCGGCGGCCTGGCTTTGCTGATGGGAGGCGGTCAGCACCTGGTCGGCGGATTCGGACAGCTGGCCGGCCACGCTATTGGCTTCTTCCGCGCCTTGCTGGACGTTGCCGATGGCTTTCACCAGTTGTTCGCGCATATCGGCCAGCGCGGCGATAACCTGGGCCGGCTCGTCCTTGCCGTCCGGCTGCAGCTCGATGCGCAGATTGCCGGCGGCCACTTCGCGCGCGGCTTCCACCGCGCTGTTCAGCGGGCGGGTGATGGAGCGGGTCAGCAGCCAGCCTATCAGCACGGCCGCGCCCAGGCAGATGGCGGTGATGGTCAGCGAGGTGGCGCGCACGGCGGTGGCGCTGGTTTCCGCGTCCTTGCGGCTGTCCTGGGCGCGGTCGGCCAGCGCCTTGCTGAGGGCTTCCACCTTTTGTTCCAGCTGGTGGATCAGCGGGCGGTGCTCCCCGACCATGAAGGCTTCCGCCTCCTTGTTCTGGTTGGCCATCGCCAGCGCCATCAGCTTTTTAGTGGGGGCGTCCAGCGCCTCCTGGGCCTGGCCCACGTCTTTGAGCAGGGCGGCGGTGGCCGGTATCGGCGGGAACTTGGTGAAGTGGTCTTCCAGCGCCTTTTCGGCGTTGTTGAAGGCCTTGATGGTCTGGTCGGTCTGCGCCTTGATCTCGGCCATCTTGGCCGGATCGGTTTCAATGATCAGATCGCGCGCGCCGATGCGCTGCTGCTGCAGGTGGTGATCCAGCTGAGCGACTATCAGCAAGGATTCCAGCCGGTTGTCGGTGATGTCCTCCATGCTGTCGCTGATGGAGGAGAGCCCGTTGAGCATGACCACACTCATGATCAGCACCAGGGCGATCAGCGCGCCGAAGGCGAGGGCGAGTCTTTGTCCAATGCGCAGGTTTTTCATCAGTTTGTCCCGTGGTGACTTTATTGTGGTGCTTCCAATTTAATATATTTATGAAGTGATCAAAAAGTGAATAATTACTTATAGGACAGCGGATAAATTTTTGGAGACGTTTTTGCGTCTTCGCGCAAAAACCATGGGCATGAGGCGGCGCGCCGGCGAGGCGGGCCGGGGCGCGGCGCGGCGGCGGCGCTTATGCGACGGGTATGAAAAAAGCGGACCGGGGTCCGCTTGCTCTGGCTTGCCGCGTTTTGCGGCTTACTTCTGGATTTGCGCCTTGGCTTTCAGCTCGGCGATCAGCTTTTCCACGCGGCCGCCCATGATGCGCTGGGTCAGCTGCGGGCGGATGTCGTCCAGCGCCGGCACATTACGTTGCACGCGGGCGTCGTCCAGCTTGATCACGTGCCAGCCGAACTCGGTCTTCACCGGCTTGGCGGTCACTTCGCCCTTGGACAGCTTGGTCATGGCTTCGGAGAACGGCGCCACGAAGGTGCCGGCTTCCTGCCAGTCCAGATCGCCGCCCTTGTCCTTGCTGCCCGGATCCTGGGACTTCTCCTTGGCCAGCTTGTCGAAAGACTTGCCTTTCTTCAGCGCGTCGATCACCGCCTTGGCTTCGGCCTCGGTCTTCACCAGGATGTGGCGAGCGTGGTATTGCTTGGTTTCCGGCACGCTGGCCACCAGCTTGTCGTATTCGGCTTTCAGATCGGCGTCGCTGACCGGATTGGACTTTTCATAATCCTTGATCAGGCGGTTGGCCAGCGCCATCGCTTGCATATTGGCCAGTTCGGCGGCGAATTCCGGCGACTTGTCCAGACCCTTCTTCACGGCTTCCTGGCGCAGCACTTCGGCGGTGACCAGTTGATCCTTGACCATGTCGCGCGCTTGCGGGTTGGCCGGCTGGCCCTGGGCTTCCATCATCTTGACCACGGCGTCGATGCGGGCGTCGGTGATGGCCTGGCCGTTGACGACCGGGCCGGCAACCACGATGGCGCTGCCGGCGAAGGCGGCGACGAGGGCGCTGGTCAGCAAGATTTTACGCATATTCTTAGATGTCCTGATGGGTTGGTTTATTGGATCTTGGCCTTGGCGCGCAGGTCTTCCACTGCCTTGGCGATGGCTTCTTCTTGCAGTTGGCGGCCGATTTGCGGCTTGGCCTCATCCAGCGACGGAAGCTTGGCGTCACGAATGTCTTCCACCTTGAACACATGCCAGCCCAACGGGGACTGGTAGGGCTTGCCGCTGGTCTGGCCTTTGCGGATGTCTTTCAGCGCGGCGGCCAGCGGCGGGTCCATGCGGTTGAGGTTGCCCCAGCCCATTTCGCCGTTGCTTTGCTTGGCGTTGGGGTCAATGGAGCGGGTCTTCACCAGTTCGTCGAACTTGGCGCCTTTTTTCAGATCGGCGATCGCCTTCTGCGCGTCGGCCTCGCTCTTCAGCGTGATCTGGCGCGCGTGGACTTCCTTGCTGCCGGTCTGCTGGGCGGCGAGCTTGTCGTAGACGCCCTTGATCTGAGCGTCGGTCACCGGCGCCTGTTTGGCGATGTCGGCGAACAGCGCTTCGCGCAGCATTTCATTGCGGATGTCGTCCAGGCGCTGGGTGAACAGCGGTTGCTTGTCCAGCTGGCGCTTGCGCGCTTCCTGCAGGATCACTTCGCGGGTGATCAGCGAGGTTTTCAATTGCTCGCGCAGCTCAGGGTTGTCCTGGGCCTTGCCGCCGCTGCTTTGCACGATGTTGGCGACGGCCGCGTCCAGTTCCTTCTTGTCGATGGCGGCGCCGTTGACCACGGCGATGGATTCCGCGGCGGCGGGCAGGGCGACGGAGGCGGCCAGCGCGAGGGCGGCGATGCGGGAAAGCTTCATGGGGTATCTATCCTTCTTATGGAATCAAGTCAGATTTCTTCTGGCGTGAACGCTCTGATGGCCAGAGCGTGCACCTTGGTTTGCATCAAGTCGCCCAGCGTTTCGTAGATCAGCCGGTGGCGATGCACGCGGCTCAATCCCTGAAAGCGGGCGCTGACGATGGTTAGCGTGTAATGTCCGCCGCCGTCGCGCGCGCCGGCGTGTCCGGCGTGCAAGGCGCTGTCGTCCTGGATGTCCAGGTGTTCCGGCGTCAAGGCCTGCAAGGCGGCGCTGAGCAGTTCAACCGTGGCGCTCATTGCGGAAACACCTTGAGGAAGGGTTTGACGCTGACGTCGGCGTAGACGCCGGCCGCCACGTAGGGATCGGCGTCGGCCCAGGCCTGGGCGGCGTCCAGCGATTCGAATTCCGCGACGATCAGGCTGCCGCTGAAACCGGCCGGGCCGGGGCTGGCGCTGTCGATGGCGGGACAGGGGCCGGCCAGCACCAGGCGGCCGGCGTCCTGCAGCGCCTGCAAGCGCGCCAGGTGGGCCGGGCGGGCCTCCAGCCGGCGCGGCAGCGAATCTTCATGATCTTGGCCGATGATGGCGTAAAGCATTATTTCTTTTCCTCAATGTATTTGGCGAGGAACAGGCTTTGGGCGATGACGAAGGCCAGCATCAGGCCCAGGCCGCCAAACAGTTTGAAATTGACCCAGACGTCTTCGCTGAAGCGATAGGCGACAAAGAGGTTGAGCGCGCCCATGAAGGCGAAGAAGCCCACCCAGGCCCAGGTCAGCTTGCGCCAGACCGGGGCCGGCAATTGCAGCTGCTGGCCCATCATCAGCTTCAGGCCGTTCTTGCCCAGGAAGTCGCTGATCAGCAGGCCGGCGCCCATCACCCAGTACAGCACGGTGGGCTTCCACATGATGAAGTGCTTGTCGTGCAGCAGCAGGGTGGCGCCGCCCAGCACCACGATCAGGCCCAGGCTGACCCACTGCATGGTGTCCACCTTGCGGTGGCGCAGCCAGGTCCAGCCCACCAGCAAGGTGGTGGCGGCGATGGCGACGCCGGTGGCGATGAACATGTCGCGGCTCAGCCAGTAAGTGGCGAAGAACAGGACGACGGGAAACAGGTCGGTGAAGAATTTCATGCGCACGATTATGGGGGCGGCCCGGCGGATATTCAAGCCGGGCAAGGGTTGAAGAGTGAGGTGCGGGTTCTTGATCCGGCCGGCGCCCGCGCACGGGGCGCCGCCGGAGCGGCCTTTAGCGCGGGGCCTGGGTCTGCTTGACCACGCTCATCGCGCTGGCCACCAGCGAACCGACGTCGGCGACGTTGGCCGGCAGGATGATGGTGTTGTTTTCCTTGGCCAGTTTGCCGAAGGCGGCCACGTATTGTTCGGCCACTTTCAGGTTGACCGCTTCCAGGCCGCCCTCGGTGTGGATGGAGCTGGCCACGCGCTTGATCGCGTCGGCGGTGGCGTCCGCCACCAGACGCAGCGCTTCGGCCTCGCCCAGCGCCTTGTTGATGGCGGCTTGCTTGTCGCCCTCGGAGTTGTTGATGGTGGCCTGCATCTCGCCCTGGGATTTCTGGATCGCCGCTTCGCGCGAGCCGTTGGCCAGGTTGATCTGCTCCATCTTCAAGCCTTCGGACTGGGCGATGCGCGCGCGCTTCTCCCGTTCCGCGGTGATCTGCGCCTGCATCGCGTGCAGGATGTCCTGCGGCGGCACCAGGTCCTTGATCTCGTAGCGCAGCACTTTCACGCCCCAGTTGACCGCGGCCTCGTCCAGCGCCGCCACCACGGTCTGGTTGATCTCGTCGCGTTCCTCAAAGGTCTTGTCCAGCTCCATCTTGCCGATCACCGAGCGCAGCGTGGTTTGCGACAGCTGGGTGATGGCGATGATGAAGTTGCTGGTGCCGTAGGAGGCGCGCTGGGCGTCGGTCACCTGGAAGTAGAGGATGCCGTCCACTTTCAGCTGAGTGTTGTCGCGGGTGATGCAGACCTGGCTGGGCACGTCCAGCGGCACTTCCTTCAAGCTGTGCTTGTAGGCGATGCGGTCGATGAAGGGAATGATGATGTTGAGGCCGGGCGCCAGGGTGCCGTGATAGCGGCCGAGGCGTTCGACGATGTAGGCGTTCTGCTGCGGCACCACGGCCAGCGATTTGAACACGAAGACGATGACGGCGGCGAGCAGGATCAGGGGCAGGAGTTCCATGGGTCTTATTGTTCCGGTTGGGTTGAACTGATTTTGAGCAGATTGCCGTCGCGGCCGACGATGTAGGCGGTGGCGCCGGCCTCCAGCGCGGCGCCGTCGACGGGCGACGCGTCCCAGGCCGCGCCGCGGTATTGCACGCGGACGTGGCCGGCGGGGGAGGCGTGGAGGATTTGCACCGGCTGGCCCAGATCGGGATCGTCGGCGCGCGGCTGGGCGGCGGCGGACGGATGACGGCGCTTGTAAGCGTAAACCAGCGCCACGCCGATCACGCCGGCAAGGCTGGCGATCACGTATTGGCTGGCCTCGGCCGCGCCCAGCCAAGCGGCAGCGCCGCCGCACAGCATGGCGACGGCGACGACCAGCAGGTAAAAGGTGCCGGAGAAGAACTCGGCGATCAGCGCGATCAGCGCGCTGGCAATCCAGATGGCAGTTAGCGGCAAAACAATGCCCTTGTCAAATTGAAGCGCTCATTTTCATGCCATCGCCGCGGAATGACAAGCGAGCGGGCGTCGACCGTCAAAAAAACAGGCGGACGCCTAGAACCGGTTTACGGTCCCGCTCTTGCTCGCGAGACCCTGAACCGGTTCTCAGACATGATCCTTGTCCGGCAGATAATGAGACAGGCGAGCCTCTTCCTCCTCATCCAGCCAGAATTTGTCCAGCATGAACCAGACCACGGCAAGCAGCGAAGCGAGCACGACAAGCAGGATGATCATGGCTTTGGCTCCTCTAAGGTGAACAAGGCGCATTCCCGTTTTCATTGTAGTGCTTGCCCGGGCGCTTTGCCGGCGCTGGGGTACAATCCACTCCTTCGGACAGTCAGAGGGGCGGAATGTTCCATTTGCAAGCGTCGGCCCAGGCCGAGATCGAAATCAAGAAGAGCCGTTTCATCGGCATCGTGCAGCCGGTGAGCAGCCGGGAAGAGGCGTTGGCGCGGCTGGCGGAGATCCGCGCGCAATGGCCGGACGCGCGCCATTATTGCGCGGTGCTGCTGTGCGGCGCGGATTCCATGCTGGACGACGACGGCGAGCCTTCCGGCACCGCGGCGCGGCCGATGTACAACGTGTTGCGGCACAAGGACGTTTGCGATGTGCTGGCGGTGGTGGTCCGTTATTTCGGCGGAATTAAATTGGGTGCGGGCGGCTTGGTCAGAGCCTACACTCAAGCTGTCAACGCCGCGATGGACGCGGCCAGCCTGACGGCGGTGGTGCCGCGCGGCGATTACGCGGCGACGGTGGATTTCGCCGGCGAGGCGCGGCTGCGCCATTTGTGCCAAGAACTGGGCGTGCCGGTATCGGCGCCCGTTTACGGCGAGCGGGTGAGCTTGACGCTGAGCCTGCCGCTCGCGGAGGCGGAGGCCTTGCTGGCGGCGTTGACGGACGGGATGGCCGGCGCGCTGGAGGTGTCGCCGGCCGACTGAAGCGCCGTACGGCGCGGGCGGGGCCGCGCCGGCCCTTCAAGAGGGAGAGAGGGAACTCATGTCGCAACAGCAATATCGCCTGGTGACGCGCAGCGATTTCGACGGACTGGTGTGCGCGGTGCTGCTCAACGAACTGAATATGATCAACGAGATCAAGTTCGCCCACCCCAAGGATATGCAGGACGGCAAGGTGGAGATCACCGAGAACGACATCACCACCAACCTGCCTTACGTGGCGGCGGCGCATCTGGTCATCGACCACCATCTTTCCGAAACCCTGCGCAATTCCAGCGCGGACAATTACGTGATCGACCCCAAGGCGCCGTCGGCGGCGCGGGTGGTGTACAAGCACTTTGGCGGCAAGCAGGTGTTTCCCAATATCAGCGACGAGATGATGGAGGCGGTGGACAAGGCGGATTCCGCGCAGTACACCTTGCAGGAAGTGCTGCATCCGTCCGGCTGGGTGCTGCTCAACTATCTGATGGACGCGCGCACCGGCCTGGGGCGCTTCAAGGAGTTCCGCATCAGCAATTACCAGCTGATGCTGGACTTGATCCGTTATTGCCGCGACCACAGCATCGATCAAATCCTGGCCTTGCCGGACGTGCAGGAGCGGGTGGAGCTGTACGCCAAGCACGAGGCGCTGGCCAAGGAGCAGATCCGGCGCTGTTCCCGCGTCTACGGCAATCTGGTGGTGCTGAATCTGCTGCATGAGGACGTGATCCATCCCACCAACCGCTTCATGATTTACGCGCTGTTCCCGGACTGCAATATCTCCATCCACCAGCTATGGGGCGTCAATCGGCAGAACACGGTGTTCGCGGTGGGCAAGTCCATCATCAACCGCAGCTCGCGCACCAATGTGGGCGCGCTGATGCTGCAGTACGGCGGCGGCGGCCATGAAGCGGCCGGCACCTGCCAGGTGGGCAACGACCAGGCCGAAGATGTGCGCGACGAGCTGGTCGCGCGCATCCGCGGCCACGGCTGAAAGCCCGTTGACGATGGTGCGCGTTAAGGCGTGGCGAGGCGGCTGAACTCGCCGTGCCGCGCCTCATTACGCGCAGCCGCTCGTATCAGGCCAGCTGTTGCAGCACTTCCAGCGCCTGATGCAGATCCTGGCATACCGCCAGCGCGTGATGGGTCTGGTCCGCCGGCGGCGTGACCAGGTCCGGCACCAGAATCACCCGCATGCCGGCGGCGACGCCGGCGTGCAGGCCGTAGATCGAGTCTTCCAGCACCACGCAGCGCAGCGGATCGACGCCCAGCTTGCGCGCGGCGGCCAGGTAGACGTCCGGCGCCGGCTTGGTGTGGGCGACTTCGTCGCCGGCCACCACGGTGTCGAAATAACGCGATAGCCCGGTGCGGCCCAGTTTGATGTCCGCCAGCTGACGCTGGGTGGACGTGGCCACCGCGCGCGGCAGGTTTTGTCCGCGCGCCCAGTCCAGCAGCGCCTCGATGCCGCGCTTCAGCGGAATCTCCTCATGTTCCAGCATCTGCCAGTAATGCCGGCGGCCCACATTCTGCAGCGCGACGGCGTCGTCCTGGCTGCCCAGCCTTTCACTGAGGAATTCGGTGCAGCGGCGCATGGACAGGCCCACCATGTCCAGCAGCAGCTGATCGCTGAGCGTCATGTCCAGTTCGTCGGCGGCGCGGCGCCAGGACTCCATGGAAATTCTTTCGGTGTCTATCATCAAACCATCCATGTCGAACAGGATGGCGTCATAGTTTTGCGGCATGCGGACTCCTTTTCCGGGCTTCGACCTTAACCCGATCGCCCGGCTGCGGCAAGCGCTTCCCCTCTGGTATAGTGGGCCATCGCAAACGGCAGAGGAGGCGGATGTGCAATCGGTATTGGTGGCCAACCCCAAGGGCGGCAGCGGCAAATCGACCTTGGCGACCAATCTGGCCGGCTATTACGCCGCGCGCGGCAAGCGCGTGATGCTGGGCGATGTGGACCGGCAGCAATCCTCGCTGGGCTGGCTGGCGCAACGCGACGCGGCGCTGCCTTCCATCGCCGGCTGGGAGGTCAAGGCCGGAGAAGCGGCGCGGCCGCCCAAGGGCACGGAGGTAGTGGTGTTGGACAGCGCCGCGGGCCTGCACGGCAAAAAGCTGGCGGCCCTGGTGTCCCGGGTGGAGCGCATCCTGGTGCCCATCCAGCCGTCGCCGTTCGACATGTGGGCGAGCGAGGCTTTTTTCGAACAGCTGCTGGAAGAGAAGGCCATCCGCAAGAACAAGGCCTTCATGGCGGTGGTGGGCATGCGGGTGGACCCGCGCACCCGCTCCGCGCGCGAACTGGAGAAATTCCTGGCGGAGCATCAGGTGCCGGTGCTGACCTGGCTGCGCGACACTCAGCTTTACGTGCAGGCGGCGTCCAGCGGCTTGTCTCTGTTCGACCTGCCGCCGTCGCGCGCGCAGCGCGACCGCGAGGCCTGGCAGCCTCTGCTCAACTGGCTGGGCGAGGAGGACGGCAGCTGGTGCGACAAATGAAATGTTTTGTCTTGATCTGAAATAAAATAGCTTGACGTGAAGAAACCTGCGGCGTAAGGTGTGCCGGTAAGTGCGTGCGAGCCAAACGAGAGCGTCGCAGGGGACACTGTAAACGGGAGCCGTCGGGCTCCCGTTTATGTTTGGGGCCCCTTGTTTTTTGACTCTTTTCCGCTTTGGGAGCACACGCATGATCAAGACAGAACTCAATTACGGCGACGTTTACCTGGTGCCGAAAAAAACCGTGGTGGACAGCCGCAAGGAGTGCGACACCTCGGTGCAATTCGGCCCGCGCCGTTTCGACATGCCGGTTTACGCGTCGAACATGAAGTCGGTGGTCTGCGCCGAAACCAGCGAGCTCTTCGCCGCTCGGAACTGGTTCTACACCATGCACCGCTTCAATGTGGACGCGGTGGCCTTTACCCGCGCCATGCAGGACAAGGGCCTGTTCGCCTCCATCAGCGTCGGCGTCAACGACGACACGCTGGAACAGCTGGCCGCGCTCAAGCAGGCCGGCCTCACTCCTGAATACATGACGCTGGACATCGCCAACGCCTGGTGCGTGAAGGCGGAGCGCATGATCAAGCACATCAAGCAGACCTTCCCCGAGACCTTTCTGATCGGCGGCAACATCGCCACCGGCGAAGCCGCGCGCGATCTGGAAAGCTGGGGCTGCGACGCGATCAAGGCCGGCATCGCCGGCGGCCGCGTCTGCATCACCAAGAACAAGACCGGTTTCCACCGCCCGATGATTTCCACGGTGCAGGACTGCGTGGCCGCGGTGTCCGTGCCGGTGATCGCCGACGGCGGCATCGTCGAGCACGGCGATATCGCCAAGGCGCTGGCCTGCGGCGCCAGCATGGTCATGGCGGGCTCGCTGTTCGCCGGCTACGACGAATCCGCCGGCGAGATCGTCGAGATCAACGGCAAGCACTACAAGGAATACTTCGGCAGCGCCTCTCAGTTCAACAAGGGCGCCTACGTCAACGTGGAAGGCAAGAAGATTCTTGTTGAGTACAAGGGCAGCATCGGCAAGCTGCTGCGCGAACTGCAGGAAGACCTGCAGTCTTCGATCAGCTACGCCGGCGGCAACACCCTGCAGGCCTTGCGCGGGGCGGAACTGATCCAGGTTCGCCGCTGATCCGGGCGGCGCGGCTCAGGCGTGCTGCGCCGCCGGGTGCGGCGCTTCTTCTGCTTGCGGCTGGGCGCGGCATTGCGCCCAGATCGAGCACTCCAGCTGCATTGCCACCTCGTCGCGCTGATTGACGGTGGTCCAGCGCACCTTCACCACGCCGAAGCCGGGCTGGCTGTTGGAGCGGCGCTTGTCCAGCACCTCCACGGTGACGCGCAAGGCGTCGCCGGCGCGGGTGGGCTGGGGCCAACGCATCTTGTCGATCTGCATGCCGATCAAGCCGTTGGCCATCTTGCCCAGCTCGGTCTGGGTCACCAGCCGCATGCTCAGGCTGCTGGTCTGCCAGCCGCTGGCGGCCAGGCCGCCGAACAGGCTGTCCGCCGCGCGCTGCGGATCAGTGTGGAAGTATTGCGGATCATACTGCCGGGCGAAGCCGATCAACTCGTCCTCGCTCAATACATGGGTGGGGCTGTGGAACCGCTGTCCGGCTTTCAAATCTTCAAAATAGAGCATATCGACTTACGTTTGCGTCATCTCGAGCGCGCAGCTTAACGCGGCCGGCGAAACGGGTCAAAATCCCTGGTGCGTTCAGCCCAGCAAGGGGGATATTTTGTCGCAAGATAGACAGTTGGAAGTGTGCGCCGGCTCGCTGGCGTCTTGCCTGGCCGCCGCTCAGGGCGGCGCGGCCCGGGTGGAATTGTGCGCCAGCCTGGAAACCGGCGGGCTCACGCCGTCGCCTGGCATGATTGCGCTGGCGAGGCAGAGGCTGGACATTGGCCTGCATGTGATCGTGCGTCCGCGCGGCGGCGATTTTCTGTATTCGGACGAGGAGTTCGACGTGATGCGCCGCGACGTGCTGGCCTGCCGCGAACTGGGGGCGGACGGCGTGGTGTTGGGCCTGCTGACCGCGGACGGCGAGGTGGACGTGGAACGCAGCCGAGAACTGGTCCAGCTGGCCGGGCCGATGACGACCACCTTCCATCGCGCCTTCGACATGGCGCGGGATCCCGAGCGGGCGCTGGAACAGATCATCGCCAGCGGCTGCCGGCGCTTGCTGAGCTCCGGCCAGGCGCCGGACGCGCTGGCGGGCGCGGCCCTGATCCGCCGGCTGAGCCGCCAGGCGGGCGAGCGGCTAATCCTGATGCCGGGCGGCGGCGTGCGGCCGGACAATCTGGCCGAACTCGCGCGCGCCACCGGCTGCCGCGAATTCCACGCCTCGGCCCGGGTCAAGGTGGCCAGCGCGATGCGCTACCGCCAGACCGGGATCAGCATGGGCGCGGCGGGTCAGGACGAGTACGACAGACGGGAAAGCTGCGCCGAAACCATACGGACCATGACGGATTTGCTGCGCGGCCTGGATTGACGCTTGTCGGACGGCACGCATTTGCAGGATGATGCTGACATTTCCCGGCCGCGGACCATTCAAGAGCCGCGGACCAAAACCTGAACCAAGGCGCGCCGACGCAGGCAGCGCAAGCCGTACGATCAGGAAGCGCAATGCAGGATCAGGGGTTTTGTCAGCGGTTTTAAGGAGCGCAAGATGAGCAAGCCGTCGCATGTGGTCAATATCGACCAAGTGGAAGCCGTGGACTACCGGGAGGGCGAAGGGTGGGGCGGCAGCTATCATCCGCTGACGCCGGCGCTGGACGCCTTGCCCGGCCGGCTGGGCGCCAATCTGACCCGTCTGCCGCCGGGGCATGCGGGCTGCCCCTTTCATTCCCACGCCCGCGAGGACGAGATTTTCTATGTGCTGTCCGGGCGCGGCGTGCTGCGACTGGGCGACAGCCTGCAGGAAATCGGGCCCGGCGACTGCATTTCCTGTCCGGCCGGCACCGGCGTCGCGCATCAAATCGCCAACCCCTTCGATCAGGACCTGGTCTACCTCGGCATCGGCGTCAACGACCCGCACGAGGTCTGCGTCTATCCGGACAGCGGCAAGGTGCTGGTCCGCCATCTGAAGCAGGTGGGGCGGCTGGAAAGCGCGCCGTACTACGACGGCGAGCCGGCGCGCCCCGGCATCTTCGACATGCTGGAGCGGGAACAGGCGCTGGTCCGGAAATAGCCGGCTTGGCATGCGGCCGCGGCATGAGCGATAACGGAACCATCGTTCCTCCATGGATAAGGCAATGAAGAGGCGGGCATTGAGCCGCGCGGCGGCGGTGTTGGCGCTGGCGTGGCCGCTGGGCGCGGCGGCGGAGCCCTTGTCGTTCTGCTATGAGGATCAGGCTTCCTATCCCTGGCTGGACGGCCGCGGCGGCGGGCTGGACATTCAGCTGATCAAGCATGTGCAGAGCGCCTTGAAGCTGGAGCTGTATTTGCATCCGATGCCGTGGCGGCGCTGCATCAATATGCTGCGCCAAGGCAAGATGGACGGCGCTTTCGCCGCCAGCTTCGTGCCGGAGCGTTCGCAATGGGGGCTGTACCCCATGCTGCCGGACGGCGGACCGGACGCCGGCCAACGGCTGCACAGCGCCAGTTATTCCTTGTATCGGCTCAAGGGCACCACGGTGGATTGGGACGGCGCGCGCCTGTCCAGCGGCATGGCGCCGATAGGCATGCAGACCGATTTCTCCATCGGCCTCTTTTTGCGCAAGCAGCAGGTGGAGATAGACGACAGCAACCGCGATCCGCTGGCCATTCTGCAAAAGCTGCGCCTGCGGCGCTTGAGCGGAGCGGCCTTGCAGACGCCGCGCGCGGAGCAGATCCTGCGCGAGCATCCCGAGCTGACGGAGACGATAGAGCGCTGCCGGCTGCCCTTGGAAGAAAAGCCTTATTTCCTGATGTTGTCGCGCCAATTGGCGCACCGCGAACCCAGCCTGCCGGGCAGGATCTGGGCGGAGCTGGAGCGGCAACGCGAGTCGCCGGCCTTTCTCGCCCAGCTGCGGGCGCTGGGCGCGCACCGCGACGCCGGCGGCGCGGCGCACAAATGATGATGGATTGTTCAGCGACTGCTTGCTATCAAAGTTAAAGCTTTTGCTTTATTATTTTCCGCTCCTTGATTTCCTTAGGAATCCCCATGCATAAGAAAACGCTTTTGGCCGCCGGCTGTCTATGGCTGGCCGCCGGTCCGGCCTTGGCGGAGGCCTGGTCCTATCCCGGTTGGCAGGACGGCCGAGACACCCGCGTCAAGGCGCTGGCCCTGCTGCAGACCTTGAACGCCACCTTGCTGAGCAATAGCAGCGCCACCCGCACCTTGCAGCAATGGTGCGCGGATCACCGGATGGCGTCTCCGGCGCAGATTCGCGCCTTGCGCAATCCGGCGGACCACAAGGAAGCCAGCCCGGAAGTGCGCGCCCAGTTGCAGGCGCGGCCGGACGAGCGCATCGCCTACCGCCGGGTGCGGCTGGCTTGCGGCGAGCATGTGTTGTCCGAGGCCGACAACTGGTATTTGCCGTCCAAGCTGAGCGCGGAGATGAACCGCCAACTGGACGGCAGCGACGTACCGTTTGGCCGCGCGGTGGCGGCGCTGAACTTCCGCCGGCAAACCGAGGAAGTCAAATTGCTGTGGTCGCCGTTGCCGGCGGGCTGGGAAATGAAGCCCGCCGCCCAGGGCGTCGCCGCCGGCGGCCTGGATATCGCGCCGGAAGTGTTGCAACACCGCGCCGTGCTCTACCGCGGCAGCGATAACGCGCCGTTCAGCGTGGTGGTGGAAACCTATCAGCGCGAAGTCTTCGCCTTCCCGCTGGCCTATTGAGGCCGCGTCGAACAAGTCTTGCGAGCAGGGCGCTGGCAGCGTCCGCTGCGCAAACAACAGAAGAAGAAAGCAAGCATGATGAAGAAATCACAGAAACTGGGCGGCCTGCTCTTGGCCGGCCTGATCGCCGGCCAGCCGGCGCTGGCGGACCGCCTGGACGATATCCTGCAACGCGGCAGCGTGCGGGTGGGCACCACCGGCGATTACCGTCCGTTCAGCGAGCGGGACGCGGCCAGCGGCGCCTATCGCGGCCTGGACATCGAGATGGCCGAGAGCCTGGCGCGGGCGCTGGGCGTCAAGCTGGAACTGGTGGCCACCAGCTGGCCGACGCTGATGCGCGACCACGAGGCCGGCAAGTTCGACATCGCGATGAGCGGGGTGTCGATCAATCTGGAGCGGCAGAAGCGGGCGCTGTATTCGCAGCCCTATCTGAACGACGGCAAGACACCGATCACCCGCTGCGAAAACGTCCAGCGTTTTCAGACCATCGCCCAGATCAACCAGCCCCGGGTCAAGCTGATCGTCAATCCGGGCGGCACCAATGAAAAGTTCGCGCGCGCCCGCTTGCCGGCGGCCACGCTGACCGTGCATCCGGACAACGTCACCATTTTCCGGCAGATCATAGACGGCAAGGCCGATCTGATGGTGACGGACGCGGTGGAAACCCGTTATCAGCAGAAGCTGCATCCGGAGCTGTGCGCGGTGCACCCGGAGAAGCCGTTCGACTTTTCGCAAAAAGCCTATCTGCTGCCCAACGACTGGCGCTGGAAAGCCTGGGTGGATCAATGGCTGAGCCAGAGCCTGCAAAACGGCGAATTCGCCGGCCTGTCGGCCAAGTGGCTGGGGAAGTGAGTCTGACCTAAGCTTCGCTGCCTCGCAGTTGCTCGATATAGCAATTGAACAGCTCGGCGTGGCTGGCCACGCCGAGCTTCAGATACAGATTGCGGCGGTGAACCTTGACCGTTTCCGGCGAAATGGCCAGCTGTTGGGCGATGGCCTTGCTGGACAGGCCGCACAGCGTCAGCCGCGCCACCTCCGCCTCGCGCTCGGACAGCCTGCCGTGGCCAAAATGACTCAGCGTCTGCGTCAGTTGATCGGCCAGGCGCTGCGATGGCGGCGTGGGCGCGGAGCTCAGCTGCCAGTGACGCCGCATCGCGGACAGCAGCCAGGGCTGCATCACGCGCAGCTTGCCGATGTCGGCCGGTTCGAACGCGCTGGCCTTGCCCAGCGACAGGGTCAACACCTGGTCCGGAGCCAGGCGCAGCAGCAGCTGGACCTCGTCCACGCCCACCTCGCCGCTCATATAACGCTGAAAATACTCGCTTTGGCGGAAGTGGTCCGGCGCGATGTCGGGCAAGTGGTGGAGGCCGTCGGGAAAAGGCCGCTGCGCGTATTGATAGAAGGGGTCCAGCAGATACAGGCCCTGGCAGTAAAGCGCCATCGGCGACGGCGCGGCCAAGTGCTGAAAATCGCATTCCTCCAGAATCTGCGGCGGCGCGTTCGCGTGGAAGCAGGCGGCCAGCGCATTGTCCAGCGGCACGCTGCCGCGCAACAGCAAGACCAGCTGACGCCAAAACCCGGGCAGACCGATGTGCGCCATCAGCTGCGCCAGATGATGGTGCAGCGGCAGTTCCTTCAACAAAGCTTCCATCCGGCAATCCCCGCTCGGGGTAACCCATCACGGTGATTGGGCGCCCTCCCGCGTCAAAATACACTGTCTCCCGCAAGTCTGACTACAAGACCATAGCGACAAGAGGAGAACACTATGAGCCAAGCCGCAAGCCGCCCCGGATTGCGCCGTTCATTGAGCGTGACGGACGTCGTGTTGATAACCGTGTCCGGCGTGACGCCGGCCAGTTCCATTTTCGTGATCGCGCCGTTTGCGCTGCAAGGCGCCGGCAGCGGGGCCTTTCTGGCCTTCGCGCTGGCGGCGGCGCTGGCCGTCGCGTTCGCGCTGTGCTACGCCGAGCTGGGCGCGGCCCACCCCAACGCCGGCGGCGAGTACGTGATCATCGAGCGGGTGTTCGGCCGCGCGCTCAGCCTGCAAATGTATCTGCTGATTCTATGCCTGCTGCTGTTCATTCCGGCGGTGCTGGCCACCGGGGCCGCGCCCTATCTGAATTCCGCGCTGGGCACCCGGCTGGACGGCGCCGAAGTGGCGCTGACCATGATCGTGCTGTGTTTCGGCATCGCGGTGCTGGACATCAAGCTGAACGCCTGGCTGACCGGCTCCTTCCTGCTGCTGGAGCTGGCCGCGCTGGCCTTGATCGCCTGGCTGGGCTTCAGCGAAGCGCAGCAGCCGGCGACGGTGCTGTGGCAGCCGGTGAAGGCGGCGGCGGACGGCGGCCTCGCCGCGGTGCCTGCCGCGGCGATCATCGCCATGGTGGGGACGGCGGTGTTCGCCTACAACGGCTTCGGCGGGGCGGTGTACTTTGCCGAGGACATGCGCGAAAGCGGCCGGCCGGTGGCGAAGGCGGTGCTGGCGGCGCTGTCCATCGTGGTGCTGGTGGAACTGATACCGGTGACCGCCCTGATCCTGGGCGCGCCCTCGCTGGCGGAAATGAGCCGGCAGGCCGATCCGATCAACTACGTGCTCAGTCATTTGAGCAGCCCGGGGCTGGCGCGGGTGATCAGCGGCGGCATCTTTCTATCGGTGTTCAACGCCATCATCGCCATCGTGGTGCAAAGCGGCCGCTTCTTGTACTCCAGCGGCCGGGACGGCTTGTGGCCGGCGCCGGCGAGCCGGGCGCTGCAACGCATCCATCCGCGCTTCGGCACGCCCTGGGTGGCCACGCTGGCGCTGGCCGTCCCGTCCGCCTTGCTGACCTTTCATTCCAGCCTGGGCGATCTGGCGTCCTTCACCGTGATCATCCTGATGCTGAACTATCTATTGCTAGCGCTGGCGGCCCTGCGCAGCCGCCTGGGCCGGCATCCGCACCCTTACCGCATGCCCGGCTGGCCGTGGCCGCCCTTGTTGGCGGCGGCGGGCAGCCTCTCCCTATTATGGGCGGTGCTGCGAGACGCGCCCGCGCGGGACTGGTGGATTATCGGCGGCATCGCGCTGACCGGGCTTTTGCTGGCGGGCCGTAAGCAGCCCGCCGCCGTATTGATCGTTGAAGAACAGAAAGAGAGGTGAGTATGTTGAAACGAGCCAGAGCATTGGGCATTCGCATCGGCCAGGGCGAACCCGGCCCCCTGAACGCGATTACGGACGTGCCCGGCGTGAGGGTGGGGCACGCGGCCGCCTGGGCGGATTTCGACGACGGCCGCCGCGCGCGCACCGGGGTCACGGTGATCGAACCGCGGCCGGGTCTGGCGCGGCGCATGCCGTGCTTTGCCGGCGTGCATGTGTTGAACGGCAACGGCGACGCCAGCGGCCTGGAGTGGCTGCGCGAGGCCGGCGTGCTGAGCACGCCGATCGCGCTGACCAATACCCATAGCGTGGGCGTGGTGCGGGACGCCTTGATCGCCGGCGAGCGCGAGGCGGTGGCCGGCGAGCCGCAGCTGTATTGGACCATGCCGGTGGTGCTGGAAACCTTCGACGGCCTGCTCAACGACATCAACGGCTTCCACGTGAAGGCGGAACACGCGCGCGCCGCGCAAGCGGCGGCCAGCGGCGGCCTGCCGGCCGAGGGCAGCGTGGGCGGCGGCAGCGGCATGATCTGCCATGAGTTCAAGGGCGGCATCGGCACCGCTTCGCGACGGCTGCCGGCGGAGGCGGGCGGCTGGACGGTGGGGGCGCTGGTGCAGGCCAATCACGGCAAGCGCGGCTCCTTGCTGGTGGAGGGCTACCCGGTGGGCCGCCATCTGAGCTGCGCGGAGATTCCCTCGCCGTTTGACGCTGGACGGCTGCCGCAGCCGGGCATGGGCTCCATCGTGGCGGTGCTGGCCACCGACGCGCCCTTGCTGCCGGATCAATGCCGGCGGCTGGCGCAGCGCGCCGGCATCGGCATCGCCCGCACCGGCGGCGGCACCGAGGATTCCAGCGGCGACATCTTCGTGGCCTTCGCCACCGGCAACCAAGGCCTGCCGATGACCGATTACGCCGGCAAGGGCGCTTTGACCTGCGCGGTGGAAATGGTGAACGCGGACCATCTCTCGCCCTTGTTCGAGGCGGCGGCGGAAGCGGTGGAAGAAGCCATCGTCAACGCCTTGCTGGCGGCGGGCGATCTGAGCGGCCACCACGGCCACGCGGCGCATGGCCTCAAGGCCGAGCGCTTGCTGGCCGCTTTGCGGGAAAGCGGCTGGCGTCCGCGCTGACCGGCGCGTCGGCGCGCGGCCCCGGTGTTTTGTTTGCGTCATGAAATGCTATTATCATGGCATGGGGCCGCATCGGCGGCGGACACACAGCAGGAGGCGGAGATGAAGACACCGGACAGCCCGGCCGACGAACCGCAGCGCTTGGCGACCCTGCGCGCGCTGGGCGTGCTGGACACGGCGGCGGAGGAACGTTTCGACCGCCTGACCCGCATGGCCAAGCGTTTGTTTCGGGTGCCCATCGCCCTGGTCAGCCTGGTGGACGAGAACCGTCAGTGGTTCAAGTCCTGCGTCGGGCTGTCGGCGGCGGAAACCGGACGCGATATTTCTTTTTGCGGCCACGCCATACTGGGCGACGACATCTTCTACATCCCGGACGCGCTGGCGGACGAGCGCTTCGCCGACAACCCGCTGGTGACGGACGCGCCGTATATTCGCTTCTACGCCGGCTGCCCGCTGCACGCGGCCAACGGCGCCAAGGTGGGCACCCTGTGCGTGATCGACGTCCAGCCGCGCGAGTTCGATCACGACGACGCGCAGGCGCTGCACGATCTCGCGCGCATGGTGGAGGCGGAGCTGATCGCCTTCCAGGCCGCCACCACCGATGAGCTGACCGGTCTCTCCAACCGGCGCGGCTTCCGGCTGCTGGCGCAGTACAGCCTCAATTTCTGCGCGCGGCAAAACCTGCCGGTCAGTCTGGCCTTCATGGACCTGGACAAGTTCAAGGCGATCAACGACAGCTTCGGCCACGCCGCCGGGGACCATGCGCTGGCGGCTTTCGCCGAACAGATGCGCGCCTCCTTCCGCTCCGCGGACCTGCTGGCGCGGCTGGGCGGGGACGAGTTCGTGGTCTTGCTGTCCGATGTCGAGCATGAGCGGGCGCAGGCGGCGATGGCCAAATTCGCGCGTCACCTGGAGGCTTACAACGCCGGCGCCGGCCAGCCTTATCGGCTGGCGTTTTCCGACGGCATCGTGGAGCTGGACGCGGAGCGCCACTTCTCCATCGAGGCGCTGCTGGCGGAGGGCGACGAGCTGATGTATTCGATCAAGGCCGCCAAACGCTAGCCGCGGGCGGCTTCCCGGAGCGGCGCGCCCGCTTGTCCACGTGATTTTTACAGCGGAACTTTCACTTTTCATACCCCTCTAGTCTGAAAACAAACTGCGCAGCATCCTGTGCGCCTAAATAAAAAATCCACACTAGGGAGGCGGCCGCCATGGTCCATGATGTGTCCTTGATTTCCACCATTGCGGCGGGCCTCGGCCTGTCTCTGATTCTGGGCCTGCTCTGCGAGCGGATGCGCATCCCGGCCCTGGTCGGCTATCTGCTGGCCGGCATCGTCATCGGCCCGGCCACGCCGGGCTTCGTCGCCGATATGAAGATCGCCGCGCAGCTGTCCGAAATCGGCGTGATGCTGCTGATGTTCGGCGTCGGCTTGCACTTTTCGATGAAGGACCTGCTGTCGGTCCGGCGCATCGCCGTGCCGGGCGCCATCGTGCAAATGAGCGCCGCCACCGGGCTGGCGCTGTTCATCGCCTGGTGCTGGGGCTGGAGCTGGTCCAGCGGCCTGATCTTCGGCCTGTCGCTGTCCTGCGCCAGCACCGTGGTGCTGCTCAAGGCGCTGGAAGTGCGCGGCATCCTGGATACCATCAACGGCCGCATCGCCGTGGGCTGGCTGGTGGTGGAGGACCTGGCCTGCGTGCTGGTGCTGGTGCTGATGCCGCCGATGGCGGCGTTGTTGAGCGGCGCGCCCGTAGCCGCCAACGCCGCGCCGTTGTGGCAGACCATCATGCTGACCTTGCTGCAAGTGGCCGCCTTCATCGCCCTGATGCTGATCGCCGGCCGGCGCGCCTTGCCGTGGCTGCTGTGGCGGGTGGCCAAGACCGGATCGCGCGAGCTGTTCACGCTGGCCGTGACGGCGGCGGCCATCGGCATCGCCTTCGGCGCCGCCCATCTGTTCAACGTCTCCTTCGCGCTGGGCGCTTTCTTCGCCGGCATGATGATGCGGGAGTCCGAATTCAGCCACCGCGCCGCCCGCGAATCGCTGCCGCTGCGCGACGCCTTCTCCGTATTGTTCTTCGTGTCCGTGGGCATGCTGTTCGATCCGGCGATTCTGCTGGAACAGCCGCTGATGGTGCTGAGCGCGGTAGCCGTCATCATGCTGGGCAAAACCCTGGCGGCGCTGGCCCTGGTCATTCTGTACCGCTATCCCCTGAGCACGGCGCTGACCATTGCCGCCAGCCTGGCGCAGATCGGGGAATTCTCCTTCATCCTGGCCGGGCTGGGCGTGTCCTTGGGCCTGCTGTCGGCGCAGGGCATGAGCCTGGTGCTGGCCAGCGCCCTGATCTCCATTGGCCTCAACCCGCTGTTGTTCGCCTTGCTGGAGCCCTTGCGCGGCTGGCTGCTGGCGCGCTCGGAATGGGCGCGCAGCCTGGAGCGCCGGGCGGACCCCTACGCCGAGCTGCCGATGAGCACCGAACGCAAATATCTGGAAGGCCAGGTGGTGCTGGTGGGCTACGGCCGCATCGGCCGCGGCGTGGCGGCGGAGCTGGAGCGCAATCGGGTGCCCTTTGTGGTGGTGGACCATAATCGCGAGCTGGTGGAAACGCTGCGCAATCAGGGCCGGGCGGCGGTGACCGGCGACGCCGCCGAGGCGGCCGTGTTGATCCAGGCGCATATCGTCAACGCCTCGGTGTTGGCGGTGACCACGGCGGACGCGCTCAATCTGCGACAGATGGTGGAGGTGGCGCGCACCTTGAACCCGGAGTTGCGCATCGCGCTGCGCGCGCGCAACGGGGAGGAAGCCGAACTATTGCGCGGAGAAGGGCTGGGCGCGGTGTTCCTGGCCGATGAGGAGCTGGCCGGCAGCATCGGCCGCCATGTGCTGCACTGCTTCACCGCGGAGTCGCCGCGGGCGGCGCACTGAGCCCCGCGGATTCATCCCGCTCCAGCCAGGCTTTGGCCGCGGCCAGGTCGCGCGCCACCCAGTCGGCGTCGGCCTCGAATTGCGCGTCGTCGACGCCTGCTTGGCGAAACAGGGTCAATAGCAGCTCGCAACCCTCGTCGCGCGCCAGCAGGCGCAAGGGGACGTAGACCTCCGCCTGACCGGGCGGCGACACCCAGTGATCCAGCACGCCGTAGTCGTTGGCCGGCGAAAAGCGCAAGGGCATCACGCCTTGCGGCGTGTCCGCCAGCCAGCCGTCGCCGTCGCGGCGCAAGGCCCCGGCCAGGCCGGACGCCCAGCGCGGGAAGTTTTCCGGCGGCGCCAGCAAGGCGTAGGCGCGGGCGAAAGGGCAGGCAATACTGATGCTGAGATGGCGCGGCGGCGTGGACATGGGATTCTCCAATACGGCGATGCTACTTGAGTGTAGACGACAGCGGACCATGTGCCGTTGACATGCTTCGCGCCAACGGGCTATGGTCATTCCCGGTGCTCAAAACACCATACAAACAGCGGCTACCGCACCCGTAAGATTCGCGGTTTTTTTGCGTCCATGGTTTTGGCAAACTCCCACTTGTGGGACAATGCGCGTCCATGGCCGGGTGTGCGGCTAATACAATACCCGCAAGGGGAATACGCCCGCCGTCTGTTTGCGGTTTTGAGCACCCGGCCGCCCTCTCAAAAGGGGCGAAACCCTCAAAAGGTCCAAACAGGAGGCCGCCATGGCCAAGATCGACACCCTCCGCGAGGCGCGTCGCGCCCTCAGGCATATTCGTGCCGCCCAATCCCATTTCAAACAATTGCCCGAGGCGCTGCGCCGGGAGATGTCCCGTCAACCGCCGCGTCAAACGCCGTTCATCGTAGAACTGTCCCCGGAGGTTTTGTGGAGCCTGCTGGAGGCGAGGTATGGCGTGGAATGCGCGTATGAGCGACTACGCCTGCTGCTGGCTGCGGCGCAGACAGAAACCGTCAAATAGATTGCCGCCGGTGAGAGGGCGGGAATGAGAAAAGCCCGGACGATGCGTCCGGGCTTTTGATATGGGCGGAGGCGGTGAAGAAATAAATTTCAGGTTCAAATTTTTGAAATTCATTCATTTTGTCGGTTGTGGTTTTTTTGTAGATGGATGATGTTGGGGGTGAGGGGGTATGGTGTGAATTTGGATGCTATGTAAGTGGATTTTCTTTTTGGATACTGCTTTCTATGTGGTGAAAAAAATATGTCCATGGTATTGTTTGTTGATGGGTGTAAGTAAGTGGGGGCGACGTGGCATTGATTAGTCAAGAGTCAATAATGAATGCTCTGGATTGGGCATATGAGAAGTCGGTGAATGGGTTTTCCGGTTTGGATTCTGCTGTTGAGCTGGCTGAGAGCTATATGAGGGAGACTGAAAAAACCGCTTACGAACAGGCAAATTCCTTGATTCGTTGGCAAAGTACTAAGGCGGCTACTTCAGGTTTCGTTACTGGTTTGGGTGGCCTGCTTACTTTGCCGGTAGCAATTCCTGCCAATATTGCCAGTGTCATCTATGTGCAAGTGAGAATGATTGTCGCTATTGCTCATATTGGGGGGTATGACGTAAGAAATGATAAGGTAAGAGCCTTGGTCTACTTATGTTTAGTTGCCAATAGTGCCAAAGACGTTTTGAAGGACGTTGGGGTGGTGGCAGGGAGAAGGTTGGTATTAAATTCTATCAAATCAATCTCTGGAAAAACTTTATTTGAAATTAATAAACGAGTAGGTTTTAAGCTTTTTACAAAATTCGGAGAGAAAGGAGTCGTCAATTTAGGGAAGGCAGTTCCTCTGCTGGGTGGGGTTGTTGGTGGAGCATTTGATGCTTACGTTACCAATGCAGTTGGAAATGTTGCAAGAGATACCTTTGTTCTAAAGAGATAGTGGTGGTTGTTTTAAAGTTTATTGAGCAATGAAAACTTTAGCAGGCCAACAGAGGGAGAAGTGAAAATGATTGAGTCAATAGTTTATGCTGTTCATTATATATCTATAATTGTTGGGGTGGTTTGTTTTGGATTGTGGTTTGAGAAGAAATCGAATAAGGTGCTGTTTTGGATAATGTTGGTCGCTTTTGCTATCTTCCTTATTTCATTTCGCTAAATAAAGAGGTAAGGAGTTAGCCTTCGGAAGGTGCAGTCAAGTAGACTATCCTAGTGGCGAGAATGAGAAAAGCCCAGACGATATGTCTGGGCTTTTGATATTGGCGGAAGCGGTGAGATTCGAACTCACGGTGGGCTCGCACCCACGACGGTTTTCAAGACCGTTGCATTAAACCACTCTGCCACGCTTCCCGATTCGGTAAGAGGGCGCAATTTTAGCGGGTCTTAGGCGCTTTGCCTAGAGGGCCGGCGCATTTGACGCCAGCATTTCTGCCGCGTGCTCGCGCGTGGTCTGGGTCAGCTCCACGCCGCCCAGCATGCGGGCGATTTCCAGCACCCGTTGTTCGCTGTTCAGCGGCTCGATGCGGCTCTTGACCCGGCCCTTGTGCTCGCTCTTGCTGACTTGCCAGTGATGGCTGCCGCAGGAGGCCACTTGGGGCAGGTGGGTGATGCACAGCACCTGGTAGCGCTGGCCCAGCTGGCGCAGCATGTGGCCGATGACTTCGGCGACGCGGCCGCCGATGCCGACGTCCACTTCGTCGAAGATCAGCGTGGGCACGCTGGCCACCTGGCTGATCACTACTTGCATGGCCAGGCTGATGCGGGACAGTTCGCCGCCGGAGGCCACTTTGGCCAGCGGGCGCAGGCTGGTGCCGGCGTTGGCGGCCACCAGGTATTCGATGGACTCCAGGCCGTGGGCGCCGGGTTCGGACAGGGCGGCCAGTTCGATGGCGAAGCGCGCGCCGCTCATCGCCAGGTGCTGCATTTCCGCGCCGATGCGGGCGGACAGCTCGCTGGCGGCCTGGCGGCGCTTGCCGGACAGCGCCTCGGCCTGCGCACGGTAGCGCGCCAGCGCGGAGGCTTCGGCCAGCGCCAGCGCTTCGATGTCGGCGGAGGCTTCCAGCGCTTGCAGCTGTTGCTGCCAGTCGTCCAGTTTTTCCTGCAGGTCTTGCGGCTGCACCCGGTATTTGCGCGCGGTGCTCATCAGCGCTTCCAGCCGGCCTTCCACTTCGGCCAGCTGGCCGGGGTTTTCGTCGATGTCGCTGGCGTAGTCGCGCAGGCTGTAGACCACTTCGCGCAACTCAGCGTCCACGGAGTCGAGCAGCGACAGGGTGTCCGCCAGTCGCGGGTCCAGATTGGCCAGCTTGCTGAGCCGGGTTTGCACCTGGGACAGCATGGTCAGGCAGCTATTGTCCATCTCGGACAGGGTGTCCACCGCCAGCTGGGCGCTTTGCGCCAGTTCGGCGGCGTTGGCCAGCCGGGAGTGGCTCTGGTTCAGCGCGCTCCATTCGTCCGGCTGCAGCTTGAGCTCGCTCAGTTCGTTGATCTGCCAGTTCAGCCGTTCGCGCTCGACTTCGGATTCGCGCGACAGCCGTTCGGCGTCGGCGCGGGCGCGGCGGGCGGTCTGCCAGTCTTGCCAGGCCTTGTTCACGTCGCGGGCCAGCGCGACGGAGCCGGCGTAGGCGTCCAGCAGCTGGCGCTGGGCGTCCGCCTTCATCAGCGATTGGTGGGCGTGTTGGCCGTGGATGTCGACCAGGAATTCGCCCAGCTGCTTGAGCTGGCTGAGGGTGGCGGCCTGGCCGTTGACGAAGCTGCGCGAGCGGCCGGATTTGTCCAGCAGCCGGCGCAGCAGGAGCACGTCGTCGTCGCCGTTGAGGCCGTTTTCGTCCAGCCAGGCGTCGATTTCAGGGCGGCCGTGGGTGTCGAATTCGGCGGTGATCTCGGCGCGCTCCGCGCCTTCGCGCACTTGCGCGCCTTCGGCGCGGTCGCCCAGCAGCAGGCTCAGGGCGTCCAGCAGAATGGATTTGCCGGCGCCGGTTTCGCCGGTGAGCACGGTGAAGCCGGCTTGGAAGTCCAGCGAGATGCTGTCGACGATGACGAAGTCTTTAACGGTCAGCGATAGGAGCATGGGGTGTTCGCGTCAGGTGTCAGAGCAGGCGCTCGCCCCAGTGGAGCTTGTGGCGCAGCATGTCGTAGTAGTTGTAACCCACCGGGTGCAGGATGCGCAGCGGGTTGCGGTAGCGGCGGATCAGCACGCGGTCCATTTCCATCAGGTCGCAATGGGATTGGCCGTCGAAGTGCACGCGCGCGTCCAGGCCGCGGGTGAGCATGAATTCCACTTCGCAGGAGTCGTTGACCGCGATCGGGCGGTTGCTCAGCGATTGCGGGCAGATGGGCACCAGGGCGATGGCCTGCAGCGTGGGGTGCAGGATGGGGCCGCCGGAGGCCAGCGAGTAGGCGGTGGAGCCGGTGGGGGTGGAGACGATCAGGCCGTCCGAACGTTGGCTGTAGACGAACTGGTTATCGATGAAGACTTCGAACTCTATCATCGAGCCCATCGCGCCGCGGCTGAACACCACGTCGTTGAAGGCCAGCGCGTTGGCCACTTCGGCGTCTTCGCGTATCACCGCGGCCTGCAGCAGGATGCGGTCTTCCGGCACGAAATCGCCGCGCAGGATGGCGTCCACGGAGTCCAGCATCTCGTGCAGCGGGATGTCGGTCATGAAGCCCAGCCGGCCCTGGTTGATGCCGATCAGCGGCACGCGGTAGGGGGCCAGCAGCCGGGCGATGGACAGCATGGTGCCGTCGCCGCCCAGCACGATGACGATGTCGGCCAGTTTGCCCATGTCGTTGCGGTCTATCAGCGCGTGCGGGCCGGCTTCCTGCTGGGTGGCGCTGTCCTTGTCGATCAGCACGGTGGCGCCGGAGGCGGACAGGTGGTCGGCCAGCTGGCGCAGGGATTCAACGATGGCGGGCTTGCTGTGCCGCGCCACCAGGCAGACGTGTTTGAACAGTCGTTCCATGGCGTTGTTTCAGTAAGGGGTGGGCGTATCGTTCAAAAAACTGTCGTCGTTGGGTTTCTTGCCGGTGGCTTCCAGCGCTTTCAGGTAGAAGCGCACCAGGTCCGCCAGAGAGTCTACACCGAGTTTGTTGAACAGGTTGGCCCTATGTACTTCTATGGTGCGCGGGGACAGGTCCAGCACCCGGGCGATTTCCTTGCTGGACATGCCGTCCGCCACCAGTTCCAGCACTTCGCGCTCGCGGCCGCTGATGCGGGCGAGCAGGCCCATCACTTCCTGGGTTTCCTCTTCCTTGCGGTGTTGCAGAATGCTCAGCCGTATGCCTTTGCGCAGGCTTTCTATCAGCCGCGCCTGGTCTATGGGCTTGGTCAGAAAGTCGATGGCGCCGGTCTGGAAGGCGCGGCGGCATTGTTCGATGTCGCCGTGGCCGGTGATGAAGACGATGGGCAGGGTCACGTTTTTGTCGATCAGCTGTTCTTGCAGCGCCAGGCCGGTGATTTGCGGCATGCGGATGTCCAGCACCAGGCAGGCGATGTCGTTGCCGCCGTAGTGGGCGAGAAACTCCATCGCGTTGGGAAAGGTGACGGTGCGCATGCCTTGCGCGGCGATCAGCATGGCCAGCGAGTCCAGCACGGCTGGGTCGTCGTCGACGATGTAGACGGTTGGCGTGGTGTTTTGCATTGTGTTTTTGACTCCTGCCGGTTACCCCGTTGACGGCGGCGCGTCCCGTTGCGGCAGTTCAATGATGAATTCCGCGCCGCCGGTTGATTTATTGCGCGCGCTCAGCTTGCCGCCGAACGCTTCTATGGCGGTCTGGCAGATGGCCAGGCCCAATCCCATGCCGCTGGCCTTGGTGCTGAAGAAGGGCGCGAAGATGCGGTCCAGCAATTCCGGCGCGATGCCGGCGCCGTTGTCGCCTATGCTCAGCCGGATCCAGCGGCCGTTCAGGCTGGTGGCGATGCTGAGCCGCCCCCAGGGGGCGACGGTTTCCATGGCGTCCAGCGCGTTGCGCATCAGGTTCAGCACCACTTGTTCCAGTTGTATGTTGTCAGCGTAGACCAATGGCAGGTCGTGGCAAATATTCTGCTCAATATGAATATCGTGGGTTTTCAGTTCGTATTCCAGCAGGTTGAGCGCATTGCCCACCACCTGGTTCAGGTCTATGGGGTTGAATTGCTGGGTTTTCTTGATCACGAACTCGCGCAGGCGCTGGATGATCTGGCCGGCGCGGCTGGCCTGGGTGACGGAGGAGTCCAGCGCGCGGCGCAGCATGGCCATGTCCGGTTCTTCGTCTTCCAGCAGGCTGAGCCCGGCCTGGCAGTAACTCATGATGGCGGACAGCGGCTGGTTGATCTCGTGGGCGATGCCGGAGGCCATTTCGCCCATGGTGTTGATGCGGGCGACGCGGGCCAGCTCCATTTCGTGCTGGCGCAGCCGGGTTTCGCTGGCTTCCAGCGCCGCCAGCATGCGGCGGCGGATGGGGGCGGTGTCGCGGAAGGTCAGCACCGCGCCCATCAGCCGGCCGTCGCGGCCGGGCAGCGGGGACACTGAGCCTTCGATCAGCAGTTTTTCGCCGTCGCTGCGTATCAGGTAGCAGTTTTGCGCCAGCAGCACGGTTTCGCGGCGCTGGATGGCCTTGTGCACCGGGTCTTCTTCCACCTGGCGCGCAAATTCGTAGTTGAGCCTCACCACTTGGTGCAGCTTGCGTTGCGCGGCGTCGAGCGCCTTCAGGCCGAGCAGGGTTTCCGCCGCCGGGTTGAGGTAGCGGATGCTCAGGTCGATGTCGATGCTGATCACCGCGTCGCTGATGCCGCTGAGCGCCACCATCGCGTATTCGCGCTCGCGGTGCAGCCGGTCTTGCGCCTGTTCCTGCGCCTGGCGGTTTTGCGCCAGCAGCGCCAGGATGATCAGCAGCAGGTAGGCCGGCACCATGGAGAAGAGGGCGCTGAGCAAGAGCTCCAGCGGCGCGGTGCGGTCGAAGCTGAGCTGGCGGCGCACCGTCAGCTCGTAGGGCAGATAGGGGGTGTCCAGGCTTTTGCGGATTTCCAGCGCCGGCAGCAGCCATTGCGCCAGCCAGCCGGGCCGGTCCTGCTGTTGGTGGCGGTAGATCAGCGGGTCGTAGCCGCTGGGCGCGCTGTCCTTGCGTTGCAGCGCCACGCTGTAGCGCGTCGCCATATTGGGGGTCAGGCTGACCAGTCTGTCCAGGGACAGCACCTGCACCACCATGCCGGCGGTCTGTTCGCTGCGCACCAGCGGCACCGGGGACGGCGCTTCGGTGTTGTAGACGGCGGAGAAGAAGGCCAGGCCCTGTTTGCCGTTGTTGAGGCGCAGCACCGGGGACACCGCTTCGCCCTGGCCCATCGCGCGGTGGACGGTGGGCGCCAGCACGCTGTCGGCCAGCAGGTCCAGGCCCATTTCGCGCCAATCGTCCGAGGCGAGGCCGGGTTCGGCCATGCTCAGCGGCAGGTAGCGCGGCCGTTTGGCCGCCAACCGCCAGGCTTGCTGCTGGTCCCAGGCGTTGTCCTGCTGGTGCTGGTAGTCGCGGATGCGATAGGGCTGGCCTTGCAGCTGGCTGCGCATGCGCTCGAATTCGCGGCGGTAGGCGTGGCTGACCAGCGGCTGGTAGCCGATGAAGTAGAGCTGCGGCTGTTCGCGTGCCAGCGATTCCACCAAGAGGCGGATGCGTTGTTCGCGCAGGCTGTTTTCCTGATCGACGATGTCGACCACGCTTTGTTGCAGCATCTCGCTTTCCTGCAGCCGGGTTTGCAGGCTGGAGAGAATCAGGCCGTGCACCTGCTGGTGCTCCTGATGCTGCTGGTTGAGGTCCAGCGCCACCGATTGGCCCAGCAAGAGGGCGAAGGTGAGCAGCCACAACACGGCGCAGGCCAGGCGTCCGCGCGGGGAGGCGGTGCGCAACAGGTCCAGGTGACGGGTGAGGGCGGTGCGGAATGCAGTGATGATGCTGTGCTTGTCTGCCATGGGGAGATTGGGTTCGTCCGGCGCGCAGCCAATCTGGGCATCGCCGCTACTGAGCCGGATTATAGCGGCGATGCCCGGGGCACGCGAACCAAGCCGGGAGCTGGGCTCGCCCCTGGCAGGGTGTGGCTTATTTCTTCAAGTAAACAGAAAAATATTGCTGAAACTTGGCCAATTTTGGCGCAACCACCATTTGACAATAGGGTTCGTGGCCATGTTGATCAAAGTATTGCTGGTGATAGTCTTCGGCCGGATAAAAGGGCGCGGCGGCCTCCAGCCGGGTGACGATGGGGGCCGGGTAATCGCCGGCCCGCTCCGCCATCATGCGCTCCGCCGCCTGGCGTTGTTCCTCGTCGTGATAGAACAGCACCGACGCGTATTGCGGGCCGACGTCGTTGCCCTGGCGGTTGAGGGTGGTGGGGTCGTGCAGGGCGAAGAAGGCGCGCAGCAGGGTGTCGTAGTCTATCTGGGCGGGATCGTAACGAATTTGCACGGCTTCCACGTGACCGCTGCGGCCGGCGCAGACTTCCTTGTAACTGGGGTGGGCGCCGGGGCCGCCGGTATAGCCGGATACGGCGCTGTGGACGCCGGCCAGGCGGTTGTAGGCGCTTTCTATGCACCAGAAGCAGCCGCCGGCGAAGGTTGCGGTTTTCATGTCGGACTCCATTGACGGGGTGGGTGTGTATGAGTCGCGCCGGGGCGGGCGATCTGTCCCTCGGCGCCGAAGATTTGCCAGGCCAGGCGCACGGTTTCGGTCTGGATCGCCACGGTGTCTTCTATGGGCACCGCGTAGCCGCCGCCCATGACCACGGCGACGGCGGCCTTGGACTGGCGACAGGCTTCCAGCACCATGCGGTCGCGCGCGGCCAGGCCGTCCCGGCTCAGCGCCAGCTTGCCCAGGTGGTCGCCGGCGTAGGGATCGGCGCCGGCCAGGTAGAAGACCAGGTCCGGATCGGCGGCGAACAGGCGCGGCAGGTGTTCGGCCAGGGCGGCGAGATAGGTCTGGTCGCCGGTTCCGTCCGGCAGTTCGATGTCCAGATCGCCGGCTTCGCGGCGGAAGGGGAAATTGCCGGCGCCGTGCATGGAGAAGGTGAAGATGCGCGCGTCGCCGCGGGTGATGGCGGCGGTGCCGTCGCCCTGGTGTACGTCCAGGTCCAGCACCAGCGCGCGGCGGGCTAGGCCCTCGTCCAGCATCAGCCGCGCGGCCACGGCGATATCGTTGAACACGCAAAACCCGCTGCCCATCGCGCGGCCGGCGTGGTGGGTGCCGCCGGCCAGGTTGACGCCGCAGCCGCGCGTCAGCGCCCAGCGGGCGGCGGCGATGGTGGCACCCACCGAGCGGCGGCTGCGTTCCAGCAGTTGCGGGCTCCAGGGCAGGCCGATCTCGCGCTGCTCGGCGGCGCTGAGCGCGCCGTTGAACACCTTGTCCAGGTAGGCGTCGTCGTGGGCCAGCGCCAGCTCGTAGCGGCTGGCCGCCGGCGCGGCGTCCATCGCCTCGGCGGCGAAGCCGGCCACCGCCTGCGCCAGCAAGGCGTACTTCTGCGCCGGGAAACGGTGTCCGGGCGGCAGCGGCAGCGGGAACTGATCGGTGCGGAAAATGCGCATCGCGGCGCTCAGAACGCCTTGACCAGGGCGAAGCGCGGCAGGGTCTGGCCCTCGTGCGCGACGCTTTCCTCGAACATGCCGGCCGGGCGCGCCCACAGGCCGAATTCGCCGTAGAGCGCGCGGTACATCACCAGCAACTCGCCGGTTTCGGAGTGGGTGGCGGTGCCCAGCACTTCATAGAGCGGGCCTTTGTAATGGCGATAAATGCCGGGAGCGATTTTCATGGGGCCTCCTTGGGTTTACGGCAGATGGGAGAGGGCGTCGGCCATCAGCTGGAACAGGCCGTCGGCGTCCACCTCGGTCAGGTAGAGCGCGTTGGGCGCGCGGCCGGATTCGCCGTGCCAGTCCACCACGGTGGCGCCGGTGGTGTAGTGGCCGGCCAGTTCCACCACCACGTTGACTTCGCGGCCGCGGAACAGCTCGGGGCGCAGCAGATAGGCGATCACGCAGGGGTCGTGCACCGGCGCGCCGTCCTGGCCCAGCTTTTGCACATCGTAGCGCTCCAGCGAAGTCAGCAGCGCGGCCGCCAGCGGGCCGCAGCGATTGGGCAGGCCGCGCAGCCATTCCACGCGCGCCGGCGTGGTCGTGGCCTGGTGGGTGACGTCCAGCGGCAAGATCACGATGGGCGCGCCGCAGCGCAGCACGATGTCGGCCGCGTGCGGGTCGGTGTGGATGTTGAACTCCGCCGCCGGAGTCATATTGCCGCCGGCGAAATAGCCGCCGCCCATCAGCACGATGCGGCCGATGCGCGCGGCGATGTCCGGCGCGCGGCGCAAGGCCAGCGCGATATTGCTCAGCGGGCCCACCGGGCACAGGGTGACGCTGCCGGCCGGTTCGCGGCGCAGGGTGTCCACGATGAAGTCCACCGCGTGTTCGGCGCGCACCGGCATGGCGGGCTCGTGCAGCGGCGCGCCGTCCAGGCCGCTGGCGCCGTGCACGTGCTCGGCGCCCTGATAGGGCTGGACCAGCGGCCGGTCGGCGCCGGCGTAGACGGGCACGTCGCCGCGGCCGGCCCATTCGCAGACGATGCGGGCGTTGCGGGTGGTCAGTTCCACGCCCACGTTGCCGGCCACTGTGGTCAGGCCGAGCAGCTCGATGTCGGCGCTCGCGCCCAGCAGGAACAGGATGGCGACCGCGTCGTCGAGGCCAGGGTCCGTGTCGAAGATGACGCGATGCTGTTTCATGTCGGCTCCATTGGGCAATGTCATCAAGGGGGCGAAGGATGCCGCAGCGCTTGGCGGCGCGTCAAGGCGAGCTCCGGCGCGCCCGGCTTATCCGGGGCTCCATTCATAGACCCGGAATTCGCTATCCAGTTTAAATCCGGATTGTTCGTACAGCCGCTGCGCGTTCAGATTGCCGTGCGCGGTTTGCAGCGTGAGGCCGCCGCCCAGCGCGGCGACATGGGCCTGGCAACGCTCCAGCAATACGCGGCCGACGCCGCCGCCGCGGCAGGCCGGCGATACGAACAAGTCGTGCAGCAGCCAGTGCGGGCGCAGGGCGAGCGAGGAGAAGCCGGGATAGAGCAGGGCGAAGCCTTGGACGCCGGCGGCGTCTTCCGCCAGGAAGACCACCGCTTCGCCCGTGCTCAGCCGCTGTTCCAGGAAGGTGGCGCAGGCTTCCGCCGGCTGCGCCGTACGATAAAAATCGAGATAAGCCAGAAACAAGGGTAGCCAGCAGCGAACGGATTCCGCGCCGGCCTGGCGGATGGCGATTTGCATTGAATGCCTTTCCCCGCTTTGCGGTACAATATTCGCCTTTTTTCCGGCGATGTTTGCAATGAAATTGGTTCTTGCCCCGATGGAGGGCCTGGTGGACGAGGCGATGCGCGATGTGCTGACCCGGGTGGGCGGCATTGATCTGTGCGTGACCGAGTTCGTCCGCGTCACCTCGGCGCTCCTGCCCACCCGCACTTTCATGCGCCTGGCCCCGGAGCTGGCGCGCGGCGGCAAGACCCGCGCCGGCGTCACGGTGCGGGTGCAGTTGCTGGGTTCGGACCCGGCCTGTCTGGCCGAGAACGCCGCCAAGGCCGCCAGCCTGGGCGCACCGGGCATAGACCTGAATTTCGGCTGTCCGGCGCCCACTGTCAACCGCCATCGCGGCGGCGCCGTCCTGCTCAACGATCCCGAGCTGCTGTTCCAGATCGTCCAGGCGGTGCGCGCGGCGGTGCCGGCCGAAATACCGGTCACCGCCAAAATGCGGCTGGGCTATGAAGACAAAAGCCGGGCCTTGGAATGCGCGCGGGCGCTGGAAGCCGGCGGCGCGCAGGAACTGGCGGTGCACGGCCGCACCAAGGTGGAGGGCTACCGGCCGCCGGCGCATTGGGACTGGATCGCCCGCATCCGCGAGAGCGTGGCGGTGCCGGTGGTGGCCAACGGCGAGGTGTGGACGCTGGACGATTACCGCGCCATCCGCGAGCAAAGCGGCTGCGACACGGTGATGATAGGCCGCGGCCTGGTGGCCTGTCCGGACCTGGCGCTGCGCATCAAGCGCGGGGACGGCGCCGAAGCCATGCTCTGGAGCGAGATGCAGCCCTGGGTGCTGGACCTGTTTCTGCAGTGCCGCGTCCAGTCCGAAGACGGACGCTACCCGGTGGCGCGCACCAAGCAATGGCTGGGGCAGCTCAAGCGCACCTGGCCCGAGGCCGGCGCCTTGTTCGAGCGCATCCGCAGGCTGACCACGCCGGACGATGTGGAACCTGTACTGCGAGACATGCTTGCTAAGTAAATGTACTCATATCTAAATGCTATGGGAATGTGTAGCATTCAATTGCGCGCTGCACTGGTATAGCAGGGCGCTGTGATTCCGGCGGCTCCCCAGCTCCGGCGATTACACTTCCCCGATACCTTGCAGCCCTCCCTACACGGGAGGGATTTTTTTTATCCGCCGCGATGGACTATCAATGAAAAGCGGCCGGCCTGTTGTTTCCCCCTCTTCCCTGCCGCAGCGGCGCCGCCATCGGCGGTTTCCCATCAAAGATTTCATCGCGGAGGCGGCATGGATACGGCCCCGACGGTTAGCTGGCTGGAAAAGCTGATCCCTCAGGCGTGGCACGACAGTCTGACGCTGTTCGTGGCGCTGACGGCCGCCTGCGCCGCCTTGCTCTATCTGCTGCGGCCGGAAGCCCGCAAGTCGACGCTGCGTTCGCTGCTGGCCGCCGCCGTTGCGCTGGTGGTGATCAATCTGGGCCCGCAGGGCGATCAGGCGGTGGCGGAGTGGATCAAGCAGGTGGCCATCATCGTGCTGGGCCTGGCGCTGATCCGGCTATGGGCGATGATGTTGATGCGCTTGTTCCTGCCCTTGCTGCGCCTGCATCCGCCGCGCATTCTGGAAGACATCCTGCTGGTGCTGGGCTGCGTGGGCTGGGGCCTGGTGCTCTTGCGCCTGGCCGGCCTGGACCTGAGCCACATCGTTACTACCTCGGCGGTGATCACCGGCGTGCTGGCGTTTTCCATGCAGGACACGCTGGGCAATATCCTGGCCGGTCTGTCGCTGCAACTGGACAATTCGGTGGAGGTGGGGGACTGGATCAAGTCCGGCGAGCTGTCCGGCCGGGTGGTGGAAATCAATTGGCGCGCCACCCTGGTGGAAACCCGCAACTGGGAAACGGTGGTGATTCCCAACAGCCAGCTGATGAAGGGTCAGTTCGCCATCCTGGGCAAGCACCAGGGCGGCCCGCTGCAATGGCGGCGCTGGGTGTGGTTCAACATCAACTGGGACACGCTGCCCAATCAGATCATCACCGTGGTGGAGCGCTCCTTGCGCGAGGCGCAACTGCCCGGCGTGGCCTTGTCGCCGGAGCCCAACTGTATTTTGATGGGTTTCGAGAACGGCTACAGCAAGTACGCGGTGCGTTACTGGCTGACGGATCTCGCCGCCGACGATCTGACCGATTCCGTGGTGCGCACCCATATCGACGCCGCCTTGCGCCGCCATAATCTGAAAATGTCCTCGCCGCACTACAATGTGCTGACCATCAAGGACAATGAAAAGTATATGGAAGCGCGGATGAAGAAGCACCTGGAAGAGAGGGTGCAGGCGCTGCGCAAGGTGGAGCTGCTGACCAGCCTCAACGACGAGGAGATGGTGGTGTTGGCCGATCAGCTCAAGTTCACGCCCTTCGTCACCGGCGACATCATCATGCATCAGGGCGCGGTCGCGCATTGGCTCTACATCATGCTCAGCGGCGAGGTGGAGGTGTGGGTGAACCTGCCGGACGGCAGCCGCAAGCTGGTGGACGTGCTGGAGGGCGGCAACTTCTTCGGCGAAATGGGCTTGATGACCGGCGAGGCGCGCAGCGGCACCGTGATCGCGCGTTCCAATGTGGAGTGCCTGCGGCTGGACAAGGAGTCCTTCCAGTCCATTCTGAGTTCGCGCAAGGAGTTGGCCGAGGCGATCTCGTCGATTCTGGCGGAACGCCTGGCCGAGCGCACCCGCAAGCTGCCGCAGGATTGGCAGGAGGGCCACGGCTCGCCGCAGCGGGCGGAGCTGGTGGACAAGATCCGGCGTTTCTTCGGCCTGGCCAAGCACTGATCCATTACGGGCTTGGGCCAGGTTTTCCTCAAAACCTGTTTACGATCTGCTGCGCGTCGTGGGACGTCACACGGTGAGTACGGCTTCGAAATGCTCATGTAGCACTTGTACACTCCGCTTTCTCAGCCGCAACGCCTTGTCTCGCCTTAGCTCGCGAGATCGTAAACACGTTCTGACTCAATCCAGCGGGTGGAAGTGCTTGAGGATGCTGGAGAAGTCCAGTTTGCCGAAGCCGGCCTGCGCGTGTTCCTCGTACAGATTGCGGGCCAGCGATCCCAGCGGATTGGCCGCGTGGCTGTGCAGCGCGGTTTCCTCGGCCAGGCCCAGGTCTTTCAGCATCAGTTCAGTCATGAAGCCGCCGCTGTAGCCGCGGCTGGCCGGCGCGTTCTCCATCACCCCGGGCCAGGGGTTGTACAGCTCGGTGGCCCAGTTGCGGCCGGAGCTCTGGCTGATGATGTCGGACAGCACCTTGGGGTCCAGCCCGTTCTTCACGCCCAGCGCCAGCGCCTCCGCGGTACCGGCCATCAGGATGCCCAGCAGCATATTGTTGCAGATCTTGGCGGTCTGGCCGGCGCCGGCGGCGCCGGCGTGGAAAATGTTCTTGCCCATGGCTTGCAGCAGAGGCCGCGCCCGTTCCAGCTCGGCGGCGGCGCCGCCGACGATGAAGGTCAAGGTGCCGGCGGCGGCGCCGGCGGTGCCGCCGGACACCGGCGCGTCCAGCATCTTGAGGCCGGCGGCGTCGGCCGCGGCGGCCACCTTGCGCGCGGTGGCGGCGTCTATGGTGCTGCAATCGATGACCAGGGCGCCGGCCGGCAGTTGCGCGAACAGGCCGGACTCGCCCAGGTACAGGCCTTCCACGTGGCGGCCGGCCGGCAGCATGGAAATCACCGCGTCGGCGCCGCGGACGGCGTCGGCGGCGCTGGCGGCCGCGCGCGCGCCGGCGGCGACCAGCTTGGCCAGCGCGTCGGCGGACAGGTCGAACACGTTCAGCTGATAACCCTGCTTCAGCAGGTTGGCGGCCATGGGGCCGCCCATATTGCCCAGGCCGATGAAGGCGATGGTTTGCATCTTCTCTCTCCTCGATTGTTATTGGAGCGCGGCCAGCGGGTGGTCGGCCTCCGTCCACGGCGAATCGAAATGGCTGTCCACCCAGCCCGGCGGAATATCGCCCAGCTCGCGGCAATGCCATTGCGGCGCGCGATCCTTGTCCACCAGCAGCGCGCGCACGCCTTCGCGGAAGTCCGGCTTGGCGCAGAAGTTGACCGACAGCGCCAGCTCCATGCGCAGGACCTCGGCCAGGGACAGGTGTTTGGCGCGCTGGAAGATTTCCCAGCAGACGGCGGCGGACGTCGGGCAGCCGTGAGCGAAGCTCTTGGCGGCGGCGGCCAGCCACGGGTCTTCAAAGGCGGTGTCGCGCAGCGCGGCGGCCACCGCTTCCAGGCTGCCGCGGTTCATCAACTGATGCACCGCCAGCAGATTGCGGCCGGCGTTGGCCTCCGGCAGCGCCACGTCGCGCTCCATCTCGTTGAGCAGGGCGCTGACCAGGCCGTGGTGGCGTTCCGCCGGCTGCTCCCAGGCCAGATCGCGCAGCGCGGTCAGCAGCGGGGTCTGGCCGTCGGCCGGCAGCACATGGTCGGCCAGATTGCACAGCAAGGCGTCGCCGGCGTTCAGCGGCGCGCCGGTCAGGCCCAGGAACAGGCCGAGCTTGGCCGGCATCCGTTGCAGGAACCAGCTGCCGGCCACGTCCGGGTACAGGCCTATGGTGATTTCCGGCATCGCGATGCGGGTGGCCGGGGTGGCCACGCGGTGGCTGGCGCCGGCCATCAGGCCCAGGCCGCCGCCCATGACGATGCCGCCGCCCCATACGATCAGCGGCTTGCGGTAGCGGTGGATGCGGTAGTCGAGCCGGTATTCCTCGCTGAAGAAGGCGACGGCGTGCGGGTTGGGATAGACCTCGCCGTCTTCCAGCAGCGCGGCGCGCAGCGAGCGCACGTCGCCGCCGGCGCAGAAGGCCTTGTCGCCGGCGCCGCGCAGCAGCACGGCCACCACGGCGTCGTCGTTCTCCCAGGCGCTCAAGCGCGCGTCCAGCAGCCGTATCATATCCAGCGTCAGCGCGTTCAGCGATTTTTCCGCGTTCAGCGTGGCGATGGCGATGCGCTGGCCGCCTCGGACCGGCAGTTCTTCAAACAGTACCAGGTTGGACATGGCGGATTCGTCCTTGGGTGAGGGTCAGGCGTTCTTCCATTGCGGCGCGCGTTTTTCCAGGAAGGCGCGGGTGCCTTCGCCCTGGTCCTGGGTGTCGAACAGCTTGATGAAGCCTTCGCGCTCGTGGATCAGATTGTGAGCCGGCGGCTGCAGCCGCGCGCGCTGCACCAGTTGCTTGCACACCGCCACCGAGGACGGCGACTGGCGCGCGGCTTGTTCCGCCAGCTTGAGCGCGGCGTCCAGCGCCTGGCCCTTGGCCACCACTTCTTCCACCAGGCCGATGCGCTCGGCGGTGCGCGCGTCGATGCGCTCGCCGCACAGAATCATGCGCTTGGCCCAGCCTTCGCCCACCAGCCAGGGCAGGTTCTGGGTGCCGCCGGCGCAGGGCAGCAGGCCGACGCCGGCTTCCGGCAGCGCCATTTGCGCCTGTTCTTCGGCGATGCGGATGTCGCAGGCCAGCGCGCACTCCAGGCCGCCGCCCATCGCATAGCCGTTGACGGCGGCGATGCTGACGCCGCGGAAGGCGGACAAGGCCTCGAAGGCCTCGCCGAACAGCATGGTCATCTCGGTGGCCACCTTTTTGTCGCCGTCGGCGAACAGCTTGAGGTCGGCGCCGGCGGAGAAGAACTTTTCTCCCTGGCCGGTGATCACCAGCGCGTAGATGTCGCGGTCGGCGTTCAGGTCCGCCACCAGCCGCTTCAGCGCGCTCAGGCTGTCGCGGTTCCAGGTGTTGGCCGGCGGATTGTCTATGGTGATCACGGCGGTGTGGCCGCGTTTTTCCACGTTCAGGTGGGCGTAGTGATTCATAGCGTATGCCTTTATGGATTCGGTGTGGATGAGGGAGGCCGGAAAACCCCGCGGCGAGCCGGCGCAACGCAGCATCAGGGATATTCCCGGCTTCGCTCAGCGCAGGGTTTCCAGCGCGCCGTCCTGCAACAGCTTGCGCGCCACGATCATCCGCATCACTTCATTGGTGCCTTCCAGAATCTGGTGCACACGCAGGTCGCGCACATGGCGCTCCAGCGGGAAGTCCTTCAGATAGCCGTAGCCGCCGAACAGTTGCAGCGCGTTGTTGGCCACATTGAAACTCAAATCGGTGGCCAGCCGCTTTGCCATGGCGCAATAAGCACCGGCGTCCGGGCTGGCCTGGTCCAGTTTCCACGCCGCCAGCCGCACCATCTGCCGCGCGGCCACCAGCTCGGTCAGCATGTCCGCCAGCCGGAACTGCACGCTTTGCAGCTCGGCCAGCGGCTGGCCGAATTGCTGGCGTTCCTGCACATAGCGCTGGGCGGCGGCCAGCGCGGCCTGGGCGGTGCCCACCGCGCAGGTGGCGATATTGATGCGGCCGCCGTCTAGGCCCTTCATCGCGAAGGCGAAGCCCTGGCCTTCCTCGCCCAGCCGGTTGGCGGCCGGGATTTCCACATTGTCGAAGGTGATGGCGCGGGTGGGCTGGCTGTTCCAGCCCATTTTTTTCTCTTTCTTGCCGTATTGCACGCCGGGCGCGTCCGCCGGCACCACGAAGGCGGACACGCCCTTGGGGCCGGGGCCGCCGGTGCGCGCCATCACCACCAGCACCTGGGTGCTGCCGGCGCCGGAGATGAACATCTTGGAGCCGTTGAGCACGTAGTGCTCGCCCTTGCGCTCGGCGCGGGTCTTCAGCGAGGCGGCGTCGGAGCCGGCGCCGGGCTCGGTCAGGCAGTAGCTGCCCAGCAACTCGCCGCTGACCATGCGCGGCACCCAGCGCTCGGCCAGTTCCGGGCTGCCGAAGCTGGCTATCATCCAGGCCACCATATTGTGGATGGTCAGATAGGCGGCGGTGGAGGTGCAGCCGGCGGCCAGTTCTTCGAAGACGATGGCGGAGTCCTGCCGCGACAGGCCCAGGCCGCCGTAGGCTTCCGGCGTGTACAGGCCGAGAAAGCCCATCTCGCCGCTGCGGCGGATCACTTCCAGCGGGAAGGTTTCCTCTTCGTCCCATTCGGCGGCGCGCGGCGCGAGCTCGCTGGCGGCGAAGTCGCGGGCGCTGTCCTGAAAGGCGATTTGTTCTTCGGTCAGTGCGAAATCCATGGCGGGCTCCCGGTCAGCGCAGCGAAATGGTGGTGTTGACCTTGCCGCCGCTGGCGGCGTCGTCGAACCAGCGGCTGGTGACGGTCTTGGTCTGGGTGTAGAACAGCACCACCTGCTTGCCGTAAGGGCCGAGGTCGCCCAGCTTGGAGCCGCGCGAACCGGTGAAGCTGAACAGCGGCACCGGCACCGGGATGGGTACGTTGATGCCCACCTGGCCGACGTCGATTTCTTCCTGGAATTTGCGCGCCGCCGCGCCGCTCTGGGTGAACACCGCGGTGCCGTTGCCGTTGGGGTTGGCGTTGACGATGGCGATGGCGTCGTCCAGCGAATCCGCCGCCATCAGACACAGCACCGGGCCGAAGACTTCCTGGTGGTAGACGCTCATTTCCGGTTTGACGCCGGAGAAGATGGTGGGGCCGACGAAGTTGCCGCGCTCGTAGCCGGCCACCTGGATGTCGCGGCCGTCCAGCTCCAGGCGCGCGCCTTCTTCCACGCCGCGGGCGATCAGGCTGGCCACGCGTTCGCGGGCGGCGCAGGAGATCAGCGGGCCCAGGTCCGGGTTGTCCTTGCCGGCGCCCACGCTCAGGCCGCGCGCCTTGGCCACCAGCTCCGGAATCCACTGCTGGGCCTCGCCCACCAGCACCGCCACCGACAGCGCCATGCAGCGCTGGCCGGCGGCGCCGAAAGCGGCCCCGGCCAGTTGGTTCAGCGCCTGTTCCTTATTGGCGTCCGGCAGCACGATGGCGTGGTTCTTGGCGCCCATCATGCACTGGGTGCGCTTGCCGTTGAGGCTGGCGCGCTGGTGCACATGGGTGCCCACCTTGGTGGAGCCGACGAAGGACACCGCCTTGATGTCGCGGTGGTCGCACAGCGCGTTGACCACCTGTTCGCCGCCGTGCACCACATTGAGCACGCCGGGCGGGATGCCGGCTTCCAGCGCCAGCTCCACCAGGCGCATGGTCACCATCGGGTCTTGTTCCGACGGTTTGAGGACAAAGGTGTTGCCGGTGGCGATGGCCATCGGGAACATCCACAGCGGAATCATCGCCGGGAAGTTGAACGGAGTGATGCCGGCGCAGACGCCCAGCGGCTGCAGCACGGTATAGGTGTCGACGCCGCCGGCGACGTTCTCCGCGTATTCGCCCAGTTGCAGATTGCCGATGGCGGATGCGTGCTCCACCACTTCCAGGCCGCGGAAGATGTCGCCCTCGGCGTCGGCCAGGGTCTTGCCTTGCTCGGCGGTCAGCAGCGCCGCCAGTTCCTTCATGTGCTCGCGGATCAACTGCTGGTATTTCAGGAAAATGCGCGCGCGCGCGCCGATGGCGGTTTTCTTCCAACTGGCGAAGGCGGTCTTGGCGGCGCTGACGGCGGCGTCGACTTCGTCCTGAGTGGCCATCGGCACCCGCGCCAGCACCTCCTGGGTGGCCGGATTGACGATGTCGCGCCATTCGGCGCTGCGGGATTCGACGAATTCGCCGCCTATCAGCAATTTGATGGTGGGGACTGCCTGGGTCATGGTGCTGCCTCCGTCTGATCTTGAGTAAAGCCCGTTGCCGGCGGCGCCGGCTCAGGCGTAGCTGTAAAAACCCTTGCCGCTCTTGCGGCCCAAGTGGCCGGCCTGCACCAGTTGGGCCAGCAGCGGGCAGGCGCGGTATTTGCTGTCGCGGAATTCGGTGTAGAGGATGTCCATGATGGATAAGCAGGTGTCCAGGCCGATCAGGTCCGCCAAGGCCAGCGGGCCGATGGGATGGTTCATGCCCAGCTTCATCACGGTGTCGATGTCCTCGGCGCTGGCCAGGTTTTCGTGCAGCGTGAAGGCGGCCTCGTTGATCATCGGCATCAGCACGCGGTTGGAAACGAAGCCGGCGGCGTCCTTGACCGTGACCGGGGTTTTGCCCAGCGCCTGGCTCAATTCGTAGACCAGCCGGTAGGCGGCGTCGCCGGTTTGCAGCGCGCGGATGATTTCCACCAGCTGCATCACCGGCACCGGGTTCATGAAGTGCATGCCCACCACGCGCTCCGGCTGGCTGACCCAGCTGGCGATGCGGGTCAGCGAAATCGACGAGGTGTTGGACGCCAGCACCGCGTCCGGGCGCACCACGGCGGCCAGTTCGCGGAAGATGCTTTCCTTGACCGCGGCGTTCTCGGTGGCGGCTTCCACCACCAGGTCGCGGTCGGCCAGATCGGCCAGGCGGGTGGTGGTCTGGATGCGGGCGAGAATGGCGGGGACGTCGGCCTCGGCCAACTGATCCTTCTTCACCAGGCGCGCCAGGCTGGAGGCGACGGCGGCCAGGCCCTTGTCCAGCGCGGCCTGGCTGACGTCGGCCAGGCGCACTTCGTAACCGTGGCTGGCGAAGACCTGGGCGATGCCGTTGCCCATGGTGCCGGCGCCCACCACTGCGATTTTGGCTTGCATGTTGTTTCCTCGACTATTTGCTCTATGCTGTATTCAAGATAGCTTGACGTTTACGTTAACGTCAATCAACAATGACAAGCGCAACGGCGAATGTTGCGCGAATGGTCCGGCGGCGCCGGGGAGGCGGGAGAGGAAGATGGCGGAGCAGACCTACAGCATTACCGAATTGGCGCAGGAGTTCGACGTGACCACGCGCACCATCCGCTTTTACGAAGACCAGCAATTGCTGGAGCCGCTGCGGGCGGGACAGCGCCGCATTTACAGCCGGCGCGACCGGGTGCGGCTGATGCTGATTCTGCGCGGCAAGCGCATCGGCCTGTCCCTGCAGGAAATCCGCGAGCTGTTCGCGCTCTACGACGCGGCCAGCGACGACGCGCCGCAGCTGCACGAATTCATCCGCATCCTGCAACGCAAGGAACAGCAGCTGCTGGAGCAGATGGAAGACATCAAGGTGGTATTGAGCGAAATTTCCCAATTGCGGCATCAGTGCGAGAAAACGCTGGACAAGCGCGGCGCGGATGCCCGGCAATCGACTTGAGGAGTGAGCAATGCAACAGCAAGACATCGTGATCGTGGGCATGGCGCGCACCGCCATGGGCGGCTTCCAGGGCGCTTTGGCGGCCAAGACGGCGGCGGAGTTGGGCGCGGCGGCGATCCAGGCCGCGGTGGAGCGCGCCGGCGTGCCGGCGGCCGACATCGACGAAGCCATCGTCGGCTGCGTGCTGCCGGCCGGCCAGGGCCAGGCGCCGGCGCGCCAGGCGGCGCTGGGCGCAGGCCTGCCGCTGGCGGTGAACTGCACCACGGTCAACAAAATGTGCGGCTCCGGCATGAAGGCGGCGATGCTGGCCCATGATCTCTTGCGCGCCGGCAGCGCGCGGGTGATGGTGGCCGGCGGCATGGAGAGCATGAGCAACGCGCCCTATCTGATGACCAAGGCGCGGGCCGGCCTGCGCCTGGGCCATGGCGAAATCAAGGACCATATGTTCCTGGACGGCCTGGAGGACGCTTACGACAAGGGCAAGCTGATGGGGGTGTTCGCCGAATGGTGCGCGGAGAAGTACGGCTTCAGCCGCGAGGCCCAGGACGCCTTCGCCATCGCCTCGCTGAACCGCGCCCAGGCAGCCATCCGCGATGGACTGTTCCGCGACGAGATCGCGCCGGTGACGGTCAGCGGCCGCGGCGGCGAGCAGGTGGTGGACACCGACGAGCAGCCCTTGAAGGCCAATGTCGACAAGATTCCGACGCTGAAACCGGCGTTCAAGAAGGACGGCACGGTGACGCCGGCCAACGCCAGCTCCATTTCCGACGGCGCCGCCGCGCTGGTGTTGATGACGGCGGAGGAGGCGGCGCGCCGCGGCCTGCGCCCGCTGGCCCGCATCGTCGGCCACGCCACCCACGCCCAGGAGCCGGGCTGGTTCACCACCGCGCCGGTGGAGGCGATCCGCAAGCTGCTGGCCCGGGCGGGCTGGAGCGCCGGCGACGTCGATCTCTACGAGATCAACGAAGCCTTCGCCGTGGTGACCATGGCGGCGATGCAGGACTTGGGCCTGCCGCACGACAAGGTCAACGTCCACGGCGGCGCCTGCGCGCTGGGCCACCCCATCGGCGCCTCCGGCGCGCGCATCATCATCACCTTGCTGTCGGCGCTGCGTCAGCGCGGCGGCAAGCGCGGCGTGGCCAGCCTGTGCATAGGCGGCGGCGAGGCGACGGCGATGGCGCTGGAGTTGCTGTAAGCGCTTTTCAGGCGGCGAAGCTTGGCTGGGCCTAGCCCTCGGCCCACCAGCCTGGCCGGCTGCCGCGCAGCACGCCGCGCACCGGCTTGCGGCGGGCGATCAGCTCGGCGGAGCAACAGGCGTCCACCAGGGTCAGATCGGCGGCGTCGCCGACTTGCGGCCACACGCGGCGGCCGGCGTCGTCCAGCGGCGTCAGGCCGCGGCTGATGTGGCGCAAGGCGCGGCTCAGCGAGTATTCATCGTTCCAGCCGTGGCGCTCGCCCAGACGGCTGGCGCGCTCGACGATGCTGCCGCTGTTGTAGGGCGTCCAGTGGTCGTTGATGTTGTCGTTGCCCAGGCTCAGCGGAATGCCGTGCGCGGCCAGGACGCGCGGCGGCGGCATCGGCACGTCGATGGGCGCCGCCGACACGATGGCGATGCCGCTGGCGGCCAGCGCCGCGCACACCTGGTCCAGCCGGGCCGGTTCCAGTTCCCCCAGGCAGTAAGCGTGGCTGACGCTGACCCGGCCGGCCAGGCCGGCCGATTCGCTCAGCCGCGCCAGCCGTTCCAGCGTATAGGCGCCCAGCTCGCCGCGCTCGTGCAGATGCAGGTCCACCGGTGCGCCGTGCTTAACCGCCAGCTCCAGCGTGGCGTGGAGCGAGCGTTCGATGTCGCCGTCCACGCTGGCCGGGTCCAGCCCGCCCACCACATTGAAACCGGAAGCCAGAGCCTGGTCCATCAGCTTGAGGGTGCCGCCGGACAGCAGGTCGTGCTGCGGGAAGGCGACCAGCTCGTAATCCAGCCAATGCTTGCGGCTGTCCAGCGCCAGACGCACTTGCTCCATGGTGGCGAGACCGGCCACCGGGTCCACATTGCAATGCACGCGGGCGAAGGCGACGCCGTCGGCGGCGATCAGGTCCAGCAGCGCTTCGGCGCGGCGCCGGGTGTCCGGCAGGAAATCCAGCAGGAAACCTTGTTCCTCGCGGATGCGCTCCGCCACGCTGACGAAGGGAGTGGCGGCGCGCCAAGGCCCGCCGTAATGGCCTTTGTCCAGGTGGATGTGCATGTCGGCGAAGGCCGGCAGCGCCAGCCAGCCGCGCGCGTCCCGGCGCGGCCGCCCGTCTTCCGGGACCGCGTCGAAGCGCAGTTCGGCGATGTGGCCGTCGGCGATCAGCAAATGGGCGCGGCGAGTAGCGGTGGCGACGATCTGGCCGGCGGCGTCGCGTTCGAAGCCGTCTTCCAGCAATAAGGGGCCAAGCCAGTAGGCGGGTAGGGCGGTCATGCGCGGTGTCCTTGCAGCGGGAGTGGCGGCGTCGCGCGGCGCGCGCGCGACAATGGATTTTTTATCGCTAAGCACAGAAGGGATTGCACTTTATTACGTTCGAATAATTGCGTTAGCATGGTTCGACAAACCAACTCTAAGAGAATTCTGCGATGAAGCTTACCTTGATCTCGCTGGCTTTTGTCGCCGCCAGCCTGGCCTTGCCGGCGCAGGCGGCCTCCGCGCCGGTTGACGGCCACGCCTTGCCGCCCGGCATCGCCTGGCTGCAGGGCGATGTGCCGGCGGCCTTCGCCAAGGCCAAATCGGAAAACAAGCCGCTGTTCCTGTACTGGGGCGCGGTATGGTGCCCGCCGTGCAATCAGGTCAAGGCCACCATTTTCAACCGCCAGGACTTCATCGCCCGCACCCGCCAGTTCGTGCCGGTCTACCTGGACGGGGACAGCCCGGACGCGCAAAAACTGGGCAGCGAGTTCAAGGTGCGTGGCTATCCGACCATGATTCTGTTCCGGCCGGACGGCGCCGAGATCACTCGCCTGCCGGGCGAGGTGGACCCGGAGCGCTATCTGCGCACGCTGGAGCTGGGGCTGGCGGCGGCGCGGCCGGTGAAGGCGCTGCTGCAGGCGGCCTTGGCCGGGGACAAGCTGGCGGACGGCGATTGGCAATTGCTGGCGGATTATTCCTGGGACACCGATCAGGCGCAGATCGTGCCGGAGAAACAGGTGGCGGCGACGCTGGCGGGTTTGGCGGACAAGGCGCCGGCGCAGCCGGCGGCCACCGCGCTGCGGCTGAAGCTGAAAGCGCTGGCCGCGGCTGCCGGCGAGGACGTTCCGGTGGCGGACCGCGCGCAAGGCTTGAGCGTCGCGCGCGCCGCCTTGGCGCAGCCGCGCGCCAACGCCGACATCCTGATCAATAGCGCCGCCGACATCGTCAAGGCGCTGAGCGCGGACGGGGCGGAGCGCCAGGCTTTGGCGGCGCAATGGGACGCCGCGCTGGAAAAACTGGCCGCGGACGCGGGCTTGTCCACCGCGGACCGCCTGGGCGCCTTGTCGTCGCGGCTGGCGCTGGCGCGTCTGAACCAGCCCAAGGGCGAGCTGCCGCGATCCTTGCGCGAGGAAGTCAAACAGCGGGTGGCGGCCGTGGACAAGGCCACCGCCAATCCTTACGAACGCCAGGCGGTGATCACCGCCGGCGCCGACCTGCTGACGCAAGCCGGCTGGCTGGACGAATCCGACGCGCTGCTGAAGGCGGAACTGAGCCGCTCCCACGCGCCGTACTACCACATGCTGATCCTGGCCTCCAACGCCAAGCAGCGCGGCGACAAGGCCGCGGCGCTGGACTGGTACCGGCAGGCTTACGAAGCGGCCAACGGCCCGGCCACGCGGCTGCAATGGGGCGTCAGCTATCTGAGCGGGGCGATTGAGCTGGCGCCGGCGGACGAGAAGCGGATAGAGAGTACCGCCAGCGCCATTTTCAAGGAGGCGGGCGGCACGCCCAGCGCCTTCTACGAGCGCAATCGGCGCTCGCTGGAAAAAGCGGTGAACCGGCTCAAGTCCTGGGGCCGGCAGCAACAGCAGGCGGCGGCGCTGGCGCGGCTGGCCGGACAGCTGGACGAGGTGTGCGCCAAGTTGCCGGCCGGCGATCCGCAAAAGCCGGTGTGCGAGGGCCTGGCGCAGTCCGCTCGCTCTTGAGTCAACCGGCGGCGGGCAGCGCCGACAGCATCACCTTGTCGCGGCCGTGATGCTTGGCCTGGTAGAGCATGGCGTCTGCCTCGCAGAACAGGCTTTCCAGCGAGGCGTGGCTGCTGTTCAGACAGGCCACGCCCAGGCTGGCGGTGAAACGCAGCCGCGCGCCGGCGTCCGGCAGCGGCAGTTCGATGCGGGCGATGGCGGCGCGCAAGCGCTCCGCCACCTGCGCCGCCTGTTCGCGGCCGGTGTCCGGCAGCAGGATGCAGAATTCCTCGCCGCCGTGGCGGCCGATCAGATCGGTCTGCCGCGCCTGCCGGCGCAGACAGTCCGCCAGCGCGGTCAGCGCCTGGTCGCCGGCCAGGTGGCCGTGGCGGTCGTTGATGCTTTTGAAATGGTCCAGATCCAGCACGATCAGCGACAAGGCGCGCCGCTCGCGCTGAGCCAGGCGGAAGGCCGTCACCGCCTCCTCGTCGAAGCTGCGCCGGTTCAGCAAGCGGGTCAGGCTGTCGCTGCGCGATTGCTGCAACAACTGATCCATCGCCCGTTCGTACACCAGGTAGAGCTGGCACACCACCACGCCGTAGCCGGACCACTGCGTCATCAGCAGCAAGAGGTTCTGTCTTTGGCTGGCCACTTCCATTTCCGGCTGTCCGGAAGACAGGGCCAGCGCCAACTGCGTCAGCTCCAGCAGCAGGGTCAGCACCGCCAGCGCCGAGGCCAGGGATTTGCCGGCGCGCGGGCTGTCTTGTTCCGCCTGCCACAGCCGCCAGGCAATCAGCCCCCACAGCAGGCAGCCGCCCAGCGAGAAGATGGCGTGGCGGGCCAGCGCCGAATGCGCCAGTCCGTCGTGGGCGAACAGCAGCAGCGGAATGAAGATCAAGGCCAGTCCCAAGGGCAGGCTGTATTGGCTGGAATGATTGTAAAAACGCTCGATGCTGATCAGCACCTGCAAGGCGGCCAGCTGGATCAACAGCTTGGCGCCGATGGAGATCAAGGCGGGGTCCAGATCCAGCGGGGCCAGGTAGAGCAGGCCGGCCGCCGCGTCCAGCAGGCCGCCGATGGCGAGCGCCAATACGGCGGGCTGGCGCTGGCTGCGTCGCCAGAACAGGAAGGTGACCAGGGAGATGACCAGGCTGTAGCCGGCGGTGCAAGCCAGCGTTGTCCGTGGGTCGAGGAAAAATGACATCGTGTTCTATGGGCAAGGAGCGTCTGGCAGGGTATCGGCCAGGCAAGCGCACGACAATAGCAGTCTATTGATATTCATACAATTTCACTCTGAAATAAAACGCCGCCCCATGCCATGGGATGCGGCGGGTGCGCTACAATTATCTCTTTTGATTGTTGGTCTGCATCATGGACAAGCCGCGGTATCCGATCAGCGAGCGCGAAGTGGAATTCAGCGCGATGCGCGCGCAAGGCGCGGGCGGGCAAAACGTCAACAAAGTGTCGTCGGCGGTGCACCTGCGCTTCGACGTGCGCGCCTCCTCCTTGCCGGAATGGCTGCGCGAGCGGCTGCTGGCTCAGCCGGACCAACGCTTGAACAAGGACGGGGTGCTGGTGATCAAGGCGCAGCAGCACCGTACCCAGGAATTGAACCGCGCCGACGCGCTGCAGCGCCTGCAGGCCTGGGTCGACGCCGCCAGCCACATCCCCAAGGCGCGCCGCGCCACCAAACCCACTTACGGCTCCAAGCAGCGGCGGCTGGCCGGCAAGACGCGGCGCGGCGAGGTCAAGTCCCTGCGCGGCAAAGTGGATCTATAGCCGGCCCAATTGCTTCGGCGGAATCGCGGGAATGTATTAGTGTTAATGCTGTGGGCATTAATATTGAGGCAAAGGGGCCGCGATGAAAGGCTTGACGATTAGGGCGCAGCTGCAGCTGCTGGCTTTCGGCATAGTGGTGTCCTGCCTGCTGATCGGCGCGGTCGGCTACCAAAGCACGGCGCACCTGGCGCGCAGCATTAATGAATTGTTGGACAGCCAGGGCGCGGTGCGCCGGCAGATGGACGCCGACATGATGCACGACGCGGTGCACGGCGACGTTCTGGCGCTGATGCTGGCGCAGAAGAACGGAGATCGCGCCGCGCTGACGGAAATCCGCAAGGACGTGGACGAGCACCGCAAGCGCTTTCTCGGGGCAATGAAGGAAAACCAGGACAAGATCAACGATCCCGACGCCCGCGCCTTGCTGCAGCAGATCCTGCCGGTGGTGGAGCGCTACACCGCCGCCGCCGCCGCCATCGTCGCGGTCGGCTTCGACCAGCCGGAACAGGCGACGGCCAAGCTGAAGGATTTCCAGCAGGACTTCGCGCTGCTGGAAGACAAGATGGAAAAACTGGCCGACGCCATCGACAACGGTTCGCGGCGGCAGAACGACAGCACGGTGGCGCAGGTGGGCGTGGCCGCCGTGCTCATCATCGTCGCGGCGCTGGCCGCGGCCTTGCTGATGGCCTTGCTGTGCTGGTGGGTGGCGCGTTCGGTGCTGCCGCCGATCGAGCGTTTCAAGGACGCGGCGCAACGCATAGAGCGCAGCGGCGATCTGTCCATCCGCGCGCAGGCGGGGCGGCGCGACGAGCTGGGCGCCGCCATCGGCGAATTCAACACCTTGATGGACACCTTGCAAGGCATTGTCGGCAAGGTGGGCCAGACTTCCGGCGCGCTGGGAGACTCCGTCGACGAGATTTCCCAGCTTACCCAGAGCGTGGAGCAGGCCAGCCGGCTGCAAACCGATTCGGCGCAGTCCATGGCCGGCGCCATCCAGCAATTGGCCGACCACCTGGCCAGCGTGGCCGAGCACGCCGACAGCACCTTGCGGATCGCCGGCGAAGTGGGTCAATGCTCGAGCGAGGGCAGCAAGGCGGTGCAGCAGACCGTGGGCAATATCGGCAACCTGGCCCAGACCATTCATCACAGCGCCAACAGCGTGCAATTGCTGGAGGGCGACATCCGCAAGATAGGCGGCATGGTGGATTCGATCCGCGGCATTGCCGAGCAAACCAATCTCCTGGCCTTGAACGCCGCCATCGAAGCCGCGCGCGCCGGCGAGTCCGGCCGCGGTTTCGCCGTGGTGGCCGACGAGGTGCGCGCGCTGGCGGAGCGCACTTCGCAGGCGACGGCGGACATCGTCAACGTCATTTCCCAGCTGCAAGCCACCTCGGAGCAAGTGGTCAGCGGCATGGAAAACGGCGTAGGCCAGGTGGAGCAGGGTGTGGAGCTGGTGAAGCAGCTGGGCGGCATGGTGGACCAGATCGGCCGCCAGGCCGGGGTGGCGGAGGAGCGCATCCGCAACATTTCCCGGCTGCTGGACAATCAAAAAGAGGCCGGCGCGCAAATCCTGGTCAACGTCGACGCGGTGACCCAGCATGCCGGGACCACCAGCCGTTCGGTGGAGCAGGTGCAGGACGAATTGCTGCAGCTGCGCGGCCATTTTGGCGAACTGAGCGAGTCCATCCGCCATATGCGGGTCTGATCCGGTTTGGCCGTCACGGCCGGCGCGGGTAGAATGCACGGTTTTTCGACACGCGAAAGCGATGTGAGGATTCGGCCATGGCCAAGAAACAAAAACAAGACGAGTTGGACGAGGAAACCCGCGCGTTGCTGGAATGGTGCGCCGAGGTGGAAACCCATCTGGTGGCGGCCGGCGCCACGGTGGCGGAGGCGCAGGAGCATATCGAGGAACAGGCGGAGTGGTACACCGACCAGTACTACGACGGCCTGAGCCCGGAAGAGGCGGCGCGGGCGGCGCTGAAATGAGTCGACGCATCGCCGTCATCGATTTCGAAACCAACGGCGCGTCCCCGGGACGCGACTGTCGCGCCACCGAAATCGGCGTGGCGCTGCTGGAGGACGGCCGCATCGTCGGCCGTTACCAAAGCCTGATCAACGCCGGGGTGTGGATTCCGCCGATGATTGAGCGGCTAACCGGCATCAGCAACGCGATGCTGCGCGACGCGCCGCCGCCGGCGGTGGCGATGGCCGAAGCGGCGCGCTTCGTCGGCGACACGCCGCTGGCCGCTCACAACGCCAGCTTCGACCGCAAGTTCTGGGATTACGAGCTGGCCCAGCTGGGCCTGTCGCGCAGCCAGGACTTCGCCTGCACCCTGCTGCTGTCGCGCCGGGTGCTGCCGCAGGCGCCGGACCACAAGCTGGGCACTTTGGCGCGCTGGCTGAGCCTGCCGGACACCGGCCGCGCCCACCGCGCGCTGGCCGACGCGGAAATGGCCGCGCATTTGCTATCGCATTTGCAGGGCGAACTGAGCAGCCGCTATGGCGCGCATCTGTGTGAGCACGGCCAGCTGTGCGGCATGCAGAAAGTCAGCGCGGCCAAGATAGGCCAGTATCTGCAAGCCCAGGCCGGCTGAACCGCGGTTCGCGTCGTGATGAGGCGGAGCAAATCTCAGCCGCCTTCGTCTGGCGCGCCGACGCCAAACTCCGGTCTGGCCTCGAACCAGGCCAGCGCCCGTTCGCGAAAGGCGGCGACGGCCGGCGTCTCCGCGCGCTCCCGCAGGCAGGCCAGCACGATGCGTTGCGCCGGCAGCGGATCGGCGATGGGGCGCAGCGCCAGCGGCCGGCCGTCATAGCTGTGGTCGCCGCTGGGCCGGGTGTAGGCGATGGCCACGCCCAGGCCGTGAGCCACCATGCCGCGTTGCAGCTCAAGGCTGCGGACCGATTCCAGCCGGGCCGGCCGCAGGCCGTGCATGCGCAGCAAGTCCAGAAAATGCGGGCCGCTGTGCGCCTGCTCGGTCAGCAAGAGCGGCCATTCGCATAATTCCCTCAAGCCCACCTGTTCGTTTCGCGCCAGCGGATGATCGGCCGCCAGCAGCGCGTGGGGCGCCAGCGTGCGCAGTTCGGTCAGCGCCAGCGCGGGCGGCAGCGCCAGATCGTAGCTGATGGCGACGTCCAGCCCGCCTTGCAGCAATTGCGGGCCGATCAGGTCGAAGCCGCACTCCCGCGGCTCCACGCGCAAGGACGGATGCCGCTCGCGCAGCGCGCGCAGCAAGGGCGGCAGACAGTAGGGCGCCAGATCCTCGAAGCAACCTAAGGCCAATTCCCCGGCCAAGGCGTCCGCGCCGTCGGCCAGCCCCTCCAACGCCATCGCGGCTTCCACGGTCCGCCGCGCCTGCGCCAGCGCTTGCCGGCCAAACGGCGTCGTCGCCATGCCGGAGCCGCGGGTGCGCACGAACAAGGCCTGTCCCAGGATGCCTTCCAGCTCTCCGACGGCGGCGGATACCGCCGGCTGGGAGACGTTCAGCCGTTCGGCCGCGGCGCTGATGCCGCCGTGACGGGCCACGGCCAGCGCGTAGCGCAATTGACGCAAGGTCAGCTTCATCGCTTTTTCCGAGGAGAATGATCAAAACATATTATTTTATTTTGGCATGGACTTGCGCTGATAGTGAGGGCAGTCGCCCGCAGTGGCGGCGTGTATCCATACAAGAGGAGGAGAAGCCCATGTCAGCCTGTCCCGAAACGTCCATTGCCGACATCGCCGCCTTTCAGCGCGACGGCGCCGTCTGCCTGCGCGGCCTGTTCCGCGATTGGGTGGATGTCATCGCCGCCGGCATCGAGCGTAATCTGCATGCGCCAGGCCCCTATGCCGGCAATGTGGTCGCCGCCGGCGAGCCGGGCTCCTTCTTCGAGGATTATTGCAACTGGCGGCGTATTCCCGAGTTCGAGGCGGTGGTGACGGAGTCGCCGGCCGCGGCGGCCGCGGCTACCCTGATGCGCTCGACCCGCGCGCAATTCTTCCACGAGCATGTGCTGGTCAAGGAGCCCGGCACTCACAAGCCCACGCCCTGGCATCAGGACATCCCGTATTACTTCGTCGACGGCGAACAGACCGCCAGTTTCTGGATTCCGGTGGACCCGGTGCGCGAAGCCACTTTGCGGCTGGTCGCCGGTTCGCATCGCTGGGAGGAATGGGTGCGGCCGGTGCGCTGGAAAGACGATTCCGGCTTCTACGAGGGCGACGCGCGCCGCTACCGCGACGCGCCGGATCCGGACAGCGAGCCGGGCATGCGGGTGCTGGAGTGGGCTTTGGAGCCGGGCGACGCGGTGCTGTTCGATTTCCGCACCGTGCACGGCGCGCGCGGCAATCCCGGCGGCGGACGGCGGCGCGCGCTGTCCTTGCGCTGGCTGGGCGACGACGCGCGTTACGCCGAGCGTCCGGGACGCACCTCGCCGCCGTATCCGGAGCACGGCATGAGGCCGGGCCAGCGCCTGCGCGAGGATTGGTTTCCGGTGCTGTGGCCGGCGGCCTGAGGTCTGTCAGGCGGTCCAGCGCATCAGGAATTCGCCGTCGGCGTATTGGATATCGACAAAGCCTAGGCGCAGGTAGAGCCGTCGCGCCGGATTACGCTCCAGCACGCTGAGTTCCAAGGCGGCTCCGGCGTGTTCGGCCTCGCGTTGCAGACTGCGGATCAGCTTGCCGCCCAGGCCGCGGCCATGGCAGTCCGGCAGCAGTTGCAACTGGATCAACCGCCAGGCGGGGAGCCGGCGCGCGACTTTGAGCAGACCGATGTCCCGTTCGCCTTCGAGGATGATGGAGGCGTGTTCGAAACCATCGTGGACTCGGCTCAGGAGTGCATCTTCATCACAGGGGCGGCCCGCCGTTTGCAGATGGGGACCCATGCTGGCGCGGCGCAGCGCCAGTAGGAAGGCGAGGTCGCCGCGGACGGCCGGGCGCAAGGTGATGGGTTGGCTCAGCGTTTTTCTCCTGAAGTCGAGCTCGGAGACGCGGTGCTTTGCACCATAGAGAACGGCCCGCCTAGGCGGGCCGTTTGTTCGGATCAGGCGTCCAGTCCTTGCTGGGCCAGCGCCGCGGCGCGCAGAACGGCGCGCGCCTTGTTCTGGGTTTCCTGCCATTCCATGTCCGGCGAGGAGTCGGCGACGATGCCGGCGCCGGCCTGCACATAGAGCATGCGGTTCTTCAACACCGCGGTGCGGATGGCGATGCACAGGTCCATATCGCCGTTGAAGCCCAGATAGCCGACCGCGCCGCCGTAGATGCCGCGCTTGCTGGGTTCGAACTGGTCGATGATCTCCATCGCCCGCACCTTGGGCGCGCCGGACAGGGTGCCGGCCGGAAAAGTGGCCTTGAGCACGTCGATGTTCGACACCTCGGGGCCGACCTTGCCTTCCACGCTGGACACGATGTGCATCACATGGGAATAGCGCTCGATCGCCATATTGTCGGTGACGCGCACGCTGCCGGTGGCGGCGACGCGGCCCACGTCGTTGCGGCCCAGATCCATCAGCATCACGTGTTCGGCGATTTCCTTGGGGTCGGCCAGCAATTCGGCCGCCAGCGCCTCGTCCTGCTCGCGGGTCTGGCCGCGCGGGCGGGTGCCGGCGATGGGGCGCACGGTGACGGTGTCCTGTTCGCGGCGCACCAGGATTTCCGGCGAGGCGCCCACCACGTGGAAGTCGTCGAAGTGATAGAGGAACATATAGGGCGACGGGTTCAGGCTGCGCAGCGCGCGGTAGAGGCTGAGCGGAGACTCCGAGAACGGCATCTGCATGCGCTGCGACAGCACCACCTGCATGATGTCGCCGTCGTGGATGTAGCGCTTGCAGGCGGACACCGCGTCCTTGAACGCCTGTTCGCCGTATTCCGACGCCGATTGCGTGCCTTGGGCCGGCAAGGACAAGGGCGCTTCCAGCGGCTCGCGCAGGCGGGCGCGCAGTTGCGCCAGCCGCGCCTCGGCTTTGAGCAGCGCGTTGGGCACTTCCGGATCGGCGTAGACGATCAGATAAAGCTTGCCGGACAGATTGTCCACCACGGCCAATTCCTCGGACACCATCAGCAGCATGTCCGGCGTGCCTATGGTGTCGGGCTTGCTGGTTTCGGACAGCCGCTTTTCGATGTGGCGTATGGTGTCGTAGCCGAAATAGCCGACCAGGCCGCCGGCGAAGCGCGGCAGGCCGGGTTGCGGCGGGGTGCGGAAGCGCTGTTGGAAGGCTTCGATGAAGGCCAGCGGATCGCCGCTGTGACGCTCGATCACCTTGTCGCCGTATTCCACCTGCACCTGCTGGCCGTTGACCCGCAAGCGGGTGGTGGACGGCAGGCCGATGAAGGAGTAGCGGCCAAAGCGCTCGCCGCCGACGACGGACTCCAAAAGATAGGAATAGGGCTGGTTGGCCAGCTTCAGGTAGACCGACATCGGAGTGTCGAGATCGGCGAACAGCTCCAGGCTGACCGGGATGCGGTTGTAGCCGGCGGCGGCCAGGCGGTTGAATTCTTCATGGGTCATGGCGGGTCCTGCGCTCTTGTGGTCGTGGTGAGGTCGAATGCAGCTTGTCAAACAGGCATTGAGCGGCGCCATCGGCATCCAAGCCGGTATCCTTGCTTCATCATGAAGTCGTCATCCGTAAAAGAAGTTATCAGCTGATCAGCTATTCTTCATCAAATCGTATAGTTCGGCAATATTGGACACCGTGAGATCGGCGCCCAGCGCGGCGGCGTCGGCATAGCCGTAGCTGACGGCCACGGCGGCGCAGCCGGCATTGCGGGCGGCCAGCACGTCGTTGGCGGAGTCGCCGACCATGGCCATCTGTTCAGGCTGTATGCCCAAAACCTGGCAAACGTGCAGCAAGGGCAGCGCCGACGGTTTCTTTTCCGCCAGGGTGTCGCCGCCGATGATCAGGCTGAAGCAATCGCGCAGCCCCAGTTGTTCCAGCAGCGGCAGCGCCAGCCGTTCTGATTTATTGGTGATCACCGCCAGCGGCAGCTGCAGCGCGCGCAGCAGGCCCAGGCCGTCGGTCACGCCCGGATAGATGGTGGTGTTGTCGCTCAGGTGCTCGCGGTAGTACTGGATGAAGAAGACGTAGCCGCGCTCCCACAGCGCCGGATCGGCCTGGCCGTCGCGCTCATTGGTCAGCGCGCGGTGCACCAGGCTGGCGATGCCGTCGCCGACGTGTTCTTGAATGCGCAGCGCCGGCAGCGGCGGCAGGTCCAGATGTTCGCGCATGGCGTTGGCGGCGGCGGCCAGATCCGGGATGGAATCGACCAGGGTGCCGTCCAGATCGAAGGCGACGGCTTTGATGTGTTTCAGGTTCATAAGCGTTTCAGCGCGGCGGCCTTGGCCGCCACTTGTGACGTGTCGCGCGCGTCCGCGCGCGACAGATTTCGTAAACAGGCGTCAGCCCAGGTTGCGGATGTCCACCACGGTTTGCAGGCCAAAAGCCGGCGACAGCAGATGGTCGACGATGCGGCGCGCGGCGGCGGCCGGGGTGCTCAGTTCGCCGTCCGCCTTCAGCGCGTCGAAACGGGCTTTCTGCGGGAACTGCTCGGCGTCGCTGCCGCGGATGCTGGCCTGCATGTCGGTGTCCACCACGCCGGGGTAGAGCGCGACGATGTGCGCGGCGTTGTCCTGGCCGGCCTGTTCCGCGGCCACGCTGCGGCTGAAGTGGTCCAGCCCGGCCTTGGTGGTGCAGTACACGCTCCAGCCCGGGTAGGGTTTGGCGGCGGCGCCTGAGGAAATGTTCAGGATGCGGCGGCGGGCCTTGAGGCCGGCGCTGGCGCGCAGCAGCGCGTCCGTGGCCAGCATCGGCGCCGCCAGATTGATCGCCAGCGCGCGGACCAGGTCTTCGGCCGGGTAATGGGCGGCCTGGGCGATGGGCGTCACCACGCCGGCGTTGTTGATCAGGTTGAGGCTGGCGCAGTCGGCCGGCTTCAGCTGTTCCAGCGCGGCGGCGATGGCCGGCGCCACCGCGGCGGCGTCGGAGAGGTCGGCGTCTATGGCGCTCAGGCGTTCCGGGTAACGGCGCGTCAGCGCGGCCAGCGCGTCCACGGCGCCGCGCGCCAGGCCGGCGACGCGGTAGCCGTCGGCGAGCAGGGCTTCGGTCAGCGCCAGGCCAAGGCCGCGGGAGGCGCCGGTCACGATGAAGGCGTGCATAGTCTGTGCTCCTGGGGTGAGGGCCGGTTTCAGCGGAGTTGGGCCAGCTCGGCGCGCATCTCGTCGATCACGGTCTTGTAATCGGCCTGGCCGTAGATGGCGGAACCGGCGACGAAGGTGTCGGCGCCGGCTTCGGCCACCGCGCGGATATTGTCGGTCTTGATGCCGCCGTCCACTTCCAGCCAGATTTCGCCGCCATGCCTGGCGGTGTATTCATCGATGCGGCGGCGCGCCTCGCGCACCTTGTCCAGCGCGTGCGGGATGAACTTCTGGCCGCCGAAGCCCGGGTTCACCGACATGATCAGCACCATGTCTATCTTGTCCATCACATGGTCCAGATAGGACAAGGAGGTGGCCGGGTTGAACACCAGGCCGGCCTTGCAGCCGGCGTCCTTGATCAGGCCCAGCGTGCGGTCGACGTGCTCGGAGGCTTCCGGATGGAAGGTGATGATGTTCGCGCCGGCCTTGGCGAAGGCGGCGGCCAGGCTGTCCACCGGCTTCACCATCAGATGCACGTCGATGGGCGTGCCCTCGCAGTGCGGGCGGATGGCTTCGCACACCATAGGCCCTATGGTCAGGTTGGGCACGTAGTGATTGTCCATCACGTCGAAATGGATGATGTCGGCGCCGGCGGAGATCACGTCGCGAACCTCTTGGCCAAGACAGGAAAAATCGGCGGAAAGAATGCTGGGAGCGATACGGAAAGTGCGCATAGGGCGTTGCTTTGGGCAAGGATGAACACGGGATGGCCACATTCTACCGCGCCAAAAGCGTTCCGGCGGGATAAAATGAAGCACAAACAACAAAAGGAGCGCTGAACATGGCGGAAAAAACCTACCGTGTCGAAGTGGAAGCCGAACCGCATTACATCGAAGAACAATCCAATATGGCCAACGATATTTATGTGTTCGGCTACCGCATCCGCATCACCAATACCGGCAGCGAGCCGGCGCAGCTGGTCAGCCGCCACTGGATCATCGCCGACGCCAACGAGCAGGTTCAGGAAGTGCGCGGCATGGGGGTGGTGGGCGAGCAGCCGCGCATCGAGCCGGGCCAGTCTTTCGACTATTCCAGCGCCACCCATCTGAAAACGCCTTACGGCTCAATGAAGGGCAGCTATCAGTTTCTGGCCGACGACGGCAAGCGTTTCGAGGCGGAAATCCCCGAGATGAATCTGGTGGCGCCGCGCGTGCTGCATTGAGAACCCGTTCAAAGTCCGCCGAGCTCTGGCGATACGGCGTTGAAACCGGCTTAGGAATGCTCAATGCGCCGCTTGGCCATTGCGCATTTTCGGCCGCAACGCCTTGTCTCGCCCCCGCTCGCTGGACTTTGAACAGGCTCTGAGACTTCGCAAAGCCGGCGGCGCTATTTTTCCCTGGGCCAGGTCCACCACACGATGAAGGTGGCCAATCCGCCGGCAATCGCCGCTTCCAGCAATAATATCCACATGTCCGCGCCCCCTGGCGAGCGTTGATGATGTTCGCAAGACAACTCAACTCTCACTTTGGAACAGCTTGACGCAACAGGCAATCCCAAATATGCGTTTTACCCATTCCGGCCCGGCTCCGGACCGCCGCAACGATATCGCCACCCTCAAGACGCTTGTGCCCTATTTATGGGTGTTCAAGTGGCGGGTGCTGCTGGCGCTGTCCTGTATGATTTTGGCCAAGGTGGCCGCGGTCAGCACGCCCTTGTACCTGAAAGACATCGTCGATCAACTCTCGGTGCCGGCCACCCTGTTGGCCTTGCCGGTGCTGGCGCTGGCCGGCTACGGCTGCGCCCGCCTGCTGTCCAGCGTGCTGGGCGAGCTGCGCGACGCGGTGTTCGCGCGGGTGATACAGGGCGCGGTGCGCAGCGTGGCCGGCGGCGTGTTCCAGCATCTGCTGCGGCTGTCGCTGCGCTTTCACCTGGAGCGTCAGACCGGGGGCATGAGCCGCGACATCGAGCGCGGCACCAAGGGCATAGGCTTTTTGCTGAACTTCACCGTGTTCAACATCCTGCCCACCTTGCTGGAAATCGGCATGGTCACCGCCATTCTGCTGCACCGCTACGCCTGGCCGTTCGCGCTGGTGACCTTCGGCACCATCGCCGTCTACATCGCCTTCACCCTGGTGGTGACCGAGTGGCGCACCGTCTACCGCCGCAGCATGAACGATCTGGACTCCAAGGCCAACGCCAAGGCGATAGACGCGCTGCTCAATTACGAGACGGTCAAATATTTCAACAACGAAGGCTACGAGGCGGCGCGCTACGACAAGAATCTGGCGGCCTGGGAAGCGTCGGCGATCAAGAACCAGGTGTCGCTGTCCATGCTCAACGCCGGCCAGGGCCTGATCATCGCCAGCGGCGTCACCCTGATCATGGTCTTGTCCGCGCGCGAGGTGGTGGCCGGGCGGATGACGGTGGGCGACGTGGTGCTGGTGGCCACCTTCATTACCCAGTTGTACGCGCCCTTGAACTTCCTCGGCTTCGTCTACCGCGAGATCAAGCATTCGCTGGCCGACATCGAGCGCATGTTCGCGCTGCTGGGCGCCAACGAGGAAGTGGCGGACGCGCCGGGAGCGACGGTGCTGGCCGCGCCGGCGGCCGCGGTGCGCTTTGAACAGGTGGGCTTCGCTTACGAGAGCAAGCGGCGGATTCTGAACGAGGTCAGCTTCGACATCCCGGCCGGCAAGGCGCTGGCGGTGGTCGGCGCCAGCGGCGCGGGCAAATCCACGCTGTCGCGGCTGCTGTTTCGCTATTACGACGTCGGCGAGGGCCGCATCCTGGTCAACGGCCGCGATATCCGCGAGCTGAGCCAGGACAGTCTGCGCGCCCATATCGGCATCGTGCCGCAGGACACGGTGCTGTTCAACGACACGGTGTATTACAACATCGCCTACGGCCGGCCCGGCGCCAGCCGCGAGGAAGTGATGGAAGCGGCCAAGTCCGCGCACATCCACGATTTCGTCAGCAGTCTGCCGGACGGTTACGACACGATGGTGGGCGAGCGCGGCCTCAAGCTGTCCGGCGGGGAAAAACAGCGGGTGGCGATTGCGCGCACCATTCTGAAGAATCCGCCCATCCTGATCTTCGACGAGGCCACCAGCGCGCTGGATTCGCGCACCGAGAAGGCGATCCAGCGCGAATTGGCGGAGATCTCAGCCAATCGCACCACGCTGATCATCGCCCACCGGCTGTCCACCATCGTCGACGCCGACCAGATCCTGGTGATGGAGGCCGGGCGCGTGCTGGAGCAGGGCAGCCACCGCGAGCTGTTGGAGCGCGGCGGCCGCTACGCCGAGATGTGGCGTTTGCAGCAGACGGAGCGGTCGGCGACCGACGACGTCTGAGAACCTGTTCCAAGTCTGCCGCGCGGGAGCGCCGCGGTCTTGAACCGGCTCAGGGCTGGCGTCGGCCGGCGGCCTTGAGTTCGCTCATCGCCGCCAGTACGGCGTCGGCCAGCGTCAGCATGCGCTGGCAGTCCGCGCTTTGAGGGTGGCCGGCGAAGTCCAGCGCGGGGGACAGCGCCTGTAAGGCGCGGCGGGCGCTGGCGGCCACGTCGGCGGCCAGATTGAAATCGCCGGGCGACAGCACCCGGCCGTTGCGGATTTTCTTGTAGTACACGGCCGCCATCTGCGCGTACTGCTCCGAGGTTTGCTGAGCGGCCAGGCTGGGCTGCAAAGCCTCCAGCAAGCTCATGATTTCGCGGCAGGCCTGCTCCGCGGCGTTCCAGCGCTTATCCTGTTGCTGGCGTTGCTGCGCCTGGGGCTTGGTCGCGGCTTTCTTGCTCGCCATCTTGGGCTCCTGGGAAAAAGTCAGAGCGCCGCATTCTAGCCATCCCGGCCGCGGCGCGCCACCGTCGCGCTAATCGTGCAGGTGGAAACCGAGCAGGGCGTCGTCTTCGCTGGGCAGCGACAGTTCGACGAAGTCGTTCAGGCAGAACAGGGTCAGTTTGCCGCCGTAGACGGCGCCGGTGTCCAGGTTCAACACATTGTCGAAGCGGGTGGCGCTGGTTTGCGGGGTATGGCCCACCAGCAGCAGGTCCACGCCGCGCACAACGCCGCCGCGGCCGTGGCGCGCGCGTTCCCGCGACCACAGCGCGACGTTGCGGCCGCTTTCCGGCAGCGTGCCGTTGGCGAGGCCGGCGGCCAGCGCGTCCCAGTCGTTGCCGGGGCAATCCGCGTGCACCACGCCGATCTTGCCGCCGTCCGCGTCGCTGACTTCTATCGCGTAGGGCAGGCGCTGAAAAGCGGCCAGGCAGGCTTGTCGCTGAGGCGCGGGCAGGGTCAGCAGCCAGGAGCCGCCGTTGTTGACGTGGCGGATTTCGGCTTGCTTGTCGCCCAGTATCGAATCGATCGCCAATTGTTCGTGATTGCCGCGCACCGCGTAGAACCACGGTTGCGCCAGCCACTCCAGCACCGCCGCGCTGTCGGCGCCGCGGTCTATCATGTCGCCGACTGACAACAGACGGTCGCACTCGGGATTGAAGGCGGCCATTTTCAGCAAACGCGACAATTGGCGGAAGCAGCCGTGAATGTCGCCGACCGCCCAATCGCGGCCTTGGGTATTGCGTTGCAGCTTCAGAATCATGCTCGAACTCGGGGGTGGGGTGCGGCTATTTTGCGCCATGCCAATGGTTTTGTCATTGTGTTGATAGTTTCACAATTAGAATTGTTTTGATTTGACTATCAAAGGCTTACCGAGTTCGATGTCATCCGGGGCTAGGCGGTTCGCCATTCCTGGCAGAATTGCCGGCGGAAGTCCCGCAGCCACTGCAGCCGTTGCTCCGCCATCTTTCGGCCGGCCTCGGTTTGCATCATGGCCGGCAATTTGGCGAGCTTGACCTCGATGTGGTCCAGCGCCCAGCGGCGGTCGTCCAGCTGGCGGGCCTCGCCCAACGGATCTTGCGGATGAGCCAGCGCCGAGTCCATGCGCCCGGCGGTGTAGAACAGCCGCGCCAGGCCGACGGCGCCCAGCGCGTCCATGCGGTCGGCGTCCTGCACGATGCGGGCTTCCAGGCTCTGCGGCGGGATGGCCGCGCTGAAACTGTGCGCCTCGATGGCGTGGGCCACGCCGTCCAGCCGTTCCGCCGGAAAATCGCCGGCGGCCAGCAGCGCGCGGGCGCGGGCTGCGGCCTGGCGCGAGGCCAGATGGCGTTCCGGATGGTTTTTCGGCAGGTTGACCAGGTCGTGCAGATAACAGGCGGCCAGCACGGTCAATGCGTCGGCGTCGGGATGGGCGTCCAGCAACTGCCGGGCGCAGGCCCAGACGCGATGGAAATGATTGAGATCGTGGGCGCCGTCGTCGTCGCCCGGCTGTTGTTGCAGCAGGCCGATCAGGCGGACGCGCCAGTCGTCTAGCGTCGCATCGGAAAGAATGGAGTTCATGGCGGCGGCAAGGATTGGGGCAGGGGATTACAGCCCCAATCCGCGTCGCCGTCAAGCCGGCGATTTAACAGTTCTCAGCCTGCGTTCAGCTCGCAGTAGCGCGCCGCGATCGCCGAGGCCAGGCGGGCGTTGTTCAGCACCAGCTGGATGTTGGCGGCCAGGCTGTTGCCGCCGGTCAGCTCGCAGACGCGAGCCAGCAGGAAGGGCGTGGATTCCTTGCCGGCCACGCCTTGTTCCTCGGCCTCGCCCAGCGCCTGCTCGATGGCGGCGTCGATCTTGTCGCGCGGCATCGCGTATTGCTCCGGAATCGGATTGGCCACCACTACGCCGCCGCGCAGTTGCAGGTTCCACTTGGCCTGCATCGTGGCGGCGATGTCGACGGCCTCGTCCAGACGGTGGTCCAGCTTGAAGGCGCTGTCGCGGGTGAAGAAGGCCGGCAGGTGGTCGCAGCGGTGGCCGATGACCGGCACGCCGTGGGTTTCCAGGTATTCCAGCGTCAGGCCCAGATCCAGGATGGACTTGGCGCCGGCGCAGACCACGGCCACCGGGGTTTGCGCCAGTTCCTGCAGGTCGGCGGACACGTCGAAGCTGCGCTCGGCGCCGCGGTGCACGCCGCCGATGCCGCCGGTGGCGAACACGCGGATGCCGGCCATCGCGGCGATGATCATGGTGGTGGCCACGGTGGTGGCGCCGCTGCGTTTGCCGGCGACGATGAAGGGCAGGTCGCGGCGGCTGACCTTGGCGATGTCGCGGCCGCCCTTGCCCAGGTATTCGATCTCGTCCGCGCTCAGACCGGCCTTCAGACGTCCGTCGATGATGGCGATGGTGGCCGGCACCGCGCCGTGGGCGCGGATCTCCGCTTCCACCTGCAGCGCGGTTTCCACGTTCTGCGGATAAGGCATGCCGTGGGAAATGATGGTGGATTCCAACGCCACCACTGGGCGGTTGGCGGCCAGGGCGGCGGCGACTTCGGGATGAATGTCGAGATGGGCGTTGTGCATTGCGTGCTCCTTAGTTGATGACGAGATCAGGCGTTCAGATAGGCTTCCACCGCCGCGCGGGACAGGGAAGGGTTGTTGGTGGCGGCGGAGGACAACGTCAGCGCGGCGCAGCCGCGAGCAAAGCGCACGCTGTCCGCCAGCGACAGCTCATTGAGCCAACCCCAGGTCAGGCCGGCCATCAGCGCGTCGCCGGAGCCGGTGGTGTTGACGATGGCGCAGTCCGGCGCGTCCAGCCAGCCGTCGCCGGCTTCGCCGCTGTAATAGATGCCGGTGCCGGCCATGCTCAGCACTACGCGGCGCACGCCCTGGCCATGGAACCAGCGCGCCGCCTCCGGCGCGTGCTCCGCCCGTTCCAACGGCAGGCCGGACAAGGCGGCGGCTTCCAGGCGGTTGGGTTTCAGCGTGTGGATGCGCGACAGCCAGGGGCGGACGCGCTCGGCCTTGAACGCGGATACCGGATCGACGAACAGCGGCTTGTCGCCGCTTTCGGCGATCAGCCAGGCCAGCGCGTCGGCGCTCAGATTGGTGTCGGCCACCACCGCGCCGGCGTGGCGCACCAGCTCGCTCTGCGCTTGCAGGCGCTCAGGCGTCAGCCGGTTGAGGATGTCCATGTCGTTGATGGCCAGCGCCATGTCGCCGTCGGCCTGCTGGATGGACAGATAGGTGGAGGTGGCGGCGTCCGGCAGCGTCAGACAGCCGCGCACGTCGACGCCGGCGCGCTGGGTGGCTTCCAGCAGCGAGCGGCCGTGGATGTCGTCGCCCACCACCGAGACCAGCCGGCAGTCGGCGCCCAGCCGCGCCAGGTTTTCCGCGACGTTGCGCGCCACGCCGCCGGGCGAGCAGCGCACCTGGCCGGGATTGGAGTCGCCGTGACGCAGCGCGGCGGCGGCGCTGCCGACGATGTCCATATTGGCGCCGCCGACGGCGGCGACATAGCGCTGTTCGGCCAGGATGTAGCCTTTGCCGCGGATATGCCCCTTTTGCACCAGATTCATGATGTGCCCGGCCACCGCCGAGCGGCTGATGCCCAGTTGATCCGCCAGCTCTTGCTGCGGGATCAGCGGATCCAGGCGCAGCAGAGAGAGGATTTGTTGTTCCCGCTCAGTCATCAAACATTTGTCCGTTTTGCAAACATTTGTTTGATATTACGGCATTGGCATGCCGGAGGTCAAGGGCGGCGCATTTCCCATTGCGACAGCCACAGACGAGCGCCGCAAGACCGCAGCAGGCCGGCGCCGGCATCGTCGTCGGCGTCTAGATTGCTGATGGCCAGCGCGGGCGCGGCGGTGTCCCGCTGAACGGCGGCCAGCAGCGAGCGGGCGACGCCGCGGCGCCGATGCGGCGGCGCAACCGCCAGTTCCGCGACGTCGCCGGCGGCGGAATAAAGCGCGTAGCCCAGCAAATCGCCGTTCTGTTTCGCCGTCATCAAGAGCAGCGGCGGCCGCGCGCGCTCCAGGCTGTCGCGGCTATTGGGCACGGCGGGCTCGCTGTGCAGCGGCCAACGCGGCCATTGCGAGCGGTCAGCGGCTTCGCAGCGCCAGCCGGGCGCGGCGTCCACGGCCAGCGCGTGTTCAATGCGGTAACAGTCCAGCCGGCGGCGAGGGCGGAAGCCCAGCTTCAGATAGGCGGCCATGGCCGCGGCGTTGTCGCTGATCACCTCCAGCTGTTGACGCTGTATGCCCCGGCTGGCCAGCCGCCGGCTGACCGCGGCGGCCATGGCCTGCAGCAGGCCTTGGCGGCGCGCGTCGGGCGTGACGCCGGTGGCGATGCAATAGCCGATCGGGCCGGCCTCGTCGCAGTGCACGCCGGCCAGCCACAGACCGACGAGCGCGCCGTCGCGCCAGGCGCCGATGCTCAACTCCGGGCGCCAGCCGCGCCGATGCAGCATGGCGGCCAGCTGTTCTTCGTCCATTTGCATGGGCAGCAGGTAGTCGCTGAATGCCAGCCTGAAGGCTTGATGGATGAGGGGGAAATCGATCAGGGACAGGCTGTGCAGGCGCATGGACGGGCTCGGGTCAATAGGGATGGGCTGATTATGCGCGGCGACGGCGCGGCGCGGTCGGCGCTGTCGTGAATTGGATACAAAAGACTAAATTCAGCGATGACAGCCGACGACGATGCGTCTAGACTATAGCCATGCGCATTGTGCGTGTTTCAGAGGGAGGCGAAGTATGGATGGATTGAGTCAGATCAGCGGGCAGGGCGTGTCCAACAGCATCCAGATCTACGCATTGAAAAAAGCCATGTCGGCGCAGTCGCAGTCGGCTTTGAGCTTGGTGCAAGGCGCGTCCGACAATATGGCGCAGGCCCAGGCCAGCAATCCGGCCCATCTGGGGCAGAATATCGATACCCGCGCCTGAGACGGCGGGGTGACTGGAAAAGCGGCTTAGGCCGCTTTTTTTATTGCCGGGTTCAGAACCTGTTCACGATGCGCATATGAGCATTTCGAAGCGGTGCTCGCCGCGCCACGTCTCATGACGCGCAGCAGATCGTAAGCAGGTTATCAGGCGCTGAGCGCCTGATCCCAGTCTTCCGGAAATTGCCGTTCCAGCCAGTTCGCCAGCCATTCCGCCGCGCTCTCCCAGCGCGTGTCCAGCATCATCATATGGCCAAGATGGGGCAGGATGTCCGCCGCCACGTCCAGACGCCGCGCGGTGGCCACCACGTCTTCCGGCCCCACCAGCCGGTCTTCGGCCGCGCCCAGCACCAGCGCCGGCAGCCGCGCCAGCGGCCGGTTGGCCAGCGGGTTGACCAGGGTCATGTCCATCAGCGCGCGCTGGCTTTCCTGCTGGCAACGGCTGATCAGCAGCTCCACCGCCGATTCCGGCGCGTCCGGCGACAGCAGCATGTCCTTCAGTTCGATGAACTCCGGATCGTACAGGCCGTGCTGGTACATATTGAGCTTGAGAAACAGCGCCGGCGCCTGCGTCAGCAAGCGCAGACTGGACGAGGCGAGCCCCCCGGGCGGGACCGAGGCCAGCAAGGCCGCGCCGGGCAGCTTGTGGCGGCTCAGGTATTGCTGCACCACGTAGCCGCCCATGGAGTGGCCCACCATCACCGGCGCGGCCGGCAATTGCTTGAGCGCTGCGTCGAGATTGCGCACATAGTCGTCGACGCCGATCGCGGCCAGGTAATCCCGGCCCTCGCTGCCGCCGTGTCCCTCCAGGCTCAGCGCCCAGCAATCGTAGCCTTGCCGGGCGAACCAGGGCATGAAGTATTCCCGCCAGCACCAGGCGCCGCAAAAGGCGCCGTGCACGAACAACAACGGCGGCGCGAGACGCGCCGCCGTTGGCGCCGGGGCTTGATGCAGCAGCTCCAGGCGCGGGGACATCACAGCACTTCGGCGGCGTGGTCCGCCAGCCGCGAGCGCTCGCCGCGCTGCAGCGTGATGTGGCCGGAATGGCCCCAGCCCTTGAAGCGGTCCACCACATAGGTCAGGCCGGAACTGCCCTCGGTCAGGTAGGGGGTGTCGATCTGCGAGATATTGCCCAGGCAGACCACCTTGGTGCCGGGGCCGGCGCGGGTGATCAGGGTCTTCATCTGCTTGGGCGTTAGGTTTTGCGCCTCGTCGATGATCAGGTATTTGTTGAGGAAGGTGCGGCCGCGCATGAAGTTCAGCGATTTGACCTTGATGCGGGAGCGGATCAGGTCGCGGGTGGCGGCGCGGCCCCAGTCGCCGCCATCGTCGTCGCTCTTGTTGAGCACGTCCAGATTGTCCTCCAGCGCGCCCATCCACGGCGCCATCTTTTCCTCTTCGGTGCCGGGCAGGAAGCCGATGTCCTCGCCCACCGGCACGGTGACCCGGGTCATGATGATTTCGGAGTACAGCTTCTGTTCCAGCGTCATCGCCAGGCCGGCGGCCAGCGTCAGCAGTGTCTTGCCGGTGCCGGCCTGGCCCAGCAGGGTGATGAAGTCCACCTCCGGGTCCATCAGCAGATTGAGGGCGAAGTTCTGCTCGCGGTTGCGCGCGGTGATGCCCCAGACATTGTTCTTGTGGTGGCTGTAGTCCTTCAGCGTCTGCAGCACCGCGGTCTTGCCCTCCACCTGGGTCACGCGCGCCTGCAGCGGCTGGGCGCCTTCCTGCCACAGCATCTGGTTAACGTAGAGGTTCTGGCCGTCCGGGCCCTTGACCTGGTAGTAGCTGCGGCCCTGTTCCTGCCAGGACTTCATGTCCTTGCCGTTGCGCTCCCAGAAGCTTTCGTCGATTTCCCGGGTGCCGGTGTAGAGCAGGTCGGTGTCTTCCAGCACCTTGTCGTTGAAATAGTCTTCCGCGTCCAGGCCCAGCGCGCGGGCCTTGATGCGCATATTGATGTCTTTGGACACCAGGATCACCGAGCGGCCTTGCTGCAACTCCTTCAAGGCCATCACGATGCCGAGGATCTGGTTGTCGGCCTTGCCCACCGGCAGAGACGGCGGCAGCACGCTGTGTATCGCCTGGGTCTGCAGGATCAGCTTGCCGGCGGCGGCGTCGCGGCTGGCGCTCTTCAGCGGAATGCCGGATTCGATCTTGGCTTCGGCCCCGCTGACGATCTCATCTAGGAAACGGCTGGCCTGGCGCGCGTTGCGCGCCACTTCGGACATCCCCTTCTTGTGGGTGTCCAGTTCTTCCAGCGTGATGATGGGGATGAACACATCGTGTTCTTCGAAGCGATACAAGCAGGTGGGGTCGTGCAGCAGCACGTTGGTGTCGAGAACAAACAGCTTGCTGGCGCTGATTTTTTTGCGGCTGGCCATGATGATCCCCTGGTTTTATCGCGGGGCGGGCCGGAAATCGGCCGACCCCGTCGCGGTTTTTAGAGCGTCTTGACGAAGTCCAGCACCGCCGCGGCGTGGCCTGGCACTTTGACGCCGCGCCATTCGCGCGCGATGTCGCCGTTCCGGCCAATCACGAAGGTGCTGCGTTCAATCCCTCTGACCTGTTTGCCATACATATTCTTCATCTTGATGACGCCAAACAGATTGCAAACAACCTCCTCTGCATCGGACAACAATTCGAATGGCAGCTCCAGCTTGGCTTTGAAGTTCTCGTGAGACTTCAGGCTGTCGCGGGAAATGCCGACAACGGCGGCGCCGGCGGCGGCGAATTCGGCGTGCAGATCGCGGAAATCCATGGTTTCGTTGGTGCAGCCGGGGGTGTTGTCTTTGGGGTAGAAGTAGATCACCAGCGGCTTGGGGCTGCTGGACAGCTGAAACGAGACGCCGGCGGTGCCGGGCAGGGTGAAGTCGGGGCAAGCAATGCCGGACATGCAGTAACTCCTGTGGTGGAACTGGGTTGGTGCGTCCGCCTTGTTTTGAGATTAGCGGATTCCCGCCCGGTTAGACAATGGGAATGGGTAACGAAATTTTCACGGCGCGTGTTCCCGCCGCAGCAGCACCAAGAGCGCGCCGGCGCCGCCCATGGATTCGCCGGCCTCGCAAAAGGCCAGCACATCGGGGTGGTGCTTGAGCCAGGCGCGCACCATGCGCTTGAGCACGGGCTGGCCGTTGGAGCCGAAGCCCTTGCCGTGTATCACCCGCACGCAGGGGCCGTGGCGCCGCGCCTGGTGCAGGAACAGCGCCAAGGCGTCCTGGGCCTGGTAGCGGTCGCAGCCGTGCAGGTCGAGCTGGCGGCAGACCGGCCAGAAGCCTGCGCGCAGCTTTTTCAGCGTGGCGGAGGGCATGCCGGGGCGGGCGAAATGGGCGTCGATCTCTGCCGGTTCGAACCACCCCACCATCTGCTGCAGCAAGGCCTGTTGCACCGCTTCCGACGTCTGGCCGTGCTGATGGCGGCGGCGCGGATGCGGGCTGGGCTTGGGGCGAGGGCTGGCGTGGCGGTTGTCCGGCTTCAGCGGCTTGACGTCGCGGAACAGCTGGCGGAAATCCGGTTCCGGTTCGGCCGGCGGCGCGGCGGAAACGGAAACGCCAGCCGGCGCGCGGGAGTCGCGCACCTGCTGGCGCAGGCCTTGCAAGGCTTTCTTGAAGGCTTTCAAGTGTTTACTTCAGGCTGTCCAGGTAACGTTCCGCGTCCAGGGCGGCCTGGCAGCCGGAGGCCGCGCTGGTCACCGCCTGGCGGTAGATGTGGTCCTGCACGTCGCCGGCGGCGAACACGCCTGCCGCGCTGGTGGCGGTGGCGTTGCCCTCGCGGCCGCTCTTGGTGATCAGGTAGCCGGTGCCGTCCATTTCCAGCTGGCCTTTGAAGATCTCGGTGTTCGGCTGGTGGCCGATGGCGACGAAGAGGCCCATTACCTTGATTTCTTCGGTGGAGGCGTCCTGCATGGACTTCAGGCGCAGGCCGGTGACGCCGGAAGCGTCGCCCAGCACTTCGTCCAGGGTGGCGTTCAGCTTCAGGCTGATCTTGCCTTCCTTGACGCGGTCCATCAGCTTGTCGATCAGAATCTTCTCGGCGCGGAAGGTTTCGCGGCGGTGGATCAGGGTCACGTGCTTGGCGATGTTGGCCAGATACAGCGCTTCTTCCACCGCGGTGTTGCCGCCGCCGATCACCGCCACGTCCTGGTTGCGGTAGAAGAAGCCGTCGCAGGTGGCGCAGGCGGACACGCCCTTGCCCTTGAACGCTTCTTCGGAGGCCAGGCCCAGGTATTTGGCCGAGGCGCCGGTGGCGATGATCAGCGCGTCGCAGGTGTATTCGCCGGCGTCGCCCACCAAGCGGATCGGTTTTTCATGCAGATGGGTGGTGTGGATGTGGTCGAACAGGATTTCGGTGCCGAAGCGCTCGGCATGCTGCTGAAAGCGCTGCATCAGTTCCGGGCCCATCACGCCGGCGGCGTCCGCGGGCCAGTTGTCCACGTCGGTGGTGGTCATCAACTGGCCGCCTTGCGCCAGGCCGGTGACCAGCACCGGCTTCAGGTTGGCGCGCGCCGCGTAAACGGCGGCGGTGTAGCCGGCGGGGCCGGAGCCAAGAATCAGCAGGGGGCTGTGGCGAGTCGTGGTCATGATGTTTTCCTGTGTGAGAAGCGGGTAATGAAACCGATTGCGTCAAACCGGGGCGGCCGGTTGGGCGCCGAGGTCGAGTCGTTCAGTTCTGAAGTATGGTGTCTGTCCGTCGGAATCCAAGAGCAAGAGCGGACTATTCAGCCAGCGGGCCCGCGCGCGGGCGCCGGCGTTTCGGCTGACAATATACAAGAGCGGCGGGGCAAGGTTAAGCGTTGGCTTGATTGGAATATTCAACATTGCTGATTGAATTCCTTTATCGCCGTTCCCGGCCGTCCTATCGGCCGGGCTTGGTTCTGGCTGAAATCATTTGCGCATTCACGCGTCGATTCAAAAGCTTGCCGTTTTTCGGGGCGCCGTCATGCCGGAATCCGCGGCGGGGCTAGGCCCGCTTGGCCTGCCGCGGCCGCGCGGCGGCTACTTGCCAGCACCGGCCGCGTGCTATACTGTCCGTTTTCGCGTTGGGTGCGTGGTGTAACTCCGCGCAGCGCCACTTCTGAGGTGAGGCAATGTCCTTCGTGTCTGCCGATCCGTGGCGTCGTACCGTCCCAGATGACTAAACCTGTCACACACTTAAGGATTTAACATGCAAGTACAGCTGGAAACATTGAGCAATCTTGAGCGCCGCATGAATATCGCCCTGCCGATGGCGGCCATCGACACGCAAGTGGCCGAGCGCCTGAAGCGCGTGGCCCGCAACGCCAAGATTCAAGGTTTCCGCCCGGGCAAGGCTCCGCTGAAGATCGTGGAAATGAACTACGGCGCCCAGGTGCGTGAAGAAGTGATGGGTGAACAGGTTCAACAGGGTTTCTACTCCGCCGTGAGCGAGCAGAAGCTGCGCGTTGCCGGCTACCCGCGCTTCGAGCCGGTAGCCGCCGGCGACGACAAGGAAAACTTCAAGTTCGCCGCCACTTTCGAGGTTTACCCGGAAGTGAAGGTTGGCGAGCTGGCCGGCAAGGAAGTGGAAAAGCCGCTGACCCCGGTGACCGACGCCGAAATCGAGAAAACCATCGATATCCTGCGCAAGCAGCGCACCCGCTACAACCGCGTTGAGCGCGAAGCCGCCACCGGCGACCGCGTGATCATCGACTTCAAAGGCGCCATCGACGGCGTGCTCTTCGAAGGCGGTTCTTCCGAGAACTTCCCCTTCGTGCTGGGCCAAGGCCAGATGCTGGCCGAGTTTGAAGCGGGCGTCGCCGGCATGAAGGAAGGCGACATCAAGAGTGTGGAAGTGAGCTTCCCCGAGGATTACCACGGCAAGGACGTGGCCGGCAAAACCGCCGTGTTCGAAATCCTGCTGAAGAACGTGGCTGAAGCCGTGCTGCCGGAAGTGAACGAAGAGTTCGCCAAGCTGCTGGGCATCGCCGATGGCGACGTTGAGAAAATGCGCGCTGAAATCCGCAAGAACGTGGAGCGCGAAGTGAAGCGCCGTCTGCAGGCCCGCACCAAGGAAAACGTGATGCAGGCGCTGTTGGACGCCACCGAGATCGAACTGCCGAAAGCCCTGGTCAGCCTGGAAATCGGCCGTCTGGTCGAGCAAGCCCGTCGCGACATGCAGCAACGCGGCATGAACGTCAAAGACATGCCGTTCCCGCCGGAACTGTTCGCTCAGCAAGCCGAGCGCCGCGTGGCTCTGGGCCTGATCCTGTCCGAAGTGGTGGAATCCAACAAGCTGGAAGCCAAGCAGGACCAAGTCAAGGCCATGATCACCGAGTTCGCCGACAGCTACGAAGATCCGGCTGAAGTGCTGACCTGGTATTACGCCAGCCCGGACCGCCTGGAAGGCCCGACTTCCATGGTACTGGAAGACAATGTGGTTGAATTTGTGCTGTCCAAGGCCAATGTTGTAGAGAAAGAACTGTCCTTCGACGCCCTGATGGGCAACAACGCCTGATAACAGCTGGAGTGGCCGATGAAATCGATGATGGAACCTCAAGGTCTGGGCCTGGTGCCCATGGTGGTGGAACAGAGCGGCCGCGGCGAGCGCGCGTATGACATCTACTCGCGTCTGCTGAAGGAACGCATCGTGTTCCTGGTGGGCCCTGTCACGGATGAGTCGGCCAACCTGGTTGTGGCGCAGATGTTGTTCCTTGAATCGGAAAATCCGGACAAGGACATCCACTTCTACATCAACTCGCCGGGTGGGTCGATTACCGCGGGCATGTCCATTTACGACACGATGAACTTCATCAAGCCGGATGTTTCCACCTTGTGCATTGGCCAGGCCGCCAGCATGGGCGCCTTCCTGCTCGCCGCCGGCGCGCAGGGCAAGCGCTTCGCGCTGGCCAATAGCCGGGTGATGATTCACCAGCCGCTGCTGTACGGCGGCGGCCTGTCCGGCCAGGTCACCGATATCGAGATCCATGCTCGCGAACTGGTCAAAGTCAAGGCCAAGATGAACGAGCTGCTGGCCAAACATAGCGGCCAGCAACTGGAGCGGGTGATCGCCGACACCGAGCGCGACAACTTCATGTCCGCCGACGAGGCACAGGCCTACGGCTTGATCGACAAAGTGCTGACGTCCCACAAGGACGTGAAAGCTTAAGGAGCGATGGAATCCGCCAATGGCTGATAAGAACAGCAATGAAAAGCTTCTCTACTGCTCTTTCTGCGGCAAGAGCCAGCATGAAGTCCAACGCCTGATCGCCGGGCCGCAGGTCTTCATCTGCAACGAATGCGTCGAGCTGTGCAACGACATCATTCGCGAGGAGCTGGAGAAGGGCGTCGGCGACGCCGCGTCCTCCTCCGAAGACAGTCCGCTGCCTACGCCTCAGGAAATCCGCGCGGATCTCGACCAATACATCATTGGTCAGGATTTCGCCAAGAAGACCCTGTCGGTGGCGGTGTACAACCACTACAAGCGTCTGAGCAGCCCGGCAAGCAAGAGCGAGGTCGAGCTGGCCAAGAGCAATATCCTGCTGATCGGTCCGACCGGTTCCGGCAAGACCTTGCTCGCCCAGTCTCTGGCCCGCTTGCTGGACGTGCCCTTCGTCATCGCCGACGCCACCACGCTGACCGAAGCGGGTTACGTGGGCGAGGATGTCGAGCACATCATCCAGAAGCTGCTGCAAAAATGCGACTACGACGTGGACAAGGCCCAGCGCGGCATCGTCTACATCGACGAGATCGACAAGATCTCGCGCAAGTCGGAAAACCCGTCCATCACCCGCGACGTATCGGGCGAGGGCGTGCAGCAGGCTTTGCTGAAGCTGATCGAGGGCACCGTGGCCTCGATTCCGCCGCAGGGCGGCCGCAAGCATCCGAATCAGGAATTCATCCAGGTGGACACCACCAATATCCTGTTCATTTGCGGCGGCGCTTTCGACGGGCTGGAGAAGATCATTCGCCAGCGCTCGGAAAAGGGCGGCATCGGCTTCGGCGCCGACATCAGCTCCAAGGACGACGGCAAGAGCTTGTCCATGTTGTTCCAGGAAGTGGAGCCGCAGGATCTGATCCGTTTCGGTCTTATTCCCGAGCTGATCGGCCGGCTGCCGGTGGCGGCCACGCTGGAGGAGCTGGACGAAGAGGCGCTGGTCACCATCCTGACCCAGCCGAAGAACGCGCTGATCAAGCAGTATCAGAAGCTGTTCTCGATGGAGTCGGTGGAGCTGGAAGTCCGTCCGTCCGCCTTGCGCGTGATCGCCAAGCAGGCGCTGAGCCGCAAGACCGGCGCGCGCGGTTTGCGCTCCATCCTGGAACGGGCGCTGCTCGACACCATGTACGAGCTGCCGTCCATGGCCGACGTGGAAAAAGTCGTGGTGGATGAAAAGGTTATCGACAAGGGCGACAAACCGCTGTTCATTTATCGCGACAAGGACGACAAGGCGCAATCGGCCTGATTGTCCGCCGCGACTCCGGAGACCGCCCAAACCGGGCGGTTTTTTATTTGTAGAGCCGGAAATCTGATTTAGTATGGGGGTGTTGAATTTTACTGTCCGCCCCCCCATCTCCCAAGCATTGTTTCATAAGCAAGGTTAGGTGATATGCCGCAACCCGCAGAACTCAAAGAAGAAGCCACGCTGCCATTGCTGCCGCTGCGCGACGTGGTGGTCTTCCCCCATATGGTGATCCCGTTGTTCGTCGGCCGCGCCAAGTCCATCCGCGCGCTGGAGCTGGCGATGGACGAGGGCAAGCAAATCCTCTTGGTGGCGCAGCGTTCCGCCTCCAAGGACGAACCGTCCGCCGACGACCTGTATCAAGTCGGCACCATCGCTTCGGTATTGCAGATGCTCAAGCTGCCGGACGGCACCGTCAAGGTGCTGGTCGAAGGCCGTCAGCGCGCGATGATCGAATCGGTGGGCGAAGAAAACGAATGCTTCGTCGGCGCCTTCAAGCCGCTGAGCCCGGAGGCCGAGGAATCGACCGAAACCGAGGCGATGCGCCGCGCGCTGCTCGCGCAGTTCGAGCAGTACGTCAAGCTGAACAAGAAGATTCCGCCGGAAGTGCTGAATTCGCTGGCCGGCATCGACCGCGCCGGCCGCATGGCCGACACCATCATCGCCCACCTGCCGCTGAAGCTGGAGCAGAAGCAGGAAGTGCTGGAGATGTTCGACGTGCAGCAGCGCCTCGAGCACCTGATGTCGCAGCTGGAAGGCGAAATCGACATCCTGCAGGTGGAAAAACGCATCCGCGGCCGCGTCAAGCGGCAGATGGAAAAGAGCCAGCGCGAGTACTATCTGAACGAGCAGGTCAAGGCGATTCAGAAAGAGCTGGGCGAGATGGACGAGGTCAGCGACCTCGACGAGCTGGAAAACAAGATCAAGGTCGCCGGCATGAGCAAGGAGGGTCGCGAGAAGGCGATGTCCGAGCTCAAGAAGCTGCGCATGATGTCGCCGATGTCGGCGGAAGCCACCGTGGTGCGCAACTACATCGACACCCTGCTCGAACTGCCGTGGAAGAAGAAGACCAAGATCAGCAAGGACGTGGCCAAGGCCGAGGAAGTGCTGGACGAGGATCACTTCGGCCTGGAGAAGGTCAAGGAGCGGATTCTGGAGTACCTGGCGGTGCAACAGCGAGTCGACAAGCTCAAGGCGCCGATTCTGTGCCTGGTGGGGCCGCCGGGCGTGGGCAAGACCTCGCTGGGCCAGTCCCTGGCGCGCGCCACCAACCGCAAGTTCGTGCGCATGGCGCTGGGCGGGGTGCGCGACGAGTCCGAGATCCGCGGCCATCGCCGCACCTATATCGGCTCCATGCCGGGCAAGGTGCTGCAGAACATGAGCAAGGCGGCGGTGAAGAACCCGCTGTTCCTGCTGGACGAAGTGGACAAGATGGGCGCGGATTTCCGCGGCGATCCGTCGTCGGCCTTGCTGGAGGTCTTGGACCCGGAGCAGAACCACTCCTTCATCGATCATTACGCCGAAGTCGAATTCGACTTGTCCGACGTGATGTTCGTGGCCACCGCCAACTCGCTGAACATTCCGCCGGCGCTGCTGGACCGGATGGAAATCATTCGTCTCGCTGGCTACACCGAGGACGAAAAGGTCAATATCGCCACCAAATACCTGCTGCCCAAGCAAATGAAGGCCAACGGCGTGCAGGAGGGCGAGCTGGCGGTGCAGGAGACCGCGCTGCGCGACATCGTGCGCTACTACACCCGTGAAGCCGGCGTGCGCAGCCTGGACCGCGAAATCGCCAAGATCTGCCGCAAGGTGGTGACCAGCGCCTCGCTGAAGGCCGGCAAGGCGAGCAAGGTGACCGTCAGCGGCCGCAACCTGGACAAATTCCTGGGCGTGCGCCGTTTCGATTACGGCATCGCCGAGGACGAGAACCGCATCGGCCAGGTCACCGGCTTGGCGTGGACCGAGGTGGGCGGCGAACTGCTGACCATCGAGGCGGTGTCGCTGCCGGGCAAGGGCAACATCATCCGCACCGGCCAGCTGGGCGAGGTGATGCAGGAGTCCATCACCGCGGCGATGAGCGTGGTGCGCAGCCGCGCGCGTTCGCTGGGCATCAAGCCGGACTTCTACGAGAAGAGCGATATGCACATCCACGTGCCGGAAGGCGCGACGCCCAAAGACGGGCCCAGCGCCGGCATTGCGATGACCACGGCCCTGGTGTCCATCCTGACAGGCATTCCGGTGCGCGCCGACGTGGCGATGACCGGCGAGATCACGCTGCGCGGCGAGGTATTGCCCATCGGCGGCCTGAAAGAGAAGCTGCTGGCGGCGCATCGCGGCGGGATCAAGCACGTGTTGATCCCCAAAGGCAACGAAAAAGATTTGGTTGAAATTCCCGCCAATATCAAGCATAAAATCGAAATCCATGCCGTTAAGTGGATAGACGAAGTCTTGGCTTTGGCCTTGGAGCGGCAACCGGAGCCTTTGTCGGAAGAAGAAAAGCCGGCGGAGGAGTTGCGAGGGACGCAGGAGGCAGCGCAAGGCGTGTCCGTGATGAAGCATTAAGAATCATGGCCTTAGCCGAACGCTGAATAACTTGTGTTCAAGCGGCTTTCCAGTGTGTTTGCGAAATGGCAAAATGCCCGTCAAAGCCGCTTGACACAAGGATTTCGCCCTTGCTATAAAGCAAGCGGTTTTTATCCGAATTACGTAGACCGAGAACGACGAAAGGGGACTTACGTGAACAAGTCTGAACTGATTGACGCTATTGCCGCTGAGGCCGATATCTCCAAAGCCGCCGCCGCCAAGGCGCTGGACGGCATGGTGGCCGCTGTAACCGACGCTCTGAAAAAGGGCGATACCGTGACCCTGGTGGGCTTCGGCACCTTCTACGTTGGCGAACGCGCTGAACGCAGCGGCCGCAACCCGAAGACCGGCGCCACCATCAAGATCCCGGCAGCTCGTTCGCCGAAGTTCCGTGCTGGCAAGGCACTGAAAGACGCGCTATAATTAGCGGCCTTGGCAGCCCCTAGCGGCTGGCAAGGTGTTTCGAGGGGCGTTTAGCTCAGTTGGTAGAGCGTCTGCCTTACAAGCAGAATGTCGGCGGTTCGACTCCGTCAACGCCCACCACAGTCCGGAGCGGTAGTTCAGTTGGTTAGAATACCGGCCTGTCACGCCGGGGGTCGCGGGTTCGAGTCCCGTCCGCTCCGCCAGAACTCACAAAAAGGTGAACGAAATACAGCGTTCACCTTTTTTTTTGACAAGGGTGGCTCAAGCCAATCGCCATGTTCGAGTTTGTCCAGAACAATAAAGTCTTCATTCAGGTTGTATTGGGAGCTGTTGCGTTGACCTTCGTGGGCTTCGGCGTGGGCAGCTATGAAGCAGCTTCCGACGACCCTTATCTCGCCAAGGTAGGTTCCGCCAAGATTTACAAGCGCGATCTGGATCGAGCCTTGGAGGGCCAGCCCACCGATCCGGCCAGCCGCCAGGCCGCGCTGGAAAACCTGATCCGCCAGGAACTGCTGCTGTCCGACGCGCATGACCGCGGCGTCACCGTCAGCCCCGAGCAGTTGCGCAAAGTCATCGCCTCCATTCCCGCCTTCCAGGACAACGGCAAGTTCAGCCCGGAACGCTATCGCGAATTCCTGCAAAACCGCTACCCGTCTCCGGAAGCCTTCGAAACCCAGGTCAAGCGCGACATCGTGCTGCAAAGCCAGCTGACCGGCATCGCCGGCACCGAGTTCGTCGCCGGCACCGTGGTCAATCGTCTGGCCGGCCTGTTGGGCGAGGGCCGCGAAGTGCGCTCTTTGCTGTTGAAGCCGGCGGATTTCGCCGCCGAGGTCAAGACCGACGACGCCGCGCTCAAGGCCTTCTACGACGCCAACCTGAAGCGTTTCCGCGTACCGGAGCGGGTCAAGCTCGACTACGTGCTGCTGTCCCAGGACGCCTTGGCTCAAGGCCTTAAGCCCAGCGACGCCGAGCTGCAGAAATACTACGAAGAACACAAGGCCGAGTTCAGCAATGAACAGCGCCGCGCCTCCCATATCTTGCTGACGGTGGCCAAGGACGCCAAGCCGGAGCAGAAGGCCAAGATCAAGGCCGAAGCCGAGGCCTTGCTGAAGGACGTGCGCGCCAATCCGGCCCGTTTCGCCGAACTGGCCAAGGCCAAGTCGCAAGATCCGGGCTCCGCGGCCAATGGCGGCGATCTGGGTTTCTTCGGTCACGGCATGATGGTCAAGCCTTTCGACGACGCGGTGTTCCGCATGAAGCCGGGCCAGATCAGCGAAGTGATCGAAACCGAGTTCGGTTATCACATCATCAAGTTGGACGAAGTGAAGGCTCAGGACTTCGCCGAAGTGAAGGCGGCTATCGCCGAGAAGCTGCAGCGTCAGCAGGCGGGCAGCCTGTTCCGCAGCCAGGCCGACAAGCTGACCGAACTGGCCTACCAGCAGGGCGATTCGCTGAAGGCGCTGCAAGAGCAGTTGAAGCTGCAGCCGCAGCATTCCGATTGGCTGAGCCGCGGCAAGCCGGCGGCGGACCCGCTGCTCAATAGCCCCAAGGTGCTTGAGGCGGCGTTCAGCGAAGACGTGCTGAAGAAGAAGCACAATAGCGAGCCGGTGGACATCGGCAACAGCCGCCTGTTGGTGGTGCGCGTGGCCGAACATCAGCCGGAGCGTCAGCAGACGATGGACGAGGTGCGCGAGGTGATCAAGGCCGAGCTGGTGGCCAAGGAAGGCGCCAAGCTGGCCGAGAAGAAGGGTCAGGCGCTGTTGGCCGAGCTGAAGGCGGGCAAGGGCGAGGGCAAGGCTTGGAGCGAAGCCAAGACCCTGCTGCGCCGCGATCCGGCCGGTCTGCCCATCGCCGACGCGCGGGCGGTGTTCGCCGCTCAAGCGGGCAAGCTGCCGGCCTTCGCCGGCGCCAAGCGCGACAACGGCGAATACGCGCTCTATCGCATCGACAAGGTGATTCCGGCGCCGGCGGCCAGCGAGGCCGAACGCGGCCAGCTGAGCGCGATCCTGGGCGAGATGAACGCCAACGCCCAGCTGTCCAGCTATTTGGACACCTTGCGTCAGAAGTACAGCGTGACGATGGGCAAGCAGGGTTTGTCCGACGCGCAATAAGTCCGGTTTGAACGATGTCCGATCGCCGCCGTCAGCGTTTGCTGGCGGCGGTTTTTCATATGCCGCGCGCTGATTTGCTTATAATTTTGAGCGCTAAACGGACGATTTTTTTTGCGCGGGATGAGATAATTTCAATCTTTTTTAGTCGGAACTATTGACTGGAAACGAAAATAGATGTTCAATCATAAACAAATTTAGTCGCCGATTTGAACACAGCTTGCGGGCGTAAAACAGCTAAAGCGTGGGTAAGCAGCCCCAGGACGTGATCCAGCATCTGCTTACAGTAATCTCGATTCCGTAGTGATTCCGAAGATTCCCATGCAAGGCCCGCCAAGTTCATTGGCGGGCCTTGTGTTTTTGGAGTATTTGGAATGATTCATCTGCAAAATGTTCGTAAGCGTTTCCGTCACCCCGAGGGGGGCTGGTTCGATGCGGTCACGGACACCTTTCTCACGATTCGTCCGGGCGAAGTCTTCGGACTGATCGGCTTTTCCGGCGCCGGCAAATCCACCTTGCTGCGCCTGATCAATCTGCTGGAGCGTCCGGACCACGGCGCCGTCATCGTCGACGGCGAAGACCTGACCAGCCTGTCCGCCAAGGCCTTGCGCCGCGCGCGCCAGAATATCGGCATGGTGTTCCAGCAATTCAATTTGATGGCCAACCGCACCGTGGCCGGCAACGTCGCCTTCCCGCTGGAAGTGGCGGGCTGGGCCAAGGCGGATATCGACAAGCGCGTCCATGAGTGCCTGGAAGTGGTGGGCCTCTTGGACCGCGCCAATCACTATCCGGCGCAATTGTCCGGCGGCCAGAAGCAGCGCGTCGGCATCGCCCGCGCGCTGGCGCCCAATCCCAAGGTGATCCTGGCCGACGAGCCCACCTCGGCGCTGGACCCGAAAACCACTCAAGCCGTGCTGGATTGTCTGAAGGACATCAATCAACGCTTTGGCGTCACCATTGTCATCGTCACCCACGAGATGGGCGTGGTGAGGGCGATCTGCCATCGCGCGGCGGCCCTGGACGCCGGCCGGGTGGTGGAAGTGGTGGATGTGTCGAATAACGAGGTGGCGGCGGATTCCGATCTGGCGCGCTCGCTGCTGGAGGCCGCGTAATGGATGCCGCAACCCTGAACGAAGCATTGCAAAACCTGGTGAGCATGGGGCCGGAAATCTGGCAGGCCTTCCAGGAAACGCTGGTGATGCTGGGCATAGGCCTGAGCGCGGCCGTCTTGCTGGGCGGTCCGCTCGGCATCGTGCTCTACCTGACCCAGCCGGGCCAGCAGTTCGCCAACCGCGCGCTGAACGGCGTGCTGGGCTGGGTGGTGAACCTGGTGCGTTCCTTCCCCTTCATCATCCTGATGGTGTCGCTGGTGCCGCTGACGCGAGCGCTGGTGGGCAGCACCATCGGTCCGGTGGCGGCTTCGGTGCCGTTGGCCTTTGCCGCGATTCCGTATTTCGGCCGTCTGGTCGAGCAGACGCTGCGCGAGATTCCGCGCGGCGTGGTGGAGGCGGCCGAGGCGATGGGCGCCAGCCCGCTGCAGATCATCTGCAAGGTCTTGCTCAACGAGGCGCGCTCCGGCCTGATTTCCAGTCTGACCATTCTGACCATCAGCTTCCTGAGCTATACCGCGGTGGCGGGGGTCGTGGGCGGCGGCGGCATCGGCGATCTGGCCATCCGTTACGGCTACTACCGTTATCAAACCGATGTGATGGTGGCCATGGTGCTGATGCTGGTGGCGCTGGTGCAAGTCATCCAGCTGCTGGGCAACCGGCTGGCCGCCAAGCTGGACAAACGTTGACATCCGCCGGCGTCAGGCGCCGGCAGGGCTAAGCTTTTACCTATCAATGGACAAGCAGGAGAAACAAATGCGTAGATTCGTGATCAAGGCAGTGGCGGCGTCGGTATTGGGTTTGGCGACGGCGGGCGCGGCGCTGGCGGCGGACCCGGCCAAGAAGGACATCGTGATCGGCACCACCGTCGGCGATTTCGGCGATATGGTCAAGCAATCGATCAAGCCCATCCTGGAAAAGCAGGGTTACAAGGTCAAGCTGGTGGAGTTCACCGATTACGTGCGTCCTAACCTGGCCTTGCAGGAAGGCGCGCTGGACGTGAATGTGTTCCAGCACAAGCCCTATCTGGACAACTTCGTCAAAGAGCACAAGCTGAACCTGAAAGAAGCGTTCCAGGTACCGACCGCGCCGCTGGGCATCTACGCCGGCAAGATCAAGGCGCTGAAAGACGTCAAAGTGGGTTCCACCGTGGCCGCCCCCAACGATCCGTCCAATTTCGCCCGCGCGCTGGTGATGCTGGCCGATCTGGGCTGGGTCAAGCTGAAGCCGGGCATCAACCCGCTGACCGCTTCCGAGCGCGACATCGCCGTCAATGTGAAGAAGATCAAGATCATTCCGCTGGAAGCCGCGCAACTGCCGCGTTCGCGCAGCGATGTGGACTTCTCGGTGATCAACGGCAATTACGCCACCAGTTCCGGCATCAAGCTGACCGAGGCGATCTATCAGGAAAAGAGCTACGCCTACGTCAACTGGGGCGCGGTGCGCACGGCGGACCTGGCCAAGCCCTGGGCCAAGGACGTGGTGGCGGCTTACAACTCGCCGGCGTTCAAGGCTTTCGCCAAGCAGAAGTACGCGGGCTACAAGCTGCCGCAGAATTGGAACTAAGCGAGATCGCTTACTCGCGCGCCGGCAGACGGCCGGCGGCGCAGGATTTCTTGTAACACTCCTGGCTACAAGACTTGATGGGAGGGCTTAGCCCTCCCAATTTTTTTTGCGCGCTTAGAACGTGTTTACGATCTCGCGAGCGAAGGTGAGACAAGGCGAAAACCGCTGAGAAAGCGGAGTGTACACACGGTACATGAGCCTTTCGAAGCGGCACTCACCGTGTAACGCTCCACAACGCGCAGCAGATCGTAAACAGGTTTCTCAGGCCCGCTGACAAAACCTCTGATCCTGCATTGCGCCTCCTTGTCGTATTGGTACTGTCTGTGTCGGCGCGCCTTGGCTCAGGTGCGCAGCGCGGTTTTGTTAGGGCTCTTATTTCAGATAGGAGCGCAAGACGCCCACCACCTGTTCCAGGTCCCGGCTGCGCTGCAGCGGGTCGTCGGTCTCTGGGCCCAGATGTTCGCGCAGATGGCCCTCCATCACTTCCATCATCAGCCCATTGACGGCGCCGCGCACCGCGGCGATCTGTTGCAGCACGGCCGAGCAATCGACTTCCTGTTCCAGCGCGCGTTCCAGCGCTTCCGCCTGGCCCTTGATGCGGCGGACGCGGGTCAATAATTTCTTCTTGTCTTTCACGGTATGCGGCATGCGCGCGGCTTCCTTCTATTGATAATATACTGGGGTATAGTATATTGACGACAATCCGCCGCCGGACGCGTTGATTCCAATCGTCCACGGCGGCCAAACGGAACTCATTGTAAAGAAGGTCAAAGATGCCGCCAATCGCCGAGCTGATCCAACAGGGCAACATCAATCTCTGGCTGTTCATTCCGTCCGCCATCCTGTTGGGCGCGCTGCACGGGCTGGAGCCCGGGCACTCCAAGACCATGATGGCGTCTTTCATCATCGCCATCCGCGGCAGCATAGGCCAGGCGGTGCTGCTGGGCTTGTGCGCGGCCTTGTCGCATTCGCTGATCGTCTGGCTGCTGGCGGCGCTGGCGCTCCAATACGGCAATCAGTTGATCGCCGAACAGGCGGAGCCGTATCTGATGCTGTTTTCCGCCGTAGTGGTTTTGGCGGTGGCGGCCTGGATGTTGTGGCGCACCCGGCGGGACAATCTGGCGGCGCGGGCCATGCGGCGGCCGCCAAACGGCGGCAGCATGATAGACACCGGTCATGGTCTGGTCGAGGCCTTGCTTCTGCGCGAGGACGGTCTGCGCGTGGCCTTGTACCTGTACGGCGCCGGCCTGCGACGGCTGAAACCCGATGGGCGCGGCTTGGCGCTGGCGTGGCAAGGCGAGGGGAAGGCCGGGGAACTGGCTTTTGAAACTGAGGGGGAGTATCTGCTCAGCCCGCGCTTGCCGGCCGGGGCGATGGCGAAGGCCTTGCTCCTAAGCCATGGCGGCCACGTTCATCGCTATCCCGTGCGTTTCGCGCCGGCGGCGGCCGGCGCCGAGGGAGCGGGGACGTATCGCCGGGCGGTGAGCGCGGGGCCGGCCAAGCCGGCGCGAAGAGCGACGGCGACGCTGCCCGCCTATCAGGACGCGCATGAACGCGCGCACGCCGAGCACATCCAGCGGCGCTTTGCCGGCAGGAAGGTGGGTAATGCGCAGATCGCCTTGTTCGGCCTGACCGGCGGGCTGATACCGTGTCCGGCCTCGGTGACCATTTTGCTGCTATGCCTGCATCTGAAGCGCTTCTCCCTGGGCGCCACCATGGTGGCGTCGTTCAGCCTGGGGCTGGCCTTGGCGCTGGTCAGCGTCGGCGTGCTGGCGGCCTGGGGCGTGCGCCAGGCGGGCGCTCGTTTCGGCGGCCTGGGCGAGTGGGCGCGGCGCGCGCCCTATCTGTCCGCCGGCCTGATGTTCCTGGTGGGCTTGGCGATGGCCGCACAGGCCGCGCGCGGCCTCGCCGCTTAGCGCTTGTTCAAGGTCTGCCGCGCTTCGTGGGGCGCGGCGCGGCCCAGGTAACGTCCCAGCCAGCGGTCTTGTTCCCACAGCATGTGCAATATCGATTCGCGAGCGCGGTAGCCGTGGCTTTCCGCCGGCAGGGTCACCAGCCGCGCGACCGCGCCCAGGCCTTGCAGCGCCTGGTATAGACGCTCGCTTTGCAGCGGGAAGGTGCCCGGGTTGTTGTCCATTTCGCCGTGGATCAGCAAGAGCGGGTCCTTGATCTGATTGGCGTAGTTGAACGGCGACATGGCTTGATAAACCTCTTTGGCCTGCCAGAAATTGCGTTCCTCCGATTGGAAGCCGAAGGGCGTCAGCGTGCGGTTGTAGGCGCCGGAGCGGGCGATGCCGGCATGGAACAGCCGGGTGTGTGCCAGCAGATTGGCGCTCATGAAGGCGCCGTAGGAATGGCCGCCGACGGCGATGCGGGCCGGGTCGGCCACGCCCAGGCGCACCACTTCGTCCACCGCGGCCTGGGCGTTCATTTTCAGCTGCGGCAGATAGCTGTCGTTCGGCTCTTTCTCGCCTTCGCCGACGATGGGCATGCCCGGATCGTCCAGCACCGCGTAGCCGCGCGCCAGCATGGCCAGCGGTCCCCAATAGCTGATCCGATTGAAGCGGTAGGGCGATTCCGTCACCTGGCTCGCCGCGGCGGCGGTTTTGAACTCGGTGGGATAGGCCCACATCAGCACCGGCAGCGGGCCGTCGCGCTTGGCCTCGTAGCCGGGCGGCAAATAGAGGGTGGCGGTCAGCGCCACGCCGTCGGCGCGCCGGTAGCGCAGCAGTGTCTTGGCGACGTCCTTCAATTGCGGCGTCGGGTGCGGCACATGGGTCAGCGCCAGCGGTCCGGACGCTTGCCCCAGCGTCAGACGGTAGAGATTGGGCGGCTGGCTGACGGATTCGCGGCTGAGCAGCAGGTCCCGGCCTGCGTCGTCCAGCAGCGCGGCCGGCCGTTCGAACCAGGGCGCTTGCGATTGCCACAGCCGCGTGGCGCGTTTGTCGTCCAGCGCGTAGCGGTCGACGAAGGGACGGTCGCCTTCGGGGCCGGCGCCTTCGCCCAGCAGATAGATGGCCTTGCCGTCCGGCGTGGTTTGCAGCACGGATTGTCCGTTGACGTTGCTGATCATGGCCGCCTCGCCGGGGTCGCTGTAGCGGTCTTCCGATTTGCGGCTGCTCAGCAGTTCCGGCGGACGGTCCTGGTCGGGGCGCGCGCGCCAGACTTTCAGTTCACGGCTTTTCCACCAGTGTTCGCGCACCAGGGCCAGGTCGCCGCGGCCCCAGCGGACGTCGGCGAAGCGGCTGGCCAGCCGCTGCAGCTGCCGCGGCGCTTGCTGGAAGGGCGCGGCTTGCAGATAGAGCGCGTCGCGTTCGGCGGCGTTTTGTCCGGGGTCGCCGCCGTCCAGCGCTTCGACCCAAAACAGGCTGGCCGGCGCGTCGGCGCGCCAGGCGATTTCGCGCGGGCCGGTTTCCACCGCGTCGTTGCCGGAAGGCATGCGTTCCAGCAGCGGCCGCTGGGTCACGGTATGCGCGATGCGGCCTTGCCGGTCCAATACGTCGACGCGCTTGGGGAAGCGGGAGATCGGCACCAGGCCGGAGTAGGGGCGTTGCAGGCGGGTGGCCAGCAGGTATTGGCGATTGGGCGAAGCGCTGACGCCGAGATAGCGGTCGGGCTGGCCGATGGGGCTGAGCTTGCCGTCCAGGCTGAGCAAGGCCAATTGGCTTTGCAGCTGGTAGTCCAGTAGGTCGGCGTCGTAGGGGGTCTTGAGCAGGTCGGGATAGGTCCGGGTCTGGGACGGCGCGCCGCCTTCGCTTTGCTGGATATTGGGGCCGCTCGGAGCCTGGGGCGGCCGCGGCGCCGGGCCTTGCTTCGCCGGCACGCGCTTGATCAGCAGCTGTTCGCCGAACCAGGCGAAGCCGGGGCCGGTGGCGGCGTTGAGGTGGACCTCGCCCAGCCGGCGCGCGCGGGCGTCGGCCACGTCCAACAGCCACAGCTCCACGCCCTTGGCGCCCCATAGGCTGAAAGCCACGCGGCTTTCGTCGGCGGACCAGGCGCTGTCGGCGATGCGGGCCCCGGCGGGCAGGCCGCGCACCGCGCGGCTGCGGCCCTGTTTCACGTCCAGCAGGCTTAGCGCGTTGCCGAAGTCGAAACGGCTGGCGGCGCGCATGGCGGGATTCAGGCGCAAGCCGGCCAGCTTGAGTTCGGGCTGGGCGACGTCGGCGATGCCGGGCAGACCGGGGCGATGGATTTGCAGCAGGGTCCGGCGCTTGGGGCCCAGGCTTTGCAAGGGCGGGCGCGGCGCGTCCACCAGGGCGCGCAATTCGGCGGGCGGGGTCTGATAGCCCTGTTCGGTGGCGCTTGACGGCGCCGCGGCCAGCAGGCCGGCGATCAGCGGCGCGCCGGCCAGCAGCGGAATACGAGGGGGCATGCGGGGCTCCTGTGAGGGATGGCGGGCAAGCGGAAAAACTTGCCCTAGTCTCGCAGGAGCGTCAAGGCGCGCCGCGCGCGGGCGGCGGGAGGCTCGAGCGCCTTAGAGCGGCGCGGAAACGCTAAGTAGTTCTTTTTGTTGCGGATTGGCCGGCGTCACCGGGTAGTCGAAGAACTGCAGCGTCAGGCCGCCGCCGTCCGCGCTGAAGCGGGCCGGGAAGCCTATCGGCAGCGTGGTCTTGTCGTGGACATGACCAAAAGGAATGCCTGTCAGCACCGGAACGCCGGTCAGACGGCGGATTTCCGCCAGCACCGCGTCCAGGGTGTAGCCGGGGTCGTAGAGGTCGACCTGGCGGCTCATATTGAAATCGCCGATGAAAATGGCGCGCTGTTTGGCCAGCACGCCGGCCAGATGCAGCTGCTGCAGCATGCGTTCGATGCGGTAGGGCTGTTCGGCGACGTCCTCCAGGAACAGCAGGCCGCCCTTGATGTCCGGCAGATAGGGCGTGCCGACCAGGCTGCTGAGCACGCTGAGGTTGCCGCCCCAGAACACGCCTTCGCCGCTGGCGTTGTGGCGCTGCGGCGCGTCGACGCGCAGCTGGCGGTTGGTCGTGGTGGTGGTGGTCAGGAATTCGTTGAGGGTGAAGGCGCTGGGTTGTTTGGCGCCGAAGTCGCTGACCATGGGGCCGGCGAAGCTGCCCAGCCCGCCCTTGGCCAGCAAGGCCAGCTGAATGGCGGTGAAGTCGCTGTAGCCGATCAGCTGGCTGCCGGATTCGCGCAGCAGCGGGCAGAGCCGGCCGTAGTCGATGTGGGGCAGCAGTCGCGTGGCGCCGTAGCCGCCGCGGCCGGCCACCAGCAGCTGCGGCGCGCTGCGGCGCGAGATCAGCTGATTGAGGTCGGCCAGCCTTTGCGCGTCGCTGCCGGCGAAACGCTGATGGCGGCGGTCCAGCGCCTGGACGTTTTCCAGCTGATAGCCGGCCAGGCGCAGCCGCTCCACGGCTTGCTGCTTTTGGCGCGCGTCCGGCAAGGGGCCGGAGCAGGCGGTGAAATAGAGGCTGCTGCCGACGGCTGCCGGCGCGGGAAGGGATTGGTCAACCATGGTGCGACATCCTTGCAAGAGGCCAAGGCCGGCGCTGAGCGCGCCCATCTGGAGTAGTTGGCGACGAGAGTATTGAATGCGGGCAGTCATTGAATCCGGGGCCGAAGGGCCGGTGCAAACGGGGTTCGACAGCGCGAGGCTGCGTGAGTTGCGTCAGTATACGGCAAACGCCGCGACGGCGCAGAGCGCCGCCGCCGGCGTCGCCGCGCTCAAGCCAGCAGATTGGCCAGGCTGGAGGTGGATTGCTGCATGGCCGACAGCTCGCTGTTGAGCGCGGTGTATTCGTTCAGCAGCGAGCTTTTCTCGTTGGCCAACTGGTTGTTGAGCTGAGCCTGCAGATTGGTTTCGTCGTTGATCTTGACGTTGATGTCGCCCTGATCGGCGGTGATCATGCCGTTGGGGCCCAGCAGATTGTTGATGGCGGTGTTGAAGGCGTTGGCGTAGCCGTTGTTCTGGGCGTTGCCGAACAGATTGGCCACCGCGCCGGGATCGGCGTTCAGCGCGGTGGTGAAGGCGCTGGAATCCAGTTTCAGCGTGCCGTCCGCCTGCTGGGTGATGCCGACCTGGGCCAGATAGGCGTAAGAGGAGGAGGCGTTGACGCCCGGCACCGGCGTGCTGAGCAGGCCGGACAGCTGCTCTTGCAGGCCGATGACGTCGCTATTGTTCTTCATGCTGCCGTTGAGGGCGGCGTTGCTGGCGCTGATGACCTGGTTGTAGGCGCTGACGAAGGTTTGCAGCGTGGAGGTGACGTTGGCGGTGTTCTGGCTCATGTTCAGCGTCACCTGGCCCAGCTTGTTGAGGTTGACCGTGGCGCCGTTGATCACATTGCTCAGGGTGTTGCTGCTGCTGGACACATTGACGCCGTTGACGGTGAGCAAGGCGTCCTGGGCCGCCGCGGATTCGCCGGCGGCCGCGCTGCTCTGGCTCAGGCCGGCCAGAGTGTTGCCGGACGCGGCGCCGCTGTCGCTGCCGCCGGCGGCGATGCTGAAGGCGTTGGCGGGGCCGGATTGCGCGGAGGCCAGTACCAGCGAGAACTTGCTGTTGTACTCCACCACCGAGGCGTTGACGCCGATGCCGGCGCTATTGATGCTGTCGGCGATGGAGGACAGCGAGACGGCGGAGCCGTTCTGGCCCAGTTGCACGGTGCTGGTGGTCCCGTTGACGGTGAAGCTCAGCGCGCCGGGCGCGCCGGCCAGCGCGGCGTTCTGGTCGGTGATGGCTTGCCCGCCCGAGGTTTGGTCGAACACCAGTTGTCTCGGCTGGGCCAACTGGGTGACGTTGAGCGCGTAGTTGCCGGCCACGCCGCCGCTGGTGGCGCTGGCGCTGGCGATGGTGTTGTCGGTGGAGGCGATCTGGAATTGCTGCAGAAAGCTGCCGGAGGCCATGGCGGTGGAGGCGGTCTGCAGGCTGGACAGCGCGGAGCTGATCTGGCCGATGGAGCTGAGCTGGGACTGATAATTGCTGACCCGGCTCTGGCTTTGGGTCAGCGGTTGCGAGTCCACTGCGATCAGCTGGCTGACAATGCTTTGCACGTCCAGCGGCCCTACGCTGGTGGTGATGGATGCCATGACGACGCCTCCCTGGCGCGCCGCTGCCGCTGGCGCGCTTGTCTTGCGAGAAAATCAAGCGTTGTGGTCGTTGCGTGTTCCATCACGGGGCCGCCGGCTGCCAGCCGGCGGGGGAATACTGTCATGTTATCGGCCGTTTGGCCGTCAACTTTAATCCCCGGCCCGACACTCGCAATAACGCGGGCCGGGCCGGGCGGTTGACGGCCCTGCGGCGGCTCAAGAGTGGTTTTTGAGCTCGGCGGCGGGGTCCGCGGCGGCGTCTTCCTGCGCGACGGTCTTGGGCGGCAGGAAGAAGGACAGCGGCGCGCTGAGGAAGCGCTTGAGCAGCATCGGCACCAGCGGCCACAGCAGGCTGCCGGACAGCTTGCGCGAGCGCAAGGCCACCCACAAAGCCAGCGAGAAGCTGACCGCCAGATTGGTCAGGCCGATCAGCGCCACGCCGGCGCAGCCGAGCAGCACGGTGGCCAGGGGCAGCTGGAAGTCCTGCGCCACGGTGGCGAAGGCCAGATTGGCGGCGGAGAAGGTGATGTGGCGGATATCGATGGGCAGGCCGAGGATGAAGCCTATGGTGCCGGTCAGGCCCAGGAACATGCCGAAGTAGAAGTTGCCGGCCAGCGCGCCCAGATTGTGTTCGATATAGTTGCCCAGTCTCCAGGCGCGGTTTTCGCCCAATAGCCGCTTCAGCCCGGCGTGGGAGGCGATGCGCTCAGGAATACGGCGGTAGATCGCCTTGTTGTCGTAATAACCGGCGATCAGGCCGGACAGGAACAGAAACACCCCGGCGATGGCGGCGTGAGGCAGCGCCAGGCTGTGGATGGGGTCGATGTCGTGCAGCAGGCTTTGCGCCTTGGCCACGTCCACCACCGGCGCGCCGAAGGCGGCCTGCCAGGCGAAGGCGATCAGGCCGGCGGTGGGGATGGCCAGCAGCACATTGCCGAGGATGGCGACGAACTGGGTGCGCATCACTTTGACCACCAGGTCGGCCAGGTCCTCCAGCTGCTTCTTTTGTCCGTTGTTTTCGTGCAGCACCGCGGCGATGCGCGCGGCGGTCATCGCCGGCTGCTTGGTGGCGATGGTCAGGTGCAGGATTTGCACGATGATGAAGCCGATCGCGTAGTTGAGGCCGAAGGCGATGCCTTCCCACAGCGGCGGCAGGTGGCCGCGGCTGAGCATCAGCTTGATCAGCGCCATGAAGCCGACGATGAGGCCGGCGCCCATCGCCGCCTTGGCCATGGCGGACCACTCCTTGCGGCTTTCCGCGATGTAGTGCTCGCCGTGGCGGCCGGCGTGCTCGGTGACTTGCAGCGCCAGCAGCTCCACATTGGATTTGAACAGATCGCGCAGGCTGTATTTGCGGTTTTCCGCGTGCGCGAAGGTGACGATGAGCTGGAACAAGTGCGGTTCCGCGGCCGGGTCGTGTTCCGGGTCCAGGATGGCCAGCAAGGCGCGGATGCGGGCGATGCTCTGCGCCAGCCGCAGACCGTGGTAGGTGAGGTTGACCGAAATGCCGAAGCGGCGCGCGTTCTTGCGCACCTTGTTGAGTATGCTTTCGCACTGGTCCAGCAGCACCAGCACGTGCTTGTCGTCCTCGGCGCGCGGCAGGCCCTCGATCAGATCGCGGCGGTAGCCGTCGACGTAGCGCTGCACTTCGGCGTTCAGATTGAGAAACGGCGATTCGAAGCGTTCGATGTCCGGATTGATGCGCACCAGCTCCGGCTCCAGGCCGATGGCGGTGATCTGGGCTGACAGCACTTGCACCGATTCCAGCAACTGCAGGCGGGTCTGCTGCCAGCCGTCGGCGTTGTCGTTCTCCTGCCAGGCCATCGCCCGCCACAGCGCGTGCCAGGTGGCGTCGGGGATGGCCGCCAGCCAGATGTAGTCCTGCTTCCAGCTGAACAGCCGGCTGAAGCGGTCCTGCAGCGAATCCGCCTTATAGGGCATGGGCAGAATGCGTTCGCCGACGCGTCGCAGCAAGGTGGAGCCGAAGCCTTCGTTGGCCAGGATGCCGCATTCGGTGTACAGCGGAATCTGCCGGGTTTCGGTCAGCAATTGCAGCAGCGCCTTGCGCAGGGCCGCGCGGTATTCGGCATGGTGTTCCAGCAGATAGGACAGCGCCTGCAGATTGACGACGGCTTGTTGCGGCTTGCCGGCGTCGTCGGGGCGCAGGCACTGCAGCAGCGCGGACAGGGCGTCGAGCTGGGCCGGCGCTTGGCTGATCTGGCGCAAGGCCTGCTCCAGGCTGGGGGACTGATTGTTTTCGCTCATCTAGGGTGCTGGTTAGGGGGCTAGTGGGTGATGGGGGCGCGATTCCGGCCCATGACCTTAATGGTAGGCGCAAGCGGGCTGATTTTCCGACGCGGCGCGGACGGCCGGCGGCGCGTGGAATCGGCATCGGGGTTTAGAGATGGGGACGATTGATTCAGTTTCCAGCTTTGCTTGCAAAATCGCGCAATTGACACCTTACTGACCAGTAAGTAGAGTGCTTCGCATGACTCAAGGCCCAGATCCCAAGACCGACACCCGCAAGCGCATCCTGGACATCGCCGAGCAATTGCTGCTCAGCCGGGGCTTCAACGCTTTCAGCTACCAGCACATCAGCTCGGAGCTGGGCGTGCGCAACGCCGCCATTCATTATCACTTCCCCAAGAAAAGCGATCTGGGCGTGGCCTTGATCCAGCGTTACCGCCGGCGTTTCCAGCGCTTCATCGACCAGCAGGCGGCGCTGGATCCCCAGGCGCAGCTGGAGGCGTATTTCGGTCTGAGCGACAGCTATTACCGGCAGCACCGGCAGATCTGTCCCAGCGGCATTCTCAGCACCGAATTCCTGACACTGCCGGAGGAGATGCAGCGGGAAGCGGCGGCCTTCATCGACGAGATGCGGCTGTGGGCGGTGGACATCACCAGGCGCGGCGCGGCCAGCGGCCAGATGCGTTACGCCGGCACGCCGGAGGCCATCGGCATGATGCTGTTCTCCGCCTTGCAAGGGGCGCTGCAGCTGGCGCGCATAGACCAGCACGCGCTGGAGACCATCAAGCAGCAAGTGCGCGCGGTGCTGGGCCTGGGCGGGCATTGAGTGCCGGAATCACGACAACAACAGAGGGGCGCTACATGGAGTACAAGAAAAACAGCATGAGCCGCATTGCCGACAAAGTGGGCAAGTTGCCGGCGGGAATGCGCAGTACGGTATTGAGCATGATGTTCGGCAAGATCGTGCCGTTTCTGTCCACCGCGGGCCTGCGTTTCGAGGAGGTGGGCCATCAGCGTTTGACGGTGTCCATCCGCAACCGCAAGAAGGTGCAGAACCACATCCGCGGCGTGCACGCCGCGGCGATGGCCCTGCTGGCGGAGACCTCGACCGGCTTCGTCGTCGGCATGAATATGCCGGACGACAAACTGATGCTGCTCAAATCGATGAAGGTCAACTACGTGCGCCGCTCGCAAGGCGATATGCGCGCGGTGGCCAGCCTGAACGCGGAGCAGATCCAGCTGATGCACGACACGGAAAAGGGCGAGGTGCTGGTGCCGGTGCTGGTCACCGACGAGTCCGGCGAATCGCCGATCGAATGCGAAATGCTGTGGGCGTGGATTCCCAAGAAACGTCCGGAACAAGGAGCGGCGGCATGATCAATCTGGAAACGATACGGATCGAGCTGAACGAACACGTGGCCTTGATCCGCCTCAATCGCGCGGACAAGGCCAATGCGCTGAACCAGCGGATGTGGCAGGACTTGCGGGCCGCCTTCGAGTGGCTGGACGACACCCCGGCCGCGCGCGTGGGCGTGCTGGCCGGCGAGGGCCGTCATTTCTGTTCCGGCATCGACCTGGGCATGCTGATGGGCGTCCAGGCGGAGATCGCCGACGATTGCGAGGCGCGCAAGCGCGAGAAATTGCGCCGTCTGATCCTGGATCTGCAGGGCTGCGTCAACAGCCTGGAGCGTTGCCGCAAGCCGGTGATCGCCGCGGTGCACGGTGCCTGCGTCGGCGGCGGCCTCGACATCGCCCTGGCGGCGGATTTCCGCTTTGCGGCCGCGGACGCGGTGTTTTCGGTGCGCGAGATCGACGTCGGCATGGTGGCGGACGTGGGCTCGCTGCAACGGCTGCCGCGGGTGGTGGGCGAAGGCCTGGCGCGCGAGCTGGCCTTGACCGGCCGCGACGCGACGGCGGAAGAAGCGTTGGCCATCCGCCTGGTCAACCGCGTGCTGCCGGATGCGGACGCGGTGCTGGCGGCGGCGCTGGAATCGGCGCGGCTGATCGCCGGCAAGTCGCCGCTGGCGATGCGCGGCTGCAAGGAGGTGCTCAATTACAGCCGGGACCACTCGGTGGCGGACGGCCTTGAATATGTGGCGAACTGGAACGCGGCGATGCTGATCTCCGAAGACATCCAGAAGGCCGGTATGGCCATCCTGACCGGGCACGCGGCGCAGTTCCGCGACTGAGCGAGGCTTGTCTCGCGGGTTTCCAATGGCGCCTTAGGGCGCCATTGTTCGTTCTTGGCCCCGTTCACCCGCCGCCGCGCTTCGTGAGCGGCGGGGCGCAAAAAAAGAGGCGCGGAGCGCCTCTTCGGTTCAAGCGGTAGGACTGGGCTTACTGGGCGGCGCTGGCGGCCGGCGCGTCGGCGGCTTCGCCGCCGACGGTGGACACCACTTCCCACTTGCCGCCCTTGACCTGGTACACGGTCACCGCGCCGTTCTTGATGTCGCCCTTGTCGTCAAAGGCGATCTTGCCTGTCACGCCGGTGTAGCCGGTCTTGCCCACTTCGGCCAGATAGGTTTTGGGGTCGGTGGATTTGGCGCGTTTCATCGCGTCCACCAACACCATCACCGCGTCGTACTCATACGGCGCGTAGATCTGCACCTCGGTGTTGAACTGCTTCTTGAACTTGTCGTTGAACGCCGCGAAACCCGGCATCTTGTCGCGCGGCACGCCGCAGCTGGACGCGTACTGGCCGTCGGAAGCCTCGCCGGCCAGCTTGATGAATTCCGGCGTCTGCCAGCCGTCGCCGCCCATCAGCTTGGCCTTGAGGCCCAGGCGCTGCATCTGCTTGGCCAGCGGGCCGGCTTGCGCGTCCATGCCGCCGTAGAAGATCAGGTCCGGCTTGCTGGCCTTGATCGAGGTCAGAATGGCGTTGAAGTCGGTGGCGGTGTTGGTGGTGAACTCGCGTTTCACCACTTCGGCGCCCTTGCCCTTGACCGCGGCCTCGAACTGATCGGCCAGGCCCTGGCCGTAGGCGGTGCGGTCGTCGATGATGGCGATCTTCTTGGCTTTCAGACCGGTGGCGGCGAATTCGCCCAGCGCGCGGCCTTGCTGCACGTCGTTGGCGATCACGCGGAAAGTGGTCTTGAAGCCTTGCTTGGTGTAGTCCGGGTTGGTGGCGGACGGAGAGATCTGCGGAATGCCGGCGTCGGAGTAAATCTTGGACGCGGGGATGGTGGTGCCGGAGTTCAGGTGGCCCACCACGCCGGCCACGCCGGCGTCAACCAGGCGCTGCGCCACTTGGGTGCCGATCTTCGGGTCGCCCTGGTCGTCTTCCGACACCAGTTCGAATTTGAGCTTCTTGCCGCCGATCTCCACGCCGGCGGCGTTCAGGTCGGCGATGGCCAGCTTGGCGCCGTATTCATTGTCCTTGCCCAGATGGGAAATCGGACCGGACATCGGCGATACCTGGCCGATCTTGACGACGGCGCCGTCGCCTGCGGCTTGAGCCGGGGCCGAAGCCGCCTGGTTGGCGGCCGGTTGCTCTTGCTTGCCGCAGGCGGCCAGGGTCATGGCGGCAGCGGCAATGACGCTGAGGCGGACATATTTGTTCATGTGATGTATCCCCTGATTCTCTATTCTGTAGACTCTAGTCATCTCTTTGTGGCCAACGGTATTTGGTGAAAATGACCATTGGTTGCGTTTGATTATGGGTAGCTGTTTGCGCGAGTGTCAATGTCAAAACCGGGGAGGGGTGCAACTATTTGTAAACTTCTTGGGTAATGGTGTGTCTAAAGCGCAAACGCCACCTGGAATAACTGCCAGGTGGCGTTTCTTGTTTTTCAAGTTTTTGAATTTAAACGACTTGTTCGGATTTTTGCCGGCAGTCCGGTTTCAGGTTTTGGCGCCCAAGGCCTTGGCCCGTTCCTGGCGCAGCGGGGCGTTTTCCTCCGGGGCCTCGCACCATCCCGCCAGATTCTGTTTGATCATAGTCGAGATTGCGTGAATCCATTGCGGGTTTTCATTCAAACACGAAATGTATCGATATTCGCCGCCGCCATGGCTGAGAAAGGTCTCCTTGCCTTCCATCGCGATTTCTTCCAGCGTTTCCAGACAATCGGCGATAAAGCCGGGACAGAGAATATCCAGCTTGCCGGTCTTGTCTTTGCCCAACTGAGCCAATACTTCGCTGGTATAAGGCTGCAGCCATTCCGCGCGGCCGAAACGGCTTTGGAAACAGACTTGGTACTCCTGTTGCGTCAAGCCCAGCGCTTCCGCCAATAAGCGTCCGGTTTTCTGACATTCGCAGTGATAGGGGTCGCCCTTGTCGCGGGTGAAGCGCGGCACGCCGTGGAAGCTCATCACCAATTTGTCGCCGCGGCCGTGTTCGCGCCAATGCGCGCGCACTTGTTCCGCCAGCGCGCGGATATAGCCGGGGTCGTCGTGGAAATGGCGAACGGTGCGCAGTTCCGGCATATTGCGCAGCTTCATCAGCGCGCGGAAGACCTGATCCAAGGCGGTGGCGCTGGAGGAGGCCGCGTATTGCGGATACAAGGGCAGCACCAGCAGCCGTTCCACGCCTTGTTCGCGCATGCGGGCGATCACATTTTCCACCGAAGGCTCGCCGTAGCGCATGGCGAAGTCCACCACCAGATTGCGCAAGCCCATCTCGCCCAACTGGCCCTTGATCAGCGCCGCCTGTTTGCGGGTGTGGGTGTAGAGCGGCGAACCGTCCTTTTCCCAGATCGCCGCGTATTTCCTGGCGGATTGGGCCGGGCGGGTGTTCAGGATCACGCCATTGAGGATCAGCCACCAGAGCGCGCGCGGGATTTCGATCACGCGGCGGTCGGACAGGAATTCTTTCAGGTAGGGGCGCAGCGCCTTGGCGGTGGGCGCTTGCGGCGTGCCCAGATTCATCAGCAGCACGCCGGTCTTGGGCGCGTAGTCGTGACGAAACGGGGGTTCGGGCTTGAAATTCGCCATGCGGGACCTCTTGGTTGAGGCCGGGCGGCATGGCGCCCGGCCGGGTTTGGTGGCTTGTCTTAGTCTTCGCGGGACGGCGCCAGCACTGCGCGGTTGCCGTTGCTTTCCATCGCCGAAACCAGGCCGGCGGACTCCATTTGCTCGATCAGCCTCGCGGCGCGGTTGTAGCCTATGCGCAGATGACGCTGCACCGAGGAGATGGACGCCTTGCGCGTCTTGAGCACGATGGCGACGGCTTCATCGTAAAGCGGGTCGGCTTCGCCGTCGGATTCGCCGTCGAGGCCGGAGGACGCGCCGTCGTCGCCCTCGCTTTGGCCGGTGAGAATGCCTTCCACGTAATCCGGTCCGCCGGTGCTTTTCAGGAACTCCACCACATGGTGGACTTCCTCGTCGGCGACGAAGGCGCCGTGCACCCGCACCGGGTAGCCGGTGCCCGGCGGCAGATAGAGCATGTCGCCCTGGCCCAGCAGGGTTTCCGCGCCCATCTGGTCCAGAATGGTGCGGCTGTCTATTTTGCTGGACACCTGGAAGGCGATCCGCGTCGGGATATTGGCCTTGATCAGGCCGGTGATCACGTCCACCGACGGCCGCTGGGTGGCCAGGATCAGATGGATGCCGGCGGCGCGCGCCTTCTGCGCCAGCCGCGCGATCAATTCCTCGATCTTCTTGCCGGCCACCATCATCAGGTCGGCCAGCTCGTCGATCACCACCACGATCAGCGGCAGGGTGTCCAGCGGTTCAGGCGTTTCCGGCGACAGGCTGAAGGGGTTGGGGATCTTCTCGCCGGCCTTGTCCGCGTCCTTGATCTTCTGATTGAAGCCGGCCAGATTGCGCACGCCCAGCTTGGACATCAGCTTGTAGCGGCGCTCCATTTCCGCCACGCACCAGTTCAGCGCGTTGGCGGCCTGTTTCATATCGGTGACCACCGGGGCCAGCAGATGCGGAATGCCTTCGTAGATCGACAATTCCAGCATCTTGGGGTCGACCATGATCAGCCGCACTTCCTTGGGCGTGGACTTGTAGAGCAGGGACAAGATCATCGCGTTGATGGCCACGGATTTGCCGGAGCCGGTGGTGCCGGCCACCAGCACGTGCGGCATCTTGGCGAGGTCGGCGGACACGGGCTGGCCGGCGATGTCCTTGCCCAGCGCCATGGTCAGCCGGGAGGCCATGTTCTGGTAGCCGTCGGAGCCGACGATTTCCGACAGACGCACGATCTGGCGTTTGGGATTGGGCAGCTCCAGGCCCATATAGGTTTTGCCGGGAATGGTCTCCACCACGCGGATGGACACCAGGGACAGCGCGCGCGCCAGGTCCTTCATCAGGTTGACCACCTGAGCGCCCTTGACGCCCACCGCGGGCTCCACCTCGTAGCGGGTGATCACCGGGCCGGGATAGGCGGCCACCACTTTGACGTCGACGCCGAAGTCGGCCAGCTTGCGTTCGATCAGCCGCGAGGTGTATTCCACCGTGTCCTGCGATACCGGCTCCTGCTGCTCCTTGGGCGCTTCCAGCAGCGTCAGGCCGGGCAACGCGCCGTCCTTGGGATCGGCGAACAAGGAGTGCTGCACCGGTTTTTGCGCCTTGGTGGACAGCGGCACGTCCAGCACCGGCGGTTCGATGCGCAGAGGGATTTTCTCTTCGTTCTTCTTTTTCTCGGTGGTGATCTTGGCTTCGCGCTTCTGCGCGGTTTCCTTGCCGATTTCCCTGTCCTTGCGCGCCTGCCAGCTGTGCCACAGCTTCAAGGCGCCGTCTTCCAGCGCGCCGCCCAGGCGTTCCATGATGTCCAGCCAGGACAGGCCGGTGAACAGGGAGAAGCCGATGGCGGCCAGCACGCTGAGCAAGAGATAGGCGCCGGACAGGCCCAGGCCGTGGGCGATGCCTAGGCCGATGAAATGCCCCAGCATGCCGCCGGCGGACAGCGGCAGATTCAGCGCTTTTTCGGCCAGGATGATGGCTTCAATGCTGGCGCTGGAAAACAGCAGCAGCAGAAAGCCGCCGATGGCGGCGACGGTGATGGGATTGAGCTTGAAGCCCAGGGTTTCCATCCGCTGATAGCCCCAGGCGATGGCCACCAGGCAGAACACCACCAGCCACCAGGCGGACAGGCCGAACACATAGAGCAGCATATCGGACAGCCAGGCGCCGAAAGCGCCGCCGTAGTTGCGCACCGTGGGATCGGAAGAGCTGTGGGACCAGGAGGGGTCGAGCGGGGAGTAGCTGGCCAGCACCAGCACCAGATAGACGGCCAGCACGGCCATCAGCAGCCACCACGCCTCGCGCAGCAGCGAGGCCAGCTGCGGCGGCAGCGGCGTCTGGCTGTTTTTGACTACGGCTTTGCGCTTGAAAAGTCGCATTTTTCTCTTGTTCGGCTATGACTGTCGCTGATTATAGCCTGACACGCCCGGTTTAAGCGTGTCGGAATGTATTCAGCTCCGCTGACAAGACTTGATGGCGTTCCCTATTGAAACGCTTAGCGGGGATACAGCGCGCCGAGCACGCGTCCGCCGGCGGCGCCGGTCACTTCCGGCAGGTTGCCGGCCAGGCGGCGCAAGAAGCGCCAGCCCAGCCAGGCGAAGGCGGCGGCCTCCACTTGGTGCTCGGGCAGGCCCAGCGCGGCGGTGCCGGCGATGGCTTGCTCCGGCAGCAGCGCGGCCAGCCGGCGCATCAGCGCGCCGTTGCGCGCGCCGCCGCCGCAGACGAAGACCGTCTGATTGCCGGGGCAGTGCAGGGCGATGGCCTGGGCGATGCCGCGCGCGCTCAGTTCCAGCAGCGTGGCTTGCACGTCCGCGGCGGGCACATGGCGGCCCAGCAGCTTTTGCTCCAGCCAGGGCAGGTCGAACAGATCGCGTCCGGTGCTCTTGGGCGGCGGCAGACGGAAGAAGGGTTCGTCCAGCAAGGCCTGCAGCAGCGAGTTCTCCACCGCGCCCTGGGCCGCCCACTGGCCGTCGGCGTCGTAAGGCCGGCCCTGGTGGCGCAGGCACCAGGCGTCCATCAGCATATTGCCGGGGCCGCAGTCGAAGCCGACCACCGCCTGGCCCGGATGCAGCCGGGTCAGATTGCTGATGCCGCCGATGTTCAGGATCACGCGGTTTTGTTCCGGCGCGCCGAACACCGCCTGGTGGAAGGCCGGCACCAAGGGCGCGCCTTGGCCGCCGGCGGCCAGGTCGCGGCTGCGGAAGTCGGCGATCACGTCGATGCCGCTCAGTTCGGCGAGGCGGGCCATATTGCCGATTTGCCAGGTGTAGCCGGCGTCCGGCGCGTGACGTATGGTCTGGCCGTGGCTGGCGACGGCGGCGATGTCGGCCGGCTTCAGCCCCTCGGCTGCCAGCAGGCCGTTGACGGCCTGAGCGTAGAGTTCGGCCAGTTCATTGGCCAGCCGGGCGGCGCGGTCCAGTTCGTTGTCGCCGATCGCCTGCAGCGCCAGCGCCTGTTCGCGCAGCCGCGGCGGATAGGCGACGAAGTGGTCGGCTTCCACGCTGGGCGCGCCCTGTTCGTCGAAGCGCACCAGCACGGCGTCGACGCCGTCCAGGCTGGTGCCGGACATCAGTCCGATCAAGCGTTCATTCATCAGTCTAGCAATGCGATATTGGTGGGCAGTTCGCGCAGCAGTTTCAGGTGCGCGGTCAGCGATTGGTTGCCGGATTTGAATTCGGCCAGCTGGGTGGCGCTCAGGCCCGGGGTCGGCAGCGCGTTGGTGGCCGGGTCCACCGCCTGGCCGTTGATCCGCACTTCAAAGTGCAGATGCGGGCCGGTGGAGCGGCCGGTGCTGCCGACATAGCCTATCACCTCGCCGGCCTTGACGCTCTTGCCGGAGCGGGCGCCTTGGGCGAAGCGGCTCATGTGCGCGTACAGCGTGGTCATTTTCTGATTGTGGCGGATTTCCACCATATTGCCATAGCCGTTTTGACGCTCCACCTTGACCATGGTGCCGTCTGCCGGGGCGATGATGGGGGTGCCGGTGACGGCGGCGTAGTCCACGCCGGAATGCAGGCGCAGCGAGCGCAGGATCGGGTGTTTGCGGAAGCCGAAGCCGGAGCTGATGCGGGCGTTGGCCACCGGCTGGTGGCTGAAGCCCTGTTTGATCGGCTTGCCTTGCGCGTCGTAATAGGCGCCGGATTCGCTGTCGTGGGCGAAGTAGAACGCCTGGTGCAGCTTGCCGGAGCGCTGGATTTCCACCGCCAGCAGGTTGCCGGCGGCGATGGGCGCGCCGTTGTAGAGCAGGGTTTCGTATACCAGATTGATGCGGTCGCCCTTGCCCAGGGAGTTGATGTTGAACTGATCGGCGAAGATTTCCGTCAGCTGGGCGCGGATGTCGCGCGGCACCTGGGCCTTGGCCAGCGCGGCGCCGACCGAGCGGGTGATCAGCAGCGAGCGCACTGTCTGCACCGCCTCGGTGGCGATCGGGTCGGCGCTGGCCTGCCATTCGCCTTTGACCTTTTCGATGGCCACCAGCACCTGTTCGCCGTTCTCGTCGTCATTGAGGAAGCGCAGACCGAAGAGTTCGCCCAGATCGTTGGTTTGCACCGACAGCGTGGCGCCGGTCTTCAGCTTGAGCAGGTCCTTGGACAAGGGGCTGGAGTGCAGGAAACGGTTGGCTTCGCTGTCGCGGATGCCCAGCCGGTTCAACACGCGGGCGATGGTGTCGCCTCGCTGTATCGCCTCGTCCCGCCAATAACGGGTGCCGCTCTCGCTGAAGCTGAAGGCGGGCAGGCTGAGTTGTTCGGTCACTTCTTTTTGCTGGATGTCCGCGGCGGCGGGTTGGGCGCCGTTCTGAGCCACGGCGAAAGCGGTGGCCATGCCGAACAAGGGCAGGGAGGCGGCCGCGCCGATCAAGCTCAGATGGTGGTTCATCAGCTTGTGGAAGCATTTTTGCGGGATATGTAGCAGTTTGCGATAATCCATCGTTCACTATAAAAGGCTGGCCATGAGCCAACCTTATGTAAATTCCGTATTTGCCAATCACAGGCCTTGCGGCCGCGTCTCAACATTTGGGGAGCTTGTGCGGCATAAGTTCCTGTGCAAACTGTAAATTATAGCCGCGATTCCGGATGCTATCCGCCTGATTTCGCCGGGCGCCCATGCCAGGGCGTTTTTGCAAGGCTTTGATATTACTTCGATCTTGTCATCCATGTGTAGCGATAAATGAAATTGACATTGTTGTTGCCCGGTCTGCTCTGGCTGGACGGCCACGACGGCGCCGATGTGTGCAAGGGCCTGGATTTGCCCGCCTTGCAGCGTCTGCTGGGCCAGGGCGAACGCGTCGCCAGGCCGGCGGCGCTGAGCGAACTGTTGACCGCGCCGTGGCGCGGCTCCGCGGCGGGTCTGGCGCGGCTGCGGGCGCGCGGCGCCGGCCTGCCGGCGGAGCGGGGGGACTGGTTGCTGGCCGATCCGGTGCATGTGCGCGTGGACCGCGACCGCGCCTTGCTGGCCGATATCGGCGTGATGAGCTTGAGCCAGGCCGAGGCCGAAACCCTGGCCGACGCGGCGAACCGTCATTTCGCCGACGACGGCTGGCGCATCCACCCGCTGGAGCCGGGCCGCTGGCTGCTGCAGCTGGACGCGCCGGCCGCCGCGAGCTTCAGCCCGCTGCCGGACGTGGTGGGCGAGGACATCAACGCGCATTTGCCGCAGGGCGAGCGCGGCCTGGACTGGAGCCGGCTGCTGAATGAATTGCAGATGCTGTTGTACGCCCATCCATTGAACGACGAGCGCGAGGCGCGCGGCGAACTCGGCGTCAACAGCCTGTGGCTGTGGGGCGGCGGCGCGGAGCCGGGCTGGCGCGCGCCGGCCGAGCAGGTGTTCGCCGACGAGGACTGGCTGGGCTGGATCGCCGCCGAGGCCGGCGAGCCCTGCTTGCCGGCGCCTTACGATTTTTCCGGCTTCGTCGACCAGGCCGGCGGCCGCGATAGTCTGCTGGTGCTGGACGCGCTGCAGGCGGCGGCGCAGTACCGCGACGCCTGGGGCTGGCGCGAAGCGCTGCAGCGCCTGGAGCGCGACTGGTTCGCGCCCTTGCTGCAGGCGCTGCGCCAGGGTCGGATCGACAGCCTGGTCTTGCGCGCGCACGGCCCCGAGGGGCTGGAGCTGAGGGCGCGCCGCAACGACCTGTGGAAATTCTGGAAGCGGCCGCTGCCGCTGTCCGCCTTGTATTGAGAAAACATGTCCCAAATCGTTTCCCGAACCATTCCCGCCGACACGCATGAGCAATTGCTGCGCCAGGGCCTGAGCCCGCTGATGGCGCGGCTGTACGCCGCGCGCGGCATCTGCGACTGCGCCGAGCTGGATTACGGCCTCAAGGCCTTGCTGCCCTATCAGAGCCTGAAAAACATCTTGCCGATGGCGCGCCGCCTGGCCGACGCCATCGCCGGCCGGCAACGGCTGCTGGTGGTGGCCGATTACGACGCCGACGGCGCCACCGCCTGCGCGGTGGCGGTCAAGGGCCTGTCCATGCTGGGCGCGCGGGTCGACTTCATCGTGCCCAACCGCTTCGAATACGGCTACGGCCTGACGCCGGAGATCGTTGAGCTGGCCGCGCGCCAAAGCCCGGACATCATCGTCACCGTGGACAACGGCATCGCCAGCGTGGACGGCGTGCTCGCCGCCAAGGCGCGAGGCATCGAGGTGCTGGTCACCGATCACCACCTGCCGGGCGACACCTTGCCGGAGGCGCTGATCGTCAACCCCAATCAGCCGGGCTGCGAATTCCCGTCCAAGAACCTGGCCGGCGTCGGCGTGATGTTCTACGTGCTGATGGCCTTGCGCGCCGAAATGCGCCAGCGCGGCGTCTTCGACGAGCGCGGTCAGCCCAATCTGGGCGAACTGCTGGATTACGTGGCGCTGGGCACGGTGGCCGACGTGGTGCGGCTGGACCAGAACAACCGCACCCTGGTGGAAAACGGCCTCAAGCGCATGCGCGCCGGCCGCATGGCGCCGGGCATCGCCGCCTTGTTCCGCGTCGCCGGCCGCGCCCATTACAAGGCCAACACCTTCGATCTGGGGTTCACGTTGGGCCCGCGCTTGAACGCCGCCGGCCGTTTGGACGACATGAGCCTGGGCATCGCCTGCCTGCTGTCCGGCAACGAGGAGCAGGCGCAGCGGCTGGCGCAGCAGCTGGATCAGCTCAACCGCGAGCGGCGCAGCATAGAACACGGCATGCAGGACGAGGCGCTGGCGGCGCTGTCCGGCATCGACGCCGACAACCGCTATACGCTGACCCTGTTCCGCGACGACTGGCATCAGGGCGTGGTGGGCATCGTCGCCTCCCGGCTCAAGGAGCGCTTCCACCGGCCGGCCATCGTGTTCGCGCCCGGCGACAACGGCGAGATCAAGGGCTCGGGCCGCTCGATTCCCGGCTTCCATCTGCGCGACGCGCTGGACCTGGTGTTCAAGCGCCATCCCGGTCTGATCCTCAAGTTCGGCGGCCATGCGATGGCGGCCGGCCTTAGCCTGCGTCAATCGCGCTTTGACGAATTCCAGCGCGCCTTCGAGGCGGTGGCGCGCGAACTGCTGGAAGAACGCCACCTGACCCGCACCATAGAAACCGACGGCAGCCTGGCGCCGCGCGAATTGAACCTGGCGTTCGCCGAGCAATTGGCGGCCGAAGTGTGGGGCCAGGGCTTCCCGGTGCCGTATTTTCACGACCGTTTCGCGGTGATGAGCCAGCGCGTGGTCGGCGACAAGCACCTGAAGCTGCGGCTGGCGCGCGATGGCGAGGAGTTCGACGCCATGCTGTTCAATCAGGTGGAGTGGCTGCCGGACAATGTCGACGCGGTCTACCAGTTGATCGCCAACGAGTGGCAGGGCCGCAAGGAACTGCAAGTGTATTTGCAGTACTGGGCGGCGACGTGAGTCGGCCGGCGGATTCGCGGCGGCTGGTGCTGACCGGCGGTCCGGGCGCCGGCAAGACCGCCTTGTTGGAAGCCTTGCGCGACGCCGGGTTTTCGGTAATGGACGAGGCCGGCCGCGCCGTTATCCAGGATCAGGCGTTGATCGGCGGACGCGCCTTGCCCTGGGTGGACCCCGGCGCTTTCGCCGAGGCGATGCTGGCCTGGGAGTTGCGCAGCCTGCGGCTGGCCGAGGGTTTGCCCGGGCCGGTGTTTTTCGATCGCGCCCTGCCCGATGTCTTGGGCTATCTCGATTTGCAGGGCTTGCCGATACCTGCGCATATGCAAGCCGCCGCCGAGCGGTTTCCCTACCATCGCCAAGTGTTTTTGCTGCCGCCGTGGCGCGAAATCTTCATTCAGGATCAGGAGCGCAAGCAAAGCTTTGCCGAGGCGGAGCGCACTTGCGCCGCGATGGAGCGGACGTATCGGCGTCTGGCTTATCAAATCATCGAAGTGCCGCCGGCGCCCTTGGCCCAGCGACTCCGCTTCGTCATCGAACAATCGCGGCTTGGCCATGGAGAGCCGGCCGGCCAATTTAAGGCTTCATGATGGAAATGTTGGTGATCGGTCTGTTGCTGGGCTTGCTGGCCGCCGGCGCGGCCGCGGCCTTGCTGCGCGGGCGCTTCGCGCGGGAGGGGGCGGATCTGCGGGCGCAGCAGGAGATGTCGCGCCTGCAATTGGAAGAGTGTAGGCAGCGGGAACGGGCCGCGCTGGCGCAGGTGCAGCAACAGGGGCAGCAACTGGGCGATGTTCAGACCCAGTTGGGCGCCTATGTGGCGCGCGCGCAGCGCGTGCCGGAGCTGGAGCGGCAGGCGCAGGAGCGGGAGAGGCAGCTGGAGCTGCTGCAGGCGGAACTGCGTCGCCTTGGCGCGCAGCTGGCCGCCAGCGAGGAGCAGGGCAAGATGCTGGCCGTTTTGCAGGCGCGCGCGCAGACGCAGGGCGAGGAAATCACCCGGCTCACCGCGCGCGAGCAGGAGCTGGCGACCTTGCTGGAGCAGGAGCGCGGCCAGAACGCCGAAAAGCTGGCCTTGTTGACCGAGGCGCGCGAAAGCATGGCGGGGCAGTTCAAGGCCCTGGCCGGCGACATCCTGGAAGAGAAGGCCAAGCGCTTCACCGAGCAGAACCAGCAGAACCTCGGCCATCTGCTCGGGCCCTTGCAGCAGCGGCTGCAGGATTTCGGCAAGCTGGTGCAGGACAGTTATGAAAAAGACAGCCAGGGGCGCTTGTCGCTGGAGGCGGAGCTCAAGCGCCTGCAAGAACTCAACAGCCGGCTGGGCGACGACGCCATCGCGCTGACCAGGGCCTTGACCGGCGCCAGCAGCAAGGCGCAGGGCTCCTGGGGCGAGATGGTGCTGGAACGGGTGCTGGAAACCTCCGGTCTGCACAAGGACCGCGAATACCGGGTGCAAGTGTCCGACGTGGTGGCCGGCGAGGACGGCAACCGCCGCTACCAGCCCGACGTGGTGATAGACCTGCCGGAAGGCAAGCAGCTGGTGGTGGATTCCAAGGTGTCCTTGAACGCCTATGTGCGCTACACCGCCGCCGAGGACGAGGCCGAGCGCGCGGCGGAAATGAAGGCGCATGTCGCGGCCATCCGCAACCACATCCGCACCTTGTCGGAGAAGCGCTACCAGGACCTGTACCGCTTGAACACCCTGGACTTCGTGTTCATGTTCATCCCGGTGGAGCCGGCCTATCTGCTGGCGGTGCAGCAGGACATGAGCTTGTTCAACGAGGCCTTCGAGCGCCGCATCATGATCGTCGGCCCCAGCACCCTGCTGGCGACGCTGCGCACCGTGGCCAGCATCTGGCGCTACGAATACCAGAACCAGAACGCCCAGGAGATCGCGCGCCAGGGCGGGGCGATGTACGACAAATTCGTCGGCTTCGCCGCCAATCTGGAAAAGCTGGGCAAGCAGCTGGACGTGGCGCGGGACAGCTTCGGCGACGCGATGAAGCAGTTGTCCAGCGGCCGCGGCAACCTGGTCGCCAGCGCTGAGCGCCTGCGCAAGCTGGGGGTGCGCAATAACAAGCAATTACAGCAGCATCTTAAACTGGGCGCGGCGGAAGACGAGGGCGCGGAAGGGGCGGAAGAGCCCGGTCCGGACTGACGGAAGTCCGTTGGAGATGACCGTTTCGTGATAGAATACGAGCTGTCATTACCTATGCTGGCCGCCCTGCGGCGGGCGCGTGAATGCACCCGCAATCGCAGCGCGGCCTGTTCATCCTTACGAATCAAGAAACTATGACCGATAACCAGTTCGCCAAGGAAACCATCCCCATCAGCCTCGAAGAGGAGATGCGCCGCTCTTATCTGGATTACGCGATGAGCGTGATCGTGGGCCGCGCCTTGCCTGATGTGCGCGATGGCCTGAAGCCGGTGCACCGTCGGGTGCTGTACGCCATGCACGAGCTGTCCAACGACTGGAACCGCGCGTACAAGAAATCGGCGCGTATCGTTGGCGACGTGATCGGTAAATACCACCCGCACGGCGATAGCGCGGTATACGACACCATCGTGCGTCTGGCGCAGGATTTCTCGCTGCGCTACCCCTTGGTGGATGGTCAGGGCAACTTCGGTTCGGTGGACGGCGACAACGCCGCCGCGATGCGGTACACCGAGATCCGCATGGCGCGCATCGCCCATGAGCTGCTGGCCGACATCGAGAAGGAAACCGTGGACTTCGGTCCCAACTACGACGGTTCCGAGCACGAGCCGCTGATTCTGCCGGCCAAGATCCCCAATCTGCTGATCAACGGTTCCTCCGGCATCGCCGTGGGCATGGCCACCAATATTCCGCCTCACAATCTGAACGAGGTGGTGGACGCCTGCCTGGCCTTGCTGGCCAACAGCGAGCTGACCATTGACGAGCTGATCGACATCATTCCGGCGCCGGACTTCCCCACCGCGGGCATCATCTACGGCACCGCCGGCGTCAAGGAAGGTTACCGCACCGGCCGCGGCCGCGTGATCATGCGCGCGCGCGTCCATTTCGAAGACATCGGCAAGGGCGACCGCCAGGCCATCATCGTCGACGAGATCCCGTACCAGGTGAACAAGGCGCGGCTGCTGGAACGCATCGGCGAGCTGGTGCGCGACAAGCAGATTGAAGGCATTTCCGACCTGCGCGACGAATCCGACAAGTCCGGCATGCGCGTGGTGATCGAGCTCAAGCGCGGCGAAATGCCGGAAGTGGTGCTCAACCACCTGTACAAGCTGACCCAGCTGCAAGACAGCTTCGGCATCAATATGGTGGCGCTGGTGGACGGCCAGCCGCGCTTGCTGAACCTGAAGCAGATCCTGGTGGAATTCCTGCGTCACCGCCGCGAAGTGGTGACCCGTCGCACCATCTTCGAACTGCGCAAGGCGCGCGAACGCGGCCACATCCTGGAAGGCCTGGCCGTCGCGCTGTCCAACGTCGACGAAATCATCGTGCTGATCAAGGCGTCTGAAACCCCGCCGCAAGCCAAGATCGCGCTGATGGAGCGCGAATGGCGTTCGCCGCTGGTGGAGGAAATGCTGTCCCGCGTGGATCAGGACAAGGCGCGCCCGGACGGGCTGGCGGAAGAGTTCGGCCTCAAGGCCAGCGGCTACCGCCTGTCCGACGCCCAGGCCCAGGCCATCCTGGAGATGCGCCTGCAGCGCCTGACCGGTCTGGAGCAGGACAAGATCGTCGCCGAATACCGCGACATCATGGCGGTGATCCTGGACCTCCTGGACATCCTGGCCAAGCCGGAGCGCATCAACCAGATCATCAGCGAAGAACTGACCGCCATCCGCGCCCAGTTCGGCGACGCGCGCCGTTCCGAGATCGAGCCTTTCGGCGGCGACATCAATATCGAGGACCTGATCACCCCGCAGGACATGGTGGTGACCATTTCCCATACCGGCTACATCAAGGCCCAGCCTATCGACGACTACAGCGCCCAGCGGCGCGGCGGCCGCGGCAAGCAGGCGGCGGCCACCAAGGACGACGATTTCATCGACACCTTGTTCGTGGCGAATACTCACGACTTCGTGCTGTGCTTCTCCAGCCGCGGCCGTTGCTACTGGCGCAAGGTTTACGATCTGCCGCAGGGCGGCCGTCAGAGCCGCGGCAAGCCCATGGTCAACGTGCTGCCGCTGGAAGAGGGCGAGAAGATCAACGCGCTGCTGCCGGTCAAGGAATTCCGCGACGACCAGTACGTGTTCATGGCCACCGCCGACGGCACCGTGAAGAAGACGCCGCTGCGCGCCTTCTCCAAGCCGCGCGCGGCCGGCATCATCGCCATCAATCTGGACGAGGGCAATTATCTGATCGGCGTGGCGCTGACCTGCGGCAAGAGCGTGGCCGGCCAGGGCGACGAGGATGACGAGGCCATCGTAGAAGAAGACATCGCGGTTGAAGGAGAGCTGATCGAAGACGGCCTGCCGGTCGAGGGCGATCAAGTGATGTTGTTCTCCGACGCCGGCAAATCGGTGCGCTTCAGCGAAAGCCAGGTGCGGCCGATGGGACGCACTTCCAGAGGCGTGCGCGGCATGAAGCTGGGCGAAGGCCAGAAGCTGATCTCCCTGCTGGTGACCAACTCCGAAGACCAGATGGTGTTGACCGCCAGCAACGGCGGCTACGGCAAACGCACCCGCACCGGCGACTTCCGCCTGACCAGCCGCGGCACCCAGGGCGTGATCGCCATGGACCTGACCGACAAGACCGGCTTCAAGCTGGTGGCCGCCAGCCTGGTGGAGGAAACCGACGACGTGATGCTGATCACCACCGGCGGCGTGCTGATCCGCACCAAGGTGGCCGAAGTGCGCGAAACCGGCCGTTCCGCCCAGGGCGTGCGCCTGATCAATCTGGACGAAGGCGAGCAGCTGATCGGCCTGGAGAAAGTGGCCGAGGGCGATAGCGACGACGAGGCGGACGCGCTGGAAGGCGAAGACGGCGTCGAAGCCGCCGACGAGGGCGGCGAGGCATGATTCCGACGCCGGCCAATCCCGAAGTGCTGGAGGCGATGAGCCAGCTTTTCGTCTCCTTTCCGCACTGTCGCGCCCTGGGTTTCCAGTACATCGGCACCGAGGGGCGCCGGCCCACTCTGAAAGTGGACTGGCGCGAGGACTTGGTCGGCAATCCGGTCACCGGCATCCTGCACGGCGGGGTGATCACTTCGCTGGTGGACACCTGCAGCGCGGTGGCGGTGACGGCGCATCTGCCGGAGATGGAAACCATCGCCACGCTGGATCTGCGCATCGATTACCTGAAGGCGGCCACGCCGGGCAAGCCCATCTTCTGCCGGGCGGAATGTTATCGCCTGGCCAGCCAGATCGCCTTTACCCGCGCCGTGTGCTATCACGAATCGCCCAGCGATCCGATCGCCCACGGTGTGGCCACCTTCATGCGCGAATCCAGCCGCACGCCGATGTTGCCGGAGGCCGCCGCATGAGCCGCTTCATGGAACGTTTCAACGCGCTGCGCGATCAAAAAGCCTATGCGCTCATCGTGGAAGAGCTGCCCTACATCAAGCTGATGGGGGTGGAGCTGGGCGAGGACGAGGCCGGCGAGCTGTTGTTTCAGCTGCCCTTTTCCGAGCGCAACGTCGGCAACACCGCCTTGCCGGCGCTGCACGGCGGGCTGATCGGCGGCTTTCTGGAAAGCTCGGCGATGCTGCACCTGATGTGGAACCGGGAATCGCTGGAAACGCCGAAAATCGTCGATTTCTCGCTGGACTATCTGCGTCCGGGCCGGCCGCAAACCCTGTACGCCAAGTGCGAGATCACCAAGCAGGGCAAGCGGGTGGCCAATGTGCTGATCGAAGCCTGGCAAGAAGACCGGCGAAAGCCGGTTGCCGTGGCGAGAGCCCACTTCCTGCTCAGTCAGTAAGCTATAACAAAGGCCCGGCGCTTAGCGATCGGGCCTTGTCGCATACCAAGGCCCGAAAGTTCGCCGGTGCGGGCGCCAAGGGCCGTCAACGCAAATAGAGGATGAACATGGCCAAAGTGTACAACTTCTCCGCCGGCCCCGCCGTGCTGCCGCACCAGGTGCTGGCCGAAGCGCAAAGCGAAATGCTGGACTGGCACGGCTCCGGCATGTGCGTGATGGAAATGAGCCATCGCGGCAAGGAGTTCATGGAAATCATCCATGACGCCGAGCACGATCTGCGCGAGCTGATGGGCATTCCCGCCAACTACAAAGTGCTGTTCCTGCAAGGTGGCGCCTCGCTGCAGTTTTCCCAGGTGCCGCTGAACCTGCTGGGCGAGCGCGACAGCGTGGACATCGTCAACACCGGCCACTGGTCCAAGCTGGCGATCAAGGAAACGCGCCGCTACGCCAAGGTGAACGTGGCGGCCAGCAGCGAAGACCGCAATTTCGCCTACGTGCCGGACGAAGCCGGCTGGCAGCGCGATCCCAAGGCGGCCTATCTGCATTACACTTCCAACGAGACCATAGGCGGCCTGCAATTCCCCTTCGTGCCGCAAAGCCTGCCGGACGTGCCGCTGGTCTGCGACATGTCCTCGGACTTTCTGTCGCGGGAAGTGGACGTCAGCCAGTTCGGCCTGATCTACGCCGGCGCGCAGAAAAACATCGGCCCGTCCGGCCTGGTGGTGCTGATCGTGCGCGAAGACCTGCTGGGCAAGGCGCGGGCCGATTTGCCCACCATGCTCAACTACCAGGTGCACGCCGACGCCGATTCCATGTACAACACGCCGCCCACCTTCCCGATCTACATCTCCGGCCTGGTCTTCAAATGGCTGAAGGAGCAGGGTGGCGTCAAATCCATCGCCACCCGCAACGAGGAAAAGGCCGGCTTGCTCAATCATGTGATCGAGTCCAGCGGCGGCTTCTACCACACTCATATCGATGCGCCGTTCCGCTCGCGGATGAACGTGGTGTTCCGCTTGAAGGAAGAAGCGCTGGAGGAGACCTTTTTGCTGGAAGCGCGCAAGAACGGCCTGATTCAGCTGAAAGGACACCGCGCGGTGGGTGGCATCCGCGCCTCCATCTACAACGCGATGCCGATCGAGGGCGTCAAATCGCTGGCCAACTTCATGCAAGACTTCGCCCGCATGCACGGCTGAGCCGTCGCGCACGCCTTCCAGCCCGCCGTCAGGCGGGCTTTTTCATGGCGGAGGCGAACGAAGCCGCCGCACCGCGGTCTATCCCCGGTCGCCGCCGAATGGCCGGCGGCCGGCAGCCAAGAACAGGAGTGAAATGATGAAATCCGCCGTATTCGCCGTACTGGCCGTGAGCAGCGCGGCCGCGCTGGCCAAACCGCTGACCTTGCCGGAGATCCCGGCCGGACAGCGCCAGATCGTCAACTACGTCTGCGCCGACGGCGCCAAGCTGACGGTCAGGTATTACAACGTCAAGAACGGCCAGAGCTTCGCCGTATTGCCGATCAAGGGCAAGACCATGCTGCTGAGCAATGTGCTGTCCGGTTCCGGCGCCAAATACGCGGCCGAGCAATACAGCTGGTGGACCAAGGGGCCGGAAGGCTCGTTGCGCGACGAAATCGCCGACAAGGCCTTGCTGGACGACTGCAAGGAAAGCCGGCGCTAAGAGCCGGGCTCAGACGCGCGGCAGATCGTAAACAGGTTCTAAGGCGCCGCGTCGGCGTCGGACGCCGCCGCCCGCGCGGCGTCCAGTTCCGGGCGCAGCAGAAACTCGCGCAGCGGCATCGGTCGCGCAAACAGATAGCCTTGCAGCCAGCCCACGTCCAGGCGGGTCAGGTAGGCGCGCTGGGCCTCGGTTTCCACCCCTTCCGCCACGATTTCCAGTTTCAATTTGTGCGCAAGCTCCGCCACGCTGTCGACAATGTGGCTGGACGGCGCGTCCGCGCCTATGCTGGCGGTGAAGCTCTTGTCTATCTTGATGCCGTCCAGCGGCAGCTGTTGCAGATAGACCAGGCTGGAATGGCCGGTGCCGAAATCGTCTATCGCGATCTTCACCCCCAGCTCGCGCAGCCGCGCCAGCCGCGCGCAGGCCTCCGGCGTGGGCTCCACCATCTCTCTTTCCGTCAGCTCCAGCACCAGATTCAGCCCCCCGGGCGGGAAGTGGGCGAGAAATTGCCGGCAGTCCCCCAGCAAGACGTCGTCGCGCAGATGAGCGGCGGTGATGTTGATGCCCAGGTGAAATTGAGGCGGCAGCCGGCTCCGTCCCAGAGTCCGCGCCAGTTGGCGCATCATCTGCCGCGTCATCGGCACGATCATGCCGCAATCCTCGGCGCGCGGAATGAACAGGTCCGGCCGGATCAGGCCGTCGCGCGGATGGCGCCAGCGCATCAGCGCCTCCGCGCCTTGCCAGCCGAGCCCGTCCGAGCGCACCACCGGTTGCAAAAAGGGCTCGAACTCGCCGTTGTCCAGCGCGCGCTGCAATTCCACGGTGGGCGAGGCCGGCCGGTTCAGCTGCCAGCGCAGCGCGGCGGCCAGCACCAGGCCCAGGGCCGCCATGCTGAGAAACACCAGCTCGTAGCTGTTGGCCATCTGGCGGTACAGGTCGCGGTGGTTGAAGCCGCTGATCACGGCATAGGGGTGGCGGGGGGAGGCGCGTTCTATGGTGAGCAGATCGAAGGACGGGGTGGGGTTGAGGTGCACCGCGTGGTCCGGCCCTATCCAGTGCGGACCTACGCGCATATAGACCGGACTGTAGTCGCTGGCCATGTCCAGGCTGAACTGCAGATGCACGCCGTCGATGGCGATGTAGATGGCCGTCGGACCCGCTTGCTTGCGGTAGATGATCAAGGGCCGGTCCGGCGTCAGCTCGTTGCCGGACATCAGGCGCAGTTCGGTGGCCGACCGCGGCGTGTCCGGCGGCGAAATCTGCCGGTGGTAGACGCCGAACAGCGAGGAGCAATAGAGAATGCCGTCGCGTTCCAGGGTGACGCTGCGGATGAAGGGCACGATGGTGACTTGTTTGCGCAGCGCCTGTTCAATCCGCGAACACGGCTGGCCGGTCAGCGGGGCGACGGTGACGGTGGCCTGCTCCGCGTAGTCCAGCATCAGATCCAGCATGTTTTCCGCCTGGCTCGTTTGCAGGGTGGCCTGCTGCCGCAGCCGGTTGCTCTCCTGCCAGTAAACGATGGGGGTGATCACGGCCAGCGGCAGGAGCGCGGCGACGCCGATCAACAGCCAGCGGCTGATGCGGGCGGGCAGGGTGAGGCGGCGGGACATCATGGCGCGGATGCGGAAGTCGGCATGGTTCATGATATACGAGGGCCGCCGCCGTTGCCGGGCCGGCTAGCGCTCCGCCGCTTCCGGCTGCGACAGGTAGACCAGGCTGAGCAGGATGAAGCCGATGAAGGCGTAGGCCTTCATCTGGCCGTTCCACTGGCTGGCCCACATCGCGAAGTATTCTCCGCCTATCACCGCGAAGCCGGTGTACCAGACCAGCAGCGCCGGAACGCAGCCCAGCGTGAACAGCGTCTTGCCGCGCAGATAGGCGTCCTCGCGTCCGCATAGCGCGCCGCGCAGCATGGCGCCGCCGCCCCAGGCGCAGATCAGGCCGAACAGCAGCTCGCCGGCGATGATGGCCAGATAGGCGGCCTGCTGCAAGCCGGGATCGGTGATGGCCCGGCTTTTCAGCGCGTGGCCGTTAAACCAGGGTTCCATGCCGTCCATGGCCAGCACATGGCGGACGAACTGCCAATTGCTGTCGTAGTCCAGCATATTGCCGCTGGCCGCCAGCAGGCCGAACAGGGCGATGGAGAGCGCGAGCAGGCTTTTCAGGCCTTGCTGGGCGCGGCGCAAAGAGGGCAGATGCATGGGATTTCCTTATCGTGAGGGATGGGGCGATTGTGCCAGCGCGGCAAGATGCTGGGAATGGCCGGCGCCGGCGTAAAAAAACCCCGCGCAAGCGGGGTTGGGACGGCTTTGGACGCACTGGCTTAGAACCAGCGGCCGTAGCGTTTGATGTAAAGGGTTTTGACGATCTGGGTCAGCGTCATATAGCCCAGCATGGTCGCCAGCAGCCACCAGAAGTAGCTGGGGTCCAGCTTGACGAAGCCGATGCTGTCCGCCAGCGGCGAGAACGGCAGGTAGCAGCCGATGGCGATGGCCACCGAGGTGGACAGCAGGACCGGCAGCGAGGCGGTGCTTTGCAGGAAGGGGATCTTGCGCGTGCGCAGCATGTGCACCACCAGGGTCTGCGACACCAGGCCTTCGATGAACCAGCCGGAGTGCATGATGCTGGCGCCGCCGTCGCTGACGCCGTGGGCCAGGCCGGCGTAGTAGGCCGCGCCGGCGCCGAACACCGTCCACATCAGCGTGTAGGTGGTGATGTCGAACACCGAGGAGGTGGGGCCCAGCCACAGCATGAAGCGCTTGATGTTGTTGGCTTCCCACTTGCGCGGCTTCTTCAGAAACTCCGGATCCATCTTGTCCCAGGGCAATACCATCTGCGATACGTCGTAGACCAGGTTCTGGATCAAGAGGTGCATCGCCAGCATCGGCTCCCAAGGCAGCCAGGCCGAGGCCACCAGCACCGAGAACACATTGCCGAAATTGGAGCTGGCGGTCATGTTCAGGTACTTGAGGATGTTGCCGAAGGTTTCCCGGCCCTTGATCACGCCTTCTTCCAGCACCATCAGGCTCTTTTCCAGCAGGATGATGTCGGCGGTTTCCTTGGCGATGTCCGCGCCGCTGTCCACCGAGATGCCGACGTCGGCGTCGCGCAGCGCCGGCGCGTCGTTGATGCCGTCGCCCAGGAAGCCCACGGTGTGGCCGTTGGCCTGCAGGGCCTTGACCACGCGGGACTTCTGCAGCGGAGTCAGCTTGGCGAAGATGGTGGTGTGTTTGACCGCGCTGCACAGCGCCACGTCGTCCATCGCCTCGATGTCCTTGCCGATCAAGGGCACGCCGGGGCTGAGGCCGACGTCGCGGCACACTTTGGCGGTGATGATGGGATTGTCGCCGGTCAGCACCTTGACCGCCACGCCGTATTCCTTCAGCGCGCGGATGGCCGGCGCCGCGGAGTCCTTGGGCGGATCCAGGAAGGTCAGGAAGCCGCGCACCACCAGCTGGGCCTCGTCATTGGTCTTGTAGTTGCGCTTGGCTTCTTCGGCGGGGATGTCGCGGGTGGCGACCAGCAGCACGCGGTAACCTTCGGCGTTGTAGTCCTGGCTGCGCTTGAGCAGGGCGGCGCGCTCCTCGGCGGTCAGCGGCTTGATCTGCGAACCGTCCTGAACATGGCTGGAGACGGCCAGCATTTCCTCCACCGCGCCTTTGGAGATCATCAACTGGCGGCCGCGCTGGTTTTCCACGATCACGGACAGGCGGCGGCGCACGAAATCGAACGGCATTTCGTCCACCTTGTTATAGCCGTCCGGCTTGACCCGGCTGCCCAGTTCGTCCGCGTGCTCCACCACGGCAATATCCATCAGGTTCTTCATGCCGCTCTGGTGGAAGCTGTTCAGCCAAGCCAGTTGCAGCACGCCTTCGTCTTTGAGCCCATGGATATTGTAATGGTGTTCCAGGATGATCTTGTCCTGGGTCAGGGTGCCGGTCTTGTCGGTGCACAGCACGTCCATCGCGCCGAAGTTCTGCACCGAGTTCAGCCGCTTGACCACCACCTTGCGCCGCGCCATCGCCACCGCGCCCTTGGCCAGGTTGGCGGACACGATCATCGGCAGCATTTCCGGGGTCAGGCCCACGGCCACCGCCAGCGCGAAGGTGAGGGCGGACATCCAGTCGCCCTTGGTCAGGCCGTTGATCATGAACACCACCGGCACCATCACCAGCATGAAGCGGATCAGCAGCCAGGATACGCTGTTGACGCCGCGGTCAAAGCTGGTTTCCACGCGCTTGTGGCTGACCACGCTGCGCGCCAGCGAACCGAAATAGGTGTCGGTGCCGGTGGCCACCACGATGGCGGACGCCTTGCCGCTGACCACATTGGTGCCCATGAAGCAGACATTGGGCAGGTCCAGCAGATCGGCGTCGCCCTTGGCCTGGCCGTTGGCGGATTTCTCGGCCACCGCGCCCAGGGTGTCGTACTTCTCCACCGGCAGCGCTTCGCCGGTCAACACCGCCTGGCTGATGAACAGATCGCGGGATTCGATCAGCTTGATGTCGGCCGGAATCATGTCGCCGGCCTGCAGATGGACGATGTCGCCCACCACCAGCTCGCTCATCGCGATTTCCTGGCGGATCGGGCTGCTGCCGTTGGCCGGGCGCCGCTGCGCGGTGGCGGTGTTGCGCACCAGCGATTTCAGCTTTTCCGCCGCCTTGGCGGAGCGGAATTCCTGCCAGAAACGCAGCAGGCCGCTGATGCCGACCATGGTCAGCAGAATGATGATGCCGGTCCATTCCTCGTCGCCGGGGCTGGCGAAATAGACATCGGTGAAATAGCTGATGGCGGCCAGCACCATCAGCACCACGACAAAGGGGTTCTTGAACGCTTGCGCCAGCTGGATCAGCGGGTGCGGAGCCTTGTCGTGGGCCACCTCGTTGGGTCCGAACTGGGCGTAGCGCTGATGCGCCTCCGCCATGGTCAGACCGTCCTGGTGGCCGCGCACGCGTTGCAAGGTTTCTTCCACGGAGCTTTCGGCTTCCTGTACCGCGCGGATAACCGGTTTTTCCTGTTTTGCGCCTGGGGTGGCGACATAGCCTTTCAGCTTGTGTCGGCTGCTAGTGTGTTTCGTCATTGTTTCGTCTCCTGCGCGCCTGTTTCGCGCAGAGCGGCCGGGCCTGTTCAGGCCGGCCTGGTGTCTGGCGGACGCAGCACGGCGGGTGTTGCGGATGTTCCGGGTTGTTGTTTTGCGCCCGCCTGCGTTGTTGTCGGTGTGTGCAGGGCGGGCGGTAGCGGGTAACTGTCGTCGGTCATGGTGTTTCCTTCATGTGGGCTTGAGGCCCGCGCCGCCGTGGCTGGGCGGCGCGGGAGGGTGAATCAGGATTGGGCCAGCGGACGGACTCCGGCGGACCACTCGGGCCGGACCTGGCCGGGCAGGATGTCCAGCCGGACCCGGGCCAGCGGCAGATTGCCGAGCCGCTGCATGACGGCTTCCAGGAAATGCATGGAGGCGTCGCCGCGGGAACGGAACTCGGTGGCCAGCATCCAGTTGGCCGGCGCGCCGGAGGCGTGGCATTCGCCGGCCAGCAGGGTTTCGTTCCAGCTGGACACTTTCAGCCCGTGGCCTTGGGCGGCGGCGCGGATTTCCCGGCGCGCGGCCTTGACCGCTTGCGTGGGGCAGATGACCGACAGTTGATAGCGCTGCGGCCGGATGTTGTGGCGGATGATGTCGTTCATGGCGATCTCCTTGCGATCCGGCTTCCGTCGCGTGCGGACGTGCCGGCCCCTGCCTGGCGGCATGCGATGACAGGGTTGTTTTTGACGGTGGCGAGGCGCGCGGGCCTATCCCGCCGCCGTCAGGCGGAGGAGATCAGGCGGTGCGGGCGGCCTCGGGTCTGCAAGATCGGGGTTCCGGTTCTTCAGACATGGCTGGCCTTTCTTGGCGGTGGGGTTGAACTCAATGGACGCTCAGGCGCTGGCCGCCCAGCGACGGGGCGTGGCCCGCGTCTCCGGCTTGCGGCGTCCCCAGCGGACGCGGTGAATCTCCGGCATCTTGCTCAGGCGCAGCGCCATTTCATTGAAGGCGCGGCGCAGGGCGACCGGGCAATCCAGGCGCACGCTCAGGCAGGCTTGTCCGGAGGCGGCGGCCGGGGTGATGGCGACGTGGGTCGCCGCCAGGCCCAGGGTGTGCATTTCCCAGAAGAGTTGTTTGCGCAGCGCGGTAATGACCGGGATGTCGCAAATCACATTCAGGTGGCAGCTGGTTTCGTCTTGGCGTTTGCTTGGATTGCGCGCGAGATAATTGAATAACCAAGCCAGTTTATTGTGGCGCATATTTCACTCCCTCATTTTCATTTTGAAAATGCGACGGACAGCATTATTCCCTTTCTGTGTTTTATAGACGCAGAAATAAAAATAATTTAATGGTCGATTGCGATGGTCGGCGGCGGCTAATTGGCCGGTCCCGTTGTCGCAATAAGGGAGGGGCTCAGATCAGCAATTCGCCAAGGGCCGGCGCGGTCGCGGTTCAGGGTCTTCTATCAACATCGGAACCTCCTGCTGGCTGGCAGCGTTTGCGTTTAGTAGGATCGCGCGGACATGGCCGCGCGCGGGAAGTCGGGGTGGGTTCAGTGCGCCAAATGAGCCCGTTGGGCCAGCAAAAAGGCGCGGTTGGGCACGCGCGGACGCTGCGCGTGGCGCGCCCAGTGAACCCGGTTGACCTGAGGCAGCTGGCAAAAATGCGCGGCTAGCTGGTTCAGGCAACGGCTGGCCACGTCCGGACAGGCGAAGAGCACGCTCAGACAGGCCAGGTCGTTGTCGCCGGCGGTCAGGGCGATGCGTTCCACCTCCAGGCCGCGGGCGTGCAATTGCTTGGCCGCTTGCACGCGCAGCATGGTCAGGTCCGCATGGACGCAAAAAATGTTCAACTGGTAAACGGCGGCCGGGGCGGTGGTTTTGCCTGGGCGCAGCAGGGCTGCCAGTTTAGTGATCAAGCGCATGATGATTCCTCCCATTGGCGATGCAAGGAGGACGCGACGAAATCCGAAGGCAAACGCCGTCAAAGGGAATCCGTGCGCAATCAGGCGGCAAGCCGCCTGCGCGGCGCGAATCTGGGGATGTCTGAAAAGCTTGGCCGTTCGGCCTGGGGTCCGGCTCGCACTGGGCCGCGCGCTAGGCGGGTCGCTGATGTGCGTTGTTGCCGAATTTTAGACACCACACCCTGTCATTGCAGGATGTGGCAGAGAAAAGGTTCTGCTAAATCCTGCAAGACGGCGTTGCGATACAAGATCGACTACTTCCGTCGTTGTCCACGATGAACCTTTGCAGTATTTGAGATGCCCGGATTATAGGGGGCTTTACGAGGATAGGCAATCCTGAATCAAACTTTTTTACATTTTTGTGTGCGGCGCAACACTAAATAAGCCATGGGCATGGGATGGAATGAAAAACGGCGTCGCAATGCCTGAAGCCGGGTCTTCAATGCGGCGGATATTCGCCGTTTATTAATATAAGAAACGGTTCAAAGTCTCGCGAGCCAGAACAAGACAAGGCGAAAACGAGCGTAAGAGCGGAATTGCTCGTGGCGCATGAGCCTGTTGAGCTCGCATTCACCCTGCAAGGCTTCACGAAGCGCTGCGGACTTTGAGCCGGTTTCAGCAGGAATCAATCGTCGCCGTAAGCGTAGGGCCCGCCTTTTTCCAGCGCGGCCCGATAGGCCGGCCGCGCATGGACGCGGCGCAGGAAGTCCAGCGCATGCGGATGTTCCCGATTCAGATAGCCGCGCGCGCGCGCGGCTTCCAGCGGAAAACTCATCTGGATGTCGGCGGCGCTGAAGACGGGGCCGGCGAACCAGCCGTGGCGGGCCAGGCAGCGGTCGGCATGGCTGAGCAGCGCGTCCAGCTGCGGTTGCAGATAGGCGCGGCGGACGCCGGCGGCCAGTTTGCGCGCCAGCGGCCGCAGCAGCCAAGGGACCGGCGGCCGGTCCAGCCGCGAGAACACCAGGCTCATCACCAAGGGCGGCATCAGCGAGCCTTCGGCGTGGTGCAGCCAGAACAGGTAATCGCTGTGCTCCGGCGCGCCGGCGGCGGGCTTGAGCCGGCCTGAGCCGTAGGTGTCCACCAGGTAGTCGACGATGGCGCCGGATTCGGCCAGGGTCAGCTCGCCGTCGCTGATCACCGGGGACTTGCCCAGAGGGTGCACCGCCTTGAGTTCCGGCGGGGCGAGCAGGGTGAGCGGATCGCGCTGGTAGTGCTGAATGCGGTAGTGCAGGTTCAGCTCCTCCAGCAGCCAGAGCACGCGTTGCGAGCGGGAATTGTTCAAGTGGTGGACGGTGATCATGGGCGGGTTCTTCCATTGCGCCGGAGCGCGCTAGATGGGGAGCCGGCTGCCGGCCTTGACTTCGCGCAGCGCCAGGCTGGAGTGGATGGAGTGCAGGCCCGGGGTGCGGCGCAGCACGGTTTCGATGAAGTCGCTGTACGCGTCCAGATTGGGCGCGACCACTTGCAGCAGATAGTCGGCGTCGCCGGTGATCTTGTGGCAGGACAGCACCTCCGGGCGCTCCCGCATCCGGTCTTCAAAACGATTGGGCGCGTCGTCGGCGTGCTGGCCGAAGCTGAGCCGGACAAAGGCCAGCACATCATAGCCCAGCTTGCGGCGGTCCAGATTGGCCTGGTAGTCCTTGATGTAGCCGGCTTCCTCCAGCCGCTTCAGCCGCCGCCAGCAGGGGGTGACGCTGAGGGACAGCCGTTCGGCCAACTTGGGATTGGACATCGCTCCGTCCTGCTGCAGCAAGCGCAACAGAGTCAGATCCGTATCATCCAGCAGAGTTTTGAGTCTATTCATGCTCAATAATCGCTTTCAATATTGCTTTCTTGCTCCAGATTAGCGCCGAAGGCGGGGCAAAAGCAAAACTATTCCAGCGGCCGCGGCGCATACTGGGGCCTTGCCTTATTCAAGCGAGAAACGAGGAGGGACGGCGATGTTGACGATTTACAGCGACGCGCACCATCTGCACCATGGTTGCGAGTTGAAAGACGGGGTCTTGATGCCCTGTTTCGAGCAGCCGGGGCGCGCCGACACCATCTTGGCGCGAGTGAGGGCGACGGGGCTGGGCCCGGTGGCCGCGCCGAGCGAATACGACAGCGAACGTTACGCCCGCGTGCACAGCCGGCGCTATGTTCGTTTTCTGGAACGGGCCTGGGACGAATGGACCGCCGCCGGCCGCAGCCACGACGCCTTGCCGCTGATCTGGCCGGTGCGGGATCTGCGCGGCGACATCGAACCCGAATTCATCGACGGCAAGCTGGGTTTTTACGCGATGGACGCCGGGGTGGCGATCACCGCCGGCACCTGGAGGGCGGCGCGTGCCAGCGCCGACGTGGCCTTGACCGGCATGGACGCCTTGCTGGCGGGAGAGAAAAGCGCCTTCGCGCTGTGCCGCCCGCCCGGCCACCACGCGGCCGCCGAGTATATGGGCGGCTACTGCTATCTGAACAACGCGGCGATCGCGGCGCAGTCCTGCCTGGACGGCGGCGCGGCCAAGGTGGCCTTGCTGGACGTGGACTACCATCACGGCAACGGCGGGCAGAGCATTTTTTACGAGCGCGACGATGTGATGTTTCTGTCCTTGCACGGCGATCCCAAATCCTCCTACCCGTATTTTTCCGGCCATCGCGACGAGCGGGGGCGGGGCGCCGGCCTGGGCTTCAATCACAATTACCCGCTGCCGCACGGTACCGGCTGGCCGGCCTACGGCGCAGCCTTGCGCCACGCTTGCGGGCAAATAGCCGCTTATGCGCCGGACGCGCTGGTGGTGTCGCTGGGCGTGGACACCTTCAAGGATGACCCGATCAGCCAGTTCCGCCTGGAGAGCGAAGACTTCCTGCGCCTGGGCGCATGCATCGCCGGGCTGGGTTTGCCGACGCTGTTCGTGATGGAGGGCGGTTATATGGTGGACGATATCGGCGTCAACGCGGTGAATGTGTTGACGGGCTTCCAGGCGGGCGGCGTAGGCGTTTGACCTGGGTCAGCCCGGCGGCGAATAAATCGCCGGGCCGCCAGCCGGCAAGCCGAACTTGTGAAAAAAATGTAAAAAGCATAGAGTGGCGGGTGTAAAATTGCTTACACCCGACAACTTCAGAGTTATTTCTCATGAAAAGCGGCCATCCCGACTCCGCAGATCGAAGTCCCAGCGCGTTTTATCAGCATTTTTCGCCCAACCTGCCCCTGGCGGGCAAACGCCATGTCAAATGGCGGCTCAGCGCCCGACAGGAGGAAGTCTTGCTGCATGCGGCGTTGATCGCCTGTATCGCGCTGGTGGGGCTGTTCGCCTATCTACGCCACTAAGCGCCCGTTCCAAGGAATCCATTCAAAGTCCGCCGCGCTTCGTGAGGCGTGGCGTGGCGCGGCGAGCGCCGGCGTTCGGCATGCTCGCGCGCCCCTCGTACATTCCGCTTTCTCAGCCGCAACGCCTTGTCTCGCCTTAGCTCGCGAGATCGTAAACACGTTCCAAGACCCGCCGGCAAAGCCTTATCCTGCGTTGCGCAGCGCGAGGCGGGGCGGATTTTGAACGGCTTCTAAGCCGGCTGCGCCTGTTCCGCGAGATCGATTTCGCGTCGCAGCTGTTTCAGCGTCGGCGTCACGATGGCGATGAAGCTGGCCTCGCGCAGCCGGCGCTGCGCCGAATGCGACAGCAGAAAGCCGGCCGCGCCGGCGTGCAGCTGAGCCGACATCGCCGCGCGCAGACACAATTCGCCCACCGCGGCGCGCAAGCGCAGCACGCTCAAGGGTTGAACCTGGCCCGCCTCGGCCTGAGGCGCCAGCGTTTTCGCCTCGCGCCACAAACCGGCCAGTTCGGCCGCCAGATCCTGATACGAGTGGTCCAGCCAGCGATTCTGCTCGCCGTCGCGCAGATTGGCTTCCTGGATGTCGTCCAGGCAGCCTTGCACAATGCCCAGGCCCGCCGCCGCCTGCGCCAGCACGAAGCCGGGGCGGACGCGCCGTATGAAGGCGGCGAAGTCGGCTGGTTCCGCCGCCACCCGCTCGGCGGGCACCAACACCTTGTCCAGCCTCACGCTCAATGTGCGGGTGCCGGCCATGCCGGCGGTGGGCGGCCCGTCGCAGAGCCGTACCCCCGGCGCGTCGCAATCGGCGACGAAGACCAGCTTGCCGCCGTCCGAAGCGGCCGCCGCCGCGGCGAACACATGGCCGCCGCCGATATTGGACACCCAGGGCAGATCGCCGGATATCCGATACCCGCTGGGGCAAGGTTCGGCATGCAGCCGCAGCGGCTCAAGGCCGGCCAGGTGCTTGATGGCGTTGGACAGGCCAGGGCCGCCCAGGCGCCGGCCCGCGGCCAGTTCCGTCATCAGCGATCTCAGCTCCGCCCGCGGCGCCGCGTGGCGCAGCAGCCAGACGCTGGCGCTCTGGCACCAGGCCAGAAAGGCGGTGCTGCCGCAAACCGCGCCGACTTCGGCGATGGCCGCCATCGCCGCGGCCAGGCCCGGCCCATCGCCGGCTTCCGTCGGCAATAAGGCCGCGTAGGCGCCGTCTTCGCCCAGGCCGCGCAATATCTCCTCCGGATAATGTCCTTGCTGATCGATGGCGGCGGCCAGCGGCGACAGTTGCAGGCGGACGCGTTGGTCTACGCGGCGGAGCAGGGCGAGGGATTCGGCTTGGTGCATGGCGCGGGGAGGGGCGTGGTTGATTTCAGCGGCATTCTGGGCGGGATAGACGGCGCTGTCTATGTGTACAGCATGACATCTGTCCTTGCCGATTGAGCGCGCGGCGGAACTTGTCCGCACCATCGCGGCTCTATCTTTTTTTCATTGACACCGTTCCCGCCGCGCTTTGGCGCGGGTAGTTCATAAGCGCGGAACGGGGAAAGGTTCCGATGAGCGCATCTCCCACTCTATCCCTTGGCCTGCTGCTGGCCGCGCTAGGCCTGGCAGGCCCCAGCCTGGCGCTGGACCTGGATCTCAAGCCGACGCCGCCCGAAACGGCGAGCCCCGCGGCCAAGCCGCCGCCGGGCTGGAGCCTGGGCTACGACAGCAAACGCTTCAGCTATCCGCCGTCCGAGCGCACCCGCCTGCTGGCGGACCAGGCGCTGCGCAGCAAGCAAGAGCCCAAGACGCCGGTGGACTGCCAAAGCCATCCCGGCTATGCCTATTGCCAGCCCAAGGGCGCCGAGCGCGCCTACGCCTCCGCGCCGCCCCAGCCCATGGGCAGCGCCAAGCTTTGCGATCAGGACCCCTATTCGCCGCAATGCGCGGACAGCGCCTTGCAGCTGCATACCCGCAACAGCAATTGCGCGCCGGACGACAGAAACTGCCAGGGGCTGGGTCTCAGCCTCAAGTGGGGCGACTGAGCCGAGGTCCGGGACTGGACGGGACGCGGCAAGCCGGTAAACTGCCGGGCATTGAACCCACACAGCGGCCGGCATGCGCATCCTCCACACCTCGGACTGGCACTTGGGCCAGCATTTCATCGGCAAAACCCGCCTGGCGGAGCACCAGGCCTTCATCCACTGGCTGCTGGAGCAGGCCGACGTCCACCGGGCCGACGTCGTGCTGGTGGCCGGCGACATTTTCGACACCGGCGCGCCGCCCAGCTACGCGCGCGAACTCTACAACGGCCTGATCGCCGCCGCTCATCGCTCCGGCGTGCAACTGGTGCTGCTGGGCGGCAATCACGACTCCGTGGCCACGCTGGCGGAAAGCCGCGCGCTGCTGTCCTATCTGTCAGCCAGCGTGGTGCCGGCCCTGAGCGAGGACCCGGCCGATCAGGTCCTGATGCTCAAGCGCCGCGACGGCGAGCCGGGCGCGCTGCTGTGCGCTTTGCCCTATATCCGCCCGCGCGACGTGCTGCGCAGCCAGGCCGGCCAGAGCGCCGAGCAAAAGCAGCAATCCTTGCAGGACGCCATACGCGAACGCTACCGGCAGGTGTACGAGCAAGCGCTCCGCCGCCGCGAACAATTGGATCTGCCCCTGCCCATCGTCGCCAGCGGCCATCTGACCACGGTGGGCGCCAGCGCCAGCGAATCCGTGCGCGAAATCTACGTCGGCGCGCTGGAAGCCTTTCCCAGCAACGCCTTCCCGCCGGCCGACTACATCGCCCTGGGCCACATCCACCGGCCGCAGAAAGTGGGCGGCCACGAGCACATCCGCTACAGCGGCTCGCCCATCCCGCTGAGCTTCGACGAAGCCGGCCAGGGCAAGGAAGTGTTGTTGGCGGAGCTGGACGAGCAGGGCCTAGGCTCCGTCCGGCCGCTGGCGGTGCCTTGCTTCCAGCCCTTGCGTTCGGTGCGCGGCAGCCTGGCGCAGTTGCCGGCGCTGTTGGCGCAGGCGGCGGAGGCCGGCAGCGCGGAACGGCCGGTCTGGCTGGAAATCGTGGTCAGCGCCGACGACTACCTGAGCGATCTGTCCGCCCGCGCGCAGGCGTTGTGCGCCGATCTGCCGCTGGAGCTCTTGCGCGTGCGGCGCGACCGCGGGCAGGCCGCCTCAGGGCTGGCCTCGGCCGCTGGCGAAACCCTGGACGAACTGACGCCGCTGGACGTGTTCGAGCGCCGGCTGGCGCTGGAAACCCTTGATCCGCCGCTGCAGGAGCAACTGCGGCTGCGCTATCGCGAAACCCTGGCCGCCTTGCGGGAGGAACAGGCATGAAGATACTGAGCCTGCGCCTGAAAAACCTCAACTCGCTGCAAGGCGAATGGAAGCTGGATTTCAGCGCCGAGCCCTTCGCCGGCAGCGGCTTGTTCGCCATCACCGGCCCCACCGGCGCCGGCAAATCCACCTTGCTGGACGCCATCTGCCTGGCGCTCTACCACAAGACGCCAAGGCTGGACGCGGTGACCCAGGGCAGCAACGACATCATGAGCCGACACACCGCGGACTGCCTGGCGGAGGTGGAGTTCGAAGTCAAAGGCCGGCGTTACCGCGCCTTCTGGAGCCAGCGCCGCGCCCGCGACAAGCCGGACGGCGCGCTGCAAGCGCCCAAGGTGGAGCTGGCCGACGCTGACGGCGAGATCCTCAGCAGCCAGGTGGCGGACAAGCTCAAGCGCGTCGAAGCCATCACCGGGCTGGATTACGAACGCTTCACCAAGTCCATGCTGCTGGCGCAAGGCGGTTTCGCCGCCTTCCTCAACGCCGACGCCAACGCGCGCGCGGAACTGCTGGAAGAACTGACCGGCAGCGAAATCTACGGCCTGATCTCGCAACAGGTGTTCGAGCGCGCCCGCGACGCGCGCCAGACCCTGGAGCAATGGCAGGCGCGCGCCGACGGCGTGGAGTTGCTGGAACCGGAGCGGCGCGCGGACATGGAGGCCAGGCTGGCCGCGCTGGGCGCGGCCTCGCGCCAGGCGCAGGCGGACTGGGAGCTGGCGCGCAAGCAATGGCAGTGGCGCGAAGCCCTTGAACAGGCGCGGCGTCAGAGCGCGGACGCCGACGAGGCGTGGCGGCGGGCCAGCGAGCAGGAGGCGCGGGCGGAGCCGGAACTGGCGTGTTTGCGCCGCGACGAGCCGGCGCGGCGCATCCTGCCGCAATGGCGGGAAGCGGAGCAGGCGCGGGCGGAGCTGCTGCGTCTGAGCGCGGAAAGCCAGGCGCTTGGCCATGCGCAAGCGGCGCGGAACGCGGACTGGCAGGCCGGCCATTGGCGGGCCTTGAGCCAGGCCCGCCGGCTGGAGCGGACCCAAGGAGCGCGTCTGGACGCGCTCAAGGCCGCGGCGGAGGAGCAAGAGGCCGCCGCCCGGCGGCTGAGCCATCGCGCGCGCCTGGGCGAGTTGCTGGAACGTTGGCGCGCCGGTTTCGATCAGCAGCAGCGCTTGCGGCAACAGCGCGACGGCTGCGCCGCGCGCGTCGCGGAGCTGGACGCCCGGACGCTGAACCAGCGCCAGGGCTTGGCGGCCTTGAACGCGGAGACCGAGGCGGCGGAAGGGCGCGGCCTGGAGACCGCCGCCGCGCTGCGGCGGGCGGAAGAGAGCGGCCGGGCGGCGCTGGACGGCCGCAGCCTGGCCGAATGGCGCGAGCAATGGCAGCGCGCGCTGCGCCAAAACACGGCCTTGCGCGGCCTGGCGACGCTGGCCGCCGAACTGAAGCCGCTGGAAGAGCGGCTGGCCGGACGGCGCGAGGAAAGAGCGGCGCAGGAGGCCGAGCGAGCGCGCCGCGACGCCGACTTGCAGCGGCTGCGCGCCGATTACCGGCTGGCGCAGGAACAAACGGCGGACAAGCGGCGGCTGCTGGAGCAGGAGCGGCGCATTCTCAGCCTGGAACAGCACCGCGCCGCCTTGCGGCCGGGCGAACCCTGCCCCTTATGCGGCGCTTGCGAGCACCCGGCGGTGGCCGCCTATCAGGCGCTGGACATCGGCGCCGCCGAAGCGGCCCTGAACGCCAAGGAGGCCGCGCTGGAGACGCTGCGAGAACAAGGCCAGCAGGCGGCGGCGCAGCTGGCGCGCGACGAAGCGCAGCTGCGCCAGCTGGACGCGGCGACGGAACAGGAACAAGCGCGCCGCGAAACCCTGGCCGCGCAATGGCTGAGCGAGGGCGCGCCCTGGGGACTGGCGGACGGGGATTGGCGCGGACCGCGGCTGGAACAGGCTTGCCGGGACGCGGAAGGGCTGCAGCTGCGGCAGGAAAGCGCGCTGCGCGCCGCCGAACAGGCGGAAGCGGCGCTGGAACGGGCGCGCGCGGACGCGCGGCGGCAAAGCGAGGCCGTTCAGGCGCTGGGCCAGAAACGGGCCTTGCAAGAACACGGCCTGCATAGCCTGGAGCAGAGCCTGCAAACGCTGCGGGACGAGCTCGCGCAGCGCGAGGCCGAGCTGAGGGAACTGGCCGGCGGCCGCGACGCCGACATCGCCGCCGCGGGCTTCGACGCCCCGGAAGCGGGGCAGGAGGCCGGCTGGCTGGAACAGCGCGCCGCCGATTGGCGGGACTGGAAAGATTTGGAACAGGCTCGCCGGCAAGCGGAAACCGACGCGGAGGCCCAGGCCGCCGCGCACCGGCTCGCCGGAGAACGCGTCGCGGATTGGGACGCGCGCTGGCGGGCGCTGCGGTTGCCGGACGGGGCGCCGCCGCAGGAGGACGGCGACGCCGAGGCCGCCTGGCTGGCCGCGGTCGCGGATTGCGAGGAATCCGCGCGGACCCTGGCCCAGATCCAGGGCGCGCTGGAACGGGCGGAGAGCGATGCCGTGCGCCAGCGGCGGCGCGCCGAGGACGCGGAACAGGCTTGGGCCCAAGCTTTGGCCGCCAGCCCGTTTGCGGACGCCGCCGCCTTTCTGGCGGCGGCCTTGCCGGAGGCCGAGCGCGAGCGCTTGAGCGCGCTCGGCCGGCAACTGGAGCGGGAAAGGCTGAGCGCTGCGGCGCTGCGGCAACAGGCCGCGGAACGGCTGGCGGCGCTGGAGCGGGACAACGCCTCGCCGCAGCCGGAACCGGAATTGCGCCAGCGCATGGAAGCGCTGGACGCCGAGCGGCAAAGCCTGGCCGGCGAGGACGGCGCCTTGCGCGCCTTGCTCGACAACGACGCCGCGCGCCGCGACGGCCAGCGCGAGCTGTTCGCCCGCATCGACGGCCTGCGCGAGGAGGCCGACGTCTGGCAGCGCTTGAACGGCCTGATCGGCTCCGCCGGCGGCGACAAATACCGCCGTTTCGCCCAGGGTCTGACGCTGGAGCATCTGGTGGCGCTGGCCAACCGCCACCTGAGCCGGCTGCACGGCCGCTATTGGCTGCGCCGCCGCGCCGACGGCGAGCTGGAGCTGGAAATCGTCGACAGCTGGCAGGCCGACGCCGCGCGCGACACCCGCACCCTGTCCGGCGGCGAAAGCTTCCTGGTCAGCCTGGCGCTGGCGCTGGCCTTGTCCGACCTGGCCAGTCACAAAACCTCGATCGATTCGCTGTTCCTGGACGAGGGCTTCGGCACTCTGGACGGCGACACGCTGGAACTGGCGCTGGACGCCCTGGACGCGCTCAACGCCGGCGGCAAGACCATAGGCGTGATCAGCCATGTGGAAGCCTTGAAGGAGCGCATCCCGGTGCAGATCCGGGTGGGCCGGGCCGGCGCCGCCGGTTGCTCCGCGCTGACGGTGAGCGGCTAAGAAGCTGTTCACGATCGGCTGCGCGTCGTTGAGAGGCGGCCGGGTGAGCGCCGCTTCGAAATGCTGATGCGCCGCGTGTGCATTCGGCTTTCTCAGCGGTTTTCGCCTCGCTCTGGCTTGGAGACCATGAACAGGCCCGCCTCAGCCGGCGGCGAAGTCGGCGAGCGCGGCGCCGTCCATCCGGTAACGCACCCATTCCGCCTGCGGCTTGGCGCCGATGGACAGGTAAAAGTCTATGGCCGGCTGGTTCCAGTCCAGCACGCTCCATTCGAAGCGGCCGCAGCCGTGTTCCACCGCCAGCTGGGCCAGGCGGCGCAGCATCAGCTTGCCGGCGCCGCCGCCGCGTTGCCGCGGCGAAATATACAGGTCTTCCAGATACAGGCCCTGCTTGGCTTGCCAGGTGGAATAGCTGAAGAAGTAGACGGCGTAGCCGGCCGGTTCGCCGTCCACCTCGCAAATCAGCGCCCGCGCCGGGCTGTCCGCGCCAAACAGGCTGGAGACGATGCTGTCCTCGGTGGCGGCCACTTGATCGCCGGCGCGTTCGTAGACGGCCAGCTCCTTGATGAGGCGCAGGATCAGCGCGGCGTCTTGGGCTTGGGCGGGGCGGATATGGATGGACATGGACGGAACCTGAATAGTGGTGAATGGATTAAGCGCTATACTACGGCCAAGACAAACTGCATGCGCTGCATTGTTTTCAAGTCATGATGAACATCCTGCATTCCGACCTGCGCCGCTTGGACCTCAATCTACTGCTGGTCTTCGACGCCTTGCTGCGCCAGCGCTCGGTCAGCGCCGCCGCCGACGAACTGGCGATGAGCCCGTCGGCGTTCAGCCACGCGCTGGCGCGGCTGCGCGCCGCCCTGGGCGACGATCTCTTTGTGCGCATCGGCAATGCGATGCAGCCCACCGCCTACGCGGAAAGACTGGCCGGCGCGGTGAGCGCCGCGCTGGAAACGCTGTCGCAGGGGCTGGCCGAGGCCGGCGGTTTCCAGCCGGAGCGCAGCGAACGGGCTTTTGTGATCGCGGTGACCGACTACACCGCCTTCGCGGTGATGCCGCGCCTGCTGGCGGGCTTGCAGCGGGCTGCGCCGCGGCTGCGTTTCAAGCTGGTGCATTCCCGCGGCCGCGAGTCCGCCGAGGACCTGGCTGCCGGCCGCATAGACTTCGCGCTGGGTTATGTCGAGGAGATTGCGGAGCCGGCGGCCGGGATTGAAAGCTTCGACTGGCTGGAAGACCGCTACGTGGCCATCGTCAGCCGCGCCCATCCGCGCATCCGGGACGGTCTCAGCCTGGATCAATACCTGGCGGCGCGCCACGTGGTGGTGACGCCCTGGGGAGAAAGCCGCGGCGGCATCGATCGCGCGCTGGAGCGCCGGGGCCTGCGCCGCGACGTGGCGCTGCAACTGCCGTCGGTGCTGGCCGCGCCCTTCATCATCGCGGAGTCCGAATGGATCATGACGCTGCCGCGGCTGGCGGCGCAGGCCTTGAGCCAGGCCGCGCCCATCGCCGTCCACGCCGCCCCGTTCGATATCCCGTCCTACACCCTCAAGGTGTACAGCCACGCCCGCCACGGCCGCAGCGCCGCCCATGATTGGCTGCGCGCGCAATTGCGCGCCTGCGCGCCATCGCTTCAGGCTTAGAAGGTGTTCACGCTCTTGCGAGCGAGAGCGAGACAAGGCGTTGCGGCCGAAGAAGCGGAGTGTTCCAGTGGCGGACGAGCATTCTGACGCCGTACTCGCCGCGTAAGGCGTCCACGACGCGCAGCAGATCGTAAACAGGCTCTTAGCGCCGGCTCAGCCCAGCCGTCGCGTCCAATGCCCCTGGATGCGCAGGGCCTGGAAATAGCGCTCCGGCGCGGCGAAACCGGCGTTTTGCAGCAAGGCCCGCTGTTCGGCCTCGGTCAAGGGGTGGAAATCGCGCTCCAGCTTGAGCCGCATCTGGGCGGCGTCCTCCGCGCTCATGCCCAGGCTTTGAGAAGCGTGGCCGCCGGCGGCGGCCAGCGCGGCGGATGGGGCCGCGGCAAGGTCGGCCAGCAGCAGCGGGGCCTCCGGCCGCAGCCTGGAACGGGCGGCGCTCAGCAGCGCCCGCTTGGCCGGAGAAGGCAGGAAATGCAGCACCAGCAGGCAGAGCGCCGCGTCGAACTCCGTTTCCGGCAAGGCGTCCAGCGCGCAGGGACGGAAATCCACGCGGCCGGCGACATCCGCTTGCTCCAGGCGCCGCCGCGCAATGGCCAGCATGTCGGCGGACGGGTCTTGCGCGCAAAAGCGCCAGCCGGGATGCCGCCGCGCCAGCGCGAGGGTGTCGCTGCCGGTGCCGGCGCCGACGACCAGCACGCGCGCATCGGCGGGCAACAGGCCGGCGAGCAAGGCCTCGCTCAATTGGTGCAGCAGGGCGTAGCCCGGAATCAGCCTGGCGATGCGCTCGTCGTAGCCGTCGGACCCGCCGCCTTGAAATCTGTCCATACCTTTTCCCCTTAAAAACGAGGCGCCCTGGGCGCAATGACAGGCGTGGCGGCGGCTGGGCCTGAAATGCGTTTATCATGGTGGCTTCAAGCATGCGCGGTCAAGCCGGGCCGTTGTTCGGGGCGGCCGCGCCAGGAGAAGCCGATGCAAGCAGAATGGAGCGGTCTGGACCGCTATTACACCGCGGCGCTGCGGGTGGAGGACGGCGTCTTGAACGGCGCGCTGGCGGCCAATGCCGCCGCCGGCCTGCCGGCGCAGGACGTGTCGCCGCTGCAAGGGCGCTTTCTGCATATTCTGGCGCGTTTGATGCAGGCGCGGCGGGTGCTGGAGATCGGCACCCTGGGCGGCTACAGCACCATCTGGCTGGCGCGGGCGCTGCCGGCAGACGGCCGGGTGGTGACCTTGGAAGCCAATCCGGCGCACGCGGACACGGCGCGGGCCAATCTGGCCGCCGCCGGCGTGGCGGACAAGGTGGAACTGCGGGAAGGCCCGGCGCTGGACAGCCTGCCGCTGCTGGCCGGGGGCGAGCCCTTCGATCTGATCTTCATCGACGCCGACAAACCCAACAATCCGGCTTATCTGGAATGGGCGCTGAAGCTGGCGCGCCCCGGCGCCGCCATCGTCGGCGACAATGTGGCGCGCGGCGGGGCGGTGGCCAATGTGGTCAGCCAAGACCCCGGCGTGCGCGGCGTGCGCCGCTTCATAGAAGACATGGGCGCCGAGCCGCGGCTGACCGCCACCGCGCTGCAAACCGTGGGCGTCAAGGGTTGGGACGGGTTTTCCATCGCCATCGTCAATGAAACGGCCTGAGAAGCTGTTTACGATCTGCTGCGCGTCGTGAGACGTGACACGGTGAGTACCGCTTCGAAATGCTGATGTCCCGTGTGTACACTCCGCTTTCTCAGCGGTTTTCGCCTTGTCTCGCCTGAGCTCGCAAGATCGTAAACACGTTCCGAGCGCCGGCTCGCGGGAAGGCAAGCCGGCGCCCGCGCTCAAGAGCAGGCGGAGTCCAGCGCCGGATTCGCGTCCGTTTCCTCCGTCTGCGTCTGAGCGACGCCGCGCAGGAACAGCGCCACCACCAGCGCGCTGAGCACGGTCAGGGCGGACAGCACCGTCAGCAGCCGTTGGAAGGCGGCGGCGTAAGCCTGGGACAGCGCCTCCGGCGCGAGGCCGGGCAAGAACTCGCCGACGGCGGCCAGCTTGCCCAGCGCCCCCTGGCTGGCGGCCGCGGCCAGCGCCTGGGGCGCCGCCGCGGACAAGGGGGCGAGGCGTTGTTGCAGCAGGGCCGCCAGCAGCGCGCCCACCAAGGCCAGCGCAATGCCTTCGCCCGCCACCCGCGTGGTGCTGAATATGCCGGCGGCCATGCCAGCGCGCTCCTTGGGCACCACGCTGACCGCCAGACCGTCCATCAGGCCCCAGGGCAGGCTGATGCCCACGCCTATCAGCAGCAAGGGCCACAAGGTCTGTTGCAGCGCGGACAGCTGCGGATAGCGGCTAAGCCACCACAGCCCCAGCGCGCACAGCAGCAGGCCGCCGGCGGACAGAACCGCGGCGGACAGCCAGCGCGTCAGCCAGGCCGCGCACAGCGGCAGCGCCAGCATGGGCGCGGACAAGGCCAGCATCACCTGGCCGGCCTCCGCCTCGCTGACGCCTTCCGCCCCCACCAGGCGCAGTGGCAGCAGCACCAGCAAGACCACGAAGGCGTAAGCCGGCGCGGCGGCCAGACATTGCACGCCGACAAAGCGCGGATAGCGGAACAGGCTCAGGTCCAGCATGGGACGCGCCGCGCGGCGCTCCAGCGCCACAAACAGCCAGAACGCCGCCGCGGACCCCAAGAGCAGGGCAATCACCCGCGGACTGCTCCAGCCCAGCTCCGGCGCCGCCAGCGCGCCGTAAGTCAGCAGACTCAGCGCCAGCGTGAAGCTGAGCGCGCCCGGCCAATCCAGGCCGGCGGCCTGAGGGTCGCGCGATTCGCGCATGCAATAGACGGCCAGGCCCAAGGCGAGCAGGCCCACCAGGCCGGCCAGCGCGAAGATGGAACGCCAACCCAGCGCCTGAATCAGATAGCCGCACAGCAAGGGGCCAAAAGCCAGGCCGATGCCGAAGGTGGTGCCTATCAGGCTGAAGGCCCGCGTGCGCGCCGCGCCGGCGAAGCTTTGCGCCAGCGCCGCCAGGCCGCTGGCGAAGGACAGTGCCGCGCCCAGGCCCTGGGCCGCGCGCAGCAAGTCCAGCCACAGCAGGCTGCCGACCAGGAACAAGCCCAGCGAGGACAGGGAGAACAGGCCAATGCCGAGCAGAAACACCCGTTTGCGGCCGTATTGATCGGCCAGCGCGCCGGCCGCCATCAGGCAGCCGCCGAAAGTGAGCATGAAAGCGTTGGTGACCCAGGTCAGGGCCAGCGCGTCGCCGCCCAGCTCGCGGCCTATCGCGGTCAAGGCCAGCGCCGGGCCGGTGAAGCTGAGCGGCGTGGTCAGCGCGGCCAGGCAGACCGCGGCCAGGGTCAGTAAAGGAGCGCGTTGGGAGGGCGCCGGTTTGGAGGGATGCATGATTTCGCCTTTCAAAGAGTGGGACAAGCGCCCGCGCGGCGCGGCGGGCGGATGCGGATGGTCATTGGGCGAACACATGATAATTTGACGGCAATTGACGAAAAACAGGCGATGTGTCCAAATTAAGCGGACAAAAAATCCTCAATAAGGACATGGGCATGGATAGTTTGAGCAGTTTGGCCGCTTTTGTACGCGCCGCGGAGGCGCAAAGCTTTGTCGGCGCCGGCCGCGCGCTGGGCGTGTCCTCGTCCGCCGTGGGCAAGAGCGTGGCGCGGCTGGAAGAAAAACTGGGCGTGCGGCTGTTCCAGCGCAGCACCCGTCATGTGCGGCTGACGGCGGAGGGCGAATTGTTCTACGAACGCTGCCGCCGCATCCTGGACGATATCGACGACGCCGAGGCCGAACTGGCGCAGAGCCGCGCCGCGCCGCGCGGCAAGCTGCGGGTCAGCCTGCCGGTGGTGGGTTATCGCATGCTGCTGCCCATCCTGCCGGACTTCATGCAGCGTTACCCGGAAGTGGAGCTGGACCTGGATTTTTCCGACCGCATGGTGGACGTGATAGAAGAGGGCCTGGACGCGGTGGTGCGCAGCGGGCCATTGGCGGATTCCCGGCTGATGGCGCGGCCCTTGGGGCCCTTCCGTCTGCTGGTGGTGGGCTCGCCGGGCTATCTGCGCGAGCGCGGCGCGCCGCAAAGCCCGGAGGACCTGGCCCATCACGCCTGCCTGCGCTATCGCTTCCCCAGCACCGGCAAGCTGCAGACCTGGGCGCTGGACGGCGCGCCGGCCGGCCAGGACTGGCCGCCGAGCAGCGCCTTGAGCTGCAACAATATCGAGGCGCTGATCTGCGCCGCCAGCCAGAATCAGGGCCTGGCGTACTTGCCGGACTTCATCGTGCGCGACGCGCTGGCCGCCGGCCGGCTGCAAATCGTGCTGGAGCCCTATCTGGGCCAGACCGGCATGTTCCATGTGCTGTGGCCGTCCAGCCGCCAGTTGTCGCCCAAGCTGCGCGTCTTCGTGGACTTCCTATGCCAGCGCATGTTCGCGCCGGCGGGCGGGGCGGCGTGAGCGCCGCCTACGCGCCGCGCTGACGGCGGAAAGCCCACCAGGCGGCCAAGAGGCTGAAGCCGGCCACCAGCAGCACCAGCACCCAAAAGCCGTGCGGATGATTGGCCAGCGGCACGCCGCCCACGTTCATGCCGAAGAAACCGGCGACGATATTGATGGGCAGCGCCAGCACCGTCACCAGGGTCAGCGTGAACAGGGTGCGGTTGCTCTGCTCGTTCAGGCGCGCCGCCAGTTCTTCCTGCAAAAGCTTGATCCGTTCCACCAAGGCGGCCAGATCGTTCAGCGTCAGCGCAAACTCCTCGGAAGACTGACGCAGCGCCTGCGCGTCGGCCGCGTCCAGCCAGGCCGGCGGCCGGTTCAGCAGGCGGAACAGCGCGCTGGGCTCGGGCGCCAGCAGGCGCTGCAAGCGCACCAGGGAACGCCGCATCGCCGCCAGCTGCGCGCGCTGATCGTCCAGCCTTTGCGCCAGCAGCCGGTCTTCCAGCACATCCACCTGCGCGCCGCTGGCGCGCACAATGCCGGCCAGCGCGTCCGCCTGGTTCTGCAGCAAATGAACCAGCAAGGCCGCCGGCGAGCGGAAGGCCGCGCCGGCGCGCACCGCCGCGCGCAGCCGGTCCACCGAATGCAGCGGCTTGACGCGCGCGGTGATCAGCACCCGCGGCTGAGCATGCGCCCACAGGGTGGCGATGTCCGACGAGGCCAGGCCAAAGCTGAAAGCCACGTCGTTGATCACCGCCAGCAAGGCCTGATCCAGCAATTCGATGCGGGTGGAGTTGGAGCCGCCGCGCAAGGCCTCGAAAAAATCCTCCTGCAAGGGCAAGGCCGCGCGCAGCCAGCGTTCGCTGGCGGCATTGGCCAGATTGAAATGCAGCCATAGAAAGGCGTCGCCGTCCGGCGGCGCGCGCAGCCAGGCTTGCGCCTGAGCGGAATCGATCTCTTCGCCGGCGCAATCCGGATGAAAACGAAAGCCGCAGATCAGCCCGGCCTGGTCCGAGCCGTATTGCTGCTGGGTAATGACGTGGTTCATGGCGCACGGCCGACATGGTGGAATACAGCTCAGCTTAGGCGCGGCGGATGACGAAATGGTGACGATGAGATGAAGGGGAGGGGGCTGAAGTTTTTTGGGGGGGGCTTTGATATCTGGGTGCTTAATATGTTTTTCTGGCCTGTGCGAAGGCTTTGATGCCAAAGGGATTTGGTTTTAATCAGTACCAGCCGGCAAGCCCGACGCGCGTCCGCCGTGCCGCGTCAGATCAAGTCCGGCCGGCTTTGGGTTTGCCTGCGATAGGCGGCGGGTGAGACAATCCGGCGCTGACATGGTTCACGCACTGTTCTACAATGCCAACCGTATATTTTTGACCCTGCCCGCGGGCAGGTTTTTTTATTGGGAGACGTCTGAGCCATGACTTGGCAGGATTTCAAGACGCAATACCTGGTGCGCTTCTGGGCGCCGGTGCCGGCGGTGATCGCCGCCGGGGTGTTGTCCGCATATTATTTCGGCATTACCGGCACTTTCTGGGCGGTGACCGGGGAGTTCACGCGCTGGGGCGGCCACGCCTTGCAGCTGTTTGGCTTCCATCCGGAAACCTGGGGCTATTTCAAGGTGATCCATCTTGAGGGCACGCCGCTGGACCGCGTGGACGGCATGATGATCATAGGCATGTTCGCCGGCTGTCTGTCCGCGGCCTTGTGGGCCAACAACGTCAAGCTGCGCATGCCGCATCATCGCGTCCGCATTGCGCAGGCGGTGCTGGGCGGCCTGATCGCCGGTTTTGGCGCGCGGCTGGCCATGGGCTGCAATCTGGCGGCCTTCTTCACCGGCATTCCGCAGTTTTCCCTGCATGCCTGGTTGTTTGCGCTGGCCACCGCGGCCGGTTCCTGGTTGGGCGCGCGCGTGACCATGCTGCCGGTGTTCCGCATTCCGGTGAAGCTGCAGAAGGTGAGCGCGCCGCAGCCCTTGCAGCAGCGCGAGGACCAGGCGCGGCGTCGTTTCCGCCTGGGCATGCTGATTTTCGTCGCCTTCACGCTGTGGGCGCTGGCCCGCACCTTCTCCATGCCCAAGCTGGGGCTGGCGGCCTTGTTCGGCCTGGCTTTCGGTCTGATCATCGAACGCGCGCAGGTGTGCTTCACCTCAGCCTTCCGCGATTTGTGGCTGACCGGCCGCACCCAGATGGCCAAGGCCATCATCGCCGGCATGGCGGTGAGCGTGATCGGCGTGTACAGCTATGTGCAGCTGGGCGTGCCGCCCAAGATTCTGTGGGCCGGCCCCAATGCGGTGATAGGCGGGGTCTTGTTCGGCTTCGGCATCGTGCTGGCCGGCGGCTGCGAAACCGGCTGGATGTATCGCGCGGTGGAGGGCCAGGTGCATTACTGGTGGGTGGGGCTGGGCAATATCGTCGGCGCCACCTTGCTGGCGGCATGGTGGGACGATATCGCGCCGGCGGTGGCCACTGATTACGCCAAGGTCAACCTGCTGGCGGTGTTTGGCCCGCAAGGCGGCCTGGTGCTCACTTACGCGATGTTGGCGCTGGCGATGCTGGCGGTGATGTGGTGGGAAAAACGCTTTTTCGCCAATAAGGCGCAGGCGGCTAGATTCAGCAAGGAGGCGGCATGAGCAAGCAGAGTTATACCCCAAATTACCGTTTGGACATGATGGGCGAGCCCTGCCCGTATCCGGCGGTGGCCACGCTGGAGGCGATGCCGCAGCTTCAGCCGGGCGAAATCCTGGAGGTGGTGACCGATTGCCCGCAGTCGATCAACAACATCCCGCTGGACGCCAAGAACCATGGCTACACCGTGCTGGAAATCCAGCAGGACGGCCCGACGATACGTTATCTGATCCAGCGTTGAGCCTGTGTAAATAGTGCCATTCCGCCGCTGGGGCGGAACCCGACGGCCTGTCGTTCACTCACTTATTAAGTGTTTTGGCGGCAGGCCGTTGTCGTATGCGGCCGGCCTTGGTTTCCCTTATTGAATAAAGGTGTTGCCATGTACTCATTCAGCCGCGGTCTCGCCCGCTTGGCTCTTGTCTGTGTTCCCATTGCGCCGGCGCTGGCCGGCACCGGGTCCGCCCATCTCAACTATCCCAATGTGTCCGCCGACATCCTGATGATGACGGTGAAGGTGTTGAACACGCATCAGCACACTTATTACGAGACCCTGGGTTGGAACGGCGGCCGCGATGCCGGCGGCTATACCGGCATTCAGAGCCACAACAACGGCGCGCCGGCCTATATCTTTTCAATCTGGGACCCGGTGTCGGTGCACGGCGTGCCGATACGCGCGGTGTACGCCAAGCCCGGCGCCAAGGTGGAGCGCTTTGGCGGCGAGGGCGAGGGGCTGAAGTATTTCGATTTGCAGACCAAGTGGACGCTGGGCCAGCCGGTAACGTCCCTGGTGCGCAATTGGCAGCAAAACGGCCACACTTACTTTGGCATGTGGACGCGGGACGCGGCCACGCGGATTTGGACCCATCACGCCACTTTCGATTTCCCGGCGGCCAATATCGACTTCGCCGCCCAGTCCGCCAACAGCTTCATCGAGAACTGGAGCGGCCAGGCCAAGGAGGTGACCCGCAGCGCCGAGTATTACGATGTCTGGGCGCGCGGCGCTCAGGGCTGGCAGGCGATCAATCGCGCCACGCCCACCGTCACGGAACTGACGCCGGCTCAGGCCAAGCAACACGCGGTGTCCGCACAGGGCCGCTTTGTGATGCAGCAGGGCGCGCCGCTGGCCGGCTTCCAATCGCCGTTGATTTCCACCGCCCGGCGTCCGGCGGCGCCGGAAGCGGATCCGGCCAAGATCGATCAGTTGAACGCCGCTTACGACGCCGCCGCGCGCGCGGTGACGGCGAGCTGGCAAACCAGCCCCTATGGCGCGCCGCAGTTTAAATACCAGCTCAGCGTCAGCGACGCGGCCAGCGGCAAGATCCTGGCGCAGGGCGGCGAAATCGCCGGCGAGCGCCGCGCGGCCAGCTTGAAGCTGCCGGCGGGAACGCCGACGCCGGCCAAGCTGCAAGTGAATCTGACCGTGACCGACGTGCTGGACCGCAGCGACGCGCGCGCCGGCAAGCTGATAGACAGCAGCGCCGTCGGGCCGCAGGCGGGCAAGTCTTACCGGCTGCAGTCCCTGAGCAGCGGGCTGTGGCTGACGGTCAAGGACAATAGCGCGTCCGCCGGCGCGGCCGTCGTTCAGCAGGCCGCCGCCGGGCAAAACCAGGTGTGGCAGCTGGCCGCCAGCGGCGACGGCTATCAATTGATCGCCGCGCATTCCCGGCAGTGTCTGGACGTGGAGGGCGGCGCCAAGCAGGACGGCGGCAAGCTGATTCAGTGGCCGTGCAGCGGCCAGGCCAATCAGCGCTTCAGCCTGAAGGCGGACGGAGCCGGCGCGTACAGCCTGGCGGGCGCGCAGGCCGGCAAATGCCTGGACGTGGCCAATGCCTCGTCCCAAGCCGGCCAGCAACTGATTCAATGGAGCTGCCACGGCGGCGCGAATCAGCGCTGGCGTTTGCTGGCCGCGGAGTGAGCGTAGCCCGCGCCGTCAGGCGCGGGCGGCTGTTACGATCTGCTGCGCTGCGGCGATACGGCGTTGAAAACACCTTCGAAACGCTCATGTACCGCTTGACCATTCCGCTTTCTCAGCCGTTTTCGCCTTGTCTCGCGCTTGCTCGCGAGTCTTTGAGCCGCTTCTTAGCTTTCGCAGCTGGCGAGGAAGGCGCGGGTGGCGGCGGCGCCGGCCTGGAATAGCCGCTGATACTTGTCGTCGCCGGTCTTGATATTGAAGTCCGTGGCCAAGACGCCTTCGGTGGGGATATTGATGCTGCGCGCCTGATCCCGCGGCGAATACTGATAGTTCAGGTTTTGCGCTTGCCAGGCGCTCTGGGCGATGTTCTGGATGTGCTGGATCAGGTTGGCGTCCGAAGACGGCTTGCCCGGCGGCGCGTCGAAACGGGCGCCGAAGGTTTTCTCCTCCTCCTCATCATCTTCTCCCTGCTTGGGCTTTGCTGGGTACTTGTCGTCGAAGAAGTTGATCGGGTAGTTCCAGATGGTGCCGCCGTCGACGAATACGCCGGCTGGCTGGCCGGGGTAGCTGAAGTTTTGCGCTTCGAAGAAGAAGGGGATGGACATGGAGATGCGCACCGCCTCGGCCACTTCCACGTCCGGCGTCAGCTCGGCGGAGAATATTCTGGCCTGATGGGCGTTGGCGTCGCAGCCTATCACGTGGAGCTGGCGGAAGGGCTGGTCGTTTTTGTGCAGCGCCGGCTTGGCGAAGTCGGCGAAGGTGTATTTTTTGTCCGGCCGGCCGTCCTTGAACTGGCTGGCGACCACGCCTTTCAGCCAGTGGTAGAAGTAGTCGCTGGAATACCAGCCTTTCTTGTTGAACAGGCGCAACAGGCAGATGAAGTCTTCGAGCGAGATGTTTTTGGCGTGCGGCTGCAGGGCCAGCTGGGCCTGGAAGGCCTTGTGCGCGGCCTGCAGTTGCGGCGTGGCCGGCTCAGCCGCTTTTTGCGGGATCTTGCTGTAGTCGAGGGAGTCGGACAGTTCCTGGGTCTTGGCCGCGCTGAGGCGGAAACTGATCAGCATGGAGGAGATGGCGCCGGCGGAGGCGCCGACCACGCGCTGGATCTGCGCCAGCGCGCCGGCCCGCTCCAGTTCCTCCAGCATGCCCAGGTAGGCGATGCCCCAGACGCCGCCGCCGGACAGCGCCAGGTTTTCGAATGAATATTTCATATGCCGCTCCTTGTCGTTGAAATGGGAATGACTCGCCATTTATGTGTACGGCATGGCGCGGCGTTTGCCGCTATTAGTTGACGCGGGGCCCGGGCTTGCCGGCCTTTCGGCCAGGCGTGGCCACCGCGCCGCGCACTTCGAAACGGATCTTTTCCACCACCAGGCCCTTGGCGTCGCGCAGTTCCAAGGCGTGGCGGCCGGGCCAGGGGAACCAGGCCAGACTGGCGCCGGCGCCCAGGCGCTTGCCGTTCAGCCACCATTGCGGGCGGGCCACGCCGCGCGCGCGCAATAACAGGCGCTGATTGGCCGGCGGAATATCCGGGTCCAGCGCGTAGACGCTGCCGTCCACCGGCGCGGCGATGCCCGGCGCCTGGCTGGCGGCGCTGCCGCGCTCCGGCACGATCAGCGCGCGTTCGGTGCCGGCCAGGAACCATTCGCGGCGGCTGGCTTCCACATCCCCTTCATAACGCACGTTCTGGCTCACCACGCCGGCCGGCGGGGATGGCGGCAGCGAGGCCGGCGCGCCTTGCTGCGCGCGGTCCAGCACCGCCTGCCACACAGGGGCCGCGCCGTGCATGCCGGACACGTCCCACATCGGCTCGCCGGCGGCGTTGCCCACCCATACCGCCACCGTGCGCTGGCGCGAGAAGCCCACCGCCCAGTTGTCGCGCATGTCCTTGCTGGTGCCGGTCTTGACCGCGCTCCAGTAACGGGTGGACAGCGCGCTTTCCAGGCCGAAGGCGCGCGCGCGCGCGGTGCGGTCGGATAGGATGTCGGCGATGATGAAGCTGCTGGCGGCGTCCAGCTGCCGCTGCGGCTTGGGCTTGGGGTCCGCCAGCGTCCAGCGGGTCGGGCTGGCCAGGCCCTGATTGGCCAGGGTGCGGTAGGCGTTGGCCAGCTCCAGCAGGCGGATGTCGGCGGCGCCCAGCGCCAGGCTGAAGCCGTAATAGTCGCCGTCCTGCTGCAGGCTGCTCAGGCCCAGCCGGTACAGGCGGTCGCGCAGCGCGTTGGGGCCCACCATTTCGATGGCGCGCACCGCCGGCACATTGAGGGAGGAGGCCAGCGCGGTGCGCGCCGACACCAGGCCCTTGAAGTCCTTGGCGTAGTTTTGCGGCGCGTACAAGCCGGCGCCGGTTTGCAGGCTTAGCGGGCTGTCGTCGAGCAGGGAGGCGGCGCTCAGGTAGCGTCGCTCCAGCGCCAGCTGATAGAGGAAGGGCTTGAGGGTGGAGCCGGCCTGGCGCAGCGAGGTGACGCCGTCCACTTCGGCGGCGTTGGACAGGCCGCGGCCGCTGGAGCCCACCCAGGCCAGGATGTCGCCGCTGGCGTTGTCCAAGACCACCAGCGCGCCGTCCTGCACATTGCGCTGAGCCAGCGCGGCCAGATGGCGGCGCAATACCGAGGCGGCGTAGCGCTGTAGGCCCAGGTCCAGCGTGGAGGCGATGCGGCTGCCGGCCGTCAAGGGCTGGCGCTGCAGCAGCTTTTGGGCGAAGTGGGGCGCGTCCTGCTCCGCCAGCGGATTGGCGGCGCGGCTCTGCGCCAGCGCCTGGCGGGTGCGCACCGCCAGCGCCGCGCAATTGGGCTGGCGGCGCATGTCCTGCAGGATGCGGCAGGCGCGGGCGGCCACTTTGTCCGGCGCGGCGTTGGGCGCGCGGATCAGCGCCACCGCGATGGCGGATTCTTCCAGATTGAGGCCGGCCGGCAGTTTGCCGAACAAGGTGGCGGACAAGGCGGACAGGCCCACCAGCTCGCCGCGGAAGCCGACCAGATTGAGGTAGGCCTCCAGGATCTGCGCCTTGCTCCAGTGGGTTTCCAGCCAGGCGGCGGACCAGCCCTGGCCCATTTTCTGCCACAGGCTGCGGCCGTTGCGGCCCACCTTGAGATCGTTATCCAGCAGGCCGGCCAGCTGCATGGTCAGCGTGGACGCGCCGCGGGTGCGGGTGTTCCACAGATTGCCCCAGGCCGCGGCGGCCACGCCGGACCAGTCCACGCCGCTGTGCTGATAGAAGCGCCGGTCTTCCGACACCACCAGCGCGTGGCGGAAGGCCGGCGAGGTATCGGCCAGGCCCGCCCAATCCAGCCGCCGGCCTTGCTTGTCCACCCGCAGCCGCTGCAGCGGCTGGCCGTTGCGGTCCAGCACCACCACGTCCGACGGCCGCCATTCGGCCTTGACCTGCTGAAAACTGGGCTGGGCCAGCGCCGGCGCGGCGGCGCCGCACAGAATCAGCGCGGCCAGCCACTGCCCCCTCTTTATGGAGGTTTGCTCCCAAAGGCAGGCTTGGCGTGAAGGTTTAGAGCGCAGCAGTCGAAGAGGGAGGATGCGCGTCATGTGCGAGACCGAGTTTGTGGCTGAGTGGATGGCATGAAAGTGGAGCATGCATTGCATGTGGTCTTTACGGTAATTGATTGTGGTTGCGATATTACGTAATAAAACATTTTAATCTGCAATTAAATATTTTGCATGCTGTTAATTAGGTATTTGCACTAGGTTCTATTCTCTTGATCCTGTTGTATCAATAAAAGACCTTGGGGCGAAGCGGCCTCTCCTAATTAATGATCTACATGTGGAGGAAGGAATGAGTAATATTGTCAACATTGAAATGGTGTTCGATACGCAAACCATTCTCAACAAGTATCCTGGCCCAAGCCAAAACTCTGGCCAGCCAACCGGCATCGCCCATCAGGACGTTTACATGGTGGCGGAGAGCCGCTTTGTAACAGGCGGACAAGCTTCCGCTGATTTGGCGGTGAAGGCCGAGGTGGATGACGTGATCCGGTGGCGCGCACTGTCTTTGTCTTCAAACGTCAGCCAAAGCGTTATCGTTTACAAAATTCAAAAATTCTCCGGCAGTCAGGTGACCTCCATCCCGGTTCCGACCGAGTCCAGACCTTGGGTGCCCATTCCCAATCAGAATGCGGACAAAGTGGTGGACCCGCTGAATTATACGGCGCAACAAATTCCGAACTACTATCTTGGCTGCAACGTAACGGATACGGGCACTGAAAATTATCAGGTTTGGTTCTATATCACCGAGCAAGTAAGCGGCAATCAAGTTAAAACGCTTGGTTATTTCTATTGGGATCCCGTTATTCAGGTTTCTTGAACTATCAGATTTCATTGAAACCGAAGTGCCGGCAAACTGTTCAGCTTGCCGGCACTTCACCTATTGTAAGGATGAATTATGAATCCGGTTATCGACTTGACCCTGGCGCTGCAACCGGACGTGCCGCAAAACGTCTTGGGTCTGCAGGAGGATTCGCCCGCAGCGGTCAATGAAGGCGCGGTACGGGTTTTTTCCAGTCATACCCTAGTCGAGGAGCGTTTACAGAATGGTCTGCTCCTATTGTCTCTGCCCGATGCCAGGGTGGGGAATACGATACGCTGGTATGGCGCGAGCGCCTCTCCAAGTCAGGGAATGGGCATCATCCCCTATGCCGTTGACCGTGTCGGAGGGCAAGCAGCCACCTCGATCACCGCTCCATGCCTCTGCAAAAGAGGGCAGTTGCTGCCCGAGCAGGATGCCGCCACTTCCGAAATCAATATGGAGCGGCTCCATGCTGAAAAAGCATCGTTTTTTTACTGGGCTCATGATGTGACGGACTCTGGCCGAGAAGATTTCCGCATCACGCTCCATCTCTACGGCCGCCCCAAGTCTGACGGCTCTCATGGAGAAAGGCTGGGAACGCGCGTGCTCAGCGTGTCCATCGTCATTCCGTAAGCGCCTGCTGCCGGAGGCGGCGACCTCTGCCTTGAACGCAAGCCGTCGACGCGCGGGCATGAGGCATTGCCCGCTTGCGGCGCCCCCTCTTTGACATTGGCCAAAGAGGGGGCGCCGGCTTAATTTTCCCCTTTTCCTACCTTGAACACCGGGTTGGGCAACATGCCGAACACATCCGGCGCGTACAGCGCTTCCACCCGCGTCGGCGGCAGCTTGAAGGCGCCGGGGTTGTTCAGACGCATGGTGTAGCTGGCTTTCAGGCCGCCGCGCGGCACGTAGCCGTAGTAGGCGCGGTAGCCGGAGAAGCGGCGCTCCACGTAATCGGCGGGGTCGCCGTCGTTGTCCGCCTTGGCGTTGATCGCGGAATCCCGACCCAGGCCGGAGCCCAGGATGGTGGCGCCGGCCGGGATCGGGTCGTTGACCACCACCCAGGTCATATCGCTTTGCGCCTGGATCTCCAGCGTGACCTTGACCACGTCGCCGGGCTGGTACTGGCCGCTGGTTTTCTGGCTGACCGGGCTCAGCGTTTTCTTGATGCTGTAGCCGGCGTAGCGCGGGGCTTTGAGCGCGATGGCGGCCTCGGCCTGCACCGTGGCCCACGGCGCGCCGCCGCCGGCGTGCTTGAGCTGCAGGCTGCCGCCGCCCGCGGGCCAGGGCAGCAGGCCCAGCGCCTTGACGCCTTCCTGCGGCCAGCCCAGGTTCAGCTTGGCGCCGCCCAGCGCGGCGCTGGTCTGGCCGCTGACCGGCGTGGTTTCGAACTGACGCGAGAATTGCGCGACGGCCAGGCTGCCCCACAGATTGGAAGTGGTGGTGCCCCAATGGCCTTTTTGCTGACGCCCCAGCAGGCCGGTGAGCAGGCGCGGCATGTCCGCCTGCCAGCCCGGCAGCTTGCGCACCGTCAGCAGCAGCTTGGCGGCGTTGACGTCGGCGCTGCCCATCAGCCACCAGGCGTTGTCGTTGGCCTCGGTGCTGAAGCCCATGCGCGTGCCCTGGTAGGTGAGCCGCGCGCGCAGCAGGTTTTCCACCTCGCTCAGCCGCGCGGCGCGCTGCGGGATGTCCGCTGCGCGGTTCAGCAGGGCCAGCCAGTCCACCAGCATGGCGGTGCTCATCTTCTGCGGGTTGAGGTCCAGCACGTCCAGCATGGCCGGGCGGAAGCGGCCGTAGCGCGCCAGCGCTTCCATTGCGCTCAGGCGGCGGGCGTCTGCGTCCTGGCGGCCCAGCGGCAGATCGCGCTTGATCCGGCCCTCGACAAAGGCGGACAGGCCGTCCAGCAGCCGCGCGCGCTGGGCTTCGGGGATGGCGACGCCGGCTTCGTGGGCGGCGGCCAGCAGATAGCCGCTGAGGATGTCGCTGCCGCGATCCGGCGCGCCTTCGGCCAGCGGGAAGTAGGCGGCGAGGCCGCTGCCGTCCAGATACAGCGGCAGTTCGCTCATCAGCTGATCCCAGCGCTTGGCGTCGGCCAGACCCAGCGCCACCGAGCTGCGCTGTTCCAGGCAGACATAGGGGTAGTCCTGGAACCAGCGGCGTACGCCGGGCAGTTCATTGCCCAGTTTGGCCTGCAGGCTGACGCGGACGCCGCCGCGGCCGGGCAGGGCGCCCGGCGGCAAGGCGACGGGGATGCTCAGTTCCGGCTCCACGCGTTGCAGCGTGGCCTGCTCCACGGTGATGGGCACCGCCGGCTCGATTTCCTGGCGCACCGCCAGCTTGTCGGCGGCCTTGCCGTCCACTTGCTGAGCGCTGAAGCTCCATTTCAGTTCCTTGACGTCGTTGGGCACCGTCACCGGCCAGCTCAAGAGCCGCGCCTCGCCCACCGGCAGGCTGATCTCCTGCGGCGGCAAGTCCGGCAGGCCGGGCGCGCCGGCCTGGACCTTGACCTTGAGCGGTTTGTCGCCGCCGTTGCGCACGGTGACGCCAGCGCTGAACTGGTCGCCTTCGCGCGCCAGCGGCGGGATGCCGGAGCTCAGTTGCAGGTCCTGGGTGACGTTGAAGCCGGCTTCGCCGGTGCCGAACAGATCATTGCCCGCGTCGGCCACCGCCACCAGGCGGAAGCGGGTCAGCGCATCGTTGATCGGCACTTTGACGCGGGCGCTGCCGTTGGCGTCCAGCACCACGCGCGGCTGCCACAGCAGCAGGGTGTCCAGCAGTTCACGGGTGGGCGCCTTGCCGCCGCCGCCGCCCGGCGGCAGCGATTTGCGGCCGTAATGGCGCTTGCCCACCACTTCCAGTTGGGCGGTGGCGGTTTCCACGCCGTAGCTGTGGCGCTGGTACATGGCCTGCATCAGCTCCCAGCTGCGGTTGGGCTGCAATTCCAGCAGCGCCTCGTCCACCGCGGCGAAGGCCACTTCGGTGCCGGCCGGCGCCGGCTTGCCGCCGGGCAGTTTGACCTGGATGGTCACGTCGGCGGTTTCGCGGATGCCGTAGCTCTTGCGCGCCGGGCTCACCGTCACGCCCAGCCGCTTGGCGGCGTCGCCCACCTGGATTTCGGCGATGCCGTATTTAAAGGCCGGCCGCGACAGGTCCACCATGCTGGTGGGCGGGGTGTAATCGCCGCCTTCGTTCCAATAAGCGTCCCACCATTCGCTCGGGGTTTTCCAGCCCCAGGTGAAGAAGGAGTACCACGGCACTTCGCGTACGCGGCCGCGCACCGCCAGCACCGAGACGTAGACGTTAGGGGTCCAGCCCGGCTCGACCTTGAGCTCGATCACCGGGTTCTTGCCTTCCAGCTCCACCACTCGGGTTTCGATCACGCCTTCGCGCTCTATCGCCAGCCAGGCGGTGGCTTTGCGGAAGGGCATGCGCACCTGGAAGCGGGCGGTTTCGCCGGGGGCGTAGCTGATTTTTTCCGGTAGGATGTCGATGCGGTCGTTGTTGTCCACGTCGAACCACAGCTCGTCGTGCTTGCTGACCCAGACCGATTGCGCGCTTTGCGCCAGATTGCCGTTGTCGTCGGCGGCTTCGGCGATCAGCTCCATGTCGCCGGCGTCCTTGAGATTGATTTCGCAGAACATCAGGCCGCGGCCGTCGGTGCCGCCGCTGCACACCTTGCCCTTGTCGTCGGTTTCCTCGTTGTGGTCCCAGGCGTAGAAGCCGCCCACCAGCCGCTTGCGGCTGGACAGGTAGCGGTGTTCGCGCAGGCTGATCTTGACGTTCTTGCCGGCCAGAGGCTTGCCGGCGGTGTCCAGCACCACGGCCTTGAGCTGCAGCGCGCGGCCGGCGGTGATCCAACTGTCCACGCTGATGCCCACTTGCAGGCCGGCAGGCCACAGCGGAATGCGGCGGGTCAGGGTTTGCACTTCGCCGTTGGGATCGCGGTAGGCGGCTTCGGTGACCAGGTCGTAGCGGCGGTCCAGCTTGGGCAGCTTGTCCAGCGTGGCCTTGCCGTTGCCGTTGGCGTCCAGTTGCAGCGCGGACTTGTCCAGCAGCACCTTGCCGTCCAGCGAGGATTCGGCCTGATCGCGCTGACGCTGCGGCGGCGAGAAGCTGTAAGCCTCATAGCCCTTGATGCGCTGATAGGCGTCGGCCAGCATGGCGCTGACTTCCACCGGCCAGCCCTTGGCCGGGCCGCCGTTGCCCCAGGACAGGGACACATTGAGCGGCAGCTGCTTGGGGGCGATGCCGGCGTTCTTCACCGTGGAGATGCGGCCGGTCATGGTGGGCAGGCGGAATTCCTCCACCCGGAAACCACCGCTGCGCAGCGAGTAGCCGTCCAGCTCCGGGCTGGACGGTTTGTCCTTGTCGTCCGGACCGCGCGCGCCCTTGCGTTCCAGGTAGAGCGTGTATTCGCCCAGCTTGGCTTCCTTGGGCAGCGCGTAGCTGCTCTCCGCGTAGCGGCCGTTGCGCCAGCTCAGCGGCAGGCTGATTTCGTCGCCGCTGCCGTCGTGGACGATGCGCAGTTGCTGAGGCAGCTGGCCGGGCTTGAGCTGGGCCAGACCGCGGCTGACCTGGGTGCGCAGCAGATGCTTCATCGACACGGTTTCGCCGGCGCGGAACAGGGCGCGGTCCAGAATGCTGTGGGCCAGGATGTTGGGGCTGTCGCTCCACTGGGTGGGGAAGGGGAAACGCCAGGATTCGATGCCGCGGTTCCAGCTGGAACGCACGAAGGACACGTCGTCGTTGCCCTTGGCGTCCTTGGCGGCGGCGGTGATGAAGAGGCCGGACAGCTCCTCGTTGTCGCACTCGCCGGCCGGCAGCACGGATTTGACCGCGGCCACGCCTTTGGCGTCGGTCTTGCCGGACCACAGCGCATTGCCCTTGCAATCGTAGATGTTGACGCGGGCGGCCGGCACCGGCTTGCCCTTGTCCAGCGTGGTCACCCACACCGCGGCGTTTTCCTTGGAACTCTTGAAGTGCACCGCCATATTGGTGACCAGCGCGGCGGTGCGCACATACATGGGCTTGGTGCTGGCCAGCAGGGATTTGCCCAGCAGCCGCGACGACACTTCCACCACGTAGAGGCCGGGTTTGGGCAGGGGGATGCCCACCACTTCGAACGGCCATTTGCCTTGCTTGTCCGGCTGGCTGGGCAGCTTCAGCGGCTGGGCGGCTTTCTCCTTGGCCAGCAGCGACAGGCGACGGCTTTCTATGGTCTTGTCCTTGCCGGCGGGCAGGGCGCTCTCGTGATAGCGCAGCACCTTGGCCAGCCAGGCCATCATGTCCTGGTCCTTGTTCAGCCGCAGCGCCTGGCCGCCCAATTGCACGGATTTGATGTTGAGATCGCCTTCCACCCCGCGCAGGGTGATGGGCAGCGCCGCGTCCGCGCCGGATTCTATGATGCCGAACGGCGCGGCGGCGAATTTGGCCAGCGGCGGATAGTCGGCCAGCTTGATGGCCAGCGGGAAGCGCTCGGCGTTGACCAGCGGCCGGCCCACCTCGTCGCCAAAGTCCTTGGGCAGCTTCAGCGTCAGCGTTTCCAAGGGCGGGAACGGCGGCGCGAAGCTGATGCTGTCCACCGGCTCGCCCTTGCCGCGTGCTTCCGCCTGGGGCGCGCGTTCGGCGCCGGCGCCGCTCAGGCGCACCGCCATCGCCAGTTTTTCCGGCACCGGCGAGCTGAAGTTGAGGGTGATGGGCTTGAACGGGATGCAAGCGCCTTTAGCGTTCTCGCGCAGGCAGCTCATGCTGGCGGTGAACGGCGGCCGCACCTGGTAGTTGAGCCGGTCCGGCGCGGCCGCGCCACGCAGATGCACCAGGGTGAGCTTGCTGTCCGGCGCCAGGCGCTGGCCGCAGCGCAGCGTCAGCACCTTGGCGGATTGTTGTTCCAGTTTCAGATGCTTGAGCAGCGCCGCGCGCTCGCCGGCCGGCAGGGGCTGGACCGGGATGCGTTCCGGCAGGCTGGAGGATTGGCAATACAAGGACGAGGCCGGCACGCCGACGCCGTTGAATTGGAGCACGAAGGCCTGGTCTTCCTCGATGCGGCCGTTGCGCGGCCAGCGTTCCACCACTACCGGCGCGCCGGTGTAGAAACGGAAGCTCAGGCCGGCGTCCACGGCCTTGCCCTGCAGGTCCTTGAGGCCGGGCTTGGGCGTGAAGCGGCAGTCGGTATTGGCGGCCGGGGTTTCCGACACGTCCAGCACCCAGCTCTTGTCGTCCACCCAATGGCCCTTGGCTTTCAGGCCGCAGCTCCAGGCGAACGGCGCCGGCGCGGCGCTATTGCCCAGCGGAATCATGCTGCTGTTGAAAGTGACGCGCACCTGCTGCACTTCTTTGACTTCGCCCTGGGGGCTGAAGGTGGTGACGCCGGCGGCAAGAGCGGCGGCGCCGACGAAACCCAAAAGCGCGGGCGCAAGGCGGAATGGCAAAGACATGGACGAGGCTCCGGAAAATACCATCGCAATTATACGCGGCTGGAGCGGCGGCAAGGAAAGAGATGTAAAAAAGACCGGCCCATAGGCGCTCGCCGCACTTATGCGCCCCAATGCTCATGCGCCGTTGCTAGCGCCCAAGCGAGCTCAACGGAGGTGGCGCTTGGGGCCGTGAAGCTTAGCGCTGTTGCGCGGGCATATGGGCCAGGCTTGACTAGCCGCTGATGGACTGCATCAGCTGCTTCAGCTCTTCCAGTCTCTTTTGATGAATGGAGTTAACCAGTTCTTTCCCGCCGATATTTTCCAGGTGCTGTTTTTGCCGTTCAAGCAAGGTTTCTCCTTTCTTGTTAATCTCCTGCGCCTCTCTGCCCGGCCGGGCGGTAACGTATTTCTCCAGCCTGCCGCGGCCTTGGGTGTGCTTGTAAAAAGAGGGGGGGATCAATTGGTCGGACTCCACGGATGAGGAGAAGAATCCATTGCTGGAAGGGATGGCGCCCGAAGCATTCATTTGGTGCAGTTCTGATACGGCCTGATGCTCTTTGAACAGCTTCTTGGCCAAAGCCAGGCTGAAAATAGCGCATTCGCTCCCACTTCTTTGAATGTCCATTTCCATCATGGAAAAGCAGATGTTGTGGGAGCTTAGCTGATCCAGCGCGGATTTTGCTCTGAAAGCCAGGAACATTGGGCCAGTTGAGTTGAAGTTGGCGGGTTCAAACATCAGAACGGAGGGTTTGCCTTCTACCAGCCTATAGTCAAACACGGCAAAATGAATGCCGTCGCTGCCCATGTTTACGATATATCTTCCCGATTCGCTCCCCTTGTGAAATATCTCCAATATTTTGTCAGACAGGTCCCTCGCGTCGCTTGCGTAAGTCAGATTAAGTCCAGGCTTGGAGGCGTTGGCGGATGCGATTAGGCCGGGTATGAATTCTTTATCCAGTTTGGCAAAACTGGATGTTGTCCAAGCGCCGGAGTCCAAGCTTTTTTCCACGTCGCGGATGTAACGACCGAGATCGGTTCGATAACTATCGCTCCTATCAAAGTGAGAAGAGTGTGTCGCGCTAGAGATTGATCCCGGCATGGCCTTGTTCCGATGAGTATTTGAAGTGGCGATTGTAGATGGCGCTTAATAAAGCTCTTTCAAAATTCGATCACGACATAGCCTGGCATAGCATCGAAAAACAGGCGGAGATTGCCTTTCATGGTCTTGAGGCGTAGAAAAACCCGCATCAGCGGGTTCCAGGCATGGGGTGGAGCGCTTGTCGTCAAGCGGCTCGCGTGTCGTCGCAGCAATTTTAGAACGAGTAAATCAGCCCTACGCCCAGCGAGCGGATTTCAGCGTCGTAGAAGCTGATGTCGGCGTTGGATTTGCCGTAGGCGGCGCTGACGAAGGCGGACAGCGCTTTCTCGCCGAACAGCTGATGGCGCAGGTAGTTGAGATCGACGGCGTAGGCGTTGCTATCGGCTTTTTTATTGCCGAACAGCGGGTTGCTTTGGTCGAAGCGCTGTTTGCGGAATTGCAGGCCGGCGCTGAAGGTGTTGAGGTCGCTGCTGTAGGCGTAGTCCAGGCTCAGACCGTAGCTCTTGTTGCTCATCGCGCCGCCGTCCAGCTTGTCCTTGCCCCAGCTCAGGCCGGGGGTCAGCGTTTGATTGGGGGCGAAGGCCCATTCATAGCCCGCCTTCAGCAAGGTGGCGTCGCCGTTGCGGTTCAGCGTGGCGCGGTCCGCCGCGCTGAGGCCGGCCACGCTCTGGCCGCTGCGCTCGTCGTCTATCTTGATGTTGCGCTGGGTCAGCTGGGCCTTGAAGCCGGTGCCCATGATGTTTTCCCAGCCCAGCAACAGGCCGGTGGATTTGCGCTTGGTGCCGTTGCGGTCCACGCCCACGGCGTAGGGATCGGTCCAGGTGTTCTTGCTGAGGCCGCCATAGAGCAGGCCGGCGGAGACGATGCCGTTGTTGCCCACTTGCTGGCGCACGCCCAGTTCCAGGGTGTCGTCCATGCCCAGCGGGTCGTGAATCTGGCTGTCGAACACGATCTGGGTGCGGCTGGCGGCGAAGGTGTAGCTGAGATCCAGCACCGGCAGCGCGAAGGAGTCGTTATGGGACTCCGGCGCGCTGTTCAGGCTGTTGGTTCTTTGGTTTTTGTCCCCCTTGAAGAGGTTGGATTTGACGCGGTTGCCGCCCACGCCCAGGCCGATGCTGCCGGAGAAACCGTTTTCTTCCGGTATCGGGTCCGCCACTGCGAGTTGAGCCGCCAACAAAGCCGTCAAGCCTACGCATATAGTGCGCATATTCATCATCCTCAAAATAAAAGAGCTGCCATGGTTTCCGCCAACGCCGCGCCAAGCCGCATGGCGGGCATCGCTTGTTTATGCAAAATGAATTGACTGTCCATATTAAGCCGGGGACCGGTCGAAATGTCGCTTCCCCCGCAAATTAAGCCTGAGATTGCTTTGTTTTAGCCGCGGCTTGTTGCGGAATTGCCATCGGCGGGCCTGCCGCCCGCAAGCCGGAAAGACTGTCGCTTTGCGGACTAAGCGAGCCCGCGGCTAGGCCGCCGATGCGATGGGGAAAGCGGTTGTTTTTATGCATATATTAAGTTTGTGGCGGAGTTTGATGCAAGAGGCGCTGCAACGCCGCCTCGTAGGTGTTGAGCCGGTCGATGTACTCGAACACGTCCAGCGGCGCGATGCTTTGCGTCAGCACTTGCTCGATCAGATGGAAGAAGCCGGTCCAGCAAGCGCTGGCCGCGTCCGGGGCGCTGAAGTCGACGTCTTCGGCAATGCGCGCCAGCAGGAAGCGATCCGCGCTGCCGGGGTTGTCTTGCAGGAAAACGAGGTAATGGCCCGCATACTCCCGTCCCAGCAGATAGGCTTGGCGGCGATCGGCCAGCGGCGGCACTGTCCAGCAGTGGGGCCGCACCTGGCCGGGCAGCTGCGCGGCGAAGGGCAGCGCATGGTAAGGCAGGGGTTGGGGATCGGGCTGATAACGGCGGCGAAGGGGGTGATTGCGTTTCATGAAGAGGCTCCTTTGCGAGGTTCATGCCCGCGACTCCGCTCTCATTCGGGATGGCGAGCACGTGACAGGGTTGAGAGACCGGCGCAAAGGACCCGGCAGACCATGAAGGCCTCCCCGCCACGGCTTGCCGAAAAATGGGCGCAGCAATGGCGCCGGTTGCGCTGAACAACCGGGAATCTTTGCAGAACGGGCTCTCAATCCCGGTGCCTGTAATCTCAAGCACGGGCGCATTATTGCCGGCTCGCGGCGTGCTAGGCAAGCGCGGCGTTTCGCCCGGACCGAGGTGCGCGGACCCGGGGTGGCGGGCGGGGCTGGAAATATTGGTGGTAGTATTGAACGATCAGCAACCATGCCGCGAAAGGGCTGGCATGACGAGGATTCGCCGCTTCGCCTGGGTCTTGCCGTTGTTGCTGGTCTTGTCCGCCTGTTCGCAGCAGCGTTCCGCCGATGGTTCGCTCCAACGCCGGCTGGATCTGCAGGAAGCGCTGGCTTTCGTGCATCAGGATGTGCCGCTGGCCGGCAACCATCTGGTGCTGCGCTCTTCGCTGGGCGGGCGCTTCGAGCTGAAATTCTATGATCGCCAACTGGTGGCGCCGCTGGACGCGCAATGGCGCCGGGTGCGCATCGCGGACGCCCGCGTCGTCGGCGAGGACGCGCTGGTGCTGTTGCGCGCGGACGATGCGGAATGCGCGCCGGCTTACCGCCTGCTGCAAGTGCGCGACTACCGGGTGCGCAGCTGGACGCTGGTGGCCAGTTGCAATCAGGAGGGGGCGATGACGGTGGACGAGGACGGCGGCGCGTGGCGGGCGCGTCAGGCGCGCAATCGCTTGAACGCGATGCTGTGGACCTGGCGCGGCGGCGAGCTGGAGGCCAGGCTGGAGCGCCCGGCCTCGGTCTATGATTCGCCGCGGACGCTTTCCCGCGGCGGCGGGCGGGTCGCGCGCGGTCCGCGCGGCGGCCGCGGAGAGATGCCGGACAGCGAGCGAGGGCTGCCTCCGGCGGAGTAGGCGCTTAGAACCTGTTCAAAGTCTGCTGCGCTTCAGCGATACGGCGTTGAAAACGACTTCAGAATGCTCATGTACCACCTGTACATTCCGCTTCTTCTGCCGTTTCCGCCTTGTCTCGCCCTTGCTCGCGAGACTTTGAACAGGCTCTAAGATCCGCTAACAAAACCCCTGATCCTGCGTTGCACCTCCTTGTCGTACCACTTGTACTGCCTGCGTCGGCGCGCCTTGGCTCAGGTTCTCTGCGCGGTTTTGTTAGCGGCTCTTAGAACGTGTTTACGATCTCGCGAGCCAAGGCGAGACAAGGCGTTGCGGCTGAGAAAGCGGAATGTAAAAGCGGTACATGAGTATTTCGAAGGCGTACTCACCGTGCCACGTCTCACGACGCGCAGCAGATCGTAAACAGGTTCTTATTGCGCCGGCGTCACTCGCACCTTGATGCTGCGCTCCAGCTGCACATTGCTGCGGCTGACGCCGATGAGCACGGTTTCCTGGCCGCCTTGGTCGCGGCCTATGCCGCCCACGGTCAGCCATTCGCCCACCGCGCCTTCCACGGTGGTGGCCAATTTGGCGCTGTCCAGGTTCTGGCCGTTGAAGGCTTGCTGGCTGGCGGCCAGTTCCAGCGTCACCCGCTGGCCGTGCAGCCGCGGCCGGGCGTAGAAGCCGGTGACGGCGTCCTGGTAGCGCACGCCCACCACTGGCCGGCCGTCAGGGCCGAACATCAGCCAGGGCAGCGGCCGGCTGCTGCCTATCTCGATGAAGCCGGTTTTGCCGTCCAGCATGCGCAGCGCCTGACTGGCTTGCAGCCGGATGTTGGACTGGCTGGCGCCGCCGGCGATCACCACCTGGCTGCCGGGGCGCACCGTCATCGGCTTGCCGGTGCTGATGCTGTAGCCGCCGCCCTGTACCTGGCCGCCCAATTGCACCGCGGATTTGCTTTCTCGGCTGACGCCGTCCTGGGCCACTTCCACCAGCAGGGACGAGGATTTGACGTCCAGCTGGCGGATCAGCCGGCGCAGCTCGGCGCTGCGGCCGGGCGGGGCGTCCAGGATCAGCTGGTTGCCCAGCGCGCCCAGTTTTTCGCCGTCGCGCAGTTGCGGCCGCAAGGCGGCGGCCACTTCGTCGCCGTCGCGCCAGTTGAGGGTGATCACGTCGGCGGCGTTGGCCGCGGCGGCGAGGCCGAGCAAAGCGGCCGCGATCAGGGTTGTCTTGCTAGATTTCATGTCACAAATCCTTGCCGGAGCGCCAGATGGCCCAGACCAGCCACACGCTGTTGAACATGGCCAGCATGAAGCCGACGAAGCCGAAGAAGGGCAGGCCGAACAATTTGGGCCCGGCGTTGACGGTCATCACGATGGAGGAGCCGATGATCAGACAGCCGGTGACGATGCCCATGGTCAGCCGGTTGGTGCTGCGGTCCAGTTGACGGCCGAAGCTGTCCAGCCGCTGCAGGTCCAGATTGACGCGGAACTTGCCGTGGCGCATGTCCTTGCCCATGCGCATCAGGTCTCGCGGCAGGCTGGAGAGCATGGCCAGCGCTTCGCCCAGCGAGTGGCGGCCGCGTTTGAGCAGGGCCGCCGGGTGGTAGCGGGCGATGGAGAGCTCGCGCACAAAGGGGGTGATGTGGGCGATGAGCTGGAAATCCGGGTCCAGCTGGCGGCCCAGGCCTTCCAGGGTGATCAGCGCCTTGAACAACATGGCCATGTCCGGCGGCAGCAGGATGGAGTGGTCGCGGATCAGCGCCATGATGTCGGCGATCAGCTGGCTGATGTTGATGCCCTTGAGCGGCACGTGTTCGTACTGGAACAGGAATTCGCCCACGTCGTGGGCGAACTGGCGTTCGTTGACCGGGGTGTTGCCGGTCCATTCGATCAGCACATCAATGATGCCGGCTTCGTCGCGGTTGGCCACGGCGGCGAGCAGATCGACGATTTCATCGCGGCGGCCGTGGCTGATGCGGCCCACCATGCCGAAGTCGATGAAGGCGATGCGGTGTTCCGGCAGGAAGAAGACGTTGCCCGGATGCGGGTCCGCGTGGAAGAAGCCGTGGATCAGGATCATCTTCAACACCGCGTCCGCGCCGCGCTGGGCCAGCAGCACCGGGTCCAGGCCGCTGTCGGCCAGTTGTTCCAGCCGGGCGGCCGGCACGCCGGCGATGTAGTCCTGCACGTTGACGGCGGCGTTGGTGTAGTCCCAATAGACCTTGGGCACCTGGACTTCCGGATCGTCGGCGAAGTCGCGGGCGAAGCGTTCTGAATTGCGGGCTTCCACCGCCAGGTCCATTTCCCGCTTCAGCGAGCGGGCGAACTGGCCGACGATTTCCACCGGCTGAAAGCGGCGCACGTCGGGAAATTCCAGTTCCAGCAGGCCGGCCAGGTGGTTGAGGATGCGCAGGTCCGCTTCCACCTTGTCCACAATGCCGGGGCGGCGCAGTTTCACCGCCACGTCGCTGCCGTCGTGCAGGGTGGCGCGGTGCACCTGGGCGATGGAGGCGGAGCCTATGGGGTTGAAGTCGAAGTGGGCGAACACGTTTTCAGGCTCGTCGCCCAGCGCGGCCTTGACCAGGCGGCGCACCGCTTCCGGACGCACCGGCGGCACCCTGTTCTGCAGTTTTTCAAATTCGGCGATCCAGTCGGGCGGGAACACGTCCACGCGGGTGGAGAGAATCTGGCCCAGCTTGATGAAGGTGGGGCCCAGTTCTTCAAAGGCCAGGCGCACGCGCACCGGGGTGGGCGGGCGGTTTTCCGCCTCCGGCAGGTTGAGGTTCAGCCATTGGCCGGCCTTTTCCACCGCGCGCGGTAATTTTAGCCTTTGGGCGAATTCGCCCAGGCCGTGACGGATCAGAATGCCGCTGATTTCCTTCAGTCGCGGCAGGTCGCGCATGGCGATCAGGGTTTCTCTCAGCATCGGTTCTGCCTTGTGGGCATTGGGTTTTCGCTCAAAAACAAAGGCTTGCCGTCCGGGCGCGCCGGCGCCGTCCCGTCGCGCGGTTTCGCCGCCGGCCATGCCAGTGCGATGGATTGTACGCCATTAGTGCCGGCTGTCTCGTCCAAGGTTCAAGCGGGCCGGCCCAAAGCGCTGGAAACGGCCTGCCTGCGGCTTTACACTACCGCCCCCGTCCGATAGAGTTCGGCCTATGAAATTGCAACTCCGCTTAATGACTCTGGTGCTGGCGGGCTTTATGGTATTCGCTGAAGCGGCGCCGGAAAAGGCCCCTCCGGAAGGGCGCCCCGCGGCGGAAGCTAGCGCGCAGTCTGGCCAGGACGACCCCATCTCGAAATTCTCCTCCCCCGCGGAAGACGCGGTGGGGGATTTGTTGTTGCAAGCCATGAGCCTATTGGGCGTGGCCTATCGTTTCGGCGGCAACTCGCCGGAAAACGGCCTGGATTGCAGCGGCTTCATCCGCTATGTGTTTCAAAAGTCCTTGAAAGTGAATCTGCCGCGCACTTCCGCTGAAATGGCCCGCGTTGGGAAATCCATCAACCGCAGCGAACTCGTGCCCGGCGATCTGGTCTTTTTCAATACCCGCGGCTTCAGTTATTCCCATGTCGGCATGTATATGGGCAACGGCAAATTCATCCACGCGCCGCGCACCGGCAAGAATATCGAAGTGGCCAATATCAACCAGAGTTACTGGAACGGCCGCTTCAACGGCGCGCGACGGGTGAACCGCAGCACGGCGGCGCAGGCGGCGGACACTTCCGACGATCTGACCGTGGCGACGCCGACGCGCAAGGCCGCGGCGGTAAGCGCTCCGGCGGCGAAGTGCCGCAAGGGCAAGAAGTGCAAGCCGGAGGTCTCCGCCAAGAAGGGCGGCAAGGCCGAAGCCAAGAAGTCCGGCAAGAGCGGCGGCAAAGCCGCGGCCAAGAAGGGCGGCAAGGCGGCCGGCGGCGCCAAGAAAAAAGCCAAGCGTTGATTGGCGGCTTAAGCTGATAAGGATGCAGGAACAACATTGCCCGCGTTGCGGGCAATGTGCTTTGGAGCGAAACGATGGCATTGAAAGTGGACATACCGGTGTGGAAAGACCCGCAAGGCAATGTGGTGGCCTGCGTGGAGAAGCTGAAAGTGATGCAGGAAAACCTGGAGGAGCTGGCCCAATTGGCGCAGGACGCCTTGGAGGACGCGGTGCTGATGGGCTGCGACGAAGGCCAGGTCAAGGATTTCCTGGTGCAGGTGATGCAAAGCCTGCACAACCCTTATCAAGGGCGCTGAGCGCCGTTTTCATCCACCCCCTCGGGCTACGCGCGGCGAGCCCGCGACTCGCTCCGGAAAGGAGCTTTTTTGATGCAGTGGCCTTTTGAAGCCTTTATCGGCCTGCGTTATCTGCGGGCCAAGCGCCGCAACGGTTTCATTTCCTTCATTTCCCTGATTTCCATCGTCGGCATCGCCCTGGGCGTGGCCGCGCTGATCATCGTGCTGTCGGTGATGAACGGCTTCCAGAAGGAAATCCGCGGCCGCATTCTGAGCGTGGCCTCGCATCTGGAGGTGAGCACTTACGACGGCCGGCTGGATCATTGGCGGCAGGTGGCCCAGCTGGGCGGCGCGCAGCCGCATGTGCTGGCCGGCGCGCCCTTCGTCAACAGCCAGGGCCTGTTTACCGCTTACGGCAATGTGCGCGGCGGCCTGGTGCGCGGCATCGAGCCGGCGCTGGAGGACAAGGTGGTGGACGTGGGCCAGCACATGGTGACCGGCAAGCTGGAGAATTTGCGCCCCGGCGAGTTCGGCGTGGCGCTGGGCGCGGAGCTGGCGCGCCAGCTCAATGTGGGCCTGGGCGACAAGGTGATGCTCTTCGTGCCGCAGGGCATGATCACGCCGGCGGGCATGTTGCCGCGCTCCAAGCAGTTCACCGTGGTGGGCATCTTCAAGGTGGACATGTTCGAGTTCGACTCCTCCTTGGCGATGGTGAACCTGCGCGACGCCCAGGTGTTGTCGCGGATGGGGGACAGCGTCAGCGGCGTGCGCTTCAAGCTGGACGATCCGATGTTGGCGCCCACGGTGAAGCAGGCGCTGCGCGCCAAGCTGCCGCAAAACCTGGTGACGGACTGGACCGACACCAATTCCAATTACTTCCGCGCGGTGCAGATCGAAAAAAGGATGATGACCATCATCCTGACGCTGATCGTGGCGGTGGCGGCGTTCAATCTGGTGTCCACGCTGGTGATGGTGGTGACGGACAAGCAGGCGGATATCGCCATTTTGCGCACCCTGGGCGCGTCGCCGGCCAGCATCATGAAAGTCTTCATGATTCAGGGTTCGGTGGCCGGGGTGCTGGGCACCTTGTCCGGCGTGGCCTCGGGCGTGTTGATCGCCTTGAACCTGGACGTGATCGTGCCGCTGATCGAACGCGTCATCGGCAGCAAGATTTTGTCCAGCGAGGTGTATATGATCGACTACCTGCCGTCCGACGTGCAGTGGGGCGATGTGTCCACCATCACCCTGATTTCCCTGCTGCTGGCCTTGTTCGCCACGCTGTACCCCAGCTGGCGCGCGGCGCGCACGCAACCGGCGGAGGCCTTGCGCTATGAGTAATGTGTTGTCGTGCCAAGGGCTGGGCAAGTCCTATAACGAAGGCAAGCTGCAGCTGACGGTGTTGTCCGATGTCAGCCTGACGGTGGAGAAGGGCGCCAGCCTGGCCATCGTCGGTGCGTCCGGCTCCGGCAAGAGCACGCTGCTGCACCTCTTGGGCGGGCTGGACACGCCCAGCCAGGGCCGCGTGGAGGTGTTGGGGCGGGATCTGGTGACGATGTCCGAGTCGGAGCGCGGCCGGATGCGCAACGCCTCCTTGGGCTTTGTCTATCAGTTCCATCATCTGCTGCCGGAATTCAGCGCGCTGGAAAACGCGATGATGCCGCTGCTGATCCGCCGCATGCCGCGCAAGCAGGCCGAGCGGGAGGCCGGCGAGATGCTGGCCCGCGTGGGCCTGGGCCAGCGCTTGCAGCACAAACCGGGCGAACTGTCCGGCGGCGAGCGTCAGCGGGCGGCGATTGCGCGCGCGCTGGTGACCCGGCCCGCCTGCCTGCTGGCGGACGAGCCCACCGGCAATCTGGACGTGCACACCGCCAAGCAGGTCTTCGATCTGATGCTGGAGCTGAACCGCACGCTGGGCACCAGCCTGATCATCGTCACCCACGATCTGGAGCTGGCGGCGCGCACTCAGCGCACGCTGCGGCTGAACGAGGGCCGGCTGATGGATATGGAGCAGGAGCGCGCGGCCGCCGGCCAGGCGCTTTGATGTTTAGAAACCGGTTCACGCTCCGTCGCAAGGCGAGCGGCGCGTCGGTCCGCCCTTGGCGGCGGCCCCGCTTCTGCTCGCTAGACTTTGAGCCGGTGCTTTGAAAACCGAGCAAACCAACTCTGGGAGAAACCACATTGCTGTTCAAGCGTGAAGAAATCGACTTCGATGCCTTGCTGGATATTTTGCAAACCCCGTCCGGCCTGATGGAGTCGGCGATAGGCGTCTTGTGCGTGTTCATCGCTTTCTATCTGGCCCGTTTCGCCTTCAAACAGTTTTTCGATCACAATCCGGAGCGCTATGAGCGCTTCTTGCCCTATGTGGGCTTCCGTCTGGTGCTGCCGGTGGCGGCGCAGGCGCTGGTGATGCTGTCCCGCTCCGCCTGGGTGCATCTGCTGCACGAGCGCGCGATGGTGCTGCACTTGCTGAGCGCGATGCTGTTCTGGCTGACCCTGATCCGGCTGTGCTGCGCGGTGGTGCGTCAGGCGCTGCCCAAGGGGCGTTTCGAACGCCATACCGAGCACTTCCTGGCCACGGTGCTGTGGCTGGGCTTTGTCAGCTGGGCCATCGGCTTCGACATGGTGGTGATCGAGTGGCTGGAGTCGATGTCGTTCTCGGTGGGCAAGACTCGTTTGAATATGCTGACCATACTCAACGGCCTGTTGTGGGTGTCCATCATCGTGATGGTGGCCTTGTGGGTCAGCCGTCTGATCGAGTCCCGCTTGCTGAATCTAAAGCAGTTGGACCCCAGCCTGCGCATCGTCATGGCCAAACTGACCCGCACGATATTGCTGGTTTTGGTGGTGCTGATCGCGCTGCCGGTGGTGGGCATCGATCTGACCGTACTGTCGATGTTCGCCAGTGCGATGGTGTTCGGCTTGAGCTTCGGCATGCAGAAGATCGCCAGCAACTTCGTGTCCGGCTTCATCATTCTGCTGGACCACTCCATCCGCATCGGCGACCGGCTGATGGTGGAGAACCGCGTCGGCTACGTGACCAAGATGACTTCCCGCTACGTGGTGCTCAAGGGCGCGGACGGCACCGAGGCGCTGATTCCCAATGATGTACTGATGACCAACACCGTGGTCAACCAGTCCTATTCCGACAAGAGCATGTGGACCAGCTTGCCGGTGTCCGTGGCTTACGGCACGGATCTGGACAAGGCGCTGTCCCTGCTGCAACAGGCGGCGAGCACACAGCAGCGGATTGTGCAGGACCCGGCGCCGCGCGGCTTCGTCACCTTGTTTGCCGACAGCAGCATCAATCTGGAGCTGGGCTTTTGGGTGGCGGACCCGGAAAACGGTTTCATGGGCTTGAAATCCGATCTGAATATGGCAATCTGGCGGCTGTTCCAGCAACATGGCATACAAATGCCGTTCCCGCAGCGGGAAATCCGCATTCTCAACGATAAGCCGCAAGACTAAGGCAGGGGAGACGCCGCCATGGCAGGCAAACGCTTGGCAATCATAGACGACGACGCCGCGGTGCGGGAGTCGCTGGTATGGCTGCTGGACGGCCAGGGTTATCTGGCCAGCGGCTTCGACAGCGCGGAGGAGTTTCTGGCCTGCCCGGACGGCGGCGACTTCAACGGCATCATCCTGGACCTGCGCTTGTCCGGCATGAGCGGCATCATGCTGCTGGAAAAACTGGCCGGCTGGCCTTACTGTCCGCCGGTGATCATGCTCACCGCCCACGGCGACGTGCCGCACGCGGTGGCGGCGCTGAAGCTGGGCGCGCTGGATTTCATGGAAAAGCCTTTCGACGACGAGCGCTTGCTGGAGCGCGCCGAGGCCGCGGTGCTGCGCGACGAGCAGAACCGCCTGCTGCACGGCCGCCGCAGCAAGGTGTCCGCCGCGCTGTCCTTGTTGACGGACCGCGAACGCGAAGTGATGCAGCTGATCCTCACCGGCAAGCTCAACAAGCAGATCGCCGAGGAACTGACCATCAGCATGAAAACGGTGGAAGTGCACCGCGCCCGCGTGTTCGACAAGATGGGCGTCAAATCCGCGGTGGAGCTGGCCGGCCTGCTGGCCAGCCAGAGCCCGGCCAACGGGGGCAAGCGCTGATGGGCGACAAACAACCGGTGTCGGTGCTGGTGGTGATTCACACCGCGGACGGCCAGGCGCTGTTGATCGAACGCGCCGACAAGCCCGGCTACTGGCAATCCGTGACCGGCAGCCGCGAAGGCGAGGAAGCCTTGCGCGACACCGCGCTGCGCGAACTGGCCGAGGAGACCGGCCTGATCCTGGCGCGCGACGACGCCCGGCTCAGCGACTGGGGCCTGGTCAACCGCTACGAAATCTATCCGCACTGGCGCCACCGTTATCCGGACGGCGTCACCCACAACGACGAGCATGTGTTCGGCCTGTGCCTGGAGCGGCCGCAGACGGTGACGCTGGCCCCGCGCGAGCATCTGGCCCAGCTCTGGCTGCCGTGGGACGCGGCCGCCGACAAGGTGTTTTCGCCGTCCAACGCCGAGGCGCTGCGGCTGTTGCCGCACAGGCTGGCGCCGGCGACGGCGCGGCCATGAAGCCGCTGATCTGGCTGGCCGAGGACGAGGCCGGCATCGCCGACACCCTGATTTACACGCTGGAGACGGACGGCTTCGACGTCGAGTGGTTCGAGCGCGGCCTGCCGCTGCTGGAGCGGCTGGAGCGGGCTGTCCCGGCGCTGTGCATCCTGGACGTGGGCCTGCCGGACATCAACGGCTTCGATCTATGCCGCCGCTTGCGCGAGCGCGCCGATGTGCCGCTGATGTTCCTGACCGCCCGCAGCGAGGAAATGGACCGCATCATCGGCCTGGAGATCGGCGCCGACGACTATGTGGCCAAGCCGTTTTCGCCGCGCGAGGTCAGCGCCCGCGCGCGCACCATCCTGCGGCGCTACGCCAAGGGCCAGGCGCCGGCCGCCGCGCCGGCACCCGCCGGTTTCGAACTGGACGAGGCGCGCGCCTGCGTCCATTTCGCCGGCCGCAAGCTGAACCTGACCCGCTACGAATACCTGCTGCTGAAAACCCTGCTGGCGGAGCCGGGCCGGGTGTTTTCGCGCCAGCAGCTGATGGAGAGGGTGTGGCGCGACGCCGAGGACAGCTTCGACCGCACCGTGGACACCCACGTCAAGACCCTGCGCGCCAAGCTGCGCGACATCGACCCCGACGCCCAGCCCATCCAGACCCACCGCGGCCTGGGTTACAGCCTGGGCGAGTGAGATGCGCTTCGGCCTGCGGCTGTTCCTCGGCTATTTCCTGATCGTGGCGGTGGCCGGCTGGTTCGTGCTGGCCATTTTCACCCAGGAAGTGAAGCCGGGCGTGCGGCGCGCCACCGAGGGCACGCTGGTGGACAGCGCCAATGTGCTGGCCGGCATCGCCGCCGCCGACCTAGCCGACGGCGACATCGCCAAGGGACGGCTGGCCCGCGCCTTCCTCGATAAGGCGCGGCCGCCCATCGCCGCCAATATTTCCGGCATCGTCAAAAACAATATGGAGTTCCGCGTCTACGTCACCGACGCGCGCGGCGTGGTGATTTTCGACTCCAGCGGCCGCGATCTGGGGCGGGACTACTCGCGCTGGAACGACGTCTACCGCACGCTGCGCGGCGAATACGGCGCGCGCAGCACCCGCAGCAGGCCGGACGACGAAAACAGCAGCGTGATGCACGTGGCCGCCCCGGTGCGGCTGGACGGTCGCATCGTCGGCTCGCTGACCGTGTCCAAGCCCAATGTGACGATGGAGCCGGTGATCCGCCGCAGCGAGCGCAAGATCATGCTGGCCGGCGGCGCGCTGCTGGGCGCGGCCTTGCTGATAGGCGCGGTGATGGTGTGGTGGATCAACCGCTCCATCCGCCGGCTGGTGGGCTACGCCGAGGCGGTGGCGGCCGGCCAGCCGGCCAATGTGCCGCGGCTGGGCAGCCCGGAACTGGACAGCCTGGGCCTGGCGGTGGAGGCGATGCGGCGCAAGCTGGAGGGCAAGGCCTATGTGGAAGGCTATGTGCACACGCTGAGCCATGAATTGAAAAGCCCGCTGGCGGCGATACGGGGCGCCGGCGAACTGCTGCGGGAAGACCCGCCGCCGGACACGCGCCGCCGCTTCGTCGACAACATCCTGGCGCAGAGCCTGCGCATGCAGCAGTTGATCGAAAGGCTGCTGTGGCAGGCGCGGGTGGAGTCGCGGCTGCGGCCGGACGCCCAGCCGATGGACTGGCCGGCCTTGATCGCGGAAACCGTGGACGGCAAGGCGCTGGCCGCCGCCGGGCGCGACGTGAGCTTGGTTTGCCGGCTGACGCCGGCCCGGCTGAACGCGGACCGCCTGCTGCTGGCGCAGGCGCTGTCCAATCTATTGGACAACGCGCTGGAGTTCAGCCCGCCGGGCGGCGTCATCGAATTGAGCGGCGCGCCGGAAGAGGGCGGCTATCTGCTCCGCGTGCGCGACCACGGGCCGGGCGTGCCGGATTACGCGCTGGAACGGGTGTTCGAGCGCTTTTATTCGCTGCCGCGGCCGGACAGCGGCAAGAGCACCGGCCTGGGCCTGAGCCTGGTGCGCGAAGTGGCCCAGCTGCACGGCGGCCGCGCCGAACTGGCCAACCACGCCGACGGCGGCGCCGAGGCGCGGCTGTGGCTGCCGGCGGGCTGAGCCCGCTTCGATAGCGAGCGGCTTCGGCCAACTTCACCGAGACTTCACACGGGCTCATTCCCGCTTCATCGCCTGGATTTAGGCTGTCTCCCGTCATGCAACCAGGAGACAAGCGATGAAGAAAAACCCCTTATTGACCAAGATACTGATTCTGCTGGCGCTGTCCTTGGCGCTGCTGGTGCCGGTGAGCGCGATCAGCAATCTGATTTCCGAGCGCAAGCACTACCAGGAAGAGGCGGTGGAAAAAGTGGTGGCCAGCACCAGCGGCGAGCAAACCGTGATCGGCCCGGTGCTGGTGATCCCCTATGTGGAAACCGTGGAGGAAAAACAGAACGGCAAGACGCAAAGCGTCAAGCACGAACTGGAACGCTATGTGCTGCCGCGCCAGCTGGCGGTGGACGGCAAGCTCAAGGTCAGCCCGCGTTCGCTGGGCATTTATCAGGCGCTGATCTTCGGCAGCGAGGCCGGTTTCAGCGGCCATTTCGAGATCCCGCCGCAGCCTGAGCTGCTCAAGCCCTCGATTCAGCTGAAAACCCCCTATCTGGCGGTGGGCATCAGCGATCCGCGCGGCATCGGCAAAGTGCCGCAGCTGAGCGCCGGCGGCAAGCCGCATCCGTTCGCGGCCGGCGCCGGCCTGCCGCGGATGAGCGAGGGCATACACGCGCCGCTGCCGCAGTTGCTGGACTTCGCCAAGCCGCAGACGCTGCCGTTCGCCTTCCAGCTCAATTTGCAGGGCACGCGCAGCATCAGCTATGTGCCGGTGGGCGAGAGCAGCACGCTGAGCCTGACGTCCAACTGGCCGCACCCCAGCTTCATCGGCAACTTCCTGCCGGTGCAACGCAGCGTGGACGCCAAGGGCTTCAAGGCGCAATGGGAGAGCAGCTGGTTCGCCAATAATCTGAACGACCGTTTCCAGCAGGCCGCCTTCAGCGACGGCAAATCCGGCCTGAGCGCCTTGCCGTCCTTCAGCACCGGCCTGGTGCAGCCGGTGGACCAGTACCAGCAGAACGAACGCTCGGTCAAATACGCGGTGCTGTTCATCGGTCTGACCTTCTTGTCCTTCTTCCTGCTGGAAACGCTGCGCAGCCTGCGCGTGCATCCCATCCAGTACGTGCTGGTGGGCATGGCGCTGGTGATGTTCTTCCTGATTCTGCTGGCCTTGTCCGAACACCTGGGCTTCGGGCCGGCCTATCTGCTGGCGGCGACGGCCTGCGTCGGACAGATAGGCTTCTACGTCAGCCACATCCTGGGCGGCTGGAAACGAGGCCTGGGTTTCGCCGGACTGATCAGCCTGTTGTACGCGGTGCTGTACGGCCTCTTGCAGTCCGAAGACAACGCTTTGCTGCTGGGCAGCCTGCTGCTCTTCGCCGCGCTGACCGCCATCATGACGCTGACCCGGCGGCTGGATTGGTATCGTTTCTCCGCGCGGAGCGAGGAGGCCGCCGCGCCGCTGGAGCCGCCCCAGCCTTGAGCGCGCCAACGCATTGACAAAAGCATTTTTTGGCTAATTCACAAAACCGACATCATTAGGTAACGCGTTCTCGCTATCGTTTTCCCGCCCGGCCTCATCGCCGGGCTGGGCAAGGGCCTGGGATTCCGCCCCCGGGCCCTTGGTTTTTCACTGCGGCGCGCCGCGCCGCCACAAGACGATTGCATCCCGATGACGCTCACCACTCTTTCGCCCAGCTCCGCCCTTTGGGCGCGCCGGCTGGCCGCCTGTCTGCTGGCGGCCGCGCTCGCCGGCTGCCTGGGCGACAATCAGGACCAAGCCGGCCAACCGGGCAACGGCAATTCCAATCAAACCAAGCCGCCGGCCACGCTGCGCTGCGCGCCCTGAACCCGGATAGCCCGCCATGACCGACACTCCCGTTTCCGCTTCCCGCCGCCAGTTCATCAAGCGCGGCAGCGCGCTGGCCGCCAGTTCCTTGACCTTGTCCCTGCTGCCGGCCTCCATCCAGCGCGCGCTGGCCATTCCCGCGAACAACCGCACCGGCACCCTTCAGGATGTCGAGCACATCGTGATCCTGACCCAGGAAAACCGCGCCTTCGACCATTACTTCGGCAGCCTGGCCGGGGTGCGCGGCTTTGGCGACCGCTTCCCGCTGCCGCTGGCCGACAGCGCCTTGCTCAAGCGCAAGACCGTCTGGTATCAGACCAATCAGGGGAACAGCGCCACGCCGCCGCGAGTGGTGGCGCCGTTCCACCTCAACACCGCCCAGACTTTCGCCTATATGCGGGTGGAAGGCACGCCGCATGTGTGGTCGGACGCGCAATACGCCTGGGGCAAGGGCGTGATGAACGCCTGGCCCACCTATAAGCAGAACCACGCCATGGGCTACTTCAAGGAGACGGACCTGCCGTTCCAGTACGCGCTGGCCAACGCCTTCACCCTGTGCGACGCCTATCACTGCGCGTTTCAGGGCGGCACCAACCCCAATCGCGTCTTCCTGTGGTGCGGCGGCAACGATCCCTTGCAGAAGGGCAAGGGCCCGGTGATCGCCAACGCCTACGACTCCGTCGATTACAACCCCAAGGGCGGCTACACCTTCAGCACCTACGCCGAGCGGCTGGAAGCGGCCGGCGTGAGCTGGAAGATTTATCAGGACATGGCCGACAACTTCACCGACAACCCGGTGGCCGGCTTCCGCAGCTTCCGCGCCGCCTACTTCGGCGAGGCCGGCGCCAAGCCCGCGCTCAAGAGCAAGGGCTTGTCCACCTGGACGCTGGACGATCTGCGTCAGGACGTGTTGGCCAACCGGCTACCCCAGGTCAGCTACATCGTCGCCACCGCCGACGGTTCCGAGCATCCCGGCCCGTCCAGCCCGGCGCAGGGCGCCGATTACACCGCCCGCGTGCTGGACGCGCTGACCGCCAATCCCGAGGTGTGGAGCAAGACGGTTTTCCTGGTCAATTTCGACGAAAACGACGGCTTTTTCGACCATCTGCCGCCGCCGGCCGCGCCCAGTTATCTGAGCTGGGACGCGGACCCGGCCAAAGCGGTGCTGGCCGGCGCTTCCACCGTGGCCACCGATGGCGAATATCATCATCTGCGCAGCAGCGAAACCGGCAATGAGCGCGCCGACCTGATCCACGTGCCTTACGGGCCGGGGCCGCGGGTGCCGATGTACGTGATCTCGCCGTGGAGCCGCGGCGGCTGGGTCAACTCCCAGGTGTTCGACCACACCTCGGTGATCCGCTTCATCGAACAGCGTTTCGGCGTCAAGGAGCCCAATATCACCGCCTGGCGGCGCGCGGTGTGCGGCGATCTGCTGTCCTGTTTCGACTTCGTCAATCCCAACGCCGAGCTGCCCAAGCTGCCGGCCACCGCCGCGTTGGCGGCGCGGGCGCGCGCCTTGCCCGGCCGCACCAAGCCCAACGCGCCGGCCTTGCCGGAACTGCCGGTCCAGGCCGTCGGCCTGCGCCGCTCGCGCGCCTTGCCTTACGAGCTGCACGCCAGCGCGCGGGTGGACGGCAACGCCGGCGCCGTGGAATTGATCTTCGCCAACAGCGGCAAGGCGGCGGCGGTGTTCCACGTGTATGACCGTCGCCATCTGGACGCGCCGCCGCGCCGCTACGCGGTGGAGGCCGGCAAGCAGCTGTCCGGGCTGTGGCGAGTCAATTACGACGCCAATCTTTACGATTTGTGGGTGCTGGGCCCCAACGGCTTTCATCGCCACTTCAGCGGCGACGCCGGCCAACTGGGCCGCGTGAGCAAGGCGCAGCCGGAGATTCAGGTCTGTTACGATCCGGCCGCCGGCGACGTTTATCTGAAGCTGCACAATAGCGGCCGCGAAAACTGCGAGTTCCTGGTGCGCGCCAACGCCTATGCCAAGACCGACCCGCAGCGCGTCACCGTGGGGCCGCAGGGCGAGGCGGTATTGAACTGGCCGTTGAAAGACAGTCACGGCTGGTACGACGTCAGCGTCAGCGCGCCGGTGTTCCCCGGCTTCAGCCGCCGTTTCGCCGGCCGGGTGGAAACCGGCCGCGACGGTTATAGCGATCCGGCGATGGGCGGCGCGGCGCAGGGCGAGCAGTGGGCCACGTCCTGAGCCGGCCGGTCTTGCCGGTTTAAAACGGGCGGCGCCGACGGCGCCGCTTTTTTAATGGCCCGGCGTGTCCAGGCGCTCGAACCGCATTACCCTGGCCGGCGGCAGATTGCGCCAGATCAGTTGGCTGTCGCGCAGCGCAAAGCCCGTGCCCAGCCAGTCCGCCGACGCCTGCAAGGCGTAGCTGAATTGCAGCAGCGCGCCGCCGGCCGGCAATACGCGACGCCATTGTTCGACGATGGCCAAGGCTTCCGCCCGCGGCAGGGAGCGCAGCGGCAGGCTGGAGACGACGGCGTCTATCGCCGCGTGCTCCGGCAATAAGGCCGCCAGCCGCGCGGCGTCGCCCTGTATCACCTGGACCGAGGGAAAACGCTGCCGCAGATGCCGGGCAAAGGCCGGAGAGCGTTCGACCACCCGCAAGCGCTCGCGGCCCAGTCCTTGCGCCAGCAAGGCTTGGGTAATGGCGCCGGTGCCGCCGCCCAGCTCGATCACCAAACCGGTGCCGGACATCGGCGTCTGGGCGGCCATGCACTGCGCCAGGCGCTTGGAACTGGGCCAGACCGCGCCCACCCGGCCGGGCCGGTTTATCCATTCGCGGAGAAACAGGCGGGGAGCGCGGGCGGTCAAATGGGCCCGGCAGACGGCGGGCGCGTGCAGCGCTTTGGCGCAAATGGGGTAAAAGGCGGGGGAGGCTTCGAGTGGATCAGGGCTGCGCATGGGACTTTCTCCGGTTTGACATGCTGGTTTGTCCTGGAGAAGCCATGCTAGAAAACAATGCTTAAGCGCAGCTGAAGCGCCGCGATGATTGTCGCATCGCGGCGCTTTGGGGTTTAGAAACAGCTCACGATCTGCGGAGTGGGGCGCTTAGAGCCTGTTCACGAGCTCGCGAGCCGTGTACAGCTTTCTAGAAGAAGCCCAGCGGCTTGCCGTCAAAGCTCACCAACAGATTCTTGGTCTGCTGATAGTGATCCAGCGCGCGCTTGTGGGTTTCGCGGCCGATGCCGGACTTCTTGTAACCGCCGAAGGCCGCGTGCGCCGGGTAGAGATGGTAGCAGTTGGTCCACACCCGGCCGGCCTTGATCGCGCGGCCGACGCGGTAAGCGCGGTTGATGTCGCGGGTCCACACCCCGGCGCCCAGGCCGAACTCGGTGTCGTTGGCGATGGCGACGGCTTCGGCCTCGTCCTTGAAGGTGGCGATGCTGACCACCGGCCCGAAGATCTCCTCCTGGAACACCCGCATCTTGTTATTGCCCTTCAACAAGGTGGGCTGGATGTAATAACCCTGCGCCAGGCCGCCCTCCAGCGGTTCCAGCTTGCCGCCGCTCAGCACCTCGGCGCCTTCCTGGCGCGCGATGTCCAGATAGGACAGGATTTTGTCGAACTGCTGCTGCGAGGCCTGGGCGCCCACCATGGTGTCGGTGTCCAGCGGATCGCCGCGCTTGATCGCCTTCACCTTCTTCAGCACCTCGGCCATGAAGGCCGGATAGATGGATTCCTGCACCAAGGCGCGGGACGGGCAGGTGCAGACTTCGCCCTGATTGAAGAAGGCGAGCACCAGGCCTTCGGCGGCCTTCTCGATGAAGGACGGTTCCGCCTGCATGATGTCTTCAAAGAAGATATTGGGCGATTTGCCGCCCAGCTCCACGGTGGACGGGATGATGTTCTCCGCCGCGCATTGCAGGATGTGACGGCCCACCGGGGTGGAGCCGGTGAAGGCGATCTTGGCGATGCGCTTGCTGGTGGCCAGCGCCTGACCGGCCTCCTTGCCGAAGCCGTGGACCACGTTGATCACGCCCGGCGGCAGCAGATCGCCTATCACTTCCATCAGCACGGAAATGCCCAGCGGCGTTTGTTCCGCCGGTTTCAGCACCACGCAGTTGCCGGCGGCCAGCGCCGGCGCCAGCTTCCACGCCGCCATCAGGATGGGAAAGTTCCACGGGATGATCTGGCCCACCACGCCCAGCGGCTCGTGGATGTGATAGGCCATGGTGTTGTGATCGATTTCCGCCGCCGTGCCTTCCTGGGCGCGGATGCAGCCGGCGAAATAGCGGAAATGGTCGGCCGCCAGCGGGATGTCGGCGTTCAGCGTCTCGCGCACCGGCTTGCCGTTGTCCCAGGTTTCGGTGACGGCCAGCACCTCCAGATTGGCTTCGATGCGGTCGGCGATCTGCAGCAGCAGATAGGAACGTTGTTGCGCCGAGGTCTGGCCCCAGGCGTCGGCGGCCGCATGGGCGGCGTCCAGCGCTTTGTCGATGTCGGCGGCGTCGGAGCGCGGAAATTCGGCGATGGGCTGGCCGTTCACCGGCGAGGTGGTGGTGAAATGCTGGCCGTTGACCGGGGGCGTGAACTCGCCGCCGATATAGTTGCCGTAGCGGGGCTTGAAGGCGATCAACGCGCCGGGCGTGCCGGGGTGAGCGTAACGCATGGTGTTTCTCCTGTTGTGGATAGACCGCTTGCCGCGCAAGCTTGGGCGCGCAGCAGGGCATTGTAGAATGCGATGCGTCGGTTCGGGCGTGTCACCTGTCCTATTGGCCGTGTCGTTCAAAGGCGGCGGCGCCATCGCCGCCGGCCCGTCTTGACGGGCCGGATCTGGCGATGGCGGGTTGGGAAACGATTCAGTCCTCCGCGCGTCGTGAAGCGTGGCGCGCAGAGTTGAAGGCAAGGCATCAGCCGTAGCCGCGCTGTTTCAGCGCCAGATAGAGCATGGCCGCGTTGATGGCGTCGTTGAGCGCGTCGTGGCGCGGCGGGGCGGGCATGTCCAGATCCCGGCAGATGCTGGCCAGCCGCAAATCGATGTGGGCGTCCGGGTTCTGTCTCAGCTTGTAGTCGTAATAGCGGCCGGAAATCTCGATGCGCCGCTGAGGCAGCGGCACGCCCAGCCAGGGACGGACGTAGCGGTTGAGCACGGCCAGGTCGTATTCCAGGTAATAGCCGAGCAGCGGCCGGCCGCCGATGAAGTCCAGCAGCAGACGCACGGCGTCCCGGGCCGCCAGGCCCTGGCTGACGTCGATGGGCCGCAGGCCGTGAATGCGCACATTGTCCGCCTGCGGCGCGCGCTCCGGCCGCACCAAGAGATAGAGCGCCTCGCTGGCGAGGATGCGGTTGCCGCGCAGCTTGACCGCGCCGATGGACAGCAGCTCGGCTTCCGCCGGATTCAGGCTGGTGGTTTCGCAGTCCAGGCTGACCAGTTCGTCCGGGTGTTCGCTATACATGCCGGCGTAGGCCGGGTCGCGCAGCCGGCGGCGTTGCCATTGGCGCAGCAGGGCGGACAGCATCAGAAACTGCCCAGCCGGTAATGGTGGCGCAACTGCGTCTTGAATCGTTTGACCACGCCCAGCGCGTCTTTGAGTAGGTCCCGTTCCAGCGAGGACAATTTGTCAGGCTCCAGCAGATTGTCGGCCGCCTTGCCGGCGCTCATCCGTTCCAGCCCTTGTTCCAGTCTCAGTTGCATCAGATAGGACAGCGCCTCGCCCGCGTCCTCGGCCAGGCCTCGCTCCAGCCGGCCCTGGGCCGCCAGCGCCTGCAGTCTTTGCTGTGAATTGTTCTCGCTCACCCCGTACTCCAGCGCCAACGCGCGGATGCCGTGCACCAGCGGAAAGATGCCGCCTTTTTTCAGGTCCAGCGCCGCGCGGCCGTCGCGTTCGCGGGTTTGCAGATGGGAGAACAGGCCCAAGGGGGTGTCGAATTGTTCGATGGCGCGAGCGAAGCGGGAGAAGAAGCCGGCGTCGTCGCGCAAGGTGGCGCGCAGATAGTTTTGCGCGTCTTCCAGCAGCGCGGCGTCGCCGCAGACGGCTTCCGCGTCCACGAAGATGGCCAGCCGCATCAAGGCGTCTCCGTCCGGGCTGTGCACCCAGCGGTGCAGGCGGTCGCGCAGCTCGGCGCCGCTGAAGCGCCAATCCGGGTGGCTGAGCATGATGTTGCCGGGACAGGGCGGATAGCCGAAGCGGGACAGCGCGGCGGAAAAGGCCTGGCAGCTGGCTTCCAGTTGCGGCCAGGGCGCGCCGTCGCGCAGCAGCAGCGCGTTGTCCTGGTCGGTTTTGAGTATCTGTTCGCCGCGGCCTTCCGAACCCAGCACCAGCAGGCAGCTGTTGGCCGCCAGCTCCGGCGGCGCGATCAGCCGCCAGGCGCGGGCGAACAGGCGGGTGTTGAGGCTTTGCACCAGCCGGCCCAGTTGCAGCGCCTTGACGCCGTGGCCGGACAGAATGCGCACCAGCCGCGGGATCTGCTCCGCCACTTCCGTCAGTTCGTCCAGCGTGGCCGCGCGCTCCAGCCGCTGCGCGATCAAGTGGGAGTGATTGGAAAAGTAGGACAGCACGTCCACCTGGGCCAGCATGGTCACCGGCTCGCCGCGCTCGGTCACCACCAGGCGCCGCAAATTGCGCCGCGTCATCAGCAATAGGGCGTTGAACAGGAAGTCGTCTATGTCTATGGTCAGCAGCTCGTACTGGCAGTATTCCGCCGCCGGCGCGTCCGAAGGCACGCCGTTCAGCACGATGTCGCGAAAGTCCGTGGTGGTGAGGATGCCCAGCCGCCCGGCGCCGCGCAGCAGCACGGACTTGGATTTGTGTTCCTTCATCGCCGCCGCCGCGTCGCGCAGGCTGGCGCCGGCGTCCACGAACACCGGCTGGCGTCCGCCGGCGTCGCGCACGGTGGCCGCCAGCAGGGTTTGCAGTTCTCGCTGGCCGGCGCCTTGCGCCAGCCGGCCCAGCTTTTCCGACACGCTGGCGTAAAAGTAGGCGCCGAAGCGCGGGTTGCTCTCGGTCAGCGCCAGCACTTCGGCGCGCGGCAGGCTGTAGAGCAGCGCTTCCTCCTGGACGATGAAGCGGTGGCGGGTCTGGCCGGCGGCGGTGGCGCGGGCGTCGAAGCCATCCTGCGCCCGGTACAGCGCGACGACCTCGTCGCCGGCCATTTCCCTGACCACGCCTTTGATCACCACGTACAGGGCGGTGACCGGCGCGTCCGGTGCCAGCACGGTTTGCTCGTCGGCGTAGAACAGGATGTCGGCGCAAGCCTCCAGCCTCAGGCGTTCGTCCGGGCTCAGGGCGTCGAATGGGGCGTGGCTGAAGTCGAATCGCTGCATGGCGGGCCTCGCGGAACAAGACATTGCCGCCAGCATAACACCGGCGGCAAGGGCTTGTCGGCGGGCGCTCAGCCCGGCAGGTGTTGCAGCAGCGGAGAGCCGTCGCGGAACAGCAGCAGCTCGCCGGGGACGAGCGGCGTCCAGCTTTCGTTGTCCGTCAGCGGCTGGGTGGCGATCACCGCCACGCGGTCATGCGGGGTGGTGACCGAGGCGAAATCCACGCTGACGTCGTCGTCCACCAGGTGAGCGGTGTTGAACGGCGCCTGGCGGATGATGTAGTGCAGATGGGTGGAGCAGTGGGCGAACAGCGCCTCGCCGTTGCTCAGCATGAAGTTGAACACGCCGTGGCTGGAGATCTCCGCCGCCAGCTGCGCCACTTCGGCGAACAAATCGTCCAGCTGAGGTTGCTGGCACCATTTGGCGCGCAGCCGTTCCATCAGGTGGCAGAAGGCCCGCTCGGAGTCGGTGCTGCCCACCGGGTTGTAATGGCAGCCGGCCTCGGGCTGGAAGTTTTCCAGGTTGCCGTTGTGGGCGAAGATCCAGTAACGGCCCCACATCTCGCGCATGAAGGGGTGGGTGTTGGCCAGATTGACTTCGCCCTGGGTGGCCTTGCGGATGTGGGCGATCACGTTTTCCGATTTGATCGGATAGTTGCGCACCAGATTGGCCACCGGCGATTCCACCGACGGTTTGTCGTCCAGGAAGATGCGGCAGCCCTTGCTCTCGAAAAAGGCGATGCCCCAGCCGTCGGCGTGGTGGTCGGTCTGGCCGCCGCGGCGGTGAAAGCCTTCAAAGGAGAACAGGATATCGGTTGGGGTATTGCAATTCATGCCCAATAACTGGCACATGGGTTTGGATTCCACGGTAAAGAGGTTGTCATGGCCGGCCCGCGCCGGCTGCGGTTTTGTTACAGAGCTTAGGCGATAAGCGGGGCCGCGGCAATCCCGCCGCGCCGGCCGTGGAGCCCGGGGGCGGCGGGAAAAGCGAAGCTCAGGCCGTCGAACGGACGAGACCGCGCAGCTTGGCCCAGCCGCCCTGGCTCAGGCTGACGCCGAGCAAGATCAGGCCGCCGCCCAGCCAGTGGTAATCGTGAATGGTTTCGCCCAGCAGCGCGCTGGCGATCACGGCGGTGAACAAGGGCAGCAAATTCATGAAGATGGCGGTGCGCTCGCTGCCCAGGCCCTGAATGCCGCGCATCCACAGATAGGGCGCCAGCACCGAGGAGGCGATGCCGGCGAAGGCGACCAGGCCCACGCCTTGCGGCGGCACCGCCAGGCTGTCCGCGCTCAGCGCCACCGGCACCAGCATCAACACCGCCAGCAGCACCTGGATGTAAAGATTGGTCCAGCTGCCGAAGGGCGGCGCCCAGCGGCGCAGCAGAATGCCGTACAGCGCGTAGGAGAGCGAACCCACCAGCATCAGCGCGTCGCCGCGGTTGACGCCGCCGCTGAGCAGATCCAGCGGCCGCCCCTGGCCCAGCAGATAGAGCACGCCCAGCAAGGACACAGCCACGCCGAACAGCGCGTGAGCGCCCACCGGCTGGCGGAAGGCGACGGCGTTCAGCGCCAGCCCCAGCAAGGGAATCAAGGCGCAGATCACGCCCATATTGGTGGCGCTGGTGCTGTGCGCGGCGTAATAAGCCAGGCATTGGTACATCACCATGCCGAGCGCGGCCAACACGGCGAAGCGGCCCAGCCAGGGACGGATGGCGCGCCATTGGCGCAGCGCCGGCCGCAGGCTCAAGGGGGTGAGAATCAGCGCGGCCAGCAACCAGCGGTAGAAGGAGATGGCGGCGGGGTCCAGCGCCTGGGCCGCGGCCTTGGACACCACGGTGTTGGCGGACCAGATCAGCACGGCCAGCATGGGAAACAATGAATACATGGGATGGCTCCGGATGCGGCTTTCGTCCGATCGGGCGGGCGAGAGCACAGAAAAGCATTGACAGTGCGCAGTGTAGCGCTGTCTGATTCAATGTATATAACGCAAACCAGACAAGACGATAGCGGGAAACCGACAAATTGGACTATTCCGAACTGGACCAGGGCTTGCCGGCGCCGGCGCCCATCCATCTGCGCTACGACCAGCTGACGCCGCAGACCGAGTTCTCGCCGCACAGCCACCCTTGGGGGCAGTTGAACTGCATCAGCCTGGGGGTGATCGAGTTGAGCCTGATCGAAGCCGGTCAGGTCGAACGCGCGCTGGCGGCGCCGGCGGAGTTTCTGATCTGGGTGCCGGCCGGGGTGCGTCATTCCGCCTCGGTGCGCCAGGCGATGCGCTACACCTCGGTCTACGTCGGCGCGGAGGAAGCCGCCGGGCTGCCCGCCCACCCCTGCCTGATTCCGCAAACGCCCTTGCTGCGCGCGCTGCTGGATGACTTCTGCCAGCGCGGCGTCACCGCGATCCGGGACCCGTGGGACCGGCGTCAGGCCGAGCTGCTGCTGGCGCGGCTGGCCCAGGCCGGCCACCAGGACAGCTATCTGCCGGATAGCCGGCATCGTCAGCTGGCGCCCATTCTGGCCGCCATCCGCGACAATCCGGCCGACGCGGCCACGCTGGCGCAGTGGGCGCGGCGCGTGCACGGCACCGAGCGCACGCTGGCGCGCCATTTTCAACGCGAGCTGGGCATGAGCTTTGTCCAGTGGCGCAACCGGATGCGACTGCTGCGGGCCCTGGCCTGGCTGCGCGAGGGGCGGCCGGTGCAGGACATCGCCGCCGATCTGGGCTACGGCACCGCTTCCGCCTTTATCGCCATGTTCAACAAGCAGTTGGGCTATTCCCCGGAGCGTTACCGGCGCTTGCTGACCGACGGCGCGCCTTGAGGGAGCTTGTTGCCCGTTTGGCATTGCGGCACACTGGAATGATTGTCAATCATAGAACCAGCCTTCTACGCCCCAAGCCATGAGCAAGAAAATCAAACAACTGGCCCGCCAATTGGGCGACGGCTGGAAGCTGCGCCGCCGCTTGCGGCAGGCCAGCGCGCTGAATTTCGCCTTCTCCGAGCGCATAGACTTTTTGAACGGACAACACTGGGATCAGCTGGCGGCCCGGCACGGGCTGCTGATGTCCCGCGATTACTGGCGCGCGCTGGAGCGGTCCGGGCTCGCCCATTTCGAAGTGCGCTACGCGCTGGCCTATCGCGACGGCGAGCCGGTGGCGGCGGTGGCGATGCAGCTGTTGGAAGTCAGCCTGGAAACCCTGCACGCCCATCCCGGGCCGCGGCCGGAAGGCTCGCTGCGCGCGGCGCTGGCGCAAAACCTCAAGCCCAAGCTGCGGCAACGGCTGCTGGTCTGCGGCAATATGCTCAGCTACGGCCTGGACGGCGCGGCCTTCGCCGCCGATCTGGACCCGCAGACCCGCTGGCAGGCGGTGGCGGAGATTCTCTACCGCATCCGCCGCGCGGAGAAGCTGAACGGCCAGATCCACTTCGTGCTGGTCAAGGACATGGACGAAACGGCGCGGGAAGACAGCCGGGCGCTGGGCAAGCTCAGCTACAGCACCCTGGAGACGGAGCCCAATATGGTGTTGCCGCTGGCCGAGGACTGGCGCGTTTACGACGACTACCTGGCCGGCATGACCTCCAAATACCGCAGCGCCATCCGCCAGCAGATCTTCAAGCCCGTAGAAGCCGCCGGCTGCGAGATCGGCGTGATGACGCCGGAACAGGTGGACGCGCAGGCGGAGCGGATGCAAGCGCTTTACCTGGCGGTGCAAGACAATGCCACGCTGCGGCCGGTGACGGTGAGCGCCGACTACTGGCGGCGGATGGCGGCGCTGGGGCCGGAGCGGGCGGAACTGCGCGGCTTGTGGCGGAGCGGCGCGCTGCTGGGCTTCCTGCTGGTCTTGAAAGACGGCGCGGAAGTCACCGCCGCGCAGATAGGCTTCGACCGCGCCGCGGCCAAGGAGCTGCCGCTTTACCTGCGCCTGCTGCACACGGCGATCGAGTCGGCCTTGGCCGCCGGCGGACGGCGGGTGATCTTCGGCCGCACCGCGCTGGAGCCCAAGGCGAGGATGGGCTGCCAGCCAGTGCCCACCTCGCTGTGGATACGCCATCGCCAGCCTGTGCTCAATTCGCTGATCCGCAGCAGCTTCGGCATCGTCCAGCACGAAGACGCGCCGACGATCAATCCCTTCAAAAAATAATGGCCCAGCCCTTCGCGCCGCGCGGCGGGGAGGGCGTGTGCATCTTGGTCGCGGAAAGGACCTGATATGACTCAAACGGCGAGCGCCGCCGCGGCACCCGCGCGCAAACTGAACCGGAACGATTGCAAGACGCTGGGCCTGGCTTCGCTGGGCGGCGCGCTGGAATTTTACGATTTCATCATTTACGTGTTCTTCGCCCTGGTCTTGGGCAAGCTGTTCTTCCCCCACGACATTCCGGGCTGGCTGCGCCAGTTGCAGGTGTTCGGCATTTTCGCCGCCGGCTACCTGGCGCGGCCGCTGGGCGGCATCGTCATGGCTCACTTCGGCGATTTGTTCGGCCGCAAGCGCATGTTCACGCTCAGCATTGTGCTGATGGCCTTGCCGACGCTGGCGATGGGCCTGCTGCCCACCTACCAGAGCATAGGGATATGGGCGCCGATCTTGCTGCTCCTGCTGCGCGTATTGCAGGGCGCGGCCATCGGCGGCGAGGTGCCGGGCGCCTGGGTGTTTGTCGCCGAGCACGCGCCGCCGCGCCGCACCGGCCTGGCTTGCGGCATCATCACCTCGGGGCTGACCATAGGCATTCTGTTCGGCTCCCTGATCGCGATGGCGATGAATCTGTTCTTCACACCGCAGCAGCTGGAGGACGGCGCCTGGCGGATTCCCTTCTTGATCGGCGGCGTCTTCGGCCTGGTGGCGATGTATCTGCGCCGCTGGCTGCATGAGACGCCGGTGTTCAACGAAATGCAGGCGCGCAAGGCGCTGTCCGCCGAGCTGCCGCTGAAGGCGGCCTTGCGCGGCCATCGTCTGGGCATGGCCGTGTCGATGGCGGCCACCGCGATGCTGTCGGTCACCATCGTGGTGGTGATTCTGATGACGCCCACTTTTTTGCAAAAGCAGTTCGGCGTGCCGCCGGTGGAGGCCTTGTCCGCCAACAGCCTGGCTATCATCGCGCTGAGCGTGGGCTGCATCGTCGCCGGCCTGGCGGTGGACCGCTTCGGCGGCGGGCCGGTGTTCACCGCGGGCAGCCTGCTGCTGGGCGTCAGCAGCTGGTGTTTTTACCAGACCATGGGGCATGACGTGAGCTGGTTGCGCCCGCTGTACACGCTGACCGGCTTTTTCGCCGGCATTGTCGGCGCGGTGCCTTTTCTGATGGTGCGCGCCTTCCCGGCGCCCATCCGCTTCAGCGGCTTGTCGTTTTCCTACAATGTGGCTTACGCGGTGGTGGGCGGCTTCACACCGGTCTTGCTGTCGGTGTGGATGGAGGCCAGCTCGCTGGCGCTGGCCGGCTATCTGATGATTTTCTGCCTGGTGGGGCTGGCGATGGGCTTGTTCCTGCTGGCCAGGGGGGATAGGCCGGGCTTGTCCCATCCGGTGCATTGAAGCGCGCATAGAAAAACGGCGGCGTCGATAAAGACGCCGCCGTTTTCTCATGCCAGGGCGAGCCAGTTCAAGGTCTGGCGAGCATTAGCGCGGCAGCTCGCTCCACAGCTTCAACAGCCGCTTGGCGGACACCGGATACGGCGTTTTCAGCTCCTGGGCGAACAGGCTGACGCGCAGTTCCTCGATCTGCCAGCGGAAATCCAGCAGCGCCTGGGACGCGCCTTCGGCTTCATTGTCCTCGGCCACCCGGGTTTCCCATTTCTGCCATAGGTCGCGGATTTCCGCGCCGCGCTGGCCGTCCCGCTGCGGGTTGGCCGGCTGCTTGTCCATGCGCAAGCCCATCGCGCGCATATAGCGCGGCAGGTGAGGCAGCTGGCTCCACGGCGTGGCGGCCAGGAAGCCCTTGTAAACCAGCTTGGCCAATTGCTGCTGCAACTCGTAGCCCAGCTTGTGCTTCTGCATCTTGACGCTGAGCGGGCCGTATTCGGACGCCACCTGGCCCAGGTACTGGGTCACCGCCTGGTTGACGGCCGGCAGCCGGGTGCGGGCGCGGGTTTTCTGCTCGTTGAAGGCTTTCTCATTGCGCGGCAGCGCGTCGTCGCCGATGAAGGCGCGGTCGCAGATGCAGGCGATGGCGTCGGCCAGCAATTCGTCGACATTGGCCACCGCGCGCAGTTGCAAGCCCAGCTGGGTCATGCCGGGCAGGCCCTTGGACAGCTGCTTCATCTGTTCCTTGAGCTGCAGCTGCAGCAGCCGGATCACGCCCTGACGGTGATGGCGCTCGGCCATCAACTGGGTGTCGAACAGGCGGATCGCCACCTTGTCCTGCTCCAGCGTCAGCGCCGGGTAGCCGGTCAGCTGCTGGCGGCCGCGGGCGAACTGAATGCTTTCCGGCAGTTCGCCGAAGTCCCAGCTGCTGACTTCGTCGCGCTCGAACTCCGCGCTGGTGTCGCGGAAGGTCAGCTGGGCGGCCTGGCCGAACTGCTTTTGCAGCGCCAGCAGGTCGCGGCCCAGGCCGATTTCCTGCTTGCCGTCGTCGATGACGCGGAAGTTGAACAGCAGATGGGCCGGCAGCTCCTGGGCGCGGAAATCGTCGATGTCCACCTTGACGCCGCCGGTTTCGCGCAGGATGAAGCGCGCCAGCTGCGGCGCGATCGGCTGCTGTTGATCCGGATTGACGCTGAGGAAGCGGGTGACGAAGTCCGGCACCGGCACGCAGCAGCGGCGGATCTGCTTGGGCAGGCCCTTGATCAGCTGTTGCAGCTTCTCGCGCACCATGCCGGGCACCAGCCATTCGAAGGCGGCCGGCTGCAGGCGGTTGAGGATGGCCAGCGGCACATCCAGAGTGACGCCATCCAGCGGGTGGTTGGGTTCGAAGCGGTAGCGCAGCTTGAGGCGGCCGTCTTCCAGCTCCAGCCATTCCGGGAACTGGTTTTCGGTGACATGTTGCGCGGCGTGGCGCATCAGTTCTTCGCGCGTCAGGTGCAAGAGCTTGGCTTCGGTCTTTTCCGCCTCCTTGCGCCAGGCCTCGAAGCTGGCGGCGTCCACCACCTCGGCCGGAATCCGTTCGCTGTAGAAGGCGAACAGCGCCTCTTCGTCCACCAGCACGTCCTGACGCCGCGCCTTGTGCTCCAGTTGCTCCACTTCGCGGATCAATTGCTGATTGCGCTGGAAGAAGGGCGCGTTGCTGACGTAGTCCATATTCACCAGCGCGCCGCGGATGAACAGCTCGCGCGCCTCTTCCGGCGCGATGCGGCCGTAGCTGACCGGCCGGCGCGGCACCAGGGTCAGGCCGTACAGGGTGACGCGTTCGCTGGCCACCACTTCGCCGCGGCTCTTTTCCCAGTGCGGGTCGAAGTAATGGTATTTGACCAGGTGCGGCGCCAGCTTTTCCACCCATTCCGGCTCGATCTTGGCCACGCAGCGGGCGTAGAGGCGGGTGGTTTCCACCAGTTCCGCCGCCACCAGCCATTTGGGCTTGGCCTTTTTCAGGCCGGAGCCGGGGAAGACGTGGAAGTTGACGCCGCGGGTGCCTTGGTAATCGTCGCCTTCCTGGTTTTTCATGCCCAGATTGCCGATCAGGCCGGTCACCAGCGCCTTGTGCAGGTTTTCATAAGCGACGGCGTCCAGCTGCTGGCGCTTTTTCTGCGTCATCTGCGCGTCCGGCTGCTCGGCGTCGGCGTGCGCCTGTTCGCGCTTGATCAGGCCCAGCTCGCCGGCGATGTCCGCCAGCTGCGCGTGCAGTTCGCGCCATTCGCGCAAGCGCAGATGGGACAGGAAGTGCTCGTGGCAGGTGTTGATCAGCAGACGGTTGGATTTCTTGTGCTTGAGCGCGTCGGAGAAGAAGTCCCACAGGTGCAGGAAGGACAGGAAGTCGGACTTCTCGTCGTTGAAGCGCGCCTGCGCGCGTTCGGCCGCCTCGCGCGCCTCGAACGGGCGTTCGCGCGGGTCTTGCACGCTCAAGGCGGCGGCGATGATCAGCACTTCGCGTACGCAGCCGAAGTCGCGGCCGGCCAGCAGCAGGCGGCCCACTTTCGGGTCCACCGGAATCCGCGCCAGCTCCTTGCCCACGCCGGTGAGTTCGCCCTTGTCGTCCACCGCGCCCAGTTCGGTCAGCACCTGGTAACCGTCGGCGATCAGCCGGCTGCTGGGCGCTTCGATGAAGGGGAAGGCGTCCACCTTGCCCAGCCGCAGCGCGGCCATGCGCAGGATGACCGCGGCCAGGTTGGAGCGGACGATTTCCGGATCGGTGAAGGCCGGACGCTGATTGAAGTCGTCCTCGCCGTACAGGCGCACGCAGATGCCGGCCTCGACGCGGCCGCAACGGCCGGCGCGCTGCCGCGCCGCCGCCTGGGAGATCTTCTCCACTTGCAGCTGTTCCACCTTGGCGCGCGGGCTGTAGCGGTTGATGCGCGCCTGCCCGGTGTCGATCACGTATTTGATGCCCGGCACCGTCAGCGAGGTTTCGGCCACATTGGTGGCCAGCACGATGCGGCGGCCGCCGGAGGGCTTGAAGATCTTTTGCTGGTCCTCGTTGGACAGGCGGGCGAACAAGGGCAGGATTTCGTAGCCGCGGATGCCGGATTTGCGCAGTTTTTCCGCGGTTTCGCGGATTTCGCGCTCGCCGGGCAGGAAGACCAGCATATCGCCCGGACCCTGGCGCGACAGCTCGTCGACGGCGTCGACGATGGCGCCTTCCATCTCCACTTCGCGCTCGTCTTCATCGCGCTGCGCCAGCGGCCGGTAGCGCACTTCCACCGGATAGGTGCGGCCGGAGACTTCGATCACCGGCGCGCCGTCGAAATGGCGGGAGAAGCGGTCGGCGTCGATGGTGGCCGAGGTGATGATCACTTTCAGGTCCGGCCGGCGCGGCAGCAGCTGTTTCAGATAACCCAGCAGGAAGTCGATGTTGAGGCTGCGTTCATGCGCCTCGTCGATGATGATGGTGTCGTAGTTTTCCAGATAACGGTCGGTCTGGGTTTCCGCCAGCATGATGCCGTCGGTCATCAGCTTGATCACCGACTTGTCCGACAGCTTGTCGGTGAAGCGCACCTTGAAGCCGACATGCTCGCCCAGCGTGGATTTCAGCTCCTGGGCGATGCGGCTGGCCACCGAGCGCGCGGCCAGCCGGCGCGGCTGGGTGTGGCCGATCAGGCCGTGCACGCCGCGGCCCAGTTCCAGGCAGATCTTGGGCAGCTGGGTGGTTTTGCCGGAGCCGGTTTCGCCGCAGATGATCACCACCTGATGGCCGTCGATGGCGGCTTTGATGTCGGCCAGTTTCTGGTTGACCGGCAGGGCGTCGTCGAAATCGGGCTTGGGCAGATGGGCGCGGCGCGCGGCCACCTTGGCGGCTGAGCGCTCGATCTGCGTCTGGATATCGGCCAGCTGCCTGTCCGCGGGCTGGTTTTTCTTCAGCCGCTCGGCGGCGTCGCTCAGTTTGCGGCGCAAGGCGTGGCGGTCGCGGATCAGGCAGGAGGGGAGGTCGGCCTTGAGTTGGGCCAGCAGCTGGGCAGCAGTCATCGGGAAAAGAACACTGGATTACAGGAAAGCGGCGATTATAACAGCTGCGTGGCGGTCCGGCAGGCCTGGATTGCCGGCCGGACGCCGGCGGAACGGCTTATTTGCGCTGGCGGTAGCGGCCCAGCTCCGCTTTCAGCCAGCCGGCGCTGGCCACCGGCTGCGCCGAGCCGCAACGCACCTGATAGGCCTTGCCGCTGATGCTGCTCTGGGTGGCCGCGCGCTCGATGAAGCTTTCCGCGTTGCTGACCCAGTCTTTTTTCAGCAGATACTGGTATTTGTCGTTTAGATGATCGCGGGCCTCTTTAGAGCCGTACCAACTGCCGTTGCGATTGAATTCGCAGCCGGATTGGGCCAGATAGTCCAATAGATGGTTGATCTCGTTCTTGGCGGCCGGGGTGGGCGCGGCGACAGCCGCGCCGGCGCTCAAACAAAAAAACAGCCAGATCGGCAGCTTCGGGGTCATGCTTCGCTCCATTGCAATTGGAATGCGCAGACTATGCGCGATGGGGCGGGGCTTGTCCAACTTCCGCGCCGCCTTTATGCTGTGCCGGTCTTCAGGGCGGGGTGAAATTCCCCACCGGCGGTATGTCGCGGCGAATGCCGGCGACGAGCCCGCGAGCGCCGCGCAGCCGTTTCCACGATGCGCGGGTCAGCAGATTCGGTGAGAGGCCGAAGCCGACGGTGAGAGTCCGGATGAGAGAAGACGCGCGCCAGGCCGTGAGAACCTGTTCAAAGTCTGCTGCGCTTCAGCGATACGGCGTTAAAAACGAGCTCAAAATGCTCATGTACCACTTGTACATTCCGCTTTTTCACTCGTTTTCGCCTTGTCTCGCCCTTGCTCGCGAGACTTTGAACAGGCTCAGAGAGCCCGGCGCGCTTTTGCGCGTCGGCATGGCCGTGCGCCGCCCTGGGGCGCTTTCCTTAAGTATTTACGGAGCCTCCACATGCAGCAAAACATCTACGACCATCCAGTCTTTTTCTCCCAATACCAAGCCTTGCGCGACAGCGACACCGGGCTGAACGGCGTGCTGGAGCAGCCCGCCTTGCGCGACGCGCTGCCGCCGCTGGCCGGCATCGACATCCTGGACCTGGGGTGCGGTTTCGGCGATTTCGCCCGCTGGGCGCGCGGCGAGGGCGCGGCCAGCGTCACCGCGGTGGATTTGTCCGAGCGCATGCTGGAACAGGCGCGAGCGCGCACTCAGGATCCCGCCATTCAATACCGCTGCGCGGGCATCGAGGATTTTCAGCCTCCGGCCGCCGCCTATGATCTGGCCGTGTCCTCGCTGGCCCTGCACTATGTGGAGGATTACGCGGCGGCGGCGGCGCGCGTGTTCGCCGCGCTGCGGCCCGGCGGCGTGTTCGCGCTGACGGTGGAGCACCCGATTTGCACGGCCAGCCCTCAGGGTTGGGCGCTGGACGCGGCGGGCGAGCCATCGCACTGGACGCTGGACGCCTACTTTCAGCAAGATGCACGCGCAAGCCGCTGGTTCGTCGACGGCGTGATCAAACATCACCGCACGGTGGAAAGCTATGTGAAAGGCTTGCTGGACGCCGGCTTCCAACTGCTTCACCTGGGCGAGCCCGCGCCGGACCCGCAGACCCTGGCGCATCGGGACGGTTTGCGGCCGCACGCGCGCCGTCCGGCCCTGCTGCTGCTCTCCGCGCGAAAGCCGGCGCGTTAGCGCGGCCTTGCCGGACTGGCCCGAACCTGTTCAAAGTCTCGCGCAAGTCGCGGCAAGGCGAAAACGGCTGAAAAACGGCATGGCTGTTTTCAACGCCGTATCGCCGGCGCGTAGCAGATCGCAAACAGGTTCTTAGAACCAAGCCGCGCATGCCCGGTCCAGCAATGATCGGGCAAGAATCAGGAGGAGGGCGATGAGAAGCGGATGGGTAGCGGGGATTCTGATTCTGGCCTTATCGACGGCGCCCGCCGTCGGCAAGACCCCGCCGGAACGTGCCGTCATTGAACCGGCCCACATCGTCGAGGCCATCAAGCTGCAGCAGGAGGCGGATGCCGCCAAGGACAGGCCGCCGCAAAACGGCGAGCCGTGGTTTACCGTATTGGAGGGCAAGCGTCCCATCATCGTTACCGCGCCGCACGCCACCAGCCCGTTCCGCGACGGGCAATACCGTTTCTCCGACGGCGGCGGCACCGCGGCCTTGGCGGCGATGCTGCACCAACTGGCCGGCGCCACCGCGATCTACACCACCCGCGCCTCGCCGTCCGACCCCAATTACGAAGACGACAACGCCTTCAAACGCAAGCTGGCGGCTTTGATCGCCGATCAACGCCCCTTGCTGGTGCTGGACCTGCACGGCAGCCATCCCTACCGGCCTTACGATGTGGACTTCGGCACCTTGAACGGGGCTTCGCTCCTGGGCAAGCCCTGGCTGCAACAGCGGCTGGAGCAGCGTTTGCGAGGGCAGGGCGTGCTCAATGTCTCCGACAACTACTTCGCCGCGTCCAAGCATCAGACCATCGCCAAATTCGCTTCGCGGCTGGGCGTGCCCGCCATTCAGCTGGAAATCAGCAGCACCTGGCTCACGCCCTCGGACGGGAATCTGGCCGCGCATCGTTTCTCCCAGCTCTTGCAGGCGCTGGTGCGCTATGTGAGAGAGGTGGAGGGCTAGGCAGCCGCGACACCGGCGCGGCGCTCAGGCGTCGTGCCAGCGGGAGCGGTTTGGCACGGCGCAGCCGATATCGGCCTCAGGCTGGTTTGGGACCGATGGCGAATGCACCACCAGCAAGGACGCGTCGTCCAAGATGGCTTCGTTCTGGCGGTGGCGCTGCAGCGCCTGCAATACGGTATTGCCGATCCGTCCGGGCCAGCCGGCTTCCACCGCCTTGATCACGCCGTCCAGGCCAAACATCTGGCCATTGTCCGCCTGGGCCTCGGTAATGCCATCCGAGCAGACGACCAGCGCATGCTCCGGCTTCAACATGCTGGTTTCCAGCGAACGGTCGAACTGTCTAGCCGCCAAAATGCCCAGGGGCGGGTGCTCGGAACGGAATTGCTTGACCTTGCGCCCTTGCGGATCAAACATCAGCGCGCAGGGAATGCCGCCGTTCCAGACCTGCACAGACTGCGCGGCCGCGTCGATTCCGATGAGGATGCCGGCGACGAAGCGCCCGGAGGGCAGCAGGCGGTGCAGTTTGTCGTTGATGGCCGCCGCGATGTCGCCCAAGGCCGCTTGCGCCTGAGCCAGCTCGTAAAAGCACTCCACCGCCGGGATGGCGCTGATGGCCGCGGTCAGGCCGTGTCCGGTGCAATCGGCCAGCATCAGGTATTCCCGATCTGCCGCGCGGGCATAGCAGACCAGATCGCCGTTGAACTGGGAAGCCGGCCGCAAATGACGCCAGACATGGGCCGGCAGTTCCAGTTGTTGCCGATTCAGCCGCTCGATCAGCTCCAAGGCGTAGCTTTGTTCGCGCTCATTGTTCTGGAAGTAGCGCTCCAGGCGCACCGCGTCCTGGTTGATCTGCCGCTGCATTTGGGCGATGCGCAAAAATACCTGGATCTTGGCCGTCAGCAGGTCCGGGCTGACCGGTTTGGTCAGATAGTCGTCGCCGCCGGCCTTGAGGCCTTCGATCAGATCTTGCTGCTGGCTCAGGCCGGTCAGGAAGATGATGGGCACCCAGTGTTCTCCGAACAGGGTCCGCAGCTCCATCGTGGCCTGCAGCCCGTTCATCACCGGCATGATGATGTCCATCAGGATCAAGTCGTAGCCGACTGTCTTACACATGGCGACGGCCTCCCGGCCATTGCCGGCGAGATCGCATTGATAGCCCAGGTCTTCAACGAAGGTGCGGACCATCAGGCTATTGGTGGCGCTGTCGTCCACCAGCAAAATTTTGGGCTGGGGCATGCTGTTTCCATTACGTGTCAGGAAAGGGAAGCGAGCGGCGCAAACGAGCGCAAAGGCAATTACATTGGCATTGCACTGTGGGTATAGCATATGTGAGGCGGCGATGGCGCACTGCGGCAATAAAAATCAGTCCGCGCGGCGGATTGGACTTTGCCCGCCGTCGTCAATTTCCGCCAGGGCGCGGGAAACCCCGTGCTAGTATGCGGGTTTTGGCGGCGCAAAGCGCGGCCCGTTTCATCCCAGAGAGCATTAGACCCCCGATCATGAAATTCGCGACGCACACCATTGCGCTGGCCTTGAGCCTGGCGTTGATCAGCCCGGCCAGCCTGGCCGAACCCGAAGACATGCCTTTGCCCGGCGACGTGCAGATGGCGCCGGCGAGCAAGCCCGCGCGCAAGGCCGCGCCGGCCAAAACCGTTCAGGCGGCGGAACCGGCGCGCACCAAAGAGCAAGCCAAGCCGGCGCGCCAGGCCAAAGGCAAGGCCAAGGCGAAATCCGCGAAGCAGGGCAAGCGTCAGACCAAGGCCATTAGCGCCAAGCAGACGCGTCACGGCAAGGCGGCGGCCAAGCCGGCGACAAAAAAATCGACCGTCAAAAAATCGACGGCCAAAAAGCCGCGTCACGCAGCCAAAACCGCAAAGCGCGCGCCGCAGGCCAAGGCGCCCGCTAAAAAAATCAGCAAAAACAAAAAGGTAGGAAAAAGCGTGAAGAAGGCGCATAAAAAGGCGCCGAAAAAGACGCGCTGACGGCTTGCCAAAGCCATTGAGGCAAGACATAATACGCCTCTCTTCGCCGGTGTAGCTCAGTTGGTAGAGCACCTGACTTGTAATCAGGGGGTCGCGAGTTCGATTCCTGCCGCCGGCACCAATAAAATCAAGGGCTTATAGAGTTTTCTCTATAAGCCCTTGGTGCGTTTCAGGGGAGTGCCGGCCACGTTGGCTGATATTTCCCACTGCGCCAAAATATCGCCGCCCCGCCGCTTCGCGCATTGTTACGCTTTTCCCCATACTTCTTTAGCCAAGAATCGTCATCATCCCTATAAACCGTCATAAAGCATTGTTTCTGTAGAAAAAATACTTTAGTCGGCTACTTATTGATGTAACGGCGACATTAATCGGCACGCCAATCGTTAATTTGACTCACCCCTTATGGGAGACTGACAAATGACTGGAGATGGCAATTTTCTCACTCCGGAAGGGATGAGAGTCGATATCGAAACAAGCGCGGCCGAAACGCTGAGAATTCTGAATCAGAACTTTCCATGGGCGCCGAACTTGCAGTTCGACCTTATGGCTTTTAGAGAGTGCTGGAATTTTGCAACGGCAAGAATTGGCTGGCTGTGGTTACAGACCCAAAGGGAACTGCAGTTTCATTTCAATTGGAAAGCCGGGCGAGCAGGTTTCTTGCAAGCCACACTGTGCGCGCTGAACAGCCTCGCGATCTACGAGGCCCGCACCTCTTCCAGTTGGACGGTATACGGGACCGCCTTCACCAGCGCTTTGGCCAATTTTTTCGCTTACTACGATAAGGGCCCAAGCAAAAGAAGCAAGAAAAAATTCTTTGGGATGCTCTTGGTTTCTGCCGGATACGCCTTTCTTTCGTATGCCGGTAGCAATGCCTATCAATTCTTGCTTGCCTATGACTCGATCGCATTTTCAATTTGCGTCATTTTAGTCGGCCACCATCTTGCCATCAGGGGATAGGCCCCTTTTTTCGAGGGCATAAAAAGACCCCAGCCAAATCAGGCTGGGGCTCATGGTCATAACAGGAGGCCGACATGAGGATGCCAGCTACTGCCTGTTATAGGCGGCCGGCATGCTTGTTCGAACTGACCAAAAGACGGGCGGCCATCATTGGCCGCTCATTCCGAGAACGCTCTCGGCTTGACGCGCAGCGGATTTTGAAACGCTTTTAAGCGGCAAAGCGCTTGCGCAGCCAGTAATCCGCGCTGACGTAGCGGCCGCCGCCGTAAAAGAACAGCACCAACAGCATGACGAAGTAGGTGGCGGCGAACTCCATCCCGTTGTTCAGGATGACCGGGTCGCCCAGTTCAGTAATGTAGTTGTAACGGCCGGGGAAGTTCTCCGCCAGCCAGGACAGGAAGCCGGCCAAGCGTTGGCTGGACTCCATGTCCTTGGCGGCAATGGCCAGCCAGCCGCGCGGCAGGTGCACCATAGCGCTGGCCGCGCTCATCAGCACCATCATGGGGATGGCCATCACCCGGGTGAACAAGCCGAGCGCGATGCAGACCAGGCCCAGCACCTCGGTGGCCGCGGCCAGAAAGGCGAACAGCACGGGGAAGGGCAGGCCCAGGCCGCCTTCGCTGGCCGGAGCGCCGAACCAGCTCACCGCCGCGCTGAAGCCGACCACCTTGGAGTGGGCGCCGACATAGATCACCGGCAGCAGATAGAGGCGGACGCCCAGCAGGGCGATGAAGTCGTATTGCTTGCAAGCCGCAAGCGCCCGGTCGAAACCATTCATTATCTTGGCAATCATTTTCGTATTCCTCATATTGGGCGGCCGGCGTCGGACGCCGGCGCGCGCATGTCGCGCATCTGTATCAAGCCGGTGGCGAGCGCTTCCTTGAGCCAGGTCCAGAGCGCGTCGGGCGGAACTTCGGCCGACAGCGCCGGATAGGCGCAAGGCGTCCGCAAGGCCTCCAGCAGCCAGCGATCTAAGGCGCCCAGCGGTTTCCGGATCACCTGATGTCGGGCGTCGCGAAAGATGGCGTAAGGGCCGGCAAGCCCGGCGAAGTCCAGCTGCAGTTCAAGGCAGGCCAGCGTGGGATTGAGCGAGAAAACGGAGCTTTCCGTCGCCAGCCCGGCGGAGGGCGGCGTCACGACGGCCTCGTCTATTTCCACGCTGAACAGCAGCCACTCGTATTCCAGGCATTGCCGCAGATCCGCGGGCAGGCCGGCTTGGGAGAAACAGAGAAACTCGGTGGCGATGTGGTGGAACTCTGGGCTGGACGAGGCGTGACCCGCCAAAAAGTCGTCGATGCGGCCGCGCAGCTGCTCAGCCGACAGCCTGGCGCAGAACAAGGGGAAGACATGGCTCAGCACTTCCTCGATATTGCCGCGCAGAAACTGGCGGTAAAGCTCGACGGAACGCTCGCCCAAGGCCTCCGGGCCGCCCCGCAGCCGCCGGCTGAAGGTTTCGATGTCCGATATCGCGTTCATGATGTCTCCTTTGCCGCGCTCAGGCGGCCTGGGCCGCCGGCAGGTGGATGCGGCGCCGCAGCGCGGCCGCTTCTTCGCATAGTTCCCGCCACGGCGGCAACTGGTTGTCGCGCTCCAGCAGCAGCGGACGGGAGCCGTGCAAAGCCACGGCGTGCCGGGCCAGTTCCAGCACCTCCTCGCATACGGCCGCGCCGTGGGTGTCGATCAAGATGCCGTCGTCGCGGCGCCAGTGGCCGGCGATGTGGAAGTAGCGGATGGCCTGGGACGGCAGATCGGCGATGAAGCGCCGCGGGTCGTAGCCGTGGTTGCAGGCGTTGACGTAGACGTTGTTGATGTCCAGCAGCAATTGGCAGCCGCTTTGTTCGACAACGGCGCGGATGAAGTCCGCTTCCTCCATCTGGCCGGCGTGGGCGTGGTAGTAGCTGATGTTTTCCAGGATCAACGGTCGATCCAGGAGGTCTTGAACCTGGCGTATCTTGGCGGCGACGCGCGCCGCGGCCGCTTCGCCGCGGGGGATCGGCAGCAGTTCGTACAAATAACCTTGCCGATCGCGGGAGTAACTGAGGTGGTCGCCGTGCAGGCGGATGCGATAGCGGTCGAGAAAGCGCTTGGCGCGCTGGAGATAGTCCGCGTCCAGCGGCAGCTCGTCGCCTATCGACAGGCTGAGCCCATGCGAGATCAACGGGTATTTCTCCGCCAGACGGTCCAACTGCTCGCGTTTGCGGCCGCCGATGTCCATCCAGTTTTCCAGCGTGATTTCCAGGAAGTCGATTTCAGGCTGCGGGGGGTGATCGGCCAGCCATTGGGCATGTTCGGCGCGCAGCCCCACGCCGACAGCCTGTTGATTTATTGTCCGCATACGCCCTCCACCATTTTTCCCTTGCCGGTTTGGTCGGAGTGGACGCCTTGGCCGGTCTTGCCGCACTTGCCGTCGCGGGCGCGCACCAATTGATCTTGCGGATCGTGCCGGAGAGGGGCTTTCTCATACATCTTCACCGTGCCGCACTTGCCGCTGGCGCATTTGCCGCCATGGCCGCTTTGGCTTTTCACCGCTTGCGCCGGCTGGCTGGCTTCCGCCGCCAATGCGGCTTCGGCGCTCAGGCCGAGCAAGGATGTCATGGCGATGGAAAGAATGATCTGTTTTTTCATGTCGGTTCTCCTTTGGGATGGCGGCGCTCAATGCGCCGGGAAGCATGAAAGGTCGCGGCTGGCGTGGATCGGGCCTGGGTAATAACGGCGGACGATGGAGATCGATTGCTCCTTGAGCCGCAGGCCCTTGCCCATGAAATGGTTGAGCACCAGCTGCTTGGGCTTCGCCGCGGCGGCGATGCGGCCGACGACGGACGGCTTGGCGTGCAGGAAGGCGGAGGCGGGGTCCGCCTGCTCGTCGATGGCGAGCGGCATCACCAGAATGTCCGCGTTCTTGGCGAAATCGATAAAGCGAGGGTTGCCGCCGTTCTGATCGGCGGAGACGACGATGCTGCCGTCCTTGGTGTCGATCCGATAAGCGAGGCAGGGCACCTCGCCGTGCGGAATGCCGAGCGCGCTGATGCGGACGCCGTCTTTTTCATACACCGTGGTCGGCGTGGTCTTGCGGTAGTCCACATTGGACAGCGAGACCTTGAGCGGGATGTCGCCCTGGCCGGAGTAGAGGCCGGACAGATAGGCGTAAGCGCCGCTTTTGGCGTTGAACTGGGCGTTCATGAAGCCGCTCAGGCTGGGAAAGCCGGCGCCGCCCGTTGGGCCGGACATCTGAATGGCGCGGGGCGAGCTGAAAAAGTAGCTGCCCTTAAGCAGCGCGGGCAAGTCCGATACATGGTCGGTGTGAAAGTGGCTGAGGCCGATAAAGCCGACGTCTTCCAGCCGCGCGCCGGATTGGCCGAAGCGCAGAAAGGCGCCGCCGCCGGCGTCTATCAGCGCCACCGGCTTGCCCTTCCACCAGATCAGCGAGGCGGACGAAGCGCGGCCGTCATCGGAGATCGGCCCGCCCGAGCCCAGCAATTGCAAGGCGTAGTCTTTGTTTTCGCATTGAGTTGGGCTGGCCAGGGAAGCGTTGGCGGCGCAGGCCAGCAAGAGGGATAAGGCAAGCATGCGGATTTTCATTTTGCGCTCCTTGTGCGGCGCGGTGATTTGGCCTGAGGAGGGAGGCCGGCCTGCGTCATCGCCGCCGTGTTTCATTGAATTCGACGAGATTTCCCCTTGCAGGCGGGAGTCGCGTCGCTTTGGCTATGACTAAAGCTTATCACCGCGCTTATATCAGCATTACTTTTTGTATTTATAGATATGAGTAGAAAAACTTATATGCAGAGGTGAAGATCCCTTGAATATTCGGCGATGGGCGGCGACGGGAGAGCGCGGAGGAAGTAGACGGGGACAGCGTCAAAACGATGTGGAGGATCAAGCAGGCGCGCCGGCCTGCTTGTGATGGAAAGATGGATAGGGGTGTAGCGCGGGGGCGAGACGGGGCCCTCCGCCATGCGGCTAGGCCCGCCCCTCGTCCCGAGCGCGCAGCCACGCCACGGTGTGATTCAGCAATTGATAGGCGATGGAGATGGGCGTCGGCGTTTGCGGCAGGGCGTCGATGTCGAACCAGCCGGCGTCTTCGATCTCGCCCTCCTGAGGCTGGATGTCGCCGCTGTCGTACTCCGCGGTAAAGCCCAGCATCAGCGAGTGGGGAAAGGGCCAGGATTGAGAGCAGACGTAGCGCAGATTCTTGATGCGCACGCCCACCTCTTCAAACGCCTCGCGGTGCACGCATTCCTCCAGGGTTTCGCCGGGCTCGACAAAACCGGCCAGCGCGCTGTAGACGCCGGGGACGAAATGAGGGCTGCGCGCCAGCAACAATTGCCGGCCGCGATGGATTACCACCATCATCGCCGGCGACAGCTTGGGATAGTAGAGCTGGCCGCAGCTGGAACAGCGTTTGCCGCTATCGTCCGGCCGCTGAAGCAGCGGCCCGGCGCAACGGCCGCAATAACGATGAGTGCGCTGGAACTGGCGGATTTGCGCGGCGCGGGCGATGGCCGGCGTCAGCCCGGAGGGCAGGCTGAGCAAGGCCGGGCGCAGGGCCAGCCACTCGCAGCCAGCCGGCGGAGCGCCCACCAGTTCCGCCAGAAACAGATTGTGTTCCTCATGCACGCCGATGAACAGGATCTGGGCCAGCGGCCAGGCGCGCGCGCGGTCATCCGGCAGGGCCTGGTCCAGCAACAGGATCTTGGGCCCTTCGAAAATGCAGTAGCGGGCAGGCAGCGCGGGATCGGGCAGGGCGGGCAGGTCGAATGGCATGGCGGCTTGGTTAAGGTTTGAGCCCCTCAGTTTACGCCCACTCCCGGCGCCGCGTACATCCAGTGTTCGCTTTGCCGGCGCACCACCTCGGACAAAGAACCGCTGTCGTCGAACACCTGCCGCAGCCAGGCGCTGTCGGACTGCCGCTTCAACACCCGCTGGCGCAAGGCGGTCAACTGCGCCTGATTGCCCAGCGCCTCGGCCTGCGGCTCCAGCTGATTCAAGGTGTTGAGCAAATCCTCCTGCAGTCCGATCTGGCTATTGTTGCCGGCATCCACCAGCATGCCGTCAAAGCCGAAGCGGCAGGCCTGGAAACGGTTGTAGCTATACGTCAGATAATGTTCCTGACACACCTCGTCCTGGCGTTCGCTCAGACAGCGGTGCGCCAGCATCTGCGCGTAAGCCGCCAGCAGCACCGGCGTCTCCACCGACAGCGGCGTGTCGCAGATGCGGATTTCCACCGTGCCGTACTCCGGCTTGGGCCGGATGTCCCAGTAAAAGTCCTTCATGCTGGCGACAATGCCGAGGTTGGCCATGCGCCGGAAATAGTCGTTGAACTGCGCCCAGTTGTTGACGCAAGGCATGCAGCCGGACAGCGGGAAGGCGTTGACGCTGGTCAGCCGCGAGGTCTGGAACAGCGTGTCCACCCCCTGGTAAAACGGAGAAGACGCGGACAGCGCGATGAAGTGCGGAATGTAGCGCGCCAGATAATGAGTCAGGCGCACCGCGCTGTCGCCGTCCGGGCAGCCGATATGGATGTGCTGGCCGTAAACGGTGAACTGCTTGGCCAGATAGCCGTACAGCTCGGACACCAGGTGATAGCGCTCCTTGGGGTAGATGCGTTGCTCGTCCCAATGCTGGAACGGGTGCGAGCCGCCGCCGGCTAGGCCCAGATTCAGTTTGCGCGCGCTGCTGACCAGCAGCTCGCGGATGGCCAGAATCTCCTCCAGCATCTTGTTGACATCGCTGTGCACGGCGGTACCGATCTCAATCATGCCCTGGGTGATTTCCGGCTTGATGTCGAAACCGTGCTGCAGGCGATTCACCTGCAACAGCAAATCGTCCGAGCCGCGGGTCAGATCGTAATCGCGCCGATTGAGAATCATCAGCTCCAGCTCCACCCCCAGGGTCAGCGGCTGACTGCGGTTGAATTCCAGCATCGTCTCACTCCTGCGGCCGGGTTTCGCCGGCCAGCTTCAAGGCCAGGCGGGTCAGCACCGGCGCGCACAATTCATTGATCACCAGGATGGCCATCATCACTCCGCTGAAGTTTCCCGCGGCGGCGCCCAGGGAAATCGCGCCCAAGCTCATCAACAGCGAAGTGCCGCCGGACCAGGAGTTCAGCGCCAGGCCCAGGCAGGCGCCGTGGCGCTTGGGCAGGCCATTGGCGCCGGCCGCCAGCCACCAGATCAACACGGCGAAGCCGGTGCGCAGCAGCAGGCAGGCCAGGGCCACCGGCCAGAATTGCGCCAGCGACTGCGGCGCCAGTTGCGCGCCGGCGGCCACGAAGAACGCCACGGTAAAGATATGGGCGGACGACATGATGCCGCGTTCGGTCACGGTATGGCCGTGCTTGAGGTTGCGCGTGGCCAGGCCGGCCGTGAGCAAGGCCAGGGACGGCAAGACCTGCAGCATGTCCGCCACGCCGACCACCAGCGCGATCAAACCGAACAGCATGACTTTCTGCGATTCCCGCTGCCGGCCGCCCAGCCAGCGATTAAGCTGGATCGCCGCGAGACCGGCCAACAGGCCCAGCGCACAGGAGGCCAAGGTCAGCCAGCCCGGCAGCAGAATGCCGCTTTCCACGCCGTTGTTGCCGGACAGATGGCCATAGGACAAGGCCAGCGCGAAGCAGGGCAGGGCCAGCAGATTGGACAATGCCGTGGCCACCAGCAGGCGTTCGCTGACCTGGCCGTCCGCGTTAGACTCCCGCACAATCTCCAGCGTGACCACCGGCGAAGTGGCCACGCCCAGCGCCGCCAGCATCAGGCTGGCCGCCAGACCCAGGCCGAACAGCTGCAAGGCGGCGAACAGGCCAAGCAAGGTCAGCAGGCAATAGAACAAGGTGGTCAGCAACAAGGTGCGTTCCACTCGCAGCCAGCGCAAATCCACGCGGCGCCCGGCCTCAAACAGCGCAATGCCCAAGGCCAGGTGCACGAAGATGGACGCTTGCTGCAATAGTTGCTCGTCCAGTAGCCGCAGGCTGTGCGGACCAATCAGCAAGCCGGTCAGCACATAACCGACGATGGCGGGCAGACGCGCCACCCGCACGGCGATCTGGCCGCCAATCACGCCCAGCGACAAGAGCACGCCGAATGCCGCCAAAGGATTGAGCGCCAGCGTTTGCCAAGGCAGGCTCATGATAATTCCCCCGTTTATTTTTGATTTTGACTGACGCGCCAGCCTGAGCCGACGCAGCGAAAGCGGAATGTTGACGTCTTGCGACGGATCGGATGGGACGCGCATTGAAATGCGCGAAATCGCCCTCAGAGTATGAGAGACGATAAAACGGGACGAGAGTTCATGGTGATTGAGTGGATTCGCCGCGCGCTATCCGGCAAAACCGCTCCGGAAACGATGGCCGCGCTGCGAGAGCAGGCTGCGCGCATGCCGCTGCTGGCGGGGCTGAACGAGGCGGAGCTATCGCGCCTGATCGAACTGGCGGCCTGGGTTTTGCGCAGCAAAAGCTTCTCCGGCCAAGACGGGGTGCGCTTAAGCGCCCGCTCATGCGCCAGCGTGGCCCTGCAAATGGCGCTGCCCGCCATGAATCTGGGCAAAGCCGCCCTGAGCGGCTGGAACGACGTGGTGCTGTACCCGTCGCCGTTTGTCGCGCGCGACATCTGGATGGACGGCATAGGCCTGCAGCATGAAAGCGAGAGCGTGCTGATAGGCCAGGCCCGTCAGGACGGCCCGGTGGTGTTGTCGCTGCCGGACGCGCGCGCTTCCGAGCAGCTGGACGGCTGGAACGTGGTGATTCACGAAGTGGCGCACAAGCTGGACATGCTCAACGGCCCGGCCAACGGTTCGCCGCCCTTGCACAAGGGCATGCAACAGGCGCAATGGAGCCGCGTCTGGTCCCGGGGCTATCGCTTGTTGTGCCGCATGCTGGACCGCGGCATCGATCCCGGCTGGCTGGACCCGTACGCGGCGGAGAACCCGGCCGAGTTCTTCGCCGTGTTGAGCGAAGCCTTTTTCGAGCTGCCGCACCATCTCAAGTTGGACTGTCCGGAGCTGTACGAGCAGCTTGTCTTGTTCTACCGCCAAGATCCGGCGGCGAGGTTGCCCGAGCCCGAGGCGGACCCCGCCCCGGGCCCGGAGTTCTGATCAACCGGCGCGCGGCGCCGGCAGCTTCTCCAGGTCATCCAGCAAGCCCAGCAACTGGCTCAGCTTTTCCTGACCCAAATGGCTTTCTATCTGGCGATAACAGTCTTCCGCCAGCGGGGAGATCTGTTGAATCAGGTCACGGCCGTCCCGCGACATTGAAATGATCAGACGTCGGCTGTCCACATGGTCGCGCTGACGATGGATCAGCCCCGCCTTTTCCATGCGGACCAGGATGCCGGTCAGGCTTGGCGGCAGGATGCAAGCCCGGTCCGCGATAACGCCGGCCTCCTGATCGCCAAAGTCCTCCAGCACTCGCAGAATGCGCCACTGTTGCTCTGTCACCCCGTAACGGTTGAGGATCGGGCGGAAGTAAGCCATCACCGATTCCCTGGCCCGCAGCAGGTGCTGGGGCAGCCGTTGATTATGTAGTTTTATGTTTTTGTTGGTCATTTAGATCGTTGCTTCCGGCTGCGCGCAGCCAGTGTTGCTGGTTATCGCCCGAGAGGGCGAACTCGACAAATAAAATGCCATGCAAATACCTGTCACATATTTACTTTATTCCAAATTTTAATCCAAAAACAAAAAAAATAGCATCTCAATACCATATATTCATTGAATTAATTATGCATACCGGGCGAAGTAACGGGCAAAAGCGCCAAGCGACATAGCCTCCAAGAGCATAATTTGCGTTACGGTGACGATAATTTTGAATTTACGTCACAGTGACGCATAATTAACTTGGACCAACAGGCAGAAACGGGCAGAGGAGGGCGGGCAATGAAGGAAGAACAGCGACAAGGCGAAGCCGCCGCTGGCAGGAAGCGCGGCCGTCCTAGTACCGGCCTTGCAATGTCCGGGGCGGAACGGCAACGAAAGTACCGGGCAAATACCGTCACCGTAACGTTAAATGATAAGGAATGGGCCCACCTGACCAATATGTTGGAGCAGGCGCTGAAAGCTGACCCATCGCGTTACGGCGAGTCCGATTTCGCGCTGGCCAGAAAAATCTACAGCGCCGCCATCAAGGGCAACCCGCCGCCGGATTGTTTTCACAAGCCCGCGACCAAGCGTCAAAACGAAACATAGTCATTCCAGGACGCAACCATCCCAATGGCCACTGCGCAAGACGCCGCCTGGCTTATGCTGATGAGTGTTGTTTTTTGCGTGAGACCAAGAAGATGAACGCCTCTTACAGTCCAAGCGGAGTCTGCGTTGAAGCCGCTCCGGCCGGCGCGCATGGCTTTGACGCCGATACGCCGCTGTCCCTGGAGCTTGCCCGGCAGTTCGCCGCTTCCGGCTACCAGTTTTGCGTTCGTTATCTCTCGCTAGGGTCCGATGAGGACGCCTCAGACCTGTCCGCAAGCGAAGCGCAGGATATTCTTGAAGCAGGCCTGGCCTTGATGACCGTGCAACATGTGAGAGAGCCCGGCTGGTCGCCGAATGCGGCCATGGGCAAAAGCGACGGCCAGAACACCGCCGCGCATGCGAAAACGGTCGGATTATTGCCCGGCGTGAACATCTGGTGCGATCTGGAAGGCGTGGCGAACGGGACGGCGGCGCAGGATGTGGCCGACTATTGTTCGCAATGGTTTGAAGCGGTTTCCGCCGCGGGCTACGCGCCAGGCTTGTATGTAGGGTCCGACGCGGGATTGAGCGGAGCGCAGTTGTATGAATTGCCTTTCCAGCATTACTGGCAATCTTGCAGCAGCGTGCCGGAGATCCCGCAACGGGGCTACCAAATGGTGCAGACCCTGGTGCCTCAGCCGGTGAACGGGATCGGCATCGACGCCGATCAGACGCAAACCGACCAGTTGGGCGGCACGGTGAGATGGCAGGTTCTGACGGAGAGGGCTTGATAAAGCGGCGAAGAACTTGGAGCGCTTTTCCTAGCCTCCTTTATTTGACATAATATACATTATGCGAACATAAGGATAAACCAAGGTAGCGCCAGAACCCGCCTGAAGCCCACCCCTGGGCTTCAATGACTCAATCGCCTTTAGGCAAGCCGCTGATGATAGGCCCAAGGTCCAAAAACTGTTCCAGCATGTCCGCCAGCTTGTCGATATTGGTTTCTCGCAGCGCCGGGTAATCCAGCGCCACGGGGTCTTGCAATCCGGCCCAGCGCAGGATGGCCTGGCAGGCGGCCGGCTCGTCGAAGACGCCGTGTAGATAAGTGGCCAGGATCTGATCATCTTCCGAGCGCGCGCCGTCCGCGCCGCCGTCCTTGAAATGCAGCGCTGGCCGCTGCAGCGCCGGGCCGGAGCTGACTCCCATGTGGATTTCGTAGCCGGCGGCCTCGGCGTGGTCCAAGGTCAGCCGGCCGCACATCCGCGTCAGTCGCTTTTCCCGCGCCAGCGTGGTTTCCATGTCCAGCCAGCCCAGTCCGTCGCCGCTACCCGGTTCGCCTTCCAGTCCGTCTGGATCGTGGAGCTTGCGGCCCAGCATTTGCAAGCCGCCGCAAATGCCCAGCACCTTGCCGCCGTAGCGCAGATGGCGGCGTATCGCTTCTTCCCAGCCCTGCGCCCGCAGCCAGGCCAGGTCCGCCAGCACGCTCTTGCTGCCGGGTAGCACGATCAGATCGGCCGGTGGGATGGGCGCGCCGGCGCGCACCAGGGTGAATTCCACTTGTGGATGCAGGCGCAGCGGATCGAAATCGGTGTGGTTGCTGACGCGCGGCGCGGCCGGGGCGATGACGCGCAGCTTGTCGCCGGCGCCGCTCGCGCCGCCCGGCTTGTCCAGGCCCATGCTGTCCTCTGCTTCCAGGTGCAAATCGTGCAAATACGGCAGCACACCCAGCACGGGCTTGCCGGTATGTTGTTCCAGCCAATCGATGCCGCTCTTGAGCAGGCTGGGGTCGCCGCGGAAGCGGTTGATCACCAGGCCGATCACCCTGGCGTGCTCGGATTCCGACAGCAAGGCCAAGGTGCCGGCCAGGTGGGCGAATACGCCGCCGCGCTCGATGTCGGCCACCAGGATCACCGGGCAATCCACCGCCTCGGCGAAGCCCATATTGGCGATGTCGCCGTCGCGCAGATTGATCTCGGCCGGGCTGCCGGCGCCCTCGGCGATGATGCACTGGTATTGCCCCGCCAGCCTGGCGTGGGACGCCAGCACCGCCTTCATCGCCACCGGTTTGTAGTCGTGATAGCCGCGAGCCTCCATATTTCCTATCGCCCGCCCGTGGATGATGACCTGAGAGCCGGTATGGCTGTTGGGCTTCAACAGCACCGGGTTCATATCGGTATGCGGCTCCAGCCCGCAGGCCTGCGCTTGCACCGCCTGCGAGCGGCCGATCTCGCCGCCGTCCACCGTCACCGCGCTGTTCAGCGCCATGTTCTGCGGCTTGAACGGCGCCACCCTCACGCCACGGCGCGCCAACAGCCGGCACAAGCCGGTGGCCAGCGCGCTCTTGCCGGCATCGGATGTGGTGCCCTGAATCATGATGGTCTTGGCCATGGCATTCCCCCTGCACATAGATGGCGAACAAGGCTTAGAATGGCGGCTTGATTCATTCCGGCCATCCCAAACCCTAAAAATTTGCGCATTGGATACCTCCAAGCGGCGGTCGGCCATTATATAAGGTTGTGTGTTGAATTCCGCATTGTTTCTACCGCTAGCGCTGTTGCTGGACCGCCTGTTGGGCGAGCCGCGGCGCTGGCATCCATTGGTCGGCTTCGGTCGGCTGACCCGGGCCGTTGAGCGCTTTGCCTACCCCTCCTCGCCCGATGCCGAGCCCCGCTGGCGCATGCGTCTGCGCGGCGCCCTCTCCGTTTCACTCTTGATCCTGCCTCTGACGCTGGCGGCCTGGCTGCTAGCCCGGCTGCCGCTGCTGTCAGCCATTGTCCCGCTTGTTCTGCTCTACCTGGCGGTGGGCGCCAGGAGCTTGGCTCAGCATGCGGAGGCGGTCGGACAGGCGCTGGCCGACGGCGATCTCGCCTTGGCCCGTGAACGGGTGGGTTGGATCGTCAGCCGCGACACGAGCGAGCTGGATGAGGCCGGGATTGCCCGCGCCACCATTGAGTCGGTGCTGGAAAATGGCTGCGACGCGGTCTTTGCCGCGCTGTTCTGGTTTCTGCTGCTGGGCGCGCCCGGGGCGGTACTGTACCGGCTGTCCAACACGCTGGATGCGATGTGGGGCTATAAGAACGCCCGCTATTTGCATTTTGGCTGGGCCGCCGCCCGCCTCGACGATGTGTTGAACTATGTCCCGGCGCGGCTGACCGCCCTCACCTATCTGCTGCTGGGCCACGCGGCAAGCGGCTGGCGCTGCTGGAGAACGCAGGCGCCCACTTGGTACAGCCCCAACGCCGGCCCCGTGATGGCGGCCGGCGCCGGCGCGCTGGGCGTCTCCCTTGGCGGCGGCGCGCGCTACCATGGCCAGTGGAAGGAGCGCCCGCCCTTGGGCTGCGGCCCCGCGCCCACGCATCAGGACATCGGCCGCGCGGTGCGCTTGGTCAGCCGCGGCGCATGGCTGTGGGCCGGTCTTTCCCTATTGTGGGCTGTTTTGATTGGAGTCATGCATGCTTGAACACGGAGGCGGCCTGCTGCGCGCGGCCGCTGAATACGGTATTCCTCCTGGGGGTTGGCTGGACCTGTCCACCGGCGTCAATCCCAATGGCTGGCCAGTGCCGCCGCTGTCCGCCGACGGCTGGCTGCGGCTGCCGCAGGACCACGACGGGCTGGAAGCGGCGGCAGCGGAATATTACGGTTGCGAGCAACTGCTGCCGGTGGCCGGTTCTCAACCCGCCATCCAGGTGCTGCCTCGGCTGCGAGCGCCCTGCCGCGTCGGCATGTTGACCTTGTGCTACGCCGAACACCCCTACCAGTGGCAAAGGCGCGGACACAGCGTGGAACGGTTCACGCCGGACGGGCTGGCCGCGAATATTGATCAGCTGGACGTGGTTCAAATCTGCAACCCCAACAACCCCACCGGAGACCGTTTTGAACCGGCTTTGCTGGAAGACTGGCGGCAAAGGCTGGCGGAACGCGGCGGCTGGCTGCTGGTCGACGAAGCGTTTCTGGATGCGTCGCCGCGGGACAGCATGCTCCCCCATATCGGCAAGCCGGGCCTGATCGTGCTGCGCTCGGTCGGCAAATTCTTCGGCCTGGCCGGCGCCCGCGCCGGTTTCGTGTTCGCCCAGGCCGCGCTGCTTCAAGCGCTGGCCGAGGAACTGGGGCCTTGGGCCATGGCGGGTCCGGCGCGCGAAGCGGTGACGCTGGCGCTTGGCGACACCGCGTGGCAGCAATCCATGAGGAGCAAGCTGCTGCGCGATAGCGCGCGGCTGCGGAACTGTCTGGAGCGGCACGAACTCGCCCCGGCCGGCGGCTGCGAACTGTTCCAGTGGGTTCCCGGCGCGGCCAGCCTGCCCTTGCATCGACATCTGGCGGGGCGCGGCATCTTGAGCCGTTATTTCGAGTCCCTGCCCAGCTTGCGCTTTGGCCTGCCTAGCGGCGAACAGGACTGGGCGCGGCTGGAACAGGCCTTGGCGGATTGGCGGCGATTGTAATTAAAATCAAAACGCCAGCTGTTCACAGCCTGGTTTTTGTCACGTATCATCCGACCCCATCATGACGGTGCCCCAAAAACCTGTGTGCGAGCTCGCCAGCCAAGACGCGCGGCAGCTCGTAAACAGGTTCTCAGAGGGTGAAACGGGAACGCGGTGCAAGACCGCGGCTGCCCCCGCAACTGTAAGCGCAGAGTCCACGCCTAACGCCACTGGTCCCTAAACGGGCCGGGAAGGCGGCGCCGGACGGCGACGCGCGAGCCAGGAGACCGGCCGTCATACGTGTCGACGCAAGCAGAAACCGGGCGGGGTGTACCGGGGGATACGCACATGCGCCGCTCATGAACACTCGGCGACCTGTGCCCTCGTTTGCGCGACGGAAATCGTCTCCGAGGGCACCATGCATTCATCCACCGCGCCGTCCACCGGCCGCCGTCTGGCGCAGCACGCGCCGATACTCGCCGGGCTGATCCTGGCCAATCTATTGGCCTGGGCCTGGGCTTTCGCCGCCTTCGCCGACCATCCGGCCCAACTCGCCACCGCCCTGCTCGCCTATCTGTTCGGCCTGCGCCACGCGGTGGACGCCGATCACATCGCCGCCATCGACAACACCGTGCGCAAGCTGATGCAGGAAGGCCGCCGTCCGTCGGCGGTGGGCCTGTTCTTCTCCGCCGGCCACTCCGCGGTGGTGGTCATCGCCGTCGCCCTGATCGTGTTCGCCGCCAGCGCGCTGCAAAGCCGCGTCGCCGGCTTCAAGGAGATAGGCGGCGTTATCGGCACCAGCGTGTCGGCCTTCTTTCTGCTGACGCTGGCGCTGATCAATCTGTCTTCCTTGCGCGCGGTATGGGGCGCTTTCCGCCGCGCCCGCGCCGGCGAGGCCATTTGCGACGAGCAGCTGAATCTGCTGCTGAACAACCGCGGCCTGATCGCGCGCCTGCTCAAGCCGCTGTTTCGCATGGTGACCAAGAGCTGGCATATGTTGCCCATCGGCTTTTTGTTCGGCCTGGGTTTCGACACCGCCACTGAAATCGGCCTGTTCGCCATCGCCACCTCGCAAAGCGCCAACGGCGTGGCGCTGTGGCACATCATGGTGTTCCCGGCGTTGTTCGCCGCCGGCATGGCGCTGGTGGACACGCTGGACAGCATGATGATGGTGGAAGTCTACGGCTGGGCCTTCGTCAATCCGGTGCGCAAGCTCTGGTACAACCTGACCATCACCTTCGTTTCCGTCCTCGTCGCCGTCGGCATTGGCGGGCTGGAGGGCCTGGGCCTGCTGGCGGACAAGCTGCAGCTCACCGGCGGCTTCTGGGATCTGATCTCAGCGCTCAACAACGATCTGGCTCATTTCGGCTACTTCGTCATCGGCGTGTTCCTGCTGACGTGGCTTGCCTCCGCCGCCATTTATAAATGGAAGCGTTTTGACCAACTGACGCCGGAGGCGCGATGAGAACCCACGACAAACACGTGCTGATGTGCACCGGCCCGCGCTGCACGCCGGACGGCCAGGGTTCGGAAGCGATGTTCCTGCACCTGGGCCGCAGCATAGACGCTTGCGAAGGCCTGCGCGCCAAGCGCACCCGCAGCCACTGCTTCGCCGTGTGCAAGGAAGGCCCGGTGATGGTGGTGTATCCGGACGGGGTCTGGTACCGCAAGGTGAATGAAAGCGATATCGAACGCATCGTCTGCCAGCATCTGAAGGGCGGCGTTCCGGTCGAGGAATTGGTGTTCCATAAAACCGGCGTCGGCGACATCGAAACGGAGGCGCAGGCATGAGCGCCGCACTCGCCCTGTTGAGCCACGCCGGCACCGATCTCGCCGCGCTGGCGCGCGCGCGCTGGCCGGAAGATTTTCCCCTTGTCGCCGGCATCTCGCTGCAAGGCATTGCCGACGAGGCCGCGATGCAAGCGCTGCTGGACGGCCAACTGGCCCAGGCCCGCGCCATCGTGCTGCGCGTGCTGGGCCGCGCCGACGCGATACCCGGCCTGGAGCGGTTGCTGGCCCACGCGCGCCGGCTGCAGGCCGCGGTCATCGTGCTCAGCGGCACCGGCGAGCCGGACCCGGAGCTGCAAGCGCTATGCAGCGCGCCGGTATCGCTGCAGCAGGACGTCCACGCCTATCTGCAGGCCGGCGGCAGCGCCAATCTGGGCGAGCTGATGCGCTGCCTGGCGGACAGGCTGCTGCTGACCGGCTTCGGCTACCAGCCGCCGCTGCCGCTGCCCGAGCACGGCGTTTACCACCCGGAACTGAGCGCGCCCTGCTCGCTCGCCGACTGGCTGGAAATCCGCAACCCGGACTGGCCCACCGTGGGCCTGTGCTTCTACCGCGCCCACTGGCTGTCCGGCAACACCCGCTTCATTGATCTATTGGTCGATTGCCTGGCCGAGCGCGGCGTCAACGCGCTGCCGGTGTTCACCTCGTCCTTGCGCACGATTCAAGACGGCGGCCTGCCGGCGGCGCTGGCGCTGCTGGCCGATCCGCGCGCCCAGGTGTCCTTGCTGATCAACACCACCTCGTTCGCGATGGGCGACATCAACAACGACGGCCCCACCCAGCCCGGCTGGGCGGTGGAGGCTTCGGACCGGCTGAACCTGCCGGTGCTGCAGGCCATCACCAGCAGCATGACGCGCGAGCAATGGGAAGCCTCGGACCGCGGCTTCAACCCGCTGGACACCGCGATGAACGTGGCGCTGCCGGAATTCGACGGCCGCATCATCGGCGTGCCGCTGAGCTTCAAGCAGCCGGCCATGATGGACCAGCCCGGCCAGGCCGAACAATACGCGCCGCTGCCGGACCGCGCCCGCCGCCTGGCCGGCATCGCCGCCCGCCTGGCGCGGCTGCGCCATGTGGAAAACGCCGACAAACGCATCGCCTTCATCTTCACCAACTCCAATAGCAAGGCCTCGCAGATAGGCAATGCGGTGGGGCTGGATTCCCCGGCCTCCTTGTACGCGATGCTGCGCGGCATGCAGACACGCGGCTACCAGATGGACCCGCTGCCGCCGGACAGCGACGCGCTGATGCACGAGCTGATAGACCGCGGCGCCTACGATCAGGACTACCTGAGCGCCGAGCAGATGCGAAACGCCGCCGCCCGCGTGCCGGCCCAGCGCTACCAGGCCTGGTTCGACGAGCTGCCGGACAGTCTGCGCGACAAAATGCTGCAGCGCTGGGGCCAGCCGCCGGGCGGCGCTTACGTCGACGGCGACGAACTGGTGTTTTCCGGCCTCGATTACGGCAATGTCTTCGTCGCGCTGCAGCCGCCGCGCGGCTACGGCATGGACCCGGACGCCATCTACCACACGCCGGACCTGCCGCCCACCCACCACTACTACGCGCTGTACCGCTGGCTGCGCGACGACTGGCGGGCCGACGCCATCGTCCACGTCGGCAAGCACGGCACGCTGGAATGGCTGCCGGGCAAGGGCGTGGGTCTGTCGCAGAACTGCTTCCCGGATGCGCTCTTGGGCGACATGCCGCTGTTTTACCCCTTCATCGTCAACGATCCGGGCGAAGGCTCGCAGGCCAAGCGCCGCGGCCACGCGGTGATCATCGACCATCTGACGCCGACGATGACCACCGCCGACAGCTACGGCCCGCTGGCGCAGCTGACCCAGTTGGTGGACGAGTACTACCAGGTGGAGCTGCTGGACCCGAACAAGCTGCCGCTGTTGCAGCAACAGATCTGGGACCTGATCAAGGAGGCCAAGCTCGACACCGACCTGGCGGCGATGCTGAAACATGATCACGAGCATGAGCACGACCATGATCACGAGCCTCGCCACGATCATGAGCACCCGCACCCGCATGGCGGACATCATCACGCGCCCGCCGCCATCCACGGCAAATACCGGCCGCAGGCGGCCAAACCGGCTGCCGCGATGAAACCGGCGGCGGCCGCGGCGGCGAAGTATCGCCCGGCCAAGGCCGCCCACGGCCACGATCATGGGCACCACCATCACGATCATGAACACCATGGCCATCACCACGACCATCATCATCATGATCATCACGGCCACAGCCACAGCCACGACCACCACGATCATGACCACGACTGGGACGACACGCTGAACGAAGACGGCGTGCCCTTGAGCCTGGCCAAGATGGACGGCGTCGACGTCGCCCACCTGATCGAGGACATTGACGGCTATCTGTGCGAGCTGGGCGCGGCGCAGATCCGCGACGGCCTGCACGTGCTGGGCAACGCGCCGCAGGGCGAGGCGCTGGTCGACATGCTGCTGGCGCTGACCCGGCTGCCCAATCTGGGCATCCCCGGCCTGCCCGCCAGCGTGGCGGCGGCCTGCGGCGGCGACTGGACGCTGTGGCAGCAGGATCAGGGCAAACGGCTGAGCGACACCCCCGCGGCCTTGCAAGCGCTGGCCGGCCTGCCCCTGGTCACCCGCGCCGACGCCCACGACGCGGTGCTGAAGCTGTCGCGCGCGCTGATCGCCGAGCTGGCCGCGCGCGGCTACGACAGCGCCGCCGTGCCGGCCGCCGTCGCCGCCATGCTGCCCGGCATCGAACCCAAGGCCGATCTGGAACGAGTGCTGAACTTCGTCTGCGCCGAGCTGTGCCTGAAGCTGGCCCGCACCGCGGAGGAGATAGACAATCTCTTGCGCGGTCTGGAGGGCGGCTACGTGCCGGCCGGCCCCAGCGGCGCGCCCACGCGCGGCATGGCCCACATTCTGCCCACCGGCCGCAATTTCTACTCGGTGGACCCGCGCAGCCTGCCCTCCAACGCCGCCTGGCGCATAGGCGACGGCCTGGCGCGCGAGATGCTGGCCCGCCATCTGAAGGAAACCGGCCAGTATCCGGAATCGGTGGCCATCAGCGTGTGGGGCACCAGCGCGATGCGCACCCATGGCGACGACATCGCCGAAATCCTGTCCCTGCTCGGCGTCAAGCCGCGCTGGCAACAGGAAAGCCGCCGGGTGCAGGGTCTGGAAGTGATTCCCCTGGCCGAACTGGGCCGGCCGCGCATCGACGTCACCGTGCGCATCAGCGGCTTCTTCCGCGACGCCTTCCCGCATCTGATTGCGCTGATCGACGAGGCGGTGCACACCGTGGCGCGGCTGGACGAGCCGCTGGAGCAGAACTTCCTGCGCAAGCACTACCTGGCCGACCTGAAAAACGAGCTGCTGGGCGCCCTGCCCGACGCCGACGCGCAGTCGCTGTACCGCGTGTTCGGGGCGAAACCGGGCAGCTACGGCGCCGGCATTCTGCCGCTGATCAACGAGCAGAACTGGCAGAACGACGCCGACTTCGCCACCGCCTACGTCAACTGGGGCGGCTACGCCTACGGCCGCGAGGCCAACGGCGCCGACGCCCGCGACGCGCTGCGCCACCGGCTGGCCGGCGTGGAAGTGGCGCTGCACAACCAGGACAACCGCGAACACGACATCTTCGACAGCGACGACTACCTGCAATACCACGGCGGCATGATCGCGACGATACGCAGCCTCAGCGGCCGCCAGCCGCGCGCCTTCTTCGGCGACAGCCACAATCCGGAAGCGCCGGCGGTGCGCGGGCTGAAGGAGGAAGTGCTGCGCGTGTTCCGTTCGCGGGTGGCCAACCCCAAGTGGATAGCCGGCATCCAGAAGCACGGCTACAAGGGCGCGCTGGAGCTGACCGCCACCGTCGATTATCTGTTCGGCTACGACGCCACCGCCCAGGTGGTGGACGACTGGGTCTATGAACAACTGGCGCAAAGCTACGCGCTGGACCCGGCGATGCAGCAGTTCTTCGCCGACAGCAACCCCTGGGCGCTGAACGCCATCACCGACCGTCTGCTGGAAGCCGCGCAGCGCCAGTTGTGGGCGGAGCCGGACCCGGAGACGCTGGCCGCCCTGCGCCAGCTGCACCTGGATAGCGAGGCGCTGCTGGAAGCGCGCGGAGAGAGCAAAGCATGAACCCCCAAAACAGAATGAGCCAGGGCAACACTGGGAAGGCAGGAAAATGAAAACCGGAAAAATCCCATCGTTTCCCGGAGCATGGGAGCAGAAGCATCCACATCGCCCCGCTGCGCCCAATTCCGTGTCTTTCCGTGTGCTTCCGTGGCAAATAAGGGTTTCAGCATGAGCCCGATTTACCCCTTCGCCGCCGTCGTCGGCCAGCAACAACTGAAGCAGGCGCTGCTGATCTGCGCGGTGGACCCCACCGTCGGCGGCGTGCTGGTGCGCGGCGACAAGGGCAGCGCCAAGAGCACCGCCGCGCGCGGCCTGGCCGCCGTGCTGCCGCCCATCCGCCGCGCCGCCGGCTGCGGCTACAACTGCGAGCCTGACCACCCGCTGCCGCTGTGCCCGGTGTGCTCCGGCGACGCGCGCGCGCTGCATGACGGCCCGGTGCCCTTCATCAACCTGCCGCTGGGCGCCACCGAGGACCGGGTGCTGGGCAGCCTGGACTTCGAAAAGGCGCTGCAAGGCGGCAAGCAGGCCTTCAAGCCCGGCCTGTTGGCCGCAGCCCACCGCGGCATGCTCTACATCGACGAAGTCAACCTCTTGGCCGACCATCTGGTGGACGTGCTGCTGGACGCCGCCGCGATGGGCGTCAACACCGTGGAGCGCGAGGGCCTGGCGGTCAGCCACCCGGCGCGGGTGACGTTGCTTGGCACCATGAACCAGGAAGAAGGCGATCTGCGGCCGCAGCTGCTGGACCGCTTCGGCCTGATGGTGGACGTGGCCGCGCCGCGCGAGCCTCTTCAGCGCGCCGAGGTGGTGCGCCGCCGCCTGGCCTTCGAGGCCGATCCGGCCGGCTTCGCCGCGCAGTGGCAGGCCGACAGCGAGGCGCTGCGCGCCAAGATCGCCGCCGCCCGCGCCTTGCTGCCGCAAACCCGGCTCAGCGATAGCTTGTTCCACTTCGTCAGCGAGCTGTGCTGCGAATTCGAAGTCAGCAGCTTGCGCGCCGACATCGTGCTGAACAAGGCCGCCCGCGCGCTGGCGGCGCTGGACGGCCGCGTCGACGCCTCCGCCGAGGATGTCCGCGACGCCGCCCGGCTGGTGCTGCCGCACCGCCGCCGCAGCAAGCCGTTCGAACAGAGCGGGCTGGATCAGGACAAGCTGGAACAGATGACGCGGCAAGCGTCGAATCCGCCGCCACCCCCGCAGGAGCGGAACGGCGCCGACCAGCCGCCGCCGGATGGCGACGGCGAACAGCAAGCGGACACGTCCGGCCATGGCGCCGAGCAAATCTTCGCCGCGGCGCCGGCCGGCGACATCGCCCGCATCCGCGTCCAGGCTCCCTCCTCCGGCGACGCCGCCGGCCGCCGCAGCGACGGCGCCAGCCGTCAGCGCGGCCACTATGTGCGCGCCGAAGCCAACCCGCAGCCGGCCCAGCTGGCGGTGGACGCCACCCTGCGCCACGCGCTGCTGCGCGACCCCAACAACTTCGCGGTCACCCGCGCCGACCTGCACGACAAGGTCCGCGTCGCCAAACAGGGCAATCTGATCCTGCTGGTCGTCGACGCGTCGGGATCGATGGCGGCCCGCCAGCGCATGGAGCAGGTCAAGGGCACGGTGCTGAGCCTGCTGGAAGACGCTTACCGCCGCCGCGATCAGGTGGCGCTGATCGCCTTCCGCGGCCAGCAGGCGGAACTGCTGCTGCCGCCGTGCAACCGCGTGGAGCAGGCCGAACGGGCGCTGCGCGAGCTGCCCACCGGCGGCCGCACCCCGCTGGCGCACGCGCTGGCGCTGGCCGCCGACACGCTGTCCCGCCAGCTGGGCGGCCCGGCGCCGCTGCTGGTCATCCTGAGCGACGGCCGCGCCAATGTGGCGCTGGACGGAGACGGCGACCCGTGGCGGCAAGCGCTGGACCTGGCCGGCCAGCTGGCCGGCACGCCGACGCTGGTGCTGGACACCGAGCAGGACTTCGTCCGCCTGGGCCGCGCCCGCGAACTGGCCGAGGCGCTGGGCGCGGAATACCTGGCTTGCGACACCCTGACCGGCGAGCAACTGACATTGACGATTCGACAAAGACTGGGCCGCTGAGATGACGGGCAAGGTTTATCTGATAGGCGCCGGTCCCGGCGACCTGGACATGCTGACGCTGAAGGCCGCGCGCTGCCTGCGGCTGGCCGATGTGGCGCTGGTGGACGATCTGGTGCATCCGGATATTCACACCATGCTGCGGCCGGACGCTGAAATCGTGCCGGTGGGCAAGCGCGGCGGCCGGCCGTCTACGCCGCAGGCCGCCATCGAGCAAAGAATGATGGACGAGGCCCGCGCCGGCAGGACAGTGGCGCGCCTCAAGGGCGGCGACCCCTTCGTCTTCGGCCGCGGCGGCGAGGAAATGCTGAAGCTGCAAGCAGCCGGCATCGAGGTGGAAATCGTCAACGGCCTCAGCGCCGGCCTGGCGGTGCCGGCCACGCTGGGCATTCCGCTGACCCACCGCCATTTCGTCCACGGCGTCACTTTTGTCTCCGGCCACCCGCATCAGGACGGCGACGAGCCCAACTGGCGGGCGCTGGCGCAAAGCGGCATGACGCTGGTGATCTATATGGGCGTCAAGCGGCTGCCCTTGATCCGCGCCGAACTGCTGCGCCACGGCCTGAAACCCGACACCCCGGCCGCGGCGATAGAAAACGGCACCCTGCCGCAGCAGCGCCAGGTGCTGAGCACCCTGGACACGCTGGAACAAGACATGAGCGCGGCCGGCATCCACAGCCCGGCGCTGATCGTCATCGGACCGACGGTGGCGCTGGCGTCCTGTAGCCCGTCCGCCGCCAACGAAACAAGGAAAGAACTCGCATGATCATCTGCATAGGCGCCGGCCCTGGCGACATCGGCTACCTGCCGCAACGCTCCGCCCAACTGATACGCGAGGCCGACGTGGTGGCCGGCTTCAACGCGGTGGTGGACGTGGTGCGCCCGCTGATCCCGGACACGGCCGAAGTGATCCAGATGGGCTACCGCGATCAGGTGGCGCAGCTGGACATCGTCGCCGAGCGCCACCGCGCCGGCAAAAACTGCGTGGTGGTGTTCATGGGCGACATCCACTTCAGCGGCTTCCAGTATCTGGAGCGAGTGGAGCGCGCCTGCGGCCACCCGGTGGACACCATACCCGGCATCTCGTCGGCGCAGATCCTAGCCTCGCGCGGCAAGGTGTGCTTCGACGAAACCAGCTTCATCACCTTCCACCGCCGCGGCGACCTGACCCCGTTCAAGCGCCACCTGGTGCATGTGCTGCAGGACGGCCGCAACGCCATCGTGATCCCCTGCCCCTGGGACGAGGCGCGTTCCTTCATGCCCTGGCACATCGCCGCCTATCTGCTGGAAAACGGCATCCCGGCCGGCCAGCAGGTGGAAGTGTGGGAAAACCTGACCCGCAACGAGGCGGAATGGCGCGGCACGCTGGCCGAGTGCGCGGAGCAGCGCTTCTCCGACATGAGCATCATGCTGATCCGCACGCTCGCGCCGATGGACAGCCAGATCGAGCCGACCCACAAATGAGCCAGCAAGACTACGCCATCGTGCTGGCCGGCCACGGCAGCCGCGACCCGGACGGGGTGAACGAATTCATGCAGCTGGTGGACGCGTTGAAGGCGCGCGCCGGCGAGCGCCAGGTGGCTCACGGCTTTCTGGAGTTCGCCCGCCCCACCATAGACGAGGCGGTGGACCAGGTGCTGGCCGCCGGCGCCAAGACCGTGGTGATGGTGCCCGGCGTGCTGTTGGCCGCCACCCACGCCAAGAACGACATGCCCAGCGAGCTGCTGGCGCTGCGGCAGGCGCATCCGGGCATAGCCTTTCACTTCGGCGCGGCGCTGGACCTGCATCCGCGGCTGTTGGCGCTGTGTCGTCAACGCATCGTCGAGGCCGAGGCGGCGTCGCCGCACACGGTGTCGCGCAACGACACCTGTCTGGTCGTCGTCGGCCGCGGCACCTCGGACCCGGACGCCAACTCCGAAATCTCCAAGCTCACGCGCATGCTGGAAGAAGGCCTGGGCTTCGCCGCGTCTTTCGTCTGCTATTCCGGCACCGCCAAACCCTTGGTGGCCGACGGCCTGCGCGCCGCCGCCATGCTGGGCTACCGCCGCATCGTGATGCTGCCCTACTTTCTGTTCGACGGCGTGCTGGTCAAGCGCATCTACGGCGCGGCGGCGGACCTGGCGGCGCGCCATCCGGAGGTCGAGGTGCTGAGCGCCGGCTATCTGGGCCCGGACGAGCAAGTGGCCGAGGTGTTTCTGGAACGCGCGCAGGAGGGCGTGGAAGGCCGCGCGGCGATGAACTGCGCGCTGTGCAAGTACCGGGTGCAGATCGTCGGCTTCGAACAACAAGTGGGCGAGCCGCAGCGCGGCCACCACGGCAAGGTGCGCGGCCTGCTGGAGCGCGAGCCCAGCTCCAGCCAGCCGCCGGCCTGGAAACGCTACACCCCGCACCCGATAGAAGCGGAAAGCATGCGCATCATCAATGAGGGCCGCGACTGGTCGGCCTTCCCCGCCGAGCAGCGCACCGCGCTGATGCGGCTGGTGCACACCACCGGCGACTTCAACAGCGTGGACGAGCTGTTTTTCTCGCCCGGCGCCTGCGAAACCGGCATGCGCGCGCTGCTGCGCTGCCGCCGCGTGGTCACCGACGTCACCATGGTGGAAACCGGCCTCAAGCGCGAAGTGCTGCGCCAGCTGGAAGTGGAAACCTGGTGCGGCGTGCACGACGAGGAAACCCGGCTGCTGGCCGAAGCCAACGGCATCACCCGCTCCGCCGCCGGCATCCGCCGCGCCTGGCAGAAGTTCGGCAACGACTGCGTGGTGGCGATAGGCGACGCGCCCACCGCCATCCGCGAGGTGGTGCGCCTGGTGCGCGATCACGGCTGGCGGCCGCAGCTGGTGGTGGGCCTGCCGGTGGGCTTCGTCGGCACCCGCGAATGCAAGGACGAGCTGCGCGCGCTGCTGCAAGTGCCGCGCATCACCAATCGCGGCACCCGCGGCGGCTCGCCGTGGGCGGCCACCGTGGTCAACGCGCTGATGATAGACGCGATCGAACACGTGCATCAGCAGCAGGAAGCCTGAGCCCGGTGCGCCAGCCCTACGACCTCGCCGCCCTCGCCCCCAACGGCATGCGCCGCGGCCGCACCACCGGCAGCTGCGCCACCGCCGCCGTCAAGGCGGCGCTGATGCTGCTGCTGGACGGCGTGGACGCCGACGAGGTCTTCATCAGCCTGCCGGACCCGGATTTCTACCTGGCGGTGCCGATACAGCGCGTGGCCTGGCTGGACGAAAACACCGTGCGCGCCGAAGTGCTGAAGTACGCCGGCGACGACCCGGACAACACCGACGGCGCGACGATCTTCGCCGAGGTGAGAGCAAACCACAGCGGCGCGCTGCGCTTCCTGGCCGCGGCCGGCGTCGGCATGGTCACCCAGCCCGGCCTGCGCATCCCTCCCGGCGAGCCGGCGATCAACCCGGTGCCGCGGCAGATGATGCGGCTGGCGCTGGCCGAGACGCTGGCCGGCCGGCCCGATCCGGGCTTCGATCTGGCGATAGGCTGCGTCGACGGCGACAAGATCGCCAAGCGCACCTTCAATCCGATGCTGGGCATCGTCGGCGGCATCTCGATCCTGGGCACCAGCGGCATCGTCGAGCCAATGTCGCAGGCGGCCTGGATCGCGTCGATCGAAGTCTATGTGCGGGTGGCGCTGGGCGAGTTGCCGGCCGCCATCGCCTTCACCCCCGGCAAGATAGGCCGCGGCTACGCCGCCGACACGCTGGGGCTGGAGAAAAAGCAGGTGGTGCAGATCGCCAACTTCGTCGGCGACTCGCTGGACTTCGCCGAATCGGTGCTGCTCGAACAGGGCCGCATCCTAGACACGCTGTGGGTGCTGGGCCACCCGGGCAAGATCGCCAAGCTGCTGGACGGGGTGTGGAACACCCACTCCGGCAAGAGCGGCATGGCGATGGACGCCGTCGCCGCCGTCGCCGCCGAGCTGGGCCATGCGCCCGAGCTGGTGGAAACAATCAAACAAGCGAATACCGTGGAGAATGTAGTGCAGATCATGAGCAGCCAGCCGGACGCGCGCGGCTACTGGATGGAAATAGAACGCCGCACCGCGGCGCTGATGGCCACGAAAGTGCCCAGCGCACGGCGGGTGGCGGTGCGGCTGTTCAGCATGGACGGCACCCCGCTGGGAGAAGCGGCATGAAACTGGGGCGATTGATAGGCATAGGCGTCGGCCCCGGACCGGCCGGCTTGATTCCGGTGGCGGCGCTGGCCGCCTTGCGCGAGGCCGACATCGTCTACCTGCCACGCGCCACCTCCAGCGAAGTATCCGTCGCCCGGCAATGCCTGGCCGGGCTGGCGCTGGACGAAAGCCGCTTTTGCGAAATCGAATTCGAGATGAATCCGGACCGTGGCGCGCTGTCGCGCCATTACGGCGCGCTGGCCGAGCGGCTGGCCGCCGAACTGAAAACCGGCCGGAACGTCGCCTACCTGACCATAGGCGACTCGATGACCTACTCCACTTACGGCTACCTGTTGGCGGCGCTGCGCGAAATGCTGCCGGCGCTGGAAACCCAGACCTTCCCCGGCGTCACCAGCTTCGCCGCCACCGCGTCGGCGCTGTCCTGGCCGCTGGGCGAAGGCAAGGAGCGCATCCTGATCCTGCCCTGCCCGGACGAGATGGCCGCGCTGCGGGCCGATATCGACAGCCATGACCTCATCGTGCTGATGAAGATAGGCAAGCGGCTGCCGGATGTGCTGGCGCTGCTGAACGAGATGGGCATCGCCCAACTGTGCGCCTTCGCCCGCCGCATCGGCCTGCCCGGCGAAGTGCTGTGCGCCGACGTCTCGCAACTGAGCGCAGACGCCAGCGGCTACCTCGCCACCATGCTGATCCGCAAGACAGCCAGAGAAAGACGCCATTCATGAAAGTGTATTTCATCGGCGCCGGCCCCGGCGCCGCCGACCTGATCACGCTGCGCGGCAGCCGCCTGTTGGGCGCGGCGCCCATGGTGCTGTACGCCGGCTCGCTGGTGCCGGCGGAGATGCTGAGCCACTGCCGCCCGGACGCGGAAATCCACGACACCGCCGAACTGAACCTGGACCAGCAGGAAGCGCTGTACCGCCGCGCCCAGGCCGAGGACAAGGACGTGGCGCGGCTGCATTCCGGGGACCCGGCCATCTACGGCGCCACCAACGAGCAGATGCGCCGGCTGGAAGCGCTGGGCATCGCCTACGAAGTGGTGCCCGGGGTGTCCTCCTTCACCGCCGCCGCCGCCGCATTGGGCAGCGAACTGACCCGGCCCGAGGTGTCCCAGTCCATCATTCTGACCCGCACCAGCGGCCGCGCCAGCGCGGTGCCGGAGTCGGAGTCCATCGCTAGCTTCGCCGCCCACCGCGCGACGATGTGCATCTTCCTGTCCGGCCAGCGGCTGAAGCAGACCGTCGCCGACCTGTCGCTGCATTACCCGCCGGATACCCCGGTGGCGCTGGTGCGCCGCGCCAGCTGGCCGGACCAGTCCGTCCACCGCTCCACGCTGGGCCAGATGCTGTCCGAGGTGAAGCAGAAAGACTGGCTGCTGACCACGCTGCTCTTGGTCGGCGCAGCGCTGTCGCGCGAAGGCGGCGTTGAATCCAGCCTGTACGCGGCCGGCTTCACCCACATCTTCCGCGACGGCGACGCGCGCAAGACCAAGCGGGCCAGCCTTCAGAAAGAAAAGCAGGCATGAGCCGCGCCGTGTGGCTGGTGCGCGCCGAGGCGCTGCCGCTGGGGCAAAAGCTGGCGGCGGCGCTGGACGCCAAGCTGTACCAGCCGTGGCTGCAAGCCGAGACCGGCGCGCGCGAGCAATTCCGCGCCGCCTTCCATGCGCACAGCCACTGGGTGCTGGTGATGGCCAGCGGCATCGCCGTCCGCTACCTGGACGGCCTGCCGCAAAGCAAATACAGCGACCCGGCGGTGGTGGTGATGGACGAAGCCGCCCGTTTCGCCATCCCGCTCTTGTCCGGCCATGAAGGCGGCGCCAATCAACTGGCCTACGAGGCGGCGCGGCTGACCGGCGCCATCCCGGCCATCACCACCGCCACCGAAGCGATGAAACCGCTGACGCTGGGCATAGGCTGCCGCCGCGGCAAAAGCGCCGAGGCCATCGAACAAGCGGTACTGCAGGCCTTGGCCGGCCGGCCGCTGTCCGCCGTGCGCGAAGTGGCGACGATAGACCTGAAGGCCGACGAAGCCGGCCTGCTGGCGTTCTGCGCGCGCCACGCGCTGCCCTTGCGCGTCATCGCCCGCGCCGACGTCGCCGCCCGCGGCTGGACCGGCGCGCCCTCGGACTGGGTGCGGCGGAACGTCGGCGTGGACGGCGTGTGCGAACCCTGCGCGCTGATCGCCAGCCCCAGGGGCGGGCTGATCGTGCCCAAGACCGCGCGCGACGGGGTGACGGTGGCGGTGGTGGAGGATGGGCCGATTGTTTGAGTTCAAAAAACAGGATGTGCCTGCTACGCGGGCACGAGCCCATGACAAAAATGACTTTCGGCGGAACGCCTTGGACTTCCGCCCTACGCAACAATGGATGACAGAATGACCGGCAAACTCTACCTCGTCTCGGTCGGCCCCGGCCGCGCCGAACTGATTCCCGATCTCGCCCGCCAGGCGCTGGCGGCGAGCGAGGTGATCGTGTCCTACGATCTCTACCTGACCTGGGTGCAACCGTGGATAACCGGCAAGGACATCCGCACCCTGCCGCTGACCCAGGAGCGCGAGCGCGCCCAGCTGGCGCTGGCGGAAGCCCGCGCCGGCAAAACGGTCGCTCTGCTGTCCAGCGGCGACATCGGCGTCTACGCGATGGCCACGCTGGCTTACGAGGACATGCGCGAGGACGACGGCTTCGACGTGCAGCTGATCCCCGGCATCACCTCGGCCAACTCCTGCGCGTCCCTGCTCGGCGCGCCGCTGTCGCACGACTTCGCCACCCTGAGCCTGTCCGACCTGCTGTGCCCGTGGGAATGGGTTGAAACCCGCGCCCGCCACATCGCCCAGGCGGATCTGGCGGTGGTGTTCTACAACGTGCAAAGCCGCCAGCGCCAGGAAGGCGTCTACCGCATCCTGGACATCATGCTGGAGCACAAGAAGCCGGAAACGCTGTGCGGCATCGTCCGCAACGCCTACCGCGAGGACCAGGCGGTGGAAATCGTCACCCTGGCCGAGCTGCGCACCCGCCGCTTCGACATGCTGACCAGCATCGTCATCGGCAACCGCTTCACCCGCCGCAAACGGAACTGGATGTTCACCCCGCGCGGCTACTTCAACTGGGACGACACTCAGGACACGGTGAAGGCCGACGCGCTGCCCGCCGGCGCGGCCTGGGTGTTCTCCGGCACCAGCGACGGCAACGCGCTGTCCCGCGCCATCGCGGAAACCGGCCGCCCGGTGGTGATCAGCAGCGCCAGCGATTACGGCAGCGAGCAGGCGCAGCAGGCGGCGCCCGGCGTCGCCACCGTCAGCGGCCGGCTGGGCGTGGAGCGCCGCCGCGAACTGCTGTCCGGCAGCCGGGCCAGCGCCATCGTCGACGCCACCCACCCCTACGCCAGCGAGATGTCGCAGCAACTGATGGCGCTGGCCAAGGAACTGGCCCTGCCCTATCTGCGTTATGAGCGGCCGGCCAGCGCCAGCGCGCATCCACTCATTCGCTGCGCCGACAGCGATGCGGCCGCCAAACTGGCGATGGCGCGCGGCCGGCGCGTGTTCCTGGCCACCGGCAGCAAGGAGCTGCACCGCTTCGTCGCCGCCGACGCCGGCCGCAAGCATGAATGGTTCGTCCGGCTGGCGCCGGACCCGCAGCACCTGCAACGGGCGCTGGAGCTGGGCATCCCGCGTTCACGCGTCTGCGCGATGCAAGGCCCGTTCTCGCAGGCGGCCAACGAGGCGCTGTGGCGCGACTGGGGCATAGACTGCGTGATCAGCAAGGACGGCGGCGCGGCCGGCGGCTTTGACGCCAAGGCCGCCGCCGCGGCCGCGCTGGGCATCCCCTTCATCGTGATCGACCGGCCCCGCTTGGATTATCCGCAGGCCTTCGACGACTTCGCCGGCGTGCTGGCGGCCTTGCCCGCGGGAGAACCCGCATGAGCGCGCCGCGCCTGCCCGTTACCGTGCTGACCGGCTTCCTCGGCGCCGGCAAGACCACGCTGTTGAGCAAGCTGCTGGAAAACAATAAGCAGCGCCGGCTGGCCATCCTGGTCAATGAATTCGGCGAAGTGTCGATAGACGGCGGCCTGCTGCGCGGCGGCGACGCCGGCGGCGTGGAAATCCACGATCTCGCCCAGGGCCTGGTGGCTTACGACGACGACGCCGACTTCCTGCCCACCATGCTGGCGCTGTGGCAGCGCCGCCAGCAGATCGACCACGTGCTGATCGAAACCTCGGGTCTGGCGCTGCCCAGCGCGGTGATGGCCCAGTTGCAAAGCGAGGCGCTGGCGCCCTATTTCGTGCTGGACGCCACGCTGGCGGTGGTCGACACCCCCTTGCTGCTGGCCGGGCATTTCGCGCCGGCCGGCGACGGCGGCAAGGCCGACGCGGTGGCGGGTTTGTTCGAGCAACAACTGGGGCACGCCGACATCGTGGTGCTGAACAAGATAGACGCGCTGTCCGCCGACGCGCTGCTGGCGGCGGAAGACGCCGTGCGCCGGCAAGCGCCGTCGATACGCTTCATCGAACTGGCCTATGGCGCCAAGCTGGACACCCGGCTGACGCTGGGCCTGCACCTGCACGAAGCCGCGCCGGCCGCGCACCGCCATTACGGCCCGGTGGCCAGCATGCCGGGGCTGGCGATGCGGCCGCTGGCCAACCAGGCCTTGCTGGACGGTCACAGCCACGGCGGCCAGGCCGCGCACAGTCATGGCCTGTCCACCCACAAGCATTTCCACGAGCAAGATCCGGGCTGGCAATCGTTCATGATACGCAGCAAGGAGCCGCAAAACCCCGACAAGCTGGCCGCGGCGCTGGAGGCCATCGCCGGCGAGGAGCCGCTGCTCAGAATCAAGGGCTTCGCCGCTTGCGCGGAAGGCCCCGGCCGCTTGCTGGCCCAGGGCGTGCGCAGCCGCATCGAACTCAGCCGCGACGAGACGCTGGCCGCGCCGCGCCAGGCGCAGCTGGTCTTCATCGGCTACCACCCCAGCCGCCCACGGGTGCTGGCGCTGCTGCGCGACATCACCGGCGCGCACTGGAGCTAGCCGATGAGCGCCTTGGAACTATGCGGCCTGGACTGGTCGCCGGACCCCGCCGTAGCGCCCGAGACCCGGCTGCTGCGCGACATCGCGCTGACGGTGCGGCCCGGCGAATTCGTCGGCGTCATCGGTCCCAACGGCAGCGGCAAGACCAGCACCTTGCGCTGCGCCTTCCGCTTCAACAAGCCGCTGGCCGGCGAGGCCAGGCTGGACGGCGCCGACATCTGGTCTCAGTCCGCCGCCGCCTTCGCCCGCCGCGTGGCGGTGGTGCTGCAGGAATTTCCGGAAGACTTCGGCCTGACCGTGCGCGAGGTGGCGGACATGGGCCGCATTCCGCACCAGTCGCTGCTGCGCGGCGGATCGCCGGCCGATCACGCCATCGTCGACGAGGCGCTGGCCCAGGTGGGACTGACGGCGCAGCAATACCAGCCTTTCGCCACCCTGTCCGGCGGCGAGAAGCAGCGCGCGCTGCTGGCGCGGGCGCTGGCGCAGCAGCCCGAGCTGCTGATCCTGGACGAACCCACCAACCACCTGGACCTGCGCCACCAGCTATCGCTGCTGCGCCTGGTGCGCCGGCTGGGCATCGCCGCCGTCGCCACCCTGCACGACCTGAACCTGGCGGCCGCCTTCTGCCACCGCCTGTACGCGCTGAAAGACGGCCGCATCGTCGCCAGCGGCGCGCCGGAAACCGTCTTGACGCCCCGGCTCCTGGCCGAGGTGTTCGGCGTGCGCGCGCTGGTGGACCGCCACCCGCAGGCCGGCCACCCCCGCATCACTCTGTTGGAAGAAGAAAACCTATGAAACTGAATCCGCCTTCGCTCATCGCCTGCGGCCTGGCCGCGCTGCTGGCCTCCCAGGCCCACGCCAGCGCCTACCCGCTGACCGTGGACAGCTGCAACCGCAAGGTCGTCTTTCAGCGCGCGCCGCAGCGCGCGGTCAGCCACGACATCAACCTGACCGAGATGATGGTGGCGCTGGGCCTGCAAAACCGCATGGTCGGCTATACCGGCATCAGCGCCTGGAACAAGCTGAACGCGCCGTTGAAACAGGCGCTGGGCAAGCTGCCGGAACTGGCCGGCGACTACCCCTCGTCGGAAGCGCTGCTGGCCCGCAACGCCGACTTTTTCTTCGCCGGCTGGAACTACGGCCTGCGCGTGGGCGGCCCGGTGACGCCGGCCTCGCTGGCGCCCTTGGGCATCAATGTCTACGAGCTCAGCGAATCCTGCGCCCATGTGATGAAACGCCCGGCGGCGAGCCTGGACGACGTTTATCGCGACATCCATAATCTGGGCCGCATCTTCGACGTGGAGCCGCGCGCGCAAAAAGTGGTGGCCGAGATGCGCGCCAAGGTGGACGCCGTCGCCGCCCGCGTCGCCAAACGCAAGGCCACGCCGTCGGTCTTCGTCTACGACAGCGGCGAGGATCGCCCCTTCAGCGCCGGCCGGCTGGCGATGCCCGACGCGCTGATCCAGGCCGCCGGCGGCCGCAACATCCTGAACGACGTCAACGCCAGCTGGACCCGCGTCGACTGGGAAACCGTGGTGGCGCGCAATCCGCAAGTGGTCGTGATCATCGACTACGGCAAGGTCACCGCCCAGCAAAAGATCGCCTTCCTGCAGAAACACCCGGCGCTGAACAAGATGGCGGCGGTGCGCGACAAGCGCTTCATCGTGCTGCCCTACGACAGCGCCACGCCGGGCATCGCCAACGCCGACGCCATCAGCGCGCTGGCGCGCGGCCTGCACCCGGAAGTCTTCGCCAAGTGATCCGCGCCATCGCCAACCGTCCGCCGGCCTGGCCCTTGCTGAGCCTCTTGCTGGCCCTGCTGGCGCTGTCGCTGCCGCTGGCCTCCGGCCTGGGCGCCGCGCCGGTTGAATTCGCCGTCAGTTCCAATGTGCTGCTACACCAGCTGGGCCTGCCGGTGGAACCGGCCTGGCAGCCGGGCCAGGATCTGATCATCTGGCAGCTGCGGCTGCCGCGCGTGCTGCTGGGCGGCATGGTCGGCGCCGGCCTGGCCTTGGTGGGCGCGGCCTTGCAGGCCGCCACCCGCAACCAGCTGGCCGATCCCCACCTGTTGGGCGTCAGCTCCGGCGCCACCCTGGGCGCGGTGACGGTGCTGCTGTTCAGCGGCAATGTGCTGGGCGGCGCCACCCTGCCGCTGGCCGCCTTCACCGGCGCCTTGCTGGCCACCCTGCTGGTCACCGGCATCGCCGTGCGCCAGCGCCGTTTGCAGGCCGAGCGTCTGCTGCTGGCCGGCGTGGCGGTGTCCTTCCTGCTGATGGCCCTGGCCAATCTGATGCTGTATCTGGGCGACCACCGCTCGGCCTCGGCGGTGCTGTTCTGGATGCTGGGCGGCCTGGGCCAGGCGCGCTGGGAGCTGCTGCCGGCGCCGCTGGCCGCGCTGTGCCTGGGCCTCGCCGCCTTGCTGACCGTGGCGCGGCCGCTGAACGCCCTGATGGCCGGCGAGCAGACCGCGGTCACCCTGGGCATACGCGTGACCCGGCTGCGGCTGGCGGTGTTCGCCGCCTCCTCGCTGCTGACCGGCACCATGGTCGCGGTCAGCGGCGCGATAGGCTTTGTCGGCCTGATGATCCCGCATATCGCCCGCCGTTGCGTCGGCGCCGACCACCGCCGCCTGCTGCCGGCCTGCGCGCTATTGGGCGCGTTGTTCCTGATCTGGGTGGACGCCGCCGCGCGCACCCTGATCGCGCCGGAAGACATCCCGGTGGGCGTCGGCACCGCCGCCGTCGGCGGCGCCTTCTTTATCTGGCTGCTGCGCCGCTGACGGCGCCGGCCCCACACAAGGACGACACGATGAAAACCGATCCGGCTTCCCACCAGCGCATGACCGAGAAGCGCAAGGCGGGCTTTGAAAAGAAAAAGGCCGCCGCCACCGGCGAAAAAGGCCTGCTCATCGTCAACACCGGCACCGGCAAGGGCAAGAGCAGCGCCGCCTTCGGCATGGGCTTGCGCGCCGTCGGCCACGGCATGCGCCTGGGCGTGGTGCAGTTCATCAAGGGCGCGCTGCATACCGCCGAGCGCGATCTGCTGGGCGGCTTCGACAACTGCGACTTCCATACCATGGGCGAAGGCTATACCTGGAACACTCAGGACCGCGAGGCCGACATCGCCACCGCGCGCAAGGGCTGGGCGCAGGCGCTGGCGATGCTGGAGAGCGAGGATTACGACATGGTGATCCTCGACGAATTGAACGTGGTGCTGAAGTACGAATACCTGTCGCTGGACGAAGTGCTGGCCGCCTTCGCCGCCCGGCCGGCGATGCAGCATGTGGTGGTCACCGGCCGCCATGCGCCGGAAGCCTTGCTTGAAGCCGCTGACCTGGTCACCGAAATGCGTTTGGTCAAACACCCCTACCGCGAGCAAGGCATCAAGGCGCAACGCGGAGTGGAGTTCTGATGACGTCCTTGCGCTGCCCGGCGTTGTTCCTGACCGCCCCCGCCTCGCACCAGGGCAAGACCACGCTGACGGCGGCGCTGGCCCGCCATCACCGTAATCAGGGCCGCCGGGTCCGCGTCTTTAAGACCGGGCCGGACTTCCTGGACCCCTATGTGCTGGAGCGGGCCAGCGGCCATACCGTCTATGGCCTGGACTTGTGGATGAACGGCGAGGACGATTGCCGCGCCCGCCTGTACAAGGCCGCCGCCGAGGCCGACCTGATCCTGATCGAAGGCAGCATGGGCTTGTTCGACGGCACGCCCAGCAGCGCCGATCTGGCCGCCTTGCTCGGCGTGCCGCTGGCGGCGGTGATAGACGCCGCCGGCATGGCGCAGAGCTTCGCCGCCGTCGCCCACGGTCTGGCCAGCTTCCGCCCCGGCCTGGCCTTTCACGGTTTTATCGCCAACCATGTCGCCAGCGATCGCCACGCCGAAATGCTGGCCCAACAACTGCCTGAGCACCTGCCGCTGCTGGCTGCGCTGCGCCGCGACGAGGCGGCGCGGCTGCCGGAGCGTCATCTGGGCCTGGTGCAGGCCCAGGAGATCGCCGACCTCGACGTCCGTCTCGAACGCATGGCGGGCCAGATCGCCGCCACCGCCTTGGCCGCGCTGCCGCCGGCGGTGGCCTTCCCCCCCGCCGCGCCCGCCGAGCCGCCGAAACTGCTGGCCGGCCGGCGCATCGCCATCGCCCGCGACGCCGCCTTCGCCTTTGTCTACCCGGCCAACCTCGAAACGCTGCTCCAGCTGGGCGCGGAGCTGAGCTTCTTCTCGCCGCTGGCCGACACGGCACTGCCAGACTGCGACGCCGTCTACCTGCCCGGCGGCTACCCGGAACTGCATCTGGACACGCTGGCCGCCAACACCGCGCTGAAAGCGGAGCTGCATGGACATATAGCGGCCGGCAAGCCGCTCTACGCCGAGTGCGGCGGCATGCTCTATCTGCTGGACCGGCTGACCCGCCGCGACGGCGACAGCGCGGCGATGCTGGGCCTGCTGCCCGGCCACGCGGTCCTTCAAGACAGGCTATGCGGGCTGGGACTTCAAAAAATGACCTTCCCCGGCGGCGCGCTGCGCGGCCACACCTTCCACTACACCCGGCTGGAAACGGCGCTGGAGCCGATCGCCCGCGCCACGCGCGCCAGCGGCGCCGGAACCGGCGAGGCCTTGTACCGCAGCGGCAGCCTGTTGGCCAGCTATTTCCACGCCTATTTCCCGTCCAACCCCCGCGCCGCGGCAAGCCTGTTTCTGCCCTGAGCCCTTGCCCGCGATCCGAAACGCGGCCGGCTCGCCTTCATGACTTGCCATGTTCCCAGGCATCCCACCAGGACAAGACCTTGGCGGCCGGCATTGGTTTGGCGATGCTGAAACCCTGGCCCAAATGGCAACCCAGCCGCATCAGCACCGGCCAGTATTCCTTGCGTTCGACGCCTTCCACGATAAAGTCGATGGCGCGGCTCTGGCAGAATACCGCCATGCACTGAATCAAGGAGGCGTTGAAGGAGCCCGGCTCCAGCTCTTGCGCAAACGCCTTGTCCAGCTTGATCTCGGTGATGGGGCAGCTTTTCAGATAAGTAAAGGAAGTGAAGCCCGCGCCGAAGTCGTCTATCGACAAGGACACGCCCTGGGCGTGCAGTTGTTCTATCACCGCCTTGGCCTTGACCGGGTTGATGACCAGCGCGGTTTCCGTCAACTCCAGCACCAGCAGGCTGGGCGGAATCTTGTAGGCCGCCAGCCTCGCCATCACTTCCTCGACAAATCGTTCGTCTTCCAGCATCCGCGCGGAGATATTCACCGCCACCTTGAACGGTTTTCGCAGCTGGCCGAGCCAGCTTTGTTGCTGGGACAGCACCAGGTCCAGCGTCAGATAGGTGAAACGGCTCAAGAGATTGCATGACTCCAGCGTGGGCATGAAGTCGTCTGGGTTTACCCGGCCTTGCGCCGGGCTATTCCATCTGACCAGGGCTTCGAAGCCCACCACCTCCTCGGTATCCAGTCTGACCTTGGGCTGGTAATGCATTTCCAGCTCGCCTTGCTGGATCGCCCGGGTCAATTGCGTGATCAGGGCCTGGGTGGTTTGCCCCGCCTTGGGCCAGGGCTTGTCGTTTTCTCCCGCGTACAAGGCGACGGCGCCTAGATTGCTCTTGGCCTGATACATCGCGATATCGGCGCGGGACAGCAATTGGGCGGGATCGCAGCCGTGCTGAGGACACATCGCCACGCCGAAGGACGCGCCTATCGACAAGGCGTGCTCGCCCACCAGGATGGGCGCGTCCAGCGTGTGCCCCACTTTTTCCGCCATCGCCAGCGCGCACTCCGGGCTATCCACTTCCAGCAGCAAGGCGGCGAATTCGTCGCCGCCCAGGCGCGCGATGGTGTCCGAGCCGCGCAGCAGGGTGGAAAAGCGCGCCCCCACCTCCCGCAGCACCAAATCCCCGGCCTGATGGCCCAGCTTGTCGTTGACCTCCTTGAAGCGGTCCAGGTCTATCATCAGCACGGCGAACGGCAGTTGATTGCGAGCGTGCAAGGCGCACAGCTGATCCAGACGGTCGAGAAACAGATTGCGGTTGGGCAGATCGGTCAGCGAGTCGTAAAGGCTGCGGTGTTGCAGCAGTTGTTCGGTTTCCCGCAGCTTGGCTTGCATGGCCGCCACCCGCACGCCGTCGCTGATGGTCTGGCGCAGGCGGTCCTCGGTCAGTTCGAACTTGGGCAGGTATTCGTAGACACCCAGCTTGATCGCCTCGGCGGCGATGCGCTCATTGCCGGTGCCGGTGACCGCCACGATCAGACAGGATTGGTTGCGTTGCTGGATGGACGGCACCAGTTCGCGGCCGTCGCCGTCGTCCAGCTTGAAGTCCAGAAACACAAAGTCGAACAACTCCCGGCCCAGCAGCTTCAAGGCGCTGGCCTTGGAGTCCGCTTCTAGAATCTGGGAACACAGGGCGTTTCGGTGCAGCAGGCGGATGATGCGCTCGCGGTCGACGTCGTCGTCGTCCACCACCAGCACGCTGACTTGCGGCGGCGTTTCCAACAGGCATTCGACCTCGTCGATCATCGCGATTACCGAGCGGGCAAAACCACGGACTGGGCGTAGGAATGCAGCAGCTCCATCAATTTCACGAACTGCGGGCCCACGGCGGACTTCATCATATAACCCGCCACGTTTTCCTCGTAGGCGCGCATGCGGTCCGCGTCCCGCGAGGAGGTGGTCAGCACGAAGATCACCGAATTGCGCAACTGACTGTCCGCGCGGATGGTTTCAAGGAATTGAAAACCATCCATGCGCGGCATATTGAGATCCAGCAAGATCAGAAAGGGGCTGGTGATCCGCTTGCTGTCGTGCGTGCCGCGCAGAATTTGCAAGGCCTCCAGGCCATCGCAGGCGGTGACCATCTTGCATTCAAGCCCTTGTCGGCGCACGCCGCGCAAGACGCCTTCAATGGCCACGTCGTCGTCGTCCACCAGCAGAACCGTGATATCGCTCGCTACCGCCACGCTTGCCATCATCCCACCTCCTTGAGCGGAAACCGCGGCCAGCGGATGCGGAAACAGGCGCCGCCCAGCGTGCCGTTTCTATCCAGCACCACCGTGCCGCCATTGCTATTAACCATGCGACGCGTCACCGCCAGGCCGACTCCATGCCCCTCCGCCTGGCTGCTGGCGCGGTGAAACAGCTTGAAAATGCGTTCTTCCGAGCCTGGCGGCACGCCTACGCCGTCGTCTTCCACCGTGAACAGATTGAAGCGCCCGTCCTCCTCCACCGCGATACGGATCACGCCCTTGCCGCCGCCGTGATGCTTGCAGGCGTTGGACAGCAGATTGCGGATCGCCAGCGACAGCGGCGTGCGCGCGGCGGGAAACGGCCGGGCCTTGATTTCCACTTCCACTTGAAAGCCAGGGGGGATATCGAGCAGCTCCAGGGTCTCGCGCACCAGCAGGCCGGGATCGACTTCCTCGACGCGCTCATCCTGGCGCCCGGCCCGCGCGTATTCCAGCAAGTCTTCTATCATGCGTTCGGCGCGGGCGATGCGTTCCTCCGCGCGGACAAAGTTTCTCTCGATGTCCGCGCTCAACTGGGACGGGTCCAGGTCTTCGCGTATCCAGGAGATCAGGTCGGCAATGCCGCGCAAAGGCGAGCGCAAATCATGGGAGGCCACATAGGTGAACTCCTCCAGCTGGGCGTTGGCCTGCTGCAGCGTCTCCTCAAATTTCTTGCGCAGGGAGATGTCGGTGATCGCGGCCAGCACCAGCCGCTCTCCTTCCGTTTCCAGCGGGGTCAAGCCCACTTCCACCGGGAATTCGCTGCCGTTCTTATGCTGGGCCAACAGATCGCGCCCCGAGCCCATCGCCCGGACTTCCGGCGCCTTGGCGAAGGCGGCCCGCAAAGCCGGGTGGCCCTGCCGCACGCGTTGCGGCAGCAGCACCTCCACCGGCTGGCCGGCCAGCTCTCCCGGCGAGTAGCCGAACAGGGCGTCCAGCGCCTGGTTGGTCATTGAGATCTTGCCGTCCGCGCCCGCCATCAGCAGGCCGATGGGCAGCGAGGACACCACTTTGGAGAAGCGATGCTCCAGCCGGCGCCGCGGCGTGATGTCGCTGACAAAGGCCACCGCGCAGATTTCATCTTCGTGCGGCATGGAGCCGAGGCCGATTTCAATGGGAAACTGGCGGCCATCCGCATGCTGGGCGAACAGCTCGCGGCCGCTGCCCATGGTTCTGGGCGTGGGATGGGAGAAAAACAGCTGGCGAAAATCGAGATGGCGTTCGCGGATATCGGCCGGCAGCAGCATTTCCACCGGCTGGCCCAGCAACTGGGCCTTGCTGTAGCCAAACATATTCTCCAGCGCGCTGTTGACGTAGAGCATGCGGCCGTCGGCCGCCACCACCAGCACGCCCACCGGAGCGGCCTCCACCACGGAGGCCAGCCCGGCACTGCCGGAAGCGCCGGCGGGCGCCCTTTCCGGAAATTTGAACGACATGACAGCCTGCTTTCGCCTATGTCTTATTGCTGTAGGTTTAGCATAGGGTTTTCCGCCGCGCAGTTAATTCTGATGTCCTATCCGCGTCGTTCTCGCCGCGCTGCTCACACCGCCAGCAGCGCCAGTTCCGCCGCGGCCTCGCGCAGCACCGGCAAGATGCGCAACAGCAAATCCTCTCGGCTGACGCGCGCCGCCTGCACCCCCACATTGATGGCCGCCGCGGCGCGGCCGTCGGCGCCGATGATGGGCACGGCGATGGAGCGCAGGCCGATTTCCAGCTCCTGATCGATGATGGCGTAACCCTGCTCCGCCACCCGCGCCAGTTCCGCCTCCAGCGCCGGCCGCTCAATCAGGGTGTGCTGCGTGTGCCGGACCAGCCGCGCCCGGTCCAGCAAGAGGGCGAGTTCCGCGGCGGGTAGCCGGCTCAGCATCGCCCGGCCCATCGAGGTGCAGACCGCCGGCAGGCGGCTGCCGATGTCCAGATCCACCGTCATGATGCGGCTGGTGAAGGCCCGCGCGATGTAAAGGATGTCGTCGCCGTCCAGAATGGCGATGGAGCTGGATTCGTTGACGCTGCTGCTGACGTGGCGCAACACCGGCTGGCCGGCGCGCGCCAGCGGCGTGGAGCCCAGATAGGCGTGGCCCAGCGCCAGGATGCGCGGCCGCAAGGCGAAATGCCGGCCGTCCTCACTGTCCACGAAGCCCAGCTTGGCCAGGGTGTACAGGCAGCGTCGCACCGCCGCGCGCGGAATGCCGGTGCGCTGGCTGATCTGCGAGGTGGACAGCAGGCGGCGCTGCGCCGAGAACGCCTGAATCACCGCCAGGCCGCGCGCCAGCGAGGCCATGTAGTTGGGATCGCCGCTGAAGTTCTCTTCCACGCCCTCCTCGGCCGCCGCCTCTTGCCACTGTTGCATCTTGTCACCTTTTATCGTCGTTGAGCGATCACCGCACACTATTGCGATCATCGTATTGACCCTGCGGCAGGCCGGCAAGCATGCTGAATGCGCGATTAAAAACATATAGTTCGATAATCGCACAAACTCCTTTCCATTCATGGCTGCTCGCAGCCCGCAAAGGACAGTCGATGATAGATAAAACGGTAAGCTCGGCCGCAGCCGCCATTGCCGACATCCACGACGACGCCACGGTGATGATCGGCGGCTTCGGCGTCGCCGGCCAGCCGGCGGAGTTGATAGACGCGCTGATAGACCACGGCGCGCGCAATCTCACCATCGTCAACAACAACGCCGGCAACGGCGAGGCCGGCCTGGCCGCGCTGCTGCGCGCGCGCCGGGTGCGCAAGATCGTCTGCTCGTTTCCGCGCCAGGCGGACTCCCAGGTCTTCGACGCGCTCTACCGCGCCGGCGACATCGAACTGGAACTGGTGCCGCAGGGCAATCTGGCCGCCCGCATCCAGGCCGCCGGCGCCGGCCTGGGCGCCATCTTCACCCCCACCGGCTACGGCACCCTGCTGGCGGAAGGCAAGGAAACCCGCCGCATCGCAGGCCGCGACTATGTGCTGGAATACCCGATCCACGCCGACTTCGCGCTGATCAAGGCCTGGCGCGGCGACCGCTGGGGCAATCTGCAATACCGCAAGGCGGCGCGCAACTTCAGCCCCATCATGGCCGCCGCCGCGCGCCAGACCATCGTCCAGGTGGGGCAATTGCTGCCGCTGGGCGAAATGGACCCGGAAACCGTGGTGACGCCGGGCATCTTCGTTCACAAGCTGGTCTGCGTCGCCGGCCAGCCCATGCAAGGAGGCCGGCATGCATAAGCGACTGGACCGCGAACAGATGGCGGCGCGGGTGGCGCGCGACATCCCCGAAGGCGCTTACGTCAACCTGGGCATAGGCCTGCCCACCCGGGTGGCCAACTATCTGCCGCCGGAACTGGACATCTTCCTGCACAGCGAGAACGGCCTGCTGGGCATGGGCCCGGCGCCGGAACCCGGCCAGGAGGATCCGGACCTGATCAACGCCGGCAAGGAGCCGGTCACCCTATTGCCCGGCGGCTGTTTCTTCCATCACGGCGACTCCTTCGCCATGATGCGCGGCGGCCATCTGGACATCTGCGTGCTGGGCGCCTTCCAGGTGTCGCGGCGCGGCGATCTGGCCAACTGGCACACCGGCGCGGCGGACGCCATCCCGGCGGTGGGCGGCGCGATGGACCTGGCCATCGGCGCCAAGCGGGTCTTCGTGATGATGGAGCATCTGAACAAGCAGGGAGACTGCAAGCTGGTGGAAGCCTGCAGCTACCCGCTGACCGGCGTAGGCTGCGTGCATCGCGTGTATACCGATCTGGCGGTGATCGACCTCCGCGACGGCGAGCTCTTGGTGCGCGAATGCGTGCCCGGCCTGGATTTCGCAGAACTAGAGCGGCTGACGCCGCTGCCCCTGACCGACGCCCGCCAAGGAGAGACGCCATGAGCCAGGCCTATATCTGCGACGCCATCCGCACCCCCTTCGGCCGCTACGGCGGCAGCCTGTCCGCCCTGCGCGCCGACGATCTGGCCGCCCTGCCGCTGAGCGCGCTGCGACAACGTAACCCGGGCGTGGACTGGGACTTGCTGGACGATGTGCTCTACGGCTGCGCCAACCAGGCCGGCGAGGACAACCGCAACGTGGCGCGCATGGCCGCGCTGCTGGCCGGCCTGCCGCCGTCCACGCCGGCCAGCACCGTCAACCGCCTCTGCGGCTCCAGCCTGGACGCCATCGGTCAGGCCGCGCGCGCGCTCAAGAGCGGCGAGGCCGAGCTGATGATAGCCGGCGGCGTGGAAAGCATGAGCCGCGCGCCCTATGTGATGGGCAAGGCGGACAGCGCCTTCGCCCGCAATCTGCGCATCGAGGACAGCACCATGGGCTGGCGTTTCGTCAACCCGCTGCTGCGCGAGCGCTACGGCGTGGACTCGATGCCGGAAACCGCGGAAAACGTGGCCGAACAATTCCGCATCTCGCGCGCGGATCAGGACGCCTTCGCGCTGCGCAGCCAGCTGCGCGCCGCCGCGGCGCAGGAAGCCGGCCGGCTGGACGAGGAGTTGATGGAAGTGACGATTCCACGGCCCAAGGGCGAGCCGCTGCGCTTTGCCCGCGACGAACATCCGCGCGCCACCTCGCTGGAGGCGCTGGCCCGGCTCAAGGGCGTGGTGCGGCCCGAGGGCAGCGTCACCGCCGGCAACGCCTCCGGCATCAACGACGGCGCGGCGGCGCTGCTGCTGGCCAATGAGGCCGCGCTGAAACGCCATGGACTGACGCCGCGCGCGCGGGTGCTGGCCATGGCCTGCGCCGGCGTGGAGCCGCGCATCATGGGCTTCGGCCCGGCGCCGGCGATACGCAAGGTCTTGGCCCTGGCCGGGCTGCGCCTGGAGCAGATGGACGTGATCGAGCTGAACGAGGCCTTCGCCGCCCAGGCGCTGGCGGTGCTGCGCGAACTGGGCCTGCCGGACGACGCCGAACACGTCAATCCCAACGGCGGCGCCATCGCCCTGGGCCATCCGCTGGGCGCCAGCGGCGCGCGGCTGGCGGCCACCGCGCTCTACCAATTGCAACGCGGCGGCGGCCGCTACGCCTTGTGCAGCATGTGCATAGGCGTGGGGCAAGGCATCGCGCTGATCATGGAGCGCGTCTGAGCACCTGTTCAATGTCTGCTGCGCTTCGGCGATACGGCGTTAAAAACCAGCTCAAAATGCTCATGTACCACCTGTACATTCCAATTTTTCGCTCGTTTTCGCCTTGTCTCGCCCTTGCTCGCAAGCCTTTGAACAAGCGCTGATAGCTTGTTCCAAGGCTGTTGCGCGTCGGCGCTCCCGACGCGCCCTCTTTCATAGGAGCTTCCCATGCAGGACAAGCCCATAGACATCAGCGAGTTCATCGACAACAGCCCGCTGTCCCGCTACCAGATCATGGTGTTGACGCTGTGTTTTCTCATTGTGCTGCTGGATGGCTTCGACACCGCCGCCATCGGCTATATCGCGCCGGAACTGATCAGCGAGTGGGGCATTTCCCGCGGCCAGCTGGCGCCGGCTTTCGGCGCCGGCCTGTTCGGCATGCTGATAGGCAATTTCGCCTTCGGCCCGGTGGCGGACCGCCTGGGCCGCAAACGGGTGTTGCTGCTGTGCACGCTGATTTTCGGCCTGGGCACGCTGGTCTCGGCGCGCTCGGAGTCGATAACAGAGTTGGCGCTGCTGCGTTTCGCCACCGGCATCGGCCTGGGCGGCGTGCTGCCCAATTGCATCACGCTAAGCTCGGAATACTCGCCGGCGCGCCACCGCATGTTGCTGGTCACGCTCAGCTACGCCGGTTTCACCGCCGGCCTAGCGCTGGGCGGCGGCGTCGCCAGCCAGATCATTCCGCTGTGGGGCTGGCAAGGCGTGCTGGCGGCCGGCGGCCTGGCGCCCTTGCTCCTGCTGCCCTTCATCGCCTGGCTGCTGCCGGAATCGGTGTGCTATCTCGCCGGCAGGCCGGACAAGGCCGCCGCGCTGCGCCGCATCGTCGCCCGCATCAATCCGGACCCGCGCTGGCGGGGCAGGGTCTTCCGCCACGAAAACGCCGTCCCGGCCGGCCGCTCGCCGGCGGGCCTGCTCTTCATTGCCGGAACGCGCGCCCGCACCCTGTTGCTGTGGCTGACCTTCTTCTGCTGTCTGTTCGTGTTTTACCTGCTCACCAACTGGATGCCCACCATTCTGCGGGATCACGGCTACAGCACGGCGCAGGCGGCGCGCATCAGCGCCATGGTGCCGCTGGGCGGCGCGGTGGGCGGTGTGCTCATGGCCATGCTGATGGATAGGATCGGCGCGCGCCGGGTACTGCCCTGGCTGTGCCTGCTGGCGGCGCTGGCGCTGTCCGCCGTGGGCGCGGCGCTGGGCGACGGCGGCTGGTTGTTCGCCACCGTGTTCCTGGTGGGCTTCAGCCTGACCGGGGCCTTGAACAATCTGAGCATACTCGCCGCCACGCTCTACCCCACCCAGGCCCGCGCCACCGGGGTAAGCTGGGCACTGGCCGCCGGCCGCGCCGGCTCCATCATCGGCTCGATGACTGGCGCCCTGTTGTTCGCCGCCGCCGGTTCGGCGCAGGGCTTCTTCGCCTGGGCCGCCGCGCCGGTATTGGCCGGCGCCTTGGCCTTGTTCGCGATGTCGCGGCTGGACGCCGCCCCAGCGGCTTTGAAACCCCAGGTATAGAAAGGAGATCCGTCATGCCCATGCTGAAACTCGGCACGCACGCGCTGCACTACCAAGTGGACGGGCCGGCCGGCGCGCCGGCGCTGCTGCTGTCCAACTCGCTTGGCACCACGCTGGAAATGTGGCGGCCGCAACTGGCGGCGCTGAGCCGCCGCTACCGCGTGCTGCGCTACGACGCGCGCGGCCACGGCGGCAGCGGCGTCGGGGCCGTTCCGCCCCGGCTGGCCGACCTCGCCGGCGACGCGCTGTCCTTGCTGGACGCGCTGGACATCGAACGCGCTCATTTCTGCGGCATCTCGATGGGCGGCCTCACCGGCCTGTGGCTGGGCGCCCACGCGCCGGAGCGCCTGCAATGCCTGGTGGTCAGCAATAGCGCCGCCAAGATAGGCGCAAGCGAAGCCTGGCGGCAACGCGCCGCCCAGGTTCGCGGCGGCGGCCTGGCCGAACTGGCCGCCAGCGCGCATCAGCGCTGGTTCAGCGCCGACTTTTGCGCCCAGGCGCCGGACATCGTCGAGCAGGCGCGCGCCTGGCTGGCGGCCACCGCGCCGGACGGCTACGCTGGCTGCTGCGAGGCGCTGGCCGACGCCGACCTGCGCGCGGACTTGCCGCGCATCGCCGCGCCCACGCTGCTGATCGCCGGACTGCTCGATCCGGTGACCTCCGTGGCGGAGGCGGAAGCCATGGCCGCGGCGATGCCTGACGCCCGCCTGGCGCGGCTGCCCGCCTCCCATCTGTCCAATCTGGAAGCCCCGCTCGCCTTTGAGCGGGCCTTGCTGGACTTTCTGGACGCGGCCTGAGCCGTCCAATTGTTCAGCCGGCCGCGCCTAGCCGCAGGCCTTCCAGCAAGGGCTCCAGCGCGTCCAGCGTCTGGGCCAGCGCCTCCGCCGGCCGCTCGGCGCCGGACGCCCAGCCGGCGCCTTCCACCAGCGCGCCGTTGATCAGCCGCGCCAGCGCCTGCGGGTCGGCGCGGCGGATCAGGCCGGCGTCCATCAAGGCGCGCAAACGCTCGGCGATATTGCTCACGCACTGCCGCTGGCCGGCCTGCGCGTACTCCGCGCCCAGCGCCGCCGGCGCGTCGCGCAACAGAATGCGCTGCGCCTCCGGCTGGGTGGCGGCTTGCAGATAAGCGCGGCAGCGGCGCTTGAAGCCCTGCCACGGGTCCGCCGCCTCGCGCTCCGCCAGAGCGAGGCCGGCCTCGATCTCGGCGTCCAATTCTTGGGCCACCGCCAGCAACAAGCCTTTCTTGTCGCCAAAGTGGTGGTAGAGCGCGCCGCGGGTCACGCCGGCCGCGGCGGTCAGCTCATCCATCACCGTCGCCGCATAGCCGTCGGCGCCAAAGCTGCGGCGCGCGGACAGCAACAGCCTGCGCCGGGTTTCCTCCATGGCTTCGCTGCGTGTTTTGCTCATCATCCCGCTCCCCTGTTTCCGCATTGACCGTCGCGCCGCTGTTGACATACGGCGCGTATGTCAATTAGTTTAGCATACGTCGCGTATATTAAAACAGCGGACCAGGCGGGATCAGCGTCGTCCGCCACAAGGAAACCCGATGGCCAACCCCTACCTCAGCCTGTTCTCCCATCCCGGCAGCCTGGCCTTCTCCGCCGCCGCCTGGGTGGCACGCATGCCCATTTCCATGACCGGCATCGGCATCATCACCATGTTGTCGCAAACCTCCGGCTCCTACTGGCTGGCCGGCGCCGTCGCCGCCACCTTCACCTTTTCGATGGCGCTGCTGGCGCCGCAAGTGTCGCGGGCGGTGGACCGCTACGGCCAGCGCCGGGTCTTGCCCGCGGCCACCGCGCTCAGCGTGGCGGCGATGCTGTCGCTCCTGTTCTGCAGCTGGGCGCAATGGCCGGCCTGGACGCTGTTCGTCTCCGCCGCCTTCGCCGGCTGCATGCCCAGCATGTCGGCGATGGCGCGCGCGCGCTGGACCGAGATTTACCGCGGCACGCCGCGCCTGCACACCGCGTTTTCGCTGGAATCGGTGCTGGACGAGGTCTGCTTCATCGTCGGCCCGCCCATCGCCGTGGGCCTGAGCGTGGCCGCGTTTCCGCAGGCCGGCCCGCTGCTCGCCGCCGCCTTGCTGGCCGTCGGCGTCGCCGCCTTCTGCGCGCAAACCGGCACCGAACCGCCGGTGCACCCCGAAACCCAAGAACGGCGCGGCTCCGTCGCCGCCCTGGCCGGCATGCGGGTGCTGATCTTCGCCCTGGTGGCGCTGGGCGCCATCGCCGGCGCCGTGGACGTGATCAGCGTCGCCTTCGCCCAGCAGCAGGGACAGCCGGCGGCGGCCAGCATCGTCTTGTCGGTGTACGCGATAGGCTCTTGCCTGGCCGGCCTGCTGTTCGGCGCGCGCAAGGCCAGCATGCCGCTGGCGCGGCTCTTCGTCTGGGCGGCCGCCGCCACGGCGCTGGCCACCCTGCCCTTGCTGCTGGTCTCCAATCTATGGATGTTGAGCGCCGGCGTCTTGCTGGCCGGCGTGTTCTTCGCGCCCACCATGATCGTGGCCATGGGTTTGGTGGAGGAAATGGCGCCGCCGGCGCAACTGACCGAGGGCCTGACCTGGCTGATCACCGGCCTCGCCAGCGGCGTGGCGCTGGGCGCGGCGGCGACGGGATGGGTGGTGGACCATGTCGGCGTGCGCGCCGGTTTCGGCGTGACCCTGGCCGCCGGCGCGCTGATGGCCGTGATCGCGCTGGCCGGGCAGCGCCGGATAGCCCGCTCTTTGCAAGAGAAAATGGCCTAGGCCGCGGCATCGAACGGCAAGGGCCGCCTCAACCCGCCCCTGCGGCGATGGCGGCCTGCCCTACTCCTCCAGCGCCTCCTCGCGCGGCAGCAGCTCGCGCAATAAGCGCCGGATCAGGGCCAGCTCCTCGGAGCGGTCCCCGCGCCGCGCGCTCATGATCAGCGGCGAGGCCAGGCCTTCGTCCGTCAGCGGCCGGTACACCACGTCGTCGCGGCGCAGCCTCAGCACGCTGGCCGGCACCACGCACACCCCCATGCCGGCGGCCACCAGGCCCAGCGCGGTTTGCAGTTCTCGCACTTCCAGCGCGTAAGCCGGCTCCAGCGCGCGCTGGCGGAAAGCGGCCAGCACCTGGTCGGCGTAGCTGGGCCGCGGCTGGCGCGGATAGATCAGCACGGTTTCCTCCGCCGCGTCGCGCAGGCGCAAGGGCCCTTCGCGCCGCGCCAGCGGGTGCTCCAGCGGCAAGGCCAGCCACAAGGGCTCCTCGGCCAGCACTTCGCGCTCCACCGCCGGGTCGTCGAACAAAAGTCGGCCGAAGCCCACGTCGATGCGGCCGGCCTTCAGGGCCTCCACCTGCTCCAAGGACGTCATTTCCAGCAAGGACAGCTCGGTGTCGACATGGATGGCGCGGAAGCGGCGTATCACTTCCGGCAAGGGCCGGTACAAGGTGGAGCCGACATACCCTATCACCAGCTGCCGGCGCGCCAGCGCGATCTTGCGCGTCATCGCGCGCATGCCCTGGGCCTGGGCCAGCAGATTGCGCGCCTGGGCGTAGAAGAAGCGGCCGGCCTCGGTCAGTTGCAAGGGCCGCGCGCCGCGGTCCAGCAGCAACAGGCCCAGTTCCTCCTCCAGTTGCTGGATCTGCCGGCTTAGCGGCGGCTGGGCGATGTGCAGCCGTTCCGCCGCGCGGGTGAAGTTGAGCTCTTCGGCGACGGCGACGAAGTAGCGCAGATGGCGCAATTCCATTCAATACCTCACAGGTATGGAAGCAGACGAAAACGGTGTTGGACCCGCGGTTCCACAGGCTTGCATGATATCCGAAACCACGGGAGCGCAATCTTGATACCTGATACCGCGATAGACACGGTGGAGACCATTCTGGTCGATCTGCCCACCATCCGCCCGCACCAGTTGTCGGTGGCCACCCTGCGCGGCCAGACGCTGGCCCTGGTCCGCATCCGCTGCCGCGACGGACAAGAAGGCTGGGGCGAGGCCACCACCATAGGCGGGCTGCAATACGGCGAAGAAAGCCCGGAAAGCGTCAAGACCAATATCGACTGCTACCTGGCGCCGCTGCTGCTGGGCGAGGACGCCCGCGACTTCGGCCGCCTGCTGGGCAAGCTGCGCCGCGGCGCCCGCGGCAACCGCTTCGCCAAGTGCGCGCTGGAAACCGCCTTGCTGGACATCCAGGCGCGGCGGCTGGAAGTGCCGCTGAGCGAGTTGCTGGGCGGCCGGGTGCGCGACAGCCTGCCGGTGGCCTGGACCCTGGCCAGCGGCGACACCGGCCGCGACATCGCCGAGGCCGAGGCCATGCTGGAGCGGCGCCGCCACCGCGCGTTCAAGCTGAAGATAGGCTTGCGCGCGCCGGAAGACGACGTGGCCCATGTGCTGGCGATACGCCGCGCGCTGGACGGCCGCGCCGGCGTGCGCGTCGACGTCAACCAGGCCTGGAGCGAGATGCAGGCCGAGCGCGCCATCGCCCGGCTGCAGGACGGCGGCGTGGAGCTGATCGAACAGCCGGTGCCGCGCGAACACCCGGCGGCGCTGGCCCGGCTGGCGCGACGCTTCGAGGTGCCCATCATGGCGGACGAATCCCTGCACGGCCCGGCGGACGCCAATCAGCTGGCGCGCCAGGACGCCGCCGACGTGTTCGCGGTGAAGATAGCGCAGTCCGGCGGCCTGTTCGCCGCGCGCCAGGTGGCCGAGATCGCCGCCGTCAACGGCCTGGGCCTCTACGGCGGCACCATGCTGGAAGGCGGCATCGGCACCATCGCCTCGGCCCAGTTGTTCTCCACCTTCGAGCGGCTGGACTGGGGCAGCGAGCTGTTCGGCCCGCTGCTGCTGACCGAGGAATTACTGAGCGAGCCGCTCTGCTACCGCGATTTCGAACTGCAATTGCCGTCCGGCCCCGGCCTGGGCGTGCGTCCGGACCCGGACAAGCTGGCCGCCCTGCGCCGCGACCGGACCGCGCCGCGCCTGCACGCGGTCTGAAACCCGACACCCCAAGGAGACCACCATGCTGTTTCATGTGGAAATGCAAGTACAACTGCCGCACGACCTGGACCCGGAACGGGCGGCGGCCTTGAAGCTGGACGAGCGCGAACGCGCGCAAGCGCTGCAACGCAGCGGCCAATGGCGCCATCTATGGAGGCTCAGCGGCCAGTACGCCAACATCAGCGTGTTCGACGTCGCCGACGCCGAAGAACTGCACCAATTGCTGTCCAGCCTGCCGCTCTTCCCCTTCATGCGCATCCAGGTGCGGCCCTTGAACCGGCATCCGTCCAGCATCCACGCCGACGACCGCTAGGCGCCCGCTTTAACGGTCCACTGCGGCGGAATCAAAACACAAGACCCCCGCCCCGCCCGTCAACAAAGGAGAAACACCATGGAACGCGCCGAAATCGACGCCCTGCTGCAACGCTTCGACCAGCCCGCCAGCGAGCAGGCCAACCCGCGCACCCGCGCCATCGTCAACCGCTTGATGCGCGATCTGTGCTACGCGATCGAGGATTTCGACATCCAGCCGTCGGAGTTCTGGAGCGCGGTGGGGCTGCTGGCCGACGCCGGCCGCAGCGGCGAGCTAGGCCTGATCGTGCCCGGGCTCGGGCTGGAACACTTCCTGGACCTGCGCGCCGACGAGGCCGAACGCAAGGCCGGCTTGCTCGGCGGCACGCCGCGCACCATAGAGGGGCCGCTCTACGTGGCCGGCGCGCCGCTGTGCGAATGCGAGGCGCGGCTGGACGACGGCAAGGACGACGGCGAGCCCTTGTTCATGCGCGGCCAGGTGCTGGACAGCGCCGGCCAGCCGGTGCCGCACGCGCTGGTGGAGGTGTGGCACGCCAACAGCCTGGGCAATTACTCCTACTTCGACCAGACCCAGAGCGATTTCAACCTGCGCCGCAGCATCCGCACCGATGAGCAAGGCCGCTACCGCTTCCGCAGCATCATGCCCTGTGGCTACAGCGTGCCGCCGGACGGCGCCACCGACCGGCTGCTGCGGCAATTGGGCCGTCACGGCCACCGTCCGGCCCACGTTCACTTCTTCGTGTCCGCGCCGGGCTTCCGCAAGCTGACCACCCAGATCAACATCCAGGACGATCCGCATCTGTGGGACGACTTCGCCTTCGGCTCCCGCGAAGGACTGGTGCCGGAGATTCAACGCGTCAGCGCGCCGGAGGAACTGCGCCAGAGCGGCGTGGGCAAGCCTTTCGCCCGCATCGAGTTCAACTTCACCCTGCACCGCGCAGCGGCTCCGGCCCCCTCCACCGAGGTCAGCCGCGCCCGCGCCCAGGCCTGATGGACTAACTGAAACCGCGGCCCGCCGCCCGGCGCGGCGGGTCCGTTGGAACGCAGAGAGGGACATTACGATGAGCACAACCTTCCGCACCACGGCGCAATGGCGCAGCTTCGTCGGCGGCTGCCTGGACTTTCGCCCGGACGACGGCGTCTACCGCATCGCCCGCGACATGTTCACCGACGCGCAGCTGTTCGAGCTGGAGATGGAGCTGATCTTCGAGAAAGTCTGGATCTACGCCTGTCACGAAAGCGAAATCGCCGAGCCCAACGACTTCATCACCCTGCAGGCCGGCCGCCAGCCGCTGATTGTCAGCCGCGACGCCAACGGCAGCCTGCACGCGCTGGTCAACGCCTGCCAGCACCGCGGCGCCACCCTGGTGCGCCAGTGCAAGGGCAATCAATCCACCTTCACCTGCCCCTTCCACGCCTGGTGCTACAAGAACGACGGCCGCCTGCTCAAGGTCAAGGCCCCGGGCGAATATCCGGCGGACTTCGACAAGGCCGGCCGATCGCTGAAACAGGCGCGCGTCGCCAGCTACAAGGGCTTCGTCTTCGTCAGCCTGGACGCGGACGGCGCGGACGCGCTGGAAGACTATCTGGGCGACGCCAAGGCCTTTTTCGACATGATGGTGGCGCAGTCCCCCAGCGGCGAGCTGGAAGTGCTGCCCGGCAAATCCAGCTACACCTACGACGGCAACTGGAAGCTGCAAAACGAAAACGGCCTGGACGGCTACCACGTCAGCACCGTGCATTACAACTACGTGGCCACGGTGCAGCACCGCCAGGAAGTCAGCCGCCAGCAAGGCGAAGCGCAGGCCGCCACGCTGGACTACAGCAAGCTGGGCGCCGGCGACGCCGCCACCGACGACGGCTGGTTCTCCTTCCCCAACGGCCACAGCGTGCTGTTCAGCGACATGCCCAACCCCGCGGTGCGGCCCGGCTACGCCAGCATCATGCCGCGGCTGGTGGCCGAACACGGCCAGGCCAAGGCGGAATGGATGATGCACCGGCTGCGCAATCTCAACATCTACCCCAGCCTGTTCTTCATGGACCAGATCAGCTCCCAGCTGCGCATCATCCGCCCGCTGGCCTGGAACAAGACCCTGGTGCAAAGCCAATGCCTGGGCGTCAAGGGCGAATCCGCCGCCGACCGCGAAAACCGCATCCGCCAGTTCGAGGACTTCTTCAATGTGTCCGGCATGGGCACGCCGGACGATCTGACCGAGTTCCGCGAGGCCCAGCGCGGCTTTCAGGGGCGGCTGGAGCGCTGGAGCGACATCTCGCGCGGCCACCCGCGCTGGCAGACCGGCGCCACGCCCAATAGCCTGACCCTGGGCATCCGCCCCTGCCTGACCGGGACCGAAATCACCCATGAGGGCCTGTACGTCAACCAGCACAGCGCCTGGCGGCAATTCCTGCTGCAAGGGCTGGAGCGGCGCGCCGCCGTCGAGGGAGCCGAGCAATGAATATCGAACTGCATTATCAGGTGGAGCAGTTTCTCTACCGCCACGCCGAGCGCTGCGACAACCAGGACTGGGACGCCTACCTGGCCGATTACGCGCCGGACTGCGAATACCACGTGCCGCAATGGGACGCCGAGCATGTGTACACCACCGACCCCAAGCGCGAGATGTCGCTGATCTACTACGCCAGCCGCGCCGGCCTGGAAGACAGGGTATTCCGCATCCGCACCGGCAAATCCGCCGCCTGCAACCCGATGCCGCGCACCTTGCACCAGTTGGCCAATATCCGCGTGGAACGCGGCGCGGACGGGCTGGTGGAGGCGCGCGTCAACTGGGCCACCTTCTACACCCGCTTTGGCGAGACCCACTATTTTTACGGCCGCGCCGCGTACACGCTGGCGCAAAACGGCGACGGCTGGCTGATCCGGCGTCAGCATGTGCTCTTGCTGAACGATACCGTCAACGCGGTGTTGGACTTCTACCATCTTTGAATCGGAAAGCGCCGATATGCATCAAGTGGCTTTGAATTTTCTCGATGGCAGAACGCTATTTCTGGAAGCGCGGCCGGGGGAATTGCTGCTGGACGCCGCGCTGCGCCAGGGCATCAAGATCCCGATGGACTGCCGCGAGGGCGTATGCGCCACCTGCCGCGGCCGCTGCGACCGCGGCGATTACAGCCAGGACTATGTCGACCCCGAGGCGCTGTCCGCGGAGGAATTGGCGGAACGCAGCGTGCTGTCCTGCCAGACCCGGGTGCTGTCGGACGCGGCCTTTTCCTTCGACTTCGACTCCAGCCTGTGCCGCGGCGCGCCGGCCGCCCGTCTCAGCGCCGTGGTCAGCCGGGTGGAGCCGGTGTCGGACAGCTGCGCCGTGCTGTGCCTGGACGCCTCCGCCGCAGCAGGCGCGCTGTCCTTCCTGCCCGGCCAGTACGCCAGGCTGCGCGTGCCCGGCGGCGAGCAGTGGCGCGCCTACTCCTTCGCCCACGCCCCCGGCGCGGACAAGCAGCTGCGCTTTCTGGTGCGGCTGCTGCCGGACGGCGCGATGAGCAATTATCTGCGCGACGGCTGGCGGGCCGGCGACCGCATCGAGCTGGAGGCGCCGCTGGGCAGCTTCTATCTGCGCCACATCGACAAGCCGGTGCTGATGCTGGCCGGCGGCACCGGCCTGTCCGCCTTTCTCGGCATGCTGGATCAATTGGCGGAACAAGGCGGCTGCGGCCAGCCGGTGACGCTGTATTACGGCGTCAACCGCGAAGGCGATCTGTGCGAGCTGCCGCGCTTGCGCGGCCTGGCCGAACGGCTGCCCGGCTTTGTCTGGCATCCGGTGGTGACGGCGCCGGGAGAGAATTGGAGCGGCAAGCGCGGGCTGATCCCGGATCATCTGGACGCGGACGCGCTGCGCGCGCGGGCCGCCGACATCTATCTCTGCGGCCCGCCGCCGATGGTGGACGCGATGCGCGACTGGCTGCGCCGTTACGGCTGCGAGCGCCTCAAGCTCTATCTGGAGAAGTTCGCCGACAGCGGCGGCTAAGCCGTAGTCCATTGAATCCGCTACGCGGATGATGATTTGCATTGCCGGGGCTGCCCGGCGGGCAGGAAGGGGAATTTGCTCGGCCAAATTCCCCTTCACCCCAAAGGCCGCCCTGCAAACCTGGCCTACGGCTTCCCGCCGGTTCCCGTCAGGCCCGAGGCGCGGCTGAACTCGCGATTTGCTAACGTCAAATCGCTCAAACAGGGCAGCCGCTTAAGACCTCGGGCCTGCCACCCGACGGCAGGCTTGAAGGGACCGGGGCACATCGGACAAGTTGCCTCCTGCGTATCCAACAACGCGCTAGCACAACAAAAGATCGCTGCCGGTTCCCAAGTCCAAACTCGCCCTGATCCAGGGCCCGCCTTTATTTACGCATGAAGGGCGCGAAGAAGGCTTCCGGCATTTCCGTGGGGAAGCCCTTGGCGTCGCTGGGGCGCAGGTCGGACATGTCCGGCTGGAAGTCGTAAGTCTTCTGCCGGCGCTGCTGGTCCTGGTGCACCGCCACCTGCTTGTCCACCGCGGACTTGATCGCCGTCATGTGATCCAGCATCTGACGGCCCACGTCCTGCACATTGCCTATCATATTGCTGGCGTTGCTGCCGGAGGCGGTGGACATGCCCGGCACCGAGTTCATGAACGGCTCCGCCATGGAGCCGCCGGCGCTCTGGCCGTACTGGTGGGCGGCGCTGCACGCCTTGAGGATTTCCGCCGGGTTGATCATGTTTTCTGCGGCCTTGGTCATGGTGTTTCCTTTCAGTGGGTCATGGAATGAAGCAAACGGCGGCAATGCTGCCCGGGACCGGCCGCGCCGGCCCCGGAGCCGTTGTCAGCCGCCTTGCGGACAACGGAAGGACTGGATCAGCCCGGACCACAGCGGCGACGGCGAGGACAGCGACTGCCACTCGATGCGCACCGAACCCAGGCTGCCCTGGTACAGACGCTCGCGGCGGTCCGCGGTCCCGCCCACGCCGCGGCCGGCGTCGAAGAAGCGGAACAGCGCCCACGGCCCGTCGTATTGCAGGGTGTTGACCCGGCCGTCCACCGACTTCATCTGCAGCCGTATCGCCAGCTTCTGGCTCTGGCCGTTCCAGTCGATGCGCTGCGGCGTGGTGGCGCCGTGGGCGAAGCGCAGGGTCTGGCCGGCCAGATCCAGTTGCACCTCGGCCAATTGCGGGTCCATGTCCAGGAAGCGCAAGACCGTGGGCACGCGCAAGCGTCCGCCGTCGTCCAGCATCGCGTCGCGGATGCGGCTGGCGCTCTCGTAAGCGCCTATCACGTCCGGGCTCAGCAGCGCCTGCTTGCCGCCGTCCACGCTGCGCGCCTTCCACGGCGCGACCGAGGTGTCGACATAGGCGGCCAGATGCTCGCGGAAATACACCGCCATCGCGCCCTGCGGCGCGAACAGCCGCTCAAAGCCCTCCACGCTGGCGTCCGCGCCGGCGCCGCGGCGGAACGGATAGCGTCCGGTCAGGCCCTGGTCGCAGGCGCTGCGCGTGGCGCCGGCCGCCCCCTTGTTGAGCACCGCCTGGGTCTGGCTGGAAGTGGCGGCGCTGCCGTTGTTGATCAGGTCCAGCATGATGCCGCGCACCGGCTCCGGCTGCAGGCCGGCGTCGCCGCGCAGCTTGGTGAACACATCGTATTGCGCCGGCAGCACCTGGCCGGTTTGCAGCGCGCCGTTGACCAGGCCCAGCTGGCGGTACAGCGAATCGAACAGCCGCGCCAGCGGATTGCTGCCGCTGTTGTCGTTCCTCTCCAATTGCTTGGCGATCTGGCGCAAGGCCTGGAAGTGCTCCTCCACCGCGTGTTCCGGCAGCAAGGTGGTCCGGTAGCGCTCGCCGTTGATCTCGCCCACCAGCGAGCGGCGGCTTTTCTCCAGCCGCGCCTTCTGGCGGTCTATCCAGCTGTCCATGCCGCCGTCGTAGTTGCCGGTCAGCATGGTTTCGCGTCCGGCGAAGCGCAGCAGATTGGCCAGCGGGGACTGCGAGTTCATCATCGACGCCGCCAGTTGCGCGGCGTCGTCGAGGCCGGTGACGGAGCGCACGCTGACATTGGCCAGAAAGCTTTGCCAGGCGGTGATGTAGTCCTGCAGATACTGGTTGCGGGCGCTGTCGGCCAGCTTCTGCACCAGGCTGTCGATTTCAAAGCCGTTGCCGCGCAGCGGTTCGTTGCGCAGCACCCAGCTCTGCTCCTCCAGCATGGCGCGGGCGCTGGTCTCCAGCCGCGGCAGGAAGGCGTCGACATAGCCGGCGCGGGTGTACCAGCCGGAAACGGCGCTGTCGGTGTCCGGCACGTTGTTGCGCATGCGCAAGCTCATCGCGGAGCCGAAGCCGGCCGCGCGCGCCAGCGAGATGTCCTGAATCTGCGCCGGCAGGCCCTGCTCCCGCACATGGTTGAGCACCCGGGTCACCACCGGAATCTGCGAGGCGCGGGCGCGGGCCGTCTGCACCAGATTGGCGTCCTCCGGCGCCGCCGGCAGGCCGGGCAGCGCGATCAGCGCGCGCGCGTCGGCGATCAGCATGCGCCGGTCCTCGTCGTTGTACTGGCCTTCGGACAACGCCTCCCAGCGCCCGGCGATCCAGCGCTCCACCGCGTCGGCGGAGCGGTATTGCGGCCGGCACAACATCAAGTAAACCTTGAGCGTCAGGAAGATGTCGCCGGGGCTGCCCTCGGTCTGCGCCAGCAAGGTGCGTTTCACCTCGTTGTACAGCTCCGGCATCAGCGTTTTCTGCAGATGGCGGTGATAGGTGGCGGTGGCGGTTTCGGCCACGCGGCGGTGCTCGAAATACGGGGTTCTCATCCCGCGCTCGGCGCTTTCCGCCTGAGCCTGGGCGTAACGCATCTGCGCGGCCACCGCCAGCAGCGGCGATCCGGCGCTGGGCGCGCTGCCGGCCTGTTCCCGCGCCAGCGTCTTGCCCTCGCTGAACTGGGCCCAGACGTATTCCAGATAGTTGCGCTCGGCGAAATAGCCCCAGGCCACCCAGACCAGCAGGCCCAGCGCCAAGGCCGGCAAGGCCGCCCAGCGCAGCGCGTTCAGCAGGCGGCGCTTGCGCGAGGGCGGCGCGGGCGGGGCCGGCCGTTCCCGCGCCTGGCGCTCGGCCGCGGTCAGGTTCTGCTCCATCAACTGCCGTTCCACCGCCACCTGGCGCAGCAAGGGCGTCCACAGCTCGCCCAGCGGCCGCGTCGCCGGTTCCGGTCCGTCGATTTCGATGTCGGCCACTTCCGCCACCGAGCCCAGCCACAGGCCGCGCAGATGAGCCGCGTCCTCGTCGCCGTCGCGGGCGAACAGCGGCGGCAGCAGGCCCTGCAAGGCCTGGCGCAGCCGGCCCAGCGCCTCCACGAAGCGCAGCTGGGCGTGGTTGGCCTCCACCTCGCCGGCCAGGGGCGCGGCGAACTGCACCTGGCGCTGCACTCTTTGCTCCAGACTGTGCAAGGCCGGCGCCCAGGCGCCGGCGGCGTCCGCGCCAGCTTCCAGCGGCAGCGGGAAGCCGATGCCGCGCGCCCAACGCTCCGGCCGCATCTGGTTCAGCATCGCCAGCGCGCCGTCCAGCCGGTCCGCCCCGGTCAGGGCCAGGTAAACATTGGGGGTGCGGCCCAGGCCGTCGCGCAGCTTGAGCAGGCGCTGGCGCAAGGTGGCGGCCATTTGCTGACGGCGTTTGGACGCCATCGCGATCAAATCGTCGCCGCCCACGCACAGCACCACGCCGCTGACGCTGACCTTATCGCGCAGGGCCGCCAAGCCGGCCAGCAGCTTGTCCCAGGCGGCGGAGGCCTCCTGGTCGTAGCCTTCGCCGACATTCCACTGGCCCTGGGTGTCCAGCCACACCGCGTCCGAAGACAGGCGGAAATCCAGGCCCAGGCCCTGCCCTATCGCCGTCGCCGGCGCCGCGCCGTCGCGCAGCGTCCAGGACAGCAGGCTGCTTTTGCCGCTGCCGGCGGCGCCCAAGAGCAGATAGCACGGCAGCGGCGCGCCGCCGCGGCGGCTCAGCTGGCGTTCCAGTTGCTGCAAGGTGTCGCTGATATAGTCCGGCGGGCCGGGGTCCGGCTCCGGTTCCGGCGCGGGCTTGGGCGCGCGTCGGAAGGCGCGCGGCGCGGCGGTCAGCCGGCCCCACAGCCAGCTCAGCAGCGGCCAAAAGCCCCAGATCAGCGCCGCCGCCACCAGGATGTGCCGCAGCAAGGCCCAGCCCAGCGGCCGGTAGACGCCGATGGAGATCAGCGGGCCTATCCACCAGATCGCCAGCGCGATCAAAAGCGCGATCAAGACGCGCATGCTTTGCCGGATCATGGTTGTTGCTCCTTATAGCCGGGCTCCAGCGGGCTGGGGCCGTTGGCGATGCCGACGCCCGGGGCCAACGCCAGCGGGGCCGGCGTCTGAGCGCTTTGACCGGGCGACGGGACGGCGGCCGCCGCGCCCTTGGCCGCGTCCGCCACTTTCCACAACACGTCGACGCGACGGTTGCGCTCATAGGCGGCCGGTGTCTGCGCCGCGTCCAGCGGCGCGCTGTCGCCGCGGCCGGAGGAATCGATGCGCCGCGCCACCGCGTTGTCGGGCGCTTGCGCGCCGCCGGGAATCGCCGTCTGGCGCAGGGTGTCCGCCACCGAGCGCGCACGCGCCTCGGACAGGCGCTGATTGCTGGGGAAGGCGCTGGTCTGGATCGGCTGGCGGTCGGTATGGCCTATCACCTCCAGATCGCCCGGCCACGGCGCGAAAGCCTGGCCCAGCCGTTCGATGTTTTTCTGGAAGGAAGCCCTCACCTCGGCCTTGCCCACGTCGAAGGCGCCGTCGCTGCGGAAGACCAGCAGCCAGCCTTGCGGGTGCTTATAGGCCACCAGCCAGCCTTCGGACAGCAGCTGCGGCAGCGGCGGCGGCAAGGTGGTGGCCAGATTGATGCTGCGCAAGGGCGGGGTCCAGGCCGCCAGCGCTTCGCGTATCGGCCGGCCCAGCAAGTCCAGGCTGATATTGGCCGCGCCGTAGGCCAGCGCCACCACGCCCAGCGCGATGGCGCCGCCGCGCAGCGGGGTCAGCCAGCGCTGGCGCGGCGGGGCTTCGGGTTCCGGCGGCGGCGGCGGGGGCGGCGGCGCGATCAATTCCGCGCCCAGCGGCTCCGGTTCCCGCTGGCGCCAGATCGCCGCGTGCAGCTGCGAGCGCAAGTCCTGCAGCAGCGCCTCGCCGCGATCCAGCACCCGGTAACGGCCTTGCCAGCCCAGGGCCAGCACCAGTTCGTACAGCTCCAGCAAGGGGGTGGGCGACGGCTCGTGGCGCAGCCAGCGCTGCAGGTCGGCGAAGGCGTCTTCCCCGCCCCAGGCGTCGTCGTGGAACTCCACCAGCAGGCTGCGCTCGCCGTCGTAGGGCTGCTGGCCGGCGCCGCGCGCCGCGTCGTTGCAGACCTCGTCCAGATAGGTGCACAGCAGGTAGGAGGCGTCCTGGGCCTGTTGCCACTCGCAGCCGGAGGCCGCCAGGCGTTCGCGGTAGAGCTTGAGTTCCAGGCCCAGCTGGGCGCGGATCTGCGCCTGGCTCTCCGCCGCGCCGCCTTGCAGCCGCTGCAATTGCAGCACCGCCGGCAAGGCGTGGGAGATGAAGGGATTGTCCCATTGCGCCTGTTGCAGGCCGGCCTTGAGCAGGCCGCCGCGCGCGCCGGAGCGCTGATAGATCACCGGCACGTCGTCGGGCTCGGCCTGCGCCCTGCCCGCGCCCGCCGTCGGCGGCGCGGCGGGCGGCAGCGCCAGCGGCAAGGCGTCCAGCGTCTCAGGCTCCGGCTGGGCGTCCAGCGTGGACACTTGCTGGCCCGGCATCAGCAGCGGCAGGTTTTCCAGCCGGCTGCGCATCGCGCCTTCCAGCATGCCGCTGTTCAGGTGCGCGGTGGAGGCCCGGCGAAAGATGGAGGAAAAATTATGCAGCAGATTCATTTAGGTTCACTCTTTCGGCTATTGGGTTTTGAACCTGTTTACGAGCTTGCGAGCTAAGGCGAGACAAGGCGAAAACGGCTGAGAAAGCGGAATGTACGGTTGGTACATGAGCATTTCGAAGACGTTTTCAACGCCGTATCGCCGACGCGCAGCCGATCGTAAACAGGTTCTAAGCGACCTTGCCTTCGCGCAACCCCCAGGCCTCAAACCTCAAGTCCTGGAAGTCCCCGACGATGCGCAGCGCCAGCGCCGAGCCGGCGAAGGCCTGCGCCCAGAACGGGTCGCTGGATTCCACTTCGAAATACACGCTCTGCGCGTAGTACGGCACCTGGCGCGGCGGATTGGGCGCGGGGATCAGGCGCGCGCCCGGCAATTGCAGGTCCACCAGTTTCTGGATCTGCTCCACCGCGCCCAGCTTGGCCTGCTGCGGCAGCAATTGGCGCAGCTTGTCCGCCGGCATCGCCGCGGAGAAGGCGAACACCATCTTCTGCAGCTTCCACTGGCGGTCCACCACGCAGACGTGGACCTGGTCGCCGCGGTCCTCGAACTTCAGCGGCAGCACCGGGGTTTCGATCACCCTGGCCAGCGCGTAGCGCAAGGTGGCCGCCAGCGGTTCGAACCCGGCTTGCAGGTCGTTGTGCTGATAGACGAACTGCCGCTCGGCCAGGGCCTCGTCCACGCCGGGCAGCACGCTGAGGCGGCCCAACAGGCCGATCAGCTCCTGGAACAACAAGGCCGGCGGCAACGGGTCGAAGGCGTCCAGGTGGGCCAGCCGCATCCGGTATTCGGCGATGCCCTGGCGCAGCATCAGCTCCACCAGATCGGCCAGGCCGCCGCCGGCGGACAGCAGGCGCAAGCCGGCGCTGCCGGCCAGCCGCACTTGCAGCGTGCTTTGCAATTCCTCGATCAGCGCGCGCAGCGTCTGGTGGGCGCGGCTGTCCAGCAGCGGCGGGATGAAGCGCGGGTCCAGCAGCAGGGTCAGCGCGCTGCTGCGCCCGGCCACCCGGGCGAAGGGCAAGGCGGTTTCATCGGCGCGCAATTGCGATTGCCAGCACAGCCGCGTCATCATGCGGCCGGTTTCCAGCGTCAGCCGCCGCGGCGAGCCCGGCGCGTCCAGGCCCACGCTAAGATCGGGCACTTCGGTGGCGGCGGCGTGGTAGCGCGCGGCGGCCGGCGCGTCGCCGAAGGCCATTTCCGGGCCGCCGCAGCCGGCGGCCGGCAAAGCCAGGCAGGCGATGTCGCCGGCCTGGGCCTCCGAGGTGTCCAGCGGCGCCGGCAAGGGGTCGTGCGCCGGCAGCGCGAACGGGGTGCCGTCCGGCAGCACGCCTTCGGCGGCGCGCAGGCCCAGCCGGCCCAGGCCCAGGCCGTCGCTGTCCACGTCCAGCCGGGAAAAGCCCCAGCCGTGGTTGGAAGTCTGGCGCATCCGCAGGCCGAACTGATGGGCCAGATGGCGTTCCTGCTGCTGAAAATGCTGGGTTTCTATCAACATGCCGTCGCTCCAGGCGACGGGTCCTACCGGCAAAGCGCTCATGGGCTTTCCTCCAGATGGGCGATGGGCGCCTTGCGCGTTTTGCGCCAAGGCTTGCGGCCGGGCTTGGCCGGCGGCGGCGACGCGGCGGGCGCCGCCGCGGAGGCGTCCGCCGGCAAGGGGGCGGGCCGCAGCGCGTCGACGATGCGGCTGCGCTCCAGCAGCACCGCCAGATGGATCAGCTGGCGGCCGTCCACCCGGATGCGCAGCGGCGCGTAGCCGGGCGGCTTGCTGGCAAAGTCCGCGTCCGCCAGCAGCCAGACCGGGTCCGAGCCGGAGGCCGGCAGCAGCACTTGCTGCACCTGATTGGGCGCCACCACGTGGCGGGATTCGGCCGCCACTTCGCGGCCGCGCTGGGCGCAGCTGGAATCCTCCAGCCCGGCCGGCGGCAGCCAGTTGGCCTCCCGCACCACGTACAGGCAGACCTGCACCGGCCGCGGACCGCCGCCGCTGTTGTTCAGCTGGCCGCCGCCCACCAGGGTGACGTGCAGCTGGCGCGGCCCCTCGTCGCTCCGCGAGGAGAACAGCGAGGAGCAGCCCGCCAGGCCGGCCAGCGCGCACAGCAGCAGCGCGCGCCGGACAAAGGAGAAGGAGGTCATTAGCTCAAGGTCATGGTGATGGTCTGAGAAGGAGCCACCGTCTGCCCGGCGGTGTTCTGGTTATTGGGCAGATTGGTGTCGGTCAGCCGCGTCTGCGGCGCGCCCTGGATCAGCACCTTGCCGGAGCCGGTCACGTGGCGGGACAGCGCCGCCACGGTGCCGGAAGCCACGCCGCCCATCGAACCGCCCTCGTCGCCGTGGGTCATCGGGATGATGGTGTTGAGGTTGTGCACCGGGCCGCCGGCGTAAATGATGGTCGGCACATTGGGCACCGCCTCCGGCTTGTTGGCGATATTGGCGTAGGTGGACGGAATCCCCAGCGGCGGGGTCTTGCAGACGTCGGAGGCCGCCAGGGCCATGCCGCCCGCGGAACAATTGGCGAACATCGCGATTCTCCTCAAGCTACGTGGATCTGGCCGGCGTCCAGCTTCAACAGCGAAGCCGAACTCAGCGCCGTGCTCTTGGCGTGCAGCCCCATGTGGCGGTCCGCGTGCAGCAGCAGGCTGCCGCAGTGCGCGGCGTCGGTGCCGCCGATATGGGTCTGCCGCTCCTGTGCCGCGGTGGCGATGGCCTGGGCGCGGCTGTTGAGCTGCTGGCCGTTCAGGCTCAGTTCGCCGTCGGCGCACAGATGCAGCTCGGCGGCGTGCAGCTGCACGCTGGCCGCGCCCAGTTCCAGCCGGCAGACGCCGCCCGGCTGCGGGCGCTCCAGCACGGCCAGCACCCAGCACCCCTCTTCCGACGCCGCCAATTGCACCAGATCGCCGCGCTGCGGCCTCACCAGGCAGCTGAAGGCGGCGCGCGCCTGGCGCAGCGCGCCGGTCGGCAGCCGGACCAGCCATTCGCCGTCTCCCTCGCCTTGCGCGCACACCCGCGCCGGCAGCCATTCCTGGCTGGGGCGCGGCGTCGGCGCGGCCACGCGCAGCGCGCGCAGCACCGGATCGGATTCGGCCGGGATTTCAGCCCAGGCCAGGGCGCTCTCTTGCATCCATGTCATCATGCGGCTCCTCTAGGTCCGGGCTGCGCCTGTTGCCGCCAGGCCCGGTCTTGCTCAAGTTTGCTATCGTCGAACAGCGCGCCGGCGGTGTCCGCCGCGCTCCATGCGCCGCGCGGCTGGCCTATCAGCCTGCCGCCGCGGCAATCGCAGCCGGACAGCTTCACCGACTGCAGCGCGGCGCCGCTGGCGTCCAGCCCGCGCAAATTGGCGCCGGACAGATTGACCTGTTCCAGCCGCGCCTGCCGCAGCGACAGCCGCGGCGCGCTCAATTGCTCGAAGGCGCAGTCCTCCAGCCGCGCGCCGTCGAACAGGGCCTGCTCCAGATCGGCCTCGCGCGCTTGCACCCGCCGCAGCCGGGCCTGGTCGAAACTGGCGCCGGCAAGACGGCTGGCTCGGATGGCGCCGCCATTCCAGACGCTGTGCGACCAGGCCGCCTGGCGCAGCTCGCAGTGGTCCAGCGCCATATGCTCCAGCTCGCAATCTATCCAGCGCGCGTTCAGGCCCCGGCAGGCGCTCAGCGCCACGCGCCGCGCCCGGCTCTGGCCGTGGATGAAGTTGCGCAGCTCCGCGCCTTCCACGCTGAAACCGTCCAGCTGATTGCGGATCCAGGCGCTGTCCGACCAGCGCCCGCCCTGCAACTGCCACTCGCGCAGCCGGCAATCGACGAAGGAGCCGTGCGCGCTGTGCACATCGCTCAGCCGCCAATCGGCCGCGTCCAGCTCCACGCAGGAAAAGTCGCGCTGCCGCCCGCCGCGCCACTGGGCCCCGGACGCGCTCACCCGCTGCCAGCCCACCCGTTCCAGTTCGCATTCGTCCCAAACGCAGTCGATGAACTGGCTGTCGGCGCAGCCCAGCTCGCGCCAGACGCAGCGTTCGAAACGGTTGGCCTCGAAACGGCAGTTGACGAAGCGGACCTCCTCGAAGCGGCACCGCTGCCAGTGAACGCCTTCGAAACGGCAGTCGATGTAGACGGCGCGGTTCAGCGTCGCCGCCGGCGGCGCGTCGAAACGCAGCCCCTCCACCACCGCCGGCAACTGCCCGGCCAGCTCCCGCAAGACCTCCTCTCCCGCCGCGCTCATGGCGCCCTCCTCGGCCAGTCCTGGCGTCCGGTTTCCAGATTGCCTCTCCAGCCGCCGCCGGACGGCGGCCGCATCCAGGCGGTTTTGGCGTCGATCAGATTGCAGCCCTCCATCCGGCTGTCCTCCAGGCTTGCGCCGTAGAACAGCGCGTCCTTCAAGGCGCAGGCCTCGAAGCGGGCGCGCGTCAGATCGGCGTGGGTGGCGTTGAGGCCGTCCAGCGCGCAGCCCCGCCACAGCGAATCCGGCGCCCGCAGCCGCTGAGCGTGCAGTTGCGGGCAGGCGCAGTGCTCCATCCGCAGCTGCGCCGCGTCCAGCTCCTGCCAGCTGCACGACAGCAGTTCGCAGTCTTCCAGCCGCGCCTGGCGCAGCGAGCTGCCGTGCGACACCACGCCGAAGCGTTGCTGGCAGCGCTGCCAGACGCTGGCGGACAGATCGGTGTCCAGCGCGCTGAACTTCAGCAGCCGGCATTGCCGCCAGCCGCTGCGCGGCAGCTGGCATTCCACCAGCCCCAGGCCGTCGGCCTGCAGGCCGGTGAAGCGCCAGTCCTCGGCGCGCACCCGGCACCAATTGACCTGATCCCAGCGCAGCTGGCCGATCCGGCCGCCGGCGCCGCCCTCGCCCTGCACGGTGACCGCGCGCCAGGCGCCGCCGTTGACCGCGATGTCGTCCAGCCGGCAATCCTCTATGCCCAGCTGCGCCAGCTCCACGCCGTTCCAGACGCTGGCGCCCAGATTGCAGCGGTTCAAGCCGCCGCCGCTCCAGCGCACCGCTTCCAGCACGGCGCCGGCCAGCGAGCAATCGACGAACTGCACCTGCTCCAGCCGGCATTGCCGCCAGCGGCCGTGATCCAGCTTGCAGCGTTCGAAGCGGACCTGGTTCAGTTCGCGGCCGTCGATGACCAGGCCGCTCAGATCGGCGTCGCGTATGGTCAGCTCGCTCCAGGGGCCGCGCTCGCTTTGCAGCCGCGCGCGCCAGTCTTCCTCGTCAGCCGCCGCCTGCGGCAGGCCGGCCAAGGCGTTTTCATTGGCGCGGACAAAGGACTGCAGCCGGCTTTGCGCCGCCTGCGCCTCGCGCAAATCCTCGCGGTTCTGTTCCAGCCGCGCGCGGATCTCGGCGCGATCGCGCGGCGGCGGCGCGAAGCGCGGATGGTCGGCGGAGTCCAGGATCTGTTCCCAGACCCAGCCGCGCGCGGGGTCCGGCATCAGCGCGTGATCGGCCAGCAAGAGCGGGTCCTGGTCGTCCAGCCGCGCGCGGCGCTCGGCGAAGGCGGCAAGCTCCGCCGGCCGCTCCGGCTCGGCGGCGTCCTTGAAGCCCAGCGCCAGCCGGCCCACGCTGTCGTCCAGCACGTAATCCAGCGGCAGGAAGCCGTTCCACCACATCACGCCCAGATCCGCGTCCGGCAGCAGCCATACGGTTTGCAGCCTCAGTTCCGGGCGCTCGTCCAGCGGGCCGTCGCCGCGCCCGGCCAGCAGCAGCGGCCGCAGGGCCGGCAAGCGGCCCTGAAGCTCGCCGCCGCGAAAACCGCTGAGCGCGTACGGCGCTTGCGCCGGCCAGCAAGCCTGCTCCGACCATTGGTCCGGCGCCGCCTGCTGGAAGAAGCGCAGATCGGTGGCCGCCGGCCAGCCCATATGGCTGCCGTCCTCCGCCATCGCCTGCGGCGAGCCGGCGAAGCGCGGCTGCCATTGGCGGCGTTCCGGCCAGTCGCTGCCCAGCGGCCCCATCGCCGCCAGCGGCGCCGGGCTCACGCTCAGGCCGCGGACCCGTTGCAAGGGCGGCGCCGCGTGGCGTTGGCCGAAAGGGTTTTCGCCCTGCAGGCCGGCGGCGGCCTGACGCGGGTCCAGCGCCAGGCTGGCCTCGGCGCGGCCGCCGTCCACGCGCGGCCGCGCCCGGCAACTCGCGATCTTGCGCACGCCGCCCAGCTCGGCCTCGGCCAGCCAGTCCAGCGCGCCGGCGCCGGCCGCCGGGCCGCGATAATGCGCGCTGCCCAGCAACAGCCATTCGGCGCGCAGCTTGGGCATGGCCGGCTCGAACAGCGGCAGCGCCGGCTCCGCGGCCTTGATCGCCTCCCAGCACGCGGCCTCGTGCGCCAGGATGAAGGGATCGCTCAGGCGGAAGCCGACGCCGACGCCGACGCGCAACATGGCTTGAGCGCCGATCTGGGTGCGCGACGAGGACACGAGCGCCGCCTGGGGTTTGATATGACGCAAGGGCATCAGCTTTTGACCTCCATGCCGACTTTTTTCAGATCCACGCCGGTGTCCGAGTAGGACGCGCCGGTGTAGGAGTATTTGAAACCGGTGGTGGAGTTGCTGAAGCCGGTGCTGCTGACCTCAGACCCCACCGAACTGATGCTGGAACCGGTGGTGGACATCTTGCTGCCCACCGCCTTGGTCTCGGAACCCGTCATCGAGGTATCGCTGCCCACCAACTTGACCGAAGCGCCGGTGGTGGACACCGAACAGCCGGTGACGCCGACGTCGGACCCGGTGGTGGACATCTTGCTGCCGGTCACGCTGGTGGATGAGCCGGTGGTGGACATCGAGGTGCCGGTGATGCTGACCGAGGAACCGGTGTCCGACATCGAAGTGCCGGTCACGCTCTTGGAGGTGCCGGTCACCGACATCTTGCTGCCGGTGACGCTGGTGGAGGTGCCGGTATAAGAAGACGACACCCCGGTCATGCTTTGCGACATGCCGGTGGCCGACACGCTGGTGCCGGTCATCGAGGTGGAAATGCCGGTCATGCCCTGCGAGGTGCCCGTCACCGAGGTGCGCGTGCCGGTCAGGCTGGTGGACACGCCGGTAAAACCGGTGGACACCCCGGTGAAACCGGTGGAAATGCCGGTGAAGCTGGTGGAGACGCCGGTAAAACCGGTGGACACCCCGGTGAAGCCGGTGGAGACGCCGGTGAAGCTGGTGGACGCCCCGGTGAAACTGGTGGACAGGCCGGTAAAGCTGGTCGATACCCCGGTGAAGCTGACCGACAGGCCGGTGAAGGACACCGACACCCCGGTGAACTTGATCGACGCGCCGGTGACCGAGGTCGACGTGCCTTTCACATCGATGTTCTGGTCCTGGCCCACCGCCTCCGAACTGTTGCGCTCGGTGGTCTGCTGCATGTCCCGCTCGGCGTGCACCATCACCCGCTCCGCGCCGCGCTGGTCGTCGAAGGTGATCTGGCTGGCGTTGCTGTAACGGCCCTGCTTCAAGGAACGCGTGACCAGACCGGTGTAGCGGATGTCCTTGGGCAGGTCGTAAGGCGTCGGATTGTCGCCGTTGTAGACGATGCCGGTGATCATGGGCCGGTCCAGATCGCCATCCACATAGGTGACCAGCACTTCCTGGCCCACCCGCGGCAGCGCCAGCACGCCCCAGCCCTTGCCGGCCCAGGCTTGCGACACCCGGATCCAGCACGAGGCGTCTTCTTCCTGGGTCTTGTAACGGTCCCAGTGGAAGTGCACGCGGATGCGGCCCAGCTTGTCGGTATGCACTTCCGCGTCCACCGGCCCCACCACGGTGGCGCTCTGGATGCCGGGCAGGATGGGCTTGGCCGTCAGCCGCAGCGGGCGGAACGGACGGTCGTCCGCCATCGCCCGGAACACGGCCATCACATTGCGGCCCTGGCCGCTGCTGTCCGGCCCGTCCTGCAAGAAAGTCAGCTGGCTGGCGGTCACGTAGTAGCGGCGGTTGCGCGCCGCGTCCGGGTGGCCGTCCAGCGTGAAGGCGCCGCCGGTGGCCAGGCCGCGGGCGTTGGCGGTGCCGGTGAGCTGGTGGGAATCCGCCTGCAAGGCCTCCAGCCGCAGCCGCGCCAGCCGGTCGCCGCCGGCCTGATCGCTATAGCCGGCGCCGTAGTCGTAATGCTCCAGCCGGATGCCGTCCAGGCTGGCTTGCGCCTCCTGAGCGTCGCTGTCCAGCCGGTTGGACGGCGCGTGGTAGTCGAAGTCGCGCAGCGCAACATTGGTCGGCCGCACCCGCCGCCCGCGTTGCAGCCGCTGCACCCCTTCGCGGCCCGGCACCGGACGGAATTCGTCGCCGTCCGGCAGGAAGCGCAGCAGGCCGTAGCCGGCGGTCAGATCGTCGAAACGCTGGGTGTCGGACAGCACCACCACATGACGCTCCGGCTGGTGCTCGATCCAGAAGTAAATGCCCTCGTCCTCCAGCAGCCGCTTGACGAAGTTGAGGTCGGTCTCCAGGAACTGCACGCAGTATTCGCGCGGCTCGTAAGCGTGCTCCAGCTCGAAACGGAAGTCCGGCCGCTGATGTTCGCCGAAGACCTGCTCGACGATCTGCGGCACCGTCAGCTGCTGGAACACGCGGCAGTTCTGGTTCTCCGCCAGGAAGGACAGCCAGCTGCCCAGCTCCAGCGTATAGGTGTAGCTGTCCTGGGTCTGGCCGCTGTCGTAGCCGCCCAGCACCTGGCAATGGAAAGGCCGGACGCCCTCGTCGCCCAGGTCGATGTCCACCGTCAGCCGCGAGCCGAGCAGCCCGTCCAGGTCCAGCGCCGGGTCGGCGCAGGCGATGTCGAGCTGGTAACTGGGCTCCTGCGACAGGCGCTCGTCCGCCTTGAAGCTCAGCGCGACGCTGTCCGCGTCCAGCAAGGGGCTGTGCAGTTCGATCAAGCGCATCTCCGCTCTCCTTTCCCGTGTCCAAGCCTGCGCCGCGTCATCAGCTTTTCACCTGCATGCCCAGCTTCTTCAAATCCACGCCGGTATCCGAATAGGACGCGCCGGTGTAGGAATAGCTGACCCCGGTGGTGGAGCAGCTGGAGCCGGTGCTGGATACGCTGGAACCGGTGCTGCTGACCGAGGAACCGGTGGTGGACATGCTGGAGCCGGTAACCCCGGTGGACGAGCCGGTGACCGAGACCGACGAGCCGGTGACGCTGGCGGAAGCGCCGGTGGTGGACACCGAGCAACCGGTGACGCTGGCGGACGAGCCGGTGGTGGACATCGAGGTGCCGGTGACGCTGGTGGACGAACCGGTGGTGGACATCGAAGTGCCGGTGATGCTGGTGGACGAGCCGGTGTCCGACATCGAGGTGCCGGTCACGCTCTTGGAGGTGCCGGTGACCGAGGTGCTGGTCCCGGTGACGCTGGTGGAGGTGCCGGTATAAGAGGACGACACCCCGGTCATGCTTTGCGACATGCCGGTGGCCGACACGCTGGTGCCGGTCATCGAGGTGGAAATGCCGGTCATGCTCTGCGAGGTGCCGGTCACCGAGGTGCTGGTGCCGGTCAGGCTGGTGGACACCCCGGTAAAGCTGGTGGACACCCCGGTGAAACCGGTGGAAATGCCGGTGAAGCTGGTGGAGACGCCGGTAAAACCGGTGGACACCCCGGTGAAGCCGGTGGAGACGCCGGTAAAACCGGTGGACACCCCGGTGAAACTGGTGGACAGGCCGGTGAAGCTGGTCGATACCCCGGTGAAGCTGACCGACAGGCCGGTGAAGGACACCGACACCCCGGTGTAGCTGATCGAGGCGCCGGTGACCGAGGTGGACGTGCCCTTGACCGAGGTGTTCTTGTCCTGCCCCACCGCCTCCGAGCTATTGCGCTCGGTGGTCTGCTGCATGTCCCGCTCGGCGTGCACCATCACCCGCTCCGCGCCGCGCTGGTCGTCGAAGGTGATCTGGCTGGCGTTGCTGTAACGGCCCTGCTTCAAGGAACGCGTGACCAGACCGGTGTAGCGGATGTCCTTGGGCAGGTCGTAAGGCGTCGGATTGTCGCCGTTGTAGACGATGCCGGTGATCATGGGCCGGTCCAGATCGCCATCCACATAGGTGACCAGCACTTCCTGGCCCACCCGCGGCAGCGCCAGCACGCCCCAGCCCTTGCCGGCCCAGGCTTGCGACACCCGGATCCAGCACGAGGCGTCTTCTTCCTGGGTCTTGTAACGGTCCCAGTGGAAGTGCACGCGGATGCGGCCCAGCTTGTCGGTATGCACTTCCGCGTCCACCGGCCCCACCACGGTGGCGCTCTGGATGCCGGGCAGGATGGGCTTGGCCGTCAGCCGCAGCGGGCGGAACGGACGGTCGTCCGCCATCGCCCGGAACACGGCCATCACATTGCGGCCCTGGCCGCTGCTGTCCGGCCCGTCCTGCAAGAAAGTCAGCTGGCTGGCGGTCACGTAGTAGCGGCGGTTGCGCGCCGCGTCCGGGTGGCCGTCCAGCGTGAAGGCGCCGCCGGTGGCCAGGCCGCGGGCGTTGGCGGTGCCGGTGAGCTGGTGGGAATCCGCCTGCAAGGCCTCCAGCCGCAGCCGCGCCAGCCGGTCGCCGCCGGCCTGATCGCTATAGCCGGCGCCGTAGTCGTAATGCTCCAGCCGGATGCCGTCCAGGCTGGCTTGCGCCTCCTGAGCGTCGCTGTCCAGCCGGTTGGACGGCGCGTGGTAGTCGAAGTCGCGCAGCGCAACATTGGTCGGCCGCACCCGCCGCCCGCGTTGCAGCCGCTGCACCCCTTCGCGGCCCGGCACCGGACGGAATTCGTCGCCGTCCGGCAGGAAGCGCAGCAGGCCGTAGCCGGCGGTCAGATCGTCGAAACGCTGGGTGTCGGACAGCACCACCACATGACGCTCCGGCTGGTGCTCGATCCAGAAGTAAATGCCCTCGTCCTCCAGCAGCCGCTTGACGAAGTTGAGGTCGGTCTCCAGGAACTGCACGCAGTATTCGCGCGGCTCGTAAGCGTGCTCCAGCTCGAAACGGAAGTCCGGCCGCTGATGTTCGCCGAAGACCTGCTCGACGATCTGCGGCACCGTCAGCTGCTGGAACACGCGGCAGTTCTGGTTCTCCGCCAGGAAGGACAGCCAGCTGCCCAGCTCCAGCGTATAGGTGTAGCTGTCCTGGGTCTGGCCGCTGTCGTAGCCGCCCAGCACCTGGCAATGGAAAGGCCGGACGCCCTCGTCGCCCAGGTCGATGTCCACCGTCAGCCGCGAGCCGAGCAGCCCGTCCAGGTCCAGCGCCGGGTCGGCGCAGGCGATGTCGAGCTGGTAACTGGGCTCCTGCGACAGGCGCTCGTCCGCCTTGAAGCTCAGCGCGACGCTGTCCGCGTCCAGCAAGGGGCTGTGCAGTTCGATCAAGCGCATCTCCGCTCTCCTTTCCCGTGTCCAAGCCTGCGCCGCGTCATCAGCTTTTCACCTGCATGCCCAGCTTCTTCAAATCCACGCCGGTATCCGAATAGGACGCGCCGGTGTAGGAATAGCTGACCCCGGTGGTGGAGCAGCTGGAGCCGGTGCTGGATACGCTGGAACCGGTGCTGCTGACCGAGGAACCGGTGGTGGACATGCTGGAGCCGGTAACCCCGGTGGACGAGCCGGTGACCGAGACCGACGAGCCGGTGACGCTGGCGGAAGCGCCGGTGGTGGACACCGAGCAACCGGTGACGCTGGCGGACGAGCCGGTGGTGGACATCGAGGTGCCGGTGACGCTGGTGGACGAACCGGTGGTGGACATCGAAGTGCCGGTGATGCTGGTGGACGAGCCGGTGTCCGACATCGAGGTGCCGGTCACGCTCTTGGAGGTGCCGGTGACCGAGGTGCTGGTCCCGGTGACGCTGGTGGAGGTGCCGGTATAAGAGGACGACACCCCGGTCATGCTTTGCGACATGCCGGTGGCCGACACGCTGGTGCCGGTCATCGAGGTGGAAATGCCGGTCATGCTCTGCGAGGTGCCGGTCACCGAGGTGCTGGTGCCGGTCAGGCTGGTGGACACCCCGGTAAAGCTGGTGGACACCCCGGTGAAACCGGTGGAAATGCCGGTGAAGCTGGTGGAGACGCCGGTAAAACCGGTGGACACCCCGGTGAAGCCGGTGGAGACGCCGGTAAAACCGGTGGACACCCCGGTGAAACTGGTGGACAGGCCGGTGAAGCTGGTCGATACCCCGGTGAAGCTGACCGACAGGCCGGTGAAGGACACCGACACCCCGGTGTAGCTGATCGAGGCGCCGGTGACCGAGGTGGACGTGCCCTTGACCGAGGTGTTCTTGTCCTGCCCCACCGCCTCCGAGCTATTGCGCTCGGTGGTCTGCTGCATGTCCCGCTCGGCGTGCACCATCACCCGCTCCGCGCCGCGCTGGTCGTCGAAGGTGATCTGGCTGGCGTTGCTGTAACGGCCCTGCTTCAAGGAACGCGTGACCAGACCGGTGTAGCGGATGTCCTTGGGCAGGTCGTAAGGCGTCGGATTGTCGCCGTTGTAGACGATGCCGGTGATCATGGGCCGGTCCAGATCGCCATCCACATAGGTGACCAGCACTTCCTGGCCCACCCGCGGCAGCGCCAGCACGCCCCAGCCCTTGCCGGCCCAGGCTTGCGACACCCGGATCCAGCACGAGGCGTCTTCTTCCTGGGTCTTGTAACGGTCCCAGTGGAAGTGCACGCGGATGCGGCCCAGCTTGTCGGTATGCACTTCCGCGTCCACCGGCCCCACCACGGTGGCGCTCTGGATGCCGGGCAGGATGGGCTTGGCCGTCAGCCGCAGCGGGCGGAACGGACGGTCGTCCGCCATCGCCCGGAACACGGCCATCACATTGCGGCCCTGGCCGCTGCTGTCCGGCCCGTCCTGCAAGAAAGTCAGCTGGCTGGCGGTCACGTAGTAGCGGCGGTTGCGCGCCGCGTCCGGGTGGCCGTCCAGCGTGAAGGCGCCGCCGGTGGCCAGGCCGCGGGCGTTGGCGGTGCCGGTGAGCTGGTGGGAATCCGCCTGCAAGGCCTCCAGCCGCAGCCGCGCCAGCCGGTCGCCGCCGGCCTGATCGCTATAGCCGGCGCCGTAGTCGTAATGCTCCAGCCGGATGCCGTCCAGGCTGGCTTGCGCCTCCTGAGCGTCGCTGTCCAGCCGGTTGGACGGCGCGTGGTAGTCGAAGTCGCGCAGCGCAACATTGGTCGGCCGCACCCGCCGCCCGCGTTGCAGCCGCTGCACCCCTTCGCGGCCCGGCACCGGACGGAATTCGTCGCCGTCCGGCAGGAAGCGCAGCAGGCCGTAGCCGGCGGTCAGATCGTCGAAACGCTGGGTGTCGGACAGCACCACCACATGACGCTCCGGCTGGTGCTCGATCCAGAAGTAAATGCCCTCGTCCTCCAGCAGCCGCTTGACGAAGTTGAGGTCGGTCTCCAGGAACTGCACGCAGTATTCGCGCGGCTCGTAAGCGTGCTCCAGCTCGAAACGGAAGTCCGGCCGCTGATGTTCGCCGAAGACCTGCTCGACGATCTGCGGCACCGTCAGCTGCTGGAACACGCGGCAGTTCTGGTTCTCCGCCAGGAAGGACAGCCAGCTGCCCAGCTCCAGCGTGTAGGTGTAGCTGTCCTGGGTCTGGCCGCTGTCGTAGCCGCCCAACACCTGGCAATGGAAAGGCCGGACGCCCTCGTCGCCCAGGTCGATGTCCACCGTCAGCCGCGAGCCGAGCAGCCCGTCCAGGTCCAGCGCCGGGTCGGCGCAGGCGATGTCGAGCTGGTAACTGGGTTCCTGCGACAGGCGTTCGTCCGCCTTGAAGCTCAACGCGACGCTGTCCGCGTCCAGCAAGAGGCTGTGCAATTCGATCAAACGCATGCGGTTTCTCCCGGGGCGGCGGATTCGGCCGGCGCGGCCGGCGGCAGCGGCACGCCCTCCCCGTCGTCGAAAATCAGTTCCAGTTTTTCGGCGGCGCTCAGGCGCACGCTGTGCAGGGCGCGGTCGGCGGCGCGCGCTTCCAGCACGCCGCGGGCGATGGCCGGCATCACCCGCTGGCGCAATAGATCGCCCACCGCGCGGCCGCTGGCCGGGTGCCTGGCCACCGCTCGGGCGATCCAGTCCGCCGCCTCGGCGTCGGCGCGCCAGTCCAGGCCGTTGGCGCTCAGGCGCTGGCCGATGTCGTCCAGGGCCTGGCGCGCGATGCCGGCCAGCGCCGGCTCGCCCAGCGGCCGGAAGGCCACCACCCGCATCCGCGCCAGCAAGGCCGGCGCGAAACGGCGCTGCAAGCGTTCGCGCGCCAGCGCGTCCAGCCGGGACTGAGAGACTTCGGGTTCGGCGGCGCAGGCGGCTTCGATCTCGGCGTCGCCCAGATTGCTGGTCAGCAGGATCAGGCAGTTGCGGAAATTGATGTGCCGCCCCTCGCCGTCCTCCATCCAGCCCTGATCGAACACCTGGTAGAACATCTCGTGCACGTCCGGATGGGCGCGGTCGAACTCGTCCAGCAAGAGCACGCTGTAGGGTTTTTTGCGCACCGCCTCGGTCAGGCGGCCGCCTCGGCCGTAGCCGACATAGCCCGGCGGCGCGCCCTTCAGCGTGGACACGGTGTGGGCTTCCTGGAATTCGTTCATATTGAAGCGCAAGAGATTGCGTTCGCCGCCGAACAGCGCCTGCGCCAGCTCGGCCGCGGTCTGGCTCTTGCCGGTGCCGGTGGGGCCGGCCAGCAGCATCACCGCCATCGGCCGCCGCGGATCGCCCAGGCCGGAGTGCGCCACTTGCAGCGCCTCCACAATGGCGTCCAGCCCGCTTTCCTGGCCCTGGATGCGCTGGTTCAGCCCTTCGCGCAGCGCCATCAGCCGCCGCGCCTCGTCCTGAGCCATCTGGGTGACCGGCACCTGGGTCCATTCCGACAGCACTTCGGCGATGGCCTGCGCGTCCACCCACGGCCGCACCAGCCGTTCGGCCCCGCTCAGGGCCTCGGCCCGCTCCGGATCGGCGCCGCCCGTTTCCAGATCCTCCAGCCAGGCGCCCACCTCGGCGCGCTGCTCGCTCAGGGCCGCGTCCAGCGCGTCGGCGCGCGCGGCGGTTTCCTCGCGCTCCCTTTCCAGTTCCGCGCCGTCCGCCGGCGCGGCCAGGCCCAGCCGCGCGTCGCTGGCGCGCCAGTTCAGCGCCTGCTCCAGCGTCATCGCGCGATGGCGCAGCCGGTCCAGCGCCGCCGGCTGGCAGCTCTGGCTCATCGCCACCCGCGCGCAAGCGGTGTCCAGCAGGCCGATGGCCTTGTCCGGCAGCTGCCGCGACGGCAGATAGCGGCGCGACAGCGTCACCGCGGCGCGCAAGGCGGCGTCGACGATGCGCACGCCGTGATGGCCGGCGAAGCGCGGCGCGATCATGCGCAGCATGTCCACCGCGGTGTCGTCGTCGGGCTCGTCCACGGCCACGGTCTGGAAGCGGCGCACCAAGGCGGCGTCCGGCTCGATGAACTGCTTGTATTCCGACCAGGTGGTGGCGGCCACCATGCGCAGCTGGCCGCGCGCCAGCATCGGTTTGATCAGATTGGCGGCGTCGCCGGTGCCGGCGTTGCCGCCGGCGCCGATCAGGGTGTGGGTTTCGTCGCAGAACAGGATGACGGGCGCCGGCGCGGCGATCACCGCGTCTATCACCGAGCGCAGCCGCTGTTCGAACTCGCCGCGCGCGCCGGCGCCGGCTTGCAGCCTGGCCACGTCCAAGGCCCAGATCTGCGCGCCGCGCAGGCCCGGCGGCACTTCGCCGCGATGGATGCGCTGGGCCAGCGCCTCCGCCACCGCGGTTTTGCCGACGCCGGCCTCGCCCACCAGGATGGGATTGTTCTGCCGCCGCCGCGACAACACGTCGATCACCGCGCGCAATTCGGCGTCGCGGCCTATCACCGGGTCCAATTCGCCGGCCGCCGCCTGATCGCTCAGGCTGACCGCCCATTGCCGCAGCACCGCGGCCGGATCGGCGGCTTCGCCTGCGGCCCCCTGGGCGGCGGTTCCGGCGGGCGCGTCGGCCGCTTCCGGCCAAGCGCCGGCCAGCGCCTCGTAACGCGCGACGATATCGTCCAGCGACAGCTTGGCCAGCGCCTGACCGATGCGATGCTGCAGCCAGCGCCGCGTCGGCTCCTCGTCCAGCCAGGCCAGCAAGAGATGGCCGCTGCGCACCTTGGCGGCCGGCGCGGCCACCTGGCTCCAGCTGATGGCCGGCGCCACGCTGCGCTCCAGCGCCGGCGAGATGTCGCGCAGCGATTCGCCGCCGGCCTCGGCGGCGTCCAGCGCCTTGCCCACGCGTTGCAAAGCGGCGGCCGGCTCGCAGTCCAGCGCCTCCAGCAAGAGCGCGACGTCGCCGCCGCCGCGGCGCAGCAGGCAAAGCAGCCAATGATCTAGGTCCACCAGCGCGTGCCGGCGCGAGCGCCCCAGGGCGGTGGCTTCCACCAAGGTGTCGTATGCGGTTGGGCCTAAGCGGCCGAAAATGCGTTCTCGGTTCACAGCGGATCCTGGAAAGATTCATACACGGTGAGAGTCCGGAGCGAGACGCCTGGGCGGGACCATGCGTCCACCCCCAGGCGCATGCGCCCCACCTTGCCTGCCAGTTCCGGCCGGGTGCGGACCTGGACCTTGATGACCGGGGCGGCCCGGCCATCGGCGAAATCTGCGGCGACGGCGAACATCGCCAGCACCGCGGGCGCGCCGCGCCGCCAGCGGGAAAACTCGGCGGCGTCGATCGGCCCTATGGTGATGTCCAGCGCGTGCTGGGCGTCCCAGATCCGGCTGCCCACGCGCCAGCTCCCCAGCCGGCGCGGCCCGCCTGCGCCTTCCCGCAGCGGAATCCAGCGGCCCTGGCGCGGCGACAAGCGCACCGGCGCGCCGAAATAGCCGGCCAGGATTTTCTGCAAGTCCGCCAGCGAGCGGCGCGGCGCGTGATAAGCGCCGGGATGGCTGCGCCGGCAGGCGGCGGCGTGCGGGTCCAACAGCGGCTCCGCCTCCGGCGCGGCGCCGGCCAGCGCGGACACGCGCTCGGCGAAGGGGTGGCGGCCGCGCTCGTAGCCCAGCGCCGGATGCATCGCCGCGCGGGCGGCGTAGTGCAGCCAGGCCAGATCGCCGCAGGCCAGGTTGACGAAGCGTTCGAAGGCGGCGTTGCGTTCCAGCCGGCGCTCGTGCAGCGCGTGCTCGGTGATGTGCAGCGGCAAGGGCCCGTAGGGCGCGAACAGGCCGAAATGGCGGCAAACCACGCTGACGCGCGGCGCGGCGTCGTCCTCCGCCTCTTCCACCTTCACCCCGCTGATCTCGCTGCTGGCGAAGTGCATGTCGGCGGCCTGTTCCAGGCCCAGCCAGTCCGGCCGGCGCCGCAGCCGGCCCGCCGCGGCGGCGTCCGGCAGCCGCCATTGCCAGGTTTCCACGCGGCGCATCAGTTCGAAGAAGGTGCGCTGCGGCTTAAGCTCCCGGATCATCTGCTGTCGTTTCATTGCAGTTCTCCGTCCGCGCGTTGGGTGTTGCCGTGCCGGCTGACCGGTTCGCCGTCCAGCCTCAGGCTGACTTCGATGCCGTCGTTGAGCGTGACCGCCTGGGCCAGCGCCTGGGCCAGCAGCCGGCCGAACAGCCAGCCGCCGCGGTCCGCGTGCATCACGGCGGCGATGTCGATGTCCACCAGGGAGGCGCGCACCAGGGCCTGCGGCGAACCGCGGCCGGCGGGCAGGAAGCCGGCTTGCAGATGCGCGGCCTTCAGGCTGTCTATGCGCTGGCGGTCCAGCGCCAGTTCCGGCTGCGCGGCCAGCCGCAGCTGCTCCGCCAGCCGCGCGGCGATGTCCTGACGGCCGGCGCCGCGCAGGCTCAACGGGTTCTGGCCGATATGGGCCACCGCCTGCCAGCAGCGCTCCAGGTCCGGAATCGGCCGCGGCGCGCTGGCCGGCCACAGGCACTCCAGCCGCGCCACCGCGCCGCCCTCGGCGCGCAGCTCCGCCGCCGGCAGGTCTTCCGGCCGCCAGCCGCGGTCCGCCACCAGCGCGCGCCCGGTCAGGGTGGCGATGTCGTCCAGGCCCAGATCGCCGGCGCAGGCGGAAATGGTGATCAGATCATGGCTGCCCAGCGCGTCCGGGCGCGCCTGGCGCGGCCCCTCGCTTTGCAGCGCCGGCTCGCGGCGCAGCGAATAGCGCGCCGCCGCCGGGGCGCTCTGGTAGCCGCCGGCGTCCAGCGCCGGCCGCGCCTCCCGCGAGCGGCCGTTGCTGTCGCAGACATTGATTTCCAGCAAGCGCCACAGGTGGTGTTCGGCCGGCCGCATCCGGTCCACCGGAATCCATTGCTCGGTCTGGTTCGGATCGTAGGGCACCGGGTCCAGGCGCTTGGGATAGAGATTGATCGCCGGGGTGGCGAACAGGCGGAACTGGCCGGCGTCCACCTCGCCTATCAGGTCCAGCGGCGCCTGGCGCAAGGCCAGGATCAGCTCGAAGCCGCGCGCCGACGGCGCCCGCGCCGCCAAGGCCGCCAGCGCGTCCAATTCCACGCTGAGCAGCCGCGCCGGCTGGGCGAAGTATTCGCGCAGCAAGCGCAAGCCCGGCAAGCCGCCCGCCTCGGCCGGCAGCAGGGCCTCGCCCTCGTCGGCGGCGGACAGGCGCAGGCCGCCAAGCGGCAACTCCAGCAGGACTTCGCCGCCGCGGCCGTCGTCGGCCGTCGCATACCAGGCGCCGACGTCGGCCAGCATCGCGCGGTGCAGCGCGTAAGCGCGCGGCAGATCGCCGGCCAGGCTCAGGTGCAGCGGCTTGGCGCCGCCCTCCGTCGCGGCCAGATCGCCCAGCGACACCGTGCCCTCCAGTTTGAAGCTCAGGCGCAAGGCGGCCTGGGACGAGGCCAGCCGCCGCGCCAGCTCGGCGGACAGCCGGGTCAGGCCGCGGCCGCACTCCGCCCGCTCCAGCCGCAGCGGCAGCAGGGTCACCTCGCGCCCGGTGGCGAAGGTGATGGGCCGGGTCGAACCCGGCAAGGTCGCCTGGATCAGGGTGCCGCGCGGCAGGCTGCGGCCGCGGAAGGCTTCCGGCGAGGCGAAGTCCGGATGGAAGGCGAAGCTGCTGATCGCCGGCGTGGCGCTCAGATACAGCGGGCAGACCTGGGCCAGCGCCTGACGCGCAAATTCCGCGCACTCCAGATCCAGCCGGGTCTGCACCCGGGCGGACAGAAAGGCCACGCCCTCCAGCAGGCGCTCGACGAAGGGATCGGCGACCGAGTTCGGCCGCAGGCCGAGCGCCGGGGCGATCTGCGGATGCTCGCGGGCGAAACGCGCGCCGGCCTCGCGCAGATGGCGCAATTCATTATTGTAGTGATCGAGGAAATTCATCCGGCCGCCCCCGCCTCCGCGGCGCGCGGCAGGCCGAAATAACCGTCCAGATAATCCAGCGTCAGGCTGAGCCGCAGCGCTTCGCCGCCGTCGCGGGTCACCGCGGCTACGTCGAAATACAGCAGCTGCCGCGCCTGCGGCCCGCTTCCGGCGCGCGCGCTCACTTCCAGCCGTTCCGGGTCCAGCCGCGGCTCGAAGCGGCGGATGGCGTCGCGGATGTGGGCGCTGACGCGCGCCGGGTCGATCCGGCTCGACTTTCTCTCCGCCAGCGGCGGCCGTCCGTAATTCCACACCGAAGTCTCCAGCTGGCTGCCCGCCGCCAGCGGCAGGCGCGCGCCGCGCAGCGCGGCGTTCATCAAATGCGCCAGATCGCGCGCGATGCTGGCGGCGAGCGTCTCGCGCCCTGCGCGGGCGGACAGTTGGTCGAATAATCGTGGCGTCATGGCTGCCCGGCGCCGCCTGGGCGACGCCGTCCCGATAGAGAGGAAAGAAGGCCGGAAAGTCCCGGCTCATAGTGCTTAAACGGCTGCGTTCAGCTTCAGGTCATAACCCGCCTTGATCACCGCGCCCATGGTTCCGTCATTGCGCTGTTCGCGGTATTCGAACTCGATCTTGGCGAAGTTGATCTTGATCTCGTCGGTGGGCAGCACGCTTTCCACATCGCCGCTGCCGTGGCCCATGATGGCGTACGGCATATTGCCCAGCGTGCGGAAGGAGGACACCAGACCGCTGGCGAAGGTGATGATCATGAAGTCCTGCTGGCCGTTGCCGGACTTGCGGCAGATCAGCTTGGCGCGCGGGATGTGTTCGCCGGTGGCGCACATCAGGAACAGCTTGGGCGAGGCCTTGTTCGAGACCATGCGGAACTCGAAGTCCTTCATTTCCACCTTGCCGGCGCCGCCGCCGCTGCCGAAGCCCCATTTGCCCGAGTTCTCCTCGGCCCATTGCCAGCTCTGGATCTGGATCAGGCCCGAGTACTGCTGGTCAGTTGATTCCCCCTCGACTCCTTCAATCTGCAGAAAGTAGTCAACCAATGCATTTGCCATGTTGCGATACTCCGAAAAAAAGTGATGGACAAGCCAGACCTGAAACGGAATGCAAGCGCCGGGGCGACTCAGGTCGTTCCCGCCCCGCGCCAAACCGGCCGCCGTCAGCTCTTGCTTAAGCTAAGCGCGGCGGTGAATGAACGGGCTATCGGAAGCGAGCCGCGCGCTAGCGAGCCCCCTCCTGCTTGGCCGACGGCAGCTTGGAAACCAGCCGCAGCGACACGGTCAAGCCTTCCAGCTGGAAGTGCGGCCGCAGGAAGAACTGGGCGCGGTAGTAGCCGGGGTTGTCCGGCAGCTCGTCCACCAGCACCTCGGCCGCGGACAGCGGGCGCTTGGATTTGGTGACCTCGCTGGAAATGCTGGGATCGCCGTCCACGTAGTTCATCAGCCAATCGTTGAGCCAGCGCTGAGTGTCTTCCCGCGATTTGAAGGAGCCGATCTTGTCGCGCACGATGCACTTCAGGTAATGAGCGAAGCGGCAGGTGGCGAAGATATAAGGCAGGCGCGAGGACAGATTGGCGTTGGCGGTGGCGTCGTCGTCCTCGTACACCGCCGGCCGGTGCACGGTCTTGGCGCCGATGAAGGCCGCCATGTCCGAGTTCTTGCGGTAAACCAGCGGCATCAGGCCGGATTCGGACAACTCGTGCTCGCGGCGGTCGGAGATGGCGATCTCGGTGGGGCAATGCAGCTCCACTTCCTTGTCCTGCGACGGCAGCACAAATTTGGGCAGCACCTCCACCGCGCCGCCGGACTCCACGCCGCGGATCTTGGTGCACCAGCCGTAGGTGCTGAAGGCGCGGGTGATGTTGGCGGCCATCGCGTAGGCGGAATTGGCCCAGCAAAAATCGCTGGCGCGGTTGGGGTCCACCTTCTCCTCGAAGCCGAACTCCTCTATCGGCTGGGTCTTGGGCCCGTAAGGCACCCGCGCCAGGAAGCGCGGCAAGGTCAGCGCCAGGTAGCGCGAATCGTTGCTTTCCCGCAGCCGGCGCCAGAACGCGTATTCGGTGGCGGTGAAGATCTTGGACACGTCGCGCGGATTGCCCAGCTCGCTCCAGTCGTCCATCTGCAACAAGCTGGGCGCGGCGGCGGAGATGAAAGGCGTGTGCGCGGCGGCGGCAATCTTGGACATCTCGGTCAGCAAGGCCACGTCCTGCGCGCTGTGGTCGAAGTGATAATCGCCCACCAGGCAGCCGAAGGGCTCGCCGCCGAACTGACCGTACTCCTGCTCGTAGATCATCTTGAAGATGGGACTCTGGTCCCAGACCACGCCCTTGTAGCGGCGCAGGGTCTTGCCCAGCTCTTTCTTGGAGACGTTCAGGTAGCGGATTTTCAGATTCTCGGTGGTGTCGGTGTTGGACACCAGGTAGTGCAGGCCGCGCCAGGCGCCTTCCAGTTTTTGGAAGTGCTCGTTGTGCAAGACCAGGGTCAGCTGTTCCGAAATCTTGCGGTCCAGCTCGGCCACCAATTGCTCCACCGTCTGCGCCACGTCCTCGCGCACCACCACCCGGCTGCGGCGCGCATAGGCCAGCAAGGTCTGCACCGCGCTTTGCACCGCCTCGGCGGCCTCATTGGTGCGCGGCCGGAACGAGCGGCGCAGGATGTCCTTCAGGCCGTCGTCCACCGTGGTTTCGGTCTGGCCGGCTGCGGCCGGCGCCTGCATCTCGGCATGGGTGCTCATCTCGCCTCCCCGTCGGCCTGGGCCGCCTCGCCCGCCGCGGCGTCGTCCGCGGGCAGATGCAGGTCCTTCAGCAGCTGCTCGATCAACTCCTCGGCCGCCACCTTGCCGTCCATATAAGTCAACAATTCCTTCAACTGGCTGCGCGCGTCCAACAGCACCGCCAGCTCCGGGATTTTCTTCACCACCTCGGCCGGCTCGAAGGACTCCATGGAGTCGAAGCTCAAGTCGATCGGGATCAAGGTTCCGTCATCGGTGATCACGTTCTTCACGTGGTAGCTGAGTTCCGGCGCGATCTGCGCCATCCGCAAGTCGAAGTTCTCCACGTCGATCTCGGTGAAACGGCGGTCCTCCACCGCGCCCAGCGCTTCGATGTTGTCGCCGGACAAGTCCGCCAACACCCCGGCTACAAAAGGCAGTTCCACCTTTTTCTGCGAACCGTAGACTTCCACGTCGTATTCGATCTGCACGCGGGGCGCACGGCTTTCCCCGATGAACTTCTGCGCATCCTTCTGTCGCGCCATGGCATATGTCCTTTCCCTGATATTGCTTGACTACCCTTGTAAAGGCCGGGGGCGATCCAATTTCGCCACCAGCGCATCCGATTCGGCGAACAGCTCCGCCATCAACTCCTCAAAGCCCGCGCCCAACATCCGCTTGGCGCGCAGCAGAAAGATGGGCGCCGGGTGCCCGGGCTCGTGCTCGCGGAAATACGCGACGATCAAGTCCAGCGCCGCCGCCACCTCCTCGCGGCTGTTCAAGGCGCCGGCCGGCAACGCGCGCGCCGCCGGGGCGGCCTCGCTCAAGACGGGCGCTTCTGCGGGGACCGCGGCAAGCATCGGCGTCAGCGCCGCATCCAGCTCATCCAGCAAGGCGTGCAGACCGGCGCAGTCAAACTGCTCGGCGAAACCCTCGCGCTGGCTCAAATCCGTCAAACCGGCCAGGCCGGCGCGCAGCCGGGACAGGTCCCGCAACGCCCGCTCCCGCTCCGCCGGCGGCGCGGCGGCCGGGTCCTTGGCCAATTGGCCGACGCGCAGCTCGCTGTCCGCGCTCAGCCGGCTGTGCGCCAGCTGATGCAGGAAGGCCGGCCCGCACAGCCAGGCCAGATGCAGCGCGTGGGTTTCACCCGCCGGCGCGTCCGGCTGCCCGGCCGGCCGGATGTTTTCCAGCGGCTGCGCCGCGATCGCGGCCAGCGCCGCCAGTCCTTCCGCCGCCCCGGCCAGACCGCGCTGGGCCAGCGCTGCGCGCAGCAGCCAAACGCCAACCCGCACATCCGCGGCCTTGCCAAGCAGGCCGCGGCAGGCGCTTTCCACGCTGATCCAGTGGAAGGGCTCCGCGCCCTTGCGCAAAGGCACCTGGCCCACCGCGTCGTATTCGCAGATCGCGGCGTCGACGCGGGCGAAGTCCGCGTCGAAATCCAGCTCTTCCGCGGCCGGGGTGTCCGGCAAGGCGATATCGGCGATGGCGTGGTTCATGGTTTCAGCGTTCATGGCGAAAGTTTGCTTCCAACGGCGGCCCTGCCCGGCCCGCCTCAATGTTTTGAATAAGGCGCCGATAAACGGCTGGCGCGCTTTCACAAAAACTCGAGAACAAAGTTATAAGCAAACGCTTGAGTCTGTCCAAATAAACGCCCGGCGGCGGGTTTACCGGTAAACACCGGGGAAACGGGGCGAAACCGCACGGCAATACAAATGCATAAACCGTTTTTCATGACGGCCGCGCATGCAAGGACTTGGGGAAATAGTTAAGCGCGCAGCCGGCAGAATGGCTTGCGGCAGAGCAGAATACGGAAGGAAGACGCTGAGTTTGACGCGGCCGCCGGCTTAATCGGCATCGATTTTCAAGGCCCGCCGATAAAATAAGCTCGGCAATCGCAAGCGCAAGATTTTATTTGCATTTTTAGCGAATATCGGCCGCGCCCGATCCATGCTCGGTGAGTGCGCAAGCACGGCGGAGCCAGTCGCGGCGCGCCGCGCGCTCGTCGGCGCGACCTGCCGGATCAAAGAAGCGATCCAGGCGGCGGACAATGTGCAAAACACATACTTATTAGGATAATTTGGAGAAAAGTTTTTAATGCCGAGACTTGTTTGGTGTAAATTGGCATAAGCCGTCTATTTTCTAAAACGCTTATGCGCAAATGGCGATTTTATTAAGCCAAGACTTAATAAATCATGGAAAGACGGATCTCAAGCGGCTAAAACGTGGAAAGTGCAAATTCACATTTTGCTCAAACTTTGTTGCATTTGATACACAAAACCCAGGCATTGGGAATAACGCTTTTTCCGCACGTTAGCATATTTAGATAGTCCCGCATGTCCGCGCGCCTTATTTGCATAAATAAAAAACAAGATCAGGGTTTTCCCTAATGATCGGCAATAAAATAAACGATTGTTTAATTTTGTAACCGTTTAGTAATTTTTATTAAATATCTTGGACGCGCTAAAAAAAATAAACCCCGTCAATGACGGGGTTTAGGATTCAGCAATTTTCATTCATTTCGCTTGCGCCGCGGCACATCGCCGCCGCGCGCTCAAGCCGGATCACATCAGTTCGCCGGCCTCCAGCGTTTTGCCCACCAGGCGCTCGCGCAGATCGAGGATTTCCTTGACCAGGGCGGCGCGCAGCTCCAGCACCAGGGCCAATAAGGTGGCCATGCGCCGGCGCGGCTCCAGCTTGGCCAGATCCTTGGGCTTCATCTGCCGGCCCTCGGCCGCCAGCCTGCCCATCCTCTGTTGCGACACCAGATTCTGCAAACCGGCGGGCAGCGACAAAGCGTCAATCGCCTTCAGTTTTTCCAGGTTCTGCAACATGCGCAGCAGGGCCGCGCGCGCCTGCAACACGATGGCCACCAGGGTGGCCATGCGCCGCGGCGGCTCCAGTTCGGCCAGATCATGGCAGCTCATGCCGTCGCCGGCGCGGGCCAATTCCTGCATCCGCCCCGGCCCCACCAACTGAGTCAGGTGGGCCGGCAAGGCCAGCGCTTCCACCACTTGCAAGCGCTCCAGCTGCGGCGCCGCGCCGCGCGCGCGGTCAGCGTTCAGCCGCAGCCAGGCCAGCGTCGTCAGCTTGCCGCCCTCCCGCAGTTCCAGCAGGGCGTCCAGCCGTTGGCGCTGGCAGGCGCTCAAGGCCTCGTTGAGCCGGGAGTAGACTTGACGCGACCCCAGCGTCAGCGCCGCCGCGCAGCTGCGGTCAATCACGCCTATGGCCGGCAGCACGATGCGCCTCTGGCGCAGCCAGGACACCATGGCCTGCGCCAGGCACAGCGGCTGATCGGTTTGAGTGGCCAGCCGGGCCAGGTGGCGCAAGACCGCCTGGCCGTCCTCGGCCCGGTACGGCCTCAATCCCAGATAGGCGTAGAGTTTGACCAGATGCTCGCGCCGGGTCTGATCGCGGGTGGCGTAGCGTTCCCAGTCCTCCTCTCGCGCGCCCAGCGCGGCCGCCACCCGCCGCAACAAACGTGGTGCGGGCTGGCAGCCCTCGTCCAGCGCGATGCCGGGATGGCGCAGATAGCACAGCAGCACGGCCACGCCCAAGCGGTTGGCGCTGCCGCGGTGCTGCTGGATCAAGGCGAAATCCTGTTCGCTGAAGGCGGTTAACTGATCTAACTCGTATTCGTCGTCTGGAGGCTCCAGCAAGCTGGCGCGCTCTGGCGGCGAGAGCAACGGACGTCTCGGCATAGTTCTCTTCCCCTGGCCTTGGCCAATGCGCGAAGCGCCGGTGTTTCTGCGGGCCGGCTGCCTCGCTTGGGCTCCACCGCTCTGACGGCGGCACTGGAGCCGGTGACGCCCTTTGCCGGCCATGTCCGCCGACGAAAGGGCTAACTAAAACATTATGAAGTTCAAGTTGCTTCACTGGTAAGCATTACTTTGTGATGGACCGCATTTGCGGTAGTTCCCGGAAATATGCCGATTTCTTAATTTGAATAGTGAATTAGTCACACGACAAAGGTTTCCACCCCCATAAAATGCCAATGTATTTATTTTTGCCATGATAAGTCCGGGTAAAAATAGCCGATGGGCGATTAGAATCACCGCATAAGGGCGCGCGCCGCGCGCTCGCCGCGGGAAAGACGGGAACTTCTGTCATTCCAAACGAATCCCATGCTTCCAGAAAGTGCTTAATATTGTCAGTTTCGCGCGCGAAGCGGGCCGCCGGTCCGACGCCGCCCACGCCTTGCAAGGAAGACGCCGATGTTCGAGTCCTGGATCCGTTTTTCCGTGCTCCTGTCGATAGGAGTCACCGTGTTGTCGCTGGCCATCACCGGCTTTCTGCTGTTTCGCTCTTTCGACTGGACCTCGCAATTGCGCGGACTGTCCGGTCCCTGGCAGCGAGAAAGCGTGAAAGACGGCGTCCGTCTCAACGCCGACGTCTTGTCGATCCGGCAAACCGGCCTGCTGGTGAACCAGGTGCCGATGATGCGATTGGAGTTGAGGGTGTGGCAGGACGGCTTCAGCCGGGAACTGACGATTGAACAACTGATAGATCTGGGCAATATGCCGCGCGCCGGCGAACGGGTGGAAGTCATGGTGGACCGCCAGGACCCGTCCCGCGCGTCCTATCTGCGGCTGGCGCCGGCGGGCGACGCGCCGCCTGCTCGCCTGCCTTGAAAACCGGCAAAGTCCGCCTCGCGCGGCGGACGAGCGCTCGCGAGGCGGGGCGCTCCTTCCGCTCGCGCGGCGCTAGGCCCGGGTGGGTTTGCGCGGCCGCCGCGCGCGCCGCTGCAACAATTCCTCCAGTTGCGCGCTGATTTCCAGCGAGGCCTTCGCGCCCAGACCCTGCTGCAGCGCGTCGCGCTGCGGCGGCGCCGCCTGGGCGAACAGCATGGTTTCCCGCAACAGGGCGTTCATCGAATCCAGCCCGCCCTGCGCATGCGTCTGCAAGCGCGCGTTGATGCGGCGCAGGCTGTCGGACACGTCGATGGAATCCGTGACCGCGCTGTTCAAACGCATCAGCTGCCCTATCTTCAGATAATCCTGCAGCTTGATGGTGCCGCTTTGGTTCATGGTCAGCACCAGGCCTTCGATAATCCTCTCCAGCGCGGCTTGCCGCGCAACCAGCATCTCCAGAATGTCATCCATATCCACTCCTCAATATCAGGCGCGTCAAAGGCAGACTAACAAGTAAACAGTTTTAAATACATATTAATTTAGACCAGTTTACGCGGCTGCCTTATCACGCCGGGTTTTTATCGGCTTATGGCATTAAATATTCAATATGGGAAATGGGTTTGGCAAGCGAAATACCGCAGGATCCGGCTATCGCCGGCGCGGTTGTCGCCAAATTGCGTCGGGAAACGGATAAAAAAAGACGGCGGGCATTGCCCGCCGCCGTTTGGAAGCTAAATCACTATTACATTAGATTCTGTTCCGCCACGTTCAGGTTCAGATCGATCATATGTTCGCTGCCGCCCTGCTCCGCTCCGGCCTTGCCGTCCAGACGCTCGGCCTCGATCGCGTCCAGATAGGCCGGCGTGATGTCGCCGGTGATGTATTCGCCGTTGAAGCAGGAGGTTTCGTAGCAGCTCAGCTTGGGGTTGACGCTGCTGACCGCCTCTTCCAGCGCGGACAGGTCCTGATAGATCACCGCGTCGGCGCCGATCTCGCGCGCGATCTCGGCCTCGTCGCGGCCGGTGGCCAGCAGTTCCGCCCGCGTCGGCATGTCGATGCCGTAGACGTTGGGGAAGCGCACCGCCGGAGCGGCCGAGGCGAAATACACTTTCTTGGCGCCGGCGTCGCGCGCCATCTGCACGATTTCCTTGGACGTGGTGCCGCGCACGATGGAATCGTCCACCAGCAGCACATTGCGGCCCTTGAATTCGCAGGCCACCGGGTTCAGCTTCTGGCGCACCGATTTCTTGCGCACCGCCTGGCCCGGCATGATGAAGGTGCGGCCGATGTAGCGGTTCTTGATGAAGCCCTCGCGGTACGGCAGGCCCAGGTGGTTGGCCAGCTGCAGCGCGCTGGGGCGACTGGTGTCCGGGATGGGCATCACCACGTCGATGTCCAGCTCCGGCAAGGCGCGGCGGATTTTCTCGGCCAGCTTTTCGCCCATCACGATGCGCGCCTGGTAAACCGAAGCGCCGTCTATCACCGAATCCGGGCGCGCGAAGTACACGTATTCGAACAGGCAAGGCGCGTGGCGGGTGTCGCTGGCGCAGCTGCGGGCGTGGAATTCGCCGTCGAAGCTGACGAAGACGCCCTCGCCCGGCTGCACGTCGCGCAGCAGGCTGAAACCGGAACAGTCCAGCGCCACGGATTCCGACGCGAACATGTATTCGGTCTTGCCGCTGTTGACGCAAGTGCCTATCACCAGCGGGCGGATGCCGTTGGGGTCGCGGAAGGCCACCAGGCCGTAGCCGGCGATCATCGCCACCACCGCGTAAGCGCCGCGCACGCGGCGGTGCACCGCCTCGATGGCGCCGAACACCGCGTCCACGCTCAATTCGTTGGCGCTGAGGCGCTGGGTCAGCTCATGGGCGAACACGTTCAACAACACCTCGGAATCGGAATTGGTGTTGATGTGGCGCAGATCGTGGCGGAACATGTCCGCCTTGAGCTCTTCGGTATTGGTCAGGTTGCCGTTGTGCGCCAACACGATGCCGAACGGCGAGTTGACGTAGAACGGCTGCGCCTCGGCCAGGCAGGAGGCGGAGCCGGCGGTGGGATAGCGCACATGGGCGATGCCGGCCGCGCCCAATAGGGAACGCATATTGCGCGTGCGGAACACGTCGCGCACCATGCCGCTGCCCTTGTGCATGTGAAAGGTCTTGCCATTGGCGGTCACGATGCCGGCGGCGTCCTGACCTCGATGTTGCAGCACCTGCAAACCGTCATACAGCAACTGGTTGACCGGAGCCTGACCGACCACGCCTAGAATTCCACACATCTTTTGCTCTCTTCCCTACTACTAAAGAAACGGACAAAAAAACAAGACAAAGAAAAAGGCGGAATCTTGAAGTGAAGATATCAAGATATTCCGCCTTGTTCACCAGCTACCCGGTGTAGTGGAGGTTATCGGCCAGCATCGCCGGTAACCAGGGCCTTAATGATAAGGCCACCGATTCAAATGGCGCCGAGAGCACGGCATTCCTCCACATGGGTTGTCGCGGCAGATCGCTCAAGCCGCCCACCAAAACCAGGGCCGTCACCAGCACCAGCCCGCGAGCCAGGCCGAACACAGCCCCGAACAATCGATTGACTCCGCCCAGCCCCACGCTGTCCAGCATGCCGGTCAGCGTGACCCGCAGCAAGGCCGTGGCCAGCCAGGCCAGGAAAAACACCGCCACGAAACCGGCCACCAGCCGCAAGCCTTCCGAACTCAATTCGCCGGGCAAAAACGCCGACACCACCGGCGAAAACTGCTTGGCGCACCAGAAGGCGATCAGCCAGGAGCCCAGCGACAGCACTTCGGCCACCAGGCCGCGCATCATCGCCACCAGGATGGAACCGGCGATGATGGCGATGGCAATATAGTCGAAGATGGTCATGACGGCTACTTGGTCACGATAATGCCGTTAACGCCGGCCTTGGCCAGCTTCTGCAAGGTGGCTTGCGCCTCGGCGCGGCTGTTGAACGGGCCCACCCGCACCCGGGTCACCTCGCCCTTGCTGGTCTGCACCTTGCTGAAATGAGCGGACACGCCTATCGACGACAGCTTGGACTTCAAGGCGTCGGCCTTGTCCGGGTCCGACAGCGCCGCCAGCTGGATCACCGATTTGCTCTCGCCCTTGGCCGCCGGCTCCTCTTTCCTCGCCGCCGGCTTGTCCAGCGAATCGAAGCGTCCTTCCAGGATAGCCGCCGGGTCCGGCTTGCGGGCCGGCTTTTCGTCCAGCTTGATTTCGGGCTTTTTATGCTCGGGCTTGGCCGGTTTCGGCTCCGGCTTGTGTTCGGGTTTGGGCTTGGCCTCCGGCTTGGGCTCCGGTTTGACTTCCGGCTTGGGCTCGGGTTTCGCCGCGGGGGCCGGCTGCGCGGCCGGCATCGCCGGCGTCATCGTGGACAGATTGGCCGCCAGTTCGGTGGCGCCGGGCTTGGCCGCGGGCGAGACTTCGGCCAGCGCGGCGGAGGCCGCGGACGGCGCCGAGGCCGGCTGGGCCGGCGGCGGCAAGGCGCCCGCCGGCGCTTCGGCGTGATTGGCGGCCGGCGCGGAAGCGCCCGCGCCCAGCACTTCTATGGACTCCGGCTTCATCTGCTGCTCGGGCAGGCGTCCCACCACGTTCCACAAAACGACGGTGGCGACGGTAACCAAGACGACAGCGCCCACCAGACGGCGTCTGGCGCGCTTGCGCAACAGGATCAACTCCTCGTGGGTGGATAAAGCCATGCTTTCCTCAAGCCGGGTGTTGCCGGGCTTCCATCACCTCGGCAACGGTGTGGAAGGAACCAAAAACGACAATTCTATCACTCTCCTCCGCCTGCGATAAGGCCGCCGACCAGGCTTGCGCCACGGTGGCGAAGGATTGCACCCTCTCAACGCCCATTTCCGCCAGCCTGGCGGCGATGCGTTCGCCGCTCTGGCCGCGGGGCATGTCGAGGCCGCCGACGAACCAGGCGTCGAACGCCTCGCGCGCCAAGGCCGCCACCTGTTCCAGGTCCTTGTCTTCCAGCATGGAGAACACCGCCAGCCGGTTGCGGGCGAACGGCAGCTGCTTCAGGCTGGCCGTCATCGCCTTGACCGCGTGCGGATTGTGGCCCACGTCCAGCACCACAGCCGGACGGCCCGGCAGCACCTGGAAACGGCCCGGCCACTCCACTTCCAGCAGGCCGCGCTTGACCGCGCCCAGGTTCACCGGCAGCCGCGGTTTCAAACACTCCAGCACGGCCAGCGCCGCCGAGGCGTTGACCATCTGATAGCCGCCGCGCAGCGCCGGCAAGGGCAAGGCGTGGCGATGGGCGTCGCCCATGTGGAAGGACCATTGATTGTCCATGCGCTGATAGCCGAAGTCCGGCCCGTACAGCTTCAGGTCCGCGCCTATGGCGCGCGCGTGCTCGATCAGCCTGGCCGGCGGGTTCGGGTCCGCGCACAAGGCCGGCTTGCCGGCGCGGTAGACGCCGGCTTTCTCGAAGCCGATGTCCTCGCGGTTGTCGCCCAGGATGGCCTGGTGGTCTATGTCCACGCTGACCACCACCGACACGTCCGGCTCGAAGATGTTGACCGCGTCCAGGCGTCCGCCCAGGCCCACCTCCAGCACGATCACGTCCACTTTTTCGGCGACAAAGCTGTGCACCGCCGCCAGGGTGCCGAATTCGAAATACGTCAGCGAGGTGTCGCCGCGCGCGGCGTCTATCGCCTCGAAGCTGGCGACGATGCGCTCATCGCTGGCGGGCGCCAGATCGATGGCGATGCGCTCGTTGTAACGCAGGATGTGGGGAGAGGTGTAAGTGCCCACCTTGAAGCCGGCGCAATGCAGCATGGCGGACAGCATCGCGCAGACCGAGCCCTTGCCGTTGGTGCCGGCCACCATCACCACCGGGCAGGACGGTTGCAGTTTCATCGCGGCGCGCACCCGCTCCACGCGGGCCAGGCCCATATCGATGGCGGTGGCGTGCAGGCTTTCCTGCCAGCTCAGCCACTCGGCCAGAGTCTTGTGTCCAGTCATTTCGTCTCAGTGTCGTCCGCGGCTTGAAACCACAGCAAATAAGTCCGCAAGCGGCGGCGGCCGTCCGCCGGCGCCGAATCCGGCCACACCATCAAGGCGCGCCGGCGGCCGCCGATGCGCACATTCAATACCGTCAGCCAAGGGGTGACGAAGCAATCGTCCAAGGCCTGCGCCGGCAGCGCGGCTTCGCGCCACACGCTCAGCCGCCCCAGGCCGTCCACTTCCAGCCGCCGGAAACGGCCGGCGTCGCCCCAGCCGTCGGCGCGCAGCGCCCGCATAAGCAAGAAGGCCTCGGCCGGCAACAAGGCCAGCCAGATGGGCGGCAGATGGCGGATCACCGCCCAGGCCAGCAGCGCGGCGGCGGAAACCGTCAGCGCCAGCCAAAGGCGCGAAGGCCTCAGCTCGAAGCCGAAAGGCTCCAGCCGGGGCCGCCGGTTCATGGTTTAGAGATCCAGCGCCGGGGTGTTGCTGATGTCGGCGTCCACGCTGTCGATCACCGTGGAGTGGATCTCCACGTCGAACCATTCCCAGAAGGCTTTCAAGGACAGATCCTTGGGCCATGTGTCTTCGTCCTCGTACCAGGACGCCAGTTCCATCTTGAACAATTGTTCGTAGATTTCGTCGATGTAGGCGACGCCCTCTTCCGGCTCGTCGAACTCCGGCAGCAGGATCACGGTGCAGTCGGTGCGCAGGCTGTCCAGCGCCAGATCCATGTCGTTGTCCGGGGCCTGGTTCAGCCAGTCCAGGAACGGTTGTTTCGGTTTGATCACGGCCACCGAGCGGTCAACGAAGTACATAGCATGCCTTTCATTCAAGTTTGGCCGGCATTGTAACAGCACAAACCGCGCGGCGCTAAGCGTGGAAAGGTGAAGCCCATGTTACAATCCGCCCAACTTTCCATACAGAAAACAACACGCACCATGGCTCTGATTACCGTCGAAAAAGCCTGCCTGGCTTTTGGTCACCACGCATTGCTGGATAACGTCGATTTCGCGCTGGAACCGGGCGAAGTGGTCGGCCTGATCGGCCGCAACGGCGCCGGCAAGTCCTCGCTGCTCAAGAGCGTGGCCGGCGCGGTGGCGCTGGACGACGGCCGCGTCAACATCAAGGGCGACGTCAAAGTGGCCTATGTGCCGCAAGAGCCTGAACTGGCGCCGGAACACACGGTGTTCGAAGCCGTGGCCGAAGGCCTGGGCGAACTGAAAAGCCTACTCACCGAATACCACCAAGTCACCCATCAGCTGACCCAGGCCGACGCCGACCACGAGCAGGCGCTGGCGCGGATGGAGCACATCCAGCACGAGCTGGAGGCCCGCGGCGGCTGGCAGTTCGACGCGCTGATCTCCTCCACCCTGTCCCATCTGGGCCTGAATCCGGACGCGCGGATCGAGGAGCTGTCCGGCGGCTGGAAAAAACGCGTGGCGCTGGCGCGCGCGCTGGCCGCCAGACCCGACGTGCTGCTGCTGGACGAACCCACCAACCACCTGGACGTCTCCGCCATCGAATGGCTGGAAACCCTGATCAAGAACTACGGCGGCAGCGTGCTCTTGATCACCCACGACCGCCGCTTCCTGGACAATGTGGCCACCCGCATCGTGGAACTGGACCGCGGCCTGCTGCGCAGCTACCCGGGCAGCTTCTCCAGCTACCATGTGCGCAAGGCGGAAGAACTGGCCGTCGAGGAAGAGCAAAACCGCATCTTCGACAAATTCCACGCCCAGGAAGAGGTGTGGATCCGCAAGGGCATCGAGGCGCGCCGCACCCGCAACGAAGGCCGGGTGCGCCGGCTGGAGGCCATCCGCCGCGAGCGCTCGGCGCGGCGCGAGCGCGTGGGCCAGGTCAACTTCCAGCTGGACGCCGGCGAACGCTCCGGCAAGCTGGTGGCGGAGCTGGAACACGTCGGCAAGGGCTTCGAGGGCAAGACCCTGATCCGCGACTTCACCACCCGCATCCTGCGCGGCGACAAGATCGGCCTGATCGGCCCCAACGGCGCCGGCAAGACCACGCTGCTCAAGCTGATTCTGGGCCAGCTGGACGCGGACAGCGGCAGCGTCAAGCAAGGCAGCAAGCTGGAGATCGCCTACTTCGACCAGTTCCGCGAACAGCTAGACGAGGAAACCAGCGTCGCCGACATCATCAGCCAGGGCAACGACTTCGTTGAAATCGGCGGCGTGAAGAAGCACGTGATGAGCTATCTGGAAGACTTCCTGTTCTCGCCGCAGCGCGCGCGCAGCCCGGTGCGCTCGCTGTCCGGCGGCGAACGCAACCGCCTGCTGCTGGCCCGGCTGTTCACCCGGCCGGCCAATGTGCTGGTGCTGGACGAGCCCACCAACGATCTGGACATCGACACGCTGGAACTTCTGGAAGACGTGATCGCTCAATACTCGGGAACCGTGTTCCTGGTCAGCCACGACCGCGCCTTCCTGGACAACGTGGTCACCCAGGTGATCGCCTTCGAAGGCGACGGCCGGCTGGAAGAGTATCCGGGCGGCTACCAGGACTGGATCGACACCAAGGCGCGCATGGCGGCGATGAAGCCGGCGATGAAGCCGGCGGAGAAGCCGCGGGACGCTTCGGCCCCGCAGGAGAAACCCAAGGACAAGCCCAAGTCCGCGCGCAATAAACTGTCCTACAATGAGACGCGAGAGCTCGCCGCACTGCCGGACGAGATCGCCGCGCTGGAAACCGAGCAAGCCAGCCTGAATCAGCAATTGCTGGACCCCAACTGCTACCGAGACACGCCCAAGGAGGCCATCGCCTGGCAGCGCCGGGTGGAGGAAATCGACGAATTGCTGATGGACAAGCTGGCGCGCTGGGAAGAACTGGAGTCAAAGCAACAGCGCGGTTAAGCTACTCCGCTGCAAGCGGCCAGCGCCGCCGTCAGCTCGGCGGAGGCGCGGTACAGCGGCACCTGCCCTCGCATCAGTATCTGGGCATTACGCTGATAGCCGATCCGGCGTACGTCTACACCCCCGGCGCCTATGCCGGCCTCCACTTGCGCACGCAACAAACCGGCGGGATTCGCCAGAGCGATTTCCACGCGAAAATCCTCATCCCGCACCGGCAAATCCATGCCGGCCAATTCATGCGCCACCGTGCCCGGCAGCAGGCAAGCCGATGCGATGCAACAAGCGCCGGACACCGCCAAGGAGGCATGCGCCTGCTGCGGCGTGAAATAGCGCACGCGCAGCCGCGCCTCGCCGTCACCCTCCGCCAGAATGGCAACTTTGGGCAGGGTTTCACTGAGAGCGAGTTCGTGCTCGCTCAACAAACGGCCTTCGGCGTCGCGCAATTTCATATTCAGCGCCGCCGCCACCCACAGCCGGCGCAAGGCGGCCATGAAATCATCATCGGCTTGCAGCTCCGCCGGCGGCTCGGCCGCGGTCTTGCCCAAGTCCGCAGCACGAATTAACACCATCGGCACCGCAACATCCACACAGCTGACCTCTATTCCATCAATCATGTCGCGCGCCGCGCCGCTGGGTAATAGGAGCCCGGTTTTAGCGCCCACGGGCTGATTCAGATAAAGATTGACCCCAGGCCAGCGGCCATCCACACCGGGGATCTCCACCTCGCGCGGCCGCCCATCGTCCTCCCGCAACATTAGCGCGTCGCTAATGACGCCGGTGTTGGTGTTGCGAATACCGATTCGGCACTGGCCATCCGCGTCGGGCTCCAGCAAGCCCACATCCTGAGCCCACAATGGCAAGGCGGACGACAAATTGCCGCAGTTGACGCGCCAGTCAATCGCCGAGGTGTGCGCGGCGAGCTGCGCCAGCGTGCTGACCAAGCGCGGCCGCCCGTTCACCGTCTCGACATCGACGAGGAATACCTTATTGCTGGTAGCCGCTCCGCGGCCCAGCCCCGTTAACTGCCTGTTGCCCGGCAAGTCCCCGCTCAGCGGCACCCCCATTAAATGACGCAGCAACTCGTCGCGCAGCGCCGGCGCTTCGGGCACCAAGGCCTTCTGCAACACCAGGCCGGTGGAAGTGCCGCCGCGCATGAAGTGCGCCGGAAAATGCCACACGCCCGAGGCACGGCAAAGGTTCAGCGGATAGGAGGGGAACGGCGGCTTCATCATGGACTCCAAGACAGCTAGAACGCGACAGACTCCAGTATAAAGCCCGGCTGACTGACTAGAACAGTTTGGTTATACTGGCCCGCGCCACCAGCGCCCTCTCTCAACTACGCAATGGCGCGGACAAATAATAATATATTGAAGGATGGAAACCTGGAGCCCAAGCAACAATGAGCAAAACCCCACCGTCTTTCCCCTCTTCGCCGTTGGACCGCCGCGCGCTGCTGCGCGGCGCCGCGCTGCTATCGCTGGCCGGCCTGCTGGCCGCCTGCGGCACCACGCCCTCCAAGGTGGCCGGCGGCCGCAAGCCCCGCCCTTCCGGCGACCTCAGCCTGTCCGGACTGAAGGCCGATGGCGCCAGCCGGGAAATCCTGATCTATACGCTGGGCCTGCTGGGCCTGGACTATAAGTTCGGCGGCACCAACCCCGAGGCCGGCCTGGATTGCAGCGGCATGGTCGGCTACATCTACCAGAACGCCGTCGGCGTCACGCTGCCGCGCACCGCGGCCGAGATCGCCGGCGTGGCGCGGCCCATCCCGGACAGCCGGATGCGAGTCGGCGACCTGGTGTTCTTCAACACCATGAACCGCCCGTTCTCGCACATGGGCATCTTCATCGGCGACGGCAAGTTCGTGCACGCGCCGCGCACCAACAGCTCCATCCGCGTGGCGCGGCTGGACAATAGCTATTTCGCCGCCCGTTATGAGGGCGCGCGCACGCTGTTCAGCTAAGAAGCTGTTCAAAGTCTGCTGCGCTTCGGCGATACGGCGTTGAAAACCAGCTCAAAATGCTCATGTACCACTTGTACATTCCGCTTTTTCGCTAGTTTTCGCCTTGTCTCGCTCTAGCTCGCTAGACTTTGAAAACCACAAAAGTCTGCCGCGCTTCGGCGGGATTTTAGACAAAGGCGCTCAAACCCGCTTCGAAACGCTCATGCACCGCATGTGCATTCCGCTTCCTCGGCGGGTTTCGCCTTGTAGAGCCTCGTCACCCCTCCGCCAAGGCCGGCCTGGCGCCGGATTTTTCCGCCGCGCGTCCGGGTTTCCCCAACAAGGCCTCCTCCACGCCGTCCAACAGCGCCCGCGTCGCTTCCGCGCCGGCCGCCATGCGCAAGGCCAGCTCGCGGCAGGCCGGACCCGGGCCCGGCTCGGCCAATAAGCGCGCCAACAAACGCTCCATTCTCCCCGCGGACACGCGCTGCGCGTGCAAGACCTCGGCCACGCCCAGGCGCTTGGCGCGCTTGCCGTTGTCGAACTGATCGTAGGCGTAAGGCACGATCAATTGCGGGATCCCGGCGCGCATCGCGTCCGCCATGGTGCTGACGCCGCCGTGATGCGTCAGCGCCGCCACCCGCGGCAACAGCGCGGCGAAAGGCGCGTGCGCCTGCCACAGTACATCGGTCGGCAAAGCCGGCGGCAACTGCGCCGCGTGCGGCGTGACGAAAATCCCGCGCCGGCCCAGCCGCCGCAAGGCCCGCAGCGCGGCGTCAAAGAAGGCCGCGGCGTGCCGATGGCCGGTGCCCGGCGTAAACACGACAGGCGCATCGCCGGCGGCCAGAAAGGCCTCCAGTTCGGCGGACAGCCCCGCGCCCCGCTGCGCGGCGGGCAGCAGGAAATCCCCTTCGAAGAACGGCCGCGGCCAATCCGGCTGCAAGGCGGCGAACCAGCGGGGAAACAGGCCTATCGAGGCGTTGGGGGCTCTCAGCATATGCTCGAAAAAATGCGGCTCCGCCGGCAGGCCGCGCTGTGCGCGCGCCGCGTTCAGACTGGGCAAGGTCTGGGCGTTGAACCAGCGATGCAGCGCCCACCACAGCAGGCCGGCTCCGGCCGGCGGCAGCCAGCCGGGAATCCGCAAGGAGCCCAGGGTGAGCAGGTCGTGGCGGCTGCACAGATTGGACGGCGCGAGATAGGCCGTCACAATGCGCAAATCCGGCCGCGCCGCTCGCGCCAGCGCCGCCATCGGCACCAGGACGGGGTGGCACAAGACCACGCAGTCCTCATCCGCCGGCAGATCCCTCACCCGCTCCCGCAAGGCGTCCAGATCCGGCGCCAGGCTATCCCAGAGCACGCCCCAGCTCTTGCGCTCATGCCATAGATCGGGGTTGTCCAACGCCGCCTGTTCCCGCTCGACGCTGCCGAACAGCCAGTACGGCAGGCCGGCCGCCCGCGCCGCTTCCTCCTGCAAGGCCGGCGCCAGCATCCGCACCCGGTGGCCGCGCTCGCTCAAGCCGCGCGCCAGCGCGACGAAGGGCTGCATGTCCCCGCCGGTGCCGCTGGACGCCACGATGATCAAAGGACCGCGCGCCGGGTCCGCGCCGGCATGCGACAACGACAGCTCCCGCTCCATGACCCGCCTCCTTCCTTTAGGATGACAAGCCACTTTACGCCAATGTCATTTATATGGCAAAAAGAAAACCGCCCGAGGGCGGTTGCGTGCGCATGGCGACCCTGCGCCGCGCCATGGCTTAGAGCCTGTTCAAAGTCTCGCGAGCAAGAGCGAGACAAGGCGAAAACAGCAGAGAAAGCGGAATGTACATACGGTACATGAGCATTTCGAAGGTGTTTTCAACGCCGTATCGCCGAAGCGCAGCAGACATTGAACAGGTTCTTAGAGCGTGAACTGCTGCACCACGCCGCGCAAGGACACCCCGCGCTCCAACAGATTGACCACGCCCTGCTGAGCCTCTTCCGCCGCCAGCCGGTTTTCCTCAGCCGAGCTGCTGACCGACTCCACGCTGCCGGCCAGGTGCTGCGAAGCGTTGGCCTGCTCGCGCACCGCCGCCGAGATATCGCCCATGCCGCGCGACACGCCCTGGATCTGCACCGAGAAGCCCTGCAAGGTGTCCTGCGCCTCGCCGGCGTGATTGACGCTGGCGTCCACGCGGTCCACCGCCGCGCGCATGCCGGAGATGGCGGAGGCGGAATCCTGCTGCACCGAAGCGATCATCGAGCCGATCTCCACCGTGGCGTTGGCGGTGCGTTCGGACAGCTTGCGCACCTCGTCCGCCACCACCGCGAAACCGCGGCCCTGCTCGCCGGCGCGCGCCGCCTCGATCGCCGCGTTCAAGGCCAGCAGATTGGTCTGATCGGCGATGTCCTTGATCACCGCCACAATCATATTGATCTCATTGGTGCGCGAATCCAGCTGATCCAGCTTGCCGGCCAGCTGGGTCACTTCCTGCTGCACCGTCCGCATGCCTTCCACCGCGTTCTGGATGTATTGCACCGTGGTCTGGGTCTGGCCTTCGAACGAAGACATCAGCGTGGCCGCGTCCTCGGCGATTTCCGAGACATGGGCGATGCTCACCGCCAGCTCCTCCACCGCCGCCGCGCTGCCGCGCACGTCCTCGGCCTGCTGGCCGGAACGCGCGGCCACGCCGCCCACCAGCTGATCGATGTGCTGGGATTCGCTCTGCACCGCGTCGGATTCGCCGCGGATCTCCAGCAAGCGCTCACGCAGGGCCGCCATGAAGGTGTTGAAGGAAGACGCGATGCGGCCCACTTCGTCGCGGCTGCGCACCGGCATGCTGCGCACCAGGTTCCAGTCGCCGCCGGCCAGTTGCTGCAGGGCCACGTTCAACTCGTTCACCGGCTGCACCATGCGGCTGGCCAGCAACAGGGCCGCCAGCTGGGACATCAGCAGCAGGCCCAGGCCCACCGCGCCGCTTTGCCACAGCACCTGGGTGCGCAAGGCCTCCACTTTTTGCAAGGACGTGTCCACCCCCACCACGTAGCGCATGCCGCTGGCCGAGGTGAAGGGCACGAACACCGAGCGGAACAGGCCGAACTCGCCCTGGTATTCCTCAAACTGGGTGGAGCCGCTGCGCAAGGCCGCGGCCAGGCCGGCCGGCACATCCTTGTATTCCGCCAGGAACCACTGTTGGTACTGGCCGGACTTCACCTCGTCGGGGCTGGCGGAAGAACTGGTGTACAGCACGCGGCCGCCGCGCTGAATGGTGGAATAGGCGTAGGCCAGACCGCTGTCGCGCGCAAAATCGGTCAGCTGCTTGGTGGTGACCTGGCTATTGGGGTTGCTGTCCGGCAATTGATCGTGGAAGTTCTCGCCCACCATCTGGCGCGCCGCGTAGGCGGCGGTCAGCAGGGTCTGATCCACGCCCTTCATTTCGGAGTCGACCGTGCTGCGATAAGCGTAGATCGAATAAACCGCCACGATCAGCAGGCTCACCAGAGTAAAAGCGGCGGATAGTTTGGCCCGCAAGCCCCAGTCCTTGTTCAAGACACTCATACGGATGCATTCCTTCGACATTCATTCCAAAAACGGCTCCCCGCCGCCGGCGGCGCATCCGGAGCGCGCCGGACCGGCGCCGCAGGTCCAGGCAGTGGATCAGGCAGTAATCGACAAGAGACGATGACGGCGCCGCGAAGTGGTGCGGAGCGGGCGGGGAAAGATAGACAGGCGGCGGCGCGCCGGGACAAGCGGCCCAGTGCGGCGGCGAGCGCTGAATATGGAAAGTGATGATAACGCCAATTAAACGCGAATCAATGCGACTGGCTTTGGTAGTTTGCACATAGCAAGTGCATAATCGCTTTTTCTCGAGGTGAAGCGACCTGCGCCGGCTTTGTTTTTAAAAGATTTTTTACAAATAGACGCCGGCAAGCATCGGTATTTACGTAAAAACACCTATCGCATCTGTATCTATCTTGAGGGCCGCGTCCGCCGCCGCGCGGCGGACCATGGACAGACTCTCAGGCGCGCAGGCCCTGCAACAGCCGCGCCAGGCGCTCCAGAGACATCACCTCGTCCACCCCGCCGCGGGCGATGGCCGCCTGCGGCATGCCGAACACCACGCAGGACGCCTCGTCCTGGGCCAGCGTGCGCGCGCCGGCGTCGTGCATCTCGCGCATGCCGCGCGCGCCGTCGTCCCCCATGCCGGTGAGGATCACGCCCACCGCGTTGGCCCCGGCGCTCACCGCCACCGAGCGGAACAACACGTCCACCGACGGCCGGTGCCGCGACACCGGCGGCCCGCCCTTGACCTCCGCGACGAACTGCTTCTGCCGGCGGTGCAAGAGCAGGTGCTGGCCTCCCGGCGCAATCAGCACCGTGCCGGCGCTGAGCACGTCGCCGTTCTTCGCCTCCCTTACCTCCACCTGGGCCAGTTGGTTGAGCCGGCCGGCGAAAATGGTCGTAAAGCCCTCAGGCATATGCTGCACCACCACCATGCCCGGGCAATGCGGCGGCAGGCTTTGCAACAGGAACTCCAGCGCCTGGGTGCCGCCGGTGGACGCGCCCAGCGCGATGACGCGCTCCGCGCCCTGTGCCGGCCGCCGGCGCTCCGACGGCGCGTCCAGAATGGCGTCGGCGGTCAGCTTCGGCGCGGGATAACCGGCCGGCGCCGTCTGCTTCAAGGCCTCCGCCCTCACCCCCGCCGCCGCGCGCACCTCCTCCACCAGCCGCTTGGCGTTCACGGCGAAATTCGTCCTCGCATTGGCCAATGGCTTGAGCAGCACCGACACCGCGCCGGCGCTCATCGCCTCCAGCGACACCAGCGCGCCCTCGGTGGTCAGGGCCGAGCAGATGATCACCGGCGTGGGCCGCTCCGCCATCACCTGGCGCAGAAAGGTCAGGCCGTCCATCCGCGGCATGGCCAGATCCAGGATGATCACGTCCGGCCAGCGGATCTTCATCCGGTTCATCGCGTAAATGGGGTCCGGCGACGCGCCCAGCAGCTTGATGTCCGGCGCGGTGGCCAGCATCTGGCCCAGCATCTCCCGCGCCACCGCGGAGTCGTCAACAATCAGAACGCTAATGCTCATCGATTCTTCCGCCCGCCAAGTGGGCATCCAGCCGGTAGCGCGACGGCGCCTCCTGCGCCAAGGGCAGCGCCAGGTGCCGGATGGATTCCGAATGCCCGATGATCAAATGCCCGCCCTGCCGCAGCTTGTCGCACAGCGACAGCAAGACCCGCAGCTTGGTGGCCTCGTCGAAATAAATCAGCACATTGCGCAGGAAAATCACATCGAAATGGCTATGGTTGAAGTCCGTCGCGTGCAGCAGGTTCAGATTGGCGAAACTCACCTTCTTCGCCAGCTCCGGCGCCACCTTGACCATGCCGGCGTATTCGTCGCGGCCGCGCAGGAAATAACGCCGCCACAGTTCGGGCGGCGTCCTGCGCGCGCGCTCCACCGAGTACACCCCTCGCCGGGCCAGATGCGTGACCCGGGTATTGATGTCGGTGGCGTACACCCGCCACTGGCCCAGCAGGCCCAGCGCCTCCGCCAGAATCATCGCCACCGTGTACGGCTCCTCGCCGGTGGAGCAGGCCGCCGACCACACCCTGAATTCGCCCTTGCCCTGCAGCCGCGCCGCCTCTTGCCGCAGCCAGGCGAAGTGTTCCGGCTCGCGGAAAAAATAGGTTTCATTGGTGGACAGCAGATTGATCGCGTACTGCCGCTCCGCCACATTGGCCGGGTCCGAGATCAGACGCCAGTAAGCCGCGTAGCTGTTCAGCCGCAAATAGCGGATGCGCTTGGCCAGGCGCGACTGGATCAGCGAACGCTTGCTCATCGGCATGGCGATGCCGGCGGTCTGGTAGATGAAGCGGCGCAGCTGGAAAAACTCCCCATCCGTCAACAAGGGCGCGGCGGCCAGCGTCTCTTCCAGGGCGAGCATTACAGCGCCTCGATGTCGTCGCTCAGAAACTGCTGGGTCACCGCCTCCGCCATCGCGCTGAGCTCGGACACCGACAGCGCCTGGCGCACATTCAGCAGGATGGCGAAGCGTTGATTGATGGTGGCGATGCCCTGGATGAAGTCGCTGCGGATATTGGAGCCGAAGCTGGGCGAGGGATCGATCTCGCTTTGCGGGATCTCCAGCACCTCGCATACCGAATCCAGCAGGATGCCGATGTCGGCGTAGCCGCCCTCCAGGCCCGGCAAGGACAGGATGGCCACGCAGGTGGACGCCTTCAAAGCGGTCTGGCCGCGGCCGAAGCGCACCGACAGATCGATCACCGGCACCACCGCGCCGCGCAGATTGATGATGCCGCGCACGAAGTTGGGCATCATCGGCACCTCGGTGATGCCGTCGAACTCGATGATCTCCCGGATGAAGTTGATCTGAATGCCGAACAAATCCTCGCCCAGGATGAACGTGACGCAATGGAATTTCTGGTCGCCGCCGTCCTGGCCGGCCGGCTGTTCGCTGTTTCTCATCGCAGCCTTCCTCTCAGTACTTTGAGAACTTGTCCTCGTCCACATTCAGGTCCAGATCGTCATCGTCGTCCATCGGCGGCGGCGGCGCGGCCTTGCCGCCGTGCAAATGGCCGATGTGCACCAGCCGTGACTTGCGGCCCCCGCGGGTATTGCGCAGCTTGAACTGCTGCATCAGTTCCTGCAGCTGCATCGCCGCGGAACTCAGCTCCTCGGAGGTGGAGCTCAACTCCTCGGCCGACGTGGCCGAAGACTGCATGCCGCTGCTGATCTGCGTCACCGCGCTGTTGATCTGATCAATGCCGGTGCGCTGCTCGCGCGAGGCAGCGGAAATCTCCTGCACCAGGCCGGCGGTCTGGTCTATGCCGGGCAACATCTCCTGCAGCAAGGTGCCGGCCTTCTCCGCCACGCTCACCGAGCGGCTGGCCAGATCGCCTATCTCCTTGGCCGCCACCTGGGAGCGCTCCGCCAGCTTCCTCACCTCCACCGCCACCGTGGCGAAGCCCTTGCCGTGCTCGCCGGCGCGCGCCGCCTCGATCGCCGCGTTGATGGCCAGCAGATCCGTCTTGTTGGCGATATCGTTGATCACCGTGATCCGCGACGCGATCTCCTTCATCGCGTGCACCATATCGCTGACCGCGCTGCCGCCCTGGGTGGCGCTGGACGCGGATTTGGACGCAATGCCCTCGGTCACCCGCGCATTGTCGGCGTTCTGCGTCACCGTGGCGGCCATCTCCTCCACCGAGGCGCTGGTCTGCTCGATGCTGGACGACAACTCGGACGACGTCTGCGCCAGGGAGTTGGCGGTGGACGACACCTCCTCGGACGCCGAACCTATCGCCTCCGACATCGCGCTGACCTCGGACAGGGTCTCGGACAGCCGGTGCGCCATGGATTTGATCGAATACAGCAGGCTGGAAGTATCGTCCGGATGCAGCTTCACCGGCACCGACAAATCCCCGGCCGCCACCCGGCTCACCACCTGCACGGTGTAGGACGGATCGCCGCCCAATTGCTTGAGCAGGCTGCGCGTCACCATCACGCCCAGCGCGATGCTCAGCAGCACCGCCGCCACCGCGATGGCCACCAGCACCCGCAAGGCGTCCGTGCTGATCGCCTTGGTTTCCACCAGGGAGTTGTCGGCCAGCTTGGCGTTCAGATTGATCAGCTCGGTCAGCACCCCGTCCACCGCCTGGAAGGCCGGCCAGCCCTTTTCCGCCATTAGCTTCAGCGCCAGCTTGTTGTTCTCCCCGTCGCCGCGGTCGGTATAGGACAGCCGTTTCACCTCGGTGGCGTAGGGCTGGTAGATGGCCCAGGCGGCGTCGAAGCGGCGCAGCGCGTCCACCTCGGGCGGCGTCAGATCCGTCTTGCGGTAGGCGTCTATGCTGGCGTTCATGCTCTTCTCGAAGCCGACCATCTCCAGGTCCACCGTATCCATGGCCTTGGTGTCGGTCTCGGCGATATAGCGGTACAGGGAGCGGTTGCTGGCCATCGCGTTGCGCGCCGCGCTGCCGATATCCTTGATTGGCGTCAGCTGGTTGTCGAACAGATTCACCATCACGCCGGTGATGCGCTCGGTGGCGGAGTAGCTGACAAAGCCCAGCGCCAGCAGGAAAGCCAGCACCACGCCAAACGACAGACCCAGCTTGGTCTTGACCTGCGCATTGTGAAACCACTGCATGACTACCTCCCGGCGCGCGTCGGCGCGCTAAATAACGTCGCTCGCCTGCGTCTCGCTGGACTGGCGAATCCGCCGCCGCTCGCGGCGGCAGGCGTGGTGGATCAATTGCGGAATGTCCAGCACCAGCGCCGGCTTGCCGTTGCCCAGAATGGTGGAGCCGCTGATGCCGCGCAGCGAGCGGAAAATCTCGCCCAGCGGCTTGATCACCGCCTGCACCTCGCCCATCAGCCGGTCCACCACCACGCCGGCGCGGTTTTCCCCGTAATGCACAATCACCACGTACTCCGGCTGCGCGGCCGGCGGCAGATTGAACAGCTCCCGCAAGGACACGAAGGGCAGCCAATCGCCGCGCACATTGATCTGGCGCGCGTTCTGCCGCATCGTCTCCTCCGGCATGTCCACGCACTCGATCATCATGTCCAGCGGCATCACCAGCGAGGAATCGTTCACCTCCACCCGGAAGCCGTCGATGATGGCCAGCGTCAGCGGCAGCCGCAGCCGGAAGGTGGTCCCCTGGCCCGGCTGGGAAAAGATTTCGATCTCGCCGCGCAAGAGTTCGATATTGCGTTTCACCACGTCCAGGCCCATGCCGCGGCCGGACAGATCGCTCAGCGCGTGCGCGGTGGAAAAGCCGGGCAGGAAGATCAGCTGCAGGGTTTCCTGCTCGCTCAACTGGCGGCCCTCGCTCAGCAAACCGCGCTCCAGCGCCTTGGCCAACACCTTGTCGCGGTCTATGCCGCGGCCGTCGTCCTTGATTTCCACCACCACCGAGCCGGCGTCGTGAAAGGCGTTGAGCACCACCTTGCCGGTTTCCGGTTTGCCCGCCTCCCGCCGTTCCGCCGCCGTTTCCAGGCCGTGGTCCACCGCGTTGCGCACCAGGTGCATCAGCGGGTCGGTCAAGCGCTCCACCATGGATTTGTCGATCTCGGTGTCCGCGCCCTGAATCGTCAGCTGTATGGATTTGCCCAGTTGCCGCGACACCTCGCGCACCATGCGCGGAAACCGGCAGAACACCTCGTCCACCGGCACCATGCGCAAGGTCAGCGCGTCGTCGCGTATGCTTTCCACCAGCGTGTTGATGATGGCCACCGACTCCAGCAGCTCCGCGTCGCAGCGGCTCTGCGCAATCAGCTTGGTGCCGGCGGACGCGATCACCAGCTCGCCCACCCGGTTGATCAGCCGGTCCAGCTTGCCGGCCTCCACCCGGATATAGTGACTGTCGCCGCGTGCCGGCCGGCCCGCCGCCGTTCCGGCCTCCCCGCTCCGCCCGCTCTCCGGCCGCGCCAGCCAGCGCGCCTCCCGCACCCGTTCCGCCTCCGCCGCCGTCAAGGCCCCGCGCGCCAGCCAGCGCGACAGCTGCGGCTCTATCGATTCCCCCAGCCGCTCCGCCAGCGAGCGGAAGGCCGCCAGCGGCGCGCGCGGCGGCAGAATGCCCAGCATGCTGTCTTCGGCGACGAACTCGAACACGTCGCGCACCTGCTCCAGGCTGGCCGCGGATTCCAGGCTCAGCTCCAGACCGATGAAGCAATCCGTCGGCTCCAAGTCGGCGAAGGCCGGCAACGGCGGCCAGACCAGCTCCACCTCGCGCAGCGCGCCCAATTGGCTGAGGAAGCGCAGGCAGGACAGCGGATCGAAGCCGTCGCGGAACAAATCGGGATAAAAGCGCAGCGACAACTGCCACAGCGGCGTGACGGCGGCGTCCAGCGCCTCCTCCCCGGCCACCGCGCAGGGTGCCCCGTCCAGCAGGAACAGCTGCAAACGCTGCAACAGCGGCGCGCCGTCCGGCCAGGCCGGCTCCGCGTCCAGCGCGGAGGCCTCCACCGCCTCCAGCATCCGCCGCAGATGATCGTTGCAGCTCAGCAGCAGGCTGACCAGATCGTCGCCCAGCGCGATCTTGCCGCCGCGCAGCCGTTCCAGCACGCTTTCCATCGCATGGGCGAAGGCCACCAGCGCGTCGAAGCCGAAGGTGCCGGCGGAGCCCTTGATGGTGTGCGCGGTGCGCAGCAGCAGGTTGAAGGTCTCGGCGTCGGCGGGAAAGGCGGCCGGGTCCAGCAGCGCGCCTTCCAGCGCGTCGCACAGCTCGCGGGACTCCTCCAGGAAAATCGCCCTGGCCTTACTCCAGTCCATCCTCGCCTCCCGGCGCCGTCAGCTTCACGCCCAGCAACTGGAAGGCCTCGCTGACCAAAGGGTTGTCCGCCAGCAGCTCCAGCCGCCGCAGCTGCCGGCCAAAGGCCAGCAGCAACTGCAAGGCGCAGCCGTCCACCTCCGTCACCTCGGCGAAGCTCAGCGACACCGCCTCGTGCGCCAGCAAGGGCAGGAGCTCGCTTTTCAGCTGCTCCGCCGTGTAAACGCTCAATTCCCCGCTCAGACTGGCCCTGGCCCAACCTTCGCCGGTTTCGACGTGCAATCTCATTAGGCCCCCAGACCAAAGCCAAGCGGCGGTTAACTCGCTGTTTTTACTTAAGTGTCCACACTAAAAGTAGTCAAGAAACAGATTGTTTTATAAAAAACAGTAAGCAAGCCAACGCGCGACGGCGCGGATACGGCAACAGCAGCATGGCGGGAGGCCTATGAAACTGAGCATCAAATCCCTGCTGACGGCCGGCGCCGGCGTCTTCGCCCTGCTCTTGCTGCTGCTCCTGCTGTGCACCCTGCGCCTGCGGCACGAGCTGGATCTGCAAGCCCAGGCCGAATCCCAGCGCAATCAAAGCTATCTGCTGGCCAACGAGCTGCGGCAAAGCTCGGACGACCTCACCCGCCTGGTCCGCACCTACGCGGAAACCGCGGACCCGCGCTACGAGCGGCAATACTGGGCGGTGCTGGCGATACGCAACGGCCAGCAGCCGCGCCCGCAGCACTACAACCGCATCTACTGGGACTTCATGGCGGCTAGCGACAACAAGCCGCAGCCGGACGGCCCCGCCGTGCCGCTGCAACAGCTGATGCGGCAGGCTGGCTTCACTCAGCAGGAATTCGACAAGCTCGGGCTGGCCCAGGCCAACTCGGACCGGCTGGTCAATACCGAAACCGTGGCGATGAACGCAATGAAGGGACGCTTCGCCGACAGCCAGGGCGGCTTCAGCCGCCAAGGCCCGCCGGACCCGGAACTGGCCCGGCGCATTCTGCACGACCGCCAATACCACCTGGACAAGGCCGCCATCATGCAGCCGGTGGACGCGTTTTATCAGTTGATGGAAGAACGCACCAACCAGGCCGTCGTCCAGTCCCGCGCCCAGGCCGAGCTATGGCTGGCCATCGTCATCGGCCTGATGCTGGGCTGCTGCGCGCTGGGCTTGCTGATGTTCTGGACCATTTACCGGCGCCTGTTCGCCATGCTGGGCGACGAGCCCTTGCGCGTCACCCGGCTGATGCGGGCGGTGGCGGCCGGCGATCTGGCCGCCGCGGCCCCGCCCGGCGGCTACCCCAGGGACAGCCTGGCGGAAGCCATGCTCCAGACCGTGACCACGCTCAGCCGCGCGATAGCGGATTCCCAGCGCGGCGCCGGCCATCTGTCCATGATGTCGGCCCAGATCAACCACAGCTCCCAGCAACTGTCCCTCAACACCAACGGCCAGGCGGCCAGCCTGTCCGAGGCCGCCTGCTCGCTGGAGCAGATCTCCTCCGCCATCAACCAGAGCAGCGACAACGCCAAGCTCACCGAAACCATGGCCGTCCAGGCGGCGGACGACGCGCGCCAGGGCGGCGAAATCGTCGAACACACCGTGCGCAGCATGCAGTGCATCGCCGAGCACATCTCGGTGATAGACGACATCGCCTATCAAACCAATCTGCTGGCGCTCAACGCCGCCATTGAAGCCGCCCGCGCCGGCGCCCAGGGCAACGGCTTCTCCATCGTGGCCCAGGAAGTGCGCAAACTGGCGGAACGCAGCCAGCTGGCCGCCAGGGAGATCAGCGGCATGGCCGCCAGCGGCGTTCAGCTCGCCGGCCAGGCCGGCGCGCAACTGGCCGCCATCGTCTCCTCCAGCGGCAAGACCGCCAGCCTGATCCAGCAAATCGCCGTGGCCGCCAACGAGCAGGCGCAAGGCGTGGGACAAATCAACGCCACCATTCAGAGACTGAGCGCCGCCACCCAGCAAAACGCCAGCCTGGTGGAAGAACTCGCCGCCATCTCGGCGGACAGCCGCGGCCATGCGGACCAAGTGCATGCTCAGATGCAGCGCTTCCACGCCGCCGCCCCCGCTCCCCCAGGAGAAACCAGCGCCGCCGGCCGCGTCACCGCGGGCCATGGACCCCGACATTGACCGGCCACCACAACATCGTTCAGCTGCACTGTGAGGACCTCTCCATATGAAAAATTTTCGCGCCAACCAGGCCATCACCGGCCTGCTGATTCTTATCGCGCTCACCTTTATCGGCGTGATCTACACCTTCATTTCCATGCGCCAGGCGGTGGACGTGATGAGCGCCGCCAGCGAAAGCCGCTATCACTCCTACCTGCTGGCCTCGGAGTTGCGGCAAAGCTCGGACGATCTGACCCGGCTGGGCCGCACCTACGTCGTCACCGGCGACCCCGGCTATGAACAGCAATACAACCGCGTGCTGGACATCCGCAACGGCAAGGCGCCGCGTCCGAAGGAATACAACCGCATCTATTGGGACTTCGTCGCCGCCGGCCAGGAAAAACCCCGGCCGGACAGCGAAACCGTGCCGCTGCAAACCCTGATGCAGCAAGCCGGCTTCACCGATGGCGAGTTCGCCAAGCTCAAGGAAGCGCAAGCCAACTCCGACGGCCTGGTCAAGCTGGAAGTGCGGGCGATGAACGCGGTCAAGGGCAAGTTCGCCGACGCCCAGGGTCAGTACAGCGTCAGCGGCCAGCCGGACATGGAACTGGCGCGCAAACTGGTGCACAGCAAGGAATACCACCAGTTCAAAGCCCAGATCATGAAGCCTATCGACGACTTCTTCGTGCTGCTGGACCAGCGCACCAACGCCGCGCTGGCCCAGGCCAAGGACAGGCTGTCCAGCGCCCAGCTGCAATTCCTCACCGCCATCGTGCTGCTGGTGGGCGAAATCCTGCTGCTGATCCTGCTGGGCCGCCGCCAAATCCATACCCAGCTGGGCGGATCGGTCACCGACATCGAAGGCGTGTTGCAGGAAATCGCCTCCGGCAACCTGGCCGTGGACGTGCCCAAGGCGCCGGAAGCCAGCGCGCTGGGCCAGATCGGCGTGATGAACCAGCGGCTGCGCCGCTTGATAGGCGAAGTCAACAATAACGCCGGCCAGCTGGTCAGCGCCGTCGGCTCGCTGCATCAGACCACCAGCCGCATCAGCGAGGACGCGGACCAGGTCAACCAGGCCATCAGCTCCAGCGCCGCCACCATTGAGCAGATCACCGTCAGCGTCACCCATGTGGCCGACACCACCGCCGACGCCAACGCCATTATCTCTCAGGCCAACAGCAGCGCGGAGCGCGGCCGCCACGCCATGCATCAGGTTTCGGCCGAGGTGGGCAAACTGTCCCAGGCCATGTCCACCCTCAGCGACACGCTGAACTCGCTGGGCACCCGCTCCGAGGAAATCAGCTCCATCGTCAACGTGATCAAGGACATCGCCGACCAGACCAACCTCTTGGCGCTCAACGCCGCCATCGAAGCCGCGCGCGCCGGCGAAATGGGCCGCGGCTTCGCCGTGGTGGCGGACGAAGTGCGCAAGCTGGCCGAGCGCACCGCCCAGGCCACCACCGAAATCACCCAGATGACCCAGGGCATGCGCCAGCAAACCGCCGGCACCGTGGCCAGCATGCAGCAGGCCCGCTCCACCGTGGATCAAAGCGTGGGCCTGGCCCAGGGCGCGGCCAGCGAGATTGAAAACATCGGCGGCCTGATGCGGCAAGTGGTGGACACCTTCACCCAGATCACCCACGCCACCCGCGAGCAATCCACCGCCGTCGGCAATATCGCCCACACCACCGAGCACATCAACGGCATGACCCGCAGCACCTCCGAGGTGGCGCAAGGCGCCAGCGCCACCCTGAGCGAGCTGAACGGCCACGCCAGCAAGCTGAAGAACGTGGTGGAGCGCTTCCACCTCTAAACCGGTCCGTGATAAAGCGACAGGGCTCCGCAATGCGGAGCCCTGTTTTCCTTCATTGGACTCTCAGAACCAGTTCAAAGTCTACCCCTCAAATCGGCGCCAAACTGGCGGACAGCGGCAAATGATCGGACAAGCGCGACCACGGCGCGCCCTTCAGCACCTCCGCCCCCAAGGGCTTCAGCCCGCGCACATAGATCCGGTCCAGCGGCAGCATGGGCATGCGCGCCGGAAAGCTGCGCGCATGGCGGCCGAACAACTGATCAAACACCTCCACCATGCCCAGGCTGTCCATCAGGTGATCCGTCGCCTCTTCCCGCCAGTCGTTGAAATCGCCGGCCAGAATCAGCGGCGCGTCCGGCGGCACGTTCTCGCGCACATAGCGCGCCAGGTCCAGATACTGCTTGCGCCGGTCCCGCGCCAACAGATTGAAATGGCCGCACAAGGTCACCACCGGCCGCTTCCAGCCCGCCGGCGTCAGCTGACAGTGCAGCAGGCCGCGGTTTTCGAAGCGGTTGACCGAGATGTCGCGGTTGCACCAGGTATTGATGGGAAAGCGCGTCAGCAAGGCGTTGCCGTGATGGCCGTGCTCATAGGCCGCGTTCAGACCGTAAGCCGCTTTGTGATCCAGCCGGCGCGCCAGGAAATGATGCTGCGGCAGCTTGGGCCAGCTGGCGTGCTGCAAGGCGCGTTCTATGTTCTTGCCCTGCACCTCCTGCAAGAACAACACGTCGGCGTCTATGGATTCCAGCGCGGAGGCCATATCGCCCAACCGCACATGGCGGTTCAGCGGCGACATGCCCTTGTGGATGTTGTAAGTGGCTACGGTAATGGCTTTCATGCAATACGCTTCTTTATCGGGCGGACATACCCTCCGCCGCTTCTAACTGCCCCGTGAACAAGCTAAGTCAGACCGCCGGCCGCCGGCCCCGTTCCCGCGCCCATTGTCCGCCGCCTCAGTTTCAAAGATAAGCGCTGGCCGCGCAAATTCAATCTCCACCCCCAGGCAAACAGGGAACTGAAAATCATTCACCTAAAACGGACTGCCCGTCTGCAAAATTTCCTACATCAAGCATTGCAAGATGAATACAGCTGCACTACACACTTATAACAGTAGCTAGAAAACAATACATGATTATCGGCGGAAGTTAGGGAGCGAGCGATGGGAAACTTTCTTGCGCAGTTCAGCATCAAGGTCAAGATCTTTGGGCTGATTCTGCTAGGCGTGCTGGCCAGCGTGATCATCGGCATGGTTGGCGTCAAAAGTACCGCGGAGATGAATAATCTCACCATTGACATGCATGACAACCTGCTGATGTCTGTCAATTGGGTGGCCAGCGCCAACCAGTACGCCATCTACGCCAGCCGGTCCGACTACCGCTTCATCGCCGAAAGCGAGAAAAAGCAGATGGACCAGGTCACCATCAATCGCGCCAAATACGTGACGGAAATGAACCGGCTGCTGGATCTCTATCGCAAGACCGAACTCACCCCCCCGGAAGTGGACGCGCTCAAACGCTTTGACGCCGCCTGGCCGGTAATGGAGGAAGTCTGCAAGAAAGTGCGCGACCTCAGCTACAGCGATACCGGTGACGGCGCCAACAACAAGAAAGCGCTGGAACTGATGGCCAAGGAATGCCGACCCAAGTTCCAGGTTGTCGACGACATCATGAGCCAGATCGTCGATATCAATGTCAAAGTGTCCGATCAAGCTTTGAAAAACGCCGCCGACAAGTACCAGCAAGCGCGCAACACCATCGTTACCGTGCTGGTCATTGCCTTGATCGTACTGTTTTTGTTGGGCATGACAATACAGAACGGCATCATCGGCAGCCTGAAAAAAGGCATGGAAGCGCTGTTCCAGCTGGGGAGCGGCGACCTGACCGGCACCATTGAGGTGCAAGGCCGGGACGAAGTGGCCCAGATGATGCAATCGTTGTCCGACACCCAGAAAAAACTGCGCGTCACCGTGGGCGACATCATCAACTCCGCGTCCAGCGTGGCCGCCACCGCCGAGGAGCTGGCCGCCTCCACCGAGCAAGTCAGCGCCAGCATCGGCCAGCAGGTCAACGCCACCTCCAGCGCCGCCGCCTCGATCGAAGAGCTGACCGTCAGCATCGACCAATGCTCCAACAACGCCTCGCTGGCGGACTCCCAAGCCAGCGAAGCCGGCAGTCAGGCCAAGATAGGCAATAAGGAAGTGCAGGACTCCACCCAGCAAGTGCGCAAGGTCAACGACAGCGTGGCCGCCTCCGCCAACAACCTGGAATCGCTGTCCGAACAGGCGCAGATGATCAGCAGCATCGCCACCGTGATCAAGGAAGTGGCGGATCAGACCAATCTCTTGGCGCTCAACGCCGCCATCGAGGCCGCGCGCGCCGGCGAACAAGGCCGCGGCTTCGCCGTGGTGGCCGACGAAGTGCGCAAGCTGGCCGAGCGCACCACCGGCTCCGCCACCGAAATCACCCAGATGATCGCCAAGATCCAGGCCGGGGCCAAGGAGGCGGTGGACAGCATGCGCAGCAGCCGCCACATCGTCAGCCAGGTGGTGGAATCGTCGGAACATGTGTCCACCACCATCAGTTCAGTGGAAGAAAGCGCGGAAGGCGTGGTGGGCGCCATCAGCGACATCGCGCTGGCGATGCAGGAGCAGCGTCAGGCCAGCACCGATCTGGCCGGCCGCGTGGAGGCCATCGCCCAGATGTCCAAGGAAAACGGCGTGGCCGTGGACGTGTTCTCGCAAGCCACCCGCGAACTGGCGGTGGTGGCGGAGCGGCTGCAGCAGACCACGCTGGCCTTCAAACTTTAAGAACCGGTTTACGATCCGCTGCGCGTCGGCGATACGGCAACCACTTCTACAATCAAACGGCTTCAAATCCCCCGCCCCGCCGGCCTGATCCGCGGGGCGGTTTTTTCACGGATGCCGTCCCTTCATTGACAGCAAAGGCCCGCCTCGCCAACAATAGCCCCGCGCCGCTGCAATTGCGGCGCTCGGGCTTGGACTCCCGACGTTAAGACTATCCGGCAGACCGCGGCCTCCCCGCGCTCTGTCTCGCTATTGCTTTGCCTATTCGGGCGGGCCATGGCGAGGGCACCTCGCGGTGCGCCGGTCTTGGATAGTCTCCCGGTAGTCCAACCTTGTCATGCGCCCGCCTAGCCGCGCCCCGCGGCCAGGCCGGCATCCGCTTGAGGAGGTAGCAATGTCGAAATCCATTAGGCGCTTATCCCGCCCCGCGTCCCCGTCTTTCCCCGCATCGGCGCTTGCCTGCTTCAACCAGGAGGCCCGCCATGAGTAAAACCAAGGAAGAACTGCGCGCCTTCTACCGCCTGCTGGAAGCCCGCGAAGCCAAGCTGCCCTTTGTCGGCCCCTCGCCCGAGCGCAGCCAGCCGCATTACTGGCGTCTGCCTCTGTGCCGGGATTTTCCGGAGGCCTATGCGCTAGGCGAGCGTCACGGCCGCGCGCTGGTTGAGCTGTTCCGCCAGCACCCGGAACACGCCGGCCACGGCCTGCTCTCCCGCATCGCCCATGATATGAATTTGTTCGACTTCAGCCCGCAGCGCGGCGCTTGGGCCGGTTTCTTCGACCATCTGGAAGTGTTGATCGCCGTCAGCATCCGCATGCATGAGTCGGACGCGGAGGCGCAAGCCGCGCTTCCCTGAGCCGCAAAACCAGCCCGGACGGCCCTCGTCCGGGCGGCAATGGGGAATGTGACAATGGCTGGCGCCGGCAATCTATGGTAAAAAGCCTGCAATCCTTGCTGGAAAGCGTTAGCAAGGCGGCTGCGCGAGTCACCTGTTTGATCCATTCACCCTCCCTCTTGGTGCCGGATAAAAACCACAGGCGGGTGACTCGCCCAGCCGAAATGCTTGTCATTCCCGCCCCCTCCCCCTGCGGCTTTCACGCCTTCCCCCATCCGTCAATGGCCTAAAGACCCGGTGCTTATTCCCCCCAACGCCTTACCATGGGGCTTCGATTCATCAATCCGTAAAGGAGAGTCAGATGGCCAAGAACAAGCGCGCCGCCAAGAAACTGGCGGCGCTGGCGGACAAGGTGCGCGGACAGAAGAAGGCCACCAAATCGGCCAGGAAGCTGGCCGCCAAGGTGCTGAAGCACCCGATGACCGACAAACCGGCCAAGAAGAAGGAGCTTAAACGCGCCAAGCGGGACAAGGCCGACAAGCAGGCTGAATAAGCCGGCTCCCGCACGCCAAAAGGCGGCGAACGGCAAGCATGCCGCGCCGCCTTTTGGCATTCCGGCGCCGGGCTTTACACCTGGTAGGCCGACACCGTCTGCAAGATCACCCGCGCCTGCTTGCTCAACTGCCCCGCCGCGTCCGCCGATCCGCTGGACGCCGACGAATTTTCCTCGGCCATCTGCGCAATCTGCTCCACGCGCTGGGCAATGGTGTTGCTGGCCACGCTCTGCTCGGAAATGCTGTTGGAGATGTCGCGCACCAATTCCATCGCCTTGCCGCTGCTGTCCCGTATACCGTCGATGGCGTCGTTGGCGGCGCGGGTGTTGGCGGTCTCCTGGTGCACCTGATCCACCACTTTCTCCATGCTCTGCACCGCTTCCAGCGTGCTGCTTTGCATCTTGTTGATGATGTTGGCGATCTCGGTGGTGGAGCTGGCGGTGCGCTCGGCCAGCTTGCGCACCTCGTCCGCCACCACGGCGAAGCCGCGGCCCATCTCCCCGGCCCGCGCGGCCTCGATCGCGGCGTTGAGCGCCAAGAGATTGGTCTGATCCGCAATGTCCTTGATGACCCCCATCACCGAGGCGATGGTGGCGCTGTCTTCCTTCAACTGCCCAATGCGTTGCGCGGCGTCGGTAATCGCGCCGGCCACCTCGGTGATGCCGCGCACGGTGGCGGAAATCACCTGACCGCCCTCGGTCGCCCTCTCGCCGGCCTGCTGCGCCTGCCCGCGCGCTTCCACCGCGCTGGAGGCGACATGGTTGATGCTCACCGTCATCTGCTCCACCGCCGCCGCCATCGCCGCCGCGGATTCGCTTTGCATTTCCGAACTGCGGGCAATCTCATGGGTATTGTTGGCCAGGCCGGACATCGCGCCGTCTATGGCGCCGATGCTGTCGCGGATATCCCGGAAGCTGCGCTGCAGATTCTCCAGCAGCTGGTTGAAGGCGGAGGCGGTTTCGCCCACTTCGTCCATGCGTCCCACCGGCGCGCGCAAGGTGAAGTCTTTGTCCTGATTCACCTTGAACAGCGTGGAGCGGATCTGGTGCAAGCTGGTCCGGATATGACTGAACAACAGCCAGCCCAGGCCGCCGCTCAGCAGCAGACAGGCGGCGATTACCGCCACCGAGCTGCCGAAGGCCATGCTGTAAGCGGCGGCGTTGTCCTTGGACAGGCGGTCCGCCATGGAGTAATTGAAGTCGATGTGGTCGTTGAGGTCTTTGGCCAGGGCCTTGGCGGAGTCCGGTATCGGCCCGGCCACCAGCATGGCCTGCGTCGCCGGCCCCGGGTGTTCGCGCGAAGCCTTCAAAAAGCTCTCGCGATTATTGCGGTAGGCTTGCAGGTCCGCCCGGTCCTGTTGCAGCAGCTTGCGGTCCGCGTCGTTGGACAGCAGGTCTTTCTCGTAAGCGGTCAACACCTGATCCAGGGTCTTGTCGCCTTCGGCGATCTGCGCCTCGGCGTCCGCCTTGCTCTTGGCGTCCGCGGCGATGCCGTGGCGGTAAGCCGCCACCCGCATCTTGGTCAAGGCCAGCAGGCCCTGGTCCAGCGCCTGTATGCTGGGAAAGGTGTTGTTCTTCAAATAGTTGAAACGTTCATTGCCGCTGTGCAACTGCCACAGGCCGTAACTGCCGACGCCGATCAAGGCCAGCATGGCCACCATCAAGGTCAGCAAGAGCCGCTGTGAGATATTCATCCTTATTCTCCGTGTCTTCGCCCGATACCACATGTAGCTTTGTTATAGGCGCAGTCAGAAAACAGGAGAAAGTACTAAGTGAGAATATCTATTAAGAACATGAATTTAGCGGCGACGCGGCCCTACACTTGATACTGGGTCACGGTGTTCAGAATATTCTTGGCCTGCTGCTGCAATTGCTCCGCCGCGTCCGCCGAGGCGCTGGAGGCGGACGCGTTTTCTTCCGCCATCTGCGCAATCTGCTCCACTTTCTGGGCAATGGTGTTGCTGGCGGTGCTCTGCTCATTGATGCTGCCGGAAATATCCTTGACCAGTTCCATCGCCTGGCCGCTGCTGTCCTGAATCTTCTCTATCACGCTGCTGGCTTCGCGGGCGTTGTCGGTTTCCTGATGCACCTGTTCCACCACTTTTTCCATGCTTTGCACCGCTTCCAGCGTGCTGCTTTGCATCTTGTTGATGATGGAGCCGATTTCCGTGGTGGAGCTGGCGGTGCGCTCGGCCAGCTTGCGCACCTCGTCCGCCACCACGGCGAAGCCGCGGCCGGTTTCGCCGGCCCGCGCCGCCTCGATGGCCGCGTTCAGCGCCAAGAGGTTGGTCTGGTCCGCAATGTCCTTGATCACCCCCATCACCGAGGCGATGGTGGCGCTGTCTTCCTTCAATTGCCCAATGCGATGCGAGGCGTCGCTGATCGCGCCCGCCACCTCGGAAATGCCCAGCACGGTGGCGGAGATCACCTGGCCGCCCTCGGTGGCCATGCTGCCCGCCTGCTGCGCCTGGGTGCGCGCCTCCACCGCGTTGTCCGCCACATGGTTGATGCTCACCGTCATCTGCTCCACCGCCGCCGCCATCGCCCCGGCGGATTCGCTCTGCACTTCCGAGCTGCGCGCAATCTGATTGGTATTGGCCGCCAGGCCGGAGGTGGCTTTGTCGATTTCCGAGATATTGTCGCGTATGCCGCGGAAGCTATGCTGCAGATCGTCCAGCAAATGGTTGAAGGCGGCGGCGGTGCGGCCGATCTCGTCCTTGCGCAAGACCTTGGCGCGCAGGCGGAAATCCTTGCTGGCGCTGACCTGATCCAGGGTTTCGCCAATCTGGTTCAGGCTGCTGCGTATGCTGCGGAACAGCGCGAAGCCCAGCGCCCCGCTCAGAATCAGGGCGCCCACAATCACCACCAGAGAGGACACGAAAGCCTCCTGATACGCCGTGGCGTTCTCACCCGCCAACTTCTTGGCCAGGCCGTAGTTGAATTCAATGTGCTCCTTGATGTCCTTGACCACGGTCTTGGCCGTGGCCAACAGCGGACCGCCCACCAGCTCCCGCCGCGTGGTTTCCGGCGGCTGCTCGCGGGAGATCTTGAACACGGAGTCTCGCTGCTGGCGGTAGATCCGGATGTCCGCGCGGTCTTTTTCTATCATCCGCCTGTCCTCGTCGTCGGAGACCAGATCTTTCTGGTAATAATCCAGCGCCGTGTCCATCTGCTTGTCCAGCTGCGCGATATTGGCTTCGATATCGGCCTTGACCTTGGGATCTTCGCTGATGCCGTGGCGGTAGGTCAGCACCCGCATATCGGTTTGCGCCTGCAAGGCCTGATCCAGGGTGTGGATGCTGGGAAAGGTGTTGGCCTGCAGATAGTCGAAGCGCTCATTGGCCCGGTGCAGCTGGAGCAGCCCGAAGCTGCCCACAATGAACAAGCCGAGCAAGGCGACCGCCAGGGTCAGCAGCAGACGTTGGGATATGCTCATGGTAGCCCCCTAGGTGATGACTTATGAAACTCGATTCTTTATAGGCGTGTCTGCTTGGAATTTTCAAATCATTTGGCATGGAAAATCAGGCTTTTACGACAGGCGGCGGCACCGTAGAATGTTCTCGCAATCACAACAGTCATAAAACGCCAACAACAAAGGAGAATCACCATGACGCCATTCCGTCCCCGCCCAAGACTGCTGCTGAGCGCGCTGGCGCTGGCCCTGAGCCTGGGCTTCAACGCCCCGGCCCTGGCGCTGAGCCCGCCGGCGCCGCCGCAGGTCAAATACGATTACGACTACGATGTTTTCCATCCGGTCTACGCCCGCAACGGCATGGTGGCCACCGAACAGGGCCTGGCCACCCAGGTGGGCCTGGACATTCTGCGCCAGGGCGGCAACGCGGTGGACGCCGCGGTGGCGGTGGGCTTTGCGCTGGCGGTGACGCTGCCCAACGCCGGCAACCTGGGCGGCGGCGGCTTCATGGTGCTGCACGACGCCAAGAGCGGCCGCAATATCGCGCTGGATTTCCGCGAGATCGCGCCGGCCAAGGCCAGCCGCGACATGTATCTGGACGCGCAGGGCAAGGTCGTGGACGGCCGCTCGCTTTACACCCATCTGGCGGTGGGCGTGCCCGGCACCGTGGCCGGCCTGGCCCACGCTCAGCAGCGCTGGGGCAGCCTGCCGCTGGCCAAGGTGATTGCGCCGGCGGTGAAGCTGGCGGAGCAAGGTTTCCCGGTGTCTCAGACGCTGGCGGAAATGCTGGAAGTGGAAAAAGACAATCTGGGCCGCTGGGACAGCAGCCGGGCGGTGTTCTTCCGCGACGGCCGCCCGCTGCGCGCCGGCGAGAAGCTGGTGCAGCGCGATCTGGGCAAATCGCTGCGCCTAATCGCGCGACAAGGACCCAAAGCCTTCTATCAGGGCGACATCGCCGACAAGATCGTGGCGGAAATGGCGCGCCACGGCGGCCTGATCAATAAGGCCGATCTGGCCGGCTACAAGGTGGAGGAACGCGCGCCGGTCAGCGGCACGTATCGCGGCTACCAGGTGGTGTCCATGCCGCCGCCCAGCTCCGGCGGCATCCACATCGTCCAGATCCTGAACCTGCTGGAACGCTATCCGCTGGCCGACTACGGCCCCAACAGCGCGCAGACCATCCACTATCTGGCCGAGGCGATGAAGCTGGCCTACGCCGACCGCTCGGAATACCTGGGCGACCCGGCCTTCGTCAAAGTGCCGCAGGCCGGCCTGACCTCCAAGCGCTACGCCGACCAGCTGGCCACGACGATAGACCCGGTCAAGGCCCGCCCCGCCGCCGAGATCAAGCCCGGCAAGCCGCAGCCCTATGAGAGCGACCAGACCACCCATTACTCCATCGTGGACAAGCAAGGCAACGCGGTGGCGGTGACTTACACCCTGAACCTGAATTTCGGCAGCGGCATCATCGCCGGCGGCACCGGCATTCTGCTCAACAACGAGATGGACGACTTTTCCGTCAAGCCCGGCGTGCCCAACGCCTTCGGCCTGATCGGCGGCGACGCCAACGCGGTGGCGGCCGGCAAGCGGCCGCTGTCCTCGATGTCGCCGACGCTGGTGCTGAAAAACGGCAAGCCCTGGCTGGTCACCGGCAGCCCGGGCGGCGCGCGCATCATCACCACCACTTTGCAGACCATCGTCAACGCCGTCGATTTCGGCATGAACCCGGCGGAAGCCGCGTCCACGCCGCGGGTGCACCATCAATGGCTGCCGGACGAATTGCGGGTGGAAAAGGGCCTGAGCCCGGATACGCTGCGCCTGCTGCGCGAACAAGGCTACAAGATCGCGCTCAAGCCCAGCATGGGCCGGACCCAGACCATACAGCTGCGCGACGGCGGCTTGTACGGCTATTCCGACCCGCGCAACCCTGACGGCGCCACGATGGGCTATTAAGACGCGCCGGCCGGGCGCCGTTCAAGGACGCGCCCGGCCGGCCGATAAAGCGAGAAACCCGCGTCAAAACTCAACCATAATGTAATAAGGAAACTGTTCAAAGTCTGCCGCGCTGCGGCGATACGGCGTTAAGACCGGCTTTCGCCTGAGCGCCGCCGGCCCCGCGCCGTCACTGGGGAGAAGCCCGCACATGCTGAAATTGTCGAGCAGCGCCGCGCTGGTCTTGTCGCTGTCGCTCCCCGTCAACGCGGCCACCCTGCACTTCGTCACCCAGGATTTTCCGCCCTTCATCGAGGTGACCGACAAACCCCAGCCCCAAGGCCTGATGGTGGATACGCTGGTGGCCGTCTGCCAGCGGCTGAACTGGAACTGCGAAATCCAGGCCATGGTCTGGCGCCGCGCCCTGCTGCTGGCCGATGAAGGCAAGGTGGACGGCATCTTCCCGGTGCAGGACACCCCCGAGCGCAGGATGTCGCTGGCCTTGAGCGCCCCGGTGTACAACAGCAGTTACGGCCTGTTCGCCACCGCCAGCTCCACCTTCCGCTACCAGCGCCCCCAGGACCTGCTCAACCACCGCATCGCAGTCTACGGCCCGTCCATCTCTCAAAACGCCCTGGACAAGCTGATCGCCGGCTTGCCCAATATGAACATCTCCGTGGAAAACAATCAGGAAACGGTGTTAAAAAAATTGGCCGCGATGCGTTACGGCGCAGACGCGGTGGTTTTCGCCAACGAAGACGTCACTCGCTACATCATCCGGCGCGAAGCGCTGAGCGGCCTGCGCCCGCTGGCCACCATACAGCCGCTGACCTATCTATACGGATTCCCTTTGAAATCAGTGAAACCCGGCATGGTGGCGGACTTCAACCAGGCCTTGAACGCGCTGTGCCACGACGGCACGCTGCCGCGCCTGGCGCGCCGCTACAACGTCAGGATGGCCGCGTGCAAATAGCATTTGAAAGTTTTTGCTATCAATTAAATTGAACAACTATTAGCGTTGTGTTATATTTGTTCAAAATATCAAACAGCCACCATAAGCGCCTCGCCTTTGTTAGGCGCTTATCTTGCGCTTCAATGCGATAAACAACCCTTCTGTCCCAAACGGTTTCACGGGGCAGCCTAAGCGACCGACTGTCTTTGCTGACGGCGTCATCCGCGCTTTTAGCGGAGCGTTGTTGCGCCTCTAGCGCATGTGGCTTCCGGATTTCCAATCACAGGAGCGTAGCATGCAAACTCAATCGTCTTCCCCAGCCTGGCTGGGCTGGGCTTTTCTCATGGTGGCCATCGCCACCGAAATCCTGGGCACGTCCTTCATGGCCTACGCCGCCCGCACCGAGAGCTACTGGGGCTACGGCGTGATGGCGGCGGCGCTGGCGCTGTCCTATTACTTCCTGTCCCTCGCCATCCGCACCATTTCCGTGGGCGTCGCCTACGCCGCCTGGGAAGCCCTGGGTCTCGCCGGCCTGGCGCTGATCGGCGTCTATTTGTTCGGCGAAACGCTGCTGACGCAGGAAATCATCGGACTGGCCTTGTCCGTGGTGGGCATCGCCTGCGTGGTGGCCGGCGAAGCCGATGAACACACCCAGGAGCAAACCGCATGAAAACCGTATTTTATGTATTCGTGGTGTCCTCGGCCCTGATCGAGGTGGCCGCCAACCTGATGCTGGAAAAATCCAACGGCTTCCGCAACAAGGCCTGGGGCTTCGGCGCCATCGCCATGGTCTGGGTGGCTTTCACCCTGCTGGGCCAGGCGGTGCGCGGCATCGATCTGGCCGTGGCCTACGCGCTGTGGGGCGCGCTGGGCATCATCGGCACCGCCATCGGCGCGCGCATTTTCTTTGGCCAGCGGCTCAAGCCGCTGGGCTGGGTGGGCATGGCGGTGGTGATTTCCTCGGTGGTGGTGCTGACCACCGCCTGATAAGCAACGGCGGCGTTCAGTGACGCTTTTATGACGCGCCGCCCAGCCCGACCTGTCCTATCTGAGTATGGCGACCCGCGCCATAACGGTTTAGGGTACGGGCTCCATCCAAGCAATGAAAGGCTGAGACATGCAACAGTATCAAGTCTTGAGCGGCATGAGCCAAGAGTCCTTGGAAAACACCCAAGCCTTGCTCACCCTCTGCGAGCACTGCGCCAGCGATGTCGGCATCCTGGCCATCCACGGCGAAACGGATCTACCTTGCGAGCTGTGCGGCGAAGTCGATTGACGCGCCGCCTTCGACCACACACCGGGCCGGCCATGCCGGCCCCTTGTTTTTCCCCGCCGCGCGCCCTGAGGACGATATGCACATCCGAACACTGGAACTCGCGACGCTGCCGGCCTGGCAAGCCCTGCGCCGACAATTATGGCCGCATCACGACGACGCCGCGCACCGCGCGGACGGCGAGCACATCCTGGCCTCCCGCCACCTGACGTCCTTCCTGGCCCTGGACGACGACGGCCAGGCGCTCGGCTTTGCCGACGCCGCGGTCCGCCAAGACTACGTCAACGGCTGCGACGGCAGCCCGGCGGCTTTTCTGGAAGGCATCTTCGTCGCGCCCGCGCACCGGCAAGCCGGCGTCGCCCGCCAACTGGTGGCGGCGGTACGGGCCTGGGGCCTGGAGCGCGGCTGCGCCGAACTAGCGTCCGACGCGCCGCTGGACAATCTCGCCTCCCAAAGCATGCACGCCCGGCTGGGCTTCGAGGAGACGGAAAGAGTGGTGTTCTATCGGATGCCGCTGCGCTGAATCCCGCTCGCGCCCAATAAAAATACCCCGCTCGCGCGGGGTATTTTCTTGGGGGTATCTCCGGGGGCATCCATCGAGACGCCCCGGATTTCTCAAGCAAAGCTCAGGCCGTCAAACCATGGCTTGGCTTACACCTTCACGGTGTCGGCCAGTTCCTGGTAATCGGCGATCTCGTTGAAGTTCATGTAGCGGTACACTTCGCCGGCCTTCTGATTGAGCACGCCGATGTCGGTCATGTATTCCTCCTTGGTCGGGATGCGGCCCAGACGGGAGCAGATCGCGGCCAGTTCGGCGGAACCCAGGTAGACGTTGGAGTTCTTGCCCAGACGGTTGGGGAAGTTGCGGGTGGAGGTGGACATCACGGTGGCGCCCTCCTTCACCTGCGCCTGGTTGCCCATGCACAGCGAGCAGCCCGGCATTTCCATCCGCGCGCCGGCGGTGCCGAAGGTGCCGTAATGGCCTTCCGCGGTCAGCTGTTCGGCATCCATCTTGGTCGGCGGCGCCACCCACAGTTTCACCGGGATGTCGCGCTTGCCTTCCAGCAGCTTGGAAGCGGCGCGGAAGTGGCCGATATTGGTCATGCAAGAACCGATGAACACTTCGTCGATCTTGGCGCCGGCCACGTCGGACAGGGTTTTCACGTCGTCCGGGTCGTTCGGGCAGGCCACGATGGGCTCGTGGATGTCGGCCAGATCGATCTCGATCACCGCCGCGTATTCCGCGTCGGCGTCGCCCTTCAGCAGCTGCGGATTGGCGATCCAGGCCTCCATCGCCTTGATGCGGCGCTCCAGCGTGCGCGCGTCCTGATAGCCGTTGGCGATCATGGTCTTCATCAGGGTGATGTTGGAGGTCATGTATTCGATGATCGGCGCTTTGTCCAGATGCACGGTGCAACCGGCGGCGGAACGCTCGGCGGAGGCGTCGGACAGCTCAAACGCTTGCTCCACCTTCAGATCCGGCAAGCCTTCGATTTCCAGGATGCGGCCGGAGAAGGCGTTTTTCTTGCCGGCCTTGGCCACGGTCAGCAGGCCTTGCTTGATCGCGTACAGCGGAATGGCGTTGACCAGATCGCGCAGGGTCACGCCCGGCTGCATCTTGCCCTTGAAGCGCACCAGCACCGATTCAGGCATGTCCAGCGGCATCACGCCGGTAGCGGCGGCGAAGGCCACCAGGCCGGAGCCGGCCGGGAAGGAGATGCCGATCGGGAAACGGGTGTGGCTGTCGCCGCCGGTGCCCACGGTGTCCGGCAGCAGCAAGCGGTTCAGCCAGCTGTGGATCACGCCGTCGCCCGGGCGCAGCGACACGCCGCCGCGGGTGGAGATGAAGGCCGGCAGTTCCTTGTGCATCTTCACGTCCACCGGCTTGGGATAAGCGGCGGTGTGGCAGAAGGACTGCATCACCAGATCGGCGGAGAAGCCCAGGCAAGCCAGGTCTTTCAGTTCGTCGCGGGTCATCGGGCCGGTGGTGTCCTGGGAGCCGACGGTGGTCATCTTCGGTTCGCAGTAGGTGCCCGGGCGCACGCCCTGGCCTTCCGGCAGGCCACAGGCGCGGCCGACCATTTTTTGCGCCAGGCTGAAGCCCTTGCCGGAATCCACCGGGGATTTGGGCAGGCGGAACTCCGTGGACGCCGGCAGGCCCAGCGCTTCGCGCGCCTTGCCGGTCAAACCGCGGCCGATGATCAGGTTGATGCGGCCGCCGGCGCGCACTTCGTCCAGGATCACTTCGGACTTGAGCGCGAAGTCGGCGATCTTCTGGCCGGCCTTCTCGATCTTGCCTTCATACGGGTAGATGTCGATCACATCGCCCATGTCCATCTTGGACACGTCCACTTCGATCGGCAGCGCGCCGGAGTCTTCCTGGGTGTTGAAGAAGATGGGGGCGATCTTGCCGCCCAGGCACACGCCGCCGAAGCGCTTGTTGGGCACGTAAGGAATGTCTTCGCCGGTGCCCCAGATCACGCTGTTGGTGGCGGATTTGCGGCTGGAGCCGGTGCCGACGACATCGCCGACGTAGGCGACCAGATGGCCTTTTTGCTTCAGGTCTTCGATGAACTGCATCGGGCCGCGCTTGCCGTCTTCTTCCGGGGTGATGCCGGGACGGGCGTTTTTCAGCATGGCGAGGTAATGCAGCGGGATGTCCGGGCGGCTCCAGGCGTCCGGCGCCGGGGACAGGTCGTCGGTATTGGTTTCGCCGGTGACCTTGAACACGGTGACGGTGATTTTATCGGCCACCGCCGGACGGCTGGTGAACCATTCCGCGTTGGCCCAGGATTCCACCACCTGCTTGGCGTGGGCGTTGCCCTTGTCCATTTTCTCCTTCACGTCGTGGAAGGCGTCGAACATCAGCAGGGTTTTCTTCAGGCCGTCGGCGGCGATCTGCGCCACGGCGGCGTCGTCCAGCAGGTCGATCAGCGGCTTGATGTTGTAGCCGCCCAGCATGGTGCCCAGCAGCTGAGTGGCCAGCTCGCGGGAGATCAGCGGGGATTGGGCGTCGCCCTCGGCCACGGCGGCCAGGAAGGAAGCCTTGACCTTGGCGGCGTCGTCCACGCCCGGCGGCACGCGATGGGTGATCAGTTCGACCAGGGTGCTTTCCTCGCCCTTGGGCGGGTTTTTCAGCAGTTCCACCAGCGCTTCCACCTGCTTGGCGGACAGCGGCAGCGGCGGGATGCCCAGCGCGGCGCGCTCGGCCACGTGTTGACGGTAAGCTTCCAGCATGACTTTTGACCTTTATGGCTTGGGTTGTTGGCAGCGTCCCCGGCAAGGCCGGGACTCCGACGCTGCGGGACAATGAGGTAAGGCTATGGCTGCGGCCATCAAGACCGCGCCGCAACGCCGGGCGGCGGCCTTGATTTCATGCCTGAAGATTACGCTGTTAGCCGTCCGCTTTCAAACGAGTTATCGCAACATAGATTGTGAGTTAAAATCACAGCATGAGCACTTACCCCCCTCTCAACACCCTGCGTATTTTTGAGGCAGCGGCCCGGCTGGAGAGCTTTTCCGCCGCCGCCGGCGAACTCTTCGTCACCCACGGGGCTGTGAGCAAGCAGATCAAGCAGCTGGAGGATTGGCTGGGCGTGCCGCTGTTCGAGCGCAGCGGCGGCAGAGTCAAGCTGACCGACCCCGGCTGGCGCTATCTGGTGCAGGTGCAGGACGGCCTGGATCTGATCGCCAACGCCACCTCTCAGCTGCTGCAGGCGGACCGCCGCCGCCGGATCAGCATCAATTCCACGCCCACCTTCGCCATGCACTGGCTGCTGCCGCGGCTGAGCCGTTTTCGCGAGCAGTTTCCGGAGCTGGAGCTGCATCTGGCCACCTCGGACCGCGACATCAGCCGGCTGGACAGTCCGTTCGACATCGCCATCCGCCGCGGCCCCGGCGATTGGCCCGGCCACATCGCCAAGCCTTTTCTGAAGGAATGGGAGCTGCCGCTGTGCGGTCCGGCGCTGCTGGCCGCCGCGCCCATCGCCAGCCCGGCGGATCTGGCGCGGCATACCCTGCTCTACGCGGACACCCGCCCCACCGCCTGGCAGCGCTGGCTGACTCTGGCCGGGGTGCCGGAGCTGAAGCCGGCCAGCGCCATGCATTTCGACAGCTTCTCGCTGGCCTTGCAGGCTGCGATGGACGGCCTGGGCGTGGTGCTGGGGCCGATGCCGATGGCGCAGGCGCAGATAGACGCCGGCGTGCTGCTGTCGCCGTTGCCGGCGCCGGTGGCCACGGTGCGCGACTACTGCTGGGTGGCCCCGCGCGCGGCGGCGGAGGACGCCGCCGTCGCGGCCTTCTGCCGCTGGCTGGAGGGCGAGGCCGTCCGCCCGGACGCGGCCGCCTGAGTCAACGCGCGGAACCGGGGGGCAGGCCAATCAGCTTGAGCTCCATCGGCGCCGCGTCGCGCGGCAGCCATTTGCTGTAGATGCGCTTGAAGCTGCCGTCTTTCTTGACGGCGGCGAAGGCGGTCTGCCAGCGCTTCACTTCCGCCGCCGAGGTGCCGCGCGAAAACGCCAGGTAGAGTTCCAGCGTTTCCAGCACCCGCACCACTTCCACCGCGTCCGGCGGCTGATGGATGTCTTTCAGCACCGAGGCCACGACAAAGCCGCCTTCCGACCACATATCGTAGCGGCCGACCAGCAGCTTCTGCGCGGTGATCTGCGGAGTGGGCGCCAGATCCACCTCGATGAAGCCAGCCGCGATCGCCGCGTCGGCGAAGATGCTGCCGCGGTAAGCGCCCACCGGCCGGTGATAAATGCCGTTGCCCAGCGCCAGCAGGCCGGCCGCCTCGCCCTTGCGCGCCAGCAGCACGGTCTGCGAGATGGCGATGGGGCCCAGCAGCGTCATCTGTTTTTCCCGGGTGTCGTTGCGCCCCACGGTGAACAGCATCACGCCCGGCGTGGTCAGCAGCTCCTTATAGCCGCGCGCCCAGGGCACCACGTCGATGGCGCTGTTGTCGTGCATGCGCGACTGGATCTCGCGCACCACTTCCACCGCCATGCCGTCCGGCACGCCGTTGTGCTGGAATGTGATGGGCGGCCAGTCTTCGGTGTAGATGGTGATGGCCCGCGCCTGCCAGGCCGCCAGCAGCAATAGCAGCGTCAATAAACCCTTAGCCATGGTCTTTCCCCGTACCGCGTGAACCCGATTTTATTCATAGCCGTTTCACGCGCCGCCTGCCTGCGATTTCCGCCCGCCCCCGCGCGCCCGGGGGGGCATGACGACCGCAACTCGCTTATCCGTTATAATGTGGCGGTCAAGCCGGCCCGTGCCGGCATATCGAGCATTTGTTTCGCGCACCCACCCAAAGCTAAGGATTGCCATGAGCCGCATCACCCTCTCCCGCTTTTTGATCGAACAGCAACGCAAGGCCGGCACGCTGCCGCCTGAGTTGCGCCTGCTGATCGAAACCGTAGGCCGCGCCTGCAAGGCCATCAGCTATTCGGTGAACAAGGGGGCGCTGGCCGACGTGCTGGGCGAAGCCGGCACCGGCAATATCCAGGGCGAGGCGCAGAAGAAGCTGGACGTGATCGCCAACGATTACCTGCTGGACGCCAATGAATGGGGCGGCAGCCTGGCGGCGATGGCCTCCGAGGAAATGGAACTGCCTTACCACATCCCCGGCGAATACCCGAAGGGCGAGTACCTGTTGATGTTCGATCCGCTGGACGGCTCATCCAATATCGACGTCAACATCTCGGTGGGCACCATTTTCTCCATCCTGCGCTGCCCGCAGGGAATTGACCACGCCACCGAGGGCGCCTTCTTGCAGCCGGGCACCGAGCAAGTGGCCGCCGGCTACACCGTGTACGGCCCGCAAACCCTGCTGGTGCTGACCTTCGGCAGCGGCGTCCACGGCTTCACGCTGGACCGCGAACAAGGCTCTTTCGTGCTGACCCACCCGGACATGAAAGTGCCGGAAAGCACCGGCGAGTTCGCCATCAATATGTCCAATATGCGCCACTGGGACGAGCCGGTGAAACGCTATGTCGACGAACTGCTGGCCGGCAGCACCGGTCCGCGCGGCCGCGATTTCAATATGCGCTGGGTGGCGTCCATGGTGGCCGAGGTGCATCGCATCCTGACCCGCGGCGGCATCTTCATGTATCCGCGCGACGCGCGCACCCCGGACCAGGCCGGCAAGCTGCGGCTGATGTATGAAGGCAATCCGATGGCCTTCGTGGTGGAACAGGCCGGCGGCGCCGCCACCAACGGCCATCAGCGCATCATGGACATCCAGCCGCAGAAGCTGCACGAGCGGGTGGCGGTTTTCCTCGGCTCCAAGGAAGAAGTGGAACGCGTCACCGCCTACCACGCCGAGCAGCAGTAAGCGGCTCCGCCCAACAAAAAACCCTGCCGAAACCGGCAGGGTTTTTTTAATGTCGGCCGCCTGCGTCAACGCAGGCGTTCGCGCACTTCCATCAGGGCGAAGCCCAGCAGATTGCTGCCGTCCCACATGTCCGGCAGACTGGCCTGCGGGTCGTCCTCGGCCCAGCCTATGCCCCAGATGCAGTCCACCGGGCTGGCCTCCACCAGGATGGCGTCGCCGGTGCCGCGCAGGAAATCGCCCAGCGCCGGGTTTTGCTCGAACTTGGCCAGATTGCCCCGCATCACCACCTCGCAGCAACGCTGCTGCCACAAGGCGGAATCAAAGCCGCGCACCTGGCGGCCCAAGGCCTTGGCGTCCGCCGGCGTGGCCGCGGCCAGTATCCTGCCCCGGGTTTCCGCGTCTTCGAACAAGCGGGCTTTCTCCGCCATCATATAATGCTCGGCGCTGGCGTAGCTCACGCCGTCCAGCTCGAAGCCCACCGGAAACCACTGACTCAGGCAGCTCTTGCAGACGCCGTCCTCGTGTTTGGGCCTGTGTCCCCAGAAAAACAGAAAATCCAGCGTTTCGCCGGCCGCAGCCCGCTTGCGCAACTCGCTTACTGTCCGGATCGCCATGGTCCGCGTCCTCCACTTCCTGCGCGGCCATATGCCGCAAAAAATGCCAAGAGCCCCTCTTTGTCCGCTGTCGCCGCGGCGCTGAACATCTTCATGGCCATCACTATAAGGAGCCGGAACCGGGTTCGACAAGCGCGGCGCGAAGCCGGGCCGCGCGTGCGTCCGCCGATTTCGATGCAAACAGACGAAAACAATGATTAATTACCGCGTCGCGATGATTTCGCCGCCGCCGCCCGCATCGCGAGCGCAGTGGATACGCAACACCGCCCTACCAACATAGGTCCGTCCACCCCGCTTGCCCATAGGTAAAACTACTCAGCGCGGACGCAACCGTCCGCATTGCCACAGGATGGCGTAGCGGAGTATGTTTCCCCACATAAGCCTGTAAGCCGCTGTTGGAAAAGACATTAAAAACCCTGGGGAGACCGGCATGGCTATCGTGATCACGCTGGACGTCATGCTGGCGCAACGCAAGATCAAATCCAAGGATCTGGCGCGGGCCATCGGCATCACGCCGCACAATCTGTCGCTGTTGAAGCTGGGCAAGGTCAAGAGCCTGCGCCTGGACACGCTGGACGCGCTGTGCCGGCAGCTGGGCTGCCAGCCAGGAGATTTGTTGAGCCACTCGCCGGAAGCGGACCCGGCCGACGGAGAGCCATCGGTCTGACTCTCCGCCCTTCCCGCCTCAGCCCGCCGGCTGACGCGCGCCGCGCGTCGAGGTGCGGCCCGAGTTCAGATAGCCGGCGATGTAGTCTTGCGACACTTCGCCGTTGTAGCGGCCGTCGTCGTCCAGCACCGGCATCCAGGTCAGATTGTGCTCGTACAGGCGGGACAGCACCACGCGCAGGTTTTCGCCCGCCGCCGCGGTCACGCTCACCGGCTTGATCTTGTCCGCGCACACGCCGTCCGCGCCGCGCGCGTCGCGGCGCCGGACAAAGCCCAAGGGCTGTCCGTCCGCGTCCACCACGGTCAGGTGCATCAGGTCGTTGTCGTCCATCAGGCCGTAAGCGGCCGCCAGCGGCGTATCCAGCCGCGCGGTCAGCGTTTCCTGCTGATCCGCCACCTCGCCGGCCTGCACCAGCAGCAAACGCTTGAGCGTGCGGTCCTGGCCGACGAAGCTGGCGACGAAATCGTCCGCCGGACGCGCCAGGATCTCGTCGGAGCCGGCGCACTGCACCATGCGGCCCTGACGGAACACGGCGATGCGGTCGCCCAGCTTGATCGCTTCGTCGATGTCGTGGCTGACCAGCATCACGGTCTTGCCCAGTTGGCGCTGCATTTGCAGGAACTCGTTCTGGATCTGTTCGCGGTTGATCGGGTCCACCGCGCCGAAGGGCTCGTCCATCAGCAAGACCGGCGCGTCGGCCGCCAGCGCGCGGATCACGCCGATGCGCTGCTGCTGGCCGCCGGACATCTCGCGCGGATAACGTTGCAAGAAGCGGTTGGGGTCCAGAGCCACCATGCTCATCAGTTCGCGCGCCCGCTCGCGGCAGCGCTTCTTGTCCCAGCCCAGCATCCGCGGCACCACGGTGATGTTGTCCTCAATGGTCATATTGGGGAACAGGCCGATCTGCTGGATCACGTAGCCGATCTGGCGGCGCAGCGTCACGCTGTCTATGCCGGCGGTGTCCTCGCCGTTGATCAGCACCTTGCCCGAGGTGGGCTCGATCAGGCGGTTGATCATTTTCATGGTGGTGGTCTTGCCGCAGCCGGACGGGCCCAGCAGCACGCAGATTTCGCCTTCCGGCACATGCAGATTGACCTTGTCCACCGCCTGGAAGACCTGGCCGTTTTTCTGGGTAAATTGCTTGCAGAGATTTTGCAGTTCAATCATCAACGAATTCCTTTCGGGGTCAGCGCGCGCTGAGCGCGCAGCAACAACCAATCCATCGCGACGGCGAGCACGCTCACCGCCACCGCGCCGGCAATCAGCTTGCGAATGTCGCTCTGGCTGATGCCGTGCAATATCAAAGTGCCCAGGCCGCCGGCGCCGACGATGGCGGCAATCGCCATCACGCCGATGTTCAGCACCACCGCGGTGCGGATGCCGCCGAAGATCAGCGGCGTGGCCAGCGGCAGTTCCACCCAGCGCAGGCGCTGCCAGAAGGTCAGGCCCAGGCCGCGGCCGGCTTCTCTCACGCCGGGCTCCAGATGGGTCAGCGCGGTGTGGGTGTTGCGCACGATGGGCAGCAGGGAGTACAGGAAGGCGGCGGTAATGGCCGGCACCGCGCCTATGCCCTGCCCGATCATGGAAAACAGCGGCACCATCAGGCCGAACAAGGCGATGGCCGGAATGGTCAGCACCACGGTGGCCAGGCCCAGCACCAGGCCGGCCAGCGCCTGAAAGCGGACGATCAGCACACCCAGGGGCACGCCCAGCACCACCGCCAAACCGACGGCGATGCCCACCAGCCTCAGATGTTGTTCCGCCAAGGCGGCGATTTGCGGCAGGTCTTGCCAGATGAACTGGCAGGTTTGCAATAGGGTTTCCATGCGGCCTCCTTTAGATCAGGCCGCGCTGGCGCAGGAATTCGCTGGCGACTTCCTTCACCGGACGGTGTTCGATGTCCACTTTGGCGTTGAGCTCGGACATGGTGTCGTTGTCCAACAGCGCGGCCAGCTTGTTCAGTTCCTCGGCCAGACCGGGGTTGCGTTCCAGCGTGTCGCGGCGCACCACCGGCGTGGCGGCGTAAGCCGGGAAATAGCCCATATCGTCCTGCAGCACCACCAGGTCGAAGCCTTTGACGCGGCCGTCGGTGGTGTAGACCAGGCCGGCGTCGACGAAGCCGTCGCGGATGGCGTTGTAAACCAGGCCCGGGTCCATCTGGCGGATCTGCGGCCGGCTCAATTCCATGCCGTACAGCTGCTGCATAGGCTTGAGGCCGTCCGGACGCCCGGCGAACTCCATGTCGAAGCCCAGCTGCCAGCGTTTGGACGAACCGTTGTTTTCATTGACCCGCCGCGCCAGATCGGACAGCGTGCGCACGCCCTCGGCTTCGGCGCGCACGCGCTTCATCGCCAGCGCATACGTGTTGTTGAGCGGAGCCGGGTTCAGCCAGATCAGCCCCAGGGGCTCGTCCAGCTTCTTGACCGTGGCGTAAGCCTCCTCGTTGCTCATTTTTTTCTGGATGCCGTGATGGATGATCAGGCCGGTGCCGGTGTAATCCCACACCAGATCCAGCTGGCGGTTTTCCAGCGCGTTGCGCAGGATCACCGTCGCCAGGTCCGGCTTTTGCGTGACCTGGTAGCCCTTGCTGCCCAGGTACTGCGTGGTGATGTCGGACAGCAGATGCTGTTCGGTGAAATTCTTGCTGCCCAGCACCAGGCCGGCGGCGAAGGCCGGCGCGGCGGTCAGCAAGGCCGCCAGCGTCAGCGCGCGGCGCGCCAGCCGACGCCAGGGCGAAAAGGAAAGTGCTTTTGTCATAGAGGTCCTCCGTGCGAGCGCCCGCCGGAACGGGCGACAAGGGGGTTCGAATCAGGCCAGGCTGCGGGCGGCGGCCAGGCGGCCCAGGCCGGCCAGCGTCAGGTCCAGCGTCAGCGCGATCAGCGCGGTGCCGCCGGCGCCCAGCAGCAGCGCGGTGTGGTTGTTCAGGTAGATGCCGGGGAAGATCAGTTCGCCGTAGCTGCTGGCGCCGATTAGGAAGGCCAGCGGCGCGGTGCCCACGTTCAGCGCCAGCGCCACCCGCACGCCGGTCAGAATCACCGGCAAGGCGTTGGGCAGCTCCACCCGCCACAGCCGTTGACGCGGGGTCATGCCCAGCGCGTCGGCGGCCTCCAGCAAGGCCGGCTGCAGGCCGGCCAGGCCGGCGTAGGTATTGCGCACGATGGGCAGCAAGGACGCCAGGAACAGCGCCACGATGGCCGGCGCGTCGCCGATGCCGACCAAGGCCATCGCCAGCGCCAGCACCGCCATGGGCGGCAGGGTGTTGCCGATATTGAAAATCTGCATCCAGTGCTCGGCGCTGCCCCGCAGCCGCTGACGGCTGAGCAGCACGCCGCTGGGCAGGCCCACGGCGAGAGCCAGCGCCATGGAGACGCCCACCAGATAGAGATGCTGCCGGCCCAGGTAGATCAGATCTTCCCGGTACTCGGTCCATACGGCTGGGCTTACACCGTAAATCAATCCCGCCGCCGCTACGGCGACCAGGATCAGCCCGATCATGCTGCGCTTGCTAAACGCTCTTTTGTGCATCTGCGTCCTCCTTGGCGAAAGCAATGGCCGGCAAGGCCACGGCGATCCGCTGTAATGATCGCGACAACTAGAGAGCTGCCAGTAAATAGACGTCCGGCGCGGGCCGGACATGAGGTGCGTTTAAGGCGAGGCTCGACGGCGCGAAACCGTCGATTTTGAGTGGCGCGGTGTGCGCCTGATGAAAAACCTAATAAGTTATAACACTGTTTGTATCGAACATGCAAATTTTCTAATGTACTTCGCCGCACTTGACAGACAAGGACAAGGCCTTGAAAACGCTTTATTTCTTTCCGTTCACGTCAAACCAAATGGATAAGCCGGCCGCGCTCCGCCGCTCCGCCCTATAAGGAACGCGCGCGGCGCCGTCCCAACGGCCACTTGCCGCCTTCCCGCCCCCGGCCCACAATGCTCTGTTTCGCCCATTGCAACAATCACGGCAAAAAACATGGATCGATTGCACTTGATGACCGTATTCATCGCGGTGGCGGAAGCGGAAAGCTTTGCCGGCGCGGCGCGCAAGCTGGGCATGTCGCCGCCGGCGGTGACGCGCGCGGTGGCGGCGCTGGAGACGCGGCTGCAAGCCCGTCTGCTCAACCGCAGCACCCGCCATGTGCGCGCCACCGAGGCCGGCCAGCGTTATCTGGAGGACGCGCGCCGGGTGATCGCCTCCGCGGACGAGGCGGACGAAGCCGCCTCCGGCGGCAAGGCGCCGCCGCGCGGTTTGCTGACCGTCACCGCGCCGGCCTTGTTCGGCTTGCGCTACGTGATGCCGGGCATCAACGACTACCTGCGCCGCCATCCCGAGGTGACGGTGGACGCCTTGCTGCTGGACCGGGTGGTCAATCTGCTGGAAGAAGGCGTGGACGTGGCCATCCGCATCGGCGAACTGCCGGACTCCAATCTGCGCGCCCTGCGCGTCGGCCAGGTGCGGCGGGTGGTCTGCGCGTCGCCGGCCTATCTCGCCGAGCGCGGCGTTCCGCTCACCCCGGCGGATTTGCAGCGCCACGCGCTGATCGCCTCGCGCGGCGTGGGTTCCTGCCACGAATGGCGCTTCAGCGACGGCGGCAAGCCGCTGAGCGTCCGCCTCAAACCCCGGCTCACCGTCAGCAACAACGAGGCGGCCATCGCCGCCGCCGCGGCCGGACTCGGCGTCACCCGTCTGCTGTCTTATCAAGTGGCGCCGCAATTGGCCGCCGGCCAATTGCTGCCACTGCTGGCCGAATACGACGACGCCAGCCAGCCCATCCACATCCTGCATCAGGAAGGCCGGCTGGCCTCGGCCAAGACCCGCGCCTTCATCGAACTGATGGCGGAGCGGCTGCGCGGCCATCCCGAGCTGCGCTAACGCCATCGACATCGCCATCCCCCACAAGGAGATTCATCATGTTGACCCCGCTTCAAGACAAAAACGTTCTCATCACCGGCGGCACCGCCGGCATCGGCCTGGGCCTGGCCCGGGCCTTCGCCCGCTCCGGCGCGCGCGTCACCATCAGCGGCCGCAGCCGGGACAGGCTGGACGCCGCGCTGGCCCGCCTGCGCGCCGACGGCCTGAACGCCGTCGGCCGCGTCGCCGACGTGGCCCGTCCCGAGGACGTGGCCCGCCTGCTGGCGGACACCGCCGCGCCCAACGGCCTGGACGTGCTGTGCTGCAACGCCGGCATCTTCCCGTCCGCGCCGCTGGAGAGCATGAGCGCGGAGGAATGGGATCAGGTGCAGCACACCAATGTGCGCGGCAACTTCCTTTGCGTGCAGGCGGCGCTGCCCTATCTGCGCCAGGCCGAGTACGGCCGCGTGATCCTGACCTCCTCCATCACCGGCCCGGTCACCGGCTACGCCGGCTGGAGCCATTACGGCGCCAGCAAGGCCGCGCAACTGGGCTTCATGCGCAGCGCGGCGCTGGAGCTGGCGCGCGACGACATCACCATCAACGCGGTGATGCCGGGCAATGTGCTGACCGAGGGGCTGCGCGAGCTGGGCGAGGACTATCTGGACAAGATGGCGGCGGCGGTGCCGCTGCGGCGGCTGGGCAGCGTGGACGATATCGCCAACGCCGCGCTGTTCTTCGCCAGCAAGGAGGCGGGCTTCATCACCGGCCAGACCCTGATCGTGGACGGCGGCCAGGTCTTGCCTGAGTCTCTGGACGCGCTGACCGGCTAGCCCTGGTAGACATCCGGCCGGTGCAGCTCCATATAACGCTCAGGGTGTTCCAGCGCGGCGAAGCCGAAGGGCCGGTAGACCGCGTGGGCGTTGGAGGTCACCAGCACGATGCGACGCAGCCGGGCCAAGGCCGGCTCGGCCGCGACGCCGCGCATCAGCTGCCGCGCATAGCCGCGGCCGCGGTGCTCCGGCGTCACGAACACGTCGCACAGATAGCCGAAGGTGGCCAGATCGGTCACCACGCGGGCGAAGCCCACTTGCCGCCCGTCCAGATAGGCGCCGAAGCACAGCGAGCCGGCGATGGCCTGCTCCACCGTGGCGCGCGAAATGCCCTTGGCCCAGGGCGCGTGATCGTGCAAGAAGGCGTGGATCAGCGCCAGGTCCAGCCGGTGCTTGTCGGTGGAAATCTCCAGTTCTGCCTCCTTCATCGCGGCGCGGTCCTCTTGTTCAGTTGGACGGCCAGCCAGCCGCGCGCGGCGTCCAGTTTGCCGGCGTAAGTGTTCAAGGCCAGCGCGGCGACGATCAAGGCCGACGCGACGATGCTGAGCGCGTCGTAATGTTCATGCAGGATCCAATAGCCGCCCAGCAGGCCGAAAACCGGGCTGAGCAACGAAAACGGCGCCACCAGCGTGGCCGGATACAGGCTGAGCAGCTTGCCCCAGCTGCCCAGCGCGAACAGGGTGCCGACCAGGGCCAGGAACAACAGCGCCAGCGTGGCGGTCCAGCCGAAGCCGGCCACGGCGCTCCAGGCCGCCGCCGGTCCGCCCTCCAGCGCGAAGGACAGCAGCAGCAGGGGCAGCGGCGGCACCAGGCTCATCCACACGGTGAAGGCGAACATGTCCACCTTGCCGGCGCGCTTGAGCTCCACATTGCCCCAGGCGAAGCCGGCCGAGCCGATCAAGGCCAGCGCCAGCGGCAGCAAGGGCAAGGCGTCCTGGTAGCGGGCGTAGCCCAGCAGCAATACGCCCAGCAACGCCAGCGCCATCACCGCCTTTTGCAGCCGGGAGCGCGTTTCGCCCAGCAGCAGACTGGCCAGCAGCAAGGTGATGAACACCTGCAACTGGGCCAGCACCGACACGATGCCGGCCGGCATGCCCAGCTTGATGGCGGAAAACAGGCCGGCGAACTGGATCACGCCCAGGCACAGCCCGGCGCGCAGATACCAGCGCCAGGGCAAGGACGGCCGCGTGAACCACCAGGCCCCTACCGCGAACACCACCACGAAGCGCAGCGCCGCCAGCAAAAGCGGCGGACACTCGGTCAGCCCTATCTTCACCACGATGAAGCTCAGGCCCCAGATGGCCGCCACCAGCACCGCCAGCAATACGTGTCGTATCTTCATGATGTCGTCGCCTCTTGTTCCAGCGCGGCGATGGCGCGCCGGCAGGCTTCCAGGAAAAAGTCCAACTCGGCTTCCGCCACGTTCAAGGGCGGCAGCAAGCGCAGCGCGGCGGCGTCGTGCGCCGCCGGCACCGTCAGCACGCCTTCTTGCAGCAATTGCAGCCACAGCAGGCCGGCGGCGCCCTCGCCCAGCCGGTCTTGCGCCGCCGGGCCGGCGCGCAGCGCCAGCATCAGGCCCTGGCCCTCCAACTCGAAGCCCTCCAGCCCGGCCTCCCGCCAGCGCCGCCGCAAGGCCCGGCCGCTCTCCCGCGCCCGCGCCGGCGCGTCCAGCTGGCGCAACAGCTCCAGCATGCGCAGGCCGCAGCTCAAGGCCAGCCGGTTGCCGCCGAAGGTGGAGCCGTGGATTTTGGCGCAGCCGGGCCGGGCGAACACCGCCTGGTAGATGTCTTGGCGGAACAGCAGCGCCGACACCGGCAGCACGCCGCCGCTCAGGCCCTTGGCGACAATCAGCAGGTCCGGCGCCGGCGCGCCCAGCGCCTGATAGGCGAACCAGGCGCCGCAGCGGCCCAGGCCGGACAGCGCCTCGTCGTAGATCAGCCGCGCGCCGTGGCGGCGGCACAAGGCGGCCAGCTCGGCCAGCTCCTCGCCGCGCCAGGCGCGCGCGCCGGCGCTGCCCTGCACCGGCTCCAGCAGCACCGCGGCCACGTCGCCGCGCGCCAGCTCGGCCGCAGCCGCGGCCAGATCGCCCCAGGGCAAGACCGCGCAGTCCTCGCGCCGCGGCAGGCCCTGCCGCCAGAAATCGCCGCCGGCCAGCTCGGTGGCTTCCAGGGTCAGCCCGTGAAAGCCGCCGTCGAAACTCAAGGCGCGCCGCCGGCCGCCGGCCATCCGCGCCAGCTTCAGCGCGCCCTCCACCGCCTCCGCGCCGGTGCTGGCGAACAGGGCCTTGCCGTCGGCGAAGCCGGCCAGCGTCAGCAGCGCCGCGGCCAGATCGCCGGCCAGGCCGGAAAAGCCCAGCGGATGCAGATTGGGCGCCGGATCGAACAGGTCTTCCGCCAGGCCGGCCAGCAGCGCCCGCGGGCGATGTCCCAGCGCCGCCGCGCCGTAGCCGGCGACGAAGTCCAGCCAGCGCCGGCCGTCCTCCAGCCGCAGCCAAGCGCCCTCCGCCTCCAGCGGCCGGGCGTCCAGCCCGCACTGCCTCAACGTTTCCAGCCAGGCCGGATTGACGCTGGCGGCGTAGGCGGCTTGCGTCGCCGCGCGTTCAGCCGGCGACGGCATAGCCGTCCAGCGAGCAGACGGCCAGCTGCGCCTGCGGACCGTAGAAGTCCGCCACCTGGTCCATCGCCCGCAGATTGAGCTCCAGCAGATACGCCAGATTGGCCTCTGCGCGTTGCTGCGTCCGCGGCGACAAGGCGCTGATTTCGCGGAAGAACAGCCGGGACAAGGCGGCGTGGTTGAGCTCCAGATTCAAATCGTCGTGGCGCTTGGCCACGCGCTGGTAATCGGCGCGGAACTCCACCAGCGACTCCAGCCGCTCGTGCACCGGATTGTCCACGCCCAACATGCCCTCGGTGACCATGATGGAGCTCAGATAGCCGATGGGGTCGTAACGGCCCAGCACGGTGAAGGCGTCGACATAGGCCTGGAACAAGGGCAGCGGCAGCGCCTGGTCCAGCCAGGCCGGCGGCACGCCCAGCGCTTCGCAGGTGGCGCGCTCGTAGACTTCGTGGCCCAGCTCCTCCTGGAAATAACGGTAGACCCGTTGCTTCAGCGGGCTGCGCAGCCGCTTGGTCATCAGCGGCGCGATGATTTCCACGAAACGCTGGGTGACGTGGTATTGCTCGATGAACAGGCCTTGCACCAGAGGGCCGAAGCCGGCGTCGGCGGCGTTCACCCTGCGCACATAGCGCGATTCGCCCAGCTCGGCCAGGCCGTCCAGCGCAAACTGCTCGGCGCGGCGCATGAAGTTGACGCCGCTGTCCACCGCCGAGGCCGGCTCGCGGCAGAGGAGCCGCCGCCGCGCCTCGGGCTTGGGCGCCAGCAGCAGCAGATCCACCAGGCACAGCGCATAGGCCTCCAGATGCGCCGGGCAGTAAAAGCCTTCGCTGGCTGGCATCTCCGCCGCGCCGGCCTCGCGGCGGCTGAGCCCGACGAAGCCGGCGCCGTCGGCGAAGCCGTTGAGCACCCGCCGCCACAGCGTCAGCGCCTGCGGCAGATTGTCGGCCAGGTACAGCTTTTGCAGATAGAAGGTTTGCAGCGCGAAATTGTCGCGCCACTCCGGCGCGCCCGCCTCGTCTATGCAAAAGGCGTCGGCCTGCGGCGCCGGCTCGTCCAGCAGGCGCAGCATGTTCAGCACCACCGGCGCGTAAGCGCCGCGCGCCGCGCCGGCGGTGGCCGCCAACAGCTTGTCCACGCAGCGGCGGCTCAGCGCCTCCCACTGCCGGCGCTGCCGCTCCAGCGCCGCCGGGTCCGCCGGCGCGTCGCGGATCAGCGACAGCGCGTCCAGCTGTTCCGCCAGCGACAGCTGCCAGGACGGCGCCGATCCGGCGTGGATGTCGAACCAGATTTCCGCGTCCGGATTGGCCATCGCCAGCACGCTGTCCAGCACCCGGCCGCCGTCCACGCCGGAAAACTGGATTTCATACTCCTTGGCGTCCGCCGCCAGCACCACGGTCTGGCCGTCGTCGGCCAGATGGGCGCTGAAGGGCACCAGGTGGGGCGCGCGATAATGAGTGACTTGCCAGGCTTCCATCGTTCTCTCCTTGGCTGCCGTCTCGAGGACTACTGCGGGGGATTACAAATAGAGCCGCGGCATCAAGGCGTCCGGCCGGCTGTAGTAATCGACGATTTCCTCGTCCTGCAGCGCCATGGTTTCTATGGTCAGCACCAGGTTTTTCTCCACCACCAGCTGCTCCTCGCGGCTGATGGCGCTGATGTCCTGCAGCAGTTCGGAGGTGATGTCGTCGTGCCCCAGCGTATCGTTGAGGTAGGCGTGGCGCAGCAGCGGCTCCCAAAAGCCCTTGTCCAGTCCGGCGCGTTCGCAACAGCGCACCAGCGCGCGGTTGAACTCGTCGCCGGGCATTTCGAACAGAAACAACACGCTCTTGAACGACAGCAGATGCTGACGCGCGAACACGCCCAAGGCCGCGCACAAGGCGAAGGTGGACGGCAGGGGCTGCAGATGGTCCAGGCCCTCCACTTCCATGTCCACGCTGGCCAGGCTCTCGGCCAGCATCTGATCGTGATCCAACTCCGACACCAGGAAGCGCTGGATGCTGCGCTGGTTCTGCCGGCTGTCCGCGTGCGACAGCGCGGAGGCGATCAGGCCCGGCGCCGCGCGCACCAGGTAGTAATACTCCAGCGCGTAGCCGATCAGCACATTGCGCGGCGCGCTGCCGTCGGACAGCATGCCGTACAGCCGGGAATGGCCGCGCTTGCGCATCGCCCTTTGCGCCAGATTGCGCAACCGGGTGTTGAACTCGCAACCGGACAGCGCGTCGTCCGGCAATTCGAAGCTGGCCTCGGTCACCAGGCCCAGGCGGTCCAACTCCTCCAGCAGGCCGGGAATCGTCCCCGCCAATTCCGGATGGGCGGCGCGCAGCGCCGACATGCTGGCCGGCGCGCGCTGCAGATCGTCCAGCAGGGCCAGCAATTGCAGCCGCCCTTCGTCGGCCACTTGCAGATCGCAGGACTGCTCGCGGTACAACAGGGCCACGCCGCCGTCCTGCGGCTGGATTTCCACCCCGGGCCGCAGCGCCGGGTAACGAAACAGATCATGGGTGCCGGGGCCGTGCATAGTGCCTCCTCAATAATGCTCGATGCGGCGCAGCAAGGTGTCGGCGTGCAGATAATGCCGCCAGACCGCGCTGTAGAAAGCGTCGTAGAGCTCGACGAACAAATGGGTTTGCGCCAGCAGGCGCCGCGCCGTTTCCTGATCCACCACCGGGATCTGCGCGAAGATCTTGCGGGTCAGGCTGCCGTGCTCGCCCTTCAGATTGATGTCCGAGTGCGCCTTCACCGGGCGCAGGAAATCCGCGTCCACGCCCAGCCGGTAGGCGGCGTCCAGGAAGGAGTCCTGACGGATGTCCTTGCCTTCCAAAATGCCCAGCGTGGTGAAGAAGAACAGCGGATCGTTGTGCGACCAATAGGCCAGCGCATTGCACAGCGCCATGGTCTGCGGCAGCGGCACGGCGTGCGCCAGGTCCTCGCGGCTGATGCCGATGCGGTTCAAGGCCTGCAGCAGCAGCTCGTCGTGGCCGTACTCCTCGGCGAAGAAGGCGTTCATCGCCAGCCGCGCCTGGGTATTGGGCACATAGGACAGCACCGGCGCGTCGAAATAGCTTTCGCGGAACAAAAAGTGATAGTTCTCTATCACCATGCCGTGGAACACCCGCTCCGGAATATCCCCCGGCTGGCTGGCGTTCTGGCAATGGGTCCAGAACGGATTGCGGTACAGCGTCTGGTAGAGCAGGCGGTTGGACAGGTCCTCCACCTCCAGCAGCACTTCCAGCCCGGTCTTGCCGCGCGCCGGCGCCAGCGGGCGGATCACGCCGTAGTTTTCCAGGCTGACCAGCAAACGACGCACCTCGTCGGCGGACTGGCGCGGCAGGAGGCGCTCCGCGTCCCGCTGGCTGCAGCCGCCGGCCAGGCGCGCCATCAGCGCGCTGACCTCCTCCGTGCTGGCAAGGCCTGCGGAAATCTCCAACTCCTCGTCGCCGGCGGTTTTGACCACCAGCGGCGATTGCGAAATCACATCGCCGTTCAGGCAAAAACGAAGATCGGACGGATGGGACACAAAGGAGTCTCCTCTTAAAGATGAGCGCGGCCGCCGGCAAGCCGGCGGCGCGGAATCCGGATCGGCCCAGGGCTTTGCGCCTGAAACGGCGGCCCCGTTCCTACCCGATTACAAGTGGACCGGCACCAGGACCGGACGCGGATTGCGGGGTTTGACCACAACCACCGCTTCTTGCGTGCTGGCTTGCATTTGGCTCTCCTTGGCTTAAGAGAAAACAAAAACGCCCTTTTGCAGGCCTCCCTATCTTATGCCTGCCGCCGCAATGCAGAAACGCCTGAAAACTGACACAAATAACTGTTTTTAAATATCATTCTTAAAAATGCGCCCAACTCGTCGAAACGAAAATCTCAAATGCGGGCGCGCTTACGCCGCAGCGCACGATTGACGCCGGGGCAACAATCTATATGCTGGCAGGGTCTTCCGTTCCCGCCTTAGTCGCTTGAATCCGGCATCAAACGGGCATCCCAAACGCATGCCGGGCCGCCAAAACGGCGGGAATCGGACAGATGAACAAATAGAAAGCCCCCAAGGGCCTGCCAAGCACTCATGAAGAAGGCGTCCGCGCCCTTCACCGCTCTGCAAATAGGGAAATAGCAATGAGAAAGATCCAACCGCAATTGTTGGCCGCGGCCTGCTGCGCCGCTTTCGCCGTCTCCGTCCAGGCCGCCGGCACCCTGGTCTACTGCTCCGAAGCCAGCCCGGACGGCTTCGACTCCGCCCAGTTCACCTCAGGCACCACCTTCGACGCGGCCGGCCACGCGCTGTTCGACCGCCTGGTGGGTTTCGAGAAAGGCTCGACCAAGGCCATTCCCAGCCTGGCCACCTCCTGGAGCGCCTCGCCGGACGGCAAGGTCTACACCTTCAAGCTGCGCCAGGGCGTGAAGTTCCACACCACCGACTATTTCAAGCCGACGCGCGACTTCAACGCCGACGACGTGGTGTTCACCTTCATGCGCATGTTCGACAAGAACCACCCCTTCCGCAAAGCCTACAACACGGAATTCCCCTACGCGGTGGACACCGGCCTGGCCAGCAACGTCAGCGCCGTGGAAAAAGTGGACGCGCAGACGGTGCGCTTCGTCTTGAAAGCGCCGGACGCCGACCTGGCGATCAAGATCGCCATGCCCTTCGCCTCCATCCTGTCCGCCGAATACGCCGAGCAGCTGCTCAAGGCCGGCCGCGCCGCCGACATCAACCAGAAACCGGTGGGCACCGGCCCCTTCATCTTCAAGCGCTACCAGAAGGACGCCCAGATCCGCTACGCCGGCAACAAGGCTTACTGGGACAAGAGCGCGGTGAAGGTGGACAATCTGGTGTTCGCCATCGCCACCGATCCCTCGGTGCGCTACCAGAAAATGAAGGCCGGCGAGTGCCAGATCATGTCCTATCCGCGCCCCAGCGATCTGGCGGTGATGAAGACTGATCCCAAGCTGAAAATGCTGACCGCGCCCGGTTTCAATATCGGCTACCTCAGCTACAACCTGGACAAGCCGCAGTTCCAGAAGCGCGAGGTGCGCCAGGCGCTGGACATGGCGATCAACCGCCAGGCCATCATAGACGCGGTCTACCAAGGCCAGGGCCAGGCCGCCAGCAACCCCTTCCCGTCCTCGCTGTGGTCCTACAACAAGAGCCTGAAGAACGCGCCCTACAATGTGGCCGCCGCCAAGGCGCTGCTGGCCAAGGCCGGCTACCCCAACGGCTTCGAGCTGAACTTGTGGGCGATGCCGGTGCAACGGCCGTACAACCCCAACGCCAAACTGATGGCGGAGATGATCCAGTCCGACTGGGCCAAGATCGGCGTCAAGGCCAAGATCGTGTCCTATGAATGGGGCGAATACCTGAAGCGGATGAAGCGCGGCGAGCACGACGCCGGCCTGATGGGCTGGACCGGCGACTACGCCAGCCCGGACAACTTCCTGGGCGTGCTGCTCAGCTGCGAGGCGGTGAACGGCTCCAACTACTCGCGCTACTGCAATAAGGAGTTCGACGCGCTGATCATCAAGGCCCGCACCCTGAACGACCAGGCCGAGCGCGCCAAGCTGTACTCGCAGGCGCAAACCCTCTTCAAGCGCGATCTGCCGTGGACCACCATCGCCCACTCCATCATCAATCAGCCGATGCGCAAGGAAGTGAACGGCTTCAAGATCAGCCCCTTCGGCGATTATCAGTTCAGCGGCGTCAGCGTCAAATAAGTCATCAAGTCTCCAGCGGGCGTCGCTTTGCGGCGCCCGCTTTTTTTCCGCTCCCTCGCAGGCCCAGCTTCAAGCCCTCGCCCCCAAACAACCCGCTTTATTTTTCCTCATAAAACAGATAATTAATAAATTTATTTTATAAGCCAAGCAAGCAAAACCGCCTGACTTCATCCAATGAGCCGCATTTGATTGAGCTCAAGCATTTCTCGGCATTTTCAGACTTTTCCTGATTCACACCCACGTTTAAACATGGCTGAATCGCCATTGACATGCGCTGTTTTTAAATAAAGGAAATTGCCATGCCTTTGAATAGTCAGCCTTCAAATCATTACCGTTTGAAGATCGCCGAACTGCCGGCCGAGCTGCTGTCGGTCGAATCCTTCACCCTGGACGAAACCCTGGGCCGGCCCTTCTCCGCCGACATCCGCTTCACCTCCGCCCAGCAAGACATCGACCTCGTCTCCCTGCTGGACCGCTACGCGCTGTTCTCCATCCACGGACCCCACCCGGACGCCGCCCTCTTTCCCGACACCCCGCCCCAGCTGCTGCGCCGTTGGCGCGGCGTGGTCAGCCATGCCCAGCGCCTCAGCGCCAGCCGTGACGAGGCGCTGTATCAGGTCCGCGTCGAATCCCAGCTCGCCCGCCTGGCCGAAGGCCGCTTCTCCCGCATCTTCCAGCAGCAAACCGTGCCGGACATCATCGAAACCGTGCTGCGACGCCACGGCTATCGCGGCCATGAAGTCGCCTGGCGGCTGCGCCCCTTGTTCGGCCAAGACCCCAATCCCTATCCCAAGCTGGAGTTCGTCACCCAGTATCAGGAGTCCGATCTGGACTTCATCCATCGGCTGGCCGAGAAAGCCGGCCTCTATTACTACCTGCTCACCGAACCCGACAACGCCGCCTGGGAAACCATCGTCTTCGGCGACGACATCGACGCCTACGTCCGCACCGGCCGCGATCCCACCCAGCCGCCCCAGGGCGGCGTCAAGCTCAAGCTCCGCCCCCAGGCCGGCATGGCCGACAACGAAGAAACCCTGAGCCGTTTTGAACTGGCCGCCCAGCCCATCCGCGCCCGCCTCCAGCGCAAGGACTACAACTACCGCGACGCCAACCAGCCGCTGTTGGCCGAAGGCGGCCCGCCGGCCAAGACCCCCGGCGCCCGCGGCGTCGATTACCAGTGGGGCGAACACTACAAAGACCCGGCGCAGGGACAGCGCGCGGTGCTGATCGCCCTGCAGCGCGAGCATTGCCGCCAGTGGATCGCCGCCGGAGACGGCAACTGTCTGCAAGCCTTCGCCCCCGGCCAAATCTTCAAGCACGACGGCCCGGCGCTGGCTCCGGCCCCGGACGGCTGGCTGCTGGTTTCCGTCCGCCATCAGGGCGGCCGCCGCGACGCCTACCGCAACGCCTTCACCGCCACGCCCGCCGACCGGCCCTATCGCCAGGAACGACTGACCCCGGTGCCGCGCCTCTCCGGCGCGCTGCCGTCCCGCGTCGTCGCCCCGGAAAAAACCCATTACGGCGCCATCGACCTGCAAGGCCGCTACTGCGTGCGCCTGCCTTTCGATCTGGACGAATGGTCGCCCGGCGGCGACAGCCGCCCGCTGCGGCTGGCCCGGCCTTACGCCGGCCCGGAATACGGTCTGCACTTCCCGCTGCACCCAGGCACCGAGGTGCTGGTCAGCTTTGTGCTGGGCGATGTGGACCGGCCCTATATCAGCGGCTGCCTGCACAACTCCGAACTCACCGACAGCAACCCCGGCGCGCACTGGGACAGCCGCAACCTGATCCGCACCTGGGCCAACAACAAGCTGCGGCTGGAAGACCGCAAGGGCCAGGAGCACATCAAGCTGGCCACCGAGTTCGACAAGAGCCAGCTCAATCTGGGCCACGCCGTGGACGGCCAGCGTGCGCCGCGCGGCGAAGGCTTTGAACTCAGAACCGACGGCTGGGGCGCGCTGCGCGCCGCCAAGGGGCTGTTCCTCAGCACCGACGCCCAACCCAAGGCGCGCGGCAAGCAACTGGACATGCAGGCGGCGCTGGATCAGCTGGAAGAAGCGGCCCAGTTGGTGGACAGCCTGCGCCAGGCGGCTCAGCAGGCCCAGGCGGAACTGGCCGACCTGAACGCGCAGAAACAGCTGCTGCAACAGACGCTGGCCGAACTGAAGCAGCCGGCGCTGCTGGCGCACGCGCCGGCCGGCATCGCGCTGGCCACCCCGGCCCAGCTGCAACTGGCAGCCGGGCAAAACCTGGCCTTCAGCGCCGGCGCCCAGGCCGATGTGTCGGCGCTGAAGCGCTTCACCGTGGCCGCCGGCGAAAGCATCAGCCTGTTCGCGCAAAAACTCGGTCTCAAGCTGATCGCCAACCAGGGCGCGGTGACGATGCAGGCGCAAAACGGCCCGATGCAGCTGCACGCGCTGGAAAGCCTGAACATCAGCAGCAGCAGCGGCAAGATCGCCATCGCCGCCAAGGAGGAGCTGACCCTGCTCTGCGGCGGCGCCTACCTGCGCCTGAAGCAGGACGGCACGGTGGAAATCGGCAGCCCCGGCAACCACACCGTCAAGGCGCGGAACTGGACCATCACCGGACCGGACCAGCTGCAAGCGGAGCACCCGGCCTACCCCAAAACCCTGTTCAAGGAAACACTGCGGCTTAAAGTGAGCCGTGGGCCGGAAAGCGATAAGGGTTGGGCCGGCATGCCCTATACCCTGCTGGCCGACGGCCAGGAAGTCAGCCGCGGCGTGCTGGACGCCCAAGGCCGCCTCGCCATCGCCCATGACGCCGTCACCGCCCGCTACAGCGTGCGCCTGGCCAATGGCGCAACCGTCATCCTGCCGGTGCTCACTCAATACCAGGACGATGAACAGGACCCGCTGGCCAATCTGGGATTGCATCCGCAGGACTACAACATCTCCCGCGCCAATGAAGACGGCGATGCCCAAAACCTGCGCCGGCGCTATGCCCGGCTGCTCTTCCCGCCGCCCCCCGACGCCAGCGGAGACGCGAAATGAGCAAAGCTTATTACTGCCCGCTCAACCTCAAGCAAACCCGCGAGGCCACCTTCCACTGCGAATGGATCGTGTCCGACGCCGAATACGATGCCCAGTGGGGCACCTTCCTGCCGCTCAACTGCGGCCAGGCCGCCTTCGACGCCGTCCACCGCGCCATCGCCCAGGCCCGCCGCAGCGTCGACATCATCTGCTGGGGCTTCCAGCCCTCCATGCACTTCATCCGCGACGGCAAACAGCCGCCGATCGGCCAGTTGCTGGAACAAAAAGCCGCCGCCGGCGTGGAGGTTCGCATACTCGGCTGGGATCTGGAACCCACCCCGGCGCTTGCCGCCGCCGCGCTGCTGCAACACGCCCCGCCCCCGCTCGGTACCCTGGGCCAGGTCGCAGCCATCGGGGCCGCTGTCGGCAGCATCACCGGCATCAATGTCACCGGTGTCAGCGAATCCAACCTCCCCGGCAAGGATCGCGTCCGCGTCAAGAGCCGCCCCGGCAAACATACGCTGGATCAATACGCTGATGACAAACGCTGGTTCCGCACCTACGCCTACCGCAGCTCCATCGCCACACCGTTGGTGTTCCCGCTGCATCAGCCCTGGCGGCCTGCGCAGCAGCGCAATCTGATCTTCATCGGCCGCGGTTTCAGTACCAAGGAGCGACTGGAAATCCTCTACGCCGCCCGCTACCACGCACTGTCCCCCACCGCCTTCACCCAGCAACTGGCCTCGGCCGCCGCTCCCAGCCATCACCAAAAAATGGTGCTGATCGACATGGGAGACCCCACGCTCGCCTACGGCTTCGTCATGGGCCATAACATGCTGGACGAGTACTGGGACACCCCGGCCCACAGTGTCAGGGTTCACCCACCGGATCAAGGCCGCAACGGCACAGGCCCGCGCCAGGACATCTCCAGCCGCGTCAGCGGCCCCATTCTCCAACACCTGCACCACAACTTCGCCCAAGCCTGGCAACAGGAAACCGGCGAAGACCTGCTCGCCCTGCGCAAGGCCAAGGACGTCCACCCGCGGCTGCCGCTACGCACCGACATCGACCCCAAGGGCAAATGCATGCTGCAAATCCTGCGCACCCAGCCGCAGCAGCGCCACCCGCTCAGCGGCAAAAAAGGCATCAAGGACATTGAGAAGATGTATCTGCAGGCGGTCAACAACGCCGTCGACTACCTCTATTTCGAAAACCAGTACTTTCGCTGGCCGGCGCTGGCCGACAAGATCAACGACGTCGCCGCCAAGCTGACCGGCGCCGGTCGTGAAGCCGGCCGGCACGGCTCCCTGCACGTGTTCGCCGTCACCAACGCCTCCGACGAAGGCATGGGGGACGGCACCGTCAACACCTATCACATGCTGGACATCCTGGGCCGCGCCGAACTGATTCCCAATGTCGCGCGCAAGCGCGAAGTGCTCTGGCGTGAACAACAACTGAAGGAGGCGCGGCAAGCCGCCGCCAAGCTGGACAAACAGGTGAGCCGGTCCGCCGCGCGCAAACCGCAACCGGACGCCGGCCACGCCGCACTGCTGCAACAGGCCAACGCCGCTCGTGACGCCGCGGTCAAGGCAGAGGTCGAACTGCAAGCCAGCCGGGAAGCCGCCCGCCAGATGCAAAAAGCCGGCCAGCCGCAAACCATCACCCCGCAGCCGCGCCCCGGCCTCAAAATCCATGTCTGCACGCTGGTGGCGCCGGACTCACCGGCCGGCAAGCCCTGGTTGCCGGTCTACATCCACAGCAAGCTGACGCTGATCGACGATGTGTTCACCACCCTGGGCTCAGCCAATCTCAACACCCGCAGCATGCAGGTGGACAGCGAGCTCAATATCGCCCACCAGCACGGGGCGCTGACCAAAAACCTCCGGCTACAGCTGTGGAGCCAGCACACCTGGGACCGGAATAAGAAGGTGGCGCTGGGGGCGCAGGAGGATGTCGCGGAAGCGTTCAAGGAATGGGGCGAGCTGATTGAGAGAAATAAAAAAGCCCAAGACAAGGGATTTAGTCCCATCTCCCCGCTGGTCGAGTTCTACCGCGACAGCCCCGCCGTCAGCAATCTGGACTAAAACGATGCGCCGACGCCTGCTGCCCCTCGCCCTGCTCACCCTCGCGCTCACCGCCTGCAAGGAGACCCGCATGCTGCCCGATGCTGGAAACATCGACACCAAACTGGCTTTTAGCTGCCGCTACGAGGCCGACGCCAGCCCGGCGCCGGAGCCTGAACTGCAACAGATCTTTGAATACGCGCGCTTTATGCAAAAGAACAATCTGCTGGACCCGCAGACCAGCGCCAACGTCGAAATCGCCCGGCTCTACCGCATCGCCGCCGCCCATGGCCACATCAAGGCCAATTACAATCTGCAAAACGGCCTGCGCCGCGGCGATTTCGACGGCAGCGTCATCGAGGTGCTGGACCTCAACGACCAGTTGATCGCCGCCCAGGTCCCGGCCGGCTACTACCTGCTCGGCGTCTACATCAACAGCGGCTTCGGCTATGACGCCAACCCGGAGCTAGCGCTGCGCTACTTCCGCAAGGCCGCAGACCTCGGCAATCCGCCAGCACAATACTATGTCGGCAACAAGCTGGTCTCCGGCTTCATCGGTCAGCATGCAATTCAGGCCATCGGCATGCAGATGAAGCGCTGCGCCGCCGAACAGGGTCATGCCAAGGCCGCCGGCGAAGCCGGCACCTGGGCAGAAGGCGAGGACAATGTTCAAGCGCTGAAGTACTACCAACTGGCGGTCAAGGCGGGCAATGACATTGCAGCCAATGCATTACGCAAATCCTTTCTCGCCCCTGGCTCCGGTGATCTGAATGACCTCGGCTTGGCCTATGACGCCGAGCGCAGCCGCCGCTACAAGATCATCAGCAAGACTCTGGGCGACTGGTCCTACCGCCAGCCCACCGTGCCCGATATCGACGACATCGTGCCGCTGCCGCCGGCGCCGCTGCCGGCCTGGGACGGCAAGATCCAGTGGCTGCGCGACCACGAGGCCGGCGTCGCCCCGCTGGCGCCCAGCGAGGAGCGGCTGCGCGCACTGGCCGAGGCCAAGCGGCTGGACCCGGCCACCGGCCTGCCGGACGAGGCGCGCCGCGCCCGGATCGCGGCCGACAAACAAGCCGCCGCCGACGAGGCGCGCCGCCGCGCCGAACGCACTCCGCCCTTTGCCGACGCGCTGCCGCTGCTCAGCCGCCGCCAGACGGGCCACGTGCCCAATGTCGCCGCCCACTGGCGGCCGCTGCCGCCCAAGGGCTGCGTGCCCTGGGCCGGCGAACACCCGACCACGCTTTGCTCCGCCGGCCAGCCGCTGCCGCAGTTGAATGTCGCCTACCCGCTGCCGTGGTGGAAGCAATGGTTTGGCGATGCATGGCTGGTCTACCGGCCGGTCGCCGTGGAGTGGGAGCTGGTGCGCTACCACCTGCCGGCCTGACCGGGGAGACCGCGAAATGAACCACGGCCAAGCCCGGCGCAAAACCGATTTAGCCACCGCGGCATGGACCCGCGCGGTGCGGGTAGTCCGTGTGTGGCCCGGTGTTCCCGCGGCAAAAAAGACGGTACGGGTTCTGTCACGGCCACCAACACTAGGCGGGCTGCTCCTGCTCCTGGCCTTATCCGCCTGCGGCCAGCAGACCCGCATGCTGCCCGATGCTGGAAACATCGACACCAAATTGGCTTTTAGCTGCCGCTACGAGGCTGACGCCAGCCCGGCGCCGGAGCCGGAATTGCAGCAAATCTTTGAATACGCGCGTTTTATGCAAAAGAACAATCTGCTGGACCCGCAGACCAGCGCCAACGTCGAAATCACCCGGCTCTACCGCATTGCCGCCGCCCATGGCCACGTCAAGGCCAATTACAATCTGCAAAACGGCCTGCGCCGTGGCGACTTCAACGGCAGCGTCATCGAGGTGCTGGATCTCAACGACCAGTTGATCGCCGCCCAGGCCCCGGCCGGCTACTACCTGCTCGGCGTCTACGTCAACAGCGGCTTCGGCTATTCCGCCAATGACGAACTGGCGCTGCGCTACTTCCGCAAAGCCGCCGACCTCGGCAATCCGCAGGCGCAATACTATGTCGGCGACAAGCTGACTTGGCTGGGGCCGGATCATCCGGCATTCCCAATTGGCTGGCAGATGTACCGCTGCGCCGCCGAACAGGGCCATGCCAATGCTGCGGGGGAATATGCAACCTATCTAAACGACAAAGACAGAGGCCAAGCGCTGAAGTACTACCAGCTGGCGGTCAAGGCGGGGAATACCGTATCTGCTTACAGATTATCTGAGGAGTTCCTGGCACCACCCCCTGATAGCGACGGCACCTTGGGGCTGGCCTATGACGCCGAGCGCAGCCATCGTTACGACATTCTACGCAAAACCCTAGCCGACTGGTCCTACCGCCAGCCCACCGTGCCCGATATCGACGACATCGTGCCGCTGCCGCCGGCGCCGCTGCCGGCCTGGGACGGCAAGATCCAGTGGCTGCGCGACCACGAGGCCGGCGTCGCCCCGCCGGCGCCCAGCGAGGAGCGGCTGCGCGCACTGGCCGAGGCCAAGCTGCTGGGCCCGGCCACCGGCCTGCCGGACGAGGCGCGCCGCGCCCGCTAGCGGACGCGCGGCAGGAACAACTCGGCCAGCATGCAGCGGCAGCTGCCGCCGCCCACCGCCTCTATGGTGGGAATGGGGTTGACCACCGGCTGCCCGTGGCGCTCCAGCGTTCTTTGCTGCGCCGGCGTGAAACCGTTCCAGGCCTGCTCCGACATCGCGATCAGCGGCTGGCCGCCGGCGCCGCGCAGTTGCAGAATATTGCCGCAGAAGCTGCGCTCCACCTGGGCCAGGCTGATGTCGATCACCTCGTGGTGTTCGCCCAGCGCGCTCAGCACTTGCCGCCGCTGCTCCGGCCGGTGCAGGCTTTCGGAGCAGATCACCGCGAAGCCCTCGCCCACGCTCATCATCACATTGGTGTGGTAGATGGGCACGCCGCGGCTGTCCACGGTGTCGAACAGGTGCACCGCTTCCAGACCGCGCCGGCGCGCGTAACGGTAGAGCGCGCCCGGATGGCAGCGCTGCGAGCGCGCCGCGTACACGCGCTTGCGCGGATGGTCGAACACCATCACCCCGGTGCCCTCCAGGATCAGTTCCTCTTCCAGCGGATGGCCGGCCCACACCACTTGCTCCACCTCGTAGCCGTGGCTCAGCAGCAATTGGCACAGCTCCTCCACCCGCCGTTCCCGGCGGCGGTTCAGCGTGTGCATCGGGTAGACGTGCAGGCTGCCGTCCACGCTGGTGCTGAACCAGTTGTTGGGAAACACCGCGTCCGGGGTTGGATAGCCGTCCGGACTTTTTTCCAGCACCAGCACTTCGACGCCGCGGTCGCGCAGCCGCTGCGCCATGGCGTCGAATTCCGCCAGCGCCCGCGCGGTGACCTGGGCCGGCGGCAGTTGCAGCCGGTGCTGGAACACATTGTCGGCGCCGGTTTGTTCATTGAAGGCGAAATCGTGAGGGCGCACCATCACGACGGCGCGGGCCAATTGGCCTTGTCTGGCGCGGAGCCAGATGGGCTCCAGGTTTTCTTGCGCCGGCGCGTCGGCGGCGGCGATGGCTTGGGCTTGCATGGTGGGCGGCTCTTGGGTGGGGGTTCGCATGGCCGCCCGCGGGCGGCAAATCATTCTACTGACAGTACGCGTTGCGGCCATGCCGGAAACATGACGCGAACGTTCAAGCAAGCGACACGCGCGCGCCGGCGTCGGCCCGGCCCAGAATGCGGCACAGCTCCATGCCGGCCTGGGCGTAGCGCAGCGGGTGGCTGACGTAGAGCAGCCCCGCCGCCGGGCTGAGCACCGGGACGACCCGGTTTTCCAGCGGGTCGATCAGCTCCAGCAGCGGCTGGCCGCGCTCCACTTCCGCGCCGACCGCGCAATGGCGCAGCACCAGGCCGGGCGCGGGCGCGCTCACGCTGGTCATGCCGCGCCAGGTCCATGGCGCGGGCACCGGCGGCGGCAAGGCCGGCGCGGCGCCGGCGATGTGGCCGCGGCTTTGCAGATAGGCGTACAAAGCCTCCGCGTCCCGCCGCGCCTGGCCGTGGTCCAGATCGCCCTGCCCGCGCAGCTCCACCGTGGCGGCCACGCAGCCCAGCGGCAGCGGATGCGCCGGCCCCAGTTCGCCGGCCAGCCGCCACCAGCTCTGGCCGCAGGATTCCTCGAAAGTCGTGCCGCCCGGCGCCTCGTTCAAGACCGCCGCGGCCACGCCCAGATAGCGCGCCAGCGGCTCCAGCGCCGGCCAGAACGGCGCGTCGGCGTACACGTGCAGCAGCGCCTGGCTATCGCAATGCAGGTCCAGCACCAGGTCGCTGTCCAGCGCCAGCCGGCTCAGGGCAAGGCGCAGCGCCTCCAGTTCCGTGACCGGGGTTTGCGCGTCCAGCGCGGCGCGCATCCGGGCGCGCACCGTCCGCAGATTGGCGGCGGCGTCATCGCCAAGGCCGGCCTCCAGGCCGGGGCGCAGCAGCGGGTGGAAATCGGTGAAGCGGCGGTTGAAGTTCTCGCCGCTGCGCAGTTCGAAACGCCCGGGCTGCTGCTGCAACAGCGCCTGGGCCAGCCCGATGGGATTGGCCGCCGGCACCAGCACGATTTCGCCGCGCAGCAGGCCGGCCGCTTCAGCCTGGTCCAGCAGCCGACGCAGATGGTGGATCACCAGCATGCCGGGCAGTTCGTCCGCGTGCAGGCTGGCCTGCAAATAGGCCTTGGGCCCGGCGCCGCGCCGGCCGTAATGCAGGCTCAAGAGTTCGCGCCGCATGCCTATGCTGGCCTGTGGCAACGCCTGGGTGACGAGCTCCATAAAACGCCCTCCCTTTCCATGTCATTGAAATATCAAAACCACGCTGGACGCGCCGCCTTGACACTGTCGGCGCCTGAGGCTCAAATCATCAGGCAGCCCATCCATCCTGAAACCCGCCATGAACGACAAGAAACCCAGCCTGGACCGTATCGACCTGAAAATCCTCGCCGCTTTGCAAGCCGACGGCCGGATGTCCTTTCAACGTTTGTCCGAGCAGGTCAATCTGACGCCTCGGCCCTGCCTGGAGCGCGTGCGCCGGCTGGAAAAAGCCGGCGTGATCCGCGGCTACCGCGCCGTGGTGCAGCTGCCGGAACCGGCCTACCCCGTCATCGTGGTGGCCCAGGTGGCGCTGGCCGATCACGCGCTGTCGCAGCAGGCCTTCATCAAGGAACTGCAACGCAGCGAGGCGGTGCTGGACGCCTGGCTGGTGGCCGGCAGCTTCGATTTCCAGGTGCGCGTCGGCTGTCGCGACATCCAGCAATACCGCGAGCTGGCCGAGCAATGGCTGAACAGCGCCGCCTTCAAGATCGACAAGATCATCACCATCACCGAGCTGCAGGAGATCAAGCGCAGCGCCGGCGCGCTAGGCTGAACGCGGCCGCAGGAACTTCAGCCAGCGGCGTTCCGCCTGACGAAAACCCGCCAGCAGCGCGAAGGTGCAGCCCAGGTAGATCGCCGCCGCCATCAGGAAGGGGAAAAACGGCGCGTAGGTGGCCGCGTACAAGGCGCGCGCCACGCCGGTGACGTCCAAGAGCGTGACCGTGGACGATAAGGCGGTGGCGTGCAGCAAAAACACCATTTCATTGCTCAGCACCGGTATCGAGCGCCGCAGCGCGCCGGGCAAGACGATGCGGCGGATGACCCGCGCCCGCGACATGCCGAAGGCCTCCGCCGCCATGATTTCCTCGCGCGGGTAGCCGGCGAGCGCGCCGGACAGGATTTCCTGCGCGTAAGCGGCAGTGTTCAACACATAGGCGAGGATGGCGCAGAAGGTGGCGTCGCGGAACAGCAGCCAGAACGGGTCTTCCGCCTGCCAGCCTTCTATCACCCAGCTGAATTGCGACACGCCGTAATAGATCAGCATCAGCTGCATGAACAAGGGCGTGCCGCGGAAGAAATAGCTGAAGGCGGCCACCGCCCAGCGCAGCGGCGCCGGGCCGTAGACCCTGAGCAGCGCCAGCAGCACCGCCAACAACATGCCCAGGCCGCCGGACACTAGGAACAGCTTGGCGGTGAGCGCCAGCCCGCTCCATTGGCCGCCCTCTCCCCATAGATAGCTGGGCAAGGCGCGCAGGATTTCGTCTAGCGTCATCGTTTTCCCCTCAAAGCAGGCCGCGGCTGTAACGCAGCCCCAGCCAGCGGAACACCCCGCCGGAGGCGGCGGTGAACAGCAAATAGACCAGGCAGACCAGGAAATAGAACAGGAAAGGCATCTGAGTGGCGCGGCCGGCCTGCTCGGCGAGCCAGGCCATGTCTTCCAGGCCGATCAGCGACACCAGCACCGCCGACTTCATCAGCGCCAGCCAGTTGTTGTTGATGCCGGGCAAGGCGTGGCGCAGCATCTGCGGAAACAGGATGCGCCGAAACAGCCGCCACGGCCGCATGCCGTAGGCGACGCCGGCCTCCAACTGGCCGCGCGGCACCGCCAGGAAGGCGCTGCGGAAGGTTTCGGTGTAATAGGCGCCGAAGATGAAGCCTATGGTCAGCACCCCGGCCAGGAATTTGTCGAACTCCACCGCCGGCAGCCCCAAGGCCGCCAGCAGCAGATTGAAGACTTTCTCGCCGCCGTAGAACAGCAGCAGCATCATCACCAGCTCCGGAATGCCGCGGATTACCGTGGTGTAGGCGATGGACGCCGCCCGCAGCCAGCGCGGCCCGAACAGCTTGACGCAGGCGTTGGCGAGGCCGAACAGCAGGGCCAGCCCCAGCGCGGCCAGCGCCACGCGCAGGCTGAGACAGGCCCCGCTCAGCAACAGGGGCAGATAGGACGCCACCATGGCCGCCCTCCTTGGGGAAGCGGCCGGCGGGCGCCGGCCGGGGGTGGATAGGGATGGAAGCGGTGCGCACGCCGCGCAGCAGACGATGAACAGGTGCTTAGTGGTAGATATCGAAGCCGAAGTACTTCTTGCGTATCCCCTCGTACACCCCGTTGGCGCGGATGGCGGCGATGGCGCGGTTGATCGCCGCCTTCAGTTCCGGATCGTTCTTGCGCACCGCGACGGCCACCGGATTGGACTCGCCCAGCTTGGGGCCGGCGAAGGCGAACTGCCGGCCGCGCTCAGTGCGCAGAAAGCTGGTCTCGGCCTGGATATTGTCCTGCAAGGCGGCGTCGATGCGGCCGGAGGCCAGGTCCAGGTAGACATTGTCCTGGTTGGCGTAGGTGACGATCTTGACCTTGCCGCCGCCCCAGTTGGCCTTGGCGTACTGCTCGTGCACCGAACCGGACTGCACGCCCACGGTCTTGCCGGCCAGCGACTGCGGCGTGGGCCGCAGCGGGCTGCCCTTGCGCGCCACCAGCTGCGAGGCGGACGCGTAGTATTTGTCGCTGAAATCCACCTGCTTCCGCCGCTCCGCCGTCACGTTCAGCGAGGCGATGACGGCGTCGAACTTATTGGCGTTGAGCGCCGCTATCATGCTGTCGAACGGCTGCTTGACGAAGACGCAGCGGGCCTTGAGTTCGGCGCAGACGGCTTTGGCGATGTCCGGATCGAAGCCGGTGATCTCGCCGTTGGGCGCCAGCACGTCGAAAGGCGGGTAGCCGCCGTCCACGCCCCAGCGGATTTGCTGGATGTCCTTGGCCAGCGACGGGCCGGCGCTCAGCGCCAGCAAGAGCGCGATGCTGATGGTTTTCATCTGGTTTCTCCTTGAGAGCCTGTTCCTCGCCGGCTCCGCGTCGGCGACAGGTTCTGAATCTTCCCGGCTCTGCGGCCGGTGGCGAATGGAACGGTTTTTCAGAAGCGCAGGGACATGCAGGTCAAGCCCCCGTCCATCTTGCGGATTTCGCTGGTGTCGGTCTCGATGATGGGCAGGCCCAGGGTCTTCAGCTTGCGCAGGGTGTCCGGGTAGCCGCTGGGCGTGATCAGGGTGTCGTTGATCCACAGGGTGTTGCCGGCGTATTCCTCGTCCCTGGCCAGCACGATCTGCTGATAGCCGCGGAACACCGGATCGTCGGCGCGGTCTTCGGACAGGATCAGCGTGTTGCGGCCCACGTAGTTGACGATGGATTTCAGATGCAGGCCGGCGCTGACTTCCACCGCGGTGACGACATAGCCGAACTTTTCCACCGCGGCGGCGAACTGGCTGACCCCGGCCTCGTTGGTGCGGCTGGTCAGGCCCACGAAGAAGCGCTTGTCTATCATCAGCACGTCGCCGCCGTCCATGCGCGCGTCGCCGTCCATCGATACGGCGTGGCGGAAGCGGGACACCAGGGGCGCGATGCTGCGCACCTCGCCGCGGCGGGACGGCGCGCCGGGTTGGGTGAGCACCGCCAGTTCCGGCATCAGCACCGCGGTGTCTTCAACGAAATGGGCGTCGGGATAATCGGGCTGGGCCGGCAGCGTGCTGACGGTCAGGCCCAGGCTCAGCAGAATGTCCACGTAGTCGCGGAACTGGGCGCGGGTCAGCGCCGGGTCCGGCGCGCCGATATCGGCGGTGGTCAGGCCGCCGGCCACGGTGTCGGCCGGCAAACGGGTGATCGCGTGGGTGAAATGCATGGGCAGGCTCCTTGGTCGGGCGGCCCGGCAAGCGAATGATTGCCGGGGACGGCGCGGGGCCGTTCTCGCTCGAACCATTCTAGGCAGCGCCCCTTGCGGGTGTCGGCCGTATGCGGCGGCCGGCACAGCCGGTTTCGGCTGTTTTCCGGCCCGATACAGCCGTTTGCGCGGCCCGCCGCGGGGGGCGGCGGCGGCAGGATTTTGCTAAACTATCCCAACTACCAGTCGTCCAAAACCGGTATTTGCTTGAAATTGAGCATATCCATGCACAGGCGAGCCCATATGCCGTATATCAAACTCTCCATCCTCCTCGTTTTCGCGCTCTGTACCGTCTATATCCACTATCGCGGCCGCCAACGTCTGGGTTTCTGGCGGCAGTTGACCGATCACTCCACCTTCATGGCGCCGATCAACTGCTTCTGCTACTTGTTCTCCACCTTGCCGGCCCGCCCCTATTTACCCTTGCAACAGTTTCCGGAATTGCGGACGCTGAACGACAACTGGCAGCGCATCCGCACCGAGGCGCTGGCCCTGTCCGACGGCGGCGCGATCAAGGCCTCCGACCGTTACGACGATCTGGGCTTCAATTCCTTCTTCAAAACCGGCTGGAAGCGCTTCTATCTCAAGTGGTACGACCAGCCTCACCCGTCCGCGGCCAAGCTGTGTCCGTACACCACCGCCTTGCTGGAGGGCATTCCCACGGTGAAGGCGGCGATGTTCGCCAGCCTGCCGCCGGGCAGCCGCCTGGTGCGCCACCGCGACCCCTTCGCCGGATCGGTGCGCTTCCACCTGGGTCTGTCCACGCCGCAAAGCGAGGCCTGCTACATCGAAGTGGACGGCGAACGCTATAGCTGGCGCGACGGCGAGGCGGTGCTGTTCGACGAAACCTATTTGCACCACGCCGAAAACGCCACCAAGCACCAGCGCATCATCCTGTTCTGCGATATCGAACGGCCGATGCGCTTCCGGCTCGCCGCCTGGTTCAACCGCCGGCTCAGCCGCCTGCTGCTGGGCGCCGCCAGCGCCCCCAATCAGGACGGGGACCGCACCGGCGCGCTCAACCGCCTGTTCCGCTATGTGCAGGCGGTGCGGCTGTTCGGCAAGCGCATCAAGGCGCAGAGCCGCCTCGGCTATTACGCGCTGAAATGGCTGTTGTTCGGCGGCTTGTTGCTGGGCTGGCTGCTGAGTTGAGCCGCCCTATAAACTGAAGAAGGCCCGCGCATTGTCCGCCAGCAGCCGCCGGCGGATCTCGGCGTCCGCCACCGTCTCGCGGACCAGGCCGCCCACCGTCTGCTCGCCCAGCGGAAAAGGCGCGTCCGAGCCCAGCATCACCCGCTCCGCGCCCATGGTGGCGATCAATAGCCGCAACGCGCCGGGATCGAACACCGCGGAATCCACGTAAAACCGGTCCAGATAGCTGGACGGCCGCCGCGGACAGTCTTCGCGCACGATGTCGCGCTGCTCCCAGGCGTTGTCCACCCGGCCCAATAGATAGGCGAAGCTGCCGCCGCCGTGGGCGAAGCAGATTTTCAGGCTGGCCGGCAGGCGTTCGAAAGCGCCGGACAGGATGAGCGACAGGATGGCCAGCTGGGTTTCCGCCGGCATCGACACCAGCCAGGGCAGCATCCAGCGCTTCATCCGCGCGCCGGCGCCCATCATGTCCCATGGGTGCACCAGCAGCGGGATGTTCTCGGCCGCGCAATGGCTGAGAAACGTCAGCAGGCCTGCGTCGTCCAGATCCCGCTCGCCGACGTGGTTGCCGATCTGCACGCCGATGTGGCCGGCGTCGCGGGCGCGGCTGGCTTCGCGGCAGGCGGCGTCCACGTCCTGCAAGGGCACTTGCGCCAGCACTTTCAAGCGTTGCGGCGCGATGGCCGCCATGTCCAGCGCGCGATCGTTCATCAGCTGCGCCCAAGGCAAGGCGCGTTCTATCGGCGCGGCGTAGGCGAACATCACCGGCGTCGCGCACATGATCTGGATGTCTATGCCCTGCTCGTCCAGCCAGGCCAGCCGGCGCGCGCCGTCCCAAAGCGCGTCGTGCACCGGCCGGAACGGCTGCTCGCCCACCATGATCTGCCCGTTGCGGCCGGAGGTTTCCAGCCAGGGCCCGCGCCGCGGGTCCAGCCGGGCCGCCTCGGCCTGGCTGATCCGCGGGAAGAAATGGGAGTGGATGTCTATCATGGCTGCGTTTCTCGGTTAATTAAGCTTGCTTCAAGAATCGGTTCCCGTCTTGCGAGCTAGGGCGGGAACGCGGCGGTCATGGAACGGGCGCTCAATGACGGGAACGCTGCCGCAACTCGTGCCAGGCGGCGTAATCCTTGCCGGGGTGGACGGTGCCGCAATGGCGGCAGCGGCGCTCGTCCTCGCTCAAGGCGTAAAACAGCTGATAGGCCTTGGGCAGATCGTCCACCAGGCTTTCCAGCTGCTTGGAGAAACGCCAGATCTCGGCCGCGCAGACCGGACAGTACCATTGCAGGCTGTCGTACTGGCCGACCGGCCGCGGCTTCTCCACCAACAGGCATAGGCCGGGCTCGGGCCGTTGCGGCGAGTGGATGACGTGGGCCGGCAACAGGAAGGCGTCGCCTTCGCGCAACTCGATGCGATCGAAGCGCCCGCGGTCCCAGATCTCCAGATAGGCGTTGCCCTGGATCTGGTAGAAAATCTCCTCGGTGGGGTTGTCGTGAAAATCGGTGCGGGTATTCGGCCCGCCCACCATATTGATGATGTAGTCGCCGTCCGACCAAACAGCCGCATTGCACACCGGCGGCTTGAGCAGACCCTGGTTGCGCTGCGCCCAGTCCAGCAGATTGAGCGGCATGCCGTATTGCAGTTCCATCTCCTCTCTCCTTCTCTTGTGCTTGATTACACCTCAAAGAACCTACTCGCCGCCGTAAATACGTTCTTAAAGCGGCTTGTAGGCGATCGCCTTGATCTCAATGCGCAAATGCGGATGCGGCAGCTGATGCACCGCCACCGTGGTCCGCGTCGGCCCTTCCTCGTCGAAGTAGTCGGCGTAAACCCGGTTGTATGCGGCGAAATCGTTCATATCCACCAGGTAGGCGCTGATTTCAACCACATCGGCCAGCCCGGCGCCGGCCGTGGCCAGGATGTCGCGGATATTCTCGATCACCGCCCGGGTTTGCAAGGCGATGTCCAGCCGCGTCGCGCCCATGGCGTCGGCCTCGGCGCCGGCGATGCTGTTGTCCGGCCGCCGGGAACTGGTGCCGGAGACAAAGAGGAAGTCCCCGGCCCGCTTCAGGTGCGGAAAGCGGCCGCGCGGCGCGGCCTTGCCGCTGACGGTGGTGGCTTGGGTGCTCATCAGGCGCTCCCTTCGGTTTCAAACTCGCAGCGGCCCAGGCCGGCGATCTCCACGCCAACGTGCAGGCCGGCGCGCAAGGGCTCGGCCGCGGTGGCCGCGCCGGCCAGCAGCAAGGAGCCGGCCGGCAGCGTGCGCCCTTCCGCGTGCAGCAGCGCGGACACTTCCATCAGCGCGCGCAGCGGCTGGCCCAGGATGGCGGCGCTGCTGCCCAGCTGCACCGGCCGGCCGTTGAAGCGCAGCGTCACGCCCAGATTGTCCAGCGGCGTGTCCGGCGGGCTCAGCGGGCCGACGACGAAATGGGACGATGAGCAGTTGTCCGCCACCACGTCCTCCAGGCTGAAACGGAAGTCGCGGTAGCGCGAATCGATGATTTCCAGCGCCGGCGCCACGCCGGCCAGCGCCAGCCCGGCCTCGGCCAGGGACAGCGGCCGCGAGATCTCCTGCGCGGTGATGAAGGCGATTTCCGGCTCCACCCGCGGATGGATCAGGCGGCCCAGCGCCAGCTCGCCGCCGTCCGCCAGCTGCATGGCGTCGGTCAGTTCGCCCCAGATCAGCGCGTCCACGCCCATTTGCACGCGCTTGGCCCGGCTGGTGAAGCCCAGCTTCAAGCCCAGCGCGCGCTCGCCGCGCTGCTGGCGCAGCGCGATGCCGGCCTGCTGGATACGATAGGCCTGCGCCAGATCGAAAGGCCGCCGCGCGCTCAGTTGATCGACGGCTTCGCCGGTTTGGGTCGCGATGTCCAGTTCGCGGGCGCAGTTTTGAACAAAGTCCGTCATGCCGCGCCTCCTTTGGCCTTGAGCAAGTCCAGCGCCACGTCGACTATCATGTCCTCCTGCCCGCCCACCATGCGGCGGCGTCCCACTTCCAGCAGGATGTCCAGGGTTTTCAAGCCGTATTGCGCCGCCGCCGTTTCCGCATGGCGCAGGAAGCTGGAGTAGACGCCGGCGTAGCCCAGCGCCAGCGTCTCGCGGTCCACCCGCACCGGGCGGTCCTGGGTGGGCCGCACCAGATCGTCGGCGGCGTCCATCAGCCGGATCAGCTCGCAGCCGTGGTTCCAGCCCAGGCGCTCGGCGGCGGCGATGAACACTTCCAGCGGCGCGTTGCCGGCGCCGGCGCCCTGGCCGGCCAGCGAGGCGTCGACGCGGCGGCAGCCTTCTTCCACCGCCACAATGCTGTTGGCCACGCCCAGGGACAGATTGTGATGGGCGTGGATGCCGGTTTCCGTCTCCGGCCGCAGCGCGTCGCGCAAGGCGCGGAAGCGGTCGCGCACCTGCTGCATCAGCAGAGCGCCGCCGGAATCCACCACGTAGACGCAATGGGCGCCGTAACTTTCCATCAGCTTGGCCTGTTCGGCCAGCCGCTGCGGCGTGGTCATGTGCGACATCATCAGAAAGCCGACGGCGTCCATGCCCAGTTCCCGCGCGTAGCCGATGTGCTGTCTGGCGATGTCGGCCTCGGTGCAGTGGGTGGCGATGCGCGCAATGCGCGCGCCGGCGTCGTAGGCCTCGCGCAAGGCGCGCGCAGTGGCGATGCCGGGCAGCAGCAAGGTGGCGATCTTGCTGTTGCGCACGGATTCGGCCGCCGCGGCGATCCATTCCACGTCGCTATGGGCGCCAAAGCCGTAGTTGAAGCTGGAACCCTCCAAGCCGTCGCCGTGCGCCACCTCGATGGAATCCACCCCGGCCGCGTCCAGCGCCGCGGCGATGGCGCGCACCTGGGCCAGCGAATAACGGTGGCGGACCGCGTGCGAGCCGTCGCGCAGGGTCACGTCGGAAATATACAGTTTGTCCATGCCGGGCTCCTCAGGCTTGCAGCAGGCGGGCGGCGACGCGTTCGCCGCAGGCCATCGCCGCCGATGTCATGATGTCCAGATTGCCGGCGTAGGCCGGCAGATAGTGGGCCGCGCCTTCCACCTCGATGAAGACGGACACCTTGAGCCCGCCGCTCCGCGCCAGTTCCGGATAGGCCGTCAGCGCTTCCGCCGGCAGCGCCTCGAACTGCACCTCCTGCTTCAGCCGGTAGCCGGGCACATAGGCGCTGACCTTGTCCGCCATCGCGGCCACCGAGCGGGCGATGGCGTCCCGGTCCGCCGGCGCGGTCAGGCAAAACACCGTGTCCCGCATCATCAGCGGCGGCTCCGCCGGGTTCAGGATGATGATGGCCTTGCCGCTGCGCGCGCCGCCGACGCCGACAATCGCCTGGGCGGTGGTTTCGGTGAATTCGTCGATATTGGCGCGCGTGCCGGGGCCGGCGGATTTGCTGGCGATGGAGGCGACGATTTCGCCGTAGAACACCGGCGTCGCCGCGGCCACCGCGGCCACGATGGGAATGGTGGCCTGGCCGCCGCAGGTGACCATATTGATATTGGGCGCGTCCAGGTGCGCGTCCAGGTTCACCGCCGGCACCACATGGGGGCCGATGGCGGCGGGCGTCAGGTCTATCACCCGGACGCCGCGCGGCCGCAGCAGCTGTTCGTGACGCGCGTGGGCGCCGGCCGAGGTGGCGTCGAACACCAGGCGGATGTCGGCGGCGCCGGGCATGGCCAACAGCCCTTCCACGCCCTGGTGGCTGGTAGCCAGGCCCAGGCGGCGCGCGCGGGCCAGGCCGTCGGAATCCGGATCGATGCCTATCATGGCGGCCAATTCCAGCTGCTGGCCGTGACGCAGTAGTTTGACCATCAGATCGCAACCGATATTGCCGGAACCGATGATGGCCGCTTTGACGCGAGCGGGATGGCTCATGAGGATGCTCCCTGAAGTGGGGCGAAGCGGGCCGACACTTCGCCCAGGCCCTGGATGCGGGCGGTGAACACGTCGCCGGCGCGCGCCGGCGCCATCGGCCCCAAAGCGCCGGTCAGCACGATGTCGCCGGCCTTGAGCGGCTCGCCGCGCCGCGCCATCGTGTCCGCCAGCCACAGCGCGGCCAATAAGGGATTGCCGAGACAGGCCGCGCCGGCGCCCACCGAGACCGGCTCGCCGCGCAGCTCCAGCGTCATGCCGCAGCCGAGCAGATCGACGTCGGCCAGCCGCCGCGGCCGGTTGCCCAGCACGAAGAGGCCGCTGGACGCGTTGTCGGCGATGGTGTCGCTGATGCGGATATCCCAGCCGGCGATGCGGCTGTCCACGATCTCCAGCGCCGGCAAGACCGCGTCCACCGCCCGGAACAGATCGGCCAGCGTATGTTTGTCATGGTCCAGATCGCGCCCCAGCAGCAGCGCCACTTCCGCCTCTATCTTGGGCTGCAGCAGCCGCCGGCTGTCGATCTCCTCGCCGTCGCACACCGCCATGTCGGCGAACAGGCGGCCGAAATCCGGCTGCGCCACGCCCAGCTGCCGCTGCACCGCGGCCGAGGTCAGGCCGATCTTGCTGCCCACCAGCCGCCGGCCCTGGGCCTGCGCATGCCGGACATTCAGCGTTTGCACCTGATAGGCGGCGTCGACGTCTCCCTCGCCGAGCAGGCCGCGCACCGGCGCGCAGGGCTGGCCGGCGTCGGCGGCGCGACGCAGCTGCTCGGCGGCGGCTTGCAATGCGGATGGTGGAACTGGGCTCAAGGCGTTCTCCTTATTCAAGCGCTCCGGCGCGGACCAAACCGGCCGTATCAGTGGGACGCGTCCAGTCTATGGAGCGCGGCGATAAGGAGAAAATGAATATCCGGGCTTCTGCTATTCCCTAAAGTTATGCCATAGTCTTCTGCCGCGCCGTCCCAACCGCACAGGAGCGCCGATGGACCCTCTCACGCCCTTTTCCGTTCACGATATGGTGTTGAACCGGCTCAAGCTGCGGCCGCTCTTGGTGTTCGACCGGGTGCTGCGCTGCCAGTCCATCGCCCGCGCCGCGCGCGAGCTGCACCTGACCCAGCCGGCGGTGACCAAGGCGATACGCGAGCTGGAGCAGCAGCTGGACACCGTGCTCTTCCTGCGCGGCAACCGCGGCGTGACGCCCACCGAATACGGGCTGCTGCTGGGCGAGCGCGTCAAGTCGGTGATCGCCGAGCTGCGCTATCTGACCGACGAGATCAACGCCTTCAAGGGCGGCATTTGCGGCCATGTCATCATCGGCACCCAGATCTCCGCCAGCGCCAGCCTGCTGCCGCAGGCCATCCTGCGGCTGAAGGCCCACGCGCCCAAGCTGCTGGTCACCGTGCGCGAGGGACCGCAGGATTATCTGTTCCCGGCGCTGGCCGCCGGCGAGCTGGACCTGGTGGTGGGCCGCCTGCCGGACCCGGAAGCGCCGCTCACCCGCAAGCTGCCCTTGCGCCACCAGCCGCTCTATCTGAACCGGCTGTGCATCGTGGCCGGCGGCCACCATCCGCTGCTGGCCGCGCCGCCGTCCCGCCTGGCCGAACTGCGCGACTGGCCGTGGATTCTGCCGCCGCCGGATTCGCCGGCCCGCCTGGTGGCCGAGCAGTTCTTCCACGACGCCGGCCTCCCGCTGCCGGACAATCTGCTGGAATCGCTGTCCTTGCTGACCAATGTCAATCTGCTGGTGGATTCGGACTGCCTGGGCCTGATGCCGCGGCTGGCGGCGCGCCGCTTCGCCGCCGCCAAGCTGCTGGCGGTGCTGCCGCTGGACGAGGTGGGGCCGCCCACCGCCGTCGGCTACTCGGTGCGCGCCGACAAGCCGCTGACGCCGGCGGCCCGGCAGATGATAGACAGCCTGAAACTGGCCGCCGCCGCGCTGGACGCGGCGGATCAGGTATAAGCGCGGGGAATAGCAAGACTCGATTTATTCATTTTCGCGCCCAAGGCCGCCTTTCCTACACTCGCCAATATTGCGTCGCCCCTTAAGAACGTGTTTACGATCTCGCGAGCTAAGGCGAGACAAGGCGAAAACGGTTGAGACAGCGGAGTGTACAGACGGTACATGAGCATTTCGAAACCATTTTCAACGCCGTATCGCCGACGCACAGCAGATCGTAAACAGGTTCTAAGACCGCGGCGTCCCCCCCCGTTGACGAGGATAGAAACCATGAGCCGTCCCGCCCTGCTGCCGCTGTACATCAATGGCCGATTCGAAGAGGAAGGCCAGCGCTTCGACAATATCAGCCCGGTGGACGGCCGCCTGTTGAACCAGGCGGTAGAAGCCGACGCCGCCCAGGTGGCCCGCGCCGTCCAGGCCGCCAGCGACGCGCTGCAAGGGCCCTGGGGCCGCTATAGCGCGCCGGAGCGCGCCGCGCTGCTGCACAAGGTGGCCGACGGCATCCAGGCGCGTTTCGACGACTTCGTCGCCGCCGAGGTGGCCGACACCGGCCGGCCGCTGCACCTGGCGCGCACGCTGGACCTGCCGCGCGCCATCGCCAATTTCCGGACTTTCGCCGATCTCGCCGTCGCCCAGGTGGACGACTGCTGCGAAACGCCGCAGGCCGACGGCGGCCTGCTGTTCAACTACACCGTGCGCAAGCCGCTGGGCGTGGTGGCCGTGATCGCGCCGTGGAACCTGCCGCTATTGCTGCTGACCTGGAAGCTGGGCCCCGCGCTGGCGATGGGCAATACCGTGGTGTGCAAGCCCTCCGAGGAAACCCCGTCGTCGGCCGCCCTGCTGGCCGAGGTGATGGACGCGGCCGGCGTTCCCGCCGGCGTGTTCAATCTGGTGCACGGCTTCGGCCCCGGCTCGGCCGGGGAACACCTGACCCGCGCGCCGCAAATCAGCGCCGTATCCTTCACCGGCGAATCGCGCACCGGCAGCGCCATCATGAAGGCGGTGGCCGACGGCGTGAAAGACATCTCCTTCGAGCTGGGCGGCAAGAACGCCGCCGTGGTGTTCGCCGACGCCGACTTCGACGCGGCGGTGGCCGGGGTGGCCAGATCGTCCTTCTTCAATACCGGGCAGGTCTGCCTGTGCACCGAGCGGGTCTATGTGGAGCGCCCTATCTTCGATCGCTTCGTCGCCGCGCTGAAAACCCGCGCCGAGGGACTGAAACTGGGCTATCCGGACGAGGACGGCGTGGACCTGGGCCCGCTGGTGTCGCGCCAGCACCGCGAGAAGGTGCTGTCTTATTTCACGCTGGCGCGCGAGGAAGGCGCGGCGGTGGTGACCGGCGGCGAAACGCCGCAGTTCGGCGACGCGCGCGATCAAGGCGCTTATGTGCGCCCGACAATCTGGACCGGCCTGCCTGACCACGCCCGCTGCGTGCGCGAGGAAATCTTCGGCCCGGTCTGCCACATCGCGCCCTTCGACGACGACGAGGAGATCCTGCGCCGCGTCAACGACAGTCCCTACGGCCTGGCCTGCGCCTTATGGACCCAGCGGCTGGACCGCGCCCACAGGCTGGCACGGCGCGTCCAGGTCGGCATCGTCTGGGTCAACGCCTGGTACGCGCGCGATCTGCGCACCCCCTTCGGCGGCAGCAAGCTGTCCGGCCTCGGCCGCGAAGGCGGCCGCCATTCGCTGGATTTCTACTCCGACATCAGCAATGTCTGCGTCAAGCTGTGACGCGCCGGGAGAACGCCGCCATGTCCGCCGCCCTGGATGTTGACCGCTTCATTGACCAAAGCCGCCTGGGACCCTTTCACGCCGTCTTGCTGACGCTGTGCTTTCTGGTCATGTTCGCCGACGGCTACGACCTGGCGGCCCTGTCCTACATCGCGCCCGCGCTGATGGAGCAGTGGGGGCTGAGCAAGCCGCAGCTGGGCCAGGCGCTCAGCGCCGCCCTGTTCGGCCTGGCCGGCGGGGCCTTGCTGGGCGGGCCGCTGGCCGACCGCCTGGGCCGCAAGCCCGCGGTGATCGCGTCGACGCTGCTGTTCGGCGTCGGCAGCCTGCTGACCGCGGCGGCGGACTCGCTGAACGCGCTCACCGTCTACCGCCTGTTCACCGGCGTCGGCCTGGGCGCGGCGCTGCCCAATACCATCACCCTGCTGTCCGAATACAGCCCGGCGCGACGCCGCGCGCTGCTGGTCAGCGCCATGTTGTGCGGTTTTCCGCTGGGCGCCGGCGCCGGAGGCCTGTGCGCCGGCTGGCTGATTCCCTCTTACGGCTGGCGCGCGCCGCTGTGGCTGGGCGGGGTGTTCCCGCTGCTGCTGGCGCTGGCGCTATACCGCTGGCTGCCGGAATCGGTGCGCTATCTGGCGGCGCGCCGGCGCTCAGTCAACGAGATTAAAGCGCGGCTGCACCGCCTCGCCTCCACGCCGGAACTGGAGCAAGCCGTCGCTTTCCGCCTGGGCGACGACGGCGACGCGCCGCGCGCCGGCCTGCGCGCGGTGCTGAGCCGGCCCTTGACGGCCGGCACCTTGCTGCTCTGGCTCAGCTGCTTCATGAGCATGTTGATCTATTACCTGGTGGTGAACTGGATGCCGCTGCTGTTGAAGGAAGCCGGCCTCTCGCTGAGCCGCTTCGCCTGGATCAGCGCGCTGTTTCCGCTGGGCGGCGGCGTCGGCTCCATTCTGCTGGGCTGGTGGATGGGCCGCGCCGAGCCGCACCGCCTGCTGGCGGCCAACTTCGCCGTCGCCGGCCTGCTGGCCTGGGCGATAGGCGCCGCCGTCGCCCAGGGCGAGCAAGGCGGACAGCTGGGCTTGCTGGTGTTCTGCATGGGCTTCGCCTCCGGCGGCGGGCAATCGGCGCTGGCCTCGCTGTCCGCCGCCTTTTATCCAACCCGCTGCCGCGCCAGCGGAGTGGGCGGCATGTACGGCGTCGGCCGCGGCGGCGCCATCTTCGGAGTGCTGGCCGGCGCCGAGCTGATGCGTCAGCAGGTGCGCCCGGACTGGATTTTCAGCATGCTGCTGTTGCCGGCCGCGCTCATCGCCGTCGCCCTCTTGTTCAAACGGCGAAGCTACGCCCCAGGCCCGGCCCGCGAGACTTGAACGGGCCCTACTCGGCCGGCGCCGCGCCGCCGGCCTTCAAGTCCTCCTCGTTGAAACTCATTTCCATCATCTCCCCGGCGGCGTCCCGGCACCCCACCGCGAAATCGGGCCGTTCCGGGCTCTTGCTCCCCGGATGAATCCGGACGGAGACCACCTCCATGCAGTTCCGCGCCAGCGTCGCCCGGCGCCCCACCGCCGCCAGCTCCGGCGCCCAGCGGCAAAAAGCGCCGGCGGCGAAGGCCTCGCCGCCGCACAGCTCCTCCTTGGCCTGCTCCGCGCCCGGCAACACCACGCCGGCGATTTCCCTCAGTTCCGCCTCGTTCCTGGCCTCGGCCTGCTGCTGGCTGGGCCAGACCATGTACGTCAAGCCCGCCGCGCCGGCCAGCAGGACGACGATCACCGCGCCCACATGCGCCCATTTGAGCCGGGACGCCGCTTCCGGCTCGCGCCGCGGCAACGGCTGCGGATACATTTCCTGATAAGGCGCCTGACACAGCGGGCAGGCGTAAGCCGGCGCCCGCCTATCGCGCGGCGCGTCGCCGCGCCAGTACCCGCAATGAAGACATTGTTTCTTTTCCATGGGCACAACTCCCCAGATTGAAGCCGACCGCGCTCACCGGCGCTTCAGGTCCGCTTCCCAAACGATTTAACGCTCCCCATGCGTACGTCCTCGCATGCTAACAAAAAAATGCCATTGCAGTTTCACACCGTAATCCCGGCCCGGGCACTAGCGCTTCGGTCAGGTGCATTCCGGCGGAACCCTGCGATCGACGCCTGCGGATCCGCCCAATCCGCTACGGCCTCGGCCCGCTGGCGAACGAGCGCCTGACTCACCCAATATTAAACCATTTGATTTAAACAAATATTTAACTTTGTTTCTAGCGAAACCTGTGCTAGCTTAATTTAAACAAACAAAAACAGTAGTTTTAACAAAACAAACAAAGTCAGCCATATCAAGGCCCTGGAATCGCTGCAATGGAGACAATATGTTTACTGTACTGACAATCTTTGGCACCCGTCCGGAGGCCATCAAGATGGTGCCCGTGATCCACGCGCTGCAAGACTGCCCGGGCGTGGCGTCAAAAGTGTGCGTGACCGGCCAGCACCGCGAGATGCTGGATCAGGTCTTGGATTTTTTCGAGATCAAGCCGGACTTCGACCTGAAGCTGATGCAACAGGCTCAGGGCTTGGCGTCTTTGACCGCCAGACTGGTGGAAACCGTCGACAAGGTGCTGGAGGAAGTCCAGCCCGACGTCGTGCTGGTGCACGGCGACACCGCCACCACGCTGGGCGCCAGCCTGGCAGCGTTTTACCGCAGGATTCCGATTGGACACGTGGAAGCGGGCTTGCGGACCGGAGACTTGTACTCCCCCTGGCCGGAGGAGATGAACCGCCGCGTCACCGATATTCTGGCGTCCTGGCATTTCGCTCCGACAGAGGAGTCCTGTCTCAATCTGCGCAATGAAAAGGTCGACCCCGAGCGGATCTTCATCACCGGCAACAGCGTCGTCGACACTCTGCTGCTGACGGTGAAGAAGCTGGAGCAGCAGCCGGAGCTCAAGGCCGGCGTCGCCGCCGCCTTCTCCTATCTGCGGCCGGAGGCGAGAGTGGTGCTGGTCACCGGCCACCGCCGGGAGAAGTTCGGCGAGAAGTTCGAAAGCTTCTGCCGCGCGCTGGTCCAATTGGCGGAACGCTACCCGGACGTGGACATCGTCTACCCGGTGCATTTGAATCCCAATGTTCGCCAACCGGTGTACGCGCTGCTGTCCCGGGTGCGCAACATTCACCTGATCGAGCCGCTGCAATACCTGCCCTTCGTCTACCTGATGGCCCGTTGCCACCTGATCATCACCGACTCCGGCGGCATACAGGAAGAGGCGCCGGCGCTGGGCAAACCGGTTCTGGTCACCCGGGACACCACGGAAAGGCCTGAAGCGCTCGCGGCCGGCACCGCCAAGCTGGTGGGCACCGAAACGGATCTTATCGTCCGCCACGCCAGCGCCTTGCTGGACGACCAGGCGGCTTACCAGCGCATGTCTCAAGCCCACAACCCCTATGGCGACGGCAGCGCCGGCAGACGCATCGCCGCCATTCTCTCCGCCTTGCCGCGCCCGCGGCAGGCCGCCAGCGCTCTCGCCTCCGCGCCGGGGAGATAGGAATGGCACCGCGAGCCCTGCTCTGGCTGATCCTGCTGATTTTCTGTTCGCCGGCCTGGTCCGCCAAGGAGCCGGCCGCCGCCGCCGGCCATCACGCTTCCCGGCGCGGCGCAGCCGCGTCGTCGGAAAGCCGGGCCGCCATGGAGGCGCTGCCCATGGACCCGGACGCGCTCCCCGCCGCCGTCCGTCCCTCCGTCAGCATCAAGGGGGCGTCGGACAACGTCGACCTGCGCCATACCCAGCAGCTGATCCTGGATCAGATCGAAGAAGCGCGCCGCCGCACGGTCAGCCAGGAGGACGACCCCCTGCTGCTGCGCGCCAGCGCCCAACCCTTCATCTGGCCCTTGCGCGCGCTGAACATGGTGCTGTACGGCGTGGTGCTCCTGATCATGGTGTACGCGGCGCGGCATATGGCCTTCACCTTGAACCGGCTGTTCGGCCATCAGCGTCATCCTTATCTGGACATTGAGACGGCGCATTGGCCCAAAGTCACGGTCTTCATCGCGGCGCACAACGAGGAGGCCGTGATCGCCGATGCGATGGAGGCCTTGCTCGAATCCGACTACCCGCCGGGGCAAATGATCATCATGCCGGTCAACGACCGCTCGACGGACGGCACCCGCGCCATCATAGACCGCATCGCGGCGCGCAGGCCGGACGTGATCAGGCCCTTCCATCGCAGCCAGGGCAAGCCCGGCAAGGCCGCGGCGCTGAAGGACGCGACGGCCTTGATCGACACCGAGCTGTTCATCGTCTTCGACGCCGATTACCTGCCAAGCCGCGGCTTGCTCAAGCAATTGATCGCGCCGTTTTTCGATCCCGAGGTCGGCGCGGTGATGGGCCGCGTGGTGCCCTTGAATCCGGGCGCCAATCTGCTGACCCGCATGCTGGACATGGAGCGCGCCGGCGGCTATCAGGTGGACCAGCAGGCCAGGATGAATATGAAGCTGGTGCCGCAGTACGGCGGCACGGTCGGCGGCATCCGCGTCGCCGCGCTCAACAGCGTGGGCGGCTGGCACGACGACGTGCTGGCCGAAGACACCGATCTGACCTACCGGCTGCTGATCGGCGGCTGGCTCACGGTCTACACCAATCGCTCCGAGTGTTACGAGGAGGTGCCGGAAAGCTGGCCGGTTCGCATCCGGCAATTGATGCGCTGGACGCGCGGCCACAATCAGGCGCTGGCGCGGCACGTCGGCCGCCTGCTGAGCACCCGCGGGGTGCAAAAGCGGGAAAAACTGGACGGGCTCCTTCTGCTGGGCACTTACGCCATGTCCCCGCTCTTGCTGCTGGGCTGGGCCATTACCCTGCTGCTGTTCTTTTTCGACAGCATGTTGCCGTCTCCCGGCGTGCTGCTGATCCTGGCCCTGGTCTGCTACAGCGCGATGGGCAATTTCGCCGCCTTCTTCGAGATCGGCGTCGCCTGTTATCTGGACGGCAACGGCAAAAGGCTGCGCATTTTGCCTTTCGCCATTCTGGGTTTTCTCGTCAGCCTGGTCACCATTTCCCGCGCCACGCTGCAGCAGTCGCTGATCGAACCCTTCAAGAAAAACAGAACGCTGCATTGGGACAAAACCAAGCGTTATCGGAGGCAGCCGGGATGATGGCCTTGATCTATATCTTGGGCGTCGTGCCGCTGGTCGCCCTGCCGCTCTTGCCCGGCCTGCTGGAATTGCTGCGCAAGACCGACACCTCCGCGCTGGGCATCAACCGGCTGCATATCGGCACAGCCAACGTCTTCGCCCGCAACTATCGGCAGCGGCTGGACGCGCTGGACTCGGGCGAATGGAGGCAAGACTGGAACGCCCGCCTGGAAGCCCTCGGACAAACACCCCGCCCCGTCGTGGACGAAGAAGTCTTGGCCGCGGGCGCGTTGCGCATCCCCGCCCACTTCAGCTTTCTGAAGGAAATCCATTGCGATGACGACATCGCCACCGGCCCGGGCGCGATCCTGCGCAGCGTCCTGGCCGACGGCGAGCTGAGCCTGGGGCGAGGCAGCTCCATCCTGCGCTGGGCCGGTGCCCGGAACGTCCGCATCGAACCGGACAGCCAGCTGTTCGGACGGGCCGTGGCGGAGGAGACGCTGGACATTGCCGGCCCCATCCTGTTCCAGCGCATCCAAGCCGCAAGCATACGCCTGGGTGACGCACCGCCGCAGCAGGCCGCGACCGGGCCGCTCAGGGAGGTGGACATCGGCGGCTTGCCCGCGGCCCATCCCTTTAACGCGGAAATGCGCCGCGCGGTGGTGGACGGCGATTTCCAGTTGCCGGCAAACAGCTTGTTGCGCGGCCACCTGGTGGTGCGCGGCGGCTTGCGCATCGGCGCCGGCTGCCGGATAGAAGGCAGCGTCAAGGCCAGCGGGCCGGTGCGCCTGGCCCGCGGGGTGGTCGTGACCGGCGCCGTCGTGTCCGACCACTCCATCCTCTGCCGGGAACACTGCCAGCTGCTGGGCCCGGTCGTGGCGGACCGGCTCGTCGCCATCGGCGCCCATTCCGCGCTGGGCGCGCCGGACGCGCCCAACACCGTTTCTTCGCGCCGGGTCTTGCTGACGCCGCCTCTGCACGCGCACGGCACCATCTGGGCCCGCGTCCGCGGCAAGGTGCGCGGATGATGAAGCGTCTCTATCTGCTGCTGGCCTTGTGCTGCGGGGCGGGACAGGCCGCAGCCGGCCTGCTCAGCTGGCCCGGCTATCAAGACGAGGACGGCGCCATCCTGCTGCAAGCGCATGGTCGCCATGTCGACCCTTATTTCGCGATGAAAGCCTTGCTGACGGCCGACGAACTGGGCCTGTCCATCGCCTCCGCCGCGGACGCCTGGACGGCGTGGCTGGCGCCCAGACAGGAAAGCAACGGCAGTTTTCCCCGTTTCGAACGCCAGGCCGATGGCGTTTGGCGTCGGGCGGCCGACGCCGACGCCGATGACTCCACGCTGGCCATGTGGATTTCCTTGCTGAACCGGCGCTACCGGCGACAAGAAATGCCGCCGGCCCTGCAGGTCTCGCTGGCGCGCGCCCGGCGCGCGCTGTGGCGGCTGAGGCAAGCGCGCAGCGGCGTTTACGACTACACAGCCGGCGCCAAGCTGGCTTACCTGATGGACAACGTCGAGGTCTATGCGGCGCTGCGCGACGACTGCGTCAACGCCGGCGCCAGCTGCCGAAGGATGCGCCAGCTGGCCGCGGCGCTGCCCAAGACCTTTTGGGAGGCGAAAACCCGGCGTTGGCGCGTCGCCAGCCGCGACATCCCGCCCATCGCCTTCTACCCGGAAGCCGCCGCGCAACTCTTCCCCGACATGGCGGATTTGCCGGCGATGCCCGGTCAAGCCTCCTTCGACGCCTGGCTGCGCGGCGAAGGCCGACCCTGGCTTGTCCAGGACAAGGCTCATCTGGACTTTCCCTGGGGCGTGCTGGCCCTGGCCGCGCTGAGAGGCGGCCGCGAGGACGCGGCGCGCGCCTGGCTGCGACAGGCGGCGCCGGCGCGCGGAACGCCGCGCTGGAACGTGCTGGAGGAAGCGGTTTTTCAAGGATTGACGCACCGCCTGGCGACAGCGGCGGAGCAAGAACAAAGGCAGGAAGAATGAACAAGATTCGATCATGTCCTCTTTGGGTGTTCATCATCCTATTGCTTGGACTATTGCTGGCGGCAAGCGCGATCTGGCACAAGCTGAGCGCAAGCCGGACGCCGCCGCCCAGGGCCTTCATCGCCCTATTGCTGCCCGACAAGCCGGCCAGCAACAAATACGCGCTGGCCTGGCAGGACGCGGCCAACGAAGGCGGCGTGGCGATGATGCAGATCACCGCCAGCCAATTGGTGGACATGGAGCCGGAACAACGCGCCCGCATCCGCGGCATCATCTTGCCGGACACCATTCATCGCCATGTCGACGCGGCGCTGGCCGGGGTGCTGGAAGAATACGTACAGGCGGGCGGCGCCTTATGGATCAATTACGACGCCGCCAGCGAAAACGCCGGCGGCCGCTTTCTGGACAAGCCGACGCTCGCTCGCATGGTGGGCGTGGATTATCTGCTGTACCGGGAACTGGGCAAGCAGATGGTGCGCAGGGATCTGATGCTGATGTCGCCGTCCGCGGTGGCCGAACTCGGCATCACCCCCGGCCGCTTCCAGCCCTATGCCGGCGGCAAGCCCTCCTTGCTGCAGGCCTCGACCTACGGCTACGACCAGGCGGCCTTCAGTTATCTGGCGACCCGCGGTTCTTTCCAGGGACGGGTGCTGGCCGAAGGCCCGGACGGCACCTTGATTGCCGGCCTGCGGGATTACGGCCGCGGCAAAGTCTTGTTCGTCAACCTGCCGGTCACCTTTCTCAAGATACGCACCGACGGCCTGTGGCTGCAGTCCTATCTGAACTTTTTCAATACGCGGGTGCTGCATCTGCCTCAGCTCGCCTCGGTGCCGGACGGCGTCGGCGGCCTGGTGATGAACTGGCACGTGGACGACGCCAACGCCATCCCCTATCTGGACCTGCTGAAAAAACTGGGCTTTCTCGAGCAAGGCCCCTATTCCGTCCATTTCACCAGCGGTCCGGACACCAATCAGCCCGGCGACCGCCGGGGCATGGACCTTGCCCATAACGCGCAAGCCCAGGACTGGGTTCGCCGCTTGCGGGCGCTGGGTTACGACATCGGCGCGCACGGCGGCTGGATGCACAACTACTTCGCCTTCAACATCAACGAGCACAACGGCAAGCAGTGGGCGTCCTATCTCGCCAACAACAAGCAAGACCTGGAAAACCTCACCCAGCAAGCGCTCACCGAGTATTCGGCGCCCAACGGCCACCATCCGGACTGGGTGACCGCCTGGCTGCGCCAACACGGGGTGCTGGCTTATTACTATGTGGGCGATCTGTCCATGGGCCCCACCCGGACCTATATCGACCCCGCCGACATGCATGGCCGGCCCTGGGCCTTCCCGGTATCGGCCAACGGCGGCATCGCCTCCTTCGAAGAAGCGGTGCGCAATAAGCTGCCCAGCGAGCAAATGACGCTTTGGCTGCAGGACATGACCCGCTTCGCCGTGCAACAGCGGGTGGCGCGCCTGGTCTATTTCCACCCGCCGGGCGTCTACTTCTATCAGCAGACGGTCAAGCAATGGCTGGCTCAAACCCGGGCGCTGCGCGACCAGGGCGTCTTTCACTGGTACACGATGACCCAGCTGTCCCGCTTCCTGTCCCAGCGCGAACTGACTCAATGGCAAGTCGCGCCGGCGGAAGGCCGGGACGCGTCCTGGGTCAGCGTGAGCGCGCACAACCCAGGCAGCCTGGCGCGGCAAAGCTGGCTGCTGCCCAAAAGCTCGGCAAGACCGGTGCTGCGCTCCGGCAAAGCGAAGATAGAAGCGCTGCCGGACGCCTGGCGCGTCAGCGCCCAATCCGGGCAGGACCTGCGCTTTGACTATCTGCAAACAACGAGCGACACGACGGAGACCCGCCATGCTCAGTAAACCACTCGCCCACCTCTGCCTATTGGCCTGCTGCCTTGCCGGCCAAGCCCGCGCCGACGAGGCCGCCGCCCCGGAGGCGGCCGAAGCCTCGCCGGCCGCCGCCGATGTCGAGACGGAAGCCTCGACGCCGGAGCCGTACTCCTGGGCGCGCAGCATCGAAGTCGGCGGACAGCATTCCAGCCTCACCGCAAACAATCCCGCCTGGAACGGCGTCTATCTGTCCGGGGTATGGCAAACCGACGCCGGCAACGTCTTCGACTGGATCGCGGAGCAGGACAGCCGTTTCGGCGAACACGGCATCGCCTTGAACGCGGGCTGGAACCACGACATCAACCCGGACTGGTACAGCCGGCTGGAATTGGGGCGCAGCAGCAGCGGCACCTTCTGGCCCGGCACCCATTACGGCGCCGCCCTCAACCGCAAATGGCTGCCCGGCCGCAATCTGGTCAGCACCTTCGGCCTGGCCTACAACGACAACCGCCAAGGCTATAGCGACCGCATTCTGACCCTGGGCATGGCTTATTACTTCGACTCGCCCTGGGTGGTGGAAGGCGGCGTGCACCGCACGCTGAGCAATCCCGGCAGCGTGAGTTCGATGCAGGCTTACGGCGCGGTGACCTATGGACGCGACCGCTGGCGCCTGATCACCCTGGCCGTCAACGCCGGCGGCGAGGGCTATATGCCCATCGGCGTCGACCAGCCCAAGCAAAGCTTCGACAGCCAGCTCTATCAACTGAGCTGGAGGGAATGGATAGGCCGGCATTGGGGCATCCATGTCGGGGTCGAGCGCTACCACAGCCCTTATTACGACCGCTCCGGCATCACCACCGCCGTGTTCTGGAACCTGCCATGAGCCTTCAAGAACGTCTGCAACACTTCAAGGCGGTCCGCCACACCGGTCACGGCGGCGAGCGCATCTCCCTGCACCGGGCCATGCGCACCGAGCCGTTCCGGCGTCTGCGCTGGCTGGAAATCCTCGGCTTGCCGCTGCTGTTCAATCTCTTGCTGCTCGCCTTCCTGCCGCAGACGCTCGCCTTTTGGCAGGCGGTTACGGAGTGGAGCATCGCGGCGACCGGCGTGCCCGCCCAGCTCTCCCGCCTGGAGATACTGGACGGGCGGATACCGGGTTTATGGCTGCCGTGGCTGGATCTACCGGCCTCGGTGCCCTCGTTCTGGCAATGGTGGAGCAATGGGCTTGCCGGCTTGCTGCTGCTGTTGCTGTCGTTCTTGATCAGTCCGGAAAACATGCCGCTGCGCTATCTGCTGCGCTTGTTCGTCATCATCCAGGCTTGCGCCTGCGTGTACTTCGCCTTCTTGCCGGCGGCCTTCAGCCACTCGCTTCCCGAATATCACAGCTCCTGCCTGACCTTTGTGCTGACCTTGCTGTTCTTGATGCCCTGGGTGCACGCGCTGACCTTTCACGTGCTGGAAAAGCCGCTCTGGCACAAGCTTGCCCTGAGCGGCGCGTCCCTCGCCTACCTGTTGCTGGAAGCGCCGCTGCATTATTTCGCCGCCGCCTTGGTGCTGCATTACGGCTCGCTGCTGTTCATGCCCCTGCTCTTCATACTGGGCAGCCTGATGATGGAAGTCATGATGATGATTGCGCTGTACGCCTGGGCGATGAGTTGGGAATAAGAACCTGTTTACGATCCGCTGCGCGTCGTGAAACGTGACACGGCGAGTACCGCTTCGAAATGCTCATGTACCACCTGTACATTCCGCTTTCTCAGCCGTTTTCGCCTCTAGCTCGCGAGATCGTAAACACGTTCTAAGAGCGGCATCGGCGCGAAACATCTCCGCCGCCCCTCATTCAAACCGCGCGGCGCGTGTATCCTGTGAGGTGGACCGCAATCAAGACCGGGAGGCCGCATGGGTTTCAGCACAAATGAAAAAGACAAGATGGTGGCTTTGAAAGGCGTGGGCGCCACCGTGGTTTCAAGGCTGGAGCAAATCGGCTTTTCTTCCTTGCCGCAACTGGCGGACCAGGACCCTGCCTTGCTGACCCGCCAGATCGCCGACATGATGGGCTCCAGCTGCTGGCACAACAGCCCGCAGGCCAGGGCCGCGATCCAGGCCGTCGTCGATCTGGCGCGAGCGGAGCGCGGCCAGGCCGCGGCGGCGGATCTTGACCCGATCGCCAGATAGGCAGGCCGCCAAGCTAGCTGCGCACTTTTGCCCGATCCGGTATATTGATTCTCATGCTCCAACCGCCTCCCCGTTCGGCCCGCGCTCAAACGCGCGGACGCCGCCGGAGGCATCAAATAGCTGGCAAACCCTTTAAGGCCAGTGAAATCAAAGGTTTAAGCCAAACATGCTATTGATGATCGACAACTACGACTCCTTCACCTACAACCTGGTCCAGTACTTCGGCGAACTGGGCCAGGAAGTCAAGGTGTTCCGCAACGACGAAATCGGCTTGCAGCAAATCGAAGCGCTGCAGCCCAAATACCTGGTGATCTCCCCCGGTCCCTGCACGCCCAACGAGGCCGGCGTTTCGGTGCCGGCCATCCGGCACTTCGCCGGCAAACTGCCCATCATGGGCGTATGCCTGGGCCATCAGGGCATAGGCCAGGCTTTCGGCGGCCGCATCGTCCACGCCAAACAACTGATGCACGGCAAGGTGTCGCCGGTCAAACACCGCGATGTCGGCATGTTCCGCGGCCTGCCCAATCCCGTGACCTGCACCCGCTATCACTCGCTGGTGATCGAGCGCGAGACGCTGCCGGACTGCCTGGACGTCACCGCCTGGACCGACGACGGCGAAATCATGGGCGTGCGCCACAAGACGCTGCCGATCGAAGGCGTGCAGTTCCACCCGGAATCCATCCTCACCGATCACGGCCACACGATGCTGGACAATTTTCTGAAAGAGTTCGCCTGATGAAGAGGATGTTGATGCTGGCCGCCCTGGCGCTGCCGGCCGTCTGCGGCGCCGGCGCGCTGGACGACTGCATGCGGGCCGAGGCGCAAAGCCCGGCCGTGTCCGTCTGTCTGCAACAGCGCTTGAGCAAGGCCGAGGCCGAGCTGAGCCGCGGCGAGAACCAGGCCGCCGCGGCGATGCGCGAACTGGACCAGATCACCGGCAACCGCTACCGCGCCCGGCTGGCGCTCAGCCAATCCGGCCGCGCCTTCAAGACCTATCTGGACAAGCAGTGCCGCTGGGTGGCCAGCAGCTACGCCAGCGGCAACGGCGCGGATCAGGCGCGGACCGCCTGCCGCGTCGATCTGATCGAGCAGCGCCTCTCCCAACTGGCGGCGCACGCCGGCAATTGAATCACCGGACGGCGAGCCTTCGCGCGACGCCGCCCACGCAAGCAAAAGGACTCCCCCGATGATTACCCCGCAGGCCGCGCTGAACCGTCTGATCGACGGCAACGAGCTGTTCTATGACGAAATGCTGGACTTGATGCGCCAGATCATGCGCGGCGAACTGACGCCGGCGCAAACCGCGGCCATCCTGATCGGCCTGCGCGTCAAGGTGGAGTCGGTGTTGGAAATCGCCGCCGCCGCCACGGTGATGCGCGAGTTCGCCACCCCGGTGCCCATCAGCCAACGCGACCACCTGGTGGACACCTGCGGCACCGGCGGCGACAAATCGCATACCTTCAATATCTCCACCACCTCCGCCTTCGTCGCCGCGGCGGCCGGCGCCCGCGTGGCCAAGCACGGCGGCCGCTCGGTGTCGTCCAGCTCCGGCAGCGCCGACGTGCTGGAGTCGCTGGGCGTCAAGCTGAGCTTGAACACCGAGCAAGTGGGCCGTTGCGTCGACGAAATCGGCATCGGCTTCATGTTCGCCCCCAACCACCACACCGCGATGCGCCACGTGGCCCCCATCCGCAAGGAGCTGGGCGCCCGCACCATCTTCAACATCCTGGGGCCGCTGACCAATCCGGCCGACGCCGAAAACCAGTTGATGGGCGTGTTCCACCCGGACCTGGTGGGCATCCAGGCGCGGGTGCTGAAACAGCTGGGCAGCCGCCACGCGCTGATCGTGCACGGCCTGGACGGCCTGGACGAGCTGACCCTATCCGGCCCCAGCATGGTGGCTGAACTAAAGAACGGGCAAATCGAAGAGTACGAGCTGGACCCGCGCGAACTGGGCCTGGACTTCGCCGAACTCAAGCAGTTGCGCGCGGACACCGCCGCCGCCTCGCGCGACATTCTGCTGTCGGTGCTTGACGGCCAAGCCGGCCCGGCGCGCGACATCGTCTGCCTCAACGCCGCCGCCGCCATCTACACGGCCGGCGTTTCCCCTACCCTGGCCGACGGTGTTACCATGGCGCGCGAAGCGCTCGACTCCGGACAGGCGCGCGCCAAGCTGGACCAATTGATCAGCCTGAGCGCCGCGCTGGCCGCCTGAGCCCCTAATTTCCGACGCGGAGCACCGCCGCTCCGCGCGCCTCTTTCATTTCGATTGCATAAGAACGCCATGAGCAAACTGTCCAAAGACATCTTCAAGGCCTATGACATCCGCGGCATCGTCGGCAAGACTCTGACCAATGAAGTCGCCCGCCAGATCGGCCAGGCCGTCGGGTCCGAAGCCAAGGCCCGCAAAGTGAAAACCGTTGTGGTCGGCCGCGACGGCCGCCTGTCCGGCCCGGATCTGTGCCAGGCGCTGGCCGAAGGCATCCAGGCCGCCGGCGTCGACGTGATCGACGTCGGCCGCGTCGCCACCCCCATGCTGTACTTCGCCGCTCACGAGCTGGGTTCGGTGTCCGGCGTCATGGTCACCGGCAGCCACAACCCGCCGGACTACAACGGCTTCAAGATGATGCTGGCCGGCAACACCCTGGCCGGCGACGACATCCAGAAGCTGTACCAGCGCATCGTCGACGGCGATCTCGCCAGCGGCGAAGGCGGCTACGGCACCCACGACATCGCGGAAGCCTATCTGGATCGCATCACCTCCGACATCAAGCTGGAGCGCCCGCTCAACATCGTGGTGGACTGCGGCAACGGCGTGCCCGGCGCTTTCGCCCCGGTGCTGTTCCGCCGCCTGGGCTGCCGCGTGCGCGAGTTGTTCTGCGACGTGGACGGCAATTTCCCCAATCACCACCCGGATCCGGCCAAGCCGGAAAACCTGCAGGACGTGATCGACGCGCTGCAGAAGACCGACGCCGAAATCGGCCTGGCCTTCGACGGCGACGGCGACCGCCTGGGCGTGGTGACCAAGGACGGCACCATCATCTGGCCGGACCGCCAGCTGATGCTGTTCGCCGCCGACGTGCTGGAGCGCAACCCCAAGGCCAAGATCATCTACGACGTGAAATCCACCCGTCTGCTCAAGCCCTGGATCAAACAGAACGGCGGCGTGCCGGTGATGGCGCGCACCGGTCACAGCTTCATCAAGGCCAAAATCAAGGAAACCGGCGCGCTGCTGGCCGGCGAGATGAGCGGCCACGTCTTCTTCAAGGAGCGCTGGTACGGCTTCGACGACGGCATGTACGCCGGCGCCCGCCTGCTGGAAGTGCTGTCCCGCGTGGACGACCCGAGCGAACTGCTCAACGCCTTGCCCAATGCGGTGTCCACGCCGGAATTGAATCTGAAAATGGCCAAGGAAGGCGAAAACCACGCCTTGATCGCCAAGCTGCAGGCTTCCGCCCGCTTCGACGGCGCCGAAGAGGTCAACACCCTGGACGGCCTGCGCGTGGAATACAAGGACGGCTTCGGCCTGGCGCGCGCCTCCAACACCACGCCGGTGATCGTGCTGCGCTTCGAGGCCGACAACGACGCGGCGCTGGAACGCATCAAGGGCGACTTCCGCCGCGTGCTGGGCACCGCCACCGACGCCAAGCTGCCGTTCTGACGCCGACGGCCCAGCCACATTGACCGCGCTCCGCGCGAGCGCGAACCCACACCGCCGGGGACATGGCCGCCGCCATGTCCCTGTTGTATTGAAAGGAAAACCATGTACGCCCAGGCTGCATCCAGCTTCAACACCTTGCGCGACCTGCTGCGTTTCGCCGTGTCCCGCTTCAACGACGCCGGCCTGTTCTACGGCCACGGCACCCAGAACGCCTACGACGAAGCCGCCTATCTGACGCTGTCCGCGCTCAAGCTGCCGGTGGACCAGCTCGAGCCCTTCCTGGACGCCAAGCTGCTGCCCACCGAGGTCAAGGACGTGATCGACATGATCGAGCGCCGCGCCGAACAGCGCGTGCCGGTGGCCTATCTGACCCACGAAGCCTGGCAGGGCGATTTCAACTTCTACGTGGACGAACGCGTGCTGGTGCCGCGCTCCTTCATCTACGAACTGCTGGGCGAACCGCTGCAGCCGTGGATCGAACACCCGGAGCTGGTCCAACGCGCGCTGGACCTGTGCACCGGCTCCGGCTGCCTGGCGATTCAATTGGCTCACCACTACCCGGACGCGGAAATCGACGCGGTGGACATTTCGCTGGACGCGCTGGAAGTGGCTGCCATCAATGTGCAGAACTACGGCCTGGACGAGCGCGTGCAGCTGATCCACACCGATATGTTCGAGGGCATCGAGGACAAGTACGATCTGATCATCTCCAACCCGCCCTATGTCGACGCCGAATCGGTGGACGCCTTGCCGCCGGAATACCTGCACGAACCGGAACTGGCGCTGGGCTCCGGCGAAGACGGCCTGGACGCCACCCGCGAAATCCTGCGCCGCGCGCCGGACTTCCTGAACGACAAGGGCGTGCTGCTGGTGGAAATCGGCCACAACCGCGACATGCTGGAAGAATGCTTCCCCACCCTGCCCTTCATGTGGATGGAAACCGAAAGCGGCGACGGCTTCGTCTTCCTGATCACCCGCGAGGATCTGGTGGCCGGCCTGGCCGCCGACGCGCAGTAAAAACGTGTCAAAGTCCGCTGCGCTTCAGCGGAATTGTTGGACAAGGGCGTGGAAAACGCCAAGCTTCGGCTAAGAACCTGTTCATAGTCTGCTGTGCTTCGGCGATACGGCGTTGAAAACATCCTCAAAATGCTCATGTACCACTTGTACATTCCGCTTTTTCGCTTGTTTTCGCCTTGTCTCGCCATTGCTCGCGAGACTTTGAACAGGCTCTAAGGAGAAAACCGGCGACACCCTTGCGGATGTCGCCGGTTTTTTGCGACCGCTAGCCCTTGGACTGAACCGCGCCCGGATGCAGTTCGCGCCAGATCTGCTCGGCCCGCTCCGCCGCCGCGGCTTTCTGCCCGGCGTTCAACTGCCGGTAGTCCTTGGTGGTCAGAAACCAGTCCGCGCTCAGCGCGTCCCCGGCTCGCCGCGCCACCAGATTCCAGGCCGCGGCCTCCAAGGGCTGCCGCTCCAGCAGATAGCTCTCGGAGATCATCGCCGCCGCATGCCGGTTGCCCAGCCGATACGCTTGCTGCAAGGCGGCGCGCGCCTCCTCGCGGTAACGCATCTCCGGCTCGAAGCCCGGCCGCTGCGGCTTGCCGTCCAGCTCGAACAAATAGCGTTCGGCCAGATGGGTCAGGGCCTGGACATTGCCGGCGGCGGCCAGCTTGCGCAAGTCGGCCAGGGACATCCGGTAGAAGCGCTCGTCGATGGCATAGCCCAGCTGGCGCAAGGCCTGCTTGCGCTGGCGTTCGGCCTTGCTCTCCGGCAAGGGCTCCGCCGGGGCCGCGGCCGGCGGCGGGCCGTCGCCCACCGCGAAGCTCAGGCCCTGGTAAGCCCGCGCCGGACCGGCGCCCTTGGCCGGCGCGGCTGTCCCCGATTGAGCGGCGACAAAGGCCGCAGGAGCCTCCGGCGCCGGCTCGCTCAGACCCAGCCGCGCGCGGACCGGCTCAGGCAGGCTGAGCCAGGCCAAGCCCAGCAAGGCCAGCCCGCCGGCCAGCCCCCACGCTCGCTTGCCCATTATCGATCAGATCGAGTTCAGGCAAGCGTTGAGGCCGTTGGCGTGGCCGTAGCGCGAATAGTAATCGCGCTGCGACGGCGTGCCGTGCTCGCCGTAATCGGCGGCGTTGCGCGCCGAAGCCACCGCGTTCTCGATGAAGCTCGGATAACGCAGATTGGTTTCGGCGTACTTGGCGAAAGTGCCGCCCACGCAGTCGGCCTGCAGCTCCTGCATCGGCGCCTGACGGTAGATGTTATGGGTGAACTGGATGGAATGGCCCCATTCGTGCGCCAGGATGAACTTGGCCACATAGTTGCCATAGCTGTTTTCCTGCTGCTGCAGGAAGCCGGTGCCCACGCTGATGGTGTAAGGACCGCACGCCATCGCGCTGAGTTGAGGCTCGCGGCAGGCATACTGGTTGACGTAGACCGTCGGCCGCGCGTAGCCGCCGAGGAAGCCGCGGATCTCATTGGCGCTGGACTGGATATAACTGTTGTTCACCGGGGCTGCCACCACCGGGGAAGACAGACCGCCCAACACGGAAACCGCCATCAGACTGGCTTGAATCAAAGCTTTCATGACTAACTCTCCTTATGTTGTTCACAACGGAGATTTAGTTATGGTAAATGATTTGGTATTTACAAAGTTATTTTGCAATTCCAAATGAATATTTATGCAGTGAAAAATTACCTTGTCACGACAAACCGCATATGAAAAAGTGACGGGTTGCCCAAAAGCAAGCCGTCACTTTCAAAAAAACGCGCGTCAAACGCCGTCTCAGCCGCTCAGGCCAACCCTTCAAAGCCGTAATTGCGCAACAACATGAAGGCGGTGAACAACATCACCAGACCGATCACGCAATCCAGCACCCGCCAGCTTTGCGGCCGCTGGAACAAGGGGGCCAGCTTGCCGGCGAAGCAGCCGATGCCGCCGAACCACAGCACCGAGGCGCTGAGGCTGCCCAAGAGGAAGGACGGCGCGGCGCTCTCGCCGTAGATGGCGGACACGCCGCCGATCAACACCACGGTGTCCAGCCAGGTATAGGGATTGAGCAGGGTCACCGCCAGCACGGTGCGGATGGCGCGCTTGCGGTCCCGCTCCACGCCGCCGGCCAGCGACATCGCGCCCGGCGTCAGCGCGGAACGGAAGGCCTTATAGCCCAGCCACAGGATGAAGCCCACGCCCAGCCAGGTCACGGTGACGATGAAGCCGGGAATGGCGTTGAGCAGCTTGCCCACCCCCATCACCCCGCAGGCGATCAGAAACACGTCGGCGACGATGCAGATGACGATGATGGGCAGGATGTGGCTGCGGCCTATGCCCTGCCGCAGCACGAAGGCATTCTGCGGCCCAATGCCGACGATCTGCCCGATGGATAGCCCAAGGGCAGACAGATAAACGCTGAAGTTGAACACGTACCGCTCCCGGAAAGTTTGGACACAGACTAAGGGAGCGACGCATCAAAGTAAAACTAATAAAAATTATTATATATAAGCTGAATTAATACTTACCCGCCGCTCCCAATCCGCGATCCACGCCGGCAAGTGCTTGGGGTCCACCGGAGGCGAAATCTCGTAACCCTGCCCGTCCAGGCAGCCTATTTCCAGCAGACGGTCCCAGATAGCCCGGCTCTCCACGCCCTCCACCACCAGCTTGCGGCCGGTGTAATGGGCGAAGGACACCATGCTGCGGATGATGGCCTCATTGCCCGGCGTATCCAGCAGCAGCCGGACGAAGCGCTGATCGATCTTGATGGTGTCGAAGGGCAGCTGCTGCAAATGCACCAGCGAGGACGCGCCGGTGCCGAAATCGTCCAAGGCGATGGACAGGCCCAGGTCGCGGCAATGCTCCAGCTTGGCGGTGATCTGCTCCGCCTCCTGCTGGGTCACGCTCTCCAGCACCTCCAGCTCCAGATAACCGGCCGGCAAGGGGTAGGCCTGCAACAAGGCCTGGATGCCGGGCACGAAGCCCTCGTGTTTCAAGGTGATGGCGGACAGATTGACGCTGACCGGAATATGGCGGCCGTCCGCCAGCCATTCGCCGGACTGGCGCAAGGCCTCGCGCAGCACCCACCAGTCCAGCTCCCGCATCAGATCGGTGTTTTCTATCGCCGGGAAGAAGGCGCCCGGCATTTCCAGCCGGCCGTCCCGGCGCCAGCGCACCAGCGCTTCCACGCCCTCGATGCGGTTGTCGCGCAGATTGATCTTGGGCTGGTAGAACAGCGCCAGTTCATCGCGGGCGATGGCCACGGCGAAGGCGTTGCGCACCGCGTGCATGTGCTGGATTTCTTCGTCCATGGTCACATGGTAGTAACGGCAGTGGCCGCCGCCGGCTTCCTTGGCCCGACTCAGCGCCAGCTCGCCGCGCCGCAGCAGCGCCGCGGCGTCGCTGCGCCCGTTCACCGGCTCCACCACGATGCCCATGCTGCAACGGGTGTGGATCACCACCCCCATGCAGTCCACCGGCTGCTGCAGACTGCCCATCAGGCTGTCCACCAGTTGGTCCAGCTGCTCGTGACGGTCGCTGCAGGCGACAAAGCGCGAAGCGCCCACCCTGCCGACGTAGCCATAGGGATAGATGCAGCGCCGCAGCCGGTTGGCCACTTCGCACAGCACCGCGTCCCCGCCCTCGTGGCCCAGGCGGGCGTTGATTTCGTGAAAGCCCTCGATGGACAGCACCAGCACCGCCAGCCGCGCGTTGGCGCGGCGGATCTGCAGCTGCTTGTTGATGTGTTCCTTCATCAGGTGCCGGTTGGGCAGGCCGGTCAGCGGATCGTGGAAGGACAGGAAGGCCAGTTCGGATTCGGCGCGATGGCTGCGCTCCAGCGCGTCCTGGCGCTCCAGCGCGCGGCTGATCTCCCGCGCCATGGTGTCCACCAGCGCCACCTTGGTGTCGTCGAAAAACCCCGGCTGGCCGGAGTAAAGCGACAAGGTGCCGATCACCTGCTCGCGCAGCGTCAGCGGCGCCACCAGCGCGCTGCGCACATTCCTGGCGTTGAGCACCCGCATCCACGGCTGCATCGACGGGTCTTCGCCGCAGTCGTTGACCACCTGGACCGCCAGGCCGCGGATGGCCCGGCCGCTGGGGCCGCGGCCATGCAGGCTTTCGGACAGCGCGGAGACTTGCAGCCGGGGAATGAAGGCTTCGGCGTGGACGCCGGCCATCGCCGCCGGGCGCACGCACTGGGAGTCGGCGTCCAAGAGGCCCACCCAGGCATGGGAGAAATCGCCCTCGCGGACGCAGACGTCGCAAATCGCCTGGAACAGTTCGCGGCGCTCAGAGCAGCGCACCAGGGCCATGCTGACCCCGCTGAGAGTGGCGTACAGGCCGGACATGGTCTGCAAATGGCGGTGCTTGCTGTCCACCGCCTCCTGCAAGGACTGCTGGTGGCCGTGCAGTTGCAGCATCTGGTCCAGCAGAATGCGCTTGCGCAAGAGCCGCGACAGCGCGGCAAGCTCGTCCAGGGCCAGCCCGGCCTCGGTCAAGCGCGCCAGGAAATGCGCCTGGCAGCGCTCGTAAGCGCCCACCACCCACATCAGGCCCACGCCCAGCTGGCGCATCAAACGCCCTTGCTCCACCACGCGCCGGGCGGCGCGTCCGTTGACCGGGCGGGTCAGCATCCGCTCGCAATATTGCAATAAGGCGTCCACCAGCGAATCGATGCCGCCCGGCAGGCGCTCGCTCAGCAGCGCCAGCGTGTCCGGGCATTTCATCGCATACCAGTAGAACTCCTTGCCCAAGGCCTCCTTGCGCGACAACAACAACGGAGCATGGGCGCTGAGCGTCGCCATATGATCCGCCCGAACTCCGATAAAACGGCACATGCCATCCAATAGTGCCTTATTATCTGCTTGCATCTTCAACATGCCTGTCATTGGCCATGAGCCGCCGGCGCCAGCCGATCAGAACCGTCGCCGCCAGCCGCTCTAATTATTTTTATGCCGCCACCGCGTGCAGGCAAACCTTTGCACCGTCCGTGTTCGGACGAAGCAGCACAACATGCCATAGGTGGCGGCGATAAGGCAAGAAACACCGTGGAATTATCACGGCAAGGACGTAAAAACATGCTTGATCCGAAACAACTGGAAACCTTATCGGCCGTCGCCGAAACCGGAGGCTTCGACAAGGCGGCCAAAAAGCTGTTCCTGACTCAGTCCGCCATTTCTCAACGCATCCGCCAGCTGGAAGAACAACTGGGCCAGCCGGTGCTGACCCGCACCATCCCGGCCGAACCCACCGAGGCCGGCCGCCAGCTGCTGCAATACTTCCGCCAGATCAGCCTGATGGAAAACCAGCTGATGAACACCCTGCTGCCCAGCGGGCCGCGGCCGGAGTTCACCACCCTCGCCATCGCCGTCAACGCCGACAGCCTGGCCACCTGGTTCTTGCAGGCGGTGCAGCCGGTGCTGGACAGCCAGCCGGTGCTGCTGGACATCATGGTGGACGATCAGGATTACACCCATGAGTTGATGCGCGCCGGCCACGTGGTCGGCTGCGTCAGCACCCGGCCGCAGCCTATCCAGGGCGGCGACAGTCTGTTCCTGGGCCATATGCGCTATCTATGCGTCGCCACCCACGATTTCGCCCGCCGCTACTTTCCGGACGGCGTCACCGAAACGGCGCTGGCCGCCGCGCCCACCATTCTGTACAGCCGCAAGGACGACGTGCACCGCGAATTCCTGCTGCACACCGTGTCCTATCACGGCGGCTTCCCCTATCTGACGGTGCCCACGCCGCAGGGCTTCGTCGAAATCACCCGCCAGGGCCTGGCCTACAGCCTGCTGCCCGAACTGATGCTGGAAGACGACATCGCCTCCGGCCGGCTGATCGACCTGTTTCCGCAGCAGCATCTGGACATTCCGCTGTATTGGCACCACTGGCGGGTGGAGTCGGCCTTGTCGCAGGCGCTGGCCGACGCGATGGCGCGGCATTGCCGGGACCACCTGCGCCAATGACCAGTCGGCGCTGCTTGCGCCGGAGCGGACGCCTCTGCTGTACTGAAGCCGGACGCGCGCGCCGCGGCGGGATATTGACAGCCCGGCCGCGCGCGGCGCAACATGCCACGCCAACCGCAACGGAGGCAATATGACCGGCAACACACCCAACAACGAGCAATGGGCCGAGTTGGAAATGGCCGCCCGCCTGGCGGCTCGCCAGGCTTATGTCCCTTACAGCAAGTTCGCCGTCGGCGCCGCCATTCTGGACGGCGCCGGCAAGATCCATATCGGCTGCAATGTGGAAAACGCCTCCTACGGCCTGACCAATTGCGCCGAGCGCACCGCGATCTACGCCGCGCGCGCCAACCACGGCATCCAGGATGTCCTGGCGGTCTGCATTTACACCCCCACCGCCACGCCTACGCCGCCCTGCGGCGCCTGCCGCCAGGTGCTGAACGAGTTCGGCCCGTCCATGCGCGTGCGCGCCATCTGCGACGGCGAGGATCAGATAGACACCACGCTGAAAGTGCTGCTGCCGGGCGCTTTCGGGCCCAAGAACCTCAAGGACGCGAGCTAAAGCCCGCTCACGGCGCGCGCGGCGCCGGCCTCAGCTGGTAGCCGCGCTGCCGCAGCTGGCGCACCAAGCCCTGGGGGCCGGCCAGATGCAGCGCGCCCACCGCCACGAACAGCCGCTTTGAAGCCGCCCAGTCGTCTATGCGGCGCGCCATCGCCAGATTGCGGCGGTCCAGCATTTCATGCTGGGTCCAGGCGCTGAGCCGCGGATAGCCGGGCAGCGCCACCAAGGCCTGCAAGGCGTCCAGATCGCCGCGTTCCCAAGCTGAAATCAAATCCCGGTAATAACGATCCGCCTCCTCCGCGCCCTGCCATTCGGCGCTCTGACGCACCCATTCGCGCAGCGCCGGCGCCGGCATCTCAAACAATAAACGGCTCTGCTGGCCGGCCGTTTCCAGGGCCAGCACCGGCCGCCTGGCCGCGCGCGCCATCTCCAGCAACATCGCTTCGCGGCTGTGCTGCGCCTGCTGCCCCATGCGCTGGTATTCCCGCAGCGCCAGCTGCATCAGCCACAGGCTGGGCGCCAGGCCGCGCGCCTGCTCGCGCGCCACGCCCATCTGATCCAACTGACTCAGCAAGGAGTCCCGGCTGGCGGCGTCCAGCTGCCGCCACTGCCTGGGCGCGGCGGCGCCGGCCAGCGCCGTCACCTCGGCCACCGCCGCCTCCGCCGTCGGGTCCAATTCCAGCACCAGCGCGTCGCTAGCGCTCAGCGCCTGTTTCAAGCCCCAGTCCGGCGCGTCGGAGCCGGGCCGGCCCACATGCATGGTGCCGTACAGATAATGGGTGCGGCCCTGCTTGCTGAAGGTGAACAAGGGGCCGTAGGCCGGCGCCGCCGCGGCCAAGGCCGCCGGCAGAAGCCAGCACAGCGCCAGCCAGACGCCCCAAAGGCAATGCCATCGTTTCATGTCTGCGATCCAAATCAAAACCGGTCAAGGATACCAGCTTGGCGCCTTCCCGCCGGCGCGCTTTCAAGCCCTTGCCGCGCCAAAGCCCGGCCACTTGCAAGCGGCGCTTCAAATAAGTAATTGCCCCGAGGCAAAAACTGTTCTTTAGGACAGTTCGAAAGCTTTGCGGTTTGCTAATCCGAATACACCGCCTCACCGCCAGCCTTAGCCACTCCCGTCTCGGCCGCGCCGGAACGGCGTTCGCATCGAGGAGAACGACATGGCTCGCGTCCGCAAAGACATCTTGAAAATGAGCAATCCCTGGGACCCCACCGTGCTGTGGTACGCGCGCGCGGTGCGGGAAATGCAGAAACGCCCGATCAAGGATCCCACCAGCTGGCGTTACCTGGCCGCCATCCACGGCTTCGATTCCCAGCTCTGGCAACAACACGGTTATCTGCAAGCCGGCGAAGCGCTGCCCAGCACAGCCGATCAGAACACCTACTGGCGGCAATGCCAGCACCAGAGCTGGTATTTCATGCCCTGGCACCGCGGCTATCTGGCGGCCTTCGAAGCCATTGTGCTGGCGGAGATCGTCAAGCTGGGCGGCCCCGCCGACTGGGCCTTGCCCTATTGGAACTACAGCGACGGCGCCAACGCCAAGGCGCGCGACCTGCCCACCTGTTTCCAGTCCAAGACCTTGCCGGACGGCGGCGCCAATCCCTTGTGGCTGGCCCAACGCTACGGCTGGAACAACCAGCCCAATCACATCACGCTGCGCCCGGAAACCGTGCAGCTCACCGCCTTGAAGGACGCGCAGTTCATCGGCACCGCCAACGGCATTCCGCCGGGCTACGGCGGGCCGCAAACGCCGTTCTGGCACGGCGGCGGCAATAGCGGCGGGCTGGAAAACCTGCCGCACAATCCGGTGCACACCAATATCGGCGGCCGCAACGGCCTGATGTCGGACCCGGACCTCGCCGGCCTGGACCCGGTGTTCTGGATCCACCACTCCAATATCGACCGGCTGTGGCAGGTATGGCTCAATCGCAATCCCGGCCACAAAAACCCCAGCAACGACAATTGGCTGGAAGGCCCGGTCAACCGCAAGTTCGCGATGCCGCGCCCCAACGGCAGCGGCTACACCTTTGTCGCCAAGGACATGCTCAACACCCAGGCGCCAAACCTGAACTACGTCTACCAGGACGTATCGGACCCTCTCGGCGGCGCCAGCCGTGTCGCGCAGCGCATGCAGACGCTGGCGGCCATCCATCCCGACACCGCGGCGGCAAACACCATGGCGAACAATCCGAAAACCGAACTGCTGGGCGCCAACGCGGCGGCGATCAAACTGGGCAACAACACCGTCCACGCGCAGATGCAGCTGGACAACGACGCCAAGAACAAGGTGCTGAGCAGCTTCCAGGCCAGCCAGGCCGCCGCCCGCCAGTTCAAGGCCCAGCCAGACGCCGCGCCGCAAGAGCCGGACCGCGTCTTTCTCAGCCTGGAGAACATCCGCTGCAAAGTGGACGGCGGCACGTTCAACGTCTACGTCGGCCTGCCCCAGGGCGCCGACCCGGCGCAACACCCGCAGAACCTGGCCGGCACCATCGCGCTGTTCGGCGCGCGCAAGGCCTCGCTGGCCGAGCACGGCGGCAACGGCGTCAGCCAGACGCTGGAGATCACCGACATCGTGGACCGCATGTGTCAAAGCCAGACGCTGGACACGGCGCCGATGGGGGTGCAATTGGTGCCGGTGTCCGACATCGAGGACGACGACGAGGTGACGATAGGCCGCATCAGCGTCTACCGCCACGGCCAGTAAGCGTCCATGCCGGTCAAGACCCTGATCGCCGCGCTGCGGGACACGCCCTGGCCGCTGTGCTGCGCCAGCCTCTTGGGTTGGCTCGGCCTGATCGCCCTGGAGCGGCGGCTGACCGCGCCGGGTTATTGCGGCGCCTGGGTTCTGGAGCGTCCCGGCGGCGGCTGGGGCGCGCTGACCGGCGCGCTGTGGCTGAACCCGCCGGCGCAATGGTTGCCGTCCTGGCTGTTGATGCTGCTGGCAATGATGGCGCCGCTGCTGGCCGACCCGCTGCGGCAACTGTGGCTGCGCAGCCTGGCGCGCAAGCGCGCGCTGGCGCTGGCCATGTTCTGCTGCGGCTATCTACTGCCCTGGCTCGTCGCCGGCCTGCTGCTGCACCTGCTCGGCCTGGCGCTGCTGACCTTCAGCGCCGCGCCGTGGCAGGCCTTCGTCGTCGCCTGCGGCGTCGCGGGGCTCTGGCAGGCGGCGCCGCAGCGGCTGCGCTGCCTGCAAGCCTGCCACCGCCAGCCCAGGCTGTCGCCGTTCGGCTGGCCGGCCGCGCTGTCGGCGCTGCGCGCCGGCCTCGCCGCCGGCGTCTGGTGCGCGGGCGCCTGCTGGGCCTGGATGTTGCCGCCTTTGCTCGCGGGGCCAGGGCATCTGCCCTTGATGGCGGCGATCGGCCTGTGGCTGCTGCTGGAACGCCGCCGGCCGGAGGGCGCGCCGCCCTTGTTGTCCATCCCCAAAGCTTGGCGCCCAGGCGGGCGCGAGCGCCCGGCCGGCGGCGTGAAAGGCCATGCGGCGGAAAACCCCTAGCGCCAAAGACAACGGCCCGCGATTGCGGGCCGTTTCAGCGCGTTCTCAGCCAAGCGGCGGATTCAAGACACTGCGGCAATGATCCCTAAACGCTTTCCTTAACGGCGCTCCGCCGCGATGGCCTGCGCCACCGCCTCCGCCACCTTGATGCCGTCCACCCCGGCGGACAGAATCCCCCCGGCGTAGCCGGCACCCTCGCCGGCCGGGTACAGGCCGCGCACGTTCAAGCTCTGGCAATCCTCGCCGCGGGTGATGCGCAGCGGCGAGCTGGTGCGGGTTTCCACCCCGGTCAGCACCGCGTCGTGCATATCGTAGCCGCGGATTTTCTTGCCGAACTCCGGCAGCGCCTCGCGCATCGCCGCGATGCAATAATCCGGCAAGGCCGCGGCCAGATCGGTCCAGTGCACGCCGGGTTGATAGGACGGCGGCACCGAACCCACCTGGGTGGACGGCTTGCCGGCCAGGAAATCGCCCACCAGCTGCGCCGGCGCTTCGTAAGTGCCGCCGCCCAGCACATAGGCGCGGCTTTCCAGCTCGCGCTGGAAGGCGATGCCGGCCAGCGGATCGCCCGGATAATCGTCCGGACCGATGCTGACCACCAGGCCGGAATTGGCGTTGCGCTCGGCGCGCGAGTATTGGCTCATGCCGTTGGTCACCACGCGGCCCTCTTCCGAGGTGGCGGCCACCACCTGGCCGCCCGGGCACATGCAGAAGCTGTACACCGCCCGGCCGTTGCCGGCGTGGTGCACCAGCTTGTAATCCGCCGCGCCCAATAGCGGGTGGCCGGCGTATTTGCCCCAGCGCGCCTTGTCGATCAGCGTCTGCGGGTGTTCGATGCGGAAGCCCACCGAGAACGGCTTGGCTTCCATATACACACCGTGGCCGTGCAGCATCTCGAAACTGTCGCGCGCGCTGTGGCCCAGGGCCAGCACGATGTGATCGGCGCGGATCTGCTCGCCGCTGGCCAAGGTCAGACCGCGCGCCACTTTGCGCCCGTCCGGACCGTCTTCCAGATGAATGTCGGCGACGCGCTGCTGGAAGCGGATTTCGCCGCCCAGCTCCTCGATCTCGGCGCGCATTTTTTCCACCATGCTCACCAGGCGGAAGGTGCCGATATGCGGCTTGGCCACGTAGAGGATTTCCTCCGGCGCGCCGGCTTTGACGAACTCGGTCAGCACCTTGCGGCCCAGATGACGCGGGTCCTTGATCTGGCTGTACAGTTTGCCGTCGGAGAAGGTGCCGGCGCCGCCTTCGCCGAATTGCACATTGGACTCGGGGTTCAAGACCTTGTTGCGCCACAGGCCCCAGGTGTCCTTGGTGCGCTCGCGCACCTTCTTGCCGCGCTCCAGCACGATGGGCTTGAAGCCCATCTGCGCCAACAGCAGCGCGGCGAAGATGCCACAGGGGCCGAAACCCACCACCACCGGGCGGCGCTCCAGGTTTTCCGGCGCCTGCCCCACATAGTGATATTGGGTGTCCGGCGTCGGCATCACGTGCTTGTCGGCCTTGAAGCGGGCCAGCAGACGGGCTTCGTTGGCCACGTCGATGTCGACGATGTAGGCCAGGTTCATCATGCCCTTGCGCGCGTCGTAGCTGCGCTTGAAGACGACGACCTGGCGGATGTCCTGCTCCGGCACGCCCAGATAAGCCGCGATCGCGGCGTTCAGTTCTTCCGGAGCGTGTTCCAGCGGCAGTTTCAATTCGGTAATGCGCAACATCTTGAATTCCAGTACGGGTTGGTGTCTATTCAACGAGGCGGTATTGTAGCGGCAAACCGCTCTTAACCCTATCGCCAAGACACAAACTTCCCGTAAGAATCTGTTCGCCTGCCTGCCGCGCGCCGTCTACCGCGCTACACCTGGAATCCGGCCACCGTCTGCCGCAGGCCGCCGGTCACCTCGTCCATGCTCTGAATGCCGCTGGACGCCTGGGTGGCGGCGGCGGCGTTGCCGGCGGCCACCTGGGCGATCTGCTCCACGTGGCGGGCGATGTCCTGGCTGGCCACACCTTGCTCCTGCAGCGCATGGGAGATATCGCGCACCACTTGCACCACCTGGCCGGCGCTGCCGCGTATCTGCTGAATCATCTCCCCGCCCTGCTCGGCCAGCGCCAGCCCGGCGCGCACCCGCTCCACGGTCTGGCTCATATTGGCGCGCGACTGATCGGAACTGAGCTGGATCTCGTCTATCATGCCGGCGATCTCCTCGGTGGCCTGCGCGGTGCGTTCGGACAGTTTGCGCACCTCGTCCGCCACCACCGCGAAACCGCGGCCGGTTTCGCCGGCGCGCGCCGCCTCGATCGCCGCGTTCAGGGCCAGGAGATTGGTCTGATCGGCAATGTCCTTGATCACCTGCATGATGCTGGAGATGGTGGCGGTCTTGTCCGCCAGCGCCGAGATCGCCCCGGCGGTGAGGTCCACCGTCTCGCTGATGCCCTTCATCTCCGCCACGGCCTTGGCGATCACTTCGCCGCCCTCGTCCGACAAGCTGCCGGACTGCTGCGACACCTGGCGCGCGTCCTGCGCGTATTGGGAGATGTGGTTGATGCTCACCGTCAGCTCTTCGATCGACGCCGCCATCGAAGTGGCGCTCTCGCTTTGCTGCTGGGAGTTGTCCGCCACCGCCTGCGCGCCGGTCACCACCTCCTCGCTCAGCCGCCCCAGTTCGCCGGCGCTGGCCACGATGTCGGCCACCATCTGCCGCAAAGCCTGCTGCATATGGGCGATATTGGCCATCAGGCTGTCCGCGTCGCCCGCCCGCACCGGCACCGGCACATCCAGCCGCCCGCCGGCGATTTCCCGCACCACGGCCGCGGTCTGCGCCGGCTCCGCGCCCAATTGCCGCATCACGCTGCGGAACAGCCACCAGCCCAGGCCGCCGCACACCGCGGCGATCAGCAGCACCTGGACCGCCACGCCCAGCAATTGCACACGCAAGGCCGCCCAGACGTCGTCCATATACAGGCCGGTGCCCACCACCCAGCCCCAGCGCGGGCTGGACTGCAAATACGCCAGCTTGGGCTGCGGCTCCGCCGAGCCGGGCTTGTCCCAGACGAATTCCGCGAAGCCCTTGCCCTGCCCCTGCCTCAGGGTCTGGTCGAACTTGTCGCCCAGGCTGCTGCCGCTGGAATCCTTGACCGCGTGCATATCCTTGCCCACCAGCTTGGGGTTGACCCCGTGCGCCAGCCAGACCAGCCCCTTGTCCAGGGTGAAAAAATACTCCTTGCCGGCGAAACGCAGCCGGGTCAGCGCCAGCAGCGCCTGGCGCTGCGCCTCCGCCTCCGGCATGGCGCCGGCCGCCGCCCGCTCCTCGTAATTGGCCACCAGGCTCAAGGCGTTCTCCACCTGGCCGCGGATCAGATCCTGCCGGTCCGCCATCATTTGCTGATGCATGCTGCGCAGCACCAGGCCGCCCAGCAGACAAGTCAACGCGATCACGCTAAAAATCAATAACAACAAACGCTGCTTCAAGGAAAGGCCCGCTTGCATGATGTCTCCAAAAATCGCTGACGAGGCGGCAAACCGGGTCGCAGGCATGCCGCGGCGGTCCGGTTTATTCGCTGGTTTTATTAAGCAAACCCAAATAATACACCCGTCATTAATCAGCTGACCATGATTAATGACATATGCTTGATTTGCGTCAGTCGCAAGCGGCCCGGCCAGGAGCATGACTTGACCGCTTCGCGATACCGCATCGATTTTATATTTTACAAATGTAATATCTACAAATAAAATATACACAGATGTAAAACATGGATAGACAGATGAAGCCGTTTTCCGCCACCCTCGCCCTTGCCGGCGCGCTCCTGCTCAGCGCCTGCGCCCAAATGGACGCCGTCAAACCGCAGTCCCAGCTCAAAACGCCGCCCGCCGTGAACGCGCCCTGGGCCGGCATGCCCGCGGCGGCCTGGTGGCGGCAATGGCGGGATCCCCAACTGGAGCGGCTGATCCGCCAGGCCTTGCAGGACAACCCCGGCCTGCGCGGCGCCGAGGCGCGGCTGCGCCAGGCTCAGGCGCTGAGCGAGGTCAGCGCCGCCGCCTCCCAGCCGCAAATCAACGCGCAATGGCAAAGCACCCGGCAGCTGCACGCGGAGAAAAACCTGGTGGCGCCGGCGGGTCACGGCAACTACGACTGGCAGACACGCGCCGCCGTCAACCTCAGCTACGATCTGGACGCCTGGGGGCGCGAACGCCAGGCGCTGTCCGCCTCGCTGAGCGACGCCCAGATGGCCGCGGCCGACGCCCGGCTGAGCGCGCTGAACCTGGAGAGCGCCATCATCCGCGGCTATCTGCAGCTGGCCGAGCAATATCAGCAGCGAGATCTGGCGGCGGCGGAGCTGGAACAGCAGCAGGCGCTGCTGGACCTCAGCCTGCGCCGCAAGGCCGCCGGGCTGGCCGCCCAGCCGGAGGTGGAACAGCAGCGCGGCAGGCTGCCGGCCGGCCGCGTCCAGCTGGCTCAAATCGACGAACGCATCGCCACCCTGGGCAATCAGCTGGCCGCGCTCAGCGGGCAAGCGCCCGACGCTGGAAACCGGCCGACGCGCCCCGCGCTGCGTCTGGACCAGGCGCTGGACCCGCTCGCCGCGGTGCCGGCCCAATTGCTGGGCCGGCGGCCGGACCTGAGCGCGCAACGCTGGCGGGTGGAGGCCGAGGCCGCGCGCATCAAGGTCGCCCGCGCCGCCTTCTATCCCAATATCAATCTCAGCGCCTTCGCCGGCTATCAGGCGATAGGCTTCGCCGACTTGCTGTCCCCGGCCTCCGTTCTGCGCGGCTTCGCCCCGGCGATCAGCCTGCCGATATTCGAAGGTGGCCGCCTGCGCGGCCAGCTGCGCGCCCAAACCGCCGCCTACGATCAGGCGGTGGAAAGCTACAACGCCGCCTTGATCAACGCCCTGAGCGAAACCGCCAGCGCCATCGTCCGCGCCCGCTCCGCGGACCAGCAAAGCCGGCAGGCCGAACAGGCGCTGGACGCCGCCAGCCGCGAACGGGCGCTGGCCGAACAGGCTTACCGCGCCGGCCTCAGCGATCAGAGCGCGGTGCGCCAGCTGCGGCTGAACGAGCTGTCCGCCCGGCAAAAGCGCGCTCAGGCCCAAGCCCAGCGCCTGGACAGCTACGCCGCGCTGATGGCCGCGCTGGGCGGCGGCGTCGAATCCCCCAATCCCATCGTCGGCGGAGAAAGCCCATGAGCCACTTCGAAGAAACCCGCAAACGCCTGCTCCGCGTCAAGACCAGAATTCCGGAATTTCCGCTGGCGCTGCTGACCTTGACGCGGCTGAACTACCATGTGCAAAAACGCCTTCAGGACCTGACCAACGCCGCCCTGCGCAAACACGGGCTGACCGAGAGCAGCTATCTGGTGCTGGCGGTGCTCTACGGCTCCGAGCAAGAGACGACGACGCCCGGCTCTCTGGCGGAAACCTGCTCGCAAAAACCGGCCAATATGACCCGCATCTGCAACGACCTGGAAAAGCAGGGCCTGATCCATCGCGGCGGCCTGAGCGACGATCGCCGCGCGGTCGCCGTCACCCTCAGCGACGCCGGCCGCGAACGCATCCGCAAGCTGCTGCCCGATGTCTGGGGCAATCTGGGCAATACCTTCGCCGGCTTCAGCGCCGAGGAAATGCAGCAGCAGGAACAGTTCTACCTGCGCCAGCTCAGCAATTTGAACCAGGCGGCGCCCAACGATGAGCACGACTAGCCTCGCCGCCCGGCGCCGCTGGCTGGGCCGGGCGCTGCGCGGCGCCGGACAGGACTGGCTGCGGCAGGAGGGCGAGCGCTGGATCTTCATCCTCAAGACGCTGCTGGCCTGCTTCGCCGCGCTGTGGCTGGCCTTCCGCCTGGGCTTCGATTCGCCGGGCACCGCGCTGATCACCGTGCTCATCGTCGGTTCGCCGCAAAGCGGCCTGGTGCTGGAAAAAGGCTTTTACCGGCTCTTGGGCACGCTGGCCGGCTGCGCGGCGGCCTTGATCCTGGTCGGCATGCTGGCCTCGCAGCCGGTCTTGCTGCTGGCGGCGCTGTCGCTCTGGATAGGCCTGTGCGCCGGCTGCGCCACCTTGTACCGCAACTCGCGCTCCTACGGTTTCGTGCTGGCCGGCTACACCGCCTGCATCATCGCGCTGCCGGCCATCGGCCGCCCGCTGACGGTGTTCGACCTGGCGGTGACCCGGGTCTCGGAAATCTCGCTGGGCCTGATCTGCAGCGCGGTGGTCTACGACATCGTGTTTCCGCGCTACCAGGCGGAGCTGGTGGTCAGCAATGTGCGCGGCCGCTATCTGCGCTTCATCCTGCTGTGCCAGGACGCGCTGGCGCAGAAGCTGCACGCCAGCGACCTTGAGCAGGCCCAGCTCAAGTTCGCCGCCGACATCGCCGCGCTGGAGGCCGGCCGCGCCACCGCCTTTTTCGAAGCCGGACACGTGCGTTCGCGCAGCAATCAGCTGCACGCCTTCAACGCCACCTTCATGGCCGCGCTGACCACCTTCCACACCCTGCACCGGCAAATGGAGCGGCTGCGCCGCGACGCGGACTCCCCGCTGCCCAGCCTGCTGCTGCCGCTGTTCTCCGAGGTGGCCGCCGTGCTCAGCGGCGTCGACGGCCCGGCGCGCAACGCCGCGGAAGCCCGGGACACCGAGGCGCAGCTGGGCCGGCTCCGCGCCGGCTGGCCGCGCCGCATAGACGCCGCCCGCGCGCTGCTGCCGGGCGGCGAGCGGGCCGAGCACTGGCGGATAGACTTCGACACCGCCACCGAGCTACTGAGCCGCTTCATCGAGGAAATGCACGCCTTCGTCGGCGTCTACCACGGCTTCGCCAGCAAGACGCCGCAGCAGATCGACGCGCTGGCCGCCTATGTGCCGGGCACGCCGCTGCCGGTGGCCGTCGCCGGCGGCGTGCGCGCGGCGCTGACCCTGGGCACCCTGTCCGTCGCCTGGTATTGGCTGGCCTGGCCCAGCGCGCTGGAGGCGGTGCTGCTGGCCACCGTGCTCTGCGGTCTCGCCGCCTCCTCGCCGCGGCCGGTGCTGATGGTCAAACAATTCCTGACCGGCTTCGCGCTGGGCACGCCGCTGGCCTATGTCAGCCTGTTCTGGCTGCTGAGCGAGGGCAACGGCTTCCCGATACTGATGCTGGGCCTGCTGCCCTTCCTGGCGCTGGGCAGCTATCTGAAATGCCTGCCCAAATACGCCGGCGTCGGCGCCGGCATGACCATCGTGCTGGCCAGCGCCGTCAATCCGCAAAACCCGATGAATTACGACATCGTGGCCTTTCTCAACAACGGCATCGCCCGCATCCTCGGGCTGGCGCTGGCGGCGGCCTTCTTCCAGCTGGTGCTGCCCGAGCACACCATGGGTTCGCCGCGCCACATCGCCGCCGCCTTGTGGCGGGAAGCGCGCCGCGCCTGCGACGCCAAGCTGCCCCACTTGAAGCAGCGCTACGAGAACCGCATCCGCGACCTGCTCAATCTGCTGAACACGCTGAGCCCGGCCCAGGCCGAACTGAAACAGGCGATCACCGCCCAGGCCATCACCTTGCTGGAGCTGGGCCTGGCGGTGATCAATCTGCGCGCGCTGACCGCGGAATCGCCGTCGCCGCAGTTGCGCGCCGATCTGGAACACACGGTGGCACAGCTGGAACGCTATTTCGCCGCGCCGTCGCCGGAACGGCTGCAACAGGCCATCGCCACCATGCGTGCGGCCGGGCCGGCGCTGCGCGCCCATCTGGCGCTGGCGGAACCCGAACGCGCCGCACGCATCCAGCGGGCGCTGACCGATCTGCACCTGATCCACACCTCATTGCTGGACGTGGCCGAAGCCGCCGCAACCGCTGCGCAAGGAACTGAGCATGACTCGTGAAATCGCCGTATTCGGCATCCTGATCCCCACCCTGCTGCCGTTGTTCCTGTTCAGCCTGCTGTGCCAGGCCGGGCTGGACTGGCTGCTGGGCCGGGCCGGTCTTTACCGCCGGGTCTGGCACCCGGCCTTATTCCGCCTCAGCCTGCTGATCTGCGTGTTCAGCGGCCTGGCTCTGCTGCTGTACTGAATACGCCTCCGGCCCACCCCGAACACCCTTCCGGATAATCAATATGCGAATCAACACTCTCATCCGCTACCTGATCACCTTGCTACTGCTGGCGCTCGCCGTCTGGCTGGGCAAGGCGCTGTGGGACCACTACATGCACTCGCCGTGGACCCGCGACGGGCGCGTGCGCGCCGACGTGATCACGCTCTCCGCCGACGTGGCCGGCCTGGTGACCCAGGTAGCGGTCAAGGACAACCAGCCGGTGCGCAAGGGCGACGTGCTCTTCGTCGTCGACCGCAGCCGCTACGCGGCGGCGCTGACCCAGGCCGAGGCCGCGCTGGAGGGGCAGCGCACCGAGAAAAACCGCCGCGGCAAGGAGGCGGCGCGTCGCGACGGCCTGGACAGCGCCGTGGTGTCCGCCGAAAACCGCGAAACCGCGGCCTTCGCCGCCGCCGCGGCCGGCTCCCAATACCAGGCGGCGCTGGCGGCGCGCGATCTGGCCCGGCTCAATCTGGAACGCACCGTGATGCGCGCCCCGGTGGACGGCTATGTGACCAATCTCAATGTCCATGCCGGCGACTTCGCCGCCGTCGGCGCGCCCAAGCTGGCGCTGATAGACCGCAACTCCTATCGCGTGGAAGGCTATTTCGAGGAAACCAAGCTGCCGATGCTCAAACCCGGCGCCAAGGTGGAGATCACCCTGCTCAGCGGCGGCCCGACCCTGAGCGGCCGCGTCGCCAGCATCGCCCGCGGCATCACCGACCGCGACGCCGGCACCGGCCGCGAACTGCTGGCTGACGTCAATCCCACTTTCAACTGGGTGCGACTGGCGCAGCGGGTGCCGGTGCGCATCGAGCTGGACGCGCTGCCGGCCGGGCAGCTGCTGGTGGCTGGCACCACCTGCACCGTGGTGGTGCGCTAGCTCCGCGACAAGCATGAAAAATGGGGCCGTTGGCCCCATTTTTCATTTCCCCACTGAGCCGCTGTTACAGCCGCCGCGCGCGGAAGGTATCGCACTGCGCCATGTCGCCGCTGTCGAAGCCGCGGCGGAACCAGCGCACCCGCTGCTCGCCGCTGCCGTGAGTGAAGGAGTCCGGCACCACTTCGCGGCCGGCCGAACGCTGTAAGGCGTCGTCGCCTATCCTGGCCGCGGCGTTCAGCGCCGTCTCCAGATCGCCCTGCTCCAGAATTCGTCTCGCCTGGTCCGCATGACGTCCCCACACCCCTGCCAGGCAGTCCGCCTGCAGCTCCTGACGCACCGACAAAGCGTTGGCGCGCCGCTCGTCGCTGCGCGCCATCTCTTCGTCCACCTTCGCGGAAATGCCAAGCTGATGCTGGACATGATGTCCGACTTCATGCGCAATTACATAAGCTTGGGCAAACTCGCCCGGCGCGCCCAATTCACGGCCCAGTGTCTGGAAAAATGATAAGTCGATGTAGATTTTCTCGTCCCCGGGACAGTAGAACGGACCGATGGCCGCGTCGCCTCGACCGCAGGCCGTGGGCGTCGCCCCGCTGAACATCACCAGCTTGGGCGGCCGGTAACGCTGGCCCTGAGCTTCGAACAAGGGCTGCCACACATCCTCGGTATCCGCCAGCATCACGCGGATGAACTTGGCGTCGCGGTCGTCCGCCGCGCTGGCCCTGGCTGGCGCCTGCTGTTCGGCCGCCGGCTCCATCTCGCTGATCAGATTGATCACCGTTATCGGATTGACGTCGAACACCAGCCAGGCCACCAGGCCGATCAAGACCGCGCCGATGCCGAACGCCCCGCCGCCGCCCCCGCCGCGTTCGCCGCGGCGGTCTTCCACATTATCGCTTTCCCGGTTCCCATCCCAACGCATGCCCAATCCTCCCAAGTCCATTCTCGCCCGCTCAGGCCGCTTCGCCGCGGAGCCTTAGAACAAGGACATCAAAAAGCCCCGCATACTACGCGTTTGACTTGAAACCGGCCAGACCCGCCCGGCGAACGCAGCGGACCCTGAACCCGTTCTTACAGCAGACGCCAAATGCCCCACTGCACCGCCAGCGCGAACAAGGCCGCCAGCAAATCGTCCACCATCACGCCGAAACCGCCGCCCACATGACGGTCCAGCCAGCGGATAGGCCAGGGCTTGAGAATGTCGAAAAAGCGGAACAAGACAAAGGCCAGCAACCAGGCCAAGGGCGTGGCCGGCGCGAAGGCCAGCACCAGCAACATGGCGACGATCTCGTCCCAGACGATGCCGCCGTAATCGTGCACGCCCAGCGCCCGGCCGCTGTAGCCGCAGATCCAGATCCCGGCGATGAACAGCGGCAGGCACAGCGCCGCCAGCGCCAGTCCCTGCACCCCCAGCGCGTTCAGCACAAAGAACAAGGGATAGGCGGCCACCGTGCCCCAGGTGCCGGGCGCCTTGCGCACCAGGCCGCTGCCGAAGCCAAAGGCCAGGAAATGGGCGGGATGGCTCAGGACGAAGCGCCAGTCCGGCTGCAGTTTCAGGGTTTCGGTCTCATTTGAAATGGTCATAGCCGGTGCTTTCCAGTTGAATGATGTTGCCCTCGCCGTCCAGCAGGCTGACGCCCTGGCCGGCAACGATGCGGCCGATGCGGCTGAGACGGCAGCCCTCCGTCGCGGCGCAGGCCTCGATTTGCGCCCGGCGCTCGGCCGGCGCGGTGAATACCAGTTCGTAATCGTCGCCGCCCGCGGCCAGGCAATCCAGCCATTGCCCGCGCGCGGCCTCCGCCAGCGGGTGGGACGGCAAGGCCTCGGCCCAGACTTCCGCGCCCACCCGGGAGGCGGCGGCGATATGGCCGAGATCCGACAGCAGACCATCGGACACGTCGGCGGCGGCGTGCGCCAAGGGCAGCAAAGCCCGCCCCAGGGCAATGCGCGGCTCCGGGTATTCCAGCTTGCGCCAGGCCGCCTCGCGCAAACCGTCCGGCAAGGGCGCGAGCTTGCCCAGCCGACTGCGCACCGCCATCGCGCCCAGACCCAGCTCGCCGCTGACCCAGACATCGTCGCCCGCGCGGGCGGCGGCGCGGCGCAGCGCCTGACCGCCCGGCGTCTCCCCGCCCACGGTCACCGACAGCGTCAAGGGGCCGCGCGTGGTGTCGCCGCCTATCACGTCAACGCCGTAACGCTCCGCCAATGCGAAGAATCCTTGGGAAAACCCGGCGGCCCAGGCCTCGTCCATCGCCGGCAAGGCCAGCGACAGCACCACCCAGCGCGGCGCGGCGCCCATTGCCGCCATATCGGACAAGTTCACCGCCAGCGTCTTATGGCCCAAGGCCTCCGGCGCGACGTCGGCGAAGAAATGCCGCCCTTCCACCAGCATGTCCACCGAGACATGCAGATCGCAGCCCGGCGTCGGCCGCAGGATGGCGGCGTCGTCGCCGACGCCCAGGACCGCGCCGCCGGCCGGCCGCGTGAAATAACGGCGGATCAATTCAAATTCATTCATCACGATCTTTCTGCCCGGCCGATATGAAAACACCCGCGGCAGCGGGTGTGTTCTGGTCTGACGGCGCCGGCGACAAGGCCTTAGTTCTGACGACGCGCCTTCTGCGACGCCACTTCGTCGGCGCGCACTTCGGCGGCCAGCTTGTCCAGCACGCCGTTGACGAACTTATGACCGTCGGTGCCGCCGAAGGTCTTGGTGATTTCAATGGCTTCGTTGATGATCACCGGATACGGGGTTTCCGGATGCTGGGTCAGTTCCAGCGCGGCCATCAACAGCACGGCGCGCTCCACCGGGCTGACTTCGTCTTCGGCGCGTTCGTAATAGTGGCCGATCTGCTTGGACAGCGCGCCCACGTCTTTCAGCACGCCGTACAGGATTTCGCGGAACAGGGCTTCATCGGCCTTGGCGAAGTATTCATTCTCGCGCAGATGCTTTTCGATCAGGGAGGCCGGACGATCCGGGTTCAGCTCCCATTCGTAAATGCCTTGGATGGCAAATTCGCGGGCGCGGCGGCGAGCGGTTTTCATAGAGGTTCCTTGTAAAGAGCGGTGAGCCGGGCACGCCCGGCTCCGGTATCTTGGCGGGAGCCGATCAGCCGCGCTGGATGCGCTTGCGCAGATTCGCCATCTCCACCGCCACGGCAGCGGCCTCGCGGCCTTTGACTTCCATGCGCACTTCGGCCTGCTCGTCGGTTTCGGTGGTCAGAATCGCGTTGGCGATCGGGATGTCGAAGTCCAGGCCGACGCGGGTCACGCCCGCGCCGGATTCGTTCGACACCAGTTCGAAATGGTAGGTTTCGCCGCGGATCACCGCTCCCAGCGCCACCAGCGCGTCGAAGCGGCCGCTCTTGGCCATGGTCTGCAACACCAGCGGCGCTTCCAGCGCGCCCGGCACCGTGGCCAGGGTCACGTCCTCGGCGGCCACGCCCAGCCGGGCCAACTCGCCCAAGCAGGCGTCGCGCAAGCCTTCGCAAACCGGGGTGTTGAAACGCGACATCACAACGCCGATTTTCAGGCCCTTGCCCGTCAGATCGGGTTCTATACGCTGGATAGCTTGAAGCATCTTGTTCCTCGCGGCGGAATCACTACGGAAAACCGGAGATTCTACCTCAATCCCCGGGCCTTAGCCATTGCGCAGCCGCTCATTCTTCATCCACGTGGAAGGCGCTCGGCTGGCAAAAGCCGGTCACTTCCAGATCGAAGCCGGTCATAGACGGCAGGCTGACCGGAGCGGTCATCAGCTTCATCTTGCCCACGCCCAGCGCCTTGAGCATTTGCGCGCCGATGCCGAAGGTCTTGCTGTCCCAACGCTGCTTCTGCTGCTCCTGGCCCAGCGCGCGCTGCGCCAGCGCCTCGCCGGTTTCGTCGCGATACAAGAGCACCACCACGCCGTGACCGGCCTCCTCGATCATTTCCAAGGCATTGGGCACAGTCCAGGAGTGCTGACTGCACAAGGGCGCCAGCACGTCGATCACCGACAAGGGCTCGTGCACGCGCACCAGGGTTTCGCGCTGCGCCTGGATCTCGCCCTTGACCAGGGCCAGATGGGTGGCGCGGGTGGTGATGTCGCGGAACACGTGCAGCTCGAATGCGCCGAACGGCGTATCCACCGGCCGCTGGCCCACTTTTTCCACCAGCGATTCGGTGCGGCTGCGGTACTGGATCAGGTCGGCGATGGTGCCCACCTTCAAACCGTGCTCGCCGGCGAACTCCACCAGCTCCGGCAAGCGCGCCATGGTGCCGTCGTCATTCATGATTTCGCAGATCACGCCGGCCGGCTCCAGGCCGGCCAGCATCGCCAGATCGCAACCGGCCTCGGTGTGGCCGGCGCGGATCAGCACGCCGCCTTTTTGCGCTTTCAGCGGGAAGATGTGGCCCGGCTGCACCAGGTCCGCCGGCTTGGCCAGCCGCGCCACCGCGGCCTGCACGGTGCGAGCGCGGTCCGCGGCGGAAATGCCGGTGGTCACGCCTTCGGCAGCTTCGATGGACACGGTGAAGTTGGTGCTGTACGGAGTGCCGTTATTGCTGACCATCAGCGGCAGGTTCAATTGCTGGCAACGCTCCTCGGTCAAGGTCAGACAGATCAGCCCGCGGCCGTGCTTGGCCATAAAGTTGATCGCCTCCGGGGTGACGAACTCTGCCGCCATCACCAGATCGCCTTCGTTCTCGCGGTCTTCGGCGTCCACCAGCACCACCATCTTGCCGGCCTTGATGTCGGCGATAACGTCCTGAATCGGGGAAATAGTCATACCGTCTTCCTTCGTAAGCACTTGTTTTTGGCGCGGGCCGCCGCCCGCCTGAATTCGTTATCAGTACCTGTTCAAAGTCTCGCGGGCCAAGGCGAAAACAACTGAAGAGCGCATACGGCGCATCGGCATTCTGCAGCGCTACTCGCCGTGCCGCGCCCTCGCGAAGCGCAACAGACTTTGAACCGCTTCTCAGCCGGGCAACAGGTCCAGGCTGACATAATCTCCATGGCGATGGATGTCGCCGTCGCGCAAACGCAAGGGCCGCGCGAACAAGGGCCCGTCCGTCGCCAATGTGTGAAACTCGCCGGCCTCGGCGCAAGGGTCCAAACCTTCCGCCAACATCCGGTCCACCACCTCGCGGCTCAACTCGCGACCCAGCCACTCTTCGCTCGCCAGCCGGGTGTTCACCACCACGATGCGGGCTTGGAAGCCCGCGTCGATGAATTCGCGCACCAGCTCGGCGCGCGGCTGCTGCCACAGCGGCAGCCAAGCTTGCAGGCCGGCGGCGGCGCAAACCTTCTCCTCCCACTCGCGACGGGCGTCCAGATCGATGTCGCCGAACACCGCGGCCTCGCAGCCGTCGGCGCGCGCCTCCTCCAGCCGGGCGATGAACTCGGCCTCATAACCGTCCCAGCTCGCGCGGCCCACCCGCAAGGGCAGGCCCAGCGCCGCGGCTTGCAGCGCCAGCACTTCCGGACGCACCCCATGCGAGCGCGAGCGCCGGCCATCCTCGTCCATCATGGTCAGCAAGGCCTGCGGGCTGGCGCCGGCGCTCACCGCGCGCCACAAGGCCAGGCAAGAGTCCTTGCCGCCGCTCCAGGAGGCCAGCACGCGCCGGCCGGCTCTGTTCACTCAGCGGCTCCGCGCTGGGCCAGCACCCGCTCCACCGTTTCCACGATGGCCTGGGTTTGCGGGTCCACTTCGATATTGATCAGATCGCCCACTTTGCGCGACTTGATGATGGTGCGCTCCAGGGTTTCCGGAATCAGATGCACGCAGAAACGGTTGTCCGTCACCTCGCCTATGGTCAGGCTGATGCCGTCAATACCGATATAGCCCTTGGCGAACACGTATTTGATGTGTTCCGCCGGCAATTCGAACCAAACGGTGCGATTATTGGGCAGATCGATCACTCGGGACACCTTGGCCAGGCACAAGATATGGCCGGACATCGCGTGGCCGCCGATTTCATCGCCGAAACGCGCGGCGCGCTCGATATTGACCAGATCGCCCGCTTGAAGCAGGCCAAGATTGGTGACGCGCAGGGTTTCGCGCATCAGGTCGAAGGAAACTTGATCGCCGTTGATGGCGGTGACGGTAAGGCAGCAGCCGTTGTGGGCCACCGAGGCGCCCAGTTCCAGACCGGGCAACAGCGCGTCGGGCAAGCGCAGCGTATGAGTGCGGAAGTCCTGCTTCTCCGTGATGGCGATCACTTCCGCCACCCCTTGGACGATACCGGTAAACACGAAGACGCTCCTTTGCTAGGGATTCGGAGCGCCATTGTAACGCAAGGAGGGGCGCGCGGCCCCTCCTGGTCTTAAATCGGACTCAAGCTTTTTCCCGGCCTTAGAAACGCCAGGACACGCTGGTGCGGATTGCGCGTCCCATGCCCTCGGCGCCCTCGGTCAGATAGGGCTCGTATTGGACATTGAACAGATTGTCCACCGCCAAGCGCGCCTCAAAGCCCTTGAGACTGCCCTTGGGCTGCCAGCCCAGAGACAGGCCGAACAGCGAATAGCCGTGCTGCGCCGGATAGGCGTAGGGCGAGTCGACCAAGACACGGTCCTGCTTGCGCACGAACTTGCCCTGCCCGCTCAGGGACAGGCCGATCTTGTTCCAGCGATAGCCGAGATTGGCCACCGCCTTGCGCGGCGGAATATTGGTGATGGGCTCGTCCTTGCCCCATGGGTCCATCAGGCTATGGTTGCGCTCGCCCTTGGTGGATGACAGGGACAGGCTGCCGAACCAGCCTCCGGCCTGATAACGCCCTTCCAATTCGAAGCCCTGGATCACGTAGCCGGGCATATTGCGATAGAAACCGATCACCGGCGGCAAGGGCGCGCCCGGCGCGTCTCCCCGGTTTGGCCCCAGGCGCTGCGCGATGTCGTTTTTGACGGTTTGGCGATACCAGGTCACCGCCGCCGACAGATTGTCCCCGGACGTCAACACATTGCCGCGCTCGTACTCCAGGCCCAGCTTGACCGCGTTCAGCGTTTCCGGCCGCAGCTGGCGGCTGCTTGCCGTCGTGCTGCCCAAAGTCTGGGTATCGTACATTTCGTCCACCGACGGCGCCCGCCAGGTGCGGGTATAGCCCGCATCCAGCGTCCAGCCCGGGCGGAAGTTCCAACGCGCGCCCAGCCGCGGCGACCAACCGGAATAAGCCAGACCGCTGTAATCATGCCCCTTGGCCGGATCGTTATACGCGGAAGCCAGATTTTCCCGCCCCTGTATCCACACATGGTCGTAGCGCAGCGACGGGGTCAGCGTCAGGCTGTCCAAGGGCTGCCATTGATGCACCCAGTAGGCGGATCGCACGGTTTCTTCGCCCGGTGGCTGGTAGCGCGGATTCAAATAGCCGTAGTTGTAAGCCGGATCCTTCACCTTGTCCGGGCGATAGAACAAGGCGTCCAGCGTTTTGTGCGCCCAACTGACGCCCATGGTGACTTCCTGACGCGCCCAGCCGGAACCAAAGCGGGCGGTATTGCGCAGCTCCAGACGCCGGTCGCGCTGAGTCACCCAGCTCTCGTTCCCGAACAAGGAGGAAAAAGCGTAGATGCTGGCCGTCGGCGGCCGGGTATCGTGCTGGTAACGCCGCGACTGGGCGTAACTCAGCTGCAGATCCAGCCACGGCGAATCGCTGACAAAAGTCCAGTCCGCGCTCACCGTCTCGTTTTGCTGTTCGCGCCACACGCTCTGACGCAACCAAGCGCCTTCCCAGCCGTACTTCTTGATATCGGCCGCACTTGGCGCGGGAATATCGCCGCGCTTGGCCGCCCACGGCGTGCGCCGCTCCTCCTCCTGGCTCACCCAGCCCAGGCGCAGCCTGTGGCCGGGCGCCGGACGCCAAGCCAGTTTCAGCATGCCGCCCTCCAGATCGTTGCCGGAAAACATCGTGCTGGAGCCGTCGCCCTTCTTGCCGTCCCCGGCGCGCGAGCGCGTCACATAGGCCAGGATGTCGGCCTTGCTGCCCGGACCGCCGGCGTAGGCGGCCAGCGACTGGCCGAACTGATTGCCGTTGTCCTGATACATCAGCTTGGCGAAGCCGCCCACAGATTTGCCCGGCTGCAGCAACTCCGCCACGGTCTTGGTTTCCGCCTTGACCACGGCGCCAAACGCGCCGTTGCCGTAAAACGGAGAATGCCCCCCCTTCATCACTTCCACCGAGCCCAATAATTCCGGATCGATGAAAGACGTCCCCTGCTGGTATTTGTCGAAGCCTTGCGGCGCGCCGTCCAGGGACACTTGCACATGCTCGACCGACTCGAAGCCCCAGACATTGATGGTCTGGCCCCCGGGGCGCTGCGAACCGCCGGCGTTGACGCCGGGCAGAGCGTCCAGCACTTCGGCCAGCGAACGGGCTTGCGGCCGCTCGATTTCTTCGCGGTCCAGCTTATTGCTGCCCACCCGCGCCTGCAGGCCGTCGGCGGTGACGTGGACGGTGTCCAGGCGCGCCGGCGCCTCGGCGGCCCAGACGCCGGGCGCGGCCAGGCAAGCCAGGCTGAGCACGAGCGCCTTGGGGCGGAAACGCGGCGGATTTTGAGCGGGGGAAATGGAATCGGGGCAAGACGAGAAAAGGTAGCAGCCAGGCATCACGGTTTTGTTATATTAATGATAATCATTCTCAATATTAACATAAAACTTCCACCTTAAGGCAAGTCCGGTAAAATAGCCGGCTTTATCGAATTCCAATACAAGCATCCCCATGTCCGCCGAACTCGCCCGCATCGCCGAAGAAGTGTCCCACCGCCGCACCTTCGCCATCATTTCCCACCCTGACGCCGGTAAGACCACGCTGACCGAAAAGCTGCTGCTGTTCTCCGGCGCCATCCAGATGGCCGGCACCGTCAAGGGCAAGAAAGGCGGCAAGTTCGCCACCTCCGACTGGATGGAGATCGAAAAGCAGCGCGGCATCTCGGTGGCCTCCTCGGTGATGCAGTTCGAATACCGCGACCACACCGTCAACCTGCTGGACACCCCAGGCCACCAGGACTTCTCCGAAGACACCTACCGCGTGCTGACGGCGGTGGACAGCGCCCTGATGGTGATAGACGCGGCCAAGGGCGTGGAGGAGCAGACCATCAAGCTGCTGAACGTCTGCCGCCTGCGCAGCACGCCCATCGTCACCTTCATGAACAAATACGACCGCGAGGTGCGCGACAGTCTGGAGCTGCTGGACGAGGTGGAAAACGTGCTGAAGATCCGCTGCGCGCCCATCACCTGGCCCATCGGCATGGGCAAGGCTTTCCGCGGCGTCTACAGCCTGTTGAACGATGAAGTCATCCTGTTCGAACCGGGCGCGGAAAAACTGATCACCGACGTGGAAGTGATCAAGGGCATAGACAATCCCCGCCTGGACCAGCTGTTCCCGCTGGAAATGGAACAACTGCGCATGGAGATCGAGCTGGTCAAGGGCGCGTCCAACGAGTGGAATCTGGACCAGTTCCTGGCCGGCGAACTGACGCCGGTGTTCTTCGGCTCCGCCATCAACAACTTCGGCGTGCGCGAAATCCTGGACGCGCTGATCAACTGGGCGCCGGCGCCGCAGCTGCGGGACGCCACCGTGCGCGATGTCGCGCCCACCGAAGGCAAGTTCTCCGGCTTCGTGTTCAAGATCCAGGCCAATATGGATCCCAAGCACCGCGACCGCATCGCCTTCCTGCGCGTGTGTTCCGGCCAGTTCGAGCGCGGCATGAAGATGAAGCATCTGCGCCTGAACCGCGACATCGCCGCCTCCAGCGTGGTGACCTTCATGTCTCACGACCGCGAGATCGTGGAAGAAGCGTTTGCCGGCGACATCATCGGCATCCCCAACCACGGCAATATCCAGATCGGCGACAGCTTCTCCGAAGGCGAGGAACTGACCTTTACCGGCATTCCCTTCTTCGCGCCGGAACTGTTTCGCGGCGTGCGCATCAAAAACCCTTTGAAGCTGAAACAGTTGCAAAAAGGCCTGCAGCAACTGGGCGAGGAAGGCGCGGTGCAAGTATTCAAGCCGCACAGCGGCGGCGACCTGATTCTGGGCGCGGTGGGCGTGCTGCAGTTTGAAGTGGTGGCCTCGCGCCTGGCCGCCGAATACGGCGTGGACGCGATGTTCGAATCCGCCAGCATCTGGTCCGCGCGCTGGTTCAGCTGCGAGGACCGCAAAAAGCTGGACGAATTCGTCAAGGCGCTGCAGATCAACATCGCCACCGACGCCGGCGGCAACCTCGCCTACCTGGCCCCCAACCGCGTCAACCTGCAACTGACCCAGGAACGCTGGCCGGACATCGTATTCCACGAAACCCGCGAACACGCGGTCAAACTCAACGACTAAAGCTGAAACCGACGCCCGACATGGAGCCCAAGGCCACCCTATTCGACTTGATAGGCTATCTGCGCGACAACTACTCGCACGAGATAGCGCGCTCGCTGATCCTGATCGCCGCCCTGCTGATCATCCGCCTGGTGATGGACCGGCTGCTGGCGGCCAACAACAGCATAGCGATCGAGTCGAAACGGCGCTGGTCGGTGAACACCCGCAACATCCTGTTCATCTCCGGCCTGGCGGGCATCGGCCTGATCTGGGCCAGCGAGCTGCAAACCATCGCGGTGTCGATGCTGGCCTTCGCCGCCGCGCTGATCCTGGCCACCAAGGAACTGATCATGTGCCTGTCCGGCGGCCTGGTGCGCCAGACCTCCAACAGCTACAGCCTGGGCGACCACATCGAAGTGGGCGCGGTGCGCGGCCGGGTGGTGGACATCGGCCTGCTGTCCACCACGGTGATGGAGATCGGACCCAATCACAGCTCGCACCAGATGACCGGGCGCGCGCTGACCTTCCCCAACAGCCTGCTGCTGTCCACGCCGGTGATCCGCGAAAACTATATGGGCGACTATGTGATGCACATCGTCAACGTGCCCATGGCCTACACCGTGCCGCCCATCCGCGCCGAACGCCTCTTGATGGCGGCGGCGGAAGAATCCTGCCAGCCCCACCTGGAAGTGGCGCGTCAGCACATGGAAGACATGGCCAAACGCAATCTGGTGGACATTCCGTCGGTGGAGCCGCGCATCGCCTTGCAGCCGGTGGATGAAAAACGCTATCAGTTGATCTTGCGCATCGCCATTCCGGCCCGAGACCGGCATCGTATCGAACAAACCATCCTGCACAGTTTTCTGGCGCAATGCTTTCCGGAGCAGAACGACGCCGCCCCGGCCTGAAGCGAAGGCGTATCGCGCGCAAATAATTAGAGCAAGAACTCCAAATTTGCGTTAGAATGGCGCATCGCGAATGTCATTGAACAGCCCAAGCGCATCATGAGCAAAAACAGAATCAAAACCTACGACCGCATCATCCAGGAGAGCCTCAAGCTGTTCAACGAACAGGGCGAGCGCAGCATCACCACCAATCACATCGCCGCGCATCTGGGCATCAGTCCGGGCAATCTGTACTACCACTTCCGCAACAAGGAAGAAATCGTCTACCAGATCTTCCTGATGTACCGCGAGTTCATCAACCAGCGTCTGGCGGTGCCGGAAAACCGCGAAATGACGGTGGACGATCTGGTCAACTACCTGGACACCGCCTTCCTGGCGATGTGGCAGTTCCGCTTCATGTTCTACGACCTGCCGGGCATGCTGGCGCGCAACCCTCAGATGCAGTCGGAGTACCACCAGTTCGTCAACACCGAGCTGAAAAACATCCTGGCCGAGCACTTTCGCGAATTCATCCGCCTGGGCCTGCTGGAAATGGACGAGGAAGACATCGAACCGGTCAGCATCAATATCTGGCTGGTGGTGAAGTTCTGGTTCGCCTTTGAACAGACCGCGCGCCCCAAGGCGCCGATCACCGAGGAATCCGGCCACCGCGGCGTGCTGCAGGTGCTGGCCCTGCTCAAGCCCTATGTGCAGGATCAGTATATGGGCGCCTTCCAGGCGCTGTGCGAACGCCACAAAGTGTGACGCCCCGCCTCCGCGAAAAGAGCAAAGCCGCGTAATCGCGGCTTTTTTCATGCGTCGGCGCTTCTAAAGCGGATTACAGGCTACGCCCCAAGGCCGCCGCCAAGGGCCGCAATTCCGCCATCAGGGCGGCCAAACCGTCCGGCGTCAGCGCCTGATCGGCCTCGCACAAGGCGGTTTCCGGCTGCGGATGCATGTCCAGCAGCAAGCCGTCCGCGCCGGCGGCCAGGGCCGCCTTGGCCAGAGCGGGCACCAGCCAGGCTTTGCCGGCGGCGTGACTGGGATCGACGATCACCGGCAAATGGGTTTCGCGCTTGAGCAGGGGGATCGCGCTGACGTCCAACGTGGCGCGGTAGGCCGGCTCGAAGCTGCGAATGCCGCGCTCGCAGAACACGATGTTGTGGTTGCCGCCGGCGGCGATGTATTCGGCCGCCATCAGCCAGTCGCCCAAGGTCGCGGCGACGCCGCGCTTGAGGATGACCGGTTTGTTCAAACGCCCCACTTCCTTCAACAGCTCCACGTTCTGCATGCTGCGCGAACCGATCTGGATGATGTCCACGCCCTGCTCCAGAAACACGTCCAGCATGCGCACGTCGGCCAATTCGGACACCACCGGCAAACCTTCGGCGCGGCCGGCGGCGATCAACTGCTCGATGCCCTCCACGCCCAAGCCCTGGAAACCGTAAGGGCTGGGATGCTGCTTGAACACCCCGCCGTGCAGCAGCCGGCAGCCGGCGGCCCGCGCCGCGGTCGCGGCCTGAGCGATTTGCGACGCCGACTCCACGGCCGACGGACCGGCGATCACCTGCAAGGCCTCGCCGCCGAAAGCCAGGCCTCGCGCCTGCACCACGCTGTTCTGCGGATGGGTTTCCCGCGACACGATGCGGTATTCCCGCACCACTCGCATCGCCCGCTCCACGCCAGGCATGGACTCAAACATTTCCGGCGACAGGCTGCGCTCGTCGCCCACCGCGCCGATGATGGTGCGTTCCGCGCCGCGCGACACATGCTCGCTGAGTCCCGCCCCGCGGATCTTGGCCACCACGGCCGCCACTTCGCTTTCCGGCGCCTGCCGGTTCATGATGATGATCATCCGCTACCCCGTTCAAAACCCTTCATCGCCGCCAGCGCCGGGCCAAACGCCGTCCCAGCCGCGACCAGAACGACGGACGCTGCGCGCCGCGCCGGAAAAAGCCGGCCAGCGCATGCGCCAGCCGCCACGGCGCCGAAGCATGCAAGCGTTCGAAAATGCGCCCGCGCCAGTAAACGAAGCCATTATACAGCCGCAGGAACCAGGTCACCCGCATCAGCGCCGGCCGGGTCAGCGCAAACAGCCGCGCCGCCAGCGCGGTGCCGCCCAGCTTGGCCAGCAGAATGATCAGCAAGCCCAACAGCGCGTGGCCGCGTCCGATCAGGAACAGCGCCGCCAGCTTGACCGGCAGCAGCAAGGCGGCCGGCAACGCGAACATCGCCAAGGCCGCCCACGGCGGCAAGGCGGCGATGCGCCGCTCCAGCGCCGCCAGCGGCGGCCAGGTCGCCAAGCGTCCCAGCGCCGCGGACAACTCGTCCCAGGCGTATTCCTCGAACAGGATGATCAAGGCCGCCAGCAAGGCCGGCGGCCAGGTCAACACCCGTTTCAGCCGGCGCCAGCCCAGCGCCGCCGTTTCCCTTGCGCGCATCTCGGTTTCAGCGCCGGCTCAGGCCTTGGCCAGGTCCAGCCACTTGGCCACCTCTTGCGGCCGGTAGGCGCGCATCTCCGTCAGCAGCGTGGGCAGGTCCTCGCTGATGCGGAACAGGTCCATATTGCCGGGGCGGGCGAAGCCTTCGGCCACCGCGTGCTCCATCATCCGGTGCAAGGGCTGGTAATAGCCGGCGGCGTCGAGCAGGCCCACCGGCTTGCCGTGCAAGGACAGCTGGCCCCAGGTCAGGATCTCGAACAATTCGTCGAAGGTGCCGAAGCCGCCCGGCAAGGCGATGAAGCCGTCGGACAACTCCGCCATCAGCGCCTTGCGCTGATGCATTGTTTCGGTGACATGAATCTCCGTCAGGCCGGTATGCGCCACTTCCTTGGCCTTGAGAAACTCCGGAATCACGCCGACGACCTTGCCGCCGGCCGCCAGCGCGGCGTCCGCCGCCACGCCCATCAGGCCGACCTTGCCGGCGCCGTAAACCAGGGTCACGCCCTGCTCGGCCAAGGTGCGGCCAAAATCGCGCGCGGCCGCTTCGTATTCGGGCTTGGCGCCCTTATTGGAGCCGCAAAACAGACAGATGGCTTTCATTTTTATTTTTCCCCTATTGAAACATCAGCGTCAAAAACACAACGGGCCGCTGCGCGGCCCGCTTGCATCCCTCTCCGGCGCTCAAAGCACCGCGAGCGGATAAGAACCCAATACCTTGACGAAGGAAGTGCACTCGGCGAGGCCGGCCAAGGCCTGGCGCACATTGGCATCGTCTCTATGCCCCTCCATATCGATGAAGAACACATAGTCCCACAGCCCGGCGCGCGAAGGCCGCGACTCGAACTTGCTCATGGACACGCCATTGCCGGCGATGGGCGCCAGCAGATGGTGCACCGCGCCTGGGCGGTTGGGCGCGGACACCACGACCGAAGTCTTGTCCTGACCGGTCACGCCCACGTCCTGCAGCCCCAGCACCAGGAAACGAGTGGTGTTGTTGGGCTCGTCCTCGATATTGGACGCCAGCTTCAGCAAGGCGTAGCGCTCGGCCGCGGCCTGACCGGCGATCGCCGCCGCGCCCTCGTCTTCGGCCGCCAGCCGCGCCGCTTCGGCGTTGCTGGCCACCGACACCCGCTCCACCGCCTCCGGCAGATTCTTGTTCAGCCACTCGTGGCACTGCGCCAGCGCCTGGGCGTGGGCGTACACGCGGCGGATGCCGTCCAGGCCCTCCACCTTGCGCAGCAAATGGTGATGGATGCGCAGCACCACTTCGCCGCAAATCTTCAGCGGGCTGGTCACCATCAGGTCCAACGTGCGGCCCACCGCGCCTTCGGTGGAGTTTTCCACCGGCGCCACCACGTAATCCAGGCCGCGCGACTCCACCAGGCGGAAGGCCTCGTCGATCGAGCTACAGGCCACGGTGCGCGCCGCGTGGCCGAAATGCTTGAGCGTGGCCAGCTGGCTGAACGTGCCTTCCGGCCCCAGATAGGCGATGGACAAGGGCTTTTCCAGCGCCAGGCATTCGGACATCACCTCGCGGAACAAGCGCGCCACCGACTCGCCCGGCAAGGGGCCGGGATTCAGTTCTTTGACGCGGCGCAGCACCTGCGCCTCGCGCTCGGGCCGATAAATGATGCCGCCGCCCTTGATCTCGCCGATTTCGCGCGCATGGGTGGCGCGCTGGTTCAGCAGATTGAGGATTTCCACATCGATGTTGTCGATGGCGTCGCGGTGCTGTTTAAGTAAATGTTCCGACACGGCTTCCAGTCTTTCTCTATTGCACACATCCTGTGAAGACGCGCCGCCCGGCTTGGCCGCGAGCGCGTCTCTAAACACTCAGTTTCCGCGAGATGAGCCAGGCTCGCAAGCCTTTGTCGCGAGAAAACCCAAGAGACCGGCCCGCGCTTAGAACGTGTTTACGATCTTGCGAGCTCGAGCGAGACAAGGCGAAAACGACGGAGAAAGCGGAGTGCGCCGGCATTCCAAAGACGCTCTCAACACCGTATCGCCGAAACGCCGCGGACCTTGAACCGCTTCCTAGCCAAAGCAGGTCCACACCCGGTTGGCCAGATCCACCACGAAATCCGCGCGCAGATACATCCCGGTCAGCCAGGCCAGCAGCAAGACCGCGCCGATGGAAAACAGCCAGGTTCTCACGCATCCTCCTTGGCGAAACTGGCCGACGGGGTTTCCCGCACCGGCAGATTGGCGGCGGCGGCCAGCAAGCCCAGCGCTATCGCCAGCATCCACACCAGATCGTAGTTGCCGAGCAGATCGTAAAGCGCCCCGCCCAGCCACACCCCCAGGAAGCTGCCCACCTGATGCGAGAAAAACACCGCGCCGGACAGCATGCCCAAGTGACGCACGCCAAACATGCCGGCGATCACCCCATTGGTCAGCGGCACCGTGGACAGCCACAGAAAGCCCATCACCGCGGCGAACACCGCCACCGAAACGCCGCTGAGCGGCAGCAGAAGGAAGACCGCGATCACCACGCTGCGCGCCAGGTAAATGAAACTGAGCAGGCCGGGCTTGGACCAGCGGCTGCCCAGTTCGCCAAAGGCCATGGTGCCGAAGATGTTGAACAGGCCGATCAAGGCCAGCGCCAGGCTGGCGACGCCGCCGCCCAGGCCGTGGTCGCGCAGATAGGCCGGCAGATGCACGCCGATGAACACCACCTGGAAGCCGCAGACGAAATAACCGGCCATCAAGAGGCGGAAGCCGCGCTCGGCCCAGGCGGCGGCGAAGGTATCAGCCATGCTGCGCAACAAATGCGCGCTCGCAGCGCTTTGCGCCGGCCGGTCCTCGCGCGCCAGCCAGCCGGACAGCGGCAGCATCAAGGCCGCGCAGCCGGCCAGAATCAGCAAGGCCGGCAACCAGCCCAGGCCGTCGATCAAGCCCTGCTCCACCGGAATCATCGCGAACTGGCCGAAAGAGCCCGCCGCCGCGACGATGCCCATCGCCCGCGAGCGATAGGCCGGCGGCACGCTGCGCGCCACCACGCCGAAAATCACGCTGTAGGTGACACAGGACAAAGCCAGGCCGAGCAGCACGCCGGCCGACAGAGAAAACAGCAAGGGCGTGCCTGAGACCGTCATCAAAGCCAGGCCGGCGACGTAAAGCAAGGCGCCGCCCAGCAACACCTTGCCGGAGCCGTGCCTATCCGCCAGCGCGCCGGCGAAGGGCTGCGCCAGGCCCCAGACCAGGTTTTGCAGGCCCAGCGCGAAGGCGAAGGCTTCCCGGCTCCAGCCGAAGGCCTGGGTCATCGGCGGCATGAAAAAGCCGAAGCCATGGCGTATGCCCATGGCCAGCGACACGATCAGGCCGCCGGTCAGCAATAATCGCTTGATGGAATCGTTCATCGCTTGTCTCCATGCGAAAGATGAGCCTGTTCAAAATCTCGCGCACCAGGGCGAGGCAAGGCCTTGCGGCTGAAAAAGCGATGAGCGGGTTTTCAACGCCCCTTTACCATCCGTCTCGCGCTACGCGGCGGACTTTGAACAAGGACTAACAGCGGCGCGGCTGTCGTGATCAGTTGTGATCATAGGGCAAAACCAGGACGGCAAAAACAAAACCGGCCAGCGCTGGCGCCGGCCGGTGTTCGCTTCAAACCGTCGAGGACCGCGATTTAGCGCGCGGGCACCGCGGCCAGCACCGCCTTCAGCAAATGCCAGGCCTTGCCCACCGACTCCACTTCCACGCGCTCGCCCGGCGCGTGCGCGCCGCGGATATTGGGGCCGAAGGACACCATGTCCATGCCCGGATACTTGGAGCCCAGGATGCCGCACTCCAGGCCGGCGTGGATCACCTGCACCTGGGCCTCGCCGCCGAACTCGCTGGCGTAGACTTGCTGGAACAGGGCCAGCAGCTTGGATTGCGGATTAGGCGCCCAGCCCGGGTAGCCGCCTTCCATGTCCACCTGGCAGCCGGCCAGCAGGAACAGGCTTTCCACTTCGCGCGCCAGCATCCAGGTGCCGGAATCCAGCAAGGAGCGCACCATCAGGTTGGCGAACAGCTTGCCGTCCTCCAGCACCACCACGCCCAGATTGTTGGAGGTTTCCACCACGCCCTCGACGCGCTGGCTCATGCGCTTGACGCCATGCGGCGCCGCGTGCAGCGCGGCGAAGATGGCGCCTTGGTCGGCGCGCGCCAGCACCTTGTCCAGCTCAATCCGCTCCTGCACCACGGTGACGCCTTCGTCGACGCCGGCCAGTTCGAAACGCAGCAGGCTTTGGAAGGCGTCCAGCTTGGCCGCCACCTTGGCCGCGTCGGCGGCCGGAAAGGCCACGGCGGCGAAAGCCTCGCGCGACAAGGCGTTGCGCGCGGTGCCGCCCTTGAACGAGGCCACGCGCAGATCGGTTTCCGCTTCCAGTTCGCGAATCAGGCGGATCAGAATCTTGTTGGCGTTGCCGCGTCCCAGGTGGATGTCGGCGCCGGAATGGCCGCCGCGCAGCCCCTTGATCACCAGGCTGGCGGCCTGGTAGCCGGCGGGCAGCGTCTCGCTCGCGTAGCCGCGGCTGACGTTGACGTCCACGCCGCCGGCGCAGCCCATATAGAACTCGCCCCACTCCTCGGTATCGATATTGATCAGGTACTGGCCTTGCAGCAGGCCGGTGCCCAGACCCAGCGCGCCGCCCATGCCGGCTTCCTCGTCCAGCGTCAAGAGCACCTCGATCGGACCGTGCGGCACCTCCTCGCTATTGAGCACCGCCATGCCCAGCGCCACGCCTATGCCGTTGTCGGCGCCCAGCGTGGTGTTTTCCGCCACCAGCCAGCCGTCTTGCAGCGTCGGGCGGATCGGGTCTTTGAAGAAGTCGTGCTCGGTGCCGGTGTTCGCCTGGCACACCATGTCCAGATGGCCTTGCAGCACCACGCCGACGCGGTTTTCGTAGCCCGGGGTCGCCGGCTTGCGAATAATCAGGTTGCCCACCTCGTCCACCACGGTGTCCAGGCCGCGCAGTTCCGCCCAGCCTTTCAGGTAGTCGCGCAATTGCTGCTCATGCTTGGACGGACGCGGGATTTCACACAGGGTCTGGAAGTGCTCCCAGACGACTTTTGGTTCTAGTTCTGCAATTCGGGTCACGGAAAGTCCTCTAAATCATCAAGATGCGATAGCGGTTCGGGCTATGGCCGAACGCGCCGCGCCAGGCGCGGCGACGTTGGAATTCAGACTGTCCACTTTATCACGCCCGCATGCGCCGCGTCATGTGGGAAACTCATGCCAAAAGCGTCTAATCCGCTGAATCGCTTGACCGAAGTCATGAGTCCGCCTGCAAGCGCCGCCATGCTATTTGCCAGCTGTGACAAAGCCGCTATCCTCCGACACTGAATAATCCCCACATCTGTTTGTCAGAGCCTGTTCAAAGGCTGGCGGGCTGGAGCGCCGCAGACTTGAACAGCATCTAAAGAAAGGCCCGCCATGCACCGTTACCCCGATCAAGACATCGCCGCCATTTACCGGGTGATAGAGCAGCGGCGCGATATGCGCCATTTTCTGCCGGACCCGGTGGACCCGGCGCTGCTGCGCCGCCTCTTGGAAGCCGCCCACCACGCGCCCAGCGTCGGCTATATGCAGCCGTGGCGCTTCATCCGCATCGCGGACCGCGGCCTGCGCGAAAAAATAGGCGCGCTGGTGGACGCGGAGCGCTTGCGCACCGCGGATCAACTGGGCGAGCGCCAGGCGGAATTCCTGCGCCTGAAAGTGGAAGGCATCCGCGACTGCGGCGAGGTGCTGGTGGCCGCCCTGATGGACGGCCGCGAACGCCATGTGTTCGGCCGCCGCACCTTGCCGGAGATGGATCTGGCCTCGGTGGCCTGCGCCATCCAGAACCTGTGGCTGGCGGCGCGCGCCGAAGGCCTGGGCATGGGCTGGGTGTCCCTGTTCGACCCCGTCGCGCTCTCCGCGCTGCTGGGCATGCCGGAAGGCGCCAAGCCCATCGCCGTGCTCTGCCTCGGCCATGTCGCCGAGTTCTACGCCCAACCGATGCTGGAGCAGGAAAAGTGGGCCAGCCGCCAGCCGCTGGAGCAACTGGTGTTCGAAGACCGCTGGCGCGACCATTGAGCCCCCCGCGTCGCCATGCTAGTCTGAGGCGATGGAACACGCTCTGTACGACTTTCTCGATCAGCACCAGATCCGCCATCAGCGCTTCGACCACCCGCCGGTCTATACCTGCGAAGAAGCCGCGCGCCTGGCGCCGGGTCTGCCCGGCGCGGAATGCAAAAACCTGTTTCTATGCGACGCCAAGGGCCGCCAGCACGTGTTGCTGGCGGTGCCGGCCGACGCCGGCGTCGACATCAAGGCTCTGGGCGAGCAACTGGAGCTTAAAGGCCTGCGCTTCGCCTCGCCGGAGCGCCTGCAGCGCTATCTGGGCCTGACGCCGGGCGCGGTGACGCTATTGGCCGCCTTCAACGACCGCGACCGCCAGGTCGCCGTCGTCGTCGATCAGGACTTGAGCCGCCGGGACGCCATCCTCTGCCATCCCCTGGTCAATACCAGCACGCTGGCGCTGCCGATGGCGGAGCTGATGCGCTTCCTGGACCTGACCGGCCACGCGCCGCGCATCGTCGAGGTGCCGCGCCGGCAGGAGCAAGCCAGCCGGCCCTGAGCGCCGCGGCTTGTCAAGGCCACGGCAGTTCCTGCATGATGGTCGTTTCTTTCGATTCGCCCGGATTGCAGACCCAAGCATGTCAGACATACTCAACACCATCATCGCCACCAAGCGTGAAGAAATCGCCGCCGCCTTGCGCCAGCAATCGCTGAGCGCGGTCCGCGCCGCCGCGGAAGCGCGCAGCGGCGATCGTCGCGATTTTGTCGCCGCGCTGCGCGCCAAACACGCGCTGGGCCAGGCCGCGGTCATCGCCGAGATCAAAAAAGCCAGCCCGAGCAAGGGCGTGATCCGCGAGGACTTCCGTCCGGCCGACATCGCCGCCAGCTACGCCGAACACGGCGCGGCCTGCCTGTCGGTGCTGACCGACCGCCAGTATTTCCAGGGCGACGCCGCCTATCTGCAGGCCGCCCGCGCCGCCTGCCGGCTGCCAGTGCTGCGCAAGGACTTCATCGTCGACCCCTACCAGGTATACGAAGCCCGCGCGATGGGGGCCGATTGCATTCTGCTGATCGCCGCCGCGCTGGAACTGCCGCTGATGCGCGAACTGGAGGCCTTGGCGATGGAACTGGGCATGGCGGTGCTGGCCGAGGTGCATGACACCGAGGAACTGGAACAGGCGCTGCAACTCCAAACCGAGCTGATCGGCGTCAACAACCGCAATCTGCGCAGCTTCGAAGTCAGCCTGGCCACCACGCTGAAGCTGCTGCCGCAAATCGAGAACGGCCGCATCGCCATCACCGAAAGCGGCATCGCCACCGTCGACGACGTGAGGCTGATGCGGAGCCACGAGGTGCACACCTTCCTGGTGGGCGAAGCCTTCATGCGCGAAAAAGAGCCGGGAGAAGGACTCTCCCGGCTGTTTCGAAACCCGACGGACCGCTAAAACATTGCCGGCTATTGCGGCGGGAGGAAAGCGTCCAGCCGCAATTGCTCCTGCGCATTGAAGCGTTGCACGCGCAAGGCGGTCAGCGCCTGCTGTCTTTGCGCGGCGTCCAGACCAGGCGCCGCCCGCAAGCGCTGCGCCTCCCGTCGGTAGCCGTCTATGCGCGCCCGCCACTGAGCCTGTTCGCGGTCCAGCTGCGACAAACGGTCGGCGGCGGCCTGCCCCACCATGCCGGCGCGCAAGGCGTACAACTCCTGCTCGCCGCCGCCCTTCTTCCTCAGAGCCGCCTCCGCCTCCGCCAGCGCCAGATGCTTGACCGGCTCCTGCCGCGCCGCGCGCAGCTCGGCCGGCAAAGCCGCCTCCAAGGCCTTGAGCCTAGCCGCCTTCTGCTCCGCGCTCAAACCGGCGTCGGCGGCGATGCGCAGCCGCTGGACGGTGAAGTCGTCGTAGACGTCCTCATCGCCAAACAAGCCCGCCACCTCGCTTGCAGACAAGAATTGCAGACGCAACGCCCTCATCCGCTGCAAACCCTCGGCCGCGTTTCCCGCCGCCAGCTTGGTCTCGCTCAAGGCTCGCCGATAGGCGACGTAACGGTCGAACAAGGCCAAAGCCTGCCCCAAGGCCACGGCGCCCAATTGCGATTGCAAGGCCTGCTGCACCGCCTTGCGCACCGCCGGCAAGTCCCGCTCCCCCAGCGTCGCCAACTGGTAATCGAACAAGCGCCGCAGCTCCGCGTCCACTCTCAGCGCCCCGCTCGCCTCCACGCGCGCCCGGCCATCCGCCTGGGTGCCGCGCAAGGACGGCGCCGCCGCCGGCGCGGCGACTCCGGTTTGCGCCGCCGCGTCGTCGGCTCCGGGCACGCACAGCCAGCCCAGCGCGGCCAGCAGCAGCGCGCAGCCCCACCCCATCCAGGCCCGCAGCATCACAGACCCGTGTTCTTCAGGCGATTGGCCTGCTGCCGGTACAAGCTCACCGGGCTGACCTCGAACAGGCTGACCAGACCAAAGCTCTGATTGATCTCGTTGACGTGGTTCATCCGGTAGTTATCGCGGATCACCTGACCCAGATGCGCGGAGCAGGCGCTGACCAGGCCATCGGTGGGTGTGGAGCCGAAGGCCAGGCCCAGCACGCCCATCGGCACCGACAGCGGATCCAGCACATTGGTGACGGTGGCCGAACCGGTCCATGAATAGTAGCGGATGCCGTTGACCTGATAATCGCCCTCGCCGCAAGCGCTGGTCGGCACCCCTTGCGGGAATTTGGCGCTGAAGGCGGAGGCTCCCGCCGTGGTCAGGGAATCCAACGCGCCCACCGGATATTGCGGCTGCCCGGTGGTGCCGGCGAAGAACTGCATCACCGCGGTCAAGGCCTTGGCCACCGCGGACGCCACCGCCTCGGACACCGATCCCGGAGGCGCGACGCCGCGCACGATGTCGGCCACCGCCGACCCCTTGTTGACCCCGCCCACCGAAGTGACCGAAGCCACCAGGTCCGGCCGCACCCCGGCCACGTAGCGCGCCGTGGGCGCGCCCTGGCTATGGCCGATCAGATTGACCTTGGCGGCGCCGGTGATGGCGATGATTTTTTGCACCTGCTGCAGCAACTGCTCGCCGCGCGCCTCATTGCTGTTCAGCGCGGACACCTCGGCCACGAACACCTGCGCGCCGTCGGCGCGCAAGGCCGCCGGCACTTGATAAAAATAATCCACTCCCAGCAACTGACCGAAACCGAACAAGCCATGCACCAGCACGATGGGGTAGCGCGTCTGGGTATAGCCGCTGGCGGCGTGGGCGGCGGACAGGGGCAACAGCAGGCCCAGACACAGCAATGCTCCGTGTAACAACTTCTTCATGGTGTTTCTCCTCTAGTTGATCAATGCGGGCTGAGTAATTGCTCTTATTTGCATGCCCAAGATTGGTAATAGGAGAAAGCGGCCCAAAACACCAGAATTATTCAAACGTTTGTATTTTTACGTCACATATCAACAACAGAAAATACAAGAACTTAAAATTCAACCGTCCGAAAGATCGATAAGCGTGGGCCAGAGCAGCCGTTCGCTCCCACTAGGCCAATAAAAAAAAACGCTATATGGCAGCTGCCATATAGCGTTTTTAGTTTGATGAGCCTCAGGCCCAAGCCACAATCGACTCAGTAGTCGGACCCCAGATACAGATAGGCGGTGGGTTTGCCGCCCTTGGCGGTGCCAACGCCAAGGAAGAACGGCCCGATGATGGTGTCCGCGGCGAGGAAGACCGATCCGGCGGGAATCCAATCAGTGTTTTGCGATACCGAGTCGTCAAAGCTGAAACGCCCCCAAATCTTGCCCAGCTCCATCGAAACGCCGGCGTAGACGCCGGAACCAATCGCCGACGGCAGGCTGGACGCTCGCCAATACAGCATCGAGCGGAACAGCGACGAGCGAATGCCCACCAATTCGGAATCCTGATAACCGCTCAGATTCAAAAAGCCGCCCAGCGATCTGGGCAAGGTCTGGGTATCCTCTCTGTTGTCGAGATTCAAAGCGCCCTTGTTCTTGGCGGTCAAGCGCATCGTCACGCTGCCCAGTGTCTTGACATACTCCATGGCCGTATCGTAGTTGGTCAGATTGACATCGCTGCCCCAGGACGGAATGCTCTTGGTCACCCGGCCGCTAAAGAAATAACCGGCACGCGGCCAGCGCGGATTGTCGAACTGATCCACCACCAGGCTAGTGCTGATCCCGGTATCCCTATAATTGAACGGCGCCACGCCAGAAGCCCATGTCACTCGCGAGCCAAAGTGATTATCGTCCCGGTACGCGCCAATCCGCCACTCGCCGTAACGCCCCAAGGCCACGCCGCCATCCAGACGCACGCTGCCCACATCATTGTTCCACGCCATATTCAGCGTATGGTCAGCGTTATAAATCGACAAAAAATCCTGTCGATACCCAAAGGACGCCGCGCCGAACACCGGGCTGCCCTCGTACAGCGGCTGGTACCACTCAGTCTTGAACAGCTTGTTCTGGCCGATGGACACATCGTTGCGCCAGGCGCCGCCGGCGCTATTGGCGTTGCGCCATTCATGCGAAGCCAAAAAGTTGAAATTGCTCTCGCCCGGCGTCGCGCTGCTCAGGTTCAGGCCGAAGCGCAGGAAGTTAGGGCCTATGCTGCGCTCCAGCGGCGACACCGTCATCACATTGCGGCCGGACACACTGTCCACGCGGTAGGTCAGCCGGTCGTAGTCGCCGCCGGCGAACACGCCGCGCAGACGGGTCTGAGCGCTGCTGATCGGCTCCACCACTGAGGAGAAAGCCAGCGATTTGGCCAGTTGCTCCGGCTTGGTGAACTGGCCGGGCTTGCCTTCCACCTGAATCTTGTCGATCAAGGGGAAGTGCGGCCGCTCCAAACGGCGCTTCCACGCCGCGTACTCTTCTTCCGACACCGAATAGGCCGACAGCTGCTTGGCCAGAGCCTTGGCCGCCTCCTCGCCGCGCTGGGTGATTGCCTGGTGTTCGCTGAAAGAGGCCGCGGTATAGCCGCTCAAATCCGGCTTGATCACCAGATCGCGCTTGTCCAACCTCCGCAATTGCTCCTTGGCGTTGCGGCTGACCATCAGATTGGAAGTCTGCGCCACCACATCGAACAGGCTGTTGATCTCTTTCGCCTTCATCAGCGGCGTGGACACGTCGACGACGATCACCCGATCGGCGCAGCGGCCTTTGACATCCTGAATCGGCAGATTGCGCGCCAGGCCGCCGTCCACCAGCAGGCGGCCATCGTCGTCTTCTATCAGATCGAACAAGCCCGGCACCGCCATGCTGGCGCGCAGCGCGCGCGCCAGCGAGCCCTGCGCGAACACCACCGGTTCACCGGTGGCCAAGTCAGTGGCCACTGCGCGAAACGGGATCGGCAACTGATCAAAACTGCCCACCACACGATCACGCGTCAGCTTGTGGATGTACAGCTCGATTTCCTGCGAATTGATCGCGCTGCGCGGCACTTTCAGGCCGTCCTTCTTCAAGCCGAAGGTAACGTCCAGATAGTTCTTGTAATCGTCGCGCTTGCGATCGTAGGGCACGTCCGCCCGCGTCGGCTTGCCGGAGAGCAAGGCGTCCCAATCGGCGGCGTCGAACTCGTGCTCCATCTGCGCCAAAGGCAAGCCATTTGCATAAATACCACCAATCAGGGCGCCGGCGCTGGTCCCCGCGATACAGGCGATGGGAATCCGCAAACGCTCCAGTTCCTTCAGCACCCCCAGGTGGGCGAAACCGCGCGCGCCGCCGCCGCCCAGCACCAAACCCACTCCTTGCGGCGGATACGCGCCAAGCTCTTCCCCGTTGCCCGCCCAGGCCGTTTGCGACAAAACCCCGAGCAACAGCAGCAATGTCAGCCGCTGTCGCCGATTCCAGCGATTGTTATTTGTAAGCATATGGGTAAATAATGAGAATTACCGTTTCACCCACGCCTGTGCGTGGCGTAAGATATAGCGATATGCCAATGAAAACATAATTTCCTATAAAGCCGGGCTAAATGTTTGACTTCAAATCACTAGTCAGTTCCCTACTGAACAAAAACACGACTGCCTCCGAAGTGGCGCAGTCTGCAACGCTATTAGTGCGCGACCTGCCTGAAACCGAGTATTTCGGGGCCTTGGTGGAAATCATCAAAGCCGTCGCCAAAATCAATACCGACACCGATATCTCGCTGAAAGAGCGCGTCAAGACCCTGGTCTACGTCGACGACAAGGCCAACAACATCCACCGCCAGCTGTGCCGGGACTATTTGCAGTCCAAAGGCGGCAGCAAAGGCTATCTGCCCACCATCCTCGCCTACTGGCACGAGCTGTCCTCCGCCTACCAGATCTGCCTGAGACTGTACAAAAGCCACCCCAACGCGGTGCCGGAAGACGAAATCCGCATCGTCACCATCCGCGGCCTGCATCATCAGATGCGGCTGATCGCCTGGAACTCCCTGCGCTATCTGAAGCCGGAAGGCGCCGCCTGGCAAAACGGTTTCCGCTTTTTCAGCCAGGCGGAGGAAAGCGGTTTTTCCCGGCACCCGATCAAGCTTTATCTGAACAGCCCGGACGAATTCAGCTGTGAACAACTGCTGATCCAGGCCGGCATGCTCTTCCTGGCGCAGACCGACAATATGCTGCACAAGGAGATCATCGCGGTAGACCAGTTGCTGATGATGCTGAGCCAGAGCATTCCGCTGGACAAACAGCCGCCGGTGGAAGAGCCCATCTTCGTCTACAACCTGTCGATGCCCGAACCGCCGCAAGCCATGCTGCGCGGCATGGCCGGCAAATGGCACCGCTACTGGTCCGCTTACGAGATCACCAGCCGCCTGGCGGATCTGATGTTCGATCTGGACAGGCGGATCCCTCCCGCCCTGGCGGCCATGGATGGAGGGCTGGAGCGCGAGGAATGGGCCATTCTATGCGAAAAACTGGCCATTCGCTGGTCTACCGACGGCGGCAAATCGCTGCGCAAGTCGGAGCGCTCGCTGCACGCGTCCAACGCCCACGTCAGCATAGGCTTCGAACGCGTCGCCTATCAGGTCAAGGTTCAGGACGTGCCGACGCAGGATCCCGAGCGCGCCAGCGATTGGCGCATCAACGACATCAGTTCCACCGGCATGGGCCTCACCTTCATCGGCAAGGCGGTGGAACAGCTGGCCATCGGCCGCGTCATCCTGGTCAAAGCGGACAATCACCCGCAGCTGCTGGGCGTGATCCGCCGCATCCTGCGCCAAAGCAACGGCACCAAGGTGGGCATAGAAATCCTCGGGCAAAACCCCGTCGGCGTATCGCTGCTGGACCCCGAGCACTCGGAATCCCCGCCCTCCACCGCCATCTACATCACTCAGCCCAACTCCCGCAAAGGCCAGCGCTACTTCCTGATGCCCAAGGCCCTGACGCTGCCGGACAAGCAATTGGTGCTGGCGGCGCAAGGCAAGTCTTACCAGATTCGCCTCAAAACCCCGCAGCACGAATACGAGGACTGCAGCCACAGCGACTTCGACACGCTGTCCAAGGTGGACTAAGCCCCGCCCTCCGCCGCGCGGCGGGCAATAAAAAACCGGCTCGCCATGGCAAGCCGGTTTTTTTACGCGAGAACCGTCCCGCTTACAAGACTTCGATGATGCCGGCGGCGCCCATGCCGGTGCCGATGCACATGGTCACCATGCCGTAGCCCTTCTGGCCGGCGTCGCGCATGCCGTGCACCAGGGTGGCGGTGCGGATGGCGCCGGTGGCGCCCAGCGGGTGACCCAGAGCGATGGCGCCGCCATGCGGGTTGACCTTGGAGGTATCCAGCTCCAGATCGCGGATCACCGCCAAAGCCTGAGCCGCAAACGCCTCGTTCAGTTCGATCCACTTCAGGTCGTCCTGCTTCAGGCCCGCCTGGCTCAAAGCGGCCGGGATCGCCTCTTTCGGACCAATGCCCATGATTTCCGGCGGCACGCCCTTGACCGCGAAAGTGACGTAGCGGCCCAGCGGAGTCAGATTGAACTCCTTGAGCACGCGCTCGGACACCAGAATCACCGCGCCGGCGCCGTCGGACATCTGCGAGGAATTGCCGGCGGTGACCGAACCCTTGGCGTCGAACACCGTTTTCAGCTTGGCCAGGCCTTCCAGCGTGGTCTCGCGGCGCGGGCCTTCGTCGGTGTCCAGCACGCGGGTCTTGACCGCCACTTCGCCGGTTTCCAGATTGGGCGTGCGGTAGGTCGTCTCCAGCGGCGTGATCTCGCTCTTGAACTTGCCGCCGTCGATCGCGGCCAGCGCGCGGCGATGCGATTCCACCGCGAACGCGTCCTGGTCTTCGCGCGACACGCCCCACTGCTGCGCCACTTTTTCGGCGGTCAGGCCCATGCCGTAAGCGATGCCGTAGTTTTCATCCTTGGCGAAGATTTCCGGGTTCAGCGACACCTTGTTGCCCATCATAGGCACCAGCGACATCGACTCGGCGCCCGCGGCGATCACCACGTCGGCCTCGCCCAGGCGGATGCGGTCGGCGGCCATCTGCACCGCGTTGATGCCCGACGAGCAGTAACGGTTGATGGTAATGCCGCCCACGGTATTGGGCAGGCCGGCCAGCAACACGCCGATGCGCGCCATGTTCAGACCCTGTTCCGCTTCCGGGAAGGCGCAGCCCACCACGCAGTCGGAAATCAGCTTCGGATCCAGATTAGGCACCTGGGCCAGCGCGCCGGTGATCACGTGCGCCAGCATATCGTCCGGACGCACATGACGCATCATGCCGCGCGGCGCCTTGCCCACCGGCGTGCGGGTGACGGCGACGATGTAAGCTTCTTGTACTTGTTTGCTCATTTTGATTCTCCTGTCGGCGGCCTGACCCGCGCTCCGGCGATCAGGCTGCCTTTCATCTGGCTATTGGCCGTGCTTGCGGGAGGATTCGTCGCGAGCGGGCCGAGATCGAAGCGAGAAGCGCAGCCGTACATGCGGTACGGCGAGCATCGCAGCATTCGATATCGGCTCGCGCAGCAGAATCACCCCCAAGCACTTAGTTGCGCAGCGGCTTGCCGGTGGTCAACATATTGGCGATGCGATCCTGGGTCTTGGAGTTTTTCAGCAAGGTCATGAAGGCCTTGCGCTCCAGATCCAGAATCCACTGCTCGTTGACCAGGGTGCCGGCTTCGACGTCGCCGCCGGTCATCACGTCGGCGATCAGGCCGGCGATGAAGAAGTCATGCTTGGAAATGAAGTTGCCTTCCAGCATGTTCACCAACTGGCCCTTGATGGACGCGGCGCCGCTGCGGCCGGCCACCGGGAAGCCCTTGACCTTGAGCGGCGGACGGTAGCCGGCTTCGGCCAGTGCGATCGCCTGCTGTTTGGCCACGTGCAACAACTCGTAAGCGTTGAACACCACCGGGTCGCCGTTGCGGAAGAAGCCGATTTCCTGCGCTTCGAAGCCGCTGGTGGCCACTTTGGCGGTGGCGATGGCCATGAAGTAGTCCTTCAGCGCGGCCAGCACGTCGCCGCGCGCCTCCTGAGCGGCGCGCAGGGCGAATTCTTTGCAGCCGCCGCCGCCCGGCAGCAGGCCGACGCCCACTTCCACCAGGCCGACATAGGACTCCAGCGCCGCCACGGTCTTGTCGCAGTGCATGGCGAATTCGCAGCCGCCGCCGAACACATAGCCCTGGGTCGCCGCCACCGTCGGCACCTGGCAATAGCGCAGGCGCATCGAGGTTTCCTGAAAGCGGCGCACCGTCGCGTCGATCGCGTCCCAATCGCCCATCATGAAGGCCGGCATCATAGACTGCAGATCGGCGCCGACGGAGAACGGCTCCTCGGTCTGCCAGATCACCAAGCCCTTGAAGCGGTCTTCGGCGATGTCGACGGCCTTGTTCAGACCCTCGATCACGGCCGGGCCGATCGCATGCGCCTTGGACTTGAACGACACCACCAGCACTTCGTCGCCCGTGGTGAAGGCGCGCACGCCCTCGTTTTCGAACACGGTTTCGCCCAGCGGCGCCGCCGCCTCGCCCAGCACCTTCGCCGGCGCCAGCTGACGCTGGTACACGTCCAGCGTGGAGCGGCCCACCAGCTTGTTGCCGGCCGGATCGTAAGAACCTTCGGCGAAGTGCACGCCGGCGCGGTCGCCCTGCAGCACCCAGGCCGGCAGCGCGGCGGCACTCAGCGCCTTGCCGGCTTTTACGTCCTCGTCCAGCCACTTGGCCACTTGCTGCCAGCTGGCGGCCTGCCAGGTTTCAAACGGACCCACGCTCCAGCCGAAGCCCCAGCGGATGGCGAAGTCGACGTCGCGCGCGCTATTGGCGATATCGGCCAGATGGTGGGAAATGTAATGGAACACATCGCGGAAACACGCCCACAGGAATTGCGCCTGCGGATGGCTGCTCTCGCGCAGTTTCTGGAATTTTTCCGCCGGATTGGCGATCTTCAGGATTTCCTTGACCGCGTCGTCGCCCTTCTCGCCGGAGCCGACGTACTCGCCCTTGGCCGGGTCCAGCACCAACATGCGCTTGCCGTCTTTCTTATAGATGCCGGCCTTGGTCTTGGCACCCAGCGCGCCGGCGGCGATCAGCTTCTGCATCCATTCCGGAGTCTGGAACAGGCCGTGCCACGGGTCTTGCGGCAGGGTGTCCTGCATGGTTTTGACCACGTGGGCGAAAGTGTCCAGACCCACCACGTCGGCGGTGCGGAAGGTGGCCGATTTAGGGCGGCCCAGACGCGGACCGGTCAGGTCGTCCACCACGTCGAAGCGGATGCCGAACTTGTCGGCGTTGGCGATGGTGGCCAGCATCGAGAATACGCCGATGCGGTTGGCGACGAAGTTGGGGGTGTCCTTGGCGCGAACCACGCCCTTACCCAGGCTGGACACCAGAAAGCGCTCCAGATTATCCAGGATGTGCGCGTCCGAGGTCAGGCAAGGAATGATTTCCACCAGATGCATATAGCGCGGCGGATTGAAGAAGTGCACGCCGCAGAAACGCGGGCGCACATTGTCCGGGCAGCTTTGCGCCAGCGTGTTGATCGACAGGCCGGACGTATTGGTGGCGAAAATGGTGTGTTCGCCCAGGTGCGGCGCCACTTTGTGGTACAGATCCGCTTTCCAGTCCATGCGCTCGGCGATGGCTTCGATCACCAGGTCGCAATCCTTCAAGAGGTGCAGGTGGTCGTCGTAGTTGGCCGGCTGAATGTGGTTGACGGCATCCTTATTGGCCAAGGGAGCCGGCTTCTGCTTTTTCAAGCCTTCCAGCGCCTTGAGCACGATGCCGTTCTTGTCGCCTTCCTTGGCGGGCAAGTCGAACAGGATGGTCGGAACTTTGGCATTCACCAGATGGGCGGCGATTTGAGCCCCCATCACGCCAGCGCCTAACACGGCTACCTTGCGTACGTTGAACTTGGTTTGAGACATGGTTTCCTCGTTTTGTTGAAACACAACATGAGACAGGCCCCTCTCGCCTGCTCAGCCTGCCTCAAGGACGGGCGTTGTTCGTCCTTGCGCTGAGTCGGCGGCGCGCCGCCGCTGCAGCCGGCACAACTCGGCCGGCCGGGAGAATGATTATGATGAAGCCCGGCCTGCCCGGAAGCCTGGCGAGAGATGGTTTTCCCACCGCCGCGGACATCCGTCAATCTACTGAAAAACCGCGCCGGCAGCCACTATCGCGGCGGATCAAGCGCAGCTGGAAAAGATCTGCATTGAAAAATATCAAACACTCGCTTTTCTCTCAAATAAGTCTAACCCAATTTGGGCAAAAAAACAGGGGGTTCATGGAAAAATACAGAGAGAAAACAAGCGGGAAAACCGGCACGGCGCAAACGCAAAAACCGGGCGAGCGCCACCGCGCCCGCCCGACCCGAAATCCGCGCGCCCAACGGCGCCGATTCAATTAAAACCGGTAGTTGTACTGCAAGCCGATCAGCTGCAGATAGGTCTTGTAGCTGCCTTTGACCGTGCCGCCGTTGCCGGTACACAACTGGCCATTGGACATCTGGCCGCTAGGATTGCAAGTATCCGTGTAATTGACGTTAGCGTTCGTAAAGTTAATGAAGCTATACGCGACGTCGATCGAGCTTTGCTTGTTGATCTTGTAGTTGGCGCCCAGCGACAACCACAAACGATCGCTGTCCGGCAGCGCCGGATGACGGTCATTATCGGACTGCAGCGGCGATTGCTCCCAGGCCACGCCGCCGCGGAACAGCCAGGCATCGTTGTACAGGTAGTTGGCGCCCAGGGAGACACGCCAGGTATCGCGCCAGTTCTGGTGGATCACCATATCACCCTGTGCGGTACCACCCACAGTGGACTGCTGGATCACGATATCCTTCATTTGCGAGTTGGCCACCCAGGTCACATCGCCCATCACCGCCCATTTCGGGTTCAACTGATGGAAGAAGTTAGCGGATGCAGTTTCCGGCGTAGTGACATCCACCTTGGCAGAAGCGTTGGGATGCTTACCTTTCGCCAGAGCACCCAAAGAGTTTTGCGCAATCGGGAATCCAGGAATGCCACCAAAGGCATTGTTCGTAACATTATTGAATGTCCAAGTAGATGAACCACTCAAAGACTGCTTGATACTGGAACGGTACGCCAAACCAAACCGGGTATTTTCGTTTAACTGGAACATATAACCAATGTTCCAACCAAAACCCCAATCATCACCCTGAACATCCGCCAAACCATCACCGCGAACGCCAATCGCGCCAAGCGCCCCAGCAATCTGCGCAGGCGTCGCGCCACCAGCCTTTAACCGAGCGGCCAATGCGCCATTAACCCCCGTAGTCGCATCCGCCATCTGCTGCAGCTTAGCGTCCATATACTGCGCGGAAAGACCGAAACCGAAGGAATGGCGGTCATCCAGTTTGAACGACATCGAAGGGTTGAAGTTGAAGGACTGCAGATTCACGCTCTTCAAGGCATAACGGCCGGCCCAGTCGAAACCATAGTCCAGTTTGGCGCCATAGGGCACGAACACGCCCAAGCCCAGATTGATCTTGTCGTTCAGCTTGTGCGACAGGTAAAAGTTGGGCGCCGCCACGGCCTTGGGTGCAAAGGAACCGCCATTGCCGCCGCCGGTAGACTGCCCAAGAACGTTGGTGGAACCGTTATCGGTGTACTCGGAATGCGGCACGACCAAGGTCGCGCCGCCGGAAAACTGCGTACCCTCCAGCCGGGACAGACCGGCCGGGTTGGCGAAAATAGTGGAAGGATCGTTGGCCTCGGCGCCGTTGGCATGCGCCGTGCCCTGGCCGGACACGCTCTGCGAACCAAACTGATAACCCGAGGCCACGGCCTGGGTGGACATTAGACCGAATGTTGCGCCCATGACCATCACGGACAGGCTGAGGTGCTTGAGTTTCATGTTCTCCCTCTCTCTTTGGCGTTGCTATAGTGTTCTTAGGTGTTAGATGACCAATAACAAGCACTGGTCATATTTGATGCTACCAGAGAATTAGAGCAATTCCACAAGGTTTTGGAGTGTTTGTTCCAAACAAACGTTTAATGAGACATTTCTGCAACAAGCACGCAAAAAAGCATGGAAATGCGCTAAATAACACCTAAAAGACGCGATTTTCCATCGCAATCCACCGCCACATAGGTGGCCACCACTTCGGTGATCGCCTCGTGCGAGCCATCGATGCGCTCCGCTTCGACGGTGATTTTCAGGGTGATGGATTTCTGGCCTATTCTCAGCCGTTCCACATAAAGGTCCACCACGTCGCCCAGCAGGATGGGCGCGGCGAATTGAAAGGTGTTGACCGCCACCGTGGTCACCGGGCCGCGCGACAGGCGCTCGGCATCAAGGCTGCCGGCCATGTCGATCTGATTCATCAGCCAACCGGCCTGGACTCGGCCGTAAGCGTTGGTGCTGGTTGGCAGCGCGCGCACGCGCAGCGTGGGAATCCGGACTTCAGGGCGGTCCATGCTCACTCCTTTGTTCTTGTTCATCGCTCGATCTTGGCGACTTTTCATCATTTCACGCCAGCGGCCGTCTGCCAGCCGCTGGCGTGAAATGCCGGGACGAATCCCGGCAAATCTTACCCCTTACACTCAGAAGATCAAGCGTTGCAGCAGCTTATCGTCATGTTGCTCCAGCATCTTGTCGAAATCGTCCACCATGATCACGTCGCGCTTGAGCTTGCGCGCGCGGCTGACGGCGTCGAACTCGGCCTGATTGAGCAAACCGGCCGCCAAGGCTTCCGCCAGACGCTCTCTCGCGGTGACAGAAACAAACTTGCCGTCGCGCGCCAGCTTGCGCAGCTTCTGCTCCAGCGACTCGGTGGCCAGCACGGCTTCCAGCGCGTGCGCCAGCACGCCGACCGCATCGGTTTCCTCCTTGGGCAGATACATGCCGCGCGTCAGCCGCTCGCGGGTCGCGCCCGGCTCCATCATCGCGCGCGCCACCTGGGTGCCGACGCGGTCGGACGCCGGCTTGAGCGTCAGGCCCCACGGGAAGATCAGCTTGCGCAGCACCGCCGCCAGCATGCGGCTGGGCAAGTTGGCCAGGAAGCCGTCCATCGCCTGCTGCACATCGTACAAAGCGTTTTCCACCGACCACTGCAACACCGCCAGGTCTTCCTTGGGCGCGCCGTCGCGCTCGAAACGCTTCAGGCAGGCGGAGGCGATGTAAAGACCGGACAGCATGTCGCCCAGACGCGCGGACAGCTTCTCGCGGAACTTCAGGCTGCCGCCCAGGCTGAACATCGCCATATCGGACAGCAAGGCGAAGGCGCTGGAGAAACGGGTCAGCCGGCGATAGTAAGCCCCCACTTCGCCGCCGCGCGGCGCGCCGACGAAACGGGCGCCGCTCAGACCCAGCCACAGCGAACGCACCACATTGCTGATCACGAAGTTGATGTGACCGGTGATGGCGGCGTCGAATTCCTTGCCGTCGTCGGTCATCGCCGCCTTCATTTCGCGCAGCACGAAGGGATGGCAGCGGATCGCGCCCTGGCCGTAGATGATCATCGAACGGGTCAGGATGTTGGCGCCTTCCACGGTGATGCCGATCGGAATCGCCTGATAGGCGCGCGCCAGATAGTTGCGCGGCCCCAGCACCACAGCCTTGCCGCCATGGATGTCCATCGCGTCGTTGATGGCTTTGCGCATGCGCTCGGTGTTGTGGTACTTGAGGATGGCGGACAGCACCGACGGCTTCTCGCCGGTATCGAGGCCGGTCAAGGCCAGGTCCTGCGAGGCCTCCATCTGATAGGTGTAGCCGCCGATGCGCGCCATCGCCTCGTCCACGCCTTCGAACTTGCCGATGGGCAGACCGAACTGATCGCGGATGCGCGCGTAAGCGCCGGTGACGAAGGTGCTCATCTTGCCGGAAGCCACCGACATCGCCGGCAGGGAAATGCAGCGGCCCACCGACAAGCACTCAACCAGCATGCGCCAGCCCTGGCCGGCGAACTCGCGGCCGCCGATGATCCAGTCCAGCGGAATGAACACATCCTTGCCCCAGGTCGGGCCGTTCATGAAGGCGGCGCCGCCCGGGAAATGGCGACGGCCGATGGCCACGCCCTCGTGTTCGGTGGGCACCAGCGCGCAGGTGATGCCCAGGTCTTCTTTATCGCCCAGCAGATGCTCGGGATCGTACATCTTGAACGCCAGGCCCAGGATGGTGGCCACCGGGGCCAAGGTGATCCAGCGCTTTTCCCAGCTGACGCGCAGGCCCAGCACATCGTCGAAACGCTCGCCGGTGCGCGGATGGGTGTAGGAACCGCGGCAGACGATGCCGTAGTCGGGAATGCTGCCGGCGTCCGAGCCTGCATAGGGGCTGGTCAGCGCGAAGCAGGGAATCTCCAGACCCTTGGCCAGGCGCGGCAGATAATAATCCTTCTGCTCCTCGGTGCCGTAGTGCTGCAGCAATTCGCCCGGGCCCAGAGAGTTGGGCACCATCACCGATACCGCGGCGGTGCCGCCGCGGGTGGCGATCTTGGTGACCACTTTGGCGTGAGCGTAATTGGAGAACTCCAGACCGCCGTACTGCTTTTTGACGATCATGCCCAGGAAGCCGTTGTCCTTGATGAATTGCCACACTTCCGGCGGCAGATCCTTCAGCTCGTGGGTGATCTTCCAATCGTCAATCATCGCGCACAGCTGTTCGGTGGGGCCGTCGATGAAGGCCTGTTCTTCCGGCGTCAGCTTGGGATCGGGAAAGGACAGCAGGCGGTTCCAGTCCGGCTTGCCGGAGAACAGGTCGCGATCCCACCAGACCGTGCCGGCGTTGATGGCTTCCTGCTCGGTCTGGGACATCGCCGGCGTGATTTTCTTGAACACGCCGAACACCGGGCCGGTGAACACGGCGCGGCGCAAGGGCGGAAGATTGAGAACGGCGGCGATCACCGCGAAAACAGCCCAGGCCGCCGGCGGCAGCGGGCAATGGAAGACGAACTGGAGCGCGGCTAGCCAGGCGGCCAGCCCCACGGTCCAGGCCAGAACAGGCGCGCGGAAATACGCCAGCGCGCCCAGCAGCACGACCAGAACAACGGCAGATATCATTTTGTTTTACCCTCGTGTTGACCCTTCCATTCCGGCGGCAACAGCAAGGGACGCGGCCTTGGTCGACGCGTCCTGCCCTGCGCTCCGGAATCAGCCTTCCATGGGCGCGACCAGGCCAGCCATGACAAAGGGCACGAGGTATTTGACGATCATGTCCGGATCCCGCGCGCTGACGATCTGACTGCGAGTGAAGATCTTCAGCACATCGTTGCCGGCGAAGGCATTGAACATGACGCTGAACGCAAGATGCATTCTCCAGGCCAACTGCTCCGTGTCCAGCAAGGGCAAGGCGCGCTGAAACGCGCGACTGTAACGCTGGACGAACACGCTGTACTGCTGGGAGATGGTTTCGCGCAACAGGCGGTGGTTCTCCACCAAGGTGCGCGACAACAGGCGCACGAACATCGCCCCGCCGCGCGACGGGTCCTTGGACAGCGACAGGCAGGGCCGTATGAACGACAGCACCAAGCCTTCCACCGACAGTTTCTCCTCCGAGGCCTCCGCCTCCAGCTTGTCCAGTTCCGCCAGGCAGTCCGCTATCAGCGGGGCCAGTCTGCGCATGAACACGGACTCGAACAACGCGTCCTTGGAGCCGAAGTGGTAATTCACCGCGGCCAGGTTTACCTCGGCTTGCTGGGTGATCATGCGCAGCGAGGTCGCTTCGAAACCGTGCTCCACAAACAAGCGTTCTGCAACGTCCAGAATGCGGGTGGCGGTATCGGGGCGGCTTGCTTCCATGTTCTCCAGTGCCTTTTTTGTATTTGCTGGTTTTATGGTCTTGCTCATTTCAGCTTTCGAACAAGCGTTTCAAACTTACGTTTTAATTTGACGAATGTCAAGACATGTCTCGACGGCGCTCGGGCCAAACTCTCAGGGTGGCAACAAAAGCGGCAGTCCGTATTTTAGACTGCCGTTTGAATGAAACACATGTTGAAAGCGATTAGTCAAGGCCGCGCGCCAAATCCCGCTTCAGATCCTCGACATGCTCCAGGCCCACCGCCACCCGCAACAGGCCTTCGACGATGCCGGCCTTGGACCTGGCTTCCGGCGTGATGCGGGCGTGGGTAGTGGACGCGGGATGCGTAATGGTGGACTTGACGTCGCCCAGATTGGCGGTGCGGGAAATCAGCTGGACCCGGTCCACCACGCGCCAGGCTTCGGCCCTGCCCCCCTTGACCACGAAGGACACCACCGCGCCGCCGCCGCTTTGCTGACGCAAGGCCAGTTCATATTGCGGATGGCTGGCCAGCCCTGGATAAAACACCCGCTCCACCGCCGGCTGCGCTTCCAGCCAGCGCGCCAACTCCAGCGCGTTGGCGCTGTGCTTTTCCATCCGCAGATGCAGGGTTTCCATGCCGGAGAGCAAAGCCCAGGCGTTGAACGGCGCCAAGGTGGGGCCGGCGGTGCGCACGTGCAGGTAGATCTGTTCGATCAGCGCGTCGCTGCCCACCACCGCGCCGCCCATCACCCGGCCATGGCCGTCCAGATATTTGGTGGCGGAGTGCATCACCAGGTCCGCGCCCAGTTTCAGCGGCTGCTGCAAGGCCGGGGAACAGAAGCTGTTGTCCACCACCAGCAGGGCCTCATGCTGATGGGCAATAGCCGCGATGGCGGCGATGTCCGCGATTTCCGTCAGCGGATTGGACGGCGTCTCCAGAAACAACAAACGGGTATTGGGCCGCGCCGCGTCGCGCCAGGCTTGCAGGTCGGTGGCGTCGACGAAGGTGGTTTCCACGCCGAACTTGGCCAATAGGCCGGCAAACAGATTGGTGGTGGAACCGAACAGGCTTTGCGAGGACAGGATGTGATCGCCGGCCTTGAGCAGACTCATCATGATGGCCTGGATCGCCGCCATGCCGGTGGCGGTGGCGATGGCGCGCTCGCCGCCCTCCATCAGCGCCAGCCGCTGCTGAAAGGCCGCGACGGTGGGATTGGTGAAGCGGGAATAGGTGTAGCCGTCCAGTTCGCCCAGGAACATGGCCGCGGCCTGTTCCGCCGAATCGTAGGTGAAGCTGGAAGTCAGATGCAGGCTTTGGCTGTGCTCGCGATAATCGCTGATTTCGCGGCCGCCGCGGATTGCCTGGGTTTCCGGGTGCCAACAGGCTTGTTCGATATTGTCGGATGCCATTGATGTTTCTCTGCGGGTGCTTCTTAAGAATTTGTTCACGATCGGCTGCGCGTCATGAGACCTGGCGCGGCGAGTACTGCTTCGAAAGGCTCATGCGCCGTGCGCACACTCCGCTTTCCCAGCCGCAAGGCCTTGTCTCGCCTTGCCTCGCGGGAGCATGAACAGGCGCCAAAGATAAGGCCAACGGCCATATTGCCTGAAAATCCGCGGTTTGCTAAATGCCTGCCGGGCATAAAGCCGCCGGCCCGGCGGCATTAGCGCCAGCCGGCGACGGCGGCCGGCTCACTCGATCAGCAGCATATGCGCGCGCACCCAGTCGCGATCCGCCGCCTCGAAGTGCCACCACTCGGTGGCGATGCCATTGAAGCCGGCCTGGCTCATGCAATGGCGCAACAGCTGACGGTTGGCCACTTGCGCCTCGCTCAGCCTGCCGGTCCGCAACAGCTCCGCCTCGCGCTGCGGCTGCGCCCGTTCGGTGAAGTCGTCGAAACCGGTGCCCATGTCCAGCTCGTCCCCGTCGGCATCCTCCACGCTCAGGTCCACCGCCATGCCGAAGCTGTGGATCGAACCGCGCGCCGGGTCGGCGACGTAGATGCGCTGCGGCGTGTCCTTGACGATGTCCCACAGCACCCGCTGCACCCGCCCCGGCCTCAGCGCGTCGAAAACCAGCAAATGGAAGCCGGGACGCAGCCGGCGCAGCTCGCGCGCGGCCATGGCCAGGCCTTCGGCCGCACGGCGGTGCAATAAGGCCGGCGCCGCCTCGCCGTAAAGGTTTCGCCCCACGAAATTGTTGGCGCAGGCATAGCGCAGGTCCAGTCTCACCCCGTCGATGTCCGCTATCGACAGGTATTCCGGATGCGCCGCCAAGTCCTCCATCCCGATCACCGCTTTCATGCTCGCCTCGCTTCCCTCATCCATCCCCCGGCCCTCACTCCCCCGCCATCTCCCGCGCCAGCCGCTCGGCACTGCCCAGGGCCAAGGTGAAGCCCAAGGCGCCGTGTCCCAGATTCAGCCACAGATTGGCCGGTCCGCCGGGCGCGCGGCCTATCAAGGGCACCCCGTCCGGCGTGGCCGGCCTCAAGCCGGCCCATTCCGCCGCCTGTTCCAGGCGGCCCGCCCGCGGCCAATCTCGCATCACTTGCCGGCGCAAGCCGGCCACGCGCCGCGGGTCCGGGCTTTCGTCATAGCCGACCAGGTCCGCCGCCGCCGCCACCCGCAGACGGCCGCCTATCGGCGCGTACAAGATCTTGCGCTCGAAATCGGTGACGCTGAGCGCGGGCAAACCCTCGCCCGCCGGCATGTCCAGGCTGTAGCCCTTCAGCGGGTAGAGCGGCAGCCGCAGGCCCAGTTTGCGCGCCAGCCCCGCGCCGCCGACGCCGGCGGCCAGCACCAGATGCCGGCAAGGCAGAGCGCCTCCGGGCAGCCAAACTTGCCGCACCCGCCCCTGGGCCAGTTCGAAGCCTACGACCTCCTCGCCGAAGCGGAACTCTACGTCCAGACCCTCGTCGCGCATTCTTCGCTGCATGGCCAGGCAGAACAGCCGGCAATCCGCCACCTCCTCGTCCGGGGTATGCACCCCGCCGGCCAGCGGCCCGCTCAAGCCGGCCAAGGCCGGCTCCAGCGCGCGGCAGGCGTCCGCGTCCAGCAAGCGCTGGCGCGCGCCCAGCTCGCTCAAGGCCGCCACGCCTTGTCGCGCATGCTCCAGCGCCGCCGCGCCGCGGTACAGCACCAGCTTGCCGTTGCGCCGCCAGGCGAACCCGTCCAGGCCTTCCGCGCGCAGCGCGTCCAACTGCTGGCGGCTGCTTTGCGCCAAACGCCACAATTGGGCGCTGCCGGCGCGGTTGGCCTCGCGGTTGCAGGCGCGGTAGAAGCGCCACAGCCATTGCCACTGGGCCGCGTCCCAACGCGGGCGCAAACGCATCGGCGCGTCCGCGCTCAGCAGCCAGGCCAGCGCCTTGGCCGGCACCCCGGCGTCGGCCAGCGGCGCCACATAGCTGTAGCTTAGCTGGCCGCCGTTGGCGTGGCTGGCGCCGGCCGCCGCTTCGCCGCGCCGTTCCAGCACCGTGACCGGCCAGCCCGCCCGCGCCAGCCGCCACGCGCTGCACAGTCCAATCACGCCGGCGCCCACGATCAGCACCCTCGCTTCGTCCATTCCGCCCCCTCGCAAAGTCCGTCAAACCGCAAAGTCGGCTTTCGACGCCGGGAACCAATCGCCAAGACCTTGGACCGACAGCGGTAGATGACGGACAATTCGCCTGCCGCGAACAAGAACTCAGGATAGCGTAAATGACAAAATCGATCCTCTCCCTTTCCCTGCTGCTGGCCGGCGCGCTGCCCGCCGCCGCGCTGGCGGCCAAGCCCCTGGTCTTTTGCGCGGAAGCCGCGCCGGAAGGCTTCGACCCGGCGATGTGGGACACCGCCTCCACCTACAACATCGTCAAGCCCGTCTTTCAGGGGCTGACCGAATTCAAACGCGGCGGCGTGGCGCTGCGCCCTGGGCTGGCGGAAAGCTGGAGCGTGTCGGCGGACGGGCTGGAATACACTTTCAAGCTGCGCCGCGGCGTCAAATTCCATCAAACCGATTACTTCAAGCCCAGCCGCGACTTCTCCGCTGACGACGTGGTTTTCACCGTCAACCGCTGGATCCGGCCGGAGCTGCCGTTCAACCAGGCGTTCAAGACCCCGCTGACCGGCCCGGACGGCTACGGCCTGGTCAAGCTGATAGACTCGGTGCAAAAGCTGGACCCGAACACCGTCAAGATCCGGCTGAAAGAACGCAACGCCACCTTCCTGACCTTCTTCGCGATGGGCTTCGCCGGCATGCAGTCGGCGGAGTACGCCCAGCAGTTGCTGCAGGCCGGCAAGCCCGCGCAGATCAATCTGCAGCCCATAGGCACCGGACCCTACCGCTTCAAGAGCTACGCCAAGGATTCGACCGTGCGCTACGAGGCCAACCCCCAGTACTGGGGCGCGCCGCAGAAAACCCGCAGCCTGATTTTCGCCATCGTCACCGATCCTCAAGTGCGCATCCAGAAACTGAAAGCCAATGAATGCCAGGTGGCCGCGGCGGTGCGCGAGGCCGATCTGGACACCTTGAACGCCGACAAGAACATCAAGATCGCCGCCACCGGCGCCAGCAACATCTCCTATCTGGCCTACAATCTGAAACGGCCGCAATTCGCCAAGCGCGAAGTGCGCGTGGCGCTGGACATCGCCATCAACCGCGACGCCCTGTTCAAGGCGATGTTCCCCAAGGGCGGCGCCACCCAGGCGGTCAACCCCTACCCGCCGTCCACCTGGAGCTGGAACCCAAAAACCCGCAATGAATACAACCCGGCCAAGGCCAAGGCGCTGCTGGCCCAGGCCGGCTACCCCAACGGCTTCGCCCTCGATCTGTGGGCGCTGCCGGTGCAAAGGCCGACCAACCCCAACGGCAAGCTGATGGCGCAGATGATCCAGCAGGACTGGGCCAGGATAGGCGTCAAGGCCAATATTCGATCCTACGAATGGGGCGAATACCTGAAACGCGCCGCCGCCGGCGAACACGATGTCTATATGTCCGGCCTGACCAGCAACTCCGGCGATCCGGACGATTTCCTGTGGAACTCGCTGTCCTGCAGCGTCAGCAAGGGCGGCCAGCGCTTTTGCAACCCCGAGTTCGACAAGCTGCTGCTGCTGGGCCGGCAGGCCACCGAGCAGAAGCAACGCGCCCAGTACTATTTGAAAGCCCAGGAGATTTTCAAATACGAGCGCCCCTGGATCACCATGGCCCATTCCCGCATTTACATTCCGCTGCGCAACAATGTGCAGGGTTTCGTGATGAATCCCAACGGCTCTTTCGACTTCGAGGACGTATGGCTCAAATAAACCCAAGCTGGCCGCCCTATTTCGTCAGCCACCGTTATCAGGGCTTGCGGGCCGGCCCCCGCCTGATCGTCACCGCCGCCGTGCACGGCAACGAGGGCTGCGGCACGCTCGCCGTCCGCCGGCTGATGGCGGAGCTGGAACAAGGCGCGCTGACCTTGCGCGCCGGCCGGCTGACCCTGGTTCCGGTGAGCAATCCGCTGGCCTTTCAGTTGGGCCAGCGCGGCGGCGAGCGCAATCTGAACCGCCATCTCGCCCCCAGCGACGCGCCGCGCGATTACGAAGACCATGTCGCCAACTGGCTATGTCCGCTGCTGGCGGAGCACGAGGTTTTGCTGGACTTGCACTCCTTCCAGTCCCAGGGCCAGGCTTTCGTGTTCCTGGGACCGCGCGACAACGCCGGCGAGCTGGAGTCCTTCGCCCTGGCCGCGCAAGAAGAAGCGCTGGCGCAAAGGCTGGGCGTGGCCCGCGCGGTGGACGGCTGGCTCGCCACTTACGCGCTGGGGGTGAGCCGACGCGGCAAGGCCCCGGACGGCGACGTCCGCTACGGCGTCGGCACCACCGAGTACATGCGCCAACAAGGCGGCTGGGCGCTGACGCTGGAGTGCGGCCAGCACGATGACCCGGCCGCGCCGAGCGTCGCCTACCAGGCCATCGTCAATACGCTGGCTCATCTGGGCATGATGGACGCGCAGCCCCCCGCGCCCGCGCCTCTGGAGGCGCTCAGCCTGTACGAGGTGGTGGACAAGCTTGACGACGGCGACCGCTTCGCCCGCGACTGGACCAGCTTCGACCCGGTGAGCAGAGGCGAGCTGATAGGCTGGCGCGCCGACGGCAGCCCGGTAACGGCGCTGGACGACGGCCGCATCGTCTTCCCCAACCCCCGCAGCCCTAGCGGCCAGGAGTGGTTCTATCTGGCCCGGGCGTCCTCCCGCTTTTGAGAAGCTGTTGACGATCCGCCACGCGCAGCGAGGCGCGGCCACCGCTTCGAAATGCTCATGCGCCGCATGAGCATTTCACTTTCCAAGACCGGCTCCCAGCGCCATTCTGCACGACTCAGCATTTCCACTTAAGTATTTGTTTTTCATAAAAACCGCCATTTAGGCCAGCACGCCCCCCACCCCAACTGCTACACCGATAAGCACTGCCGCGCGGCCGGCAGCCGCTACCGCGCCCGGTCGTCCCTGGCCGTGCGTCCACCTCAAATCATTCAGCGCAAGGAAGTGAACACCATGAGCCATCTTCCCACGCATCAAACGCTGCCTTATGGCGTCGCCATTCATCAGGCGATCGCCGAAGGCAACCTGGCGCAGATGAAAACCTTGCTGGAGCAAGGCGAGCAGCATCTGCACCAATACGGCGATCTGCACGCCGCCATTGAGCAATTGAAGCTGGAAATCACTCGTCTGGAACGGCGCTGAGCGCCGCGCAGCCCGAGGCATCCCTCACCTTTAGTTTTGGAGGTCTTATGTCAGGCAATACTCAGACTGAAATCGGATTGTTCCCCGTCAGCTACCTCATCGGCAACGATCTGGCGGGCGCGCCGACACTGCTCTTGAACCTGCTGGTGGCGCCCCCCACCCACTCGGTGACCGGCAGCGCCCACGTCGTCAACCAAAGCCTCCACCCGCCGCTGAACCTGCACTCCCATGTTCACGGCCAATACGCCTATCTGGGCGTGGTGCCGACCAGCGAGGGCCGCATCCTGATCTCCGCCCAAGGCCACAACGGCAACACCACCAACTTCAAATTGCACCTGGTGCTCAGCCACGACTGGAAAAAGGGCATCGCCAATTACAGCTATCTCGACGGCTCCACATGGGTGGAGGTGGACAATGTGCCGGCCAAGCTGAACCCGGAACTGAAATCCCGCTATTTCCCGCTGCCGCTGGAACCCGGCCCGGTGATCCTGCCCAATCCGCCCATCATGGCCCTGTACGGCGTGCCGATCCAAAGCGCCATCGCCAGCGGCGACCTGGCCCATATGAAAACCCTGGCCGCTTACGCCAAACAGCAGCTGGACGCCCAGCCGCAACTGCGCAAGGAACTGGATGCGCTGAAGGCGGAAATCACCAAGCTGGACCGCAAATAAGCAGGCGCTCGCGCCGATACCTTCCCATTCGTCAAGGAGTGCTCCATGTCAGCAACAGGATTGTTCCATGTCCGTTACCTCATTTCCCAACCGGTGCTGGGCGCGCCGGTCCTGACCCTGGACTTGCTGGTCGACACGCCGCAGAAAAAGATCAGCGGCCACGCCAGCATCACCCAGAGCGTCAGTCCGCCGCTGCAGTTCCAGGCCAATGTCTGGGGCCATTACAGCCAGGCCAAGCTGGACCCGTCGGCCGAGCATCACATCGTGCTGTCGCTGGACGGCAGCCCCAGTTCGCCCAATAGCCAGATCGCCGAAACCTTCCATCTGCAAGGCATCCTCGATCAGGACTGGCAGGACGGCCACGCCAGCTACCGCTTCTTCTACCAGGAAGCCTGGCACACCGTCGCGCACGCCATCGTCACCGAAGCGCCGGCCGTGCACCCGGAGCCGCGCGCCGGCAGCAAGCCCTATCCGCACCCCATCCCGCTGTACGCCGCCGCGCTGCAACAATCGCGCGTCAGCAGCAATCTGGCGCAGATGAAGTCCTTGGCCGGCCAGGCGGAAGAGCAGCTGAAGCAGCACGACAATATCGAGGCCGCGCTGAAGCAGCTGCATGCTGAAATCGCCCGCCTCGAAGGCCGGCACTAAACCGCCCCGCCTCATCCGCGCTTGTTCAAAGCCCAGGAGCGCCCGCCGGGCGCTCCTCGCCCTCTCTCAAGGACCCGCCCATGCTAGACGACAGCCCCGCCGTCCGCCCGGCACGCTATCTGGACGACGAAGACTTCAAGCGCTACGTCCCGGTGCACGTGGTTTGGGAAATCACCCTGGCCTGCGATCTGAAATGCCTGCACTGCGGCTCCCGCGCCGGCCACCGCCGCCCCAACGAGCTGTCCACCGCCGAATGCCTGGAAGTGATAGACGCGCTGGCGGCGCTGGGCACCCGCGAAATCACCTTGATCGGCGGCGAGGCCTATCTGCGCAAGGACTGGACCCAGCTGATCCGCGCCATCCGCGGCCACGGCATGTATTGCGCGATTCAGACCGGCGGCCGCAATCTGAACCCCGCCCGGCTGCAACAGGCGATAGACGCCGGCCTCAACGGCGTCGGCGTGTCGCTGGACGGCCTCGCGCCCCTGCACGACAAGGTGCGCAATGTGCCGGGCGCTTTCGACAAGGCGGTGGACGCCCTGCGCCGCGCCAAGGCCTCCGGCCTCGCCGTCAGCGTCAACACCCAGATCGGCGCGGCCACCATGCCGGACTTGCCGGCGCTGATGGATCAGATCATCGAGCTGGGCGCCACCCACTGGCAGATCCAGCTGACGGTGGCGATGGGCAATGCGGTGGACAACGACGAACTCTTGCTGCAGCCCTACCAATTGCTGGAGCTGATGCCCTTGCTGGCGCGGCTTTACCGCGAGGGGGTGGAACGCGGCCTGTTGATGAACGTGGGCAACAATATCGGCTACTACGGCCCTTACGAGCGGCTGTGGCGCGGCTTCGGCGACGAGCGGGTGCACTGGAGCGGCTGCGCCGCCGGTCAGACCGTGCTGGCGCTGGAGGCGGACGGCACCGTCAAGGGCTGTCCCTCGCTGGCCACCGTCGGCTTTTCCGGCGGCAATGTGCGCGATATGAGCCTGGACGACATCTGGCATCACAGCGAGGGCATCCATTTCGGCCGGCTGCGCTCGGTGGACGATTTATGGGGCTATTGCCGCGGCTGCTACTACAACGACGTCTGCCGAGGCGGCTGCACCTGGACCTCCCACTCGCTGCTGGGCAAGCCCGGCAACAATCCCTACTGCCATTACCGCGCGCTGGAACTGGAAAAACAGGGCCTGCGCGAACGCATCGTCAAACTGCAGGACGCCGCGCCGGCCTCCTTCGCCGTCGGGCGTTTCGACCTGATCACCGAGGACATCGCCAGCGGCCAGGAAGTCGGCCGCATCAGCCGCAGCGGCCAGGTGATCGCGCTGACTTGGAAAAACAAGGGCAAGACCGCGCCGCGCGAAGGCCGGCCGCCGGCCAAGCTGGCGCTGTGCCGGCAGTGCCAGCAATACATCCACCCCGACGAGACCTGTTGTCCGCACTGCGCGGCCGACGTCGCCGCCGCCGAACGCGATTACCTGCAAGAACAGGCCAGACGCCAGCAGGTGATCAACAATCTGCGCCGCCTGCTGGGTTTGCCGGACGATTAAGGCGCCGCGCCGGCGCCGAAACGCGGTTTTATGCCAAAAAACTCGGCGCCGCCGCCACGGCCATCCACTGGCCATAGCTCATTTGACGAAAATCGGTCTACAATCGCGGCTTGCCTAGCCTCACCACGCCGCCATGGGAGCCCGATGCCCGCATGAACCGTTTCGCGCCGTTCGCCCTATCCCCGGAAGCCGTCGCTTCCGCCTTGCCGGGCCCGCGTCATGAGCGATAAGCCGCGCCGCCCGTCGCTGCAGGACATCGCCGACCGGGTAGGCACTTCCAAGATGACGGTCAGCCGTTATCTGCGCAACGCCAGCCTGGTGTCGGACGCCACCGGCCAGCGCATCGCCGGCGCGATGGAGCAACTGGGCTATATCCCCAACCGGGTGCCGGACCTGCTGGCCCGCGCCAAGAGCCGCGCCATCGGCGTGCTCTTGCCGTCCATGTCCAATCAGGTGTTCTCCAGCCTGGTGCACGGCGTCGAAGCCATGACCCGCGAGGCCGGCTACCACACGCTTTACGGCCATTACTGCTACGACATCGAACAGGAAACCCGGCAGGTGGAGCAGCTGCTGTCCTTCCAGGTGGACGGGCTGATCCTGTGCGAAACCGTTCACTCCGAACGCACTTTGCGCATGCTGCAGGTGGCGGCCATCCCGGTGGTGGAAGTGATGGAGCTGCCGACCCAGCCCATAGACCTGGCCGTGGGCCTGGACCATCAGGCCGCCGCCGAGGACATGACCCGGGCCATGATCGCGCGCGGCAAGCGGCGCATCGCCTATCTGGCCGCCCGTCTCGACCGCCGCACCCGCTTGCGCGCCGCCGGCTACCGGGCGGCGATGGAGCAAGCCGGGCTGATCCCGCTGGAGATCCAGACCGAACAACATTCCAGCTTTCAGCTTGGCGGCGAAATGCTGCGCCAGGCCATGGCCTCCGCGCCGGATCTGGACGGCGTGTTCTGCACCAACGACGACATCGCCGCCGGCGCGCTGCTGGAGGCCCAGGCCATGGGCCTGGCGGTGCCGGAGCGCATCGCCGTCGCCGGCTTCAACGCGCTGGACATCGGCGCCGCGCTGCACCCGCGGCTGGCCAGCGTGGTCACGCCGCGCGAAGCGATAGGCCGGCTGGCGGCGCAACGCCTGCTCGGCCGCATCCACGGCCAGCGTTACGCCGATCCGGTCGTGGACCTGGGCTATACCCTGAGCCTGGGCGGCAGCGTCTAAGCCGGTGCCGGAATACGACACTGGCCTCCCCGTAAAATCCCTTAGCAATCAAGCCCTCAAGCGATGACGCCGGTTCCGGATCAAGCCCGGCGCTCAAAACGCTTGCCTGCTCGCCGCAAAGCCGACATATTGTCATCGGCATGATGTTACCGGTAACAATCACGATCCGCCTTCAAACGAAAGCGACAACTCATTGGAGTGGCTTCATGAATTCCACACCACATCAGGTTTACGTGCTGATGGGCGTCTCCGGCTGCGGCAAATCGGCGCTCGCCGCGCGGCTGGCCCAACACCTGACATGCGCCGTGCTGGACGGCGATTTCCTGCATCCGCGCGCCAATATCGACAAAATGGCCGCCGGAACGCCGCTGGACGATGCCGATAGGCTGCCCTGGCTTGCCGCGCTCAGCGACGCCGCCTACGCCATGCAACGCAGCAACGCGCTGTCCATCATCGTCTGCTCCGCGCTGAAACGGCGATACCGCGATCAGTTGCGCGCCGGCAACCCCCAGCTGTCCTTCCTCTACTTGAAAGGCGATTTCGACTTGATCCTGCAACGGCTTCAAGCCCGGCAAGGCCATTTCCAGAAGGCCGATATGCTGGCCTCTCAATTCGCCGCGCTGGAAGAGCCGGGACCGGACGAGACCGACGTCCACGCCCTGGACATCCGACCCGAGCTGGACAGCGTCGTCGCCGACGCGCTGCGCCTGATCCAGTCCCGCCAGGAGCGCTGACATGTCCATCGCAACCCTGGTATTGACCGCGCTGGGCTCGGTCGCCCTGCTGTTGTTGCTGGTGATGAAGGCGCGCCTGCACGCCTTCATCGCGCTGATGCTGGTCTCGATCGGCGCCGGCGTGGCCTCCGGCATGCCGGTGGAGAAAATCGCCGACACCATGCAAAAAGGCATGGCCGGCACGCTGGGTTTCCTCGCCGTGGTAGTGGCCTTGGGCGCCATGTTCGGCAAGATCCTGCACGAAACCGGCGCGCTCGATCAGATCGCCGACCGGCTGCTGAGCCGTTTCGGCGAACGGCGCGCGCATTACGCGCTGGGCGTGGCCGGCCTGGTCTGCGCGTTGCCGCTGTTCTTCGACGTCGCCATCGTGCTGTTGATCGGCGTGGTGTTCGCGGTGGCGCGCCGCACCGGCGGCAATGTGGTCAAGCTGGCGGTGCCGCTGTTCGCCGGCGTGGCCGCGGCGGCGGCCTTCCTCTTGCCCGGCCCCACGCCCATGCTGCTGGCTTCGCAGATGCAGGCCGACTTCGGCTGGATGATTCTGATCGGGCTGGCGGCGGCGATTCCCGGCATGCTGCTGGCCGGACCGCTGTTCGGCAGCTTCATCAGCCGGCACGTCAGCCTGGCGCTGCCGGACGACATCAGCGAGCCGGCTCTGGACCGCGGCCGCATGCCCTCCTTCGCCTTCAGCCTGACCCTGGTGCTGTTCCCGCTGGTCATGGTGGCCTGCAAGACCCTGGGCAGCCATCTGGCCGCGCCGGGCTCGGCCGTCTACCACTGGCTGCAGTTCATCGGCCACCCGTTCAGCGCCATCCTGGCCGCCTGCCTGATCGCCATCTACGGCCTGGCGATCCGCCGCGGCATGGACGCGGAACAGGTCATGCGCGTCTGCAACGCCGCGCTGCAACCGGCCGGCATCATCCTATTGGTGACCGGCGCCGGCGGCGTGTTCAAGCAGGTGCTGGTGGATTCGGGCGTGGGGCCGGCGCTGGGCAACGCGCTGATCGGCGCCGGCCTGCCCATCGCCGTCGCCTGCTTCGCGCTGGCGGCCGCGGTCAGGGTCATACAGGGCTCGGCCACCGTCGCCTGCCTGACCACGGTGGGCCTGGTGCTGCCGGCCATCGAAACCATGGGCTTGTCCGGCGCGCAGCTGGCGGCGCTGTCCATCTGCATCGCCGGCGGCTCCATCGTGCTCAGCCACGTCAACGACTCCGGCTTCTGGCTGTTCGGCAAATTCACCGGCGCCGACGAGGCTCAGACGCTGAAAACTTGGTCGCTGATGGAGACCATACTGGGCACGACCGGCGCGCTGGTCGGCATGGCGGCCTTCGCCATGCTGTGACGCGCGGCATGCGCCTTGGCAAGCATGGCCGCCGGGTACGATACTCACTGAAACACGCTTGAGTAGCCCACCGCCATGACGGACCCCCTCTGCACCACCCTGCTTGCCTTGCTGGACGACAGCGCGGTCCTGATCGCGCTGTTCGACCCGCAAGACATGCTGCGCTACGCCAACACCGCCTTTCGCCAAAGCTTCTTCCTGTCCCAAGAGGAACACCTGAGTTGGGCGGAACTCATGCGACGAAACTACCGGCAGAAGCAAGGCTCGCGGATAGAAACCGACGATATCGAAGCCTGGCTGCGCTCAGCCTGTTCGCGCCGCGGCAAACTGCCTTACCGCGCTTTCGAGGCCGATCTATGCGACGGCCGCTGGATGTGGATGACGGAAACCATGAGCGCGGACGGCTGGATGCTGTGCCAGGCCAGCGATATCACCGAACTGCGCGCCGACAAGCGCGAACTGCGCCAGGCCCGCGACGTGGCCGTGCGCGCCGCCCAGACCGACCCGATGACCGGCATCAGCAACCGCACCCATCTGATGCAGTTATTGCAACTGCTGTTGCAGCAGCGGCTTCAACACGCGGCGCCGGCCTGTCTCGCCATTCTCGATCTCGACCACTTCAAGCGCATCAACGACCTGGAGGGCCATCCGGCCGGCGACCACGTCATCTGCGGCTTCGTCCAGACCGCGCGCGCTCAGCTGCGGCAAAGAGACGGCTTCGGCCGCTTGGGCGGCGAGGAATTCATGCTGCTGCTGCCGCAAACCTCGCTGCTGGAGGCCGAGCAATGCTGTGAACGGATTCTCGCCGCCGCGCGGCTGGACCGCCCCCTGGCGGCCAAGCCGGAGCTGGGCTACACCTGCTCGATCGGGCTGACCGAGCTGCGGCCCGACGACGACATCGCCAGCTGCTACGCGCGCGCCGACGAAGCGCTGTACCACGCCAAGGGCAGCGGGCGGGATTGCGTGAGCAGCGTGCGTTAAAACCGGCTCAGTCGGCCGTGGCCAACAGCTCGGACGCTTGCCAGCGCTGGAATCGCCGCTGCGCCGCCGCCACGCTGGACGCGGTCAGCGTCAGGCCGCCGCAAGCCGGCGCCCAGTCTTCCGCGCGCTCCGGCGCGTCGTCGAAGGCCAGCAAATGCGGCGCGCCGCCGGCCGCCATGCCCGCGCCCAGCAACACCGCGCCGTCCGGATTGCCGGCGCTTTCCACCAGGCCCACCCGCCCCTCGTTCAGCAGCATCGGGAAACGATGGCTGGCCGCCACCGCCTGGCGCGCGTCGCGAGCGATCTGCAGCTTGTCCGCGTCGCCGGGCTCCAGCAATACCGGGCATGGCAGCGCCGAAGCCAGCTCCCGATGAATCTGACTCTCGATCACGGTGGGCGGCAGCAACACCGCGCTGACCAGATCGCTCAGATACGCCATCTCATTGGGCTGAATCAAGACATGCGCCAAGGGAACGCCCGCGGCCAGGCATTGCAGATAAATCTTTCTTTGCTCCAACAGCGCTTGCCGTCCGCGCCCCGTCGTCGCGACGGCAAGCGGCTGGGCCAACACGCTCCAGCCCGCCTCCCGCGACAGCCAGGCGTTCAGCTGTTCAGCCTGCTCCAGCAAGGCCGGCAGCGGCAAACGCAGCAACAGCAGGCGGCGCGTTCCCGCTCCGGCTATCGCGGCCTGAGTCAGGCGGCGGCCGCGCGCCACCGTCTCCCGCGCCCTGTCGTCCGCCATCGCGTCGGCCATCAGTTCCCGCGGCGAGGGCAAGCGCAGCAAGCCCATCGGCTCCGCCGCCTGCGCACTATCGGGAACACCGTCCATGCTGTCGCTGCCTTCAAAATACATTGTCGTTCTCCATCCTGCGCCTGCCATGCAAGCGGTTCAATTGGCGGCTACGATATTTTTATTGAGAATGATTGTCAATTGCGTTTTTACCAAAATTAGTCCAATCCCTCGGCATGAGACACCGCCTCCCGCCCTTGCGCAGCATGCCAAAAAGTAGCTGAGAACGGCCTCTGGCGCGCCTTTGAGATGACGTCAACATGAGGCGGCGCCGCCAAATCCGGACCTGCGCCTCCACGAAGTCCTAGAGCAAAAATGTGGAATCAATATCATCTGTACGCAATATCACCGTATTGCAATGGATAACGATTATCATTTATATTCGCCCTCGACGCTCAGACGAGCCATCCCCCACCTACCCAGTGGACTCAGGAATAGCGATGAACCAAACCTCACTCGACCCAGCCTATAGCGGCGAACACAATCTGTTGGCCGCCTACCAGGCCGATTCCGCCTTCTTCTTCGCCTCGCCATGCCACACCCTGCTGGCCGAAGGCATCCAGCAAGTGATCACCGACACCGATCCCAGCGCCGCCATCGCCGCCGCGCTGGCCGCCCAGCCGGACCCGGCTCAGGCCGTGGTCGTCGGCGCCATCCCCTTCATGCCGGAACAACAGCCGTGGTTGTTCGTGCCGCAACAAGTGCGCCGCGCCGACGCGCTGAGTCAGGATCAGCGCAGCGCCCTGCGCCAGCCCTTGCAAGCCGATTGCCAATTGACGCCGCAGCCGGCGCCGGCCGCTTACTGCCAGGGCGTCAGCGACGCGCTGGCCCGCATCGGCAGCGGCGCGCTGGACAAGGTGGTGCTGTCGCGCACCTTAGAGCTTTCCGCCAAGCAGGCCATAGACCAGCGTCAATTGCTGCTCAATCTGGCCAGCCAGAACCAGCACGGCTACACCTTCGCCGTGCAGCTGAGCGAAGACGGCGCGCCGCGCCGCGCGCTGATGGGCGCCAGCCCGGAACTGCTGCTGGCCCGCTACGGCCGGCAAGTGATCACCAATCCGCTGGCCGGCTCCGCCGCGCGCAGCCCGGACCCGGCGGAAGACCGCCGCCGCGCCGACGCGCTGCTGGAGTCCGGCAAGGACTTGTTCGAGCACAAGCTGGTGATCGACGCCGTAGTCGAGGCGCTGGCGCCGTACTGCCGCGATCTGCAAGTGCCGGCCGGCCCGTCCCTGGTCTCCACCGCCACCATGTGGCATCTGTCCACCCGCATCAGCGGCGAGCTGATCGATCCGGCGGTGGGCTCCTTCGAACTGGCGCGCGCGCTGCACCCCACTCCGGCGGTGTGCGGCTTCCCGGCGGACCCGGCGCGCAGCCTGATCCGCGAGATCGAACCCTTCGATCGCGGCTTCTTCACCGGCATGGTGGGCTGGTGCGACGGCAAGGGCGACGGCGAATGGGCGGTCACCATCCGCTGCGCCGAAATCGCCGAACGCACGCTGCGCCTGTTCGCCGGCGCCGGCATCGTCACCGGCTCGCTGCCGGAAAGCGAATTGGCCGAAACCGCGGCCAAGTTCCGCACCATGCTGCGCGCAATGGGCCTGGCCGATCTGGCGGAGGCGGCATGAGCGAGCAACAACTGGACTGGACGCCGTGGCCTGAAGACTTCGCCCGCCGCTACCGCGAGGCCGGCTATTGGCAAGGCCAGACCCTGTTTTCCATGCTGGCGGCCCAGGCCGAGCAGCAGCCGGAAAAACTGGCGCTGGTGGCCGGCAAGCAGCGGCTGAACTACCGCGAGCTCAAGCTCTACGCCGAGCGCCTGGCCGCCGGCCTGTACGCGCGCGGCCTGCGTCCCGGCCAGCGCGCCGTGGTGCAGCTGCCCAATTGCGCCGAATTCTTCATCGTCGCCTTCGCGCTGTTCCGCCTCGGCATGCTGCCGGTGTTCGCTTTGCCGGCGCACCGCCGCGCCGAAGTGTCCTACTTCTGCCAGCACACCGACGCCGCGGTCTATTTCTGCGCCGACCAGCACGCCGGCTTCGACTACCGCGCGCTGGCGGCCGAGCTGCTGCCGCTGGCGCCCTCGCTGCAGCAGGTGATCGTCGCCGGCGACGCCGGCGACTACACCCCGCTCAACAGCCTCTATCTGATGGACCAGCCCTTGCCGGCGGAGCCGGACCCCAGCGGCCTGGCCTTCTTCCAGCTCTCCGGCGGCAGCACCGGCGTGCCCAAGCTGATTCCGCGCACCCATGACGACTATCTGTACAGCTTCGCCGCCAGCGCCGAGATCTGCGGCCTGAGCCGCGACAGCGTCTATCTGTGCGTGCTGCCGGCCGGCCACAACTTCCCGATGAGCTCGCCCGGCAGCTTCGGCGTCTTCCACGCCGGCGGCACCGTGGTGCTGGCCTCCGGCCCCAGCGTCGACGAATCCTTCGAGCTGATCGAGACCGAGGCCGTCACCATCGCCGCCCTGGTGCCGCCGCTGGTGCCGCTGTGGCTGGACGCCGCCGCCAAGCAGCCGGGCAAGCTGGCCAGCCTGCGCCTGCTGCAAGTGGGCGGCGCCAAGTTCGGCCCCGAGCTCGCCGCCCGCGTCGAGCCCGCGCTCGGCTGCAAACTGCAGCAGGTGTTCGGCATGGCCGAAGGCCTGGTCAACTACACCCGGCTGGACGACGGCCCGGAGCAGGTGCTGAACACACAAGGCCGGCCGATCAGCGCCGACGACGAAGTGCGCATCGTCGACGACGAGGACCAGCCGGTGGCGCCGGGCGAAGTCGGCCACCTGCTGACGCGCGGCCCCTACACCATCCGCGGCTACTGGCGCGCCGCCGACCACAATCAGCGCGCCTTCACCGCCGACGGCTTCTACCGCACCGGCGACCTGGTGAGCATGAACGCCGACGGCTATCTGACGGTGGAAGGCCGCGCCAAGGACCAGATCAACCGCGGCGGCGAGAAAATCTCCGCCGAGGAAGTGGAAAACCACCTGCTGGCCCACCCGCTGGTGCGCGACGTCGCCATCGTGGCGATGAGCGACCCCTATCTGGGCGAGCGCTCCTGCGCCTTCATCATCCCGCGCGAGCAACAGGCGATCCGCCTGCCCCAGGTGGCCGCCTTCCTGCGCGAGCGCGGCCTCGCCGCCTACAAGATTCCGGACCGGCTGGAGCTGGTCGACACCCTGCCGCAAACCAGCGTCGGCAAGGTCAGCAAGAAAACCCTGCGCCAGATGCTGGAACAGAAACTGGCCGCGCAGTCCACCCAAAGGTCACAAGCATGAGCATTCCCCGCATCGCCCCCTACGCCATCCCGTCGCAACTGCCGGACAACCGCGTCAACTGGACGGTGGCGCCGCAGCGCGCCGCGCTGCTGATCCACGACATGCAGGAATACTTCCTGGATTTCTATGACCGCGAGGCCGAGCCGGTGGCCACCGCGCTGCGCAATATCGCCGCCATCCGCGCGCGCTGCCGCGAGCTGAACATTCCGGTGTTCTACACCGCCCAGCCGGCGGAACAGGCCGACAGCGACCGCGGCCTGCTCAACGATATGTGGGGCCCCGGCCTGCCGGCGCGTCCGGAACGCCATCCCATCGTGGCCAGCCTGAGCCCGGCCGCCGACGACACCGTGCTGACCAAGTGGCGCTACAGCGCCTTCCAGCGCTCGCCCTTCCTCAATCTGCTGCGCCAGCAAGGCCGCGACCAGCTGATCATCTGCGGCATCTACGCCCACATCGGCTGCATGAGCACCGCGCTGGACGCCTTCATGTACGACATCCAGCCCTTCTTCGTCGCCGACGGCCTGGCCGACTTCTCCGCCGACCGCCATGCGATGGCGCTGGAATACGTGGCCCAGCGCTGCGGCGTGGCCCTGGACAGCCAGCGTCTGCTCGGCCAGCTGGACCAGCAGGCCGCTCCGGCCAGCGCCGCGCCCAGCGCGGAAGCGCTGCGCGCCGCCATCGCCGAACTGCTGCAGCAGCCGGCCAGCGACATCGGCCTGGACGACAATCTGCTGGACTGGGGCCTGGACTCCATCCGCCTGATGAGCTTGCTGGAACAATGGCGCGCGCTGGGCGCGGAAATCGACTTCATCGAACTGGCGCAACAACCCACCGTCAACGCCTGGCAGGCGCTGCTGGCGCGCCAGCTGGACGGGGCCGCCGCATGAGCGCCAGCTACCCGGAATTCCACGGCCGGCTGGCCGTGGTCAGCGGCGCGGCCCAGGGCATAGGCGCGGCGCTGGCGCGCTCGCTGGCGGACCAGGGCTGCCGCGTGGCGGCGCTGGACCTGCGCGCCGACGGCCTGCAGCAGCTGGCGCTCCACGCGCCGGCCCACGCCGACGGCCGCATCATCCCGCTGCCGCTGGACATCCGCGACGGCGCGGCGGTGGAACAGGCGGTGGCCCGCATCGAAGACGAGATCGGCGCCATCGACATGCTGGCCAATGTCGCCGGCGTGCTGCGTCTGGGCACGGTGGAACAGCTCAGCGACGAGGACTGGCTGCAAAGTTTCGCCGTCAACACTCACGGCGTGTTCTTCCTCAGCCGCGCGGTGGCGCGGCGCATGCAGGCTCGCCGCCGGGGCGGCATCGTCACCGTCGGCTCCAACGCCGCCGAAGTGCCGCGCACCCAGATGGCGGCCTACGCCGCGTCCAAGGCCGCCACCACCCAGTTCAGCAAATGCCTGGGCCTGGAGCTGGCCGAGTTCGGCGTGCGTTGCAACATCGTGTCGCCCGGCTCCACCGACACCGCGATGCAGCGCCAGTTGTGGAGCGACGACGCCATCCCGCCGGCCATCTTGCAAGGCTCGCTGGAGCAGTACCGCACCGGCATCCCGCTGCAACGCATCGCCGCGCCGCAGGATGTGGCCAATGCCGCGCTGTTCCTCCTGTCGGATCAGGCGCGTCACATTACGCTGCACAATCTGTACGTGGACGGCGGCGCGACGCTGGGGATCTGAGAACCTGTTTACGATCTGCTGCGCGTCGGCGATACGGCGTTGAAACCGGATTCGAAATGCTCATGTACCGTATGTACACTCCGCTTTCTCAGCCGTTTTCGCCTTGTCTCACCTTAGCTCGCGAGATCGTAAACAGGTTCTGAACACCGATTCACGATCCGCAAAGAAAAACGGGCAAGACCATTGGTCTTGCCCGTTGTCACGTCGCCGCGCCAAGCGCGGCGCGGCTCCGGCGGATCAGTTCACCGGGCAGCGGTTGGCAGCGCGGTAATCCACCACCTTGATCTTGCCGCTGACAATGTCCTTGCGCGCCTGCAGAATCTTCTTCTCCATCTCAGGCGTGATCAGCGAACGGTTGTATTGGTCCAGCGCCCAGTCCACGCCGTTTTCCTTCAGGCCCATCAGCTTGACGTCCGGCTTCCACGCGCCGTTCTTGGCGTCGCGCATGGTTTCGTACACCGCGTTGTCCACGCGCTTGACCATGGAGGTCAGCACCACGCCCGGCTGCAGATAGTTCTGATTGCTGTCCACGCCGATGTAGAACTTCTTGGCGCCCTTGGCCGCCTGGATCACGCCCATATTGGACAGCGCCGCCGCGGCGAACACCACGTCCACGCCGCGATCGAACTGGCTCTTGGCCAATTCCCCGCCGCGCGCCGGGTCGTTGAAGGCGGCGTGGGTGGTGCCTATCATATTCTGCATCACCACCGCCTTGGGATTGGCGTACTTGGCGCCCTGGGCGTAACCGCAGCCGAAGGCGCGGATCAGCGGCACGTCCATGCCGCCCAGATAGCCCACCTTGCCGCTCTTGGACTTGAGCGCGGCGGCCATGCCCACCAGGAAGGAGCCTTCCTGCTCCTTGAAGGCGATGCTCTGCACATTCGGGCCCTTGGCCACCGAATCCACCAGGGTGAACTTCACCTTGGGGAACTCCTTGGCCACGGTCTCGATGGACTGGGTGTAGGCGAAGCCCACCGCCACCACCAGGTCGGCGCCCTTGCGCGCCATATTGCGCAGCATCTGCTCTTTCTGAGCGTCGTTGCTGACCTGGCCTTCGCGGTAGTTGATGTGGAATTCTTTCTTGAAACGTTCGGCGCCGTTGAATGCCGCTTCATTGAAGCTCTTGTCGAACTTGCCCGCCTGATCGTAGATCACGGCGACAGTGAAATCCTTGGCTGCAACCGGGCCTGCCAGCAAGATGGCAGCGGTTGCGCCTGCGATGTGTTTCAGCGCAAACGTCATGTTTTATCTTTTCTATGTGGATTACAGGCGATGCGACAGCGCCGCGGGCGGCGTTGCCGGCGCTTCAAGCGAAAGACGGAGGGGGAAACCGAGTGGACCGCGGCTGCCGGGGCAGACGGGACGAAACAGAACCACGCCGCTGCGAACCGCAGCGGATACAACGCGCCAATTGAAGCTGCCGGATTGTAGGCAGCCCGCCGCCGGCTGTAAACCGGCGTGGCCGAATCCTGCAACAACAGGTCGAAAAACGGACAGCCCGCCATAAGAACCTGTTCACGATCTTTTCAAACCGGAACGGAAGTATTGTTCAAAGCATTGAATCCGCTACGCGGATGATGATTTAGGGCCGGTTCCGCCCGGCGAACGGAAAGGGAGATTTGCGCGGCCAAATCTCCCTTTACCCTAAAGGCCGCCCTGCAAGCCTGGCCTGCGGCTACCCGTCGGGTCCCGTCAGGCCCGAGGCGCGGCTGAACTCGCAGCGCGCTAACGTCGCGCTGCTCGAACAAGCAGCCGCTTAAAACCTCGGGCCTGCCACCCGACCGCAGGCTTGAAGGGACCCGGGGCGCGTCGAATACATGGTTTCCTACGTATCTAGCAACGGTTAAACACATCTACAAAAGATCGTAAACAGGTTCTAAGATCTTGTTCAAAGTCCGCAGCGCCTCATGAGAGGTGACGGCTTCGAAATGCTCATATACCAAACGTACATTCCGCTTTCTCAGCCGCGACACCTTGTCCCGCTCCCGCTCACTAGCCTTTGAACAGGCTCTGAACACTAGGGCGACGGGCCGTCGGCAACGCTCAACACACGCTCAGCGCGGAAACAGCTGGCCGATGTCCTTGGCCTCCCAGTGCGGGAAGTATTTGCGCACCAGCGCGTTCAACTCCAGCTCGAAGGCGCGCAAGCGCTGCAATTCGTCCTGAGGCGCGGCCGCCTGCTCCGTCCTGGCCGCCGTGATCATGCCGGCGCCGGCGGTGGCGTTGCTCAGCCGGTCGATCACGATGAAGCTGCCAGTGCCACGGCAGGCGGCGTAGGCGTCTATTACCGCCGGCGCGTTCAGGCTGATCCGGCACAGCGCGATCTCGTTCAGGTGCAGCGCCTCGGCCGGCTTCTGCTCCAGCGTGTTGACGTCCACCTGGTGCAGGATGGCCTCCACCCGGCCGGTGACGAATTTGCCGGCCAGCTTGAAGCCGTACTCCTTGCCGGCGCGCAAGGGTGCGTCCTGCATCCACACCAGATGCGCGTCCAGGCTGGCCGCCACCGCCGGCGGCGGCTGGTCGGCGCGCACCAGCATATCGCCGCGCGACACGTCGATCTCGTCCTCCAGCGTCAATGTGATCGCCTCGCCGGCCCCGGCCGCGGCCAGTTCGCCCTCGTAAGCCACCACGGCCTTGACCTTGCTGCGGCGGCCGGACGGCAGCGCCAGCACCTCGTCGCCGGGGCGGATCTCGCCGGCGGCGATGGTGCCGCAAAAGCCGCGGAAGTCCAGATTGGGCCGGTTCACGTACTGCACCGGCAGGCGGAAGCCTTCCAGCGCCGCGTCGCTGCGCACTTCCACCGTTTCCAGCAACTGCATCAGCGTCGGCCCCTGATACCAGGGCGCGCCCTCGCCGCGGCTGACCACATTGTCGCCGCGCAGCGCGGAGATCGGCACAAAGCGGATGTCCGGAATCGCCAGGCCCTCGGCGAAGGCCAGATACTCGTCGCGAATGCGCTCGAACACCGCCGGATCGTAATCCACCAGGTCCATCTTGTTCACCGCCACGATCACATGACGGATGCCCAGCAGGCTGACGATGAAGCTGTGGCGGCGGGTCTGGGTCTGCACCCCGCGCCGCGCGTCGATCAGTATGATGGCCAGATTGCTGGTGGACGCGCCGGTGGCCATATTGCGGGTGTACTGCTCATGGCCCGGGCAATCGGCGATGATGAACTTGCGCTTGTCGGTGCTGAAATAGCGGTAAGCGACGTCGATGGTGATGCCCTGCTCGCGCTCCGCCTGCAAACCGTCCACCAGCAAGGCCAGGTCTATCTCCTGATCGGTGGTGTTGTATTTTTTGGAGTCGCGCTCTATCGCCGCCAGCTGATCCTCGAAGATCAGCTTGGAATCGTGCAGCAGCCGGCCGATCAAGGTGGACTTGCCGTCGTCCACGTTGCCACAGGTGATGAAGCGCAGCAGATCCTTGTTTTCGTGCTGGCGCAGGTATTCCAGGATGTCGCCGGCGATCAGATCGGATTGGTGGGTCATCAGAAATATCCTTCCATCTTTTTCTTTTCCATCGAACCGGCGCTGTCGTGATCTATCACCCGGCCCTGACGCTCGGAAGTGCGGGTCAGCAGCATCTCCTGAATGATGTCCGGCAGCGTGGCCGCCTGCGATTCCACCGCGCCGGTCAGCGGATAACAGCCCAGGGTGCGGAAGCGGACGCGGCGGGTTTCAATGCTCGCCTTCTCCGCCGGGCTCAGATAATCCAGGATCCGCTCGTCGTCTATCATGATCAGCGTGCCGTCGCGCGCTATCACCGGCCGTTCGGCGGCGAAGTACAGCGGCACGATCTCGATATTTTCCAGGAAGATGTATTGCCAGATGTCCAGCTCGGTCCAGTTGGACAGCGGGAACACCCGTATGCTCTCGCCCTTGTCTATCTTGCTGTTGTAGATGTTCCAGAGCTCGGGCCGCTGGTTCTTCGGGTCCCAGCGGTGGTTGCGGTCGCGGAAGGAATACACCCGCTCCTTGGCGCGGCTTTTTTCCTCGTCGCGGCGAGCGCCGCCGAAGGCGGCGTCGAAACCGTATTTGTTCAAAGCCTGCTTCAGGCCCTCGGTCTTCATCACGTCGGTGTGCTTGGCGCTGCCGGCGGTGAACGGATTGATGCCGGCGTCCACGCCCTCCTGGTTGACGTGGACGATCAGATCCCAGCCGTACTCGCGCGCCTGCTTGTCGCGCAGCGCGATCATTTCCTTGAACTTCCAGGTGGTGTCCACGTGCATCAAGGGAAACGGCGGCTTGCCCGGCGCAAACGCTTTCTTGGCCAGATGCAGCATCACCGCCGAATCCTTGCCTATCGAATACAGCATCACCGGGTTTTCGAATTCCGCGGCCACTTCGCGAATGATGTGGATAGACTCCGCTTCCAACTGCTTGAGGTGAGTCAGCCTCTGTTGACCGATGTTCATGCTTCCTGCCCATCCTGTAGATGCGCTCAAATCTACCGAAAGCCCATCGGCGCATCAAAACCGATGGGTTATATCAATATGCTCTTAGCAAATCAACAATTAGTCCAAAGGGCAATAAGAACGCCAGGACGGACGCTGCGGAATCTTCGGCCCACGCGGCAATAACTGTCTACATTAGTACAAATACGCAAGCCGCACGGAGACAGCGATGAGCCCCGCCGCAGAGCCGGAATACCAAATCGTCGCCACGCTGCACTGCCCGGACGGCCTGTCGGTGCTGCTGGCCAGCCGCGACGGCGCGGCGCTGGCGCTGGTGGAGTCCGCGTCCGAGCTGCCGGACGCGCCGCCGCGTCCGGCCTTCCGCCATCCCTTGCTGCAAGCCTGGCAGGGCCAGGCCCGCCTGGACGGCAAACCCTACGCCGTCTATCGGCAGGACACGCTGCAGCCCTTGCGTCTGAAGGCGCTGGCCGCGCTGCCGCTGGCCGAGCGCATCGGCCTGGCCTGCGACATCCTGGAGCCGCTGATCCACCTGCACGCCAGCGGCAAATGCCTTGGGCGGCTCTATCCCGAAACCGTGCTCGCCGACATCCACCAGCGCGTCGCGCTGCTGGGCGAACACGCCTGCCAGGCCTTGAACCCGGAACGGCTGCGCCAAGAGCTGTCTCAGGCCGAACAACTGCTGCGCTGGCTGATCAGCGCCGGCGCGCCGGCGCGGGACTGCGATCCGGAGCTGGAGCAATGGCTGGACGCGCTGCGCGACCCGGCGGCCGACGCCGGCGCCTGTCGCCGCGCGCTGGCCGGGCTGCAGGACTGGCTGGCCCGCCATCAACGCTTCAACCGCCAGGAAGGCGGCCGCGCCGCACTGGACCACTTGCTGCAACGCATGCGCCACGCGCCGGACTTTCCGGCGCTGTCCCAGGCCATCGCCGCCATCAACAAGAGCAACAACGCCGACAGCGAGCGCCTGCAAGCGCTGTCCAGCGCCATCCTCAAAGACGTGTCGCTGACCAATAAGCTGCTGAAAGTGGTGAATTCCGCCAATTTCAGCCAGTACGGCGGCGCGGTCAGCACCATCTCGCGCGCCATCGTGATCCTGGGCTTCGACACCATACGCAATCTGGCGCTCAGCCTGCTGCTGTTCGAACACCTGCACAACCGCGCCCACGCCGACGAGATCCGCGACGTGGCGATCAAGACCTTGTTCACCGGCCTGCTGGCCCGCTCGCTGGCGCCGGCCTGCGGTGTGCGCGAGGCGGAAGAAGCCTTGATTTGCGGCATGCTGCAAAACCTGGGCGAACTGCTGTGCGTCAACTACTTCCGCGACGAGTACCGGCAAATCCAGACGCTGATCTCCGCCGGCGCCGGCGTCGACCAGGCCGCGCACCAGACGCTGGGCGCCCATTACGCCGACCTGGGCGCCGCCACCGCCGCCTTGTGGCGTTTTCCGGAACGGATTCTGACCGGCATGGAACCGATGCCGGCCGGCGCGGTGCGCCAGCCGCAAACCGGCGAGATGCGGATGAAGGCGCTAAGCTCGCTGTGCCGCGAACTGGTCTGCCAACTGACCCAGAGCGGCATCGACCAGGCCGACGCCAGCCGCAAACTGCTGCAACGCTACAGCCGGGCGCTGGCGCTGGAGTGGGTGCCGCTGGAACGGGAACTGGCGCAGGCGCAAACCCAGCTCACCGCCTATCTGGCGGAACTGGGCCCGGAAGCCGGCCAAGGGCCGCGCTCGCAGGCCTTGCGCCAGGCCAGGCTGGACAAGAGCGCGCCGCCGCCCAGCCCCGCCGCGCCGCCGCCGCCCGCGCCGGACCCCACCCGGCTGCAGGCCACCGCCGGCTCCGCCGGCCGGATCGCCGTGCTGTCCGCCGGCGTGCAGGACATCACCAACACCCTGCTGGGCGATTACAAACTCAACGACCTGCTGCGCATCATTCTGGAAACCATGTACCGCGGACTGGGCTTCGACCACGCGCTGATCTGCGCGCGCAGCGGGGCCGATCTGCCGCTGCAGGCGCGCTTCGGTTTCGGCGAAAAAGTGGAGTTGCTGCTGCCGGCGCTGCGCGCCGACATCGACAGCGGCGACAGCCTGTTCCGCAAGGCGCTGGAACGCAACGCCGACATGCTGATAGACGACATCGACGCGCCGGCCATCGCCCAGCACATCCCGGCCTGGTTCCGCCAGATGGGCGTCGCCCATACCTTTGTGCTGCTGCCGCTGTCCTTGGACAAACGCAAGCTGGGCATACTCTACGGCGACCGCCGCCAGGCGGGCTCGCTGGCCATCGCGCCGGAGCAGCTCAGCTTGCTGAAGACGCTGCGCAATCAGGCCTTGCTCGCCATCCGCCAGCAGCCCGCGCGCTAAGAAGCTATTTACGATCTGCTGCGCGTCGTGAGACGTGGCACGGTGAGTACCGCTTCGAAATGCTCACGCCCCCCTTGTACACTCCGCTTTCTCAGCTGCAACGCTTTGTTCCGCTCTGGCTCGCGAGGGGTTGACCCGGCGCTAAACCACCTCGCCGGCGAAACCGTCCAAGGCCTCCAGCAGGTGATCGATGTCGGCGAACTCCGCGTCCGGACACAGCAGCAACATATTGTGGAAGGGCGTGATCAGGAAACCGCGGTTGAGCAGGTAAAGATGGATCACCCGCTCCAGCTCCTCGTCCAGCATCGCCCCCGCCTCGCTGCCGTTGCGCGGCGGACGCGGGGAAAACTGGAACTCGCAGCGCGCGCCGACGCGGCTCACGCACCACGGCAGCCGCCAGCGTTCTATCCAGTCCTGCAAGCCGTCCGCCAGATGCTGGGCCAGCGCGAACATCCGCTGATAGGCGGCGTCGCTCATCACCTCGGCCAGGTTGGCGCGCATCGCCGCCGCGGCCAGCATATTGCCGCTCAAGGTGGTGCCGATGCCGGAATGACCGGGCGCGGCCGCGCGCTTGGCGCGCTGCGCCCGCTCCGCCAATTCCGCGCTGAACCCATAGACCGCGCACGGCAGGCCGCCGCCCAGCGGCTTGCCCAACACCAGCGCGTCCGGCTTCAGGCCGTAGGCCGCGCCGTAGCCGCCCGGCCCGCTGCTGATGGTGTGGGTTTCGTCCAAGAGCAAATAGCTGCCGTAGCGGCGGATCAAATCCTGGGCCTCGCTCCAGTAACCGGGATCCGGCAACACCATGCCGATATTGGTCATCACCGGCTCGGCCAGCACGCAGGCCGCCCGCTCGTCGCTGAGGGCCCGCTCCAGCGCTTCCAGATCGTTGAACTCCACCACCCGGGTATGCGCGGCCGGATCGTGGACCTGACCCAGCAGGCTGGCGCGCCGCCTGGGCCGGCCGTCGACCAGATCGACGAAGGCATCATCCACCGTGCCGTGGTAACAGCCGTTGAACACGACGACCTGGTCCCGGCCGCTGGCGGCGCGCAGCCAGCGCAGCGCGAAGCGGTTGGCGTCGCTGGCGCTGAGGGCGAACTGCCAGTGCGACAGGCCGAAGCGCCGCGCCAGTTCCTCCGCCACCCAGACCGCGTCCGGCGACGGCAGCATGGCGGTCAGGCCGCGCGCCGCCTGTTCGGCGATGGCGCGCGCCACCGGCTCCGGCGAATGGCCGAACATCGCGCCGGTGTCGCCCAGGCAGAAATCCAGGTATTCATGGCCGTCCACGTCGCGCAGCCGCGCGCCCCGGGCCTCTTCCACATAGAGATTGAAGGGAGTGGACCAGTCCGCCATCCAGTGCAAGGGCGCGCCGAACAGCAAATGCTCGCCGCCGGCGGCGGACAGCTGCCGCGAACGCGGGCGCCGCTCGGAAAACATCGCCAGTTCCTGCCGGTGCAAGGCCTGGGCCTTGTCGAAATCGATGCCGTGACGCAAAGCCATGAAGCTCTCCTTGAAGGGGAAGACTGCGCGTCAGTATATCCAGATGCCGTCGACGGCGGCAGCGGCACCGGCCCTCCCCGGCACAAGGAACAGCCTGAATGCGACGAAGCCCGGCCGAGGCCGGGCTTCGTCAGCGCCGCGATGGCGGCTTTACAAGGGCAGATGGCCTGCCAGAGCGTTGATTTTTTGCAGCGCGCGGCGGAAGCGGCTGTGAGCGCGGGACACGGTGGACTCGCTGATGTCCATTTGCTGGGCGGCGAAGTAGCCGGTCATGCCCTCCACCTCCATCAGCCACACCGCTTCGCGCGAGCGTTTTTTCAGGCCGATCAGATCGGCCACCTGGTTGAAATCGTCAAGCTTCATCGCGCTGTTCTCCTCAGGCGTTCGCCTTCGCATCATGACAATCCATGCAGTGGGCGGCTTTCTCGACAATGACGTGGCCGCGCGTTTCGCGCGACATTACCAGTATAGGGGCTTGCAAAAAAAATGCAGGCAGCGCTCCGTGTAAACACGCAGTCGCCACCTATTGCGCTGGCGTGGACGCAACAGGCTTCAAGCCTGCCGCATCCAGCGCAGCACGCCGCCGGCGGCGGCGCGCCCGGTGGAGAAGCAGGCGGTCAGCAGATAACCGCCGGTGGGCGCTTCCCAATCCAGCATCTCGCCTGCGCAGAACACGCCGGGCATCGCCTGCAACATCAGATTGTCGTCCAGCGCGCCGAAGGTCACGCCGCCGGCGGTGCTGATCGCCTCGTCCAGCGGCCGCGGCGCCAGCAAGCGCAACGGCAAGGCCTTGATGCCCTCAGCCAGCTTGGCGGGGTCGTTGAACACGTCCTTGTCCAGGCATTCGCGCAGCAAGCCCATGCGCACGCCCTTCAGACCCAAGCGGCTTTGCAAATGGCTGGACATCGAACGCGAACCCCGCGGCCGCGCCACCTCGCCCAGAATGCGCTGCAAGCTCCAGTCCGGCATCAAGTCCAGATAACACAAGGCCGCGCCGCTGCGCGCGATTTCGTCGCGGATGGCGCCGGAGCAGGCGTAAATCAGATTGCCCTCCACGCCGCCGGCGGTGATGACGAACTCGCCGCGGCGGCTGAACGGATGACCGACGGCCGGATGGAACTGCAAAGTCACCGATTTCAACGGCGCGCCGGCGAACTTGTCGGCGAAATACTCGCTCCAGCCGGCGTCGAAGCCGCAGTTGGACGGCTGCAGCTTGGACACCTCCACGCCGCGCTCCCGCAGCATCGCCGCCCAGCTGCCGTCCGAACCCAGCTTGCGCCAGCTGCCGCCGCCCATGGCCAGCACCACGGCGTCGGCCTCGGCCAGGCGCTCGCCGTCCGGCGACGACAGCCGCAGGCGGCCGCGCTCGTCCCAGCCCAGGAAACGATGGCGCACGTGGAAGCTCACTCCCGCCTCGCGCAAGCGCGTCAGCCAGGAGCGCAGCAGCGGCGCCGCCTTCATTTCCTTGGGAAACACCTTGCCGGAACTGCCGATGAAGGTTTCTATGCCCAGGCCGTGCACCCAGGCGCGCACATGCTCGCCGTTGAACACGTCCAGCATGGGCCGCAACTCGGCGCTGTGAGCGCCGTAGCGCTGCACAAAGCTGGCGTGGGGCTCGGAATGGGTGATGTTCATGCCGCCCACGCCGGCCAGCAGGAATTTGCGGCCGACCGACGGCATCGCGTCGTAGACATCGACCCGCACGCCCGCCGCCGCCAGTTGCTCGGCGGCGGCCAGGCCGGCCGGCCCGCCGCCGATGATGGCTACGCGGCGTCCGCTTGTGTCACCCATATACTGCGCTCCTTGAAATCCATGGTGAAGAATGCGCCCAAACTGCGGCGAGGGCGGGATTTTCACAGAAAACCGCCGCAAACCCAAGCCTAATCGTTTTAACTATAAGTTTGATTTAAACCAACATTCCTACGTCATCAAATCACTACCATCGCGCTGCGACCCATTTCAATAAACCTATAGCGGCAATCGCGCGATTCTACAAACACACCGGGAGAACGGACCCTCCGTCCGCACACGCATGCGCAAATTTTCCGATTGGCCGATCTGGCTGAAACTGACCATGGCGGTATGGTGCTGCCTGGTCCTGGCCTGGAGCGGGCTGATTGCCTGGGAAACCAGCGTCAGCCGGGACATCGCCGTGGAACAGGCGCAAGACCTGGCCCACAGCATGAATGAAATGACCATGGCCGGGCTCACCGGCATGATGATTACCGGCACCGTGGGCCAACGCGACGTTTTTCTGGACCAGATCAAGGAACTGTCCGCGGTGCGCGATCTGAGGGTGATCCGCGCCCCGGCCGTCAGCAAGCAGTTCGGCCCCGGCAACGCCGGCGACAAGAATCTGAACGGCGACGCGGTGGAGCAACAGGCGCTGCGGGACGGCAAGCCTCATATCCGGATTGAATCCACGCCGGCGCTGGGCGAACATCTGCGCGTGGTCTATCCGGCGCTGGCCTCGCGCAACTATCTGGGCAAAAACTGCATGATGTGCCACCAGGTGGCGGACAAGACGCCGCTGGGCGTGGTCAGCATGCGCGTCTCCCTGGAGAAGCCTTACGCCTCGGTCAGCCGTTTCCGCGATCAGAGCATTCTGTTCGCCATCCTGGCTTCCCTGCCCCTGATGGCGGTGGTCTTCCTGCTGGCGCGCCGCCTCGTCACCCGCCCGCTGCAGGCGATGTCGGCCGGGCTCGCCGAACTGGCCCAGGGCGAAGGCGACCTGACGCGACGGCTGCCGGTGCGCAGCCGCGACGAAATCGGCGACACCGCCTTGCGCTTCAACCAGATGCTGGCCGCCATCGCCGAGCTGGTGCGCCATGTCGGCGCCTCCGCCGGCGCGGTGTCGCAGTCCTCGCGCCAGTTGGCCGACGGCGCCGCCCACCTGGCGGAAAGCTCGCACAGGCAAAACCGCCAGTCCCAGTCCGCCGCCGGCGCGGTGGAGCAGCTGGCCAGCCATATCGGCGAAATCGCCGGCAAGGCCGAGGACGTCAGCGCCGAAGCCGACCAGAGCCTGCAACGCTCCGAAGACGGCCGCGCCAGCCTGAGCCAGCTGCAACGCGAAGTCAGCCAGGTGGAGCAGGCGGTGCGGCTGATGGCGCAGGCGGAAACCGAGCTGGCCAGTTCCACCTCCAGCATCACCAATATGACCAAGGAAGTGCGCGAGATCGCCGAACAGACCAATCTGCTGGCGCTGAACGCGGCGATCGAGGCCGCGCGCGCCGGCGAACAGGGCCGCGGCTTCGCGGTGGTGGCCGACGAGGTGCGCAAGCTGGCGGAGAAATCGGCCCGCTCCGCCAGCGAGATCGACGCCGTGACCGGCGCGCTCAACCAGAAAACCGACGCGGTGCGCGCCGCGGTCAACGCCGGCCTCAGCTCGCTGGCCGCCAGCCGCCAGTCCGCCGACAGCGTGTCCAGCGTGCTGGACGCCGCCAATCAATCGGTGGCCGAGGTGCGCCAGGGCCTGCGCCAGATCGTCGCCGTCACCGAGCAGCAGCGCGCCGCCAGCCAATCCGTGACCGGCAGCATAGACGCCATCGCCGAAATGGCGCAGACCAACGATCAGGAGATCGGCCAAACCGTGAACGCCGCCGAACAACTGGAACAATTGGCCCAGCGGCTGACGGAATCGGTGTCGCGCTTCACCGTGTGAATCCAACTCCATGGAGCCGCCAGTCAATTTCGGCCCCGTTCGCGCGGGGCCTCCGCCTTCTTGCGGGCTGGAGCCGAAATAAATCCGCCGGCGGCGGATATCCGATTTGGCCGTTGGCCGCCGGCCTGTTACACTCGCAGCCCGATACCGTAATACGCCAAGTCATTGTGAAAAAAGCCGCTTTCTCCACCCTGCCCCTGTCCGCCGCCCTCTTGTCCAATCTGGACAGCCTGGGCTACCACAGCATGACCGCCATCCAGGCGGCCAGCCTGCCGGCCATCCTGGACGGCCAGGACCTGATCGCCCAGGCCAAGACCGGCAGCGGCAAGACAGCGGCTTTCGGACTCGGCATCCTGGCGCGCTTGAACCCGCGCTGGTTCGGCGTGCAAGCGCTGGTGCTCTGCCCCACCCGTGAGCTGGCCGACCAGGTAGCGCAGGAAATCCGCCGGCTGGCGCGCAGCATAGACAATGTCAAAGTGGTTACCCTGACCGGCGGCAGCCCGATGGGCCCGCAAATCGGCTCGCTGGAACACGGCGCCCACATCGTGGTGGGCACCCCCGGCCGGCTGCAGGATCACCTGTTCCGCGGCTCGCTGAATCTGTCCGGCGTCGGCACCCTGGTGCTGGACGAGGCGGACCGCATGGTGGACATGGGCTTCATCGAGGAAATCGTCGGCATCGTGCGCGCCTGCCCGCGCCAGCGCCAGACGCTGATGTTCTCCGCCACCTATCCGGAAAACATCCGCAAGATCAGCGCCCAATTCATGCGCCGGCCGCAGGAAATCCAGGTGGAGTCGCTGCACAGCGGCGAACGCATCGAACAATGGTTCTACAAGATCAAGCCGGAACAGCGGCTGGAAACCGTCACCACCATACTGCGGCACCTACGCCCGACGTCCGCGCTGGCCTTCTGCAACACCAAGGAACGCTGCAAGGAGCTGGTGCGAGACCTGCAGGCGCGCGGCTTCAGCGCGCTGGCGCTGTACGGCGACCTGGAGCAGCGCGAACGCGACCAGATCCTGCTGCGCTTCGCCAACAAGAGCGCCACCGTGCTGGTGGCCACCGATGTCGCCGCGCGCGGCCTGGACATCAAGGAACTGGACCTGGTCATCAACGTCGACGTCACCCATGATCCGGAAATCCACATCCACCGCATCGGCCGCACCGGCCGCGGCGAGGCGATGGGTCTGGCGCTGACCCTGACCGCCGACAACGACGACAAGCGGCTGGCGCTGATCGAAAGCTATCAGCAGGCGCCGCTGACCTGGGCCAAGCTGGAACAGCTGACCCCGGCCCCCGGCGGCCCGCTGCTGCCGCCGATGGTCACGCTGGAAATCGCCGGCGGCAAGCGCGAAAAACTGCGCCCCGGCGACATCCTCGGCGCGCTGACCGGCGACGCCGGCTTTAGCGGCGCCCAGATCGGCAAGATCAGCATCTTCGAATTCGCCAGCTTCGTCGCGCTGGACCGCGCCATCGCCGAGCAGGCGCTGGAGCGCTTGTCCGCCGGCAAGATCAAGGGCAAGCAGTTCAAGATGCGCCTGATTTGAACGACGACGCGCCCCCGGCCCGACAAGCACTGCCGGGCCGGGGGCGTTTTTGCTAGAATACGTCTCATTAGCCGCAGACACGCACATCACCAGAATCCCATGAGCATCCAACTGAAAAACGCCCAAGACATCGAAAAGATGCGGATCGCCGGCCGCCTGGCGTCGGAAGTCCTCGACTACATCACCCCCTTCATCAAGCCCGGCGTCACCACCGAAGCCATCGACAAGCTGTGCCACGACTACATCGTCAATGAGCAGGGCGCGATCCCGGCGCCGCTGAACTACGCGCCGGACGGCCACAATCCCTACCCCAAATCCGTGTGCACCTCGGTCAACCACGTGATTTGCCACGGCATCCCGAACGACAAGCCCCTGAAGAGCGGCGACATCATGAATCTGGATGTCACCGTGATCAAGGACGGCTACCACGGCGACACCAGCCGCATGTACCACGTCGGCAACGTCAGCGAACACGCCCGCCGCCTGTCCCGCATCACTTACGAATGCATGTGGCGCGGCATCGACAAGGTCAAGCCGGGCGCCACGCTGGGCGATATCGGCTACGCCATCCAGCAGCACGCGGAAAACTCCGGCTACAGCGTGGTGCAGGAATTCTGCGGCCACGGCATCGGCACCAAATTCCACGAGGAGCCGCAAGTGCTGCACTACGGCCGCCCCGGCACCGGGCTGGAACTGCAGGCCGGCATGATCTTCACCATCGAGCCCATGATCAACCAGGGCAAGCGCCACCTGCGCATGCTGGGCGACGGCTGGACCGTGGTCACCAAGGACCGCAGCCTGTCCGCGCAATGGGAGCACACCGTGCTGGTCACCGACAGCGGCTACGAGATCCTGACCCAGTCCGCGGGCACGCCGCCCAAGCCCGGCAAATAAGCCGGAAACGCCATCCCCAGCCCGGCGCCGCCGGGCTTTTTCACGCCCATGCCCGCGCCATCCGCCGCGACGCGACTTTACCCAAAACCCGGCTTGCCCTGCCCCGCGCGCTTTCTTACACTGAAGAAGTGAAACCACATCCAGCGGGAGCCGGCCATGGCACTGACCATCAATAGCAATCTGAGCGCGCTGCAGGGGCAGAACCAGCTGAACCAGACCCAGAAAGCCAAAGACAAGCTGCTGGCTCAACTCTCGGCCGGCAAGACCACCAACAACGCCGCCAACAATCCGGCCAACGCCGCCATTTCCGAAGCGCTGCTGGCCCAGATCAACGGCAACAATCAGGCGATCAACAACGCCAACGACGGCATCTCGCTGGCGCAAACCGCCGACGGCGCGCTCAATCAGCTGCAAAGTAATACCCAGCAAATCCAGGAGCTGGCGATCCAGGCCGGCAACGGCGCGCTCAGCTCCAGCAACCGCCAGGCGCTGCAACAGCAGGTGGACCAGCTGACCCAGGCCAACTCCGCCATCGTGCAAAGCACCGAATTCAACGGCACCCCGCTGCTGAACAGCAACGCCTCCACCACCTTCCAGGTGGGCCCCAACGGCAGCGCGGACAACCAGGTGAACATCTCCGGCGTCAATCTGTCCGCCGCGCCGGCCAGCGGCGGGCTCAACAGCTACAACGCCAATCTGAACGCCACCGGCACCATAGACATCAGCACCCAGGCCGGCGCGCTGGCCGCGCAGCAAAGCACCAACGCCGATCTGAACACCCTGGCCAACACCCGCAGCACGCTGGGCTCGATCAGCAACCGTTTCGAGGCCAGCATCAACAATCTGCAAACCGCCTCGGTCAACACCGCCGCCGCCAATAGCCGGATCAGCGACACCGACTTCGCCGCCGCGACGGCGCAGCTGGCGGCCAAACAGATCCTGGGGCAAACCGGCCTCGCCGCCCAGGCTCAGGCCAATGTCGGCCCGCGCGCGGCGCTGTCCCTGCTGGGCTAAAGCGCGAGGCCGGGGCTCCCCCCGGCCCAAAGCCCAGTATTAGCGGCGATTGCGCCGCCAAGCCTTGTTACACGCGGTTACAAGCGATATCATTGGCACACACGCTTTTCGCGCACTAAATCATCGGGCACCCTGCGGTGCCCTTTGTCTATCTGAAGGAGTTGCATATGTCGACAAGCCCGGCCATCACGGTGTCCTCTCTGGACTATGAGCGCCTCGCCGCGCTGCTGGAGGATTGCGAGAGCGGCCACCCCACCGCGGCCGCGCTGGAAGCCGAGCTGGAGCGCGCCGATGTGGTGGAGCCCGCCGCCATGCCCGCCGGCATCATCACCATGAACAGCTGCGCGCGGGTCAAGCTGGACGACGCCCAGGAAAAAACCCTGACCCTGGTCTACCCGCGCGAAGCGGACAGCGAACAGGGCAAGATCTCGGTGCTGGCGCCCATCGGCGCCGCGCTGCTCGGCCTCTCCGCCGGACAGAGCATAGATTGGCCGACGCCGGCCGGCAGCATCCGCCTGAAGGTGTTGGAAGTCACCTACCAGCCAGAAGCCGCGGGCGAACTGCACCGCTGATAAAAAAAACCGGCCATCGCATGGATGACCGGTTTTTTTGCGCCAGGGCCTGACGACGCCCTACCAACAGCGCTGAATCGTCTGCGCCAGCTGCACCAGGCGGCCATGGAAGAAATGGCCGGCGCCGGGAAACACCACCACCGGCAAACCTTGCGGCCGCGCCCATTCCATCACCGCGGACAGCGGAATCACCTCGTCCTCCTCGCCGTGAATCACCAGCGCATCGGCCGGCACCTCCGGCGTCGGCGTTTCGTACTTGCCCACCGCCACGCCCATCAGCAGCAATTTGTCCGACGCTATGCGCGCGCGGGTGCGCGCCGCGACGAAGCCGCCGAAGGAAAAACCGGCCAGCGCCAGCGGCAGATCGCCCTGCTCGCGGCGCGCGTGTTCCACCACGGCGATCACGTCCTCCACCTCGCCGATGCCGTAATCGTGCTGTCCCTCGCTGTCGCCCACGCCGCGCAGATTCGGGCAGTAGCAGACATAGCCCAGCTGCGACAAGGCCTTGGCCGCGGTCTGCACCACCTTGTTGGTGTTGGTGCCGCCCTGCAGCGGGTTGGGATGGCAGATCACCGCAATGCCGCGCGCCTCGGCCTGGGCCGCCACCACGATGGTTTCCAGACCGCCGGCGGGCCCGGCCACCACTTGCTTGTTCATCGCCTTCAACATCAGATCTTCAACCTTTCCACCACGCGCCCGCCCACCATGTGCTCGGCGACGATTTCGTCGATGTCTTCCTTGTCGACGAAGGTGTACCAGGTCTCCTCCGGATACACCACCATCACCGGGCCGTCGTCGCAGCGCCCAAGACAGCCCGCCTTGTTGACGCGGATCTTGCCCTCGCCGGCCAGGCCCAGGGCCTTGACCTTGTCCTTCATATAGCCCAGCAGTTCGCTGGCGCCGTGATTATTGCAGCAATCCTCGCAGCCGGCGCGCTGATTACAGCAGATGAATACATGCTTGTCGAAAAAGCTCATGGAATGCCTCGTATGCTCACAGAACCATCTTAGAACGTGTTTACGATCTCGCGGGCCAAGGCGAGACAAGGCGAAAACGGTTGAGAAAGCGGAGTGTACAGACGGTACATGAGCATTTCGAAACCATTTTCAACGCCGTATCGCCGACGCGCAGCAGATCGTAAACAGGTTCTTAGGAGTCGCTGTCCGCCCAACCGCTGACGCCCAGCGTGGCGGCGTTGTCGAACTTGGCGTACTTGCCGACGAAGGCCAGCCGCACCGCGCCGGTGGGACCGTTACGGTGCTTGCCGATGATGGCCTCGGCCAGGCCCTTCACTTCCTGGTTCTCCGGGTTGTAATACTCTTCCCGGTACATGAAGACGATCAAGTCGGCATCCTGCTCGATGGCGCCGGATTCTCGCAAGTCCGACATCATCGGCCGCTTGTTGGGACGCTGCTCCACCGCCCGCGACAGCTGGGACAGCGCGATCACCGGCACCTGCAGCTCCTTGGCCAGGCCTTTCAGGCCGCGCGAAATCTCGCCCAGCTCGGCGGTGCGGTTGTCGCCGCGGCCCGAGCCCGACATCAGCTGCAAGTAGTCGATCACGATCAGACCCAGCTTGCCGCCGTGCTGGCGCGCCAGACGGCGCGCGCGCGCGCGCACTTCCAGCGCGGTCAGCGCCGCGGTTTCGTCGATGTACATCGGCGCCTCGGACAGCTTGCCTATCGCGTAAGTCAGCTTCTGCCAGTCGTCGTCGCCCAGCTTGCCGGTGCGCAGCGTGTGCTGATCCAGCCGCCCCACCGAACCCAGCATACGCATCACCAGCTGCGTGCCGCCCATCTCCATCGAGAACACCGCCACCGGCAGATGCTGCTCCACCGCCACGTGCTCGGCGATATTCATCGAGAACGCGGTCTTGCCCATGGACGGACGTCCGGCGACGATGATCAGATCGCCCGCTTGCAGGCCCGAGGTCTTGGCGTCCAGATCAATGAAGCCGGTGGGCACGCCGGTGACCTCGTCCGGGTTCTCCCGGCTGTAGAGCATGTCGATGCGCTCCACCACCTCTTTCAACAGGCCCGGCATTTCCAGGAAACCCTGCTTGGACTTGGCGGTGGATTCGGCGATCTGGAACACCTTGCCCTCGGCCTCGTCCAGCAGCTGCGAGGCGTCGCGCCCCATCGGCGCGTAGGCGGCCTCGGCGATCTCGGTACCCACCAGCGCCAGCTGGCGCATGATGGAGCGCTCGCGCACGATCTCGGCGTAGCGGCGGATATTGGCGGCGGACGGCGTGTTCTGCGCCAGCGTGGCCAGATAGGACAGGCCGCCGATATTGCCCAGCTCGCCGTTCTTGTCCAGGCTTTCGGAAACGGTGACCACGTCGGCCGGACGCGCCAATTCCACCAGCCTGGCCACGTGTTTGTAGATCAGCCGGTGGTCATGGCGGTAAAAGTCCGCCTCGGACACCACGTCGGCGATCTTGTCCCAGGCGCTGTTGTCCAGCAACAAGCCGCCCAGCACCGATTGCTCGGCTTCGATCGAATGAGGCGGCGTGCGGATCGCCGCCATCTCGCTGTCAAAATTCTCGTACGATTCAGTCATGTAGACTCGGAGTGATGGCGCGGCCTGGCCGCGCGAATGAAGCAAGCCTGGATCAGGCAAAACCCGATTTTAACCCGAAACCGCCACTCGCTGAGCATGCGTTGACAAGCGCCCCGCGCGGCCCCAGCATCGAAGCTTCGTTCATCTGGAGCCGCCATGACGCCCACCGCCCTCGTCCAAAGACAACTCGACGCTTACAACCAACGCCAGCTGGAGCCCTTCCTCGCCGTCTACGCCGACGACGTGACGGTGTACCGGCTGCCCGGCGCGGAACCCAGCCTGCGCGGCAAAGCCGCCCTGAGAGATTTCTACGCCGGCCAACGCTTCAACTTGCCGGACCTGCACGCCGAACTGGTCAAACGCATCGAGTTCGGCAACAAGGTAATCGACCACGAACGCGTTAGCGGCGTGGCCGAGCAGCCCTTCGAAGTGGCGGCCGTCTATGAAATCATCGACGGCAAGATCCAGAACGTGTGGTTTCTGGCGGCGGACTAAGAACCTGTTTACGATCTGCTACGCGTCGGCGATACGGCGTTGAAAACATCTTCAAAATGCTCATGTACCGTATGTACACTCCGCTTTTTCAGCCGTTTTCGCCTTGTCTCGCCCTTGCTCGCGAGATCATAAACAGGCTCCAAGATCAGCAATGCATCCCGGCCACATAGCCTGACGACCAGGCCCACTGGAAATTGTAGCCGCCCAGCCAGCCGGTGACGTCCACCACCTCGCCGATGAAGAACAGGCCGGGCACCGCGTTGGCCATCATGGTCTTGGACGACAGCGCCTTGGTCGACACCCCGCCCAGCGTCACCTCGGCCTTTTTATAGCCTTGCGTGCCGTTGGGCTTGACCCGCCAGCCGTGCAAGCGCTCGGCCAGCTGCTGACGCTGCTTGGGCGACAAGTCCTTCAGCCGCTTATTGCAGCCCTCGCGCTCAAGCCAGGCCTCGGCGAAGCGCTTGGGCCAGCCGAACTCGGCCAGCGCGTTGGCGATAAGCTGCTCGCTGCCCGCCTTTTGCTCCAGCCAGGCCGCGGCGTCCGCGTCCGGCAGCAGGTCCAGTTCCAGCGTCATGCCCGGCTGCCAATAGGACGACACTTGCAGAATGGCCGGGCCGGACACGCCCTTGTGAGTGAATAACACGTTCTCGCGGAAGCGCCCCTTGCCGGCGCGCGCTTCCACTTCCAAAGACACGCCGGCCAACGGCGCGAACGCTTCCGCGTCCTCCACATGAAAGGTCAGCGGCACCAGGGCCGGCGTCAGCGGCGTCAGCTCCAGGCCGAACTGTTCGGCCAACTGGTAGCCGAACGGCGTCGCGCCGATCTGCGGGATGGACAAACCGCCGGTCGCCACCACCAGCGACGCCGCGCGAAAAACGCCGGCGCCGGTCTCCAACGCGAAACCGTCCGCGTCCCGGCTCACCCGCAGAACCTGCGCCTCCATGCGCCGGTCCACCCCGCCCAGCCGGCACTCCTCGTCCAGCATGGCGATGATGCGTTCGCTGCCGTCGTCGCAGAACAGCTGGCCCAGCTTTTTCTCGTGATAGCCGATGCCGTGGCGCTCGACCATGGCGATGAAATCCTGCGGCGTGTACTGCGCCAGCGCCGAACGGCAAAAATGCGGATTGGCCGACAGATAACAGTCGAAACGGGCGTGGAGATTGGTGAAATTGCAGCGGCCGCCGCCGGAAATGCGGATCTTCTCGGCCAGCTTGCGCGCATGGTCCAGCAAGAGCACGCGCCGGCCGCGCTGGCCCGCGGTGGCCGCGCACATCAGGCCGGCGGCGCCGGCTCCAATGACAATAACATCATACTGCAATGGCGTTCATCCTTACTTTACTTTTTTAGTCAACTATTGGCGACCAGCGGCTTAATCCAGTAAACTTGCGGCTAAAGCATCCGCTTATGCGGCTTACTTTCTCAACAAGGAGAGCATAATGGAACACAAACTGCCGGAACTGCCGTACGCGCTGGACGCGCTTGCCCCGCACATTTCCAAGGAAACCCTGGAATTCCACTACGGCAAGCATCATCAGACCTACATCACCAACCTGAACAACCTGGTCAAGGGTACCGAGTTTGAAAACGCCTCCCTGGAAGAGATCGTGAAGAAATCCTCCGGCGGCATCTTCAACAACGCGGCCCAAGTTTGGAACCACACCTTCTACTGGCTGGGCTTCGCCCCCAACGCCGGCGAAGAGCGCAAGCCCACCGGCGCGCTGGCCGACGCCATCAACGCCAAATGGGGTTCCCACGACGAATTCAAGAAAGCCTTCACCCAAACCGCCATCGGCACCTTCGGTTCCGGCTGGGCCTGGCTGGTGAAGAACACCGACGGCTCGCTGGACCTGGTATCCACCAGCAACGCCGCCACCCCGCTGACCACCGACAAGAAGCCGCTGCTGACCTGTGATGTGTGGGAGCACGCGTATTATATCGATTACCGCAACAGCCGCCCGAACTATCTGGACAGCTTCTGGAAGCTGGTGAACTGGGACTTCGTCGCCAAGAACTTCGCCTGATTCGACGCTGCCTGACAGCCTGATGCAAAAGGGACCTCCGCGGTCCCTTTTTTGTCGCCCTCGCGCCATGGCCTCTCAGGTTTTTACGCCCTGCATCCGCTGCCGCAAGGCCGCCACCGCGCGCAGGGCGAAGGCGTAAATGGACAGCTGCGGATTGGCCCCCACGCTGCTGGGAAACACCGAACCGTCCACCACGGTCAGATTGTCCAGTTGCCAATGCCGCCCCCATTCGTCCACCACCCCGGACTCGGCGTCGCCCGACATCGCCAAGCCCCCCATCACATGAGCGCTGACCACCTTGGCCAGCAAGGGCTTGAGCGTCAGCCCCGCAATCATGCCCCGGGCCTCGCCCCAGCTGCGGGCCAGGCCGGCCTGCTCGTGCACCGTCAGCACCTGCCTGGCGCCGGCCGCGAACTGGATCTCGGCCATGCTCAACCAGGCGCGGCGCGCGCCCTCCCACAAGACCTCGTTCAAGGGATAGTCCAGCTCCGGCGAACCATCGCCGCGCAAGCGCACCTGGCCGCCGCGGCTTTCCGGATGAAAACCGTCGCGCAACAAGGCCAGCGTCGCGTGCAGATGCGGCAAGCGCCGCAGCAAGGCCGGCTGCGCCGCGCCGAAGCCGGGAAAGGTGATGCCGGCCAGCAAGGGATGGATGGGCGGCACCTCCAGCTTGTAGCCCAAGGGGCCGTCCAGCGCGTGAACATGCATGAAGTGATCACTGTACACCGTCTGCGGCGCGCCGTTGAACGGCTCCACCGGTTCCGGCATCAAGGCCGCCGACAGCAGCACCGGATGCAGAAAGGTCCGCGTCCCGGTATGGCCGCCCGGATCGATCAGGCCGCTGCGCAGCAGGATGGCCGGCGAACCGATGGCGCCGGCGGCCAGCACCACCTGAGCCGCCTTCACCTTGAAGCGGCGCCCGGTTTCCCCCACCCCGTCCGCCGCCAGAAAACGTCCTTCCAGCCCTTCCAGCCGGGTTCTGGCGGCATTGGCGCGCAGCCGGTCCACCCGCGCCCGGCTGATCAGCCTGGCGCCATGCTCCAGCGCGGCGGGAATCGCCGTCACCAGCATGGACTGCTTGGCGTTGGTGGGGCAGCCCATGCCGCAATAACCCAGGTTCCAACAGCCGCGCACATTGCGGCGGATGCGCGCATGGGCGATGCCCAAGGCCGCGCAGCCGCGGGCCAGCGCCGCGTTGTTGGGGTTCGGGTCCGGCAGCCAGTCGGCGATGCCCAGCCGCGCCTCGGCTTGCTCGAACCAGGGCCGCATCGCCTCCTCGCCCACGCCGCTCAAACGGTGGCGCTCCCGCCACCAGTTCAGCGTGTCCGGCGGCGTGCGGAAGGAACTGGTCCAGTTGACCACGGTGCTCCCGCCCACGGCCCGGCCCTGCAGGATGGAAATCCCCTTGTCCGCCGTTTTGCGACAGGCGGACTCCTGATACAGCTCCGGGTAGGCCTTGGCTTCCAACAGACGAAAATCGCGCGAGCTGTACAGGCCGCCCTCCTCCAACAGCAGCACGTCCAACCCGGCCGCGGCCAATTGCTCGGCCGCCATGCCTCCGCCGGCGCCGCTGCCGACGATGACCACATCGGCCCTCAGCTCCAGATCGGGCAGGCTCGCGCCGTCCAGCGCCTTCCAGCCCGCGGCGACGCCGGCGGCCACCGGATCGGGTATCGTCGCGCGGCTCACGGCAGCATCTCCATCACCGCCGCCGGCTGCCGATAGCCCAGCGCCGGCCAACTGGCCGGATTGCCGTACCAGGCCGCGTTCAGCAATTGGTGCAAGGCCTGATAGCCGCTGCGCAGCAAGGGAAAAACGCTGCCGCGCCAGCGCCGCAGAAAGGCTTCGATGTCCTCGACCGACGCCTGCCGCCACGGCGCGGACACTCCGGCGATCCAGCGCCGCCCCCAGGGGTTGCCGAGCAAATCCAGCAATTGACGCAGTTCGGCCCGCATCGCCGGCGGCAAGCCGGCCACCGCGCGGTCCACGCCGCGCACCACGTCCTCGGGCGGCGCAACGCCCGCCCCCAAGACGCCCGGGGCGATCGCCGCCAGCAACTGGGCGTCCCGCGGCGTCAAGGCGCGCAGCTTCAAGGGCTTGGCCCAGTCCTCGGCCGGGCCGTCCGGCTGCGGCGAGGCCAACAAAGTGGCCAGCGCCAAGGCCGCGGCGCCGCCCAGACCGGTTTTGAGCAATTGGCGGCGGCTCAGCATCTCAGCGCAGCATCCACTTCAACAGCCGCTCCACGCCGGCGCCATAAGGCGCGCGCGTCAAGGCGGTGCCGGCCCAGCGGCTTTGCCGGAACACCGGCTTGAGCTTGGAGAAGGCCATAAAGCCCTCCTTGGCGTGGCAATGCCCCATCCCGGACGGGCCGACGCCGCCGAAAGGCAAATCCTCCTGCACCACCTGCAGGGCGATGTCGTTGATCGCCACCCCGCCCGACACGGTTTCGCGCAAGGTTTTCTCTATGCGCAGCGCATCCCGGTCGAACAGATACAAGGCCAGCGGCCGCGGCCGCGCGTTGACGTAGGCCAGCGCCTCGTCGAATTTGTCGTAACTCAGCACCGGCAGAATCGGCCCGAAAATCTCCTCCCGCAACAAAGTCGCGTCTTCCGGGCAGCCCTGCACCAGGGTCAGCGGGAATTTGCGGCTGGGCCGCCAGTCCTCCGCCGCCGGGTTGATCTGCTCCACCTCGGCGCCGGCCGCGCGCGCCTCCTCCAGCCACTGCAACAGGCGCTGGCAATGACGCTCGTTGATGATGGCGCTGTAATCGGGATTGTCCGCCAGCGTCGGATAGGCGCGCCGCGCCGCGCCGCGCAACTCGTCCAGCAAAGCCTCGCGGTCCTTATCGTTGACCAGCACATAGTCCGGCGCCACGCAGGTCTGGCCGGCGTTCAGCATCTTGCCGGCGACGATGGCCTCGGCCGCGTGACGCAGATCGGCGCCCCGGGCGACGATGACCGGCGATTTGCCGCCCAGCTCCAAGGTCACCGGCGTCAGATTCTCCGCCGCCGCGCGCATGACGTGACGGCCCACCGCGGTGGAGCCGGTAAAGAACAGATGGTCGAAAGGCAGCCGGCTGAAGTCTTGGGCCAGTTCGGCGTCGCCGTTGACCACGACCATCACCTCCGGCCCCAGGTAGCGCTCGGCCAGGCGCTGCAACAGCGCGCCGGTTGCCGGCGTGTATTCCGACATCTTCACCATCACCCGGTTGCCGGCCGCCAAGGCGGACACCACCGGCCCCAGCGCCAGAAACAAGGGATAGTTCCACGGCACCAGCACGCCGATGACGCCCAAGGGCTGCGGCATCACGCTATTGCCGGCCGGCTGGAACCACATAGACACCCCGCGCCGTTCCGGCCGCATCCAGCGCCGCAGCCGCCGACGCGCGTAACGTATGGCCTCCAGCGAGGGAAACAGCTCGGCCAGCCGGGTTTCCACCGCGCTGCGGTGGCCGAAGTCCTGGCTGATGGCGTCGACGAAAGCCTGGCGGTTGTCCTGCAACATGCTCTCCAGGCGCTTGAGCCAATCCTGGCGCTGCTCCAGCGGCGGAAACGCTGAAGCCCGGCTAAGGCGGTACAGGCGGGAAAACTCCGCTTGCAGATGATCATCCCGGCAAATGGGCATGGCGGCGGCATTCATTGTATTATCCTTAGGATAGCAGTATCCGAACGATTGTTTAGAGCCGTGACTCTAAAACAAGAATATCATCGCCCACCCACGCTGTCACCCTCTAGCCGCGCCATGTTGATCGATTTTTTTTACGCCCTGCGCGAGGCCGGCCTGCCGGTCACGCTGAAAGAATTCCTCACCTTGCTGGAGGCGCTGCAAAAACGCGTCGCCTTCGGCGATCTGGACGCGTTTTACTATCTGGCGCGCACCGCGCTGATCAAGGATGAGAAACACTTCGACCGTTTCGACCAAGTGTTCGGCAGCCATTTCAAAGGCCTGTCGCTGGCGCTGGACGAACTGAAAACCGGCATCCCGGAAGACTGGCTGCGCAAGCAGGTGGAAAAACACCTGTCCGAGGAAGACAAGCGCCGCCTGGAAGCGCTGGGCTGGGAGCAGTTGATGGACACCCTGCGCCAGCGGCTGCAAGAGCAGCAGGAACGGCACCAGGGCGGCAATAAATGGATAGGCACCGGCGGCACCAGCCCCTTCGGCGCCTTCGGCTACAATCCGGCCGGCATCCGCATCGGCCAGCATGAGTCGCGCCATCGCCGCGCGGTGAAAGTGTGGGACCAGCGCGAATTCCGCAATTTCGACGACTCGGTCGAGCTGGGCACCCGCAATCTCAAGATCGCGCTGCGCCGGCTGCGCGAGTTCGCCCGCGACGGCGCCGAGGAAGTGCTGGATCTGGACGCCACCATCGCCGCCACCGCCGGCAAGGCCGGCATGCTGGACCTGCGCATGCAGCGCGAGCTGCGCAACGCGGTCAAGGTGCTGGTGCTGTTCGACATCGGCGGCTCGATGGACGACCACGTCAAGGCCTGCGAGGAACTGTTCTCGGCGGTGAAGTCCGAGTTCAAGCACCTGGAGTATTTCTACTTCCACAACTGCGTCTACGAAGCGGTATGGAAGGACAACGCCCGCCGCCACACCCAGACCCTGCCCACCTGGGACCTGATCCATACTTTCGGCGGCGATTACAAACTGATCATCGTCGGCGACGCCACCATGAGCCCCTATGAGATCAGCTATCCGGGCGGCAGCGTGGAACACATGAACCAGGAGGCCGGGGAAGTCTGGCTGCGCCGCCTGCTCGCTCACTTCAAGCACGCAGCCTGGCTCAACCCGGTGCCGGAAGCGCACTGGGACTACACCCAATCGCTGCACATGCTGCGACAACTGATGTCCGGGCGCATGTACGGGCTGACGTTGCAAGGCATTGATCAGGCGATGCGGGTGCTGAAGCGCAGCGCGCCTTGAATTTTAACTTTCCGACACAAATTATTACTTGAGCTTGCGGCGGCTTGTGTTCCAGAATGAAATCACAGGGGGCCGCCATAGACGACTTTGCTTCCAGGCCGGTTGGCCGGCAATCGTCTTCACCAACAAGTTCGTACTCAAGCCTCGGGGAGCCATGCCATGGAAATTTTGCTTTTATTCGCCCTCATCGCCGCTGTGGTCGTCGTCGCCAAGATGTTGAGCGGCCCGGTGGAAGACCAGGACCAACTGGCTCCGATCCGCATTCGCAACGATCAGGACCAGCGCCGTCGCTGACCCCCGTCCACGCATAAGAAACGAAAAAGCGCGCCGCTAGGGCGCGCTTTTTTCATGCGGCGACACGCGGATCAGAACTCGCGCTGCGGCACCAGCACCGTCCGGTTGCCGTTGCTTTCCATCGGGCTGACGATGCCCGCCGCTTCCATTTCCTCGATCAGCCGCGCGGCGCGGTTATAGCCTATGCGCAGATGGCGCTGCACCGATGAAATAGACGGCTTGCGGGTGCGCATCACGATTTCCACCGCCTCGTCGTACAGCGGGTCGCTTTCCGTCGCCGCCTGCGCCTTGGCCGTGGCCGCGGCGGACTCCTCCTCCGCCTCGCTCTCGCCGGTCAGCAGGCCTTCCACGTAATCGGGCTCGCCGAACTGCTTCAGATGCTCGACAATGGCGTGCACTTCGTCGTCGGTGACGAAGGCGCCGTGCACGCGCTGCGGATAGCCGGTGCCCGGCGGCAGGAACAGCATATCGCCCTGGCCCAGCAGGCTTTCCGCGCCCATCTGGTCCAGAATGGTGCGGCTGTCCACCTTGCTGGACACCTGGAAGGCGATCCGCGTCGGGATATTGGCCTTGATCAGACCGGTGATCACGTCCACCGACGGCCGCTGAGTGGCCAGGATCAAATGGATGCCGGCGGCGCGCGCCTTCTGCGCCAGCCGCGCGATCAATTCCTCGATCTTCTTGCCGGCCACCATCATCAGATCGGCGAACTCGTCCACCACCACTACGATGAAGGGCAGCGCCTCCAAGGGCTCCGGCGTTTCCGGCGTCAGGCTGAACGGATTGCCGATGCGCTGCCCCATGGCTTCGGCCTCGCTCACCTTGTCGTTGTAGCCGGCCAGATTGCGCACGCCCAGCGCGCTCATCAGCCGGTAGCGGCGCTCCATCTCGCCCACGCACCAGTTCAAGGCGTTGGCTGCCAGCTTCATATCGGTGACCACCGGAGCCAGCAGATGCGGGATGTCGTTGTACACCGACAGTTCCAGCATCTTGGGATCTATCATGATGAAGCGCACTTCGTCCGGCCGCGCCTTGTACAGCATGGACAAAATCATCGCGTTGACGCCCACCGATTTGCCGGAACCGGTGGTGCCGGCCACCAATAGATGCGGCGCCTTGGCCAGATCCATCGCCACCGGCTGGCCGGTGATGTCCTTGCCCAAGGCCAGGGTCAGGCGAGAACGCGGCTGCTGGAACACTTCGGAGGAGAAGATCTCGGACAAACGTATCATCTGGCGCTTGGGATTGGGCAGCTCCAGACCCATGCAGGTTTTGCCGGGTATGGTTTCCACCACCCGGATCGCGGCCAGGCCCAGCGCGCGCGACAAATCCTTCATCAGATTGACCACCTGATTGCCGCGCACGCCCACCGCCGGCTCCACCTCGTAACGGGTGATCACCGGGCCGGCGTAAGCGTCCACCACGCTGACCTTGACCTTGAACTCGGCCAGCTTTTCCTCGATGACGATGCCGCGCTCCAGCAACTCCTCCTCCGAGCACGTCACCGTCGCCTCGTCCGCCGGGCGCAGCAAATCCAGCCCCGGCAAACCGTAATCGTCGTATACCGGCCGCGGCTTGGCTTCCGCTTTGGCTTCCGGCGTCGCCGCCTGCTCCACCTCGGCCTGCGCCTGCCGCGCCCATGCCTCGGGCGCCTCCGGCGCCGGCTCGGCGTCCCAGGGCGGACGAAGCTCGGCCAAGACTTCCGCCGGCTTCGCTTCCGCCGCCGGCGGCTCGATCAAGACCCAGGGCATGGGCTTGGCCGCCAGCTGCCGCGCCGCGGCCGCCGCCGAAGGCGGCTCTTCCGCCGGCAACACCGCCTGCTGCACCACCGCGGGCTTTTCATCCTCCTGCACCAGAACCGAGCGCGTTTGCGGCCAGCGCCACGGCGCCGGCTCCGGCGGCCGCGTCGGCTCCGCTTCGTCTACGGTCTGCGGAACGGAAACCGGAACCGGGTCGATAAGCGGCAACGCCGCCTCGTCGGCCGCGGGAGCCGGCAGCGCGGCCTCGGCCGGCGGCGGCACCCATTCCTGCTCGGACCTGGGCTCCACGTCAAGCAGAAACGCCGGCGCGGCGGGCTCGACCGGCGCGAATACCGGCGACGCCGGCTCCGACGACGGGGCCTGGGCCTCGTCCTCCGGCCTAGGCGGCGCGATCTCCGCCATCGGCGCGGACATCTCCTCGAACGCCACCACTTCGGGCTCGATCAACGGCGGCGCCGGTCGCGCCTGCGCGGGCGGCGGAGACAGCCAGCCGTGATGCGCGGGCCGCGCGCTGGCCGGCAATTCATGCCGCACCACGGGCGGCGGCACGATTTGCGGCTCCTCCGCCTCTTGCGGCTTGAGCGCCTGGGGGCGAATCACGAAAGCTTGAGACGCGGCCATGGTTTTGCCGCGCTTGGAATGGATGTGGCGCAACTGCTCGCGCACCTCGCTGGGCTCGATCACCGGCAAGGCGGACGCGCCCTGATCCTTGGCGCTCTGCGTCAGAACCCGGGAGGCCTGGCGGCGACGGTAATCCGACTGCAGATTATGTTGCAGCTCATGCAGGCCGATCACCGGCAGATCCTTGGCCTGTTCTTGCTCGGCCGACGGCTGGCGCACGCGCTTGCGGTATTCGCGGGACAGTTCCAGCGTCGGCAGTTCCGGCTTGGCCTGCGGCGGCGCGGCCGGCCGTTTCGGCAAGACTACGGTTTCGCGTTCGACGGCGGCCGGCGGCGCTTCGCGTTCAGGGGACGGCTGCGGCGCGGACGGTCTGACCGGCTCCGGCTCGGCTGAAGCGGGAGACGCGTCGCGGGGCACGATCGGCTCGATCCGAGAACGGCTCCACGCCTCCGCGGCGTGCGGCCCGGCGTCGGTCTCCTCCGCGAAGTAGTCCGGCTCATGACGCTCCGTCGGCGACATGCCCAACAAGCGATCCAGCTTTTGGGTCCATTCGGACAAGACGACGCGACCGGTATACACCAGCCAAGCCAGCGCACCCAGCACCAACAGCAGCACACACAGCACAAACCACACAGTTCACAACCTCTGACGATGTCGAAAATTAACGGCCGGACCCGCACCCGCTGCGAGCCCGACTGCGGCGATTGTACCGTTTTTTATAGTGTTCGCGGCAGGCGCGCGCGGACGATGAGCGCCCAGGCGGAGAAAAAAATTAAGCCGCGGCATGATGCGGCGGCTTAATCCCTGTTGGCGGCGCGGTCCGGCTAGGCGGCCAGTTGCAAATACCCCTGCAGCTGACCGTTGGCCAACAAGCGGCGCAGATGGCTGCCCGGCGTGGGGCCGGCGTAGGCGACGCCGGCCTGTTTGCAACGCAGCACCTGGCCGGTGGCCAGGGTCACGAGCTCCATTTCCAACACCCAGGCCTGAACGTCGTCCACGCCTTCGACTTCCGGCTCCAGCGTCGCGGTCAGGCGATAGCGGCCATCGCCGGAGTTCACATCCAACAAGCCCATCAGCCCCAGATTGTTGCGCACATCGGCATCGTCCGCGTCAAAAGCGCCCGTCGCCAACGCGGCGGCCGGCAGCTTGTCTTTAACAGTGTTTGCAACCATGACAGTTAATCCCCTTTGATGTTGTTATCGTTTGCCGCTTTGGGCTGGCCGCGGTTCAAAGCGCCGCGCGGGCGCAGGCTCCCGAACTAAATCAGCCGCGGAGACGGGAAACGCCGCAACATCATGCTGCATTTCATTGGCCTACTGCAATCCCTTGCCAGAGGCCTCTGCGTTGCGAGACGGACAAACTGTCCTTTTTGCCACTTCTTCACATTGCGGGACGATTACAGCAAACGCGGATTTAGCGTATAGCGGCCGCTCAAGCTGGCCGAGGCCAACACATGGCCGTCCAAAGCCGCGACGATATTCGCAGGCGTCAAGACGCCGTCCACCGGTAAAGCTGCCACGTCCAAGGCGTAGACGGTGAAAACGTAGCGGTGCTCTAGGCTGTCGTTCCACGGCGGGCAGGGGCCGTCGTAGCCGTAGTAGTCGCCGGCCATAGCCGCGTCGCCGGCGAACCAGCCGGTGTAGTCGTTAATGCTGTGACGCAAGCCCTGCGGCGCGTCCGGACCGCTCTTGCCGCGTGCGCTCACCCCCGCGCTGTGGCCGCCCTCGGCGATCTCGCTCTGTCCGGCGGGAATGTCCAGCAGCAGCCAGTGATAGAAGTCCACCCGCGGCAGATCCGCCGGCACCTCCCTGCCCTCCTGATTGACGTCGTCGCCGCGCGACGGCACGTCCGGATCATGGCATATCAGCGCGAACGAGCGCGTCCCCTCCGGCGCTCCGCTCCAGACCAGATGCGGGTTGAGGTTGTCGGACAGCGCGACATGGCTGTCGGCGTCCGGCACGCAGAAGGCCAGGCGGCCCGGAATGCGTTCCCCGTCTTGAAAGCTGCGGCTGTGCAATTGCATGAATCTGCTCCTTGACTACGGCCGGCGATAGGCCGATTGAAAAAAAGCCCCGACTTGCGGGGCTTTGGCGATGCTGGATATCAAAACCGGCCAGGCTTAGCCCGCCTTCACCACCTGGGCGATGGCGGAAGCCACATAGGTCAGGTTCTTGCTGTTCAACGCCGCCAGGCAGATGCGGCCGGTGGACACGGCGTAGATGCCGAAGTCGGCGCGCAAGCGCTCCACCTGGGCCGCGCTCAGGCCGGTATAGGAGAACATGCCGCGCTGCTGGGCGACAAAGGAGAAGTCCTGAGCCACGCCTTCGGCCTTGATCGCCTCGACCAAGCCGACGCGCATCGCGCGAATGCGATCGCGCATGCCGGCCAGTTCGTCTTCCCACAACTGACGCAGTTCAGGGTTGGACAGCACCGCGGCCACCACCGCGCCGCCGTGAATCGGCGGGTTGGAATAGTTGGTGCGGATCACGCGCTTCAGTTGGGACAGCACGCGCGCGGATTCTTCCTTGCCGGCGGTGACGATGGACAAGGCGCCCACGCGCTCGCCGTACAGCGAGAAGCTCTTGGAGAAGGAGCTGGACACGAAGAACTGCAGGCCGGAGGCCGAGAACAGGCGCACGGCGACGGCGTCGGCGTCGATGCCGTCGGCAAAGCCCTGATAAGCCATGTCCAGGAAAGGCACCAGGCCGCGCTCGCGGCAGACCTGTACCACCTCGGCCCATTGCGCGTCGGACAGGTCGGCGCCGGTGGGATTGTGGCAGCAAGCGTGCAGCACGATCACGGAGCCGGCCGGCAGTTGCGCCAGGAAGGCGCGCATGCCGTCGAAATCGACGCCGCGAGTGGCCGCGTCGTAATACGGGTAGTTTTCCACCTCGAAGCCGGCGGACTCGAACAGCGCGCGGTGGTTTTCCCAGCTCGGGTTGCTGATATAGACCTTGGCCGCCGGGTTCAGGCGCTTCAGGAAATCCGCGCCGATTTTCAGGGCGCCGGTGCCGCCCAGCGCTTGAGCCGTCACCACCTGGCCCGCCTTGATCAGCTCGCTGTCCGCGCCGAACAGCAGGTTCTGCACCGCGCTGTCGTAAGCCTGAGCGCCTTCGATCGGCTGGTAGCCGCGCGGCGGCATGGTTTCAAGACGCGCCTTCTCCGCCGCCTTTACCGCCGCCAACAGCGGAATCTTGCCGTTGTCGTCGGAATAAACGCCAACGCCCAGATTCACCTTGGTGGTGCGGGTGTCGGCGTTGAATGCTTCGTTCAGGCCCAGGATAGGGTCGCGCGGCGCCAGTTCTACGGCGGAGAAGATCGAGATCATGCAAGGCTCCATTACTTTACGCAACAACCGGCCAAAAGCGCTCGCCCTGGCCGGCTGGACAAGAAAAACCGGATGGCCACAGTCTAACATGGAGAGCCGTTCTCCGGGCTCTCATCCACCGTCGCCGCGTTTTGACAGTGCGTCGCCCGGCCATTACCCTGACATCAGCCACCCAAGCATTTCCTTGCGGCAGCCACAGGAGCATGACTCAATGAAAAAAGGCATCTTGCTGTTCTGGCCCTCCTTCATCATCGCCATTCTGGCGACAGGGGTGTTCTTCTCCATTTTCGATCCGGCCGAGCTCAGTCTGCACGGCAAAACCCTGTTCAACGACAAGCTATCGGCCTACTCGGTGTTTTTCCTGGTCAGCTGGGCTTTCGGCGCGCTCAACACCAGCATTGTGCTGCTGTTGGAAAAAAACGCCCGCGAACTGAACGGCTTCACCCCGCCGCCGGTGGTGATACCGGAAGACGACGCCGCCCAGCCCTAAACCCCTGCCGGCAGGCATGAAAAAAGGAGCCTCGCGGCTCCTTTTTCTGTTTGACGGCACGGGCTCAAATCACGCCCAGACCCTTCAGCATCACCACCAGGATCAACAGCGGCGACACATAGCGCAGCACGAAGAACAGCGCTTTCAACAAGCCCTCGTTCTTCAGGGAGCCCTGATTGCTCAGCGCCTGCTTCAGCTGTTCGAAGCCCCACACCCAGCCGACGAACAGGCAGAGGAAGATGCCGCCCAATGGCATCAGCAGATTGGAGGTCACGAAGTCGAACAGATCGAACAAGGTCATGCCGAAGAGCTTGAAGCCGGACAGCGTGCTGTTGGACAAGGCGCAGCCCGCGCCCACCAAGGCCAGCAGCAGCAGGTTGATCACCGTGGCCTTGACGCGGCTGATGCCGAAGCGCTCGCTGAACACCGACACCGGCACTTCCAGAATGGACAGCATCGCGCCGGTGGCGGCGATCGCGGCCAGCACGAAGAAGGCCACCATGAACACATTGCCCAGCGGCATGCTGGCGAACACCGCCGGGATGGTGATGAAGAGCAGCGACGGACCGGCCGCCGGCTCAAAGCCGAAAGCGAACACCGCGGGGAAAATGGCGATGCCGGCCAGCAGGGAAACGAACAGGTCCGCGCACATCACCCGGAAGGTGGTGACCGGGATGTTCTGATCATCGCGGAAATAGCTGCCGTAGGTAATCATGGTGCCCATGCCTATGGACAGCTTGAAGAAGGCCAGCCCCACCGCGGTCAGCACCACCGCGCCGCTGATCTTGGAAAAATCGGGGGTAAACAGGAAGTCCAGCCCTTTGGCCGCGCCGGGCAGCATCAGGCTGCGCGCGCCTATCACCAGCAACAGCAGGAACAGCAAGGGCATCAGCTTCTTGGTCACCGCCTCGATGCCCTTGGACACCCCCATCAGCAGAATGCCGCCTATCAGCAGCAAGACCAGCCATTGCCACAGCAAAGATTGCACCGGATCGGAGATCAAGGCGCCAAACGCCTGCGAGGTCACCTTGGGATCGCTGGACAAGAGGCCGCCGCCCAAGGACTTGAACACATAGGCGAAGACCCAGGCCGCCACTTCGGAATAGAAAGCCATGATCAGGAAGGCGGCCAGCACGCCGAATGCGCTGATCAGCCACCAGGGCTGACCGGCCGGCGCCAGCGTCTTCAGCGCCGTCACCGCGTCACGCTTGGCTTTGCGGCCCAGCATGATCTCGGCGATCATCACCGGCAAACCCACCAGCAGCGTGGCCAGCACATACACCACCAAAAAACCGGCGCCGCCATTGGTGCCGGTCAGATAAGGAAACTTCCAGATATTGCCGAGGCCCACGGCGGAACCGAGAGTCGCCGCCAACACGCCAAAGCTGGAGGTGAAGCCGTCTCGCGACTTGGCCGCGCCTCCCTGCCGCACAGATCCCACGTTCTGACTCATTTATTTTTTCTTTCTGACTACCGCGGCGCCAACGCTCGCCGGCCCCTTGGGACCGGGCGTTGAACAGCTGCTCACGCCGCCATAAAACAAGCCCGCCTAAGGGATCCCCCCGGCGGGCAACTTGAGTGTTCGGCTTGTCGCCGGCAGCGATTTTGCGGCTATTCGGTCATCAGCGCAAAAAAATCTTCACGGTTTTTGCGTCAGCTCATCTCCCAGTCGCCGCAACCAGGCCGCGCACTGCTCCAGTTGATCGATGTCGATGTATTCGTCGGGCCGGTGCGCTTGTTCGATATTGCCGGGCCCCAACACCACGCAAGCGATGCCGGCCTCGCTGAACAGGCCAGCCTCAGTGGTGTAGGCGACGCCCTTGCCGCCGTCGCAGCCGCACAAGCGCGCCACGGTGCGGCGCACCGCGCTGTCTTCAGACGATTCGAAGGCCGGGCTGTACACCACCCGTTCGATCTCGATCTCCGCCTCTGGCGCCACCTCGCGCATCTCCAGCAACAAGGTGGCGGCGTAGTCCCGGACGGAACTGACAAAACGCTCAGGTCCATCGCCCGGCAACCAGCGGCACTCGAACATGAATTCGCAATCCTTGGGCACGATATTGCAGGCGGTGCCGCCATGAATGGTGCCGGTCTGCAAGGTGGTGAACGGCACATCATATAAGGACTGACGATGGCCGAAGGACGCTTCGGCGTCGGCCAGCTTGCGGATATGGGTGATCAGCCGCGCGGCGAACTCGATGGCGTTGACGCCTTGCGGGGTGAGCGAGGAATGCGCGGCGCGGCCGCCCACCTTGCACAGGAAATGAGCGATGCCCTTGTGCGCGATCACCGGCTGCATGCTGGTGGGCTCGCCGACGATGCAGCCCGACACCTTGACCCCGTCCTCCGCCAGGCGGTCTATCAGCCGGCCCACACCCAGGCAGCCGACTTCCTCGTCGTAAGACAGGGCGATGCCTATGCCCTGCCTTAATTCTCCGCGCGCGGCCAACTCCGCGAACCAGGGCGCCAGCGACAGCACGCAGGCGATGAAGCCCTTCATATCGGCGGAGCCGCGGCCATACAAGCGACCATCGCCCTTATCGGTCAGAACGAAGGGATCGCTGCTCCAGACCTGGCCGTCCACCGGCACCACGTCGCTATGGCCGGACAGCACCACCAGCGGCAGTTCCGGCGCGCCGATGCGGGCGAACAGATTGGCCTTGCTGCCCTCGTCGTTGAAGGTCAGCGTGGACTCCACGCCCAATTGCGACAGATAAGCGCGCGTCCACTCGATCAACTGCAGATTGGAATGCCGGCTGGTGGTATCGAAGCGAATCAGTTCCGCCAACAGTTCTTGCGCCGATTGAACCATCACACACTCCCACGCTTGCCGCGGTATTAATATAGATGCCGCCCAGTCTGCCTGCGCGGCCGCGCTTCGGCAACCGACGCCGCGGCCGGCGTCGCGACAAAAACGCACGCCGAGCTTGGCAAAACGGCCGCTTGTCGTTAGAATGCGTCTTCTCTTGAGGCGGGTCTCCCCGCATTGCGCGATAGCGAACCTGGTCAGGTCCGGAAGGAAGCAGCCACAGTTATTTAGCGCAAGTGCCGGGGGTCAGGCTCGCCGCCCCTCCCCTTTTTTTTCAGTCTCAAATGCCAAAACGCTTTACAAAAAAGCGACCACACAGTATCTTTTTGCGTCTCGACCTGCAAATCCCATTGTCCTTGACAATAAGAATCCACTAACATTGCAAAAAACGAAGTCGACTCTTAACGGAACTTCATGAACTTTTTTGCATCAGAATTATTCCTGATGGATTTTTTTTGCTATTTTTAGGGTGCAGGGCACGAAACCTAAAAAATATTAGAACCAATATTCTTTGATACTGAGAGGAACACTCATGAAACTGTTTGAAAAGATCCCCAACCCGCGTGAGATCCGCCGCAAGCTCGGCCTGAACCAGCAAGAATTCTGGAGCCGCATCGGCGTGACCCAGTCCGGCGGCTCCCGCTACGAAAGCGGCCGCAACATGCCCAAGCCGGTACGCGAACTGTTGCGCCTGGTTCACGTCGAGCAGATCGACCTGTCCAAGGTTCGCCGCGAAGACTTCGAAATCGTCGAGTACCTGAAGGAAACCCACCCGGACCTGTACAAGAGTCTGCGCAAAGCGGTTCGCACCAAGCTGGAAGCCCAGGACGGCAGCGTGGAAGCCACCGCCGGCTGACCCCCTTCCGCGAGGAAAGCCAGCCCGCAGCGATGCCGGCTGGCTTTATTTTTGCCCGCGTGATTGTCCGACAAGCAACGGCGCGCCTCACTCCGTCCATGCAAGGCGCCCGCCATGCCATCAGCCTAGTCCCCCGGGTTGCGCACCAGCAACACCGGCACGTCCGCCAGTTTAAGCACGCCCTCCGCCACGCTGCCCATCAGCAAATGCATTAAGCCGCTCCAGCCATGGGTACCCATCACTATCAAATCGGCGCCCCAGACGCCGGCGTCGTCCACCAGCACCGCGGCGATTTTGTCGCCCCAGCTTTCCAGGATCTTGCAATCCGCCGTCACGCCCAGCTCCTTGGCCTTGGCCCCGGCCTGACCCAACACCTGCTCGCCCGCCTGCTTGATCGATTTCTGCAGCTCGGTCGCGTCCAGAAACTCGGTGCCACCCCAGCCGAACTGGGCCAAATCCACCACATGCACCAACTTCAGGCTGGCGCCCACCTCCTTGGCCAGATGGCAAGCCTCGTGCAATGCCAGGTTGGAGGTTTCACTATCATCCACGGGTACGAATATGCGCTGATACATGACTCTGCTCCTTGTTGTATTTGCCTTACACTTGCAGTCTATCAAACCATGCCACTGCCCTGTTGACTCAGGTTAAGACAAACAACTCAGCCAAACCACTCGCCCAAAGCCCACATCATGCCCAGAATCCAGATTGTCCTGCCTGAGCGCTTCGCATTCGAAACCCGCGTCGACATCCGCATCGGAGACATCAACTACGCCGGCCACCTAGGCAACGACGCCGTGCTGAGACTGGCTCAGGAAGCGCGGCTGCGCTTTTTACAAAGTCTAGGCTATCCGCACGAACTCAGCATCGAGGGCCTGGGCGTCGTGGTGGCGGACACCGCCATCCTCTATCGCGCAGAGGCCTTTCACGGCGAGGTGCTGCGCTTCGCGCTGGCCGTGGACGACCTCGGCGCGCGCGGTTTCGATCTGCTCTATCAGGCAAGCAATGACAAAACCGGGAAAGAAGTGGCAAGATTGAAGACAGGCCTAGTCTTCTTCGACTACGTCAGCCGCAAGCCTGCCGCCATGCCCCCAGCGTTTCTGGAGCGGCTAGGCGTCACATCAGAATAAAGGAAAGGCGTCATGAGAAAATACGCACTCAATAGCCCGGAAGCACTGGCGCGCCTGCTGGCCATGTTTATGATCACGGATGGCAATATGGACCCGCGCGAGCTGGAGCTGCTGGAGAAACTCCACGTCTACGACCTGATCGGCCTGCCGCGCAAGCAGTTCACCAAGGTGCTGGTGGATTACTGCGACGACGTCTCCGACGAAGCCAACGACGACGGCACCATTCATTTGCTGGACGCGGAGCGCATCAACGGCCTGCTGGCCGAGGTGAGCGACCACCGCAAACGCATCCTGGCCTGCGTGCTGGCCATGGACATCAGCAAGTCAGACGGCACCATCAGCGAGCCGGAAATGGCCTTGCTGAGCCATATGATGAAAAGCTGGGGCATTTCGCTGGACGATCTGGAACGCGAATTCGCCCGTTAACCCCTTTCCGCGCCAAAGCAGCCGTCCGCGCGGCTGCTTTGGCCATTTTGAAGCCTCCCCCGCCCATGACGAGCAATACCCGATTTTCCGGCACCGACAACTACATCGCCACCGAAGACCTGATGATGGCGGTGAACGCCGCCATCACGCTGGAGCGCCCGCTCCTGATCAAGGGCGAACCCGGCACCGGCAAGACCATGCTGGCCGAGGAAGTGGCCCGCAGCCTGGGCCGAGAGCTGATTGTCTGGCCGATCAAATCCACCACCAAGGCGCAGCACGGCCTGTACGAATACGACGCGGTCTCGCGGCTGCGCGACTCGCAGCTGGGCGACGCCCGCGTGCACGACATCCGCAACTACATCGTCAAGGGCAAGCTGTGGCAGGCTTTCGACGCCGACGCCGCCCCGGTGCTGCTGATCGACGAAATCGACAAGGCCGACATCGAATTCCCCAACGATCTGCTGCGCGAACTGGACCAGATGGAGTTCTTCGTCCACGAAACCCAGGAGTTCGTGCGCGCCCGCCAGCGCCCCATCATCATCATCACCTCCAATAATGAAAAAGAGCTGCCGGACGCCTTCTTGCGCCGCTGCTTCTTCCATTACATCCGCTTCCCGGACCGGGACACCATGCAGGCCATCATCGACGCCCACTTCCCCGCCCTGCGCCAGCAACTGGTCAGCGAAGCGCTGGAGGTGTTCTTCTCCATACGCGAGCTGCCGGGCTTGAAGAAGAAACCCAGCACCTCGGAATTGCTGGACTGGCTGAAACTGCTGTCGGCGGAAAACATGGACGCCGCCGCGCTGAAGCAGCGCCATCAGGACAACGCCCCGCCGCCGCTGGCGGGCGCGCTGCTCAAGAGCGAACAGGATCTGCAATTGTTCGAGCGCCTGATGCAGATGGCCAGACTGCGCCGCTAAAATGGACACCCTGGAGCGCTTCGCCGCCTCGCTGGCGCTGGCCGGCCGCAGCGGCCACACCGCCGCCGCCTACCTGCGCGATCTGGAACAACTGGCCGCCCTGCTGAGCCCCGCTCCGCTGGAGCGGGCCGAACACGCCCAGTTGCGCAGAATCCTGGCCAAGCTGCACGCGCAAGGCCTGCACAGCCGCAGCCTGGCGCGCAAGCTCTCCGCCTGGCGCCGCTTCTACCAATGGCTGTTGGACAACGGACAGCGCGGGGACGACCCCAGCCAGGGTCTGCGCGCGCCCAAACAGGACAAGCCGCTGCCCAAGGCCTTGCCGGTGGACAGCACCGCGGCCTTGCTGGACCGCATCGACGACGACGACGCGCTCTCCATACGCGACCGCGCGCTGTTCGAGCTGATGTATTCCTGCGGGCTGCGCCTGTCCGAAGCGGTGGGCTTGAATCTGGAAGACCTGGACTTTTCCGACGATCTGCTGCGCATCCGCGGCAAGGGCGGCAAGGAACGCATTGCGCCGCTGGGCGCCGAGGCGCGCGCCTGCCTGCAGCGCTGGCTGGCGCAACGCCAGGCGGCGCAGGAGGAGCGCGCGGTCTTCATCGCCCGCCACGGCGGACGGCTGGGCGGACGGCAAGTGGAAAAACGCCTGCGTGACTGGGCGATCAAGACCGGCGCGCAACAACACGTGCATCCGCATATGCTGCGCCACTCCTTCGCCTCTCACCTGCTGCAATCCTCCGGGGACTTGCGCGCGGTGCAGGAACTGCTGGGGCACGCCAATCTGTCCAGCACCCAGATCTATACCGCGCTGGACTTCCAGCACCTGGCCAAGGTCTACGACGGCGCGCACCCGCGCGCGCGCAAAAAACCGGACAACAAAGACTAAAAGCCTGTTCAAAGCCCGCCGCGCTTCAGCGGGTGGACTCTTAAGCGGCGCGGCTGCGCGCGGCCAACAGCTCGTCCAGACGCTGCAAGGCGCGGATCACGGTTTGCGCGCGCACCTGCGCGCGATCGCCGTCGAAGCGGCAACTGAAAGCCTCGCTCCAGCCGTCAGGGCCGGCGATGCCGAACCAGACCAGCCCCACCGGCTTGGCCGCCGTGCCGCCGCCGGGGCCGGCGACGCCGGACACCGCCACGCTCCAATCCGCGCTGGACAACGCCTGCGCGCCGGCGGCCATCTGCCTCACCACCGCCTCGCTGACCGCGCCGTGCTCGCGCAAGGCGCCGTCCTCCACCCGCAGCAGACGCTGCTTGGCCTCATTGCTGTAAGTGACCACGCCGTAGCCGAACCAGGCGGAACTGCCGGCGATGTCGGTCAGCGCCGCGGCGATCATGCCGCCGGTGCAGGATTCGGCGGCGGCGACGCTCTCGCCCGCCGCCAACAAACGCTCGCCCAGACGGCAAGCCAATTCCAGACTTTCTTGCATGGCCATCCTCTCAGCCTCGCCGCGCTTTGAAATGGCGGATCAAGCCGTTGGTGGAGCTGTCGTGCGCCAGCGCGTCGTCGCCGGCGGCCAGCTCCGGCAGAATGCGGCGCGCCAGTTGCTTGCCGTACTCCACCCCCCACTGATCGAAGGAGTTGATGCCCCAGATCACGCCCTGCACGAACACCTTGTGCTCGTACAGCGCCAGCAGCATGCCCACGCTGCGCGGACTCACCTCGTCCAGCGCCAGGGTGTTGGACGGCTGATTGCCCGGGAAGAGCTTCTGCGGCAACAGCATGTCCAGCTGCTCGCCCGGCAAATGCGCCAGCTCCCGCATCGCCTCGGCCTCGCTCTTGCCGCGCATCAAGGCTTCGGTCTGGGCCAGGCAGTTGGCCACCAGCACCTGGTGCTGGTCCGCCACCGGATAATGACTGCGCATCGGGATGATGAAGTCGCAAGGCACCAGTCGCGTGCCCTGATGCAGCAGCTGGAAAAAGGCGTGCTGGCTATTGGCCCCCTCTTCGCCCCAGATCACCGGGCCGGTGTCGAAATCCAGCGCTTCGCCGTAACGGCCGACGCGCTTGCCGTTGGACTCCATGTCCAATTGCTGCACATGGGCCGGCAGACGCCGCAAGCCGTGGTCGTAAGGCATGATGGCGTGGGTATGGGCGCGGTAGAAGGTGTTGTACCAGACGCCGATCAGCGCCAGCAGCACCGGCATATTGGCGGCGAAGGGCGCGCTGAAGAAATGCCGGTCCATCGCGTGACCGCCGGCCAGGAATTCCTGGAAGCGGTCGAAGCCTATCGACAGCATCACCGGCAGGCCAATGGCCGACCACGTGGAGTAGCGGCCGCCCACCCAGTCCCAAAAGCCGAACATATGCGCCGGATCGATGCCGAAAGCCTGCACCGCCGGCTGATTGGTGGACACCGCGACGAAATGACGCGCGATATCGGCCTCGCTCCCCGCCTGCAAAAACCACTGCCGCGCCGCCTGGGCGTTCAGCAGCGTCTCCGGCGTGGTGAAGGATTTGGACGCGATGATGAACAGGGTTTCGGCGGGGTCCAGCCGCTGCAGCGTGCGCGCGACGTGCGCGCCGTCCACATTGGAGACGAAATGCACGTCCAGCTCCGGCGACGCGTACGCGGCCAGCGCCTCTTTCACCATCAGCGGACCCAGATCGGAACCGCCTATGCCCAGGTTGACCACGTGACGGATGCGCCGGCCGCTGAAGCCTTTCCACTCGCCGCCTCGCACCTGTTCGCTGAAAGCGCGCATCCGCGCGAGCACCGCCTGCACCTCGGCCACCAGCTCGCAGCCGTCCAGCAGCAGGCTCTCGCCGGCCGGCAGCCGCAAGGCGGTGTGCAGCACCGCGCGGTCCTCGCTGACGTTGATGCGCTCGCCGCCGCGCATTTTCTCCATCCAGCCGGCCAGATCGGCCTCGCGCGCCAATTCGAACAACAGCTCCAGCGTGCGTTCGGTGATGCGGTTCTTGGAGTAGTCCAGCAACAGGCCGTCCAGCTCCAGCGAAAAGCGCTGGAAACGCTGCGGGTCGGCGTCGAACAACTCGCGCATATGCATGTGCCGGGTCGCGCGCTGATGCTGATGCAGCCGGGCCCAGACCCGGGTGGAATTAATGTCGGAACTGCGTTGCGAAGCCATATGGATTGCCGCTGGAATAAGTGTTCGCCAATAAAAAGGAGCAAGCTCCGCTGCGGAGCCGCTCCTGTGGGACAGTACCCCGCTTAAAACGTGTCTACGATCTCGCGAGCTAGAGCGGGACAAGGCGTTGCGGCTGAGAAAGCGGAATGTACATACGGTACATGCGCATTTCGAAGCGGCACTCGCCGTGCCACGTTTCACGACGCGCGGCGGATCGTAAACAGGTTCTTAGAGCTTGAGGAAATGCTCACGGTAGTAACGCAACTCCTCGATGGACTCCAGGATGTCCGCCAGCGCCTCGTGCTTGCCGCGTTTGACCACGCCGCGCGCCACCTCCGGCTTCCAACGCTTGCACAACTCTTTCAGCGTAGACACATCCAGGTTGCGATAGTGGAAATACTCTTCCAGCTTGGGCATCCAGCGCACCATGAAACGACGATCCTGGTGGATGGTGTTGCCGCACATCGGCGTGATCCGCGGCGGCACGTACAGAGCCATGAAATCCAGCAGGATTTGCTCGGCCTCGGCTTCGCCCAGCGTGGAGGCCTTGACCTTTTCGATCAGGCCGCTCTTGCCGTGGGTGTTCTTGTTCCAGTCGTCCATGCCGTCCAACACCTCGTCGGGCTGGTGGATCACCAACACCGGCGATTCCGCCACCACGTTCAGCTGGCTGTCGGTCACAATCATCGCCACTTCGATGATGCGGTCGGTCTCTGGATTCAGGCCCGTCATTTCCATGTCGAGCCAGATGAGGTTCATTTGATCTTGTGTCATACTTGCCAATCTTTGCAAAACCCTTCTATTTTCCTTCATTGCCGCGCTGGCGGCAAACCTGACAGCAGATAACGGACTCCGATGACCGAGGCATTCAGCTCTCTCTTCCTGGCCGCGCTGGCGGCCACACTCGCGCTAAAACTCTGGCTGGGCTGGCGCCACGCCCGCCACATCGCCCGCCACCGCGCGGAAGTGCCCGCCGCTTTTCGCGACGCCATCGCCTTGCAACAACATCAATTGGCCGCCGATTATTGCATCGCCAAGACCCGTTTCGGCCTGTTTTCCGCCGTGCTGGACAGCCTGGTGATCCTGGCGCTGACCTTTGGCGGCGTGCTGCAATGGCTGGCCGGCGCCGTGGCCGCCGCAGGCGTCTCGCCGCTGTCGTCCGGCCTGCTGCTGATCGTGGGCGTGGCGGCGCTGACCGGCTGCGTCAGCTTTCCGCTCAGCCTGTACTCCACCTTTGGCATCGAGGCCCGCTTCGGCTTCAACAAGACCACGCCCAGGCTGTTCATCATCGACCAGATCAAGGGCCTGCTGCTGGGCGCCGTCATCGGCTTGCCGCTGGTGGCGCTGGTGCTGTGGCTGATGGACATTTCCGGCCCGCTGTGGTGGCTATGGGTCTGGCTGGTCTGGACCGGCTTCCAGCTGCTGATGGTGGCGATCTACCCGACGCTGATCGCGCCGCTGTTCAATAAATTCACCCCGCTGGAAGACCTGGAGCTCAAGGCGCGCATCGAAGCGCTGCTGCAACGCGCCGGCTTCCAGAGCCAGGGAGTGTTCGTGATGGACGGCTCCCGCCGCTCCAGCCACGGCAACGCCTACTTCACCGGCTTTGGCGCCGGCAAGCGCATCGTGTTCTTCGACACCTTGCTGGGGCAATTGGACCACCAGGAAATCGAAGCGGTGCTGGCTCACGAGCTGGGCCATTTCAAGCGCCGCCACATCGTCAAGCGCATCGCGCTGGCCTTCGCGCTGTCGCTGGGCTTCCTCTTCCTGCTGGGGCAGTTGCTGGACGCGCCCTGGTTCTACGCTGGCCTGGGCGTTTCCACGCCCAGCACCGCGATGGCGCTGATCCTGTTCTTCACCGCGGTGCCGGCCTTCACCTTTCCGTTCACCCCGCTGTCCAGCAGCCTGTCGCGCCGCCATGAATACGAGGCCGACGACTTCGCCGCCAGCGAAACCGACGCCGGCAAACTGGTGTCCGCCCTGGTCAAACTTTATCGCGACAACGCGTCCACGCTGACGCCGGACCCGCTGCATTCCGCTTTTTACGACTCGCACCCGCCCGCCGCGCTGCGCATCAACCATCTACAAGGAAACCGCTGACATGAACCTGCTCGAACTGTCCTGCGAAGCCCAACACGGCGCCAGCCCGCTGGCCGCCAGCACCGTCAACCAATTGATGGGTTCCCTGCCTGGCTGGAACATCCGCGGCATCGAACTGACCAAGACCTTTCCCTTCGCCAACTTCCACGACACCATGGCCTTCGTCAACGCGCTGGCCTGGATCGCCCACCGCGAAGACCACCACCCGGACCTGTCGGTGCATTACAACCGCGTCGTCGTCAACTTCAGCACCCACGACGCCGGCGGCCTGACCCTGAACGACTTCATCTGCGCCGCCAAGACCGAAGCGCTGCTGGCCCGCCCATGACAGGTCAGACCGGACAAATCATCCGCAGCCACGGCCGCCGCTTCATCGTTGAATCCGACGGCCAGGTTTACGATTGCACCACCCGCGGTAAACGCGTCGATTTCGCCTGTGGCGACTGGGTGGACATCCTGGTGCAGAACAAGGAACAGGCCGTCATCGAGCGCTCGCAAGAGCGACGCAGCCTGCTCTACCGCCAGGACGACTGGAAAACCAAGGTCATCGCCGCCAATGTGACCCGCATCCTGTTCGTGATCGCCGCCGTGCCCAGCCCCAACGAAGAACTGCTGGGCCGCTGCCTGATCGCCGCGGAAGCCGGCGACATCGATCCCGTCATCGTGGTCAACAAGGCCGACCTGCCGGAAACCGAGGGCTTGCTGCGCAAGTTGGAGCTGTACCGCCAACTGGGCTACCAAGTGGTCACCCTGTCCGCCAAGCAGGACGTCGCGCCGCTGCTGCCCTTGCTGCAAGGCCAGACCAGCGTCTTCGTCGGCCAGTCCGGCATGGGCAAGTCCACGCTGACCAATGCGCTGCTGCCGGACGCCAACGCCCGCATCGGCGACATTTCCACCGCGCTGGACTCCGGCCGCCACACCACGACTCACGCCACGCTTTACCATCTGAACGCGGACAGTCATCTGATCGATTCCCCCGGCCTGCAGGAGTTTGGCCTCAAGCATTTGAAGGCCGCCGAACTAACCCGCTACTTCCCGGAAATACGCCCGTTGATTGGTCAATGCCGCTTCCACAATTGTTCGCACCGCGTGGAACCGAACTGTGCCATCATGACCGCATGTGAATCGGGCGCCATCGCCAAGTCCCGGCTCTCTTTGCTGCAACGTCTAACGGATGAACTTTCACCGTCCAAGCCGTGACGAAGGGTGTGCGTACTTTCCATTCACATACGCGGGTAATTCACTTATCCTAAAAAACTGAAAGTCGTATCGCATAAGCATATCCAGACAGACAGCCAAAAAAGGAGCCAGCACTATGACTAAGCGAATCGCACTCGTAACCGGCGGCATGGGCGGTATTGGCACCGCCATCTGCAAAGCCCTGGCGGAAAGCGGTCACATCGTAGTCACCACCTACAGCAAGCCCGGCCGCGAACAAGCCTGGCTCGCCGACATGAAGGGGCTGGGACTCAAGGATATCCACGCCTACCAATGCGACGTCACCGACACCGCAGCCTGCAAGGCACTGGCCGAAAAGGTGGCCAAAGACCTGGGGCCGGTGGACGTGCTGGTCAACAACGCCGGCATCACCCGCGACTGCAGTTTCAAGAAGCAGACCAAGGACGATTGGGACGCGGTGCTGCGCACCAATCTGGACTCCCTGTTCAATATGACCAAGCCGGTGGTGGACGGCATGGGCGACCGCGGCTTCGGCCGCATCATCAACATCTCCTCGATCAACGGTCAGAAGGGGCAGTTCGGCCAGACCAACTACTCCGCCGCCAAGGCCGGCATGCACGGCTTCACCATGGCCCTGGCGCAGGAAGTGGCGCGCAAGGGCGTGACCGTCAACACCATTTCGCCCGGCTATATCGCCACCGATATGGTGATGGCGGTGGCGGAGGAGACGCGCAACAAGATCGTGGCGCAGATTCCGGTGGGCCGCCTGGGCAAGCCCGAGGAAATCGCCGCCTTGGTCGCCTTCCTCGCCTCCGAACAAGCCGGCTTCATCACCGGCGCCAACGTGGCGATGAACGGCGGTCAACACATGATGTAAACGGGCCCCGGCCCGCCGCACGACGCCGCCCCGCCGGGCGGCGTTTTCTTTTGCCCGCCCGCTGTGTATGCTGTCGCTTTCCCAAGCCACACCCCGACGACACCCCATGGCAGAACAGCTGATCATCCACGGCGCCGACAAACAAGAGCGCTATCAAACCCTATTGCCGCAGGCGCTGGCGCTGATTGAGTCCGAGACCGATCAGATCGCCGCGCTGGCCAATCTCTGCGCCGCCTTGCACAGCAGCTTCGACTGGCTGTGGACCGGCTTCTACCTAGTCAAGGACAAGCAACTGGTGCTTGGCCCCTTCCAGGGCCCGATCGCCTGCACTCGCATCCCGTTTGGCAAAGGAGTATGCGGCAGCGCCTGGCAGGCCGAAAAAACCCTGGTGGTGGAAGATGTCGACGCTTTCCCCGGCCATATCGCCTGCTCCTCCAGCGCCCGTTCGGAAATCGTGGTGCCCATCCGCAACGCCGCAGGCGAAGTGGTCGCGGTGCTGGATGTGGATTCCAGCGAACCGGCCAGCTTCGACGCGGTGGACGCCGAATACCTGGAGCGCATCGCCGCGGGGCTGGCCCGCTTGTTCTGAGAAAGCCCGCAAACCGGCCTCAAGAGCTTTCGAGGCCGCCGCGGCCATGAAAAAAGCGCGCCCTTTGGCGCGCTTTTCATTGCCGGCCCTTGCCGCCGGCTACGACTGCAAATGCATAGGGTCTCGCCCCTCGCGGGATCTCGACCACGCGCGTCCCGCCAGCTCCAGAACCCAGAACACGGCCAGACCGGACAGAATGGACAAATTCTTGCCCGCGGCCATCGCCAGCAAACCCTGCCAGAAAGAGCCGCCGTCCGCCCAGCACAAGCCGCACCACACGAACAAGGCCAGCAGGGAGATCAGCGCCGGCGCGCGATAATATTCGACGAAAGTCATATTGCCTCCAATCAAGACAATCCTCACGTCAAACTAGCAAAGCCGGCTTCCGCCGGCATCGTGGCAAGCACTTAGTAGAAACACGCGTCCGGAGCGCGCTAGCCCAGCAGGGGCAATTGCAGTTGCCGCCCCAGCCATTCGCGCAAGCCGGCCTCGTCCAGCGCCAACAGCTCCTGGCGCGAACCGGCCAGAATCTCGACCAAACGCGCCAGCTGCCGCTCGGCGCCCAGATTCACCTCGCCGGCCAGCCGGCTGTTCTCGCTGGCCATATCCAGCAAGCGCGCCGAAGTCTGCTCCAACTGCACCGCCTGCCGCAACGCATCCTGCTCCAAGGCGGCATTGCGCCCTTCCAGCCACTCCAGCCTCGCCTCCAAACGGCCGTTGTCTCGCTCGCGCTCCGCCAGACGGTCGCGCCACTCGCCTTCCAGCCGCGTCCGCTCGCGCCGGCTTTGTTGCAAAGCCTCTTCCTGGCGCGCCTGCGCCTGCTGCATCGCCCGACGCTCCTCTTCCATCTGTTCATAGAGCCGCAGCCGCAAACCTTCCAGCCGCTCATAGGCCAGCGCCTCGCGCCGCGCGGCTTCCTCCCGCGCCTCCTGCACTTTCAGCTCGGCGCGCTCTTCCAGTTCCTGCTGACGTTGCTCCGCCTGACGCCTAAGCTCGGACAGCTCCTTCCTGGACTGCTCCAGCCTCGACTCCTGCTCCATCTGCGCCCGCTCCAGCATCTGGCGCCGGGTTTCCTCGCCCTGCAAGCGTCCTTCCAAATCCGCCAGCCTCGCGGCGCGCAACTCCAGCTCGCGCAAGGCGGACTGCAACTCGGCCTGGCGCGCCGCCAGCCCGGCTTCCAGCTCGCGGGTCTCCGCCGCTGCCTGGGCCACCGCGGTTTCCGCGTCCTGACGCAAAGACTCCAGCCGGCCGTCCGCCTCGTCGCAGGCCCGCTGCCACACTTGTTCAAAGGCTTCGGCCAGGCCGGCCGGCCAATCCGGCCGCCGCGACGACACCGCCACCCGCGACAGAAACTCCTGTCGCCATTCTTTCAAGGTGTTGTTGATCGTGGTGTTGGAGCCCGCGCCTATCCTGGCCCTCACCTCCATCACCGTCGGCCATACACCTTCGCCCACCAGCTCGAACGCCGCCTGCCGGATGCGCGAATAAATATCTGTCGCCATGCCTGAAAATGCCCGTTTGTCGTGACCGACATTCTAGCAAAGCGTCGCTTTAAAATATATTACGTATTACATTTAAAATTTAACAGACAGCCTGCGTATGCCTCGGCCGAAAAACACAAAGGGCGGCGCGCCGTTTACGGCGCCCGCCCCGCGTCGCTCCGTCCGCCCGCGTCAACCGCGCGCGGCTTCGCCCACGAAGATTTCCACCCGCCGGTTCTTCGCCCGCCCAGAGGCGCTGGCGTTGCTCGCCACCGGCTCATGCGAGCCGCGGCCGGCGATGCTGATCCGCCCCTCCGCCACGCCGCGCGCGGTCAGATAGTCGCGCGTGGCGCGGGCGCGGTTCAGCGACAGCGGGTCATTGACCGCATTGGAGCCGGTGTTGTCGGTATGGCCGACGATCTTCACCGTGGTCACCGGGTTCTGGTTCAAGGTGGCGGCGAAACGGTCCAGAATCGGCCGCAGATTGGGCTTGATGTCGTAGCGACCCACGTCAAAAGACACATCGCTGGGGATGTCCAGCTTCAGCTGATTGTCCGCGGTCTGGCTGACGCTGACGCCCGAACCCTTGGTCGCCTGCTCCATCGCCGCCTTCTGCTCCTGCATGTGCTTGGACCACAAATAGCCGCCGCCGGCGCCCAGCGCCGCGCCCAGGGCCGCGCCGGTGGCGGCGCTGCGGCCAGGGTTGCCGCCGGCGGTCAAGCCGCCCAGCACCGCGCCGGCCACCGCGCCAATCGCCGCGCCGGTACCGGTGTCTTTCTGGGTTTCGGACATGTTCGCGCAGCCGGACAGGCCGCCGCTCCCCAGCGCCAATGCAACAAACATCACGATCAGTTTATTCATGCCTGGATCCTTTCCATTCAGTCCATTACCCGCCCCGGCTCCTGCGGGACGCGCTTTCAGCATATACCCATTGCGTTGCGGCCACCGCGCGTCCCGGCCAAAAGACAGGCGCAACTGAAGCCGCCAAAGCGACAAAACGCTTGATTCGGTTGCCAAAGCCTTCCCTTGCCGCGCCAATCCGCGTACCATCGCGCCTCGCTTTACGGGAGGGAATATGAACACGCAGACTACGGCCCGCGCCTGCGGCATTGACTTTGGCACATCCAACTCCACCGTGGGGTGGCTGCGCCCGAACCAAGCCACTCTATTGACGCTGGAGGACGGCAAGATCACCTTGCCCTCGGTGGTTTTCTTCAATTACGAGGAAGATCATTCCGTGTTCGGCCGGCTGGCGCTGCAGGAATACATGGAAGGCTATGAAGGCCGGCTGATGCGCTCGCTGAAAAGCCTGCTGGGCTCCAACCTGATCGACAGCCAAACCGAAGTGCAAGGCAAGGCTCTGCCTTTCCGCCACCTGCTCAGCCTGTTCATCCAGGAATTGAAGCTGCGCGCCGACCGCGCCGCCGAGCGCCCGTTCGAACAAGTGGTGCTGGGCCGCCCGGTGCACTTTGTCGACGACAACCCCAAGGCCGACGCCGAAGCCGAGACCACGCTGGGCGAGATCGCGCGCCAGGTGGGCTTCAAGGACGTGTCCTTCCAGTTCGAACCCATCGCCGCCGCCTTCGACTACGAAGCCCGGCTGGAGCGCGAAGAGCTGGTGCTGATCGTCGACATCGGCGGCGGCACCTCGGACTTCACCCTGATCCGCCTGGCGCCCGAGCGCCACCGCCTGGACGAGCGCCTCGACGACATTCTCGCCACCGGCGGCGTCCACATCGGCGGCACGGACTTCGACAAGCAATTGAGCCTGCACGGCGTGATGCCCCTGTTCGGCTTCAAGAGCCGGCTGCGCAACAACGCGGAGATGCCGTCCAGCCAGTACTTCAACCTGGCCACCTGGCACACCATCAACTTCGCCTACACCCGCAAGGCCTGGATGGACCTGCAGGACGTGCACCGCGACGCGGCGCAGCCGCAGGTGCTGGACCGCCTGTTCCGCCTGATCCAGGACCGCGCCGGCCACCGACTGGCGATGCAGGTGGAAGCCGCCAAGATCGCGCTGTCGGACGAGGCGCAGCACCGGCTGGACCTGGGGCATATCGAGGCCGGCCTGCATTGCGAGTTGAGCCGCGATCAATTCAATCACAGCATAGACGCGATGCTGGGCCAGATCGGCGCCACGGTGCGCCAATTGCTGACCGACGCCTGCGCACAGGCCGACGACATCGACACCGTCTTCTTCACCGGCGGCTCCAGCGGCGTGCCGGCGCTGCGCGACAGCATCAAGCGCCTGCTGCCCCAGGCCCGCCATGTGGAAGGCGACCTCTTCGGCAGCATCGGCAGCGGCCTGGCGATCGAGGCCGCCAAACGCTACGGTTAAGACACGATTCGCGCCCGGCCCGCCGGGCCCGGAAACGCCAAAGGCCGAGCATGCTTGCTCGGCCTTTTCGCTTATTCGCACGGCGGCGGTGCTTACGCGCCGGAACCGCCGTTAGTCTTCTTGCCCTTGCGCCGCGCCTCCGGCGGCAGATCGAACTCGAACAACTGCGCGGTGCGCCCGGTCTGCGATTGACAGGCTATCATCAGCGCGCGGTTGATCGCCTCCTTCTTGCTGACGCCCCACCACTCTATCATTTTATCCAGCGACTTCTGCGCGTCCCGGCTCAGCTCCACCGTCACCGACAGCTCCTGCAGGCGGCTGCGGCGCAGTTCGCGGCTGCGCCGCTTGCGCTCGGCCACCGTCATCGCGCGCTCGCCCAAGGGCTTGCGTCCCGGCTTTTTGCGGACGCCGCCAATCAGATCGAAGGTGTAGTGATCGCAAGGATCTTTCATGGCTTGAGTGACGGGTCACGGTCGTTGCTGAAGAGGGGCGCAAGGATAGCACAAAGCAAGCCCTGGCGGGCGTTTCACGCATTCCCGGCGCAAAATATCCCATTGCGATGCGGCGGGCGCAAAAAAACCCCGGCCTGGTGCCGGGGCAGACTCAATCAGCCGCCCTGAAGGCTGATCGAAAGCGACTATACAGTTCCAGCATAGCCCTTGTTTCGGCTTTGCACAGCCCGCTTTGGCGTAGTCGGGCCCCGTCTCAGTCGCTGCCGAATTCCCGCTCCAGTTCCGCCAGCGCCTGGCGCGTCACCCGCACTGGCATCAAGGCGCGGCGCAAAGGTTGGGCCTGCCCCAGCACCAGCTCCTCGAACTCCAGTTCGGTGGCGTCTTCGCCCGGCGCGTCCTGCTTGATCCCCATGCGGTTCAGGTACAAGGTCCGCCATTCCAGCCGAAAATATTCGGCCGGATGCTCCAGCACATGGCGCACCGTCTCCAGCAAGCCCTCAAGGCTTAGCGCGCCGCGCGCCTCGCGCAATTGGGGCTCGATCTCGGCCATGCGCCGCTGCACCCCTTCGCAGGTGTCGGGCAAGGGCGAACCGTCCGAGGAGCCGTCCACCACGGTGCCGGCCTCGCAACGCAGCACGCTCAAGCGCAATTGCAGCCGCGACATCTCGTTGTCCAAGGTCTGGCGCAACTGCTCCAGCAGGCTCAGCCGCCGCGCGATCACCGTGACCAGCATTTCCTCGCTGCGCCGCGCGCTGCTCTCAAGCAGCAGCTCGCGCGACGCGCAGGGCATGGCCAGCCTATGACCGTCGAAGCTCACCACCTGCTGCGGCACTTCGCGGCGCAGCTCCCCGCCCTCCATCGCCACGCCCAGGCGGCCGGTTTCGCTGCGCGCCATCGACAACAAGGCCCAGGCCTCGTCGCCCTGGCTGGCGGACAGGAAGAAATTGCGCAAGGCTTCGCTCTGCCGCAGGCAGGACAAAAGGCTGGCCGGCCCGGAAAACAGCAAGCCCAGCCGCGGGTCCTGCGCAAAGCCGCGCAAGGACAGCGTCAGCGGCTCCGGCATTCGGCTGGGCAACTCGGCCAGATAGGCCTGGGTGACGCGCATGCCCGGGGCCAGCGCGTCCAGATAGCCGGGAGACAGGCGCAAACGCTTGTCCGTGCCGTCGACCAGGCTCTCTATCGCCTGCGTCAACTCCCGCTGCTGCTGCCGGCTTTCGGCATCCAGCCCCCATCTTTGCAACAAGCGCCCTAACATGCGTCCCCCACTGACAACCGGCCGTCCGGCCGGATCAAAACGATTCGTCGTCGCGCAGATAGCGCCATTGGCCGGTGGGCAGATTGCCCAGCTTGACCTTGCCGATGCGAATCCGCTTCAGGCCCACCACGCGCAAGCCCACCAGTTCGCACATGCGGCGGATCTGGCGCTTCTTGCCCTCGCGCAGCACAAAACGCAACTGATCCTCGTTTTGCCAAGCCACGGTGGCAGGCAGCAATTTTTTACCATCCAGCTCCAGACCGTGATTGAGCAGACTCAAACCTTCGTCGGAAAGTTCGCCCTCCACCCGCACCAGGTACTCCTTGTCCACGCTGGAATGCTCGCCGATGATCTGCTTGGCCACCCGGCCGTCCTGGGTCAGGATCAACAGGCCCACCGAATCGATGTCCAGACGGCCGGCCGGCGCCAGCCCTCTCAGATGCTGCGCAGAAAACCGGCGGCGGCTCTTGTCCTCCGCCCACTGGTTTTCCGGTTTGACCAGCACCACCGCCGGCTCGTAGCCGTCCTCGGCCTGGCCGGACACGTAACCCATGGGCTTGTTCAGCAGGATGGTGACGCGCGAGGCTTGAGCGTCCTGCGCCTTCTTGTCCACTTCGATCAGATTGTGCGGCAGCACTTTCTGCCCGAGGACGGCCACCTCGCCGTCCACTTTCACCCACCCTTGTTCGATATAGCTATCGGCCTCGCGGCGCGAGCACAAACCCAACTCGGCCATGCGTTTCGACAGGCGCACTGGTTCCATCATTTCGTTCCGTAATAAAAAAAGCGGCTTGCGCCCGCTGCGGCGCCCGCTCCGTCTCCATCTTCCAAGACAGACGCTCGGGCCACCCGCAACCACCGGCAAGTCCGCTGTTGCATTTCGCCGTATTGTAGGGGATAGCGCCCCCGCTGACCATGGATGGATACGCCCTTTGGCCCGCCTGCGCCCAAAAAGGCCTTGCGCCTGGCCTTGCGCCAACGATACCGTTAGCATAAGCCGACGCCACCGCATCGCCACGAGGACTGCATGACCGTTTTCAACGACTATGAACAATACGACGGCATTGGCCTGGCCCAGCTGATCGCCGACGGCCAGATCAGCGCCGGCGAGGCCGCGGCCGCGGCCCAGGCACGGCTGGAGCGCTGGAATCCGGCACTGAACGCGGTCTGCCTGCCGCTGCCGGAACAGGCTCAGGCCCAGTTGCGGCAAGCGCAAGGCGCCGGCCCGCTTGCCGGCTGCCCGGTGCTGATCAAGGATTTGCTGGCCGACATCGCCGGCGTGCCCACTCGCAACGGCAGCCGCCTGTTCGACGGCTACGTCGCGCCGCGCGACGCCGACATCATCCAACGTTATCGCCAGGGCGGCCTGATCTTCATCGGCAAAACCGCCACGCCTGAACTGGGCCTCAGTCCCTACACCGAATCCGAGGTCTACGGCCTCAGCCGCAACCCCTGGGACCTGACCCGCACCCCGGGCGGCTCCAGCGGCGGCTCGGCCGCGGCGGTGGCCGCCGGCATCGTGCCCATCGCCCACGGCGGCGACGGCGGCGGCTCCATCCGTATTCCCGCCTCCAACTGCGGCGTGTTCGGACTCAAGCCCAGCCGCGGACGCGGCCCGGCCGGCCCGGACTACAGCGAGGGCTGGCAGGGGCTGGTCTGCCAACACGCGCTGACGCGCAGCGTGCGCGACAGCGCGGCGATGCTGGACCTGCTGGCCGGCGGCCCGCGCGGCGGCGAGGCCTATTACTGGCCGGCGCCGGAGCAAAGCTTTTTCGCCGCGCATCAGCGCGAGCCCGGCAAGCTGCGCATCGCCTGGAGCAAGCGCCCTATCCTGGGCGGCGCGCTGCACCCGGACTGCGCCGCCGCGCTGGACGACGCGCTGGCCTTGCTGACCGAGCTGGGACACGAGGTGGAAGAAGCGTCGCCGCCACTGGCGTCGCCGGAGGAATACAACCGCGCGATGCTGGCCATCATCTGCGGCGAGATGGCCGGCCTGCTGCGCGACATCGAGCGCCGCACCGGCAAGCCGGCGCGCCACCAGCAACTGGAAGCGGCCAGCTGGGCGCTGGCGCGCTACGGCGAACGGCTCAGCGCCGGAGAGCTGGCCTGGGCGCGCGGTTTCGCCTGGGAGCAGGCCCGGATCATGGAAACCTTCCACCAGCGCTACGACGCGCTGGCCACCCCGACCCTGAACCAGCCGCCCGCCCTCGTCGGCGGCCTGGGGCCCAGCGCCGCCGAAACCGCGATCTCGCGCTGGATGCTGGGCAAGCTGGGCTGGGACTGGACTTTGCGCTTCGGCCAGTTGATCCCGGCCACTTCGCACCGTCTGATGGAGTATCTGGGCTGGACCATACCCTTCAATATGAGCGGACAGCCGGCAATGAGCGTGCCGCTGTACTGGAGCCAGGCCGGGCTGCCGATAGGCGTGCAATTCGTCGCGCGCTGCGGCGACGACCTGACCCTGCTGCGGCTGGCCCGCCAGTTGGAGCAGGCCAGACCGTGGGCGCAACGGCGCCCGCCGGCCCCGCCTAGCGCTTGAAGCCGGCCAGAGCCGGCCCCAACTCGCCGGCCAGCCGGCGGCCCAGCTCGGTCACCAGCATCTGCAGGCCAGCCGCGGCCGCCGCGGCGTCCGGCGTCGCCAAAGGCTGGCTCTGCAGGAAATAACCGCTGGCCAGCGGCCGTTTGTCGCCCTGCGTCGGCAGCGCCTGCCAAGCCACTTCCAGCGAGGCGTCGCGCCCCGGACGCAGGCGCAGCTGGCGCACGTCCAGCAATAAGCGGACGTCCCCGCCGCCCATGCCCGGTTGCGGATAGGCGTAGATACTGGCCAGACCCAGCGAGCGGGACAGGTCCGCCGCCACGGCTTGCGTCAGCATGCGGTCCAGCGGACCGGCCCAGCGCTGCAAGTCCAGCAATTCGACATTGCCGGCGGCGTCTTCCACCACCAGCTGGGGCCGCTCCAGCCCCGCGGGCAGGCTTGCCGGCCCCACCATCACGCTGACGCCCAGCACGGGGGTCGCGGCCGCCGTCGACAGCGCCGGCCGCAATTGATGGAAGGTGGTGGGCGGCGAGGCGCAGGCGCTCAGCAGCGCCAGCATGATCAAGCTCAGCGCGATGGATTTCATTTTTTCTCTCCCTTGCCGCGTATCAACGCTTCCGGATGGCGGTCCAGATAATCGGCCAGCGCGCGGAAGCTGCGCGCCGTTTCCGACACCTCCTGCGCCGCCGCGCGCACGTCCTGCTGCAGCGGCGAATCCGCCTGCATCGTCTGGCGCGTGCTTTCCAGCGTTTTCTGCAAGTCTTCCAGCGTTTTCACCGCCTGCGGCAGCACCTTGCCGTCCATGTTCTCGGACAGCTTGCGCATGCCGTCCAGCGTCTGGTGCAGCGATTTCAACGATTGATTCAGCTCCTCGCCTATGCTGTCGAACGGCACCTTGTCCAGCCGGCGCGCAATGCGCTGCAATACCCGCTGCAGTTCTTCCAGATCGCCCGGCAGCGTCGGCAGCTCGGTCATGCCGTTGCGCACCGCCACCTTGGCCGGCTTGGCCTCGGGGAAAAAGTCCAGCGCCACGTAAAGCTGACCGGTGATCAGGCTGCCGGAGCGCAGCTGGGCGCGCAGGCCGTTGCGCACCAGAGATTCCACGGAAATCTTGGCCGACAGGCTGTGATCGCCGGACAGGGTGTTGAGCCGGCTGGGATAGGTGCGGATGTCCACCGTCATGTCGAAGTCCTTGCGCGCCGCCGCGTATTCGATGCCGATGGCGGTGACTTCGCCGAAGGTGATGCCGCGGAAATCCACCGGCGCGCCCACGGTCAGGCCGCGCACCGACTGCCGGAACTTCAGCCGGAAGGACTGGGTTTCCCGGTCGCGGTTCTGCAGCGCTTTTTCGCGGGTTTCATTGAGCAGGAACAGGTATTTGGCGTCCGGCGCCTTGTCCGGCCCGTCGCTGAGCGGGGTTTCAAAGGCGATGCCGCCCAGCGCAATCGCCGCCAAGGATTGGGTGTTGACGCTCAGGCCGTTGGCGCCGATGGCCACGTCGATGCCGCTGGCGTGCCAGAAACGGCTGTTGACGGTGACGAAGTGATCATAAGGCGCGTTGACGAATACCGACAGCTTCACCGCGCTGCCGGCCGGGTCCAGCTCGTAGCCCACCACCTGGCCCACCGGCACGCGGCGGAAATACACCGGCGAGCCGGCGTTGAGCGAACCCAGATTGTCGGAGCGCAGCACGAACATCTTGCCCGGCAGGTCCGCGTTGATGATGGGCGGCACTTCCAGGCCCTTGAACTCGGTGCGGCGCTCCTTGCTCTTGCCCACGTCCATGCCGATGTAGGAGCCGCCCAGCACCGTGCCCAGACCGGACACGCTGCCGCCGGAGATGCGCGGCCGCACCACCCAGAAACGGCTGTCCGCCACCAGGTAATCGTCCACGTTCTTGCTCAGCTCCGCGGTGACCAGGATGGACTGGCGGTCCGGACTCACCGACACCGCCTTCACCTCGCCTATCTCCACGTCCTTGTACTTGATCCGGGTTTTGCCCGCCTCCAGCCCTTCCGCATTCTGGAAGGCGATGGTGATGGTGGGCCCGCGCGACAAGACCGCGCTCACCGCCAGCCAGCCGCCTATCACCGCCGCCACCACCGGAATCAGCCACACCAGCGACGGCGACCAGCGCCGCCGCTTCACCGGCACCGCGGCCGGCAAGTCCTCGCCGGCTGCGGCCGGTTTTTCGGGTTGATCACTGCTCATCGTCTTCCTTTACCTGATCCCAGATCAACCTGGGATCGAAACTCATCGCCGCCACCATGGTCAGCACCACCACCGTGCCGAAGGCGATCGCCCCCGGCCCGGCCTTGATCGACGCCAGCGACTGCCATTGCACCAGCGCCACCATCAGGGCCACCACGTAAATGTCCAACATCGACCACGGGCCGATCACCTCCACCACCTGATACAGCCGCGTCCGTTGCCGCGGCGCCCAGCCGGAACCCAGCTGCACCGTCACCAGCAAGAGCAGCAAGGCCAGAATCTTCAACAGCGGCACCAGCACGCTGGCGGTGAACACCACCAGCGCCAGCGGCCAGGAACCGGATTTCCACAAATACACCACCCCGCTCATGATGGTGTCGTTCTGCATGCCCATGATGGTGGAGGTTTCCATGATAGGCAGCAGATTGGCGGGCAGATAGGCCACCATCGCCGCCAGCAGCAAGGCCCAGCTGCGCTGCAGGCTGTGCGGCTTGCGCGAGTGCAGCGCGGCGTGGCAGCGCGGGCAGGATTGGGCGCCTTCTCCGGCCCGGCACAGCAGCCCGCAGCCGTGGCACAGCCACAGGCCGGACTGCGCGGCGGTTTTCACGCGGTAGTCCGACATTGCTGACAACGCTCCCACAAGTCTTCCGGATTGAAACGACTGGCGCTGGCCGCCATCAATACGATCAAGGCGAACAAGGCCATCAGGCCCACGCCCACGTGCACGGTGGCCAAGCTGACCAGTTTGACCAGGGACACCAGGATGCCCAGCAAAAACACTTCCACCATGCACCACGGGCGGGTCAGTATCTTCAGCCGCATCAGCCAGGGAAAGCCGCGCGGCACATGGCCGAAGGCCAGCGGCAGCCGCACATAGAGCATGCTGCCCAGCTCCAGCGACGGCATCACGATGCCGGTGAACATCACCAGCATCGCCACCGACAACATGCCCTGGCGCTCCAGCGCCACCACCGTCTGCCACAAGGTGGCCGCGCTGCGGGCTCCGGCGGCCTCCAGGGTCACCACCGGATAGACGTTGGCCAGCAGAAAGGCGATCACCCCGGTCAGCAGCAGCGCCAGCTCGGCGTCCTGCCGCTGCGCGCCGTAACGGCGCACCAAAGCGCCGCAGCGCGGGCAGCACGCCCGGCCCTCCCCCTTCAACGCCACCCGCATCAGCAGATCGCAATCGTGGCAGGCGGTCAGCTTGGAATCGGCGTCCGGCCGCGTCATCAGTAGCCGCCTTTCGCCTTGCGCTCGGCGGTGAAGCTCCACCACGGCCGCGCCTCGTCGCTATCCATGTAATGGACCACCGACATCAGCGTATCCAGCACGCACGGGTCCTGCCGGGTTCCGGTCAGTTCGCACAAACGGTGGTACAGCCGCAAAGGCTCGGCACCGCGCAATTGGCGCGGCTCTTCGATGCCGAGCAGGCGCAGGTCCTCGGCCAGGCTGGGGCCGATATTGGGCAGCTCGCGCAAATGCCGCGCCCGCGCCGCGGGCGGACAACGTGATGGATGCATAAACTCTCTGCGCAGATGGCAACAACCCGCATCATAAAGGAGGCCGCGCCAGAGTTCAAAAGCCGGCCCGGCCCGGAGGCCGTTCAACATCCCGAGAATTAGGCGAGACAAGGAGGGAGGAAAGGAAGAAACGGAAGGGAGGCGGCGCATGCGCCTTGCGCAACGGCGCCCGCCGCGCCCGGTCCAGCACGGCGGACTTGAACAGACGCTCAGCCGTGGAAAATGTCCCAGCCCAGCTTGAGGATCAAGGTGCTGGTCAACAGCAGGAACAGCACCCGCACAAAGCCGGTGCCCTTCTTCATCGCCACCCAGGTGCCCACCGTCGCGCCGGCCATATTGCACACCGCCATCGGCAGCGCGTACTGAAACAGCACATGACCGGCGGGGATGAAGAACAGCAGCGCCGCGCAGTTGGTGGTCAGGTTCACCACCTTGGCCGAGGCCGAGGCGTGCAAAAAGTCGAAAGCGAAGAAGCGGATGAACAAAAACATCAGAAAGCTGCCGGTGCCGGGGCCGAACAGGCCGTCGTAAAAACCGATGGCGCCGCCGATGGCCATGCCTATCGCCATTTCGCGCCGGCCTATCGCCACCGGCTTGTGCAGGGAGCCGAAGTCCTTCTTCCACAAGGTGTACACCGCCATCACCACCAGGAGCGCCAACACCAGGGGGCGCAGCACGGCCTTGTCGATCAGGCTGACCGTGGCCGCGCCGGCGATGGACATGAAGAAGGCCGCCACCGCCGCCGGCAGCACCAAGCGCCACGGCACCTTGACCCGCTTCAGATAGGACCGCGCGGCGGACAAGGTGCCCATGGCCGCCGCCAGCTTATTGGTGCCGAACACCGTGGCCGGCGCCAGATTGGGCAAGGCGCTGAACAAGGCCGGAATCTGAATCAGGCCGCCGCCGCCCACCGCCGCGTCCACCAGGCCGGCTGCGAAGGCAATCACGCACAGAAAACTCAAGGTCAACAGCATCCACTTCTCCCGGCTCCGCGCCGCTTACAGTTAGGACAAGATTCTATGCCTTGCCAGCCAAGCGTGCTTGCAATACCGTATTGCGAAAATCGCAATCAGAATGCCGGGGCCGGGATGAAATCCTTATGGGAATTACGCGTGTTCTGCGCGGTGGTGGAAAGAAAAAGCTTTGTCGCCGCCGCGCGCCAGCTGGGCACATCGCCCAGCAGCGCCACCCGCGCGGTGCAGACGCTGGAAGAAGCGCTGGGCGGCAGCCTGCTGGCGCGCTCGCAAAAACAGGTCAATCTGACCCTGGCCGGCGAAAGCTATTACGCCGCGGCGCGCAAGATGCTGGACCTGCAGGAAGAAGCCGAGGACGAGCTGGCGGCCTTGAGCGAGGCGCCGCGCGGCCTGCTGCGCTTTTCCGCGCCGGAGGCGATGAGCCACGCTCTGTTGCCGCCGGTGCTGACCCGCATGGCCGACGCCAACCCGGAGCTGCGCTTCGACGTGCTGTACAGCGACACCATACTGGACCCGATACGCGAGAAGCTGGACTTCAGCATCCGCGGCGCCTTCCCCGCCTCCAGCGAGCTGATCGGCTACCCGCTGTGGGATTACCAGCGCCACCTCTACGCCAGCCCGGCCTATGTCGAGCGCCACGGCGCGCCGCAAACGCCGGAACAACTGCCGGAGCACCGGGTGCTGATCCACTCCGCGCCGCGCGTGCTGAAAGCCTGGAACTTCGTGTCCGCCGGCCACCAGCTCAGCCTCAATTTGACGCCCTGGCACCGCGTCAGCTCCGGCAGCGCCGTGCTCCACGCCGTGCTGGCCGGCCTGGGCATCGCCCGCCTGGGAGACTGGCTGGCCGAGCCGCTGGTGCGCGCCGGCCAGCTGCTGCGGCTATGCCCGGACTACCGCATCGTCTCCAGCCACGGCGACAATCCGCAGATGCACGCCGTCTTCGCCAACCGCCGCATTCCACGCAAAGCCCGGCTATTGCTGGAGGAGGTGCGCGCGGCCGCCCGCGAAGCCGGCTACGGGCTTAAAGCGCGCTGAACCATAAAAAAACGGAAGCCAAAGCTTCCGTTTCGATCATGCTCACCATGGGCCGGAACACCGGCCCGCCATGGCCCCGCTCAACCCACCCAGCGGCGGGCGGCGGCGAACATCCGGTACCAAGCGCCGTTCTCGCCCCAATCCGCCGGGTGCCAGCTGTTCTGCACGGTGCGGAACACCCGTTCCGGGTGCGGCATCATGATGGTGAAGCGGCCGTCGGCCGTGGTCACCCCGGTGATGCCCGCCGGCGAGCCGTTGGGGTTCAGCGGATAGGTCTGGGTGGCGCGGCCGTCGAAATCGACATAACGCAACGCCGTCAGCGCCTGCTCCTGCGCGCCCGGCGCGAACACCGCGCGGCCCTCGCCGTGGCTGACCACCACCGGCAGCTGGCTGCCCACCATATCGCCCAGGAAGATGGACGGCGAGGCCGTCACCTCCACCATGGCGAAGCGCGCCTCGAACTGCTCGGAAGCGTTGCGGTGGAACTTGGGCCAGTGTTCGGCGCCCGGGATGATGGACGACAGATTGGACATCATCTGGCAGCCATTGCACACGCCCAGCGCGAAAGTGTCGCCGCGGCCGAAGAAGGCCTCGAACTGATCGCGGGCGCGCGGATTGAACAGAATGCTCTTGGCCCAGCCTTCGCCGGCGCCCAGCACGTCGCCGTAGCTGAAGCCGCCGCAGGCGGCCAGGCCCTTGAAATCCGCCAGCGACACGCGGCCGCTGATGACGTCGCTCATATGCACGTCCACGGTATCGAAACCGGCGCGGTCGAAAGCGGCCGCCATCTCCAACTGGCCGTTGACGCCCTGCTCGCGCAGCACCGCCAGGCGCGGGCGCGCGCCGCCGGCGACGAAGGGCGCCGCCGGATCGGCGTGCACGTCGAAGCTCAGCTTGGCGCTCAGACCCGGCGCTTTCGGGCTGGAACGCAGCAGGTGTTCGCTGTCGGCGCAGGCCGGATTGTCGCGCAGGCGCTGCATGCGGGCGCTGGTCTCGGACCATTCGCGGTGCAGATCGGAACGGCTCTCGTTGAACAACTCCACGCCGCGGTGCTTGATCACCAGGCGGTCCTTGTTGTTCACGCGGCCGATCACGAACAGCTCGCGGCCGATGCCGGCCTTCATGAAGCGCGAAATCACTTCCGGCGTGTCGGATTTCTTCACCTGCAACACCGCGCCCAGCTCTTCATTGAACAGCACCCGCATCAGGCGGCCATGGGTGGCGGCCTCCTGAGTGGGCTGCACGAAGTCGTCGATGATGCGCTGGGTGTTCTTGCGCTCGATCACCAGTTCCTGCAGATCGATGGTGACGCCGATATGGCCGGCGAACATCATTTCCGACAAGGTCACGAACAGGCCGCCGTCGGAGCGGTCGTGATAGGCCAGCAACATATCGTCGCGCAACAGCGTCTGCACGGTGTTGAAGAAGGCCGCCAACTGATGCGGGCTTTCCACGTCCGGCGCCTTGCCTTCCATCGCCTTCCATACCTGGCCGTAGATGGAACCGCCCAGACGGCAGCGGCCGTAGCCCAGGTCGATCAGGATCAGATCGGTGTCCTTGTCCTCTTTCAGCTCCGGCGTCGCGGTTTTGCGCACGTCTTCCACCGGGGAGAAAGCGGAAATGATCAGCGACAGCGGCGCGGTCACGGCTTTCTTCTCGCCGGCCTCTTCCCACACCGTCTTCATCGACAAGGAATCCTTGCCCACCGGGATGCTGATGCCCAGGTCCTGGCTCAGCTTGGACACCGCGTCCACCGTGCGGTACAGGCGCGCTTCCTCGCCCGGGTGGCCGGCGGCGGCCATCCAGTTGGCGGACAGCTTGACGTTGCCCAGGTGGCCGACAAAAGAGGCGGCGATATTGGTCAGCGCCTCGCCTATCGCCATGCGGCCGGAGGCCGGCGCGTCGAACAGCGCGGTGGGCGTGCGTTCGCCCATCGCCATCGCTTCGCCGCGGTAGGTGTTGAAACCCATGGTGGTGACGGCCACGTCCGCCACCGGCACCTGCCAGCGGCCCACCATCTGATCGCGCGCGGTCATGCCGCCCACGGTGCGGTCGCCGATGGTGATCAGGAAGGATTTGTCCGCCACCGTCGGGTTGCGCAGCACGCGCAGCGCGGTTTCCTTCAATTCAAAGCGCGAGGCGTCGAAGATGGCCAGATCGCGTTCGCGGGTGCTCACGTCGCGGGTCATCCGCGGCGGCTTGCCCAGCAACACCTCCAGCGGCATGTCCACCGGATGGTTGTCGAAGTGATCGTCGCGCACCTGCAGATGGCCGTCGTCGGTGGCCACGCCCAGCACCGCGAACGGGCAGCGCTCGCGTTCGCACAGCGCGGTGAAGCGTTCCAGGTCCTGCGGCAGCACCGCCATCACATAGCGCTCCTGCGACTCGTTGGACCAGATCTGCATCGGCGTCATGCCCTTTTCTTCCAGGTGCACTTTGCGCAAATAGAAGACGGCGCCGCGGCCGGCGTCGTTCACCAGCTCCGGGAAGGCGTTGGACAGACCGCCCGCGCCCACGTCGTGAATCGACACGATGGGGTTGGCGTCACCCATCTGCCAGCAGCGGTCGATCACCTCCTGGCAACGGCGTTCGATTTCCGGGTTGCCGCGCTGCACGGAGTCGAAGTCCAGGTCCGCGCTATTGGCGCCGGTGTCCATGGACGAAGCCGCGCCGCCGCCCAGGCCGATCAACAGGCTGGGGCCGCCCAGCTGAATCAGCAGCGCGCCTTCCGGAATCTCGTTCTTGTGGATTTGCTGCTGCTGGATATTGCCCAGGCCGCCGGCGATCATGATCGGCTTGTGATAGCCGCGCATCTCGCCCTCCACCACTTCTTCGAAGGTGCGGAAATAGCCGGTCAGATTGGGACGGCCGAACTCATTATTGAACGCCGCTCCGCCAATCGGGCCTTCCAGCATGATCTGCAAGGCGGAGGCGATGCGCTCCGGCTTGCCGTATTGCGCCGCTACGTCGCTGTAACGCTCCCACGGCTGCACAAAGCCGGGGATGTTCAGATTGGACACGGTAAAACCGGTCATGCCGGCCTTGGGACGCGAGCCGCGGCCGGTGGCGCCCTCGTCGCGGATCTCGCCGCCGTTGCCGGTGGACGCGCCGGCGAACGGCGAAATCGCCGTCGGGTGGTTATGGGTTTCCACCTTCATCAGAATATCGGTGGGCTCGCTGTGGTAAGCGTAGCCGTGGCCTTCCGGCTGCGGATAGAAGCGCTCGATGAAAGCGCCTTCAATCACCGAGGCGTTGTCCTTGTACGCCACCAGCGTGCCTTGCGGATTGGCGTCGTGGGTGTCCCGGATCATGCGGAACAGCGACTTTTCCTGCTCCTCGCCGTCGATGATGAATTTGGCGTTGAAGATCTTGTGGCGGCAGTGCTCGGAGTTGGCCTGCGCGAACATCATCAATTCCACGTCGGTGGGATTGCGGCGCATCTTGGTGAAGTTTTCCACCAGATATTCCACTTCGTCCTCGGACAGGGCCAGGCCCAGATCGGCGTTGGCCGCCTCCAGCGCCGCGCGGCCGCCGGCGAGGATGTCCACGCTGCTCATCGGCTGCGGATCTTGATGGACAAACAGGCGGGCGGCGTCGTCCAGCGAGGCCAACACCGTTTCCGTCATCCTATCGTGCAAGAGGCCCGTCAAAATATGACGAGCCTCTTCATTTAAAGATTGTTGCGCGGACTTAACCCAGAAGGCGGTGCCGCGTTCGATGCGGTAAATCCCTCCCAGCCCGCAGTGCTGGGCGATATCGGTGGCCTTGGAGGCCCAGGGCGACAAAGTGCCCAATCGCGGCGTCACCAGAAACAGTTCGCCATCCGGCTGGCCGGCCAACGGCGCTTCGCCGTAACTCAGCAACTTGCCCAAGGTGGCCTGCTCTTCCAGCGTCAGTTCGGTTTCGCTTTCGGCGAAATGCCAGAATTCGGCACTGATGCTGAGGTCCGGCAGCCCGGCTTCGGCGGCTGCGGCAAGCAGTTTTTCAAGACGGAACGGCGACAGCGCAACGCCGCCACGGAGCTTGGTAAGGTAAGACATTAGACACCCGCGACAAGTATCAGGAAAGCGCGTCATAATACAGCAATTCACTGTTTGTTTTAAGCGGCTAATTGCCCGGATGTCCGCCGCTTAATAAAATAATCCGCATTTAGACAGCATTTCATCTCATCAGCAAGGAGCTTCCAGCATGAAAAAGGTTGAAGCCGTGATCAAGCCGTTCAAACTGGACGAGGTGCGCGAGGCCCTGTCCGAGCTGGGCATCAACGGCCTGACCGTCACCGAGGTCAAGGGCTTTGGCCGCCAGAAGGGCCATACCGAGCTCTATCGCGGCGCCGAATACGTGGTGGACTTTTTACCCAAGGTGAAAGTGGAAGTGATCCTGCCGGACGACCTGGTGGAGCGCGCCATCGAAACCATCGTCGCCACCGCCCGCACCGGCAAGATAGGCGACGGCAAGATCTTCGTCACCCCGGTGGAGCAAGTGGTGCGCATCCGCACCGGCGAAACCAACGAACAGGCGATTTAAGCCCACCGGCAAGCGCCGGAACCCGTTCTCCAAGGCCCCGCTTCCGCGGGGCCTTGTCATTTAATCCAAAGGCCCGAACAGGCAGGTATGCGTATCCTGCCCCGCCGCCACCACCTTGCCGTCCCCGGACATGACAATGTGGCTGCTGCTCCGCTCCTCGCCCGGGCAGAACAGGCGCTGCGTCTTGGGCGCGCCAAAATGCCAGCGCAAAGTGGCGTAGCCGCCCTGCTCCGGCTGGGTGGAGATGCCCGCCACCACGCGGCCGTCCTGACTATAAGCGGTCAGCGTCAGATCGCCGATCACCGGCGAGAACGGCGCCAGCTTGCCGTTTTCCAAGCGCAGCGGGTGTTCTCCGTCCGTAGCGGACGCGCTCAGCCATACGCGGCGGCCATCCTCGGAAACCGAACGCAAGAACATCCCCAGGCTCTCCTTGCGGGTTTCCCCGCGCACCGCCGCCTCCAGATCCGCCTCGCCCTCCGGCGAGATTTGCACGAAGGCGCGCCTATGGTCGTTTTCCCGGTCAAAGGACACAAAAACCGTGCGCCCGTCCGCGGACAAGCCTTCCAACACCGACTTGGCGCGGATCACGCTGACGCCCTCGCCCCCACGCCAACGCACGGCGTCGCTTTCCGTGAAGATCTTCCCGTCTGCGCCGCTCATGCCGGCCCAGGCCAACACCTGAGCGTCGCGCTGCGCGCCATCCATCTTGCCTTCCGCCTCTACCGGCCACGGCAAGGGCTCGCGCCGGCTTGGCTTGCCCTCGTCCGAGTTCCAGACAAAGCCGTGCCACACGCCGGTGTCGGCATGCTTGAAGTAGCCGGCCACATCGCCGCGCCCCAGATGGACGCCGGAAACATGCAGCTGAGTCGCCGCGCCATCCCTCATCAGCGGGCTTTCGTTCATGAAATCTTGCATGCGCCGCATCCGCCGCAGCGTGTCCAGATCGCCGCGCAGGGCGATGCCGGCCGTTACGGCCCCATCCGCGCTCAGCGCCAGCGGCAGGCTCATGGGCTCCGGCAACAAGCTGAAGCCCTTGCCCTCCACCCATTGGAAGCCGCGCGGCATGGCTCCTTTATCGCTCAGCAGCCAGCCAATCACCGTGCGGCCGTCGGCGCTGATGTCGGTGACGCCGGACAGCCAGGCCTGGCCGGCAGGCACCAGCGTTTCCAACGTCCCGCCGTGCCGCCAGCGCACCGCCTCCAGCTTGCCGTCCCGGCCGCTTCCAAAAGCCAAGGTCAGGCCGTCTCGCGACATCGCCACATAGCTGGCGGTGAAATAACCGCCCTTGGGCAAAGGCAGGACCGCCTCCGCGCGCCCCTGACGCAAGCTCAGGCCATTGGCCGAACGCAGCGCCCACAGCTCATGCCAGGGAAAACGCAGCTTGAGCGCGTCGATCAAACCCATGGCGGAATCGTTCAGTTCGCCGCCGCCGGCGCTCAGCAACTGCGCCGAGCCGTCGTAGGACAGCTTTTCCGGGTAACGCGCCTTCAATAGGACGAAGTCTGGTTTTGCGGCGGCGGCAAGCGGCGCGCACAAGACGGCCAGCCCCAATAGGGAGGCGAAGGTTTTGGACATGACTAATTATGATTATCAGCTTAAAGGGCGAAACCATATCATCCCGCAGGCATTGCCCTCAAACCCTTGCCCCGCTGCGCCTGCGCGACATCAAACAAAAAGCCCCCGGATTCCGGGGGCTTTCAAACCATTTAAGGTCGGCTTACTTCCACAGCTTCCACCACGGCATGTCCTCGATGGACCAGCCTTCTTTCAGGTATTCGCTATTGGGGTAGTTCAGCGCCAACACGCGCTTGGCGTCGTCGCGCAGCTGCGGCATGGACAGCTTGTCGTAAGCCGCCACCATGATGCCCAACGCCTCTTCCGGATACTTGGTGTTGGCGTAACTCTTCACCACGCCCTGGGCGCGGTTGGCCGCCGCCAGGTAAGCGCCGCGCTTCATGTAATAACGGGCCACGTGCATCTCGTTGCCGCCCAGCGCGTCCAGCAGCCGCTCCATCTTCTTGGAGGCGTCTTCCTTGTAAATGCTGTTGGGGAAGCGCGTCACCAGCTCGCGGAAGGCCGCGAAAGCCTCGCGCGCGGCGCGCGGATCGCGCTCGCTCATGTCCTGACCGGCCCATTTGGCCAGCAGCCCGGAATCATCGTTGTAAAACACCAAGCCTTTCAGATAATAGATGTAGTCCAGGTTTGGATGGGTGGGATGAAGCTTGATGAAACGGTCGGCGGAGGCGATGGCCTGCTCCGGCTCATTATCCTTGTAATGGGTGTAAGCCAGGTCCATCTGCGCCTGCTGGGCGTAGCGCCCGTAAGGGAAACGCGCTTCCAGCGTTTCGTAGAGCTTGACAGCGCGGGTATAATTGCCGCTGTTCAACTCATCATGCGCTTCCGAATACAGCTTTTCCACGGTCCAGCCGCGAGTCTCATCGTAGGTTTCCGTGGTTGCACAACCGGCAAGCCCCATCACCAACATTGCAGCGACAACGTATCTTTTCATGACTGATCCTTACTTTGACCCGGACGATTATAGCGACATCTCGGAAAACGAGGTATCCGCTACACAACAACTTGATGTTCCGCTGTCGCTGTGCGGCGAACGGCTGGACGCCGCGCTGGCGAAATTGATGCCGGAATACTCGCGCAGCCGGCTGACGCAATGGATCAAGGACGGCCATGTGCTGCTGGACGGCAAACCCGCCGCGCCCAAGACCAAAGTGCTGGGCGGCGAAAAGCTGGACGTCACCCTGATGCGCAGCAACGAGGAGATGGCCTTCCAGGCGGAAGCCATGGACCTGCCCATCATCTTTGAAGACGATCATATCCTGGTGATCAACAAACCGGCCGGTTTGGTGGTCCACCCCGCCTCCGGCAACTGGAGCGGCACCCTGCTCAACGGCCTGCTCCACCATTGCCCGGCGCTGGCCCAGGTGCCGCGCGCCGGCATTGTGCACCGCCTGGACAAGGACACGAGCGGCCTGATGGTGGTGGCCAAGACGCTGCCGGCCCAGACCGAGCTGGTGCGCCAGTTGCAGGCGCGCACCGTCAAGCGCATCTACCGCGCCATCGCCGACGGCAACGTGCCGTTTGACGGCACCATAGAAACCCAGATGGGCCGCGATCCGCACAACCGCCTGAAAATGGCCGTGCTGAAGTTTGGCGGCAAACAGGCCATCACCCATGTGCGGGTGCTGGAACGCTTCGCCAGCCACTCCTACATTGAATGCAAGCTGGAAACCGGCCGCACCCACCAGATCCGCGTGCACATGCGCGAGGCCAACCACCCGCTGGCCGGCGATCCGGTCTACGGCAACCTGCGCCACAAGATGGACGAAGGCGTGGCCGCCGTGGTGAAGACGCTGGGCCGCCAGGCGCTGCACGCTTACTCCCTGACCCTGGTGCACCCGGCCAGCGGCGAGGAACGCAACTGGAAAGCCCCGCTGCCGGACGACCTGCGCCACCTGCTGGACGTGCTGCGCGGAGACGGCGACACCGCCGACGCCGCGCCGCTGCCGCAATTGCAGGACGAGCCGGAAGACGAGGACTGGGACGAAGAGGACGATGAAGACGACGGCGACGTGGAGGTGATCTATGTCCGTTGAACGGCCCGCCGAACAAGCGCCGGACTGGCTGGAGGCCGACTGGCCGGCGCCGCCCAATGTGCGCACCCTGATCACCACCCGCAACGGCGGCGTCAGCGCCGCGCCCTTCCACAGCCTGAACCTGGGCCAGCACGTGGGCGACGACCCGGCCGCTGTAGCCGCCAACCGCGCGCTGCTGCGCCAGCAACTGCCGGCGGAGCCGGTCTGGCTGAACCAGGTCCACGGCGTGACGGTGCTGAACGCGGCCGAGGTGGGCGCCCAGCCGCCGGACGCCGACGCCAGCTTCAGCCGCCAAAGCGGCGCGGTGTGCGCGGTGATGACCGCGGACTGCCTGCCGCTCCTGCTGTGCAATAGCGAAGGCACGGTGGTGGCCGCCGCCCACGCCGGCTGGCGCGGCTTGTGCGAAGGCGTGATAGAAGCCGCCGTGGCCGCCTGCCAGGAACGCCCGGCGCGGCTGATGGCCTGGCTGGGCCCCGCCATCGGCCCGGACGCCTTTGAAGTGGGCGCGGAAGTGCGCGCCGCCTTCATGGAACGCGACCCCGCCGCCGCGGCCGCCTTCAGCGATATCGGCGACGGCAAATTCCTGGCCGACATCTACGCGCTGGCGCGTCAGCGCCTGAACGCCGCCGGCGTGGAACAGATCTACGGCGGCGAAGAATGCACGGTGATAGATCGAGCTCGCTTCTTCTCCTACCGCCGCGATGGCCAGACCGGACGCATGGCCAGCCTGATCTGGCTGGAGTAAGAACCTGTTTACGATCTACAGAGCGTGTTTACGATCTCGCGAGCTAGAGCGAGACAAGGCGAAAACGGCTGAGAAAGCGGAGTGTACATACGGTACATGAGCATTTCGAATCCGGTTTCAACGCCGTATCGCCGACGCGCAGCAGATCGTAAACAGGTTCTAAGACGCCCGCCCCATGGCCCCGCCGCATGCGGGGCTTTTTATTGACCGCGCGGTCGGACAGGCCAAAAACCCAACACACCAATTACGCACCAATTTCCGCCCGCGCGACGCCGTCCGCGCCCTGATGCAAATCCACAACATCTAGTGGCCCGCGCCGCCCTCCCCGCTGCGGCTTGTTTCAGCAAGGTTTCCTGCCTACAGAATGAAATGTGTCGGCCGGCCAAAAAAAAATCTCAGGCCCCGCAAAGCCAACAACCACGGGCTTTCGCCCCTCGTCCGCGCCAAAACAGCCATTAAATCTTCCGCTGTCAAGACTTGTACTGCCCCATACTCAACACTAGAATTTGGGTGTTCCGCGAGCTACAAACAATACATATTGTGTTTACCCACAGCTCGCGCACAGCTTTTCAACAGATTTGTCCACAGCCGGCCTGCCCCTCGGGAAACGCAGCAACGGAAGGACGCAACCACCCACCTTATCGAGGGCTACATGCAATTGACCACCTTTGAAGGGCAGACCGCCGCAGAACTCGGCCGCGCAGCCGCGCCCAAGGCCGATTTCAGCCAGTACAAAACCATCCGTCGCAACGGTGCGGTGGTGCCGTTCGAGCCCGTCAAGATCTCCATCGCCATGACCAAAGCCTTCCTGGCCGTCATGGGCCATCAAGGCGCCACCTCCGCCAGCCTGCGCGAAAAAGTCGCCCAGCTGAGCGAACAAGTGGCCAGCGCCCTGATGCGCCGCAAGCCGGAAGGCGGCGCCATCCACATTGAAGACATCCAGGACCAAGTGGAACTGTCTCTGATGCGCTTTGGCGAGCATGATGTAGCCCGCGCCTACGTGCTGTACCGCGAACAGCGCGCCCAAGAGCGCGCCGCCCGCGGCGAAGCGCTGACCCAGGTGCAGATCAACGTGGTGCGCAAAGACGGCCGCAAGCTGCCGCTGGACATCGCCCGCCTGCGCGCCACCATCGAATCCGCCAGCCAGAACCTGGCCGGCATCGATATCGACGCCATCCTGAGCGAAACCCTGAAGAACATCTACGACGGCGTCAGCGAAGACGAAGTCAACAAATCCGCCATCCTGGCCGCCCGCTCCATGATTGAGCAGGACCCGGCTTACGATTACGTGACCGCCCGCCTGCTGCTGAACAACATCCGCCTGGAAATCCTGGGCGAAGCCGTCAGCCAGGAAGAAATGGCCAAGCAGTACGCGCTGTACTTCCCCACCTTCATCAAGAACGGCATCGACGCCGAACTGCTGGATGAAAAACTGGGCGAATACGACCTGAAAAAAATGGGCGCCGCGCTGGACGCCAACCGCGACCTGAAATTTGGCTACCTGGGCCTGCAAACCCTGTTTGACCGCTACTTCCTGCACGTGGACGGCAACCGCATCGAAATGCCGCAGGCCTTCTACATGCGCGTGGCCATGGGCCTGGCGCTGAACGAAGTGAACCGCGAAGAGCGCGCCATCGAGTTCTACAACGTGCTGTCCAGCTTCGACTTCATGTCGTCCACCCCCACCCTGTTCAACTCCGGCACCCGTCGCAGCCAGCTGTCCAGCTGCTACCTGACCACCATTGCCGACGACCTGGACGGCATCTACGAAGGCATCAAGGAAAACGCCCTGCTGTCCAAGTTTGCCGGCGGCCTGGGCAATGACTGGACCTCCGTGCGCGCCATGGGCTCCCACATCAAGGGCACCAACGGCAAATCCCAAGGCGTGGTGCCGTTCCTGAAAGTGGTCAACGACACCGCCGTGGCGGTGAACCAGGGCGGCAAGCGCAAAGGCGCCGTCTGCGCCTACCTGGAAACCTGGCACGCGGACATTGAAGAATTCCTGGAGCTGCGCAAGAACACCGGCGACGACCGCCGCCGCACCCACGACATGAACACCGCCAACTGGATTCCGGACCTGTTCATGAAGCGCGTGATGGAAGGCGCGGACTGGGCCCTGCTGTCCCCGTCCGAAGCCCCGGACCTGCACGACCTGTACGGCGCCGCCTTCGAGAAGCGCTACAAAGAATACGAAGCCATGGGCGAGCGCGGCGAGCTCAAGGTGTACAAGCGCATCCCGGCGCTGTCCCTGTGGCGCAAAATGCTGACCATGCTGTTTGAAACCGGCCACCCTTGGATGACCTTCAAGGACCCGTGCAACATCCGCAGCCCGCAGCAGCACATGGGCGTGGTGCACAGCTCCAACCTTTGCACCGAGATCACCCTCAACACCAATGAGGACGAAATCGCAGTCTGCAACCTGGGTTCCGTCAACCTGTCCGCCCACCTGAAGGCGGACGGCGGCCTGGACTCCGAAAAGCTGCAGCGCACCATCCGCATCGCCCTGCGCATGCTGGACAACGTGATCGACATCAACTTCTACCCGGTGAAGAAGGCGCGCAACTCCAACCTGAAACACCGTCCGGTGGGCATGGGCATCATGGGCTTCCAGGACTGCCTGCACCAGAAGCGCGTGGCCTACGGCTCCGACGCCGCGGTGGAGTTTGCCGACGAATCCATGGAAATGGTGGCCTACTACGCTTACTGGGCGTCCACCGAACTGGCGGAAGAACGCGGCCGCTACCCGTCCTACAAGGGCAGCCTGTGGGACCGCGGCATCCTGCCGCACGACAGCATCAACCTGCTGGCGGCCGAACGCGGCGGCTTCCTGGAAGTGGACCGCAGCGAACGCATGGACTGGAACGCGCTGCGTGAACGCGTGAAAACCCACGGCATGCGCAACAGCAACTGCCTGGCCATCGCGCCCACCGCCACCATCGCCAACATCATCGGCGTATCGGCGAGCATTGAGCCGACCTACCAGAACCTGTTCGTCAAATCCAACCTGTCCGGCGAATTCACCGTCACCAACGAATACCTGGTGCGCGATCTGAAAGCCGCCGGCCTGTGGGACGAAGTGATGGTGGCCGACCTCAAATACTTTGACGGCAGCCTGGGCCAGATCGACCGCGTGCCGGCCGAGCTGAAAGCCATCTACGCCACCGCCTTTGAACTGGACCCGCGCTGGCTGGTGGAAGCGGCCTCCCGCCGCCAGAAGTGGATCGACCAGGCCCAGTCCCTGAACCTATACATGGCGGGCGCTTCCGGCAAGAAACTGGACGAACTGTACAAGCACGCCTGGTTGCGCGGCCTGAAAACCACCTACTACCTGCGCACCCTGGCCGCCACCAGCGCCGAGAAATCCACCGGCCGCGGCGGCGAGCTGAACGCGGTGTCCAACAGCCACGGCCAAGCGGCCGCGGCTCCGGAAGCCATGGTGGACAACACCCCGGCCACCGACGCCAAGTTCTGCAGCATCGACAACCCGGATTGCGAGAGCTGCCAGTAAAGAGTTGTACATGGAGGGCTCAGGCCTGCTGAGCCCTCCAACCAAGAAAGGTTAGGTGAAGCACTCTTAGTAAAAACAATGAGCAATGGCAGTAGAAGTAGTTGCAGCAATGTTGATTTTGTTCTGAACACCTTCGCGAAAGGAGCAACACATGGCTACGTACTATGTAAACCGTCAGAAGCAGCAAAATGGCGACCATGAGGTCCACACTCAGAACTGCCACCATTTGCCACTTCCGGCCAACCGTCACCCGCTGGGTGAGCATGCAGGCTGCAGAAGCGCAGTCATAGCTGCACGAGCGGTCTATCCGCAGTCAAACGGTTGTGTCCATTGCTCGAGAGAGTGTCACACCAGCTAGCACGACTTTGGCGACTTCTGATGGAAGCGGCCCCTAGCCAGCCTTCCTCAGAAACATCCAGCCTGGCCCCGGCCAGGCTCCATCTCACAGCCCTCTGCCCGCAGCCGGCTGTGACATGGCCCCGTAATCCGGCCGCCCCACCCATTGGCCAGCCGCCTGCCCGTCCAGACGGCTGGCCAATGGGGAACGCAGCAACAACCCGCGCCAGACCGTAAGGGCAAGGGAAGCCGCACACACACAAAACCAGGGGAAACCGGATGAACATAGAGGAATTTTTCAACAGCTACGCCGTTGGCTACAGCCAGCTGGATGTGCCCCAAGTGACCGCGCACTTCACCGTGCCCTTCACCGCCATCCACCAGGGAGACCTGAGCAGCTGGGAAGACATGGCATCGCTGCGCGACACCACCACCGCCTTGCTGGCGTGGTACCGCAGCCAGGGCTTTCTCAGCGCCAGCCACCAGCTGGACAGCGTGCTGAATTTTGGCGAAGACGCCGCCAGCGCCCGCGTGCGTTGGATTGTGCAGCGCCAGGACCAGCCGGCCTGGGAATACTGCACCGGCTACCACCTGAAACGGGTGGACGGCCAGTGGAAGATTTACGGCCTGGTCCAGTACCAGGACGCGCCGCAGCAGTAAGTAGCGCCCAGCCTCAAGCCGCTTGCCCTCAGGCGGCTTCGGGATGGAAACGCCGCCGGCCCGCGATGCGGGCGGACGGAAACAGCTCAAGGCCAAGCAAGCAAGAGCGGCGGGTGTTGAGCGGGTTCCAGGAAGACGAGGCCCACGGCCCCGCCGCCACAAGCCAGGCTTCAGCAGGAGGTCAGATGCAAACGTTTGAAAACATCCGGATCAACGGGTTTTGCGAACAAAGAACCCACAACCCAGACAAGCAGTTTGTGCTGTTCAATATGTACCTGACGCTGAACCAGGCCCCGCCCTGCGAATGGAAGGACCTGTTCAACGAAGCCCGCCGCCTGCCGCGCCAGAAAGTGTGGCGCAAAGCCTGGGTGGAAGCGGACGCGCTGGTGGTGTACTGCCAGCCGGAAGAACTGCAGCAGCAAATAGAGCTGCTCAAGCAAGACATAGAACAAGCCAACCGGCAATACCGCCAGCTGCTGAAGCTGCGGCAGCCGCGCGGCAGCCAGGTGGAGCAGGAGGAAAGCAGCGAACGCCAGCTGATCCACCGCCTCAGCCAACAGCTGCGCTTCTGAAAGGACGCCGCTCATGAGCGCCACCGCATTCTGTATCGCCCGCCATGGCGAAAATGGCAAAGACGCAGGCTACCGCAAACTGGGCAGCCTGCACGTGGACCTGGACCCGGTGCCGGCAATCGCCGCCGCGCCGCGCCAGATACAAATACTGCGCAAAAGCAGCCTGCCGCTCAGCCCCAGCCTGGCTGGCGACAAGCAGCCGCTGCCGCCCCAAATCACCGCGCCGGACGCGGAGTAAATCCAGACAGGAGCCCTTAATGCTGAACTTTGACGACACCATCGAAACCAAACCGGCCGCCCCTTCCGCGGGCGCCAACGCCGCCGGCCGCGTCAACGTGGTGGACAAAAAAGTGATCAACGGCACCACCGACGTCAACCAACTCGTGCCCTTCAAACACAAATGGGCATGGGAAAAATACCTGGCCCAATGCGCCAACCACTGGATGCCGCAAGAAGTGAACATGCAGCGCGACATCGAACAGTGGAAAACCGGCCAACTGACCGAAGACGAAATGCGCATCGTCAAGCGCAACCTCGGCTTCTTCGTGACCGCGGACTCCCTGGCCGCCAACAACATCGTGCTGGGCACCTACCGCCAGATCACCAGCCCGGAATGCCGCCAGTTCCTGCTGCGCCAAGCCTTTGACGAAGCCATCCACACCCACGCCTACCAATACATCGTGGAAAGCCTGGGCCTGGACGAAGGCGAAGTCTTCAACGCCTACAACGAAATCAAATCCATCCGCGACAAAGATGAATTCCTGATCCCCTTCATCGACGTACTGTGCGACCCGGCCTTCAAGACCGGCACGCTGGAAAACGACCAGAAGCTGCTCAAATCCCTGATCGTGTTTGCCTGCATCATGGAAGGCCTGTTCTTCTACGTCGGCTTTGTGCAAATCCTGGCGCTGGGCCGCCAGAACAAGATGACCGGCGCCGCGGAACAGTACCAATACATCCTGCGCGACGAGTCCATGCACTGCAATTTCGGCATCGACCTGATCAACACCATCAAGCTGGAACAGCCGGAAATCTGGACCGAAAGCTTCAAGGCCGAGATCACCGAACTGTTCAAGCACGCGGTGGAACTGGAATACGCTTACGCCGAAGACACCATGCCGCGCGGCGTGCTGGGCCTGAACGCCAGCATGTTCAAGGAATACCTGCGCTTCATCGCCAACCGCCGCATGCAGCAGATTGGCCTGGACCAGCTCTACCCCGGCGTGAACAACCCCTTCCCGTGGATGAGCGAGATGATCGACTTGAAGAAAGAGAAGAACTTCTTTGAGACCCGAGTCACCGAATACCAGACTGGCGGGGCATTGAGCTGGGATTGATTTGAAATGTCAGAAATCGGAAAGGTTGAAATTTAGTAGTCAAAGTTTGAAATGCTACTTGTCACCCTAAGGAAAAGGCCCTGCAATGCAGGGCCTTTTCCTTAGGGTGACAAGGTGGCAACATACAAAACAGCCGCGGGCTAATGCGAGCACTGATTACGACTTATTGACCAACGCGGTCGTTCATACTCTTGTGTTAATATAACTACTATCAGTCAGAAGCTGGTTTTTGCCAAAAAATCAGAGGAGTCATCAAAAGACCGATCCACAAGTCAAATTCATCAAATTTCACTCAAACAAAGCCAGCACATCAAAATTTAAAACTTACCTTTGGCTCAAATTATATGAATTATGATCGAAATTTAGAAAAACAATTTTTTGAATACCTTATATCCATTGGGTATCCAAAAAACTCAATAATCTATCAACCCGCCACTCACCCGGTGCAAAGCATGAGGTGCTACAGGCCGAGCTTTGCCCTAATAGACCCGAAAAATAACGAACACATAGCAATAATTGAGGTTAAAGAATCTAATATTGAAGAAGGGGCATTAATTTATCGAAATATGTGTGACTACCGAAAGGCTGTGGGAGCTGATTGCATTCCTGTTTATATTGTATCACCATCCAGTAACGATGCTTCCCATTTTCTTCTTAACTCCTTTGACGACAAAGGAAAAATAAATATCATTGACCATGGTTTATTTCCTTCATTTGAAGCTCTGTCAGCAAAAGAGTCCGCAGACAGAAAGGCAAATCTTAGGCTTCGTCAAGCGGACGTTGGTGATAAATTCAGGATAGTTTGCTGGAGTGCCTCGATCATTTTTTGTATACTGGCAACTTCTGACTTTGTGCTAAAAGAATTTTTCGGGATAAGCTTGTTGACAGCTGAGCGTATCTCTCTTTTTGGTGGGGCTCTAGCGTTGACTGTCATTCCATATGCACAGAAATTTAAAGGTTTGGGTCTCGAATGGGAGAAAGTTAAAAATTCAAATGAGTCGAAAGAAGAATAATCTCACAAATGGTTTAAATAACTTACCCCTCTAGCTGAATGAGGTTTTAACTAGTCCTTTCACTGTAGAAGTTCCGATTTGATCTGACAGTCAGGCCTTGCCGATAGGTGGGGTTACCCGTTTTGATAGAGGTGCGAATCTTCATCAAGACAGCGCGCAAGTGCAGGAGTAACCCCATGACAAGTCTCAACCAGAACATCATCAAACACAAGATCGGCCTGTTGAACCTGGCCGCTGAGCTAGGCAACGTCTCCAAGGCCTGCAAGGTGATGGGCCTGTCCCGAGATACCTTTTACCGCTACCAGAACGCAGTGGCTGATGGCGGCGTCGAGGCGTTGTTCGATGCCAATCGTCGCAAACCCAATCCCAAGAATCGCGTAGACGACGCCATAGAGGCGACCGTAGTTGCCTATGCAACGGAACAGCCTGCGCACGGGCAAGTGCGGGTCAGCAACGAACTGCGCCAGCGCGGCGTGTTCGTTTCCCCTTCCGGTGTGCGCTCAGTCTGGCTGCGACATGACCTGGCATCGTTCAAACAGCGGCTACGCGCTCTGGAACATCTGGTAGCTGAACAAGCCATCGTGCTCACCGATGCGCAGATCGCGGCACTGGAGCGCAAACAAGAAGATGATGTCGCGCATGGCGAGATTGAAACAGCGCATCCGGGCTATCTAGGCTCGCAGGACACCTTCTATGTGGGCACGATCAAAGGTGTCGGGCGGATTTACCAGCAAACCTTTGTCGATACCTACAGCAAGGTGGCGTTTGCCAAGCTCTACACCACCAAAACGCCGATCACCGCGGCGGATCTGCTCAATGATAGGGTGTTGCCGTTCTTTGCCGAGCATGGAATGGGGGTATTGCGTATGCTGACAGATCGCGGAACCGAGTATTGCGGCAAGCCGGAAACCCATGATTACCAGCTGTATTTGGCGGTGAATGATATCGAGCACACCAAGACCCGTGCGCGGCATCCGCAGACAAACGGGATCTGCGAGCGCTTCCACAAAACGATCTTGCAGGAGTTTTACCAGGTGGCATTCCGCAAGAAGCTCTATCTGGAACTTGACGAGCTACAGGCCGATCTGGATGCTTGGTTGGTCTACTACAATCAGGAACGCACCCACCAAGGCAAGATGTGCTGCGGCCGCACGCCTGTACAAACCTTTATTGATGGCAAACGGGAATGGAGGGAGAAGATAGACAACTTGAATTGATCTGACAGCCAGGCGCCGTCAAAACGGGAGACTGTCAGATCAGGTCTGAATTTCTACAAATTAGCTATATCAGCACTACATAAATGAGCCGATGAAAAACCAAGCCAGAAACAATGCAATCAATGCTTCTTTAAAAAAACCGATCAGCGATATAATTTTTTCAAATAATTCATAATGCAAAAAACCATCACTTCTCACGTCAACCGACTCGATATTAGAGTCCCGATCCAATAGTGGAATCCAATATCTTTCCATAAACCCATCTGACGTAAAATAAAGACTATGACCACCATTGAAAAACCTGTTTATAAGTCTATCATCGTTGACGCCATAGAACCCTGTTTTTCCTGCCATGCCGACAAAAGGAACAATCGCTTCATTTACCCAAAGCACGTAGTCAGAGTCGCCACACTCATTAACGATCCTAGCATTAGTTTTAGCTAAAATAGGCCTCAAGCTGTAATTTGATTTTAAAACGCTACCACTAAAAACAATAGTCGCAATTTTTGGAACCCATCCCTCCTGTAGCACGGCACATAAAGATTTTGCTAAAAGATAGGTTCCAAAGCTATGAGAATAAAAAACAAATTGCTTATCTGAATGTTCTGAAAAAAGTCTTTTCAAATGCGCAGTCAATCTACGCACCTCAACCCACCGTAAGAAAGGAATACAAAATGCGACAATAGAAAAATACCCATATTTGTATGAGCCAACCTCAATTGACGAACTAGTCCGCTCGGCTATTATTTTCAACCTATTCTGCCAACCACCAAAAGTTCTAATCCCATGAATTGTAAGCGCATAGATTTTAGAGTCAGCACCAGAACGATCTACACGGGCTTTAAATGCATAGGATAATGCACTACTGATTTTACTCTTCCATGCTCCACTTCCTCGTTGAGCCTCAACAATTGTATGACAGTATTTTTCAAACTCCTCTCTAAAAGAGGAAATATCATCAAGATGTGCAGTTATTCCAATTATTTTCTCAGGCTTTTTGAGCGATGGAGATCGGGATATTTGCGCAAGAAGACCAATCCCATTACTAAAATTAGCGGAGGCATGTTTATTTTTTGGCAAAACAACATCCAAAACCAAAGCATCAAAATACATGCTTCTTAAGAAAGACTTTGCTTCGTCAACATTATCTACAGCAGTTATATTAATAGCGCCAATTTCCACACAGGTGCTTAAGTGCCTTACCAGTTCATTTTGACGAGGCACATCATCATCTACTATTAGTATATTCATTCTCTAATCATCATCAGTATTTTTGAGAGTTGCTCTTTCCAAGCGCTTTTGAAACTATCATAGTATATAAGCTCTATAAAATTTTCTCCGCAGTCGATTCTTAACTCATTTTCCAATGACTCCAGCGAATGGGAAGACTCTTTGTCACTAAAGGATTCATATTGCGTTATAAAAACAATGTTAGCTTTTTTTTGTCTACGCATTATTTTCCTTGCTAACTCTTTTCCTCCAAATGCTCTAAAGCGACCTCCAGACTCCACACCCCCTCTATCATATGTCGGCAAACTAATATCTAGAATTATAAGATCATACTTAGTGGAATTTATTTTCTGACTTCCGGTGGAGAATGAATTTGCCTCATCTATTGCGACTCCCGGAATTACTTCCTTTATGAACGATGACACTCTCTCTCTCTTAAGAGCACTATCTTCAACAAATAGTATTTTCATCACAGCTCACCGACGTAGTAAATATACAACCATCCCAGCCAATGCTAACATCAATTTGACTGCTAATGGACTGAAGGTTATTCAATATCTTGTACAAACCCGAGTCTCCTTCCGTTCTCATCAGCCATGAGGAATCAGGATCACGCATCCTTTCTGACGTATGTTTTATAGATTCTACAGTTAGATTTTTAGCTTTTTCAGGAGAGACGGGATTCTTAATTTTAACAACCCAGCCCACTTCTGTACTGGCCCCAGTAATTTCAATCTGGACAGCACTACCAAAGCCGCTATGCCTAAAGCAATTATCTAGTATGTTTATAAATGACACAACAAAAGGCTTGATGGCAATACTGTTGATTCTAATATCAGAAACACCATGAGACAGATTAATATATATATTACTCTTTTTTCCTTTAATAGTATCAAAGTAACGCACCGAAACATCAATTAGCAGATCCAAAGATTGATCACTAGGTGCTCTTGCTTGATAAATATTAAACCACTCAGTCACCATTGTAATATCTTCTTTGATGTCACTCTTAGTCTGAATAATGGCCTTTGAAAGATCGCTTAATACATTTCCACCTCCTGTTACATTGTCAATACGATTGATCAACTGATCAAATAGATTATCAACACTACTCCGAAAATCCCCATTGAGTTTTTCTTTTATTTTTTCTAACCCTATTTTAGTTTTCCCCCATAAAATTTCGAATAAACCTTCAATGAAATTATCACAATTATCTGCACCATCAATCAAATTTTTAAGAAATTCGAATTCTTCTGAGAATATGGTGAAATTAAAGCAACGCTCCCCGTTTTCCATACCATTAAACTCAATTTTCATCCATTCCTCTGCAGCCAGGAGCAAGTTATGAAATTGAGCAGAGAACCACCTCAGCTCCGCATCAGTCTTTTCCAAAACCTCATTAACCACTAGTTGATTTGTTTCAAACCAATAATTAATTTTCTGATACTGATCATCACCACCAATCTCTGAAAGTAGATATCTTTTCTCCGGTCGCGAGCGCATGAGGTTTGAAAAGAAACCATGCCTAATTTCTGTACTTAAATTTTTGTCAAGACCATGACTTTCATCGAATAAGAAAACATGTGTGACCGTATTGACCATTTTCAAAAGAATATTATTTTTATCCCCGGCGACAAGTGCAATCGCAACGCCCTCCTTGTCCTCCCCGCTATTCAATACTATGTAATCATTGCTCGTACTATTTTTAGAAAATTTATAAAGATCAAAGAGTGACCTAACCTCGTCCGAGGTAATTTTTATCACCTGCGCATTGCTAACAAATACCTTACCTCCATGAAACTCACTTACTCCTGCATCGATTGCTATCCCACCGATAATTTCTTCAATCTCTTTTCTTGCTGCATCCGCAGCAATCACGCTTTTTTCTTGCAAAACATTAATTATTCGCAAGCGTTCTTCCTTTGGGCCTGTCGAACTCGAAAAGCAGCCAAGAAAATCAATAACCTCTGGAGAGCAAATATCCCTATAAAAAACCTTCTCCATATTATTGAGAACATCGACCCTTTCAAGCAACTCCGATGGAAAACTGACATCATTCGAAACAACATACTCCTCAAACACTTCATTTAATAGTGCATCAGATTTTGTAGATATGTATTTAACAAAGTAAAAAACAATCACAACTGCTTCAATTGAACACACCATATTTTCCGCAATATAATTCTCCAATACATTCATCGGCAGGCATGCATAGCACTCAGGATTGTCGGCAAGCGCTTCTGCACTCACCCTCATCGCACTTTCATAATCGTCAATTGAAATGAAATACTCCACAGACAGTTCAATCCAATCTTTTAGCAAGGGAGCGATGTCTTTAAATACCAATAATTCTCTTTTCACCTCAACATCATCTGCGCCATTTTTAATCAATTGCAGTATTTTATGCTTGGTTTTTCTGTGGTTAGGCCAATTTTCTTTTTCTATGGAGATATACTCTGTCTCTACAATACCCCCTCCCCCATTGGCGATGCTAATAATTAATGGGGTACAACTTTCAGTTATTGTTGTCGCTAATCGTGAGATTTCTTTCCTTTCTTTGGTAGAGAAAGTCAATGGCGCAGCTATCATTATGGCCGACTGTAATGCTACAGCTTTCTCAATACCATTTAGCCTAACTGCAAATGACAAAAGATTGTCTTTGACTTGCCGCTGCCCTGAGCCGAGCGAATATACTTTGGCAAGATTTTCAGTTATTACTGACAATGGACTTTCATCAAAATTGTCATTACGGCCTTGCAAAGCAATAGACTTTGCCTTGATATTTATAAGTGCAAATGGATTCTCAGCGTCAAAAATACTTTTGTTCAGTATTTTATGGTACTCTCCACACTCATAACTCTCTATCATATCATTTAAATATTTACTGGTTATTTTATTTTCTCCAGTAAATTTGCTTTTTATTACGCCTAGCGCCTGGGAGTTTGTAGTTTCGTAAATTGTTTCTATGAAGAAGTGCAGACCAGATTTGGACACAGAGATCGGACTATCTGAATCTAGGCTTTCTAACGCGCGGGGCACCCACGCCATAAACATACAGTATTGATCCACCAGAGGAAATATTTGTATTAACGACAACGCCGACAATTGATCATATTTTCCCAAAATCGGATCTGGAACAAAGAGCAAAGCAAACATGCTAGCATAATCACCCAAGCCGGCACTTTTAAGCTCATTTATATTTTTTATCACCAACTGTTTTAAATGAACAATTGACTGACTTGAATGGGAAAGCATAAATAGACAATTTATTATAAAACTAACCATTTCTGCATTAGTCCGACCTTTACAAGAGTCAGAAAATTTTTGTAGCTCTTCATTTTTCCCAAGATAGCTCAACAAAAGAATTTTGCTTCTGATAAACCAAAACGACTCCCCTAACTCGGATTTTATTTCTTCCAAAGCTACTTCTGCTTTTTTAAAATCTCCAACCAAGAAACCATTCTCGAAATCGGCTCTCAATCTGATAAATTTGTTTATACGATCAGATTCTTTTTTAAATAAACTTGCAGAAAATTCCAAATAGCGATCATCATTTCTTCGAACAATTTTAAGCCTCGGAAACTGTCCAAAATTTTCTATTTTATTTGCAAGCCCTCCAATTGAATCCCTGAAAGGCTTCAGATCTAAAGCCATGTTCATGGTCTCCAAAAAAATATCGCGCTCGCTTTCTTCTAGAAACCTTACAAATGGCTGCTCTAAACTTTCCTTAGCAATGAAACTTCTTGCAATTGGACTGGAGATCAACCACTTAAAATCTGGTACCGATTTTCTTACACGCCTGGTAATGTTTTTTTTTCTCATAAACACCATCCTTAATTCAACATAAAATCAACCAAATTATTACATGGCATCTTTTTGATTATTGACATTTACTCATCAAAAACCTCGTGCAATTTGTTGGCCTCCTCCCGACTAACCGAGCAGTCTAGTCTAGAGATTCCCGGCTTCAAGGTGAGCAAGTCGGAACTCGCTCGGGGTCTGGTCGCCCAGCAAACGGTGCGGCCTGAATTCATTGCAATCCTGCCGCCAACGTTCGATCTTGTCTCGCACATCTTCCAACGACAGAAACCAATGGACGTTCAGACACTCATCCCGCAGGCTGCCCATGCTCCAGCACGCATTCAGACTAGAGGTGATCGGCCGTGCAGGTCGATGGACAGCTGCCACACGCCGTCTGGGACGTTTGCGCCGCAGGTTTAGCTCCTCCTCGCAATAGGTCCGGTACGTCTTCTTGTGATTGATCAGCCACCCCTCGCACCGCAGCAGGACATGAATGCGGCGTGCTCCATAGCGAATCCGCGTGGCGGCAATCTCGCTAATTCGCGGCCGCTCCGCTCGATCGTCACGAGGGTGGGGACGATAAAAATACGTCGCTTGCCGCAACAGAATGACAGCTGCGGCGCGGCGCATACTGACGCGGTACGCACCGATCAGGAAGTTGGCCAGCTCGCGTTTGCTAGCCGGCTTCACAGCTTTTTTTGGATGACTTCCTGCAGCATCTGCTTATCCAGGCTCAGATCCGCGACCATACGCTTGAGCCGGGCGTTTTCTTCTTCCAATTGCTTCAGACGTCGTAGCTCGCTGACGCCCAGGCCACCGTATTTCTTCTTCCAGTTGTAGAAGGTAGCTTCAGAGACGCCCATCTTGCGACAGACCTCTGCGACAGTGGTGCCGGACTCGGCCTAGCGCAATGCGAAGGCGATCTACTCTTCCGTGAACTTCGTTTTTCATGACAAATCTCCTGCCTGGATGGGCTTAAATTTGCCAGAAATCTCTACTTTTCGCTGCTACGGTTTTGCGGGAGGAGGTCATCCTAAAAACAAATGACCACGTACTCAGAATCGCTCCAGTAAGACCTGAAATCCTGGTGCATGGAGTCCTCGACGGTTTTGCAAAAGCACATCAAACCAAAATCATATGTCATGCCACTAGCAATGTCACACAACTAACATCAAATCATCTGCCATCTACCCAAGCGCCTCCTCCAGAAAGCCGCCCCCTTCTTGACGCCCCACCCCCGCCTCAGTACCCTGTGCTCGCGCTGCGCCCAATAACGCCGCGTCGGGTTTGGAAGCCCGTGATCTACTGAACCTAGCGGCACCGCCGCTGTATAGGTTCGCCTAGCTGTACCCTCGTAGTACCCGCAAGAGGGCAGGCCGTGGCATTGAGCCTTACGGCTGCCGTAGTAGATCGCGGTCTTCCAACCTTGTCACGTGCCTGTCCAAGCCTCTCCGGGCAGGCTCTAAAGCTGACTAGGAGACTGCAATGACACCTTCCCATCCGCACTCCGCTTTCGCCAAACCACCGCCAGACTTACAGCCCCCAACCCTGGCCGCCTGCGCCATCGCCTTGAACTGCCTAGCCACCCTGCGTCATGCGCTTGACGCCTTCCAGTCCCACGCCGCACTGACACATCAACCCCGTTTGCAGCATCTGGCCTACGCCGCCACCGCGGTACTGGACGATTGCGTCAGCCAGTTGCACAGCCTTTCCTATGATTCCCTTCCCTGCCCGCCAGGCGAGAAGCAGACAAACCCAGACACCGCGCTGCGCTGAGGCGCGGCGGAACTTCATGGGAGCTAGGGATGAATACTCGCTTTGTTGAAGCCTTTATCTGGGTGGCGCGTTTGGGCAGCTTTCGCGCAGCGGCGGATCGGTTGTTTCTGACCCAGGCCGCCATTTCCCACCGCATCGCCGCGCTGGAGCAGGAATTGGGCGGCAGAGTGTTTGAGCGCAAGCCGCGCGGGCTGAGGCTAACGCCCTTGGGTAGCCGGCTTTTGCCTTACGGCGCGCGCTTGCTGGAGTTGGAAGCGGAAATCATGCAACTGGACCAACCTGGTGCGCCTTTGCTGGGGCTGGTGCGCATTGGCGTGATAGAAAGCGTGGCGCATACCTGGCTGGTGCGTTTCCTCCAGCGCCTACAAAGCAAGCACCCCGGTATTGAGGTGCAGTTGAGTTCTGAAACCACGGAGAAGCTGCGCCACAGCCTGCGCGCGGCGGAAATCGACATCGCCTTGCAAAGCGATGCGGCGCTGGGGGACGGCATTGTCAGCCGGCCCTGTCTGCCGCTGGCCATGGGCTGGGTGGGGCCCCCTGGCAAGGCCCGGCCGGAGGAGGCTAGCCTGGACCAGTTGCTGCGCACGCCCATCATCACCATGAGCCGTGGCTCCCAGCCTTATTTGGCGGTAAAGGATTTGTACCGCAAGGCGCGGCTGCCGCCGGGCAAGGTGCATTGCGTCAGCTCCATCGCCGCCCTTGCGCGCTTGGTGCAGACGGGTTTTGGCTATGCGCTGCTGCCGCTGGCGCCGGTGCGGGACAAGATAGAGCGCGGGGATTTGCGTTGGATTCCCTGCGCCCAGCCGCTGCCGGCCCAGCAGTTGGTGGTGAGCCATCTGGAGCGCGACGCGTCGGAAGCCATTAACTTGGCGGCGGAGCTGGCTTGCCGTGAATCGGACGATTTTGTCCGCGCCCTGCCCGCCCCTTATGCGCCGCCGGCGGAATTGGCCTTGATAGATGGGCCAAGCTGCGCCGATAAGAAAAGCTGATCAAGCGCCGCAAGAATTACTCGTTTGTCCTGCTGCGGCGCGGCGGCGATCATCGCGACATGTCAGCAGCCTTCCGGAGGCTTTCCATGCGCCCAAGTTCTCCCGCCATGCTCGTGGTCGCGTCCAATGTCGACGCGGCTAACGAGGCCGATTTCAACCAGTGGTACGACCGGGAACATCTCGAAGAGCGCGTGCGCCTGCCCGGCTTCATCTCCGCCGCGCGCTATCAATCCGAGCAGGCGGAGCACCGCTATCTGGGCTTGTACCGCGCGCAGTCGCTGGACTGTTTCTCCTCAGACGCTTATCAGGACGCGTTCCGACATCAGACCGAGTGGTCGCAAACCAATTTGCGGCGCATGCGCCAACCCATGCGCCGAGTATGCCGGGTGTTGGCGGAGGTGGGGCAAGGCAGCGGCCGTTGCCTGCTGATGCTTCCGCTGTCCGCCCTGGCCCGGGCCGACGAACTGGCGGCCCAAGCGCGGGCCTTTGGCCAAGCCCATATTCAGTCCTCCGGTTTTGTTCGCTCTTGCTTGCTGTGGCCGGACGCGAAACTCAGCCAGCCGCTGCCGAACGAGTCGCTGGACAATCGTCTGCTGCGGCCCTTGTTGCTGATGGAGTGCAGCCATGAGGATGCGCGCTGCCATGCGCTGGAGCTGGCCTGCTTGCTGCTGGACGGCAAGGAGCAAGACGCCGCCCGCTACGATCTCAAGTGGAAGCTGTTTGCAGAGGAGTTGAGCCGATGACGCAGACCCGCGCTGCAGCGACGCCAACGGACGGCCAGACCGCCACCCGCCCCAAAATGGGCCGCTTGGCCATGGCCAGCATGCTGGGCACCACGCTGGAATGGTACGACTTCACGGTGTACAACCTGATGGCCGCCCTGGTGTTCAACGTGCTGTTCTTCCCCTCCTTCGACCCCTTGACCGGCACCATACTGGCGTTTTCCACTTACGCGGTGGGTTATCTTTCGCGGCCCCTGGGCGGCGCGGTGTTCGGTCACCTGGGCGACAAGCTGGGCCGCCGTTTCGTGCTGATCGCCACCTTGCTGCTGATGGGCGTGGTCACCGCCCTGATGGGGCTGCTGCCCACTTACCGGGATTGGGGCATCTGGAGCCCGCTGCTGCTGGTCAGCCTGCGCTTTTTGCAAGGCGCGGCGATTGGCGGGGAATGGGCCGGCGCGGTGCTGCTGTCCATGGAGCATGGCGCGCCGACGCAGCGCGGCCGTAATGCGTCCTTTACCCAAGTGGGGCCGTCCTGCGGCACTTTGCTGGGCACCGGGGCGATTGCCGCGCTGTCCTGGTGGCTGAGCCCGGACGCTTTTCTGGAATGGGGCTGGCGCGTGCCCTTCTTGTCCAGCGTCCTCTTGGTGGTGTTTGGCCTATGGCTGCGTCGCGGCGTGGAGGAAACCCCGGTGTTTCAGGCCTTGGAGAGCCGCCAACTCAAGGCGGCCACGCCGGTGCGGGAGGTGTTCACCGGGCATTGGCGGCGCTTGCTGCTGGCCGGCGGCGTGCGCATCGGTTCCGATGTCTTGTACGCGCTGGTGGTGGTGTTCACGCTGACTTATGTGACCACGGTGCTGCAACTGCCGCGCTCGCTGGCCCTGACGGTGACAATGATAGGCGCGGCGGTCAATGCGCTGGCCGTCCCCTTGTTCGGCATCTTGTCGGACCGCTGGGGCCGCCGCCCGGTGTACGCGATGGGCGCTTTGCTGGGCGCGCTGTGGGCATTCCAGTATTTCCGGCTGATGGACAGCCAACAGCCGCTGCAAATCGGCGTCGCCGTGGTGGCCGGCCTGCTGATCCACGCAATGATGTACGGCCCGCAAGCGGCTTTCGTCACCGAGCAGTTCCCGTCCCGCATCCGCTACGCCGGCTCGTCCCTGGCTTACACCCTGGCCGGCATCGTAGGCGGCGGCTTCGCGCCCTTGATCATCACCAGCCTGTACCGGGCCTTTGATTCCACGCTGGCCGTTTCCGCCTATGTGCTGGTCGCCTTGTGCTTGACGCTGCTGGCCTTGCTGCTGGCGCGGGAAACCGCGAAGCAAGCGCTGGAGGAGTAAACCAGATGAACACGCTGACTTTTCAGCAAGAAACACCGCTTCACTATTGCGAAGCGGTGTTTTCGTCCAAAGAGTCCTAGTAGTTTAAATGCGACCTACCAGTCGGTTTCTTTCTCAAAGTATTGACTTGGATATGCGGCCAGCGCGTCACTTGCCCGTTGGAGCCGAACATGAACTCAAAAAATAGCACTTGTTCATATTGAAGCTGCAACACCTCACAGCCGTCGCTGTCGATCACCGTTTGTATCCACAAGTTCAGATTCATCTCGGTAACATTGGCAAAGGTGCTCACAAAGGGGGTGTTTAGAATCCCACCTTGCGGCCCGCCATTGTGTTTGCTGCTGAGCTGAATCAACGTGTATTTTTTGATGCGCTGGTCTTTGATCACATCACGCAACCGCAAATCAGGGCGTACGGAATACGGGTAGTTTGGATCAGCGACAATCCGTTGGAAATAAGTCAGATTGCTGTCCGGCTGGGTGGCCGGCAATGACTTGTCAAACGCCCAAGCCGGCGCGGGTTCATCCAGATTAAGCGGCGCAGCCGGTGTGCCCTCCTGAACCGACAGCAGTGCGGCTGCGCCCATGCTGGGTGAAATGGCGAGCGGAGACCCAGTCAGGGGCACGGGGTTGGCAGCAACGGCAGCCGGCACCGTATTATTGTCTTGCGGCGGAGGAGTCGTTGGCCACGAGTTGCTAAAAGGCTGAGTCCAACAGTCGGTGCCGGTGGGATATTCCGGTTTGCCTGGAATGTCCGCCTGAAATCCGCCGGTGATCATCATTGCACTGCCATGGGGTATGGTCCCGCTACGCGCAATGGAATAAGGCGGCACGTAATTTGGTCCGTTGGCGCCGGCGCCAATGGCAATTCCAGGGAAACCGTTATCAGAAATGACGGATTCCTCAGTAGCCGCATGGTTGTACATCGGGTTCATCCACAAATACATGCCATCTTCTTCGTGAATGCCCACGCCGTCACTGACGCGCTGTATGCTTTGATTGTATTTCACCGCGCCCGCAAACTGCTCGTTGGTGCCGCCCCGATTCCGTACCCCACCATCCACCAGGGAGAACGTGAGTTCTTCGGTATAGTTTTCACAGAGGAAGTGGAATATGCCGAAAATGGTTTCAGAATTTGTCCCCGGAGACGGCATACAGGTGGTATGCAAGCCCCATCCCAGATTCGTCTTATCCGGATTGTAGTTAACCCATGTGCCTTCCAGCTGCTTCAGCACACCATAATCAGCCGGCTGATCCAGTACTTTATCCGAATATTCTGGATAGGGCGGAGCTGGCGTTTGAACCACATTGTTTTCAGGCATACACACCTCGCATGATCATTCATTTTGATAAAGGGCGGTGCAGCGAAAAGACAATAAAAGCCGTGTCAGCTTTACGGGACTTGCTATACAAATAAAAACACACCAATGAAAAGCTGGGTTTCTAGCAAAATTTGTATTTGCGTGGCTGAAATATTCTGCAAATCTCCAGCCCGGAAATGAACCAAATTCCACCATACAAAAATCCTAGCACTAGACATGACAATGTCAAGACAAATTCTATTGATTATTTTATTGTGAATAGAGAACGTCTAAGTTAGGCGAAATTTTCTGAGAAACCATCTTTGGAGAGAATGCGGTCATGGGGACGGTAGAACCGAAACCCAAGCACAGTGGAGGTGATATCGCCCTCCCGGGCGATTGCGGTACAGCCGCCGCCTTCCATCCGCACTTCGCTTTCGCCAAACTACAGTAGCCCACAAGCCGACACTTGCCTTTGAGGAACGCTTGCTGGAGCTAGAAATGAAGATCATGCAACTGGTGGAAGCAGATGCCCCTTTGCACGGGCCAACGCGCATCGGCGTATTAGGAAACGCAGCGCATAACAGCCTGACTCTCAAGCTATTGGCTCCCCCTCCACCAGAAACCCGGATTTTTCTACAGCACACGGGGCCGCCCAGGATTGCCCACAAGTGCCGCGTCAGTCCACAATAGAGAGTATTGCGCACAACCCCAGATACATATTCTGCAAGCGCAGCTATCCTCGCAGGAAGTAACACAATGACGAACCAAACCCTCCACAACGACAACACGCCTCTGGTTGAAACCTCCAGGCTGGCCACTGCACTCGAAACCTTTGCTGCCGAACGCGATTGGCATCAGTTCCACTCCCCCAAGAATCTGGTTATGGCTCTCTCTGGGGAGGTTGGGGAACTGATTGAAATCTTTCAGTGGATGAGCGAAGACGCCTCAAAGAGCGCAGGCAGTCACCCGGCCACGGCCGACAAGGTACGTGAGGAACTGGCAGACGTGTTGCTCTACCTTGTCCGCCTGGCTGATGTCTTGGGCGTTGACCTCAATGATGCGGCCAGCAAAAAGCTGCAGTTGAACACTCAGAAATACCCGGCCGACAAAGTCCGCGGCTCCAGCAAGAAATACAACGAGATCTGAATGCAAGCGTCCAGTTCAACCCATACCCTCATCTACCAGGCCGATAAGCAGAAATTCCTTCAGGATGCAGACCGCTATATCGAAGACCTGATCGAAATTCAGTATCAAGAGAAGACTGGCAAGAAAGTAAGCCCTAAAGAGAAGCAATCCTGGCAGAACTCGCTGCAGGAAATGGCTAAGATCTTGCGTGATGACAGCATCCCGGCCAGTGCGGGAGTGGGTATCGAACTATTCGCACCTCAGTCGATGAGCCGCATAGACTTTACTCTCACCGGTTATGACGAATACGGGAACAAGAAGGCAGTCATCATTGAGCTCAAGCAATGGAGCGGCATTGAGCAGACCGGCAAGGATGCCATCGTACGCACCATGCTGGGAGGCGGATTGAATGAGGCCATTCACCCCTCGTACCAGGCCTGGTCCTACGCCATGCTGTTTGAAAGCTTCAATGAGTCGGTTTCATCCGGCGACATCAAGGTGATACCGTGCGCCTTCCTTCACAATTACCCCGAAAACGACAACGCCATCCTGGATGCCCGATTCAAGGAGTACACCGAACAGGCGCCATTATTCCGTAAAGGGCTAGCCGAACGAGACAAGCTGCTTGCCTTTCTGCGCCAACACATCCAAAAGGGAGACCAACAGGCGGTGTTGCAGCAACTCATCAGCAGCCGAATTGGCGCATCCAAGGCGTTTGCTGACTCCCTGGCTCAGCTGATGAAAGGAAACACCGAGTTTGCCCTGATCAATGACCAAAAACTGGTTTATGAAAGCATCAAGGAAATTGCGCAGGCGGCAGCCCCGGGCAAACACAAAGTCATCATCATTGAAGGCGGCCCTGGCACCGGCAAAACCCTCATCGCCATCAATCTGCTGGTCAAGCTGCTGCAAACCGGCATAGCCATCAAGTATGTTTCCAAGAATGCCGCTCCTCGGCATGTCTACAAGGCCAAGCTAACTGGTACGGTTAAACAGACCCACTTTAACGGCTTGTTCACTGGCTCAGATAGCTTTCACGCCATGGAGCCGGATAGTTTTGATGTGTTGCTCGTTGACGAGTCCCATCGGCTGACAGAAAAAAGCGGCATGTTCAATAATCTGGGCGAGAACCAGATGAAGGAGTTGATCAACGCCGCCAAGTGCACGGTCTTCTTTATTGATGAAGACCAACGCGTTACCTTCCGCGACATTGGCTCCAGGGAGCAGATTCGTCACTGGGCGGCCATCAAGGAAGCGGAGATACACGAGTTCACCCTCAGCTCGCAGTTCCGTTGCAGCGGGTCAGATGGCTACATGGCATGGCTGGACAATGTTCTCGACATCCGCGAAACCGCCAATAATCTGCTGAACACCCAAAGTTACCACTTTAAGGTTTTTGATACGCCGGAAGCCATGCATGAGGCTGTCGAGAAAAAGAATGGAAAAAACAAGGCACGCGTTGTCGCAGGTTACTGTTGGCCATGGAACAGCAAGACGGATACCAGCCAGATGGACATCGTCATTGGTTCTCACTACCAGCGCCAATGGAATCTGGCCAGCAACAGCATGGTGTGGATTATTGCCCCAGACTCCATTGACCAAGTGGGCTGTATCCATACCTGCCAGGGTCTTGAGGTCGACTACATCGGCGTGATCATTGGCCCCGACCTCATCGTCCGCGATGGCCAGGTCATCACCGACGCCAGTCAGCGCTCCTCCATGGATCAAACCATCAAAGGCTACAAAACGCGTATCAAGAAAGATCCTGCGGGTACCAAAGCACTGGCAGACCGCATCATCAAGAATACTTATCGCACCTTGATGACGCGCGGCATGAAGGGTTGTTATCTCTACTGTTCGGATCCAGAAACTGCCGACTACTTCAGAAGCAAGTTACAGTAAGCCAACCCTTGCTTACAAAACAGCACGCGAAAACGCAAGCAACAGAAACCGCCGCCAACAGCACATGACCGCACTCGCCACACTGACCATTCAAGAATTCTGTGAAAAAGCCAAAAACCCAAGCTTTCCAGATGAACTTGAACAGCGTTATGCAGAAGTCTTTGAGCAGAGCCCGCTCAGCCCTCAAGAAAAGTCATCATGGACTCACTCCTTGCCGGCCCTGGCAGCCTTGCTGGAATCACAGCGGATCAACGGGCACATTTTGCTCGAATACCCCATGCCATTAGGCACTAGACGAGCAGATTGCGTGCTGATTGGCGCTGACGCGGATGACAACACGCATATCCTCATCATTGAGCTAAAGCAATGGTCTCAAGGCAGCATCAGCCTGAGTAAAAGCGATGAGCCACGCAGCCTGACGGTTCATGCTCAACCGCCTTACTCAACGGAGCACCCTTGTGACCAAGCGCAAGTTTACATGACCGCGCTTGAGCACATGCTTGATTTCGGCTCCCATCAGCCAGTCATGCATGCCATGGCTTATCTGCACAATTACAGGGAAGTTGAAGATGATCTGCTAAGGTCACACCCCTTTGCCTCCCATCTGCAGAATGCGTTGCTACTCACTCTTAACCAGGGACAAGAAGCCGCCGCGAGCGTGCTTGGGCAACTACAGCAGCCCAGTTCTCTTCTTCCCTTTTTGTGCAATCCGGTACTGCATTACTCCGATGCCTTTATCGCCAACTTCAGCGACAAACTCAATTGCAGCGCCCTATTTGAGCCCAGCGCCGAACAAGAACAGACATTCCGAAAAATTCTCAGCGTGTTGGATGATACAAAGCATCGAAGCTGCGTCGTCATTAAAGGGATAGTTGGCACCGGCAAAACGGTTCTGGCCATGATGCTTATTCGGCATCTCATGCAACAGCGGAAAAACCCAAAATACTATGTTATCTCCGCAGCCATCAAAGACTGCCTGCGCGCCCTGGATTTTAGCGCAGGCGGGCCTGCAAGCACCAAGTATTTAATCGTCGACGAGGCGCATCGTCTTAACGGCAAGTTTCTAGCCCAGCTCTTTAAAAATAAGCAACTCATCGTTTTTTTCATCGATGACAATCAATGGCTACAGCCCAACGAGAACTGCCGCAGCGCCGACCTCTCTGCTGCCGCCCAAAAAGAAGGCATGCAGCTCATCCAGCATACCCTCTCCGTACAATTGCGTTGCCGAGGGGCCGATAACTATATCGCTTGGGTTGATCGCTTTCTCAACCATGGCAAGCTCGACACCCTCAAGCCTGACACAGACTTTGAAGTTCAATTGGTAGACAATCCGCAACAAATGGAAAACCTGCTGCGCCAACGCGCACAGAGCAACACAAGCTGCCGCATGGTTGCCGGGTACTGTTGGGATTGGAGCACAATACATAGCCCGCCTGGCGAGGGCCACGATATTGAGATCGAAGATTGGACTGCGCGCTGGAATCAGTACTCGGCCTATGCCGACTGGAATCAGAGGCCTGGCTTTCACACTGAAGTTGGCGCAATCTATACCGTTCAAGGTTTTGAATATGACTATGTCGGAGTGATCATTGGACCAGATTTAATCCATACATCCAATGGCCTTAGAGTGCGCCCTAGTTATCAGAAATACAAACCATTGCAAGATTCGCTGGATAGACCAGAAATCTCAATACCGCAGAGGAAGCAAGAATTTGCCAAGGCTGTACGCAATATCTACTACGTATTGCTTACCCGCGCCAAGAAAGGCGTATTCATTTACGCAACAAACCCGGAATTAAGGAATACTCTGCAAAAATTAAAAACACTTGAACCAACCTAACTCAAAAAATACAGGATGGCGCATAAGACGGACGGCAGAGCGGGGAAATCGAAAACTGCACAGGTGCCTGATGATCGCCAGGACGATACGGCTGTCAGGCATCCCCACCCCAAACGTGGCCTCCATCAGTCAAGCAAAAACCTATACACATTCCCCTCCTCCACAAAGGAAGCGAAATGCTTGCCCGCCAAGGGCACAAATCGGCCGGACTTAATCGCGTACTCATTGAGTACCACCCCAGCCGGCTCATCCTTGCCACCCTGATAGCGATACTCAAGCTTGTCGAACCGTACTTGGCCGTTCAAAAACCTAAGGCCCTGACAGGATGCAAACAGGCTGGGTAGCTTCCATCCTTGAGGCTTGGATCTGCCCAAGCGCAACAGGTAGACCGACTTATGTCTCACCGCCGTACCCGAGGCCGATGCAGGCGTATTTTCCACGCATGCCCAGCCGGCGGCGAAATACGCCACAGCCCCTCTCCCCAAATCCCCTGCATTAACCACCTCGCCAGGGAAAGCCTTGATCGACTTGGCCAACCATGTCCTGCCATCCAGGATGATCTTACCCTCTTTCAGCTCTACCTTATGACGGCCACCCGCTGCCATGCCCTGCCAAACATATCGGATGTCTTGTTCCCCCTCCAGGCTGAAAGGTTCTAGCTCGATACCCGAAGACTGGAATAAGCGATTTGGCAGGCTGCGGTAATAGGTCTCATACCCATCAAACAGCTCAGCAGCTAGGGCCCATGTTGGCAGAAACAGTAAAACCGCAAAATGATTCATGCGCATATCATTGTAAGGTCAGCAGAAACAAGCCATTTTATCGCCGCTCTAGCCTGCAGAACTCGGCATTTTACACTTCAACAGAAGCTCCCGGCTTCACCAACAATCAAACCTAGCATTTTCTACTAGCAGCTCCCCAATCTCGTAGTGTAAGATACTTTTTAGGTCTCATAAAACCAAAGCACGACCTGTGTTTTAGCTCATTCAACGAATAACTTACCCGCCCCTCCTTCTGAACTGACAACTCATATCTTTTCCCGCTTTTATACTTATAAAAAATCAAGCCATTCCCTTGAAGATGATGCTCTTGAATAAACCCATTATCCTCAGGCGTTGCGCTCAAATTAATCCGATCGACAACGTGAAAATCCTCATCAAGCAGATAGAACAGATAATTTGTCCCCTCCCAAAAATCATTCTCAAGAACAACAAGAAATAAATGATCTATCTTATATTGAGCAAAAACAGTTTCATAATCCACCCTAACTCTTGTAGCATGACCATCAAACATCAAGTCAAAGCATTCGTCCACCTCCCTTAAGGGCTTCACTTTCTGCAAGTGAAACAAATTTATTGAATGTACCATCTAATAAAATCTCCCCACACTTGCCCCACTTACATTTGACAACCACTTTTCAAAAACAAGCCCCTACACCTCTGTTAAAAGCAAATATTTTCTCAATCTAAAAAATCAAAAAATGACCTCCCCTTAAAATCACTCAACGAATAAAAAACCTTTCCTTTACCATCTATCTTTAAAGAGTACTTCTTGGAGTTATCTGATCTTTTGAAAACAAACTCTCCCTCCGAAAAATGCTTATCAGTCATAAACCCATCAATCCCATAAGACTGAAATTGCTTCACACAATCCAAAGTCGAAAGACCTTTATCCAAAAGATAAAAAGCGTAGTTGACAATCTCAAAATGTTCATTCTTCAGCACGACAAAAAAACACCCATCCATTAATTTATATTGAACGACAATATCGTGATAGTAGATAGATTTGATACCAGTGCCCGCTCCTTCATACAAAAGTGTATACTCAACATCTCTTGATTCAGAAAGGTAGACATCACGTTTAGCTATGCTGAAAGCGCTTATTGCAACTGCCAATTTGCAAACTCCCCTAGCCTTTCATCTAGACAATCAATCGCCATTTTTATCAAGATTACAAGAACAGAAGGCATCATGCCTGCACTGACAGGGTTAAGAATTTCCGTGGCCTGATAAAATCAAGCAAAGCCCTATATTTGAAATCCCTTCCTGAATAACGAAATTCACCATCATCGCTAATCTTCAGCGCATATTTTTTATTATTCAGAGATCTCTCAAAGCAAAACACACCATCATTCAGTTGATAGCTCTGTATAAACCCCCTATCCAATTCAGACCAATCCAGACACAAGCAATCCAAGACATGAAGATTGGCATCAAGCAAATAAACAATATAATTTACAGCATCAAAACACTCATTTTCCAAAACAACAAAGAATCGCCCACTTTCACCTAAGCCATGCTGAATAAAGATAGTTTCACAATATGTTCTTACTCCTGTCCTATTGCCATCAAACAGTAGAAAGTAATAAGCACCCCCATCATTTGATGACCTCTCATCTTTTAGCAAGCTGAAGTTTATTATTTCAGACACCACCTTGCCCTCCTTTACACCTCACCCTACCACAACAATCGAAACCTTAAATAGCAGCACTACACTTCAGTTAGTGAAAAATATTTTTTCAGGCGAAGAAAATCAAAAAACGACCTACTCTTCAGGTCTCTTGTCGAATAAAAAAATCTTCCTACATGATCAATTTTCAAGACATATTTTTTCGCATTACCGGCTCTTTTGAAAGTAAACTCATCTCCATCAAGCCTATGGTAAACGATAAATCTCTCTTCACAATCATCAGAAGCAAATTGTCGCACACAGTCTAAAATCGAGAAATCATAACCCAAGAGATAAAACTGATAATTAGTATCCTCCCAGGAGTCATTTTCCAACACAACAAAATAGCGCCCCTCCTCCAACTGATATTGGGCAAAAACAGCATTATAGTAAATAGACCTGATACCGACATCTTCTCCTTCACACAAAAGCACATACTCCACCTCTCCAGACTTGGAGAGATGGGCATTACGTTCTTCTATACTGAAATGATTTATTGTTACTGCCAATTTGAAAGCACCTCCTCCCAGACGACCAACTGAGCCCTGATTAAAAGAAACTATGCCTACCCTGTCAGGGTTAAGAATTTTCGTGGCCTGATGAAGTCAAGCAGGGCCCTATATTTGAAATCCCCTCCTGAATAACGAAACTCACCACCATCGCTAATCTTCAGCGCATATTTTTTATTGTTCAGAGATCTCTCAAAGCAAAACACACCATCATTCAGCTGATAGCTCTGTATAAACCCCCTATCCAATTCAGACCAATCCAGACACAAGCAATCCAAGACATGAATATTGGCGTCAAACAAATAAACAATATAATTTACAGCATCAAAACACTCATTTTCCAAAATAACAAAAAATCGCCCACCTTCGCCTAAACGATGCTGGATAAAGACAGTTTCACAATATGTTCTTACTCCTGTCCTATCGCCATCAAACAGTAGAAAGTAATAAGCATTCCCATCATTTGATGTTTTCTCATCTTTAAGCAAGCTGAAGTTAGTTATTGTATATTGCACTTTGCATGCCACTCTAGTTCCTCATCTAAAGCTATCCACTACACATTTCAGCAAATAGTCTAGCAGCAGCAATTCCCACACAGTTGCACTCAAGACAAAATCACGACACTTCCATCAGCATCAAGTATTTTTTCAAACGAAGGAAATCAAAAAATGATCTACCCCTAAAGTCACTCATTGAATAAAAAAACCCACCTTTGCGGTCTATTTTCAAAACATACTTTTTGGAATTACCTGTTCTTTTGAAAGAAAATATTCCTTCTGAAAAATGCTTATCAGTCATAAATCCATCACACCCATAAGACTGAAATTGCTTCACACAATCCAAAGTCGAAAGACCTTTACCCAACAGATAAAAAGCATAGTTCACAATCTCAAAATGTTCATTCTTCAGCACGACAAAAAAACATCCGTCCATTAATTGATATTGAACGACAATATCGTGATAGTAGATAGATTTGATACCAGTGTCCGCTCCTTCATACAAAAGTGTATACTCAACATCTCTTGATTCAGAAAGGTAGACATCACGTTTAGCTATGCTGAAACCGTTTATTGCAGCTGCCAATTTGCAAACTCCTTCAATTCCTCATCTAGACTATCAACCACCGTTTCAGACAATGCTCCACCAGCAATACTACCCGCCAAAACTACCGCAATCGCACAAAATGGAGCACCTGGACCGCAAATAGTAGAAACCGCCAGTCCAGCAGCCGCTCCCCCTAGCACACCCCCACTAATGATAGCACCCTGCCTTACAGCTTCTTTCTTCTTGTTCTCTGCCTCTGCTATTGAATAAGTCGCTAGTGTTGCGGTCACTACCCAGCCCACCTTCCCCATAACTTTTAATTTCTTTGCGACTCCATCAAACCCATCATTTGTTCGAGCCGAAGAGTTAATAATCTTATAATAAATACTTGTTTTTTTCGAGCGAGTCAGTTTTTCAAAATCCTTACCATACATATCCTTGGCGTATTTATCTAGCAACTCCCTCTCACTCACCCCCTTGGGCTTATGCTTTTCCGCTAAGGCAACTCCTTGCCTTGAAGTCACCGCTCGGTGCTCCAGCATGATTTTGTTACGCATTTGGATGGAAAAGCTCATACCATCTTTTGCCGTTATGTTACCGGCACTCACTTCATCAAGCACTGCCTGTCCCATGCGGTGAATATTATTCTGATAAGAAATCCGTACATTCCCATCATTAATAGCATCCGTCGCAAAGCGCGCCGCAGCAGCTTCAAGAGCTTCAATGCTTTTCTTGAGAGGCGACTCCAGTTCATGCCGCAGATTAACCTGATAGTAACCTCGGTACTCGATCTTATATTCGGGGACGCTGGCCCCGCTGGTGGTGGAAGTGCCAGCACTGCGGCTTCTGCCATAGGTCACGGAATCAGTCATGTCTCAGCCCTCAATCAGATTAATGAATTGGTTAAAGAGGCATTCGCCATTATCTTCGTCATCCGGAATTTCCACATGGACACCCGCCACCTCGGCCATGGAGTCAATCCGCAAGCAGCTGGCCTGGTCAAACGTCATGTCTTTGGAACTGCCGTCGTTGAAGTTGATCGTGCAGGCCAAGCCTTGGTAGTTCTCCTGGGCGGGCAAAGCGAACTCGATCCAGTTCGGGCCTTGCGCCAGCATGGGCGCTCCCGCCGCAATCATCGCGCTCAGCGGCCCCGGCACCCTCTTGGCTGCGCCAGGGTCGGTATCTACCGTGGCTTGAGACTGGGAGGCAATCAGGACTGCGCCGCAGGAAGTGAGCATCCCTTCCACCGCCACATTCTTGCCCATGAAGATGACGTTTTGCGCCCCGGCCACGATGACGAACTCTGTCTTGCACTGCGGACAGTAGCCACGGTGGCCGATGCCGGATGCGTTCTTGCCATAGATATTGAAGTTGGGGAATGACTCCAGCACGGTGCCGCCATGTGAAGTGGTATCGCCCTCCCGGACGATTGCGCGCGCAGCCATAGTTTTCCTTTCCATTCAAGAAAGTAGCTTCCGGCACGCCACGGGCATTCTCGGCAATTATTCTTAAGATATCAACTAAACGAAGTCCCCTGCTCCGATTTGTCCATACGGAGGCAACCGAACCTAGCGGCTCCGCCGCTGTATAGGTTCGTCTGGCTGCGCCCTCGTGGTACCCGCAAGAAGGCCAAGCCTGACGGCTGCCGTAGTAGATCGCGGCCTTGCAACCTTGTCGCGCGCCTGGTCAAGCCTCTCCCGGCTGGCGCCAAAGTTGACCAGGAGGCCGCAATAACGCCTTTCCCTCCGCACTCCTCTGCCTATGCCTCGTCCATGGGATATGCCGGGCCGCCGGTCATCAAAGCATTGCGGGGCTTAGAGCGGCTAACAAAATCAGTTTCACATCTGAGGCAAGGCGCGCCGACGCAGGCAGTACTTGAGTACGGCAAGTCGGCGCAACGCAGCATCAGGAATTTGTTAGCCACTCTTAGGCCAGCGCTTGCTCACGCAACAGGAGCACAACACCTTGCCGCAGCTAACCACCCAAGCAAAGCGGCTTGCGGCACAGGAGGCTTTCCCACGCTATGGCGCCCGGAATGTGGTGGTCCAGGCGGCGAACTGCTCAGCCGGCATCGGCGCGGCAATAAAATACCCCTGAGCATAGTCGCAGCCCAGCTCACGCAGGCTCTGCCAGTCAGCGGCGGACTCCACTCCCTCCGCAACCACCAGCCGTCCCAGATGGTGGACAAGTTCGATGGTGGATTTCACGATCATGGCGGAGTCTTTGTCCTGCGACATATTCATCACAAAAGACTGATCAATCTTGATGTAATCCACCGGCAGTTTTTGCAGATAGCTCAACGACGAGTAGCCGGTGCCAAAATCATCCACATACAGTGCGACACCAGCGCATCGCAGTTCATGCAACAAGGCCAGCGCCAGCTCCGGGTCCAGCATCACGGAGCTTTCCGTGATTTCCAGCTCCAACAAGCCGGTGCGAATCGAACGCTGTTCCTGCCAAAGCCGCAGCTTGTCCGGCAAGGCGTCGTCCTGCAGATTGCGCACCGATAAATTGACCGCGATGGGCAGCATCAGCCGCTGCCTCTGCCAGGCTTGCAGAAGCTCCAGTGTTGCCGTAATGACCCACTCGGTCAGCGGGTGGATAAGCCCGGACCGCTCAGCGATATCAATGAAGGCGCTGGGCCCCAATAAGCCGTGCTGTGGATGCTGCCAGCGCACCAAGGCCTCGGCGCCGCAGACCCGGCCATCGGCCAGGCTGACCTTGGGCTGCAGGTATAGCCGCAGCTCGCCCTGCGCTATGGCATGGCGGAGTTCTCTGGCCAGCGTCAGCCGCTCCGCCTGCGTCTCGCCCTTGCCCGGTTCGTACAGGCAATAAGCCACCCCTCGCTGCTTGGCCTGCTGTGCGGCCTTGCCCATATGACGCAACAAATCGTGTACGTTCCCCCCATGTTGAGGGAACAGCGCGATTCCCACTCTTGCAGCAACGTCCAGGGTCAGCCCCGCCACTTCAAAAGCGGTGGTCATTGTCCAGGTGACCGCAGTGACCAGCACCAAGGCCTCTTGCGCATCGGCGCCGGGGAGCAAGACCGCAAATTCGTCGCCTCGCACGCGCGCGGCCAACGCGGCGGCGGGCAGGCAAGCCCTCAGGCGAGCGCCAAACTCACGCAATACCTGGTCGCCCTGCGCAAAGCCGAGCACCTCGTTGATTTCCCCCAGCCGTTCGATATTGAACTGCAGCACGGCCAGCATGCGGCCCTCCTGGCTGGCGTGCACAACGGCCAGCGTCAATGCCTCTTCAAACTGCAACATATTGGGCAGGCCGGTCAGTTGATCATGGCGCAGCATTTGCTGCATGGCTGCGCGGGCCTGCTCTCGTTCCCGCTGCGCACGCAAGGAGCCGATGCCGAACGCGAGATCGGCGCTGGCCTCAATCAGCAAATCAATCTCGTCGTCGTCAAAGGTATCCGCCTGCTTGTCGTAAATGGTCAGGGCGCCGATCACGCGGCCGTCCACCCGCAACGGGCAGGCCAGGCCGGATGCCGCTCCATACATCAAGGCCCGCAGCGCCTCATACCGGCTGTCGTTCTGCATGTCGCGCGCCAGTTGCACCTTGCCGGTACGCACGGCTGTCGGCGTGATGCTGATGCCGCCGGCGGCATCGGCTCTGCCCAGAACAATGCCTTTCAGTTCGTCCAGCCCGCCGGCAAAGCCGCATTGAGCCATCGGCTGTAGCTCTTGCGCCTCTCCGTCGCCATACCAGATCACCGCCGTGTCGTAACCGCCGGCCTCAACAATGGCCCGGCAGCTGCTGTCCAGCAACTCCTGCTCGTCCTTGGCGCGCAACATGGCGCGGTTTCCGGCGCTGAGGGTACGCAAGGCGCGGGAAACATGCTCCAGCTCGCGCACTTGCTGAGACAGTTCGTTGTTGAGCAGCTGGATATGCTCCTCTGCCGCCTTGCGCTCGGTGACGTCGATGCCCAGCACGTAATAACCGATCACCTCCTCCTGCTCATTGCGTTTGGGCACATAGCGTATGTTTTGCCAAACCCCTGGAAAAGGCTGCCAGTCATAGTCCAGCGGCTCGCCTGCCAGCGCTTTGTCAATGCGCGGACAGGCTATGTCGTAACGCTCTTCCCCCAGAATTTCCTTCACCGCGCAGCCGGTGATGTTCACGCGCTCTGGCGCAAAGCGCTGCCGGTACTGTTCGTTGACATACACATAGAGGCGATCGGCATTGACATAGGCAATCAGCACCGGCACTGCGCTGAGGATGGCGTCCAGATGCGCCTCGCTTTCCACCAAGCGCAAGGACCGGTCCTGCACTCTCTCGGTAAGCAGGGCATTCTGCGCCAGTATGGTCAGCCGGGCATCCCGTTCCGCGGTGGAGTCATGGAATACGACCACCACGCCGTTCAGTTGACCGCCGCTGGCGATAATCGGGGCCACGGTGTAGCTGATCGGGCACTGCCGGCCGTCGCGCGCCACCAGTTCCCCATGCCAGGACTCCGGCATGTGCAGGGCCTGAGTCACCATTCTTGTGCCGCACGCCAATAAATCGATAGCCCGGTCGTCTTTATCCCGCCGCACGGTCAATATCTGTGACAGGGGCAAGCCGACGGCCTCGGCGGCGGGCCAACCCGTGAGCAACTCGGCCACCCGGTTGCAACGGGTAATCAAGCCAGCCGCATTGACGGAAACAACCGCGTCCCCAATCGAATGCAGCGTGGCGGCCAGGCTTTCCTCGCTGGACGCCAATGCCTCCCGGCTGGCCTTGAGCGCCCGCCATTGCCGCCGCACCATGAAATATGTCCCGGCCAGCAGCAGGTAAAGCGTGATGCCGCTCAGGCCGTTCCACCATAGCTGCCACTGCTGTGAGCGCTCATAATCGATCTGCCTCCGTTCCAACACCAGGTGCTCTTCCTGGTCCATTTCGTCCAGCAAGCCATACGCCCGTACCCGGGTGGCGTGTATCGGCGCTCGCGCGGCGTAGGCGCTGGCCGCCGCGCCGCCTTGCCGACGGTACACGCTCTCCACTTCACGAGAGATCGCCAGCCGCTGGGTGACGACCTGGTGCAGCGCCATCAAACGCTTAAGCTGTTCGGCATTGTCGCCAACTCGTGTACGAAGCTGCACCAGCAAGCGCTCGCGCGCCTGAATGACCCTGTCGCGCTCCTTTAAATTGGATTCATCGCCTGTCAGGCGATAGTTCTGAGTGCTCATTTCCACTTGCGTGGTATAGCCGCGGATATGCGCCAACTGGTCCATGACCAGAACGCTGTTCGCCAGCCAGTGCGCGGCTTGACTGGCGTTGTCGACAACCTTCCAGATGGAAAGCGACAGCGCCGCTACAAACAACATGGCAACGGCAATGGCGACTCGCAACTTGGCTTCAAATCGGTCTGGCAAAATGTCCACCCCGGCGTGCTGACCCCAATCAATATCCTATATAGATAGTAAATTCCGCCACGGTAGAACAAGGCATTAACCATAGGGTTTGGTCTTGAGGCCCCACAAACTCCAGTCCGCTCCCCCTTGAAAATTCCAACTTGATGAACCACGGCGCATCCTTAGAAGGATGACAATCATGAAACCCTTCTCTCCTCCGCCATTGGCTTGACGCCCCATCCCCGCCTCAGTACCCTGTGCCTCGCGCTGCGCCCAATACGCTGCGTAGGGCTGGCAAGCCCAGAAATGTATGATCGCAGACTCTTTTGTGTCCGCTTTGGCACAACTACGTCTGCTGCCACGCTGTACCCATTCGGGTAGGCCGTGGCAGGGAGCTCCTTGTGGGCTGCCGGTCCTTGATCATACATACCGGTCTTGCCACCTTGTCACGTGCCTGTCCATGCCTCTCCGGGCAGGCTCTAAAGCTGACTAGGAGACCGCAATGACCCCTTCCCATCCGCACTCCGCTTTCGCCAAACCACCGCCTGATCCACAGACCCAAACCCTGGCCGCCTGCGCCCTGGCCTTGAACTGCCTCGCCACCCTGCGTCACGCGCTTGACGCCTTCCAATCCCACGCCGCACAGTCACATCAACCCCGTTTGCAGCATCTGGCCTGCGCCGCCACCGTGGTGCTGGACGATTGCGCCAGTCAGTTGCACAGCCTTTGCCCCGACGCCGTTCTCTGCCCGCAGAACGACAGGTTTCCAACACTGACTTGGAGACCGCAATGACGCCTTCCCTCTCTTTCGCCACGGCCGCTAAACCGCCCCCGGCTGCCCGCTCTGTCAGACGCCCGCATCAGTCGGCGTTGAATCGTCATATTTTTAACAAATTAAGTTGTCATTCCTACCATCCTATGGTCTTATGCGTTGATGACACTTGGGACCAAAGCCGTGACAGGGTTCCCGCGTCGTCAAACCGGATGTATGTGCTCAAGGATTGTTACTGCGCAAGCAGGCAAAACCTGATGACTTGGCTGAGGCCAAGCCGTCAGGTTTTTTTGTTTTCAGGGTGTGCGCTATGAAAATCAGCAAAATCTTGAACAACAACGCGGCCCTCGTGTTGGACGAACACCAGCATGAGTTGGTGGCCATGGGCTGCGGCCTGGGGTTCCAAAAGCGCCCGGGAGACGCGCTGGATCCGGCCCGGATCGAAAAACTCTTCGCCTTGCAAAACCATGAGCTGACATCCCGCTTGAGCGAAGTCTTGAGCGGCATCCCCGCGGAGGTGATGGCGGTGTGCGCCGATATCCTCAGCCTGGCGAAAAAGCAATTGGGCAAACTGCCCGAGGAGGTGTATCTGGCGCTGCTGGATCACTGCCATTTCGCGATTGAACGCCAGCGCCAGGGCATTGCCCTCCACAACGCGCTGCAATGGGAAATGCGCAGGCTCTACCCAAGAGAGTTCGCTCTTGGTCAGCAAGCGCTGATGCTGATTGAGCAGCGCCTGGGTCTGAGCCTGCCGGAAGATGAAGCGGGGTTCATCGCCTGGCATTTGACCAATGCCCAAATATCAACCGAGGCTCTCGGGATGCAAGCCATTTCCCAATTGATGCAGCAGATACTCCGGATTGTCACCTACCAGCAAGGGCGTGAGCTTGACGAGCAAATGCTGAACTACCACCGCTTCATTGCCCACCTGAAGTTTTTTGCGCAACGCGTGTTGTCGCAGCAGACATTGCCTGTTGGAGACGCCTCCTTGCATGCGGCGGTGAAGGCAAGCTACCCGCAGGCGTGGCGCAGCGCGGAAAGCGTTAGAGGCTTTATTTGGGAGCAGTACCAGAAGGAACTTGAGTTGGACGAGATGATGTTCCTCGCCATTCACATCAGCCGTCTGTAAGCCTGATCTTTACTCGCCGGCGGCTTTGAGCCGCCGAGACATCAACAGGGTTGTTACTGTCTAGAACAGGCAAAACCTGACCACGCCTCCCCCATTGCGGGCGGGCGCGGTCAGGTTTTTTTTTGAGCGTTCGCTCGCCATAGGGAGGAGAACAATGGACATACTCGCCAAGCTGATCGTCGCGGGAGTGGGCGGCAAGGACAATATTCTGAGCCTGGTGCACTGCGCCACCCGTCTGCGCTTCAAATTGCGCAACCCGGGGCTGGCCCATGCCGAAAGCTTGAACAGCCTGCCCGACGTTCTCATTGCGCTGGAGAGCGGCGGGCAATTCCAGGTGGTGATCGGCAACCGGGTGGCGGAGGTCTATGCCGAGATACAGCCGCTGATGGGTGCCCAGGAGGACGCCGATAAGGAAGAAAAGGATGGGCTGTTCAATCGTTTTATCAGCCTGGTATCGGCCATCTTCATGCCCGTCCTGGGCATTCTTACCGCCTCCGGTGTTTTAAAAGGGCTGCTGGCTCTGTTCGTGGCTTGCGCTTGGCTGAGCAAGAGCAGCGGCACTTATTTACTCTTGTTCACCGCCAGCGACGCCTTGTTTTATTTCCTGCCGATGGCGCTGGGCTATACCGCCGGCAAAAAATTTGGCGGTAATCCTCTGTTCACCATGGCGATTGGCGGCGCCTTGGTGCATCCACAAGCGCTCCGTGCTTTTGAGGCCGCCAAAGACCCGGGGACGGCGGCTTTGGATTTTCTCGGCCTGCCCGTGACCTTGATGAATTACAGCTCCTCGGTGATGCCCATCCTGTTTGCGGCCTGGGTCAGTTGCCAAGTCGAGCGTAGGCTCCGTCCACGCCTGCACGACTCGGTGCGCAACATCCTGACGCCCCTGACCTGCCTGATCCTGGTTGTGCCGCTCACCTTCATTCTGATAGGACCGCTGGCCACTTGGGCCAGCCAAACACTGGCGGGCGGCATTCAGGTCTTGTACGGCTTCATGCCCATGCTTGCGGGCGCCGCCTTGGGCGCGGGCTGGCAGGTCTTGGTGATCTTCGGCCTGCACTGGGGCTTCATCCCGCTGTTCTACAACAATCTGAGCGCGCTGGGCTACGACACCTTGACGCCCATGTTGATCCCCGCTGTTTTAGGGCAGGCTGGCGCAGCCTTTGGGGTGATGCTGCGCAGCCGCGACGCCAAAAAACGCGCCCTGGCCGGCTCGGCGGTCACGTCCGGCCTGTTCGGCATTACCGAACCGGCCATCTATGCCATCAATTTGCCGGCCAAACGCCCTTTCATCTTCGGCTGCGTGGGAGGCTCGCTAGGCGGCCTGTTTGTCGGCTATGTGCAGGCAAAAAAATACTCGATGGGTCTGGCCAGCATTTTTTCCTTTGCTCAACTCATTCCCGACAGCGGCATCGACTATACGGTTTGGGGAGCGATTGCCGGCAGCCTGCTGGCGGCGAGTCTCGCCGCGCTGCTCACCTTCTTCTTCGGCCAGCCCAAGGCCGAGGCGGCCGCCGCCGCGACGGCAGAGCCTCCAACCGCGGTCGATGCCGCATCGTCTTATCAAGTCCTCTCCCCGATTCATGGCCAGCCCCAGGCGCTCAACACGGTTCCGGACCCCGCCTTCGCCAGCGGCGTGCTGGGCAAGGGCGTGGCTATCTTGCCGCATAGCGGGCGGGTGGTGGCGCCGTTTGGCGGCCGGGTCAAATCCCTATTCCACTCTTGCCACGCCCTGGCGCTCGTCGCCGACGACGGCACCGAAATGCTGATCCATATCGGCATCAACACCATCAAGCTCGATGGCCGCCACTTCAACGCCCATGTCCGGACAGGCGACGCCATCACGGCGGGCGATCTGCTGTTGGAGTTTGACCGCGCCGCCATTGCCGAGGCCGGCTTCGACATGACCAGCTTGGTGCTGATCAGCAACCCCGGCTGCCCGCAAGTGCAGCCTCTCACCATGGCCGAGGTGGCGGAGTTGGCCCCTCTGCTGGCCGTCAGTCGTTAACCACCGCATCAGGAGATATAGAGATGACATTGTTTCCCACTGATTTTCTATGGGGCGGCGCTTTGGCCGCCAATCAGGCTGAAGGCGCTTACCTGGCCGACGGCAAAGGCCTGTCCACCTCGGATGTGCTGCCGCAAGGGGTGTTTGGCCCCATCGCCCAGCGCGTGGCCGGCGACAGCGGCCTCAAGGACCAGGCCATAGACTTTTATCACCGCTATCCGGAGGACATCGCCCTGTTCGCCGAGATGGGTTTTAGCTGCCTGCGCGTGTCCATCGCCTGGAGCCGCATCTTTCCCCAAGGCGACGAGGACGCGCCCAACGAGGCCGGGCTGGCGTTTTATGATCGCCTGTTCGACGAAATGGCCAAGCACGGGATTCAACCCTTGGTCACGCTGTCGCACTTCGAAATGCCCTATGCGCTGACCCAGCGACACGGCGGTTGGGCCAGCCGCCAGACCATCGCCTTTTTTGAGCATTACGCCCGCACCGTGTTCGCCCGCTATCGCGACAAGGTCAAATACTGGCTGACCTTCAATGAAATCAATATGGCGCTGCACGCGCCGTTTACCGGCGTCGGTCTGCCGCCGGACAGCGGCAAGCAAGCGGTTTACCAAGCCATCCATCACCAACTGGTGGCCAGCGCCCGTACCGTCAAAGCCTGCCATGAACTGATACCGGGCGCCCGGATCGGCAATATGTTGTTGGGAGGCGTTCGTTACCCGCTCACGTGCCGGCCGGAAGACGTGCAGGAAGCTTTGCGGCAAAACCGAAAGTGGCTGTTCTTTGGCGATGTGCAGGCAAGAGGCGCTTATCCGGCCTATATGCAGCGCTTCTTCCGCGAGGCAGGCATCGCGTTGGACATCCGCGCTGCCGACCTTGACGACCTGCGCGCCACCGTGGATTTCATCTCCTTCAGCTACTACATGTCCGGCTGCGCCTCAGCCGATCCCACAGTGGGCCAACAGGCAAACGGCGTGCTGGGCATGGTGCCCAACCCTCACCTGCCCAGTTCGGAATGGGGCTGGCAGATCGACCCGCAGGGCCTGCGCTACCTGCTCAATCTGCTCTACGACCGCTACCAGAAGCCGCTGTTCATCGTGGAGAACGGCCTGGGCGCGCGCGACGAGGTGACGCCGGACGGCCGCATCCACGACCCCTACCGCATCCAATACCTCAACGATCACCTGCTGCAAGCGGCCGAGGCGCTGGACGACGGCGTGGAACTCCTTGGCTACACCAGTTGGGGGCCTATTGATCTAGTCAGCGCCTCCAAGGCGGAGATGTCCAAACGCTACGGCTTCATCCACGTCGATCTGGACGACCAAGGCCAAGGCAGCCTGGAGAGACGGCGCAAGGACAGCTTTTACTGGTATCGAGACGTGATACGCAGCCGGGGACAAACGCTTAAGCCGGCCGGCTAATCGCAGAAACGGGAACATTCGCGGCCCGCCAACAGCGGGCCAAGCCATAGCAGGCGCTGCCATAGGCCAGGAGCGGGCTTTGCCCGCGCCTAGGCAGCCGCCGGAAAGATCAGGAGACAAACATGCCTACCTTGTTCTCTACCGCCCCGCGTCGCGGTCCCTTGGCTTTGGCGCTGAGCTTAGGGGTATTGCTAAGCCCCGATGTCATTCAAGCCGAAAGCCAAAACCCAGCCTGGAACGGCACGGTTCTGGGCTTCGAACCACAGGCCGGCGACTTGCTCAGCACCGATACCGGTATTCGCAACCGGCTGGAACAATATGGTTTTCGTTATCGCCTGGCCCACGTCAGCCAAACCGCCTACAACGCCAAAGGCGGTTACAACACGGACAAGAAAGCCGAATACATCGACCAGTTTTCGCTGACCTTCAGCCAAAGCCTGGAGGCGCTGACCGGCATGCCCGATGCCGCGATCGAGGGCAATATCGTCAACCGCAATCATGACAACAATCTGACCAGCACGCGGCTGCGAGACCCACGCGTCGGTTTCAACGATCTGGCGCAGGAAAGCTGGGGCGGCCAGTCCATTACCCGGCTGGGCTGGCTGACCTTCCGTCGCAGCTTTCTCGACGGCAGATTGCAGTGGCGGATAGGACTGATGAACAAGGTGCAGGACTTCGACCAGATCATTCCCTGCGATTTCCAGACCTTGAATCTGTGCGGAGGAAAATCCGCCGGCTCGCGCACTTGGTACAACTGGAACGTGCACTACTGGGGCACAAGCTTACAGTACCGGCTCACCCCGGAAGTCACCCTGAAAACCGGCCTGCTGGAACAGAACCCGCAAGCGCCATCACGCAGCCACGCCTGGAGCGTATCCACCGACGGCAGCCGCGGCATCCTGCTGCCGCTGGAAGCGGAATGGAAAACCCGCCATTTTGGCCTGCCAGGCATTTACATGCTGGGATTGCTCTATACCAATGCCAAGCAACGCGACTTCTACGCCGGAGCATCCGGAGGCGCGGGAACGGACGACCCCGCGGGGTATCGGCACTACCGCAATACTTGGTATCTGTACACCGGCTTCAATCAACAGCTGACTCGCCGTCTTGAAACAGCCAACCGCGGGCTCAGCCTCTCCTGGAGCTTGGGCGTGGCCGATCAACGCAGCAACGCCCGGTCCTATGCCAGCTCCTTGTCCTTACGCTATCGCGGACCATTTGATGCCCGGCCAAATGACTGGCTGGCCTTGGGCGTATCCAAATTTCAGGCCAGCCCCAACTGGCGCCGCAGCCAGAACCTGCTGAATCAGCGAGCCGGCGTCAGCGACTATCAGGACCCGCTTTACGCGCCGCTGCCGGAATCCTCGGTCAACGCCGAATTGATCTACCGCTACCAGGTCTGGCCCTGGCTGGAGTTGCAACCCGGACTCCAATACTGGGTGCGGCCGGGAGGGCTGGTTCAGACGCCCAATGCCTGGGTTGTGGGCCTAAAAACCACCCTCAACTTCTGATATCGCCAATCTTCTTGAGTTTTTCAGAGGGGTCAAACCAAGGAATGCCATGACAACGACCTTGCCCGCCATGGAGCAATTAAGGCGCTTGAACCAGAACCTGAGCAATACACAGGACCAGAGCGCCTTGCCGCAGCTTGGCCGGCAACTGGCCCGGCAATGCGAAGAGATGGACGCCCGTCTGACGCAGGGCCTGATCGACATCCGCGCCGCCCATCTCGGCCTGCAGGCCATCCTGACCCTGCTGCAGCGCCGCGACGAGCCCTTGCTGTGGAGCAGCGAAGAAGCCGCGGCGCTGCTGGAGCCGCTGCAACAGCGCCTGAGCCAGGGCTTAAGCCGCATCAACCGCCTGGTCTAGCCCGCCTGGCCTCCCTGCCGGCGGCCGGCGGGCCTCAGGTGCTGCTCTCGCTCAGCAGCCCCACCAGGGTCAGCAGCCCGGACGCGCCGGTGGCGCCGTTGGGATCGGCGACATCCTCGCTCTGCGGGATGACCGACGCATCCGTCGGGCCCAGCCACAGCGGGGCCAGCCGGCTGAGGCCGCCTTGCATCAGCAGATCCGAGATCAGATCAAAGGCCGCGGCGGGCGATTGCAGGCGCAGCCATTCCGAGGCCGGCAGCCCCGCCGCGTCCGTTGGACTCACCTGCAGCTTGGCCGCCATCAGTTGCCGGCGGAAGGCGCTCACCTTGCGGCTGTAACCGCCGGCGATGTCCCGATCGAACGAGGCCACCGCCATGCTGCCGTCAAAGGTCATGCCGCGGCGCCGGAAATGGGTGGCGCCGCTCAGGCACCAGACGTCGTCGACAATGACGGTGGTGGTGCGCAGCTGCGCCCAGCGGCCGGGGAAGCCGCGCGGGTGGAACACCGCCACGCGCGCCGCGCCGGCGCTTTGCAGGATGTCCACGGCGTCCTTGCGCAGGGCGATCGCCCTGCGCACAAAGGGCGCGTACGCGGGCGCGAAGTCCGTCTCGCGCGGCAGGCAGACAATCACTTTCAGATTGGGGTTGGCCGCCATCCGGTCCGCTATCTTTTGTGCAAGGTCTATCTCATAGGCGGCGGGCGGGCCGCTGGGCCGCGCGGTGCGGGCGAAACCGGCGGTCTCGATGTAGATCAGTTCATCGGCCTCGCCGATGGCGCGGGTCAGCGCCCAGAGCGAATCGCGGTTGCCGTGCTTGGAGACGAGGAATTCGCGCCGCACCGCGTTGATCAGCCGGTCTTCGTTGGAGATGGTGATGGACGGCGCGCTGCCCAGCCCCAAGGCGGCGGCCAGCTGGTTGAGCAGGTTCTGGAAGGTGATGGGCGAGGACGAGCCCAGCGGGTTGTCGTCGGGCAGCAAGGACAGTTCCGGCGTTTCGCATACCGCGCACACCGTTTCCAGCGCCACGCCCGAGGAGCTGCCGGGCGTGGCCGCCGGCGCGGCGGCGGGCGGGTTGAAGTTGTTGCCGCCGGACATGGCGATCCAGCCCGGCGTGCTGTCTCCAGGCAAGGGAAAGATGGGCTGGACGCGGCGCAGCGCGTGCTGGGCCAGGTCGTAAGCCAGCGCGCCGGTGACGCGCAAGCCGGGCGCATGGGTGTCCGGGCCGGCGGGGTTGCCGGGGTTGGCGTTGGCGTGGTCCGCCGATCGGCTTTCGCGCGCCCAGCGGCCGCCGCTGAGCACCGCGTCCCAGTCCAGCCCCGCCGATACGTTGGCGCTGGGGACGCCGGTGACGACGATCGCGTCGAAGCGCGCCATGGTGGGCATGCGCGGCCCTTGGCGCGGCTGGGTTTCGGACATCAGCGCGCGCGCCAGGTCCGCCGCGGTGGCCGGGGAGCCGCCCGGCGGCGTCACGGTGCGCGGCAGGCCGAAGAGCGGCACCGGGCAGATGGATTTGATGTTGTCCGGCCAGGCCGCCAGTGGGTCTCCGGCGGCGAAGGGGTCGGCCGGCGCGGCCGCCGGCCCGGCGGCGATGACGGCGCGCTGCGCCGCCCACATGCGCCGCCGCCCGGTGCGCGGCGCGATCACCAGGTCATAGACCAGGGTGCCGGGGCTGGGCAGCGGGTCCCCGGGCTTCAGGCCAAACGGGTTGCGCACCAACACCTGCACCGGGCTGCCCGCCGCGGCGATCGCCGCGCCGCCGTCCGCGCGCAGGAAGGAGAGCTCCTCGCCTATGGCCTGGATCAGTTGGAAGCGCTGCGCGAAAACGCGCACGGTGGCGCCGCTGGGCGCGAAATCGGCCGGGATGGCCACCACTACGTCGTTGGTTCCGGACCAGGCGGCGGTGACGCCGGCTGGCGGCGCCATGCCCGCGCCAAAGCCGGCATTGGTGTTGGGGCCGGGAAAAGCCGGCCAGTGCGCGCCCGCGCCCGGCGCGGCGGCGGTGCCCACGCCGGGTTCAAAGGTGGGCGACACGGCGAACATCAGCGCGCCGGCGCCGGCCCCCATCATGCGCCCCGCCGTCTGAGACGCCGCGGCCAACATGTCCGGGCCGTCCGCCAGGTAATCCACGGTTACGCCGTCCCTGACCTGGGGCTGCAGGTCCGCCGGTATTTTCTGGTCGTCCGCGGGGATGCCGTTGACCGCGGAGGCGGTGCGGTTGCCGCGCAAATGCCAATCCAGGTCCACGGCGAAGGCGCGGACGAACTGGCGCGCCAGCGTCACGCCCGCCGGCAGATTGGGCACGGCGAGCGGTCCGGCCGACATGGTGCCGCCGCCGGCCCAGCCCAGGCGCAGCCTGGCCGCCGCGCCGGCTCCCGTGCCCGCCAGTTGCTGGCCGGCGCTCATGGCCACCAGCCCTGCCGCGCCCAGCGCCGTGGACGAGCCGCCGCCGGACGCCTGCCTTTCCACGCCGGGGCCGCCGCCCACCGCTGAAAACGCGCGCCCGTGCAGCGTGACCACCTGGGCGAGCACGCCGCCGGCCAGGCCGGCAATGCTGCGCACCCCGCCCGCCGCCGCGGGCGATACCGCGCCGGCGCTGATATCCAGCGCGGGAAACGCCGTTTGCAGATCGTCCAGCATGGCGGCCACCGCGACGGGGTCGACGATGAGTCCGCGCGCATCGTGAAAACTCAGCGCCGCGCCCGCGGCCCCGGCCGGCAGGTCATCGCCCGGATCGTAGCTGTGCGGCGAGACATTGTCCGTCAGGCCGCGGACAATCAGGGTATGCGGCACGGCGCGCACCTGGGGCTGCCCGGGCGCGGCGTAACGGCCGGCGGCCAGCGTCTCCAGCCGCGCCGCCGCCTGCGGATGCAGACGCAGCGCCGCGCCGGCCCCGCTCAGGGGCGCGCCGTCCGCCGCGCGGAACGCGGCCAGGCTGTCCAGGTATTCAAGAATGCCGCGCCACGGCGCTTTGGGCGCGCCGGCAAAGGCGAGCGTGAGCGCCGCGCCGTCAAACGCGGGGTTGGCCCCGCCCCAGCGGGGCCCCAGCCGCAGCGCGGTCAGCCCCAGCGCGTCCAGTCCGTGGTCCTTGAGCGCCTGCGCGGCGCCCGCCGGCGTCAACGTGAAAACCGTCACCATGGCGCGCTCCTTATCCGTGGGCCCGTTGTTCGACCGTGCGGCCGTCGGGCGTGATGATGCGAACCAAGACGCCGCGCAAGGCCAGCGCCGAGACGATGGCGAAATGGTCGTGCGCCGGCGCGGCCTGCCGCGCCACGGCCGGCCCCGACGCGCCGAGGACGGGCCTGCCGGACACGGTGGGCACCGAGCCCAGCTCCGCCTCGAACACATAGACCCCGTTGATCAGCTTGAACTGGGACGGCGCGGGACGCGGGCCGATGATGATGGGCGGGATTCCTATGCCGCCTATGCCGCCCAGCCCGGGCGGCAGCCGCGGCGAGAGGGGCGGAATGGTCCGCAAGGGCCGGATGGGCGGTATCGGCGTAATGGGCGGAACCGACGGTTCGGGCGTCAGTTCTATGCGCAGACGATAGACCCCGCCCGCATCGCTGTCCGGCGCGTTGCTGCTAAAGGTGTAGGCCTTGCCGGATGGCGACAGGGCCGCGCCGACGATGGGCGACAACAGCGGCAGCGGGACGATGGAGCCGGACGGGATGGCCAGCGTGCGCTCGCTCGCGCGTCCCAGCGGGTCCGTCATCCGCACCGTCACCGACACCGCGTCGCCCATGGCGGCGCGGCGCACCAGCAGCCGGTATTGGGTGGGGCCGCCGTCTATGCGCCAGACGTCCGTGCCGGTGACGGGCGGCGCCAGGCCCAGTTTGTCCAGCGCCGTCTGCCGCCGCAACAGGGCCGCGCCGCCGGCCAGGACGGCTTCCACCGACAGCATGTGCGGCCCGGCCGGCGTGGCCGCCACCGGCGCGTTGGAGCTGAACTGCAGCAGTACCGCGGCCGGATCGCCGCCGGGCCAGCTCATCGTCAGCGGGGACAGGTCCGGCGGCCCGGCCGGCGGGATCAGCACCGACACCGCGGGCGACGGCCGCGAGCGCCCCTTGAGCACGCCGCGCAGCGCGTCGTCGTCGCTCCAGGCCACGGCGCGATACCAGACATTGCGCCATGAGCCGCTGGGGCGGTCTTCGCCGGCCAGGCGGGCGATCCAGTCGCCGCCGCCGTCCGGCGCGCTCACCGTCCAGCCGCCGCCGCTGGCCATGACGCTGGCGATTGGCGGGCCCATGCTGTCCAGCGCGCGCGCCGCGTCGTCCACGCGCACGCGGTACAGGTCTATGCGCTTGGGCCGCGCGCCGGCGCCGCCGCGCGTGCCCACCCGGATGCGCGCCCGGTAGTCCGGCGCGGCGGGCGGTTTGTCGAACACCATCTGCACTTCTATCGTTGGCGGCGCGGGCTCGGCCACGCGCGGCGCGGCGTAGGCGATGAGCGCCTGATCCGCGTTCGGCCCGCTGGGCCAGGCCGCTTCGTGGCCGCCCGCCATCATGGGCAGCACGGTGTAGACGTGGATGTCGCGCGAGCCGCGCGGCATCGTCACGTCGGCGGCGGTGACGGTGATCAGTTCGGCGTTGCGGCGGATGAAGTCCCGGCGGATGGGGTTGGCCTTGAACGCCTGCTTGATCGTGCTCAGCCGCTGGCTGAGCGTGCGTTCCGGCGTTGGTTCCGGCTGCCCGGGGTGGCTGCTGAGAATGCGGGTTTCGGTGCTTTCGTACACCGCGTAGCCCACGGCGCCGGCCACGGCCGCCCAGCTCAGGTGCGCATGGCATTCGCCGGCGGCGTCCGGCAGGCTGGCGAGCTGGACGATGTCCACGACGGTGGGCCGCGCGCGCGGATCGGAGGCGTAAGCCAGGCGCGGCGTAGGCGGCCAGGGGCCGCTGCGGTGCGGCGCGATGGCCTCCACCGCGCGCGCCTCCAGCACCAGGCCGATATGCGGCGCGGCGCCGAAGTCCAGCGAGAAGCCGGGAATCGTCAGCCGGTAACGCCGGCTGCTGCCCTGCGCGGCGTGGCCGGGCGTCACCACCGCCGCGCCTTCCGCGTCCAGCGCGTCCACCGTGCCGCCGGCCAGCGCGGGCGCGTCGCCGGCGAAAGTCAGCTGCATGGCCGCCGCCGCGCCGCCCAGCGATTTTTGCAGCCCCGCCGGCGCGGGCGCGGCCGGCGGAGCGCTGCTGCGCGTGGCCGCGGCGAACAGGCGGCCGCGCAGATCGATGCGCGACGGGGTGCGCACGCGCCAGTCCACCGATATCTCGCACACCAGGGACGCCGCGCAGACGCTGCCGCTGCCCGGGTCCGTCGCGCGCAGGTCGGCGGACAGGAACTGCACTGGCGAGAGGTCCGGCTGGCCCACGGTGATGGCCGCCGCCGCCCAGGGGCTCCAGATGCCGAAAATGTTCTGGGTGGCCGCCGCATACGTCATGGCCACGCTGCCCGGATCATTGGGGACGGCGAGCGCGCCGTCGGTGGCGCTCTGGCGCGTCGGCTCCGGGTCGCGGTCGTTGCGCGCGCTGCCGATGGGGCGATGGCCGCCGGCCTGCGCGTGCTTTTGCAGCAGCGCCTCGGCCGCGCCGGGCGCGCCGTTGCGGCGCCGCGCCGCGGCGTAGCTGGCCACCGCGCTCAGCTGGTTCAAGGGAAAGCGCTCCCAGCTCGCCCGGATCGACGCCAGCCAGTCCCGGTCCGCCTGAGACGGCCGCAGATTGGCCTGGAAGTCCACCGCGAAATCCGCCGGCGTGGGCGCGGGCAAGGCCAGGCCCGGACGCGGCACCAGCGCGGCGAACTCCACCGGCCCCGACGCCCCGTCCAGCCCCTTGTCCCACAGGCCGGTGATCAGCCAGTCCCAATCGCTGCGGCTGGCGTCGCCGAACAGCTGGCTGCTGGCGAAGTTGATGGGCGGAATGTCCTCGTCCGCGTAGCCGGTGCCGTAGCCCAGCGTCACGGCCAGCAACGGATCGGTCGACGCCGCCATCGCCAACAGTCCCACCGGCGACAGATCGGCCTTGCCCGGGTCCGTGGCGGGCATGGTTTCGCCGGCCGGGTTCTGCGGCGGATCGATGGTGAAGGTGAAGCGTTTGGCCGCCTGCTGATTGGGCGGCAGCGAGGCCACGTCATGCAGCATGGGCAGCAGTTCGATGGCGCTCTCGTCCACCAGCTTGGCCGGGTCCGGCAATTGCCACATCGGCGCCGGCGCGGCGTCCGGAAACGCCGGCCACCAGCCCAGCGGATTGACGCCGCGCTGGTAGCGGTCCACCGCCGCGTCCGGCGCCGGCATTTCCGCGCCCACCCTGCCCTGTTTGACGCCGTGGCGCTGGCCCAGCCCCGCCCAGTCCGCCTCCGCCACCGGCAGCCCCACCGTTTCCACCAGCTGCCAGCCTTCCACTTTTTCCAGTTCGTCGGCGTTGAGCCCGGTGGGCGCGTCGTAGCTGGAGACGTTGACCAGCATCAGCCCGGTGATCAGCGGCGCCTGAAACTCCAGGGTGTCGCTGCCGCCCGCGGCCAGGGTGCGGGACTGCACGGCCACGATGGCCTCCAGCACCGGCGGTCCGGCCAGCACGGCCACGCTGAGCATGCCGCCGGCGCTGGAATGCACGGTCAGCCGCGCCGAAGCCAGCGGCGCGTCGAACTGAATGATGCGGAACAGCGGCGGCAAGGCCAGTTCTTCATAGCCCACCGGATGCGGCTGGCCCAGCGGCGTGGCCGGACGGCGCCAAACCTTGAAGGGCTCGCTGGGCAGCCCGGCCGCGGGGCTGGTCTGCCAGCGCAGCAGCAGCGCGCGCCGTTTGGGCGGCACCATGGTCGCCGCGCCGATATTGGGGTTGACTCCGCCGCGCTGGCGCAGGAGGGCGGTGAAATCCACCAGGGCGCCTTGCGCGTTCAGGATCGCGGGGTCGTAGATACGGGTCGCCATCTCGGGGCTCCTCAGAACTCTTCCCACGGCGCATGCGCCAGCGGTTCGTCGACGATCACAAAATCGGTGGGCGCGGCGCCCGCGCCATCGAGATAAGCCGCCTTGAAGACCTTGCGCTCCAGCGCGAGGCGCAGCCGCTGACCGCGCGCGCCCGCGCCCAGGCGGATCAGCGCGCGCTGATTGCCCGGCGCCCACAGCGTCTGGCTCACGCCGGCCGCATTGCCGGCCGCCGGGGTCAGATCCAGCCAGACTTGCTCGGTCATCTGCCAGCGTTTGCTGGGCGGCGTGTCGCCGCTGGGCTCCTCGCTGGGCAGCGGGCGGGTGCGGCGCATGGGCTCGGGGGCGTCTATCATCACCGCCACCGGCTGCGGCGTGGCCGCGGGGTTGGCCTGTTCCCAGAACACGACGACGCGCGGGTCCTTGGGCACCGGCATCGGCTCCAGCCCGGCGGCCATCATCGCCTGATCCAGCTCCGGCCCCTGCGGGTCCCGGCTGGCGAAGGCGGCGGTGGCGAAAATACCCTGCATGGCCCCCGTCGGCGCGTAACGGTGCTCGGTCAGCACGCCCTGGAAGGCGGTGGCGAACGCGTCGAAGGTGCCGAAGGCGCCGGTTGAGAAATGCCGCCGCAGCACGCGCTCGCCCACGGCGTTCTTGGGCGCGCCCATGGGCACGGCTTCGATGTCCAGCACGTAGTCGGTGTAGGGATCGAGCGGGATCGGGAGAGTCAGCTCGCTGTGGCGCGAGCGGTCGACATCGACCGGGATGCACGGCCCGAACTCGGCCAGCTTGTCCACCAGCGCGCCTTCGAACGGCGACATCACGCTCGCCTTCACATCGCCCAGCTTGGGCTGGATGCCGGCGCCGCCCCCGGCGGGATGGACGATGGGCACAGGATGCTCGATGCCCGGCACGTTCACCTGGGCGAACGAGGCGGCCTTCAGGCGCACGCGCAATTCCTTGCCGTAGGCCCCCCACAATTTGTCCACATCGTTGGTCCCGAACACCAGGCGCACGTGCTCCTCGCCAAAATAATGCGCTTCCCCGGCGGCCGGCAGCGTGCACAGCATCCACGGTTCCAGCGATTTGGGGCTGTTGGCGTCGGTGCGGAACCAGAAGTCCTGCGTCTGCGCGCCGCCGTCGGTTTCGTTGCCGGCTTTGTCGCGGGCGCGGATATGGACCGTGGTACGCAAGTGGTACAGCTCGTCCGGCGCCAGCAAGGCCACGTCGCCGCTGGCGGCGCCCAGCAATTGCTCCAGCACGCCGCGGTTGCGCTGGGTCTGGCGTTGATCCCAGTCTTCGCGCGCGGCCTCGGCCCAGCGGGTGAACTCCAGCGCGGCCACATAGTACGGCCGCCCGCTCACCTCGCGCTTCTTAGCCGCGGCCGGGTCCTTCGCGTGCGGCACGCCGATCTCGATGCGGTCCAGCTTCTCCGCCTTGTCCAGGTGGATCAGATACGGCACATAGCCCTGCGCCTGCATCAGCTGAGATTGCAGCACCACGTGGGACACCGGGTCCACCCACGGCCCGTTGGCGTCCGTCCAGCGCGGCGGCAGGCCGAGCAGGCCAAGCGCGTCGGCGTTGCTCACCACGCGGCGGCCGATCTCGGCGCCGTTCACGTCCAGCAGGCGCAGCACCAGGCCGCGCGCCGGCGTGGGGTTGGGCGGCAGTTCGCGCCGGGCCAGCAGCAGGATGCGGCCGTCGACGATGGCGCCGCAGCTCACCACGATCACATCGTCCAGCGGGCCTTGCTTGAAGCCGGCCTGCTCCAGTTGCGCGGCCACCTCCCCCGCGCGGCGCTTGTCGCCGAACACCACCGGCAGGCCGATGTCGTACAGCGGAGACGCCAGCAGACGGCTGTCGCAGCGGCGCGGCGGCACGGTGGCGGCGCCCGGCGCGGCGGCCGGCGGCGCCAGCGTGGCCAGGCCGGCGCTGATCTGCGTCAGCGCCGCGCGGTTGATGACGGTGCTGCTCGCCAGCTGGCGCACGGTGTCGGCAAACGCGACCGGGGCGACGTCGATGCGGTCGGTCCGGCGCAGCGCGATGGACGGCGCGGTGGCGGCTTCCAGCACCGCGCGCCCGACGGCGAGACGGCTGGCGAAACCCGACAGATTAAGCGGCGCGGCGGCGCCCGCGGGCACGGTGGAGGACGGCAGTCCTGGCTTCTGGCGGCACGGCACTTGCGTGCCCGCGATGACGGCCGGCACGATGCCGCGCTGGCGGTCCAGCTGGCGCTGGCCGGTGCGCCAGCGTTCGCTCACCTCCAGCTCCAGGTCCGGCGCTTCCGAGCGCTTGGTCTTGTCCGGGTCCGGCCAGGCGATGCCGTCCACCTGCCAGCCGGTTTCCGACGGGCCGCTGGGTTCGTGCTCGAAGGTCCAGAGCACGGCGGCGGCGGGCGCGGCGTCGTGGCAGACGGTGCCCCAGCGTTCGGTGATGTTTTCTTCCAGGAACTGGCTGCGCTCCAGCGCCTTGGGCGTGGGATTGGGCACCCAGTTCAGCAGGGACAGATTGGCGACGAGATTGCCTTCGGTGGGGTCGTTCAGCGTCCACCAGGTCGACGGCGTCGGCCCCGGGCCGACCGCGACGCCGCCGTCGGCGCGCGTCAGCTCCACGGCGGTCACGTCGTAGCGGTAGGCGTAGTCGCCGCGCTTGACGAAGCCGTCGGCCGGCGCGCCCGGCGATCCGCCCGGCGTCTGGCCCAGAATCGTCAGCGCGTCGTCCACCGGGGTGGCCGACATCGTGATCACCGGAATGGCGTCTATGGGCACCACCGGCAAAGCCGGATTGTTGGCGGCCGGCTGCGCCGCGCCGCGCAGCGCGTCGCCGATTTTCGAATCAATGCCGCGGTCCACCCCGGTGCCCACCACCAGCGCGGGCGAACGGCTGACCAGGCTCACCGCCCGGACCAGCTCGGGCGCGGCCGGGATGATGGGGTTTTGCTCGCCGATGTGGAAATCGACGCAGCCTTTGATGCTGAAGAAGAACAGATCGATCTCGCCGCAGATCTCGCCGTCTATCCGCGAGATCTGCGAGCCGTCGGACTTGGTGCCGATCTGCACTGTCAGATCCGCCGACGCGCTGATGCTGATGATGAACAGGTGCAAGTCCCCGCGGACGTAGAGCAGGCCGCCCACGTAGAACGGGTCGAAGCCGAGCACCGCGTTGAAACCGGCGGTGGCGCGCAGATAAAGGTTGATCGAGGTGTTGCCCCAGGTGATGGACACCTCCAGGCCCACGGCCAAGCCCACGCCCGAGACCGCCGACAAGCCTTTGTACGCCGGGATGCCGTGCCCGGACACCATCACATAGCCCTGGCCGTCGAACACCTTGAGGATGTTGGCGTGGATGGGGCCCGGCAGCGGACGGTTCATGCTGTCGCTGCCCGGGAAGGTGCCCAGGTAGACGTGCCAGTCGCCGCCGTGATTGAGGTTGAAATACGCCTCGATCGGGATGGTGATCTGCACGATGGGGGTGATCTTGAAATCGATGGACAGCCCGATGGTCAGCGTGCCGCGGCCGAAGTCGAGATCGATCACGCACAGGAAGGTGCCTTCGGCGGTTTTGTCCTTGAGGTCCGGCAGCTTGGCCAGCAGATTGGCCTTGACCACCAGCAGCAGGCGCGGCCCCGGCAATTCCAGCAGGACCATCCCCTTGACATTGAAGATGATGCCGCCTTCCATCGTGCCCAGGATGGCGCCCACACCGAAGGCCCAATGGTCTATCTGCGGCTTCCACGCCTGAAGGTTGGTCGGATTGCCCTGGGCCCGGTCCTTCAGCCAGGTGAGCGCGGGCGTCAGCGAGGTGATGCCATCCTCGTTGCGGGTGTAGTGCATGGCGAACAGGCCGAGGAAGCCGTAAATGCCGAAGCCGGACTGCGCCAGCGGTATCGCCACCGGCAGCTCCAGTTCCAGCGAGATCGCCACCGCCGTGGCCGGCCCGCCCAGGGCCGCCGGGATGTCGGACACCGCGATGCCCGCCGCCAGCCGCAGCTTGATGGGCACCAGCGATACGTCGATCTGCCCCTTGATCTCGAACGGGTTGGCGTTGATCTCCATATAGCCGCGCCCTTCTATGGTGCCCGGCACCTTCAGGCTGGCGGCGAAGGCCGTCAACTCCGGCGGACCCGCCGGGTCCACGGGAATGCGCACCCGCGCGCGTTCTATGGTGATCACGCCCAGGTTGACCGCGAAACCGAGATCTACTTCGAAGGTCAGCGGATTGGTCCGCGCGATGCGCGCGCCCAACACCTGGATGATCTGGCCCAGCGGGTCCGGCACGCGCACCGCGCCCGGCCCCGACAGGTCGATGGAATAGCCCTTGGACGAATCGAACATCGGCCGCAGCTGGAAGCGGTTGGCCGAGCCCGGCGGATAGCCCATCTGCAGGCCTATCGCCTTGTAGCGCACCGCCAGCGGCTTGTTGCGCGGAATCTCCAGCAGCTGGAAGCCGCCAATGGAGACATTGGCCGACACCGCCGTTTCCACGTCGAACAGCAGCGTGGAAACCCACTGCCCCGCTCGCGTCGTCACATGCAACTCGCCGCCGTACAGCACCACGCGCTCCACATTGAACAGGCCCAGCTCCGCCAGCGTGATGGGCAGCGCGAGCGCGGCCCCGGTCAACACCAGGGCGCCGACGTCGCCGTCGGCCGGATTGGCGGGCGCGGTGGCGGCCAGCAGCGGCGTGAACACCGTGGTCATGCCCAGCACGTTGCGGCCGGTGCTGGGGGCTTGCAGCGGCTGGCCGGCCAGCTGCCCCGTCATCACCAGGCCGTCGCGGTCGTTGGGATCGGCGCCCAGGTAAAGCTTGACCTCGTCGGTCTGGCTGGCCGGATCGCGCTGGTAGAGGATCTGGTAATTGACGATGCCGTCCGACGGGTTCTGGCTGCCCAGGCCCTGGAAGGTGGGGATGTCGCCCTGGGCGACGCCGCCGTTGCGCAGCCGCTGTTCGGCCGCGGTTTCAAAATCGATCGACCCGCTCAATTCAATGGCGACGAACTGATCGCGCACGATGCGCACCTTGAGCGCGGCGGAGCGGAACCAGTCCGGCGGCGGCGGCGTGGCGGGCGCGGGATCCCGCGTGGGGATGGTGGGCGGCGGCGGCGGCGGGGCCGCCGGCCGCGTGGCGTCGCCCTGGGTGACGGTGCCCGGCAAGGCGATGGGCCCGAAGCCGCCGATGCTCGCCTTCCACCACAGATTGCGCGCGCCGGAATGCGTCTGCCAGTCCGCGGTCCAGGCCGGCGGCGGCTCCGCCGCGCCGATGTCGGGCGGGTCCAGCGTCAGCGTAAAGCTGGGGATGCGCAGATTGGCGTCCGGATTGGCCGCCTCCGCGCTCAGTATCTGCTGCAGCGCCCGCGCGCGGCGGCGCGAGAGCAGGTAGTTGTACTTGGCCTTGGCCACATTGCCTTCGAAGCTGGCCACGCCGGTCAGCGTCAGCGCCGCGGCGGAAATGCGTTTGAGCGCCGCGCGGTACTGCTGCATGAACGGCGTCGCCGGCGGCGTCCAGACGGCGCTGCCGCTCGGGTCCACCGCCGGCGAGCTGTTGGTGTTGTCGGGGATCAGCGCGTAGTCGGCCGGATCGCTGTCATTGGGGTGATCGAAACGGTAGTAGCAGGTGATGCCGGTCACGGAGCCGCTGCTCAGCTCCGCGCGTATCGCCCGGGTTTGCCCGGCGGACACCGGGATCGTCACCGTGGCGCCGGGGCTCTGCGCCGCGCCGTCCACGGTCCAGGCCGTGGCCGGATTGGCCGGGTTGAGGCTGACGGTGACGGAGCTCGCGTCCTGACGGACGAGCAACAGCTCGGGCGTGGTCTGCGGCTGCCCTTCCAGCGTGATGGAGGTGGTGCGCACCGTGGCCGGCTGGCCGGGCGCGGCGCCGGGCGCGGGCAGGCTCTGCGTGGCCTGCTCCCGCCGCGCGGTGATGGTGAGGGTGGCGCTTTTCTGCGGATTGGACGCGTCGGTGGCGGTGACGCCTATGCTCATGTCGGCGGCGCCGGACAGATCGATGTCGTGCACCAGGCCGTTATGCGCGCCGCCGCCGAAGCTCGCCTGCCCGACATAGGGCGCGCGGCCCCCCGTGATGTCGATCACCATGCGCGTATGCGCGGGCAAGGACGCCTCGGCGGTGTGCTCACCGGTGCGGCGGATGCCGATGGCGGCGCCGTCCGGCGTGAAAAAGCGCGCCGACACATTGAGCTGGCCTGCGCCCTGGTTGATCACCATCAGCTCGAAATCGCCGGTCACGCCGCTGGATTGGCCGAAGCCGATCAGGAAGTTGCGCACCCCGGCGTCCACGGCGAAGTCCTGCATGCCGTTGGGGGCCACGAACAGGCGGATCTCCGGCAGATAAAGCCCGGTCCAGCTCTCGTCGAAGCCAAACTGGTCCAGCACCTCCGGCGGCGTGTAGCCGTCGGCCAGGTCCAGCGTGGCGGAGCGGAATCCGAAGCCCACCACCTGCCCGTCGCCGACGAAGGCATAGGGCGGCGTCATCGTGATCAGCTGCGCGGCGCCGATGTCGCCGGGATCGTCTATGCCGGTGACGCCCAGCGAAGCGATGGACACGTTCAGCGCCGCGGCGGCGTCGCTGCCTTGCGACAGGCGCAGCTTGATCTTGGGCAGGGTGAAGAAGACGTCGCTGCGCGAGGCGTCCGGCACCAGCAGGCCGTCGCTCTCCATCTTGGCCGGCTTGAGGAAGGGAGGCCGCAGCACGATGCCGGCCAGCACCAGGTCCAGCGTGAAGCCGGTGCCGGGATAGTCCGAGGGCGGCGCATCGCCGGGGATCGGGTCCCAGGCGTTGAGCACGGCGCGCACCGGCGCGAAACCCGCGTCGCCGCCGGGAATGCCGCCCACGCCGTTGGCGATGATGGCGCCCGCCGCGCGCGGCACCGACAGGGCGAACTCGACGTGGGTGTCCGTGATGTCGAACCAGGGGTCGCGCCGGCCGGGCTGGCTGCGCGGGTGCCCTTCGGTATTGGACGCCTCTGCGCGCAGCGTGCCGCTGGACGGATCGAAGCTGATCTCGACATCGCCGGAGAAGCGCGCCACACCGCGGATGACCGTGCCTTCCACGCCAAACGCCGTCTCGAAACTCTCGACATACAGGACGGACAGCACGGCATGCCAATCCGTGTTCTCGCCCTTGAGCAGATAGGGACGGAACAAATCCACGAGCGCAAGTTCGGTAACCATCAGAGCTCCCTTTCTTGAAAAGGAGTCAACGCGTCGGCGGGGCGCTAGAGACTGATCAGGAAAGCATAGGCCACTGTCAGCGGATATTCCATTAAGTTTGTAAATTCAATAGGATATGGTTTATGGAAAGCCTTTTGGCTGATTGAATGCGTCAACAAACCCGGCGGTAATTGACGGCTTCCGCCCGCCTGCGGGCCATCGACCGACCCGCCCCTTCACCGCGGCATGAGCGCCTGGCCACATGCGCGGCGTACCTGCCGATGCGGCTGGGGGCACGCGGTTGCTCCCGCCCTCCTTCCACCACAGGCCGGCAGATACGGCGCATGAGCGCTACGACAGACGCCGTTTGCCCAAGCCCGCCGACGCGGCCGCCATTGTCTATACCTGAGAGGAGTCCCGGCGCTTAAGTTGGCATAGCGTAAAGAAACCATTGAAAATGGGGAGTCCATGCTCAGTTCGTTTTTCATTGACGCTTACCAGTCCTATTTATTTCTACCGACCCAATACAATCTGTGGCTGGTGGCGCTGTCCTTGCTGGTCGCCGTTTTCACCTCTTGTCTGGCGCTGCAGATCGCCGGCCTGGCCCGCGAGGCCAGCGATCGCTGGCTGCGCCGGGTCGCCCTCGCCACCGGTTCTTGCGCCATGGGGGGCGGCATCTGGGCCATGCACTTTGTCGGCATGCTGGCTTTCAGCGTTTGCAGCACGGTCCAATACGCGCTGCTGCCCACTCTCTTGTCCATGCTTCCCGCCGTCGCCGCCTCGCTGATTGCCTTGCACTTGCTGTCTCAGCCCAAGATCGACGGCAGGCAGTTGCTGATCAGCGGTGTGCTGGTGGGGAGCGGCATCGGCACCATGCATTATTCCGGCATGGCGGCCATGCGGATGACGCCGCTGCTGCGCTACGACCCGCTGTGGTTCTCCGTTTCCATCCTGCTCGCCGTTTTGCTGAGCACCTTGTCGCTGTGGATACGCTTTGGCCTGGACAATAAAAAAATCGGCAAGGGGTGGATGACGCTGCTCAGCGGCGCGGTGATGGGGGTGGCCATTGCCGGCATGCATTATTTCGGCATGGAAGCCGCCCGCTTCATCGGCACGCCGGACCCGGCGTTCCGCAACGCCTTGGACAACAACGCCGGCCTGGCCGTCGCCATCGCCATCACGGTGCTCCTGCTCGGCAATATGGTCTTCGTCGGCAATGTGTTGCTGCGTTACCGTCCCTTGTACCTCAGAACGCAAAGCAATGAATTGAAGCTACAAGCCACCTTCAACACCTCGCTGGACGGCATCATCACCATTGATGAAAAAGGCCGCATCTTGACGGCCAACCCGGCGGTGGAGCGCTTGTTTGGCTGGAAGGTCGACGAGTTGCTGGGCAAGAACATCAAGCTATTGATGCCGGAGCCGCATCACTCCGAGCATGACCGTTTCCTCTCCGACTACAAGCAGACTCAGATTGCGAAGCTGATCGGCAGGGAGCGCGAGGAGATGGCGCTCAGGAAAGACGGCGTCCAGTTTCCCATCCGGCTATCGATAGGCAAGGTGTTGCTGCCCGATCAGGTGATCTACGTCGGTTTCATCGGCGACATCAGCGAACGCTACCGCATCCAGCAAGAGCTGGAGGACCGTGAAAAGCAGTTCCGCACCCTGATAGACAACATTCCCGGCGTCGCCTTTCGCAGCCACTGCCTGGAACCCTGGAAGACCATCTTCATCAGCGAGGACATCGAGAAGCTCTGCGGCTGGCCGGCCAAATCCTTTCTGGACGGCCGCATTCAGCTGCTGGACATCATCCATCCGGAGGACCGGGACAGGGTGCGCGAAACCATCCGTACCGCCCTGGAGCAGCGGCAGCTCTATGTTCTCGAATATCGTCTGCTGTGCCTGAACGAGGAGGAGCGCTGGGTGTTGGAGAGCGCTCGCGGCGTCTACGACGACGCCGGCGCGCCGCTGTTGATTGACGGGGTGATTCTGGATATTTCGGAGAAAAAGGCGGCGGAGTTCGCCTTGATTGAGGCCAAGAATCGCGCGCTGTCGGCGGTCAAATCCAAAAGCGCCTTCCTGGCCAATATGAGCCATGAGATCAGGACGCCGATGAACGCCATCATCGGCTACACCGATTTGCTGCAAGACACCGAGCTGGACGCTCAGCAAAAAAGCATGCTGAAAACCGTCAACCACTCCGCCAAAAGCTTGCTGGGCCTGCTCAACGATGTCCTCGACACCGCGAAGCTCGAACAAAACGCCCTGGAGCTGGAGGAAGCGCCCTTTTCATTGCGCGAGGTGGCGGAACACGTGATCGACATCCTGCGGCTGAGCGCCAGCAAAAAAGGCATCAGCTTGCAGTTGAAATACCCGGCCATTATCCAGCAGGCCTTTATCGGCGACGCTTTCCGGGTGCGGCAAATCTTGATGAATCTGGTTGGCAACGCCATCAAATTCACCGCTCAGGGCGGGGTTTGGCTGACGGTGCTGTCCGCGGGAGAAAACGTGGTCATCCTGATCCGCGACAGCGGCATCGGCATGAGCAAGGACACCCTGGCCAAATTGTTCGAACCCTTTTCCCAGGCGGACGCCTCCACCACACGCCGCTTTGGCGGCACCGGCCTGGGTACCACCATCGCCTTGCAGCTGGCCCAGAAAATGGGCGGGCGGATCGAGGTGCAAAGCACCCCGGACAAAGGCTCCATCTTTCAGGTTTACCTCCCCTTGCGCCCGGCGCCGCCGGACGCCCTGTCCTGCCTGGAGCCGGCGGCGACGGAGCTCATGCCCAAGCCGCCGTCCCCCCTGAACATCCTGGTGGCCGATGACGATGCGATCAATCTGGACATCGTCACCATCCTGCTCAAAAAATACGGGCACCGCATCTATACCGCGTCCAATGGCAAAGAGGTCATCAACGCGTGGCAGCACCACGACATCGACCTCATCTTGATGGACATTCAGATGCCGGTGATGGACGGCATCACCGCCTGCAAGTTCATCCGTCAGGTGGACCCCGACAGCGACAAGCGCGCCACGCCCATTATCGCCTTGACCGCCGGAGCGTTTCAGGAGGACCGCGAGGCGGCCATGGCCGCCGGCATGGACGGCTTCATGACCAAGCCCATAGACGTCATCCGGCTGCAAGATGAAATCGAACGCGTGATGAAGCGCATGGCCGGCTAGCCGCCGGCGCTCCCGGCCGAGGGCGGCGGCGGATCCGCCGCGCGCCGTGGCAGCTTGCGCGATGAGCGCCGCATCGAACCCCTCGCGCCGTACGCGCATTCCGCCCCCTCCGCGTTTTTCTCCCTGCCCCGCTCCGCCTCGCCATAGTCCATTTATTGCGATAAAACCATATTTATTTAATGACATGTTCATTTTGTATTGATATGCTGTTCAGATATTTCTGCGCACTGACGCAGACAAACCTCATGAGACAGCCACAGGGAGAAGTGTCATGGCGAACCCGTTCGACAATAAGGAAGGCGTTTTTTTCGCCCTGGTCAACGATGAGGGCCAGTACTCGCTCTGGCCCGAGTTCGCTCCGGTTCCGGAGGGTTGGCAAGCCTGTTTCGGCCCCTCCGACCGCCAGTCCTGTCTGGACCACATCGAACAAAACTGGATAGACATGCGGCCCGCCAGTCTGGCCCGCGCTCAGGACGCCTTGCTCTCCACCGGCTGATTCCCGCCCCGGCTCAAGGGGGCCATGCCGGGACGCGCCCGCTTTCAGGACAAAGCGCGGCGCCGCTCTCGCCATCTCGCGGCGGCGCGTTCGCCGCGCGCCCTACCCGCCATCCCGCTCCACACCGAAAAAAACGCCGGCCGGCCGCGCATGCGCGGAAGGTTGCGGCCTCACGCCCTGTTCCGCAAGCCATTCAAGGTGCGATATGAACGACAACGCCGTTTTTCCCTCCCGCAATCCGCACGCCGCGGCCGCCCCGGCTGAAACCTTCGCCGCCCTGTTCGCCCGAAGCGCGGCGGACCATCCCGACGCCATCGCGCTGCGACACGGCGCGCGCGCGCTCAGCTACCGCGAGCTGGACGACCAGGCCAACCGTCTGGCCCATTATCTGCGGGAGCTGGGCATAGACCGCGAAACGCCGGTGGGGCTGTGCCTGGACCGCTCGCCCGAACAAATCATCGCCATGCTGGCCATTTTCAAGGCCGGCGGCGCTTATCTGCCGCTGGACCCCGATTACCCGCGGGAAAGGCTGGCCTATATTCTCAACGACGCCATGCCGGCCGCGCTGCTGACGCGGGCCGCGCTGACCGAACAACTGCCGGTCCACTGGGCGCGGGTGGTGGAACTGGATACCGAGCAGCCCACATGGCAGACGCAGCCGGATCAGGCGCTTCCGCTTCACGATTTCCCGGACCAGCTGGCGTACCTGATCTACACCTCGGGCTCCACCGGCCAGCCCAAGGGCGTGGCGGTGACTCACCGCGGCATAGGCGCGCTGGCGCGCGCGCAGAGCCGCCGCTTCGGCATCGCCGCCGGCGCCCGCGTGCTGCAATTCGCGTCTTCCAGTTTCGACGCGGCCTTCTCCGAAATCGCCATGACCTTGCTCTCCGGCGCCTGTCTGGTCACCGCGCCGGCGGCGGAATTGACGCCGGGCGCGGCGCTGGCGGACTTGCTCGCCCGCCAGAAAATCAGCCATCTGACCCTGCCTCCCAGCGCGCTGGCCCTCATGCCGGACGGCGGCATCCCGCAGGATTGCGGCCTGATCGTCGCCGGCGAGGCCTGCCCGGCGGCCCAGGTGCGGCGCTGGTCCGCCGGCCGGACCATGCTTAACGCCTACGGCCCCACCGAGGCCACCGTGTGCGCGACGATGAGCGGCCAGATGCGGGATGAGGCCCCCGCCGACATCGGCGCGCCGCTGCCCGGCGTCCAGGCTTACGTGCTGGACGACGCCCTGCGGCCGCTGCCGCCGGGCGTCGAGGGCGAGCTGTATCTTGCCGGCGACGGGCTGGCCCGCGGCTATCTGGGCCGGCCGTCGCTGAGCGCCGAGCGCTTTGTCGCCAATCCCTTCGGCCCCGCCGGCAGCCGCTTGTACCGCAGCGGCGACCTGGCGCGGCTGCGCGCCGACGGCGCGCTGGACTACCTGGGACGGGCGGACGAACAGCTCAAGCTGCGCGGCTACCGCATCGAGCCCGGCGAGATCGAACACCTGCTGACCCAGCAAGCCGGCGTGAGCCAGGCCGTGGTCCGCCTGCGCGAAGACCTGCCCGGCATCAAGCAGTTGATCGCCTACGTCGTTTCCCGCGCCGGCCTGCAAGCCGACGGCGCGGCCTTGCGCGCGGCGCTGGCCGAGCAACTGCCGGATTACATGGTGCCGGCGGCGGTGGTGCCGCTGGAGCGCCTGCCGCTGACCCCCAACGGCAAGGTGGACAAACAGGCGCTGCCCGCGCCGGATTTCGAAAACGCCGACGCCGGCGAGGCGCGGGACTGGCTGGAGAAAACGCTGGCCAAGCTGTACGCGGAAGTGCTGGGGCTGTCCAGGGTGGGCCTGGGGCAGGGCTTCTTCGATCTGGGCGGCGACAGCATCAGCGCCATTCTGCTGGTCAGCCGCGCCCGCGCCCACGGCCTGCAATTCAGCCCGCAGGACGTGTTCGACCATCCCAGCATCGAGCGTCTGGCGCTCCGGGTCCGCCCGGTGGACGCCGACGCGGCGGCGGGTGAATTGCCGCCGGCCAGCGCCGCGGACCTGGAAAGCATCCGCGCCCGCTATCCGGCGGTCAGCGCGGTGCTGCCCTTGTCGCCGCTGCAGCGGGGCCTGCTGTTCCATCTGTTGTACGACGAGGGTCAAAGCGACGTCTACCTGATACAGATGGGCTTCCAGCTGGATGGCCCGCTGGACGCGGACAAGCTGCGGGCGGCCGCCGAAGGCTTGCTGCAACGCCATCACCATCTGCGCGCCGCCTTCTCCGCGGACGGGCTGGAGCAGCCGGCGCAAATCGTGCTGGAGCGCGTGGAGACGCCCTGGCGCGAGCTGGATCTGTCCGCGCATCAGGCCGATGAACAGCAGCGCGCCCTGGAACGGCTGCGCACGGACGACTACGCCGCCGGCGTGGACCCGGCGCGCGCGCCGCTGCTGCGCTTTACCTTGGTCAAGCTGGACGCGGAGCGCCACCAGCTGCTGTGGAGCTTCCACCACCTGCTGTTCGACGGCTGGTCGGTGCCGGTGCTGCTGCGCGAACTGTTCGCCCTCTACCGCGGCGACGCGCTGCCGCCCGCCATTCCCTACCGCGATTACCTGGCCTGGCTGCACACCCGCGACCGCGACGCCGCCAAGCGCCAATGGATCAAGCATCTGGCCGGGCTGGAGCAGCCGGCGCGCCTGGCGCCCAGCGCGTCCCAAAGCCGGCAGCTGCCGCGCAACCACAATGTGACGGCGGACCCGGCGGTCTACGCCGCGCTGGAGCGGCTGGCCCGCCGGCAAGGTCTCACCCTCAACACCTTGTTGCAAGCCGCCTGGGCCATTCTGCTCGCCCGCCTCTCCGCCTCAGACGACGTCGTTTTCGGCGTCACCGTCTCCGGACGTCCGCCGGAACTGCCCGGCGTCGAGCGCATGGTCGGCCTGCTGATCAACACCGTCCCGCTACGCCTGCGGCTGCAGCCCGAGGAAACCCTGACCGCCCTGCTGCAACGCCTGCAGGCCCAGCAGGCCGCGCTGATCGAGCATCAACACCTCAGCCTCGCCGAGATCCAGCAGGCGGCCGGCCTTGGCGATTTGTTCGACACCCTGCTGGTCTTTGAAAACTATCCGATCGCCGATGACGATCGCCGCGTGGACGACGCGCTGTCCATCGGCTATCTGGGCGGCCAGGGCGTAGACACCTCGCACTATCCGCTCAACCTGTGCGCCGTCCCCGGACCCGAACTCGAGCTGCGCTTCGGCTACCGGCCCGATCTCTTCTCCGCCGACGCCGTCGACGGCATCGCCCGGCAATTGCTGGAACTGCTGCGCCTGATCGCCGAACAGCCCGAGCTGCCGCTCGCCCGCATCCCGCCGGCCACGCCGGCCCAGCAAGACGCGCTCGCCGCCTGGAACCGCACCGACGCCCCGCTGCCCGCCGCCACCCTGACCCAGTTGCTGGAACGTCAGGCCGCGCTCAGCCCCGACGCCGAGGCGCTGCGCTTCGACGAGGCCGCCCTCAGCTACCGCCAGCTGCACCAACGCGCCAACCGCCTCGCCCGCCGCCTGCGCGCCGACGGCGTCGGCCCCGAGACCCTGGTCGCCGTCGCGCTGCCCCGCTCCATCGATCTGGTCGTGGCCCTGCTCGCCGTGCTCAAGGCCGGCGGCGCTTATCTGCCGATCGATCTCGACTATCCGGCCGAGCGCATCGCCTTCATGCTGGCCGACGCCCAGCCCGCCGTGGTCATTTCTCGCTCCGAGCTGCTGGCCGGCCTGCCGGTCGAACGCGCACTGTGTCTGGACCAACTCGACGAGACCCTGTCCGATGCGCCGCTGGAGCTTCCCGGCGACGACAGGCATCCGGCCTACGTCATCTACACCTCCGGCTCCACCGGCCGCCCCAAGGGCGCCGTCAACAGCCATCGCGCCATCGTCAACCGCCTGCTGTGGATGCAGCACGCCTACCCGCTGGCCGACGACGACGTGGTGCTGCAAAAAACCCCGTCCAGCTTCGACGTCTCGGTCTGGGAGTTCTTCTGGCCGCTGATCGCCGGCGCCTCGCTGCTGCTGGCCCGGCCCGACGGCCATCGCGATCCCGTCTATCTGGCCGAGCTGATCCGCCGCCGCGGCGTCACCACCCTGCATTTCGTCCCGTCCATGCTGGACGCCTTCCTGCAGGAGCCCGCCAGCGCCGGCTGCGCCAGCCTGCGCAGCGTGCTGTGCAGCGGCGAAGCCTTGCCCGCGCCGCTGCTGGCCCGCGCCGCCCAGACGCTGCCCTGCCCGCTGCATAATCTCTACGGTCCCACCGAGGCCGCCGTCGACGTCACCGCCTGGACTTGCGATCCGACGCGCGACAGCCGCTCGGTGCCCATCGGGCACCCAATCTGGAACACCCAGCTCTTCGTGCTCGACGCCATGCTGCGGCCCTTGCCGCCCGGCATTCCCGGCGAGCTGTATCTGGGCGGCGTCGGCCTGGCCCGCGGCTATCTTCGCCGTCCGGCGCTGACTGCCGAGCGCTTCGTCGCCCACCCCTTCGCCGCCGGACAACGGCTGTACCGCACCGGCGACCGCGTCGTCCGCCGCGAGGATGGCGCGCTGGACTATCTGGGCCGCCTAGACCATCAGGTCAAGCTGCGCGGACTGCGCATCGAGCTGGGCGAGATCGAAGCCGCGCTGCTGGACCAGCCCGGCGTCGCCCAGGCCGTGGTCCTGATCCGCGAGGACGCGCCCGGGCAGCGCCGGCTGGTCGCCTACGCGGTGCCCGCCGCCGGCGTCCAGGCCGACGTCGCGCGCTGGCGCGACGCGCTGGCCACCCGTCTGCCCGACTACATGGTGCCCGCCGCCTGGGTGCCGCTGGATGCGCTGCCGCTGACCCCCAACGGCAAGCTGGACCGCCACGCCCTGCCGGCGCCGGAGCTGACGCTGGCCGAGCACCGCGAGCCGGTCACCGAAAAAGAAAAACGGCTGGCCGAAGCCTTCGCCCAAACCCTGGACCTGGAGCGCGTCGGCCTGGACGACAGCTTCTTCCATCTCGGCGGCGACAGCATCAGCTCCATCCAGCTGGTGAGCCTGGCCCGCAAGCGGGGCTTGGGCCTGACGCCGCGCCAGGTATTCGAACACCCCAGCGTCCGCGGCCTCGCCCAAGTTGCGACCGAGGCCTCGGCCCTGGCCGTTGACACGCGCGCCGACGCGCCGCTGCTGCGGCTGGAGCCGGCCGAAATCGAGCGCCTGAGCCGCCGCCGCCCCGGCCTCGCCGAACTGCTGCCGCTGACGCCGCTGCAGCAAGGCCTGCTGTTCCACGCGCTCTACGACCACTCCGCCGCCAACCCCTATGTGGTGCAGATGCGCATCGAGCTGGACGGCGCGCTGGACGGGGCCGCGCTGCGCCGCGCTGGCGAAGGCCTGCTGCGCCGCCACCCGCACCTGCTGGCCTCCTTTATTCACGAGGACACCCAGCAACCGATGCAGGCCTTGAGCCTGGACAGCGCCGCGCCGTGGCGGGAAGCCGATTTGTCGGCGCTCAGCGACGACGAGGCGCGCGCGCGGCTGGAAGACATGCAGATTGCCGATCATGGGGAGAGCATGCCGCCGGACCGCGGGCCGCTGCTGCGCTTCACCCTGATTCGGCTGGCGCCGGAGCGCCACCGCCTGCTCTGGACTTTCCACCACCTCTTGCTCGACGGCTGGTCCCTTCCCGTGCTGCTGGAAGAACTGTTCGCGCTCTACCGCCAGGGAGAATCGGCCGCGCTGCCGCCCGCGCCGGCCTACCGCGATTACCTGCTCTGGCTGTCCGGCCGCGATCAGGCCGCCGCCCGCCAGGCCTGGGGCCAATACCTGCGCGGCGTGGACGAGCCCACCCTGGTGGCGCCCGGCCTCCCCGCCGCGGAACGGCGGCCGGATCTGCACACCGCCGCGCTGACGGCGGAGCTCAGCGCCGCGCTGTCCGCCCAGGCGCGGCGTCGCGGGCTGACCCTCAACACCCTGGCCCAGGCCGCGTGGGGTCTGCTGCTGGCCCGCCTGACCGGCCGCGACGATCTGCTGTTCGGCATCACCGTGTCCGGACGGACCGCGCCGCTGGAAGACATCGCGCGGCTGCCCGGCCTGCTGATCAACACCGTGCCGCTGCGCCTGAAACTGGAACCGTCGGCCACGCTGGCCGGCTGGCTGGACGATCTGCAATCGCGCCAGGCCGCGATGATGGAGCATCAGCATCTCGGACTCGGCGACATCCAGCAGCTGACGGACATGGAGGAGTTGTTCGACACGCTGATGGTGTTCGAAAACTATCCGCAGCTCGACACGCTGCGCCAAAGCCGCGCCGGCGACGGCCTGAGCGTGCGCCCCGTCGACGGTTTGGGCGGCGATGTGTCGCATTACCCGCTGGGCCTCTGCGTGGTGCCGGGAGAAAGACTGGAGCTCCGGCTGGGCTGCCGCGCCGACGCCTTCCCGCCGGCCGCGGCCGAGCGCATTCTCGCCAGCCTGACGCGCCTGTTCCAGGCGCTGGCCGGCGATCTTGAGCGGCCGCTGGCCAGCCTGCGCTGGCTGGACGAGGCCGAGAGCCGCCAGCTGGACGGCTGGAACGCCACCACTCGCGCCACCGCGCCGGCGACGCTGCCCGAGCTGTTCCGCCGGCAGGCCCGGCTGACGCCGGACGCCGTCGCGGTCTGCGCCGGCGACGTTCGCCTGAGCTACCGCCAGCTGGATCTGCAATCCAACGCGCTGGCCCACCGCTTGCGCGCGGCCGGCGTGACCGTGGAAACGCCGGTGGCGCTGTGGCTGCGGCGCGGCCCGCTGCTGCCGGTGGCCATCCTCGGCGTGCTCAAGGCCGGCGGCTGCTATATCCCGCTGCACACCGCCCAGCCGGAGGAGCGGCGGGCCTGGACCCTGACCCAGTCACGCGCCGCTTTGCTGCTGGCCGACGAGGCCCCGGCGCCGGCCATGCTGCCGCCGGGCCTGCCGGTGCTGCGGATAGACGGTCCGTCCGACAGCGCCGAGCACCCGCCCCGCCTGAAGCTGACCCCGGACGCGCTGGCCTATGTGATGTACACCTCCGGCTCCACCGGCGTGCCCAAGGGCATAGCCGTCAGCCACGCCAACGTCAGGGATCTGGCGCTGGACCGCCGCTGGGAGGGCGCGTCCCAGAGCAAGGTGCTGCTGCACTCTCCGCATGCCTTCGACGCCTCCACCTACGAGCTGTGGACCCCCTTGCTGCACGGCGGCCAGGCGACGCTGGCGCCGCCGGGGGACAACGACATCGACTCGCTGGCGGACGTCCTACAGCGGGAAAGCGTCACCGCGGCCTTCCTGACCACCGCGCTGTTCAACCTGCTGGCCGAGGAGCGGCCGGACTGCTTCGCCAGCCTGCGCACGCTGTGGACCGGCGGCGAAGCCGCCTCGCTGCGCGCCTTCCAGCGGGTGCGGGAGCGCCATCCGGGGCTGGAACTGGTCCACGTCTACGGCCCCACCGAGACCACCACCTTCGCCACCTGCTGCCCGCTGCCGTACGATCAGCCACTGGCTGCGCCGCTGCCGATAGGCGCGCCGATGGACAATACCCGCGCCTATGTGCTCGATTCCGCGCTGCGCCCGCTGCCCGTCGGCGCGCCCGGCGAACTCTATCTGGCCGGCAGCGGCCTGGCGCGCGGCTATCTGGATCAGCCGGCGCTCAGCGCCGAGCGTTTCGTGGCCAACCCCTTCGGCCCCGCCGGCAGCCGGCTCTACCGCAGCGGCGACCGGGCGCGCTGGCGCGCCGACGGCCAGCTGGAATTCCTCGGCCGCGCCGATCAACAAATCAAGCTGCGCGGCTTCCGCATCGAACTGAGCGAAATCGAGGCCAGGCTGAGCGAACACCCGGCCGTGTCCCAGGCGCGGGCGGTGCTGCGCGAGACGGACGGCGCGCCGCGCCAGCTGCTCGCCTATGTCGCGCTCCACCCCGGCGCCGACCTCGCCCCGTCCGCGCTCAGACAAACCCTGGCGGCGCAGCTGCCCGACTATATGGTGCCAGCCGCCGTCGTCGCGCTGGACGCGCTGCCGCTGACCCCCAACGGCAAGCTGGACCACCGCGCGCTGCCCGCGCCCGATTTCCAGGCCGGCGAACGGCGGCCTCCGCGCAGCGACGCCGAGCACATCCTGGCCGGGCTCTACGCCGAGCTGCTGGGCCTGGACGAAGTCGGTCTGGACGACGGCTTCTTCGATCTCGGCGGCGACAGCATCGCCTCCATCTTGCTGGTCAGCCGCGCGCGGCGGCAAGGCTTGCTGCTCAGCCCGCGCGAGGTCTTCCTCCATCCTCGGGTGGAGGCGCTGGCCGCCGTCGCCCGGCCGGTCGTCGCCGTCGCGGCCGAGGACACCGCGGAGGGCCCGCTGCCGGCGACGCCCATCATCCGCTGGTGGCTGGAGCGCGGCGGCCCGCAAAGCGGCTTCTACCAATCCATGCTGTTGCAAACCCCCGCCGGATTGGAACAAGCCCATCTGCTGCAGGCGCTGCAAGCCTTACTGGACAAACACGACGCGCTGCGGATGCGGCTGGACGCGGACAACGGCCTGAGCGTGCCGCCGCCCGCTTCGACATCGGCGCAGGACTGCCTGCGCCGCATCGCGGCGGACGCGCATCTGGAGATCCCGCCGGCCGACATCGCCGCCGCAGCGCGGCAGCTGGACCCCGCCGCCGGCGCCATGTTGCGGGCACTGTGGCTGGACGCCGGCCCGGACGCGCCGGGCAGGCTGTGGCTGGGCATCCATCACCTGGCGGTGGACGGCGTTTCCTGGCGCATCCTGCTGCCCGACCTGGCCTCCGCCTGGCGCGAGGCCCGCGCCGGCCAAGCCATCCGGCTGGATCCGGTGGCTACTTCCTTCCGCCGCTGGGCGCTGCTGCTGAACGAGGACGCCGTCCGCGCCGCCCGCGCGGCCGAAGCGCCGATGTGGGCGGCCATCCAAGACCAGCCCGATCCGCCGCTATCGCCCTGCCTGCTGGACCCGGCGCTGGACACGGCCAGCGCCAGCCGGCGTCTGAGCGTCGCGCTGCCTTCCGCCGTCACCGCCGATCTGCTGACCCGGGTGCCGGCGCTGTTCCACGCCGGCATCAACGACGTGCTGCTCACCGGCTTCGCGCTGGCGGTGGCGCGCTGGCGGCATGGCCGGGGACGGGACGGCGGCTCCGCGGTGCGCCTGGAATTGGAAGGCCACGGCCGCGAAGAGCGGGGCGAGCATTGCGATCTTTCCCGCACCGTGGGCTGGTTCACCAGCCTGTTCCCCGTCTGTCTCGACCCCGGCACCTCCGCCGCGGCCGCCCTGGACGACGACGCCGTGCTGGGCGCGGCGTTGAAGCGGGTCAAGGAGCAATTGCGCGCGCTGCCGGACCGGGGCCTGGGATACGGCTTGCTGCGCTATCTCAATCCGGAGACCGCCGCCCAACTGAGCGGCGCCGCGCCGGCGCAACTCGGCTTCAACTACCTGGGACGCTTCGCCACGCCGGCGCGCGGCGACTGGATGCCGGCGCCGGAAGCGGCCGGGCTGGACGGAAACAGCGATCCTTCGACGCCCTTGTCCCACGCGATCGAGCTCAACGCCGCCACCCACGACGGCCCGGACGGACCGGAACTGGTGGCCACCTGGCTGTGGGCCGGCCGCCTGTTCGACCGGCAGGAGATCGAGAAGCTGGCGGAGGACTGGTTCGACTCGCTGCGCGCCTTGGCCAGGCTGGGCCGCGCGCCGGACGCCGGCGGCAGCACCCCGTCCGACCACCCCCTGGCCGGCGGGCTGTCGCAGGAGGAGATAGACCTGATCGAAGCCGGCTTCTAAGAACCTGTTCAATGTCTGCTGCGCTTCAGCGATACGGCGTTGAAAACCAGCTCAAAATGCTCATGTACCACCTGTACATTCCGCTTTTTCGCTCGTTTTCGCCTTGTCTCGCCCTTGCTCGCGAGACTTTGAACAGGCTCTAAGAGCCTGTTCCAAATACTTTCCGGGCGGCCGCCGACGGCGACCGCCCATTGCGAGGTTCACGATGTCGAAGATCGCCGAAATCCTGCCGCTGTCGCCATTGCAGCAAGGATTGCTGTTTCACGCGCTGTACGACGAACGCGAGGTGGACGCCTACCATGTCCGCAACCGCTTCGAGCTGCGCGGCGTCCTGGACGCCGGCCAGCTCAGGCGCGCGGCGGAGGCGCTGCTGCAACGCCATCCCAATCTGCGCGCCGCCTTCGTCTACAAGGGGCTGGCGCAGCCGCGTCAGGTGGTGCCCCGCGAGTTCGAGCTGGATTGGCGCGAGGAAGATCTGTCCGGCCGGGACGCCGCCGCGCTGGACGCACTGCTGGAGGCGGACCTGCGCCGCCGCTTCGATCCGGGCAAGCCGCCGCTGCTGCGCTTCATCCTGGTCAAGCTGGACGCGGAACGCCATCAACTGCTGTGGAGCTTCCACCACCTGCTGTTCGACGGCTGGTCCATGCCCATCCTGATGGACGAGCTGTTCGCGCTCTACCGCCAGGGAGAATCGGCCGCGCTGCCGCCGGCCGCGCCCTACCGCGATTATCTGGCCTGGCTGCAACAGCAGGACAAGGCCGCCGCCGCCCGCGCCTGGGCCGCCAGCCTGGACGCGCTGGACGAGCCGGCCAAACTGGGCGCCGCCGCCGCGGGGGAACGCCAGCTGATCCTGTCCCGTCAAACCGAAACCGCCCCGTTGCAGGCGCGGGCCCGCCAACTGGGCGTCACCCTCAACACCTTGCTGCAAGCCGCCTGGGCCATTCTGCTCGCCCGCCTCAGCGCCTCAGACGACGTCGTTTTCGGCGTCACCGTCTCCGGACGCCCGCCGGAGCTCCCCGGCGTCGAGCGCATGGTCGGCCTGCTGATCAACACCGTCCCGCTGCGCCTGAGGCTGCGGCCCGAGGAAACCCTGGCCGCCCTGCTGCAACGCCTGCAGGCCCAGCAGGCTGCGCTGATCGAGCATCAGCACCTCAGCCTCGCCGAGATCCAGCAGGCGGCGGGAAGAACCGAGCTGTTCGACACCCTGCTGGTTTTCGAAAGCTATCCGGCGCTGCCCGGCGCGGCCGACGGCGAGGTGGCCGACGGCCTAGCCTTGATTCCGCTCGGCGGCGACGGCGCGGACACCTCCCACTATCCACTCAGCCTGTGCGCCGTCCCCGGACCCGAACTCGAGCTGCGCTTCGGCTACCGGCCCGATCTCTTCTCCGCCGACGCCGTCGACGGCATCGCCCGGCAGTTGCTGGAGCTGCTGCGCCTGATCGCCGAACAGCCCGAGCTGCCGCTCGCCCGCATCCCGCCGGCCACGCCGGCCCAACAAGACGCGCTCGCCGCCTGGAATCGCACCGACACCCCGCTGCCCGCCGCCACCCTGACCCAGTTGCTGGAACGTCAGGCCGCGCTCAGCCCCGACGCCGAGGCGCTGCGCTTCGACGAGGCCGCCCTCAGCTACCGCCAGCTGCACCAACGCGCCAACCGCCTCGCCCGCCGCCTGCGCGCCGACGGCGTCGGCCCGGAAACCCTGGTCGCCGTCGCGCTGCCCCGTTCCATCGATCTGGTCGTGGCCCTGCTCGCCGTGCTCAAGGCCGGCGGCGCTTATCTGCCGATCGATCTCGACTACCCGCCCGAACGCATCGCCTTCATGCTGGCCGACGCCCAACCCGCCGTGGTCATTTCTCGCTCCGAGCTGCTGACCGGCCTGCCGGTCGAACACGCCTTATGCCTGGACCAGATCGACGATGCGCTCGAGACCCTGTCCGATGCGCCGCTGGAGCTCCCCGGCGACGACAGGCATCCGGCCTACGTCATCTACACCTCCGGTTCCACCGGCCGCCCCAAGGGCGCCGTCAACAGCCATCGCGCCATCGTCAACCGCCTGCTGTGGATGCAGCACGCCTACCCGCTGGCCGACGACGACGTGGTGCTGCAAAAAACCCCGTCCAGCTTCGACGTCTCGGTCTGGGAGTTCTTCTGGCCGCTGATCGCCGGCGCCTCGCTGCTGCTGGCCCGGCCCGACGGCCATCGCGATCCCGTCTATCTGGCCGAGCTGATCCGCCGCCGCGGCGTCACCACCCTGCATTTCGTCCCCTCCATGCTGGACGCTTTCCTGCAGGAGCCCGCCAGCGCCGGCTGCGCCAGCCTGCGCCGCGTGCTGTGCAGCGGCGAAGCCTTGCCCGCGCCGCTGCTGACACGCGCCGCCCAGACGCTGCCCTGCCCGCTGCATAATCTCTACGGCCCCACCGAGGCCGCCGTCGACGTCACCGCCTGGACCTGCGATCCGACGCGCGACAGCCGCTCGGTGCCCATCGGCCATCCCATCTGGAACACCCAGCTCTTCGTGCTCGACGCCATGCTGCGGCCCTTGCCGCCCGGCATCCCCGGCGAGCTGTACCTGGGCGGCGTCGGCCTGGCCCGCGGCTATCTTCGCCGTCCGGGCCTGACCGCCGAGCGCTTCGTCGCCCACCCCTTCGCCGCCGGACAACGGCTGTACCGCACCGGCGACCGCGTCGTCCGCCGCGAGGACGGCGCGCTGGAATACCTGGGCCGCCTAGACCATCAGGTCAAGCTGCGCGGACTGCGCATCGAGCTGGGCGAAATCGAAGCCGCGCTGCTGGACCAGCCCGGCGTCGCCCAGGCCGTGGTCCTGATCCGCGAGGACGCGCCCGGGCAGCGCCGGCTGGTCGCCTACGCGGTGTCCGCCGCCGGCGTCCAGGCCTACGTCGCGCGCTGGCGCGACGCGCTGGCCGCCCGCCTGCCCGACTACATGGTGCCCGCCGCCTGGGTGGCGCTGGACGCGCTGCCGCTGACGCCCAACGGCAAGCTGGACCGCCGCGCCTTGCCGGCGCCGGAACTGACGCTGGCCGAGCACCGCGAGCCGGTCACCGAAAAAGAAAAACTACTGGCCGAAGCCTTCGCCCAGACCCTGGGCCTGGAGCGCGTCGGCCTGGATGACAGCTTCTTCAACCTCGGCGGCGATTCGCTGCTGGCCTTGCGGCTGAAGGGCCTGGCGCTCAAAGCCGGCGTCTCCTTCGAACTGGCCAGCCTGTTCGAACACCACAACGTGGCGCTGCTGGCCGCCCATGCCGAACAGGCGGCGGCCGCCGCCGCGCCGGCCGAACCGTTCTCGCTGCTGGACCCCGCCGACCGCCGGCGGTTGCCGCCGGACGCGGTGGACGCCTACCCGCTCAGCCAATTGCAGCAGGGCATGCTGTTCCACAGCGCCTTCCGCGACGGCTCGACCCTATACCACAACATCGTCGGGCTGGCGGTGTCCCTGCCTTACGACGCCGCCGCGCTGCGTCGCGCGCTGGACGCGCTGTGCCGGCGGCATGAGTTGCTGCGCACCCGCTTCGCGCTGGACGGCTACCAGGAACCCTTGCAACTGGTATTGGCCACGGCCGCCATTCCGCTGGCAGAGAGCGATCTCGGACAGCTGCCGCCCGCCGCGCAGCAAGACACCCTGGCCGCCTTCATCGCCGCCTGGTCCAAACAAGCTTTCGATCCCGGGGCCGCGCCGCTGCTGCACGCCCACGCCCACCGGCTGGGCGAACGGCGCTTCCATCTGACGCTGCGCATCCACCACGCCATCCTCGACGGCTGGAGCGACTCCGTCTTCATCGTCGAACTCGCCCAGCTCTACCAGGCCGAGTTGGCCGGCCGGCCCTGCCGGCTGCCCGCGCTGTCCAGCCGCTACCGCGACTACATCGCGCTGGAACGCGAGGCGATGACCTCGCCGGCCAGCCGGGATTTCTGGCGGGAACAGCTGCGCGGTTACGAAGCCGCCGCCGCGCTGCTCGCGCGGGAGGAAAACACCGCCTTGGCGGCCGACGGCCCGCTGCAGATCCACGCCGACATCGCCATAGACGAGCCGGTTTCGACGGCGCTGACCGCGCTGGCGCGCCGCTTGAACGCGCCGCTGAAATCGGTGCTGCTGGCCGCCCACCTGGCGGCGCTGGCCATGCTGACGGGCAAAAGCGGCGCCTGCACCGCGCTGGTCACCAACGGCCGGCCGGAAACCGCGGACGCGGAGCATATGGTGGGCCTGTTCCTGAACTCGGTGCCGCTGCGCATGGAGATCCGGCGCGAACCCTGGACCCGGCTGATAAGCCGCGTGATAGACGCGGAACGGGCGCTGCTGCCGCACCGGCGTTATCCGCTGGCCACCATGCTGCGCGACGCCGGCCTGCGCGACGCCGGCGAGGCCATTTTCAATTACACGCATTTCCAGGCGCTGGAAGCGCTGGCCGACTGGCGCCAGCAGGACAGCGCGATGGACAACAGCTTCGCGCTGCAAATCAATTTCCGCCCCGACGGCGCGCGCATCGCCGGCAGCCTGACCGCCCACCGCGACGCCCACGACGCCGACGCGTTGCGGCGCTACGCTCGCTGCTACGCCGCCGTGCTCGCGCAGCTGGCCGGCGGCCCCGACGGCCCGGTGCGCCGTCTGGACCTGCTGGACGAGGACGAGCGCCGCCTGCTGCTGGATGGCCAGGCCAGCGCCCGCGACATCGCGCCGCTGCCGCTGTGCGAGCTGTTCGAGCGGCAAGTCCGCCGCGCGCCGGACGCGCCGGCGCTGGACTGCGACGGTGAAACCTTGAGCTACGCCGAGCTCAACCGCCGGGCCAACCGGCTGGGCCGGCGGCTGATCGCCGCGGGCGTCGGACCCGGCCGGCTGGTGGCGGTGGCGCTGCCCAAATCGGCGGCGCTGCTCGTCTCGCAACTGGCGACGCTGAAAGCCGGCGCCGCCTATCTGCCGCTGGACCTCAACTACCCGGCGGAGCGGCTGGCGCTGATGCTGGACGACGCCCGCCCGGCCCTGGTGCTGAGCGACGCCGGCTCCGCCGCCAGCCTGCCGCAAACCGCCGGGCCGGTGATGGCGCCGGAGGCCGACGATAGCTTCGCGGACGGCGACATCGGCCAGCAAGAAAGGCTGCGCCCGTTGACGGCGGACGATCTGGCCTACGTGATCTACACCTCCGGCTCCACCGGCCGGCCCAAAGGCGTCGCGGTCGGCCACGCCGGACTGGCCAGCCTGGCGCAAGACCTGAAGGAGCGCTGCGCGCTGGACGCGTCCGCGCGCGTGCTGCAATTCTCCTCGCCGGGCTTTGACGCCTCGGTGCTGGAAATGCTGATGGCCTTCGCCGGCGGCGCCTGCCTGGTGCCCGCCAACGCCAGGCAGCTGGACGCCGATAGCCTGCCGGGCACGCTGCGCGCCGCGCGCGTCAGCCACGCGCTGCTGCCGCCGGCGCTGCTGGCCATGCTGGAGCCGGCGCCGGATCTGCTGCCTGGCGCCTTGCTGGTCGGCGCCGACGCCTGCCCCGCCGAGGTGGTGGCCAAATGGGCGCGCGGCCGCCGGATGATCAACGCCTACGGCCCCACTGAATCCACCATCTGCGCCACCCTGAGCGACCGCCTGACCGACGGCGCGCCGCCCATAGGCCGGCCGGTGCTCAACAGCCAGGTCTATCTGCTGGACGAGGCCTTGCAGCCGGTGCCCGTCGGCGTCGCCGGCGAGCTGTACGTGGCCGGCGCCGGCCTGGCGCGCGGCTATCTTAACCGCCCCGCGCTCAGCGCCGAGCGTTTCGTCGCCAATCCCTTCGGCGCGCCCGGCAGCCGGCTCTACCGCAGCGGCGACAAGGCGCGCCGCCTGGCGGACGGCCAGCTGGAATTCCTGGGCCGGCTCGATCAGCAGATCAAGCTGCGCGGCTATCGCATCGAGCCGGGCGAGATCGAGGCCGCGCTGCGCTCGCAAACCGGCGTGGCCCAGGCCGTGGTCTTGCCTGTCGACGACGACGGCCGCAAGCGCCTGGTCGCCTACGCCGTCCCGCGCGCCGGCGCCAGCCTGGACGGCGCGCGGCTGCGCGCCGGGCTGGCCGCCGGCCTGCCCGACTACATGGTGCCCGCCGCGGTGACGGTCTTGCCCGCGCTGCCTTTGAACGCCCACGGCAAGCTGGACCGCGGCGCGCTGCCGGCGCCGGTCTTCGCGACCGCGCCGCAACGCTTGCCGGCCACGCCGCTTGAACAGACGCTGGCGGCCTTGTTCGCGGAGACGCTGCGGCTGCCGGCCGTGGATCTGGACGCCGGCTTCTTCGAATTGGGCGGCGACTCGCTGCTGGCGATGCGGCTGGCCGCCCTCATCCGCGGCAAGCTGGGCGTCAAGCTGTCGATGGAACAGCTCTTCCTCGCCCCCAGCGTCGCCGAATTGGCGCGACGCCCGGCGTTTGGCCGCCCGGACGAACCGTCGTCGGCGGCCGGCGGCCGCTCGTTCTGGCTGACCGTCCGCCGGCAAGACGGCGCGCCGGTCTCGCTGCGCTGCGACGGCGAGCTGGAGCTGCCGGCCTTGCGCCAGGCCTTGCGCGAGCTGGGCCGCCGTCACGCCGTCCTGAACGCGCCGGCCGAAACAGGGGCAACGATCAAGACCGCCAACGGCCTGGCCTTGCCCGCCGCGCTGCACCAGGCCGCGGACAGCGGCGCCGGCGCGCCGATCGCGCCGCTGCTGCGGGAGCTGGCCAAGGCTTACGCCGCCCGCGCCGACGGCGGCGCCCCCGATTGGACGCCGCTGCCGCGGCCATACGCCGACTACGCGGACTACGCCGCGTCGCGCGCAGAACTCAGCCAGGCGACGGCTCCGTCCGGCACGCCGGCTTCGCGCCCTTTCCCTCCCTCTTCCACGACATTGGAGCAAGCATGAACACTCCCCATCCCGACACGGCCGTCTACCTGAAAAGCGGCGTCAAACTGGAACCGCTGTTCCACCGCTGGTACGCCTGGAGTCATCTGGTGTCGCCGGTCCAGCAGGCGATCAATCTGGCCTTCCGCCAGATTCCGCTGCTGCGCTCCTTCATCGCCAACCCCAATGTGCACATCGCCGCCTCCAAGAACCCCCAGATGCTGGGCGGCCCCTTCCTGGAGCTGCCGGCCAGCGATCTGCCCGCGGTGCGCCGCCTGCTGCAGGACACGCTGAAGGACGCGGCGCCGCTGCTCCGCTTCGCCGAAGACCTGCAAAAGCTCAATCGCCAGCTGCAGCAAACCGCCAGCGGCCACAGCCTGGACGCGGTCTACGCCGAGTTGTCGCCCACGCTGGCCGGCCTGGTCGAAGTCAGCTACGACCTCAACCATCACCCCGGCCTCCGCGTGCTGGACTCCTTGCTGAGCTATCCGGACGCCGCGGACGCGGACCGGCAGGCGCTGGCTTTCAGCACCGAACGCGACGAGCAGCGCCATTTCTTTCTGAACACGCCCCGGCTGGACGGCGACGCCAGGCTGGTGCTCCCGCTGCCCTTCGCCGCCCCCCATCACGAAGCGCTCGCCGCCAGCCGGATACGCGCCGTCCCTTACGCGGAGCTGAAGCAGGCGCTGAAGGTGCCGGCGGAGCAGGAAGCCCGCTTCCGCGGCTTCTTCGACACCGAAGCGCCACAGCGCGAGCAGCCCGAGTATCACGGCGGCGACGTGCGCATCCGTTATTTCGGCCACGCCTGCGTCTTGCTGCAAACGGCGTCCACCTCGGTCCTGATCGATCCCTTCGTCACCTGGGACCGGGATGGCGAACCGCAGCGGCTGACTTTCGACGATCTGCCCGACCATATCGACTACGTGTTCATCACCCACAACCATCAGGACCACTTCAGCCCGGAGCTGCTGCTGCAATTGCGCGGCCGCATCGGCCGCCTGCTGGTGCCGCGCCACAACAGCCGCAGCCTGGCCGATCCGTCGATGAAGCTCACGCTGCGCGCGCTCGGTTTCCGCAACGTGTCCGAACTCGAGCCGATGGAAAGCGTGCGCTTCGACGACGGCGAAATCGTCAGCCTGCCGTTTTACGGCGAGCACGCCGACCTGGACATCGAAAGCAAGCACGGCATGTTCCTGCGGCTGAAAAACCGCCGCTTCCTGTTCCTGGCGGACTCGGACTGCAAGGACCGCGCGCTCTACCGCCGCATTGTGGAGCGTCTGGGCAAGGCGGACACGCTGTTCATCGGCATGGAGTGCGACGGCGCGCCGCTCAGCTGGCTGTACGGCCCGTACACCGGCAGCCCGCTCAGCCGGCGCGACGACGAATCCCGCACCTTGTCCGGCTCGGACTGCGAGCACGCCTGGAGCATCGTCGAGGAGTTCGACTGTAAGAAGATCTACGTCTACGCGATGGGGCAAGAACCCTGGATGCGCTTCGTCACCGGCCTGGAGTATTCGGCCGACAGCAAGCAGATCGTCGAGTCGAACAAGTTCCTCGAGCGCTGCCGCGCCGCGGGCCTGAGCGCGGAACGGCTGTACGGCTGCAGCAGCTTCAGCTGCTGAGCCTGTGCAATGTCCGCCGCGCGCCGTAAAAGCTTCCAGGACGCCGTCGCCGGCTTGGGGCGCGGGGCTGAATAAAGGCTTGCTCTTGTCGACTGATTGCCGACCCAAGGTATTCGCTTATGAAATTTTCACTCGATGCCGGCTACGGCTGGCTTGCGTCCTTGCAACAGGAACGACTGTTCCACCTGGATCCGCTGGCGCCGGACGCCGCCTCATGCTCGTTTCCCGTCGTGCTGCGGATAAGCGGCGCGCTGGACGCCGCGGCATTGGAGACGGCCCTGGCCGCGGTCGTGGCCAAACACGAGGCCTTGCGCACGACGATGGCCTTCGACGGCGACGAGCTGCTTTGCTCGACGCGGCACGCCTGGCCCGGCCCCCTGCTCCAGCCGACGCGCCAGGAACCGGCGAGCGGGGACGGCGCCGGCCTGGCCGCGGCCGTCCGGGAAGTCATCGACCGCCCCTTCGATCTGGCGACGGGGCCTTTATTTCGCTTTGCTCTCTTTCAACCGGCGGATGATGAGGCGAGCCTGGTCATGGTGTTCCATCAGGCTGTTTTTGACGCCTGGTCGGCCGGCATCCTGGCTACAGACCTGGACACGGCTTATGCCGCCGCCTTGAACGGCGGCGACGTCGAGCTCGCGCCCAATGCGCTCGATTACGCGGACTTCGCCCATTGGCAGCGCGAACCATGGCGCGCCGGCGCGCCCCGGCCTTCACGATTGGGCGCGGACGGTCCGTTGCCGGCCACGATATCGACGGACGGCGCTCAATGGGCGCTCAAGCTCCCCTCCGAGCAGGAACAACAATTGCGCCGGCTTCAACAGGAAACGGGAGACGCCTTGCTGGTCGTTTTCTCATCCTTGCTCGGTCTTTTCCTGGGCGCGGAAAGCGGCCGGGATGAAATCCTCATCGACGCGTCCGTCCCGGGGCGACGCCACGCGGAAGCCAATGACATCATCGGCCTGTTCGAAACCCCGCTCCCGCTGCGCTTGCGCCTGGACGCCAAGCCCACTCTGCGGGAGATGCTGGACCAGGTCCGCACGCAGGCCGCGCAGGGCGCGGAGAACCGGAACATGGCGTTGGAACCCTCCGCCGCCTTGGAGCCGCCAGGGTTTCAAGTCGCCGCGCGGGTGCGAAAACGCCCGCTCTGGCGTCTCGCCGGCCTGCGGCTGACCGAGCAGGCGGCGCATGCCGGACGCGCGAAGCGCGACTTGAGCTTTGTGCTGGACGAGCGCGACGACGGCGTCTGGCTGACGCTAGAGTACGCCGACGCCTTGTTCGAAGCCTCGGCCGCCCAGCGGCTCTTGAACGGGCTGGTCCGCTTCGCCGCGCAATGCCTGGCCGATCCCGCCCGCCGGCCGGACGCCTTGCCGACGGCTGATGAGCAAGAACTCGCCAGCCGCGGACAAGAGCGGGACACCGGCGCGCTCGCGGCGTTGGCGCGGCCCCAGGCCGACGCCCGGCTGGGCCAGCTGTCCAGCAATCAGCAAAGCCTGTATTTCTTTGAGAAACTGGCCCCGGACCGCGCCTTGTACAATGTCCCGCTGCATCTGGAGATGCGCGGCCAGCTGGACCCCGCCCGCCTGGAGGCGGCGCTGGAACAGCTGCTGAAACGCCATGAAGCCCTGCGCGCGCGCTTTGTGGAAACCCCGGCCGGCCTGCGGCAGGACGTCGGCGCGCCGCCCTCCCGCGTACTCGAAACCGCGGATCTCAACCAACTGCCGCCGGAGCGCCGCGACGCCGGCTTCGCCAGCCTGGAACGGGATGTCAGCTCGACCCCCTTCGACCTCGCCGCCGGCCGGCTCTTCCGCTTTTGCCTGGCGCGCCGCGACCGCGATCACTGGGTGTTGCTGATGGTGTTTCACCACATGGCGTTTGACGGCCATTCCGCGCAGATATGGCTGCGCGATCTGCGTACCCTGCTGCGAGGCGGCGCCTTGCCCGCCGTGGGGCCCGCGATGACGGTGAGAGAGGCCGCCGCCGAGGAGCGGGCCTGGCAGCGCAGCCGCGACTACCAGAAGGCGCTGAGCCGCTGGCTAGACCGCCTGGCGGGAACCGCGGCCCCGCTCAATCTCAGGCCGGACCGCCCGCGCCCGCTGCGACGCGACTACGCCGGGGCCTTCCTGGAATGCGCCTTGCCCCAGGCGCTGCTGGGCGAGCACATCCAGCGCGCCGCCCAGCTTGGCGCCTCGCCGTTCATGGCCGTCGCCGCCCTGCTCGCCGCCTATCTGTCCGCGCGCGGCAATCAGGCCGACGTCTGCCTGGGCTTCCCCCATGGCGGACGCGGCGACGGCGCGATCGAGGACACCATAGGCAATTTCGTCAATTTGCTCGCCATGCCGGTGCGGATAGAGACCGCCGACACCCCGCGCAACATCATTGAAAAAGTGCGCCAAACCGCCCAGGCGAGCTACGCCGGCTACCGGGTGCCCTTCTCCTCCCTCGTCGATCGGCTTGGCCTGGAGCGCGTTCCAGGCCAACACCCGGTCTTCCAGGCGGTGGTCACCGTCGATCAAGACTTCGACGGCTGGACGCAGGACGGCCTGACCGTGGCCTTGCTGCCGGGCAGCAACCCTATCGCCAAGTTCGACCTGGCCTTCGGCTTCAATCTGGCGCGCAGCTGCGTCCGCATCGAGTACGCGACCGATATGTTCGACCCGGCGTCGATTGAAGCCATGGGCGCGGAACTATCGGCCTTGCTGTCCCAGTGCGTGCGGGGCTTCGACGCGCCGCTGCGGCAGGCCGCCGGCGCGACGGCCGCCGGGGAGGTGCCGCGCGCCGCGCCCAAGCTGCTGAGAAAACCCAAGCCGGCCGGCGCCGGGAACGCCGGCTTGGCGGCGGACGCGACTTGAGCCCATGTCAAGCGCCGACAACTGACCAACCGCCGGAGGGCGCAAAGCGCTCTAGCCGGCAGGACATGCAAAACCAATGACTCATCCAACAGAACTCAGCGCCTGCCAAACGCTTGCCGAGGCCTTCTCCCGCTCGGTCCAGCGCTTTCCCGACCGCATCGCCGTGCAATGCGCGGCGGCTTCGCTCAGCTACCGGCAACTGGATCAGCGGGCGGACGCCCTGGCCCGCCGCCTCCGCGCCATGGGCGTGACCGCCGAAACCCTGGTGGGCTTGTCCGTGCGCAGATCGTCCGATCTGATCGTCGCCATGCTGGCCATTCTGAAAGCCGGCGGCGCCTACCTTCCGCTGGACCCGGAGTATCCGGCGGAGCGGCTGGACTACCTCGTCGGCGACGCCCGGCCCAAGCTCATCGTCGTGGATGCGGCATCGCGGGAACGGCTGGCCGCCGCCGCGTCCGCCAAGGACATCCCGCAGCTTGATCTGGACGCTTTTGCCCCATCGCGCGACGAGACGCCCGTGGGCGGCGGCGCGCCGAATCGCGACAACCTGGCTTACGTCATCTATACCTCGGGCTCGACCGGAGGCCCCAAAGGCAGCCTGATCACCCAGCGCAATGTGCTGCGGCTGTTTACCGAGTCCCAGCCTTATTACGACTTTGGGCCGGAGGACGTCTGGCCCTTGCTGCATTCCTACGCCTTCGATTTTTCGGTCTGGGAAATCTTCGGCGCGCTCTTGCATGGCGGAACCTTGCTGGTCCCGGACCTGGCCACCATTCGAGACCCTTCCGCGCTGCTGGCGTATTTGCGGCGGCATGGCGCGACGGTGCTCAACCAGACGCCGTCCTTCTTCTATCAGCTGGCCCTGTATCTGAGCGAGCATCCGGAACAGCGCGAGGCCCTGGAATCACTGGCCTTCGTGGTGTTTGGCGGCGAGCGGCTGGACCTGACCCAGCTCAAGCCCTGGTTCAAGACCATGGGCGACGAGGGCCCGGTGCTGGTCAATATGTACGGCATCACCGAGACCACCGTGCACGTCACCTTGCACGTGGTCGACGCCGACGAGACGAAGCATAGGAAGTCCGCCGGCATCGGCTCGGCCTTGCCGGACTTGTCGCTGTTCCTGCTCGACGAGGACTTGCAGCCGGTGGCGGCCGGCGAGGTCGGCGAGCTGTATGTCGCCGGTCCGGGACTGGCGCGCGGCTATCACGGCCGGCCCGGCCTGACCGCCGAGGCCTTCATTCCCTGCCCCTTCCCCGGCCGCGAAGGCCAGCGGATGTATAAAACCCAGGATCTGGCGAAGATCGATCCGCACGGCGAGCTGGTTTACGAATCACGCAAGGGCGGCTACCTGAAGATCCGCGGTTTCCGGGTTTCGCTGGCGGAGATCGAATCCGCGCTCTGCGAGCTGGACGGCGTCGCCAACGCGGTGGTCCAGGCCTCGTCCGAGGATGGGCGAGATCTGGTGTCGGCCTATCTCCGCTTTGCGTCCGCGCCGATGAGCTTGCGGGAACTCCGCCAGGCGCTGGCGGAAAAACTGCCCGGCTTCATGATGCCGCACCACTTTCATTGCATCGACAGCCTGCCGCTGACCGCTCACGGCAAGATCGATCGCAGCCGTTTGCCGCACATGGCGCGGGCCCTGAGCGACGAACGCCCGCCGGACGCGCCGGCCTCGGCCGATGAAGCCGACATGACGGCGATCTGGCGCCGGGTGCTCGGCGTGGAACGTCTTGGTCCTAACGATGATTTCTTCGCCTTGGGCGGGGACTCCATCCGCGCCGTGGAACTGATCATGGCGCTGAATCGCGCCGGCTGGGCCGCCACGGTGGAAGACGTGTTTCACTCGCCCAATGTCCGGGACCTGAACGACCGCAGCCTGCGGGGCGAAACCGGCTTGCCGCCGACGCGGGCGAAACGCGCGAACGCCGCGTCCGACATGCAGCGCCTGATGCTGGAGCACTATCAAGCGGCCCCGGCAGGGCTTGGCGTCTATCACGTGCAGCAGTGGTTTGACTGCGTGGACGCGGCGCTCGACATCGGACGGCTCATGGAGGCCTTCCGCTTGGAGTTTTCCCGGCATCCCGTTTTCCGCACGCTCTTCGTCCGCGACGGCGACGCGATTCTCCGCACCGACGCGGGCAGGGAACGGGTGCGCCTGGACGCCGTCGACCTCCGGCGCGACGCCCCTGCCCGGCGGCGGGCGCGGATTGCCGAATACGCGCGCGCCGATCTCCACGCGCCATTCGCGCCCTTCGAGGCGGCAAGCGAAACGGCGCGGCTGCGCTTCTTCCAAACCGAGGACAGCCGCTGCGTCGTTTTCCTGAGCATCCACCACGCGATAGACGACGGCTGGGGGCAGCAACGCTTTTTCGACGCGGTATTCCAGCGCTATCAGCGCCATGACGCCGTCGCGCCGCCGGCGCGCGCGGACGTGTTTTCCGAATACGTCGCCCTCCAGCAGCGCATGGCCCTGGACCCGGCGGCGATTGAATACTGGCGGCGAGCGCCGTTTGCCGGCGCGCAGACGCTTGAGCGACGGAGAACGCCGCCGGCCGGAATGACGGAGCACAAAAAACGCATCGCGCCCCGGCTGGTGGCCCGCGTCGGCCACTGCGCGCGCGCGCGGCGCATCCAGACGCGATCCTTGTATTTGGCCGCCGCCGGGCAAGCGATCGCGCGCGCGACCCGGGACCCCCAGGTCTTGATCGGAATGGTGGTCAACGGCCGGGTGCCGGAACTGAGCGATCCGCTGGACGCGGTGGGCCTGTTCTGGAATTTGCAGCCGCTGTCGTTTCAGGCCTTGGCGTGCCCGCTGGAAACGGCTGAGGCCATCCACCAGCGCCTGCTGCTGCAGGAGAAATACGCGCTCTACCCGCTCAGCGCGATTTTCGATGCGCGCAGCCCCGGCCGGGAGTTTCTTTACACCTTCAACTTCACGAATTTCCGGGCGCGGGATTCGAAAACGGCGGATTTGCGGGACTGGGACGGCGTGGATCGCTTCCACTACCCCGTCAATATCGCCGTCCATCTGGATGAAGGCTCGGACATCGCCGAATTCCGGCTGAGCGGCGATCCCGCTTATTGCGGCGAGGCCGCGGCGGACGCGCTGTTCCAGGCTTTTGAAGAAGCGCTGGGCGTCGCCGTCGGGGAGCTGGCCGGCCTAGGCGCTTGACGCGGCCGCGCGAGGCCGGCGCTCCCGGCCTCAGCGCGACAGCAAGGCGGCCACTCGCTTGGCGGTGGCCTTGGCCGACTGCGGGTTTTGCCCGGTCACCAGCCGGCCGTCCACCACCACCTTGGGCATGAACGGCAGCCAGGCTTTTTCATAGCGGGCGCCGCGCCGCCTCATTTCCTCCTCGGCGTTGTAGGGCACTTTGCCGGCCACGCCGGCCAACACTTCCTCCCGCCAGGAAAAGCCGGTCAGCCGACGGCCGGCCACCAGCAGCGCGCCGTCGGACAAGCGGATATTCAGCAGGCCGCAATAACCGTGGCACACCGAGGAAACGACGCCGCCCTGCTCATAGATCTCGCGGGCGAGCCGCTGCAAGCCGGCGTGCTCCGGAAAATCCCACATCACCGCGTGGCCGCCGGTGAAATAGATCGCGTCGAACGCCGCCGGGGCGATGTCTTCCGGCTTGGCGGTATCCGCCAGCAAGGCCCGCTTATCGGCGCTGGCCAGCCAGGCCCGCGCCGAGGCGTCGGCGTTCGGCCATTTCAGCGAGCGCGGCTCCAAGGGAGAGGCGCCGCCCAGCGGGCTGATCAACTGCTGCTCCCAGCCTTGCGCGGCGAACACCTCGTAAGCGTGGCTCAATTCAGACAGCCACAAACCGGTGGCTTCGGACGGATCGGCGTAGTGAGCGACATTGCTCACCACATGCAGAATGCGCTTGCTCATGACGGCATCTCCTCATCAAAGCGCCGCTGGGGTTTGAATACGGTTTGCATCGGCCGTTTCCGGCGGCGGGCCTGCGCCACCTTAAGCTTCAAGTCCGCTTGAGGGTCAAGGCATTTCACCTGAGCCTAAGCGCCCGTTTACGACTTTTCCGGGAGCGGGCCTTGCCCGCTTCCCGGCGCTCCGCCCGCCGCGCCGTCCTCGTCGCGCAGGCGGTTCAACACCCATTGGGCCCGCTCGTCGCAGGCCAGCCCTTCCGGCCCGTTCTCCATGCTGGCGATCACCCGCCGCAACTGAGCCTTGTTCTGCTCCAGCCGCTGCTGCAAGCGTTCGATCTCGGCCACTTTGCGCATGAGCCCCGCCAGCAGGTCCTCATGCTGCCAGGCCTTAGGCTCCGTCGGCAGCAGACGGCGAATCTCCTCCAGGGAAAACCCGGCGCTCTGGGCGCTGGCGATGATGTCCAATATCCACAGCGCTTCCGGGCCGTAATCGCGGTAGCCGTTGGCCCCGCGCGCCACCGCCCGGATCAGGCCGCTGGCTTCATAAAAGCGAATGCGGGAGGCGGTCATGCCGCAGCGCTTCGCCAATTCTCCAATTTTCATCCGCGTTCTCGATCGGGGCTTGACATTAAAGTTAACTTTAAACCTATGGTTGAGCCAAGATCAAACCCGGAGCGCGCGCTCATGACCCTATTCAGCCCCTTGACCCTTCCCAACGGTTCCAGCCTGCCCAACCGCATCGCCAAGGCGGCGATGGAAGAAAACATGGCGGACGCGGACCAGGCCCCGTCCGATGCCTTGATGAGGCTCTACCAGGCCTGGGCGGACGGCGGCGCCGGCCTGCTGATCAGCGGCAACGTGATGGTGGACGGCCGCGCGATGACCGGGCCGGGCGGCGTGGTGCTGGAAGACGAGCGCCAGATGGAGCGCTTCCGGCGCTGGGCCCGGATCGGCCGCTCCCGCGGCGCGCAGTTCTGGTTGCAGATCAACCATCCCGGCCGTCAGATGCCGGCCAATCTGGGCCAGGCCACCTGGGCGCCGTCCGCGGTGCCGCTGGACCTGGGCAAGATGTCCAGGCATTTCGCCCTGCCGCAGGCGATGACGCCGCAGGGGATCGCCGATGTGATACGGCGCTTCGCCCGCAGCGCGGGCCTCGCCGAGCAGGCCGGTTTCGACGGCGTGGAAATCCACGCGGCCCACGGCTATCTGCTCAGCCAGTTCCTGTCCCCGCTGTCCAACCAAAGAACGGACGCCTGGGGCGGCCCGCTGGAAAACCGGGCCCGCCTGTTGCTGGAGATCGTCAAAGCGGTGCGCGCGGAGGTGTCCCCGGGCTTCGCCGTGGCGGTCAAGCTCAATTCCGCCGATTTCCAGCGCGGCGGCTTCAGCGCCGACGACGCCCGCCAGGTGGTGCTCTGGCTCAATGAGCTGGCGGTGGATCTGGTCGAGCTTTCCGGCGGCAGTTACGAAGCGCCGGCGATGCAGGGCGAGGCCCGCGACGGGCGCACCCTGGCCCGCGAGGCCTATTTCCTGACGTTCGCCCAAGCGCTCCAAACCGTGGCCGCCATGCCGGTGATGGTCACCGGCGGCATCCGCCGCCGGCCGGTGGCCGAACAGGTGGTGGCCAGCGGCGTGGCCATGGCGGGCATCGCCACCGCGCTGGCCCTGGACCCCAGGCTTCCCAGCGACTGGCGCCAGGGCAAGGACACCGCTCCGGCGCTGCCGCCCATCGCCTGGCGCAACAAGCCGCTGGCGGCGCTCGCCAATATGGCCGCGGTGAAGTTTCAGCTGCGCCGGCTCAGCCAGGGCAAGACGCCCAAGCCCCAGGTGTCGCCGCTGCGGGCGCTGATCCAGCAGCAGCTGGCCGCCGCCTGCCGCGCCCGCCGCTATCGACGCTGGGCGGCGCAACGCTGAGCCGGTGGTCTCAAGCGCCCGGCAGCGCGGCCAGAAAGCGCTTCAGCGCCGGGTTGGCCGCGTCCTTGCGGCTGACGAAGCTCAGCGGCATCGGCAAGGACAAATCCCGCAGCCGGAAGAAGCGCGCCTGGGCCGGCGGCCGGCCCAGATTGGCGGAGTTGACGATGGCGGCGCCGATGCCGGCGCAGACCAGCGACAAGATCGCCGTTTCGGTGCCGGCCTCCTGCGCCACCCTAAGACGCACGCCCAGTTGCCGGCAAGCGCTGATCAGGCGGTCGTAATAGCCGGGATAGGCCTCGCGCGGCATGGTGACGAAGGGCCGGTCCGCCAGGCTGCGCAGCGCGATGGGGCGGTTCTCGTCGTGGCCGGTGTCCCAGCAGCGCGGCAGCGCCAGCACCACGTCGTGCTCCAGCAAGGGCAGGCCGGCCAGGCTTTCCGGCAAGTCTTCGTATTGGTAGATGAAGCCGCCGTCCAGCGCGCCCTCCTCCAGCGCGCTCAATTGCTGCGGCGTGTTCAGCACGCTCAGCTCCAGCGCCACCTCCGGCGCCTCCGCCTGGAAGCGGCTGAAAGCCTGGGGCACCAGGCCGTCCCAACCGGCGTTCTCCACGCAGCCCAGCCGCAGCCGGCCCAAAAGTCCGGCGGCCACGCGCCGCGCGCTCTCGGCCGCGTCGTCCAGCGCGGCCATCGCTTTGCGCACCTCGCGCAAATAGCTTGCGCCGGCCGCGGTCAGCTTGAGGCCGCGCGGCGAACGCTCAAACAGCGGCAGGCCCAGCTCTTGTTCCAGGTCCTGGATCTGCCGCGACACCGCCGGCTGGGTGATGTGCAGATGCTCGGAGGCCAGGCGCACGCTTTGGTGCTCGGCCACGGCGATGAAGTAACGAAGATGGCGCAATTCCATGCGGGGTCTTTCGGCTTGGCTATGCTTTTAAGTTATCATGAATTAATAATTCGGCATTGGAAAGCATGGGTAATTTCCGCGATAGTGACGGTCAAGCCGCCGGCCGCACCGGCGCGCACCCTAGCCGCAGAGACCCAAATGGACACCATCAGCCCCACTTATCAACTTGGCGACGCCAAGATCACCCGCGTGACGGACACCCTGCTGCGCGGCCTGGCCCCGTCCTTCCTCTACCGCGATTGGAACGAGACGCTGCTGGCGCAAGAGCCGGGCTTGCGCGGTCTGCTGGACGCCGACGGCGCGCGCCTCACCCTGAGCGTGCACAGCTGGGCGGTGGAATGGGCCGGCCAGGTTTTCCTGATCGACACCGGCGTCGGCAATGACAAGGAACGCGCGTTCAACCCGCTGTTCCACCGGCTGCAAACGCCCTTTCTGGAACGCCTGGCCCGCACGGGCATCCAGCCCGCGGACGTCGACCACGTGTTGCTGACCCATTTGCACGCGGACCATGTGGGCTGGAACACGCGGCTGATCAACGGCCAGTGGACGCCCACCTTCCCCAAGGCCCTCTATGCTTTGCCGCAAGGCGATCTGGATTTCTTCGCCACGCCGGAAGCGGACAGCCGGCGCATGGTGTTCGACGACAGCGTGGCGCCGGTGATCGCCTCCGGTCAGGCGCGCGTGATCGGCCTGGACGGCGGCGACTACCAGGACGGTTTCCGCTTCCACCCCACGCCCGGCCATTGCGCCGGCCATATGTCGATTTCGCTGAGTTCGCGCGGCGAGACGGCGCTGTTCTGCGGCGATGTGATGCATACGCCGATGCAGGTGTACCGGCCGGAATGGAATTCGGTGTTCTGCCGGGAGCAGGACGCGGCGCGGGCATCCCGGCGCTGGCTGCTGGACTTCGCCGCCGAGCGCCGCGCCCTGGTGTTCAGCGCCCACTTCGCCGACAGCTCCGCCGGCCGGGTGACGCGCCGGGACGGCGGCTTCGGCTGGACCTTCCTCTGAGGCGCCGCTTAACGATCCGCCGCCTCCGTGGGGCGTCCCCGTCCACGCGGCTTTGAAACGCCGACGACAAGCTGCTCTAATCCTTAATCTCAATGCCTTGCGCCAGGCCTTGCACAGGCCCCCAACCTAGGAGCTCCTCATGGCCCTTCCCACCCTCTCGCCGGAGGCCGTCGCCGCCCTGGCCCTAGCCGCCGGCCTCAAGCTCGCCCCCGATCGCCTGGAGGCCGTCGCCGCCACCCTGGCCTTCATCCGCGCGGAAATCGCCAAGCTGGACCGGCTGAGCCCGGCCGACGCGCGCTCAGCGCCCCCCTTCGACCCGGACTGGAGGTAAACCCCGTGCAAGCCTATCAATTGAGCATTGTGGACACCGCCCGGCAGATAGCGGACGGCCAGTTGTCGCCGGTGGAGCTGACCCGCTCGGTGCTGGAGCGGGCGCAAGAGAAAGAAGACCAGCTGTCCGCCTATGTCACGCTCGCCGCGGATCAGGCCATGGACGCCGCGCGGCGGGCCGAGCAGGAAATCCGCCGCAAGGAATACCGCGGCGTCTTGCACGGCATCCCCTACGCGCTGAAAGACCTGATAGACGCGGCCGGCCTGCCCACCACCGCCAGTTCGCAAGTGCGCCGGCATCACCTCGCCGCCGCCGACAGCGAGGTGGCCGCCCGGCTCAAACAGGCGGGCATGATCTTGACCGGCAAGACCCATACCCATGAATTCGCCTTTGGCCTGACCACGCCGCAAACCAACAATCCCTGGGCGCCGGAGCGTTCCCCCGGCGGCTCCAGCGGCGGTTCCGCCGCCGCGGTGGCTTATGGCGGCGCGCTGGCGGCGCTGGGCACCGACACCGGCGGCTCCATCCGGGTGCCGGCCGCCTTGTGCGGGCTGGTGGGCCTGAAGCCCACTTACGAACTGGTGTCCCGCCAAGGCGTGGTGCCGCTGTCCGGCTCGCTGGACCATGTCGGCCCCATCACCCGCACCGTGGCGGACGCCGCGGCCTTATTGGACGCCATCGCGACGCGACGGCCGCCATCGGCCGACAGCTACCGCCAGGGCCTGGGCCAGGGGGTGGAGGGGCTGCGCGTCGGCGTGGCCGGCAATTATTTCTGCGAGCATATCGCGCCGGACATCCAGGCCGCGCTCCAGGATCAGCAGGCCGAACTCGCCGCCGCCGGCGCGACGCTGGTGGAGGTCGAGATCCCGCTGACCGATTTCATCCTGCCCATCCAATGGGGCCTGATAGCGCCGGAAGCCGCCGCCTATCACCGGGACGCGCTGCGCCGCGCGCCGCAGCTGTACGGCGACGAGGTGAGGACGCTGCTGGAAGCCTGCATGCTGGTGCCGCAGAATGAACACGCCCAGGCCCAGTCCGCGCGGATCGCGCTACAAACCGCCTGGCGCCGGCTCTTCGCCAGCATCGACCTGCTCTTGGTCCCCACCGTGCCGCACACCGCGCCGCTGCACGGCCAGGACAGCTTCGTCTGGCCGGACGGCGTCGAGGAGAGCGTGGTCTCCGCCTATATACGGCTGAGCACGCCCGCCAATGTGCTGGGCCTGCCGGCGCTGACGGTGCCGGCCGGCCTGGACCGGGCGGGGCTGCCGTTCGGCGTACAGGTGATTGGCCGGCCTTTCGACGAGCTCACGGTGCTGCGCGCCGGCCAGCTGATAGAGAGCCGCTGCCAAACCCGGTTTGACCTGCCGCGGGCCTAAGAATCGGTTCACAGCCTGCCGCGCTTCGCGACGCGTGGCGCGGCGGGCGCCGCTTAAACATGCTCATGCGCCGCCTGCGCATTCCGCTTTCTCAGCGGCTCCCGCCTTGTCTCGCCCTGGCACGCGAGATTTTGAACAGGCTTGTGGACTGTCCGCATCGCGTCCGCTCACAAACCGCCCAGCGAACCGTCGCGCAGGCTCTTGGCCATGGTTTTGCAGGTATGCAGAAAAGCCGCCACCGCCGGGCTGACGTGCTTCCGGCTGGGCACTGCCAGGCCCACCGCGCGCCGCACCATGGGCGCCAGCGGCTTTTTCACCACGCCAGGGCATAAGGCCAGCAAGGGCGCCGGCACCGCGAGATCGGCGACGATGGACACCCCGGCGCCGTTCTCCACCATTTTGACGATGGTGAGAATCTGGGCGTAGCGGTGCTTGACCATGGGCCGCAGGCCGGCGGTTTCAAACAATCTCTCAATCAGCGCGGTATTGCCCGCCAGCGTCATGATGAAGGGCATGTCGCACAAATCCGCCAGCCGCGCCGCCGGCTGGCCGGCCAGCGGATGGCCGGCCGGAATCAAGGCCACGAACTGGTCCTCCACCAGCGGCAAGGTGTCGAAACGATCGTCCGGCAGCACCACGAAGCCCACGTCCACCCGGCGCTCGCTGACCCATTGCGCCACTTCGTCGTCCTCGCCCTCTTCCACGAACACGTCGATTTCCGGATAGCTGGCGCGGAACTGCTCAAGGATGCGCGGCAACAGCAGCAACGAGGAGGTGGTGCCGAAGGAGCCGATGCGCAGCACGCCGCGGTTCAGGCCGCGCGCCGCCGACGCCTCCTGACGGATCGCCTCGGCCACGCCCAAGAGCTCGCGCACGCGCAGCAGCAGGCTGTTGCCGGCCTCGGTGGCCTCGATGCCGGCCTGGCCGCGCGTCAGCAGGGTCAGCCCCCATTCCTTCTCCAATTGCCTGATCGCGTGCGACACCGCGGATTGGCTGATGCCCAGTTTGTCCGCCGCCGCGGTGAAACCGCCCAGCTCCGCCACCAGCGCAAAGATTTCCAGCTGCGTAAAGGTCATGACCGTCTCGTTCACCCATGAGCAAATGCTCATTTTTCCATGAATTCAAACAATCAATAGTATATACGCACCCACATAGCATCAGGAGGCCGGGCGGTGCGCCCGGCGCCCACCATGAATCACTCAAGCACCCTCGCCGTCGCGGCGCAGCCCGCCCGCGCGCAAACCGCGCTCAGGCCGGCCCTGTCTCTGAAACTGGCGCTGACCGCACTGTTCTGGGGCGGTACCTTCATCGCCGGCAGAGTGCTGGCGCAATCCATGCCGCTGATGACCGCCGCCTTCGGCCGCTTCCTGGTGGCCGCCCTGCTGCTGGTGCTGGTGGCTTGCCGGCTGGAAGGCGGGCTGCCGCGGCTGAACCGCTCGCAGATCGCCGTCACCGCGTTTCTGGGCTTTACCGGCATTTTTCTCTACAACGCCTGTTTCTTCGGCGCGCTGGCGCGCATTCCCGCCGGCCGCACCGCCTTGTTCGTCAGCCTCAATCCCATCATGACCGCGCTGGCCGCCAGCCTGATTTTCCGCGAGCGTCTGGGCCTGCGCCGCTGGGCCGGCATCGCCGTGGCCTTGCTGGGCGCCATGGTGGTCATCACCCGCGGCGATCTCGTCGGCACGGTCCACGATTTCAGCCAGTCCTTCGGCGCCGGCGAAGCCCTGATGAGCCTGGCGGTGCTGAGCTGGGCGGCCTATACGCTGGGCTCGCGCAAGGCGATGGAAACCCTGAGCCCGATCGCGGCCACCACCTACGCCACGCTGTGGGGCCTGGCCTTCCTGTCCCTGGGCGCGGCCGGCGAGATCGGCTCCGTTCCCTGGGCCTCCTTCGGCTGGCGGATCTGGCTGTCCATGCTCTATCTGGGGGCCATAGGCACCGTGGTGGGCTTCATCTGGTATTACCAGGGCATCCGGGAGATCGGCCCCTCGCGCGCCGCCGTGTTCACCAATCTGGTGCCCGCCTTCGGCGTGCTGCTGTCCGCGGGGCTGCTGGGCGAACCCATTCTGGCGTCCATGCTGGCGGGCGGCGCGCTGGCGGCGGCGGGCGTGTCCCTGACCAACCGCAAGTGAGCGTTCGGCCGCGCCCGCCCCCGCCGGGCGCGGCCCTCGGGCAAGCCCTTAGTACGAATACCTAAGCCACGGCTATTGATTTGCAAAACGAATAAAATCGCATTGACAGTCAAGGTCGCGCTGCTAGGCTTCAATTCCCAAACCCCTTAGGGAGAAGCCCCATGGCCAGCCCGCTCACCCTGTTGATGCCGGTCATTCCCGGCACCAGCCTGGAAGCCATCGCCGCCACTCTGGCGGAATACGAACCCACCCTGCATCAAGCGCTGACTTCGATCGGCACCGTCCATTACGCGCGCACCTTGCTCTTGGACCGCTCCGCCGCCAATCTGCAGCCCACCGGCAAAAGCAGCGACAACTACGTGATCGCGGTGATCACCGAATACGACGGCAGCTTCAACGCCTACATCAACGACTTCGTCGCCCAGGTGGGCACCGTCTTCGACGCGCTGCTGCAATTCGTGGTGGGAGGCAAGGCGCTGACCCCGGTGGCCAATAATGTGGCGGCCTTTCAGGCCTTCATCGCCCAGAACGACGCGTCCCAGCATATTCCCAACAACGGCGGCGGCGGCAAGGACGACAACGGCTTGTACCAGGCCTATCCGTACACGGTGCAGACCATACTCGCCGCGCTGGACTGAAGCGCGCCCGCCAGGCGCAGGCGGCCCGCCCGCTTGCGCCTTAGAGCCTGTTCAAAGTCTCGCGAGCAAGCGCGAGTCAAGGCGAAAACGAGCGAAAAAGCGGAATGTACGCGTGGTACATGAGCAGCTTGAGCGGGTACTCGCCGAGCGGCTCTTCACGAAGCGCAGCGGACTTTGAACAGCCTCTTACACCCGTCCCATTGCTGAAAGGCATGCCATGAACAGCCCCGACCTCCCGTACGACGACATCCAAGGCACGATTCTGCGCGGCTACCGCGTGGACCTGGCCCGGCATTTCATTCTGAGCGTTAGCGACAAGGCCGCCGCCGGCGAGCTGATCCTGAAACTGGTGGAGGGCCGGGACGGCCTGCCGAGCATCACCAGCGCCAAGCGCTGGCTGCAAAAACCGAACGGCTTCCTGAACATAGGCTTCACCTGTCCCGGGCTGCGCATGCTGGGCGTCGGCGCCGAGCAGCTGGCCAGTTTCGAATCGACCTTCCAACGCGGCGCCACCGATGGCGACACCGCCAGCCTCGTTGGCGACATCGGCGCCAGCGCGCCTGAAAAATGGATAGGCGGCCTGGCCAATGGCGAGCAGGTGCACATCGTGCTCAGCTTGTGGGTGGCCAAGGACCCGGCGCTGCTGGAAAGCCTCAGCGCGCGGCTGCGTCAGGCCTTCGCCGGCGCCGTCAGCGAACTATCCGCCCATGACGCCCAGGCGCTGCCTGACAATCAGGTGCACTTCGGTTACCGCGACAGCATCGCCCAGCCCACCATCGCCGGCGCGCCGCCGCGCAAGCGCCCGGAACCGGACGATCAGGCCGTCATCGCCACCGGGGAATTCCTGCTCGGCTACACCAACGAGGGCAAGGGCGTGTACTCGGTGCAACCGCCCGAACTCAGCCGCAACAGCAGCTATGCCGCTTTCCGCATCCTGGAACAGGACGTGGCCGCTTTCGACGCGTTCCTGAGCGAATACGCGGCCAAGGCCGGCATCGATCCCGAACTGCTGGCGGCCAAGGTATGCGGACGCTGGCGCAACGGCAACCCGCTGACGCTGCGGCCGGACGAGGCCGGCGCCACGCTGCCGACCAGTCAATTGAACGACTTCAACTACGTCAATGCCCAGCCGTCCCAAGACGACACCCTGGGCCTGAAATGTCCGATAGGCTCCCATATCCGCCGCAACAATCCGCGCAACGGCGCGGTGGTGGGCACCGACAGCGCCCACCACCGCATCGTGCGCCGGGCCATGCCTTACGGCCCGGCCTACGACCCCGAACACCCCTCGGCCGCGGCCCGCGGCCTGATCGGCTACTTCATCAACGCCAGCCTGAGCAATCAGTTCGAATTTCTCAGCAGCCAGTGGAACCTGCTCAGCGACTTCGTCAAATCCGCCACGGAACCGGGCAATCCGGACGCCGGCAACGCGGTGTTCAACATCAGCGGAGAAGACGTCTTCCTCGGCGTCAACGACGCCGCGGACAGCAGCTTCACCCTGGCCGCGCCCGGCCGCTCGGGCAAGAACAACACCGTGTTGCAGGGCTTCTCGCGGATGATCACCACCCGCGGCGGCGCGTATTGCTTCCTTCCCGGCATCGGCGGGCTGCGCTACCTGGCGCGGCTGGCCAGCGGCTAAGAGCCTGTTCAAAGTCTGCTGCGCGTCGTGAAGCCTTGCACGGTGAGTACGAGCTCAAAATGCTCATGTACCACGTGTGCATTCCGCTTTTTCGCTCGTTTTCGCCTTGTCTCGCCCTTGCTCGCGAGACTTTGAGCAGGCTCTAAGACGCGTCGGCCGGCCGCCCGTACTGCTCGCGGATGAAGTCCGTCATATGCGCGGCCAGGATCTGGTGCACCTCCTGACTGGGGTGCACCTCGTCGTGGAACAGGTGGCGATGCGAGCTGTCCAGCGGCCGCGCGTCGCCGGCGAAGCCGAGCACGCGCGGCAGGTCGATATAGCCCTCGTGCTTATTATGCAGAGTGTCGTAATCCACTGTTTCCGCCAGCTCCATCAGGTAATCCAGCTTGGCGCCGATATCGAAGAAACGGAGGGTCACCCCGGCGTCGCGGTAGCGGGCTTGCAACGCCTCCACCGCCTGGCTCAGCTGCCGGTTATGCCGCTGAGACAAGTCGTGCAGCTTTTCGGCCTCCGCCGGCGGCTGTTTGCGCGCGTTCACGGTTTTGGACAGATCCGGCGCGCCGGCCACCAGGATGTCCTTGACCCCCTTGGCCACCAGCTTGTCGATCTGCCGCTCGTAGGTGCGGATCACCTTGTCCACATCGGTCTTGCCGAAAGTCATGTAGTCGTTGGACCCCAGGGCCAGCACCGCCATATCGCCCGGCTGGAAGTGGTGCTTATTGATCTGGCGCTCCATATGGGAGATGAACATGAAGGCCGGGTTCCACTTGGAGTACTTGCCGGCCACCGCGCCGCCCTCGGCGTAATTGACCACCGGCTTGCCCAGAAAAGCCCTGGACGCCAGGAAGTCCGGCCAGGCGAAGCCATTGGTGAAACGCCCTTCGTAGTACTGGCGCGAGGACGGCATCACCCCCAGGGTTTTGCTGAGCATGCGGCCTTCGGAGTCCGACAGGCTGTCGCCTATCACCACCAGGCGCTGGATATGCCCCAGGCTCTTGCCCTCCCCGGCGGCCGCGGCCGGCGTCTTGGCCTGCACCGCCTGGTTTTTCAGCGCCAGCGCGAACAGCGCTTTTTTGTCGAAGCCAAGCGAGGCGACGGAGTCCGAGCGCGACAGCGTGGAAGGCTCGTGCCGCAATTGCCGCAGCCGCATGATCAGCCTGGACGCCTCCGCCAAGCGCGCCTCCTCGCGCCGGGCGCAGTGCCTGGGAACCAGCAGTTTTCCGGGTACGAGTTTGCAAGTCATCGGCATGGCGTAAGCTCCTGTGCGCGATCCGCGGCGCGGTCAATGGGTTTTCAATGTGCCGCAGCATGCCCAAGCGCGAGCCCGCAAGCTTGCTTAAAACGATCACGCCGCCGGTCAAGGCGCGCAAAAAAGCCCTGCCGAGGCAGGGCGCTTGCCGTAGGCGGCCGCGTTCCGGGCCGCCGCGATCAGCGGCTCTTATCCCGATGAAACGCCAGATGCTCGCTGGCGTAACGCCTCTGCTCCCGCAAGAAGCCCTGAATGCCCTGCCGCATCGCCACCGCCATGTCCGGCCGCTTTTCCGGCTTGCAGATATAGGTCCACAGAAAATCCTCCTGCGTGTCCGGCTGGATGTCCTCCATCTTGGCGTGCTCGAACTCGGTTTCCCGCGATTCGCCGTTCACATCGAAAGCCACCGTCATCGGCATCATGATCAGGCGTTGCCGGCAATGGATCTCGTACAGGGACTGGCTGTAGGCGTAAGCCGTCATCGGCTTGTCCGCCTCGAATCTGGGCGCGCACAGCGTCCAGAACTTGACGGTGCCGTGCGGCGATTGCGCAATGCTGTCGGTATCGATCAACAAGCCGCCCTCGCTGGGGTTGAAGTAGGTGAAATCCCAGCTGGAGGCGCTGGCCATGGAGGACAACAAGATAAAAACGCAGGCAATGACTTTCAACATTCTGATTCCCAATATTTTTCCAATCGACACGCGCAATGCAGCGGCGGCGGGCATGATAACAGCCCTGGTTTTTCCTTGTGAATGGCCGGGCGCGCTCTGAATCAAGCGTGCGGAGCCGAAACACGGCAAGGCGAATCGGCGCCGCTCAAGGCCAAGGCTGATAAATGGGTCGCGGATCAAGGGCTTTTTCTTACACTTGAACCAACCGTCCATCGGCCCGCGGCCGAAATCGTTTTCTGAAAGTCTTCCCCGCCGCTCAGCCTTCACACTGCGCCCCAATAAAATAACCATGCGGCAAACCTGGGTTCGCTCCCCAGGGCGTCCGTCGCCGTCCGCTTCGGACGGCGCGCCGAGACGCCGCCGCTCCAAATCAGCACCTCGCCGGGAAAACCGCCATGAGCACCATTCCAACCGCCATCCAACTGCGGGCGCAGCAGTACGACCTGTCACGCCTGCAAGACCACAAGGAACACAGCCGCGTCGGCATGCGCAAAGACGGCATGCTGGTGCTGTACACCGGCCGCAGCTATCTGCTGCACCCGGAACAAACCCGGCGCGCCAGGGACTTTCTCCGCGCCCGGGGAGCCGTCGTCGGCTCCGGCCCGCTCAAGCTGTCCGCTTTATTGCGCCTGAGCCCGCCCGTCGTCGCGCCCCGCAACGCTCCGCCGCCGGCTGGGGACAGGAGCTCCTGCCTGCTGCTGCGCAGCCTGATGCAACAGCGAGTCCGCCTGATTCGAGAAGAACTGGGCCTGCTGCGCAGCGCCTGCGTGGTGACGCGGGCCAAGCAACGCCTCGTCCAGCCTGAGGCCAAGGCGGACGCCCCGCTCCCGCAAGCCATGCCGCCGGCGCTGCTGCGCCGCTTCAAGATGGTGGGCGTGGCTTTCGAGCGTCCGCCGGCAAGCTACGCCGAATTATTGTCCGGCATCCGGGCCTGCGGCCGGCCGAAACAGATCGCCGTCGCGGAAAGAAAACTGGGCAAGGTCGATCTCAGCTCCGCGCCCAAACCCGGCAAGGTCAAAAGCCTGCTCGCCGCGCTGGCGCGCGCATCGGAGGACGCCTGGACCCAATGCGCGCGGGCGCATGGCGGCGAGCAGGCGCGCGCTTTCCGGCAAACCGCGTTCATCCAGGGGTCGACGATAGGCGAACAAGGCGTTTGCTTCCCGCTGGTCGTCAAATGGTTGGCCAGCCAGCGCAGCTGGCCAAACGAGGCCGAGGCCTTTTTCCGCGACATCGAAACCGAGGGCGGGCGGGACGAGGTGATGGAACTGGCGGTCAACAGCTATGTGTGGCGAAGCGTAGACGCCATCGCCGACTATTTCGCCATCTATGGCTTGAGCCCTCGCGGCCACAGCGAAAGCCCGGGCTTCAAGATCGCGCTGGAGCGCGACGGCCTGTACAACATCGGCATCCGCCCCGCCCAAGGCGTCGGCCACGCCTTGGCGGCCAGGGTGGATCATGCCGCGCGGACATTCCGGTTTTTCGATCCCAATAGCGGGGAATACGCGCTGCCGTCCGCCGAGGCCCTGGCCGGCTTTGCGCAAGACTACCTGGCGCTGGCCTACCCTGCGCTGGACAAGGGCAGCGACGTGACGCGGCTGGAGTAGCGCCCGCTCCAAACCTCATCGCCTGAATTTTCCGCGCGCCAATCCGCATAGAATGCGCTTGCTGCGCGCGGCGCTACTTCCCTCTTCCAACGCTGAAACGCCGACAGGAGGCCCATCTACTTGCGCGCATCCGCGCCGCCCGTTCCATTTGCCAGTCCCCCCCTCTTTCGCCAATAAAATCCGTATGGCATTTTGTGCGTTTTCCCGGCTCGCGCCGCCCTACCTCTGTCTACCGGAGAACGTTTTGAAACGCACACTTTCGATGCTGGCCCTGGCCGGCGCCGGCTGGCTGGCCTGCGCCGGCGCATCCTGGGCGCAAGCCTCCCCCGCCGGCAGCGCTCCTAGGCTGGCGGCGCGGCTGGCGGTCTGCGCCGCGCCGTGGAAGGCCGCCACGCCCTATCCGGCCGGCAGCGTGGCCAGCCATCACGGCGTCAACTTCACCGCCGTTTACTGGACCCAGGGCAACACGCCGGACGCCAGCAGCGGCGCGGCGGAAATCGGCCAGCCCTGGACCGCCGGCGCGCGCTGCGCGCTGCCCGGCAAGGCCAAAGCGGCCAATCCGGACGCCAACTTCTCCCCCAGCACGCTGAAATTCCTGAAAGCCAACACCGGGCTGGACGGCGAGCAGTGGAACAACATCATGAAGTTGGTGAACAAGCCGGAGCAAGACTCGCTGGATTGGCCCAAGTTTTACGGCTATTGCGAGGACATCGACGACGAACGCGGCTTCACCATCGGCATTTTCGGCGCCACCACCGGCGGCCCGCGCGATCAGGGGCCGGACGGCCCGACGCTGTTCAAGGAGTTCGACGCCGCCAGCGGCGCCGGCAATCCCTCTATTGCCGGCGGACTGGCGCGCGCCGGGGTGCGCGGCGGCATGCAAGGGCCGGTGCTCAAGATCAGCGACAGCGAGAAGGTGTTCTGCGGCAAGATAGCCGCGCTGCAAAACAACGCCGCCTGGCGCGAAGCGATGTGGCAGACCTTTTACAAGGTCTACATCCAATACAGCGTGCAACAGGCGCGCCAGCGCGGTTTCGGCAGCGCGCTGACGATAGGCTCCTTCGTGGACACCGCGCTGAACCAGGGCGCCAGCGGCGGCTCCGACACGCTGCAGGGACTGCTGTCCCGTTCCGGCGGCAGCGGCGACGAAAAAACCTTCATGAACCGTTTCCACGCCGAGCGCAGCAAGGTGGTGGACACGAATGAATACAACCAGCCGCCCAATGGCAAGAATCGCGTCAAACAATGGAGCGGCCTGCTGAGCCAGGGCGAGACCGATCTGAAAGACGCCGACGCCGCGGTGCTGAAAGCCACCAGCTGGAAGATGAAGTAGGCGCGCCCGGCCCGGTTCACGATCCGCCGCGCATCGTGAACGCCCCACGGTGAGCGCCTTGTCTAAATCCCGCTGAAGCGCAGCGGACCTTGAACAGGCTCTCAGGCCTCGCCCGCCGGCTCCAGGCCGTCCTCCGCCGGCGCCGAGGCCTGCGGCGCGCGGCGCAGCCAACCCAGCGCCCGCGGATGGTCCACCCGCGGGACGCCCTGCTCCATGAGCAAGGGCAGCCGCTCGCGGGCCTCGCCGAACGGGCCGGGGTTCTGCTGGATGATCTCGATGAAATCCGGCCCGGTCCGGCTGACGATGGCGACGTGGCCGTAACGGTTGAAGGTCCAGGGCGCGAACACGATCAGGTCTTCCGCCCGCGGCGCGTCGCCGCCGCCGTTGCGGTATTGCAGCAGGCCGCGCTCGGGATTGAGCGCGCCGTTGTCCAGACGGGACTGGAAGAAATCCCGGGCATGGCCCTTGTCTTGCGGCATCTTGTGGCCAAAACGCTGATAGTAATAGCGTTTGACGAACTCCACGCACTGATAGCGCAGGCCCAGATTGTAGCCGTCCGGCGCCAGATTGCGCCCTTCCACGTTCTGCACGCCGCCGTTGTAATACACGGCGACGCCGTTGAAGGCGTCCACAGGCTCGCCCACCGCGCGGCCCCAGTTGCTGTTCAGATGCGTGGCCGCCCAGTAGGCGCCGCTCAGCAGCGCGAGCAGCGTCAGCGCCGCCTTGCCCTTGCTCAGCTTCATTGCGGTCCGGGCCCGGCTTTGACCTGCTCGTCCAGCCAATCCTCCAGATGACAGGACTCGCCGGAACGGATCGCGTCGATGCGCTCCACTTGCAAGGCCGGCTTGCCGTCCCGCTCCGTGAATTCGCCCAGGACCCGGGCCGAGGTTTTGGCCTGTTCTTCCAGCGCCTGCGGCGACAGGCCCGGCCATTCCGCCAAGGGCCGGCCTTCCTGGCTCAGCAGCTGATAGATAGGTTTGCCGATGCTGCAGCGGGTCAGCCGCAAGCTCCCCTCGTGCGCGCTCAGCATGCCGATATAAATATCCGCCGCCATGGCGGCAAACGGCGTCAGCGCGCCAAGGACAAGCAACATCGGTTTTCGCGGGAACATATCGGTCTCCTTGCGGCCGCCATCGAGACAGGCGGCCTAAAATTCGATCGGCATGTTAACAGTTGCCGTGCCGATGAACCAGCCTCGCCCGGAGCGCGGCTAGCCGCCGCCGGCCGCTCTTGTTATATTGGCGGCCTTCCGTCCTCAGCCCGAACGCCGCCCATGTCCGTCCCCGCCCGTTTCCTTTTCGCCAGCCTGGCGCCGGCCCTGCTCGTTCTGCTGGCCGGCTGCAAGCCGCAGGCGATGCAGGCCAGTTACCACTGCGCCGACGCCACCCGCTTCCACTTCAGCCGCCAGAGCCAGACGGTGGAGCTGATTCGCGGCGAACAGCGTTTTCAGGGCTATATGGACGAACGCGGGCTGCTGACCTGGCCGCGCGACAAGGCCGGCCTGGGGCTGCCGGACAGCTTTTTCATCACGCGCAAGCTGCCGGATGAAATGAAGCTCTACGGCGGCTTCGCCGGCACCGGCCTGGCCTGCAAGCTGGATAAAGGCCGCTGAGCGCCGGCAAGCTATCCAAAGTTCCCCACGCCGACCTCGCCGAAAGATCAGCGGCTAAAACCCCCATCGCCAACTTTAATGAAATAAGCATATTCCTCGCGCCGTCGGCGCGACGTCGAATCTGCTTTCTCTCACTTTCATTATTGGAGATTCACCATGGCTTGGACCGGTACTGTCGCTGCGAACAATCCCAACGGGGAACCCACCACCATCACTTACAATCCCGGCGATGTGATCACCATTGTCGCGTCGGGCTGGGCAGGCTACGGCCCGCAGCCCAACTGGGGCCCGCAGGGCGACAAGAGCCACCCCAATCAGGGCCTGATCTGCGGCGACGCCTACTGCGGCGCGCTGGTGATGAAGATCGGCGCCGGCGGCTTCATCCCGGTGAACACCGGCCTGTTCCGCTGGAAAGCGCCGGCCAACGCGCAAGGCCAGATCACGCTGTACTACAACGATGTGCCCAGCACCTACGGCAACAACTCCGGTTCCTTCCAGGTGAGCATCGGCAAAGACGCGGTCTGATCGCGCTCTTCCGCTCGCAAGCAGCCCCGCAAGGGGCTGCTCCGCGCCCTTTCCCCGCCTTCACGCTGTCCGAGCCGCTACGCGCTCAATGCTGCGCCGCCAGCCAGGCCAGAGCCGCCTCTCTATCGTTGAACACGCGAAACTGCCGGCCACGGCGCGCTTCGCTCAGGTATTCGCCAAAACGTTCGCCGTAGGCGGCGCCGTCGGCGAACACCCCGGCCACGGCAAGACGATAGTTGACCAGCTTCTGAACGAACTCGCCGGCGAAGCGGCTGCTCAAGTCGAAAAAAGCCGGCGGCAAGGCCTCTTCCGCCAGCAGCACGCGCGGCGCGTCGTGCTCCGCGCACAAGGCCACCAAGTCCAGCGCCTGGTCCAGGCTCGCCACCCCGGCGCTGCACTCGATCAACTTCGTCTGCTTGACAGTCGTCACTCGGGTTTCCATCGGCACGCTCTCCCTTGCATGAAAAACAAAAGCAAATCATGACCAAGACATGGCCGCGCGACAAGCGCCGTTTAAGCATGGCTCTTAAGGCCTGCTCAAAAACCCGCGAGCAAGAGCGAGCCTAGACGGCAAGCACAGAGAGAAGCGTGTTTAACACCGCGTCGCCGAAGCGCGACGGACCTTGAACTGGCTCCTAGATCATTCATGCGGATTTTCAATATGGTGGTAGTACCTATATCGGCAGTCTGATCCTTAAACCATATTGATGTCTGCGCAAGCGTAAAAGAAACCGGGCCGGCGGCCGCTCCGCCCGGCCGCCGCGGCGCTCAATGCAAGCAAGGGTTCCGTTCATGCACCGTCTCAGCCAGATCATCATGCCGGTATTGCGGGATTTGCCCGCGTCCCACCTCAAGCGCGAGCTGCTGCAAGCCTTTGAACGGCACGGCAGCCACTTCGACGCGATCGAATCCGGCTTTGCGCGCCTGACCGCGCGGCGGCAAAGCCCGGAAACGCTGCGGCGCTTTTTCCAGAGCTGGAGCCAGACCAACAATAGCGCGATGACGGTGGCCGGCATCAGCAACCGGCTGACGCTGCTGGTCCACACCGGCCAGCCGGTGGCGGACCGCGAGGCCTTGTTCGCCACCATGGTCTGTTTGAACCGCATCGTGGACGAGGATTTGGCGGTCACGCACAAGGTGCTGCACGCGCAGATGTACTACAACATGGCCACGGGCATTGTCGGAGATGACCAGTGGCTGTCCCATGCCTATCTCCACCCCAGCGCCAAGGCCTTCAAAAGCTGGAAGGATCATCAGTCGCTGCGCGAGCCGGACCTGGCCGTCGCGCTGCTGACCACGCTGACGCACGAGATTTACACCCATGGCGAGGTGGAATTCATCCTGCCGCTGTTCCGCCGCTGGCTGACCCAAACGCTGGGCTTCGCCGAGCGAGACGCCACCCGCACGCTGGGCTGGATCAGCGTGCACTGCGGCCCCACCGAGAAAAACCACTTCTTCCACGCCATGAACGCCCTAAACCACTACGCGCGGGCCATGGCGCTGGACCTGGAGCGCTACAGCCTGGACGGCATCGTCGGCGCCTATCTGGAGCAAAAGGCGGCGGTGCTGGCGACGGTGCCGCGGGACGCCGCCGCGGAGGCGCTGTGAGCCGGCCGCGGCCTCCGCTTTTGCGGCTGGCGGACCAGGCCGCCGCGCCGCCGCCCTGGCCGCCGGGTGCGCCGCCCCTGTTCGCCCCGGAACAGTTGGCGCGCGCCCGCGTGGAGGTGTCCGCCGACTATCTGAGCAGCCTGCGGCGCCTGAGCGCGCTGCTGGACGCCGCCTTCCGCGCCATCGTCGGCCGCTACTTTCTGGACCCCCGCATCCGGGCGCTCTATCAGCTGCCCAAGGCCATGGAAGCACTGCTGCGGCGCGCGCACGGCCGGCCTTACCGCGTGGGCTTCTACCGTCCGGACTTCATCTACGACCGCCATGGCCAGCCGCGCATTTGCGAGGTGGGCGCGCGCTACCCGATGAACGGCTGGATGATCAGCCGCTGGCTGGGTCAGCCGGCCGGAGACGACGCCTTCTTGCAAACCCTGCGTCAATGGCATCCGCCCGGCTGCGTGGTGGCGCTGACGCACGCCCGCGAACCCGGCACCGAGATTTTCCTGCTGGCGGAAACGCTGCGCCGCGACGGCGTCCACTTTCTGTCCGCCCGGCCGGAGGCGCTCAGCGTCCGCGACGGCAAGCTGCGGCTGGACGGCCGGACGGTGAACCGCTGCATCCTGGAAATGGATCGCAGCGAGCTGCCGCTGCTGCCGGACCGGGTGCTGGACCAACTGCTGGACGGCGGCGCGTATTTCAACGACATCCGCACGCTGATCCTGGTGCACGACAAGCGGGTGCTGGCGGTCCTGAATCGCGAGGACATCATGCGGGACTGCCTGGACGCCGACGATTACGCGGCCTTGCGCCCCTTTCTGATCCCCTCCTTCGCGCCGGCCTCGCGGGACGGGGCCGAGGCCCTGCTGGCGCGCGCCGGCGACTTCATCGCCAAACCCAGCAGCGGCGGCCGCGGCCTGGGCTCGCTGGTGCGCTCCGCCTGCGGCGAAACCGCCTGGCGCGAACTGGTGCTGGGGCAATGGCCGCAATACATGTTCCAGGACTACATCGAGCAAAGCGAGTTCGTGGACCCGGAAAGCCGGCAGCGCATCCGGCTGGTGGGCATGCAGCTGTGCCGCGACGCGGAAAGCTACGGCCCCGGCGTGTTTCGCGGCTCGGACGAGTTGATCATCAATCTGCACCAGCGCCGCGGCAAGCTGTACTCCGCCGCCGCGACGGCCTGAACCGGTTTCGCGCACAGGGGGCTTCATGCGGCATTCCGTCATTATTCCGCTGTACAACAAACGCGCCTACATCGGCGAGACCATCGCCTCGCTGGCGGCGCAGGAAAAGGCGCCGCACGAGATCATCATCGTCGACGACGCCAGCACCGACGACGGCGCGGAGGCGGCGGAGCAGGCCTTGCGCCACCACGCCCAGGATTTGAGCCGTACCCGCAGCGTGCTGCTGCGGCTGCCGCGCAACAGCGGCCCCGGCGCGGCGCGCAACGCCGGCCTGGCGCGGGCCGGCGGCGAGCTGGTGAGCTTCCTGGACGCCGACGACTGCTACCGGCCGGACTGCCTGCGCTTGCTGGAGCAGAAAATGAACGAGCACCGGCTGGACCTGGCGGTGCTGGGCTACGACAGCGCGCCGCCTGAGGAACGCTTCCCGCAGCTGGACGCCTTGCGCGCCGAACTGGAGCCTTTGGAAGACGAAGCCTTCCTGCTGCCCCGCCCGCTGCGCACCGCCGGCCACCCGGACTTCTTCATGGGCCGGGCCAGCAATGTGGCCGCGCGGCGGCAATGGCTGCTGACGCAGCGCTATGTGGCCGGCGCGCGGCTGAACGAGGGCATCGATTTCTGGTATCGGGTGCTGAAAGAGATCGTCGCGCACGGCGGACGCGCCGGCCTGCTGTCCGCGCCGCTGATCCGCTTCCGCATTCTGGCGGACAGCCTGTCGCACCGGCCGTGCCGGGACTGGCGGCTGCTGGCCACCCCGCCCACGGTGCTGCGCTACGCGGGCAGCCAGGACGCGGACGAATTGCGCCTGGCGCGCATGCTGGCGCAGCGCTGGCTGGACTACGCGCAAGAAGCGCTGCCGGACGCGGCGCAGCGGCGCGCCTTCCTGAGCCGCCACCGTCCGCTGCTGATCCAGCTGGGGCTGACGCCGATGGACGCGGCCAGGCTGCCGGCATGAAGGCGCCGCCCGCCCAGCCGCCCGCGCCGGCCCGCCAGCAGGCCTTGCTGCGCGAGTGCTTCGAACTGGCCCGCGCCCACCCCTTCTATCGAACGCTTTACCGCGGCGTGGCTTGCGCCGAAGACGCGCCGCCGCTGGAGAAGGCGACGCTGCAAGCCGCGCTGGAGACGTTTTCGCCGGAGCGGGAAGCGTCCGGCCTCTATCTGGTGCGCTCCGGCGGCAGCACCCGGGCGGCGCTGATCTTCCCGGTGGACATTGCGGAAAACCTGGCCCAGCGGCAGGCGCTGGCGGACCGGCTGCGCGCCGACGGGGTGTTCGGTCCCGCCAGCATCGCCTTGAACCTGTTCGGCTACGCCAATCTCTACCGCACCGCGGCCATCGTCGACGATGTGCTGGAACGTTGTCAGGCCACCACGCTGCCGATGAGCGCCCACGCCGCCGACGCCGACATCCTGGCCGCGGCGCGGCGATTCCGCCCCAGCCACGTGCTGGGCACCCCGTCGCGGCTGGCCTTGTTCGCCGCCCATCTGGAAGCCGCCGGCGAGCGGCTGAAGATTCCGCAGCTGCTGTACGCCGGCGAAACCCTGCACGCGTCCACGCTGGCGCGGCTGCGCGCCGCGCTGGGCGCGGCCCAGCTCTGGTCGCTGTACGGCGGCGCGGAAACCGGCATCTGGGCCTGGAGCGACGCCAGCCGCCGCCCCGGCCTGTTCCGGGTGCTGCCTCGGGTGGCGGCGGAGATCCTGCAACCGGACGCCGCCGGTTACGGCCGCATCGCGGTCAGCAACGCCTGGCGGCGGCGCTTCCCGGTGTTCCGTTACTGCCTGGGCGATATCGGCCGCTGGGTGGAGTGCGACGGCGAACGCTGGCTGGAATTGCGCGGCCGCGACGGCCGGTCCTTCCGCCTCAATGAAACCACGTACGAGTTGGACGATTTCGCGCAACTGGCCGGCGCGGAGCACGCTTTCCAGATCCAGCTGGACCGCGACCCGGCCGGCCGCGAGCGGCTGACCCTGCTCTTGGCCGAACATCTGGACGCCGGCCCGGAAGCGGCCTTGCGCGCGCGCCTGGCGGCTTTGCTGGGCCTGGCGCCAGATGACGGCGCCTTCGCGCTCGGCTTGGCCGCGCGGGCGCGATGGCGGCTGGACCCCGTCACCAGCAAGACGCCGCCCATCGTGGATTTGCGGGACTGAAGCCGCCGGCGGACCGCCGTTCCGGCCGTCCGCCGCCCTTGCCCGCCGCGCGCTTACAAGGTCTGGAAGTAGAAGCGGTAATCGCCCTGGCCGAACAACATCGACATGCTGGTCAGATTGCTGTTGGCCGGCGTGCCCACCAGGGTCAGGATGGGAATGGAATCGTGACCGTATTGGTAGGCCTGGGTCTGCGGGTTGTAGCCGAACTGGTAGAAGGTGTCCACGCTGCCCACCTTGAAGGCGTACAAGCGGTACGTGCTGCCGTCGAACAACATCGACCAGCGGTGGAAGTCGGTGTCTCCCGGCGCGCCGGTGACGTTCAGGGTGGGAATGGAGTTGTAGCCGTACTCATAGTGGTTGGTGGAGCGGTTGAAACCGAACTGGTACAGCACCGTGGGCGCGCCCAGGCGCCGCAAATACAAGCGATAGGTGCTGGTGCTGCTGTCGTAGAGCATGGACACGCTGCTGGCGTCCGCGTCCGGCGGCGCGCCGGTGATCTTCAACTCCGGGATGGAGTGGAAGCCGAACTCGTACTTGGACGTGGCCGGATTGAACGCGGCCTGGTACAAGGTGTCCGCGCTGCTGCCCTTGAAGAAATACATCCGGTAATACTCGCCGTCGTTGAGCATGGTCCAGCGCGCCCAATTGGTGTCGCTGGGCATATTGGCGATCGACATATTGGGAATGGAGCCGCCATAGGCGAACTTATACGTGCTGGTGTTGGGCACATAGGCGAACTGATTGACTGATGGCATGACGCTTTCCTCCAAAGTGAGTCAGCTGCCCAGGCGCGGGCCCAAGGCCGGCGACCTCCCTACGGCAACAGCAGCTGACAAAACCCGCGCAAACGGCATGACGCCGGCGCGGCGCGCGGGCTGGCGCGTTCAAGCGGGTTTTGCCAGCGGTTCTACCCCTGGCTTGAGGTGATGATTGCGTGATTGCGCATGGATCTCTCCTCCCCCGCGCGGCGGCGCGGGCGAACAAACAGCCACTAAGTCGTCAATCAGGGGCGGGCGCCTTGGCGCGGACGAGGCGGGGCCGATAATGGCGGCGATAGGGACTTCGACTAGCCAGTAATAGCATCTTGAAAACCGGGCGTGCCTGTACTTTCGGACTGGGTCGGCGGCTCTGGTTACAGTCGTTACATATTGCGCGCTATGCCGCCCACCGCCTCCCCCCTAAAATGCACGCCATCTGACGGCGCCGCCGGCGCGCCGCCTCATCCAAGGGAAAGCAAGATCAATGAGAACAAAGGGATTCATCAGCCTGGCCCTGGCCGCCCTGCCGGCCTTGAGCCAGGCCGCCATGCCCATCGCCCAACTGAACCAGCACGCCGAGCGGATTTTCAAGGATAGCCAGGCGGTGGGCATGGTGATGGTGGTCGTCGACAAACAAGGCGGCCTGCAACGCTTTTACGGAGAGACCCGCCCGGGCAGCCGCCAGACGCCGGACGCCAATTCGCTGCTGCGCATCGCCAGCCTCAGCAAGCTGATGACCAGCGAAGTGCTGGCGGCCATGGTCCTGGACCAACGGCTCAAGTTGGACGATCCGCTGCGGAAGTTCGCGCCGGCGGGAAGCGCGCAGTCCAAGGCCCTGGCCGGCCAGCCCATCACCCTGCTCCACCTGGCCACCCACACCAGCGGCTTCCCGCGCGAACTGCCGGGCGTCAAGCCGCGCGACACGCCGGTTTTCGTCTGGCCCAATCAGCAGCAGCGCTGGCGCTGGCTGGCCAAGACCAAGGCCCGCTTCGCGCCGGGTCAGAGCGCGCAATACTCTAATCTGGCTTACGACTACCTGGCCGACGCGCTGGCCGTCGCCGCCGGCAAGCCCTATCCGGCGCTGCTGCGCGACACCGTCACCGGGCCGCTGGCCATGCGCGACACCACCTTCAGCCCCAGCCCCGCCCAATGCGCGCGCCTGCTGCGCGGCGTGGAGGCCAGTCCCTGCGTCAACACCAGCGCGGCCATAGGCAGCGGCGGCGTCTACTCCACCGCCGCCGACATGCAACGCTGGCTGCAGGACCTGGTGCGGCCGCAAAGCGAGCAGCGCAAGCGCCTGTACCAGCAAACCTTCCAGATGCGCTATCAGCGCGCCGAATTGCGCAGCCTCGCCGGCATGGACGTGCCCGGCAAGGCCGACGCGCTGGGCCTGGGCTGGGTGGCGATGCACGAACAGCCGGACACCCGGCCCTTCCTGCAAAAAACCGCCGGCGGCGGCGGCTTTTTCAGCTACGTCGCCATCGACCCCCAGCGGGGGAGCGCGGTATGGGTGGCGCTGACCCGCGGCAAGCAGACCCGCTACCAGGCGATGAGCGACGGCGTGAACCAGTTGCTGCTGGCGCTGAACCGCTCCTAAGAAAGCCGCTTGCGATTCGCCGCGCGTCGCGGGGCCCGATGCGGCAGACGCCGTTTCGAAATCCCCCTATCGCCCAGGCGCATGCGGCTTGATCGGACGCAAGGCCTCGCCTCGCTCGCGGGGCCTTGAACAGACGCCAAACGGCCCTGGCGACGCGCAGACGCCATGACTCGCGCCGCCCCTTCTTTTCCCACATCCTCATCGACAAGGAGGCATCGTCATGCCCGCAATGAATCGCCGCGTCCTGCTGCTGGCCTGCGCCGCGCTATCCGCCCACGCCCTGGCCGCCGCGCCTTCGCCCCAAGCCGCCGTCGACGCGGAAATCCCGGCGCTGATGCGCAAGCACGGCATCCCCGGCATGGCGGTGGGCCTCGCCGTCGACAGCGGCGTTCAGGTTTACAACTACGGCGTCGCCTCCAAGGCCGACCATAGGCCGGTAACGCGCGCCACGCTGTTCGAGATCGGCTCGCTCAGCAAAACCTTCACCGCCGCGCTGGCCAGCTACGCCCAGGCCGAAGGCCGGCTCTCGCTGGCCGACCCCGTGACCCAGCACCTGCCGGCGCTGGCCGGCGGCGGCCTGGAACGGGTCACGCTGCTGAACCTGGGCACTCAGACCTCAGGCCTGCCCTTGTTCGTGCCGGACGACGTCGACAACGCCGGCACATTGCGGCGATTCATGCGGCGCTGGCGCCCCAGCCAGCCGGCGGGCGGGCAGCGGGTCTATTCCAATATCGGCATCGGCGTCCTGGGCCAGATCGCCGCCGCCAGCATGCGCATGCCCTACGCGGCGGCGGTGGAAGGCAGGATCTTCGCCAAGCTGGGCATGGACAGCAGCTTCGTCAACGTCCCCGCCCAGAGAATGCGCGACTACGCCCAGGGCTACGACAAGAACGACAGGCCCGCGCGGCTGACTCCGGCCCTGCTGGCGGACGAGGCCTACGGCGTCAGGTCCAGCGCCGCCGACCTGGCGCGCTTCCTCAACGCCAATATGGGCCTGCTGCCCATGGCGCCCAAGCTGCGGGCCGCGCTCGAGGACACCCATATCGGCTACTACCGCGCCGGGGTGCTGACCCAAGGCCTGATCTGGGAACAATACCCGTATCCGGTGGACCTGCCGCGGCTGCTGAGCGGCAATGCCCCCGCCTACATCTATCAGGGCATGCCGGCGCAGCGCCTGGATCCGCCGCTGCCGCCGCAAACGCGGGCCTTCATCAACAAGACCGGGTCCACCAACGGCTTTTCGGCTTACGCCGCCTATATCCCGGAAAAACGACTGGGCATCGTGCTCTTGGCCAACAAGTCCTATCCGCTGGCCGAGCGAGTGAGCGCCGCCTACCGCATCCTGGCGCGGCTGGACGGCGGACTCGCGCCCGCCGCTCAACCATGATCCCGCACGGCCGTCGTCGCTAGCCGGCGGTCTTGAGCACAACGATGGACGCGACCAGCAGCGACAGATAGGCAAGCTTTTTATTGCTCTTTTTATCGCCCCAGAACAGGATGCCGGTCACCACCGTGCCCACCACGCCAATCCCGGTATAAGCGGCGTAAGCAATAGACATGTCTATGGTTTTCATCGCCCAGTAGAGAAGAAACAAGGAGCTGCTCAAGCCCGTCGCATACAGCGCGCAGCCCCTGACATACCGCTTCAGCGCGATGTCCCGGATCCCCACCACCACCAGAATTTCCAGCACGCCCGCCGCCAACAGATAAAGCCAGTCCATTTCAGTCTTTCACTTGCTTGAGTTGCACCACCGAAAACAGGATCACCGCAATCGCCAGCATCGCCACCGGACTAAACGGCTTGCCGAACAAGGCCACATCCAACAGATAAGCGCCTACGGTTCCGAAGATCACGAAAAACACATAGGCGGTCGACGCGCCCATTCTCTTGGTCGCCAGCACCAGCAAGGAGAAACTGCCAATGATGCAGACAATGGTCGCCAACCATTCCAATGCGCTTTCCGAGCGCTTCAAACCCGCGGCCCACAGTACTTCCAAACCGCTGGCAAACAGCAACGACACCCAGCTAAGCATCTTTAACGCCCCTTCCCCGACTCAATCATCAAAGCCCGTTCAGCCGTCGCGGCACACGCCCGGAGCCTGTTTACGCACCCTCGGGCAAGAACGGAAAAACCTTGCGGCGGCCCACTTGATAATGAGCGCGCCAAGAACGTCTTCAGCGCTCCGCCAATCGCTCGATATCTTGGAACGCGTCCCGCCACTCCTGCTCGCTCATCTCGGCCAGGCCGAAGTAGCGCAGCATGAACGCCCCTTCCACCGCCAGATAGGCCACGCGCGCGCGGCGGCCCTCCTCGGTGGCCACGTCCAGCTTGCCCAAGCGCTCGGCATGCCAGGCCCGCACCCAGTCTTTCTGGTCCTTGGACTCCAGCATGGCGCTCAGATGGCAGGCGGCGCGGGCGATCAAGGCCTCTTCCGTCGCGGTGATGCGGACATGGGTTTTGACTTGCTCGACGCTGGACAGCTGTTCGGCGGCGACGCCCGCGGTTTTCTCGAAACACGCGTCGTAGTGCTTGCCCCAGCGCTCCAACATGGCGTTGACCAGATTGCGCTTGGCGCCGAAACAGGACTGGACCCCGCCCTTGCTGATGCCCACGGCCTTGGCCACGGCGTCTATGGTGAGGGCGGCCGCTCCCTTGCGTTCTATGATCTCTTCCGCCGCGTCCAACACCTGATTGCGATCGATGGATCTGGGTTTGCTCACGATGCCTCCCGGCTCATTGAATACATACATATGTATTCTATTGAATCCCAGGAAGTAGCGTCAAGCGCGCGATGGGCGTCGCAACTAGGCCGGCGCCAGCTCCTGAGTGAACAAGGTCTGGCCGGCCACGTCCTTCAGCCTCACCGTCATCGCGCGGCTGCGGGCGTCTATGTCCACCTGGCCGAAGAACTGCATGCCGGCCAGCGGCGACAGGTTCTGCGTCTCCGGCGCCTTCTGGTACACCACCTTGGGGCCGAACGTCATGTCCAGCGGATTGGGGCCGAAGGTGCCGGCGTTCAACGGACCGGAGACGAACTCCCAGAACGGATTGAAGTCCGCGAAGGCGGCGCGTTCCGGATGGTAATGATGGGCGGCGGTGTAATGCACGTCGGCGGTGAACCACACCACGTTGCGGATATCGCGGCGCTTGATCTCGCCCAGCAGCCAGGCCAGCTCCAGTTCGCGCCCCAGCGGCCGGCCGTGGTCGCCGTTGGCCATCGCCTCCCAGCGCGCGCTGCCGTCCGCGTTCTTGCCGTCGGCCACCTGCAGGCCCAGCGGCATGTCCGCCATCACCGCCTTCCAGACGCCCTTGGAAGCCTGCAAGCCTTCCAACAGCCATTGCAGCTGCGCCCGGCCCATGAAGTTCGCGCCCGGCTCGCCCTCCCGCTGCAGATTGGCGCCGTTGGCGTCGCGATAGCTGCGCATGTCCAGCACGAAGACATCCAGCAACGGCCCCTGCGGCAGATGGCGGTAGACCCGCTCGTCCTCGCCGTTGCCGTGAAACCGCAGCGGCGCGTACTCCAGAAAGGCGCGGGTGGCGCGCGCCTGCAACACGCCTATGTTTTTCTCGCGGTAACGCGGGTCGGCGGACAAGTCCTTGCCGTCGGACCAGTTGTTGACCACCTCGTGGTCGTCCCATTGCCAGATCTGCGGCACCTCGGCGGCAAAACGCCTCACATTGGCGTCCATCAGGTTGTAGCGGTAGCGGCCGCGGTATTCGTCCAGCGTCTCCGCCACCTTGCTCACTTCCGGCGTCAGCAGATTGCGCCAGATATTGCCGCCCTCCACCGCCGTCTCGGCCGCCATCGGGCCGTCTGCGTAAATGGTGTCGCCGCAATGCACGAAGAAATCCGGCCGCTGCCGGCGCATGGTTTCGTAGATGCGCATGCCGCCCCAGTCCGGATTGATGCCGTAGCCCTGGCCGGCGGTGTCGCCGGACCAGACGAAGCGCAGATCGCGCGCCGTTTCCGCCACAGTGCGAAAGCTCCCTGTCACCGGCTCGGACCAGGCCCGCGGATGGACCGCGTCTTCAAAACGCGCTCTCACATACAGCCGCTCGCCGGCCGGCAGGCCGCTCAGATCCACGCGCGCGGTGAAGTCGCCGGCCTCGGTCGCCCAGGGGCCCCGCACCTGGCGCGGGCTGGCGAAGCGCTCGCTGCGGTCCCACTCCACCACCAGGCGCGCGGTCCGGTCGGAGCGCGCCCAGACAATGGCGCGGTCCGCGCCCGCGTCGCCGATCTGGATGCCGGAATTCATCAGCGGGCGCAGACGGTCCGAGGTGACGACGGCCGGCGCGGCCAGCGCCGGCCCGGCCAGCAACAGGCCGCCTCCGGCAAGCGAGGTTTTCAAAAAACGGCGACGATCCATGGCGTTCTCCGGTGTTGATCAAGACAGTCAAAACGCCGATCTTGCCGCGGCAAGATGACGCCAGGATGTCCCGCTAGCGGGTTTTACGTATTTCATTCGCGCGCTTGATCGCATATACCTCAAACACCCGCCGCGCGGCCCTCCGAGCCGGCCCGCAGTCAACGGGCTCCGCCAACAGGTTCAAAGGAAAGCACATGCTCTGGGACCCCGGGCCGCCCCCGCCTTTCTCCTCGCTGTTCGAGCACGCTCCGCTGGCAAGCTATCAGGCTCTCCCGGCCAAATTCCGCCTGGAATGGGGCCCCGTCTACTACCGCGGCCGCCTGGACGGCAGCGCCAAGGTGCTGATCGTGGGACAGGACCCGTCCGCCGATGAAAACCTGACGCGCCGCGCCATGGTCGGCACCGCCGGCCAGCGGGTGCAGGGCTTTTTGCGCAAGCTGGGCCTGGACCGTTCCTACGTGATCGTCAACGCCAGCCTGTATAGCATTTACGGCCAGTTCGACGCCGAGATGGCCGGCTTCATGGACCTGGCCGCGGTGCGCGCCTGGCGCAATCATTTGCTGGACCAGCTCAAGCAACCCGGCCTGCAAGCGGTGATCGGCTTTGGCAAGGCGGCGGCCAAGGTGCTGGACGACTGGCCCGGCGCGGCGTCCTTCAAGGCCGCGCAGCGGCTGTTCCAGCCGCAGCATCCCACCGCGCGCTCGCCCGGCGCGCTGCTCAAATCCTGGAACCAGACCCTGGCCGCGCTGGCGCCCTTGTTGAACCCGGACCCCGGCCTTGCGCCGGACCCCACGCCCTATGAGCTGACGGGCTTTCGCGAGCAGGATCTGGCGCGGATTCCCGCCGCGGACCTGCCCTTCGGCATGCCAGCCTGGCTGGGCCAGGGCGATATGGCCACGCGGGTGATCAAGGGCCAGGCCAAACTGAAAGCCCCGGCCGCCAACGCCTCCATTCTGTGGACGGCGCAGGCGGACCAGGGCTGAACCGGCGGGAGAAGCAAATGAAAAGCCTGGGATGGCTGCTGTGCGCCGCCGCGCTGTTGCCGGCCCACGCCGGGGTGACGGTGACGCCGGGCGACGACGAACACCTGGTGATACGCGGCCGTCTGGTGCTGGCGGAACAAGAGAGCGACGGCCGGCTGGTGCTGGCCGGCGACCGCATCGTCTGCGCCGGCGCGGACTGCGCCGAGCCCCCCGGCGCCACCGTGCTGGACGTGAGCGAGGGCTACGTCTTTCCCGGCTTCATCGACGCCCACAACCACGTGGCCTACAACGCGCTGCCCAAGTGGACGCCGCCCAAGCTCTACCAGAACCGCGGGCAATGGCAGCGCGCCGCCGCCTACAAAACCTTCAAACGCCCCTACGATCAATTGAAGAAAAGCGGCCTGATCTGCGAAATGGTGAAATACGGCGAGGCCAAGGCGCTGATCAGCGGCGTCACCACCATACAGGGCTCGCCCGCCGGCCGCTGCCTGCAAGGGCTGATCCGCAATGCGGAGAACCCCCAGTCCGGCCTGCCGGTCTCTTCCGCCCACGTCCGCACCTTCATCCTGGACGTCGGCGGCGCGCCCAAGATCGACTGGAACGCGACCGACGCCTTCCTGATCCACGTCGCCGAAGGCGTGGACGCCGACGCGCTGGCGGAATTCTCCACGCTCAAGGCCAAGGGCCTGCTCGCCCCCGGCACCACCGTCATCCACGGCACCGCCTTCGGCGACGAGGAGTTCCGCCAGATGGGCGCGGCGGGCAGCAAGCTGATCTGGTCCCCGCAAAGCAATCTGGCCCTGTACGGCCGCACCACCCGCGTCGACCTCGCCTTGCGCCACGGCGTGCCGGTCTCGCTGGGCGTGGATTGGAACCCCACCGGCAGCGACAATCTGTTCGACGAACTGCGCGTGGCGGAAAGCGTCAACCGCCAGCAATTCCAAAGCGCGATCCGGGAACGGGACTGGGTGGCCATGATCACCCGCCACCCGGCGCGGGCGCTGGCCCTGGACGACTACATCGGCGAACTGCGCGCCGGCCTGAAAGCCGACGTCGTCATCCTGTCCAGCCGCGCCGCCGCCCCCGGCCAGGCACTGCTGGACGCCAGACTGCGCGACGTGGCCGCGGTGCTGGTGGACGGCCGGCTGCTTTACGGCGACAGCGACGCGATGGCGGCGGCCGGCCGCGCCGATTGCGACGCGCTGACCGTGGACGGCGCGCCCAAACGGCTCTGCATGCAAACCGCCAAAACGCCCAAGGGCGAGCAGCGGCTGGACGACGTCCGCGCCGCGCTGCGCAAGGTCTACGCCGGCGTGGCGCCGCTGGCGCCCTGAGCCCGCCGCTCAAAGTCCGCGCTCCGCGACAACGCCGATCCGGCGGCGCGTCCCCATGCCCGCCGGTCCCCGCGGCGTCTCCGGCATGCGTGGATACGCAATGGACATTCCACTCCCTGCTTACGAGTGCATATGCTATAAAACAGCAAAATATGATTAATTCATAAACACCAAATCCGTTGATCAATGGAGCTTTGGCGCATGCAGCAAACTCCCGCCTCCGGCAACGACGCCTTCGAGTTTCTGTCCACGCTGCCGCCCAGCCGCGCGCAGCGCCGGCTGGCCCTGGCCGCCATCGTGGTGTCCATGCTGGTCTTCGTCTGCGCGCTGCCCTTCGCCAAGCTGCCCCTGCCCAAGGTGCCCGCCTTCATTCCCGCCTATCAGGCGGCGATGGCGGTCTGCGATCTGGTCACCGCGGCGCTGCTGTTCGGCCAGTACGCGATCTTGCGCGCTCGCGCCTTGCTGGCCTTGGCGACGGGCTATTTGTTCACCGCGCTGATGGCGATGGCGCATTCGCTGACCTTCCCCGGCGTGTTCGCGCCGGGCGGCCTGCTGGGCGCCGGGCCGCAGACCACGGCCTGGATGTATATGTTCTGGCACGGCGGCTTTCCGCTGATGGTGCTGGCCTACGCGCTGCTCGCCCAGCGCAACGACGGCCCCAAGCGCTTCGCCAGCGCGCTGCCGGCGGTGCTGGGCTGCGTCGCCGGCTCGCTGGCGCTGATGGCGGCGCTGACGGCGCTGGCCACGCTGGGCCACCCCTGGTTTCCCCCCATCATGCAAGGCAGCCGCTACACCCCCATCATGTTCGGCGTGGTGTCCGCGGTTTGGGGCTTCAGCGCGCTGGCGCTGCTGCTCTTGCTGCGGCGCTGGACGCGCACCTTGCTGGATGTCTGGCTGGCGGTGGTGATGACGGCCTGGCTGTGCGACATCGCCCTGTCCGCCATGCTCAACGCCAGCCGCTTCGACCTGGGCTTTTACGCCGGCCGCGGCTACGGCCTCTTGTCCGCCAGCTTCGTGCTGATCATCCTGCTGCTGGAAAACGGCCTGCTTTACGCGCGGCTGGCGGACACCGCCGGACAATTGCGCGTGGCCAAGCAGCAGGCGGAAGACGCCACCCAGGCCAAATCGATGTTCCTGGCCAATATGAGCCATGAAATCCGCACGCCGATGAACGCCATCATCGGCATGTCCTATCTGGCGCTTAAAACCAAGCTGAGCGGGCAACAGCGCGACTACGTCAACAAAATCCACAACGCCGGCACCTCCCTGCTGGGCATCATCAACGACATCCTGGACTTCTCCAAGGTGGAGGCCGGCAAGCTGGAAATGGAGGCCGAACCGTTCTGGCTGGACGATGTGCTGGAGGCGGTGTCCTCGCTGGTGGCGCAAAAGGCGACGGACAAATCGCTGGAATTGCTGTTCGAAGTGGGGTCGGACGTGCCCAAGGGGCTGGTGGGCGACGCCCTGCGGCTCAGCCAGGTGCTGATCAATTTGAGCAATAACGCGATCAAGTTCACGGAAAAGGGCCAAGTGGCCATCATCATCAGCCGGCTGGAACAAGTGGGCGACAAGGTCCAGCTGCGTTTTTGCGTGCACGACACCGGCATCGGCATGAGCGAGGAACAGGCGGCGCGGCTGTTCCAGCCGTTCAGCCAGGCCGACGGCTCCACCACCCGCCGCTTTGGCGGCACCGGCCTGGGCCTGACCATCGCCAAGCGGCTGGTGGAGCTGATGGGCGGCTCCATCCGGGTGGAATCCGCCCCCGGCTGGGGCAGCCTGTTCATGTTCAACGCCTGGCTGGGCGTGTCCTCCGCCGTGGACACCCGCCGCCAGGGCCTGCCCGGAGAGATCAAGGGCCTGCGCGTACTGGTGGTGGACGACAACGCCTCGGCGCGGGACATCCTGTCCGACCAGCTGCGCTCGCTGGGCTTCTACGCCCACGCCTGCGCCTCCGGGCCCGAGGCGGTGGCGGCGATCGCCCAGGCCAATCTGGACCGGCCTTTCGACGCGGTCTTCGTGGACTGGATGATGCCGGGCATGAACGGGGTGGAAACCATCTCCCAGATTCGCAGCATCAGCCGCAGCATCAAGGTGGTGCTGGCCACCGCCTTCGGCCGCGACGACGTCCGCGCCCAGGGCGAGCTGAGCGGCTGCGACGCGGTCCTGATCAAGCCCGTCAGCCTGTCCTCGCTCTACGACGTGGTGCTGGCGATGTTCGGACCGCAGCGGGATCACGGCCTGGTGGCGCTAACCGAGGAATTGCCGCGGCTGGACGGCGTGCGCCTGCTCTTGGTGGAAGACAATCTGGTGAATCAGCAGATCGCCGTGGAACTGCTGGGCGACGCGGGCGCGCTGGTGACCTTGGCCAATCACGGCGGCGAAGCGCTGGCGCGTCTGGCCGCGATGGGGCCGCAAGGCTTCGACGCGGTATTGATGGATGTGCAGATGCCGGTGCTGGACGGCATCTCGGCCACCCGGCAGATCAAGGCCGACCCCCAGTTCGCCTCCTTGCCGGTGCTGGCGATGACGGCCGACGCGCTGTCTGAGGAACGGGAGGACTGCATGAGCGCCGGCATGGACGACTACATCGCCAAGCCGATAGACCCGCATACGATGTTCCAGACCCTGCTGCGCTGGGTGAAGCCGATCCCCCCGGGCGCGGAGATCCACCGCGCCGCCGCGTCCGCGCTGGCGCTGCCGGACATCCCCGGCCTGGATCAACAGGCCGGCTTGAAACGCGTGGCCGGCAAGCGCGAGCTGTATCTGCACCTGCTGCGCCAATTCATCGCCGAGGAAGCGGACGCCGCCGCGCGGCTGTCCGCGGCGCTGGAAATCGGCGACTACGTCCAGGCCGAACGCACCGTGCACACGCTCAAAGGCGTCAGCGGCAATGTGGGCTGCGTGCAGTTACAGGAGGCGGCCACCGTGCTGGAGCGGGATTTGCGCGCGCGCGGCGCCATTCATCTGGCGCCGCTGGAACAGGCGCTGGAACAGGTGATGACGGCGCTGCGCGCCGGTCTGGAAGCGGAAGACCGCTTATCCGGCGCCGGCGCGCCGACGGCGGACGCCCCGGCCGGCCCGGCGCTGCTGCAACAACTGGCCGCCCTGCTGGCCGCCAGCGACGGCGACGCGCTGGAACTGTTCCTGCAACAGACGCCGGCGCTGCGCGCCCTGTTCGGTCCCGATGAATTCGCCGACTTCGAAAAAGCGCTGAACCACTTCGATTTCGTCAACGCGCTGACACTGCTGCGCCACGCCGCGGCCGCCCAGCGCATCCCCTTGCCGGAGGACATAAGATGACGGACTCCGCCCCGACGGCCCCGCGTCAGACCGTTCTGATCGTGGACGACACCCCGGAAAACCTCACCTTGCTGTATGGCTTGCTGAAAGACCATTATCGGACCCAAATCGCCAACAGCGGCGAGCGCGCGCTGGAACTGCTGGAAGGCGACGCGCTGCCGGATTTGCTGCTCTTGGATGTGATGATGCCCGGCATCGGCGGCTTCGAGACGTGCCGCCAGGTCAAGGCCAACCCGCGCACCGCGCGCATCCCGGTGATCTTTCTGACCGCGATGGGCGAGAACGAGAACGAACAGGCCGGCTTCGACGCCGGCGCGGTGGATTACATCATCAAGCCCATCTCGCCGCCCATCGTGCTGGCCCGGGTCAAAACCCATCTGAGGCTCAAGGCCGCCGCCGACTTTCTGGAAGACAAGGCCGCCTTCCTGCAAACCGAAGTGGAACGCCGCATCCACGAGGTGCAAGTGGTTCAGGACGTCACCATCCTGGCGCTGGCCTCGCTGGCGGAAACCCGCGACCATGAAACCGGCAACCATCTACGCCGGACGCAGAACTACGTGCTCGCCCTGTGCACCCAATTGCGCAATCACCCGCGCTTCCAGGCCGTGCTGGAAGAGGAAACCATCCAGGAACTGTTCAAATCCGCGCCCCTGCACGATATCGGCAAGGTGGGCATTCCGGACGACATCCTGCTCAAACCGGGCAAGCTGACGCCGGAAGAGTTCGAAATCATGAAAACCCACACCACGCTGGGACGCGACACCATTGCCGCGGCGGAGCGGCTGCTGGACTCTCCCAGCAGCTTTCTGCGCCACGCCAAGGAGATCGCCTACAGTCATCAGGAAAAATGGGACGGCAGCGGCTACCCCCAGGGCCTGACTGGCGACGACATTCCGGTGTCCGCCCGGCTGATGGCGGTGGCGGACGTCTACGACGCCCTGATATCCCGCCGCGTCTACAAGCCCCCCTTCCCCCATGAGCAGGCGGTCGCCATCATCCGCGAAGGCAGCGGCAAGCATTTCGACCCGGACATCGTCGCCGCCTTCCTGAGCATGACGGAAACCTTCCGCGCCATCGCCCTGCGCTATACCGACTAAGAACCCCCTCCCAACCAAGCGCCGCGCCAAGACCGCGCCGTATGCCGCAACAGCAATAAAAAAACAGCCCGCGCCGGATAAACGGCGAAGGCTGTTTTTACATTCCAATCAAAGCGCCATGGCCGCCCTCAGCGCTTTTTCATTTGCGGGGACGCCGTTTAGGAAAGCAGAGATTTAACGGTGCTGCTGGTTTTATGCTCCACCAGCAAGGGCTCCATACTGTCTCTTTTAGTCACGTCCAGATCATGCTTGGAAATGATTTCCTTCAATTGGCAAGCCAATTCCGACATGCTGTACGAGCCCGCTTCAATATCGATCAGCAAACCGTCCACCCGGCTGCGGCTCATGCGGTTGCTTTTCCACTTGCGCTCGAAGCCGCCCGCGGCGGCCAGGCTGGACAAGGCCGCGGCGATCGAGGTCAACACCGTGGAATAACCCTTCAGGTCATGCCCTTGCACCTGCAGCAAGCCGCCCACCACCACGCTGCAGAGAATCGATCCGAAAATGGCCGTATGATGGGCGAAGCTCCAAAGCCGCTGACCTTTGCTAAACCAGTTTCGCCATCTCATGGCTTCCTGCCTGAGCGCCTCTTTATCCATCATATTTCCTCCTCGCTGAGAAGTACGCATTTGCGGCCAGTCATGAAGTCAACATAGTCAATCCAACTGAAGTTGCAAATATTGACGCGTAAAAAGCCCATTAATTTGAAATGGCCCTGGCCGAATTCGACGCTTGAAGGAACAACGCTTAAAAACTGAAATTTCCCGGAAGACCCGGCGCGTCCCAGAAAAGCGGAAAGTGAAAATCCGGGACGCCCCGCTCAAAGGCGCATCGATAAATCTATCAATCTAGACCACGGTCTTGATTCCCGAAAGTCTGATTTCTCCCTTTCCGCGCGGCGACGCTTGCAAGGGAAATCCTGAATCTGTTTCAAGCGGAACCCTATGACAATCGTCGTCTCTCGCCAACGCCGCGCCCTGCTCCGGCCCCCGACGGCGCTTGAATTCGTACGAAAAGCGCCGCGGAACTAGCCTTGGCCGCGCATTGTCTATATAATCTGGATTCTTATCTGGGGGCGACCTGGTTTCGACGAGGGTTGCGAAGCAGATGAGGGCATACCGGGATTTCAGTCACCCCGTAAAACACTGAGTTTATTTAGTCGCAAACGACGAAACTTACGCTCTGGCAGCCTAAGGGCTAGCTAGACACTACAACGGTTCGCAGATGGGCCGGGGGCGTCAAAACCCTGTAGTGTCACTTTACATCTGCTAGTGCTATGTCGGGTTACTTGGCATAGTGCGAAACAATAGGTAACTCGCCAAAGTCCAGCCTGTCCGTCGGCGTGGCAGCGGTTAAATCCAAATGACACGACTAAGTATGTAGAACTCACTGTAGAGGACTTTCGGACGCGGGTTCGATTCCCGCCGCCTCCACCACCACACTGCTTCATGATCCGTCATGAAGACTCGGAAACCCCGATAGCTCAAAGCTTTCGGGGTTTTTTGTCGCCTCAGCCTCCGCAAGGCGGCCCCCGCCCCGCCGCCCATCTATAATCCAGTCATCCCCATCTCCGCAAAGCGACCATGCCTCGCCTGTTGCCCACTTTGCCGGACAGTTTCCGGCTACGGCTGACCGCGCTGTTCGGCGGGCTGTTTCTCGCCTCGGCGCTGCTGGCCGCGCTCTTCCTGGATCAAGTGCTGAGCAGCCGCATCGTGCAGAACCAGGGCGTGGCCATGCATGCGCTGGCCGACAACATCGCCAAGGCCATCTCCACCAATCTGCAGGAACGCCATCGCGAAGTCTTGCTGCTGGCGCAGACGCCCGCCTACGTCCGCGCGCCGCTGGACGGCGACGACCTGCGCCAAAGCCTGGAACGCACCAAGCGGGCCTACCGCTACTACGCCTGGATTGGCATCACCGACCCGGACGGCAACATCGTTTCCGCCACCAGCGGCATGCTGCAGGGCCAAAGCGCGGCCAAGCGCCCCTGGTTCATCCACGGCCGCCAGGCGCCCTTTGTCGGCGACGTACACCAGGCCGTGCTCTTGGCCAAGCTCATGCCCTCCGCCGCGAACCATGGAGAGCCGCTGCGCTTCGTCGACTTCGCCTCGCCGATTTACGACCCCGCCGGCAAATTGCGCGGGGTGCTGGCCACGCACGCGCTCTGGGCCTGGGTGGAGGAAACGATACGGGAACGCCTGCCCGCCAAGACGTCTCAGCAGGTCTTCATCATCGACAAGCGCGACAATACGCTGTCGCCCTTCGAGGCGATAGGCAAGGAGCGCCCGCCCGCGCCCCTGCCTTCCGGCCGGGATTTTCAGCTCGGCGTCTGGCCCGATGGCAAGAATTACCTGTATAGCGAGGCCTGGGTGCGCGAGGCCGGGCTGGACTGGCGCGTGGTCGTCCGGCAGCCGCAAGGGCAGGCCTTGGCGGCCTTGAACCAGTTGCGCGCCAGCCTGATCCTGCTGGGCCTGGTCGCCACCTTGCTGCTGATGGTCGCCGTTTATCGGCTGGCCGCCCTGTTCAGCACACCGCTGGAACAATTGGCCGGCATCGCCCGACGCATCGGCCAGGGAGACGAACACGCCGATTGGACGCTGCCCAGCGGCGCCCAGGAACTGCGTCAGCTCTCACAGGCGATGCGAAGCATGGCCACCGCCCTGCTGGCCCGCAAACAGGAGCTGACCGACATCAACGCCAAGCTGGAGCAGCTCGTGGAGGAGCGCACCGAGTCCCTGCGCGAGGTCAACCACGAGCTGGTGCGCACCGCCACGCGATTGGCGCAGCAGGCGCGCAGCGACGCGCTCACCGGACTGAACAACCGCATGGCCTGCAACGAACAGCTCAGGGAAGAGCACCTGCGCTACGGGCGCAGCGGCGCGCCCTACTCGGTGCTGTTGCTGGACGTCGACCACTTCAAGCGCGTCAACGATCATTTTGGACACGACGCCGGCGACCGCGTGCTATGCCACATCGCCCGACTCCTGCAAGCCACCGCCCGCCTCACGGACTTCACCGCCCGCTACGGCGGCGAAGAGTTCCTGCTGCTGCTGCCCGACACCGACGACAAAGGCGCCGCGGTGCTGGCCGAAAAAATCCGCGCCGCCGTCGAACACTCGCCGGCGCCGGACGCCGGCAAGGTCACCCTCAGCATCGGCCTGGCCATGGCCCGGCCCGCCGACGCCCAGCCTGAAACGGTGGTCAAACGCGCCGATCAGGCCCTGTACCGCGCCAAGGCCAACGGCCGCAACCAGGTTGCGCTGGACACCACGGACGGATCGCATTAAAAGTGAGCCATCGGCCCGGCCGAATCATGACAAAGAGATTCCGCCCGGCGCTGACCGCGCCCGCCACCGCCAAGGATGTGAAGATGAAAGAGCAAATGCCGCCGCCTAAGTATCAGATCAAACCTGAAACCTCAACCCCGCCCCTGCCGGCGGGCCTGTCCAAGGTGCTGGATATGCTCAGCGACGCGACGCGCGCCAAAGAGGCTGAGCCGGCGGCGGACGCAAACGCGGAAGCCGGCACCGGCGAACCGCCCCCGGCGCGCTGAACGCCCTACGCGCATGAAAAATGCCGCTGGCGCAAAGCGCGGGCGGCATGCTTGAAGCGGGAAGACCGGCTTACATCGAGGCCAACACCTTGATGCCCAACAGATCCAGACCGGTTTTCAGCGTCTTGCCGGTCAAAGCGGCCAGCTGCAGACGGCTGGCGCGAACTTCGCCCTCGCTCTTGAGAATGGGGCAAGCCTCGTAGAAGCGCGAGAACAGCGTGGCGATGTTGTACAGATACTGGGACAGGTAGTGCGGATAGCAACCGTCCACCACCGCCTGCAAAGTGTCTTCGAACTGAGCCAGCGCGGCGGCCAGATGCTTCTCCGCCGGCTCGGTGATGACGATGGCGGCGTTGGCGTCGTAGCCGTCGGCCTTGCGGAACACGCTCTGCACGCGAGTGTAGGCGTATTGCAGATAGGGCGCGGTATTGCCCTCGAAGGCCAGCATGGTGTCCCAGTTGAAGATGTAGTCGCTCATGCGGTTCTTGGACAGATCGGCGTACTTGACCGCGCCGATGCCCACGGCGGCGGCGATGTCGCGGCGCTCCGCTTCCGACAGATCCGGGTTCTTCTCCGTCACCAGCGCGAAGGCGCGCTCTTCCGCTTCCTGCAACAGCTCGATCAGCTTGACCGTGCCGCCGGAACGGGTCTTGAACGGCTTGCCGTCGTCGCCCATCATCACGCCGAAGCCGACGTGCTCCAACTTCATGCTCTCCGGCGCGAAGCCGGCCTTGCGGCAGATGGAGAACATCTGGGCGAAATGCTGGCTCTGGCGCGCGTCCACCACGTAGATGACGCGGTCCAGGTTCAGGGTCTTATGGCGATAACGCACTGCGCCCAGATCGGTGGTGGTGTACAGATAGCCGCCGTCCTTTTTCTGGATGATCACGCCCATGGGCTTGTCTTCCTGGGTGCGGAACTCTTCCAGGAACACCACTTGGGCGCCGTCGTCCTCGCTCAGCAGGCTGGCCGCGCGCAATTCGTCGACGATGACCGGCAGGTCGTCGTTGTACGAGGACTCGCCGCGCACGTGCTCGCGCTTGAGGCCGACGTTGAGCTTCTGATACACCGCCTCGCAATGCTTCAGCGACACGTCGACGAACTGCTCCCACAGCTTCAGCACGTCCTGGTCACCGCCTTGCAGCTTGACCACGTAGTCGCGGGCGCGGTTGGCGAAGTCTTCGCTTTCGTCGAAACGCACTTTGGCGTTACGGTAGAAGGTTTCCAGGTCAGACAGCTGCAATTCGGCGTCGCCGGCGTGGCTGGTTTCCACCAGGTAGGCGGTCAGCATGCCGAACTGGGTGCCCCAGTCGCCCACGTGGTTGGCGCGCACCACGTCGTGGCCGACAAACTCCATCACCCGGGCCAGCGCGTCGCCGATGATGCTGGAACGCAGATGGCCAACGTGCATTTCCTTGGCCAGGTTGGGCGAGGAGTACTCCACCATCACGCGCTGCGGCGCAACGCGGCTGATGCCAAGCTTGTCGTCTTTCAGGGCGGCTTCGCTTCGTCGGGCAAGATATTCAGGGGCTAGATGAATATTGATGAAACCCGGGCCGGCGATTTCCACCTTGTCGGCGATGCCGGCAAGATCCAGCGCGGCGACCACTTTCTGGGCCAGTTCGCGCGGGTTGGTTTTCAGCAGTTTGGCGGCGCTCATGACGCCGTTGGCCTGATAGTCGCCGAATTCCGGCTTGGACGCCGGCTGCACCACGGCGGGCGCGTCCGGCGCGCCGGCTGCCGCCAGAGCGGCCTGCACCCGTTGATTGATGAGTTGAAGAATAGTCATTAGAGCCCCAAGAATTGCCGCGAAAACGAAAATTAGTCTTCGCTTCTGAAAAAAACTACTTGTTGATTGTATTCCCGCTTGCCATCAGGGGCAATGCTTGCAACCAAGCCGCGTCGGTAAAATAAGCCTCAAGCGGCGGCGTTTGGGATTTCCTGCCAAGATAGGGCTTAAAACCAGCGGGTTTCGCCCATGGCCGGCAGTTGGAACCTCGATGCGGGGATATTCCATTGCGCTAGCGCTGCGGCGAGATCGTCCTGTGGTTGGTCCAGCGGCTCGTCGGTCAGAATGAAGCTGCCCCAATGCACCGCCCAGGCGGCGCGCGCGCCGGTGTCCAGCAGAATGCGCACCGCCTCTTCCGGATTCACATGCTGAGGATGGAGAAACCAGCGCGGCTCGTAAGCGCCTATCGGCAGCAAGGCAAGATCCGCGGCGCCGATGCGCTCGCCGATCAGCCGGAACAAGGACTCCTGATAACCGGTGTCGCCCGGATACCAGAACTGAAGCCCGTCGCCGCGCACGGCGAAGCCGCCCCACAGCGCGCGGTTTTCATCGCCCATCATCCAGCGCTTGCTCCAATGATGAGCCGGCGTCAGTTCCGCCTCCACACCGCCCAGACAGCAACGCTGCCACCAGTCCAACTCCTGAATCCGCGACGCCGGCACACCGGCGCGCCGCAGGGTCGCGCCCACGCCCAGCGGCGCGGCGAACTGCGGACAGCCGGCCGGCTGGCGCGCCAGACTGCGCACGGTGTTGAAATCGAGATGATCGTAATGGTTGTGGGTGATCAGCACCAGATCGATGGCCGGCAGCTCCCGCAAAGCCATCGGCGGCGGCGACTGCCGCGCCGGCCCCGCTCACTGAAACGGAGAAGCGCGTTGCGACCAGATCGGGTCGATCAGAATGTTCTTGCCGCACAGCTGGATGAAGCTGGTAGCGTGGGCGACCCAGGTCAGCGACGGCCGGTCCCGGTTGGCGTTCAGCGCGGCCAGCTCCGGCGCCTGGCGCGGGATGCGCTCCAGCCTGTGCTTCACCGCCGGCATGCGGCTGCGCTGCCACTCCCAGCGCAACACGTCGGCCAGGCTTGGTTGCCGAAACGGAAACAGATTGCGGTAGCCGTCCGCCTGATGATGCGGCTGCCGCGGGTCCGGCCGGTAGACGGGCAGCGGCCAGCGGTCTTGCAGCCAGGACTTCAATCGCGACATGACGTCACCATACCGAAAGAATTCCGGCATTGTCGCCGATGAAAGAGGAAAACAAAAGACGGCCGGCGCCGCCGTCTCGCCGACGGCGCCGGCCCGCCTCCCCCGCGGTCAGCCTTGGGCGAAGGCCAGCTTCATTTCGCGCTCGCGCTTGCGCTCCGCCGCGCGCATATAGAAGTTGGCGGCGATGACGCCGACGGAGACGAAGAGAATGAACAAGGTGGCCAGCGCGTTCATTTCCGGGTTCAAGCCCAGCCTCACCCGCGAGAAGATCACCATGGGCAAGGTGGTGGAGCCGGGGCCGGACAGGAAGGCGGTCAGCACCAGATCGTCCAGCGACAGCGTGAACGACAGCAGCCAGCCGGAAATCAGCGCCTGGGAGATCAGCGGCAGCGTGATCACGAAGAACACCTTCAAAGGCCGCGCCCCCAGGTCCATCGCCGCCTCTTCCAGCGACAGATTGAGCTCCCTCACCCGCGACTGCACCACGATGGCGACATAGGACACGCACAACATCACATGACCGATCCAGATGGTGAACACCCCTCGGCCCTCCGGCCAGCCAAAAGCCTGCTCCATGGCGACGAAGAGCAGCAACAGCGAGATGCCCTGAATCACTTCCGGAATCACCAGCGGCGCATTGACCATGCCGGCGAACAAGGGAAACATGCGGAAGCGGCCAAAACGCGCCAGCACGAAACCGGCCCAGGTGCCGATCACCACCGAGGCGGTGGCGGTCATCAGGGCGATCTTGACGCTGAGCCAGGCCGCGTTGATCAACTCCTCGTCCTCCAGCAGCGCGGCGTACCACTTGGTGGAGAACCCGGACCACACCGTCACCAGCTTGGATTCGTTGAAAGAGAACAGAATCAGCAGCGCGATGGGCAGATAGAGAAAGGCGTAGCCCAGGCCCAGCACCAGGAAGGACAGCGGCTTGTTCGGCTTGATCATTTCGCGGCCTCCATATTCTTGACCTGGTAGTGCTGGAACAGCGCCATCGGCACCAGCAACAGCAGCACCATCGCGCAAGTCACCGTCGCCGCCATCGGCCAGTCCATATTGTTGAAGAACTCATCCCACATCACGCGGCCTATCATCAGCGTGTCGGAACCGCCCAGCAGCTCCGGAATCACGTACTCGCCCACCGCCGGAATGAACACCAGCAGGCTGCCGGCGATGATGCCGTTCTTGGACAGCGGCAAGGTCACCTGGACAAAGGCCTTCCACGGCTTGGCGCCCAGATCGTAGGCCGCCTCCAACAAGCGCAGATCCATTTTCACCAGATGGGCGTACAAGGGCATGATCATGAACGGCAGGTAGGAGAACACCATGCCGATATACACCGCCCAATTGGTGTGATACAGCCGCAGCGGCGTGTCGATCACCCCCAGCCACAACAGGAACTGATTAAGAAAGCCGTCGTTCTTCAAAATGCCGATCCAGGCGTAAACCCGGATCAGGTAAGAGGTCCAGAACGGCAGAATCACTAACATCATCAGGGTGTCGCGCGCGCGGTCTGAAGCCCGGGCGATGTAATAAGCCATCGGATAGCCGATCAACAGACAGAGCAGCGTGGAGACGAAGGCCATCTTCACCGAACTGATATAGGTGGCGAAGTACAAGTCGTCGCTCAACATGAACTTGTAGTGGCTGATGTTCAGCGCGATGGAGAAGACGTCGTCTTCCAGCTTGGTGAGCGGGGTGTAAGGCGGGATGCCCAGTTGCTGCTGCGAGAAACTGATGCCCACCACCAGCAGGAAGGGCAGCAGGAAAAACACGAACAGGAAGATGAACGGGATGCCGATGACGGTGGTCCGTCCGCTGGGCAACCATTGTTTTAATTTTAAACTTTTCATGTCAGCACCACGTGGCCGGCGCGTTCCGGCTTGGCTTGCATTGCTTGTCTTGCCGGCGGCCCCTTCCGTCTGACGCGGGCGGTGGCTGGGCGGCTTCCTCTTGATCTCTCCTCGGAGTCCGGTCCGGCCCGCTGCTCGCTAGGCCGGAAAGCCGGCTCCAGACCACCCACAGCCGACGGCTGGATGGCCCGGGACTATTCTCCACGCTGCGCCGGACGCGGCCGCCCGCGGGCCGCGCGGCGCGGGCCCGGGGTGGCGGATCGGCATGGGTTCGTCAGGTCCGGTCTTGCGGTCAATGACCGGTCTTAAGCTGTGTCCACAGCCGGTTTTGCAGGCGCATGATGTCCGCCGGCAAGGGCTTGAGCAGGAACAGCGTCTTCACCACCGCCTCCGGCGGATACACCGCCGGATCGTTGGCGATTTCCGGCTTCACGAATTTGCGCGCGGCGGCGTTGGCGGTGGGATAGAACACTTCATTGGTGATCGCGGCGTTGACTTCCGGCGACTGGATGTAATTGATCCATTTGTGCGCCGCCTCCGGATGCGGCGCGTCCTTGGGCACCACCATCACGTCGAACCAGAGCGGCGCGCCGCTCTTGGGGATCACATAAGCCAGCTGGTAAGGCCGCTTGGCCTCACGGGCGCGGTGCTTGGCGATATTGATGTCACCGGAGAAGCCCAGCGCCAGGCAGATGTCGCCGTTGGCCAGGTCGTTGATGTAGCCCGAGGAGTTGAACTGGGTGATGTAGGGCCGGATTTTCTTCAGCGCGGCGAAGGCGGCCTGATAGTCGGCGGGGTTCTTGCTGTTCGGGTCCTTGCCCAGATGGTGCAAGGCGACGGCGAACACGTCGTTGGCCTGGTCCAGCACCGACACGCCGCAGCCTTTCAGCTTGGACACGTATTTGGGATCGAACAGGATGTCCCAGCTGTCCAGCGGCGTGTCCTTGCCCAGCGCCGCCTTGACCTTGTTCAGGTTATAGCCCAGGCCGTCGGTGCCGTAGGCCCAGGGCACGCCGTGGGCGTTGCCCGGGTCCGCGTCGACGATCTTGGCCATCAAGGCCTTGTCCAGATTGGCCAGATTGGGCAGCTTGGATTTGTCCAGCTTCTGATAGATGCCGGCCTCGATCTGCTTGGCCATGAAGTTGGACGTGGGCGCCACGACGTCGTAACCGGCGCGCCCGGTCAGCATCTTGGCCTGCAAGGTGTCGTCGCTGTCGTAAACGTCGTACTTGACCTTGATGCCGCTCTGTTTTTCAAACCCGGGGATGGTGGACTTGGCGATGTAGTCCGACCAGTTGTACACGTTCAGCGCCTTGTCTTCCGCCTGCGCGCTCATCGCGGGGAGCAGCAGCAGCGAACAACACAGATTGCGAACCAGCTTCTTCATGACAGGTTTCCTCAATGGAACGACCGCAGCCGGCGTAGGCGCGGCCTGACCGACGACAAGTTCAGCGCCGCCCTCCTCGCCCGTTGCCGGGCCATGACGCCGCTCCCTCTCCCTTGGCGGCGGAAGCCGCCCAAGGCCCAAGGCGATGCCTGCGCGCCGAAACGCCGTTGCCGGCGACTGCCGACGACACGCGCCGCATTGCCAACTTACACTGCATCGCGCGAGATTCCAGCTGTCCGTTCGCTACGATTTGTAAGAGCCGGCCCGCAAGCCGCCGCGCATCGGGATGAGGCGCGCGGCTCGCGAGCGCTCCCGAGATCGCGGACAACTTCCACGCGCCTGCTCCAAGCGACAAGGTGCCAAGGGTCATTATGGTCCGCGCGCCGTCGAAACGACGACGCGCGGACAAGGGAAACCTGTGCGGAAAACCGGCTGGCGCCGCCCCCAACAGGCTGCGGCCGGCCTCCATCGTCTCCTCTTCTTTCTCATCTCTCCGCGCCCAGCGTGTGTTTAATAAAATTCACACACCTATCTGTAACGCCATTACTTTTTAACCATGTTTTTAGAGCTGCGCAACTTTTATCGATGCTGCCGCGCAAAAAAATAAACACGATTACCACAGACTGTGCTCGTCACGTTAACTATGTTCAACATTCAACAGCCCGTTTCCCAAGCTGGCGGCCATGAAAAACGGGCGGCCGCAATGGCCGCCCGCTTAAGCGAAAATCCGCGTCGACGCGCGTCAGAACAACCGCGCCAGCAAGGCCTTTTCCTTGCCATGCATGCCGGGAATCTTGACCTGCATGCCGTTGCCGGCCGCCACTTCCACCGGCTGGTCCTTGCGCGTCATCTGCGCCAACTCGATGATCTGATTGCCGCTGGGGTGGATCACTTCGATGCGATCGCCCACCGCGAAGCGGTTCTTCACCTCGATCAGCGCCCAGCCGTCGGCGTCCACCGACAACACGTCGCCGACGTACTGGCTCTGCTTGGCCTTGGAATGGCCGGTGAGGTAGTTCTGGTATTCCTGGGTCTGGTGACGCTCCAGGAAGCCCGGGGTGTAGCCGCGGTTGGCGAGGCCGTCCAGCTCGGCCAGCAGGCCGAGGTCGAACGGGCGGCCGGCCACGGCGTCGTCGATCGCCTTGCGGTAGACCTGGGCCGCGCGCGCCACGTAGTACAAGCTCTTGGTGCGGCCCTCGATCTTCAGCGAATCCACGCCGATTTTGGCCAGCTTCTCCACCTGCTCCACCGCGCGCAGGTCCTTGGAGTTCATGATGTAGGTGCCGTGCTCGTCTTCGATGATGGGCATCAGCTCACCGGGACGGCTGCCTTCTTCGATCAGATAGGTCTTGTCCGCCAGCGGATGGCGCTCGGCGCCGCCGCAGGAGGCGAAACTCTGATTGGCCTCTTCCAGCGCCTTGTTGAAGTCGAACTGGATGGTCTGCACATCGCCGGCGTCGTCGCCCTGAGTGTCGTGCACCTTGTAATCCCAGCGGCAGGCGTTGGTACAGGTGCCCTGGTTCGGATCGCGGTGATTGAAGTAGCCGGACAGCAGGCAGCGGCCGGAGTAAGCGATGCACAGCGCGCCGTGCACGAAGACTTCCAGCTCGATGTCCGGGCATTGCTGGCGGATTTCGGCGATCTCGTCCAGGCTCAGTTCGCGCGACAGAATGATGCGCGACACGCCCAGCTTCTGCCAGAACTTGACGCCCATGTAATTGACGGTATTGGCCTGCACCGACAAATGGATGGGCACTTCCGGCCATTTTTCGCGCACCATCATGATCAGGCCGGGATCGGCCATGATCAGCGCGTCCGGCTTCATCGCGATCACCGGCTCCATATCGGCCATATAGGTCTTGATCTTGCTGTTGTGCGGCAAGAGGTTGCTGGCGACGAAGAACAGTTTGCCGCGCGCGTGGGCTTCGTCTATGCCCTGCTTCAGCTCTTCCAGCTTGAAGTCGTTGTTGCGGGCGCGCAAGCTGTAACGCGGCTGGCCGGCGTAGACGGCGTCGGCGCCGAAGTCGTAGGCGGCGCGCATCTTGTCCAGCGTGCCGGCCGGCAACAGAAGTTCTGGTGCTTTCATTGTTTATTCTGTGGGTTCGTTGAGCGGTGGGCTCAGTGCAGCAGACAGGACATCGGCAGCGGCTCGCGGTCCGGCTCGACAAAGCCTTTGCGCGCCGAATCGTCGTCCAGGCGCTCTGAAGAATAGTGTTGCAGAATCACGGCGCGGGGGTCGGCCAGCATGTCCGGGCAGTGGCTGGCGAACGCCTCCCAATCGTCCAGCAACTGCGGCTGGCTGGCCATCCGGCTGTACAGAATCACCAGGATGGCCATGGTCAGGGTGTGGTGGTACTTCATCGCCGCGCCGTTCACCATGGCGAAACGGGACAGCGCGCGCGCGCAGCGGGCGGCGGCTTCCGGCGCCGGGTATTGGCGGCGGTAGGCCCAGGCGGCGTACAGGTGCGCGCGGTGGTTGAAGTCGGATGCAGGCAGCGCGTTGGTTTCCAATTGGCGCAGGAATGCCTGATGGTCCATGACTCGGTTTCTCCGAAAATTCCAAAAAGCAAAGGCTCCACCCAATGTGGAGCCCTGACCCTTATCGATACGGGGGCGATTATGCGCGGCCTGCCGGTGGCAGTCAAGTCCGCGCGCCGTCCGCAAGCAACACTTTAAGCCGCTGTTTTAAAAATCCTTTTCCGGTTTAAGGTCTTTTCGCCAATGCCAACAAAGCGCTGAACTGGCAGATCAGGGCCAGCAGCATCGCCAGCGGACACAGAATGGCCAGCAAGGGGCCGGGGCCGCCGTCCAGGCCGCGCCACAGCGCCGAGCTGAGCGCAAAGGCCAAGGTGCTGAGCAGCAGCACCGTCATGGCGAAGCGCCGCTGCCTTTGCATCTTCTTAAACAAATTCAATAGCATGTTTCATCGTTCCAGGTGAGGCCGCCGGCATTCTAGCCGGCTGGAGCTGTGTCGTCTTCGCACAAGGCGCGCAGCGCTTCCAGCTCCTTGGCTGAAAACCCCGCCCGCTCGCGGGCGGCCAGATTATAGGCCCCGCGGTAAAGCTGGACATCGTGGCGCCGCAGCAGTTCCTGAAAACAGGCCTCCGGCTCCAGCCCCCGCTGCCGGCACAGCCGGCCGAACCAGGCGTTGCCGATGCGCACATGCCCCACTTCCTCGCGCAGGATGATGTCCAGCACCGCCACGCTCGCGTGATCGCCAATGCCGGCCAGCCGCCGCTGAATGCCCGGCGTCACGTCCAGGCCGCGCGCCTCCAGCACCCTGGGCACCAGGGCCATCCGCGCCAGCGGATCGTAATCGGTCTTGCAACTCATCGCCCACAGGCCGTTGTGAGCGGGGAAATCGCCGTAGTCGTGGCCCAGCTCCCGCAGACGCCGCAGCAAGAGGGAGAAGTGGCGCGCTTCTTCCGCGGCGACTTGCAACCAGTCGCTGACGAAGGCGTCCGGCATCTCGCGGAAGCGCCAAGCGGCGTCCAGCGCCAGGTTGACCGCGTTGAATTCGATATGGGCGATGGCGTGGAGCAGCGCGGCGTGCCCCTGCCGGGAGGACAGGCTGCGCTTGGGCACCTTGGACGGATGGACCAGTTCCGGCAGCGGCGGCCGTCCGGCCTCCGGCAAAGGATAGGCCGGCGGCGCGTCCGCGCGGCGGGGCAACGCGTCTAAACGCCAGCCGTGCAAGACCGCCGTCGCCAGCGTCATCTTGCGCTCGACGTCGTCGCACAGCAGCGCCGCTTCCAACTGCGGGTAAAGAGATGTCGACTCGCTCATGGCCGGGTATTTTAGCCGATCTCGCCTCGCCTCAGAACCTGTTCAAAGTCTAGCGGCCTGCGACAAAGCAAGCGGTTTCGCTCATGCGGCGCATGGGCATTTCAATGCCCGGCTCCCCCGCCGCGTCGTCGGCGCGCTGCGGACTTTGAACCGTATCTCAGGCCGGATTGGTTTCATTCTGCCTGGCCAGCCAGACCTCGAACTCGGCCAGCGCGGCGTCGAAAGCCGGCATCAAGGCCGCCACCTGCTCCATCGCCTGGGCCTTGCCCGCCTTTTCCACCGCTTCGGCCGCCTCGCCCAAGGCCTTGATGCCCACCATGCGGCTGGCGCCCTTGACCCGGTGGGCGGCGAAGCTGACGCGGTCGCTGGAGCCTTCCGCGATGGCGCTGCGCAGTTCGGCCACGTCCTCGGCGTTGCCTTGCTGGAAGTCGCGCAGAATTTCCAACTCCACTTGCAGCTCGCCGTTGCTGTACACCTGCAGCACGGAGCGGTCCACCGGCCCGTCTTCCGGCCCGCCCTCAGGTTCGGCCTCGGCGGGCGGCGCCGCCGTTTTTGCCCCGGCCTCCGCCGTCGTCCACTTTTGCAGCGCGGCGGACAGCTCCGCAATCGACAGCGGCTTGGTCAGAAAATCGTCCATGCCGGCTTCCCGGGTCTTGTCCAGCTCCTCCTTGGCGGCGTTGGCGGTGCAGGCGACGATGGGAATACGGCTTCCTTCCGCTTCCTCCTGTTCGCGCGCGCGCACCAGCCGCGCCAGCTGATAACCGTCTATGCCCGGCATATGGCAATCGGTCAGAATCATCGAGTAGCGGCCGGACTGCCATTTGGCGAAAGCCTGCTCGCCGTCCTCCGCCCATTCCGCCGCATAACCCAGCTTTTCCAGCTGCTTGAGGGTGAGCTTGCGGTTGGTGGAATTGTCCTCGGCGAACAAGATGGGCAGCGCGCTCCGCTCCGGCGACGGCGCCGCGGTTTCGACCTCCTCTTCGCGCGGCGTCTCCGCCGGCACGTGGACCTGGGGCAGGCTGACCGGGGCCACCACTTGTTCCGACCACTCCGCCTCCAGCAGCAAACGCGCGCAACTGCCCTGGCCCAGCTCGCTCTCCAGTTCCACATGACCGCCCATCAAGCCGGCCAGCCGCCGGCAGATGGCCAGGCCCAGGCCGGTGCCGCCAAACCGCCGGGTGGTGTCGGAGTCCGCCTGGGTGAAGGGCTGGAACAGCCTGGACAAGCTGTCCTCGGACATGCCGATGCCGCTGTCCTCCACCTCGAAGCTGAGCGACTGGTAATTGGCCATGGTGCTGAGCACCTTGACGCGTATGGTCACGCCGCCCTGAGCGGTGAACTTGATCGCGTTGCTGATGAAGTTCTGCAAAATCTGCCGGACGCGCAAGGGGTCCAGCACCAGCGTCGGCGCCAGTTGCTCATCCACTTCCAACTGGAAATCCAGCCCCTTCTTATAAGCGTTTTCCTGATACAGGCTGCGGATGCTCTCCAGAAACGGTCGCGTCGCCGTCGGCGCGGTGACGATCTCCAGCTTGTCGGCCTCGATCTTGGAGAAATCCAGAATATCGTCGATCAGCCGCAGCAGCGTGTGCGCGGAATCGTGTATTGTCGCCACCGCGTCCCGCTGCTCGCCGTCCAGCCGAGTCATGTTCAACAGTTCCAACATGCCCAGCACCCCGTTCATCGGCGTGCGGATCTCGTGGCTCATGGTTGCGAGGAAGGCGCTCTTGGCGCGGTTGGCGGCATTGGCCTGGTCCCGCGCCATGCGCAGTTCGAATTCGGCCATCTTGCGTTCCGTGATGTCCAGGCAGGCCAGGATCATCACGCCCTCCACCGTTTCCGTCGCCACCGTCTGGCCTTCGAACAGGACCCAGATCGGCAGGCCCGCGCCGGTCAGGCATTCCAGTTCGCAGTGGATGCGGGTGCCCTGACGCATTTGCTGCAAGTGCTCGGTCAACTCTATCCAGCCTTGATCCGACGCCATCAGCTCCATCAAATGCATGCCCACCAGGCCGTAATCGCCGACGTCGAAAATCATCTCCGCCGTCTGGTTGGAGCGGGAAATCTGCAATTGCTCGTTCAGGCGCAGCAAACCCACCGGAGACGAGGCGAACACCGCCTCCTCCTCCTGCAACACGGTGCGCAACTGCGCCTCCGACACCTTGCGCCGCGCTTCCTCATCGTAAAAGCCCAGGATATTGGCGTAGGCGCCGATCAGCGGCTGCATGCCCACGCCCAGGCGGAACACATCCGGCTGCTGCATGCACACCGCCGCGGCGACATCGCCGCCCAGCATCACCGGCAGGGAAATCCAGGTGGAGCGCTCGCTCAGCAGCTGGAACAATTGGCTGAGCGGAGCCGCCGCGTGGGTGACTTCCTGCAGCGACGGCAATTCCGGCGGCCAGCTGCCGGCCTGCAAACGCAGGGATTGCCCGCATTCGTCCAGCGGCGACCAGGCCACCAACAGGCATTCGCGGGCGCCGGTGTGATGGCAGAACACGCGGTGCAGCTCCTCGAACACCTTGTCGCGCGGCTCCCGCGCCAGCAACATGCCCTCCACCACCGAAATCGCCGACAACAGTTCCACACTGCGCTCCAGCGAGGTTTCGGCCTGCCGTCTTTGCTGCTCGTTGCGCACCGTCAGCATGCGCCAGCCGTGGTCTCGGCTATTGCTGAACTGGCTGAGCGAGATCGCCACGTAGAAGCGTTCGCCGTTGGCGGGCAAGCCTTCTCCGGCCAAGGCCACGGTTTCCTGATCGTTCAAGGCCTGGGTCAGATGCGCGGCGCCGCCCGGCACCTCCAGCAAGCTATAGGCCGACATGCCGTGCAAGGCCGCTTGCGGATAGCCGAACATCTTGCCGGCCCCGGCGTTGGCGATTTCGATCCGACCGTTGCGATTGACGATCAACACCGCGTCGCCGGAGGCGTCCAGCATATGCTTCAGCGCGGACAGCGGCCGCAATACGCGGCGCACCATGTAGTACAGCAACACCAGCACCAGGCTCAGCGCCAGCACGCCGAACAAGCCGTCGCGCACCATGCGCAGCAGATAAGTGCGCCGGCTTTCGTCAATGCGCTCGGCCGTCATCCGCTCCACCATGCCGAAGGTGCGCCGCAGCTCCTTATCCAGTTCCAGCAAGTTGACGCGGAAATTCGTGACCTGACGGAAAGACTGAACGCCGTCTATCTGTTCGTATTGCAGTTTGACGACCAGTTGCAGCTTCAGCGTCAAGGTGGTCAGATTGGTGAACGCGGCTTTCAAGGCGTCGTCGTGCACGCCCAGGATCACAGGGCGCAGCTGCTCCACCATGACCATGGCGGAGCTGAGCCGGAAGGCCAGATCGTCCTCGATGTCGCGGTTCATCCGGTGCCCCAGCTGCTCGCGCATGATCAACGCCACCGCATTGCCGCGCAATTGCCCGCCCAGCTGCCACAGGCTCTGCTTGATCATCATCAGGCTGTTGAGCGTGGGATCGCCCTGACTGGCCAGCTGCGCCATGTCCGCAGCCAGGATGCCGCCGGCCTCGTTGCGCATCCGCGCGGTGGCCAGGTAGAGCAGATTGCTCAGCGATTCGTTTTGAAAATCCGGCTGGTGCAATATCTTTGTGGTTTCATCGCGCAGCACCTTGAAATCGTGGGCCAGATTACGCAGCCGCCCCTGGCTGGAGGCGTCCGCCCCGGTCATGACGGGAACCGACGCCAGCGCCACCACGAACTTGGCGTCGGTGTCGCGGGCAAGCTGCTTCAGTTCTTCCTGTTGTTGCGGCGTAGGCGGCGATTTTGCCGTCAGCAGCAGCCGCAGCTTGCTGCTCTCCAGGTTTTCCGCGCTGACCGCCTGATACAAGGCCGAGATGTCTCGATTGAGCTCGGCCACGTGCCGGGCCCTGCGATAGGAGTCCCAGGACTCGTCCAACAGACGCAAAATGGCCCCGGTCTGCAGCACGCCCAGCAATAAGACGATCAGGATCACCGCGCGGCGGATGGATTTGATGTGCTCCTGACGCGGCCTGGAAAACTTCATCGACGGCCGCTCAGAGCTCACGTGACGACTCGGCCTCCGTCTCGGAAACCTCCTCGACGAAGAGCCGCAAAACACCGTAGCGGTCGCTGAAATCGCGCAGCACCGTGATCTGGTTGGCGGAGATGGCCGCGCCGCGCGGCAGCAGCAAATGGCCGTGCTTGCTGTGCAGGTCCTGAGCCAGCACCGCGCCCGCCTTCACCGTGAGCAGGCTGACCGCCATGCCCGGCGGCGCTTCGGGCAGCGCCGGAGCGTCGAACAGCCGGCCGAAAACCTTGCGGTCATATTCGGTGCCGGTGGACACGCCGTAGTAGCTGAACGGATCGATCTCCGGCCGCTTGCGCTGCATCGCCGCCACGATGGCCTTCTCCACATCGGCCGGCTTCGGCGGCTTGACCACGAAGCCGTCTGCGTGCAACTGGCTGGCCAGCACCACATTGCTGCGATCCGCATGGCCGGACAGGAACACAAAGGGCAGATTGGAAGGATTCATGGTGTGGCCGCAGCGCAGTTCCTTGAGCAGATCCATGCCGTTCATCGGCGCCATCTGCACATCGCACAGCACCAGGTCCACCATGCGGATATCCAGCAAGCGCATCGACGCGGTGCCGTCCGCAGTCTGGAAGATGGCGTCCGAGCGCATGCCCATGGTCTGCAAAGCCTGACTGATCAAGGAGCGCACCAGAGTCTGGTCGTCCACGACCAATATCCGCATCCGCGAGAAGTCCACCGCCGCGATACTCATCCCGCGCCCCCTTCCGCCGCCGCGGTTTCCTGACTCCGCCGCAAATAGTCGCTCAATTCGTTTTCACGCACCGGCAAGGCCATATAAGCGCCTTGCACGCAGGGGCAGCCCATCTCCTGCGCCAGCGTCACATCCTCCTCCTCGTCCACCCCGCTGGCGGTGATGGCTCCCGGCGGCAAGCCGTAGATGCGCAAGAACCGCAGCGCCTGCGGGTCCGCGCCCAGCATGGCGCGTATCCATTGCAGGGATTCGATGGGGATGTTCACATGGTCGAACGGCAGCTTGAGCATATTGCTCTGGGTCAGCGAACCGCTGCCGAAATGATCGGCGATCAGCCGGAAGCCCAGATACTTGATCTTGGCGACATTCTCGAAAGCCTGGGCCGGCGATTGCTGCCCCAGTCCCTCGGCCAGCTCGAAACCCAGCAAGCGCGGCGGCACGCCGCGCTGCTGCAACTGGGCATGGCAGTGGTCGAACAGGTTCTCGCTCTCCAGACAGGCTTTGTCTATGCGCACGTTGACGCCGCACTCCTCGCCCAGACCCTGCTGGCGCAGGCTGGCCAACAGGCTGGCGATGCGGGCCACCAGCTCCTCCAGCACCAGGGCGGAGACCCCCTTGCGGCGCGCCAGCACATTGAAAAGACCGGCGCCCCACTCCACCCGCCCCTGCGGCCGAATCAGGGCCGTCACGTCGAAGCCGGCGAGCCGATGGCCGGGCAGGCCCAGGATGGGTTCGATCTCCAGCTTGAATTCGCCGGAGCAGACGTCGGCGAAAAAGCCCTCCACGTCCAGCTGCTGCACCTGGTAGGCGCGCTCCAGATCGTTGAACACGCTGTTGAGCGCGGTGAGAAAGGACTCCGCCGAGTACGGCTTGGACAGGAAGCGGGTGCTGCCTATGCCCAGGCTGCAAGCCATCTCGCTGATGGTGTTCAGGGTTTTGCCGTCATAGCCGGAAATGATCAGCAAGGCCGCCCGGTAGCCGAGCAAGGCCACGTGCTTGATGAAGTCGATGCCGTTCATGCCCGGCATGCCGATATCGGTGACGATCAGGTCGTAGTGGTTCTCCCCGATGCTGCGCAGCGCCTCGGCCGGGTCGCTGAACTCGTCGATGGCCACTTCGTAGCGACTAAAGAAACTGGCCTGGCGGGAAATCAGTTTCCGCAGCACCAGCTGGTCTTCAAGAATCAGAAACCGCTTGGCGGGCAAGCTCATGGGATCTCCCCTTAGCATCGCGCGCGGGCGCCCTGCCGGCTGTCCGCAACCCAATTTAGATACGACATTCGAGTAATATTGATATAGGCCGATAAGCCCTCGGCCACAACCACGGCTTGCAATCTTCGCGCGCGGCGGCGTTCCGCTTGTGCAATTGCCGTCGTCGCCATGCATAATGAGAGCATTGTCACGCCAGGAGGCACGCCATGCGGTTCCAGTCCAGCCAGCTCGGCCAAGTCGATATCGACGAGAGCACCGTCATCACCTTCCCGCGCGGCATTCCCGCGCTGGAAAACTGCACCCGCTTCAAGCTGTTCCACAACGCCACCCAGGCCCAGCCGCAGGTGTTCTGGCTGCAATCGCTGGACGACGCCGGCGTCATCTTCAGCATCACCACTCCGGAAGCGCTGGACATCCGCTATGAGATAGAGCTGGACGACGCCGAAGTGGCCGAGCTGCAATTGCAGCGGCCGCAGGATGTGGCCATTCTGCTGATGCTGAGCAATCAGGCCGATGAACAGCACCCGGCGCTGTCCACGATGAAGGCGAACATCCGCAATCCTCTGGTGATCAATCTGCAAAGCCGCACCGGCCTGCAAAAAGTGGGGCTGCAGTGCGACATCCTGCTGCATAACCGCTGATGCCGGCCCCGGCCCGCTGCGCCTGGTGCGGCGACGATCCGCTCTACGTCGCCTATCACGACGAGGAATGGGGATGTCCCGAGCGCGACGACCGCAAGCTGTTCGAGATGCTGATTCTGGAAGGCGCGCAGGCCGGCCTGTCCTGGATCACCATCCTGCGCAAGCGCGACGGCTACCGCCGCGCTTTTCACGGCTTCGACCCGGTCAAGGTGGCGGCGATGGACGACGGCGACGTTGAGCGCCTGATGCAGGACGCCGGCATCGTGCGCAACCGGCTGAAGATCCGGAGCGCCATCCGCAACGCCAAGGTGTTTCTGCAGATGCAGCGGCAACACGGCAGTTTCGCCGACTGGCTGTGGGCGCATGTGGACGGCCGGCCGATACTGCGCCGCCGCGACGACGAGCGGGTGCCCGCCAGCACCGAGCTGTCCGACCGCATCAGCAAGGCGCTGAAAAAAGCCGGCATGAACTTCGTCGGCAGCACGGTGATTTACGCCTATCTGCAGGCCTGCGGCGTGGTCAACGACCACATGTCAGCCTGCTTCCGCCACCCCGATCGCGGCTGAGCGCGCCGCCCAAAGAAAAAGCCCGGATTCCCGGGCTTTTTTTACGAGCGGGCCTGCGTTCAGGCAAAGCTCAGATGGCCGTCCCGCGCTTCCACCAGGATGGTGGATTTCGGCGGGTATTCGCCGGCCAGGATGGCCTTGGCCAACGGGTTTTCCAGTTCGGACTGGATCGCCCGCTTCAAGGGCCGCGCGCCGTAGACCGGATCGAAGCCGGCTTCGGACAGCAAGGCCAGCGCCTCCTCGCTGATCTGCAAGTCCAGATCCAGCTTGGCCAGCCGGCGCTCCAGGCTCTTGAGCTGGATGCGGGCGATGGACTTGATGTGCTGCTCGCCCAGGCCGTGGAACACCACCACCTCGTCGATGCGGTTGATGAACTCCGGCCGGAACTGGGTTTTCACCTCCGCCATCACCGCCAGCTTGATCACCTGGTAATCGTCGCTGTCCATCGCCTGGATCTGCTGGCTGCCGATATTGGACGTCATCACCACCACGGTGTTCTTGAAATCCACGGTGCGGCCCTGGCCGTCGGTCAGGCGGCCGTCGTCCAGCACTTGCAGCAGGATGTTGAACACGTCCGGATGCGCTTTCTCCACCTCGTCCAGCAAGATCACGCTATACGGCTTGCGGCGCACCTGCTCGGTCAGATAGCCGCCCTCCTCGTAACCGACATAGCCCGGCGGCGCGCCGATCAAGCGGGACACCGAATGCTTCTCCATATACTCGGACATGTCGATGCGGATCAGGTGATCTTCGCTGTCGAACATAAAGCCGGCTAAGGTCTTGCACAGCTCGGTCTTACCCACGCCGGTCGGCCCCAGGAACAGGAAGGAGCCGTAAGGCTTGTTGGGATCGGCCAGCCCGGAACGGGAGCGACGGATGGCGTCGGCCACCGCGCTGACCGCCTCGTCCTGCCCCACCACGCGCTGATGCAGCACCTCCTCCATGCGCAACAGCTTGTCGCGCTCGCCTTCCAGCATCTTGGACACCGGAATGCCGGTGGCGCGGCTGACCACTTCCGCGATCTCCTCCGCCCCCACCTGGGTGCGCAGCAAACGGTTGGGCCTGGCCTGCTCGCCGGCGCCGGCCGCCTCGGCGTCCTGCAGCCGCGCCTCCAGCTGCGGCAGCTTGCCGTACTGCAGTTCCGCCAGCTTCTGCCAATCGCCCTTGCGCTTCAGGTCCTCCATCTCCACCTTGAGGCGCTCGATTTCCTCCTTGATGCTCTGCGAGCCCTGTTGCGCGGCTTTTTCCGCCTTCCAGATCTCGTCCAGGTCCGCATAGGCGCGCGACAGTTCCGCGATCTCGTCCTCGATCAGCTTCAGCCGCTTTTGCGAGGCCTCGTCGCTTTCCTTGTTCACCGCCTCGCGCTCGATCTTCAGCTGGATCAGCCGGCGGTCCAGCCTGTCCATCTCTTCCGGCTTGGAATCCAGCTCCATCTTGATGCGGCTGGCGGCCTCGTCGATCAAATCGATGGCCTTGTCCGGCAAGAAGCGGTCGGTGATGTAGCGCTGCGACAGCTCGGCGGCGGCGACGATAGCCGGGTCGGTGATGTCCACGCCATGATGGATTTCATACTTTTCCTGCAAGCCGCGCAGGATGGCGATGGTGTCCTCCACCGAGGGCTCGCCGACCAGCACTTTCTGGAAGCGGCGTTCCAGCGCCGCGTCCTTCTCGATGTAACGGCGGTATTCGTCCAGCGTGGTGGCGCCGATGCAGTGCAGTTCGCCGCGCGCCAGCGCCGGCTTCAGCATATTGCCGGCGTCCATCGCGCCCTCCGCCTTGCCCGCGCCCACCAGGGTGTGGATCTCGTCGATGAAGATCAGGGTCTGGCCGTCGTCCTTGGCCAGATCGTTCAACACTGCTTTCAGCCGCTCTTCGAATTCGCCGCGAAACTTGGCGCCGGCGATCAGCGCCGCCAGATCCAACACCAGCAAGCGCTTGTTCTTCAGGCTCTCCGGCACTTCGCCGTTGACGATGCGCTGGGCCAGGCCCTCGACGATGGCGGTCTTGCCGACGCCGGGCTCGCCAATCAACACCGGGTTGTTCTTGGTGCGGCGCTGCAATACCTGGATGGCGCGGCGGATCTCGTCGTCGCGGCCTATCACCGGGTCCAGCTTGCCCAGGCGCGCGCGCTCGGTCAGGTCCTGGGTGTACTTCTTCAAGGCTTCGCGCTGGCTCTCCGCGTCCTGGCTGGACACGCTTGCGCCGCCGCGCACCGCGTCGATCGCGGCCTGGATCGCCGCCGGCTGGCCGCCGTGCTCTTTCAGCAGCCGCGCGGCCTCGCCCTTGTCCTGGCTCAGCGCGGACAGGAACAGCTCGCTGGCGATGAACTCGTCGCCCAGCTTCATCGCCGCCTTGTCGCTCAGGTTCAGCAGATTGGCCAAATCCCGCGATACGGTGATCTCGCCGCCATTGCCCTGCACCCGCGGCAAACGCTGCAAAGCCTGGTTCAAGCCGGCTTTCAGGCCGGGCACGTTGACGCCGGCGCGCGCCAGCAGGCCGGCGATGCCACCGTCGGCGTCGTCCAGCATGGCCAACAGCAGATGCTGCGGCTCGATGTAAGCATGGTCTTGAGACAGGGCCAGGCTCTGGGCATCCCCCAGCGCCTGCTGGAACTTGGTCGTCAGCTTGTCGAATCGCATGGAGTGGCTCCTTCGGAAGATTGATAAACACTATCTGGGCATGGCCAGTTGCTTTTCAAGCCTCGCAATCGTCGATCTTGAACCCGATTTTCCCTCAGACGCATTTTATTTATGGCGTTGGCAAAAAATTTAATCTATGCATTAAATCAAGAGCGGAACCGGACTGGCCCAACAAGAGCCGCCCACCCAAGTCCCGAGCCGCCTGACTTGCGTAATCGCTTATCTTCCTTAAAGGGGTATCACCATGAAGCCACTCCTGGCCGCCGGCCTGCTATTGACCGCCTGTTCCCTGGCCCACGCCGACAATGATCTTTCCCTGCTGGCCTACGGCGCGTCCATACACAGCCAATGCAGCGGCAAGCGTTGCGATTTCAACGGAGAAAACCCCGGCCTCGGGCTGGAATGGGCGCCGCTGGGCAACGACGCGGACGGCCGCTGGATCGGCCGCGTCGGCTCTTATCGCGACTCCTTCCGCGAAACGGCCTGGTTCGTCGCCGGCGGCTGGCGCAAGGAATGGCAGCTGGGATCCAGCCCGCTCTACGCCGGCACCACCTTATTGGTCGGTTATCTGGACGGCTCCGGCGTCAAGCAGGTGGTCGCCTTCCCCATGCTCAGCATAGGCACTCGCAAACTGGCGCTGGAAGTGGGCTATGTGCCCAAGATGGACTACACCCCGCACAAGACGCGGGTTGCCGTCACCACCTTCAGCCTGCGCTGGACCTTTTAAGAACCTGTTCAAAGCCTGCTGCGCTTCGGCGATACGACGTTGAGAGCACCGTCGAAATGCTCATAGACCCTATGTGCATTACGCTTGCTCAGCCGTTTTCGCCTGGTATCGCCCTAGCTCGCAAGACTTTGAAATAGGCGCTAAGCCGCGCCGGCAAACTCAGCGCAGCGAACGCACCACCGAGCTGACCACGCCCCAGATCTCGACATCGGTCTCCGCCTGTAAATCGGCGTAGCCCGGCTGAGCGGCGCGCAAGCAGGCGCGATCAGGGCTCAGGTGCAGCCGGCGCACCAGGAATTCCTCGCCCGCCACCGCCACCACCACATCGTTGTGACGCGGCGGCAGCATGCGATCGACAATCAGCAAGTCGCCGTCGAAAATGCCGGCCCCGGCCATCGCGTCGCCGGCGACGCGCACGAAGAAACTGGTGTCCGGGTGCTGGATCAACAAATCGTTGAGGTTGAGCGAACGCTCGAGATAGTCGTCGGCCGGCGATGGGAAACCCGCCGCCACGCTGCCGTCGAACCAAGGAATCTGGGCGTCGTCGGCGCTGGCGCGCCGCGCGCCGCCCACCCGGCCGGGCGCCAGCCGCGCCAGCTCCGCCAAGGGCCGGTCGCGGGCGGCCAGCCGCAGGCGCTCCGGACGCGCGTCTTTCACGTCGCGCCGCTCAGCGGACGATGACGCGGGCCTCGCCCGCGGCCAGGCGGCCGATCTTGGCCGCATAGCCGAAACCGGCGCGCTGGAAACGCGCCAACACCTCGTCGGCCTGCTCCGGCGCCACCGCCGCCAGCAAACCGCCGCTGGTCTGCGGGTCGGCCAAGAGCCGCAGCTGCCACTCCGGCAGCGCCGCGCCAAAATCGACGTGCTCGCCGAAACTGGCCAGATTGCGCTCGATCGCGCCCGGACCGCAGCCTTGCTCCGCGAAAGCGCGCGCCTCCTCGATCACCGGCACCGCGGCCATATCGATGTGCGCCGCCAGCTTGGCGCCCTTGCACACCTCCAGCGCATGGCCCAACAGGCCGAAACCGGTGACGTCGGTCAGCGCGTGCACGCCGTCCATGGCCGCCAGTTCCGCTCCGACGGTATTCAATTTGGTGGTGGAAGCGATCAAGGCCTGATAGCCCTTATCGTCCAGCTCCCCTTTCTTCATCGCCTGCGCCAGCACGCCCACGCCCAGGCCCTTGCCCAGGATCAGCACATCGCCGTCGCGCGCCTCGCTATTGCGCTTGAGCTGGTCCGGATGCACCACGCCCAAGGCCACCAGACCGTAGATCGGCTCGGGGGAATCGATGGAATGGCCGCCGGCGAGCGGGATGCCCGCGGCGTGGCATACCGACTCTCCGCCGGCAAGAATGTCGCGGATGGTTTCCACCGGCAACACCTTCACCGGCATGCCGACAATGGCCAAGGCCATGATGGGGGTCGCGCCCATCGCGTAAATGTCGGACAGCGCGTTGGTGGCGGCGATGCGGCCAAAGTCACGGGCATCGTCGACGATGGGCATGAAAAAATCAGTGGTCGCCACAATGGCTTGCGAGGCGTTCAACTGATACACCGCGGCGTCGTCGCTGGTTTCCGCCCCCACCAATAGATTGGGGAAAACCATTTTTTCCTTGGCCGTCGACAAAATGGACTCCAGCACCGCCGGGGCAATTTTGCAGCCGCAGCCGCCGCCGTGAGACAATTGCGTCAATTTGATTTCAGCCATTTGCGGACTCCGCCATATTTATGCTTTTCAAGGTCGCGAACGTATCACAGCTTGGGCAGTTTGACGAGATCATCGACGTCCGATCTCCGGCGGAATTTGCCGAAGATCATATCCCCGGCGCCATTAACTGCCCGGTTCTGGACAACGACGAGCGGATTCGCGTCGGCACGCTGTATAAACAGGTTTCCCCATTTGAAGCGCGCAAGGTCGGCGCCGCGCTGGCGGCCAAGAATATCGCCCGCCATATCGAAGAGCGCTTCGCCGATCGCCCCAAATCCTGGCGCCCGCTGATCTGCTGCTGGCGCGGCGGCCAGCGTTCCGGCTCCATGGCCCTGATCTTCGCCCAGATAGGCTGGCCTGCGCATCAGCTGGAGGGCGGCTACAAAGCCTATCGCCGCCAGGCGCTGCAATGGCTGGAGGAACTGCCCGGCCAGCTCAAGCTGCGCGTGATCTGCGGCCCCACCGGCTCCGGCAAAAGCCGCTTGCTGCAGGCGCTGGCGCGCGCCGGCCACCAGGTGCTGGATCTGGAGCAGCTAGCCAATCACCGCGGCTCGGTGCTGGGCCGTCTGCCGGACTTGCCCCAGCCGCCGCAAAAATGGTTCGATACCTTGCTGCTGCAACAGATCCGCAGCCTGGATCCCGGCCGCCCCGTCTTCATCGAATCGGAAAGCAAGAAGGTCGGCTTCGTCACCCTGCCCGACGTGCTGTACCGCCAGATGCACCAAGGCGACTGCCTGCTGATCGACGTGCCTTTGGCGGAGCGCGTGCGCTTTTTGCTGGAGGATTACGACTTCTACCTGCGAGACCCCGAAACCTTGATCCGCCAACTGGGCTTCTTGAAAGGGCTGCACTCGGGCGAACAGCTGGACGCCTGGAACCAGTTGATCCGGGCCGGGCGCTTCGACGCTCTGGTGGCGGAGCTGCTGGCCAAGCACTACGACCCGCTCTACTACCGCTCGCTGGGCAAGCATTACCCGCAGCTGGCCAAGACCGCGCCTTTGCGGCTGGACAGCCTGGCTCCGGAGCAACTGGACCTGGCCGCGGCGCGGATAGTCTGAACAGGGGCCGCGGCACCGCTCATCAGCGGCGCAAAACTGCGGTATCATCAGAACATCCTAATTCACCCGCGGCGCCGCGCCGCGCCCCGACCCCGCGCGCATGACCCCACACGCTCAACTTGACTGGCACGACGGTCAACCGGTTTCCCTCGCCTTCGGCGACGTCTACTTCTCCCGCGCTTCCGGCCTGGACGAGACCCGCCATGTCTTCCTGCGGCACAACCGTTTGGCCGAGCGCTTCGCCGAACTGCCCGCCGGCGGCCACTTCGCCATTGCCGAAACCGGCTTCGGCACCGGCCTGAACTTTCTATGCGCGTGGGAATGCTTTTTGCAATACGCGCCGGCCGATACGCGCCTGCACTTCATCAGCGCGGAGAAGTTTCCGCTGACCCCGCGCGATCTGGCCCGGGCGCTGGCGCTCTGGCCCCAGCTCGCCGGCCTGGCGCAGCAGCTGCTGGCCCAATACCAGTCCCTGCCTCCGGGCTGGCACCGCCTGCTGCTCAGCCAGGGGCGCGTCACGCTGACCTTGCTGATCGGCGATGTCCTGGAAGTGCTGCCGGAGGTGGACGCTCGCGTGGACGCCTGGTTCCTCGACGGCTTCGCCCCGTCCAAGAACCCGGACATGTGGCAAGCGGAGCTGTTCCAGACCATGGCGCGGCTCTCCGCACCCGGCGCCACCTTCGCCACCTTCACCAGCGCCGGTTTCGTGCGTCGCGGCTTGAGCGAGGCCGGCTTCGCCGTCAGCAAGACCGCCGGCTTCGGCCATAAGCGGGAAATGAGCCACGGCCATCTGCAAACCCTGCCCGACGGCGAATGGTCGCCTCCGTGGTTCGCCCGCCCGGCGCGGCGCCACGGGGAACGCAGCGCCATCGTCATCGGCGGCGGCATCGCCGGCGCCGCCAGCGCCTACAGCCTGGCCTGCCGCGGCTGGCAGGTCACCGTGGTGGAACGCCTGCCCGAACTCGCGCGCGGCGCCTCCGGCAACCCGCAAGGCGTGCTGTACACCAAGCTGTCCCCGCACTTCACCCCGCTGACCCGCCTGATCCTGTCCGGCTACGGCTATAGCCTGCGCACGCTGAAAACCCAGCTGCCGGAGGACGACGCGCACTGGCGCGGCTGCGGCGTCTTGCAACTGGCCTACGACGCGGCCGAGGCGGAACGCCAGCAAGGGCTGGCCGCGGCCGGCTTCGGCGAAGACTTCCTGCGCCCGGTCGACGCGCGGGAAGCCAGCGAGCTGGCCGGCGTCGAGCTGCAGCACGGCGGCCTGTTCTTTCCGCAGGGCGGCTGGGTCAATCCGCCCGCCCTGGTGCGCAAGCTGGTGGAGCATCCCAATATCCAGGTCCGCACCAGCCGTACCATCGTAGAGCTGGACTACAACCCGCTGGACAAGAGCTGGGTCGCCATCGGCGATGAAGGCTCGGTGGCCATCGGTTCCGTGGTCATTCTGGCCGGCGCGGCGGAAACCGGCGCCTTCGACGCCACCCAGCATCTGCCCTTGAAAAAGATTCGCGGCCAGGTCACCGTGACGCGCGCCACCGAACACAGCGAGGCGCTGCGCACCGTGCTGTGCGGCGAAGGCTATATTTCCCCGGCCCGTTTCGGCGAACACTGCCTGGGCGCCACCTTCAAATTCAACACCGAAGATCTCGGCGTCAACCTGTTCGAGCATCAGGAAAACCTGCAGATGCTGGCGGGACTCGCGCCCAGCCTGTACCAGGCCCTGGGCGGCGAAAGCCTGCTGGACAAAGCCCTGGCCGGACGCGCCGCGCTGCGTTGCACCAGCCCGGACTATCTGCCCATCGTCGGACCGGTCGCCCACGCGCAAGGCCTGATCGACGCCTATCTGCCGCTGAGCAAGGACGCTTCCTTGAAGCTGACCGCCGCCGCGCCCTGGATAGACGGCCTCTACGTCAACACCGCTCATGGTTCGCGCGGCATGATCACCGCGCCGCTGTCGGGCGAAATACTCGCCGCCCTGCTGGAGGACGAACCGGCCCCGGTGGCCCGCAGCCTGATGCAGGCCACCCACCCCAGCCGTTTCCTGATGCGCGATCTGATGCGCAACAAAGTGCCGCGGCAAAGCTGACCCGGCGGCAGCCGGGCGCGAAAAAGCCCCCGCCGCGCCAAGGCGACGGGGGCCGGGAAAACCTGGTCGTTTCAGGCGGCGGACTTGGCCGCCGTCTCCACCGCCGCGCGAATGTCCTCCGGGATGGCGACCGACTTGCCCGCCTGATAATCCACCCACACCAGCGTCACCTCGCCGCTGGCGTACACCACGCCGGGATCGTCGCGCCGATAAAAATGATGGCGCAGCTTCAAGCTGCTGCGTCCCAGTTTTTCCAGTTCGATGCTAATGTCGAGCGTGGCCGGATAGGTGATCTCCTTGCGGAACACGCAGGCGGTGCCCGCCAGCACCGGACCGCAGCCTGAGGGGTCGATGCCGTGCCCCAGGCTTTCCAGCCAATCCAGGCGGATCTGCTCCAGATAACGGAAATAGTACGTATTGTTCAGATGCCCGACGGCGTCCATATCGCCCCAACGCATCACGATGCTGCGGGTATCGATAACCGGGTAATGCTTGTCCACGCTGTTCCCCTTGAAAGACGAGCCGGCGCGGCGTCCATAGGCGCGCCGTTCACAGCCGGCGCGCCATGATTGTTTGCACTGCGTCATGATAGCGGCCAATCCCGTCCGGGTCACATAGCGTCACATAAAACACAACAAATCCAAATATCCGGCCTCGAAACAAATCGGCATACTGGTTTCCGTCAGCAGCCAGGGCTCGCAAGAGTCCTGATCTGGCATGATCAGCGCGCGGGTTCTGTTGGAAATTACCTACCCCTTCTGGCCGGCGCGTTGGTCTCCTGAGCGAAGGTGCAAATTGGGGCCCCATCTGGGGCTCTTTTTTTATGCTTCGCCCTCCCTCAGCCAGACCTGCGCGCCAATTCATTGCGCAAATGTTAAGCCCGCCCCGATTTCATCACAGCCCGTCACACAAGCCCCCAATAATCACTCTATTTGGCCCGTGCCGGCAGGCGCATACTGCGTCCATCGAATCGGCTCTCCCCCGAGGGCGGTTCGATACGATCGAAGCGCTGCCGGCTGTGGATACACGCCCACCGGCAACCGCAACGATCACCTGAGCGAAGGTGCAATTCAGAGCCCCCTGATCGGGGCTCTTTTTTTATGCTCCGTTCCCGGCGGCGCGAGCCAAGCCGGCATGCTTTCGTGTTATGCTCTGAGGGCTGGGCAAAAAAAGAGGCCGCACGGAGGCGGCCCAAACGGGGATCTCAATTCACCAAGTGTCCAAGCCAAAGCTTGGCTCACCAGAACGAAGTACAGACGGACGACGTCTACGTACACATGAACATCAAGACTCGGCAAGCGGCGTACAAGCATGAGCAGCCAACCGGGTTTTCATGCAAGCCCTGAAGCTGCATGGCTCGTATACTAGCGATTAAGCGACCGGGCAAATATAAGATTATTCTTAAAATTTTCGCGCTTTATTCCAACGCCCCTCGATAAGACTCGCCGCCTTTCTTGACAAGCGCGGCGAACGCTTTTTAAATCGCACATTTCCCGCCCTTGGGCGCATCCCTCATCTACCATCACAGGAAATCTCCATGACCATTCGAGTCAACGGCATCGAAATCACCGAAGACACGGTGCAAGCGGAACAAGCCCACTACGCTGACGCGCCGAACCCGCGCGACGCCGCCGTTCAGGAGTTGGTCCTGCGCGAACTGCTGTTGCAGAAAGCCAAGTCCCTCGGCATCGACACCGCCGACCAAGGCGCCGCCATCGGCGCCTTGCTGGAACAGGAACTGCACGTTGACGCCGTGGACGAGGCCGCATGCCTGGCCTTCTACAATCAATACCCCGAGCGCTTCAGCAGCGGCGAGTCCGCCGTGGCCAGCCACATTCTGTTCCCGCTGGGCGAAGGCCTGGCCGGCAGCCTGGCCAAAGCCAAGGCGGAAGGCGTGCTGGAAGAAATCAAGGCCAATCCGGCCCGCTTCGCCGACCTGGCCCGCGAACACTCCACCTGCCCGTCCGGCCAGCAAGGCGGCAGCCTGGGCCAGTTCGGCCGCGGCCAGATGGTGCCGGAATTCGAACAAGCGGTATTCAACACCGCCGCCGGCCAGCTCGCGCCGGATCTGGTGCAGACCCAGTTCGGCTACCACATCATCCAGGTTCAAGAGCGCCATGAGGGCGGCAAGGTAAGCTTTGAGGAAATCAAGGACCGCCTGCAGCAATACCTGAACGACATGGCCGGCAACAAGGCGATGCAGGCCTATCTGGGCCAGCTGGTCGCCGCCGCTCAGATCGAAGGCTATGCGATGCCGGCGCTGTAAGCCACGGCTCGAACCCGTACAAAACCGAGGCGCAATCGCGCCCCGGTTTTTTTACGTCCATCAGTTGCGGCCGCGCAGCGAAGCCCCCACCGGCCGCGAGAACGGGAAGCCGTCCTTGCGGTCCCAGTTGATCGACCAGCTCATGACGCCGCGAAACGACGGATAGGCCTGACTCGGCTTGACGCTGCCGCAATTTTTCAAGGCCATCAGGCAATCCAGCGACTTGATCACGGTATCCGCGCTGACAAAGCCGGAATTGGCGGAACTGCGGCCGGAAGGCACGCCGAAAGCCACCTGATCCGGCCGCAAACCCTTGAAACTGCCCGAAGCGCCGTAAGCCAGCGGGAAACCCTCGATCAACATCTTGCTGCCGCCCACCAACATGTCCACGCTGCCCTCAGCCAATGCGGCGTTGGAATAAGGCGTGTTCAGCCCGCCGTTGTTGTAGTACTGGACATGGATCACGCTCAAATCGTCGCGCAACGCGTCGATGATGGGCAGATAAGCGCCCCAGATGCTGCCGTAGGCGACATAGCCGCCCTGGACATAGGGGTGCTCCGGCGCCATGGACAGGTAGAAACCCGCGCCCACCTTGGCCTTCAACTGCTTCACCGCGCCAATCAGATTGCCGATGATGGGCGCGCCTTGCGACACCCCGCTTTCCAGATCCAGATCGATGCCGTCGAAACCGAATTTGACGATGATGGCGTAGAGGCTATTGACGAAATTCTGGGCTTGCGCCGGAGTGTTCAGCGTGACCGAGCCATTCTGCCCGCCCAGCGACAACACCACCTTCTTACCCTTGGCCTGCTTGGCGCGAACATCCTGGATGAACTGAGCTTCGGAGCCTGCCTTGGGATCCAGCGCGAAGCTGAGCTTGCCGTTGCCCGCGTCGTCGGCGAAGGCCACCGCGATCACGTCCCAATCGTCGCTGACCTGGCTCAGCGGATAGGCGTCGCCGCTGGGGTTGGCGAAATTGTGCCAATAGCCCACCAAAGCATGTTTGGCGAACGGCGCGGACGGCCCAGGAGCGGGAGACGGCGTCGGCTCCGGCGTTGGCTCCGGCGCCCCCGCGCAACTACCTCCCGCCAGCCACAGGGTCGGCGACGCCGGAGGATTCCAGTTGGCGCCGACATGGGCGGTATGCGCCACCCGCGCGGTGTAGTTGGCCGCGGCGTACGCAACCGTGTCGCCGGCCCGATAGCTGGCGCCCTCCTGCCATGCCGGGCAGATCGCCCACGCCTGCCCCGCCGCCAGCGCGCACGCGGACGCCCGCATCACGGTTATCCAGTTCAACGACATGCGTCTTCCTCCTTGGATTGCAGCGTCCGCGTCGGCGCGCGCAGGAGACGGGAGCCAAACGGGACGTCAGCCCAGACCTTGCTGGTATTTAATTGGTATTACATTAAACCATTCATGTCAAAGGCATTTTTTGATAAACCTCTCCGACAGGTCAATTTTCTACAATACGCCCCGCCCTCGCCCGGCTACTTTGTCCGCATCGCCCACCCTCCAGGACACATCATGAATCAGACTCTCGCCATGGCCGGCTTCGCTCTGGCCGCCTCCATCACACCCGGCCCGGTCAATATCGTCGCGCTCAGTTGCGGCGCTCAGCATGGCGCGCGCGCCGGCATGCGCCATGTCGGCGGCGCCACCGTCGGTTTCACCCTGCTTCTGCTGCTGACCGGCCTGGGCCTGGAACAGACCCTGCGGCAATGGCCGGCACTGACGCAGGCGCTGCAATGGGCCGGCGTGGCGTTCTTGCTCTATATGGCGTATCAATTGGCTCGCAGCGATGGCGCGCTGGACTGGGACAAAAGCGGCGTCCAACCCAGCTGGTGGCGGGGCGCGGCGATTCAATGGCTGAACCCCAAGGCCTGGGTCGCGGCACTGGCGGGCTGCGCCGCGTTCACCTCGGGCCAAGACGCAATGGCCTTATGGCGCTTCGCCGCGCTTTACTTTCTGATTTGCTACGCCTCGGTAGCCTGCTGGGTTCTGGCCGGCGCCTGGCTCGGGCAAAAACTGGCCTCGCCTGGGCGGCTGCGCCGCTTCAACCAAGCGATGGCGGTCTTGCTGGGACTAAGCGCGCTGGGCTTGTTGACCTGAGCCCGCGCGGTACTGTCCCGGCGTGGCGGCCACGTACTGCTTGAAGATTTTATGCAGATGAGCTTGATCGGAGAAACCGACGGCCTGCGCCACCTCCGCCAAGGGCAGGCCGCCGCGCATCAGCCGCCGCGCCAGTTGCACCCGCTGATTCAGCAGAAAGCCATGAGGCGTGACGCCGTAACGCCGCTTGAACGCGCGGATCAGATAGGAGGCCGACAAATCCGCCGCTGCGCAGATCTCCTCCAAGCGCAAGGCTTGATCGCAATGCGCGGCGATATATTCCGCCGCGCGCGCCAAACGCTGATTCGATTCCGCCGCCGGCTCGACGGCCAAGCCCAATACTCGGTGCGCTCCGTCGAAGAAGGCGGTGGCCGCCGCGTCTTTCTCCAAGAGCTCCCGCCCCTCCGCGCACAGCACATCGAACAAGGCGTTGAAGCCGGAGAACAGCCGCGGGTCCCGGCTCGCCGCCTCGCCAAAGGGACGAAAGCCGCCGGCCTGGCCCTGACCCAGCCTTTGCTGCAAGCCGCCCAGCCAGCCCACCTCCACATACAGCATGCGATAGGACCAGGCCTGCCCCGCCACCGGATTGCAGGCATGGATGTCGCCCGGATTCATCAACACCAAGGCGCCCCGCTCGCTGCGGCGCACCTTGCCGTTGAAGTAGTCGCAGGCGCCGGCGGTGATGACGCCCAGGGAAAACGTCTCATGCGCGTGCCTGGCGTAACAGACGCGGCGTCCGTCCGCCACTGAGCGCGCCTCGAACTGCGGCAAGGCCGCGTCGCGCCAGAAGCGATGATCGACTCTTGGCCGTGCGGGCGCGGCGGATTGCGTCGGCATGGGTTACTCTCCCTTCATCCGGTAAAACAGCATGCCCAGCCATTCCCTCAACGCGGCGTGGCACTCCTGCATCGCTCGGCCGCTAGGCAGATACCAGGCGACGCCGCCGCCGTCGTAGCGGATAAAGGCGGTTGGCGCGGCGGTGACTTCCAAACCCTGACGCTGGAAAAACGGCAAGGCTCGACGCAAATGCCAGCCCTGGCTGACCAGCGCAATCCGCTTGATTCCGGCCGCACGCAGCAATTCGGCGGAGTAGCGGGCGTTTTCCAGCGTGGTGTTGGAACGCGTCTCCACCCAACGGGGGACGATGCCGTATTCCTCGCGCAGGACCCGCGCCATCACCGCGCCTTCGGCTTCCCCGCCCATCGGCGCGCCGCCGGTCAGCAGTATCGGCTTGCCGCTTTGATGCGCCAGCCGCGCGGCGTAACGCAGCCGCGCCAGCGAGTCCGCGCCCGGTTCCATGCCGCCGTATTCCGGCGCGGGCTTCTTGCCGCCGGACAAGACCACGATGGCCTCCGCCCGGCTCAACGGCTCCGCGCCTATCACCGGATAGCGTTCCAGGCCCCGGTTCAGCCACATCGCCATCATCGGCGTGCTCAAGGCGTACAGGCCCGCCATGCCCAAGATCAGCAAGCCGGCGCCCAGGCGCCGCCAGCGGCGGCGCAGCCCCAGTCCCAGCAAGATCAGCAACAACATGTTCAGCGGCGGCAGCAAGAAGGCGCCCAACACCAAATGGACCAGCGCCTGCGTGGAAATCGTGGAGATCATGGGGATGACGATGCGTGGATTGAGCGCCAGTTAAGCACGCGTCGCGCGGCAAATCAATGCCGCGGGAACCAGATGGCCGCGTAGGCGCGGCGGTAGCCGTTGGCCGGATCGTAGCCGATGCTCAGATAACTGTCGCGTATCGTCTGTTTGACCAAGAGATGCGGCTGGGTAACGTACAGGCTGGGCGGCTGGCGGGCAAAGGCGCGGTTCAGCTCATCGGCCATCTGCCAGCCATGCAAGTGCAAAGGCTCGGCGATGGTCGCCTCCTGCATCAGGCCCGCCCGAATCCGCCTCATCGCGCTCAGCGAGCCGTCGCCCAGCGAAATATTGACGACGGAGGCGTTCAGCTTGCCCAGCGGATAACCGATGGAGTCGTAATACAGATCGTTGATGCCTATGCTGTGGGTCCAGGCCTTGCCGTGGCGCCGATACAGTTCCGCCACCCGCGCCGGCAACAGCTGCTGGACCTGAGCCAGCGAGATGTCTTCCACCGCCAGCACCTTGCAGCGCCGGCACGTCTGCAGCTGCCGCACCGCCTGCCGGGTTTTGGCGGTGGCGATGGCGAAACGGCTGTCGGTGAACAGCACCACGCCGACCGGGCCGCGGCTGCTGGCCGCGATGTAATCGGCGGCGGCTTGCGCCGCGGCCAAGGGGCTGGTGGAGATATTGGTGAACAGCAGTCCGGGCACCGGGCCGGGCTTGTCTCCGGCATGCCAGCCGAGCACGGGCACGCCCAGCGCGTGCAGGCCTTGAATCTGCGGCTGGAATTCCTGGGCGTCGAAACCGCCCAAAGCCACGGCGGCCGGCCGCTCCCGCTGCGCGCGCTCCAGAAACTGGAGCAAGGAATTCCGCTGCCCCTGCCCATCCAGCAGCGTCACGCGCCAGCCCAGCAAACGCCCCGCCTCGGCCAGGCCCCGGTAAACCCCGACCACGCCGCCGTTGCGCAAGTCCGACGCCAAAAACCAGACGCTGCGGCCAGGCTGCGCCGCGGGCCCGCTGACGGGGCCGTCCCACTCGGTCCACTCTCGCGCCGGATTATCCCGGGCTGGCGGCGCGCCGGCGCCCTTGGCCGCCGGATCGGCGGCGACCGGCTCCACGCTCAGCAGACACAGAAGCAGTATGAGAAGGCGCAACATGGACCCACTATAGACCACGGCCGGGTCAAAGCGGCGCGCCGTCTCCCGCCAGCAACTGGCCGGCCACTTCCGCCGCCACCGCAAACAGCAGCGGCGACAGACGCTGCGCCTGTAAACCCGTTGCGCCGTGCCGGCTGATCGCCAAGCCGCTCCACGGCATGCGTTCGCCGATCAAGCAAGCGGCGAGCCTGCCGCCGCCTCGCTCCGCCGCGGCCTCAATCTCCGGCAGGCGCCGACGCAGAGCCCGGCACACCTCGGCCTCGGCCACAAAGGCCAGCGCCACACCGGCCGCCACGCGGCGGATGCGCAGGCAGAATGCGCCGATTCCCGGCGCCGTCAGCCACAGCAGCAGGTCCAGTTCGTCCCGTTCCGGCTCGGACTCGCGCTCCAGCGCGTCCTCTACGCTCAAGGTCAGCGCCGGACCGCCCCACAGCCAAAACGGCAGAGTCAGCGGCAAGGGCGGCTCGCCGGCGGCCTGCCTGAGGCCGGCCAGAGCCAGCTCCGGCAACTGCTGCAACAAGGCGCCCGGCAGATGGCTGCCACCCGCCTGCTGGAACTGGGTCGCGGCCTGGGTCAAGCGTCCCAGCAAAGCCTGCCGCCAGGACTGCGCCAATTCGGCGGCGGCCGGCTGAGGTCTCGCCAACTTCGGCATCGCGGCCTGCTCCAGCTGCCAGGCCCGCGCCGGCGCTTCGCCGCCGCTGTCGCCATCCGGCTTTTCCATCGACAGCGACAGTTCCAGCCGCGGCTGCGTGGCCAGCACCAGTACTTTCAACACCGTTCCCGGCGTCAGCTCCGCCAGACCTTGCGGCCATGTCGGCAGGGCCAGCTGGACGCCGTCGCCGCTCAACAGCGGACGGCCGTCCGCGGTACGGCTCAGCACCGCTTCCCACTGCCGGCCCGGCGTCAGTTCCGCGCCCGGCTGCGCGCCGTTCGAGATCGGCGCGCTCGGCGTAACCGGGGTCGCCGCCGTGATCGCTCTGATTGAAATCGCCTTGCCCCTTCACAAAAGCCCGCTCGCATGACGCAAAAAAAGCCAGCCGCGTACGCAGCTGGCTCCAGATTCGCGCCGGATCGACGCTGAATCGCGATTACTGCAGCAGGGACATCGCCAGGCTGCTCATGCTGCCGCTTTGCTTCAGCATGGAAGTGCCGGCTTGCATCAGCATTTGCTTGGAAGTCATGCTGGCGCTTTCGTTGGCGTAGTCGGTGTCCATGATGCGGCCTTTGGCGGCCAGGGTGTTGTTGTTCACGTTGGCCAGGTTGTTGTTCACGTGGTCCAGACGGTTGGCGTTGGCGCCCAGGGAGGAGCGAACCGAACCTACCGAATCCAGAGCGGCCTGGATGGTGTTGATGGTGTCGGTTTTGCCGATTTCGTCGCCCTTGGCGGCTTTGTCCAGCGCGGCTTGGCCGTCTTGCTGAGCCTTCAGCGCGGTTTCGTAAGCGGTTTTCTTGGCCGGATCGGTCGGAGCGGCGTCGTAGTCGGCTTTTGCGGTATTCGTCGCGGTCACCAGAGCCGGCATCGCATCGGTAGCGGTCTTAACGGCGGTGGCGTAAGCGGTGCCAGCGGCATCGTCCTTGAAGAAGGTCTTGGAAACACTGCCCAGCGCGTCGTTCAGCGCGGTCATGCCATCCTTCATGTTCACCGTCATGGATTCGTCGGCCGACGCGCCGATCTGGAACTTCATCTCATCGGTCAGCTTGCCGCCTTGCAGCAGTTTCTCGCCGCCGAAGGAGGTGTTCTTCATGATGTTGGTCAGTTCCTTGCCCAGTTCGGCGAATTCGGACTGCATCGCGCTCTTGTCGGCTTTGGTGGAGGTGGCGTTGGCGCCTTCGGTGGACAGGTCCTTCATGCGCTGCAGGATGTTGGACACTTCGTTCAGCGCGCCTTCGGCGGTTTGCAGCATGGAGATGCCGTTCTGCGCGTTTTTCATCGCCACTTGCATACCGCGGCTTTGCGCGTCCAGACGGGTAGCGATCTGCAGGCCGGCAGCGTCGTCCATTGCGGAGTTGATGCGGAAGCCGGTGCCCAGACGGGTCATCGAGGTGGACAGCGCGGTTTGGGTGCCGGTCAGGTTGGACTTGGTGTTCAGTGCGGCGATATTGGTGTGCAGGCTCAGCATAGCTTTTGCTCCAGAAGTCAGGTTGGTTGGTCCGGCATTGCTGCCGTCACCATCACAAGGCGGCCGTCTACTGGCAAACTTAAGCCCGCCCGGAACGTGAAAAATCACATCGCCGTCTTGCCTCGCCTCCTCGCCCCTGTGCATGCCGCGCCCTCAAGCCAGTAGCCGCCGGCCTCGCAACTTGCTATCGTCGGTCCGTTCGCCGTTTCAAAGCGCCGCAGGAGCCCGCATGGCACTATCCTTTTCCGAACTGATCGGCCAGTACTGGTCCACCCCCAAGTGGGAAGTGAATCTGCTGATCACGCTGAACCTATTGGGCGGCCTGTTGCTGGGTTGTCTGGTGGGTTACGAGCGCTGGTTCAACGGTCGCGCCGCCGGCATGCGCACCTACGGCCTGGTGTCCATGGCCTCCGCCGCGGCCATCAGCATCGTCGGTTACTCCGGCTACTGGTACGGCGGCCTCTATCCCGACATGACCCACGGCGACATGACCCGTGTGGCCCAGGGCGTGCTGACCGGCGTCGGTTTCCTCGGCGCCGGCATGATCATGAAGGAAGGGCTGAGCATCAGCGGCCTGACCTCGGCCGCCTCGATCTGGATGTCCTCGGTGATCGGCATCCTCGTCGGCGTAGGCTTCTACGCCGCGGCCATCGCCATCACCTTGCTGTGCGTGCTGTGCATGCTCTCCATCAATCAGATGGAGAACCGCTTGCCGCGCCGCTTCAGCCTGTTCATCGTCATCCGCTTCAAGCCGGAATACCAATGGACAGTGCAGACGCTCAGCGCCGGCCTGCTCCGCTTCGGCGTGCGCCTGCACGAGGACAGCATCGCGCTGAACGCCGGCCCGGACGCCACTGAGTGGAGCTTTCTGGTCTCCGCGCAAAACCGGCGCGACCTGATCAATGTCGTGGATCTGTCGCGCGAAATCATGCAGATCGACCATATCGAAACCCTCAGCATCCAGCCCGCGCGCAATTAAGGCCTATCGCCCGGCCGGCCCGCCGGCTAGGTGTTTCCACGCCATCAAGTTTCCCTCCGGATTGACGATATCAGTTCACCTACACTTCCTGTTCCGGAGTCTGCAATGCGAGTCGCGTCCATGGCGCTGTCGATGAGCAGCCAATACAGCTTCAGCCAAAGTCTCAGCGTTCAACAACAAAGCCGCACCTGGGTGCAGCTGCCCCCGTCCTCCCCTCCGGCCAAACCCTCCTCCGACGTCAGCCTAAGCTCCGACGGCGTCAACGCCAGCGCCAAGGACAAGGCCTTCGCCGATGGCATGACGCCGATGCTGGGGCTGATCAAGGACATTCTGGAAAAGGTGCTGGGCGTCAAGTTCAAGGTTGTTGACGGCACTTTGCAAAGAGACGACGGCCAAGATGAGCCATCCGCCGACTCGCGCCCCGCGCGATCCGGCCAGTCCTCTGCCCCGCAGTCGCAGCAAGCGCGCGCCGGCGGCGAGTTCAAACAGACCGTCGACTACCAGGAAAGCGAAAGCCTGGCGTTTTCGGCCAAGGGCTCGATCAAGACCCAGGACGGACGCGAGTTCAATTTCGCGCTGGACGTGCAAATGAGCCGCAGCTTCGAATACCACAGCAGCAGCACGATACAGTTTGGCAACGGCAAGGCCACCGACCCGCTGATGCTCAGCCTGGGCAACGACGCCGGCAGCTTCAGCGGCGCCAGCGTCAGCTTCGATCTGCAGAGCAAGGGCCAGCAAAGCCAGCTGCCCTTCATCAACAACGGCGGCTGGCTGGCCCTGGACCGCAACGGCGACGGCAAGATCAACGACGGCAAGGAATTGTTCGGCACCCAATCGGGCAACGGCTTCGCCGATCTGGCCAAGCTGGACGGCAACGGCGACGGCGTGCTGGACGACGGCGACGCCGCGTTCGCGCAATTGAAGCTCTGGTCCGGCCGCGACGGCGACAAGGACCAGTTGATGGGCTTGAAGGAATTGGGCATCGGCGCCATCCTGCTGCCCAGCGTGGACAGCCCGTTCAGCATCAAGAACGCCGACAACCAGTCCCAGGCCGATATTCGTCGCTCCGGCGTCTACCTGACCGAAGACGGCCGCGCCGGCCGCATCAGCCAGGTGGACGTCTACGGCTGAACCCGGCCCGCGCCAACGACAAAGGCCGCTTACGCGGCCTTTGTCTTGTCCGGCGCACGCCGGATTAGGAGATATAGTTGAACAGCGAAAGCTGAGTCACCTTGTTATAGGTCAGCTGGCTGTACTTCAACGAAGTCTGCGCCAAGGTGAAGTCCGATATCGCCTGCGGCATGTCCAGATCCTGCAAATCGCCGATGCTGCTGGCGTATTGCAGTTTCAGGCTGCCCCCGACATTCTGCATATTGTCGTTCTGCTGGCCGCGGGCGCCGATGGACGCCAAAGACAGCGACATCTGCTGCTGAGCCGCATCGATGGCGTTGATCGCGCTGTTCAGCTGGGTGCCGAAGTTGGCGGGCTTGGGATTCTGGCCCAGCAGAGTGTTCAGCTGGATCAGGCCGTCGAAGGCAGCGGTGGCGCTGCCGCCGGGCGTGCCGAACACCGTGCTGCCCGGATCGGAAATCGTCATCTGCTGCGAAGCGCTGATCTGCACACTGCGCTGGCCGGTATCGCCCAGATACGAAGCCGGCGGCACCGCCGACAAGCTGACCGCGAAGGGCAGCGTATCGGTCTTGTTGCCGCTGAACAGATAATTGCCGCGGCCGTCGGTGGAGTTGGCGTAAGTCGTCAACTCGGTGATACCTTCCTGCAGCTGCTTCTGGATCGCCTGCAGCTCGGTTGGGCTCAACGCGCCGCTGCCGGCGGAAATCGCCAGGCTCTTCATGCTGGCCATCAGGTCCGACGAACTCTTGATCGCGGTTTCCGACAGCGACAGCCAGGAACTGACCGCCTGGGTGTTGTTGATGTACTGGCTGTTCTGTCCCTGCGACTGGCTGATCAGCAGAATGCGCGCCGCGGCTACCGGATCGTCGGCCGGCGTCACCACCCTTTGCTGATTGTCGATCTGCATGGTGAGCTTGTAGATGTTGGCCTGCAGGCTCTGCATATTGTTCAGGCCTGACTGATAAATATTGTTGGAGCTGATACGCATCGGTCTCTCCTTAGCCCATCAGGTTCAGAATGCTGGAGAAGGTGGTTTGCGCCACCTGTATCACCTTGCTGCACGCCTGATAGGACTGTTGGTACTTGATCAGATTGGCCGCCTCCTGATCCAGGCTCACCCCGGTGACATTGGACAGGCTTTCCGTGGTCTGCTTCAAAGTAGTCTGCATGGCCGCGGACTGCAATTGCGCAGTATTGGTCTGGTTGCCCACCGAGGCCACCAACGTCGAATAATACGAACCGTAAGACTGATTGCCCATCAGCTTGAGGTTCTGCTGCGCCAGCAGCTCGCGCAAATTGGTGTTGTCGCCCGGCGGCGGCTTGGTCCCTGCCGGCGCCGGCCCCACGGTAAAGGTCTGGCCGTTGATCGGCGCGCCGGACAGCTGAAAGCTGACGCCCACGTCCACCGGCGGCACCGCCGTGGTCTGCAGTTTGAAACTATTGCTGGCGCCGCCGCCCACCGGCACCACATTGTAAGGTCCGCCGCCGTTGGGGCCGGCGATGGAGGCCGTCATCGTCGCCGGGCTGCCCGCTGCGGTGATGGTCATCCCGGTCATGCCGATGGACGGATGCGTGCCAGTGCCGGGAAAGACCGGCGGCACGCTGTTGATGCTGCCCGCGTAACCGCCCGGCAAGGTGGCCCACACGCCGCTCATGGTGACGCCGTTGCCCCCGGCGCCGCCGGTGGACACCATATTGGACGCGGTGGCCAGTTTATTGGGATCGCCCATCAGCACTTGCAGATTGCTGGCCGCATTCTGCGGATTGGCGGCGTAGCTGCTCAGATCGTTGAAGATGGGCAGGCCGGCGGCGCCGGTATTGTCCACGCCCAGCTGGTTCTGATAATTGATCGAAGCGGAAAAGTTGATCGCCATCGTGCCCAGCTGTTGCCGGGCCTGCAACAAAGGGCCGTCGCGGAAGTTCAGCAAACCGCCCAGTTGGCCGCCGGACATCAGATTGTTCGGAATCGCCGTCACCGTGCCGTTGGGATTGTTGAACACCAATTGCAAGGTGGTGGGATCGCTGGGCAGCGGCTGGGTGGCCAGGGTATTGGTCTGACCGCCGGTCACCAGGGTCTGGCCGTTGCCGACGTATACCGAGTAAGTGCCGTCCGCCTGCGGCACGGCCTTGGCGCTGACCAGCTTGTTCAATTCCAGCATGGCCTGATCGCGCTGGTCCATCAGCGTATTGGGCTGCGCGCTCAGCTGATTGCCGCCGGTCAAGGCGGCGATTTCGGTGTTGAGGCTGGCGATCTGCGAGGCCAGCGAGTTGATGCTGTCCACCGTGCTCTTGATCTGGCCGTTGGCGCCGGACTGCAGTTGCTGCAGTTGGCCGTCGACGGTAGCGAACTTGGTGCTCAGCGCCTGGGCCATATTGAGCACGGTCTGCCGGCTGGGAATGGCGTCCGGCTGCTGAGACAGCGTCTGCATCGCGCCGAAGAAATCCTGCAAGGCGGGCAGAATGGACACATCGGTCGACGCCATCAGATTGTTGATCTGATTCAGCTGCTTGACCTGGGTGCTGTAATAGCTGCTGTTGGTCTGCGCGGTCTGCACCTGGCCGGACAGGAATTTGTCATAGGTGCGCAGCACATTGGTGACGTCCACGCCCTGCCCCAGGAAGCCGAAGCCCTGATATTGCGGCGTGCGGCCGGCCTGGGTGATGTATTGAACGTTGTACCCCGGCGTGGAGACATTGGCGATGTTGTTGCCGGTTACCGACAAAGCCGTTTGAGCCGCATTCAGTCCGCTCACGCCGATCGAGAAAATATTGGAGCTCATGATTTACCTCTCTTTGCCTTATCGGCCCGGCGCGCCAAAACTTGACCCTGAAGTGCAAGCTCGGCCGCCGCTGCCTTGTCCTTAACTGCGCGTGGTTTGCTGCGCCAAAGTCGCCGCCACGTCCACCAGCTTGCGCGCGTAGCGCGGATCGGTGGCGTAGCCGCCGGATTGCAGCGCATGCGCGAAGCCGTACATATTCTGCCCCTGGTTCAGCGCGCTCTTGTAGCGCGGCGAATCCTTCAACAAACGGGCGTAGTCGCTGAAGGCCTCGGAATAAGAACCGTAGGCGCGGAATTTCTCCACCCGCTTCTGCGCGACGCCGCCCTCGTATTCGGTGGTCATCACGCTGACCGTGCGTCCCTGCCAATCGCCGCTGGCCTTGATGCCGAACAAATTATGGCTGTTGCTGCCGTCCGGATGGCGGATCGCCCGCTTGCCCCAGCCGCTTTCCAGCGCCGCGTGCGCGACCACGGCTTCCGGCGCCACGCCCAGCTGGGCCGCGGCCGTGCGGGCATGCGGCAGCATTTCGGCGGCGAAGTCGCGGCTGCCGCCCTTGCCGGCCGCCTCGGCCTTGGTCTGAGCCGCCGGAGCCGTCAAGCTCAACACCGCGCCGGCGGTCTGCTGCGCTTCCTGGTAGGCCTGCAGGGCCTTGGCGCCGCCGGCCGGACGCGCGGCCAATTGCGGACCGGGAGCGGCGTAAATCGTGCGCGCGCTCTTGTCGTCCGGATCGAAGTTCGACTGCTTGGCGATCTGGCGATACAGCATATCGCCCAGCCCCAGGCCGCCGTTGGAGCTCAAAGCCTGGGTCAGTTGCTGATCGTACAGGCCTTGGTAGGTGCTCAAATCGTTGGACTCGCCTTCCGGGTCGAACTTGGTCTCGCGCATGCTCTTGAGCAAGGTGCTCATCAACAAGGCCTCGAACTGCGACGCAGCCTGTCTCGCCGCGCCCTTGGGGTCCTTGATCGCCTGCGCCCGCAGCTCGTTCAGCTGGTTCGGATCCACGGCCAGCTGCCGGTTTAGCAAATCGTTGGCGCTCACGGCGCCGGCATTGATGGACTGAATCGTCATTTCTCGCTCCTGGAATCCAGCTAATAGCAAGATTCGGGCCAGGAATAAAAAGACGGCCGCGCGGCCGTCTTTTTGTTCGCCGTCCTGGCGGCGCTCAGATAATCTGCAGATCCGCTTTCAACGCGCCGGCGGATTTCATCGCCTGCAAGATGGAAATCAGATCCTGAGCGTTGGCGCCCAGCGCGTTCAACGCCGCCACCACCCGGGACAGATTGGCGCCGTTGGGCAGGCTGATCAGCTTGCTGCCCGGGGTGTTGATGCTGATGTCGGCCTGGTTGGTCACCGTGGTCTTGCCGCCGGACAGCGGGTTGGGCTGGCTCACTTGCGGCGTGTTGCTGACGGTCACCGTCAAGTTGCCGTGCGACACCGCGCACGGCGCCAGGGTCACCGCCTGATTCATCACGATGGAGCCGGTGCGGGCGTTGATGATGACGGTGGGGGAAACATCTGCCGGGTCGACGGCAATATTTTCCATCTTGGACAGAAACTGCACGCGCTGGTCCGGATCGAACGGCGCACGCACTTCGATCAGCCTGCCGTCCACCGCGCGCGCGGTGCCCTGGCCGAACGATTTGTTGATCGCCTGCACCACGCGGTTGGCGGTGGTGAAATCGGACTCGCGCAGTTCCAGATTGACGAATTCGCCGGACCCCAGCGCGGTGGGCACTTCGCGCTCCACCGTGGCGCCGGCCGGAATGCGGCCCACGCTGAGCTGATTGATCTGGGCGGAGCTGCCGCCCGCCGAGGCGCCGGCGCCGCCGACGACCACATTGCCCTGCGCCATCGCGTAAATCTGCCCGTCCGCGCCTTTCAGCGGAGACAGCAGCAAGGTGCCGCCGCGCAGGCTTTTGGCATCGCCGATAGACGAGGCCGTCACGTCTATCGCCTGCCCCTGCCGCGCGAACGGCGGCAAGGTCGCGGTCAGCGTGACCGCGGCGATGTTCTTGGGATCGAGCTTGGTGCCCGGAGGCACTTGCACGCCCAGCTGATTCAGCATATTGGACATCGCCTGGCCGGTGAAGGGCGAGGAGGTAACCTTGTCGCCGCTGCCGTCCAGGCCCACCACCAGGCCGTAGCCTATCAACTGGTTGGGACGCACCCCGCCGACATTGGTCAGATCCTTCAAACGCTGCGCGGCCATGGCCGGAAACACGGCCAGCGCCAGCAGCATCGCTAACATCAATCGCTTCATTTTCGCCCGCTTTCAGCCCGCCGCGCCCGCCAGATGGCCGCGCCCGGGCCGGTAATCCGTTAAATCGGCAATATACTCATGAAAAACTTGGCCAGCCAACCCGGCTCATTGTACAGCCGGTGCGTCCCCTTGGTCTGCTGCTCGATGCGGGCGTCCGCCACCTTGAGCGAAGACACGCTGCGGTCCGCGCCGATATCGCGCGGATTGATCACGCCGGACAGGCGGATCGATTCGGTGTCGCTGTTCACCCTCACGACTTTCTCGCCGCTGACCGATAGATTGCCGTTGGGCAACACCTCCAGCACCGTGACGGTGATGGAGCTGACGAAGGAGGTGGCCACCTTGTTGTCGCCCTTGCCGGTATTGTTGGCCGAACCCGAGCCGCCGAAATTGGCGCCGGCCAAACCGCCGGCGGCGCCGCTGGGCAGGAAGGGAATCTTGATGCCGGCGTTGATGCTGCTGTTCAGGCCCGAGGTTCGGGTATTGGTGGTCTGCTCGGAAGCCGAGGTCGACGAGTTTTCCTGGATGTTCACAGTCAGGGTGTCGCCGACATAAGCGGGCATCCGGTCCTGAAACAGCGGCCGGTAGCTGGCCGCCTGGAAAATCGAGCCGTTGCTGGGCATGCTGACCGGCTGCGGTTGCGGACGCGCGCTGGTCGGCTGCTGCACCAGCGGCGGCTCCTGGGTCACGCAAGCGCTCAATAGTGCGGCCAACATCGCCGCCATCGCCATCGCCTTCATCAAACACCTCGTCAATTCAAATCCGAATCGGCCGCCTCAGCCGGCGGCCCGTTCTTGCTTACAGCTGGCTCAGTTTCTGCAGCATCTGGTCCGCGGTGGTGATCGCGCGCGAGTTCATCTCGAAAGCGCGCTGCGCGGTGATCATATTGACCAGTTCCTCGGTGACGTTGACGTTGGACGCTTCCACGAAGCCGGAACGCACCGCGCCGCGGGTATCGGTCTGCGGATCGCCGTCCTGCGGATCGCCGGAGGACGCGGATTGCAGATACAGGTTATTGCCCACGCTCTCCAGACCCTGCGGGTTGATGAAGGTGGTCAGCTGTATGGTGCCCGCGGTTTGCGCCGCCGGATTATTGGGCAAGAAGTACTGCACCACGCCGGCGGAGGACACCGTGATCTGGTTGGCGGTGCCGGGAATATTGATATTGGGGTTCAGCGGATAACCGTCCGGATTCACCACGTCGCCGTTGGAGTTGCGCTTGAACTCGCCGTTGCGGGTATAGGAGGTGGTCCCGTCCGGCAATTGAATGCGGAAGAAGCCCTCGCCGGAGATCGCCATGTCCAGCGGCTGCCCGGTCTGGGTCGTATTGCCCTGGGAGTGGATGCGGGCGGTGGCCACCGCCGCCGAGCCGGTGCCCACCTGCAAGCCGGTGGGCGTGGTATTGCCGTTGGCCAGCTGCGCGCCGGGCTGGCGCAGGGTCTGGTAATACAAGTCCTCGAAAATGCCCCGGCTACGCTTGAAGCCGACGGTATTGACGTTGGCCAGGTTGTTGGACACCACGTCCAGTTGGAACTGGCTGGAATCCATGCCGGTCTTGGCGATATACAGTGCGCGCATCATGGCTTGTTTACCTCGTCTCCAGAGCCGCGTTCCCTTACAGGGCCGCCGCGGCTCGCAATCTCATATTATGGTTTAACCGTTGGTGGACAACAGTTGAGCCGCCTGCTGATCGCCTTGTTGCGCGGTTTGCATCAGGCGGACGTTGAGGTCGTACTGGCGGGCGTGGGAAATCATCTGCACCAGGCTTTCCACCGAGTTGACATTGCTGGCCTCCAGCATTTCCGGCACCAGCTTGACGTTGGCGTCGGCGGCCGCGTTGCCGCCGCCGTTAATGCGGAACAGGCCGTCCTCGCCCTTGTACACTTCTTTGGGGCCCGGGTTGACCATCTTGATCTGCCCGACCAGTTGCGGCGTGCGCACCGCGCCGGACAGCGGAATCGCCACCACGGAGCCGTCCTGGCCCAATTGCACGCGGGAGCCGGTCGGCACCACGATGGGACCGCCGTCGCCCATGATGGGCAGGCCGGAGCGGGTGCGCATCATGCCGGTGGCGTCCAGCACATAGCCGCCGTCGCGGGTATAGGCCTCGGCTCCGTCCGGCGCCTGCACCGCGAAGAAACCCTTGGAGCCGATGGCGAAGTCGCTGACGTTGCCGGTGTGCATCAAGCTGCCCTGGCTCAAATCGTGGCCCACGGTGTTGTCCACCACATAGGTCCGCGTCGGCGCGCCCTCGCCCACCACCGGCAAGGCGCGGAAGGCCACCACGTCGGCCTTGAAGCCGTTGGTGTGCACATTGGCCAGATTGTTGGCGGTGGTGGCCTGCTGCCACATCACGTGCTTGGCGCCGTTCATCGCCAGGTAAAGCATTCTATCCATCGCGCGCGCTCAGCTCATCAGATGTTCAGCAAGGTCTGCACCAGGGTGTCCTGGGTCTTGATGGTCTGCGCATTGGCCTGGTAATAGCGCTGCGCGGTGATCATATTGACCAGTTCCGCGGTCAGGTCGACGTTGGAATCCTCCACCGCGCCGGCCTGGATGGTGCCGGTATTGCCGGTACCGGGCGCATTGTAGGAGGCGATGCCGGAATCGTAGGTCTGCGCCCACAGATTGTTGCCCTTGGACTGCAAGCCTTGCGGGTTGATGAAGTTGGCCAAGGCGACCTGGCCTATGGTCTTGGTCTGGCCGTTGGTGAACGTCGCCTGGATGATGCCGGAGGACGAAATATTGATGCCCTTCAGATTGCCGGGCGCGGAGCCGTCTATGGTCGGCGGCGTGGTCACGCCGAAGTTCTGCCCCACCTGGGTGGAGCCGGTGAAGCTGAAGGCCACGGTCTGCGGCACCGCCGAACCGTTGAGCGGGCTGGGGGTGAAGTTGATATTGAACGGTCCGGGCGTGGTCAACACGCCGGAGGTGTTGAAGGTCAACGAAAAATTATTGCTGTTGGGCGGCGTGTTATTGGCCGGGTTGCCGTCCACATAAGCGGTTGCGGTCCAAGTCCGGCCAGCGGCGGTGGGCGCGCCGGCGACATAGTACATGGTCACCTGGTGCGGGTTGCCCAGCGAGTCGTAAACCGTATTGGTGTTGGACCAGTTGTAGGAGGCCGAATTGGTCGGATCCAGCGGCGCAACGGTCGGCACCGTGCTGCGAGAATCCAGATTGATGCCGAGGGTGGCCTTGGTGGTGGCCTGCGGCGACACCAGGTTGGAGTTCAGCTGTATTTTGCTGACCGGCCCCTGGGTGATGTTGCCTGCCGCGTCCGCCTGCCAGCCCTGCAGGAAATTGCCGTTGTTGACCACGTAACCCTGATTGTTGATCTGGAACTGGCCGTTGCGGGTGTAGGACAAGGTGCCGTCCGGCTGGGCCACGGTGAAGAAGCCGCCGTTGTTGATCGCCAGGTCCAGGCTGCGGCCCGTGGTGGTCACGTTGCCGTTGCTCATGTTCTGCGTCACCGCGGCCACCTTGACGCCGATGCCCGGCGTGGTGGTGGCGATGCCGTACAAGGTGTTGCCGTACATGTCGGCGAACTCGGTGCGCGAACTCTTGAAACCCACGGTGTTGGCGTTGGCCACGTTGTTGCCGATGGTGTCCAGCTGGGTGGAGGCGGCGTTCAAGCCGCTCAAACCTTGTTGAAAGCCCATGATGTCAGTCCTTGAAGTCGAATGAGGTCAGTGGAATCAGGCGGTCATCTGCGCCACATCGCCCAATTGGGCGCGGCTGCCGTCCGGCAGCACCAGTTCGGGAACGCCTTGATCCCACGCCACCGCGGTCACCGTTTGCGTGTTGTAGGCCACGGCCGTGGTGCTGCCGTTGGCGCTGGCCTGGGTCACGTCGGCGCTGAAGCTGTACTTGCCGGCCGGAACCACTTCGCCCTTGTCGTTCTTGCCGTCCCAGCTGAAGGTATTGACGCCGGCCACCGGCTTGTCGATGGTCATGGTGCGAACCACATTGCCGTTGGCGTCCTTGACGTTGACTTTCACCGTTTGCGCCGGCCCGTTCAGCAAGACGCCGGCCGGGGTGGTGCCGCCATCCGGCGGCTTGGGCAGGCTGCTGCCGGCCACCAGCACTTTTTTGCCTATCATGCTGGACGCCATCAGCGACTGGGAGGCCGCCTGCGCGCCGATCAAGGCCTGCATGGACTGGTTCAGCTGCTGAATGCCGCCCACCTGGCTGATCTGCGCCATCTGGGCCGTCATCTGGCTGTTGTCCATCGGATTCATCGGGTCCTGGGAACGCATCTGGGCCACGAACAGTTTCAGAAAGGTGTTCTGAATGTCGCTGGCGCTGGAGCCCACCACGCCGGAATTGCTCTTGCTGCCGTTGACGCTGCTGTTCGGATTGGTCTGAGTCTGACTGTTCAACACGTCATAAGGATTTGCGCTAGCCATCGCCTAACTCCTCACTGGCCAAGCTGCAGCACTTTTTGCTGCAGCGTCTTGGCGGTATTCATGATTTCGACATTGTTCTGATAGGCGCGGGAGGCGGCGATCATGTCGGCCATCTCCTCCACCGGATTCACATTCGGCATCGTCACATAGCCGCGCTGATCGGCCAGCGGATTGCCCGGATCGTACTTGAGCCGCGGCGGGGTCTGGTCTTCGACCACCGCGGTCACGCGCACGCCGGCCACCTGCGGCTGCGCCGCCGTCACCGGAATCGCGGTGAACACCGCGTGACGCCCTTTGTAGGGCTCGCCGGTGGAGCTGGTCGAGCTTTCCGCGTTGGCGATATTGCTGGCCACCAGGCTGAGGCGCATCGATTGCGCCGACATCGCCGAACCGGAAATGGAAAACACATTGGACAAAGACATCAGCTATTGCCTCCCTGGCCCTGGATCGCCGAACTCAGGCCGCTGATCCGCTTGTTCAGAAAAGTCAGCGTCGACTGGAAGCGGACCGCGTTGTCGGCGAAAGCCGCCCGCTCCACATCCATGTCCACGGTGTTGCCGTCCACGCTGGGCTGCACCGCCGCGCGGTATTGCAGCGCGGCGCCGTTGCCCGCGCCGCCGGCCCCGGCAAGGTGGCGGGCATCGGTCAGATTCATCGCCAAGCGACCCTGCGCATCGGTCTGCGCCTGCAAGGCCTTGCCGAAGTCGAAATCCACCGCTTTGTAGTTGGGGGTTTCGTCGTTGGCGATATTGCTGGCCAGCACCTCGGTGCGATAGGCCCGCAAATTCAGCGCTCGCTGCTGAAAGTCGAAATGTTTGGCGATTTTGTCTAGCATGTCAGCCTCCTTGAGGCGACCTTAAAGCAGGAAGCGTGCCAAGCCATGCAGACACGCCAGCGCATTGATTTTTCTAGGCAATCCGTCAAACCCTCGGCCGCAACGGCCCAAACGGCAACAATGAGCGGCAAGATTTGCCGCCTCCGGCCCAAGCGACAGATTTTGCTTGCCGCACCGCGCAATTCGTGCCAAACCAACATAAGAACCATTGAAGACGCGTCCGGAATCGCCGACACTCAGACATTGGCCGGCGCTGGCGGGCGGCTTTGAGAAAATAGAGAAGACAGGCGGGGGAAGAGGCATGCTGGAAGTACAACATTTAATCATCTCGCTGGCGGAACCGTCGCATGTGCAAGCGCAGATCATCAGCAAGGCGCTGGGCGAGATGGGCATCTCCAAAGTGGAGATCCATCCCAACGGCGAAGCGCTGCTCAACCGCGCGCGCGAGTCGCGCCCCGACTTGGTGATCAGCGCCTACTATCTGCCCGACATGACCGGCCAGCAGTTGCTGCAGCAGATGCGCGAAAGCGCCGATCTCAGCGGCATGCCCTTCATTCTGGTCTCAAGCGAAACCAATCCGGAACGGCTGGAGCCCATCCGCCAGGCCGGCAGCCTGGGCATTCTGCCCAAGCCCTTCACCAGCGGCCAACTGGACGAGGTGCTGGCCAACGCGCTGGACTTCATCAATACCGAGAGCCTGGCCATGGAGGTGGACACGGATCTGGCCAACGTCCAGGTGTTGATCGTCGACGACAGCCAGACCTCGCGCCGCCATGTGCGCGCCGTGCTGGAGCGCCTGGGCTTCGAACACTTCACCGAAGCCGCCAGCGGCGCCGACGCGCTGCCCTTGCTGGAAAACGAAAGCTTCCAGCTGATCATCGTCGACTACCACATGCCCGGCATGGACGGCTGCGAGCTGGCGCGCCACATCCGTCAGAACAGCGCTCAGGGGCGAACGCCCATCCTGATGATCACCAGCGAGACCGACCACGACCGGCTGGCCGAGGTGGAGGCGGCCGGCGTCTCGGCCTGCTGCGACAAGCCCTTCTCCACCAACAAGCTCAGAGACACCATACGCGAACTGCTGCAGGAATACTGAGAGCCGACTCCAAGCCGCCGCTCTTATTTCGGCGCCACCCACACCAGGCGCGAATTCGCCTTGGCTTCGCCAAACGCCTGCCGCCGCCAGTAACCCTGGGTCGCGTAAGCCTGCGCGGCGTCCAGCTCGGGAATACGGCAGAAACTCACCTCGCTGAAACCCGCTTTCAGCAATTGGCTGCGGCCGCGCTGCCGGGTCTTGACGCAAGCCGGCGCGCCGGCCTGCTCCACCCATGGCTGCGGCGCGCCCGGCTGCCAGGCCTGCTCCCGTTCCAGTTTGGGCTGGGTCATCATCGCCAGGCCGTTGAGCACCGCGGCCAACAAGGCCTGCCAACGCTCGGCCACCGCCGCGATCTGCGGCGCCAGTTCGCCCGGATAGCTGACCAACAGGGCCTCCACCCCGTCGGACTCGTGCAGCCATTGCGCGGCGTCGCGAGAAAAGCCCTCGCCCACCAGCGTCAGCAGCAAGGCCTTGCGCTCCGCTTGATGCGAGACGAAAGCCCCGCCGCCGCCCGGCACATGTAAAAAGAAGGCGTCGGCCGGCAAGCTCAGCGTATCCGGCAATTGCGAGGGCAGCCGGGTGTGGGCCAAGGCCTGCACCAGGCCGTCGTCCAGATGGGAAATCACGCGGCCATGGCGGGCGAAACAGCCCCAGGACTCCGCCAAAGCCAGTTCGGCGACAATGGTCTGCTGCCCCACTTCGAACACCTGGGCGGCGCGCTCCAGTTCGCGCTTGATCACTTCCTTCATGTCCTTGCGCGCCGCGGACGGCTGCAAAGCCTGAACATACAGCTGGCTGACGCGCTTGGCCCAAGGACGGGAGGCCGCATAACGCTGCACGGCATACATCATTCCCTACCCCTTTCCTGAAACAAAAAAGGGCGCATTGTAACAAAGCGCCCCCGTCGCCCCAAGCCGCGATCCGGTTTCAGCCGCCGCCCTCCCTTTTGCCGGAGGGGCGGGTACGGCTTTCGGCGATGCCGGAATACAGCCACTGCCGGAAATGATTCAAGGTCATCGGCTTGCCGAAGTAAAAACCCTGCAAATACTCGAAGCCCTTCACATTCAAATAGCTTTGCTGCCCCTGGGTCTCCACCCCTTTCACAATCACCTGCACCCCCATTTCATTGGAGGACAAGAGCAGGCCGTCCAGAATATTGCCCTTCAGGCTATCCTGCCCCAAGGCGGACACATAGCCTTTTTCAACCTTTAGATAATCAAAGCCCCAGCGGCTCAAATATGTCTTGTCGGCGTAGCCGGCGCCAAAGTCGTCCAGCGCCAGCCTCACCCCCATCTGCCGCAAACCATTGATCACCTTCTGAGCGCCGGACGCCTCTTGCAGCGGCGCCCGCTCCGACACCTCCAGCACCAGTTGCGCCTGCTTCTCGCGCAATAGATTGACCAGCGGCCGGCAATCCTCCAGCAATTCGGGCAAGGCCAGATGCTCGGTGGAAATATTGAGCCCCACCATAAAGCCGGGCGGCAGCACGATCTGCTTCAACTCCTCGGCCACCCGCCGCAACATGTAGCGCGTCAGCGACACGATCAAGCCGGCCTCGATCGCCGTCTGGATGAATAGCTCGGAGCGCACATTGCCCTGCACCGGGTGCCGCCAGCGCGCCAGCACTTCCACGCCGACGCATTCGCCGCTGGCCGCGGTGACGATGGGCTGGTAATGGGCGAAGAACTCTTTTTGCCGAATGCCCTCGGAGATTTCCCACCCCGTCGCCTTGCGCCCGCCCGAACCGCGGCGCGCGCCCCAGGCGATGCCGCAGCCCAGCGCCGCGGCCAGCAACAAGGCCAGCCACTGGGTTTTCAGCACCAGCAAGGGCGCCGCTCCCCATTGCGGCGCCGCCAACACGCCGATGCGCGCCGGCGCGGACGGCACCCAGGCCACCTCGCCGCCCGCGTCCGGGCCCTGCTCTCTGACCTCGCCGTTGGCGGCCAAGGCCCTCCCTCCGGCCAGCAGGCTCACTTTCACGCCTTCGCGCTCGGCCAGGGCCAATTGCGCGACCAGCGGACCGGCGTCCAGCTCCAGCACTCCGGCCGTATGCGCCAGCCGCAAACCAGGCAACAACTGTCCGCTGCCGGCCGGCAACAGGCTCGCCCCGCCTTCCACGCCGTCCGCCTCCACAACCGCGCCGCGCCGCGATGCGCATAGCAGGCCTCCGGCGCCGCGCGCCTGGGCGAAGCGCACCAGCGAAGTGCGCTGGACCAATTCCGCCAAGGCCTGGGTCTGGGCGCGGCAATCCGGCTCCGGCGGCGGCAGCGTGTCCAATCGCGTCAAGGCGGCGAACGCCGGCGACAATTGCCAAGTGAGCTGGCCGGCGACCAGTTCGGCCTTTTCCCCGGCCAGCGACTGCAAGCGCCACGCCGTCAGCGCCAGCGCCAGGCCCAGAGTCAAGGCCAGGGCCAAGGCGACGCAAACGGCATAGGCCGCGCCAGGGGAGCAGGACATCAACCAGGAGTGAGCCCGGTCCGTGCTTGCGAATCTGTTTTTTCCACTCATTGCCAGCCCTCAACGAAGGTTTCACGCGTGGCCCGTCATCGTTGAAGTGTAGTTAGAAGCCAGCAAATCTCCATAAGCGGACGCCACTTGGTCCAAGCCTGGCCGTCGGTTGTCTTTGCGGATTCCAACAGTTTTTTTGCAAAATCGCCGCGGCAAGCGGCAAACAATCAAATACTTAGCCGGCATGTTTTGAAAAAACAGTTGTAAACCCGCCTGATTTACCGTATAGTCCGGCCTCTTGTGTTTCCACCGGGCATTCCAAACCACGCCTCAGCCCGAGTGAGATTGCTTCATCGTCCCTGACCATTTCCAGGCTTCGTCCACGCTTATAATGTCGCATCAGACTGGACCGCTGTTCGCCGCTTGTCAGGTTAGTGCCGATGATTTACGGCTTAAAGGCGCCGTATAACCGACCGCCACCAACCTGGCTACAAGTGACGCCGGCAGTTTCCGGCTTGAAAGGACATCATGCATTTTTCCGACCTGGGCATTGCCCCGACCATCCTGCGCGCGCTGGAAGCCGCTGGTTACTCTTCCCCTACCGAAGTACAGGCTCAAGCCGTGCCCGCAGCCATCGCCGGCCGCGACCTGCTGGTTTCCGCCCAAACCGGTAGCGGCAAGACCGCAGCCTTCCTGCTGCCGGCGCTGACCAAGCTGTCCGAGCGCTCCACCGGCAAAGGCCAGGGCCCGCGCGTACTGGTGTTGTGCCCGACCCGCGAACTGGCCCAGCAAGTGGAAAAGAACGCGCTGGAATACGGCAAGGACCTGCGCTGGATGAAAACCGTCTGTCTGGTGGGCGGCTCCTCCTTCGGCTATCAGACCCGCGCGCTGTCGCGTCCGGTAGACCTGATCGTGGCCACTCCCGGCCGTCTGATGGACCACATGCGCTCCGGCCGCATCGACTTCTCCCGCCTGGAAATGCTGGTGCTGGACGAAGCCGACCGCATGCTGGACATGGGCTTCATCGAAGACATCGAGACCATCGTCAAAGCCACTCCGGAAACCCGCCAGACCGTGCTGTTCTCCGCCACGCTGGACGGCACCGTGGGCCGCATGGCCGAGAAGATGACCCGCGATCCGCAACGCATCGAGATCGCCCGCACCGAGACCTCGGGCGGCACCATCGAAGAGCACCTGCTGTACGCGGACGACCTGAACCACAAACACCGTCTGCTGGATCACATCCTGAAAGAGTCCGGCTTCGACCAGTGCGTGATTTTCTCCGCCACCAAAGCCTACTCCGAAGAACTGGCCGACAAGCTGTCCGACCAGGGCTATTCCGCCGCCTGCCTGCACGGCGACATGCCGCAAAGCTGGCGTAACCGTACGCTGAACGATCTGCGTCGCGGCCGCATCAAGATCCTGGTGGCCACTGACGTGGCGGCACGCGGCATCGACGTGCCCACCATCACCCACGTGGTGAACTTCGACCTGCCGAAACAGGCTGAAGACTACGTGCACCGCATCGGCCGCACCGGCCGCGCCGGTCGCGACGGCACCGCCATCACCCTGGCGGAGTCCAAGGAATTCCACAAAGTGCGCCGCATCGAGCAGTATCTGAAGCGTCAGATCACCGAAGGCGTGATCGAAGGCATGGAACCCACCCGTCGCCCGCCGAAAGGCCCGCGTCGCAACACCAGCGGCAAAGGCGGCTACGGTGATCGCCGTCCGGGCAGCGGCGGCGGTCGCGGCGGCTACGGCAATCGTCGCGAAGGCGGCTACCAAGGCCAACGCCGCGAAGGCGGCTATCAGGGCAATCGCGGTCCGCGCAGCACCCAGCAGCAGTAAATCTCAGACGCCCCCGGCAGCGGGGGCCGCTGAAACAGAACGCCATCGGCTTGCCGATGGCGTTTCGCATTTCAAGCGCCGTCCGCCCTTCCACGCAAAGCCAGGGCCAGAAACAGCCAGGCGCCGTGCGGCAGCCATTGCTCGGTCCAGCGCCAGGACTGGCTGATATCGGTCTGTTCCGGGCTCAGGAAGGCGATGCCCTCGTCCGCGCCCGGCGCGGCGGTGATCCCATTGCACACCCCGCCGCAGGCGTTGTAATAGCCCGGCTCATAGCGCGGATTATTACGACCCCAGCCCTGCAGCATGCAAACGTCGAAGGGATTGCGCCCCAGAATCCAGTCCAGCGCGCCCTGCGCGTACTTCAGCATCGCCGCGCGAGCGTCCCCCTCCTCCCTCTCCGCCAAGGCGCAGCTCGCGGCGGCCAGCGACGCCAGCCGCGCGTTTTCTCCCTGCCACCAATAAGCGCTTTCATTGGTTTGCGGCATGAAAAAGCGCGCCGCGCCCTCCTCGCCGTCGCGGGCCACCCATTGCCGCGGATAGGCGAAAGGATTGCCCGCCGCCGCCGTCAGCGCCATTTCGGCCTCCAGCCCCCGCCGGACCGCCTGCCGCGCGGCGCTCGCCAACGGCGAAGCCGGCAACACCGCGGCGAAGCGCAACAAGGCGAGATAGGGCAAGCCGGCGTCGGCGCCGTGGAAAAAACTGCGCCGGCGCTCCGCGTCCATCCAGAAGCGGCCCGCCTCGTCCTGCCGCGCCAACATCCGCCGCGCGCGGCGGTCGGCGGCGTCGGCGAACACCGGCTCGCCGCTGGCCGCGTACAACTCGCAAGCGGCCAGCAGGGCGCAATAGTCGTCGATGAGGTTTTCGCTGCCGTCGTCCAGATAGCGCGCATTGTATTGCTGCAGATGGGCGAAGCCGCGCCGCGCCGCGGCCAGATAATCGCCTCGGCCGAACTCGCCGTCGCGCGGCAACTCCGCCGCGCGCGCCAGCGCGGCGATCGCCAGGCCGCCGCCCTGGCGGAAGCCGGCTTGAAAACGCCCCGACTTGAGCCCGCGCTGAGTGGAATAGGCGCACAGTTCGCGCTGTTCCGGCGCCTTGCTCCAGCCGTCGAACACCGTCATATAGAAAAACCCCGACGAATGCTGCATCCGCAACAGAAAGTCCGCGCCGTGCAGCGCCTCGTCCACCATGCGCTCGTCGAACCAGCGCGGCTGCGGCGGCAGCGCCTCGCGGCCGGCCATCAGCGCCCAAGCCAGCAAGGGCGTCTGCTGCGGATTCATGAAGTTGGCGTAAGACAGGTGCGACAGGTATTTGGAACAGTCGCCGGAGGCGTCGAACCAGCCGCCGCGCACGTCCCGCCTCGCTTCGCCGCCCCACTCCGGCGCCGCGCGATCCGCCTGGTCGTAAAGGCCGCTGCAGCGCTGCGACTTGAAATAATGCAATAGGTCGGACAACATCTGCCCGCCCAGGCAGCCCGGCCCCACCTCGAACTCATGGCTGATCACCGGCGGCGCGCTGTCCCGCAGCCACAGCCGATAACGGCCCGGCCGCGTCCAGCCGCTGAAATCCGCCTGCCAGTAATGCCACTCCGGCCATCCCTCCGCCATGCCCTGCGGCTGCAAAGGAATTTCGGTCGCGGCGCGCCCCTCGGCATCCAGCAAGACCAGCGCCGTCGGCGCGGCCTGGGCCGGCGCCTGCAACAAGGCCAGCTTGGACGCTTGCGGTTCGAAACCGATATGGTTCAGCAGAATCTTCATGGCGCGACCCCCGTTCAATTAAATAAAGCGTTTTGCTTTAATGATGGGCAATATTTACGCGCCGCGATGGCCAGGTCAAGCCAATGACATAAAAAGATCTCGCCGTGACGCCGGCGCGCTGGATCGCCAACCGCTTCTCAAGCTTTGAGCAAGACCTCGTACTGCGGATTGAACTCGTCGAAGATCGGCAAGGCCGCCGCGCCCAGCGCCACCGTATCGCGGCCGGCTCCGCCCAGCAGCACCCGCGGGCCGCAGCTTTGCCGGATAGATACCGGCAGCGGATGCAGCCGCTGCTCCAGCTGCTCCAGCAAGGCCGGCGGCAGAAAACCGCCTATCACCACCGCCTCGATGTCCAGCAGGCTTTCCAGGATATTGATCGCCTGGCGCAGCGGCGGCGCAGCGGTGGCCAGCCAGCGCTCGATGCCGTAGCAGATCTCCGGCGTCGGCCGCTGCAGACTGCGGGCCGCCAGCTCCGCGTCGTCGGCCAGACCCAGCGTTTCGTACAGCGCGCGCAGCGACACATAGCGCTCCAGGCAGCCATGGTTGCCGCAATCGCAGGGCCGTCCGTCCGGCATCACGATCATGTGACCGATCTCGCCGGCGTTGTGGCGAACGCCCGCGTACAAGCGCCCGTCCAGGAACAAGCCCGCTCCCAGCCCGGCGCCGATGAACAGATAAACGAAGTTGCGCAGCGCGGCGGCGCGGCCGTACAGCCGCTCGCCGATGGCGGCCGCGGTGGCGTCTTTTTCCAGCAGGACAGGCAGATCCAGCCTGCGCTCCAGCTGCGCCGCCGCGTCCACCTCCTCCCAGCCCGGCAAGGTGGTGGGGCCGACTGAACTCATGCCCTCGACGCCGAAAGGGCCCGGCATCACCAGACCCAGGCCCAGCACCCGCCCCCAGTCTATGCCCGACTCGGCGCGCAGCCGGCCCACCACCTCTTCGATCAAGGGCAAGGCCAGTTGCGGATCCGGCCGCCTCACCGGCGCCTCCACTCGCGCGCGGCATTGACCGGCCAAGTCCACCGCCACCGCGATCAGCGACTGGGTGTCCAGCTGAATGCCCAGCGAGTAGGCCCCGTCCGGGTTGATGCTCAAGGGTATCGCCGGCTGGCCGCGCGCGCCCTCCCGCATCGGCTCTCCGGCCAACAGCATGCCGCCGTCCAGCAATTCCGCCGCGATATTGGACACCGTCTGCGGCGTCAAGGCGGTCAGGCGGGCGATTTCGGCGCGGGTCAGCTGCCCGTTCAGGCGTATGGTCTCGATCACCGCGCGACGGTTGTGCGCGCGGGCGTGCTCCAGATTGGTCCCCGCCACCGTGCGCGGGTCCTGGCCTGCAGGAATGGATTTCATGCCGGCAGTATGGCGAGCCGGCCCCGGGCGGACAAGCGCATCCGCCGGCCTTGTTGCGGCGGCGGCGACAGCCAGGCGGCCCAGTCGCCGCAATTAAATAAATCAACTTGACGAAATGCCATCGTAATGATTGAATTTTCAAAAATTCTAATGGCATCGGACGCCGGCCATGCAAACCCATGATGTTGCGGGGATTTGCGCCGGACGCCCGCATTTGACCAAGGACAGCACCGTGACTGAAGCTTTTGAATACCGCCTGGGCGTTGACGGCGGCGGCAGCGGCACCCGCGTCTGCCTGAGCGACGCCGCCGGCCGCCTGCTCGCCCGCGCCGAAGGCGGCCCCTCCGCGCTGTCGCGCGGCGTGCCGCAAGCCTGGGACGCCGTGAACGAAGTCGTCGCCCACGCCTTCGCCCAAGCCGGCCTGCCGCCTGCGCCGCCGGCGCGATGCGCGATCGGCCTGGGCCTGTCCGGCGTGCACAACGCCGCTTGGGCGGCCGCCTTCCGCGCCGCCGATCCCGGCTACGCCCGTCTGCGCCTGGCCACCGACGGCTACACCACCTTGCTGGGCGCCCACGGCGGCCGGCCCGGCGTGATCGTGGCGCTGGGCACCGGCAGCATAGGCGAAGCGCTGTATCCGGACGGCAGTCATCGCGAGGCGGGCGGCTGGGGTTATCCCAGCGGCGACGAAGCCAGCGGCGCCTGGCTGGGCCAACGCGCCGCGCAATACGCGCAGATGGCGCTGGACGGCCGCCTGGCCGCCACGCCGCTGACCCGGGCGGTGCTGAAACATGTAGGCGGCGACTGGCAGGCGATGATGGCCTGGAACGGCCGCGCCACGCCCACGCTGTTCGCGCAGCTGGCGCCGCTGGTGGTGGCCAATGGCCGCCGCGACTCTCTGGCCGCCGAATTGCTGCGCCAGGCCGGCCGCGATGCCTGGTCCATCGCCAAGGCGCTGGATCCAGACGAGAGTTTGCCGACGGCCTTGTGCGGCGGCCTGGGCCAGGCGCTGCGCGATTGGCTGCCGCCGGAATTCGCCGGCCGCCTCAGTTCGCCGCAAGGCGACGCCTGCGCCGGCGCGCTGCTCCTGCTGGCCGACTGACCCCCTCCTCACTCCATAAGGACATCCCATGCGCCTCTCCCCGCTGCTGCTCGCCGGCCTGCTGGCCCTGGCCGGCCCGGCCCGCGCCGACAAGATCGTGGTCGAGTACTGGACCGACTCGCTCAAGCCTCAGTTCGACGCCTACTTCGCCGCGGCGAAGAAGCAGTACGAGGCGCAGCACCCCAATGTCGAATTGCGCTGGGTGGACGTGTTCAACGAGGGCTTCGAAACCAAGCTCAACGCCGCCATCGCCGCCGGCAAGCCGCCGGCGCTGATCAACCACGACGTGCCGCGGCTGTACAAATACGCGCAAAAAGGCGCGCTCTTGCCGCTGGACGGCGCGCTGGCCGCGGACAAGGCCGGCTATCTGCCCAATGCGCTGGCCGACCTCAGCGTGGCCGGCAAGCTCTACGCCTATCCCTGGTACAACAACGTCAACGTGCTGGTGCTCAACGGCGAATTGTTCCGCAAAGCCGGCCTGGACCCGGCGCGCCAGCTGCTCAGCCTGGAACAGCAACTGGCCGCGGCCAAGGCCATCCGCGCCAAGACCGGCGTGCCCGGCCTGCTGCCCCAACTGGGCCAGATCGACGGCATCATGCTGGGCCGCGGCCTGCCCTTGCTGCAAAACGGCAAGGCGGTCTTCAACAGCCCGGCGCACGCGGCCTTGCTGCGCCAATACGCCGACGCCTACAAAGCCGGCGCGCTGGCCAAGGAGAACCTGTTCGCCGACGACAACTACCAGGCCAGCGTCAAGCTCTACAACAGCGGCCGGCTGGCGATGATGGAGACCGCGCCCACCGCGGTGCGGCGCACTCAGACCGACGCCCGCGCCATTTTCGCGGTCAGCCGGGTGCAACCGGCGCCGCTGGGACCCACCGGCGTGGTCCAGGGCGGCTATCAGTTCGGCTGGGCGGTGTCCAAGGGCTTGCCTGCGCCCACCCAGGCCGAAGCGATCAAGTTCGCCCGCTTCCTGACCAGCGACGCGCAGCAACTGGCGTTTTCCAAAGTCACCGGCGCCACCTTCCCCTCCACCCGCGCCGCGCTGCGCGATCCTTACTTCACCCAGGCCGGCGGCAGCCTGGTCGACGTCGCCCGCGCCCAGGGCGCCAAGGCCGCGCCGGACATCCGCACTTTCAGCCTGAGCGGCGTGCCGCGGCTGGCGGACCTGAAGAAAAAACTGGTGGACAGCGTGGAAGCGGCGGTCACCGGCCGCAAGGACGCCCAGCTGGCGCTGGACGAGGCGGCCGCCTTCTGGAACCGGCAGCTGAAGTAAGCGCGCCGCGATGAAATCCAGCGCCCGCAACGCCTGGCTGTTCCTGGCCCCGGCCCTGCTGCTGATGGCGGCGTTCACCTTTTGGCCGCTGCTGTTCGGCAGCTATCTGGCCTTCACTCGCTACGATCTGCTGTCGCCACCGCAGTGGGCGGGGTTGGAGAACTTCGACTATTTGCTGCAGGACGAGGCGTTCTGGCGCGCGCTGCGCAATTCCCTGCTCTATCTGCTGGTGGTGCCGGTCATCCAATTGGCCGCCATCGCGCTGGCGCTGCTGGCCAACCGGCCGCTGCGCGGCGTCAAGCTGTTTCGCGCCGCCGTCTATCTGCCGGTGATCACCACCGTCGCCGTGGTCGGCATCATGTGGAACTGGATGTACGCCGATTACGGCGTGCTCAACAGCGCGCTGCGCTGGCTGCGCCTGCTGGCGGCGCAGCAGGAAATCGGCTTTCTCAGCGACGAGGACATCGCGCTGTTTTCCGTGATGTTCGTCACCTTCTGGCGCGGCGTCGGCTATTACATGGTGCTCTACCTCGCCGGCCTGCAGGCGATCCCGGCGGAAATGCAGGAAGCGGCCTTGCTGGACGGCGCCAACGCCTGGCAGCGTTTCTGGCGCATCACCCTGCCCATGCTGAAGCCCACCATTCTGTTTTGCAGCCTGATTTCCACGCTGGACGCGCTAAAGGCCTTTGAGGAGGTGTTGGTGATGACCCGCGGCGGCCCGCTGAATTCCACCTATACCGTGCTGTATTACATGTTCCACCAAGGCTTCGATCAGCTGGACTTCGGCCGCGGCGCCGCCGCCGGCCTGCTCTTGACCGTGATCTGCCTATTGCTGGCCGGCCTCAACTTCCGCCTGCTGCGCCCGGCCCACCGCTAGTTTCAGGACGCCCGCCATGACCGCCGTCTCAAGCCCGCTTGCCCGCCCCGCCCGGCAAACCCGTTCGCGCGCGCTGCGGCGCCTGCCGGACTATCTGCTGTTGTTGGCGCTGGCCTGCGCCGCCTGCTATCCGTTTTGGTGGACCTTGATGATCGCGCTGGGCGACGGCGAGCAGGTGTTCGACTTCCCGCCGCGCTTGCCCGAGCCCTTGTCGCTGGCTCACTTTCGCGAAGTCTGGACCCAGATTCCGATGGGGCGGTTTTTATGGAACTCGGCGCTGATTTCCGCCTTGACCACCGCCGGCACCCTGCTGGTTTCCAGCTGCGCCGGCTTCGCGCTGGCGCAGCTGCGCTTCCGCGGCCGGCAGTGGGTGTTTTACGCCATCATCGCCACCCTGCTGCTGCCCAACGAAACCAATGTGCTCAGCAATTACGTGACGCTGTCCTGGCTGGGCCTGGACGACAGCCGCGTCGGCGTGGCGCTGCCGGCCTTGGCCGGGGCCTTCGGCATTTTTCTGATGAAGCACGCCTTCGAGGAGATTCCCGAAGAAATCGTCGCCGCCGCGCGCATGGACGGCGCCGACGACTGGCAGCTGTTTTGGCGCGTCTGCCTGCCGCTGAGCCGGCCTTATCTGGCCACCCTGGCCATCTTCACCCTGGTCTGGTCGTGGAACAGCTATGTCTGGCCCAGCGTGGTGCTGAAGAACCCGGACCTCTACCCGCTGTCCGTCGGGGTGCAATACCTGAAGGGCGCTTTCGCCACCTCCACGCGCATGGTGGCCGCCGGCGCGGTGCTGACCATCGCGCCGGTGCTGCTGGTCTTCCTGTTTTGCCAGCGCTATTTCATGCGCGGCATGGACGGCGCGGTCAAATAAGGCCGCCCGGCCGCCCCGCTCAAGCGCCGCACAGCTCGGCCAGCCGCTGCGGCTCCGCCACCAGGAAATTGCCCTCGCCCTGCAGTTGAACGATGCGCGCGTCGCGGCGGCGCTCCCAGGCGTTAACCGGATACTGGCGCGCCCAGGCGCACATCAGTTGCTGATCCTGACGGCTCATGCGCAGCTGGTAGCGCGCGTGCATGTACAAGGTGATGCGCGCCGCCGCGCCGCGTACTTCCTCGCGCGGCTGGAAACGCTTGTTGCCGAAATCCGTCACCGATTGGCATTGGCCGTACATGGTCGCCGGCTTGCGGCTCCACGCGCCGTAGGCGAAGTTGGCGCGGTCGCCGTTGACCTCGCCCACCGCCGGCACCAGATTGTTCAGATCGCCTTCCGCCATGCGGAACACCGGATCGCTGGACGCGCAGTTCTTGCGGCCGCCCTGCTGCCAGCATTGGCGCTGATGGCCCAGATTCCAGGCCGGCACCACGTGTTCCCACTCGATGCGGCTGGCACGGGTTTCGGACTTGCGCGGCACATAGCCGCAGGACGCCCAATCCACCGCCTTGCCGCGGTAATCGCAACCGCAATAGAAGTCCTGTTCCATGCCGGAGAACACCCGCGGCAGCACTTTCTTGGCGTTGGAAAAATCGCGGTGCCCCACTTGCTTGACGCCGCTGACCAGCTGCGCCGCCTGGACCCGGCCCGGCGCGCCGGCCTCGGCCGCGGGCCGCGTCGCCTGCTCCAGTTGGCGCACCACGGCCGCTCCAGCCTTGGCCAGGGTTTTGACTTCCGCGGATTGGCTGATTTTTGAAAATTCGGCCGCGTCGCAGCCGGCCAACAATAAAACGACGGGGAGAAGGATGGGATAACGCATGGCGGGCAGTGTAAGTACCCGCCGCGTTCACGACAATAAGATACAAAAAATATTACAAATGATAATCCATGTGAATCTCAACAAAATACGCCAACATCATTTTGAGACAGACAAGGGCTGCCGATGCAGCCGGACGATGGCCTCGCCGGTGGGCGCGGCCATCATATCGCGCAAGGTGTATTGGTCCAGCGTACGGAAAAACGCCGCCAGCGCCTCGTCCAGCGCGCCCTTGAGCCTACAGCCCGGCCGCAGCGCGCACGGTGGGTCCGCGCAATCTATCAACTGCGACAGTCCTTCCAGCGTGCGCACCACCTCGCCGACGCGGTAGCGCTCCGGCGCCCGCGCCAGCGCCAAGCCGCCGCCCTTGCCGCGGCTGGTCTGCAGCCAGCCCTGCTGCGCCATGAAGTGGACGACCTTGACCAGATGGTTGCGCGACACTTCGAAACGGGCGGCGATTTCGGGAATGGTGGCCAACTGCCCCTCTTCCTGCCAGGTCAGATACATCAGCACGCGCAGGCCGAGATCGGTAAAACGGGTCAATTGCATGATCTTAAAAACCTGTTCAAAGCCTCGCGAGCCAGCGCGAGACAAGGCAAAAATGGCTGAAGAAGCGAAGTGTACACATGGTACACCAGCATTCTAAAACTGTTTTCAAGGCCCTTTCCGGCCCTATCGCGGACGCGCGGCGGACATTGAACAGGTTCTAAAGCCCGCCGCTCAATAGAGCGCGGGCCTTGCCGCGGCTCAGCCGCCGACGGCGTTGGAGCCGAACACCTCGAAATGCACTCGTTCCGCCGCCACGCCCAAGTCCAGCAGGCTGGCGCGCTGCGCCAGCATGAAGCCCACCGGGCCGCACAGATAATAGTCGGCGTCCGGCAGCAGCGTCATCTCGCGCAGCTGGCTCAGTTGCAGGCGTCCCTGCTGCTGATAGTCCCGGTCCAACACGTCCTCCGCGCGCGGCGCCTCGTAGCAGACATGGGCGCGCAGCTGCGCGTGGCGTTCCTGCATCTGGCGCAAACCGTCGCGCATCGCGTGCGCGCCGCCGTGGCGAGCCGCGTGCAGGTAGCGGATTTCGCGGCGGCTGCCGGTTCTCAGCAAATGCCGCAGCATGGACAGCATCGGCGTCTGACCGACTCCGGCGCTGATCAGCACCACCGGGCCGTCTCGCTCTTCATGCAGGAAGAAATCGCCCTGCGGCGCGCTCAGCTCCAGAATGTCGCCCTCCCGTTTTTCCGCGTGCAGCAGATTGGATACTCGCCCCGCCGGCTTGCCCTCGCCGCCGTCCTCGCGCTTGACCGAAATGCGCAGATATTCGTCGTTGGGCGCGTCGGACAGGCTGTACTGACGCGGCTGGGCCAGCCCCCATTCCTCGACAAAGCATTTGACCGACACATACTGGCCGGGCCGGAAGCCAGGCACCGCGCCGCCGTCGGCCGGCGCCAGATAGAAGGAAGTGATTTCCTCGCTCTCCGCCACCTTGCGCGCGATGCGAAACGGCCGCCAGCCGGCCCAACCGCCTTCGGCGTTGGCGCTGGCGCGGTACAGTTCTCGCTCCTCCGCGATCAAGATGTCCGCCAATTGGCCGTAGGCGGCGGCCCAGGCCGCTATCAGCGCCGGCGTCGCCGCCTCGCCCAGCACTTCCTGGATGGACGCCAGCAAATGCTTGCCGACGATGGGGTAATGCTCGGCGCGGATGCCCAGGCTGACATGCTTGTGCGCCACCCGGGTCAGCACCGGCGCCAACGGCGACGGGTCGTCTATGTGCTGGGCGTAGGCCAGCACCGCCATGGCCAGCGCCTGTTGCTGCTGGCCGGAGTGCTGATGCCCCTGGTTGAAGATGTTTTTCAGCTCCGGGTTATGGCTGAACATGCGGCGATAAAAATGACTGGTCAGGCTCAGGCCGTGTTGCTGCAACACAGGAACGGTGGCTTTGACCAGGGCGCGGGTTTCGGGACTCAACATGGCGGGCTCCTAAAGATGTGTGCTTAATACATTTTATTGTGGGTAAAAAACGCCGACTCGGCGCCGGTCGGCTTAAAGATGTAAAAATAATACATCTTTATGGCGACGCTGTCACCGCCGCGTAAAAATATTCCTTCCGGGTGAGCTTGACCCAGGTCAAGACCCCAACCATACCGCTTGCATAATATCTGCGCATTCTTACGGCATAACACGTCCATTCGCGGGCGGGCCAAGCAAACGGGGCGGTTCATGGCATTGGTGCTTTACGACGACGGCAATCACAAATGCGTCGCCTTCACCGAACTGGTGCAGGGCGAAGGCATACAATCCAATCAGTTCGCCATCATCGACCAAGGCGAGGGCATTCTGCTGGACCCCGGCGGCAACCTCACTTACAAGCATCTGATCGCGGAACTGGCCGATTACTTCCTGCCCTCCCACACCCGCTACATCTTCGCCTCGCATCAGGACCCGGACATCATCGCCTCGGTGGGCGGCTGGCTGCTGATCACCGACGCCCAGGTGATCATCGCCGAAGAATGGACCCGCTTCCTGCCCCACTTCTGCATGCGCGGCGCCACCGCCGGGCGGCTGGTGGCGATTCCGCCGCGCGGCATGTGGATGCGGCTGGGCGGCGCGGACCTGCAAATCGTGCCGGCCCATTACTTGCACACGGTCGGCTTTTTTCAGATCTACGACCCGATCAGCAAGATCCTGTTCTCCGGCGACATCGGCGCCTCCTTGATGGACGGCCACGCGGCCGGCCTGCCGGTCAGCGACTTCGACGCCCACCTGCACGACAGCCACATGCTCGCCTTCCATCGCCGCTATATGTCCAACAACAAAGCCTGCCGGCTGTGGGTGGACATGGTCCGCCGGCTGGACATCGAATGGATCGTGCCGCAACACGGCGGCTCCTTCCAGGGCAAGCCCATGGTGAAGCGTTTTCTGGATTGGTTCGAAACCCTGGAATGCGGCACCGATCTGATCGGCCCCGCCGATTTCACGCCGCCGCCGCGCGAGGCGCCGCGCCATGACTGACTGGCTGCCGCAGAACCCCGTCGATCTGGTCGTCGGCCTGGCGCTGGCCATGGGCCTGCTCGCCTTGCTGGCCGCGCTGCGCTGGCAGGCTCGCCGCGACCGCGCCGCCCAAGCGCGGGACGAGGACATCTCCTTGGCCGAGCCGGACCCAACGGACGCCGGCGACGCCGAGCAGCCCTATCAGGTGGACGAGCTGGATTCGCTCGCCGAAGTCGACATCTTCATCGAGTTCGGCTATCTGGAACAGGCGGCGCAGGCCCTGCGCCACTATGTGGACAGGCAGGCGCCGCACTCCTCCAAGCAGTTGCTGCGGCTGGCCGGCCTCTACCTCAAGACCGGCGCGCTGGACGACTACGCCGCGATGCTGGAACGACAGCACGATCTGGCGCTGATCGGGCGGGAAGCGCTGGAACAAGCGGTGGAAGCCGGCCTGCGCGTCGAGCGCAATCAGCTGGCCCTGCGCGTGCTGGCGGAACAAAGGCTGGGCTGGGGACCTGAGGCCATCGGCCTGCGCCTGGGCGATGACGCGCCGGAACTGGCGGCGGAAGACGCCGAGGAAACCACGGCAGCCGTCCTCCCCGCCCATCCGTCTCAACCCTCGCCTCCCGAAGCCGGACGGCCGCAAGTCTTGCTGCACGGCTGCGCCCCGTTGTTTCCGCTGAATGAGCGGGAGAAAGACGCCATCGCCGCGCTGCTGCCGGCCGAGCGTCAGGCCAAAGTCTGGCTGCGCTGGCAGGAATACGCGGCGGCGACGGCGGCGCTGGAACAGACGCTGACCTTGCGCCCCCACTCGCTGACGCATTTGCTGGACCTGCTGCACGCGCATTACCGGCAACGCCAGCTGCCGCGCTATGCGCGGACGCTATGGCGCTTCCATCTGGCGCTGGGCGAACACGGCGCCGGCCTCAAGGAACAATTGATCCACGCCGGCTGGCTGCTGGGCGCCCATCCGGTGCTGGACCTGCTGGCGCGACGCCCGGACAGGCCGGAACTGGAACGCATCGGCCGCAGCTTCGGCTTCAGCGGCGCGCCTCCGGCCGTCGCGCCTCAGCGCCGGCCGCTGGTGACGCGGCGGACCGAGACGGAGGCGCCCGAGAATCTGGACGCGCGCGGCGAAGCCGACGCCTACCTCAACGAAGGCCAGGTCGACATGGCGATCCAGACCTTGGAGCACGCGGTGCTGAGCCGGCCGGAGGACGCCGCCAACTATCCTCCCCTGTTGCAGCTATACCGCCGCCAGGACGACCGGGCGCGCTTCCAGTGGCTATTGCGGCAACTGCGCGGCCATGTGGCCCAACTGCCGCTGGAAGTCAGCGCGCAGCTGGCCGGTTTCGACGCCGACGCCGGCCCCGCCCGCCGGCGCATGCTGGCCGCCTGAGCACGCCCATGCCGCGCGCCGCCCCTCCCGCCCCCGATATCGCCGTGCTCGCCGTCGGCATGGACGATCGCAAGCTGGCCCTGCTGCGCATGGCCTTCCGCCTGCACCACAGCTTGCGCTACCGTTTGCTCGAACCCCCGTCCGACGAACGCGCGCCGGACCTGGCCATCGTCGATGTCGACAGCCCCGTCGGCTGGCAGGCCTGGGAAACATTCCGCCAGCGTCATCCGGCGCTGCCGGCCCTGATCGTCGCCGCGACGCCGCCGGAGCGCGCGCCCGTCCCGACGCTGGCCAAGCCGTTGCGGGTGGAGACCCTGTTTCCTCAACTGCAAGCGGCGCTGCGGCGCGCGCCCGACGCGGCAAGGGCAGCGGAAGCGTTCCCGGCGCCCGCGCCCCGGCCCGAACCGGTCGCCGCTCCGGCTCCGCCGCCGTCCATGCCGTCGATCTCCATCGCCCGCTTCGACCCCCGACGCGGCCTGCTCGGCGCGACGACGCGGCTGGCGCGCCAGCCTCGGCCGGCGCTCTTGCTGGCCGAGGGCCGGCCGCTGCTGTGGCTGCGGCCGGACCGCGCGCAAGCGCAATGCCTGCAGCCGGCGGAGCAATTGCGCGAGCTGTGCCGGCAAGACGCGCCCGCGCTGCACGCTCAAGCCGCCGGCGCCAGCGCCGGCGTCATCACCCAGCCGCTGCCGGCGCTGCTGTGGCAGTTGGCGATCTGGAGCAGCCAGGGCCGGCTGCCGGCCGGCATCGGCGCGGACACTCCGCTGCGGCTGAGGCAGTGGCCCAACCTGACCCGGCTGGCGGCGCTGCCGGACGCGACGCGACTGAGCGCGCTGCTGACCAAGACACCGGCCACGCTGCGCATCATCATCCGGCTGCTGCGCGTCGATCCCGAACACGCCTGCACCTTCCTCTCCGCGGCCCACGCGCTGGGCCTGCTGGACTGGAACAGCGACGCACCGCCCCTGAAAGTGATCTCCAGCGCGCCGGTGCGCCCCGACGCCGTCGCGCCCGAACGCGCCGGCCTCCTGTCCCGACTCTTGCAAAAAGTGACCCGTTTGTGAGCCTCACGACCTTCCATCATGCGCAGCCCAGATAACAAAATCCTCTTCGCGGGCCCGGTGGGCGCGGGCAAGACCACCGCCATCGCCGCCATCAGCGACATCGCCCCGATCCGCACCGACGCCAAGGCCAGCGACATGACCTTGCATCGCAAGGACCACACCACGGTGGCGCTGGACTACGGCATGTTGCGCCTGGACGCCGACACCAAGATCCACCTCTACGGCACCCCCGGCCAGGAGCGTTTCGACTTCATGTGGGACATCGTCAGCCGCGGCAGCATCGGCCTGATCCTGCTGCTGGACCACAGCCGCGCCAATCCGCTGCAAGACCTCGGCTTCTTCCTGCGCGCCTTCGAGCCGCTGCTGCGTCGCGCGCCGCTGGCGCTGGGCGTCAGCAAGACCGACCTCGCGCCGCTGTCCGCCACCGCCGTCTACGCCGACGCCCTGGCCGCCCGCGGGCTGAGCGCGCCGGTGTTCGAAGTGGACTGCCGCCGCCGCGAAGACATCAAACAGCTGCTGCTGGCGCTGCTGTACTCGATAGACCCTGGCCTGGGAGAACCGCAATGAAAGAAGAACTGCGTCTGAGCGGGCCGCTTTATCCAATGGCCACGCCGGCCGGCGCCTTTTACGCCGTCGCCGGCGCGGAGGCCGACCTGACCCGCCGTCTGCTGCTCAACATCCTGCGGCTGGGCCATGCGGTGCCGCTTAGCGAACCTTTGCTCAGCGAATGGTGCGACGACGAACTGGAACAAGCGCTGGCCACCCTTTACCGCTTGCAACGGCTGGAATTCGTCCACGGCACCGCCGAGCCGCGGCCGGCCGCCGCCGGCAACCTGGAAAGCCAGTTGCCGGAGCTGCTGGCGGCGCTGTCCGGCAGCGGCCAGGCGCTGCTGGCCGACGACAACGGCCTCTATTACGCCACCGCGGGCTTCCGCCACGAAACCGCCGAGGAAATCGCCGCGCTGGCCGGCGACCTTATGTCCTTGAGCCGCCGGCATCACCTGCTGCTCAAAAACCACCTCAACCTGGGCAGCGCCGCCTGGGCCTCGGTGGATCCGGCCGGCCGCAGCCAGCTGGCCTTTTACCCCTTGCACGTGGCGCAGCAGGCCTTCGCGCTGATCATAGGCGGCGAACCGCGGCTGCAAAGCGAAGCCTTCGTCGGCCTGGTGGAGCTGCTGGTGCGCCGCTACGCCTGAACCCCGGCCGCGCGGCGGCCGGCGCATTGAACAATCCAGGAGAAACCCATGCGTGAACAAATGCTCAAATCCATTCTGAGCGACCTCAACGGCGCGTCCGCCGACATCGAAGCGTCCGCCATCATTTCCGCCGACGGGCTGACCATGGCGGCGCTGCTGCCGCAAGAGGTGGACGAGGACCGGGTCGGCGCGATGGCGGCGGCGATGCTGTCCCTGGGCGAGCGCACCGCGCGCGAACTGGCGCGCGGCGGCCTGGAACAGGTGATGGTCAAGGGAGAACACGGCTACATCCTGATGAGCCACGCCAGCCCTGACGCGGTGCTGACCGTGATCGCGCGGCGCGAGGCCAAGCTGGGTCTGATTTTTCTGGACGCCAAGCGCGCGGCGCGCAGCATTGCCGAAATCCTTTAAATCAACGGCTCAATGTCTGCTGCGCGTAGGCGGGCTAGCCGGGCAAAGGCCTTGAAAGCCGCTTCGGAAACGCCCATTCCCCCTTGCGCGTTCCGCCTTCTCGGCGGTTTCGCCTGGTCTCGCCCCGGCGCGCGAGGCTTTGAACTCGCTCCGGCAAACCGGCCTATACTTGGCGGCGTCTGGCCGGCACAATAGGGTTTTGCTTTTATGCCAGACCCGCTCCATGTGGAAAACCATACTCGCCATCTCCGTTGGCGCCGCGCTGGGGGCGCTGCTGCGCTGGGCGCTGGGCGTCAAGCTCAACAGTCTGTGGCCCAGCTTGCCGCCAGGCACCCTGGCCGCCAATCTGGTCGGCGGCTACATCATCGGCCTCGCCGTCGCCTTCTTCGCCAGCGCGCCGGGCGTGTCGCCGCTATGGCGGCTGCTGGTGATCACCGGCTTCTGCGGCGGCCTGACCACCTTCTCCACCTTCTCCGCCGAAGTCGTCTCCCTGCTGCAGCAACAGCGGCTGCTGCCGGCGCTGACCGCCGTCGCCGTCCATGTCTGCGGTTCGCTGCTGGCCACCCTCGCCGGCATCGCCAGTTGGCAGTGGCTGCGCGCGCTCAAGAGCTGAACGCCGTCCAAGAACGCGCTTAGCCGTTCACACCGCCAGGCTTCGCGGCGGGGAGCGCGGCATGCGGATACGACACGGCAACGCTTGCAGACCGTACCCGCCGTGCCGCGCCGTGGATCCTACACCGCGCTAATGCGTCGCCCCGCCGGTTTCCACGATGTCCGTCGTCGCCGTCAACGCCGTTTCCAGGGCCAGCCTCAGGCCGGCGACTATCGTCTCCAAGCTCATGCTGGCCGCGCCGGGATGCGCGGCGGCCTGCTCCGGCAGATACGGGATGTGAATGAAGCCGCCGCGCGCGGGCGTTCCGGCCAAGGCGTGCATCAGGCCGTAGAACACATGGTTGCAGACAAAGGTGCCGGCGCTCTGCGACACCGCCGCCGGAATGCCCGCCGCGCGCAGCGCCGCCGCCTGGGCCTTGATCGGCAAGGTGCTGAAATAGGCGGCCGGCCCGCCCGGCACCACCGGCCTATCTATCGGCCGCCGCCCGGCGTTGTCCGCGATGCGGGCGTCGTCGACATTGATCGCCACCCGCTCAAGCGAAAGCTCGGGCCGCCCGCCCGCCTGCCCCACCGCCACGATCAGCGCCGGCCGCAGCGCGGCCATCTCCTCGCGCAACACGGCCAAGGCCTCGCCGAACACGCAGGGCAGCCGCCGCGCCGCCACCGCCGCGCCCGCCAGCGTCTCGCCGTCCAGCCGGCGCACGGCCTCCCACGACGGGTTCACGCTCTCGCCGCCAAACGGTTCGAAGCCCGTCAACAAAATGGTCTTGCTCATTCGCACTCCCCCTCTTCCAAGGCCAGCAGGGCGAAAGTTCCCAGCCAATGCTCGCCGGTGTAATGGCCGCTGACCACATGCGGCAGGCCGGCGTCCAGATGCGCCCGCGCGCTTTGATTCAGCAGAGGCCTCCAAGCGTCATCCGGCGGCAAGGCGGCCGTCAACTGGCGCAAACACCAGGCGCGGCTCAAATTCAGGCCGATGAGGTGACCGATCTTGGGGTCCGAGCCGTCGCTGACCCGGACCGGGCTCAGCAAGGCAGCGCTGCGCGGCAAATCCGGCGAGAAGGCGCGCAGCCAGTCGCGGAACGCCGCAGCCGACAATAGCCGGCCAAGCAGCAAAGCCTGGCACAGGCTGGGCGACAGAAAGTCGTCGCCGCTCGGTTCCAGCCGCGTCGGATAGTCCGCATCGGCCAGGAAGTAACGCCGGGCGGCCGCCTCCAGCGCCTGCGCCAGCTCGGCATCGGCGGCGGCGCGGGCGTAGTCCAGGCTCAGCAGCAAGGCGAAGGCGGTGTTGGCGTGCCCGCCGCCGCGGATCGGGTAATCCTGCAAAGGCAGAAACCTCAGCCAGCGCTGGCGGATCAAGGCCAATAACGGCTGCATCGCCGCCCGCCATGACCCGGCTTGCGGCAGATCCCAGGCCTCCAGCTCCTGCGCCAGGGCCAGCAGCCAGGCCCAGCCATAGGGCCGCTCGAAGCTGGCGCGGCCCGGCGCGGCGAAATAGTCCGCCTCCGCCTGGAAAGCCTGCGGCGTAAAATGGCCGGCGAACAGGGCGGCGATCTCGGCCTGCTCCGGCAAGGCCGGGAAACGGCGAGCCAGCCGCGCCAGCAGCCAGAAGCCGTGCACGGCGGAGTGCCAGTCGTAGCAGCCGTAGAACACCGGGTGCAAATCGCGCGGCGCGCGCGCGTCCTCCGGCCCGTTCAGCAGATGGCTCAGCAGATTCGGATATTCCCGAACCAGGCCGGCCAGCGGCAGCGCCGCCAGCTTGGATGCTTGTTGCGGATTCATGCGGTCTCCTCAACGGAACACGATGAAATACATCAAGAGGATATTCACGCCCAGCAAAGCCAGCGCGGTGGGAATCTGGGTCTTGATCACCAGATATCGGTCCTTCAGCTCCAGCAAGGCCGCCGGCACGATATTGAAATTGGCCGCCATCGGCGTCATCAGCGTGCCGCAATAGCCGGAGTACATGCCTATCGCCACCAGCGGCGCCGCGTCGGCGTGATGGCCGACGATCAGGAAAGGCAGCGCGATGCCGGCGGTCATCACCGGGAAAGCCGCGAAGGCGTTGCCCATGATCATGGTGAACAAGGCCATGCCGATACAGTAGATCGCCACCAGCAGAAAACGATTGCCCGGATCCACGAACAAGCTCACCGCTTCCTGCACCGCCTGGCCGGTCTTGGCGGCGACGAACACCCCGCCCAGCATCGCCAGCATCTGCGGCAGGATGGCGGCCCAGCCGATGGCGTCCACCAGACGGCGCGATTCCCGCACCGCCTGCAGCGGCGTTCCGCCGGTCAGCCTCCAGCCCAGCAGCACCGCGCAAACGCAGGCCACCGCCAAGGCGGCCAGGGTCAGATGCTTCTGATCCAGCAAGGCGAGACCGCCTACCCCCACGCCCTTCAGCGCCAAGGTGCAGGTCACGGTCAGCAGGGGAATCAGCAAGGCGGGCAGGAAGATCTTGTTGCCCAGGCGCTGGGCGGCGTCCTGCCGCTGCCCATCGCTTCTTTGGCCATAACTGCCCGGAGCCAGCAGGCCGGCGCCGGCCAATAGGGCCAGCGCGACAACAACGAGTCCCACCAGGCGGTAGGTCATCGCCTTGCCCAAAACGGCCGTCATCAAGTCCCCGAACAAAAAGGTGGCGCCGAACAAGAACCAGAACAGCGCGGTGGTGTAACGCTTGGGGTTGCCGCGGTCGCGCAGCGTCATGCCCACCAGGAGCATCACCACGATGCCGATCAGATAATAAACGTCATTGATGCTGAACCATGCATTCATGCCGCGGCCTCCTGTTTCGCGCGCCAGGCGGCGATATCGCCTTGCAGACTGGCGTCAAGCCGCGCCAAGCGCGCCATATGGATGATCAGCGCGCTGATGGCGGTGGGAATCGCCCACAGGCCGATGTGCAGCGGCTCGATATTGGCGATGCCGTTTTCCTTGAGGAAGGCGTCCATCAGCAAGACCGCGCCAAAGGCGATGAAGATGTCCTCGCCGAAAAATACGGCGATATTGTCGCAGGCGGCGGCATGGGCGCGGATGCGGTCGCGCAGCGCCTGAGGCAGCTCCCCCAGTTGATTGGCCGCGGCGCCTTCCGCCATCGGCGCCAGCAGGGGGCGCACGGTTTGGGCGTGGCCGCCCAGATTGATCAGGCCCAGCGCCGCGGTCAGCTCGCGCACCACGAAATACAGCATCAGGATGCGCGCGGTGGTGGCGCTCTTGATGCCGGCTATCCATTGCTGCGCGCGCTCTTTCAAACCGTAGCGCTCCAGCAGGCCGATCACCGGCAGGATCAGGATAAAGGTGGCCAATTGACGGCTATTGAGGAATTTCTCGCCGAAGGTTTCCAGCAGCGTCCCCAGGTCCATGCCGACCGCCAGGCCGGTGCTCAGACCGGCGGCGGTGACCACCAGCAGCGGATTGAAGCGCAAAGCGAAGCCCGCCACCACGACGGGAATGCCCACCAGGGGCAGATAGGATGCAAGATCCATGCAGTTTCTCCTTTGTATGATGGAAATGGCCGCCTGCGGACGGCTCTAGTTTCCGGCTAACGCTCACAAGGCGACGATGTTTACCCCCTCCTGTTCCAAGCGTTGGCGCAGCAGCCGCGCGAAGTGCAGCGCGTGCGCGCCGTCTCCGTGCAGGCAAACGCTGTCGGCGCGAAGCGCCAGCTCGCCGCCGTCCAGGCAGGCCACGCGACCGCGCAGCACCAGATCCAGCGTCTGACGCAAAGCCTGCTCCGCGTCTTCGATCACCGCGCCCGGCGTTCCGCGCGGCGCCAAGCTGCCGTCGGCCAGATAGGCGCGGTCGGCGAACACCTCTTCCACCGCCTGCAGACCGTGGCGCCGCGCCGCGCGGCCGGACTCGCCGCCGGCCAGGCCGACCAGCCTCAGCTCAGGATCCCAATCCCTCACCGCGCGGGCGACGGCGTCGGCCAGCGCCGGATCGCGCGCCGCCTGGTTGTACAGCGCGCCGTGCGGCTTGACGTGACGCAGCCGCGTTCCGGCGGCCTTGGCCATGGCCGCCAGCGCGCCCACCTGGTACAACACGTCCTGGTACACCCGCTCCGGCGCGCGCTGCATAGTCCGGCGGCCGAAATGTTCCCGGTCGGGAAAGCCGGGATGGGCGCCCAGCGCCACGCCTCGCCGCGCCGCCGCCTCCACCGCCAGCCACATCTGTTCGGCGTCGCCCGCGTGCCAGCCGCAGGCGATGTTCACCGAACTGACCTGATCCATAATCGCCGCGTCGTCGCCGCAGCCCTCGCCGATATCGGCGTTCAAATCGATCTGCATGCCTGACTCCAGTCCTGTCCCTGCAAGTACCGGCGCAGACGCGCGCGCGCCGTCGCCGCCTGCTGCGCGTCCACCATCTCGAAACGCAGCTTGGCACCCGGCCGCGCCTGCGCCAGCTTCCACAAATCCGCCTCGATCACGCAGGCGATGCGCGGATAGCCGCCCGTCGCCTGCGCGTCCGCCAGCAACACGATGGGCTGGCCGCCCGGCGGCGCCTGCACCACGCCGGGCAGCACGCCGTGGGACGGCAAGTCCCCGTCGGCCTCGCGCGCCAGCGCGTCGCCCTGCAGGCGGTAGCCCATGCGATTGCTCTGCGAGCTCACCGTCCACTCGCCTTCGCTGAAGGCCTGCCGCGCCTCCCGGGCGAATTGCCGCCACTCCGGGCCCGGCAGCGCGCGCAGCGTCGGCGACCAAGCAAGATTGCGCCGTCCCAGCCGGCCAGACAGCGCCGCCGCCGGCCCCAGCGGCAAGCGGTCGCCCGCCTCCAGCGCCCGCCCCATCCAGCCGCCCAGACCGGCCTGCAGATCGGTGGCGCGCGCGCCCAAAGCCAGGGGCGCGTCGATGCCGCCGGCCAGGGCGAGATAGGCGCGCATGCCGTGGCGGCAGCCGCGCAGCAGCAGGCGCTGGCCCGCGCGCGCCGGATAACGCCAGCCGCTCCACACCGGCTCGCCGTCCAGTTCCGCGTCAAAATCCGCGCCCATCAAGGCGAACCAGCCGTCGCGCAGAAAGCGGACGCCAAACGGCCCCAGGGCCACCTCGATGCCGGCCGCATCCGCGGCATTGCCCAGCAGGCGGTTGGCCATGATCAAGGCCGGCGCGTCCAGCGCGCCGCTTTGCGCCACGCCGAGGTGGCGCAAGCCGCGCCGGCCCAGGTCCTGCACCGTGCTTTGAATGCCGGCCTGCGTGATTTCAATCATCTCCGCCCTCCTGCGGCACAAAGCGCACGCTGTCGCCCGGCAGCAGCAGGGACGGTTCCGCGCGCCGCGGATCGAATAATTTCAATGAAGTGCGGCCGATGATCTGCCAGCCGCCGGGGCTGGTCGCCGGATAGATGCCGGTCTGGCCGCCGCCTATGCCCACCGAGCCGGCCGGCACCGCCAACCGGGGCTCGGCGCGCCGCGGCGTGGCCAGGCGCTCGGGCAAGCCGCCCATATAGGCGAAGCCGGGCTGAAAGCCGAGGAAGTACACCACGTAGTCGGCCGCGGCATGAGCGGCGGCGACATCCTCCTCGCTCAAGCCCGCATGCGCCGCCACCGCGGCCAGGTCCGGACCGTGGCGGCCGCCGTAGCGCACCGGCACGTCCACCCGCCGCAAGCGAGGCTCGGCCTCTTGCGCCGCCGCCCAGCCGCGGCGCAAGCGCTCCAGCCAGGCCTCGCCGTCGTCGGCGTCCGGATCGAAAATCAAGGTGAGATTATTCATGCCGGGCACCACGTCGATCAGCCCGGCCGCGCCCGTCAGCGTCTGCGCCAGCCACCAGATGCGGCGCTGACACGCCAGATCGGCCGGCTTCGCGCTCTCCAGCACGGCGGCGCGTTCGCCCAGCAAGTAATAGCGCATTGGGTTCGATGCCAAACCATTCTCCATATGCAACCGTCCGCCTCGCGGCGCTCGAATTTATTATTTTGCAGACAAAACATCTATAAATTATTTGTATTTATTGGCGATGTCCAGCACAAATGACGTTTTGCTATACTGGCCGGCCAGCCACCTCGTCGCCAGGCCCGTCCATGAACGCTCAACGCAATATCGTCTCCTCATCGCATCTGGTTTCGGAGCGTTGCGCCGAACTGTCCGAGTTCGAATTCGGGCTGATCGTGGCCAACAACGCCTTCAACCGCTGGATGATCCGCTGCATGGCGGCCGCGGGAGAAACCGATATGACCGCGATGGAGGTGTCGCTGCTGCATCACGTCAACCACCGCGGCCGCAGCAAGAAACTGGCGGACATCTGCTTCGTATTGAACATCGAAGACACGCACGTGGTGTCCTATGCGCTGAAGAAGCTGGTGAAGATGGGCTATGTCGGCAGCGAAAAGGTGGGCAAGGAGGCTTTGTTCGCCACCACCCAGGCCGGCGTGGAACTGTGCCAGCGCTACCGCGACGTCCGCGAGCAATGCCTGATCAACGCGCTGATAGACAACGGCGGCCAACAGGCCGATATCGGCGACAACGCCCAGTTGCTGCGCATGCTGGCCAGCTTGTACGACCAGGCCTCTCGCGACGCCGCCTCCATGTAAGAAGCGCTTCAAAGTCCGCGGCGCTTCAGCGATACGGCGTTGAAAACCCGTTCATGAGAGATCCGGCGCGGCGGCCGCGGACCAGCCCTCTTCCTCCTCTCGCGCCGCCGCTTCCCACCGGCGCGCGCACGCGCGCCGACCGCTCCCCGCCCCGCCTTGCGCGCGCCGGCCGCCGCCATGGTCAAGCCAATAGCAAGCCCATGGAAATTAGGCTATTCATTTATTATCAAACTTTCTCATCTAAAATAAACATTCGATATAGTTGTCAAAAACATTGAATAATTTCGAATGGGATGATAAAAACGCCATACACCGGCACATAGACCGGTGAACTTCCGCCCGTCGGCGGGCGCGCCGCGACGGGCAGGCTCCGGACTCAAGCGCGGCGCCGGCTCGCCGCTCGGGCCGGAGAGGTCGGCGGCGGCGCTTGATGGGGACCATTAGCCGCATAGTTACCATATTCATCAGCCGGAACCGCCATGAGGTCGAATACCGCCAACCGACAGTTGCTCTTTGTCGTGCTGCCCTTCCTGCTCATTGTCGTCATGCAGGTGGCGCTAAGCGCGTTCAGCCTCTACGTGGTGTCCACCGCCCGCGCCTACGTGGCGGGGGAAGGCCTGTGGTCTAAAGCGCAGAAGGACTCCATCTACCACCTGACCCGCTACGCTCAAACCGGCTCCGACCACGACTTCCAACGTTATCGGCTGGCCATCTCCATCCAATTGGGCGACCACCGGGCGCGGCTGGCGCTGGACCGCAAGCCGCCGGATCTGGACACCGCGCGCCAAGGCTTTCTGGACGGCGGCAACCACCCCGACGACATCGAAAACATCATCCGCGCCTATCTGTGGTTTCACCACGTCAGCTATCTGGCCGAGGCCATCCGCTATTGGAAAATCGGCGATTACTACCTGCAGGAAATTCAAACCATAGGCGAGCAACTGCGCCAAGGTTACGCCGACGGCTCCTTGAGCCAGGACGACAAGGCCGCCCTCACCTCGCAGATCGCCGAGATCAACGAAGCGGTCAAGGCGCCGGCCCAAGGCTTTTCCCGCGTGCTGGGCAACGCCTCGCGCGAGGTGAGCCAGGCGGTCTGGCGCGTCAATCTGCTGGTGGGCCTGCTGCTGGTGCTGCTGACCATTTTGCAGATCCGCCGGCTGATCCAGGCCTCGGACAATTACAAGGCCGCCTTGCAGGCGGAGCAGCAACGCGCCGAGATCACCCTGCAATCGATAGGCGACGCGGTGATCACCCTCAATATGCAAGGCGCGGTGATCTATCTGAACCACAGCGCCAAGCGCATGCTCAGCCACCTGGAGACGGAAAGCCTGGGCCTGCATTTCGACGAATTGCTCAGCCTGATCAAACAGGGGCAGGACAAGGACAGCACGCTGAGCTTCGCCGAGCTCTGCCGGCTGGACGAAAGCAGCCGCACCTATCCCAAGCTGAACATGCTGCGCCACAACGCGATTCCGCTGCAGGTCAGCCTGGTGGCCGCGCCGATACGCGACCGCCGCGGCGAGCAATACGGCATCGTGCTGGTGCTGCACGACAACACCGCGGAACAGCAATACATCAACGAGTTGTCCTGGCAGGCCAGCCACGACGCGCTGACCGGCTTGCTCAACCGCCGGGAGTTCGAAACCCGCGCCATCAAGGCGATCAAGCAGCTGGGCCAGGCCGAGGCGTCGCTGGCGCTGATGTTCATCGATCTGGACCAGTTCAAGCTGATCAACGACACCTACGGCCACGCCGCCGGCGATGAACTGCTGTGCCAGATCAGCCGTTCGGTGGCGCGGCGGCTGCGCGCCTCGGACACGCTGGCGCGGCTGGGCGGCGACGAGTTCGGCGTCTTGCTCGGCAACAGCTCGGTGGAATCCGCCATCGCCAAGGCCAATAATCTGCGCCAGGCCATCATGGAATGCAGCTTCCAGTGGGAAGGCAACCAATTTTCCATCAGCGCCAGCATCGGCCTGGTCTGCGTGTCCGACGCCGACACCTCGCTGGCCGAGGTGATGCGTTCGGCCGACATCGCCTGCTATATGGCCAAGGAAAAAGGCCGCAACCGCATCCAGCTCCACATCCCGCACAATTCCGAAGTGTCGGCGCGCTTTCACGAAATGGACTGGGTGCAAAGGCTGCGCCAGGCGCTGCGCGACGACAGCTTCACCCTCTACGCCCAGGACATCGTCCCGCTGGCCGCCCATCCGGAACGCGGCCGCTATGTCGAAGTGCTGCTGCGCCTCAACGCCGACGACGGCAGCCAGGTGCCCCCCGGCTTGTTCGTGCCGATCGCGGAGCGCTACGGCCTGATGACCGAAATCGACCGCATCGTGGTGGAAAAAGTGTTTCAGGAGCTGGCCTTGCTGCGCCGCGCCGGCAATCAGGACATCCGGCATTGCGCGATCAATCTGTCCGGCTCCACCTTGTGCGACGACGGCTTCCTCGCCTTCGTGCAGCAGCAGTTCCAGCGCAGCGGCGTGCCGCCGGAGCTGATCTGTTTCGAGATCACCGAAACCAACGCCATCGCCAATCTGGAAGCCGCGCAACGGCTGATCCACGAGCTGCGCCGGATCGGCTGTCTGTTCTCCTTGGACGATTTCGGCACCGGCATGTCCTCCTTCGCCTACCTGAAGCACTTGCCGGTGGACTTCCTGAAAATCGACGGCAGCTTTGTCCGCGAGATGGCGACGGACCCGATAGACCACGCCATGGTGGAAATGATCAACCACATCGGCCACGTCACCGGCAAGCGCACCATCGCCGAATTCGTCGACACGCCCGAGATCGTGGCCGAACTGCGCAAGCTGGGCGTGGACTACGCCCAGGGCTTCCACCTGAGCCGGCCGGAGCCCTTCGGCTTCCGCCACGCGCATGGAGACCGCCGAATGCGACAGCAATAGGCTACCGGCCTGGTCGTCAGGCCGGATCTGGGCGGCCGGGAGGCCGCCGCGTCTGGCCGGCTTGGCCCGGCTTTGCTTCTAAGGAAAGGGGACACCATGAGTAAAGAGATCGGTTTTGTCAGGAGCGGCCCGCTGATGGACCTCCACAGCTATCCGGAATGGACGCGGGAGCTGGTGCGCCATTGCGACGCCTTCAAACGCCAGGTGGTGGAACACGAGTTGTTCCGGCAAATGCGCGACGGCGTGCTGCCCGCCGCCATCCACCAGGCCTTTCTGCGCGGCGGCTGGCCGGTAATCGAACAGTTTCCGCAATACATGGCCAAAAACCTGCTGAAAGTGCGCTACGGCCAGCATCGCGGCCATGATATGGCGCGCCGCTACCTGATCCGCAACATCCGGGTGGAGCAGAACCACGCCGACCACTGGGTGCAATGGGCCGCGGCGTCCGGCGTGGACACGGACAGCCTGCTGCGCAACCCCCAGGCGCTGGAAACGCTGAGCCTCAGCCACTGGTGCCATCAGGTCTGCGAGCGCGAATCGCTGGAGGTGGCGATGGCGGCCACCAATTACGCCATCGAAGGCGCCACCGGAGAATGGTGCGCCGCCGTCTGCTCCAAGGAGGACTACGCCCGGCAGTTCCCCAAGGAAAAGCGCGCCAAGGCGATGAAATGGCTGGCGCTGCACGCGCATTACGACGACGAACACCCCTGGGAGGCGCTGGAAATCATCGTCACCCTGGTGGGCGAAAATCCAAGCGCGCAGCAAGTGGCCGAGTTGCGCCACGCCATCTGCCAAAGCCACCGCTACATGCGCCTGTTGCTGGATCATTATATGAGCCAGCCCGCGCCTGAGACTTGCGCGCGCGTCTGCGCCGAGCCGGCGCTGGCCTGAGGATCTATTCAAGGCCTGGCAAGAGGCGCGCGCCTGCGCCGCATGGGCGTGCCGCCTAAAACAAACCGCCCCGCAAGCCAACGCTTGCGGGGCGGTTTTTTAACGTCGACGGCCGGCTCAGCCGCGCAGGCGACGCAGCACTTCGTCCTTGCCGATCAAGGCCAGCACCGCGTCCACCGACGGCGTCTGGGTGGTGCCGCACACCAGCACGCGCAGCGGCATGCCCAACTGGCCCATCTTGATGCCCTCTTCCGCGCAGAAAGGCTTGAACAGCTCGTGGATGCCTTCCGCGGACCAGGCGTCCAGCGCCGCCAGCTTGTCGGCGAAACGGCCCATGCGCGCCACGCTGTCGCCGGACAGATGCTTGTCCACGTCGGCCGCGGCGGCCTCGCGCTTGCGATAGAAATAATCCACTTCCAGCGCCAGCGCGTTCAGGTCCTGCACCCGCTCCTTGACCAGGGCGATCACCTCCTCGATGGCGGGCCCGCCGGCCAGCTCGACGCCGGCGGCGGCCAGGCGCGGCGCGATCAGTCCGGCCAGGCGGCCGTTGTCCGCGCTCTTGATGTGCTGGGCGTTCAGCCACATGAATTTTTCATGGTTGAAGCGGCTGGCGGACGCGCTCACCGCTTCCAGGCTGAACCACTCGACGAACTGCTCCATGGAGAAGAACTCGTCGTCGCCGTGGCCCCAGCCCAGGCGCGCCAGGTAGTTGAGCAGCGCTTCCGGCAGAATGCCCTTGTCGGCGTAGTCCACCACGCTGACCGCGTCGCGGCGCTTGGACATTTTCTGGCCGTCCTCGTTGAGGATCATGGGCAGATGGCCGTACACCGGCAGCGGCGCGTTCAAGGCCTTCAGGATATTGATCTGGCGCGGGGTGTTGTTGACGTGGTCGTCGCCGCGGATCACATGGGTGATCTGCATGTCCCAATCGTCCACCACCACGCAGAAGTTATAGGTCGGGCTGCCGTCCGGACGGGCGATGATCAGATCGTCCAGTTCCTGGTTGGCGATCTCGATGCGGCCCTTGACCGCGTCGTCCCAGGCCACCACGCCGTCCAGCGGGGTCTTGAAGCGCACTACCGGGGTCACGTCCGCGGGGACGGCCGGCAAGGTTTTGCCGGCTTCCGGACGCCAGCGGCGGTCGTAACGCGGCTTCTCGCCGCGCGCTTCCTGCTCTGCGCGCATCGCTTCCAGCTCTTCCTTGCTGCAATAGCACAGGTAGGCGTGGCCGGAGTCCAGCAACTGCCGGATCACGTCCTTGTAACGGTCGAAGCGATGGGTCTGGTAGAACGGGCCTTCGTCGTAATCCAGGCCCACCCAGTGCATGCCGTCCAGAATCGCCTTCACCGACTCCGGCGTCGAGCGCTCCAGATCGGTGTCCTCGATGCGCAGCACGAACACGCCGTCGTTCTTGCGGGCGTAGGCCCAGGAAAACAGCGCGGTGCGCACGCCGCCGATATGCAGATAACCGGTGGGACTGGGAGCGAAACGGGTACGGATCATGGTGACTCAGGCTCGAAAATCGTGAAACGGCTATTGTACGCCGGCTGGCGAAGCGGCAGCAAACCCCAGGGTCTGTTGAGCTTTGTTTTTCCGCCGGGGAAAAACATAGTTCAACAGACCCTAATCCGGCCAGCGCCGGTGCAGGCTGGCCGGCACCAGGGCCTCCGGCTCGGTCAGCGTCTGCCCTTCCAGCAGAGCCAGGGCCAGGTCCAGGCTGCGCGCCGCCATTTCGCGGCTGTCCTGCACGATGGCGTCGACGCGCAGCGGCAGGCAGTCCAGCAAGGAGTGATCGTCGAAGGTCAGCAGGCGCAGCGGCGCGTTGGCCAGGCCACAATGCTGATTGAGAAAGGCCAGCGCGCCCTCCAGCAGCGACACCGAGGCGGTGAACAAAGCCTGAGGCAGGCGTTGATGCTGTTGCCGCCATTGCTGCATCAGTTCGAAACCGGAACGGCGCAGGTAATCGCGATGGCACACCCAGCCCGGCCCTTCCTCAACGCCGTGAAGCGCCAAGGCCTGACGATACCCTTGCAGACGGTCGCGGCTGGGCGACAGCTCGGGCTGGCCGCCGAAGAACACCACTTCGGACACGCCCTGCTCCAGCGCGTCGCCCACCAGGCGCTCCACGCTGGCGCAGCCGTCGGTCACCACCGACGGGATGCCGCTGCCGTCCACCCGGCGGTCGACGAAGACCAGCGGCAGCCGCCGCACCCATTTCTGGTAGGACTTGGCCTCGTGCGTGCACGGCACCACGATCATCGCGTCCACCTGCCGCGCCGCCAGATGCGCCATCACCTCGGCCTCGCGTCGCGGATCTTCGTCGCTGGTCACCAGCAGCATCTGGTAATCGCGCTGGCGGCACAGTTCCTCCATCGCCTGGGCCAAGGCCGCGTGGGCGGAGTTGGTCAGGTCGGGAATCACCAGCCCCACCGAGTTGCTGCGCCGCGAGCGCAAGGAGCGCGCCGACTGCGACGGGTTGAAATGCTGCTCGCGCGCCACCTTCTCCACCCGCTCCACCGTGGCCCGGGAAATGCGGTAGCGCTCGGCATGGCCGTTGAGCACCATGCTGGCGGTGGTGCGCGACACGCCGGCCAGTTCGGCGATGTCGTCTATGGTCAAACGCTTGTAGCCGCTCATCGACAGCCTATTCCTCATGCGGCGGCGCCATGCCGCCGCGGACTCGATTGCAAAACAGCCCCGGCCTGCGCAAGCGCGGGACGGGGCCGCCGATTGCCGGCCACCTTACCTCAAGCCGGCCCTCATCGCCAGAGCGAGACCGGTCTTCAGGCTTACTGCTTGACCAGGTTCAAGGGCACCGGGATGAATTTCTCCACCTGCTGGCCGTCGATCAGCTTCTTGGCGGTCTGCACGCCGTACTGGCCGATCAGCTCCGGCTGTTGCTGCACGGTGGCGGCCAGGCCGCCGGCCTTGACCGAGGCCACCGCGTCGGCGGTGGCGTCGAAGCCCACCACCGCGACGTTCTTCAGGCCGGCGGCCTGGATCGCCTTCAAGGCGCCCAGCGCCATTTCATCGTTGTGGGCGAACACGCCCTGCACGTCCTTATTGCCCTGCAGGATGTTTTCCATCACCGACAAGCCCTTGGCGCGGTCGAAATCGGCCGGCTGCTTGGCCACGATCTTGACGTCGGCCTTGCCGTCCGCCACCGCGTGGAAGCCCTGACCGCGCTCGCGGGCGGCGGAGGAGCCGGGGATGCCTTCCAGTTCCACCAGCCGGCCCTTGCCGCCCAGCTTCTGCAGCAGGAAGTCGGCCGCCATCTTGCCGCCGGCCACATTGTCGGAGGCGATATGGGCGCTGACTTCGGCGCCGTTGACGCTGCGATCCAGCGACACCACCTTGATGCCCTTGCTCACCGCTTCCTTCACCACATTGGCGACGGCGGAGGAGTCGGTGGGATTGATCAGGATCACGCTCACCTTCTTCTGGATCAGATCCTCCACGCTGGCCTGCTGCTTGGCGGAATCGTCCTGCGCGTCCACAGTGATCAGGCGCACGCCCTCCTTGGCCGCCTCGTCTTCCGCGCCCTTGCGCAGCGAGACGAAGAACGGATTGTTCAGCGTGGACACCGCCAGGCCCACCACCGGCTGGCCGGCGGCCGCGGCTGGGGCGCTGGCGCCGGACGAGGCGCCGTCGGCCGGACCCTGCTTGGTGCAGGCGATCAGACTGGCCGCGATGACACTGAAAACCAAAGGCTTGATTAAGCGTTGCATATCGGAACTCCCCTTGTGTAATGGTCGCTTGCGCTGCGAGCCCGCCGACGGCGGGCCTGCTCTCACTTCTTGCCGCTGCGGTCCAACAGCACCGCCAGCAGAATCACCACGCCCTTGATCACCTGCTGATAGAAGGACGATACGCCCAGCAGATTAAGGCCGTTGTTCAATACCCCGATCAGCAAGGCGCCGATCAGCGTGCCCACGATCCAGCCGCGTCCGCCGGTCAGGCTGGTGCCGCCCAGCACCACCGCGGCGATGGCGTCCAGCTCGTAGCCGGCGCCGGCGGTGGGCTGCGCCGAATTCAGCCGCGAGGTCAGCACCGCGCCGGCCATCGCCGACAGCGCGCCGGACAAGGTGTAGACCCAGATCTTGACCCGGTCCACCTTGACGCCGGACAGCCGCGCGGATTCCTCGTTGCCGCCGGTGGCGTAGACATGGCGGCCGAAAACGGTTTTCTTCAGCATGAACCAGAAGCCGGCGAACATCAGCAACATCCACACCACCGGCACCGGCACCACGCCGGCCACATAGCCGCCGCCCAGCATGGAGAACATATCGCTGCCGAAGCCGGTGATCGGGCTGCCGTTGGACGCCACCAGCGACAGGCCGCGCAGAATGGTCATCGACGCCAGCGTGGCGATGAAGGGCGCCACCTTGCCCTTGCTGATCACCAGACCGTTGCAGCAGCCCATCAGCGCGCCGGACAGAATGCCCAACAGCGTGGCCAGCAGCGGATCGACGCCGGCTTGCAGCAGCATCGCGGTCAGCACCGACGACAAGGCCAGGATGGAACCCACGGACAGATCGATGCCGCCCAGCAGGATGACCAGGGTCATGCCGAAGGCGATCAAGGCGTTGATGGAGACCTGGCGCATCACATTGAGCAGATTGCCCATGGTCAGGAAGTCGGCGCTCATCACCGACAAGCCGGCGCAGATCGCCAGCAGGGCGATGAAAGGCCCGAGTTTTTGCAGCGTTGCTTTTTGTTGCGGGGTCATCTTGCTTACCGTTTCCCTTGCTTGCGCCCGATGGGCGCGACCTGAATATTCAATGCGCGGCGACGCTCAGTCCGCCGTCGCGCCGGCCGCCGCGGCCATGATGTCTTCCTGCGTCGCCGCGCCGGCCTCGAACAGCCCGGCCCGGCGCCCCTCGTGTATCACCAGGATGCGGTCGCTCATCGCCATCACTTCCGGCAATTCGGACGACACCATGACGATGGCCGCGCCGGCGGCGGCCAGTTGATTGATGATGTGGTAAATCTCGGCCTTGCCGCCCACGTCGACGCCGCGCGTCGGCTCGTCCAGCAACAGCAGCTTGGGCGGCTCCGCCAGCCACTTGGCGAACACCACTTTTTGCTGATTGCCGCCGGACAAGGATTTGACGTCCAGTTCCGCGTCGCGGGTGCGGATGCGCAATTGCTCGATCAGCCGTCGCGCCTCCTCGTTCTCGGAACGGCGGTTCACCACCCCCAGCCGCGCGTGGCGGCGCAGATGCACCAGGGTGGCGTTCTCCCGCACCGACATGCCCAGCACCAGGCCCTGGCTCTTGCGGTCTTCGGTCACGTAGGCGATGCCGGCGGCGATGGCGTCGCCGGGCCGGCGGATGTCCAGCTCCGCGCCGTCCAGCCTCACCCGCCCCTGCCGACGCGGCCGGACGCCGAACAAGACATTGAGAATCTCGCTGCGGCCCGCCCCCATCAAACCGGCCACGCCCAGCACCTCGCCGGCGCGGACCTCGAAGCCGATGTCCCGGATGCGGCCATCGTCGGCCAGCCCTTCCACTTCCAGGCGCACCGCGCCGGGCGCAGACGCGCGCTTGGGAAAACGGTCGCCGATCTCGCGGCCCACCATCAGCCTCACCACCTCGTCGAAATCAGTGGCGGCAATCTGACGCTCGCCGACGAAGCAGCCGTCGCGCAGCACGCTGATCTTGTCGCAGACGCGGAAGATTTCCTCCATCCGGTGCGACACATAAACAATCGCCACGCCGCGCCGCTTGAGCTGCTCCATGAAGACGAACAAGGCTTCGATCTCGCGCTCGGTCAAAGCCGCGGTCGGCTCGTCCATGATCAGCACCTTGGCGTTCAAGGACATGGCCTTGGCGATTTCCACCATCTGCTGCTGGCCGATGGACAGCTTGCCGGCCTCTGCTTCCGGGTCGATCTGGCCGGCGCCCAGCTGCTGCAAAATCTGGCTGGCCTCGCGCCGCATGCCGGCGCGCCGGATCACGCCGAAGCGGCTATGCTCGCGTTCGCGTCCCAGAAACAGGTTTTCCATCACCGACAGCTGCGGAATCAAATTCAGTTCCTGATGGATGATGGCGATGCCCTGGGCTTCGGCCTCGGTGGTGGAGCGTATCGTCGCCGGCCGGTCGTTGAGCAGGATCTCTCCGGCGTCGGCCTGATGGACGCCGGACAGAATCTTCATCAAGGTGGATTTGCCGGCGCCGTTCTCGCCCATCAAGGCATGCACTTCGCCGCCCGTCACGGTGAAATCCACCGCCTCCAGCACCTTGACCGGGCCAAAGGCCTTGCTGATGCCGCGCATGCTTACCTTCATCGCCCGTCCCTTCAAAAGATCACGCCGGAATACAGGATCACATTGGCGTACGGCGTGCATTCGCCGGTGCGGATCACCGCCTTGGCCTCGCGGCAGCGGCGCTTGAACTCCTCGTGCGGCGCGTATTCCACCGCCACGCCGTGCGCGGCCATATCGTTGGCCAGCACTTCCACCGCCGGGCTGTGCTGCAGGCATTCGGAGGCGAACAAGGCCCGCTCCGCCTTGAAGTCCGCCAGGATGGAGTCCAACACGCTGGGAAACTCCGGCACGCCCAGGCGCAGGCTCAGGTCTATGCATTCGACGCCGGGCGGAATCGGCAGGCCGCAATCGGCGATCACCAGACTATCGGTGTGGCCCATGCCGGCCAATACCCGCGCGATGTCGCGGTTCAGATGTCCCAGCCGCTTCATGCCTGTTCCTTCAGCATCTGTTGCAGCGCGGCCAGCGACGGCATGCCGCTCTGCGCGCCGGATCGCGTCACCGACAGCGCAGCCGCGGCGCAGGCCAAGGCCATCGCCGCCTCCAGGCCCTGCGGCCAGAACGCGGCCAAGGCGCCGTTGAAGGTGTCGCCGGCGCCGGTGGTGTCCACCGCGGACACCACAAAGCCGGCTTGATGATGCAGGCTGCCGTCGGCGCGGCAGAAATAAGCGCCGTCCTTGCCGCGCGTCATCGCCACCCGTCCCGGCAGTTTGCGCATCAGCGTTTGCCAATCGCCCTGCTCGTCCAGCGCCTGCGCCAGCTCGTGTTCGTTCGGCGTCAACAAGGCGGTCCGTTCCAGCAGGCTGGACGGCAAGGGGCGGGCCGGCGCCGGATTCAGCAAAAAGGGCTTGCCGTGGCGTTGCGCCAGCTCGGCCGCGCGCTCCACCGTGGCCAGCGGCACCTCCATCTGCGCCAGCACCACGTCGGCGTCGCGGAAGGCTTGTTCGTCCTGATCCAGATGCTCCGGCAGCAACTGATGGTTGGCGCCGGGCACCACCACGATGGCGTTGTCGCCTTCGGCCAGGGTAATCGTCGCCAGCCCGGTGGCCACATCCGCCTCGCGCAAGCGGCCGATGTCCACGCCCTCGGCCCGCAAGGTCTCCTTGAGCTGGGAGCCGAACATATCGCGGCCCACGCAACCCAACAAGCTCACCTGCGCGCCCAGCCGCGCGGCGGCCACCGCCTGATTGGCGCCCTTGCCGCCCGGATAGGACGCAAAGCGCTTGCCAAACAAGGTTTCACCCAGCCGTGGATAGCGTTCCGCTTCCACCACCAGATCCATATTGACACTGCCCACCACCAGGACCCGGGTCATAGTTTCCTCATCGTGATCAAACGACGCCGCGGCTAGCCCGGCGGCGCCAATTGCTAAAACGTAATCAGCTGACGCTTTATAGCAGAGCCGCCCACGCGCCGGAAGCGATAAACTCAATCTGTTCAGCAAATGCAACAGTCCGCGCCAAGCCCTTCGGCGGCGCTTGACGCCGGGCGAGCTTCAATGTAGCGGCAAAACTACAGACGGGCCGCGCAGCCCGGACGCAAAAAAAGCTCCCCTGGGGGAGCTTTCTTTTTCCTGCCGCCGCGGGGCCTGTGGCCTACCCGCGTCCGCGTCTTACTCGTCCAGCACCGCGGAGGTGTAGACGTCCTGGACATCGTCCAGGTCTTCCAGCGCGTCCAGCAGCTTCTGCATGCGCGCGGCGTCGTCGCCGGACAGTTCGGTCTCGTTCTGCGGCTTCATCGTCACTTCGCCCATCTCCGCCTTGAAGCCCTTGGCTTCCAGCGCGTCCTTGACGTCGGAGAACTCGTACGGACCGGTGATCACTTCGATGGAGCCGTCGTCATTGGCGACCACGTCCTCCGCCCCGCTTTCCAGCGCGGCCTCCATCAAGGCGTCCTCGTCCACGCCCGGCGCGAACACCAGATAGCCGCAATGGCTGAACTGGAAGGACACGCAGCCGTCGGTGCCCATATTGCCGCCGTACTTGGAGAAAGCGTGGCGCACGTCGGCCACGGTGCGGGTCTTATTGTCGGTCAGACAGTCCACCATCACCGCCGCGCCGCCGATGCCGTAGCCCTCGTAGCGGCATTCCACGTAATCGACGCCGTCCAGCTGGCCGGTGCCGCGCTTGATCGCGTTCTCGATATTGTCCTTGGGCATGGACTCGGCCTTGGCCTTGTCCACCGCCAGGCGCAGGCGCGGGTTCATATTGGTGTCCCCGCCGCCCATCTTGGCCGCAACGGTGATTTCCTTGATCAAGCGGGTAAAGATCTTGCCACGTTTGGCATCCTGACGACCTTTGCGGTGCTGGATGTTAGCCCATTTACTGTGACCTGCCATAGTTGCCTCTGTCTGTTGTCCGGTCCACTGCGGACCTTTCAGTCAAAATTGGCGCTTATTTTAGCAGAACTTGAATCTGGACAGGAATGGCGGCCGCCTACTTGGCCTTGAGCATGGCCAGCATCATCTCGAAACCGGCCTGGTACATCTGCTCCAGCACCGGCACCATCATCGGCAAAGTCAGATAGATGCTGATGAAACCTATCATCAGAGTCAGCGGAAAACCGAAAGTGAAGATGTTGAACTGCGGCGCGGCGCGGGTCATCACCCCGATCGCCAGGTTGGTGATCAGCAGCGCCGCGATCACCGGCATGGCCAGCCAGACGCCCCACTCGATCAGATGGCCGCCCCACAGGGCCAGCGCCTTGATGCCCTGGTCCGGCATGCTCATGCCTATCGGCAGCACCCGATAGCTTTCCACCAGGGTGGACAGCACCACCTGGTGGCCGTCGAAGGCCAGAAACAATAGAAAGGTGAACAGGGTCAGCAGCTGCGACACCACCGGCACCTGGGCCGAGTGCATCGGGTCGAAGAACATGGCGAAACCCAGACCGGTTTGCGAACCCATGATGAAGCCGGCCACTTCCACCGCGGAAATCACGATGCGCATGACGAAGCCCATCGCCAGGCCGATCAACAACTGCTGCAACAGGATGGCGATGCCCTCAGCCGACACCAGCGGCACCGCGGGCAGCGGCGGCAGCAAGGGCGCCAGCATCACGGTGAGGATCAGCGCGAAGCCGGCCTTGAAACGGCGCGGCACGCCGCGATAGGCGAACACCGGCTCCACCAGCAGCAGGCCGACGATGCGCGCGAACGGCCAGACGAACATGGCCACCAGCGCGTTGATCTGCGCGTCGGAAATGCTCAGCATCAGCCGATCACGTGCGGAATGCTCTGGAACAGCCGCGTGGTGTACTCGATCAGCGTGTTCAACATCCACGGCCCGGCCAGCACCAGCACCAGGAACATCGCCAGCAGCTTGGGAATGAAGGTCAGCGTCATCTCGTTGATCTGAGTCGCCGCCTGCAGCACGCTGACCAGCAGGCCCACCAGCAGCGACACCAGCAACACCGGCGCCGCGACGATGATCAGGATGTACAGCGCGTTCTGCACGATATTGATGATCAGCTCCGGACTCATGCCGCCCGCTCCTCGCCTAAAACGCCGGGCCCAACCCGGCGACGTTTCCAGTCACAAGCCATCATGCCGCCTCAGCCAGTATAGAAGCTCTGCACCAGCGAGCCCATCAGCAAGGTCCAGCCGTCCACCAGCACGAACAGCATCAGCTTGAACGGCAGCGAGATGGTCACCGGCGACACCATCATCATGCCCATGGCCATCAGGATGCTGGCCACCACCAGATCGATTATCAGGAAGGGAATGAACACCATGAAGCCGATCTGAAACGCGGTTTTCAGCTCGCTGATCACATAGGCCGGCACCAGGGTCTTCATCGACACGTCGGCCTTGGTTTGCGGCTTTTCCGATTGGGAAATCTCGATGAAGAAGGCCAGATCCTTCTCCCGGGTCTGGCGCAGCATGAAGGCCTTCATCGGCTTGCTGGCCTCGTCCACCGCCTGTTGCAGCGTGATCTTGTCGTCGGAGAACGGCACCCAGGCCTTGGCGTAGACCTGATCGAAGGTCGGCCCCATCACGAACAGGGTCAGAAACAGCGACAAGCCGACGATCACCTGGTTAGGCGGCGACTGCATGGTGCCCATCGCCTGGCGCAGCAAGGACATCACGATGATGATGCGGGTAAAGGCCGTCATCATCAGCATCATCGCCGGGATGAAGGTCAGCCCGGTCATGAACAGCAACATCTGCAGGCTGAGGGAGTAATTCTGCCCGCCGCCGGCCGCCGGCGTGCTGCTCATCATTGGCAGGCCGCCGGCCGCGTCCGCGATCAAGGGCGTCGCCAGCAAGGCCAAGGCGCCGTATCGGAGACAGCGCTTCATTGCGGCCCCGCCTTGTCCTTGCGGTTCTTGTCCATCGCCGCCTTCAACCAGCGCGCAAACGGCTCCGCCGCCGGCGCGACCTCGGTTTCCGCGCCTTCCGGCCGCGGCAGCTTGCTCAGCAGATTGACTTGCTGCGGCGTCACGCCCAGCACCAGCCACTCGCCCTCCAGCTCCACGATCACCACGCGCTCCTTGGGCCCCACCATGGTGCCGCTCACCACCTTCAGGCGGTTGGACGCGCCCAGCATGCCGCCGGACAGCCGTTTGAACAGCCAGGCCATGCCGACGATGGCGCCCAGCACCACTGCCAGGCCAAACAAGACCTGCAGCAAACTCATGAACGGCGACGGCGCGGCCGCCGGCGGCGCGACGGTGGCCGCGGCGGCCAGACTGGACGCCGCCAAATAAAAAGCGCCCTGCACTGCACGGCGCGTCATCGCAAACATGGCTGACCTCGTCATTTTTGCAGGCGGCGAATGCGCTCCGCGGGCGTGATGATATCGGTCAGCCGGATGCCGAACTTGTCGTTGACCACCACCACCTCGCCCTGGGCGATCAGGCAGCCGTTGACCAGCACGTCCATCGGCTCGCCCGCCATGCCGTCCAGCTCCACCACCGAGCCCTGCGCCAATTGCAGCAGGTTGCGGATGGCGATCTTGGTGCGGCCCAGTTCCACGGTCAATTGCACCGGGATGTCCAGAATCATGTCCAGATTCTGCGGCACGCCGGCGCCGGACGTGCTCGCGCCCAGTTCCTGGAACAGGTTCTGCGCCGGCACCGCCTCGGGAGCGGCGTCCACCACTTCCTGCTCGGCCATCGCGGCCGCCCAGTCGTCCATCGATATCTCTTCCTCGCCGCCGGCCCCGCCGGCAGCGGCTGCCGCGGCGGCGGCCGCTTCGGCCTCCATCTGCGCGGCTTGCAATTCTTCTTCGCTCATTACTCTTTATCCCCCAGAGGCTCGTGAAAATCATTCGCGCCGGCCAACACTTGCTCCACCTTCAGCGCATAGCGCCCCTGCACGGTGCCGTAGCTGGCTTCAAACACCGGAATGCCCGACACATCGGCCTCCACCCGTTCCGGAATCTCCAACATCACCACGTCGCCGTTCTTCAAATTCAGAATCTGACCCAAGGTCACCTTGGTCTGGCCCAAGGTCGCCACCAGCTCCACTTCCGCCGCCTGCACCTGATGCGTCATCAGGTTGACCCAGCGGTTGTCCACCTCGGTGCGGTCCGCCTGCATGGTGCTGGACAGCATGTCGCGGATGGGCTCCACCATCGAATACGGCAGACAGATATGGAAATCGCCGCCTCCGGCGCCCAGTTCGATATGGAAGGTCATCGCCACCACCACCTCGGTGGGCGTGGCGATGTTGGCGAACTGGGTGTTCATTTCAGAGCGCAGGTAGACGAACTCGATCGGGTGCACCGGCTCCCAGGCCTTCTGGCATTCGACGAACACCACGTCCAGCAAACGGCGGATGATGCGCTGCTCGGTGGGGGTGAAGTCACGGCCTTCCACCCGCACATGGTAGCGCCCGTCGCTGCCGAACAGATTGTCGACGATCAGGAAGACCAGATCCGGGTCGAAAATCAGCAGGCCGGTGCCGCGCAAAGGCTTGACGTGCACCAGGTTGAGGTTGGTGGGCACCACCAGGTTGCGGATGAACTCGCTGTACTTCTGCACCCGCACCGGCCCAACCGAGATTTCCGCGTTGCGGCGGATGAAGTTGAACAGGCCGATGCGCAGATTGCGCGCGAAACGCTCGTTGATGATTTCCAGCGTCGGCATCCGGCCGCGCACAATGCGCTCTTGCCGGCCGATATCGTAGCCGCGGACGCCCTGCGCGTCCCCGCCGCCGCTGTCATCCTCATCCTCCCCGGAGACGCCCCTGAGTAGGGCATCTACCTCTTCCTGGGAAAGAATATCGTCGCCCATGCCGCTTACTGCTTCTGGATGATGAAGGAAGTGAAGAGCACGCTTTCCACCGGCTGCTCCTCGCCGGCGTCCATCGACTCATTGATGATCTGCTTGACCTGGGCTTTCAGCCGCACCTTGCCGTCCGGCGTCGCCAGCTCGACCGCGGACTTGGACGACAGCAGCAGGATCAGCGCGCTGCGAATCTTGGGCGCGTAATCGGTGAATTTCTTTTTGGCTTCCTCGTCGGCCAGCTCCGCCTGCATGTCCACCTGCAGCAAAGAGCCGTCGTTACCGGCCAGATTCACCACGAAAGTGTCCAGCTTTTCAAAGATCGGCGGACCTTCTTTTTTCTTCTTGGGTTTTTCCTTGGTCTGCTCGGCATGTTCGCCGGCCGCCGCCGGTTTATTCATATTAGTGAACATGTAAGCGGCCAAGCCCCCCACCGCGGCCAACACCAGAACCAGCAACACAATGACGATCAGCATCAATTTGCCGCCGCCCCCTGCTTTTTTCTCTGCTTTTTCCGCTTTTTTATCTTCTGCCATATACCTGCCCTGTTCACTGGGTGTTCATAGTGAAATCTTAAACGATTTCTTCACTATATTTTCTAATTTTAGATGCCAATTGAACAGGGGAGATTATCACAAATGATCAGGCGAAAATGCTGAGAATGCCTCGAGCGGCCTTGATGCTGCTCAATGCATCCATCGGCTCGGGCTCGGCGCTCTCGTTCTCGCGCTGCGATTGTCCGCGCTGAAACGCCTGCTGTTGCTGTCCGGATTGTCCGCTGGACACTTGCGCGTCGGTCAGCTGAATGCCGCCGGCGGCCAACATGGAAGACAGACGGTGCATATTGTTTTCCAGCGCTTCGCGCGTGGCCGGCACCGCCGCGGCGAACAATACCTGGGCCTGGTCGTTGCCGTTCATCTTCAGCGTCACCTCGATCGGCCCCAATTGCGGCGGATTCAGCTGGATCTGCGCCTTGTCGGCCTTGAGGCTGACCATGCCCATCACCTGCTCGCTCATCGCCTTGGCCCAATTGGGATCGGTCACCGGCTGCTGCACGGTGAACACCGGCGTGGGCGCCGTTTGCTTGACCGCCAGCTGTTCATGCCCCTGGAGCGGCAAAAACTGCGGCAGGACCTTGCCGTCTTCCGGCAAATTTTGCTGCGCCTGCAGGGGCAGGTTGCGGGTCTTGCCAAGAGCGGCGGGCAGGGTCGCGGCGACGTCCGGCTTGAGATCCACCGGTTTGGCGCCGGTCGGCAAATCGCCGCTGGCCCGCGGCGCGGTCATCGCCTGCTGCTGGGCGGGCTGCTGCGCGGCGGCCATCAGCGGCATGCCCGTCAAGGGCGTCGCCTGCGCCTGGCCGTCCTCGCCCTTGGCCGGCTTATCCTTGTCCAGGCCTGCGTCCGCCAGCGGATCGGCGTTGGCGCCCGGCAGGAAGGAGCTGCCCAGGGCGCTCATCTGCAGACCCAGCAGGCTGGCGAACAGGTCGCCGGCGCCGGTATCGCCGGCAGTGGCCAGATTGCCGCCCGGCATATTGGCTTTGCCGCCGACCGGATTGGCCGCGGCTGCGTTCACAGGTGTCGTCATGGCCGACTCTCTACAAGTAAGACGCAGACAATAAAGCAACTAGCGTGCCAAGCGCCGGCCTTGGAGCAAGACCTTACTCCTCGCCGTGGGTGCTGTCCCAGAAACGCCGGGTGGCGAATTCGTCGCTGGCCTTTTGCTGAAGCCGCGCCTCGCGCACGGCGGCGCGCTCCTGCTCCCGCTGCAGCAGTTTTTCATAGGCCTTGAGCTTTTTGTATTCATGCTGCCAGGCCTGACGCTCCAGCAAGAAACGCTGGGTGCAGCGCTCCACCTCGCCCTGCTGTTGCACCATGGCCTCGTCCAGACGGGCGAGAAAACGCTGGAAATCCTGATACTGCAAAGCGCTGATGCCCTGAGCGCCGCGGCTGGTCAGCCGTTGCCGGTACTCGCCGCGAAACGCGTCCAGCTGCTCCTGACGCGAACGGGCGTCTGCCAGACGGCCTTGCGCCAGCCGCATGCGTTCAGCGGCGGCCTTCTGCTTGTCCTCGGCCAAGCGAATCAACAACAGGTATTTGCTCTCCGCCACGGCTCAGCCTCAGGACAACACGCCCTGCAATTGTTCGCAGCTGGACGGAAAATCCTGCGACTCATGCATAGGCTGGGTCAGAAAACCGACCATGGGCAGCTGACGCCGCATCGCCTCGTCCAATACCGGATCCGAGCCCGGCACATAGGCGCCGACGCTGATCAGATCGCGGTTGCGCTGATAGCGCGAATACAGCTGCTTGAATTGCCGGGCCAAAGCCATCTGCGACTGCGGCACCACGTCCACCATCACCCGGCTGATGGACTGCTCGATGTCGATGGACGGATAGTGGCCGGATTCGGCCAGTTCGCGCGACAGCACGAAGTGGCCGTCCAGAATGGCGCGCGCCGAGTCCGCGATCGGATCCTGCTGATCGTCGCCCTCGGACAGCACCGTGTAGAAGCCGGTGATGGAGCCGCCGCCCTCGGCGGCGTTGCCGGCGCGCTCGATCAATTGCGGCAGACGCGCGAACACCGACGGCGGATAGCCCTTGGTCACCGGCGGCTCGCCGATGGCCAGCGCGATCTCGCGTTGCGCCATCGCGTAACGGGTCACCGAGTCCATCAGCAGCAATACGTCCAGGCCCTGGGCGCGGAAATACTCGGCCAGCGCGGTGGCGTAGGCGGCGCCGTGCAGCCGCATCAGCGGCGGCATGTCCGCCGGCGCGGCCACCACCACCGAGCGGGCGATGCCCTCGTCGCCGAGAATGTTTTCGATGAAATCCTTGACCTCGCGGCCGCGCTCGCCGATCAGGCCCACCACCACCACGTCGGCCTTGGTGAAGCGCGCCATCATGCCCAGCAACACCGATTTGCCCACGCCGGAGCCGGCGAACAGGCCCAGACGCTGACCGCGCCCCACCGTCAACAGGCCGTTGATGGCGCGCACGCCGACATCCAGCACATCCCGCACCGGCGATCGGTCCAGCGGGTTCATCGGCTGGCTGTGCAAGGGAAACCAGGCGTCGGGATGAATGTCGCCCTTGCCGTCCAGCGGCCGGCCCAGCGAGTCCAGCACCCGGCCCAACAGGCTGAGCCCCACCGGCACCATGCGGCCGGACGCGCCGTCGCCGGCGGCCTGGGCCCGGGTCTTGCCGAATTGCGGCGGGTGCTGCGGCGTCAGCGGCATCACCGGCGTGCCCGGCAGCAAACCATGCACATTGCTCAGCGGCATCAGAAAGACTTTGTCGCCGGAGAAGCCCACCACCTCGGCTTCCACCAGACGCTTATCCGCCAGGGCCACCTGGCAGGCGCTGCCCACCGGCAGCTTGAGGCCCACCGCTTCCATCACCATGCCGGTGACGCGGACCAGCTTGCCGCAGGGCTGCCACAGCTTGGCGGCACGCGCGCTGTCCGCGCAATCGCGCAGCCAGGCGCGCTGGCGCTCAATCAGCGGCGGGCTCATCGTCCATTCCCAAGGCTTTGCGCATGGCGGCGATGCGGGTGTTCATGGTCAGATCCAGCCGCAACGCTGCGGTGTCTATCACGCAGCCGCCGCGCTCCACTTCCGGATCCTCTATCCATTGCCACTGGGTTTCCGGCGTCTCCTGAGCCAGAAACTCCCGCGCCACGGCCAGATCCGCCGGGTTCAAGCGCAGCCGCGCCTGAGCCAGCGTGGCCGGCAAGTCCTCCAGCGCCTCGCGCAGCAGCTCCTGAATCAACAAAGGATTCTGCCGCGCCAGCCCATGGCTCAGCTGGCCGGCGAGCTCCAGCGCCAGCGCCAGCCAGTCCGCCGACAATTCGGTTTCAAAACGGGAAATATCTTGCGCCAGCCCTGCCGCCAGCGCTTGCAGCGGCTGCCAGGCCGCGGCGAAGCGGGCCTCCTGCTCGGCGCGCACCTCGGCCAGCCCTTGCTCGCGCCCGGCGGTCAAACCTTCTTGATAACCGGCGGCGCGGCCGGCTTCCTCCCCGGCCTCATGACCGGACTGCCAGGCTTCCTGATGGATGGCTTCCAACTCCGCCGCGGTGGGATAACCGCTGACCGCGCGCTCGTTTTCGGCCCCGCCGGTTTCCGCTTCGGGCTCGGCCGGGGCCGGCTCGGCGGCGGACTCCGCCTGCGCCTGCGCCTGCTCCTGCTGGCGGCGGCGCTGCTGCGCCAGCTCCATCAGTTGCACCGGCGTCAGTCTCTGGGTCAGGCCGTCCAGCGCGTTGGGACTCCAACTGCTCCAGCCCTCCAGCTCCTCGCCGGGGATGATGGGATTACTCGACGAGACCTTCATCACCGCCCTTGCTGCCTAGCACGATCTGGCCGTCGTCGGCGAGCTTGCGCACCACCTTGAGGATTTCCTTCTGCTCGGCCTCCACTTCGGACAGCTTGACCGGGCCCTTGGACTCCAGGTCGTCGCGCAGCATTTCCGCGGCCCGCTGCGACATATTGCGGAAGATTTTGTCCTTGAGCTCGGCGCTGGTGCCTTTGAGCGCGATGACCAGAGAATCGGACTGCACTTCGCGCAGAATGGTCTGGATCGAACGGTCGTCGATTTCCAGGATGTTCTCGAACACGAACATCTTGTCCTGAATGCGCTGAGCCAGTTCCGGGTCGTACTCGCGGATGTAGTTGAGCGCGGCGGCCTCGACGTTGGAGCCCATGAAGTTGAGGATTTCCGCGGTCAGGCCAATGCCGCCGGCCGCGCTCTTCTTGATGCGGTCGGAACCGGACAAGAGCTGGGTCAGCACGTCGTTCAGTTCGCGCAGCGCCTGCGGCTGCACGCCCTCCAGCGTGGCGGTCCGGATCAGCACTTCGTTGCGCATCCGCTCCGGGAAGAAGGACAGAATGGAGCTGGACAGATCCGGCTCCAGATGCACCAGAATGGTGGCGATGATCTGCGGGTGCTCGTTGCGGATCAGGTCCGCGGCGGAAGAAGGGTCCATCCACTTCAGGCTTTCGATGCCGCTGTGGTCGTTGCCCTGCATGATCTTGTCCAGCAGGTTGGCCGCCTTGTCCGGTCCCAGCGCCTCGATCAGCACATTGCGCAGGTATTCGTCTGACGCGCCGATGCTGGCGCGCGCCGCGCACTCGCCCTTGAATTCGCTGACCACCTCGTCGATCTGTTCGTAGCTCAGATTATTGATCGCCGCCATCGCCAGCGAAATTTTCTGCACTTCCTTGGGACCGAGGTATTTGAACACCTCCACCGCCTCGGCCTGCCCCAGGCTGAACAGCAACACCGCGCTTTTGCGCACTCCGTTCTCACTCATCGGCGCTTATCCATTCCTTGATGATCTGGGCCGCCATGCGCGGATCGGATTTCACCATTTCACGCACCGCTTCCAGATTGGTGGTGTATTGCCGCATCTGCGCTTCGCGCGGATCGCCGCCGCCCGCGGCGCCGCCGGCGTGACCGGCCGCGCCCTCCTCGCCTTCTTCTCCGGCCACGCCCAGCAGGCGGCCGCCCGCGGCGGCGGCCTGCGCCGCGGCCTCTTCTTCGCTGCCCTTGGCCGGCGCCGGCGGCTTGACCAGATCGCGCATGATGGGCCGCACCACGCCGAACAGCAGGTAGAGCACCGCGATGGTCAGCAGGCCGTACTTGATCAGGCTGGAGCCGTTGCTGGCCACGTAGTCGGTGACTTTTTCCTGCAGCGTCGCCGGCACTTCGGCGTCGGCGAAGGCGGCGTTGACCACGTTTAGGGTGTCGCCGCGCTGGGTGTTGAAGCCCATCGCCTCCTTGACCAGATTATTGATCTGCTGAACCTCCTGCGGGGTCAGCGGCGTCGGCTTCATTTCGCCGTTCTTATCCGGCATGCGCCGGTAATTGACCACCACGGCGGCGGACAGGCGCTTGACGCCGCCCTGCGGCATCTTGGTGTGCTGGATGGTCTTGTCGACTTCGTAATTGGTGGTGATGTCGCGTTGCAGCGTGCCGGACGCGCCCATGGTCTGGCCGGACAGCGTGGCGGTGCCCGGCGCGGCGCCCGGCGGCAAGGTGATCGGAGCGGAGGCGGCCGACGGCGGCTGATTGGACAAGGCCCCCGGCACGCCGGACGGCAACGCCGCGCCGTTGTTCAGTTTTTCGCTGATCTGCTGGCTGCGGGTGGAGGACGGATTGGGGCTGGAATTGGGCTTGAAGGTTTCCGAGGTCTGCTCCACCTCGGCGAAATCGACGCTGGCGGTGACCTGGGCGCGAGAATTGCCCTTGCCGAAGATCGGCTCCAGGATATCTTCGATGCGCTTGACGTAGCCCTCTTCCACCTGGCGCACATAGCCCAGCTGGCGCTGATCCAGGCCCGAGTTCTCGTCCGGCCCGTTCTGTTTGGACAGCAGATTGCCGTCCTGATCGACGATGGTGACGTTCTTGACCGGCAGATTGGGCACCGAGCTGGACACCAGGTGCAAAATACCGGCGATCTGCCCGGCGTCCAGCATGCGGCCGCGGAACAGGCTCAGCATCACCGAGGCGGTGGGCTGCTGCTGTTCGCGCACGAAGACGCTTTGCTTGGGAATGGCGATATGGACGCGGGCGGTCTCCACCGAGCCCACCGCTTCAATGGTGCGCGCCAGCTCGCCCTCGATGGCGCGCTGGTAATTGACTTGCTCGGCGAACTGGCTGATGCCGAACTTCTGATTGTCCATCAGTTCGAAACCGACGCCGCCGGCCTTGGGCAGGCCTTGCGCCGCCAGCTTCAGGCGCGCGTCGTAGACCTTGTCCGAGGGCACGGAGATGGTGCCGCCCTCGCCCAACTGATACGGCACGTTCATCTGCTGCAGCGAAGCGGCCACCTGCCCGCCGTCGCGGTCGGAGATATTGGAGAACAGGACTTTATAGCTGGGCGTGCGGTTCAACACCACCGCGCCCACGATAACAGCGAAAATGGCGGCTACCGCCGCGAGGAACAGGACTTTTTTATTGTTGGGAAGCGCTTTGAAGCGATCGGACGCTTCATTCATGCGGCTTCGCCAAACGGGCGTAGCGTTTTCTTCTGCCAGGTCAGCCATACAGTGGTTTTAGGTTCGAGCCCACCGCCGCCGGCTGGTCGGGTCCGGCAGCGCTAGACTTGGGTATTCATGATTTCCTGATAGGCGGTGACCAGCTTGTTGCGCGCCTGAACCATGGTCTGGAACGACAGGCTGGCTTTCTGCAGCGACACCATCACGTCCTGCAGGTTGACCCCCTCGTCACCCAATTCAAATTGCTTCTGCATCTCCTGCGAAGTCTGCTGCGCCGAATTCACCTGCTCCAAGGTGGACTTTAGCACAGCGGAGAAGTCCACCTGGGACGCTTCCGGGGCCGTAGCGGCGGGCTTGCCCGCGGCCAGGGCCGAGGCGGTGCGCAGCTCGCCCAACAGTTGATCGATATTTGGCACTGACATGGTTACTCCAAGCCATTTCCATCTGGAACCTCCTGACATCCGTCGGCTGCGTCTTCATCACGGTAACGCTGCAATTTATAGCGCAAGGTGCGCTCGCTGATGCCCAGTTTTTCCGCGGCCAGCTTCTTGACGCCGCCCACTGCGGTCAAGGTTTCCAGAATATGGCGTTTCTCTAGCGTTTTCATGTCGGTTTCATCCGACACGGAATAGTCTTTTTCAGACGCTGTCCGGGTAACCTGAGCCGCGCCGGAGTCGTGATCCAGCAGCAGGTCGGCGGCAAAAATTTCCGCCCCGGCGGCAAGAATCACCGCCCGCTGCACCACATTCTCCAGTTCGCGGATGTTACCCTCCCAACTATAGGCCGTCAAATGACGTTCCGCATCCTCGGACAGGATCAGATTGCCTCTTCCGGCGGCCTCTGCGTACTTTTTAAGCATGATTCGTGCCAGCGGCAGAATATCGTCGCGTCGCTCGGCCAGCGCGGGGATGCGCATCGGGAACACGTTCAAACGGAAATACAGGTCCTCGCGAAATTGCCCCGCGTCCACCGCGGCCTGCAAATCGCGGTTGGACGTGGCCAGCACGCGGATGTCCAGCTTCAGGGTGCGCGTGCCGCCGACGCGCTCCACTTCCCGCTCCTGCAGCACGCGCAGCAGCTTGGCCTGCAGCGACAACGGCATCTCGGTGACTTCGTCCAGCAGGATGGTGCCGCCCTGCGCCTGTTCGAACTTGCCCGGCAAGGCCTGGGCCGCGCCGGTGAACGCGCCGCGCTCATGGCCGAACAAGGTGGACTCCAGCAGGTTTTCCGGGATCGCCGCGCAGTTGACCGCGACGAAAGGCCCTTCGCAGCGCTTGGAGTGCCGATGGATGTAACGCGCCAGCACTTCCTTGCCCACGCCGCTGGGGCCGGAGATCATCACGCTGACGTCGCTGCCGGCCACGCGGCCGGCCAGCGCGAACAGCTGCCGCATCGCGGCGGACTCGGCCACCACCTCGCCGCTCGTCTCGCTGGGCATGCGCAGCAAATGCTTTTCCACTTCGGCGATCAGGCTGGCCGGCTCGAAAGGCTTGAGCAGGTAATGCGCGGCGCCCGCGCGCAGCAGTTCAATCGCCCTTTCAATGACGCCGTAGGCGGTCATCAGGATGAAGGGCACGCCGGGATAGCGCTTTTTCGCTTCCTCGAACAACGCGTAGCCGTCCATCGGCGCCATCTGGGCGTCGGATACGATCAGCCCCACCGGGGCTTCTTTCAATTTGGCCAGGGCCGCGGCGCCGTCGCCGGCCTCCAAGGTGGGATAACCGGCCAGGCTTAGGGTGTCGACGATGGCTTCGCGCAGGTCCGCGTCGTCTTCCACCACCAGAATAGGGAGATACTTCATGTCTTCTTGTTCTATCAGAGGGTTAAGCCGAGCCGCCGGCTTGTTGTTGCTTTTGCGTGGCCAGCACCGACAAACGCGTGGCGATGCTTTCCAAGGCCAGCACTTCGTGCGCGCCGCCCATGGCGATGGCCTCCTTGGGCATGCCGAACACCACGCAGCTGGCTTCGTCCTGGGCGATGTTCCAGGCGCCGGCCTGCTTGAGCTCCAGCATGCCGCTGGCGCCGTCCCGCCCCATGCCGGTCAGGATCACGCCGATGCAGTTCTTGCCCACCAGATTGGCGGCGGAGCGGAACAGCACGTCCACGGACGGGCGATGCCGGTTGACCGGCGGCCCGGCGTGCAGGCCGATGGCGTAGCCTATGGTGGGCGCCGGCTTGATCAGCAGATGGGAATGGCCGGGCGCAATGTAGACGGTGCCGTTTTGCAGCCGTTCATTGTCCTCGGCTTCCTTCACCGTCAGCTTGCACAAGGTGTTCAGACGCGTGGCGAAGGAATGGGTGAACATCTCCGGCATATGCTGGGTGATCAGGATGGGCGGCATCGAGACCGGCAGCGCGGTCAGCAAGGTGCGCAACGCCTCCGTACCGCCGGTGGAAGAGCCGATGACGATCACCGCCTGGCTGGCCAAGGGCACTTTGCCGGCCTGCTTGGGCAAGATAATGTCGGCGTTGTGGCTGGGCACTACGTCCAGCGGCTTCTTGGCCGCGTTTCCCCTCGTCAGCTGCCCCATACGCGTCCTTGGCTTTCTCTGGTTATTGTAAAAACAGCCCGCGCGCGCGGCGCCGCCGCGTCAAACGGCTTCATGGCGCCGGCTCCGTTTCGGCGTCCGCGATGCGGGCCAGCCAGGCGTCGCAAGCCGCCTCCACCAGATCCAGCACAGTGTCGAAACCGCCTGCGCCGCCGTAATAGGGATCGGGCACGTCGCGGGCGGCGCCGGACAGCGGCTCCAGCAGCAAATGCAGCTTGCCCCGATAGGATGGCGGACATTGGGTATTTAACAAAGCCAAATTTTGCCGGTCGGCGGCCAAAATCCAGTCGAAACGCTCGAAATCGCGCGCCTCCACCTGTCTTGCCCGCAAATCGGACAGGTCGTAGCCGCGACGCAGCGCCGCCTGACAGGTGCGCCGGTCCGGCGCTTCGCCGACATGGTAGCCGTGCGTGCCCGCCGACTCCACATCAATCCGCGCCTCCAGGCCCGCGCGCTTCAGCTTGGCGCGCATCACCCCTTCCGCCGTTGGCGACCGGCAGATGTTTCCCATGCAAACAAATAAAATGGACAAGCAATCGTTCTGGCTCATGGACGGCTTCGGCTCTCTATTTTTATTCAGTATGGGATTCAGGCACCCACTCGCCCCGATCTTATCACTTCCGCCGCCGGCTACGCGTCCGCGAGAAAGGCGCCGGCTATTTTCCCTCCGCCCCCGCGGCTAACGCAGCGCCGGCAAATCCATGCCGGCCAGATAGCCGGCCGCGATGCAGGCGCTGCGCGTCGAGTCGAACAGCAGGCCCACTCTTTCCGCCTCGTCGGCCAAGCCCTCCTCCGCCGCCAGCGCCAAGCGCTCCAGCCCGGCGCAGGATCCGCCCAGCGCGCTGAAGCCCAGGGTCAGCGCGGCCCCCTTCAGATTGTGCGAATGGCGTCGCACCTGATCTCGCTGACCGGCCAGCGCGGCGGCCAGCAGCTCGTCGACCCGGCCCACCTTGCCGGCGAAGAATTGCGCCACCAGCTCCCGGTATTTTTCCAGGGTCAGCATTTCGGTCATTTTTTCGATCATCGCCACGTCCAGCAAGGCCGGCAGCAAGGTGGGCTCGGCGTTCGGCTCCCGCGCCGGCCCATTGCCGAACTGACGCTCCAGCATGGCGTGGAACTCCGTCACATGCAGCGGTTTGGCCAGGAAATCGTCCAGGCCGCCGGCCAGAGCCTTGTCCCGCGTTTCCGCGAGGACGTCCGCCGTCAGCGCGACGATCTTCATCCCCGGCGTCATCGCGCGCTCGCGCAAATGCCCGGTCGCCTCGATGCCGTCCATCGCCGGCATGTGCAAGTCCATCAAGACCAAGTCGAAGGGCTGCCGGGCGGCCGCCTCCACGGCTTCCGCGCCGTCCTGGATCACGGTGACCAGATGCCCTTGCTTTTGCAGCATCGCCTGCATGTATTTGCGATTGATCGGATTGTCGTCCACCACCAGAACGCGCAGCTGACGCTCCAGCCCCGCCGGGTCCGCTTCCGAGCCCGTCTTGGCCCGGCCCTCCGGCGCGTTCATCGCCTGCAAAGGCAGCGACAGCACGAAGACGCTGCCGGCGCCCAGCGCGCTGTGCACGGTGATGTCGCCGCCCATCAGCTGCGCCAGGTTCTGGGAAATCTCCAGCCCCAGGCCGCTGCCGCCGTACTGACGCACGGTGGAGCTGTCGCCCTGGGAGAAACGCTTGAACAAGCGCGCCAGCGTGGCGTCGTCCATGCCGATGCCGGTGTCCCGGACCGTGATCCGCAGCACGGCGCCGGCTTCCGCGCCCGATTCCGCGGCCTCCGCCTGTATGGTTACCGCGCCGATCTCGGTGAACTTGATCGCGTTGCTGAGCAGATTGAGCAGGATCTGCCGCAAGCGGGTGGGATCGCACAACACCCATTCGGGCACGTTCAAATCCAGCGCCATGCGCATGGCCAGCCCTTTGGACACCGCTTGTCCGCGCATCAGGCTTTCGCATTGCAGCAGCAGTTGTCGCAGATTGCACACCGTGGGCAGCAGATCGAGCTTGCCCGATTCCAGCTTGCTGGCGTCCAGCACGTCGTTCAACAGAGCCATCAGGTGGCGGGCGGATTCTTCGGCGGTCTTGATGTAATCGGCCTGCACCGGCGTGGGATTGCAATCCCCCAGCAAGGAGAGCATGCCCAGCACGCCGTTGAGCGGGGTGCGGATTTCATGGCTCATATTGGCGAGAAACACGCTTTTCGCCATGCTGCCGGCCTCGGCCTGAACCCGGGCCTGCTCCAGCACGTCGGTCAGTTCCTCCAGTTCGTGGCGTCGGCGTTCCAGTTGCCGCAGCTGCCGCACCACGATGGTGGCGAAGCCCAGGATCAGCGCCCATTCGAAGGCCATCAGCCAATTGCTGACCACGATGTGCTGCTGCATGCTTTTATTGCGCGCGTCCACCTGTTCCGCCATGCGCTGGTTGGCCACCAGCGACAGGTCGTGCAGCGGACCGCTCAGCAAGTCCAGTTCGGTGTCCAGCCGCCGCAGGCCGTCCAGTTCCAGCTCCGCGCCGGATTGGCGGCCGAAATAGGCGTCGGCCTTGCGGATGAAGGCGTCCAGTTTGGGCCGGGCCTGCTGGTATTCCTGGGTGCCGTCCAGCAGGCTGGAATACAGGCCGTGGTCGACCACGCCCACGCGACTGACGAAGATGTCGTAGCGCTCCTGCAGTTCGGCCCGGTCCTGCTCATGGTTCAGCACATGTTCTATCGTCGTCTGCAGCCGCATCGATTCGGTTTCGAGCTGAAAGTAGGCCCATACGATATTGTCGCCTTCGTAGCGCGCCGCGGTGTTCAGCATGTCCGCCTGCCGCACCTGGATATAGGCCACTCCGGCGAACACGCAGGCCAGCGTCGCCCCGATCAAGATCAGGCTGCGCCAGGCGGAATAGCTTCGCTGCGGCGTCTTCATCGCGCTCAATGCACCTGCAGGGATTTGAGTTGCCAGGCGGAACGGTTGTAATACAGCTCCGAACGCAGCTCTTCTTGCGAATCGTAGGGGTAGACGATGAACAAGGGCCCTTTTTCCCGCACCGGCATCGGTTTGCCGTTCATCTGGGTCGCCAGGATCACGTCGAAGCGGCTGGCGTCGTCAAAGGGGATATCGGTCTTGTAGTCGTTCAGCGCCACCGCTTTCAACAGTTTGCCGTGGGCGCCGGCGGCGGCCAGCACGTCGCGCAGCAAGGGCCCCGAAAAGCGGGTCAAGCCCGGATACCACGGCGTGTGGGTGCTGAAACTGCGCTGAGGCAGTTTGGCCAGCATGGCCATGTCGAAGGCGGCGACGTCACCCTGGTTTTTTTGGCCGACGTTGCCGCTGATCACCAGCACCGCCTTGCCGGCGGGCTTAGCCAAAGCGTCGACCGCCGCGGCCAAGGGCACCGCGGCGGCCAGGCCGAGCAGCAACAACAGGATTCCAAGTCGTTTCATGGTTTTCTCGCTTAGGTGTGCGCTGCAATGAATACCCAATCCCGCGCCGACTGCGGCACGCCTCCGCCGCAATTCGCCAGCCACTCGGCGAAGGAGGCCTCGTCCACCGGCGGGGAGATCAGGGAACCTTGGGCCGCCGATACGCCGAATGCCTGGCACAAGCCCCACTCGGCCTCGGAAGCCACGCCCTCGGCCACCACTTTCAAGCCCAACCGGCGGCCCAATTCCACGCTGGCCAGGAAAATGGAGCGGTTGGTGGCGTTGCTCGCGGCGTCGATGACGAAGCCCTTGTCGATTTTCAATTCGGTGAACGGGATGCGCGCCAGCCGGTCCATGCTGGCGAAGCCGGTGCCGAAATCGTCAATCGCCAGGCCGGCGCCTTTCAGACGCAAGCGCGTCATGATTTCCAGCGCCGAGGCCGGGTCCGCCATCACGCCGCTTTCCGTGACCTCGAACGTCACCCGGGACATCTCAAGATCGGCTTCGTTCGCAATCGCGACCAAAGCAGCCACCAGACTGGAGTCCTTCAGGGATTGCATGGAAAGATTGACCGACATGTCCAGACGCTGCCGCGCGTCCAGGCGTTTAAGCGCTTGCGACGCGTCCGCGAACAAACGCTTGGTCATCTGCGTGATCAGGCCGCTTTGTTCCGCCAGTTCGATGAACTGCAACGGCCCGAGCAAGCCCAGCTGCGGATGCAGCCAGCGCGCCAGCACTTCCACACTCAACACCCGGCCGCTGGCCACATCCACCTGCGGCTGAAAAAACGGCACCACCTCGCCGCGCTCTATGCCCAGGCGCAGTTCCTCGCTGTTGATCCGTTCCAAAGGCAGGCACACCGCCTCCCCGGGCGCGACGGGCGCGGCCAGCATCGCCAGCAATTGCTCCGGATCCACCGGCTTGGGCAAGACGCCGCACAAACGCAGCGCGTACATTCGCGCCAGATCCGCCACGCTGTCCAGCACTCTTTCGTCGAAACCGCTGGTGATCAGCAATTTGCCGCAATAAGCCCTCTCGCCCAAATGACGCACGAACTCGACGCCGTCCATGCGCGGCATGTCCAGATCGCAAAAAATCAGATCAAAGGCCCGGTCGCCGGCATCCAGCTGCATCAGCGCGTCCAGGCCGTCGACCGCCTCGGAAATCTTGCCCATGCCCAGCTGCCGCAATACCGCAGTCAGGAATTGCCGGGACACGGCTTCGTCGTCAACCACCAAGATTTGCGGCATCGTCTCCCCCATCTAGCCCATCTCGTGCTGGCTGTTTTCACTATCGACGCCGGCTGCGAGCTTCCGCGACCGCCCCCGCCGCGCTGTGCTTGGCCGCGCGGCGGTCCGGATCTCGTTTTTGCCCCTGTAGTATCTAAATAGCCCGCCGCCTTCGTCTTTTCCAGCCGCCGCGCCCGGCGCGGCCCGGCGAGCTCAGCCGCCCCAGGCGGCCGGCCGCGCCGCGGCGGCCAGTTCCTCGCGCATTTCCAGCGCCAGCTGCCACACTTTCCGCGCCAGCGGCGACAAGGAACGGTTGGGCCGTTTGATCAAGACGATGCGGCGCCTCTCCACCGGCAGCAAGGGCAATACGCTCAAGCCGCCGCCGGCGGGCGGCGGCATGGCCAGTCCCGGCGCGACGCTGAGGCCCAGGCCGGCCGCCACCATGCGGAACACCGACTGCGAGTGCCCCAATTGCTGCGCCACTTCGCAGGCCAGGCCGTGCCGGGCCAGCAAGTCGTCTATCAGCCGGCGGCTGCCCGAGCTGTGGTCCAGCAAGACCAGCGGCTGGCCGTCCAGTTGCGACCAATGCGCCGCGTCCTGGCCGGCCAAGGCGTGGTCGCTGCGGCACACCAGCCAGAAGTCGTCTTCCAGCAGGGGCTCGCTGTCCAGCGCCGCTGCCGCGTCGGGCTCCACCACCAGGCCGAAATCCACCTGTCCGCCCGTGACCGCGTCTATGTTCAGGCGCTGCACCTGGTCGTGCAACACCAGCTTCAGCTGCGGATAGCGCTGCCGGCACCGCGCGATCAACAAAGGCATCAGGCTGGCCGACAAGGTGGGGCTGCTGGCCACCCGCACCACGCCGTGCGCCTGCGCGCCCTCCATCCGGGCTTCGCCCAGCGCGTCCTGCAGCGCCTCCAGCACCCGCGTCAGCTTTCCCTGCAAACGACGAGCCGCGGCGGTGGGCTCCACCTCGCGCGTGGTGCGGTCGAACAAGCGCAGATCCAGAGCCTGTTCCAGCTCCCGCACCGCGCGGCTGACCGCCGGCTGGGTCAGACCCAGCGCGTCGCCGGCGCGGCTGAAGCCGCCCAGCTCGATCACGGCCTGGAACACTCGCAGTTGGCGCAAAGTCACATTCATATCAATTACTCATCAATTGATCAGATAAATGCATTTGTATTCTCAATTGAGCTGCGGTTCAATAGCGGCATCCCTTGCCATCGCCGCATCGCCCCATGCCCAAACTACTCGACGCCTTCACGCTGTCCCTGCTCGCCACCGTCGCGCTGGCCACCGCGCTGCCCTGCTCCGGCGATGTCGCCGCCGCCTTCAACCTCGTCACCAATCTGGCGATTGCGCTGTTGTTCTTTCTGCACGGCGCCAAATTGTCGCGCGAGGCGGTGCTGGCCGGCGCCGCGCATTGGCGGCTGCACCTGGTGGTGCTGAGCTGCACCTTCCTGCTCTTCCCCGCGCTCGGCCTGGCCTTGCGGCCCGTCTTGCAGCCCCTGCTGACGCCGGAGCTCTATCTCGGCGTTCTCTATTTGTGCATGCTGCCTTCCACCGTGCAATCGTCCATCGCCTTCACCTCCATGGCGCAAGGCAATGTGCCGGCCGCCATTTGCAGCGCCACCGCTTCCAACATCCTGGGCATCTTCATCACGCCGCTCCTGGTCAGCCTGCTGGTGGTCAAGCACCACGGCGCCGGCCAGGGCTGGGGGCCGGTGCTGGACATCGTGATGCAGTTGCTGCTGCCCTTCATCGCCGGCCAGATCGCCCGTCGCTGGATAGGCGGTTGGGTGGACCGCAACAAGGGCTTGCTGCGCTACGTTGATCAGAGCTCCATTCTGCTGGTGGTCTATACCGCCTTCAGCGCCGCGGTGATCAGCGGTCTGTGGCGACAAACGCCGCCGCAGGCGCTGGCCGCGCTGCTGCTGGTCAATCTGGTCTTGCTGGGCCTGCTGCTGGCCATCACCCTCTTGCTGAGCCGCAAGCTGGGCTTCTCTCGCGCGGACCAGATCACCATCGTGTTCTGCGGCTCCAAGAAAAGCCTGGCCAGCGGCGTGCCCATGGCCAAGGTGCTGTTCGCCGCGCCGGTGCTGGGTTCCATCGTGCTGCCGCTGATGCTGTTTCACCAGATCCAACTGATGGCCTGCGCGGCCTTGGCGCAACGCTACCGCCGCCAGCACGCGGAGGAGGGACGCTGAAAAGACGACGCCCCGCTCGGAATCGAGCGGGGCGTCTCGCGGACAAGACCGGACAAGGCAGGGCCTGTCAGCTGGAAGCCCCGCGACTCGTCGTGCAAGGCTTCACACAGCGCAGCAGATTATGAACAGGCTCTTACAGCTCGTTGATCCAGGCCTGTTCTTTTAGATGCTTGAGCTGGTCGCGCAGGCCGGCCGCCTTTTCGAACTCCAGATTGCGCGCGGCCTCCATCATTTCCTTCTCCAGACGCTTGATTTCCTTGGCCAGGGACTTTTCGTCCAACATCGCCACGCGGGCCTTGTCCACCAGCTTCTTGCGTTCGTCCTCCACGCTGTAAACGCCGTCGATGATGTCCTTGATCTTCTTCTGCACGCCCTTGGGCACGATGCCGTGCTCGGCGTTGAAAGCCATCTGCTTGGCGCGGCGGCGCTCGGTTTCATCCATCGCCCGCTTCATGGAATCGGTGATGCGGTCCGCGTAGAGCAAGGCCCTGCCGTTGAGGTTGCGCGCGGCGCGGCCTATGGTCTGGATCAGCGAACGGTCCGAACGCAGGAAGCCTTCCTTGTCCGCGTCCAGGATGGCCACCAGGCTGACTTCCGGAATATCCAGGCCTTCGCGCAGCAGATTGATGCCGATCAGCACATCGAACACGCCCAAACGCAGATCTCGGAGGATTTCCACCCGTTCCACGGTATCGATGTCGCTGTGCAGATAGCGCACCTTGATGCCGTGCTCGGTATAGTAGTCGGCCAGTTGCTCGGCCATGCGCTTGGTCAGCGTGGTCACCAGCACCCGTTCGCCGCGTTCCATGCGCAGACGGATTTCGGACAAGAGATCGTCCACCTGGGTGGCTACCGGCCGCACCTCCATCTCCGGGTCCACCAGGCCGGTGGGACGCACCACCTGTTCCACCACCTGGCCGGCGTGTTCTTTCTCGTAGTTGGCCGGAGTGGCGGACACGAACACGGTTTGCGGCATCAGCAATTCGAATTCGTGGAATTTCAACGGCCGGTTGTCGGTGGCAGACGGCAGGCGGAAGCCGTACTCCACCAGATTGGCCTTGCGCGCGGCGTCGCCCTTGTACATGGCGCCCACCTGGGGCACGGTGACATGGGATTCGTCGATGAACATCAAGGCGTTCTTGGGCAGGTAATCGATCAGCGTCGGCGGCGGATCGCCGGGGCCCCGGCCGGAGAAGTGCCGGGAATAGTTTTCGATGCCTTTGCAAAAGCCCATCTCGTACAGCATTTCCAGGTCAAAGCGGGTGCGCTGCTCCAGGCGCTGGGCCTCCACCAGCTTGCCCTCTTTCTGATACCACTCCAGGCGCGTGCGCAGTTCTTCCTTGATGTGCTCGCAGGCGCGCAGCACGGTGTCGCGCGGCGTCACGTAGTGGCTGGAGGGAAACACCGTGAAGCGCCCCACCCGCTGCTTGGTCGTGCCGGTCAGGGGATCGAACAGGGTCAGCGTTTCCACTTCGTCGTCGAACATGCTGACGCGCAGCGCGGTGTCGCTGCTTTCCGCCGGATAGATGTCGATCACGTCGCCGCGCACGCGGAAGGTGCCGCGGCCGAAATCCATATCGTTGCGATCGTACTGCATGGTGGCCAGCCGGCTGATGATGTCGCGCTGCGCCAGCGTCTCCCCTTCCTTCAGATGCAGAATCATCTGATGGTAGTCGGAGGGGTCGCCAATGCCGTAAATGGCGGAGACGGTGGCGACGATGATGCAGTCCGGCCGTTCCAGAATGGACTTGGTCGCCGACAAGCGCATCTGCTCGATGTGCTCGTTGATGCTGGAATCTTTCTCGATGAAAAGATCGCGGCTGGGCACATAGGCTTCCGGCTGATAGTAGTCGTAGTAGGACACGAAATACTCGACGGCGTTTTCCGGAAAGAACTCGCGCATCTCGCTGTAGAGCTGCGCCGCCAGCGTTTTGTTGTGCGCCATGATGATGGCCGGACGTCCGCTTTGGGCGATGACGTTGGCCATGGTGTAGGTTTTGCCGGAACCCGTGACCCCCAGCAAGGTCTGGTAGGACAGGCCGTCGCCCAGCCCTTCCAGCAATTGGACGATGGCGCCGGGCTGATCGCCGGCCGGTTCGAATGGTTGATGCAGTTTGAACGGACTGTTGGGATAGGTGCGCAGCATGGGTCGAGACATCGGAGGAGATAGCCTGATTCTACGCGGTTCGCCCCCGCTTCACACCCCCGATGCGCCTGCATATAAAAAAGCTGCGATTCAGGCTATACACAGTCAAAACATTGTTTAAAATACAGTTAGACCGAGCATAAAACACGGCTTGCGGCGCAAACGCCGCGAGCCTATTTTTCGGTCCGAGATTCGTTAATATCCGCTCTCCCTGGAGTGAAGCATGATCAAGAAAATTGCAAGCCTGCTGGTATCCGCGGCGTTAGCCATGCCGGTGCTGGCAGGTGCGCCGTCCAGCGTGATGGTGGCCTCGCAGATGGCCGACCTATCCGTTCCGCGACTGAATTCGCATTCGGTCTTGGTGCTCAACGGCATCACCGGCGAACCCTTGTACCAAAAGAACATCCACCAACGCATGCCCATCGCCTCCATCACCAAATTGATGACGGCCATGGTGCTGCTGGATTCCGGCGCCTCGCTGGATCAGGAGGTGACGGTATCCGACGCCGAGATAGACCGGGTGAAAAACACCTCCTCGCGCCTGGCGGTGGGCACCACCCTCAGCCGCAAGGAAATGCTGCTGCTGGCGCTGATGTCGTCGGAAAACCGCGCCGCCGCCACGCTGGCCCGCACCGCCTTGCCGGGCGGCAGCGCCACCTTCGTGGAACGCATGAACCGCAAGGCCCGCAGCCTGGGCATGAGCGAGACCATCTTTTACGACGCCACCGGTCTGGACATGCGCAACACCTCCACCGCCGCCGACCTGGCCCGCATGGTCCGCGCCGCGCACGGCTATCCGCTGATCCGCGCCTTCACCACCACGGAGAAGCACCAGATTCAATCGGTGAGCCGCCGCGTGCTGCAATACAAGAACAGCAACGCGCTGGTGCGCGAAGGCGACTGGGAGATTTCCCTGCAAAAAACCGGCTACATCCAGGAGGCCGGCCGCTGCATGGTGTTGCAGGCCACCGTGGGCTCCCAGCCCTTGATCATCGTGTTGCTGGCCGCCGGCGGCAGCGCCGCCCGCGTCAACGACGCCAGGAGCATCAAAACCTGGCTGGAGGCGCATCCCGGCAGCTGGCTGGCCGGCTGAGTCCGCCGCCTCCAAACGAAAACGGCCCTTCCGTCATATGGCGGAAGGGCCGTTTTCATGCATGCGCTTACATATAGCGCAAGTCGAACTGAGCCAGGCCGTTGGCCGAACCCGGCTTGATGCCGCCCTCCTGCCCTTGCGGCACCGGCGCGCGGGTGGATTCGTACATCGCGTTGAAACGCAGGGTGTTGCTGCCGTTGGTCAAGCCCACCAGCGGCGAATACTGGCCCAGCACGATGTCGCCGCCGCCCGGTCCCATCAGGCGGATGCCCACGCCGGCGGCGCTGCCGTTGATCGCCATCAGTTCGCCGTTGTCGCGGTCGGCCTCTCCGTTGAAACGCACCGCCACCGTGGTCATGGTGTCGATGGAGCACTCGGTCAGCCGGATATCGAAGGACACCGGGCGGGAACGGTCGCCGATCTTGCGGAACATCTGCGAGGACACCAGACCCATGCCCACTTCCAGGCTCTGCGAGTTGGGATCCAGACCGCAGGCGCTCAACACCAGTTCGCCAAAAACGTTCAAGGTGCCGTCCGCCGCCTGCGCCAACGGCGCCGCCAGCGCCAAAGCCAGCACCATCGCCTTGAATTTCATTGCTCCACTCCTTACGCCAATTCAGTTCGCCGTCTCGCCGCCCTCATATCAGAGGGCTCGAGCCGCTCAGATATAATCCAGATCGATATTGACCGTGCCCTGGAACGGGCCTTCTTCCACCTTGCCCATATTGGTGGGGACGATGGTGCCGTACATCGGAACGGTTTTCTGGCGATCGCCCAACTTGAAATCCGCCAGAAACTCAGTTCGCCCAAATGGTATTTGACGACCATCGCTAAAAAACAACTGCAAACCCAAACCGCTATCACTACCATCTTTTTTCTTAACTAAGGTCGCAGTGTATGTATCATTGCTTCCATTTTTGCCGGTGAAGAATCCATTAATTTTTACGGGATCATCACATGTTTTCACCAAGTTCAGACGAAAGTCCTTCCTAGGCAAGGTCGGCACCAGTCCTTTCGTGCTCTTTACTATTCGCCCGAAATCCAACGTATTACTTGCAGGATCTAGGCGCACCTCAACTGCACACTGAATAAATCGAATATTACTCAGACCAACCAATTTATATACTACGTTGCTATTTGGTCTGTCATTAATGCCGCCAACACCATCAAACTGTAGAACCTGAAATTCATTTTTCCCCACGCTACCGCTTGGGGGATATGGTGTTTTCGTGGCAATCTCCACTGTGAAATTCAAATCCACACGTACCTTGGGGCAATTACCAATAGCAGTAGGCTTAGGACATGCCGGGATTCGTTTGCCAGTGTCAATTTTTTGGGTCTGATAGTAAGTGACATTGTTATAGACCACACCAAACTGCACGCCCTGCGGAACGCCATCCCCCCGAGGATTCGGGTAGAAATAAACGTTCTCGGCATCACGAAGTCCGTCGTGATCCTTATAACAATTTACTGAAACTGAACGCGGCGAAGAGTGCCAAATTGCCTTATTCGAAGCCTCAGTAACGGGCACCGCCACCGTGGAGCCAATGCTTTCCGTGATCATTGGGTTAGTACTGCCATCCGCCGGCATGCACGCCAAAGCGTGGCTCAAGGCCGGCAGCATGGCCAGCGCGGCCATCAACAGCAAACGCGGCAAACGACGATTCAACATGGGCTCTCCCTGCGCTGTGCGCCTGCGGAATTATTTCTTGTCTTCGCGGTACTGGCACTGGCCGTCCGCGCAAACGAAGGTAAAGGTGTCCTGAGCGCCGAAATCATTGATATTGCTCAGCTTCAGACTGGCCGGCAGCGCCTTCAGCGCAAAGCGGGCCTCGCCCTTGGGCGGCACCATCAGGCCGTCCATATCGCGCGGCTTCTTGTCGCCCGGCAGTTCCAAGCCCACCAGGGTCAGGTGATAGGGGCTGGGGTTCTTGAACACCAGCTTGCCGGCGGCGGCGTCGAAGCTCAGCTGCAGCTTGTTGGCCGGGTTTTCGCCACGCGGCAATTGCGCTTCCTTGGGACGGTAGAACACCTTGATGCGCGACTTGATCGCCAGTTGCAGCACATTGTCCTTATCGCTCTTGGGCGGGACTTCCTGCACGTTCAGATAAAACAGCGACTCCCGATCGGACGGCAGGCTGGGGTCGGGAATGCGGCTCAAGCGCACCACGCCCTTCTCGCCGGCCTCGATGCGTTGCAGCGGCGGCAGCACCAGGAAGGGGGAAGCCAGGCGCTTGCCCTCGCCGTCGCTGAGCCAGGATTGAACCAGATAAGGTTGCTCCGGGTTCTTGTTGCTCAGCAACATGCTGACGTTCTTGTCCTGCTCCAGATAAATCATCCGGGTGCGGTCCAGCAGGATGTTGGCCTGCGCCGCCAGCGGCGCGGTCAGCGCGGCCAGCACGCCCGCCAGCCCCAGTGCGCGATGAAACGTTTTCATATCGATTCCTTATTCTTTATTCTGCGAGAGGCGCGCACACCATGTCGCGACTGCCCTGGCTCAGCTCGTAATCGGCCGGCAGCGGGTCCACGCGGCAACGCGTCTTGCCCCAGGAGATTTCCAGCTTGGGCGTCGGGCTCAAGCCGGTGACGAAGGTCAGACCGCCGTCGCCCACCATGCCGACGTCGCGCTTGCCGGCCACGTCGCTGACGGTGGCGCCCAAAGGCGGCATTTTGCCATCCGGCAGCCGCACCGTCAGCAAGGCCTTGCGTCCGACCTTGACCGGGAACTCGGTGCGCCCCACCGCGCCTTCGGTCAACACCACACGGCGCACCGCGGAACTGGCCTCCACCGAATCCGGCATATTGTCGTCGTCCAGGCGCACGTCCTGGCTGTAATACGGTGCCACGCTGCTCAGCATCGCGTAGCCGTTGCGGTCGGTCTGCGCCGACACGCCGTAGACCGGCACGCCGGCCACGCCGTCGGTGTCCACCAGCATGCGGGTTTCGCCGCCGTAGCTATTGCCCATGGTCAGGCCCCCGGCGTGCAGCACCAGCGAGCTGCCCAAGCCCGCGGACAGGCTGCTGTAACCGCCCTGCTGCTTGCTGGCCGAGACGTCGGCCTGCATGACGCGGCCGGTGTAATGATAGTCGCCGGACACCAAGGGCTTGCCGGAACGGGTGTCCGCGCTCATCGCCACGTTGTAGCTGTGGTTGGGGTTGCTGCTGTCCGAGTAACGGACGGTGTGATTGGTGTTGCCGGCGCTGCCCTGCACGTCATAGCCGATGCGGCGGTTGTTCTCCAGCGGCATGCTCAAACCCAGGTAGACGCGGTTGCTGCTGCCGGTCTGGTCGCGCAGGTTCTGCACCGACAGATTGAGGCTGACGTTGCGCAAGGAACCGATATTGACGTCGCGGCTCAGCGACAGATCCACGCGCTGGGTGGCGGTGGCGTTCCAATAAGTGGACTTTTCAGCTGACAGAAACACATTGGTCTGGCCGAAAGTCTTGCTGGCAGTCATGCCCACCCGCTGTTTGTCGCTGATATAGTTCTGGCCGTCCAGATCGCTGAGGAATTGGCCGAAGGAACGGAAGTTGCGGTCCGAGAAGCGGTAGCCGAACAGACGGATGTCCGCGTCCAGGCTTTCAAACTTCTTGGCGTAGTTGAAACGGTAAGAACGGCCGGCCATGTTCAGGCCGCCGCGCAATTGGGCGTTGGCCTGGGTCACGTCGGCGGACAAAGCACCCCAGTTGCCGATATCCTTGGCGAAGCCCATCGCCAGCGAACGGTAGTCGGCAGACGCGATGAAGCCGCTGTACAGCGACAAGGTCTGCGTCAGGCCGTAGGACGCCTCGGCGCTGGCCACGTTCGGGTGCGATGCGCTGCCGTTCTGATCCGCCTGGCCGATGGCCGCCTTGTAACGCCACATGCCGTTGCGCGTCAGGAAGGGCACCGAGGCGGTATTGACGGTGAAGGTCTGCTGGCTGCCGTCCGCCTCCTCCACGGTCACATCCAGCTGCCCTTGCGTGCTGCTGTTCAGATCGCGGATGGAAAACGGGCCCGGCGGCACATTGGTGGTGTACAGCACCCGCCCTTGATTGCGGATGGTCACCTTGGCGTTGGTCTTGGCCACGCCGTTGACCTGCGGCGCGTAGCCTCGCAGGCTTTGCGGGATCATGCGGTCGTCGCTGTTCAGCGTGGCGCCGCGCATGGAGAAGGCATCGAAAATCTCGGAAGTCTTGAAGACTTCGCCCAGGGTCAGACGCGCCTGCATGCCGCGCAGATCGCGATACACCTGGGTATTGTTCCAGCTCAGACGGCTGCGGTTAGTCGCGCTGTCGTCGTACTGGTAATTGGAGCGCAGCCTCCAGGGGCCGGCGTTGGCGCCGGCCACGCCGTAACTGGTGGTCTTGCTGCTGCTGGCGCCAAGACCGTTGTCGGTGCGCTGATAGAATACGCGGTAATCCAGCATCGCGGCCGGCACGCCGTCGTTCCAGGTCTCCGGCGGCGCGTAGTCTTCATCGCGATACGCCAGTTCCGCCTGCGGCACCGAGATGTCCAGGCGCGCGTTGCTCTTGCTGTAGCGCACTTTGGCGGCGCTGACCGCCGACAAATCGACGCACTGCTCGTTCTGCGGCCAGACAATGCCGGAGCGCAGGCCCAGCTGGCGAATCAAATCCGGCGGCAAACACGGGCGCACGGTCTGATCCGCGCCTTCCGGGCGGAAATCCAGCTCCAGCTGCTGCAAAAAGCGCTGGTTCAGATACACATCGGCGATATAGCGGCCCGGCACGATATAACCGGCCTGCTCGAACTGCTCCAGGCTCACGCTGCTGCTCGGGTCCAGCTGCAAAAAGGCGTCGTTGAACTCCACCGCATGCGCAATGCAAGGGCCCAGCGTCAGCGCCACTGCCACAATGTAAATGCGATGCTTGTTCATGCCTGCCGATATCCCGATTTAAGTGCGCGCCGCCTGCGGCAGCCTGGCCCAAAACACGCCGTCGCGTCGAAGCGCGCCGGCCTTGAATCTGTCCCGTCAGGCAATGACGAAGCCGCGCCGCTTGTCAGGCGCAGGTGTATGCCTTGGGGGAATGCTTGCAGATGACTATCCTCATGCCCTGGTTTGCAGACTACTCATTGCTGACAGCGGACAAACCAGGCCAGACCATCGCCTAAGCGATGAGACCTTCAGGGCACAAGGAAACAGGAGCCGGAACCTTGCTTGGTTCCGTTATTGAATCGAACTGCGGATTACTTGTACTGCAGATCGAATACGGCGAAGGCATCCGCTTGACCCGGGGTCACGGTTACGGCGTCGCCGGCTTTGGCGCCGTCGGCTTCGTATGCAGCGCTGAAGTTCAGGGTATTGTTGCCGTCAACCAGGTTCAGGGCGGTACCGTACTGGTTCAGCTTGATCTGGTCGCCGTTATTGGTGTTCACCAGACGAACGCCCACGCCTTTGGCGCCGCCGCTCTTCAGAGCCATCAGTTCGTTGTTGGAGCCAGCGGTGCCGGAGAACATCACAGCCACGGTCTTCAGCGTGGTGGTGGTGCAGTCGGTCAGGGTCATTTGGAACGGGGTCGGAGCCGAACGGTCGCCCACTTTCTTGAATACATGGGTCGGCACTTTGCCCAGACCCACTTCCAGGTTCACGCTCTTGGAATCCAGGCCGCAAGCTGCGGTAACGATTTCGCCCTTAACATCCAGGGTGCCGGCGGCGGCGAAAATGGAGGAAGCGGCAACAGCCATCAGGGAACCAGCAAATACAAATTTTTTCATTCTTGACTCCGACTAGGGTAATCATTCTCAAACCGCACAGCAGCCTCGCATGCCGCGTCGCGGACCATCCGCCAGTGCTGACCTGCAGTACTGGAACGCAGACGCATAGTATCAAGCGGAACCATTGCGTAGATTTTTTTGTTTCATATTAAATTTTTTCTTTAAAATCTATGCAAAAACACGCCTCGTCGACTTTAAACGATTTGATGAATCAATCTTGAATATTTGTTTTATTTCAGGGGTTTGTTAAGGATTGAGCGATATTTGCAATAAAACAACACTTCAAATAAAGAAAACCCACTCAGTCAATGCTGAATGGGTTTTTTGCTGATTTATTGAGCAGGTTTGGACTGCAATCAGAAGTAATTGACCACCAGGTTCACCGCGCCGGCCCGGGCGGTGGCGCTCCGCAGCAAATCGCGGCTGCTGAACTGGTTCTCGCCTTTGCGCACGTTCAGGCTGGCGATCTTGCCTTGCTGGGCGGCGGCTTCGCTATCCAGCGTCAGCTTGGCCGGGCTGGCGCATTGATTGAGTTCGAGAGCCGGCTTGGCGCGGGCCGCGTCGGCGCTGGCCACTTCGTGAGTTTGGGCGCTGCAGCCGCCTTCAACGATGGCGCCGTAGAAATGGACTTGGCCGCCTTGGGCCATTGCTGCGGTAGAAAGAGCGGAAAGCAGGGCTGCCAGTCCAAGTGCGTGCAGACGTTTCATTTTCGACCTTCCTTTCCAAATCCCGCAATTAGTAAGCAATCACTTTTAGGTTTCGGCTTTTTTTATAAGCTCAACCAGTTCAATTGCATTCTAGTACAAGTGGCATTTAAATTGAAAGGGCTATTTGATAGTTTTTATTACAAATTATTTTGTTTTAGAAATAAGTGTTTCTTACTAATAAATGCTTGTTTACGCAGAAAGTGCTTAATAACTCTAAATGACGCTGTCTGATTATCGTTATGGCACAAACTAAGTGCGGCCGCCCACCCTCCTTGGCCGGCATGGCCGGCCGCCCGACGGACGGCGACAAAAAAGGGACGGCTAGCCGTCCCTTGGCTCCGCCGGCCTGAGCGCCGGCGAGGATGAAACCTGATAAGCATCTGTTCAATGCCCCGCGAACAAGGGCGAGATCAAGACGAAAACGGCTGAGAAAGAGGAATGTTGGCGTGGCGCATGAGCAGGCCGAAGCGGTACTCACTGCGCCACGCCTCACGAAGCGCAGCAGACATTGAACAGGTTCTAAGGCGTCAGCGGCCAGGTATCGCTGCCCTTTCCATTGTCCTTCTTCGGCGCAGCGGCCGGTTTCGAGCCCGGCGTTCGTCCCGGACGCGGCCGGTCGAAGTATTTTTCCAGCAAGGCGTCCAGGATCGCGGAAGTCTCGGCATCCGGCGCACCGTCGTAGCGCGCAGGCCGGAAATGCATCTGAAAGGCCGCCACCACGTCCTGGCTCTCTTTGTCCAGCACGCCGGTTTGCGGCGCCTCGTAGCCGTAATCCAGCAAGCGTTTCTGCAGATCCCGCACGTCGCCGCGATAAGGCGCCCGGCGCAGGTAGAACTCGACCGCCTCGCGTTCCGGCCAGGCGCCGATATTGTAGTCGCGGTACAAGCGCTCCCAGGGGAACTTCGGCCCCGGGTCCACCTTGCGTCCCGGCGACACGTCGGAATGCCCCACCACCTTGTGCGGCGGAATCTGATGCCGCGCGATGATATCCGCCGCCAGTTGCGCCACCACCGAGACCTGCGCCTCATCGAAGTCGAACCACTGCCGCCGCATCAAGGGCAGTTCGTCCTCTTCCGGAGACGGATAGCCCAGGTTCACGATCTCGATGCCGATGGAGCTGGAGTTGATCAGCCGGTCCCCTTGCCAGTAACTGCGCCCGGCATGCCAGGCCCTGCGCTCCTCCGGCACCAATTGGTACACTTTGTTGGACATGCCCAGCAATGCGGCATCCGGCACCAGGTAGTGCGCGCTGGCGCCGTGCTGGCCCTGGGTGAGCATTTCCAGCGCCAGGCCGTTGGGCACGGCAGTGTAATGGAAGACCAGATTGCGTACTCTGGAATCCTGGTTTTCGGACTGCAGACTGGCGTCCACCCGATAGCTTTTGGCCGTCCCGGCCGCGCTGGCGCAAGCGGAACTCAATACGCTGGCCGCCAACGGCGCCAGCAGGGGCAAGGCCCCGCTCCAAGCCAAAATTCGTCTTCTACTGATCATTTTCCATTCAACCTTAGAGTCAAGCATGCGCGCGGACCTTTTCCCGGCGCACGCAGCAAAGGTAGAGTTTTTAAACTAATAAATAGTTCCAATTAAGATATTGGCATGATAAATGCCATTTAATTAACATGGAAATATCGTCGCTTGGCGCTCAAGCCTGAATCTAGGCTTGCCAGCCCTCCGATCCTGATTTAGATTGCGCTGCGATTCATGGGAAACGGGCATTGAGACTTTCTGCATTCAAATCCATCACCCGGCTGGCCCTGCTGCTGTTCATGCTCTGGCAGGCCTTGCCCTTGGCCAACGCCGCGGTTCACGCCGACGGCGCCCTTGGCCGCGCCGGTCCATCCTATGCCCTCGGCCACGGCACGGCCGCGGTGCAAGCAGTCAGCGGCGGCCACGCCCACTGCGCCGCCGAGTTGGGCGGATGCGGAGAATGCCAGACCCTGCCCGGCATGAGCCCGGCCATGGCGACGCATGCGGCGAGGCCTGGCTGGCCCGACTTCATCGCCGCCCTTCCCTCGCCGCCGCCGCCCAATCCGCCGCGTCGGCCGCCTCGCGTCTGAGAGCCGGTTCAAAGCCGGCCACGCGCCGCGGCGCCTTGCACGGCTGACGCCGCGTCGAAATGCTTATGCGCCGCTTGCGCGCTCAGCCATCGCCACGCCGGCCGGACTTTGAACCGACCCCAGGCCTTCCGCCTTCTTTATCTCGCAGACCCGCCGCGTTCGCCGCGGCGACGCGCCAGGCCGGCATCGGTCTGACTTTGCTTGGGACTACCACATATGAATGTAATCATCGGCTACCTCGTCGTGATCGGCATGATCTTCGGCGCCTTTCTGATCCACGGCGGCGCCATCGGCGCCATTCTCTCCGCGATGCCCACCGAGATGATGGCGATTCTGGGCGGCGCGTTGGGCGCCTTCATCGTCGCCAACCAGACCAAGAATCTGAAAGCGGTGGCGCGCGCGCTGCCCGCCGCGCTCAAGGGCTCGCGCCACAACAAGGCCCGCGCGCTGGACTTGCTGTGCCTGTTGTACGAACTGCAGGCCAAGGCGCGCAAGGAAGGGCTGATGGCGCTGGAAGCCGATGTCGACGCCCCCGGACAAAGCCCGGTCTTCAGCAAGTATCCGGCCATCGCTCAAGACCACCATGCGCTTAATTTCATCCGCGACTATCTGCGCATCATGGTCAGCGGCAATCTGAACGCCTTCGAAATCGAGAGCCTGATGGACGTGGAACTGGAAACCCACCATCAGGAGGGCATGGCGCCTATCGCCGCCATCCAGCGTCTGGGCGACGCCTTGCCGGCCTTCGGCATCGTCGCCGCCGTGCTGGGTGTGGTCAACACCATGGCCTCGGTCGGCGCGCCGCCGGCGGTACTGGGCGGCATGATAGGCTCGGCGCTGGTGGGCACCTTCCTCGGCATCCTGCTGTCCTACGGCATGGTGTCGCCGCTGGGCGCGCTGCTGGAACAGAAGCTGGACGAGGACAGCAAGGAATTGCAATGCATCAAGACCGTGCTCTTGGCCGGCATGCAGGGCTATCCGCCGCCCAGCGCCATCGAGTTCGGCCGCAAGGTGCTGTTTTCCAGCGAACGCCCGGAATTCGAGGAAATGGAACAGCGCATCAAGAGCCTGCGCTGAACGGAATCAGGGCGGACGCGTCCACCCCCAGCCCAAACTGGCCGCCAAGCCGCAGTTCCGCGCCCAGGCTCGCCGCCTCCCGCGCGGACAGGCTCAGGCTCAGCCGCCCCGCCTGCGCCGCCACTTCCACCCGGGCGCCGTCCGCCAGCCAGGTCAGCGACTCGATGCGCGCCGGCGGGTGCTGCGGCCCCAGCCGCAGCGCGTGGCCCGGCACCACCGCGTGCTCCAGCACGTTTTCATAGCCGATGAAGCGCGCCAGCCACGCATTCGCCGGCCTGGCCAACAGCTGCGGCGGCGTCTCGCATTGCACGATGCGCCCCTGGCGCAGCACCGCGGCGCGGCTCGCCATCGCAAACGCTTCCTCTCTGTCGTGCGTGACCAGAATGGCCGGTATGCCGGACTCCGCCAGCAACTGCGCGAACTCCCCTTGCAACAGACCGCGCAAATGCGCGTCCAGGCTGGAGAACGGCTCGTCCAGCAGCAAGAGCCGCGGACGCGTCACCATCGCGCGCGCCAGCGCCACCCGCTGTTGCTCTCCGCCGGACAAGGTCCAGACCTTGCGCCTTTGATAACCGCCCAGACCCAAACGCTCCAGCATCGCCGCGGCGGCGGCGGCGGCCTGGGCGCGGGACGATCCCCTCTCGATCAGACCGAACATCACATTGCCAAGCACGTCCAGATGCGGAAACAAGGCGAAATCCTGGAACATCAGCGCGAAGCCGCGCCGCTCCGGCGGCAGCCGGCTGATGTCCTCGCCGTTGAAACGAACCGCGCCGCCGTCCAGCGGCAGCAGGCCGGCGATGATTTTGAGCAAGCTGCTCTTGCCGCAGCCGGACGGTCCCAGCAGAGCCAGGGTCTCCCCGGCGGCCACCTCCAGCGACACGCCGTCCGCCGCCACCCGCGCGCCGAAGCGCTTTTCAATTCCGATGAGCTCAAGCACGCCCGTCTCCTTTTCCCGGTTCCCCCGGTCTGGCCGCACCGCTTTCAATCACGGCGAAAGCCAGCGTCGCCAACACCATCAGCAGGCCGGACAACAGCATCGCCGCATCCGCGTTGGCCTGGCCCGGCCGGCCCAGCTTCTGATAAATCAAGGTGGTCAGGGTCAACCACTCCGGCCGTGACAGGAATAAGGTCACCGCGAACTCCCCCACCGCGGTGGCGGCCGCGAAGGCCAGCCCGCGCCGCAGCGCCGGCTGCAACAAGGGCCAGATCACCCGTCGGAACAGCCGCCAGGGCGAGGCCCCCAGGGAGCGCGCCGCCTGCGCCAGATGTTCCGGCATGCCGTCCAGCGCCGCGCCGGCGGCTTTGGCGACGAAGGGATAGGCCAGCAAGACGTAGGCCGCCAACAGCATGGCCAAATCCGCGCTCCAGCTCGGATAGAGCAGCAGCAGGCCAAACGCCACGCAGACCGGCGACACCACGAAAGGCAGAAAGGCCAGGGCCCGCAACCACAGCCAGCGCCCGGCGGCCAACGCGTGGCACAGGCCCAGCAAGCCGGACAGCAATACGGTCAGCAAGGTGAAACGCGCCGAGTTGAACAAGGCCAGCCGCAATTCCTCGTCCCACAGTCCGGCCAGGCCGTCGAGCGCGGACAGCGCTTTCCACAGCACCGCCAGCAAGGGCAAGCCGGCGAAGATCAACAGGATGGCGAGGGCCGCCGTCAGCCAGGCGCGGTCCGTCCAGGTCCGCGCGGGCGCGGGGAGCAGCGGCTCGCAGCGCGCCGGCACGCCCAAACGCGCCTCCAGCCAGGCGTAGACCGCGGCGACGCCGCCGGCCACCAGCAAGCTCAGCAAGGCCAGCGCGCCGGCGTCGGCCAGATTCAGCTCATACGCCACCAGCGTGTAAATCTCGACTTCCACCGTGGCGTAACGCTGGCCGCCCAGCAACAGCGCCAGGCCGAAGCCGGAGAAACAGTAGAGGAAGACCAGGCATAGATTGGGCAACAGCCAGGGCAGCGCCGCCGGCCATTCCACGCGCCAGAACGCGCGCCAGCGCCCGGCGCCCAGGCTGCGGGCCGCGGCCAGCCGGCTGGCCGGCACCTGGGCGAAGCCATCGGCGGCCGCGCGGATCACCAGCGGCAGATTGAAGAACAGATTGCCGTACAGCAGCAGCCAGGGCGAATCCTGCAGGTTCAGCCCGCTCAAACCCTGAGGGCCGAACAGCGCCAACACGCCGACGCCGGCGACCAGGGTGGGCATCACGAAGGGCAGCATCAGCAGACGCAGCGCCAGGCCGCGCCCGGCGAAGCGGAAGCGAGCCAGCGCCCACGCCGCCGGCACGCCGAGCAGCAAGGCCAGCGCGCAGGTCGCCGCACCCTGCAGCAGCGACCACATCATGCGCCAGCGCAGATAGGAATCGCTCAGCAAACCGAAGGACAGCGGCTCGCCGCCCTCCTTCAACAGCCGCGCCAACGGCGAAATAGACATCGCCAGCAAAAACAGCAAGGGAGGCGCCGCCAGCAACAGGCGGCTCCGACGGCTCAACATCAAAACGGCGTTCCCTTCAACGGCCAGCGGGCGGTCAACACATCCTCCACCCCGTCTTCATCCTTGCTTTGCCCCGCCTTGGCGAAGCCCAGATCCGCGGCCAAACATTGCGAAGGCAGATTGTCCGGCGCGATGGACAGCACCAGCCGCGGCGCGCCGGCCAGGGCCGCCCAGGCCCCCATCGCCAGCACCGCTTCTCGGGCATAGCCCTGGCGGCGATAAGCCGGGTAAATCGTGTAACCCAATTCCACGTCGCCGTAGTCGCCCAGATAAGGATGGCCGGGCAAGGAGTGGAAATTGACGTGGCCGACCATCGTCAGATCGTCGCGGCGCAGCAAGGCGCGCACCGACCAGGGCGCGTAGTCGGGCTGGCGCTCGATGTCGTCCAGCCGCATGCTCATCAAGTCCTGCTCGTCCAACCATTCCGCCGCTAGCGGCGCGCCCAGCAGCTCGGCCGCCGTTTCCGGCTGACCGGCCAGGCACAGCCACAGCGTCTGCGGGTCCAGATGGCGCAGCAACAGCCGCGGCGTTTCGATGTCCGGAATCATTGCCCGCCCTTCAACACCACTCGGGTCCAGCGCGCCACCCATTGGCGGGAGCGCTCGGCGATCGCCTTGCTGTCCGGCGTGTCGTGCGCGGCCGGCTGCTCCGCGAAACGATAGACCGGGTCCAAACTCACCTTGTCCATCACCGGATACATCCACATGGTGGTGGTCACGTCCTTCTGCACCGCTTCGGAGCGCAGGAAGGCGATGAATTTCTCGCCCAGCGCCGCCTCCTTGCCGCCCTTGACCAGGGCCGCGCCCTCCACCTGGCGGAACACGCCGCCTTTCAAGGGCAGATTGCCGGTGGGCGCGTCGTTCAGTTTCTGTTTGCTGTAGAACACCTCGGCGGCCGGACTGGTCGCGTAGCTGACCACCAGCGGACGGCTGCCGCCGTTCTTGGAGAAATCGGTGTAGTAGGATTCGCTCCAACCCTTGCTGACCTTCAGCCCGTTGTCGCGCAAGCGGCCCCAGAAGGCGAAGGCCTTATCCTCGCCCATGGCGGCGATGGTGGACAACATGAAAGCCAGGCCCGGGCTGGACGTGGCCGGATTTTGCACCACCAGCAGGTTCTTGTAGGCCGGCTTGCTCAAATCCTCCAGCGTCTTGGGCAGCGCCAGCTGGCGCTGGGCGAACCAGGCCTTGTCGTAATTGAGGGTGACGTAGCCGTAGTCTATGCTCACCGCGCCGGGCAAGGCGGCCTTGCCGCCCTGGGCCAGCGCCGCCGGCACCGGAGCCAGCACGCCGGCCTGCTGCGCCTTGCCGATCAGGCTGTTGTCGATGCCGAACACCACGTCGGCGATGGGATTGGCCTTGGTCAGAATCAGCTTGTTCAGCATCTCGCCGGCGTCCCCGGCCTTGATGATGGAGACCTTGGCGCCGTTCTGCTTTTCGAACTCGGCCAGCAAAGGCTTGGACACGGTGAAAGAGCTGTGCGACAGCACGCGCAGCTCGGCCGCCGACGCGGCCAGGCTGGACGCCGCCAGCGCAACGGCTATCAAAGAGGAAAAACGCTTCATGGATATCTCCGTACACGATAGTCCGGAGCAAGCGGAATGCGGGCCCTGGCCCGCGCATCACGCTCCCTCCGCTGGCATGACCCAGATCAGGTTGCAGGGTATTTTCTCAGCCCGCGCCGCGGGCACCCCTGGTGACAGCGCGCCAGTATACCGCAGCGGCCGCCGGCTGGCAGCCAACAATCCTTAACAGAGTGGGCCCGCGCCTTAACACGCCGATGACAAGCGCCTTCTAAGCTGAATGCATGCTTGCGCCCGCTCCGGGCGCGTTTGGAGACCATGCTTGAACCCCATGCCCACCCTTGGCCGGCCGCCGACTAGAGCGGCCGAGGCCATCCGCTTCACCGCAAAAACCGCGCTGGGGCTCCTGCTGGCCGTTCTCAGCCTGCCCGCGCTGGCCCAGGCCGGCATCGGCGTCGCCGGCGCGCGCCATTTGCTGTCCCGCACCGGCTTCGGCGCCAACCCGGCGCAAATCGCCGTGTACGCGCCGCTGAGCCGCGAAGCCGCGGTGGATCGGCTGCTGGCCAATAGCCAGGCCAACGCCGCCACGCCGCCGCCGTCCTGGGTCGACGAAGCCTTCGAGCGGCCGGGGCAGCCCAATGTAGACGAAGAGGCGAAAAAGGCGCTGCAAAAGCTGCGCGCCGAGCACGCGGTGGAATTGCGCGGCTGGTGGCTGAACGAGATGCGCTACACCTCGTCGCCGCTCAGCGAAAAAATGACCCTGTTCTGGCACAACCACTTCGTCTCCGCGCTGGACAAGGTGCGCTCGCCCCAACTGATGTATCGGCAAAACGTCTTGCTGCGCCAGTACGCGCTGGGCAACTTCGGCGCCATGCTGCACGCCGTCGCCCGCGATCCGGCGATGATGCGCTATCTGGACACCGCCAATAACCGCAAGGGCCAGCCGAACGAGAACTTCGCGCGCGAGGTGATGGAGCTGTTCACCCTGGGCGAAGGCCATTACAGCGAACAGGACATCCGTGAAGCCGCGCGCGCCTTCACCGGTTGGGGGCTGGATCGCGACGAGCGCTTCGTCAACCGTCCGCGCTTGCACGACGACGGCGACAAGCTCGTCTTCGGCCAGCGGGGCGACTTCAACGGCGACGATGTCTTGGACCTGCTGCTGCGACAGCCGGCCACCGCCGAGTTCATCGCCGCCAAGCTGTGGAAGGCCTTCGTCTCGCCCAAGCCGGATCCGGCCGCCGTCAAGCGGCTGGCCGCCGGCTTCCGCAACAGCCGCTACGAAATCAAGCCCTTGCTGCGCGCGCTGCTGTTAAGCCCGCAGTTCTGGAGCAGCCAGGGCCAGTTGGTGAAATCGCCGCTGGAGCTGACCATAGGCACCCTGGTCACCTTCGACCTGAACCCGCCGGACTGGCGCGCGCTGGCCGGGCTCAACCGTCAGTTGGGTCAGGACGTGTTCGCGCCGCCCAACGTCAAAGGCTGGCCGGGCGGCGAGGCCTGGATCAACAGCGCCACCTTGCTCAGCCGCAAACAGTTCCTGGACCGCATCGCCCGCGACGCCGCGCCCGCGCGCAACGCCTTTGCGCTGCCGGACGGCGGCATGGACGAAATGAAGGGACGCGAGGCGCGCATCAACCGGCTGGCGGCCGCCGGCCTGCGTTCCATCAGGCTGCAGCCGGATGAATGGAGCGCCATCTACCAAATCCGCAGCGCTCAGGACGCCGCCAAACTCTTGCTGGCCTTGCCGCCGGCCAATCCCCTGCCCGAATCCGGCAGCGGCGCGCAAGCCATCGCCCCGCTGCTGCTGGACCCGGTTTATCAAGTTCACTGACGGAAACCCAGCCATGTTCCAGCGACGACAATTTCTCAAAGCCATGGCCGGCGGCCTGATGGTGTCCGTGCTGCCCAATCTGAGCTGGGCGCTGGCGCCGGCCGGCTATCAACGCCTGTTGGTGCTGATCGAACTCAAGGGCGGCAACGACGGCCTCAACACCGTGGTGCCCTACGCCAGCGCCGACTATTACCGGCTGCGCCCCGGCATCGCGATTCCCCGCGACCAAGTGCTGCCGCTGGACGAACGCCTGGGCCTGCATCCGGCCATGACCGGCCTGCGCCCGCTATGGCAGCAGCAGGAGCTGGCGGTCTTGCAAGGGGTGGGTTATCCCGATCCCAATCTGTCCCACTTCCGTTCCATCGAGATTTGGGAAACCGCATCCAATAGCCAGCAATACCTGAGCGAGGGCTGGTTGACCCGATTGTTCCGCGAGCAGCCGACGCCGCGCGGATTCGCCGCCGACGGCGTGGTGTTGTCCAGCCAGGCGCTGGGCCCGCTGGACGGCGGCGCCCGCGCGGTGGTGCTGAGCAATCCGCAAGACTTCGCGCGCCAGGCCAAACTGGCCGCGGACCAAGGCCATGCCGGCAGCGGCGCGCTGGGCCACATTCTCAAGGTGGAGGGCGACATCCGCCAGGCCGCCGCCGAACTGAGCCAAGCCGCCAAACCCGTGGCCGCGGCGGACTCGCCGATGGCCGCGCCCCGGCCGGCCGGAGCCTTCGCCCAGGCCGTCGCGACTCTGACAGACACCCTGTCCCGCGGCGTATCCATCGCCGTGGCCCGCATCACGCTCACCGGCTTCGACACCCACGGCAACCAGCCGCCCACCCAGGCGCGGCTGCTGGGAGAGCTGGCCGACGGCATCGCCCTGCTGCGTACGCAATTGCAACAGCAGGGGCGCTGGGACGACACCCTGGTGCTCAGCTACGCCGAATTCGGCCGCCGCCCGCGCGAAAACGGCAACCGCGGCACCGACCACGGCACCGCCAACGTCCATTTCGCCGCCGGCGGGCGCGTGCGCGGCGGCCTGTATGGGCAAAGCCCGCAATTGGCCGGCGTCGACGACGGCAACCTGCCTTGCGCCATCGACTTCCGCCAGGTCTACGCCACCGCCATCCAGAGCTGGTGGGGCAAGGACGCCCACAATGTGCTGGGCGGCCGCTTCGCCCCCCTGCCCATTCTGAAGGTATGAAAAAAGCCGGCCCCTAGGGGCCGGCCGTCTACAGAGAACCACTCAGCGATTTACTTCCAGCTGGACGCCAACACCGGCTGCAAAGCCGCCTGATAGTTGTCCGGCAGGTTGACCTGGCCAGCGGCCGGCGGATTGAAGGCCGCCATCGCATTGACCAGCGCCTGCACCTGACTGGCCGCCAGGGCCTTGCCGTCGCCGGACTGGAGGGTCTCGATCTGGTTCGCGGCATTGCCGAACCAGTTGTTAATCGACACCTTGTCCTCAGTGCCGATCACGCTGACCTCCAGGCTGGCGCCCTGACGCTTGAACCACAGCTGGTCGGCATTGACGCCTTGGCCGAACTTCAACACATCCTGGCCGCCGGTGTCGGTGATGCCGTCCTGGCCATCGCCGCGCTCGAACTGATAGGTGTCGTTGCCGTTGCCGCCCTCAAGCACGTCGTTGCCGCGGCCGCCGACCAACAGATCATTGCCCTCGCCACCGTACAAGGCGTCATGGCCGCCGTTGCCAACCAGCCAATCGTCAAGCGCGCCGCCGCGCAGGGTATCGCCCAGCTCGGTGCCCAACAAGGGCACGCCCTGCTTCATCAACTGATCGGCGGTCCACTTCGTGCCGGAAGCGAAGGTGATCTGTTCGATCCAGTTCAGCTGATCGCCAAACCAATCCTTCACCGTCACGCTGTCCTGGCCGTTGATGTGGCGGAACACCATGTCGTTGCCGCTGCGCAGCACCTGGATATCGCTTTCCTTGATATCCGCGCCGAACACCAGTTCATCCCGGTACGAATCTTCCGCGCTGACGCGGTAGGCCCGATCGATGATCACGTCCTGACCGTCGCCCAAATTGAACAGATAGATGTCGCGGCCGTAACCGCCGGTCAGCGTGTCGTTGCCGATGCCGCCTTCCAGCGTGTTGTTCCAGCTGCTCCACGCCACTGTCAGCTGATCGTTGCCGGCGCCGCCGCGCAGCGTATCGCGCTCTTCGCGCCATGAGCCGCCTTCGTTACCGCCAATGATCACGTCGTCGCCGTCGCCGCCTTCCAGCAGGTCGGTGCCGTTGCCGCCGTACAGCGTATCCTTGCCGGCGCCGCCGCGCAGCGTGTCGTTGCCTTCTTCGCCGAACAGGCCGTCGTCGCCGGCACCGCCTTCCAGCAGGTCGTTGCCGTTGCCGCCGTACAGCGAATCGTTGCCGCCGTTGCCCAGCATCCAGTCATCGACATTGCCGCCGCGCAGCGTGTCGCCCAACTCGGTGCCAATCAGCGGCACGCCCTGCTTCATCAACTGATCGGCCGTCCACTTCACGCCGGAAGCGAAAGTGATCTGTTCGATCCAGTTCAGCTGATCGCCGAACCAATCCTTCACCGTCACGCTGTCCTGGCCGTTGATGTGGCGGAACACCATGTCGTTGCCGCTGCGCAGCACCTGGATATCGCTTTCCTTGATATCCGCGCCGAACACCAGTTCATCCCGGTACGAATCTTCCGCGCTGACGCGGTAGGCCCGATCGATGATCACGTCCTGACCGTCGCCCAAATTGAACAGATAGATGTCGCGGCCGTAACCGCCGGTCAGCGTGTCGTTGCCGATGCCGCCTTCCAACGTGTTGTTCCAGCTGCTCCACGCCACTGTCAGCTGATCGTTGCCGGCGCCGCCGCGCAGCGTATCGCGCTCTTCGCGCCATGAGCCGCCTTCGTTACCGCCAATGATCACGTCGTCGCCGTCGCCGCCTTCCAGCAGGTCGGTGCCGTTGCCGCCGTACAGCGTATCCTTGCCGGCGCCGCCGCGCAGCGTGTCGTTGCCTTCTTCGCCGAACAGGCCGTCGTCGCCGGCACCGCCTTCCAGCAGGTCGTTGCCGTTGCCGCCGTACAGCGAATCGTTGCCGCCGTTGCCCAGCATCCAGTCATCGACATTGCCGCCGCGCAGCGTGTCGCCCAACTCGGTGCCCAACAAGGGCACGCCCTGCTTCATCAACTGATCGGCCGTCCACTTCACGCCGGAAGCGAAAGTGATCTGTTCGATCCAGTTCAGCTGATCGCCAAACCAATCCTTCACCGTCACGCTGTCCTGGCCGTTGATGTGGCGGAACACCATGTCGTTGCCGCTGCGCAGCACCTGGATATCGCTTTCCTTGATATCCGCGCCGAACACCAGTTCATCCCGGTACGAATCTTCCGCGCTGACGCGGTAGGCCCGATCGATGATCACGTCCTGACCGTCGCCCAAATTGAACAGATAGATGTCGCGGCCGTAACCGCCGGTCAGCGTGTCGTTGCCGATGCCGCCTTCCAGCGTGTTGTTCCAGCTGCTCCACGCCACTGTCAGCTGATCGTTGCCGGCGCCGCCGCGCAGCGTATCGCGCTCTTCGCGCCATGAGCCGCCTTCGTTACCGCCAATGATCACGTCGTCGCCGTCGCCGCCTTCCAGCAGGTCGGTGCCGTTGCCGCCGTACAGCGTATCCTTGCCGGCGCCGCCGCGCAGCGTGTCGTTGCCTTCTTCGCCGAACAGGCCGTCGTCGCCGGCACCGCCTTCCAGCAGGTCGTTGCCGTTGCCGCCGTACAGCGAATCATTGCCGCCGTTGCCCAGCATCCAGTCATCGACATTGCCGCCGCGCAGCGTGTCGCCCAACTCGGTGCCAATCAGCGGCACGCCCTGCTTCATCAACTGATCGGCCGTCCACTTCACGCCGGAAGCGAAAGTGATCTGTTCGATCCAGTTCAGCTGATCGCCGAACCAATCCTTCACCGTCACGCTGTCCTGGCCGTTGATGTGGCGGAACACCATGTCGTTGCCGCTGCGCAGCACCTGGATATCGCTTTCCTTGATATCCGCGCCGAACACCAGTTCATCCCGGTACGAATCTTCCGCGCTGACGCGGTAGGCCCGATCGATGATCACGTCCTGACCGTCGCCCAAATTGAACAGATAGATGTCGCGGCCGTAACCGCCGGTCAGCGTGTCGTTGCCGATGCCGCCTTCCAACGTGTTGTTCCAGCTGCTCCACGCCACTGTCAGCTGATCGTTGCCGGTGCCGCCGCGCAGCGTATCGCGCTCTTCGCGCCATGAGCCGCCTTCGTTACCGCCAATGATCACGTCGTCGCCGTCGCCGCCTTCCAGCAGGTCGGTGCCGTTGCCGCCGTACAGCGTATCCTTGCCGGCGCCGCCGCGCAGCGTGTCGTTGCCTTCTTCGCCGAACAGGCCGTCGTCGCCGGCACCGCCTTCCAGCAGGTCGTTGCCGTTGCCGCCGTACAGCGAATCGTTGCCGCCGTTGCCCAGCATCCAGTCATCGACATTGCCGCCGCGCAGCGTGTCGCCCAACTCGGTGCCCAACAAGGGCACGCCCTGCTTCATCAACTGATCGGCCGTCCACTTCACGCCGGAAGCGAAAGTGATCTGTTCGATCCAGTTCAGCTGATCGCCGAACCAATCCTTCACCGTCACGCTGTCCTGGCCGTTGATGTGGCGGAACACCATGTCGTTGCCGCTGCGCAGCACCTGGATATCGCTTTCCTTGATATCCGCGCCGAACACCAGTTCATCCCGGTACGAATCTTCCGCGCTGACGCGGTAGGCCCGATCGATGATCACGTCCTGACCGTCGCCCAAATTGAACAGATAGATGTCGCGGCCGTAACCGCCGGTCAGCGTGTCGTTGCCGATGCCGCCTTCCAGCGTGTTGTTCCAGCTGCTCCACGCCACTGTCAGCTGATCGTTGCCGGCGCCGCCGCGCAGCGTATCGCGCTCTTCGCGCCATGAGCCGCCTTCGTTACCGCCAATGATCACGTCGTCGCCGTCGCCGCCTTCCAGCAGGTCGGTGCCGTTGCCGCCGTACAGCGTATCCTTGCCGGCGCCGCCGCGCAGCGTGTCGTTGCCTTCTTCGCCGAACAGGCCGTCGTCGCCGGCACCGCCTTCCAGCAGGTCGTTGCCGTTGCCGCCGTACAGCGAATCGTTGCCGCCGTTGCCCAGCATCCAGTCATCGACATTGCCGCCGCGCAGCGTGTCGCCCAACTCGGTGCCAATCAGCGGCACGCCCTGCTTCATCAACTGATCGGCCGTCCACTTCACGCCGGAAGCGAAAGTGATCTGTTCGATCCAGTTCAGCTGATCGCCGAACCAATCCTTCACCGTCACGCTGTCCTGGCCGTTGATGTGGCGGAACACCATGTCGTTGCCGCTGCGCAGCACCTGGATATCGCTTTCCTTGATATCCGCGCCGAACACCAGTTCATCCCGGTACGAATCTTCCGCGCTGACGCGGTAGGCCCGATCGATGATCACGTCCTGACCGTCGCCCAAATTGAACAGATAGATGTCGCGGCCGTAACCGCCGGTCAGCGTGTCGTTGCCGATGCCGCCTTCCAACGTGTTGTTCCAGCTGCTCCACGCCACTGTCAGCTGATCGTTGCCGGCGCCGCCGCGCAGCGTATCGCGCTCTTCGCGCCATGAGCCGCCTTCGTTACCGCCAATGATCACGTCGTCGCCGTCGCCGCCTTCCAGCAGGTCGGTGCCGTTGCCGCCGTACAGCGTATCCTTGCCGGCGCCGCCGCGCAGCGTGTCGTTGCCTTCTTCGCCGAACAGGCCGTCGTCGCCGGCACCGCCTTCCAGCAGATCGTTGCCGGCCCCGCCGTACAGGGTGTCGTTGCCGGCGCCGCCGAACAGGCTGTCGTTGCCTTCATTGCCGAACAACTGGTCATCCCCGGCCAGGCCGAAGATCACGTCATTGCCCTTGGCGCCCTTCAGCGTATCCGCGCCGTCGGTGCCGTTCAGGGTCACGGCCGCCAAGCTGATCAGCTCGAGCAGACTCCAGCTGCCGCCGTTGGCGAACACGATGCTGCCGGACCATGAGCTCTGAACCGACATGCCGGCCTGGATGGTGATGCTGTCCACGCCGTTGCTATGCCGCAGCACCACATCGTCGCCAATGCGCACCACGGTGATGTCGGTCACCGAAATCCCCACGCCGAAGCGGATCTCCTCGTAGCTGCTCCAAGCGAGGTTGACGCCCTTTTCGCCATAGCGAATGGTGTCCTGGCCGTCGCCCAGATTGAAGATATAGACATTGCGCCCGGCGCCGCCTTCCAGCACGTCGTTGCCTGCGCCGCCCTTCAAGGTGTCGTTGCCGCCGCGGCCAATCAGGGTGTCGTTGCCGGCGCCGCCGTCCAGCAGGCTGCCGCCCGCGCCGCCGATCAACACATCATTGCCGGCGGTGCCGATATAGATACCGCTGGCCCACTGATTGATCTGCACTGAGGTCCAGCTGCTGCCGTCGGCGAACACCACGCCGCCCACCCAGTTGCTCTGGCTGAGGAACCAGCCCTGGATCAGCACCGAATCCACGCCGTTGACGTGTTGCAGCAACACGTCGTCGCCCACGCGCACCACGGTGATGTCGGTCACCGAGATGCCGGCGCCAAAGCGGATTTCGCTCTGGTGGCTGACGCTGACGTTCAAGGAGTTGTTGATCACCACGTCGCGGCCGTCGCCCAGATTGAAGACGTAAATGTCTTGGCTGCCGCCGCCCTTGAGGGTGTCGTTGCCCTTGCCCCCTTCCAGGATGGACACGCCGCCGCCTGCGCTGATCAACACATCGTTGCCGGCGCCGCCTTTCAGGGTGTCGTTGCCGCCGCCGCCGATCAGCACGTCGTCGCCGTCGCCGCCGTCCAGCAGGTCATGGCCCTTGCCGCCCTTGAGGATGTCGTTGCCGCTGGTGCCGATGAAAATGCCCGCGGCGAACTGATTGATCTGCACCGAAGTCCAGCTGCTGCCGTCGGCGAACACCACGCTGCCCACCTGGGACAATTGGCTGCTGAACCAGCCCTGGATGCGCACCGAGTCGCTGCCGTTGACGTGTTGCAGCACGATGTCGTCGCCTACGCGCACCACGGTGATGTCGGTCACCGAAATCCCCGCGCCAAAGCGGATTTCGCTGCTCATGCCCACCGATACGTTCAGCGAGTTGTTGATGACGAGATCGCCGCCGTCGCCCAGATTGAACACATAGATGTTCCGGTCCGCGCCGCCGCGCAAGGTGTCGTTGCCCTTGCCGCCGTCCAGGATCACCGTGCCGCTGCCGGTGGCGATCAGCACGTCGTTGCCGTTGCCGCCGCGCAAGGTGTCGTTGCCGCCGCCGCCAATCAGCGTATCGTCGCCGTCGCCGCCTTCCAGCAGATCGCTGCCGCTGCCGCCGTGGAAGGCGTCGTTGCCGCTGCCGCCCACATAGACGCCTTTGACAAACTGGTTGATCTGCACCGAGGTCCAGCTGCCGCCGTCGGCGAACACCACGCTGCCCACTTGCATGCTCTGGCTGCTGAACCAGCCCTGGATGCGCACCGAGTCGCTGCCGTTGACATGCTGCAACAGCACGTCGTCGCCCACACGCACCACGGTGATGTCGGTCACCGAAATGCCCACGCCGAAGCGGATTTCGCTGCTCACGCCCACCGACACATTCAGCGAATTGTTGATGATTACATCGCTGCCGTCGCCCAGATTGAACACATAGATATTGTGTTCGCTGCCGCCTTGCAGGGTGTCGTTGCCCTTGCCGCCTTCCAGGATGGCCGTGCCGCCGCCGCTGCTGATCAGCACGTCGTTGCCGGCGCCGCCCTTCAGGGTGTCGTTGCCGCCGCCGCCGATCAGCGTATCGTCGCCGTCGCCGCCGTCCAGCAGATCGCCGCCCTTGCCGCCGGTCAGCACGTCCTTGCCGCTGGTGCCGCCCGCGGCCACCACCATGGTCAAGAGCTCGGCCGCGCTCCATTTGGAGCCGTCGGCGAACAGCACCACGCCGGCCCAGCCGGTCTTGTCGACCAGGCCGTTCTTGACGCGGATGCTGTCCTGGCCGTTGACATGCAGCAGCAGCAGGTCGTTGCCGGCGCGCAGTACGCGGATGTCCTTGGCGCTGATGCCGGCCTTGAAGCGGATTTCGTCGTTGGCGCTCAAGGCGGCGATCTTGCCGATCTGGGCACCGTAGTTGATCAGGTCGCGGCCGTCGCCCACGCCGAAGACGAAGGTTTCACGGCCCTTGTTGCCGATCAGCACATCGCCGCCGGCCCCGCCTTCCATCGTGGTGTGGCCGCTGACACCGCCTTGCAGCTGGTCGTCGCCGGCACCGCCGCGCAAGGTGTCCTCGCCGCCGTTGCCGATCAAGGTGTCGTTGCCGGCGCCGCCGTCCAACAGATCGGACTGACCGGAGCCCAGCAGCAGATCGTCGTCGTCGCCGCCGGTCTGCACTTCCAGCAGTTTCTGCGTCAGTTCCGCGCCCAGCCAGACGCTGCCGTCGGCGAACACGATCTGGCCATGCCAACCATGCTCCAGGCTGAAGCCCGCCTGGATGGTGATGGAGTCGCGGCCGTTGGCGTGGATCAGCACGATGTCGTCGCCCTGGCGCTCCACCCGGATGTCGTCCACCGAAATGCCGACGCCAAAGACAATGCGGTCCTGCAAGGTCACGCTGACGTCCACACCGTGCGCGGCGATCACGTCCGCGCCGTCGCCCAGGCCAAACTGGTAAATCTCCGCGCCGGCGCCGCCCACCAGGGTGTCGTTGCCCGCGCCGCCGATCAGCACGCTAACGCCCGCGCCGCCGCTGACCAGCACATCATTGCCCAGGCCGCCGATCAAGGTATCGTTGCCGCCGCCGCCGATCAGCGAATCATCGCCTGCGCCGCCGTCCAGCAGATCGCTGCCTTCCCAGCCGATCAAGGTATCGTTGCCGCTGCCGCCCAGCTGGGTCAGCTTGATATCGGCCTGGGTCCAGACCACGCCTTCGGCGAACACGATGCGCTCGATACGGCTGGACGCGCTGGCGAAATAGCCTTCCACCACCAGGCGGTCGCTGCCGTTGACGTGGATCAGCACCAGGTTGTCGCCCTGGCGGCTGACGCTGACGTCCTTGACCAGGATGTCGGCGCCAAAACGGATTTCGTCTTTCACCGACACGTCCACGCCGCCGGCGTCGCGAATCACGTCCACGCCGTCGCCCAGGTTGAACAGGTAAACATCGGCGCCGGCGCCGCCGATCAGCAGATCGTTGCCGCGACCGCCGTGCAGCACATTGTTGCCGCTGCCGCCGTCCAGGGTGTCGTCGCCGTCGCCACCCAGCAAGGTGTCGTTGCCGTCTTCGCCAAACAACTTGTCATTGCCGGCGCCGCCGTCCAACAGATCGTCGCCGCCGCGGCCGTTCAGCACGTCATTGCCGCCCAGGCCGATCAGATGATCCTTGCCCAGCCAGCCGTTGAGGATTTCCTTGCGCTCGCTGCCGGTCTGCACGATCACGCGCTGCGCCAGATCGTTAATGCCCCATTCGCCGCCGTCGGCGAATACGATGCGCTCGATCCAGAAGCTCTTGTCGGCGAACCAGCCCTTGATGGTGACCGCGTCGTCGCCGTTGCGGTGGGACAGCAGCAAATCGTCGCCCACATGCTCCAGCTGGATATCTTCCGGGCGGATGCCCGGGCCGAAGCGCAACTCGTCGCGGTAGGCCGGATCGCTGTCCGCCGCGTCGCGCTTGTCCTGGGCGTTGTCGGTGATGGTGTCGAAACCGTCGCCCAGATTGAACAGATAGATGTCCTTGTCCGCGCCGCCGATCAGGGTGTCGTTGCCCTCGCCGCCGGCCAACACATTGTTGCCGCTGCCGGCATTGAGCAAATCGTCGCCGGCGCCGCCTTCCAGCGTGTCGTTGCCTGCATAGCCGTTGAGCACGTCGTCGCCGGCGCCGCCCTGCAGCAGATCATTGCCGTCATAGCCGTTCAAGGTGTCGTTGCCGGCACCGCCCTTGAGCACATCGTCCTGCGGGCTGCCTTCCAGCACGCCGCCCAGGTCGCTGCCCGTTACGCTTGTCGTCATAACTTGTTTCCTTATCAATATTTGTTTGTGTCATCACGCACTACGATTTACTGCTTGGTACTGCTCTTGCCGGTTCCACCGCCTAAGAGCCTGTTCAAAGTCTGCTGCGCTTCGGCGATACGGCGTTGAAACCCCCTTCGAAATACTCGTGTACCACTTGTACATTCCGCTTTCTCAGTGGTTTTCGCCTTGTCTCGCCCTTGCTCACGAGACTTTGAATAGGCTCTAAGCCGCCTTCACTCCGCCGGCAAACCCAACAACCGTCGATAGCCCCCCAGCCCCGCCTCCACGCTGTAACGCGCCGCCGTCTCCCGCGCCGCACGCCGCAGCCCGCCGCCGTCCGTCTCCAAGGCCGCCCCCACCTTCTCCGCCAACGCCGCCGCGTCGAAGAAGTCGGTCAGCTCGCCGTTCTCCCCGTCCCGGATCACTTCCCGCACCGGCGCGGTGTCCGAGGCCACGATGCGGCAGCCGCTGGCCATCGCTTCCAGCAGGCTCCACGACAGCACGAAGGGATAGGTCAGGTAGACATGGACCGCCGACACTTGCAGCACCTTTCGGTAAACCTCGTACGGCACCTTGCCCAGGAAGTGCACCCGCTCCGGGTCCACCGGCTTGTCACGCAGCAGTTTTTCGCGCCAGTGGGCCGCGTCGCGCGGCGCGCTGCCGTAGCTGACGCCGTCGCCGCCGACGATGACGATCTGGCTGTCCGGCCGTTGCCGCAGCAGCGCCGGCAGCGCGCGCATGAAGCTGTGGAAGCCGCGATAGGGTTCGAGGTTGCGCGCCACATAGCTGACGATGGGCTGGCCGGCGCGCAGCGTCCGGCCGTTGGGCAGGGTCAGCGTCGCCGTCGGGTCCGGCCCCAGTTGGCCGCAGCGGATGCCTTCGTGCTGGATCTGCACACTCGGCCGGTAGGCCGCCGGGTGCAGGCTGTGTTGCCAGTGGGTGGGGGTGACGCTGTGATCGGCGTGTTCCAGGTTGAGCAGGTGCAGCGCGTTGCGCGCCCGCAGCCGCGCCGCGCCGTCCAGGCTCAGCGGGAATTCCGGGTCGAAGTCGGCGTCGGCCCCTTGGCCGTGGTAGTAGTACTCGCTGTAGTGGATCAGCCGCGCCGCCGGGAACAGGTCTTTGAGGAACAGGGTTTCGCCCCAGCCGGGGTGGGCCAGGATGACGTCCGGCCGGTAGCCGCGCTGTTGCAGCGGCTGCAAGGCGCGCAGCACCGCCTGGCCGTGCAGCACCGCGTCTTCGTAGCTGTGCAGATAGGGGTGGGTGTGCCGGTGCGGGCCGCGGTGCGGCCGGTAACGCAGCAGTTTGACGCCGGCCAGGCCGGGCGCGCTGTCGCGCCCCACCGCCAGCAGTTCGATGTCCGGCCGCTGTTTGAGGTGTTCGGCGATGTGGCGCAGCTGGCCGGGGAAGTTTTGGTGGATCAGCAGCAGTTTCATCTCAGCGCTCGCGCAGGCCTTCGCCCACGTGCTGTTGCAGCGGACTCAGGAAGTAGTCGATCACCCGCCGCCGACCGGTCTTGATTTCCGCGCTCACCGTCATGCCGGCGCTGAGCCGCACCCGCGCGCCGTCTATGCTCAGGTGGTCTTGCTTCAGCCGGATCCGCGCCAGGAACACCAAGCCCTTCTTCTCGTCTTGCATCGCGTCGTGGCTAACGCTGTCCACCACGCCGTCCAGGTAGCCGTAGCGGGTGTAGGGGAAGCTTTCCACTTTGACGGTGGCCGCCTGCCCCGGCCGCACAAAGCCGATGTCTTTGTTTTCGATCTGCGCTTCGATTTCCAGCGTTTCGTCCCGCGGCACCACCGCCAGCAGCGGCTGCGCTTCGGTGACCACGCCGCCCACGGTGTGGATGGCCAGTTGCTGCACGCTGCCGGCCACCGGCGCGGTCAGCCGGGTCAGCGCCTGCCGTTGGCCGGTCTTTTTCTGGTCTTCGCCGTATTGGCGCATTTGTTCGCGCGCTTCGCGCAGTTTGTCGAGGGCCTCGCTGCGGAAGTTGGCTTGCAGCGCTTTGCGCTCTTGTTCTTGCCCGGCGATGGCGGCGTCGAGTTCTTGCAGCCGGCTTTGCTGGCTGGCCAGGTCGCCTGCCTGTTCGATGCGCGCTTGTTGTTTGTCGAGGTAGGCGTGCTTGGAGATGAAGTTCTTGGCCAGCAGGTCTTGGTAGTCGTGTTCGCGCGCGGCGGCGATGCGGCCGGTGGCTTGCAGTTTGCTCACTTGCTGGCGGGTGGTGGCGTGTTCGGCCTGGCGTTGGCGCAGGGTGGCGTTCAGCGCTTCGAGCTTGGCCTGGTAGCCGCGCCATTGGCCCAGCGCCAGGCTTTCTTCGGCCAGTCTCTGGCTGTCGGCGGCGCCGGGGGTGGCCGGCAGCTGCGGCAGCCGGCCGCTGTCCAGCGCGTTCAGCAGCGCCTGGTAGCGCGCGGCGGCCAGCGCGGCGGCGGCGTGGGCGTCGTCGGCCTTTTGTTTGTCGGCGCTGGCGCCGGTGGCGTCCAGTTCGATCAGCACTTGGCCGGCCTTGACTTGCTGGCCGTCGCGCACGTGGATGGCTTTGACCACGCTGGGTTCCAGCGGCTGCAGGATTTTGGTGCGGCCGCCGCTGACGGTCTTGCCGCCGGCGACGGCGACGATGTCGAGCTGACCCAGCGCGGACCACAGCAGCGCGATGAGGAACAGCGCGCCGATCAGGCGCATGCTCCACATCGGCAGCGGGGACAGCGGGCTGTCGGTCAGTTCCAGATGGGCGGGCAGGAAGGCCAGTTCGTCTTCGCGCCGCGGCTGGGGGTCCAGTTGATGGCGGATGGCCCAGTGCGCGGCAAAGGCCTGCCGGTAGCGCCGCGCGAAGTCGCGCAGCGCGTGCAGTTGGTGCTTCATGTACGGGTTTATCCTTGTTGCAGGCTGTGCAGGCGGGCGTAGTAGCCGTCGGGCTGGCGGAGCAGGTCTTCGTGGCGGCCGCTTTCGACGATGCGGCCTTGGTCCATGGCGATGATGCGGCTGGCGCCGCGCACGGTGCTCAAGCGGTGGGCGATGATGAGCACGGTGCGGCCCTGACAGATGGCGCGCATGTTTTGCATGATCGCGCGTTCGGATTCGTAGTCCAGCGCGCTGGTGGCTTCGTCCAGGATCAGGATGCGTGGGTTGCTGATCAGCGCGCGGGCGATGGCGATGCGCTGGCGCTGGCCGCCGGACAGGCTGGCGCCGTGTTCGCCCACCATGGTGTCGTAGCCTTCGGCCTGTTCCATGATGAAGTCGTGGGCGCCGGCCAGTTTGGCGGCGTGGATCACGTGGTCCAGCGCCAGCCCGGGGTCGGCCAGCGCGATGTTGTCGCGGATGCTTTGGTTGAACAGCAGGTTTTCTTGCAGCACCACGCCGATCTGCCGCCGCAGCCAGGCCGGGTCCGCCAGCGCCAGGTCGTTGCCGTCCACCAGCACGCGCCCGGATTCGGGCACGTACAAGCGTTGCACCAGTTTGGTCAGCGTGCTTTTGCCGGAGCCGGAACGGCCGACGATGCCGATGACTTCGCCGGCCCGGATGTCCAGGCTGAGGCCGCGCAGGATTTCCGGGCCGTCCGGCCGGTAGCGGAACACCACCTGGTCGAACTGGATGCGGCCCTGGATCGCCGGCAGCGCCGCGCGGCTGGCCGGCAGTTCGCTGCGGGTGTTGAGGATGTCGCCCAGCCGTTCCACCGAGATGCCGATCTGCTGGAAGTCTTGCCACAGTTGCGCCAGCCGCACCACCGGCGCCGCCACCTGGCCGGCCAGCATATTGAAGGCGATCAGCTGGCCGACGGACAGCTCGCCGGCGATCACCAGCCGCGCGCCCAGCCACAGGGTGGCGACGGTGACCAGTTTCTGGATCAGTTGCACGCCGTTCTGGCCGATATTGGCCAGCCGGGTGACGCGGAAGCCGGCGGCCACGTAGGCGGCCAGCTGGTTGTCCCAGCGCCGGGTCATGTGCGGTTCCACCGCCATCGCCTTGATGGTGCCGATGCCGCCCACCGCTTCCACCAGGAAGGATTGGTTGTCGGCGCCGCGCGCGAACTTCTCGTCCAGACGCCGCCGCAGCAGCGGGGTCAGCCCGGCCGACCACAGCGCGTAGCACGGCAGCGACACCAGCACGATCAGGGTCAGCCAGCCGCTGTAGTACCACATCACCGCCAGGAACACGAAGGAGAACAGCAGGTCCAGCACCGTGGTCAGCGCCTGGCCGGTGAGGAAGTTGCGGATGTTGTCCAGCTCGCGCACCCGCGCCACGGTGTCCCCCACCCGCCGCGCTTCGTAGTAGGCCAGCGGCAGCGCCAGCAGGTGGCGGAACAGCCGCGCGCCCAGTTCCACGTCGATGCGGCTGGTGGTGTGGGCGAACACGTGGCTGCGCAGCGCCGACAGCGCCACATTGAACAGCGACAGGATCAACAGCCCGACGGCGATCACGTCCAGGGTGTTGAAGGCGCGGTTGACCAACACCTTGTCCATCACCACCTGGAAGAACAGCGGCGTCACCAGCGCGAACAGCTGCAACACCAGCGACACCGCCAGCACTTCCAGCAAGAGCTTGCGGTATTTGACGATGGCCGGCACGAACCAGGTGAAGTCGAACTTGGCCAGCGCCCCCGCCGCGGACGCGCGCGAGGCCATCAGCAGCAACCGGCCGGCGTAGCGCGCCGTCAGCTCCGCCTGGCTCAGCACTTGCGGCCGGCCGTGCTTGAGGTCGTGGATCAGCACTTTGTCGCCATCGCAGCGGGCGATGATGAAGTGTTCGCCGTCCGGCCGCAGCGCCAGCGCCGGCAAGGCGGTCAGGCTGAGGCGGTCCGGGCTTTGTTTGACGATGCGGGCTTTAAGGTCCAGGCCTTTGGCGGCCAGCAGCAGGTCGGTTTCGCTGAAGGGTTCGGCCTGGCGGCCGTATTGGTGGGTGAGTTGCGCCGGGTCGGCGGCTACGCCGTGGAACTGGGCCAGCAGGACCAGGCCCAGCAAGCCCAAATCGCTGATGTTTGCGGAGGAGGCAGAACCGTCCGTATCCGTTTGAGCAAGCATAATGACCGATTGTATTTAATGATTGGGGGCACGATATGCCACACCATTACCCAATACAAGTAACACATTCACATTTTATTATGTGATTATTTAGCGCAACCAATAAGTGTTTGTTTGAAATAAAGCTTTTATTGATCTGCAATATTCTAAGTAAAACTACGCATTGACCGTGCAGCGCGCCAAATTGGCCGTCGTTTGCCCTCATGCCGGATGTCATGCGAGCAAGGATTCCCCAAGCCGTCTAGATTGGTACAATAAGCGTCCCGTGACGCCCGCCCGCGGCGGCCGTCCGCCCGTTCACGAGCCCAGCGCCTGATGACCACCGCAAACAGGCCCCCAGAACACCCCAGCATAGGCAGCAGATGACCAGTCCGAACCAGGCCGCCAACCCGGCGTCCACCGCCGAAGAACCGGTGCTCCGCGCTCCGGAAAACGAAAACACCCTGGCCACGCTGGCCATTCCGCTGGGCGAGACCATTCTGACGCTGACCGCCAACGGCACGCCCATTTACGGCATCTTGCAGCGCAGCCGGGCCATGACCGAGCAATCCGACTTCTTCCGGCTGCAGTTTCGCGGCTACGCCCGCGCCGACGGCCACCGCTGGCAGTTGTTCGAGGGCGAGGACAGCCATTTCCAAGCCGCCCACAATTGCGCCTGGGTGCGCGTGGACCGGCCCAGCCGCACCGTCACCTTCGGCCCCAAAAGCGGCGTGCAGGCCAGCCCCGGCTTTGTCGGCACCGGACTCGACGCTTTTCTGTTCGCCAGCGTCATCGCCTGGGCCAAGGGCATTTGTCCGGACCACGCCATCAGCCCCGGCATGATCGCCATGAGCCAGACCTCGTCGGAAGAAGAACGGCTGCAACGCAACGCCTTTTACGCCAGCCAGGGCTTTGAATTTGAATGGCAGGACGCCAACCAGCGTTCCGCGCTGTACTTCAAGGACAAGGTCAACAAGCTGCTGGGGGTATGGAATAAGGAACTGATCACCGAGGTGGGCGGCGAGGCGATGCTGCAATCGCTGGCGCGGCAGGACGAAACCCGCGCCGAGCTGGAACAGCGGCTGGAAAAACTGGAAAGCGTGCACGACAACCTGAAACGGGCGCTGCAAAAAGAACGCACCACCGCCCAGATCCTGACCGGGGTGCTGATCCTGTTCGCGATCTGCGGACTGTGGGCGGTGATCTAAGAGCCTGTTCACGATCTTTCTGAGTGATGGCTCCAAGGCCTGGAATCCGCTGCGCGGATGATAGTTTGCATTGCCGGGGCTGCCCGGCGGGCAGGAAGGGGAATTTGCGCGGCCAAATTCCCCTTCACCCCAAAGGCCGCCCTGCAAGCCTGGCCTGCGGCTTCCCGCCGGTTCCCGTCAGTCCCGAGGCGCGGCTGAACTCGCGATTTGCTAACGTCAAATCGCTCAAACAAAGCAGCCGCTTAAAACCTCGGGCCTGCCACCCGACGGCAGGCTTGAAGGGAGTTGGGGCGCATCGGATACGCGGTTTCCGATACACCAAACCGTGTTTCAAAGCACAGACAAAAGATCGTGAACAGGCTCTTAGAGCCTCCCCATCCGGCTGCCCTGCCTTGACCCTCCCCGCCCCGTCGGCGACAATCCCCGGGCGCCGTTCTCATTAGCGGCGCCGGGATTGGCGTCCCGCCCTGTACACAACGGACTCGCACCTCATCTGGGTGCGGTCCTGCTTTACCATGGCTATGCCACTTGGCAGGTGCATGGTGGGAGAGTGTCATGCACTCGCCGGTTTGTGTACACGGTAACGCCAATCCTGCCACGCGCCTGCCCAATACCTCGCTTTTCAGGCAGGCGGTTTATCTTGTGTCACAGCAGGAGAAACGGCATGTCCCCTATCCTACCCCGCCGCCGCCGCTACAAGCTGGCCGCCATCGAACAGCAGGAAACCCTGCTCCCCTTCGTCCGCTACATCCCGGAGCGCGACTATCCGCATTACTGGCAGATGCCGGAAGCCGACGATGACTTCGACGCCATGTGCGCCTACGGCCGCGAATGCGCGGCTCACCTGCTGCAATGGCTGAAGGATAATCGTTATTACGTGGGCTACGGCCTGCTAAGCCGGGTGGCGCGAGACATCGACTTCAACGCGCGTGAGCAGCGCGGCTACTGGATTGGCTTTTTCAATTATCTGGAGCAGATGCTGTTCTTGGGCGCGCAGCAAGTGAAGGTTTACCGCCACGTGGACAGCCAGCATCAGATGCATGCCGGCAAGAGCAAACGCAGGCAGTTAGAGGAGCGCTTCGGCCGCTTCGGCCGCTAAAGCAAGGGGCGGCGGCCATCACTGACCGCCGCCCTGCGTTTCACAAAGCGGAGCCTTGCGGGGCTCCGCCTCGCTTCCCGGCGAGGCGCTTCAGACGCTTGGCGCGCCGCCCAACACCTTGTAAACATCCGCCAGGTTTTTCAATTGCTCCTGACGCAGCCGGATCAGCGCGGACTCGCTGCCGCGCCGCGCCTTGGCCGCGTCCAGCCAGGTTTGCACGTCAACCGCCCCGGCGCGGTAGCGGCTTTCCGCCAGTTGTTCGCTGCGCCGGTTCAAGGCCAGCGCGTCGGCTTGCAAGCGAGCGGAGCCTTGCAGCCGCTGGCGCGCGCTCAGCGCGTTGTCCACCTCTTGATAAGCGCTGTACAAGGTCTTGCGGAAACTGACGGTTTCCAGCTCGTAATCAGCCTGGCTGCTCTTCAATTGCAGGCCTTGCTTGCGCCACTCAAGGAAGGGCAAGGACAGGGACGCGCCCAGCGTCAGCAGCGGGTTTTGCACCAGGCTGCTCAGCGCGCCGCTGCTGGAGCCCAGCGAACCGGTCAGTTTCAGCGCCGGGAAGAAGGCCGCGCGCTCCTGGTCCACCTTGGCCAGCTTGCCGCGCAAGCGCGCTTCCGCGGCCATCAGATCCGGCCGCCGCTCCAACAGGCTACTGGGCAGGCCGGCGTTTATCGCCGGCAAGACGGGTTCCAGCGGCAGCGCGGCGATAGCCGGCAGCGCCGCGCCGGACGGGCGGTCCAGCAATAGCGCCAAAGCGTTTTCCTTTTGCCCGCGCTCCTCGGCCAGCCCCAATAAGTCCGCCTGTTGACTCAGCACCGCGCTGCGCGCCTGGGTGACGTCCTGTTCGCTCGTCGCGCCGGCGCGCCATTTGGCTTCCGCCAGCGCCTGGATGCGACGCAGGTCCGCCAGATCCGCCTGCCCCAGCGTCTGCCGCGCCTTGAGCGCGGCGATGTCCCAGTACAGGCCGGCGGCGGCGCTGTCCGACAACAGGCGGGCCGCGGCTTCGTCATAGGCGCTGGCGCGGAACTCCTGATCCGCCGCGCGCAAGCGCGCGTCCACCCGCCCCCACAGGTCCAGCTCGTAACTGGTGTTCAAGCTGCCGCCGCTGCTGCGGCTCCAGGCCGAGGACTCTCCCAGCGTGCGCTTGGTCCCGGCATTGATGTCGCCGCTCAAGGAGGGCAAGGCGTCGCTGCGCTCCAAACCTGCCGCGAGCTGGGCCTTGCGCAGCTTGAGCAGGGCGATGCTCAGATCCGGGTTGCGGCTGCGCGCCTGCTCCAGCACCGCCAGCAAGCCGGCGTCGTCGAAGCCTTGCCACCAGCGCTCGCGGCTCATGTCCGCCTGGGCGTGGGACGGGGCGCCGCGCCATTGCGCCGGCGCTTCCAGCGCCTGGCGCTGATACGGCGTGCTCTGGCAGCCGGCCAGCAAGAGGGCCAGGCCCAAAACAGTGAGATTGGATTTCCAAAGCGTCAAACACTTACTCCCGCGCCAAGGCGTCAATCGGATTCAAACGCGCCGCGCTGCGCGCCGGCAGATAGCCGAACACCACGCCGATGGCGGTGGAACACGCCACCGCCAAGATGATGGCCTTCAGCGACAGGGCCATTTTCCACTTGCTGACCAAGAGCGCGAACACAAAGCTGATGCCGTAGGACAGGCCGATGCCGATGGCCCCGCCCACCAGGCAGACCAGCACCGCCTCGGTCAGAAATTGCTGCAAGACGTCGGACTGGCGCGCGCCCACCGCCATTCGGATGCCGATTTCACGGGTGCGCTCGGTCACCGACACCAGCATGATGTTCATCACGCCGATGCCGCCCACCACCAGCGAAATCACCGCGATCAGGGTCAGCAACAGGGCCAGGGTGCGACTGGTGTTTTCCACCGTTTTCAGCACCTCGTCCATATTGAAGGTGAAGAAGTCCTTGCCGCCATGGCGCAAGGTCAACAGCTGGCTGATCCCCTTCTCGGCCAGCGCGGTGGGCTGGCCTTCCTGGATGCGCACCACCATGTAGTCGAAATAAGCCTGGCCGAACAGCCGGCTGCCGGCGGTGCTGTAGGGCATCCACATTTGCAGCGATTTGCCGCCGCCGTTGTCCTTGGTTTCCACCACGCCGATCACGGTGGCCGGCACGCTGCCCACCAGCACCACTTGGCCGATGGCGTCCGCGTCGGCGAACAGTTTGCGGCGGGCGTTGTTGTCTATCACCACCACCTGGCGCTGCATGCGCACGTCGTCGCGGCTGAAACCCAGGCCGGCAACCACTTTCAAGCCGCGCACGCGCAAATACGTGCTGTCCACGCCGGACACCGAGGCGTTGACGTCGACATTGCGGTAGCGGATGCGCAGGCTGTTGCTGGTGACCGGCGACACGCTGTCCACATAGGGTTCCTCGGCCAGCGCGGCCAGATCGCCGGGCAAGAAGGTACGCACGCCGTCGGCCTTGTCGTCGCCCCAGTCCTTGCCGCGGTACACGGTGATGGTGTTGGTGCCGATGGAGCGGATATCGTTCAGCACGTAATTGCGCGCGCCCTCGCCCACCGCGATGATGGACACCACCGAGGTGATGCCGATGATGATGCCCAGCATGGTGAGCACGGTGCGCAGGCGGTTGGCCAGCATGGCGAGCATGGCCATCTTGAAGGCTTCGCTCATGCGTTCGCGCCAGGCCGGGCCGGGCTTGGGCCGGCGCGGCTCGCGCGCGTCCGCCGCCGGACGCGGCGCGTCGGCGGCGCTGTCGCGCAGGATCTCGCCGTCGCGGATTTCGATGATGCGTTCGGTCTGCGCGGCGATGGACGGGTCGTGGGTGACGATGATGATGGTGTGACCGGCCGCGTGCAGTTCCTTGAGGATGGCCATCACTTCTTCGCCGCTGTGGCTGTCCAAGGCGCCGGTGGGTTCGTCGGCCAGGATGATGTCGCCGCCGTTCATCAGCGCCCGGGCGATGGACACGCGCTGCTGCTGGCCGCCGGACAGCTGGCCCGGGCGGTAGTCTTCCTTGCCGGCCAGGCCCAGCCGCGCCAGCAGCTGGCGCGCGCGTTCGCGCCGCGCTTCCTGGCTCATGCCGGCGTACACCGCCGGCATCGCCACATTGTCGATGGCGCTCAGATGCGGCAATAGGTGGTAGCGCTGAAAGATGAAACCGAAATGCTCGCGCCGCAGCGTGGCCAGCTGGTCCTTGTCCAGCGCGCCCACGTCGCGCCCGCCCACCTGGTAATGACCGGCCGAGGGCTGATCCAGGCAGCCCAGGATGTTCATCAGCGTGGACTTGCCGGAACCGGAGGCGCCGATGATGGCCACCATCTCGCCGGCGCGGATGTCCAGGCTGACCTCCTTGAGCACCGCCACTTCTTCATCGCCGGACGGAAACCGGCGCCACACTCCGGACAGCGTCAGGCTGGCTCCGCTCATGCGCTCACCATCACGCTGCCGCTGGGTTCTTCTTCCTTGCCGCCGGCTTCGCTGGTCACCACTTTCTCGCCGGCTTTCAAACCATCCAGGATCTGCACACGGGTGGCGGTCTTCAGGCCGATGCGCACTTGGCGCTCATGCAGCTGGCCGTCCTTGCCCTGCACCTTGACGCTGTGGCGTCCATCCTTGCCGGCCGCGCCCAGCGCGCTCAGCGGAATGTTCAAGGCCTGCTTGGACTCCGCCAGCACGATGCTGATCTGCGCGGTCATGTCCACGCGCAGCTTGCCGTCCATGTTCTTCACATCGAACAGCGCCTTGTAGAAGTTGGCGTTGTTGATTTTTTCCGGCGTCGGCAAGATGGCGCGCAGCTTACCGCGGATGGGCCGGTCCGGCGCCCCCAATACGGTGAAATACACCGGCAGCCCGGCCTTGACGCGAATCACGTCGGCCTCGGCCACCTGGGCGTGCACCGTCATCGTGCTCAGGTCCGCCAGTTTCAGGATCACCGGCACCGTCTGGCTGGCGATCACGGTCTGACCCTGCTGGGTGACGATTTCGATCACCTCGCCGTCCATCGGCGCGGTGATGCGGGTATAGCCCAGCGTGGTGCGGTTCTTGTCGATCTGGAAACGGTTCTGGCGAATCTGCGCCTGCAAGTCGTCCAGCTCCGCCGTCTGGCTCTGGTAGACGGTTTCCGCCGCCAGCAGGTCTTTTTGCGAGGTGGAACCCTCGCTCATCATCTGCTTCTGGCGCGCCAGCTCGCGCTCGGCCTGGCGCAGCGTGGCCTGCTTACTGCGCAGCTGAGCCACGCGGGACTCCAGTTGCGCCTCGGAAACCTTCAGATCGTTGAGGCTGTTTTCCGGATCGATCTCGGCCAAGAGCTCGCCCTTGCCGACTCGGTCGCCGGCCGCCACCTTCAGGATTTTCAACTGGCCGCTGGCCTGGGCGCCCACGTCCACTTGCCGCAGCGGCTTCAGCACGCCGCTGGCCAGCACCACGTCCTCCAGATCGGCGCGGGTCACCTCCGCGGTCAGCACCTGCGGCGCCGGCTTGGGCGCCAGCCACAGCCAAAGCCCCCAGGCGGCCAGCGCCAGGACGGCCAGCAGCGCAATGCCGTTGCGCCACGGCCGCCGGCCCAGATTGACGCGGCGGCGTCCTTGCAAGGAGCCGATCAAATACAGGGGGAGCAAAAGCTTACGAATCCAACGCTTCCAAAATGTCATGTGGCGAGAAACCAAAGCGGAAATGAGGAAAACATCTTAGGACCGCGGGCAACGGGCATTGGTTGCACCCCGCGCCGACAATACGCATTTGACATACATCGCGCCAAGGCGGTCCGCCTGCTATAAGGGCGGTGTCAGCCCGCGCGCCAAATAGCTTTCCCGCAGATGGCGGCGCAGGCATTCCGGGCACAGGCAATCGCCGTGGCCATAGGGCAAGGGCAGTACTTGCGGCAGTTCCGCGCACCAACAAGCGCCGTTGTCGCCGCCCTCTCCGCAACGGAAGGCCGCGCCGCAACGCTCGCAGCGCTTGTCTTTGACCTTGGGCCGCAAGCCGATCAGCCGCTGCCACACCGCGCGCTTTTGTTCGTCGTCGAAGCCGGACCAGCCGGCGATCTCGTCCAAGGTGCGCAGGCAGCCCAGGCAATAGGCGCCGCCCTCGTCGAGACGGCAGAGGCCGATGCAGGGCGAGGCGGGCGCGGGATACGCCTTTGTCATCAAAAATCCATCTTATGTCGCGAAATCAGTCCGCTATTTTAGCGCAAAGCCGCCGCCTACACGCCGCCGGGCTTGACGCTGATCGGCGTATGCACCAAAAATGGGCTGCCGCCTTATTCCTGAGGCGAATATCCAAATAGATTAAAGCTAAATAGACAAAGAGAAATCAGGAGAAATTCATGAAAACGCATCTTAGCCTCATCGCCTGCGCCGCGCTGGCCCTGACCGCCTGCGGCAAATCCGAACAAAGCGCCGGCAGCGCGCCGGCCGAAGCCGGCGCGGTCGTGGTGAAAATCGGCTCCGCCAACCCGCTGACCGGGCCTTTCGCCCACTGGGGCCGCGACGCGGACAACGGCGTCAAGCTGGCGGTGGCGGAAGCCAATGCCGAAAAGCTGACTCTGGACGGCAAGCCCGTCACTTTCGAAGTGGTGTCCGAGGACGACCAGGCCGATCCCAAAACCGCCGCCCAGGTGGCGCAACGCCTGGTGGACGGCAAGGTGGCCGGCATCATCGGCCATCTCACTTCCGGCGCGGCCATTCCCGCTTCGCGGATTTACTCTCAGGCCGGCATTCCGATGATCGCCGCCTCGGTGACCAGCCCCAGCTTCACCCAGCAGGGCTTCAAGAACACCTTCCGCATCATCGCCAACGACCGCCAGCAAGGCGAGGCGCTGGCCAAGTACGCGATCGAAACGCTGAAGGCCGGCCGCATCGCCATCGTCGACGACCGCACCACTTACGGCCAGGGCCTGGCCGACGATTTCGCCAAGGCGGTGGAAGCGGCCGGCGGCAAGGTGGTCAAGCGCGAGTTCACCAGCAATAGCGCCACGGATTTCATGGCCATCCTCACCTCGATCAAGGGGGCGAAGCCGGACCTGCTGTTCTACGGCGGCATGGACGCCCAGGCGGCGCCGATGGTCAAGCAGATGAACAAGCTGGGCCTGAAGGCCGCCTTCATGGGCGCGGACGGCATCAATACGCCCGAGTTCTCCAAACTGGGCGGCGACAGCGCGGAAAGCAGCTACGCCTCCAGCGCGGGCGCGCAAAAAGACAAGATGCCGGGCTTCGCGGACTTCAACGGCAAGTACAAGCAGCAATTCAACGCCGACATCCAGGCCTACGCGCCCTACACCTATGACGCCGCGCGAGTGATGATCGCCGCGATGAAGCGCGCCGGCTCCTCCGATCCGGCCAAATACCTGGGCGAACTGCCCAAGACCGACTTCAAGGGCGTGACCGGCGAGATCCGCTTTGACGACAAGGGCGACATCCAGCACGGCACCGTGTCGCTGTATCAATTGCGCAAAGGACAGTGGGTCGGCCTGTAAACACCGACATTCCCGCCTTGCCTCCACACCCCGGCCTATGCCGGGGTTTTTGTTTTTTGCGGCGGCGCTCCAAAAAAATATGGCGCCATATTAAATAAATGGCTATAACTATTTATTCACAAACTAACATAAGGAGAGGATATGGGACTACTCGTTTCCCTATTGGCCGGCGGCCTGATCGGCTGGCTCGCCGGCAAGGTCATGGGCGTCAGCGAAGGCGTGATCGCCAACATCATCATCGGCATCATTGGTTCGGCCTTGGGACATTGGCTGTTTGGCCGGCTGCTGGGCATCTCTTCCGCTTCGGCCGCCGGTTCCTTCTCCCTGCCCGGCCTGGCTTTCGGCATTGCCGGCGCCGCCATCCTGATTTTCCTGCTGAAGAAGATCGGCCTCTTGCGTTGATCGGGCAAAGAAAAAGGCGACGCTGAACGCGTCGCCTTGTCGCCTGCTGCCGAACCGGCTTATTTGGCTGCGGAAGCGTCCTTGGACGCGGCGGCACCGCCCACGGTTTCCAGCACTTTCCACTCGCCGTTCACCACTTTGTAGACGGTGATGCCGCCGTCTTTCAGATCGCCCTTGGCGTCGTAAGTCCAGCTGCCGGAGGTCACGCCGGAGTGGGTGATCTTGGCCAGCACCGGCAGGTAGGCTTTGGGATCGGTGGAGTTGGCGTCTTTCATCGCCTGGATCAGCGCGCGGGTGGCGTCGTAGCCGTACGGCGAGTAAGTGGCCACGTCCATCTTGAAGCGCGCCTTGTAGCGGCTCTCGTAGTCCTTGCCCTTGGGCATTTGATCCAGCGGCAGGCCGGCCAGCGAGGCGATGGTGCCGTCGGCTTCCTTGCCCGCCAGTTGCAGGAAGGTCGGAGTCTTGGTCATCTCGCCGGAAATCAGCGGAGCGGTCAGGCCCAGGCGCTTCATCTGCTTGGCCATCGGCGCGGATTGCGCGTCGGCGCCGCCGTAGAACACCACGTCCGGCGCGGCGGCCTTGATCGAGGTGAGGATGGCGGCGAAGTCGGTGGCCTTGTCATTGGTGAATTCGCGCTTGACCACATTGCCGCCGGCGGCCTTGGCGGCCTTCTCGAACTCGTCGGCCAGGCCCTGACCGTAAGCGGTGCGGTCGTCCACGATCACCACTTTCTTGGCGCCCAGTTTTTCCACCACGAACTTGCCCATCACCGAGCCTTGCTGGGTGTCGGAAGTCATCGAGCGGAAGGTGTTCTTGAAGCCCTGCGCGGTGAAGGCCGGCGAGGTGGCCATGGCGATCATCGGAATGCCGGCGTCGGAATAGATCTTGGAGGCCGGGATGGAGGTGCCGGAGTTGAAGTGGCCGATGATGCCGTTCACTTTCTCGTCGACGAATTTCTGCGCCAGCTGAGTGGCGGTTTTCGGGTCGGCCTGGTCGTCCTGGGCTTCCAGTTCGAAGCTCACCGGCTTGCCGCCGATGGTGGGCTTCTCGGCGTTGGCGTCTTCAATCGCCAGGGTCACGCCGTTTTTGTATTCTTCGCCGTAGTGGGCTTGCGGACCGGTCAGGGGGGCCGCGAAGCCGATCTTGACCACGCCGCCCGCGGCGGCTTCCGCGCCGGCGGAGGCGCCGGCTGCCGGCGCGCCCTCTTCTTTTTTGCCGCATGCGGACAAGGCGACAGCGGCGGCCACGGCCAGGGAAAGAGTCGTCAGTTTGTTTGCTTGCATCATGTTTCCTCTATTTCTCCAGAGATCCCCATCCGTCACGTGTCGGGATTGGGGGTTTGCGGAACCTGTCTAATGTTGTTATGTACATCCCGCCTTCCCCAAGCAGGGGCGAGCGCGGCGGCTGGCGGCATTATTTCAAGGCCGCCAGCTTGTGGCAAGTGGCTTGTTGGACAAGCCCGCCGCCACCCCATGCGCGCCGGCGCATGGGAAAACCGATTTGATCCGCGGAGTTGCAAGACGAACGGACCGCCGTCGCCGGGGCCCGCCCCGCCTTTAATCGCCTATGCTCATCAGGCTGGCGTTGCCGCCCGCCGCGGTAGTATTCACGCTGAGCGCGCGCTCCACCACCAGGCGGTGCAGATTGTAATGGCCTTGCGCGTCGGCGCGCAGCAGCGGCACCAAGGCGCCGTCGCGCGCGGCCAGCGTACGCTGGGCGGCTTCGGCCTCGGCTTCGGAGCCGGAGAACAGCACGGCGCCGACATCCGCCGCCAACACATCGGCGTCCAGCTCCACCAAGGAGCCCAGCTTGGCGGCCAGGCTTCGGCCCGCCTCATTGGCCGGCAACACCGCGCGGTTGCCGGTGGCGAAGGCCGCCGCCAGCTGCTCCGCCAGCGCTTGCGCGTTGCCCGCCTGGCAACCCACCTTGCCGCGCGGCGCGAACTGCAGCGAGTTCCGCTCGCCGGTGGGGCCCGGCAAGTTCACCAGGCAGGCCAGCACGCTGTCCTTGCGCGCCGCGGCGATGGCCGGCTCCAAGGCCAGGCCCAGGCTGCCGGCGGCGGCCGCCAAGGCGTCCAGCGCCGGCAGGGACAGCGGCGGGGTCTCCGCCGCCAGTTTCGGCTCCCAGGCAGCGCGGCTCAGCCGGTACAGATAGAAGGGGCCGCCGGCCTTGGGGCCGGTGCCGGACTTGCCTTCGCCGCCGAAGGGCTGCACGCCCACCACCGCGCCGACGATGTTGCGGTTGACGTAGACGTTGCCGACCTTGATCTGGCCGACGATGTTGTCGATAGTCTCGTCGATGCGGCTGTGGATGCCGTGGGTCAGACCGTAGCCGGTGGCGTTGATCTCGGCCACCACCTTGTCCAGCTCATTGGCCTCGAAACGCAGCACATGAAGCACCGGACCGAAGACTTCGCGCTTCAGCTGCTTGAGATCGGCGATCTCAAACAAGGTGGGCGCCACAAAGGTGCCCTTGGCGCAGTCCTCGCCCAGCTTGACCTGATGAGTGGCGCGCGCGCTCGCCTTCATCTTCTCGATATGGGCCAGCAGGCCGGCCTGGGCTTCGGCGTCGATCACCGGGCCGACGTCGATGTCCAGCTTGGCCGGATCGCCCACTTTCAATTCATCCATCGCGCCCTTGATCATGGCGATGACTTTGTCGGCGATGTCGTTTTGCAGATAGAGCACGCGCAACGCGGAGCAGCGCTGGCCGGCGGAATCGAAAGCCGAGCTGAGCACATCGGTGACCACCTGCTCCGGCAGCGCCGAACTGTCCACGATCATCGCGTTCTGGCCGCCGGTTTCGGCCACCAGCACCGGGTCGCCGCCGCGCTTGGCCAGCGTGCGGTTGATGATTTGCGCCACCTCGGTGGAGCCGGTGAAGATCACGCCCTGGACGCGCGGGTCCGCGGTCAGCGCCGCGCCCACCACTTCGCCGCGGCCCGGCAGCAATTGCAGCGCCGCGCGCGGCACGCCGGCCTCGTGCAACAAGCGCACCGCGTGCGCGGCGATCAGGCTGGTCTGCTCCGCCGGCTTGGCCAGCACCGCGTTGCCGGCCGCCAGCGAGGCCGCCACCTCGCCGATGAAGATGGCCAGCGGGAAGTTCCACGGGCTGATGCACACCACCGGGCCCAATGGGCGATGGCTGGCGTTGTCGAATTCGTCTTCGATCTGCGCCGCGTAGTAGCGGCAGAAGTCCACCGCCTCGCGCACCTCGGCGATCGCGTTGGCCAGCGTCTTGCCGGCCTCGCGCACCGCCAGGCCCATCAGCGCCGGCATCTGGTCTTCCATCAGGTCGGCCATCCGTTGCAGGCAGGCGGCGCGTTCGGCCACCGGCGTGGCGGCCCAATCGGCGGCGCCTTGCTGCGCCAGCTCCAGCGCGCGGTTCACGTCCGCCGCGCTCGCCTCGATCACGCGGCCCACCAGATCGTCGCGATCCGCCGGATTGCGCACCTGCTGCACTTCGCCGTCGGTGACGTCGCCGTCGCCCAACATCGGGAAAGCGCCCCACGGCTGTTTCTCGGACGCTTGCAGGCCCAGTTGCAGCGTGGCCAGCACATGCTCGCTGGACAGGTCCAGACCCTTGGAGTTTTTGCGCTGCTGGCCGTACAGCTCCAGCGGCGCCGGAATCTTCTTGTGCGGCTGGCCGCCATGGCGCGCGGCCTCGGCCACCGGATCCGCCACCAGTTCGTCTATGGACACCGCCTCGTCTACGATGCGGTTGACGAAGGAGCTGTTGGCGCCGTTTTCCAGCAGACGGCGCACCAGATAGGCCAGCAGAGTTTCATGCGAGCCCACCGGCGCGTAGATGCGGCAAGCCTTGCCCAGCTTGTCCTTGCCCACCACTTGGTCGTACAGGGTCTCGCCCATGCCGTGCAGGCACTGGAATTCGTAATCCTTGCCGGAGGCCAGATTGAACACCGCGGCCAGGCTGTAGGCGTTGTGGGTGGCGAACTGCGGATAGATCGCGTCCTGCGCGGACAACAGCTTCTTGGCGCAGGCGAGATAAGCCACATCGGTGTAAACCTTGCGGGTGTAAACCGGATAGCCCGGCAAGCCGTCCACCTGGGCGCGCTTGATCTCCGCGTCCCAATAAGCGCCCTTGACCAGGCGCACCATGAAGCGGTGCTTGCTGCGACGCGCCAGATCGATCAGGAAATCGATCACATAGGGGCAACGCTTCTGGTAAGCCTGCACCACAATGCCTATGCCCTCGAAACCGTCCAGATCCGGATCGTTGGCCAGCGCCTCCACCAGATCCATGGAGATTTCCAGGCGGTCCGCTTCTTCGGCGTCGATGTTCAGGCCGATATCGTACTGCTTGGCCAGCAGGAACAAGCCTTTCAGGCGCGGCAGCAGCTCGGCCATCATCCGTTCGTGCTTGATGCGGCTATAACGCGGATGGATGGCCGACAGCTTCACCGAAATGCCCGGGCCTTCGTAAATGCCGCGGCCGGCGGACGCTTTGCCGATGGCGTGAATGGCGGTCACATAGTCTTGCAGATAGCGCTGCGCGTCGGCCTCGGTCATCGCCGCCTCGCCCAGCATGTCGTAGCTGAAGCGATAGCCGCGCGCCTCGCGTTCGCGGCCGTTGGCCAGCGCTTCCTCAATGGTCTCGCCGGTGACGAACTGCTTGCCCAGCATGCGCATCGCCATGTCCACGCCTTTGCGGATCAGCGGCTCGCCGCCTTTGGCGATCAAACGGGTCATCGCCGCCGACAAGCCATTCGCGCTGTGCGAAGCCACCAGCTTGCCGGTCACCAGCAAGCCCCAGGCCGCGGCGTTGACGAACAAGGAAGCGCTATTGCCCAGGTGGGCCTTCCAGTCGCCGCGCGAAATCTTGTCGCGGATCAGCTTGTCCGCGGTTTCGCGGTCCGGAATGCGCAGCAGCGCTTCGGCCAGACACATCAAGGCGATGCCCTCGGCGCTGTCCAGAGAAAACTCATGCATCAAGGCATCCACCCCGCTGGACTTGGTGCGCTCGCGGCGCACCTCCGCCACCAGGCGCCGCGCCAGGTCCTGAACCGCCGTGACTTCGCCGTCGCTCATCGCAGCCTGCGGCAACAGCGCCTGCACGCACTCGCGCTCATCGCGACGATAGGCAGAGGTAATGGCGTCCCGCAGCGCCGACTGGCCATGGGCAAATGCGTCGAATTGCATGAATCATCTCCGTGTAGTTTGCAGCCCCGGGCTATCTCTTTTCATTAGCGCCCGGAAAATTTGTCTATTGTATACAAATACAAATAGATTGCTGGACAATATGAAGGAAACTTTTCAGTCCATAATTTCAGCCCAAACAAACCCAACTCGTACAAGCAGTTAGCCGGCGCCAGCCGGGCCCAAGACCCGCCTCACTGTTGCATGCCAACAACTTAGAGCACCCCGCTCCGCCCCCGTCCGCGCATGCCAAGGCCGGCGCAACGTGCCACAATGCCGCCCTGACTCTCTTCATCATAGGCAAACCCTCATGCAAACCGTGCTGATCACCCTGAACGCCAGCCCCTACGGGGACGAACGCGCGCTCTCCGCGCTGCGCCTGACCCTGACGCTGGCTCAACAGGCCGAGCGCTGCCGGGTGCAGCTGTTCCTGCTGTCCGACGCCGTTGTCGCCGCATTGAAAAATCAGAAGACCGCACAAGCGCCGACCCTGGGCGAGATGCTGGCCGAAGCGTTGGAATTGGGCGTGACGGCGCGCGTCTGCCGCACTTGCGCCGACGCGCGGGGAATCGATGAAAGCCTGCTGTTGCCGGGCGTCAAGATCGGCACCATGCCGGAGCTGGCCGAATGGACGCTGAGCGCGGACAAAACGCTCAGCTTTTGAATCCGCAAATGCAAAAAGCCCAGACCGTTTGGTCTGGGCTTTTACATTGGGCGCCTGGCAATGTCCTACTTTCACATGGCGAATGCCACACTATCATCGGCGCTAAGGCGTTTCACGGTCCTGTTCGGGATGGGAAGGCGTGGGACCGCCCCGCTATTGTCGCCAGGCATAAACTGTGTCGCTTCTTTCGAGAAGCGAAACGCCAAGTCTTGGACTTGGCGTTATCGTATTGGGCGTCTGGCGGTGTCCTACTTTCACATGGCGAATGCCACACTATCATCGGCGCTAAGGCGTTTCACGGTCCTGTTCGGGATGGGAAGGCGTGGGACCACCTCGCTATGGCCACCAGACATAAACTGGTACAAACTTGAAGAAGCCTGGGATGGTCTACACCACCCCACATATATTCGGTATTCAATTGTGTCGCACAACACTATCTCGTCGCTCAGTTTCCCAAGCCACTCAAATGATAGGATCAAGCCTCACGAGCAATTAGTATCGGTTAGCTTAACGCCTCACAGCGCTTCCACACCCGACCTATCAACGTCCTGGTCTCGAACGACTCTTCAGGAGGGTCAAGCCCTCAGGGAAGTCTCATCTTCAGGCGAGTTTCCCGCTTAGATGCTTTCAGCGGTTATCTCTTCCGCACTTAGCTACCCGGCAATGCGACTGGCGTCACAACCGGTACACCAGAGGTGCGTCCACTCCGGTCCTCTCGTACTAGGAGCAGCCCCCGTCAAACTTCCAACGCCCACTGCAGATAGGGACCAAACTGTCTCACGACGTTTTGAACCCAGCTCACGTACCACTTTAAATGGCGAACAGCCATACCCTTGGGACCGGCTACAGCCCCAGGATGTGATGAGCCGACATCGAGGTGCCAAACACCGCCGTCGATGTGAACTCTTGGGCGGTATCAGCCTGTTATCCCCGGAGTACCTTTTATCCGTTGAGCGATGGCCCTTCCATTCAGAACCACCGGATCACTATGTCCTGCTTTCGCACCTGCTCGACTTGTCGGTCTCGCAGTTAAGCTACCTTTTGCCATTGCACTATCAGCACGATTTCCGACCGTACCTAGGTAACCTTCGAACTCCTCCGTTACACTTTGGGAGGAGACCGCCCCAGTCAAACTGCCTACCATGCACTGTCCCCAATCCGGATCACGGACCAAGGTTAGAACCTCAAACACACCAGGGTGGTATTTCAAGGACGGCTCCATGAGAACTAGCGTTCCCACTTCATAGCCTCCCACCTATCCTACACAAGTCTGTTCAAAGTCCAATGCAAAGCTACAGTAAAGGTTCACGGGGTCTTTCCGTCTAGCAGCGGGGAGATTGCATCTTCACAAACACTTCAACTTCGCTGAGTCTCAGGAGGAGACAGTGTGGCCATCGTTACGCCATTCGTGCGGGTCGGAACTTACCCGACAAGGAATTTCGCTACCTTAGGACCGTTATAGTTACGGCCGCCGTTTACTGGGGCTTCGATCAAGAGCTTGCACCCCATCACTTAACCTTCCAGCACCGGGCAGGCGTCACACCGTATACGTCCACTTTCGTGTTGGCACAGTGCTGTGTTTTTGTTAAACAGTCGCAGCCACCGATTCTCTGCGACCTCTCAAAGCTCCTCCCGCAGGGGATTCACTCTAAGAGGCATACCTTCTCCCGAAGTTACGGTATCAATTTGCCGAGTTCCTTCTCCTGAGTTCTCTCAAGCGCCTTAGAATTCTCATCCTGCCCACCTGTGTCGGTTTGCGGTACGGTTCTTATGCAGCTGAAGCTTAGTGGCTTTTCCTGGAAGCGTGGTATCAGTCACTTCAGGTCCGTAGACCCTCGTCATCACGTCTCGGCCTTAAGGAGCGGCGGATTTGCCTACCACTCCAGCCTACCGGCTTAAACAGACTATTCCAACAGTCTGATGACCTAACCTTCTCCGTCCCCACATCGCACTGCATAAAAGTACGGGAATTTTAACCCGTTTCCCATCGACTACGCTTTTCAGCCTCGCCTTAGGGGCCGACTCACCCTACGCCGATGAACGTTGCGTAGGAAACCTTGGGCTTTCGGCGAGCGGGCTTTTCACCCGCTTTATCGCTACTCATGTCAGCATTCGCACTTCTGATATCTCCAGCATCCCTTACGAGACACCTTCACAGACCTACAGAACGCTCCCCTACCATCTGCACTTACGTGCAAATCCGCAGCTTCGGTTATCAGTTTGAGCCCCGTTACATCTTCCGCGCAGGACGACTCGACCAGTGAGCTATTACGCTTTCTTTAAATGATGGCTGCTTCTAAGCCAACATCCTGGCTGTCTATGCCTTCCCACCTCGTTTACCACTTAACTGATCATTTGGGACCTTAGCTGGCGGTCTGGGTTGTTTCCCTCTTGACGATGGACGTTAGCACCCACCGTCTGTCTCCCATGCTCGCACTTTCCGGTATTCAGAGTTTGCCATGGTTTGGTAAATCGCAATGACCCCCTAGCCATAACAGTGCTTTACCCCCGGAAGTGATACATGAGGCACTACCTAAATAGTTTTCGGGGAGAACCAGCTATCTCCGAGTTTGTTTAGCCTTTCACCCCTATCCACAGCTCATCCCCTAGTTTTGCAACACTAGTGGGTTCGGACCTCCAGTGCGTGTTACCGCACCTTCATCCTGGCCATGGATAGATCACTCGGTTTCGGGTCTACGCCCAGCAACTAAAGCGCCCTATTCGGACTCGGTTTCCCTACGCCTCCCCTATTCGGTTAAGCTCGCTACTGAACGTAAGTCGCTGACCCATTATACAAAAGGTACGCAGTCACGGAACAAGTCCGCTCCCACTGTTTGTATGCATCCGGTTTCAGGTTCTATTTCACTCCCCTCCCGGGGTTCTTTTCGCCTTTCCCTCACGGTACTGGTTCACTATCGGTCGATCATGAGTATTTAGCCTTGGAGGATGGTCCCCCCATCTTCAGACAGGATTTCTCGTGTCCCGCCCTACTTATCGTACGCCTAGTCCTTGGAATGCGTTTTCGTGTACGGGGCTATCACCCACTATGGCGGTCCTTTCCATGAACCTTCCACTAACACAATCCATAACACGTACAGGCTCTTCCGCGTTCGCTCGCCACTACTAACGGAATCTCGGTTGATTTCTTTTCCTGCAGCTACTTAGATGTTTCAGTTCGCTGCGTTCGCCTCCTCAGACCTATGGATTCAGTCTGGGATCTCCTTGCGGAGGGGTTTCCCCATTCGGACATCGCGGGATCAAAGCTCTATTGCCAGCTCCCCCGCGCTTTTCGCAGGCTTACACGTCCTTCTTCGCCTATGATCGCCAAGGCATCCACCAGATGCACTTAGTCGCTTGACCCTATCATTTCAGTAACCTGGATCACCAAAACAACAAGTGTGTTTGTGCGACGACTACACCGCCCCTTTTGATATGGCGACGCAGCCTAGATACAATCAAATACCCAAGATGACGATCCGTCCGCGTAAAGAGTTAACTCTACGCTTCCTTCTCGCCGTCTTTATATATTCGGCTTCTTCAGTTTGTTAAAGATCGGGCGTTAAAAATACAACGCAAACACAATCAAGCTATCTTGCAAACTCGCTTGTGTTTGAGTTGTGGTGGAGGATGACGGGATCGAACCGACGACCCCCTGCTTGCAAAGCAGGTGCTCTCCCAACTGAGCTAATCCCCCTCTAAACCTGAAATGCCGCGTTGAAACGCGCCTCGTGTGCATCAGCACACTTCGCCGCCTTTCGCCTTGCCTTTCAGCTTTATTTGTGCGGCCGGATCACTCCGACAACAGAAATTCTGGTGGGTCTGGTTGGACTCGAACCAACGACCCCCGCCTTATCAAGACGGTGCTCTAACCAGCTGAGCTACAAACCCATTTCTTGTTCAGCCATCGCTGGCTGACGCCCTTAACTACAAATAACCGATAGGCTGTAAGTACTCGATCAACAACCTTCTCTAGAAAGGAGGTGATCCAGCCGCAGGTTCCCCTACGGCTACCTTGTTACGACTTCACCCCAGTCATGAATCCCACCGTGGTAAGCGGCCTCCTTACGGTTAGCCTACCCACTTCTGGTGAAACTCACTCCCATGGTGTGACGGGCGGTGTGTACAAGACCCGGGAACGTATTCACCGCAGCATGCTGATCTGCGATTACTAGCGATTCCGACTTCACGCACTCGAGTTGCAGAGTGCGATCCGGACTACGATCGGTTTTATGAGATTGGCTCCACCTCGCGGCTTCGCGACCCTCTGTACCGACCATTGTATGACGTGTGAAGCCCTGGTCATAAGGGCCATGAGGACTTGACGTCATCCCCACCTTCCTCCGGTTTGTCACCGGCAGTCCCATTAGAGTGCCCAACTTAATGATGGCAACTAATGGCAAGGGTTGCGCTCGTTGCGGGACTTAACCCAACATCTCACGACACGAGCTGACGACAGCCATGCAGCACCTGTGTTAACGCTCCCTTTCGGGCACCGCCACATCTCTGCGGCGTTCGTTACATGTCAAGACCAGGTAAGGTTTTTCGCGTTGCATCGAATTAATCCACATCATCCACCGCTTGTGCGGGTCCCCGTCAATTCCTTTGAGTTTTAACCTTGCGGCCGTACTCCCCAGGCGGTCAACTTCTCGCGTTAGCTACGCTACCAAGGATTCAAACCCCCAACAGCTAGTTGACATCGTTTAGGGCGTGGACTACCAGGGTATCTAATCCTGTTTGCTCCCCACGCTTTCGTGCATGAGCGTCAGTGTCATCCCAGGGGGCTGCCTTCGCCATCGGTATTCCTCCGCATCTCTACGCATTTCACTGCTACACGCGGAATTCTACCCCCCTCTGACGCACTCTAGTCGTGCAGTCTCCAATGCCGTTCCCAGGTTAAGCCCGGGGCTTTCACATCAGACTTGCACAACCGCCTGCGCACGCTTTACGCCCAGTAATTCCGATTAACGCTTGCACCCTACGTATTACCGCGGCTGCTGGCACGTAGTTAGCCGGTGCTTATTCTTCCGGTACTCTCAGACCCAGCGGTTATTAACCACTAGGATTTGCTCCCGGACAAAAGTCCTTTACAACCCGAAGGCCTTCTTCAGACACGCGGCATGGCTGGATCAGGCTTGCGCCCATTGTCCAAAATTCCCCACTGCTGCCTCCCGTAGGAGTCTGGGCCGTGTCTCAGTCCCAGTGTGGCGGATCATCCTCTCAGACCCGCTACTGATCGACGCCTTGGTGAGCCTTTACCTCACCAACTAGCTAATCAGACATCGGCTGCTCGTATAACGTGAGGCCTTTCGGTCCCCCACTTTCCCCCTCAGGGCGTATGCGGTATTAATCCGGCTTTCGCCGAGCTATCCCCCATTACACGGTACATTCCGATGCATTACTCACCCGTTCGCCACTCGTCAGCGGTGCAAGCACCCTGTTACCGTTCGACTTGCATGTGTAAAGCATGCCGCCAGCGTTCAATCTGAGCCAGGATCAAACTCTTCAGTTCAATTCCAAGCAAATTTTCTGGCACGCAAGATCAAAGAAACATCGAGACATTTCTCGTCTTGCAGTGCAAGTGTTTGGTCATCGACCGAGCACTTACACCTATCGGTTATTCGTTCTGTTAAAGATCGGTGCAGGTCGCTGCGTTTCGTTTCCGCCGCTGCGTTGTCTGCTGAGGAGGCGAACTATACGTCAGGCCCCTAAACCCGTCAACACCTTTCGACACAAAAAAGTGCCCTCTTGCATTAAGCCCTTGAATTGCAATGAAAGCGCTGACGAGCGCGGGCGCTCAACCCTCTTCGCGCCGGCCGGAATCCCTTGGCAGCGGGCTGACTTCCTGCAATCGCCGATAGTCGATATGGTCGTTTTCTTCCGCGTCGGTATAGATCAGGTCGGCAAAAGCGTGATTCCAGCGAATGTCCTGGTGCGAAAAGGTGTGACGCGCCACCATGGGCTGAATGGTGGTTTCATCGATGCCGTTGATGGACAGAATCAGTTGCGCGCGCGCAGCCGCCAACGATTCAGCGTCGCGACCATATAAGGGACTCCCCTCCTCCAGCTTGTGCACCAGCGTCCAGCCGAGCACGAACATAGGGTGCTGGTCGCGCACCAGTTCCAAATCGTGAAGCTTGCGGAAGCTCACGCCCTCGGCGCTGACCTCATGCTGCAGCAGCCGCAAGCGGGCGCTGGCGTCGATGATCACATTATTTCTGGCATTGGCCGCGCGCAGCATCAACGCGGGCTTGCCGTCCAGCAAACGCACCACCGGACTATGGGTAAACACGATGCGCGCCCTGGGCCACGAAAAGCGGGCGAAGGTGACGCCGGTGATCAGCGCGATGCTCATCATGCCGATGAAGATTTCCAGCATCGAGACCCAATGGGCGTACAGGCTTTGCGGATGCATATCGCCGTAGCCGACGGTGGCCAGCGTTTCCACGCTGAAGAAGAAGGCGCCGAGGAAGCCCGGCGGATATTGATTGGCGATGCCGCCGGCCCGCGCCTGGTAGAGCCCGGCGAACAATAGATTCAGCGCGATGAAGGCGGCGGCGATGAATAGATAGAAGCGCGGCCAGCTGATGGTCATGCAGAAATGGTAAAGGTCTTGCAGCGAGTGGCGAGGGACGCTGTGAAGGTAGACGCTGCGGCCCCCTACTTCTACGCGCCGAGCCGGCTTGTTACCGGGGGAAGTCATGAATGGCCAGCCCGTCCTTGAGGTGGGAATGGCTGATTGTGTGAAGATCGCGAACCGGCGTCAATAAACCCGAAGGCCATCGACGCCCTGGTCACCCTCCAACGTTGCCGCTGGAGCCGTTTCTAGCCCAGCGACAACAGCGACACCACCCGGTAACGGCTGACGCCGATCAGGGCCGGCACCAACTCATAGAAGTTGCGATAGCCGTCCGGCTGATTCAGACGCGCGTTGAAATCGGACACGAACTGGCTGGCCCAGCTTTGCTCGTTCATATGCGACAGCTGTTCGATGGAGTGCTGCGCCTCGGCGATCGCGCTATTGATCGCTGCGCGGGTCTGCTGCAGCTGACCGATGGAGCGCACCACGCTTTGCAGCGCCTGGCGCACCTGGGCGTGGTCGCCCACTTTCCAGCGCTCGGGCTGAAACGCTTCGGCCTCAGGCTGCAGCTTGAGCCGCTGCGGAATGCCGCCGGGAAAACGAATGCCGCCGCCGCGCACGGTCATGCGCTCACTGAGCGCGCCCCATTGCGATTCCGGCACGCTGAACGCCAGCTGTCCGTCTTCATTCATTTCCGCGCGCACGCCGCTGGCGGCGAGACCGCGATTGAAGCGGCGCAGGAGATCCTCTTCTTCGGATGCTCCGCCCACTTGCACCGACGCCGGCGCCGCGCCGGATTCTCCGGTGGAGAACACCAGGGTTTCCGCCTGGCCGCCGGACAGGGCGGCCAGATCCAGGCCTTTGACGGTGAAGCCCTGGCGCGCGTCGGCGGCCAGATGGAAGCGCAGCTGGCCGTCCAGGCTGCCGCCGCTGGCGGTCTGGCGCTTGCGCCACTGTTCATTGAATTGCTCGAGCTGGCGCTGCAAATCGCCCTGATTCAACTGGCGTTGGGTCAGTTCGCGACTGAGTCCGGATTTGACGCCTTCCAGTTGACCCAGCAAGCCGTCGACGAAGGACAGGGCCTGCTGCGCCGAGGTCAGTTGCTCGTTGAGTTGGGCGCTGTAGCGCCAGCCCGAGGCCGGCGCGCCGCGCACTTGCGCGGCCGGCTGCGCCTGCGGCGCCGGCGCGCGCTCGATCACGCTGGCGGCGGCGACCGCGCCGGCGTCCTTGCCCCAGCGCTTGCCGCTTTGTTTGACGTTGACGGAGGAAATCGGGGTGTTCATGCCGCGCTCGATCAAATCACGTCAAACAGGGACAGCTGACTGACGCGGCCATAGGCTTTTTGGCTGGCCTGCAGCGCCATGGTGTAGCCGTTCATCTGAATGAAGGCGTCGGCGTAGTCCAGGCTGCCCAATTTGGTCATGGTCTGCTTATTGGAAAGGCTGACGTTGTCGTGATTGAGGGCCAGCGTTTTCATGATGTTCTGCGTGCCGCCCAGTTGGGCGATCTTGCTGGAGATGCCTTCCAGCGCCTTGTCGCTGGCGTTCATCGCGCTGCGGATGTCGGCGGCGACGGTCGGATCCTTATTGTCCAGCGCCGGGTCTTCCAGCCGGCCTATGGTTTTGTCCAGCTGATTGAGGATGTCGGCCATGTTTTCCAGGGTGACGTTGGACGCTTGGGTAATGCCGTCGCCCACCACCACTTGCTGCTTGTCGGTATTGCCGGTGAAGCTGTAGCGGCTGCCCGCCGGCTGGGCGGCGTCGTAAGCGAGGGCGGCCACCGCCGGCTTGGAGCCGGAGAACATGTAGCGGCCTTCGGCGTCCTTGGTGTTGGCCGAGTAGAACAGGCTTTCGCGCAGGCTGCGCAGCGGCGTCGCCATCGCCTTGAGATCGTCCACCGGCGGGTTGTTGGCGGCCGCGGTCAGCAGGTCCTTGGCGTCGCGGATGTCCAGGCTGATGCTGTCCAGGATGGATTCGTTCTTGGACAAGGTGGAGCTGAGCGCGCCGATGTTTTGCTGGTACTGGTCCAGCGCGGCTTCTTCGCGCTGCAAGCGCAACAGGCGCACGCTGGCGATGGGGTCGTCCGACGGCGCCAGCAGCCGGTCGCCGCTGGACATGCGTTGCAGCAGCTCGGCCAGCGCGGAGTTGCTGGTCTGCATCGCCAATTGCATGGTGGACAGGTATTGATTGCTGGAAACGCGCATGCTGTCTTCCTTACAAGATGGACAAGGTGCTTTCGAACAGCTGGTTCGCCACGCTGATCACCTTCATATTGGCCTGGTACATTTTCTGGAACTCCAGCAGGTCCATCGCTTCTTCGTCGCGATTGACGCCGCTTGTGTTGTGCCAGCTCTTTTCCGCTTCGGCGCGAATCACCTTGGCGCTTTCCAAGCCGGATTTGTTCTGCTTGCTGCTGACCGCCAGCTTGCCCACCATTTGCGAGTAGGCGTCGCCTATGGTGACGGCGCCGACGCCGGGCATGGTGATTTTCTGCTGCTGCAGGCCGATCACCGCCAGCAGATTGCTATTGTCGCCAGGCTTGGCCGGATCGCCGGAGAAGCCCAGCTCGGCGGAGGTGATGCCGCTGGTTTTCAGGATGCCGTTGACGCCGGAGGCGTCGTAGACGAATAGCGGCTTGCCCGGCTGGCCGTTGCTGTCGTAGCCCAGCGCCAATTGGTCGTTGACGCGCTTCGCCATTTCGCTGGCCAGGGTTTTCACCTGCGCGCGCATCGGGCGCACGGTCTGGATTTCGTATTGATTGAGCCCGCCCAGCTGGCCGCCCAGACCGTCGCCGGCCAGGGTGTATTTGTCCTTGGAGAAGTTCAGCGTCAGCACCTGGCTGCCGTCCGGCTGGCTGGTATTGCTCAGCGTGGCCGCCTGGGTGTCCGCCACCAGCGGCAGGCCGGTCTTGAGGCTGACGTTCTTGCTGCCGTCCGGCTGCGACACCACGCGCACTTCCACCAGGGCGGACAGCGAATCGATCTGACGGTCGCGCTCGTCTTCCAGGCCGGAGGTATTGGTGCCGATGGCCTTGCCGGCCGAGATCTTGGCGTTGAGGTCGGCGATATTGGACACCGAGCTGTTGATCTGGGTGACGGTGGCGGAGCGCTGCTCGGCGATGGCGCTCAGTTGGGAGCCGAACACCTTGTCCAGGTTGTTGAAGCGCTGCGCCAGCGCTTCGGCGCTGCGGATCACCGGGTCGCGCATCGCGTCGCCGGACAGGCTGGCGGCGCTGAGCGCCTGGAAGAACTGATCGAAACCGGCGGACAGGCTGCTGCCGTCGCGGCCCATCACTTGCTCCAACTGGCCAAAGTAGGGATTCTGCGCCACCAGTTCGCCCTGGCTGGACGCCGCCTGCCACAGCTGCAGGTTTTTGAAGTCGTCGTTGAAGCGGCGCACCGCGTTGACCACCACGCCGGAACCGGAGCTGTACGGGTCGCCGCTGCCGGGCATCAGCGCGGTCAGCACCACGCCCTGGCGCGAGTAGCCGGGGGTCATCTGGTTGGCGATGTTCTGGCTGACGGCGTTCAGCGCGGCCTGGGAGGCGACGGCGCCGGTCAGCGCGTTGTCTATCATGCGCATGGCGGTTCTTACCTTTTATTCAGCGGCAGCAGCGGCGGCGCGAAAGCGGCCAGACCCTGCGCGTCCGGCAGCGAGCCGGGGTTCTGTTTATCGCTTGCGACCGGCGCGCCGCCGTTCTTAAGGTGAATATTGCCACCCTCTTCCGGCAGCAGCTGGCGCAGGATGGCGTTGGCCACGCCGAACACCCGCTGCTTGGCCAGTTGGTCCGCCACCGCGCCGTCGGCGAAATCCATCATGTCGCCGTTGATGGAGTTGGCGAAGATGCTGTCCTCGCCGGCGATTTCGCGCGTGGTCTTGCGGATCTGCTTGAACATCTCGCGGACGAACTGGGCTTCGAACTGCTCCGCCGCGGCGCCGGCCTTGCGGCGGTACTCCGGCGAGGCCGGCTGCACCGCCGGCTCGTCCTTGGCGTCGGCCGGCATCGCCAGCGCGGCTTGTATCTGTTTGCTTTCCATCAGATCACCACCAGTTCGCCGTCGATCGCGCCGGCCTGATCCAGCGCCTGCAATATCGCCATGATGTCGTCCGGCGTAGCGCCGGTGCTGTTCACGGTGTCGATGATGGCGCGCAGGCTGGCGCCGGCCGGCCACTGGAACATGCGGCCGGAACCCTGGTCCACGTTGACGGTGGAATTGGGGACGGTCGTGGTCTGGCCGTTGCTGAACGGCCCGGGCTGGCTGACGCTGGGGTTTTCCGAGATCACCACGCGCAGGCTGCCGTGGGACACCGCCGCCGGGCGCACGGTGACGCCCTGGCTGATCACCACGGTGCCGGTGCGCGAGTTGAACACCACGCGCGGCACTTCGCTGCCCACGCCGACATTGACCCGCTCCAGCCGCGCGACGAAGGCGACGCGCTCGGTGGGGTCCAGCGGCGCGCGCACCTGGATGGTGGTGGCGTTGCGGGTGCTGGCCACGCGGCCGAAGCTGGCGTTGATGGCCTTGACGATATTGGTGGCGGTTTCGAAATTGGGCCGGCGCAGGCTGAGACGCACGCTGTCGCCCTCTTCGAAATCGCTGGGAATTTCGCGTTCGATGGACGCGCCGTTGGGCACGCGGCCGGAGGTGGGCGTGTTGACGGTGACGCTGGAACCGCTCTTGCCCTGGGCGGACACGCCGCCCACCACCACATTGCCCTGGGCCAAAGCGTAGATTTCGCCGTTGGCCGCCTTCAGCTGGGTCAGCAACAAGGTGCCGCCGCGCAGGCTCTTGGCGTCGCCCAGCGAGGACACCGTGACGTCTATGGTCTGGCCGCGGCCGTAACCGGGCGGCAAGCTGGCGCTGACCATCACCGCCGCCACGTTCTTGACCTTGGTGTCGGTGCGTTCCGGCATTTTCAGGCCGAACTGCTTGAGCATATTGGCCACCGACTGGCCGGAGAATTTCACCTGGGAGTTGTCGCCGGTGCCGTCCAGGCCCACCACGATGCCGTAGCCGATCAACTGGTTTTCGCGGATGCCCTCCACCGTCACCAGATTGCGCAAGGGCTGCGCCGTCGCCAGCGTCGCCGCCAGCAGCAGTGTCCATCCCGTTATTTGCTTGATAAAACCGTGCATGATCCGCCCTGAATGATTCTGTGATTGCGCATGCCCGCCCCAAGGGCCGCATACGCGAACGGCGGACGCCCGTCAGCGCCCGCCTGTTGTCCCGCCCGGACTCCCCGCCGCCCCGCCGCTCAGAACGGCATCAGCGGGCTGGCGAAGAACTTCATCAGCCAGCCGGGTTCGTTGGCGTCCGACAAGGCCCCGCGGCCGGAGTAGCCGATGCGGGCGTTGGCGATGCGCAGCGAGGACACGCGGTTGTCGGTGTCGATGTCTTCCACCCGCACATAGCCGGCCAGGCGCAGGAACTCCTCGCCCTGGTTCAGCACCAGCTGTTTTTCGCCCTTCACTTCCAGCAGGCCGTTGCCCAGCACCTTGTGGACCACCACGGTCAGCGCGCCGGACAGCATGTTCTGCTGGGTGGAGGTGGAGGAGCCGTTGAAGTCCCGGCCCGCGTCCACGCCCACTTGCGCGCGGAAGGTGGTGTTACCCAACAAGGACGGCGCGATATTGGCGCCGGATTTCTTGCCGAAGCTGGTGCCGGCCTTCTTGCTGGCCTGAGTGGTTTCTTCCAGCACCACGGTCAGCACGTCGCCGGGACGGAAGGCGCGGCTGTCCGAAGTCAGCGATTGCGCGCCGGCGACGGTGAACACGCCGCCGCCCTTGCCGCGCTGCGGCTGCTGCAGCAATTCCGGCAAGGCGAATTCCTGCGTGGTCTGCGGCGGAATCGGCTGCGCGCAGCCGGCCAGCAGCAGCGCCAGCGCGCTCAGGGCCAGCAGCTTCATCGGGCCGACTGCGCCAGGTACTGCATCATATTGTCGGCGGCGCTCAGCACCTTGGTGTTCATCTCGTAAGTGCGCTGCGCGGCGATCATGTCCACCATTTCCTCCACCACCTGGACGTTGGAGCCCTCCAGCGCGCCCTGCTTGAGCTTGCCCAGGGAGCCGGAGCCCGGCGCGTCGGTGGTGGCATCGCCGCTGGCGGCGGTTTTCTGGAACAGATTGTCGCCCAGCGCCAGCAGACCGGCCGGGTTGACGAAGCTGGCCAGTTCGATCTGACCGGCGGTTTCCAGCGTGCTGCCGCTGCCGCGGGTGTAGCTGACGGTGCCGGTTTCGCTGATGGTCACCGAGGAGGCGTCGGCCGGAATGGTGATGGACGGCTCCAGCGGCAGGCCCTGCGGGGTGACGATGGCGCCCTGGTCGTTGCGCTGCAGCTGGCCGGCGCGGGTGTAGCCGGTTTCGCCGTTGCTCATTTTCACTTGCAAAAAGCCCTGGCCGACGATGGCCAGATCCAAGGACTGATTGGTGGTGGTCAGCGTGCCCGAGGTGAACACTTTCTGGGTGCCCACCAAGCGGGTGCCGTTGCCCAGCTGCACGCCCAGCGGCGCGGTGTTGTCCTGGTCGGTCTTGCCGCCCGGCTGGCGGTCCACTTGGTAGAACAGGTCTTCGAACACCATGCGGTCGCGCTTGAAGCCGACGGTGTTGACGTTGGCGAGGTTGTTGGCGATGGCGGTCAGGCGCGCGTCCTGCGCCTGGATGCCGGTCTTGCTCACCCACATTGCTGGATTCATGTTTCGATTCCCCGATGGTTTGCGCCGTCGGCCTTGGCCGCGGCGCTGTTATTGGAAGGCCGGATCAGGCGCGCACCAGGCGGTTGCCCGCCTCCACCATGTCGCTGGCGGAGTTGAACAAGCGCATCTGCATTTCAAAGTTGCGGTTCAGCGTCATGGTGGCCACCATTTCCTCCACCGCCGACACATTGCTGCGCTCCAGATGCTCGCCCTGCACCTTGACGGTGTCGTCGGCTGCCAGCACGCCGCCCTGACGGCTGATCACCAGGCCGTTGGGGTCCTTGGCGATGTCCTGCGGCAGCGGCTTGACCAGCTTGAGCTTGTCTATCGGCTGCATTTCGCTTTCGCCGGCGGCCAGCACCGAGATCACGCCGTCGCTGCCGACGTGCAGCTTGACGTAGTCCGGCGGCAAGGTGATCTGGCCGCCGTCGCCCAGCACCGGATGGCCGTTGACGCTCAACTTGCCGTCCACGTCCGCCACCATGGCGCCGGCCCGGGTATAGGCCTCGTTGCCGTCCGGCCCCTGCACCGCGAAAAAGCCCTCGCCCTTCACCGCCACGTCCAGGTCGCGGCCGGTTTCCACCACCGCGCCGCTGCGCACGTCCACCGCGTTGGCGCCGTTCTGGCTCAGGTGGCGCGCGTCGTAGCCGTAGCCGGGCACGGTCTGGCTGGTGCTGACGCCGATGTCGGCGCGAAAGCCGCCGGTTTCGGCGTTGGCGATGTTGTTGGCGTGAATCTGCTGCGCCTTGAGCATGCGGTCGGCGCCGCTCATCGCGGTGTAGATCAGTGCGTCCATTTATCCTTGCCCCGCCTTAGACCGCCTGCATCAGCGCCTGGATGGTCTGGTTCTCGGTGGAAATCACCTTGGTGTTGGCCTGGTAATTACGCTGCGCGGTCATCAGGTCCACCAGTTCGGAGGTCATGTCCACATTGGACTGTTCCAGGGTGAAGGCCAGCAGATTGCCGGACAGGCCGGCGCCGGGGCGCGAGTAGACCGCGGTGCCGGAGCCGGCGGTTTCCACCCAGCTGGTCTGCGAAGTGGCTTGCAGCGCGGATTCATTGGGGAAGTTGGCGATGGCCAAGGTGCCCACCACTTGCTTCTGGCCGTTGCTGTAGGCCGCCACCACGTCGCCGTTGTCGTTCAGGCTGGTGCCGGTCATCGAGCCGGACGGGTAACCGTTGCTGGCGTTCAGGGTCTGGCTGCTTTCGCCGGCGAACTGAGTGGTGCCGGTGTAGTCCAGCTTCACCGCCAGCGGGGACGCGCCGGCGGGGGTGCCCAGGTTCAGCGCCACCGGCGCGGTGGGGCTGGTCAGCTTGCCGTCGGTGTCGAAATTCAGGGTGGCGGTGGTGGGCAGGTCGACGCCGTCCAGCGTGTAGTGCACGGTGACGGTGCTGGGACCGGTCTTGCAGAAGTACTGGGTCAGGTTGAGCTTATTGCCCAGGGAATCGTAAACCGTGGACACCGCCGAGCTGTTGAAGGTGTTCTGCGCCTTGTCGAACGGCACGGTCTGCACGCTCCAGCCCGCCGACATATTGCCGACGTATTGCAGCTTGTCGCTGGCCTTGGCCGGGATGTTGCCGTTGGGGATCTTGATGTCGCCGAAGGCGCCCAGCGCATTGCCGTCCGCCTTGCCGTAGCCTTGCACGCGGCGGTTGAAGCCGTCCACCAGGTAGCCGTCCTTGTCCGCGTTGAAGATGCCGACGCGCGAATAGGCCATGCCGCCGTTCAGATCGCGGCTGACGAAGAAGCCGCGGCCGTCGATGGCGGCGTCCAGCGGACGACCGGTGCGCACGGTATTGCCGTTGCGCGCCATGTTCTGACTGTGGCCGACCACTTCCACCCCCATCGGCTGCGCGCCGGCGTAGGCGGCGGAAAAACTGGTGCGGCTGGACTTGAAGCCGTAAGTGCCGGTGTTGGCGATGTTGTTACTGATATTGCCCAGTTGGTTGTTGACGGCGTTAATGCCGGACAAAGCAATGTCGAAACTCATGGTCGCTCCAAAGTTCGTAGGTGTCTTGAATCGGCGCTTCAGGCCTGGGTCTTGCCCAGCAGGCGGGTAATGGCGGAAGCGGGGAATTCGCCCAGGCCGGCCAGCGTCAGCGTAGGCTCGCCGCCGTTGATGGGCAGGCGCACGCCGGATACGGTGGCCTGCATTTCCAGCCCGGCTTTGGATTTGGACGCGGTGCGCACTTCCAGCTTGTAATCGCCTTCCACCAGGCCGTGCTTGCTCGGGTCCACGTTGAAATCGAACTCGCCGGCCGGGCGCTTGCCCAGATCGATCACGGTTTGTTGTCCGCCGGAGTCGGTCAGCACCAGGGACACCTGCTGCTCTTCGCCGGACAGGGTGACGCGGCCGGACAAGGGGTCCTTGCCGCTCAGATGCGCCTGGTCGGCCTGCACCAGCACTTGGCGTCCCACTTGCGAACCCAACGACACACCCTGCAGCTCGCGCAGCATCAAAGCGTTGCCCTGCAACTGCTTGAGCATGTCGGCGGAGCTCTTCATCTGGCTCATCTGCGCCAGCTGGCTGACGAACTGCGAGGCGTCGGTGGGGTCCAGCGGGTTCTGGTTCTGGATCTGCGCCAGCAACAGCTTCATGAACATATCGTCCATGCCCGGGTTTTGTCCGGCGGCCGGGGCCACCGCAGGATTGGCGCCGTTGGAGGCGGCGGACGGGCTCTGCTGCCCGTTTTGCGCGGCGTTCACGCTCATGCGTTGTCTCCCAGTTTCAGCAGGTCCTGCTGCATGCCCTTGACCCGGGCCAGCACTTCCACATTGGTCTGGAACGCGCGCGAGGCCGACAGCATGTCGGTCATCTCCTCCACCGCGTTCACATTGGAATAGAAAACATTGCCCTCGGCGTCGGCCAGCGGATTGCCCGGCTCGTGCGCCTTGCGCACCGGCTCCTGGTTCTGCACCACGTCCAGCACGCCCACGCTGGCGCCGCGCCAGCCGTCGAAGCCGTCGCCGCCCCGGTACTGGGTGGCGAACACCGGCTTGCGGGAGCGGTAGGCCGCCTGTTCGCTGCCGGCGGCGGTGTCGGCGTTGGCCAGATTGCTGGCCACGGTGTTGAGACGCACCGTCTGCGCCGTCATGGCGGAGCCGGCAATGCGGGAAATATCGCGAAAGGACATGGCTTACTGACCTGCTATCACTTTGGCCAGCCCGCGGAACTTCATGTTCAGGAAGGCGAGGCTGGTCTGGAATTCGGAAACGTTCTGCGCGAACTCGGCCTGCTCCACGCCCAGCTCCACGGTGTTGCCGTCGCGCGCCGGGTGGTTGGGCAGCCGGTATTGCAATTCGCCGGACGGCGAATCCAGCGGAAACGCGGCGTCGTCCGCCGAAGCGGCCAAAGCCGTTTTGAAATCGATGTCCCGCGCCTGATAACCGGGCGTGTTCTCGTTGGCGATGTTGGACGCCAGAATACGGGTGCGCTCCGCCCTCAACTGCAAGGCAGCCGGGTGGACGCTCAATGCTTTATCAAGGTGCAAACCCATTGCCTAGACCCATGCGGTTCTCTACCATATTTAAACATCGGCTATCTAATTCACATTAAATGGCCGGTCGATTGAAAAGCGATACTAATAACCGCACCCCCTCACGTATACGGGATAATTACCAAGTCATCTGTAATGGGAATTTTCACATCCTCTCGGCATCAAACCGCGCCGCTATTGGCTGCGCTGCTCATTCTGCCCTGCGTTCCGGCGCTGGCGGCCCCCTATCCGGCCGCCGCCGCGGTGGAACAGACCGCGCGTTCTCTGCTGCTGCAAAAACTGGAAAAAGCCGGCCTGGCAGCGGCCCGCGTCACCCTCAAGGCCTTGCCGCCGCGCGGCTTCAACGCCCCGCCCTGCCCGGAGCCGGTGCGCGTCGCCGCGCTGGACGAGCGCTCCCCCAGCCGCATGCGGCTGCAAGCCCGCTGCGACGCCGCCGGCTGGGACGCTGAATTCATCGTCCGCGCCGAAATCAGCGCCCGCGTGGCGGTGGCGGCGCGCGACATTCCGGCGCGCAGCCTGCTGGACGCCGGCGACATCGAATGGCAGGAACGCCCGGTGCTGGACCCGGCCGACATGGTGGGCGCCAAGACCAAGCTGGAAGGCCTGAGCAACCGCACCGCGCTGCGCCAGGGCCAGCCGCTGCGGCTCAAGGCGCTGGAGGCCAGCCTGCTGGTCAAGCGCGGCGAGGAAGTGCGCATCGTGGCGCGCAACAGCGGCATCGAGGTGGTCGCCGCCGGCGAGGCGCTGGGCAACGGCCGCCAGGGCGAAATCATCCGCGTGCGCAACAGCGCCACCGGCAAGGTGATACGCGCCCGCGCCAGCCTGCCGGGCGAGGTCAATCCGGTGGACTAAGAACCTGTTCAAGGTCTGCTGCGCGTCGTGAAATGTGACACGGTGAGTGCAGCTTCGAAATGCTCATGTACCCCTTGTACATTCCGCTTTCTCAGCGGTTTTCGCCTTGTCTCGCCCTAGCTCGCGAGACTTTGAACAGGCTCTAAGCAAATGAAAAGCCCCCGTTTGGGGGCTTTTGCTTGCGCGGGCAAGGCCGCCAGGAACAAGCGGTTTACGATCTCGCCGGAATCGTCAGCCCGCGCTGCACCGCCGGCCGCGCCAGAAAGGCGTCCAAGGCGCGCGTCACCTGCGGGAAGTCCGCAATCGACACCAGTTCGCCGGCCTCGTAAAAACCGATCAGATTGCGCACCCAGGGGAAGATGGCGATGTCGGCGATGCCGTACTCCTCCCCCATCACCCATTGGCGGCCAGTCAGTCTTTGCTCCAGCACCGCCAGCAGGCGGCGCGACTCGTTCACATAACGATCGCGCGGACGTTTGTCCTCGTAGTCCTTGCCGGCGAACTTGTGGAAGAAACCCACCTGGCCGAACATCGGGCCGATGCCGCCCATCTGGAACATCAGCCACTGTATGGCCTCGTAGCGCGCGGCGGGATCGGCGGGCAGCAATTGGCCGCTCTTCTCCGCCAGATACAGCAAGATGGCGCCGGATTCGAACAAGGCCAGCGGCTTGCCGCCCGGGCCGGCCGGATCGAGAATGGCGGGAATCTTGTTATTGGGGTTCAGCGACAGGAATTCCGGCGATAGCTGATCGTTGCTGTCGAAGCTGACCAGGTGCGCTTCGTACGGCAGGCCGGTTTCTTCCAGCATGATGGACGCCTTGACCCCGTTGGGCGTGGTCAGCGAATACAGCTGAATGCGTTCCGGATATTTCGCAGGCCATTTGCGGGTGATGGGAAAGGCGGATAAATCGCTCATACGCGCTCCATTGAGTTTGGACGGGTGGGTTGCGCGCCCATGATAAGCCCGGCTTTTGCATTTGTCTTAAATCAGCAGCTCGTCAATGGCGAGATGTTATTGACGCAATAGCTGGATACACTGTTAATCCGTGCCTATGGTCAACGCCGCCCACCAATAAGCAATTCATTCAAAAATAAATTTCCCTTCTAAATCATGTGGAATGTATTAGTTTGAAATGAGGTTGGCGTGCTCCAATGGCACTCCTGGATGGCAATTACAATGGAGGCAGCCATGCCCTTTTTTTCCGGAAAACTCAAGGAGCAGCTCAACGAGCTGACCGGCCAACTGGACGGCCTGCGCGGCATGCTGTCCGCCATCGACCGTTCCATGGCGATGATACAATTCACTCCCGACGGCATCGTCACCAACGTCAATGAAAACTTCCTGCGCACCATGGGCTACCGGCGCGAAGAAGTCATCGGCAAGCATCACCGCATCTTCTGCGATAAAAACCATGTTTCCAGCCCCGCCTACGCCGAGTTCTGGCAAAAGCTGAAACGCGGCGAGCCGGTCAACGGCCGCTTCAGCCGCTACGCCAAGAACGGCGAGGAAATCTGGCTGGAAGCCAGCTACACCCCGGTGCTGTCCAGCGACGGCCAAGTGTGCGGCGTGGTCAAAGTGGCGTCCGACATCTCCGACCAAGTGCATCAGGAACAGAACGACCAGGCCATCCGCCTGGCGATCAGCCGCTCCATGGCCCAGATCGAGTTTGATCTGGACGGCAATATCCAGGACGCCAACGAAAACTTCCTCAACACCTTCGGCTATACCTTGGCCGAAATCCGCGGCAAGCATCACCGCATGCTCTGCGACGCCGACTACGCCGCCAGCCCGGACTACGCGGAGTTCTGGCGCCAGCTGCGCCAGGGCAAGTTTTTCCAGGGCCAGTTCAAGCGCCTGAGCAAAAACGGGCAGATCATCTGGCTGGAAGCCACGTACAACCCGGTCTACGACCTCAACGGCAAGCCGGTGCGGGTGGTCAAGTTCGCCCAGGACATCAGCCGCCGGGTGCAGCAATTGCAAGCCCAGGCGGAGAACGCCCAGTCCGCGGTGGAAGTCTCGGTCAATACCGAGCAGCTATCGGTCAAGGGCAGCGCGGTGCTGGAACAAGCCGCCAGCGAAATCACCAAGGTGGCGTCCAGCGTGGAAAGCTCCTCCATCATCATCACCAAGCTGGGCGACAGCTCCGGTCAGATCGGCACCATCATCAGCACCATCAGCGAGATTGCGGACCAGACCAATCTCCTGGCCTTGAACGCGGCGATCGAGGCGGCGCGCGCCGGCGAGATGGGCCGCGGCTTCGCCGTGGTGGCGGACGAGGTGCGCAAGCTGGCCGAGCGCACCAGCCAATCCACCGGCGAGATCTCCGGCATCGTGCGCAGCATCCAGGAAGACTCCAAGTCCGCCATCACCTCCATGCAACAGGTGCGCGGCCTGGCCGACACCAGCTTGCAGCTGTCCGAACAGGCGCGCGACTCCATCGCCGAGATCCGCGCCGGCGCCAAGGAGGTGGTGCAAGTGGTGCGCGACGTGTCGGAGCTGCTGCAGCAGCGCGCCTGAGCCTGGAAGGCAGGCTCGGAAAGCCTTGATCCAAATCATGTCCGCGTCCGCCAGGACGCGGCGATACTGAGGCGCCCACACCTTTCCCGAGCCCGCGATGAAACACCCCCACCCCGCGGCGATGCTGGCCCAGGCGCCGCATCGCGCCGCCTTTCTGCCCGGCATGCTGTTCGCCATCCTGCTGCTGGCCGCCTGGAGCGCCGAGTTGGCCAGCCGCCTGCTCGGCATCCACGCCGCGCTGGCGGTGCCCTCCTCGCTGGCCCACGGCTTCCTGATGCTGTTCGGCTTCTTCCCGCTGTTCATGACCGGCTTTCTGTTCACCGCCGGCCCGCGCTGGCTGGGCGTGGAGCCGCCCGGCCGTCTTATCTTCGTCGGCGTGCCAGCGCTGATGGTGGGCGGGCTGCTGCTGTGGCTGGCCGGGCTGTGGCTGGGCATCTCCTGGACGCTGATCGGCCACGCGCTGTACACCCTGGGCTTCAGCGGCCTCACGCTGACTTTCGCCTGCCTGCTGCTGGCCAGCCCTCAAGCGGACCGCCGCCACGCCTGCGCGGTGCTGGCCGCGCTGTTCTGCGGCGCGCTGGCGCTGCTGGCCGGCGCTTACTGGCTGATCTTCCAGGACGGCCAGGCCTGGCTGTGGATGCGCAATCTGGCCTTGTGGGGCTTTCTGCTGCCGGTGTTTCTGACCGTCTGCCATCGCATGCTGCCCTTCTTCTCCGCCAACGCGCTGCCGGAGTACCAGCCCTGGCGGCCGGGCTGGCTGCTGGCCGCGCTGCTGGCCGGCTCCTTGGGTCATGGCCTGCTGGACGGCTTCGGCCTGCCCGCTTGGCCGCTGGACGCGGCGATGGCCGCGCTGCTGGCTTACGTCAGCTGGCGCTGGCGGCTAGTCGCGGCGTTGCGGGTCAGGCTGCTGGGCATGCTGCACCTGGCTTTCGCCTGGCTGCCGGTCGGCTTCGGGCTATACGCGCTCAATGGCTGGCTGGCTTCGCCGCGCCTGGCGCTGGCGGCGCTGCACGCGGTCACCGTCGGCTTTTTCCTGACCATGATGATCGCCTTCGTGTCGCGGGTGACGCTGGGCCACTCCGGCCAGCCGCTGCAGGCCAGCCCCGGCTTGTGGCGGCTCTACCTGGCCGCGCACTGGCTGGCGCTGACCCGGGTGGCCACCGAAATGCTGCCCGGCGTCTGGTCCGGCTGGTTGTACGGCGCGGCGGCCCTGGGCTGGCTATTGACGCTGGCGGCCTGGGGCCGCGCCTTCATGCCCAGCTACTGGCGGCGGCGCGCAGATGGCAAGCCGGGCTGAGAACCTGTTCACGGTCCGCGGGCCGGCCTTGAGCCCTGCGCTCAAGCCTGCCCGCGCCGGCGCAGATAATCGGGCACTTCGTCGGCCGGCATCGGCCAGCCCAGCAGATAGCCCTGCACATAGTCCACGCCCAGCCGCAGCATCAATTGCAAATCCGCCTCTTCGCCTATGCCTTCGGCCACCACCTGGATATTGCGGTCCTTGGCCAGCCGGATGGTGGATTCCAGAATCTCCCGCGCCACGCTGTCGTCAGCGGCCCCGGCCACCAGCGAACGGTCTATCTTGATCGCGCTCACCGGCAGTTCGCGCAGATACTCCAGGCCGCTGTAGCCACAGCCCACATCGTCCAAGGACACGCGGAAACCGGCCATGCGCAGCCGTATCACGTTTTCCAGCGCCTGATAGATGTTTTTCAGCCGCTGGGTTTCGGTCAGCTCCAGCGTCAACAGGGCCGGCGCCATGCCCAGTTCCTCCGCCGCCTCGGCCAGGCTGGACGGCAAATCCGGGTTGCAGAACTGGCTGGCGGTGAGATTGATCGAGACCCTCAGGCCGGACAGCGCCACTTGTCCGCTCCAACGGCGATAGTCCTCCACCGCCGCGCGGAAAATGACGAAGAACAAGTCTTCGTCCAGACCGTAGTGCTCCAGACCGGGCAAGAACGCCGAGGGCTCCAGCAAGCCCCGCTCCGGGTGACGCCAGCGCGCCAACGCCTCCACCCCCGCCACCCTCAGCCGGGCGGAATCGGCCTGCGGCTGATACCAGGGCAGGATTTCGCCGCACCGCAATGCCCGCTCCAGCTCCTGACGGTCGAAATCCGACGACGCCCCGTCCCATGCCGGCCGGCGCGCCACCGTTTCCCACAGCTTGCATAGCTGTTCCATGGACAAGGGCGTGTTCAGGCTGCCTATCACCGGCAGATTGTGAAACGCGGCCACGCGGTAAGCGCCCATCAGCATGTCCTTGGACAGCGAGCTGTTGAACACGATGGGCGGCACCGCCGGCAGGCCGGACAGATGCCGCAACAGCAGGATGCCGTCCATCCCCGGCATATTGAGGTCGCTGATCATCAAGTCGTAGCGATGTCGCTGCAAACGCTCGAGCGCGTCGGCGCCGTCGCGCGCCTCGTCGATGCGGTCGATGCCCACTTGGCGCAAAGCCTGGCTCAGCGCGCAACGCTGCAAATCGTGATCGTCCACGATCAAAACCCGCATCGGCGCCGGGCCGGGTTTGGCGGTTATCGGTTCCATGGCATGTTCTCTGTCCCTTTCAGAGCGCTATTTTCCTTAGCCGGCCCAAGTGTAAGGAATAGGAAGATGCTGAATTTGCCGGTGAATTTCCGGATATGGTTTTTCCGCTCTTATCAAAATCGCATCAAACTTTGCCGTATGAGAGCGCGTTTTTGTTCTATATCACCATTGGAGACCGCCAAGATGAAATCCCATTCCAATCAAGCAAATAGCGCGAAAAACGACGGCCACAGCCCGGATTGACCCAAATTGAATGAGCGCGTCCGGCGCCCGCGTCGTATACCGGCAACGTCAAGCAGGAGGCCCGGCAATGAGAAGCAATCTTCCCGTGGATGGCACCGAGGTGTTTTTGCTGCCCCACCGCCCCATCGTCACCAAGACCAACCTGAAAGGCCAGATCACTTACGCCAACCGCGCCTTCATCGATATCAGCGGTTTCAGCGAAGAAGAATTGATCGGGCAGCCGCACAATATCGTCCGCCATCCGGACATGCCTCAGGCCGCCTTCGACGATCTCTGGAGCACCATCAAGACCGGCCGCCCCTGGAAAGGCCTGGTCAAGAACCGCACCAAGCAAGGACATTTCTATTGGGTGGAGGCCTATGTCACGCCCATCTGCGAGGGCGGCCAGCCGGTGGGTTATATGTCGGTGCGCAGCGCCCCGTCCAAACAGCAGACCGCCGACGCCGAGCAGCTTTACGCCCGCGTCCGCGAACGGAGTCAGGCGTTTCCGGAAACCCGCCACGCCGCCCCGCCGACGACGGCCTCGCTGTTACTGTGCGCGCAATTGCCCGCCGCGGCGCTGATCCTGGCCGGCGCCGCCGCGGACGGCGCCTTGCGCCTGACGCTGCTGACGCTGGCGGCGGTCTGGGCCTTGGCGGCCTCCTATCTGGCCGGGCGTTGGCTGGCGCGGCCGATAGACGCGGCGCAGCGCGCGCTGATGCGGCTGGCCGAAGGCGACTTCAGCGCCCAGATTCCCCCCTCCGGCCCGCGCGAGCCGCGCGCGGTGCTGGAGGAGATGGAAACCCTGCGCATCCACCTGCGCGCCATCCTGGCCGACGTGGTTGCCGGTGCAGAGGACGTCAGCGAAGCCGCCACCGCCACCCACGCCGAAGCCGAATCACTGAACGCCCGCGGCGAATCCACGCTGGAAGGCATCACCCGGGTGGCGGCCGCCTTGCAGCAGCTGTCGGTGTCGGTGAACGAGATTTCGCAATCCACCCGCACCGGGGCCGAGTTCGCCGACCAGGCCACCGAACTGGCCAGCCAGGGCGAGGCTCAGATGAGCGACACCCGCCAGGCGGCCCAGGCCGTGGTCAGCGAGGTGTCCTGCACCCGCGACATCATCATCAAGCTGGAGCAATCGGTGGAATCGATCAACACCGTCACCGGCGTGATCAAGGACATCGCCAACCAGACCAATCTATTGGCGCTGAACGCGGCGATAGAAGCCGCGCGCGCCGGCGAACAGGGCCGCGGCTTCGCCGTGGTGGCGGACGAAGTGCGCAAACTGGCGGAACGCACCGCCGGCAACACGCTGGAGATAGAACAATCGGTGTCCTTCCTGCGCGAACGCTCGCAAGAAGCGCTGGAGGAAGTGAAGGCCGCGGTGAACAAGGTCCATACCGCCGAGGAAACCATACAAGCGGCGGCCGAGGGCCTGGAGGCAATCCGCAACGCCAACGAGAAAGTGGCGGAGTCCTCCTCCAGCGTGGCCAATATGCTGCAGCAGCAATCGTCCGCCTCCACCGAAGTGGCCCAGAGCATGGAAACCATGAGCACGCTGACCGAACAGAACAGCCACAGCATCGCCGCCACCCTGCAAGTAGCGCAGAAGCTGCACACCACCGCCAGCGATCTGCGCCGCCTGGTCAGCCAATTCGAAAAACATATGTGAGCGGCATCCATCCTGCGGCCGTATGGCATGTTTGCGAAAAATATTCATGCAAACGAGTTTTATTACACAAACTGTGAAAAATTACGGAACTACTTGATAACCATTCTTTCATAACCGTTATTCGTCGCGGCTCTACTGCACTGCACCATGACACCGGTCGCGACGAAGACGGCGCAGGCAGGCGGCGCATGCCGCCCGCCCGCGCTCCCGAAACCCTAATCGCAAGCCAAGCTTAAGGAGGTCGCCGTCCAATAACATCGCGCCCAACGCGACGCACCGCCGCTAGAGCGGCGTCGAGTCCGGCGCCGGAATCGCCCGGCCACGCGCCCGGCCTTCCATTCAGAGCCGTGAACATGATCTCGCCCAAGCCGCACGCGGCTCCCGGGCAAGGAATCAAGCGGTTCTCAGAGTCCGTTCACAGTCCGTCGAGCAAAGCGAGACAAGGCGAGGAGAGTTGAAGATGCGAATGCGCCTACGGCGCGCGAGCATTCTGAACACCCAGTCACCGCGTCCCGCCTTACAAACGCGGACAATTGAATAGGCTCTCAGATGCAGTGTCTCGTTCGGCGAGGCTCCTATGCAAACACAGGTCACTGATCTGACGACGTCGAGAGACGCCCAAGGTTAGGACAGGCTTTATCGGATTAAGGTATAGCCCAAAGTGACTTCCCGCATGCAGTCGGGATACGTTGCATAGTGCCAAAACTTAGACGCGGAGATAGCTTTTCTGCACTCTCTCTTCTGGTTTACGCCCCCATTGTGACAACTGTTTGTGGTTATAAAACAGCTAACGGGGAATACCTCAAAATGTCTTTTGCAAGCATCACCCTGCCTACCGCTCAGGCAAACGAAGTCAATCTGAAAGAAACCGTCGCCTCCTACATGAGCGACTCGCTGATTACCCTCAGCCGCGACATGAAAGTCAGCGAAGCGCGCGAGCACATGCTCAAACAGCTGCGCGACGAAGACATTCCCGCCCAGATTTTCGTCATCGACGGCAGCCGCTTCCTGCACGGTCAACTCTCGGTCAAGCGCCTGCTGACCGAAACCGACCTGACGCTGCCGGTTTCCGCACTGATGGGCCCCACCGCTTTTGTCGTCGAGCCTAACCAACAGCGCCGCGATATCGTGCCGGAGCTGATAGACAAGGGCGTGGACCTCGCGCCCGTGGTCAGCGGCGGCAAGCTGCTGGGCGCTCTGTACGAAAAGGAAATCGCCGCGTTGATCCGCGACGAAGGCACCGACGACGCGCAACGCCAGGGCGCCAGCCTGCCGCTGGAGACCTCCTACCTGGAAAGCTCCCCGTGGAGCTTGTGGAAAAAGCGCCTGCCCTGGCTGCTGCTGCTGTTCTTCGCGGAAGCCTACACCAGCACCATCCTGCAAGTGTTCGAAGAGCAGCTGGAAGCCGCCATCGCCTTGGCCTTCTTCATCCCGCTGCTGATCGGCACCGGCGGCAACAGCGGCACCCAGATCACCTCCACCCTGGTGCGCGCGATGGCGATGGGCGAAGTCAGCCTGCGCAATATCGGCACGGTGCTGCGCAAAGAGGTGACCACTTCCTTCATGATTGCGCTGGCCATCGGCGTGGTGGCCTGGATACGGGCCTGGATGCTGGGCGTGGGCGACGAAGTGGCCTTGGTGGTGTGTCTGACCCTGATCGCCATCACCATCTGGAGCGCCATCGTGTCCTCCATCATCCCGATGCTGCTGAAGAAAATGCGCATCGACCCGGCCGTGGTGTCGGCGCCTTTCATCGCCACCTTCATCGACGGCACCGGTCTGGTGATTTACTTCAATATCGCCATGCTGGTGATTTCCGACCTGGCCTAAAGCCCGCTCAAGGTCTCGCGGACCTCCGCGAGACCGAACAGCATCGCGCAAACGACTCAAGTCCGGGGACAGCCTACGCCTGTCCCTGCCTCCGGCTTGATCGCAAGGCAGGGCGCGCCAAGCCCAATCAAAATCGAGCGGCCATGCCGGCGCCTGCCGGCGCGCCGCCACCGGCAATATTGCAAGGAGTTACCCGATGAAAAACCATACGGTAACGAATCATCAGGATGGCCTCAGCCCTGCCGCCGCTTGCTGCCACACGCTGCTTGGCAACTTGAGCAAGCAGATCTCGCCGAAGCTGAAATCGGACAAGGCGACCCGCCCGGCCGACGAGTGGCAATCCGCCAGCGTGCTTCTGGACCTCCCTCAAACCAATGCCGCCCTATTCCACACGCTGTTGATGGGCATGCTGGCGATGGATGACGCGCAGGCGCTGCAAACCGTGTATCCCTCCCTCAAATACCTAGGGCCGCAGCCTTGCCCCAGTCCCGCAATGAGCTGTATCAGCCCCATCCAAACCGAACACCCCATGACAGCCGACCAAGACTACCCCTTGGGCTTTGCGGTGCGTGCCCATGACGGTCATGGAGCAGCCATCGCCTATGCCGCGCATGAAATGCGCGACATTCATGGCGGCATGCGCTTGAAATCGACTATCGCGCTGCCTGGAGCCCTTCCCTGTTCGCGGCTGCAAGGACACCTGGATCACTTTGCCGCTGAATTTGGCCATTGGCACGCGGCGGTGATGTCCGGCGGCAGCACCTGGGCGGGTTTGCTCTTATAAGCGCCGATTCACAACACAACCGACGCTGCCTTGCCCGACGCGCCGCGCCGCCTGCGCTGGCGCGTCGGCGCGCCTGGCCTTGGGGCAGCCCTCGCCGCGCAAGCCAAAAGCGAAAGAGGCCATGCGCGCGCACGGCGATAGGCACTCCGCTTCCCGCCCCATGTTTTCACGAAACGCAAGCACCTTTGAACAGGCGCTAAGGCCAGTCCTCCTCCCTTGGTTTTTATCACATCATCGCCACATTGTTTTTGCCCAGAAGTCATGCTAATGTCCTGATAAATTTAAATAATCAAGACATACGCCGGCACCTCATTTCATCGCAACGCCACTTAAACGGCCTCTTTCATGACCCATTCAAACCGTAAACGCTTCGCCGCCGCGCTGGCGCTGGCCGCGGCGCTGCCGCTGGCGGCCCACGCCGAAACCTTCGACCTGGGCGCCATTCTCAAGGACGGCATCAAGAAGGCGCTGCAAAAAGATCCCGCCGCGGACGGCGCCGCCGCCCCGATGGCTCCCGGCGTCTACGACGGCTCCGACAAACAGTTCGAGCGCACGCTGACCATCCGTCCCAACGGCAAGTTCGAACTGGAAGTCATGCAAAAAGGCAAACCCGGCCAACTGCGCTCCGGCTCCGGCAGCGGACAGTTGCAGGCCAACGGCGGACAGTGGCGCTATAGCGAAGGCATCTGCACGATGAACGTCCTGCCCCAGGCCTCCGCGGTGCAAGTGCAGGTGGAGCGGTGCGCCAGCGCCTTCGGCGACGTGCCCTTCGACGGCGTTTATCGTCTGAGCAAAGCGACCGGCGGCGCCCAGGCCGGCGGCGGCAAGAACAAGGCCTTGGCGGCGCAGCTGAGCTGCCACAATCTCAACCTCAGCGAAAACGGCGTCGCCAAACTGCTGGCCGCCGCCGCCGGCACCACGCCCAATCAGGTATGGGAACACGAGCTGGCCTTGCCGGGAGGCTATGACTACGGCGGCCTGCCTATCCGCTCCGTGCAGCTGTCCGAAGTGGACGGCGGTTTCCTGGCGCTGTTCGTGGACGGCGACGCCGCCGCCATCAAGAGCGCGATCAAGAAAGCCCAGCGCAAGAGCAGCAGCGCGGCGATGTTGAGCAAGGTGGGGGAAAGCTATCCCTTCCCGGGCAAACCCAACGGCCTGCCCTATGTGCAGTGCCGCAGCAAGGCGGTTCAAAACGGACTGTATTGACGCTTGCCCCAAACGACAATGGCCCCGGCAAACGCCGGGGCCATTGCATTTAGTCGACCCGTTTAAAGCTCAACCGCAAGCGCCGACGTGGCCGCAGGCGGTGCAGAACTCGCAACCGTCTTTCTTGATCAGCGCGTGGTTGCCGCATTCCGGGCAGGGTTTGCCCGGCACCTGTTTCAAGGCGGCGCTGGCTTCCGGGCTGAACAGATCGCTCTGCTCCGGCACCATCACCCCCATCTCCTCCAGCGGCACGCCTTCCTCGGTCAGCACGCCCAGCATCGCGTAGCGGTGGATGATCAGCTGCGCCAGATAGGCGACGGTGGACGGCCAGCTCTGCGATTTTTCCACGCCGGGGATGCGGGCGAAGAAATCGCCCTGCGGCTCGGCGTAGCTCAGCAGCTTGCGCAGCTTGAGGCCGATCCAGGCCGGATCTATCACCCGCATGTCCAGGCTCAGCATTTTGCACAGGCCGTCCAGCTCGCGCGGGTAGGCGCCGGCCAGCCACATCGAATACGGCCGGCGCTGGCCGTTGGGCAGCACCAGTTCCTTGATGAAGAGCACGAAGTCGTCGCCGGTTTGCGGGTTGCTGACGTCCACCGACCAGCTCATGGTGCCGTCGGTGCCCGATTTGGGCTCCTTGCGCGCGAACAGCGCGTCCATCACCGGCGTCGGCTCGTTCTGGTCCGCCGGCAGCGCGCCCAATTGCTCGACGCGATGACGCACCACCTGGCCCAAGGCCGCCGAGGCCGAGGTGGCGTAAACGGTGCGCTCGCCCAGATCGAACACATAGCGCTTGTCGCCGTTGGTGTGCGACAGCGCGTCCAGCTTGGCCGCCAGCCAACCGTGATCGCGGCAGCGCATGTCCATGGACAGAGTCTTGGCCACCGCGCCCAGGCCGCGCTGTTCTTCCGTGGCGTTGACCCAGCATTCGAACGGCGACACCCGGCCGTTCTCCACATGGCCCACCACCACGGCGAAATCGCCGGCGTCGCCTTCCACCATGAAGGTCCACGACGGGTTGCCTTCCTTCAGCTTGGGCCGGTTCGGCCATTTCAGGCTGGACAGCGCCGGCGTCGGCGCGGTGTTGAGCACCACGCGGCGGTCCGGGTCGCCGTCGCCGCTGCCGGACAGGTCCTGCGGTGTGGCGGCGCTGGGCTTGGCCGGCTCCACCGACAGCACCGAACCCAGCACATTATTGGGCCGGTAGGTGGTGATGCCCTTCAGGCCGGCGCGCCAGGCTTCCAGATAGAGGCTTTCGAAATCGTCGAAGGGGTAATCGCCGGGCACGTTCACCGTCTTGGAAATGGCGGTGTCGATATAGGGCGCCACCGCCGCCACCATGCGCATATGGTCCAGCGCGCTCATTTCCAGCGCGGAGACGAAGTAGTCCGGCAAGGCGTTGGTGTCGCCGCCCTGCATCCGGTAAACGCGGTAAGCGTGGTCTTCCACCAGGTATTCCTGCTGGCTGCCGTCGGCCATGCGCTTCTTGCGGGTGTAGAACCAGGAGAACGGCGGCTCGATGCCGTTGGAGGCGTTGTCGGCGAAGGCCAGCGAAATGGTGCCGGTGGGCGCGATGGACAACAGGTGCGAGTTGCGGATGCCGTGCTTGCGGATGCGCGCCTTGATCGCCTCCGGCAGCCGGCTGGCGCAATGCGGCGCGGCCAGGTAGGCGTCGGCGTCGAACAGCGGGAAGCCGCCCTTCTCGATGGCGAGATCCACCGAGGCGTCGTAGGCGGCGTCGCGCATCGCCTCGGAAATGCGGCTGGCGAAGCGGCGGCCCTCCTCGCTGTCATAGCGTATTTTCAGCATGATCAGCGCGTCGCCCAGGCCTGTGAAGCCCAGACCGACGCGGCGCTTGGCCTGCGCCTCGCGCTGCTGCTCTTCCAGCGGCCACACCGTCAGGTCCAGCACATTGTCCAGCATGCGCACCGACATGCGCACCACTTTCTCGAAGCTCTTGAAGTCGAAGCTGGGCTTGTCGCCAAAGGGCTGGCGCACGTGGCGGCACAGATTGATGGAGCCCAGATCGCAGCAGCCGTAATCCGGCAGCGGCTGCTCGCCGCAGGGGTTGGTGGACTCGATCACCTCGCAATAGGACAGATTGTTGTCCTGATTGATGCGGGTCATGAACAGCACGCCCGGCTCCGCGTGATCGTAGGTGGAGGCCATGATCTGCCGCCACAGCTCGCGCGCCGGCACCGCGCGGTAGACCCACAGGCCGTCCGCGCGCTGATAACTGTCGGGGAAAGCGTTGGACGACGGCTCCACCGCGTGGGTCAGCTCCCAGGCGGCGTCCGCCTCCACCGCGCGCATGAAGTCGTCGGAGACGCCCACCGAGATATTGAAATTGCGCAGATCGCCCTGGTCCTTGGCGTGGATGAAGTCCTCCACGTCCGGGTGGGAAATGTCCAGCACCCCCATCTGCGCGCCGCGGCGCGCGCCGGCGGACTCCACCGTTTCGCAACTGCGGTCGAACACTCGCATATAGGACACCGGGCCGGACGCGCGGCTATTGGTGCCCTTGACCCGCGCGCCCTTGGGACGGATGCGCGAGAAGTTGTAGCCAACGCCGCCGCCGCGGCGCATGGTTTCCGCCGCCTGCAGCAAGGCCTCGTAAATGCCCACCTTGCCGTTTTCGGTTTCGGACACCGAATCGCCCACCGGCTGCACGAAGCAATTGATCAAGGTGGCGCGCAGATCGGTGCCGGCGGCGGAATTGATGCGGCCGCCGGGAATGAAGCCGTTTTCCAGCGCCTGATAGAACAACGGCTCGAAACGAGCCGGCTCGCTTTCCAGCGCCGCCAGCGCCTTGGCCACGCGCAGGCGCACTTCGCTCACGCTGTGTTCGCCGTTCTTGGCGTATTTTTCCAACAGCACCTCGCGGGAGATGTCCTGCTCGGTCATGGCGGCGATGTTTTCCTGCTTCATGGTTCCCGGTTCCTCTTGAATTGCGGCCTGCGGCGGCCAGGGCGGCCCCCTTCCAGCATGCAATGGACCGTGTGGGCCGCAAAAGGTTTCAACACGTCCGATACGCAATATCTGGAAAAGAAAAACGGCGTATTACACTATATGTAGTTACGCCGTTCGTTGACACATATCAAGCGCTATTCCACGCCGCCGCCGCTTTTCCCGCTTGTCATGGGTAAAAACACGACGCGCGGCCGCCGCCTCACGGCGTCTTCAGCTTCACCTCCAGCGGCACCCCGTCGCGGCCGGCGGAGACCTTGACCGGCTCGCCCAGCTGGATGCGCTCCTGCAAGGCCGGGTCGGTCTTGAGCATGGCCGCGCGCGCGTTGGCGGCGCGTTGCTTGGCCAGTTGCTGCAGGCTGGCGTCGGTGATGCTCTGCGCGGCGATCAACTCGTCCCGCAGCAGCTTGCCCAGGGCCGCGCCGGACGGCCCGCCCGGCTTCAGCGTGTGGCCCAGCAGCTTGAAGCGGCCGATCTGCTTGCCGTACACCGATTTGACCGCGGACAGGATTTCCTCGTCCTGCATGTCCGGCAGCGGCAGCGGCTCGCCGGCGCCCAGCTGATGGCCGGCGGCGGCGAAGATCGCCAGATCGGTTTGCGCGCGCGCCATTTCCTTGCGGTCCGCGTCGGCGTTGTAACCGCCGCTGATGGACAGCATCAACTTGGGCCGCTTGACCATCAGCCCGGCCACCTTGACCAGCTTCTCCCGCTCCGGCGGCGTCACATTGGCCTCGCCGGCCACGAAGCGGATATCGTCGAAGCCCTCGCCGCCCAGCAAGGCGCCCAGCGCGCGGAACGGCGCGGTCACCACCTTGGTCACCACGTTGACGATGGCTTTCCAGATGATCTTGCCGTAGCTGAACTGCGGATCGTCCAGGCTGCCGGCCACCGGCAGGTCCAGATCGATGCGCTTGTCGCTGTCCTCCAGAATGGCCACCGCCAGCCGCAGCGGCAGCCGCGGGCCCTTGTATTCGCTGTCCGGCAGCTCGTCGCCCAGTTGCAGGGAATCGATCACCACCCGGTTCTCGCCCTTGAGCTGGCGCTGCTCCAGCAGATAGCGCAGGTCCACCGACAAGCGTCCGTCCTTGACCTGCCAGCCGGCGAAGTTCATCGAATACGGGTTCAAGGTGCCCATGGAGATATTGCGGAAGGCCAGGGTGATGTCGGTGTTGTCCGTGGGCGCCAGCGGCGACAGCGCGCCGCGCACCTTGACGTCGCCGAACTGGTCCACGTCGCCGTCCAGCGTGATGTTGCCGCGCTGCTTGGCGCGGGTGGACAGGTTCTGGATGGAGCCGCGCAGATTATGCATGTCGGACGCGAAGTCAGGCTTCATGCCGTGGTCGGCGAACTGCACCCGCCCGCCCTGCACATGGATGGACCGGACCTCCACCAAGGGCAGCGGCGCCGCCTTGGCCGCCGGCGCCGGGGTCGCCGGCTTGCCGCCCTGGCCGGCGAACAGCCGGGTCAAATTGAGCTCGCGCTTTTCGTCCAGCACCAGCCGCGCCGCCGGCCCTTGCAGCCGCACATCGTTGATCGTCGCTTTCAGCGGCATGCCCTGAGCGCTGAGGCCGCGCACTTGCAGATCGCGCCACCCCAGCAAGGGCAGCTTCTCGCCCGGCTCGTACACCGCCAGCCGCGCCACGCCGGCGGAGCCGCCGACGCGCCAGCCGCGCGCGCCGACATCCAGATTCAGATCCGCGGACAACGCGCCGCCGCCGAAACGCAGCGAGGTCCCGCTCAAGGCGTACGGCGCCAGCGGCGCCAGCTGCACCCCGTCGGCGCGCAGCCTGCCCTTGAGCGCGCCGGCCGCGGCGTCGATATCGGCTTTGACCGCCAGCTTGCCGCCGTTGAGCCCGCCGGCCAGATCCAGCGCCAATTGCCGGCCGTCGTCCACCGCCACCGTGCCGCCCAGGCCGGACAGCGTCATGCTGGCCGGCTTGGACAGGCTGCGGTCGGTCCAGCGCAGCTGGCTGTCCTGCAAAGCCATTTCCGGGTAATCGAACTTCCAGGCCGGCGCGGCCTCGCCTTGCGCGCGCGCCGGGGCGGCGGCCGGTTTGGAACCGCCGGCCGGCTCGAACAAGCGGGCCAGATTGATCTGGCCGGTGCGGTCGCGCTCCACCTGCGCATCCAGGCCGCTCAAGCTCAGCTTGCCCGGCTCGATGCGACGGCCCTTTTGCGACAGCTGGCTGGACGCCAGCTCGGCGCTGGCCAGGCTCAAGACCGGCGCCGCGCCCTGCGCGCCCAGCTTCAGCTCGTCCAGCCGCGCCAGCAGGCCGGTCAGCGCGAAGCCGTTGTCCGGCGACAAGGAAAAACGGCCGGACAGCAAAGGCAGCTTGGCCTCCAGCGCCAAGGGCTGGCGGAAACCCTGATCCGCGTAGCTCACGCGCCAATTGCGCAGCTTGATCGCTTCGATGTTCACCAGCCACGGCAGCGGCGCGGCCGCCGGCTGCGGCTTAGCGGCGGCCGGCGCGGCCGGAATCGCCTTCTGCCAGTCCACCGTTCCATCGCGGTCGCGCCCGGCCATCGCCAGACCCTGGTCCAGTTCGATGGACTGCACTTTCAGCATTGAACGCGCCAGGTCCAGCGCGCCGCCTTCGACGCGGACTTCCGGAATCGTCAGTTCGCTGCGGCCGCCCGGCGCCTTCAGCGCGAAGCGCAGCAGGCTGGCGCGGAACGGCGACACCGTCAGCTCCGGCGTCTTGCCGGACATTTCAAAATGGTAGCGCGCGGACACGGACAGCCGCCCTTCCGGCGCGGCGGTGTTGAAATGCGGCTGCACATAGGGCCAGACCGAGGCCAGCGGCAACTCCGCCATCTGCGCCTCGCCGTCCGACTTCAGCGGTTGCAGATTGATGCTGCCCTTCCAGTTGAAGCGGGTGCCGTCGGTCATGGCCGCCTGCATCGTATAACTGCCGTTTTCCGGCAGCGTGGACAGGTCCAGCAGCGACAGATTCAACGGCACCAGGGTGAAGCGCTCGTCGCCGCCCAGTTGATCGGACAACTGCGCCTGGCCCTTCCGGATGTTCAAGGCCTTGATCATCAGCCGCGGCAGCTTGTCCGAGCCCCCTTCGGGCTTGGCCGGGCCGGCGGCGTCGGCGACGAAGCTGGCCCAGTTCCACTGCCCGGCGCGGTTGCGCGCCAGGGCCAGCCGCGGCTCTTCCAGGGAAAACTCCTGCGCCTGCCAGCGGCCGATCAAGAGCATGGACGGATCCAGGTTCAGATACGCCCGCTTCACCGCGAACAGCGGCCGGCCGTCGCCCTCGCTCAGCTTGAGATCCCTGACCTCCAGCGACATGTCCCAAGGCGTGATCCTCACCTCGCCCATGCTCAGCGTGCGGCCTATGCTCTTTGCCCACTTGGCCGCGGCGTCGCTGATCATGCCCGGCGCCAGCCAGCCCAGGAAGCCCCACAGCAGGGCCAGCAAGACGATGGGAACCGCCAGCCAGCGCAAACAACGACGGCGCGGTTTAGACGCTGGCGGCTTGGAATCTGAAGCGGGAGTGATCTGTTCGGTATCGTTTTCCATATCGTCTAATTCTAATACTCATAAAGAGGTCTTAACAGTCCCCTGGGCAGATTTCCCTGTTGCCGCAAACCAACAACTGACCGGCATCCAATCAATAATCATTGCGAATGTCCACGCGCCGGGACTAGCATGCATTCGTTCAAAATATTGAACATTTCGAACCAAAAACGATCAATGCTTTCAAAGCGGCATTGTGCCGTATTACCAAATCTGAGAGGAGCACCCGGATTGCCGATCCATCATTGGGCCCGATTCCAGCCCCGTCCCGCCTGCCCGCGCAGCCCCGGCTGCCGCACACTGGACCGTAGATTATTTTTAGTACAAGCGCAGCGGCCGCATACGCTGAGGCACGACGCCCGGCGCGACAGCAGCTCGGGCGCGCACACATGACAACAGAGGCTTTATGAATAACGCAGAACAAATCAACAAATGGTTGGACGACAATCGCATCACCGAAGTGGAATGCCTGATCCCGGACATGACCGGGCTCGCCCGCGGCAAGATCGTGCCGCGCCATAAATACAATCCGGCCGAAGGCCTGCGTCTGCCGGAAGCCGTGCTGTCCATGACCGTGACCGGGGACTACCCGGACCAGGACTTCACCTCCCTCGCCGATCCCGACATGCGGCTGATTCCCGACGCCAGCACCCTGCGTCCGGTGCCGTGGAACCTGGAGCCCACCGCCCAGATCATCCACGACTGCGCCTTTTTCGACGGCCGCCCGGTGGACCTGGCGCCGCGCAATGTGCTCAAGCGCATCCTCAAGCTGTACGAAGACGAAGGCCTCAAGGCCGTGGTGGCGCCGGAAATGGAGTTCTACCTGGTGGAAATCCAACCGGACGAAGACATCCCGCTGCGCCCGCCGGTTGGCCGCACCAAACGCACCGAAGCCGGCATGCAGAGCTTCTCCATCGACGCCGTCAACGAATACGACGGCATCTTCGACGTGATGTACGACTGGTGCGAAGCCCAGGGCCTGGCGCTGGACACCCTGATCCACGAAATGGGCACCGCCCAGATGGAAATCAATCTGGACCACGGCGACCCGCTGGCGCTGGCGGACCAGGTCTTCCTATTCAAACGCACCGTGCGCGAAGTGGCGATCCGCAACAATATGTACGCCACCTTCATGGCCAAGCCGATGCAGGGCCAGCCCGGCAGCGCCATGCACTTGCATCAGAGCGTGGTGGACAGGGAGAGCGGCAAGAACATCTTCAGCCTGAAGGACGGCCAGCCCTCGCAGAAATTCTTCCATTTCATCGGCGGCCTGCAAAACTATCTGCCGCCGGCGATGCCCTTTTTCGCGCCCTATGTGAATTCCTACCGCCGGCTGAGCCGCTACACCTCGGCGCCGATCAATCTGTCCTGGGGCTACGACAACCGCACCTGCGGCCTGCGCGTGCCGCACTCGGACCCGCAGGCGCGGCGAGTGGAAAACCGCCTGGCCGGCGTGGACGTCAACCCCTATCTGGCCATCGCCGCCAGCCTGGCCTGCGGTTATCTGGGCATGAAACAGGGCCTGATGCCGTCCGAACCGCTAAGCGGCAGCGCCTACGAGCAACCGCACCAGCTGCCCCGCCACCTGGACGACGCCATCGACATGCTGCTCAAGTGCGAACCGCTGACCAATCTCTTCGGCGAACACTTCATCCGCACCTATAGCGCGATCAAGGAAGCCGAGTACCGCGAATACTTCGACGTGATCAGCCCGTGGGAGCGGCGCTTCCTGCTGCTGCACGTTTGATCGGCGCTTAGAGCGTGTTCACCGTTTCGCGAGCCAAGCTGAGACAAGGCGAAAACCGCTGAGAAAGCGGAGCGCGCACACGGTAGACGCGCGTTTCGAAGTGGTACTCGCCGTGCAACGCTTCACAATGCGCTGCGGACTTTGAACCGCTTCTTAAGGCGCGGACCGCTCGCCGCCGGCCCCTGTTCCGGGCCGGCGGCTTTTCCGCCCCACCGTCATCAAACTGTGCATTGACAATCCCCGGCTCAGAATATTCAATATGCTTAACACTTGCCGCCAGAGCATTCCATGCACCCAAGCCCCCAGCCCGACCCCGTCCGCCCAGCGCCCTGCGCCGGGCTGAGCCTGAGCCAAGTCCTGCGCCAGGTGCAAAGCGACGCCTCCCCGGACAACGACCGCGACTACTGCCGCGCGCTGCACGACTTCGTGCGCGACCGCGTGCGCTTCGGCTTCACCAGCCAGTTTGAAACCGTCACGCCGGAACGCACGCTGGCGCTGGGCCGCGGCCATTGCAACGCCCAGGGCGACCTGCTGCGCGCGCTGCTGACCACCGCCGGCATTCCGGCGCGGCTGCGCTTCGTGCGGTTGGACAAGCGCGTGCTGCGCCACGCGGTGCCGGCCCCGATCTACCTCTGCCTGCCGGAACACCTGTTCCACGGCCTGGTGCAAGCGCGGCTGGACGGCCGCTGGCTGCACTGCGACAGCTATCTGTTCGACCCCGACGGCTTCGAACGCCAATACGCGCGCCTGCTCGCCTCCGGCCTGCCCCGCGGCTACGGCCTGCGCCTGGGCGCGGACTGCCGCTGGAGCGCGGACGCCGACAGCTTCTGCCAAGCCGGCGCCGACGACCTCCACGACGAAGACCCGGTCTACGACAACCTGGCCATCGCCCTGCAGGAAAAAGCCGGCAACAACACCTTGCTGGGCCTGCACTTCAACCAATGGCTGAAACTGGCGCCGTCGCCGCTGCGCCGGCGCGGCGAACGCTATCTGAACAGCCGGCTGCATCCCGCCCGCTGACGCGGCCGGCCGGCGCGGCCGCTATGACGGCAAGCCGCCGGCTCCCGGCTTGCACGCCCAGGTGGCGATGAAGGCCGGCAGATAGCCGTCGATGACAAAGCGCGGCGTCGGCTGCATCTCCTCGTGAAACCCCGCCAGCAAGAAGCCGGCCTCCAGCTGGCCGCCTATCTGCTCCGCCAGGCTGTGGCCGAAGACCAGCGCCTCGCCGCCGGCCCGCTTGGCCGCCAACGCCTCCGGCGCCAGATCCCGCAGATCGGAATACGGCGCCGGATAGCGCGGCCGGATCAGGCCCTGGCGCGCGTATTCCGGATCGCGGTCGCCGATGAAGGCCGCCGGATTGAAAAAACTGCTGAGCAGGCGGCCGCCCGGACGCAGCACCCTGAAGCACTCGCGCCACACCGGACGCACGTCCGGCACGTAAAGATTGGAAATCGGGTGGAATACGCAATCGAAGCTGGCGTCGGCGAAACGGGACAGCTCGCGCATATCGCCCAGCTCCGTCGCCAGGCTCAGCCCTTCGCGCCGCGCCACCAGGCGGTCGCGCTCCAACTGCTGCTCGGAGGCGTCCAATACCGTGACCTCGGCGCCGGCCGCCGCCAAGAGCGGACCCTGCTGGCCGCCGCCGCTGGCCAGACACAGAATGCGCCAGCCGGCCACCTGATCCAGCCAGCCGGCCGGCAACGGCCCCGGCGTCAGCCGCGCCCGGTGATCGCCCGCGCGCGCGGCGGCGACGGCGGCGGCGTCCACCGGCTGCGACCACGGACCGGCCTGCTCGGCCTGGCGGTCCCAGGCGGCCTGATTATGCGAAAAAATATCGAGAGAAACGTGTTCCGACATGGGGAGTCCTATTCCATTCAGAAAATTGGGGACACCCAGCCAAAACCGCATCCATAGCGAAATGGACAGCCCCCGCGAAGGGGCAAAGACGAAGCGGAAGACCAAACGAAACGGCAATGCGGCAAACGGCCCTGGCTGGGCAAACGAGTGACGGGCATTACAGCTTCATTCCGGCGCGCTCCTATCGGGACAACACTGAAGAGATTCAAACCGCGCAAGCCTGGCGGCGCAGGCGCTCATTCTACGCCAGATCAAATTTAAATGACATAGCAATTCTGCAAACAAGGCCATTCAAGCTTTGCGCTCCCTCACCCCTCGGAGACATGATGAAAGCTTGCCTGGCACTGTGCGCCGCGCTGCTGGCCGCCCCCGCCCTCGCCGCCTATCCCGACGACCTCAGGCTGACCACCTGGAACGCGATGCTGCTGCCGCAGTCGCTCTATCCCAATTACGGCCAGGAACAGCGCGCCCGGCTGATCGCCGCCGCCCCCATCCTGCAAAACCAGGACGTGGCGGTGTTTCAGGAACTGCAGGACAACAGCAGCTCCGAAGCGCTGCTGCAAGGCCTGAAAGCCCGCTTCCCGCACCAGACCCCGGTGATAGGCCGCAGCCAGAGCGGCTGGGACGGCACCGAAGGCTGGAACGGCTCCAAGCCGGAAGACGGCGGCGTCGCCATCGTCAGCCGCTGGCCGATTGTGGAAAAACGGCAATACCTGTTCCGCACCGCCGGCTGCAGCTGGGAACAATACGCGCTCAAGGGCTTCGCCTACGCCAAGCTGCAAGCGGGCGGCCGCTACTATCACGTGCTGGGCGCCCACCTGCAGTCGGAAGACAGCGGCTGCAAGGACCACGCCGCGGTGCGCCAGGCCCAGCTGCGCGAAATCGCCGACTGGCTGCGCGCGCGGCAACTGCCCAAGGACGAAATGGTGCTGATTGCCGGCGACATGAACGTGGACCGCCGCAAGCCGGCGGAATACCGCGCGATGCTGGACATCCTGCAAGCCAGCGAGCCGCGCTACGCCGGCGTCGCCGACAGCTTCGACACCGCGCGCAACGGCCTGGCGCTGGAGCGCTACGGCGCGCGCGGCGGCGACGTCCCGGAATACCTGGACTACATCCTGACGCTGAAAGCCCACCGCCAGCCGTCCGCCTGGCACAATCTGGCGCTGGACGCGCCGTCCCCGCAGTGGACGGTGCAATCCGTCGGCAAGCACACTTACGCCTACACCGACTACAGCGACCACTACCCGGTGCAGGCCTTCGCCTGGGCCGACGCCGCCACGCCCACGCAATCCTATACCGACCAGGCCGGCAGCTACCGCCAGGTAAGCCTGCAAAACCTGGGCAACGGCCAATGGCTGCAAAGCGCCGCCGCCAACGACGGCTGGCTGAAGACCGGCCCCGGCAACGGCCCCGCCGCCCGCTTCAATCTGTCCAACAACTTCGCCATGCGCGACAACGGCTGCCTGCGCTCAGGCGACTATCTGCGGGTGGAGCGCGCCGACCGCCCCGGCTGGTTCTGGACCTGGTGGGGCGGCCTGGACGCCAATCAATACGCCTACTACACCAAGCAAGGCCCGCTCAACGCCTCCACGGAACTGCGGCTGCAGATTCAGGACCGGCCGGACGGCTGCCTGCGGGACGGCGACATCGTCAGTTTCAAGGATTGGGCGCGGCAGAGCGATTACTATCTGACCGCCTGGAACGGCGGCGCTCACGATGGCCAGCTCTATCTATGGCAGCCCGGCGTCGGCCCGCGCGAACGCTTCCGCGTCGGCATCGCGCGCCAGCCGCAGCGGCAGGATTGGAAAGCGCAATTGATTTACGCGCAGAACAAGAAGCGCTAAGAACGTGTTTACGATCTCGCGAGCTAAGGCGAGACAAGGCGAAAACAGCTGAAAAAACGGAGTGCACACACGGTATATGAGCATTTCGAAGCGGTACTCGCCGTGTCACGTCTCACGACGCGCAGCAGATCGTAAACAGATTCCAACGAGAACAGCGGGCGGCTAGCCGCCCGCTTTCAGGAGCGTTACCAGGCGAGGATCAGCAACAAACTGCCCAGCAACAAACACAAGGGAGAATAGAAACGGGTGTCGTTGCGGGCGAAGCGGCTGTCGCGCACGCTCTTGAACAAGCCGACGTAGCGAAATTCGCCGATGCCGCGCAGCAGCAACGCCGCCGCCAGCGCCAGCAAGCCCCAGCGCACGGTCTCCATTTGCCAGAAGCGCGTCAGATGGCCATGCAGCGCAACCGCCAGCGCCGACAAGGCCAACACGCCGGCCACGGCGAACGTGCCGCCGCGGGTGGGCTGGAACAAGGGCTTGCCGTCCACCTCGGGCACGGCGGCGCCCATGCCCACGGTGCCGCCCAGCGCCCAATAGCAATGGACCAGACTGATAATCAGAAAAACAGTAATCAAAAACAGGCTCAGCATAAGCAGGTTCCCTTTCTAATTAAGTGTTTATCGGAAGTTCAACCTCGCCTTGATTATAACACAATCCCATCTGCATTGATTTTCGGCAAAAAAACGGCAACGCCGGGCAAACTCGCGCCCATCGCCTCGGGTGGCGCGCTGAGTGAATTCTGCAAGCCGCCCTCCGGCTTTTTGACGACAGTAGCGGGGTCGAATCACTCCATGTCTTCCACTTGAAAGCCCACCCCATGCCAAACATCACCGCCCACAGCGCCACTCGCCCCCTCGCCGCTCCCGCGGCCTTGCCGACTGCCCGCGCCGCCGCCGCTCAGCCACAACTGGGCCTGGGCCGACAGCTGGCCAGCGCCTCGAATCGCTGCGCCGCCGCGCCGGACCGCCCGCAAACCACGCAAGGACCCGTTCCGCAACAAGCCCGTTTCCAGTCGCTGTTGTTCCGGGTGGCCAACGGCGAGGTCAACGCCTCCCCTGCGCGTCAGGACCAAGCGGTGGCGCTGTACGGTCTGAGTCACGCGCAAATGCAGCTGTCCCGTTTCGTGCGCGGCGAACTGGACATGCAAAACGTCGCCACCATCGCCAATTACAATAAGCAGCTGAACATCGTCCATTACAGCCGCGACGACGCCATGTATAGCATCTCGCCTCGCAAGCTGATCCAGGAATTCAGCCGCCACATCAGCGACGCCGCCGCCGGCAAGCTGGTCAAGCGCGCGCCGCAGCCGGCCGCCCCCATCCTCCAGGCCTGGGCCGATTACCTGGGCGCCCATCACACGCGGCTGGACCCGTTTGTCCGGCTCAACGCGCTGCTGGCCGACGTGCCGCCGGCGGAGCGCTCCGCCGTGGCCACCCGCTTTGTGCTGAAGAACACCAGCGGCGGCTGCCGCACGGAAACCACGGTCAACACCTTGCTCTATCTGGTGCACGCCTGCGGCTGCAAAAACGCCGACGACGTCGCCGCCGCGCTCGGCAAGCGCACGCTGGAACAGCGCGACCTGCTGGACCTGTCCGAACTGTTCATCAAGCACTTCTTCCGCAACTCCAGCAAACTGGGCCTGGAATTCTTCGCCCAACAAGGCGCGGAAATCGCCTTTGCCTGGAACGACGCCGGCCGCGGCAAGATGGACCTTGAAGCGATACGGCAAAAACCCTGGCAAGAACAGCAGCGCCGCTTCCAGCACAGCTACGAGCCGATCACCTACTCCGAAGTCCGCTCCGTGCTGCGTCAGCCCGAGCTGTTCGACGGCAAGGTCTCCAAAGTGTATTTCGCCGACAACGGCGTGGAACTGGCCGGCTCTCCCGCCTCCGAGCAATGGGTGGCGCTGACGCGCCCCATCGCCGCGCAGCGCCACTAACTAAACAAGGCCGCATAAGACAACAGCCCCCGGCGCTTTCGCACCGGGGGCTGTTTTCAGATCAAGCGCTCTCGACGCTTACTGCGCGTCCGCCTGGATCGCGGTCAGGGCGATGGTGTAGACGATGTCGTCCACCAGCGCGCCGCGCGACAGATCGTTGACCGGCTTGCGCAGGCCTTGCAGCATCGGGCCCACCGACACCACGCCGGCGGAGCGCTGCACCGCCTTGTAAGTGGTGTTGCCGGTGTTCAGGTCCGGGAACACGAAGACATTGGCGCGGCCGGCCACTTCGCTGTCCGGCGCCTTTTGGCGGCCTACGGATTCCACGCTGGCGGCGTCGTACTGCATCGGGCCGTCAATCATCAGATCCGGGCGCTTTTCCTTGGCGATGCGGGTGGCTTCGCGCACTTTCTCCACGTCCGAACCGCTGCCGGAAGTGCCGGTGGAGTAAGAGATCATCGCCACGCGCGGGCTCAGGCCGAAGGCGCTGGCGGAATCCGCGGACTGGATGGCGATGTCCGCCAGCTGCTCCGCATTCGGGTCCGGGTTCACCGCGCAGTCGCCGTACACCAGCACCTGATCCGGCATCAGCATGAAGAAGATGCTGGACACGATGCTCGCGCCCGGCGCGGTCTTGATCAGCTGCAGCGCCGGACGGATGGTGTTGGCGGTGGTGTGCACCGCGCCGGACACCAGGCCGTCCACCTCGTTCAGGGCCAGCATCATGGTGCCGATCACCACGCTGTCTTCCAGCTGTTCCGCCGCCTGCGGCGCGGTCAGGCCCTTGCTCTTGCGCATTTCCATCATCGGCGCCACATAGCGGCCGGCGGCCTCTTTCGGGGCCAGGATTTCAATATCGGCCGGCAGGGTCACGCCCTGGGCTTCCGCCACTTGGCGGATGCGCTCCGGTTCGCCGATCAGCACGCAGCGGGCAATGCCCTTCTCGTGGCAGATGGCGGCGGCCTGGATGGTGCGCGGCTCGTCGCCCTCCGGCAGCACGATGCGCTTTTGCGAGCGGCGCGCGCTCTCGATCAGACGATGGCGGAAGGCCGGCGGCGGCAGGCGCACTTCGCGCGGCTCGCCTATCTTCTGCACCAGCACCGCGGTGTCGATGCGCTCGGCCACGAAGTCGATCATCGCCTGCATGCGCTCGGCGTCTTCCATCGCCACGTGACGGTCCAGATTGGCCAGCATGGTGCTGGTCTCATAGGTGTCGCGCTCGGTGGACAGAATGGTCAGGCCGGCTTGGCGCGCGGACTGGATCAGCGGCAGGATGCTGCCGGACACCGGTTCGCCGCAGGTCAGCAGCAGGCCGGCCAGCGGCACGCCGCGCAGCATGGCCAGCGAGGTGGCCAGCACCACGTCGCTGCGGTCGCCCGGCGTCACCACCAGGGTGCCCGGCAGCAGACGCTCGGCCATCTTCTCCACGGTGCGGGCCGCCACCACGGTTTCGCGCATGCGCGCTTGCTCGATCTGGCCGGCGTGTTCGATCTTCAAACCCAGCGCGCTGACCACGTCCAGCACGCGTGGCGCGTCCAGCTTGGCGTCGTAAGGCACGCAGCCCAGCAGCGGCGTGGCGCAGCCCTGCGCCGCCAACTCCGCGCGCAGGCCGGCCAGATTGCCGCACTCCGCGCCGCGGTTCAGCAGCAGACCGGCCAGTTTGCCGTTGCCGTCGGCGCCGAACTGGCGCTGCACCAGCTGCACGCATTCGGCGATGTCGCGCGCGCCGCGGCCGGCGCCGGACAGCACCAGCAACAGTTCCGCGGACAGGCTGCCGGCCATTTCCGCGTTCAGGCGGATGGCGGTTTGCGCGTCGCTGTCCGGCACCAGGCCTTCAACGATCAGCACGTCGTGATTGTCCCGCGCCTGTTCCGCCAGGCGCACCACGTCTTCCATCAAGGTGGCCAGCTCGCCTTCGCGCAGCATGGCTTGAGCGCGGGCAAACGGGATGGACGCCGGCGCGTCGATATTGCACAGCTGACGGGCGAAGTGGCTGGACAGCTCTGCGCCCACGCTGGCGGGCTGCGCGATGGGCTTGACGAAGCCCACCTTGATGCCGTCGCGCTCCAGCGCGTGCACCAGGCCCAGGGTCATGGAGGTCAGCCCGGCGTCCGAACCATAGGAAGCCAGGAAAAACACTCGTTTCGGTTGTTGCGATGTCATGAGTTTTACTTTCGACGCGCGCGCCGCCGCAAAGCGGCCCGGCGTTCAGAATCAGGCGGCGGCCGACGGAGCGCCGGCCGCGCGATACGGACGCGGCTTGCGCCGCGAAGTCCTATCAGATACCGGCCAGGTCGGCGGTATCCTTGGCGATCATCCACTCTTCGTTGGTGGCCATCACCAGCGCGGTGGTGCTGCCCGGCTGGCTGATCACGCCGGTGTTGCCGCGCACGGCGCGCTCGTTGGCGGCCGCGTCCACGGCGAAGCCCAGCACCTTCATGTGGTTCAGGGTCTTCTCGCGCAGCAGGCTGGAGTTCTCGCCGATGCCGCCGGTGAACACCAGCGCGTCGATGCGGTCCAGCGAGGTGGCCAGGCCGCCCAGCAGGCGGGCCAGACGGTGGGCGAACATGTCCAGCGCCAGTTGCGCGTCCACATTGCCTTCCGCCGCCGCTTCTTCAAGAGCGCGACAGTCGCTGGACACGCCGGAAATGCCCAGCAGGCCGCTCTGCTTGTTCAGCAGATTGTCGATGCCGTCCAGATCCAGGCCTTCCTTGCGGGCGATGAAGGTCACCGCGGCCGGGTCGATATCGCCGGAACGGGTGCCCATGATCAGGCCTTCCAGCGGGGTCATGCCCATGGTGGTGTCCATGCACTTGCCGTTTTTCACTGCGGAAGCGGACGCGCCGTTGCCCAGGTGGGCGATCAGGATGCCGTGATTAGCCGGGTCCAGCTTCAGCTCGGCCACGGTTTCGCCGGCGATGAAGCGGTGGCTGGTGCCGTGCATGCCGTAGCGGCGCACGCCGTATTCTTTGTAGAAGCGCTGCGGCACGGCGTACATATAGGCCGGCTTGGGCATGGTCTGATGGAAGGCGGTGTCGAACACCACCACCTGCGGCAGCTTGGGGAAGGCTTTCTGCGCGGCGCGGATGCCCACCAGGTGGCCCGGGTTGTGCAGCGGCGCCAGCGCGCAGCATTCTTCGATGCCGGCCAGCACTTCGTCGGTGATCAGCGCGGACGCCTGGAAGCGCTCGCCGCCGTGAACGATGCGGTGGCCGATGGCGACCACGCTGTCCAGCCACTCATGCTCGCCCATGAAACGGGTCAGCGCTTCCATCGCCTCGGCGTGGCTGCCGCCGTTCAGCGACTCCGTCTTCTTGCCTTCCGCGGTTTTGAAAATGATGCGCGAATCCGCCAGGCCCAGGCACTCGGCCAGACCGGACAGCAGCGGCTCGCTGGAGCCCTTGGGCAGCAGCGCGAATTTCAGCGAGGAACTGCCGCAGTTGATCACCAGAATTTCAGAAGATGTCGTCATAATATATCAGCGATTCATGATAGATAATTCGATAAACAAGCAGCGCCGCTCCGGGCGACGCTGCCAGCCAAAAACCACCGGCCGGAAGGCGTTCAAGTCACCTTCAAGCCTTTACAGGAAAACAACTCGCGGGCACGTTTGACTTGCTCCGGCGTGGGAATCGGCGTATCCGCCAACTGGTATTCCATGCCCAGCTTCTGCCACTTGTCCATGCCCAACTGATGGAAGGGCAACACCTCCACCCGCTCCACCACACTGCCCAGGCCGGCGACGAAATCCGCCAGCCTGCTGATGTCCTCGTCGCCGTCGGTCAAACCCGGCACCAGCACATAACGCACCCACATCTTCTTGCCCAGGCGTTGCAGCCGGCGGGCAAAGTCCAGCGTCGGCTGCAAGGGCTGGCCGGTCAGCGCGTGATAGCGCTCCGGGTCCGAATGCTTGATGTCCAGCATCACCAGGTCCACCGCGTCGAACCACTCGTCGCTCACCCGCTCGTGCAAAAAGCCCTGGGTATCCAGCGCCGTGTGCAGGCCGAAGCGGCGCTTGGCCTCGCGGAACAGCGCGCCCACGAAAGCGTCCTGCATCAGCGGCTCGCCGCCGGACACCGTCACGCCGCCGGCGAACTTCAAGAAGCGCGCGTACGGCTCCAGCTCCGCCATCGCCTGCTCCACCGTGGCCTGGCGGCCGTTGTGCAGCTTCCAGGTATCCGGGTTATGGCAGTATAGGCAGCGGAACTGACAGCCCGAGGTGAAGAAGACAAAGCGCATGCCAGGCCCATCCACCCCGGCCCCGCTCTCCGTGGAGTGCAGGTAACCCACCACGGATTCGGGAGACATGGCGTGTTCTTGCGGGACCGTGTCCACGGCGGTTTGGGTATCTGGCATGCGTTTGTGCTCCTATGGCCGACAGAGGCCGGCCCTTAACAGGCCGCCTTTTAAAGCATAGTGCGCGGTTCCGAACGGGGGCGAGCCCAAAACGCCAGAGCCGAACACAAATGTTATTTTACGAACACATTTTATATTCTAAAACGAAAATATGTGTTTGATACAGGTCAAAAGCGTACATTGTGATGTGCGCACGCCACATCCTCCCACACCCCCCACCCGGCAAACCCTTGATTTACGTGGAGTTCTAGTTAAAACAGTCGTTAGTTTTACCTTGCACTGCAATATTTCCGCTCGTTCTCGAACATCGTCATAACACGCCGGGGGCATAAACCCGGCCCCGCAAGCGCCGGACCGCGGCTGAGCTGGATCAAGGCAAGCCCCGTTTTTGCAAACGTCATGACCGCCGCCTATTATGCCAAAGGGATTCCACACCTTCGGTAAACCGCCATGAACGCACTGCGCCTCGCCCTCAAAAGCGTGATCGAATATCCGCTGCCCGCCTCCAGCCAAACCCATGAAGTGGCCGCCATCGGGGCGGACCTGCTGCTGATCTCCCAGCAACCGTCCGGCGCCCTGGTCAAAATGCGCGTGGACCCGCACAGCGGCCAGCCGCGCGCCGCCGTGTCCCACGTCATCGACAACCCGTTTTCCGGCCTGCACGGGCTGACCGTTTCCAAAACCTACCCCGGCTGCCTGTGGGTGACGCTGCAATTCCAGTCCGAGCTGCTGCTGATAGACCCGATAGCGTCTGACCTCACCACGCCGCCAAAAATCCTCAAGCGGGTGCCGCTGCCGCCGCCGGCGCGCGGCCCGCACGTGGTGGCGGAAGACGGCGACATCCTGTGGACCTCCTGCAAGGACAGCCATCACATCGTGCGCATCAACAGCCTCATGCCCGCGGACGCCACCCTCTATCCCTGCCCGCCGCGGCCCATCTTCGTCCAGCTCCACCCGGACAGCGGCGACGTGTACGCCACCCTGGACCAATCCAGCCAGCTCTACCGCATCCCGGCCAACGGCGACGCGCCGGCCGCCATAGAAATCCCCGCCGAACACGGCAACACCCCGGTGGGCATGGTGCCGGGGCCGGACGGCAATCTGTGGTTCGCGCTGCTGGGCAACGCCTCCGGCGGCAACGGCGGCTTCGGCCGCGTGCTGGCCGGCGGCGACATCGACTGGTTCCAGCTCACCACCGCCCCGGCCGCCGGCGCCGGCTTCATCCACCTGGGCTTTCCGCCCGCCGCCGGCCCGGAGCCGCGGCTGTATCTGCTGGCCTCGTCCATGGCCAGCGCCAACGCCCTCAACGGCGTGGTGCAAGTGAAGATGAGCGCGGACTACAGCCGCGTGGAAGCGCAACAAACCATCGCCTTCCCCTCGCAGCACAGCATGAGCCACCGCGTGCTCAGCACAGTGCACGGGCTCTACGCCACCGAACTGGGCGCCTGCTGCCTGGCGCATCTGCTCCCGGCGGAGAATCGTTACGGCGAAGGCGTCAATGAAATGGCCGACCCCTATTCGCTGTGGGGCTGCGGCATACCGGAGGGAGAAGTGCGTTATCCGGGAGCGCACCGGGAGGAATAGCGCCTGGCCATGCCCGGTCTGGCGAAGCCTTGACGGCAGGATACGACTGAACGGCTCCGGCCCCGCAAACAGCCCTGTCCAGTGACGGGCGCGCCTGCGGGGCCGGAGCCGTTCAGCCATGCGGATCCATGCGCTGGCGGCTTAGCCGGAGATATCCCGCCTTACCCTTCGCAAATGCTGCTCGACGTAAAAGGCCGCGGCATCCTCATCGCCGATGATGATGGATTCGTAAATCAGCTGATGTTCCGCAACGTACAAGCCAATACGCTCCTCGTCATAGATGCCATCATCGCGCAAGCGCTGCCAGAGAGGCTGCGCCATGGCTTTGGCCACCTCATCCGCGATGCGCACCATCAGCGCATCGCCTGTCATCACCGCCAGTTGCCGGTGGAACAAGCGGTCGCTTTCGCTCCAGAGCACTTGCTGCGCCGGAATGTCTATGTTTTTGACCCCCTTCATTTGCGCCAGGTAATACTCCGCCCTTTCATCGCGCTGGCCTTTTCTGGCCGCCATGCGGGCAATGGCCGGTTCTAGTATCAGCCTAACTTCCAGCGTCGATATCGGACTGTCGTCCGCCTGCCCGCGCTCGTTTGCGGGCACGGCTTGCCGCAGCCGTTGCAAGGCATCCGGGCAGACATAGGTGCCCGATCCACGACGCGTCATCACCAGTTGCTGATTCTGCAAAGCGCCAATGGCCTCCCGTACGGCGGGCCGGCTCACGCGGTAACGGGCGGCGAGCTCTCTTTCCGAGGGCAGCCGCGACTCAGGAGGAAACTCCCCTCCAACAATGCCGTTGCGGATCTGTTCAGCAAGCTGCTCATAGATGGGAAGCGGCTGAAAGTGGCTCTGTTCCAGAGTACTGGCATCCATTCTGGTTACCCCAAAACCAATTTGTTGTGAATTGGTGACAATTACGACCATGCCCCCGCCGCCGCAGCAGAAGCCCTTGTGACGCCGCCTCTAAATTGGTAATTTACAAAACAAGTTAACGATATAACAAGGTAATTTTAAGACCAGTTTTATGGATTCCGGCAAAAACCCCAAGGGTAAACCGCGGATTTGGTCTGAATTTTGCCACTTATCGATGAGGGAGCACCATGTCCATCCCCGTACTGCCCGCCTCCGCAACCAAGAGCTTGTTGCCGATTGCCGATCTTTGTCAGGCCCTGTCCCTTGCCGCCGCCGAATACACGGCAGGGCGAATCATCAGCCCGGAGCGACAGGTGCTGCCCTTGCGGGGCGACGCCGTGCTGCTGTCCATGCCGGCCAGCGCCAGCGATATCGGCATTCACAAACTGGTCAACGTGTGCCCGGACAACCTCAAGCAGGGCCTCCCCACCATCCATGGCATCGTCAGCGTGTACGACGCCCTCACCGGCCAGCCGCTGCTGATTCTTGACGGCCCCACGGTGACCGCTCAGCGCACCGCCGCCATTTCCATGCTGGCGATCAACAGCCTGTACGCCGGCAGGCCGCCATCGCGCTGATAGGCACCGGCAAGCAGGCCTCCGGCCATCTGGAAGCCATTGCCGCCCTGTTCCCGGACATCCGCGTGGATGTGCATGGCAGGGAAATGGCGGACAGCGCCGAATTCTGCCGCCGGCACGCCCCCCTTCCCTTAGCGCTACGGCCATGCCGCGGCCGCGTAGCGGACGATGTCGGCGTAGTGATCACACTGACCACCAGCAAAGCGCCGATCTACCACGAGGACGCCCGCAGCAACCGGCTATTGGTGGGAGTGGGAGCGTTTCGTCCGGACATGGCCGAAATCGGGCCGGCCGCCATCGCCGGCAGCCAGCTGTTCTCTGACGACCCTGTCGGAGCGCGGCATGAAGCCGGAGACCTGATCCAGGCGGGCGTGGACTGGGACACCGTGCAGTCCTTGGCTGAGGCGATAGCAGGACGCTACGACATCAAGCGCCCGCGGCTGTTCAAGAGCGTGGGCACCGCGGCCTGGGATTTGGCGGCGGCGCGCTGCGCGCTGGTGCATTGGAAGGCCGGTTAGCCGGGCGGCAACGTCCAGTTAGCCAAACGAACGGTGCGCCAACGCACCCGGTGATAAATAGGGTGATAAATAGGAGGAGTGAACACATGGATCCATTGCCTGCGGATTTTGTCATCGAGACCGTGGAAATGCACACCGGCGGCGAGCCGGTGCGCATCGTGCTCAACCTTGGCGACAGGATTCAAGGAGCGGACATCCTGGCCAAACGCCGTTTCATGAGCGAGCGCCTGGACCCCGTGCGCCGCCTGCTCATGCATGAACCACGCGGCCATTACGATATGTATGGCGCGGTGCTGGTGCAGCCCTCCATGCCAAACGCGGACCTCGCCGTGCTGTTCACCCACAACGAAGGCTATAGCACCATGTGCGGGCATGCCGTGATCGCCCTGGCCCGCTTTGCGGTGGACAGCGGCAAAGTGCCCGCCGTGGCGCCGCTGACGCGGGTGGGCATCGAATGTCCATGCGGCCTGGTGGAAGCCTTGGTGGAAATCCAGAACGGCAAGGCCGGCGCCGTGCAATTCGAGAGCGTGCCCGCCTTCGCCTTTGCCCTGGACCTGCCCGTCACCGTGCCGGGCATCGGCGAAGTGGTCGTGGATATCGGCTACGGCGGCGCCTTCTACGCAGTCGTCGCCGCTGAAAAGCTGGGCGTGTCGCTGGATGGCCGCCTGCGCGAGCTGGTGGACGCCGCCTCCGCCCTCACCCAGGCGGTGCGCGACGCCATCGCGGTGCGCCACCCCATTGCCGACGACCTGAGCTTCTTGTACGGCAGCATCCTCACCGATGGCCGCGAGCGGGCCGCCGATGGCGGCAGCCGCAATGTCTGCGTCTTTGCCGACGCCGAAGTCGACCGCAGCCCCACCGGCTCCGGCGTCACCGCGCGCATGGCCATCCGACACGCCAAGGGGCTGGTCGCGCCTGGGGAAACCTGCGAATTTCAAAGCCTGACCGGAGCGCTGTTCAGCGGCACAGTGACCCGCCAAGCCCAACTGCCGGGCCATGACGCGGTGACGGTACGCGTGGCCGGGCGCGCCCACTACAGCGGCAAAGCCAGTTGGTCATTGGAGCCTGACGATTTGATTGGCCGGGGCTTTCTACTGCATTGAACGCTTGCGTGGCGGCCCCCGGCCGCGCAAGGCGATGGCGCGGCCAGCCATCAAAACAGAGCAGCGCAAAGGAGACACGCATGAAACAGCAGCATCCTCGCAGCCTGACCGTCCTATTGGCTCTTGGCGGCACGATGACCCTCTTCGCCCTCAGCCCCGCCCATGCCGACACCGTGGTGAAAATAGGCTTCTCCTCGCCCTTGTCCGGCCCGCAATCCCACTACGGCAAGGACAATGAGAACGGAGCCAAGCTGGCGATCAACGAGCTGAACGCCAAGCCCATCACCCTCGGCGGCCAAAAAGTGAAGTTCGAACTGCGGTCCGAAGACGACCAGGCGGACCCGCGAGCCGGCACGCAAGCTGCTCAACGCCTGATGGATGCCGGCGTCAAAGCAGTGATCGGCCACTTCAACTCCGGCGTGACCATTCCCGCCTCCCGCATCTACGCCAAGGCCGGCGTCCCGCAGCTGTCGGTCTCCACCAACCCCGCCTACACCGCCGCCGGCTACAAAACCGCCTTCCGTCTGGTGGGCAGCGACAGCCAGGTGGGCGGCGCGCTGGGACGCTATGCGGTACAGCAGCTCAAGGCGCAACGCATCGCGGTCATCGACGATCGCACCGCTTACGGCCAGGGCATTGCCGACGAATTCATCCAATCCATCACCAGCCTGGGCAAGCCGCCGATCAAGCGTGAATACACCCATGACAAGGCCACCGATTTCAGCGCCATCCTGACCGTGCTGAAAGCGCAGAAGCCGGACATCGTGTTCTACGGCGGCGCGGACGCCCAAGCCGCGCCGATGGCGCGCCAGATGAAGCGCCTGGGCATGAGCGCCACCTTGATGGGCGGCGACATGCTGAGCACCGAGACCTTTATCAAACTGGCCGGCGCCAATGCGCTTGGCCACATCTCCGCCGTACCCAGCGGGCCGCTGGAAGCGCGGCCGGCAGGCAAGGCATTTCAAGCGCGCTACCAGGCCAGTTACCAACAAAACGTCGTCCTGTTCGCCCCGCACTTCTACGACGCGGTCATGATGGTGGCCGACGCCATGAAGCGCGCCAACTCGCCGGAACCGGCCAAATACCTGCCGCTGCTGGCCCAAACCCGCTATCAGGGCGTCAGCGCCGACTTCAGCTTCGACACCAAGGGCAATCTGAAGCAAGCGCCCGTGACGATCTCCGCGGTGGAAGGCAATGCCTGGAAGGTGCGGTCGGTGGTGCAGTAAGAACCGGTTTACGATCTGCTGCGCGTCGGCGATACGGCGTTGAAAACAGCTTCGAAATGCTCATGTACCACGCGTACATTCCGCTTTCTCAGCCGCAACGCCTTGTCTCGCCTTAGCTCGCGAGATCGTAAACACGTTCTAAGAACCAATTCATAATCTGCTGCGCGTCGGCGATACCGCCTTGCCTCAGATTCTCTGCGGGGTTTTGTTAGCCGTTCTCAATTCGCCCGCGTCGCGGACGCAAACCCCGGCCAAGCGCCAAAGCTGGCGGGCGGCTCGCCGCCGCCCGTCCCGGATCAGCCCTCGATCACCAACAGGTCTTCATAGAAAGCGCCAAACTCGCCGGACGGATCGGCAATCTGGATTTCCAGAATCCACAAACCGGTGTCCGGGCATTGGGCGAAATCGCCCAGGCTGCCGGCCTTGTAAATGGCGTGCGGAAAGTCCGATACCCGGTGGCCCTTGATGTCCAGGTTCAGCCGCCAGCCCATTGCCTCGGCGCGCTCCGCCGCGTACTGGTACAAGGCCGGGCCGGCCAGGCGCTCGCGCCGCCACTTGTCCGCCACCTCCTGCCACAGCTGGCGCGCCGCCTCGGCACAGGCCTGCTTGCGCGCGTTGTCGCCGACCACGAAGGTATCGCCGGCGTCGCCCTCGTGGCCGTCCCAGACAATGCCCAGGTCAATGAAAAAGATATCGTCGTCCAGCAGCACATTGTCCGGGTCGATCTGCTGCTTGAAGATTTTCAGCGTGCTGCGGCCAAAGCGGATGATGATGCCGTGCCAGATGCGGTCCATGCCCATGCTTTCCAGCTCAGCCTTGGCCAAATCCTTGGCCTGCTGTTCGGTCATGCCGGGGCGGATCTGCGCGGCGATGCGCCGCACCGCCGCCATGGTTTTGTCGCGGGCGACGATCATTTTGTCCAGGGAGAAAGCGCTGCCCACCGCTTCCGGAGGGAGAGAGACTGTGGTCATAAGAAATGCCCTGTCTTAAGAACCTGTTTGCGATCTGCTGCGCTGCATGAGAAGTGACACGGTGAGTACCGCTTTGGAATGCTCATATACCACAAGTACATTCCGCTTCCTCAGCCGGTTTCGCCTGGTCTCGCTCTTGCTCGCGAGAACGTAAGCAGGTTCAAAAAATAAAGTGATGAAATGGGCAGTGAAGTATACCGCAACGCAGCAGAATCATGACATTCAAATTACGGACAAATCCTCCTGCCAGCCCCTGCCCTCGCGCCCCCGCTGGCTTGACCCTGCCGGCCCACTCGGTAACAATCGCCGGGTGCTGTTATTCACGGCACCGGGATTGGCATCTCGCAATTAACAACCAACGGACATATGCGTTACCGCATAGGCCCGTATTTCTCCATGGCTGCGCCAAATTCGGCAGGCTCGTGGTGGGGGAGCGCCCCGCGCTCGCCGGTTGGTTGTTACCGGAAATGCCAATCCTGCCTCGCGCCTGCCAACTCCCGTCTGAATACCTGGCAGGTGGTTTATCTTGTGTCAGCGCAGGAGAAACACCATGTCGAAAACCTTTCCCACTCGCCGCCGCTATCGCCAAGCCTCGCTGGAAGCGCGCGAAACCCTGCTCCCCTTCGTGTCCCGACGCCCAGGACGGCCGCAAGCCGATTACTGGCAGATGCCGGCCGCCCACCCGGACTACGCCGCCGACTGCGCCTACGGCCGCGAATGCGGCGCGCACTTCGTCCAATGGCTGAAGGACAACCCCGGCTATTGCGGCCAAAGCCTGCTGGCGCGCATCACCCGCGACATCGACTTCCGCAAGCCGGAGCAGCGCGGCTACCGAGTGGGCTTCTTCAACTATCTGGAAGCCATGCTGACGCTGGCCGCACGCAAGGTGGACGTGTTCGAGCATGTTGACGAACTGCACCGCCAGCAGCAGGCGCAGATCAAACGCAAGAATATGGAAAACCGTGCAGTGCGGAAGATAGAGAAGAAGTAAGGAAGAACGAACCCCGGCTTTGGCCGGGGTTTGGTTTGGTAGAGGGCTTTAGGGGAAGGTGCGCAACACAACAAGAACTGATCATTCAAATATAGAAATCAGGTCACTCATGATGAGAATAATGACCAGCGCAAAATAGTACCCCCCCTGCAGACATATAACTGCTCTCGCAGTGAGTAGAGACCACTCTAACATTCGACTTGAAAAGCGAACAAATAGCAACCAAGGCTTGCCAACCGGCTACCTCACTCAACGCATTTATTAAGAGGCTTTCAATGCTTACGACCATACAATAACAACATCTAACAACATTCACACTCCATCTCTAGCAGATTTTATATCAAGAAGATTAATTTTTCCAATTTTAGCCTTATGAATCACAATCGTTAGCCTTGCTGGATATTTAAATCTCATCTCACTAATTCTAAATGTCCATAGCATAATTTTCAACAGATCCTCATCACCAATACTCTTATGCCCTTTAATTCGCGTAATTCCCGATCCAAATATCGGAACTGAAACACTCTGTTGAGCGTACACATTATTTATTCTATCCCAAAAATTTATCAGAAACTCTAGGTACTCTGGCATTGTAAGTACAGCCTTATTATCACCATCAAACTTTGAGAATGCAGTCAACATAAAATCATTGTAGACACAAACACTTCCAATCTGATATCTAACCCTTTTCCCAACCTTTCTATCCGCAACAATCCCGAGCTTTTCGCTTTCGCTAAAAGGATAGCTCTCAATATATTGATCAAGATCTAAAACTGGCACCCCAAGATGCCTTTTTATAAAAACACCATTCAACGACTCTTCCGCAATAACCTTATTATCAACCTGCGTATCAAAATATTCATTAAAAGCAATAACTTTCAATCCTGATTCTAAAAAAATATCACCGACCTTGATTGTAACATCGCTTCCTTCAATATCAATATTGATCTTATTAAGCTTATTAGACCAAATCCAAACGCCCAAGTAAACCAACACCAACAGCACAACAAAAACCCCACCACAGGCTGCCTTATATTTTGTAGGCACCTCAAAAAACAACACAAACAGAGACAATACCACACTTATTCCGGAGATAATCTTGAGAAAAATCCCAACCACCTTTCTATCAAATAGACCAACCTTTGTCATGTATTATACCAATAGAAATTTGCAGCTACCTTAGTTGCCACCATAAAATCCGCATCATTTAAAGACATTTCAATAACATCCTTTCTCATAGGAATGTGAAGCGTCGGAACCTTGCCCATCGACTCTCTAAATATAGGTAGCTTACCCCAAAGGCTTTTTATTGGCTGCCCCAACGATCCATTTACTAGAAGACTCTGCTTGGTATCATACTCTGGATACACAACAATAACCGGCAATCCCTGATCATTTATTCCGTAATCTATTTCCTCTCGCAGCGCTCTCGAGTTTGCCGTATTCGAACTGAGAAAAAGTATAATATTTTTTGAATTTCTAAGCCGCTCACGAAGCCTTGGCTTTAGCGTCATTTCCCAGCTGCTATTATCACGCACATTATATGTTTTATCATGCGAATCATTAAATGGGAAAAGCACTTCCTTCCCCTTCCATGCCCGCAACATATTGTAGTAACAAAAGTCTCTTGTAGCATGAGCACCAAGTGCACTTGTACTAAAAGGCTCTGCAACATAAAAGGCTGAGTAATTTCCGTTACGATATGCCATTTTTCCTCCAAAAAAATTATATGCCCACAGCAAACTACTGCACAGACCCACCCTTTAACCCACTACAGAACAACATTACTATCTTGCAGCATTGCATTTGCTGAATAATATTTCTCTCATAAAAAACAAAGATTCAATCAATTACGCATCAAAAAGGAATCTCATCATCGATAGGTTCCGCTTTTGAAATAACAGATTTCTCCAGTCTCACCCACGACAACTCCCATCTATCTGCAGTGAACGGCTTAAGCACCCCTTTCCCATCAAAAATATCTCGCTTAACTTTAAGCAGGCGCTGCTCTTGCTTTCCCTTTTCATTCAGATCATAGAAGCGAACAAACTCAATAAACTCCGGATCATCCCAACTATCTTCCTCTACTGGAGTATAAGACCGAGCAGAATCAAGCCAGATAGTAAACTCTTTAAAGTTAGTAAAATAAATTCTATACTTAACGGTCAGTAATTTTTTTACTTGCTCGAACATGGGATGGTTGGCAAAAAGAATTTCCTTCGTCGCCTCATCCCCTTTTTCGCGAGTCTCCGTAAGGTATTGGACCAATTGTCCAATAGTTTGAATGTTACGTTGAAGCTCTTGAATTAATTCCGTTTGAGGCCTCTTACTTTGCTCGGATAGCAAATGTTGAAACAACCCAGCCCATTGCTCCTGCAAAAGCATCGCAATGTCTTGTGATGTATCAAACGAAAAAATCGGATTACCCTGAGGAAGCGCATATACCTCCTCTAGAAATTCATACACTTTTGTATTGTCAACTGCGCGAAATTTTACACCTGCAATAGCTTTATTATCACGGTAGAACGAATACTCTTCCCGCACCGTCCGCTCGATGAAAACGTACACCTGTTTACCCTTGGCAAATGCCGTCCTAAGCTCAGCTTGGGTAACAGAATAGGGGGTTTTATCCGAAGCGGTCCCAAACTTGCCTCCTATTATACAGATAAGAATGTCGCAGTTATCAATTTCTCGATATGCGTACTCTTCAGGCTTATCTTCTTTTCCGTATGAGATATGGCCACGCTCATGCATTACTGGTTCATAGCCATGATCTCTGATGAAGCGCTCAAGATCTGCTCGGATCGATTTGAGATCATAGTAGGTGGAGCTAATAAATATTCTGGGCTTCGCCATACGAGTTCCTTATAAGATCTGCTACCCACTTACAAAACACTAGCAGCCAAAGTCATGTCTACAAGGCATTAAAATGCATATTTTTTATTATTCACTCAGAGCAGCAAATACAATTTTAATAGTGGACCCAGCATGTAAGGCATTGACCTAAGAGCCATCACCGCTCAAGACCTTAACCCAGCTACAACGTTTATTGGCATGGACACTCTGCTCGCTAAAATTACAAGAATCGAAAAGTCCAGAGCCGCCTATTCACAACCATCTCCTGTAAAAACTGTGCTCCTCGCAACCTCAACCCCCGCAATATCAATCTTCACCATCCCCATCATCGCGTCGAATACCCGCTTGGCGGCGGCGCGGTCCGGATCGGCCAGCACCTCGGTCAACGCGCGTGGCGTGATTTGCCAGCTTGGCCCCACTTATCCTTGCACCCGCCGCAGGCGCTGGCCTGGCCGCCGTTGCCGACGATGGCCTGCCACAGACGGTCGGTTTCGGCCTGCTCTTCGGCGGCCACCCGACCAGAAGTAATGACGTATAAATTAGACCACTTTATAGCACATGGGCATTTTTTGCGGCATTGATCCAAAGCAGGCACTCATAAAAAAGCCTTCTCAGCCGCGACATCACTTCCGCAAGCCGGAGCAGCGTAGCTACTGGGCTGGCTTCTTCAAGCATCTGTAAGCCATACTCACGCAGGCCGCGCGCAAGGTGGACGCGTTTGAGGACGTTGACGAATGGCATCGCCAGCAGCGGGCACAGATCAAACGCAAGAGTATGGAAAACCGCTCAGTGCGGCGGATAGAGAAGAAATAAGGAAGAACGAACCCCGGCTTTGGCCGGGGCTTGGTTTGGGGCGTGACGCTTTCTGAAATAATAATTGCTTAGCTTGCGGCCTCTTAGCCCCTTAGCTGTCCCTCGTGGAGGGCCGCAAGCGGCCAGTTTGCCCATCAAATGGAACTGTCCCCAACCGTTCACTGGGAAGTTCGTTTCAGTGGTTCAGCTTGAACATATTGACGTGAACGCAGGAGGGGACGGCATAGTAGGTCATCAGGTGGTTCTCCAGTTCCGTCGCTGCCGTGGCGAGGTTCGTCAATGTGTGAACGCCAGAATTGGGATCGAAGAAATAGAGATCGCTACCGTCATAGGCAAGCGCCACAGAGTGGGGCGTAGTGCTTTGCATGGCGATCAGGGCCGCGCCGCGCCCGCTGCTCACCAACAGTTCGATGGTGTGCGTCAGCAACTGGACGAAGCCTCCCTCGAAGAAGGAAGACAAGGTTCCAATCGACTTGCAGCCCAGGGTCTGCGCCTCCTGTGAGTACAGGTTATGAAACGCCTGGATGGCCTTGCCCTGGTTGCGAATACCGGGAAGGTTGCCTCCTCTGGGGTCGCTGATCGGCTGGTTGTCAATGTCGGTTTCATAGGCGCCGGATGTCATGAGGCCATCACAGATCTGGTCCTGCAAAGCCATGATGCGCTCAACCTTCCGACTGATATTCCGCTGTTCCAACATGTCGGCAAGTCCCGGCACCGGACCCAAGTCGAGCGCGCGCATGCAGAAATAAAAGGAAATGCCTTCGCAGGAGCCACTATGCCGTGCGTTGAAGTCACTTTGTTTGCAAGCCAAAACGAGGGTGATAGCCACAACATGCTCCTTGCTTATTCTCGGTTTTCATAACCAGCTTCGACTGACCGAGCCGGATATTCGAAGTGAGTCCTGCTCGAAGAACGACCGGCGAAAGGCATACAACTGCAATCTGGCCCCTTTAAATTTCCTGTAGCAGGCGCCTGACGCTTCTAAGAACCTGTTTACGATCTGCTGCGCTGCGTGGCACGTTACACGATGAGTACGCCTTCGAAATGCTCATGTACCACTTGTACATTCCGCTTTCTCAGCCGTTTTCGCTTTGTCTCGCTCTTGCTCGCAAGATCGTAAACACGTTCTACGCAATTGAAACAAGAAAAGCATTGGGCTCAGGAGTAAGCCGATGGCGTGTTGCTGCCCGAAATCAGCCACTTTGGGCCGTCAACAGCCACCTGAAAAATAACAACTACCCCCTCCTCGCCTTCTCAATCCCGGCAATATCAATCTTCACCATCTCCATCATCGCGTCGAACACCCGCTTGGCGGCGGCGCGGTCGGGATCGGCCAGCGCCTCGGTCAACACACGCGGGGTGATTTGCCAGCTCAGGCCCCATTTATCCTTGCACCAGCCGCAGGCGCTGGCCTGGCCGCCGTTGCCGACGATGGCCTGCCACAGGCGGTCGGTTTCGGCCTGGTCTTCGGTGGCCACCTGAAAGGAGAAGGCTTCGCTATGTTTGAAGGCTGGGCCGCCGTTGATACCCAGACAGGGAATGCCCAGCACGGTGAATGCCACGGTGAGCGCATCGCCTTCTTGGCCGGCCGGGTAATCGCCGGGCGCGCGCAGCACCGCGCCGACGCGGCTGTCCGGGAAGGTGGCGGCGTAGAAGCGCGCGGCGTCTTCGGCGTCGCCGTCGTACCACAGGCAGATGGTGTTTTTGCCCATTCCCCTTCCCTTTGCTGGCTCATATCGCTCAAAGACAGGCCATTGCCATGCACAAGAATAAGCAATGGCCGCATGCCCAAAACATACATTTGTCATGGTAGACAATTTTGGCGATCTCGCCGCGCGCATAAAAAAAGCCTCCCCTAGGGGAGGCTTGGCGCTGTGCCGGCTGGCCGTCGCGGTGGCCAGCGGCGTTGGACTTACATGCTGCCGTGGAAGGTGCGGTTGATCACGTCCAGCTGTTGCTCGCGCGTCAGCTTGACGAAGTTCACCGCATAACCGGACACGCGGATGGTCAGTTGCGGGTACAGCTCCGGATGTTCCATCGCGTCCATCAGGGTTTCGCGCTTGAACACGTTGACGTTGACGTGGAAACCGCCGGCGTCGGAGAAGCCGTCCAGGCAGTTGGCCAGGTTGGCAACGCGTTCTTCTTCGCTATGGCCCAATGCGTCCGGGGTGGCGGAGGCGGTCCAGCTGATGCCGTCCAGCGCGGCTTCATACGGCAGCTTGGCTACCGATGCGCCTGCGGCGACAAAGCCTTTCACGTCGCGGCCGTTCATCGGGTTGGCGCCCGGGGCGAACGGTTCGCCGGCGCGGCGGCCGCACGGGGTGTTGCCGGTTTTCTTGCCGTACACCACGTTGGAGGTGATGGTGAGCACGGACTGAGTCGGCATCGCGTTGCGGTAGAAGTGCGGCTGGGCCTTGATCTTGTCCATGAAGGTTTCGGTCAGCCATACCGCGATGCTGTCGGCGCGGTCGTCGTTGTTGCCGTAAGCCGGGTAGTCGCCTTCGATCTTGTAGTCCACCGCCAGGCCCGCTTCGTTGCGGATGATGTGCACTTTGGCGTGCTTGATGGCGGACAGGGAGTCGGCGGCCACGGACAGGCCGGCGATGCCGCAAGCCATGGTGCGCAGGATGTCGCGGTCGTGCAGCGCCATTTCAATGCGTTCGTAGGCGTACTTGTCGTGCATGTAGTGGATGCAGTTCAGCGCCTTGACGTAAGTGGCGGCCAGCCAGTCCATCAGCAGGTCGAACTTGGGCATCAGTTCGTCGTAGGTCAGCACGTCGCTCTTGATCGGCTCAAAGCCCTTGGCCACTTGCACGCCGGACTTTTCATCCACGCCGCCGTTGATGGCGTAGAGCATGGCTTTGGCCAGGTTGGCGCGGGCGCCGAAGAACTGCATTTGCTTGCCGATGCGCATCGCGGACACGCAGCAGGCGATGCCGTAGTCGTCGCCCCAGTGCGGACGCATCAGGTCGTCGTTTTCGTACTGGATGGAGCTGGTGTCGATGGACACTTTGGCGCAGAAGTCTTTGAAGCCGCGCGGCAGCTGGGTGGACCACAACACGGTCAGGTTGGGTTCCGGCGCCGGGCCCAGGTTGTACAGGGTGTTGAGGAAGCGGAAGCTGCTCTTGCTCACCAGGGTGCGGCCGTCTTCGCCCATGCCGCCGATGGATTCGGTCACCCAGGTCGGGTCGCCGGAGAACAGTTGATCGTATTCCGGGGTGCGCAGGAAACGCACGATGCGCAGCTTGATCACCAGGTCGTCGATCATTTCCTGGGCTTGTTCTTCAGTCAGCGCGCCGGAGGCCAGATCGCGCTCGATGTAGACGTCCAGGAAGGTGGCGACGCGGCCGAAGGACATGGCGGCGCCGTTTTGTTCTTTCACGGCGGCCAGGTAGGCGAAGTAGGTCCACTGCACCGCTTCGCGGGCGTTGACGGCCGGGCGGCTGATGTCGAAGCCGTACTTGGCGGCCATCTGCTTCAGTTCGTCCAGCGCGCGGAATTGTTCGGACAGTTCTTCGCGCAGACGCAGCACGTCTTCGTTGAAAACGGCGTCGTCCAGCTCATGGAATACTTTTTGGCGTTCGGCGCGCAGGAAGTCGGTGCCGTACAGGGCCACGCGGCGGTAGTCGCCGATGATGCGGCCGCGGCCGTAGGCGTCCGGCAGGCCGGTGATCACGCCGGATTTACGCGCGGCCATGATGTCCGGGGTGTAGGTGTCGAACACGCCCTGGTTGTGGCTCTTGCGATAGTGGGTCCACACGTCCTTGATGACCGGGTCCAGCTTGAAGCCGAAGGCTTCCAGGCCGTTCTCAACCATGCGCAGGCCGCCGTTGGGCATGATGGCGCGCTTGAGCGGCGCATCGGTTTGCAGGCCGACGATGACTTCGCTGGCTTGGTCGATGTAGCCGGCGTCATGCGCGGTGATGGAGCTGCCGCGGTCAGCGGCTACGTCCAGCACGCCACGGGCGCGTTCTTCTTTCAGCAACTCGCTCAGGGTGTCCCACAGCTTTTGGGTGCGCGCGGTAGCGGGCGCCAAGAAGCTGGCGTCGCCTTCAAACGGCTTGTAGTTCAGCTGGATGAAGTTGCGGACATCCACCTTGCTTTGCCATTCACCGCCGGTGAAATCGCGCCAGGGGTTGGCTTGAGTCGCGTCACGATTCAGAGCATCCATGTGTGCCTCCTAGTAACTATCAGTAAATGTTGAGTACTGAACATATTGTACATTCGGTTTCGAAAAAAATCGTTTGATAAAGATCAACTGCCGCAGACTAAAACGCGCATGCGGCCCCGCCCGAGGCGGCGGCAAAATCTCTTAAAAAACGCTTTATTTTCAATACCATGAAAAACCACATCAACACGCCGTCATTGTAGCCGGCGCATTACATTCGAAAACGAACATCAAACACTCGTTCCAAGCGCCGCCGCGGCCGGTTTTGCGGCTTCGCGCCGCGCCGGCAGGGTGTGGCGCTCCAGCAGGTAAACCACCAGGCCCACGCCCAGCGCGCCGCCGGCGATATTGCCCAGGGTGGCCGGAATCATATTGTGCAGGATGGCGGCGGCGTCCAGGCCTTGCATGCCGTGCAGCAGGGCCAGCGAGAAGAAGGCCATATTGGCGATGCTGTGCTCAAAACCGGAAAAGAAGAACACGAAGACCAGCAGCAGGATCATCAGCATCTTGGCGGCGTCGCCGGCCATGCGCAGCGGCACCCATACCGCCAGACAGATCACCCAGTTGCACAGCGCGCCCTTCCAGAAGATTTCCCAGCCGCCGGCGTGCACTTTGTGCGCGGCCACATTGAACAGCAGGTGGTCGGCCGGCAGGCTGCCCATGCCGCCGGCGCCGGCGAACACGGCGGTAAACAGCAACACGCCCAGCAGATTGCCCAGGTAGACCAGGGTCCAGCTGCGCAGCAGGTTGCAGACGCGGCAGTCGCCGCTGAGCACGCCCACGCTGAAGTACATCACATTGCTGGTGAACAGCTCCAGCTTGCAGACGATGATGCTGACCAGGGCCACGCCGAAGAAGCCGGCCACGGCGATGTAGTAGCCGGGGGAGCCGACGGCGAAGAAGACCTGGCCCAGCTTGAGGCTGACGCTGAGCACCACGGCGATCAGCGCGCCGGCCATGCCGGCGCTCAATAGATAGCGGCCGGGGTGCTGACGCAGCACGGTCTGTTTGGCGGCGGCTTCTGCCGCGACGTAGGCGAGTGTGGAGGCGTGATTCATGTTTTTCATTTCGCGAGCTTGGGCAACGCCGCCAGCCGCGGGTCCATCTTGATGCAATGCCTATCAACTGCTGATGCCGTTTTCAGGTTTTGCCGGATTTTGCCCGGCCCGGCCTGCTTCCGGCATTGGCTTGGTTGGCTGTCATCCTTGATTGGTTCCCGCGTCTGCGCTTGCCCTGATTGTTGATTCACGAAAATTTTATGTTCGTATTGCATCATTGTTGTTTGATAACTATCAAACGCAAGCCTTTCCTTGGCACGCTTTCGCTCAAGCCTTTCTTTTTACAACATGCCCGGCAATGGATTTGCCGTCTCAGCCGCGGCTCAGCCGCCGGCTCTCCTTAGATCCGGTTCAAAGCCTGTCGCGCTTTACAAGACGCGGCGCGGCGAGCGCCGCTTCGAAATGCGGACGCACCGCGCGCGCATCCCGCTTTCTCAGCGGTTTCCGCCCTGTCTCGCTCCGGCTCGCTAGACGTTGACAGCCTATTGCCTAGCCATTCAAGAGCCGCCGCGCCAGGCGGGACGCGGCGCAGCAATCGCGGCTTGAGGACGCGCATGCGTCCCTGGCGCATTCCGCCCTTGAGACCGCCGCGCCTGGCCTTGCCCCTAATCGCGCGGTCTTGAACCGCTAGCGCGGCCAAGCAACCCTGGTGCCGCGTGCGCCGACTTGAGCGATTCCCGTAGCGCCGGCGTTGGCGCGCCTTGCTTCAGCCGTAAAACCTGAGCGTGTTTGGCGCTCTTAAGAGGCGGTTCGCCGCCTGCCGCGCGTCAGCGGGATGGTCAGAGCGAGGCCTTGAAACCGGCTTCAGAGCGCCCATGCGCCCCTTGCGTATTCCGCTTCTTCGGCGGCAAGGCCTTGCCTCGTTCTTGCTCGAGAGACTTTGAACAGGCTCTTAGGCGGATGGCAAGCGCGATAATAAACAATGAAAAACATCATATAAATCATATGGATAATAGAAAAACGATCGTTTGAACGCTAGCGACATGTTGGAAACCAACCAAATAATGTTCGTTTTGAAATATTTTTGTTCGTTTTCGAAAACGATTTGGCTGCTCAGATTTCATATTATGATACTCCACCGCCCGCTCTCGGCTCTGCTGATATAGCAAATGTCTTGACGCAAGCGGCGGCGCCCAGCGCCTCTCCCCCATCCCCGCCCCCAGACGTCAAAACCGAATTAATTCATTTTATTCATCAAGTTACCCAGCAAAAACCGGATGGGCAAACCACTCGCCGCAGCCAAGTACCCGTGCCGCCGCGCCAGCGGCAACCATGCCATTGGCGTGTTCCTTCCCGCTACAACTGCCTCGAACTATTTCGCAAAGTCGATGCGCTTTTTCAAGCAAGCGCTCGATTTCACTCAGCAACAATCAGCAAAGCAACAAGAAAACAAAGCAATCCGAAAATTGGAAGATTCTCAAAAAATGCGCGCTTTCTAGCCATTTTTTCAATAAACATAGATATTTTGTAGTTTTTTAAACCAAAACAAAGCAATCGTCATGATATTGATAAGACATCTACAGCAAATAGCAATTGTTCGGATGTTCGTTTTGCTTCAAAATAAAGTTGATTAGAATCAACTGATGTTCTGAAAGGTGTAACCCTCGCAGTACAACTGCCTATACCATGCACATCAATGAAGCCGTGAATCACTAATCAGCGGTTCCAGCTACTGACCAAAAGTCTAGCAAGAGATGAAAACGGCGCGCCGCCGGGCGGCACGCCAGAACGATTACCCCATTTGTCTTTAATGAAGGCCAATATCATGTCTCAAGCCGTTTCCACCCCCCTGCCCAAATCAGGCGCTTCGTCCTCCTGGACCAAGCAAGATACCGTCTGGATGTTGGGTCTGTACGGCACCGCCATTGGCGCCGGCACCTTGTTCCTGCCCATCAACGCAGGCATTGGCGGTCTGTGGCCGCTGATCGTCATGGCGCTGCTGGCCCTGCCGCTGACTTTCTTCGCTCACCGCGGCCTCACCCGTTTCGTACTGTCCAGCTCCAAGCCGGGCGCCGACATCACCGAGGTGGTGGAAGAGCACTTTGGCGTGGGCGCGGGCAAGCTGATCACCCTGCTCTACTTCTTCGCCATCTACCCCATTCTGTTGGTGTATAGCGTAGCCATCACCAACACCGTGCAATCCTTCATGGTCAACCAGCTGGGCGTGTCCGCTCCGCCGCGCGCCATCCTGTCGCTGATCCTGATCCTGGGTCTGATGGCCATCGTGCGCCTGGGCGAGAAGATGATCGTCAAGGCCATGAGCGTGCTGGTTTACCCCTTTGTCGCCTGCCTGATGCTGCTGGCGCTGTACCTGGTTCCGGAATGGAACAGCTCGGCCATCCAGCAAGCCGGCAGCCTGGGCGACGCCCTGTCCCACGGCGCGTTCTACAAAACGCTGTGGCTGGCCATCCCGGTCATGGTGTTCTCCTTCAACCACTCGCCCATCATTTCGTCCTTCTCGGTTGACCAGCAGAAGCTGCATGGCGACGCCGCTGAACCGGCCGCCGGCCGCGTGCTGATCCGCGCTCACATCATGATGGTGCTGTCGGTGATGTTCTTCGTGTTCAGCTGCGTGTTCAGCCTGTCCCCGGCCGACCTGGCCGCTGCTAAAGCGCAGAACATTTCCATCCTGTCTTACCTCGCCAACCACTTCCGCAACCCGGTGATTGAATGGGTGGCTCCGCTGATCGCCATCGTCGCCATCAGCAAGTCCTTCCTGGGTCACTACCTGGGCGCCAAAGAAGGCTTCAACGGCCTGATCATCAAGCAACTGCGCCAGAGCGGCAAATCCATCGAAACCGCCAAACTGGACCGCTTCACCGCCGTGTTCATGATCATCACCACCTGGGCCGTGGCCACCTTCAACCCCAGCATCCTGGGCATGATCGAAACCCTGGGCGGCCCGGTGATCGCGATGCTGCTGTTCCTGATGCCGATGTACGCCATCGCCAAAGTGCCGGCCATGAAGAAATACTCCGGCGCCGCCAGCAACGTCTTCGTGGTTCTGATCGGCCTGATCGCCATCTCCGCCATCTTCTACGATCTGTTCGCCTGATCGCCCTTCTCTGACAGCCCGGCCGGTTACGGCCGGCTGGGCTCCTCAGCATCAAGCCAAAGTATCAAGCCAAGAGGTAAGCAATCATGTTCAGCATGACTGATATCTACAAAATCGGCGTCGGCCCCTCCAGTTCCCACACCGTCGGTCCGATGAAGGCCGGCCACCAGTTCCTGGGCTCGCTCAAGGAAACCGGCCGTTTCAACCAAGTCACCCATGTTCACGTCGACTGCTACGGCTCGCTGGCCCTGACCGGCAAGGGGCATTGCACCGACCACGCCATCATCCTGGGCCTGGCCGGCAATCTGCCGGACACCGTGGACCCGGAACAAACGCCGGCCCTGATCGCCGATGTGGAAAAAACCCGCCAGCTGACGCTGGGCCGCACGCATCAGCGCGTGGGCTTCGACATGGATTTCCACACCGCCAACCTGCCGATGCACGAAAACGGCATGCAGATCCACGCCTTTGTCGGCGACGAGTGCGTGCTGACCAAAACGTATTATTCGATCGGCGGCGGCTTCATCGTGGACGAGGAGCATTTCAATCAAAGCTCCTGCAGCGACACCCCGGTGCCTTATCACTTCCTCAGCGCGCAGCAGATGATGGATATGTGCGAGGAAACCGGCCTGTCCATTTCCGCGCTGGTGATGGAAAACGAAAAAGCCTTCCATGAGGTCAAGGACGTTCAGCAGCATTTCGCCAAAGTGTGGGATGTGATGAAGACCAGCATTGACCGCGGCATGCGCACCGAGGGCAATCTGCCCGGCCCGATGCGGATTCCGCGCCGCGCGCCGGCCTTGCACCGGATGCTGACCAGCTCCTTGCAAGTGGCCAAGGACCCGATGAGCGTGATGGATTGGGTCAATATGTACGCGATGGCGATGTCGGAAGAAAACGCGGCCGGCGGCCGCGTGGTCACCGCGCCCACCAACGGCGCCTGCGGCATCGTGCCGGCGGTGCTGGCCTACTACAACCACTTCATCCAGCCGCTGGACGAGGACAGCTGCCTGCGCTTCTTCCTGTCTTCCGGCGCCATTGGTTGCCTGTTCAAGCTGAACGCGTCGATCTCCGGCGCCGAGGTGGGCTGTCAGGGCGAGGTGGGCGTGGCTTGTTCCATGGCCGCGGCCGGCCTGACCGAGTTGATGGGCGGCAGCCCGTCCCAGGTGTGCATGGCGGCGGAAATCGCCATGGAGCACAACCTGGGCCTGACTTGCGACCCGGTGGGCGGCCAGGTGCAGATTCCCTGCATCGAGCGCAACGCCATCGCCGCGGTCAAGGCCATCAACGCCGCGCGCATGGCCATGCACCGCGTCAGCAGCCCCAAGGTGTCGCTGGACAAGGTGATCGCCGCCATGTACGAAACCGGCAAGGACATGGACGCCAAGTACCGTGAAACCTCCTGCGGCGGCCTGGCCCTGCAGATCGTGACCGAGAGCAAGGTGGCGCCGACCCAGGCCATCCGCTGGGTGAACGACGCGGCCTGAGCTTAGGCCAGCCGTCAAAAGACAACGCCGCCGGGGCAAACCCGGCGGCGTTTTTTTTGCCCGCGGCTCAGGAGGTCCGCAACTGGCCGTGCGCCGCCTCCGCCAACCTCCCCAGCTCATCCCGCGACAGGCCGGCCGACAAGGCGTAGGCGAAGCGGCCGTCCCACCAATAAAACACGTTGACCGGCCCCTGGCTGGCGAAGCGGAAGCCCGCGTCGCGGCGCGGCGCGGCGGTGGTGGCCACGTACAAGGTCATGCGCTGGCCGGCGGCGTTGTGATACATGAACTGGGCCACCGGCCCTTGTTCGCCCGGCAACAGCCGGCCGCCGATCAACTCATAGCCTTGCGCGCTCAACAGCGGCGGCTTGACCCGGCTTTGCAGCCGTTTGGACAGCCAGGCCACCAACTGGTCCTGATGCTCGGCGTCGATTTCCACCGGCCGCTTCACGTCCGGGCTGTACACCACATGCGCCATCGCCGCCAAGCGCGGCAAAGGCTCCTGGCCGTCCGCCGCCGCCACCCACTGCGCAGCCGGCGCTTGCAGCTGACCGCGCAGCAACCAGCCGCCGCCGCCGCCCAGGGCCAACATCAGCACGGACGCGGCCGCGCCCTGCCACCACGGCACCCGCCACCCTCGCCGCAACGGAGCCGGCGGCGGCAGCGCGGCGGCCAGCAGGCGCGGCGGGACGGGCTCTCGCAAGGCCGGCTCGAACAAGGCGCCGATATCGTCCTGCAAGCGGCGGTAAGCCCGCAGCCGTTCCCGCGCCTCCGGATGGTTGTCCAGATAGGCTTCCACCGCCGCGCGCCGCTCCAGCGGCAAGGCGTCGTCCAGATAAGCCTGCAATTCCTGTTCCGTGACCGTTTCCATCATGCTCCTCCTCCGGCGGCCGGCGCGGCGCCCGCCTCCATCAAACCGCGCAAGCGTTCGCGCCCCCGGCTCAGCCGCGACATCACCGTGCCCAGCGGAATGTCCAAGGTCGCCGCAATCTGCTGATAGCTCATGTCCTCCAGCGCCAGCAGCAGCAACACGGCGCACTGCTCCTCCGGCAGCCGGGCCAGATTGGCCGCCAGCTCGCGCAGCGCCAGGCCGCGCTCCTGCGGCGCGTCCACCTTCAGCTCGGCCATATCCTCCGACAGCGGCTGCCGCCTGGCGCCGTAGCGGCGAAAGTCATCGATATGCTGCCGGTGCATGATGCCGAACAGCCAGGGGCGCAAATCGCGGTCTTCCCGCCATTGCCGCCACTTGCGCCAGGCTTGCTCCAGCGTGTCCTGCACCAGATCGTCCGCCGCGCCCTGATCAAACACCAGGGCGCGGGCATAACGCCTCAGCCGCGGAATGCAATCCACCAGCAGACGGTGGAAGCGCTGTTGGGCGGCCTCGCTCATCCAGCGGCGGGGGCCAGCACCCGGACAATGGCCTTACGCGTCAAATCCACCTCCGCAATGCCCAGATCTTCGTTCAACACCCAGGCCTTGCCGCTGTCCCGGCTGAAGCTGATGGCCTGACGCGGCCCGCTGAAGCCGGTGATTTCCCCCACCGCTTCGAACGCCGGCAAGGACACCACGGTCAGCGAGTGGCTCTTGAGGTTGCCGGAATACAGGAAGCGCCCGTCCGGCCGCAAGGCCGCGCCGTAAGGTTCTTGCCCCACTTTCACCGTCTTGATCACGGTCCGGCTGGGCACATCCACCCAGGACAGCGTATCCGCGCCGCTATTGGCGGCGAACACGCTGCGGCCGTCGCCGCTGACGGAGATGGCGCGCAGCTTGTCGAAACCGCCCACCTCGGCGCGGGTCTCCAGCTTGGCCGCGTCCACCAGGGTGATCTTGTCGCCCAGGAAGTTGGTGACGAACACGGTGCCGCCGTCCGGCGATACCTTGATGCCCTGGCGCGGCTGGGCGAAACCGGTCAGCACTTTTTCCACCTTCCATTGCGGCAGGTTCACCACGGTCAGGCTGCCGGCGGCCTGATTATTGACGTAGAGCCGGCTGCCGTCCCGGTTCAGCGCGGTGCCGAAAGCCCCCGGCCCGATGGCCAGGCTGGCTTCCCGCGTCCAACTGCCCGCGTGCCAGCGCTCCACCACGCCCTTGCTGCTGTCGGAGACGTAGAAGCGCTCCCCGTCCGGGGAAAACACGATATTGCGCGGCGTGACGAAGCCCGGCAGTTCGCGCAGCAGCTTGCCGGCGCGCAAGTCATAGGCCAGCAGCGTGCCGCGGGAGCTGTTGCCGGCCAGGGCCAGCGTTTCCGCCGGATTGACCGCCAGGGTGTTGTTGCGGATTTGCGGATCGAAAGCCGCCGGCTCCTGCGCCCAGGCCAAGGGCGTCGACAACGCCGCCAACAGCAGTGCCGCCCTCGCTTTAACGCGCCACATGCCATACCTCCTTGAAGCCGTCGCCGGCGCGCTCGCCCGGCTTGCCGTCTTTGGCGAAACGGTACAAGGGCTTGCCTTGATACGCCCACTGCGTCTGGCCGTCGTCGCGGCGGACCCGGCTGAAACCCTCCGGCGCGCTGTCCTCGGCCGCCGCCAGCAAGGGCGGCCACAGCGCCGCGCAAGCCTGATTGCACGCGCTGCGGCCGCTGCCGGCCGCATCCTTGTCGAAGACGTACAGCGTCATGCCTTGCGCGTCCACCAGCGCGCCGTCGCGCCGCGACGCCGCCTCCCCGGCCAACGCGCCCATGCTCAGCGCCGTCAGCGCCACCGCCATCCATGCTTTCATCGCAGACTCCTCCCGTTGTAGAACACGCGGCGATTACCGGCCCTCATCTCAAGGCCTGCGCGCCGCGGCGCTCCATCTTGACGAAACCGCCGACCATTCGGCGTTCAGTACGGGGTATACGGACGGACGGCGCGCTTTATTCCCGCCGCGACGCGTTTTTTTCAGTTCCTGCCGCCAAACCATGAAAAAACCGCCGGTTTCCCGGCGGTTTTGTGTGAATGGCCGTCAGCGCTTAGGCCGGCGCCATGCCCACCCAGCCTTGCGGGATGGACTCCAACAGCTTGCGGGTATAGCTCTGCCGCGGCTCGCGGTAGATCTGGTCCGCGTCCGCCTGCTCCACCACCTCGCCCTTGTTCATCACCATCACCTGGTCGGAGATATGCTTCACCACCGCCAGATCGTGCGAGATGAACAGATAGGACAGGCCGTATTCGTCCTGCAGGTCTTGCAGCAGGTTCAGCACTTGCGCCTGCACCGACACGTCCAACGCCGACACCGATTCGTCGCAGATCAGCACTTCCGGCTTCAAGGTCAGGCAGCGCGCGATGGCGATGCGTTGACGCTGGCCGCCGGAGAATTCGTGCGGGTATTTCTGCAGCGCCCCGGCCGGCATCCCCACCTTGTCCAGCAGTTCCTGCGCCAGCTTGCGCCGTTCGCCGCCGTCGCGGCCGATGCCGTGCAGCTGCATCGGTTCGCTCAGGATCTGCTCCACGGTGAAGCGCGGGTTCAGCGAGGCGTAGGGGTTCTGGAAGATGATCTGGATGCGCCGCTTATAGGCGTGGAAGGCCTTGGCGTCCATGCCCAGCAGGTCCTGGCCGTGGAACAGCGCCTGGCCGCCGCTGGCCTGGTGCAGCCGCACCAGGGTTAGCCCGACGGTGGTCTTGCCGGAGCCGGATTCGCCGACGATGCCCAGGGTTTTGCCCTTGGCCAGTTTGAAGGACACGTCCTTGACCGCGTGGAACTGGCGCTTGCCGAACAAGCCTTCGCGCACATCGAAGGATTTGCTCAGCCCGCGCACGTCCAGGATGATTTCGTCGTCGTCCCGGTAGCCGCGCTCGCGCTGCGGCGGTTCCACATAGCCGCCCGGCTGCAGGAAGTCGTCGATCACCGCCAGCCGTTGCGGCCGCCGGTCCAGGTGCGGGCGGCAGGCCAGCAGCGCCTTGGTGTAGGCGTCCTGCGGCGCGTCGAAGATTTGCTGCACGCTGCCCTGTTCGCGGATTTCGCCGTGACGCATGACGATGACTTCGTCGGCGAACTCGCCCACCACGCCCAGATCGTGGGTGATGAACAGCACCGCCATATCGTGTTTCTTCTGCAGGTCCGCGATCAGTTGCAGGATCTGCTTCTGGATGGTCACGTCCAGCGCGGTGGTGGGTTCGTCGGCAATCAGCAGCTTGGGTTCGCAGGCGATGGCCATCGCGATCATCACCCGCTGCTGCTGGCCGCCGGACAGCTGGTGCGGGTAGCTGTCCACCTTGCTTTCCGGTTCCGGCAGGCCCACTTCGCGCAACAGTTCGATTGCGCGCCGGCGCGCGGCGCGCCGGCCGAGCTTGGCGTGCAGCAGCAAGGCTTCCATGATCTGCTCGCCCACGCTGAACACCGGGTTCAGCGAGCTCATCGGCTCCTGGAAGATCATCGCGATGTCTTTGCCGCGCAGCGCCCGCATCTCGGCGCCGCCGGCCTTGAGCAGATCCCGCCCTTGCAGCAGGATCTGGCTGTCCGGGTGGATGCTGGCGTGTTGCGGCGACAGCAGGCGCATGATGGCCATGGAGGTCACCGATTTGCCGGAGCCGGATTCGCCCACCAAGGCGACGGTGCGCTTGGCCGGGATGTCGAAGCTGACGCCCTTGAGCGCCTGGAAATCGCCGCCGTTCTCCTGACGGAACGCCACTTTGAGGTTGCGCACCGACAGCAGGGTCTGGTTCTGAGTCATAGTCTGTTCTCCCCGCTCACTTCGCCGCCGCGCGCGGGTCCAGCGCGTCGCGCAGCGCGTCCACCAACAGGCTGAAGGCGGTGACCAGCAGCGACATGGACAAGGTAACCGCCAGCATTTGCCACCAATAGCCCTGGATCAGCTCGGTGGGCGCTTCCGCCAGCATCGATCCCAGGCTGACCTGGCGCACGCCGACGCCGAAGCCGAGGAAGGACAGGATGGCTTCGTACTTGATCAGCGCCACGGTGAGCAGGGAAAACTGCACCAGCAGCAGATGGGAGATATTGGGCAGGATGTGGACGAACATCTTGCGGGCGTTGCCGGCGCCGATGGCGTCCGCCGCCTGCACGTATTCGCGGCCCTTGAGCTTCAGGTATTCCGCGCGCACCAGGCGGAAAGTGCCGGTCCAGCTGGTCAGCGCCATCACCGCGACGATGGTGGTGATGCCGCGGCCGGAGACGGCGGCGAAGGACAACAGCAACAGCATGTCCGGCACCGAGGTGAACACGCTGTAAAACCAGCCCAGCGCGTCGTCCACCCTGCCGCCGAAATAGCCGGCCGCCGCGCCCAGCGCGCAGCCCACCAGCAAGGCCGACACCGCGCCGAACACGCCGACGAAGATGGAGGTGGAGGTGCCTTTCAGGGTTTTCTCTATCACGTCGCGGCCGCGCAGATCCGCGCCGAAGGGCAAGGTGGCGCGCTTGGCCGGCGCGGCCTGCGCGTATTCGCCCGCGTGCTGCCGCGCCTGTTGCAGCTCCTGGCCTATCGGGTCTTCCTCCGGCGTCATGGTGACGATGGGGGCGGACGCCTGGGCGGGCTTGGCCGGCTCCGGCGGCAACACGTCGTCGGCGGAGGCCTGCACCCAGCTGGGCGGCGCGTAGGGCACGGCGATTTCGTCGGTCCAGCCGCCGCCCACCAGATTGAACCAGCCGCCGACGGCCAGCAGCAGGTAGACCGCCACGATCCACAGCGAAACAAAGCCCACTTTCTTGCGTTTCAGCCTTTGCCAGCCCAGCGCCCACAAACCGCGCGACGGGGCGGCCGGCGCGGCGCCGGCGCCATTATGCAATGTCGTCATTTCCAGCCCTCTCTCACTTGAGCTGCACGCGCGGGTCGATCAGCTTGTAGACCAGATCGCCCAGCAGATTGAACACCATGGTGGCGATGGCGATATAGATGGTGATGGCCTTGATCACCGGGAAATCGCTCTTGTTCACCGCCATCACCACCTCGTTGCCCATGCCGGGAATGCCGAAGAAGCTTTCCAGCACCAGCGCGCCGATCAACATATAAGGCAGCGACATCATCACGCTGGTCACCACCGGGATCAGCGCGTTGCGCAGCACGTGCTTGAGCATCACCGCGCGTTCGGACAGGCCCTTGGCGCGCGCGGTGCGCACGTAGTCCTGGCCGATTTCCTCAACGAAGAAGCTGCGGTAGAAGCGGATGTCCGGCCCCAAGGACACCATCAGGCCCATCAGCAGCGGCAGCGGCACGTAGACGAAGAGATTGACCCAGAAGGCATCCCCCCAGCCGCGCACCGGGAACCAGCCCATTTTGAAGGCCAGGAAATACTGGCCGGCGATGATGTAGACCAGCGCGCTGACCGACATGGCCACGGTGCAGGCGATGGTGACGATGTGGTCGGTCAGGCCGCCGCGGAAATAAGCGACCAGCGCCGCCAGCGGGATGGCGATCAGCAGGTCCACCACCAGCATGGCGCCGGTCAGCGTCAAGGACGGGCCGACGCGGCTGCCGATGATGTCGGCCACCGGCTGCTGGGTGGACCAGGAGGTGCCGAAGTCCAGCGTCAGCACCTGTTTGACGAAGATCCAGAACTGCTGCGGCAGGCTCTGGTCCAGGCCCAGCTGGGCGCGGATATTGGCCAGCACGTCCGGCGTCAGGTGCTTGCCGGCCAGCACCAGCGACGGATCGCCGCCCACCAGGGTGAACAGGGTGAAAACCAGCAGCATGACGCCAAACAGGGTTGGGATCATCTGCAGGATGCGACGGATGATAAAAGCGGACATGATGTTCTCCTCGCCTGCCGCTTACTTCTGCACGTCCAGGAAACGCCAGATGTAGTTGTAGTTGGGATGCAGCTTGGCGCCGCGCACCCAGGGCTGGATCAGCGTGTTGCGGAAACGGGTGTCGCTGAAGGCCCAGGGCGTGTCCGCCATCACGATCTTGTTCATCGCGTCGTACAGCCGGTTGCGTTCCGGGCCGTCCTCCAGATTGCGGGATTGCTCGTACAGCCGGTCATAGCGCGCGGACTGGTAGCAGGCGTAGTTGACGCCGCCGGTATTGGGGCCGTACAGCAGCTGGACGAAGTTTTCGCCGTCCGGGAAGTCCGCGATCCAGGCCGCGCCGTTCATGCCGAACTTGCATTCGCGCTGCGCCTTGATCTGTTCGTTCCACTGCATCACGCGGAAGTCCACGCGCACCTTGATCAGATCGAAGGCTTTCTGCCAGTACTCGTTCCATTGCTTGTCGATGGCGGTGGGGCCGGTCAGGAAGTCCACCACCATCGGCGCGCCGTTTGGCTGGCGGCGGTAGCCGTCCGCGCCCTTTTTGTAGCCGAAGCGGTCCAGCAAGGCATTGGCCAGCGCCGGGTTGTAGGGGAAGGCGCCGCGGAAATCCGGATTGTGGCCGGCCACATTGGGCGGCACCACGTACTGGACCTTGACCGCCTGGTTGCGGCGGATGTCGCGTATGGTTTCGTCGGTGTTGAAGGCCATGGTGATGGCGCGGCGCAGCGCGATCTTGTCCTTGCCGTAGCCGCCCACCACCGGGTCTTTCATGCCGAAGGCGTAGAAGGTGATTTCCTCGTCCAGGCTGCGCAGCAAGCGGACGCCCTGGCGCTGGAGATCCGGCTTCAGTTCCGCCCGCCACGGATTGCCCGGGTCCATGCGCAGCAGCTGCCGGATCAAGGGCTGGGGAATGCCCACCAGGTCCAGCTCCGCGCTCTTGAACGCCAGCCAGGTGGGCTGTTCCTCCTGGATCACCGACACTTCGATGCGGCCGATCTGCGGGTAGCTTTTGCCGTTCATCTCGCGGGCGACGCGCTGGTCTTCCGGATTGTCGCCCGGCGGGTAGTTGAAAGTCTGCTTACGGAAATGGGGGTTGGCCACCAGCGAGATGTGGGTGCCCGGCTGCCATTTGGCCAGCATATAGGGACCGGTGCCCACCGGGTGGGCGTTGGTGTTGCTGCCGTAAGCCTCCACCGCCTCGCGCGCCTGGCCTTGCACAAAGGGCGCGGCCAGGATGTATTTCAGCGCCGGGTACGGCTGGGTCAGCTTCAGTTGCAGGGTATAGCGGTCCAGCGCGCGCACGCCGGCCACCGGCGCGTCGTAGTTGATCTTGCCGCCGGCGGGCTTGGCCCAGGCGTCCAGGCCGACGAATTTGCCGGCCACCAGATCGCTGATCGGCGAGGCGACCGCCGGATCGATCAGCCGCTTGAAGGCGTAAACGTAGTCTTCCGCCGTCAGCTCGCGCTTCTTGCCCTTGAAGGCCGGGTCCGGCGCGAAGTACACGCCTTTTTTCAGGGTGAAGGTGTAGGTTTTGGCGTCGGCGCTGACCGTCGGCATGGCGGTGGCGACATTGGGCACCACCTTGACCGGCCGCGCCAGGTAGTCGAAGGTCAGCAGCGGGTCGAAGATGTGTTCGATGATGGCGCCGGAGTAGATGTCCGAGGTCTTGGACGGGTCGAAACCGGTCTCCGGCGCGTTGAAGGCCACATGCAGCACCTTGTTCATGTCGGCGGCCTGCGCCGACATTCCTCCCCACGCCATCAGCGCCAGCAGCGCGCATCGCTTCAGGCTCATGATTTTCTCCTTTGTTGTCGCTTCGGCCTGGCGTCTTGCGCCGGCCCGCTTATTATGTCGCCGTTCTAGCGGCTCTTAGAACGTGTTTACGATCTCGCGAGCTAAGGCGAGACAAGGCGAAAACGAGCGAAAAAGCGGAATGTACACGTGGTACATGAGCATTTTGAGCTTGGTTTCAACGCCCATTTCTATCCATCCCGCCGACGCGCGGCAGATCGTAAACAGGTTCTTAACACTCATGAACAAGGTGCGCCGGCGCTGCTTGTTGACAAGCGGCGGCGGCGACGCCATCGTAAAAGTATCCCTTCAAACCACCTCAGGCGGACGCCGTCTCCCCCCGCCTGGCACATTGCTCAGGAGCGCCTCATGAAAACAACGCTAGCGCTGTCCCTGCTGGCCGCCAGCCTGCTGACCGGCTGCGCCACCCAGGCGGGTTACGCGCAAAAGGTCTACGGCTGGCAAGGCCGCGACGTCAACGAGATGCTGGCGCAATGGGGCGCGCCCACCAGCCAGCTGACTATGCCCAACGGCAATCAGCTCTACACCTACCGCAGCGCCTACAGCCAGGAAATGCCCTATCAGGGCGGTTTCTACAACTACCCCTGGGGCTTCAGCGGCGGCGGCTCGGTGTATTACCGCTGCACCACCAACTTCGTCGCCGATCCCAAAACCCATACCATTCAGTCGGTGAGCTTTGAGGGCAATGACTGCGTGGCGCCCCCTAAAAATTAAACACCGTCCTCGCCAAAAGAAAGAGCCTGCGCAAACGCAGGCTCTTTTCGTTTCAATGTTCGGCCGCCGGCTGGTGCGCCGGCTTGCCGCCCAACAGGCGGCGTACCCGGCTGCGCAGGCCGTCCAGATAGGTGTAGACCACCGGCACCACGATCAGGGTCAGCACGGTGGAGGTCAGCAAGCCGCCGATGATGGCGTGCGCCATCGGCCGGTTGCTCTCCGAACCGTCGCCGGTGCCCAGCGCCAAGGGCAGCATGCCGAAGATCATCGCCAGGCTGGTCATCATGATGGGGCGCAGCCGCACCCGGCCGGCCTCGACGATGGCCTGGTTGCGCTCCATGCCTTCGCGCCGCGCCTGGTTGACGAAGTCCACCAGCAGGATGCCGTTCTTGGCGGCCAGGCCCATCAGCATGATGATGCCGATCACCGAGAACATATTCAGCGTGGAGCCAAACAGATATAGCGAACAGAACACGCCGACGAAGGCCAGCGGCAAGGCCATCATGATGGTCACCGGCAGCGTGAAGCTGCGGAACTGCGCGGCCAGGATCAGATAGATGAAGATCACCCCCAGCGCCAAAGCCTGCACCGCGTAGCCCAGCGATTCCTGCATGTCCTTTTGCTGGCCGCCCTGCACCAGCATCACGCCCGGCGGCAGCTTCAGGCCTTCCACCAATTGATGCACCTCGGCGGAGACGGTGCCGGCGTCGCGGCCTTCGATATTGGCCAGGATGGTGATCTCGCGCATCATGTTGACGCGCTTGATCTGGCGCGGGCTGATGCCCTGCCGGGTCTCTATCAGCGAGGACAGCGGGATCATATTGGCCGCGCCGTGCGCATCCGGCCGCCCGGCCACGGTCAGCGCGTCCAGCAGCTCCTGACGGCGCTCGGACTTGGGCACCCGCAGCTTGACGTCGTAGTTTTCGCCGTCCGGCGCTTCCCAAGTGGTGACCGCGTTGCCGGCCAACAGGATGGACAGAGTCTTGCCCACGCGGGCCAGGTCCACGCCCAGACTGGTGGCGGCGTCGCGCTTGAGCACCAGGTTCAGCGCCGGGTCGCCTTCGCTGAGGTTGGATTCGATGTCGCGCACGCCGTGGATCTTGCCCAGCCGGCGCATCAGGTCTTCGGACACCGCGCTCAGTTCGCGCAGGTCGCTGCCGCGCAAGCCCACCTTGACAGGCTTGCCCTGCTGCTGCTCGTTGGCCACGGATTTGATGGTGACGCCGGCCACCGGCAGCACCCGCGCGCGCGCGTCGGCGATCACCTGGCCCAGGGTGCGCTGGCGGCTGTTCTTGTCGCCGATGTCCACCGTCACCGAGCCGTCGTTCTTGCCGGCGCCGAAATTGCCCTCGCCCACATTCATCGAGATCGACTTGATTTCGGGAATGCCCTTCACCGCCGCCGCCAGTTCATGGCCCTTGGTGGCGGTGTATTCCAGCGCCGATCCGGGCGCGGTCTGGTAGCTGATGGTGAATTTGCCGCTGTCGCGCTCCGGGATGAACTCGCCGCCGATGCCCGGCACCAGCGCGAAGCTGGCGACGGTCAGCAGCAAGGCCGTGCCCAGCACGGTCTTGCGGTGGGCCAGCGCCCAGCGGATCACGCCGACGTAACGCTCCGACAACCGGTCCAGCGAGCTTTCGAAGGCGTCCAGCATCCGCCCCAGCGGGCCGAGATGCTTGTCGCCGTGGTGGTGCGGATCGTGCCAGATGGAGGACAGCATCGGGTCCAGCGTGAAACTGACCAGCATGGAGATCAGCACCGCCACCGCCACGGTCAGGCCGAACTGGTGGAAGAACTTGCCGATGATGCCGCCCATGAAGCCCACCGGCAGGAACACCGCCACCACGGTCAGCGTGGTGGCCAGCACCGCCAGGCCGATTTCATTGGTGCCGTCCAGCGCGGCCTGATAATGGCTCTTGCCCAGGCCGGCGTGGCGCACGATGTTTTCGCGCACCACGATGGCGTCGTCGATCAAGAGGCCGATGGACAGCGACAGGGCCAGCAGGGTCAGCATGTTCAGGGTGAAGCCGAACATCTGGATGGCGAACAAGGTGCCGATCAGGGACACCGGCAGGGTCAGGCCGGTGATCACGGTGCTGCGCCAGCTGCCCAGGAACAGGAAGACGATCAGCACGGTCAGGCCGGCGCCTTCCAGCAGCGTGGATTCGACGTTGTTCAGCGACTTCTTCACGTCCTCGGCGGTGTCGTAGGTGTAGCGCACCTGAACCCCGGCCGGCATCTGGTTCTTCAGCTCCGCCACCCTGGCCTTGACGCCCTCGGCCACTTCCACCACGTTGGCGCCGCGCGCGGCGCGCAAGTCCAGCGACACGCCGGGCCGGCCGTCTATCAGCGAGATGCTGGACTGCTCGGCCTCGGTGTCGGCCACGGTGGCGATGTCCTCAAGCCGGATGGGTGCGCCGTTGCGGTAGCCCACCGCCAGTTGCGAGAAGTCGTCGGCGGATTTCAATTTACCGGCAACGCGGATCGCCCACTCCTTGCTGACCGCCGATACCGAGCCGGCGGGGAAATCCTGGTTGGCGGCGCGCAGCGCGTCGGCCACGTCCTGCAGGGACAGGCCGGAGGCCTCCAGCCGCACCGGGTCCACGTCGACGCGGATCTCGCGGCGCACGCCGCCGATCAGCTTGACGTCGCCGACGCCGGCCACCATCTGCAGCCGCTTTTTCAACACCTTGTCCACCCAGGTGGTCAGTTCGCGCGGCCGGGTCTGGTCCGAGGTCAGCACCAGGGTCAGCATGGGGTTGTCGTTGGGGTCCACCTGGGACACGGTGGGCGCGGAGATCTCGCGGCGGAACTGGCCCTGGATGGCGCCTATCTTGTCCCGCACGTTCTGCACCGCCGACACCGGATCCACCGACAGCTCGAACTCCACCACCACGGTGGAATTGCCTTCCATGGAATAGGAGCGGATTTCCTTGATGCCGTTGATGGTGTTGACCGCCTCTTCCACCGGCTTGGAGATTTCGCTTTCCACCACTTCCGGCGAGGCGCCCGGATAGTCGGTGGACACCAGGGCGATGGGGAAGCGGATGTCCGGCATTTCCTCCACCGCCAGCCGCTGCCAGGAAAACAAGCCCAGCACCACCAGCGTCATCATCAGCACGGCGGCGAAATAGGGGTTGCGGACACTGATTCGGGTCAGCCACATGCTGCGCCCCTCCGCTTAGAGTTTGCTGCCCGGCAGGGAGACCGGATCGCCGGCCTTCACCCCCACCAGGTCCACGGCGATCACGTGCTCGCCCGGCTTGACCCCGGACACCGCCGCCAGCCGGTCCGCCTCGGAACGCAGCAACAGTTCCACCGGCCGCCGCTCCAGCCGGCCCTGGCGCGCCACCAGCACCCAGGGCTGGCCGTCCGGATCGTGAATGGCCGGCAGCGGCAGCACGATCTGGTCGTTGATCTGGCGCAGCACAATGCCGCCCTTGGCGAACTGTCCGGCCTTCAGCTTGTATTCCGGGTTCTTCACGCGGATGTACAGGGTGAAGCTGCGGGTGCCCGCCACCGCCACCGGATTGATGCGCACCACTTCGCCGCGCTGCGGCTCGGCCAGGCCGTCCACACTGAAGCCGGCCTGCATGCCGGGCTGGATCTGCGAGATCAGCCGCGCCGGAACGGTGGCGGCGATTTCCAGCACCGACAAGTCGGCGATGGCGAACAGCACCGCGTTCTTGCCGGCCACTTCGCCCGGATTGATCTTGCGCTCGTAGACCACGCCGTCTATCGGCGCGCGGATCTGGGTGTCCGCCAGCAGCCGGCGCGCGCGCGCCAGCTGGGTGGCCTGGGCCTTGGCTTCGCCCTCCTTCACCCGGTAATCGCTGTCGAATTCGTCATAGGCGATCTGCGAGATGAAGCCCTTGTGCAGCAGCTCGCGCTGTTTTTCCAGTTTGACCTTGGCCAGGCGCAGCCGCGCCTCGGTGTTGGCCACCTGGGCGTTCTGTTCCGTCACCGATTGCGACAGCACTTCGGCGTCCAGCACCGCCAGCACCTGACCGCGCTTGACCGCCTCGCCCTCGCGCACGCGCACTTCCTTGACCCGGGCCTCCACCTCGGCGGCCACGGTGCCGCTGGTCAGCGCGTTGAGCGATCCGGTGAAGGCGATCGTCGCCGCCAGCGCGCGCGGCTTGGCCGCCATCACATCCGCGGTGGACAGCGCCCGCGCCACCGGCGCGGAGGCCGCGGCCTTGCCGGCGGCGCCCTCCTTGGGCGGGTCGGACGGCTTGGCGCCGCAAGCCGCCAGCGTCAACGACAAGAGCGGGACTATGACAAATCGTGTGTTCATCTGTTTTGTTCTTTTCTATGGTTGAGCCGCCTGCGACGCGGGGCTCGGACACGCGCTATCGGCCGCCGCGTCAGGCTCGGCGGCCGCGCATCCAGGACGATGAAACGACGCAAGATTCCCCCTTGCGCCGGCGCGGCCGGACCAGGGCCGCTCGGCATCATCCCACAGGCTTCGCCGCGGGATATGCCATTGTGTGGTCGTATTGTCTTGTTGTTGTGAAACGTGGGCGAACAAGCCTCAGCCAAGCATTTGGGCGGCCTGACTGCGGCCGCCCGTTATCATGCCACAACACTATCCATTAAACATATGTCATTGCACAAACTGCTCGGAGCCCACGATGCCCAATTTAGTCACACCCAAACGCTGAGATTCCGCCAGCACCATCGCCACCGGCTCATACCCCGCGTCCTTGTTCGGCTTGATGTGGAACTCCGGCTGCGGCGCCCGCGCCGCCGCTTCCGTCAGCTTCTTCTCCAAGGCCTCCCGGTTCGCCAAACGCTCCCCGTTCCACAAGATCCCGTTGTCCGCCGCAATGTCGATCTGCACCACCACCGGCTTTTCCAAGGGCTTGGAGGGGCTGCTCACCGGCATGTCCAGCTTCACCGCGTGCGTCTGGATCGGGATGGTGATGATCAACATGATCAGCAGCACCAGCATCACGTCGATCAAGGGCGTGGTGTTCATCTCCACCATCAGCTCGTCGTCGGACGAGCCTACGTTCATTCCCATCTTGCTCTCCCTTCTAGTTGCGCGGCGGCGGTTCGGTAATAAAGGCGATCTTCACGATGCCCGCCTGCTGCACCGCCAGCACGATCCGGCCGATCGGGCTGTACTTCGCCGCCAGATCCCCGCGGATGTGCACTTCCGGCTGCGGCTCCTTCTTCGCCTCCTTCACCAGCCGCGCCAGCAGTTCTTCCTGCGTCTTCACCGGCGTGGTGTTCCAGTAAATGGTGTTGCCGGTGTCCACCCCCAGCACAATGTTCTCCGGCTTGGTCTGCGTCGGGATATTGCTTTCCTTCGGCAAGGCCATCTTCACCGTCTGCGTCACCACCGGCACCGTGATCAGGAAGATGATCAGCAGCACCAGCATCACGTCCACCAGCGGCGTGGTGTTGATCGCGGACATCACCGCGTCTTCGTCGCCCTTGCCGTGGCCTTGGCCGAATCTTGCGTTGCGCCCCTTCATCGTCGTCGCCTCAGCGCGCGTTCAGCAGGCTGGCATGCAGGCGGCCGGCCACCACGCGCACCATGTCCAGCACCAGCTTGTTGCGACGCACCAGCCAGTTGTATCCCAGCACCGCCGGCACCGCCACGCCCAGACCGATCGCGGTCATGATCAGCGCCTCGCCCACCGGGCCCGCCACTTTGTCGATGGACGCCTGGCCGGACATGCCGATCGCGGTCAGCGCGTGGTAAATGCCCCATACCGTGCCGAACAGGCCGACGAAGGGCGCCGTGGAACCCACGGTGGCCACCACCGACAGGCCGTTTTGCATATGGTGGCTGGCGGAGTCCACCGCGTCGGAGATGGCCATCGACACCCAGGTGTTGAGGTCCACACGGCCGGCCAGTTCGCCCTTGTGTTCGGCCGCCGCGTCAATGCCGGCCGCCGCCACCGCGCTGAACATGCCTTCGTCGGCCAGTTCGCTCGCGCGTTTTTGCAGTTCCGCGCCGTGAGACGCCAGCAGTTCCCGGCCTTGCTTGAGCAGGCGGCGCTGTTCCAGCAGTTTGACGATGCCCACGTACCAGGTGGCCGCGGACATGATCAGCAGAATGATCAGGGTGCCGCGCGCGACGATGTCGCCTTGCGCCCACAGGGCGTCGATGCCGTACGGGTTGCTGGTCACGTGCGCGGTTTCGGCGGCCAGGACAGGCAGGCTGGCCAGCAGGGCCAGGGCGGCGAAGGCGGTGCGAGTGGTCTTGGTCATGCTTTGGTTCTCCTAAGAGTTGCTGTGCTCCGGTCGAGGCGCGCTCGCGCTCATTCGCCGGAGTCGAGTTTGAAGCCGAATTCCTGGCTCAACAGGCTGTTGGGTTTGCAGCTATAGCCTTGCAGCGCGGCGCTGATCGCCGACTGGAAGCCGCTGCGGTAACGCGGCGGGATGCCGCCGTCGAACGAGATGTTGGCGATGTGGCTGAAGCGGCCGTTGTCGCCCACCTGGAAGGCCACGCGCACCACGCCCTGGATCTCGTCCTGCTGCGCCTTGCTCGGGTATTCCGGGGCTTGCAGCTGGGTGCAGTTGGCCTTGGCCGACACCGGGCCCTTGGGCGCTTCCACCGCCGGGGCGGGGGTGGGCGCCGGCTGCGGCGCCGGGTCCGAGGTGGTGGACTGGATCGCGTTGGCCGTGGAGGTGACCGGCGGCGGATTGACCACCGGCGGCACATAGGCCTGCGGCTTGGGCGCAGCGGTGGGCTGCACCACTTTTTCTATCTTGGGGGGCGGAGGGGGCGGAGGCGGCGGCGGTTCGCTGATGACCGCCACTTCCACTTTTTGCTGGATCACTTTGACCACGCCCTGGGCCAGGCCCGACACCAGCGCGTAGATCAACAGTGCATGGAAGACGATCACGCCGACCAAGCCCGCGATGCGGCGCTTGGGCGGGGGACCGCCGATTCCTCTGGCTGTGATGCTCGTCATGTTTATACCCACAATTGCGGCGACTAGACCGGCCCCTCCCCGCCTTGTGAGCGGGCGGAGCCGGCGCGGCCGCCATTTGCCACTCCGGCCTTCGCGCGAAAGCCGGTTCCTGCGTCCTCCCTCCAGCCGGGGCGGCGCAAGGCCGTCCCGGCATGGCGGAGTTACATCTTGTAGCTGGCCTTCACGAAGTAGGCTCGGCCCACCGCGTCGGTGAAGCGCGGGTCATAGCCCTGGGGCGTGGTTTCGCCCTGATTGCTCCACGGCGGCAGTTGGTCGAACAGGTTCTTGATGCCGGCGGTCACGGTCAGTTGCTTGTTCCAGGCGTAGGATCCGGACAGGTTCCAGGTGGAGTAAGGCTTGACCATGTGGCTGGGGTCGGAATCGGTGTAACCGGACTTGTAAGCCTGGGCCAAGATGCCGCTCCACGAGCCGCGCATCCAGTTCAGCGCCAGATTGTGCTGCCAGCGGAAGGTGGGGCTGCCGTTGACATAGGCGCCCAGATCGCTGTGGTAGTCTCCGCCCTTCTCGTACTGGAAGCTGTGCTTACTGATGTAAGTGCCGTCCAGATTCACCGTGAAATCGCCAACCGAGGTGCGCGGCAGACGGTAGGAGAAACCCAGGTCGACGCCGGCGGCGCTGGTGTTGCCCAGGTTGTCGGTGAGGTCGGTCACGTACAGCAGATTGTTCTTCGAATCCCGAACGAACAAATTGGCGTATTTGCCCGGGTTGGCGAAGATGGTCTGCTCGTTCAGCGAACCGATGGAGTTCTGGATATTGGTCCACCAGAAGTCCACGCTGGTGGTCAGGTCCTTGACCGGCTCCAGCACCATGCCGAAGGAGATGGACGAGGATTTTTCCGGCTGCAGGCTCTTGTTGCCGCCGGTCAGCAGATTTTGCTGCGTCTTGACGCAAGAGGACGAACCGGCGCCGGGCTGCGCCACGCCGCCCGGGCACAATACCGGGTCGGTGTAGTTCTTGGCGGTCAACTGCTGCTGGGCGGGCTGATTGATGTCGTACAGCGACGGCGCGCGGAAGCCGGTGCTGGCCGAGCTGCGCAGCAGCAGTTGCGGCACCGGCTGGTACTTCAGCGACACCTTGGGATTCACCGAGCTGCCGGAATCGCTGTAGTGGTCGTAACGCACCGCCAGGTTGGCGTCCAGATGCTTGATCACCGGGATGTCCAGCTCGCCGTACAAGGCCTGGGCGCTGCGCTGGCCGCTGCCGTCGTTGGTTTTGGTCAGGCCGGTGCTCAGCGTGTCGGTGGACAGCGCATGGTTGTAGGTATGCTCGATGGTTTCGCGGCGCGCTTCGGCGCCGATGGCCACCGCCAGCATGCCGGCCGGCAGTTGCAGCACTTCCTTGCTGACCTTGAAATCCGCCAGATCGAGTTTGGACTTGGCCTGCTCGATGCGGCCGCTGGACGAGAACGGTTTCCAGGCGGCCGGATCGGAAGTCCCTGGATCGAAGCCGCTGTTCAACGCGTTCTGCAGCTTGCTCTGGCTCAGGTAACCGCCGTCCAGATCGTGAGTGACCTTGCTTTCCGAGTGGCCGAGACCGGCGCGGTAATCCCAACCGGCGATCAAACCCTCCAGATTCATCTGCAAACGCTGGGTGGTGGCGGTGGTGCTGTCCACGCGCGCGCCGGCCGGCACCGAGCGGCCATACACCGGGAACGGGCCGTCCGCCGGGTTCTGACCCGGCGCGGTCGGCGAAGTCACGTCACCGGAGAACGGCGTCGGCGCCACCCAGGTGGTGTTCTTGGTTTCGGTCACCAGATATTGCAAGGACAGCTCGTGGTCGCCGATGCGGGTGGTGCCCTTGAGCACGCCGGTCTGCTGCTCGACCTCGGGCTGGATGGACGGATACAGCGAATACAGCTGCGAACAGGCGCCGCTGCCGTCCGGCGTCGAATACGGCGGCGCGCAATTGGGCGAGCCGGTAATCAGGTCGCCGCTGGGCAACAGGTAGTTGGGGGGAAAGCTGTTGACGCTGCGCTTGGTGCTGCTGGTGATCTGAGACGCGAAATCACGCTGGGTGGCCATGATCTTGTTGGTCTTGTGATACTCGTAAGCGCCGTAGATATTGAAGCCGTCCTTGCCCAGATCGCCGTAGCCGTAGGACAGGTTGACGCTGCGCTCCTGGCCGCCGGAACGCTGCGGGGACAGAAACTCGCCGCCGATGGACAGGCCCTGCATGGTTTTCTTGGTGATGAAGTTGATCACGCCGCCGATGGCGTCGGTGCCGTAGATGGCGGAAGCGCCGTCGCGCACCACTTCGATGCGGTCTATCACCGTCAGCGGAATGGCGTTGAGGTCGACCGAGGTGCCGTCCATTGGCTGGTTCACGATGCGGCGGCCGTCCAGCAGGATCAAGGTGTACTGGTGACCCAGGCCTCGCAGGCTGGCGTAGGAAGCCCCCCCGGTGGAAGCGCCCACCGCGGCGTTGGCTCCCTGGGAGGACTGGTTGGCGGCTAGGCTGTTGACCACTTGCTCAACCGACGTCATGCCCTGTTTGATCAGGTCGTCGGTCTTGATGATGGTCATCGGGATCGCCTGCTCCTGCTTGATGGAGCGCTTGATGTTGGAGCCGGTGATCTCCACTCGGTCCAGGGTGCCGCTTGCGTCGTCCGCATGGGCCAGAGGCATGGCTCCGGCGCCGAGCATGGCGAGCGCCAGCGCGATTCTCTTCTTGCGATAGTTCATGATTCTCCAATCCCTTGTAAGTTCATCCGGCCACTGACCTCGTCGGGTTTATGGCTCTATTCAGAGCATCGTTGTGCTCATTTTTTGATCTGAACCGAAGGCGATCCGAGTGTGCGAATTAATCATGATCAGCGTCAATAAACTTTTCCGCGGCGGCCCCCCGCCATCTTCAGAGCGAGTAGGCACTATGTTTTAAGCAATGATTCTTAAGGACTCAAAACCTTTATTAAACAAGCGTCTAACCGGTATTAGAAATCCAATATACAAAAACCCTCATCGCATACTTAGAGCAGAAACTACAAAAAAAAGGCATGCATCTATCCCGTAAGCATGTTGCTTTTTTGCAATTGCGTTAAAAACAGCGCAGCGTAAATACTTCTTATTCTGTGTTTTTAATACTTGTTACATGTAAAAAGCTGGTGGCTGCCATGCATTATTCAGATGCCACTTTCTAAATCTCCTCCGGCAGGCGGCGCGGCCGCGGATTACGCCACGCCGGCCAGCCGGCCGCCCTCGCCCCGCGCGCCGGCCCGGCATGAAGCGCGCTCATGCAAGACCCGCCGCCGGCGCCGCTCTCTCGGGCAAACGGCCCACGCGGCGCGACCGATCCGCCACAGTTCACCCCTGTCCTGATTGCCATTTTCAAAGTTTGTGATTGACCGGCTAAATGATAACGATTATCATTTCTAAAAATTCACCCAGGAGGGATGTCCAATGAATGCCATGCTTGTGGGAGCCGATACCCTCGGCAATATTCCGGATGTGCTGCGCGATTTCGGCATCAACATCCATCGTCACGTCAGCGGCCGCAACAGCTCGCACCAGCGCAAGGTGGACCGCCTGCCGGCCGGCACCGACCTCTTGATTCTGTTCACCGATTTTCTGGGCCACAACGTGATGCGCCATTTCCGCGAACTGGCCTCGGAAAACCAGATCCGCTTCATCGCCTGCCGCCGCTCGGTCTGTGCGCTCAAGCAATCGCTCACCGGAGCCGGCCTCAACGACAGCCAATGCGCCGCCTGCCCGCACCAGTGCGCGGCGGCCAAGAGCGGCGGCGGCAAGCGCAAGCGCTGATTTTTTCTTACCACCCTTGAAGTTAAAAGCCGGCTTGCGCCGGCTTCTTTTTATCCCGCGCCGCGGGCAAGAAAAAACCGGCCAGAAGGCCGGTTTCCCCTTGCGCTTTCAAATGGCTACTCCCCGCGCCCCGCCTTGCGCGCGGCCTCCCCCAACTGCTTCAGCTGTTGCGAGAAATTGCGGCAATTGCCGCACATGAACAGGTGCACGCGCAGACGTACGTGTTCCCACTGGCTCAAGGGACGATCCTGCGAGGCCGAGATCAAACGGCTGGCCTGACGACAACTCAACTTCATACGCTAGCCTCCCGGCTCCAGCGAATCGAAAAACATTCCCGCAAGCTCATGCGGGCGCGATACAGCAATACGGAACAGTTGGTCGCACTGATCTCCAGATTCTTACAGATCTCCGCGATCTCCATGCCCATCACCTCGCGCATCACGAACACCATCGCGGTGCGGCGCGGCATCACTTCCGAACACTGCTCGAACACCTCCCAGAACTGGCGCGAGATCAAGGACTGCTCCGGCCCGCTCCAGGCCTTGACCGGCTCGCGCCAGTGGCCGTCCCGGCTGAACAGACCGTCGAAATCACCGTCGTCGGCCTCGTTCTCCAGCGATTCGAACAGCTTCTCCTTGCCCTTGCGGCGCAAGGCGTCGATCAGCTTGAAGCGCAGGATGGAGGTCAGCCAGGTGCGCAGCGTGGATTTGCCGCTAAAGGAGGCGCGGGACTCCAGCGCCGCCAGCAGCGTTTCCTGCACCGCCTCGTCGGCGGCGTCCTTCTCGCGCAATTGCGCCAGCGCGTAGCGGAACAGATAAGGGCGTTCCGCTTCTATGTCTCGGTCTTCTATCATTCGCTATCCGCTTTCTTAGAGTCTGTTTACGATCTCGCGAGCTAAAGCGAGACGCAGCAGATCGTAAACAGGCTCTTGCCGCTCACTCGCGGCAGAATTCCACCGCCTGATCCAGGCGCTCCACCGCGATCACCCGCAGCCCTTCTATCGGCTGGCGCGGGCTGTTGGCCTGCGGCACGATGGCGCGGGTGAAGCCCAGCTTGGCCGCTTCCTTCAAGCGCTCCTGGCCGCGCGCCACCGGGCGCACCTCGCCGGCCAGGCCCACTTCGCCGAACACCACCAGCTTTTCCGGCAAGGGCTTGTTGCGCAAGGAGGACACCATGGCCAGGATGATGGCCAAATCGGCCGCCGGTTCGTTGATCTTGACCCCGCCCACCGCGTTGAGGAACACGTCCTGATCGAAGCAGGCGACGCCGCCGTGGCGGTGCAGCACCGCCAGCAACATGGCCAGGCGGTTCTGCTCCAGGCCCACGGTCAGGCGCTTGGGCTGGAAGCCGTGGCAGTCGTCCACCAAGGCCTGGATTTCCACCAGCAAGGGCCGGCTGCCCTCCTGGGTGACCAGCACGCAGGAGCCGGACACATCGTCGCGGTAAGAGGACAGGAAGATGGCCGAGGGATTGGACACGCCCTTGAGGCCGCGGTCCGTCATCACGAACACGCCCAGCTCGTTGACCGCGCCGAAACGGTTCTTGATCGCGCGTATCATCCGGTAATTGGAGTGGGAATCGCCCTCGAAATACAGCACGGTGTCCACCATGTGCTCCAGCACGCGCGGGCCGGCCAGCGAACCTTCCTTGGTGACGTGTCCCACCAGCAGGATGGTGATGCCGGTCTGCTTGGCCATGCGCGTCAGCTGCGCCGCGCATTCTCGCACCTGGGACACCGAGCCGGGCGCCGAGGTCACTTGGTCGGTGTACAGGGTCTGGATGGAGTCGATCACCGCCACTTCCGGCTGCTCGCGCTTCAACGTTTCCAGGATGGCTTCCAGCCGGATTTCCGCCAGCAGGTTGACGCGCTCGGTGGCCACCGCCAAACGGGTGGCGCGCAGCGCGATCTGCTGCGGCGATTCCTCGCCGGACACATAGAGCACTTTGCGGCGCGCGCCGATTTCGGACAGCGCTTGCAGCAATAGCGTGGATTTGCCGATGCCGGGATCGCCGCCGATCAGGATCACCGCGCCGCGCACCACGCCGCCGCCCAGCACCCGGTCCAGCTCGTCGATGCCGGACGGATCGCGCGGCACTTCCTCGGTTTGCACATCGGACAGCTTTTGCACCTGGGTGGCGCTGTCGCTCCAGGACTGGAAACGGGCGTTGGCCGCCGGCGCGGCCTGCACCGCCTCGGTCAGCGTGTTCCAGGCGTTGCAATGCGGGCATTGGCCCTGCCATTTGGGCGTTTGACCGCCGCACTCGGCGCAACTGAATACGGTTTTGATTTTTGCCATCAGGACAACGGAAAGAAGTGGGCGGGCTCAGCCGTGCGAACCAGGCGCAGGGCTGTTCTTATTGAGTTCATTGATGATGTTGAGCAGGCGTTTCTGCTCCGGCTCCGCGCCGGAGGCGGCCTTGGATTTTTCCCCGCCTTCGCCGGCCGGCTTGTTGCGGATGGCCGCCAGCACCGCCTCCACTTGAGGATCGGTGCGCGCGGCGCGTTCGGCTTCTTCGTTGCTCAGCGGCCTGGGGCCGGAGGGAGAGGTGTTGGCGCTGGATTTTTCCGCCGGCGCGGACGCGGCGCCGTGGCCGCTGGCGGTGGGCGCCGGCATGCCGGCGGAGGCGGACGCTTCCCGTGGCGGCTCCATGGTGTCCAGCTTGTTCTTGGCCATGTACTCGTTCATCTCGCGCCAGCCGGCGTAAATCGCCGCCTTGTCGGCTTCGGGATTGCGCAGATAGCACTCTTCCAGCGAACGGCCGGTCTGACGGCAGGCCGCGCCTATCGCCTTATTGGCGTCCTTGGTCAAGCCGGTGACGTTGCCCACCCAGTTGCAGCCGGTCAACGCCAGCAACAGCGGCAACCATAGCCATCGCCCTATGCTCATGCCTCCCCCTTCCCCTCAAGCGCGCCGGGCGCGCAAATCCAGTTCCACGATCTCGCCGCTGCGGCCCTGGCTGGCGGGCCCCAGCCAGTACAGCAAATGCGGCATCAGTTCGGACAGATTGCCGCGTTCGGACTTGTCCTCGCCCGGGTGGGTGCGGTTGCGCTGCGGCGAATTCACCGGCCCCGGGATCAGCTGGTTGACGCGCAACTGCGGGTAAACGTCCCATTCATTGGCCGCCACCTGGGTCAGGTAGTTGAGGCCGGCCTTGGACGCGCCGAAACCGCCCCAGTACGGCGCCGGGTGCAAGCCGTGGGTTTCGCCGACGAACAGCACCGCCGCGTCCGGCGAATCCTTCAACAGCGGCAGACAGGCCCGGGTCAGCGCGAACGGCGCCACGGTATTGATCCGGTACTGGTCCATCCATTCTTCCACCGTCTGATTGGACAGCGGCGACAGCGCGTAAAAATGCGAGGCGCAGTGCAGAATGCCGTCCAGGCGGCCCAGCTCGCGCTTGATCATCATCGCCAGATTGTTGAAATCGCCCTCCGCCGCCTTCAGCAGGTCCAGCGGCACCGCCGCCGGCTCCGGCCCTCCGGCGGCCGCTATTTCATCGTAGACCTTCTCCAGGCCTTTGACGCTGCGCGCCAGCAACACCACGGTGGCGCCATGACGCGCCAACGTCAGCGCGGCCTCGCGGCCTATGCCCTGGGAGGCGCCGGTAATCAGCACCACGCGGTCCTTGAATGCGTTAGAGGCGATATCTGTCGTCATTTTTTTTCGCTATCTTGTAATCAGGGCCATCGGCGGCGCGCCCCTGCGGCCGCCGGATGGCTCACAGTCTTCCAATCACCGCGCGGGCGGCTGCGACGCCGCTTCGGACGGCCCCCTCCAAAGTGGCAGGATAATCAGCATGCGTCCAATCTCCCGCCAAATAAAGCGATTGTACCGGGCTTGGCTGCGCCGGTCGCCTCATATCGACCAAACTGGCAAAAGTGGCCCGCCGCTCCGCCAGCACCCGGAAATCAAGCCGCCGGCCGGCGCGCGGATCAAGCCGGCGCACGTCGGCCTCCACCAAAGCAGCCAGTTCCTCTTGCGCAAGCGCGTCCAGATGCTGCGGCGCGCTCATCACCGCGGCCACCCAGCCGGTCTCGCCCATCAGCGCGCCGCGGTCGAACAGCCAGTCGCCGACGCCGCCGCTGCAGGCGCACATCGGCGCCGGCAAACGGACCGCGCCTTCAAACTGCAGGTAGACGGTGTAGATGGGCCAATAACGATAAGCATCGGTCAGCTGGCGCAGCGCTGGATCCGCCGTCAGTTCCGCCGCGTGATACGGCGCCACCGCCAGCACGGCGGCGTCGAAGCGCTCGCCGTCCACGCTCACCCCCGTTGAATCCGCCGCCACGCCGCGCACGCGCCGGCCGGCGCGCAGATCCGCGCCACGCGCCGCCAGCCAGCGCCAGGCCGGCTCCGGGAACAGGGCGGACAAGTCCACTTTGGGCAGCAAGAGATCGCTGGCGGCGCGCTCCGCGCCCAGGCTGTCGCGCAGCACCGCGGCCAGCACCCGCATCGACGCCTGCTCCGGCGGCGTGTTGAGGCCGGACAACACCAGCGGCCGCCAGAATTCGCGGATCAGCGTTTCGGACTGCCCTTGCTCCAGCAGCCATTGCGTCACCGCGCAATCCGGCTCCACCCGCCAGCCCTGCCCTTTCAAACGCTGCAAGGCCAGCGCCAGCCGCGCCTTGTCGCGCCAGCTTATGCCGCGCGCCGTCAGCAGGCCGGCCGCCAGATGCAAGGGCGCCGGCAGCCGCGGGCAGCTCAGGCTGATGCCGCCCTGGCGCCGCCAGTTCATCGGCAGGCGCAGCAAGGCCCGGCTCTCGTCCACGCCCACCGCGGCCATCAGCCGCAGGCATTCGCGATACGCGCCGATCAGGATGTGCTGGCCGTTGTCCAGCCGGCTGCCGGGCACGCCGATGCGGCGCGCGCGGCCGCCCGGCTCGCGGCCGGCCTCGAACACGGTCAGCTCCGCCCGCCCGGCCAGCTCCACCGCGGCGGCGAGGCCGGCCCAGCCGGCGCCGATCACGGCGACGCGCGGCCTGCTCATGCGCAGCTCACGGCCGGTAGCCGAAAGTCCAGGTTTTCCATGCCAGCCACAGCTTGCGGATGGGCGTCAGCGACAGCCGCTGATTGAGCACCTTGGCCGGGCCGTCCAGCTTGATCTCCTCCAGCGTGGCGCGGTAGATCGCGGCCATCAGCAGGCCGGGGCGCTGAGACTTGCGGTCCGCCGCCGGCAGCATTTCCCAGGCCTGACGGTAGTATTGCTGCGCGCGCTCGATCTGGAATTCCATCAAGTCCTTGAAGGCCGGGCTTTCCTCGTAGTGCAGAATGTCCATCGCCGGGCAATTGAAGCGCTGCAACTCCTCCATCGGCAGATAGATGCGGTCGCGGCGCGCGTCCTCGCCCACGTCCCGGATGATGTTGGTCAGCTGGAAGGCGATGCCCAGCTCGTGCGCGTACTCCAGCGTCTTCTCGTCGCCGTAGCCGAAGATGCGCGCCGCCAGTTGCCCCACCACGCCGGCCACGCGGTGGCAGTACAGCAGCAGGTCCTGGAAACGCTGGTAGCGCACCATGCTCAGGTCCATGGCCATGCCGTCTATGATTTCTTCCAGCTCGCTCTGCGGCAGGCCGAAAGCCCGCGCGTGCGGCTGCAGCGCCTGCATCACCGGGTGCTCCGGCGCGCCCTGGTAGAGCTTGGCGATTTCGCCGCGCCACCAGGCCAGCTTGGCGCTGGCCACGCCGGGGTCGTGGCATTCGTCCACCACGTCGTCCACCTCGCGGCAGAAGGCGTACAGCGCGGTAATCGCGCGGCGGCGCGACTCCGGCAAGAAGCGGAAGCTGTAATAGAAGCTGGAGCCGCTGGCGGCGGCCTTGTCTTCGCAATACTGATCAGGCGTCACGCGCCACTCCTGTCCAAGCGGCGGCCGCGGCGGGCCGCCGTCCTTCAATCATATTCATCGTCGTCGCGCCGCGGCGCTCACTTGGCGCGCGCCGCGCGCCACAGCATGTAAATCCAGTCGCGCCATCCCAGCACCGGACGGCGGCGGAACACGTCGCCGCCGGAGTCGTGCAGCTTTTTCAGTATCCGTTCGCCGCCCAGGATGATCAGCCTCAGTTCCAGCCCCATCCGGCCCTTCAACACTTTGCCCAGCGGCGCGCCGGCCTGCAACATCTTGCGCGCGCGCTCGATCTGGGCGCGCATCATAGGCTGCCACAGGCCGCCGGCGTCGCGCGCGGCGATCTGCGCCTCGCTCACCCGGAAACGCTGCAAATCCTCCTGCGGCAAGTAGACCCGGCCCTTGCGCCAGTCCAGCTCGACATCCTGCAGGAAATTGATCAGCTGCAAGGCGGTGCAGATGCCGTCCGACATCGCCAGCGAGCGCCTATCGTTCTCGCCGTACAGCGCCAGCATCAGCCGGCCCACCGGATTGGCGGAACGGCGGCAGTAATCCGCCAGTTCCGCATAATCGCGGTAGCGGGTTTTCCCCACGTCCTGGCGGAAGGCCGCCAGCAGATCGTGAAACGGCTGCAAGTCCAGGCTGTGCTCGGCGATCGCCGCCGCCAGATTGCGCATCATGGCCGTGTCCGGCGTCTGGCCGGCGCCGATGCGCTCCAGCTCCGCGCCCAGGCGGTCCAGTTCGGCCAGCCTCAGCTCGGGGGCGTCGTCGCCCTCGTCCGCCACGTCGTCGGCGTAACGCGCGAAATGGTAGATGGCGTGCACGGCGCGGCGCATCCTGCGCGGCAGCAGGATGGAGCCCACCGGGAAATTCTCGTAATGCCCAACCGACATCGGCTTGCTTCCTGTTGTATGGCTGGCGAATGGGCGATTATAACCGAGCGCTCCGGACCCTCCTATGCCGGCGGCCGCGCCGCCGCCGGAAAATTATCCAAAAAAAGTGGCGGAGGCTATTTACACGCTCCTGCCGCTGCCATATACTGCGCAGCACTGTGAAACGCAGCCGGTGCGGGGGTATAGCTCAGTTGGGAGAGCGCTTGCATGGCATGCAAGAGGTCAGCGGTTCGATCCCGCTTACCTCCACCAAAAACTGCTTCACAGCGAGACGCCGCCCAGCGCGGCGCGCAGCAAAAGCCGATTCCGAGGAATCGGCTTTTTGCATTGTCCCCGCCCTTTTCCCGCTTGCCTTTTTTTGTTGCGGCGCAAATAACTAAAGCAAGTCCATCCCCTCCCGTCGCGGAGCTTCCGTATGCCGCGTGCCCGCCTGATCTTCCTGCTGCTGTCCCTGTGCGCCTTCGGCGCCGCGGCCGAGCCGCGCCCGGCCAGCCTGCGGCTGTGCACCGAAGACATGGACGCGCCGCCGTGGCGCAGCCAGAACGGCCCCAGCCTGAGCTTGCAGATGCTGAAGTCCGCCGCCCAAAGAAGCAATATCAAGCTGGAAATCCGGGAGATGGCCTGGGTGCGCTGCCTGAACGAGGTGCAGAACAATCAGTTGGACGGCGTCTTCGAGATCAGCTTCAAGCCGGAACGGCTGCGCATCGGCGTCTATCCGATGAAAGGCGACGCCGCCGACCCGGCGATGCGCATGCATCTGGACAGCTACAGCCTGTACCGGCTCAAAGGCTCGCCATTGGAATGGGACGGGCAAAGCCTCAGCCACCTGGAAGGCGCCGTCGGCGCGCAGACCGGCTTCTCCGTCATCGCCCAGCTTCAGGCGCTGGGCGCGCAGGTGGACGACAGTTCGCGCAATCCGGAGCAGAACCTGAACAAGCTCTTGGCGCGCCGCATCGGCGCCCTGGCCTTGCCCACGCTGACCGGCGACAGCCTGCTGGCGGGCAATCCGGCCTATAGGGACAGGATAGAAAAAGTGGGGCCGGACCTGGTCGCCAAGCCTTACTACCTGATTTTTTCCCACCGCTTCGCGGACGGCCACCCCAAGCTGACCCGCCAATTCTGGGAAGCCATCGCCCAGACGCGGGACACCCCCGAGTACCGCAAGGCCCTGCAAGACGCGCTGCGCCAGCTCAACCGCTGACGCCGCCGTGTTGCGCCCCCGCTATCCCAAATCGGCAAAACGCCGTCCGTCCGCTTGCCCCCAAACGCGAATCTTGCGAGCGTAAGCTCTGGTTCACCACTCGCCCGTCGGGGGAAAACATGAGCGTTCGTCTGCCCGCCCACACCGTCGCGCCCGTCCGCGGCGGCGCCTTGATCGCCCTGATCGCCTTCGCCGCCGTCGCGCCGCTGGTGCTGATGACCGCGCCGGCGCTGGCCGGCCAATTGGCCAGCCAGTTCGGCCTGGGGCCGGAACGCATCGGCCGCCTGTTCGCGGTGGAGCTGGGCGCGATGAGCCTGGCGACGCTGCCGGCCTATTTCTGGCTGCCGCGCGTGGACTGGCGGCGCGCCGCCGCCTGCGCCGCCTGGCTGTTCATCGCCGCCAATCTCGCCTCCTGTTTCGCCGCCACTTACGCCGAGCTGCTGCCGCTGCGGCTGCTCAGCGCGCTGGCCGGCGGCTCGCTGATGATTTTATGCCTGTCCACCGCCGCGGCCAGCCCCAATCCCGAACGCGCCTACGGCCTGTGGGTGTGCGGCCAGCTGGCGCTGGGCGCCCTGGGCCTGCTGCTGTTTCCGGCCTGGTTCGCCCGTCACGGCGTCGCCGCCTGTTATCTGAGCCTGGCGGCGCTGATGGCCCTCTGCCTGCCGCTGGCCCGCTGTTTTCCGTCCGCGGCGGCCCGGCCCGCCGCGCCGTCCGGCGCGGGAGCGACGCCCTGGCGCCCGGCGCTGATCGGGGCGGCCGCCACCTTGTGCTTCTACGTCAGCCTGAGCGGCACCTGGACTTTCATCGGCAGCATCGCCGCCCAGGCGGGACTGAGCCCGGAGCAAAGCGGAGACTGGCTGGCCCTCGCCACGCTGATGGGCATCGCCGGTTCGGTCTGCGCCGCGGCGATCGGCGGTCGCGGCGCGCGCCGCCGTCTGCTGATCGCCGGCTACGGGCTGATGCTGCTGGCGCTGGCCCTGCTGCTGGGCGCGCCGCGCGCCGGCCGCTTCGCCGTGGCGGCCCTCGTCTTCAAATACGCGTGGACCTTCATCCTGCCCTTCATTCTGGCCACGCTGGCCGCGCTGGATCACAGCGGCCGGCTGATGAACACCGTCAATCTGGCGATAGGCGGCGGCCTGGCGCTGGGACCGGCGCTGGCCGGCGAATTGATGGCCGCCCGCGGCCAAAACCCTCAAACCCTGCTGCTCGTCGCCATGGGACTCGCCGCCTTGTCGCTGGCCCTGTTGCTGACGCTGCGGCCCGCAAGCGTCAGGAGTCCGCAATGACCGCCCGCACCGCGTTTTTCTTCGACGAACTCTGCCTGTGGCACAGCGCCGGCCCCCACGCTCAGATCCTGCCGGTGGGCGGCTGGGTGCAACCGCCTTCCGGCGGCGGCCACGCCGAATCCCCGGACAGCAAGCGCAGGCTGAAAAGCCTGATGGACGTGTCCGGCCTCGGCGCCCGGCTGCAAACGCGCGGCGCGCCGCCCCTGGACGAGGACGCGCTGCTGCGCGTGCACACGCCCGCCTATCTGCAGCGCTTCAAGGCGCTCAGCGACGCCGGCGGCGGCGAGCTGGGACCGCAGGCGCCGATAGGCCCCGGCAGCTATGAAATCGCCAAACTGTCCGCCGGCCTGGCCTGGGCCGCGGTGAACGCCGTGCTCGCCGGCGAGGCGGACAAGGCCTACGCGCTGTCGCGCCCGCCCGGCCATCATTGCTCGGCGGACGGCGCGATGGGCTTCTGTTTTCTGGCCAACGCCGCCCTCGCCGCGGAGCTGGCCATCGCCCGCCACGGCCTGAGCCGCGTCGCCATCGTCGATTGGGACGTGCACCACGGCAACGGCACCCAGTCCATTTTTTACCGGCGCGGCGATGTGCTGACCCTCTCCCTGCATCAGGACGGCTGTTATCCGCCCGGCTACGGCGGGGCCGAGGACCGCGGCGAGGGCGAGGGCCTGGACGCCAATCTGAACATCCCCTTGCTGCCCGGCGGCGGCCACCAGGCCTATCTGGACGCGATGCGGCTGCTGGTGCTGCCGGCGCTGCGGCGCTTCCGGCCCGAGTTGATCATCGTCGCCTGCGGCTACGACGCCAACGCCGTCGATCCCCTGGCCAGAATGCAGGCGCACAGCGACACCTTCCGCGAGATGACGCGGCAGCTGGCCGACTATGCCGACGCCGAGGCGGGCGGACGGCTGGTCCTGCTGCACGAGGGCGGCTATTCCGAGGCCTACGTGCCCTTTTGCGGCCTGGCCGCGCTGGAGGCGCTGTCCGGCGTCCGCACCGAGGTGCGGGACCCGCTGCTGGAACTGATCATCGCGCAGCAGCCCGGCGCGCCGCTGCGCGAGCTGCAAACGCGCCTGCTGGAAGCGCAGGCCGAGCGGCTCGGGTTTTGAGCGCCCGCCCCAAAACGAGCCGAGTCCGCCATTTAGCCATCGATAAGGAGCCGCCCCATGTCCAATCCCACTCCCGAATTCATCCAGGTCGGCGCGCTGGCCGACGGCTTCGCGCCCGACAGCCTGACCCTGCCCCGCTGCGCCGAACTGGACGGCCGCAGCCTGCGGCTGTGCTTCGACGACGACAGCGCCGCGGACTGCCGGCTGGAGTCCGGCGGCGACGCCCGCGTCGTCCTTGAGCGTCCGGGGCGAGCCTCGGCGCTGGCGGAGATAGACGGCTTCCACGCCAGCTCCTTGCGCGCCGGCGTCTATTTCATCGATTTCCGTCACCAGGGCCCGGCCGCGCAGTCTCTCAGCCTGATCCTGGACTTGGCGCAGCGCCGCTTCACCCTGGTTCTGGGCCGGCTGCCCGACGCCGACGCCGCGCGGATCTGCGCTTTCGACCGGGTGGAGCGCCAACTGGAATTGACCGGCGTGGACGTCGAGTTCCTCCACGGCGCCGTCGGCCAGGCCGCCGCGAGCGTCCCGCCGCATCCGCCCAGCGCGGAGCTGATCGGCATGCGCAACCGCTACCGCTACAGCCCCACCGAGTGCTACGAACACATTTATCTGAACGACAGTTTCTACGCCTGGCACTGCCTGGAAGGCGTGGAGCGCGGCCTGGCCGACGTCGACCGCTGCCACTGCCTGCAAGTGGCGGAGCGGCTGTATTTATTCGTCTGGCGCGAAAAAATCATCCCCACCCTGGGCGTGATCCTGATCGATCTGGAACGGATGCGCACCGACGGCAAGATCTTCGGCTATCAGGACGGCGGCTTCGGCGCCACCCGCAACTTCCGGGTGGGCGCGCGGGCCAGCGTCGTCAACTACGTTCGCGGCTGAGGAGCCGCGCCGGGCTTCAGTCCCGCTCCAGCCGGGAGTACGCCAGCGTCGGCACATCCACCGCCGTCGCGCCGCCGTCCGCCGTCAGGCAGGCGCCGCTGACCATGGCCGCCTCGTCGGACAAGAGGAAACGGCAGACCGCGGCGATGTCCTCCGGCGTCGCCGGCCGCCGCAACGGCACATCGGCGGTGACGCGCCGGTAGGCGGCGTCCAGGTCCTCGCCATAAGCCGCCATCAGCGGCCGCATCTCCTCGTCCGCCATCGGCGTGCGCACCCAGCCCGGACACAGCGCGTTGACCCGCACCGCCGGCCCGTAGTCGCGCGCCAGCGACCGGGCCAGGCCCAGCAAGGCGTGCTTGGCCGTCACATAGCCGCAGGCCGCAGGCCCGGCCGCCAGGCCGGCGATGGAGGCCAGCAACACCATGCTGCCGCCCTGCCGGATCAGGTCCGGCAGGCAGGCGCGGGCGCTGACGAAGGCGGTGTCCAGATTGGCGCGCATCGCGGCGCGCCAGGCCGCGTCGTCGGTGTCCAGCGCCGCGCCCATGCCCAGGCCGCCGGCGCAGGCGGCCAAGCCGTCCACCCTGCCCCAGCGCGCGCGGATGCGCGCCAGGAAATCCTCCCAGGCCGCGGCGTCGGCGGCGTCGCCGGCCAAGGCCAGACCGCCGGTTTCCTCCGCCAGCGCCAGCAAGGGGCCGGCCCGCCGTCCCACCAGGGCCAGCCGCGCGCCTTCGGCGGCGAAGCGGCGCGCGCAAGCCGCGCCGATGCCGGAGCCCGCGCCGGTGATCACTATGGTTTTATCGCGCAAAGACATCTCAGCCTCCTTGTCGTTCGCCGTCTAAACCCGACGGCATTATGTTAATATATTCATTTAAAGTAAACAGGCCGCCCCCCTTACCCTCCCGCGACTTTAAACCAAGGAGCCGCCATGGACCCTACGCAGCGTCCCTACCAATACCAACTGCCGCAACGCCTGCTGCGCGCGCGCGAAGCGGTGATGTCCTACTTCCGTCCGGTGCTGAGCCGTCACGGCCTGTCGGAACAGCAATGGCGCGTCCTGCGCCTGCTGGCGGAACGCGGAAACATGGAAGCCGGCGAGATCGCCCAGCGCGCCGGCATCCACCCGCCCAGCCTCAGCGGCATCCTGGCGCGCATGGAAAGGGACGATCTGGTTTACCGCCACCGCGCCCAAGCGGACAACCGTCGCTTGATCGTCACGCCGACGCAGCGCGCCAAGACGCTGACCCAGCGCATCATCCCGCTGTCCAACGACTGTTACCGCCAGATTGAAGCCCATTTTTCCCAGGCCAAGCTGCAAGCCTTGCTCGCCTTGCTGGATGAGTTGGAAAGCCTGCCCGCGCCGTCTTAGAACCTGTTCAAGAGCGGACCGCCCGCCAGACCTAGCCCCGCCCCGCCTCCGCCGCCAGCAAGACGCGGCGGCAGGCGGCCAGGCTGGCCAGCACCGCCAGGCCCTGCACGCCGCGCAGGCCGATGTAGCGCCGCAAGGGCGGCAGCCGGCACGCCACCTCGCTGGCGCCGTAAGGCTCCAGACACAGCAACCAGCCGTCCTGGCCGCCGTGCAGCTCGCAGCGCTTGAAGTCCAGCGGCGACAGCGCGGCGCGCACATCCGCGTCGGCGCGCAAGCGCTCCAGCAGCGGCGCCAGCGCCGCCGCGTCTCCGTCCAGCAAATCGACGACGATGCCGCGGCGACGCCAGAAGCCGCCGTGACGCAGGCGGATGCGCGCGCGGCCCGGCGCGCCCGGCACCGTCAGCCGGAACTCGCAAGCCACCATATAGGCCAGCCAGCCCGCCTCCACCCGCTCCCGCGCCAAAAAACTCCACTCCCCGTGCGGAAAGCGAAAACGCCGCTCCGCCTCCTCTTCGGCCTGGCAATCCAGCTCCGGCCAGTCCAGGCTCAGCCGCGCCAGCGTCGCGCCCGGACGATAGCCGCCCGGCCTGCGCCAGGCCTCAACCAGCCGCGGCCACACGTTCCAGCTCCCGCCGCAAGACCTCGTCCTCGCCCTGACACTGCGTGTCCAGAATCCGCTCCAGCGGCACCGGCCGGAACGGGTTGACCTTCTGCACCAGCAAGGTCCACAGCAGCGCGTACACCAGGGTCAGGCCCAGCATCCAGCCAAAGGGCAGGTAGATGTCGCGCGCCTGCATGCCGGGCGGGGTGATGAAACAGATCGCCAGCACGATGCCCAGCGCGGAGCCTATCTGCGGCAGCGGAAACCACGGCGAGCGGTAGGCGCGCGGGAAATCCGGCCGCGTCAGCCTCAGCCGCACCACGGACAGCGTCACCAGCAGATAGGCCACGCCCCAGGAACAGACCGCCGCCAGCACCAGGGGCATGATGCGGTCCAAATCGCCCTGGATCAACCAGGCGTGGACACAGGGGATGAGCACCGCCGCCGCGATGCCGCACCACGGCGTGTTGAAACGCGGATGCAGATAGGCGAAGCAGCGCGGCAAGGCGCCGTCCTGGGCCATGCCGTACAGGATGCGCGGCAGCGCCGCCATCAGGGTGTTGATCGTCGCCGCGCCGGCCAGCAGCAGGCCGACGCCCAGCCAGATCTTGCCGAAGGGCCCCATCACCCGCTCGGCGAAGGCCGGCAGCGCCATCGGCGTGTCCAGCAGCCGCGGGCCGTCCGCATGGGCCGGGTCCAGCGGCGTATTGGCCACCTGCCTCACCATGGCCGCGCCGTACAGCAGCATGGTGACGGCCACGCCGCTGAGCCCCATCTTCAAAGCCCGCGGAATGGCGCGGCCGGAATCGCGCAGCTCCGGCGCCAACGGCGTCACCAGCTCCGCGCCGACGAACATGAACATCGCCATGCCCACCAGGCTGAGCAGCAGGCCCGGATCGTCCAGACGCAGCGGCGCGCCGAACCAGCCGCCCAGATCCACCGCCGGCGCGCGCAGCAGGCCGACCACGCCAAACACCGTCAGCGTCGCCCACATGCCGAAGGTCAGCGCCACCTCGGCCTTGCCGAACAGGGTCACGCCCAGCGCGTTGAGCGCGCCGAAAACGATGACCAGGCCCACGCCCACCATCCAGGCGCTGCCGCTCTTTTCCAGCATGGTGTTGAGATGGTCGAAATTCACCAGCGCCATGATGCCGGACAATATGGTCTCGGCGGTGCCGGCGAACACATGCACCAATAGATAGGCCGACAAGGTGCCGGCGATGGCCAGGCCGCGGCCCAGGCCGGCGCTGATGTAGTCGTACACCGCGCCGGAAGTTGGCAGCATCGCCGCCGCTTCGGCGAAAGTGGTGGCCTGCGCCTGCATCATCAGATAGGCGATCAGCATGGCCAGCGCGAAAGTGCCGCCGGCCATGCCGAAGCCGCTGGTGGCGGTCAGTATCACCGGGCTGGCCATCACCACGCCCACCGAGCTGGCCAGCGCCACCGGAAAGCCCACCACGCCGCGGCTCAGGCTGCGGCTCAAACGTTCGCTAACAGACATGGTTCTCCTCCCTCCTCCCTCTTCCATCCGCCGCCGCGCCGGCCGCCGCTCTCTGTCTTCCTGGCGGCGTGCCGGCGCGGCCGGCTGCTCCCCGTTCGGGCCGGGCCGTTCAGGCCTCGGCCAGCCCGGCTTCCAAGGCCGACGCGATCACATCGGCGTGCTCGCGCTGCAACACCAGCGGCGGCGACAGAATGATCTTGCTGCCCACCGGCCGCACCAGCGCGCCGGCCCGGCGCGCGATCTCCGCCACCTTGTCGGCGTAGCCGCTTTGCGGGTCTATCGGCTCCCGGCTGGCCTTGTCCTTGACCAGGTCCAGGGCCAGCATCAGGCCCTTGCCGCGCACCTCGCCCACCGCCGGATAACGCTCGGCCAGCGGCAGCAGCCGCTCCAGCAGGTAGGCGCCCGTTTCCGCCGCCTTAGCCGGCAGGTCTTCCTCCTGCACGATACGCAGATTGGCGAGGGCGGCGGCGCAGGCCACCGGGTGGCCGGCGTAGGTGTAGCCATGCATGATGACGCCGCCGAAATCGCCGTTGGCGGCGAAGGCGTCCGCCACGCGCTGATTGACCACGGTGGCGCCCAGCGGCAGATAGCCGGAGGAGATGCCCTTGGCCAGGCACATCATGTCCGGCTTCACCCCCCACAGCCGGCTGCCGAACATGGAGCCGGAGCGGCCGAAGCCGGTGACCACCTCGTCGGCGATCAGCAGCACGCCGTGGCGGTCGCACACCTCGCGCACCCGCGGCCAATAGCTGGCCGGCGGCACGATGACGCCGCCGGCGCCCTGTATCGGCTCGGCGATGAAGGCCGCCACCGTGTCCGGGCTCTGGAACAGGATTTCGCGCTCCAGCATCCGCGCGCAGATTTCGGCCAGCTCCTCAGGGTCGTCGGTGAAGGGGTTGCGGTAGGGCCACGGGGTCTCCACATGGAAGCAGCCGGGCAGCAGCGGTTCGTAATTGCGGCGGAACACCGTGTTGCCGTTGACCGAGCCGCCGCCGAAGTGGGTGCCGTGATAGCCCTGCTTCAAGGAGATGAATTTGACCCGGTCCGGCTGGCCCTTGAGCCGCCAGTATTGGCGCGCCAGCTTGAGCGCGGTTTCCACCGCGTCCGAGCCGCCGGAACTGAACACCACCCGCGCCATGTCTTCCGGCCGCAGCATGTCGATCAGCAGCGCGGACAACTCCTCCGCCCGCGGATGGGAGATGCCGTCGAAAAGCTGGAAATACTCCAGTTCGTCCAGCTGCCGGGCGATGGCCTGCTTGATTTCGGCGCGGTTGTGGCCGACGTTGACGTTCCACAAGCCGGCGACGCCGTCCACCAGCTTGACGCCCTGGTCGTCGAACACGTGGCAGCCGTCGCCGCGCACGATGCGGATGGGCGGCCGCTCTTTCATTGCGTTGGGATGCAGCATGGGGTGCCAGAAACGGGCCTTGTCGTAGGACATGTCTTTCTCCTGAATCAAAGTGGAAGCGCGTCCGCGCTCAATGGGCGATGCAGACCGATTTGATCTCGGTGAAACTCTCCACCGCGCCCTTGCCGAACTCGCGGCCGAGGCCGGATTCCTTGTAGCCGCCGAAGGGCATGCCCGGGTCCAGCGGTATATGGCTGTTGACCCAGACCGTGCCGGCCTGCAAACGCGGCACGATGTCCAGCGCCGCCGACAAATCATTGGTCCACACGCTGGCGGCCAGGCCGTAGCGCGTGTCGTTGGCCAGCGCCACCGCCTCGTCCACCTCGTCGAAGGGCATCAGCGCCAGCACCGGGCCGAAGACTTCCTCGCGCGCCACCGGATTGTCCGGCGCCAGGTCCGCCATCACCGTGGGCTGCACGAAATAGCCGGGCAAGTCGGCGGCGCCGCCGCCCGTCAGCACGCGGGCGCCGGCGGCGCGGCCGCGCTCGATCAGCCGGCACACCGCCTGCTGACGCCGCTGCGACACCAGCGGGTTGACCTGGGCGTCCAGATCCATGCCCGGCCCCAGCCGCATGCCGGCCACGGCGGCGGACAGCGCCTCGGCGAACAGATTGAACTTGCTGCGGTGCACGTACAGCCGCGAGGCGGCGGCGCAGACCTGGCCCTGATTGAGAAAGCCGCCCAGCAAAGCGCCCCGCACCGCCTGGTCGATGTCGGCGTCGCCCAGCACCAGCATCGGGTTCTTGCCGCCCAGCTCCAGCGCCAGCCGGGTCATATTGTCCAGCGCGGCGTGGCCGACGGCCTTGCCCACCTCGGTGGAGCCGGTGAAGCTGACCTTGCCGATCAGCGGATGCCCGGCCAGCGCGCGGCCCGCCGCCTCGCCGCGCCCGGTCACCACATTGAACACGCCCGGCGGCACCCCGGCCTCCAACGCCAGCTCCGCCAGGCGCAAGGCGCTCAGCGGCGTCTCGCTGGCCGGCTTCAACACCGCCGTGCAGCCGGCCGCCAGGGCCGGCACCGTTTTCCACAAGGCGATCATCAAAGGGAAGTTCCACGGCGCGATGCCGGCGGCCACGCCCACCGGCTCGCGCCGGGTGAAAGCGGTGAAACGCGCGCCCGGCGGCGCCGGAATCGACACGTCCAGGGTTTCGCCGGTGATCTTGGTGGCCCAGCCCGCCATATAGCGCACGTATTCGATGGAGCCGCCCACCTCGATGGCCCGCGCCAGATGGATGGACTTGCCCTGGTTCAGCGTTTCCAGCTGCGCCAGCTCCTCGGCGTGCGCTTCCAGCACATCCGCCAGCCTCAGCAATACGCGTTCGCGCTCGGCCGGCCGCAGGCCGGACCAGACGCCGGATTCGAAGGCGCGCCGCGCGCTGCCCACCGCCGCGTCCACATCGGCGGCCTCGCCGTCCGCCACGCTGGCGATCACCGCGCCGCTGGCCGGATTGCGCACGTCCTTGCGCCGGCCGGACAAAGCCGCCCGCGGCTTGCCGTCTATCCACAGCCCGTGCTCCCGTTCCAGAAAGGCCCGCACCGAATCCAGCACCAGCACCAGGTTTTGATCCATCCTCGTCTCCTTTTCGATCAAGCTTGCCGCCGCGTAGGCGCGGCCGGCGATGGCCCAATATACCCAGCGCCGCCGCCGCGGCTGATCCCAAATCGGCAAAGCGCGACCCGGCCCTTCTCGTTGCGGCGCAGCATGTCGCCAGATGGAAACATGCAGTAAAAACAATGCTTAAGCGACGCAAAGAGCGCTGGACATTTCGATTTAAATAACATATTAATCATTTTGAGATCCAGAGAATGGACCGAGAACAGGCGGACTCCATCCCCACCCACCGGAGAAAGCAGATGATTGCCGCAGCCCGTTGCTTTGACGACGCCCACCTGCACGCCGAGGCCCTGCCCGGCTGGGAGCAGCTGTACAGCCAGATCAGCGGCGGCCGCTTCCGCAGCACCTTGAGCCGGGTGCGCACCGCGCGCCTGGATATTTTCCGCGAAAGCTTCAACCAGCGCGTGGTGCAGCAAGGCCGCGCGCCCGGCGGCATGATCCATTTCGCGCTGCCCATCCGCGCGCCGTCGCCGCTGAGCCTGCAGGGCGTCGCCGTGCCCGACGACGCGCTGATGGCGCTGCGCGGCGGCGAGGACTTCGTCCTCCACCTGCCGCCGGGCGCGGACTCCGTCCAGGTGTCGGTGCCTTACGAGGATTTGGCCGAACTGACGCCCGCGCTGTGCCGCCCGCTGCGCGAGGCCCGCGGCAAAACGCCGGTGTTTCCGGCCCGGCCGGCCGCGCTGGCAGCGCTGCGCGCGCTGCTGAACGGCGTGTTCGAACAGGCTTTATTGGACCCGGCGCTGCTGTCCTACGCCGGCAACCAGAAAGTGATCCAGCACCAGTTGCTCAGCCTGCTGCAAGACGCCTTGGCGGACGGCGCGCTGGGCGAGCGCCGCGGCAACCTGACCTTCGCCACCCATTGCGACATCGTCAGGCGCAGCCAGGCGCTGGCGCTGGCCAAGCCGGACGAGCCGGTGACGGTGCTGGAGTTGTGCAGCCGGCTGCGCGTCAGCCGCCGCACGCTGCAAAACAGCTTTCAACTGGTGGCGGACACCACGCCGGTCGATTATCTGCGCTCCATCCGTCTGAACGCGGTGCGCCGGATGCTGCTGAACCCGGCGCGGCCCGGCCACGGCGTGCGCGACGCCGCCGGCGCCTGGGGCTTTTACCACCTGGGCCATTTCGCCGCCGATTACCGCAAGCTGTTCGGCGAGGCCCCATCACACACCCGCGGCCGGGCTCTGGCCCATCTGGGCGCGCCTCCCGGCGCGCGCGGACTGGAGCCGGTCAACGATCCAGCCAACTAGACGCGGGCTCAGGCCTGACGGCGCGCGCGGTAGTCGCTGGGCGAGCGCCCGGCCATGCGCTGGAAGAAACGGGAAAAATAGGCCGGGTCCTTGAAGCCCAAATCGTAGGCGATGGCGTGCACCGAGGCGGCGGAGTAGATCAGCAGACGCTTGGCCTCCTGCAACAGCCTATCGTGCGCCAGCCGCTTGGACGGCAGGTCCGCCAGCCGGCGGCACACATCGTTGAGCCGCGCCTCGCTGACCCCCAGCTCGGCCGCGTAGCGGTCCAGGCTCCAGTGTTCGCGGTAATGCGCTTCTATCAAGCCGTTGAAGCGATGGTAGAGCCGCCACTCGTCGCGCCGCGGCCCGCGGCGCGGTCCCGGCAGGCCGGACAGCCGCAGCACGTCCACCAGCACCAGCTGGGCCAGGGCTTGCCGCGCCAGCTCCGCGCCCGGCGCCGGCGCCTCGCTCTCCCGCTGCAACTGCGCCAGCCGCTCGGGCAGGCGCCGCGCCATATCGGCCCATTCCGCCGGCACCTCGGCCAGCTCCACGCAGAACGGCGCGCTCAAGGCGTCCGGCCCCGCCTCCGCCAGCCAGCCGCGCGCCAGCTCCTGGCGCAAGGTCAGCACATGGCCGTCGGCCTCCGGCCCGGTGATGAAGGCGTGCGGCACCGTCGGCGGAGTCAGGAACAAGAGCGGGGCGCGCGCCTGGTAATGGTCTTCCTCCAGTTGCAGACGGATGTCGCCGCTGGCGAGATAGTGCAATTGCAAAAAGCGGTCGTGCCGATGCACCGGCATATTGCGGCCGAAGAAGGCCGCCAGCCGGCCAAAGGATTCGCAATGGATGTCGACGGACTCGTAGGGGCTGTCGTAAGCCTTGCCGATGTCGATATTGGGTATGCGCGCGCCCAGACCGCGCGGGATTCTGCTCATCGCCGCCCCTCCCTTGTGACATTTTCGCCATAGTCGGCCGCCCTCGCCCTCCGCTCTCGCCAAAAGGCCGCTGCTCAGGCTTTCGCGCCGGATCGGCGGCCCGGGCCGCCGCCGCGCAAACACGGCTTTTGACGATATTACCCGCAACGCAGCATGGATAAACATTGACAGCGGGCCGCCGTCATCGTTATAAACTTTAACATGTTAATGAATATTTGAACAACGGCGATTCATTCAATAACAAGGAGTTAAGCATGAGTCTGGTCCTAGACGCCGCGACGGAGCGGCCGGCGGCCATCTACGGCGCGGCGCTCAACCACCGTCGTTTGCAGACGGCGCTGGCGGCGAAGTTCGAACAAGCGCCCTATCAGCGCCCGCCGCAAGCGCCGGTCTTGTTCGTCAAACCGCGCAACACCGTCAGCGTCGCCGGCGCGCCCATCCCCTTTCCCGCCGACGCGGACGCCGTCTACGCCGGCGGCGCGCTGGGCGTGCGCATCGGCCGCGACGCTTGCCGCGTCAGCGCGGCCGACGCGCTGTCCCATGTCGGCGGCTACGCGGTGGTCAACGAAGTCAGCCTGGCGGAAACCAACTTCTACCGCCCGGCGATCCAGGCCAAATGCCGCGACGGCTTCTGCCCCGTCGGCCCGGAAGCCGGCCCCGACGCGATCGACCCGCAACGGGTGCAGGTGCGCACCTATGTCAACGGCGCGCTGGCCGAAACCAACGACAGCGCCGACTGGCTGCGCGGCGTCGCCCAGTTGATCGCCGACGTCAGCCAGTTCCTCACCCTCTACGCCGGCGACCTGCTGATCGTGGCCACGCCGCCGCGCGGCGCGCGGCTGCGGCCGGGCGACGCCGTGGCGGTGGAGATAGACGGCATCGGCCGCCTGGAAAACATCGTCGCGGCCGAGGAGGACATGCAATGAGACACGCCCGCATCCGTTATCAGGGCCGAACCTGGCGCGCGCAGGCCAGCGACGACGGCGCGCTCTTGCTGCCGGACGGCCGCCGGCTGGACGAAACCGAGGCGGAATGGCTGCCGCCCTGCCAGGGCACCCTGTTCGCGCTGGGCCTCAACTACGCCGACCACGCCGCCGAACTGGATTTCAAGCCGCCCAGCGAACCGCTGGTGTTCCTGAAGACGGCCGCCGCGCTGACCGGCCATCGCCGGCAATCGATGCGGCCGGACAATGTTGAATATATGCATTACGAGTGCGAACTGGTGGCGGTGATCGGCAAGACCGCGCGCAAGGTGAAGCGCGCCCAGGCGATGGACTACGTCGCCGGCTACACCGTGTGCAACGACTACGCGGTGCGCGACTACCTGGAAAACTACTACCGGCCCAATCTGCGGGTGAAAAACCGCGACGGCCTGACCCCGATAGGCCCGTGGCTGGTGGACCGCGACGAGGTGGCGGACCCGCACAGCCTGGAGCTGGCCACCTATGTCAACGGCCGCCGCGTCCAAAGCGGCAATACCCGCGACATGGTGTTCGACATCCCCCACCTGATCGAATACCTGTCCGCCTTCATGACGCTGCAAGCGGGCGACATGATCGCCACCGGCACCCCGCAAGGCCTGTCCGACGTGCGCCCCGGCGACGAAGTCGTCGTAGAGGTCGAGGGCGTCGGACGGCTGCTCAACCAGATCATCAGCGAAGCGGACTGGCTCGCGCGCCGGAACGCGGAAAAGGAAACTCCATGATCAAACACTGGATAGACGGCCGCGAAGTGGCCAGCCAAGACAGCTTCGTCAACTACAACCCGGCCACCGGCGAAGCGCTGGGCGAAGTGGCGGCCGGCGGCGCCGAGGAAATCAATCTGGCGGTGGCCGCCGCCAAGGCGGCTTTTCCCAAGTGGGCGGCCACCCCGGCCAAGGAGCGCGCGCGGCTGATGCGCCGGCTGGGCGAATTGATCCAGCGCGATGTGCCGCGGCTGGCGGAACTGGAAACCCTGGACACCGGCCTGCCCATCCACCAGACCCGCAATGTGCTGATCCCGCGCGCCTCGCACAACTTCGACTTTTTCGCCGAAGTCTGCACCCGGATGAACGGCCACAGCTACCCGGTGGACGAGCAGATGCTCAACTACACGCTGTACCAGCCGGTGGGCGTGTGCGCGCTGGTGTCGCCGTGGAACGTGCCCTTCATGACCGCCACCTGGAAGACCGCGCCCTGCCTGGCGCTGGGCAATACCGCGGTGCTGAAGATGTCCGAGCTGTCTCCGCTGACCGCCAACGAACTGGGCCGGCTGGCGCTGGAGGCCGGCATTCCGCCCGGCGTGTTCAACGTGGTGCAGGGCTACGGCGCCAGCGCCGGCGAGGCTCTGGTCAGCCATCCGGACGTGCGCGCGGTGTCCTTCACCGGCGGCACCGCCACCGGCCGGCGCATCATGCAGAACGCCGGGCTGAAGAAGTACTCGATGGAGCTGGGCGGCAAATCGCCGGTGCTGGTGTTCGACGACGCCGACTTCGATCGCGCGCTGGACGCCGCGCTGTTCACCATCTTCTCCCTCAACGGCGAACGCTGCACCGCCGGCAGCCGCATCTTCGTGCAGAACGGCATCTACGACCGCTTCGTCGCGGAATTCGCCGCCCGCGCCCAGCGGCTGATCGTCGGCGACCCGCAGGACCCCAACACCCAGGTGGGTTCGATGATCACCCGCCAGCATTACGACAAGGTCACCGGCTATATCCGCATCGGCCTGGAAGAAGGCGCGCGGCTGGTGGCCGGCGGCCTGGAACGTCCGGCCGGCCTGCCCGAGTCGCTGGCCTCCGGCCACTTCATCCGCCCCACCGTCTTCGCCGACGTCGACAACCGCATGCGCATCGCCCAGGAGGAAATCTTCGGCCCGGTGGCCTGCCTGCTGCGCTTCAGCGACGAGGCCGACGCGCTGCGCCTGGCCAACGACGTCGATTACGGCCTGGCCTCCTACATCTGGACCCAGGACATCGGCAAGGCCCACCGGCTGGCGCGCGGCATCGAGGCCGGCATGGTCTTCGTCAACAGCCAGAACGTCCGCGATCTGCGCCAGCCCTTCGGCGGCGTCAAGGCCTCCGGCGTTGGCCGCGAGGGCGGCGAATACAGCTTTGAAGCCTTTGCCGAGGTGAAAAACGTCTGCGTCTCCATGGGCGGCCATTTCATTCCGCGCTGGGGCGTGGAACAAGCCTGAGGCGCCACCGGGGCCCAGGCCGCGCAGACGGCCGGCCCCGGCGCGACACCGATCCAAGCAGCAAGACTGCGCCGGCCCCGCGGCCCAGTCGCACCGAGGAGAACGCAATGGGAACCCTAGCCCTGGCGGCCAAGATCACGCACGTGCCGTCCATGTATCTGTCGGAACTGCCCGGCCCGCATCAAGGCTGCCGCCAGGCCGCCATAGACGGCCACAAGGAAATCAGCCGCCGCTGCCGCGAACTGGACGTGGACACCATCGTGGTGTTCGACACCCACTGGCTGGTCAATTCCGGCTACCACGTCAACTGCGCGCCGGCTTTCGAAGGCGTGTACACCAGCAACGAGCTGCCGCACTTCATCAAGAACATGCCCTACGCCTATCCGGGCAACCCCGCGCTGGGCAAGCTGCTGGCCGAGGCGGCCACCGCCGCCGGCGTGCATACCCGCGCCCACGACGCCACCACGCTGCCGCTGGAGTACGGCACCCTGGTGCCGATGCGCTATATGAACGCCGACCGGCGTTTCAAAGTGGTGTCGGTGGCCGCGCTGTGCACGGTGCACGATCTGGCCGACAGCGCGCGGCTGGGCGCGGCGATGCGCGAGGCGGTGGAGCGCGATTACGACGGCCGCGTCGCCTTCTTCGCCAGCGGCTCGCTGTCCCATCGTTTCGCCCAGAACGGCACCGCGGATCAATTCCTGCACAAGGCCTGGAGCCCCTTCCTGGAAAGCATGGACCAGGAGGTCATCGCCATGTGGCTGGACGGCGATTGGAAAACCTTCTGCGACATGCTGCCGGAGTACGCCGAGAAGTGTCACGGCGAAGGCTTCATGCACGACACCGCCATGCTGCTGGGCGCGCTGGGCTGGGGCGATTACCGCGGCCGCGCGGAAATCATCACCCCCTATTTCGGCAGTTCCGGCACCGGCCAGATCAACGCGGTGCTGCCGGTGGAACCGCTGGGAGAGCGCCATGCCGCACTTCATCGCTGAATGCACCGACAATCTGCGCGCGCAGGCCGATCTGCCGGAACTGTTCCGCCAGGTGCACGACTGTCTGGCCGCCAGCGGCCTGTTTCCGCTGGCCGGCATCCGCAGCCGCGCCCACTGGCTGGACACCTGGCGCATGGCGGACGGCGAGGCCGACTACGCCTTCGTCCACTGCACCTTGCAGATCGGCAGCGGCCGCAGCGAGGCCGATCGCCGCGCCACCGCCGAACAGCTGTTCGCGCTGATCCAGCGCCACTTCGAACCGCTGCTCGCCCAACGCTATCTGGCGCTCAGCTTCGAACTGACCGAACTGTCCGCCACCCTCAACTTCAAGCGCAACAACGTGCATCAACGCTTCAGCCCGCCGGGCTGAAACGGCCGAAACCGATCACGAAGCTCAGCGACCACCATGAAAGACTCCATGCTCAGCCCCGACCTGATTCGCGGCGCCGCGCGCCGCCTGCACGACGCCGAGCGCGAACGCCGGCAGATCCGCCAGCTCTCGCTGGACCACCCCGAGATCACCATAGAGGACGCTTACGCCATCCAGCGCTGCTGGGTGGAGATGAAGCTGGCGGAGGGACGCCGCCTCAAGGGCCACAAGATAGGCCTGACCTCGCGCGCAATGCAGATGTCCTCGCAGATCAACGAGCCGGACTACGGCGCGCTGCTGGACGATATGTTCTTCAACGACGGCGCCGACATCCCGGTGTCCCGCTTCATCGTGCCGCGGGTGGAAGTGGAGCTGGCCTTCGTGCTGGGCCGGCCGCTGTCCGGCCCCGGCGCCACCTTGTTCGACGTCTACGACGCCGCCGATTACGTGATCCCGGCGCTGGAAATCATCGACGCGCGCAGCCAGTCCATAGACCCGGACAGCCAGCGTCCGCGCAAGGTGTTCGACACCATAGCGGACAACGCCGCCAACGCCGGCGTGGTGCTGGGCGGCCGGCCGGTGCGCCCGCGCGAGCTGGACCTGCGCTGGGTGGCCGCGCTGATGTACCGCAACGGCGTGATCGAGGAGTCCGGCGTCGCCGCCGCCGTGCTCAACCACCCGGCCAACGGCGTGGCCTGGCTGGCCAACAAGCTCTCGCCTTTCGACGTGGAGCTCAAGGCCGGCCAGGTGATCCTGGCCGGTTCCTTCACCCGGCCGGTGCCGGCGCGCGCCGGCGACACCTTCCACGTCGACTACGGCCCGCTGGGCGCGATCAGCTGCCGCTTCGTCTGAACCCGCTCGAGGAACCTCCATGCAACTTCCCGCCAACCCCTTCAAGGCCGCGCTGCGCGACGGCCGCCGCCAGATCGGCCTGTGGCTGGGCCTGGCCAGCCCCTACAGCGCCGAACTGCTGGCCGGCGCCGGCTTCGACTGGCTGCTGATAGACGGCGAACACGCGCCCAACGAGCTCAGGGACGTGCTGCTGCAACTGCAGGCCGTCGCGCCCTATCCCTGCCACCCGGTGGTGCGCGCCGCCGGCAACGACCCGGTGCGCATCAAGCAGTTGCTGGACATCGGCGCGCAAACGCTGATGCTGCCCATGGTGCAGAACGCCGACGAGGCGGCGCGGGCGGTGGCCGCCACCCGCTATCCGCCGCGCGGCGTCCGCGGCGTGGGCAGCGCGCTGGCGCGCGCCTCGCGCTGGAACCGCGTGCCGGATTACCTGACGCGGGCCGACGATGAAATCTGCGTGCTGGCCCAGGTGGAAACCCGCCAGGCCCTGGCCGCGCTGGAAGGCATCGCCGCCACCGACGGCGTGGACGGCGTCTTCATCGGCCCGGCCGACCTGGCCGCCGACATGGGCCATCCGGGCCGGCCCGACCACCCTGAAGTGCGCGCGGCGATGGACGACGCCATCCGCCGCATCCGCGCCCAGGGTAAGGCCGCCGGCATCCTGATGGCCGACGAGGCCGAAGCGCGCCGGCTGTTGGCGCTGGGCGCGGGCTTCGTCGCCGTCGGCGTCGACACCACCTTGCTGGCGCGCCGCGCCGAAGCGCTGGCGGCGGCCTTTCGCGACGAAGCGCCCGGCCGGCCGCCGACGCCATCCGCCTACTGACTGACCCGCGGCGACCACACAAGAACAAGGCGCCGCCCGGAGCCGATCCTGGCCCCACCCCCGAGGAGAACGCAAGATGAGCCACACCCCCGCCGCCGCAAGCGCCCACGCGCGCAAAGTCGCCTACGCCACCGTGATCGGCACCGCCATCGAATGGTACGACTTCTTCATCTACGCCAGCGCCGCCGGCCTGGTGTTCAACAAACTGTTCTTCGCTCCGGCCGGCGACCGCTTCGCCACCCTGATCGCCTTCGCCTCGGTCGGCGTCAGCTTTCTGTTTCGGCCGCTGGGCGCCTTTCTCGCCGGCCACTACGGCGACCGCCTGGGCCGGCGCGCGATGCTGGTGCTGACCCTGGTGCTGATGGGCGCCTCCACCGCGCTGATCGGCCTGTTGCCCACTTATGAATCCGCCGGCCTGCTGGCGCCGCTGGCCCTGATCCTGCTGCGCGTGCTGCAAGGCATTTCCGCCGGCGGCGAATGGGGCGGCGCGGTGCTGATGGCGGTGGAGCACGCGCCGCGCGGCCAGCGCGGCCGCTACGGCGCCTTCCCGCAGATAGGCGTGCCGCTGGGCCTGCTGCTGGCCTCCGGCGTGTTCGCGCTGATGAGCGGCGTGGTCTCCCCCGGCGACGCCTTCCTGGAATGGGGCTGGCGCGTGCCCTTCCTGCTCAGCGTCGTGCTGCTGTTCATCGGCCAATGGGTGCGCCGCTCGGTGGAGGAAAGCCCGGTCTTCGAGGAGATCAAGGCGCGCAAGGCCGGATCGCGCACCCCGGTGCTGGACCTGTTCCGCCGCCACGCGCCGCTGGTGCTGCTGGCCGCGCTGCTCTTCGCCGGCAACAGCGCCGTCGGTTACATGACCACCGGCGGCTTCATCCAGAACTACACCACCGACCCCGCCGGCGCGCTGCGCATGGAGCGCACCCCGGTGCTGCTCGCCGTCGCCTTCGCCTCCGCCTGCTGGATGGCCTTCACCTGGCTGGCCGGCGTCTGGTCGGACCATATCGGCCGCCGCCGCGTCTACCTGATCGGCTTCGGCGTGCAGCTGGCCGGCGTGCTGACGCTGTTCCCGCTGATCAATAGCGCCAGCCTGCCGGCGGTGCTGCTGGCCCTGTGCCTGCTGTCGGTGGGCACCGGCCTGACGTACGGCGCGCAATCGGCCTTCTACGCCGAGCTCTTCCCCGCCTCGGTGCGCTTCTCCGGCGTCTCCATTTCCTACGCGCTGGGCGCCATCCTCGGCGGCGCCTTCGCGCCGATGATCGCCAAGGCCCTGATCGCCCAGACCGGCTCCACCGCCGCGGTGACCGCCTATCTGAGCGGCATGACGCTGATCGGCCTCGCCTCCGCGCTCTTGCTGCGCGACCGCCGCGACATCCCGCTGGGGCCGGAGCACGAGGCCGAGCAAGCCGCGTCGCCGATACGCTGGCGCCGGCCCGTCGTCGCCGCCGTTCATGCTGAAGCGCCATGAAAAGTACCTAAGACAGCTTGGAAGATGCATTCCAGTGCGTGGTGTCGCTATCCATAATGCAAATTCGCTGAATGTATTCATTATTGAAACGCCCGCCGCCAAAGGCGGGCCGCTTCAGCGCCATCAAGCACAAAGGAGACCACCATGCGCCACCCCAACCCCTTGCTGGAAACCCTGCTTCCCATCCTGCCCGCCATCGCCGCCAACGCGGAGCGGGCGGAACGCGAACGCACCGTGCCGGCGGAAAACATCGCCCTCTTGAAAAGCGTGGGCTTTCATCGCGCCTTTCAGCCCAGGCCCTACGGCGGCCTGGAAATCAGCCTGCCCGAATTCGCCGATTGCGTGGCGGCGCTGGCCGGCGCCTGCGCCAGCACCGCCTGGGCCGCCAGCCTGCTGGCCACCCACAGCCATCAGATCGCGCTGTTCTCCGCCCGGCTGCAAGAGGAAGTCTGGGGCGGCGCGCCGGACGCCACCGCCAGCAGCAGCATCGCGCCGCTGGGCCGGGCCGAGGCCGCGGACGGCGGCGTGCTGCTCAGCGGAGAAATGGGCTGGAGCAGCGGCTGCGACCACGCCGAATGGGCGATCCTGGGCTTCCGCCGCCCCGGCCCGGACGGCGAGCCGCAGTACTGCTTCGGCGTGGTGCCGCGCGCCGATTACCGGATCCGCGACGACTGGCGCGCCGCCGGCATGCAGGGCAGCGGCACCAAGACCCTGCTGGTGGACAAGGTCTTCGTGCCGGAACACCGGATCGAAGCGGCCAAGGACATGATGGAAGGCCGCTCCGCCGGCTTCGGCCTGTACCCGGACAGCAAGATCTTCTACGCACCCTACCGGCCCTACTTCGCCAGCGGCTTCGCCGCCATCAGCCTGGGCGTGGCCGAGCGCATGCTGCAAGTGTTCAAGGAGCGCAGCCGCAACCGCATCCGCGCCTATACCGGCGCCCAGGTGGGCACGGCGCTGCCCGCCTATATGCGGCTGGCCGAATCCACCCACCAGGTGCTGGCCGCGCGCGCCTTGCTGGAAGCCAGCTGGCGCGAGCACGCCGAGCACGGCGCGGCCAAACGCTATCCCACGGCGGAAACGCTGGCTTTCTGGCGCACCAATCAGGCTTACGCGGTGAAAATGTGCATCCAGGCGGTGGACCGCTTGTTCGAATCCATGGGCGGCAATTGCTGGCGGCTGGAAAACGAGGCGCAGCGGCTGTTCCGCGACTCGCACATGACCGGCGCCCACGCCTACACCGACTACGACGTCTGCGCCCAGATCCTGGGCCGTTCGCTGCTGGGGCTGGAGCCGGACCCCGCCATGGTCTAGACGAGCCGTTTACGATCTTCCCTGAGGCCCGACAGGGTGAACGCCGCTTCGAAACGTTCATGCGCCGTATGAGCAAAGCCGCTGTCCCAGTGGTTTTCGCCCTGCCCCGTTCCCGCCCGCGAAATCGCGAACAGGCTCTACCGACATTAGCCCCTCCCACCCGCGCCGCGCCGGCCCCGCGCCGGACGGCCCCGAGGACACGCCATGAACGCACCCGCCCCTGCCCATGACGCGCGCGCGCTGCGCCGCGCGCTCGGCAACTTCGCCACCGGCGTCACCGTCGTCACCGCGACCGCGCCGGACGGCGAACGCGCCGGCGTCACCGCCAACAGCTTCAACTCCGTCTCGCTGGACCCGCCGCTGGTGCTGTGGAGCCTGGACAAGCGCTCCGCCAGCAACGCGGTGTTCGAACAGGCCGGCCACTTCGTCGTCCACGTGCTGGCCGCCGACCAGATCGAGCTGTCCAACCGCTTCGCCCGCGCCGGCGCCGACAAATTCGCCGGCCTGACGCCGGAAACCGGCCTCGGCGGCGCGCCCTTGCTGGACGGCTGCGCCGCCCGCTTCCATTGCCGCCTGCACCAAAAGCTGGACGGCGGCGACCACTGGATTCTGCTGGGCCTGGTCGAAACCTTCGACGACTGCGGCGCCGCGCCGCTGCTCTACCACCAGGGCGTGTACGCCGCCGCGCTGCCGCGCGCCCGCCCGGCCGCCGCCGCGGAACCGCTGCCCGGCTGGCTGGGCGACAATCTGCTCTATCTGCTGACCCAGGCGCTGCAGGCCTACCAGGCCAGCTACCGGCCGCGCCAGCTCGCCACCGGGCTGAGCGGCGGCGAAGCGCGGCTGCTGCTGGTGCTGGAACAGCAAGCGGAACAGGATGCCTGCGCGCTGCAACGCGAGACGGCGATGCCGCCGGAGGCGATAGAACTGGCCGAGGCCGAGCTGCGCCGCAAGGGGCTGCTGAGCCGCGACGCCGCCGGCTGCCGCCTCAGCGAGGCCGGCCGCGAGCAGGCCGCCACGCTGTGGCGCATCGCCGGCCAGCAGCAACGGGAGATTCAGTCCGGCCTGGACGAACAGGATCTGGCCGCCTGCAAACGCGTGCTGCGCGCGCTGATCCGCCAGGGCTGAGCCCGCCTCCCGTCGCCGCGTCCGCGGCGGTCAAGGTCCGGGGCGCGCCGGGTCAAGGCCGCCGCGCGCGGCCGCCCTATGCTGGAGCGACCGCCCATCCTCAAACAGTCCAAGGGCGGCGCGACCACAAGGGAGACGCCATGCGCGACTACGACTACATCCTGATCGGAGCCGGCTCCGCCGGCTGCGTGCTGACCCACAGGCTGATCCAGGCCGGCAAGCGCGTGCTGCTGCTGGAAGACGGCCCGCCGGACGACAACCCCTACATCCGCATGCCGGCCGCCTTCATCAAGGTGCTGGGCAGCGAACGCACCGTCACCTACCGCAGCGAACCGCAGCCGGAAGCCGCCGGCAGACGCATCTTCGTCCCGCAGGGCCGCACCCTGGGCGGCGGCAGCTCGGTCAACGCCATGGTCTATATCCGCGGCCAGGCCGCCGACTACGACGACTGGGCCGCCCTGGGCTGCGCGGGCTGGGAATGGTCGCAAGTGCTGCCCGCCTTCAAGAAGGCGGAAAGCCATATGCGCTTGTCCGAGCCCTACCACGGCGTGGACGGGCCGCTGAAAGTCAGCGACGCCCGCTACCGCCATCCGCTGAGCCTGGCCTTCGTCCAGGGCGCGCAGGAAGCCGGCCTGGCCTACAACGACGACTTCAACGGCCGCGAACAGGCCGGCGTCGGCTTCTACCACACCACCACCTTCGACGGACAGCGCGGCAGCACCGCCGCCACCTATCTGGCTGCGGTCCGCCAAGACCCCAAGCTGGACCTGCGCACCGGCTGCTATGTGCAAAAAATCGGGTTCGACGGCGGCCGCGCCTGTCAGGTGGAATGGCGCGACGCCGGCGGCGTCCAGCGCGCGCGCGCCGCGGCGGAAATCGTGCTCTGCGCCGGCACGCTGTCCAGCCCCAAGCTGCTGATGCTGTCCGGCATCGGCCCGGCGGCGCAGCTGCGCGAACACGGCGTCGCCGTGCTGCGCGACGCGCCGCAAGTGGGCGCCAACTATCAGGACCATCTGGAAGTGTCGGTCTACGGCCGCGCCCGCGCGCCCATCAGCCTGCTGGGCCAGGACCGCGGCCTGGCCGCGCTGCGCCACGGCCTGCAATGGCAGCTGTTCCGCACCGGCTTGCTGAGCTCCAACGTGGTGGAGTCCGGCGCTTTCGTCGACACCGACGGCGGCGGCCGGCCGGACATCCAGTTCCACGTGCTGCCCACCCTGGTGGGCGACGTCGATCGCGAACCCTTGCCCGGCCACGGCATTTCCATCAATCCCTGCCTGCTGCGCCCCAAGTCGCGCGGCAGCGTCGCGCTGGCCTCCGCCGACCCGGCCGCGCCGCTGCGCTTCGACAGCGGCGCCCTGCGCGAGGCCGAGGACCTCGCCGGCCTGCTGCGCGGCGTCAAGCTGGCGCGCCGCGTCCTGCGGGCGCCGTCCATGCGCCGGCTGATCGCCGAAGAACTACTGCCCTCGCCGGCCGAAGACGCCGACGACGCGCTGCTGGAACAACACATCCGCCAGTTCGCCAAGACCGTCTACCACCCGGCCGGCACCTGCCGCATGGGCGCCGACGCCGACGCGGTGGTGGACCCGAGGCTGCGCGTCAAGGGCGTGGCCGGCCTGCGCGTCTGCGACGCCTCGGTAATGCCCGCCATCGTCTCCGGCAACACCAACGCGCCGGTGGTGATGATCGCCGAACGTTGCGCGGAATTCATGCTCAGCGGCCAGTAAGCGCCGCCCCCTGCGTTTCAAGATCCTGCGACGGCGGGGATGGAAACATCCAAGCCGCGCAAGATGCGGCCCGCTATGGCCGCGGCGTCAAGACCCGCGGCGAAGGGTTAATCCGCTCCGGCGCGGCTTGCCTTCAAATGAAATTCCGTGATCAGCATGCCCAGAATAATCAGCCCGGCCCCCAGTAAATTCAAAGGCGACAAGCGATCGCCGGCCAGGAAATAAGCAAAAACACCGCCAAACAGCGGTTCCAGCACAATGATCAATGCGATTCGATTGGGCGAAGAGGCCACTTGGGCCCGGGTCTGCACATAAAAACCGACTGCCGTTCCCAATAGGGCGATGATAAGAATCGCCGTCATCGTCTCGCTTCGAAAGGGAAGCGAGAACTCATTCAAGGCCAATGACTGCAGCAAGGACAAGCCCCCCACGACCGCGACCTGGACAAAGGCGATGTTCAATACCCGCGCTGTTTTGCTGACCTTGGACAAAACAACAATGTGCAAAGCGAAGGAAGCCGCACAAAGCACAACCAGCATATCTCCCCAATGCATGGCCAGATTTTTCAAGGTCAGCAAAGCAAGCCCAATCGTCGCCGTGGCTGCGCCGAATAGCTGACGTTTTTCCGGGCGCACCTTTAACAGCCAATAAGCAAACAGCGGAGTAAAGACAACGGCCAAGCCCGTAATGAAACTAGCATTGGAAGCCGTGGTGTAAGCCAAGCCCTTGGTTTGAAAAAAGAAGGCCAGATATAGAGCGACGCCAGCGGCGACGCCTCCGAAAACATCCTGCCGCGAGAATCGACTCCCTTTGACCCGCACCACGATCCACATCGCCAGCGCGGCGATGAGAAACCGGTAGGCGTTAAACGCCGAGTCGCTTAGATCGTTCAGCGCATCGTGAATAGCGACAAAGGACCACCCCCATAAGGCGGTGACTAAAATCAGCGCGATTTCCCATCCCTGTCTGTGATGGCGTGGCTCAAGCTTACTCATGGATTTTCTTTCCAACTCAGCGACAAGCTGCGGGGAGATGCGCAATAAGCGATCAACTTGCCCGCCATGACGAATTTGGGACCGCCAGGCCTGCGGCGGGCAGCGGTCATCCGGACTGCGTCGCGGAATGGGAAGCGCACTGGATTGCACAAGAATTCCAATCATGCGGCATCTCGATGACGGCGCGGTGAAGAAAGAAGAAGCAAGAGAGGAAAATGAAAACGAGCGCGCGCGGGAGCGCGGCTCCGCCAAGAAAAAAGCCGGACGCAAGCGCCCGGCCGTGTTTGCAAGCCCCATGTCCGCCCGCTACAGCGGCAGCACCAGCTTGGCCCAGACTGCGCTGCCCTCGGGCCGGTTGCGCACATCGAACTCCTTCAACCACCTCAATTCCAGACCGGCCTTGTCGAACTGGTAACGCAGCGCCGGACCGATGGCGAAAGCCTGGCCGCGAAAACCGTTGCCCGCCACCGCCCGGCCGTACTGGACATCGTCCGTGGTCTGCTTGATGAAGTAGCCGTTCAAGCCCAGCCTCCAGGCCGGGCCGGCCGCGTAGCTCAGCGAGTAATCGAAGTGGAACAGCTGGCCGGATTGGTAATCGGTATCGCGGTTCTTGCCGTTGAAGGTGTAGCTGATCTTGGACGACAGCTCCCAGCCGGACGCCGGCAGATAGGAAAAGGCGAATACCGGACGCAGCGAGTAATGATGGGCCCCCAGGTTCAACATCCGATTGCGGTCGTAGTCGCCGGTGGGCAGCACGATGTCGGCCGCCAGCGCCGTGTGCAGCGGCCCGGCGTCGCCCCAGGCCAGCACCGGCCCCAGCACCGCGTCGCCCAGGCCGCCGCGGCTCTCATGCGCGCCGCCGGCGTCCAGGCTCAGCCTGGGCAGCGGCGCCAGCGCGAAGCCGCCCAAGCGCCCGCCCCACAGCGTCCGGTCCGACATATACAGCAGCCGCGGCACCAGCACGTCGGCGCTCAGCTTAAAGCCCGGCGCAGCGGAACGGCCGGCGTCGTCGTTGAAGCGGTCCGCCTGGTAATGGGTGTAATAGAACACGCCGTACCAGCCGGCCGGCGGCAGCGCGCCGGCGAGAAAACCCTCGGCGCCGGCGCCTATGGTGTCCGCGCCGGACTGGGTGGCCTGAGCCGTCGCGCAGGCCAGCGCCGCCGACAGCCCGGCCAGCGCCTTGATCAAGGTCTTGTGCATGATGATCTCCGTCAGGGAGTGCGGCGTCCCGGCGCAGCGGGACGCGCAATGAGAATGGCGGCTCAGGTCGGCGCCTGATCGGCTTCCAGCGCGGCCCCGCCCGGCTTCAGCCGCAGCGGCGCGGTTTCGCGCAGGCCCAAGGACAGCAAGGCCGGCAGCAGCGCGCCGGCCATGGCGATCCACATCACGATGGACAGGCCGTAGCGGTCCGCGGCGAAGCCGGCCACCGTGGGCGCGACAAAACCGCCCGCCAGCTCGCCCACCCCCATGATCATGCCCAGCGCGGTGGCGATGCGCCGCGGCGACACCGTCTCCGCCGGAATCGTGGCCATGAACAGGGTGAAGCAGCCCAGGCCGGTGTAAGTGAGGAAGACCAGCGGCAACAGCCAGACCATGCGGTCCACGTTCAGCAACACCAGCGGGCAGCAAGCGGCGATCAGGGAAAACGCCACCATGGCCGGCTTGCGGCCGATGCGGTCCGAAATCGCCGGCACCAGCCCGCCCCACGCCACCCAGGCGAAGCCCAGGCTGCTCATCACCGCCCCCATCGCCTGCGGGCTCATGCCCTTGACCTGGATCAGAAAGGTGGGCGTGAAGGAAATCAGGATGATGAACCAGGTGATGTAGCTGCAGGCGATCAACACGCACAGCAGGATGTTGCGCTCGGCCAGCAACGAAGCGAAACCGCCGCCGCGGCCGGCCGGCGCCGGCGCGGGCGCCGGCTCGCGCACATGCCGCCACACCAGCCAGGCGATCAGCAGGCCGGGCAGGCAGGACAGATAGAAGGCCGCGCGCCAACCGTAGGCCTCGGCCAGCGCCACCAGCAACGGCGGCCCCAGCACCGCGCCCAGCAAGCCCGGCGCGGAGCCGTTGACGATGCCCATATTGAAACCGCGCCGCGCCGGCGTGGACCCCGCCGCCAGCAAGGATTGGGAAATGGGCAGCACCGGTCCTTCCGCCACGCCCATCAGCGCGCGGAACAGCAGCAAGGACAGAAAGCCGGCCACCAGGCCGGAAGCGGCGGAAAACAGCGAAAACGCCAGCACCGCCGCCACCAGCATCGGCTTCTTCGCGCCGCGCCGGTCCGACCATGCGCCCAGGCCCAGGCCGGACAGCGACCAGGTCAGCGCCAGCGCCGACGCCAGCATGCCCAGATGCGCGGGGCTCAAACGCAGTTCCGCCGCCATGAAGGGAAACAGGAAGGACAGCGCCAGCCGGTCGAAAAACACGAAACCGAAGCTCAGCGCCAGGATGGCCAACAATTTGTTTTCATAGGAGAGGCGCATGGCGGGCCTCTCTTTCGCCAGCGGCGCGCGCGCGGCCGCCCGGCGGCGAACCGCCCATTCGTGTGTGCATGATGGTGTCTCCTCTTTATTAGTTGGGCGTCCGCCGCGCCAGAAAGCGCAGCGGACCCATCCACTCTAACGATGGGGAGAACGCGAAATTTGCCTAATGAGGACAGTCTTGTTGTCTGGGAAGGACGCGCGCGGCCAGGGCCTCGGCTCGGGTATGACTCGGCGTTTCGCCATAACGGCGTTTATAGCTGCGACAGAAATGGGCGATATGGTTGAAGCCCCAGCGGAAAGCCAGCTCGCTCACCGATAAATGGCGCAAGGCCGGATCGGCCAGGTCCACGCGGCAGCGTTCCAGCCGGCGGCCCCACAGGTGGCGCGTCACCGACTCGCCCTCCTGCTCGAAGATGCGGGCCAGCTGACGCGCGGACACGCCCACCGCGCGGCTGATGCGCTCGCAATCCAGATCGTCCTCGGCCAGATGCCGCTCGATATAAGCCTTGGCCCGCCACAGGCTGCACAAGGTGGAACGGGAGGCCGGCAGGCCCAGGCGCGCGCTCCACAAGGAATGCAGCCATTCCAGCAACTGGCTGGCCAGATGCCGCCGCGCGGCCTCGCCGCCGCTGAGCAGGCGATGGGCGGCCAAGGCGTCCATGCCGGCGGCGCGCTCGATGCGCACCAGGCCGCGCTCGTTCCACACCCCCACCTGCTCCTGGAACAAGGACCGCGGAATGTCCAGCACCGCCATCGCCATATCGGCCGGAAAGCCGTGGCCGTAAGGGCGGGCGGTATCGTACAGCACCACATCGCCCGGGCCGTGGCGGGCGCACTCCACGCCCTGATGGCTGAAGCCCTGCCCCTGCAGCATCAAACAGGCGAAGATGGAGTCTCGGCCGTCCCGGCTCAGGCTATGCCCGCTGCGCGTCACCGCGTGCTGGTTGGCCCGTATCGTGGCCATGCGCAGCAGGCCGAAATCCTGCCAGTCCAGCGAAGCCTCCAGCCGCTCTTCCGGACGGCGGTCGCACTCCACCCGGACCAAGAGGCGGTCCACCTCGCTCAGCCAGAAATCCAGCTTGTCGCCGTCCGCCGCCTGGCGTGTGGAAAGATGAATGTCCCCGGCGTAACGCGTGTCCATGGCGGGCCTCCTCCTGACGGCCGCCCGGCTGGGCGGCGATGGCTGAAACGGCATCGGCAAATCATGGCACAATATTTAATACATTAAAAATCAAAACCGCGGCCGCCTTCCGCGCCAGACCAGGGGCTGTCTCGCCGCCGCCACAAGCGCGGCGGCTAGCCCTCGGCCAGGCTGGAGCCCCGCACCACCAAACGGCCGGTCAGCACCACCTTGCGCGTGGGCCGCTGCGGCTGTTCCAGCCGTTCCAGCAGCATCGCCATCGCCGCGCGGCCGATCTCGTCCACCGGCTGCTCGATCACCGTCAGCCCCGGACCGGCCAGCTCGGTCCAGCTGTCGTTGTCGAAACCGGCCAGCGCCAGCTGGCGCGGCAAGGCCAGGCCCAGCGCGCGCACCGCGCGCATCGCCCCCAGCAGCAGCAGGCCGTTGCTGATCACCAGCGCCCGCGGCGCCTCCGCCTCCGTCAGCCAGGCGGACACCGCCTGCTGCGCCGCCTCGGCCGTGGGCGCGACGAAGCGCGCCGGCGCGGCCAGCCCGGCCGCCGCCAGCGCCGCGGCGAAGCCGGCGTGCCGCTCCGCGCCGGTGCTGCTGGTATTGCCGAACAGCCCGCCGATGCGGTCATGGCCCTGCTCGCGCAGATGGCCGACCAACAGACCGGCGGCGGCGGCGTTGTCCAAGACCACCGCGTCGGCCGCGCCGCCGGGCGCGGCCCGGTCGATCAAGACCACCGGAAACCCCAGCGCCTCCGCGTCCAGCGTCTCCGCCGTGGCGCGGGTGGCGGCGAAGATCACCCCGGTGACGCGCTCCTCCTGCATCAGCCTGAGGTACATCGCCTCCTTGTCCGGGTTCTCGTCGGTATTGCACAGAATCACCCGCATGCCGGCCTGGTAGGCCACATCCTCCACCGCGCGGCTGACCGCGGTGAAGAAGGGGTTACGGATGTCGGACACGATCAGGCCTATGGTGTCGCTGTGCCGCGAGCGCAAGCGCCGCGCGGACAAATTGGGCCGATAACCGGTGGCGGCGATGGCCGCCTCCACCTTGGCCTTCAGCGCCGCGCTCACCGGGCCCTTGGCCAGGGCCCGCGATACGGTGGCCACCGACACGCCGGCCGCCAGCGCCACATCCTTGATGCTGACCGTCATATGAAATCGTTTTCTCTTACCAAGATAGAAACTGGGTTTACGCAAGCATACCCTTAAAGCGTAATTTTACAACACTGCCGCTTGAGACGGCGCAAAGATGTAGCGGCGAAACTACGACTGTATTGACAGAAAAAATGTAATCGTTTTCAATCCACTCAGCGCGTGAACGGCGCCGCCCCTCCGCAATGACAGCTGGCGGGCGCGGGCCGATCCGCTATACCGAGCCTGTCCCAAGCCGCGCCGCTTGCGCGTCGGGCCGTGAACGGGTTCCCGGAACCGCGCAGCCAATTGAACCGACAGAAGAGACCGCCATGCACGACACCGGATCGCCCTCCTCCCTGATCCAGCCCGAACTGATCCGGCTGGGCTGTCAGCCCGCCGACAAAGAGGCGGCCATCCGCCTGGCCGGACAATTGCTGGCCGACGCCGGCTGCATAGACCCGGCCTACATCGACAGCCTGCTGCGGCGCGAAGCGGTGGCCAACACCTTCCTGGGCAACGGCCTGGCCATTCCGCACGGCATGGTGGAAGACCGTCAGCTGATCCGCCGCACCGGTATCGCCATCGTGCAGATCCCGGACGGCCTGGAATGGAACCCCGGCCAGCGCACCCGGCTGCTGTTCGCCATCGCCGCCCAATCCGACGAACACATCACCCTGCTGCGCCGGCTGACCCGGCTGCTGCAGGACGAGGCCAGGCTCGAGCAATTGTTCACCGCCGCAGAGCCGGCCCGGGTGCTGGCCCTGCTGGAAGAAGACGCGCCGCCCGCCGCCGTCGACGCCGCGGCCGATCTGGCCGAGCGCGCGCAATGGATAGTCGACTACCCCAACGGCCTGCACGCGCGCCCGGCCGCGCAATGGGTGGAAGCCGCGCGCCGCCACGCCGCCCAGCTGCAAGTGCGCCACGGCCAGGACGCCGCCGACGCCAAAAACCTGATCAGCCTGCTGCAACTGGGCCTGCGCCACGGCGACACCGTCACCGTGTCCGCCCAGGGGCCGGACGCCGCCGCCGCTTTGTCCGGCCTGCTGGCCGCGATGCGCGACGCCTCGGCCCAGGAACAGACCGACGCCGCGCTCGCCGCGCAAAAAGCGCAGCTGCTGGCCGCGCAACAGGGCTGGACCCCGCCCGGCCACCCGCTGTCCATCGCCGGCATCGCCGCCAGCCCCGGCCTCGCCATCGGCGTGGTGCGCGTGCTGCACGCCGGCCAGCTCAAAGTGCCGGACCGCCCGGTGGCGCTGGGCGAAGGCGGCGACCGCCTGCACGCGGCGCTGAGCGCCACCCGCGCCGAACTGAACGAACTGGCCGCGGCCACCGCCAGCCGGCTGGGCAAGGCCGAGGCCGGCATTTTCCACGCCCAGGCGGAACTGCTGTCCGATACCGATCTGATCACCCTGGCCTGCCAGCTGATGGTGGGCGGCCACGGCGTGGAATGGGCCTGGCACCAGGCGGTGGAGCGCATGGCGGAACGGCTGGCCGCGCTGGGCAACCCGCTGCTGGCGGCGCGCGCCGCCGACCTGCGCGACGTGGGCCGCCGCGTGCTGCGCCAGCTGGACCCGGCGCTGAACAGCGCCACGCTGGCCGACATCGACGGCGACGACTGCATCCTGTTGGCCGCCGACCTCACCCCCTCCGACACCGCCACCCTGGACACCGGCCGCATCCGCGCGCTGGCCACCGCCCAGGGCGGCCCCACCTCGCACACCGCCATCCTGGCGCGCACCCTGGGCCTGCCGGCGCTGGTGGCCGGCGGCCCGGCGCTGCTGGACATCGCCGACGGCACCCCGGCCATTCTGGACGGCCTGGGCGGCCGGCTCTATCTGAACCCCGGCGAGCAAGACCTGGCCTCCGCCCGCGACTGGCTGCAGGCCCAGCAACGCACCCAGCAGCAGCAGGCGGAGCAGCGGCAGCGTCCGGCGGTGACGCCGGACGGCCACCGCGTGGAAATCGCCGCCAACATCAACCGTCCGGACCAGGTGGCCGCCGCGCTGGACGCCGGCGCCGAGGGCGTGGGCCTGATGCGCACCGAATTCCTGTTCCTGGAACGCGAGCAGGCGCCGAGCGAGGACGAACAGTTCCACACCTACAGCGCCATGCTGGACGCGCTGGACGGCCGGCCGCTGATCGTGCGCGCGCTGGACATAGGCGGCGACAAACAGGTGGACTATCTGAAGCTGCCGGCCGAAGAAAACCCCTTCCTCGGCATGCGCGGCTCGCGTCTGCTGCTGCGCCGCCGCGATCTGCTGGAACCCCAGCTGCGCGCGCTCTACCGCGCCGCCCGCGGCGGCCAGCCGCTGTCCATCATGTTCCCGATGATCACCTCGCTGAAGGAAATCACCCGGCTCAAGGGATGGTGCGAAGGCATACGCCGCGAGCTGGACGCCCCGGCGGTGCCGCTGGGCATCATGGTGGAAGTGCCGGCCGCGGCCATGCTGGCCGATCAACTGGCCGAATACGTGGACTTCTTCTCCATCGGCACCAACGACCTCACCCAATACACGCTGGCGATGGACCGGCAGCACCCGGAACTGGCGGCCGAAGCCGACAGCCTGCACCCCGCGGTGCTGCGGCTGATCCAGCACACCGTGGCCGGCGCCTCCCGCCATCAGCGCTGGGTGGGCGTGTGCGGCGGCATCGCCGGCGATCCCTTCGGCGCCGCGCTGCTGACCGGCCTGGGCGTGGCCGAGCTGTCGATGAGCCCGCGCGACGTGGCCGCGGTCAAGGCCAAGCTGTGCGCCAACGGCCACGACCGGCTGCGCGAGCTGGCGCAGCAAGCGCTGGCCTGCGACAGCGCCGACGAAGTGCGCATGCTGGCGCGGGAGCTGACATGAGCGCGCGCGTCCACACCGTCACCCTCAATCCGGCGCTGGACCAGACCATCGCCCTGGCCCGGCTGACGCCCGGCGCGGTCAACCTGGCGCAAAGCGCCAGCAGCAACGCCGGCGGCAAGGGCGTCAACGTGGCCAGCTGCCTGGCGGACTGGGGCGCGCCAGTAAGCGTCTGCGGTCTGCTGGGCCGCAACAACAGCGAAGCCTTCGAACAGTTGTTCCTGGACAAGCGCATCGCCGACCACATGCTGCGCCTACCCGGCGACACCCGGGTCAACATCAAGCTGGCCGACCTCTCCAGCGGCGACACCACCGACATCAATCTGCCCGGCATCGCCGCCGGCGAAGCGCAACTAGAACAAGTGGGCGCCGAACTGGCCGCCCGGCTGCGCCCCGGCGACATCGTGGCCTTGTGCGGCAGCCTGCCGCCCGGCCTGCCCGCCAACAGCTATCTGCGGCTGTGCCGGCTGCTGCGGCCGCTGGGCGCGCGGCTGCTGCTGGACAGCAGCGGCGAGGCGCTGAGCCAGGCGCTGGACGGCGACGCGCCGCCGCATTGCGTCAAGCCCAACCGCCACGAACTGGAGCACTGGGCCGGCCGCGCCCTGCCCGACACCGCCGCGGTGCTGGACGGCGCGCGCGGGCTGCTGCAACGCGGCGTGGAACAAGTGGTGGTGTCGCTGGGCGCGGACGGCGCGCTGTTCGCCGGCCGCGACCACGCGCTGCTGGCCGCCTTGCCGGCGCAACAACCGCTCAGCACCGTGGGCGCCGGCGACGCGCTGGTGGCCGGCCTCGCCGCCGCGCGGCTGGACGGACTGGACCGCGAGGCCGAAGCCCGGCTGGCGGTGGCCTTCGCCGCCGCCAAGCTGGCGCGCGTCGGCCCGCACCTGCCGCCGCCGGAACAAGTGCGCGCGCTGGCGGCGCAAGTCCGGCTGCGAAACCTGGGCTAAGCGCCCGTTAGCGACGCGGCACCAGGGGGCTTCGCCTGCGGCTCCAAACTAAAAACACAAGGGAAACAACGCCATGAACCTACTTGCCATCATCGCCTCCGGCGAACGCAGCACCCAGGGCCGGCTGGCCGCGGAAGCGCTGCGCCAGGCCGCCCAAGGGCTCGGGCATTCTCTCAGCCTGGAACTGGACGGCGCGCCGCCGCTGGACGCGGCCGAAATCGCCGCCGCCCAGGCCGCGCTCCTGATCGGCCCCGCCGCCGATCCGCGCCTGGACGGCCTGCCCGCGCTCCGCCTGAGCCTGGACCAGGCCCTGGCCGATCCGGCCGACGCCGTCCGCCGGGCCGCGGCCCTGAGCGCCCCGCAAACCGAAGCGCTGCGCATCGTCGCCGTCACCTCCTGCCCCACCGGCATCGCCCACACCTTCATGGCGGCGGAAGGCCTGAGCCAGGCCGCCCAGGCGCTGGGCCACGCCATCCGCGTGGAAACCCAGGGCTCGGTGGGCGCGCAGAGCGCGCTCAGCGCCGGCGAGATCGCCGAGGCCGATCTGGTGCTGATCGCCGCCGACACCCAGGTGGAGCTGAGCCGCTTCCACGGCAAGCGTCTGTTCCAGAGCGGCACCAAGGCCGCCATCAACGACGGCCGGGCGCTGCTGCGCCGCGCCATCGCCGAGGCCGCGCCCCACCGGCCGGACGCCGCCGGCGCCGCGCCGGAAAAACCGGCCAGCGAGCGCAGCGGTCCGTACAAACATCTGATGACCGGCGTTTCCTTCATGCTGCCCTTCGTCACCGCCGGCGGCATCATGATCGCGCTGGCTTTCGCGCTGGGCGGCATCTACGCCTTCGACGACGCCAACAAGGGCACCCTGGCCTGGGCGCTGTTCCAGATCGGCGCCAAATCCGCCTTCGCGCTGATGGTGCCCATCCTCGCCGGCTATATCGCCTACTCCATCGCCAACCGCCCCGGCATCGCGCCCGGCATGGTGGGCGGCATGCTGGCCGCCAGCCTGGGCTCCGGCTTTCTCGGCGGCATCATCGCCGGCTTCATCGCCGGCTACGGCACCGACTGGCTGAACCGCAAGATCCAGCTGGGCCGCAATCTGGACGGCCTCAAGCCCGTGCTCATCCTGCCGGTGCTGGGCTCGCTGCTGGTGGGCCTCTTGATGATCTACGTGATCGGCGGCCCGGTGGCCGCCCTGCTGGGCATGCTGACCGAGGCGCTGAAGAGCTTGCAAGGCAGCAGCGCGCTGGTCCTGGGCGCCATCATCGGCGCGATGATGGCCTTCGACATGGGCGGCCCGGTCAACAAGGCCGCCTACGCCTTCTCCACCGGCCTGATCGCCAGCCAGGTCTATACGCCGATGGCCGCGGCCATGGCCGCCGGCATGACGCCGCCGCTGGGCATCGCGCTGGCCACCAAGCTGTTCGCCGACCGCTTCAGCGCCGACGAGCGCGAGGCCGGCAAGGCCGCCGGCGTGTTGGGCCTGGCCTTCATCAGCGAAGGCGCCATCCCCTTCGCCGCGCGCGATCCGCTGCGGGTGATCCCCGCGCTGATGCTGGGTTCCGCCGTGGCCGGCGCCATCTCCATGCTGGCCGGCGTGGAGCTGAAAGTGCCGCACGGCGGCGTCTTCGTACTGCCCATCCCCAACGCCGTCAGCCATCTGGGCCTCTATCTGCTGGCCTTGCTGGCCGGCACCGCCGTCACCGCGGTCGCGCTGCGCGCGCTGAAAAAGCCCGCCCAGCCCGCCGCGGCCTGAGCCCGCCGGCGCCCAAGCAAGCGAAAGCCCCTCCCGGCCATGGCCGGGAGGGGCTTTTTTATGCGGGTTTCAGCGCCGTGGCGCCGACGCGCCGCGAACCGTGAAAATCCTTAGCGCCTGTTCCACGTCTCGCGAGCAAGCGCGAGACAAGGCCTTGCGGCTGAAGAAGCGGAATGGCCATACGGCACATGAGCATTCTGAAGTCGTACTCGCCGGGCGACTTTTCACGAAGCGCAGCAGAGTTTGAACAGGTTCTCAGAGGCGCAAACCCACCCCCAACTGCGGACGCGCCAGCCCGGCCAAGACCATCTGCACCGAGGCCGAGGCGCGCTCAAACGCCTGATCGATGCGCCGCTCGTCCTCCGGCCCCGCCATCTGCAAATCCGCCTTCAACATCTTGCCGATGCCGGACAAGGTCTCCGTCACCTCCGCGCCGCGGGCGTTGAAACGCTCCAGCAGCTTATGCAAGGGGTAATGTTTCTTGGCCACCGCCGAATCCTTGCCGGCCAGATAGTTGCGGCCCACCGTCTCCGCCAGCGAGCAGCCTTCGCGGTTGAACAGGTAATCGATGTCGTTGAAGCGCTCCGCCTCGAACGACTCGCCGAACTTGGCGCGGCCAAAGTCGATCGCCTTCAGGAACACCGCGCCGTCCTCCTTGCGTTCGTGCACCAGCAGGTTCTGCATGTGCAGATCGCGGTGGGACAGCTGATGGCAGTAGAAGGTCCTGGTCATGTCCACCAATTGCGCCGCCACGCTGCGGGCCTGATCCAGCGACAGCAGAGGCAGGCCGACATCCAGTTCGCGGCTGACGATGACCGCCGGGTCGTACTGCTCGACCCGGGCGTAGGCGAACTTGTCGCTGACGCCCGGCGGCGCGGCGATCTGCTGCTGGGTGGAGAGATAAGCCCGCAACGCCGGACGCGACTCGGCGTACGCCTCCAGCTGGCCTTCGCGGACGAAATCCGCCCGGCCCACCCCGTCCCGCGCCTGCAAGACCCCGGTATCGGCGTGAAAGCGCTTGTGCACCCCGCCGGAAGCAAAATCGCCGTCCAGCAGATACATCAGCCCCGGCGAGACGTCCATCCGGTAATCCGCCAGCGACGCCGCCTGCGCCTGAGCCTGCTCGGCGCCCAGCGGCGCGCCCAGCCGCGCCAGCACCACTTCGCGCCCCTCCTGCGACAGCCGCTCCGTTTTCAGCGGCTGGCCGTTGATGCAGTAACTGATCTTGCCGCCGCCCTGTTCCGGCGCCACCGCGACCGTGAACAAGTTCCGGTTGCTGGGCGTGGCCAATTGCGCCAAGCGATTGAAAATATCGAAGGAGCGCGCCGGCGACGGGCTGTCCACCAGCTTGAACAGGGTGTTCAGCGCATCCTGCTTTTTCTCGGCGCGGAACACATCCTTGAACTTGTCCCACAAGCTCATATGCGTGGCCGTCTGCCGATCGCCGCTCATCATGCGGGCCACCCGCTCGTTGCTCAGGGAAAACGCCGGACCGCCGGCGCTGAAACTAATGGAAGAAGACATCGCGGCTTACCCCGTCAATGATAGTGCGAACCGACCGCGCCCCGCCCAGGGGGCGCCCCTGACGGCCATTCTCGGCAAGGCCGCCGCGGGACGCTTGCAAAAACCGCCCGGCTTGCCGCCCCGCCCCGCTCCGGCTATACCAACGGAAGGCGGCGACGACGGGGGCAACCATGAGGCGTGTGTTGAGCATGCTGTTGTTTTGCGGGGCGGCCTGGGCGGCCCAGCCGGAGACCTGGCGCATCGCCGGCGACATCCAGTTCGCGCCCTATAGCTACCAGAACGACGCCGGCGCCAAACCCCAGGGCCTGGACGTGGACATTGTCCAGGCGGTGATGGCGGAAGCCAGAATCCCCTATCAGTTGCACCTCTACCCCTGGGAACGCGTCAAGCAGATGCTGGGCAACGGCGATGTGGACATGGCTTTTCAGTTCGCCGGCACCGCCGAGCGGCGCGGCCAGTACGAACTGGCCGGCCCGATACGCACCGGCCGCACCGTGTTCATGGTCTTGAAGCAGCACGGCCTGCAAAACTGGAGCACCCTGGCCGACCTGGCCCCGCTGACCATAGGCCAGGTTCACGGCTACGCCTATGAATCCGCCTTCGACAGGGCCCAGCTCAAGCGCGACGCCAGCGCCACCAATCCCGAACAGCTGCTGCTGATGCTGCTGGCCGGCCGCATCGACCTGATCGTCGGCGACCGCGGCCAGCTGCTCTACTACGCCCGCCAGCTGCGCGCCTTGCCCAATGTGCGCATCCTGCCCAAACCGCTGGTGGAAATGCCGCGCTTCGTCGCCTTCGCCAAGGGCGACAGCCGCGCCGTCCAATTCAACGCCGCGCTGGCCCGGCTGCAGCAAAGCGGAAAACTGCAAACGATTTACAACCACTGGCAGCAATGAGCGCCCGCCCTTGGACGCAAAAAAGCCCGGCCGCCTTCTGAGGAAGGCGCGCCGGGCCGGTCCCCGCCCGCGGCTACAAGCAGCCGGCGGTGCCGCCGCCCACGTTCAGCCTGGCCGCCGCGTTGCCGCGCAGCGACATCACGTTCTCCTTCAAGGACTGCAGCCGACGTCCGTTGAATTCATGCGCCAACTCGCGCGCCGCGCTGTTTTCCGCCTCCTCCGCCGCCTTGGGCAGATAAGAGATCTTGATGTCGGACACGTAGTCGGTCTGATTGGCCAACTGTTGGCGGATCACATTGTCGCAAGACGCGCACGGCGCTTGCGAGATATAGCCGACCATGCGTCCGCCGCGCGGCACCGCGCCGTCCAGGATGTCCTTCTCAAAGGTTTTCAAGGCCTTCAGCTCCGCGTCCGTCGCCTGCTTGTCTATGATGGCGGACAGCTTGCCATTGGGCACGTTCACATTGGTGGCGGCCTTTTCCACGCTGCTCTGACGCAGATAGCCGGGATAGGCCTTATGGCCCGGGGAATTGGCCTCGTACAGCAAATCCGCGGTGTCCTGGCCGGACATCGCGTTGTACACGCGGGTGCCGCCCGGATAGTTGTACTCGAAACGGGCCACCGTGGCTCCGCGCCACTTGGTCTCCAGCTTCTTCAGCTTGGACGAGGACGGCGGATTGGCCTTGGCCGCGCCGCTGACGCCGTTGATGTGAAACTCCATCGCGTTGACCAGTTCTCCGGGCACCAGGCTGTTCTTGTCGGTCACCTTGCTGATGTCCACCGTCGCGCCCGCCAGCGCCGCGGCGGACAAGGCCAGCATCAGAACGGCCGCCGCCGCCCTGCGCGCTTGCTTGAATGTACGCATAGTCATATTCAATCCTGTTCGCATTGCTTGATCGCCAAGCTCAAATCCGGCAGAAGCGGCTGAGATAGCCGGACTCTGTGGCCGCCACTTCCTCCTCGGTCAAGGCCGCTTCGGCCCCCAATTCGGACGCCTCCAAAGTGGAGAAGAACTCCATCGCCGCCATGCCCTCCATCAGCAGCGCGATCGGCAGCAAGAGCTTGGCCAGCCGTTGGAAACCGCTGCTTTCCTGTTCGGACGGCGGATGCGGCTTCATTTGCTGCTGATAGAGCTTGCGATACCAGTCGCTCAGCTTCTGGTCGGTCATATTGGCGTAGCACAGCTTGCCGCTGCTCTCCGGGTAAAGGTTCTTGCCGTCCTTGGCGCAGGGGAAGTCGAACAGATAGCCCTTGCGGTCCTGATAGGCCGCGGCCAGGCGCGCCACGCGGAACTGCGCGGCCGGCTGGAACTGGCCGCTCTTGAAGCTGGCCGAATTGAAACGGGTGCGCCGCACCTCGTTGTGCAGCAGGTTCATCAGATAGTGCTTGTCGTATTCGGACAGGCTGTTCACGCCGGTGGTGGCGCTGCTCAGATAGCGGTCCAGCACCTCCTTGCGGATGCCGTTCTGCAACTGCTTGGCCGCCGGCACTTTCTGCGTCGCGTCGCGCAGCAACTGCGCCGCCACCGCGAACTTGGCGGCGATGGTGCTGTAACCGTAGCCGAACACGTCCAGGCTCTTGTAGAAGATGTCGCCGTCCACCCCGGCCTTGAAGGCATTGGCCAACACCAGCTTGTCCTCATCCTGGCGATAGCCGGCGCGGCGGCGGTTCAGATCCACGTCCGCGCCCGGCAAGGCCTTGTTCAGACCCGCCTCGCTGGCGAACAATTTGACTGAATCGTCCATGCTCAGATTGACGCGGTGATAGCGGTTGAAATCGCTGAGCGCGTTATTCCACTCAATGGAATTGATGATGGGCGGCTGGAGGTTGAGATCGGAGTAGGCCGAGCCCGGCGTTTTCAGGAAGTCCTTGGCGATCTTGTCGCCGCCGAGATCGCCCTGGCTGCGGTTCTTGGTCTTGTAATACAGCACCGACTTCAACAGGGTGTCGGGCACAAAGGTTTCGGCCATCGCCGGCGGCGTCAGCAGCAGGCCGGCGGCTGCCAGGCCGCTTAGCCAGCGCGAACGCCGAGTAAAGCTTTGGGTCATCACGGACTCCAATGGAGATTAGAAACAGGAGGAAGGCATGGGTCGCTTTCAGGTCTGTTCAAAATCCGCCGCGGCGAGCGCCGCTTTGGAACAGGCTCATGGACGATGAGGCGCGGATCGGGCTGCCACCCGTTCACGCCAATAAATAAGCGTAATATAAAATTCTAATAGACTAGAGCCTAAACTCAGGGTTCCGCCTGAAATTGCAAAAATCGCTCATCGCGCATAAAAGCAGCCCATCCGCCATGCCGCGGGCAATAAAAAAGCCGCCTGACGGCGGCGGTTCTCCCTCCCGGCTTCAAGCCTCGGGCGGCGCCGCGGCCCACTCCGCCGCCGACAACAGATACAGGCAATGCCGCCGCAGCGGATGCCCGGGCGCCAGGGCCGGATGATCGAAATCCCGTCCGGTGTTGCGCATGCCCAGCCGCTGCATCAGCCGCTGCGACGGCAGATTGGGCAAGGCGGTGAAAGACACGATTTCGTCCAGGCTCAAGGTCTCGAAACCGAAGGCCAGCGCCCGACGCGCGGCCTCGGAGGCGTAGCCCCGGCCCCAGGATGCGCGCCGCAGCCGCCAGCCCGCCTCCACGCAGGGCATGCACGGCAATTCCGCGCGCGGCACCGCCAGGCCGACGAAACCGAGGAAGTCCCCGGACGCTTTCTCCTCCAGCGCCCATAGCCCCCAGCCGCGCGTCTCGATCAAGCCGCGCTGGCGTTCCATGCCTTCCGCGCTGTCCTCGGCGCTCAGCAGCGCCGGAAAATAACGCATCACCTCCGGATCCCGCCCCATGGCGACGAAGGGCGCCAGATCTTCGTCCCGCCATTGGCGCAGCCATAAACGCTCCGTCTCCATCTCCATCGCTTCCCCTTCCCGTTCACCGCGGATTCATCCCGAATCCGTCATTATCACGGAACCGTAACCGCCGGCTGAGTAAAATCTGCAAGGCAAGCCGTCCGCGTCCCTTTAGCATGCGGCGATCAACCTTCTCACGCGTCTGCCCATCATGCTCATTCAAGCTTCCCGCGCCGCCGCGCCCCAAACCACGGCAGCGGACGAACCCGCCCGCTCCCACGCCGCCGCCAGTCCGATATCGGCGCGGCTCAGCCAGACGGCCAACCGCGCGGACGCCCCCGCCCCGACGCGGACCGCGCCGCGCGCCAATCCGCTGGACGGCCTCTGCGCGCCGCAGCCGCTGGAGCGGCTCAACCCCGAGCCGGCCCGGCAAAGACTCAAGGACAGCGCCCTGCTCGCCAACTTCCCCTATAGCCGGGATCTGGACAGCCTGCGCGCCACCCAATGGAGCCCGGACGCGGAACTGGCGCGGCTGCTGGCCAAGGGCAGCAAACTGGAGTTTCAGCCCCAGCAGGCGCGCCTGATGGACCCGGAAAGCGGCCTAGTGGCCTATGTGTTCCGCAACAAGGCCGAGGGGGACATCCGCCTGGTCTTCGGCGGCACCACCAGCGGCCGCGGCGTGGGCGGCCTCGCCCAGCGCAATCTGAAAAACCTGGCCAGCGTGGCGCGGCAGTGGCGCGCCAACATCGGCAACGCCGCCTTTGGCGGCCGCCCCGCCTGCTACGCCCAGGCCGCCCAGCTCACCCGCAAGCTGCAAAGCCTGGCCGCCGGCCTGCCGCTGATGCGCAGCGGCGAGCCCGGCTACACCGTCAGCACCGGCGGCCACTCGCTGGGCGGCGGCATGGCCGCCTACGCGGCGATGCAGCTGTCCACCCCGCAGCGCCCCGTTCACGCCGAGTGCTTCAGCAGCGCCCAGTTCGGCCGCGGCCTGCAAAACGAACTGCTGGCGCGACACGGCAACGATCTGGATCAGGCGCGCGCGGCCGCGGCCCATATCCGTCATTACTGCGTCCAGGGCGATCTGGTGCCGGCGCTGGACGGGCTGTTGCCGGTGCGCCACGTCGGCCAGCTCTATCTGCTGCCGGCCAACCGCCAGGCCGACGACAGCCGCCTGGGCCGCCATGACAAATTCCTGGATCATGTGCAAGACTTCGTCGCCAGCGCCTGGCAGGGGCAATCCCGGTTTTACGCCTAGAAGACCCGGCCGCCGCCCGGCCCGGGCCGGGCGGCTCAATCAGCGGTCCAGGCGCCGATGCCGCCTTGACCCCCTCATCTCCGCTAGGCACAATCGCAAACGCGCCGCCCCAAACCGGCAGCGCCCAGATTGGAGTCTGGCCCCGCCGCCTCGGCCCAAGCGCCGCAACCGCTTGGTCCGTGCCCTTGCACCCTTCAGCCATACCTAAAACGGGCAGGCCGTGGTGGGAGGGTGCTCGCACCCGCCGGACCGTGGCGCCGGAACTCCAATCCTGCCATGCGCCTGCCATGAGCCTGCGGCTGCCCGTCGCCCCATCGGCAGCCTGAATCAACAGGAGTGCGCGCATGTCCGTCAAATACCCGATTCGCCGCCATTACCGCCCCAATCTCAAACCCGTTTCCTATCAGGAACTGCCCTTCGCCGCGCGCTTGCCGGACCATCCTCAAGTCCATTGCTGGCAAGTGCCGCCGGCCGACGATTATCGCCAGGCCTATTTGCTGGGACGCGAATACGCCGGCCATTTCATCCAGTACCTGCAGGACAATCCCGACGTCCCGAAACGCGCCTTGCTGGCGCGCATCGCCGCCGACGTCGATTTCTCGGTGCAAGGACCCGAGCAAGGCTATTGGGCCGGCTTCTTCGCCTTGGTCGAACAGGTGCTGATCTTCCCCATCGACATCTTCGGCTACATCGACCGCATCAAGCTCCGGGAGGACGCCTTGCGCCAGCAGACGGCAAAACGCTTGGCCGATACTGAATAAGTGCAGCTATTGCGCCGCCGACGACTGAGCCGCTTTTGGCACAGCCGCCGGCGGTGCTGGCTGAATCCGGCCACGCGCTCCCGACGCAAGCCATGAAAATCAACAGCTTAACGATGAAGTGGGCTGGCACGCGCTTTGCCTAATAAGAACCACCTCGCGGCCTCGCTCCGCGTCGCCGCGTCGTTTAAATGCAAACGTCGTATAAATAGAAGGTTGCCGCGCTCCGCCCGGCCCCATACCCGCAAAGGAGAAACACCATGCAACGCATCCGCACCTGGCTCTGTCTCGCCGCCCTGGGCGGTGGCCTTTCGCTGCCCGCCCTCGCCGCCGACGTGGTCCGCCTGGGCAATCTCAAGTTCGCCCACTACGGCGCCATCAGCTATATGAAGGAGATTGCGCCCAAATACGATCTGAAGATCGAAGAGCGCATGTTCGCCAAGGGCATAGACATCATGCCGGCCATCGTCGCCGGCGAAGTGGATATCGCCGCCAGCGCGGCGGACGCGGCGGTGGCCGGCCGCGCCGGCGGCGCGCCCATCTTCGCGGTGGCCGGCTTCGCCAAGGGCGGCGCGCGCATCGTGGCCGCCAAGGACAGCGGCATCAAGAGCGTCAAGGATTTGAAGGGCAAGAAAGTGGGCGTGGCGCGCGGCGGCGCGCAGGAGCTGCTGCTGGCGGCGGAGCTGGCCAAATACAAGCTCAGCTGGTCCGACAAACCGGGCAAGGACGTGCAGGTGATCTATATGCCCTTCGCCGATCTGAACCAGGCCTTGATGGGCAAGCAGATAGACGCGATGAGCCAGTCCGAGCCGCAGTCGTCCCAGGCCATCAACAAGGGCTTCGGCGTGGAAGTGCTGAAGCCTTACGACACCCCGCTGGGCGAGCCCATCCGCACCCTGGTGATGACGGAGAAAATGTACAAGGAACGCCGCGGCGTGGCGGAACGCTTGATCAAATGCTTTGTGGAGGCCACCAACACCTTCATCAAGAACCCCAAGCTGGCGGAAAAATACGTGCGCGAGAATATGTTCAAGAACCAGATCAGCGCCGACGATTTCCAGGACGCGATCTCCAACTCCCCGTACAGCTACGATCTGAGCGTGGCCCATATCCAGACCACCACCGACATGATGCAGCAGTACGGCATCGGCAAGATGGCCAAGCCGCCCAAGGCGGCGGACTGGGTGAAGCTGGACTTGCTGAGCAAGGCCAAGCAGGACCTCAAGGTTAATTGACGGCGGCGGGAGCGAATCATGCAGCAGACTGTGTTTTCCCGGCTGGGCCAGGCCTGGTCCAGCCTGGCGGTGCCCATCGCCATCGTGCTGATCTGGCAGGCCAGTTCCAGCCTGGGCTGGATCAATCCGCAAATCCTGCCCTCGCCGCTGGCGGTATTGCAAAAGTGGCTGGCTTACTGGCAGCCGCTGGAAGCCTACGATCCAGCCTCCGGCGGCTATCTCGCCTGGCTGCTGTCCGGCGAGCTGGTCCACGACGTGGCGGCCAGCCTGTGGCGGGTGGTGCTGGGCTTTGCGCTGGGCGGCGGCCTGGGCTTGCTGCTGGGGCTGTTCATGGGCGTCAGCGACCCGGTGTACCGGGCCTTCAACCCCTTGATCCAGTTCCTGCGGCCGATCCCGCCCATCGCCTGGACCCCGCTGTCCATCCTGTGGTTCGGCCTGGGCAATCCGCCGGCGGTGTTCCTCATCACCATAGGCGCTTTCTTCCCCATCCTGATGAACACCATTTCCGGCGTGCGCAATGTGGACGGCATCTATATCCGCGCCGCGCGCAACCTGGGCGCCAGCCGCGCCACCCTGTTCCGCCGGGTGATCCTGCCGGCGGCCACGCCCTTCATCTTCACCGGCGCACGGGTGGGCATGGGCACCGCCTTCATCGTGGTGATCGTGGCGGAGATGATCGCGGTGAACAGCGGCGTCGGCTACCGCATCATGGAGGCGCGCGAGTATTTCTGGACCGACAAGGTCATCGCCGGCATGGTCACCATCGGCATTCTCGGCCTGTTGATCGACATGCTGATGCAGGGGCTGAACAACCGCCTGCTGAAATGGCATCGCGGCATCGACCAGTAAAAACCCGCTCAATGTCCGCTGCGCGTTGTGGGGCCTCGCAAGGTGAGCGCCGCTTAGAAATGCCCATGTACCCCCCGTACATTCCGCTTTCTCGGCAGTTGTCGCCTTGTCTCGCCCTAGCGCGCGGAACATTGAACAGGCTCTGATCACAATGCGCCGCCGGGCCCGCTTCGACGCGGGCGCGGCGCAAAGAACGAATTCGCGCAACAGCGGCCCCCACTGCTGCGCGACATGGAAGGATGAGGCATGAGCGCCCAGATCGAAGTGCAACAGGTGCAAAAAGTATTCAAGACGCCGGGCGGCGACGTAATCGCCCTGCGCGACATCCAGCTGGACATCCAGCCCGGCGAGTTCGTCTGCCTGCTGGGCCCGTCCGGCTGCGGCAAATCCACGCTGCTCAACGCCATCGCCGGCTTCGCGCCGCCCAGCGGCGGCGAGATTCTGGTGGCCGGACAGCGCGTCGCCGCGCCCGGGCCGGACCGCGGCATGGTGTTTCAGGAGTACGCGCTGTTTCCGTGGATGACGGTGGAACAGAACATAGGCTTCGGCCTGGAAATCCAGAAACGCTCCCCGGCCGAGATCCGCGCCGCGGTGGAGCCGCTGCTGGACAAGCTGCACCTGCGCGACTTCCGCCACCGCTTCCCCAAGGACCTGTCCGGCGGCATGCGCCAGCGGGTGGCGATTGCGCGGGTGCTGGCGCTGGATTCGCCGGTGATGCTGATGGACGAGCCCTTCGGCGCGCTGGACGCGCTGACCCGGCGCTCCTTGCAGGACGAGCTGCTGCGCATCTGGCAGGAAAGCGGCAAGACCATCATCTTCGTCACCCACAGCATCGAGGAATCCATCTACCTGGCGGACCGGGTGGTGGTGATGACCTACCGCCCCGGCACCATCAAGCGCGACGTGCGGGTGGAGCTGCCGCGCCCGCGCGACCCCAGCGCGCCGGGCTTCAACGATCTGAAACGGGAGCTGACCCGGCTGGTGATGGAGGAACATTCACGCCACGAAGCCGCGGAACTGCAAGCTGCGGTAGACTGAGGCATCGCCGATTTCCGATCCGCCGCCATGCTCGCACGCGCGTTGCGTTTCCTGCTGAAAAGCCTGCCCTCCCTCTTCTTGCTGGCCTTGGCGCTGGGCGGCGGCTGGGTCTTGGCCAGCCGCATGCTGCTGACCGAAGCGGAGCGCGAGGGCCGGCATCGGGCGGAGATGCACGCCGCCAACCTCGGCGCCACGCTGGAGCAATACCGCTATCTGCCCTATGTGCTGGCGCTGAACCAGGACATCCTCAACCTGCTGGCGGACCCGCGCAATCCGCGGCGGGTGGAGGCGTTGAACCGCTATCTGGAACAGGTGAACCGGCAGTCGCGCACCTCGGCGCTGTTCATCGTCAACGTGGACGGCATCGCGCTGGCGTCCAGCAACTGGATGTCGCCGTACAGCTTCGTCGGCAACAGCTACGCCTTCCGCCCCTATTTTCAGCAGGCGCTGGCCGGCCGGTCCGGCAGCTTTTACGGCATAGGCAGCACCAGCCGCGAGCCGGGCTATTTTCTGTCCTGGCCGGTCTTGTCCGGCCGCCGCGTCGTGGGCGTGGCGGTGGTCAAGGTCAGCCTGGCGCCGCTGGAGGAAGCCTGGCGCAAGGGCGCGGAGCCGGTCTTGGTCAGCGACCGCCACGGCGTGGCCTTTCTCAGCGCCAATCCGGACTGGAAGTTCGCCACCTGGCAGCCGCTGCCGCCGGCGGTGCGCCGCCAGATCGACGCCACCCGCCAATACCTGGGCGCCAAACTGCATCCCTTCGCGCTGCTGCAACCGCACGCAGGCTGGCGCGAGCAAGCCTGGCTGGCGCCGGACAGCGAGCGCAAGCTGCTGGCCGGCCGCTATCTGCAAATCCGCCAGACCTTGCCGCAAACCGGCTGGACGCTGACCTTGCTGGTGGACATGCACGGCCGCAACCTCACCTTGCTGGCCATCATGAGCACGCTGCTGGCCAGCGGCCTGGGCCTGCTGACGCTGTGGCATTACCGGCGGCTGCGGCTGAGCCGGCTGCGGGAGCAATTGGCGGCGCAACAGGCTTTGCAGCAGGCCCACGACCAGCTGGAGCGCAAAGTGGCGGAACGCACCCGCGATCTGGCGCTGAGCAACACCCAGCTGTCGGCGGAAATCCGCGAGCGCATCCAGACGGAAAACAGCCTGCGCATCACCCGCGGCCAATTGGCCGAAGCCAGCAAGCTGGCGGCGCTGGGCCAGATGGCGGCCGGGGTCGCCCATGAAATCAACCAGCCGCTGGCGGCGCTGCGCGCCTTCGCCGACAACGCGGTGACCCTGTTGCAGCGCGGCCGCCCGGACGACGCCAGCGACAATCTGGGCCAGATTTCCCAGTTGGTGGAGCGCATCGCCCACATCACCCGGGATCTGAAAACCTTCGCCCGCCGCCACCGCGGCCCGCTGGGCCAGACCAATCCGCTCGCCGCGCTGCGCGACACGCTGACCTTGCTGCAGCCGGCGCTGCGCGAGGCCCGGGTGGAGTTGGAGCTGGACCTGCCACCGCGCTGTCCCGACATCGCCTGCGACGCCATCGGCCTGGAGCAGGTGTTCACCAATCTGCTGGGCAACGCCATAGACGCGATGCGGCAGCAAGGGCGAGGCCGGCTGGAGATCAGCCTGCTGCACAAGGCGGGCATGCTGGAATTCCGCCTGCGCGACCACGGCCCCGGCATCGCCGACGCCGATCTGCCGCATCTGTTCGAGCCCTTTTACAGCACCAAGCCGCGCGGCCAGGGCCTGGGCCTGGGGCTGGCCATCGTGCAGGAAATCGTCGAACAGTCCGGCGGCCACATCGAAGCCTGCAACCACCCGGACGGCGGCGCCCGCTTCATCATCAACTGGCCTTGCGAGTCCGCCTCATGAAACCCTCCCCCAACGTCCGCGCGGGCGTGATCTACGTTGAAGACGACCCGGCCGTGCGCATGGCCACGCTGCAATCGCTGGAATTGGCCGGCCTGCCGGTGCAGGCCTACGCCGACGCCGAAAGCGCGCTGACCGCGCTGAGGCGCGACGAGCGCGCCGTCCTGCTCAGCGATGTGCGCCTGCCCGGCCTCAGCGGCCTGGAGCTGATGGAACAGGCGCTGAACCAGGACCGGGAACTGCCGGTGATCCTGGTCACCGGCCACGGCGACATCGCGATGGCGGTGGCGGCCACCCGCGCCGGCGCCTACGACTTCATCGAAAAGCCCTATGCGCCGGGCCGGCTGATCGAAACGGTGCAACGCGCGCTGGACAAGCGCCGGCTGACGCTGGAAAACCGCGAACTGCGCGCCAGCCTGGCGCGCAGCAACGGACCGGTGCTGATCGGCCATAGCCCGGCCATGCAGGCGCTGCGCGAGACGCTGGCCAATGTCGCCGATACCGACGCCGACGTGCTGATCCACGGCGAAACCGGCACCGGCAAGGAAATGGTGGCGCAGGCGCTGCACGCCTGGAGCCGTCGCCGCGAGCGTCATTTCGTGCCGCTGAACTGCGCCGGCCTGCCGGAATCCATTTTCGAGAGCGAAATTTTCGGCCACGAGGCCGGCGCCTTCACCGGCGCGCTCAAGCGCCGCATCGGCAAGATAGAGTACGCCAGCGGCGGCACCCTCTTCCTCGACGAAATCGAAGGCATGCCGCTGGCCTTGCAGGCCAAGCTCCTGCGGGTGTTGCAACAGCGGGTGGTGGAAAGACTGGGCTCCAACAGCCTGATCCCGGTGGACTGCCGGGTGGTGGCCGCCACCAAGGACGATCTGGCCCTGGCCAGCCGGGAGCGGCGCTTCCGCGAAGACTTGTATTACCGGCTCAATGTGGTGTCGCTGCGGCTGCCGCCGCTGCGCGAACGGCGCGAGGACATCCCGGACTTGTTCCAATGGTTCGTGGAGCAAGCGGCGGCGCGCTTCGACCGACCGGCGCCGGACACGCCGCCGGCGCTATTGGGCCGCCTGCAGGCGCAGACCTGGCCGGGCAATGTGCGCGAGCTGCGCAACGCGGCGGAGCGCTATGTGCTGGGCGTGGCGCCGGACGACGGCGAAGCCGCGGCCTACGCACCCAGCGCGCTGGACGCGAGGGTGGACGCCTACGAGAAGCAATTGATCGAGCAGGCGCTGCTGCGCACCCAGGGCCAGGTGATGCAGGCGGCGGAGCTGCTGGGCATTCCGCGCAAGACCCTGTACAACAAGTTCGCCAAGCACGGCATAGACCCGGACGGCTACCGCGCCTGAAGGACCGGCTTACGGTCTCGCGAGCACCAGCGCGGCCGCCTCAGAAGCTGTTTACGATCTCGCGAGCTAGGGCGAGACAAGGCGAAAACGAGCGAAAAAGCGGAATGTACTCGTGGTCCATGAGCATTTTGAGCGGGTACTCACCGTGCAGGGCTTCACGACGCGCAGCAGATCGTAAACAGGTTCTCACACCGCGCGCAGCAGCATGAAATGGCGCAGGCTGTAATAACCCTGCGCCGCCGGCCACGGCAAGGCGCCCAACAGGCTCAGGCCCGCTTCCCAGCGTTGATTGTCCAGCAGCGCCTCGGAGACGAACTCGCCGTTCAGATTGCAGAAGAACAGCCGGGTCCAATGCGCGTCGCCGGACAGCGTTTCCGCGCGCAGCGCGGCGGTGGCCTGGCGGAACAGCACCTCGAACAAGGCTTGCTCCAGCCGATCGGCGCCGCCGCGCAGGCCGAAATTGCCGATATAGGCCATATAGTCGCGGCCGGCGATTTCCCAGCGCCGTTCGGTGACTTGCGCTTCGTCGCGGACGCCCCACAGGCCGGCCAGCAACACGTGCAGCACATTGGCGCTGAAATTTTCCAGCGCGTCGTTCAGCCCTTCCCGGCCCGCGCCCAGGCCGGCGAAGCTTTCCATCAAGCGGATGTCGTTTTCCAACAGCACGTGGATGTCCAGCCGGCCGTTGTTCTCGCCCGGCGTCCAGTGAGCGCCTATGGCCGGCAGTTGGCCCTGCGGCAGCAGCCAGCCCTTGGCCTCCTGGCAGGGCAGGCCGTGGGCGGCCAATAATTGCGCCAGCAGCGGCGTGGGGTCGAGCGCGGCTTGGGCTTCCGGAACGTGGGCAGACAAGATGGCCATCCTTTTGATTTGATCGCGAGGCCGGCAGTGTACCACCGCCCGCCTCACAGCCTGAAGCTGGCCGCCGCCTGCCGCAGTCCGGCGGCCAGCGTCTCCAGCGCTTCCACCTCGGCCTCGGCCGCCAGGGCGGTGGCGCGGGTCTGTCCGGCCAGGCCGGCCACCTGCTCCATATTGCCGGCCACCTCGCGGTTGGCCTCGGCCTGCGCCGCGGCGGCGCCGGCCACCGCGCGGATATTGTCGCGCGCGGACTGCGCGCCGCCGCGGATGCGCTGCAAGGCGTCCGCGGCCTGCCGGGCCATGGCCACGCCGCTGTCCACCCGCGGCCCCACCTCGCCCATGCTGGCCACAACGGAATCGGTGTCCGCCTGAATCGCCTGGATGGTGGCGGCGATCTGGCGCGTGGCCTCGCCGCTGCGGTCGGCCAGCTTGCGCACCTCGTCCGCCACCACCGCGAAGCCGCGGCCCAGTTCGCCGGCGCGCGCGGCTTCAATCGCCGCGTTCAGCGCCAAGAGATTGGTCTGGTCGGCGATGTCCTTGATCACCGCGGCGGTGACGTCGATCGCGCGGCAGCGCTCGGCCAGTTCGCCTATGCAGCCGGAGGCCGCCGCCACCTGGCCGGACACCGCCTGGATCTCCTCGGCCGCGCGGCGCACCAGGCCTTCGCCCTCGTCCGCCAGCGCGCAGGCGTTGGCGGAGTCCGACTCGCTCTCCGCGCTGCGGCGCGACACCTCCGCCACGCCGTCCAGCATGCCGGCGGTGGTTTCCGCGGCGCCGGCGCTGGCCGCCGCCGATTGCTCCACCTGGCCGTGAATCTGCTGCATGCGTCCGGACAAACCGCCCACCGAACGCTCCAGCTGCGCGGAACCGTCCTGCAGACGTTCGATCAGCTGGCGCAAGCTGCGCTGCATGCCGGCGAAGGCGTCCATCAGGCTGCCCTCGCTCGGCGCGCGCTCCAATGTCTGGCTCAGATCGCCGGCCGCCATCGCCCGCGCCGTCGCCGCGGCCGCCTCCGCCTCGCCGCCGATCAAGCGGAAAATGGACGCGGCCACGCGCCAGGCCAGCAGCGTCACCACCGCCAACACCGCCAGGCCGATGCCGGAGAGCTTGAGCGCCAGGCCGTTGAACTGGCTTTCCACATCGTCCATGAACACGCCTGTGCCTATGGTCCAGTTCCAGTCCGGTATCCGCATCACCGCATTGAGTTTGGGCAGCACCTCGTTGCCGTTGGGCCGCTTGGTGCGCACCAGCGCAAAGCCGAAATCGCCGTTCGACAGCGCGTCGCGGTAGGCCTGCACCAGGGTGCGGCCGTCCGGCAGCTTGCCGCCGGTGTCCCGCTTGCCCAGCTTGCGCCGGTCCGGGTGCACCAGCACCAGGTCCGACGCGTCGCGCGCGAACACGTAGTTGCCCTTGTCGCGCAGTCCGGACATCGCTTCGACCGCGCGCCGCTGCGCCTCCTCGCGCTTGAGCTTGCCGCTTTGCTCCTGCTTCTGGTACATCGCCACCTGCTGGCCCGCCAGGTGCACCAGGCTGCCGATCTGCGCCTTGCGGTCCTCCAGCAGAGTGGAACGCAAGGTGTGCAAGGCGAATCCGGCCACCACGCACAGGCCCAGCCCGGCGCACAACACCACGCCCCCCAAACGGACAGCCAGTTTCATGTCTTCGCTCCATCACGGGTCTCGGCGCCGCGCGGCGGCCGTTCATCCATGGAGCATAGACTATTCATTATGCTTAAGCGGACGCTGCCTCAACCCTCCCCGCCGGCGAACTGCAAGGCCGCCAGCCGCGCGTACAAGGGCGAGTCGGCCAACAGGCTCTGGTGACTGCCTTCGGCCACGATGCGGCCCTGGTCCAGCACCACGATGCGGTCCGCCTGCTTGACCGTGGCCAGCCGGTGGGCGATCACCAGGGTGGTGCGGTTTTGCGCGGCGCGCTCCAGCGCCTGCTGCACCAGTTGTTCCGACTCCGCGTCCAGCGCGCTGGTGGCTTCGTCCAGCAGCAGCAAAGGCGGGTTCTTCAGGATGGCGCGGGCGATGGCGATGCGTTGGCGCTGGCCGCCGGACAGGCGCACGCCGCGTTCGCCCAGATAGGTGTCGTAGCCCTGCGGCAACTTCTCGATGAAGCCGTCGGCGGCGGCGGCGCGGGCCGCGGCCCGCACCTCCTCGTCGCTGGCCTCGGGTTTGCCGTAGCGGATGTTCTCCAGCGCGCTGGCGCCGAAGATCACCGAATCCTGCAAGACCACGCCCACATGGCCGCGCAAATCGGCGAAGGACAGCTCGCGCACGTCCACGCCGCCCAATAGCAATTGGCCTTGCTGCGGATCGTAAAAACGCAGCAAGAGCTGGAACAAGGTGGACTTGCCGGCGCCGGACGGCCCCACCAGCGCCACGTGCTCGCCGGGGCGCACGCTGAGCCGGATGCCGCTGAGCGAAGGCTGGCCGGGGCGGGACGGATAGGCGAAATCGACGTCGCGCAACGCCAGGCCGGCGGGCCCGGCCGGCAAGGCGCGCGGCGCGGCCGGCTCCGTCACCGGCGAACGCAGGGACAGCAGCTCCATCAGACGCTCGGTGGCGCCGGCCGCGCGCTGCACATCGCCCCACACCTCCGCCAGCGCGCCGATGGCGCCGGCGGTCACCACCGCGTACAGGATGAACTGGCCCAGCTGGCCGGCGCTCATCGCGCCCTCCAGCACCGCGTGCGCGCCCAGCCACAAGACGAAGACAATGGCGCCGAAGATCAGCAGGATCACCGCCACCGTCAACCAGGAGCGCGCGCGGATGCGCGCCAGCGCGGCGTCGAAACCCGTCTCCACCGAAGCGCCGAAGCGCCGGCTCTCCCGCGCCTGCTGATTAAAGGCCTGCACCGTGGGAATGGCGTTCAGGGTTTCGCCGGCAATGGCGCTGGAATCCGCGATGCGGTCCTGGCTGGAACGGGACAAGGTCCGCACCCGGCGGCCGAAAACCACGATGGGCAAGACCACCAGCAACAGCGTCACCAGGATGTAGGCGGTCAGACTGGGGCTGGTGGCCATCAGCATGGCCAGGCCGCCCAGCATCAGCAGCGCATTGCGCAGCCCCATGGACAGGCTGGTGCCGATCACGGTCTGCACCAGGGTGGTGTCGGTGGTCAGCCGGGACAGCACCTCGCCGGTCTGGGTGACTTCAAAGTATTCCGGGCTGACCCGGATCACATGCTGGTACACCGCGCGGCGGATGTCGGCGGTGACGCGTTCGCCCAGCCAGGACACGCAATAAAAACGCAGCGCGGTGGCCAGGGCCAACACCGCCGCCACGCCGAACAGGCCGAGGAAATAGCGGTTGATGTCCACCGCCGCGCGCTGGCTGAAACCATGGTCGATCAGAAAGCGAAACGCCACCGGCAGCAACAGAGTGGCGGCGGCGGCCACGATCAGGGCCAGCAAGGCCAGCCAGGCGCGCAGCCGGTACGGACGCAGATAAGGCAACAGGCCGGCCAGCGGGCTCAGCCGCAGCCATGGGGAGGGGGCAACGGACATGGGAATGGACGCTCAGAGAAACACAGCGCCCTACTCTAGCCTGCCGCCGGACAAACCGCACCCCCGGATATGAAAAAACCGCCGCGGGCGAAGCCGGCGGCGGCGGGACGGTCAGGCTTGCCTGAATCAGAACTTGTACTGCATCTGCACGCCCAGCAAGTGGCCGCGAATGGAGCTGTAAGAACCTTGCAGCGTGTCGATGTTGTTCCGAGGACTCTTAGCGGTATGGTTGACGTCGCGGTCGCCCACGCCCATCAGATAGGTGTAGCCGGCATCCACGGTCAGCTGCTTGCTGGCCTTGTAGCTGGCGCCCAGGCTCAGCCAGACGCGGTCGGTGTCCGGAATCAGCGGATTGCGGTAGCTGGCGTTACGCACCGGGCTGGTTTCGTAGCCCACGCCGCTGCGCAGCGTCAGTTGCTCGTTGAAGTTGTAGTCGGCGCCCACCGAGAACAGCCAGCTGGCCTTCCAGTGATTGTCGATCACGGTTTCAGCCATCGGATTGCCCTTGATCACCAGCTGATCGAAGCGGCTCCAGTTGGTCCAGCGCGCGGTGGCGCTCAGCGCCCACTTGCTGTTCAGACGGCTGAAACCGGACAACAGCAGCGATTCCGGCGTGGTGACGTCGGCGGCGCCGGCATACACGCCATCCAACTTGGGCAAGCCAGGGACACCAAGACGATCAAACCCGCTCGCGGTATAGTCGCCGCGCGCCTTATGGTGCAGCTTGGAGCGATAGGACAGGCCAACGCGATTGTCCTGGTTGAACGCGTACATCAGGCCCAGATTGTAGCCGTAGGCCCAGCTGTCGGCGTCGATCTCGCCGGTGGCGCCCGGGAAGAAGGCGCCCTGCTTCAGATCGGCCTTGGCGTACTGCGCCGACACGCCGGCGCCGAAGCTCCACTTGTCGTCCAGCTTGTAGGCGAAGGACGGGTTGAAGTCCACGGTCATGATGGAACTGGAAATGCCGTGGTTGCGGCCCACCCAGTTGTCGTCATAGCTGGCGCCGAGGCCGAAGGGCACGGTGATGCCCAGGCCCAGGCGGGCGCGTTCGCTCAACTGATGCACCAGATAGGCGTTGGGGATGAATTCGGCCTTGGCGCGGCCGTTGTCGCTGCCCTGGCGCGCGGCCGGGAAACCGCCCTTGCCTTCGAACGGCGCGTCGATTTCGGCGTAGGTGAAGCCGCCCTGCACCTGAGTGCCTTCAATCAAGGTCATGCCGGCCGGGTTGTAGAAGACGGCGGACAGGTCGTCGCCCACCAAGCCGGCGCCGGCGTGGGCGCGGCCCAGGCCGGCCACGCTTTGCTCGGACAATTGGAAGCCGGCGGCCTGAGCCAGCGGCGCGGCGACCAACAGGCCGGCCACCAGCGCGGGAATGAGGCGAACAGCGGAAGGTGCGAATGCTTTCATTTTTTATATCTACCCCGGCGGCGGCTGCCGCCTTTTGTTATTGGAAACCGAGCTTGCGTGCGAAAATATGCCATCCAAATAGATAGCGATCACACAATTTTTAGGGGGTGGAGTCTAAATACTATTTTTTAAAAAAACAAGAAGTCCGCCTTAGGCTAAAAGCATAAGACAGCCGCGCCATGCGCTGAATCAAAAGGCTGTGCTAATATTGGCGGCTCCTCATAACCCTGTTGAATAAAGCAACCATGAAACGAATGCTGAGCATGCTGGCGTTGAGCGCGCTGCCCGCCGTGGCCCTGGCCTCGCCGACAGTGGAAATGACCACGAACAAGGGCAATATCGAGATTGCGCTGGACTCGGCCAAAGCCCCCAAGACCGTGGAAAACTTCGTCGCCTACGCCAAGGCCGGCCACTACAACGGCACCGTGTTCCACCGCGTGATCGACGGCTTCATGATCCAGGGCGGCGGCTTCGACACCAAGCTGAACCAGAAGCCCACCCGCGCCGCCATCGCCAACGAGGCGAGCAACGGCCTGAAGAACGGCATAGGCACCATCGCCATGGCCCGCACCGCGGACCCGAATTCCGCCACCGCCCAGTTCTTCATCAATGTGGCCAACAACGACTTCCTCGACTATAAATCCCCGACGCCCCAGGGCGCCGGCTATGCGGTGTTCGGCAAAGTGACCCGCGGCATGGACGTGGTCAACCGCATCGCCAAGACCCGCACCGGCAGCATGAACGGCATGGGCGACGTGCCGTTCGAGCCCATCGTGATCCAGAAAGTCACCATCAAGCCTTAAGCTTTTCTACAACCTCTTTCATACCGGCAGGCCCCACGCGGCCTGCCCGTCATCAAGGAAACACCATGATCAAACTGACCACCAACTTCGGCGCCATCGTGCTGGAACTGTTCGCCGACAAGGCCCCGAAAACCGCCGCCAACTTTGAAGAGTACGTAAAAAGCGGCCATTACGACGGCACCATCTTCCACCGCGTGATCAACGGCTTCATGATCCAGGGCGGCGGCTTCACCGCCGACATGTCGCAAAAGCCGACCAACGCGCCGATCGAGAACGAGGCCAATAACGGCCTGGCCAACAAGGCCTACACCGTGGCCATGGCCCGCACCATGGACCCGCACTCGGCCTCCGCCCAGTTCTTCATCAATGTGTCCGACAACGACTTCCTGGATTTCAAATCGGAAAGCGCCCAAGGCTGGGGCTACGCCGTGTTTGGCCAGGTTGTGGAAGGCCAGGACGTAGTGGACAGCATCAAGGCGGTGCGCACCGGTCGCAGCGGCCCGCATCAGGACGTGCCGGCGGAAGCCGTGGTGATCGAGAAAGCCGAAATCATTTGATTCGCCGACGCCGCGCGACGCGCGGCGCGCTTCCAGCCCGGCCGTCCGGCCGGGCTTCAACTCATCCGCACGCGACATGGCCATTCACTTCATTTCCGATCTGCACCTGGCGGACGACACTCCGGCGCTGAACCGCTTGTTTCTGGACACGCTGCAAGCCTGGCAAGGCCGGATCGACGCGCTCTACATCCTGGGCGATCTGTTCGAATACTGGGTGGGCGACGACGACGATTCGCCGTTCCTGGAAACGCCGCTGGCCGCGATGCGCGCCTTCGCCGCCGCCACGCCGCTGTACGTGATGCACGGCAACCGCGATTTCCTGCTGGGCGAGGGCTTCTGTCTGCGCAGCGGCGCGCGGCTGCTGGACGATCCAAGCTTGATCGAGGCCCATGGCCGCCGCTGCCTGCTCAGCCACGGCGACGCGCTGTGCACCGGCGACGCCGCCTATCAGCAGTTTCGAGCCGTCAGCCGCAACCCGCAGTGGCAGCGGGCGATGCTGGCGCGGCCGCTGGCAGAGCGCCACGCGATCGCGCGTCAGGCGCGCCAGCAAAGCGAGATGAGCAAACAACAGAACGGCCTGAGCGAGATTTCGGACGTCGCCGCCGACGCGGTCGAGGCGCTGCTGGCCGCCCACGACTGGCCGACGCTGATCCACGGCCATACCCACCGCCCCGCGGCCCACCGACACGGCGCCTCCGAGCGTTGGGTGATCCAGGACTGGCACGGGAACCAGGGCGGCTATCTGCGCCTGGACGATGCGGGCATCGTCAGCCTGCCGCTGAACGCCGCCTGAGAATTTGCGCAAAGTCCGCTGCGCATCGCGAGACATGAGATTGCAAATGCAAAACGCCTGCCGGATCGGCAGGCGTTTTTCACGTCAGCGCGGCTCCGCCGACAGCGGCCGCCACAGCGGCCACCAGCCCGGCCCGCAGGCCAGTTCGGCGTCCACCGTCACGCCGGGCAGCGCCAGCACGCGCCCGTCGGCGTCGCACAACAGCGGCCAGCGCTCGCGCAAGGGCGGCGCGATGCCGGACTCCTGCAGAAAGTTCTTCACCGGCTTGCGCCCCATCCCGGCCGCCAGCCGCTCGCCGCCCTCGCGCGGCCGCAGGCTCAAACCCCGCGCCAAGGCCTCCGCCGGCAGGCCGCGCGGCCGCCACTCCCAGCTCAGCGTTCCGCCCCACTCTTGCACCAGGCGTTCCGCCGCAGGCTCCACCGCCCCCAGCGACACGGCCGCCGGCGCCGGCAGCGCCGGCAAGGCGAACAGGCCGTCGCGATAACGGTATAACAGGCCCCGCGCCAGACTCAGCCGCGGACAGCTGGCGGCGCCGGCCTCCAGCGCCTGGCGCTGGAACTCCGCCAGCGCGTCCGGCTCCGGCGCCGGCCAGGCCAGACCGCGCAGCCAGGCCAGCAGGCATTGGCGTTGCCTGGCCGCGGACAAGCCGCGCCAGCGAGTCAGGTCCAGGCCGCCTTCGCGCCGGCAAGCGGCCAGATCCTGCGCCGCCACCTCGTCCAGCACCGCGGCGGCGTCCGCCAGCAAGCCGGCCGATCGCGTCAGATGCCGGCGATAATCCGGCAGCGCCGCCTCCAGCTGCGGCAGCAGCCGCTGACGCAGCAGATTGCGCCGCCAGCGCTCGTCCTGATTGCTCTCGTCCTCCACCCAGCTCAGGCCCTGCGCCTGAACGAACGCCTCCAGCTGCCGCCGGCGCAAACCCAGCAAGGGCCGCCACAGCCAGGGCCCGTCCGCGTCCAGATTGCGCAAGGCCGGCATCGCCGCCAGAGCGCGCGCGCCGCCGCCGCGCAGCAATTGCAGCAGCACGGTTTCCGCCTGATCGTCCAGGTGATGCGCCAAAACCACCACGCCGGCGGCGGAACGCCGATACGCCTGGTAGCGCGCCTCGCGGGCCACCGCTTCCAGACTGTCGCCGCCGCTCAGGACCAGCTTTACCCGCTCCACCCGCAAAGACGCGCCCAGCGACGCGCACAAGGCGCGACAGTGCTCGGCCCAGGCGTCGGCGTTCGGGCTCAGCCCGTGGTGCACATGCACCGCGCGGATCTCCAGCTCCGGACGGCGCTCCCGCGCGCGGCACAGCAGCGCCAGCAGCGCCACCGAATCCAGGCCGCCGCTCAAGCCCACCTCAAAAGCACATTGGCCGGACAATTCGTCCGGCCAATGGCTTAACAGAGATTCGAGCGGGTCAGGCTGCGGCTTCCTTGAAGCGGCCATAACTCATCAATCTGTCGAAACGGGTTTTCAGCAACTCGTCGATCGGCTTGCCGGTCAAGTCTTTCAACTCTTCCTGCAGCACGCGCTTCAGCGTCGCCATCATCTGAGCGTGATCGCGATGCGCGCCGCCCACCGGCTCGTTGACCACGCGGTCGATCAAGCCCAGCGTCTTCAGGCGCGGCGCGGTGATGCCCAGGGCTTCCGCGGCGTCGGACGCGCGCTCGGCGGTCTTCCATAAGATGGAGGCGCAGCCTTCCGGCGAAATCACCGAGTAGGTGGCGTATTGCAGCATATTGACGCAATCGCCCACCGCGATGGCCAAGGCGCCGCCGGAGCCGCCCTCCCCGATCACCGTGACGATGATGGGCACGCGCAAACGCGTCATCTCATAGAGATTGCGGCCAATGGCCTCGGACTGCCCGCGCTCCTCGGCGCCGATACCGGGCCAGGCGCCGGTGGTATCGACCAAGGTGATCACCGGAATGCCGAACTTCTCGGCCAGCTTCATCAGGCGCAAGGCCTTGCGATAGCCTTCCGGATGCGGCATGCCGAAGTTGCGGCGGATCTTTTCCTTGGTGTCGCGGCCCTTCTGCTGGCCAATGACCATCACCGACTGGCCATTGAAACGCGCCAGACCGCCAACGATGGCCGCATCGTCGGCGTAAGCGCGGTCGCCGTGCAGCTCTTCGAAGTCGGTGAAAATACTCTCTATATAGTCGAGCGCGTAGGGGCGCTGCGGATGGCGCGCCACCAAGGCGATTTGAGACGGCGTCAGCTTGGCGTAGAGGGACTTGGTCAAGTCCTGGCTCTTCTTCTGCAGGCGCGCGATCTCCTCGGAGATGTCCAGCACGGAATCGTCCTGAACATAGCGAAGTTCTTCTATTTTGTTCTCGAGCTCGGCAATAGGCTGCTCAAAATCGAGAAAGGTCGGCTTCATTCGTAACGTCATCCGATAAATAGCTAATGGCGGCATGATACCTTAGCGGCAAAGTCGGCGTCACCTTTCTGTCTGACAAAAACATTAAATTTTGGAGCATTTATTCGAAATTGCCGCCGGTTGCAAAAATTTGCGGGTAGACCACTTGCGCAAGCTTAAACCCTGTGTTTTAATTCGCCTCCTCGCTGAAACGCAAACGCAGCAGCGAAAAGGATTCAGGGCGTTTAGCTCAGTTGGTAGAGCGTCTGCCTTACAAGCAGAATGTCGGCGGTTCGACTCCGTCAACGCCCACCAAAGTTTTGCGGTTGGAGTGGTAGTTCAGTTGGTTAGAATACCGGCCTGTCACGCCGGGGGTCGCGGGTTCGAGTCCCGTCCACTCCGCCAACAGTATAAAAGCAGTACCCGGATTCGGGCGTTTAGCTCAGTTGGTAGAGCGTCTGCCTTACAAGCAGAATGTCGGCGGTTCGACTCCGTCAACGCCCACCAAAGTTTCGGTTGGAGTGGTAGTTCAGTTGGTTAGAATACCGGCCTGTCACGCCGGGGGTCGCGGGTTCGAGTCCCGTCCACTCCGCCAACAGTATTGAAGCAGTACCCGGATTCGGGCGTTTAGCTCAGTTGGTAGAGCGTCTGCCTTACAAGCAGAATGTCGGCGGTTCGACTCCGTCAACGCCCACCAAGTTTCGGTTGGAGTGGTAGTTCAGTTGGTTAGAATACCGGCCTGTCACGCCGGGGGTCGCGGGTTCGAGTCCCGTCCACTCCGCCAACAGTATTGAAAGCAGTACCCGGATTCGGGCGTTTAGCTCAGTTGGTAGAGCGTCTGCCTTACAAGCAGAATGTCGGCGGTTCGACTCCGTCAACGCCCACCAAAGTTTCGGTTGGAGTGGTAGTTCAGTTGGTTAGAATACCGGCCTGTCACGCCGGGGGTCGCGGGTTCGAGTCCCGTCCACTCCGCCAACAGTATTGAAGCAGTACCCGGATTCGGGCGTTTAGCTCAGTTGGTAGAGCGTCTGCCTTACAAGCAGAATGTCGGCGGTTCGACTCCGTCAACGCCCACCAAAGTTTTACGGTTGGAGTGGTAGTTCAGTTGGTTAGAATACCGGCCTGTCACGCCGGGGGTCGCGGGTTCGAGTCCCGTCCACTCCGCCAACAGCATTGCATAGCAGTATCCGGAAACGGAGCAACAGTTTCGGGCGGTTAGTCTCAGTTGGTAGAGCACTGCCTTCACACGGCAGGGGTCGCTGGTTCGAGTCCAGTACCGCCCACCATTTGCTGGAGTGGTAGTTCAGTTGGTTAGAATACCGGCCTGTCACGCCGGGGGTCGCGGGTTCGAGTCCCGTCCACTCCGCCAAGCATTGCAAAAAAGCAGCCTTTAGGCTGCTTTTTTGCATTTTGCGTCGCATATTTCAAGCAAGCATTCGCATATCGCCCAACTTAGGACAAACAACTACCATTCTATTGCTTATCAGCTTGCAATGCGTCTGGGCTGCGGTGATACTTTTGGTTGACTTTCTGCATTCCATATAAAGAGATTCAACTATGCGCAATTTAATCCTGGCGGCTGGCTGCTTCGCCAGCACACTGGCCCTGGCGGGCGATCCCGCCGACAAGGCCATCTGGGAATATACGGTCAAAAACGGCGACAATCTGTGGTCGCTGGCGGCCGAGCATCTGTCGTCTCCCGCTTATGTGCCGAAGCTGCAAGCCAGAAATCGCATCGCCAACCCCTATCGGCTGATCCCCGGCAGCATCCTGCGGGTCCCCTACCCCTGGATCCGGCAGGCGCAATCCGACGCCACCCTGGAGGACATGGCCGGCGAATCCGCCGCGGCCGACGCCAAGGGCAAGCCGCTGGATCTGGCGGTGGGCAAGAAATACCCCAAAGGCACCCGCTTCACGACCGGCAACGACGCCATGATCAAATTGCGCTTCGTCGACGGCTCCTCGCTGGTGATCAACGCCAATACCGATCTGAGCCTGCAAACCCAGGTCTATTACCCCAGCACCGGGGCGATCCAGTCCCAGATCAAGCTGAACAACGGCAGCACCGGCAATTCGGTGATTCCCAACATCCTGATGCCCAGCCGCTACGAGATCCGCACCCCGTCGGCGGTCACCACCGTGCGCGGCACGGAATTCCGCGTCAACGCCGCCGGCGGCGAAGACACCTTGGCGGAAGTGCTCAAAGGCAGCGTGGAGGTCAAGGGCCGTCGCAGCAAGGTGGACGTGCCCGCCGGTTTCGGCACCTTGTCCAGCCGTAAAAGCGGGCCAAGCAAGCCGGAAGAACTGCCGCCGCCGCCGGACCTGTCCACCGTGGCGGACAATAGCCAGTTCAACCCGCCGCCGCTGGAGTGGCAGCGCGACGAACGCGCCGCTTCCTACCGCGTGACCTTGAGCGGCAAGAAGCGCCTGGCCGAGCGCCAGTTGCAGGCGCCGCGTTACTATCCGCGCCTGCCGGGCAACGGCGACTACGTGCTGCACGTCCGCGCCAAGAACCGCTCCGGACTGGAAGGCTACGACAGCACGCGCAGCTTCAAGCTGCAAGCCTACCCGCTGCCGCCGCTGTTGTTCACCCATGCGGACGGCGTCCAGCTGCGCGGCAAATCCCTGACCTTGCGGGTGGACGCCAGCGCGGAACGGCCGCTGCGGCTGCAGATTTCGCGTCAGCCGGATTTCGCCCAGCCGCTGCTGGAACAGAGCGTGGCCGAGGCCGAGTTCAAAACCGAGTTGCCGGAATCCGGCATCTGGTACTGGAGGCTGGCGCGGCTGGACGCGCAAGGCCGGCCGGGCCCTTTCTCCGCCGCGCAAAAAGTGGAGACCAAGGGCTGGCTCAGCCGCCTGGACAAAACCACCCCGGTGCTGGCGGCCCGCCCCTATCCCGTCGCCCGCGCGCGCTACACCCTGACGCTGACCGCGGCCCAGGCCGCCAACGCGCAGCCGTTCTCGCTGAGCAGCGATAAGCCGCAATGGGAGCTGAAGGCGCTGGAAGCCTTGCCGGCCGGGCAATACAAGGCAAGCGTCAAGATCGAGGGAGAACACGGCTACTTGGCGACGGAAGAGCAAGAAATGCTCACTCTTCCCGGAAAACTTCCCTAGAATGGCAACATGCTAACTTACTATCGCGACAAGATTCTGCGCTTGTTGCCTTTTTTGCTGGCCTTGCTGGCGGCTCTGCTGACCCTCTCCGGCCTGTTGCTGCGGCTGGACTTCTGGCTGTACGACGGGCTGATCCGGATCAAGTCCAACCATAACCAGACCAGCGACATCGTCGTCGTCGCGGTGGACGAGCGCAGCCTGTCGGAGCTGGGCCGCTGGCCCTGGCCGCGCGAATTCCACGCCCAGCTGGTGGACAAGCTGGCGCAGGCCAAGGCCGTGGGCCTGGACATCGTGTTGGCCGAGCCCTCGCACAATATGCCGGAGTCGGATCAGGCGCTGGCGGACGCCATCCGCCGCAACGGCAAAGTCATCAGTCCGGTGTTTCCGGAAATGCAGGACAACCGCCTGACCGAGACCCGGCCCCTGCCCGCCATCGCCGCCGCCAGCGCCGGCCTGGGGCACACCGACTACGAATTGGACAGCGACGGCGTGATCCGCCGCGTCTATCTGAAAGCGGGCCTGGGCTCGCCCCACCACCCCAATTTCGCGCAGGCGGTGCTGGATCTGGCCAATGGCCAGCGCCAGTCCGAACAGCAGAAAATGGCGATGCCGCACGGCAAGCCGGGCAGCTGGCTGCGCGAAGACCCGGTGATGGTGCCCTATCTGTCCGGCCCGCCGCCGTTCCAGCAAGTGTCCTATATCGACGCGCTCAATCAACTGCCTCCCGCCTTCTTCGCCGGCAAGATCGTGCTGGTGGGCGCCACCGCCACCGGCCTGGGCGATATCCACGCCACGCCGCTGTCGGCCAACAACCGCGGCATGCCCGGCGTGGAAATCAACGCCTTCCTGCTTCATGGGCTGCAACAGGACAACACGCCGGTGCCGCTGCCGCTGGGATGGAAAGCCGTCATCAACGCGCTGGCCATCTTGCTGCTGGACCTGCTGCTCAGCCGCTACAAGCACCGCCAGGGCATTCTGCCGGCCTATCTGCTGGCCTCCTGTGGCGTGCTGGTGCTCAGCGTCCTGCTGCTGACGCTGGCCTCGGTGTTCTGGAGCGGCGTCACCACCGCCATCCTGCTATGGCTGGCCGGCAGCGTCCGCTTCGTGTCGCGGCAATCCAAGCTTTTGCTGCAGGCCAATACCGACGGCCTCACCGGGCTCTACAACCGCCGGCACTTCGACGAAATCCTGGCGCCGACGCTGGACAAGCACCGCGCCGCCGGCAAGACGCTGGCGCTGCTGATCCTGGACGTGGACAACTTCAAAGGCTACAACGACCACTACGGCCATTACGCCGGCGATCTGATCCTGCAAAGGCTGGCGCAAGAGCTGAACGCCTACTTCAGCCCCCGTCGCCACATCGTGGCGCGGCTGGGCGGCGAAGAGTTCGGCGTGCTGCTGGAAGAATGCGGGCAGGACCAGGCGGTGGCCGCCGCGGAAGGCTTCCGCGCCCGGCTGGAAGAACTGGAGCTGGCGCATTTGAAGAGCCCCTTGCGCAAAGTCACCTGCAGCATAGGCGTCGCCGCCCGGGTGCCGGAAACGGACGACAACGGCCGCACCTTCTACGAAGACGCCGACAGCGCGCTCTACATCGCCAAGCGCTCCGGCCGCAACGCGGTCAGCCCCGCCCCCGCCACCTTGACGCCTCAGCACCAGCGCTGACCCCGCTCCGACGGCCTCGCCCCGCCATGCCCGCGGCCTATGCGCCCTCCTAGAATACGTAACGGCCGGACAGGTACAACATCCTCCCCCATAAATCGGTGGCGGGGCCGGAGTAAGCGGCCGCCCCGCCGCTGAAGCCGGCCCCGGTGGCGTAACTGGGCATCCGGTTGCCCAGATTGCGTATGCCGCCGCTGACGCTGAAGCCCTTGCTCGGCTTCAGGCCGACACTGAGATCCAGCGCGGTGTAGGACCCCACCCTCTCCTTCACGTCCCCGGCATTGCGGTACAGCTGGGAGTACAGGTTCTTGAAAGACGCGTAGCTGCGCGCCGTCAGCCCCACAGAATAGCCGCCCCGGCTGTAACTCACTTCAAAGACGTTTTTCCAGCGCGGCTGCGCGCCGTAATCGGCGTACTCCAGCATCGGATCGGTCTCGGTCTGCGATTCCCGGTAGCTGAAGATGCGGCTTTGCGCGTTGCGGAACTTGAGCTTGCCGTAAGCGCCCAGCGACCAGTCGTACTGCACATCGATGTCGACACCGGAAGTCCGGGTCTTGCCGATATTCATGTACGGCGCGGAAATGTAGTCGATATCCCCCCTTACGCCGGGAAGATCGGCGGGCTTGCGCACCACGAAGCCGGGAAAACGGTCCGGATTGTCCAGCACGTATTGCGGGTCCAGCGACTGCACGGTGTTGGACACCTCGATCCGGTACCAGTCCACGGTGGCCGACAGCGCCGGAGTCGGCTGCAGCACCAGGCCCAGCGCGTAGTTCCGCGACTCCTCCGGATTCAGCCCCGCGTTGCCGCCGCTGCGCAGCTGATTGCTGGCCAAGCCGCAGCGTTCGCGGGCGATGCCGCGGTCGGCGCACTGCGCGTAGTCGTACACCGAAGTGTAGGCCTGGCGCGACGCGTACAGCTGAGGCAGCGTCGGCGCCTTGAAACCGGTGGTGACGGAGCCGCGCAGCATCGCCGGCTCCCAGGGGCGGAAGGAAAAAGCCAGCTTGGGGTTGAAGGTGTCGCCGAAATCGTTGTAGCGGTCGGCGCGCACCGCCAGCTGGACCTCCAGATTCTTCAACACCGGCAAATTGACTTCGCTGAAAGCGGACAGCACCGAGCGGCTGGCCCGCAGACTTTGCTGGACGGCGAAATTCATGATCTTGCCGGTTTGCAGCAGCGGGTCCGGCTGCGCGTCTATCGATTCATGCGACCACTGCAGACCGGCGGCGAAGCCGGCGGGGCCGGCCGGCAGCCTGAACCACTCCTCATTGCTGGCCTTGAATTCAAACGCCGACAAACGCGACGAGGACGTGTTGGCGATGGTGGCCAGATACGGCCGCAGCGCGGCGGCGTCGTTCTGCTGCGAAAACGGGTTATAGAGCGGCCCGCCGTCGGCGCCGTTCCGCAACATGGCGAGGAAAGCGTCGTTCAACACCACATTGTTCTGCCTCGCCTCCACCTTGTTCAAACCCAGGTTCAGCGAGCTCTCCAGATCCCAGTCGCGCCACAAGGCGCGCCCGCCCAGCACCGCGCGATACGTGTCGCTGGTGATCTCGTTGAGCCGCCGGCCGTTCTCCGACAGATTGCGGGTGATTTGCAGATTGTCGGTGGGTTTGAAGTCCGGATACACCGACGCCAGGCCGCCGTCCCGCGGATAAATCGCCCAATTGGGCGACACAATGGTCTGCACAAAGGAATAAGCGCCGTCCAGCGGCGTCTCGGTGCGGTTCAGTCCCAGTTCGGCGAAGAACTCCGCGTCGCCGCTCAAACGCCGGGTGTAATGGGCCATCAAGCCGTAGCGGCTGGTGCGCGGCGCCAACTGAGCGCCCATCTCATCCACGTCGGACACGCACAGCGCGGCTCCGCTGGGCCGGGTGGTCAGCCGCCACGGCGGGCAGCCGGGCAAGGGCTTGGCCAGCGCGTTGCTTCTGTCGGCGTTGGGCGTGCGGTCGTTCCAATAGCCCCATTGCGCGCCGCTGCGCAGATCCGGCCCGCCCTGAAAACGGTAATCGTTGCTGCGGGTGGCGTCGTGGTTGCGGCTGAACACCGGCTCGCGGTGGTAAACGTCGAAAGACAGCAGCAGGTTCTGGCCGTCCTGTTCCAGATCCCCGAAGCCGCCGCTCAGATTCAGCCCCTGCTCGATGCCGTCTCCATCCAGATTGCCGCCGCCGCGCAGCGCCGCCTCGGCGCCCCGGAAGTTGCGCCGGGTCTTGAAGTTGATCACGCCGGCCACCGCGTCGGAACCGTAAATGGCCGATGCGCCGTCCCGCAGAATCTCCACCGATTCAATCACCGACAGCGGCAAGGTGTTCAGATCGACAAAGGCGTCGGTGCCGCTGATGAACATCGCGTAATTGGGCAAGCGACGGCCGTTCAGCAAGACCAGCACGTACTTGGAGCTCATGCCGCGCAGGCCGGCGGTGGCCGCGCCGGCGGCAAAGCTGTTGGAGTTGGTGCCGGCCAGCAGGCTGCCCACCGACGGCAGCCGGTCCAGCAACTGGATCACGGTGGACGCGCCGGTCTTGTCGATATCCTCTTTCTTGATCACCTCCACCGCCAAAGCCTTTTCCTTGCCGATGCGCTTGATATTGGAGCCGGTCACCGTCACCCGCTCCAGCGGGATGGCCTCCTCCGCCCAAGCGCCCATGCCCAAGCCCATGCCCGCCGCGGCAACCGCCAGATAGCTGCGTTTCATCTCCTTACCCCCTGTAGTGCGCTCGCCGGTCGCGGCGCGCGCCCCTAAGCTGCCGCAGCGGGCGCTACAAAGAGATTGGCGGCGGTCGCCGGCCCCCTCCCCAAGGCCGGAAGACCACACATCCATTTAAAATCAACATCTTAAATAAATTTCAGTTGTGGCGATAAAAGCACAGGCGCGCCTGCCCGCCGCGCGGTTTCCGATGCCGGCATTATTATTTACATCTTAAGCATGCAATAAGATCATGCCCCAAAGAAAAAGGCCGCCCAAGGCGGCCTTCGCTGCGCGGCAATCCGGCGTCAGGCGGACTTGCGCGCCATCAACCAGCCGGCGAAGCCGATCACGCCGACGAAGAAGACCGCCACCCAGAACGGCATCGCCATCCCCAGGAAGGTCCACTCCACGGTAGCGCACTCGCCGCTGCCTTTGAACACCTTGGAAATCACCTCCGTCAACGGCGAGGACTCCATCAGGAACTCCAGGCCGGGACCGCAGGCCGGGACCTGGTCCGCCGGCAGATGTTGCAGCCACAATTGGCGCAGCGACACCGACAGGCCCGCCAAGGCGGCCAGAATCGTCAAACCGCCCCAGGCCCTGGCGCCGCAACGGCCTGGATTGACCAGCGCCGCCAGCAAGGCGATCACGCCCGCGGCGATCACGCCGATGCGCTGGAAAATGCACAGCGGGCACGGCTCCAGGCCCAGCTGGTATTGCGCGAACAATGCAAAACCCATCGCGCCGGCGCAGGCGGCGGCGATCAGCAGAAAACCTTGTCGGTTGCTCAAGCCCATATCTTCCTCAATGTTTGGCGGTATTACGTCATGGCGCATGATTGTGCCATACAACATGGAGGAGTCAGAACCGCCCCGCGGCTTAAAGTTCCAGAAAGCGGCGTATCGCCTCTTTCTGATGCAAGGCGTCCTTATAGCCCAGCGTGATCAGCTCGCGGGTGTAGCCCGGCTCGAACAATAGATAAGTGGCCAGGGCGGTGCCGCGGTGACGGGTGGCGCCGGTGCCCTTCAGCAGGAAGCGCAGCAAGGGCGGAAACAGCCGGGTGTGCTTGTAGGCGATGCCCTCCAGCGATTTGCTGGGGTTGAGCATGAAGATGTCCACCTTGCGCAACTGGGTCTGCCGCGCCAGGTCCTCATGGCTTTGCAGCAGCGACACGGTGTGATTGACCCGGGTCAGCCGTTCCATGTCCACCGACATGCTGTCTATGAACACGCTATTGAGCAGATGGCCGAAAATCTGCGCCGGCGACGGATAGAAACCGCTGTGGCGGCGTTCTATGGTGTCCGGCCGCTTGCTGGCCAGGCCGACGACAAACAGCTTTTCCGCGCCCAGGTGCAAGGCCGGCGACAAGGGGGACAGCTGCCGCACCGCGCCGTCGCAGTAAAACTTCTCGCCCAGGCAGACCGAGGGGAAAATCAGCGGAATGGCCGAGGTGGCCATCATGTGTTCGATATTGATGCGTTCGCGCAGCCCCAGCCGCTGATAGCGCTCCCACTCCTCCAGGCTGTCCGCGCCCTGGAAAAAAGTGACCGACATCCCGGTGGTGTAGCAAGAAGCCGTCAGCGCCAGCGCCTTGAGCACGCCGTGACGCACGGAATGGTCTATGCCCTCGAACACCATCACCTTGGTCAGCAGCTCGCGCAGCGGGGCGTTGTCCAGAAAGCTCTTGGGATTGCGCCACAGACGGCCGCCGGACAGGATGGATAGGCCGAAGTGCAGAAAAGTCTTCAGAAAATAGCCGGAACTGGCGTCGTAGACATCCTGGATGTGCAATTGCTTCCACATCTGCGCCAGCGTGGACACCGCCAGATGGAAATTACCGGCGCCGGAGGCCAGCGCCACCGCATTGATCGCCCCCGCGGACGTGCCGCAAATAATGGGAAAGGGATTGACGCGCGCATCCGGCAGCAGCCGGGCAATTCCCAGCAACACCCCCACCTGGTACGCCGCGCGCGCGCCGCCGCCCGACAAGACCAGCCCGATATCGGATTGCCTCCCCATCCCGCACCTCGCGTGGCTATATTGGCGGCGGATCGGCATGCCCGACGCCGCACGGCTTCTTGTTCTATTTAGACATAGTCAAACGCCGCGGCCAGCGCCAACTTCGCGCGGAGGAAATCGGCCGTACAGGCTCAATAAGCAGCCGCCGTCTGCATGGCCCATAAATGCGCGCCCACCAGCGCGCGCCACGGCGCGAAGCCTTGCAGCCATTGCTCGGTTTCGCGCGGCGACACCGCCTCGGCCCGCTCCAGCAAGCGCTGCAGGCCGCGCCGAACCGCCACGTCCCCGTGCAAGGAGCCGTCCAGCCAGCCATAGCCGCGCAACAGCGCGTAGCTGACCGTCCACGGGCCGATGCCGGGCAAGGCCAGCAAGCGCGCGGCGATCTCCTCCGGCGCGCCGCCGTCCAGCCAGCCCTGCAAGGGCAAGCCGCCGTCGGCCGTCTGCCGGCTCAGTTCCAGCAAGGTCCGGGTCTTGGCGCGGGAGAAACCGGCCTGGCCCAGTTGGTCCGCCTCCAGCTCCGCCAATTGCTCCGGCGACGGATGGCACAGCAGACCGCCGCTGTGGCGCTTGCCGACCAACTGCATCAGCCGACGCCGCAGCGAGATGGCGGCGTGCACGCTGATCTGCTGACCGGTGACGGCCCAGACCAGCGCCTCGAACGGCGTGGTGGTCTGCGGCACGCGCAAGCCGGGACGCGCGGCGATCAGGCCGGCCAGCTGCGGATGGCCGCGATGCGCGCGCTCGAAATCCGCCACCGGCTGCGCCAAGCCCAGCATGCGGCGCGCCATGGCGGTCAAGGCCGCCGCGTCGCCGGTCTGAGGCGAAACGTCCGCGTCCAGCCCCACCCGCACCGCGTCCGCGGCGAACGTCATGCTCAGACAGGCCGGCTCGCCGCGCCACAGCAAGCCCTTGCTCAGGCTCAGCGCCGTCACCCGCTCGGACAGCTCCTGAGCGTCGCGGCGGTGGAAGGCCATGAAGTCGTCCCGGCGAAAATCCGCGGGCAAAGACAGGGATAAAGACAGCGAAACGGAATCGGCCGGTTCAGCCATGGATCAGCGCGCCTTGCGAAAAGTCAGATTGATGCGGCGGCGCCCCAGCAAAGGATGTTCGCCCTCCGCCACCGGCAACACCCCGTGGAAACGCATGCGGTCCGGCCCGCCCCACACCAGCACGTCGCCATGGCGCAGCTGGACGCGGCCGGGACGCTCGGCGCGGCTGAAGCCGCCAAACAGAAACACCGCCGGCAGGCCCAGCGACACCGACACGATGGGCGCGCTGAAATCGCGCTCGTCCTTGTCCTGGTGCAGCGACATCTTGGCGCCGGGCGCATAGCAATTGATCAGACAGGCATCCGGCGCGAAACCAGGGAAGCCGGCTTCGGCGGCGGCCCGCTCGGCCAGCGCGCGCAACAAGGCCGGCATCGCCGGCCATGGCAGGCCGCTGAGCGGGTCGCGCTCGGCATAGCGGTAACCGCGCGCGTCGGACACCCAGCCATAAGCGCCGCAGCTGGAGGTGGTCACCGACATCGCACGCCCGCCCGGCGTCTGCATGCCGTGCGGCGGCGCCTGCCGCAGCAACGCCTCCACCTCCGCCAACAGCGCGGCGTCAATGTCGCAGACACGGCGATGCAATAGGGCGGCGCCGGGCGACAGGCGCTCCAGCCAGCCGCCCTCTTCCGGCGCGAACAGATCCGCCATCGCCGGCCTCAGAACCTGCTCAAAGTCTCGCGAGAAAGAGCGAGACAAGGCGAAAACCGCTGAGAAAGCGGAATGTACATACGGTACATGAGCATTTCGAAGCGGTACTCACCGTGCCAAGTTTCACGATGCGCAGCAGACATTGAACAGGTTCTCAGGCCTCGCCGGCCACCATCATGCTACGCAACAGCACCGAGCCCATCTGCCGGCCGCCGCGCTCCAGCACGTCGTTGCCCACCGCGTCGATCTGCATGAACATCTCGCGCAGATTGCCGGCGATGGTGATTTCCTCCACCGGGTGCACGATCACGCCGCGCTCCACCCAAAAGCCGGCCGCGCCGCGCGAGTAATCGCCGGTGACGGTGTTGACGCCCTGGCCCAGCAGCTCGGTCACCAGCAGGCCGGTGCCCATGGCCTGCAGCAACTCCTCCAGGCTTTCGCCGGTGGAATGCACGACCAGATTATGCGCGCCGCCGGCGTTGCCGGTAGTCTGCATGCCCAGCTTGCGCGCCGAATAGCTGCCCAGCATATAACCCTGCAGCACGCCCTTGTCCACCAGACGGCGCGCCACCGTGGCCACGCCCTCGTTGTCGAAGGCGCCGCTGGCCATGCCGCGCAACAAGAAGGGATCTTCGTCCACGGTGATGTTGGCCGACATCACCGGCTTGCCCAGAGAATCCAGCAGGAAGGACGATTTGCGGTACAGGCTGCCGCCGCTGATGGCGGCCACCAGATGGCTGAGCAGCGAGGCGGCGATCGGCGCTTCGAACACCACCGGATACTGGCCGGTCTTCACCTTGCGCGCGCCCAGCCGCCGCGCCGCGCGCTGGCCGGCCTTGGCGCCGATGGCCTCCGGCGCGTCCAAGTCCTCGCGCCGCCGCGCCGACGAATACCAGTAATCGCGCTGCATCGCGCCGCCGTCCTCGGCCACCACCGCCGCGGAAATGCTGTGGCGGCTGCTGGCGTAGCCGCCGATGAAGCCGTGGCTGTTGGCGTAGGCGAAATGGCTGGACTGCGAGGACGCGGTGCCGCCCTCGGAATTGCGGATGCGCGGATCGGCCGCCAACGCGGCGGCCTCGCAGGATTTGGCCAGCTCGATGGCTTCCTCCACCGGCAGCGCCCACGGGTGGTACAAGCTGAGATCGGGAAACTCGGTGGCCATCAATTGGGAATCGGCCAGGCCGGCGCAAGGGTCCTCGGCGGTGTAGCGCGCGATGTCCCGCGCCGCGCGCACGGTGTCCGCCAAAGCCTCTTCGGAAAAATCGGAGGTGCTGGCGTGGCCCTTCTTCTGCCCCAGGTAGACGGTCACGCCCACGCCCTTGTCCTGGTTGTACTCGATGGTTTCCACCTCGGACAGGCGCACGCTCACCGTCTGGCCCAGGCCTTCGGAAACGTCGGCCTCGGCGGCGCTGGCGCCCTCGGCCTTGGCCAGTTCGATCACGCGGGAGGCGATGTCCTCCAGCGCGGCTTGGCTGAAACTGAATGTTTTGTCTGCCATAGTGTCTTTCGCAATGGTCGAAACGGCCGGAGGCCTTTTCCGGTATCATACCAGCCTTGAGAAAACCGATTGAGAATTGCCAACGATGACCCATTACCAGAACGACAGCCCGGACGACGGCTACGTCAGCAAATCCCAGCGCAAGCGCGATATGGATGCGCTGCAGGACCTGGGCCGCGAACTGGTGGAGCTGTCCAAGGACACGCTGAAAAAAATGCAGCTGCCGGAAGACTTGCTCACCGCTATTCTGGACTATAAACGCTTTACCGCGCACGGCGCGCTTCGCCGCCAGCTGCAATACATCGGCAAGCTGATGCGCGACGTGGACCCGGAACCGATCCAGCAATACCTGCAAATTCTCAAGGGCGAATCGTCCGAGCACATCGCCTGGCAGCACCTGCTGGAGCGCTGGCGCGAACGGCTGATGGAAGACGACAAGATGCTGGCCAACTTCGTCACCGACTTCCCGGCCGCCGATCCGCAACAGCTGCGCACGCTGATCCGCAACGCGCGCAAGGAAAAACAGGACAACAAACCGCCCAAGTCCTTCCGCCTGCTCTATCAGGCCGTCAAGGACGTGATCCCGGAACCGGGCAAGCCGCGCCTGCATCAGCAGGACCAAGAGGACGACGAGTGATGCTGAAAGTAGGCCTGGTCTCGATCTCCGACCGCGCCAGCAGCGGCGTGTACGAGGACAAGGGCATCCCGGCACTGCGGGACTGGCTGGCCGCCGCGCTGGCCAGCCCCTTCGCCGTCGTCTCCCGGCTGATCCCGGACGAGCAGCCGCAAATCGAAGCCGCGCTCAAGGCGCTGGTGGACGAGGAAGGCTGCCAGCTGGTGCTGACCACCGGCGGCACCGGCCCGGCGGCGCGCGACGTCACCCCGGAAGCCACGCTGGCGGTGGCGGACCGCGAGATGCCCGGCTTCGGCGAGCAGATGCGCCAGATCAGCCTGCGCTTCGTGCCCACCGCCATCCTGTCCCGCCAGGTGGGCGCGATCCGCAAGCAGGCGTTGATCCTCAACCTGCCCGGCCAGCCCAAGGCGATCAAGGAAACGCTGGAAGGCCTGCGCGGCGCCGACGGCCAGGTGGAAGTGCCCGGCATTTTCGCCGCCGTGCCCTATTGCATAGACTTGCTGGACGGCCCCTATATCGAAACCCATGAGACGGTGGTCAAGGCCTTCCGCCCCAAATCGGCGCAGAAAAAGCCGGACTGAGCCATGGCTTACCAGTCTCCCGCCTGGCTGCGCGGCGGCCACGCCCAAACCATCTGGCCGGCGCTGGCGATCAAGACCCGCCGCCCCGACTACCGCCGCGAACTGTGGGACACGCCGGACGGCGCGCGCATCGCGCTGGACTTCGTGCCCGGACGGCCCGGCGCGCCGCTGGTGGTGCTGTTTCACGGCCTGGAAGGCAGCAGCGACAGCCACTACGCGCGCGCGCTGATGCAAGCGGTGCAGCGGCGCGGCTGGAACGGCGTGGTGCCGCATTTTCGCGGCTGCGGCGGCGTGGACAATCCCTTGCCGCGCGCCTATCACGCCGGCGACGGCGCCGAGGTGCGCTGGATTCTGAGCCGGCTGGCGCAACGCTTCCCCGTTTTGGCCGCCGCCGCGGTGTCTCTGGGCGGCAGCATGCTGCTCAACTATCTGGCGGACGAAGGCGCGCAGGCGCTGCCGCGCGCGGCGGCGGCGGTGTCCGCGCCGCTGGACCTGGTGGCGGCCAGCACCCGGCTGGACCGCGGCCTGGGCAAACTGCTGTACACCCGCATGTTCATGGGCACGCTCAAGCCCAAGGCCTTGGAATCGCTGCAGCGCCATCCCGGCCTGTTCGACGGCGGCAAGCTCAGCCGCGCGCGCACCTTCATCGAGTTCGACGACCTGGTCACCGCGCCCATCCACGGCTTCGGCACCGCGCTCAATTACTGGCGCAGCGCCAGCGCCAAACCGCGGCTGGGCCAGATCGCCCGCCCCACCCTGGTGCTGAACGCGCGCAACGACCCCTTCCTGCCGGAGCAGGCGCTGCCGCGCCAGACCGACGTGGCCGCCAGCGTCACCTTGGAGTTCCCCCGCCACGGCGGCCACGTAGGCTTCGCCTCCGGCGCCTTCCCCGGCACGCTGGACTGGCTGCCGTCACGCTTGCTGGAATTCTTCGAACCGCATCTGGATTGACTGCGCGGCGCTTTCTGCGCATCTTGACGGCATCCCACCCTCAAGCGAAAGCGCCGCATGGCTTCCGACACCGTCAAGACTTCCGTCCTGCGCAAGACTTATCTGCGCATTCTCGCTCCGCTGTTCATCGCCTCGGTTCTGGCCTTTCTTGACCGGGTCAACGTCAGTTACGCCACCCTGACCATGAACGCCGACCTCGGCTTCAACGCCAAGGTCTACGGCCTGGCCGCCGGCATCTTCTTCGCCGGCTACGTCCTGTTCGAAGTGCCCGGCGCCATCCTGGCCGAGCGTTGGAGCCCCAGCCGCTGGATCGCCCGCATCCTGTTCTCCTGGGGCGCGGTCAGCATGCTGCTGGGCCTGGTGCAGAACGAGTGGCAGTTCTATGTCCTGCGCTTCTTGCTGGGCGTGTGCGAGGCCAGCTTCTACCCGGTGATCTACGCCTCGGTGATCCCGCGCTGGTTCGTCGCGGACACCCGCGCCCGCGCCATTTCCATCACCCTGTGTTCGCTGCTGGTCTCCGCCATCGTCGGCGCGCCGCTGGCCGGCTGGATGGTGGGCCTGCAGCCCTTCGGCCTCAAGGGCTGGCAAAGCCTGTTCCTGCTGGAAGGCGGCGTCACCGTGCTTTACGGCTTCGCCATACTGCTGTGGCTGCGGGACGATCCGGCCCAGGCCGCCTGGCTGAGCGCGGAGGAAAAGCGCTATCTGATCGATACGCTGAAGGCGGAAGCGGCCGCCACGCGTGAACAACAGCCGGCCACGCTGCGCCAGGCGCTGGCGCAGCCGGCGGTGTTGCGGCTGTGCCTGATCTATTTTCTATGGATTACCGGTTTCTGGGGCTTCAGTTTCTGGATGCCCACGGTGATCAAGAACGCCTCCGGCTGGTCGCCGCTGGCCATAGGCCTCGCCTCCGCCGTGCCCATGCTGGCGGCGCTGGCCGCCATGCTGTGGCTGGGCCATTCCTCGTCCCGCCGCGGGGAAAAGCGCTGGCATGTGGCGCTGCCGCTCTTGCTCGCCGCCGCCGGCTTCCTGATCGGCGCTTTGAGCGACAGTATCGCCGTGGCGCTGCTCTCGGTCACCGTCGTCGCCATCGGCGTCTACAGCCCGATGGGCGTGTGGTGGTCCATCCCCACCACGTTTCTGACCGGCACGCTGGCGGCGGGCGCCATCGGCCTGATCAACTCCGTGGGCAATGTCGGCGGCTTCATCGGCCCTTACGCGCTGGGCTTGATCGAGGCCGCCACCGGCAGCCACACCCTGGCTTACTTCTGGCTCAGCGGCTCGCTGCTGCTCAGCGCGCTCTTGGTGCTGGGCTTGAAGCCGCAAGCGCAAACAGCGGACAATTCCAGCCAAGCCGCCGCTTCCGGCGGACGATAGGAAGAACCATGCCGACACGAATCTTCGTCCTCGCTCTCTGCGCTTTTCTGCTCTCCGCTTGCGCCGGCATGGCCGAGCGCCTGCGCGGCTCCCTGGAACCGCCGGCCGAGCGCGGCTACGCCATTCTGTCGCTGACCGGCAAATCCGCCAATCCGGACAGCGCGACGCTGGGGCTGAACATCGCCAACGCCGCCGGCCGCGTCGTGGCGACCGACAGCGCCAGCCTGCTGACCGACACCGTGTTCGGCGAGCAGGGCAAGTCCATGGCCGAGGGCAAACTGATGCTGTTCACGCTGGAACCGGGCCAGTATCGGGTGGAGCAAGTCTGGGCCAACTGGCTGGAGGACGGGGCCTGGGGCGTCAGCCGCAAGATGCGCAGCTTCCGCCTGGCCGCGCCGTTTGAGCTGAAACGCGGCGAGACGGTTTATCTGGGCAATGTGGACGTGGAAATGAGCTTCTTGCCGGAAGCGCGGTTGCGCGACGAGTCCGAGCGCGATCTCGCCCACATCCGCCGCATCTGGAAGATCAAGGACGTGTCCGACGTTCAGCTGCGGCCGCTGGGGCAAGCACGGCTCTGAGCTTCCGTTCAAACCCTCGAAGCCAGCTCAAAACCCGGCATGGCCGCCGAGAAAGCGAAAGGCTCATACTATGTATGAGCCTTTCTTAAGCCACACTCACCGTATTATGCCCGTCCGCGCACGGTAGATCGCGAGCCGGTTCCGAACCCGCTCACTTCTGCCACAGCTTGGCCAGATAGGCCGGCTTCACCGTCGCCGCCGCGAGCGGTACAGCTTCCAGCACCCGGTAGGCGTTCTGTCGGGTGTCGCGCAGCAGCGCGTCCGCGTACGGCGCGCCGTCCAGCTTGCGCAAGGCCGCCACGCGCGGCGCATTGGCCTTGTCGCTGCGATGGGTGACCACGCCTATCTCGTTGCTGGCCAGTTTGACGAAGCTGCCGGGCGGATACACGCCCAGCTCCTTGATCAGCAAGGCCGCGTGCTGCGGATCGAAATCGCCCAGCTCGCCGCGGTACAAGCTGCCTATCACCAGCGCCGGCAAGGCCGGCGGAGGCTGATGGATGCAGGAACACAACACGTCCACCATGTGCAGCAGGGCCGCGTCCGGGTGGATCTCCTCGCCGCGCAGCCCCTGCGGGTAGCCGTCGCCGCCGCGCTGCTCCTGATGGGTCTGCACCAGAAGATGCCAGTGCTCGTCCACCACCCCGGCCTCGCGCAAAATGGCGGAGCCTACGATGGGATGGGCGTAGAGATCGTCGCGCTGCGCGGCGTCCGGCGGCGTCGGCTGCCGCGACAATTGATTGAGCAGGCCGGTGATCGCCAGGTTCATGCTCAGCGCCGCGCCCACCACCGCCTGCAAGCGCGCCTTCTCCATGCCCAGCCGCCGGCCCAGCACCGCCATGATGGCCGCCACGTGCACGCTGTGGGCGCTGCCGATATCGCGATAGGGCGTCAGCAACACGCTGGCCAGCACCCCGTCCGGCTGTTTGCTGGCCAGCCGGATCAACGCGTCCGCCATGTCCGCCAGCCGCCCGGCCAAGCCTGGCACCGCCAAGCCGTGCAATAGCAGGCCCTCGGCGCGGCGGGTCTGGAAGCCCAGTTCCATGATGGGATTGGGCTGCACCTGGGCCGCGGCCTCTTTTTCGCGCTGCGCCGCGCGCTCCAGCTGTTCGCGCTCCAAGCGCGCCGCCACCTCCTCGCTGTCGCCGTGCGCCAGCGTCACCAGCCGCTCGCGCTGCTCCGGCGTCAGCACGTAATGGCCTTTTTTCAGCAGCAGCAGGCCGTTCTTGGCGTATACGTCGACCGGCAATTGCTGGCCGATGCGCAAGAAGCTGGTGGGCAACTTCACTTTGGAGGAGTCCGGCATAATCTATTTACGTTTCGTTAAGTCATGCTTCAATGGCTGTGAATAATGCCGCATTCCATCGGCCTAAGGAAGCCCCCGCGGTCCCGCTCTCGCGCCGGCTTGCCATGCAATGCCGATGACATTAATCTAGTTGCTTCAATCCTCTTGCCTCGTTGGAGAATGCCGTTATGACAAGCAATCGACGCGTCGACGCTTCGCGCAGGGACTTCTTGAACAGCGCGGTGGGCGTGGGCTTCGCGCTGGCGGTGCAGCCCATCGCCGCCAGCGCCATTCTCACCGACGGCGACGGCCTCAGCGCCGGCGCGGTGGAAATCCCGACCGGGCCGGCCGTCATGCCGGGCTACATGGCCAAGCCCGTCGCGGCCGGCGGGCCCTTGCCGGTGGTGCTGGTGGTGCAGGAAATCTTCGGCGTGCACGAGCATATCCGCGATCTGTGCCGGCGGCTGGCCAAGGCCGGCTATCTGGCGGTGGCGCCGGAGCTCTATTTCCGCCAGGGCGACCCGAGCAAGGTCGCCAGCATCGGCGAATTGCTCAGCGGCCTGGTCAGCAAGGTGCCCGACAGCCAGGTGCTGGCCGATCTGGACGCCACGCTGGCCTGGGCCGGCGGCCACGGCGGCGACGTCAAGCGCGCGGCCGTCACCGGCTTTTGCTGGGGCGGACGCCAGGCGTGGCTGTACGCGGCGCACAATCCAGCGCTCAAGGCAGGCGCCGCCTGGTACGGCCGGCTGCAGGGCGAGGCCGGCGCCAACACCCCGCGTCAGCCGCTGGACGTCGTCGCCCAGCTGCATGCGCCGGTGCTCGGGCTTTACGGCGGCCTGGACAAGGGCATTCCGCTGGAATCGGTGGACAAGATGAAGGCCGCTCTGCGCGCCGCCGGCAAGCCCTCCGAAATCGTGGTCTACCCGGAGGCCGACCACGGCTTCAACGCCGACTACCGTCCGACTTACAACGCCGCCGCCGCCGCCGACGCCTGGCGGCGCATGCTGCAATGGTTCAAACAACACGGCGTCTGACACCGGCTACTCTCCCGGCGGCCGTCTGGCGCAGGCCGCCAGCCGCATGCGGATCACCTGATTGAAGCGCGCCAGCCAGTAGGGATCGAACTGGCGCTCCGAGGCGTTGATCTCGGCGATGGCGCGCATCATCGAATGCCGCAAGCCCCGATGCGCGTGCTTCAAGGTCACCGCCTCGAACGCGTCCACCAGGGCCAGGATGCGCGCGCCGCTGCAAATTTCGTCGCCGCGCAAGCCCTGCGGATAACCGCGGCCGTCCGGCATCTCGTGATGCTGGGCCACCATGCGCGCCGCGTCGGCCCAGGCCGGCATCCTCTCCAAGAGGCCCGCTGCCCAACCCGGATGCTCCGCCATCTGGAGGCGCTCGGCCTCGCTCATCCGCCCCACTTTCAACCAGAACGACTCCGGCAACAGCATCATGCCGATATCGTGCATATACACCGCCGCTTCCAGCTGCCTGTCGTCCACCATCCCCGGCGCCTGACGGCTGGCCTCCAGCGCCAATTCCAGATTGCGCTCGGTGCGGCCCTGGAACTGCGGCAGACGCTGCTCGAACTGCAGCGCCAATAGCCGGAAAAAAGCCAGATCGCCCTGGCTCAGCTGCGCGGCGGCGTCCGCCGGCGCATCCGACTCGATCACGTGCAAGGGAATGCCGGTGATCTGCTCCACCAACTGCTGACAACGCTGCAGCAGCTCGCCTACCGGGCACTCCGCCACCTGGTTCAAGGCCCGCATCAGCAGAGGCAGCTGCAGATCGTCCAGCAGTTCGTGGTTATCCAGCGCCTCCAGCGCCAGGCCCAAGCGGTCCATCACCAACAGCATCACATCGCCTATCGAGTCCTCGTAGACCACCTCGCCGCTGCGCAGCCGCTCCAACAGGCTTTCCAAGGCGTGGACGAAAGGCACCACGAAGCGCACCTGGCACATGCTGGCGTCGCCCTTGATGCTGTGCAGCAAGCGAAACAGCTGATCGATCTGAGCAGCGTCGGTGTCGCCGAAACCCAGCTGGCAAACCAAGTGCTCCACCTGCGGCGCGTAATCGCTCATCACCTCCATGAAATCGTGAAACGCCTCCGGCTCCACAATCTCCAGCGTCAGCTCCTGCTTACCCATGCCCCCTCCCATTTTCAATCGCCCTTCATTCCAGTATATGCAGCATGCGGCAAAGCGTGCGACAGCGGCCTTTCCAAACCGCCACGCGCCGCGCATAATTTGCGCCCCCGGCGCATCGTCCGCTCTTTATGTCCGATATTCCCATGCAAAACCCACTGCAAACGCTGCAACAACACATCGCCTTCATTATTGAAGTGGATAAACTCAAAACGGTGTTGCGCAAAACCAAAGCCGCCCATGTCGACCGCTACGAAAACTCCGCGGAACACAGCTGGCAAATCGCGCTGTTCGCCCTCAATCTGCGCGACTTCGCCGCCGAGCCGGTGGACATCGACAAGGTGGTGCGCATGTTGCTGATTCACGACCTGGGCGAAATCGACACCGGCGACACCATCGTCTACGCCGCGGACGGCGCCGCCGAGCGCGAAGCCGAGGAACTGGCCGCGATGCGCCGCATCCTGGGCCTGCTGCCCCAGCCCATGGCCGCGGAGCTGCTGGCCTTGTGGCAGGAGTTCGAGGCCCGCCAAAGCGCGGAAGCGCGTTTCGCCCGCGCGATAGACCGATTGATGCCCATCTTGCTCAATCTGCAATCCGGCGGCCAAAGCTGGCGCGAAAACGGCGTCGGCAAGCAACAAGTGCTGAGCATGGCGGTGGGCAAAGTGGAGGACGGCTGTCCGCTGGCGGCGGACTGGTTGCGCGTGGAATTGGACCGCGCGGAGCGGGACGGTTACTTCGGCGCCTGAGCCCAAATGGAGAAAACCCGGTAGAAATGCCAGGGGATACTGAAAAAACAGGATAAAAACCCTTTCGGCCATGCAGAAAACGCTTGCCATGTCCCGGAACTATAGGCACTATTCCTGCCGCAGGATGCTCAAGTTGTGGATGTGTTGTTGTCGTAGTGGCATTAAGTCCGTACCTCAGTCGCCATTTCCCTTGAACTTCGTGCCTTTTATTTCAACTGCTCGTTTTGAGGAATTAACAAAATGGCAACCGGTACCGTTAAGTGGTTCAACGACTCCAAAGGTTTTGGCTTTATCACCCCGGATGAAGGCGGCGACGACGTGTTCGCTCACTTCTCCCAGATCAATGCCAAAGGCTTCCGCACCCTGGCTGAAAACCAGCGCGTTAGCTTTGACGTCGTAGACGGCCCGAAAGGCAAACAAGCCTCCAACATCCAGCCCATCTAATCATCGCGATTAGTACAGCTTGATGAAAACCCGGCCTCGCGCCGGGTTTTTTGCATTTACGCTTCAACGCAAGGAATTCCCATGTCCGTCTCCGACGATCACGAACACATCATCGCCGCCACCCGCGACTGGCTGGAAAAAGCGGTGATAGGGCTCAATCTCTGTCCGTTCGCCAAGAGCGTCTACGTGAAGAACCAGGTGCGCTACGTGGTCAGCGACGCCGCCCAGCCGGATCAGTTGGCGCAAGAGCTCGCCTCCGAACTGCGCCTGCTGGCCGACAGCAGCCCGGACGAGATCGACACCACCTTGCTGATCCACCCTCGCGCGCTGCAACGCTTCCTGGATTTCAACGACTTCCTCGACATCGCCGACGCCATCGTCGAAGACATGGGACTGGACGGCGAGCTGCAAGTGGCCAGCTTCCACCCCAAGTTCCAGTTCGATGGCACCGGCATCAACGATATCGAGAACTACACCAATCGCGCGCCCTACCCCACGCTGCACCTGCTGCGCGAAGCCAGCATCGGCCGCGCGGTGGAAGCCTTCCCGCAGGCGGAAGCCATCTATGAAAAGAATATCGAAACGCTGAAACAGCTGGGCCTGGACGGCTGGAAAGCGCTGTTCGCCGGCAAAACGCCGTAAGCGCGGGCTCGCCGCGCATTGCCAAGCCCGTCGCGGGCGTGGTACACCACGGGCATTCCACCTTCTTGGAGTTCAGCCCCCATGTCGCTCAGGCCCTTGCTGCCGCTCGTCGCGCTATTGTTGAGCGCTTGCGCTTTCACCCCGGTGCAGAAGCCCGTCGCCGGCGACGACTTTCGCGGCAACGAGCTGGGGCAGAGCAGCGCCAATCGCATGGCCAACCTGGCCATGCGCGACAATCTCGCCAGCTTGCAAACCCTGCTGGAAAAACTGTACAAGCGCAATCCCAGAGAATGGCGCAAGACCGGCGCGGCCGACTACCCGGCCGCGATGCGCCAGGTCATGAGTTCCATCCGCAACAACGTCCCGCTGCCGGCCTTGAGCGGCCAGCGCTCGATCGCGGCGATGAGCGCGGCCTTCGACCCCGGCTTTGGCGGCGACCGGGCCGGCGCCTTGATTTACGGCATGGGCTCCATGCTGGTGGATGCCTACGGCGGACGCACCGAGCTGTTCCTGGTGCATGGGCTGGACGCGCAGCAACTGGCCAACGCCTCGCACAATCTGGAAGTGGCGGCCTGGATGCTGAACAACCGCCAGATCAGCGGCGCGCCGGTCTTGCTATCCAATGAAATCGGCAGCGTGCGCAATCTGTCCTTCGAGCGGGAGTTCGGCAAAATGATGGCCAGGCTGGATTTGCTGGCGGAATTGTCGGACGAGAAACTGCGCCGCAGCGCCATAGACTTCGGTCAATCGCTGATCGCCGGCCCCTTCCTGCAGTTTCTGCCGGTCAGCGCCGTCGCCCAGGCCGCTGCGCCCTGAGAGCCCGTTCAAAGTCTCGCGAGCAAAAGCGAGACAAGGCGAAAGCCACTGAGAAAGCGGAATGGACTCATGGCGCATGAGCCTTTCGAAACGGTTTTCAAGGCCCCGTTCCATCCATCCCGCTGCAGCGCGGCAGACATTGAAGCGGTTCCGGGAGTCGGGCTCAGCTCCGACGCTTACCCACCTTGTCGCGGTAAAAGGCGCGAATGCGCGGCATATCGGCGTCGATATCGCCGCTGGGCGTGAATATGGGGCCGAAGCCGGCCTCCTTGCGGCTGTAATCCAGGTACGCCAAGGCCACCGGCACCTCCGCGCCGCAGGCGATGTGATAAAAGCCGGTCTTCCATTCGGACACCGCCTTGCGCGTGCCCTCGGGCGGAATCGCCACCACCAGCCGGTCCGAACGCCGGTAAACTTCCACCATCTGCTGCACCAGGGAATTATTCTGATGCCGCTTGACCGGAATGCCGCCCAGCCAGCGCATCACCGGCCCCATCGGTCCGGCGAACAGCGTGTGCTTGCCCATCCAGTAGATCTTGGCCCGCGCGGCGAAACACACGGCCAGCGTCAGCGGAAAGTCCCAATTGCTGGTATGCGGCGCGCCGATCAGCACGTATTTGTCCAGCTTGGGAAACTCTCCTCGCAGCTTCCATCCGCTCAGCTTGAGCATGGCGATGGACAAGCAGCGGAACAGCGGCCGGATCACGGGCGTGTCGAAAATGGTGAAATGCATGACGGTCCTGAGCAAGGGCCTCGCCCAGGACGGGGAGCGACAACCGAACAGGCGCCGCCCAGCGTCGGGGCAAGCGCCAACCACGTGGAAAAACGCCGGAATGTACCTGATAAAACTATCCCGGTAAATCCGCATTGCGAAATACAATCAGATCTCGCAAGTCCATGAATTCAAAAAGCAAGCGCCGCGCCACCTCACTCCGCCAAGGGATGGATGCGGTACACGCAGCGCCGCCCGCCGTCTTCCAGCGCGTGCTCCAGCCGCCGCACTTCCGCGCCCGGCCCCAACACCCGGGCGAACAGCGCCAGCTCGGAGCGGCACAGGCCCTGACATTGGCGCGCCGCCGCGCAGATCGGGCAATGGTTTTCCAGCAACAACCAGCCGTCGCCGTCCAGGCGCGCCTCCGCCATATAGCCCTCCTGGCTGCGTATCCGCGCCAACGCGGCCACCCGCTCCCCCAGCCCGTCCGCGCCGGACATCGCCAGCCGATATTCCTCCTCCGACTGCGCCTCTCGCCGTTGAATCAAACTCTCCAGGCCGGACTCGCCAAACAGCTCCCTCACCTGCTCCAGCAACTGCAAGGTCAAATCCGCGTGCCGGTCCGGAAAACGGCCATGGCCGCTCTCGGTCAAGCGCCAGAGCTGGGCCGGCCGGCCCACGCCCTGAGCCTGGGCCTCCATCCGCGCCAGCCCCTTCTCCTCCAGCGCAAGCAAATGCTTGCGCGCGCCCATGCTGGTCAGTCCCAATTCCGCCGCCAGCGTCTGCGCCGTCTGAGGCCCCCGCGTTTTCAGCAGATACAGCAGCCGATCCGCGCTATTCATCGCCGCGGTCACCGGGCCTCCTCCGCCTCGCGGATCACGCCTTGCAGCCAGGCGGCGGCCAGGCCGCACGTCAAAGCGCCCAGAACCAGCACCAGACGGGTGTCCAGAATGGTCAGCACGCTGCCCAGCAAGGCCACCAACACATTGGCCACGCAGAAGATCGTGGTCAGCAGGCCCATCACGCTGCCCTGCCCCAGGCTGGCGAAGCGCTCCGAACACCAGCTGGGCAGGATGGCGTTGTAAATCGCCAGCGGCACGCCCAACAACACAATCAAGCCTATGCCCGGCCAAGGCAGATCCGCCAGCAAGCTCAAACCCAGCAGGCCCAGGGCCACCCAGGCCGCATTGATGCGCGCCAGCTCCAGCGGCGCCCGTTTATGCCCAAGTTTGCCCAGCAAGGCGCTGGCCGAGGTCATCAGCACGCACATCAGCGCCGTCACCACCGCGATGCCGCGGCTGTCCAGCTGCGCGTACTCCACCAGCCACAAGGGGTAGAACTCGTAAAAAGCGTTGACCCCGACGGCGAAGGCCAGCTGCATCCAGAACAGCCGCGCCAGCAAAGGGTCCGCCGACAGCAGACGAAAAGAGTGCTGGCCGCGCATCACCTGCAGCAAGGACTGCTCCTGGTGCATGCGCTCGCCGGTTTCCGGCAGGAAGGCCAGCAGCACCCCCAGGCACAGCAGGATGGCGCCGGCCGCCAGCAGGAAAGGCACCGCCTCGCCCAGCGGCAGGGTCAAACCGCCGATCAGCGGCCCCACCAGCCAGCCGGTGTACAGCACCGCATTGAGAATGGCGAAGGAACGCGCGCGGTCCAACTGCGGATGCAGATCCGCCACGATGGCGCGCGCCACCGCCACATTGCCCTCGGTCAGGCCGGTAACGAAACGCGCCAGCACGAACAACAGATACCAGCGGCTCCACAAGGCGTACGCCGTCAGCAAATAGCCCAGAAAGGTCAGCAACAAGGTTCCGGTCAGCACCCGCCGCCGTCCCAGCCGGTCCGACAACGCTCCAATCAAGGTGCTGCCCAGCAAAATGCCCAGCGGGTTGGCGGCCAGGGCCACGCCCAACAGCAGCTTGGGCGGCAGCCCCAGGAAGTGGTTGAACGCATCCGGCGCGGAGTTCACGAAGATGGGCGCCAGGATGGGATAAGGCATGGCCACGCCGGCCGTGCTCATCAGCGCCACCAGACAGACAGTCAGCAAAATCAGTTTGGGATGGGAAACATTCATGACGCATACCAATGGGACAATGGCCCATGCTAATCTCGCCATCGCAATAAGTAAACAAATTAGTTTACTTAATATCGCGCCGCGTACTGGAAATCATCAATACAGCATATAGAATGCTGTACGTATGGTTACGAAAAGGCGCGCAGAAACAGGAACCAGATGGCATTCCAAGCGTCTCAAACTACACAAGACCTACTTTATGTTTTTGGAGACTTCCATGACTTCGATGACCAGCAAATCCGCCGTTAAAGCCATTGCCGCCAGCCTGATCGCCGTCAGCCTGCTGTCCGGTTGCGCCAATATGTCCAAGCGTCAGCAAAACACCGCCATCGGCGCGGCCGCCGGCGCCGTGCTCGGCTCCGTGCTCACCGGCGGCGACGCCATCGGCACCGTGGGCGGCGCCGCGGTGGGCGGCGTGGTCGGCAATCAGACCGGCAAACGCTAAACCCGCAACCCCATTCCAAGAGCCAGCCCCGCGCTGGCTCTTTTGTTTTGCCCGCCGCGCCCATATCATCAATACAACAGCACCACGGGCCACGCCATGACCTCCTCCGCACGCATGAATTGGGAACGACTCCTCTCCACCAAACGCTTCAAAGTCATTCAGGGCCACGTCAAGGAAACCCGCACCCCGGCCACCGAAGAAGGCAGCCCGGGCTTGCGCACCGACTTCCACATCGACCACGACCGCGTGGTGTTCTCCAGCGCCTTCCGCCGGCTGGGCCGCAAAACCCAGGTGCACCCGCTGGCGCGCCACGACCACACCCACAACCGCTTAACCCACAGCGTGGAGGTGGCCAGCGTCGGCCGCAGCCTGGGCAACCGCGTCGGCATGATGATGCAGCACGCCCATCTGCTGCCGGACAACTACACGCCGCACGATATCGGCGCCGTGGTGCAAGTGGCCTGCCTGGCTCACGACATCGGCAATCCGCCCTTCGGCCACACCGGAGAATACGCGTTGCGCGACTGGTTCCGCGCCGAACGCAACGCCCACTGGCTGCACGGCCTGGCGCCGGAGGAAATCCGCGACGTGCAGACCTACGAAGGCAACGCCCACGGCCTGCGCATGCTGGCCACGCTGGAAATGTACACCAGCGAAGGCGGCATGCGCCTGACCGCCGCCGCCCTGGGCGCGCTGATCAAATACCCGTGGACATCGGACGCCGAAGCCGCCCAGGCGCGCGACAAATTCAACATCTACCGCACCGAGCTGCCCTATTTCCAGCGCGTGGCCTCGGAGCTGGGCCTGCTGCCCAAGGGCGTGATGCAATGGAGCCGCCACCCGCTGTCCTACCTGATGGAGGCCGCCGACGACATCTGCTACGCCATTCTGGATCTGGAAGACGCGGTGGAGATCGGCATCCTGGACTTCAAAGAGTTCGAAACCCTGTTCTCCGGCTTCACCGAATACGAACGCATCTGGGACATGCAGGACGTGCGTCAGAAATGCGGCACCCTGCGCGGCATCGCCATCGGCCGCTGCGTCAGCGAAGTGGCCGAGAAATTCATGCTGCACCACGACAGCCTGCTGCGCGGCGAATTCCCGGCCAAGGACTTGATCAACCTATGCGGCGCCCAAGTGCAGGACGCGCTGATCCACGCCAAGGAACTGGCCAGCACCCGGGTTTACCGCCACCGCACCAAGCTGGTGACCGAACTCGCCTCCTACCCGTGCATGGCCGGCATCCTGGACGCGCTGATCCCCGCCGCCCACGCCTACGTCAGCAAGGGCGCCGAGCGCCTGAGCCCGCGCGAGCACCTGGCCATGGGCTTGCTGGAACAGCACATCCGCAGTGACGACAGCCTGTATCAGGCCTATATGAAAGTATTGGACTTCGTCGGCGGCATGACCGACAACTACGCCGCCAACCTGGCGCGCGACATTTCCGGCGTGGGCATTCTATAACTCCGCCCCGCCGCAATTCGGCAGTTAAAAAATCAGAAAGACAGGAATGCAGCACACCACCCGTTTTTGCATCGTCCGCCATGGCGAAACCGACTGGAACCGCGAATATCGACTGCAAGGCCACACCGACATCCCCCTCAACCCCACCGGCCAGGAACAGGCGACAAGCCTCAGCCGCGCGCTATGGCCGGGGCGCTACGCCTTCGACGCCCTCTACGTCAGCGACCTGACCCGCACCCGCCAGACCGCCGCGCCGCTGCAGGCGCGATTGAATCTGACGCCCACCTTCAGCGCCGAATTGCGCGAGCGCCACATGGGCGTGTTTCAGGGCCTGACCTACGCCGAGGCGGAACACAGCATCCGCGACGACTATCTGCAACTCAAATCCCGCGATCCGGACTACGACCTCAAGGGCGGGGAAAGCCTCAACGCCTTCATGGGCCGCATCCGCGACGGCTTCACCGGCATCGCCCGCCGCCATCTGGGCCAGACCCTGCTGGTGGTCACCCACGGCGGCGTGCTGGAAATGATGTACCGGCTGGCCACCGGCAAGCCGATGTCCGAAGCCCGCGACTTCCCCATCCCCAACGCGGCCTTGAACTGGCTGAGCTATAGCGACGGGCAATGGCGGCTTGAACAATGGGCCGACGAATCCCACCTGGCCGCCGCGCTGGACGAAATTCAATAGCAGGACGGCCGCGCCCCCAAGCGGAGCGCGGCCGGCCGCCAACTACGCCAAGGCCAGCAGAGTGCGCGCGATGGTTTCCGCCGACGGCAATTCCGTTGAGCGCCACACCAAGCGGCTCTTCGAATCCACCAGCAAGACCTCCGTGTGGTGCGCGCTCAAATCCGTCCGACGCTGATTGAACGTGGCCAGCATCAGATCCAGGTCGGCCAGCTCGGGGCGGGCCGCCCGCCAGCCTGGTTTAGGCCGAAACCGGGCCAGCCACCGCCGCAACTGTTCCGGCGAATCGTTCAATGGGTCAAGACTCAACGACAATAACTGTATCCGCGCCCGCTTTGATTCCGGCAGCAAATCCTGCACTTGCCGAAACGTCGCGCCCTGGATCGGGCAGACATTGGAGCAGGCGGTGAAAATCAGCTGAACCGCCGTCACGCGCCGCTGCGACAAGGCGTGAAAGCTGCGCCGTTGACCATCGCTGTCATTCAGCATGAAGTCCGGCAGCGGCAGCGGCGGAGAAATCTCTCCGTGCGCCAGGGCCAGATTTCCGGCCCACGCGGTTTTGGCCAATGCGGCCGGCCCCGCCAGCCATAAAGGCGCCAGACCCGCCAAGCCCATCGCAAACCTCCGCCGTCCCGGATTCAACGGCGCGCCGCCCTTGCCTTGCATGCTAATGCCCCTGTAGAAAAAGCCATAAAGCCCGGCATTCCGCCGCGCTCAGCCGGTAGCGCGGCATATCCGTGCCGATCAGGATATCGGTCGGGTCTTTCCCGCTACGCAACATCTCGCAAAAGCTCGGTTCGGTATACGCCCGCTCCGGCCCCCCGCGCCTGGCGCTGGCCTCCGTCAAGAAGCGCGCGCCCAAATCCGGCGCAAACCGGCCATCCGCCCGCGCCTGATCCTGCAGACGATGACAGTTGGCGCAACGCGCGTACTCGCTGTCCAAGGGGCGGTTATGGACATACAGCTGGCCGACCAAGGCGGTCTGGCCGTAGAACAGCCGGCCGCCGTCCACAGCCTCCTCGCCGCCGGCCGCGCACGGCGTCCCCCACAGGGCAAGCCCGCAGGCGAGCGCGCCCAAGCCGCGTTTAATTGATGGCGATGATGCGAGCGACACTGGGCACCCCTTGCGGACTCATCGCGAACAACATGTAATAGCCCGGCAAAACCGCGCCGCTATCCGCGGGAATCTGCAGGGAATAACGCATTTCCCCCGCCATCGGCGCGAGTTGCGACACCGACAAAGCGATCCGACGCTGATCGTTGTTGACCGAATGCGTCACCGCGGACAGCCTCATCAAGGCGAACTGGCTCGCCGCCTGCTGCGTTTTGACTTCGATCACGCTCCCCGGCCGCGCCTGCGCCGGCGCGGCGCTAATCACCGGCCGAGCCGCCGGGCTGCCGTCCGCGTTCAACAAATAAGGAGGGGTCAGGATCTCCGCGTTCAAGTGATTTTGCGGGCAGCCGGCGCCGCACAAGCCGCCGCCGCCGACAAACACCCGCCCATCCTGCAACAGGATCGCCGTGCTATGGTAGGTCCGCGGCACCTGCATGGGCTTCAAGGGCTGGAACACCTGTTTCGCCGAACTCCACAGCTCCGGCGTCAGCACCGCATAGGAGTCCGTGAACGGCTGCGGTATCGTCTGTCCGCCCACCACCACCACGTCGCCGTCGGGCAAGGCCACCGCATTGGCGAATGCGCGGCGATAGCTCATTCCGGGCAGCGACTTCACCTTCACCTGGGCCTTGGGTCCGCCGCGGATATCGATCAGATGGGCCGAGTTGCTCGCATAGGTGGTGCCCGTGTTCTGCTGATAAGCCGGCGCTCCGCCCAGCTTCAGAATCAGGCCGGCGTCAAACATCACCGCATTGCCGTTGATGCTGTAAGGATCATTGCCGCGCGTCCCCGCCGAAACGATGCTGCCGGCTCCGCTGGTGCCTATCCAGTTCATCTGAGCGCTGGGGCCAGCATGGAACACCGTCCCGCCGCTGCCGGCGAACAGCCATAAATGGTTGTCGCCGCGGTACACGCTGCCATTGGCGTCCTGCGGATCGGGGCCGATCACATTGTTTTCCGGCACGCCGGAAAGCACGGTCCAATGACCGTTGCCCCACACCTCCCCGCTGCGGTTGGGCCGGCTCTTGCTGTTGTAGCCGCCGCTCCAGGAACCGCCCAAAGTCAGCACCCGGCCGTCCGACAATACGGTATTGGCCTCATAGCCCCGCGGGATGTTCATATTGCCGCTGGCGCTCCAGCGCTTGGCCGCCCAATCGTATATTTGCGTTTTAGGGCTGCTGGAGCCGCCGTTGATCAGCAGATTGCCGTTGGGCAACATCGACGTGCCGGGGCAGAACAGATTCGCGCCGGTGGTCACTACCGTCAACGGCAGCGGCGCGTTCTTCGCCGCGTCGAACAGCGCGGTATAGGTCTTGCTATTGCCGTTGCCACTGTCCCCGCTGAAGGCGTCGGGAAAATCCGCGGACCACATCATCAACTTGTTGTCCGGCAGATTGGCGACGCCCACCGGGGTGACCGGCAGAGGAATCACACCGCTCCAGGCGGAGGGAAGCGCCGCGCTTTTGGCGCCGGGATAATCGAACATGAACTGGTCGTTCACCTGCGCCTTGCCCTGGCACGGCCATTGCACCACCTTGGTTCCCTGCGTCACAACGCCGGAAAAGATGTTCACGCACTGGCCGCTGGAGGCTGACACGATATGGTAAGTGCCGACATCCACCGGCTGGATTTTCCACTGATCATTGGCCACCGCCACGCTTTGGCATGGCCACTGAATCAGCTGAACGCCCTGGTTTCGGCTTGAAGCCGGCACATTCAAGCACATCTGCGATTTCTGCGAGACGATGTGGTAGAAGCCGTTTGCCAGCGGCACGAAAGTCCATTGCTCATTGCTCCCCGCCGAGCAAGGCCATTGAATGATGCCGGCTCCGGAGCTGGTCGAACCGCCGCCGACATTCAAGCACTGCCCGCTATTCACCGCCACGATGCCGGTGGCGGCCGCCGCGCTCACTTCAGGACACAGCAGCCATGACACGCCGAGAACACCGCTCGCCAGCGTCATCAATCTGTTTCCAAGCTTCAACATGAAGTCCCCTTAATAGCCTGTTCAAAGTCCGCTGCGCCCCCTGGGCGCAACACGGCGAATCCATCTTCAGAGTGCCCCTCCAGCGCCTGTTTATTCCTCGTCTTCAGCCGCAAGACCTTGCCTCGTCTTGCTCGCAAGGCTTTGGACAGGCGCTTATAAATCGCTTGATCCACACACCTCACGGCATGCCAAGATGCCCTCCTGGTCCTTTCTCACGGCCGGATCGGCCGGCGCCGGACACTGCCGCCACTCTGATGGCTCGCCCCAACAAAAACAACAAAAATTTACAACAGATAATGATTTTTGTATCAAATACAGTACACCGTCCTGGAGGAAAGACCAAAAATCTCCGGACGCTTGAAAACAGAGGCGCTATTCAGAAGTACTTTTCAATTAAATTAATACATTAACAATAAGACAGGACATGTTCTCCCGCCCTCCCCATGCGGTTGCTGTCATCCGCGGGGCGCCGGCACGACTAAAGGGCAGGACAGGAGCCCGTCACCGCCCTCGCCACCCGCGCCGCAGGCAAGCAAAACCTCAAGGCCGGATGTACCGCAGCCGCGCCCGGCCCTAAAATAGACTTAAACCATCCGCAAAGGAGCACACCATGACCCTGCAAAAAACCGATCAGGAATGGCAAAGACAGCTGACGCCGGAACAATACCGCGTCACCCGCCAGGCCGGCACCGAACACCCGTTCAGCGGCGAACACTATACCCGCACCGAAACCGGCGATTACCACTGCGTCTGCTGCGGCACCCTGCTATTCCACAGCGACGCCAAATACGACCCCGGCTGTGGCTGGCCCAGCTTCTGGGCCGAAGCCGCCGGCGCGCGCATCGCCCGCATCGTCGATACCTCGCACGGCATGGTTCGCACCGAGGTGCGCTGCTCCGAATGCGACGCCCACCTGGGCCATGTGTTTCCGGATGGTCCCGAGCCCAGCGGCGAGCGTTATTGCATCAACTCGGCGGCGCTGGGCTTCACGCCCAAGCCTTGAGACCGCCCAGGTCTGCCGCTGAACTGACCCCCAAACCAAAAAGGCAGCGCCGCCACGATCCATGGCGACACTGCCTTTTATGACTTCCCCAACTGCGGGCGGGCCTGCCGCCGTTTAACGCTTGCCGGCCGCCTCTTCGCGTCGGCGCTTGGCTTCTTCCAACAGATAGACCTGATAATCGTCCAGATCGCCGTCAAAATCGCTGACGCCGCCGCGCGACACCATCCAGAACTCGTCGCAGACCGCGCGCAGCAGCGCGCGGTCGTGGCTGACCAGCATCACCGAACCCTCGAACTCGTTCAGCGCCACGCTCAAGGCCTCGCGCGTGGCCAGGTCCAGATGGTTGGTCGGCTCGTCCAGCAGCAATAGATTGGGGCGCAGCCAGACTATCATGCACAGCACCAGCCGCGCTTTCTCTCCGCCGCTCATGCTGCCCACCGCCTGCTTGACCATGTCGCCGCTGAAATTGAAGGTGCCGAGGAAATTGCGCAGCCCCTGCTCGCGGCAGTCGTTGGACGGTGGTCGCAGCTGCGCCGGCGTTTCTCGCGCCAAGCGCAGCATATGCTGCAGCGGATCGTCTTCCGGCCGCAACACGTCCAGCTCTTGCTGCGAGAAGTAGCCGATGTTCAAGCCCTTGCCGCGTATGATCTCGCCGCCGGTGGCCGTCAGCGCTTCGGCCACCGTCTTCACCAGCGTGGACTTGCCCTGGCCGTTGGCGCCCAGAATGCCGATGCGCTGCCCGGCCAGCACCGAGCGGTTCACCCCGTTGACGATCACGACGGGCGGCGCGCCTTCCTCCGCTCCCTCCGCCGCCGGATAACCGAACGAGGCCTGAGACATGGTCAGCATCGGGTTGGGCAGGCTGCTCGGCTCCTTGAACTCGAACTGGAAGTCGGCCTCGGTCAGCACCGGCGCAATCTTCTCCATCCGTTCCAGCGCCTTGACGCGGCTTTGCGCCTGCTTGGCCTTGCTGGCCTTGGCCTTGAAGCGGTCGATGAACTTCTGCAGATGCGCCATCTTCTCCTGCTGCTTGGCCAGCACGGCCTGCTGCAAAATCATCTGCTCCGCGCGCATGTCCTCGAACTTGCTGTAGTTGCCGCCGTAGCGCACCAGCTTGCCGTGGTCGATGTGCAGGGTGACATTGGTCACCGCGTCCAGGAATTCGCGGTCATGGCTGATCACCACCATGGTGCCGGCGTACTGTTTCAGCCAGGCCTCCAGCCAGACCAAGGCGTCCAGGTCGAGGTGGTTGGTCGGTTCGTCCAAGAGCAATAGATCGGACGGGCACATCAGCGCGCGCGCCAGCTGCAAACGCATGCGCCAGCCGCCGGAAAAGCTGTTCACCGGCCGCTGCAACTCGGCCACGCTAAAGCCCAGACCCAGGATCAGCGCCTGCGCCCGCGCGGGAGCGTCATGCTCGCCGGCGTCGTTCAGCGCGGTGTAGGCATGCGCCATGCGCATATAGTCCTCGCCCGCCTCGGCTTCGGCCACTTCGCGCCGCGCCGCCAGCAAGGCGGTATCGCCTTCCACCACGAACTCGGTGGCGGTCTGCGAGGTTTCCGGCATGTCCTGCGCCACCTGCGCCATCCGCCACTGGCTGGGGATGGAGAAATCGCCGCTGTCTTCGTGCAGGCTGCCGTTCAAGACCGCAAACAGCGAAGACTTGCCCGCGCCGTTGCGCCCTACCAGGCCGACCTTTTCACCGGGGTTGATATTGACTGTCGCGCCGTCCAGCAAAACTTTGGTGCCGCGACGCAAAGCCACGTTTTTCAGAATAATCATTGGGAATAGCAGTGTTGCAGAATTTTAGGAAGCAAGAAAACAGCAGCCCGGCGACCACTTGCGTCCCGGCGGAATGCCATGAATTAAGCATGCCCGCGGACAAAAGCCGGGGCACGAGGGAGGGATTATACGCAGATGCGCGCTCACGGAGGATAAGCGTCTGCGCCATCTCGGCGAAACGCGGGGCGGCGGGTGCGTTCCAGGAACGGCCCGGCTCCGCCACGCCCGAGCCGTAGGCTCAGGCCTCAGACTTCCCAATACTCCTTCTGACGCCCCTGCGAGCCGGGGTTCAACTGCTCGCGCAGGCTGCGCAGCTTGTCCGGCTCGCCGCGCACGCGGAACCAGCTGCCCTCTTCCTCCGCGCGTTCTTCCAGCACCTGGCAGTGGCTGTAGATTTCGCCGCGCAGTTGCTGGGCGGACCACGGCAGCAGCAGTTCGCCTTCCTCCAGATCTCGCTGGAAGAAGGCCACGATCAGCGCGCGCAGCGCCGCCACTTCCTCGGGGCGGCGCGCGCTCATCACCACGCAGTCCGGATAGCGTTGCCGCAGCTCGGCGGCCCAGGCCGCCTGCTCGGCCGCGTCGCCGACATGATCTATCTTGTTGAACACCCGGATGCGCGGCACTTCGTCGGCGCCGATTTCCTTCAAGACCTCATCGGTCACTTCCAGCTGACGCTGGAAGCCCGGGTCGCTGGCGTCGATCACATGCAGCAGCAGGGCCGCGTCCAGCGCTTCTTCCAGCGTGGACTTGAACGAGGCCACCAGGCCGTGAGGCAGGTTCTTGATGAAGCCCACGGTATCGCTGACCAGCACCCGCGGCACGCTTTCCGGGTAGATGGCGCGCACCGTGGTGTCCAGGGTGGCGAACAGCTTATTGGCCACCAGCACTTCGCTGCCGGTCAAGGCGCGCATCAGCGTGGACTTGCCGGCATTGGTGTAGCCCACCAGCGACACCCCGCCCAGACCCTGGCCCTGGCGCTCCAGCCGGCGCGCGCGCTGGGTCTTGCGCTCCAGCTCCATCGCGACGATTTCGCGCTGCAGCTCGGCGATGCGGTCGCGCACCTTGCGACGATCCAGCTCGGTATGCGATTCGCCGGCGCCGCGCCCGCCCATGCCGCTGCGCTGCCGGCCTTGCGGCCCGGCCAGCTTGGCCGCCTCGCGCAAGCGCGGCGCCATATAACCGAGACGGGCGATTTCCACCTGGGCGCGCGCCGCGCGCGAGCGGGCGTTGCGGTGGAAGATCTCCAGAATCACCATGGTGCGGTCCATCACCTCGCAGCCGACGGCCAGCTCCAGATTGCGCGCCTGCGACGGCGAGATTTCGTGGTCCACCAGCAAGGCGTCGATCTCCACCGTGCCGGCGTCCAAGACCGGAGGCGCGTCCTCCAGCTCGTCGTTGCGAAGACCGCGATTGACGAACTGGCTGATTTCCTCCAGCTTGCCCACGCCCATATAGGCGGTGCGGTCGAAGCTGTTACGCTTTTGCACAAAGGTCCGCACCACTTGGAAGCCCAGGGTCTTGGCCAGTTCGCTCAGCTCGGTGAGCGAGGCCTCGAACTCGACATCGCTGACATCGGGCAACTGGACCGAGGCCACCAGGGCGTAGCGGGGTTTCTCTTTGACTTCTGTTTGCATGTGCGTATGACTTTAACTTGATAGCGAGCCCAGATAGTACTCGCAAACGGAACTTCCCGCTGCGCAACGCGCGTTGCGGCGACGCCACGCCCCGCTTGACCCGGCCGCGGGCAGCGTCGATACTCCTGCCGCTTCAAGTCCATCGCCGTCAACGCCAATCCATGTCATTCACCTCACTGGGCCTGTCGCCCGCCCTGGCCCAGGCCGCCAGCGATCAGGGCTACCCGGCCCCCACCGCGGTTCAGCTCGCCGCCGTCCCCGCCGTTTTGCAAGGCCACGACGTGCTGGCCACCGCGCAAACCGGTTCCGGCAAAACCGCGGCCTACTGCCTGCCGCTGTTGCAGCAATGGCTGGCTGGCCGCCAGGTCTCGTCTCGCCAGCCGCAAACGCTGATCCTGCTCCCCACCAGGGAACTGGCGGCGCAAGTGGGCGACGCCCTGCGCCAGCTGGCCCAGGGCCTGCCGCGCCGGCCCAAGATCGCCGTGGTCTTCGGCGGCGTCTCCATCAATCCTCAGATGATGGCCTTGCGCGGCGGCGCCGACATCGTGGCGGCCACGCCCGGCCGGCTGCTGGACCTGCTGGCGCACAATGCGCTGCGGCTCGCCGCCGTCGACACCCTGGTGCTGGACGAGGCCGACCGCCTGCTCGACCTCGGCTTCGCCGACGAACTGGCCAGCGTGCTGGCGCAGCTGCCGCCCTACCGGCAAAACCTGATGTTTTCCGCCACCTTCCCCCCCGCCGTGCGCGCGCTGGCGGAGCAATTGCTGAACCAGCCGCGGCATATCGACATCGCGCCCGGCGACGTCGCCGCGCCGGACATCCGCCAGCGCGTCATCGAGGTGGACGCCGGCCGGCGCACCATGTTGTTGCGCCATCTGCTGCACACCCATGGCTGGGAGCGGGCTCTGGTCTTCGTGGCCAGCCGCCACACCGCAGACCGAGTGGCCGGCAAGCTACAGGCCGCCGGCGTCCGCGCCGCCGCGCTGCACGGCGATTGCAGCCAGGGACAACGCGGCCAGGTGCTGGCCGACCTCAAGTCCGGCCGTCTGCAAGTTCTGGTGGCCACCGACGTGGCCGCGCGCGGCATCGACATCGCCCGCCTGCCGGTGGTGGTGAACTACGATCTGCCGCGCTCGCCGGTGGACTACACCCACCGCATCGGCCGCACCGGCCGCGCCGGCGCCAGCGGCGAGGCCATCAGCTTCGTCAGCGCCGATTGCGCCGCGCATTTCCAATTGATAGAGAAACGCCAGCGACTGCGGCTGCCGCGCGAACGGATCGCCGGTTTCGAACCCGTCGCCGCCAGCCCGGCCGCGGCCGCGAGCGCCGCCACGAACCCGGCGGCCGACAACGGCGGCGTCAAGGGCAAACGCAAGAGCAAGAAGGACAAATTGAGGGAAGCCGCGGCCCAAGCCGAGCAGCGCTGAGCGCCTCGCCGGGCCGAGCGGGATCTAGACGGCAAACAAACAGGGCCGCCCCCAAACGGGAGCGGCCCTGTTTTCGTCCGACGCCGGCCTGACCGGCCATGGCTTGTTCAAAGCCTCGCGACGCGCAACAGAACGTAGCCAGGCTTTTACAAAGCCCCCGGATCAATCTCCGCCACGCTCTCGAACACATAGTCCGGCTGGTAGGGAAACTGCTCCATGGATTCGCGCGACGACACGCCGGACAACACCAGCGCGGTGCCCATGCCGGCTTCTATGCCGCCGACGATGTCGGTGTCCATCCGGTCGCCTATCATCACCGCCTCCTCCGGATGCACGCCCAGCTTGCGGGTGGCCAGCATCATCATCAGCGAGTTCGGCTTGCCCACGATGTAGGGCTTCTTGCCGGTGGCGGCCTCGATGGCGGCCAGCAGCGTGCCGGCGGCCGGCTCGTAGCCGCCGCCCTCTATCGGATCGATCATATCCGGGTTGGTGCCGATGAATTTGGCGCCCTGATCGATAAAACGCACCGCCTTCTTGATCTGCTCGAAACTGAAGGTCTGGGACTTGGCCACCACCACGTAATCCGGATGGGATTCGGAAATGGAAAACCCCACCTTGTACAGCTCGTTGATCAGGCCGGCGCCGCCCACCACGTAGGCGGTGGGCATGGCCTTGCGCGTCTGGCTGCGCAGAAACATCGCCGTGGCCATCGCGCTGGTGATGAAGTTGTCTTCCGTCACGCCGTTGATGCCCAGGCTCTCCAGCTTCAGCCTCAGGTCCAGCGGCGTCTGCTCCGCGTTATTGGTCAGAAACAGGAAGGGCGTGCCGCCCTGCGTCAGGCGGTTGACGAAATCGCGCGCGCCCGGAATCAGTTGCTTGCCCCGATAAATCACTCCGTCCATGTCGGAAATGATGCTTTTGCTCATACGGTCCATCCAAAACTGCAAGTGCCGACTCCGCCGGCACGGTGGCGGGCCGCGGCTCATTCGCCGCAACGGCGACAGCATAGCACGGCGGCGCGGTGGCCGACGCCCTCCTTGCCGCCGAGCGGAAAGACAGCGGCCGGGCGCGCGGCGTCGTCCCAATGGACAGGCGACGCCGCGCCAAGCTATCTGTATGGGATCTTTGCCTGTACCATCGGAGCCAGATGCACGCATGCCCGTCGGGCCGTTCCGCCGGCGGGCTCCTTTCGCAGCAGCGGCCGCGCCGTCCCGGCGCGACCTTTTGCCATCCAGGGAGCGCAGCACGTATGAACATCGACGCCATCCGCGAGCAGGCCTTCGCCATGCCGCTGACCAACCCCGCCTTCCCCCGCGGCCCCTACCGCTTCACCAACCGCGAATTCTTCATCATCACTTATCGCACCGATCCGGCCAAGCTGCGCGAGGCGGTGCCGGAACCGCTGCAGCCGGCCTCGGATCTGGTGAACTTCGAGTTCATCCGCATGCCGGACTCCACCGGCTTTGGCGACTACACCGAAAGCGGCCAGGTGATCCCGGTTCTGCTGGGTGGCGTGGCCGGCAATTACACTCACGCGATGTATCTGAACGACCACCCGCCCATCGCCGGCGGCCGCGAACTGTGGGGCTTTCCCAAGAAGCTGGCCTGCCCGCGGCTGCAAGTGCGCACCGACACCCTGGTGGGCGAACTGGACTACGGCCCGGTGCGGGTGGCCACCGCCACCATGGGCTACAAACATCACGCCCAGGACGCCAGCGCGCTGCAGCGCTCCATGGTCAACACGCCCAACTTCCTCTTGAAGATCATCCCGCATGTGGACGGCAGCGTTCGCATCTGCGAACTGGTGCGCTTTCACCTCAAGGACGTCACCGTGCACGGCGCCTGGAGCGGGCCGGCGGCGCTGGCGCTGTTCCCCCACGCGCTGGCCCCGGTGGCGGAACTGCCGGTGCTGGAAGTGGTGGAGGCGCGCCACATCGTCGCCGACCTGACCCTGGGCCTGGGCGAAGTGGAATTCGATTACCTGAACTAAGCGCCTGTACTTACAGAACCTGTTCAAAGTCTCGCGAGCAAGGACGAGACGAGGCGGAAACCGGCGCCAAGCCGCTACGCGGCGCATCCCACCCGACGACAAGGAGAGCAGCATGCAATTGAACGGCAAAGTGGCATTGATCACCGGCGCGGCCAGCGGCATAGGCAAAGCCATTGCGGAAACCTACGCCCGCGCCGGCGCGGCGGTGGCCATCGCCGACATCAACCTGACGGCGGCGCAGGCCGCGGCGGAAGAGATCAAGGCCGCCGGCGGCAAGGCGGTGGGCGTGGCGATGGACGTGACCCATGAGGAATCCGTCAACGCCGGCACCCAGGCGGCGGTGGACGCGCTGGGCGGGCTGGACATCCTGATCTCCAACGCCGGCATCCAGATCGTCAACCCGCTGGTGGACTACTCGTTTTCCGACTGGAAGAAGATGCAGGCCATCCACGTGGACGGCGCCTTTCTCACCACCAAGGCCGCGCTGCGCCATATGTATCAGGACAAGCGCGGCGGCACCGTGATCTATATGGGGTCGGTGCACTCCCACGAGGCGTCCAAACTCAAATCCGCCTACGTCACCGCCAAACACGCGCTGCTGGGCCTGTGCCGGGTGCTGGCCAAGGAAGGCGCGGAATACAATGTGCGCGCCCACGTGATCTGCCCGGGCTTCGTGCGCACGCCGCTGGTGGAGAAGCAGATTCCGGAGCAGGCCAAAGAGCTGGGCATCAGCGAGGAAGAAGTGGTCAAGCGCGTGATGCTGGGCAATACCGTGGACGGGGTGTTCACCACGGTGGAAGACGTGGCCCAGACCGCGCTGTTCCTGGCCGCCTTCCCCAGCGCCGCGCTCACCGGACAATCGGTGATTGTCAGCCACGGCTGGTATATGCAATGACGCCGCCGCACAACCCCGCCTGCCCGCAGAGCGGCGGCCTGTACCAGAGCCGCAGCCTGCCGCCCGGCCACCGCTACCAGGTGCTGGCGCTGGTGCTGCAGGGCGGCGGCGCGCTGGGCTCCTATCAGCCCGGCGTCTACCAGGGCCTGGCCGAGGCCGAGCTGCACCCCAACTGGGTGGCCGGCATTTCCATCGGCGCGCTCAACGCCGCCATCATCGCCGGCAACCCGCCGGAGCGGCGGGTGGAGCAGTTGCGCGCCTTCTGGGACACCATCTGCCGGCCGCCGTTTCTGCCGGCCAGCCCCTTCAGCCAACTGGACACCCACCATTGGCCGGCGGGGCTGAACGGACTGATGGCGAGCTGGGAGGCCTGGCGCGCGCTGACCGAGGGCCAGAACGGCTTCTTCCTGCCGCGCTCGCCCTGGCCAAGCGGCGCGCCCTCGCCCGCCAATTGCAGCCTTTACGACACCGCGCCGCTGAAGGGCACGCTGGAACGTTTCGCCGATTTCGACCGCATCAACGACAGCGATCAGATGCGGGTGTCGGTGGGCGCGGTCAATCTGCGTAGCGGCAACTTCGTCTACTTCGACAATACCCGCCAAAAACTGCGCGCCGAGCATTTCATGGCTTCCGGCGCGCTGCCGCCGGGCTTTCCGGCGGTGGAGATAGACGGCGAGTACTACTGGGACGGCGGCCTGGTGTCCAATACGCCGCTGAAGCAGATACTGAGCACCGAGCCGCGCAAAAACTCGCTGGTGTTCCAGGTGGACCTGTGGAGCGCCAAGGGCGAACCGCCCACGGACATGAAGGCGATCGCGATGCGGCAGAAGGACATCCAGTACTCCAGCCGCACCCGGCAGATCACCGACACGATGAAACGGGAACAGAACTACCGCGGCTTGCTGCGGCAGCTGATGGAACTGGTGCCGGAGGCGCAACGCGAACACCCGGCCTACCGCCACGCCCACGAACTGGCCTGCGGCCGGCTGTTGAAGGTGATACACCTGATCTACCAGGACAAGGAGTACGAAGACCACCACAAGGATTATCAATTCGGCGCCCAGACCATGCGCGCGCACTGGGCCAGCGGCTATCAGGACATCCGCCGCACACTACGCCATCCGGACTGGCTGGAGATGCCGTCGCCGGACCGGCCCTTCGTCACCCACGACGTGCATCGCTGAAACGGCAGTCCAGGCGCGGGCGCGCGCTCAGCCTTTCAAGCCGAGGCCGCCCGCCGTCCCAGCGCCAGCCAGTCCTGCACCGCCGGCCGCCGCCATTGGCGCTCGGCGTAGGCGGCCAAACGCGGCGGCAGCGCATCGTCGTATTGCAGCCGTTTCAGCATTAGCGCGAGATCGGTATCGGCCAGACACCAGGCGCCGAACAGCTCGCCGCCGTCGGCCGGCAGCAATTGCTCCGCGGCCGCGATCAGCTTGCCGGCCGCCTGGCGCGCTTCCGGCGCCAGCGTGCCCGCCGCCGGACGCAGAAACACCACCTCGGTGTTGCGGTCTTCCCGCAGCGCCATCAGATCGCTGCGCAGCCAGGCTTGCAGCTGGCGCGCGCGAGCGCGCTGGCGCAAGTCCTGCGGGTATAGCCGCGCGCGTTCGGGATAAGCGTCTTCCAGATATTCGGCAATGGCCGAGGATTCGCTGAGACGGAACTCGCCGTCTTCCAGCATGGGCACGCGGGCGGTCAGCGACTGACGCCGATAGTCGGCCGCCAGATTGGCCTGCGCCTCCAGGCTGACGGTCGATAGTTCGAAAGTCAGCCCCTTTTCTTTCAGGGCGACAAAGGCGGACAGCGCGTAAGGGCTGAGAAAACGGGAATCGACATGCAGCAGCATCGGAGCCTCCGGGACGGGGACAATGGACTCCCGATGCTAGCGACATGAGGCGCCGGACGCCAGCGCCAAAACGCGAACACTGCGTTCCGCCGCGCCGTCCGTCTTGTGACCCGGTTCACAAGCCCCTTGACCGGAAGGGGCGTGAACCCTCGCGCTCAGCCGAACAGTCCGGTGGACAGGTAACGGTCGCCGCGGTCGCAGATGATGGAGACGATGACCGCGTTCTCCAGCTGACGCGACAGGCGCAGCGCCACCGCCAAGGCGCCGCCGGACGAAGGCCCGGCCAGGATCCCCTCCTCGCGCGCCAGTTGCCGCGCCATATCCTCGGCCTCCTGCTGGCCGACGTGCTGCAAATCGTCCAGTTGCGAGAAGTCGCAAATCTTGGGCACGTAGGGGTCTTCCCATTTACGGATGCCGGCGATCTGGCTGCCCGGCTCCGGATGCACGCCCACGATCTGGATCGCCGGATTTTGCTGCTTCAGATAGCGGCTGGTGCCCATGACGGTGCCGGTGGTGCCCATGCTGGACACGAAGTGGGTGACGCCGCCCCGGGTGTCATGCCAGATTTCCGGCCCGGTGCTTTCATAGTGGGCCAGCGGATTGTCCGGATTGGAGAATTGATCGAGGATGCGGCCCTGGCCGGCGGCTTCCATCTTGCGCGCCAGGTCGATGGAACCCGGCATGGAGGCTTCCTTGGGGGTCAAGACCACTTCCGCGCCGTAGGCGCGCATCGCCTGCACCCGCTCGGCGCTGGAGTTCTCCGGCATGATGAGGATCATCTTATAGCCCATCATCGCCGCCGCCATCGCCAACGCGATGCCGGTGTTGCCGCTGGTGGGTTCGATCAGCGTATCGCCCGGCTGGATCTCGCCGCGCTCTTCCGCGCGACGGATCATGGACAACGCCGGCCGGTCTTTGACCGAACCCGCCGGGTTATTGCCTTCCAGCTTGACCAGCACGATGTTGCTGGTGACGCCGGGCAGGCGCTTGAGTCTGACCAAGGGGGTGTGGCCGACGAAATCTTCCAGATGCTTGTACACGACGCGTTCTCCAACGGGGAACGGCCATTATACCGATTGGCTATCAGCAAAGACGGAATCCTTATGTCTAAGCAAATAACCGTTGCTGCAACTATCTGCCCGCGGACGCTTCCGCCAGCATCGCCAGCAAGTCTTCAGGGAAATAGCGCGCGCCGGACGCGGCCAGTTCCTCCGGCGGCCACCAACGGCCCCGCCCCATCACCCGCCGCTCAAGCTCGGTCCAGCCGCCGTCGTCCAGCCTCGCGTGTTCGACGCGGATCAGGAAGAAATGCTCAAGCGCCCGCACCCGTTCTCCGTCCAACAGCGTCAACTCGAATGAGCGGCGGGCCACCGGCGAGCCGGGATCGGCGATAAGGTGACCGGTCTCTTCACGGCATTCGCGCCGGGCCGCGTCCGCCAGGCTTTCGCCGGCTTCGAGTTCGCCGCCCGGCGTGAACCAGTATTCGGCCCGGTCCGCCGGCTGGTAGGGAAAGAGCAGCACCCTGCCCGCGGGGTCGAGCATCAGCAGCCGCGCCGCCTGCCGGACGCGCAGCGTCATTGCTTGATCAGCCAATCCACGTAGCGATCCACGCCCTGCTCGACGTCAAACAGCTCAGCGCCGTAACCGGCGCTGCGCAGTTTGCCGATGTCGGCCTGGGTGAAACTCTGATATTTGCCCTTGAGCGCGTCCGGGAAGTCCACGTATTCGACGATGCCCTGAGCCGCCATCTCGTCCAGGCTCAGCGCCGGCTGGCCGTCATGGCGGCGGCAGGCGTTGACGGTGGCCACGGCCACGTCGTTGAACGGCTGCGAGCGGCCGGAACCCAGGTTGAAGATGCCGCTCTTTTCCGGGTGGTCCAGGAAATACAGATTGATCTTGGCCACATCCTCCACCGACACGAAGTCGCGGCTTTGCATGCCGTTGCCCCAGCCGTCCCAGCCGCCGAACAGCTTGACCTTGCCGTGTTCGCGATACTGATTGAAGTGGTGGAAGGCCACCGAGGCCATCCGACCCTTATGCTGCTCGCGCGGGCCGTAGACGTTGAAATAGCGGAAGCCCACCGCCTGCGCGCTCAGGCCTTCCTTCATGCGTTGACGCAGCACTTGGTCGAACAGGAATTTGGAATAGCCGTAGACATTGAGCGGGCCTTCGTACTGGCGCTCTTCCTTGAACACGGTGCCCTTGCCGTAGGTGGCGGCGCTGGAGGCGTAGAGGAACTGAATCTCCTCGTGCTGACAGTAGTCGAACAGGGCCAGCGTGTACTGATAGTTGTTATCCATCATGTACTTGCCGTCGTGGTTCATGGTGTCGGAACACGCGCCCTGGTGCAGGATGGCGGACAGTTCGCCCTCGAACTCGCCTTCCAGCAGCAAGGCCAGGAAGTCGTGCTTGTCCATATAGTGGGCGATTTCGCAATCCACCAGATTGCGGAACTTGTCGCCGCTGGACAGATTGTCCACGGCGATGATGTCGGTGACGCCGCGCTCGTTCAGCGCCTTGACCAGATTGGAACCAATAAAACCGGCGGCGCCGGTGACGACGATAGTCATGTTTTGCCTTTCCGCCGCCGGCCATCGCCGACGGCGCGAGAATATTGCTGCGCGTTTAAAAACCGGCGCCGGGCTCGGCCAGATAGGCCTTCTCGTCCGGCGTGTCCGTCCGGCCCAGCGCGGCGTTGCGATGCGGGAAGCGTCCGAAGCGGACGATCACGTCCCGGTGGCGGTGCGCGTAATCGATAAAACTCGCCATGGCCGCGTCCTCGGCCATGGTTTCAAACAAACGCACGGCTTCGTCCTGATCCGCCAGCGACTCGCTGTGCTCGAACGGCAGATAGACGAAGGTGCGGGCGATATGCGGCAGTTGCCGGTCCAGGCCGCGCGCCACCATCTCGCGCGCCAGCGCCAGCGCCTGGCCGTCGGTGGCGAAGGCCTCGGCCGAGCCGCGGAACAGATTGCGCGGGAATTGATCGGTCAGAATCAGCCAGGCCAGACCGCGGCGAGCGTCGCCGGCCTCTGCCGGCAGTTCCCCGGCGCGCGCCTGTCGCCACGCGTCCAGGAAGCGTTCGCGGATAATGCCGTCGAACACTTCATCCTTCTTGAACCAGGCGCTGCGCGGCACCGACAGGAAACTGTCGTCGCCGCCGCCAAACCAGAACGCCAAGATGGCATCGGTATAGTGCTGCATGTGTTCTCCTTCAGGATCCAGCCTGACTGGACGGGATCACACGGCGAAAAGTTCGCGCTGGCTGCACACCGCGGTGCCCAGCTTGCCCACCACCACGCCGGCGGCGGCGTTGGCGAGACTCATCGCCACCGGCAGCGGCTGGCCGGCGGCCAGCCCCAGGCCCAGCGTGCCGATCACGGTGTCGCCGGCGCCGGACACGTCGTAGACTTCGCGCGCGAAGGTGGGCTGATGCACCACGCCCTCGTCGCGGAACAAGGTCATGCCCTCCTCGCTGCGCGTCACCAGCAAGGCGTCCAGCGCCAAGTCCGCGCGCAAGGCCTGCGCCTTGGCGGTCAGCTCGCTCTCCGACGCCCAGCGGCCGGCCACCTGGCGGAACTCGCTGCGATTGGGCGTCAACAGCGTGGCGCCGGCGTATTTGCTGTAGTCGTCGCCCTTGGGATCGATCAACACCGGCTTGCCGGCCTGGCGCGCCAGTTCGATCATCTTGCTGACATGGGTCAGCCCGCCCTTGCCGTAATCGGACAGGATCACCACGTCGTGCTCGGCCAGGATCTGCTGATACTCTTCCAGCTTGCCGGCCAGGATCTCATGGCTGGGCGCGTCCTCGAAGTCGAGGCGGATCAGCTGTTGCTGCCGCGCCACCACGCGCAACTTGATGGTGGTGGCGATGCTGGGGTCGCGCTTCAGCGAGGTGGCGATGCCGTCCGCGGCCAGCAGGCGCTCCAGCGCCGAGGCGGCTTCGTCGTCGCCCACCACCGACAGCAAGGTGGCCTTGCCGCCCAGGCCGGCGATATTGCGCGCCACGTTGGCGGCGCCGCCGGCGCGCTCTTCAATGCGCTCGATCTTGGCCACCGGCACCGGCGCTTCCGGCGAAATGCGGGTGGCGTCGCCGAACCAATAACGGTCCAGCATCACATCGCCCACCACCAGGACTTTCGCTTGCGCCAGTTCGGCGGCCAGTTTGGAGCTGTCCAGCCCCAGGTCTTGCATCAGGCCCATGATTATCCTCAGCGGCCGATCGCGAAGTAATCGAAGCCCTGCTCGCGCATCCAGGCCGGATCGTACATATTGCGGCCGTCGAACACCAAGGGCTGCTTCAGCGCTTGCTTGACCGCGCTCAGGTCCGGCGCGCGGAACATCTTCCATTCGGTGACGATCAGCAAGGCGTCGGCCTGCCGCAACGCCGCCATCATATCGTCGGCGAAGCTCAGGCCGGCGATGTCGCCCATCACCCGCTGCGCTTCATGGATGGCCACCGGATCGAAGGCCACCACTTCCGCGCCGCGGCGGCTCAGTTCTTCCGCGATCACGCGGCTGGGCGCTTCGCGCATATCGTCGGTGTTGGGCTTGAAGGCCAGGCCCCACATCGCGAAGCGGCGGCCGGACAGATCTTGGCCGAAACGCGCCAGCACCTTGTCCACCAGGCGCAGCTTTTGCAGATCGTTGGCCTCTTCCACCGCGCTCAACACGCGCAGGTCATGGCCGTTTTCCTTGGCGGTCTGCACCAGGGCCTTGACGTCCTTGGGGAAGCAGGAGCCGCCGTAGCCCACGCCCGGATACAGGAAGTGATAGCCGATGCGCGGATCCGAGCCCATGCCCAGCCGCACCTGCTCGATGTCGGCGCCCAGGCTCTCGGCCAGATTGGCCAATTCGTTCATGAAGGAGATGCGCGTCGCCAGCATGGCATTGGCCGCGTACTTGGTCAGTTCGGCGGAGCGCACGTCCATTAGCAGCACGCGCTCGTGATTGCGCTGGAACGGCGCGTACAGCCGGCGCATCATCGCGGCCGCGCGCTCGTCGTCTACGCCGATCACCACGCGGTCCGGACGCATGAAGTCGTCGATGGCCGCGCCTTCCTTCAGGAATTCCGGGTTGGACACCACGCTGAATTCCAACGCCTCGCCGCGCTCGGCCAGGGTTTCCGCCACCGCCGCCTTGACCAGGTCGGCGGTGCCCACCGGCACCGTGGACTTGTCGACGATGACTTTGTAGTCCGTCATGTGGCGGCCGATATTGCGCGCGGCGGCCAGCACGTATTGCAGGTCGGCGGAGCCGTCCTCGTCCGGCGGAGTGCCGACGGCGATGAACTGCACGTCGCCAAAGGCCACAGACTCGGCGATGTCGGTGGTGAAGCTGAGCCGGCCGGCGGCGACGTTGCGCCGCACCATGTCTTCCAGACCGGGTTCGAAAATCGGAATGCCGCCCTGTTTCAGGATGGCGATCTTATTGGGATCCACATCCAGGCAGCACACGTGATAGCCGGTTTCCGCCAGACACGTGCCGGTCACCAGACCGACATACCCCGTACCGATAACTGTGATTTTCATATTTTATTGAGCCTGATAGTGCTGAATGTCTTGATTGATCGCGCGCAACACGGCCAGCGGGTCGGCGGCGCGGGTGATGGGCCGGCCTATCACCAGATAATCGGAGCCTGCGGCCAGCGCGGTCGTCGGCGTCATCACCCGGCGCTGATCGTCGGCGACGCTGTCCGCCAGGCGGATGCCCGGCGTCACCAGTTTGAATTCGCGGCCCAGCGCGGCTTTCAGTTCGCCGGCTTCCTGGGCCGAACACACCACGCCGTCCAGCCCGCAGTCGCGGGTCAGCGCGGCCAGCCGCAGCACATGCTCTTGCGGCGAAGCGGCGATGCCGATTTCGGCCAGATCCGCCGCTTCCATGCTGGTCAGCACCGTCACCGCGATCAAGAGCGGACGCTGGCTGTACGGCGCCAGCGCCTCGCGCGCGGCCTCCATCATCCGGCGGCCGCCGGAGGCGTGCACATTGACCATCCAGACGCCGGCTTCCGCCGCCGCCTTGCAAGCATGGGCCACGGTATTGGGAATATCGTGGAACTTCAAATCCAGAAACACCTGAAACCCTCTGGCCACCAGACTCTCCACCAGGCTGCGGCCGGAGGAGGTGAACAGCTCCTTGCCCACCTTGAGGCGACACTCGCTCGGGTCCAGGCGGCTGGCGAAGCGCAAGGCGCTGTCCGCGTCGGCAAAGTCCAGGGCCACGACGACGGGCGAAGTCGGCTGCGCCGCGTCGGCTGCGATCAAAGGATTCATGCTTGCTCCATTCTTGCCGCCGACGCTCGCCGACGGCCGGTATTCAAATCAGCGCAGCCGCTCTCTGGCGGCTGCACAACTATCCCTACGCCCAAGCCGCTGACAACACCTCGCGGAGAAGCAGAGGCAAGGCGCGCAGACGTAAGCAGTACATCTAGGCGTTTTGTCAGCGGCGCTGCTGCTTACTGCGATTCCGTCCGGTTGGCGGTGAAGCCCTCCCACTCGCCGCAGGCCGGGCAATGCCAGAAGAAGGCGCGCGAGCGGAAGTTGCAGCATTTGCAACGGTGCACGCTCAGGCGCTGCGCGTGCTTGAGCACCAAGGCGCGCGCCACTTCCGCGTCCATCCGCCCTTCCGGGCTCAATTCGTCCATCTGCGCCTCGATCAAGCGGTAGACGCCGGACAGGCTGGGACGGGCGTGCACGCCCTCGCGCGCGACTTCCAGCGCTTTTTCCTCGCCCTCGTAAGTGGCGATCTTCTGGTACAGCAGATCGGTCAGTTCCAGCTGCGGGAAAGTCTTCTGATAGCCGCGCAGCAAGGCGATGCCTTCCAGCGGCTTGTCCTGCCGCTCATAGGCGTCGAACAGCCGCTCGGCGGCCATCGACAAGTATTCGTAATTCTGCTTTTCAATGTTCTGCCAGGCCGCGATCGCCGCCTCCACATGACCGCCGGCGAACTCGATGTCTCCGAGGATCAGGCTGGCGCGCACGCACTTGCGGTTGGCCGTGAACGCTTCTTCCACATAGTGGCGCGCTTGTTCGCTATTGGATTTGTACAGCTCGCCCTGGGCCAGTTCGCAATAGAACTGCGCCACCTCGTGCTGGAAGGAATGCGCGTCGCTGCGCAGCTCCTTGGCGGTGGCGATGGCCTTGTGCCAATCGCGGTCCTGCTGGTAGATGTCCAGCAGCTGACGCCGCGCGGCCAGGCCCATATTGCCGTCCTGCAGCTTGATCAGAATCTCTTCCGCCCGGTCCACCAGACCCGCTTTACGGAAATCCTGGGCCAATTCGAAGCGCACCGCGTCGCGGTGCTCGGCCGGCAGATCCGGCGCGTCCAGCATGCGCTGATGCAACCGGATGGCGCGGTCGTTCTCCCCGCGCTTGCGGTAGAGCTTGCCCAAGGTGTGCTGCAACTCCAGCGCCGACCCTTGCTGGCGCGCCACTTCGGCCAGGGCCGAGGCGGCGATATCGGTCTTGTCCTCCACCAGCGCGTCCAGGCCGCGGAAAAATCCGGTCGGCACCGCCTTCGCCTGTTTCAGCACCGTGCGCATGTCCACGCGCGCGGCAAACCAACCCAGGCCGAAAAAGGCCGGAAACAATAGCAACCACCACAAATCCAGTTCCAACAGCAATCCTTTCCGGACAAACAACAACAGCCGCTCCCGGGCGGCATCATCAAGAACGACGGATTCCATCGCGGCGGCGCCTAGGCGCGGCGCCGGCTCGCTCCGCCGCTCGCGCTAGGCTCAATCGGCGATCGCGTCGCTGGGGTCGCTGATCACCTTGCTGGCGGGGGGACGGTTGCGCAATTCTTTTTTCAATTGGGACAGCTCTTTCCGGCTGCGCAGATAATAGCCGAGCGTGGCGAGCAGACCGACCAGCGCGCCAACCACGAAAAACAGCAGCAGAAACACAATCAGCGGCGCGGACCAGGACTGGCCGAAGAACAATTTGAATTCAACCGCATGGCTGTTTTGCACGGTGACCGCGATCAGGAATACCAACAGGGCCAATTCAACGATACGAAGCAGGTAACGCATGATCTCGCTCGATTTGTTTGCCGGAGTGCAAGTTTAAACGATAGCCCGGCGCAACCCAAGCTGGAATTTCAGCCGCGCAAAGAAAAAGCGCCGCAAAAAGCGGCGCTTCGGATTCGCTAGACAGGGCTTGAACGCCTAGGCTTCGCTCTGCTCCAACAGGGACAGATCGACGCGTTCGCGCAATTCTTTACCCGCCTTGAAATGCGGCACATATTTCTCAGGAACCGAGACGCTGGTGCCCGACTTGGGGTTGCGGCCAATCCGCGGCGGACGGTAGTTCAAATCGAAACTGCCGAAACCGCGGATTTCAATCCGGTTTCCCTGCGCCAGGTTATTGGCCATCGCATCCAAAATGGTTTTGACGGCCAACTCAGCGTCTTTGTAGACCAACTGAGAATTGCGCTCGGCGAGTCGTTCCGACAGCCTAGCGATCAGCTCAGATTTGGTCATGTCTCAATTACTCGTTAGAGCCGGACAGTTTTGCCTTCAGCAAGGCACCCAGATTGGTGGTGCCAGCGGAAGCGCTGTCAACGGACAGGCTCTTCAGAGCAACGTTGTCTTCCTGAGCGTCTTTAGCCTTGATGGACAGGCTGATGTTGCGGGACTTGCGGTCCACGGCAATGATCACGGCTTCCACTTCTTCGCCGTCCTTCAGAACGGAGCGAGCGTCTTCCACGCGGTCGCGGGACAGTTCGGAAGCGCGCAGGTAGCCTTCAACATCGGTGTCCAGAGTCACGACGGCGCCTTTGGCGTCAACGGACTTCACGGTGCCCTTAACCAGAGCGCCCTTGTCGTTCATCGCAACGAAGTTGTTGAACGGATCGCCTTCCATCTGCTTGATGCCCAGGGAAATGCGCTCTTTCTCAACGTCGATGGACAGAACAACGGCTTCAACCTCGTCGCCCTTCTTGAACTTGCGCACGGCTTCTTCGCCAGCTTCGTTCCAGGACAGGTCGGACAGGTGAACCAGGCCGTCGATGCCGCCCGGCAGGCCAACGAACACGCCGAAGTCGGTGATGGACTTGATCGCGCCCTTCAGCTTGTCGCCTTTGTGGAAGTTGTCGGCAAACTCGTTCCACGGGTTGGCCAGGCACTGCTTCATGCCCAGGGAGATGCGACGACGGTCTTCGTCGATTTCCAGGATCATGACTTCCACTTCGTCGCCAACCTGAACAACCTTGGACGGGTGTACGTTCTTGTTGGTCCAGTCCATTTCGGACACGTGCACCAGACCTTCGATGCCCTGTTCGATTTCCACGAACGCGCCGTAGTCGGTCAGGTTGGTCACCTTGCCGAACAGACGGGTGCCGGACGGGTAGCGGCGGGACAGGCCCACCCACGGATCTTCGCCCAGTTGCTTCAGACCCAGGGATACGCGGTTCTTCTCTTGGTCGAACTTCAGTACCTTGGCTTCCACTTCGTCGCCCACGGCCAGAACTTCGGACGGGTGCTTCACGCGGCGCCATGCCAGGTCGGTGATGTGCAGCAGACCATCGATGCCGCCCAGGTCAACGAACGCACCGTAGTCGGTGATGTTCTTGACGATACCCTTGATGATGGCGCCCTCTTTCAGGGTTTCCAGCAGAGCTTTGCGCTCTTCGCCCAGGGTTTCTTCCAGCACGGAACGACGGGACACAACAACGTTGTTGCGCTTGCGATCCAGCTTGATGACCTTGAATTCGATCTGTTTGTTTTCGTACGGGGTGGTGTCTTTCACCGGACGCACGTCAACCAGGGAACCCGGCAGGAAGGCGCGGATGCCGTTGACCATAACGGTCAGGCCGCCTTTGACTTTGCCGCTGATCAGACCGGACAGGATCTTGCCGGTTTCCAGAGCCTCTTCCAGCTCCACCCAAGCGGCCAGGCGCTTGGCTTTTTCGCGGGACAGCTTGGTTTCGCCAAAGCCGTTTTCCAGCGCGTCGATGGCGACGGTAACGAAGTCGCCGATGGCCACTTCGACCACGCCTTGGTCGTTCTTGAATTCTTCAGCCGGAATCAGGGACTCGGACTTGAGGCCTGCGTTCACGGTTACAAAGTTGGAATCAACTGCCACCACTTCGGCAGTGATCACCTCGCCCACGCGCATGTCGTGAAGGGTCAGGCTTTCCTCAAACAGCTGAGCGAAGTTTTCCATGGAGAGGGTAGTCATCAAGCGTACTCTCGGTGCGCGCCTTGCGGCGTGCGGGGTTAGGGTTGCACAACGGGTTTATTGCCTTGCAGCATTTTCACCCGACAAAAAAATCATAGGCCGGAGACCTGTCTTTCCTCGAACCAACGTAGAACCTGTGCGACCGCCTGGTCGATGGTCAGCTCCGTGGTGTCGAGCAAAAAGGCGTCCGGCTCCTGGCGCAGCGGCGCTACCGGCCGGGCGGCATCGCGCGCGTCCCGATCGATAATGTCCTGCAGAATCCGTGGGAGATTAGCAGAATCTCCCTTGCCGATCAACTGCTTATAGCGGCGCTCGGCGCGTTCCTCGGCGCTGGCGGTCAAAAACACCTTCAAGGCGGCGGCGGGAAACACCACCGAACCCATGTCGCGGCCGTCCGTCACCAGGCCCGGCAACTGGCAGAAATCGCGTTGGCGCTGCAACAGCGCGGCGCGCACCGCCGGCAGCGCGCCCACCTTGGACGCGCCGATGCCGATTTCCTCGCTGCGTATCGCCGCGCTGGCGTCGTTGCTCTCCAGCCACACCGCCCCGTCGGCGAACTCCACCGGCAAGCCGGAGGCGGCCGCGGCCAGGCCCGGCTCGTCGTCCCAGCCTATATTGTGACGCTGCGCGAACAGCGCCAGCAGCCGGTAGAGCGAGCCCGAATCCAGATAATGAAAACCCAGCCGCGCGGCGACCAGGGCGGCGACAGTGCCCTTGCCCGAGGCGGACGGGCCGTCGATGGCGATGACAGGTGCGGTCATGTACAGACGATGTCCTTGCAGAAATTCGCGCCGGCCGCCGCGACGGGCAACCGGCCAAACCGTCGATTTTATCTCAAAGCCGCGGGCCGGCGCAGCAAGATTCTACGACGCGCGCCGCGCCGACGCGCCGCCACGCGGGTTTGCGCAAAGACCTTCCTGGCGGTTACATTGTCCGACGGGCGCCGCGTCGCCCTTCGCCAACCCCAAGAACACAAGATCCCGAACCGCCATGGAACAACTGCATCTCGCCCCCGTCCTCCGCCTGTCCGGCGCCATCAAGCTCCCCGGCTCGAAAAGCATCTCCAACCGCACCCTGCTGCTGGCCGCGCTGGGCAGCGGCAGCACCCTGGTGCGCGATCTGCTGGATTCGGACGACATCCGCCACATGCTGGCGGCGCTGAAGCTGCTGGGCGTGGAGATCGAACAGATAGGCGACAGCCGCGACTTCCGCGTGCAGGGCGTGGGCGGCGAATTTCCGGTTAAAAGCGCAGATCTATTCCTCGGCAACGCCGGCACCGCCTTCCGCCCGCTGACCGCCGCGCTGGCGCTGATGCAGGGCGACTACCAACTCAGCGGCGTGCCGCGCATGCACGAACGGCCGATCGGCGATCTGGTGGACGCGCTGCGCGTGGCCGGCGCCAAGATTCAGTACCAAGGCCAGCCCGGCTACCCGCCGCTGACCATCGCGCCGGCGCAACTGGAGGCCGGCCGGGTCATCCCGGTCAAGGGCAATGTGTCCAGCCAGTTCCTCACCGCCTTGCTGATGGCGCTGCCACTGACCGGCGAAACCGCGGTCATCGAAGTCAGCGGCGAGCTGATCTCCAAGCCCTATATCGAAATCACCCTCAATCTGATGGCGCGCTTCGGCGTGCGGGTTGAGCGCGACGGCTGGCGCCGCTTCACCATCCCCGGCGGCCAGACTTATATTTCCCCGGGAGAGGTTCACGTGGAAGGCGACGCCTCCAGCGCGTCCTATTTCCTCGCCGCCGGCGCGCTGGCGGGCGGCCCGGTGCGGGTGGAGGGCGTGGGCGCGGACAGCATTCAGGGCGACGTCAAGTTCGCCGACGCGCTGCGCCTGATGGGCGCCGAAGTCAGCATGGGGCCCAATTGGATAGAAGCCCGCGCCAGCCTCCCGCTCAAGGCGATAGACGCCGACTTCAACCACATCCCGGACGCGGCGATGACCTTGGCGGTGGCGGCGCTGGCCGCCGACGGCACCAGCACGCTGCGCAATATCGAAAGTTGGCGCGTCAAGGAAACCGACCGCCTGAGCGCGATGGCCGCCGAGCTGCGCAAGGTCGGCGCCGTGGTGGAAGAAGGCCAGGACTACATCCGCATCACCCCGCCGCCGGCCTTGACGCCGAACGCCGAGATCGACACCTACGACGACCACCGCATGGCGATGTGCTTCTCCCTGATTTCGCTGCTGGGCGCCCCGGTCACCATCAACGACCCCAAATGCGTGGCCAAGACCTTCCCCGATTACTTCGACGCGCTGGCCGCGCTGAGCGCTCAGGCGTAAACCCCGCGGCGCCCTGATCCAGCCCCGCCCCGGCGGGGCTTTGTTTTGCCCACCGCTTGCGCCCCGCCCGCCGATAAAACACAATATATGGATCACAAAAACAGAAAGACGCTAAATAATGGAAAACTTCTTCGCCCTACGCCGCCAATTCATGCAGCAGTTCGACATCCCCAGCCCGGCTCAGCCGCAATGGCAGCCGCAGCAGCTGGCGATGTGGGAGACCATGCTGGGCGAAGAGCTGGCGGAATTCCAGCAAGCGCTGGCCGACTACAAGCGCCAGGACGGCGATGAAGCGGAACGCGCGCGCCGGATGGCGGAGCTGCTGGCCGAGGGCGTGGACGTGCTCAATGTGCTCAGCGGCCTGCTGATGTCGCAAGGCCTGCCGCTGGAAGAGATGACGCGGGAGATCCACGCCGCCAATATGCGCAAATGCGTGGACGGCAAGATTGTGCGCCGCGAGGACGGCAAGGTGCTGAAGCCGGCCGGCTGGCGGCCGGCCGACAAGGAAGGAGTGATACGCCGGGCGCTGGAGTCCTGAGAACCTGTTTACTTTCTGCTGCGCGTCGTGAAACGTGACGCGGCGAGTACCGCTTCGAAATGCTCATGCACCACTTGTACATTCCGCTTTCTCAGCCGCAACGCCTTGTCTCATCTTAGCTCGCGAGATCGTAAACAAGTTCTGAGAGCCCGATAAAGCCCGCCGCGCGTCGGCGGCAACGGCGCTCAGTGATCCCGCCGCGCGAACAGCCGGGCGATGCCGTGGTAATGCGGCTGGCCATGGCCGACATCCAGCGCATACTCCTCTTGATAGGCCAGCAGGCTCAGCGCCGAGAACTGACGGCGCAGCTCTCCCGGCTGGTAGTAATGCTTGACGTAGGAGGCCGTCTCGCTGGCCACCCGGCCCAGGGCGTCGCACCCCGGATCGTCGACCGTGAACACCGATACGAACAGATGGCCGCCCGGCTCCAGCGCGGCGGCCATCTGGCGCGCCAGCGCCTCGCCCTCGTCCGCACCCAAGTGATCCAGCGAAGTATTCGCGACGATCAGCCGGAAACGCCCCGGCTCCAGCTCCAGGCCGGCCAGATCCGCCACCCTGCCACTCACGTTCAGCCTGCGCTCGTCCGCCGCCTCGCCCAGACTCGCGATCGCCTCCGCCGAACCGTCCACCGCCGTCATCGCGAAGCCCCGCTGAGCCAGAAACAAGGCGTTGCGACCCTGGCCACAGCCCAGATCCAGGCCGGCTCCGTCGCCCGCCACATGATATTTTTCCAGATACTGGACCAAGGACGGGGACGGCTTGTCCCCGTAGAAGGACGTGCTCGAACGATACACGCCGTCGAAACCCGCTGCTGTCATGATGATGCCCCCGTCTCGGCTGCCCGCCTACGGCCTACCCCGGCCCGGGTGCGTCCCAGGATACCTGTACGATAAGCCACCTACCCTTTTGGACAGCATAGACGATGTCCCCAGCAAGAACATCCCTATCGATTTAGCTATTCATCAAATCATTTGCGGCAGCGCGTGCAAGGACTGCGCCGGCAGCATTTCCAGCAACAGCCAGATCGCGGTTCCCGCCAGCATCGCCGCCATGCCGCAATTGAAAACCCTCAACCGGCGCGGCGACGCCAGGAAGCGGCGCGCAGCCACGCCGGACCCCGCCCACAGCGCGATGCACGGCAGGCCGATGACGAAAGTCAGCGCCGCGAACAGCAGACCGGCATGCCAGGCGTTCATCTTGGCCGGCAGAAACACCATCGCGATATTGAAACCCATCAGCCACACCTTGGGATTCAACCAGTTGAACAGCACCCCGCCCCAAAACCCCATAGGAGCGCCGCCGGATTCGCCCGCGGCCGGCGCCGAGCGCGCCATGCCCCAGGACAGCCACAGCAGATACAGGCAGCCGGCCATGGCCAGATAAATCTGCACCGAAGCGATGACGGCGACCAGGCTGCCCAGAAACACCGTCAACAGGCCCACCTGCACCGACAGGCCCAGCGACATGCCCAGCAAGGCCGGCACCGTGCGGGAAAAACCGTGATTGACCCCGGACGAGGCCAATACCAGATTGTTCGGCCCCGGCGTGATCGACATCACCAACAGATAAGTCACCAACGCAACAAAGTTCATTACCGCTCCAAACCATAGCCAGCGGCCGGACAATCCGGACGCGACATGTTTTCAATGCTGGCCATGATAACGCCGCCGCAACATCGAATACAGATTCAGAAAAATTGAATTGGAACCATAACAGTTTTACAATTTCAAAACTGTTATGGTCGTTTTTGCGGAAAATTGTACCGATGGCGACCCCCACATCTGTCAGCGAGGCCCCCAGCATGAGCGACGAACCCCTCTATCAGCAGTTGGTCAACGAATGGATCACCCTGATCCAGACCGGCGTGGTGCAGCCCGGAGAACGGCTGCCCTCGGTGCGCAAGGCCTGCGAAATGCACAAGGTCAGCCCGTCCACCATCCTGATGACTTACCGCACGCTGGAGGACCGCGGCCTGATCGAGGCGCGGCCGCAATCCGGCTTCTACGTCAAATCCGCCGCCACCCTGCCGCTGCCGCGCATGCGCCGGCAAAGCGCCGCCCACCACGCCGGCGAGGTGGTGGACCAGATCGAAGCGGTGATGACGGCGCAGACGCGGGAGGATTTCATCGACCTGTCCTTGGCCAGCCCGCGCGGCAGCGACTTCTACCCCACCACCCGCTTCAAGCACATCATGGGGCGGCTGCTACGCCAGCACCCGGAGCTGACCACCGATTACCCGTTTCCGCCCGGCTCGGAACGGCTACGCCGCCAGATCGCCCAGCGCGCGGTCAGCTGGGGCTGCGTGCTGGCCGCCGAGGACTTGGTGATCACCAACGGCTGCACCGAGGCGCTGCAACTGGCCTTGCGCGCCTGCTGCAAGCCGGGCGACACCGTGGGCCTGGAATCGCCCACTTATTTCGCGCTGCTGCCCACGCTGAAGAACCTGGGCCTGAGCGTGATCGAAATTCCCACTCATCCGGCCAACGGCCTGTCGCTGGACGCGCTGGAACTCTTGCTGTCGGAGAAAAGGCTGAACGCCATCGTGGCCATGCCCACCGTGCACAATCCGCTGGGCTGCACCATGCCAGCCGAGGCCAAGCAAAGGCTGGCGGCCCTGGTCAACGAACACCAGGTGCCGCTGATCGAGGACGTGCCGCACGCCGATCTGCACTACGACGGCGCCACCCCGGACGCGGTCAAGGCCTATGACCGCGACGGCTGGGTGCTGCTGTGCTCCAGCTACAGCAAGACCTTGGCGCCGGGTTTTCGCATCGGCTGGATCGCGCCCGGGCGCTTCTTGCGGGAAGTGACGCGGCTGAAGTTCGCCAGCTCGCTGGCCCAGCCGCGCTTACTGGAGGAAACGCTGGCGGAATATCTGGAAACCGGCGGCTACGACCACCACCTGCGGCTGATCCGCCGCCACTTCATGAGCCAGATGGAAAGGCTGCGCGGCACCGTCGCCAGCTGCTTCCCGGCTCAGACGCGGGCCACCTCGCCGTCCGGCGGCTGCCTGCTGTGGGTGGAGCTGCCCAGCGGCGTGGACACCATGACATTGTTCCAGACGGCGCTGGCCGAACGCATCACCATCGCGCCCGGCACGCTGTACTCGGCCAAGGGGCGCTACCGCAATTGCGTGCGGCTGTCCTGCTGCTATCCGTGGAACCCGGCGTACGAACGCGCCTTGCGGCGCGTGGGGGAACTGGCGGGAGAGATGGCCGACTGAATCAGGCCGGACGGCCGCTACGCGGCGGCTGGGCGCGCACCGCGGCGCGCGAAGAGGACGGCGCGGACGACGGCGCCACCGCCGGCGCGTGCTGCGGCGCGGACGCCGGCGGCGTAGCCTGCGACGGCAACGGACCGCCCGGCTCGCGGCCGGCCGGTTCGCGCGCGAACTGAGTATCGTCCGCCTTGCCCGGCGACAGCCAGCGCACCGCGGACAGATCGCCGTCCACCTTGGCCTTGGCCACGTCCTTGCAGGTCAGACACACCGGCACGCCCTTGCGCGCCTTCAAAGCCTGGTCCACCCGCGCGCCGAACACCACCGCGGACTTTTGCTTCTGCCAGGCCAGCAGCGTTTCGGCCAGCATCGGGAAGGAAGGATCGTCCTGCTTGTAATGATTGCGGTAAGCGGTCAGCCACAGTTCGCCGGCGGCGTCCTGGTTCAGCAACACGGTCTGATAAGCCACCGTGACCGCGTCGCCGCGGCCCACGGTCTTGGACAGCAGCAAGGCGTCGTCGTTTTTCATGCGCACGCAGCCATGGCTGCGGAAACCGGGCACCGAGCCGGGCGCGTTGGTGCCGTGAAAGCCCAGGCCCAGCTTGGCCTCGCCGAAACGAATGAAGACCGGCCCCAGCGGGTTCTTGGGCCCCGGCGGCACCACAGTCTGCACTTCCTTGCCGCTGCGGCGCATTTCTTCCTGGATGGAGCGCGGCACATGCCAGGCCGGCGCCTTGTAAATGCCGGTAATGTCGAAGCTGCCGATCGGCGTCTGGGTCAGCATCTTGCCCACCGCCACCGGATAGATCTTGGACAGCCTGCCGTCCTGGTACTGGAACAGCCGCGCCTGCGGCAGGTTCAGCACCAAGTGCAGGCCCGCGGGGTTGACCTGCACATCAGGCTCGGGAATCACCGCCGCGCCGACAAACGGCGCCACGCCAAGCCCAAGCCAACCCAACAGCCCAACACATCGCTTCAACATACCGCACCATATCTAAAATCACTATTGTTCGATTCTAACAGAAAGCGTGGGAAAGCAAGATTCTGACTATTACCAAGCCCCTGCCGCCTCCGGGCCGTCGCTAATATTGTCGGTTTTACGCCAGCATAGCCGGCTTGAGCTCAAAACGCAGGCCAATGCGCCAAAACCCAGGCCGCCGCGTACAGGCCCAGGCCGAAGCTGGCGTGCGCCGCCAGGCTGCGCCGGCGCGACAGCCATGGCCGCGGCGTTTTCGACGCGAAGAAACCCGCGCCCATCGCCGGCTGCATCAGCAGGAAAGGCGCCGCCACGCTGGCGAGGCCGAACAAGAGCGCGGGCCCCGGCGTCGGCGCGCGCCACCAAAGCTCGCCGCACGCGGCCAGCAACAACAGCGCGAAGACGACGCCAATCAAATAATGCGCCAGCCAGCCCAGCGCCCGCTCGCCGCGCGCCGGCTCGGCGCGGGCGATGCTTGCGTGGCGGAAGCGGCCGCGCCGCCAATGCGCCATCCAGCGCCCCACCAGCGCGTAATCCAGCGACGGCGTGCCAAAGCTTCGCCGCAGCCAGTACGCCCACGCGTCCATCACCGCCGTGGCGCCTACGCCCACCAGCGCGCCGCGCGCCAACCATTCCGTCACCGCCTCCATGCCCTCTCCCCATCAACCATTCAATGCCCACGCCGCGCCCGACGCGACGCCGGCGCTGACAAACGCCGACCAATAGATTATCATTAAATAGATTGATTGAATGATATTTTGAAGGCCGTCCATGACCAGCACTCCTCCGCCCGCTCCGGAACGCTTCGCCGACCTGGCCGACCTGGCCCGCACGCTGAGCCACGCCCACCGACTGTTGCTGCTGGAACACATCGCCCAAAGCGAGCGCCCGGTTGAGCGGCTGGCCGAGCTGGCCGGCCTGTCCATCGCCAACGCCTCGCAACACCTGCAACACCTGAAGCGCGCCGGACTGGTCCTATCGCGCCGCGACGGCAAGCGCGTGATGTACCGGCTGGGCGACGGCCCCATTCTGTCCGTGCTGGACGCGCTGCGCCGTCAGGCCGAGCACCGCCGCGCCGCCGTCCGCGCGCTGCTGGACGACGCCGCCGCCCGGCCCGAGACGCTGGACGGCGTCACGCTGGACGAGCTGCTGCGCCGCTTGGGCGACGGCGACCTCATCCTGCTGGATGTGCGGCCGGCGGACGAGTACGCCGCCGGCCATCTGCCCGGCGCGCTCAACCTGCCGCCGGAGCGGTTGGAACACGGCCTGGCACAGCTCAGCGCCGGCGCCGAAATCATCGCCTACTGCCGCGGCCCTTTCTGCGTGCTGTCCACCCAGGCGGTGGCCGCCTTGCGCGCCCGCGGCCTGAACGCCAGGCGGCTGGACAGCGGCTTCCCGCAATGGAAAGCGGCCGGGCTGGAGGTCGAAACCGGCGCGCCGGCCGGCGCGGACAAAAAACCCCTGCGCGTTGCCAGATAATTTGAGAAAATCGCCGCTTTCCGTTTGATTTTCCAAGCAACACCATGACGCACAAACAGACTATCGCTCAGGTCGAGTCGCTGGACCACGAAGGCCGGGGAGTCGCCCACGTCGATGGCAAGACCATCTTCATCGACGGCGCGCTGCCTTATGAAACCGTGGTCTACAGCGCCTATCGCAAGAAGTCTTCCTACGAGAACGCCAACACCAGCCAGGTGCTGAAGGAAAGCTTTCTGCGCACGCAGCCGCGCTGTCCGCATTACGGCACCTGCGGCGGCTGTTCGATGCAGCATGTGGAGTTCTCCGCCCAAGTGGCGGTCAAGCAAAGGGTGCTGGAAGACAATCTGGCCCGCATCGGCCGGGTCAAGCCGCAACAGGTGCTGACGCCCATCGCCGGCCCGGCCTGGCACTACCGCCACCGCGCGCGGATGTCGGCGCGGCTGGTGGAGAAAAAGGGCGGCGTGCTGGTGGGCTTCCACGAGAAGCGCTCCACCTACATCACCGATATGAACGAGTGCCACATCCTGCCGCGCCATATCTCGGACCTGATCGTGCCGCTGCGCGAGATGATCTACAAGCTGTCGATCAACAACCGCATGCCCCAGGTGGAGCTGGCGGTGGGCGACAAGGTGGACATCCTGGTGTTCCGCAATATGGAAGCCATCAACGACGCCGACCACGCGCTGCTGCGCGCCTTCTCCGACGCCCACGGCAGCAAGGAGCGGCCCTTGCAGATGTGGCTGCAGCCCAAGGGCCCGGACACCTGTTATCCGGTCTACCCGCTGGACGCGCCCAAGCTGACTTACAGCCTGCCGGAATACCGCGTGGAGATGCCCTACTACCCCACCGAGTTCACCCAGGTGAACCCCGAGATCAACGCGGTCATGGTGGCGCGCGCGCTGAAATTCCTGGACCCGCAGCCGGGCGAGCGCATCGCCGACATGTTCTGCGGCATCGGCAACTTCACCCTGCCCATCGCCCGCTCCGGCGCCGAGGTGCACGGCATGGAAGGCAGCCAGCCCCTGGTCAAGCGCGCGGTGGAAAACGCCACCCACAACGGCCTGCAGGACAAGGTCAGCTATGAGATGGCCAATCTGTTCGAAGTCACCGAGGAGTCCTTCGCCGCGCTCGGCCGCTTCGACAAGATGCTGGTGGACCCGCCGCGCGACGGCGCGGTGCAGCTGCTGAAGGCCATCACCGAGGACACCGCGCCCAAACGCATCGTCTACGTGTCCTGTAATCCGGCCACGCTGGCGCGCGACGCCAATGTGCTGGTGCACACCAAGGGCTACACGCTGAAGGCGGCCGGCATCATCAATATGTTCCCGCACACCGCCCATGTGGAATCCGTGGCCTGGTTCGAAAAAACCGGCCCGTGCAAGAGCCGCAGCGAAATCGCCGCGATCGAAGCCGCCGAGGAAGCCGAACGCGAAGCGGTGAAAGCGGCGCAACGCGCCGAGGCGGCGGCGGAAGCCGCCAAGAAGGAGCAGGAGCTGGCTGAAAAGGCCGCGGCCAAGCAGGCCCGCCGCGATTATTATTTCGCCGAACAAGCCCGCCGCGAAGCGGAACAGCAAGCGCAATAGTCCCGCATGCGACAAGCCTCCGGCCATGGCCGGGGGCTTTATTTTTGAGCCGGCCGCGCAGCTTGTTTGATCAAACCGGCTGGTTTGCGACAGCGGATAAGCGCACAGTGGCGGGCGAATGCGTTTTACATGGAATCAGCAATCGCTTCATGTCAAAATTCGCCGTTCGCCAATCAACAACACAAGCACACACAGCGGGCGCGCCCGCCAACATCGCCGCTCCTGCCTGAAGGACGGCCCATCAAGGCAATAGATATGCACATACTTCAATTCGTCTTCGGACTGCTGGTTGTCTTCCTGCTGACCCAAGTGGTGGCGCGCGACCGCAAGAACATCAAGATCCGCTACGTGCTGCAACTGATCGTGGTGGAGATGGCGCTGGCCTACTTCCTGCTGCACTCCAGCTACGGCCTGACCCTGGTGGGCGGCGTGGCCGGCGTGTTCGACAAACTGATGAGCTACGCCGGCGAAGGCACCAACTTCGTGTTCGGCGGCCTGCTCAATCAGGGCGAGTTCAGCTTCTTCCTCAAGGTGCTGATGCCCATCGTCTACATCTCGGTGCTGATCGGCATCCTGCAGCACATCCGCGTGCTGCCCTGGGTGATACGCGGCATCGGCTGGGTGCTGGCCAAGATCAGCGGCATGGGCAAGATCGAGTCCTTCAACGCCGTCGGCTCCATGATCGTGGGCCAGTCCGAGAACTTCATCGCCTACAAGAACATCATCGGCAGCTTCTCGGAAAAGCGCATGTACACGCTGGCCGCCACCGCCATGTCCACGGTGTCCATGTCCATCGTCGGCTCCTATATGCAGATCATCCAGCCGCGTTTCGTGGTCACCGCGCTGATTCTCAATCTGTTCAGCACCTTCGTCATCCTGTCGCTGATCAACCCCTACGACGCCAGCCGCGACGACGATGAACTGATCAGCGCCGAAGCCGCCCACCGCATGTCCTTCTTCGAAATGCTGGGCGACTACATCATGGCCGGCTTCAAGATCGCCGTGATCGTCGGCGCGATGCTGATCGGCTTCATCGCGCTGATCACCACCGTCAACCACCTCTTCGACGCCGTCTTCGGCGTGAACTTCCAGTACGTGCTGGGCTATGTGTTCTATCCCTTCGCCTGGCTGATGGGCATCCCGGCCGCCGACATCATGCCGGCCAGCAGCATCATGGCCACCAAATTGGTGACCAATGAGTTCGTGGCGATGATGGAATTGAAAAAGCTCACCGCCCAGCTGTCGGAATACACCATAGGCGTGATCTCCATCTTCCTGGTGTCCTTCGCCAACTTCAGCTCCATCGGCATCATCGCCGGCGCGGTCAAGGGCCTGGACGAGGAGCGCGGCAATATGGTGTCCCGCTTCGGCCTGAAGCTGGTATACGGTTCCACCCTGGTCAGCATTCTGTCGGCGTTGATCGGCGGCCTGGTGCTCTAAACCGGCCCCTCCTCCGCCAACAGGCCCGGTCTATGCCGGGCCTGTTTCATTTCCCGCCTCAAGCCACCTTGTCGAGGAAAATCAGCTTGATCGGCTCAGCCAGCAATTCATCGAAGCGCTTTTCGAAGGCCCGGAAGTAAGGCGCGGCCAAATGCTCGTCCAGCGCGGCGCGGCTGACGAAGGCTTCCCGCATGTAAAAGCTGCCCGGCTCGTCCGTGAGTTCGAACAGGATGTAATCGAGGTTGCCCGCCTCGCGGCGAGTGGGCTCGACCAAGGCGGTCAGCGCAACGCGAAGCGCTTCGCGCTGGCCCGGCTTGGCCTTGAGCACGGCGATGCTGGTCAGGGGGGATGTCGTCATGATGCGGTTCTCCGTTCTTGGGATGATGATGCGGCAGCGGCGCGCTGGCCTACGCCTCAAACCGTCAGTATGAAGACGCCGCGCAAGGCCAAACAGACCGTCCGCGCGCAGACTCTTTCAATCCAGGTTTGAAAACGCCGCGCCACCCGGCGCCGGGCAATAAAAAACCCGGCGCAAGCCGGGTGTTCCATCCAGTGCTTCCCGCCCTCACACCTTGGGCCAGGCGATGGGCCGATAATCCGGCAATCCGTCCTTGAACGGCGGAATCCGCTCGCCCTCCATCAAGGGCCGCACATAATCGAGGAAGGCCGGCGTCACGCTGAAGCCGTCGGCGCCGATGAATTCCGGCGGCAGCCGCTTCTCCTGATCGCCCACCACCGCCAACGGCACCTCCACCACGTCCCAGCAATAGGGATGGTTCTGGATGCGCTTGATGCCGGCCATCACGCCGCTCTTGCCGGCCAGCAGCCACTCCACCGCCCGCTCGCCCATGATGTAGGCCTGACGCACATCCATGCTGGAGCCCAGATGGCCGCCGGCGCGCTGCAGATAATCCACCTGCGCCACGTGTGCGGAAATGCCGCGCTCGCGCAGCAGCAGCTGGGCGATCCAGTGGCCGGCGCCGCCCAGTTGCTCATGGCCGTAGACTTCGGATTTCTTGGCCTCGGCGACGAAGCGGCCGTCGGCGTCGGTAATGCCCTCCGCCACCGCGATCGCGCACTGGCCGAAGCGCGCCAGCCTGTCGTCCACCGCGGCGAGGAAACGCTCGGCGTCGAAAGCCACTTCCGGCAGCAGCAGCAAATGCGGCGCTTCGCGCTCATTGCGCGCCGCCGCGGCGCAGGCCGCCGCCAGCCAGCCGGTATGGCGGCCCATGGTTTCCATGATGAAGACTCGGCCCCAGCCCATGCTGGTCATGTCCAGGCCCACCTCGCGCATCGCGCTGGCCAGGAATTTGGCGGAGGAGCCGTAGCCGGGGCTGTTGTCGGTGCCCACCAGATCGTTGTCTATGGTCTTGGGAACGCCCACCACCTTGAGCGGATAGCCCATGTGGCGCTCGAACTCCGCCAGACGCTCGGCGCAGCCCAGCGAGCCGTTGCCGCCGTTGACCAGCAGATAATGGATGTCGTGCCGGGCCAACACTTCGCGCAGCCGTCGCCAGTCGTCGCCGGCCTCGGCGAAGCTCCCTATCATGCGTCGGCTGACGCCGAAGCTGCCGCCGGGCATGAAGGCCAGTTGGGCGATGGCCTCGTCCGATACCGCATCGGTATTGCACAAGCGGTCCTCCAGCAGGCCGGCCAGACCGTCGAAAGCGCCGTACATCGACAGGCCGCGCTGGCGCGCGGTTTCTATCGCGCCCTGCGCGGAAGCGTTCAACACCGCAGTCGGACCGCCCGACTGCAAATATACGGCACGGGGTTTGGACATCATCGCCACCTGGAGAAATGGAGAATCAAACGGCGCGGCGCGCGGCCGGGCCGGGAATACCACAAACATACCACTGGCCGGAAAGCCGCCTCAAGCCGGACGGCGCCGCCATTCCCCATTTCCTTGACCGGCGGCAAATCCGCGCGCAAGTTGCCGCCGCGCTACAGGCGGCCTTGGCCCTCCTAATCCCAGCGCGGGCTGAACTCCGGATCGGCCAGCCGCTCGCCGCGCTCCAGGCCGGCGATGGCCTCCATATCGGCCTCGCTCAAACTCAACGTCTCCGCCTGCAGATTGGCGGCCAGATTAGCGCGCCGGGTAGACGATGGAATCACTGCCAGCCCCTGGCGCAACAACCAGGCCAAGGCCAGCTGCGCCGGGCTGGCCCGATGCCGCGCAGCGATTTTGCGCAATAGCGGCTCGTCCATCACCTTGCCGTAAGCCAGCGGCATATAGGCGGTGACCGGCACCCCCTGCTCTCGGCAGAAATCCAGCAGCTTGCGGTTTTGCAGGAAAGGATGCACTTCCACCTGCTGGCTGGCGATCTCCCCCGGCCCCACCGCGGCCAGCGCCCGGCGCAGATGGGCGATGGTGAAATTGGACACGCCTATCCGCCGCGTCAGCCCTTGCTGCTTGGCCAGGGCCAGCGCTTCCATATATTCCGCCACCGGCAGCGCGTCGCCGGGCGACGGCCAATGGATCAGCGTCATGTCCACCTGCTCCACGCCCAGCAAGTCCCGGCTGCGGCGCAGGCTGTCGGCCAATTTTTCCCGCCCCAGGTTCTCGGTCCAGATCTTGGTGGTCAGAAACACTTGCTCGCGCGGCAAGCCGCTCTGGCGCAGCGCCTGCCCCACCTCGGCCTCGTTGCCGTAAATCTGCGCGGTGTCGATGTGGCGGTAGCCCAGCTCCAGCCCGGTCAATACCGAATCCACCACTTGTTGCCCTTCCAGGCGGAAGGTGCCCAAACCTATTTTTGGCATATCCATGATGAAACGTCCTTTCAATTGCGCGCCCTGCGGCGCTTTATTTCCATTGTCCTGCTCCGGCGGTCAAGCCGCCTGCGAACACATTGCCGGCGTCCGCGCCGCGCGGCGGTCCAGCGCGCCGGACCAAGTGGTCAGGGCCAAGGCGGCCAACACCACCAGCGCGCCTATCCACGGCGTGGCCAGCAGGCCCAGCTCCGCCACCACCCAGCCGCCGGCCCAGGCGCCGCCGGCGATGCCCACATTGAAGGCGGCGATGTTCAGGCCGGAAGCCACGTTCACCGCCTGCGGCGCGTCGCGTTCCGCCTGCCGCACCACATAGAGCTGCAGGCCGGCCACATTGCCGAAAGCCACCGCGCCCCAGGCCAGCACCGTGACCAGCACCCACGCCGGCGACGGCGCGGTGAAGCTCAGCGCCAGCAGCACCAGCGCCAGCAAGGCGAAGATGATCTGCAAGGCGCGTACCGGCCCCTTGCGGTCCGCCAGCCGGCCGCCCCAGATATTGCCCGCCGCCACCGACACGCCGTACACCAGCATCACCAGCCCCACCCGCGACGGCGCGAAACCGCTGACCTGCTCCAGAATGGGCGCCAGATAGGTGAAGGCGATGAAAGAACCGCCGTAGCCCAAGGCCGTCATCGCGTACACCAGCAATAGCCGCGGCCGTTTCAGCACCGCCAGCTGCGCGGCCAGCGAGGCCGGCGGCGGTTGGGGAATATCCTTGGGCACCAGCAGCAGGCTGCCGATGAAGGCCAGCACCCCCAGCATGGACACCGCCAGAAAAGTAGCCTGCCAGCCCAGGGTCTGGCCGATGAAGGTGCCCAGCGGCACCCCGCTCACCAACGCCACCGTCAGGCCGCTGAACATCAGCGCGATGGCGCTGGCCGCCTTGTCCTTGCTCACCAGGCCGGTGGCGATGGTGGAGCCGATGGAAAAGAACACCCCGTGCGCCAGGCCGGTCAGCACCCGCGCCGCCATCAGCGCCTGGTAGCCCGGCGCCTGCCAGGCCACCAGATTGCCCAGGGTGAACAAGGCCATCAGCCCCAGCAGCAAGGGCTTGCGCGGCACGCGGCCGGTCAGCGCGGTCAACAGCGGCGCGCCCACCGCCACGCCCAAGGCGTAAAGGCTGACCAATAGGCCGGCGGACGGCAGCGACACTCCCAGGCTGGAAGCGATGGTGGGAATCAGGCCCACGATGACGAATTCGGTGGTGCCAATGGCGAAGGCGCTCAAGGTCAGCGCCCATAAGGCAAGCGGCATGGTGTTCTCCCAAAGAAAAGCCGAGTCGGGCCCGCCGCGGCGGGCAAACGAATAAGGCCGTATTCTCCACGCTTGCCAGCCGCGGAAAAATCCGCTTCACTGACAAAAACTTTTGCTCAGGAATCAACAATGCTACCCATGGAAGCGCTGATTGCGTTTGTCTCAGTCATAGACGCAGGCTCCTTCTCCGCCGCCGCGGAGCGTCTGGGCCAGACCCCGTCCGGCATCAGCCGCAGCGTCAGCCGGCTGGAAAAACAGCTGGGCGTGGCGCTGATCACCCGCACCACCCGCCGGCTGGACCTGACCGCGGAAGGCCGCTGGCTGCTGGAACGCGCGCGCCGCATCCTGGCCGAGCTGCAGGACACCGAGGCTCAGTTGGCCGCCAGCCTGGCCCAGCCCAGCGGCCTGCTGCGCGTCAACGCCGCCACCCCCATCCTCACCCGCCTGATCGCGCCGCTGACCGCCGGCTTTCTGGAACGCTACCCGCAGGTGCGCCTGGAGTTGACGGGCGCGGAAGGCATCGTCGATCTGATAGAAGAGCGGGCCGACGTCGCCATTCGCGTCGGCATGGGCGCGCTGGCGGACTCCAGCCTCAGCGCCCGCCGCCTGGGCGACAGCCGCATCCGCCTGGTGGCCTCGCCGGACTATCTGAGCCGCCGCGGCGCGCCGGACAGCGCCGACGCGCTGGCGCGGCACCGGCTGCTGGGCTTCACCGCGCCGGACACCCTCAATCAATGGCCGCTGCGCCACCGCGGCGGCAACGGGCTGGCCATTCAGCCCGCGCTGACCGCCTCCAGCGGCGAAACCCTGTTGCACCTGGCCTTGCACGGCGCCGGCATCGCCTGTCTCAACGACCTGCTCACCGCCGAAGATCTGCAAAGCGGCCGCTTGTTGCCGGTGCTGGACGCCGTCAGCCTGCCGTGGAGCCAGACTATCTGGGCGGTGTTCTACAAACAGGGCGCGCTGGCGCCGCGCGTCGGCGCCTGGGTGGATTATCTGGCCGCGGAGCTGGGCCAGAGGCTGGGACAGCCGACGACGATGGAAAAAAATCAGCGTCCTTCATGAAGTTCAGGAACTGAATTAATTTTTCACTTACAAAAACAATAAGATAGATCCCTTACGGCGGCCGCCGCCCGCTTGCGCCATGACCACCCTGCCCCCCAAGCTCATCGTCGCCATCGACGGCGTCGCCATGGAGTACATCGCCGTCGGCGCCGCCGCGCCGCCCATCGTGCTGATCAACGACGCCGGCACGCCGATGGAGGGCTGGTACAAAGTGCTGCCGGCGCTGGAAACGCTCAGCGGCGTGTTCGCCTACAACCGCTGCGGCATAGGCAACAGCGGCAACGCCCGCGAGGCGCAGACCGGCGCCGCGATGATGGAAACCCTGCGCGCGCTGCTGTTCAAGGCGGACCTGGCCCCGCCCTATGTGCTGGTGGCCCACGCCTTGGGCGGCCTGATCGCCAATCTGTTCGCCCGCAGCTACGCCGGCGAAGTGGCCGCCGTGGTGCTGCTGGACGCCGCCGCGCCGGAAGACATCAGCGCGCTGGACGCGCGGCAAGGCCGGCTGGGCCAGTTGCTGCGCCGGGCGCTGGACCTGGCTCAGGACCGGGACACCCTGAACGAGACCGGCCACCTGCGCCGCAGCGCGGAACAGATCGCCGAAGCGCCGCCCTTCCCCGACATCCCTTTGTTTGTGATCAGCGGCGGCGCGCCGGGCTTGTCCTGGCTCACCTCCAAGGCGGTGCTGGACGCGCGCGCCGAGGGCCAGCGCCGGCTGGCGGCGCTGTCGCCGCGAGGCCGCCACGTCATCGCCGCCCGCAGCGGCCATTTTCCGCAATTCTCGGAACCGGAACGGGTCGTCTCCGCGGTGCGCGACGCGCTGACGGCTATCGCCTCTAGCTAAACGCCCGCCCCATGATGGCGTTGGCCAACAAGCCCCGACGCCTCACAAGCGCTTGAAGTAATAGGCGGTGGGGTGCAGGCGTCCGTCCGGACGGGCGGCGTAATCCGGGATCTCCCCGCTCTTGCTCCAGCCCAGTTTGCGGTAGACGTCCTCCGCGCCGGAACCGGCCTCGGTGTCCAGCACCAGCAGGCGAATGCCCTGTTTGTGTGCATGATCCTCCAGCGTCGCCATCAATTGGCGCGCCACGCCGCGGCCGCGGCGGGCGGAATGCACCAAGAGCTTCTGCACCTCGGCGCGGTGGCGGCCGTTGCCGCGCTGGCAAGGCGCCAGTTGCACGCAACCCAGCAGTTCCTCGCCCTCTTCCGCCAGCCATAATTGCAGGCCGGCGCCCAGCAGCGCGTCCACCTGCGCCCAGTAAGCGGCGGCCTCGGCCTCAGGCAAGGGCGCGAGGAAGCCCACCGACGCGCCGCCGGTCACGCAGTCGGCCAATAAGGCGCTCAGGCGCGAGTAATCCCTGGCCGCCAGCGCCGGCGTCATTCTGATCGTGCTCATCTTTTTTCCCCCTTGAACGCCGCGCGCGGACCGCGGCCACAAGCCGGGACAAGCAGTTTTCATGCCGGAGCGCGGCGCGGCAAACCTGCTAGTCTGGAACAAACCCTATCGGACGCTGCCATGGTTTGGTCCCCGATGCGCCTGGCGCTGATCTGCTGCGCCGTTCTCGCCCCGCCCTGCCTCGCCGCCGCGCCGCCGCCGGTGCGGGAGGTGGTGCTGGCCAGCGGGGAGTGGCCGCCCTATCTATCCGCCAAGCTGCCGCAGCAGGGCTATGCCTCCCACATTGTCAGCGAAGCCTTCCGCCTGGCCGGGATCACGGTGCGCTACCGGCATTTCCCCTGGGCCCGGGCCGAGGCCATGGTGCGCGGCGGCGAGATCGCGGGATCGGTGGTGTGGTCGATCACGCCGGAGCGCGAGCGATTCGCGCTGTTCAGCCTGCCGGTGGTGGTGGATGAGGAGGTGGCGTTTCACTTGGCCAAACGCCCGCTTTCTCCGACGGAGATGCCGGATTTGTACGGCTTGCGCATGGCCACGCCCAACGGTTCCAAACTGGGGGTATGGGGCGAGGCGGTGCGCGCCGGCCATATTCGCAACGACAGCACTCAGGACATAGAAAGCGGCATGCGGCAGTTGCTGGCGGAGCGCATCGATTTTTTCCCTCTGGTCAAATCGGTGGGGCAATCCTTGCTGCGCCGGCGCTTCACGCCGGAGCAGCGCGCCGCCATCGTCTACGCGCCCAAGGTGTGGGAACGCAACGAGTACCGCCTGATGCTGAGCCGGGCGCAGCCGCAAAGCCAGTGGCTGCTGGACCGCTTCAACGAAGGCCTGGTCCGGCTTAAAAACAGCGCCCAATACCGGCGGATGGAGCGGGATTTCGAGGATGGGGCTTACGATCAGCCGGTCTCTACGGCAAAACCTTGAAGCCTCCCGGCTTACATGCGCTGAAAGAGATGGGCGTAGCTGCGGCTGACTTCCAGCGGTTCCGGATAGCCGCGCAATTGCAGCATGAGGCCGCGCTGGCCGTCGTCGCGCTTGATCTGTTCGATGGCGTCCACCCGCACCAGGGTGGAGCGGTGGATCTGCCAGAATTCGTCCGGGTCCAGCGCCTGCAACAGTTCCTTGATCGGCATGCGGATCAAAGCTTCGCAGCCGACGGTCTGCACCCGGGTGTATTTTTCATCGGATTGAAAAAACAGCACTTCGCCGGTGCTGATCATGCGCAGGCTATTGCCCACCGAGGCCTTGATCCAGCGCAGATAATCCGGACGCGCCAGTTGACGGCTCAGCTGCTGCAAGGAGGCCTGCCAGTGCGTCGGCAGCGCCAGCTGCCGCTGCTCCCAGCGCTGGCGCGTGCGCAACAGCCGCTCGTCCTCCACCGGCTTGAGCAGATAATCCACCGCGCCTTCTTCAAAGGCCTTGATCGCGTATTGGTCGTAAGCGGTGACGAACACCACCGGGCACAGGCCGTCTATCTCCATCGCCGCGGCGATGCCGTTCTGCACCGGCATGGTGATGTCCAGAAAAGCCAGGTCCGGCCTATGCTCGCGGACCAACTCCACCGCCTCCGCGCCGTCGCGGGCCTCGGCCACTATCCTCAACTCCGGCCACACCCGTTGCAGGGCCATGCGCAGTTGCTCGCGCATCAGGCGCTCGTCGTCGGCGATCACCGCGCTCAATTTGCTCATTAACGCTGTCCTCTTTACAAGCGGGCCGCTCACACCAAGGCGAACGGCAGGCCTATGGTGGCGCGGGTGCCGCCTGTCGGCAACACCTCCAGCAACAGCTGCGCGCGCTCGCCGTGCAACATGGCCAGACGCTCGCGGATATTGCTCAGGCCCAGGCCCTGCCCCGGCTGCTCCGGGAAGCCGACGCCGCTGTCGCTGACCGCCACCCTAAGCTCGCCGGCCAGCACCTTGGCGTCGATGAGGATCTCGCCGCCTTCGGCCTTGGGCTCCAGGCCGTGTTTGATCGCGTTTTCCACCAGGGTTTGCAGCATCATCACCGGAAAGCGCGCGTCCAGCAGCGACTCCGGCACTTCCAGCCGCACCCGCAGCCGGTCTTCCATCCGCAGCTGCATGATGTCCAGATAGGCGCGCGACAATTCCAGCTGCTGGCCCAGGCTGGTTTCCGCCGGGGACTCCCGCCACTCCGGCAGCGAGGAGCGCAGATAGCGGATCAGCGCCTTTTGCATCAGCAAGGCGCGCTCCGGCGCGGTTTCCATCAACTGGCACACCGAGGACAGGGTGTTGAACAGGAAGTGCGGCTCGATCTGCGCCTGCAGCGCTCCCATCCGCGCTTCCGCCAGCTGGCGTTGCAGCGCCTCCACCTCGGCCAGCTCCTCCGCCTGCCGGCTGCGCACCACCGCCGCGTCGGCGCGCTGCTCCGCCCGGCGCTTGCCTCTGGCCACGATCTTGACGATGCAGACGGTCACGCCCAGGAAGAAGGCCAGCGCCGGAATCCCGATGATGCCGCCCAGGATCAGGCCCAGAAAGCAGATCAGCAGCAGCCGGCCCCAGCCGACGGCGGCCAGCCAGTCGAAAAACAGCCACCAGTAGATGGAAGCCTTGTGGCTGACGAGTTCAATGCCCGCCAGCGCCTCCGCATGTTTTTGCCTATCCATGATACGCCCCCCGGTCTTGCTTCATTTCTTCCTCGGTCCCCTGCGTCAGCGCCGCCGGCCTCGACGGCTTCGGCGCGACGCAGGCCTTGACCAGGAAGGACATCAGTATCAAAAAAACCACGGCGCCGCTCAAGGCCAGCACGCCGCTCAAAATCAAGGCCAGCAGCGAGACCAAGGCCAGCCGCCCCCAGCCGAGGCCGGCCAGCCAGTCTACATAAAGCCGCCAGTAAATGGCGATTTTGTGCTTGACGCCGTTCAGTCCGTCCAGGGCTTCCGCGTGTTTTTCCCGATCCATGTTCAGCTCCTTGCAATGCGTTGTGGTTGACGCTGCTCACTGTAGCCAGCGCCAAACGCGGCCGACAGCGGCTTGCGACGAAACGCGCAAGGCGATGGATGAAGCGGCGAAACACGCGACGAACGGGCGGCGTTTTTAACGCCGCCCTTCGCGTTACAAGCCCAGTTCCCGTTCCAGCGCCCCCATCTCCCGCCGCCATTCACGCTGCAATTGCGGCTTCTGATGCTTGGGCTTGCGCGCCAGATCCGCGTTCAGCAAGGCCTCCAGTTGATACAGGCGCTCCAGCTGCCGCTCCGCGCCCTTGGGAACGGACGCGTCGCCGGACGCCGTCGGCTGATCGGCCACGGGCGCGACGGCCTGCGGGGTGAACAGCTGGGCGTAGGCGCCGGCGGCGTCCGGCCACTCGCGCAGCCGGCCCTCGCTGACCACCCAGAAGCGGTTGCACGATTGCTCGATCAACTCGCGGTCGTGCGACACCAGCAGGAAGCCGCCGGCAAAGTCCGCCAGCGCCTCCGCCAGTTCCCGCTTGCCGTCCAGATCCAGGTGGTTGGTCGGCTCGTCCAGCCACAGCAGGTGGTAGCTGGCCAGCGACAGCGCCAGGAACAGCAGCCGCGCGCGCTCTCCGCCGCTGAGAGTGGCCACGGTCTGTCCGTGGCGCGCATAGGCGAAACCGGCGGAAATCAGCGCCTGCCGCCGCTCCGCCTCGCTCAGCGGCGCGAAGGGATACAGCGCGTCCGACAGCGCGGCCGCGTCGTCCAGCCGGCGCAGCGACTGATCGTAATACGCGACGCGCGCCGCCGGGTGCGGCCGCCAGCCCGCGCCGGCCTCGCCTTGCAGCCAATCCTGCCAGCACTGGCGCAACAAGGAGGACTTGCCCGCGCCGTTGGCGCCCAGCAAGGCCACTTTGTCGCCGCTGCGCAGGCTCAGCTCGTCGGCCTCGAACAAGGCCGGCAAGCCGGGCGCGGCGCTCACCTGCAAGCCCTCGAAAGCCTGCAAGCGGTCCGCCGCCAGCGCTTGGCCTTGCAGCCGCAAGCGCCACGGACTGCCGCGGCTGACGAAGGCTTGCTCCTCCTTCAGCCGGTCCACCCGCTTCTGCATGGACTTGGCCTTGCGCACCAGCTTTTCGTTGTCGTGCTCGCGGCCCCAGATCGCCAGCCGCTTGCTGCTGGCGTTCAGACGGTCTATCTCCTTCTGCTCGCCGGCGCGGCGCGCGCGCGCGGCGTCGTCCGCCTCCGCCAGCGCAACCCGCGCCTGGCTGCACGGCAGCTCGAAGCGGTACAGGCGCTGGTCCCGCAGAATCCAGCTGTGCGAAGTCACCGCGTCCAATAGCCGCGCGTCGTGGGACACCAGGATGAAGCCGCCCTGCCAGCGGCGCAGAAAGTCTTCCAGCCACAGCAGCGACGGCAGGTCCAGATGGTTGCTGGGCTCGTCCAGCAGCAGCAGATTGGGCTGGCGCAGCACCGCGCGCCCCAGCAGCAGCCGGGTGTGCTGGCCGCCGCTGAGACTGGCCGCCGGGGTGTCGGCCGCGGCCGACAGTTCCAGCTCGTCCAGCAGGCTGTCCACCCGCCAGCGCTGCTCCGGCTGACGGTCCACCGCCTCCAGCAGCGCCGAGCGCGCGCTTAAGCCCGCCAGCCTCGCCGGCAGGTGTTGCTCTACGTATTGCAGCCGGCACAGGCCCGCGTATTGCACCGCGCCGGCATTGGCTTCGCGCTGGCCGGCCAGCACGTCCAGCAAGCTGCTCTTGCCGCAGCCGTTATGGCCCAACAGGCCGATGCGGTCGCCCAGTTTTACGGTAAAGGAAAGGTCCTGGAACAGCGGGCCGTGGCCGGCGTCCAGTTGCAGGGATTGCGCGGAAATCAGGGTTGTCATGCTCTTGCTCTCGTTTTTTCGGGACGTGACAGTCCCTGTCAACAGGAGCGCTGGCGACAACATGGGAGTCGGGAAAGACTCGGCGAGTGAAACTCGAAGTGAAGAGTGGCTTTGCTCCGACCCGGTTATCGCAGCGCGATGGAACTCGGGCAAGAGCCGGCAAATGCGCTAAACAAGCGAACCAACATTTCTGGGCGCGCAAATTGAAGCATATTTACCTCCTTTCTTTTTTATTCAAGGTGATGGAAACCCGAAGTGTAAACCAAGCGCGGCCGCCTATTCCAGTCCCGCCCGCGTCCGGCGACGCCGGCGGCGCGCTCCTGCTAGACTGGAGCGCCCTTCCCACCCCGCAATCACTCAAAGGCCCGCCATGACGCTCATCCGCCTGCAAGACTGCCCGCCCAGCCCGTGGAAAAACGGCGGCGGCAGCACCCGGCAATTGCTGATCTCCCCGGCCGGGGCCGGCCTGGACGATTTCGACTACCGCGTCAGCCTGGCCAGCGTGGCCAGCGACGGGCCGTTCTCGCGCTTCGACGGCGTGGACCGGCAGTTGCTGATCCTGCAAGGCGCGGGGCTGGAGTTGGAGCTGGACGGCCGCGGCCGTCTGCGGCTGACGCCGGACGGCGAGCCGCTGGCCTTCGCCGGCGAAACCCCGGCGCAAAGCCGGCTGCTGGACGGCCCGCTGACCGATTTCAACGTGATGACGCGGCGCGGCCGCTACCGCTCGCGCCTGGACAGGCTGACGCTGGACGGCGCGCTGGAATTACGCGCCGACGCCGAGCTGACCCTGCTGCTGGCGCTGGAGGACGGCGCGCGGCTGTGGCATGACGGCCGGCCGCAGCCGCTGGCGGCCTGGGACGCCGCCGTCGCCCGGCGCGGCGAAACGCTGCGGCTGCAAGCCGCGCGACCGCTGTCGCTGTGGCGAGTGGAACTGGAAGCCGTCGATCCGGCCTGATCCGGCCTATAATCGTTTAGGCCGTTGAAATAGGCCAAAAGGCTTTTTCACCACAAAAGGAGATTCCCATGGCATCACCTGTTTCCTATATCGAGATCGGCGCCGGAGACGCGGCCCCTGTCGGCGCCTTCTTCGCCGAACTGTTCGGCTGGAGCTTCCATCCGATGGGCACGGACGGCGGCGGCTGGTTTCAGGCCGGATCGATTAAAGCCGGCCTGCACGGGGGGGATGCCGCGCCCCGGATCGATCTCTTCTTCCAGGTGCCGGACCTCACGGCCGCCGTGGAGCGCGTGCGGGCCTTGGGCGGCCAAATCGACGGCGGCATCGCGGAGGAGCCGGGCTTCGGCAAATTCGCTCAGTGCCATGCGCCCGGCGGCCTGAGCTTTGGCTTGCATCAGCCCGAAGCCGCCGCGTCCGCGTCGACATAAGCAAAGACCGGCGCCACGCCAACGACGGGATCTCGGTCCGCCCCCGCCACGGAGCGCGGGCGGACCGAGCCCGCTTATTTCTGCCGCGTCACCCAGCTGCGCAGCGACACGCCGCCGGGAATGCCGCGGCACTGCGGCGCCTCGGCGGCGTGCATCAGTTCGAAGCGGCCGCCGGTCCAGGCCCAGGCGCTGCTGATGTTGCAATCGCCTATGCCCCGCCCCTTGGCGTAGCTGCTGAGCACGCCCTGATTGAATTCGGCGTTCATCAAATAGGCGGCGTCGCCGTCGGCCAGCTTGGCCAGCGCCGGCCGATACGGCGGCTTATCGTTGGCTATCCACACGCTGAAGCCGCCCTGATAAGCGCCGCGGCCGCATTCGCGCAGCACCAGCACCTTGTCGGCGCTCAAGCGGTGGACGTCTATCGTCGGGTTCTCCGCATCCGGCATATCCTCCCAGCAGCCGCGCTCGCGCACCGCTTTGAGAATGGGCGCCGCCAACGCGGCGTCGCCGGGCCGGGCCGCCGCCGCCGCCGGTTTCAGCAAAGGCGTCGGCAAGGCCGGCGGCACCGAGGCTTCCGGCTTCGCGCCCTTTCTTACCAGCGCGCCGGGCGTGCCCAGACGGCCCTGGACCTCGTCCATCTTCAGCAAGGCGGCCTTGAGGCCGGCCAGCGACAGCGTCCATTGCAGCTTGCCGTCGCCTAGGCTGATCGCGTCCGCGTTGAGCATGCGCGGCAGCAGCTGCGCCATCTGTCCGGCGCTCAAGCTCTGCTCCGTTTTCAAGCCGCTCAGTTTGAAATCGCCCAGCCGCAGCGTCAGCGGCCCCGCCTTGCCGTCGTCGGCGTCCGCCGCGATCAACTCCCCGGTCAGCGGCGCATTGGGGCCGCCGTCGCGCTTGAGCAAGAGGCTGACCGGATTGTCGCCGTCCGCGGCCTGGGTGCCGTTGGCTTCGCAATGGAGGGTGTTGTCGCAGGCCACCGCCCAGTCCTTGTACGACTCCGTCTTGGCCCATGCCGCGGCGGGCAGACTCAGCGCCGCCAAGGCGGCCATGATGTGTATTCGCATGATTACCCTTCGTTGTATTCCATGCCGGCCGCGCAACGGCGAGGCCAGACCGCCAAAGCGCAGCAGGCATGACGCAAACGCTCAGTCCCGCTGGCACACCCGCAGCCGATGCCCGTCCGGGTCCAGCATCAGGAAGGTGCGGCCGAAGACCTCGGAGCTCGGCGGCTGCGCGATGCGCAGATCGGGATCGTTCCACCAGGCCTGATAGAGCTGGTCCACCGCCTCGCCGGATGCCAGCATGATACCGGCTTCGACGAATCTCGGGACATCGGCATGCGGCGCGTCCCCGCCGCTCCACAGGGCGAACAGCGCCTCGCCGCCGGCGCTGAAGGCGACGTAACGCGGGCTGACGAACACCGGATCGGCGGCGAACAAACGGCGGTACAGCGCGGCGGAGCGCTGGATATCCGTCACATACAGCAATTGCAGATTGGCTTGGGGGGCCAAGGTCATGGCTTGCTCCTTTTCACTGGAATGCGGCTTGCGCCGTGGAAAAGAACCAGTCTGCCTGCCCCCTGCTGACAGCGTGGCGTCAGCAGAGCGCGGCTTTTCTGCGCCCACGCGCCGACGCCAACAGCGCCAGCAGCATCAGCGCCGCCGCCAGCCCAAAAGCGGCGCGCGCGCCGGCGGCCACTTGCTGCGGCGCGGCGGCGGCGATGTCCGCGGCTCCGCTGGCCGCGGCGAACACCGCGCCCATCAAGGACGCGCCGGTGATCAAACCCAGATTGCGCGACAGACTGAGCAGGCCGGACACCAGGCCGCGCTGCCGCGCCGCGGCGCCGGTCAGCGCCTGAGTGTTGTTGGCGGCCTGGAACAAGGCGTAGGCGGCGGTGATCAGGGTCAGCGGCAACAGATAGCCGGCCAGGCCCAGGCTGGCCGGCAGCAAGGCCAGCGCCAGCGCGCCCGCGCCGATGCCCGCCAGGCCGGAGCGCGCCGCGATGTCCGAGCCATAGCGGTCCACCATCCGCCCGGCCGGCACGCCGCTCAAGGCCGCCACCAGCGGCCCCAGCGACATCGCCAGGCCGACGCCGGCGGCGTCCAGGCCCAGCCCCCGCGCCAGATAGAACGGCCCCACCACCAGGGTGGCCATCATCACCGTGGACACCAGGGCGTTGCCGAGCAGACCGGCGGCCAGCGCCGGGTCTCTTAGCAGGGCCAGGTTCAGCAAGGGCGAGGCGGCCTTGGACTCGGCCCGCAAGAAGGCGCGGCCGCCGACGACGGCCGCCAGCAACAAGACGGCGTTGAGCGCGCCGAAGCCCCCCTGGGCGTGATCGGGCTTCAGGGTCAAGCCCAGCGCGTAGGCGGCCAGGGTCAGCGCCAGCCAGCCGCTGCCGGCGAGGTCGAAACCGACGCGCTCGGCGGCGGGGCCGCTTGGCGCCGGCACGCTGCGCCAGATCAGGCCGAAAGCCAGCGCGCCCAGCGGCAACATCGGCCAGAACATCGCGCGCCAGCCAAAGCCCGCGATCAGCGCGCCGCCCAGCGACGGGCCCAGCGCGGTGCCGACGGCGGACATGGCCCCCAACAGCCCCATCGCCCGCCCCACTTCACCCTGCGGGGCGATGTCCGCGACAAAAGCCATGCCCAGGGCCAGCATCAAGGCCGCGCCTACGCCCTGCAAGGCGCGTCCGGCGATCAGCGCCCAAAAGGCGTCGGCCGCGCCGCAGCCGGCCGAGGCCGCGACGAACAAGGCGATGCCGGCCAGCAAGGCGCGCCGGCGGCCGAACTGATCGCCCAGCCGGCCGGCGTTGACGCTGGCCAGCGTGATCAGCAGCAGATAGGCCAGCACCACCCATTGCGCTTGCTGGAAGCTGATCCGAAAGGCCGCGGCCAAGGCCGGCAGGCCGACGTTGGCCACGCTGGCGCCCAGCGAGGCCAGCAGGATAGACAGCGCCAGGCCGGCCAGCGCGGCGGCGGAAGAAGACGAAGAGGATGGAGAAACAGACATGAGGGCGGCTCCCGCCCGCATCCGGCTCCGAACGCCGGGGCCGTCGACACGGACCCGATACAGGCTACGCCGCCGCCACAGCAGGCGGAAGACGCATGGTTTACACTAAATAGTTGCGTTTGACGCCAGGTATCGCTGTACTAAGAGTGGCTAACAAAAATCAGTTTCACGACTGAGGCAAGGCGCGCCGACGCAGGCAGTACTTGAGTACGGCAAGTCGGCGCAACGCAGCATCAGGAATTTGTTAGCCGCTCTAATGAGTCTGTGTACCATCTGCTGCGCTGCGGCGGGATTGTAGACAAGAGCGTTGAAAACGGCTTCGAAATGCTCATCTACCACGTGTACATTCCGCTTTCTCAGCCATTTTCGTCTTGCCCTTGCTCGCGAGACATTGAATAGGCTCTTTAAGGCGAAGCCATGCCCATACCTGATCTCAATCTGCTGATCACCCTGGACGCGCTGCTGAACGAAGGCAGCGTGGCCCGCGCCGCGCGCCGCTTGCAGCTCAGCCCCTCGGCGATGAGCCGCGCGCTGGCGCGCTTGCGCGAAGTCACCGGCGACCCGCTGCTGGTGCGCGCCGGCCGCGGCCTGACGCCGACGCCGCGCGCGCTGGAACTGCGCGAACGGGTGCACGCGCTGGTGCTGGACGCGGAAAGCGCGCTGCGCCCGGCCGGAACGCTGCGGCTGGACCGCTTGCAACGCAGCTTCACCCTGCGCTGCAGCGACGGTTTCGTCGAAAACTTCGGCCCGCGGCTGCTGGCGCGGCTGCAAGGCGAGGCGCCGGGCGTGCGTCTGCATTTCCTGCCCAAGCGCGACAAGGACAACACGCCGCTGCGCGACGGCGCGGTGGATCTGGACACCGGCGTGGTGGGCCACGAAGCCGGGCCGGAGTTGCGGGTGCGCATGTTGTTCCGCGACCGCTTCGTCGGCGTGGTGCGCGCCGGCCATCCGCTGGCGGCCGACGCCGTCGACATCGCCCGCTACGCCGCCGGCCGCCATGTGTTGGTGGCCCGCCGCGGCGGGCTGGTCGGGCCGGTGGACGAGGCGCTGAACGCGCAGGGGCTGCGCCGCGACGTCGCGGTCACCGTGGGCGGCTTCGCCGCCGCGCTGGCGCTGGCGCGCGCCAGCGATTTGATCGCCACCGTGCCGGAGCGCCACACCGGCCATCTGCGCGCCGGCCTGCACAGCTTCGCGCTGCCGCTGGCGGTGGCGGAGATCACCATTTCCATGATCTGGCATCCGCGCCTGGACGCGGACCCGGCGCAGCAATGGCTGCGCGCCTGCGTCAAGGCGGTGTGCGATGAACAATTGGCGACGGAAGCCGCCGTTTGAAGCGCGCCGCTCTAAAAACCTGTTTACCTGCGTATCGCCGACGCGCAGCAGATCGTAAACAGGTTCTAAAGCGCTTCAGTAAGCTGGCGACTCCATGACTCGCTTCAACGCTGACTCGCTTGCCAATCCATTAGGCAGCCAATCAACTTCTGATCACTCATATTCAGCGAGGTAAAGTATGCATAGTTTTTATAAGACGCTGATGGTCACATCTTTTTGCTTAATTCCGGCAACTTGCTTTTCTTCTGAGAAAGCGGCTCAAATGAAATCAGATTCATTCGGCTATTATGATTTAAATATTGGCGATTATTCAGCGCCAGAACAACATCACGACCTGCCTAAAGAAGGGAATGGCCATATTGAAGTCAACTTGGATCGTAATTTTTCGATTACCTTTCCTGACAATCCCTCAACAGGGGCCTCTTGGGGCTTAAGGACGCTTCCTGCGGAATTGATGTTTCTGAGTTCCAGCCACAAACCATCTGACAAATGCGGCGTCGTCAACAATGAGGGCGTGCCGCCGGTTGGATGTGGCGGGTTTACAAGCTATATATTTAAAGCGTTAGAAAAAGGAACCGGGACAGTAAGATTTGAGTATGGTCAACAGTGGAGCAAGGATGCTAAAAAAGTCATAACGGTAAAAGTCACTGTTAAATAACGGAATAGTTCCGAACGATCATCTCGGCACTATTCTCTCAGAACCTGTTTACGATCTCGGGAGCTATGGCGAGACAAGGCGAAAACGAGCGAAAAAGCGGAATGTACGCGTGATATATAAGCATTTTGAGCTTGTACTCACCTGCAATGCTTCACGAAGCGCGGCAGACATTGAACCGGCTCTAAACGTAAATCTCGCCCCTCAGATACAAGCTCGCCTGCCCCAGCAAAGCCACTTCCGCGCCTTCCACCCGGCACTCCAGGCTGCCGCGGCGCGCGCCGCCCTGGCGCGCCTGCAAGCGGGTCTTGCCCAGCACGCCGGCCCAGTACGGCGCCAGCCAGCAGTGGGCCGAGCCGGTGACCGGGTCTTCGTCGACGCCGACGCCGGGGCCGAACCAGCGGCTGACGAAATCGCAGTCCGCGCCGCGCGCGGTCACCGCCACCCCGCGCTTGGGCAAGCCGCGCAGCCGCTGGAAGTCCGGCCGCAGCGCCGCCAGCCTCGCCGCGTCGTCCAGCACCACGATGTAGTCGTCGGCGGCCAGCACCTGGCCGGCGTCCAGGCCCAGCGCCGCCAGCAGGCCGGGCGGCTCGGCGCAGGGGCGCGGCGTCACTGCGGGGAAGCGCAGTTCGATGCGCTCGCCGTCACGCCGCGCCGTCAATTCGCCGCTGCGGGTCTGGAAGACGATGCGTTCGCCGCGCCAGCCCAGCTCATGGAACAAGACCCAGGCGCTGGCCAGCGTGGCGTGGCCGCACAAATCCACCTCGGTGGTCGGCGTGAACCAGCGCAGCGCCATTCGTTCGCCGTCCGCCACCAGGAAGGCGGTCTCGGACAGATTGTTTTCCATGGCGATGGCTTGCAGCGCGGCGTCCGGCAGCCAGGCCGGCAAGGGGCACACCGCCGCCGGATTGCCGTGGAACACCGCGTCGCAGAACGCGTCCACCTGGTAGATGGGAATCTTCATGCCTTGTCCTCCCGCGCATCGCCGCGGATTTCGTCCAGATAGTTGTAGACGGTGTAGCGGCTGACGCCCAGCGCCTCCGCCGCGCGCTCCACCCCGCCTTTGACGATGAACAGGCCCTGCTCCAGCATCTGCGCCACCGCCTGTTTCTTGTCCGCCTTTTTCATCCGCGCCAGCGGCTTGCCGCCGCGCTCCAGCGCCTGGGCGATGATGTCCTGCATCGCCTCGTCCATGGCCGGCGGCTCCGGCGCGGCCGGAGGCGGCGGCGGCGCGCGGCCCACCAGCGCCTGCAGGCAGGCCAGCGCCGCTTCCAGCTGGCTGCGGTCGCTGTTCAGGCACAGCGCGGCGAAGGGTTCGCCGGCGGCGGTCTTGAAGACGGCGCTGGCGGACAGCAGCCGCCGGCCGTCGCGGCTCAGGGTGTGGTAGCCGGACACCAGCGCCGGTTCCGCGCCGCCCTGACGCATCGCCTGTTCGATGGCGGCGAAGCCGCGGTCGCCGGCCGGGCCGCCCAGGATGGCGTCCCCTAGACGGCGGCCGGACACATGGCCGTTCTCGATGGCGACGACGGAGCGCTCCGGCCGGCTCAGATCATGCAGCACCACCTCGGTGTGCGCGTCCACCATGGCCCCCACCAATTTGACCGCGGCGCTCAAGGCGCGCAGCACCGCCTGTTTTTCCGCCTGGGCCGGATCGGCCGCCGGTTTCGGGTCTTCCATGCGGCCGCCCGTCAACGGTAAAGACTGAATTTGCGCGTCAGCGCGCCCAGCGCCGCCTCGTCGCCGCACAAGGCCACGCCCCAGTATTCCAGCGCGGCGGCCGGGGTGGCCGCGGTGCGGCGCAGTTGTTCGGCGCTGCCGCCCTCGCCCATGGTGTCGGTGAAGTCGACGCAGACCACGCCGGCCTCGGCGGCGGCCTGGCGCAGCCGCTCCAGCTTGGCGGAGTTGTCCGCGCGCAGCACGATGAAGGGATCGGCCGAGATCGCCGGGTGCACGCCGCCGTCGGCGTCCACATAGTCCACGTGGTTTGCCGCCGCATCCGCGCGCCGCAGCCGGCAGGCCAGGGCCAGCGCCAGATGGCCCAGCACATTCATCGCCCGGCCCGGCTCCAGCCGCTTGTGGATCACCGCCACGTATTTGCGTTCCGCCTCACTCATCGCCGCCGTCCTCCGCCTCATGCTCCGCGCGCAACAAGGCGTAATTGGCCAGCGACAGATAGCGGCCGTCCTTCCATTCGCACTCGCGGCTGACGCCCTCCAGGGTAAAGCCGACGCTACGCAACAGTTTGCCGGAGCCCAGATTGTCCACTTCCACTTGCGCGTAGACGCGGTTGAGCGGGAAGCGGCGATAAGCCAGCCTCAGGAAACCGCGCAGGGCTTCCCGCATATAGCCGCGGCCCCAGTGTTCCGGCAGCAGCCAATAGCCCAGTTCGGCGCAATGGTGCTGTTCCGACCAGGAGCTGATGCCCACCGCGCCCAGGAAGCGCCCATCCTCCCGCGTTTCCAGCGCCAGCCACAGGCCGCTGCCGTCGGCGCGGATGTCGTCGAACCAGCGCATCTGCGCGCGGCAGTCCTCCTCGCTGGCGTAATGGATGCCGTAATGCTTGATCACTTCCGGGTGCGACAGCCCGTAAAACACATTGGGCAAATCCTCGGCGCGAAATTCGCGCAGCGCCAAGCGCTCCAATTGCAACATCGTTTCCCCTTCACGCCAGCGGCCCAAGCTCGAATCTTGCCGGGCTTGGGCCGCCACAATTCAACAATTTGTTGAAATTTACATTTTTGGTTGAATTATTGCAAGAGGGGCTCCACGCCGTAGACCGCGTCGCGCAGATCGGCGACGAAGCGTCCGGACATGCCTTCGTACAAGGTATTGGTGAAGGCCACCACGCTCAGGCCGCGCGCGCGGTCCACAAACCAGGAGTGGCCGTAAGCACCGCCCCAGCGCCAGGTGCCGGGCGATTCCGGCGAGGCGGCGGCGGCCGGATCGCGCAGCACCGAGAAGCCCAGGCCGAAACCGAAGCCGGGCATTTCCGGCAGTTCCAGCGTTCCGGTGTGATTGCGCCCCATCTCCTCCACCCACTCCGGCGGCAGCAAGGGCGCGCCGCCCTGGCGCAGCGCCTCCAGCAGGCGCAGGAAATCGTCGGCGCTGCCCACCATGCCCGCGCCGCCGGACGGATAGGCGCCGGCGTCCAGCGCCCGCTGCGGCGCAAAGCGTATGCCCACCGTGCCTTCGAACGGCGCCACAATCGCCGGCTGCTCCATCCGCCACGGTTCGGCCTCGCCGTTGACGTAGACCGCGGCCAGGCGGCCCGGCTCCAGCGCGTGAAAATCGGTGTCGTCCATGCCCAGCGGCGCTGTGACCCAGCGGCGCACCGCCTGCGGCAGCGGCTGGTCCGCCACCCGCTCCACCAGCGCGCCCAGCACGTCGGTGGCCAGCGAATAGCCCCAGGACTGGCCCGGCGTATACAGCAGCGGCACGCTGGCGATGCGGCGCAGATTCTCCGTCAGGGTGAGGCCGTCGGCGTCCATGCCGTCGGACACTCCGGCGCGGGCGTAGGGACCGTCGCCGTCCTCCTCGAAAAAGCGATAGCCCAGGCCGGCGGTATGGCTGAGCAGCTGCCGCGGCGTGATCCGCGCCGGCGCGCCGTCCGCCAGCCGCGGCCGGAATTCCGGCAGCCAACGGGCAATGTCCTCGTCCAGGTCCAGCCGCCGCCGCGCCGCCAGCGCCATCGCCGCCGTGGAAACAATGGGCTTGCTGACGGAAGCGAGCCGGAACAGCGCGTCCTCCCGCATCGGCAAGCCGGCCTCCCGGTCCGCCCAGCCGGCCGCGCGGCGGTAAGCCGGCGCGCCGTCCTTGGCCACCAACACCACCGCCCCCACCAGCCGCCGCTCGCTCAGCGCCTGTTCCAGCACCGCGTCCACCCGCGCGTCCAGGCCCGCTTCCAGGCGGCTGGGCCGCACGCCGCATTCCACATTCGACATATCGCTTCCTTTGGCTTCAAAACAGCCACCACGATAAGCGACGGCCGCGCCGGGAAAAAGCGGGCAGCGCTCCGCGCTATCGTGAGAAATTGTCCGGAATGGGAGACCGGCGCTTCAGAGACTGGCGCGTATGATGTCCGCCGCCCGCTCCACCTGCCCGCGCGTCACCAGGCTGCTGCTGATGAAGCGCACCAGATCCGGTTTCCAGGCCAGCGCCAGCACGCCCCGCTCCGCCAGCCTGGCCACCATGGCCTTGGCGTCCGCCGCTTCGATGAACACCATATTGGTCTCCACCGGGTACTTCAGCCGCGCCGCCGCGCTCAATTTGTCGCCCAGGATGCGGGCCTTGTCATTGTCTTCCTGCGTCACCTGCTGCCAGCGCCGCATCTTGTCCAGCGCGATGCCGGCCATCAGGCCGGATTGGTGCAGGCAGCCGCCGTACCATTTGCGGAAGACCTTGGCCGCCTCTATCTTGCGGGCCGGGCCGGCCAGGATGGAGCCGAAGGGCGCGCCCACGCCCTTGGAGAAGCAGAAATTCAGCATGTCCGCCGGCCCCAAGTAACGCGCCGGCGACAGGTCCAGATGGCTGCAAGCGTTGAGCACCCGCGCGCCGTCCAGGTACAGGCTCAGCCCCATTTCGTCGCACAGCGCGCGCATGCGCAGCATTTCCGCCGCCGGATAGACGATGCCGCCGTAGGTGTTGATGCTGCTTTCTATCGCCACCGCCTTGGGCTCCGCGTACAGGCTGGACCAGCGCGCCTTGGCGTGAATGGCCCGGCGCGCGTCGTCGGCGGTGAGGATGCCGTCCGCGCTGTGGTAGGGATTCAGCACCAGGCCGCTATTGGCGCTGACGGCGGAGGATTCGAAGAAATTGATGTGGTAGCCCACCTCGGTGACGATCTCGTCGCCGGGCCCGGCCAGGCAGCGCAGCCCCACTTGATTGCTCATGGTGCCTGAGGGCATGAACAAGGCCGCTTCCTTGCCGAACAAGTCCGCGCAGTAGGCTTCCAGCTCGCGCACATAGCGGTCTTCGCCGTAGCAGTCGTCGCCGATCTTGGCGAAATCCAGCGTCTCCACGTCGCTCTTGCTGACCCGCGTCAGGGTATCGCTTCTCAAATCGATGATGTCCGGCATGTCTGGCTCCGTTCGTGAACGTCGGCTGGAGGATGGCAAGCGGCGGCAAGGAAAGCGTCTGGCGAGCACGCGCGTCGGCGCCCGTCGTCCAGTCCGCGCCATTGGCGTGCCAATCAAACGCGAAGCCGATGCTAGGGGCCGGACATCAATGATTCAACACTACTTTTGATAAGGTAGCCACCGGTCGGCGCGCTAGTTATTCGTACGGAGTGCGATTTTACGCTGGAGAACTACCATGGTAGCCACGCCGCCAATCAGCGAGGCCATCATGAAAAACCTGAAATATCACGGCTTGTGGGCAGGCCTGTTGCTGCTGGACATCGCCGCGCTGTACGGGCTGTCGCTGCTGATGGCGCAGCCTTTTTCCCGCCCGCAGCACGCCAGTCATTTCGCGCTGGGCCTGCTGACCACCGCGCTGGCGGCCGCGCCGATGATCCGCTTCCTGGTCATAGGCTGGGGCGCCCGCTACGAGGAATTCCGCAACCGGCTCAACAACGGCGCGCTGATCTATTATCTGCGCCAGTTCTGGCAGCCGCGCACCGACAAACATCCGCAACTGAACGCCTGGCCGCTGCCGGAAAACGAGGAGGTGGAGGCCGCCGCCGAGCAATTGTTCGAGCAGATCTACCGCGAGCACTACGGCCGCGCCGCCTTTCTCACGCCCATGATGCTGATGCTGATCGCCACGCTGTGCATGAGCGTGCTCTACCTGCTCGCCGTCAACGGGCAGCTGGCCCTGCCCTTCGGCACCCAGATCGTCTGCGCCGCCATCGCCGGCGCCTATCTGTTCGTGGTCAGCGATATGGTGCTGAGCGTGCGCAAGCGCAGCCTCAATGTGGCGGACGTGTACTGGTACGCGCTGCGCATGATGCTGGCCATTCCCATCGGCGCGGCCGTCAGCGCCGCCGGCGACTCCGAAACCGTCTCCGCCGCGCAGACCGTGGCCGCCTTCGCCGTCGGCGCCTTTCCGATGGACTCCCTGTTCAAGCTGCTGCGCCGGCTGGTGGCGCTGAACCTGAACGCCAAGGAACAGCCGCAGGAAAACGACCAACTGATCCAGCTGGAAGGCGTGACCGCCAATATTTCCGCCGCGCTGGCGGCCGAGGGCGTCAACTCGATAGAACAATTGGTGTGCATAGACCCGGTGCTGCTCTCCATCCGCACCGGCTTTCCGTTCAAATTCGTGTTGCGGCTGGGCTCCCAGGCCATCGTCTGGCGGCACTTCGGCCAACACGCCGCCGCCCTGTCCGCCATGGGGCTGGCGGACGCGCCCGCCATCGTCACCCTCAACGAGATGCTGAAAAAAGAAGCGGGCTCGGCGCTGCGCCAGCAGGCGGACAATGTGGTCGCCGACATCGTCGCCCGCTTGCAGGCCAAGGACGGCGCCGCGCTCTCTGCCGACACCGTCAAATTCAACTTCCGCCAGGTGGGCAAGGAAAACTACACCCGCTTTCTGATGGCGGCGCAAAAACAGGGCGGCCACGCCCGGCCGCCCTTGCGGCCGGTGCACGGTTTCCCGCACGCGGCCTGAGAACCTGTTTACGATCTGCTGCGTTTCGTGAGACGCCCCACGGTGAGCACGGCTTCGAAATGCTCATGTGCCAAGAGTACATTCCGCTTTCTCAGCCGTTTTCGCCTTGTCTCGCCCTTGCTCGCGAGACGTTGAACAGACTCTGAGAACCCCTTGACGGTCAAGCGCGTCTCAGGCCTGAGCCTCCAGCACGCATTTGGCGATCTGCGCGTCCTGCACCGCCAGTCCGGTCAGGTCCGCCAGCGTGATCTCGTCCTCGCTTTGCCGGCCCGCCTGCTCGCCGGCCAGCACCCGCCCCAGCTCCGTCAAGCGTTCGCGCTCCAGCAGGCCGGCGGCCAGCGCGTGCGACACCTCGCCGTAAGCCGCGCACTGCGCGACGGAGTCCACCACGATGCGGTCCGCGGCGGCCACCCATTCCGTCTCCAGTTCCTGCTTGCCGGCGGCGTCCGCGCCCACCGCGGTGACATGGCTGCCGGGCCGCAGCCAGCCGGCCCGCAGAATGGGCCTGGCGGACGGCGTGCAGGTGACGATCAGCCGGCAGGCGCGCGCCAGCGGCTCCGCGTCCAGCGTGGTCCGCACACGGTAGCCCTCGGCTTCGAACTCGGCGGCGAAGGCCGCCAGCTCGGTCTCGGAACGCCCCCACACCCACGTCTCCCGGCATGGCGTCACCGCCTGCAAGGCGCGCAATTGCAGCCGCGCCTGCAAGCCGGTGCCGACAATGCCTATCGCCTCCACCCGGCGTGGGGCCAAGACCCGCGCCGCCAGCCTGCCGGCCAGCGCGGTGCGCCAGGCGGTGAGCCAGCCCTCGTCCCGCAACAGCGCCAACGGCGCGCCGGTGCGGGCGCAGAAGCACAGCACCAGGCCCTGATTGCTGGGCAGGCCGCGCTTGGGATTGTCGTAGAAACCGGACGACACCTTGACCGCGAACAGGCTCTCGCCCTCCACATAGCCGGATTTCACGCAGCAATCGCCATTGGCCGCGGCAAAGGCGAAATGCTGCACCGGCGGCAGTTGCGCACGGCCGGCGGAATAAGCGATGAAACCCTGGCGCAGCAGCGCTTCCGCCCGCTCCAGATCCAGCCGCGCCAGGATTTCATCCTTGTTGAAGGTTTTCATGACACCGCCTTCAAAAACTTATCCAGCACGATGTTGCGGCCGCACAGCACCACCGCCACCTTTTTGCCCTGGTAGCGCGGCGCCTGCCGCAACAGGCCGGCCAGCGCCACGCCCGCCGCGCCCTCCGTCATCCAGCGCTCGCTTTGGGCCAGCAAGCGCAGCGCCGCGCGGATCTCCGCCTCGCTGACCAGCGCGCAATGGCGGATCAAGGCCTGGCACAGCTCGAAAGTCACCGCGCCCGGCTCCACCCCGCCGGCGGTGCCGTCGGACAGGGTGTCGCCCTCGTCCACCTCGACGATGCGGCCGGCTTGCAGGCTGGCGTGCATGGTAGCCGCCGCCTCCGGCCAGCAGCCCACCAGTTCCGCGCCGGGCGCCAGGCGCCGCAAGGCCGCGCCGATGCCGGAAATCAGGCCGCCGCCGCCCACGGAGACAAAGACCGCGTCCAGCTCCGGGCACTGCTCGGCCAGTTCCATGCCCACCGTGCCCTGGCCGGCCACCACGTCCAGATCGTTGTACGGCGACACAAAGGGCAGACCCGCCCGCCGCGCCGCCTCGCCGGCGCTCAGTTCCGCCTCCAGCGCGCCGCCGTCCACCAGCTTGAGCTCCGCCCCCAGCGCGCGGATGGCGTCCAGCTTCACCGCGGCGGCGGACGCCGGCGCGTACACCGTCACCGGCACTTGCAACAGGCCGCCGGCCAAGGCCACCGCCTGGCCGTGGTTGCCGGTGGACGCGGCGATCACCCCTTCCCGCCGCGCCGCCGGGTCCAGCAGCCGCAGCTTGTTGCTGGCGCCGCGGAATTTGAAGGAGCCGGTGCGCTGCAGATGCTCGCACTTCAGATACACCTCGCAGCCGGTCAGGGCGGACAAGGCCGGGCTGTGCTCCAGCGGCGTGACCCGCGCCTGCGGGCGGATGGCCTGGTGGGCTGCGGCGATGGCGTCGAACAGGGAATCCAGTGTCATGCTTGCTCCTTCAGCTCTTTCAAATGCTTGAAAACCGTGGCGCGGCCCATGCCCAGCACATTGGCCACGTAGTTGGCGGCGTTCTTGCCGCGAAACGCGCCCTCGTGCAGCAGCGCCTCCACCAGCTCGCGCTTGTGCTCGCGGTTGAGAATGGACAGGCTCAGCTGACGCTGTTGCAGCCAGCCGTGAATGAAACGGTTGATGCGCTCCTGCCAGTCGTCCTCGAACAACAAGGCCGGCTGCGCCACCAGCTTGCTGCCGGACAGGAACAGGTCCAGCGCCGCCCGCGCGCCCTCGAACACCGAGATGTCCAGGTTCACGCACATCATGCCGAGCACGACTCCGGCGTCGTCGCGCAGCACCACGCTGATGGAACGCAGCTTGCGGCCGTCCCAGTTCAGTTTTTCGTAAGGACCGATCACCGTCGCGTCCGGCGTGTTTTCCAGTTCGTCCAGGCCGGAATCGTCGCCCAGCTCGCGCTTGGAGAAATTGTTGGCGATATAGGCCACGGACTGGGTGGCCAGGTCGTGCAGCACCACTTCGGCATAGGGATAGAACAAGGTGGCGATGGCGTCGGCGATGGACTGGTAACGGGACAGCATGGCGGCACTCGTGTTGGATCAATTAATCCAGAGTAGACCTTGAAATCCAAAATGTAAACAAAAAAATCCAGATTGGACTAAAAAATACAAAGCATGAGAAAAATAAAAGCCGGCTCAGCCGGCTTCGAGATCTGGCGCAGGCGGCCAAACCGCCCGCCCAAGCGCGATCAGCGCCCCAGTTGCAAACGCGGCGCGCCAAACGGCACCGGCTCGCCGTTGGGATAGGCGTGCGGCCACACCAAGGGCGGCGTGCTCCAGGCGAAATCCTGGCCCTCGAACTCGATGAAATAAGCCTGCCAGCCCGGCAGCGAGGCGTCCGGCTTGAACTCGAAGCGGCAGTTGCCGCGGCGGCACTGGCCTTCAATCGCCTTGGGCTGATAACGGATGCCGGAATTGAAGCGGAAATCCCGGCTCGCGGGGTTATGCGCCAGCCACAGCGTCGCCTTGCCCGCCTCGCGCTCCGCCACGCTAACGCGCAGCCGGCCGCTGGCCGGGTCCGCGTCCACCTGCGCCCGCGGCATCGGCTTGCCGGCCAGCCAGCGGCGCATGAACTGACGCAAGGCCTTGCCGATCTGATCGCCCTTCACATAGTGCGACTGATTGGGCAGATAGCGCAGCTGGGTGGGGCCGGCGAAATCCGGCAGATAGCTCCAGGCGGAATCCGGCACTGCGAAGTCGTCGCCGGAAGCGGAAATCATATACTTGCTCAAACGCGCCATGCCGGCGCGGTAATTGACCACGTCCTCGAAGCGCAACAAGGCGTCCAAACCCGGCCCTCCCTGCAGCACATCCTCGGTGATGCCGTTGCGCTGATAATCGCGCAGCGCCGCCGGCCACTGCTGGCCGTAGCTGTTGTAGACGTGGGTGAAGTTGACGCGCACGTTCCAGAAATCCGCCACCACCGGCACGATGGCGCTCACCCGCTTATCGTTCAGACCGGCCAGCCAAGCGGCCCAGCCGCGCTTGGACGCGCCGGCCACCACGAAACGCTCGCTGCCCGGCAGGCTGCGCTGCAAGGCGTCCATCGTCGCGCTCACCGCCTGCGTCATCGGCAGATGCAGGGAGCTGAAACGCTCCGCCTGCGGCTGATCCACCGTTTTGCGCCAGGTATAGGCCACCAGCGCGTCCTCGCGGCCGGCCGGCTGCTCGTCCAATTGCAAATCCTGGTTCGGCACGAAATACAGCTCGGCCACCGGCACGCCCAGATCGCGCGCCAGCGCTTCCGCCGGCAAGCGGTCCGGCAGTTTGGGCGGCTGCGCGTGATTGCTGCCGCCGTTGACGTACAGCAGCACCGGCGCGCCCGGCTTGCGCGTCAAGGGCAGGACCAGCTTGTACTGCTGCTCCCACAGCGGCGCATTGCTCCCAATGCCGCTGCCGGCTCCCGGCCATTGCTGCGACACCATCCGGTACATGCGCACCTCCACCCCGTCTTCCACCACCGAGCTGAGCAGCTCGGCCGGCTGCTGACTGGCCTTGGCCTGTTGCAGATAGTCGGCGACCACGGTGGAGACGGGCTGAACCGGCAAGGACTTGGCCGGCGCGACGGCGGGCCATGACAAGCACAACGCGGCGCAGGCGCGCAGCGCGAGGGAAAGAGAAATGTTCATCGGCGGAATGTATTAATTGTTAGAGAGTAGGTGCTAGATTTTGCAGGGATTAGGGTAAACACTCAAGCGCCACTCCACACGCCCCCGCCAAGCGTCCTTTACGGCCATGTTTCCATAACAGCCGCCGCTGCGGCAGAGCTTGGCCTGCCCCCATCATGACGACGCCCATCGATGACGAGGGTGAGGCCAAACCCCTCAAACGCATGGATAGTCCGCTCCTGCCGCCCTCCCCGCTGTGCTCTATAAAGAAGCCATATCCTTGAGCCTGGCCGCGCGGCCGGGCCTGGCCGGCGGCTTGCCGGCGCATTCATTCGACAGGCGGGGGAGCTCCATGCGGCGGCGCGCGTTTTTACTGGCATCTCTGGGCCTGCTGGCCTGGCCCCGGCTGGCGGCGGCCGCGACGAAGCCCGCGGTGACCCTGGTGCTCAAATCACTGAGAAACCCTTTCTTCAGCGTGATGACGGCCGGCGCGCGCAGGCACCACGCGCAGCACAACGGCGACTATCAGCTGACGATAGACGGGGTGCAGGGGGAGACCGACCTGGCCGGGCAGATCAAGATCGTTGAAGCCTGCATCGCCCGCCGCGAGCAGATTCTGCTGATCACGCCGGCGGACTCCCGCGCCATCATCCCGGCGCTGATCAAGGCGGTGCAAAGCGGCCTGTTGGTGATCAATCTGGACAACAAGCTGGACGACCGGGCGCTGGCCAGCCACGGCGTCAACATTCCCTTTGTCGGCCCCAGCAATTTTAGCGGCGCGCGCGCGGTGGGTGACTATGTGCTGCGGGCCTTGAAGCCGCGCAGCAAGGCGGCCATCATCGAGGGCCTGCCCGGCTCCATCAACGCCAAGGCGCGCAGCGACGGTTACCGGGAGGCGATAGCCAGCGCCAATATGACGCTGGCCGCCCTCGCCTGGGGCGATTGGGAGCGGGACGCCGGCCGGGCGGCGGCGCTGAAGCTGATGAAACAGACGCCGGACCTGGCCGCGCTCTTGTGCGGCAACGACAATATGGCGATTGGCGCGGCGCAGGCGGTGACGGAATTGAAGCGGGACGGCAAGGTCTTGATCGGCGGCTACGACAATATCCCGGAGATGGCCGCGCTGCTGGCGTCCAAGCGCATTTACGCCACCGCGGACCAGCACCCGGCCTTGCAGGCGGAGTACGCCATCCGCCTGGGGCTGGAATCCTTCAACAAGCGGCTGACGCAAAGCGAGATGCAGAGCATTGTGCGCACGCCGGTGGATCTGGTGAAGTCTTGAGCCCGCCGCCCGCGTTCAGACAGCTGGCGGCGGCGCTGGCCGGCGCCGCCTGCCTGGCCCAGGCCCAGCCGCTGCTGACCGTGGTGGCGGACGCGCATCCGCCCTATCTGACGCCGGCCCGAGACGGCCTCGGCGGCCCCTACGCCGACGCTTTCCGCTACCTGACGGCCAAGGCCGGGCTGGAGGTGGCGCTGAAAGGCGTGCCGGCCAAGCGCGCGTATTTCCTGGCCGCCGCGGAGAAGAACACCTGCGCGCTGGATGTGAACTTCGACCAGGGCAAGGCGGAAACCGTCAGCTATGTGGCCGCCATCTCGCCGGTGGTCTTGCAGGCCTACGTGGCCCGCGGCAACGCGGCGCCGTTCAAGAATCTGCGCGATATGCAGGGCATGACCCTGGGCACGGTGGACATCGCGGAAGCGCGCGATCTGCTCAGTTCCGCCCAACTGAGCTACATCCCCATCGCCAAACCGGCGCTGGGTTTCAAAATGCTGGCGGCCAAGCGGCTGGAGGTCTTCGTCAGCGACACCCCGCCCGCGCCGGAGGACGGCCCGCCACCGCGCAAGGCGCTGGCGCTGACGCCGGCCGAGCGCTGGCTGATCTGCCATCCGGACACGCCGCCGGCGATTCTGGCCAAGCTCAGGCAGGCTTTGCGCGCCGGCTTGTTCGCCAAGGAAACGGCCTTCATCTGGGACAAATACCGGCTGCACGGCTTGTTCCTGGAAACCCAGGCCGCCTGGGAGCGGAGCCGCCAGTAGGACGCCCTTCCCGGCAAGCCGGGCCGAGGCGGGGCCTTGCGGCTGAGACGGCGGCTTGGCGCATGGCCGGCCTCAGCCGCCCCGGAATATCGCCCAAGCACTCCTCTCCCTCACCGCCCCGCGCGGAAGTCGTTCTCAAGGCCGCGCCACCGACGCCGGACGCCTCCTCAGCCAGGCTTCGGCGCACAGCGCTCGCCCGCCACCTGTCCCAAAGCGCAGGCATCATTAATGCCTTTTGCATTAATCTTCAACGATAAATCGCGTCATGCCCTGTTGGCGCAATAACTTACAGCCGCCCGCTTTTAAAAAACCCCATCGGGCCTGCGCGCCCGACGTTTTCAGGATTCCCTCATGTCCAATCGCCTCCTCCCAATCTGTTCCGGCGCCGCGCTGACAGCGCTAACCCTATGCCTGTTGTCCGCTGCGCCGGTTCAGGCGGCGGATTGCCGCGTCACCCCGGATGTGAACGCCAGCGTCAAATCCATGGCGGACAACACCGCGATGGAAGGCCATGTCAGCATCCATATCCACGGCCAGCCCACCCAGGCGGGCAAATCGCAGTTCGACAGCTGGGACCAGTTCAAGGCCGCCTTCACCACCTGGCAGGGTTATCCCGGGCCCAAAGGCCCCAAACCGGCCATATGCGGCACCCGGGCGGCGGAGTCCGATTGCGTGCCGGAGGGCACCCTCTATCCCAAGGGCTGGCCCGGCGCGCTGCCCAGCACTTGCAAGGAGGTGAACGCGGCCGGAGTCTGCACCCTGTCCACCCCGTTTCCCGCAGGGCAGCCCATTTTCCTGTCATTCCGCTACGCCAAGAACAGCAAGGGCAAGTGGATCCTGAATACCGCCTATCCCAGCCTGAACTCGAATTGCTCCTAAGAACCTGTTCACGATCTACTGCGCTGCGGCGATACCGCGTTAAAAACAAGCTCAAAATGCTCATGTACCACGTGTACATTCCGCTTTTTCGCTCGTTTTTGCCTTGTCTCGCTCTTGCTCGCGAGATCGTGAACAGGCTCTAAGACCCGCTAACAAAACCCCTGATCCCGCGTTGCGCCTCCTTGTCGTACGACTTGTACTGCCTGCGTCGGCGCGCCTTGGCTCAGGTTCTCTGCGAGCTTTTGTTAGCGGCTCTAAGCAGCGGTTCAATGTCTGCCGCGCTTCAGCGATACGGCGTTGAACAGGCTCTAAGCCGCGGGCCTGGCCGCGCTTGGTAAAACTGCCAAGCGCGGCCGCGCTGCGCCGCTCTCGCTTCCGGCTATGCTGGGCGCTCGACAAACTCGCGCGAGATGAGCGATGAAAAGCAAGATGGCGGCAGCCGCCGCGATTACGGCGCTGCTGAGCGGCGGCGCAGCCGCGGCCAATTGGCAGTTGGCGTGGCAGGACGAATTCAACGGCGCGGCGCTGGACGGCGCCAAATGGCGGCTGGAATCCGGCCCCGGCCCGTGGGGCCTGCATGAGCTGCAGTACTACACCGCCGGAGACAATGTGGCCGTGCGCGACGGCGCGCTGCATATCGCCGCGCGGCGGCAGGCTTACGGCGGCCGCGACTATACCTCGGCGCGCCTGCGCAGCCAGGCCGCCTGGCGCTACGGCCGGATCGAGGCGCGCATCAAGCTGCCTTACGGCCAGGGCATGTTTCCGGCGTTCTGGATGCTGAACCAGCGCTGGGATCAGCCCGCGCATTACGGCGAGATCGACATCCTGGAAATGGTGGGCAGCGAGGCCGGCGCGGAAAACGCCACCGTCTGGGGCAGCGCGCACCGGCCCAAGCCCGGCGCGCCGGCCGGGACGGTGCAAACGGCGTCGGCCTCCTATGTCACGCCGGATCTGGGCTGGTTCAACGACCGTTTCCACGATTTCGCCGTGGAGTGGTCGCCGGCGGCGATCCGCTACTTCGTCGACGGCCGACTCTATCAGACGGTGACGATGAAAACCGACGGCGGCGACGGCTGGAGCGCCTTGCAAGAACCGGCCTTCATCGTGCTGAATCTCGCGGTGGGCGGGGATTGGGCCGGCGCGCCGGACGCGTCCACGCGCTGGCCGCAGGAGATGGTGGTGGACTATGTGCGGGTGTACCGGGACGCCGCCGAACCCGCCGCGCGCCGTCGGGCGCCGGCGTCGGCCGCCTCGCCGCTGCGTTGAGCCCTCATCCCGCTGTCACGGCGGCGGATATATTGGCCGGAGGGTTCAGGAACAAGTCCTCCCCTCCTTTGTATCTATCGATGTCCTCTTGCCGCCCCCAGGGGCGGCTTTTTGTCGCGCCCGGCGATAGGCCCACATAAAAAAACCCGCCGGATTCGGCGGGTTTTCCGTGGCGGCAAAGCGGCGCGCTCAGCTCATATCGCTGCGGCGGTACAGGCTGAGGCCGATGGCCAGCACCGCCAGCATGCCGGCGCAGCTGCGGTTGATCCAGCCCATCACGCGGGCGGAGAAGGTGCGCATCGCGTGGCGGCCGCCGTAGGCGTAGATGAACATCATCACGCAGTCCACGCTGGCGGTGACCACGGCCAGAATCATGTATTGCGGCACCGCCGGCTGATCCTGGCGGATGAACTGCGGCAGGAAGGCGGTGAAGAACAGCAGGCCCTTGGGGTTGGACAGGCCCACCACCAGGGAACGCAAAAACGTGCCGCGGCCGCTGGCCTCGCCGCTCTGGGCGCTGGCGGCCAGCGCCTGGGTGGGCGCGCGCCACATCATCCAGGCCAGGTAGACCAGATAGGCGGCGCCGCCCCATTTGACGATGGAAAACAGTTGTTCCGACGCTTGCAGCAAGGCACCCAGGCCGCAGCCCACGGCGGCGATCAGCAGCAGATCGGACAGCACCGCGCCGGCAAAGCCGTAGCTGGCGATGCGCATGCCGTGGCTGGCGCCGTTGTTGAGCGCCAGCAGCATGGACGGACCGGGGGTGATCATCACGGCGCTGACGGCGACGATGTACAGCAATAAGGTGGCGAAACTCATTCAAAACTCCAGGACGGCTATCATCTATGACTTGGCGCGGCCACCCGGAAACAGTCGACGACGACGGCGCGCGAAACGCGGCGTCTTGGCATGAAGCAGGGAACTGGGTAATGCGGACAGGGGCGGCAAACAACGCAGAGCCGGCATCATAATATAAAAGCCGGCGCGGCTGTAGTGGCATATTGGCTTATGCTTATGCGCTTAAAGAAGAAGCGCTCCCTCTTTACCTGCCCGCCACGCGCCTCCGGACGCCCGGGAACGCGCGTATCCGGCACGCCCCCGGCCTCTTCAGTCTCGTCGCCGGAGGCGCGCCTCGCTCAGCCCTCGCGCCGCTTTTCGTACAACAGGTCCCCGCCCTCGGCCGGGCCGGCCTGCCGCCAGCCCTGGCGCTGATAAAAGCCGTTGGCGCGGATGGCCGCGTCGCCGTCGGTCGTCAGCCGGATCACCGGATGGCGTTGAAACAGCGCGGCCTCGGCCTGGCTCAGCAGTTGCCGGCCCAGGCCCAGGCCCTCGAACGCCGGCTTGATGAACAAGGCGAACACTTCGCCGGCGTCCAGGTCCGCCATGGCGAAGCCGGCCGGCTGGCCGTCCTGCTCCGCGATCCAGGCGCAGGGCGCGGCGGCGATGGTTTCGGCGATGGTCTCGGGCGTGATGCCCAGGTCGGCCAGTTGCTCGATGGAAAGGTGGTTTTGCCGGACGCTGGTGCGGATGTCGAACAGCGCGGCGATGTCGCCGCGGACGGCCGGACGGATGGTGGAACTCATACGCTTCCTTGCGGGCCGCCTCCTCCCCGGATCGGCAGGCGGCTCTAAATTAAAGAACATAACCGGGCCGGGTGGGACCGCCCGCCGGCGGCATAGTTCACCCACCGCGGCCCCGCGCCGGGAACCAGCGTCCGGCCAGCCGCTCCATATTGCTATTCCGTCCGCAAGCGCGGGCGGCCCTCTGCCAAGGAACCGTGTCGATGCGATTGATTGCGCTGCTGTTGTTTGCCCTGCTGGCCTACTGGCTGATCCGCCGGGCGCTGAGCCCGACGCGGCCGGACGCCCCGCCGTCCGGCGCCGTCTCCGAGACCGAGCGCGCCTGCCAGGTGCTGCAAGTCGCCTGGCCCTGCTCCGCGGAAGAACTGAAAGCCGCTTATCGGGCGCGGATGGCGGAATACCATCCGGACAAGGTCAGCGCTCTGGGCCTGGAGCTGCGCGAACTGGCGGAACGCAAGAGCAAGGACATCAACGCCGCCTATCAGCGGCTGCTGCCGCTGTGCGCCGACCGGCGCTAAGAACCTGTTTACGATCTCGCGAGCTAAAGCGAGACAAGGCGAAAACGGCTGAGAAAGCGGAATGTACAAATGCTACATGAGCATTTCGAAGGTGTGCTCACCGTGTAAGGCTCCACGACGCGCAGCAGATCGTAAACAGGTTCTAAGCGCGCCCCGCCAACGCCGGCCCCGCCTCGCCGGTTGACCCCGCAACAAAATCTTCATCAAACCCTCTCCTGGCCGAAACATGCGCCCACTATGCTGTGCCGGTTTTTTTCATGCCCGGAACATAACATCATGCGCATCCTCAGCCTGACCCTGGCCGTGACGGCCGCCATCGGCCTGGCCGCCTGCGGCAGCAGCGGCGGCACCGCCAGCGGCTCCGCCAACAACAACCAGGGCCTCCGTCCCGCCGCCAAGAACGTGATCTTCTTCCTGGGCGACGGCATGGGCATCAACACCACCACCGCCGCCCGCATCTACTCCGTGGGCGAAGACGGCGAGCTGACCATGGACACGCTGCCGGAGAGCGGCTTTGTCAAAACCTTCTCCAACGACGCCCAAGTCACCGACAGCGCGCCGTCCATGTCCGCCTACATGACCGGCGTGAAGATGAACAACGAAGTCATCTCCATGTCCACCGACACCCAGGCCAAATCCCCCACCGCGGACTTCACCTCCAACTGCGGCAGCGGCAACGGCCAGCCGGTCAGCACCCTGCTGGAGCTGGCCAAGGCCGGCGGCAAGGCCACCGGCGTGGTCACCACCACCCGCGTCACCCACGCCACCCCGGCGGCCACTTACTCCCACGTTTGCCACCGCGACGCCGAATCCGACATCGCCGCCCAATTGGTGCCGGGCGGCGCGCTGTTCAACGCCAAGCTGCAAGACGGCGTGGATGTGGTCTTCGGCGGCGGCCGCCAGTTCTTCCTGCCCAAGGCCGCCGGCGGCAAGCGCGCCGACGGCCGCGATCTGGTGGCGGAGCTCAAAGCCAAGGGCTACGGCTACACCGCGGACAAAACCGGCTTCAACGCGCTGGACCCGGCCAAGACCACCCGCGCCGTGGGCCTATTCACCAGCAGCCACATGAGCTACGACCTGGACCGCGACGCCTCCAAGGAACCCAGCCTGGCCGAGATGACCGCCAAGGCCATCTCCATGCTGGCGGACCGCAAGGACAAGCAAGGCTTCTTCCTGATGGTGGAAGGCGGCCGCATCGACCACGCGCTGCATGAAACCACCGCCAAGAAAGCGCTGCAGGACACCGTGGCCTTCGATCAGGCGATCAAGACCGCCATCGATGCGATGAAACAGCGCGATCCGGACCTGAAAAACACCCTGATCGTGGTGACCGCGGACCACGACCACACCCTGGTGCTCAACGGCTACGCCCAGCGCACCGGCAAGACCACGGCCGGCAACCCCGGCGTGCTGGGCCTGGTGAAGAACTACAGCAACGGCAGCCTGGCCACCGACGCCGACGGCATGCCCTATTCCATCATCGGTTTCGGCAACGGCGAAAACCGCGTCAACGGCAACCGCAACGCCGCCGCCGCGCTGACCGACGCCGTGGTGTCCGCCAACGACTACCACCAGGAAGCGGCGGTGCGCATGCCGGCCGGCGGCGAAACCCACGGCGGCACCGATGTTTACATCGGCGCCATCGGCCAGGGTTCGGACGCCTTCCACGGCTTCCTGGAAAACATCGACGTGTTTGGCCTGGTGAAGAAAGCGGCCGCGCTCTGAGACCCTGTTTACGATCTCGCGAGCAAGGGCGAGACAAGGCGAAAGCGGCTGAAAAAGCGGAGTGTACACACGGTACACGAGCATTTTGAAGACATTTTCAACGCCGTATCGCTGACGCGCAGCAGACCGTAAACAGGTTCTGAGCCGCCGCCCCCAAACGCTACACAAACCCATACAAGAGAACCGCAATGAAACCGATGATGAAACCGCTGCTCAGCGTCGCCGCGCTGGCCGCCGCCCTGCACGCGCTGCCGGCCCAGGCCGCGGGCGAAGCCAAGAACGTGATCTTCTTCCTGGGCGACGGCATGGGCCCCACCACCGTCACCGCCTCGCGCATCTACAAATACGGCGAAGCCGGCAAGCTGAACATGGAACAGCTGTCCCGCACCGCCCGCGTCAAGACCTTCTCCAACGACGCGCAAACCACCGACAGCGCGCCGTCCATGTCCGCCTATATGACCGGCGTGAAGATGAACAACGAAGTCATCTCCATGTCCGCCGACACCCGCGCCATCGACCCCAATAGCAACGGCACCGGCAATTGCGGCAGCGGCAACGGCCAGCCGGCGACCACCCTGCTGGAACTGGCCAAGGCCAAGGGCAAGGCCATCGGCGCGGTGACCACCACCCGCGTCACCCACGCCACCCCGGCCGCCACTTACTCCCACGTCTGCCACCGCGACGCCGAATCCGACATCGCCGCCCAGGCGGCGCCGGGCGGCGTCGGCTACAACGCCAAGCTGGGCGCCGGCCTGGACGTGCTGATGGGCGGCGGCGGCAAATTCTTCCTGCCCACCGCCTCCGGCGGCAAGCGCCCGGACGGCCGCAATCTGCTGACCGAAATGCAGGCCAAGGGCTACACCCTGGTGAGCAGCGGCAGCGAGCTGGCCGCCTTCAACCCGCAGTCCGGCAACAAACTGCTGGGCATCTTCAACAAGGACCACATGGACTATGAGCTGGACCGGGTGAAGAACAGCCTGAACCAGCCCAGCCTGGCCGACATGACCGCCAAGGCCATCGACACCCTGTCCCGCAACGGCAACGGCTATGTGCTGATGGTGGAAGGCGGCCGCATCGACCACGCGCTGCACGGCACCAACGCCAAGCGCGCGCTGGAAGACACCATCGCCTTCGACAACGCCATCAAGACCGCGCTGGCCAAGGTGGACCTGAACAACACCCTGATCGTGGTCACCGCGGACCATGACCACACCATGACCATCAACGGCTACGCCAAGCGCGGCAACCCCATCCACGACATCGTGCGCGGCTACGCCGACGGCAAGGAATCCAAGGACGCGGACGGCGCCACTTACACCGCGCTGGTGTTCGGCAACGGCCCCAACCGCAAGGCCAGCCGCGTGTCGGTGGACTCCGCCACCGCGATGGGCGACGACTACCAGCAGGAAACCGGCATCCGCCTGTCCAGCGAAACCCACGGCGGCGGCGACGTGATGCTGATGTCCGGCGGCGCCGGCTCCAAGGGCTTCAAGGGCGTGATGGACAACACCAAGGTGTTCGGCCTGGTGAAAAGCGCGCTGGGCCTGTAAGAACCTGTTTACGATCTGCTGCGCGTCGTGAAGCGTTGCACGGTGAGTACCAGCTCAAAATGCTCATGTACCACGTGTACATTCCGCTTTTTCACTCGTTTTCGCCTTGTCTCGCTCTAGCTCGCGAAATCGTAAACAGGCTCTAAACCCCCGCGCCGGCGCCGCTACAGGCCCGGCGCGGCCGTCCCGGATGCACCCCATTCGGCTTGCCCACGGGCAAGCCTACTTTTACGCACGAAGAAAGACCGCGATGAAAATCCTGCTGCCGCTGGCCCTGCTGGCCCTGTCCCCGGCGCTGCGCGCCGCCGCGCCGGATCTGGTGGCCACCATCCGCTATGAAACCGTCACCATCGGCAAGGACGGCGTGGAAAAAACCATACGCTATCGGGAAAAACTGACCCGCCAGGGCAAGCACGTCTGGCGCGAACGGCTGAACGCCCCCGCCGACGACCACGATCACGACGACGGCCACGGCCATGAGGACGGCCACGACCACATCGACTACGCCGCCGCCAGCCGCCACGTCTGGCTGGACGCCAAAGGCCAGCCGCGGCTGGAGTTCGCCCTGCCGCAACAGCGGCTGCTGGTGCAAGTGGGGCAGCGCGAATGGAGCGACGTGGGCTTCGACGGCTCCTGGATCCTGGCCAGCCAGCTGGTGGACATTGAAAAACTGAAAGGCTTCACCGTCAGCCCCGGCGCGGACGGCAGCCGCTGGTATCGCAAAACCGCCAAGGGCCACAGCAAGCAATTGCAATGGAGCGCGCGCTGGGCGATGCCGCTGCGGGTGGAGTCGCGTTCGCAGGACGGCCGCCATCGCGAAAGCATGCGCGTGGAGATCCGCCCGCTGGCCGCCGGCCAGCCGCTGCCCTGGGCGCAAACCGGGCGGCTGCGCGGCAAGGACTATATGGACACGCTGGACTGAGTCCTTGCCCGCGCCGTCCTTCCGGGCCAGGCATCCTGGCCTTGGAGTCCGTTCGCGGTCCGCTGCGCGCCATGCGAGCAAGCCGCTTTCCCAAGCGGCCTCGCCCTAGCTCGCGGGAGCGTGAACGCGCTCCAGCAGCTGGCAGGGCCAGCCGTCCACATCGAATGCGGCGATGCGCTCATAACCGCAGGACTCGTAAAAACGCGCCAAGGCTCCCGTGCCCCCGCCATAGCAATCCACGCGCAAGCGCTTGACGCCGGCCAGCCTCGCCTGTTCGTCCGCGAAAGCCATCAAACGCCGGCCGACGCCCCGCGCGCCGGAGCGGCGGGAGGCGACCAGCAAGCGCACGTAGATTTCGGGCTCCGTCGCGGCCGGCGCATAGGGCATGGCCTCCCCCAGCACCAGGGCGGCCAACACGGCGCCGCCTTCCTCCTCCGCCACCCACGCTCCCGGCAGCGAGCACGCCTCGACCACCCGCGCCACTTGTCGCGGCTGGCTTGACCACGGCTCGCTTCCCCATTGCTCCGCGTTGCCCATGGCGACGAACCAGGCGATGATTTCATCGAAAATTTTCAATACCGCGAGCGCGTCGGCCGCGCTCGCGCGGCGGATGATCAGCCCCTTCCACTCCACATTCGCCATCTGGCCGTCCTTCACTGAATGCCCGTCAAGCGGGAGGCGGCTTCTCCGCCTCAAGCCCCGTTTTTAAACGCCTGCTCAAAGCCTCGCGCACAAGGGCGAGATAAGGCGAAAACAAGCGAAAAAGCGAAGTGTACAAGAGGCAATGAGCATGTTGAGCTTGTTCTCAACACCGTATTCCCGACGCGCAGCAGATCGTAAACAGGTTCTAAGGCAACACCCCCAGCAGGGACCACAGCCGCCGCGCCTCGGCGTCGCTGTCTATCAGCTCCGCCAGCAGCTCCCGCAAAGGCTTCTCCCCCCACTCCACCGCGCGGTAGATCAGATAGGGCACCGGGCTGTGCGGCTCGGTGCGCGCCAGATAATCGGCGATGCCGCGCAACTGGCGGTAAGCGTCCTCCCGCCCCTGCGGCTCGCGCTGGGCGAAAACGGGCGCGGACGCCGGCGGCGGCGCGCCGTGGCCGGCTTCGGCCAGGGCCGGCGGCGCGGCGGTTTCGCCCTGGTCGACGGCGGCGGCTTCCGGCTCCGGCGGCGGGCCGGGATGCAGGACGGCCAGCTCCTGCAAGGCTTGCGCCGCCTGCTCCAGCGTCTGGCTCAAGGGAGCGTAGGACGGTGCGTCCGCGCCCATGCGTTCGTCGCACCAGGTCTGCAGCCGCGCCAGCCATTGCCGGCTGCGCGCCAGCGCGCCGCGGCTCTCCTCCAGCGCGGCCGGCGGCAGCGCGCGCACCCAGTCGTTCAGCTTCTGCTGCTCGTGGCGCGCCTGTTCGCGCTCCAGCTTGCCCTCGTCGCCGCCGGCCAGCAGCCGGCGGTTGAGGTCCTGCCACTGCCGCAGGGTCAGCGGCTGCCGCTCCTGCGGCGGCGGCGCGTTCAGCAAGGGCACCTGGGCCGCCAGCGTGGCGGCGTAGGTTTTGGCCAGCCATTCCAGCGGGCCGGTGCGAAAACTCAGATCGTCTTGCTGCGGCAAGGGGTGCAGGCTGTCCCAGTACTGCTCGCAGCACTGCGCGCTCAACGCCAGCGCCGCTTCCAGGCCGGGCAGGCCCAGCAGGTGCAGCCAGGATTCCCCCAGCCAGCCGGCCACCATCAAATCCTTGCTGCGCTCGGCCAGCAGCGCGGAGGCGAGGCGCTCCACGCCGGACCAGTCCGCGCGTTTCAAATCGCTTTCCCAGATGCCGGCGGGTAGGCTGGGATCGTCCTCGCGCCGCAGTTCGCGCAGTTGGTCGTATTCCGGCGCGTAGCGCAGCGGCTCGCCGCCGGGATTGTCCGCGGCGATGGGTTGCAACAGGGTTTCCAGACGCGACATGGCGCTCATGGCCGTTTCCTCAAGGTGTTCAAAGCGCGCATCAGCTGCCCTCTATCGCGGCCAGCCGCGGATTGGCGGCCGCGCGGAACGGCGACGGCGGCGCGGCGTACGGCAGGCTGGCCACGGCCAGACCGCTCTTGCCGCCCGGCGCCTGCAAGGTCAGCCGCAAAAACATCTGCGCGTCGCCGTTGCCCAGCAAGGCCGGGTTGCGCACCGGCAGCGCCAGCATCAGGCCCACGTCGTTGACGCCTTCCACGCTATTGGTGCGCAGCGGCGAATTGTTCTCGCGCAATAAGCGCAGCAAGCCCCATTGTCCGCCGTAGTTCCAGCTGGCCAGCCGGTCGAACACGGTCAGCCCGCTTTGCGTCGAATCCTCCACCGGCGCCTGCTGCGATTCCTTGGCCCAGCGCAGGGTCGCCGTCACCGGCTGGCCGATGTTCCAGTGCAGGCGCTGGCCGTCGCCGCCGGGGTAGCGCAGGCGCTGGCCGCCGCTGGCCAGCGTCCATTCGATCACCTGGTCCGCCGCCTGTTCGTGTTCGCGGTCGGTGCGCCAGCGCACTTCCACGTCCACGCCCTGCCACGGCCCGCCGCCCTCGCGGGCGAACATCGGCCCCAGCCAGGCGCGCGCCGCCTTGGCCGCGTCCAGGAAGCGCCGCGCCGCCTGGGCCTGGCCGGACTTGAGGTCCTGCAGGCCGGCGGCCGCCAGCCCGCCGCTGTCGTCCATCAGGCGCATGAATTCCGCCACCCGCTCCGGCGCGGCGTCCGGCGCCGCCAGCTTGGCGGCGAAGGGGAAGCGGTTGGCCAGGTATTGATTGAAGAAGGCGCTCAGCTTCTGGTAGGCGGCGGCGCCGGCCTGGGTGCGCAGCGCGCCGCAGCGGTCGCTGGCCAGGCTGACCAGGGTCTGGGCGCGGTCGGAGAAGACGTTGCCGGCGGCCGGCAGCTCCACCTGGTCCAGCACCGCGCGGCAATTGCCCACGTCCATCTCGTTGAAATCCTTGACGATCATGGTTTCCAGCACCGCCGGCGCGCTGTTGGCGGCCTTTTCCTTGTAGTGGCGCAGTTCGACGGCGGCGCTTTGCCAGCGTTGCTGCAATTGCTGGTCGCTGACCGGCAACGAGGATTTGTGCGAGGCCAGCCAGCTCAGCGCCGGCGCCTGGGCCTGGGTCAGATTGCCCACCAGCTCCAGCTGCGCGCCCAGGTATTGCTGCAGCTCGCGCGCGCCGCCGGCGCGGAAGGCGCGGGCGCCGGCGTTGCGCGAGCCGTCCCACCAGCGGAAGCTGCCCTGCAGCGGCTGGTACAAGCCCAGCCCTTGCAGGCTGCGCTCCGCGTGGCGCAAGGATTGCAGCGCGCGCCGGTCCATCTCGCGCAGCACGCTGTCGCGGAAGGCGGGCTGGGCCAGTTCGTCCAGCGCCGCCAGCACCGGGGTGGCGGCCTTGGCCTGGGCGTCGAAGGCGTTGCCCTCGTCGATGGAACCGCCGTTCAGGCCAACCGACGGCTCGGCGCGGCGGCTGCTCAGGGCGGCCCACATCGCCCGCGCCGCGCTGTCCTGCAAGGCGCGCTCCAGGCCCTTGCGGTAGGCCGGCGGCATCTGGCCGGCGCTGCCGGCCAGGTATTTCTGGTAGCCGTCGTAATGACGCAGCGCCGCCGTCATGGCGTCGGCGTCCATATTCGCCAGCCCGCCCGCCGTCGGGCCGCCCTCCCCCTGCGCCCGCGCGCTGGCGACGAAATCCTGTTTCAGCAGCGAGGCCAGGGTCACGTTCAGCTTGAGCACCTGGTCCTGCAGCTCCAGGCCGCCGGACGGCCCTTGCGCCAGCAGCGCCGAACTGGCGCCCACGCCGCCCAGCCAGCGCTTGCGGAATTCCTGGCGCGCCACCGCGGAATGGTCCACCACCCGCGCCACCGCGTCCCGCCCTATCAGGCTGGAGCGGCGCGCGCCGTCCAGCATCGCGCTGTAGCCGGGCACCAGGTCCTGGCCGGCGGCGCGGCTCCAGGCGCTGTTGGTGGCGTTGACCAGGCTTTGCAGCAGGCCGATGTGGCCGGCCACGCTGTCCAGTTCCGGCAAGGAGTTGCCTTGGCCGGACTCCAGCATCAGCAGCTGTTTCTGCAATTGCTGGGCGGTGAGGTCGAAGGTCTGATTGGTGTAGAGCTGGCCGAGCCAGGCTTGCATCAGGCCGCTGAAGTGTTCGCCCACCTGCGGCCGGATCTTGGAGAGGTCGATCGGCGCGGCCACCAGTTGATCGCTGGACAGCAGGATGCGGCGCAGATTGTCGCGCTGGGCGTTCTGCGGCGCGCGCAGGCTGAGGCCGAACAGGCCGTTGGCCAGCTCCGCCGCCTCGTCCAGCGTGGTGTTGCCGTCGCGCACCGCGTGGTTGAACTGGTTGACGCGCTGTTCCAGCTTGACCGCGTCGCCGGCCAGTTGCCGCGCCAGCAGATAGGCCGGCCATTTCTCCGGCGCGGCGGTGTCGTCGCTGACGCTGTCCGCGCCGGCCTCGCCCAAGCGCCGCACTTGTTCGGCGTCGCGCAGCAGCCGCTGTTGCAAGGGCAGCATCACCGAGCGGCGCAGCGCGTATTCGATGGTGTCGTCGATGCGGCCGTCCACCGGGGACATCAGCGAGGTGGGCAGCAGCAAGGTGCCGAAACGGCGCGAGGGCGCGTCCTTGAGCGCGCGCCAGAAGGCGGCGACGCTTTGCCGCGCCGCCGCGTCGTTGCCCAGTTCCGGCCGCGGCCCGCCGCGGTCCAGTTGCAGAATGCGCAGCTGGCGGCCCAGCGCGTCGGCGTCGTCGGTGGCCGCGTGCCAGTACCAGCTGATGCCGGCCAGCCACAGGGCGGCGAACAAGCCCATGCCGGCCAGGGTCCAGCGGTGCCAGCGCTGGCGCAGCCGCAGGATGCGCGGCACCGGCTGGGCCAGGCCCTGCTCCGCCAGCACCCGCTGGCGCAGCAGCCGGCCGGCGAACAGGGGCAGCGCCGGCGGCGCGACGGTTTCTTCCAGATCGTCCTGCGGCGCGGCCTGGGCGCCGGTGAAGTAGATGCCGCGCAATTGCGGCGCCTCGCCCAGCGCGTTGCCGCGGAACACCGGATCGCACAGCGCCTGCAGATTGGCGCGCACCGCCTCGAAGCTGCGCGGCAGCAGGTACAGATCCGTGGACACGCCGCCTTGCAGGGCGCCGAATTCGGCTATGGTTTCGCTCAGGGTCAGCCGCAGCCGCGTCAAGGCCTGTTCTATCCAGTCGGATTGATAGGCGGCGCTGGCGGCGTAGGGCGAGGACCAGCCCAGCATCGCGTCGCGCGCTTCGCGCGGCAGCGCCTGCGCCAGCTCCAGGAAGCCCGGCGCCTGCTCGGTCTCGGTCACCACCAGATAGATGGGCAGGCTCAGGCCCAGCCGTCTTTGCAGATCGGAAAACTTCTTGGCCGCGGCCAGGCCGGCGCTGACCGCCAGGTGCTCGCTCCACAGCTGGCCGGCGGACACGGTCCAGATCAGCGCGTCCAGCGGCCGCGCGGCGCGGCTGCGCAAGAGCACGCCCAAGAGCCGCCGCCAGGCCGACAGCGGCGCCAGCGCGCCTTCCGGATGGCTGAACATATCGTCCGGAATCACCAGCACCGCGCCGTCCCCGCCGTACCACCAGCGGCCGAACCAATTGGCCTCGCCCTCGCTCTTCAGCTGCAGCGAGGCGCACAAGGCCTCCACATTGCGCACCCGGTCGCCCACCGCCAGCACCCAGGGGGTCTGGTAGCGGTCTTCCGCGCCGATCTCGCGCTCGAAGCGGCGCACCGAGCCGCGGAAGCTGCGCCGCGCCGGATCGGCCTCGCGCCGCAGCCACCAGATCAGCGCCGCCAGCGCCAGCAGGATCAACAGGGCCAGCAGCACAATGCCGGCTAGGGTCTGTATCGTCATTTGCTCTGCCCGTCCCCGTCCGCCCCGCGGTACAGCATGGGCTCCACCCGCGACACGATGTCGTGCCAGAAGGCGTGCCCCACCACCGACATGCCCACCAGGATGGCGGCCACGCCCACGGCCAGCCGGAAGCCGTCCGGCAGCATGCGCCGCACCGTCAGCCGCAACGGCGGCACATTGCTGCTGCGCTCCAGCGCCGGCGCCAGGCTGCGGATGTCGGCGTCGCGCTGGTAGGCGAAGGCGAACAGCTCGCGCCGCCATTCCTCGTGCTGGGCCAGCCCGCCCGGCCCGCGCAGCCGGCCGTAGAAACCCAGGGTCAGCGTTTGCAGGCAGACATTGGCCAGATCGCGCCCGGCCGGATCGCGCTCGCGCAAGACCCGTTCGATCAGCGCCGGCACCTTGTCGCCGGCGGCGCGGCTGCCGAACAGCCGCTGCTCCAGCGGCGTGGCCTGCCACAGGCTCTGCCCCGGCCAGTCGTCGAACAACAGCCGCTCGTCTATCAGCGCGACGAACAGATACTGCAAGGCCTCGATCTGGCTCTGCCCGGCCGCGCCCACGCGCGCGCCGGCGGCGCGGCTCAAGCGCCGCGCCAGCAGCCCGCCCTGCTCGGCCGCCAGTTCGGCGGCGGTTTCGGCCTTGTGGCCGCCGCCGGCCAGTTCCCGGAACACTTGCAGCCATTCGGCGTAAGCGTCTTCGAAAGTGGCGCTCAGCGGCGCTTGCGCCAGCGCCCCCAGCGGCTGGGACAGCGCGCTATCCAGCATGGCGTTCTCCATCGGCGTCCTCACGCGGGTCCGCGACGAAGAGCAGCGCCTCCCACGGCTCCAGCGCCGCGCCGCCGGCCGGCAGCGTCATCCTCAGCGGCTGATCCGCTTGCAGCCAATCGCCGTTGGCCAGCACGGCGAACAGCCGGGTGTCGTCGCCCACGCTGTAAGCCACTTGTTCGGCGCGGTCCAGCGGCTGGAAGGACAAGCCGCGCATGCGCTGGCGCGCCAGCGTGGCCACATGGGATTCGGAGGCGATGATGGCCTGGCCCAGCCATTGCTGGGCGGCGGAATCCGGCGCGCCGCCGGGCATGCGCAGGCCCACGATCAAGCGCCCGCTGTCGCGCGCGGCCTCCGGCAATACGATCCAGAAACCTTCTTCGTCGCGGTTGAACGGCAGGCTGCGGTAACCGGCGCGCACCCGGTCCAGCGCGGCGGACAGCCAGTTCAGCAGCGGCTCGTAGCTGGCCAGCAGTTCCTGGTAATTGAAGGCCGGGAACACCGGCGCGCCGGCGCCCGGGTCCAGCGCGGTCAGCGAGCCGGCCATGCCGGCCAGCAGGCCGAACAGGGCGGCCGGATGGGCGGCGCGGCTGCCCAGCGCGGCTTCCGTCTCCGGCAGCCGCGCCCACAGCGCCGCCAGCTGGCGGCGGATTTCGTCGATATCGTCGTCCTTGCCGGCCTCCTTGGCCTGGCGCAGACGTCCGCTGAGGAAGACGCATTTTTCGCGCGCCTTGGCGCACAGCGCCGCCACCTTGCGCCCCAGCAGGCTGTCCGGCAGCAGCCGCGGCGACGGCGGCGCGTAGGCGCGGCGGGCAAAGCCGCCGCCCTGCTGGGCGATGCGCAACAGCGGCAGGCAGATCATGTCGGCGCGTTCGGCCTCGGTGACCAGGCGGATGTCCGGCCGCCACAGCGTCAGGCTGGCCGGGTTCTCCCCGCTGCTCAAATCCGGCACCGCCTCGCTGTTTTCCGAGCGGAAACGCCCGGCGGCCGGGTCCAGCCGGCCGGCGCGCCACAGGGGCGGCAAAGCCAGGTAAACCGTCACCGTGCGGCCCGGCGCCTCCGCCGCGGCGGCCGTCACGTCGCAGCTGAGCGCCGCGCCGTCGCCGGCGTCGAAGCGCAGCGGCAAGCCGTCCGGCAGCACCGCCTCCAGCGCGGACACCCGCGCCACGCCGCCGGCCAGCGCCGCCTCGTCCAGCTCCAGCTCCAGCACGCCCCAATACAGCGGCTGGGCCGCCGCCGCCAGCGCCGCGGACACCCCGTCCGCCCTCAGCGCCTGCCATTGAAAATGCTGGGGCAGCAACTGCATCCCCTCGTACCAACACACCGCCTGTGGCACTGCTTTCAAACCGCTCTCCCCCCGCTACGGCTCCATCAGCCGCATATTCTTGCTTTCAAAGCGCAGCCAGACCTTCTTGCGCGCGTCCAGGCTCAGCCGGTGCATGCCCGGTCCGGCGTAGCTGGCGTACACCAGCAGGCCGGCCGCGGATTCGCCCCGTATCGGCACGTCCTCGGTTTCCAGATGCTGGCCCGGCACCAGCTCCAGCTCCCATACCTTGAGATCCGCCGGGTAGTCGCGCAGCAGCTGCTCGCGCTGCTCAAACCACTTGGCCGCCGGCAGCCCCAGCAGCAGCTTGTACAGCTCCGGGTCCTTGGCGGCGACGAAGTCCACCGCCAGCGGCGTGTCGTCGTTGGCCATGCTGACCACGTCCAGCGTGGCCGCCTGCAATTTGACCGAGGGGCCGAAGCCCAGCGACGAGCACCCGCCCAAGCCCAAAGCCAAAGCGCAGAACAGCCCAGCCAGATACCCGTTGCGCATCCGCATCACCCCGACGCCATTATCCATTGCAAATAATATTGGCAAAAAAACGCCGACAGTTCTATAGGAATTGTTAAGCCATGGTCATTGAAAAATGCAAGTTGCAAGCATTTGTCAGCAAAAAGGGCTTCCATGAGGCGGCTTGAGCCGGCTTCAATGGAAAAGAACGACCAGGCCCGGCCGGGCAACAATGGTCTGACAATCATGCAGTTTCGCCCAAGCGGACCGGATACGCGGCCCGCCGTCGGCGTCCCCAGCTTCCCAACCGATCGAGGTCTGTTATGGCAGAGAGCACACAGCACAAGCTGGACCGGATTCGTCCGCCCCGCGTGCAAATCACGTATGACGTGGAAATCGGCAACGCCCTGGAAAAACGGGAGCTGCCGCTGGTGGTAGGCATCATGGCGGACCTGGCCGGCAAGCAGGAGCAGCCGCTGCCCAAGCTCAGCGAGCGCCGCTTCGTGGAGATAGACCGCGACAACTTCAACGCCGTGCTGGCCTCGCTGACGCCGCGCGTCACCGCCCAGGTGGACAACGCGCTGTCCGACGACGGCAGCAAGCTCAATGTGGAGCTGAAGTTCAACCACTTCGACGACTTCGACCCGGTCAACATCGTCAAGCAAGTCACCCCGCTGCGCCGGCTGTACGAGGCGCGCCAGAAGCTGCGCGACCTGCTGACCAAGCTGGACGGCAACGACGAATTGGACAAGCTCTTGCAGGACGTGGTGGCCAACACCGAGGAACTGCAAAAGATCAAGAGCGCCCGCCCGGAGGCCCCGGCCGCCGCGGAAGCCGCCCCGGCGCCGGACGCGCCGCCGGCCGCCTGACGCCCCGCCCGACCCCCTGATACCGGAGACATCTCATGGCTAAGACCCAAGCCGAAGCGCCCAGCGGCGACGCCGCCTCGCTGTCGCTGCTGGACCGCATCATCCAGGAAGGCCGCATGGCCCACGACGACATCCAGCAGGAGTACGCCAAGGACCTGCTGTCCGAATTCGCCACCCAGGTGTTGGACGAAGGCATGGCCATCGACAAAGACACCGTGGCCATGATCAACCACCGCATCGCCATCATCGACCAATTGCTGAGCAAGCAGCTCAACAACATCCTGCACCACCCGGACGTGCAGAAGATGGAAGCCTCCTGGCGCGGCCTGCACTTCCTGGTGATGAACACCGAAACCAGCAGCCGCCTGAAGCTGCGCCTGCTCAACGCCACCAAGGACGAGCTGCAGAACGATCTGGAAAAAGCGGTGGAATTCGACCAGAGCGCGCTGTTCAAGAAGATTTACGAGGAAGAGTACGGCACCTTCGGCGGCCACCCCATCAGCCTGCTGATCGGCGATTACGAGTTTGGCCGCCATCCGCAGGACGTGGCGCTGCTGGAAAAGCTGTCCAATGTGGCTGCCGCCGCCCACGCGCCGCTGATCTCCGCCGCCAGCCCGCGCCTGTTCGACATGAGCAGCTTCACCGAACTGGCGGTGCCGCGCGACCTGTCCAAGGCTTTTGAAAGCGCCGAGCTGATCAAATGGCGCTCCTTCCGCGCCAGCGAGGACTCCCGCTACGTCAGCCTGGTGCTGCCGCACATCCTGCTGCGCCTGCCTTACGGCCCGGACACCAAGCCCACCGAAGGCATGAACTACGTGGAAGACGTCAACGGCACCGACCACGGCAAATACCTGTGGGGCAACGCCGCCTACGCGCTGGGCCAGCGCATCACCGACGCCTTCGCCAAATACGGCTGGTGCGCGGCCATCCGCGGCGTGGAAGGCGGCGGCGCGGTGGAAGGCCTGCCGGCCCACACCTTCGGCACCGTGTCCGGCGACATCGCGCTCAAATGCCCGACCGAGATCGCCATCACCGACCGCCGCGAGAAAGAACTGGACGGCCTGGGCTTCATCGCCCTGTGTCACAAGAAAAACACCGATCTGGCGGTGTTCTTCGGCGGCCAGAGCGCCAACCAGCCCAAGGTCTACAACACCAACGCCGCCAACGCCAACGCGCGCATCTCCGCGATGCTGCCCTATGTGCTGGCCGCCTCGCGCTTCGCCCACTACATCAAGGTGATCATGCGCGACAAGATCGGCAGCTTCCTGACCCGCGACAATGTGGAAACCTATCTGAACAACTGGATAGCGGACTACGTGCTGGTCAACGACAACGCGCCGCAGGAAGTGAAGGCCCAGTACCCGCTGCGCGAAGCGCGGGTGGACGTGACCGAAGTGCCGGGCAAGCCCGGCGCCTACCGCGCCACCGTCTTCCTGCGCCCGCACTTCCAGCTGGAAGAGCTGACCGCGTCCATCCGCCTGGTGGCGGAGCTGCCGCCGCCGGCCGCCGCCTGACGCCACACCAAGGGCCCGCCGCGCGGCGGGCCCAATACTTCTCATAACACGGAGAACACATAGCAATGGACGCCATCATTCTGGACCTGGGCAGCGACATCAAGGGCGAGTGCAAGCTGGAAGGCTACACCGACAAGATCGAAGTGCTGTCCTACAGCCACAACGTGGCCATGCAGGTGACCAACGACGTCAGCAACACCGAACGCACCTCCGGCAAACCGCATATCGGCGAATTCAGCCTGACCAAGTTCACCGACAAATCCACGCCGGAACTCAACGCCTACTGCTGCCAGGGCAAGAACATCCCCGAGGTCAAGATCACCATCGGCCGCAACGCGGCCGACAGCAGCGGCAAGGTGCTGCCCTACATCGTCTACACCCTGACCAACGCCATCCTGTCCAACGTCAGCGTCAGCGGCGGCACCGGCGGCAAGCCGGTGGAAAACCTCTCGCTCAACTTCACCAAGATCAAGTGGGAGCTGACCACCCAGAAAGACACCGGCGCCAAGGACGGCAACGCCGCCGCGGTGTGGGACCTGGCCGCCAACAAGTACTCCAAATAAGTCGATTGAATCCGCCGCGGAAGCCCATAAGCACAGCGGGCGTTCCGGGGTCTTTTGGCCACGGCAGCACACGGAAGAACACGGGCAAGCATCGGGCTTGCATGGACTTCATGACCACGGGTGTTGTCTTGTTCCGTGCTTTCCGTGCGCTTCCGTGGCAAAGAAGATTTTTTCGTGTCTTTACGTGGGTTTTGTGGCTTAGCCACGGAAAAACACGGACAAACCCAAAAGCGGCGCCTGGCTTGCGTGAGCGATGACCACGGCTGTTGTCTTGTTCCGTGTTTTCCGTGCGCTTCCGTGACAAGAAAGATTTCTTTCCTGTCTTTACGTGGGTTTCGGGGCCAAGCGTTTTTCCATGGCCCATGCACTTTTAGGATACCGCGATGCGCCAAGCCGCCCAGTTTCGCCCGGGTCTGTTCGAACTGCTGGCCGACGCCGAACCGCGGCAGCGGCTGGAAGCCGAGCCGCTGCTGCGGGTGGACCGCCGCCGGCTGCAAGAATCGGTGCGGGCGGAACTGGCGCGGCTGCTGTCCAGCCGCCGCGCGGCACAGCCCTACCTGGCCGAACTCAGCGTCATCGACTACGGCGTGGCGGACTGGAGCGCGCTGCACCCGGAGCGCGCCGAAGACCGCCAGCGTCTGGCGCGCGAGATCCGCCAGGCGATACGCAGCTTCGAACCCCGGCTGGCCGCGCCGCGCGTCAGCGTGGACACCGTGCCGGGCCGCGGCCTGCTCCTCAGCGTGCGCATAGACGGCGAACTCCAGGCCGAGGGCAGCCGCTGGCCGGCCGCCTTCGTCGCCGAGCTGGACCCGTCCGGCGCGCGGCTGACCGCCTGCGAGGACGCCGGCTGATGGAATCGCTGGACCCGCGCCTGCTGGACTACTACCAACGCGAACTCGCCTACCTGCGCCACGCCGGCGGCGAATTCGCCCAACGCTACCCCAAGGTGGCCCACCGCCTGCAACTGAGCGACGGCGAATGCCCGGACCCGCAAGTGGAACGGCTGCTGGAAGGCTTCGCCCTGCTGTGCGCTCGCCTGCAACGCCGGCTGGACGACGACTACTCCGAACTCACCGACGCGCTGCTGGAGCAGCTCTACCCGCACGCGCTGCGGCCCATGCCCTCCTGCGCCATCGCCCGCTTCGAGCCGGACCCGGACAAGGGCAAGCTGGACGCCGGCTACCGCATCGAACGCGGCACCCCGCTGTTCGTGGCCACCACCGCCGGCGACAGCCTGCGTTTCCGCACCAGCGCCGCCGTCACCCTGTGGCCGCTGCGGCTCGCCGCCGCCAGCCTGCTGACCGAGGACGAAGCCCAGGCCGCCAGCGGCCTGGCCCAGGCGCGCGCCGCCCTGGTGCTGCGGCTGGAAAAACTGGGGCCGGAGCCGCTGGGCGCGCTGCCGCTGAACAGCCTGCGCATCCACCTGGCCGGCTCCCCACTCAACGCCGCCGCGCTCTACGACCTGCTGTCCGCCCACAGCCTGCAAATCAGCTGCCGGCTGCCGGAGCGGCCCGGCCTGGCACCCTCCATCCGCCCCGGCGCGCTGCCGCGCGCCTGCGGCTTTAGCGCCGACGAAGCGCTGCTGCCGGCCGAGGACGGCGTGCACCCGGCGCACGCGCTGCTGGCGGAATACTTCGCCTGCCCGGAAAAATTCGCCTTCTTCGACCTGCCGCTCAGCCTGCCGCGCCAGGCGGAGCGGCAGCTGGAAATCGTCATCGCCTTCGAACGCGCGCCAGTTGGCCGCCTGGGCATCCAGCACGGCGACATCGCGCTGGGCTGCGCGCCGGTGATCAATCTGTTTCCGCACACCTCGGAGCCGCTGCGCCCGGACGGCAGCCGCAGCGAATACCTGCTGGTGGCCGACGCCCACCGCGACCACAGCGTGGAAATCCACTCCATCCGCCAGCTGCGCGCCGCCGGCCCGGACGGCGCGCGCCGCATCGCCCCCTACTTCGCCTGCAGCCACGGCGAGGGCGGCGACGGCCGCTACTGGCACGCGCGCCGCGTGCGCGGCCTCAACCGGCTGCGCCCCGGCAGCGACATGCTGCTCACCCTGGTGGACGCCGATTTCGACCCGCTGGCCGCCAGCGAACTCAGCCTCACCGCCGAGCTGCTGTGCACCAACCGCCACCTGGCCGAGCAACTGCCGGCCGGCGCGCCGCTGATGTTCGAACTGCCCGGCCCGGTGGGCCAGGCGCGGCTGCTGCGCCCGCCGCGGCCGCAAACCGAAGCCGCGCTGGACGGCGCCTCGCGCTGGAAACTGGTGTCCCAGCTCAGCCTCAACCACCTGTCGCTGAGCGAAGGCCCGCAAGCGCTGGCCGCGCTGCGCGAAATGCTGGCGCTGCACAATCTGGGCGAACAGCCGGCCGCGCGCCGCCAGATCGAAGGCATAACCGCGCTCGGCAGCGAACGCATCGTCGATCACGTCGGCGCCGACGCCTGGCGCGGCTGGCGCAACGGCCTGCTGCTGACGCTGGAGCTGGACCCGGCCTGCTTCGCCGGCGGCAGCCGCGTGCTGTTCGCCGCCGTGCTCGCCCACTTCTTCGCCCTCTACGCCCACGCCAACCGCTTCGTGCGCACCCGACTCGTCCACCAGCAACAGGAGATCCAGACATGGCAGCCGCCGCCCGGCCCCAGCCTGGTTCTGTAGCCGAGCGGCTGCTGACGCGGCCGCAGGGCTTCGAATTCGCCCAGGCGGTGATGCTGCTGGAACGGCTGACGCCGCAAGCCGCGCCGCTGGGCCAGGGCGCGGACCCGGCGCGCGAGGCGCTGCGGCTGCGCGGCCCGCTGCTGCCCGCCTTCGCCGCCAGCGAACTGAGCGCGCTGGAACCGGGCGCGCTGGGCGGCGACGCGCGGGACGGCCAGCCGGCGCTCGATGTCGAATCCTTCGGCCTGGGCGGCCCGGACGGCCCGCTGCCCTACGCCTACCAGGAATGGCTGCAACAACGCCGCCAGGACAAAGACCACGCGCCGGCGGAATTCCTGCAACTATTCCAGCACCGGCTGCTGGCCCTGCTCTACCGCGCCCAGCGCAAATACCGGCTGGCGCCCAGCTTCGCCGCGCCGCGGCTCAGCCCGGCGCGGCCGCTGCTGCTCAGCCTGTGCGGCCTGCTGCCCGCCGGCCTGCAACAACGCCAGGCGGTGCCGGACGCCGCGCTGCTGGCCCGCGCCGCCCTGCTGGCGGACCGCCGCCGCTCGCTGGCCGGCTTCGCCGCCTTGGCCAGCCGCCACCTGGCAGCGCCGGTGCAAGCCAGCCCCTACGCCGGCGGCTGGCGCGAGATCCCGCCGGCCAGCCGCACCAGCATCGGCCCCAAGGGCCGCAACGCCGCGCTGGGCCAGGGCGCGCTGGCCGGCCGCCGCGCCTGGGACGAACACGCCGGCATCCGCCTGACCGTGGGCCCGCTGGACCCGGCCGGCTACCGCGCCTTCCTGCCCGGCGGCGAACGCCACCGCGCGCTGGCCGCGCTGGCGGCGTTCTACTTTGGCCCGGACCTGGACATCCAGCTCAGCCTGCTGTGGCAGGCGCCGGCCGCCGCGCTCAAGCTGCAAGCCCGCGCCGCGCCGCGGCTGAGCTGGGACAGCTGGCTGGGCGGCCCCGGCGGAGCGCGGCGGTTGGACACCCGGCTGCAACGGCCGCCCCCGGCCGGCGAGGAGCCGGCATGAGCGCCGAACTGTCCGAACTGGTGGCCCGCCTCAACCCCAGCTGCCGCAAAGCGCTGGAGCTGGCCGCCCAGCGCTGCCTGCAACAAAGCCACTACTACGTGGAAATCGAACACGTGCTGCTGGAGCTGCTGGAGCTGCCCAACGGCGACCTGCCGCTGCTGCTGCCCAAGCTGGGCCTGAGCCCGGACCAACTGAGCGCGGAGCTGCGCCGCAGCCTGGACCAGTTCAAGCGCGGCGAAACCCGCGCCCCGGCCTTCTCCAGCCACACCGTGGCCTGGCTCAAGGAAGCGCTGCTGCTGGCCACGCTGCGCCAGCAGGCCAGCATCCGCTCCGGCCTGCTGCTGCTCACCCTGCTGGAGCGCGACGAGCTGCGCAATCTGCTGCTGATCGGCGCGCCCTGCCTGCTGCGCGCGCCGCGCCAGCCGCTGAGCGAACAACTGGACGCCTGGGCCGCCGCCTCGCGCGAAGCCCCGTCCGCCGCCGCGGCGGAACCGGCCGGCGCGCTGGCGCGCTTCACCCACGACCTGGTGGCCGACGCCCGCGCCGGCCGCATCGACCCCATCGTCGGCCGCGACGGCGAAATCCGCCAATGCCTGGACATCCTGCTGCGCCGCCGCCAGAACAACCCCATCCTGGTGGGCGCGCCCGGCGTGGGCAAAACCGCGGTGGCGGAAGGCCTGGCGCTGCGCATCGCCCACGAGGAAGTGCCGCCGGCGCTGGCCGGAGTCGGCCTGCTGGCGCTGGACCTGGGCCTGCTGCAAGCCGGCGCCGGGCTTAAGGGCGAATTCGAACAAAGGCTGCAAAGCGTGATGGACGACATCCGCGCCGCCGCCCGGCCCATCATCCTGTTCATCGACGAAGCCCACACCCTGGTGGGCGCCGGCGCGGCCGAGGGCCACAGCGACGCCGCCAACCTGCTCAAGCCGGCGCTGGCGCGCGGCGAACTGCGCACCGTGGCCGCCACCACCTGGCAGGAATACAAGAAATACTTCGAACGCGACCCGGCGCTGGCGCGGCGCTTCCAGCCGGTGCAAGTGGAAGAACCGGACGAAGACCGCGCCGTGGCCATGCTGCGCGGCGTCGCCGCCCGGCTGGAACAGCACCACGGCGTGCGCATCCTGGACGCCGCCATCCACGACGCGGTCAAGCTGTCCCACCGCTACATCTCCGGCCGTCAGCTGCCGGACAAGGCCATCAGCGTACTGGACACCGCCTGCGCCCGCGTGGCGCTGGCCCAGCACGACCAGCCGCCGCAGCTGGAAAACCTGCGCCACCGCCAGACCATGTTGGACGAGGAACTGGAGCGGCTGCTGAACGAACAGGCCACCGGCCTGGACCACGCCGCCCGCATCGCCGCGCTGCGCCAAGACAGCGCGCGCCAGCTGCAAGCGATGCGCGAACTGACCGTGCGCTGGCAGGACGAATTGCGCGCGGTGCGCGAAATCCTGCGCACCCGCCAGCAACTGCTGGACTTCCTGGCCAGCGAGCCCGAGCTGCCCGCCGGCGAACCGCCGCTGCTGCTGGAAGAAGCCGAAGACGGAACCGCGACCGCCGACGAGGACGAAGCCGCGGACCCGGCGCTGCGGCTGGCGGAACAACTGGCGCGGCTGGAAGCCGGCCTGGACGCGCTGCGCCAGGACGACCCGCTGGTGCCGGAACACGTGGACTCCAAGGCGGTGGCCGCCGTCATCGCCGGCTGGACCGGCATCCCGGTGGGCAAGATGCTGGCCGACGAAGCCTACGCCATCCGCACCCTGGCCCAGCGCATGGGCCAGCGCGTGATCGGCCAGCCGGCCGCGCTGGGCAAGATCGCCCAACGCATCCAGGCCTACCGCGCCGGCCTGACCGACCCCGGCAAACCGGTGGGCGTGTTCCTGCTGCTCGGCCCCACCGGCGTGGGCAAGACCGAAACCGCCTACGCGCTGGCCGACGCGCTCTACGGCGGCGAACGCAATCTGATCGTGGTCAACCTGGCGGAATACCAGGAAGCCCACAGCGTCAGCCAGCTCAAGGGCGCGCCGCCCGGCTACGTCGGCTACGGGCAGGGCGGCGTGCTGACCGAAGCGGTACGGCGCAAGCCCTACAGCGTGGTGCTGCTGGACGAAATCGAAAAAGCCCACCCGGACGTGCTGGAAGCCTTCTACAACGTGTTCGACAAAGGCCAGATGGAAGACGGCACCGGCCTGACGGTGGACTTCAACAACACCATCATCCTGGCCACCAGCAATGTGGGGGCGGAGCTATTGCAAACCACGCCAGGCGAACAACTCGCCACCCAGCAGTTCGACGAACGCCTGCGCAAAACGCTGTTACAAGCCTTCCGCCCCGCCTTCCTCGCCCGCATGACCGTGGTGCCCTATCCGCCATTGGCGGAACGCACATTGGAAAACATCGTGATCAATAAGCTGGAAAAACTGCAAGCCCGCTATAAGGCGGCGACAGGGAAACAATTCGACTTCGACCCGGCCATTGTGAAAGCGGTTTTGGCTAAATGCAGCTCTGCCGGCGCGCGGGATATCGAGAACGTGTTGATGGCGCAGGTGACGGGGAAGTTGGCGGAGTGGGTGTTGGAACCCTAGGAGATATGCACATGAACTTACTCAGAGGACTGAATAGTTACGCTGAAGCTGTGGCAATACTGACCTACAAAACTGCTGGCGGGTTCGCCCCCATACCCAATGAAGTTCCAGCCAAGCCGCCTAAGGACGCCTGTGATGTACAAAAAGGAACCGATGGCGAAACCCGTTACTCCCAAGACTCCGCCTGGATCTACTTTATGCAGAAGAATCACACAGGAGACAACGCGATAGTTGAATACACCACGAACCCAAACATGGCGAATCAGTTTAGTCGTCCGCTTACGATTGGCATCGAGATAGCAGATGCATGGTGCTATTCATGCGAAAAAGACTCATTTGAAAGTGGAGTAATGATTTTTCGAAGAGCCCCATTTATAAAAATACACGGCCTCATGATCAGCAAGCCCCAAATGCATGCTAGTCGTTCGGAAAAAGACACAATTTTCTTTACGTAGCTAGTGCAGTTGGCCTCGATGGCACAGATAGATATTTCTCACTTATGAGACAAACCAATGCCTCACCCTATCGACACTAAAGCTACCCTACCCGCCCCTTTGACTATCAAGAACAGGCTATTTAGATAGAAACAGCAAGGGCAATGAAGGCTTTTTATTTATCCACGAACACTGACCAGTGAAATACAATTCACCAACATTTTTCTAGAAAGAATAACATGGATGATGACTTCTTTTTTTCAGGCATAGGTAGTACGCGCGAAAAAAATTCTACACTTCTTAAGGCTAAGCAGTCACGCTACCATGCAATAAAAGAAGTGCCCATAAACAAAATACAACTACGAGGAGACTCCTACACAACCGGCGTTCATCATGAGCTAATGATTTTTCTAGAAAATTCAATAAATATAAGGGTATCAAGAACAAATGGGGAGGACACCCTTCAATTAGATGCTATAGATACAGGGAAATATGCAAAAAATGTACTACATGAAAAGAAAATAACCGACAAAAAAATAAACACAAAAACCGTTTTTATTGCATTTTCAGAAACAAAAAATGCTAGACCATACTACGACCAAGCAGATTGCCAAACCTTTGCGGCAGAAGTCTACAAAAAAATAACCGGAGAATCGCTCAACTCGAATTTAGGTGACGATGACTTCATTTAAGACGAGCCAACTATGCCAACTCAAATTAAGATAGAACACAAAAGAAGCTCCTGTGCTAGAGGCGGACATATACTCACCACCAAGAACCTGAAATACGCTCCACTCAATTTATTTATTTTTATAGCCTACGGAAATACTAAGGGCCGTAGGTTGGGCTAAATGCAATGAAGCCCAACGTTTACCATTCACCATCCAAAAGCGACATAACCTTGGGCTTTCCTACTCACGCATAAAATAAACGCAATCCACTAAACCACCATGCTCCGCCCCTCCGACAAAACCACCCCGCTCTCGCTCAGCGCCTCCGTGCTGAAAGAGCTCTACCCGGACAGCCTGTCCGGCGACGAGGCGCTGAACGCACTGGGTAGTTTCACCTTGGCCGGCTTCAGTGACAGCATGCTGACGCTAAACAAAGCTCTTCCACCCTAGTTAGCAAGATGGCAGAACAAATTTAGAACCGATGTGATGATTTAAGCAGCACCCGGCAGAGCATCAACTCATTGGAAGCAAAAACAGGGAGGCCGCATGATTACCGTAATGACCCTCAGTGGTGGCTCGGGCACCATGTTTTGCAGTTGCAAGAATGGGGACTGCCAAGACCACAGCCTCATTTCCATTACCACTCAAAACCATGAGGTCTATCAGTTTCAATACTCCGCCGGCCATCAAACAATGTATCTCAGAACCGCCAAGGATAAGATCACCCAGTTTTGGACCAACACCAAAGCCGCTCACATCCGGGTCCGGCATGTGATTTACATCCCCAGCAAGAATGAAGTGGCGCACATTCTAAGAAGCACGCCGCCGGAAATCGGCATCCCGCCAACCAGCGCCATCGGCAAGCCGCCGCCAACCCATCAGAGCATGGGTTCGGTAGTGGAGATGAAGCCGCCCACCATGACCATGCGCCGCGGCGATGATGTCTTAATTGACATTGGCGGCAGCCATGGCGATGAAAAGGCCTTCTCGCATAAGCCGCTATTAAAAAAAACGCCGACGGCGCTGGGCTTGGATCAAGACAGAATGATCCAATTCATGAAAGAAAATAATGGAAAAAACCTGGGCAACTGCGCGGAGGTGGTGGCGGCGGTGCTTGAGGCCGGCATCACCGACGCGCGGGATAGGCCGCTGACCACCGGCTGCACGCTGCCCTTATGCGCTTGCATCTGCTGCTGCCATTCGCCTACCTCGGTGAGCAAACTGGCCTTTAACATTCAGAAAAACACCCTGGCGCAACTCAGCGAACAAGGCCTGCTGAGCACGGACTTGCTGGGCTACGCCCCCAATAAAATCTCCCAAGCCGGGAAAAGTCAACGTGACGAATTCGACTTATTCGATATCGACTTTGACTCGCTGTCTTACTACCAGAAAGATGACAATTGCTGTACCTCCCTGATTAAAATCATCTGGGACACTTTATCCATGTGCGCCTTCAGCACCTACTCCAGAGCGCATGGCGGGGGCCAAGACAAGCAGCACTAACACCGCAGCATTAATTTGGAAGCTGTTTACCATCTGCTACGCGGTCAAGATCAAAGCGACTTGGCTTGCCAGCCGCACTGGAAACCGCGTATTCGATGCTCCCCAGGTCCCTTCAAGCCTGCCGTCGGGTGGCAGGCCCGAGGTCTTAAGCGGCTGCTTGTTCGAGCACCGCGACGTTAGCGCGGGGCGAGTTCAGCCGCGCCTCGGGCCTGACGGGGCCCGACGGGAAGCCGTAGGCCAGGCTTGCAGGGCGGCCTTTGGGGTGAAGGGGAATTTGGCCGAGCAAATTCCCCTTCCTGCCCGCCGGGCAGCCCCGGCAATGCAAACCATCATCCGCATAGCGGATTCAATGTATTGGGCAATACCTGAAAAGATCGTGAACAGACGTTTAGAGCCGTCAAGGAGCAACGATGCGCGTAGCCAGCTTCAATCTGGAAAAAAACGGCGAATCCTCGCCGCTGGATAAAAAGGCGCAGGTCGAGACCTTCATCCACCAATGCTGCTCCAACGACAGCTGGGACGTTGACGTGGTGTTTCTGTGCGAAGTGCACTCCGCCAGGCTGGACGACTATTACGATTATTTACGCGGCGTGTATCAAAACTATGATGTCCACGCCTTTGCCGGCGGCCACTCCAACGGCTACATCGTGATAACCAGAAAAGGGCTACATCTCGAAGTTGTCAGCCAGGGACACTTGAAAGGCCTGAACCGGGACTTGATCGCGGTCGTGGCCCAAGGCGTCAACGGCTACACCGGCCTCTTGTTTCTGGCTCACTTCAAATCCGGCCAGGGCGGGCTGACCAAGAGCCAGTTGCGGGACTGCACCAGCCTGGACGGACACTGGGTGGCCACCGGCGATCTGAATCTGGACTACACCCGTGTAGAGGAACTGGACACCCCCGGCGTGGCCCATGAATGCTGGCAAGGACAGGCCACCCACGCCAAAGGCGGCATCCTGGATTGGGTGCTGGCCTCGGTCGACGTCAAAGTCGCGCCTTTCGACATCAGCGGCTGGGCGGACGCGTTCGACATGAGCGGCCCGGACCATCGCCCCATCGTCTTCGACGTCCTCAGCTGAGCGCCGCTGCCGCGAGACGCCCATGCCCCGCCATCGGCCTGACTGATTATTCGACAAAGCAATACTAAGCCCACCTTTGAGGAGCATAGCGATGAGTCTAAGGTTGAGATTTGAATTGCTGAAGAGCCTGGTGAATGTCACATCGATAGAAGGCGACGGCAAGTTTCCCGGCAATGCCAACAGCAGCTGCACCGGTCAGGTGCTGACCTGGTTTCGCGCCTTGAGCGGCAACTTGAAAAGCGGCACCGGCCTTAGCGAATCGCTATTAAGCCCTCAGCAACAGGCCACCCAATTGCATTTTGAACAGCTGAATAACGGCAACACCAGAATACTGGCGTCGATAGCGGAGAAAACCGTCAATATGCGCGGGCAAAACTCCGCGGAAAACATCAAAGACAAAACCCCATGGTCAGGCAAATACAAGCTCTACATCATCGCCAGTTCCAAAGGCAGCGGCCATGCGTTGGGCGTCTACTTTCCCTGGACGGGCAGAGTCCAGTTTTACGATCCCAACCTGCTAGTGTGCGAAATGAAGAAAGACGACGACATTTACCCTTTATTATCGCAATGGGTCAGGATGTACGACGGGCTGGACGCGCCGGACTCGATATGGGGGCACGAAGACCTGTACGTCATTCCCGAATCCAAATTAAAAACCGCCTATATCGTATGACGCGGCAATCGCAGGCATCGATGCGCGCCAGCCCCCGAGCCGAGGGCAGAGGGCAGAGGGAAAGTGCACATGAAATACCGCGCCCCATTCACCGCCTCAAGCCGGCCTGGCCAGCGGCAAGCCGCCCTATTGGCCGTCTTGCCGCCGGAGACGCCCAGGCAGGAGAAGAGTCAATCCCGCCGCGCCGCTCATGCTCTATTTCCCAATATTTGAGAACCGTCATGCCCCGCCCATCCGATAAAACCACCCCGCTCTCGCTCAGCGCCCCCGCGCTGAAAGAGTTGTACCCGGACAGCCTGTCCGGCGACGAGGCGCTGAACGCGCTGGGCAGCTTCACCCTGGCCGGCTTCAGCGACAGCGCGCTGACGCTGGACAAGGCGGTGGCCTCCCACCTGACGCTGAGCCTGCGCCGCGACGACAAGACCCGGCCGCTAGACGGCCTGTGCGCGGCGATACGCCAATTGCCGGGCGACGCCACCGCGGACCGCTACAGCGTGACGCTGCGGCCCTGGCTGTGGTGGCTGAGCCTGGCCGGCAACAACCGCATCTTCCAGAACCAGAGCGTGCCGGACATCGTAAAAGCGGTATTCGCCGGCCACGGCTTCAGCGACTACCAGCTGAAGCTGGATGCGACTTATCCCAAGCGCGAATACTGCGTGCAGTTTGGCGAAAGCGATCTCAATTTTGTGATGCGGCTGCTGGAAGACGCCGGCATCTTCTGGTTCTTCACCCACGCCGACGGCAAGCACACCCTGGTGCTGGCGGACGGCAACAGCCATTTCCCGGACTGCCCCAATAACGCCAAAATTCCCTATCTGGGCCAGGACCTGGGCGGGCGCGAGCTGGAAGGCGTGCGCAGCGCCGGCATCAGCCGCCAGGCGGTGGCCGGCGGCTACCGCGCCGGCGATTACGAATTCACCACCGCCAGCGCCTCGCTGTACGCGCAGGCGCTGGCCAAATCCGATCTGCCCAATCTCTACCAATACCCGGGCGGCTACGCCAAGAAGGCGGACGGCGACGCGCTGGCCAAGCAGCGCAGCGACGGCCTGCGCGCCGAGGAAGTGGAGCTGGTGGGCGACAGCGACTGCCGCTGGCTGATTCCCGGCCACTGCTTCACCCTGAGCGGCCACCCGGACCCGGCCTGCAATATCGCCTGGGTAATCACCCGCGTCAGCCACGAAGCCGGCCAGCAGCACTACCGCAACCGCTTCGCCGCCATCCCCAAGGCCACCCCCTACCGCCCGCCGCGGCTCAGCCCCAAGCCGGTGATGCACCCGCAGGTGGCCAAGGTGGTGGGCAAGGCCGGCGAGGAGATCTGGACCGATAAATACGGCCGCGTCAAAGTGCAATTCCCCTGGGACCGCGACGGCAAGGACGACGAATCCAGCTCCTGCTGGCTGCGGGTGATGCAGCCGTGGAGCGGCAAGGGCTTTGGCATGCAGTTCATCCCGCGCATCGGCCAGGAAGTGATTGTCAGCTTCATCGACGGCGACCCGGACAAGCCGCTGGTCAGCGGCTGCGTCTACAACGGCGACAACGCGCTGCCCTACGAACTGCCGGCCAAGCAGGCCCAATCCGGCCTCAAGACCAACTCGACAAAAGGCGGCGGCGGTTTCAACGAATTACGCTTCGACGACAGCAAGGACAAGGAAGAAGTGTTCTTCCAGGCGCAGAAGGACTACACGGTGAAAGTGCTCAACGACGCGGCCGCCGACGTGGGCCACGACGAAACCCTGGTGGTGAAGAACGAGCGCAAGCGCAGCGTCACCGAGGGCAACGACAGCCTCAGCGTGGACAAGGGCAACCGCACCGTGGAAGTGAAAACCGGCAATGAAACCCTCAACGTCAAGGGCAAGCGCACGGTCAAGGTGGAGGGCGACCAGAGCCACAGCACCGGCGGCAATCACGAACACAAGGTCAGCGGCAACTACACGCTGACCGTGGACGGCAACCTCACCATCAAGGTCAGCGGCACCCTCACCCTGCAAAGCGGCGGCGCCTTCAGCGCCAAGAGCGACGCCGCCTACACCGCCCAGGCCGGCACCAGCCTGACCAACAAGGCCGGCACCGGGCTCACCAACCAGGCGGGCACCGAACTGACCAATAAAGCCGGCACCACCCTGACCAACGACGCCGGGGTGTCGCTGACCAACAAGGCCAGCGCCAGCCAGACCGTGGACGGCGGCGGCATGCTCACCCTCAAGGGCGGGCTGATCCAGCAGAACTGACGCGATGGCGGAACCGATAGACCTCCAGCAAGACCAGCAGCGCTTCGTCGGCCAGCTGGCCGACGGCAAGCTGCAAGGCCCGGCGCGCATCGACCAGGCCGGCGCGCCGCTGGCGCGCTTCCACTACCAGGACGGCCAGCTGCACGGCCCGGCCACCCTGCTGCACCCCGGCGGCCAGCCCTCGGCCCAGCTGCATTACCAGCGCGGCCAGCTGCACGGCGCCGCGCAGTACTGGTCGCCGGAGGGCGCGCTGCAACGCCAGGCCCATTACCGCCACGGCCTGCCGCACGGCGAAACCCGCACCCTGTTTCCCAACGGCCAGGCGGCGGAGCTGGCGGTCTACCGCAACGGCCTCAAGCACGGCCTGCAACAGCGCTACCACCCCAACGGCGCGCTGGCGGAACGGCAGCATTTTGTCGAGGGCAAGCCGCTGGGGCCGCCGGAACGCTTCGCCGACGACGGCCGGCCGCTGAACGCAGACGGCAAGCCGATGGCGCGCTGGCGCTGGTGGTGGAGAAAGATGATGGGATGAGCGCGGGGCCTAAGAACCTGTTTACGATCTGCTGCGCGTCGGCGGGATGGATAGAAATGGGCGTTGAAACCAAGCTCAAAATGCTCATGTACCACGTGTACATTCCGCTTTTTCGCTCGTTTTCGCCTTGTCTCGCTCTTGCTCGCAAGATCGTAAACACGTTCTAAGAGCGGCTAATATTGTCAGTTTCACGTCTTTCGACAATCAGGACGGCTCTACATTTCTTGAACGAACATCACCGTGTTTCCGGCTGGATCGCTGACTTGCGCAAGCTTTATGAATCCTAGGTCCTGTGTTTCGCTAGCGGTAACACCAGCATCTTGGCAAACTGCCCTCTGTGTTTCGATATCGTGGACACCGCATACCACAGATGATTTACCCGCAAGGCTAGGGTCAGGAGCCAGCGAAACTTGAATCCAAGCATTTTCCGCCAGCTGCCATTCGGCGACGCCCTCATAAGGTGTGATATCTGGCTTGCGCCCAAGCCATTTGGCGTACCATTCAACGGCTCCGTCGAAATCATTCACGTGAAGAACGGAGACTACACTCGTAAAATTGTTATTCGACATTTCCTTATTCTCCTTATCAAATTAAAACATCCGTTTTTGAACTGGCAGGCTCATATTACGAATTGCAGTGCGTGAAGTGCTGCGTAGATACACAGGAAAACGCGCTCCGGGCCCCTTCAAGCCTGCCGACGGGTGACAGGCTCGAGGTGTTAGCGAGGCGGAAACTTCGCTACGCTCGGTCTTGGGCAGCCCCGGCAATCAAGACCGTCATCCGCGCAGCGGATTCAAGGCTTTGAACAAGACTTCCCGTCAGCAAAGACCATGAACAGGCGAGCGCTACACCTGCCGCCCCAGCCACACCACCCGTCCCAACACCGAGAAATCCGCCGGCGGCGCGGCCAGGTCCACCTCGAACGGCGGATAAGCCTCATTGGCGCTGGACAGCCCCAGCTTGCCGCCCGGCAGCCGCTGCGCCCGGCGCACCACCACCTCGCCGTTCAGCTCCAGCGCGTACAAGCCGCTGCCCGGCTGCGTCTCCGCCCGGTTGACCAGGGCCAGATCGCCGTCGTTCAACACCCCGGCCATCGCGTCGCCGGCCACCGCCACCACCGCCAACTGCTCGGCCGGCAGCTTGAGCCGGGACGCCAGCCAGCCCTGCGCCAGCGGCAAGGCCGCGCCGGCGCCGTAACACGGCACCTCCACATGCGCGCCCTGCGGCGCATAGCGCTCCGCCGTCTCGCCGGTCCGCGGACCGGCCTTGCCCGGCAAGGCCTCGCCCTCGCCGAACAACAGCCAATCCGCCCGCACGCCGGTCAAACGCGAAAACTTGGCCACCAGCACGGCGGACGGCTGGCGCGCGCCGCCTTCGTAGTTTTGCAGCGACACCAGCGAGATGCCCAGTTTCTGCGCGGTGACGTCGCGCGCTTCTTTCAGCACCGTATCGCGGATAAACCTCAGTCGTTTGCCAAGAGATTCCACTGCCCACCCCCTCAGATTCAACAACGGACCCAGCTGATAGACGGAAAAACAACATTCGCGGTCCATGCAATGCATTGACTTTATTGAATATCTTTATTTTCCCGCATGACGGACCACGCTCGCATTTGCAATAAACCTCAATCGTGGTCATATGTTTCCATGCCGATGACAAGAAGCGGCCGACGCCGTCAAGGCTGAGCCGGCCCAGGCCCGGCGGCCATCCGCCAGGCCCCGCTTGCGTCAAGGCCAAACCAGGCGCCGACACGATTCGTGCATTCTAAGCCCGCCCTCTGGAAAGCGCGAATCCGGCCGGTCCAGCCCCGGCCGGCGCGCCGGCGGCAAGCCGGCCGCGCCGCTGGCCCCCTTTAGGAGCAGCCATGCCGATACGCACCCTCCTCGCCCGATTCGCCAAGCCGCCGCCGGCCAAGCCGCTCGCTCGCCTGATCAAGACCGTGCAGCAATTGCACGCGCAGCGCGCCGACAACCCCGCCCTCGCCGCCATCGATCTCGAGCTCGCCTATCTGTCCCGCTGCTGCGAGCACTACGACGACATCGCGGACGAGCTGCGCCAATGCTGCGAGGCGCTGAGCGCGCTGCTGCTGATGCTGCGCCACACCGAAAACGCGCAACTGCGCGGCAAGGCGCTGTGGGCCTTGCTGGAGCCGCTGCAGCAACGTTTGCAGCTGGCGGCGGCCAAGCTGGAGGCGGTGACCTCCTGAGCGGCGGCGTGACCGTCGCGCCAGCCAGCGCGAGACTAGCGCTTGCGGCCGAGACGGCGCCCATGCGTTTTAGAAGCCGCGCTCACCGCGCCGCGGCTCACGCTGCGCAAGAGAGACGGGCCGGTTCCGAGCCCGCCCGCGCTCATGCGCGCCGCCTTTCAGAGCCAGCTCAAAGTCTCGCAAGCAAGGGCGAGACAAGGCGAAAACGAGTGAAAAAGCGGAATGTACACGTGGCACAAAGCATTTTGAGCGTGTACTCACCGTGCAACGCTCCACGAAGCGCAGCAGATCGTAAACAGCTTCTTAGAGGCCGCTGGCCTCATCCTTCCAGCATCTTGCGCGCGCAGGCCTCGTCGGTGACCAGGCCGGACAGCCATTCTCCGCGCAGCGCCGCCAGGATGGCCGCCGCCTTGCCCTCGCCGCCGGCGAAGGCGATCACCGGCTTGGCCGGCCGCTGCCGCAAGGCCAGGCTGGTCACCCGCTGCTGCACCGCTTCGCCCACCAGCCGGCCGGCGCTGTCCATCGGCCGGCCCAGCAGCTCCGCCACCGCCTGGCGCGCCATCAGCCCGGCAATCTCCTCCTGATCCAGAAAGCCGTCCTCCTGCAAGGGGCAGCCCGGTTCAATGGCGCCGATGCCGATGAAGGCCACGTCGGCCTCCGCGCCCAGCGCTTCCACCGCGCGGTACAGCCGGTGGTGGCACCATTGCGCGCGGTCGTCGGCGCTGTCGGCGTACAAGGGCGCCGGCAGCAGGTAGTAACGGCTTTGGGTTTTCTGCGCCGCCGGCAAGGCCACGTCGTAGCGGTTGGAGCAGCCGTCGTGGGCGATGGTGCCGATCAGCGACACCAGCCGGTGCTGCGGGCTGTGGATGTCGCCCAGCTCGTCGATCACGGCCTTGAGCGTGCGGCCGGAGCCCAGCGCCGCCACCAGCGGGCGCGGCTGCTGCAAATAGCGCTCGAACACGCGCGCGCCGGCCACCGCCAGCTTCTTGCGCAGTTCCGCCGGCGTGTCTGCGTCGGCCGGCACCACCTCGCACAGTTGCAGGCCGAAACGCCGGCGCAAGGCTTCCGCCAACTCCAGGCAGGCCGCCACCGGATGCGTCACCGTCACCTTGACCAGTCCCTGGTCCACCGCCGCCGCCACCAGCCGCTGCGCCACCTGGCGCGACACTTGTAGCTGCTCGGCGATCTCGTTCTGGGTCTTGCCCGCCACGTAATACAGCCAGGCGGCCCGCGCCGCCTGGTCCAGCTTTTCCTGCTGTTTGGACAAAACACCCTCCTCGCTTACCAATCCTTGTCGCTACGTCAAAGCAGCTCAGAGCCTGTTCACAATCTGCGACGCGTCGTGAGACGTCACACGGCGAGTACCACTTCGAAATGCTCATGTATCACGAGTACATTCCGCTTTCTCAGCGCTGTTCCCCTTGTCTCAACTCTTGCCCGCTAGATCGTGAACCGGTTATCAGAACAGAAAATGGCCGGGGTGACGATGCGCGCGCGGCCGATGCTGCCGCGTTGCAGCAAACCGGCGCGGCGGTCCCCCGTCACCAGATAGTCCGCCTCGCCCGCCAAGGCCATCGCCAGCAGGAAAACGTCGTTCGGATCCGTCACCTCCACCCCAGGCGGCAGCGGCGGCAAAACGTCCAATACGATGGCGCGCTGCAAATTGTTAACCATGGTGCCAACGCGATGCGCGGGCAGGATGGCCCTGAGCTTGGGGTAACGGCTGGCGCGGCGCAGCTCATCGAGTTGCGCCACGGAGGTCAGCAATTCGAAGCGCGAAGCGCGCCAGGCGCGATAGATGACATCCGGCGGACCGCTTGGCGCAATCAACGCGCCCAGCAGCACATTGGTGTCCAAGATGACCCGCATCAGTCTTCACGCGCCCATTGCACCGCTTCGTCTATCAGCTCGCTCAGCTCCGTTTCGCTCATGCCGGCCGCGGCGCTCTTGGCCTGCTTGGCGGCGCTCTCCAGCAAGTAGGCGCGCACGGCCTCCTCGATGAAACGCGACAAATCGCCCTTGCGGCCGCCTCCTTGCGCGGCGATGAACATGCGCACGGACTGATCCACCTCCGGCGACACGGCGATATTCCAGCGAACGGTGTTCATGATGACATCCTCCACAAGGCGTTTATACACATAGGTGTTTATACGCCAAGCGGCATAGCGCCGCAATGACAAGCCATGCCACGCCGGAACCGGCCCCGCCGTCGTCACGGGCGGCAAGTTTTTCTTAAAAATCATGCTGCTATGCAGCACTTCTTTTTCGCCCTCTGCGCTTGACAGCCTTCTTCATTTTATCGAATATTTGCCCACAACAAGAGCAAATGCTCAAAAACAATCTTTGGAGGAGAAAGCATGAAGTTGAAACACAAGGTGGCCATCGTCACCGGCGCGGCCGGCGGCATCGGGCTGGCGGTGGCGCGCCGCTATCTGGCCGAAGGCGCGCGCTGCCTGCTGGTGGACCTGCGGCTGAGCCCGGAACTGCTGGCGCTGGCCGGCGGGGCGGACGCGGACAACACGGCCTTGCTGGCCGCCGACATCGGCAAGCGCGACGATATCGAACACATCGTCCGCGCCGCGATCGAGCGCTTCGGCCGCGTGGACATCCTCTACAACAACGCGGCGCTGTTCGACCTGGCCCCGCTGCTGGAAGCCAGCTGGGACAGCTATGAGCGGCTGTTCGCCGTCAACGTCAAGGGCATGTTCTTCCTGATGCAGGCGGCGGCGCGGCAAATGGCGGCCCAGGGCGAGGGCGGCAAGATCATCAATCTGTCGTCCCAGGCCGGCCGCCGCGGCGAGGCGCTGGTGGCCCATTACTGCGCCAGCAAGGCGGCGGTGATCAGCTACACCCAGTCCGCCGCCCTGGCGCTGGCGCCGCACGGCATCAACGTCAACGCCATCGCGCCCGGCGTGGTGGACACGCCGATGTGGGATCAGGTGGACGCGCAGTTCGCCCTTTACGAGAGCCTTGGCCCCGGCGAGAAAAAACGGCGGGTGGGCGCGGCGGTGCCGCTGGGCCGCATGGGCAGGCCGGAGGATTTATGCGGCGCGGCGGTGTTTCTCGCCTCCGCCGACGCGGACTACATCACCGCCCAGACGCTGAACGTGGACGGCGGCAACTGGATGAGCTGAGCCGCCACGCCGGCAAACCGCCCTGATTCACGCCTCAAGACCCGATCCAGAACCGCAGACACCGCCCCGAGCGGGTCCGAGCCGCCGCCGCATCGCGCCCGGCAAGCCGGCCGCACCAGCTTTGTCCGCAACGCTTCAAGCAAGGAGAAACGCCATGACCAGACCCTGCCGCTTCCCGCTGGCCGCCACCCTGCTGCTGGCCGGCTCCGCCCACGCCGCCACCCTCACCATCGCCACGCTGAACAACCCGGACATGATCACGCTGAAAAAGCTGTCCCCGGCCTTCGAGGCGCAAAACCCCGGCATCAAGCTCAACTGGGTGGTGCTGGAGGAAAACATGCTGCGCCAGCGCGTCACCACCGACATCGCCACCAAGAGCGGCAAATTCGATCTGATGACGATAGGCACCTACGAAGCGCCGATCTGGGCCCAAAAAGGCTGGTTGCAGCCCATGGATCAACTGGCGCCCGGCTATGAGCTGGCCGATGTGGTCAAGACCGCGCGCGACGCGCTGTCCTACAAGGGCCAGCTGTACGCGCTGCCCTTCTACGTGGAAAGCTCGATGACCTATTACCGCAAGGACTTGTTCGCCAAACTGGGGCTGAACATGCCGGAGCGGCCCACTTACCAGCAGATCGCCGGCTTCGCCAAAACGCTGAAGGAAAAAGGCGGGGTGTACGGCATCTGCCTGCGCGGCAAGGCCGGCTGGGGCGAGAACATGGCCTATCTGTCCACCCTGATCCACACCAACGGCGGCCGCTGGTTCGACGAGCAATGGCGGCCGACGATAGACAGCCCGGAGTGGAAGCAGTCGCTGAACTTCTACGTGGACCTGATGCGCCGCTACGGCCCGCCCGGCGCCAGCACCAACGGCTTCAACGAGAACCTGACCCTGTTCGCCAGCGGCAAATGCGGCATCTGGATAGACGCCACCGTGGCCGCCGGACTGTTGTTCAACCCCAAGGAATCCCAGGTGGCGGACAAGGTGGGCTTCGCCCAAGCGCCGACGGGGGTGACGCCCAAGGGCTCCAGCTGGCTGTGGTCCTGGGCGCTGGCGGTGCCCAAGTCCTCGCGCCAGCAGGCGGCGGCCAAGCAGTTCGCGCAATGGGCCACCTCCAAGGACTACATCCGGCTGGTGGCCAAGGATCAGGGCTGGACCTCGGTGCCGCCCGGCACCCGCCTGTCCACTTACCAGCAGCCGGAATACCAGAAGGCCGCGCCCTTCGCCAAATTCGTGCTGGCGGCGATCCAGCAGGCCAATCCCAATGAGCCGGCGCTGAAAAAAGTGCCCTATACCGGCATCCAGTATGTCGGCATCCCGGAGTTCCAGTCCTTCGGCACCGTGGTGGGCCAGGCCGTTTCCGGCGCGCTGGCCGGTCAAAGCAGCGTGGACGCGGCGCTGAAAGCCGGCCAGGCGGCGGCGGACCGGGCGGTGCGGCAAGGCGGTTATCAGAAGCCGTAAGAACCTACGGAGTCTGCCCCCAGCGCTTCGCCGCTCCCATCCACCCACGACCGCCGTCGCGGCGGTCCGGAGGAAAACCCATGCCCTCTCCCGCTCACACTTTGCGCGCCGACGCCGGCGCGGCCCCGCCGCCCAGGCCGCGCCGCGGCGGCGTACAGCGCTGGCTGCTGGCCCCGGCGGTGCTCAGCCTGTTGCTGTGGTCGCTGGTGCCTCTGGCGATGACCCTGTATTTCTCGGTCAACCGCTACAGCCTGCTGAGCCCGGACGAATCCGGCTTCGCCGGCCTGGACAATTACCGCTTCCTGTGGAGCGATCCGGCCTTTGTCCCCTCCATCGCCAACACCTTGCTGCTGACCGGCGCGGTGCTGCTGATCTCCGTCGTCGGCGGCGTGCTGATGGCGGTGCTGTTCGACCAGCCCTGCTTCGGCCGCGGCCCGGCCCGGCTGCTGGCCATCGCGCCCTTCTTCGTGATGCCCACCGTGGGCGCGCTGATCTGGAAGAACATGCTGCTGCACCCGGTCTACGGCCTGTTCGCCGCCGCCGCGCAAGCGCTCGGCCTGCCGCCGGTGGACTGGCTGGGCCAGTACCCGATGTTCTCTCTCATCCTGATCGTCAGCTGGCAATGGCTGCCCTTCGCCTTCCTGATCCTGCTCACCGCCATCCAGTCGCTGGACCCGGAGCAGAAGGAAGCCGCCCAGATCGACGGCGCCGGCCCGCTGGCCATGTTCTTCCACATCGTCCTGCCGCATCTGAGGCGGCCCATCGGCGTGGTGGTGATGATTGAAACCATCTTTTTGCTATCGGTGTTCGCGGAGATCTACGCCACCACCGGCGGCGGCCCCGGCACCTCTACCACCACGCTGTCCTTTTTGATCTACGCGGTGGGCTTGCAGCAATTCGATGTCGGCCTGGCGTCCACCGGCGGCGTGCTGGCGGTGGTGCTGGCCAATATCGTGGCGGTGTTCCTGATCCGCATGCTGGCGCAGAACTTCAAGGAGGAACGACAAACATGAACGCGAAAGCGACGCTGTCCTGGCGCTACGCCGCCACCTCCGCCGCGGCCTGGCTGATCGCCCTGCTGCTGTTCTTCCCCATCCTGTGGATGCTGCTGACCGCCTTCAAGACCGAGGCCCAGGCCTACCAGCTCAGCCTGTGGTTCCAGCCCACGCTGGACAGCTTCCGCGAGGTGTTCGCCCGCAGCGACTACCTGGCCTTTGCCGGCCATTCCGTCGCCGTGTCCTTCGGCGCCACCGCGCTCAGCCTGCTGCTGGCGGTGCCGGCCGCCTACAGCCTGGCCTTCCATCCCGGCGCGCGCGCGCAGCCGCTGCTGCTGTGGATGCTGTCCACCAAGATGCTGCCTTCGGTGGGCGTGCTGCTGCCGGTCTATCTGCTGCTGAAACAGGGCGGCCTGCTGGATACCGTGACCGGGCTGGCGCTGGTCTACGCGCTGGCCAATCTGCCGATCGCGGTGTGGATGGCCTACACCTATTTCTGCGAAGTGCCGCGCGAAATCCTGGAGGCGGCGCGCATGGACGGCGCCGGCCTGTGGCAGGAAATCATGCATATGCTGCTGCCGATGGCCCTGCCCGGCCTGGCGTCCACCAGCTTGCTGTTGCTGATTCTGAGCTGGAACGAGGCGTTCTGGAGCATCAATCTGTCCAGCGCCCACGCCGCGCCGCTGACGGTGTTCATCGCCTCCTACTCCAGCCCGGAGGGCCTGTTCTGGGCCAAGCTGTCCGCCGCCTCGCTGCTGGCGGTGGCGCCCATCCTGGCGCTGGGCTGGCTGACGCAAAAGCAGCTGGTGCGCGGCCTCACTTTCGGGGCGGTCAAATGAGCGCCGCCGTCTCCCATCTGGTCTGCGATTGCGACGGGGTGCTGCTGGACAGCGAGGCCGCCGCCCAGCGCGCGCTGCAAACGCAGCTGGCGGTGCGCCTGCCGTCCGGCGTGGACGCGGCCGCGGTGATCCAGCCGCGGCTGGGCATGACGCTGGAAGCGCTGTTGGCCGACATCGCCCGCCAACACCCCTTGCCGCTGACGCCGGACGAGATCGCGCGCATCCGCCGGGCGGTGGACGCCGAGGTGGCGGCGCGGCTGCGGGCCGTGCCCGGCGTGGCCGCCGCCTTGCGCGCCATCCCCTTGCCCAAGGCGGTGGCCAGCAACAGCGCCGGGGCGCGGGTGCGCGCGGCGTTGCGCCGCACCGGGCTGTGGCCCTTGTTCCAGGGCCGCGTGCATTGCGCCGACGAGGTGGGCGCGGCCAAGCCGGCGCCGGATGTCTACCTGGCGGCCTGCCGCTCGCTGCGCGCCGCGCCGGATGCCTGCCTGGCGCTGGAGGACAGCGTCACCGGCGTCACCGCCGCCCGCGCCGCCGGCCTGCGCGTGCTGGGCTTCGCCGGCGCCGGCCACATCGCCGCCGGCCACGCGGAGCGGCTGCTGGCCGCCGGGGCCGGCCTGGTCTTCGACGATATGCGGCGGCTGCCGGAGCTGGTGCGCCGGCTGCAAGCCCGTCCGTTCTGAAATACTGAAAGGAGAAAACGCATGGCAAGCGTCCAATTGCGCCATGTCGGCAAACGCTACGGCGACGGTCCGGAAGTGATGTCCGACATTCAACTGCACATCGACGACGGCGAATTCGTCGTCTTCGTCGGCCCGTCCGGCTGCGGCAAGTCCACGCTGCTGCGCATGATCGCCGGCCTGGAGGAGATCAGCGACGGCGAGCTGGAGATAGGCGGCGAACGCATGAACGAGGTGCCGGCGGCCAAGCGCGGCATCGCCATGGTGTTCCAGTCCTACGCGCTCTACCCGCATATGAGCTTGTACGACAATATGGCCTTCGGCCTCAAACTGGCCGGCAAGAGCCGCGCCGAGATCGACGCCGCGGTGCGCCGCGCCGCCGCCATCCTGCACATCGACCACCTGCTGGAGCGCAAACCCAAGGCCCTGTCCGGCGGCCAGCGCCAACGGGTGGCCATAGGCCGCGCCATCACCCGCCAGCCCAAGGTGTTCTTGTTCGACGAGCCGCTGTCCAATCTGGACGCGGCGCTGCGGGTCAAAATGCGGCTGGAGTTCGCCCGCCTGCACCAGCAACTGAAAACCACCATGATCTACGTGACCCACGATCAGGTGGAGGCGATGACGCTGGCGGACAAGATCGTGGTGCTGTCGGCCGGCCGCGTCGAACAAGTGGGCGCGCCGCGCGCGCTCTACCACCATCCGGCCAACCGTTTCGTCGCCGGCTTCATCGGCTCGCCGCGGATGAATTTTCTGCCGGGCCGCGTGTTGAGCATCCAGCCGGCAGGCGTGGCCGTGCGTCTGGACGGCGGCGGCGAGCTGCTGGCGGCGGTGACGGCGCAAGACCTGAAGCCCGGCGACGCCGTCGCCGTCGGCGTCCGCCCGGAACACCTGCAACCGGCCCCCGGGCCAGCGGCGCTGCGCGCCCGCGTGGCCGCGGTGGAAAGCCTGGGCGACTGCGCCTATCTGTACGCCGAGGCGCCGGACGCCGACGAGCCGCTGATCAGCCGGATCTCGGACGCGCAGGACTTCGCCGCCGGCGGCGAAACCGGCTTCAGCGCCCTGCCGCGACACTGCCACCTGTTCCGCGAGGACGGCCAGGCCCTGCCGCGCCTGCCGCGCTAAACCCCGCCATGGAACCCGCGATGACACTTGCCCCCACCCCGCCGCGCTGGCTGCACATCGGCGCCGGCGCCTTCCACCGCGCCCACCAGGCCGTCTATCTGGACCAACTGGCCGGCGCCGACGCCGAGCCCTGGCGGCTGGCCGTCGGCAATATCCGCGCCGACCTGAACCCGCTGCTGGAGCAGTTGGCGGCGCAGCAAGGCCAGTACACGCTGGAAACCGTCAGCCCGGCCGGCGAGCGCCGCTACCGGCGCATCCGCGCCATCGACGCGGTGCTGCCCTGGGACCGCCAACTGAGCGCGCTGATAGGCGAAGGCGCGCATCCGGCCACCCGGGTGATCTCCTTCACCGTCACCGAAGCCGGCTACTACCTGAACCAGGAGCAGGCGCTGGACACCGCCAATCCGGAGCTGGCGGACGATTTGCACGGCGGGCTCAACACCCTGTACGGCGCCGTCGCCGCGATTTTGCGCGCGCGCGCGGCGCGCGGCGGCGGCGCGCTCACCTTGCTTAACTGCGACAATCTGCGCCACAACGGCGAGCGCTTCCGCCAGGGCCTGGAACAGTTTCTGACCCTGCGCCAGGAAACCGAGCTGCTGGCGTGGACGCGCCGCCACAGCAGCTGCCCCAACGCCATGGTGGACCGCATCACCCCGCGGCCGCCGCCGGAGCTGGCGGAGCGGGTGGCCGCCGCCACCGGCTGGCGCGACCCCTGCGCGATCACCGCCGAATCCTTCATCCAGTGGGTGATAGAGGACCGCTTCGCCGCCGGCCGCCCGGCGCTGGAGCGCGTCGGCGCGCAGCTGGTGGCCGATGTCCAGCCCTATGAGGAAGCCAAGATCCGCATCCTCAACGCCAGCCACAGCGGCATCGCCTGGGCCGGCAGCCTGCTGGGCCTGGACTTCATCCACCAGGGCGCGGCGGACCCGGACATCCGGCAACTGGCTCACGACTACGTCAGCCAGGACGTGATCCCCTGCCTCAGCCCCAGCCCGCTGGACCTAGCCGGCTACCGCGACAGCGTGCTGGAGCGCTTCGGCAATCCGGCGCTGGGCGACAGCAATCAGCGCGTGGCGGCGGACGGCTACGCCAAGCTGCCCGGCTTCATCGCGCCCACGCTGCGGGAATCCATCGCCGCCGGCCGCCGGCCGGACGCCTGCGCCATGCTGCCGGCGCTGTTCCTGCGCTTTTTGCAACGCTGGCGCGCCGGCCGGCTGGGCTACGCCTACCGGGACGGCAGCATGGACATCGCCGCCTGCCATCGCATGCTGGCGGCCGCCGACCCGGTGGCCGCCTACTGCGCGGACCCGGAGCTCTGGGGCCCCTTGGCCGGCAGCCCGGCGCTGATCGCGCCCTTGCGCGCCGCATTGGCGCGGGTGGACAGCTGGCTGGACGGCCGCGGACGGGGATAGACTGCGCGAGAGAGCCGCCATCCGGCCGTCCGCCACTCCCTCCAAGGACAAAACCATGTATCTGGGCATCGATCTGGGCACTTCGGAAATCAAGGCCGTGCTGCTGGACGGCGACAACCGCCCGCTCGCCAGCGCCGGCGCGGCGCTGGACGTGTCGCGGCCGCGGCCGGGCTGGGCCGAGCAAGACCCGGAAGACTGGTGGCGCGCCGCCTGCGCGGCGGTCGCCAAGCTGCGCGAGCAGGCGCCGGCCGCGCTGGCCGCCACCCGCGCCGTCGGCCTGTCCGGCCAGATGCACGGCGCGGTGCTGCTGGACAGCAGGGACCGCGTGTTGCGGCCGGCCATCTTGTGGAACGATTTGCGCAGCGTGGCCGAATGCGCCGAACTGACCGCCGCCGCGCCGCGGCTCCACGCCGTCGCCGGCAACCTGGCCATGCCCGGCTTCACCGCGCCCAAATTGCGCTGGCTGGCGCGGCATGAGCCGGAGAGCTTCCGCGCCGTCGCCACCGTGCTGCTGCCCAAGGACTATCTGCGCCTGCGCCTGTGCGGCGACAAGATCACCGACACCTCGGATGCCTCCGGCACCTTGTGGCTGGACGTGGGCCGCCGCGACTGGTCCGAGGAGCTGCTGGACGCCGGCGGACTGTCGCGCCGCCAGATGCCGCGGCTGGTGGAGGGGCTGGCGCCGGCCGGACGGCTGAGCCCGGCCGCGGCCGCCGCCTGGGGCATCGCTCAGCCGCCGCTGATCGCCGGCGGCGCCGGGGACGGCGCGGCCAGCGCCGTCGGCATCGGCGCGATCGCCCCCGGCGACGGCTTCCTGTCCCTGGGCACCTCCGGGGTGATCTTCGTCGTCGACGACCGTTTCCGCCCCAATCCGGCGCAGGCGCTGCACGCCTTCTGCCATGCGCTGCCCCGGCGCTGGAGCCTGATGAGCGTGATGCTGTCCGCCGCCAGCTGCCTGCGCTGGTTCTGCCGGCTGGCCGGCGTGGACGAGGCGACGCTGCTGACGGAAGTCGAGCGGCTGAGCCCGGCGGAGCAAGCCGCCGCGCCGGTGTTCCTGCCCTATTTGTCCGGCGAGCGCACTCCGCACAACGACCCCTTCGCCCCCGGCGCCTTCTGGGGCCTGAGCCAGGCGCACGGCCGCGCCGCGCTCGGCTACGCGGTGCTGGAGGGCGTCGCCTTCGGCATGGCGGACGGGCTGGACGCGCTGCGCGCCGCCGGCGCCGCGCCGCGAGCCTTGTCCCTGGTGGGCGGCGGCGCGCGCAGCCCGTTCTGGGCGCAGTTGCTGGCCGACGCGCTGGACGCCGAAATCCTCACCCATCAGGGCGGCGAAGCCGGCGCCGCGCTGGGCGCGGCCCGCCTGGGCTGGCTGGCGGACGGCGGCGACCTCGGCGCCGTCTGCGCCAAACCGCCGCTGCGGGCGCGCTGCGCGCCGGACGCCGCCCGGCATCAGGCCTTGCAAGCTCGCCTGCGTCACTTTCGCGCCCTCTACCAGGCGCGGCCCCCCTCATTTGCGGAGACCTCCCCATGATTCTGTGCTGCGGCGAAGCCCTGTACGATTTTTTCCTGGAACCCGGCGCGGCGGAATGGCCGCAGCTGAACTACCGCGCCGTGCCCGGCGGCTCGCCGTTCAATGTGGCCGTGGGCCTGGCGCGGCTGGGCCGGCGCGCGGCCTTGCTGACGCCCTTGTCCAACGATTATCTGGGCGCGCAGCTGCGGCGGCTGTTGGAGCGGGAGGGGGTGGACGGACGCTATCTGCTGCCACGCGATCTGCCCACCACCTTGGCGATGGTGAGCGTGGACGCAGGCGGCCAGCCGCAATACGGCTTCTACGGCGAGCGCGCGCCGGAAGCCAGCCTGCGCCCGGAGGAGCTGCCGACGCTGGACGACGAGATCGCCGCCGTCCACTTCGGCTCCTACGCCTTGGTGGGCCGCCCCGGCGGCGAGGCGCTGCAAGCGCTGGCGGCCCGCGAAAGCGGCCGGCGGCTGATCTCGCTGGATCCCAATCTGCGGCTGAACGTGGAGCCGGAACGGGCGCGCTGGCGGCAATGCCTGGACATCCATCGCCGCCACGCCCATCTGATCAAGGTCAGCGCCGAGGATCTGGCCCTGCTGTATCCGGGACAGGAGATCGAAGCCTGCGCCCGCGGCTGGCTCGCCCCGCCATGCCAGTTGCTGCTGCTGACCCGCGGCGAACAAGGCGTGCGCGTGTTCAGCCGCCGTCACGGCGAATGGGAACAGCCGGCCGCCGCCGTCCAGGTGGTGGACACCGTGGGCGCCGGCGACAGCTTCCAGGCCGCGCTGCTGTGCCGGCTGGCCGAGCTGGGCCGGCTGAGCCCGGACGGGCTGGCGGCGCTGAGCCGGGCGGAAACCGAGGATCTGGTCCGCTTCGCAACGCACGCCGCCGCCCTCACCTGCGCGCGGCGCGGGCCGGACCTGCCGCGACGGGCGCAGCTGGCGGACTAAGCGCCTGTTCAAAGCCTCGCGAGCGAGGGCGAGGCCAGGCGTTGCGGCGGAGAAAGCGGAATGTGCTCGCGGCGCATGAGCATTTCGAAGCCGCGCTCGCCGCGCCGCGTTTCACGAATAGCGGCAGACTGTGAACAGGTTCTAAAGTGGCGCCGACTCGCCGCCGCCCTCTGCCCGCAGCCAATCAAACAGATTCGCCATCGCCTCGCTGCGCAGCGCGTCGCGCGGCCGAGACAACCACCATTGCGCGCCGGGCCGGCGCGGGTAGCCGGCCAGCTCGCGCAGCCTGCCTTCGGCCAGCGCCTCCTCCAAGGCCGGCGACGGCAGACAGGCGATGCCGTGGCCGCGCAGGGCCGCGTCCAGCGCCAGCTGCGGCGCGTCGTAAACGGCGGCGACGCCGAAACGCGGCGACAAGGCCCGCACCGCGGCCTCCGCCTCCTCCGGCATGCGCGTCTTTTCCAGGCAGATCAAACGCGCCAGCTGCGGATGGCGCTCGGCCGGCAACGCCGCCAGCTGTTCCGCCAAGGCCGGCGCGGCGACGAAACGCCAGTCCTCGCGCAGCCAGGCCGCGTCCTCCCAGCCGGCCGTCGCCATCGGCTGCCGGCCGATGACGATGTCCACGTCGATCTCATCGGCCTGGCCCGGCTCCTCGTCTATGGACAACAAGGGCACGATGTCGGGATGGGCGGCGCGCAGCCGGTCCAAGCGTCCCTGCAGCCAGCCGTGCAGTAAAAAAGCCGGCCCCACCAGCACCACCAGGCCCGGGTCCGTGTAGACCGCGATGCGGTCCAGCCCGCGCCGCAGCGTGTCCAGCGCGCGCCGCACGCTTTGTTGCAGCATTTCGCCGGCAAAGGTCAGTTCGATGCCGCGGCCCACTCGCTGGAACAAAGGCTGGCCGACAAAGGCCTCCAGCTGTTGAATCTGGTGACTGACCGCGGACTGCGACAGATGCAGCGCCTCGGCGGCGCGGGAAACGCTGCCCAGGCGCGCGGCGGCTTCGAAGCCGGTCAGCAGCCGCAGCGAGGGCAGGCGGCCAAGCGCGCCCGTCGCCGGGTCTTCCCGCTCGGCCGCCTGCGGCCCGCCGCTGTTATCGCCTCTCTCCATCCGAATATGTCCTCCTGATTTCCGGCCGGCGCGGACGCGCAGCGGGCTGTGAACGCATGCTCAAGCCGGTTGCTGCTGGGTCGCGCAATGAATGCCCCCGCCGCCTGCAGCGATGCCGTCGATGTTCAGCTGCACCACCTCGCGTTGCGGGAAGAGCTCGCGCAAGGCCGCGCCCGCGTTGCGGTCCGCCTTGGCGTCGCCGAACTCCGGCGCGATCACCGCCCCGTTGCAGACGTAGAAATTGATATAGCCGGCCGCCATCTCGTGGCCCTCGTACTCCGGCCTCACCCGCTCCGGCCCCGGCAAGACCACCACCTCCAACTTGCGGCCGCGCGCGTCCCGCGCCTGGCGCAGCAGGCTCAGATGACGGCGCGTCACCTGGTAATCGTAAGACTGCGGGTCCGTCTCCAGGCCGGCCACCACCACGCCGGGGCGGGCGAAACGGGCGTAAAAATCGGTATGGCCGTCGGTGATGTCGCGGCCGGCGATGCCGGGCAGCCAGATCACCTTGTCCACGCCCAGCAGCCGGCGCAGTTCGCGCTCGCACTGCGCCTTGCTCAGGCCCGGGTTGCGATTGGGATTGAGCACGCAGCTTTCGGTGATGATGGCGGTGCCCTCGCCGTCCACCTCGATGCCGCCGCCCTCCAGCACCAGCGAGGTCCGCACGACCGGCGCGCCGCTCTTGGCCGCCACCGCGGCCGCCACCTTGGCGTCCCTACGGTGCGCCTGCTTACCGCCCCAGCCGTTGAAGTTGAAATCCACCGCCGCCGCCCCGCCCTTGCCCTTGACGAAGATCGGGCCGCTGTCGCGTATCCACAGATCGTCCAGCGGCTGCTCCACCAGTTCCACCTTGGGGCCGCACAGCTTGGCCGCCAGCGCCATGTCCTCGGCGCGCGTCAGCATGCGCACCGGCTCGTGGGCGGCGATGGCCTGGGCCACTCGCGCCAGATCCCGCCGCACCACCGGCAGCAAACTCGTGCCCCACACCTCCAGGCTGGGACCGAAGGCCATCCAGGTGGCGGCGTGACCCTCGCCCTCGTCCGGCATACGGTAGCCGGCCGCGTTCGGCTCCGCGCTCCAAGCGCGGGCGGCCATCATGCCGCCCGCCGTCAACAGGCTTGCGCCCAGGAATTGTCGTCTAGTGCTCATCGCCGTGTCTCCAAGGCCGGTTTCCAGCCACATGGCCGTGCTTGGCATTGTGCAAGCGGACATGCATTTGAAAAAGCGATGAATTTTGCGGAAACCTATCTATTTCTATCATGTATTTGCCGCCGCCGCGCGCCGGCGGGAAGAATGACATAAGCTGAAGACGGAATACAGGAGGGGCCGGCATGCGTCTCGCGCTTTGCATCATCATCGCCGTCATCGCGGCCCAGGCCCGCCTGGCCCTGGCGCAAGATCCGGAACTGGTGATGGGCTACCGCACCAATGAACGGCGTCCCTATATCGACGACGACAACGACGAAGGCATCTATAAAACCCTGTACAGCCGCGCCTGCCAAAAAATCGGCTGCACGCTGAAAGTGGTGCGCCTGCCAAAGAAGCGCGTGCTGCAAGCGCTGGCGCAGGGCGAGGTGGACTTCTATCCCGGCTACACCTACAACGCGGAGCGCGAGCCCATCGCCCTGTTCCTGCCCAACGGCCTGCGCGAGCGCCATGTCGTCATTACCCGCGCCAGCCACCCCGCGGTACGCGGCTACGCCGATCTGGACAATGGCGTGGAGCTGCGCAGCCTGGGCAACCCGGACCTGATTCCCCTGCCGTGGCAAGCGCGCATCAAGGTGCTGCAAGTGCCGGAAATGGATGTGGAGCGCGCCTTTCGCCTGATCAGCGCCGGCAAGGCGGATTTCTACATCTACGACGAACTGACGCTGCGCTTCTACTGGGAGCGGCTGCGGCCGGCCGGGCTGACGCTGCACCCGTCGCTGGAGCCCTGGCAAGCCATGCATATGGGCTTTTCCAAACACTCCCGCTTTTACCGCGCGCAGCCCAATCCGGATTACCGCGCCGACCAGCCCTTAAACCCGGACAACTACCCGCTGCGGCTGGACCCGGCCTCGCTGGCCGGCAGACTGACGGCCGCCTTGCAGGCGATGAAGCAATCCGGCGAAACCGAACGCATCGTCGAACACTTTCTCCAGACGCCGGCCCGGTAAATGGAAAGCCACCGGCTCCCACCCCCATAAACAAAACCCCTGACGCCGCCGTACGGCGCGTCAGGGGTTCCTGCGGCAGACTTTAAGAATCTGTTTACGATCTCGCGAGCAAGGGCAAGACAAGACGGAAACGAGTGAGAAAGCGGAATGTACAGGTGGTACATGAGCATTTCAAAACCATTTTCAACGACGTATCGCCGACGCGCAGCAGACTATGAACAGATTCTAAGAGCCTGTTCACGATCTCGCGAGCAAGAGCGAGACAAGGCGAAAACATGCGAAAAAGCGGAATGTACTCGTGGTACATGAGCATTTTGAGCATGTTTTTAACGCCGTATCGCCGACGCGCAGCAGATCGTAAGCAGGTTCTAAGGCGTGACCCGCATATAGGGCGTGGTGCTCAACGTCGCGCTGATGGAGCAACCGCCGGACAGCTGGGCCGCGTCCAGGCCGATCACGGTTTCGCTGCCGTTGTCGGCAACGCTGCCGACTATCTTGGTGGGCCCGCACAGGCCGCCGGCGATCGGCGATTTCACGTTCACCGCCACATTGTCCAAGGTCAGCTGGGTGGCGGTGTCCACATGGCCGGTCCACGGCGAGGCGAGCGAGGCGGAGGGCTTGATCACCTTGCACAGCGCGCCGCCGCTGAACGAGGCGCTGGTGATGGCCACATTGCCGTAGCCGTCCACGGTGCCGCTGAACACCGCCTTGCAGTCCAGATCGATGCCGAACTTGCCCACCTTGGCCGGCCCCACCGCGGAAAACGGCATAGGCGCGCCGCCGGGACCGGGCGGAGTGATGGTGACGGCGAAGGCGGAAGCGGCGGCCAGGGTGAGTGCGGCGACGGCGAGACGATGGAAAAAGCTCATGACGGCTCCTTGCTTGAGAAGGTTGATTCATGCCGATCGGCAAGAAGCCAATAAATTATTATGCCAATTAAATTGAACGTTTGATTTTCATCAAGCCGCCGCCCGTCGGCCGCCTGACCTATAGACGGAGGCACAAGCGTCAGCTGTCATAGCGCGCGGGAGCATTGAGGGTGTCCGCGAAGCGCGGCAGCCTTGAACCGGCTCTCAGGGAATCATCACCGTGAACTGGCCGGGCGCGTTGATCTTGATCACCCCGCCCCAGTTGCACATCAGCATGCTGTTGCTGTCCAGCGCCGGCATATTGCCTATCAGCACCGTGGGCGCGCCCGGCGTCCACGGCGCGGCGGTGACCGGGATGCAGGGCATGGGCGTCAGCACGCCCATGGCGGCGGCGGTGGCGGCCGCCACCATCGGGTTGGCCGGGCTTTGGCACATGCCGAAGGGCATGACGTTGAGCATGGGCACGTTGTCCATGATGTTGGCGGCCGGCACGCCGCCGGCCATCACCCGGTTGGCGGGCAACACCACCAGGCTGCTGGGGGCGACGCCGAAGCTGCATTGCAGCATCGCGCCCATGCACACTTGCGGACATCCCATGCGCGTCTCCTCACTCCGGCGGGCCAAGACATGACATCGTCACGCCAAAGCAAACCGCAGTCAAGCGCGGCCGCGCCAGCCCTGGCCGCGTCGGCACAAGAGCCGTTCCAGCCCCAGCAACAGCAGCGAAACCGCGGCCGAACTCAAGGCGATCAGCGTGGCCATCGCCGCCGCCGCCGCGGTGTCGCCGGCGTCGTCCATGGTGACGATGGCCACCGCGGCCAGGCTGTTGTCCGGACTGGCGATGAAGATCAACGCCGACAGCGTGGTCATCGCGGACACGAAGAGATAGCGCATCACATCCAACAGCGCCGGCAGGCACACCGGCAAGCTCACCCGCCGCAGCGTCACCCAGAACGGCACTTTGAGCGAGGCGGCCACCGCTTCGAACTCCCCGTCCAGCTGCTTGAGCGCGGTGCTCATGGTCAGGTGGCCGGTGGTGTAGAAGTGGGCGATGGTGCAGGCGGCCATCAGCGTCATGCCGCCGTAAAGCGCATGCAGCGGATTGTCCGGATGGTTGAAGAAGAACACATAGCCCAGGCCCAGCACCAGGCCGGGCACCGCCATCGGCAGCATGGCGAAGAAGCGCAGCAGCGCGCGGCCCAGCGGCGCGGCCGGCAGCTTCTCGCAGGCGTAAGCGCCGGCGAACACCAGCAGGCTGCCCGCGCCGGCGGTGAGGCAGGCCAGCTTCAGGCTGTTGAAATAGGCGCTCCAGCCGCCGCCGTCCACGCTGTCGAACTGATAATGCGCCAACGTCAGGCTCAAGTCGTAAGGCCAGTATTTGATGAAGGAGGCGGCGACGCCGACGCCCAGCAAGGCCAGCAGCGGCAGCGAGATCGCCGCCAGCAACAGCCAGGCGGCCAGGTCGCGGCCCGGCGACGGCCCCGGCGAAAACGGCACCGCGCGCGCGCCGAGCGCCGCCTGCTGGCGACGCGCCATCCGCCGCTCGATGAAGAAGGAAAACACCGCCGGCAACAGCAGCATCAGGCCCACCACCGCGCCGCGCGGGAAGTTCTGCTGCCCCACCACCTGCTTGAAGGCTTCCACCGCCAGCACGTTGTAGTCCCCGCCCACGATCTTGGGCACGCCGAAGTCGGTGATCACCAGGGTGAACACCACCAGGCCCGCCGAGACCAGACCGTAGCGCGCGCCCGGCAGGGTGATGGTGAGAAAGCGACGCAAGGCGCCGGCGCCCAGCGCGCGGCCGGCCTCGTACAAACGCGCGTCCGACGCCGACAGCGCGGTCAGCAGGATCAGCAGCGCATGCGGAAAGGTATAGAAGGCTTCGCCCAAAACCATGCCCCAAAAGCCGTAGACGCTGCCGCCGGACAGCCAGGATTTGAGCAGGCCCTGGTTGCCGAACAAATACACCAGCGAGATGGCAGGCATCAAGGACGGCGCCAACAGTGGCGACAAGGCGATCTGACGAAACACGCCGCGGCCCCAGACGCGGCTGCGGCTCAAGCCCCAGGCAAAGGCGAAGGCCAGCGGCAGCACCAGGGCGGTGACGGTCAGCGCCAGCCACAAGCTGTGGCGGGCGGCGCGCATCAGGCCCGGGCTGTCCAGCACCTGGACGAAGTTGGCCAGGCCGACGAAGCCCCCGTCCATGTCCAATACCGATTTGCCGAAGATGAACAGCAGCGGCAGGCCCAGCGCCAAGGCCAGCAAGGCCGTCAGCGTCCATACCAGCGCGGCGGCGACGCGGCGCTCGCCGTCGGCCGGCGCCGCGCGCCGGCCTGGCAAGGCGCGGCTCAGCATGCGCCCTCTCCGGCATAGGCGCGCAGCAGCGCGGCCGGCAACTCCACCGGCACCACCTCGCCCGGCGTCAGCGGCTGGCGTTGCAGCATGGACGGGCAGATTTCAGCGTGCAGCAGCTGGCCGGGCATGCCTTCCGGCTGCAGGCGCAGCCGGGTCATCGCGCCGCCGAAGCTGATGTCGGCCACCCTCGCCAGCAAGGTGTTGGGCGCGCCGTCCCAGCGCGCCTTGACGATGATGTCTTCCGGCCGCAGGAACAAGGTCAGCGCCTCGGCCTGCGGCAAGGGCGCGTCCAGCCGCAGCAGGCAGTTGCCGACGGCGGCGCCGTGGGCGTCCCGCCGCCGCGCCGGCAGCCAGTTGGCGGCGCCGACGAATTCGGCGACAAAGCGGCTGGCCGGCCGGCGGTAGATTTCGGCCGGCGTGCCGATCTGCTCGATGTGGCCGGCGTTCATCACCACCACCCGGTCGGCGATGGCCAGCGCCTCGGCCTGATCATGGGTCACCATCAGCGTGGTGACGCCCAGCCGTTTTTGCAGGCCCTTGAGCTCATCGCGCAGCTTGTCGCGCACCCGCGCGTCCAGCGCGGACAGCGGTTCGTCCAGCAGCAGCAGGCCGGGCGAGGTGGCCAGCGCCCGCGCCAGCGCCACGCGCTGCTGCTGGCCGCCGGACAACTGGGCCGGGTATTTGTCCTCGGCGCCGGGCAGGCCCGCCAGGTCCAAGAGTTCGCGCACGCGGCGGGCGTGGCGCGCGCCGCCGCCGCGCGGCTTGAGGCCGTAGGCGATATTGTCGGCGACGCTGAGATTGGGGAACAGCGCGTAGCTCTGGAACACGATGCCGTAGTCGCGGCGCGCCGGCGGCTCGTCGGTGATGTCGCGCTCCAGCAAATGGACGCTGCCGGCGTCCGGCCGTTCCAGCCCAGCGATCAGCCGCAGCAAGGTGGTCTTGCCGCAGCCGGACGGGCCCAGCAGGCAGACGAATTCGCCTTTGCGGATGGACAGCGATACGCCGTCCAAAGCGGTAAAGCCGCCAAAACGGCGGCTGAGGCCGCGGACGGACAGGTGTTCGGACAAGCCGTCCAGGCTATCGGCCGGTTTCATGCGCAACTCCAGGGTGTCTTAGAACCTGTTTACGATCTCGCGAGCAAGGGCGGGACAAGGCGTTGCGGCTGAAAAAGCCGAGCGCACACACGGTATATGAGCATTTTGAAGACGCACTCACCGTGTAACGCTCCACGACGCGCAGCAGATCGTAAACAGGTTTTTAAAAAGAAACGACGCCGCCCGGCGGGCGGCGAAATGACGGAAGCCGGCTCAGCTCTTGGGTTCGGCCTTGCTTTCGTAGCGGCGCGACCATTCGCGCAGGATGGCCTCGCGCTGCTTGGCGGCCCAGGCGAAATTGTTCTTGCTCAGACGCTGGGCGTAATCGGCGGGGATGAAGGGATTGGGCTTGGCCACGCCGGGCATGGCCAGCACCGCGTAGTTCTTTTCATACAGGCGCATCGCCGGCAGGCTGACCGAGAAATCCGCCAGCTTCTGCGCGGCGGCCAGCTTCTTGCTGCCCTTGATGATGGCGGTGGCTTCCAGATCCCAGCCCAGGCCCTCCTTCGGGTAGATCAGGTCGATGGGCGCGCCCTTCTCCTTGAGCTGAGCGCCGCGGTATTCGAAGGAGATGCCTATCGGATACTCGCCGGCGGCGGCCATCTTGCACGGCTTGGAGCCGGAGTGGACGTACTGGGCCATATTGGCGTGCAGCTTGTCCATATACTCCCAGCCCTTTTTCTCGCCCATCATCTGCAGCCAGGCGGACACGTCCAGATAACCCGTGCCGGAGGACGCCGGATGCGGCATCACGATCTGGCCCTTATAGACCGGCTTGGCGAGGTCGGCCCAGCTCTCCGGCTTGGGCAGGTTTTTCTTGGCGGCTTCCACGGTGTTGAAACAGAGGGCGGCGGCCCACACGTCCATGCCGGTCCACTTGGGCGGCTTGGCCTTGTCGACGAATTCCGGGCTCAACTTTTCCACGCCCTTGGGCGCGTAAGGCTGCAGCATGCCCTGCTGGTCCAGAATCATCAGGCTGGTGGCGGCCAGGCCCCATACCGCGTCGGCTTGCGGATTGTTTTTCTCGGACAACAGCTTGGCGGTGATGATGCCGGTGGATTCGCGCACGAAGCGGATTTCGATGTCCGGGTTGGCCTTCTCGAAAGCCTCTTTGTATTCCTTGACCTGGTCCGCCTCCAGCGCGGTGTACACGGTCAGGGTGGTGGCGGCCTGCGCCAGCGGGGCCGTCAGGCCGGACAGGGCCAGGCCGGCGGCCAGGACAATCAGCTGTTTCATCGACATCGCTCCAATGGGTTTAGACGTATAGACCTCATGGTCCATGCGCCGTCCGTCAATCAGCCGCCACCTTACGACGCGCCGATGACAGCGCGGTGACGGCCGGGTGAAGCTTGTCTTGCGCGGCTGGATGTCCTGCCCGCCGGCGCGGCGGCCTACCAGGCCAGCGGCCCTTTCTCGCCGTTGGCGTGCTCGCCGTAATACAGCGACGGCAAGAACCGCGCCAGGCAGCTGAACTCGTTGTAGCAATGGCGCATCAGCTCCAGGCCCAGGCGTTCCGGCACCGGTTCGCCGCTGCCGTCGACCGCGCCCAGCAAGAAGCGGCTGCGCAGCACCGCGCCGTGGGCGGTGTCCCGCGTCAGGTGCACCATCTCGCCGTCCAGCGGGTCGCCGTCGGCGCTGAGCCGCGGTTCGTTGCCGAAAGCGATGCGCGCGCACACCGCGGCCGAGGCCTCGCCGCGCGCCAGCGCCGCGCTCAAGCGGCCGGCGCCGAAGAAGGTTTCCGGCGGGTGGAACTTCAACACCGCCGCCACCGGCGGAATCTCGCCCAGCGCCTCCACCGCGCGCACGGTGGAGCCGATATAGCCGCGGCCGGCGCGGCGGCGGCCGTCCCAGCCACGCAGCTCCACATGGTCGTGCGGATGCCACCAGCGGATGTGCCGGGTGGAATCGAAGAAGGTGAACCACCAGTCGAACATGCGGCCGGCGCAGCCGGGCATTTCGGTGCGCGCGGCCACCAGCAAGCGGCCGTCGTCCAGACGGCGCACGCCGGTTTCCAGCATCAGCGGGCCAGGCTGCAACAGCTCATCGTAAGATGTTTCATAGTGAGAATTCACAGTACACTCCTTGGCTTGAAGATCAGCGCGGCGCGACGCCGGCGCTGGTTAATTAAGAAACGCATTGCGTTTCCATATTGAGGAAACCTTACCCCGATGTCAAGCCAGGATCAGGCCTCGCCGCGCGCGCGCGGCCGCCCCGCCGCGCCGGAACACGCTTTGAAGCAACAGGTGCTGGACGCCGCCACCGAACTCTTGCTGAGCCAGGGCTACCAGGCCGCCACCATGGCGGCGGTGGCGCAGCGGGCCGGGGTGGCCAAGAAAACGGTGTACCGCTTCGCCGACAACAGCGAGCAGTTGCTGGGCGCGGTCATCCACGGCTGGACCGACGCCTTCGTCGCGCCGATGAGCGAGCCGCTGACGGAGGCCGCCGCGCTGCCGCAGGCCTTGGAAGCGCTGCTGAACACCGTGGCGGCCAAGGTGCTCACGCGCGAGGCGGTGGGATTGTTCCGCCTGCTGATAGGAGACTTTCCCGGCCGGGAACAGGCGCTGGCGCAGTACGCCGAGCACGGCGTGCAGCGCTGCGCCGCGCTCTTGGCCGGCTGGCTGGAGCGCCAGGCGGAACAGGGCTTGATCCGCTGCCCGCAGCCGGCGCAAACCGCCGAACTGCTGCTGGCGATGACGATAGCGGAGCCGCTGCGCCGGATGGCGCTGGGCCTGACGCCGCCGCTGCCGGAGCACGAGCCCGGCGAGCGCATCCGCGCCGCGGTGGCGCTGTGTTGCGCCGGTCTGCTGCCGCGCTGAGCCGCCCCGCCGGGCCCGGGCATACAAGGCCCGAAACCTTGACTAAACTGTCTTGAAGACAACCTTATTTGCGACCATGAGCCTGCGCCGCGTCCTTGATAGCATCGTTACCCGCTTGCTGCTGCTGGCGCTGGGCATCGTGGTGGCCGGCGCGGTGGCGCGCTACTACGCGCTCAGCCAGTTTCTGCGCGAGGATTTGAGCAAGGTGGTGCAGAACCAGCAGATGGCGCTGGCCAGCTACGTCGCCCGCGACGTGGACTTCAAGATCCAGCAGCGCCAGGCCTTGCTTCAGCGGTTGGCCGCCAGCCTGCCCCAGGAGCTGCTGCAACGCCCGGCGGAACTGCAAGCCTGGCTGCGCCTGCATTGCGACTTCCAATGCCCGTTCTCGCAAGGCCTGTACGTGGTGACGCCGGACGGGCGCGCCATCGCCGACTATCCGTCCATGCCCGGCCGCGTGGGCCGGGACTATTCCGACCGGGACTATATCCGCGTCGCCCTGTCCAGCCCGCCCAATCTGGACCGCGTCGTCATCGGCCGCCCGCTTATCGGCCGCATCAGCAAAAAACCGGTGCTGCCGATGGCGGCGGCGCTGCCCTGGCGCGACGGCCGCCCGCAAGGCGCGCTGGCCGGCATTACCGCGCTGGCCGCGCCGGGCTTCATGGACTTGCTGCTGGCCTCCCACATCGGCGGGCCCAATAGCGGCTTTTTGCTGATCTCGCCGCAGGACAAGATCTTCGTCGCCTCCTCCCAGCCGGACATGGTGCTCAAACCCACGCCGCCGGCGGGGATCAATCCCTTGCACGACCGGGCGATGACGGGGTTTCGCGGCGTGGGCATCACCGTCAACGCCCAAGGGCGCGAGGAAGTCTCCGCCATCGCCTCGGTGCCCAGCACCGGCTGGTTCGTGGTGGCGCGGCTGCCCAGCAGCGAGGCCTTCGCCACCGTGGGACGGGCGCAAGCCTTTTTGCTGAAAAACGCGGTGATCGCCGTGCTGGTGTTCGCTCTGGCCGCGGGCGCGGGCCTGTATCTGCTGTTCCGCCCGCTGTTCCGCGCCGCCAGCCACGCGGACCGCATGACCCGCGGCGAACTGCCGCTGGAACCGCTGCCGGTCAAGCGCAACGACGAGGTGGGCTATCTGCTGGCCGCCTTCAACCGGCTGCTGAGCAAGCTGGACCAGCATCAGGCGGAACTGGCGCGCATGGCCCATCACGACACCCTGACCGGCTTGCCCAACCGCGCCTTGCTGGCCGACCGCCTGACCATGGCGCTGGCGCGCGCGCAGCGCAATGCAAGCCGGCTGGGCTTGTTGTTTCTGGATCTGGACGGCTTCAAGCAGATCAACGACGGCTACGGCCACAAGGCCGGCGACAAAGTGTTGTGGCAGGCGGCGCAGCGCCTGGGCGGCATCGTGCGCCAGACCGACACCCTGGCGCGCATCGGCGGCGACGAGTTCGTGCTGCTGATCGGCGATCTGGGCGAGGACGCGGAGGAAGCGGCCCGCATCGTGGCGGCCAAATGCATAGAGACGATGCAAACGCCTTTCGACATCGGCGGCGAACAACGCCAGCTGGGCATTTCCGTCGGCATCGCGCTGGGCAACGGCGACAGCAGCGCGGACAGCCTGCTGCAGGCGGCGGACCAGGCGATGTACCGGGCCAAGAAGTCCGGCCGCAGCGGCTGCGAAAGCGTCACGCTGTAAAACCCGTTTACGATCCCGCAAGCCGTCCGGCGGCCCTGCCAGGCCGCCGTGACTGCCGCTGTCTATACGATTTCGGGGATGGGCTCGATATAAGCCACCCGCTCGTTATTGTGCAGCACTTCCACCGCCGTGTACTTGGGCGCGCCCGGCGGCAGCACCCTGTCGTAGTGGGCGTGCGCCACCGCCAACACCTGCGGCCACATGCCGGGCTTTTGCACCAGGTGCAAGTCCAGCATCAGGATGGCCGGGTTGATGCCTTGCGGCTCGCGCATGCACAGCAGCGCCTCCACGCCGGGGTTGGCCACCACCACGTCGCCTGCCACATGCAAGCTCTTGGGGTGACCCGGCATCACGTTCAGCCAGGCATGCCAGTTTCTCGATTGCAAAGCCATATCCATTCTCCTGCCAACGGCGGGACGACCATTGCATGCGCACCGCTCAGAACCTGTTTACGATCTGCTGCGCGTCGGCGATACAGCGTTGAAAACCACTTCGAAATGCTCATGTACCACCTGTACATTCCGCTTTCTCAGCGGTTTTCGCCTTGTCTCGCCTTAGCTCGCGAAATCGTAAACACGTTCTCCGGCGTCCCGCCAGCCGGAGACGGCGCGCGGCTCGCCGCCACGCGGCCGGCGAACTGCCCCGGTTATAGCAAGCGGCGGCGGCTTCGCCGGCGCGGTTTTCCAGGCATTAAGGACAGTCCGCCTCCCTGCCCCGCGTCAGCAGCCGCAGCAGCCGCTCGCCGGCCTCGGCCAGTTCGCCGTCGTTTTGCAGCACCGCCGCGTCCGGCGGCGGCGTCAGCGCGGCGGCCTCCTCCAGCCGCAGGGCGACGCGCTCGGCCGATTCCCGGCCGCGGCCGGCCAGCCGCGCCGCCAGCGCCGCCGGGCTGGCGACGACCCACACCGGCCGCAGGCCGGGAAAACGCCGCGCCGCCAGCGGCAGCGCCGAGCGCGAGCCGTTGACCACCACGTCCAGCCCCTGTTCCAGCCACAGCGCCACTTCCATGCCCAGGCCATAGGCCAGACCATGCCGCCGCCAGCTCAGGGCGAAGCAGCCGCTGCGCTCGCGCTGTTCAAACTCTTCCCGGCTCAAGGCCACGTGGTTCTCGCCGCCGGCGTCGGCCGGCCGGGTGATGTAGCGGTGGGCGAACACCAGCCGGCCGGAGGCCGGCAGCCGCGCCCGCGCATAAGCCAGCAGGCTGTCCTTGCCGGCGCCGGACGGGCCGATCACATACCACAGCGCGCCGGGCTCAGGCTTCATAGCGCGCCACCTGTCCGTCAAAGCCGCAATGCGCGAGGTAGCGGAAAGCCTCGCCCGCCGCCGGCTCGACAAACACCGCCACGCCGTCCACCCGCGCGCGGGTGAAGGCGGCGAAATGCCGGCGCGCCGCCTGTTCCAGCGCCCGCCCCGTCGCGCTGTCCAGCCTCAGCCGGCCGCTCAGCGTCAGGTGAAAGCGGTAGTGTTCGAACACATAGGGATAGCCCCAGCGCAAGCTTAGCTGCTCCTGGCGCGGGTCCAGCCCGGCGCGCGTTTTCCGCGGCGATTCGCGATCGGCCAAGGGCTCCAGCTCCACCACGCAGGCGGCGGCCAGCTCGGCCAGCTCCGGCGGCGGCGCCGGCGGCCGCAGCGCCAGAAAATCCGCCAGCCAGGCCACCTCCAGCGCCAGCTCGAAGGGCTGGAAGCGTTGCGCCAATACCGCGGTCCGCGCCAGCAGCGCCGCCTCATCCGCGCCGGCGCGCAAGGCGAACGGCGCTTTCAGCGTGGCGTGCCAGCCGTAGCGGGCCGGCGCCGCGGTCAGCTCCGCCCAGACTTCGGCGTCCAGGCCCGGCGCGTGCGGCGGCAATACTTGCAGACCGCTGTGCGCGTCCTGGCCCAGCCAGCCGCTGCCGGCGCGCCAGAAGGCGCTGTCCGGCCGCGGTGCGTAATACAGCGCGTAACGCATCAGGCCTCCTCCATCACCAGTTGCACCAGATCGCCGTTGAAACAGGTGATCCCGTATTGCACCGGCCGCCCCTGCGGGTCCACGTTCAAGGACTTCACATGCAGCACCGGCCGGTTCTTGGGCAGCCCCAGATAGTCCACCGTCTCGCTGTCCGGCAGCCGCGCGCTGACGCGGGTGAAGCGCCGGGTGTAATCGTCTACGCCGAAATGCGCCAGCGCGCGCGTCACCGAGCGCTCGCGCCGGTAAATCTCCGGCAGGCCGGGAAAGCGCGCCGCCGGAAAGAACAAGATCGCCCAGTCCACCACCCGCAACGCCACCCGGCTCAGGGTCTTGATGCGCAGCAGCGGCTCGCCCACCGCCACTTGCAGCAAATCGGCCAGTTCGGCGTTGGCCGGCACCGTGTCGCTGGCCAGGACGTCGATGTCCGAGTTCAGGTTCTGGCTGGCCATGTTCTGGGAAAAACGGGTGCGCTTGCTGATCGCGTAGTCAATCGCATTGTCCTGGACGAAGGTGCCGCGCCCCTGCTCCACCCGCAGCAGGCCGCGCTCCACCAGCGTGGCCACCGCGCGCCGTATGGTGTGGCGGTTGACGCGAAAGCGCTGGGCCAGTTGCAGCTCGGTGGCCAATTGCTCGCCGGCGCGGATCGCGCCGCTGGCGATCTCCTCCGCCAGGCTGTTTTCTATCTGCCGCCAGACGGCGACCCCGGAACCGCGTTCAATCATCGTTCACGCCCTCTCGTTCCCATGGCGGCCAAGGTCTAGCCCCGCCACCCAATCGTCACAAAACCTTCATCGCCGCATGCTGTTTGCGCCTTATCGCCGGCCATTATCATGGATACGTCTATACGTTTATATGAATTTTTGTTGAAACCGCACAGGGGAATACCCGATATGGAAACCTCGACCCGACAAGACTGGCTCAGCGTGCTGGCCCACACCCCGCCGCCGCGGCTGCGCCGGCTGCTGGGCCCGCAATTGCCGCCGGCGCCGCAAGTGGAATGGCTGCGCCGCGCCGAAACCGGCCTTGTCATGCTGCAGGGCCGCGCCGGCGGCGGCGGCGCCCGCTTCAATCTGGGCGAAGCCAGCGTCAGCCGCGCCAGTTGCCGGATCAACGGCCGCCTGGGCCACGGCTGGGCGCTGGGCAGCAACGGCGAACACGCCGAATTGATCGCCCAGGCCGACGCGCTGCTGCAAGACCCGGCGCGGCGGGACGGTTTGCTCGCGCAATGGATAACGCCCTTGCGCGCCGAACGCGCCGCGCGCCGCGAACAGGCGGCGCGCGAAGCCGCCGCCAGCAAGGTGGAATTCTTCACCCTGGTCCGGGGGGAATGAAATGCGCGCCGCCTTCTCCGACCCGGTTCACGACAGTCAGCGCTGCTTCCGCGCCGCGCTGGCCGCGCTGGCCGAACCCTTGCTGCCGCAAACGCTGCCGGCGCTGCCGGCCGAACTGCCCGGCCTGATGCCGGCCACCGCCGCCCTGCTCTACACCTTGCTGGACCAGGACGTCAGCGTCTGGCTGCCGCCGCTGCCGGCGGACACCCTGGCCAGCCTGCGCTTCCACACCGGCCTGCGCCTGGCCGCCGCTCCGGAACAGGCCGACTTCGTGGTGCTGCCGCTGGGCACGCCGCCGCCGCCGCTGGCCGCGCTCAAGGCCGGCGAGCCCGAATACCCCGACCGCTCCGCCACCGTGCTGCTGGAAACCGCCGGCTTCAACGCCGAACAGGTGGAAGCCGACGGCCCGGGCTTCGCCGCGCCGCGCCGTTTCGGCGTGAACGGCGCGCCGGACGGTTTCTGGCGGCAATGGCGGGACAATCACGCCCGTTTTCCGCTGGGCGTGGACATTTTTCTGATCTGCGGCGAGCGCGTGGCCGGCCTGCCGCGCAGCACCCGCGTCAAGGAGGGTTGAGATGTACGTAGCCGTCAAAGGCGGAGAAACCGCCATCGCCCGCTCCTGGGACTTGCTGGCCGCCAAGCGCCGCGGCGACGCGGCGACGCCGGAACTGAGCCTCGCCCAGATCCGCGGCCAATTGCGGCTGGCGCTGGCCAGGACGATGCAGGAAGGTTCGCTGTACGACGAGGAGCTGGCGGCGCTGGCGCTGAAACAGGCGGCCGGCGACTGCGTGGAGGCGGCCTTCCTGCTGCGCGCCTTCCGCACCACCCTGCCGCGCTTCGCCGCCAGCCGGCCGCTGGACACCGCGGCGATGCGGGTGCGCCGGCGCGTGTCCGGCACCTTCAAGGACGTGCCCGGCGGCCAGGTGCTGGGCCCCACCGCAGATTACACCCAGCGGCTGCTGGACTTCGGCCTGGCCCAGGCCGGCGAGCCGCCGCTGCCGACGCTGGCGGACGCGCCGCTGCCGGAACGGCTGCCCTGCGTGCTGGACACTCTGGCCCAGGAAGGGCTGATCGAGCCGGAAACGCCGCCGCCGGGCGACCCGGAGCCGGCCGACCTGACCCGCGAGCCGCTGCTGTTCCCGGCCGGCCGCGCCGCCCGGCTGCAAAACCTGGCGCGCGGCGACGAGGGCTGGCTGCTGGGCCTGGCCTACTCCACCCAGCGCGGCTACGCCGAAAGCCACCCCTTCGCCGGCGAAATCCGCATGGGCGAAGTCAGCGTGACGGTCTGCCCGAAAGAACTGGGCTTCGACGTCGACATCGGCGAAATCACCCTGACCGAATGCCAGATGATCAACCAGTTCGCCGGCAGCCGCAGCGCGCCGCCGCAGTTCACCCGCGGCTACGGCCTGAGCTTCGGCGAGGCCGAACGCAAGGCAATGGCGATGGCCCTGGTGGACCGCAGCCTGCGCGCCGCCGAGCTGGGCGAAACGGCGCACGCGCCGGCGCAGCAGCCGGAATTCGCGCTGTGCCACAGCGACAACGTCGAAGCCTCCGGCTTCGTCCAGCATCTCAAGCTGCCGCACTACGTCGACTTCCAGGCCGAGCTGTCGCTGATACGCCAGCTGCGCCGCGAACACGCCGCCAAGGAGACACAAGCATGAGCACCGCCGCGCCATGGGCGTACAACTTCGGCTTCCTCGACGAAAACACCAAGCGCATGCTGCGCCGCGCCCTGCTCAAGGCCGTGGCCGTGCCCGGCTATCAAGTGCCCTTCGGCGGCCGCGAAATGCCGCTGCCCTACGGCTGGGGCACCGGCGGCATCCAGGTGACGGCCAGCGTGATCGGCCGCGACGACGTGCTCAAGGTCATAGACCAGGGCGCGGACGACACCACCAACGCGGTCAATATCCGCCGCTTCTTCGCCCGCGTCGCCGGCGTGGCCACCACCACCCGCAGCGCCGAAGCCAGCCTGATCCAGACCCGGCACCGCATCCCGGAAACCCCGCTGCGCGCCGGCCAGGTGCTGGTGTTCCAGGTGCCGGAACCGGAACCGTTGCGCACGCTGGAGGCCAGCGAACAGGAAACCCGCAAGCTGCACGCCCACCAGGATTACGGCCTGATGCACGTCAAGCTGTACGAGGACATCGCCCGCTACGGCCACATCGCCGCCAGCTACGACTACCCGGTGCTGGTCAACGGCCGCTACCTGGCTTCGCCCTCGCCCATCCCCAAATTCGACAACCCCAAGCTGCACCTGAGTCCGGCGCTGCTGCTGTTCGGCGCCGGCCGCGAAAAAAGGCTGTACGCGATCCCGCCGCACACCCGGGTGGAAAGCCTGGCCTTCGACGACCATCCGTTCCAGGTGCAGCGCTGGGAACAGGCCTGCGCGCTGTGCGGCGCCGGCGACAGCTATCTGGACGAAATCATCACCGACGACGCCGGCGCGCGCCAATACGTCTGCTCCGACAGCGACCACTGCCGGCAGCGCCGCGACACACAGGAAAGCCCGCAATGAACCCGCCCCTACTCAGCGTCCGCGGCCTCGGCAAGGACTACGGCAACGGCAACGGCTGCTTCGGCGTCGATTTCGATCTCCACGCCGGCGAAGTGCTGTGCGTGGTCGGCGAATCCGGCTCCGGCAAATCCACGCTGCTGGCCGCGCTGGCCGGCAAGCTGGCCGCAGACGCCGGCAGCGCGCGCTTTCGCGAACGCGACGGCCGCGAGCACGAACTCACCGCCATCGCCGAATCCGAGCGCCGCCGGCTGGCGCGCAGCGAATGGGGCTTCGTGTCCCAGCACGCCCGCGACGGCCTGCGCATGAACGTCTCCGCCGGCGCCAATATCGGCGAGCGGCTGATGGCGCTGGGCCAGCGCCATTACGGCCGGCTGCGCCAGACCGCCGGCGACTGGCTGGAACGGGTGGAAATCGGCCGCTCGCGGCTGGACGATCCGCCCAGCGCCTTCTCCGGCGGCATGCAGCAGCGGCTGCAGATCGCCCGCAGCCTGGCCACCCATCCGCGGCTGGTCTTCATGGACGAACCCACCGGCGGCCTGGACGTCTCGGTGCAGGCCCGCTTCCTGGACCTGACCCGAAGACTGGTGCGCGACAGCGGCATCGCCGTCATCATGGTCACCCACGACCTGGCCGTGGCGCGGCTGCTGGCGCAACGCACGCTGGTGATGCAAGGCGGCCGCGTGGTGGAAGCCGGCCTCACCGATCAAATCCTGGACGATCCGCAGCATCCGTACACCCAGCTGCTGGTATCCTCCATCCTGCAGGCCTGAAGCCATGAAGCTATTGATAGACGCAAGGCAAGTGAGCAAGACTTTCACCCTGCACCAACAAGGCGGCCTGACGCTGCCGGTGCTCGACGAGGTCTCCCTGCAGGCCGCCGCCGGCGAATGCGTGGCGCTGGCCGGCCCTTCCGGCGCCGGCAAGAGCACGCTGCTCAAGGCGCTGTACGCCAATTACCTGGTGGAGCGCGGCAGCATACGCATCCGCCACCGCGACGCCTGGCTGGACATGGCCGCCGCCTTGCCGCACGAGATCGCAGACGCCCGCCGCCACACCCTGGGCTACGTCAGCCAGTTCCTGCGCGCCATCCCGCGGGTGCCGGCGCTGGACATCGTCGCCGAGCCGCTGCGCGAATGGGGCGTGGACGCCGACGCGGCGCGGCGCGAGGCCGGCGCTTTGCTCGCGCGGCTGAACATACCGGAACGGCTGTGGCGGCTGCCGCCGGCCACTTTTTCCGGCGGCGAACAGCAACGGGTCAATATCGCCCGCGGCATGATCGCGCCGCGGCCCATCCTGCTGCTGGACGAGCCCACCGCCTCGCTGGACGCCGCCAACCGCGCGGTGGTGATTGAACTGATGCGCGAAGCGCTGGCGCGCGGCGCGGCGCTGGTGGGCATCTTCCACGACGAACCCACCCGCGACGCCGTCGCCGACCGCGTGTTTGAAGTCCCGCTGGCAAACAAATCGGAACACCTAGCATGAAACGGATATTGAACAATGCCCGGCTGATCCTGGCCGACGGCGTCGTCGAACGCGGCGCGCTGGAAATAGACAACGGCGTGATCGCCGCCGTCCATGCCCAAGCGCTGAGCGCCCCCCCGCCCCACAGCGAAGATCTGGACGGCGACGACCTGCTGCCCGGCCTGGTGGAAGTGCACACCGACAATCTGGAAAAACACCTGATGCCGCGCAACGGCGTGCTGTGGCCGACGCTGCCGGCCGTGGTCACCCACGACGCGCAATGCGTGGCAGCCGGCATCACCACCGTGCTGGACGCGCTGTCGGTGGGCGATCTGGAAGGCGACAGCGTGCGGCTGGACACCCTGCAAAGCGCCTTCGAGGCGATAGACGCCGGCATGCGCCGCCGCGTCTTCCGCGCCGAGCACCTGTTCCACCTGCGTTGCGAACTGGCCTATCCCACGCTGCTGGACGCGCTGTCCCCCTTGATCGGCCATCCGGCGGTGCGTCTGGTGTCGCTGATGGACCACACCCCCGGCCAGCGCCAATACCGCGACCTGGCGCAGTACAAAAAGTACTACGCCAAGAAAAACGTCAGCTGGAACGACGACACCTTCCTCGCCGCGGTGGAGCAACGCAAGCTCAAGCAAGACCGCTACGCCGAAAGCCACCGCCAGGCGGTGGTGGAACTGGCGCGCGCGCGCGGCATCGCCCTGGCCAGCCACGACGACACCGAGCTCAGCCATATCGACGAGGCGGTGCGCGACGGCGTGGCCATGTCCGAATTCCCCACCACCCTGACCGCCGCGCGCGCCGCGCGCGAACAGGGGCTGATGACGGTGATGGGCGCGCCCAACATCGTCCGCGGCGGCTCCCACTCCGGCAATGTCGCCGCCCTGGAACTGGCCGGCCACGGCCTGCTGGACATCCTGTCCTCGGACTACGTGCCGGCCAGCCTCTTGCACGCCGCCTACCTGCTGGGCCGCCAGCCGGGCTGGAACCCAAGCCGCGCCGTCGCCACCGTCACGCGCAACCCGGCCCGGGCGGTGGGATTGGCGGATCGCGGCGCCATCGCCGTCGGCCAGCGCGCGGACCTGGTCCAGGCGCGCGAGCGGGACGGCATTCCGCTGGTGCGCCAAGTGTGGAGCGCCGGCCTGCGCGTATTCTGATAAACGGCGTCCACGCCAAAAGGGCCGCGTTATCGCAACGCGGCCCCATTTCATTTCAATCCGACAATCCCCATTTCGCCCGCTCCGGCGGGGCGAGGAGAAGCCCGCGCCTGACTTTGCTGCCACAAACCAGGCGCAGGCGCTCACTCGCGCCGCAAGGGCGCATTCAAAGCCTTCTCCTTGCCAATATGCAAGAGCAGCATCAAAACGCCTATGCCCAGCGCCTTCATCCCGCACCAGAACAAAGCGATGCTAAATACGCGACAACATACAAAACCGATCAGCGACACAATTGATTTCCCAATCCAAAAATAAACGCCACTACTGACCAATAATCAAATGGAAAACGCTTCCGACTTCACCGCCCAATAAATATCCAAACGCTCCTTGCGCGTCAGATACACCTTGCCGCCCACGCCGCCGCCTTTCAGGGCGACGCTGCATATTCTCAAAGCGCGATAGAGTCCAGGCACCACCGCGCCCATGGCGGAGGTTTTTCTAATCAGGTTTTCGATATAAACCGTCAAGCTCTCCAAATCCTGCCGCCAAATCATCTCCCGCTCTTGGGCCAAGCCTTCCAATACTTTTTCATTTCCCGCCATTAACACGGCCACTGCCTCCAAAAAACATCAGCGGCCAGCTTAACCCTGTTGATACTAAATGTCTTTATCCAAACCAGTACAATTTATTATCAGCCATTAGAAATGATTATCGTTTTGGCCGCCGCCCCAGGTCCGATATCGGCCCGAACAGGGCCAACAACGGCCGCAGCAATCATTATCATTCCTTACCACCCCTGGCAAAAAGCTTAATTCTCAAGGCTTGCGCCCCCGCTCATCCAAACTGCATGCTATGATCTCCGCTCTGTTCCGTGGGCGCGAAATCCGCTTTCGACTGCCTAAATGTATTGAATAACAACACACATCATTCAGCATGCAATATAAAAACAAAGACCACGCCAACGCCGGCAATCCTTTAATGGAGCAACTCGCCAACAGCGCCAAACTCTCCGCGCTGATCCTATGTCTGGATCAGGCGCAATTGCTGAGCGAGCAACTGTTAAACGAACTTAACAGCAGAGATAAAAGAATTAATGCGATAGAGCAGGAGCTGCTGCGAGCGCAACAAGAAATCACACAGCTTAAATCCACGCATTAAGCCAAAAGCGCCGCTGGTTTTAACAAGCGGCCGCAGCCATTTGCCAGAGCCGTCAATTCCACTCAGTCCTCAATAGCAAGCGACAGGCCATCTTATTGGCGGCTCCCTTATCCCGGTTTTTCATGCGCGCTTCGCGCCGGACTCGCCTCGGCGGGCGTTTCGGCTCCGTTCCGGCGCCGGCGCGCTGTAATCGCGTCGCTACAATTCCGTAGTCATCGCCGGCCGCTCCGGCCTTTCGCCAAATCCATGGTTTTCGTTGCGGGCCGGCCACGCCGAATACGCCGGATTCCCCGACGCCGCCATCCCGGCGGCAATGCCCTACAGGCCTGAGTTCCAGCGGACTTCGCCGTCCGTTCGCGCATGCGGTCCGCGCGGCGAACGCGGCCATCCTCTTGAAAAGAAGCGGATTCTGTTGGAAAATATTTGACGTCAAATCAAGAGCGCGCCCGGCGCTCTTGTCATTTCCGCTTACCTTTCGGCTCCCCCGCAACATCACTTGGCAAGGCCAGCTTGGCAGTTGGGTATTGCTACCTATAATCGATTTAGAGCAAATTACCTATGGGGTAATTTAAAATATCGCCGAACCCGTCCTGGCCGTAATATCAAATGCCGCAAGGCGTTTCCAATACCGGCCGCGGCGTGGGAAGAAAGATTATAAAAATGAGATTCCATATTGAAGACAAAGTCGTCTTCGACCCTGACGAGGGCAGCCTGCTGCCCGGGGATCAAGACAAGATCATCCTGAAATACAATGAAGCGCTGCTGCTCAAGCTCTTGCTCTCCGGACTGTTCGAAAAAAACGAGCTGATTGAAAACGTATGGGGGAAAACCATCGTCACCGACTCCAGCTACCACAAGCTGGTATTCGATCTGCGCGCGCAGCTTGAGAAAAGCGGGCTGGATCCCAAGATCATCAAGACCATTCCGAGGCGCGGCTGCCAATTCGTCGGCGCCTTCGCCACGCTGGAGCCGCGGGAGGACGCCGACGGCGCCCTGCCCGCGCCGGAAAGCCTCCCGCCCGCGGCCGGAGCCGCGCCGGCGCCCAAGCGGCGCATGGCGCGCTGGCGGCTGCCGGTCCGTGTCGATCGCCGCCAGGCGCTGGCCATGCTGGCCATCACGGCCGCGGGCCTGCTCTTGGGCTGGCACGCCTCTTGGTGGATTCCGCAAATGAACATTCATAAAATGCGCGACGGCGCGCGCAGCCTGTTCGTGGTGGGCAATGTCTACCGCGACGCGCCCAAGCTGCCGGAAAGCGGCGGCGACGCCTTCTACATCAAGAGCGGCAAATGCACGGCGAGTTATCTGTGCGACAAGAAATACGGGAGCGATCTCAATTGCAAAAACAAAATCGTGTTCTGATCGCTCTCGGACTGTTTCTGATCGCGCTCTATCTGGGCTATGCCGGCCACAACTACATCATGGACAGCCGCACCATCTGCACCGCCCGCATCTCCGAGCTCAAATTCCCGCGCAATAGCGGCGAGACGGCGATCACCAGCGGCTTCATCGATCTGGACATGAAGAACGAGACCATCCACTTCTTCCTGCATTCGCCCACCGGCGACTACATCAACCGCCTGCTGCAGTTCAACACCAGCTACGGCTGGAACGGCGAGGCCAACGCGGTCACCATCGTCAAAAAGACCAAGTCGCCGTCCGAGTACGGCAGCCTGGCCAGCGAATACCATATCTTCGACATCGGCACCCGCCACCTGATCAATATGGTGCCGGTCACCAACCATGTCACCCAGGTCAATTTCGACTCGATCAGCTTCTTCTGCGAAAACCAGGAAATCCTGTAAGCCGCCCCCGGCCCGGCGCGTCCACGCCGCCGGGCCTTGAGCCGGGCTCTCAGAACCTGTTTACGATCTCCGAGCCTGTTCAAAGTCTCGCGAGCAAGAGCGAGACAAGGCGAAAACGAGCGAAAAAGCGGAATGTACACGTGGTACATGAGCATTTTGAGCTTGTTTTTAACGCCGTATCGCTGAAGCGCAGCAGACATTGAACAGGTTCTCAGAAATACGCCATCGCGTAAGTCATCGCCCCCACCAGACTGCAAAAGATCAGGCTGTGCTTGAGGGTGAAACGGAACAGGTCCGCCTCCTTGCCCACCAGGCCCACCGCCGCGCAGGCCACGGCGATGGACTGCGGCGAAATCATCTTGCCGGTCACGCCGCCGGTGGTGTTGGCCGCCACCAGCAGAATGTCCGACACGCCCAACTGATGCGCGGTGGACGCCTGCAAGGCCGAGAACAAGGCGTTGGACGAGGTGTCGGAACCGGTCAGGAACACCCCCAGCCAGCCCAGGAAGGGCGAGAAAAAGGGAAAGGCCTTGCCCGTATTGGCCAGGCACAAGGCCAGCGTGCTGGACATGCCGGAATAATTGGCGACGAAGGCGAAGGCCAGCACCATGCCGATGGACAGGATGGGCCGCTTCAGTTCCAGCAGGGTTTCACCGAAGGCGGCGGCGGCCTGCGCCGGGCGGAAGCGCAGCAACACGATGGACAGCAAGGCCGCGACGAAAATGGCGGTGCCCACGGCGGACAGCAGGTCCAGCTTGTACAGCGCCTCGTAAGGCTTGTCTGCGGCCACGATGGGCGCGGTCTTGATCACCAGATTGTCCAGATACGGCACATGGAACTTCAGCACCCAGTGCTCCAGCGCGCCGCCCTTGGCGAACAAGGCCTTGAACGGTTTCAGGCTCCACAGCGTCACCAGCGCGGTCAGGATCAGGAACGGCCCCCAGGCGCGGGCGATCCGGCCCAGGCCGAAGCCGGATGGCCGGCGCGGGCTGGGCGCGCGGCGGCCGGCGAATGTGAAGATCTCGCGCGGCTGCCACACTTTCAGGAACAGCGTCAGACACACCAGGCTGACCAGGGCCGAAGTGATGTCCGGCAGCTCCGGCCCGATGTAGTTGGAGGTGAAATACTGAGTGACGGCGAAGGAGCCGCCGGCCACCAGCACCGCCGGCCAGGTTTGGCGCACGCCTTTGAGGCCGTCCATCATCATCACCAGCCAGAACGGCACCAGCACCGACAGAAACGGCAGTTGGTGGCCGGCCTTGGCGCCGATGGCGAAAGGGTCCAGCCCGGTGACCTGACCGGCGACGATGATGGGAATGCCCATGGCGCCGAAAGCCACCGGCGCGGTATTGGCGATCAGGCACAGGCCGGCCGCGTACAGCGGATTGAAGCCCAGGCCCACCAGCAGCGCGGCGGTGATAGCCACCGGCGCGCCGAAGCCGGCGGCGCCCTCCAGAAAGGCACCGAAGGAGAAGCCCACCAGCAGCATCTGCAGCCGTTGATCCTCGGTCACCGACAACACCGAGGCGCGGATGATGTCGAACTGCCCGGTCTTGACGGTGATCTTGTACAGAAACACTGCGGCGATGATGATCCAGGCGATGGGCCACAGGCCGTAGGCGAAGCCGAAACCGGCGGCGGCCAGCGCCATGTCCGCCGGCATGCCGTAGAACAGCGTGGCCACCAGCAGCGCCAGCAGCACGGTCAGGCTGCCGGCGACATGGCCCTTGAGCCGGAACACCGCCAGCGCCAGGAAAAAGAAAATAATCGGCAAGGCCGCCATCAGCGCCGACAGCGCCATGCCGCCGGACGGAAAGTAGTTTTGGGTCCAGATCATGATGTCTCCTCTGTAGTCTCTCCTTCTTCTTGCGCGCACAAACATCCGCGCGGCGGCGGGCTAGCCGCGGCCGTGTGGACGGAATGCGCTCAGGGAAGGATGTTTACCGGCGTTTCAACTCGGAGCCAGCCATCCTCCCGGACGGCGGCGCCAACGATGCGGCCTTCATAGCGGGCCGCTTTTTGGGGTGGTGCAAAAATCCAGCAGCGCCTCGACGCTGCGGTATTCAAAGCCGGCGTGCTCGCTCAGGCCGATCTGGCAAGTTCGGCTCATCGACACGCCGTGGCGGCAGCCCTGGGGCAAGGCCGGCGGCAGCCGTCGCAAGCTGTGCGCGTTCAGTTCCGGCACGGTGAAGCCCTTGTCGCCGGCGAAGCCGCAGCAGGCGATGTCCGGCACCGTCAGCCGCTCGGCGCAGCGGCCGGCCAGCCGCTTGAGCGCGTCCGCCGCGCCCATCTCGGCGGCGCTGCAGGGGATGTGCAGCGCCAGTTGCGCCAGCTTGCGCGTCACCGCCAGCCGCGGCGCGACGAAGGCGTCCAGGAAGCGGGCCGCGTCGAACAGACGCAAGCGCGCGTCCAGCCGGCCTTGGCGCTGGGCGGACAGGATGCGCGCCGCGCACGGCCCGTTGTCCAGGTAAACCGGATGGCGGCCGTCTTCGCTGGCGGCCAGCAAGGCCAGGTTCAGCGCGTTCTGACTGATGTCCAGCGCCTCCGCGGCATTGGCCGAGGCGAAGGGCTGGCCGCAGCACAGGCCATCCTGGCCGGACGGATAGCGAGGGCTGAAACCGGCGCGGCGCAGCAAGGCCAGCGTGGGCGCGGCGGCGTTGCCGCCGTCGGCGTCCGCGGCCAGCGCGCGGTTGACGCAGCTGAGGAAGAGCACCACCGGCTCGCCGTCGCCGCCGGCGGCGGGCAGACGGCCGGCCGGCCGCGGCAGCTGCGCGGGCAGCAAGGGAATCACCTTGTGGCGGCGGCGCAGCCGCAAGCTGATGCGGTGCAGCCGCTCCGGCCCGAATAGATACGCCAGCGCCAGGCCGGCGCGGACGGCGGACGCGGCGGCGCCGATGTGGCGGGCGGCGAAGCGCGCGGCGCGCGGCCGCGGCGACGGTCCTTGCAAGCGCTTCATCAATTCGCCGGTATTGATGCCCACCGGGCAGCGCGTCGCGCACATGCCGGTGGCGGCGCAGGTGTCGATGGCGCGGTAGCGGAAATCGGCGCGCAGCGCGGCCAGCTCTTCCGCCGCGCCGCCGTCGCGGCTCAGTTGCTGGATGCGGCGCCAGGCGACGATGCGCTGGCGCGGGCTCAGCGTCAGCCCGTGCGACGGACAGGCCGCCTCGCAAAAGCCGCATTCGATGCAGCGGTCGACGATGGGATCGGCCGCCGGCAAGGGCTTGAGGTTTTCCAGGTGCAGCCGCTCGTTGTCGGTGATGATCACGCCGGGATTGAGCAGGCCGTCCGGGTCGAACAAGGCCTTGATGCGGCGCATGATGTTCCAGGCGGCGTCGCCCCACTCCTGGCGCACAAAGGGCGCGACATTGCGGCCGGTGCCGTGCTCGGCCTTCAGCGAGCCGTCGTATTCGCCGGCCACCAGCGCGCTGACGTCTTGCATGAAGGCGTCGTAACGCGCCACCTCGCGCTCGCTGTCGAAACTGGGCGCGAACACGAAATGCAGATTGCCGTCCAGCGCATGGCCGAACAACAAGGCCTCGTCATAGCCGTGGCGGTCGAACAAGGCGGTCAGCCTGGCCACGCCGTCGGCCAGCTGCGGAATTGGAAAAGCCACGTCCTCGATCACCACGGTGCTGCCCAGCGGCCGCACCGCGCCCACCGCCGGAAACAGGCCCTTGCGCAAGGCCCAATAGCTGTCGCAGACTGCGGCCTCGCGGCTGAAGCCGCTGGACAGACGCGGCGCGAAACCGGCCAACAGTTGGTCTATCGCCGCGCAATGGCGCTCCAGCTCCGCCTCGGAACCGGCCCGCGCCTCGATCAGCAAACAGGCCTCCTCCGGGCCGAACGGCCGCGCCAGGAAATCCGGCAGCCCCGGCTTGCCGTGCAAGGCGCGCAGGCTGCGGCTGTCTATCAGCTCCACCGCCGCCACGCCGTGGGCTTCCGCGGCCGCGCTCAGCGCCGACACCGCGCGGCAGCACGGCTCGAGCGCGTCGAACAGCAGCAAGGCCGAGGCCTTGTGCGGATGCTCCACCACGCTGTGGAAGGTGATTTCGCTGATGAAGCCCAGCGTGCCCTCGGAACCGATCAGCACATGGCTGAGCATGTCCACCGGGTCGTCGAAATCCAGCAAGGCGTTGATGCCGTAGCCCGTGGTGTTCTTCAGCCGGTATTTGCGGCGCACCCGCTCGGCCAGCGCCGCGTCGGCGCGCAGTTCGGCCGCCAGGCCGGACAAGCCGGCCAGCAGCGCGGCGTGGGACTGGCGGAAAGCCGCCACGCTGGCGGCGTCGCCGGTGTCCAGCACAGCGCCGTCCAGCAGCAGCAGGCGCATCGCCGCCAGCGTGTGATAGCTGTTGTCGCGGGTGCCGCAGCACATGCCGCTGGAGTTGTTGGCGGCGATGCCGCCGATCTTGGCGCTATTGATCGACGCCGGGTCCGGGCCGATCTTGCGACCGTAAGGCGCCAGCAGGGCGTTGGCGTGGCTGCCTATCATCGCCGGCCCCAGCCGGACGCGCGCGCCGTCATCCAAGACCTGGCCATGGTTGAAGCCATCGCCCAGTAAGACCAGCACCGAATCGCTGACCGCCTGGCCGGACAAGCTGGTGCCGGCGGCGCGGAAGGTCAGCGCCACCCGGTGGCGGCGCGCCAGCGCCAGGATGGCCGCCACTTCCGCCTCGCTGTCGACGCGGGCGACGATTTGCGGCCGCAGCCGGTAGAAGCTGGCGTCGGTACCGTAAGCCAATGTGGACAGCGGGTCGGTGTAGATGCGCGCCGCCGGCATCGCCGTCAGCAAATCGCTATGGAAAGCCTGATGCGCCGGGCTCATGCTCATGGCCGCTCCCCGGCGGCGCGGCGCGCTTCGCGTTCGCGCACCAGCTCGTGCAGGGTCTTGGGCGCCGGCGTCAGCGGCGCGTGGTTCTGGGTCCAGCCCAACTGGCCGCCAAGCGCGAGCTTGCGCAGCCGGGTGGCGCCCCAGCCGAACCAGCGGTATAGCCGCGGCGAGGCGTGGACCTGGCGCCAGCCCTTCCAGGCCAGCCGCTCCGCCGCGCTGGCCGCCGCGCCCTGGCCGCGCAGCGGATGGCTGACTGCCTCCCCGGCCGGACGCTGGCTTTCCTCGCGCAGCCGCATCAGCATCTCGGGGATGGGGATCTTCACCGGGCAGACCTCGCCGCAAGCGCCGCACAGGCTGGAGGCGGTGGGCAGGTCGCGGGTGTTTTCCAGGCCCAGCAGATGCGGCGAGATGATCTCGCCTATCGGCCCCGGATAGGTTGTGCCGTAAGCGTGGCCGCCGATGCGGGCATAGACCGGGCAATGGTTCATGCAGGCGCCGCAGCGTATGCATTGCAGGGTCTTGCGCAATTGCGCGTCGGCGTAGGCCTGGCTGCGGCCGTTGTCCAGCAGCACCAGGTGCACTTCACGCGGACCGTCTTTTTCGCCGGCGCGGCGCGGGCCGCTGATCATATTGAAATAAGTGGTGATGGGCTGGCCGATGGCGGAGCGGGTCAGCAGGCTGTACAAGGGCGGCACGTCGGCCAGCTTCTCCACCACTTTCTCGATGCCGGTGATGGCGATGTGCAGGTCCGGCACCGTGGTGCACATGCGACCGTTGCCCTCGTTCTCCACCAGGCACAGCGTGCCGGTTTCCGCCACCGCGAAGTTGACGCCGGACAGGCCGACGTCGGCGTCCAGATAGAGCCGGCGCAGCGCGCCGCGGCCTATCTGTATCAACTCGTCCACGTCCTCGGTGTAGGGCGTGCCCGGCAGCTTGTCGTGGAATAGCCGCGCGATGTCGGCCTTGGTCTTGTGTATCGCCGGCATGATGATGTGGGTGGGCTTTTCGCCGGCCAACTGCACGATGTACTCGCCCATATCGCTTTCCACCGCGGCGACGCCGCGCGCTTCCAGATAGTGGTTGAGTTCGATTTCCTCGCTGACCATGGACTTGCCCTTGACCATCAGCCGGCCGGCGCGCGCCGCCACCAGGCCGTGGATGATGCGATTGGCCTCGTCCGCGGTCTCGGCCCAATGCACTTGCACGCCGTTGGCGCTCAGCCGCGCCTCCAACTGCTCCAGCAAGTCCGGCAGCCGCGACAGGCAACGCTGGCGAATGGCTTCTCCCAATGCGCGCAAGGCGTCCAGTTCCGCCGGATCGTCGAAGGCCGACAAACGCTTGGCCATCAGAAAATCCATCGCCCCGCGCAGGCTGTGGCGCAGTTCGCCGTCGGCCAATGCCGCGCGCGCCTGCTGCTTGAATTGGCGCGAGGGATAAAGCTCGATCTTGTGCTCGCTCATGGTCGGGCCTCCTCCGCCTGCTCCAGCTGCGCCGGATCGATGTGCTCGGGCAGCTGCGCCAGCACCAGCAGTTCACGCGGGCCGTGCGCGCCGTAGGCCAGCGTCAGCTGGATGTCGGCGGTCTTGGACGGGCCGGAAATCAGCAAGGCGTTGGTAGGCATGCCGTCCTGCCAGTTTTCGCAACGCATCGCGCTGTAGAAGTCCGGATAGAGCGTGGCGGTGTCGAACAGGACGATGTGCAGCGGCGGCACCAGGCTCATGGTCCGCGGCTCCTGCGCGTCCGGCCACAGCACCAGGGTGCCGGTGGCGGCGATGCCGCAGCGCGCCGCGGTGAACGCCGCCTCGATCTCGAACAGCTCGGCCTTCCAGTCGTCGACGGCGCGGTCGAAGAAACGCAGCGCCGGCGGCGTCGGCAAGCCTTGCAGCACCGCCTCGGCGCGGCGGCCGTGCGCGGTGTCGGACAGCAGCAAGGAAGCCGGCCGCCGCTGCGCGATCCACACCGCCAGCCGCGTGTGCCAGTCGTCGGCGCGCACCCATAGCACCTCGGTCTTCACCGCCCGCATCGCCCGCGCCCAGCCGCGCAAGGCGTCCAGGCTGTGCTGCGGCGGCGCGAAGCGCCGGAAATGCGCGTCCAGCTCCGGCCGCGGCAACTCCTCGCGCGGCGCGGCGCGCAGCTTGGCCAGAATGGCGTCGCGGGCGCTCATGCCTTGCCTCCCACGCGCTCCAGCAGAAAGCTGGCCAGATGCCGGCCCCGAAACGCCCCGCCCTCCTTGGCCAGCTTGCCGTTGATATTGAGCAGACAGCCGCCGTCCGCGGTGATGAACTCCACCGCGCCGCTGTCCCGCAGCGCGGCGGCCTTGTCCGTCACCATCGCCCCGGCGATGTCAGGATGCTTGATCGAAAAAGTGCCGCCGAAACCGCAGCACTCGGATTCATGGTCGTGCACCACCCGTTCCACATTGGCCAGCCGCTCCAGCAAGGCCCAAGAGGACAGATGCACATTCATTTCGCGGCGGGCGGAACAGGAGGTGTGCACCGCCACCTTCACCTTGGGGCCCTGATCTTGCGGCCGCCAGTCCAGATGGTTGAGCAGAAAATCGCTGAACTCCACCACCCGCGCGGCCGCCGCGCAGGCGCGCGCCTCGTCCGGCTGGCCGGCGAACAGCTTGGGCCAATGGTACTTGATCATGCCGCCGCAGGAGCCGGACGGCACCACGATGGGCCAGTCCTCGGCGAAGCAGTCCAGCTGCGCCCGCGCCACCGCCAGCGCTTCCGCCGGATGGCCGCTGGTATAGGCCGGCTGGCCGCAGCAGCTCTGTTGCTGCGGAAAGTGCACTCGCAAGCCCAGGCCTTCCAGCAAGGCGATGGCGTCCACGCCGGCCTGCGGCAAAAACAGGTCCAACAGACAGGTGCCGAACAGATACACGTTGGCAGGCTTCATCCGGTTTCCTTTGTAAATTGGTAAGACCAATTATTTTTATTAAAACAACTCTAGAGTGATTGCTTGAGTCCGTCAATATGACGACGCGGATTCCCGCACCGGCTGTGGTAAGCTGCACTCACTCTGGTCTGACCAATTTTTCCGAACCGACAAGCCCGGCGCCATGGCCTATCCCAAACTGAACATCCCCAAACTCTCCGACGTCATCGTCGAACAACTGGAAAAGCGCATTCTGGACGGCGTGCTCAAACCGGGAGACCGCCTGCCGCCGGAACGGCAGCTGGCCGAGGAGTTCGGCGTGTCCCGGCCCTCGCTGCGCGAGGCGATCCAGCAACTGGCGTCGCGCGGCCTGCTCAGCAGCCGCCAGGGCGGCGGCACCTGGGTGACGGACCGGCTGGAGACCGCGTTTTCCGACCCCTGGGAAAAGCTGCTGAACCAGCATCAGGACTTGCACGGAGACTTATTGGAATTCAGGCGGGTGCTGGAAGGCGCGGCGGCGCGCAGCGCGGCCAACCGCGCCACGCCGGCCGATCTACAGCGTCTGGAACATTGCGTGAACCAATTGCAGAATGCCTACGACGGCGGAGATCTGGCTCAGCAGGCGCAGGCCGACGTGCGCTTTCACCAGGCGGTGGCCGAGGCCTCGCACAATGTCTTGTTCGCCCATCTGAGCGGCAGCCTGCTGGCCATGCTGCATCGGCACGTCAAGGACAATATCGCCGATTTGTTCGCGGTGGGAGAAGTGGCGGACGCGCTGCGCGCGCAGCATCTGGCCATCTGGGAAGCTATCCGCGACAAGCAGCCGGACGCCGCGCAGCAAGCGGTGGAACAACATCTGGACTTTGTCGCCACCACGCTGCAAAGCAGGCAGCGGCAAGCGGAGCGCGATGCGCGAGCGCGCATGCGCCTGGAACACCAGGACCCTTGAAACGCGCCTGAGCCGGCCGCCGCGGCGCCAGCATCCATTCAAGGTCTCGCGGGCCAGCGCGAGACAAAATGAAAACAGCGGAAGAAGCGGAACGCGCTCGCGGCGCACGAGCATTTCGAAGCGGTGCTCACCATGCCAGGCTTCACAAGGCGCGGCAGATGGTGAATGCTTCTAGACCTGCCCCAATCTTTTCTGACTCTTGATCACAAAACGCTCGCGGTCCTCTCCCCTGGCCTCCGCCTCCACCAGCCACACCGGCGGCCTGCCGCGGCCGGACCAGGTCTGGTGAGGCATCGCCGGGTTCTGATATTTGGGCGTCACGCCGTTTTTGGCGTAGAGCTTGGGCAGAATCAGGCCGTAAGCCATGGCCAGCCGCTCAATTTCTTCTATCCCTTTCTGCTGACGCAACTGAACGCGGTCCGTCAGGGTGTTCAGCAGGAAAACCGCGGCTTCTTTCAAAGCCTGGTCCGAGGAGGAGTCCAGCAAGTCCTCGTTGATCAACTGTTTTTTATTCATGCACGCCTCCTAAAGCTTTGCCGGACTGTCGCTTCCCTTCCCACCCCGGCCAATCCGCGCCCGGCATTCTCATGTCTATGCCATCCATCGTTAGCCGTCGATTTGAGCCAGGCTTTAACCTTGTCCGGCATGAACTCTTTGCGCTAATGCCGGACGTGAATTGTTTTTCCGCGGATATTCTATCCCCGCCACCCCAATGGCTTGGAATAGGAATAAACTGATTTTTCCCAGAAAATCACGGCTTTGCGGCCAGCGGCGTCAAAAGCCGCCGCCGCCGCCCCTTAAACCCCCTTTCTCACCCGGCGTCCGCCAAGGGAAATATTTTGAGAAAAGCCTTGCGCGGCCTGAAAAGCCTAGGTATAGTTCGCTTCCTGTCGAGACCGACCGGGCGAAAGCCGGGAAGGGCGAAACACTCCGTGGGGGTATAGCTCAGCTGGGAGAGCGCTTGCATGGCATGCAAGAGGTCAGCGGTTCGATCCCGCTTATCTCCACCACAATTCAGTCCCCATCGTCTAGAGGCCTAGGACATCGCCCTTTCACGGCGGTAACCGGGGTTCGAATCCCCGTGGGGACGCCAGCAATACCGGGGGTATAGCTCAGCTGGGAGAGCGCTTGCATGGCATGCAAGAGGTCAGCGGTTCGATCCCGCTTATCTCCACCAAATATAAAAGCCGAAATCTCGCGATTTCGGCTTTTATTCTTTCCCGCGCGAATTTTATTCCGCCGCCATCCTGAATTCGTTCTTACCCGCCCTCTTGGCCTGGTACATCGCCCGGTCGGCCGCATGCAGCAAACCGCCCAGATCGCCGCCGTTTTCCGGAAAGAACGCCACCCCTATGCTGGCCGACACCGCGCATTCGTCGTCACCCAAAGCCACCGGCTGCGCCAACACCGTCAAGAGCCGACCCACCATCACGCTGCAGGACTCTCCGCGATCCAAGCCCGGCGCCACCACCAGAAACTCGTCCCCGCCCAGGCGCACCACCAAATCCTCGCCGCGCACATGCTGACGCAGACGCTCGGCCATCGCCACCAGCAGCGCGTCGCCCGCCTCGTGCCCCCAGCCGTCGTTCACCGCCTTGAAACCGTCCAGATCGATGAACAAGAGCGCGATGCGCTCATTGCGGCGCTTGGCCCTGGCAATCTCCTTATCCAACTCCACCTGCAGAAAATGGCGATTGCCCAAGCCGGTCAGTTGATCATGGTAGGCCAGGAAATGAATATGCGCTTCCGCCGCGCGTATCGCCGAAATATCGGAGATGGCCAGCACGTAATGACTAACCGCCCCCTCCCCGTCCCGCACCACCGACGCATGCTGCCAGCAAGGAAAGGTTTCACCCCGGCGGCGACACACCACCTCGCCCTGCCAGAAATGCCGCTCTCCCTCCAGCCGGCGGTAAAAACTCTCGCCATGCGGCTCCACGTGCAGGCAATCGTCCGGATCGCTGCCCAACGACTCTTCCGCGCTCAAGCCCGTCAATCGGTAAAAGGATTCGTTCGCCGACACGATGCAACGCCGATGATCCAATACCAGAATCCCCTCCGCGCTGGCCTGAAACACCACGCTGGCTTGCCGCAGGCTGGCCTCGCTCAAATGCGCGTCGGTCACGTCTCGCGCCACCCCCACCCAACGCGCCGGCTCGCCCTGCGCGGCGAAATTGCGCCCGCACAACTCAAGCCAGCGCTCCCCGCCCTCCGCGTCCAGCTTCACTGTTTTCTGCAAGACCCGCTCGGACTCCAAGATCCGCGTCAACTCGGCGGCGTCGGCCTCGGCCATGCCGAGCAAACCGGGCAACCCGTCCTCGGCGACGGCGAACGGGAACGCGTCCAGAAACTCCTGCTCCCACGCCATCTCGCCGCGCCGGCCGCCCCATTCCCACACCCCCAGCCGGGCCGCCTCCACCGCCATGCGCAAGCGACGGCGCTGACGCTGCTCCTCCACCTCCGCCCTGCGCCGCGCCAGCCCCATGCGCACCGAGGCGTTCAGCTCCCGCAACTGGTAAGGCTTGAGCAGATAGCCGTAGGGCGCGCTGCCTTCCGCGTTGCGCAGCATATCGTCCTCGGCGTAGGCGGTCAGAAAGATGGACGGGATCTGGAAACGCTCGCGTATCACGCGCGCCGCCTCGGTGCCCGGCACGTCGCCGTCCAGATGAATGTCCATCAACACCAGATCCGGCCGATCCGCCCCCGCCCGTCGCACCGCGTCGTCCGCATTGGCGCAGACGCCGAGAACCCGGTAACCCAAAGACTCCAGACTGGTCTGCAAGTCCAGCGCCACCACCCCTTCGTCTTCCACGATCAACAAACCGTTGTCCATATTCATTCCGCGCTCTCCGGCTCATCGCTGAACGCGATCTCCACGCAGGCCCCGCCCGCCTCAGGCCGCAGCAAGCGAGCCTCCCCCTTCAACTGACCCACCAGGGTGGGAATCAGGCGAAACCCCAAGGAACTGACCTCGCCCAGCTTCACCGACTCCGGAATGCCGACGCCGTCGTCCGACACCAGAATCCGGCAACGCCCGCCGTCCTCCCGCTCCAGCGCCACCTCCACCGTGCCGCGCCGATCGGGAAACGCATGCTTGAGCGCATTGGTCACCAACTCGTTCACCAGCAAGCCGCAGGGAATCGCCCGCTGCATGCCCAGATACACCGCGGCGCCCATGCCGCGGCAGCGCAAGCGCACCCCGACGTCCGACACGCTGCCGCTGAGCAACTGAGTCAGCCGCTCCAGGTAAACCCCCACGTGAATCCGGGAAAAGTCGCCGTGCTCGTACAAGAGCTGATGGATCAGCGCCATCGCGCGCACATGATTCTGACACTCGGTCAGCACCGCCACCGCCTCCGGCGGCGCCGAGCGCGTTTGCAGATTGAGCAGACTGGAAATGACTTGCAGATTGTTTTTGACCCGGTGGTGCACCTCGTTGAGCAAGGCGGTCTTTTCCTTCAAGGCCAACTCCAGACTGGCCTGCGCCGCCTTGCGCGCGCTGATGTCGGTAATGGTGGCCAGCACTTGCAACTCCCCGCCGTCGCGCACCGGCGTCAGGCCGATTTCGGCCGGGAACTCGCCGCCGTCGCGCCGCACCCCGAAGATTTCCTGCTGGCGCGCCATCTCCCGCGCCTCCGGGCGGCGCATATAATTTTCGATCAGCCGCCCATGGCCGTCGCGGAAGCGCTCCGGCACCAGGCCGGAAATCATCAGACCCTCCATGCCGACGCCCAGATAATCGAACATCACCTCCGCCCGATGATTCGCCATCCGGATGCGCCCGCCCTGGTCTATCATCACCAAGCCGTCCAGCGCGGAATCCACCACCATTCGCAAGCGGGCCTCGCCCTCGCCACGCAGACGCTCGGCCCGCCGCTCCGCCGCCACGTCCCTGACCACCGCCAACACCCCCGCCACCTCGTCCGCCGAGGCGCAATACGGCAGATAGCTGATCTGCCACTCCCTGAGCGCGCCCTTGCCGCCGGCGCCCACCCTGGAATTGACGCAAACATCCAGCACCGGCTCGCCGCTCTCCATCACCTGCCGCATCAGCGATTCCAGATATTCGCCGATCTGCGGCAGCGTTTCCGCCACGCCGCGCCCCAGATGGGCCGAATGCGGCAGGCCGTTGGCCTCCGCCAGACGTTGGTTGAGCAATCGATAACGCATCTGGCCGTCAATCAGCGCCAGCCCCACCGGAACCGCTTCCAGCACATCGGACAACACCTGTTCGGCGCAATCCAAGGCGCTGCCTTCGCCCTTCAGGGATCCAGCCACCCGGCCTCCTCACGCCACCCCCAGCTCGCCGCGCCGCGCAGCCGGAAACGGCCGCGCTCAAGCGCGCGCAAACGAGGCGGTCAAGTTGTCACCAGCTTGTGTTATATGACGTATGGAATGGGAAGCAAACTGTTAAAATTGCTTAGCGCAATCAATTGGGACAGGCGCGCCAGGGCGCCGAGAACTCGGCGGAAAACCGCGACGAACGCGCGGAAACGCAAAAAGGCCACGCGATGCGTGGCCTTTTGAATTCTGGCTCCCCGAGCAGGGCTCGAACCTGCGACCTGCGGATTAACAGTCCGTCGCTCTACCAACTGAGCTATCAGGGAACATCTCTTGCGAGAGAGGGGCATATTAACCAAACCCCTGAGCGGCGTCAACACCCGGAGCGCTAAATAGCAGCGCTCCGGGCCTCAGACTACGTTCAAGGATTGCGGGTTTCCACCTGCACCAGGTCAGCCGGAGCGGCGCCTTGCTGAGCCTGACGAGTCACGTCGCGACGACGCGGCCCCGCCGGCAATACCGGCTCCTGCGCCGCGGGCGCCTCGACTACCGACTTGGTGGACACCATGACCAAGCCGCCCAGGCTTGCCGGCTCCGCCGCGGCAACGGCGCGGGTCTCGACCACGGCCGGTGCCTCGACTGCCGGCTCGACCGGATCGGCCTGTTCCGGCTCGCTCTGCGCAGCGGCAACTTCCGGCGCAGGCGCGGGTTCCGCCGCGACAAACGCCTCGACAGCCTCCAGCACCGAAACCACTTCAACCGCCGGAGCCGCCTCAAGCACCGGAGCCGCTTCCACGACCGGGGCCAGCTCAATCGCCGGAGCCGCGTCAACAGCCGGCTGTTCCGGCTCAACCGCCGCAACAGGCTCGAACGCTTCCCGCGCCGGCTGGACCGCTTCGACTGCCGCGGATTCAACCGCCGCCGCTTCCTCGCGCTGCTCAGCCGCTGCCGCCGGCGCTTCAGCCGGCGCCTCGGCCACCGCCTCGACGACGGCTTCCACCGCTACCGCGCTGACAACGGCCGCGGCTGCGATCGGCGCCGCTTCCGCCGCCGGCAGGGCAAGACCCTCTTCCTGCGGCGCTGCGGCCGGATCATCGCGACGACGGTCGCGACGGCTGCGACGACGACGACGCTCATTGCGCTCCTGCTGCTCGGCGTCGCCTTCGGCGCGAGCCTCGTCGACAACCGGCTTGCTCAGCTCCAAAGCCTGCTCTTCCGCCTGCGGCGCCTGACGACGACGCGGTTCCTGCTGCGGACGCTCCTGCTTCTCCAGCTTTTCCGGACGCTCCTGCGGCGCTTCCTCACGCGCCGGCTGTTGACGCTGCGCGTCCTTCAGCTCGCGCGGTTCGCGGCCTTCGCGAGTCTCGCGGCCATTGTCGCGCTCGCGGCGGCGGCCGTTGCGCGGCTGCTCGCCGCGCTCCTGGCGCTCCTCGCGTTGCGGCGGCTCTTTGCGCTCCGGACGCTCCTGGCGTTCCTGACGCTCGCCGTCCTGGCGCTCACCGCGTTCGGCGCGCTCCGGACGACGCGGTTTCTCATCGGCACCTTGACGACGCTGCTCGTGTTCGCGACGCGCCTGACCGCCCGGACGGCGGTCGCCGTTGCGCTGGCGGTTGCCGCGTTGCTGAGACTGGGCCGCCGGCTTTTTCTTCTCGGCCGGCTGAGCCGCTTGCTCCGGCTCGGCGAACAGGCTCTTGACCCAAGCGCCCAGCTTGCCGAACAGACCCGGCTCCGGCTCGGCCGCCTTGGCCGCCACCGTCGGCGCCGGCTGCTGAGGCGTAATGCCCTTGACCGCGGCTTCCTGACGCTCCAGCTTCGGCTTTTCATGGCCGAAGTTGGTGATCACGTCTTCTTCCTGCACTTCCACCCGCTTGTAGCTCGGCGCTTCGCCGGCTTCGGCCAAGTCGTCGTGGCGCACGCGCACGATCTTGTAATGCGGGGTTTCCAGATGGATGTTCGGGATCAGCACCACGTCCACGTCCAGACGCTCTTCGATCGAATGGATCTCGGAACGCTTTTCGTTGAGCAGGAAGGTGGCCACGTCCACCGGCACCTGCGCGTGAACCGCGCCGGTGTTTTCCTTCATCGCCTCTTCCTGAATGATGCGCAGGATGTGCAGCGCGGAGGACTCGGTGCCGCGGATGAAGCCGATGCCGTGACAGCGCGGGCAGGTCTCGTGGCTGGTCTCGCCCAGGCTGGGCTGCAGACGCTGACGCGACAATTCCAGCAGGCCGAAACGGGACAGCTTGCCCATTTGGACGCGAGCGCGGTCGTGCTTGAGCACGTCGCGCAGGCGGTTTTCCACATCGCGCTGGTTCTTGGCGCTTTCCATGTCGATGAAGTCGATCACCACCAGGCCGCCCAGGTCGCGCAAGCGCAGCTGGCGGGCGATTTCCTCGGCCGCCTCCAGGTTGGTCTTGACCGCGGTGTCTTCGATGTCGGCGCCCTTGGTGGCGCGCGCGGAGTTGACGTCGATGGACACCAGCGCTTCGGTGTGGTCGATCACGATGGCGCCGCCGGACGGCAGCTGCACGCTGCGCGCAAAGGCGGTTTCGATCTGGTGTTCGATCTGGAAACGGGAGAACAGCGGCACATGATCCTTGTACAGCTTCACACGCGACAGCATGTTGGGCATCACATGGCTCATGAACTGACGGGCCTGATCGTAGATTTCCTCGGTGTCGATCAGCACTTCGCCGATGTCGGGATGGAAGTAATCGCGGATCGCGCGGATCACCAGGCTGCCTTCCTGCAGAATCAGGAACGGCGCGTTCTGAGCGCCGGCCGCGCCTTCAATCGCGCGCCACAGCTGCATCAGGTAACCCAGATCCCACTGCAGTTCTTCCAGATTGCGGCCGATGCCGGCGGTACGGGCGATCAGGCTCATGCCGTGCGGCACTTCCAGCTGAGACAAGAGGTCCTTCAGCTCCTGACGCTCCTCGCCCTCGATGCGGCGCGATACGCCGCCGCCGCGCGGGTTGTTGGGCATCAGCACCAGATAACGACCGGCCAGGCTGATATAGGTGGTCAGCGCGGCGCCTTTGTTGCCGCGCTCGTCCTTCTCCACCTGCACGATGACTTCCATGCCTTCGCGCAGCACATCCTGGATGCGCGGACGGCCGCCGTCATAGCCCTGGAAATAGGAACGGGACACCTCTTTGAACGGCAGGAAGCCGTGGCGTTCGGTGCCGTAATCGACAAAACAAGCCTCAAGGGAGGGCTCGATACGGGTAATCACACCCTTATAGATATTCCCCTTGCGCTGCTCCTTGCCTACAGTCTCGATATCGAGGTCGACGAGCTTTTGTCCGTCGACGATAGCAACGCGCAGCTCTTCAGCTTGCGTTGCGTTGAACAACATGCGTTTCATTTACATTCCTTGCGCGGCACTCACGCAAGGGATGCAGCCAGTATTTGACGGCCCAGTGACTATTGATGGGCGCTTTCCGAAAGAAGTGTCGATGTAAAGATCGAAAAAAACAGTTTTGACAAGCCTACTTCCTGAAAATCGATCACACGCAGACCTGACTCATGTGCGCAATTGGCGCTCCGGGATCGCCGGCCTGCCTCAAAGGGCAGGACATACAGTGCAGGGGGGCTAGCATGCCGGGTCAAACTTCGCTGCAAAATTTCCTGACTGGCTTAGCATCAGGAAATGGAATACTCGTGAGTGCGTTATGCGTACAAATGCATTACCATCGCTGCTTTTCGGTGAGCGAGTTAACCTTGGCTGCAAACGTCGCGAGCGGCATCAGGTCAGGGTCTGTAAATCCCTGCCGGCCGTCTCCAACCTCTTGCAGCAGCGCCACGCAACATGCCGTGACCTTGGCTTGACATTTCGCCGTCATCTTGGTGCAACACACCTTGGGACAGCGCCAGAAGTATAAGCAATATGACAGACATTCGCAAAGATTCCGTCTCCTTCGTCCAAGTGGACGACGGCGACGCCGGCCAACGCATCGACAACTACCTGGTGCGTTTGCTCAAGGGCGTGCCCAAGAGCCACATCTACCGCATCCTGCGCTCCGGCGAGGTGAGGGTGAACAAGGGCCGCATCGACGCCGCCTACCGCGTGCAGGCGGGCGACGAGCTGCGCATTCCGCCCATACGCGTGGCCGAGCGCGCGGAAAAGAACGTGCCGGCCGCCACCTTCCCGGTGGTGTACGAAGACAACGCGCTGCTGGTGATAGACAAACCGGCCGGCGTGGCGGTGCACGGCGGCAGCGGCGTGTCCTTCGGCGTGATCGAACAACTGCGCCAGGCGCATCCGGACTGGCGCTATCTTGAGCTGGTGCACCGGCTGGACCGCGAAACCTCCGGCCTCCTGATGCTGGCCAAGAAGCGCTCGGCGCTGACCAAGCTGCACGACATGATGCGCGCCAATGTGCCGGACAAGCGCTATCTGGCGCTGGGCCTAGGCCAGTGGCCGGACGACGCGCGCCAGGTCAAACTGCCGCTGTTCAAGTTCCACACCCCGGACGGCGAGCGCCGCGTGAAAGTCAGCGACGCCGAAAACGGCCAGTACGCGCACACCAATTTCGCGGTCAAGGAACGTTTTGCCGAGTTCACGCTGGTGGAAGCCCACCTGCGCACCGGCCGCACCCATCAGATCCGCGTGCACATGCAGGCCAACGGCTGCGCGATCGCCGGCGACGAGAAATACGGCGACTTCGCGCTGAACAAGGAACTGGCCAAACGCGGCCTGAAACGCATGTTCCTGCACGCGCGCAGCCTGTCCCTACCCCATCCGCTGACCGGCGAGCCGCTGAAACTGGAAGCGCCGCTGCCGCCGGAGCTGGAGCGCTTCCTGAAAAGCCTGAGGTCTTGAGATGAATACTCGCTTCGATCTGGTCGTTTTCGACTGGGACGGCACCCTGATGGACTCCACCGCTCACATCAGCCAGTCCATCCAGCAGGCTTGCGCCGACCTGTCCCTGCCCGTCCCCAGCCGCGAGCAGGCCAGCCACGTCATCGGCCTGCGCCTGGCCGAGGCGCTGCAACAGGCCTGTCCGGCCGCCGCCCCGGAGCAACTGCCGCGGCTGACCGAAGCCTTCCGCCATCATTACCACGCCAACCAGCATCAGGTGACCCTGTTCGACGGCGCCGTGGACTGCCTGAACGCCATCGCCGCCAGCGGCGTTTTCCTGGCGGTGGCCACCGGCAACAGCCGCGCCGGCCTCAACCGCTTGCTGGAGCAGACCGGGCTCGGCCCGCTGTTCCACGCCACCCGCACCGTGGACGAATGCCATTCCAAGCCTCATCCGGACATGCTGTTGTCGCTGACCGAGATGCTGGGCGCGGACCCGCGCCGCACGCTGATGATAGGCGACACCAGCCACGACCTGCTGATGGCCGGCAACGCCGGCTGCCACGGCGTAGGCGTCGGCTTCGGCGCCCACGACAGCGAGCATCTGGAAAGCTGCGGACCGCTGGCCTTGTTCCATTCCTACCCCGAGCTGCAGACATGGCTGCTGCCGAAACTCGGATAATCTGCGCCGCAGCCGAGCTGCAGGACGGCGGCCGCGCCTGGCGCTTCGAGATCACACAGGCGGACGGCGCCCCGCCGCTGCCCGCCTTCGCCGTGCGCTACCGCGGCAAGGTCTACGCCTACGTCAACGCCTGCCGCCACATCCCGGTGGAACTGGATTTGCGCGATGGCGAAGTCTTCGACCTCAGCGGCCATTATCTGGTGTGCAGCATGCACGGCGCCTGCTACGAAGCGCACACCGGCTATTGCGTCTCTGGCCCCTGCCGCGGCCAGCGGCTGATCGCCGTGCCCGTCTTCGAACAGGACGGCAACATCTGCATCAATGTCATGCCGTCGTGAACTTTGCTAGACTCCTGGAATTATTCAGGGAGCACCCACACATGAGCGACACCTCCAACCATTGGGAACGCCAATTGCTGGAAAAACTGGCCAGCGCCGCGTTGGTGGAACAACGCCGCGCCCGCCAGTGGAAAATTTTCTTCCGCATGATCTGGCTGATCATCATCGGCTTCATCCTGTTCAGCCTGTTCATGCGCAACGAGGACAAGGCCACCGCCGGCATCGTCGGCTCCGGGCACACCGCCGTCATCACGCTGGAAGGCGTGATCGACAGCCAGAGCGACACCGCCAACAAGCTGAGCCAGGCCCTGACCGACGCCTACGGCGACAAGAGCACCAAGGGCATCATCATCGACGCCAACAGCCCGGGCGGCAGCCCGGCGCTGTCCGGCATGGCCTATGACGAAATCCGCCGCCAGAAGAAGCTGCACCCGTCGGTGCCGGTTTACGTGGTGGTCAGCGAGGTCTGCGCGTCCGGCTGCTATTACATCGCCTCCGCCGCCGACAAGATCTTCGTCGACAAGGCCAGCATCATCGGCTCCATCGGCGTGCTGTCCGACGGCTTCGGCTTCACCGGCGCCATGGAAAAACTGGGCGTGGACCGCCGCCTGCGCACCTCCGGCGAGAACAAGGCGATGGGCGACCCCTTCTCCCCGGTCAACCCCAAGCAAGAAGCCATCCGCCAGCAATTGCTGGACGACATCCACCAGCAATTTATCGCGGCGGTCCAGGTTGGCCGCGGCCAGCGCCTGGCCAAGGACCCGCAACTGTTCTCCGGCATGGTGTGGCTGGGCGACAAGAGCATCCCGCTGGGCCTGGCCGACGGCCTGGGCACGGTGCGCTCGGTGGCGCGCGACGTGATCAAGGCGGAGAAAACCGTCGACTATACTCAGCAAGACGATCTGTCCAGCCGCGTGGCGCGCAAGATCGGCGTGGAGTTCGCCGGCGGCGTGAAGAGTCTGTTCGACACCAAGCTGTTCTGACCAACCGGCAAGGCACACCATGGCGCGCAGAAGAAAACGACAGGAAGAAGAACACGAGAACCATGAACGTTGGCTGGTTTCCTACGCCGACTTCATCACCCTGCTGTTCGCTTTCTTCGTGGTGATGTACGCGATCTCCTCGGTCAACGAGGGCAAGTACCGCGTGCTTTCCTCCGCCATCGTGGACGCCTTCCGCTCCGGCTCCACCATCAGCGTCAACACCACCCCGCCCAGCGGCGGGGCCAACACCATGATAGAAATCCCGGAGACCAAACCCATCGCCAAGGCGGTCAAGGGGGAACACCAGGCCGAGAAAAAAGCCAATACCGGCTCCGCCCAGGGCGACGAAAAAACCCGGCTCGCCAACCTGACCCAGGATCTGGCCAAAGTGATGGACCCGCTGGTCAAGAGCGGCCAGGTCACCATCACCCACAGCAGCAAGGGCGTCACCATCGACATCCGCGACACCGCGCTCTTCCCCACCGGACAGGCGCAGCCCAACGAACAGTCGCGCCAGCTGATGGCCAATATGGCGCTGCAGCTGGCCAAGGTGGACAATCCGATCCGAGTGGAAGGCTTCACCGACACCGTGCCCATCCGCAACTCCTACTTCCCGTCCAACTGGGAACTGTCCGCCTCGCGCGCCGGCAGCGTGGTGCGCCTGTTCCAGGAAAACGGCATCAAGCCGGAACGGCTGGTGGCGGTGGGCCGAGGCGCCAACCTGCCGGTGGGCGACAACGCCACCGCCGACGGCCGCGCCAGCAACCGCCGCGTCGCCATCACCGTGCTGGCGAGCGGGCTGAGCGACGCCGAAGTGCTGTCGCCGCAAGACGCATCCATGGCCAATGGCCGCTAACACCCCTGTTTCTCAAGAGGAGCACGATATGAGCACCCCGATTCATCATTCCGCGCTGGAACAGCTGTTCCTCAACGCCCGCACCCACAGCCACTGGCAGGACCGCCCGGTCACCGCCGAAACGCTGCACCAGCTGTTCGACCTGCTGAAAATGGCGCCCACCAGCGCCAACTGCTCGCCGGCGCGCTTCATCTTCGTGCAAAGCGACGCCGCCAAGGCCAAGCTCAAGCCCTGCCTGGCCGAAGGCAACGTCGAAAAAACCATGGCCGCGCCGGTCTGCGTGATCGTGGCTCAGGACATGCGTTTCTACGAGCACCTGCCCAAGCTCTACCCGCACGCCGACGCCAGAAGCTGGTTCGAAGGCAACGACGCGGCGATCCAGGCCACCGCCTCGCGCAACAGCAGCCTGCAAGGCGGCTACCTGTTGCTGGCCGCGCGCTCGCTGGGACTGGACTGCGGTCCGATGTCCGGCTTCGACAACGCCGCGGTGGACCAGGCCTTCTTCCCGGACGGCCGCTTCAAGTCCAACTTCCTGGTCAACCTGGGCTACGGCGCCGCGGACAAGCTCTACCCGCGCTCGCCGCGCTTCGAGTTTGACGACGCCTGCCAGATTCTTTAATCCCCCCGCCCGATGCCCGGTTATAATGCCGGGCATTTTGCTGCCTGGAGAAACAAGATGCTCTATTCGCTTCTGCGCCCGCTGCTGTTCCGCTTTGACGCAGAGACCGCCCACGAACAGACGCTGGCCATGCTGGACCAGGCGCACAAGCTGCGCCTGAGCACGCTGACCTGCCACAGCGCCGCGCGCAAGCCGGTGCAAGCCATGGGCCTGACCTTCCCCAACGCGGTGGGACTCGCCGCCGGGCTGGACAAGAATGGAGCGCATATCGACGCCTTGGCCGCGCTGGGTTTCGGCTTCATCGAAATCGGCACCGTCACCCCGCGGCCCCAGCCGGGCAATCCCAAGCCGCGGCTGTTCCGCCTGCCGGAGCACCAGGCCATCATCAACCGCATGGGCTTCAACAATCTGGGCGTGGACACTCTGCTGGACAATGTGCGCCGCTGCAAATTCCAGGGCGTGCTCGGCATCAATATCGGCAAGAACGCCGCCACCCCGATAGAAAACGCCGCCGACGACTACCTGGCCTGCCTGGACAAGGTCTACGCCTACGCCAGCTATGTCGCCGTCAACATTTCCTCGCCCAACACCAAGAACCTGCGCCAGCTGCAGGAGGGCGACGAACTGGGCCGCCTGTTGGCGCAATTGAAGCAGCGCCAGCAGGCGCTGGCCGACAAGCACGGTCGCCACGTGCCGCTGGCGCTGAAGATCGCGCCGGATCTGGACGACGATCAGATCGTCGCCATCGCCCGCCTGCTGACCGAACACCGCATCGACGGCGTCATCGCCACCAACACCACGCTCTCACGCGAGGCGGTGGCCGGCCACCCGTTGGCGGAGCAGGCCGGCGGCCTGTCCGGCGCGCCGGTCAAAGACCGTTCCACAACAGTTATTCGCAAATTAGCCAAGGAACTTGACGGCGCTCTGCCTATCATAGGAGTTGGCGGCATCCTGTCCGGGCGGGACGCCGTGGAAAAACTGGACGCCGGCGCCAGCCTGGTGCAAGTCTACAGCGGCCTGATCTACCGAGGCCCGGCGCTGGTGGCCGAATGCGCGAATGCGATCGCAGCGCGCGCCAAACCCTGAACAACAGCACGCGCGGCCGCGCACGGGCCCTTCCTCAGGAAGCCCGGCGACAGGCCCGCGGCGACCATCCCGGGGCAAACCGGCTCGCTTATATAACATGGGACTCACTCATATGAACGCAAAACAACTGATTCGTCTTTCCGCCGTCGCGCTGCTGAGCGCCGGCGTGCTCACCGGCTGCGCCACCTCCGACTCCGCCGCCGTCTATTCCAAAGGCCAGATGCGCCAGGCGCAGACCGTGCAGCTGGGCACCGTGGTGTCGGTGCAGAACGTGAAAATGGAAGGCAGCAACAATGAGCTGCTGACTCTGGGCGGCGCCGCGCTGGGCGGCCTGGCCGGCAGCAATATCGGCGGCGGCAAGGGCCAGATCGCCGGCGGCATCGTAGGCGCGCTGGCCGGCGGCTTCGGCGCCCAGGCCGCTCAACGCGGCCTGAGCAAGAACGCGCTGGAAATCACCGTCAAGCTGGACGGTTCCGGCCGCATGATCTCCATCGTGCAGGAAGCCGACATTCCGTTCTCCGCCAACCAGCGCGTGCGCGTGCTGACCGGCGGCGGCAACGACCGCGTGGTGCCGTTCTAAGCATCCGCTCAAGGCCCGCCGTCGCACGCTTTCGACTCACAGGCCTTGAACAGGCTCTGACGCGGACGGCGTCAGCAATGAAAAAGCCGGCGCTCGCGCCGGCTTTTTCATTGGGTGCCGCTCACTCGTCCCGCGGCCTGGACAACTCCACCCACCGCCCGTCCATCAAGGCCTGCAGGGGCTGATACATCGCCTTGTAGGACATCTTCTGGCATTCGCGTATCCAATAGCCCAGATACAGGTGCGGCAGCCCCAGCCGCCGCGTCAGCTCCGCCTGCCACAACACATTGAACACGCCCAGGCTGGATTTGGAGTCTTCCGGATCGTAGAAGGTGTATACCGCGGACAGGCCGTCGGCCAGGCGGTCGATCAGGCTGACCATCTTCAATTCGCCGTCCAGGCGGAACTCCGCCAGCATGCTGTCCACCCCGCTTTTCAGGATGAACTCCGAATACTGCTGCGGATCGTCGTCCGACATGCCCCCGCCGGCGTGCCGCGACTGCTGATACCAGCGATACAGCGCATAGTGTTCGGCGTCGAACTCCAGCGGCAGCAGGCGCACCTGCATCGCCTCCAGCCGACGCGCCACCTTGCGTTGAGTGCGGCTGGGCGCGAAACGCTCCACCGGAATCCGCACCGGCACGCAAGCCTGGCAACTGTCGCAATACGGCCGGTAGGTATACAGGCCGCTGCGGCGGAAGCCCAGCTTCACCAACTGGCTGTAAACCTCGCCATCGATCGCCTCCGCCGGGATCGCCACCTGCGAACGCGCCTGACGCCCGGCCAGATAACTGCAGGGATAGGGCGCGGTGGCGTAGAAATGGATGGCCACTGTCGGGCCGGGATCACGATGGCTCATTGGTATACCGGTAGTTCCACATCGCGGCGGGCTGCGCCCGTCGGGCATTCTCTTTCAGAGTAGCAAGAAATGTCTGACGCGAAACCAACTTGGCGCCCAAGCTCTGCAAATGGCGGGTGTGCATCTGACAATCTATCATCGTCACCCCCTGCGTCCGCAAATGGCGCACCATGTGGATGAAGGCCAGCTTGGACGCGTTGCTGCGCCGGGAAAACATGGATTCGCCGTAGAACATCAAACCCAGGCCGATGCCGTACAGGCCGCCGACCAGTTCGCCGTCCATCCAGGTCTCGAAAGAATGCGCGTAGCCCAGCCGGTGCAGACGGCAATAGGCGTCCACCATCTCCGGCACGATCCAGGTGCCCTGCTGCTGCGCCCTTGGTTCGGCGCAGGCCGACATCACTTCGCGGAAGGCGGTGTCCACGCGGATTTCGTAATGTTGATTGCGCAGCAGCTTGTCCATGGAACGGCTGACTTTGAGCTCGTCCGGACTCAGCACCATGCGTGGCGCCGGCGACCACCACAGAATGGGCTCGCCTTCGGAAAACCAGGGGAAAATGCCTTGGGAGTAAGCAGCCAGGATGCGCTGCGGGGACAAATCGCCTCCGGCGGCCAGCAAACCGTTGGGTTCGCGCAGAGCCAGCCGCACCGGAGGGAAGACCGGCTCAGGACCGAGCCAGGGAATCATGCCTTCTTGGCGTTAAGGCAGTCCGGGCACTCGCCGTACATGTACAGCGCGTGATCGACGATGCGGAAGCCGTGCTGCTCGGCGATGCGGTCTTGCAAAGCCTCGATCTCCGGATCGAAGAACTCGACCACCTTGCCGCAGCTGACGCACACCATGTGATCGTGATGACCGCCCTGGTTCAGCTCGTACACCGCTTTGCCGGTTTCGAAATGGTGGCGCACCAGAATGCCCGCCTGCTCGAACTGCGTCAGCACGCGGTAAATGGTGGCAAGGCCGATGTCGATATTTTCCGCGAGCAGCTTGCGGTAGACATCTTCCGCCGACATGTGGCCGGCGTGCTCCTCCTCGAACAGATCGAGGATTTTCAAACGCGGGCCGGTGGCCTTGAGGCCGATATCTTTAAGGTGACTGGCTTTGCTCATCGTGATATAAAGTGGGTCGATTTCAGATCATGATAAAGCCTTTTCACGGCTTTGCCTAATTACCGCCTCATAACTTTTAGGTCACGGAGTATCATGCGCGCCCTGATTTTTGTCGCCGTCCTTGCCCTCTCCGGCTGCAGCTCAATGAACCCTCTGAACTGGCTCAGCCCGCACAAGATGGAAATCCAGCAGGGCAATTATGTCACAGAGGATGCCGTCGCCAAACTTAAACCGGGCATGACGCGCTCGCAAGTGCGTTTCCTGTTGGGTTCTCCGCTACTGGCCGACGCGTTTCACGCCAATCGCTGGGATTACACCTATAGCGACATCAAGCAGGGCAAGCTGGATAAAAACAGCAACCGCCTGTTGACCGTCCACTTCAACGGCGACGTGCTGGAGCGCGTGGAAGGCCAGGCGCAGCCGGCCGAACGCCCGCCGCTGACCGCCTCCGCGCCGGCCCAGGAAGCCAAGCCATGAGCGCCTCCCCGCTGAAACTGGTGGTGGTCGGCGCCGGCGGCCGCATGGGCAAGGCCCTGATTGAAGCGGCGCTGGCCGCGCCCGGCGTGGCTCTGCACGCCGCGGTGGACCGCCCCGGCTCGGATTTCATCGGCCAGGACGCCGGCCTGTTCATCGGCAAGCACACCGGCGTCAAGATAGGCGGCGACTTCCTCCAGGCGCTGGAAGGCGCCGACGCCGTCATCGACTTCACCCGCCCGGAAGGCACGCTGGAACACCTGGCCGCCTGCGCCGAGCGCGGCGTGCAAATGATCATCGGCACCACCGGCTTCGACGAGGCCGGCAAGGCGGCGATCCGCGCCGCCGGCGACCGGATCGGCATCGTGTTCGCCTCCAATTTCAGCGTTGGCGTCAACCTCACCTTCAAGCTGCTGGACATGGCGGCGCGAGTGCTGGACGACGGCTACGACATCGAAATCATCGAAGCCCACCACCGTTATAAAGTGGACGCGCCGTCCGGCACCGCGCTGCGCATGGGCGAAGTCATCGCCGACGCGCTGGGCCGCGACTTGAAAGAATGCGCGGTTTACGGCCGCGAAGGCGTGACCGGCGAGCGCGATCCGCACACCATAGGCTTCGCCACCGTGCGCGGCGGCGACGTGGTCGGCGACCACACCGCCTTGTTCGCCGCCATCGGCGAACGCGTGGAAATCAGCCACAAGGCCTCCAGCCGCGCCACCTTCGCCAACGGCGCGGTGCGCGCCGCGCGCTGGCTGGCCAGCAAACCGAGCGGCCTGTTCGATATGCAGGACGTGCTGGGCCTGCGCTAAGCGCCGGCGGGGAGCCTCCTCCCCGCCCCCCTTTCCATGCGCCTCTTCCCGCTGACCCTGGCCCTCGCGGCCGGCCTGATTCTCCTCTCTCTCGCCTCGCTGCTGCACGGCAGCGGCATGGACGCGTCCCGTTTGCTGGCCGGCCAGCCCTTGCCGGAACTGGAATGGCAATTGCTGTGGCAGCTGCGGCTGCCGCGCCTGCTGGCCAGCGCCAGCGCCGGCGCCTTGCTGGCCAGCGCCGGCGCTGCGGTGCAGGCGCGTTTCCGCAACCCGCTGGCCGAACCCGGCCTGATCGGCATCAACAGCGGCGCGGCGCTGGCCGCCGCCGCCGCGCTGAGCCTGGGCGCCGGCCTCTACGCCGTGTCCGCGTCCGCCTTCGCCGGCGGCCTGTTCTCCTTATTGCTGATCCGCCTGCTGGGCCAGACCCAACAAGGCGGCAGCCGGCTGATCCTCAGCGGTCTCGCCATCAGCTCCTTGCTGGGCAGCCTGCTGACCCTGCTGATCACCACCCTGCCCGACGGCTCCTTGCGCGTGGTGATTTTCTGGCTGATGGGCAGCTTCGCCAGCGTGGACTGGCCGCAAACCGTCTTGCTGTGCGCGGCCGCGCCGCTGGTCTGGCTGGCGCTGCACCGGCAATGGCGCTTTCTCAACGCGCTGCAATTGGGCGAAACCGCCGCCTTTCACCTGGGCTTTGAAGTGCGTCGCCGCGAATGGCAGGTGGTGATCCTGGCGGCCCTGGCCGCCGGCCTGGTGGTGTCCGCCTGCGGCATGATCGGTTTCATCGGCCTGATGGGCCCGCACCTGGCGCGCCAACTGGTGGGCGGCAACGCGCGCCGGCTGCTGTGGATCGCGCCCATGCTGGGCGCGCTGCTGGCCATCGCCTCGGACTGGCTGGCGCGCAGCCTGCTGGCGCCCAGCGAGCTGCCGGTGGGCGTGATCACCAGCCTGATAGGCGCGCCCTTCTTCCTGTGGCTGCTGCGGCAAAGCGCGGAAAAGGACGCCCATGCTTGAAGCGCGCGCCCTCAGCCTTTCCCGCCAGGGCCGCCTCTTGGTGGAGGCGGTGTCCCTGCGCGTGGCGCCGGGCGAACTCAATATCGTGCTAGGCCCCAACGGGGCCGGCAAAAGCAGCTTGCTGGGCATGCTGGCCGGTCTGCACGCGCCCAGCGCCGGCGAGGCGTGGATGGCCGGACGGCCGCTGCGCGGCCAATCCGCCGCTCAACTGGCGCGCCAGCGCGCGGTGGTGGAGCAAAATCCGCTGACGCCGGCCGGCTGGAGCACGATGGAGCTGATCCAGTCCGGCGCCTATCTGCTGGGCGACGCCGGCGAGGCCTGCCGCCAGGCGCTGGAACTCACCTGCACCGCGGAGCTGGCGCGACGCCAGGCGCGCACCCTGTCCGGCGGCGAACAGCAACGCGTCCACCTGGCGCGCGCGCTGTGCCAACTGCTGGCCTCGGCGGACGCGGAACGCTATCTATTGCTGGACGAACCCACCGCCGCGCTGGACTTCGCCATGGCCGACGCGCTGCTGGCGCAGGTGGCCCGCATCTGCCGCGAGCTGAACATCGGCGCGCTGGCCGTGGTGCACGATCTGAACCTGGCGCTGCGCCACGCCGACAATGTGCTGCTGCTGAACGAAGGACGCGCCGCCGGCTTCGGGCCCACGCCCGAAATCATGCGGCGGGAAACCTTGGAAGCGGTTTACGGCGTACGGCTGGCGGAGCTGAGCAGCCGGGAGCACGCCTTGCGGGCTTTCGTGCCCTTGCCCCACCCGCACCAAGAGTAAACGCTCAGCGGTGCGAGGCCTGCTTGCACTCGCTGAGGAAGCGCGCGCGGTCGGCCTCGCCCACTTCTCCGGCGAAGCCCTGGGTGATCACCGCCTCCGCGCCGCGCCGGTTTTCCCCCAGCTGCAAACACATCTGCTTGGCCTGGATCACACAGGCCGCGCCCTTGGCCATGCCGTGCCGCACCAGCGCGTCCGCCACTTCCTGGCAAATCCATTCCTGGTAATTCAAGCGGTGCGAGATCACGTCGATCAGCCGCGCGATGCGGCCGAAGCCGTGCAGCCGTCCGCCCGGAATGTAGGCGACGTGGGCGATGCCTTCGAAGGGCACCAGATGGTGCGGACACAGGCTGTGGATGGAGATATTGCTGATGATGACCATCTCGCGGGAATCGTCTTCAAAACCGCAGCCCAGCACCTCGCTCGGATCGGCGGCGTAGCCGTCCAGCAAGCGGTCGCGCCAGAACGCGCCGACGCGTTCCGCGGTCCTGCCCAGATGCGGATCGCCTTGCGGCTGAAAGCCGCAGGCGGTCAGCAAATCGGTCACCGCACGCTCAAACGCCTCCTTGTCGAAGGGCCGCAAGCGTTCCACGCCCACCTTGGGCGCGCGCTCCGGCGCTGGATGATCGCAATGCTGGTGGTCCATATCGTCTCCCTTGTGAGCGCTGGTTCAAAATCCGCCACGCGCCGGCGAGGCAGAGCGCGGCCGGGGCCGCCTCGCGTGAAGCGAAACAGGCTTTGCGGCGGCGACGCGCAATCGAAATAGGAATTCGAGAGCGGCCCGGAGGGAAAGTTGCATCCGCCGGCGGCATGAAAAACCCGGGGGCGACGACCGCCGGCCCCGGGTTTTCGACTATATCACAGGCCGCCGCCGCTACACGCGCGCGCCATCCAGGTTGGATTTCATCTCGTAGCTCTGCTTGACGTCGCCATTGCCGTCCACGCTTTCCAGCCTCACGTCGAAGCCCCACAGCCGGCACACGTGCTTGAGCACCTCGTTGGCGCTGTTGTCGTCCAGCGGACGCCGATTGTGCATGGTGTGGCGCAGCACCAGGCTGCGGTCGCCGCGCACATTGACCGACCACACCTGGATATTGGGCTCGCGCGAACCCAGATTGTACTGCTCGGCCAGCTTGCCGCGGATGTCGCGGTAGCCCATGTCGTCGTGGATGGCGGACACTTCCAGCTTGTCGTCGTGGTCGTCGTCGCGGATGGAGAACAGACGGAAATCGCGAATCAGCTTGGGCGACAGATACTGCGAGATAAAGCTCTCGTCCTTGAAGTTCTTCATCGCGAACTCCAGGGACTCCCGCCACGGCGTGCCGGCCAGGTCCGGGAACCAGGCGCGGTCCTCGTCGGTGGGGGCTTCGCAAATGCGCTTGATGTCCTGATACATGGAGAAGCCCAGCGCGTACGGGTTGATGCCGTTGTACCAACGCGCCGTCACCGGCGGCTGGTACACCACATTGGTGTGGCTCTGCAAAAACTCCATCATGAAGCCGTCGGTGACCATACCCTTGTCGTACAGGCGATTGAGGATGGTGTAGTGCCAGAACGTGGCCCAGCCCTCGTTCATCACCTGGGTCTGCCGCTGCGGGTAGAAATACTGCGCCACCTTGCGCACGATGCGCACCACCTCGCGCTGCCAAGGCTCCAGCAGCGGCGCGGATTTCTCGATGAAGTACAGCAGGTTTTCCTGCGGCTCCGGCGGAAAACGCGGCGGCGACTTGTCGCTGCCGTCCTTGTCGCGCTTGGGAATGGTGCGCCACAGATCGTTGACCTGGGTTTGCAGGTATTGCTCGCGCTCTTCCTGACGCGCCTGCTCCTTGGCCAGCGACAGCTTCTGCGGCCGCTTGTAGCGGTCCACGCCGTAATTCATCAGCGCGTGGCAGCTGTCCAGCAAGTCCTCCACCGCGTCTATGCCGTAGCGCTCCTCGCACTTGGTGATATAGCTCTTGGCGAACACCAGATAGTCGATGATGGCCGAGGCGTCGGTCCAGGCGCGGAACAGGTAGTTGCCCTTGAAAAAGCTGTTGTGGCCGTAAGCGGCGTGGGCGATCACCAGCGCCTGCATCGTCATGGAGTTTTCCTCCATCAGATAGGCGATGCAGGGGTTGGAGTTGATCACAATCTCATAGGCCAGCCCCATCTGGCCGCGCTTATAGCTCTTTTCGGTGGCGACGAAATGCTTGCCGTAGCTCCAGTGATGGTAGTTGACCGGCATGCCCACCGAGGCGTAGGCGTCCATCATCTGCTCGGCGGTGATGACTTCCAGCTGATTGGGATAGACATCCAGCTTGAACTCATCCACCGCGATGGTGCGTATCTGCCGGTCGTACTCGTCGACCAGGTCGAAGGTCCATTCGGACCCGGTAGAAATCGGTGTCATGTTGCTCCCCCCTTGGCAAGACCGCTCAGAACCTGTTTACGATCTGCTGCGCGTCGGCGATACGGCGTCGAAACCGAGCTCAAAATGCTCATGTACCACGTGTACATTCCGCTTTTGCACTCGTTTCCGCCTTGTCTCGCGAGATCATAAACACGTTCTCAGGCGGTGGCGGCGCGGCCATTGGCCGGCTGGCGCTTGAACAGTTCCCGGAAGACCGGGTAGATGTCGGAAGCCGAACGAATTTTCTGCATGGCGAACTGGCGGTTGCGTTCCTGCACCTTCAAGTATTCGTACCAGAGGTTTTGCGGCTCTCCTTCGGTGATCTCGATGTAGGCGAAGTACTGGCAGTAAGGCAGCAGGTCCTCCTCCATGATGCGGCCGCAGTTGGCGGAATCGCTGTCCCAGTTGTCGCCGTCGGACGCCTGGGCGGCGTAGATATTCCATTCGCTGCCGGCGTAGCGTTTCTTGACGATCTCCGCCATCAGATTGAGCGCCGAGGACACCACGGTGCCGCCGGATTCGCGCGAGTGGAAGAAATCCTCCTCGCTCACCTCCACCGCACTGGTGTGGTGGCGGATGAACACCACCTCGATCTTCTCGTAATTGCGCTGCAGGAACAGGTAAAGCAGGATGAAGAAGCGCTTGGCCATGTCCTTTTTCTGCTCGTCCATGGAGCCGGACACGTCCATGATGCAGAACATCACCGCCTGACTGGTGGGCTTGGGCTGCTTGACCCGGTTGTTGTAGCGCAGGTCGAACGGGTCTATCCACGGAATGCTGGCGATGCGTTCGCGCAGCCGGTGAATGCTTTGCCGTTTTTCGCGGATTTCCGAGGTGTTGTCCTCGTCATCCTCCATCAGGGTGTCGAGCTCCTCCTCCGCGTCGCCCAGCGTGGCCATGGTGGGCGCGGCCATCGCCACCCGCCGCGCCAGCGCGCCGCGCAGCGAACGCACGATATTGATGTTGGCCGGCGTGCCGTCGTTGGTGTAACCGGCGCGCACCGTCTTCATCTCCTCAATGCCCATCAGCTGGGTCTTGATCAGATTGGGCAGGGCCAAGTCGTCGAAGAACACGTTCATGAACTCTTCGCGCGACAGCTGGAACACGAAATCGTCCTCGCCCTCGCCGTCCTGGCTGGCCTTGCTGCCGCCTCCGCCCCCGCCGCCCTGCGGCCGCGGCAGGCGGTCGCCCTTGACGAACTCCTCATTGCCCGGGTGCACGTTTTCCGTCATGCCGCCCTTGCCGTGATGAAACACGGGTTCGGAAATATCCTTTACCGGAATCGAGACCTTCTCCCCGCTCTCGATATCGGTAATGCTGCGCCCCTTGACCGCCTTGGCGACGGCCTCCTTGATTTGGGCCTTGAAACGGCGCAGAAACCGTTCGCGGTTGACCGCGGACTTGTTCTTGCCGTTGAGGCGCCGATCGATGATGTGGGACATAAGCACCTCGCTTTGCCTGTGCCGGCGGCGGCCGCCCGCGGGCGGCCATCGCCTGGCTTGCTGTTGTTATATTCTTCACCGCCCGGCGGCGACAGCGGCCGCGCGGGCGATTTCCGGCGCCGCCCCAGGCGGCGCCGGATCAGCGACGGCTTACGAGGACTTGCGCACTCGCAGATACCATTCGCACAACAGACGCACTTGCTTGGCGGTGTAGCCTTTTTCCACCATGCGGTTGACGAAGTCCTCGTGCTTCTTCGCATCCTCGGCGCTGGCCTTGGCGTTGAAGGAGATCACCGGCAGCAGCTCCTCGGTGTTGGAGAACATCTTCTTCTCGATCACCGTGCGCAGCTTCTCGTAGCTGGTCCAGGTGGGATTCTTACCGCCGTTGTTGGCCCGCGCCCGCAACACGAAGTTGACGATCTCGTTGCGGAAGTCTTTGGGGTTGGAAATCCCGGCCGGCTTCTCTATCTTCTCCAGCTCCGCGTTCAAGGAGGTCCGGTCGAAGATCTCGCCGGTGTCCTGATCGCGGTACTCCTGATCCTGAATCCAGAAGTCCGCGAAGCTGACGTAGCGGTCGAAGATGTTCTGGCCGTATTCGGAGTAGCTTTCCAGATAAGCGGTTTGAATCTCCTTGCCGATGAACTCCACGTACTTGGGCGCCAGGTACTCCTTCAGGAAGGTCAGATACTTCTGCTCGATTTCCGCCGGGAACTGCTCGCGCTCAACCTGCTGCTCGATCACGTACAGCAAGTGCACCGGGTTGGCCGCCACTTCGCTGTGATCGAAGTTGAACACCTTGGACAGAATCTTGTAGGCGAAGCGCGTGGACAAGCCGCTCATGCCCTCGTCCACCCCGGCGTAATCGCGGTATTCCTGGATGGATTTGGCCTTGGGATCCGTATCCTTCAGATTGTCCCCGTCGTACACCTGCATCTTGCTGAACAGGCTGGAGTTTTCCGGCTCTTTCAGCCGCGACAACACCGCGAACTGCGACATCATCTTCAGCGTGCCCGGCGCGCACGGCGCGCGGCCCAGCGAAGAGTTGCGGATCAGCTTGTCGTAGATCTTGATCTCGTCGGACACGCGCAGGCAATACGGCACCTTGACGATGTAGATACGATCGAGGAAAGCCTCGTTGTTCTTGTTGTTGCGGAACTGCTTCCACTCGGATTCGTTGGAGTGGGCCAGGATCACGCCTTCAAACGGAATCGCGCCAAAGCCCTCGGTGCCCTTGAAGTTGCCTTCCTGGGTGGCCGTCAGCAGCGGGTGCAAGACCTTGATCGGCGCCTTGAACATCTCCACGAATTCCAGCAAGCCCTGGTTGGCCAGGCACAAGCCGCCGGAGTAGCTGTAAGCGTCCGGGTCGTCCTGCGCGTATTTCTCCAGCTTGCGGATATCCACCTTGCCCACCAGCGACGAAATATCCTGATTGTTCTCGTCGCCCGGCTCGGTCTTGGCCACCGCGATCTGCTTGAGCACGGACGGATAGCGTTTGACCACGCGGAACTGGCCGATGTCGCCGTTGAACTCATGCAGCCGCTTCACCGCCCACGGGCTGGGAATGCTCTTCAGATAACGGCGCGGAATGCCGTATTCCTCTTCCAGCAGCGCCCCATCCTCGTCGTAGTTGAACAGCGCCAGCGGAGACTCGTTGACCGGACTGCCTTTCAGGCAATAGAACGGCACCAGCTCCATCAGCTCTTTCAGCTTCTCGGCGATGGACGATTTGCCGCCGCCCACCGGGCCCAGCAAATAGAGGATCTGCTTCTTCTCTTCCAGGCCTTGCGCGGCGTGGCGGAAGTAGGACACCACCTGTTCGATCACCTCCTCGGTGCCGTAAAAATCACGGAACGCGGGATAGACCTTGATGACTTTGTTGGAAAAGATGCGGGACAGACGCGAATCGTGCCGAGTGTCCACCAGCTCCGGCTCGCCTATGGCGGCCAGCATGCGCTCTGCGGCGGTGGCGTAAGCGCCGGGGTCTTTCTTGCAGAGCTCCAGGTACTCCTGGATGGTGTACTCCTCCTCACGAGTCTTGTCGTAACGAGCAGCGTAGTGACTGAAGATATCCGGGTGCATGGCTCTCTCCTGGCAGGTAGCAGAGGCGCAAACGATATGCACGCGGCATCCGCTGCTCCCCTTGCTGAATTAGAGTATTCACATTGTTTCCGGCTTTCTTTTTCTGGGTATAGCATAACGCACAGCCTGGCAGGGCAAAACCGCGCCTGCACACAAAATATGAGATCGTGAGCCAGATTCAATACAAGTATTTGAAATGGATGGTGAATTCCGCCAGCTTTTTTTTGTAACGGAAGACGAGCGGCGTGTAAGCGGGAGTAAACGGAAATCGGCCCTAAAAAAACGCTTTGAGAATCAAACGTTTCCATCGCGGCGATTGAAACATTCACGCCGCGCAGCGCGGCGGAAAAAGAGAAGGGAATATAAAGAATGCGCCGCACCCGCGCGGACTGCGGCGCTCAGCCTTTGCGCTGCACAATGCGCACGCCAATTTCATAGATGCGGCCGCGCTGCACCTCATTGCAGCGCTTGACCTCCACCACCGCCTCCAAGGGCTTGCCCGGCATGCCGCCCACACCCGGGGCCAGCACGATCACGGACAGGCGCTCGCCAAACTGCGGCACAAAGGACGAGCGCAAGGCCATGCCGTCCACCGACAGATCCACGCACTCGCCGTAATGGGTTTCGCCGCTGATCAAAGAACGGATGCGGGCCTTGCAGCCCATGCTGATGCGGCGCCCGCGCCGTCGATCCCGGTAAGGATCAAACGGCGACACCCGGCATCCTCCCGGCCTGGTGCGCCGCCAGCCAGTGCAGGCCCACGATGGACTTGCTGTCGCAGATCGCCCCGCTCAGCGTCATCTCCATCGCCTGCGCTACAGGCACCGTCAGCACCTCCAGGAATTCGCCCTCGTCCAGCCGGCTGCCCTGCTGGCTCAGCCCTTCCGCCAGGTAATAACTGATGCGCTCGTTGGAATAGCCAATGCAGGGATAAGCGGTGCCCAGATACGTCCAGCGCTCCGCCGCGTAGCCGGTTTCCTCCAACAGCTCCCGCCTTGCCGTGGCCGCCGGGTCCTCGTCCGGGTCTATCTTGCCGGCGGGAATCTCCACGAACTCGCGGCCGGTCGGATAACGGTACTGGCGCTCCAGCACCAGCTTGCCGTCCGGCGTCAGCGCCAGCACCGCCACCGCGCCGGGGTGCAGAATGTATTCGCGCGTGGACGCCGCGCCGTCCGGCAGCGCCACCTCGTCTTTATGAACCTTGAGAAAACCGCCCTGATACACCAGCTCCGACGACAACTGCTTTTCAACCAGATCCACAATCACCCCTTAAAGTGTTCTGCAATGCCTGCTTTTCCAGGCGCTGATCACCGCCCAGCGCCACAGCAGCCGCGTCAACGCGTAGCCGATCACGGCAAAGGTCAGGCCCAGCGCCGGCAATCCCACCAGCAAGGGCCAGCCCAGCTCCGCCAGCCAATTCAGGCAGGCGTGCCACCAATCCGGCAAGCTCATCCGGTCCCAATTGGGCGGCGGCGTCATTGTACCCGCAGCCGGATTGCCCAGTAAAAGCTTGCCATAAGCATAAGCCAGAAAGTACAGCGGCAATACGGTCAAAGGGTTAGTGTACAGCGTGAACAACACCGCCACCGGCAGATTCACCCGCATCAGCAAAGCCAGCGCCACCGCCGTCACCTTTTGCGTGGGGCCGGGCATCAGGCCGGCGAACAAGCCCACCCCCACCCCCATCGCCACCTTGCGGCGGTTCAGCGACCAATACGCCGGCCGGTCCAGATAGGGCGCCAGCCGGCGCAGGCCCGGCTTCTGAAACCAATGGTGCCGGTAGGCAACCCATTTGCGTACCTTGCGTCTAAACCAAGTCATCTGGAATGTTTTGATCCTTGTGCGCGCGCGTTGCCGTTAAACCACACTCGGCGACGGGTAAAACGCGAAAAGCTTGTCAAAGCCACGTCGATAATTTAAACAAGCGTTTGAATTATTCGCCCAAGCGCAGGGCGAACCCAAACACGACAGACCTGGGCCGGATCGTCCAGGCCGCGCAAACCAACAGGAGAGACCCATGCCTGCATACCAAGCCCCGCTGCGGGATTTCGATTTCGTGCTCCACGAGCTGATCAAGGTACAGGACATCATCCCCACCCTGCCCGGCTACGAAGAAGCCACCCAGGACATTTTCCGCTCCTATCTGGAGGCCGCCGCCCAGTTCTGTGAAAGCGAACTGGCGCCGCTGAACCGCCAGGGCGACGAAGAAGGCTGTCACTACGACAGCACCACCAAATCCGTCACCACCCCGCCCGGCTTCAAGGAAGCCTACCAGCAATACTGTGAACTGGGCTTCCCGGCGCTGGACTGCGACCCGGCCTACGGCGGCCAGGGCATGCCCAAGGCGCTGGGCTTCCCCATCATGGAAATGCAGTGCTCCAGCAACGTGGCCTGGTCCATGTACCCCGGCCTGTCCCACGGCGCGTATTCTGCCATTCATGCCCACGGAACCGAAGCGCAAAAAGCGGCCTACCTGCCCAAACTGGTGGACGGCAGCTGGACCGGCACCATGTGCCTGACCGAACCGCACTGCGGCACCGACCTGGGCCTGCTCAAAACCCGCGCCGAGCCCAACGGCGACGGCAGCTACAGCATTACCGGCACCAAGATTTTCATCTCCGCCGGTGAACATGATATGTCCGACAACATCATCCACCTGGTGCTGGCCCGCCTGCCGGACTCGCCCAAGGACGTGAAAGGCATCTCCCTGTTCATCGTGCCCAAATTTCATGACGACGGCAGCCGCAACCCCGTGGCCTGCGGCAGCCTGGAACACAAGATGGGCATCAAGGCCAACGCCACCGCGGTGATCAACCTGGACGGCGCCAAGGGCTATTTGATTGGCGAAGTCAACAAAGGCCTGTCCTGCATGTTCACCATGATGAACGCCGCCCGCCTGGGCTGCGGCATGCAAGGCCTGGGCATAGGCGAAGCCTCCTTCCAGGGCGCGCTGGCCTATGCACGCGAACGCCTGCAAATGCGCTCGCTCTCCGGCGACAAATGCCCGGACAAGCCGGCGGACCCCATCATCGTCCACCCGGACGTGCGCCGCATGCTGCTGACCCAGAAAGCCTACACAGAGGCCGGCCGAGCGCTGACCAGCCTGCTGGCGCTGCAACTGGACATTGAAGACAAACACCCGGACGCCGACACCCGCCAGGACGCCGCCGACCTCGTGGCCCTGCTCACCCCGGTGGCCAAGGCCTTCATGACCGACAACGGCTACGAAGCCGCCAACCTGGGCATGCAAGTGTTCGGCGGCCACGGCTACATCCGCGAATGGGGCATGGAACAACTGGTGCGCGACTGCCGCATCTCCCAGATCTACGAAGGCACCAACGGCATCCAGGCCATCGACCTCTTGGGCCGCAAAGTGCTGATGGACCAGGGCCAGAAGCTGCGCAAGTTCACCAAGCAGATCCACAAGTTCTGCCAGGCCAATGAAGGCAACGACAAACTGGCCGACTACGTGGCCCCGCTGTCCAAGCTGTTGAAGGACGTGGGCGAAGTGACCATGGGCATCGGCATGGCCGGCATGCAGAACCGCGACGAAGCCGGCGCAGCCGCCACCGACTACCTGCGCCTGATCGGCCACCTCAGCTACGCCTGGCTGTGGGCGCGGATGGCAGAAGTGGCTCACTCCAAGCTGGGCGGCGGCGAAGACGGCTTCTACCAGGCCAAGATCCTGACCGGCCGCTTCTATATGAGCAAGCTGTTCCCGGAAGTGCACAGCCTGCTGGCCAAGCTCAAGGCCGGCGCCAAGCCGTTGATGGAGTTGCAGGACGAGCACTTCGCGTTCTGAAGAACCTGCTTACGATCTGCTGCGCGTCGCCGATACTGCGTTAAAAACAGCTTCGAAATGCTCATGTACCACGAGTACATTCCGCTTCCTCAGCTGTTTTCGCCTTGTCTCGCCTTAGCTCGCGAGATCGTAAACAGGCTCTACACCAGCAAGGCATCATGACAAAACGGCCCCCCGGGGCCGTTTTTCTTTTGCCGCCGTCCGCCCCTCACCCAGCCGGGCCTTGAGCCATCACGACATTTAACTCATAAAAAACGAATACAAAGCTAATTATATTTCACTTTTAACGAACAACAGGGCTTCGTAAAATGGCCGCCATGGATACACCGCGCCGACGGCAGCGGAACATTCGCATTCATTCACCCAATACCAGAGGCCCCACATGATTACCCTGAACGTATTCTTCAACGTCAAAGCCAAAAGCCAACAAGACTTCCTCACCCTGCTCAACACCATGGTGCGGGAATCCAATAAGGAGGCCGGCTGCAACTACTACCAGCTTTGGCAGCAAGCCGGCGAGCCGCTGCGCTACGCGCTGATCGAACTGTGGGACAGCAAGGAGCGCCTGGCCGAACACCAGAAAACCCCGCACTGGATCGCCTTCAACGACCGCGTCAACGACTATCTGGACGGACAGTACGACGAGCACCATTACTCCGAACTCGCGCGCTAAGAATCTGTTTACGATCTGCTGCGCGTCGTGAAGTCTTGCACGGTGAGTACAAGCTCAAAATGCTCATGTGCCACTTGTACATTCCGCTGTCTCAGCGGTTTCCGCCTTGTCTCGCTCTTGCGCGCAAGATTTTGAACAGGCTCTAATAACACAGCACAAAACCAAACGGCCCCGAAGGGCCGTTTTTTCATGACCAACGCACTCAGCGCTGACGGCCCCGACCGCGCTTCTTGCGCCGCTGTTGCTGTTGCGTCTCAGCCAACTGCTCCAGGCACAGATAAAGCTGCTGCACCGCCTCCACATGCTGCGCCAGATCCACCCGCTCCACCGCCAGGTTCAACAACATCTCCAGATAATTGAAGAAACCCTTGCACAGGCCGATGCGGTAACTCTTGTCGGCAAAATCCATATCGCTGGCAATGCGGAACAACAGCCCACGCGCCGCATGCTGACGGTTGGTCTTCAACAACTGCGCCATGTGCGCCGCATACTGGCGGCCAATCGCGCAAGCCTCGAAATAACTCTGGGGCTCGGCTGGCTGCCAGTAATGCGGATAGGTGCGGCCTGGCACGCGGCGGACAAAGGGCAGACGGAGGTCTTTGGCTTCGCTGGAGGGGAAGCGGTAGCGGGAACGGCGGGGGTTGGGGAAGTCGGCAAGGTCAAACGAGGAAACAGGAATCGGGGAGAACTTCTTTGACATGACATTTCTCCTGCAGTCTGTGGAAGTACCGCCATCCCCTTCTCACGGGGGAAGGCAGACCGAACAGAGCGTGAGAAACCAGCGACTGCGAGCTGGCCAACCAGAAGGTTACCCCATCCGGTCCGCCATACAGACGCAACAGGACGCGCGAAATGCACGGATAGCCGCATTTCGCCCGCAGTCGATAAAACGAAGATGGGTTCTCACGCCCAGTGCCGGTATAGAACGGCACGGGAGGATTGTTGCTGAGGGAGGAACGAGGGTCAAGCCTTGGAAGTTGTTTGGAGGGCGATGTGTTTTACGTCGCAATCTACATACTAGACGGATAAGAAGTGCAGCTTCTCGGCCAAAGCTGTCTTTCTCCCCATCTGCGCTGAGAGTCTGTTCTGGGCCACATACCGGCAATTTTCCTTGCGCCCATGACGAACGTCGGCTTTCTGCCCCTGAGAACGCGTACTTCCGACCCAAAGCAGACAATCACTGGCAACCACGTCACCTATGATTTCAGGGGGGCTAAAGAATTGAGTTCAGCGCGCGGGCTTGACAGAAACTGTACAATTTATTCATTTTGGATTACATTAATTCTCGAACAATTTCTGTGGACAAGAAAAGAAACTTCAAATTAGGCTGAAAAACATAACGGGGGTGGATATGGCTTCTTCAGAAATATCGCGTGTGCGAGAGCGATCTAAATGCCGCAAGCGATTGAATGAGATTTACGATGAGGCGATCAACGCGTACGTGATTCACTATTCTTGTGAATCATTCTATGCGCCTGATGGTCATTCCCCACTAGCGAACTCGACGCGGGTTACTTCCATCGCAGTGAGAAATCTGAAGTCAGGTCAAACCAAAACGTGGTCAATTCATAAATCTGCTGAGTTGAATAAACAGCTAGATAACTTGAGTGAATTGATTAAGGCTAATGCGTCGCTCGCCACTCAAGGTCGAAATCCTGAAATACCACAAATAGCCTCAACTACGCGAATAAGTGAGATTCTTGATCCGCTTGAGCACGACATGCTATATGGATATTTTTCGTTTCTTCATAACCACTCCGATAGTACGTACGTTCATTGGAATATGCGGGATGACAATTATGGGTTTTCCGCACTAGAACATCGCTTTCGGGTTTTAGGTGGAAGTCCCGTAATACTTCAAGATAACAAGAAATTTGACTTGGCTCGTGAATTAATAACCCTCTTCGGTAAGCGCTATGCTGCCCATACCTCTCCGAAGGGTAGGAGAGGGCGATTGATGAGTGTGATCGAACTAAACAAGATAGCCGATACTGATGCACTTCAAGGTGCGGAAGAGGCTGCGGCCTTCATCAACGGTGAGTTCATCAAGCTTCAGCAGTCCACACTTCGCAAAGTCGATGTTCTGTCAAATATATTTGACCGCACTCACGACAAAAGCCTTAAAACAGATGCCACTTTTACTGACAAGTATGGAATCCACCCTGTGGCAATAATGGAAGTCGCAAGGAATAACCCAGTAATCTTAGGCTTTATTTTCCTTGCAGGCGCCCTCGCTGCCGTGGTGCGATATAAGGAAAGCATTGTGTCAATTATTTCGTGGTTCTAAAAATATGTTCGCTGAAAACAGGCCGTCGCGTTGGGTCAGAGGATGTCTTAGCAATTGAGATTGGATTGCCACACCGCCCGGTAGAAAAATGGCTGACAATGCTCATTTTTGTGTTCTCCAATAAAGCAGCCGTTTGGGGTGATCGTAACGATCTAGATGTCGGCTTTGTTGTATCTGCACTAAACTGGTGCAATCAGCCAATAACGGTCATTCGCGGCAGGTCTGAATGCGTAGGATGTGGATCATATAATGGTTTTCCCCCACAGTCCCTTTCCCGGACTTTTCAGTTACCACTTCACATCACCATTTTTACGCTGACATACTCCACCTGACTGCTCATATTCACCAACATTAAGGTCACCGGATCGAATGGCGATTGAACCCTCATGAGAAACGATGAAGAATGTTCCCGTAAAAACATAAACACCATCTTATGACACAAGTCCACCCACTACCAAATGTTGTAGATGTATGTGAAAAACTGGTGATCCGCGCCAGGGAGAATTTTGGCTCCACATATCGTATTATTTACGGACATGGTTTGTTTGTGAAAGCTGTACGACATGGTCGTTCTATTTTGACACTTGCAAAAGAAGAAGATGAGCAGGACATCGGGGGAATATGTTTCCTGGCACGTTGCATAATGGAAGCGTACAAAGCTGCATCTTACTTTTTAGAGACAGGGCTATCCGACAATGAAGCCGACATGCGATTGCAACTTTTTTCATTAAATCACTCTACAGATCTTTGCAAGATACATGAACACCTTGGAATATCTAAGTCAGACTCTTTACACCACATGACGCGTGAGTGGTCACTAAAAAAACTAGAACATAACCCTATATTTATGTCTCTAGATGAGAAACATAAGAACAATCTTCGCCGAGGAAAATCACCATATCAACACAATAGATACGCTGGTAAAAACCTTTTACCAAGTGACATTGAAACACTCTCTTCTCTCATAGCGCGCATTCTTTCTCACTTAGTTTGCCTGAAACTGGAAGCGGCTCCGCTAGCGCAAGCGGTGCAGCCAACTCTTTTTTCCTGGCTGCGGATGTAGCCAGCATTCACTTAGCAGCCTTCGGCCTTCTGTATTGGCGAGTGCGCCACCGGGCTATTAAGTATCTATCGCCAGGGGAAAGAGCTATCTTAAAGGAATCATCCTCACCTTCTCATTTAATCGACCGTCTGGGAAAAATTCGTGCAGGATATTCAGAATGGTGACACCACAAGATCCAATTTACTCTTTTCCATCGCCGACTAGTGGCCAACCAATCCAAACCGTGCAGATAGTAACCCCATCTAAAAAGCAGGAATATCTCAAGTTTTTATTTGGATAAAATACCCCACTCTAGACCTTTGCATCGCATGCATATACACATGCAAATCAACTTTTCATTTCTGACCACATAGCTAGCTGAAAACCCGTACCCAGCGTATACAACTGGGCGTAGCTTTTTATCAGGCAGCCATCCAAGTTGCAACAAAACCCACCCGATGAGTGGGCTTTCTCAAAATGGGGTAAGAAGACTTTGTCAGCCTAGTCATCAACTGACTCTAAGAACTTCATGTTTTCTGGCTCCAACACCCACCCCTTTTTATTTCCGCATACCACCTCCGTGTACGCATCGGCTTTGCCGAATGAGGTCTTACCTACTCGGCAGGATGTACCTGCTTGAATCGTGAAGGCCGGCCTGTCGCGGGCATCGTTCACAGCAGCGTAAGCGAAGGTGTCACGGCTTGCGATTGCCTCCGTCATTGGATCGGAGCAGCCGAACAAAGCGCTAACAAGGGAAATTAGAAGAACTGGCTTGATCATTTTTTGGTATCCGCCGCTTCACCAGAGAAGCGGTATTCTGCCCAACCACACACAATGATGTCATCATGACGCAGATCGACTAGGCAGTGCACCCTGCCCGCTTCCAGCAATTTACAGGTTTGACCACTTGAGACCATACGCAGAGCAACACCGGCTTCAAACTGTCATACAGCAAAGATTTTGGCGATTTTCTTTAAAGGTCCAAAACATGCGTGCCAACTCCTTCTGCTCGCTCCTTAGCGGCATAGCTCTTTGTACCGTTACCCTGACTGCTACGGCTTCTTCACGCTACCAAGGCATTGTCACCGCAAGAAATGCTGGGACAGGAAAAGTCTGCTTCTCAGTAGATAGCTATAGGTCGGCAAACAAGTCCGTTGCCATCCCTGCCAAGGGGCTGGTTTTGACTTCCATCACGGTTTACACGACAACGGCGGATGGCGCTCAAGCGATTTGGCAAGTAGATGCCGCCTCGCGTAACGAAGCGGAGCTTTACAAGGTCAAGTCGGCTGAATGTTTGGCTTATGGCGAAACGATTCCAGGGAAATACACGGTGGAGCAAGCCCCCAAACCTTTCCCGAGCTCAAGCCCATTGGAGGTCGTGACTACCTACTGGCATCCAAGCGGAGCCGCGAACGGTTTGACGCTAGGTGGTACGTTTTGCTCAACGGCAAATGGCGTCATCACGGCTTCCGAAGATGGAAGCTGCCCCAGCCAAAGTGCTTCCAAGAAAAAAACCAAGTCGTTTTAAACTGGTAACCTTCACTCGTCATGGGACAAAGCAGCAAGAGCAGCTGTTACGGGACCCAGCCGTTACCTTAAAGGTCAAAGAATGTACGCAAACGCCCTACTTTCACTCCTTGGCGGCATGATTATTGGTGCGGCCGCCCTCGACGCCTGCGCTTCATCTCTTTACCAAGGCACTATCACTACCCGGAATACGGGGGCAGGAAAAGTCTGCTTCTCAGTAGACAACTACAGATCGGCAAACAAGTCCATTGCCATCCCTGCCAAGGGGCTGGTTTTGACTTCCATCACGGTTTACTCGGAAACGGCCAACGGTGCGCAAGCCATCTGGAAAATTAATGCAGCGTCCCGAAACGAAGTAGAACTCTACAAAGTCAAGTCTGGTGAATGTTTGATTTACGGAGAAGTCATTGCTGGCAAATACACAGTGAGCCAAGCTCCGAAGCCACTACCGGCCTCAACTCCGTTAGAGGTTGTAGCAACGTTTTGGTACCCTGCAGAATTCAATAATATTTTGTCCATGGGAGGAAAGTTTTGCTCAATGGCAAATGGAATCATCGAGGCCTCCGAAGACGGTAACTGCCCTAGTCAAAGCGCCCCTAAGGAAAAAGCCAAATCCCTGTAAGAGCCTGTTCAAAGTCTCGCGAGCAAGAGCGAGACAAGGCGAAAACGAGCGAAAAAGCGGAATGTACAGGTGGTACATGAGCATTTTGAGCTCGTTTTCAACGCCGTATCGCCGAAGCGCAGCAGACTTTGAACAGGTTCTAAGCCTTTTGACCACAACACCATAAACAAAACAGCCTCTCAAACGAGAGGCTGTTTCCTATTCAAACACCAGCTTAGATGGACTTCAGCTCCCGCAGCACTTTCGGATGCTGCACCGCTACCCGCAGCAAAGTCTGCGCCGCGCCGGTGGGCATGCGCCGGCCTTGCTCCCATTCCTGCAGCGTGCGTTTGCTGACATCCAGCAATGCCGCGAACTCCGTCTGGGACATGCCCATCTGCGAACGCGCTTGTGCCGCCAGCGTGGGCGTGACCAGGGTGCGCCGGGCGGCCTGGTCCGCCTTCATCTGGCGCACGGATTCCAGCAACTCCGCCCCCAGATCGCGCTGGGCGTCCCGAGCGGCCAGTTCTTTGTCAGTCGGCATCAATAGTCTCCTTGATCGCTCTGAGAATGTGGGCCGGGATATCCTCCCTCACATTCTTGCCATAGATGGTAAGCAGCCAAATCGTGCCATCATCCAATAGGTTGTAATGGATCACTCGCACCCCGCCACGCTTCCCCTGCCCCTCCGAAGACCAACGTACCTTGCGGCAACCACCGGAGCCGGGGATCACCGCTCCGGTGGTGGGATTGTTGACTAACCAGACAAAGAAGGCGCTACGCTCTTCTTCGCTCCAGTAATCAGCAACATACCTAGTAAAAATGGAGGTTTCCGCTAGGGTGTACATAGCTCAATAGTACGTCAATGACGTACTATCCACAAGAAAGAACAGACCAAGGTAAACACAAGCCACCGCATGAATCCATCGATCAAGCTCCCCACAACCTGATCCGCCCCCTCACCCTCCCTTAAACGCCTCAAAAAACCCCAGCGCCCGCGCATCGCCGGCATAAGCGACATTGATCCGCAGCCAGTCGTTGTCCTCGCCGCCGGGCATGAAGCCGCTGCCCGGCGACAGCAGCACGCCGCGCTTGGCGGCTTCCGCCTGCATGTCCTCGAAGCTGTGGCGGCCGGTGCGCGCCCAGACGAACATGCCGCCCTGCGGCTCGGCGAGCACTTGCCAGCCGTTGGCCTCCAGCGTTTGCAGCGTGGCGGCCATTTGCCGGTTCAGCCGCAGCCGCAGCCTTTGCGTCAGCTTGCGGTAAGCGCCGCTGGACAAGAGCTGGGCCACCACGCATTCCGCAAAGCGCTGGGTGCCGATGCCGGTGTACATCTTGATATTGGCCAGTTGGCGGACCAGCTCCGGCTGGGCCAGCACATAGCCGACGCGCAGCGAGCAGCTGAGGGTTTTGGAGAAGCTGGACACGTAGATCACCCGCCGCAGCGAATCCAGCGCCGCCAGGCGCACGCCGGGGTGGTTCTGGAAATCCGCGTAGATATCGTCTTCCACGATCAGAAAGTCGTGGGCCTCGGCCAGTTGCAGCAGGCGGTGCGCCACCGCCGGCGTCAAGCAGGTGCCGGTGGGGTTGTGGAACAGGCTGTTGATGAACAGACATTTGGGCCGATGCCGGGCGAGGATGGCTTCCAGCGCCGCCAGGTCCGGCCCGTTGCCGGCGCGCGGCACCGCCAGCATTTCTATGCCGTGGAATTTCAGCAGGTTGAACAGATTGTAGTAGCCGGGGCTTTCCACCAGCACGGTGTCGCCGGGCTTGAGCAGTGCGCGCGCCAGCAGGTCCAGCGCGTGGCTGCCGCCGTTGGTGGTGAGGATTTGTTCCTGTTCCACATGGATGTCGATCTGGCGCAGCCGCTGCTGCAGTTGCCGGCGCAAGGCCGGCAGGCCCAGCGGGGTGCTGTAATCGAACAGGTCCGCCGGCTGGCAGCGGGTGATGTGGCGGATGGCGTAGCCCAGTTCTTCCTGGTCGCGCCAGCTGTCCGGCACCCAGCCGCAGCCCAGTTTCAACTGTTCGCCGCTGTCGCTGAACTGGCCCCAGGCCGGTTCCATGGTTTCCCGCCATTCGCTTTCTTCGCGGCCCGGCGGCGCGGCCACGAAGAAGCCGGCGCCATGGCGCGATTCCAGCAGGCCCAGCGCCACCAGCCGGTCGTAGGCGTCGATCACGCAGGACTGGCTGAGCTGCTGCTCCTTGGCCAGTTGGCGGATGGAGGGCAGCCGGGTGCCGGGGCGGACGCGGCTGCGCCGTATCCAGGCGCGCAATTGATCGGCGATTTGCTGCGCCAGCGGCTGCCGGCTGGCGCGGTCGAGTTCTAGCCGCATGGCGGGCTCACTGTTTGCTGATAATGAGCAAACAGTTAAGCGCAAATGGCCGCCGCTGTCACTTGTTGCCGTCATGGGTGGGCCGGATAGTGGCGTGTCGCGCCCTTTTCATCGCCAGGCCATAGCTTATGACTGTTCCACTGTTCGTCCATACTGTTTGTTCCGCCGTGTCTCTTTTATTCCCGGAGGCGGCATGAACACGCGCCACCCTGCCCGGCTGGCCTTCGGCCTGTGCCTGATCACTTGCGCGGTGAATCTGCAAGCGCCGTTGTACACCGCTTACGCGCAGTTGGCCGGCCAGGGCGCGGCGGCCACCGCCACCGCGTTTTCCGCCTATGTGCTGGGGGTGTTGCCGGTGCTGTTGGCGCTGGGCGGCCTGCCGGACCGGCTGGGACGCAAGCCCTTGATCCTGGCGGCGCTGGCGCTGGCGATGCTGGCCACCGCCGTCATGGCGCTGTGGCCGCGGCTGGAGGCCTTGGCCGTGGCGCGCTTTCTGCTGGGCTGCGGCACCGCGCTGGCTTCCGCCGCCGGCGTCGCTTATATGGGGGAATTGATGGCGGAGCCGGACGGCCGCCGCGCCACGCTGTGGGTGACGGCCAGCACCTCGCTGGGCTTTGGCCTGGGCGCGGCGCTGACCAGCGTGTGCCTGTTGTGGCAGAGCACGCTGACGCCGGCCAGCTTTTGGCTGCATCTGGTGCTGGCCGGCGCGGCGCTGCTGGCGGTGGCCGGCTTGCCGGACCCGGCCCCGCGCGGCCGCCATACGGCGATGCTGCGCCCGCCCTATTTCCCCGCCGGCAGCCTGCCCTTCGGCTGCGCCATCCTGCTAGCCTGGGCGGCGGTGGGGCTGGTGATCGCGCTATTGCCCTCGGTGCTGGCCGCGCACGGGCTGGCGCGCTGGTCCGGTTTCTCTACTTTCACCGTGATCAGTTGCGGCCTGCTGTTCCAGCCGCTGGCCCGCGCGATGCCGCCCAGCCGCGCCGCCCGCCTGGGCATGCTGGTGCTGCCGCCCAGTTACGCGCTGCTGGCCTGGGGCGCGACTCAGGGTTCGCTGGCGGCGGTGTTGCTCGGCGCGCTGGGCGCGAGCAGCTCCTGCTACGGCTTCACTTATCTGGGCGGTTTGTCCGCGGTGAACGCGCTGGCCGGCGCGGAGAAGCCGCGCGCCAGCGCTGGCTTCTTTCTATTGGCTTATATCGGCTTCAGCCTGCCGGTGATCTTCACCGGCCTGCTGGTGGACCGCCTGGGCGCGCCCGCCGCTCTGCTGTTGTTCGGCCTGGCGCTGGCCGCCGGCGCGGCCCTGGTTGCCCGGGCGATTGGGCGGAGCGCGGCGGCAAACGCCATGCTTCCCGCCATGGCGGCGGCCGGCCGGCGCGATTAGCCGCGGGTGGCAAGGCCTAAGAACGGGTTCAAAGTCCCGCGCTTTCAGCATGCTATTGACCGCAAAGACATTGGCGATAGCATGCGAAGAATATCCAAAGGGTTTGGCAATGTAGGCAAGGCATTGCAAATAGCGTCAGCCCACGAATAACGGCTGAAATAAACACTCCCCTGCCACAGGCATTTGCATACCTTTGCGTATCGGTTGGCATTAGGCGCTTTTGCTTTATCAATAACTGGCACTGATGCTCTTATTGCTGCGGATCTTGTAGCCACCACCTTCTTCACCCCTGAAAGAATGGGCAAAATCAACAATATAATCTTCAGACAACAACTCTTTTGAAAGCACCCTCATTTACCCACTTGCAAGATGGTGCTAGCATGCGTTGTGGCACAGGGGACACCAATGACTTTAATTCCCTCAAGAAGGGCCGGCCTTCCTTCTGACGAAATCTGGCCCTCCGCCCAAAAGCAGCCCAATCATCAAAACTTAATAAACACTCAGGAATTGAACAATGAAATCCACTCAAACAAATCAAACATCCTGTAGTCCCCTCTTTCAGGAGGACTTCTTTTAAACCGCACAATAAAAACCATCATGCCAACCATAGAAAATACATTAAAAAAATCTCCTTTGCTTTATTTTTTCATATTTGTCAGTATAGCGCCCATTCTGCTTATCGGAATCGCATCTCAGCTAATGGGGGATTCGTCCCTAGCGCCAATCTTCAATTTCTTGTCTCTCAAGCATTTAACGGGTTCTGGCGGCATGCAGTCTGAGACGCTGAAAAACACGGCTGCCGTGACTTTCTCGTACATTCGTCTCAGTATCCCAATTTATTTTATCGCAATTATTTTTCTATTTCGCCGGAATTTTGCTTTCAGCAACTTGGATTTAAGCCATTTCAGTTGGAAACGAGTGACTCTTTCGCTATTCGCCATCGGCGGAATGCTTGCCTTCATGGTGTACATTACTTATTTTGACGGTTCCAACCTTGAGTCTGGCAGGCATATCATTCGAGCAGCCACCACCAACCCGATACTTTATTCAATCTTGGCGTCATGTCATGTAATGATGTTCTATTTCATTGCGCATTTGACTTTCATTAGTCTTATTTTTCAGCCTATTTACTTGATAAAAAACCGCTAATTTCTCAACGGCGGGGGTAGTTCAAAAACCTCCGCCAACACCATTCATATGGCATGCCGTCGCCGCCCACTCGCCCACTACAGCCTCCCCCATTCTTCCCCAGCAAAAAATTGATAAACGCGATAAGCATGATTTGATCTAGCCCAATCCGGCAACTATGTTTCATCAAGAGACCGCGGCTCTGGCAGGGCGCGTCGCGGCACTATAGGCACAATATCTGTCCGGGGGAGCGCTCCATGCTGCACCAGTTGACCGTCAAGCAAAAACTATTGGCCGGCTTTGGCCTGCTGATCATTCTGATCGCCATCATCGTGGCGGTGGCGATGATGAAGTTGAACACCATAGACGCCAAGATCCGCGATGTGACCGAGGACCGCTATCCCAAGATCGTGCTGTCCAACAAGATCAGCGTCACCACGCTGGACATAGGCCGCTCCATCCGCAACGCCATCATTGTGCAAACGCCGGAGGAGACCGAGGCCAATCTCAAGAAGGTGGAGGAGTTGCGCGCCGCCAACGCCGTCAATATGGATCAGATGGAAAAGCTGCTGTCCACGCCCAAGGGGAAGGAGCTGTTCGACAAGCTCAAGACGGCCAGCGCCAATCTGGGCGGTCAGTTCGAGCCCTTGTACGCCTTGGCGCGCGCCAATAAGAACGAGGAAGCCAAAACCTTTCTGATGAAGACTTTTGCGCCGGCCAACAATGCGTTTTTAAAGGCTCTGAAAGAGATGTCTGACTTTCAGGAAGACTTGATGCAAAAGTCTATCGAGGGCAGCAAGGCCGCGCAGAGCGAGGCGGTGACAGTGTTGATCACCGTGGCGGTGATCGCCCTGATCGCCGCGGTGGCGATTGCGATGTTCATCGCCAATCTGGTGACGGTGCCGCTGCAGAAGTCCGCGCAGCTGGTGCGCAATATCAAGCAGGGCGATTTGTCCGGCCACGATGAGCCGATTCCGGATGCGCGCGACGAGGCCATCGCCATGGCCAAGGATATTCAGGAGATGCGCCAGGGCCTGCGCGAGGTGGTGGCCAGCATCCAGAAAAACGCCAACGAGGTGTCGGACTCCGCCCATGAGCTGGCCAGCATGTCCGAACAGGTGGCCCACGGCGCTCAGCGCCAGTCCGAGGCCACCTCGGAAGCCGCCGCCACCATTGAGGAGCTGACGGTCAGCATCAACCACGTGGCGGACAATTCCAACGAGGCGTCCCGCCAGGCGGCGATGGCCGGCGATCTGGCCAGCCGCGGCGGCCATGCGGTGAAGGCATCGGTGGGCAATATCGAATCGGTGTCGTCTTCGGTGGCGGCCACTTCGGACCAGATGAAGGGCCTGACTCAGGAAGTGCAGAAGATAGGCAATATCGTCACGGTGATCCGCGACGTGGCGGACCAGACCAATCTGCTGGCCTTGAACGCGGCGATTGAGGCGGCCCGCGCCGGCGAGATGGGCCGCGGCTTCGCCGTGGTGGCGGACGAGGTGCGCAAGCTGGCGGAACGCACCGCCAGTTCCGCTCAGGAAATCACTCAGATGATCGGTTCCATCCAGGGCAGCGCCAACCGGGTGGTGGGCAGCATGGAGCAGAGCCTGACCAGCGTGGGCACGGTGTCCGACGGCGCCGGCCAGGCCACCGACTCCATGCAGGAGATAGAGGGCAGCACCCACTCCATCGTGCACTCCATCGGCAACATCACCAGCGCGCTGAGCGAGCAGCGCACCGCCAGCCTGAACCTGGCGCAGAGCATGGAGCGGGTGTCTCAGATGGCGGAGGAAAACAGCGCCACGGTGGAAGAACTGGCCACCACCTCCAGCCAGCTCAATGCGCTGGCGCAGAACCTGCAGGGCGTGACCGCACGCTTCCGTCTCTAAAAACGGGGTTCAAACCAGGCGGGTCCGGCAAGCGCGGGCCCGCCCTTCCCCGCGCTCAGTCGTACTGGGTGCCCTTCTGGATCAATTCCACCTTGTAGCCGTCCGGGTCCTGCAAAAAGGCGATCACGGTGCGGCCGTGCTTCATCGGCCCCGCTTCGCGCGCCACGGTGTAGCCCAGAGCACGCGCCTGCTCGCAGACGGCGGCGGCGTCGTCCACTTCTATCGCCACATGGCCATAGCCGTTGCCCAACTGGTAATCGCCCTGATCCCAGTTATGGGTGAGCTCGATGGCGGCGGCCTCGGATTCGTCTCGATAGCCGACAAAGGCCAGGGTGAAGCGGCCGTCCGGGAAGTCGTTGCGGCGCAGCAGGCGCATGCCCAGCGCCCGGGTGTAGAAGGCCAGCGCGGCGTCCAGATCGGCCACGCGCAACATGGTGTGCAGAATTCTCATGCGCTTTTTCCTGATGGTTGAGATGAAGAGCCTGTTCAATGTCTCGCGAGCCAGAACGAGACAAGGCGAAAGCTAGCGAAAAAGCGGAATGTACCGGTGGTGCATGAGCATTCCAAAGCGGGTTTCAACGCCGTATCGCTGAGGCGCAGCAGACTTTGAACAGCTTCTTAGATCGCGGTCATCTTAGCCGCGCTCATCACCCACAAAAAGCGACTTATAATGTACGGATCAATCACAAAAAGCGAAATATGAAACTCTCGCAACTGAATTTCTTCTGCGCGGTGGTGGAGCAAGGCAGCATCGCCGCCGCCGCCGAGCAATTGCACCGGGTGCCGTCCAATCTCACCGCCCGCTTGCAGGAATTGGAGGCGGAACTGGGCGTCAAGCTGTTCAGCCGCGAAAACCGTCGCCTGCTGACCACGCCGGAAGGCCATCTGCTCTACCGCCACGCCCGCGGCCTGCTGCAACAGGCCGAGGAGGTGCGCGGTCTGTTCGACGGCGCGCCCGCGCGCGGCTTGCTGAGAGTGGGCGCGCTGGACGGCGCTCTGGCCACCCATCTGCCCGCCCGCATCGCCCGCTACCGCCGCCAGCACGCCGAGGTGGAGCTGCATCTGCGCGCCGGCCATTCGCTGGAACTGGAGCGCCAGCTGCAGGATGGTGAGCTGGATCTGATTCTCAGCGACGGACCGGTGGAGCATCCGCTGCTGACCAGCCGGCTGGCTTTCCGGGAGAAGCTGACGCTGATCGCGCCGCCGGACACCGCCGCGGCGACGGCGGAGGCCTTGGCCGGGCTGGAGCTGTACACCTTCGGCGCGGCCTGCCATTACCGCCGGCTGGTGGATCAATGGCTGCAAGCCTCCGGCGTGCGGCCGCGCGCGGTGCTGGAGATCGAATCCTATCCGGCCATCTTCGCCTGCGTCGCCGCCGGCGCGGGCTTTTCCTGCGTGCCGGAGAGCCTGTGCCGGCCGCAAGACGGCTACCGCGGCTTCGCTCTGCCGGATTTGGCGATCAGCGACATCCACTTCATCTGGCGCAAGCAGCAGGACTCCGCATTGGTTGACGGTTTCGTTCAGTCCATCGCCGCGGACTGAAGGCCGGCGCCGCGCAGCGCGAACTCACTCAAGGCAGAAGGTTTCCTGCAAATGCCGCCAGCGCGGCGCGCCGGCCGCGTCGCGCTCAAACACCACGGTGGCCAGCCGCAGGCTGCTCGGCCGGCCGCCCAGGTATTGCGCTTCGCGATAAGCCACCGTCGCGCCGCCGGCGTGTTCATCCAGCAAGGCCAGTTGATCCACGGCGATCTCCAAACCCGGCTTGCCGCCGCCGGTCCGGGCGAACAGCTGCCGCAGCCCGTCCAGATCCAGCTGCGCGCCGCTGGGCGCCACCATGGTGAAGCGCGGCGAGAAGCGCGCCATCAGGGCCTCCCGCGCGGCGGCGTCCGCCGGGCCGGCGAACCATTGCCGGATGGCGATATGCGCGGAGATCACTTCGTCGAAATAGGGATTGGGCTTGGTCATCGGACTTTCTCTCTGTTAGTGGCTGGGCCGCAGCAGGGCCAGCACCGTCGGGGTGTGGATGCGCAGCACGAAAACCGCCGGCGCCAAGGTCAGGCCGGCGGCGATGAAGAAACAGGCTTGGTAGACCTGGGCGGTGGCCGCCGGCGCGCCGCTGTAATGAGTCAGCGCGTTCAGCAGCAGGCTGATCACAGCCACGCCCAGGCCGAAACTGAACTGGCGGTTGATGTTCCACAGCGCGCTGGCCTGCCGCAGTTCCGGTTCCGCGACATCCAGAAAAGCCGCGCTCTGCGCCGCGCTGCTGCACAGGCTGCCGCCGAAGCCCATCAGGGCGTAAGCGGCGATCAGCGGCCCCGGCGCGCTGGCGCCCAGGGCCAGCACAACGATGCCGGCGCTCTGGAACAGCATGCCCAGCAGCAGCAGGGGCTTGGGGCCGCCATGGTTGAAGCGGCCGCGGGTCAGGCTGATCGCCAGCGCGGAGGCCAGCGCCCAGGGCAGCATCAGGCCGCCGGCGGCGGCGGCGCTCAGCTTGAGCACCTCTTGCAGATAGAGCATGGCCGCCAGGCTGACGCCCATGAACACGCCGGGGACGAACAGATACACCAACATGGCGGTACGCAGCAGGCGCCCGCGCAACAGCGTCAGCTTCAGCGCCGGCTCGGCCTTGCCTGCGGCCGCCCGCGCGTAGCCGGCCAGCGCGGCGGCGGCCAATAACAGCGCGGCGAGTCCCCACGCCAGATGGCCGCTTTCGCCCAGCCAGGTCAAGCCCAACAGCAACGAGGCCATGCCGACGGCCAGCAAGGCCAGGCCGGACAGGTCCAGCGCGCCGCGCCGCGCCGGGGTCCGGTCTTCCGGCAGCCAGCGCGCCGCCAGCCATAGCGTCAGCAGGGCCAGCGGCACGCTGGCCAGCAAGACCCAACGCCAGGACAAGACGTCCACGATCACCCCGCCCAGCGTCGGCGACAGCGCCGGCACGATCAGCGCCACGCCCATGATCAGGGCGGTGAGCCGGGCGCGGAGCGCCGGCGGATAATGCCGGTATACCATGGCCTGGCCCACCGGGATCAGCAGGCCGCCGCCCAGGCCCTGCAGCGCGCGCCAGCCTATCAGGGCTTCGATGGACGGGGCCGCGCCCGCCAGCGCGGCCCCGGCGAGAAACAGCGCCAGCGATCCCAGCAGCACCCGCCGCTCGCCGTAAGCGCCGGCCAGCCACGCGCTGAGCGGGATCACCAAGGTCAGGCCCAGCATATAGGCGTTGCCCACCCAGGCCAGCTGCGCCAGCGACGCACCCAGGCCGCGGCCGATGTCCGGATAGGCGACGCTGGCGATGAACATATTAATCAGGTCCAGCGCAAAGCCGAGCAGGTACACCAGGGTCAGTTTCGAACGAAGCGACATCGGCGCTCTCCACGGTAAAGCGGCCGAGTATAGACAGGGGGCGGCGCTGGAAATAGCGGCCGCCGCCGGCTAAACTGTCAAAATATTTTTGACAATAACAGGCGGTGCCGTGGTCAGTCTGGATCGTTTTGAAACCTTCAAGGCCGTGGCGGACGCCGGCTCCTTCACCGCCGCCGCCGCCGCGCTGGGGCAGACCCGCGCGGTGGTCAGCTTCAACATCAAGCGCCTGGAACAGGAAATCGGCGTCGCGCTCTTGATCCGCAATACCCGCAGCCTGGCGCTGACGGACGCCGGCGCGCGTTTTTACCAACGCTGCGCCGACATGCTGGAGCAGGCGCGGCGGGCGATAGACGACGCCCGCGCCGAACACGGCGAGCTCAGCGGCGCGCTGCGCGTCACCGCCACGCTGGAATACGGCCTGGCCAGGATAGCGCCGGCGATCGAGCGCTTCGCCCTGCGCCACCCGGCGCTGCAACTGCAGTTGTCCACCTCCTCGCTGCACGCCGATCTGATCGCCGAACGCTTCGACGTCGCCATTCGCCTGGGCCGCCTGCCGGAAACCGATCTGCACGCGGTGCCGCTGGCCCAGTTCGATATTTTCCCGGTGGCGGCGCCGGCCCTGCTGGCGCAACGGCCGGACGGAGACGTCCGCGACCTGGCCGCGCTGAGCCGGCTGCCCTGGCTGGGACACAGCCGGCTCAAGCATGCCCAGCCCTGGCTGGTGGACACGCCGGACGGCGGCCAAGAAGCCTGGCGCCAGCATGGCCAGCCGCGGCTGAGTTCGGACAGCGCGTCCATTCTGCGCGCCTACGCGCTGGCCGGCCTAGGCGTGGCCCTGCTGCCGGACTGGCTGGTCAAGGCCGATCTGCAAGCCGGCCGGCTTTGCCGGCTGCTGCCCGATCACGGCTTCCCGCAGCAAGGCATCCACGCGCTCTACCCGCGCACCCGCCATGTGCCGGCCAAGGTGCGGGCCTTCATCGATTTTTTGCGCGAGCGCGAGACGGCGGACTAGCGGGCCGCCCGCGATTGTCCCGGTCATTGCCAGCGGCGCGGGCGCCGCGTCCACGCAGGCCTGCGCTGAACGGTGGGCAAAGCCGCGGCCTTGATGCAAAATGTGCGCTTCACCCCCAATAAGCGACTCAAATGTCCTATCTCCGCGCCGCCTCGCTCCTGCCCGCCCTCTTGCTCTTGTCCGAATGCTGTCTGGCTGATATGGGCAGCATGGGCGCCTTCATGGTCAATCTGGCGCTGTTTGGCATCGTAGGCTGGCTGGCGCTGACTTGCTTGGTGTTCTGGAAGCTGCGCCGGCACACGGCCGGAGCCCAGTTCGGCTTCACTCTATTGTTTCTGCTGCTTCCCCTTTTGTGGGTGGTGAGCATGGGGCGCTGATCCGCCGCCCATATCCAAAGTTTCATTAGGAAATGAGCGCCTAGAAACAGCTCACGCCCCTTCCGTTTGGACCAATTTCCAGACACCTCGAATCCGCTTCGCGGATGATGATTTAGGGCCGGTTCCGCCCGGCAAACGGAAAGGGAGATTTGCGCGGCCAAATCTCCCTTTACCCTAAAGGCCGCCCTGCAAGCCTGGCCTACGGCTTCCCGCCGGGTCCCGTCAGGCCCGAGGCGCGGCTGAACTCGCAGCGCGCTAACGTCGCGCTGCTCGAACAAGCAGCCGCTTAAGACCTCGGGCCTGCCACCCGACGGCAGGCTTGAAGGGAGTTTGGGTGCCTCGAATACGCGGTTTCCTGCGTATCAAATAGATCGTGAACAGCTTATTAGAACCCCACCGCCAGCAACAGCCCCGCCGCCGCCAGCGTGCCCAGCGCCGCCACTCCATAGGTGCAGGCCTTGGCCAGCGGCCCGCCGCGAACGCCGACATCGTGCAGGCTGTGGTAGATGCGGTGCGCCGCGTGCCACAGCAGCAGGGCGATCAAGCCGAACAGCAGCGCCTTGCCGATCAGGCTTTGCGCCAGCGCCTGCAGCGTGGCGTAATCGGCGGCGCCGTCCGGCAGCCAGCCCAGCGGCGCGGCGATGCCGGTGATGAACACCAGCATGGGGCCGAACAAGGCGGCCAGCATGCCGCCCGCGCCGAACAAGCCCCAGAAAATGGGCGCGTGAGAGCGTTTCAGTTCCGGTTTCATGCCGTCATTCCCCATACCAGCATCAAGAGCGCGGCGCTGCACACCGCGGCGGCGGCCAGGCCGCCGGCGGTGATGGCCAGCGCGGACACCCGCCGCCCGGCCAGCGTCAGCGGCGGCAATGTGCGCGGCATGATCTTGAACCAGGTGTAGCTGTGGTAGCCGATCATGGCCAGCGCCGCCGCGTGCAGCAGCAAGGCCGGCGCGCTTTGCAAGGCGGCGATGAAGCCGTTCCAGGCCGCCTCGCCCTGGCTCAGCCGCCACAGCCCGCACAGCAGGGTCAGCGCGTAGCCGGCGACGAAGAGCGCCGTGCCTTCGTGCACCATGTACTCGATGAAGTAAGGGTTCTTGCGCCACCAGCCCTCCATTGGCCGGACATACGGTTTGCGCTTGCTCATTTGCACGTCCCCTTGGGCCGGGCGAAGCGCAGGAAGTAATCCCTGGCCACCGCCGTCTTGTTGAGGTTGACCGCATTGGCCGGGTCCACCATTTTGGGGCAGACCTCGGAGCAGTAGCCCACCGCGGTGCAGTTGAACACGCCTTCCTGCGCGGCCAGCAGCTCCATCCGCTCTTCGGCCGCGCTGTCGCGCGTGTCCATATTGTAGCGGTGCAGCAGCGCGATGGCGCCGGGCCCCAGGAACGTGTCGTCCAGGCCGTACTGCGGGCAGGCGGCGTAGCACAGCAGGCAGTTGATGCAGCTGCTGAACTGGGCGTACCAGTCCATCTGCGCCGGGGTTTGCAGGGTTTCGCCCTCGGACAAGGGCTTGTCTTCCTTGGGCACGATATAGGGCTGGATACTTTCCAGCTTGGCGATGAAGTCGTCCAGCACCACCACCAGATCGCGTTCTATCGGGAAGTGATTCAGCGCCTCGATGCGCACCACGCCGGGGTAATCGCGCAGGAAGGTCTTGCAGGCCAGCTTGGGCACGCCGTCCACCATCATGCCGCAGCTGCCGCAAATCGCCTGCCGACAGGACCAGCGGAAAGCCAGGCCGCCGTCCAGATAATCGCGGATGTATTGCAGCGCCTGCAGCACCGACATGTCGTCGCGGTACGGCACTTCAAAGCTTTGCAGCCACGGCTCGCTGTCCTGCTCCGGACGGTAGCGCATCACGGCTATGGTCTTGGTCTGTTCGCTCATGCCTTGCCCTCCTTGGCCGCGGCTTCCGCCGCCAGTCCGGCCGCGCCGTAGGCGCGCACCGCCGGCTGCGATTTGGTGATCTTCACTGCGCCGTAATCTATGCGCGGCGCGTCCGCGCCCTGGTAGACGGCGAGGCTGTGTTTGAGGAAGTTGGCGTCGTCGCGCTGCTCGCAGCCGTCCAGCCGCTGATGGGCGCCGCGCGATTCGCGGCGTTGCAGCGCGGAATGCGCCATCGCCTCGGCCACGTCCAGCTGGTAGCCCAGCTCGATGGCCAGCAGCCAGTCGCTGTTCCAGACGCTGGATTTGTCTTCCACATGCACATTGCGGAAGCGCTGCTTCAGTTCCGCCAGCTTGTCGCAAGTGGCGCGCATCGAGGCTTCCAAGCGGTAGATGCCGCAGCCGGCCTCCATGGTTTCCGCCATTTCGCGGCGCAGTTCGGCGATGCGTTCGCCGCCTTCGCGCGCGCGCAGCGCGTGCAAGCGCGCCTCGGCGGCCTCGGCCTGCTGTTGCAGCGCCTCGCGCCGCGCCGGACGGCGCGATCGCGCGCAGCGGGCGGCTTCTTCGCCGGCCACTTTGCCGAACACCGACAGTTCCGCCAGCGAGTTGGAGCCCAGGCGGTTGGCGCCGTGGATGCCGACGCTGGAGCATTCGCCGGCGGCGAACAGGCCGGGCATGGGCGCGGCGCAGCGGCCATCCACCAGGATGCCGCCCATGGTGTAGTGCACCGCCGGCCGCACCGGAATCGGCGCCTTGGCCGGGTCTATGCCCAGGAATTCCTCGGCCAGCTCGCAGATTTGCGGCAGCCGTTCGCGCAGCTTGGCGTGGCCCAGATGGCGCAGGTCCAGGTACACCGCGGAGCCCCATGGGCCTTCCACGGTGCGGCCCTGTTGCTGCTCGTACCAGAAGGCCTGGCTCAGCCGGTCGCGCGGACCCAGTTCCATGAATTTATTGCGCGGCTTGTCCTCGGCCGGCCCCAGGCCGTAATCCTGCAGATAGCGGTAGCCGTCCTTGTTGACCAGCAGGCCGCCTTCGCCGCGGCAGGCCTCGGTGAACAACAGGCCGGTGCCGGGCATGCAGGTGGGGTGATATTGGACGAATTCCATATCGCGCAGCGGCACGCCGTGACGGTAAGCCAGGGCCATGCCGTCGCCGGTGACGATGCCGCCGTTGGTGTTTTCGCGGAACACCCGGCCGGCGCCGCCGGTGGCCATCACCACCGCGCCGGCCTCGATCAGCAGGCTGTCGCCGCTGGCGATGTCTATCGCCAGCACGCCGCGCGCCTCGCCGTCTTCCACGATCAGATCCGCGCAGAAGTATTCGTCGAAACGGCGGATGGACGGGAAGCGGATCGAGGTCTGGAACAGGGTGTGCAGCATGTGGAAGCCGGTCTTGTCGGCGGCGAACCAGGTGCGTTCAATCTTCATGCCGCCAAAGGCGCGCACATTGACGCTGCCGTCCTCCTTGCGGCTCCACGGGCAGCCCCAGCGTTCCAGTTGCACCATTTCCTCCGGGCACTGGCTAACGAAGTATTCCACCACGTCCTGCTCGCACAGCCAATCGCCGCCGGACACGGTGTCGTTGAAATGGGCGTCGAAGCTGTCGTGCGCCTGCTTGACCCCGGCGGAGCCGCCCTCGGCCGCCACGGTGTGGCTGCGCATCGGGTAGACCTTGGACACCAGCGCGATGCGCAAGGCCGGGTCCGCCTGGGCGGCGGCGATGGCGGCGCGCAAGCCCGCGCCCCCCGCTCCCACGATCACGATATCTGCTTGGTAAGTTTCCACAAGCTTTCCTCACTTAGAAGTACAAATGCGTCAATCCGTACGCCGCCAGCGTGGACACCCCCACCCCTATCAGCCCCGGCATCATGAAGCTGTGGTTGAGCAGGTATTTGCCGATGCGGGTGGTGCCGCTGCGGTCCATATTGATGGCCGCCAGATCGCTGGGATAAAAGGCGAAGAAGAAATAGGCGTAGCAAGAGGGCATGATGGCCAGCAGCTGATGCGGGCTCAGGCCCAGCGCCAGACCGAAGGGCACCATGATGGTGAGCGTGGCGGCCTGGCTCTTGACGAAGGCGGACACGGCGAACATCGCCAGCGCGAAGGTCCACGGCGCGTAGGCCACCATGGCCTTGATATTGGCCACCAGCAGCGGCTCGTTGGCCTTGACGAAGGTGTCGCTCATCCAGGCGATGCCGAAGATGGACACCACGGCGATCATGCCGGCGGTGAACACCTCGGAACGGGCGATCACCGCGGCCTTGGCGTTGGAACGGAACAGGATGAAGGCGCCGAAGGCCAGCATCACGAACTGCACCACCGTGGTCATCGGCACCGGCTTGCCCTGGCTGACCGGCAGCCATTGCGGAAACAAGGCCAGCAGCACGATGACGAGGATGCCGGAGAAGAACAGCGCCACCGATTGCCGCGCCGCCGCCGGCAGGGTCTTGTCCAGGGTGGTGACGGATTTTTCCACCGAGGCGCGGAAGTCCGGGTCTTGCATCCGGGCCAGGAATTCCGGATCGCGGTCCAGTTCCACGCCGCGGCGCAGGCTCCAGCAGGCGGCGGCCAGCACGCCCAGCAGGCCGGACGGCGCGGTCACCATCAGGATTTGCCACAGGGTCAGCGGCTGGCCGCTGTGGGCGGTCATCGCCAGCAGCGAGGTCACCGCCGCCGCCGCCGGGCTGGCGGTGATGCCCATTTGCGAGGCCACGCTGGCCATGGCCATCGGCCGTTCCGGGCGGATGCGGGTTTTCAGAGAAACGTCGGCGATCACCGGCAGCAGCGAATACACCGCATGGCCGGTGCCCACGCACATGGTGAGCAGGAAGGTGGACAGCGGTGCCAGGAAGGTGATTTGCTGCGGATGGCGGCGCATCAGCCGCTCCGCCTGCTGCACCAGGAAGTCCAGGCCGCCGGCCACTTGCAGCGTGGCCGAGGCGGTGACCACCGCCAGAATGATCAGCATCACGGTGATGGGCGGCTCCGCCGGCGCCACGCGGAACACGAAGCACAGCACCGCCACGCCCAGCCCGCCTATCATGCCCAGGGCCACGCCGCCGCGGCGTATGCCCATCAGTATCGCCGTCAGCAGCAGCGCGAATTGTATCCAGAAAACCCACATGATCTTGTCCCTATTAGCCATTGTTTTTCGCTGTTATAGGGGATTAACAGCATCGGCTAATAGACCTTGATCAAGTCCGGATCACAACGATTTCAAAACAGACCATTGGCATTGAAAACCAACTATTTTCAAGCCCTCCAGCCTGCTCCACTGACCTTAATAACGGCTAACCATGATATTCCGTATGGCTATAACTGGGCAGCATGCGGCTTGCGCATGCCCAATTGACGCCAATACCAGGGCAGAGGCCCGCGGCCTTCCCGCCCAGTTGAAGACCCCGTTTGGAGATCTTGTGATGAAACGCCATGAATTGTCCCTGCTCGCCGGCCTGCTGCTGACAGGCTACGCCGCCGCGCAGCCGGTGCCGCTGCCCAATCCCGGCATCCCCGGCTACCAGTTCCCGGAACCGGAATCCACGCTGATGCAGTGGATCAATCAGCCCAGCGCCGCCCATGCCCGCAATATCCACCGCCACGGCTGGGGCATGTGGGCCGCGCTGACCATGCCCAGCGGCCAGACCGAATACGGGCTCGCCAACGCGCCGGTCTATCTGACCTGGCTGACGCCGAACGAGGTGGCCGCCCTGCCCGCGGACGCGGCCGCCAACGCGACGTCGGCCTTGGCGGCGGCTCCGCGCCAGATGCGGCTGCGCGTGCCGCGCCAGTTCATGCGCATTCCCGGCTTCATGGAAAAGCTGCAGGCGCGACTGGCGGCGCTGAGCCAAAGCCAGGACCAATCCGCCCGCGGCGTGCGCGACACCTCCTCGTTTGAAATGGTGGGCTACGATCCGAGCGCCGCCGCCTTCGCCAGCAAGAACCAGCTGTTTTCCAAGGCGGCGCTGAACAAGCTCTACCAGGCCGGCAACGCGTCGATTCCGGCCTTCCCAAGCACCGCCGTCACCATCAAGCCGGTATACAAGCTGGTCAACAAGGCCAATATGATTCCGGGCACCTCCTTGTATGTGATGCCGGCCTGGCCCGGCACGCCCAAGCCGACGCCGGCGATGCAAAGCGGCGGCTTTCCGGAGGAGGCCTGGCCCGGCTGCGTCTACATCGACGCCAAGAACCCGGGCCGCTCCGCGGCTCAGAGCGTGGATGCTTCCTGTAGCAGCCCCAGCGCCGCCAATACCTTCGGCCTGGGCGACTTCATCCGCATCCCGATCACCGCCGCCAACGCCGCCCTGTTTTCCAGCCTGGCGCAAAACCAGTTGAAACAGCCGGTGGAGCCCGGCGACACCCTGATCCTGATGGCGATGCACGTCACCTCGCGCGAGATGACGGAATGGACCTGGCAAACCTTCTTCTGGACGCCGGCCCCGGCCAAGCCGCCGCTGCCCAGCTCCGTCGCCGTGGCCCAGGCGCGTCCGGCGCAACTGCCCTGGCCGGCGGCGCATTACGCGATGTCCATCGGCTACCAGATGGTGGCGCCCAACCAGCCGGTGAACGGCGGCAAGAGCGTCGGCTCGCCGGTCACGGTGTACAACCCCTACTTGGAGGCCAGCTTCGGCAGCAGCGTCTTCCAGCCCCCGCCGCCGGTGAACGTGGGCATTTACAACCCCAAGACCAAGACCACCTTCAAGGGCACCCTGGGCATACAGAGCAATTGCATGACCTGCCACTCCGGCGCCTCGGTGAAGATGGACAGCACGGTCAAGCCGATAGGCTACGCCACCAATTTCTACATCCCGCGCAATGCGCCCATGTTCAAGGGCAATCTGCAAACCGACTTCCTGTGGTCCATCGCGGACGGCGCGGAATAAGCGGCATGGCCTGAAGACGAACGCCCATCCTCCGGACGGGGGATGGGCGCAGGATACGGCGCGCGGTTTCGAGCAGGTTTTTAGAAGCTGTTCAAAGTCTCGCGAGCTAAGACGAGGCAAGGCGAAAACAGCTGAGAAAGCGGAATGTACACGTAGTACATGAGCGCTTCGAAGCCGTTTTCAACGCCGCATCGACGACGCGCAGCAGGCATTGAATAGGTTCTTAAGGCGTTTTCTGCGCCTGCACCGCCGAAAAATGGCTGACCACCTCGCTCAGCTGGGCGGTGCTGCTGCGGATCTGGTCGATGGAGGTGCTGGCCACGCCGGCGTGCTCCTCGCCCATTCGCGCCTTGACCTGCATCTCATGGATGCTCTCGCTGGCGGACGAGGTGCCGTTGCGGATGTCGTCTATCATGCCGGCCACTTCCTTGGTGGAGGCGTTGGTGCGCTCGGCCAGCTTGCGCACCTCGTCCGCCACCACCGCGAAGCCGCGGCCCTGTTCGCCGGCCCGCGCCGCCTCGATCGCCGCGTTCAGCGCCAAGAGATTGGTCTGATCGGCGATCTCGTGAATGGTGTTGACGATGGAGGTGATGCGCAGGGTTTTGGAGTCCAGATCCTCGATGATCTTGACCGAGCGCTCGGCGCTGTCCGCGATCAGGCTCATCTCGCCTATGGTGTCCTTGATCACCGCCAGGCCGTCGGACGAGGCCGCGTCGGACGCGGCGGACAAGCGGTGTGCCTCCTTCACCAGATGCAGGTCGTGCTGCGCCGCTTCTTCTTCCTCGGTGATGTCCAGCGCGAACTTGATCACTTTGTAGACCTCGCCCTCGTCGTTGACGATGGGGTTGTAGCTGGCCTCCAGCCAGATGGGCCGGCCCTGCTTGTCGCGGCGCTCGAACTTGCCGGCGATGAAGGTGCCCTGGTTCAGCCGCTGCCACAGCTCGGCGTAGGCCGGGCTGTGCACATAATCGGGAGAACAGAAGATCCGGTGATGCTGGCCGATGATTTCCTGCTCGGTGTAGCCCACCGTGCTCAGGAAGTTGCCGTTGGCGCGCAGCACAATGCCGTCGATGGAGAATTCGATCACCGCCATGGAGCGGCTGACCGCCTTCATGGTGTTGCGGGCCTCCAGTTCGGTTTGCACCGACTTGGTCACGTCCAGCGCGAACTTGACCACCGCCGTCACCTGGCCGGCTTCGTCGCGCACCGGATTGTAACTGGCCTCCAGCCACACGATCTCGCCGTCCTTGGTCACTCGCTTGAAGCGGTCGCTGACGAAATGCCCCTGCTTCAGCCGGCTCCAGAAGGTGGCGTACTCGGCGCTGCTCACGTAATCGGCCGGACAAAACAGCCGGTGATGCTGGCCTATCACCTCGCTGGCGCGGTAGCCCATCACTTCTTCGAAATTGGCGTTGGCGGAACGCACCACGCCGTCCGGCGAAAACTCGATCACCGCCATCGAGCGGTCTATCGCCTGCAACACGCCCTGCTGTTTATGCAGCTCCGCCACCGTATCCCGCAATTTGCGTTTCAACGCCATATTGAACATGCAGCAACCTTTCCGCTCGAGTCATCGTCCTTGCCGTCAGCGCTCCTCTTCCACTCTTTATTTACAAAGCCGGCCATGCCAATGTCAAACCGTAAAAACACCTACCGCCCCCCGGTGGCCAAAATGCCGGGCCGCGCAAAAACAAGCCGCCTTGCGGCGGCGTGACCAGGGCGCTCGCGCGCCGCTCAAGCTTCAGCGTCCGGATCGGTGACCAGCCGCGAGAACATCTTGAAATTGCCCGGCTCGCCGCGCACCTGGCGATAGCCGCGCAGCAAACCCTCGTATTGAAAACCGCTGCCGCGCAGCAATTGCTCGGCGCGCCGGTTGCCGTCGCGCGCCACCGCCTGTACCCGGTACAAGCCGCAACCGACAAAGGCCCAGGCTGTGACCGCCTTGCAGGCGGCCAGCCCCAGCCCGCGCCCCCAATAGGCCGGCGCCAGGTCGAAATCGATCTCCGCCTTGCGATCCTCCGGCCAGACGGCGTCGAAACCAACCGAACCGGCCAGACTCCCCGATTCGTCGTCCACGATGGCCAGCCGCAACGGCGCGCCCGGCTCGTCGGAGCGATAGGCCTGCACCAGCGGCGCCAGATCCGCCGCCGATTGCAGCTCCCAGCGCAGATGCTGCGCCACCTCGGGCAGGCGCAGATAGTCGTACCAGTCCGGAATATCCAGCATTTCCATGGGACGCAGGCTGAAACCCTGCAGATCGATAGACGGCGGGGTTATCACATTCATCACGAGCACCAGAATGAGGCGGCCGGCCCCCGCGCTTGCAAGCGAGTGGACCCGGCCGCGCTTTATTGTGTACAGCGGGAGACCGCACTCCATTCTAGAAGATAGCTCGCCAATAGAAAGCCTATCTAGGCCCGCTCAAGGTCTTGCGAACAAGAGCGGGACAAGGCGCAAACGGCTGAAGAAGCGGATCAGGCGGTCAAGGCCGGGCTGCCGGCCGGCGCGGCGGGCGCAGGCTGGGGGGCCTGGGCCTGCGCGTTGGCGGCCTGGATTTGCGGACTATCGCCGGGGCTGAAGCTTTGCGTCACTTTGCCTGTCATCAGAATGCCCAGCACCACGATCACCGAATTGTCTATCGGCAAGGACGGCGAGCCTTTCTGGATCGAGGTGTAGGCCCAGACCAGCAGCACGCCCAGCGCCCACAGCAGGAAAGCCAGCCGCGTGGCGGAAAAGCTGCCGAAACCATCCTGCAAGAATTCAGAAACCTTCATCTTCCATCCTTTCCCGTTGAACCGGCGGGCAGGCCGCCTGCTATTTAGCGATATAGCGCCGCGGCCAAGGGCCGGCAAAACCGGAAAACACTTAGAACCCGTTCTAAAGCCTACTGCGCGTCAGCGATACGGCGTTGAAAACCCCTTCGAAACGCTCATATCCCCTTGTACATTCCGCGTTCTCAGCTGTCTTCGCCTTGCCTCGCTCTCCTGGCGTGAAAGCTAGTCTTTAGGCCGGCGCCTTCTCCGCCGGGCTTGGCCATAATACGGAAGGACAAGCGCTCCGCCGCCGCAGAAGCATTCCGTCGCCTGTTTCAAGACGGCCGCCGCGGCGGCCATCCGCCTTCATGCCCGCTCCATATCAACAAGCCGCCGCGCCCACGGGCCGAGCGGCGGTCCGGCTCGCTCTTTGATTGACCCTAACTTGGAAGGAGTCTCGCCATGAGCCTAGACCAAGCCGTATTGGACAGCCCGGTTGTCGAAGACATCGACGCTCAGATCGAAAAAGTGCTGGCCATGATGTCCGCCCGGGACCTGCAGCAGCTGCAAGCCAAGCTGCGACAGCTGTATCAATTGGAGTATTCCGAAACCGACGCGCATCCCTTCAATATCAAGACCATCATCAAGGGACGCGACATCCGCTTTGCGCGCGGGGTGTCCCCGGCTTCCCGCGCCTTCATGATTCTGCACAGCCTGGGGCATTATTTTTTCATCTGCGCGGCCAGGCGCAAGAACATCGAGCGTTATGACTATATTTACGACCTGCGCGGGGTGCAGACGGCGCTGCACTATTACGAAACCGCCGGCCAGGGCAGCGGCCTGGATCAGCCGCCGCCGATGACGGAGCAGAAACGCAAGGACCGGGTGTCCTTCGAGGTGGGCGCCAACCGCTTTGCCGCCGATCTGCTGGCCGACATCGGCTTCGGCCAGGCGGCGGCGCTGATTCAGCGCTATCAGGTGGGCGACATCAACTACATCCTCGACGTGTCGCGCGGCGGCAAGGCCGCCATCGTGCCCAGCGATCACGACTATCTGCGCCGCTACATCTGCGCCGGCTTGTCCATAGACCCCGACGACGCTTACGATGACGGCGTCTACGATCCGGACGCCTACCGCCGGGACGGCATAGATTGGCAACATATCGAGGATATCCGGCTTGAGATCCATTTCTTCTGATTCTTCCGGCCGCGCATGGGCGGCATAAGCCGCCGCCAGCTGGCCGCCCTGTTCTGCTGCATGTTCATCATCGGATCGGCCGAAGTGGCGGCCGGCCCGATGATGGCCATGATGGGCCGCCATTTCGGCGTGCCCTCCAGCGCCATCGCCTATCTGCCCGCCGCTTACGGCCTGTGCTACGGCGTGTTCGCGCTGCTGGCCGGCCCGCTGTCCGACCGCTTTGGCCGCAGGCCGCCCTTGCAACTGGGCCTGCTCGGCTTCGCCCTGTGCTGCGCGCTGCTGCCCTCCGCCCCCGGCCTGAACGCGGCCGTCGCGCTGTCCGCGCTGAGCGGGCTGTGCGCGGCGGTGATCCAGCCCAATGCGCTGGCGCTGGTGGCGGACCTGGCCCCGCGCGCCCAGCTGGGCCAAAGACTGGGCCAGGTCTTCATCGGGCTGATGCTGGCCTTCGTGCTGACGCCGGCGCTGGCCGGACGGCTGGCGGACACCGCCGGCTGGCAGGCCAGTTATTACGCGCTGGCGGCGGCCGGCCTGTTGGCCTGGGCCGCGGTGCGGCGCTGGTTCCGCGCCGACGGCGGCCGCCTGACGGCGGGCGGCGGCTTCCTGGCCACCCTGGCCGGCGCCTGGCGCACGCCCGGCGCGCGGCGCCGGCTATGCGTCAGCTATCTGTGGCTGGGTTGGGTCGCCGGCTTCGGCGCGGTGGTGGCCGAGGTGGCCGCGCGCAAGCTGGCGCTCAGCTCCACCGGCGGCGGCCTGCTGGCCGGCGGCTTGGGCCTGGTGGTCATCGCGGGCAATCTCTGCGGTCCGCCGTTGCAAAGGCGGCTGGGCGAGGCCGCCCTGCCGGCCGCGGCGCTGGCGGCGGCGCTGGGCATCCTGGCCTTCCTGCTGCCCCTGAGCGCGCTGTGGCAACTGGCGCTGGCCGGCTGTCTGTGGGCCTTCGGCTACGGCTGCGCCGGGCCCTTGCACCACGCCCGCTTGAGCACCCTGTCCGAACGCTATCGCGGCACCCTCAATTCCTATCACGCCAGCTTGCTGAACCTGGGCATTTTTTCCGCCGCCCTGTTGCTGGGCCTGAGCAGCGAGCCAAGACCGGTGGCCTGGTTCTGCGCCGCGGCCGGGCTGTTGACCCTGGCCGGCGCGCTCTTGCTGCTGCCCTTCGGACCGGGCTTGCGGCCGGCGGACGCCAAACAGGCCTAAGAAGCTGTTCGAAGGCTATCGTTGGCATTAAGAAATACAATTCCGGCATCGGCTTGCAAATCCGCGCGCCGGACACATCATGACAAATACAAAACAAAATGCCATGCAACTAAGGAAACGTCATGATTGCCATTCGGGAGATCGACCATATCGTGCTGCGGGTCAGCGACCTGGCCAAGATGGAGCGCTTTTACCGCGAGGTGCTGGGCTGCACGGTGGAGCGCCGGCGCGAGGACTTGGGGCTGTTGCAGTTGCGCGCCGGGCATTCGCTGCTGGACCTGGTGCCGGTGGACGGGCCGCTGGGCCGGGCCGGCGGCCGCGCGCCGGCCGCGGAAGGCCGCAATCTGGATCACTTCTGTTTCCGCGTCGAGCCTTTCGACGAGGAGGCGATACGCGCCCACCTCGCAAGCCACGGCCTCAGCGCCGGGGAAACCGCCCAGCGCTACGGCGCCGAGGGCGACGGCCCCTCCTTGTACTTGCAGGACCCGGAGGGCAATGTCGTGGAGCTGAAAGGCCCGCCCTCCCCTTAGAAGCTGTTTACGATCTGCTGCGCTGCGGCGATACCATATGCCTGCCGCGCTTCCTGACGGCGCGGCGAGCGCCGCTTCGGCCCCCTGAGCCGCCTCCGCGGCCGCAAGGCCTGGGCTCCAAGACCCCAAACCGCTGTTGAATCCGGCGTCGCCGCGCCCGCCGTGAGCGGCGTCTTTCGGCGCTAAGCACCGGTTCACAGGCCGCTCCGGCAAACTGGGTCTGGCGATTTTAAATATTACTGGTTTTGATTTTTTTATTTAGACATAAATACTCTAGTCTAAACCGCTTCGATAATAGGGGGTTTAATCCGCCCGCCCTAATCGCGTTAATTCAAACAACCGTTTGGAGTAAATGCCGAAATTCAAACTGGCATTGAATTGGTATTAAATATCGTCAATGACGCTTATTCGCCGCGCCGGCGGCCGCGCGCGGCGGATATAAAAAACCCCTGAAGCGGACAGCGCCTTCAGGGCTTGTGTCGCGTGAGTCCGCGTTCAAGGCTGTCTGCGAGCCTGAATGCCCGCCGCCACCTTTTGCAGCTTGTCCGCATAGCCCGGATCGGTGGCGTAGCCGCCCTGCGCCAGCGCCTGAGCGAAGGCCTGGGCGTTGCCGCCCACGCCCAGCGCGCCGCGATAACGCGGATTGCCGGCCAGCAGCTGCGCGTAATCGGCGAAGGCGTCTTGCAGGCCGGAGTAGGCGCGGAAGCTTTCCGTCCGCTTCACGTCGCGGCCGTCCACATGCTCGGTGGTCAAGGCGCGGCTGACTTCGCCCTGCCAGCCCTTGCCGGCCTTGATGCCGAACAGATTGTGGTTGCTGCCGCCGTCGGCGCGGGTCAGCGGACGCTGGCCCCAGCCGGACTCCAGCGCCGCGTGAGCGGCCACCAATTCCGGCGCCACGCCCAGTTTGGCGGCGGCCTGTTGCGCGTAGGGCGCGATGCTGTCGAGAAAGGCCTGCTGGTCCGCGCCGTAGGGCATGCTGCCGCCCAGGGTGGCGTCCTGGACGCGCTGACGCGCCCAAGCGCCTTCCGGCGACAGGCTGGGCCAGCTCTCCGAGCCGTTTTCGATGAAGTCGCGCACTTCGCTGCGCAGCTGACCGCTCCATTGGTCGGCGAAACGCTCGCCGTCCCCGCCGCCCTGGCCGATCAACGGCAAGGCGATGGCGTCGGCGCCGAAGTCCGGCCCGGCGCCGATGTCATTGCGCACAGTAAACATCGCTGTCTCCATTCAGCACGCGGTTCATCAGGTCCTGCTGCTGTTGCAGCAGCTGGCCGTTGCGCAGGTTCAGGGTCTGGCACAAACGGATCTGCTCCACCAGCGCGTTCCAGCGCTGGCGGCAGGCTTGTTCCGCGGCGGCGGGCAAAAGCTTGAGCACCGCGTCCATCGAGGCGGCGCGGCCGCGGCCCAGCAATTGGCCGGCCAGTTGCAGGCGCTGGTCGCGGCTGGCCTGCAAGGCGTCGCATTGGGCGACGATGTCGGCCCCCAACTGCCGCAGCTCGTCGGCCTGATGCGCCAGCGCGGCGGCGAACTGCTGTTCCAGCAGTTGCTCCAAGCGGCCGTAGCCTTGCAGATCCTGCTGCACGGTGGCCAGCAGTTGTTTGAAGGCTTGCTCGCGATTCATTCAGCGGCTCCGGTGGTATTGCTCCACCAGATCGGCCAGGCGGGCGGCGTCGAAGCGCACTTCGCCGCGCGCCAAGGCGGCGCGCACTTCTTCCACCCGCTTCATGTCGATGTCCGGCAGCGCGCGCAGTTCCGCCACCGCCGGCGCCATGTCCTGGCTCGCGGCGGGCGCGACGGCGGCGGCGGGCGCGCGGGCCGGCGTTTCCGCGGCGGCGCTCTGGCCGCCGACCGCCAGTTCGCGGCGTTGCGACGAGGTCGAATTGATTTGCATAGTTTGGAATCCGTCTGGTTAGGCTGTGCGAGCGGCGCGGCCGCTCGGAGCGGGCCCTGCGGCCCGCCCTTACCCTTTCAAGGCGACAGTCTGAAAAAAAACTTAAAAATTTACCGGTAACATTTTCAGAACGACAATGCGCCGGTTTTCCAGACGGATATAGCGGCCGAACACCAGCTCCTTCAGGATGCGCGCCACCATCTCGCGGGAGGAGCCGATCTGGTCGGCGATTTCCTGCTGGGTCAGCTGCTTTTTCAGCACCATTTCCTCGCCGTCCTGCTCTTCCAGCATTTGATTGATCAGGATGCGCACGCGGCCGTACACGTCCATCAGCGCCAGGTTCTTGGCCTTGGTGGACATGCGGCGCACCACTTGCACCAGATGGCACATGATGCGGGTGCGGGCCTCCGGGCTGTGCGGCAGGCCGTCTTCGGTATCGAACAACTGCATCAGGCTGTCGCGGCTGAACACCAGCAGGTGGCTGTCCTCGTCCGCCGCGCAATTGGAGCTGCGCTCGCCGCTGTCGATGAAGCCGACCATGCCGATCAGCTCCCCGGAAGCGCAGATTTGCAGAATGTATTTCTTGCTGAGTCCATCCGAAACAAAGACTTGCATGCAACCGCTGGCCAGCAGATAGACCTCGTTGGCGCTATCGCCCTCGTTGTACAGCACCTCGCCCTTGTTCAGGCGGCGGCTTTCGGCCAGTTCCAGCGCTTTGTCCAGTTTGTCGTTGTCCAGATGTCCGAACAGATGTGTGCCTCTTAACAAGGCTTTGATATTGTGGTTTTCATTCATGACCACGTCGTCCCCGATAGTCTTGCGATTGAATCGACTTTCCCGCAGATGTTTGCCGCCTTTTGGCGTCTTTTTTTGTCAACATCATCCGAGTCTTTCGCTCGGATTTTTATTAATCAGGTGCGGATTATAATATTAGCGGTTAACAAAAGTGTGAAAAAACACACATAAAAAAAGCCTGAAACGAATCAGGCTTTTGTTTTGAACCCAAAAAAATAAAAGTTCAGCGGGGAGTTAGGCCATCTTGCAGCGCGCTATCCAGATCGGATTTCTGTAGTGGCGAACTTACAACACTGGTCTCGCGATTGCCGCTCTGCCCCGGCGGTCCGAACATGGCCACCACCGCCTGCGCCTGCTTGCTGGTCATCACCAAGAGCTCGATGCGGCGGTTGTAGGCGGCCAGCGGGTGCTCGGCGTCCAGCGGCGCCCGGTCCGCCATGCCCACCACTTGCAAAATGCCGGCGGCGTTCATGCCGCCTTCCAGCAGATGCAGCCGCGCCGCCATCGCGCGGTTGCTGGACAGGCCCCAGTTCGAAAACGAACCGAAGCCGGCGGTCCGGTATTGCGCGGCGTCAGTGTGTCCGACAATCAGCAATTGATTGTCGATATGGCCGAACATCTCGCCCATATCGTGCAACAGCCGCTTGAAGCGCGGCTCGACGATGGCGCTGCCGCGCTCGAACATGCCCTGGTTGTCGGTGTCGTGCAGCATCACCCGCAAGCCGTAAGGCGTGACCACGGTCTGCAGATTGCTGGCCAGGCCGGCGTCGCGGCTCATCTTGGCCAGCAGGCCGGCCAGCTTTTCCAGATCCGCCACGCTGTCCAGGCTGCGCTGGCCCTGTCCGTCGAAGGTTTTCTTGGCCACCTTGTTGCTCTCCTGCAGCAGGGAGTCGGCCTTGGTGGTGGTGGGCTGGCCCGGAATCGGATCGCGCGGGATCAGGCTGCCCGGCGGGGTGCCGGTATGCTCGATGCTGCGCGAGCCGCCGGCCTTCAGCGGGCTGCCGCCGCCGGCGGTCAGCAATTGCTGCAGGTTTTCCTGGTCGCGCGCGGCCAGCACCCATAGCACCAGGAACAAGCACATCAGCGCCAGCACGAAGTCGGCGAACGCCACTTTCCACGCGCCGCCGTGTCCTTCGGAATCCTGACGACGCGACACCTTCTTGATCACCGCGGCTTCATGCTCGCGATTGGGTTTATTCGCCATGCCGGCCATCCGCTCAGTTCACGCCTTCCAGCGCGTTGATCCAGGTTTCCAGCTGGGAGAAGCTGGGCTTGGTGTTCAGCTGCACCAGGCGGCGGCCGGCGTCGATGGCCAGCAGCGGCGGCTTGCCGGACACATGGGTGGTCAACACCACTTTCACCGATTCGTAGTTGGACAGCTCCTGCTTGACCAGCTGGTGCATCATATTGGACAGCGGGTCCAGCACGCCGTAGCAGAAGAAGATGCCGATGAAGGTGCCCACCATGGCGGCGGCCACTTTCTCGCTGATCTCGCCGGCGGTGGCGCCCTGGCTGACGCTGTTCATCGCCATCACGATGCCCAGCACCGCGGCCAGAATGCCGAAGCCCGGCATCGCCTCGGCGATCTTGTGCAGCGATTTGGACGGCTGGTTCAATTCTTCGTGAATGGCGTCCAACTCCTGGTCCAGCACGCCCTCCAGTTCATGGGCGCTGATCTTGCCCATGGCCATCAGGCGGAAGTTGTCGACGATGAAGGCCAGCAGCTTGGGTTCTTCCAGCACCAGCGGGTAGCGGTTGAACAAGGCGCTCTGACGCGGGGCCTCCACGTGTTCGTCCAGCGCCTTCAGGCCCTGGCTGGCGGTGATCAGCAGTTCGTACATCAGCAGCAGCAGCTGGCGCTGAAATTCCGCGTCGTACTTCTTGCGCATGCCGACGCGCTTGATCTGGCCGCCCATTTCCGTCAGCACGTGCTGCGGGTTGCCCAGCACGATGGCGCCGACGGCGGCGCCGCAGATGATCAGCAGCTCCACCGGCTGCCAGATCACGGACAGGATGCCGCCATGCAGCATGAAGCCGCCAAAGACACAAACCAGCACGATCAGAATGCCGAATAATTGCTGCATGTTTTCTTTCCTCGGGCTCAGGCCGCTTGTAGGCAGGCCTGCATTTTTTTGAGAGCGCTCTTGTTGATCTGGCAGACGCGCGCTTCGGTCAGCGCCAGCACCGCCGCGATCTCCTTGAGACTCAGTTCAAATTCGTAATACAGCTGGATCACTTGCTGTTCGCGCGGGTTCAGCGCCTGCAAGGCCACGGTCAAGGCGCTTTTCAGCGCCAGCCGCTGTTCCGGATTGTCTTCCGCCGCCGGCTCCAGGCCCTGGGCCATCAGTTCGTCGAAGCTGGACAGCGCTTCCGCGTTGTCGGCCAGCAGCGCCTCCTGATAGGCCTCGGCGCTGAGGCCCAGCAGCTGCATCGCCTCGGCTTCGCTGGGTTCGCGCCCCAGCTTGCGGCTGAGCAGGCGCAGGCCGTCGCGCACGCGGTGGGCTTCCTGGCGCACCGAGCGCGGCCGCCAGTCCAGCCGGCGCAATTCGTCCAGGATGGCGCCGCGAATGCGCAAAATGGCGAAGCCGGCGAACTTGTCGTCCGGCTCGCCGTAGCGGCGCAGGCTTTCCAGCAAGGCCATCAGCCCCACCTGCTCCATGTCTTCGCGGTCGAACACGCCGCCGGCCTGAGACGACAGCTGGCGCGCCACCCGCTTGACCAGATGGGCGTACTGACGCAGCGCCTCGGCTTCGCCGCCGGCGCTGGCCGGGGCTTCGGCGTAACTGGCGTACATGGCGGCTTACTCGATGATCAATTTGCTGACCATCACCTCGCTGAACGGCGCGTCGCGTCGCTCGCGCAGAAAACCGCCGGCATAGGCCTTGGCCAGCAAGCGCTGGTAGTCGTCTATGCTCATCGTCAGCGCCTTGTCCGCCGGCAGCTCCGACAGCGCGCGCACGGCGATGCTCTTCAGGAAGGGCAGCTGGGACTTGACCTCGGCCTCCTGCTTTTCATTGCTGCGGAACACCAGGTCCACCGCCATGAAGCGGGTGGCGGATTCCCCGCCGCGCAGCATCACGATCACCTTGTCCATGCTGACGAAGCGCGCGTCCAGCGCCGCCGCCGGCTTGGGCGCTTCCGCGGCCTGCGGCGCGCGCGAACTCAGCCACCACCAGGCGCCGCCGCCTGCGGCCAGCGCCGTCACGATGGCCACGATCAAAATCACTACGATGTTTCGATTCATTCTTGTGCTTCCGCTGCTCAGCCCTGGCCCAGCCAGAAGCCTTGTCCATCACCCTGCCCCGCTTCCGCCAGCGCCCGTCCCGGCGCGCGTTGCGGCTGCTGTTGCCCCTGGCGTTCCTGACGCTGCTGGCCGCCCTGCCCCGGCGCGCCTTCGCGCACCTCCACCGCCACCTGGGTGTATTGGCGGTTGGACAGGTCCTGGCGCAGCGCGTCGCCGATGGCTTGCAACTGGCGCACCACTTCGCCGTGCGAGGCGGTCAGTTGCACTTGCAGCGCGCCGGCTTCGTGGCGGATGGAGATTTCCAGCGAGCCCAGCGAGGGCGGGTCCAGCCGGATCAGCGCGCGGTCCATGCCGTGGCTGCTTTGCACTTGCAGGCGCTCGCCCAGCGCGGCGCTGAGCTTGTCGCCCCATTTGGCCGCTTGTTCCGCGGGCAGCTTGATCGGCGCCCATTCCGGCAGCGGCGCGCCGGCCTTGTCCTGCGGCTGCGGCGCGATGGCGGCCAATAAGGGCGCGGCGGCTTGCGCCGGCGCCGGCGTTTCGCGGCCGGCCTGAGCCTCGCCGGCCGCGGCCGGCTTGGCCGGCAACGGCGCCAGGGTGTTGAGCGCGGCGGACAGCGCGTCCGCCGGCAGCGCCGCCTCGGCGCTCCGGCGCGGCGTCGCGGCGCTGGCGACAAGCGCGGCCGCGTCCATCCCGGGCTGCGCCGGCGCGCCGGCCTGCGACGTCGGAGCCAGCGGCTGCGGCATGGCCGGCGTCGCCGGCAACGGCGGCGCGGCCAGGGCGAGCGGCTGCGCCGCCGGCGTCCCGGCCTTGGCCTCGTCGCCCGCGGGGGCCTCGGCGTCTGCGTCTGCGTCCGCCGCCGGCGCGGCGTTCTGCCCGTCCATCAGGCTGGCCAGCAAGGCGCTGGCGAAGTCGCCGCCGGACGCCGGCGCCGCCGCGTTCGGGTCCAGCAGGGGATCGGCCGGCGCGGCGTCGGCGGGCGTTGACGCGCCGCCGGCGAGAAGATTGGGGGGCAAGGATACGTTCATGCTTGATTCCAGTCGCTGACTTCGGCGTAGGCGATTTGCGCGTCGCGCTGATGGCTCAGCGCGGCGATTTTGTCTTGTAGTTCCGCGGAGTCGGCGCGGCAGACTTCCAGCGCGTCGCGGTAGGCGGCGCGCAGAGCGGCGCGCGCGGCGGCGTCCAGCGCCTGAGGCTGGGTGCGCAGCAGCTCGGCCAAGAGTTGGTCCAGCGCGGCCAGGCGCTCCCAGTCGCGCTCGGCGCAGGCGCGGCGGATGGCGGCTTCCAGCGCGGCCGGATCAGGCGGCTTCATGCTGGTCCCGCACGCCTATCCAGCCGCCCTTGAGCTTGATCAGCAGCTGTTCCGCCTCGTCCAGCGCCGCCACGTCCAGATTGACGCTGGCGTGGTAGAGCCGGTAGGCGCAGTAGTCGTAAAGCCGCGCCAGATTGGTGACCACCTCGCCGCCGGAATCGAAGTCCAGCGCGCTGGACAGGCCGTTGAGGATGTTGATGCACTTGCTGATGCTCTCGCCCTTTTGCTCGTAGCGCTGGTTTTCCAGATGGCCGCGCGCGCGCGCCATTTCTTCCAGCAGGCCGTCGAACAGCACCAGCACCAATTGCACCGGCGAGGCGGCGTGGGTCTGCGCTTCCAGATTGACCGCGTGATAGCTGCGGTAGGCGTCGTATTCCACGTTGTCGTGCTCCTGTTCTAATTCAATAGGCGGGAGGGAATCCCTCCCGCCGAATTCTGTGCGGCCAAGCAAACCCGGGCTGGATTCAGAAGGACAGCATGCCCAGAGTCTTCTGCATGTCTTCCTGCATCTTCTGCAGCTGGGTGAACTGCGTCAGGTAGCGCTTATAGCTCTGGTCGTACTGGGTCTTCAGCCGCAGCTGGCGGCTATCCAGATCTTTCTGGATGCGGGATTCGGAATCCTTGCGCAGCTTGAGCAGGCCGCTGCTGCCGTTCAGCCATTTGTCCAGGTAGTCGCTGCTTTGCTTGACCACGCCGTTCTTGTTGTCGCCGTTGACGAAACGGTCCAGCGCGTCCGGCTTGTCCTTCAGGGTGTCGTTCAGCTTCTTGCTGTCCAGGCTCAGGGTGCCGTCGCGGTTGGCCTTGATGCCCAGCTGGTTCAAGGTGATGCCGTCGTATTCCTGACGCAGCAGGCCGTTGATGCCGTCTTTCAGGCTGCGGATGCCGGAGTCACTGGCGAAGGGGCCGCCGGTCTTGCCTTCCTTGCCCGGAGCGGACAGATCGGAGATGGCGCTGGCCAGCTTGTTGTAGCTGTCGACGAAGCCTTGCACATTGCCGACGGTGTCGGCCTCGTTGCGCGACACCGACAATTGCAGCGGGGTATCGCCCGGCTTCATCGCCTTGCTGATGGTCAGGTTGACCCCGTCAATGCTGTCAAAGGTGTTGGACGCCTGCTTCATCTGCACGCCGGTGTCTTTATTGCCCAGCCAGACGATGGCGTCCTGCCCCTTGGTCAGCTCCTTGGGGCTGGCGAGGCCGCTCTTCAGGCCGGCGTCGCTGACCTGGCTCAGGTCCAGCGTGACGACGCCGCTTTCGCCGGTCTTGCCGGAGGACATCACCAGCTGGCTGGCGCCGCCGTTGTTCAACACCATGGCGTTGACCTTGCCGCTGTTGCCGCTGGCGCGGTTGATGGCCAAAGCCAGCTCCGACGGAGACAAATTGCCGTCGCCGTCGCGGTCCGCGCTGCTGAGGTCCACTTCAAAGCTGTCGCTGCCCTGGCGGATGGTGATCTTGTCGCCGGCCTGGGCCTTGGCGCCGGACAGGCTGCCGAAGGACAGCTGATGGGCGGTGGCCACTTGTTCGATGAACAGCGAGTAGTTGCCCGGCTGAGCGTTGCCCTTGGCGCTGACGCTGCCGAAGCCTTCCTGGCTGATGCTGGCGCTCATCGCCACCAGGCTCTTCTTGGTGGTGATGCCACTCAGCGCGCTGCGGTAGTCTTGCAAGGCCTTTTGCAGCTTGTTCAGCGCGTCGCCGCGCGCCTGCGCCGCCTTGCTCTGATTGTCCAGCTGGTTCTGGGCGTCTTGCAGATACAGGCTGGCGGCGTTCTGGGCCAGCGCCGAGGGCGGGGTCTTGCTGAAATCGATAGCCATTTAGAATCCTTTCGCTGTACGCGGGCCGGAGCGCGGTCGGCGCGCCGAGATGAGATCGCCGGTATTGAGATCGACGCTAATGACGATCCCTTGCGACCGCCGGCCGGCTTTTCTTGAGCCGCCGTGAATAATCACGCTCCGCGCAGCCAGGCTTGCCCGGCCAGTTCGTCGGTTTGCTTCTGTTCTTTCTTCAGCCGCAGGCGCAGCAGGCTTTCCGCCGCCTGGTCGCGCACCTGGACCATCACTTCGCGGCGCAGGCTGGCTTGCAGCAGCGCGCGCTGGCTGACCGCGGCGTCCGCCTCGGCCAGTTGCAGATCCTGCTGCTGCGAGGCCATCAGGCCCAGCAGCGCGCCCTTGTAGTCCGCGCAGTTGCGCGCCAAAGCCGGGTGGCCGGCGTCGGCGCTGGCGCCGCTCTGGCCGCAGAGCTCGCCCATGCGCAAGATGTTGCGGCGGTAGCGTTCCTGCAGCTGGCGCTTGCCTTCCACCTCGCTTTGCAAGCGGTCCACGTCCTGCTGCCGCAATTGGACCATCAGGCCCAGGCGGCGCACGTCTTCGGGCTGGCTCATGTCGCGATCATCTCCATCAAACCGTTGCGGCTGTCTTCATAGCTCGCGGCCTCGGCCGCGCCCTGGCGCAAAAAGGCTTCCAGCCTGGGCATCAGCCGCACCGCGCGGTCGGTGTCCGCGTCGGCGCCGGCGACATAGCCGCCCAAGGGGATCAGGCTGCGCACTTCCTGGTAACGGGACCAGGCGCCGCGCGCGCCGCGCGCCGCCTCCGCGTGTTCCGCCGCGGTCAGCTGGCTCATGCAGCGGCTGACCGAGCGGCCGATGTCGATGGCCGGATAATGGCCGCGCTCGGCCAGTTCCCGCGACAGCACGATGTGGCCGTCCAGGATGGCGCGCGCGGTGTCCACCACCGGGTCTTGCTGATCGTCGCCTTCGGCCAGCACGGTGTAGATGGCGCTCATGCTGCCGGCGCCGCCCTCGCCGTTGCCCGCGCTCTCCGCCAGCGAGGGCAGGAGACCGAACACCGACGGCGGATAACCGCGGGTGGCCGGCGGTTCGCCCAGCGCCAGCGCCACTTCGCGCTGAGCCATCGCGTAGCGGGTCAGCGAATCCACCAGCAGCAGCACATTGCGGCCCTGGTCGCGGAAATGGGCGGCGATGGTGTGGGTCAGTTCGGTGGCCTTCAGCCGCATCAGCGGCGATTCGTCGGCCGGCGCCACCACCAGCACCGCCTTGGCCAGGCCGGCCTCGCCCAGCGAGTGCTCGACGAACTCCCGCACTTCGCGGCCGCGCTCGCCGATCAGCCCCACCACCACCACGTCGGCTTCGGTGTGGCGGGTGATCATGCCCAGCAACACGCTTTTGCCGACGCCGGAACCGGCGAACAGACCGACGCGCTGGCCGCGGCCTATGGTGAGCAGGCTGTTGATCGCGCGCACGCCCACGTCCAGCGGCGCGGACACCGGCTGTTTTTTCAAGGGATTGACTTGCGGCGGGTGGGCGGCCAGCGGCTGTTCGCCGCCAAGACGGCCCAGGCCGTCCAGCGGCTCGCCCAGGCCGTTGACGATGCGGCCCAGCCAGGACGGGCCTATCATCAGGCCGCCGCCGTCGGCGGCGGGCAGCACCCGCGCGCCGGTGCTCAGCCCCACCGGCTTCTTGAACGGCATCAGGTAGGAGACTTCGCGCTTGAAGCCCACCACCTGGGCTTGCAGCCAGCCGCCGCCGGTGGTTTCGATCACGCAGCGCTGGCCGGTTTCCAGCGGACAGCCCACGCTTTCCAGCAGCAGGCCGGACGCGCCCACCAGGCGGCCGCTGACGGTGGCCACCGGCACCTCGGGCAGTTCCAGCCGTCCCAACGCCTGGCGCAGCATGGCTTAAGCCTCCGCCTCGGCCGCCGCCGGCTCGTCGGCGTCGTGTTGCAGTTGTTCGCGCACGGTGGCGATGCAGGCCTCCAGCCGCTGCTGACAGCCGGCGTCGGCCTCGGACTCCGGCGTGCGGATCCGGCATTCGCCGTGCGGCAGCTGCGCGTCGGCCACCAGGCGCCAGCGCGCGGCGCGCTCCGGCGCCAGTTCGCGGATGCGCTGGCATTCTTCGGCGTTGAGCAGGATTTCCACCTCGTCCTGCTGGTATTGGCCCGGCGGCAGCGCGGCCAGGGTTTCGTCCACCAGGTCCAGGATCTGCACCGGCTTGAGCGCCAATTCGCAGCGGATCACCTGGCGCGCCACCTTGGCCACCAGTTCCACCACCTCGTCGCGCATCGCCGCCTGGTATTCCTCGCTGACGCGGCGCAGTTCGGCCAGCGCGGCCTCCAGCGGCCGGCCCAGGTCGGCCAGCTCGGCCAGGGCTTCGCGGCGCGCGGCCGCCTGCCCTTCCTGGCGGCCCTGCTCCAGGCCCGCGGCGTAGCCGGCCTCTCGGCCGGCGGCTTCCCCGCTGGCCAGGCCTTCGTTGTAACCGGCGTCCATGCCCTGACGGAAGCCGTCGGCGGCGGAGGCCTGGATCTGGGCGGAGTCCTGCGCGTTCAGCGGCAGGTCCAGCGCGCTGTGGATCAGCGGCGGGAAGCGGAAGGGGCGCCAGGCCTTCACTCGACCACTTCCTCTGGGAACAGCTGCAGGTCGATTTCGCCGGCCTGGGCCAGCTGTTTGACCTGAGCCATGATGTCGGCGCGCACTTCTTCCACGCGGCTCAGCGGCACCGGGCCGGAGCGGCGCATCATCGCGTCGAAGTTTTGCGCCTGACGGCGCGGCATGGTCTGGACGATGGCCTCGCGCACCGCCGGCTCCGCGCCCTTGAGCGCGATCGCCCATTGCTCCAGCGGAATGTCTTCGCTGATGCGCATCAGCACGGCCTCGGTCTGACGCGACAGGATGAAGAAGTCGTACATGCGGGTTTCGATTTCCTCGACGATGTCCGGATCGTGGGCGCGCAGCAGTTCCATCATGCGCTGGCGGTCGCCCGGCAGGCGGTTGAGGATGTCGGCGGTCTGCTGCATGCCTTCCACCGCGGTGCTCTGGGTGTGCAGGCTTTCCAGACAGCGGTTGACCAGTTCTTCCAGCTCTTCCAGGAGCTCGCGGTCCACGTCCTTGAGCCGGGCCACGTTGACCAGCACGCTGTCGCGGCTGTCCGCCGGCAGCGCGTCCACCACCTGGCCGGCCAAGGCCGGCGGCAGGAAGGCGAGGAACACCGCCTGCATGCGCACGTGTTCGCCGGCGATGCGGTCCGCCAGCCATTGCGGCGACACCCATTGCAGCCGCGCCATCTTGGGACGGATGGCGTCGCCGTAAATGGTGTCCAGTACGCTGTTGGCGATGTCGCTGCCCAGCGCCAGATCCAGCGAGCGCTTGAGGAAGGCGCGGCTGGCGCCGTGCACCCCGCTCTGCTCGCGGTATTCGTCGAAGAATTTCTGAATCGTGGTCTTGACCGCGTCCACCTTGATGCCGCTCATGCCTGACATCGCCTGGGTCACTTGCAGCAGTTCTTCGCGGCTCAGGCAGCGCAGCACGGCGGCGGCGGGCTCCTCGCCCATGCACAGCAAGAGCACGGCGGCCTGCTCGATGGTGTTCATCGCTTCGGCGGCGGGCGCGGCGGCGGCCGGCGGCAGGGCCGGCGCTACGGCGTTATTGGTTTCGTCCATTTTTCTGCACCCATTGTTTGACGACTTCGGCGACGCGTTCCGGCTCTTTGGCGGCCAGGCCCTTCAGGTGGTCGACCAAGACGTCGACGCTGGAGCCGGCCGGCGGCAGATCGTAATTTTCCAGCAGCGGCACCACTGGGCTGGCGCCGGCGCCGGCCGCGGCCAAGGCCGCCGGCTGCGGCGCGGAGGACAGCTGCGCCTGGCGCGCGGCGCGCAGGTCGGCGCCGTCCATCAGCGGATCGGGTTTCAGTTCCAGCGCTTCCGGCTGCTGGTATTCGCGCAGCTGACGATCGGTCAGCTGGCGCAGCATCTTCAGCAGCGGACGCGCCAGCAGCAGGTAGGCCAGCAGCAGGCCGAAGGCGTAAACGGCCCAGCGCGCGGCTTCGAACCAGGTGTCCTGCTGCATCCAGATCGGTTCCGGCTCGGACAGCGCGGAGAAGTTGAGCGTGGACACCGCCAGGGTGTCGCCGCGCTCGGCGTGTATGCCCAGGCCGTTGCGCAGCACCTTGTCGACATTGGCCAGTTCGGCCGGCTTCCAGCCGCCCTTGGCCGGCGCGGCGGCCTGGTTCAGCACCACGGCCACGCTGAGGCGGCGCAGCGTGCCGCGCGCCTTCTTGATCTGGGTGACGCTGCGGTCGTAGGCGTATTGGCGGGTGACGGCGTTCTTGCTGTTGCCGGCTTTTTCCGAAGCTGGGCCGGAGGCGTCGGTGTTGACCGGGCGGTTGCTCAGCGAGCCGGGCACGCCCAGCGCCATTTTCTCGGTGGAGGTTTCCTCGCGCGAGGCCTCGTTGGTGACCTTGGGCGCCTCGCCGTATTTCTCGCGGGTTTCCTCGACGCGGTCGTTGTCCACGTCGGCGGTGACGCTGACCTTGAAATTGTCCTTGCCCAGCACCGGGGTCAGCAGATCGCGGACGTTTTGCAGCGCTTCCTCGCGGAAGCGGCGCGCGGCGTCGCTCTCATTGCCGCCCAACACCCCGTCGTCGCTCAGGTCCACGCGCGAGGACAGCAGATTGCCGGCCTGGTCCACCAGGGTGACCTGGGACGGCGACAGCGTGGACACGCTGCCGGCCACCAGCTTGATCACCGCGGCCACTTGCTCGTTGCTCAGTTGCTGGCCGGGCTTGAGGGTGACCACCACCGAGGCGGAGCCCTTGTCGTTGACGGCGCCGACAAAAGACGTGGCGCGCGGCAGCGACAGATGCACGCGCGCGGCGGACACCGGCTCCAGCGCCAGAATGCTTTGCACCAGCTCGCCTTCCAGGCCGCGGCGGAAGCGCACATCCTGGACGAACTGGCTGACGCCCAGCGGGTCGTTCTTGTCCAGCAGCTCCAGGCCGGACGGCAGCTGCGCCACCACGCCCTTGGCCGCCAGCTGCATGCGCACGCGGCCCAGCTGGCTGTCCGGCACCAGCACCTGGCCGGTTTGCGGATGGATGCGATAAGGGATTTTCTCGGCGTCCAACACCGCCATCATGTCGGCGGCCACCACTTTTTCCTGGGCGCCGAACACCGGCTTGTAGCTGGCGTCGTCGCGCCACAGCCACAGGCTGATCATCACGGTGAGGCCGATGGCCAGCGCGACGATGGGCAGCGCCAGGCGCAGGGAGGGTCCGGAAACGGGCCAACGGCCGCCCAGACGGGTTTGCACGGCCGCGACGCCGCTGCGGAAACGATTCAACACGGGCATGGTCCTCGCGGCTTACAGCTGCATCTTGATCAAGTCGTCCACGGCGCCCACCACCTTATTGCGCACTTGCATCAGCATGGAGAACGACAGGCTGGCTTCCTGGCTCATCAGCATGGCGCCGACCAGGTCGTCGCTCTTGCCGCTGTCCACATCGGCCATTTTTTCGGAGGCGGCGCGGTTCTGCGCGTCCACATCGCGGACGGCGGCGCCCATGGCGTCGGAGAAGCTGGCGGCGGAGGCCGGCTCTTCGCTGTGTTGCGGCGGCGCAATCGGCGCGCCGCGCGCCATCCCGGCCATTTCGCCGAGCATTTGCTTGCGGTCGGCATGAATCATCAAACCCAGGTTGGTCGCCATCGGAAATCCTTGTCGGGCGGTGCCCGTTATTATTGAGTGGCCAATCAAGGCCGGTTTCACGTCTGCGGCCCGCCGCGCGGCGGCGAGCGTATCGAAGCGGCAGCCCCGAGATGAGGACTTGTAACCATGCCATCATCCTGACGCCAGGATACGAGCGGCGATTTTAAACTTTATGCTTAAACCAACAGCCGTGAATTTTCACAAACTCTGACGTGAATTTTCCCCCTTTACCCAACGGCGGCAGCCAGTAAGATGCACACTCCATAAGGTTTAGCCTGCCGTTTGCCTCCGTCCGCGAGCCGCGAATTTAGTACCTTCTAGTACAGTTCGCCTCCAGCGCCGCAGAGGGCGGGCCGGCCTTGATGAACACCAGGACGCCGCGGTTTAAGCGCCGCGCCCCTGCCGTCGCCCGCGCGCGCCGGCCGGGCGCGCCGGCGGCGCCAAGCCCACGCCTTCACCGAGAATCGAGATGCCAAGAGCCAGAATCATTTCGCAGCATGACGGCGCCCAATTGCCGGCTCTCGACCTGCGCACGCTGGGACGACCGTTCCATCTGCTGCCCGTCTTCGGCAAAGCCCTGCAAGAAGAGCTGGCGGATTTCCTGCAGCAAGAATTGAACCGCCGCTACCACGCGCGTTTCCACATCCGCGCGCTGGAACAGGCGCAACCGGCCGCCGACGAGCGCCGCTGGCTGTGGCACGCGCTGGACGGCTGCCAGCTGGGCAGCCATATCGAACGACCGCTGCTGCTGCGCTTGCTGGACTACCGCTTCGGCGCGCCGACGGCGCAGCCGGACGCCGACGCCGCCGCGCCGGCGGAGACCGAAACCGAACGCCGGCTGGCGCGCAGCCTGGCGGAACGGCTGCTGCCGCGGCTGCTGCAATGCGTTTTGCGCCTGGACCGCCAGGCCGGCGGCCTGCCGCCCGGCCCGGCCGACTGCGCGCTGCTGCCCTTCGTGCCGCCCGGCACCGGGGTCTGGGAGATACGCCTGGACATCGGCGACGGCGAGCACGCCGTCGGCGCGCTGCGCCTGCAACTGGACGCCGCCTGCTTCGAACGGCTGCTGAAAAACCTGTCCGGCCGCCGCGACAGCGCCGACGCCCAGGCCGCGCCGGCGGACACCTTCCGCGACCGGCTGCGGGTGCGGCTGCAAGCGCGGCTGCTGGATCGCGAAATGGCGCTGGGCGACATCATGGACCTGCGCCCCGGCAGCGTGCTGCCGGTGACGCTGCAGGCCAGGAGCGAAGTGCTGGTCGGCGCTTCGCGGCTGTTCGACGCCGAAGTGGCCGAGCAGCACGGCAAGCTGTGCCTGACCGGCTTTGTCGCCAGCGAATGACTCCACAAACACAGAACAAGCAAGGATTAGCATGGACTTGAACGACGATTTCGACCTGGGCGGCGTGCTGGACGGCCTGGACGGCCAGAACGACGCGGACGCCAAGCCGGCGGACGACGCCGCGGCGCGCCGGCCGCAACGCGACATGACCCAGTTCCTGCGCAAGATCCCGGTCCGGCTGACGCTGGAAGTGGGCGGCGCCGACATCTCGCTGGCCGATCTGGTCAATATCGAAAACGGCTCGGTGGTGGAGCTGGACAAGCTGGCCGGCGAACCGCTGGACATCAAGGTCAACGGCACGGTGATCGGACGCGGCGAGGTGGTGGTGGCCGGCGAGAACTACGGCCTGCGGGTGGTGGAGCTGAACGATCTGGAACTGGACAGCCTGGCCTGATGGGACTCTTGAAGAAGTTGCGCCCCCTGCTGCGACCCGGCCTCATCGCTACGGGGCTTTGGGCGCTGGCCGCCGCCTGTCAGGCCGAGCCGCTGAAGCTGCTGTCGGCCAACGCCGGCGGCACGCCGGTGGATTTCACCATCAAGACTCAGATCCTGATCCTGATGACCTTGCTCGGGCTCTTGCCCGTGCTGGTGCTGATGATGACCAGCTTCACCCGCTTCATCATCGTGCTGTCCCTGCTGCGCCAGGCGCTGGGCCTGCAGCAGGGCCTGCCCAACCGCATCGTCACCGGCGTGTCCCTGATCCTGACCCTGCTGGTGATGCGGCCGGTGGGCCTGGAGGTGTGGAACCATGCCTTGCAGCCCTTCGATCAGGACAAGATCACCATGCAGCAGGCGCTGGAGATCGCGCAGAAGCCGATCAGCCGCTTCATGCTGGCGCAAACCAGCAAGACCGCGCTGGCGCAGATCGCCAGGCTGTCCGGCGAGGAAAAGATCAGCAATCCGCAGGACCACGCCTTCGCGGTCAAGCTGGCCGCCTTCGTGCTGTCGGAGTTGAAGACCGCGTTCCAGATCGGCTGCATGCTGTTCATCCCCTTCCTGGTGATAGACCTAGTGGTGTCCAGCGTGCTGATGGCGATGGGCATGATGATGCTGTCGCCGCTGGTGATTTCGCTGCCGCTCAAGCTGCTGCTGTTCGTGCTGGTGGACGGCTGGTCGCTGACGGTGAACACCCTGGTCACCTCGATACAGGCTTATTGAATTGAGCACAAATTTTTTGCCACGGAAGCACACGGAAGACACGGAAAAATTCAGAAAAACACAAAATTCTTTGTCATGGATATCCGCCGAGGCATACGGAAATAGCGCTTTTCGAAGCGCCGAACATAAGGCGTACACAACACAGGCATGGAGTCATTGATTTTGAATTTTCCGTGTTTTTCCGTGTGCTTCCGTGGCTAAAAAAGTTTTTTACGCTTCCGCGGCTCATTGATCATCTTGACTAACTAACAGGCGTTTATGCTCACTCCCGACATTGCCGTCGACATCGTCAACGACAGCCTGCGCGTCGTCGTCACCCTGGTGGTGTTGCTGATCCTGCCCAGCCTGATCGTCGGCGTCATCGTCAGCCTGATCCAGGCCGCCACCCAGATCAACGAGCAGACGCTGTCCTTCCTGCCGCGGCTGCTGGTGACCTTGCTCACCATCGCCATCGCCGGCCACTGGATCACCGGCTTCCTGATGGATTTCTGCGTGGCGATGTTCCAGCGCGCCGCCGGTCTGGTCGGATAGCCGTGACCGGCCTCTACGCCCAGCTGCTGGACCTGATCCCGGCCTTCTGGTGGCCGTTCTGCCGGCTGATGGCCGCCTTCAGCGTGGCGCCCTTCATCGGCGAGGGCATGGTGCCGGTGCGGGTGCGCATCGGCCTGGCGCTGGCCTTGTCCGCCGCCACGCTGCCGGCCACCCTGCCGCTGCCCAAGCTGGACCTGTTCTCGCTGGCCGGCGTCGCCGCCAGCATCGAGCAGGCGGTGATCGGCCTCGTCTTCGGCCTCGCCTTTCAGCTGGTGCTGGCGGTGCTGGCCGTGCTCGGCTTCCTGGTGTCCTCGCAGATGGCGCTGTCCATGGCGGTGATGAACGACCCCGGCAACGGCAATTCTTCCGACGTGGTGTCCAGCCTGCTCTACCTGCTGGGCGCCATGATCTTCTTCTCGCTGGACGGCCATTTGCTGCTGATCCAGGTGGTTTACGCCAGCTTCCAGGCCTGGCCGGTGGGCGGCGGCGTGCCGGCCGCCTCGCTGTCCATGCTGGCCGGCGGCGTGGCCTGGGTCTTGTCCGCCGCCATGCTGCTGGCGCTGCCGGCGGTGTTCGCCACCTTCGTGGTGCAGGCCGGCATCGGCATGATCAACCGTGTGGCGCCGTCGCTGAACCTGTTCTCGCTGGGCTTCCCGCTGATCACCTTGTTCGGACTGGGCACGCTGGGCCTGGTGGCTCGCTTCATCCCCCAGCAATACCTGAACCTGAACGAACAGATGCTGCGCCTGCTGGACGGCATGCTGAGGGCCGGCCATGGCTGAGGGGCGCGGCGGCGACAAAACCGAAAAGGCCACGCCGCACAAGCTGCGGCAGGCGCGCAAGCAAGGCCAGGTGCCGCGCTCGCGCGATCTGGCCGCCGCGCTGGGCCTGTTGTTGGCGCTGAAACTGGCTTTCTGGCTGATGCCGCAGTGGCTGGACGAATTCCGGGAATTGTTCGCGCTGGCCTTCGCCCCGCTCTCCGGCAGCGGCGCGCTGGACAACAGCTGGTCCAAGCTGTTCGCCGGCACCTTGCTGCTGCTGGTCAAGATGGTGCTGCCGCTGGCGGTGATTCCGCTGTGCATGATCGTGGTTTCGCTCTATCCCGGCGGCTGGGTGTTCAGCCTCAACCATCTGCAGCCCAAGCTGGAGCGCTTCAATCCGCTGGCCCACTTCGGCCGCATCGCCTCGGCGCGGCACGCCAGCGAGATCGGCAAATCCATCGCCAAGGCTCTGTTGCTGGGCTGGGTGCTGTACCGGCTGAGCCAGAGCGCGCTGGAAGACTTCTTCGCCTTGCAAGGCGCGCCCTTCGCCACCGCTCTCGCCGGCAGCGCCGAGCTGCTGATCAACGCGCTGCTGACCCTGACCGCGGTGTTCATGCTGTTCGCGCTGATCGACCTGCCGCTGCAAATCCTGCTGTTCATGAAGCAGCAGAAGATGAGCAAGCAGGAAATCAAGGAAGAGTACAAGAGCACCGAGGGCCGGCCGGAGATCAAGCAGCGCATCCGCCAGATCCAGATGCAGATGGCCCAGCGCGGCGTGCGCAAGGCGGTGCCCACCGCCGACGTGGTCATCGTCAACCCCGAGCACTACGCGGTGGCGCTGAAATACGATGAGGAGCGCGCCGAGGCGCCCTTCATCATCGCCAAGGGCCTGGACGAGATGGCGCTCTACATCCGTCAGGTGGCTCAAGAGCATCAGGTGGACATCGTGCCGCTGCCGCCGCTGGCGCGCGCCGTCTACCACACCACCCAGGTCAACCAACAGATCCCCGCGCCGCTGTACCGAGCGGTGGCGCAAGTCCTGACCTATGTCATGCAACTCAAGGCCTTCCGCAACGGATCGCGCCGCAGCCAGCCGCGGCTGCCGGACGATTTGCCGATCCCGCGCGACATGGCCGATCCCAGAACCGCATCATGAACGCTTTCACTCGACTGCTGGCCGACATCGGCCGCCACAAGATCGCCGCCCCGCTGTTTTTGCTGGCCATACTGGCCATGGTGATGCTGCCCTTGCCGCCGATGGCGCTGGACATGCTGTTCACCTTCAACATCGTGCTGGCCATCATCGTCATCCTGGTCAGCGTCTCCGCCAAGCGGCCGCTGGACTTCTCCGCCTTCCCCACCATCATCCTGGCCACCACCCTGCTCAGACTGTCGCTGAACGTGGCGTCCACCCGGGTGGTGCTGCTGCACGGCCATGAGGGCACCCACGCCGCCGGCCGGGTGATCGAGGCCTTCGGCCAGGTGGTGATAGGCGGCAACTTCGTCGTCGGCATGGTGGTCTTCGTCATCCTGATGATCATCAACTTCATGGTGGTGACCAAGGGCGCGGAACGGATCTCGGAAGTGTCCGCCCGCTTCACCCTGGACGCGCTGCCCGGCAAGCAGATGGCCATCGACGCCGACCTCAACGCCGGCCTGATCAATCAGGAGCAGGCGCAGCAGCGCCGCCGCGACATCGCCACCGAGGCCGATTTCTACGGCGCGATGGACGGCGCGTCCAAGTTCGTGCGCGGCGACGCCATCGCCGGCATCCTGATCCTGATCATCAATCTCTTCGGCGGCGTGGCCATCGGCGCGCTGATGCACGGCCTGTCCGCCGGCGACGCCTTCCGCCAGTACGCGCTGATGACCATAGGCGACGGCCTGGTGGCCCAGATCCCGGCCCTGCTGCTGTCCTCCGCCGCCGCCATCATCGTCACCCGCATCAGCGACGACGGCGATATGCAGGAGCAGGTGGGCAAGCAGATGCTGGCCTCCCCCACCGTGCTGATGAGCGCCGCCGGCATGATGCTGGTGCTGGCCGCCATCCCCGGCATGCCCTGGCCCACCTTCCTGGGCTTCGCGCTGCTGCTGGGCTTCGTCGCCTGGCGGATGCACCGCCGCCAGCAAGTGCTGCCGAACCAGCCGGACCCGGCGCTGGCGAAAAGCGCGCTGGCCGGCGACGCCGACATCGAACTGGAATGGGGCGCCCTGCCCTATGTGGACACGCTGGGCGTCAATCTGGGCTACAAGCTGGTGTCGCTGCTGGACAAGAGCCAGGGCGCGCCGCTGGCCAAGCGCGTGCGCGGCGTGCGCCAGAGCCTGAGCGAGGGCATGGGCGTGCTGATGCCGCAAGTGAACCTGCGCGACGATCTGCGCCTCAAGCCCTCGCAATACGCCATCCTGCTCAGCGGCAACACCGTGGCCGAGGGCGAGGTCTACGCCGACCGCCTGATGGCCATCCCCTCGCCGGAGCTGTACGGCGAAGTGGACGGCATGCCCGGCGTGGACCCGGCCTACGCGATGCCGGTGACCTGGATCCTGCCCGACGACAAGAGCAAGGCCTTGGGCCTGGGCTACCAGGTGGTGGACTGCGCCAGCGTGGTGGCCACCCATCTGAACAAGGTGATGCGCGAGCACTTGTCCGAGCTGTTCCGCCACGACGACGTGGCCGCCATCAACGAGCGGCTGTCGGCGCTGGCGCCCAAGCTCGCCTCCGCGCTGAACCAGGCGCTGCCGGCGCCCTTGCAGCTCAAGGCCTACCGCCAGCTGCTGACCGACAATGTGTCGCTGAAAGACATCGGCCCCATCGCCAACGCCCTGCTGGACGCCAGCGAAAGCAGCAAGGACCCCATCATGCTGGCGGCCGAGGTGCGCTGCGCGCTGAAACGCCAGATCGTGCAATCCATCCTGGGCCCACGCGGCGAGATGAAGGCCTTCAATCTGTCCGCCGATCTGGAAAACCTGCTGCTGGGCGCGCTGAGCCAGGCGCAGCAAACCGGCAAGCCGCAGCTGGACAGCTTCCCCATCGACCCCAACGTGCTGCAGCAGCTGCAGGCCAATATGCCGGTGGTGCGCGACCAGATGAAACAGCTGGGCCACGCGCCCATCCTGCTGGTGATGCCGCAGATCCGCCCGCTGCTGGCGCGCTACGCGCGCTTGTTCGCGCCCGGCCTGCACGTGCTGTCCTACAACGAAGTGCCGGAAACCCGCGAAGTCAGCCTGACCGGCACCCTGGGCTGAGCGCCCGCCCGCGATCAACCCCGCCGCGGGCGCGCGTCGCCGCGCCCGCACGCTCTTCGCATGATATGCGAAATTACAACACCCTCCGCCCCAAGCCGTCCGCCGCCACCCAAGCCGCCATTCGCCCAATAAAATCAGACATCTAGCCGCCCTTCACCGGCCAAGCCTTACTAGGCCACAGGCATAACACAGCTCGAATCTGTACCAAGGAACAGGTTTCAATCTGTATGCCCAATTTTAAAATGAAAACCTTTTTTGCATTTTCAGCGAAAATTTTTCGCAAATTTTGCAAAAGCTGACTAATATCGGCTAAGTAGAAACCCCAGCGTCGACGTGCCCGCCCCTGCCCGGAAGGCCATCCGCCCTCCGCTCGCCGCCGCCGATAATGAAGAAAGACAGCAGCCCCCCGCCCGCGCCGGCGGCAAGCTGCGGACCAGAACGACCCGATAGTCGCCCTACTCCAAAGACATGCAAATGACACAGAACAAGCCAACCACTGAAATCATCAACGCCAATATCCGCACGCATCTGGAACAGCGCGGCCTGGCGGAGTCGCAACAGGTCAGCCTGATCGAGGAAGTGCTGGGCCTGAGCGCGTCGCAAACCTACCGCAAGCTCAACGGCAGCAGCCAGTGGCAGTTGGGTCAATTGGAGAAGCTGGCGCAATACCTGGGCCTGCCCACCTCCGAGCTGCTGGTGTCGCAAGACAACCGCCGGCCGGTGCGGGTGCCGGACGCCGACCTGATCCCGGCCATCCTCCACCTGACCGACCACACCGAGGAAGCCCATTGCTGGATACAGCTGGGCGACGTGGTCCAGGACGACTCCATCTCGCCGCTCTTGCTGGCGCGCCGCCAGGGCGACAGCTGGCACGTGTATCCGGGCAGCCACGACCGCTGCATCAACGGCCACGAAGTCACCTATCTGGCGGTGCAGCCGCCCAAGCGGGCCAACAACAAACGGCTGCTGGTGGCGGTGCTGGACGATATGGACGCCGACATCCTGGCGGCGGTGCTGGTGCGCCAGGGCCTGTTCGCCCTGCCCTACGAGTCCCCGTCCGAGCTGCTGGCCGCGCTGCCGCACGAGGAGTTCGACGCCTTCGTGCTGGACTGGGTGCTGGGCGACGACGATTGCATGAAAGTGATAGAAACCATACGCCAGCGCTCGGCCACCGTGCCCATCATCGTGCTGACCGGCCACGCCGAGGAATACGAATCCGCCTTGCAGCAGGCGCTGCGCATCCAGGGCGTTTACTACATCGGCAAGCCCACGCCGGGCTCCATCCTGGCGCTGCAGATCACCAATGTGGTGACCGCGGCCCACGATCTGGAAGTCTGAGCAGACCCGCTCCAGCCGCCGAGCGACATGAAAAAGCCCTGGATCTCCAGGGCTTTTTTCTGGCCGGCCATGCGCCGCCGCGTTCAGCCGCGTCTGGCCACCACGTCCAGCATCTGCCTCAGCTGGCCGGCGTCGAAGGGTTTGGCCAGGATGCCGGCGAAACGCTGGGCGCGCGGATCCTGAAACGCCTCCGGGTAAGCGCTCATGCCGACGACGGCGGTCTGTTCGGCGCGCCGGCCGCTCCAGGCCCGTTCCGCCACCTGATAGCCGCTGTCCGCGCCCAGATGCATGTCCAGCAACACGGTGTCGAAATCGGCCCGCTCCAGCGCCTGCTCGGCCAGCGCCGCCGTCTCCGCGGTGGCCACTTGATAGCCGTCGCGCTGCAGCAGCTCGGCCAGGGTGTCGCGGATATCGGCGTCGTCGTCCACGATCAGCACCGACTGCGGACCGGCCGACTCCAGCGCCTGCACCGGCAGGCGCACGGTGAAGCAGGCGCCCTTGCCCTCGGCGCTGTCCAGCTCAATGCAGCCGCCGAACAGATTGACCAACTCCTTGACGATGGACAGGCCCAGGCCGCAGCTGCCGGCGCGGCGGTGCTTGCCCTGGATGAAGGGCTGGAAAATGCGCTGCTGATACTCCAGCGGAATGCCCACGCCGGTGTCGCGCACCTGCAGCACCAGTTCATGGTGGCCGGTGGCGCGCAGGCAGGACACGCTGACCGTCACCGCGCCGCTGTCGGTGTAGCGGATGGCGTTGGACACCAGATTGCCCACCACCTGGCGCAGCCTGACCTCGTCCAGCACCACCTTGGCCGGCAGCGGCCCGGCCTGGTAGTTCAGAGCCAGGCCCTTGGCGTCGGCCAGCGGCCGCATCACGTCCATGGTGGCTTGCAGCACCTCGGCCAAGGGCATGGGCTGCGGATTCATCCGCAGCTTCATATTGCGGATGGCGCTGATGTCCATGATGTCGTGCACCTGGGCCGACAAATGCGACACGCTGGTTTTCAAACGCTGCAAGGCGGTGCGCGCGGTCTTCTGGCCGTCCGCCACCGGCTCCAGCAATTCGATGCACACCTGCATGGACTGCAAGGGCGAGCGGATCTCGTGGCTCAGCGTGGCCAGGAAGGTGGTGCGGTCCAGCTCCATCGCCACCGTGGCCTGATGCGCGGACTGCTCCTTCTCCAGCAAGGCCTGTTTGGCGCTGGCCAAACGCTTGACCGAGCTGTAGCGCGACAACAGCAGGATGACCGCGCAGATCACGCCCCACAGCACCGATTGCAGATACAGCACATTGCTGCGCTGGCGGTCCAGGTCCTCCAGCCGCTCGGTGCGGCTCTTGACCTCGGCCACCCTCGCCTCCACGGCGAAGGCCATCAGTTGCGGCCGCAGCAGATCGATGCGCTCCAGCAGCGCCGGCGCCGAGTCCAGCGCCGGGTGACTGAAGGCGGGGTCGTTGAACAATTGCTGGTAATCCGCCACCAGGGTGTCGAAGCCCTTCACCTGGCGCAGCAACATCTGCACCCGCACCGGCGCCGGTTCGGCAAACACGTGGAAACGGCTATTGGCCACTTCCAGCCGCCGCAACAACTCGTCTTGCTTGATGCGGCCGGCCTGGAAACCCACCAGCGCGGACTTGGCGCGCTCCATTTCCAGCTGGAACTGCGCCACCGACCAATACAAATCCTCGCTGCTATTGGCCACGGAATTGACCTTGCCCAGCTGGCTGATGCTGTAATACATGCCGCCGGCGGCGGTGATCAGCACCAGCAAGCCCACCCACAGCATGCGCCGGCCCTCCGGCCAGCCGCCCCAGCCGGAAATCAGCCGCCGCAGGCGGCTGAGCCAGCCCGGCGCGGCGTCGGACGACGCTTGATTGTCCTGGTCCATCAGTTCACCACCAAACCGTCTATCTGCCAGATCAGCTTGGCGTCCAGCGCCGGCCCCTTGGCCGAATCCGGCATCTGCTCCAGCGGATACATCAACCACAAGGGCCCGTAGCGGGCCACGTTCATCGGCTGCTGATTGAAGCGGCGCGCCAGGATGGCGCGATACTTGACCAGCTCACTGACCGGAATGGAATAGGTATAGTCGTTGAGCGCCACGAACTGGGCCTGGTGGCCGTAGGCGCCCACTTTATTCAGAATGTCCCGCACCAGCGGCCCGCTGAAGGTGGCCTTGGGCGTCCAGCTGGTGGCGGTGACCAGCGAAGTTTGCGGCAAGGCCATCAGCGCGCTCTCGCGGAACTCATACACGCCGCGCGCCGAATCGGTGAAATGGCTGATCTTGCCCGACACCACCAGCAAAACCGGATCGTCGCCGGCCCGGCACGCTTGCGCCAGCAGGGCGAAAACCAGCAAGCAAAAGACTCTCTTCATCTTGGCCAACGCTTCACTTGATTGAAAAACCGTACCGCCGCGCGCTGCTGGGCAACAGCCAGCGGCAGTTGAGAACCCGTTCGCGATCCGCGGGCCGCTTCGGCCGCGGCGTCCGTTTCGCGGGCTTGCCCCGCGGGATGGCGAACAACTTCTAAAAAAAATCGGCACTCGGGACCGGTGCCGCTTCGCCGCCGCAAACGGCGCCGCCCGCGGGCGGCCCGTTCTGGCGGCCGGCTTACTCTTCCAGCAGACGCTTCACCACGTCCACGTATTCCTGCTTGGCCTCGTCGCTGCTCTTGCCTTTCAGCTTTTCCCAAGCGTCGAATTTGGCGCGGTTGATGAAGTCCATCATGCCCGGGCGCTCGCCGGCGGCGTCGCCTTCGGTCGCCTGCTTGAACAGCGCGTACAGCTGCAACAGGGTCTGGTTGTCCGGACGCTCGGACAGGGTCTTGACATCGGCCTGAGCCTGGGTGAACAGAGTCTGCAGATCAGACATGGGAATTCCTTTGTTGAAGGCCGGGACGTTCGTACGCCCCTGATTGGAGATGTTAGCCTCCGGCAAGCAGCGCCGGAGAGCGGAATTTACCACGAACCCGCGCCCTTGGTCAGCCGCCGGCCCGGCGTCCGGCCTCAATTTTGTTCCACCGGCCCGCTCCAAGACCGCCCTGGCCCGGGAGAGCCTTGCACAGGCTTGAGAACGTGTTCGCGATCTCGCGAGCTAAGGCGAGACAAGGCGAAAACGTCTGAGAAAGCGGAGTGCGCGCGCGGCGCATGAGCCTTTCGAAGGGGCGCTCACCGTGCAACGCCCCACGACGCGCGGCGGATCGTAAACATGTTCTAAGGCCGGCCCGGCGCCGCCGTTTCCGTCAACGGCGCCGTCTCCAGCAGAATTCGTTTATAGCTCTTCACCGCAATGCCGTCTTTGCGCGCAGGCAAGAAGCGCGCGCGCCGGAACGGCTCCAGCTGCGCGTCGCCGTCCGCCGGCGCCGCGCCCGCCCATTGCGCCGCGTCCACCCCGCCCTGCTCATTGATATAGACGCGCAGCTCGAACACCGGCGGATCCCCAGGCATATCGGCCAGTATCGGCGGCACGATGGGCTCCAGCGGCTCCGCCAGGCGCTCCAGCTGTCCGGCCGGATAATAAAGGTCCAGGCCCAGCCGCTGCGGCAGCCCCTCATCGGCGGCGGCGGCTTGCTCGCCGTTTGCCGCCGGCGCGGAGGCTTCCGGCGCGGGGACGAACGCGGCCGCGGGCAGCGTCTCCTGCCGCGGCGCCGACGCCTCCGCCAAGGCTTGCGACGCCCCGGGCCCGGTCATGGCCGGCGGCAGAGCGCCCGGCTCCGCGGCAAGGCCGGAAGCCGCGGGCCGGACGGCGTCCCGCGCCGCGCTGGCAGCGGGCGGCGCGGCGGACAGACGCACGCTCAGGCCGGAAACCGCGCCCTGCGCGCCGCCGGCCGGCCACGGCGCGAACAAGGCCAGCCCGTGCAAGGCCAGCGACAGCGACAGGCCCAGCAACAGGCGGTCGCCGTCGGACAAGCGCCGGCCCGGCCGCGCCGTCATCGCCGTCCGCCAGGCGCGACAACGGCCTGCCCCGGCGTCGCGCGGACGCAGGGGCAGGCCGTGAGAATCCGCTTAGCGGCGCCTGCCTTCATGCGCTCACTTGGCGTTGAGCAGCTTCTCGATATCGTCGCCATCGATCGCGCCCGGCACCAGCTGGCCGTTGGCGAAGATCAGGCCCGGCGTGCCGGTGATGCCCAGCTTCTCGCCCAGCTGCTGAATCTTCTCCAGCGGAGTGTCGCAATTGTCCGGACCGGTCAGCGGCTTGCCGTCGCGCATGAAGCCGGACCAGGCCGCCACTTTGTCGGGCGAGCACCAGATCTGCTTGGACTTGCGCATCGCGTCCGGGTGCAACTGGGACAGCGGGTAGAGGAAGGTGTAGATGGTCACGTTGTCCAGGTTCTTCAGGCCTTCGCGCTCCAGCTTCTTGCAGAACGGGCAGTCCGGATCGGAGAACACCGCCAGCTTGCGCTCGCCCTTGCCGCGCACTTCCTTCAGCGCGTATTCAAACGGCAGCGACTTGAAGTCCACCTTGTTCAGCTCGGCCATTTTCTTCTCGGTCAGGCTTTCCTTCTTCACCGCGTCGATCAGATCGCCGACAAACAGATAGCTGGCGTCGGCGTTGGTGTACACCACCTGCTTATTGTCCACCACCACCTCGAAAATCCCTTTTACCGGGGTGGCGCTCACCGCCTTGACCGGCTTGCCGGGGAAACGGCCTTCAAACGCCTTCTTCACGTCGCCGGCGTTGCCGCTGCCGGCGGCTTGCGAGCAAGCGGCCAGCGCCATCATCAGGGAGGCGCCCAGCGCCAGGGACTTCAGGTTCTTCTTCATCAATCTTTATCCTTGAAAGGAGGTTCAGTAACCAATCGCCTGCCGAGCGAATTGCCGCTTCAAAGGCTTCAGGCAATTGGTCAGGTTCAAGCCGGTGTTGCGCAGCCAGGACAGGCCCGGCCCTTGGGCGTGAAACAGCTGGAACAAGCCGTCGCAGCCCAATTGCATGGTTTTCACCGCTTCGCGCCGCCGGCGCTCGTAACGGCGCAGCAGCATCCAGTCTCCGGCGTCGCGTTCGCCGGCCAACAGCGCGGCCAATTGCGCCGCGTCCTGGAAGCCCAGGTTCACCCCCTGGCCGGCCAGGGGATGCACGGTGTGGGCCGCGTCGCCCACCAGGACCACGCGTTCCGCCGCCACCCGCTCCGGCTGGATCAAACGCAGCGGAAACGCCGCCGCGGGGGTGAGGCAGGTCAACTCGCCCAGCTCCCGTCCTCCGGCCGCCGCCACCGTCGCCGCCAGTTGCTCCGGCGGCAGCTCCAGCAAGCGCGAGGGATCAGAAGTTGACCACACCATGGAAATTCGGTTCCCGGCCATGGGCAGCCAGGCCAGGATGCTGTCGCCGGTGAACCATTGCCGCGCCACGCCGCCGTGCGGGCGTTCGCAGTCGAAATTGGCCACCACCCCGCTCTGGCCGTAGGGTTTGACGCTGGCGTTCAAACCGGCCTGCTCGCGCACCCAGGAGTTGGCGCCGTCGGCGCCGGCCAGCAAGGCGGCGCTCAGCCGGCGGCCGTCTTCCAGCGTCAGCTCCGCGCCCAGCGCGTCGGCGCGCAGCGCCTGCGGCTTGATGCCCGCCAGGCAATCCACGCCGGACGCCGCCAGCCGCCGCCACAAGGCGGCCAGCAGCCAGCGGTTCTCTGCGATCCAGGCCAGCGCCGGCTCGCCGGCGTCGCTGGCGGCGAACTCGATGCGGCCGCCGGCGTCGCCGCGCACGTCCATAGCCTCGATCGCGCCCAGGCGCTCGGCGCCGGGCCAGGCGTCCAAGCTCTCCAGGAAACGGCGATTGGCCGGACTCACCGCGTAGATGCGCGCGTCCCAGCCCTGGTCCAGGTCCTGAAGCTCGGGCGGCCGTCCTTCGAGCAAGGCCACCCGCTTGCCGGCGAGGTCCAGCGCCAGCGCCAGGCTGGCGCCCACCAGACCGCCGCCGACCACGATCACGTCGTACTGCAATGCTTTCACATCCGCTCCCATCAGACGCCGAACACCAAATGGCTGGCGAACTTGCGCCGCAGCGGCGGCAGCGCGTCCAGCGCGCTGAGGCCGACGCTGCGCATCGCGCTGACCACCGGATGGTGGCCGTCGAACAATTTGATCAAACCGTGGGTGAAGCCCACCACCGCGTGGCTGTCCACCCGCCGCGCCGCCGCGTAGGCCGCCAGCGCGGCGGCGTCGCCGGGATCGGCCGCGCCGGCCAGCGCCGCGCTGAGGCCGGCGGCGTCGCGCAGGCCCAGGTTCAAGCCCTGCGCCGCCACCGGATGCATGGTTTGCGCGGCGTTGCCTATCATCGCCACCCGGCCGCTGACCACGCGGTTGAGCTGCTTCAACGCCAGCGGAAACGCCGCGCGCGGCCCCACGCTCAGAATGCGGCCCTGGCGCTCGCCGAAGGCCTGCTGCAAGGCGGCGGCCACCTCGGCGTCGTCGGCCGCCTGCAAGCGGGCGGCGTCCTCCGCGCTGCGGGTCCACACCAACATATAAGCGTCGCCGTGCGGCAACAGGGCCAGCGGCCCGTCATGGGCGAAGCGCTCATAGGCCACGCCCTTGGGCGGCAACTCGGTGCGCACCTCGGCCAACACCGCGCACTGGCGGTAATCGTGGCTCAGGCGCTTGATGCCGGGCAGGCTCTCCGCCAACGCGCCGCCCTCGGCCATCACCGCCAGCCGACAGGTCAACACGCTCTCGCCGGCGTCGGACGTCACCGTCACCACCGCGTAATGGCTGAGGCTTTTGACCGCCCGCACCCGGTGCCGCCACAACACGCGCACGCCGGCGCGCTCCAGCGCGCCGCCCAGCGCCGCCACCAGCGCCGGATAATCCACCACCGCGCCCAGGTGCGGCAGGCCCACGTCCTCGCCCCGCAACAGGGTGCGGCCGCAAGCGCCTTGCTGCGACACATGCACGCTGTCGATCACGGACGCCGGCAAATCCTCCGGCCAAGCGCCGGCTTCGCGCAGCAGTTCGCGGCTGTGCCAGGACAGCGCCAGCGCGCGCGCGTCGCGCACCGCCTCGTCGCGGCCGCGGGCTTCCACCAAGGTCACCTCGCGGCCGGCGCGCGCCAGCCGCAAGGCGGCCAGCGCCCCCACCGGGCCGCCGCCTATGATCACCACGTCCGCATGTTCATTTATCTGTTGCTGCATTCTGTTTCCTCCTGTTTCCTCGGGACACAGGCTCCGGAATTCAATCCTGATTCATCAGCGCCTCGATCTCGTCGATGCGCTTGGGCACGCCGCCGGTATAGACCTCGCAGCCCTGCTCGGTGATCAGCACATCGTCTTCGATGCGCACGCCGATATTGTGCAAGGCGGCCGGCACTCCGTCCGCCGGGCGGATGTACAAGCCCGGCTCCACCGTCACGCACATGCCGGGCTGGTAAGCGCGCCACAGGCCGTTGCGCTTGCGCGCGCCCACATCGTGCACGTCCAGGCCGATCAGATGGCCGATGCCGTGCATGTAAAACTGGCGGTAGGCGCCGGATTCGATCACCCCGTCCACGCTGCCTTGCAACAGCCCCAGGTCCAGCATGCCCTGGACCAGCACCGCCAGCGCGGCGTCGCCGGGCGCGTTCCAGGGCACATTCGGCCCCAAGGCGGCGATGGCCGCCGCTTGCGCCGCCAGCACCACTTCATAGACGTCGCGCTGCGGGCCGCTGAAGCGGCCGTTGATCGGGAAACTGCGGGTGATGTCGCCGGCGTAGCCTTCCAGCTCGCAGCCGGCGTCGATCAACAGCATTTCGCCGTCGCGCAGCAAGCCGTTGTTGGCGCAGTAATGCAGGGTGCAGGCATGGGCGCCGCCGGCGACGATGCTTTCGTAGGAAGGCTGGCGCGCGCCGCGGCTGACGAAGGCGTGCAGGATTTCCGCCTCGATCTGGTATTCATGCAGGCCGGGCCGGGTGGCGCGCATCGCCTGCACATGACCGGCGGCGGAAATCTCGCCGGCGCGGCGCAGCAGCGCGATCTCGCTGTCGTCCTTGATCAGGCGCATCTCGTCCAGCAGCGCGTGCACGTCGCCGTAGCAGCTGGGCGCCGGCGCGCCGTGATAGGCGCGCTGGCGCAGGCTGTCCAGCCAGCCGTTGACGCGCACGTCGAATTTGGCGTCGCGGCCCAGGCTCCAGCACAGCCGGCCGCAACCGGACAGCAGCTCCAGCATCCGCGCGTCCAGCTCGGCGACGGGATAAGCCTCGTCGAAGCCGAAAGCCTCGGCCGCCGCCTGCGGCCCGTGGCGGAAGCCTTCCCAGATTTCCATGTCCGGATTCTTGTCGCGGCAGAACAGGATGGACTTGCCGCTGCGCCCGTCCAGCACCAACACCGCTTCCGGCTCGGCGAAACCGGTCAGGTACAGGAAATGGCTGTCCGGGCGATAGGGATAGAAATTATCGGCGTTGCGCACCGCTTCCGGCGCGGTGGGCAGCACCGCGACGGCGTCGCCCAGGGCGGACAGCAGGCGGGCGCGGCGTGCGGCATGAGGCGTGGGCATGGCGGAATCCAGGCAAGGGACCGACGCGGTCGTAAAAGCGGCAGTTTACACCGCCGCCCGCGCCAACCCAAGCCCCGCCGCCGCGCCTCAGGTCGCGGCGGACAGCATCCACTCATGCGCCGGGTCGTTGTGGAAGCGCCATTCGCGGCGCGGCCCGGCCATCACGTTGAGGTAGTAGGATTCATAGCCGTGCGGCACGCACACCGGATGATAGCCGCGCGGCACCAGCACCACGTCGCCGTCCTCCACCGCGTGGGACTGGTCCAGATCGCGCTCGTCGGTGTAGACGCGCTGGAACACGAAGCCCTGCGCCGGGCTCACCCGGTGGTAATAGGTTTCCTCCAGCTGGCTTTCCGCCGGCAGCGCGTCGCGGTCGTGCTTGTGCGGCGGATAGCTGGACGAATGGCCGGACGGGGTGCGCACTTCCACCACCAGCAAGCCGTCCGCCTCCGCCTGCTGCGGCAGGATGTCGGTGACGTAGCGGGTGTTGCTCCCCTGCCCGCGCACGCTCTGCGCCATGTCCTGCGGCCGGATCAGCCGCGGCGGCCGGGTCAGCGGCCGGCCCGGCGCCGAACACAAAGCCACTTCCGCCGCGCCGCGGGCGACGATGCGCAACGCACAGCCGGCGGGAATATAAGCCGCCCACGGCGCTTGCCCGTCGAACACATCGGCGCGGCCGCCCACGCCCGGCCAGCGCTGTTCGCCGGCGATGAGATCGACGACGCCGGCCAGCACCACCACGCAGCATTCCCGCTCCGCTTGCAGCCAGTCCTCGGCTTCGCCGTCGGCCAGGCGCAAGGCGCGGAAACCGACATGGCGCCAGCCGGCGGAGGCCGGGGTGATGTCGGCGGCGACGCGGCCGGCCGTCGCCTTGACGCGCAAATCAGGCTGATTCATGCGCAGCTCCTTTCCAGCGCGCCGGCGCGGATGGCGGCCACCAGCCCGGCCAGGGTGCGGAAGCCCAGTTCGGCATAGCGGTAGCTGGGCGCCACCACCGGGTCCTGCTCCGCCTCCACCACCAGCCAGCCGCGATAGCCGTGCTCGGCCAGCATGCGCAGCAGGGCTTCGAAATCGATGACGCCGTCGCCGGGCACGGTGAACACGCCGTTGAGCACCGCTTCCAGGAAGCTCCAACCGCGGTTGCGCGCCAGCCGCGCCACCTGCGGGCGGATATCCTTGCAATGGACATGGACCACGCGGCCGATATGGCGGCGCAGCACCGCCAGCGGTTCGCCGCCGGCGAAGGCGATGTGGCCGCTGTCGAACAGCAGGCCCACTTCCGGGCCGGTGACCGCCATCAACGCGTCCACATCGTCCGGGGTTTCGACGTAGGCGCCCATATGGTGATGGTAGGCCAGCGTCAGGCCGTGGCTTTGCAGGTGGCGGCCGAAGGCGTTCAGCCGCTCGCCGTAATCGCGCCATTGCCGCTCCGAGCCAAAGCGCGGACGCTGGCTCAGGGGGCGCGGCTGGCCCTGTATCGCCTGGGCCACTTCGCCGTAGACCATCACCCGGCAGCCGCTGGCGGCCAACAAGCGCAGATGCGGCTCCACGGCGGCGATTTCCTCATCCACGCCGCGCTCGGCCAGCCGGCCGGAATGCCAGCCGGACACGCATTGCAGGCCGTGCGGCGCCAGCGCCGCCGCCAGCGCTTCCGGCTGGCGCGGAAATTTATTGCCCAGCTCAAAACCGCGGTAGCCGATGGCCGCGCCTTCGGCCAGCGCCTGTTCCAGCGAGATTTCGCCGCCCAGCGACGGCAGGTCGTCATTGCTCCAGGAGATCGGATTGATGCCGATTTTCACGTCGAATGTCTGCATAGTGCCCTCATTCAAAAACTCGCCACGAAATCCACGAAAAAATATGAAATCAAGAGTAAGGAAAAACCGACTTAGCCACGGAAACACACGGAAGAACACGGAAAAAGGCGTATTTTTGCCACGAAGTCCATGAAATGACACGCAGGCTACGTTTGTATTCGCGATGTGCTTACTCTGTGTGTTTCCGTGGTAAAGGGGATTTAAAACGGTGCACACCGCAGCACTGACGATTTCGTGTTTTCCGTGGGTTTCGTGGCTAAAAACCCAAAACGCTGACCACGAACCCCAGGAAACGATAAACAAGCTACGTTTGTATCCATGCTGTCGTCTTTTTCCGTGTCCTTCCGTGTGTTTCCGTGGCAAAAAAGATTTTCCTGGCTAGAAGCTAAGCCCTGGCCCGCAGGCGCTCCTCATATTCACGCCGCGCGGCGCGGACCTCGGCCCGTTCCGACACCTCCGGCACCGCCACTTCCCACCAGCAGCCGCCGGCCTCGGTGGTGCGCGCCGGATCGGTGTCGATCACGATCAGATAACTGCGTTCCGCGGCGCGGGCGCGGACCAGCGCCGCCTCCAGGCCGGCGATGTCGGCCACGTGCTCAGCCTCGGCGCCCAGCGCGCGGGCATGGGCGGCGAAGTCCACCCGCGGCGCGCCGTGGCGGCCCTGGCGGCAGTCGTCTAGCAGATTGTTGAACGGCGCGCCGCCGCAGGCCTGCTGCAGCCGGTTGATGCAGCCGTAGCCGCGGTTGTCCAGCAGCACCACGATCAGTTTCTGGTCCAGCATCACCGAGGTGGCCAGCTCGCTGTTCATCATCAGATAGCTGCCGTCGCCCACCATCACGATGACTTCGCGCTCCGGCCGCGCCATCTTCACGCCCAGGCCGCCGGCGATTTCATAGCCCATGCAGGAATAGCCGTATTCCAGGTGGTAGCCGCCCGGCGTCGCCGCGCGCCACAGCTTGTGCAGCTCGGCCGGCAGGGTGCCGGCGGCGCAGACCACGATGTCGTCGCGCTCGGAGCCGGGGTGGCGCTGCACCGCGCCGATCACCTCCCCGTCGTAAGGCAGGCCGTGCGGCTGGCGCTGACCGGTGACGCGCGCCGTATCCGCGCGCCAGTCATCGGCCAGCGCGCGCGCCTCGGCGCTCCAGCCGGCGTCGGCGCTCCAGCCGTCCAGCCGCGCCGACAGCGCGTCCAGGCATAGCGCGGCGTCGCCGCTCAGGGCCACGGCGTCGGCCTTGATCCCGTCCAGCGCATTGACGTTGACGCTGAGCAGCCGCGCCTGGCGGAACAGCTGCCCGGAGCCGGTGCTGAAGTCCTGCAAGCGGCTGCCCAGCGCCAGCACCAGGTCGGCCCGTTCCGCCAGCCGGTTGGCGGCCGGCGAGCCGGTGACGCCGATCGCGCCCAATTGCAGCGGGTGGTCCCAGGACAAGGCGCTCTTGCCGGCCTGGGTCTCGGCCACCGGCGCGCCGTGGCGCTCGGCGAAGGCGCGCAAGGCCGCCGCGCCGCCGGCGCTGTAGAGCACGCCGCCGCCGGCCACGATCAGCGGCCGCCGCGCGGCGGCCAGCGCCCGCGCCGCCCGCTCCAGCGCGTCCGGTTCCGGCGGCGGCGCGGCGATGCGCCACAGCCGCGGCCGGAACCAGTCGGCCGGATAATCCCAGGCCATGGTCTGCACGTCCTGCGGCAGCGCCAGCGTGGCCGGCCCGCATTGCGCCGGATCGGTCAGCACCGCCAGCGCGCGCGGCAAGGCCGTGAGCAGCTGCGCCGGGTGGACGATGCGGTCGAAATAGCGCGACACCGGCCGCAGGCAGTCGTTGACCGACAGCGTGCCGTCCTGCGGCGCTTCCAGTTGCTGCAGCACCGGGTCCGGCGCGCGCGACACGAACACGTCGCCGGGCAAGAGCAGCAAGGGCAGCCGGTTGACGTGGGCCAGCGCCGCGGCGGTGACCAGATTGGTGGCGCCGGGACCGATGGAGCTGCTCACCGCCATCATCCGGCGGCGGAAATGGGCTTTGGCGTAGGCGATGGCGGCGTGGGCCATGCCCTGCTCATTGTGGGCGCGCCAGGTGGGCAGGCTGTCGCCGGCCTGTTGCAGCGCCTCGCCCAAGCCGGCAACGTTGCCGTGGCCGAAGATGGCCCACACCCCGGCGAACAGCGGCGCCTCCTCGCCGTCCAGTTCCACCCGCTGCGCGGCCAGATAGCGCACCAGCGCCTGGGCCATGGTCAAACGGATCGTGCTCATGCTCATTCCTTATAAAATCAGCGCGGCTTTTCTTGCCACGGAACCCACGAAACCATTTATTAGCCACGGAAACACACGGAAGCACACCGACAATGCCAAAAACGATGACTGCATTTGTGTCACTCCCTGAGCTGCATGACAAAAATCGGGTCAAACACGGCGTTCTTCCTTGTGTTTCCGTGGCTCAAAACCCAAAACGCCAACCGCGAAACCCACGAAACAGCACGCAAGCCACGTTTGTATCTACGCTGTCTTTTTCCGTGTCCTTCCGTGTGTTTCCGTGGCTAAAAATCTTTTCGTGAGCTTCCGTGGCAAGAATTAGTCGGCGTTTTTCCGTGGATGTTGTGACTCAAGCGCCAACGCCCTCTCCTCGCGCCACACCGCCACCAGCTCGGCGAATCGCGCGCCGGCCTCGGCCACCAGGCCGGCGTCGTCGATCTCGCCCGCAAGCCAGCGTTCGGCCGGCCGCTGGAACAGGCTGCGCCCCACCATGAAGCCGCGGCAGCTGCGGCTGGCGCGCGCGGCGGCGAAGCCCTGGCGCAGCGCGTCCAAGGGCGCGTTCAGCCCCAGCAGCACCACGCCGCGGCAATAGGGATCGCGCTCGGCGATCAGCGCATCCAGCGCCGGCCATTGCGCGGCGGCGGGCGGCTCCAGCTTCCACCAGTCTGGATAAACGCCCAGGTTGTACAGGCGCTTGAGCGCGCGGTAGACGGTGTCGTCGGCGCGCGGCAAATCCTTGGACGGGATGATTTCCAGCAGCAATTCGTGGCCGCTGGCCTGGGCGGCGTCGTAGAGCGCGCGGACCTGCGCCTCCTGCTCCAGCCGGTTGTCCAGCTCATCGTCCGGGTGGTACTGGACCAGGCATTTGATCACCTGCTCGCGCGGCCAGGCGTTCAAAACGCCAGCCATCGCGCGGCCTTGCTCGAACACCAGCGGATTGGAGCCGGGCAGCTCCACCGGCCGGCCCACCCACCAGCCGCGGCCGGTGGCGGCGGACAGCGCGTCGGCGCCGTAGCGCTCGTCGATCAACACCCCCACCCGCCCGTGCAGACTCAGCCGCTGCTCGACGTCGGCCACCGCTTGCACCAGCAGTTGCTTCAAACGCGGCAGCCGCGCCTCGTCCGCGCCCGCCGCGCGCGCCAGTTCGAAAAACTGGCTGCGGTGGTCGAAGGCGAACACGCACAATTCGTCCCAGCGCGGCCTCGCCGCGCTGACCCGATGCAGCCGGCTCAAGGCCACGTCCTCGCCCGGCCGCCGCATCGGCGCGGCGAGAAAGCGCTCCAGTTCGGCCGGGGTCGGCATCGCCGGCGCGCAGCCGTGGCGCGACACCACCAGCGCGCCGCAGGCGTTGGCGCGGCGGCAGCATTCGGCGTAGTCGCCGCCGCGCAGCCAGGCGGACAGGAAGCCGGCCAGGAAGGCGTCGCCGGCGCCCAGCACATTCATCACCTCCACTGGCGCGCCGGCCACGCTGAAGGCGTCCTCGATGCGCGCCGGCACCGCGTCGGGAATCACCGCGCAGCCCAAGGGCCCCAGCTTGACCACCAGCACCGCCCGGCTCAGCGCGCGCACCCGGGCCAAGGCCGGCATCAGCTCGGCCGCGCCGCCGGCGATCAGGAACTCCTCCTCGGTGCCGACGATGAGGTCGAACTCGGGGAGCAGGCTCTGCAAGTGGGCGCTGACCTCCTCGCTGGCGATGTAGCGGGTTTCGCCGTCGCCGCGGCCGGCCAGGCCCCACAGCACCGGCCGGTAGTCGATGTCCAGCACCGTGCGCGCGTCGTGGCGGCGCGCGTATTGCAGCGCGCGGCGGCTGGCCGCCTCCACCCCGGGCCGGGACAGATGGGTGCCGGTGATCAGCAAGGCCTGGCTGCCGGCGATGAAGTCCTCGTCGATGTCCTCGGCGCCAAGCGCCATGTCGGCGCAGTTTTCGCGGTAGAACAGCAGAGGGAAGGTGTCGCGGTCCTTGATGCCCAGCAGGGTCAGGGCGGTCAGCCGCTCCGGGTCCACCCTCACCTGGCTGACGTCGCAGCCTTCGGCGCTCAGGGTGTTGAGCAGGAAGCGTCCCATCTGCTCGTCGCCGACGCGGGACAGCATCGCCGATTTCAAACCCAGCCGGGCCGCGCCGAAGGCGATGTTGGCGGAGGAGCCGCCCAGGTATTTGGCGAAGCTGGCCGCGTCTTCCAGCGGCGCGCCCAGCTGCTGCGCGTACAGGTCCACCGCCAGCCGGCCCAGGCAGACCAGGTCGCGGTCGCGGCCGCTGGCGAAACGGGTGGTGTTTTGCATTCATCCTCCTTCGAAAGCTTGATTGGCCACGGAATACATAAAGAGACATCAGCAGGCATTTTTAGCCACGGAAACACACGGAAATACACTGACAAACCCAACAAAACCTTGGGGGTTCTTTAACTTGGGGGTCGTAGTTGGCGCTATTCGTTTTCCGCTTTTTTCCGTGTGCTTCCGTGTATTTCCGTGGCTCAAAATCCAAAACGCCAACCACGAAACCCACGAGACAGCACGCAAGCCACGTTTGTATCCACGCTGTCTTTTTCCGTGTCCTTCCGTGTGTTTCCGTGGCTAAAAATGGTTTCGTGGATTTCGTGGCGATACCGTTGTTAGATATGGACGCCGTCCAGCTCGGCCATCAGTTTCTGCATTTCTGCGCCGCCGGCCATCATGTCCAGCACCTCCTCCTTGCTGACCGCGTCCTTGGCGTAAGTGCCGAGCGAGCGGCCGCGGTTGAGCAGGGTGAAGCGGTCGCCTATCGGGTAAGCGTGGTTGACGTTGTGGGTGATGAAGATCACCGAGATGCCCTTGTCGCGCGCCTTGGAAATCAGCTTGAGCACATTGACGCTCTGCTTGACGCCCAGCGCGGCGGTGGGCTCGTCCAGGATCAGCACCCGCGCGCCGAAGTAAATGGCGCGGGCGATGGCCAGGCATTGCTTCTCGCCGCCGGACAGGGTGCCTATCGCCTGGTGCGGGTCGCGGATGTGAATGCCCATTTCCGCCAGCTTGTCGCGCGCCACCTCGCCGGCCAGCTCCAGATCCAGCACCGGCAGCAAACCCAGCCATTTCTTCATCGGCTCCCGCCCCAGGAAGAAATTGCGCGCCACCGACATCAGCGGCACCAGGGCCAGATCCTGGTAAACGGTGGCGATGCCCTGGTCCAGCGCCTGGCGCGGCGAGTCGAAGCGCACCGGCTGTCCGTCCACCCGGTATTCGCCGCCGCTGGGCCGGTGCACCCCGGCCAGGGTCTTGATCAGCGTGGACTTGCCGGCGCCGTTGTCGCCCAGCAGACAATGCACCTCGCCGCGGCGCAGCTGCAGATCCACCTGCTGCAAGGCGATCACCGAACCGAAGGTCTTGCTGACCTGATCCAGCTCCAGGATGTAGTCGTCACACGGTTTCATCTTCGACTCCTTGCGGCCCGCGGCCAGGATTGTTCGGCGCAGCGGCTGCGGCAAGGCGCGCCGACGCGGACAGTACATCGAGTACGGCAAGGAAGCGCAAGGCCGCCACATCGTTTTGCCGGCTCGACCTCTGCCCGTCACGGCCGGAAAAATCCAGCACAGCGGCTGCGGCAAGGCGCGCCGACGCGGACAGTACATTGAGTACGGCAAGGAGGCGCAACGCGGCCGCAGGGATTTTGCCGGTCGTGACCATCATTTGGCCTCCGTCACGCGGCGTCTGACATAGTGATTGAACAACACCGCCATCAGCAGCATCAGGCCGAGGAAAACGCGGAACCAGTCGGAATTGATATTGGTGTAGGTGATGCCGATCTGCACCACGCCGAAGATCAGCGCGCCGAAGCAGGCGCCCACCACCGAGCCGTAGCCGCCGGTGAGCAGACAGCCGCCTATCACCGCGGCGATGATGGCCTCGAACTCCTTTTGCAGGCCGCGGTCGGCGGCGGCGGAACCCACGTCGCACACTTGCAGCACCGCGAACAGGCAGGCGCAGAAGGCGGTAAACATGAACAGGCCTATCTTCACCTGCTTGACCGGCACCCCCACGTTCTTGGCGGCGTTGGCGTCGCCGCCGGCGGCGAAGATCCAGTTGCCGATCCGGGTGCGCGCCAGCACGAAGGCCGCGATCGCCGCCAGCGCCAGCCACCACAGCAGCACCTTGGGCACGCCGGCCGCCGCCGCGCCGCCGTCCGGCAAGGAGGCGATGGCGCCGATGCCGGCCAGCCAGTGGAACAGGCCGGCGCCGACATGGCCGACGAACAGCCATTGCGCCAGCGGGTCCGCCGCCGCCAGATCGCCGACGCCGCTGACGATGGTGCGGTTGGCGAACAGAATGGACAGCGCCAGCGTCAGGCCGCGCAGGATGAACAGAAAAGCCAGGGTGACGATGAAGGACGGCAGCCGGGTCTTGAGCACCAGATAGCCGTTGAGCCAGCCCACCGCCAGCGAACCGGCGAAGGCGAACAGGACGGCCAGCCAGAACGGCCAGCCGAAGTACAGCGGCGGGATCGCCACCATCATGCCGGCGAAGCCTATCATCGAGCCCAGGCTCAGATCGAACTCGCCGGCTATCATCAGCAGGCAGGCGCCGATGGCGATGATGCCGAGATAGGCCGCCACCTGCGACCAGTTGACGATGCCGTCCACCGCGAACATGCCGGAACCGCCGGCGCCGACGCCGAACACCGCGAACACCAGCGCCGCGCCGGCGACGGCGGCGAATTCCGGCCGGCCCATCAGCCGGTCGAACAGCGACAGCCGCCGCACTCTTTCATCATCGCCGGGCGGCGCCATGCGGATGCCCGCGGCCTTGCCCGGGCTGGCCTTGCTCATGCTCATAGCTATGCTCCTCGCCCCGCAGCCGTCGCGGCGCCGGGCGTCAGATCCATCGGGAAACGGCGGTCAGCGGAACTGCCCGGCGTACTTCTCCACCTTGGCGATATTGTCCTTGGTGACGAAGCCGGGGCCGGAGTTGATGTGGCGGCCCTTGTAGAGGGGGGCCAGCCCGTACTCCCTCAGCCGGGCCTGGAATTTGGGATTGGCCTTGAGCGCCGCTTCCACCTTGACCGGGTCCGCGGTCTTGTCGCGTTTCATGATGGCCAGCGCCGCCACCGGGATATAGCCCTGCAGATAGGGTTGCTGGTCGATGGCGAACTTGATGGTGCCGTCCTTGATCGCCTTGGAAATGTCCTCGGACAGATCGAAGGTGGCGAAGTAGAGCTTGCCGGCCAGACCCATCTTCTTCACCGCCTTGATCGCCGGGCTGGCCGAGGTCGGCCCCAGCGTCAGCAGCGCCTGGGTGCCGGGATTGTTGCGCAGATAGGCGCTGACCTTGCTTTCGATGCCGGTGGGGTCGTCGCCGGCGTCCAGCGTGGATTTGCGCACATCGGCGCCGATGGCGTCGGCGAAGCCCTTGCAGCGCTCGAAGGAGGCCGGATTGGTGGCGTAGTGGTTGACGCAGAGAAAGCTCTTGATCCCGGCGGCCTTGGCCTGCTTGCCGGAATCGAAGCCGGCGTCGTATTCCGGCTGGCCGACGTGCAGCAAGGCGCCCAGGCTTTCGCTTTGCTTGACGGTGCCGGAATTGATGGTGACCAGCGGAATCTTCTTGGCCACCACCTGGCCCAGCGGCCGCTTCAGCACATCGTAATCGGCGATGCTGGCGATCACGCCGTCGTAATTGCGCGCCGCCGCCTGCTCGATCAAGCGCGCCATATCGGCCAGGTCGCCATTGGGCGGATTGCGGTAATCCACTTGGACATTGAAATCCTCGCCGGCCTGCTTGATGGCGTTCTTGATGGTGTTCCACCAGGCGTCGGAATCCGGCGCGTGGCTGACCAGCACGAAACGGGCGTCGGCCGCCAAGGCCGGCTGGGCCAGCGCGCAGAGCGCCAGCGCCGCCGCGGGCAGTGCCCGCCTCCACTTACACTTCCAGGATCGCTGCTGCATCTCTCTCCTCCTTCTTCTCCGCCGGCCCATCGTGGGGCCCGCTATGGTGTCGGCCGCGGCCGCTGTCTGGCGTCGGGCGTGAAATCACCTTAAGAGCTTTCGCTCTATTCTGCAAATAATTTTCCAAATATGTTTTTCAATAGAAAATTATTTTCGAACACAAGGACAAAACGTATACTGGTCAAAACCTTAGGAAAGCCCGCCCATGGCCAACACCGCCCCCGCCGAGGAATTGATGCAGCGCATCGCCGCCGAATACGACACGCTGAGCAAGCAGCTGAAAGTGATTGCCGGCTACGTGGAGCAACACCGGGGCACGCTGATGCTGCAACGCATTACCGACATCGCCCAGGCTTGCGAGGTGCAGCCTTCAGCCATCGTCCGCTTCGCCCAGCGCTTCGGCTTTGCCGGCTTTTCCGATATGCAGGCCGTGTTCCGTGACGCATTTACGCCACAGGGCGCGCCGCAGCCCAATTACCGCCAGCGCATCCAGAGCCTGATCGCCAGCCGCGACGAGCAGCGCTCCGCCGCCGGCATGACCCGGGACTTCATCGCCGCCTGCCAGCAAGGCCTGCAGGAACTGGACGCCGCGCTGGACGAGGCGCAACTGGAGGCGGCGGTGGAACTGCTGCTGAACGCCGACAACATCTACGTGACCGGGGTGCGGCGCATGTTTCCCATCGCCTCCTACATCGCCTACGCCTTGCAGCACACCGCCAAGAAAGTGCATCTGCTGTCCGGCCTGGGCGGCATGTTTCCGCAGCAAATCCGCAGCATTGGCGAACAAGACGTGCTGATCGCCATCAGCTTCCAGCCCTACGGCAAGGAAAGCCGCTATTGCGCGCGGGTGGCGGCGCAGCACAAGGCCCGGCAATTGGTGATCACCGACAGCCAGCTCAGCCCGCTGGCGCGCGGGGCCGACGCGGTATTGACGGTCAGGGAAGGCTCGGCCTTCTCCTTCCGTTCGCTGACCAGCACCATCTGCCTGTGCCAGGCGCTGTTCATCGCGCTGGCCTGCCGGCTGGAGCTGAACATAGAAGAAACCAAGGAGACTGGAGGATATGATGATTGACGCAGCGCTGTTCGGAGCCGGCCGCATCGGCAAAATCCACGCCGCCAACCTAGCCCGCCTGCCGGGCATGCGGCTCAAATACGTGGTGGACAGTCACGCGCCGGCGGCGCGGGAGCTGGCCGCCGCCCACGGCGCCGAGGCCTGCGCCGCGGAACAAGCGTTGGACGATCCCGCGGTGCGCGCCGTCATCATCGCCGCCAGCACCGACACCCACGCCGAGCTGATCCTGGCCGCCGCCGCGCGCGGCAAAGCCATCTTCTGCGAAAAACCGGTGGACCTGGAGCTGGAGCGCGCGCGCCAGTGCGCGCGGGCGGTGGCCGCGGCCGGCGTGCCCTGCCTGATCGGCTTTCAGCGCCGCTACGACCCCACCTTCGCAGCGCTCAAGGCCAGGCTGGCCGCCGGCGAGATCGGCGCGCCGGAAATGCTGATCGTCACCAGCCGCGACCCCGGCGCGCCGCCGCTGGACTATATCCGCCGCTCCGGCGGCATCTTCAAGGACATGCTGATCCACGACTTCGACATCTGCCGCTGGATTCTGGACGACGAAGTCCTCAGCGTGCACGCCAGCGCCAGCGCGCTGAGCGACTCGGCCATCGCCGCCGCCGGCGACGCCGACAGCGCGGCGGTGACGCTGCGCACCCGCCAGGGCCGGCTGTGCCAGATCAACACCAGCCGCCGCGCCGCCTACGGCTACGACCAGCGCTTCGAAGTGCTGGGCAGCCGCGGCATGCTGCAGGCCGGCAACCACCGGCCCACCGAGGTGATCGCCTACGGCGAGCGCGCCGTGGCCGCCGACCTGCCGGAGCCCTTCTTCCTGGAGCGCTACCGCCAGGCCTACGCCGCCGAGATGGCCCACTTCCTGGAGGTGATCCGCGACGGCGCCGCGCCGCGCACCACGGTGGCAGACGGCGTGCGCGCGCTGGAACTGGCCGACGCCGCCACCCGCTCCTGGCGCTCGGGTCAGGTCGTCGAATTGGATCAGGTCTAAGAGCCTGTTCACAATCTCGCGAGCAAGAGCGAGACAAGGCGTTGCGGCTGAGAAAGCGGAATGTACAAATGGTACATGAGCATTTCGAAGCGGTTTTCAACGCGGTATCGCCGCAGCGCAGCAGATCGTGAACAGGTTCTAGCTCAACAGGGAGGCTTGTCATGTCTACATTAAACCTCGGCGTCGCCGGCCTGGGCCGGCTGGGCCGCCGCCACGCGCTCAATCTGCGCGAGCGCATCGTCGGCGCGCGCGTGATCGCCGTCTGCTCGCCGCTGCCGGAAGAACTGGACTGGGCGCGCCGGGAACTGCCCGACGCCGCCGGCCACGCCGCGCTGGACGAACTGCTGGCCGAACCGGGGCTGGACGCGGTCTTGCTGGCCACCCCCACCGCGCTGCACGCCGAGCAGATCATCGCCTGCCTGGACGCGGGCAAACACGTGTTCTGCGAAAAGCCTCTGGCGCTGAATCTGGAGGACTGCCTGCGAGTGGAGCGCGCCGCCGCCCGCCGCCCGGAGCTCAAGGCCATGGTGGGTTTCGTGCGCCGCTTCGACCCCAGCTACCAGGACGCCGCCGCCAAGCTGGCGCAGGGCCTGGTGGGCCGGCCCTATCTGGTGCGCTCGCAAACCTGCGATCTCAACGACGACAGCGGCTTCTTCGTGCAATTCGCCCCCGCCAGCGGCGGCATCTTCATGGATTGCAGCATCCACGACATCGATCTGGCGCGCTGGCTGCTGGGCGCGCCGCGTCCGTTGCGGGTATGGGCCAGCGGCGTCAACGCGGTGCACGGCGCGCTGGCGCAATACGGCGACGTGGACAACGGCGTGGCGATGTGCGAGTTCGAGGACGGCAAGCTGGCCTGCTTCTACGCCTCGCGCACTCAGGCCCACGGCCACGAGACGCTGACCGAGATTTTCGCCACCCAGGGCCGGCTGAGCGTGGGCGCCAACCCGCGCGCCAACCGGGTGGAGATCAGCGACCGCCACGGCGTGCGCAATGAATGCGTGACGGATTTCTATCAGCGCTTCGCCGAAGCCTTCACGCTGGAGCTGCAGCACTTCGTCGACGCCACGCGCCTGGACCTGCCGCTGGCCTTGAGCCTGGCCGACGCCCGCGAAGCCACCCGCATCGGCCTGGCCATCGCGGAGGCCTTGAGGACCCGGCAGGCGGTGGAGTTGTAGAACCTGTTTACGATCTGCTGCGCGTCGGCGATACGGCGTTGAAAACCGCTTGCCTCGCGGTCGCCGCACAGGCGTGATCACCTTCAAAACTACCGCGCCGGGGGGCTTGCCGCCGGCGCGGCGATACCCTATCGTCCTACTCCTTTTCACCAAAACAAAACCATGACGATGCCGATGGACTGGCCGGGTTTCATCACGCCGACATCCGCGCATCCGATCATGGCGTCGCGCCAACGCCCATTGCGAACCACCCTAATATAAGGAGAAGCCATGTCATTCGCTTGCAAACCCCTGCTCGCCGCCGTCGCGCTGGCCATCGGTCTGGCCGCGTCCGCCCAGGCCGCGGACAAGATCGTCATCGCCCACCGCGGCGCCAGCGGCTACCTGCCGGAACACACGCTGCCGTCCAAGGCGCTGGCCTACGCCCAGGGCGCGGACTATCTGGAGCAGGACCTGGTGATGAGCAAGGACGACAGGCTGGTCGTGCTGCATGACCATTACCTGGACCGCGTCACCGACGTGGCCGAACGCTTTCCCGAGCGCGCGCGCAAGGACGGACGCTATTACGCGATCGACTTCACCCTGGCCGAAATCAAATCGCTGCGCTTCACCGAAGGCTTCGACATCGACAAGGGCGTCAAGCGTCAGAGCTATCCCGGCCGCTTCCCGATGGGCAAATCCGATTTCCGCATCCACACTTTTGAAGAGGAAATCGAGTTCATCCAGGGCCTGAACCACTCCACCGGCCGCAATATCGGCATCTATCCGGAGATCAAGGCGCCGTGGTTCCATCGCCAGGAAGGCAAGGACATCACGGTGAAGGCGCTGGAAGTGCTCAAGCGCTACGGCTACACCGGCAAGAACGACAAGGTCTACCTGCAGTGCTTCGACTTCAACGAGCTGAAGCGCATCAAGACCGAGCTGATGCCCAAGGCCGGCATGGACCTCAAGCTGGTGCAGCTGATCGCTTACACCGACTGGCAGGAAACTTTCGAACAGAACGCCGCCGGTCAGTGGGTGAACTACAACTACGACTGGATGTTCCGTCCGGAAGGCATGAAGGAGATCGCCAAGTACGCCGACGGCATCGGCCCGCAATACCCGATGCTGATAGACAAGGCCTCCGCCCCGGGCAAGATCAAGCTCACCGGCATGGGCCGCGCCGCGCACGCCAACGGCCTGGTGATCCATCCCTACACCCTGCGCAAGGACGCGCTGCCGGCCTACGCCAAGAATATGGACCAGCTGCTGGACGCGGTGTACAACCGCGCCCAGGTGGACGGCGCCTTCAGCGACTTCCCGGACCTGGCGGTGGATTTCCTGCGCCGCCAGAAACAGCACCGCTAAGAGCCGCTAACAAAACCCCTGATCCGGCGTTGCGCCTCCTTGTCGTACGACTTGTACTGCCTGCGTCGGCGCGCCTTGGCTCAGGTACGCTGCGCGGTTTTGTTAGCGGCCCTAAGCCCGCGTTCCGAAGCCGGTAGCCGCCGGCTGTCAACGCCAGAGCCGGGCCGGCCCAAAGCCAGCCTAGGCTCTGCCTGCCGCATGCGCACGCTCACAGAAATAAGCCTCAAGTTTCCGCGGGCCCGGCCGAAAATATGGCCATACTGAGGTAAGGCAGCCCTCGGTGTCCTTGCGCCCGCTGCGCAAGCCCCCAACAACACAGCAGATTCAGACCAGGTCGACCAACACCAACAGCGCCTTGGGCATGAAGGCGTCGCGCCGCTTCCGGCCGTCGATCGCAACCGCCCTTTCCGCTTAGGAGCGCACTATGTCCGTCAATTCCGTGAACAACCCATCCGTCGGCAGTCAGCTCAGCGCCAGCGTCCAGCAGAGCCAGACCAGCACGTCCTCCAGCCAGAACGTCAGCAGCACCGTCACCGCGCGCAATCAATTGAACGCGCGGTTGGTGGCCAATCTGGACGTTTCCACCAACGCCGACGGCAAATCGCTGTCCCTGCTCTACCGCACCGCCATCGACAGCATCAACCAGATCCTGGCCGATCAGCTGAACGGCGGCGGCGACGCCCAGGCCGCGTCCGACGGCCAAAGCGCCCAGGGCGCGCAGCAAACGCCCAACATCCTGCAACAGAAGATGAGCGAGGACAATTCGCCGGAAGGCACGTCCCAGCGCATCCTGTCCGGCGCGCTCAGCTTCTTCAGCACCTACGCCAAGCAACATCCGGAACTGAGCCAGGAAGAGCAGGCCAAGAACTTTGTCGACATCGTGCGCGGCGGCTTCGAGAAAGGCTATGCCGAGGCCGTGGACGTCCTCAACGGCCTCAAGGTGTTCAACGGCAATATCGCCGACGAGATCAAGAAAACCCGCGATCTGGTCAACAAGGGCTTTGACGACTTCGTCGCCAGCATGAAGCCCAAGACCCAGAGCGACGCCGCCGCGGCAACAAGCTGACGGTTAAAACTGAATGCAGCGTTAAATTAAAAATAAAGTTTTCCCCGACCATGCCGAAAATAGGTCATGGCCGGGGAAGCGAAACAGATCCGCACCGCGTTTCCGACCGAACGCCGCCAGCCAGACCGGCGGCATGCTCGCAAGGAGACCGTCATGCCCATCCTGCCCATTACCCTGACCCATGCCGGCCGCGCCGCCGGACATCAGCTCTCGCAACAGGAGCATGGCGGCAAACACGGCCGCCAGCGCGAGCCCGCGGCCGCCGCGGCCAAGCCCGGCGCCGACAGCCGCTTTTCCGCCGACAAGCAATTCCTGGATTTATTTCACCACGCGGTGATGGACCCGCTCAGCTGCGCGCTGGATCTGCCGCTGATGGGCAAGGACCTGCTGAGCGGCCTGGGCCTGGAACACAATCCCGGCTACGCGGCGGAACGGATCGTCCGCGACTTCTACCAGCTGTACGCCCTCTACCGGCAGCAACACCCCAAGCAATCGCCGATGCAGCAGCTGTTCATCTTCCTGGCCGTCGCGCGGCAGAGCCTGGACTGCGGCTTCAATGAAACCCATCAGGTGCTGGAAAACATGAATATGCTGCACCTCGCCTACCACGATCTGGTCTCGGCCAAGGAGCAAGTGACGGTGGCGCTGATCAACTTCGGCCAGCCGCCGGTCTAGGCAACGATTCCGGCTCTAGCGCGGAACGCGCTTCAGGCGCCTGTCCCTCTCTCCCTGCCCTCCCTAAGCGCGGCCGAACGCCACGCTCTTGCCCCATATCAATTTTGATTCATCTAGAAATATGCTCATTCGTATTTTTTAGTAAATTATAATTTTGTTATTTACATTGAGCTGGATATGGAATTACTGATAGGCACGATAGTCACGCTGCTGGTGGGCCGGGCTATCTTCAAAGGCTACTCCGCCACCGGCGTGCTGATGCTGGGCGGTCTGGCGCTGTTGATCGCCACCGCCTTGCAAGGCATGCCGGTGCTGCCCAAAAACGTGGCCGCCACCGGCCACGCCGCCACGGACATCGCCGAGTTCGTCAAATCCCTGCTCAGCAGCCGCGCCGCGGACCTGGGCCTGATGGTGATGGCGCTGTGCGGCTTCGCCGGCTATATGACCCATATCGGCGCCAACGACATGGTGGTCAAGCTGGCCTCCAAGCCGCTCAGCCGCATCAAGTCGCCGTACGTGCTGATGGTGGCGGCCTACTTCGTCGCCTGCCTGCTGTCGCTGGCGGTGTCGTCCGCCACCGGCCTGGGCGTGCTGCTGATGGCCACCTTGTTCCCGCTGATGGTGAACATGGGCATCAGCCGCGGCGCAGCGGCGGCCATCTGCGCGTCGCCGGCGGCGCTGATCTTGTCGCCCACCTCCGGCGACGTGGTGATCGCCGCCCAGGCCTCGGGCATGCCCTTGATCGATTTCGCCTTCAAGACCACGCTGCCCATCTCGCTGCTGGCCATCGCCGGCATAGGCTGCGCCCACTTCTTCTGGCAACGCTATCTGGACCGCAAGGAAAACCTGCCGCTGACGCGCCAGGACGTGCACGAGATCGTCACCGACGCGCCGGCGCTGTACTGCCTACTGCCGTTCACGCCCATCGCCGGCGTGCTGGTGTTCAACGGCAAGCTGGCGCCGGAGCTGCACATCGTCACTGTGCTGATCCTGTGCATCGCCCTGGCCGCGCTGGTGGAATTCCTGCGCCATCGCCGCGCCGCGCCGGTGTTCGCCGGCCTGGAAGTGGCTTACAAGGGCATGGGCGACGCCTTCAGCAGCGTGGTGATGCTGATCGTGGCCGCCGGCGTGTTCGCCCACGGCCTGTCCGCGCTGGGCTTCATCAATCAGTTGATCGGCCTGGCGCAGTCCTTCGGCTCCGGCGCCATGGTCTTGATGCTGGTGCTGGTGGCGATCACCACGCTGGCGGCGCTGACCACCGGCTCCGGCAACGCGCCCTTCTACGCCTTCGTGGAACTGATCCCCAAACTGGCGGCCGAAGCCGGCATCAACCCGGCCTTCCTCGCCATCCCCATGCTGCAGGCGTCCAATCTGGGCCGCACCGTGTCGCCGGTGTCCGGCGTGGTGGTGGCCTGCGCCGGCATGGGCCAGGTGTCGCCGTTCGAGATCGTCAAGCGCACCTCGGTGCCGGTGATCGTCGGCCTGGTGATTGTGGTGCTGGGCACGCTGGCGCTGGTGCCGGCCTGAGAACCCGTTCAATGTCTGCTGCGCGTCGGCAGGATGGATGTAAGAAGCGCGTTGAAAACAGCTCCGAAATGCTCATGTACCGTATGTACATTCCGCTTCCTTAGCCGCAACGCCTTGTCTCGCCCTAGCTCGCGAGACTTTGAACAGGCTCTGAGAACCCGTTTCCGATCTGCTGCGCTTCAGCCATAAGGCGTTTGAAGCGCCGCCAAACCCGGTTCCCGCCGAAGAGAAAACGGCCGCCCTCAGGCGGCCGCTTCTCATTGCGCAAGGGAAAGCTTATTGCTGGGCCGGGGTGTTCTCGGCGAAGTATTCGTGGTTGTCGGCGTTGTTCAAGGCCTGGGTCGGATTGGTCTTCGCCAGGTTCTTGGCGCCCGCCTGGCCATAAACGTGGTCGTCGGTGCCCGCCACCACGGTGAAGTGGGACAGCTCATGCACCAGGGTGCCGCCCTTGGAGTCGGTGCCGCTGGTCGGCGCGTTCCAGAAGGCGCCGCACAGATAGATCTTGTACGGCTGCGACGGATAGACGTAGGCGTAAGTGCCGGCCTGGGTGCAACCGCAATCGATGCTGATCGGCTTGGTGTCCAGCGCGTCCTTGATGCTGACGTAATGGGACTTGGCAGTGTTCCAGTTGGCCAGCGCGTACTTGCCGAACCACGTGGTGTAGCGCGGGGTGCCGGACGGAGAACCGGACAGATAGCTGACCGAATCGTTGGCCATATTGATGGCCGCGCTGACGCCGCCGTTGGTCTGGCTTTGTTGGGTCACCGAGCAATTGGCCGCGTAAGTGACGCTGGAAGCGGCCGCCTTGCGGCTGAGGATGGACCATTCGCGTTGCGCGTCCAGCGACTGTTTCAACAGCTTGCTGCTGCGGCCGGCCACCGACACGCTGGCGGTATTGGAGCTCAGCACCTCGTCGGCGGCGACGGCGGCGTCCGCGCCGGAGGCGATCTTGGCGTTCAGCTGCGGCGCGGCGCGGTTCAGCACGCGGGAGCTGGCCGCCTGGAAGCGCACGTCGAAACGGCCGCTTTTCGACATATCGTAGTAGTCGGACACCTTGACCTTGACGCTCAGCGAAGCGCCCGGCGCCAGCGCCACGGTATCCTTGATGGTGGGCACCGCCCGCTTGTAGCGCGGCCCCAGATAGCTGACCGGCTTGCCGTCGCGGCTGACCTCGAAAATCTGTTCCTGCAAATCCTGCCCCGGCACGTACCATTTGTAGATATGCAAGGTTTCCTTGCCGGTATTGCGGTAATTCAATACCACCTCGACGTCCTGATCCGCCGCCACCGCGGCCTGCTGCTTGGCCACGCTCACTTGCAGATCATGCGCCTGGGCGAAGCCGCCCCCCAAAGCCATCACGAACAAGGCAATCGGCAACACTTTTTTCATTGATCTTCTCCTGGCGGAAACACCGGCCCCTCTGCCGCGCTTGTGGCCCGACAGCGCGTTGCCAGCCCTTCCAACCCCTTTGTCATCACGTGTTTATTAAAATGGATCGCAAACATATTTCGAATGCGAAAGTCATTAATTACATGACGAAGACATGATTTCAATCAAGAAAAGCGGCCTTGCCGACACGAAATCGGCGGCTGTCTGATTTTTGGCACGCTTCATAAAACAGCCTGTTCTAGGTTAAAGTAGCGGGTTGCCCTGCTTGGTGAGACCGATCCAGGCAGGCGACATGCCGGCAGGCCCGCGCCGCGCCCGGCTCCGCATCTCAACCTTCGACTGTTTATCGAATGGCGAACACAATGAATCAGACTCCTGAAAAGGCTCTGGTCGTCCTTTCCGGCGGCCAGGACTCCACCACCTGCCTGTATTGGGCCTTGCAGACCTTCGGCCGCGACAATGTCGAAGCCGTCACCTTCGACTACGGCCAGCGCCACCGCGTGGAGCTGAACTGCGCGCGCAAGATCGCCGCGCTCGCCGGCGTGCGCCAGACCGTGCTGCCCATCGACACCTTCGCCGCCATCGGCGGCAACGCGCTGACCGACGCCGACATCGCGCCGGAAGACGGCGCCCGCGATGACGACGCGCTGCCCAACACCTTCGTGCCCGGCCGCAACCTGATCTTCCTGACCTTCGCCGCCGCGCTGGCCTATACCCGCGGCGCGCGCCACCTGGTCGCCGGCGTCGCCCAGACCGACTATTCCGGCTATCCCGATTGCCGCGAAAACACCCTCAAGGCGCTGGAAGTGGCGCTGCGGCTGGGCATGGACAGCCGAGTGGAGCTGCACGCGCCGCTGATGTATCTGTCCAAGGCGGAAACCGTGGCTTTAGCGCAACAAGTCGGCGCGATGGACGCATTATCCTGGAGCCACACCTGTTATAACGGACAGGTGCCGCCCTGCGGCCATTGCGCGTCTTGCGAGTTGCGCGCCAAGGGTTTCGCCGAAGCCGGCGTGCCCGACCCGCTGATCGTCCGCTGCCAAACCCGCCAGGAGGACTGAGATGCACACCTCCAGCCTGATCGCCGGCGCCCGCTTCGAAGCCGCCCGGCAGGTGAGCGGCGCGTCCGACCTCACCGCGCGCCCGCATGGCCACAGCTTTCGCGTCATCGCCCGCGCCGACGCCCAATACCCGGCCCACGAGCGGCTGCAGGCGGCGCTGGACGCCGCCGTCGCGCCGCTGGACTACGCCGATCTGAACCGCCAACTGAGCCAATGCGACGATCTGGCGCTGGCCGCCCACCTCGCCGCCGCCCTGCCCTGCCCGGCGGCGCTGAGCCTGCAAAGCTCGCCGCAGCGCGGCGTGACGCTGGACGGCGACCTCGCGCTCAACTGGATACAGGTTCAGTTCGAGGCCGCCCATCAACTGCCCCATGTGCCGGCTGGCCATAAATGCGGCCGTCTGCACGGCCACGGTTTCGGCGTGCGTCTCGCCGCCGACGCCAGGCTCAGCGGCCATCCGCGGCTGGAGGCCGCCTGGCGGCCCTTGTTCCAGGAACTCAATCACCGCTATCTCAACGACATCGCCGGCCTGGACAACCCCACCAGCGAAGTGCTGGCGCAATGGCTGCATCAGCGGCTGGCCGACACGCTGCCGGGCCTGGCCTGGGTGGAGGTGCGCGAAACCCATAGCGCCGGCAGCCAGTTCGACGGCGGGCGCTTCCGCATCTGGAAGGAACAGCGCTTTGAAAGCGCCCGGCCCTTCAACGACCAGGGCGCCTACACCGGCCACAGCTATCTGGTCCGGCTGATGCTCAGCGGCGAGCTGGACCAGGCCATGGGCTGGCTGCTGGACTTCGGCGACGTCAAGGACCGCTTCAAGCCCATCTACCGCCAGCTGGACCACAATCCGCTGGACCGGCTCAGCGGCGTACGCGGCGGCGACAGCGCCTCGGTGGCGGAGTGGGTGCACGCCCATCTGTCGCCGCTGGTGCCGGAACTGGCGCGCATCGATCTGATGGAGCAGGAGCTGCGCGGCGTGTCGCTGATGTTCCGCGACGATATGCGCTGGCCCCTGCTGTAAGAACCTGTTTACGATCTGCCGCGCGTCGGCGGGATGGATAGAAATGGGCGTTGAAACCAAGCTCAGTGCTCATGTACCACGTGTACATTCCGCTTTTTCGCTCGTTTTCGCCTTGTCTCGCCTTAGCTCGCAAGATCGTAAACACGTTCTAAGCCTGTCCCTTCATTACATTTAGAGAACGCGCTGTGACGACTTACACGGTCAAGGAAATCTTCTACACGCTGCAAGGCGAAGGCCGGCAGGCCGGCCGCGCCGCGGTGTTCTGCCGCTTCTCCGGCTGCAATCTATGGTCCGGCCGCGAGGAGGACCGCGCCAAGGCGGTCTGCCAATTCTGCGACACCGACTTCGTCGGCGTCGGACCGGACGGCGGCAAATTCAAGAGCGCGGCGGCGCTGGCCGCGCGCATCGCCGCGGAATGGCCGGCCGGCGCCGGCGGCGCGCCCTATGTGGTGTGCACCGGCGGCGAGCCCTTGCTGCAACTGGACGCCGAGCTGATCGCCGAACTGCACCGGCTCGGCTTCGAGGTGGCGGTGGAAACCAACGGCACCGTGGCCGCGCCGCCGGGGCTGGACTGGATCTGCGTCAGCCCCAAGGCCGGCGCGGAACTGCTGCTGCAAAGCGGCGACGAACTGAAGCTGGTCTATCCGCAGGCGACGCAGACGCCGGAAAGCGTCGAACAGCTGGACTTCGACACCTTCTATCTGCAACCGATGGACGGCCCGAACCTCGCCGCCAACACCCGCGCCGCCATCGCCTACTGCATGGCCCATCCGCGCTGGCGGCTGTCGATGCAGACACATAAAGTTACCAATATCCGCTGAACTTGCCGGGCCCTTCGGGGCCCAATCCTTATCCGCCTCCCTCGCCCCCTCGCTCCCCCCGCAAAAAAAATCGCGTTCCGCCGTAATGGAACCGCCTTGACGCCGACTTACCGGCAAGAAGGGCGGCCAGGCGGCGCGGTGAATCAAAAAATCGCATCTTACAGTGTAAGAAGCCGGCAAGGCCCCCGACTCAATCCATGTCCGACCCGGTGAAAGCAAGGGCGGGAAACGCGGGCTCGTTTATAATCCGCACCATCAAGTTTCGGCCACAGGCCGTTAAACAGGAGAACCACCATGAGTACCAGCAAAACCCTGATCGCATCCGCTCTCGGCGCCGTCGTCGCCATCGGCGCGCTGGCATCCGCTCCGGCGGCCGCCGCCGACAAGGAAAAGTGCTACGGCATCGCCCAGGCAGGCAAGAACGACTGCGCGTCCGCCACCGGCGCCCACTCCTGCGCCGGCCAGGCCAAGACGGACAAGGACCCGGGCGACTGGAAATACGTGGCCAAGGGCAGCTGCGAGAAAATGGGCGGCAGCACCGCTCCCAAGAAGTAAGCCGGACCCGGCCGGAGCGCGGCCCTTGTCGCGCGTCGGCCGGAATCTGAACGAAATCTGAAAGAACGAATTTCAAATCCATGTAGTCTCAGCGAGGTTTGCCAAACGCCGGTCTTGGAGTCCGCTCACAAACCGGCCCGCACCCACCTCACAGGAGACTGACATGAACACCGCTCGCAAACTGCTCGCTTCCGCCGTCGGCGCCGTCATCGCGCTGGGCGTCGCCGCCTCGGCTCAGGCCGAAGATCCGCCTCAGCCCAAGGAAAAATGCTACGGCGTCACCCCGGCCGGCAAGAACGACTGCGCGTCCGCCGACGGCGCCCACTACTGCGCCGGCGAAGCCAAGGTGGACAACGATCCCAACGAGTGGCACAACGTGCCCAAGGGCACATGCGAGGGCCTGGGCGGCCGCACCACGCCGCCGCCGAAGCAATCCTAATCGCGCCGCCGGGCCCGCCCGGATGGGCGACCCGAGGTGAATGATGATGGAAACCAAGCTTCCCGCGGTGTGCGGCGTCGGCCTGCGCGCCCCGCATTACCGCGAAGCGCTGGACAGCCGCCCGGAGCTGGGCTGGGTGGAAGTGCACAGCGAGAACTTCTTCGACGGCGGCATGCCCTGGAGCATGCTGCGCGAAGTGGCCGCCTGTTGGCCGCTGTCGCTGCACGGCGTCGGCCTGGGCCTGGGCTCGGCCGCGCGACCGGACCCGGCCCATCTGGCCTCGCTCAAGCGGCTGGTGGACGCCGTACAGCCGGCCGCGGTGTCGGAACACCTGTCCTTCAACCACTCCGAACGCCGCTTCGTCAACGATCTGCTGCCCATTCCCTATACCCGCGAATCGCTCGCGGTGATCGCCGGCCACGTCGCGGAAACCCAGGACGCGCTGGGCCGAGTCATCCTGCTGGAAAACCTGTCCAGCTATCTGGAGTTCCCCGGCAACGAGATGCACGAGGGCGAGTTCCTGGCCGAACTGGTGCGCCGCACCGGCTGCGGCATCCTGCTGGACATCAATAATCTCTACGTCAACCGCGTCAATCTGGGCGTGGACACCGACGCGGTGCTGGACGCGCTGCCGCCGGAGGCGATAGGCGAGATCCACCTGGCCGGCTACAGCGAACGCGAGGGCATGCTGGTGGACACCCACAGCCAGCCGGTGCACGACGGCGTCTGGCAGCTGTACCGCGAAGCCATCGCCCGGCTGGGCCCGCGGCCCACCTTGATCGAATGGGATCTGGAGATTCCACCGCTGGCCACCTTGCGCGGCGAGGCCGCCAAGGCCCAGGCCATCCTGGAGGCCGCGTATGAACGGGTTTGATTGGCAGGCGGAACTGCTGGAACAGATCGCCGATCCGGCGCGCGCGGCGGAAGCGGCGCTGGCGCTGAATCCGGCCGGCCTCGCGGTCTACCGCAACAATTACCGGGTGGGGCTGATCGACACCCTGGCCTTCATCTACCCGGTCTGCCGCCAGCTGGTGGGCGAGGACTTCTTCACCGGCCTGGCCCGCGTCTTCATCGGCGGCCACCCGTCGCTCAGCGGCAATCTGCATCTGTACGGCGCCGGTTTCGGCGACTTCGTCGCCGGCTTCGAACACGCCCGCGAGCTTCCCTATCTGGCGGACGTCGCGCGGCTGGAATGGCGGGTCCACCGCGCCTACTACGCCGCCGACGCCGCGCCGGCCGACAGCGCCGCGCTGGCCGCCTTCCCGCAGCAACGCTGGGGCGAACTCAGGCTGCGGCCGCTGCCCGACGTCGCCGCCCTGCTCAGCCCCTGGCCGGCCGCATCGATCTGGCTGGCCCACCAACGCCAGCCGGTGGAGCTGGACGTGGATCTGCACCGGCAGCCGGAGGCGACGCTGGTCTACCGCCTCCAGGGCCGGGTTCAGGTCGACATCGTCGGCCCCGGCCTGGCCGCGCTGCTGCAAGCCTTCCTCGACGGCGCGACGCTGGAAACCGCGGTGGAACAGGCGCTGGCCGCCGAAGCGGACTTCGACCTGCAAGCCGGCCTGCTGCGGCTGTTCCAGCAGCGTCTGATCCAAGACGTCACGCTGTAAACACGCTAAACCCTGAGTGCAGAACCTCATCCAAGCTTGCGGGCATGGAGGGGGAACGCACGCCCGCGGCTTGCCATGCGCCGCCGCTGAACCATACTCAACACACAGGAGACACCCGCCATGAACCCCTTGACCTGCTCCCGCCTCAACGCGCCCTACCGCTGGCTGATCCACGGCGGCGATCTGCTGCAACCGCTGCTCTTGCTGCTGTTCCGGCTGTGGATCGCCAATGTGTTCTTCAAATCCGGCCTGACCAAGATAGACGACTGGGACACCACCCTCCTGCTGTTCACCGAGGAATACCACGTGCCGCTGCTGCCGCCCGCCGTCGCCGCGGCCTTGGCCACGGCCGGCGAACTGGGCCTGTCCGCGCTGCTGGCGCTGGGCCTGGGCGCGCGCTTCGCCGCCGCCGGCCTGTTCATCCTCAACGCGGTGGCGGTGATCAGCTATCCGGGGCTGACCGAGGCCACCCGCGAATTCCATTACTACTGGGGCATGCTGATCGCCGCCGTGTTCGCCTTCGGCCCCGGCCTGCTGTCCCTGGACGCGCCGCTGCGGCGCTGGAGCCGGTGCCATGCGGCGCGGGACTGAACCGGCGGCCGGCGCGGCATGGCATAATGCCCGTTCCGACACGCATTGACCCGCCACGCCATGAGCCTCGCCTACACCCTGGTGATCCAAGCCGACGCGCTGGACCCGCATCATCTGCATGAACTGGCCCACCTCGCCGAGGCCACCCATATGGACCATCCCAGTCCAAACGTGGCGCGCCTGCGCGGCGCGGCGCCGGCGCAACGGACCGCGGCGCTGGCCTTGTGCGAGCAATGGGGCTACGACGGCGCCTATGTCGAAGCCGGCCGCAGCTTCGCCGATTTCGGCCTGCTGGTGTCGGATATGGACTCCACGCTGATCACCATCGAATGCATAGACGAAATCGCCGACATGAACGGCCTCAAGCCTCAGGTGGCGGCCATCACCGAGCGCTCGATGCATGGCGAGCTGGACTTCGCCGCCTCGCTGACGGAGCGGGTGGCGCTGCTGCGCGGGCTGCCGGAAAGCGCGCTGGAACAGGTCTATCGTGAAAGAGTCAGGCTGATGCCGGGCGCCGAGGCCTTGCTGGCCGCCTGCAAGCGCCACGGCGTCAAATTCATGTTAGTGTCCGGCGGCTTCACCTTCTTCACCGACAGACTGAAAGCCGAGCTGGGCCTGGACTTCGCCTTCGCCAATCAGTTGGAAGTGGAAAACGGCGCCTTGACCGGCCGGGTGCGCGGCCCCATCGTCGACGCCGCCGCCAAGAAGCGCTTGCTGATCCAGCAGCGCGAGGCGCTGGGCCTGAAGCCGGAGCAGGTGCTGGCGATGGGCGACGGCGCCAACGACTTGCAGATGCTGGCCGAAGCTGGCGTCGGCATCGCCGTGCACGCCAAGCCGGTGGTGCGCGCCCAGGCCGACATCGCCGTCAACCACGGCGGCCTGGACCGCATCCTGAACCTGTATCACTGAACGGCCACGCCGCGGGAGCCGACCGATGAGCTTATTTCCCGAACTGGGCAGCGCCAGTTTCGACGCCGAACTGCCGTTCTCGGTCCAGCCCTTGCCGGGCGGGATCTGCCCGGCGCGCCAGGAACGCGAAACCCGGCTGGCGCTGCGGGTGCTGGCCGCGCCCACCGAAACCCTGCCCGAGGCCGATCCGATGCTGGTCAGGCTGGAGGCCAAGCTGGACCTGGCGCTGGAAGTGTCGCTGCTGTCCCGCCATCCGGAGCGCCCGCCGCTGACGCCGTGCCGGCTGGGCCTGGACAGCATCGCCTGGATCTCCGACCACGCCAACCACGGCAGCGAGCCGGTGCTGGTGGCGCTATGCCCCAATCCCGATTCCGCGCTGCTGCTCTTCCTCGCCGCCCGCATCAACACGGTGACGCCGGGCGAAAACGGCAACTATCTGATTCGCGCCGACATCGCCGGCGCCTTCGACGAAACCACTCGCCTGCTGTGGGAGAAATGGGTGTTCCGCCGCCATCGCAAGGCGATACTGGAACGCTAAGAGCGTGTTCACGATCTCGCGAGCTAAGGCGAGACAAGGCGAAAACGGCTGAGAAAGCGGAATGTACGCACGGTACATGAGCATTTCGAAGCGGGCACTCATCGCACAATGTCTCTACCGACGCGCAGCAGATCGTAAACAGGTTCTTAGCCCTCGCGCGGAAAGGCGATCAAATGATCCAGTTCCAGCCGGATGCCTATCGCCTCCCCCACCGCGTGGTCGTGATGGCTGGGCACCTGGGCCAGCACCCGCTGACCGGAAGGCAGCGCCAGCGTGTAATGGAACTCCGCGCCGCGGAACACCTTGGCGCAGACCAGGGCCCGCGTCGGACTGGCGTCGTCGTGCTGCACATCGTCGGGCCGCACCAGCACGTCCACCTCGTCCCCGGTCTCGAACTGCAAGGGCACGATGCCGCAGAACTCGCCTATCTCCAACGCCACGCAACGCGGCCCGGTCACCTTGCCGGCCAGGAACACGCCCTGGCCGATGAAGTCGGCGACGTAGCGGGTGGCCGGCTCGTGGTACAGCCGGTACGGCGTGTCCCACTGCAATAGCCGGCCCTGCTGCATCACCCCGACGCGGTCGGCGATGGCGAAGGCCTCGTGCTGATCATGGGTCACCATGATGGCGGTGGCGCCCTGGCTTTTCAGGATGTCGCGCACCTCGCGCGACAAGCGCTCGCGCAGGTCCACGTCCAGATTGGAAAAGGGCTCGTCCAGCAGCAGCAGGCTGGGCCTCGGCGCCAGAGCCCGCGCCAGCGCCACCCGCTGCTGCTGGCCGCCGGACAGCTCGTGCGGGTAACGCCGCGCCCACTCCGCCAGGCCCACCACCTCCAGCACCTCCAGCACCCGCGCCGCGCGCTGGGCCTTGGGCAAGGCGTCCAGACCGAAGCCGACGTTGCCGGCCACGGTCAGATGCGGGAACAAGGCGTAGTCCTGAAACACCATGCCGATGCGGCGTTGATGCGCCGGCACCTGCTCGCGGATGGAGCTGATCACCTGGCCGTTGAGGCGGATCTCGCCGCCCAGCAGGCCCTCGAAACCGGCAATGCAGCGCAGCACCGTGGTTTTGCCGCAGCCGGAACTGCCCAACAGGCAGGCGATTTCGCCCGCCCGCAATTCGAAACTCATATTGTCGACCACGCGGGTCTCGCCGTACTTCTGGCTGACCAGATCGAACTCCAGCAACGCTTGCATATCCATACGCTTCATCTCAGGCCGCATCCTTCTGCCGCGACAGCACCCATACCGGCAACAGGCCGGCCAGCACGATGGCCACCGCCGGCAAGGCCGCGCGCTCCCATTCGCCCTCGGTGGTCAAATTGAAAATTCTCACCGCCAGCGTGTCCCAGCCGTAAGGCCGGGTCATCAGCGTGATCGGCATCTCCTTCATCACGTCGACGAACACCATCAGCGCCGCGGTGAACAGGCCGCCGCGCAGCAGCGGCAGATGCAGGCGCGCCAGCAGGCGCAAGCCGCTGTAGCCCATATTGCGCGCCGCCTCCTCCTGGCTGCGGCTGATGCGGTGCATGGCCGCGTCCACCGCGGAATGCCCCACGGCCAGGAAGCGCGCCACATAGGCCAGCATCAGCACCAGCAACGTGCCCTTGATCACCGCGCTGGCGTCCGCCGCCAGCCAGGGGCGCAGCCAGTCCAGCAACAGATTGTCGAACCAGGCCACCGGCACGAACACCCCCACCGCCAGCACCGTGCCCGGCACCGCGTAGCCCAGGGTCGCCAGCCGGCTCCACAAGCGGGTCCAGCGCGTAGGATCGCGCCGCGCCGCGTAACTGAGCAATAAGGCGATCATGGCCACCAGAACGGCGGCCAGCGAGGCCAGCAGCAGCGAGTTGGCCACGTGGCCGAGGAAATCCGCGTCCAGGTCCTCGGCCAGGTGGGCGCCGGCCCAGACCAGCAGCTGGCCGAAGGGCAAGACGAAGGCCAGCGCCAGCACCAGCGAGCAGGCGGCGGCGGCCAGCCAGCCGGCCGCGCCTTCCAGCCGCAAGCGCGGCTGCGGCGCCGCCTTGCCGGCCTGGGTATAGGCGCGGCGGCCGCGCGAACGCTGCTCCAGCCACAGCAGCAGCAGCACCATCAACACCAGCAAGGACGCCAGTTGCTTGGCCGCCGGCAAGGAGAACAGGCTGAACCAGGCCTTGTAGATGGCCGAGGTGAAGGCGTCGAAATTGAAAATGGCCACGGTGCCGAAATCCGCCAGCGTTTCCATCAGCGCCAGCATCAGACCGCCGGCGATCCACGGCCGCGCCATCGGCAGCGCCACGCGGCGGAAGCCCTGCCAGCGCGACAGGCCCAGCGATTGCCCCACCTCCAGCGCGCGCCGGCCCATGGTGGCGAAGGCGTTGCGCGCCAACAGATAGACATAGGGGTAGAAGGCCAGCGACATCACCAGGATCACGCCCGGCGTGGAACGGATATTGGGCACCCAGGACGAATCGCCGAAACGCTCGCGCAGCCAAGTCTGCAAAGGCCCGGTGAAATCGAACAGGCCCAATTGCGAAAACGCCAGCACATAGGCCGGCATCGCCAGCGGCAGCATCAGCGCCCAGTGGAAGAAACGGCGGCCGGGGAAATCGTGCACCGCGGTCAGCCAGGCCAGCGGCACGCCCAGCAGCAGCACGCCGGCGCCGACGCCGCCTATCAGATACACGGTGTTGAGCAGCAGCTCCGGCAGCGTGTAATCGTACAAATGCCGCCACACCTCCCAATCCGGCGCCAGCAGCGACCATAAAATCACCAGCAAGGGCGCGACGGTCAGCAGGCTGACGCCAAAGGCCAGGCCGCGCCAAGGCGACAGAGAACGGATCATCGGCGGAGAAACCATGTCAAAAACGCAGGGAAACAAGCAAAGACAGCCTGCCGGGGCTTTGGTGCCCGACAGGCTGTAAATAAATGCGGACTGGCTGCCCGCCGCGGCTTATTTGTAGCCGACGCGGTCCATCAGCTTCACCGCTTCCGCCTGGCGCGAACCGGCGTTGGCGACATTGATGTAGCTGTGCTTGAAGTCGCCCCAGGCGGCCACGCGCGCGTCAGGCTTGACCTTGGGGTTGACCGGGAACTCCATGTTCACGTCGGCGAACATATTCTGCGCCTTGGCGCTGGACAGCCACTCCAGGAACTTCAGCGCGCCCTTTTCGTTCTTGGCGTACTTGACCACGCCGGCGCCCGAAACGTTCACATGGGTGCCTTTGCCCGCCTGGTCGGCCCAGAAGATGCCTACCGGCAGATTGGGCGATTTTTCCATCAGGCGGCCGTAGTAATAGGTGTTGGCGATGCCCACTTCGCACTGGCCGGCGGCGATGGCCTCCAGCATCTTGGTGTCGTCCGGGAATTCGCGGGTGGCCAGATTATCCACCCAGCCCTTGACCACTTTCTCGGTCTTCACCGGGCCCAGATCGGACAACATCATCGCCACCAGCGACTGGTTGTAGACCTTCTTGGACGTGCGCAGGCACAACTTGCCCTTCCACTTGGGGTCGGCCAGGTCGGCGTAGCTGGACAGCTGGCCCGGCTTCACTTTCTGGGTGTTGTAGAAAATGGTGCGCGCGCGGATGGACAGGCCGTACCACTCATGACCCGGATCGCGCAGATAGGACGGAATGTTGGCGTCCAGCAAGGGCGACTTCACCGGCTTGAACAGACCCATCTTGGCGGCCTGCCACAGATTGCCGGCGTCCACGGTCAGCAGCAGATCGGCCGGGCTGTTGCTGCCCTCGGCGCGCAGGCGCTCCATCAGCGGACCTTCCTTGTCCGACACCAGCTTGATGTTGACGCCGGTTTCCTTCTTGTAAACCTCGATGATGGGCTTGAGCAGTTGCTCGGCGCGAGCGCTGTAAACCACTACGTCTTCCGCCATGGCGTGGCCGGCGAAACCCGCCAGGACGGCGGCAAGCATCAGGTGCGTTTTCAAGGTGTGTCCCCTGTTGGGTTGAGCGATAGGAATCAGAGCCTCAATCTAAGAGCCTGTTTACGATCTGCTGCGCTGCGGCGATACGGCGTTGAAAACGGCTTCGAAATGCTCATGTACCGTGTGTACATTCCGCTTTCTCAGCCGTTTTCGCCTTGTCTCGCTCTAGCTCGCAAGATCGTAAACGGACTCTAACAAAAATGAGAATGCTTATCAATCTAGTAAACACCCCTGCTTTCGTTTTAATCGAAACAAATAAAAAGACCCGCCGCGGCGGGTCTATCCCAAGCTTGCCAGCCATCACGGCCAGGCTTCACACATCCTCGGAATCGCCCCAGCCGCTGCGGTCGCCAATATTGAACACCTTGTCTGCCGGGGCCACGTCGCCGGCGCCCAGCGTCGGTTCCGCCGCCAGCCGCGCGTAGATGGGCGCGAAGTCCGGCGCGGTGGCGTCGAACAACTGCTGGAAGCTGTCGATGACGAAATAGGTTTTCTGGAAAGTGTCGATGCGGTAGCGGGTGCGCATGATGCGTTCCAGATCGAAGCCGACGCGGTTGGGGCTGGCGCTGTCCAGGCAGTACACCGATTCGCCCTTGCTGGACACGATGCCCGCGCCGTAGATGCGCATGCCCTTGGGCGTGTTGATCAGGCCGAACTCCACCGTGTACCAGTACAAGCGCGCCAGCATCGGCAAGACGCCCAAGGCCTTGGCCTTCATCCCGCCCTTGCCGTAAGCCTCCAGGTAGTCGGCGAACACCGGATTGATCAACAGCGGCACATGGCCGAACAAATCATGGAACACATCGGGTTCTTGCAGATAGTCCAGCTGATGCGGCTCGCGCAGCCACCAGGTGACCGGGAAACGGCGGTTGGCCAGATGCTCGAAGAACACGTCGTCCGGAATCAGGCCCGGCACCGCGACGATCCGCCAGCCGGTGGCGGCCATCAGTTGTTCATTCAGCTTGGCGAAGTCCGGCACCCGGTCCGCGTCCACGCCCAGGCGCTCCAGGCCTTCCAGGAATTCGTCGCAGGCGCGGCCCGGCAGCATCTCGCTCTGGCGGCGGTACAGCGTGGCCCAGGTGGCGTGGTCGGCGGCGGTGTAGCGCTCCAGCGGTTGCGGCAGGGTGAAGTCCGCGCTGTCGTGGCTGAGTCCGACGTTCTTGCGCGTGGTGATGTCGGGCACGACGAAATCGGCTCGGTCGTTCATGGCGGTGGGTCCGGATATTTAGGTGGATAACTCTAGTTTAGGCCCGGAGCGATGCGGGAAGACCGCAAAATTTGCCTGTATGCGATTTTTTTTGCACACTTGCCGCATATAACCGCCATGAAATGCTCACTATGCGCAAAATTGAATTGGACCGCTTTGATTACCAGATCCTGGACGCGTTGCAGCACGACGCCCGCGTCACCCATCAGAAACTGGCGCAGCAAGTGGCTTTGTCCGCGTCCCAGATCGGCCGCCGCATCCAGCGCATGGAGGAAAGCGGCGTGATCCAGGGCTATCAGGTGGCGCTGAAGCCGGAACAGGTGGGCTTGTCGGTGATGGCTTTCGCCCACGTCAGCCTGGAGCGCCACAGCGAAAGCGCCTTGCAGGAATTCGCCCAGGCCATCAACGAGCTGCCGGAAGTGCTGGAATGCTACGCCGCCGCCGGCGAGGCGGACTATCTGCTGCGCATCGTGGTGCCGGACCTGCCCTCGCTGTCCACCTTCGTGATGAACCGGCTGATGCGGCTGTCGCTGGTGCGCAGCGTCAAATCCACCATCGCCTTGAACGCGATCAAACAGACGATGAAGCTGCCGCTGTCCTCGGTGCCGGAATGAAAAACGGCGGGCAATGCCCGCCGTTTTTCTCTTAGAACCTGTTCACGATCTTTCCGAGAGATGGCTCCAAGACATGGAATCCGCTGCGCGGATGGTGATTTTCTTTGCCGGGGCTGCCCGGCGAGCAGGGAGGAGATATTTGCTTGGCCAAATATCCCCTCCACCCCTAAAGGCCACCCTGCAAGCCTGGCCTACGGCTTCCCGCCGGTTCCCGTCAGGCCCGAGGCGCGGCTGAACTCGCAGCGCGCTACCGTCGCGCTGCTCGAACAGGCAGCCGCTTAAGACCTCGGACCTGCCACCCGACGGCAGGCTTGAAGGGACCCGGGGCGCGTCGGATACGCGGCCTCCTGTGCAGAACACCGTGTTTCAAAACACAGACAAAAGATCGTGAACAGGCTCTTAAAACCGCCTCAGCGCTTGAGCTTGGCGAACGCCGCCGCCATCGCGGTGTCGCCGGCCGGCTGCTGGCCGCGCTGGCGGTCGCCGCCGCGCCGGTCCTGAGCGCGCGGGCCGTCGTTGCGCGGGCCGCGGCTGTTGCCGGCGCCCGGCGCGTCGTCCAGCCGCATGGTCAGCGCGATGCGCTTGCGCGCCGCGTCCACTTCCATCACCTTGACCTTGACCACGTCGCCGGCCTTGACCACTTTGCGCGGGTCGTCGACGAACTTGTTGGACAAGGCCGAGATGTGAACCAGGCCGTCCTGGTGCACGCCGATGTCGACGAAAGCGCCGAAGTTGGCGACATTGGTGACCACCCCCTCCAAGACCATGCCCGGCTGCAAGTCCTTGATGTCCTCGACGCCGTCCTGGAAGGTGGCGGTCTTGAACTCCGGACGCGGGTCGCGGCCCGGCTTGTCCAGTTCGCGCAGAATGTCCATCACCGTGGGCAGGCCGAAGCGTTCGTCGGTGTAATCCACCGCCTTCACCGTTTTCAGGAAACCGGAATCGCCGAGCAGCGACTTCATCTCGCGGCCGGTTTTGAGCACGATCCGCTCCACCACCGGATAGGCTTCCGGATGCACGGCGGAGCCGTCCAGCGGGTTGTCGCCGTCGCGGATGCGCAGGAAGCCGGCCGCCTGTTCGAAGGTTTTGTCGCCCAGCCGCGGCACTTTCAGCAATTGCCTGCGGTTGCGGAAAGCGCCGTTCTGATCGCGGTAGGACACGATATTGGCCGCCAATGTGGCGTTGAGGCCGGAGATGCGGGTCAACAGCGGCGCCGAGGCGGTGTTGACGTCGACGCCGACGGCGTTGACGCAATCCTCCACCACCGCGTCCAGCGCGCGCGCCAGCTGGCTCTGGTTGACGTCGTGCTGGTACTGGCCGACGCCGATGGACTTGGGATCGATCTTCACCAGCTCCGCCAGCGGGTCCTGCAAGCGGCGGGCGATGGACACCGCGCCGCGCAGCGACACGTCCAGATCCGGGAATTCCCGCGCCGCCAGTTCCGAGGCCGAGTACACCGAGGCGCCGGCTTCGGACACCACGATCTTGGTCACGCCCAGCTGCGGATAGGCGCGGATCAGCTCCTGCGCCAGCTTGTCGGTTTCGCGGCTGGCGGTGCCGTTGCCGATGGCGATCAGATCCACGCGGTGACGCGCGCACAAGGCGCCCAGCACCGCCAGCGAGCGGTCCCAGTCGCGGCGCGGCTCGTGCGGATAGATGGTGGCGGTGTCCAAGAGCTTGCCGGTGTCGTCCACCACCGCCACCTTGCAGCCGGTGCGCAGGCCCGGGTCCAGGCCCAGGGTGGCGCGCCGGCCGGCCGGCGCCGCCAGCAAGAGATCATGCAGATTGTCGGCGAACACCTTGATCGCCTCGGCGTCGGCGGCGTCCTTGAGCCGCGACACCAGTTCCAGTTCCAGCGACAGGAAGATCTTGGCGCGCCAGCACAGGCGCACGCCGTCCAGCAGCCATTTGTCGGCCGGGCGGCCGGCGTCGCTCACGCCGAAGCGCGCGGCGATCAACTGCTCGTAGGCGGAGCGCTCGGTGATCGGCGTCTCGTCCGGCTGATACTTCAGCGTCAGACTGAGCACGCCCTCGTTGCGGCCGCGCAATAGCGCCAGCGCGCGGTGCGAGGGCGTGGCGCGGATGGCTTCGCGGTGCTGGAAATAATCGGAGAACTTGGCGCCCTCGTGTTCCTTGCCGGCTACCACCTGGCCGGCCAGCTCGCCCTCGCTCCACAGTTTTTCGCGCAACCGCCCCAAGAGTTCGGCGTCCTCGGCGAAGCGCTCGATCAGGATGGCGCGCGCGCCGTCCAGCGCCGCCTTGGCGTCGGCCACGCCGGCTTCGGCGTTGACATAGGCGGCCGCGGCGGTGTTGGGGTCCTGGCTAGGGTCGGACAGCAGGCCGTCGGCCAAGGGCTCCAGCCCGGCTTCGCGCGCGATCTGCGCCTTGGTGCGGCGCTTGGGCTTGTAAGGGAGGTAAAGGTCTTCCAGCGTGGTCTTGTTGTCGGCGGCGTAGAGCGCGGCCTCCAGTTCGGGGCTCAGCTTGCCTTGCTCGGAAATGCTGCCGAGGATGCTGACGCGGCGCTCGTCCAGTTCGCGCAGATACACCAGGCGCTCGGCCAGGGTGCGAAGCTGGGTGTCGTCCAGACCGCCGGTGACTTCCTTGCGGTAACGGGCGATGAAGGGAACGGTGGCGCCGCCGTCTATCAGTTCGATGGTGGCGGCCACTTGCGCCTCGCGGACGGAGAGTTCCGCCGCCAGACGATGGGAAATGCTTTTCAACATCGGTTTTTATTCTTTCGAGTTGAACAAAAACCGCTACTCTACCGCCATTGCCGACAAAATCAACCGGGACGCCGCATAGGGCGTCCCGAAATCAGCGCAACCGGACAAATCAGGTGCCCGCCGCCACCGGGCTTTCCAACCAGGCCTGGGCCTCTTCCGCGGTATCGAAATACTGAGTGCGGGTATTGGACAGCAGGCCGGCGATGTGGGCGGCCAGCTTGATCCAGACATCGCTGACCACCAGCGCCACACGGCCGACGTGGTTTTCATGGGCGCGCATGAATTTGACCTCTTCCACCGCCATGTCCAGCGTGAAGTCCTTCAACTCGGTCAGGTCCAGCAGCAGGTCGGGCTTGGCGCACTCGGACTGGCGCTTGAGCAAGGCCTCTTCCAGCAGCTTGAAGTCCGCCAGCGTGAATTCGTTGTACAGCGCCACGTCCAGGCCGTAGTGTTGTTCGCGTATCGAGATCATGTGCTTCTCCTTTGCGGTGTCGCTTTCATTTTAAGGCCTGGCCGCATTGGCGCGGCAAGCTTTTTCAGGCGGCCGGCAGCGTCTTGAGCCAGGCGACGAGCCGCCCGCGGGCGTTGCGGCAGGGCGAGGCGGTATTGAACTGTATCATCCGCCCGCGCGTCCATTTGTCGTACCAGGCGCGGCCGTACAGCGCCTCGTCGGAGTAGCTCTCCACCAGCGCCTCCACCTGGCGCTGGCTGTCGTCCAGCATCGCGCATAGCCGCGTCCAGTCGCCTATCCCCTGGTAATCGCGGTAGAACTTCTGCGCCAGCAGACCCAGTTGATTCCAGCGGTAGCCGGCGTCGGGAAAGTCTATCGGCAGGCCTTCCCGCTCCAGCCGGTGCCACTTCAGCACCAGCGCCTGCCAGCCCAGCAGATAGGCCAGCAGATCCGCCGCGCTCATCCGGCTGTGCTTGGCGTGGCCGTCCAGTTCCTGGACGAAGGCGCGCTCCGGCGGCACCCGCGCCAACACCGCGCGCAAGCGCCGGTATTCGTCCCTCATCGCCGCCAGCAAAGCCGCCTTGTCCGCCGGTACCGCCATCCTCCCACCCTCCAGGCCGGGTCCGGCGCAGCGCCGGGTTTCGCTTCCAGCTTAACGCCGGCTGGCCAGCATGCCGCTGACGATGATCAAACCCATCGCCGCCAAGCCGGCGGCGCTGAGCGGGTCGCCCCACAGCCCCACGCCCAACAGGGTGGAAAACACCACGGTCAGATAGGACAGATTGGCGGCCAAGAGCTTGCGCCCCACTTTATACGCGCGGGTCATCGCCAATTGGGCGATGGTGGCGGTGGCGCCCAGGCCCAGCAGCAGCCAGACGTTTTCCAGCGTCACCGGGTGCCAGGTTTCGAACAACATCAGCAGCAGGCCGCCCAGCGTGGAGATCAGCGCGAAATAGAACACCACCTTCCATTCCGGCTCGCCCTGGCGGCCCAGTTCCCGCACGTGCAGATAGGACCAGCCGGCCAGCAGGCCGGAGCCGACGCCGAGCAGGCCGGCCACCCAGGCCTCGCTGGACAAGGTGGGCCGCAGCAACAGCACCACGCCGACAAAGCCCAGCGCCAGGCCGGCCAGCGCCTGCTTGGGCAGGCGTTCGCGCAGCAGGACCACCGACAGCAGCGCCAGGAACATCGGCGAGGTGTAGTTGAGCGTGACCGCCGTGGACAGCGGCAAATGGGCGATGGCGTAGAAATACAATAGCATCGAGACGTAGCCGATCAGGCCGCGCTGCACGTGATAGCGCAGCAAGGGGGTGGCGAAGCGATCGCGCCGCCACAAGGCCGCCGCGCCCAGGGTGACCACGCCCATCAGCGTGCGCCAGAACACCAGCTCGGTGGAGGAGAAATACTCGGCGCCCAGCTTGACGAACACCCCCATCAGGCCGAAAAACACCGCCGCCACCACCATCCAGCCCGAACCCAGGCGCCACTTTCCGCTAGTCAAACCACGTTATCCTTATGCATTGTTGTTGAATATCCAAGTTCTGTTTCAACGCAGGGCCGCCATCAGGCCGGCCCCCACAATCAAGGCCATCGCCGCCAGCGACCATCCGCTCAGCGGGTCGCCCCACAACACCACGCCCAGCAGCACGGAAAACAGCACCGTCAGATAAGCAAAGCTCGCCACCAGGTATTTGCGCCCGTCCTTGTAGGCGCGAGTCATCGCCAGTTGGCCCAGCATGCCGCAAACGCCGACGCCCAGCAGCGGCAAGACATTGTCCGCCGTCACCGCGCTGAAGCCCGGCCCCAGGATCAGCCAGACGCCGCCGAACAGGCTGGAAACGGAGAAGAACCAGAACACCACCTTCCAGGACGGTTCGCCCATCCGGCCCAGCTCCCTCACCTGAAACACCGCGTAGCCGGCGCTGACGCCGGACAAGAGTCCGATCAGGCCGGCCAGCCACTGCGCCGAACTGAAAGTGGGCCGCAGCAGGATGACGATGCCGACGAAGCCCAGCAACAAGGCCAGGCCGGTGCGCGGCGTCAGGCGCTCCTTCAGTTTGACCACGCACAATAAGGCGAAGAACAGCGAGGAGGTGTAGTTCAGCGTCACCGCGGTGGACAAGGGCAGCCGGGTCAGCGCGTAGAACAGCGCCACCATGGACATATAGCCGACGAAGCTGCGCTTGATGTGGCCGCGCCAATGCGGCGTCCGCGGCGACTGGCGCTTCCAGGCCATCGCCGCGCCCAAGGTCAGCGCGCCGATGGCGGTGCGCCAGAACAGCAGCTCGGTGGAGCCGAAGGCGTCGGCGCCCAGCTTGACGAACATGCTCATCAAGGCGAAGCACAGGGCCGCCACCACCATCCAGCCGGAGCCCAAACGTCCCTGGCGCAAGCGCAGCCCCAGGGTTCTCGCGCCCTCGCTCAGCGCCGGCGTCATCGCTTCAGCAATTCCAGCGACAGACAGATGGCCTCCATCTGCCGGCGGTAGGTCTTGAACTCCGACGCGTTGGCGGCGCAGCGCGCCTCCGCCATGCGCTTTTTGTCCCCCAGCTGGAACACGTGCAGATTATGCCGGACGATCCACAAGCGGTTGGAGACGAAACGGCCGTCGCGGTATTCGGTGACCAGCCGGCCGCTGCGGCTGTTGCCGCGGGCGAAATTGGCGGCTTCGCGGTTATCGCCCTCGCGGCGGTATTTCTGCGCCAGCCGGGCCAGGGTGTCGCCGCGCCCCGGCTTGCGCGCAAAGACCTGCACATCGATGGCGGCGCGCTCGCGCTGGTCCGCCTTGGGCGGCACCACGCGCAGCACGCGCTGACCGTCCACCACGCTGGGGCGGACCTTCCAGCCCGGCGGCACATTGAAACGCACCCGGCTGGCGGCGTCGGTATAGACGGCGGCCTGGGCCAGCGGAGCCAGCAAGGCCAGCGACAAGGGCAAACAGCGGAAAAGCGTTTTGAGCATGGAATCGGGCAAACCAGAATAAGAAAGGCGCGGACTGGGTCCGCGCCTTTCCATTATGACACTGCAAGCCGCCGCTTAACCAGCCAGCGCCGCGCCCATTTTGCGCCGGTAGAACTCGTGGAAGTGCAACATGCCCTCCTCGGTGGGAGATTGATAAGGCCCCACCTCGTTCTCGCCGCGCAGCCACAAGGCGCGTCGGCCTTCGTGCATGCGGTAGCAAATCTCGTCGTCTTCCTTGGCGGTTTCGAAGTAGGCCGCCTGCTCCGCCTCGATGAACTCCGGCTCGAACCACACCACGTCCTCCGGGTAGTAGAACTCGGTCAACACCGTGCACTGCTCCGGCCCGCGCGGCATCACCACGCTGACCACCAGCACGTGCGGATACCACTCCACCATGATGTTGGGGTAGTAAGTCAGCCAGATGGCGCCGAACTCCGGCTGCTGATCGGCGTAGCGCCGGCGGACTTCCTCATGCCATTTGCCGTAGGCGCGGGAACCGGAAGTGGCCAGCTGGTTCTTCACGCCCACGGTCTGCACATGGTATTGCGCGCCCCACTCCCATTTCAGGTCGCCGCAATCGACGAAATTGCCCAGGCCGGGGTGGAAGGGATCGACGTGGTAATCCTCGGAATACACTTCGATGAAGGTCTTCCAGTTGAAGCCGTACTCGCTCAGATGGCTGGAATGGTAGGCGTAGCCGTCAAAACTCATGTGCTTGGCCACGCCCAGGTTTTCCAGATCGCGCGCCACATTGCGGCGCGCGTCGAACAAGAGGCCGTTCCAACGCGTCAGCTCGGTCTGGTTCAACTTCAGGCACGGTGTTTCCGGAAAATGCGGCGCGCCCAGCAAAGCGCCTTCGGCGTCGTAAGTCCAGCCATGCAGATTGCAGACGATATGATTGCCGTTGCCGCGGCCTTTATAGATGACCGCCTGGCGATGGCGGCAGACATTGGAGATCAGCTTGACCCGTCCATCCACGTTCTTGAGCATCTTGCCGTGGCCCATCCATTCCAGAGTCTGATAATCGCCGGCGTTCGGCGTCATCAGCTCATGGCCATAGTAGAGGGGCGCGTCTCCAAACAGCAGCCGCTGTTCCTGAGCGTAATAGGCAGGATCGAAATAGGTATAGACGGGTAGCTGGGCAGCAGAAGCTTGAAGCAACTGAGCGGAAGCCAGATCAGACATTATTCCCACACCTCCGTGGTAGAAGATATAAGACCAGCCGAATCTCGCTTAAAACGAGTTTGCGGGACTATCAAAAACAATCAACAAAAACAAGGCCGAACCTTGCGACCGAGGGGCGGATTATGCCCCCGCCCCCCCACCGGGGCAAGCCTTTCCTCTCTGCTGGAAGCGGGTTCTTGGCGTAAAAACATCAGCTTGCCATACCCAAATCATACTTAGAATAATATTTTTGATAGGAATCAAAGCTTTAGCATTCACGCTGCAATGCAATATTAGAGTCGCTTAATTCATGATGTTATAATCGCCGTCATCGCCGCCGTCCGGCCCTGGAGCCTGACCCCATCTGGACTGTAGCCGATATGCCGCCAGTTACAATGCCTGCCGCGTAAAAGCAGGCGCAGCCATGCTTTTCGCCGGAGACCCCGCGGCGCTGACGCCGGCTTCCGGCAATGCTATACCGATTGAAAGCCGCGTCCGACGCAGCGGGAATCCATGCCCGCCGCCGCGGCCGCGAGCTCGGGTCCAACGGCGACAAAACCGCTGATTTTTGCCGAAATGCTGAATTTAACGACTCATCGCGCCAAGCGCCTGCAGCCTGCGACACCGTTCGGTCGGTGCCGGACCGCCATTCGCGCCCATTCCCGCCGCGCGTCACAGGAAAGTCTCTGAAACCATGCAAACCTTTTTCCTCGCACCCATCGGCTTCAACGCCGGCCTGACCTCGGTGGCGCTGGGCGCCATCCACAGCCTGGAACAGGCCGGCCTGCGCGTCGGCTTCGTCAAGCCCATCGCCCAGGGCGCGGACCCCAAGGAGCCGGAGCGCTCCACCCACTTCACGCGCGCCATCTGCCGGCTCAATCCGCCGGAGCCGATTCCGATGGAGCGGGTGGAACACCTGCTGTCCAAGGGCCAGGTGGATCAGTTGATGGAGGAAGTGGTCAGCCTGTATCAGCAGGCGGCCCATCAGGTGGACGTGGTGCTGGTGGAAGGCCTGGTGCCGGACCAGAAGCAGGTGTTCTCCACCTTCCTCAACACCAAGATCGCCCGCAATCTGCAGGCGCAGACCATCCTGGTCAGCGCCGCCGACAACCTGGCCAGCCACGAGATCGCCGAGCAACTGGAAATGAGCATCCAGGCCTTTGGCGGCGGTCAGGGCGGACAAGTCGCCGGCTACATCCTCAACCGGGTGCCCAAGGATCAGAACGCCCAGGACATCGCCACCGAGGTGCTGGAAAGCGGCAGCCTAATGAAGAAGGTCAGACTGCCGCTGCTGGGCGCCATCCCGCACGAACCCGAGCTGCTGGCGCCGCGCACGCTGGACGTGGCCAATCATCTGAAGGCGCGGCTGCTGCACGCCGGCCAACTGACCAGCCGGCGCGTGCGCACCATGGTGGTGACCGCCCGCACCGTGCCCAATATCGTGCACCTGCTCAAGCCCGGCGCGCTGATCATCACCCCGGGCGACCGCGAGGACATCGTGCTGGCCACCGCGATGGCGGCGATGAACGGCGTGCCGCTGGCCGGCCTGCTGCTGACCTGCGACTCGATGCCGGACCCGCGCATCATGCTGCTGTGCCAGCAAGCCTTCACCGGCGGCATGCCGGTGATGGCCAGCGAATCCAATACCTTCGACACCAGCAGCGCGCTCAACAATATGAGCTTGCAAGTGCCGTCCGACGACCGCGAGCGCATGGAGCGCGTGATCGAATTCGTCGCCGAACACCTGAACGTGGCGCCGCTGAAGCAATACATCGGCGCGCCGCAGGAACTGCGCCTGCCGCCGCCGGCCTTCCGCTATCAGCTGATGGAAAAGGCGCGCAAGGCCAATAAGCGCATCGTGCTGCCGGAAGGCAACGAACCGCGCACCATCCAGGCCGCCGCCATCTGCCACGAGAAGGGCATCGCCCGCTGCGTGCTGATCGGCCAGCGCGCCGAAATCCTGCAAGTGGCGGAAGCCCAGGGCGTGGCCCTGCCGGAATCGGTGGAAATCATCGACCCCAACGAGGTGCGCGGCCGTTACGTGCCGCCGATGGTGGAGCTGCGCAAGAGCAAGGGCCTGAACGCGCCGATGGCCGAGCAGCAACTGGAAGACAATGTGGTGATGGGCACCATGATGCTGGCGCTGGACGAAGTGGACGGCCTGGTGTCCGGCGCGGTGCACACCACCGCCAACACCATCCGCCCGGCCCTGCAGCTGATCAAGACCGCGCCGGGAGCCCGCATCGTCTCCAGCGTGTTCTTCATGCTGATGCCGGAGCAGGTGCTGGTTTACGGCGACTGCGCGGTGAACCCGGACCCGGACGCCGAGCAATTGGCCGACATCGCCATTCAGTCGGCGGACTCCGCCGCCGCCTTCGGCATTCCGCCGCGAGTGGCGATGATCTCCTACTCCACCGGTTCCTCCGGCAGCGGCTCGGACGTGGAAAAAGTGCGCGAAGCCACCCGCATCGCCAAGGAAAAGCGGCCGGACCTGCTGATAGACGGCCCGATGCAGTACGACGCCGCCAGCGTGGAATCGGTGGGCCGCCAGAAGGCGCCGGACAGCGCGGTGGCCGGCCGCGCCACCGTCTTCGTGTTCCCGGACCTCAACACCGGCAACACCACCTATAAGGCGGTGCAGCGCTCGGCCAACGTGGTGTCGGTGGGCCCGATGCTGCAAGGCCTGCGCAAGCCGGTCAACGATCTGTCGCGCGGCGCGCTGGTGGACGACATCGTCTACACCATCGCCCTGACCGCGCTGCAGGCGGAGCAAGGCGAGTCCGCTTGAACTGAAGCCGCCCTCCCCCAACCGCCTGCCGCCCGGCAGGCGGTTTCGCCGTTCCGCGCAACAGCGCCCCTCCCCTTCGCCGCCCTGTCCGGTCATGCCATTGCGTTAATTCAAACAATTGTTTTACATTGGAGCGCCATAAGAGCCGCACAACAACAAGCTGCGTCCGCAGCCGCGTCTACAACGCATCAGAGGGGCACTCCATGTCGATTCAAACCATCACCGAATGGTTCATCCCGGACCGCGTCCGCCAATCCCCGGAACAGGCGATCCGCGGCCGCACCGTCGTCGGCGTCGGCCTGCTGGCCGGCCTGGTGGCGCCGCTGTTCGCCGTCGAATACCTGCAACTGGGCCACCGCGCGATGGCCGCCGGCATCGCGCTAGGCGGCCTGGGCCTGCTGCTGGGGCCGCTGCTGCTCAAGCTCAGCGGCGCGGTGCGCTTCAGCGCGGAATTCATCACCAGCTGCATGTACGCGATGGTGTGCTGGATGGTCTACGTCAACGGCGGCATCCAATCCACCAGCATTGTCTGGTTCGCCGCCATTCCCTTCACCGCCGTCTTCGTCGCCACCCGCGTCTCCGGCATGGTCTGGCTGGCGCTGACCGCGGCCGCCATCGGCCTCTTCCTGTGGCTGAGCGCCCGGGGCCTGCTGCCGGCCAACCCGATTCCCCACGCGGAAATCCCCAAGCTGCAAGCCAAATCTCTGGCCGGCCTGTCCCTGGTGGTGCTGGCCCTGGCGCTGGCTTTCGACAAGGCCAAGGTCAAAAGCTTCGAGAAACTGGAAAGCGCGCGGCGCGAGGCCGAACAGGCGCAACAGGCGATGCGGCAGCTGATGGCCCAGCTGACCCAGTCCATCCAGGCCGCTTCCAGCGCCAGCCGCGACATCGCCGGCAGCACCGGCAATATGGCCGACACCATGGCCAGCCAGCGCGAACGCTCCGAGGACATGGTGGTGATCGCCCAGCAGATGGCGGTGGTCACCAGCCAGAACGCCGAGCAATCGGTGACCGCCACCCAGCTGGCCCACACCGCGGGCCAGGCGGCCTTGGGCGGCGGCGAGGCGATGGACCAGGCGGTGCGCCAGCTGAGCAAGGCCGGCGAGGTGATTGCGCTGGCCTCCGGCCGGCTGGAACAATTGGGCGAACGCAGCGCCGAGGTCAGCGGCATCGTGCAGCTGATCCGCGACATCGCCGACCAGACCAATCTGCTGGCGCTCAACGCCGCCATCGAGGCGGCGCGCGCCGGCGAGCTGGGCCGCGGCTTCGCCGTGGTGGCCGACGAGGTGCGCAAGCTGGCCGAGCGCACCCAAAACGCCACCTTGGACATTGAGCAGAAGATCCGGCTGATCGTCGACGGCACCAATCAGGCGCTGGTGGCGATGCGGGACGGCAATCAGCAGATGCGGACCGGCCGCGACCACTCGGTGGACGCCCAGCAAAAACTCACCGGCATCATCCGCGAAACCGGCGAGCTGGCCAGCCTGCTCAGCCAGATGTCTCAAGCGGAAGCCAATCAGAACCAGGGCTTCGCCCAGTTCGCCCACGACATCACCGCGGTGGGCGAATCCACGCGCAGCCTGTCCGGCGAAACCCAGGCCATCGCCGACGCCATCGCGCGGCTGGACCGCTTGCTGGTGGAACTGGGCCAAAACACCCGCCACCTGCAGCCGCACACCGCCGAGGCATGAAAAACGCCGGCCCCGGGCCGGCGTCGTCCTTTGGACTGGCGAACGCCCTTACTGCGGCAACTCGCTATTGCTGAACACCTCCAACTGCACCTGCTTGACCCGCTTGTCCGCGGCCAGACGCTGCTGCAAGGACAGCAGCTCGGCCTGGGCCGGCGCGTCGAACACCACCACGCTCTGGGTGCGGTAGCGCACGCTCAGGCTGTGATCGCGCGCCAGCGCGGCCTCGTCGCGCGGCGAAGCCAGCTTCACCATCACCACGCCGCTGACCTTGGACGGCGCCAGTTCGCCTTCGGAACGCAGCACGTCGCCGCGCTTCAGCGTCGCGCCGCCTTCGCTCGCCGCCGAGCGGGCGCTGACGCCCAGCGGCAGCTTGCCGGCCGGCGCCGCTTGTTTGTAATAAGTCTTGCCGTTGATCACCAGCGGCTGACCGCCCGGCTTCTGCTTGAAGGACGGAACGTCGGCGGCTTGGGCGCCGGCGGCCAGGGCCAGCAGGCCGGCCAGAATCAGGGAATGTTTCATCGTTATGCTCCTTTGTGGCCGATGAAGCGGATGGACCAAGACCGCAGGGTGCCGGCGGCGTTGGGCAGGCTCAGCGTGCGCTGACCCTGAGCGTCGCGGTAGTCGTAATAGTACTCGGCGCCGTTGGTGTCGATCACGCGCAGCCGCCATTGGCCGCGCGCCGATTCGCCGTAGAAGTGGTTGGACAACAGGCGCTGCTGGTTCAGGCCGTAGCTCTCATTCACCAGGCCGGTGCGCGGCGACAGCAATACCGAGCGGGTGCCGGCCGGCGAGATCAGCTCCACCGCCAGGTCGTTGGCGCGGCCGTGTTTCGCGTCCACCAACACCTGCACCGCTTCCACCGTCAAATCCTCGGCATGGGTGTACGCGCTGTCCAGGCCGGCTTCGCTGGCGTCCGGAATCGCCTTCATCACCGACACCGTCTGCCAGCGCGTCTTCTCCAGCGCCGTCAGCGGCTTGTGATTGCGGCCCAGTTCCACCGCCTTGTCCACATCGATCAGGCCGAAGCCGTAGAACGGGTGGAAAGCAAGGCCGGCGGCGTTGTTCTGCCATTCCGGCAAAGCCTGGTAGCTGTGCGCGCCGCCCTTGGCGTCCTTGAACGCCAGAGTCACGCCGGCATGATTGGCGTCCACTTTGCGCGCCGATTTGATCAGCAGATCGCGCACATCGCGCGCGCTCAGATTGGGATACGCCGACATCAACACCGCAAACGAACCGGAGGCGGCCGGCGCCGCGGCGGAAGTGCCGTTCATGGTGCCGCGGTAATCGCAATTCGGGTCCAGCGCAGTGCCGCCGTGCAACTGATTGGTGGACGGACGCAGCGTGGAGTTGGAACCGCGGTCGCAACCCACCAGATCGGTGGTCACCATCGCCGGGCTGGCGGTGCCGTACTCGCCGCCCGGCGAGGTCAAGAGCACGTTGGCGCCCACCGAGGAGTAGGACGAGCGCACGCCGTCGGCGTTCAAGGCCGATACCACCACGTTCCAGTAATTGCTGTTGTCGGTAGTCAGGTTGGAGTCCTGGATCGGCAGGCCGTCGTTGCCGGCCTTGGCCAAGACATAAGTGGGCTTGCCGTCGTCGTCAGAGCCGGACTGGAAGCTGACGTAGGCGTTGCCCGCCGACTTGACGAAGACCGCGCCCTTGCCGCCGTTGCTGCGCAGGCTGACGTCCTCGTGCGCTTCGTCGCGCACCCGCAGCGTCATATCGGTGTCCGGATTGCCCGGGATCGAGCGGATCGCCGAGCTGCCGTAGCTCTGGTTGAACACGCGGGAGAGGGTGGACGACCGACCGGCGCTGTCGCTCGGCGACTTGCCGTGAGACAACATCCAACCGGCGGTGGTTTGCGCCTTCAGCCAGTTGAAGCCGTTCAGGCTGGCCGCCGGCGCCACGCCGCGGCCGCCCAGATTGTTGAAACCCACCGCGGCGGCGATGCCGGCCACGGCCGTGCCGTGGCTGTCGGTGGCCGAGCTGGGGGTCGGGTCGTCGCTATTGTTGGCCAGGTTCTTGGAACCGGGCACCACATTGCCCGCCAGGTCCGGATGGCGGATTTCCAAGCCGTCGTCGATGACGGTCACCGTCACGCCGCGGCCCTGGATGCTGCGCGAATGGCTGAGCGCCAGGTTCAGATCGATGCCGGCCACGCCGCCGCGTTGCGAAAACGCGTTCTGCCCCGTGTTTTGCAGGAACCATTGCTGGGACACCAGCGGATCTCCCGCTTGCAAGGGCGTTGCGGCCTGACCGGCCAGGGACGCCAGGGCCAGCGAAACCGCGCCCACCGTGATATGGATACGCATTGCATCTCCTAAGTGTCGAAACTGCTGTCGATAGGGAACAACCGCCGCGAGTCCGGGGCTGCCACCCCATCGCTCCCGGCCATTCGCCGCCGCCTGCCAGCGGCGGTGAAATCCTCGGTTCTTCGCCGGCGCCCAAACCCGGAACACTAGCCGCCCTGCTCCGGGCGCCATGCGGCGAACCTGCGTCGGCGCTCGCGCCGGGCCGCCGAGGCGGCGTCCGTCGCCGCGTTCAGCCGGCCCAAGCGGCGCCTGCCTAAGCAGTGAATCATCAAAACCAAAAATGCCAAAGTCCTATTTATTTTTATCGTATATAAAAACTTCATAATACAAAATGCAATAATTCCCATTCGCAAATATGACAATACGAAGCAACAAATCCCGAAAAATCTTGTCAAAATCAACCGCTTAGCAGGGAAAGGACTAGACAAGCCACCGCCAGCCACGCCGCGAGCGGCCAGCCGAAAGCGCCGCCGGACCGGTGGGCGGGCGTCAGGATTTGTCAGACAGAAGCGCTAGGGAAGGGAAAAAAAAGGAACAAAAAAACGCCCCGGACGGGGCGTTTTGATTGGAAGGCGATGCCGGCGCGGGTTTTAGTCGCGCTCGCCGGCGAAGGCCAGCAGCAGTTGCAGCAAGCTGGTGAACAGATTGTAGATGCTGATGTAGATGGACAGCGCGGCGGAAATATAGCTGTCCTCGCCGCCGTCCACCACCACCTTGACCTGCCACAGAATCATCAGCGAGCTGAACAGCGCGAAGGCCGCCGAGATCATCAGATGGAAGGCCGGGATGCGCAGGAAGATGTTGGCCACCACCGCCACCATCAGCACGATGGCGCCCACGGTCAGGAAATTGCCCAGGCCGCTCAGATCGCGCTTGGTGGTGGTGGCGATGCCCGCCATCACGAAAAACACCAGCGCGGTGGCCGCGCCTGCGGTCATGATCAGCTGGCCGCCATTGGAAAACTTGAACGCCAGTTGCAGCAAGGGCCCCAACAGCAAGCCCATCAGGAAGGTGAAGCCCAGCATCAGGAACACGCCGGCCGAGCTGTAGCGGTTTTTCTCGATGGCGAACACCAGGCCGTAAAACACGGCCAGGATCGCCAGCATGCCGATGATGGGGCTGCCGGCCAGGAAGCCGAAATTCATATTGGTGCCGACGATGGCCCCCATCACTGTGGGGATCATCGACAAGCCCAGCAAACCATAAGTATTGCGAAGAACCTTATGGCGTACCTCGGCCATACCGGTCGTCTGATAGGCCGTCTCAAGGTTCGGGTGCATAATTAAGCCTTTCTCCAAAGGGATTTTTATCAAATTGTACCGACAGTGACCGCCGCCGTGGCAATAAGTTTCCAGGCGGGCCGGCTTGCGCCGGGAAAGCGCTTCGGGTATTCTTGCACTCCCTTGCAAATTAGGGCTTCTGGCCGGATTTGCAAGCGGCATCAAAGCGAAAGTGGCGGAATTGGTAGACGCACTGGATTTAGGTTCCAGCGCCGCAAGGCGTGAGAGTTCGAGTCTCTCCTTTCGCACCATCTCCTGGTTTTAGCTCCTAGCGGCGCAGCGCCGCGGCCCTCCCCTTAAAAACCCGCACAGCGGCGATTTTCCGCGTCCGGAATCATCACGCGCGCGCCGCAAGACACTGTCGTTTTGCGCCATCTCCTGCCCGATTCTCGTGCTGGACGCTGCAAACGCAAACACGCCACGCCATGAGGAACGCCCCCGAAACCGTTACGCTTCGAGGGCGTCAAGCCGGACGCCGGCTGCGCGCAAACCCGCCGCCGCATCAGCTCGCGGCGGCCGCCTGCTTGTCCATCATGATTTTCAGAATCTGCACATCGGTCTGCACCATGCCCTGGCTGGCCAGCTTGCCCAGGTTGGCAATGGAGGCGTCCAGTTCGCACTCGACGATGCCGTCGCTGCCGGCCACGCACACGCCGTCCAAGGCCATCAACACCGCCTTGTAAGCAGAGCCGGCCGAGGTGGACACCTTCATCGCGCAGCTATTGGACGCGCCGTCGCAGATCATGCCGGCCAGGTCGCCTATCATGCTCGAAATGGCCATGCCGGCCACCGCGTAGCCGCCGCCCAACAGATGGGCCATGCCCGCCGCCGCGCCCATGGACGCGGTGGTGACCGCGCACAGCGCGGACAGCTTGGGCAAGCGGGCGTGAATGTAAATCGCCATCAAGTGAGACAGCATCAGCGCCCGCGTCAGGGTTTCCCGGTCGGCGCCGACATGCTCGGCCACCACCACCACCGGCATGGTGGCGGCGATACCCTGGTTGCCGGAACCGGAATTGCTCATCGCCGGCAGGGTGGCGCCGCCCATGCGGGCGTCGGACGCCGCCGTGGTGCGGGTGAGAATGCGGGTCAGCAGATTATCCGACAGCAAGCCGGCGCTCACCTGCTTGTGCAAGGTCGCGCCGATATGCAGGCCGAACTGCCCTCCCATGCCCGCCCGCGACAGCGCCTCGTTCAAGGTGGCCGCCTCGTGGATGAAGTCCATCATGTCCAGCGGCGCCTGGGTGGCGAAGTCGTAGACATCCCGCGCCGTCGCGTCGGAAAAATCGTACGCGGCGCCGGCCTGGCCGGAGGTCTCGAGTTCAGCGCGGAACAACGCCGTGCCATTGCGTTCGATCAGCACCACATGGGTGTGCGAATCGGCGATGCAGACGCGGGCCGTCTCCTCGCCGGCGAAAACCCGGGCTTCCGAATAGAGGATGTTGGGCACGTCCGCGATGCTCAGCGTCACGCGATGCTCGGCGAGCATGCGCTTGGCCGCGTCCACCGTTTCACCGCTCAAACCCTTGAGCACTTCCAGCTTGCCGTCCGGATCGCCGCCCAGCGCGCCCACCGCGGCGGCGATCTGCAGGCCCACGGCACCGGTGCCCGGCACGGTCACGCCCATGCCGTTCTTCATCAGATTGGGCGATACCCGCGCCTCGATGCGCTCAGGCGCGCGGCCCAGCGTCTTGGCGGCGATGGCACAGGCCAGGGCCAATGAAATCGGCTCGGTGCAACCCAGCGCCGGCGCCACTTCCGCGCGTGCCGCCTTGACGAACTTCGTCCACAAATCAGTGTTGAGAGTCGATGTACACATGGTGATTAGCTTTCCAATCAAATTAAATCAAAGTCTTGCCGCCGCCCGCAAAATGGAACGGCGGCGGAAATTCAGGAGAAGGCCAGGAAGGGCGACACGCACAACAGCAGGCCGGTGGCGATGATGATCTTGAGCGCGCCGCCCTTGTATTTGTGCAGGAAGGGCACTTGGTAGACCAGATAGGCCGGGATCAAACAGCCCACCAGGCCGAAGACCGGGCTGCAGATCGAGGTGAAACTCAGCACCGGCGCGTTCAGCACGATGGCGCCCCAGGACAGCAAAACGGTGAACACCATGATGCCCTTGGCCACCCAATCCGGACGGATACGCTCCTCCGGCATCACCCGGCGCAGCAGATTCATCGCCAGGCCCTGGCAGGCCTCGCGGAAGCCCAGATAAACGCCGAAGTACGCGGTCATCACCGCGAAAATATTCAGGATCAGGCTGAACAGCTTGACCATATCGCCCGGCATGCTGCTGGCCACCATGGCCAGGGCCGAGATGTTTTCATGCGAGGCCTTGACCGCCTGCTCATGCCCCATCGCCAGAGTGAAGGACACCGCATAGAAAAAGACGGTGACGAAGAGGATGCCAAAGGCGATGTTCATCGCCCGCATCGCCTTGTATTGCGCCACCTTGCGCGACTTCTCCCGCGCGCGGTAGGAAATCACCATCGGGCTCAGGCTCTGGATGAACAGAATGGAGGTCAGCGTGAACGGCAGCATGATGATGGCGTCCTTGATCAGGCTGCCCACGGACGGGAAAGCGCCCACATTGACCAGCTTCCATTCCGACACCATGGCCAGGCCCAGCACCGCCACCACGCCCAGCTTGGTCAACACCATGCCGGTGGAAATCTTGAACAGCAGTTGCTCGCCGCGGGAGGCCAGCGCCACCAAGAGACAGATCAGGCCCAGTCCGTAGAAGGGGTTGGCGGACAACAAGGTCTCGGTGATGCCGAAGCTGTGCAGAAAGGAGGCGCTGTCGTTGGTGATGGCGGTCGAATACACAAAGACCCAGATCACCAACATGATGAAGTACAACGCGCCCAGCAAAATGCCCCAGTTCTTGCCCAGGTAGCCGCTGATCACGCTGGGGTAGTCCTTGCACTCGGGGGACTCCGCCAGGGTGTTGATGAACAGACGCTGAAACAGATACATCGCCGGATAGCCGATGACGGACGACAGCAGGAAAACCCACAAGCCCATCAGCCCCACCTGCACCGGTAGGAACACAATGCCGGCGCCTATCGCCATGCCTATGCTCATCACGACCCAACCGCGGTCGATGCCGTCGAAACGCACCGCCTCCCGCCACTCCGCCTCGCTCATTCCCGCGCGCTCGGCAGCGCTTGCCCTGGGCTTGACGCCCACCTGGGTGATGTCCATACTCGTTGATCCTTTAGTGGTTTCAATGCTGTCCCAAGCGCTCCGGCGCCAACCGGATGCTTGGATGTCCCCGCCGCGCTGCGCCAACAGCGCGGGAAGGGACGACGGACGCGAATCAGAAGCCCTCAGTCACGACACTGCTTCAGATAGCGGTAAAGCGTGGGCTCGGAAATCTCCAGCGCCTGCGCGGCCTTGCCGACGAATCCGCGGACGGAAAACAAGCCGCGCTGATTCAATTCCCGGATCGCCTCCAATTTTTCATCGCCGGACAAGCGCGCCGGATCGATCGCGTATTGCTCCAACACGCTTTGCATGATGCCCACGCCCACATCGTCGATACCCTGCGACAGCGTTTCCTGGTGCGGATCGTGAGACAGTTCCGCCGGCAGCAGCGCCTGCACCGCTTCCAGCGCGCGCTTGTAGCGGCTGTCGTCGGAGTTGACGCAAAGCATGGCCTGCGCGCGGCCGGCGTCGTCCTTGATCACCAGGGTGGACGAGCGCAGCGATACGCCGCTCCGGGTCTTGCTGCGGTAGTTCAGCCGGTAATCCTCGCCGCCCTTGCCGGAACACTCCCGCGCCATGCTCAAGGCGAGATCGGTGGCCGGCGCGCCGACGCTGCGGCCGGACACATGCCCGTTGCGGATGATTTTGAGCGAAGCGCTGGGATTGGACAGATCGTGCACCGCCACCTCGCTGTCCGGCCCCAACAGGGCGGATACGAAGTCGGCGAGCACTTCGGCGTCTAGATGCAGTTTCATGGCGATGACAAAAAAATTATCACGGCGAGATTCTATGCATCAGATTTCACCCATGTCATGCGCAACCACGAGCGCATTTGACGCGCGTCAAATTCGGCAAAACCGCCAGATTCCACCCTGGCGGCGCCCAATGAAAAAACCCGCCGGCGCGGCGGGTTGCAGGATTCGGGTCAGATCTTCGGGCGCTCGCTTCACAAGGCCTCGTCGGCCAGCAAGCGCCTGGCGAACACCTCCACCGGCGTGTCCGGAATAAAGTCCAAACTCAGCCTCCCCTCCACCGCGAAACCCAGTTTGCCCAGCACGCGAGCGGACCCGGCGTTGTCGGGGTGCACCAGGCCCACCAGCCTATCCAGCGCGTAGACGTCCCGCGCCAGACGCAGACAGGCGCGGCCGGACTCGGTGGCGAGGCCCAGGCCCCAGTACTCGGGCAGAAAGCGATAGCCCAGCTCCACCGCGTCCACCGCCGCCATGTATTTCAGGCCGCTGAAGCCGATCACCTCGCCGCTGTCCTTCCACACGCAGGCCACTCGGCCGAAACCGTGTTTTTCGTAGTCCGCCAGCGGGCCGTCGCGCATCGCTTGCAAAGCCTGTTCGCGCGAGCCGAAGGGCGTATTGCCCACATAGCGGATGGCCTCGGCCACAGTGCCGAGCCGGTAAAAAGCGTCCAGGTCGTTTTCGTCGAAGGGCCGCAGAATCAGGCGGCCGGTATCCATGGCTTGCATTGTTTATCCCCTTTGTTCCCCGTCTCATGACGATGGAAACAATTTGCCAGCAATCCCCCGTCCCCGCCAGATTTTTTGCGTCGCAACAAATCCGCGCGACAGCCGCGCCCGGCGGATCAACTGATATACTGTCGCTTTGATTTTCCCCGCCGCAGAACCCCGCCATGAACGATCTGTTTGCCAATGAACCGAAAAAACCGCTGGCTGAAGCGCTGCGTCCCGGCCGCCTCGACGAGGTGATCGGCCAGCGGCACCTGATCGGCCCCGGCAAGCCGCTGCGGCTGGCGGTGGAAGCGAGCACCCCGCACTCGATGATTCTGTGGGGCCCGCCCGGCGTAGGCAAAACCACGCTGGCGCGCATACTCGCCGCCAGCTTCGACGCTGAATTCATCCCGCTGTCGGCGGTGTTCTCCGGCGTCAAGGACATCCGCGAGGCGGTGGAGCGCGCGCACGCCGCGCTGCAACGCTCCGGCCGCCACACCATCTTGTTCGTCGACGAGGTGCACCGCTTCAACAAGAGCCAGCAGGACGCCTTCCTGCCCTTCGTCGAATCCGGCCTGCTGACCTTCATCGGCGCCACGACGGAAAACCCCTCTTTCGAGGTCAATTCCGCGCTCTTGTCCCGCGCCCAGGTCTATGTGCTCAACAGCCTGGACGAAGAAGAGCTGCGCCAGTTGTTCGAACGCGCCGCCGCCAACGGCGCGCTGGAGGGGCTGAGCTTCGACGACGCCGCCATCGACACCCTGACCGGCTACGCCGACGGCGACGCCCGCCGCTTCCTCAACCTGCTGGAACAGACCCGCACCGCCGCCTACGCGCGCAAGACCGGTCAGATAGACCGCGACTTCCTGTCCGAGGTGCTGACCGTCAACGCGCGCCGCTTCGACAAGGGCGGCGACGATTTCTACGACCAGATCTCCGCGCTGCACAAATCGGTGCGCGGCTCCAATCCGGACGCGGCGCTGTACTGGCTGACGCGGATGCTGGACGGCGGCGCCGACGCGCGCTATCTGGCGCGCCGGCTGGTGCGCATGGCCTGGGAGGACATCGGCCTGGCCGATCCGCGCGCGATGCAGATCGCCAACGACGCCGCCGCCACCTACGAGCGCCTGGGCAGCCCGGAAGGCGAACTTGCGCTGGCTCAAGCCGCGCTGTATTTGGCCGTGGCCGCCAAGAGCAACGCCGGCTACAAGGCGTATAATGAGGCCCGCGCCTTCATCAAGCAGGACAAATCCCGGCCGGTGCCGGTACACTTGCGCAATGCGCCCACTCGGCTGATGAAGGAGTTGGGCTACGGCCACGAATACCGTTACGCCCATGACGAACCCCATGCCTACGCCGCCGGCGAGACCTATCTGCCGGAAGGATTGGAGGACATGCGCTGGTATCAGCCGACTCCGCGCGGACTGGAAAGCAAAATAAGGGACAAGCTGGATTTCCTGCGTCAGCTCGACGACGACGCCCAGCAAGACTCCGAATAAGTGAAAGAAACAGGACCAACCTAACCATGCTCGACATCAATCTGCTTCGCAACGACATCGAAGCCGTCGCCGGCCGTCTGGCCGGCCGCGGCTATACCCTGGACACCGCAGCCTTCAACCAGCTGGAGTCCGAACGCAAATCCCTGCAAACCCGCATGCAGGAACTGCAAGCCAAGCGCAACGCCTCCTCCAAGCAGATCGGCGTGGCCAAGGGCAAGGGCGAAGACGTGTCAGCCATCCTGGCCGAAGTGGCGACGCTGGGCGACGAATTGAAAGCCGCCGAACAAGGTTTCGACGCGGTGCAAAAACAGCTGGACGCCTGGCTGATGTCCATCCCCAACCTGCCGCACGAATCGGTGCCGGCGGGCAAGGACGAAAACGACAATGTGGAAGTGCGCCGCGTGGGCGCGCCGCGCCAGTTCGACTTCGAAGTGAAAGACCACGTCGACGTGGGCGCGCCGCTGGGCCTGGATTTCGACACCGGCGCCAAGCTGTCCGGCGCACGCTTCACCGTGCTCAAGGGCGACATCGCCCGGCTGCACCGCGCCATCGCCCAATTCATGCTGAACACCCATACCGGCGATCACGGCTACGTCGAGCACTACACCCCCTACATCGTCAACGACAGCGCGCTGCTGGGCACCGGCCAGCTGCCCAAGTTCGCCGAAGACATGTTCAAGGTGACCAAGGGCGGCGAAGAAGGCAATGTGGACCAGTACCTGATCTCCACCTCGGAAATCACCCTGACCAACACCGTCAGCAACAGCATCCTCAAGGCCGAGGAGCTGCCGCTGAAACTGACCGCGCACTCGCCCTGCTTCCGCTCGGAAGCCGGCAGCTACGGCCGCGACACCCGCGGCATGATCCGCCAGCACCAGTTCGACAAGGTGGAGATGGTGCGCATCGAGAAGCCGGAAGACTCCTACGCCGCGCTGGAAGACATGGTCGGCCACGCCGAGAACATCCTCAAGGCGCTGGAACTGCCCTACCGCGTGATCACGCTGTGCACCGGCGACATGGGCTTCGGCGCCGCCAAGACTTACGATCTGGAAGTCTGGCTGCCGGCGCAGAACACCTATCGCGAAATCTCCAGCTGCTCCAACTGCGAGGCCTTCCAGTCCCGCCGCATGATGGCGCGCTACAAGGACGAAAACGGCAAGAACCAGCTGGTGCACACGCTGAACGGCTCCGGCCTGGCGGTGGGCCGCACCCTGGTGGCGGTGCTGGAAAACTACCAGAACGCCGACGGCAGCGTGACCATTCCGGCCGTGCTGCGGCCTTACTTCGGCGGCCGCGACAAGATCGGCGGCTAAGCCCCGGTTGATCCTCCGCCGCAGGAAGACAACGGCGCCCGCCATGGGCGCCGTTTTTCATGCCCGCGCCGCCAACAACGCCTCGAACTCGGCTCGCGGCAGCGGCTTGCTGAACAGATAACCCTGGCCCAAACGGCAGCCCTGCTGCAACAGGAAGTCTCGCTGCGATTCCAGCTCCACCCCCTCGGCCACCAACTCCAGGCCCAGGCTGCGGCCGATGGAAATGATGGCGCGGGTGATGGCGGCGTCGTCGCCGTCATGGTGCAAGTCCATGATGAAGGAGCGGTCTATCTTCAAGCCCTTGACCGGCAGCCGCTTCAAATAGGACAGCGAGGAATAGCCGGTGCCGAAATCGTCGATGGACAGATAGACGCCCAGCTCGCGCAGCCGCTGCAAGGCTTCCACCATGCCGCAGTCCTCATCCATCGCCACGCTCTCGGTGATTTCCAGCTCCAGTTCGCCGCTATCCAGGCCATGTCGGCGCAGCGTGTGCGCCACCGTGTCGGCGAAGCTGCCGTACTTGAGCTGGCGGCCGGACACATTGACCGCGATCCGCCCCGGGGTCAGGCCCTGTCTCCGCCACAGCGCCCAGTCGCGGCAAGCGGTGTCCAGCACCCATTCGCCCATCGGCACCATCAGCGAGCCGTCCTCGGCGATGGGGATGAACTTGGCCGGCGCCATCAGGCCCAGCTCAGGATGACGCCAACGCAGCAAGGCCTCGGCCCCCACCACCCGCCGCGTGGCCAACTCCACCTTGGGCTGATACCACACTTCCAGTTCTTCCTGCGCCAGCGCGCGGTGCAGGCTGTACTCCAGCTTCAGCCTCTCCATCGCCCGCGCGTTCATGTCCGAGGTGTAGAACTGGAAATTGTTCTTGCCGCGCTCCTTGGCCTGGTACATCGCCGAGTCCGCGTTCACCAACAGGGCGTCCGCGCTGACCCCGTCCTCCGGATACATGCTGATGCCTATGCTGGCCGAGATGAACAGTTCGTGGCCGGTCAGGCCGGACTGCTCGGTGACGCCGTCCAGCAGTTGCTGCGCCAGCGCCGCCACCTGGGTGACACGTTCCACCGTCGGCAGCAAGAGGATGAACTCGTCGCCGGACAGCCTGGCCACGGTGGAATGCGGCGGCGCGTGCTGCAACAGCACCGAGGCGATGCGCACCAGCAATTCGTCGCCGGCGTGATGGCCCAGGGTGTCGTTGACCAGCTTGAAGCGGTCCAGATCGACGAACAACAAGGCGAACTGGACCTGGGTCGGCGGCGCCCGCTCTATCGCCTCCTGCAAGCGCTCCAGAAACAGCGTCCGGTTCGGCAAGCCGGTCAGCGCGTCGTGATTGGCCAGAAAATGCAGCCGTTCTTCGGACTGCTTGCGCTGGGTGATGTCGGAGAACACCGCCACGTAATGCAGGCATTCGCCGTCCGCGTCGCGGATGGCGGTAATGCTCAGATGCTCGGTGTACAGCAAGCCGCCCTTGCGGCGGTTGACCACCTCGCCTTGCCAGACTCCGCTCTCTTTCAGGCTTTGCCACAGCTTCTGGTAGAAATCCGCCGGCTGCCGGCCGGACTTGAGCAAGGCGGGCGTGCGGCCCAGCGCCTCCTGGCTGCTATAGCCGGTGATGCGGCTGAACGCCGGGTTCACCATCTGGATCACCCCGTTGCCGTCGGTGATCAGAATGCCTTCCAGCGTCGATTCGAACACCTTGTCCGCCAGCAACAAGCTGCGCCGCGAATGCAGCAGCGCGTCGTCTCGCTCGCGCAAGGCGGAGTGCAATTCCTGCAGAAACTCCTGCTCCACCATCTGGATGATGTCGCGAAAACCCAGCAGCTGCAGCAGAACGCCGTCGGCGTCGTACACCGCCAGATGACGGATCTTGTGCTGCAGGATCAACTGCCTGGCCTGCAGCAGGCTGCTGCCGTCGCGCACGCCCAACAGCGGCCAGGAGCAGGCTTCGGCCAAGGTCGCCGGCGCGCGCCCCTCGGCCAGCAGCCGCAATAGGTCGCGCAGGGTCAGAATGCCGTAGTCGCCGTTGTCGAAGCGCACCGCCAAGGCGGTGGCGCCCTGCAGCCGCATCAGGGCCAGCGCCTGCTCCGGCGAGTCCGCCGCCCCCAGCTGGCACAAGGGCGCCGCGCGGTCCGCCGCCACCCGCCGCACGCCCAGAAAGGATTCGCTGCCCTGACTCAATACGATATCGGTCAGCGACACCACGCCGCACGGCTTGCCGGCCTGTTCCACCAGCGCATGCCGGATGCCGCGCTCGCGGAATAGCGCCACCGCCTCGCTCACCGGCAGATCGTGCGGCAGCACCACCAAGGGCGCGCTCATCGCGCCGCCCACCGGCCGCATGCCTGCCGCGCCGTCCAGCCGGTCCAGCGCCAGCGCGTCGGCCTCGGTCCAAATCCCCAGCGGCCGTCCCGCCTCATCCTGCACCACGATGGAGCCGCAGCCCGCCAGCAGCATGCGCCGCGCCGCTTCCGCCAGCGGCGTATCCGCCGCGCACGCCAGGATGTCAGGGCTAGAGATTTCTTTTATACACTGTTTTAAGTAATACATTAACAATCCAAGCCGGGCTGTTCACGTAAAAATTCCAAATGGCATTATAACGATGCAAACCGCCGTCATGTAGTCGGATTGCAACAGCCCCGCCCCGCAGCGGCGTCGAGACTCGAGATCTCCGCTCCGCTCCCGTCCCGCCCTCCCGCAGCGCATTCCCTTTGCATTCAGTAAATCGTCAAATACTCATATACATGATCTAGGACAAAGCGCGAGACCGGGGAGCGCTGCTAGGCTAGCAACAGAATCGGCGAATTTAAATTCGCCAAGGAAATGACAAAGGTATTGCGCATCGCAGCAAAACCTCTCAGAGCCTGTTGACGATCCCTCAAGCCGGAGCGGGACCAGGCGTTGCGGCGGAGACAGCGGAATGCATGCTTAGCACATCGGCATTCCCAACGCAGCACTCACCGCGCAGCGGATCGTGAACGACCTCTCGGACTGGCGGCATTGCGCATGACCTGCCCTACCACCCACACAGCGACACAAGCACCATGAGCCAACAACGCATCCACCTATCGGTTCAGGGCCGGGTTCAAGGCGTCGGCTTCCGTCCCTTCATCTGGCGCACGGCCAGCGAATGCGGCCTCACCGGCTTTGTCCGCAACAGCGGCGAAGGTGTGACGCTGGAACTGCAGGGCGAACCGCAGGCGCTGAGCGCCTTCCGGCAAGCGCTGCGAACCCGGCTGCCGCCGCTGGCGCACATCGACGCGCTGCAAGAACGCGACATCCCGCTGCGCGACGCCGAACAACGCTTTCAAATAGAAGAAAGCAGCGGCGCGGTCACTCACGCCCGGCTGCCGGCCGACGTGGCCACCTGTCCGCGCTGCGTGGAGGAGTTGTTCACCCCCGGCGACCGCCGCTACCGCTTTCCCTTCATCAACTGCACCGATTGCGGGCCGCGCTACACCGTCACCCACCGGCTGCCTTACGACCGCGCCAACACCAGCATGCTGGCCTTTCCGCTGTGCCCGGTCTGCCGCCAGGAATACCTGGACCCGAACAGCCGCCGCTTTCACGCCGAGCCCACCGCCTGCCCGGTGTGCGGCCCCAAGCTGCAACTGACCGACCGCTTCGGCCAAAGCCTGAACGGCGACCCCATCGTCGGCGCGGTGCAAATCCTCAATATGGGCCGCAGCATCGCGATGAAAGGCCTGGGCGGCTTCCATCTGGTCTGCGACGCGGCCAGCCCGGCGGCGGTGTCGCGGCTGCGCCAACTCAAGCATCGCCCCGGCAAGCCGCTGGCCATCATGGCCTTGAACGTGGAATCCATCCGCGCGCTCTGCCACGTCAGCGAGGAAGAAGCCGCCTGGCTGCAGCGCCCGGAACGCCCCATCGTGCTGTTGAACAAGAAGCCCGAAGCCGACCAGCTGTTGCCGGACATCGCCCCCGGCCTGTCAGCGCTGGGCGTGATGCTGCCCTACACCCCGCTGCAATGGCTGCTGTTCCACGAAGCGCTGGGCCGCCCGGGCGGCGCCAGCTGGCTGCGCCAGCCCTGCTCGCGGCTGTGGGTGATGAGCAGCGCCAATCTGTCCGGCGAGCCCATCGTCACCGGCAACCAGGAAGCGCGTGAACGGCTGAACCAGGTCGCCGACGTCTTCCTGCTGCACAACCGCGCCATCGTCACCCGTTGCGACGACAGCGTGGTGTCGCTGGAACGGCGGCGGCCGCTGTTGTTCCGCCGCGCGCGCGGCTTCGTGCCGGACCCGGTGCCGCTGGCGCTGGACGGCCCGCCGGTGCTGGCGCTGGGCGCCTATATGAAGGCCACCGCCACCGTGCTGCGCGGCAAGGACGCCTTCGTGTCGCAATACATCGGCGCGCTCAACCATCCGCTGACCTGCGAGGCGCTGCAGCAGGCGGCCGACCATCTGCTCGACCTCACCGGCGTCGCCCCGCAGGCGGTGGCCTGCGATCTGGAAACCGGCACCTACTCCAGCCTGTTGGCCGAACACCTGTCCAAGCAATGGGAGGTGCCGCTGATCCGGGTTCAGCACCATCACGCCCACCTGGGCGCGGTGCTGGCCGAACACGGCGTGACCGAGCCGGCGCTGGGCCTGGCGCTGGACGGCTACGGCCTGGGCCACAACAACGGCGCCTGGGGCGGTGAAATGATGCTGGTGGACGGCGACAGCTGCGAGCGCATCGGCCACATCTCGCCGCTGCCGCTGCCCGGCGTGGGCCGCAGCCGGCTGCCGCCGTGGAAGCTGGCCGTGGCCTTGTGGCAAACCCTGGAACTGGGACCGCTGCCGCCGCGGCTGGCGGCCCAGCCCGGCACCCAGCAATTGGAGAAGCAGCTCGCCATCCGCCGCGATTGCCAGGACAGCACCAGTCTGGGCCGCTGGTTCGGCGCCATCGCCGGCCTGACCCGCCAATGCGGGGTAGAAACCTTCGAAAGCGAAGCCGCGCAAAGACTGGAGGCTCAGGCCGGACCGGCCGAGCCGCTGGCCGGCGGCTGGCGCACCCGCGCCAATCTGCTGGACCTGACGCCGCTGGCGCGCCATCTTTGCGGGCTGGACGACGACCAGGCCATCGCCAGCCTGTGGCACGCCACGCTGGCCGCCGCGCTGGCGGACTGGGCGATCAAGGCGGCGCGCACCACCGGCACCCGCATCGTGGCGCTGGCCGGCGGCTGCTGCGGCAATCGCCAGTTGATGGCGCAACTGTTGCCGCTGCTGGAACAGGCCGGCCTGCGTCCGCTGACCGCGGAGCAGCTTCCGCCCAACGACGGCGGCCTGAGCCTGGGCCAGGCCTGGGTGGCGCGCCAGCGCCTGCTGCGCCGGAGCTGAAATGAAAACGGCGCGTCGCCCGAAAGCGACGCGCCGCGTGGATCGGCTCTTGTCGGCGGATCAGGACGACAGGCGCTCGCCCCACAGATCGTGCTCGCTGCAATCGACGATCTTCACCGAATAGAACTCGCCCGCGCGCATACCGGCGGCGTCCTCGACGAACACCAGGCCGTCGATCTCCGGCGCGTCCGCGTAGCTTCGGCAAATCGCCGTGCCTTCGTCGTCGATCTCGTCCACCAGCACCTGCATGGTCTGGCCGACGCGGCGCTCCAGGCGACGGGCGCTGATCTCTTCCTGCACCGCCATGAAACGCTCTTTGCGCGCCTCCTTCACCGCTTCCGGCACCGGGTTCGGCAAATCGTTGGCCGTGGCGCCTTCCACCGGCGAATAGGTGAAACAGCCTACGCGGTCCAGTTCCGCCTCGCGGATAAAGCTCAGCAATTCTTCGAAGTCTTCCTCGGTCTCGCCGGGGAAACCGACGATGAAGGTGGAGCGGATCACCAGTTCCGGACAGATCTCGCGCCATTTCTTGATGCGCGCCAGCACATTGTCGCTATTGGCCGGACGCTTCATCAGCTTCAGCACCTTCTGGCTGGCGTGCTGGAACGGGATATCCAGATAGGGCAGGATCTTGCCGTCGCGCATCAGCGGAATCACCTCGTCCACATGCGGATACGGGTAGACGTAATGCAGACGCACCCAAATGCCGTGACGGCCCAATTCCTCGCACAGCTCGGTCATCCGGGTCTTCACCGGACGGCCGTTGTGGAAGCCCAGCTTGTACTTGGTGTCCACGCCGTAGGCCGAGGTGTCCTGCGAGATCACCAGGATTTCCTTGACCCCGGCCTTGGCCAGGTTCTCCGCTTCGCGCAGCACATCGTGAATCGGCCGGCTTTCCAGATCCCCGCGCATGGACGGGATGATGCAGAAGGTGCAGCGATGGTTGCAGCCTTCGGAAATCTTCAGATAGGCGTAATGCTTGGGCGTCAGCCGCACGCCGATGTCCGGCACCAGATCGACGAAGGGATCGTGAGGCTTGGGCAGATGCGCGTGCACCGCGCTCATCACCTCGTCGGTGGCGTGCGGGCCGGTCACGGCCAAGACCGACGGATGCGCGTCGCGCACCACATCGCCCTTGGCCCCCAGACAGCCGGTGACGATGACCTTGCCGTTCTCGTTCAGGGCTTCGCCGATCGCGTCCAGGGACTCGGCCACGGCGGAATCGATGAAGCCGCAGGTGTTAACCACCACCAGGTCGGCGCCGGCGTAACTGCCGGAAATATCGTAGCCTTCGGCGCGAAGGCGGGTCAGGATCTGCTCGGAGTCGCTGGAGGCTTTGGGACAGCCCAGCGACACGAAGCCGATGCTTGGAATCTTGTCTGCCATGATGATGGCCTTGCTGAAGAAAAACGCGAGAGTATACAACGATTTGACAGGCGATGCGCAGCGTTCGGAGGGGTTTGCGCCGCGGGCTCCCCGATTCGTTTTCACCCCGCCGACGCAGGGCCGGATGCGGACGCCGCCGAGCAACGCTCTCCTTTCAGACCTCACTTGATAGTAAAATCCGACGCCTCCATATAGGCCTGAGAGCCGGTTCAAAGTCTCGCGAGCTGGGGCGAGACAAGGCGACAACGGCTGTAAAGCGGAATGTGGCAGTGATGCATGAGCATTTCGAAGCCGGTTTCAACGCCCAGGTCTAAAATCCCGCCGCCGCGCCGCAGACTTTGAACAGCTTCTGAGCCGTCAACCCCTCACACGATACCGATATGAAAACTCTCGTTTCACGCATGGAGTCCCTGATTTTCGCCAGCCGCTGGCTGCAGGCTCCGCTCTATCTTGGCCTCATCGTCGCCCAGGGGGTGTACGTCTATAAGTTTCTGCTCGAACTGATCCACTTGGTCGCCGACGCCTCCAGCATGACGGAAACCCAGATCATGCTGATCGTGCTGGGCCTGATCGACGTGGTGATGATCGCCAATCTACTGATCATGGTGGTGGTGGGCGGCTACGAAACCTTCGTCTCCAAGATCGACAGTCTGAACAGCCACGAGGACCGGCCGGAATGGCTGTCCCATGTCAACGCCGGCGTGCTGAAGACCAAGCTGTCGCTGGCGCTGATCAGCATCTCCTCCATCCATCTGCTGAAAACCTTCATCAGCGCGTCCAATCTGGGCAGCCCCGGCAACCCGCTCACCGAACAGGGCGTGATGTGGCAGGTAGTGATCCATTGCACCTTCCTGCTGTCCGCGCTGGTGATGGCCTGGACCGACAAGCTGATGCAAAGCAAGCACTGAGCGCCGGCGCCCGCAGAGGCCTGACTAAGGCATGCGCTCGGCGCAATAGAAAGCGCCGGGCACCGGACACCCCGCCTCCTCCCGCAACATCATGTCCCGGCGCTCCCGCAACGCCAACCCGCACGCCGCCAGCAGCCCCTCCACCCAGTCCGGATCGTGCAGATAGCGCCCGCAGGGCTGCAGCCGGTGGCCGCCCGGCAAAGCCCGCGGCGCGCGCTCTATGCTGAACAGCAGCAAGCCGCCCGGTTTGAGCGCGCGCGCCATCCAGCTCAAGGCCGGCTCCAGATCGCCAAAATAGCTGAGCGTGTCCAGGCAGCAGATCAGATCGACCGGCAATGGAGCCGTCGCCAGGAATTCGATGATGTCGCCCTGGGTCAAGACGTCGTACACGCCCTTGTCCGCGGCGCGCGCCAGCATTTCGCCGCTGAGATCCACCCCCTGCAAGCGGCGCGCATACGGCCGCAAGACCCCGCCGGCCAGGCCGGTGCCGCAGCCCAGATCCAGCGCGTCCAGAGCGGCCGGCGGCGGCGCCAATCGTTCCAGACATTGCGCCAGCCACTGCGGCCCCTGGTAATGCAGGCGGGTCAGGGTGGCGTCAAACGCCTCGGCGTTGGCGTCGAAAGTCCGCCGGATGAATTCCGGGCTGCACTGCGGCGGCGGCTCCGCACCGCCGCAGGCGGCCAGCAGATGCAAGGCCACCGGATCGTCCGGCGCTTGCGCCAGCCAGTCATGCAACAAGGCCAGGGCCGCGTCGCGCTGATCCAGCTCGCAATGCGCCTCGATGCGCGCGATCGGCCCATGCGCGGCCGGCTGGGCCACGATGCCCAACGCATTGTGGCGCCGCGCCTCGGCATGGCGCTCCTGTCGCAAACACAGGCCGGCCAGCAGGAAGTGCGCGTCGGCGCAGCCGGCGTCCGCGCTCAGCGCTTGCCGGCACGCCTGTTCCGCGGCGGCGAAATCGCCGTCCTGCTCGCAGGCGGCGGCCAGATTGGTCCAATACATGGGCTGGCCGCCGTCCAGCGCCGCGGCCGCGGCGAAAGCTCGCCGCGCGTCGCCCGAACGGCCCTGCCGCGCCTGCGCCATGCCCAGGCTGAAATGCCAGTCCGCATGGCCCGCCTCCGCGGCGATCGCCTCGCTCAGCCAGGCTTCGGCCTCGGCCGGGCGCTGCGTCTGCAACAAGAGGAAAGCCAGAAAGGATTTGGCCGCGGCGCACGCGGGCCAATCGCGCAGGCAGGCGCGATAAGCCCGCTCCGCCTCGGCCCAGTCGCCGTTCAGATGGCTGCGCTGCGCCGCGCGCAGGCAGGCGCTCAGCGCTTCGGCGGACATGGCGCGGCGCCTTGCCGGCCTGGCCGGCTAGAGTCGTCAATGGGAAATGGGAAAAATCGAAACACGGCGGACGCCGTGCAAGAGTAGCGGGCGCCGCTAACGGCGCCCGGCATCCAACATGCGGGAATCGGCATGGCAAGCCCTCCGGGGGCAAGCGGCGGATGGAAACGGACAGGCGGCCGTTCCAGCCGGCCGCCTGCGCCTTAGAGTCTGTTTGCGATCTGCTGCGCTGCGCGCGATACGGCGTTGAAAACGCCTTGTCTCGCTGGCTCGCGAGATCGTACACGCGCTCTTTAGGACGGGTCCTTGTCGTCCTCGCCCTGCTTGTAAGCCGGGAAGGCGAAACCGCCGAACAGTTGCTTGGTCTGTTCCTGCATCCGGTTCTGCATGTCCAGGAACATGCTGGTGCTCTGTTCCATGTAGTTGGCCATCATGTTCTGCACCGCCGGCCCCTGAAATTTCATGAACTCGCCCCACAGATTGGCGTTCAACATGGTGTTGTCGCCGTAAATCGCGCGGGTTTGTTCCTGCATTTTCTGCTGCAGCTGGGCGAACAGTTGCAGATTGTTCTCCAGGAAGGGCCCCATCATGCCCTGCATGGCCTGGCCGTAGGAGCGGATAAACTGGGTCAGCACCTCGTAGCTGAACATCGGCATGCCGCCGTTCTCCTCCTCCAGGATGATCTGCAACAGCACACTGCGGGTGATGTCCTCTTGGCTCTTGGCGTCGACGACTTGAATATCCACATTATCAAGCACCAATTGCTTCACATCCCCCAAGGTGATGTAGGAACTGGTGGCGGTATCGTACAGCCGGCGGTTCGGGTACTTTTTGATGACCCGCTTTTCAACACTCATGTAACGCTCCCGGTTTATTTTGGTACGGTGTGCCGTGTGCCGGCAATTTATCATAAATACAACACGCTAGAGTAAATCTTCAGTCAGTGCTCCCAATTTTGCTGCAATGCATGATACATTTACTCGTCATTGTGCAGTGCAAAATTTTTGATTCAGACTATCTCCTTTTAAGGTCTCACCCCACAGCGGAGGAATACATTATGTCCATCAGCAATGAGCAACTGAACAAGCTGTCCCTGAACGGTCTGGAAACCATTTTCCGCTTTTCGCAAATCACTCTGGATAGCGCCGAGCGCCTGGTCAAGCTGAACCTGGAAATCTCCAAGCAGTCGCTGGAAGAAAACGTCAAAATCGCCAAGCAGCTGAGCGGCGTGACCGACCCGCAAGAAGCGGTTAGCCACCTGAACAAGCTGGCCACCCAGAACATCGACACCGCTCTGGCCAATTCCCGCAATCTGTACGACATCGTTTCCTCCGCTCAAAGCGAACTGACCAAGCTGGCCGAAGAAAACCTGGGCAGCTTCAACAAGTCGCTGATCGGCGCGATCGAATCCGCAGCCAAAAACGCTCCGGCCGGCTCCGACGCCGCGCTGAACGCGGTGAAAAGCTCGGTAGCCGCCGCCGCCGCCGCGGTCAACACCTTCAGCAAAGCCGCCCAGCAAGTGGTGGAGTTCACCGACAGCAGCGTCAAGGCCGCCACTAGCGCCACCGCCGACGCGGTGAAGACCGCCAGCAAGCGCGCGCCCACCGCTTAAGTCCAGTTTCAGGCTAAAGCGCAACCCCGTCCAGCCGACGGGGTTTTTCTTTGCCTTGCGCCTGAGGATGGCATGTGAGCGGCGACAGGTTTACAATCTCCGCCTTAAGCACGTTTCAGGAAACCAATAGGTTCAGCGCATGAAAATCAGCAGCAATTTTGACGCCGGCAGCATCGAGATCGTCTCCGCCGACAACTACGAAGACATCCAACTGCGCATCCGCCGCGACAATGCGGCCGATTTCGCCCAGTGGTTCTACTTCCGCGTGCAAGGCGCCGCTTATCAGCACTGCACCTTCAATTTCCTGAACGCCGGCGAAAGCGCCTATCCGGACGGCTGGGTCGACTACCAGGCAGTGGCCTCCTACGACCGCATCAACTGGTTCCGCGTGCCCACCCACTACGAAAACGGCGTGATGACGATAGATCACGTGCCGCTGTCCGGCAGCATCTACTACGCCTATTTCGAACCCTATTCCTACGACCAGCATCTGAACCTGATCGGTCAGGCGCAGGGCTCCGGCCTGTGCCAGGTCAGCGACCTGGGCTTTACCGTGCAGCAGCGCGACATCAATCTGCTGACCATAGGCCACGAGGTGGAATCGGATCTCAAGATCTGGATCATCGCCCGTCAGCATCCGGGCGAAACCATGGCCGAATGGTTCATCGAAGGCCTGCTCAACCGCCTGCTGGACCCGCAGGATCCCACCAGCCGCGCGCTGCTGGACCGCGCCACTTTCTACGTGGTGCCCAATATGAACCCGGACGGCTCGGTGCTGGGCAATCTGCGCACCAACGCCGCCGGCGCCAACCTGAACCGCGAATGGGCGGCCCCCAGCGCGGAGACCAGCCCGGAAGTGCTGGCGGTGCGCAACAAGATGCAGGAAACCGGCGTGGACCTGTTCCTGGACATCCACGGCGACGAGAACATTCCCTATGTGTTCCTGGCCGGCACCGAAGGCGTGCCGTCGTGGAACGAGCGCCTGGAAACCCTGGCCGATCAGTTCCGCCACCACCTGCTGCTGGCCAGCCCGGACTACCAGACCGAACACGGCTACCCGCGCAACGCGCCGGGCAAGGCCAATATGACCATCGCCACCAACTGGGTGTGCGAACACTTCGGCTGTCTCGCCTTCACGCTGGAGATGCCGTTCAAGGACAACGCCAATCTGCCGGACGACGACTTCGGCTGGAGCGGCCAGCGCAGCCTGCGCCTGGGCGAGGCGGCCTTGTCGCCCATCTATGCGATTGCGCAGAACCTGCGCGCCTGAGAACCACCAGGCCGAAACCAAAAAAGCCACGGAGAACCGTGGCTTTTTTCATGCCCGCCGTCGCTCAAACGTGGTCGAGCAATTGCAGCGGATGATCGATGGCGATGTCGGCGCCCCACTCCGCCGGCCGGTCGCTGTCGGCGATGTAACCCCAATTGGCCAACACCGTCTTCATGCCCACGCTGCGGCCGGCGGCGATGTCGCGCTCAGCGTCGCCCACGTACAGGCAATGCTCGGGCGCGATGCCTATCCGCTCGGCGGCGAAGCGCATCGGCCGCGGGTCCGGTTTGGGCACGCCCACCGTGTCGCCGCTGACCGTCACCGCCGGCGCCGCGATGAAAGGCAGCGAAGGCACCAGACGGTCGGTGAAGCGCATCGGCTTATTGGTGATGATGCCCCACAGCAAGCCCTTGTCCATCAAGCCCTGGATCAGGCCGTTGACGCCGTCGAACAGGACGGTCTCGTCGGCGAAGCTGTGCTCGTAGTGATCCAGAAAGCGCAAGCGATATTCCTCGAAACGCGGGTGCTCGCGGTCGATGCCGAAGCCCAGGCTGACCAGCCCGCGCGCGCCGTGGCTGGCGATGGGACGCACCGCCGCGTACGGCTGCGGCGGCAGCCCCTCCTCGGCCAGCAGGCGGTTGAGCGCGGCGCCCAGATCGCGCGCGGTGTCGGCCAAGGTGCCGTCCAGATCGAATAGAACTGCCTTGATCATGATTCGCTTCAAAGAAGGAGCGCGGCGTCAGGCTGCCGACCACGAGCAGCCCGCCGGCCCGGTTCAACGTATGGTCTTGCCCAGGAACAGCTTGTAGGCCGGGTTCTGGGTTTCCTCGACATAGGGATAGCCCAGATTGTCGAGGAAGCGCTGGAACTCCGCGTCGTCGCTGGCCGGCACCTGTATGCCCACCAGCACGCGGCCGTAATCGGCGCCGTGATTGCGATAATGGAACAGGCTGATGTTCCAGTCCACGCTCATCGCCTCCAGGAAACGCATCAGCGCGCCCGGACGGTCCGGAAACTCGAAGCGCAGCACTCGCTCGTCCTTGAGCTGCGGCGCGTGACCGCCCACCAGATGGCGGATGTGCAGCTTGGCCAATTCGTTGTCGGTCAGATCGATGCTGTCCAGCTCATGCGCGTTCAGGCTGGAGAGTATGTTCTCCAGGTCCTGTTTGCCGCTGATCTGCACGCCGACGAAGACATGGGCGGTGCCGGGATCGGCGAAGCGGTAATTGAATTCGGTGATGTTGCGGCCGCCTATCACGGTACAGAAGCGCTTGAAGCTGCCCGGCTTTTCCGGAATGGTCACCGCGATGACGGCCTCGCGCCGCTCGCCCAGTTCGGAACGCTCGGACACATGGCGCAGGCGGTCGAAATTCATATTGGCGCCGCAGGAGATCGCCACCAGGGTCTGGTCCACGCAGCCTTCGCGCTCCACGTAAGCCTTGGCGCCGGCCACCGCCAAGGCGCCCGCCGGCTCCACGATGGAGCGGGTGTCTTCGAAGATGTCCTTGATCGCCGCGCAGATAGCGTCGGTGTCCACCAGGATGATCTCGTCCAGCAGCTCGCGGCAAATGCGGAAAGTCTCCTCCCCCACCAGCTTGACCGCCACCCCGTCGGCGAACAGGCCCACGTCCTTCAACTCCACGCGCTCGCCCTTGGCGATGGATTGGCGCATGGCGTCGGAATCCACCGGCTGCACGCCTATCACCTTGATCTCCGGCTTCAGCCGCTTGATGAAGCTGGAAATGCCGGCGGCCAGGCCGCCGCCGCCGATGGCGACGAAGACGGCGTTCAAGCCGTCCGGGTGCTGGCGCAGAATCTCCATGCCTATGGTGCCCTGGCCGGCGATCACGTCCGGGTCGTCGAACGGCGGAATATAAGTCATGCCGTTTTGCGCGGCCAATTCAGTCGCGTGGTGGAAGGCTTCGTTGAAGGAATCGCCATGCAGCAGCACCTGGCCGCCGTATTGCTTGACCGCGTCTATCTTGATCTGCGGCGTGGTCACCGGCATCACGATGGTGGCCGCGCAGCCCAGCCGGCTGGCGGACAAGGCCACGCCCTGCGCGTGGTTGCCGGCGCTGGCGGTGATCACGCCGCGCGCGCGCTGTTCCGCGCTGAGCTTGGCCATCTTGTTGTAAGCGCCGCGCAGCTTGAAGGAGAACACCGGCTGCAGATCCTCGCGCTTGAGCAGAATCGTGTTGCGATAGCGGCGCGACAGATTGGGCGCCAGCTCCAGCGGCGTTTCGATGGCGACGTCGTAAACCCGCGACGTCAGGATGCGTTCCAGATAGTCTTGCTTCTCTTGCATGGCAAAGCCTTTGTCCCGATCATTATTTTGCTTGAACTGCCAGAGTAGCAGGAACTCCAAGCAGACGGGAAGCCTTGATAATATTGGATTGTTGCATTGCGGTATCGCAACGGCTCCGTCCGCCCCGCCCGCAGAAAATCCCCACTTCGCGGCAACCGGACGGCAATCCGCGTGTATAATCAACGGCTACTATTTGGACCTCAACCCCCAGCGTTGCCCATAGGAACAATGAAAACATTCACCAGCATTCTCACGGCAGCGGCGATCGCGCTGCCGTCCGTCTCTTTCGCCTCCGCCGCCTTTCTGCCGCCCGCGCCCGAAATCGCCGGCAAGGCTTATTACCTGACCGACTTCAACAGCGGGCAAGTGCTGGCCGAGCGCGACCCGGACTCCCGCGTGGAGCCGGCCTCGCTGACCAAGCTGATGACCGCCTACCTCACCTTCAAGGCGCTGAAGGAAAAACGGCTGACTCTGGAACAGACGCTGACGGTGTCGCAAAAAGGCTGGAAAACCGAAGGCTCGCGCATGTTCCTGGATCCCAAGGTGCCGGCCAAGGTCGACGACCTGATCAAGGGCATGATCGTGCAATCCGGCAACGACGCCTGCGTGACGCTGGCTGAAGCCATCGCCGGCAGCGAGGAAGTCTTCGCCCAGGTGATGACCCAGCAGGCGCAGAAACTGGGCATGAAGAACACCCAGTTCCGCAACGCCACCGGCCTGCCCAATCCCGAGCACTACACCACCGTGCACGATCTGGGCATCCTGGCCGGCGCGCTGATCCGCGACTTCCCGGAGTTCTACCCGATCTACTCGATCAAGTCCTTCACCTACAACAACATCAAGCAGCCCAACCGCAACCTGCTGCTCTACCGCGACCCCAACGTCGACGGCATGAAGACCGGCTACACCGACAGCGCCGGCTACAATATGATCACCACCAGCCACCGCGACGGCCGTCGCGTGATTTCGGTGGTGGTGGGCACCGCCAGCCCGGAGGCGCGCGCAGTGGAAAGCTCCAAGCTGCTCAACTACGGCTTGCAGTTTTACGATACGCCCAAACTGTATAGCGGCGCCAAGCCGGTGTCCGAGCTGCCCATCTACAAGGGCGCGGCCAAAACCGTGTCCGTCGGCTTCGCCAGCGACGTCTACGCCACCGTGGCCAAGGGCCAGGCCGCCAAGCTCAAGGCCGATCTGACCACCATGCAGCCCTTGATAGCCCCGGTCAAAGCCGGCCAGGTGGTGGGCAAGCTGGTGGTGTCGCTGGACGGCAAGCCGCTGTTCGAGCGCCCGGTAGTGGCCTTGAAGGCGGTGGAAGAAGGCGGCTTCTTCAGCCGGCTGTGGGACAGCATCAAGCTGATGCTGGGCTGGAAATAAACGGCGTCCGCCGTTAATCGCTGCGCCGGGCATCGCCCGGACGCCGCGGCTGTATTATGATGTGACGTTTTAGTAATAAAGACGACCGTAAAATGTATTGGCGCGGGCGGCCCGGTTTGCAGTACAACTGGCTGCTGCGCCTTTGCCCGTTTCGGGTTCGGCGTCTTTAGAACCTGTTTACGATCTGCTGCGCTTCGGCGATACCGCGTTGAAAACCGCTTCGAAATGCTCATGTGCCGTGTGTACACTCCGCTTTCTCAACTGTTTTCGCCTTGTCTCGCTCTTGCTCGCGCAATCGTAAACACGTTCTTAGCGGATTTGATTGCATATGTCTGAAAAACAGGAACTCATGGAATTCCCCTGTCGCTTCCCCATCAAGGTGATGGGCGAGCGTCACGAGGATTTCGTCCTCACCATCACCGAGGTCGTCCGCGTCAACGCGCCCGACCTGGCCGATCACGACGTGACGCTGCGCGAAAGTGCCAACGGCCGCTTTTACGCGCTGACCGTCACCGTCACCGCCACCTCGCGTCAACAGCTGGACAACATCTATCTGTCGCTGACCGGCCATCCGATGGTGAAAATGGTGCTTTAAGCGCCTGGAGATTGCCGTGTCGCGCATCGTCAAACATCTGGGCCGGGTGGATTACGAACCAACCTGGCGCGCCATGCAGGCGTTCACCGACGCCCGCAACGCCGACACCCCCGATGAACTGTGGGTGGTCGAACATCCGCCCGTCTACACCCAGGGCCTGGCCGGCAAGCCGGAGCACCTGCTGCACGCCACCGCCATTCCGGTGGTGAAAACCGACCGCGGCGGCCAGATCACCTATCACGGGCCGGGCCAGTTGGTGGTTTATCTGCTGGTGGATTTCAAGCGCATGGGCATAGGCGTGCGCGAGCTAGTGCGCCGCATAGAACAGGCGGTGATAGACACGCTGGCGGAACTGGGCATACACGGCAACGGCGATGTGGACGCGCCCGGCGTTTACGTGGCCGGCGCCAAGATCGCCTCGCTGGGCCTGCGCATCAAGAACCACGCGGTCTACCATGGCCTCAGCTTCAATGTGGACATGGACCTGGCGCCTTTCGATTCCATCAATCCTTGCGGTTACGCCAACCTCAAGGTGACCGACCTGAAACAACTGGGAGTGGAGCTGAGCCTTGCCGCCGCCGCCGATACGCTGCTGCCGCATCTGGAGCGCCTCCTGAACAGCACCAAGGAACTGACATGAAGCCGGAAAACCAGGCTGGGGTCAAACACAAGGGCGCGGCCAAAACCGCCCGCATCCCCATCAAGATCGTCCCGCTGGACGAAAAACTGAAAAAACCGGAATGGATCCGCGCCAAGCTGCCCAACGGCCAGCGCTTCCACGAGATCAAGCAGATTCTGCGCGAACAAAAGCTGCACACAGTGTGCGAGGAAGCCACCTGCCCGAACATCGGCGAATGTTTCAGCAAAGGCACCGCCACCTTCATGATCATGGGCGACATCTGCACCCGCCGCTGCCCGTTCTGCGACGTGGGCCACGGCCGTCCCAATCCGCTGGACGCGGACGAGCCGCGTCACCTGGCGGAGAGCGTGGCCGCGATGAAGCTGAAATACGTGGTGGTGACCTCGGTGGACCGCGACGATCTGCGCGACGGCGGCGCCCAGCATTTCGCCGACTGCATCAGCTCGGTGCGCGAAATGTCGCCCAACACCCAGATCGAAACCCTGGTGCCGGACTTCCGCGGCCGCCTGGACGTGGCCGTCGACATCCTGAGCCAGACACCGCCGGATGTGATGAACCATAACCTGGAAACCGTGCCGCGGCTGTACAAGCAGGCGCGTCCGGGCTCGGATTACGCGCACTCGCTGCAATTGCTGAAGGACTACAAGGCCAAGAACCCCAATGTCCGCACCAAGTCCGGCCTGATGGTGGGCCTGGGCGAGACTGACGAAGAGATCCTGGAAGTGATGCGCGATCTGCGCGCCCACAATGTGGACATGCTGACCATAGGCCAGTATCTGCAGCCGTCCGACGGCCACCTGCCGGTACTGCGCTATGTGCACCCGGACGTGTTCAAGATGTTCGAGAAAAAAGCCTATGAAATGGGCTTCGTCCATGCCGCCGTGGGCGCGATGGTGCGCTCCAGCTACCACGCCGACGTGCAGGCGCACGAGGCCGGTGTGTGAGTAACCTTTTAATGCGGCTAAACAACGCTGACGTGCGCTGAACGTCAAACTAAAAAAATGCCTGATCAAATTCATGATCAGGCATTTTTTATGACTTCTCCAGCACATCAACCGGGGAAGGCTCCCAGATATTGCTGCCCCGTTCGAACTATCCGCAACGCCTATGGCGCCCCGCCAAAATGGAGACGCGCTAAAGCCACCACCGCTAAAACCTGCTTCAACGATCCACCAAGGAACCGACGCTGACAGCCGGCTCCGCCACATATTCATAACCCTGCTTGCGTCTCAGCACATTGCGCGCCCGCTCCAAGTCCATATCCCGCTCCCAGCGCGCCACCACCACCGCGGCCACGCAATTGCCGATTAAATTGGTCAACGCCCGAGCAATGCCCATGAACCAGTCCACCGACAACACCAACACCAGCCCGATCACCGGAATGGCGGGTATTGCCGACAGAGTCGCCGACAGAATCACCAAGGCAGAGCCAGGAATTCCATGCGCGCCCTTGGAGGTCACCAACGACACCGCGAGAATGGTCAACAAATCGTAATTGGACAGCGGCGTATTGGTGGCATGGGCGATAAACACCGCCGCCAGGGTAAGATAAATGGAAAAACCATCGAGATTGAACGAATAACCGGTGGGAATCACCAGGCCCACGGTGGCATTGCCGATGCCCAGATGTTCAAGCTTTTGCATGACTTGCGGCAACACCGCGTCGGACGAGGCCGTCCCCACCACGATCGATAACTCGTCTTTCAGATAGCGTAAAAATGCTACGATGTTAAGACCCGCCAATTGCAAAATAGTCCCCAGCACCACCAGAACAAACAAAGCGCAAGTGAGATAAAACATCAGCACCAGACCACCCAACTGCTGCAAGGACGATACCCCGTAACTGGCGGTGGTAAAGGCAATGGAGCCGAACACTCCCAGCGGCGCCAATTGCACCACCAGACCGATCAGCTTGAAAAACACATGGCCCGCCTCATGCACCAGCCGAATCACTCCGCCAGCGGAATCGCGCACTAGATTCAAGGCGCAACCAAACAATAAGGCAAACACCAACACCTGCAAGATATCGCCCGAGGCCAACGCGCCAAACACCGTGCCGGGAATCAAGTTCATGAAAAACGACCAGGTGCTGCCATGCTGCAAAGCCTGGGCTCTATCGGTGTAGGCGGCCATCGCTTGGGTATCCAAGGAGCCGACATCCACGTTCATCCCCAGACCGATGCTGCTATGCAGGGCCAACAGCAAGCCCAAAGCCAGAGCCAGAGTCGTGACCAGCTCAAAATACACAATGGCCTTCAAACCCACCCGGCCCACTTTTTTCAAGTCACCGGCACCGGTAATCCCGCTCACCACCACACAGAATACAATCGGCGCGATCAGCATCTTGATCAGCTTGATAAAACCATCTCCCAACGGTTTCAACTGTAGAGCCTGTTCCGGCCACAACAAGCCGGCGCAGATGCCGAGGACAAGTCCGATCATGACTCGTACAAACAACGACTTCTTAGTCAAACGCAGCATGGCTTCCCTTTCTCCTAATGAGGAGGTATGGCGAGAAGCCGCCCAGACAAGTCATCCAGGCCAAGACGGTTGACGCGGCGGCCTTCCGGAAACGGCTTCCAACATCCAACTGGCTTAGGTACCACCCTCCCCTTGTTGTGACCAGACGACAGACGTGCCACGAACCGGAATCCCCAAGCGTTCGCAAGCATGAATGATGTGCTGTTGCATGGCGGCGCTGGCCGCCGCGCTGTTATGCGCCTTGATGGCCCGCAAAATGGCCTCTTTCTCAATCAACGCCGCCTGTAACTCCTGCGGTCGCGCCAGCATGATGGCGCGGGCGTGACCAATGGCCTCGCTGGCCTGCTCCATCGACTGCTTGAACACTGGGTTGCGGCTAAATCCCACCAACTGCCGGTGGAACAAAATATCCGCCTCCACCACCGCAGCCATTTCGCCCGCAGCCAGCGCCTCACGCATATCCAGCAGCGTTAGCCGCAACTGCATCAGTTCTTCGGAAGTTATCGACTGCGCGACCAAGCCCACCACGAATGGCTCCAGCGCCAAGCGCAGTTGAAACACGTCCTCCGGACGCACCGTCGGCTGCGCCAACGGCTCACCCTGGGGATCGGTGCTAAGCACAAACACCCCCTTGCCGGGATGGGAGCGGACAAAGCCCAAGGCCTCAAGCACCGAAATCGCCTCGCGCAGCGGCGGGCGGCTTATGCCAAACTGCTCTGCCAGATCGCGCTGCGACGGCAGCATCTCTCCAGGCAACCAGACGCCGCGCTTGATGGCATCAAGAATATTGCGGGCGGCGACATCGCCCAGTTTGGAAGAAGTGAACATGGCGGCCAGGCGATCAAAAACATGATTAGTCATAAACGGCAAACTACACTGGTCTAACTGGCATTACCAGTAAGACCAATATTTTACCCGCTATCAAGTCGCGCCTCCGTCGCCCAAAACCGCCTCCGGCCAAGCCAGTTGCGGCATAGCTGCCGGTGACATTTCCGCAACGCACCGGGCGACCGAACTCAGCATCGCCGAAGTTCTGGCGGGCCGCCGGCAATCGACTGGCCTGTGCAGCTTGTTGCCAAGCCTGCGCTCAGATGTCGATATGCTCGTCATTCGCCACCACGGCGCTAATGATAAAGCTCGAAACCCGCTTAGATGCGCTCACGCGTGAAGGAACCACCCTAGCCGACCTCGATAGAACGATGAAAACGGCCAAACCAAAGGGAGTACCGGAGCGCCCTTTTCATTGCCATATCATTGGTACAGGCTCGCTGCAACAACGGATCGTCTATACCACGACATGCGCCCGCCATAGCGTCCGCGCACGTTTCATCCCGCAAACCGCGCGGTCGCGTCAGCGCCCGCCTGCCGATGGAGCAGCGCCATGTCCGCCAGCCCTTTCTTCCGCCTGCTGCCTTTGCTGCCGCTGCTGCTGGCCGCCTGCGCCAACGCCCCGGACACGCCATTCGCCGATTTCGACAACGCCGCCCGCAGCGTCACGCAAAGCTCCGCCGGCACCTTTGCGCGCATCCAGCAGAATGCGCGGCTCAACGCGGTGCTCACCGCGCCCAACGCGCCGCTGCGCGCGGACACCTTCCGCCCGCAAGCCGGCAACGGCGCCAGCTACGATCTTGCCCCCGCTCTGGCGCAGTTGCAGGCGACGTTGGACGCGCTGGAAAAATACGCCCGAACTCTGCGCAGCCTGGCTGGAGACCGGGAGGCCGAGGCCCGGGTCGACGCCGCCGCCCAGGACTTGGCCGACAGCGTTCAGGATCTCAAACTGCGCGGCGGCGACGAGGCCGCCGCCAAGATTCTGGCCACCGCGGCCGATGCGCTGGGCCGCCAGCTCACCACCGCGCAACGCAAGAACGCGCTGCGCGACACCATGGCCACCGCCCAGCCCGGACTGGACCGGCTGGCCGTCAGCAGCCACCGCGTCTTGAGCGCGCTGCCCGGCTATCTGAGCGTGCTCAGGGACAGCCTGCTGCGTCACGCCAATTTCAGCCGACCGCCCTACGGCAGCTGGGAGCGCTACCAATTCGACCTCGCCATCTCCGACCGGCTACGCGAATTCGAGCAGATCGAGGCCGCGCTGCAAGCCAGCGACAAGGCGATTCAGGGTTTTCCCGACACCAACCGCCAGTTGCTGCAAAGCCTGGACGCGCCCCAGTCCAAGCTGCAAGCGCTGCGCGACTTCGCCGCCGAAGCCAGGCGGCTGCGCAATTTTTATCGCGACCTGCCCGCCAAATAAAGGAGGCAGCATATGGACAGCCACCGAGTCACCGAGCTTGTCAGCGGCCTGGCATCCCGCATCAACAATCTGGCCGTCGCCAGCCTGGGCGCGGACAGCCGCGCCTTGCTGGCGCAACAGGATGAATTGGCCAACCAGACCCTGGCGCTGATCGCGCGGGATCTGAACGCCGACACCGACGACTTCCGCAACGCGATCGCCGCGCTGCAAGCGGCGACCGAGGCGGCCGATCACGCCGGGCGGCAGCTGCAACGCGTGGGCGACACCATCAAGCTGACCGCCAAAGCCATCGGCGCGGTGGCCAAGCTGCTGGCCTGAACGGCCGACGACGGGCGGCTACTCCCGCGCCGGGCGCGGCCGCGCACGTCCGTCCGCCAGGCTGAACGCCAGCATCAGGCCGGCGCTGGTCAGCAAGCTGAAATAAATCGGCGTATTGGCGTCCAGACCGTCCCGCAGCATGAAGAACACCGCCGCGCCCAAACCGCCCATCATGGCGCTCACCGCGCCGGCGGTCGTCGCCCGCGGCCAGCAGATCGCCGCCAACAACGGCACCAGCATGCTGCCCACCAGCAGGTTGTAGGCCAGGGTCAGCGCCTGGATCACGTCATTCACCCGCATCGCCAGCAGCAGGACCAAGGCCCCGGCCAGCAAGGTGGCCACCCGGTTGCGGCGTAAACCGGCGCGCCCTCCCGGCAACAAGTCCTCCGTCAAGGTGGTCGATGCGGCCAGCAAGGCGGCGCTGGCGGTGGACATCATCGCCGCCAGCGCCGCCGCGATCACCAAGCCGCGCACGCCGTCCGGCAACACCCCTTTGACGACGGCGGCGAAAGCGTTGTTAGGGTTCTCCAGCTCCGGCAGCAATACCCGCGCCGCCATGCCTATCAGCGCGCAGACCAAACCGTACAACAGGCAATACAGGCCGGCGGCGCTGCCGGCATAGCGCGCCACCTTGTCGTCGCGCGCGGTGAACACCCGCTGCCATACGTCCTGACCGATGAGGATGCCGAAAAAATAGATCAGGAAATACGTCAGCACCGTGCCCCAGCCCAGGCCCTCGAAGCTGAACGCGGACGCCGGCAGCCGGACGGCCAGTTGCTCCCAACCGCCCGCCCGCCACAGACAGATGGGCAGCAGCACCAGCATCAGGCCAACCGTCTTGATGACGAATTGCACGATGTCGGTCAAGGTCAGCGACCACATGCCGCCAATCGCCGAGTAAATCACCACAACGCCGCCGCCGATGACGACGGCCAGCCAGAACGGCAGCTCGAACAGCACCTGCATCACCGTGCCTATCGCCAACACCGAAGTCACGCAGATCATCAGCGCGTACGACAACATCACCAGCGCGCTGGCCTTGCGCGCCAGCGGATGATAGCGGCGCTCCAGCACCTGGGTGACCGTGAAAACCCGCAAGCGCAGCAACGGCTTGGCCAGAAACAGATTGAGCACCACGATGCCGCTGCCCAGCGCCGCGCACAACCAAAAGCCGGAAATGCCGTAAACATAGCCCAGCCGGACCGTGCCCACGGTGGAGGCGCCGCCCAGCACTGTCGCCGCCATGGTGCCCATATACATCATCGGCCCCAGATTGCGCCCCGCCACCAGGTACTGCTCCCGGTCGCTGGCCCGCCGCATGCCCAGCCAACCCAGCCACAACATGGCGCCGATATAGGCGGCCACCGTCAATAGATCCAGACTCATCTCGTTCTCCTCTTGTTCTCGGGACCGCGGCGCATTCTCCGGCGCTCGCGGGCATGGAATCAGCGCGGCTTAGCGCGCCGGCGCGGGCAAAACGCACAGCATTTCGAACAGCAGATTGGCGCCCAGCAAAGCGGTGTTGCCGCTGGCGTCATACGGCGGCGACACCTCGACCAGATCGCCGCCCACCAGATCCAGGCCCCGGCAGCCGCGCACGATTTCCAAGGCCTGCGCCGAACTCAGGCCGCCCACTTCCGGCGTGCCGGTGCCGGGCGCGAACGCCGGGTCGATGCCGTCGATATCGAAACTCAGATACGCCGGCGCCGCTCCCAGCTGCGCGCGCACCTCGGCCATCAACGGCGCCAGCGAGCGATGCCAGCATTGCTCCGCCGTCTCCACCCGAAAACCGCGCTGGCGTGACCAGTCGAAATCCGCCGCCCCGTAGCCGCTGCCGCGCAGACCAATCTGGACCACCCGCCCCTCGGCCAGCAGCCCCTCCTCCCAGGCGCGGCGGAAGGTGGTGCCGTGCGCGATCTTCTCGCCGAACATCTCGTCGTTGACGTCGGCATGAGCGTCCACGTGCACCAAGCCCAGCGGGCCATGCTTGCGCGCCAGCGCGCGCAGCGCCGGCAAGGTGACGGTGTGGTCTCCGCCCATGCCCAGCAAACGCACCGGGTGCCGCAGCGCCAGATCATAGGCGGCCTCGATCCGCGCCACGCTGTCCGCCAGGTTATAGGGATTGGTGGCGACATCGCCGAGGTCCGCCACTTGCAGCCGTTCGAACGGCGCCGCGCCGCTGCCCAGGTTGTAGGGGCGCAGCAGCGCCGACTGGCTGCGGATTTCACGCGGGCCAAAGCGGGTGCCGCTGCGGTTTGAGGTGCCGATATCCAGCGGCAGGCCGATGAAGGCGGCGTCCAGACCGGCGGCGCTGTCGCGCAGAGGCAGGCGCATCATGCTGGCGACGCCGCCGAAACGCGGCATCGCATTGCCGCTCAGCGGCTGGTTGAGCAAAGGGGCGGACATAAGACCTCCTGCGTCTTGATGGATGGGATCACGCAGTCTATGCGGCCGCCTCTCCGGCTAACATCACCAAACGCCACGGTTTACATGGATAAAAATGAATGTATTAATCAGCGGGTGCCCACTCATTGCGCCGCCGGCGCGGAGGCCCATGCTCAATACCTTAAGCAATATGGATTTGCGGCTGATCCGCGTGTTTCAGGCCGTGGTCGAGGCTGGCGGCGTCTCCGCCGCGCAAGGCACGCTGAACATCAGCCAGTCCACCATCAGCAATCAACTGGCGGCGCTGGAAACCCGGCTGGGCTATCGGCTGTGCGAGCGCGGCCGCGGCGGCTTCGCGCTGACCGCCAAGGGCGAGCGCCTGCTGGCCGCCAGCCGGCAGCTGTCCGAATCGATGGAATTATTCTGTCGGGAAGCCCGCCAACTGGACCGGCAGTTGGTCGGGCAATTGCGCATCGGCGTGATCGGCCATACCGCCCTGGGCGCCAATGCGCGGCTGTCGGCGGCGATCCGGCGCTTTCGCGCGCGGCCGCAAGCAGTGGAGTTGATTCTGTCCATGTTGCCGCCGGGCGGCCTGGAGGAGGCGCTGCTGTCGGGCGGGATTCACCTGGGCATCGGCTATTGCTGGCATCGCGCGCCCCAACTGGAGTACCGGCCGCTATTCGTCGAACGGCAGCTGGCCTACTGCGGCCGCGACCATCCGCTGTTCCCGCAGGCCGGCGCGCTTGGCCCCGCCGAGCTGGCCGCCCACGACTGGGCCTGGCGCAGCTATCCGCTGCCGGATACCGGGCTGCCGGTGGCGGATTGGCGCATCAGCGCCCGCGCCGACAATATGGAGGCGATCGCCGCCCTGATTCTGTCCGGCCGCCATCTGGGCTTTTTGCCGGAACACTATGCCACGCCGCTGGCGGAGCGGGACTTGCTGCGAGCGCTGGCCCCGGCGCGCTGGCGCTATCTGGCCGAATTCCAACTGGTCACCCGCAAACGCGGCCATCCCAATCCGACGCTGCAAGCCTTCGTCGACGACCTCGTCGCCGCCCACGGCGAGCCGCTTGCCGAGCGCCGGACATGAAAAATGCCGCCCCTGTTGCCAGGGGCGGCATTCCAAACTGTTCGCAGCTTTACGTCTAGCCCGTAACGCTTAGAACTTGTGTACGACGTTCAGACCGAAGGCCTTGATCTTGTCGGTGGCTTGACCATTGCTGACCAGGTAAGCGCTGTCAGCCTTGATTTCGCCGTACTGAGCGCCAATAACGGTGCGCTTGGACAGGCTGTAGTCAACGCCCAGCAGGAACTGCTTGTAGCCGCTGTCATCTTGCTTCACGCCGTCAACCTTCATGTCGCGAGCTTGAGCATAAGTGAACTTGGGCATGAAGGCGCCGATCTGGTAGCCGGCGGTCAGCGCGTATTCTTGCGATTCAAACTTGCTGGTCGCCCCACCAAGCGCAGGAGCCACGGCGGAAACAATACCATTGCTCAGGAAGTCTTGCGGGGTCACGGTGGCGTCACCCTTGTCATTGCGATAGCCCAGCGCCACGAAGATGTTGTTGGCGTTGTAGCCAGCTTCGATGCGGTGCTTGTTGTTGGCCTTGCTGCTCAGGTTCAGGCCGGCAACGATCGGGCTTTCGTGGATGTACTGGTACTTGCCGAAGAAGCCGCTGTTCTCGTAGGACAGGCCCAGGTTGTAGGTTTCGCGATCGGTGTTTTGAGCAACGTTCGGGTTGGTGGGATCAACGATGAAACCACGCTTGTCTTCCTTGGTGCCGTACAGGAAGGCAGCCTTGAAGCCGGCGAATTCCGGGGTGTCGAAACGCACGGCGTTCTTAACATAGCCGTCGCCGCGGGTAAAAGCGTTCAGTTGCAGCGCGTTGCTGCTGCTTTCCCACGGGTTAACTTGAGCCATGTCGGACTCGCCGAAGTTGGCCAGGTGACCCAGACGGAAGGTACCGAAGTTGGAGGACAGACCCACGAAGGATTCGCGGCTGGCGAAGGAACCGCTGCTTTCGCCGGTGCGGCTCTGGCCGTCGATGCCGAAGCCGGTTTCAACTTGCCAGATGGCTTTCAGGCCATTGCCCAGATCTTCATTGCCTTTGAAACCAATACGGGAACCCAGGTCGTCGATATTGGTTTGCTTGGTGCCCTTGCTGCTGTCGACGTATTCAACGCCGCCTTTGATGGTACCGAACACGGTTACGTCGGCGAAAGCGGCTGCCGGCAGAGTGGCAACCATCAGAGCGATCAGACTTTTTTTCATGATGTGGCTATCCTTCTTGTTTACTTAGGAAGTGAGCGAATACTAGTTGCTGTGTTTCACATTTGCAACTAGCCATGCAAACTTGTGGTCATTAAACAACAGTAGTGTCAAAAAAACAACATCAGACTTCAGGCAATCAGACTGGAACACTCAGGCGAAGTTTCACTCTCAACTTGTTAAAATTCATTAACTACAAGCATTTGAGCAAAAAAATGCCCGCACGCGGCGGGCTGAAGATTGGATAGACTTGACTCGAATTCAAAGAAGCGAAAAAGAATCTGTATCAGTGAATTCTGACACTGATTGTAATCAATCACTTTGTAAATGTCCATTTACAATACGGCTTTAATGTAAATAGAGTGTGAACACATCGTAAATTTTGAGAATTCGGCAGATACAAAACCGCTCACCCGCCCCCTCTCTCATCACACCCCGGCGATAAGACAAGAAAAAAGCCGCGCTAGCGCGGCTCGCCACAAGATCAATGCGTTCAATGTCCGGCCGGCAAACTCAGTTTCACGCACAAACCGCCCTGAGGCCGGTTGTTCAGTTTGAGATCGCCGCCATGGTCGCGCGCAATCGCCCGCGCGATGGCCAGGCCCAGGCCGCTGCCCCCGGTATGGCGCGCCCTGGAGTCCTCCAAGCGGACATAAGGCTCCATCACCCGTTCCAGCTCCGCCTCGGCGATGCCCGGCCCCTGGTCCTGAATCCGCACTTCCACCCAGTCTCCCCGCTGCCGCAGGCTGACCTCGATCCCCGCGCCGCCGTAACGGCGCGCGTTCTCCAGCAGATTGCCCAGGCAACGGCGCAAGGCGCCGACCTTGCCGGCGACCGGCGCCACCGCTTCGCTGTGCAGTTGGATGTCGGCGCCGAAAGCCTCCATATCCTCCACCACGCTTTCCAGCAAAGCGTTGAGATTCAGCTTCACCACCTGCTCGCTGCCGCAGCCGCCGCGCAGATAGGTCAGCGAGTCGTTGATCAATTGGTCCATTTCCAGCAGGTCGCGCTCTATCGCCTGCTTTTCCGACGACTCGGCCAGCCCTTCCAGGCGCAGACGGATGCGGGTGATGGGCAAACGCAGATCGTGCGACACGCCGGCCAGCATCTGATTGCGGGTTTTCAGCAGGCGCTGCAGCTCGGTCTGCATCCGGTTGAAGGTTCGGGCGGCTTCCGCCACTTCTTCGGAGCCGGTTTCCGGCAAGGGCGCCTGATTAAGATTGCTGGCCAGGCCTCGGGCCGCCTGCGCGAACAGGCCCAGCGGCCGGATCAGCTGCCGCACCGCCCAGGCGCCCAGAATAGCGGCGGTCAAGGCCACCAGCAGCAGCCAGGCCAGGATGCGGATGGGCTGATCGGCCAGCGAAATGGGCCGCGAGGCGTTGAAGGTCAATACCGTGCCGTCGCTCAGCCTGGCCTGCACCGTGGCCAGATGGGTCTTGAATTCGGCCAGCGGGCCCAGGGCGGTCAGTTCTTCGCCGACGATGGAGCCGGCAAGGCCGGCGTCCCGCGTGGGCGTGAAATTTTTCATCCCCAGCCCGCCCACCCTATCGATCAAGGCCGCGCGGCCGCCCGCCGACGAGTCCTGCTGCTTGGACAACACCTGCAGCTGATAAGGCTTGATCAGGTCGCGCTTGATCAATTGCTGAAACGAGCGGCCATGCCGGCTCAGCGTATTTTCTGGCTGCTCCCAGAACCGGTCCATGCGCACCAGCAGCGTGGGCTGGTTCAGGGCGGAAATCACCTGTTCCCGATATTTGCTTGGACACTCGTCCAACAGATTGACGATGTCGGCGATGTGCTGCGCGGTGTATTGCACGCGCAAGGAATTGCTCAAGCGGTCGCGGTCGCTGAGAATGAAATAAATGCCCAAGGCGTTGGCCAGCAGCAAGCCCCCCACCAGCGTCAGCGAAATCTGGCCATACAATGTGCGCGGCAACCACCTCATCGCAAGGCTTCCACCTCGCAGGCCAGCATATAGCCGCCGCTGCGTATGGTCTTGAGCAGCACGGGTTCGCGCGCGTCCTCGCCCAGCCGGCGGCGCACCCGCCCTATCATCACGTCGACGGTGCGGTCGAACGGTCCGGCCTCCTTGCCGTTCATCGCCTCCATCAGTTGATCGCGCGACATCACCGCGTTGGCGTTTTCCGCCAAGGCCTGCAGCAGTTTGAATTCGCCGCCGGACAGCGGAGTGACCACCCCGGCCTCGTCCAGCAGATGCTGGGCGTTCAGGTCCAGCGTCCAGCCGGCGAAACGCAGCCGGCGCACGCTGGCCGCGTTCGCCGGCTGATCCGACACCCGGCGCAGAATGCTCTTGATCCGCGCCAGCAGCTCGCGCGGGCTGAACGGCTTGGTCAGATAATCGTCGGCTCCCATTTCCAGGCCGATGATGCGGTCCAGTTCGTCGCCGCGCGCGGTCAGCATCAGGATGGGCATGCAGGAGCGCTCGCGCAGATTGCGGCACAGGGTCAGGCCATCCTCGCCCGGCAACATCAGGTCCAGAATCAACATATTGTAGTTCTGCGCGGCAATCGCCTGATGCATGGCCTGGCCGTCGCCGACGGCGTCGACGGCGAAACCCTGCTTGCCCAGGTAGTCGCGCAGCAGGTCGCGCAGGTCGGGGTCGTCATCCACCACCAGCAATCTTGGCACTTCGACAGTCATAACAGCTCACCTCCATTGCGGCTTTATTATAAGACCCGCTAACCCAAGCCCTGATCCTGCCTTGCGCCTCCTGGCCGTACGACTTGTACTGCCTGCGTCGGCGCGTCTAGGCTCAGCTTCTCTGCGAGGTTTGGTTAGCGGCTCTAAGGATACCGCGCCCGCCCGCCGGGCTGAGGGAGAAATCGTGGCCAAATGAGAGAGGTTTACAGAAGGTTTACAAAAAACCGGCCACGCGCATCGCGCATGGCCGGTTTCCCTTGCCCGCCGGAGCCCTGCTCCGGCGCGAACTTATGCATCCGCCTCAATCGTTGGGGTTCTGATCGCGCGTCTTGTGCAGCGAATACAGCACGCCCGCCAGCAACAGACCCAGCGTCGCCGCCAAGGACCAGGCGGTGGGGATCTTGAACGTCACCCAGCCCACGTCGTTGAAGAACACCAGACCCACTTTGACGCCTATCATCACCAATACCAGCGACAAGGCGTACTTCAGATAATGGAAGCGATGCACCATCGCCGCCAGCGCGAAGTACAGCGCGCGCAGGCCCAGGATCGCAAAGATGTTGGAGGTGTAGACCAGGAACGGGTCCTGGGTAATGGCGAAGATGGCCGGGATGCTGTCCACCGCGAACACCAGGTCGGCACTCTCCACCATGATCAGCGCCAACAGCAGCGGCGTCGCCCACCAGCCGCGGGCCAAGCCATGCGCCTCGCCGCGCACCAGAAACTGTTTGCCGTGCAAGTCCGGCGTCAGCCGCAGGTGGCCGCACAGCCATTGGTACATGCGGTTTTCCTGGATGGGCGCGTGCTCGTCGTCGGAAAACAGCATCTTGATCCCGGTGGCGATCAGGAACAGGCCGAACAAAACCAGCACCCACTGGAACTGCGCCACCAGCGCCGCGCCCAGGCCTATCATCAAGGCCCGCATCACGATCACGCCGAGAATGCCCCAGAACAGCACCCGGTGCTGGTACAAGCGCGGCACCGCCAGGCTGGAGAAGATCAGCGACATCACGAAGACGTTGTCCATGGACAGCGACTTCTCCACCACATAGCCGGTCAGGTACTGCATGCCGGCGTCCGCGCCCTGATACCACCAGATCCAGCCGCCGAAGGCCAGGCCGACGCCGATGTAGAAAGCCGACAGCATCAGGCTTTCCTTGACCCCGATCTCCTTTTCCTCTTTGTGCAGCACGCCCAGATCGAAAGCCAGCAGAGCCAGCACGATCGCCATGAACATCAACCACACCCACAAGGGGTAGCCGGCGAAGCCGGCGCTCAACCATTCCATAAGCATTCCTTTAGGCAATAGAAAGGCCCCGGGCCGAGCGAGCCGCCCCGGGGCCTGAATTCACATCAGCCGCCTCCGCTGCCGCGGAGGCGGATCAAAGCTTAACGACCGTGTTCCAGCGCGCCGATGCGCTCCTCGATGCTGGGATGGCTGGAGAACAGCGCCATCAGGCCGCCGCGCCCGCCGGAGATGCCGGAGGCCGCCATATTCTGCGGCAGGTCGCCGGCGGCGACGCCGCCGAGACGGCGCAAGGCGTTGACCATGGGACGCGCGCCGCCCAGCAGGGTGGCCGCGCCGGCGTCGGCGCGGAATTCGCGCTGACGCGAGAAATACATCACGATGGCGGAGGCCAGGATGCCGAACACGATCTCACAGACGATCACAGTGACCATATAGCCAATGCCCGGGCCGCTGGATTCTTCGTCGTTGCGGCGCAAAAAGTTGTCCACCAGATAGCCGACCACGCGCGCCAGGAAGAACACGAAGGTGTTGACCACGCCCTGGATCAGCGTCAGCGTCACCATGTCGCCATTCTGGATGTGGGCAACTTCGTGCGCCAGCACCGCTTCCACTTCTTCTTCCGTCATCGAGGCCAGCAGGCCGGTGGACACCGCCACCAGCGAGTTGGATTTGCTCGGGCCGGTGGCGAAGGCGTTGGGCTCGCCCTCGTACACCGCCACTTCCGGCATCGGCAGATTGGCGCGGCTGGCCAGCTTCTGCACGGTGTGCACCAGCCAGCGTTCGGTGTCGTTGCTCGGGGTTTCGATCACGCGCGCGCCGGTGCTCCACTTGGCCATGGTCTTGGACAGCATCAGCGAGATGAAGGCGCCGCCGAAACCCATCACCGCGGCGAAGCCCAACAGCGTGCCCAGGTTCAGGCTGTTGCCCGTCATGAAGCGGTTCAGCCCCAACAAGCTGGCCACAATGCTCAGCACCACCATCACGGCGATGTTGGTGGCGATTAATAGGATGACTCGTTTCATGGTGTTGGCCCTTGCGTTGAATTCGACGGCATTCCGAGGAACGCCCGACACAGTGCATTCTAGACGCTGCGTCCCTCGGAAAAAATCAAATATAATCAGAAAATACATCAAGTTTTTTCGAACCATTATGTCCGAACGGATCAACTTCAAGCATCTGCATTACTTCTGGGCGGTCGCCCACGCCGGCGGCGTCACCCGCGCGGCGGAACAATTGGGCGTCAGCGCTCAAACCGTCAGCGGCCAGATTTCGCGGCTGGAACAGAGCCTGGAGCGAACCTTGTTCCGACAACAGGGACGCCAGCTGGTTCTGACCGAGGCCGGCCATGTGACGCTGCGCTACGCCGATCAGATCTTCATGCTGGGCGAGGAATTGCAGGAAACGCTGGAAGACGCGCAGCTGGACAAGACCATCCGTCTGGCGGCGGGCATCTCGGACGTGCTGCCCAAGGCCATCGCGCTCAAGCTGCTGGAACCGGCGCTGCGGCTGGACGCCAAGGTCAGGCTGCAATGCGGCGAAGGCGATTTCGACGAGTTGCTGGCCGACCTGACCCGCCACCGGCTGGACGTGGTGCTGGCGGACCGGCCGATGGCGGCCGGCGGATCGCAGCCTTTTCAATCCTGGCTGCTGATGCGCTGCCCGGTGATGATAGCCGGCGCGGCCGAACTGTGGCGGCGCTACGCCGAAGGCTTCCCTGCCAGCCTGAACCAGGCGCCCATGCTCTTGCCCAGCCGCCACCATGTGCTGCGCAGCCAGTTGGACCAGTGGTTCGAGGAGCGCCGGATCAAGCCGGACATCGTCGCGGAGTTCGACGACGGCGCCTTGCTGGACGCCTTCGGCCGCCAAGGCTTCGGCCTGTTTCCCAGCACGGCGCCCAGCGCCGGCGACGCGAACGCGCCGCAGGCGCTGGGCGAGGTCGACGGGGTCTGGGAGCATTATTACGCCATCGCCAACCGCCGCCGGCTGCAGCATCCGGGCGTGCAGGCCATGTTGCAAGCCGCCATCGACGCCGCGCTCTGAAAGCAAAAAACCCCGGACAAGTCCGGGGTTTGGCGACGCGCGGCGAACTCACTCGCCCAGATAGGCGTTGCGCACGCGCTCGTCGTTGAGCAGGTCCTTGGCCTGACCGCTCATGGTGATGCGGCCGCTTTCCATCACATAGCCGCGCTGCGACACCTCCAGCGCCAGCTTGGCGTTCTGCTCCACCAGCAGCATGGTCACGCCTTCCTTGGCCACCATCTGGATGATCTCGAAGATCTTCTCCACGATGATGGGCGCCAGACCCATGGACGGTTCGTCCAGCAACAGCAGCTTGGGCTTGGACAGCATGGCGCGGCCCATGGCCACCATCTGCTGTTCGCCGCCGGACAAGGTGCCGGCCAGTTGCTTCTGCCGCTCCTTCAGGCGCGGGAACAACTCGTACACCCGCTCGGCTTCGCTCAGGATCGCGGCCTTGTCGTCGCGATAATAAGCGCCCATCAGCAGGTTCTCTTCCACCGTCAGCTTGGCGAACACCCCGCGGCCCTCCGGCACCATGGCCAGGCCGTGGCGCACGAAGTTGTGCGGCGCGATGGTGGAGATGTCCTTGCCGTCGTAGTGAATGCTGCCGCCGGATTTTTTCACCATGCCCACCAGGGTTTTCAGCGTGGTGGTCTTGCCGGCGCCGTTGGCGCCGATCAGGGTCACCAACTCGCCCTGCTCGATGTGAAAATCGACGCCCTTGACCGCCTGAATGCCGCCATAGGCCACTTGCAGGTCTTTGACTTCCAAAATGCTCATGCGTGTGCCGCTCCCAGGTAGGCCTCAATCACTTTCGGGTTCTTGCGCACCTCTTCGGGAACGCCTTCGGCAATCTTCTTGCCGTAGTCCAGCACCGCGATGCGGTCGCACAAGCCCATCATCAGTTTGACGTCGTGCTCGATCAGCAGCACCGTCACGCCTCCGGCGCGGATTTTGGACATCAGGGTCTTCAGTTCCTCGGTCTCGCGCGGGTTCATGCCGGCGGCCGGCTCGTCCAGCGCCAGCAGCTTGGGCTCGGTGGCCAGCGCGCGCGCGATTTCCAGCCGACGCTGATGGCCGTAGGACAGGTTGCGGGCGCGCTCATGCGCCACATCGGCGATGCCCACGTATTCCAGCAATTCCCAGGCCTTGTCGGTGATCGCCCTTTCTTCTGCCATGGTGCGTCTGTCGCGCAGCACAGCGCCCAAGGCGCCGGCCTTGGAGCGAATGTGACGCCCCACCATCACGTTTTCCAAGGCCGTCATTTCGGCGAACAGACGGATGTTCTGAAAGGTGCGGGCGATGCCGGCGGCCACCACCACGTGCGGCTTCTGTTGGAACAGATTGTGGCCGTCGAACTCGAACGCGCCTTCGTCCGGCACGTACAAGCCGGTCAACACGTTGAACAGCGTGGTCTTGCCCGCGCCGTTGGGGCCGATCAGGCCGTAAATCTCGCCCTTGTTGATGGTCAGCGCCACGTTGTTGAGCGCGTGCAGGCCGCCAAAGCGTTTATGGATGCCTTCTATCTTCAGCAAAACTTCAGCCATGGCTCAGCCTTTCTGCCCTGCGGCTTCTCTATCGTCACGGAACTCGGCTTTACGGCGCTTGGACGGCCACATGCCCTCCGGCCGCACCAGCATCATCACCACCATCGCCAAGCCGAACAACAGCATGCGGGCGTTTTCCGGATCGATCAGCATTTTACCGAAGGTTTTCATCTGCAGCGGGCCTATCACTTCGCGCAGGATCTCCGGCGCGATGGTCAGCACCACGGCGCCGAGAATCACGCCCGGGATGTGACCCATGCCGCCCAGCACGATCATCGCCAGAATCATGATGGATTCCAGCAGGCTGAACGATTCCGGCGACACGAAGCCCTGGAAGGACGCGAACAGGCCGCCGGCCACGCCGCCGGACAAGGCGCCCAAGGCGAAGGCCAGCAACTTGATGTTGCGGATGTTGATGCCCATCGCCGCGGCGGCGATGTCGTCTTCGCGCAGGGCCACCCAGGCGCGGCCGATGCGCGAATGCTGCAGGCGCCAGGCCATGATCACCACGCCCACGGTCAGCGCCAGGAACAGATAGTAGTAGAGATAAACGCTGTGGAAGCTCAGGCCGAACAGCTCCATCGTCTCGCCCAGCGATACGCCGCCCACCTTGATCGGGTCGATCAGGTTGATGCCCTGCGGGCCGTTGGTGATGTTGACCGGGGTGTTCAGGTTGTTCATGAAGATGCGCACGATCTCCCCGAAGCCCAGCGTCACGATGGCCAGATAGTCGCCCTTGAGCCGCAATACCGGCGTGCCCAGCAAGATGCCGCAGAAAGCCGCCAGCACCGCGCCCAAGGGGATGGTGATGTAAAACGGCAGATGCAGGCCGAAATGCGGCGAGCCCAGCAAGGCGAAGGTGTAGGCGCCCACCGCGTAGAAGGCGATGAAGCCCAGGTCCAGCAAGCCGGCGAAGCCCACCACGATGTTGAGGCCCAACGCCAGCATCACGTAGAGCAAGGCGAAGTCGACGATGCGGACCCAGGAGTTGCCCAGCAGGCCGCCCACCAGGAAAGGCAGTACCGCCATCGCCACCGCGGACAGCACGAACAGGCCGACTTTCTTGCCGGTGTCCATCTTGTTGATATTGAGTGCCATGGTCATGATATGTCGTCTCCAGGATCAGGCACGGTCGGCCATCTTTTCGCCCAGCAGGCCGGACGGACGGAAAATCAGCACCATGATCAACACCATAAAGGCGATGATGTCCTGATAGTTGGAGCCGAGGAAGCCGCCGGTCAGCGTGCCGATATAGCCGGCGCCCAGGCTTTCGATGATGCCCAGCAGCAAGCCGCCGGCCACCGCGCCGCCCAGATTGCCGATGCCGCCCAGCACCGCGGCGGTGAAGGCCTTCAGACCAATCATGAAGCCCATATAGTAATGAGCTTGCTCGTAGTTGGTGGCCACCATCACGCCGGCCACCGCGCCCAGGCTGGAGCCGATGACGAAGGTGGCGGAAATGATGGTATTGACGTTGACGCCCATCAGGCCGGCCACCGCCGGGTTCTGACTGGTGGCGCGCATCGCGCGGCCCAGCTTGGTGCGCTCCACCATCAGCAGCAGGCCGGCCATGATCACCAGACACAGCACGATGATGGTGATCTGCAGCTTGGTGATGCTGGCGCCGAAGAAGGACACCACGTCGTGGTCCAGGATTTGCGGGAAGGGAATGTAGTTGCGGCCCCAGATCAGGATGGCCACCTGCTGCAGCACGATGGACAGGCCGATCGCGGTGATCAGCGGCGCCAGTCTTTGCTTGCCGCGCAGCGGACGGTAAGCGATGCGCTCTACGGTGAAGCCCAGCAGCATGCAGGCCGCAATCGCCACCAGCAATCCGATCAGCACCAGGGCGGGACCGGGCAGGCCGGAACCGGACAAGGCGTTGACGACGGAGATGGTGACCATGGCGCCGAACATCACCACTTCGCCGTGGGCGAAGTTGATGAGCCCCATGATCCCGTACACCATGGTGTAGCCCAATGCGATCAACGCATAAATGCTACCCAGAACGAGACCGTTCAGGATTTGTTGCAGAAAAATGTCCACGTTGGGAGATCTCCTTTGTATTGACGACCGGCAGCTTGCGGGGTTTCCCCTCTTATTGGCTGCTGCCTGTTCTTGAGTGCCCGGACGAGCCTTGATTATTTGGATTCTGTCAGACAGGCGAACGGATTATGTAGGCGGATTCCAGCGACTGTCAATCTTAAAGATTGGTTAAAACGGCACCAAATCAAGCCCATTTAAAAACAATATAACACATTGTTTTTCATGCATTTTTTCAAAAAACAAGACGAAACCGGCCAAAGAAATTTTGAATTTCTCCGGATAAAGGAAAACCCTGGGCCAGCAGGTCGTTTTTCAGATTTTGATCATGCTTTGGCGCAAAATATGTTCGCTTTCGAAAAGACGTCCATCAAAGAATTCGCATTACAACATTCGCTCGCTTTCGCGATTCGAATGGATACAATCTCCCAAAATAAGGCCCCAAGTCGACAAAAATTGCATGCCGCGGCGCATCAAACATCAAGCAAGAACAGGGCCATCGCCTACAGCGCCCATCCGACATTCCAGCCTCCGCGCTTTTATGGCTGAAACATAGCCCATTCAGTCCGTCTTGGCTGCAACTGTCTAAGACGCCGCCCAAGCTCTCGCCCTTGCTCGCGATCCCTGGAGCCGGTCTGAGCAAGCGTCCGTCCCCTCCCCCGTCGTGGCCCAGCGCCTGAGTAGACGACGGAAAGCCCCTGAGGCTCCGACCAATTAGATCGAAACAAGCAACAATTTATTGCGATTTAGATGGTTTATTCCCATTAAGCGCACGTTTTATAGTGAGCGTCGAAATCCAGCCTACTCACCGCCGGCGATAGAAGCCGGGCCATATGGAGAATGAATCGATGTTCCGCCAAACCCTGATCGCCGGCGCCCTGACCCTGGCGGCAACGGCCGCCGTCGCCGCGCCGCTGAAACTGTCCATCTACAACGCCGACGGCAATAGCTTCAATGTCAGCTCGGTCCTGGTCAGCGGCGAGAAAGACGCCATCCTGATCGACACCGGCTTCACCCGCGCCGACGCCCACCGCATCGCCGCCAAGGTGCTGGACAGCGGCAAGCAACTGAAAACCATCTATATCAGCCAGGCCGATCCCGACTACTACTTCGGCGCCGCCGAACTGAAGAAGATCTTCCCGCAGGCCCAAGTGCTCAGCAACGGCCCAACCCTGGCCAAGATCAAGGCCAATATCCAGGGCAAGCTCGCTTACTGGGGCCCGCAAATGGGCGTCAACGCGCCCAGCGCGCCGCTGCTGCCCGAAGCGCTGAAAGGCGAACGTCTGGAACTGGAAGGCAAGGCGCTGGAAATCAAGGGCGCGCACGGCGTGCTGGCGCACCGCGGCTATGTGTGGATTCCGTCCCTGCGCGCGATTGTCGGCAATGTCGGCGTCACCGCGCCCAGCATGCACGTCTGGACCGCGGACACCCAGAGCCCGGCCGAACGCCAGGCCTGGATCAAGCAGCTGGACGAAATGGAAGCGCTGCAACCGGAAATCGTAGTCCCCGGCCACATGCAGGCGGGCGACAAAACCGATCTGAGCGCCGTGCGCTTCACCCGCCGGTACTTGCAGCAGTTCGAACTGAATCTGGCCAAATCGGCCAATAGCGCCCAGTTGATCCAGGCGATGAAGCAAGCCTTCCCGCAAGCGGGCGAAGACATGTCGCTGGAGATCGGCGCCAAGGTCAATAAGGGCGAGATGAAATGGTAAGCGCCTCCACGATCCGGCTGCACTACTTTTACGATCCGCTGTGCGGCTGGTGCTACGGCGCTTCGCCGCTGCTGCTGGCGGCCGCGGCGCGGCCGGAAGTCGAACTGGCGCTGCACGGCGGCGGCATGCTCAGCGCGCCGCACAACCGCCGCGTGAACCTGGAGTGGCGCGGCTACGTGATGCCGCACGATCACCGCATCGCCGCCCTCAGCGGCCAGCCCTTCGGCGACGCCTACTTCGACGGCTTGCTGCGCAGCGAGGCGCGTTTGGACTCGACGCCGCCCATCGCCGCCGTCCTGGCCGCGCCGGAACTGGGCATTGCGCCGCAGACCATGCTGGCCCGCGTGCAAGCCGCTCATTACCTGCACGGGCTTGAGATCGCCGACGTCGCGGTGCTCGCCCGGCTAGCGGCCGAATTGGGCGTGTCCGCCGACCGCTTCGCCGACGCCTACGCCGGCGGTCTGGCGCGCAGCGTCGAGCATATAGACCACAGCCGCCGGCTGATGACCCGCCTGGGCTTGCGCGGCTTCCCGTCCGCGGCGCTGGAAGTGGACGGCCGCTTCCAAGCCCTGGATCTGGGCTCCTATCTGGGCAAGCCGGACATGTTCAGCCAGCACCTGGCGCAACTCGGCGCCGCCACCCTCTCAGGCTCGGCCGAGCTGCCGCCGATGTGCGGGCTGGACGGCTGCTAAGCGCCTGTTCAAAGCCGCGCGCAGGGGCGCTACCTGGTGAAAGCCAGCGCTGAAAAAGCGGCCTTGCTCATGGGACGCATGAGCATTCCGAATGCGGCACGCCCCGAGTCGCGCCCTAGGCCGCGCAGCCTACCGTGAACGGCTGCCAAGGCCCCTCCCCTCGCCCTCCCCGCCAACGGCGGCCACGCCTGGACATGGCCGCCGTTCGTCTTCTCCGCTCGCGCGGCGCTTGATGACAAACAAATTCTCGGACGTTACAGTATTCGGACACATCAAAACAAATCCACTGTCTACAGCCATTGGCTGAATTAAGGGAAACCCGTCCGGATGAAAACCTTAGGCACCCCACTGTCCTTCGCCCTGCTCGCGCTCTGCGCCGCGGCGAACGCCGCGCAAGACCCCTATCTATGGCTGGAGGAGATTCAAGGCAAGGAAGCGCTGGCCTGGGTCGGCCGGCAAAATGAAAACACGCGCCAGGACCTCGGCCGGCAAACCGACTACCCGGCGCTGCGCCGCGAGCTGCTGACCATCCTGGACTCCAACGACCGCATCCCCTCCGTGGAGAAGATAGGCGGGCTCTACTACAACTTCTGGCGCGACAAAGACCACCCGCGCGGGCTGTGGCGACGCGCCACGCTGGACGAATACAGCAAGGCCGCGCCGCAATGGGAAACCGTGCTGGACCTGGACCGCTTGGCCAAGGACGAGGGGGAAAACTGGGTGTGGCAAGGGGCCGACTGCCTGCGCCCCGATCAGGAACGCTGTCTGCTGCGCTTAAGCCGCGGTGGCGGCGACGCCGCGGTGGTGCGTGAATTCGACCCGGCCGCCAAGGCCTTCGTCAAGGACGGCTTCCAACTGCCCGAAGCCAAGAGCGAAGTCAGCTGGCAGGACCGCGACACCCTTTATGTGATGAGCGACTTCGGCCCCGGGTCGCTGACCGACTCCGGCTATCCCCGCATCGTCAAGACCTGGCGCCGCGGCCAGCCGCTGGCCGAAGCGCAAACCGTGTTCGAAGGCCAGCAGGCCGACGTCGCCGTGCACGCGGCCAGGATAGACGCCCAAGGCCGACGCTACGATCTGATCACGCGCGCGCCCACTTTCTTCAGCACCGAGGCGCGGCTGCGGGTGGATGGAAAATGGCGCAAGCTGGACAAGCCCGACCATGTCGGCGTCGATTTCTTCGGCGACTGGCTGCTGTTGACGCCCAAACAGGACTGGACCGCCGGCGGCAAGACCTGGCGCGGCGGTTCCTTGCTGGCCATCAAGACCGACGCCTACCTGGCCGGCGAACGCGGCTTCAGCCCCCTGTTCGAACCCAGCGCCGCCGTCTCGCTGGCGGAGCAGACGTCCACTCGCGACAGCTTGCTGCTGACCATGCTGGACAATGTCGGCAGCCGCTTAATGGAATGGAAGGTCGTGGACGGCCAATGGCGGTCGCGCCCGGTGGCCACGCCCAGCTTCGGCAGCATCAGCGTGCGCGCGGTCGATCCCGACCGCGACAACCGCTACTTCTACAGCTTCACCGATTTTCTGACACCGCCGACGCTGGCCCTGGCCGAGACCGGCAGCGATGAGCGCCGGATGCTGAAACAGCAGCCCGGCTTTTTCGACGCCGGCCCCTACCGCATCCAACAGTGGTTCGCCGCCTCTCGCGACGGCACCCGCGTGCCCTATTTCCTGGTCAGCCGCAAAGACATCAAGCTGGACGGCTCCAACCCCACGCTCTTGTACGGTTACGGCGGCTTCGAAGTGTCGCTGACCCCGCGCTACAACGGCGCGCTGGGCAAGGCCTGGCTGGAACGCGGCGGCGTCTACGCGCTGGCCAATATCCGCGGCGGCGGCGAATACGGTCCGGCCTGGCACGAGGCGGCGCGCAAACAGCTGCGCCAGAACGCCTACGACGACTTCGCCGCCATCGCGGAAGACCTGGCCAAACGCGGCGTGGCCGACGCCCGTCATCTGGGCATCAAGGGCGGCAGCAACGGCGGCCTGCTGATGGGGGTGATGCTGACCCAGCGTCCGGAGCTGTTCAACGCCGTGGTCTGCCAGGTGCCGCTGCTGGATATGCGCCGCTTCAACCGCTTATTGGCCGGCGCTAGCTGGATGGACGAGTACGGCAACCCCGATTTACCGGAAGACTGGGCTTATATCCGCCGTTACTCGCCCTATCAGAACCTGAAAGCGGACGCGCGTTACCCGGCCACCCTGTTCATGACCTCGACGCTGGACGACAGAGTTCATCCCGGCCACGCCCGCAAAATGTTCGCGGCCATGCAGGCGATGGGCGCCCCGGTGCAGTATTTCGAGCGCACCGAGGGCGGGCACGGCGCCGCCGCCAACCATCAGCAGGAAGCCGATATCGCGGCCATGGAATACGCCTTCCTGTTGCGCCAACTGCGCTGACCCGCCCGGCCCGGCGGAACAGATGCGGGCATCAAAACAAACCGCCTGCGGCCGAAACGGCGGCAGGCGGTTTTGCATGGGACGCGGACCGTTCAATCATCGCCGGACTCGACCCAGCTGGGGCTGCGCTTGGCGATGAAGGCGCTGACGCCCTCGATCTGCTCCGCGCTGCCCATCAGCTGGCGCACCGCGGCGCGCTCGCGCTCCAGATGCTGAGCCAGCGTCAGATTGCCGCTCTCCTCGATCAGCCGACGCGCGGCGGCCACCGCGCCCGGCGCCTGGTTCGCCACTTTGTTGGCCAGGCTGATCGCCACGATCTTGGCGAAGCCCTGGTCCACCACTTCCTCGATCAGCCCGATGGTCAGGGCCTTCTCCGCCGTCACCACTTCGCCGCCCAGAATAATGCGCTTGGCCCAGGAAACGCCCACCTTGTCCGCCAGCGTCTTGGTGCCGCCCGCCGCCGGGATGATGCCCACCTTGGCTTCCGGCAGCCCGAGCTTGGCGCCGCGCTCGGCCACCATGTAATCACAGCCCAGCGCCAATTCCAGACCGCCGCCCAGGGCGTAGCCGTTGATCGCGGCCACCGTGACGCCGCGGTACTGCTGCAAACTGCGCAAAGCGCCGGCGAAGGCATCGAACACCTTGTCCGCCTCGGCCGCGTCGCCGGACGCGAATTGCTTCAAATCGGCGCCGGCGGAAAAAAACGCGTCGCCCGCCCCGGTCAACACCACCGAACGCACAGCCGGATCCGCATCCAGCGACCGCATCGTCGTAGCCAGCTCATTCAGGCTCTCCGTGGTCAGCAAATTCGCCGGCGCGTTTTTGAGAGTCACGATCGCTGACTGGCCCAGCCGCTCAAGTGTCAGATACTTGGCCATATTTTCCTCACTCTATCCCCATGGATTACATCGCTAATGCATATGTTTTGACCAGGTCGAGCGCCTGGATCCTCAGCGGGGGACCCATTGCGCATAGGTCCGAAGCCAAAGCAGCATTCTCATTGCAAACTGACCTTTTGACCAGTAGTCGGCCAGCTAGACCATCATTTTTTTTATAACTTTCTTTAAGGAGATGCCAAGTAAAATTTTGATAAAGGCAATAAATGCCAAAAGCAAATATGACCGCCGCGCGCGCAAGCGCGAGCCGCCACTCTGTTACCATAGAGCTTTCTGAGACAGGTTGCGGCATGATTGAAACGAGCGGGTGGATATTGTTTCTGGCGGGCTTGCTGGGCGGCGGCCACTGCATGGGCATGTGCGGCGGCATCGTCGCCGCGCTGACGCTGAATCTGCCCCCCGAGACCAGCCGCTGGCGCATCATGCTGGCCTACAATCTGGGACGCGTCGGCAGCTACGCGCTGATAGGCGCGCTGCTGGGCGGCCTGGCCGCCACCGGCCTCGCTCTGCTGGACATCCGCGGGCTGCAATTGGCGCTGGCGCTGTTGGCCAACCTGATGCTGGTGGCCATGGGCCTGTACCTGGCCGGCCTGTCCGGCGCGGTCAATCTGATCGAACGGCTGGGCGCGCCGATCTGGCGGCGCTTGCAGCCGCTGCTGGGCCCCCTGCTGCCGGTCCGCTCGCCGCAAGCCGCGCTGCTGGCCGGCATGGTCTGGGGCTGGCTGCCCTGCGGCCTGGTTTACAGCGCCTCGCTGTCGGCGCTGGCCACCGGCAGCGCGTCCGGCGGCGCGCTGGCCATGCTCGCCTTCGGGCTCGGCACCTTGCCCAATCTCCTGCTGATGGGCGCTTTCGCCGACAGCTTGCGCCGCTGGATGCAACAACGACCAGTCCGCCTGACGGCGGGACTGGTCGTTGCGGGCATCGGCGCCTGGCAGTTGCTGCGGGCGCTTATTTGAACGATTTCAAAATGGTGTCCACATTGTAACGGAACATCGCCAAATAGCTGGGCGCCGGACCGGACGGGCCGGACAGCGCGTCGGCGTACAACTTGCCGCCTATCGCCACCTTGGCCTCGCGCGCCAGCTGCTCCAACAGACGCTTGTCGGTCATGTTCTCCATGAATACCGCCGCCACTTTTTCCTGCCGCACTTGGCGCACCAGCCGCGCCACCGCCTTGGCCGACGCCTCGGACTCGGTGCTGACGCCCTGGATGGCCAGCACTTGCAGCTGGTAACGCTCGCCCAGATAAGCGAAGGCGTCGTGCGAGGTCAGCATCTTGCGCTTGGCCGCGGGCACGGCGGCGAAGGCCTTGGCTGCCCAGGCGTCCATCTCCTTCACCTTGGCCGCGTAGTCGGCGGCGCGGCGGGCGTACTCCGGCTTGCCGGCCGGGTCCGCCTGGCTCAGGCCGGCCTCGATGTTGCGGATATAGGTCAGCACGCGCCTGGGGTCGTGCCAGGCGTGCGGATCGACGGCCCCGTGGTCATGCCCGGCATGGCCGTGGTCGTGCCCGTGGTGATCCTCGTCTTCCGCTTCGCGGGTCTTGATGCCCTTGCCCGCCTCCACTTGCACGCCCTTGAAATGAGCGGCCTTGCTCAGCCGCACCATCCAGCCTTCCATGCCCAGGCCATTGGTGACCAGCAGCTTGGCGGCGGCCACTTTCTTGACGTCGGCCGGCGACGGCTGGAACACGTGGGCGTCCTGATCCGGCCCCACCAGCGAGGAGACTTCGACGCGATCGCCGCCGATCTCGCGCGTCATATCGGCGACGATGCTGAAGCTGGCGACCACCGGCAGCTTGGCCCAGGCGGACAAGGGCAGGCCCAGCAACAGCAGGGCCATGATTGATTTCTTCATCGGCGACTTCCTTATCAAGGGTTCAGGATTCCAGATGCCGGGCGCGGATGTAGCGCGGCAAAGCCCCGCCCACCGGCGCCAACAGCAGCGACAGCAGATAGACCAGGCCCGCCAGCAGAATGATGGCCGGCCCGGAAGGCAGTTCGAAGTGATAGGACAGCAAGAGGCCGCCCAGGCCGGCCAGGAAGGCGATGGCCACCGACAGCCCGAGCAGGGCCTCGATGCGCTCGGTCCACAAGCGGGCGGTGATCGCCGGCAACATCATCAGGCCCACCGCCATCAGGGTGCCCAGCGCCTGGAAACCGGCCACCAGGTTCAGCACCACCAGCATCAGGAACAGCATGTGCCACAGGCCGCCGCGCGCGCCCACGGCGCGCAGATAGACCGGGTCCAGGCTTTCCAGCAGCAAGGGGCGGTAGATCAAAGCCAGCGCCAACAGGGTGAAGGAAGCGACGCCGGCCACCAGGTACAGCGCCGCGTCGTCCACCGCCAGCACCGAGCCGAACAGGATGTGCATCAAGTCCACATTGCTGCCGCCGCGCGACACCAGCAAGACGCCGATGGACAAAGACAGCAGGTAGAAGGCGGCGAAGCTGGCGTCCTCCTTGATGCTGGTGAAACGCGTGGCCAGGCCGGCGAGCAAGGCCACCAGCACGCCGGCGAAGAAACCGCCCAAGCTCATCGCCGGCAGACTGAGACCGGCCATCATGAAACCCACTGCGGCGCCGGGCAGCACCGCGTGGCTCATTGCGTCGCCCATCAGGCTCATGCGCCGCATCACCAGGAACAGGCCGATGGGGCCGCTGCCCAAGGCCAGGGCCAGGCAGCCCACCAGCGCCCGGCGCATGAAGGCGAATTCGGCGAACGGCGCCACCAGTAAATCGTATAAGTGCAGCATCAGGCTTGCGCTCCATCCACTTCGCAGACCGCGGCCTGGGATTGCCAATGCGCGGCGGTGTCCACCGCGCGTTTCAGATTGGCGTCGCACAGCACCTCGGCGGTATCGCCCCAGGCCACCACTTCGCGCGCCAATAACAAGGTATGCGGGAAATACGCGCGCACCTGCTCATAATCATGCAATACCGCCACCACGGTGCGGCCTTCCTCGCGCCAATGGCGCACCAGCTCCAACAGATCGTAAGTGGTCTTGGCGTCCACCGCGTTGAACGGTTCGTCCAACAGGATCAGCCGCGCGTCCTGCACCAGGATGCGGGCGAACAGCACGCGCTGGAACTGGCCGCTGGACAGCGCCGAGATCGGCCTCAGCGCGAAGTCGGCCAGCCCCACCTGCTCCAAGGCCAGCAAGGCCTGGTCGCGGCCGCGGCGGCTGACGCCGCCGAACACGCCGGTGTCGTGCCACAGCCCGGTGCACACCAGATCCAGCACGCTGACAGGCAAGGAGCGGTCGATCTCCGATTGCTGCGGCAGATAGGCGATGTCCCGCCGCCGGAAGCCGCCCAGCTGCACCGAGCCTGAGTCCGGCTTCAACGCGCCTATCATGGCCTTGAGCAAGGTGCTCTTGCCGGCGCCGTTGGGGCCGAAGATGGCGGTGGCGTCGCCGGCGGCGAAACAACCGCTGACATGGTGCACCGCCGGATGGCGCTGATAGGAAACCGTCAGGTTCTGCAGACTGACGCTCATGCCGCCTCCCGCAAAGCCCAGATCACCAAGAACCAGAGCACCGCCAACGCGGCGCCGGCCAGGCCCAGCCGCTGCCAGGCCGACAGCGCCAGCAGGCTGAACGGCGCTTTGAAATTGTCCGGCGTCAGATGCCGGTGCGCGTGTGTGTGTTGATGTTTGGGCGTCATTCGAAACACCTCCGCAGGGTGTTCTCGATCGCGGCGGCGTCGAAATCCTCCGCGATCAGTTCGAAGCGGCTATCGCGTCTCCAGGACACCTGGGCCGCGCCCCACTGTCCGGCCGCCCAGTTCAGCCACACCCAGCTGTCCAGCACTTTGAACACGCCCTTGGCACGCACCAGGCCCGGCACCAAGGCGGGCAGCTCATCGAAGAAACGGGTCAGCCGCTCGCCGTCGAAAGCCTGCTCCGGCCCGAAAGTCCAGCCCATGGAACGCCATTGCGCGGCGGCATCGTCCGGCACCGCCGGCCGGTAACGCGGCTTGGGCGCGGCGGCGGCGTCCAGCCAGGCCGGATCCAGCTCGCCGTTGCGCACCTCGCCCACCAAGGACTTGGGCGGGAACAAGGCCGCCGCCTGCCGGCGGAAAGCCTCCATCGTCGGCACGTCGGCGGTGTCTATCTTGTTGGCCACCAGCACGTCGGCGATGGAAATCTGGTCGCGGTACAGCGGCTGGCGATGATAGTCCGGCTGAATGAACTGGCGCGGGTCCACCAGGGTGAGCACCGCGCCCACCTCCAGCGCCTCGCCCAAGGGCTTGGCGCGCAGCTCGTCGATGACGCCGGCCGCGTGCGCCAGGCCGCTGGCCTCGATCAGCAGACGGTCCGGGCGTTCGCGGCGCAGCAAGGTCGCCACCGTGGCGGTCATCTGCGGTCCGGCCACGCAGCACAGGCAGCCGCCGGCGATTTCCGCCACCGCCAGCTCGTCCTGGCTCAGCGCCGCGCCGTCGATGCCGACCTCGCCGAACTCGTTGACGATGATCGCCCACTTTTCATGCGCGGGACGACGATCGATCAAATGGCGCAACGCCGTGGTCTTGCCCACCCCGAGAAAGCCGGTGAACAAATTGACTATGGTTTTTTTCATGGATCAGGGAATTCTTGGATTCAGGCGCTGCAAGACTGGCAACGGCCGGTCAGCACCAGGTTTTGCGGACACAGGGAAAAAGCCACCGCTTGCGCGGCCTGGCGCAGCGCGCTCAAGGCCGGCGCGGCGTCGATCTCCTGCACCTGGCCGCAATCGCCGCAGACCAGGATCAGCCCTTCGTGCTGGCATTCGAAATGATCGCAGACGATGAAGCCGTTCAAGGCGTCCACCTTGTGCAGCAGACCGTGCTCCACCAGGAAATCCAGCGCGCGGTAGACGGTGGGCGGCGCGGCGGCGCCGCGCTCTTGCTGCAAATCCGCCAGAACCTGGTAAGCCTTGACCACCCCGCTGTAACGCAGCACCAACTCCAGCACCTGACGGCGCAATGCGGTCAGTTTGCTGCCGCGCCGTTCGCAATGCCGCTCCGCCGCGGCCAGATAGGCTTGATGGTCCATGCAGGACACCCGCTTGTTTAATCAGGACGCAATGTTACTGTATAACATATCGAATTCACAAGGATTAATCATTCATCGGTTTATCATGGCCGTCGGTCGTGGTAGCTTTGTGCTCCAGAATGTCCATGATAGGCTTATGGCTTATCCCTCATCGCTCATATAAGGAAATAACATGAAAACACTGATGATGGCCGTGGTGGCCGCCGTATTCGCCGGGCAGGCTTTCGCCGCCGATCCCATCGCGCAGCGCCAGGATGTTTTCAAGCAATACAAGCCGGTTGTAGGCGGCATGGGCAAGATGGTGAAGGGTGAAACCCCTTACAACAAAGACGAGTTCGCCAAACTCGCCGGCGAACTGGAAGCCCTGTCCCAAAAACCGTGGCAGCACTTCCCGGCCGGCAGCACCGCCGGCAAGACCGACGCCAAGCCGGAAATCTGGAGCAAGCCCGCCGAATGGCAAAAAGCCATCGACAACCACAAGGCCGCCACCGCCAAACTGAAGCAAGTGGCCGCCGCCGGCGATCTGGGCGCGATCAAGGTGCAGTTCGGCGCCACCCAGAAAACCTGTAAGGCCTGTCACGACGCCTTCCGCAAGGACTGAGCCCCGTCGCGTCGCGACCCCAGCAGCCCGCCCGCCAGCGGGCTGTTTGCTTGCCCGCCCCCAGCCAGACCCCACCCCCGAAGACCCCGGAATGAAAAAACTGCTGACCGTATTGCTGTTGGGCGCCGTCGCGGCGCCGCTGGCGCTGGCCGACACGCCGGCCGAAACCCGCACCAAGTCCTTCAAGAAAATATTGCTGGCCTTCGAGCCCATGGGCGCGGTGGTGCGCGGCCGGGATCCGTACCGGAAGGACGCCTTCATCCGTCAGGCCGACGCCTTGCAACAGATCGCCGCCGAGCCCTTCAATCACTTCCCCGCCAACAGCATCAGCGGCAAGAGCCGCGCCAAACCGGAAATCTGGAGCCAGCCCGCCAAGTTTCAGGCCGACAAGGACGTGTTCCTGAAATCGGTCGCCGATCTGGGACAGAGCGCCCGCGGCGGCGAGCTCGCCGCCATCAAGAAAAGCTACGGCGCGGTGGCGCAAAGCTGCAAAGCCTGTCACGACGCTTTCCGCGGCCCGGAGAAATAAGCGACGCCCATGAAAAAAGGGCGGATGCCCGCCCTTTTCGCCCCGCTGACGCCGCGGTCCGCCGCTTACAAACGCGTCAACAGCACATAGACGCCGCCGCTGGACACCAGCAGGGCCACCAGCGCGATGATGGCGGGCGCGAACGCCAAACGCGGCACATCGCCGGCGATGGCCTTGTTGCCGGTGATCATCGCCTTGACCAGATTGTTCTTCTTGAACACCCGGTAAGCGATGATGGCCAGCAAGTGCAGACCGACCAGGCCCAGAATCACATTGAAAAAGCTCTTGTGAAACGAGGTCGCGGCTTCGGCCATGTCGCCGCTCAGCAGCTTGGCCAGCGGGCCGTCGTACAGATAGCTGTCGACGTCGGCGGCGAACAGGCCGGTGCTCACCTGGGCCAGCAAGGCCAGCAACATCGCCAGCACCATCAGGCCGCCCAGCGGATTGTGACCCGGCTGCTCGTTCTCGCTCAGCTCGCCGCGCAGATAGCGGACAATGTTGCGCGGCCCCTTGATGAAGTTGCTGAAACGCGCGGTCTGGCTGCCGATCACGCCCCAGATCAAACGAAACAGCAACAGGCTGGCAAGACAGGAGCCGAACCAGATATGGTATTGCAGCCAATCGCCGCCCTGCTCGCCGCTATACCACATGCAGCCGAACAGAATCACCAGCGTCCAGTGAAACAAGCGAGTGGGAACATCCCACACTTTTACCATTTGCGTCATTGCGCTTTCACTCCTTGAATCCAAAACTCGCCCGCTCAGGCGCACCCGAATTAATGCATTGCAACATGATGATACCGTGCCGGCGGGACAAACCCTAAGCCAAATGGGGTTTTGTCCGGATTCTACCGACAAAAAGGGGGCAAAAACCACCGGTTTTCGGTTAATATCCTTGATTGGGCTCGCCTGGCGAGTCCGGCTACGCCGCCCGCCAACGGGCGGCCTAACTTTTTGCGGCGGCGCGTTCATTCCGCCATTGCCGCGCATCACCCTGTTGTTGGAGACCCGATAAATGAACCATGCCCCCCTGATTCAGGATCTGCAGGCCCGCGGCCTGATTGCGCAAACCACGGACGCCGTTGCGCTGGAAGAACTTCTGAGCAAGGAGCAGGTAACCCTTTATTGCGGCTTCGATCCCACCGCCGACAGCCTGCACCTGGGCCACCTGGTGCCGGTGCTGATGCTGCGTCGCTTCCAGCAGGCCGGCCATCGCCCGGTGGCGCTGGTGGGCGGCGCCACCGGCATGATAGGCGATCCCAGCTTCAAGGCCGCCGAGCGCAAGCTGAACACCCCGGACGTGATCCAGAGCTGGGTGGAGAAGATCCGCGGCCAAGTCGAACCCTTCCTCAGCTTCGAAGGCGACAACGCCGCGCTGATGGCCAATAACTACGACTGGTTCGGCCAAATGAACACGCTGGATTTCCTGCGCGACATCGGTAAGCATTTCTCGGTCAACGCGATGATCAAGAAGGAATCGGTGCAGCAGCGCCTCAACCGCGAAGACCAGGGCATTTCCTTCACCGAGTTCTCCTACAGCCTGTTGCAGGGCTATGACTTCTCCGAGCTGAACCGTCGCTTCGGCTGCAAGCTGCAGATCGGCGGCTCCGACCAGTGGGGCAACATCACCGCCGGCATCGACCTCACCCGCCGCCTGCAACAGCAACAGGTCTTCGGCCTGACCGTGCCCCTGGTGACCAAGTCCGACGGCACCAAGTTCGGTAAGACCGAATCCGGCGCCATCTGGCTGGACGCCAAGAAGACCTCGCCTTACGCCTTCTATCAGTTCTGGCTGGGCACCGCCGACGCCGACGTGTACAAATTCCTGCGCTACTTCACCTTCCTGTCGCTGGAAGAAATCGCCGCGCTCGAGGCCGCCGACCAGGCCCGTGACGGCAAGCCGGAAGCCCAGCGCATCCTGGGCGAGCAGATGACAACCATGGTGCACGGCGCGGCCGCCCTGGAGGCGGCGCAGCGCATCACCCAAAGCCTGTTCAACAACGATCTGAGCAGCCTCACCGCCGACGACTTCGCCCAACTGGCGCAAGACGGCCTGCCCAGCATCCAGCTGGAACGCGACGCCGACAGCCTGATCGACGCGCTGGCCGCCGGCGGCCTGGCCAAATCCAAGAGCGAGGCGCGCACCTTCATCCAGAGCGGCGCGGTCAGCGTCAACGGCGACAAGGCCGACAGCCTGGAGCAGCGCTTCGGCGACGCCGAACGCCTGTTTGGCCGCTACACCCTACTCAAGCGCGGCAAGAAGAATTACGCGCTGGTGGAATGGCGCTGAGCGCAACGCGCGCATAAGACCAAGCGGCCGTCACGGCCGCTTTTTTATCGCCCTCGCCTCACTTTCCCACTTCAAAAGCCTCCCCGGTCGCGAAAAAAGCGCCGCCGGCGATATAGTGCAAGCTGCGCTTGGCCTCGTCGTCGAAACGCCAATGGCCGTCAGCAAACACCTCCGCGTCGGCCTCCGCCGCCACCACTTCCCCGATGAAAAGATCATAGCGCTGCTGATTCAGCGGCTCGCTGATCACCTTGCACTCCAGATAGGCGATGCAGCCGTCCACGCGCGGCGCGGCCACCTCTTGCGCCGGGATCCGGCTCAGGCCGCTATGCGCGAACTTGTCCACCTGCCTGCCGTCGGCGCCGCCGGCCCGCAACACCGCGGCGGCCTGGGCGCGGCAAGGCAGATTGAGCACAAACTCGCCCGAAGCCTCGATCAACTCCCGGGTATGGGTCGCCTTGTCGATGACCACCGCCACCTTGGGCGGATCGAAATCCAGCGGCATCGCCCAGGCCGCCGCCATCACATTGCTGCGCTCCCCAGCCGCGCTGGACACCAGCACCGTGGGGCCATGATTCAATAAACGATAGGATTTCGCCAGATCGACTGCGAGCAAACGGGACATAAGCAAACTCGAGAAAGCATGAAGCGGCTATTCTAGCCGGAGACTCGAAGGCCCCGCCGGCGCGAATAAAAAAAAGCCCGGCGCTCGCCGGGCGTACAGATTGCTAATTTCAACAAAGGAGAAGTCATCGAGATGACTATCCAGATATAGGACGCTTTATATTGCGTTGCAAGAAACCCGCAAAGCCTTATCAAAACAGGAACATCGGCCCGCTGCCTAACGGATTGCCCTTCCCTTCCAGGCCGATATACACCTTGCGGCCGTAAAAGAAGGGCAAGCCCCAGTCAAAGTAGCTGCTAAGAAAGCCGCTGGCCGGCCCGCCCACCGCAGGCAGAGCGGAGTAACCTTGCGACAACAGTGTTCCAGCATTGCCCAGATTGAAGCCCACCGCGCTGCTGTTGCCGCCGCCGCTCAAGGTGGCGTTGAGATTCACGGTGCCGCCGGGGCAGAACCAGGTGCTGCTGCCCACCACGCAGGTGGCGATCGTGGCATCGGCGAAAAAAAGCCCATTGGAACCGCTATCCAGAAAGCTGCTGTAGTTGAGCGATTTATAGCTGGTCGTGATCGCATCCACGCCATTGCCGTCCAGCGTAGTGGGAAAAGCCTTGGCCGAACCCAAAGCGTTGTTGCTCTGCGTGCCCACACCGAAGTACAGCGTTCCGGCGGCGCTGGGCGCGCCGCTGATCGCCACCGCCGGCAATTGCAGCATCACCCCGTTATTGTCGCCGGCGAAGGCCGCCACGGGATTGGACACTTGCAAGGCCGCGGCCGCCGGCGCCTGCTGGCAGGTCAAGGCGGTGGGGCAGGTGTAGTAAAAGCCGTTATTGCTAAAGTTGACGCAGTTGCTGCCGCAATCCTGCTGCCGCAGGCCGACGCCCAGAATGCCGTTGGCCCCCAGAACCGACACGCTGCCCAAATTACTCCCCGTCCCGCTGCACGCGCCCGGGATGAAGCCGTAGGCCGGGTCGCTGATGATCTGGATGGGCAGGGAGGACGCCGTCTTGCCCGCCATTTTGACATCGGCGTAGCGGACGCTGCCCCAGGTGAAGCCGCTGGCGAACTGCATGCACTCCGCCAGTTGCCGGCTATTCGACGTCACGCCGGGCAGGCTGCCCAGCGTCGATCCGCTCACGGCGCTGGCCAACAGGCGCAAACCGCTGGAGCCGGTATCCACCAGCACCCGGCTGATCGTCTGGCATTGGCTGCCGCCCGGCGCGCACACCGTCACCGACACATAGGGCATATTGATCTGATAAACATTGGCCACCGGCCCGCTGTCTACCGTCAGCGTCACCGAATTGACCGTCGATCCTCCATTGTCCGGCGGCGCGACGCTGCCGACCCCGCCGCCCCCTCCTCCGCACGCCGTCAACAACAAGGCACAGCTCAACACCAGCCCAAAGATAGCCTGTTTCATCTCGTCCCCGCCCTGATTATTTGAGTTGATCGATGTCGAGGCCCGCCGGCACCAGCGCGGGCACATAGGCCAGGCCGAAGAAAGCGCGCGCGCGCCCGGCGGAGATCACCGTCAGCCCAGGCCCTCGGCCTTCCAAGCGATTCAGACCGGCCCGATTGGACTGCTGCGAGGAAACATAACTGGGAAAGTAATCACCAAGCAGCTGCCTCATATCCGGCAGCGACGCGCCCTGCCACGCCACCGCGAACACAACGCCGTCCGTCTGCCGGACGAACTCGCGGATGAGGCGGCCAGCCTCATCCCGGCTCTGCGCCACGGAATAGACCGCGGGCGGCGCGGTCTTCAAAGCCAGCGCTTGCGGAGCAGCGGCCGCGCGGCCCGCCGGCAAGGGCTGCCCCAAGGTGGCCAAGGCAGGACTGGAGAACAGGCTGAAGCTGAGGCAGAGCAGCAAGGCGCGCCTCGTCAGAAAAGACGTCTGCATGAATACCCCCGTCGAATGGAAACGACCGCCGCCCCGGATGCTTTGCCCGGGACTTCTGAATATGCGCAGCGTCGACGCCGCCATCAAAATATAGCACCTCAGCATGAAACGGCTGCCCGATCGAACGGAAGGGAAGAAACGTAGACCATAAAAAAAGGGGGGCGAAAGCCCCCCAGCGTCCTCAAAATTCGACCAGCTGCCCGCCAGTCAAATCCTGGATTTCTCCATCAATACGCCAGCGAATCGTCATGCCGGGTCGTCACCAGCTTGCCCGCGCCCAAGGACAGCATCAGCAGGGCGACGCGTTCATGGACGATCACGGTATGGGTATTGCCGGAAAACTGCATGTAACGCCGCAAGTCCTCGCGCACTTTGCGCGAGCCGGTCACATCGATGATGATGTCAATGCTGCTGCCCTGCTCGGCCAGCTCGATGAAATTATCGGTGACGGAAATGCCGCGCTGCTGGGCCAGCAAAATGCCCGGCGAATCCAGATTCAAGTCCGCCACCCCCACCATCCCGACAAAGGGTGCGTCCAACAGCTGCCGCAACAGCGGCGTTCCGGTTTCACCCGCGCCTATCATGCCTACTTTGATCTGTTCCATGCGGCCACCTGAATATGACTATCAAATAAACACAGCACTGTAACAGCTTTAGCCCGGGTCGCTATTTGAGCCAAATCAAGCGGAGCTGCGGGAAGGCTCCACAATGCAGCAGGCCCGGACATCGCCGGGCCTGCGAGCGTAAAGCCTAGAAGGGGTTCAATGCAGATTTTGCTGCGACAAAAAGCGTAGATAGCCAACGCCCTCCAACCAAAAACCGCCATCGGCCAACGGCGTCGCCTCCTCCAGATCCGCCACGGTCAACACCAACTCCTGACCATCCAGATTGGCCTCCAGCACCACATCGTCGTCATCGGAAAACTCTTCGGAAGCCGTATGGAAATCCGGCTTCACGAACTGATTGTTAACCTGAATATAGTCGGACTCATTCAGCAGACGCAGGATGTTCATGGCGACCTCCTAATGATGCGGTGAGAGACAAGGTCCAACAAGACAGCAAAGGCGGCGCCGGTTCCAAGCGTCGCGAGCGCTCCCCGCAACGGCTCAACGCCTACAACCAGCCTCGCTCGGCAAAGGATTCCGCCCGCGCGCCGGTCACGACGAAGTGATCCAGCAACCTTATATCGACCAACTGCAGCGCAGCTTTTAATGTATTGGTTAGAGAATGATCGGCGGCGGATGGTTCGCACACGCCGGATGGATGGTTATGGGCAATGATCACCCCCGCCGCGTTGTTGGCCAGGGCCCGCCGCACCAGTTCGCGCGGATAGACCCGGGTTTCGGTCAGGGTGCCTCGAAACAACTCTTCTACCGCTATCACTCGATTCTGCACGGTCAAAAACACGGCGACGAACACTTCCACGTCCTTGCCCGCAATCGCCAGTCTCAGAAAATCGCGCACCTGCCCCGGATCGCGCAAAGCGTCCGTCAGACTCATATTCTCCGCCAAGGCCCGCTGCGCCAACTCCTTGCAGGCCATCAGCTGCGCGTATTTGGCGGCGCCCAGGCCCCTGCGCGCCCGGAACTCTTCAAAACTGGCGTTGAGCAAGCCGGACAGCGAACCGAAGTCCAGCATCAACTGCCTGGCCATCTCCACCGCGCTCAAGCCTTGCATGCCGGTGCGCAGAAAGATGGCGAGCAATTCGGAGTCCGACAACGCCGCCGCTCCCTGGGCCAACAGTTTTTCACGGGGACGCTCGGCCTCCGGCCAATGGGCGATAGACATCTGCACGCTCCTCCTCTGGCTATAGCACTGTTTTCAAGGTCAGACCAAACGCGATGAGGCATGGCTCACCATATCATCGAAGCAATATGCCCGCCAGCGCGCCCAGTCCGTGGAAATCCGCTAAAATTGGACATTTACCGCCTGTTGCGACAAGTCCATGACAAGCAAGAAAATTCTGCTAGGCATTACCGGCGGCGTCGCCGCCTACAAGGCGGCGGAGTTGACCCGCCTTCTCGTCAAAGCCGGCCACAGCGTGGAAGTGGTGATGACGGAAGCGGCCATGCGCTTCGTGACTCCCGCCACCTTCCAGGCCTTGTCCGGCCATGCGGTGTACACCGATCTGTGGGACGAGCGCCCCAGCAACGCAATGGCCCATATCGACCTGTCGCGCCGCGCCGATGTTTTCCTGATCGCGCCGGCCACCGCCAACACGCTGTTCAAGCTGGCCCACGGCGCCTGCGACGATCTGCTGTCCACGCTGGCCGCCGCCCGCGCCTGTCCGCTGATCGTGGCGCCGGCGATGAACCGGCAGATGTGGGACAATCCGCCCAACCAGCGCAATGTCGCGCAGCTGCGCGCCGACGGCGTCGCCGTCTTCGGACCGGCCAACGGCGCCCAGGCCTGCGGCGAAACCGGCGAGGGCCGCATGCTGGAGCCGGAGGAGATCGCAGAGCTGCTGGAAGGGTTTTTCCGGGCCAAGGTGCTGGCCGGCAAGAAGGTGCTGCTCACCGCCGGCCCCAGTTACGAGGCCATAGACGCCGTGCGCGGCATCACCAATATCAGCTCGGGCAAGATGGGCTACGCGCTGGCGCGCGCCTGCCGCGACGCCGGCGCCGAAGTCACGCTGATCTCCGGCCCCACCGGCATGGAGGCCCCGCTGGGCATGCGCCGCATCGACGCGGCCAGCGCCCGGCAAATGCACGACGCGGTGATGGCCGAGGTGGGACGCAGCGATATTTTCATTTCCGTCGCGGCGGTGGCCGATTACCGGGTCAAGAACCCGTCCGACCACAAGATCAAGAAAGGCGCGGCGCCGCCCAGCCTGGAACTGGAGGAAAACCCGGACATTCTCGCCGCCGTCGCCTCCTTGCCCGCCGCTCCGTTCTGCGTCGGCTTCGCGGCGGAAAGTCAGAACCTGCTGGAGTTCGCCGAAGCCAAACGCCTGCGCAAAAAGCTGCCGCTGCTGGTGGCCAACCTGGCGCAGCAAGCCATGGGCGCCGACGACAATCAGGTGGTGCTGTTGGACCAGAACGGCCCCCACCCCTTGCCCGGCATGCCCAAGCCGGACGTGGCCAGGGCCATTGTCGAACATCTGGCCCAGCTGTTGCCGCACAAGCAATAAGCCATCAACACCGCGGCTGCCCCGCGCAGCCGACAAGAAAGGACTCTCATGAAAAAACCCGTCATCGACGTCAAGATCTTGGATCCGCGTCTGAAGCAGAATCTGCCCAACTACGCGACGCCGGGCTCCGCCGGGCTCGACCTGCGCGCCGCCATCGAGCAGGACATCACCATCGCTCCGGGCGAAACCCAGTTGATCCCCACCGGCATGGCCATCCATATCGCCAACCCCAACCTGGCCGCCATGCTGCTGCCGCGCTCCGGCCTGGGTCACAAGCACGGCATCGTGCTGGGCAACCTGGTGGGCCTGATCGACTCCGACTACCAGGGACAGTTGTTCGTATCGGTCTGGAACCGCGGACACGAGCCGTTCCGGCTGACGCCGCTGGAACGCATCGCGCAGATGATCATCGTGCCCATCGTCCAGGTGGGCTTCAATATCGTCGACGACTTCGACAGCTCGGAACGCGGCGACGGCGGCTTCGGCAGCACCGGACGCAACTGAGGCCGGCCGCCGCGCGATTGCCTATACTCACACCGTAGCGCAGCCGGCCTCGCACGGCCGGCTTGCGCCGCGCACGCGACCACCGCCCTCAATCGCCGGCAAAGGATGTCCAGGCATGACGCAAGCCCCTCAAGAGGACGACAGCAAGCGGATTCTCGACAATCTGGTCGAACTCACCTCCCAGCGCGAACAGGACATGCTGGAAAGCAGTCTGGCCTCCACCTTGGTCGAGGTGATGCGGGTGGACAAGGTGGAGTTGTTCGCCTGTCGCTGGGTCAACGGCGTGCCCTACACCCGCCGGCGCCTGAGCGCCTCCTCCGTGGACGGCAAGACCCAGATTACGGAAACCGCCAACGACAGTTGGCTGCCGCCGCCCATCTTCCTTTACGACCTGCTCAACTCGCTGGACAGAGACGAGGGCATTTTCCGTATTCCCCACGGCCTATGCCTGCCCTTGCGCTGCATGGGCAGCATCGTGTCCCTGCTGGTCATCCACGTGACGGCGGAGCAAAAGGTCAACAAGGCCATGCTGAAAGCCATGGCCAGGATTCACGAAAACTTCCTGCGCCTGCTGTTCGAGGCGGACCGCGACATGCTCACCGCGCTGAACAATCGCCGTAAATTCGATTTGCGCCTGTTCAACCTGATGGCGGCGCAATTGCAATCCCCCGGCGAAAATCACGCCTGCACCTTGGCGTTGCTGGACGTCGACCATTTCAAGCAGGTCAACGACCAGTTCGGCCACATGGTGGGCGACGAGGTGCTGCTCTTGCTGGCGCAGCTGATGCAACAGTCGTTTCGCGAAGACGACAGCTTGTTCCGCTACGGCGGCGAGGAGTTCGCCATCATCTTCCAAGGCTTGCCTCCAAACGAAGCCGCGGTGGCGCTGGAGCGCTTCCGCCAGCGCGTCGAGCAATACTCGTTTCCCCAGGTGGGCCGCCTGACCGTCAGCCTGGGCTTCACCCGCATCCTGCCGCAGCTCTTGCCGGGCCAGTTGGTGGAACAGGCGGACCGAGCGCTGTATTACGCCAAAACGCATGGCCGCAACCTGGTATGCGGTTACGAAGAGCTGGTCGCCGGCGGCCAACTCGACAATGCGCAACGCTTTGGCGAGATCGATCTGTTCTAAGCGCCCGTTAAAGCAGGCAAGCGGAACCCGCTCAAACCATCCAAGCCTTTCGAAGACGGTTGCAGCGCCCTTCGTCCTCCATCCTGCCGGCGCGCGGCCCATCGTAAACAGATTCCAAATTTCCCTGCCCCGCATCCCAAGCAGGTCCTCCGGACGCAAAAAAACCGGCTCCTAGGAGCCGGTTTTCAATTGACGCGATCCCTAGCGGGCGATCAGGCCAGCAGGTGGTTGCTCAGTTCGCGCATGCCGGCCGACAGCATGGCCAGATCCAACACGCTGAACGACTGCAGCTCGGCGAACATCTGCGCGCACACCTCCACTTCGTGATGGCGCTTCTCCATCCACTGCTGCGCAAACGCTTCCGCGCCGGCGGCGTCCTGCAAGGCCTGCCCCGCCAGATTGCGATGCACGCGGTACAAGTCGTCGCGCAGCGCGGAGCGCGCCAGCGACTGCCAGCGGTTGTCGCGCGGCAGGCTGGTGATCGCGTCGCGCAGCCAATCCAGCTGCATCGCGTGGCCCAACTGGTAGTAGTTCTTAGCCAGCTGCTCCAGCGGCAATGCGCTGCCTTCGCTGATTTCGATGATGTCCATCAACGGCACGGCGAACTCCAGACGCGCCAGCACCTGCGCCAGCGGCTGCGGCATGCCCGGCTGGCTCAGGCGCGCTTCCAGCGCCTCCACTGCCGGGTAGCTGCCGGAAGCGATCAGCTGAGGCAGTTGCGCCAACAGCGCTTTCACCTTGGTGGCGTACTGCTCGATCACGGCGTTCACCGAGGCGAACGGACGCTTGTTGCGCAGCACCCAACGCGTCACACGCTCCACCAGCGTGCGCACCAGCACCATCATTTCCACCTGATGATCCGCCGACACCTTGTTGTCCAACGCTTCGATCTCGCTCCACAGGCGCTCGGCGTCGAACACGCGGCTGGCAATCCACCAGGCGCGGGCGATGTCGCCGGCGGAGAACGGAGACTCTTCCTGCATGCGGAACACGAAGGTGGTGCCCATGCGGTTGATGATCTGGTTGGCCAACTGGTTGGCGATGATCTCCCGCTTCAGCTGATGCTGCTGCATCTGCGCGCCGAAGCGCTGCTGCAGCGGTTTCGGGAAGTAATGGGTCAGGATGGACAGGAAGTCCGCGTCGTCCGGCACATCAGTCGCCAGAATCGCCTGATCCAGCGAAATCTTGCTGTAGGACAGCAGCACCGCGATTTCCGGCACGGTCAGACCCTGACGCGCCAGGCGGCGCTCATTGATCTGGGTTTCGGACGGCAGGTACTCGATTTCGCGGTTCAGTTCGCCGGTTTTCTCCATGTGCGCGATCATGCGCGCATGGGTGGTCAGCATCGCGGCGGCCTCCTGGCGTTTGATCGCCAGGATCTGGGTCTGCTGGATATTGTTGCGCAACACCAGCTGCGCCACCTCGTCGGTCATTTCCGCCAGCAGTTGATTGCGCTGCTTCAAGGTCATGTCGCCGGCCTGCATTACGCCGCCCAGCAGAATCTTGATGTTGACTTCGTGGTCGGAGCAGTCCACGCCGGCGGAGTTGTCGATGGCGTCGGTGGCGATGCGGCCGCCGTTCAGCGCGAACTCGACGCGACCCAGTTGAGTGCACGTCAGGTTGCCGCCTTCGGCCACCACCCGGGCTTGCAAATCGCGGCCGTCGACGCGCACCGGATCGTTGGCGCGGTCGCGCGCGTCGGCGTGGCTTTGGCTGGACGCCTTGACGTAGGTGCCGATGCCGCCGTTGTACAGCAGGTCGATCTTGGCCTTGAGGATCTCGTGGATCAGCTCGTTCGGCGCCATGCTGTCCTTGTCGGTCTCCAACCAGGCCTTCACTTCCGGCGACAGCGGGATGGACTTGGCCGAGCGTTCGAAGATGCCGCCGCCCTTGGAGATCAGCTCGCGCTTGTAATCGGTCCAGCTGGAACGCGGCAGTTTGAACAGACGCGCGCGCTCGGCGTAGCTCTTGGCCGCGTCCGGCGTCGGATCCAGGAAGATGTGCAGGTGATTGAACGCCGCTTTCAGGCAGATGTGCTCGGACAGCAGCATGCCGTTGCCGAACACGTCGCCGGCCATATCGCCGATGCCGATCACGCTGAAATCCTGCTCCTGGGTGTTGACGCCCAGGTGGCGGAAATGGCGCTTGACCGATTCCCAAGCGCCGCGGGCGGTAATGCCCATGCCCTTGTGGTCGTAACCCGCGGAACCGCCGGAGGCGAAGGCGTCGCCCAGCCAGAAGCCGTAATCGGCGGAAATGCCGTTGGCGATGTCGGAGAAAGTGGCCGTGCCCTTGTCGGCCGCCACCACCAGGTACGGATCGTCCGGATCCAGGCGGCGCACATCCGCCGGCGGCACGATCTGGCCGTTCACCAGATTGTCGGTGACGTCCAGCAGCGCGGAGATGAAGATCTTGTAGCAGGCGACGCCTTCCGCCAGGAACGCCTCGCGGTCGCTAGGCGCCGGCAGTTGCTTGCCGACGAAGCCGCCTTTGGAGCCCATGGGCACGATCACCGAGTTCTTCACCATCTGCGCCTTCACCAGGCCCAGCACTTCGGTGCGGAAATCCTCCATGCGATCGGACCAGCGCAAGCCGCCGCGCGCCACTTTGGAGCCGCGCAGATGCACGCCCTCCACGCGCGGGCTGTACACCCAGATTTCGAACATCGGGCGCGGCTGCGGCAGGAAGGGAACCAGATTGGATTCCAGCTTGAACGAGATATAGGACTTGAACTCGCCGTCGGCGCCCTTCTGCCAGAAGTTGGTGCGGCGGGTGGCCAGGATCACCGACAGGAAACCGTTCAGAATGCGGTCTTCGTCCAGATTGGCCACGCCGTCCAGCTGCTCGCGCAGCTTGGCCAGCAAGGCGTCGGCGCGCGCATCGTCGGCATGCGCCGGGTCCAGACGCACGGCGAACAGTTCAACCAGCAAGCGGGTGATGGCCGGGTAATTGGCCACGCACTGCTCGATGTAAGCCTGGCTGAAGGTCAGGCCGCCCTGGCGCAGGTACTTGGCCAAGGCGCGCACCAGCGAAATTTCACGCCAGTCCAACCCGGCCACCAGCGCCAGGCGGTTGAAGCCGTCGTTCTCGCAACGTTTGGCGAACACCTGGGTCAGCAGCTCCTGGAAGTCCTGCTGCACTTCTTCGCTGGCGATCTGCTCTTCCGCGGAGCCCACGTCCAGGCCGAAGTCACTGATCCACACCTGACGGCCGTCCGCGCGCTGCACGCAGTACGGATGCTCGTCGCGGACCTTGACGCCCATGTTTTCCAAAATCGGCAGGCTGGCGGACAGGCCCAACGCCTCGCCTTCGCGGAACAGCTTCAGATTGAAGGCCGATGCGCCGCGATGGAAGGGCCGGTACAACTTCATCGCCAGCGGGGATTCGGCGTTGACCGATTCGATATGCTGGATGTCCAGCACCGCGTTGCGCACCGCGAACTCTTCGCGGTAAGCCACCGGGAAAGCGCCCTTGTAACGGTTGAACAGCGCATTGCCCAGTTCTTCGCCGTGTGTTTCCACCAGCAGTTGATGCAGCTCTTCCACCCAGCCGCGCACCAGGCGGGCGATTTCGGCCTCAATGTCGGCCTCGTGGAATTCCGGCAATTTGGCGGCGTTGGTGCGGATGATGTAATGCACGCGTGCCAGCGAGCCGTCGCTGATCTGCACGCTGAACTCGGCGCTGGTGCCGTTGAAGGCGTTCATCAACACCTTCTCTATCTTCAGGCGCACTTCGGTGTTGAAGCTGTCGCGCGGCACGTAGACCAGGCAGCTGACGTAGCGGTGGTAGCGGTCTTTGCGCACGAACAGGCGCACGCGCGGGCGTTCCTGCAGGCTGACGATGCCCTCGGAGATCGGTCCCAACACCTCGGCCGGGATTTCGAACAGCTCGTCGCGCGGATAGGCCTCCAGCACAAAGCTCAAGGTCTTGGATTTATAGCTGTCGTCCACGTAGTCGCAGTTGCTGACCACGGTCGCCACTTTCTGGCGCAGGATGGGCACGTCCTTGGGGGAGTCCTGGTAGGCGCTGGCGGTGTACAGGCCCAGGAAGCGGCGCTCGCCTATCACTTCGCCCTTGTCGTTGAAACGCTTGATGCCGACAAAATCGATGTAGGCCGGGCGGTGAATGATGGAGCGGGTCTGCGATTTGTTCAGAATGATCAGTTGCGGCAGGTGAGCCAGTTCACGCAGCTCCTGCGGCAGCTGTTCGAAGCTGGCGGAGTATTCCTTGTCGCCCTGGTCCTTCAAGATGCCCAGACCGGAGGTTTTGACGATCTTCAGGCTGTCCTTGCCGTTGCGGCGCACCAGGTCGTAATCGCAATACCCCATGAACAGGAAGTTGCGCTTGGACATCCAGGCCAGGAAGTCCACCGCCTCCTTGGCTTCCGCCGCGCGTTTGCCCTTGACCAGGGACAGGTCCTTGCTGATGTCGGCCAACACTTCGCGCATCTTGGGCTCGTCGCTCACCACCAAGCGGATGTCTACAATCACGCGGTTCAAATCCGCTTCCAGCTGCTTCAGCACCGCCGGATCGGTGACTCGGTCAATCTGCACGTGGATGAAGGACTCCAGCGGCAGGCTGCGGTCCTCGGTGCGCTTGACCGCCTGGATCGCACCGTTCTTGTCGCGGCCCACCGACAGCACCGGGTGCACCAGCAGGTGCAGGTTCAGGCTATGGCGCGACAGCAGCATGGTGATGGAGTCGATCAGGAACGGCATATCGTCGTTGACCACTTCAATCACGGTATGGGTGCTTTGCCAACCGTCGCGCTCGAAATCCGGGTTGTAAATGCGCGCCTTGTGCTGACCGGCCGCGCGCTTGGCGCCGAACGCGTAATGCGCCGACGCGGCGCCGAACAAATCCAGCGACGAAAACTGTCTAAGGTCGGCATGCTCGGCTTCCTCGAAGTAGATCGGGAAGAAGGGTTCGAGCTGGTGTTTCTCCTTTTCGGAAAGCTTGGTCTCTGCTACAGCCTGAATATCGGCGATCAGACTCGCGAGTTCGGTCTTATTGGTAAGCGACATGTTGCTTCTCTTGTTGTGTGCACGGAGTGTGTCGAGGCATTGTAGATACCCCCTTCATGCCGGGATTTCCTTAATGCGACGTGGACGTACATTTTCATGGAAAAGCCTGTTCGCCCCCATCGAATGCCGCAGGGATAAATCGTGGCGAACGCCACTTTTAGCCTTATAGCAATGCGACGGCGGCTTACAAGTTTCTCTCCCAGCCCCACATTGTACACAAGTCCAAAAAAGAAATATAAGTCATTGATTTTTCGCACATTTCACATGAAGCAAGAATATCGGTTAAAATACGAACACTTGCTCACACCGATTGCCAGACAATGGCCCCATCTTGCGCACGGCGGATAACCGTTGCAAGCTGCGGCCAACTACTGGCAAAAGTAGAAAAAACTACAATGGTTCCGGCTTGGGCGAGACACCGTGAGCAGCCTCGTTCCAAGCGCCGGGTTTACAAGCTTGGGTTTGCGTTCGTCGCAACGACGCGAACACCCGATAGAGAAGTAGAAATCCACGCCATGAAAAAAGTCCTGATCGCCTCCGCAGCGGCAGCTCTGCTGTCCGGTTTTTCCGTCCAAGCAGAGACTCTGCGTTTTGGGGTTGACCTCAACTACCCGCCGTTCTCCAAACAAGGCGCCGATGGCAAGCCGCAAGGCTTCGACATCGACATGGCCAATGCCCTTTGCGCCGCCATGAAAGTCAGCTGTCAAATCGTTCCGCAAGACTGGGACGGCCTGATTCCCGCCCTCAACGCCAACAAGTTCGACGCCATCCTGTCCTCGATGCAAATCACCGAGGAGCGCAAGAAAGCCGTCGACTTCAGCCGCAAGTACTACAACATCGCCAGCCGCATCGTCGCCAAATCCGGCACCGCCGTTGACCAGAACAGCTTCAAGGGCAAGAAGATCGGCGTGCTGCGCGCCTCCACTCAGGAAAAGTTCGCCAAGGACTACTGGGGCAAATCCGGCGCCACCATCGTGCCGTACGCCAAGTCGCCCGAGTCCTTCCTGGACCTGAAGTCCGGCCGTGTTGACGCCGTCTTCGTCGATGGCGCAGTCGGCGATCAAGAGTTCCTGAAAACCGCCAACGGCAAGGGCTACGCCTTTGTCGGCCCGAACTACGCCGACGTCAAATACTTCGGCCTGGGCGCGGGCATCGCCGTCAAGAAAGGCAATAAGGCGCTGGCCGAACGCCTGAACAAGGCGATTGATCAGGTGCGCAAGGACGGCAGCTACAAGAAAGTCCAAGACAAGTACTTCAGCTTCGACGTCTACGGCGGCTAAACCCCTCGTAACCGCATCCGTCCCGGCCAAGCGCCCCAGGCGCTGGGCGGCTTGCTGCCGCCCGCACCGCGCGCCTCGCCGGGACTTTTTTGTTCGGCCGTTCCCCCAGCGGCCGAGCAAGGACCGGCCTTGCGCGCAAGGCTGATGAATGAGGCAGTAACACCATGTTTTTGCAAGGTTACCTTCCCAGCATATTGCAAGGAGCAGTGCTCACATTGCAGCTGGCCGGCTCAGCACTGCTCGTGTCCATCGTGCTGGGCCTGATTGGCGCGCTATTCAAATCCGCTCACTCCAAACCGCTGGTCTGGCTGGCGGAACTCTATTCCACCGTGGTCCGGGGCGTGCCCGATTTGGTCTGGATGTTTCTGCTGTTCTTCGGCGTCCAGATGATGATCAACGACCTCTGCGGCCGCATGGGCTGGGAAAGTCCCAATATCGATCCCTTCGTCGCCGGCGTGCTGACCCTGGGCTTCATCTTCGGCGCTTATATGACGGAAACCTTCCGCGGCGCGATGATGGCGGTGCCCAAAGGACAGATGGAGGCCGGCATGGCCTACGGCATGACGCCGCTGCGCGTGTTCTTCCGCATCACCGTTCCGCAGATGATTCGCTTCGCCCTGCCCAGTTTCTCCAATAACTGGCTGGTGCTGGTCAAATCCACCGCCCTGGTTTCGGTCATCGGCCTGAACGACGTGATGTATCGCGCCGACGCGGCCAAATCCACCACCCAGGAACCCTTCACCGTCTATCTGATCGTGGGCCTGCTGTTCCTGGCGATCACCGGGGTGTCCAATCTGCTGTTGGGCAAACTGGAAAAACGCTATTCGCTGGGCGTCAAGGAGAGCGGACTGTGATCGACTTCCAACTGATTCTGGACAAGCTACCCGCCTTCTTCGGCGGCGGAGACGGCAACGCCGTCATGAGCAGCCGCGACGGCTTGGTGATGACGCTGGAACTGCTGTTCATCTCCCTTATTCTGGGCATGGCGATGGCCGTCCCGATGGCGCTGATGCAAGTCTCCAAAAACCGGCTGGCCTCCGGCGCGGTCCGCGTTTACGGCTATGTCTTCCGCGGCACGCCGCTCTTGGTCCAGCTGTTCATCATTTATTACGGTCTGGCCCAGTTTGGCTGGATCCGCGACAGCTGGGCCTGGCACTACCTGCAGGAAGCCTATTTCTGCGCCATCCTCGCCTTCACCCTGAACACGGCGGCCTACACCACCGAAATCATCGCCGGCCAGATCCGCAACACCCACTGGGGCGAGATCGAAGCCGCCCAGGCCATGGGCATGAGCAAATGGCTGATGATGCGCCGCATTGTGCTGCCCTCGGCGCTGCGCCGCGCTTTGCCCGCCTACAGCAATGAAGTCATCATGATGCTGCAAAGCACCGCCATCGCCGGCCTGGTCACTCTGGCGGACATTACCGGCGTGGCTCGCCGCATCTACGCGGACAGTTACATGGCTTTCGAGCCCTTCCTCACCGCAGGCGCCATTTACCTTGCGCTCACCTTCCTGCTGGTCTGGTTGATGAAGCAGGCGGAAAAACGCTGGCTGGCCTATTTGGCGCCACGCAAGCACTAATGCGGATAGCGATACAGGAACACCATCATGCACACCCCCACGGACAAGAATCTGAAGCTGCAAGTCAGCGATCTGCATAAGAGCTACGGCTCGCACGAAGTGCTGAAGGGCGTGTCGCTGACCGCTCACGCCGGCGACGTCATCAGCATTATCGGCTCCTCCGGCTCAGGCAAAAGCACCTTTCTGCGCTGCATCAACATGCTGGAACAGCCCAATAGCGGCCGCATTCTCGCCGCCGGCGAAGAACTCAAGCTGGTATCCGACCGCAAGACCGGCGCGCTCAAGGCCGCCGACGCCAATCAGCTGGCGCGCATCCGCACCAAGCTGGCCATGGTGTTCCAGCACTTCAATCTATGGGCGCACATGACGGTGCTGGAAAACATCATCGAAGCGCCCATTCACGTGCTGGGGCTCAGCCGGGACGAAGCCTGCGCCCGCGCCCGCAAATACCTGGACAAGGTCGGCCTGCGCGGCGTCGAAGACAAGTATCCGGCCCATATGTCCGGCGGCCAGCAGCAGCGGGTCGCCATCGCCCGCGCGCTGGCGATGGAACCGGAAGTGATGCTGTTCGACGAGCCCACCTCGGCGCTGGACCCGGAACTGGTCGGCGAAGTGCTGCGCGTGATGAAAGACTTGGCCGGCGAAGGCCGCACCATGGTGGTGGTCACCCACGAGATGGGCTTCGCCCGCGAAGTGTCCAATCACGTCATCTTCCTGCACCAGGGCCGGATAGAGGAGCAAGGTCACCCCAAGGAAGTGCTGATCCGCCCGCAAAGCGAGCGATTGGTACAATTCCTCTCCGGCAGCCTGAAATAAATCGTACAATAGGAAAATGTCGCACACCATGCCGGCCTCATGCCCGGCATGGTGTGTTTTTGTAATCTCCACCCTTCGCCGCGAAAACCAATGGGTCAGCATCCGTCCCACCCCGCCAAGCCTCTGCGCTACGGCTTCCTGCTCTTGCCCCATGCCTCGATGGCGGATTACGCCATCGCCTCCGAGGTTCTGCTGCACGCCAATTGGCTGGCGGAGAAAAAACTCTACGAAACCCTGCTGCTTTCCCTGGACGGACAAGCGGTGCCGCTTTCCAACGGCACGCGGCTGGCGGTGGATCTGCCGCTGGACGGCGCCCCCAAGCTGGATTGCCTGCTGATCCTGGCCGACGACATCAATCCCGACTTCAGCCTGGACGTCCTGAGCAAGGGGCTCACCGCCTGCGGCCCGGATAAAATCCAACTGGGCGGCATCGGCTGCGGCAGCTATTGGCTGGCCCGCACCGGACACTTCAACGGCCTGCGCGCAACGATACACTGGCGCGAGATCAGCCGTTTCACCGAAGAGTTTCCGGACATCATCACCTCGTCCAATCTATTTGAAATCGACGGCAAACGCCTCAGCTGCGCAGGCGGAGCGGCCACCTTTGATTTCATGCTGACCCAGGTTGGCAATCAGCACGGCCACGAATTTGTCGCTCAGCTGTCGGAACTGTTCAGCATGGAACGCATCCGTCCCGGCAATGAACGCCAACGCATCCCCCTGGCCACCCGCATCGGCGGCAGCCAGCCCAAGTTGACGGAAGCGGTCAGCCTGATGGAGGCCAATATCGAAGAGCCGCTGAGCACCGACGACATCGCCTACTATGTCGGCGTCTCCCGACGCCAGCTGGAACGGCTGTTCAAACAATACCTGAGCACGGTGCCGTCCAAATACTATCTGGAGTTGCGCCTGAGCCGAGCGCGCCAGCTATTGCAGCAAACCAGCAAATCCATCGTACAGATCGGTCTGGCCTGCGGCTTCTCCAGCGGCCCCCATTTCTCCAGCACCTACCGCAACCATTTCGGCATCACCCCGCGCGAAGAACGCTCGCATCGCACGCAGACCGCATCGCCGGCTCCGGCCCCCAAGAGCTAGCACCGTCAAACACCGGCGCCGCAGCCGTCAGGCGAGGGCACCGGAGCACGCTCCGGCTCGCCTTGGCGCGACAAAGGCAACTCGATCCGGAAGCAAGCGCCGCTGGCCGGGATGTTTTCCGCCGAGATCAGGCCGCCGTACTGCTCCACAATCGTCTGGCAGATGGACAAACCCAGCCCCATTCCGTTTGGCTTGGTTGAAAAGAATGGATGGAACAGCACCTCCAATGAACTCGGCGTAATGCCGCGACCGGTGTCCCGCACCTCCAGAATCGCTTTCTTGCCTTCTCGCCGGGTATGCACGATCACATGACGCTTCATCATCGGCTCGTCGCGCAAAGCGTCCATCGCGTTTGACAGCAGATTCAGCACCACCTGCTCCAGCTGAATGCTGTCGGCCAGCACCGCCACCGGATAACCCGACAACAGCTGAACCACCTCGATGCCGCGCTCCTTCAGATCGTACTCGGCCAGGAACATGCAATTGCCCACCACCTGGTTCAAATCGATCAGCCGCGTCTCGATCGCGCGCTTGCTGACCAAGGCGCGCAAGCGCTTGATGATCTCCCCCGCCCTCTCTGCCTGCGCCACCGCCAGACGCAGCGCCGCGTTCACCTGGGCCGGCGCCTCCTCAACCCCCTCCAGCAACTGAATGCTGGCCTGGCAATAATTAGCGATCGCCGTCAGAGGCTGATTCAGCTCATGCGCGATGCCGGACGCCATTTCGCCCATCGTATGCAACCGGGCCACATGGGACAATTTCTCCAAATGCTCTTTGACTTTGCTCTCGCTGGCCTCCAACGCCGCCACCGTGCGTTGCCGCAAAGGCCCCAGGTCGCGCAAGGCGCACACCACGCCGATCAGCCCCCCTTCCCGCGAGAACAACGGCGATACCCCGCCCTCCACCGAACGAATCTGACCTCGCGCCGACGTCAGCTGCATCCTCTCCGCCAATACCACCGGCTGCGCGGTCCGGAAACACTCTCGGATCGGATCCTCCGCCAGCTCCGCGGCCAACTCGGCCTGCAAGTGGAACACCTCGTGGCAGACGCGGCCAACCACCTCCTCCGCCGCCATGCCCATCAACTCCAAGGCCATCGGGTTTGCCAGCTCGATCGCATGGTCCTGGCGCAGAATGATCACCCCGTCATGAATCGCGCTCAGCGTGACGGACGCCCGTTCGCTCTGCAGAAAGATCGCCTCGTCCGATTGCTGACGTTCATGCCGCAAAGCCATTCTTTGCAAGTGAACCAGGCCGGCGAACACGAAGAAAGCCAGCAACAAAGACTGCTGCCACAGCCAAGGCAACAACGCCAAGTCCGTCACTCTGACATCCCGAGCCACGCCCAGCACAAAAGGCTGGGCCACGCTGGACAGCGGAAGCCGAGCCTCCAGCCTACGCAACACCGGCCACCAATCACGCTCGGACGAAGTATGCAGGCGCTGAAACAAGGGCGCGCCCGGCGCAAGGACGCCGTCCTGGTACAGGGTCAAGTCCAATCCAGGCAACAAGCGCTCCAGAGCCGGCGCCTGCAATAGGCGATCGCAAAACACCACCAGGCCCACCACGCCAACCAATTTGCCCGGCGCCTTCTCCCTATCTTCGAACAAGGGCTGGAACAAGAAATAAGCGCGTCCACCGCCCTCGTGCAACTCGAACGCGCCGCTGGCCACTCGCTGCCCAGTCTCCAAGGCCCTGCTCAAGGCCGGCCGGAAATAAGCATCGCCCAAAATATCGTAGCCAAACATCGGACCGGCTTCCGGCCGATCCGGCTCCAGCATGGAAATCACCAATGACTGCGGACGCACGGCGGCCGGCCGCCATGCCCGATTGCCCGCCACGTCGAAATCGCGAATGTAAAAGGTCGCGCCAAACTTGCCGCTCATCTGGCGCAAGAAGAGCGGCCTCTCCGCCAAGGGCACGCTTTGAAAAAAGATAAAGGAATGAAGCTGCGGATAATGGGGCAATAGCTCGCGCGCAAAGGTGGACAGCTCAGATGCCTCAAATGGCCGGCTTGCCGCCATCAGCGCATCCACGGAAGACAGCACCGACTCATTTTGGTCCAGCTTGCGCGCCACCATTGCATGCGCCCGCTGCGCCACTGATTCGAACTCGTCCCTCAAACGCTGCAGCTCCCCCATCCCCCACAGCACCGTCACCAACAAGGCGCAGAGAGCCCAGGCCAATACAAATAAATGCACACCATCCCGCCTGAAATTTCTCAAAATTCCCGCCTCGATTCCCGATCTTGATGCTGGAATTCTATTCATAACCAATAGGTTCTGCTGAGTAATTAGCCGAAATTTCAGTAAAAATAAGTGAAAATACAGCCACAAAAAGAACAATGGCTTAATAATCAAGGAGAAAGCTAAAGAATGGGGAAGACAGGAAGGAGAGTTCGATCGCGCCGTCTGGCGGTCAGCACAATGCATAAAGCCCAGCTCGTGTGAGCTGGGCTTTGCAATGGGGCGTCTGGCGGTGTCCTACTTTCACATGGCGAATGCCACACTATCATCGGCGCTAAGGCGTTTCACGGTCCTGTTCGGGATGGGAAGGCGTGGGACCACCTCGCTATGGCCACCAGACATAAACTGGTACAAACTTGAAGAAGCCTGGGATGGTCTACACCACCCCACATATATTCGGTATTCAATTGTGTCGCACAACACTATCTCGTCGCTCAGTTTCCCAAGCCACTCAAATGATAGGATCAAGCCTCACGAGCAATTAGTATCGGTTAGCTTAACGCCTCACAGCGCTTCCACACCCGACCTATCAACGTCCTGGTCTCGAACGACTCTTCAGGAGGGTCAAGCCCTCAGGGAAGTCTCATCTTCAGGCGAGTTTCCCGCTTAGATGCTTTCAGCGGTTATCTCTTCCGCACTTAGCTACCCGGCAATGCGACTGGCGTCACAACCGGTACACCAGAGGTGCGTCCACTCCGGTCCTCTCGTACTAGGAGCAGCCCCCGTCAAACTTCCAACGCCCACTGCAGATAGGGACCAAACTGTCTCACGACGTTTTGAACCCAGCTCACGTACCACTTTAAATGGCGAACAGCCATACCCTTGGGACCGGCTACAGCCCCAGGATGTGATGAGCCGACATCGAGGTGCCAAACACCGCCGTCGATGTGAACTCTTGGGCGGTATCAGCCTGTTATCCCCGGAGTACCTTTTATCCGTTGAGCGATGGCCCTTCCATTCAGAACCACCGGATCACTATGTCCTGCTTTCGCACCTGCTCGACTTGTCGGTCTCGCAGTTAAGCTACCTTTTGCCATTGCACTATCAGCACGATTTCCGACCGTACCTAGGTAACCTTCGAACTCCTCCGTTACACTTTGGGAGGAGACCGCCCCAGTCAAACTGCCTACCATGCACTGTCCCCAATCCGGATCACGGACCAAGGTTAGAACCTCAAACACACCAGGGTGGTATTTCAAGGACGGCTCCATGAGAACTAGCGTTCCCACTTCATAGCCTCCCACCTATCCTACACAAGTCTGTTCAAAGTCCAATGCAAAGCTACAGTAAAGGTTCACGGGGTCTTTCCGTCTAGCAGCGGGGAGATTGCATCTTCACAAACACTTCAACTTCGCTGAGTCTCAGGAGGAGACAGTGTGGCCATCGTTACGCCATTCGTGCGGGTCGGAACTTACCCGACAAGGAATTTCGCTACCTTAGGACCGTTATAGTTACGGCCGCCGTTTACTGGGGCTTCGATCAAGAGCTTGCACCCCATCACTTAACCTTCCAGCACCGGGCAGGCGTCACACCGTATACGTCCACTTTCGTGTTGGCACAGTGCTGTGTTTTTGTTAAACAGTCGCAGCCACCGATTCTCTGCGACCTCTCAAAGCTCCTCCCGCAGGGGATTCACTCTAAGAGGCATACCTTCTCCCGAAGTTACGGTATCAATTTGCCGAGTTCCTTCTCCTGAGTTCTCTCAAGCGCCTTAGAATTCTCATCCTGCCCACCTGTGTCGGTTTGCGGTACGGTTCTTATGCAGCTGAAGCTTAGTGGCTTTTCCTGGAAGCGTGGTATCAGTCACTTCAGGTCCGTAGACCCTCGTCATCACGTCTCGGCCTTAAGGGGCGGCGGATTTGCCTACCACCCCAGCCTACCGGCTTAAACAGACTATTCCAACAGTCTGATGACCTAACCTTCTCCGTCCCCACATCGCACTGCATAAAAGTACGGGAATTTTAACCCGTTTCCCATCGACTACGCTTTTCAGCCTCGCCTTAGGGGCCGACTCACCCTACGCCGATGAACGTTGCGTAGGAAACCTTGGGCTTTCGGCGAGCGGGCTTTTCACCCGCTTTATCGCTACTCATGTCAGCATTCGCACTTCTGATATCTCCAGCATCCCTTACGAGACACCTTCACAGACCTACAGAACGCTCCCCTACCATCTGCACTTACGTGCAAATCCGCAGCTTCGGTTATCAGTTTGAGCCCCGTTACATCTTCCGCGCAGGACGACTCGACCAGTGAGCTATTACGCTTTCTTTAAATGATGGCTGCTTCTAAGCCAACATCCTGGCTGTCTATGCCTTCCCACCTCGTTTACCACTTAACTGATCATTTGGGACCTTAGCTGGCGGTCTGGGTTGTTTCCCTCTTGACGATGGACGTTAGCACCCACCGTCTGTCTCCCATGCTCGCACTTTCCGGTATTCAGAGTTTGCCATGGTTTGGTAAATCGCAATGACCCCCTAGCCATAACAGTGCTTTACCCCCGGAAGTGATACATGAGGCACTACCTAAATAGTTTTCGGGGAGAACCAGCTATCTCCGAGTTTGTTTAGCCTTTCACCCCTATCCACAGCTCATCCCCTAGTTTTGCAACACTAGTGGGTTCGGACCTCCAGTGCGTGTTACCGCACCTTCATCCTGGCCATGGATAGATCACTCGGTTTCGGGTCTACGCCCAGCAACTAAATCGCCCTATTCGGACTCGGTTTCCCTACGCCTCCCCTATTCGGTTAAGCTCGCTACTGAACGTAAGTCGCTGACCCATTATACAAAAGGTACGCAGTCACGGAACAAGTCCGCTCCCACTGTTTGTATGCATCCGGTTTCAGGTTCTATTTCACTCCCCTCCCGGGGTTCTTTTCGCCTTTCCCTCACGGTACTGGTTCACTATCGGTCGATCATGAGTATTTAGCCTTGGAGGATGGTCCCCCCATCTTCAGACAGGATTTCTCGTGTCCCGCCCTACTTATCGTACGCCTAGTCCTTGGAATGCGTTTTCGTGTACGGGGCTATCACCCACTATGGCGGTCCTTTCCATGAACCTTCCACTAACACAATCCATAACACGTACAGGCTCTTCCGCGTTCGCTCGCCACTACTAACGGAATCTCGGTTGATTTCTTTTCCTGCAGCTACTTAGATGTTTCAGTTCGCTGCGTTCGCCTCCTCAGACCTATGGATTCAGTCTGGGATCTCCTTGCGGAGGGGTTTCCCCATTCGGACATCGCGGGATCAAAGCTCTATTGCCAGCTCCCCCGCGCTTTTCGCAGGCTTACACGTCCTTCTTCGCCTATGATCGCCAAGGCATCCACCAGATGCACTTAGTCGCTTGACCCTATCATTTCAGTAACCTAGATCACCAAAACAACAAGTGTGTTTGTGCGACGACTACACCGCCCCTTTTGATATGGCGACGTAGCCTAGATACAATCAAATACCCAAGATGACGATCCGTCCACGTAAAGAGTTAACTCTACGTTTCCTTCTCGCCGTCTTTATATATTCGGCTTCTTCAGTTTGTTAAAGATCAGTGCGTTCAAACAACGCGATCACAGTACTCATCCAAGCACTCTGATCGCGAGACTCAAACTCGCGAATAACCGATAGGCTGTAAGTACTCGATCAACAACCTTCTCTAGAAAGGAGGTGATCCAGCCGCAGGTTCCCCTACGGCTACCTTGTTACGACTTCACCCCAGTCATGAATCCCACCGTGGTAAGCGGCCTCCTTACGGTTAGCCTACCCACTTCTGGTGAAACTCACTCCCATGGTGTGACGGGCGGTGTGTACAAGACCCGGGAACGTATTCACCGCAGCATGCTGATCTGCGATTACTAGCGATTCCGACTTCACGCACTCGAGTTGCAGAGTGCGATCCGGACTACGATCGGTTTTATGAGATTGGCTCCACCTCGCGGCTTCGCGACCCTCTGTACCGACCATTGTATGACGTGTGAAGCCCTGGTCATAAGGGCCATGAGGACTTGACGTCATCCCCACCTTCCTCCGGTTTGTCACCGGCAGTCCCATTAGAGTGCCCAACTTAATGATGGCAACTAATGGCAAGGGTTGCGCTCGTTGCGGGACTTAACCCAACATCTCACGACACGAGCTGACGACAGCCATGCAGCACCTGTGTTAACGCTCCCTTTCGGGCACCGCCACATCTCTGCGGCGTTCGTTACATGTCAAGACCAGGTAAGGTTTTTCGCGTTGCATCGAATTAATCCACATCATCCACCGCTTGTGCGGGTCCCCGTCAATTCCTTTGAGTTTTAACCTTGCGGCCGTACTCCCCAGGCGGTCAACTTCTCGCGTTAGCTACGCTACCAAGGATTCAAACCCCCAACAGCTAGTTGACATCGTTTAGGGCGTGGACTACCAGGGTATCTAATCCTGTTTGCTCCCCACGCTTTCGTGCATGAGCGTCAGTGTCATCCCAGGGGGCTGCCTTCGCCATCGGTATTCCTCCGCATCTCTACGCATTTCACTGCTACACGCGGAATTCTACCCCCCTCTGACGCACTCTAGTCGTGCAGTCTCCAATGCCGTTCCCAGGTTAAGCCCGGGGCTTTCACATCAGACTTGCACAACCGCCTGCGCACGCTTTACGCCCAGTAATTCCGATTAACGCTTGCACCCTACGTATTACCGCGGCTGCTGGCACGTAGTTAGCCGGTGCTTATTCTTCCGGTACTCTCAGACCCAGCGGTTATTAACCACTAGGATTTGCTCCCGGACAAAAGTCCTTTACAACCCGAAGGCCTTCTTCAGACACGCGGCATGGCTGGATCAGGCTTGCGCCCATTGTCCAAAATTCCCCACTGCTGCCTCCCGTAGGAGTCTGGGCCGTGTCTCAGTCCCAGTGTGGCGGATCATCCTCTCAGACCCGCTACTGATCGACGCCTTGGTGAGCCTTTACCTCACCAACTAGCTAATCAGACATCGGCTGCTCGTATAACGTGAGGCCTTACGGTCCCCCACTTTCCCCCTCAGGGCGTATGCGGTATTAATCCGGCTTTCGCCGAGCTATCCCCCATTACACGGTACATTCCGATGCATTACTCACCCGTTCGCCACTCGTCAGCGGTGCAAGCACCCTGTTACCGTTCGACTTGCATGTGTAAAGCATGCCGCCAGCGTTCAATCTGAGCCAGGATCAAACTCTTCAGTTCAATTCCAAGCAAATTTTCTGGCACGCAAGATCAAAGAAACATCGAGACATTTCTCGTCTTGCAGTGCAAGTGTTTGGTCATCGACCGAGCACTTACACCTATCGGTTATTCGTTCTGTTAAAGATCAGTGCAGGTCGCTGCGTTTCGTTTCCGTCGCTGCGTTGTCTGCTGAGGAGGCGAACTATACGTCAGCCCCCTAAACCCGTCAACACCTTTTGCGAGAAAAACCTCAACAAAAGCGGGCCCCGCAGGGCAAACCCTTGATGCGGCAAGCAATATCCGGAAAGGGTATTTGCCGACACGCCTCAACCGCCCCGCCGAACCATGAAAAACGGGCCGGCGAAACGCCGGCCCGTCATGGCTTGCTATACCTTTTTATATAGAAGCGCTCCGGAGAGGTCAGTCCTCGCTACGGCGCTTGCTATTACTCCTGCGCGCCGCCGGCCTGCGTTGACGCGGAGCGGGAGACGCCTCTCCCACCGGCGACTTGCCGGCAAGCGATTGACCCGCTGGAGGCGTTGCAGCCTCGGACGCAGGCGTCGCTGTCGTAGGCGCCGGCTTGGCCGCCGCAGGCGCAGCACTAATAGTTTTGGGAGCTGCCGGTTTGCTTGCTGCTGGTTTGCTTGCTGCTGGTTTGCTTGCTGCTGGTTTGCTTGCTGCTGGCTTGCTCGCTACTGGCTTGCTCGCTACTGGCTTGCTCGCTACTGGCTTGCTTGCTACTGGCTTGCTTGCTACTGGCTTGCTTGCTACTGGCTTGCTTGCTACTGGCTTGCTTGCTACTGGCTTGCTTGCTACTGGCTTGCTTGCTACTGGCTTGCTCTCCGCCGGCGCGCTCGCGGCGGACGGACTCGCCACAGGCTTGTTGACCGCAGGCTTCGACACCGGCGATTGAGCCCCCCCTCTGCTTCGTCCCTTGGGCGCCGCTGGCAATGCCGGCGGTTTTGCCTCTACAGGCTTAGGCTCGGCAGCCCGGCGCGAACCGCCCTGGCGCGAACCGCCCTGGCGCACGCCGGCGCTACGCGCGGGCACTGGCCTGGCGGTTTGCAGGTCGCCTTCTTTGACCAGAGCGAAGTCGACTTGAGCGCTTTCCAGATTGGCGCTCATCACCTTCACGGTCAGCGTATCGCCCAAGCGGTATTGCATGCCGCTCTTCTCTCCGACAATCGCCTGGACGTCCTTTTTGAAGTGGAAGTAGTCCTTGCCCAGTTCGGAGATATGCACCAGGCCTTCGACATACACCTCATCCAGCAATACGAATACGCCAAAGCTAGTCACCGCGCAGATCTTGCCCTTGAAGATCTCGCCTACCTTGTCCCGCATATAGTAGGTTTTCAGCCAGGACTCGACGTCGCGACTGGCGTCGTCCGCCCGGCGCTCGGTCATAGAGCAGTGCACGCCCAGTTGCGCCCATTTGCCCGGCTTGTATTTGCCGCCTTTGAGCACCGCCTTGATCGAACGGTGCACCAACAAGTCCGGGTAACGGCGAATCGGCGAAGTGAAATGCGCGTAAGCCTCGTAAGCCAAGCCGAAGTGGCCGTTATTGTCCGGGGTATAAACCGCTTGCTGCATGGAACGCAGCAACATGGTCTGCAACACCGGCGCATCGGGCCGCCCATGAATTTGTTCCGCCAGTTTGGCGTAGTCCTTGGCCGTGGGCTTTTCCCCGCCGCCCAGACTCAAGCCGACCAGGCGCAGGTAGTTGCGCAGATTCTCCAGCTTCTCCTCGGTCGGGCCTTCATGCACCCGATACAAAGCCTTGTGCCCGTTCTGCTCCAGGAAATCTGCCGCGCAGACGTTGGCCGCCAGCATGCATTCCTCAATCAGGCGATGGGCATCGTTGCGCACCACTGGCACGATGCGCTCAATCTTGCCCGCGTCGTTGAAGATCATCTGAGTCTCCACCGAGTCGAACTCGATCGCCCCGCGCTGACTACGCGCGGCCAGCAGCACTTTGAACAAGGAATACAGGGTTTGGATCTGCGGCAACAGCGGGCTGTCGCTGCCTTTCTGGATCCAGTCCCAAACCTGGGTATAGGTCAGCCTGGCCTTGGACAGCATCACCGCCGGATAGAACTGGTAGCGCTTGACCACGCCCTTGGCGTTGATCTGCATATCGCAGACCATGCACATACGCTCCACATCCGGGTTCAAAGAGCAGATGCCGTTGGACAAGGCTTCCGGCAGCATGGGAATGACACGGCGCGGGAAGTAGACCGAAGTGCCGCGATTGAGCGCCTCCTGATCCAAGGCGTCGCCCGGCTCCACATAGAAGCTGACGTCGGCAATCGCCACCACCAGGCGGAAGCCCTTGCCCTGCTTCTCCGCATACACGGCGTCATCGAAGTCGCGCGCGGTTTCGCCGTCTATCGTCACCAGGGGCAAATCGCGCAGGTCGACGCGATCCTTGGTCCAGTCTTTCTTGCGAACCTTCTTCGGCGTCGCCTTGGCCTGAGCCAGCACCGCCTCCGGGAATTGGTGAGGCAGGTCGTGCTTGCGCAGCGCGATCTCGATCTCCATGCCGGGGTCGGCATAGTTGCCCAGCACTTCCACCACCTGGCCGACAGGCTGACGATAGGCGTCTGGGTGCTGGAGGATTTCCACCATCACCACCTGACCATCCTTGGCCCCCGCCTCGCCGCCCGGCTCAATCAGTATGTCGTGATTGATGCGACGGTCTTCCGCCGTCACCACCCACACGCCCCGGACCCGGTTGATGCGGCCAACCAGCCGCGTCACCACATGGTCCAGCACCTCAACGATCTTGCCTTCCTGGCGGCCTCGACGATCGACGCCGGACGGACGGACCATCACCCGATCGCCATGCATCGCTTTTTTCATTTCCCGCTCTGGCAGGAAAATATCGCCACCCTGGCCTTCGCCTTCATCCGGGATGGCAAAACCGTAGCCATCGCGATGACCGGATACTTTGCACTTGATCAGATCCAGCTTTTGGGCAACGCAAACAGCGCCTTTGCGATTGATGATGATTTCGCCGTCACGTTCCATTGCCCGCAATCGACGCTCGAAATAAATAGATTCGGCCCGCGCAATCGACAACATGCGCGCTAATTCGTCAGGAAACAGCGGCACCCCCTGCTCGGCCAGAATTTTTAAAACGAACTCTCGGCTCGGCAAGGGATTGGAATATTTAAGTTTTTCCCGTTCCAGGAAGGGGTCCTGTTCGCGGAGGGACAGGGTCTTTTGTTTTTTTTGTGTTCTAGCCATTGACACCCTCAAGAATATGTCTATAATTCGCATCTCGTTGCAGAGATGCAGCGAAATAATACAGCAAAGCGAAGCCCAGGTGGCGGAATTGGTAGACGCACTAGGTTCAGGTCCTAGCGCCCGCAAGGGTGTGGAAGTTCGAGTCTTCTCTTGGGCACCACTGATTTACTCTATTGTAATCGTGTTGTTCGCTCTGTATAGTAACAATCTGGTTGGCCCAGGTGGCGGAATTGGTAGACGCACTAGGTTCAGGTCCTAGCGCCCGCAAGGGTGTGGAAGTTCGAGTCTTCTCTTGGGCACCAACAGTTTCAATGGCTCCGATGATGTTTATATCGTAGTCGAGCAGCAAAACAATTTAAGTTTTATGCCCAGGTGGCGGAATTGGTAGACGCACTAGGTTCAGGTCCTAGCGCCCGCAAGGGTGTGGAAGTTCGAGTCTTCTCTTGGGCACCAATAAACCCCCGTTGATTTATGATCAACGGGGGTTTTGCATTTCCTCCCCTTCTCAGCGCGAAGCCATCTCTTCGCCAGCGCGCGGATCCAGCGAGGCGAACATCAGGCTGGACAACATGGTCAAGGCGCCCATGATGGCGAAAGCCCATGCGAAGTCGACCACGGTCAAGCGCGCATGTCCTTGCAACAGACTCACCCCCTGCACGACGAAGGCCCCCACCGTCACCCCCAAGCCCGCCGCCAGCTGCTGCGCCACCCCGGAAAGACTGGTGGCATGACTCATGCCGGCCGGCTCAACCTCGGCAAAAGAGATCGCGTTCAGGCTGGTGAACTGCAAGGAGCGAAGACAGCCGCCCAGCACGAAGACCAGCAACATCCAGACATAGCTCGGCGCCTCGTAGAACAACGCGTATGCGGCGATGGAAAGACCTGCGAGCACGCTATTGGCCATCAAGACCCGGCGAAAACCGTAGCGCCGCAAGATGCGCATCACCAAGGTCTTCATGAAGATGGCGCCCACCGCGGTGGAACAGGTCAACAAGCCGGAGACAAAGGGATTGAGGCCCAGACCCAATTGCAGCATCAGCGGCAGCAAAAAAGGCGTGGCGCCAATGCCGACGCGGAACACGAAGCCGCCCACCACGCCGGCATGAAAGGTCGACAGCCGCAGCAAGGACAAATCCAGCAAGGGATGAGCCGTGCGACGGTAATGCAGCAGATAAAGCCACAGCAAGCCCACGCCTGTCGCCGCCAGCACGACGGACCATTGCGCCGAGACCAAATGCTTGCCCTCGGAGGCCAGGCCAAGCATCAGCAAGGACAGGCCCACGCCGCTCAGGGCAAAGCCCAGCCAGTCCAGCGGCGGCACTTGTTCGTCTTTCAAGTCTTCGATATGACGCCTTGCCAGCACCCAGCCGAGCACACCGATCGGGATATTGATCAAGAATATCCAGCGCCAATGCAGATAGGTGCTGATGAAACCGCCCAAGGGCGGTCCAATCACCGGCCCCAACAAGGCGGGCACCGTCAGATAGCTGAGCGCCCGCACCAAGTCCGCTTTCGCGGTGGTGCGCAGAATCACCAAGCGCCCCACCGGCACCATCATCGCTCCGCCTATGCCCTGCACAAAGCGCGCCAACACAAAGCCGCCCAATGTATTGCTGAGCGCGCACAATACGGAACCCGCGACGAAAACGGCGATGGCGGCGCGAAAAATACGCCGCGAGCCGAAACGGTCCGCCATCCAACCGCTGATAGGAATGAACACGGCCAGACTGACCAGATAAGACGTCAGCGCCAATTTCAAGCCAATTGGATCCACCAATAGATCGCGCGCGATTTCCGGCAAAGAGGTGGAAATCACGGTGGCGTCCATGTTCTCCATGAACAAGGCGGTGGCCACGATCAACGGGGTCACCATGCCGGCGGCGAGCTTGAGCTGCATGACGATCAAACTTCTGGAAATGGAAACAGCAGTGTAGCACCCGCCGCCGCCGGAACGACGGACCCGGGCCGCGCAAATGATGTCGAAAGGTGAAGCGGGCTCGCTCAAGCCTCCGGCAGGCAAAACAGGCGCCGTCCCTCCCGCGCGCTCCTCTCCCCCAACTCCAGCAAGGCCATCACCTGACACGCCTCCCGCGCCGTCACCGGGTTGGCGCCCAAGCCCCGCGCGGCAAGCGCCACCGCCCGGTAATAATCTCGATAATCGCCCGAAGGGGACGGCCGAGTTTCGCTGAGGGCTTCATCGTCCCGCTGGCGGTACAAGACGCCGGGCGCAAGGTCCGCGCCCCAGCCTGCCTCGCCGGGGCGGCCGCCCCGCTTCAAGCACTCCTCCTGGCCGTCCAGGCCGAACTTGACGTAGCTCGCGAGCCCGCCGTGCAGACTAAAGCGCGGAGCGCCGCCGCTGACCAGGCAAGAGGCATGCAAGACCGCCTGACACTCTCCATATCCCAGCTGAACGTGAAAGTAATCCGTCGCCCGCGCGCCGACCCTTTGTTTGGACAAGCTCGCATAAATCGTCTGCGGCCAGCCCAGCAACTGCAGAACCTGATCCAGCAGATGCGGCCCCAGGTCGTACCACAGCCCCGCGCCCGGCTGGTCCTGTTCGCGCCAGCGCGCGCGCACCTGCGGCCGGTAACGATCGAAGTGGGACTCGAAATGGCTGAGCGGCCCCAACTCGCCGCTGGCCAGCAAGGCCTTGAGCGCCAGAAAGTCCGCGTCCCAGCGCCGATTGTGGAATACCGACAACAGCGGGCCGCCCGGCCGCTCCGCCATCAGGCACAACTCCCTCGCCTCCGCCTGCGTCACCGTGAACGGCTTGTCCACCACCACGTGCTTGCCGGCCTTCAAGCTCGCGCGCGCCTGCGGATAATGCAGTTGGTTGGGACTGGCGATAACGAGCATATCGATAGCCGGATCGGCCAGAGCCCGCTCCAAATCGGCCAACACCGGCACTTGCGGCCAATCGGCCCGCACCGCGTCCGGCCGGCTGCTGACCACGGCCGCCAGCCGCAACTCGGGCACAGCGGCGATCAAGGGCGCGTGAAAAGTCTTGCCGGCGTAGCCGTAGCCCACCAAGGCGACATTCAATGGCTGCATTTATATTGCCTTCGGAAACCAGAATCCAACAGTCTACGCCCGCCGCGGGCATGAAAAAACCCGCCTTGCAGGCGGGTTTCCATCGATGGGTCGAATCGGGCTTACAGACCGAAAGGATGACGCATCACGATGGTTTCTTCGCGGTCCGGACCAGTGGAGATAATGTCCACCGGCGCGCCGCACACTTCGGCGATGCGGGTCAGATAAGCCTGAGCGTTGGCCGGCAGGTCTTCCCAGCGCTTGGCGCCGAACGTGCTTTCGGTCCAGCCCGGCATGGTTTCATAAACCGGCACGCACTGGCTGACCGCGTCGGAACCAAACGGCAGGATGTCCACTTTCTCGCCGTCCAGGGTATAGCCCACGCACAGCTTGATCTCTTCCAGGCCGTCCATCACGTCCAGTTTAGTCACGCACAGACCGGACACGCCGTTGATCTGGATAGAGCGCTTGAGCGCGGCGGCGTCGAACCAGCCACAGCGACGCGGACGGCCGGTCACCGAGCCGAACTCGTTGCCGCGCTTGGCCAGGAACATGCCGATCTCGTTTTCCTGCTCGGTCGGGAACGGACCGGAACCCACGCGGGTGGTGTAGCCCTTAACGATGCCCAGCACGTAGTTGAGCATTTGCGGAGCCACGCCGGCGCCCGGCGCTGCGGCGCCGGCCACGCAGTTGGACGACGTCACGTACGGATAAGTGCCGTGGTCGATGTCCAGCAGCGTGCCTTGCGCGCCTTCGAACAGCAGCGGAATGCCCGCCTGGTTCATATCGTACAGGGTGCGGGACACATCGGCCACCATGGGCTTGATGCGCTCGGCCAGTTTCAGGGTATCGGCCAGAATGACGTCGAAACTCACCGGCTCGGCCTGGAACAGCTGGGTCAGCATGAAGTTGTAGTATTCGACGTTTTCCTTCAGCTTCTCGGCAAAGCGGGCGGTATCGAACAGGTCGATCACCTTCAAGGCGCGGCGCGCCACCTTGTCTTCATAGCAGGGGCCGATGCCGCGGCCGGTGGTGCCGATCTTGCCTGCGCCCTTGGCGGCTTCACGCGCCTGGTCCAGAGCGACGTGGTAAGGCAGGATCAGCGGGCAGCCTTCGGAAATCTTCAGGCGGGCGGCGACATTCACGCCGGCAGTTTCCAGCTCGTCGATCTCTTTGAGCAAGGCTTCCGGAGACAACACCACGCCATTGCCGATGAAGCACTCGACATCGTCACGCAGAATGCCGGACGGAATCAGGCGCAGCACGGTTTTCTTGCCGCCCACCACCAGAGTGTGCCCCGCGTTGTGGCCGCCCTGGAAGCGAACCACGGCACGCGCGTGGTCGGTCAGCCAGTCAACGATCTTGCCCTTGCCTTCATCACCCCACTGGGTACCGATCACGACAACGTTCTTGGACATTGGAAAAAACCTCTTCTTCAGTCAGATTCAAAAATCAGTTAAATGAAACCACATGCCAATCCGAGCCGTCCGAAGTCAGCTCGCGATCGCAATTCAAGGCCTGGGCGGACTCGCCCAGATAATCAATCACCACCATTTCGCCCGCTGCGCGCAGACGGGCCACTTCAGCCCGCGCCTGCGGCCAGTGCTTGGCGGCCAGGCGGATGCCCCTGACCGAGCCTTGCTCTGGCAGGATGCGGATCAGGTCGCGCAAATCCAGGCTGAAGCCGGTGGCCGGCCGGGCGCGGCCGAAACGACGACCCACATTGTCGTAGCGGCCGCCGCGCGCCAGCTCTTCGGCCCAGCCCTCAGCATAGGCGGCGAACAGCAGGCCGTTGTGATACTGCGTGCCGCGCAGTTCGGTCAGGTCGAAGCTCAGGGCCACCCTGCCCTCCAGCGCCTTGGCCACAGCGGACAGCTGCATCAGGCCAAGCTCCACCTCGGGCAAGGACGGCAAACGGGAACGCGCCCGGTCCAGCTCCTCGATCGGACCATAGAGCTCCGGCAAAGCCAGAAAAGCGCTGCGGTACGGTTCGGCCACATCGCGGACCAACTCGCGGATGCTGGCCACGTCCTTGCTCTGCAGCTTGGCGAACAACGCCCGGCTGGCCTCCGCCGACAAACCGGCGGCGGAAGCGATGCCGCGATAAATCGCCATATGGCCGATGTCCAGCCGCAGACCGGACACGCCGGCGCGCTCCAAGGCGCCCAGCATCAACTCAATGATTTCCAGGTCGGCCTCGATGCCGGCGTAGCCGTACAGCTCCGCCCCCACTTGCAGCGGCTCGCGGGAGCCGGCCAGGCCGTCCGGCCGGGTATGCACCACGCTGCCGGCGTAGCACAGCCGGGTCACGCCGGTGCGCTCGCCGAGCAAGTGCGCGTCTATGCGCGACACTTGGGGCGTGATGTCGGCGCGCAAGCCCATTTGCCGGCCGGACAACTGATCGTCCAGCTTGAAGGTCTTGAGCTCGAGCGAAGCGTCTTCCTCGCTGACCAGCGAATCGATGTACTCGATCAGCGGCGGCAGCACCAACTCGTAGCCCGCCACGCGAAAGCCTTCCAGCATCGCCGCCTTGGCGGACTCCACCTGGCGCGCGGTGGCGGGCAGAATATCCGCGATGTATTCCGGTAACAGCCAATTACGCATGATTCTTTTCAACAGAATAAAAGGCGGGAAGCGTCCCGCCTTGTTATCAGCAAACTGGCCAGGTCGCCCCGGCCAGTGTTCCATACTCGATTGTCTTGCGCGGCGTCTTCCGCCTGCCTTGGCCGCTTACTTGGCCTTGGCCGCTCCCGACTGCGGGTTCTTGAAGTACTTGAAGAACTCGCTGCTCGGCTCTAGCACCAGGACGTCGCTCTTGTTCTTGAACGACTCCTTGTACGCGTCCATGCTGCGCCAGAAAGCGTAGAAGTCCGGGTTCTTGCCGTAAGCCTCGGCGTAAATCGCCGCCGCCTTCGCGTCGCCCTTGCCCTTCAGCTCCTGAGCCTGACGATACGCTTCGGCCAGCACCACTTCGCGCTGCTTGTCCGCTTCGGCGCGGATGCGTTCCGCGTCCGCGGCGCCCTCGCTGCGCAACTGGCTGGCGACGGTGCGGCGCTCGGACTGCATGCGATCGAAGACCGAACTGCTTATTTTATCCGGAAAATCGACTCGTTTTAAGCGCACGTCGAGAATTTGTACGCCTATTTTACGCGCATCCGCGTCCGCGCGCTTGCGAACCGTATCCATCACCTGATCGCGCTTGCCGGAAATGACGTCGGCAACCATCTTTTGGCCGAATTCCGCGCGCAACCCGTCATTGATGGTCTGTTTCAAACGCGCCACAGCGGCGGCCTCGGAACCCACGCTCTTGTAAAACTGCTCAACGTCCACCACGCGCCATTTGACGAAGCTGTCCACCAACACGTTCTTTTTCTCGCGGGTGTTGAACAGTTCCGGCGCCTCGGCGTCGATGGTCTGCACGCGGCGATCGAAATAACGCACGTTCTGCAGCAGCGGCACTTTGAACTGAATGCCCGGCTCCTTGATGATGCGCACCACTTCGCCAAACTGGAAAACCAGCGCGTATTGGCGCTGATCCACGGTGAACAGCGACAGGCTGGCAACAAATAGCACACCGGCTATGGCAACTACAGTCGGAATCAGTCTATCCATTGCTTATCGCTCCGCCCCAAAAAAATCACGCCCGCGGGTCACGTCCCGCCCCCCTTTGGCATTGCCGGCCTGAGCGGCCGGCGCAGCCGGCTCCGCCTGCTGCGGAACCGCGCTGGCGGCGGGCGCCGCCGCGCCGGAAGCACCCGGATTGCTCTGCTGGATCAGCTTGTCCAAAGGCAGGTACAAGAGATTGTTGCCGCCCTTCTGGTCCACCACCACCTTGGTGGTGCTGCTCATGATCTGCTGCATCATGTCCAGATACAGACGATCGCGCATGACCTTGGGCGCTTTGTTGTATTCAGACAACACTTGCTTGAAGCGCGAAGCGTCGCCTTCCGCGCGGGAAACGACTTTCTGCTCGTAGGCTTCGGCCTCCTGCTGCAGGCGCGCGGCCAGGCCCTGGGCCTTGGGCAGCACCTCGTTGGCGTAAGCCAGGCCTTCGTTGCGCAGCTTGTCCTTGTCCTGACCGGCCTTCACCGCGTCGTCGAAGGCCGCCAGCACCTGCTCGGGCGGCTGCACCGCGTTGATGTTGACCTTGGCGATGCGCACGCCCAGCGAATAACGATCCAGCACTTCCTGAATCAGTTTCTGGGTTTCCACCGCGATCTGCGTCCGCCCTTCGTTCAACACGAAGTCGACCTTGTTGCGGCCCACCACTTCGCGAATCGCGGTTTCGGTCGCCTGCTTGACGATGTCCTTGGCGTCCCGCTCGCGCGAGGCGTTGTTGAACAGGAAGGCGCGCGCGTCCTTGATGTCGTACTGCACCGACAATTGGACGTCGATGATGTTCTGGTCCGAAGTCAGCATCAGCGACTCTTCCGCCACTCGCGTCTGGGCGGTGTTGCGGTAGCCCACTTCCACGCTGCGCACTTCGGTCAGGTTGACGATCTCCACCTTTTCAATCGGGAACGGCGCGTGCCATTGCAGGCCCGGCTCGGTCACCCGGTTGAAGCTGCCCAGGCGCAGCACCACGCCTTGCTCGCGCGCGTCCACCACGTAGAAACCGCTGGCCAGCCACAAGGCCGCCAATACGCCCACCACGGCGATGGCGCCGCCCTTGAACGGCGGTTTGACGCCGGACGCGGGACTGCCGCCGGCGCCGCTGCCTTTGGCGCCCAGCAGCCGCGACAGCTTCTGATTTAGGTTGCGGAATACTTCATCGAGGTCCGGCGGCCCTTCATTGCCTCGGCGGCCTCGGTTAGGGTCATTCTGCGACATGCTCGTAATAGTCTTTATGGTTGTTTTGGGAAGGATGCACGCATTCGGCAATCGCCGCGCGCAAGAGTTCCAGGCCGGCCCCGGTCAGGGCCGAAACCCGCACCGAAACCGGACGGCCCGCCGCATCGCGCTCGATCTCCGGCTCCATCTCGCGCAGATCGCATTTGTTCCAGACCAGCAGCTGCGGAATGCCGTCCGCGCCGATCTCGGCCAACACCTTGTTGACCTCCTCGATCTGCACATCACGCATATCGCTGGAGCCATCCACCACGTGCAGCAGGAGATCCGCACGCACGGTTTCCTCCAGTGTGGCGCGGAACGCCGCCACCAGGGTGTGCGGCAGATCGCGGATAAAGCCCACAGTATCCGAAATCACGATGGATGTCTGGTGATTGAGGAACAGCTTGCGGCTGGTGGTGTCCAGCGTGGCAAACAATTGGTCCGCCGCGTAGATGCGCGCCTTGGTCAGCGCGTTGAACAAGGTGGACTTGCCCGCGTTGGTGTAACCGACGATGGACACCGAGGCGATGCCGGCCCGGCCGCGCCCCTTGCGCTGGGTATTGCGCTGCTTTTGCACCTGGGCCAGCCGCTCTTTCAGCGCCTTGACGCGGATGCCGAGCAGCCGGCGGTCGGTTTCGAGCTGGGTTTCGCCGGGGCCGCGCAAGCCTATGCCGCCCTTCTGGCGCTCCAAGTGGGTCCAGCCCCGCACCAGGCGGGTGGACATATGCGACAGCTGGGCCAGTTCGACTTGCAGCTTGCCTTCGTGACTGCGCGCGCGCTGGGCAAAGATGTCCAGGATCAGGCTGTTGCGGTCGATGACGCGACACTGCAGCGCCCGCTCCAGATTACGCTCCTGGCCAGGCGCCAAAGCATGGTTGAATATCACTACATTGGCATCGGTGGCGCGCACCAGCAGGCCGATTTCCTCGACCTTGCCCTTGCCCGCGAACAGCGCGGCGTCCGGGCGCTGCCGCTTGCCCTGCACCACGCCCATCACCTCTACGCCGGCGCTCTTGACCAGCTCGGCGCACTCGGCGATGTTTTCCTGGTAATCGGCATCTCCAAAATCCAGGCAGACCAGAACCGCCTGGTCGCCTAAGTCGGGACGATCAAACACTATTCGGAAACCATAGTTGGGGCGCAAAAGATAAAAGGCCGACAAGCCGCGCCGGTTTGGCGCGGCCGATCGGCCCGGTCACAAGCACAGCAACGCTTTAGGCGTCTTGCTGCTCCTGCTTTTGCACCGGGTGTTCATGGGGAAGATTGACCGGACGGGCGGGCACGACGGTGGAAATGGCGTGTTTGTACACCATCTGAGTCACCGTGTTTTTCAACAGCACCACGTACTGGTCAAAGGATTCTACCTGACCCTGAAGTTTAATACCGTTGACCAGGTAGATGGACACCGGCACATGTTCCTTACGCAGGATGTTCAGGAACGGGTCTTGTAACATTTGCCCTTTAGAGCTCATTCGTTATTCTCCGAATCGTTGATTGTTGTATTAACTGAACCTTACAGCCCGGTTGTCTGCTTATTATTAGCAGAAAACATCCCGGCGTACTATTTTTTACTGCTGCTGCCCTTGCCGCTCTTGCCGTAACGCACTTCTTTTTCGCGTCCGCGCATCTTGGACATCGGCTTGGGCTTGGCTCGGGACTTCTCCTTGCCGTCGTCGGTGTCGAACGGATTCTCCGAAGACTTGTACTGTACGCGCAGCGGCGTGCCCTGCAGCTTGAACACTTTCCGGAAGGTATGTTCCAGATAGCGGGTATAACTGTTCGGCACCGCATCCAGCGCATTGCCGTGCACCACGATGATGGGCGGGTTCTGGCCGCCCTGGTGCGCGTAGCGCATTTTCGGGCGGATCAAACCGGAACGCGGCGGCTGCTGGCGCTCCAGCGCCACTTGCAGCACCCGGGTCAGCTTGGGCGTGGCCAGCTTGGCCATGGCCGCCCGGTAGGCCTCGTCGATGGACTTGAACAAGTCTGCCACGCCGCGGCCTTCAATGGCGGAGATGTAATGGAACTTTGCAAAATCCAGGAAGTTCAGCTTGCGCGCGATCTCGCGGCGCACCGTTTCCTTTTGCTCCCCGTCCAGGTTGTCCCATTTGTTCACCGCCACCACCAGCGCCCGGCCCGCTTCCAACGCGAAACCCGCGATGGTGGCGTCTTGCTCGGAAATGTCCAGTTGAGCGTCCAGCACCAGCACCGCCACGTTGGCGTCTTCGATCGCCTTCATGGTCTTGATCACCGAGAACTTCTCAAGCATCTCGCTGACCTTGGCCCGGCGACGCACGCCCGCGGTGTCAATGATGGTGTAGGTATGGCCATCTCGCTCAAAATCAATATATATGCTGTCGCGAGTGGTGCCGGCCTGGTCGAAGGCGATGACGCGCTCCTCGCCCAGGATGGCGTTGACCAGGGTGGACTTGCCGACGTTGGGCCGGCCGATCACCGCGAACTTGGGATGGCGCGAGGCTTCTTCTTCCACTTCTTCCGGGAAGTCCGCCAGCACCAGTTCCATCAATTCGCGCACGCCGTCGCCATGGGCGGCGGAGATCACCAGCGGCTCGCCCAGCGCGAGTTCGTGGAACTCGGCGCCGGCGATGGCGTGCCGCATGCCTTCCGCCTTGTTGACGGCGAGGAAGACCGGACGCTGCAGCTGGCGCAGACGATTGGCGATGATTTTGTCTTGCGGCGTCAGGCCGTTGCGGCCGTCCACCAGGAACACCACGGCATCGGCTTCGTCCACGGCCTGCAGCGTCTGCTTGGCCATTTCGAACAGAATGCCTTCGTCCACCACCGGCTCGAAACCGCCGGTATCGACCACAAGATACGGCTTTTCGCCCACGCGGCCATGGCCATAGTGGCGATCGCGCGTCAGGCCGGGCTGGTCGGCGACCAGGGCGTCGCGGCTGCGGGTCAGCCGGTTGAATAAGGTCGACTTGCCCACATTGGGGCGGCCGACCAGAGCTACGGTAGGTTTCATGAGTACTGCTTTATTATCCCAAAGTCAGCATCGCCAGACGGCCGTCCTTGCCTTGCATCAAGGCGGACGAACCCAGCGACACCGGTTGATTGGTCAGGGCGGGCCCGACCTTGACTCGGCCCACGATGCTGCCGCTCTCATTGGATAGCAGATGGGCGTAACCTTCGCCATCTCCCACCAGCACAAAGCGGCCCAACAGAGCGGGGCCGGTGACGTCCCGATATTTCAGGTCGTCGGTTTTCCAAATATTGCGGCCGGTGCCGCGATCAAACGCCCAGACCGAACCGTCTTCCGCGCTGACGTAGACATTGCGGCCGTCCACGGCCAGGCCGCGGCTGGACGAGATTTCGCGCGCCCACAACAGATTGCCGGAACGCGCTTCGAAGCAGGCCACGCGCCCCTGATAGGCGACCGCGCACACCTGGCCGGCGTCGAAGACCGGCCGCGAAGTCACGTCGGTCATCCGCTCCAGCTCGGTGGCGCCGCGGGGGTTGGCCACCGCGCCCTGCCACAAAGCGTTGCCGGTTTGCGGGTTGACGATGTCCAGGCGGCCGCCGGCCTGCCCCACCATCACCGCCTCCTTGCCCACCGCCTGCATCGAGCCGTTGTTGCGCACGGTCAGCTGCGGCAGCACATTGCCGCTGGACCACAGCTGCTTGCCGCCTTCGCTCAGGGAGAAGCCGGTCAGGCGCGCGTCGTTGGTGCGCACCAGCACCATATCGCCGGCCACTTGCGGCGCCTCCAGCATCAGGCTGGTCAGCGGCTGCTGCCACAGCACTTTGCCGCTGGCGCGTTCCACCGCCAGCAACTTGGCATCCTGGGTGCCCACCAGCACCATGTCGCCGGCCACGGCGACGCCAGCGCTCAGCTTGCGCTTCAGATCCACGTCCGCGCTGACGCGGCCGCTGAGGGCGTCGATGCTGCGCACGCGGCCGTCGGCGTCGGCGCTCACCACCAGGCCGTTGGCGTAGACCGGCAGGAAGCCGGCGGCCGGCGCGGCCTGTCCTGCCGTCCATTTGACCTCCAGCCCTTGCAAGGGCTTGATCGCGGCGAGCGGGGTGGGCTTGAACTGGGTATTACTTTCAAACCAGCTGGCGCAGCCGGCCAGCAAGGAGGAGGACAGCACAGCGGTCAGCAACAATTGGCGGCGCATGCGATCAGCCTCCCAGCGCGTCGAGTTTGGTCTGGATGAACTGGCGATTCGGGGAATCGCCCACCAGTTTGGCCAAAGCGGATTTATAGGCGTCGCGCGCGGCGGCGGCGTCGCCCTTGGCAACCAGCACGTCGCCCTTCAAATCCAGGAACAGCGCGTCGAAGCCGGCCGGATGCGCCTTGTTCAGTTCGGCGATCGCCGCATCGTAGGTTTTCTGGTCCAGCAACAGGGAGGCCAGACGCAGTCGGGCGATGGCGCTTACCGATTCGTCCTTGCTATTGGCCAGCACCCATTCCAGCTGGCTCTTGGCCAGCGCGAGCTCGTTCTTGTCGAAGGCGGCCTTGGCCAGAATCAGCGAGCCGCGGGTGGCGTAGGCCGAAGAGCCGAAGTCGTTCTGCAACAGCGTCACTGCGGACTTCAGCTTGGCGATGTCCTTGGACGCCACCGCCGCGTCGATGTTCTCGTAAGCGGCCGCGGCTTTCTGCGCCTGCTGCTCCTGGTAATAGCGGTAGCCCTTGAAGCCCAGATAGGCAATGGCGGACGCCGCCAGCACGCCGGCGATCAGCTTGCCCCACTGCTGCCAGAAGGCCTTGATCGAATCAATCTGTTCCTGTTCCTGCAAGTCGAACGCCATTGCGCCCCTCTCCCTTAAGCTTTCAATGAGATCAGCGTGGCGGCCACCGCTTCCGCCGCCACAGTGTGTTGGTCCATCTCGGCGCGCAGCGCCTTGATCACCGCCTGACCCGTTTTTATTTCATCTTCGCCAACGATGACGGCGAACTGCGCGCCGCAGCCGTCGGCTTTTTTCATTTGCGACTTGAAGCTGCCTTCGCCCAAGTGCTGCACCACCGACAGGCCGGCGGCGCGCAAAGTCTGCGCCAGCTTCATCGCGTACAGCCCCGCGCCCGCGCCCTGGTTCACCAGGTAGACGTCGACGCTGCGTTGCGCCGGCAAGAGCTGCTTGTCCTGCAATAGCAGCACCACGCGCTCCAGGCCCATGCCGAAGCCGATGCCGGCCGCGGGCTTGCCGCCCAGTTGCTCGATCAGGCCGTCATAGCGGCCGCCGGCGCAAATCGTGCCTTGGGCGCCCAGCTCGCTGGTCACCCATTCGAACACCGACTGGTTGTAGTAGTCGAGCCCGCGCACCAGACGCGGATTCTCCACGAAGTCGACGCCCAGTTCGCGGATCATCGCCTTCCAGCCTTCGTAATGCGCGCGGGACGCCTCGCCCAGGTAGTCGGACAGCTTGGGCGCTTCGTCGGCCATCTGCTGCAGCGCCGGGTTCTTGGTGTCCAGCACCCGCAGCGGATTGCTGTACATCCGGCGCTTACCGTCTTCGTCCAGGATGTCCACATGCCGTTCCAGATAGGCGATCAGCGCCTGACGGTGCGCGGCGCGCTCTTCCTGGTTGCCCAGAGAATTGATTTCCAGGCGCACATACTGGGACAGGCCCAGGCGACGCCACAGATCGGCGGTCATCGCGATGATTTCGGCGTCGATATCCGGGCCGGCGAAGCCCAGCGCTTCCACGCCCATCTGGTGGAACTGACGATAGCGGCCCTTCTGCGGACGCTCATGGCGGAACATCGGCCCCATGTACCACAGTTTCTGGGTGGCATTGTACAGAAGGTTGTGCTCGACCACCGCGCGCAGGGTGCCGGCGGTGCCTTCGGGCCGCAGCGTCAGGCTGTCGCCGTTCAGGCTGTCGATGAAGGTGTACATCTCCTTCTCCACCACGTCGGTGACTTCGCCGATGGCGCGGACGAACAGCGGCGTGGTTTCGACGATGGGGGTGCGGATATTCTGATAGCCGTAGTCGGCCAGCAGTTCGCGCAGCTTGCCTTCAAAGAACTCCCACTGATAGGACTCGGCCGGCAGCACGTCATTCATGCCTTTGACCGCTTGATATTTTTGAGCCATTGCTTGTTTTCTTGTGTATCGCTTGAATCAGTGCCCGGTCATTGCGCCAAACGCGCTCAAACGCCTACCGGACGAATCGGAATGGTGCGGCTCCCGCCCTCGCGGCGCTTGGCGCCGCCTTCGCCGTAACGGCTTTGCACATAGCGATCAACCAAGGCCGTGAACTCGGAGGCGATGTTGTCGCCCTTGAGGGTAACATCCTTTTGACCATCGACGTAAACCGGCGCCACCGGCACTTCGCCGGTGCCGGGCAGCGAGATGCCGATATCGGCCAGCTTGCTCTCCCCCGGGCCGTTGACCACGCAGCCCATCACCGCCACCTTCATGTCTTCCACGCCCGGGTATTGCAAACGCCATACCGGCATCTGCGTGCGCAGATACGTCTGAATCTGATCCGCCAGCTCCTGGAAGAAGGTGCTGGTGGTGCGGCCGCAGCCCGGACAAGCGGTCACCAGCGGGGTAAAGCTGCGCAGGCCCATGGTCTGCAGCAACTCCTGCGCCACCACCACTTCCTTGGTGCGCGCCTCGCCCGGCTGCGGCGTCAGCGAGATGCGGATGGTGTCGCCTATGCCTTGCTGCAGCAAGATCGCCAACGCGGCGCTGGAGGCGACGATGCCCTTGGAGCCCATGCCGGCCTCGGTCAGGCCCAGGTGCAGCGGGAAATCGCAGCGGCTGCCCAGATCGCGGTACACGGTGATCAGGTCCTGCACATTGCTGACTTTGCAGGACAGCAGGATCTGCTCGGCCGGCAGCCCCAGTTCCATCGCCTTGTCGGCGGACTCCAGCGCGGAAACGATCAAGGCTTCGCGCATCAGCCGCTCCAAGGGCAGCGGCTGGGCGACGCGGTTGTTGGCGTCCATCATTCTGGCCAGCAAAGCCTGATCCAGGCTGCCCCAGTTGACGCCGATGCGCACCGGCTTGCCGTATTCGATGGCGGTGCGGATCATGAAGGCGAATTTGTCGTCGCCCTTGGCGCCCTTGCCCACATTGCCCGGATTGATCCGGTATTTGGCCAGCGCGCGCGCGCAATCGGGATATTCCTTCAGCAGGCGATCGCCGTTGAAATGGAAATCGCCGACCAAGGGAACGGCACAGCCGGCATCGTCCAGCCGTTGGCGGATTTCCGCCACCTTGGCCGCCGCCTCCGGCGAGTTGACGGTGATGCGCACCAGCTCCGAGCCGGCTTCCGCCAGCTCCAGCACTTGGCGCACCGTGGCCGCCGCGTCCGCGGTGTCGGTGTTGGTCATGGACTGCACCACCACCGGAGCGTCCGATCCTACAATGACATGCCCCACCCTAGCCTGCAGGGTGGGGCGTCGCGCGATGTTCACGCTATCCATTCGCTACCTTGAATTACTTGAGTTCCAGCTTTGCCGTGGTGCCGCGGATCTTGTCCGTGAGGTCCACCGCTTGGCCATTGAAATTCACCGCCACTTGCGAGGCGTTGCCGATCACCAGTTTGAACGGCGGCGTGCCGACCGCTTCCTGGGTGCTGCCCGGCTGCAAGGTCTGGAACACCAGCTTCTTGCCGGTGGCGTCCACCACCGACACCCAGGCTTCCGCCTCCTTGACCGTCAACACCAGCTTGCCACTGGCCGCCGCCACGGCGGCGCTGGCCTGCGGTTTGGCGAGCGGCGGCGCCGACAGGACCGGGGCGCTGGCCACGCTGGCCGCCTTGACCGGCTGCGGCGCGGAGGCCGGAGCGACAGCCGGCGCCGAGGCGGGCGTCTCCGCGACGAAGGCGGCGGGAACGGAAGCCTCGCCCGTCGGCGCCGAAGACAGTTCGGTCGCCATGGCTGCGGACGCGTCCGCGGCCGCCCGGCCTTCGCCGCCACGGCTGCTGGCCAGCCACGCCACGCCGCCGCCCAGCGCCGCCACCACCAGCAAGCCTACGATCCATTTGCCGGAAGATCCGCCCTCGTCCGACGCAGGCGTCTCGCCGGAATGCCCGGGCGCCTCGTGCGCGCCGTCGCGCACCAGATTGGCCACGTCGTTGACCGCGGAAGGAAACTGCCTGTCCAGCGCATGCATCAACGGTTCGGGGTCAATCTGCAAAAAGCGGGCGTAATTACGGACAAAGCCGCGCACGAAGGTCGCGCCCGGCAAGATTGTGAAATCGTCGCGTTCTATCGCCTCCAGCTGCCGCATCGACAGTTTCAGCCTATCCGCGACTTCCCCCAAGCCCATGCCTGCCGCCTCTCGGGCGGCTTTCAGCCGGGCGCCGACGCTGGAACCCGTCGGTTGTCCCTGTTGTTCGAATTGTTGCTCCATCCTCAGCTTCCACTCAACAGCAGTTGTGTTTCTTTGGAATCCGGATAGCGGTTCTTGAGCGCGACGGAACATTCGCTCTCCAACGCCCTGTTGCCGCTTTTGCGCCCGATCTGCACGCCAAGCCACAGGTCGTCGGCTTGCAGCGCCGCGCCCTTGCCCATCCGTTCGAAATAGAAAGCAGCCAATTTGGCATTACCCAGCCCAAGATGCAACTGTGCTAATTCCCGCAACGCGGGCGCGAAATTGGGCGCGGCGCGCAGCGCCGCCAGCAAGTAATCATTGGCCTGCTCTTGATTGCCGGCCTTGGCGCTGCAATGCCCCAGGTTCAAATAAGCCGTCTGAGGCGAATCATACAGCGGGTTGGCCAGCGCTTTCTGAAAATAGGACAAAGAATCCTGCAGCCGGTTTCGGTCGCACAGAAACAAACCGTAATTATTGTTCGCTTCCGGGTTGTTTGGATCCAGTTGCAGGGCTTTGCGGTAATTGGCTTCGGCGGGCCCTTCTTCGCGCAGCTGGGTCAAAACATAGGCACGGGACACATAGGCCGGGACATAGGCCGGGTCCGCGGCGACGGCCAGATCCGCCGTTTCCAGCGCCACTTTGTAGTTGCCGATCTTGGCGTATTCGATCGCCAGCTGGCTGCGTATCGTCGCCAGCTCGCGCGACGTTTCGGGATCGGCGGCAAATGCGGTTGAACTCACAGCCATCCATAAGCAGGCCATCAACCCCATTTGCCGTATCGTCATTGCTTATTGTCCTCTACGAGCTGCATCCATTTGGCTTGACGGCGGGTTTTGTCCATCACCTGGCCGGCCAGCTGGCCACAGGCGGCGTCGATGTCGTCCCCGCGCGTTTTCCGCACCGTCACCACGTAACCGCGCTCCTGCAGAATTTCGCGGAACGCTCGAATCGCATTATTGCTGGAACGCTCGTAACCCGAGTTCGGGAACGGATTGAACGGTATCAGATTGAACTTGCACGGCACGTCCCGCACCAGTTCCAGCAGTTGGCGAGCATGTTCCGGCCTATCGTTGACACCGTCAAGCATCACGTACTCGAAAGTGATGAAGTCGCGCGGCGCCTTTTCCAGATAGCGCTGACAGGCCGCCATCAGCTGCGCCAGCGGGTATTTCTTGTTTATAGGCACAATCACGTCGCGAATGGCGTCATTGGGCGCGTGCAGCGACACCGCCAGCGCCACCGGGCATTCTTCGCGCAGCCTGTCCATCTGCGGCACCAGGCCGGAAGTGGACAGGGTCACGCGTCTGCGGGACAAGCCGTAGCCGTGGTCATCCAGCATGATCTGCATCGCGCTGACCACATTGTCGAAGTTGGCCAGCGGCTCGCCCATGCCCATCATTACCACATTGGACACCACGCGTTCGTTCTTGGGCGTAACGCCCATCGCCTTATTGGCCCACCAAAGCTGACCGATGATTTCCGCGGTGGACAGATTGCGGTTGAAGCCCTGGCGGCCGGTGGAGCAGAACGTGCACTCCAGCGCACAGCCTACCTGGGATGACACGCACAAGGTGCCGCGTTCATCTTCCGGGATGAAGACGGTTTCGACGCCGTTGCCGGTGCCTACGTCGAGCAGCCACTTGCGGGTGCCATCACTGGACGCCTGCCCGGTCATCAGCGAGGGGACCTTCACTTCGGCGCGCTCATGCAGCTTGGCGCGCAGGCTCTTGGCCAGATCGGTCATCGCGTCGAAGTCGGCTTCCGCCATCTGGTGCATCCAGCGCATCACTTGCTTGGCGCGAAACGGTTTCTCGCCCATTTCGGCGAAATGCCGGGTCAGCTGGTCCAGATTGAAGTCGAGCAGGTTGGTTTTCATGCATTCCTCGGGATAAAGCAAAGGCGGTGTGGACGACCGCCTTTTAGACGGAGCCCGTCCATGACGACGGGCTCCGCAAACAACGGAGTACTCTTTAGAGATTAGCGGGCGCTGATCTCGGATGCAGCAAAGAAATAAGCCACTTCGATCGCGGCGTTTTCCGCGCTGTCGGAACCATGAACGGCGTTGGCGTCGATGGAGTCGGCGAAATCGGCGCGGATGGTGCCGGCTTCAGCCTTCTTCGGATCGGTCGCGCCCATCAGTTCGCGGTTTTTCAGCACGGCGTTCTCGCCTTCCAGCGCCTGGATCATCACCGGGCCGGACACCATGAAGTCAACCAGGTCCTTGAAGAACGGACGTTCTTTGTGCACGGCGTAGAAGCCTTCGGCTTCGGCGCGGGACAGTTGCTTCATCTTGGCGGCCACGATTTTCAGGCCGGCGGATTCGAAACGATCGTAGATTTTGCCGATGACGTTTTTACCAACGGCGTCCGGCTTAACGATGGACAAGGTGCGTTCAATTGCCATATAAATTCTCCCAAACATCAAGACAAGTGGCTAAACTTGAGTATTATGCAGCCACTCGGGTTACCCAATTTTGACGAACCCGATATTTTAGCAGTGTTTTCAACCATGTGCTGCACATTTCTCAAGTCTCACGGACCATGCGCGAACAAAATCAACAAGACCCCGACAAGACCGGCGGCGAGGCCGAACTCAACAGCAAACTGAAAAAGCGTTTGCTGATCGCCGGCGGCCTGGTCGCCGTGGCGCTGGCCGCCATTCCGCTGACCGACAGTTTCAACAAACCCAAGGTGGAAATGACCGCCAGCAGCCAGAGCCCCAGCTCCGGCAAGATCATCAAGCCCGCCTCCGCCCCGGCGGAAGCGCCGCCGGCGCCCGCGCCCGCCAGCGCGCCGACGGCGGAAAGCAGCGCGCCCGCGACGGAGCCCGCCGGCGCGCCGCAAGCGCCCAGCGTAGCCAGCCCGGCCAGCCCGGACCTGGACAAGACTCCGGCCGTGGTCAACAACCGCCCGCCGGTCCATGCCGCCGCGCCGGCACCGGCGCACGAGCGCGCGGCGGCGAAAGCGCCTCCCGCGCCAAGCGCCGCAGCGGCTCCGCCGCAGACGGCAGCCGCCAAAGCCGCGCCGGCCGAAGCCGTCAAAGCCGCCCCGCCCGCCGCCGCCATCGCGGCGGACAAGCCCGTCGCGCCGGTCAAGGAGGCCCCGGTCAAGGCCAAGCCGGCCGGCAGCTCCATCGGTTATCAAGTCCAGCTGGGCCTGTTCTCCAGCATCGGCAACGCCGAAAAGCTGGTGAAAGAGCTGAAACAGCACGGCATCCCGGCCCACACCGTCACCCGCGTGCAGGTCGGCCCGTTCAAGAGCCGCGCCGAAGCCGACGAAACCATGGAGAAGTTGCGCGGCCTGGGTTATGCGCCCTTGCTGGCGCCCGCCGGACAATAAGACGAAATAAAAAAATCCCTCTCCGCAATGCGGAGAGGGCAAGCTCTGAACTCACTCAAACAATCGGAACAGAACGCACCGCCGCGCGCGGCGCGGCCCAAGCCGCGAAGACCGGCCAGCGGCCCTCCGCCCCATCCCTTTTGTCAGCGCATTCTCGCCGCCCGCCCCTCAAGACTCAAACAATCTCAAAGCAGACTCAAGCCGCGTCCCCCATGTGAAAAACCCTCTTCGCCGGCGAAGAGGGTTGATGCGTCCAATCCTTTCCGGCCGTCAACTCCAGTCCAGAATCACCTTGCCGCTCTGGCCGGACAACATGGCGTCAAAGCCCTGCTGGAACTCCGCCACCGGGAAGTGGTGGGTGATGATGGGGGTGATGTCCAGACCGGACTGGATCAGGGCCACCATCTTGTACCAGGTCTCGAACATTTCGCGGCCGTAGATGCCCTTGATTTCCAGGCCCTTGAAGATGACGTGGTTCCAATCGATGGCGGTGTCGGCCGGGGGAATCCCCAGCAAGGCCACTTTGCCGCCGTGGTTCATGGTGTCCAGCATCTGACGGAAGGCCTGCGGATTGCCGGACATTTCCAGGCCGACGTCGAAGCCCTCGCTCATGTGCAATTCGGCCATCACTTGCTTGAGGTCCTGCTTGGCCACGTTCACCGCGCGGGTCGCGCCCATTTTGCGCGCCAGTTCCAAGCGGTATTCGTTGACGTCGGTGATCACCACGTGGCGCGCGCCGACATGGCGCGCAATCGCCACCGCCATGATGCCGATCGGACCCGCGCCGGTGATCAACACGTCCTCGCCCACCAGGTTGAAGCTGAGCGCGGTGTGCACCGCGTTGCCGAAGGGGTCGAAGATGGACGCCAGATCGTCGGAAATGTCGTCCGGAATCGGGAAGGCGTTGAAGGCCGGAATCACCAGATACTCGGCGAACGCGCCCTCGCGATTGACGCCCACGCCGAAGGTGTTGCGGCACAGGTGGCGGCGGCCGGCGCGACAGTTGCGGCAATGGCCACAGGTGATGTGTCCTTCGCCCGACACGCGCTGGCCAATGCTGAAGCCCTGCACTTCCGAGCCGATGTCCTCGATCACGCCGACGTATTCATGGCCGACGTGCATCGGCACCGGGATGGTTTTTTGCGCCCAATCGTCCCAGTTCCAGATATGAATGTCCGTTCCGCAGATCGCGGTCTTGCGAATACGGATCAATAGATCGTTGTGGCCGATTTCCGGCTTGGCCACATCGGTCATCCACAGGCCGCGCTCGGCCTTCAGTTTGGATAATGCTTTCATTGCTGTTCCTATCCGCCGCGGCGCCCTCTTGGGCGCGCGGCGCTACGCCTCAGATCACGCCGAGCTCGCGGCCCACTTTGATGAAAGCCGCCACCGCCAGCCTAACCTGTTCTTCGCTGTGGCGCGCCGACATCTGGGTGCGGATGCGCGCCTTGCCCTTGGGCACCACCGGGAAGGAGAAGCCGATCACGTACACGCCCTCTTCCAACAGCTTGGCCGCCATCTCGCCCGCCAGCCGCGCATCGCCCAGCATCACCGGCACGATGGGATGCTGGCCCGGCACCAGGGTGAAGCCGGCCGCGCTCATTTCCTGGCGGAACACTTCGGCGTTGCGGCGCACCTTGGCGCGCAGCTCCGCGCCTTCCCCGCCCTTGAGGATGTTCAGCACTTCCAGGCTGGCGGCGGCGATGGCCGGGGCCAGGGTGTTGGAGAACAGATACGGACGCGAACGCTGACGCAGCAGATCGATGACGGCTTTGCGGCCGGACACATAGCCGCCGGACGCGCCGCCCAGGGCCTTGCCCAGGGTGCCGGTGTAGATGTCGATGCGATCGGCCACGCCGCACAGCTCCGGCGTGCCGGCGCCGCTGTCGCCGATGAAGCCGACGGCGTGGGAATCGTCCACCATCACCAGCGCACCGTGGCGTTCGGCCACTTCGCACAGGGTTTTCAGATCGGCGATGATGCCGTCCATGGAGAACACGCCATCGGTGACGATCAGCTTGAAGCGCGCGCCGGCCTGCTCGGCGGCGACCAGCTGCGCCTCCAGATCGGCCATGTCGTTGTTCTTGTAACGGAAGCGCTTGGCCTTGGACAGGCGCACGCCGTCGATGATGGACGCGTGATTGAGCTCATCGGAAATCACCGCATCTTCTTCGCCCAGCAGGGTTTCGAACACGCCGCCGTTGGCGTCGAAGCAGCTGGAATACAGAATGGTGTCGTCGGTGCCCAGAAAGCCGGAAATCGCCTGCTCCAGGTCCTTGTGCACTTGCTGGGTGCCGCAGATGAAGCGGACCGAGGCGCAGCCGTAGCCGAAGTCGTCCATGCCCTTCTTCGCCGCCTCGATCAGGCGCGGGTCGTCGGCCAGGCCCAGGTAGTTGTTGGCGCAGAAATTCAGCACATTGCTGCCGTTGCTCAAGGCGATGTCCGCGCGCTGCGGCGTGGCGATCACGCGCTCGGGCTTTTCAAAACCGTCGGCGCGAATCTGCGCCAGCGTGGCTTCCAGGTGGGCTAAGTAGGTTCGGTTCATGACTGTCCTTGTCCAGGGATGACAAAAGAATCACCATTGCGCCGCCGGATCCGCGGCGACTCAAAAACTGGCACCATTCTAGCCCAGCCATTTCACAGCCATCAGTGACAGTTCAATGCGTTTTTCCAAGATACTGTAACCTTGATAAATTAATACGAACCAACACTGTCACCATAAAATACCGCACGACAACTATCGTCACTTCAAATATTTGGCGATGATTTTTTCCAGCTTCCCGCTTTCGCGCAATTGCTGAAACGCCCTGCTCAGCCTCAGCGCGGTCGCATCCGACATTTTCGGACTGCAGGCTAGATAAATGCTGGTGGTTTGCACCTGCAAGGCCTCGCGGATGCTGTCCGTCGGCGTGCCCACCTGTTTGATGGTGTAGTTGGCCACCACGTCATGCACCGCCCAGATGTCCGCCACGCCCGCCGCCAGTTCGCGCTCGGCCTCCTCCGGCGTAGGCCTGACCGAATACCCTATATTGTTTTTTTTCAGATACTCCGCCAACGAGGAGCCCAGCAGCACCACGACGCGCTTGCCCTTGGCGTCGTCCAGCGAGTTCAAGACCACGGGATGATGCGTATTGATGAACAAGGATTGCTTGCTTTCCATCACCAGCCCCACCCAGCGATACATTTTCTCTCTCTCCGGGGAGCGGGTAAAAGGCGTCAGACAACTGTCCGCGTCTTGCTGCACCTGCATTTGGGCGCGCTTCCAGGGGATCTCCGGCATGCGCGCACTCAAGCCGGCCAATTGCAGCGCCTGGGCCACCGCCTCCGTGGCGATGCCGCTCAATTTGCCGCCCTCTCCTTTCAACACCAGCGGCGGATACTCCACGCTGTAGACGGAGAGCGTCGACGGCTCCGCCGCCAACGCCGCCATGCACCACAAGCCGCTTATCGCCCACCCCAGTTTCATCCCGCACCTCCGCCCGATGCCCATGCCCGTCACAGTCCTTAACATGATTTTTAGTCCAGCCGCCGGCGTTTGCGCACAGAAACCGCGCAGCCGCGGGCTGCGATGCTAAAATCGGCGCCATGTCCTTGCGCGTCCGCCTTATTTCCAGCTCCCTGTCCCTGCTGCTTGCCGCCTGCGCCAGCACCTCGCAACCCGCCGCGGTGGAGTCCGCCGGCTTTTACCGCGTCAAACCGGGAGACACCCTGTTTCGCATTGCCCAGAACCACCGGGTCAGCGTGGCGAACCTGGTGCGCTGGAACGGGCTGAAAGACCCGGGCAGCATCAATGCAGGGCAATTGCTGCGCGTATCGCCCCCCGGCGGCTCCGCGCAAGCCTCCGCCAAGCCCGGCCGTCCGCAGCCCAGCCGGCCCGCGGCCAAGCCTTCCGCCTCCGAGCCCAGCAAGCCCGCGCCTCGGCCGACGGCCAATATCAAGCTGGTCTGGCCGGCCAAGGGCCCCGTCATCGCCAAGTTCAACGGCCAGGGCAGCAAGGGCATCGACATCGCCGGCGAGGCGGGCGCCCCCATCCGCGCGGCGGCCGGCGGCAAGGTCACCTACTCCGGCAAAGGCATCCGCAGTTACGGCAATCTATTGATCATCCAGCATGACAATGCCCACCTCACCGTCTATGCTCACAATCAGTCCTTGCTGGTCAAGGAAGGGCAAGCGGTCAAGGCCGGCGACACCATCGCCACCATGGGCAGTTCCGGCACCACCCGGGTCAAGCTGCACTTTGAACTGCGCGTCCGCTCTTCGGCGGTCGATCCCCTGCCCTATCTGACGGACTGAGCCGCACGGCGGCGGAGCGCTTGTCAGCGCCGGCGGCGTACGCGCAAAATACATTCCTTATCTGATGCGCAACCTATCGCCCGGACAGCACGGTTTCCACTGCGCGGGCCCGAAGCGAGGAAGTCGAGAAGGCAAGCCGATGGGGAGATTACTGTTACTTGGCAGCTTGCTGCTGGCCCTCGCCGCCAACGCCCACGCCGCCAAGATCGTCAAGGTGGCCTTTGGCGAATCGCTGGAGCCCTATGTGATGGAGGGCGGCAAGAGCGGGCTTGAAGTGGAGATCGTGCGCGCCGCCTTGCAAGAGCGCGGCTACCGGATAGAACCGGTTTTCTTTTCCCAACCCCGGCTGCCGATGGCGCTGAAGAACAAGGACATCGACGCGGTGGCCACCGTGGGCGAGCAGGCCGGATTGCAAGCCGAGTATTCCGACGTCTACATCAGCTACGAGGATGTGGCCATCACCCTCAGCAGCCGCCGCATCCAGCTGCACCAAGCCAAGGAGTTGGGCGCCTATCGGGTGCTGGCCTTTTCCCTGGCCAGGCAATACCTGGGCGAAGCCTTCAAGGACATGGCCCGAAGCAATCCCAACTACGCGGAAACCGCCAATCAGGTGGATCAAAACCGGCTGCTGTACCGCGGCTCCGTGGACGTGGTGGTGGCCGACCGCAACATCTTCGCCTGGATGAACCACAAGCTCGCCACCCAGTTCAAGGAAAAAACCGCGCCGGTGGACATTCACCGGCTGTTCGCCCCCACCGTGTACCGGATGGCCTTCCGTAGCGCCCCCCTGAAGGACGAGTTCAACCTGGGCTTGCGCGCGATACAAAAAAGCGGCGCCTACAAGCAAATCGTGAATCGTTACCAGAACCTCTGAGCGCGATTGCCGATGACAGCAAGATAGCCTAACCTTCACGGTTTGATTCCGCACCGTCCCGCGCACCGTGAAACCGTCCCGTTTGCTGTTTGCCCTTTTGCCCGCGCTGCTGAGCGCCTGCGCCAACGTCAGTCCGCCGGCCCCGGTCGCCGCTCCCGTCGTCGTCGCGCCCGTCCCCCCCGAGCCGGAGGCCCCTGCGCCGGCGGTCGAAGCGCCGCCCTCGCCTCCGCCGGTGAGCGCGCCGCCGCTCAGGCCCGCCTACAACGATCCGCAGGCCGGGCGCCTGTTGCTCAACCGCCTGCTGCCGGCCAAGATCCGCGACCGCCAGGGCTGGAGCAACGACATGCTCTCGGCCTTCGCCCACCTGAAGATCCCCTACACCGCGGAGAATTTCTGCGCGCTGGCGGCGGTGATCGAACAGGAGTCCAGCTGGCAGGCCGATCCCACCGTGCCCAATCTGCCCGCCATCGTCTGGGACAAGATCGCCGAGCGGGCCCACGGCTATCTGATCCCGCTGCCGGTGGTCAAAGCCGCGCTGATGAAGACATCGCCCAACGGCAAAAGCTATAAGGCGCGCATCGACAGCCTGCGCACCGAAAGGGAAATGAACGATCTGTTCGAAGACATGGCGCGCGAAGCCAGCAAGCTGGGCCTGCCGATGAGCATGAAGAACCCGATCCGCACCGGCGGGCCGATGCAGGTCAGTGTCGAGTTCGCCGAAGGCCACGTCAGAGTCTGGCCCTATCCCTATCCGCGCAGCGGCAGCGTGCGCCAGGAAGTGTTCACCCGCCGCGGCGGCGTCTACTTCGGCGCGGCCATCCTGCTGCAATACCCTGCGCCTTACAGCCAGATGCTGTACCGCTTCGCCGACTTCAACGCCGGCCGCTACAGCAGCCGCAACGCGGCCTTCCAAGCCGTCATGGAAAAACTCAGCGGCAAGGACCTGACGCTGGACGGCGACCTGCTCAGCTACAAGGACGGCAAGGTCTACCCCAGCACCACCCAGAGCGCGGTCATCAGCCAGGGCGGCAAACTGGGCATGGGCCAGGGCGAGATTCTGCGCGACCTGAAACTGGAAAAAAGCGCCGCCTTCGGCCAAAGCGAGCTCTACCGCAAAACCTACGCGCTGGCGGACCAGCGCTTCGGCAAGCCCGCGGCGCGCGAACAACTGCCGCAGATCGATCTGAAAAGCCCAAAGATCACCCGCAAGCTGACCACCGAGTGGTTCGCCAAGCGCGTGGACGGCCGCTATCAGAGCTGCCTGGCCCGCGCGCGTTGACCTCAAAACCGCCGCGATTATAATCCCACGTCATCACCCGCCGGCGCCGCTCCCGACGCCGGCGCCGGGCGGGCCTGGCTCGTCCGGCACAACAAGGCGAATTCATTCATGCGCACCACGCTCTCCTACTTCACCGGCTCGCTGCTGTTCAGCGTCGTCGTGCTGGCCGCCGCCGGCTGGTACGGCTTCCAGCTGGGCGGCCCCGCCATGGCCAGCTCTTTCCTGGTCACCGCCCTGGTGCTGGCGATTCTGGAAACCAGCGTTTCCTTCGACAACGCGGTCGTCAACGCCAGCGTGCTGCAGGCGATGAGCTCCTTGTGGCGCAAACTCTTCATGACGGTGGGCATCGCCGTCGCCGTGTTCGGCATGCGCATCCTGTTTCCGCTGCTCATCGTCGCCGTCGCCGGCGACACGCCCTTGCTCGAGGCCTTCTCCATCGCCACCCGCGAACCGCTGCGCTACCAGCAGATCATGCACGACTCGCATCTAATGATCATGGGCTTCGGCGCCACCTTCCTGCTGATGGTGGTGGTGGAATACTTCGTCAAAAAGGAAAAGGACGAACACTGGCTGCCGGCCGTCGAGCCGCTGCTGGCCCGATTGGGCTCGGTTGAAAACGCGCAGTCGATGATCGCCATCCTGTTGATCGCGCTGGTGGCCGCCGCCATTCCCGCCGGACAGAAGATGGAGTTTCTCAGCAGCTGTTTCTGGGGCTATGTGGTGTTCATGGCGCTACATGTGTTCAAGCAGCTGTTCGGCGGCATGGACATTCAGACCGCCGCGGCCAAGAACGGCCTGATCGGCTTCGTCTATCTGGAAACGCTGGACGCCAGTTTCTCCATGGACGGCGTGATCGCCGCCTTCGCCATCACCAATAATTTCTGGCTGATCGCCGCCGGGCTCGGCATAGGCGCGATGTTCGTGCGTTCGATGACCATTCTGCTGGTGGAGCGCAACATCATCGGCCAGTTCAAATACCTGGAGACGTCCGCGTTCTGGGCCATCGGCGCCCTGGTCGCCATCATGTTCGCCGCCGCGCTCCACGTAGAGCTGGGCGAAGTGCTCACCGGCCTGATCAGCGTCGCCATCATCGGTCTGGGCATCGTCACCAGCCTGCCGGGGCGCAAGCGCCGGCGCGACTGAAACGCCCGCGCCGTAATGCGAACAGGCCTGGAATCCAGGCCTGTTCGTTTAGAGCGGCGACGGCCTTGCGCCGGCGCGCCTTGCTTCGGCCGTGAAACCGACTGTTGTTAGCCGCTCTTATCCGTCAAAGCCGATAACTGGCTCCCGTCATCAGCTTGGCGGACAGCTTCATCGCCCCCTTGACCGGAGCCGGCAATGGGGCCGCGCCCAGATCGTGGGCCATATCCGCATGCTTCAATTCGTCGTCGCGCATCTGCTCGACGATGGCGCGGCTCTTGGCGTCCGCCTCCGGCAACAGCTTCAGATGGCTGTCCAGATGCGCGCCCACCTGTTGCTCGGTTTCCTCCAGAAAGCCCAGATTCCACTTATCGCCCAACACCCCGGCGGCCACGCCTATCGCCAGCGAGCCGGTGTACCACAGCGGGTTGAACACGCTGGGCCGGCCGCCCAGCTCGCGAATGCGCCGCTCGGTCCAGGCCAGATGCTCCACCTCCTCCTGCGCCGCTTGGCGCAAGGCTTCGCGCGCCTGCGGCGTGCGCGCCGTCAGCGCCTGCCCCTGGTATAAAGCCTGGGCGCACACCTCGCCGCAATGGTTCACCCGCATCAGGCCCAAAGCGTGCCGCTTCTCCTCCGCAGCCAGCTCCGCCTCGTCCAGCGCCGCGTCAGGATGCGGCCGCAGGCTTTGCGCGGAAGCAAACAGGGTGCGCAGCCCCTTGTCGAACTCGACGATCCATTTGTCCAGCATCAATCGCTCTTTCTCGCGCTCACTCAATCGCCGGCGATTATACCCGCCCGATACGCGACGCGGCAGCTACTGCTATAATTGCGCGGTTTATCGAAACATTGTGTTCAACACGCTCAACAAGGATTCCCTGATGGATCTCGCTAGCATCGGCCCGGGCAAAGACATGCCGGGCGACTTCAACGTCGTCATCGAAATCTCCGCCAACGCCGCCCCGATCAAGTACGAATTCGACAAAGACTGGAACGCGCTGGTGGTTGACCGCTTCATGGGCACCTCCATGATGTATCCGGCCAACTACGGTTTCGTGCCGCAAACCCTCGCCGGCGACGGCGATCCGGTTGACGTGCTGGTGGTGACCCCCTTCCCGCTGCCCCCGGGCGTGGTGGTGCGCTGTCGCGCGCTGGGCCTGATCAAGATGGAAGACGAGTCCGGCGTTGACGCCAAGCTGGTGGCCGTGCCGGTGGAAAAACTGTGCCCGATGTACAAGTCCATCCAGAAACTGGAAGACCTGCCGGAACTGCTGCGCAACCAGATGGTGCACTTCTTCGAACACTACAAAGACCTGGAAAAAGGCAAGTGGGTCAAAGTGCAAGGCTGGGGCACGCTGGACGACGCCAAGACCGAACTGGTCGACGGCATCGCCAACTTCGAAAAATAAGCGCTCGGCGCTTATCCCAAGACAACCGGCGCGCGTCGCCGGTTTTTTCATGCCCGGCGTTTGCCTCCGCACATTCGCCAACGCTGATATTGCAACGCAATATGCCATCATTATTTGCTACAATCGCTGAGGCTTGGACACCGCGGCCGCCCGCAGTTAGAAAAGCAAGTGATTGTTACTAAATACCATAAATAATTCTTTTACCCGTCGCCGCATTGCAGGTATCGTTCCATTAGAACCTGCGACGGCCCCGCGGGCTAAAGTAAAACAAGGCCTTGCGGCTGAAAAAGCGGAATGCGCATACGGCAGATAGGCGCTTCGAAGGGGTTCTCAAAGACCGTACGCCGGCGCGCGGCGGATCGTGAACCGCTTCCGGAAGCCCGCCCGCGTCCAGGACCGCAATGCCCCGAACATGGCCCCCATGCCCCGCCGCCTGTCGTCGCCATGGCGTCGGGCAGCCCAACCGGAACCATAGTGACCTATATCGCCCAAGGCTCAGCACCGCAACTCCACTGGCTCCAGCAGCGCCTGGCCAGCCGGGGTTTGCCCGCGTCCGCCGGCGCGAGCGGTCCGCCGTCCTGGCTGCCTGGCGATTGGCAAGGCTTTTACCTGCCTTCCGGCTGCTGGATCAATATCGACCCCCTGCATCAAGCTCCGCTGCCTCCCCGCCTGCGGCTCTGCCGCAAGCACGAGGTCCAGTTGCTGGAGCTGGACGGCGCCTGGCAGGCGCTGGGCTCGGACTTCGGCTTCATGCTGTTGCTGGGCGCCGACCGCGCGCCGACCGCCGACGCCTTGGCCTTGCTGGACGCGCTGGCGCCGCTGCCGGCCGCCTGGCTGCGCTGCGGCCCGACGGGCAGCGCGCGCTACACCCGCCAGGTCTGGGAAGCGCTGCTGTTCATGCTGAGACGGCAGACGCCGCCCAGCCCGGCCACGCAAACCGCGCCGGACTGGGAAACCGGGCTGCGCGGGCAATGGCGGCTGTGGGAACAGCTGGTGCGCCTGTCGCAACGCTATCTGCGGGAACGCAAGCTGCCCGAGGACAATCCGACGGCGCGGCGGGACTTCGCCGAACCGCCGCGGGAGCAAGAACACTACGCCGCCAGCCTGGCCGGGCTGATCGTGCAGGCGGACGGCTGCCAGCAGGCCTGGCGGCAATTATGGGACGACTTCGCCGCCCAAGCTCCTCTGAGCCCCAAAAACTAAAAAGCCCGCGAGAACGCGGGCTTTTTTCACGACAAAGCCGGAATCAGGCGGCGCTGGTCGCCTTCTTGCCGCGGGCGACGGCGGCGCTGGCGGCCTTGGCGGAGTTGGTGGCGGCTTCCACGCTGGCTTCGGCGATTTCCGCGCTGACTTTCTTGGCGGTCTTGGACACGCTTTCGAAAGCGGCGTTGGAGGTGTTCACCAGGCTTTTCAGAGCGGACACCGCGGCGTCGGAGCCGGCCGGCGCGTTCTTGGACAGACGGTCCAGATTGCTCAGCAGGGTCTGATTGCCTTCGGCGATCTGCTCTTCAACAAAAGCGGCCAGTTCATTCTGGGTGGTCAGCGCGGCGTCGTAGACATTGCGCGCCACGGAGAAAGCCTGATCGATGGACGGCTGAGCCAGGCTGCTCTGCACTTCGGCGAAGGCCTTGGGATCCTTGGCTTCGCTCAGCGCCTTGATCGCCTGGGCGTTGTCGGCCAACAGCTTGCGCGACAGGTCCAGTTGCAGCGCGGCCAGACGCTCGGCGCCGGCCAGCACGATGGAGGAGAAACGCACGGCCTTGTCGAACTGCGACTGGCCGAGAGCGGAGAATTCTTGAGTAGTGGTAAACATGACGACTCCTAAAAAATATCCAAAATTGACAGCTCAGCAACGACAGCGAACTTAACCTGCGCCCTTGATGTTGCATCGCAACAATTGCCATTCTGGCGGGTCGGCTCTCTCGAGTCAAGAAAATGTTGCAATGCACAAGCGGCTAAACCGCTATTTTTCATGAATTTTTGCAACACAAACATTCCAAAGACATTACGGAAACGCGCTTCCTTTCTTCTCCGCGCGACAATTCCCTCAATTGCAACACTTGCCTGCGTCCAAGCCCGCCGCCTCGGCCGATTTCGGCCTTTTGGCCCCAAGCCGAGCAACGCCATTGAAAGCCTGTCAGCAACCCAGTACACTCGCCCCATAGAATAAATCTATCTACATGAAGCCAAGTACAATGAGCCCTGCGGCCAACGCATTCGACATAAAATCCGCCAGCCTGGATCTGCTGGCGCTCTTGCTGCGCACCGACGACCTGGACGAACTGAGCCAGGCGCTGGACGCGCGTTTCGGCACCGGCCACGACGCGCCGGCGGAAGCCTTCGTCCTCGACGTGGAAGCCTTGCCCGCCCCGGCCGAGCTGGATTACGGCCGCCTGCTGCCCATGCTCAGCCGCCGCGGCATCCGCGCGGTGGCCCTGCGCCACCCCAGCACCGCGCTGGCCGGCGTCGCCAGCCAGTTCGGCCTGGCCTACACCAGCAGCGCCACGCCGGCGCGCTCGGCGCAAAGCGCGCCGGAACCCGCCGACAAGCCCGCCGCGCCGGAACCGGCTCCGGCCACCGGCGCCATGATCGTCGACCGTCCTGTGCGCGCCGGCCAGCAAATCTACGCCAAGGGCTGCGATCTGATCGTGCTGGCCATGGTCAGCGCCGGCGCGGAAGTGATCGCCGACGGCAATATCCATATCTACGCGCCCTTGCGCGGCCGCGCTCTCGCCGGCGCGCGCGGCAACGCCGGCGCCCGCATTTTCGCCCGCAGCATGGAGGCCGAACTGGTGTCCATCGCCGGAGTCTATCGAACTATCGAACAAGCCTTGCCCGACAGCATTCTGGGCAAGCCAACTCAAATCTATCTCGAGAACGAGCGCCTGGTCATGACCGCGCTCGGCGAGTAACAAGCCATTATTCAAAGGGATCGACTGTGGCAAAAATCATCGTTGTGACGTCCGGCAAGGGTGGCGTCGGTAAAACCACTACCAGTGCCAGCTTCTCCTCCGGCCTGGCGTTGCGCGGTCACAAAACCGTCGTCATCGACTTCGACGTCGGTTTGCGCAACCTGGACCTGATCATGGGTTGCGAACGCCGCGTGGTCTATGACCTGATCAATGTCGTCAACGGCGAAGCCAGCCTGAACCAGGCGCTGATCAAGGACAAGAACTGCGACAACCTCTACATCATCCCCGCCTCGCAAACCCGCGACAAAGACGCCTTGACGCTGGACGGCGTGGAGAAGGTGTTGAACGACCTGGCCGAAGCCGGCTTCGAATACATTGTCTGCGACTCGCCGGCCGGCATTGAAAAAGGCGCGCTGATGGCGCTGTACTTCGCCGACGAAGCGCTGATCGTCACCAATCCGGAAGTCTCCTCGGTGCGCGATTCCGACCGCATCCTGGGCATTCTGTCCTCCAAGTCCAAGCGCGCGGAAGAAAGCCGCGAGCCGGTCAAGGAACACCTGCTGATCACCCGCTACTCCGCCGGCCGCGTCGACAAGGGCGAAATGCTGTCGGTGGACGATGTGAAGGAGATTCTGCGCGTGCCGCTGCTGGGCGTGATTCCGGAGTCGCAGACCGTTCTGCAAGCCTCCAACTCCGGCACCCCGGCCATCCACCTGAAAGGCTCGGACGTCGCCGACGCCTATTCCGACGTGGTGGCCCGTTTCCTGGGCGAAGAGCGCCCGATGCGTTTCCTCGATGCCCCCAAAGTGGGCATTCTGAAGCGCCTCTTTGGAGGTTAAGTCATGTCCCTGATCGAAATGATCTTTGGCAAGCGCCAGAAAACCGCGGCCATTGCCAGAGAACGCCTGCAAATCATCCTGGCCCACGAACGCAACGGCCGCAGCGCGCCCGACTATCTGCCGGCGCTGCAGCGCGAATTGATGGAAGTGATCTCCAAATACGTCGCGGTCAATCTGGACGACATCAAGGTGCAAGTGGAGCGCCAGGACGACTTCGAAGTGCTGGAAGTCAATATCGTGCTGCCGGAGCACCAGCGCTGAGCCATGACGCTGACCGAACTTCGCTATATCGTCGCGGTGGCGCGGGAGCGCCACTTCGGCCGCGCCGCGCAAAGCTGCTTCGTCAGCCAGCCGACGCTGTCCATCGCCATCAAGAAGCTGGAGGACGAACTGGGCGTCACGCTGTTTGAGCGCGGCGGCCAGGAAGTCAGCGTCACCGAGATCGGCGAACGCATCATCGAGCAATCGCAACGCGTGCTGGAGGAGGCCGAAACCGTCAAACGCCTGGCCGGCGAACATCAGAACGAATTGGTGGGCCCGCTGAAGCTGGGGGTGATTTTCACCATCAGCCCCTATCTGCTGCCGCGGCTGATCCCGGCCTTGCGCATCCTGGCGCCGGACATGCCCTTGATCCTGGAGGAGAACTACACCTCCCGGCTTTCGGAAATGCTCAAGCGCGGCGAAGTGGACGCCATCATCGTGGCCGACCCCTTCGACGAGGCCGGTACCGTGGCGAGCCCGCTGTACGACGAGCCCTTCGTCGTCGCCACGCCCAAGGGCCATCCCTGGGAAAAGCTGGGCGCCATCGCCGCCAATCAGCTGGCCGACGAAAGCGTCCTGCTGCTGACCCAGGGCAATTGCTTCCGCGATCAGGTGCTGCAGGCCTGCAGCGATCTGGCCAGCCGGCAGAGCCACGGCGGCACACTGGCCGCCAATCTGCAGGGCAGCTCGCTCAACACCATCCGCCACATGGTGGCCAGCGGCATGGGCGTCACCGTGATGCCGTCCACCTCGATAGGCCCCACCGACGAATCCTTATTGTCGGTGGTGCCGTTCAAGACGCCGGCGCCGCAGCGCCGCGTGCTGTTGGTGACGCGCAAGCAGTTCTTCCGCAAGAAGGCGATAGACACCCTGCAACAGGCGGTCTTCCGCTCCGGGCTGGAAGGCGTCGCCATGCTGGAAGGCGAAGCGCCGGCGCAATAAGCCGGCTCCCGCCCCCAAACGAGACAACCGCTGCGCGCCCTGCCGCAGCGGTTTTTTTCCGCCCCACCACCGCAAGGAGTTTCCCCGTGTCTCAATTGCGCAGCATTGAAATCAAAGCCTTCGTGCCCGCCCGCGACTACGCGCTGTCGCAGCGCTTTTACGCCGATCTGGGCTTCGAGCAAAAGTCGGACAGCCACGGCGTCAGCTATTTCGTCCATGGCCAGTGCAGCTTCCTGCTGCAGGACTTCTATCATCCGCAATTGGCGGAAAACCTGGTCTTGCACTTGCTGGTCGACGATGTCGACGCCTGGCACCGCCAATGGCTGGCCCAGGGCGTCGCCGAGCGCTATCCGGCCAAGATAGGCCCGCTCGTGGACCAGCCCTGGGGCATGCGCGACTTCTGCCTGCACGATCCCTCCGGCGTGCTGTGGCGCGTCGGCCAGAACCTGTAAGCCGCCGCGGGCCGGGCCCTCACACAGCGCGGCCAAGCTCCTCCTTCAGTATCGCGAACAGGCTTTCCGGCCTCCCGTTCAGGAAGAAGTGATCGCCGGGCAGGATCTCGCTGCGAAAACCGCCGGTGGCATAGCCCTGCCAGGAAGCGGCCGCCTCGACGCCGCCCTCTTCTTCGCTGCCGCCCAGGGCGACGATGCGGCAGCTCAAAGGGGGACGCGGCGCGGGACGGTAAGTCTCTATCGCCTCGAAATCGGCGTGCAGCACCGGCAGGATGACCTGGACCAGTTCCGGATGGGCCAGCACTTCCGCCGGCGTGCCGTTCATGCGCATCACCTCGTCCAGAAACTCATCGTCCGGCAAGCCGTGTATCGGCCGCTCTCTCGGCGGCAGATGCGGCGCGGCGCGCCCGGACACGATCAGGCAGCAGGGCGCCGGCAGGCCGCGCGCCCGCGCCCGCTGGGCCACCTCAAAAGCCAGGCTCGCCCCCATGCTGTGCCCGAACAAGATGTAAGGCCGGTCCAGCAGCGGCGCGATCGCGTCCGTCGCCTCCTCGGCCTGCTGATCCAGCCGGTAGCGCAGCGGATCGTGAAAGCGCCGCCCCCGCCCCGGCGGATGCATGGGCAGCACATCGACCGCGGCCGGCAAGCGCTCCGCCCAGCCGCGGTACACCGCCGCGCTGCCGCCGGCGTAAGGGAAGCAGAACAGGCGCAAGGCCGCGGCTTGGCCGGCCGGCGCGGCGTCCACCCAGCCGCGGTTCACGGCGCCACCTTGCGGATGAAGCCGCCGGCTTCTTTGATCGCCGCCCTCGCTTCCGGCAGCATGGGCGTCAGGGTGGCCCAGGCGTGCGGCAGCCGCCGCCACACTTTGAAATCCACGCCGACGCCGGCCGCGCTCGCCTTGCTGGCCACGCGCGCGGCGTCGTCCAGCAGCACCTCGCTGTCGCTGGCCTGGATGAACAGGTCCGGCAGGCCCGCGTACTCGCCGTAGAGCGGCGAAGCGATGGGATGATCGGCGGCGGCGTCGCCAAGGTAGTAGCGCGAGAAATTCCTCACCGCCACCGCGCTCAGCATCACGTCGGACGCGTCGTTCGCTTCCAGCGAGGCCCCGGTCGCCGCCAGATCCGTCCACGGCGAGAACAAGACCGCGCCGGCCGGCATCGGCGCGCCCGCGTCGCGCAGCGACAGCAGCAGCGCCAGCGCCAGCCCGCCGCCGGAGGAATCGCCGGCGACCACGATGCGCTCAGGCGCCACGCCCTCGTCCAACAGCCCCCGATACGCCGCCAGCGCGTCGTCGACGGCGGCCGGGAACGGATGTTCCGGCGCCAGCCGGTAAGCCAGCGAAAACGCGCGCGCGTCCGCCTCCCGCGCCAGCGCGGCGGCCACGCCGCGGTGCGTCAGCGGCGAGCAGAAGCAATAGCCGCCGCCGTGCAAATACAGGATCACCCGCCCGCCCGCCTCGCGCCGCGCGGCGGCTTCAGGCTCTATCCACTCGCCGCGCAGCGCCTCCGCGTCCAGCTTGCGCACCCGCCAGCCGCGCGGCGGCTTGATTTCGCCGCGCGCCCATTTCGCGCTGCGCTCGCGCATTTCCTGGGCGGTCAGGCCGGGCTTGCGGGTCAGGGATTTGGCCGTTCTGCGCAACAGCCAGGAGAAACATAGGTTTTGCCAACTCATGAATCGCTTTCCAGTCATGAAGAGAAAGAAGTCTGCCGTCGCGCGCGGCTTATCCGAACACCAGTTTGCGATGCGCGGCGATGCCCGCCAGCGCGCCGTTGCCGATGGCCAGCGCCACGGTGCCGCCCCGCTGCGTGATGTCGCCGCAGGCGAATACGCCCGGCGCCGATGTTTCCATCGCGTCGTCGGTCTGCACATAAGGCCCCAGCGGCCCCTCCTCGATCACGCAGCCCAGCTGCTCCGCCACCGGGCTGGACAGGCGGAAGCGGTTCATCATGAACAGCCCGTCAAAGGCCAGCCGGCGGCCATCGGCCAGCTCGACGGTGGCGTGCTCGACGATGCGCGCGATCCGTTCGCGCACGATGTCGACGCCCCGCTGCGCCAGCGCCTCGCGCTGCGCCGCGTCCGGCTCGAAGCCGCCGTCGCTCAGGAAGACGGTCGGGCCCCATTCCGGCATCAGCATCGCCGACAGATAGGACAGGGGGCCGCCGCCGAGCACGCCGATGCGGCCCTGCTTCAGTTCGTAGCCGTGGCAGTAAGGGCAGTGGAACACGCTTTCGCCCCAGCGCTCGCGCAGGCCCTCCAGCTCAGGCAATTCGTCCACCACGCCGAAGGCCAGCACCAGCTGGCGCGCCGCGTAGCTTTGGCCGGAGGCGCAGCGCAACGCGTAGCCGGCCTCGCCGCTCTCGGCCCGGACCACGGTGTCCGCGCGCCATTGCGCGTTGGGATAGGCCAGCAATTGCGCCTTGCCGTCCGCGGCGATCGCGTCGGGCGAGCGCCCGTCCAGGCCGATCACGCCGTGGGATTGGGCGGCGAAGCGATTGCGGCGCGCGCCGGCGTCGATCACCAGCACGCGGCGGCGCGCGCGCGCGATCTGCAAGGCGGCGGATTGTCCGGCGTGACTGCCGCCGATCACGATGACGTCGAATACAGTCGTGGAAGTTTCGGTATTCATGATGGGATGTCCTTATCGGGATGAATCGGAGGGCGCGCGGACGGCCGTCACAGCCGGCCGCCGCCGCAGGCTTCCGCCGCGCGGTCCAGCAGCCAGCGCACGATCAGCTTGGCGCGCGGCACGCGCTGCCCTTCGTCGCGGCGCCGCAGCGCCAGTTGTTGCGTGATCACCGCCAGCCGCAGCAGGCCGTAGGCGTACCAGTAGGCGGGTTCCGCCACCTCGCGTCCGGCCGCGGCGGCGTACAGGTCCACCAGCGCCGCGCGCGTCGGCGCGCCCGGCGCGCAGCTCGGCCCGGGCGCGTCCAGCCGCAGCAGCGACGAATCCCGGCCCTCTATCCAGTAAGCGAGCGCGGCGCCAAGATCCGCCAGCGGATGGCCGACCGCGGCCAGCTCCCAATCGACGACGCCCACCAGCCGCGCCGGATCGCCCGGGTCGACGAGGATGTTGTCCAGCTTGTAGTCGTTGTGCAGCCAGGCGGAGGGCGCGGTCTGCGGCATCCGCTCGCTCAGCCAGTCGGCCACCGCCCGGAAGTCGGCGTCGGCCGCCGCGCCCGCCTCCTCCGCGTTCCAGCGTCGCCGCCATTCGCTCAGGATGCGGCGCAGATAGTCGGGGGGCCGGTCGGCCGGCGCGACCTCCAGCGCATGCAGGCTCGCCAGCGTTTCGATGAAGTTTTCCGCGAGCCGGCGCACGGTGTCGGGGCCGAGCGCTCCGCAGGCGGCCGGCGCGACGCCGTCCAGCTTTTCAACCAGCAGCAGCGCGGCGTCGCCGTCCTCGTCCACCGCCAGCGGCCTGGGCGCCAGCCGGAACTGGCCGGACAGCCGCTCCAGCAGCGCGTAGCGGCGCCTCGCCTCGCGCGCGCCGCCCTCCGGCAGCCAGTAGGCGATGAGTTCGCTGTCGCCGCCCTGCACCAGGAACACTTCGCTGGCCCGGCCGCCGCCCACCCGCGTCGCGCGCGCGCCGACGCGGGGGCGGCCCAGCGCCGCCATCGCGCGCTCCGCGATCCGCGCGCTCATGCCAGCTCCCGCCGGAAACCGGCCAGCGCATGGCGCGCCACCAGGCTCTTGTGCACCTCGTCCGGGCCGTCGTAAATCCGCCCCGCGCGTTCGTGCCGCCACAGCACATTGAGAATCGTGTCGCCGCTGACGCCCAACGCGCCCTGCACCTGCAACGCGTGATCGAGCACGGTCTGCGTCACGCCGGCCACGAAGAACTTCGCGATCGAGATGTCGATCTGCGCGCGCTCGTGGCGGTTCTGCAGCCGCGTGGCCGCCTGGGTCACCAGCAGGCGCGCGGCGTCTATCGACGCGCGGCTCTCGGCGATCCAGTTCTGCACCGTCTGGCGCGAGGACAGCAGCTCGCCCGCCGCCAGCTCCCGGCGGCAGGCGCGCCGGCACATGATGGCGAAGGCGCGCTCGCACACGCCTATCCAGCGCGCGCAATGGTGTAGCCGCCCGGTGGCGAGCCTGGCCTGCAGCACGACGAAGCCCTCGCCGGGCTTGCCCAGCATCGCGTCCTCGCCCACCCGGCAATCGTCCAGCACCAGTTCGCCGTGGCTGGCCCAGCCGCAGCCCTCGTCCCCCATCACCCGCAGATTGCGGACGTGGCGGAAGCCGGGCGCGTCGGCGGGCACGATGAAGGTGCTGGTGCGCGCGTGCAGCGGCGCGGCCTCGTCGGTAACGGCCAGCACGATGGCGAAGCCCGCGCCGTCGGCGCCGGACGCGAACCATTTGCGGCCGTTCAGATGCCAGGCGCCGTCCCTGTACACCGCCGTCGTTTTCAGCGAGGAGGGATTCGATCCGGCGGACTCCGGCTCCGTCGCCGCGAAGCAGCTGCGCAGTTCGCCGCGCAATAGCGGCTCCAGCCAGCGCCGGCGCTGCGCGGGAGTCGCGTACTCCAGCAGCACGTCGATATTGCCGGCGTCGGGCGCCTGGTAGTTGACCGCGTAATGGCCCAGCGGCGAGGCGCCCAGCAGCTCGCCCACCTCCACCAGCTCAAGCAGGTTCAGGCCCAGGCCGCCGTCGGCGCGCGGCACCTGCGGCAGCCACAGGCCGTGCGCCCGGTTGGCCGCGCGGATGCCGCTCATCAACTGTTCCACGGTTTCGAAATCGCCGTTGGCGAGCGCCGCCTCCGGTTCCGCCAGCGCCGCCTCGACGGCGGCGAATGCCTTGACTCTGGTGTTCATTGTTCTTCCTCGGTTTCCATGTCCGAAACGGCCCGCCGCGCGGCGGCCTCCATGGCGCGCAAGGCGCCGGCCAGCCCGCTGACGAAGGGGGGGCGCATGATGCCGACGTGATCGCCGGGCAGGCGCAGCGGCGTCGCCGCGGCCGGCGCCGCCGCGCGCCAGCCGTCGATGAGCGCGTCGTCGTCGGGCGCGTCCGCCTCGCCGTCCCTGTCCGCGGCCACAATCAAATGCAGCGCCCCGGCATAAGGCGTCGCCGGCGCGTAATCCGTCAGCGAATGCGCGATGAAGGCGCGCACGCGCGCCGCGAACTCGGGCAGGCCAAGCTCCTCCGGCAGCACGCCCGCCGCTATCAGCCGCTCGCGCAAACGCCCCACTCTCCGCGCATCGTCCAGCGCGTCGAATTCATCGGCGTCGAATAGCCGCTTGGCGTCGGCCAGACGCGCGAAGCTGTTGCCGATCTCCGCCATCCAGCGGCTGTCCCGCCAGTCCCGCTTGTGCGGCCGCGCCGCCGGTCCCGGCGGCAGGCTGTCCACGATGGAGACCCAAGCCACCGCCTCGCCCTGGCCGGCCAGTTGCCGCGCAATCTCAAGCGCGACCCAGCCGCCGAAAGAATGGCCGCCCAGGCGATAAGGCCCGTAAGGCCGCACCCGCCGGATGTCGGCGATCAGCGCCGTCGCGATGGCTTCGACGCCGGCCGCGTCGGCCTCGCCGGACCCGGGCAGCTCCATGCCCCATACCGAGAAGTCCTTGGACAGCTCGGCCGCGAGCGCGCGCAGATACGGCACATGCCCGCCCGCGCCCGGCGCGAAGAACAGCGGCGGCGTGTCGCCCGGCGCGGACAGCGCGACGAGCGCGCCGACCCGGACGCCGTCCGCGCCCGCGCCCTCGGTCTCGATGATCCGGGCCTGCTCGGCCACGGTCTGCGCAGTCAACAGACGGGCCACCACCGCCGCGTCCAGGCCAAAGGCCCGGCCGGCGCGGGAGCAGATCCGCAGCATCAGCAAAGAATCTCCGCCCAGCGCGCTGAAATCGCTGTCCTCCGACGGCGGTTCGCGCTTGAGCACGGCCGTCCACAAGGCGCTCAGCTCGCGTCGCAACGCCGCGCCGCTGGGCCGCGCGGCGGCGGGCGCCTTGGCCGCCGCCGGCGTGGCGGCCGCCGAGGCCAGGCTCCGGCGCTCGCCGCCGTCCGCCCTGATCGCGCCGCCGCCGGCCGCGTCCCCAGCCGTGGTTTCCCCGAGCAGCGCGCGCAAGGCCGCCGCGTACTCCGCGACGAAGCGGACCACGGTCTCCGTCGAGAAATGCCCGCGCGACGGCACCAGGGTGATCCGCAATACGCCTTGCCTGCCGTCGAAGCTGCTTTGCACCACCAGCGGCACATTAGTCGTGTCGCTCGCGTAGCCGTCGGACACCTCGATGTCGCGCACCGCGTCCTCCAGCGCGCGGAAGTGCGTGAAGTTGAACAGCGCGTCGAACACCGTGCCCATCTGCCGATGCAGTTCGATCAAGGGATAGCGCCGGCGGCTGAACACCTCCAGCTCGGCCGCCTGCACCGCGCGCACCAGCGCGACCGCATCGAAGGCGCCGGCCGGGAAGTCGAAGCCGAGCGGCAGGCTGTTCAGGAACAGGCCCAGCACCCGGTCGCCGTCCGCGCCTTCGCTGCGGCCGTTGAACACCACGCCGCTCGTCACCGCCGGCCTGCCGCAGATGCGCGACAAGGCGAGCAGATGCGCCGTCAGCAGCACGCTCTTCACCGAAGCGCCCGCGCGCGCGGCGAGCGCTTCCAGGCCGGCGGACTCAGCAGCCGAAATCGGCACCTCCGCCGGCGCCGCGTCGCCGTCCGGCTCCCGCGCCAGCCGCGTGGCCGGCAAGGATTGCAGCCGCGCGCGCCACCAGTCGCGCAGCGCGTCCGAACGCGCCGCCTCGCGCTCGCGCTCGACGAAGTCGCGGTAGCGGCTGGCGGGCGCCGTCAGCGCCAGCGGCCGGCCGGCCAGCCGCGCCGAATAGTCCGAGATCAGCTCGGAGAGCAGCAGGTTGAAGCTCCAGCCGTCCAGAATCGCGTGGTGCTTGGTCACGCCGATATGCATCTCCTCCTCGCTCAGGCGATGCACGGCGAAGCGGATCAGCGGCGGATGCTCGACGTCGAAGCGCCGGCGCCGCTCGGCCTCGCGCCAATCCAGAATCCGCGCGTCCTGCCGCGCCGCGTCCAGGCCTCGCCAGTCGCTGACCGCCAGCGGCAAGGGCACTTGGCGATGCACGTACTGCAGCGGCTCCTCGTCGGCGGCCAGATCGAAGGCGGTGCGCAGCGCCGGATGGCGTTCGAAGGCGCCGCGCAACGCCGCCTCGAGCGCGGCCGCGTCGAAGGGCAGGGCCAGCCGCTGATCGTTGACGTTGTGATAGGCGGAGTCCTGGCCGTGCCGCATCTCGTTGGCCAGCATCGCCATCTGCATCGCGCTGAGCGGATAGGCGTCCTCGTAGGCGGCGTCCAGCGGCGGAGGCGGCGGCGGCGCGCTCGCGGCCGGCGGCGGCGAATCCGTGCGCCGGACCCGCGGCGCCAGCCTTGCTATGGTCAGCGAGCGCATCAGCTCGTCCAGCGTGAAGTCGATGCCGACCTTGTGCGCGGCCGACAGGATCTGGATGCTCAGGATGGAGTCCCCGCCCAGCTCGAAGAAGTTGTCAGTGACGCCGACCGGCGAGCGCTTGAGCACGGATTCGAACACGCCGACCAGCGCCTGTTCCACCGCATCGCGCGGCGCGACGTGCGGACGCGCCGCGTCGCCGTCCGCCGCCAGCGCGTCGGCCAGCCGGCGGCGATCGAGCTTGCCGTTAGGGGTCAGCGGGATCGCGTCCACCTCGATCAGGCGCGCCGGAATCGCGTGCGGCGGCAGGCGCTGCGCCAGCCAGTCCCGCAGCGCGGCGGGAGAGAGCGACGCGCCCTCGCGCGGCGCCGCGAAACCCGCCAGTTGCGCGTGGCCGTCTATGCTCGCCTCGTCCACCATCACCGCCGCGGCGGCGACGTCCGGGTGCCGGGCCAGCGCCGCCTCCACCTCGCCCAGTTCGATGCGGAAGCCGCGGATCTTGACCTGCTCGTCGATGCGGCCCAGATAGTCCAGCTCGCCGTCCGCGTCCCAGCGCCCGAGGTCCCCGCTGCGGTAAAGCCGCTCGCCGGGCAGGAAGGGGTCGGCGATGAAGCGTTCGCGGTCGAGCTCGGGACGCTTGTGATAACCGCGCGCCACGCCCTCCCCGCCCACGTAGATTTCGCCCGGCACGCCCGGCGGCACCGGATGTCCGGCGGCGTCGAGCAGGTAGACGCGGTAGCCGGGCAAGGGCCGGCCCACCGGGCTGCGCGAGGAGAGCGCGTCGCCCGCGCCCAGCACGCGCTCGGTCACGTGCACCGTGGTTTCGGTGATGCCGTAGAGATTGACCAGCGCGACGCCGCTCTCCTCGCCCAGGCAGGCGGCGAACTGGCTGGGAATCAGCGCCTCGCCGCCGAAGAACACATGGCGCAAGCCGGCCGGCAAGGGCCGCCGCGCGTCGCCCAGCGCGCGCAGCAGCTGCTTGAAGGCGCTGGGGGTCTGGCTCAGCATCGTGACGCCCTCGCGCTCCAGCAGCGCGAGAAATTCCTCCGGCGTGCGCGAGCAGCGGTAAGGCACGATTTCCAGCCGCCCGCCGTGCAGCAGGGCGCCCCAGATTTCCCATACCGAGAAGTCGAAGGCGTAGGAATGGAACAGGGTCCACACGTCCGACGGTCCGATGCCGTAGCTCCGGCGCGTCGCCGCGAACAGATGGTCCACATTGCGGTGCTCCACGCACACGCCCTTGGGCTGTCCGGTCGAGCCCGAGGTGTAGATCACATAGCACAGGTCGGCGGGCGAAGTGTCGCGCGGCGGCGGCGCGTCGTCGCGCTCGGCCAAGGCCCGCGTCTCTGCCATGACGATCAGCGCGCCGCCGAAGCCGGCGAAGCGCTCGCGCGCTTCCTCGCCGCAGATCAGCGCGCCGGCGCCGATATCCTCCAGTATCCAGGCGAGGCGCTCCGGCGGATGGTCGAGATCGAGCGGCACATAGAAGGCGCCCGCCTTCAACACCGCCAGTATCGCGACGATGCTGTCCACGCCGCGCCCGAACGCCAGCGCAACCGGCGTGTCGCCGCGCACGCCGGCGGCGTCCAGCCGCCAGGCCAGCCGGTTGGCGCGGCGATCCAGTTCGGCGTAAGTCAGCGCCTCGCCCTCGCATTGCAGCGCGACGGCGTCGGGCCGCGCGCGCGCCTGCGCCTCAAAACGGCGATGCAGGCACTGGCGCGCCGTCTCGTCCGCGCGCCGGGCCGCCGCGTTCCAGCCCGCGACCAGCGCGCCGCCCGCCTCCGCGCCCAGCAGCGACGCCGCGCCGATGCGCAGCGCGGCGCCGCCGCGTTCAAACTGCTCCAGCAGCCGCGCCAGCATCGCGACGATCCGCTCCGCCGACGCCTCCGACACGCGCTGGCGATCGTAATGCAGGCGCAAGCGCAGACGCTCGCCGGGAATCGCGACCACGGTCAGCGGATAGTTGGTCTGTTCCACCACCTCGATGTCTCCGACGCCCAGCCGTTCCCGATAGCGCGTCGCGTCCGCGCGCGCCGGATAGTTCTCGAACACCACCAGGCTCTCGAACAAGGGCGCGCCCGGGGCCACGCCGCTCCAGCCCGGAATCGCGTGCAGCGGCGTATAGGCGTAGGCTTCGGCGTCCACATGCCGGCGGTGCAGCTGTCTGAGCCAGTCGCCCAGCGTCTGCGCGGCGTCGACGGTCGCGCGCGTCGGCAGCGCGTTGACGAAGAGCCCCACCATCTGCTCGACCCCGCGCAGCTCGGCCGGCCGGCCGGACACGGTGGTGCCGAACACCACGTCGTCGCGGCCGCTCGCTCGCGCCAGCAGCAAGGCCCAGGCGGCCTGGATCACCGTGCTCTGCGTCAGCTCGCAGGCGCGCGCCAGCCGCTGCAGGCCCTCGCTCGTCCGCGGGTCCAGCTCGCGTTCCAGCAGACCGTGGCCGGACGCGCGTTCCGGGCCCGCCTCCTCGGCCAGCGGCAAGGGCGTGGCCGCGCGCACATCGCCCAGCCGCTCGCGCCAGAAGGCTTCGGCCGCCGCGCCGTCCTGCTGGTCCAGCCAGCGCAGAAAAGCGCTGTAGGGCTGGGGCGGCGGCAAGGCCGGATCGGCCCCGCGCCGGTAGGCGTCGTAGCAGGCGAGCGCTTCGCCCAGCACGATCTGCACCGACCAGCCGTCCAGCAGCAGATGGTGATAGCTCCACACGAACTCATAGCGTTCTTCGCCGGTGCGGAACAAGGCGCAGCGCATCAGCGGCGCGCGGCTCAGGTGAAAGCCCGGACGCCGGTCCGCGTCCCGGTAGGCGGCGAGACGCCGCCGCTGTTCCTCGGGATCGAAAGCCCGCCAGTCCTCCTCCACCCACGGCAGTTCGACGTCGCGGAAGACCACCTGAACCGGCTTGGACGGCCCGTCCCACAGAAAGCCGGTGCGCAGCACGCCGTGGCGCGCGATCACCGCTTCCAGCGCGCGCCGGTAATCGGCCGCGTCTAGCGCGACCTGGAAGGCGCAAGCGACCTGTTCGTAATAGACGCCGGACTCCGGCGCTTTCAGCGTATGAAACAGCAGGCCCTGCTGCGTCGGCGTCAACGGCAGCATGGTCTCGACTTTCGAGCCGGCTTGCTGCGCGGCGTTTGATAATGTTTTGTTCATGGCTGTTCGTTCAGTAGCTGTAACACTTCGTCGATATCGTTCTGGTCAAGATGGGCGAGCGGCAGGTCCGACGGCGTCAGGCCGCCCGACTGCGGCGACAGGCAATGCGCCAGCACCGCGTCCAGCTCGGCGCGGAAGTGCTCCGCCAGCGCCGTCATCGCGTCCGCCGCTTGCAGCGCCGCGTTGTACAGCCAGTCCACCCGCAGCCGCCCTTCGTGCACCTGCGCCACCACGTCCAGCGCGTAGCGACGCCTCATCCCGCCCGAGCGCGCGCCGCCCGGCGGCTCGCCCAGCCAAGCCGCGCCCGGCGCGCCGCCTTCCTCCAGCCGCCATTGGCCCAGGTAGTTGAAGCACACCGTGCGCGCATGGCCGCCCAGCTCCGATCCACGGCCGCCGTAACGCAGCGCCTGATAGGCGATGCCGCTGTCCGGCACGCCGCGCATCCGCTCCTTCACCGACTTCAGATCCCGCGGCAAGTCGCCGCTCAGCGGCAGCCGCAGCGGATACAAGCTGGTGAACCAGCCCACGGTGCGCGACACATCCACGCCCGCCAGCCCGTCGCGGCCGTGGCCTTCCAGGTCCAGCACGCATTCCTCCGCGCCCGTCCATTGGCACAAGGCCCGCGCCAGCGCGGCCAGCAGCAATTCCTCCGGACGCATCCGGTAGGCCTCGCCCGCCTGTCGCAGCCAGCGTTCCGTCGTCGCCGCGTCCCATTGCAGCGACACCCGCGATTCCGCCGCCACCGTGTCTTCGCCCGCGCCGACGCCGGGCAGGGTCATCCCCGGCGCGTCCATCTCCCGCCAGTAGTCCAGCGTCGATTCCGGCAAGCTGTCCGCCCAGGCCCACAGCCGCTGCGACCACGCCTGGTACGACACCGTCTTGGCCGGCCACGACGTCGCCTCGCCCCGGCTCAGCGCCGCGTAGGCCCGCCACAGGTCTGCCAGCAGAATCCGCCACGACACCCCGTCCACCGAGGCGTGATGCGCCAGCCACAGCAGGCGCCAGCCTTGGTCCAGCCGGTACAGCCGCGCCGCCCACAGGCCGGCGCCGTCCAGGCGCAGACCGGCCTGCAGTTCGGCCGCGTCGCGCTCCAGCGCGGCCTCGGCGTCGGCCAGGCCGCGCAGGTCCGCTATCTTCACTTCCGCCGGCGCGCCGGCGCCGCTTTCCTGAATCCAGCGCTCGCCGTCCCGCCGCCAGCCTATCCGCAGCGCGTCGTGCCGCTGCGCCACCGCCTGCAGCGCGCCGATCAGCGCCTCGGCGTCGAGCGGACCGCTCAGGCCCAGATAAGCCCCCTGGCTGAACTGTTGCCAGTCCGTGCCCGGCCAATCCAGATACCAGGCCTGGATCGGGCCGGGCCTCACTTCGCCCCTCACCTCGCCCTGCTCCGCCGGCGCGCCGGTTTCTTCCGCCGCGCCGCTTTCCGCCGCCAGTTCGGCGATGGTCGGATAGCGGAACACTTGCTGCGGGCTGATGCGCAAGCCCCGCTCCGCCGCCCGCGACGCCATCTGTATGCTCAGGATGGAATCGCCGCCCAGCGCGAAGAAGTTGTCCCTCACCCCCACGCGCTCCAGCTCCAGCAGGCCTTGCCAGATCTCCACCAGCACCGCCTCGGCCGCGTTCTCCGCCGCCGCCGCGCCCGCCTCGATCTGCGGCTCCGGCAGACGCTTGCGGTCCACCTTGCCGTTGGCGCTCAGCGGCACGCTGTCCAGCGCCATGATCGACGCCGGCAGCATGTATGGCGGCAGCCGCCGCGCCAGCGCGTCGCGAATCGCGGCGGAATCCAGGCTCGCGCCCGGCAGCAACAGCACATAGCCGGCGATGATCCGCCGCCCGTCGCGCTCGACCACCGAGGCCACGCCGCGCTCCACGCCCGGCGCGGCCGCCAGCGCGGCCTCGATTTCGCCGATCTCGATCCGGAAGCCGCCGATCTTGACCTGATCGTCCACTCGGCCCAGGAACTCCAGATTGCCGTCGGCAAGCGCGCGCGCGCGGTCGCCGGTCCGGTACATCCGTTCGCCCGGCACAAAGGGATTGTCGACAAAGCGGTAAGCAGTGAGATCCGGCTGGCCCAGATAGCCCAGCGCCACGCCCGCGCCGGCGATCCACAGATCGCCCGGCACGCCCACCGGCACCGCCTGCAGCGAGGAAGACAGCACATAGAGCCGCTGCCCCGGCAGATGGCGGCCGTAGGGCACGAAGGCGGCGTCGGCCGCCAGTCCCCGCGTGTCGTACCAGCACGACCAGATGGCCGCCTCGGTGGCGCCGCCCAGCGCCAGCACCTCCGGATCGGACGTCGCCGCCGCGCGGATCTGCGCGGGCAGCCCCACCGGCACGCGGTCGCCGCTCAACATCGCCAGCTTCAGCGAGGGCGGCAGCGCGCGCCCGCTCTGCCGGCACTCCAGCAACAGCAGCTCCATCACCGCCGGCACGGATTCCCAAACCGTCGCCCCCTCGCGCGCCATCAGATCCAGCCACGCCGCCGGCGCGATCGTCGACGACTCCGGCGCCAGCAAGACGGCGGCGCCCGCCGCGAACGCGCCGAAGAAATCGAATACCGACAGGTCGAAGCCCGCCGCCGACACGCACATCAAGCGGTCGGACGCGCCGATCTCATAACGGCGCAGGAAGACTTCCATCGTCAGCGCCGCCGCGCGGTGGCTGATCATCACGCCCTTGGGCTTGCCGGTGGAGCCCGAGGTGAACATCACATAGGCCAGATCGTCGGGCGCCGCCTCCGGCAGCGCGACCTCGGCCGGCGGCGTTTCGTCAATCAGGATCGCGCGCGCCGCGACGCCGTCCAGCAGCGGCAGATGCTCACGCGTCGTCAGCACATGGCCGACCGTGGCCAGCAGATCGCGCAAGCGTCCCGGCGGCATCGCCGGATCGGCCGGCACATAGGCGCAGCCGGCGCGCATCACGCCCGAGTAAGCAGCGACCGCGCGCGCGCTCCTCGGCAGCAGCACCGCCACCGGTTCGCGCCGCGCGCCCGCCGCCGCCACCGCCCTGGCGACGCGCAGCGTCTCGTCGGCCAGTTCGCGGTAGTTCATCGCCTCGTCCACGCCTATGATCGCCGGCGCCAGCGGCGTCAGCTCGGCGTGCCGCTCTATGCCGGCGTGCAGCAGATAGCCGTCGCCGACCGGCGGCGTCGCGTTCCAGTCGTGAATCAGCCGGCGCGCCTCCGCCTCGTCCACCAGGCTCAGATCGCCCAGCCGCGCGTCCGGCTGCGCGGCGAGCTGGGCCAGCAGATGCAGGAAGCTCGCGCCCAGCCGGCCTATGCCCTCCTCGTCGTAGCGCGAGGCGTCGAAATCGACATAGAGCACGGTCTCCTCGCCCGGAATCAGCTGGCCGACCAGCGGATAATTGGTGCGCGTCTCGGCCGCCGCGAACTCGCTGACGTCGAAACCGGCGTCGCCTCGGGCCAGCTGGCGGTCCACCGGATAGTTTTCCACCACGAACAGGCTGCTCAAGAGCTCGCCGCCCTCGTAGCCCGCCCAGCGCCGGATGTCGGTCAGCGAGGCGGCGCCCAGTCTGGCCCGTTCGCTCTGCTGTCCATGCAGTTGCTGCAACCATTGCGATACGCGCGCGTCGTCGTCTATGCCGACGCGCACCGGCACCGTGTTGATGAACAGCCCCACCATCCGCTCGACGCCCGGCAGCGTCGCCGGCCGGCCGGACAGCGTGGTGCCGAACACCACCTCGCGCCCGCCGCCGGCATAGCCCAGGGTCAGCGCCCAGGCGCCGGTCAGCAGGCTGGCGCGGGTGACGCCGGCCCGCCGCGCGGCGCGGTCGACCTGCTCGTTCAGCCCCGCGTCGAACACGAAGGCGCGCCGGCCCTGGCCCCGCGCTCGCGCGCCGCGCGCCGGCGCGGCGAAGCCTATCGGCGTGGGCTCTTCTATGCCTGCCAGCACCTGTTGCCAGTACGCCGCCTGCTCGCTCTCGTCCCGCGCCGCCAGCCAATTGACGAAGGGCAGAAAACGGCTGCCCGGCAACGGGGCCGCGTCACCGGCGCCCAGCTCGGCGTAGCGGCCGATCACCTGCTTCAGGATCAAGGGCACCGACCAGCCGTCGACCACCGCGTGGTGGTAGCTCCACAGGAAGCGCCAGGCGTCGCCGGGTTCGCGGATCAGGGTGCCGCGCAGCAAGGGCCCGTGTTCCAGATCGAAGCCGCGTTGACGGTCCAGCTCGCGCAGCGCGTCGAAGCGGCTGACGCAGGCCTCGGCGGACAGCGCTCGCCAATCCAGCGTGTCCCAGTCCGGGTCCAGACGGGGATGGACGATTTGGACCGGGCTCTGCAACTGCCGCCAGCGGAAGGTGGTGCGCAGCGCGGCGTGCGCCGCCGCGACGTCGAACCAGGCTTGACGGAAGCGTTCCGCGTCGAAGACGCCGCTCATTTTCCAGTGCAGTTGTTCTATATAGAGCGGCGCGTCCTCGTCCGCGATGGAGTGAAACAGAATGCCCTGCTGCAACGGCGTGACGCCGTACAAGGCCTCCAGCCCGGGATGCTCGCGCTCGATCGCGTCGATATCGCTCTGCTCCAGTTGGGCGAGCGGCAGGTCCGACGGCGTCAGGCCGCCCGACTGCGGCGACAGGCAGTGCGTCAGCACCGCGTCCAGCTCGGCGCGGAAGCGCTCCGCCAGCGCCGTCATCGCGTCCGCCGCTTGCAGCCCCGCGTTGTACAGCCAGTCCACCCGCAGCCGTCCTTCGTGCACCTGCGCCACCACGTCCAGCGCGTAGCGCCGCCTCATCCCGCCCGAGCGCGCGCCGCCCGGCGGCTCGCCCAGCCAAGCCGCGCCCGGCGCGCCGCCTTCCTCCAGCCGCCATTGGCCCAGGTAGTTGAAGCACACCGTGCGCGCATGGCCGCCCAGCTCCGATCCACGGCCGCCGTAACGCAGCGCCTGATAGGCGATGCCGCTGTCCGGCACGCCGCGCATCCGCTCCTTCACCGACTTCAGATCCCGCGGCAAGTCGCCGCTCAGCGGCAGCCGCAGCGGATACAAGCTGGTGAACCAGCCCACGGTGCGCGACACATCCACGCCCGCCAGCCCGTCGCGGCCGTGGCCTTCCAGGTCCAGCACGCATTCCTCCGCGCCCGTCCATTGGCACAAGGCCCGCGCCAGCGCGGCCAGCAGCAATTCCTCCGGACGCATCCGGTAGGCCTCGCCCGCCTGTCGCAGCCAGCGTTCCGTCGTCGCCGCGTCCCATTGCAGCGACACCCGCGATTCCGCCGCCACCGTGTCTTCGCCCGCGCCGACGCCGGGCAGGGTCATCCCCGGCGCGTCCATCTCCCGCCAGTAGTCCAGCGTCGATTCCGGCAAGCTGTCCGCCCAGGCCCACAGCCGCTGCGACCACGCCTGGTACGACACCGTCTTGGCCGGCCACGACGTCGCCTCGCCCCGGCTCAGCGCCGCGTAGGCCCGCCACAGGTCTGCCAGCAGAATCCGCCACGACACCCCGTCCACCGAGGCGTGATGCGCCAGCCACAGCAGACGCCAGCCTTGCTCCAGCCGATATAGCCGCGCCGCCCACAGGCCGGCGCCGTCCAGGCGCAGACCGGCCTGCAGTTCGGCCGCGTCGCGCTCCAGCGCGGCCTCGGCGTCGGCCAGGCCGCGCAGGTCCACTATCTTCACTTCCGCCGGCGCGCCGGCGCCGCTTTCCTGAATCCAGCGCTCGCCGTCCCGCCGCCAGCCTATCCGCAGCGCGTCGTGCCGCTGCGCCACCGCCTGCAGCGCGCCGATCAGCGCTTCGGCGTCGAGCGGGCCGCTCAGGCCCAGATAAGCTCCCTGGCTGAACTGTTGCCAATCCGTGCCCGGCCAATCCAGATACCAGGCCTGGATCGGGCCTGGCCTCACTTCGCCCCTCACCTCGCCCTTCTCCGCCGGCGCGCCGGTCTCTTCCGCCGCGCCGCTTTCCGCCGCCAGTTCGGCGATGGTCGGATAGCGGAACACCTGCTGCGGGCTGATGTGCAAGCCCCGCTCCGCCGCCCGCGACGCCATCTGTATGCTCAGGATGGAGTCGCCGCCCAGCGCGAAGAAGTTGTCCCTCACCCCCACGCGCTCCAGCCCCAGCAGGCCTTGCCAGATCTCCACCAGCGCCGCCTCGGCCGCGTTCTCCGCCGCCGCCGCGCCCGCCTCGATCTGCGGCTCCGGCAGACGCTTGCGGTCCACCTTGCCGTTGGCGGACTGCGGCAAGGCGTCCAGCCACATCCAGGCGCGCGGCACCATATAGCCCGGCAACCGCGTCTCCAGCCATGCCTGCACCGCCGCCGCGTCCGCGGCTTCGGCCGAATCTTGCCGCGCCACCAGATAGCCGACCAATTGCTTCTCGTCCGCGGCGCTGCGCCGCAGCGCGACGGCGCAGCCACTCAAACCGGGGTGATGGCCCAGCGTCGCCTCGATCTCGCCCAGCTCGATCCGGTAGCCGCGCAGCTTGATCTGCTCATCCACTCGGCCGAGGAACTCCAGCGTCCCGTCACGCCGCCAGCGCACGCGGTCGCCGGTGCGATACCAGCGCCCGCCGTCCGGCGGCGGCGCTGCGACGAAGCGTTCCGCCGTCAAGTCGGCGCGGCCCAGATAGCCGAGCGCGAGTCCGTCGCCGCCCGCCCACAATTCCCCGGGCACGCCGACCGGCACCAGCCGGCCGCCGGCGTCGACCACGCGCACCTCGGTATTACCTATCGGCCGCCCAATCGGAATCGAACCGCGTTTCACGTCGCCAGCCGTCACCCGATGGCTGCAGGTGAAGGTGGTGTTTTCCGTCGGGCCGTAACCGTTGATCAGCGCGACGCCCGGGCAGGCCTCGAGAAAGGCGCGGCAGCTCGCCACCGGCAGCGCGTCGCCGCCGGTCAGCAGTTCGCGCAGGCCGCCGAGCGCGGCCGGCTCCTCTTCCACCATCATGCGGAACAGGTCGGCGGTCAGCCACATCGTGGTGACGCCGTCGCGCGACGCCGCGTCCAGGAAGGGCATGCCGGGCTCGGCCAGCACCAGCCGCCCGCCGTTCAGCCAGCAGCCCCAGATTTCGAAGGTCGAGGCGTCAAAGCCCAGCGGCGATTGCTGCAGCATCACCGTCGACGCGTCCAAGCGCGCGTAGCCGCCGCCGACGGCGAGCCGGACCACCGCGCGATGCGGCACCGCCACGCCCTTGGGCCGCCCGGTGGAGCCCGAGGTGTACATCACATAAGCCAGGTCTTCCGCGCGCCGCGCCGCAGACGACAAGGGCCGCGCGTCGCCGGCCTCGCAGTCGGCCAGGCTCAGCACCGGTCCGGTGTAATCGCCGAGCCAGCCGGCGTCCAGACCGTCGGCGACGATCATCAAGGCCGGCGCGGCGTCGGCCGTCATCGCGCTCAGGCGCGCGGCCGGATAAGTCGGATCCAGCGGCAGATAGGCGGCGCCCGCCTTCAGCGCCGCGAGGAAGGCGGCCAGCAGCCGCGGCGAACGCTCGCCCGCGACGCCCACCACCGCGCCCGCCTCGACACCGGCCGCGCGCAGCGCGCCGGCCGCGCGGTCCGACCACTGATCGAGCTCCGCGTAAGTCCAGCGCTCGCCGCCCTGTTCCAGCGCGACGCGTCCGGGATGGGCAGCCGCGCATTCGCGGAACAACGCGTCGATCGCGGCGCCCGCCCGATACGGCCGCTCATGCCGCCCCCATCCGCGCAGGCGCGCTTCTTCGGCCTCGGACAGGATGGACAAGCCGCGCGCGTCCGCGTCCGGCGCGGCCAGCGCCGCGCGCAGCAGCGCCAGATAATGTTCGCCCAGCTGGCGGATGGTGGCCGCGTCGTACAGATCGGTGTTGTACTGCCACACCGCGAAAGTGCCGCGCTCGTCGCCCTCGATCGACAGATAAAGATCGAAGCGCGCGAACGGGCTGTCCAGATCGAAGGGCACGGCCGCGCCGCTCGCGGTGCGCACCGCCGGCAGGCGGACGTTCTGGAAGGCGAACACGGTCTGCGCCAGCTGCTCGTGCCGGGGGCCGCCGCGCGCGCGCAGCCGCTCCACGATGGCGTCCAGCGGCACGCTCTGGCGCGCGAAGGCCTGCGCGCTGGCGTCGCGGACCCGGTCCACCAGCGCGCCGAAGCTGTCCCCCTCGCCCACCTCGGTGGCCAGCGCCACCAGGTTGACGAAGTAGCCGGCGATGTCCTCCGCCGCCTGGAAGGGCCGGTTGGCCGCCGGCGTCAGCGTCAGCCCGCGCGCTTCGCCGGTGTAACGCTGCTGCAGCAGCGCGAAGGCGCTGAACAAGGTGGTGAACAGCGTGGTGTTATGGCCGCGGGAGAACGCGGCCGCCGCGTCCATGCACGCGGCCGGAATCTCGAAGCGCTCGGTGCCGCCGCGCCCGCTCAGCGCCGGCGGACGCGCGCGGTCGCCGCGTATCGCCGGCACCTCGTCCACCTCCGCCAGCGCCTCCGTCCAGGCGTCCAGTTGCGCGGCGTAGTCCGGCGACGCCATCCAGCGGCGCTGCCAGGCGGCATAGTCTCGATAACTGAGGCGGGGCGCCGAGGGCTCGGCCGCGTCCGGCGACGCGAGATAGGCGCTGAAATCGCGGATCAGCACGCTCATCGACCAGCGGTCGAAGATGGCGTGATGGATGGTCAGCACCAGCACCGCGGCGCGCTCGGGCGTCGAGAACAGATCGACGCGCCACATCGGCGCGCCGGCGGCGAAGGGCTGTCGCGCCAGTTCCGCGGCGCGCGCGCGCAAGGCGTCGTCGCCGTCCACCGCCCACGCTTGCAAGGCGACGAGCGGCTCGGGCAGCACCCGCTGTTGTTCCGACTCGCCGTCGCTGAAGACGGTGCGCAGGATGTCGTGCCGGCGCGCGAGCGCCGCGAAGGCGCGGGCGACGGCCTCCTCGTCGACGGCGTCCGCGAGTTCGATCGCCGCCTGTTCGTTGTACATCGCCGGATCGCCCAGCCGCGTCGCCGCGACCAGACGGGCCTGCCCCGGCGACAGCGCCGCCGCGTCGCCGGCCTCGCCCGGCAGCGCCGGCGCCAGCGGCGCGGCGCGCGCGCCTTCGTCGTCGAGCACGCTCAGCAGCGCCTCCTTGGCCTCGCGCAGCCGCGCGACCAGCGCGGCGTCGAGCGCGCCCTGCGGCGCCTGTACCTGAAGCTGGTCGCCGCGACGATGCAGCGTGACGCCCGCGTCGGCAAGATCGGTCATGAGCCGTGCCATGGTCATAGCGTGATTTCCTCCGTGTCGGCGCCCGCGGCCGAATGTTGTTCCGTCACCAGCTTGCGCTCCAGTTGCGCCATCACCTGGTCGATCAGTTCGTCCAGCGAGGAGCCGTCGATCAGGTGCGAGATCGCGACGGACACCCCCAGCGCGCGCTCAAGCGCGTTGCGCAGTTCCGCACCGGTCAGCGAGTCCACGCCCAGATCCAGCAGCGAAGTCTGACGCGGCAAGGCGGCCGGGCTGGACAGCACCGCGCGCAATTCCGCGTCCAGATAGTCGGCGACCCGCGCGCGGCGCTCGCCGGCGGGACGGCCGCGCAGTTGGTCGAAAGACAGGGTCCGCGCATTCGCCGCCGGCGCGCGGCCGACCAGGCCTTCGATCAGCGGCGGCAGATCGGGCTGCGCCGCGATCCGCGCAAGATCGATCGCGGCCACCACCAGATGCGGCTCGCCGGTGAACGCCCGTTCCAGCGCGGCGAAGGCCTCGCCCTCGCTCAGCGGGTTCAGGCCGCCGGCGCGAATCCGTTCCGCCGTCTTCGCGTCGGCCGCGCCCATGCCGGCCGCCCACGATCCCCAGCCTATGGACAGCGCCGGCCGCGCGCGCAAGCGCCGCCGCTGCGCCAGCGCGTCGAGATAACCGTTGGCGGCGGCGTAGGCGGCCTGGCCGTGACGGCCGACCGCCGCGGAGATGGACGAATACAACAGGAAGAAGTCCAGCGGCTCGGCCTCGGTCAGCCGGTCCAGCAAGACCGCGCCGCCCACCTTGGCGCGCAGGGTCTCGGCGAAGGCCGCGGCGTCCAGCGCGTCCAGCGTCGCGTCGCGCACAATGCCCGCGCAGTGCGCGACGCCGCGTATCGGCCGGCCGGCCGCGGCGAGCGCCCCGCGCAAGGCGGCCTCGTCGGCGACGTCGGCGGCCGCCACGCGGACCTCGACGCCGTCGCCGCGCAGACGGGCGCAAGCGGCCTGCGCCGCCGCGCCGGCTTCGCCGCCGCGGCTGATCAACAGCAGATGGCGCGCGCCGCGCCCGGCCAGCCAGCGCGCGGTGGCGAGGCCCAAGGCGCCGGAGCCGCCGGTCACCACATAGACGGCGTCGCCGTCCAGCGCGGGGAGTGCGCCGGCCGCGCCGGCGCCGGCGCGCCGCAGCCGCGGCGCCAGCACGGCGGCGCCGCGCACCGCCAATTGCTCCTCGGCGGCGTCGTCGGCGAGCAAAGCCGCCAGCGCGTCGAAGGACGCCGGCGAACCGTCGATATCTATCGTGCCGCGCCAGCTCCGGCCCTGTTCCCGCCGCGCGACGCGCACGGCCGCGCTCAAGGCGGCGAGGACGGGATCGAGCTCCTCCGCCGGCCCGGTGGCCGCCCCGCCGCGCGTGACAACCGTGATCGGCGCCGCCGACGGCGTCGCGGCGCGCTCTCGCGCCAGCGCGCTCAACAAGGCGCCGCGGCGCGCGACGGCCGCCAGCGCGTCTTCGTCTCCTGCCGCGCGGTCGAAGGCGAGCACCAGGCCGGCGTCGCCCGCGCGGCGGATGGCGTCGATCTCGGCGGGCGCAATCGCGCAGCGCTCGCCGGCGGCTTCCAGCGCGCGCGCCACTTCCGCGCACAAGGCCGGATCGCCGGCGACGATGCGCTCGCCCGAGCGGCGCGCGCCGGCCGGGGCCGGCAGCGGCTGCCAGGCGATGCGGTACAACGGCGACTCCGCCTGCGCCCGCCCTTCGTCCACCCAGTAAGGCTGGCGATCAAATGCGTAGCTCGGCAGCCGCGCGACGCGGCGCCCGGCGCCGGCCGGCGCCGGCCAGTCGACCGGCAGGCCGGCCACATAGCGCCGCGCCAAGGCGTCCAGCCGCTCGGCCGGTTCGCGTCCCGCGTCCGCCGTCTCCGGCGACGCGTCGCGGCTGGGCGGCATCCCGCCGCACACGCCGCTGTGAACGGCGGCGCCCTCGCCGCGCGCGAAGCGGCTCAGCTCGCGCGCCATCTCTTCCACGCTGACGGCCGTCAGCGCGAGCCGATGCGGGAAATGCGAGCGCGCCGCCCGCGACGCGTGGCAGGCGGCCGCCCACGCCGCGGCGTCGAGCCCGGCCAGATGGGCGGCCAGCCGCGCCGCGTTGCCGCGCAGCGAGGCGTCGGATTTCGCGGAAACGACCAGCAATTGCGCGCCTTCGTCCGCGCCGGCCGCCGTTTCGCCGGCGGCCGCGCGCGGCGGCGCGAGCAGCACCGCGTGCGCATTGGTGCCGCTGAAGCCGAAGGAGCTGACCCCGGCGACGCAGGGCGCGCCGCCGGCGTCTATGCGCTCCGCGCCGAGCGCGAGGCGCAGCGGCAGCGTGTCCCACTCAATGCCGCGGTTGGGCGTGCGCACATGCAGGGTGGCGGGCACCACGCCATGGCGCACCGTCAGCGCCGCTTTGATCAGCCCGGCAATCCCCGCCGCGCCTTCCAGATGGCCGAAATTGCTCTTGATCGAGCCCAGCAGCACACGCTCCTCGCGGCCGCGGCCGGCGAACACGGAGGCCAGCGCCGCCGCCTCTATCGGGTCGCCCAGCGCGGTGCCGGTGCCGTGCGCCTCGACATAGTTCACCTGCGACGCGTCGATGCGCGCGGCGCGCAAGGCCGCCCGCACCAGCTCGCGCTGCGCGTGCTCGTTAGGCACCGTCAGGCCCGCGCTGCGGCCGTCGTGATTGACCGCCGAGCCGGCGATCAGCGCGTCTATGGTCCGCCCGGCGGCCTCGGCGTCGGCGAGCCGCTGCAGCACCACCACGCCGCAGCCCTCGCCGCGCACGAAGCCGTCCGCGCCATCGTCGAAGGAGCGGCAGCGGCCGCTGGGCGACAACATGTGCGCCCGGCATTCGGCGGCGGTGGACAGCGGCGACAGCACCACATTGACGCCGCCGACGATGGCGATGTCGCACTCGCCGGCGCGCAGCGCGCTGCAAGCCAGGTGCACGGCGACCAGCGACGACGAGCACGCGGTGTCTATCGTCAGCGTCGGCCCGTGCAGGCCGAGCGCGTGCGACACGCGGCCCGCCAGCACGCTGGGCGCGTTGCCCGAGGCGGTGTAGAGGTCGACCTCCTCCGCCCGGCGGAAACGGTGCGCGTAGTCCTGATGCATGACGCCGGCGAACACCCCGGTGGCCGAGCCCTTCAGTTCCGCCGCCGTCATGCCGGCGCGCTCCACCGCCTCCCAAGCCACCTCGAGCAGCATGCGCTGCTGCGGATCCAGCATCGCCGCCTCGCGCGCCGAAATGCCGAAGAAGCCGGCGTCGAAGGAGGCGATATCGTCCAAAAAGCTGCCGGTGCGGCAGTAGATGCGGCCGCTCGCGTCCGGGTCGGCGTCGAAGTAGCGCTCGACGTCCCAACGCTCGGCCGGCACCTCGCTCACGCCGTCCGCGCCGTCGAGCAGCCGCTGCCACAGCGCCTCCGGCGAGTCGACGCCGGCGAAACGGCAGCCCATGCCGACCACGGCGATGGGCGCGTGCCGGCGCTGTTCTGCGCCGTCCAGTTCGCGCTGCAGGCGTTCGATCTCGCGCAGCGCGTTCCGCATCAGCGCGGTCGTGTCGATCTGGCTCATCGCGCGTCCTTTCTATTCAGTTCCTTCAGTTTCGCGGACAGCATTTCCACGATCTCCTCCTGCGACATCGCGGCGTCCGCCGGCGCGTCGGGCTCGGCGGCGGGCGCGGCGGGCGTCGCCTCCGCCTCGGCCATGCCGAACACCGTCCGCGCCAGATGGTCCGCCAAGGCGGCTATGGTCGGATTCGAGAAAATCACCGTGGTCGGTATCGCGCGGCCGAAACGCTTTTCCAGCAGCACGCGCAGATCGGTGATCAGCAAGGAGTCCAGGTCGTAGTCGAACAGCGAGCGCTCGGGGTCCAGCGAGGCCAGCGGCGTGCCGGTCACCAGCGCGGCGTCCTCGGCCAGCAGTTGGAACAGACGATGCCGTCTTTCCTCCGCCGGCAGCGCCAGCAGCTCGCTGACCGAGGAGGTGGAACCCGCGCCCGGCTGGGCGGTGGCGATGCCGGCGAAGCGGCTGGCCGGCACATGCGGCGGCCATTGCTCGATCAAGCGCCCCCAATCGATGGGCAGCAGCACGAGGTGGGCCGGCAGGTCCGCCCCCAGCGCGATCTCGAAAGTGGCGCGGCCGCATTCGGCCTCGATCTGGCCGATGCCCAGCTGCGCGAGCCGCCGCTTGGCGTTGGCGCTGGAGCGGGCCAGCATGCCCACGTCCTGCCACGGCCCCCAGGCGATGGACAGCGCGGGCAAGCCTTGCGCGCGGCGGCGCGCGGCCAGCGCGTCGAGGTAGGCGTTGGCCATCGCGTAGGTCGATTGCCCCGGCGCGCCGAAGGCGGCGGCGGCGGAGGAAAACAGCACGAAGTGTTCCAGCGGGTAAGCCAGGGTGCGCTCATGCAGCAGCCAGGCGCCGCGGGCCTTGCCGGCCAGGGTGGCGGCCAGCGAGGCCGGCGTGACGTCGCCGACCAGGCAGTCCTCCACCACGCCCGCCAGATGGCAGACGCCGCGCAGCGGCGGCATGGTCGCGTCGATCTCGGCCAGCAGCGCGTCGACGTCCGCTTCCGCCGCCACGTCGGCCTGCCACACCTTCACCTCCACGCCGTCGCGGCGCAGCGCGGCCAGCGCCGCCTCGGCCGCGGCGTCGGCCGGCCGGCGGCCGGTCAGCACCAAGGCGCGCGCGCCCAGCGCGGCGAGCCAGCTCGCGACGCGCAGGCCGAGTTCGCCCAGCCCGCCCGTGATCAGCCACGTGGCGTCCGCCGAGAGCGCGAGGTCCGCTCTGAGCGGCAGCGCGCGCTCGTCGAAGCGCGGCGCGGCGACCGCCTCGCCCTTGACCGCGACTTCGGTCTCGCGCTCGAAGTAATCCAGGCCGCGGCGGATCGCCCGCGCGTCGCCCGCGTGCAGCGCCAGCGTCTGCAGATGCGGCGTTTCCATCGCCACCGCGCGCGACAGCGCCTGCAGCGGCGCCGAGGCCGGCGCGTCCGGCGCCAGCGCCAAGGCGATGCGGCAAGGCCGCTCGCGCCGCGCGGCCGTGGCGAACAGTTCCAGCGCCCCGGCGTAAACCACCGGCGCCGGCGCGTCGCCGCGCGCCTCCAGCCCGCGGCAATCGACGATCAGGCCCGCCTTGTCGAAGGGAATATCGTTCACCGCCGCCACCACGACGGCCTCCTTGCCTTCGTCGCGCAGCATCGCCGCCAGCCCGGCCGCCGCCTGCCCCGCGTCGCTCAGGATGGCGATGGTCGCCGGCAGCGCGGCGGCGTCGCCGCCCGCCGCGTCGCGCCATTCCACCGCATAGCCCTCGCGCAGCGGTTCGACGCGCAGCAATTCATTGCGGGTCACCTCGCGCGACTCCAGGCCGGTCATTTCGAGCAGCACCTTGCCGGCGTCGAACAGGCTGGCCTGCCCCCGCTCGGCCGACGCGTGACAGCGCATCCCGGCGCCGGTCCGCCCGTGCAGCGCCAGCCGCGCGATGCGCGTCGGCACAAAAGCCTTGCTGCCCTCGGGCCGCGCGGCGGCGGCCACCAGTTGCAGCACCGAATCCAACACCCCGGGGTGCAGCAACCAGCCGGCGTCGTCGGCGTCGTCCCGCATATCGCAAGACGCGTCGCCGTCCCCGACCACGATGTCCGACAGACGCCGGAAGGTCGGCCCCATCACCACGCTGCGCGCGCGCAGCCAGCTATCCAGCAGCTCGGTGGAGATCGCTTCTCCGCGCACCGGCTCCGCCGGCGCGGCGCCCGGCGCCTCGCCGGCGTCCACCCTGGCCGTCGCGTGGACGTCGGCGGACTCCAGCGTCAACACCGTGGCTTCGAAACCGTCGCCGTCGCGCACCAATTGCAGCTGGACCTTGCGCGCCGCGCCCGACGGAATCACCAGCGCGGCCGGGAAGCGCAGATCGCTCAGCACGCAGCCGTCCGATCCGGTGAGCGCGCGCGCGCCGTCGGCCATCATCACCGCGAGCGCCGCGCCGGACACCACCACCTTGTCGTAAATCACGTGATCCTGCAGGAAGGGCAAGGCGGCCACACTCCATTCGGCGTCGAAGAAGGTCGCGCCCAAGGCCGGCGCGTCGGTGCGCCGTCCAAGGAAGGGCGTCGCGCCCGCCGCCAGGAAGCGCGGCGCGCGGTCTATCCAGTGACGCTGGCGCTGGAAGGGATAGGTCGGCAGCGCCACCCGGTTGCCGTCGCGGTAATGCTGGGACAGCTCCAGCGTCAGGCCCGCGGTCCACAGCCGCGCCAGCGCGTCCGGCGAGGCCGGATCGAGCGACGCCATGCCGGCAGCGCCCGCGCCCAGCGCCGTGTCGCCGAAGTCCAGCACCCATTCCGCGCCGGCCGCTTCCAGCGCCTCGGCGGCGTCCGCCGCGCCTGGCGCCGTGCCCGCGCCGGCCAGTTCTTCGCGCACCGCCTCCGCGCTGTCCAGCGGCAGGCCCGAGGCCGCGCTGATCCACAATAGCGACGGCGCGACGGCGCGCTCCGCGCGGCGCTGCCGCGCATCCTCAAGACTCAGCGCGCCCGCCGCGAAGGCCGCGGCGAACACCCCGCTCCCCGTCGCGCACACGCTGGCCGGCACGACGCCGCTCGCCTGCCACAGCTGCACGCGGGTCAATACCGCGTCCAGATCCTCGGCGCCGCCGAAGGCGAAGCTCAGCTCCGGCGCGCGCGCCGGCACTTCCGCCGCGATCGTCTCCGCGCTCGGCTTTCCGGCGGCGAAGGCGCGCAGCGCGGCGATCAAGGCCTCGCGGGATTCGGCGCGGAACGCCGCGCGCTGCTCCCAATGCCGCCGCCCCAGCGCCGCCGTCAGGCAAACGTCTTCTATCCTCAGCTCGGGATGGCCGTCGAGAAAGTCCGCGTAGTCCGCGCACAGCGCGGGCAAGGCCTCGCCGCGCGCCGACAGCAGCAAGAGCGGCGTGACGTCCGGCGTGCGCGGCACGCGCGGCGGCGCCGCTTCAAGGATCACGTGGGCGTTGGTGCCGCCGATGCCGAAGGAGCTGACCCCGGCGCGCCGCTGCGGCGCGTCCCAAGGCGCGGTTTCGGTCGGCAGGTAGAAGCCGGCGTCGCCGCGCAGCGCGTCTATCGCGCGTTCCGCGCCGACGGCGGCCGGAATCCGCCCATGCGCCACCGCCAGCGCGGCCTTGATCAGCCCGCAAGCGCCCGCCGCCGCGTTCAGATGGCCGACGTTCGCCTTCAAGGTGCCCAGCGCGCAGCGCGCGTCGGCGCCGGAACGCTGGCCCAGGGCCGCGCCCAGCGCCGCCAGCTCCACCTCGTCGCCGATCGCCGTGCCGGTGCCGTGCGTCTCCACATAGCCTATCGACGCGCCGTCCACCTCGCTGAGCGCCAGCGCCTGGCGGATCACGTCCTGCTGCCCGCGCCCGCCGGGCGCGGTGAAGCCCACCTTGGCCGCGCCGTCGTTGTTGACCGCGCCGCCGCGAATCACCGCCATGATGGGGTCGCCGTCGGCCAGCGCGTCCTCCAGGCGGCGCAGCACCACCACGCCCGCGCCGTTGCCGAAGACGGTGCCGCTGCTGTCCGTGGTGAACGGACGGCAGGCACCGTCCGCGGACAGAATGCTGCCCTCCTCGTACACATGGCCCTGCCGCTGCGGCAAGGCGACGCTGACGCCGCCCGCCACCGCGAAGTCGCACTGGAAGCTCAGCAGTCCCTGCATCGCCTGAACCACGGCGACGAGGGAAGTCGAGCACGCGGTCTGCAAGCTGATGGCCGGGCCGCCGAAATCGAGCCGGTAGGCGACCTGGGTGGCCAGATAGTCCTTGTCCACGCCCACCCATTGCTGCAGATAGCGGTTGGGCGACGCGCGGTCCAGCCGGTCGCGCACGTGGTCGACGAGATAATCGACGCTGGCCGAGCCGGCCCAGACGCCGACGCGCGCGCCGCGCGCCGCGCCGTGACCGGCGCGCTCCAGCGCCTCGTGCACGCATTCGAGGAAAATCCGCTGCTGCGGGTCCATCGCCGCCGCCTGCGACGGCGGAATGCCGAAATAGGCCGCGTCGAATTGATCGACGCCGTCCAGCGGACCGCCGGCGCCGACGAAGCCGGGCTGGGCCAGCACCGTCTCCGGCACGCCCTCGCGGCGCGCCGCGTCCGCGCCGAAGCGTTCAATCGCGACCCGGCCGTCGGCTATCATCGACCAGAACTGTTCCAGGGTGCTGACGCCGGGCAGGCGGCAGCTCGCGCCGATGATCGCTACGGCGTCTACGGGTGTTGCATCAGTCATTACAAAGCCTCCTTGCGTGCGCGTACGCGCTGTCGATAGGCGCGCGCGCCGTCGACGTCCATCATTGGGGAAAGGTCCGCCTCGCCCGTATCGGCGCGCTCGGCGAGCGCCCGTATCGTGGCCAGCGAAAAGAAATCGACCAGCGGGGGCACCGCGACGCCGCGCGACGCCAGCAGCGCGCGCAGCCTCACGATGTGCATCGAGGTGGCGCCCGCGTCGAAGAAGCCCTGCCGCGGGTCTATCTCGACGCCGACCACCTCGGCGAAGGCGGCCAGCATCGTGGCCTCCAGCGAAGCGTCGCGCCGCGCCGCCGCGGCTGGCGTCGCCGGCGCGGGAGCCGGGGCCGCCAGCTCGGCGAGACGCGCGCGGTCCACCTTGCCGTTCGCCGTCAGCGGCAAGGCGTCCAGCACCATCACGTGATGCGGCTGCATATAGGCGGGCAGATGCAGCACCAGTTGAGTGCGCACGGCCGCGACCACGTCGCCTTGATGATCCGGCAGCGCCACCACGTGCAGCTGGATCACCGTCGCGTCCTTGCGCCGGGCCACCGAGGCCACGGCGCGCGCCAGGCAGCCGGCGCGCATCGCGGCCGCCTCGATCTCGCCCAGCTCGATCCGATAGCCCTGCACCTTGACCTGCCCGTCCATCCGTCCCAGCAGTTCAAGCTCGCCGTCCGGCTGCCAGCGCGCGAGATCGCCGGTGCGGTAGAGCCGCCGGCCCTCGGCGTCGATGAAGAAGCGGCGCTCGGTTTCCGCCTCGTTGCCCAGATAGGCGAGCGCGAGGCCGCGGCCGCCCAGCAGCAATTCGCCCACCACGCCGTCCGGCCGCTCCCGGCCGTCGGGCGCGCGCACGAAGCATTGCTGGTTGGACAGCGGCCGGCCGTAGGGAATCGACGCCAGCACGGCGTCCTCGGGCGCGATCGGATGCACCACCGACCAGATCGACACCTCGGTCGCCCCGCCCAGGCTGATCGGCCGCAGCGCCGGAAACGCGTCGCGCAGCCGCCCGGCCAGGCCGGGCGCGATCCAGTCGCCGCTCATCAGCGCCAGGCGCAGATGCGGCGAACGCGGCGCGGACACTTCCAGCATCAGTTCCAGCACCGCCGGCACGGAATTCCAGATGGTGATCCCGCCGTCGCTGAGCGCCTGGGCCATCGCGTCCGGATCGCGCGAGCGGGCCGGGAACACCACCTCGCCGCCGACCGCGAGCAGGCCGAAGATGTCGTAGACCGACAAATCAAAGGCCAGCGAGGACACGCACAGCGCGCGATCGGCCGGGCCGACCGCGAAGCGTTGGTTGATGTCGTCTATGGTGTTCGCCGCGGCCTCGTGCGCGATCAGCACGCCCTTCGGCCGCCCGGTCGAACCCGAGGTGAAGATCACATAGGCCGCGTCGCCGGTCTCGAGGTCCGCGGCCGGACCCGCGTCGCCGCGCGGCAGCGGCTGGTCCAGACGCAGCGCGGGCACCGGCAGCGCCGGGCCTGCCGCGCTCAGCAGCGCGAGACGGGCGCCGGCCTCGCCGAGCAGTTCTTCCATGCGCGCGGCCGGCCAAGACGGCTCTATCGGCAGATAGACCGCGCCCGCCATCACAATGCCCAGCAGCGCCGCCACCGCGCGCGGCCCCGGCGCGACGATGGCCGCCACCACCTCGCCGCGCGCCACGCCGCTTTGCCGCAGCGCGCCGGCGATGTCTTCCGCCTCGCGCAGCAGCGCGCCGTAGCTCAGCGTCGTCTCGCCCTGCCTGACCGCCACCGCCTCCGGCGCGATCCGCGCCTGTTGGACGATGGGGGTTTCCAGCCGGCGCGGCGCGCGCTCCGCCGCGGTGGCGTTGACGGCCGCGCGCCGCGCCGCCTGCTGCGGCGCGAGCCGGGCCAGCGTCGGCCGCTCCACCGCCGCGGCGTCCGTCGCCATCGTTTCCAGCGCGCCGAGAAAGACCTCGAACATCGCGTCCACCATGCCGTCGGGGAACAGCTGCGCGACGGACTCCCACATCAGCACCAGCCTGTCGCCGCGCCGGCCCAGGACGGCGTGCAGCGATACCTGGGGCGTGGGATTGGCCATATCGACCACGCGGCCGACGCCGTCCAGCAGGGCCAGATCGTCCGCCGGGTCGCCGGACAGCAGGCTGGTCAGCACCACCGGCATCAGCACGGGCGCGCCGTTGCGCCGGCTCAGCTCGCGCAGAATCGACACGCCGGAGCACCAGGGCGCGTCCAGATCGGCCCACACTTGCCGCTGCACCGCTTGGGCGAAGGCGGCGAACGAGGGGTGACGCTCGCTCAGCGACAGCAAGGTGTTGCTGGTGTAATCGCCTATCGCCAGCCCCGCCTGCTCCGCCCGCGTGTTGCAAGTCACGTTGAGCGTGAAGGCGTGCGCCGCCGTCCACAGCCGCAGCGTGTCGGCGAAGGCGGCGATGCACAGCGAAGTCAGCGTGACCCCGAGCGCCTGCGCCCGCGCCGTCAGCGCCGCGGACATGGCGGCGGGCAGCTCCCGGCGGCGGTTGGCGAAGCGCGGCTCGGCCACCTCGGCCAGCGCCATCTTCATCGGCAACTCCGGCGCCGGCGCGATGGCTTCGACCCGGCGCAGCCAGGCCTCGCGCTGCGCCTCGGTCGCCGCCGGCGGCGTCATCGGCGTGATGCATTGCGCGGGGGCCTCGTCGGCCGCGTCGCGCGCCAGCTCGGCCATCAGTTGCAGGAAGCTGCGCAGATCGCCGGCCAGCAGGCTGAGCCGCAGGTGCAGGATAGCCGCGCTCTCGGTCAGACGGGAGACGACGGCGAGCACGGGCGGGCCGTCGCGCTCGGCCAGGCTCTCGCGCGTCGCCTCCAGCCGTTCCGCCGCCTCCGCCGCGTCCAGCCCGCGCAAATCCTGCGGCGGCAGCAAGGGGTCGTAGGCCAGCGCGTCGAACGCGCCGCGCCCGTCCGCGCCCACCGTCATCCGCAAGGACGGGTGGCGGGCGACCAGCCGCGCGAGGCGCCGGCCCAGTTCCGGCGCGCGCGCGGCGTCTATCTCGAAATCCACGCGGATATGCGGGGACACGCTGCCCAGCGGCACCCCGCCCTGCTGGCCTATCCAGTAAGCCTGCTGCATCTCGGACAGCTCGAACGCCTCCCCCGCCGCATAACGGCGAGCCGCGGCCGGCGCCGCGGCGTCCAGGCGCGGGGCGTCGACGATTTCGCGCCGCAGTTGCCGGGCGGAGAGCGCGAACAGCGCCGCGAACGACAACTCCACGCCATGACGCGCGCGCGCGGCGGCGGCAAGCCGCGCGGCCGACAGCGAATCCAGCCCCAGATCGATCAGCCTGGCGTCGGGCGACGCGGCCGCGCCGGGCACGAAGCGCGCGATCTCGGCCAGAATCGCGTCGTCGGCCGCCTCGGCCGCATCGTCGGCGACGATGCGCAGTTCGCCGCGCAGCAGCGCGTCGCGGGTGGCGCCGCGCCGGGTCTTGCCGCTGGAGGTGCGCAGGATGCTGCCGCGCCACAGCAGCGCGATGCGCGCCGGCGCCACGCCGTGCTCCCGCGCCAGCGCCGCGCGAATCACCGGCAGGATGTCACGGGCCTCCGCCTCCCCGCAGCCGCCGCGCACCTCGGCGCCGATCAGAATCCCTTCGCCGTCCTCGCCGTCGACGGCGGCGGCGAAGGCGCGCCCCTTCCGAATCGACGGATGGCAGGCCGACACGGTGTCCTCCAGATCGTGGCTGTAGACATTCCGGCCGCCGACGATGATCAAATCCTTCAAGCGGCTGGTGACGAACAGATCGCCCTCGTGCAGAAAGCCCAGATCGCCGGTTCTCAGCCATGCGCTGTCGCCGTCGGCCAGCCGCGCGCCGAAGATCTCGCGCGACTCCTCCGGGCGGCGCCAATAACTGTCGGCGACCGTGCTCCCGGTCACCCATATTTCGCCGACGGCGTCCGGCGCGCACGGCGCGCGCGTGTCCGGGTCCACGATGCGGACGCGCGTATCGATCAGGCTGACGCCGCAGGCCGCCAATTCGACGCCGTCCGTCTGCGGCGACACGCGGCCGCGCGCCAGCGCCTCCCGCGCGAAGCGCACGCCGCGCGTGCCCTCGCCGCAACGGCCGGCGGTCACCTTCAAGGTCGCCTCGGCCAGGCCGTAGCCCGGCACCACCACCGAAGAACGCAGCCCAAACGGCGCGAAGGCCGCCTCGAAGCGGCGCACCGTGTCACAGCGCACCGGCTCCGCGCCGTTCAGCGCATAACGCAAGGACGACAAATCGGTGCCCGGCGCGAGATCGCCCGCGCGGTCCGCGCACAAGGCGTAGGCGAAATTCGGCGCGGCGGTGTGGGTACCGCGCCGCGCGGCTATCGCGCGCAGCCAGGACATGGGCTGGGCGACGAATTTCTCCGGCGCCATCAGATAGGCGGGGAAGCCGCATTGCAAGGGGGTGAGAATGCCGTACACCAGGCCCATGTCGTGGAAGTACGGCAGCCAGCTGATCATCGCGCTGTCCGCGTCGTGCATCGCGCCGCGGTCAAGATCGTCTATCGTCGCCCACAGCCCGGTTTGCGTGACCACCACGCCCTGCGGCGTGCGCGTCGAACCCGAGGTGTACTGCAGCAGCGCCGGACTGGCGTCCTTCGCCGCCCGCAAAAAGGGCGCGGCGCGCTCGGCCTCGTCGGTGCGCATCCAGCGCAGGCCCGGCAAGGCGTCCCGCGCCTCCGCGCTCAGCGCGATGGCGGCGCCGCAGTCCTGGGCGATCGCCGCCATCGTGTCGCGGCCGTGACGCGGCGCCACCGGCACCGGGATCACGCCGGCCAGGCAGCAGCCGAAGAAGGCCGGAAGGAAATCGAGCGGCTCCTGATAGACCAGCATCACGCGCTCGCCGGCCTCGGTCGCTTGCGCCAGGCGCGCGGCGATGCCGGACGCGCGTTCGCACAGCGCCGCATAGCTTAGCGCGAGCGCTTTCTCCGGATCGGCCGACGCGTAGGCGAGACGCTCGGGACTCGCCTCCGCCCGCCACAGCAACTGCCGGGCGATGCTAGGCGCTTCGCTATGCGAAAAAGCTTGATGAGGGCCGAACTTGTCGGCGGCGGGCGTCCGCCGAGATGCGACATCGGATGAGGAATACATTGCATGACCTCCATGTATCGACAACTGCTCCGGGTATGCCGGGCGCGCGCCCATCGAATCCACCCATATGGCATGGCTCGAGTCGTCGCGTCGCCCTAATCGGGCCGGCTTGCGCCGTCGCCCTGTCACGCGCTCAGCCGCGACGGAATGCCGCGACGATCGCGAGAACCTTAAATACAGGCCGGGCCGTAGCCCGCCCCATTCAAGAAGCAGCCATGCTGTTTTTGATATATTCCGCCCTATCGAAACCGTTTCTTCGACAGGTTGGCGAGGATCATCCCTTCGTTTTCACGTAAGGATGCGTGACGCGTGCGCGGCGGTTTGCCTAAGCAGCGTTTGAATCAAGAGAATAGAATTGCCAATGTGTCTCATGCGCCGTAATCGGACTTTCTTTTGAGATGATTCGATATCATTTCAGCGATCAAACCATTGCGAATCAGCATTGCTTTACGCTTTGCATTCCTATTTCCCCGTGTCGTCCAAAACCAGGAAAACGCAATGAATATTGACGCTCAAATTGTTTTCGTATAGATTTACTTGATCGCGTTAATTCTAAAAATCCCGCACAGGAAGAATTAAGCGTCAGCACTATACTGAAAGACCTCTAGGAAAAGCATCCCCCGAACTGCCAGTTACAACTTCAGCCGATTTACGGCTTATATTTTTTGAAACACGAATTTTCGCGGCAATATCAAAGATTTAAGCGCCGCGAACTGGCCTATAAAAAGAGCGCCGAGGCCGATCAATTAAATTTCAATCGACCTGACAATTACGGCATAAACAACAGGCAATTGTTCAATTAATTGATCCAATACCGGAAAATCTTTTATTAAAGAAAATAAATATAAGGATGACGTTCGGTAACGAAACATCCGGCGCAGGCAGCATTGTCATAATGTTCGGACATCAATCAATGCTTATGACATATTAAATTTTCTTAATAATGCGATCTGGGCGGACAGACGGAAGGATAGAGGGGGAAAGCGAACCGAGGCCGGATGGCGGGAAGAGAGTGTGAAGCGCCGCCTCAAGGACGAGGCGGCGCGGTTCCGCTTAAGGCGCGGACTGCGCGGAGACCTGGAGCGGCGGCTTACTCCGCGGCGGCGGTATCCCGCAGCAAGGCCGCCAGTCTGGCGATGCCGATCTCGATCCGCTCCGGCGAGGCATGGCTGAAATTCAGGCGCAGATAGCCCAGGTTCTGTTCCGGCTCGGGGAAGAAGGCCTCGCCCGGCATGAAGGCGACGTTCTGCTTCAAGGCCAGCGGCAGCAAGGCGCGGGTATCTCTCGCCCGCTTCAGCTTGAGCCAGAAAAACAGCCCGCCCCGCGGCAACTGCCAATCGGCCAGATCGCCGAAATGCCGCTGCAGCGAATCCTGCATCGCGTCGCGGCCGGCGCGATACACCTCGCGCAAGTCCAACATCCGTTGCTCATGACCGGGGTCGCTCAGCTGGCGGGCGATGAACCACTGCGCCGGGCGGTTGGTGTGCAGATCGGTCGCCTGCTTCAGCCGCATCAGATAGGGATACAGCTCCGGCGAGGCGATCAGGAAGCCGACGCGCAGCCCAGGCGCCAGGGTTTTGGAAAAGGAGCCGGAGTAAATCCACGGCGCGCGCTTCAAATGGCTGACCAGCGGCGCCGGCGCTTCGCCGTCGTAGCTGAGCGCGCGATAAGGATCGTCCTCGATCAAGGGCACGCCGGCGGCGTCGATGACGGCCGCCAGCGCCTGCCGGTCTTCGGCGCTGTAACAGCTGCCCGCCGGATTTTGAAAGCTGGGAATCAGATAAGAGCAGCGCGCCTGAGACTCGCTCAAGGCGGCGGCCAGCGCCTGCGGCTCCAGCCTGCCGTCCCGTTGCGCCACTGCGTGAACGCGGGCGCCGAACAACTTGAAAGCCTGCAAGGCCGCTAGATAAGTCGGCCCTTCGGTCACCACCGGCGTGCCGGGATCGATGAACAGCTTGGCGCATAAATCGATGCTCTGCTGCGAGCCGGACAGCACCAACACCTGCTCCGCCTCGCAAGCGATGCCCATGCGCCGCGCCTGCTCCGCGATCAAGCCGCGCAATTCCGGCTCGCCTTCGCTGGCGCCGTATTGCGCCAGGCCCGCCGGCATATCGGTGAAATCGAGCTGCGGCAAGCATTGGCCGGCCGGCAGGCCGCCGGCGAAGGAAATCATCTGCGGCTGTTGCGCCGCCGCCAGGATTTCCCGGATCAGCGACCCGCTGAGCCGTTCGATGCGCTCAGAAAACATGGTACTCTGCATAAGCTTGTCCGCAACTTTCTTACTAATGTCAATAATATTGACTCAATCTACCGACCACAGCAGGTTCCGTCAACATGGCTGACCTATCTCCGTCCGACGACATGCGCGCCGCCATGGAAGCCTTCTTCCATGCCTACAAGGCTTTCACCGATAAACCGGATGAAATGCTGGCCAAACGCGGCCTGGCGCGCGTGCACCACCGCATCCTGTTCTTCGTCGCCCGCTACCCCGGCCTGTCGGTCAAGGACCTGCTGGCCGCGCTGGGCGTGACCAAGCAGGCCATCAATATGCCGCTGCGCCAACTGCTGGAAATGGCGCTGGTGCAAAGCGTGGCCGCGCAGCACGACAAACGGGTCAAACAGCTGACGCTGACTTCGGAGGGACGCAAGCTGGAGGAAGCCCTGCACCGCGAGCAGCTGAAACTGCTGCAGACGGCGTTTGAGCAGACGGGGAAGCCGGCCACCGCCGGCTGGATGCAGATCAACCGCAGCCTGGCCTCGCACTCGCGCCCCGACGACGCGCCCTCGCGCGGCAAAGCTTGACCCTGTAGCCGCTTCATGGTTTGCAATGCGCTGGCGAGGTCCGTCCATCGCATTTTCCCGACCTACCGCGCCAGTCCGGCGCGCCGAGGAGCACGCCATGAATTGTCCCAGTTGCCAAGTCACCCTGCTGATGGGCGAACGTTTGTCCGTCGCCATCGATTACTGTCCGCAATGCCGCGGCGTCTGGCTGGCGCCCGGCCAGCTGGAGCGCCTGCTGCAAACCCAGGCTCCGGCGGCCCCCGCCGCCGCTTACGCGCCGTCCGCGCACGGTCGCGGCCATGACGACGAACACCGTCGGGACAGCCGCCACGGAGGCCATCACGGCGGCAAGCATGGCTGGCTGCGCAAGCTGCTGGACTGATCCGTCCCCGGATACAAAAACGGCCCGGACTCATGTCCGGGCCGTCTTCCCCTGCTCTTGCTCGAAGATTCAGTCTATGCGTTCGTAACGCACTTCCAGCACCTCGATGTCTTCGTCGCCGTCCGGCCCGCGAAACAGCACCGAATCGCCCTCGCGCGCCTTCAACAGCGTCCGCGCGATAGGCGAGATCCAGCTGATGCGGCCGCGCGCCAGATCGATCTCGTCCACGCCGACGATGCGCAGCAATTGCTCGCTGCCGTCGCCGCGCTCTATCAACACGGTGGCGGAGAAGAACACCTGATCGGTCGCTTCCCGGGTTTCCGGGTCCACCACCTCGGCGATTTCCAAGCGCTTGGTCAGGAAACGGATGCGGCGGTCGATCTCGCGCAAGCGGCGCTTGCCGTACAGATAGTCGCCGTTCTCGGAGCGGTCGCCGTTGCTGGCCGCCCAGTTCACGACCTGCACCATTTCCGGCCGCTCGCGGTTGACCAGATGATAAAGCTCGTCCTTCAGCCGCTGCCAGCCGCCGGGCGTGATGTAGTTCTTGGTGGAAGCGGGCAGACGCCGCTCAACCGGAAGATCCTCTTCCGCCTCGTCGTTTTCCCTGGTAAACGCTTTGCTCATCTTCGTCCATCCATCCATGAAAAACGCCAGCCTCAACGGCCGGCGGCGGGTTCCAACAAGGCCAGGCAATGCGGCAGCAGCCCCTTGGGCTTCAGCTTGATCCGCTGCAACTGCTCGCGATCCAGCCATTCCAGCGCGTAATGATTGTCCGGCCCCATCTTGGCCAGCTCCGGCCCGCCCAACCTGAGTTCACCGGCGTGGCTGGCCGCCAGGAACACGTGTTCGACCCTGTCCTTGGCGTCCAGCACGCACAGGCTGCCGCCCAGACGGACGTTGAGCCCGGTTTCCTCGCGCGTCTCGCGCACGCAGGCGATGGCCGCCGTCTCGCGCCGCTTGATGCCGCCGCCCGGCAACACATAATAGTCCTTGCCGGGTTTGAGGCGATGCATCAGCAGGATGCGCCCGCCGTCGACGATGGCGATGGAAGCGCGCTCGCGTTTGCCGCTCGCAAGCGGAGCCGGCGCGGAGACCGGCGCCTCGCCGCGCAAGCGCGTCCAGGCGCGGGCGGCCAGGCCCCACAATAGGGCGCGCACGCTCAGCGGTGCGCCTTGGCCGAAGCCTTCTTGACCGGAGGCGCCTTCTTGCCGCCGGTGACGGTCAGATTGGACCACTTCATCACCGCGGCCACTTCAGCGGAGTTCAGTTCGTAGAACTGACCGCGCTTCAAGCGCGGAGGCAGGCCGATATTGCCGAAGCGCACGCGGATCAGCCGGCTGACGGTCAGACCGAAGTGCTCGAACATGCGGCGCACTTCGCGGTTGCGGCCTTCCTTGATCACCACGTTGAACCATTGATTGGCCGCCTCTTCCGGGCCGCCTTTCTGGAAGATGCGGTCAAAGCGCGCGTCGCCGTCTTCCAGCTCCACGCCGGCCACCATTTCCTTCATGATTTCCGGCGTCAGCTCGCCCAGCACCCGCACCGAGTACTCGCGCTCCACTTCGAAGCTGGGGTGCATCATGCGGTTGGCCAGTTCGCCGCTGGTGGTGATCAGCAGCAGGCCCGAGGTATTGACGTCCAGGCGGCCTATCGCCACCCAGCGGCTGGATTTGGCCTGCGGCAGGCGGTCGAACACGGTGACGCGGCCTTCCGGATCGTCGCGGCTGACGATTTCGCCTTCTTCCTTGTGATACATGATCACGCGCGGCAGGCGGTCCGGCCATTTCAGTTTGATCTGGTCGCCCTTGACCATCACGCGGTCGCGCGGGCCGACGCGGTCGCCCAGGCTGGCTTTCTTGCCGTTGACCGTGACCTGGCCGGCCTCGATCCACTCTTCCATTTCACGGCGCGAGCCGACGCCGGACGCCGCCAGCGCTTTTTGCAGCCGCACCGGCTCGATGTCGTCCAGGTCCACGCGGACTTCGCGCAGGCGCTTGGCCTTGTCCTTGATGTCCTGATTGGGGCTGCGCAAGCGCAGCTTCTTGGCCTTCTGCACCAATTGCGGCCTGCCGCCCTCCGGCTTGCCCTGACGCGGCTGAGCGCCGCCCTTGCCCGCGGCCGGCTGACCCGCCGGCGCGGCGGCGTTCTTGTTGCCGAAGCGGCGCTCGTGATCCAGGGCCACGTTGCCGTTGACGTCGCCGTTGCTGTCGCGCTGGTAGGTCGGCTTGTTGCGGCCTTGCGCCTGCTGCATCTGCTGCTGTTCCTGCTCGCGGCGGCTCAGCTTGAACAGCGGCGTGCCTTCGTGCATCAGCGGGTTGCCGTAGGCGTCGCGCGCGGCGCGGCCGTTCTGCGGCGCGCGGCCCTTGCCGCCGTTGGCGCGGGCTTGGCCTTGCCGGGCGTTGGCCTCGGCCGGCTGGCCATTGCGATTTTTGATCATGCCGCCCTGGGTCTTGCCGCGCGGCTGAACGCCGCCGGTGCCCGGCTGGCGCGCTTGGGATGTTTCGCGACCTTTGACACGCGCCACCGGCTGGCGGGCGTGATTGCGTTGTCCTTTAGACATATGTGCTTTGCTCTTTCCGTGCGAGCAACCGGCAGAATGTCGATGTTATTCTGCGATGGGCTCGAAATTATCCGCCTCATCGTCGAGGGGGATGTCGTCTGTGGCCGCTGCCGGGCCTTGATCCCTAGGCATCGCCTCGGGCACTACCAGGCTTCCCAGCTCCGCCAACGGCGGCAGATCCTTGAGCGAGACAAAGCCCAGATCGTCCAGGAATTTTCGGGTAGTGGCATACAAGCCCGGCCTGCCGGGTACGTCCTTGTGGCCGATGACTTCGATCCAGCCGCGTTCCAGCAGAGTCTGCATCACGCCGGTGGACACCGATACGCCGCGTATCGCTTCGATATCGCCACGGGTCACAGGTTGTTTGTAGGCGATGATCGCCAAGGTTTCCATTACCGCGCGCGAGTATCGCGGCGGCTTTTCCGGGTTCAAGCGGTTCAAGTATGGCGTGAACTCCGCTCGGGCGCGAAAGCGCCATCCCGACGCCAATTTGACCAGTTCAACGCCCTTGCCCCTCCAGTCGCTCTGGATATCGTCAAGGATGTCGTTGATCAGCGCGGCTTTCACCTCTTCGGTGAACAGCTTTTTGAGCATGGCAACCGACAGAGGTTCCTGCGCGGTCAGTAACGCCGTCTCCAGCACGATCTTCAGATATTTTAGGTCGGTGATGGTGGACATTGAGCCGTGAAGCCGAAACACGTTTGCGCAGGAAACCGGACATTCTACATGAACTCTCCGTCCGGAGCTAAATTAATCCTTCCGCCATGTCGTCCCAGGCCGCCAGCGCGGTCAGGCTGTAACGTCGGAACGCCCGCCCGCCGTGCTCCATCGTTTCCAGCAACTGGCCGCCGCAGGCCTCCACCGTGCGCACCGCCGCCGGCCGGTCCGCCGGACAGACCAGCACCCAGTTGCCGTGCGCCGGCTTCTCGCCCAGCGTCTGCACGTATTGCAACAGCACCCGGCCGTAGCCGTGGCCGCGCCAGGCCGGCAGCACTTCGAAGGCGATGTGGCCGATGCGCTCCACGATCAGCGCGCTGTCGGCCAAGCGCTGACGGATCGCGCCTATGATCTCGGTGCGGCCGTTGATCAGGAACCAGGTGCGGCACGGCACCCAGCCCTCCGGCAGCGCCCGCCCTTCGGCGTGTTCCAGCAATTGCCCAAGCCAGGCGTCGGGGTCCGCGCCGGCGCGGCGGTAATAGTCCAGCCCTTCCTCGTGGCAGGCCTGAAAAAAAGGCCGATAGGCTGGCAGATGTTTCTGGTCGGCCGCTTCGATGTGCATGGCATGCTCTCGCAATGGATACCTGTATCCTAATCGCTGCCGCGCCAACATCAAGTGCAAATCGGCGCGCGCCCGCCTCAGACCAGCGCAATCCTGACATAAATGGGCTGGTACGGCGCCTCCTGGCTGACCTTGACCATCCCCTCCTTCACCAGTTCCAGCACCGCGATGAAGTTGACCACCAGATGGGCGACGCCCTTGTCCGCGTCGAACAGCTCTTCGAAAGGCACGTACTCGCGGCCGTCCAGATAGCGCAGAATCCAGCTCATCTGCTCGCGCACCGACAGTTCGTCCTTCTCCACCTTGTGGTGGCGATGGTGGCGCGCGCGCGACAGAATCGCCATCCACGCCTGGCGCAGATCCACCGGGCAGACGTCGGGCAGCCGCTGCTCGGCGGACTGCTCGATCAAGACCGCCAGCCAGGCGAAGTCGCGGTCGGCCTGCGGCAGCTTGTCCAGCTCCAGCCCCGCCAGCTTCATCTGCTCGTATTCCAGCAGGCGGCGCACCAGCTCGGCCCGCGGATCGTCCGGCTCGCCCTCCTCGTCCAGCTGCGGCCTGGGCAGCAGCAAGCGCGACTTGATCTCGATCAGCAGCGCCGCCATCAGCAGGTATTCGGCGGCCAGTTCCAGACGCCCGTCGCGCATCGCGTCGATATAGGCCATGTACTGGACCGTGATGTCCGCCATCGGGATGTTCAGCACGTCCAGATTCTGTTTGCGGATCAGATAAAGCAGCAGGTCCAGCGGGCCTTCGAAGCTGTCCAGAATCACTTGCAACGCGTCCGGCGGGATGAACAAATCCTGCGGCACTTCCAGCACCGGCTGGCCGAACACGTGCGCGATCGGCACGCTGGGCGGCAATTCCGGCGCGGTCAGCTGAAAATCGTCGGCCGAAGATCCGGCCTCGGGAAGGGGGGCGTTGCTCATGGCGGCAAGGATACCAGCACTGGCAGGCTGCGTGGCGGAACTTGTCCGCCGCCGGGCCCGCCGCTCAAACGGCCGCGTCGGCGGGCAGCAGCTCGTCTATCTTGATTTCCACGAATTGATAATGCGCGGTCTGCTGCAATAAGCGCAGCGCGCGCACCCGGCACTCGCCGTCTGCGCCGCGCAGATGAAACGGCCGCATGGCCTGATACAGGCGGCCCGGCAACACCAGGATGCCGGAGTGGCGGAAATGGCGCTCGGCCTGCATGCGCAGCGCCGGCTCGAAACCGCCGGCCGCGTGGCTGGTGACGGCGGCGACTTCGACCGCCTGCGGCCGCTTGCCGATGAACTCTATCCCGCACTCGGTCTGCATGTCCTCGCCGCCGAAGCTGACCCAGCGCACCAGGCCCAGCTGCCAGCCGAAGCCCCGGCGGCGCAGCATCACCACCTCGCCGGCGCGCAAGGGCTGCCGCAAGGATTCGCCCTGCAGCAACAGGCCGGAAGCGCTGAGATTGCTGATCTGCAAACGGCAGGGCTCCAGTTCGCCGTCGGCCGGCTCGCCGGCGGCCAGCCGCCAGCAGCGCGGCAGCAGGCTGACCAGCTCTACGGTTTCGACGCTGAGCCGGCGCAGCCGGACATGGCGCCGGCGCGGCGGCGCGCCCCACTCCTGACGCAGACGCGCCAGCAGCCAGGCTTCGTGGCCGTCGTCCAGGCCCTGTCGCTGGCGCTGACGGCCCAATTCGTCCAGGCGCTCCAGCAAGCGGCCGGCGTCCAGCCGCCACCACACGCCGTCGCCGTCCAGGTCCAGTTCGGCGCAGAAGCGCGCCGGCCGGTCGGCGTCGGCGCGGAAGGCCAGCGCGCCGTCCTCGCCCAGCGGCTGATCCAGCTGCTCCACGCGCAGCAGGCCGGCGTGCTGCTCCAGCCATTGCAGCAGCAGGGCGATCTTGGCCGCCTCCAGCCGGTTGCTGGCGGTCATGCCCAACAACATCAGCCGGCGGTAGCTGAGCCCCGGCGCCGCCGCGCCGCCCTGCGCCTGCCGGCCCTCCCAGCCCTGGGCCAGCGCGTAGGCGTACAGACGGTGGCAATCGCGCCAGAAGCCCTTGTGCATCGGCGCGTAGCTGCGCGCGTGCAGCGCCAGCAAATCGTAGCCGCTGGCCAGCGCCAGTTGCAGAGCCTCCAGCCGCGGGCGCGAACTGGAAAAACGGCCGGTCTCCTGCGCGCTGAACGTCTGGGCCAGCAGCTTGCACTGCTCATGCCATTGCCGCAGCACATGGCGGGCCGACTGCAAGGCCGCGCGCGCCTCCGGGGTGCAGGACAGATCCTGCCGCGCCGCGCCGCGCTCCAGCCGCGCCGCCAGCGCGGCCAACGGCGCTCTCAACGCCTGCAGCAGTTGCAGGCGTTCCGCCGGCGCCAAGGCCGAACGCCGCCATTGCGCCAGCCACTGGCCGGCCTTGTCCGCGGCGAGGGCGGCCGGCTGCGCCGCCAGCGCCTCCAATTGCGCCTGGACCGCCTTGAGGTCCAGTGCCAGCCAAGGGCCATCCGGCAGGGCGTGAATCAGCGACAGTTCCATCATGACCAGGTCATAGCGAGAGAGAAGCCGCCGATGATACGCCCCGCCATGATTTTTGGCGCGGCATTATTGCCAGCGCAAAAAAAATGCCCCGCGCTCGGCGGGGCATTGCTGTGGAAGCGGCGTCCGGCTTAAGCCGACAGCTCCAGCATCAGCTTGTTGATGCGCTTGACGAAGGCGGCCGGGTCTTCCAGCTTGCCGCCCTCCGCCAGCAGGGCCTGGTCGTACAGCACCTGGGCCAGATCGCCGGCGCGCGCCTCGTCGGCCTCCTCGGCCAGTCGTTTCACCAGCACGTGCTCGGGGTTGATCTCCAGCGTGGGCTTGCTGGCTTCCACCGGCTGGCCCGCCGCTTTCAGCATGCGCTCCAGATGGGCGCTCATATCGTGCTCGCCGGCCACCAGGCAGGCCGGGCTCTCGGTCAGGCGGGCGGTGGCGCGCACTTCCTTGACGCGGTCGGCCAGGGCTTTCTGCACTTTCTCCACCACCGGCTTGGCGCTTTCCTCCACCTGCTTTTGCGCTTCCTTGTCGGCTTCGTCTTCCAGCGCGCCCAGATCCAGCGCGCCCTTGGCCACGGACTGCAGCGCCTTGCCGTCGAATTCGAACAGCGAACCCGCCACCCACTCGTCGACGCGGTCGGTCAGCAGCAGCACCTCGACGCCCTTCTTCTTGAACACTTCCAGATGCGGGCTGTTCTTGGCCGCGGCCAGGGTGTCGGCGGTGATGTAGTAGATCTTGTCCTGGCCTTCCTTCATCCGGCCGACGTAGTCGCCCAGCGTCACCGCCGGTTCGGCGCCTTCGGACGCGGTGGAGACGAAGCGCAGCAGCTTGGCGATGCGCTCCTTATTGGCCATGTCCTCGCCGACGCCCTCTTTCAGCACCTGGCCGAACTCTTGCCAGAACTCGGTGTATTTTTCCGGCTGATTGGCGGCGAGGTCTTCCAGCAGGCCCAGCACTTTCTTGACGCAGCCGTTGCGGATGGCGTCGATGTCCTTGCTTTCCTGCAGGATCTCGCGCGATACGTTCAGCGGCAGGTCGTTGCTGTCTATCACCCCGCGCACGAAGCGCAGGTAGTGCGGCATCAGCTTCTCGGTGTCTTCCATGATGAAGACGCGGCGCACATAGAGTTTGACGCCCTGCTTGCGCTCGCGGTCGAACAGATCGAAGGGCGCGCGCGACGGGATGTAGAGCAGTTCGGTGTATTCCTGGCGGCCCTCGACGCGAGCGTGGCTCCAGGCCAGCGGGTCGGTGAAATCGTGGGCGACGTGTTTGTAGAATTCCTTGTACTGCTCTTCGCTGATCTCGCTCTTGCCGCGGGTCCACAGCGCGGAGGCGGAGTTGACCGCTTCCATTTCGTCGCTGACGATGACTTCGCCGTTTTCGCCGTAGCTATTGCCCTTTTTCATCTCGATCGGGATCGAGATGTGGTCGGAGTACTTGCGGACGATACCTTTGAGCTTCCAGTCGTTCAGCAGCTCGTCCTCGCCCTCTTTCAGGTGCAGCACGATCTCGGTGCCGCGGCCGGCCTTTTCCACCTGTTCCAGCGTGTATTCGCCGGCGCCCTGGGATTCCCAGCGCGTGGCGGCGGCGTCGCCGGCGCGGCGGGTGGTCAGCGTGACCTTGTCCGCCACGATGAAGGCGGAGTAGAAGCCGACGCCGAACTGGCCGATCAGATTGGCGTCCCTTTTGGCGTCGCCGGACAGCTGCTCGAAAAAGGCCTTGGTGCCGGACTTGGCGATGGTGCCGATATTGGCGATGACTTCGTCGCGGCTCATGCCGATGCCGTTGTCGGCGATGGTCAGCGTGCGCGCCTCGGCGTCGTAGCCGATGGTGATCTTCAGCTCCGGCTCGTTTTCAAACAGCTCGGGCTTGGCCAGACCTTCGAAGCGCAGCTTGTCGGCGGCGTCCGAGGCGTTGGAAATCAGTTCACGCAGGAAGATTTCCTTGTTGGAGTACAAGGAGTGGATCATCAGCTGCAGCAGCTGCTTGACTTCGGTCTGAAAACCCAGGGTTTCTTTCAATGCGCTCATGGTGACTTAAACAAGAGTTGGTCAACGATGCGCATCAGATAAGGGCTGTCCCGGGGTTTTCAATACCCCTGCCTGCAACCCAGGATCGTCGCCGCGCGAACATGAAAAAGCCCCGCGACGAAATCGCGGGGCGGTTTGGCCTTTGGACCCGCCGGGCGGGCTCAGGCGCGCTTGTCTTCGCGCAGGGCCGGCGGCAGCGCGAACACAGTGTTTTCCTCCACGCCGTCCAGTTCGCTGACGCTGTCCGCGCCGAAAGCCTTGATCTGGTCTATCACCGCCTGCACCAGCACTTCCGGCGCGCTGGCGCCGGCGGTGACGCCGACGCGCCGCTTGCCGACGAACCAGGCTTCCACCAGTTGGCCGGCGTTGTCCACCATATAGGCGTCCACGCCCTTGAGCGCGGCCACTTCGCGCAAGCGGTTGGAGTTGGAGCTGTTGGGCGACCCCACCACCACCACGATGTCGCACTCGTCGGCCAGCACTTTCACCGCGTCCTGCCGGTTTTGCGTGGCGTAGCAGATATCGTCTTTTTTCGGGCTGGAAATCTCGGGGAAGCGCGCTTTCAGCGCGGCGATGATGTCTCGGGTCTCGTCCACCGACAGCGTGGTCTGGCTGACGTAGGACAGCGCCGCCGGGTTGCGCACTTGCAGCTTGGCGACGTCGGCGACGTTTTCCACCAGATACATGCCGCCGTCCACCTGGCCCATGGTGCCCTCCACCTCGGGGTGGCCGGCGTGGCCTATCATGACGATCTCCATGCCCGCCTTGTTCATGCGCTTGACTTCGACATGTACTTTGGTGACCAGCGGACAGGTGGCGTCGAACACCTGCAGGCCCAGCAGCGCCGCCTCTTCGCGCACCGACAGCGGCACGCCGTGAGCGGAGTACACCAGGGTGCTGCCGCTGGGCACGTCTTTCAATTCTTCGATGAACACAGCGCCCTTGGCGCGCAGGTTCTCCACGACGAAGCGGTTATGCACCACTTCGTGGCGCACGTAGATCGGCGCGCCGTAGAGTTCGATCGCCCGCTCGACGATGGCGATGGCCCGGTCCACCCCGGCGCAGAAGCCGCGCGGGTTGGCCAGCATGATGGTCTTCGTCATCACTCAATCCTTGCTCAAGCCGCGGCGCTCAGGCGCGCGGCTTTCTGAAACTGTCCAGCACCATCAAGGCGGCTCCCACGCAGATGAAGGAGTCAGCCAGATTGAAGGCCGGGTACGACCAGCTGCTGTAGTAATGCACCTGGATGAAATCGATCACATGGCCATGGACGATGCGGTCTATCACATTGCCGAGCGCGCCGCCCATGATGAAGGCCGCGGCCAGGTTCATCAGTCCGCTGAAGCGGTTCTTGAAGATATTCCAGCCCAGCCAGCCGGACACCGCGAAAGCCAGGCCGGAAAACAGATACTTCTGCCAGCCGCCGGCGTCGTGCAGGAAGCTGAACGCCGCGCCCGGATTGTACAGCAAGGTAAACCCGAAAAAGCCGGGAATGATTTCCCGGACTTCGCCGTACTGGTAATTGCCGTTGAAATAGATCTTGGTCAATTGATCCAGCAGCACGATCACCGCGGCCAGCGCAAACCACTTCGGCCATTGCTTGGCCTTGGGCATAGTCATTGCAGATTCCATCAGACCTTTCCACGACGCGAAGCGGAACTCCGCGCACTCTATATCAAAGCGCCGGAAGCCCGGAACGCTGAGCGTTCCCATGCTTCCGGCCCGGCCGTGCCGCCGCGTCGTCGACGCGGATCAGGCGAAGCGGCGCGTCTCGCCCTTGCCGTCGATATTGTCCACGCAACGGCCGCACACCGCGCCGTGGCCGGCGTGGCTGCCGACGTCGGCGCGGTAGTGCCAGCAGCGCTCGCACTTCTGCTCCGCGGACGACGCCACGCTGACGCGGGTTTGCTCGCCTGGCTTGACGCTGGCTTTAGAGACAATCAGCACGAACTTGAGTTCATCGCCCAAGGCGTTCAGCCACTGCGACAGCTCGCCGTCGGCCTCGATTTCGATCTCCGCCTGCAGCGAGGAGCCCAGCTGATCGGCGCTGCGCAGCGCTTCGATCTGCTTGTTGACCTGGGCGCGCAGCTCGCGGATGGCCTGCCACTTGGCGGACAAGGCCGCTTCGCGCTCGGCGGACTGGGCCGGGAACTCATGCCAGACGTGATACAGCGGCGATTCTTCCTCGCTGTCCACCAGCACGTTCCACGCCTCGTCGGCGGTGAAGCACAGGATGGGCGCCACCAGCAAGAGCAGGCTGCGGGTGATGTGGTACAGCGCGGTCTGAGCGCTGCGGCGCGCGTGGCTGTCCGCCTTGGTGGTGTACAAACGGTCCTTGATCACGTCCAGGTAGAAGGCGCCCAGATCCTCGGAGCAATAACCCACCACCTCCTGCACCACATGGTGGAAGGCGTAGCGCGAGTACAGTTCGCCCGCCGCCTTTTCCTGCACTTCGCGCGCGCGCAGCAGCGCGTACTGGTCCAGTTCCACCATATTGGCCAGCGGCACGGCGTGTTCCAGCGGATCGAAATCCGACAGATTGGACAGCAGGAAGCGGATGGTGTTGCGCAGACGGCGATAGCTTTCCGTCGTGCGCTTCAGGATTTCCTGCGACAGCGACATATCGCCGGAGTAGTCGGCGCTGGCCACCCACAGGCGCAGGATGTCGGCGCCCAGGGTGCCGCAGATCTCTTCCGGCGCAATGCCGTTGCCGCGCGACTTGGACATCTTGTAGCCCTTGTCGTCCACGGTGAAGCCGTGGGTCAGCAACTGCTTGTACGGCGCGCGGCCTATGGTGGCGCAACCGGTTTTCAGCGAGGACTGGAACCAGCCGCGATGCTGGTCGGAACCCTCCAGGTACAGGTCCGCCGGCCAGGCCAGTTCGGCGCGCTGCTTGAGCACGGCGAAATGGGTGGAGCCGGAATCGAACCACACGTCCAGGGTGTCGGACAGCTTGCGGTACTGCTCGGCCTCTTCGCCCAGCAACTCCTTGGCGTCCAGGCTGAACCAGGCTTCGATGCCCTGCTGCTCGATGCGTAACGCCACTTCTTCCAGCAATTGCGCCGTGCGCGGGTGCAGCTCGCCGCTTTCCTTGTGGATGAAGAAGGTCATCGGCACGCCCCAATTGCGCTGGCGCGACACGCACCAGTCAGGGCTGTTCTTGATCATCGCATCCAGGCGCGCGCGGCCCCAGGCCGGGAAGAACTCGGTGGCGTCCACCGCGCGCTGGCTGATGGAGCGCAGAGTCTCGCCGCCGTGGCCGGCCTTGTCCATGCCGATGAACCACTGCGGCGTGGCGCGGAAAATGATGGGGGTCTTGTGGCGCCAGCAATGCGGGTAGCTGTGCTCCAGCTTGGCCTTGTGCACCAGCGCGCCGTGCTCTTCCAGCGTTTCGATGATGCGCGGATTGGCGTCCCAGACCAGCAGGCCGGCGAACAGCTCGGTGCCCGTCTTGTAACGGCCGTTGTCCGCCACCGGGTTGGCCACCGGCAGCTTGTAATGCAGGCCGGCCTGGAAGTCTTCCAGACCGTGGGCCGGCGCGGTGTGCACCAGGCCGGTGCCGGCGTCGGTGGTCACGTGATCGCCCAGGATCACCGGCACTTGGCGCGCGTAGAACGGGTGTTGCAGCTGCAAGAGCTCCAGCGCCCGGCCCTTGGCCTCGCCCAACACCTGGCAGCTCTCGACGCCGTAGCGCTTCAGCGCCGCCTCGGCCAGCTCCTTGGCCAGGATCAGCTTGCCCTTGGGCGTATCCAGCAATTGATAAACCAGTTCGGCGCCGGCGGCGACCGCCTGGTTGGCGGGCAAGGTCCACGGCGTGGTGGTCCAGATCACCGCCATCGCGCCGGAAGCGTCGGCGCCGAAGGCTTCGCCCGCCTTGTTCGCGTCCACCACCTTGAAGCCGACGTCGATCGCCGGCGACAGCTTGTCCTCATACTCGACTTCGGCCTCGGCCAGCGAGGAGCCGCACTCGATGCACCAGTGCACCGGCTTCTCGCCCTTGGTCAGATAGCCGTTCTCGAAGATCTTGCCGAGGGTGCGCACGATGTCGGCCTCGGTCTTGAAATCCATGGTCAGATAGGGATTGTCCCAATCGCCCAGCACGCCCAGGCGGATGAAGCCCTTCTTCTGGCGCGCCACTTGCTCTTTCGCGTATTCGCGGCACAGCTCGCGGAATTTGGCGGCGGGAATGTCCTTGCCGTGCAGCTTCTCCACCATCAGCTCGATGGGCAGGCCGTGACAGTCCCAGCCCGGCACATAGGGCGCGTCGAAACCGGCCAGCGTCTTGGAGCGGACGATGATGTCCTTCAGCACCTTGTTGACCGCGTGGCCCAGGTGGATGTCGTTGTTGGCGTACGGAGGGCCGTCGTGCAGGATGAACTTGGGACGGCCGGCGGAGAGCTTGCGCAGCTTCTCGTAGCGCTTCTCCTCCTGCCAGCGCTTGACCCAGGCCGGTTCGCGTTTGGCCAGATCCCCGCGCATGGCGAAGGGGGTATCCAGCAGGTTTACGGTTTTTCGATAATCGATGCTCATGCCTGCTCTCGCTGCAAACTTGTCAAATAGGTCTTGGCGCTGGCCGCGTCTTTTTCGATCTGAGCGATCAGCGCCGATAAATCATCATACCGCGCCTCGTCGCGCAGTTTCTTCAGGAATCGCACCGTCAGCCGCTGGCCGTAGAGATCGCCGGCGAAATCGAACAGATGCACTTCCAGTTTGTAGTCCGGGGTATCGCTGACCGTCGGGTTCAAACCCAGACTGGCCACGCCGCCCAGCACGCCGGCGTCGGTCTCCGCCTGCACCACGAACACGCCCTGCAAGGCCGGACGCAAATGCGGCAGATGGATGTTGGCCGTGGGGAAACCTATGGTGCGGCCCAGTTTCTTGCCGTGCACCACGCGGCCGGAAATCTGGTACTCGCGCCCCAGCAGGCTTTCCGCGCCGCTCAAGTCGCCGGCGGCCAGCCGCTCGCGCACCAGGCTGCTGGACGCTCGCTCGCCCATGGCCAGCACCGTCGGCATCGCCTCGGTGACGAAATGGGGACAGGAGCTCAACATCTCGAAGTGGCCCTGCCGCTTGGCGCCGAACTGGAAGTCGTCGCCGATCAGCAAATACTTGGTCTGCAAGCCCTGCACCAGGACTTTGTCGATGAAGTCCTGCGCCGACATGCCGGCGAAACCGTGGTTGAAGCGATAGACGAACACATAGTCGACCAGGCCCAGCCGCTGCAAGAAAGCCAGTTTGTCGCGCAGCGTTGACAGGCGGCCGGGCGGCTTGTCGCGCGCGAAGAACTCCCGCGGATGGGGTTCAAAGGTCAACAGAGCCGTCGGCAAGCCGCGCGCGTCGGCTTCCAGCCGCAGGCGCTGCAGCATTTTCTGATGGCCAAGGTGCACGCCGTCGAAATTGCCTATGGTCAAGGCGCAGGCTGGCAGCTGATAACGCCGCGGATCTCCAAAAAATACCTGCATGTGCTGGTCTTATTGCGTCCTGAAAACCTTCGATTGTATCTGCCAGCCACGGATAGCGTCCAGACATGAAACGCAATTGGGGCGGCGACGGCGAAAGGAGCCCGCCCTCCGCCGTACAATGCAAAAAGCCCCGCAAGATTGCGGGGCTTTTTGAACAGAGCGACTAATCGAGATTACTTCTTCTCAACCAGGGACTCTTTAACCGCGTCGATGGTCAGCTCAACGCGACGATCAGACTCGATGCATTCCTTGATAGCCAGGTTCTGCTTGGAACCTTTCTTCTGGTATTTCGGGAATTTGGCCTTGCACTCGGCGGTCATCTTGGCTTCAGCGGAGCCGCGACCTACGGAGGTCACTTTTTCAGCCGGAACGCCAGCAGCGATGAAGTAGCCTTTAACAGCGTCGGCGCGCTCTTGCGACAGACGGTTGTTGTAAGCGGCGGAACCCATGAAGTCGGTGTAGCCAGCAACTTCAACGGACTTCAGGTAGCCTTTGCCGGCGTTGGCTTTCAGCTTTTCAACCAGCGGGTCCAGTTCGTTCTTGGCGTCGGCGCGCAGCTTGGCCTTGTCGAAGTCGAACAGCACTTTAGCGGACAGGGTGACTTTTTCTTTTTCGGAAACCAGCACCGGCTTCGGAGCTTCGGCTACCGGCTTGGCAGCTTCACGGTCGCCACATTCAACCAGGCCGTCCTTGGCCTTGTCGAAGAAGTTGGTTCTCCAGCACTCGCCGTAGTTGTTGCGAGTCACGGATTCGGTGGACTGGTCAACGGCATAGCCAGGTTTAGCAGCAAAAGCGCTAGCGGAAACCAACAGAGCAGCAACCAGGGCGCTCAGTTTCAGCTGTTTAGTCATGTTATTCCCTCTTTAATCTATAAAATGGGTAGCAATGCGGGCTGACGCAAAGACCACACGAACAATTTTACTGCAAACAACAGGGTGATCTGCAAACTGTGTTTATGCAGTTAACCCGCACTATAGAAACGCTGCAATCCCATGTCAACTTGAGGCGCCACAGATTGCGAGCAATCCGTTGCAAAAAAACGTCAAAAAAAGCGTTTTTTTTCAGCCTCTGTCTCGCATAAGCCACACATTACACCGATGTGACGCGCCTACGAAACAGTGGCAGCGGGTTCAGCACGGTAGCCTGATAGTTTTCGCTAAAAGTATTGAAACCATCCAGCGAAGATTCCAGTGTCTTGCCGTCCTTGATGGCAAATGCATCAAAACCAACTTGCGCCATGGAATGCAGCAAGTCTTGCCAGACATCCCCGATCGCCCGCAGTTCCCCGCGATAGCCGTAGCGCTCGCGCAGCAAGCGCGCATGACTGTAGCCGCGCCCGTCGGTGAAGGCCGGAAAATCGACGGCGATCAGCTCCAGCTCTGGCAAATCGGCCAGTAGCCGCGCCGGATCGTCCTCCGGTCCCAGCCAGACGCCCACCCGCGCCGCATGGCTGCGCCAGAACGCGCGTCGTTCCAGCCAATCGGACAGCGGCACGATCACATTGCCGCCCGCGGCGGTTTCCGGCAACTGGCCGTTTTCATCCTGGCGCAGCAGATTCCAATCGTCGGGCCGGACTTGTCCCTGTTTAATGATGTTTGGCATACACCCGCTCCTTGAAGGGTTCGATGCCGATGCGGCGCACGGTTTCGATGAAGCGCTCGCCCGGACCGCGTTGCTCCAGATAGACGCTCATGATGGTGGTGAAGGCCTTGGGCACGTCGGCCTGGGCGAACGAGGGCCCGATCACCTTGCCTATGCTTGTGGCGCTGCCCTGGCTGCCGCCCAGCGTGATCTGGTACCACTCTTCCCCGTTTTTATCCACGCCCAGAATGCCGATATTGCCGATGTGATGGTGGCCGCAGGCATTCATGCAACCGGAGAAATTGCAGTCGATGTCGCCGAGGTCGTAGAGATAGTCCATGTCCTCGAAGGTTTGCTGGATGGCCTCGGCCACCGGAATCGAGCGCGCGTTGGCCAGCGAGCAGAAGTCGCCGCCCGGACAGCAGATGATGTCGGTGAGCAGGCCGATATTGGGAGTGGCGAAGCCGTGCTGGCGCGCCAGCTGCCACAAGGCGTGCAAATCCTTTTCCGGCACGTCCGGCAGCACCAGGTTCTGTTCATGGGCGACGCGCAGTTCGCCGAATCCGAAGCGCTCGGACAATTCCGCCGCCGCGTCCATCTGTTCCGCGCTGATGTCGCCGGGCGGCACGCCGGCGCGTTTCAGCGACAGCACGACCGAGCGATAACCCGGCCGCTTGTGAGCGCGGGTATTGCGCTCCGCCCACCGGGCGAAGCCTTTGTCTTCTTCCAGCCAGGTCCGCAGCTCGGGCGGATTGGCCGGCAGCGTCTGATACGGCGGATCGGTGAAAAAGCTGGCGTAGTGCGCGACGTCCTCGTCGCGCAGCGTGGCCGGGCCGCCCTTGATATGCAGCCATTCGTCCTCCACCTTGGCGGCGAAGCCCTCCACCGTCATCGCCTTGACCAGGATCTTGATGCGCGCCTTGTATTTGTTGTCGCGGCGGCCGAAGCGGTTATAGACCCGCAGCACCGCGTCCAGATAGGTCAGCAGATGCGGGGTGGGCAGAAAATCCTTGACCACGTCGCCGACGATGGGCGTGCGCCCCAGTCCGCCGCCCACCATCACGCGGAAACCGACTTCGCCGGCCTCGTTGCGCACCACGTGCAGGCCGATGTCGTGCACGCGGGTGGCCGCGCGGTCTTCCACGCTGCCGGACACCGCGATCTTGAACTTGCGCGGCAGGAAGGTGAACTCGGGGTGCAGCGTGCTCCACTGACGGATGATCTCGCACCAGGGGCGCGGATCCAGCAGCTCGTCGCCGGCCACGCCGGCGAAGGCGTCCGTGGTGGTGTTGCGCACGCAGTTGCCGGAAGTCTGGATCGCGTGCATTTCCACCGTGGACAGCTCTTCCAGGATATCCGGCACCCGCGCCAGCTCCGGCCAGTTGAACTGGATGTTCTGGCGGGTGGTGAAATGGCCGTAGCCCTTATCGTAGCGGCGGGCGATGTCGGCCAGCTTGCGCAGCTGGCCGCTGCGCAGATGGCCGTAGGGAATGGCGACGCGCAACATGGGCGCGTGGCGCTGCACGTACAGGCCGTTCATCAGCCGCAGCGGGCGAAACTCGTCCTCGCTCAGTTCGCCGGCCAGATAGCGCCGGGTCTGATCTCGGAATTGAACCACGCGCTCGCGCACGATGCGGTGATCGACTTCATCATATTGATACATGGTGCTCTTTCAGGCGGCGCTATGCCGGGCGTTTCAACGGGCTGGCCTTGACGTGCAGGCCGCATTCCTTGGAATCGGGGTTTTCCCACCACCAGCGGCCGGCGCGGACGTCCTCGCCCACCGAAATGGCCCGGGTACAGGGCGCGCAGCCGATGGAGGGGTAATGGCGGTCGTGCAGGGCGTTGTAGGGCACTTCGTGCGCGCGCAGATAGTCCCAGACCTCGCCCTCGCTCCAGTCCAGCAGCGGGCTGAACTTTTGCAGGCCGTTGTCGGCGTCGTATTCGCTGACCTGCAGATCCTGGCGCGTCGGCGACTGTTCGCGCCGCAGCCCGGTGATCCAGGCCGAACGCCCGGCCAGCGCGCGCCTTAGCGGCTCCAGCTTGCGCAGCTGGCAACAGGACTTGCGCGCGTCCACGCTGCGGTAAAAGCCGTTGATGCCGTGGAGGGCCACATACTGCTCCACCGCGGCGGACTGCGGAAAATACACGGCGACGGGGTGGCTGGGATAACGCTCTTCCACCCGCTGCATCAGGTCGTAGGTTTCCGCCGGCAGGCGGCCGGTGTCCAGGCTGAAGGCCGCGATGCCCAGGCCCAGGCGGGCGATCAGATCGGTCAGCACCATGTCCTCGGCGCCATAGCTGTTGGCCAGCACGGCGTCCGGATGCTCGGCCGCGATCGTCCTGAGGCAGGCGACGGTGGCGTCCAGTTTTGCTTCCAGGCTCATCAAAGGCTCCAGGCAGGAAATTTCATGACAATCCTACCCAAGCCGCTTATAAACCGAAAAGAATATTGTGTTAGTATTTAATTACTACAGGTTTTATAGAGGATGGCGTCGCATGAAGCTGCAACAACTGCGTTACTTGGTCGAGGTGGCCAAGCAAGGGCTGAACGTCTCGGAGGCCGCGGAAAAGCTGCACACCTCGCAACCGGGCATTTCCAAGCAAATCCGGCTGCTGGAGGACGAGCTGGGCATCCAGGTTTTCATCCGCAACGGCAAGCGGGTGGTCTCGGTGTCCGAGCCGGGCAAGGAGGTGCTGCGCATTTCCGAGCGCATTCTGCGCGAAGCGCAGAATCTGAAACGGGTGGGCGACGAATTCTCCAAGGAGGCGGAAGGCGCGCTGACCATCGCCACCACGCACACTCAGGCGCGCTACGCGCTGCCGCCGGCCATCGCCGAGTTCGTTCGACGTTACCCCAAGGTGAGGCTGTCGATCAAGCAGGGCAGCCCCACCCAGATCTGCGAAATGGTGGTGTCCGGCGAAGCCGACCTCGCCATCGCCACCGAAGGCATCGCCTTGTATAAGGAATTGGCGATGCTGCCCTGCTATGAATGGAACCGCTCCATCGTGGTGCCGGAAGGGCACGAGCTGACCAAGCTGGATCGCCCGTTGACGCTGGCGGACATCGCACGCTACCCCATCGTCACCTACGACTTCGCCTTCGCCGGCCGCTCCAAGATCAACAAGGCCTTCGCCGATCAGGGCCTGGCGCCCAATGTGGTGCTGACCGCGATAGACACCGACGTGATCAAGACCTATGTCAGCCTGGGGCTGGGCATCGGCATCATCGCCAGCATGGCCTACGAGCCGGAGCGCGATATCAATCTGCAGCTGCTGGACGCCGGCCATCTGTTCGAGCCGTCCACCACCAAGATCGGCATCCGCAAGGACGCCTATCTTCGCGGCTTCGCCTACACCTTCATCGAACTGTTCGCGCCCCATCTGCACCGGCGCGAAGTCGAAGCCGCGCTGCTGGCGCGCGACCCGGACAGCGAGGATTGAGCCGCTTCCGGCCAGGCAAAACAAAACGCCCCGATATCGGGGCGTTTTCGCGTACAGGGGCGCCGGATCAGAGCGTCAGGCCACCTGTCACCTCGATGGCCGCGCCGTTGATGTAGCTGGCCTCGTCGGACGCCAGGAAGGCGTAGACGTTGGCGATCTCGGTCGGGTCGGCCATGCGCCGCATCGGCACCTTGTCTTCCATCGCCTGGATCACTTTTTCCGGCATCGATTGCAGGATGGGAGTGGCGACAAAGCCCGGACACACCGCATTGGCGCGGATGCCCTTCTTGCCGAGCTCCTTGGCCCAGGTCTTGACGAAGCCGATGACGCCGAACTTGGACGCCGCGTAGTTGGTCTGGCCGAAGTTGCCGTAGACGCCCACCACCGAGGACGCGTTCAGGATCACGCCGCCGCCCTGCTCCACCATGGTGTCGATCACCGCGCGGGCACAGTTGTAAACGCCTTTCAGATTGATGTCGATCACCTTGTCGAACTGGTCTTCGGTCATTTTCATCAACTGGGCGTCCATGACGATGCCGGCGTTGTTGACCAGCACGTCGATGCGGCCGCGGCGGTTTTTCAGGTCGGCGACCATGTCGGCGATCTGGCCCTTATTGGTCACGTCCACCTTATAGCCTATGGCTTCGCCGCCGGCCTGCTGCAACTCCTCGACCACCGCGTTGACCGCGTCCAGATTGAGGTCGCAAACGGCGACGACTGCGCCTTCTTTGACGAATTTCTCGGCGGTCGCCTTGCCGATGCCGCTGGCGGCCCCGGTGATGATGGAGACTTTACCTTTCAAGCGCATGGATTTTCCTTACTGACTTTGTAGATGACAGGCAATCCGCCCGGAGGCCGGACTTACAACTCCACCATCGACCACCTATGGCCAAACACCTGTTTTTATTGGTTATTTTCTAAAGCAAAAAAGAAAAGCGGGAGTTTGTGCGCTGCAGCCATTGCAGCGCACAAGACGCACTGCAATATAGCGCACTGACTCCCGCCGGTAAAGCAACTGCTCTACAGGTCAGTTACCGCGTGTAACCGACCAAGAGCCGAGGCTTACTCCAGGCCCTTGCTGGCCAGATAGTCTTCGTAGTTGCCGGTGTAGTAGTCGTAACCGCCCTTGCCGTCCAGTTCCAGCACGTGCGTCGCCAGCGAGCTGACGAACTGACGATCGTGGGAAACGAAGACCAGGGTGCCCTTGTACTTCTCCAGCGCCATGTTCAGGGACTCGATCGATTCCATATCCATATGGTTGGTCGGTTCGTCCATGATCATCACATTGGGCTTTTGCAGAATCAGCTTGCCGTACAGCATGCGTCCCTTCTCGCCGCCGGACAGCACGCGCACCGGTTTGCCCACTTCGTCGCCGCCGAACAACAGACGGCCCAGCGTGCCGCGGATCACCTGCTCGTCATCGCCTTCCTGGCCCCATTCGCGCATCCATTCGGTCAGCGTCATATCGCTGTCGAAATCGGCTTCATGGTCCTGGGCGAAATAGCCGACCTGGGCTTTTTCCGCCCATTTGATCGAACCGCGGTCGGCGCTCAGGCCTTCGGCGAACGGCGCGTTGAAGGCGCCGGCCAACAGCTTGACCAGCGAGGTCTTGCCCGCGCCGTTGGGGCCGATGACGGCCAGACGGGCGCCGGCTTCCAGGATCAGGCTCAGATCCTTGAACAGCACCTTGGCGTCGTAAGCCTTGTTCAGGTGATCCACCTCCACCGCCTGACGGTGCAGCTTGAACTTGTCGTCCATTTCAAAACGGATGAACGGGTTCTGACGGCTGGACGGCTTCACTTCCACCATTTCGGACTTCAGCTTGTCCACCTGCTTCAGTCGGCTGGTCGCCTGGCGCGCCTTGGATTTGTTGGCGGAGAAGCGGGCCACGAACTCCTGCAGTTCCTGGATGCGTTCCTTGGCCTTGCTGTTGGACGACAGCTGACGCTCTCTTGCCTGAGCCGACGCGATCATATAGTCGTCGTAGTTGCCCGGGTAGATGCGGATAGTGTTGTAGTCCAAGTCCGCCATATGGGTGCACACCGAGTTCAGGAAGTGACGGTCGTGCGAAATGATGATCATGGTGGCGTTGCGCTCGTTGAGCACGTGTTCCAGCCAGCGGATGGTGTTGATGTCCAGGTTGTTGGTCGGTTCGTCCAACAACAGGATGTCCGGATTGGAGAACAGGGCTTGCGCCAGCAAGACGCGCAGCTTCCAGCCCGGCGCCACTTCGCTCATCGGGCCGGCGTGCTGTTCCACCGGAATGCCCACGCCCATCAGCAGCTCGCCCGCGCGCGCCTCGGCGGTGTAGCCGTCGTATTCGGCGAACTTGGCTTCCAGTTCGGCCGCGTGCATATAGTCGTCTTCGCTAGCCTCCGGGTTGGCGTAGATGGCGTCGCGTTCGCTCATCGCAGCCCACATCTCGGTGTGGCCCATCATCACCACGTCGATGACGCGCTGATCTTCATAGGCGAACTGATCCTGACGCAGCTTACCCAGGCGCAGACCGTTCTCGATGGCCACCTCGCCGCTGGTCTGCTCCAGGTCGCCACCCAGAATCTTCATAAAAGTGGATTTGCCGGAACCGTTGGCGCCGATCAGGCCGTAACGGTTGCCTTCGCCAAATTTGACGGAAACCTTTTCGAACAAAGGTTTGACGCCAAACTGCATGGTAATGTTGCTTGTGGTAATCACGCTTAGGGATCCTTCAGCCAAATAGCCGTAAGTATCGGAAAAACGTGGGATTCTAGCACAGTGCCGGCGTTTTCCCGAGCCGTCCGTCACGGAAACGCCGCCTACCTTTTGCCAGCATCTGGAATTCCGCTACAATCGTAAGCCTTGTTTTCTATTCCCTGAGATAGGCTGAACTATGCTTACCGGCAGCTTGGTCGCCCTGGTCACCCCGATGTCCGCAGACGGCTCGGTGGACTACGAGGCACTGCGACGACTCGTCGATTTCCATATTGAGAATGGCACCGACGGCATTGTCGCGGTTGGCACCACGGGCGAATCCGCCACATTGAACGTGACCGAGCATATCGCCGTGGTCAAGGCGGTTGTCGAATACGCTGAAGGCCGCGTCAAAGTCGTCGCCGGCGCCGGCGGCAACTCCACGGCCGAAGCGATCGAGCTGAGCCACCTGTCCCAGGAGGTTGGCGCCGATTACGTGCTGTCCGTCGTGCCTTATTACAACAAGCCCACTCAGGAAGGTCTGTACCAGCATTTCAAAGCGATCGCCGACGCCAGCAAGCTGCCGGTCATTCTTTATAATGTGCCCGGCCGCACCGTTGCCGACATGAGCAACGACACCGCGCTGCGCCTGGCCGCCCACCCCAACATCGTCGGCCTGAAAGACGCCACCGGCGACATCGGCCGCGCCTGCGATCTGGTCATGCGCGTTCCGGACGGCTTTACCCTTTATTCCGGCGATGACACCACCGGCATGGCCTTCATGCTGTGCGGCGGCCACGGCGTGATCTCGGTCACCGCCAACATCGCCCCCAAATCCATGAGCGAGCTGTGCAAAGCCGCCACCAGCGGCAACGCCAAGCTGGCTCGCGAGATCAACGACAAGCTGCAAGGCCTGCACAAGCAGCTGTTTATCGAACCCAACCCGATTCCGGCCAAGTGGGCGCTGACGCGGATGAACCGGATTCCCTCCGGCATCCGCCTGCCGCTGACTCCGCTCTCCCCCGACGCGCAAGCGGCCGTGGAAGCGGCGATGAAACAAGCCGACGTCCTTTAACCCTTCCCCTGCCGAAACGATGGGAGACCGCATGAAACGAACCGCGCCCGCCGCGATTCTGCTGGCAACTGGCATTATCGCCGGTTGCAGCTCGCAACAGCCGCTGACCAAAAAGCTGGACTACCAGTCCGACAAGCCCAAAACCGTCAACACTCTGGAAGTGCCGCCGGATCTGACCGCGCCGCAAGTCCAGAACAAATACACCATCCCAGGCGCCGCCAGCGCCGCCGCCCAGGGCGCCAAGACCGACGCGCCGGCGCAACAGCCGGCGGCCGGCAGCTCGGTCGCGCTGAACCAGCTGGACAACGTCAAGATGGAACGCGCCGGCACCCAGCGCTGGCTGGTTGTATCCGGCAAGAGCCCGGAACAGCTGTGGCCCGCGCTGAAAGCCTTCTGGCAGGACAACGGCTTCGTGATCAAGAGCGAAGACCCGGCCGTGGGCGTGATGGAAACGGATTGGGCGGAAAACCGCGCCAAACTGCCCAACGACGGCCTGCGCAAGCTGCTGGAAACCGTCGGCCTCGGCAGCGTCTACTCCACCGGCGAGCGCGACAAGTTCCGCATTCGTCTGGAAAAGACCGCCAACGGCACGGAAGTTTACTTCTCCCACCGCGGCATGGAAGAAGTCTATGCCGACACCACCAAGACCAATACCATCTGGCAGCCGCGCGCCACCGACCCGGGCCTGGAAGCCGAGTTGCTGGGCCGCTTCATGATGAATCTGGGCATGGCGGAAGATAAAGCCCGCGAACAGGTCAAGCAGACGCTGAGCGCGCCGGCCAAGCCGCAAACCCCCATCGTCGACGGCCAGTTGCTGCTCAGCGACGAGTTCGACCGCGCATGGCGCCGCGTCGGCCTGGCACTGGACCGCGTCGGCCTGGTGGTCAGCGACCGCGACCGTTCCCAGGGCGTTTACTTCGTCAAACCGGCCAAGAGCGAAACCGACAAGAACGAGTCCGGCGGTTTCTGGTCCGGCCTCGCCTTCTGGAAGAGCGACGACGGCAAATCCGCCAAACCCACGGAGCAGGAATACCGCGTGCAGATCAAGGAAACCGCGCCCGGCTCCAGCACGGTGTCCATCCAGGACAAACAAGGCAAGCCGCTGTCGGACGCCTTCAGCAAGGCCGCGCTGTCCAAGCTGCAAACCGAGCTGCAATAAGACGCGAAATCAACGCGTCCCAAAAGATAAAGCCCGCTGTCGCGGGCTTTTCTTTGCGCCTTGTTTTCCCAATGGCCGGTCAATGAATCCGGCCATCCGTTATCAGGCGAAATGTAACGCTTTGTAGCGAACAGACAATTGTGTTGTTTTCATGTTGCAACACCCCTTGTTCCATTTGCTACAGATACAAAAAAACCGGCCATAGCCGGTTTTTTTGTCGCAGGCCAAGAATTACTTGGCAGCGGAAGCCTCAGCAGCCGGAGCGGAAGCAGCAGCCGGAGCGGAAGCTTCAGCAGCCGGAGCGGATGCCGGAGCGGCAGCCGGAGCGGATGCTTCAACAGCAGGAGCGGAAGCTTCAGCCGGAGCTTCAGCTTTCTTACCGCAAGCGGACAGGGCTACAGCCAGCAGGGCAGCAACGAGGAGCGACTGTTTCATTTTTTCATTACCTTTGAGGATAAGTTGAACAAGACGTCAGTTATCGCACGGTCTTCGAAATAAGCCGGGCGACTGAAAATCCATCAGTGCGCAAATTGTATCACGAAAAAAAAGGCTGTATAGGGGGCAAAATTCCAAAAAAACACCTTTGCCCATAATCCTCTTCCGCAAAGCAGCATAGCCACAAAAACGGGCGTTTACCCCTGTCGTTGAGGCCAGAATTTGTCGATATCACTTGCGCATCCGAACAATTTCTGTGGTTATTTTGCTACATTCGTCGCCAAATGCCAATAGCCTGCCAGGTATCCCTCGTACAAACATTCCTGCATGCCAGGCCCAAGCGCCGCGCCGGCAATGCTTCTGGCATTGGCGAAGACGCGCCAAGCGGCGAAATCCTCTTCCGCGGCCTCCAGTTTCTCGCCGTTGCAATAGAAACTATCGCCGCAGAACAGGATCTGGCTCTTGCGGTCCAGTTCCAGTCCGCGCAATGTCGCTTCGCTCTCGAATTCGGCCTCGTCCAACTCCTCTTCCGGCGCGTCGTAAAATACATGCGCCTTGGGTTCGGTCAGATAGTGGCCCAGGAAGTCCCCCACCGCGGCCTTGTCCCAACGGATCTGCTCCAGCAGACGGCTGACCTGCTCCACCATCTCGTCGCCGATCCGCGCCGGGTCCTGCTGCAGCTTGAGCCCGGGATCGGCGTACACGCCTTCCGCGCAGATGCGGTCCTGCAGATGCACCAGGAATTGCGTCGCCAGTTCCTGCGCCGGCGGCGCGCGGAAGCCGATCGAATAAGTCATGCCCGGGTCCAGCGCCACGCCGTGATGCGCGCACTTGGGCGGCAGATAGAGCATGTCGCCGTGCTCCAGCACGAACTCCTGCTCGCAACGGAAGTCCTTCAGCACCCGGATCGGCGCGTCTTCGATGAAGTCGTCGTCGTGCTGGGTGGAGATCTGCCAGCGCTTGCGCCCGCCCACTTGCAAGAGGAACACGTCATAGGCGTCGAAATGCGGCCCCACGGTGCCGCCCGGCGGCGCGTAGCTGATCATCAGATCGTCCAGCCGCGCATAGGGAATGAAGTTGAAGCGCCACAGCAGCTCGTCGATGTGCGGCAGATGCTGATTGACCCCCTGCACCAGCAAGGTCCAGTCCGTCTCCGGCAGCCGGCGGAAACGCGCCGGGCGGAACGGACCGCGCTCCAGGCTCCAGCGGCCGTTGCGGCATTCAATCAGACGCGACTCTGCGTCTTCACGGGTTGCCAGTTGCGACAGCACCGAAAAATCCGCCAGCGGCCCCACTTCGGTCAGGGCGCCGCGGATCAGCAAAGGCTTCTTATGCCAGTACTCGGCGAGGAACTGTTCGGGCGACATCCCGCCCAGCAAAGTTGTTGTGTTCATGGCAGTTTCACGGGCTGAAACGCCCGGCAATGGTTTACAATATGGGATGCGCGCAATTGGCGGCGCATCTGAAAATCGTTTTCGATGGCCGGCTTGCGCCGCCATCCGCTTTATTTACCTTCCTTCACGGATCCGCACTCATGCAAATCTCCAAAAACACCGTCGTGACCCTCCACTACGAGATGTTCGACGCTGACAACAACCTCCTCGACAAGACCGAAGAGCCGATCAGCTATCTGCACGGTGGCTACGACGGCATCTTCCCGCTGGTGGAAGAAGCTTTGGAAGGCAAGGCCGTTGGCGACGCCATCGACGTCAAGATGACGCCGGACGACGCTTTCGGCGACCCGGAAGAAGAACTGATCCGCTTGGAAGACCTGGACGTGTTCCCGGCTGACGTCGAAGTCGGCATGATGTTCGAAGCCGACGATCCGGAAACCGGCGACGTGCTGCTGTTCCGCGTCACCGACATCGCCGACGGCAAGGCCGTGGTCGACGCCAACCACCCGCTGGCCGGCCAGAGCATCCGCTTCACCGCCAAGGTAGTGGAAATCCGCGCCGCCAGCGCCGATGAAGTCAGCCATGGTCACGCCCACGGCGAGCACGGCCACCACCATTGATCAGGCATCCGGCCCTGCCGGCACCGGCGTCATTGTAATGCTTTTGCCGGCGCGCCGGCCTGATTTCGACAAAGGCGGCCCATTGGGCCGCCTTTGTCATGCCTGAGCGCAAACGCTCCGGCGCTATCCCAAGCGCGCGCGCCGCCAGCGCCAACAACCCGCGGCCAGCACCAGCGCGCACACCGCCAGCCTCAGGCCGTACTCCTCATGGCTGCCCGGCTTGTACAACAGCCACAGCAGCTGCAGCGCCAAGGCCGGCAGCATCAGCGACTGCAGCCGCGCGCTCAAGCCCGCCGGCCATCCCCGAGGCCAGGCCCAGCGGCAAGCGGCGCACATGGACGCCCATCCCAGCAAGGCGCCCACCGTCACATCCAGCGGCCAGTGCACGCCTATCGCCAAGCGCGACAACATCACCAAGGCCACGGCCGCCGTCAGCAAGGCTCCGCGGCGCAAGACGCCTGAATAATAAAGAAAGCTCGCCAGCGTGGCGGATGCCATCGCATGGCCGGAGGGGAAAGAGCCGTTGCCGGGCAAATCATCCAGCAATTGCACCGAGCCCGGCGGCAGCGCCAACGGCGGTCGCGGCACGGCGAAGCCCGCCTTGAGCACGATGGCCAGAAACACGCCGACGCCGCAGCCCGCCAACAAGGCCGGCAGCTTGTCCGGCCGCCGCCAGCTCAAGGCCAGCAGCAGGGCCAGCACCGTGGGCCAGTCGCCCAGCACGCTCAACAGACGCCAGAACGCGCCGGGCGCGACGCGGCCGGCTTCATGCAAAATCAGGAATAAATCGCGATTGAAGACCGGAGACGCCGCCAGCGGAATCGCCAGCGGCAATAACAACAACGCCGGCCACAGCCGGCGCAGACAGGACAACTTAAACCACATCAGTCAGCTTTCATCGTTGCGAGGGTGATTCGATCCAGACCCGCCAGATCGACAATGGTTTCCACTTGCAGCAAACCCGCGTCGGCGAAAAGCCCGCGCACCGCCGCGCCCTGGTCGTAGCCGTGCTCGACGATCAAGCCTCCGCCCGGCGCCAGCCGTCGCGGCGCGTCGGCGGCGATGGCGCGCAGACAGTCCAGCCCATCGGCCTCGTCGGTCAGCGCCATCCGCGGCTCGAAGCGCACATCCCCCTGCCCCAGGTGTTCGTCGTCGCGCTGTATATACGGCGGATTGGACACGATGAGATCGAAGACCGCGTCCTCGGGCAAGGCTTGATACCAGCTGCCCTGATAAAAATCGACGCGCGCGCCCAGGCGTTCCGCGTTGCCGCGCGCGATGGCCAGCGCCTCCGGCGACAGATCGACAGCGCAGACCCGCCATGCCGGCGCCTCCAGCGCCAGCGTCGCGGCGATGGCGCCGCTGCCGGTGCCCAGGTCGACAACGCGGGCGGCGCGGTCGCCAAACCGCTGCAAGGCCGCCTCGATCAAGTGCTCGGTTTCCGGCCGGGGGATCAATACCTGCGGGCCCACGGTGAAATCGCGGCCGTAGAATTCTCGCCGGCCGATCAAATAGGCCACCGGCTCGCCGGCGGCGCGCCGGGCGGCGAGCGCGCGGAAACACGCCTCCTGTTCCGCGCTCAGCGTCTGTTCCGGGTAGGCCGCAATGCGGGCGTGAGTCAGCTCCGGCGCCGCCTGCTGCAACAGCATGCGGGCTTCCAGGCGGGGCAAGGGGTATAGGCGCAGCGCCTCGGCTATCGTCAGCATGGTCGTCACAACAGGAACAGGGTGGCGAGACCCAGGAAAATGAAAAAGCCGCCGGAGTCGGTACAGGCGGTGATCAGCACGCTGGAGCCCAGCGCCGGATCGCGGCCGGAGCGCTGCATCAGGCAAGGAATCAACACGCCCATGGTGGCGGCCAGCATCAGATTGAGCAGCATCGCGCCCAGCATCACCAGACCCAGCGAAAAGCTGCCGTACAACAGCCAGGCCACGCTGCCTATCACCCCGCCCCACAGCACGCCGTTGATCATGCTGACTCGCAACTCCTTGCGCCACAAACGCCAGGCCTGGCTCAGCTGCATCTGCCCCATGGCCAGCGCGCGCACGATCATGGTGATGGTCTGATTGCCGGAGTTGCCGCCGATGCCGGCGACGATGGGCATCAGCGCGGCCAGGGCCACCAATTGGGAAATGGAGTGTTCGAACACGCCGATCACCCGCGAGGCGATGAAGGCGGTGCACAGATTGATTGCCAGCCAGGCCCAGCGGTTCTTCACCGAGTCGATCACCGGCGCGAACAGGTCTTCTTCCTCTTTCAAGCCGGCCAGATTCAGCACTTCGCTGTCGGATTCCTCCCGGATCACGTCCACCATCTCGTCCACGGTCAGCCGGCCGATCAGCTTGCCGGCCTCGTCCACCACCGGCGCGGTGATCAAGTCGTAGCGTTCGAAGGCCAGCGCCGCGTCGGCGGCGTCCTCGTCCGGGCTGAAGCTGACCAGCTCGGTGGCCATCACTTCGGCCACCAAGGCGTCGGGGTCCGACACCAGCAGTTTGCGGATGGACAGCACGCCCTTGAGCAGGCCCAAGTCGTCGATGACGAAGATTTTGTCGGTATGCGCCGGCAGTTCGTCGAAACGGCGCAGATAGCGCAGCACCACTTCGCAGCTGACGTCGGCGCGGATCTTGACCAGGTCGAAGTCCATCAGCGCGCCGACCTTGTCCTCGTCGTAGGACAGCGCGGATTGCAGCTGGGCGCGCTCTTCCTCGTCCAGGCCGCCCATCACTTCGTACACCACCTGGCGCGGCATGTCCGGCGCCAGTTCGGCCAGTTCGTCGGCGTCCAGTTGCTCGGCGGCGTTGACCAGCTCGCCGTGCTCCATCACTTCGATCAGCGATTCCCTGACCGCGTCGGACACTTCCAGCAGGATGGCGCCGTCGCGCGCGCCGCCCACCTGGTCCCAGACCAGCAGGCGGTCTTCCAGCGGCAAGGCTTCCAGGATATGGGCGACGTCGGCCGGGTGCAGCTGCTCCAGCTTCAGCCGCAGCGCTTCCAGATTGTAATGCGGGGCCAGCGGGTCCGTCGGCGGCTCGGACGCCTCCTGACGGGATACAAGATCTTCCAACTGCCGCTGGCGCTCGATCAGGCGCTGCACCAGGGCCAGGCTTTCTTGCAGACGATCGGCGGATTGTTGCTTGAAGGCAACCGTCATGCACGTCTCCTTCCGCCCAGATGGCGCGCGCGGCGCGGGCGGTCTGAGGCGGGCGTTATTCTCTAACGGTAAATCGGGATTGGATTACGGGGTAACTGGGTAAGTCCATTGCGTAGCCGCCATGCCTCGCGCATGGCGCACTCAAAGAAAGTCGCGATTGTAACATGCCGCCTGCGCCGCTCCAATCCGGCCCCCGGGCGCTCACGGCAGTTCCACATAGCCCATTCGCCGCTGGATGATGCGGGTCTTGCGCGCCAGGCCCGGCGCGCCGCGATGGCTGTCGTAATAGCGCGGATTGGGCACCATCGCCGCCAGCTTGGCCGCCTGCGACGAAGACAGCCGCGCCGCGCTGGAGCGGTAGTAATAGCGCGAGGCCGCCTCTGCGCCGAAAACCCCGTTGCCCCACTCGATCACGTTCAGGTAAATCTCGAAAATGCGCCGCTTGTCCAACACCGTTTCCAGCATCACCGTGATCAAGGCTTCCTCCACCTTGCGCCACGGCGTCTTGCTGCTGGACAGGAACAAATTCTTGGCCAGCTGCTGGCTGATGGTGGAGCCGCCGGCGACGATCTTGCCCTTCTTCAGGTTTTTTTCGAAAGCGGCCTCGATGCCGTCCCAATCGAAACCTTCGTGATCGACGAACTTGGCGTCTTCCGACGCGATCAGCGCGCGCTTCAGATTGGGCGAGATCTGCTCGTAACTCACCCATTTGTGGCGCAGCTCCGCCTCGGGATCGTCCTGCTGCAGCTTGGCCAGCTGTTCGTTCATGAAGGCGCTGGCCGACGGATTGTGGCCGCGCCAATAAACGATATGGCCGAAGATCCACAGGTTATACAGCAGAAAGGCGGCCATCAGGGCCGCCAGTACTTTCAGGAAGAGACGCATCATCTGACTCGCGAAGCGAGCCCCCTCGCAGGGCAAGGGGGATTGGGATTCAAACCGCGGGAGGGAAAAGCGACGCCTTGTTGATGGGTCCGGACCCGCCGGACCCGGCGAGCGTCAGGCCAGCACTTCCCGCAGCATATTGGTCACCTTGCGGGTGGCCGGCTCCACGCCGCGCCAGATGGCGAAGGACTCCGCCGCCTGCTCCACCAGCATGCCCAGGCCGTCGGCCAACATGCCGGCGTTTTCCGCCTGCGCGCGTTGCAAGAAAGGCGTCAGGCCCTTGCTGTACACCATGTCGTAAGCCAGGGTGCGCGCGGTGAACAGGCCGTAGGGGATGGGCGGCAATTCATTGCTGAGGCTGGTCGAGGTGGCGTTGATCACGATGTCGAAGCTGCGGCCCTTCAATTGCTCGTAGCCTATGGCCTCCACCTTGCCCCAGGGCGCGAAGTGATGCGCCAGAGCCTCGGCCTTGATCAGCGTGCGGTTGGCGATGGTCAAGGAGGCCGGCTTTTGCGCCAGGATGGGTTCCAGCACGCCGCGCACCGCGCCGCCCGCGCCCAGGATCAGCACCTTGGCGCCGGCGATCGGGTAGTCCAGATTGTCCACGATGTCGCGCACCAGGCCCACGCCGTCGGTGTTGTCTCCGTAGATCTTGCCGTCGCGGAAGCACAGGGTGTTGACCGCCTCCGCCGCGCGGGCGCGCTCGGTCAGCTCATTGGCGAAACGGTAGGCGTCGCCCTTGAACGGTAGCGTGATATTGAGGCCCTTGCCGCCGGCGGAGACAAACTCGGCCACCACCTCGTTGAAACGCCCCAGTTCGGCGAACAACTTGTCGTAAGCGATATCCTGGCCGGTGGCCGTCGCGAATTCGTTATGGATGAACGGCGACTGGCTGTGCGAAACAGGGTTGCCGATAACGGCGTAACGGTCGGTCATGAGTCAGCTTTCCAAGATTTGGCTATGTTTTCGGTATTCGGATAGAGAGTGGCTAACAAAGCCCCGGCGCCGCGTCTCGCTTGGCTTTGTTGGCGGCTCTCGTCGCGTCCGCGCCGCCCTGCCGGCGGCGCTATGACACTTTGCCGTGGAATACGCCAAACTTCAACCACGACGTCGCCGCGCCGGCCCCGGCTCAGCCTTGTTGCCAGGGCAGGCCGCGCGCTTTCCAGCCGCCCACGGTGTTGCGGTGGCCGTCGGCGTCCTTGTCGCCCTCAAACCCCTCCAGCACGTTGTAGGCTTCGGTGTAACCGGCGGCGGCGGCCATGCGCGCCGCTTCGTCCGAGCGCACGCCGGAACGGCACATCAGCATCAGCACGCCGTCCTTGGGCAGCATGTCCTGCAATTGCTCGATGAAACGCGGATTGGGCTGCATGCCGGGAAAGCTTCGCCACTCCAGCCGCTGGGCATAGGGCACCACGCCGACGAACTGCCATTCCGCCGCGCTGCGCACGTCCAGCAGCACCGCTTCCGGCATCGCCTGCTTCAGCTGGTGCGCTTCCTGCGGCGTCAAGGCGCCGCGATAGGGCAAGCCCTGTTCTTCCGCCCGGCGCCGCGCCTGTTGCAATAGCCGCGTCATCTGATCCATGCAAGCTCTCCCCGCGGCCCGGCCGCCTTGTCGAACCGCCGACACCCCTTGACGCTGCGCCGGCCGGCCTCAGCGTCTTAGCGGGGTTTTGTCAGCCGCTCTCGTTACCTTAATATACGGAATATACGGATTATCCATATCGACGAAGACGGCCGCAATGCCGTCAACGCCCTGTTTTGGTGCATAAGCCGAATCCAGGCACCACCCTGGTTCATTCAACTCCGCTAGCGCCCGGTTTTGGGCTATGACACAATGGAATCTCAGCGATTTCAAAGCTGGCACGCTTAATGCTTAAGAGCCTGCCATCCACTCATTCGCACATGATGCATGTAGCCTTTCAGGAGAAAACCATGGCGGTTGCAGACGTAGTCAAGCTGATTACCGAAAATGATGTCAAGTTCATCGACCTGCGCTTTACCGATACCCGCGGCAAAGAACAACACGTGTCGATTCCGGCCCATGTGCTGCTGGACGATCCGGACGCATGGTTCGAACACGGCCACGCTTTCGACGGTTCCTCGATCGCGGGCTGGAAAGGCATCCAGGCATCCGACATGCTGCTGATGGCCGACCCGGCCACCGCCCGCATCGACCCGTTCTACGATGAACCCACCGTCTTCCTGCACTGCGATGTGATCGATCCGGCCGACGGCAAGGGCTACGACCGCGACCCGCGCTCCATCGCCAAACGCGCCGAAGCCTATCTTAAGGCCTCCGGCCTGGGCGACACCGCCTATTTCGGCCCGGAACCGGAATTCTTCATCTTCGACAGCGTGACCTGGGGCACAGACATGTCCGGCTGCTTCGTCAAGATCAAGGCCGAAGAAGCCGCCTGGGCTTCCGCCGAGGAGTTCGAAGGCGGCAATATGGGTCACCGCCCGGGCATCAAGGGCGGTTACTTCCCGGTGCCGCCGGTGGATTCCTCGCAAGACATCCGCTCCGCCATGGTGCTGCTGCTCGAAGAGCTGGGCATCCCGGTGGAAGTGCACCACCACGAAGTGGCCACCGCCGGCCAGAACGAGATCGGCACCAGGTTCAGCACCCTGACCCAGCGCGCGGACTGGACCCAGATCCTGAAATACGTGGTGCACAACGTGGCCCACAGCTACGGCAAGACCGCCACCTTCATGCCCAAGCCCATCGTCGGCGACAACGGTTCCGGCATGCACGTGCACCAGTCCATCTGGAAGGACGGCAAGAACCTGTTCGCCGGCGACGGCTACGCCGGCCTGTCCGAAACCGCGCTCTACTACATCGGCGGCATCATCAAGCACGCCAAGGCGCTGAACGCGATCACCAACCCGGGCACCAACTCTTACAAACGCCTGGTGCCGCACTATGAAGCGCCGGTGAAACTGGCCTACTCCGCCAAGAACCGCTCCGCCTCCATCCGCATTCCGCATGTGGCCAGCCCCAAAGGCCGCCGCATCGAAGCACGCTTCCCGGACCCCTTGGCCAACCCCTATCTGTGCTTCTCCGCTCTGCTGATGGCCGGCCTGGACGGCATTCAGAACAAGATTCACCCGGGCGACGCCGCGGACAAGAACCTGTACGATTTGCCGCCGGAAGAAGACAAGCTGATCCCGACCGTGTGCGCCAGCCTGGACGAGGCACTGGCCGCTCTGGACAAGGACCGCGAGTTCCTGACCCGCGGCGGCGTGTTCTCCAATGACTGGATCGACGCCTACATCGAACTGAAGATGCAGGAGGTCAGCCTGACCCGCATGACCACCCATCCGGTGGAATTCGCGATGTATTACTCGCTGTAATACCGGCGCATGGAAAAACGGCAGCCTCCGGGCTGCCGTTTTCATATATGACTTGTCCGGCGGATTTGCATATCATTGCAGAGCTGAAACCCGGAACTCGACACGCCGCCCATGAAAACTCTATCGCTTTGTCTCTTGCTGTTGCTGAGCGCCTCCGCTCACGCCACCGTTTACAAGTACGTGGACAAAGACGGCAACGTCACTTTCACCAATGTGCCGATACGCGGCGCGCAGGCGATCCGGCTCAACCCGCTCTCCTCCTATCCCAGCCAGCACAAGAAAAGCGCCTCCCCCGCCAACAGCAGCGGCGGCAACGGAGACGCCAAGCCCTCCGGCAGCTACCCCAGCGTCGATCCCGGCACCCAGAAGCAGCGCGACAACGGCCGCCGCAAGATCCTGGAACAGGAGCTGGCCAATGAGCAAAAAGCACTGAGCGAGGCGGAAAAGGCGCTGACCGACGGCAAGGCCACGCGCAACGGCGACGAAACCCGCAATTACCAGAAATACCTGAACCGGGTGCAGAAGCTGCAGGACGAAGTCACCGACCGCCAAAAAAACGTGGAAGCCTTGCGTCGCGAGCTGGGGCAGAACTAGTTTGACGCACCATCATGGTGCATACTGAAAAGAAATGGGCCATTCCCGGGCGCGCGGGCATGGCCCGAATTTTGCTCAGCCTGCGCAAGCCCTCCGCCTCAGCCTACAGGACACACCGCACCATGCCGCCGACCAGCTTTGCCGGACTAGAACTGCTGGACACCCCCGTGCTGATCGTCGACGCCGACGGCGCGCTGCATTTCGTCAATCCCGCATGCGAGAACCTGCTGGCGCTGGGCAGCCGCGAGCTGCGCCGCCACAGCCTGTTCGATCTGTTCCAGCCCTGCCCGGCGCTGCGCCAGGCGCTGTCCACCGCGCTGCGCCACAACGCCAGCTTCATCGAGCACGATCTGGAACTGATCCCGCAGCACAGCGAACAGGCGCTGCACATCGCGCTGTCGGTGGCCCCGGTGGACGCGGACGGCGGACTCGCGCTGATCGAATTGCGGCCGCTGGATCAGCAGTTGAAGATCGCCAACGAGGAACGGCTGCTGCTGCAACACCAGGCCAATCGGGAGCTGATCCGCAACCTGGCGCATGAGATCAAGAACCCGCTGGGCGGCATCCGCGGCGCGGCGCAATTGCTGGAGCACGAATTGCTGGACCGCCCGGAGCTGAAGGAATACACCGCGGTGATCAAGGAGGAGGCGCTGCGGCTGCAATCGCTGGTCGACCGGCTGCTGGCGCCGCACCGCAGCCATGTGCGCGGCGAGATCAATATCCACGAAGTGCTGGAACGCGTGCGCAGCATCGCCCTGGCCGAATATCCGCAGGGCCTGCAGATTCGCCGCGACTACGACACCAGCCTGCCCCAGCTGGTGGCCGACAAGGAACAGCTGATCCAGGTGGCGCTCAACATCGTCAAGAACGCCGTTCAGGCGATGAAGGGCCGCGGCCAATTGATTCTGCGCACCCGGGTGGCGCGCCAGGTGACGCTGGCGCGCAAACGCCACACCCTGGCATTGAAATTGCAGATCATCGACGACGGTCCCGGCATCCCCGACGAGATCAAGGACCATATTTTCTACCCGCTGGTCACCGGCCGCGCCGAAGGCACCGGCCTGGGGCTGACCCTGGCCCAGGCCTTCGTCCACCAGCACGGCGGCAATATCGAATTCGACTCCCGGCCGGGACAGACCTGCTTCACCGTGACCTTGCCTTTCGCCACGGACTGAGCGGACCCGTCCACCCCAAACACATTGCCGCCGCCCGCTCACGCCGGCGGCGCCGAGCACAAGGATTTCGCGATGAACCAAGCGGTATGGATTATTGACGACGACAAGGCGATACGCTGGGTGCTGGAAAAGGCGCTGGGGCGCGCCGGCATCGGCTTCGACAGCTTCGCCAGCGCCGACGACGCGCTGAACGCGCTCTACGACCGCGCCCCGCAAGTCATCATTTCGGACATCCGCATGCCGGGCACCGACGGGCTGAAATTCCTGTCCAAGGTCAAGTCCGAGCACCCGACGCTGCCCGTCATCATCATGACCGCGCACTCCGATCTGGATTCCGCGGTAGCGGCCTTCCAGGGCGGTGCCTTCGAATACCTGCCCAAACCCTTCGACGTCGATCAGGCGGTGCTGCTGATCGAGCGCGCGCTGGCGGAAAGCCGGCCGGACATCACGGTCAGCGATCATCCGGAAGCGATGCCGGTGCTGCTGGGCCAAGCGCCGGCGATGCAGGACGTGTTCCGCGCCATCGGCCGGCTGTCCCAGTCCAACGTCACCGTGCTGATCACCGGCGAATCCGGCACCGGCAAGGAGCGCGTGGCCGAGGCCCTGCACCGCCACTCGGTGCGCGCGGGCAAACCCTTCATCGCGCTGAACACCGCCGCCATTCCCAAGGACTTGCTGGAGTCGGAACTGTTCGGCCATGAAAAAGGCGCGTTCACCGGCGCGCAAGCCACCCGTCGCGGCCGCTTCGAGGAGGCCGAGGGCGGCACCCTGTTCCTGGACGAGATCGGCGACATGCCCACCGAGCTGCAAACCCGGCTGCTGCGCGTGCTGTCCGACGGGCACTTCTACCGCGTCGGCGGCCACACCCCGATCAAGGCCAATGTCCGCGTCATCGCCGCCACGCATCAAAACCTGGAACAGCGCGTGCGCGACGGCCAGTTCCGCGAAGACCTCTACCACCGCCTGAACGTAATCCGCCTGCGGCTGCCGCCGCTGCGCGAACGGCGCGAGGACATCCCGCTGCTGGCCCGCCACTTCCTGGCCAAGAGCGCCACCCAGCTGGGCGTGGAACCCAAGCGGCTCAGCGACGCCGCCATGGACGTGGTCAAGCACAGCCTGTTCTCCGGCAATGTGCGCGAACTGGAAAACCTGTGCCAGTGGATCAGCGTGATGGCGCCCGGCCAGACCGTGGAAGTGGCCGATCTGCCGCAGGAACTGCGCGACCCGGCCGCCGGCGCGCGCCATGCCGGCGGCGCGGAAGCGGGACAGCTTGACTGGCCGCAGCTGCTGGCCGAAGAGGTCAGCCGCCGCCTGCGCGCCGGCGAGGCCGGCATCATCGACGAGCTGACCCGGCGCTTCGAAACCAGCTGCATCCGCAGCGGCCTGACCCATACCGGCGGCCGCAAAGTGGAGGCCGCTCACCTTCTGGGCTGGGGCCGCAACACCCTGACCCGCAAGATCCAGGAACTGGGTTTGGAAGCCCATGCCGATGAAAGCCATGACAAGGCCGATCTCGGGCTCATAAAATGAATCCATGATCATTCCGCAAGGACCCGCCCATGTCCAAATCCGCGCTGGCGCTGCTCACCCTGCTGGCCGGCGGGTGGGTCCACGCCGCTCCCGTCCTGCGCATCGTCGTCGGCAGCGCCGAACCGGCGCCCTTCATCCAACAGACCTCCTCGCAACTGTCCGGCCCCGTCATCGACCTCGCCCGGCAAGCGGCGGAACACTGCGGCCTGCACGCCCAGTTCCGACAGCTGCCGGCGCGACGCCTGCTGCGCAGCCTGGCGCTGAACCAGGCCGACGCCGCCGCCATGCTCTCCTTCCAGACTGACCGCGCCAAGCAGATGCTCTATCCGATGCGCGGCGAGCTGGCGGACAGCCGGCTGAGGCTGACCGCGCTGTCCTACGTGCTCTACGTTCCGCAAACTTCAACACTGCGTTGGGATGGCCACCGGCTGGACCTGCCCGAGGACGACAGCGTCGGCGTCAATCGCGGCTGGTCGGTCATCCGCGTATTGAAAGCCCGCCGGATTCCCACCGAGGCCGGCGCCGATCTGGAAGAAAATTTCGCCAAGCTGCAGGCGGGCCGCATCGCCGCCTTCGCCATGCACGAACCCGGCGGCGACGCTTACCTGGCGCAACACCCGCAGCTGCGCATGAAAAAGCTGCTGCCGCCGCTGAAGACCGAAAACAGCTATCTGGTGTTCGGCAAGGCTTACGGCCAGGCGCATCCGGAACGCATGCGCTGCGTCTGGAATCAATTGCCGTCGCTGCGCCGGCAATTGGACCTGCCCTAAGAACCGGTTCAAAGTCTCGTGAGCAAGGGCGAGACCAGCGGAGAAAGCGGAATCTACTCGTGGCGCATGAGCATGTCGCAGACGGCGCGCAGCCGATCGTAAACCGCTTCCCAGTCAGGCGGCCGCGCCCAGCGGCGTCAACCCCGGCAAGGTGGCGAAGCTCTGCTCTCTCACCGTGGCCAGAAAATCCTGCATATAGGCGAGGCCGCCGTCGTCGCTGCGCACCGCCGCGTACAACTCGCTGCTCAAACCGCTCTCGCCTATCGGCCGCGCCACCACGTAGCCGCGCTCCAGATAGGGTTTGACCGCCCAGTAGGGCAAGGCCGCCACCCCGCGGCGGCTGGCCACCAGCTGGATGATGGCGATGGTCAGCTCGCTGCTGCGCCGCGCCGGGTTGACGCCCGCCGGACGCAAAACCTTGCGCACCAGATCCAGCATCTCGTCCGGCACCGGGTAATGGATCAGCGTTTCCCCGGCGAAGTCCTCCGCCAGCCAGCAGCGCTTGTTCGCCAGCGGGTGATCCCGCGCCACGATGCCCACCATCTCATAAGCGAACAGCGGCTGGTAATCGACGCCGGCCTGCAGCTCCGCCTCCGACACGATGGCCAGATCGGCGCGATGGCTCAGCAGCAGGCTGACCGGATCGGTGTGGAAGCCGGACACAATGTCCAGTTCAACGCCCGGCCAATGCTGGCGGAATGCGTCCATCGCCGGCATCAGCCAGTCGAAGCAGGTATGGCACTCCACCGCCACCCGCAACTCGCCGGCCTCCCCCTGGCGCAGCCGCGCCAGATCGCGCTCCGCCGACGCCACCCGGGCGTTCAGGTCGTGCGCCAGCGCCAGCAGCCGCTCGCCGGCGGCGGTGAAGCGCAGCGGCTGGGTCTTGCGCTCGAACAAGCTCATGCCATAGCCCTGCTCCAATTGTTTCAACTGGTGCGAGAGCGCGGACTGGGTCAGGAACAGGCGGCTGGCCGCCAAAGACACGCTGCCGGTTTCGGCCAGCGCCAGCAGGGTGCGCAGATGTCGGATCTCCAGAATGCTCATCATGAATTCATTTCATGTTAACTGGCAAAATAATGAGTTTGTATCATACAACAGCTTGCGCAATGCTAGGGACATCACGAACCAAGGAGTCCGCCATGACCACCCTGCACCTGCTCGGCTTTCCCCGCATCGGCGCCAAGCGCGAACTGAAGACCCTGCTGGAAAACTACTGGAAAAACGAAATCGACGAAGCCGCGCTGCTGAGCGGCGCGCGCGAACTGCGCCAGCGCCACTGGCTGCTGCAAAAAGGCGCCGGCGTGGAACTGTCCCCGGTAGGCGACTTCTCCCTGTACGACCACGTGCTGGACGCGCAGCTGCTGGTGGGAGCTATTCCGCCGCGCTTCGGCTTCGACGCCGCCCGGCTGAGCACCGAGCAATATTTCCAACTGGCGCGCGGCAACGCCGGCCAGCCGGCGCTGGAAATGACCAAATGGTTCGACACCAACTACCACTATCTGGTGCCGGAATGGCATGAGGACACCGCCTTCCAGGCGCAGCCGGAGCGCCTGCTGGCGCAAGTGCGCGAAGCCCAGGCCCTGGGCCTGCGCGCCAAGCCGGTGCTGCTGGGACCGCTGTCGCTGCTGTGGCTGGGCAAGGCCAAGCACGCCGGCCTGGACAGGCTGTCCTTGCTGCCCGCCCTGCTGCAGGCTTATCGCGACGTGCTGGCCGCGCTGGCGGCGGCCAAGGTGGAATGGGTGCAGATCGACGAGCCCATCCTGGCGCTGGACCTGCCGCCGGAATGGCTGGCCGCCTTCGAACCCGCCTACCGGCAATTGCAGGACGGTTCCTTGAACCTGCTGCTGGCGACTTACTTCGGCAGCGTCGCCGAACACGCCGAGCTGCTGCAACGCTTGCCGGTTGCCGGCCTGCACCTGGACCTGGTGCGCGCGCCGCTGCAACTGGCGGCCTTCGCCGACGGCTGGCCGCAGGACAAGGTGCTGTCCGCCGGCGTCATCGACGGACGCAATATCTGGCGCGCCGATCTGTCCCGCGTGCTGGCCAGCCTGCAACCCTTGGCCGCCGATCTGGGCGAGCGTCTGTGGATCGCCCCCAGCTGCTCGCTGCTGCACGCGCCCTTCGACCTGGCCGCGGAAACCCAGCTCGACATCGACGTCAAAACCTGGCTCGCCTTCGCGGTGCAAAAACTCAATGAGCTGAAAGTGCTGAAACGCGGCGTGGAGCAAGGCCGCGAAGCCATCGCCAATGAATTGGCCGGCAGCGACTACGCCCGTCAGCAGCGCGCCGCCAGCCCGCTGATCCACCGCCCCGAAGTGCAGCGACGCCTGGCCACGCTGCCGGCCGACGCCGACCGCCGCCACAGCGCCTATCCGGCGCGCGCCGCCGCGCAGCAAGCCTGGCTCAAGCTGCCGCTGCTGCCCACCACCACCATAGGTTCCTTCCCGCAGACAGCCTCCATCCGCGGCGCTCGCGCCGCCTTCAAACGCGGCGAGCTGTCCGCCGACACCTACCGCCAGGCGATGCGGCAGGAAATCGAGCTGGCGATCCGCCGTCAGGAGGCTTTGGACATCGACGTGCTGGTGCACGGCGAGGCCGAACGCAACGATATGGTGGAGTACTTCGGCGAGCAATTGTCCGGCTTCGTGTTCACCGCGGGCGGCTGGGTGCAAAGCTACGGCAGCCGCTGCGTGAAGCCGCCCATTTTGTTCGGCGACGTGGCGCGGCCGCAAGCAATGACCGTGGAATGGGCGGAGTACGCGCAAAGCCTGACCCCGCGTCCGGTCAAGGGCATGCTGACCGGCCCGGTCACCATCCTGCAATGGAGCTTTGTCCGCGACGACCTGCCGCGCGGCGAAGTCTGCCGCCAGATCGCCCTGGCGCTGAACGACGAGGTGCGCGATCTGGAGACCGCCGGCATCCGCGTGATCCAGATCGACGAACCGGCCATCCGCGAAGGCCTGCCGCTGAAGCGCGCCGATCGCGCCGCCTATCTGGATTGGGCCGGCGAGGCCTTCCGGCTGTCTTGCCACGGCGTGGCCGACGCCACCCAGATCCACACCCATATGTGCTATTCGGAGTTCGGCGACATCCTGCCGGCCATCGCCGCACTGGACGCCGATGTGATCACCATCGAAACCTCGCGTTCGGACATGGAGCTGTTGCAGGACTTCGGCCACTTCCGCTATCCCAACGCCATCGGCCCCGGCGTCTACGACATCCACAGCCCGCGGGTGCCGCCGGAAGCGGAAATCCAGCAGCTGCTGGAAAAGGCGCTGCAAGTGATCGAGCCGGAAAAACTGTGGGTCAACCCCGACTGCGGCCTGAAAACCCGCGGCTGGCCCGAGGTGGAGGCCGCGCTCTCCAGCATGGTCAAGGTCAGCAAGACGCTGCGCCGGCGTCTGGCGCAGGAGGCCGACGCCGTCGTTTGAAGCGTTCAATCTGTCGACACAATAGAAAAGGCCCCTCGATCGAGGGGCCTTTTTTCGTTCCGACTCAAGGCTGCAACATGCCCGGCGTCATCATCGCCTTCAAACGCGTCTGCTCTATGCCGTGGCGCTCGCGGTGGCTCAACCACCAGATCGAGCCCTTCTTCACGCTCCACAACTGCTGCTGCTCGGACAACAGGCTGGACGCCAGCCAGCCGATATAAGGCTGATGGCCGACCAGCACCACGGTGCGGTCCGTCTCCGGCCAGCCTATCGCCTCCAGCACCTCCTCCGGCGACGCCGTCGGGTTCAGCGCCGGCAAGGTCTGAAAGCTTTTCGCCAGCAAGGCCGCCGTCTGCTGCGAACGCTTGGCCTCCGAGGCCAGCAGCAGATAATCGCGCGGCAGGCGCACCCGCAGCCAGGACGCCATCTGGCTGGCCTGCTGCTGTCCGCGCCGCGTCAGCGCGCGAGCCAGATCATCGGAGCCGTCCTCGGCCTCGGCGTGGCGCCACAAAATCAAATCCATACACACCCCTCGTCAAATATTTTTAATTCGGCGCAAGCGAGCCAAGTCGGGCACCCGCCCAAGGCGGGATGCGCGGCTTGGCGCGACTGCGAAATGAAAACCGCCGGCGCGCTACAACGGGAACAGCGCCAGCAGCAAGGGCACCAACAAGGCGGTGAGCACCCCGTTCAAGCCCATCGCCAGGCCGGCGAAGGCGCCCGCAGTCTCCGACAGCTGAAACACCCGCGCCGTTCCAATCCCGTGCGCGGAAATGCCGGTGGCCACGCCCAGCGCCATATCGTCGCGCAGGCGCAGACCGTTGAACAAGGGCCGCGCCGCCACCGCGCCGAAAACGCCGGACAGGATCACGCACATCGCCGCCAACTCCGGCACCCCGCCTATGCTTTGCGACACGCTCATCGCGATCGGCGTGGTCACCGCCCGCGTGCTCAGCGACAGCAAAACCTCGCGCGGCAAGCCGAACAGCCAACCCAGGCCCACGGCGCTGATGATGCCGGTGACGCCGCCCAAGGCGATGCTCAGCGCCAGCGGCCCGGCCGCGCGCTTGAGCCGGCTCAGATTGCCGTACAAGGGCACCGCCAAAGCCACCGTCGCCGGCCCCAGCAACATCTGTATCCACTGCGCGCCCTGCATGTACTGCCGGTAATCGGTGCGCGTCAGCAATAGCCAGCCCAGCACCAGCAACACCCCGATCAAGACCGGGTTGGACAGCGGATGGCCGCGGCAACGGCGATTAAACCCCAAGGCCAGCCGGTAAGCCAGCAGCGTGATGAACACCCCGGTCAGCGGCGACTCCCTCAGCGCGGACAATACGCCGACGCTAGTCATGCCCGCCTCCTCGCCGCCGCGCCAGCATCCAATGCAAGGCCAGCCCCGGCACCAGCAAGGTGATCAAGGTCGACAAGACCAGCACCGCCGCCAGGCGCGCGCCGTAATCGGCCAGCAAGGCCTGATACGCCAGCACCGCGCCGCCGGCCGGGATGAACAGCAAGGACATATGGGCCAGAAAACGCGGCGCATGGGTCTGCAGCGTCGCCGGCGCCCCGCGGCGCGCGCACAGGGTGACGAACAGCAGCAGCATGCCCAGAACCGGTCCCGGCACCGGCACGCCCAAACCGCGCGACAAGACCTCCCCCGCCAATTGATAGCCCAGCAGCCACAGCGCAGTCTCCATCATGCGATCATTCCTCCTTCCCCTTGATGACGACATGATAATCCGCCGGCTTGCGCTTGGGGATAGACAGATGGGCGCGCGTCGCGTCGCAGAAGGGGCGGGACAAGCCCCCGCCGGCTTTGGCATAATGCGCGCCATGCCCAATCCCCCAATCTGGCTGCCGGAACCGCCGGCGCTGTCCGCCGCCGCGCAATCCTGTCTCACCGAAGCCGGCTCGCTGACCGAACGGCTGCAAAGCACCGGCCGCCGCTTCGCCGTGCGCGTGCTGCGGCAAGGCCCCGACGCCTGCCTGGAAGACGAGGCGCAGCCGCTCGGCCTGGCCGCCGGCGCGCCGCTGCAGGCCCGCGAGGTGGCGCTGACTCTGGACGACACCCCGGTGGTGTTCGCCCGCAGCGTCACCCGTCTGGACTGCGCGGCCTGGCAGCCCATTCTAGACCGCGGCAGCCGCTCGCTGGGTCTGACATTGTTCGGCGGTCTGCCCGATTTGCTCCGCGACCCGCTGCGCTACCGCCTCATCGCCGCCGATCATCCGCTGTTCGCGCCGGCGGCCCGACTCAGCCCGCACGCCAGCTACCCGGCGCGGCGCTGCCGCTTTCTGCTGCGGCAGGCCCCCTTGCTGGTTTGCGAACTCTTTTTGCCGGAGCTGGAGAATTTCCTGCGATGAACGCCACCCGCCTCAATGAACGTTTGACGGTTTACATGCAACTGATGCGCATGGACAAGCCCATCGGCACTTTCCTGCTGCTGTGGCCTACGCTGTGGGCGCTGCTGATCGCCGGCCAGGGCCGGCCCGACCCGCTGATCGTGCTGATCTTCGTCGTCGGCACCTTTCTGATGCGCTCGGCCGGCTGCGTGATCAACGACTACGCGGACCGCGACTTCGACGGCCACGTGGCGCGCACCCGGCAACGGCCGTTCGCCCGCGGCGCGGTCGGCAAGAAGGAGGCCTTGCTGCTGGCCGCCGGTCTGGCCTTGCTGTCGCTGCTGCTGATCCTGCCGCTGAACGGCCTGACCCTGCTCTTGAGCGTGCCGGCGCTGTTCATCGCCGCCAGCTATCCGTTCACCAAGCGCTTCTTCCCGGTGCCGCAAGCCTATCTGGGCCTGGCCTTCTCCTTCGGCATCCCGATGGCCTTCGCCGCCCAGACCGGCGAGGTGCCGGCGCTGGCCTGGCTGCTCTTGCTGGCCAACGCCAGCTGGACGCTGGCTTACGACACCGCCTACGCGATCAGCGACAAACCGGACGATCTCAAGATCGGCATCAAGACCTCGGCGATCACCTTCGGCGACTACGACGTGCTGGCCATCATGCTGTTCCACGCCGTCTTCCTCGCGCTGATGGCCGGCATCGGCCTACACCTGGCGCTGGCCTGGCCTTTTTACCTGTCCTTGCTCGTGGCCGTCGTCTTGATGGCCAAGCAATATCAGGACATCAGGGAACGCGACCGCGCCGCCTGCTTCAAAGCCTTTCTCGACAATAATCGCGTAGGCGCGGCCATCCTCGTCGGCGTGGCGCTCAGCTACTGGTTGCCGTAAAACCCAATGTCATCATTTTGCGGCGCAGCGATACTTTATGAATTCCTGTGAACTTTTCGAGAAGGGTTCAATCCCAGAGAAGGCATATTCCACCCATTTGGAATTGCAGCCGACATGCACCACCGGCTTCACACAAGAAAGGACATATCATGAAACTGATTTCCGCTCTGATCGCCGCTGCTTTCGCCACTAGCGCCCTGGCCGCCTCCCCGGCGTCCGCGCCCGCCGCCGAAAAGAAAATGGAGCACAAGGCCGAACACAAGCAGGCCGGCAAAAAGCACCACAAGAAACATGCTTCGGGCGCCGCGCACCACAAGAAATCCGGCCACAAACATTCGGGAAAGAAAGCTGAACACAAAGCGGCTTCCGCCGCCAAGTAATTGATCGCCGGGCCGAGGGCCCGACGCAAAAACGCCGCGGCTCGCCATGCGCCGCGGCGTTTTCATATCCGGGTACGATCAAAGGCCGGCCGGAGGCCGGCGGCGGGCGTCAGCCGGGCGGAGAATTATTCGCCGAAGCCACAGAACACCTCGCGCATCATCTTCAAGACTTCCAGCGTGCGGATGTCGCCGACGCGGTAATAAACGCGGTTGGCGTCCTTACGCGTGCGCAACACGCCCTTGTCGCGCATAATGGCCAAATGCTGAGAAATATTGCTCTGCGACGTGCCCACCTGCTCGACTATATCCTGCACGCTCACTTCCTGGTCTTCCAGCACCGATATGATCTTCAAACGCAGCGGGTGCGACATGGCTTTCATCGCCCTCGAGGTCTGCTCGATCTGGTCATCGTTGAACAGCAAGGCTTCTCTCCCTGTAGAGTCATTTTATTTAGTCTGACTGCGGTACAATACTACACTAAATCCAATACCATCAAGATTTTCTAATATTCAGAATGTGAATGCCATGAAATCCATCAAACCGGTGTTGTTGTTGATTCTCGACGGTTTTGGCCATCGCACCGAAGGCGATGACAACGCAATTCTTCATGCCTCGATGCCTAATTGGAACCGTCTGCGCCAGACCTTCCCCTACGGCACCATCAACGCCTCGGAAAACTTCGTCGGCCTGCCCTCCGGCCAGTTCGGCAATTCCGAAGTGGGCCACCTCAACATCGGCGCCGGCCGCGTGGTGCAACAGGACATCAGCCGCATAGACTGCGACATCGAAGACGGCCGCTTCGCCGCCAATCCCGCGCTGGTCTCCGGCATCGCCAAAGCCAAGGACGCGACGCTGCACATCATGGGCCTGCTGTCCGACGGCGGCGTTCACAGCCATGAAAACCACATTCACTCGCTGATCCGCGCGGCCCAGGCCGCCGGCGTCGCGCGCATCCACGTGCACGCCTTCCTGGACGGCCGCGACACCCCGCCGCGCAGCGCCAAGACCTATCTGGAACGGCTGGACGCGGTGCTGGCGGAATGCCCGGCCGCGCGCCTGGCGTCCGTGACCGGCCGCTACTGGGCGATGGACCGCGACAAACGCTGGGAGCGCCTGGAGCCGGCTTACCGGCTGCTGGTGGAAGGCGAAGGCCGGTTCCACGCCCGCAACGGCCTGGAAGCGCTGGAAGCGGCCTACGCCCGCGACGAGAACGACGAGTTCGTCAAGGCCACCGCCATCGGCGAGAGCGCCCGGATGCGCGACGGCGACGTCGTGGTGTTCATGAATTTCCGCGCCGACCGCGCGCGCCAATTGGTCAGCGCGCTGACCGACCCGGCCTTCGACGGCTTCAAGGCGCGCCAGCCCAAGTTCGCCGACTTCGTCACCCTGACCTCCTACGGCGAAGCCTACAGCCGCCTGTCCATCGCCTATCCGCCGCAGAAAATCAGCAACGGCTTCGGCGAATACCTGGCCAGCCAGGGCCTGAAACAGCTGCGCATCGCAGAAACCGAGAAATACCCGCACGTCACCTACTTCTTCAACGGCGGCGAGGAGCAGGTCTATCCCGGCGAAGACCGCATCCTGGTGCCATCGCCCAAGGTGGCCACTTACGACCTGCAGCCGGAAATGAACGCTGGCGAAGTCACGGACAAAATCGTCGCCGCCATCGCCTCCGGCCAATATCAGGCCATCATCTGCAATTACGCCAACGGCGACATGGTGGGCCACAGCGGCATCTTCGACGCCGCGGTCAAGGCGGTGGAAGCGCTGGACGACTGCGTCGGCCGCTGCGTGGAGGCGATGCGCGCCGCCGGCGGCGAGGTGCTGATCACCGCCGACCACGGCAATTGCGAACAGATGTACGACGCCGAACACCACCAGCCGCACACTCAGCACACGCTGAGCCCGGTGCCCTTCCTCTACGTCGGCCGTCCGGCCCGGATCCGCGCCGGCGGCTCGCTGCGCGACATCGCGCCGTCGCTGCTGGCGATGATGGGCCTGGAACAACCAGCGGAGATGACCGGTCAATCGCTGATCGAACTCCAATAAGACCCGCCGCCGCCGGCTCCGCCGGCGTCAAGGAGCCGGACCCCTCGCTCGAGGACGGGGCGTCCGGCCCGCGGCCCAAGCAGAAAGCATATTCCCGGCCATGAAACCCTATGTCCTGATGGCGGCCTTGATCGCCGGAACCAGCCACGCCGCGCCTCCGGCCTCCGCCGCGCTGTCCACCGCCCCGCACCAGCAAGATCTCAAATCGGTGCGCAAGGAAATCGACACCCTGAAAAAAGACATCGCCCAGAAACAGGCGGTGCAAAAAGAAGCGCAATCGGCGATCAAGGAATCGGAACAAGCCATTAGCCAGACCAGCCAGGCGCTGGTGAAGCTGGAAAAGAAACAAAGCAGCTCGGAACAGCAGCTCGAAGCGCTGCGCGCCCAGATCAACGCCAGCCGCAACAGCCTGGCCGCGGTGCGCCAGCGCGTGGCCCTGATGCTGGCGCGCCAGTACAAGAGCGGCCAGCACGACGCGATGAAGCTGATGATGAACGCGAACGACCCCAATCAGAGCGCGCGCGACCTCGCCTACTATCAGCACATCGCCCGCGCCCAACAGCAATTGGTGGCCCAGCTGATCACCCACCAGCACGAGCTGGAAGCGCTGTCCTTCCAGCTGGAGCAGGAACTGGCGCGGCTCAACTCGCTGTCGGACCGCAAGAGCCAGGAAAAGAGCTCGCTGCAGCAGGACAAGGCCAGCCAGCAGCAAGAACTCAACAAGGTCACCGGCGAGATCAAGACGGGACAGAGCAAACTCAGCCAGTTGCAGGAAAACGAAAAACGCCTGACCGGCCTGATCGCCCAGATCAACAAGGAAATCCAGCGTCGCCGTGCCGAGATCGCGCGCAAGGCGGCGGAAGAACGCAAGGCCAGGCTGGCCGCCGCCCGCGAAGCCGCGCGCAAGGAAAACGAACGCCGCCGCAAGCTGGCGGAAAACGCCAAGAAACAAGGCAAGCCGGTGCCGGAGGAAGCCAAGCAGACGGTCACGGTGAAAGAGGAAGCCATCACCGACGTGGCCGACGACAGCGCCGCCGGCCGCGCCTTCGTCAGCCTGCAGGGGCGGATGAAAATGCCGGTGGCCGGACAATTGGTCGGCCGCTTCGGCAAGCCGCGTCAGCAAGGCGTCAGCTGGAAAGGCCTGTTCATCCAGACCGCCAACGGCACCCCGGTGCGCAGCGTGGCCGACGGCACCGTGGTGTTCGCCGATCAACTGCGCGGTTTCGGCAACGCCGTTCTGGTCGATCACGGCGGCAATTACATGACGGTCTATACCGGACTATCGGTGATAGGCAAATCCGTGGGCAGCAGCGTCAAGGCCGGCGACACGATCGGCAACACAGGAACACTGGACAGCGGCGAATCCGGCCTGTACTTTGAAATCCGACACATGGGACGACCCCTAAACCCGCAAGCCTGGGCGCGCTAAGCCAGGCAACGGAGACAGATAACAAACATGAGCAGCCAAAGAATGAAGAAGATTGCCTGGCTAGTGGCCGGCGCCATGGCCGGCGGCGTGCTGACGCTGAGCATGCAAGCCTTTGCCGACAAGGGCGAATCCCCTCTGCCACTGAGCGAGCTGCGCACCTTCGCCGAAGTGTTTGGCCGCATCAAGCAGGACTACGTCGACCCGGTGGAAGACAAGAAGCTGATCACCGCCGCCATCAAGGGCATGCTGACCGGTCTGGACCCGCACTCCGACTACATGGACCCGGAGGCCTTCAAGGAACTCAAGGAAGGCACCCAGGGCGAATTCGGCGGCCTGGGCATCGAGATCGGCGCCGAGGACGGCCTGGTCAAGGTGGTGTCCCCTATCGAGGACACGCCGGCGCAGAAGGCGGGCATCAAGAGCGGCGACCTGATCATCAAGATCGACGACACTCCGGTGCGCGGCCTGTCCCTGACCGACGCGGTGAAGAAAATGCGCGGCAAGCCGGGCACCAAGGTCACGCTGACCATCGCCCGCAAGACCGAGACCAAACCGCTGGTGTTCACGCTGGCGCGCGCGGTGATCAAGACCAAGAGCGTCAAATACAAGCTGTTGGAGCCCGACTTCGGCTATGTGCGCATCACCCAGTTCCAGGAGCACACCTCCGAGGACCTGGCCGCCGGCGTGCAGGCGCTTTACAAGGAAAACAAGCAGGGGCTGAAAGGCCTGGTGCTGGACCTGCGCGACGATCCGGGCGGACTGCTCAACGGCGCGGTCGGCGTGTCCGCCGCCTTCCTCGCCAAGAACCAGCTGGTGGTCTATACCGAAGGCCGCACGCCGGACGCCAAGATGCGCTTGACCGCCAATCTGCAGAACTACGCCCGCCCCAACGGCAGCGACCCGCTGGCCCGGCTGCCGGTGGAAGCCCGCAACGTGCCGCTGGTGGTGCTGGTCAACGGCGGCTCCGCCTCGGCGTCGGAAATCGTCGCCGGCGCGCTGCAAGACCACAAGCGCGCAGTGCTGGTGGGCACCCAGACCTTCGGCAAGGGCTCGGTGCAATCCATCATGCCGCTGGGCAACGCCGGCGGCATCAAGCTGACCACTGCCCGCTACTTCACGCCCAACGGCCGCTCGATCCAAGCCAAGGGCATCGTGCCCGACGTGGTGGTAGAGGACGGCACGCTGACCGCGGCGGAACAAGCCATCCGCGTGCGCGAAGCCGATCTGGAAAACCACTTGGCCAACCCCAACGGCGAGGACAAGCCGGCGTCCAAGAGCAGCGTCAAGCCGGCTCCCGCTCCGGCCCCCCAGCCGGCCCCGGCCAAGCCGGACGACGGCAAGGACAAGGCCAAGCCGGAAGAAAAGAGCCAGTTCGGTCCGCGCGATCCCAACCCCAAGAACGACAACCAGCTGTCGCAGGCGCTGAACATTCTCAAGGTGCAGCAAATCCTGCAGAAAAAAGGCAGCTGATCCCGCGACGGCAGCCATCCCGCGCCCCTGGTTTTTCCAGGGGCGTTTTTCATGCGTGCCCGCTATTGTCCTCCTGCAAAACACCGTCATTCCTGCTACGCTATCCGGCTCAACCCTAGTTTTCCGGCCGGAGCCGCTGACCCCATGCTTACCCGCGAATTCGTGCTTTCCTTTCGCGAAGCCGCCCCCTATATCAACGCCTACCGCGGCAAGACCTTCGTGCTGGCCGTTAGCGGTGAAACCCTGCAGGACGGCGAATTCGCCAGCCTGGCCCAGGACATCAACCTCTTGGTCAGCCTGGGCGTGCGCATCGTGCTGGTGCACGGCATCCGCCCCCAGATCGAAGGCCTGCTGAAACGACACGGCATCGCCCGCCTGTTCCACCGCGACCGCCGCGTCACCGACGCCGCCACCATGGATGTGGTCAAGCAGGCGGCCGGCGCCACCCGCTGCGACATCGAAGCGCTGCTGTCCATGGGCATGCCCAATTCGCCGATGCACGGCGCCCATCTGCGCGTGGCCGGCGGCAACTTCGTCACCGCCCAGCCGCTGGGCGTGCTGGACGGCGTGGACATGCAATACACCGGCCAGGTGCGCCGCGCCGACGGCGCCGCCATCCGCGCCCGCCTAGACCACGGCGAGCTGGTGCTGCTGTCGCCCATCGGCTACTCGCTGACCGGCGAGGCCTTCAACCTGACCATGGAAGAACTGGCCACCCATGTCGCCATCACCTTGAAGGCGGAAAAGCTGATCTTCGTGATCGAACAACGCGGCGTGATGCTGGACGAGGAACTGATCAGTACGCTGACCGCGCAGCAGGCCGAGGATCTGCTGGCCTCCGGCCGGCTGCAGGAAGACGTCAGCGCCTACCTGCCCTACGCCATCCGCGCCACCCGCGAAGGCATTCCGCGCGCCCACTTGATCAGCCGCCACGCCGACGGCGCCTTGCTGGTGGAACACTTCACCCGCGGCGGCAACGGCACCATGATCGCCCGCGATCCGCTGGTGAGGGTGCGCAACGCCAGCATCGAAGACATCGGCGACATCATCGGCCTGATCCAGCCGCTGGAAGAACAAGGCGTGCTGGTCAAGCGCAGCCGCGAACACCTGGAAGTGGAGATCGGCGAATACTCGGTGCTGGAGCACGACGGCAAGATCTACGGCTGCGTGGCCATGCACTCCTTCCCCGACTCCGGCACCGCCGAACTGGCCTGCCTGGCGGTGGCTCAGGACAAGCGCGACGGCGGCTTCGGCGAGATGCTGCTCAAACATGTGGAATACCAGGCGCGCACCCAGGGCCTGCAATCGCTGTTCGTGCTCACCACCCAGACCGCGCACTGGTTTGTCGAGCGCGGCTTCGCCGAAGCGGACAAGAGCGCGTTGCCGCTGGCGCGGCAGCAGTTCTACAACTATCAGCGCCGCTCCAAGGTTTTCGTCAAGGTCTTGTAAGCCTAGGGCCGCGTCGAGGTTGGAAGCGTTTCATCTCTGTGACACAATATTGAATTAACCTTTTTCCGATATTTTAAGGATTGCGCCATGAGCAGAACCGTCAATTGCGTCAAGCTGGGCCGCGAAGCCGAGGCCCTCGACTTCCCGCCGCTGCCGGGCGAACTGGGCAAGCGAGTGTTTGAGAACGTGTCCAAGGAAGCCTGGCAAGGCTGGCTGCGCTATCAGACCATGCTGATCAACGAAAACCGCCTGAGCCTGGCCGACGCCCGCGCCCGCCAGTATCTGGCCGCGCAGCTGGAAGCCTATTTCTTCGGCGACGGCGCCGACGCTCCCGCCGGCTATACTCCGCCGCAGAACTAATCGCCATGCCCAGCCCTCCAAGCGAGGGCTTTGTTTTTCCCTGAACTCTCCACTGTTGGCTTGAACCCCGTATGTCACACACGCAAGACCTGCTGATCAACCGCGAACTTGGCCTGCTCGAATTCAACCGCCGCGTGCTGGCCCAGGCGGAAGACGCCAACCTGCCGCTGCTGGAACGGCTGAAATTCCTGTGCATCGTGTCCTCCAACATGGACGAGTTCTTCGAAGTGCGCGTGGCCTGGCTGCAGGAAACCGCCGAGGCCACGCCGGAGCGCATCCTGGCCGACGGCTCCACGCCGGAACAGGCGCTGGCCAAGGTGGCCACCGCCGCGCACCAATTGGTGCGCGACCAGTACGCGGTGATGAGCGAAGTGCTGTTCCCGGCGCTGCGCGAGGAAAACATCATCTTCCTGCGCCGCAATGAATGGAGTCCGGCTCAGCAGCAATGGGTGCGGGATTTCTTCTTCCGCGAACTGATGCCCATCCTGACCCCGATAGGTCTGGACCCATCCCACCCCTTCCCCAAGGTGCTGAACAAATCCTTGAACTTCGCGGTGGAGCTGGAAGGCCGCGACGCCTTCGGCCGCGCCTCCGGCATCGCCATCGTCCAGGCGCCGCGCATCCTGCCGCGGGTGATCAAGCTGCCGGCGGACGTCAGCGACGGCCATCGCCACACCTTCGTCTTCCTGTCCTCCATCCTGCACTCGCACGTGCACGAGCTGTTCAGCGGCATGGCGGTCAAGGGCTGCTACCAATTCCGCGTCACCCGCGACAGCGAGCTGACGGTGGAAGACGAGGAAGTGAAAAACCTGCGCACCGCCTTGCAAGGCGAGTTGCGCCAGCGCCAGTTCGGCGACGCGGTGCGGCTGGAGATCGCCGACACCTGCCCGGCGCACATGGAAGAATTCCTGCTGACCCAGTTCAACCTCAAGCCGCGCGACGTCTACCGCGTCAACGGCCCGGTCAATCTGGTGCGGCTGATGCAGGTGCCGGACCTGGTGGACCGGCCGGACCTGAAGTTCACGCCCTTCATCCCCACGCTGCCGGAAATGCTGCGCAAGAAAACGCCGCTGTTCGACGCCATCCGCAAAGGCGACATCCTGCTGCATCACCCCTTCCAGAGCTTCCAGCCGGTGATAGACATGCTGACGCTGGCCGCGTCCGATCCGCACGTGGTGGCCATCAAGATGACGGTGTACCGCACCGGCACCGACTCGGTGCTGATGGAATCGCTGATCGCCGCCGCCCGCGCCGGCAAACAGGTGACCGTGGTGGTGGAATTGATGGCCCGCTTCGACGAGGAAGCCAATATCGGCTGGGCCAGCCGGCTGGAAGACGCCGGCGCCCACGTGGTCTACGGCGTGATCGGCTACAAAGTGCACGCCAAGATGCTGATGGTGGTGCGCCGCGAGGAACACGGCCTGCGCCGCTACGTGCATCTGGGCACCGGCAACTACCACCCGCGCACCGCCCGCCTCTACACCGACTTCGGCCTGCTGACCTGCAACGAGCAGATCGCCAGCGACGTCAACGACATCTTCGTGCAGCTGACCGGCCTGGGCCGCGCCAGCCAGCTCAAGCTGCTGTTCCAAAGCCCGTTCACCCTGCACAGCATGGTGATGGAGGCGATAGACCGCGAAATCGCCCACGCCCAGGCCGGCAAGCCGGCGCAGATCATCGCCAAGATGAACGCCCTGCTGGAAAGCCAAGTGATTCACGCGCTGTACCGCGCCAGCCAGGCCGGGGTCAAGATCCAGCTGATCGTGCGCGGCGTGTGCGCGCTGCGGCCCGGCGTGCCGGGGCTGTCCGACAACATCGTCGTGCGCTCCATCGTCGGCCGCTTCCTGGAACACCCGCGCGTGTTCTACTTCCACAACGACCGCAAGGAAGACCTGCTGATCGCCAGCGCCGACTGGATGGGCCGCAACTTCTTCCGCCGCATCGAAACCTGCGTGCCCATCGTCGACGTCAAACTCAAGCGCAGGGTGATTAAGGAAGCGCTGCGTCTCTATCTGGACGACAACGTCAACGCCTGGGACATGCTGCCGGACGGCAGCTACAAGCGCCGCACCTCCCGCGGCAAGCCGCACTGCGCGCAACTGCAATTGCTGGAAGAGTACACCCGCTGACACCCGGCCCGCGGCCTGGCCGCGGGCGCGTTCCCCCGCAAGGACCACCATGGAAATCGCCGGCTACAGTCTTGCCGCCCTGCTCATCGTCGCCGGCCTGGCCGGCACCATGCTGCCCATCATCCCCGGCCTGCCGCTGATGTTCGGCGGCCTGCTGCTGGCCGCCTGGCTGGACAACTTCAACCACCTGGGCGCCATCAGCCTGATCATCATGGCCCTGCTCACCGCGCTGGGCCTGGTGATCGATTTCTTCGCCGGCCTGCTGGGCGCCAAGGCCAGCGGCGCCAGCAGCCAGGCGCTGTGGGGCGCCTTCATCGGCGGCATCGTCGGCATGTTCTTCGGCCTGGCCGGCGTGCTGCTCGGCCCTCTGGTCGGCGCCGTCATCGGCGAGTTCATCGCCCGCAAGGACGCCTTCCAGGCCGGCAAGGTCGGCATCGGCACCTTTATCGGCTTCATCGTCGGCGCGGTGGCCAAGGTGGCCTGCGCCTTCGCCATGCTGGCGACGGCGGCGCTGGCGCTACTGTTCTAGCGGCCGGCTACGCGGCCGCGCGGCTGACCTAAGAACCGATTCAACGTCTACTGCGCTTCAGCGATACGGCGTTGAAACCGGCTTCAGAATGCTCATGTACTGTATGTACATTCCGCTTCTTCAGCCGTTTTTGCCTTGTCTCGCCCTTGCTCGCGAGACTTTGAACAGGCTCTACACCGGGGGATTTGGTAGAATCCCGGTTTATCCCCTTCAATCCAGCGTGAATACCGATGGCACAATATGTAATGTCCATGCTCCGCGTGAGCAAGATCGTTCCGCCCAAGCGCCAGATCATCAAGGACATCTCCCTGTCCTTCTTCCCCGGCGCCAAGATCGGCCTGCTGGGCCTGAACGGCGCCGGTAAATCCACCGTGCTGCGCATCATGGCCGGCGCGGACAAGGAATACGAAGGCGAGGTGCAGCACCTGGCCGGCGTCAAGATCGGCTACCTGCCGCAGGAACCGCAGCTGGACCCTGAAAAAACCGTGCGCGAGGAAGTGGAAAGCGGCATGGGCGACGTGATGGGCGCGCAAAAGCGCCTGGAAGAGGTCTACGCCGCCTACGCCGACCCGGACGCCGACTTCGACGCGCTGGCCGAAGAACAGGCCAAGCTGGAAGCCATCATCGCCGCCGGCGCCAACGACAACGTAGAACACCAGCTGGAAATCGCCGCCGACGCGCTGCGCCTGCCGCCGTGGGACGCCAAGATCGCCCCGCTGTCCGGCGGCGAGAAGCGCCGCGTGGCGCTGTGCAAGCTGCTGCTGTCCAAGCCCGACATGCTGCTGCTGGACGAACCCACCAACCACCTGGACGCGGAATCGGTGGAATGGCTGGAGCAATTCCTGGTGCGCTTCCCCGGCACCGTGGTGGCCGTCACCCACGACCGCTACTTCCTGGACAACGCCGCCGAATGGATTCTGGAACTGGACCGCGGCGAAGGCATCCCGTGGAAAGGCAATTACTCCAGCTGGCTGGAGCAGAAGGAAGCCCGCCTGGCGCAGGAATCCAAGAGCGAAGGCGCGCGCATGAAGGCGATGAAGCAGGAACTGGAATGGGTGCGCCAGAACCCGAAAGGCCGTCAGGCCAAATCCAAGGCGCGTCTGGCCCGCTTCGAGGAACTGTCCAGCTACGAAACCCAGAAGCGCAACGAAACCCAGGAAATCTTCATCCCGGTGGCCGAGCGCCTGGGCAATGAGGTGATCGAGTTCAACGGCGTGTCCAAGGGCTTCGGCGACCGCCTGCTGATCGACAATCTCAGCTTCAAGGCCCCACCGGGCGCCATCGTCGGCATCATCGGCCCCAACGGCGCCGGTAAATCGACGCTGTTCAAGATGATTGCCGGCAAGGAACAGCCGGACAGCGGCGAGGTCAAGATCGGCCAGACCGTGCAGATGGCCTTTGTCGAGCAGACTCGCGAGGGCCTGGACGGCGACAAGACCGTGTTCGAGGACGTGGCCGCCGGCGCCGACATCCTCACCGTGGGCAAGTTCGAGATGTCCAGCCGCGCCTACCTCGGCCGCTTCAACTTCAAGGGCGCCGATCAGCAGAAGAAGGTGGGCATGCTCTCCGGCGGCGAACGCGGCCGCCTGCACCTGGCCAAAACCCTGCTCCAGGGCGGCAATGTGCTGCTGCTGGACGAACCGTCCAACGACCTGGACGTGGAAACCTTGCGCGCGCTGGAAGACGCCTTGCTGGAATACGCCGGCACCGTGTTCGTGATCTCCCACGACCGCTGGTTCCTGGACCGTATCGCCACCCACATCCTGGCGGCGGAAGGCGAATCGCAATGGACCTTCTTCGACGGCAACTATCAGGAATACGAAGCCGACAAGAAGAAACGCCTGGGCGAGGAAGCCGCCAAGCCCAAGCGCATCCGCTACAAGCCGATCAGCCGCTAAAACAAAGCCCGGGTTCTCCGGGCTTTTTTCATGCGCTCACAGCGTCTTCAGCCGCCCGCGGAACTCATCCAGCCGCTGGTAACCCTTGGCCTGCATGATGGCGGCCAGCTCCGCCTCGATGCGATCGAAGGCGCTGACGCCCTCCTCGTGCAGGCAGGTGCCCACCTGCACCGCGGCGGCTCCGGCCAGGATGTGCATGAAGGCCTCCGCCCCGCTCTTCACCCCGCCGCAGCCTATCACATGCTTGTCGGCCAGCAGCAGAGCGAACTCGCGCACATTGGCCAGCGCCGTCGGCAACACGTAGTCGCCGCCCAAGCCGCCCAGCCCGCCCTTGGGCTTGATCACCGCGGACTCGCTGTCCAGGTCTATCACCAGGCCGTTGCCCACCGAGTTGATGCAGGTGACGAAGCGCAGCAGCGGGAAGGCGTTCAACACCGCGGCCATGGCGGCGAAGTGCGCCGGATCGAAATACGGCGGCAGCTTGACGCCGAACGGCCGCGCGTACACCCGGCTGATCGCCGCCAGAGCCTCGGCGCTGGCGGCGAAGTCATAGCCCAGCTGCGGCTTGCCCGGCAGATTGGGGCAGGACAGGTTCACCTCCGGCAGGCAGGGCAGCTTCAGCGCCGCCAGTTCGGTCAGGATGGTCAGGGTGTCGTCCAGCGTCATGCCGGACACGGACAGAAACAGCGGCTTGGCGTCGTCGTAAGCCTGGGCGTAGTCCAGGTAATAGCGGTAGCCCTCGTTGGGCAGGCCCATGGAATTGATGCTGCCCAGCGCGGTGCGCCGATAACGCGGCTCGGGATTGCCGGCGCGCGGCTCCAGCGTGCAGCTCTTGGTCACCACCGCGCCGGCGGCGGAGCGGCGCACCTGCTCCAGTTCCTCCCGCGTGCGGCAATAGACGCCGGAAGCGTTGAACAGGGGGCTGGCCATCTTCATGCCCAGCCAGGAAACGGATAGATCCAGCGACATCGCGCCCTCCGGCGAATTCATCTGCCGGCGATGATAGACGCAAGCCTCGCCGGCCATGCTGCGCCAAGTCAAAACCGGCGCGGACGCCGCAAAACAAACGGCCGCCCTGAAGGCGGCCGCGTCTTAACGCCGAAATCCCCGGAGCTTACATTTGGGACTGGATATAGTTCTGCTCACCCACCATATCGATCAGGCGCAGTTGCTGCTCCAGCCAGTGGGCGTGGTCGTTCTCGGTCTCTTCCAGCAGCACCATCAGTTCCTGGCGCGTCACGTAGTCCTTCACGCTCTCACAGTGGGCCACCACTTTTTTCAGCAAGTTGCCGACGCGGTATTCCACTTCCAGATCGCTGGCCAGCATCGCCCGCACGTTCTCGCCCACCACGATGGGCACGCGCTTGGCCACGTTCGGCTTGCCTTGCAGGAACAAGGTGCGCGCGATCAGCACCCGCGCGTGCGACAACTCGTCCTCGCGCTCGTGATCAATGCGCTCGAACAGCTTGTGCAGACCGAAGTCCTTGTACATCTCGGCATGAATGAAATACTGGTCCGCGGCGGACAGTTCTTCCGCCAGCAGTTCGTTCAGCAACTCGATGGTTTTGGGATCACCTTGCATAAAACGACCTCTTGTTGTTGTAGTTCAATAACGCCGGCGGGCGCGCCGCCGGCGCGAACGGAATTCGCGAACCATTCATTCTAAGCCCTCAGGGCCACAGTTGCACGCCGGCTTGATAAAACGCGAACGACAACAACCAGGCCAGTCCCACCGACCACGCCACCGACATCGCGGTGTAGGCCTTGCTGCGCGACTCGCGGTACATCGCCGCCACCGTGGACAGGCAGGGCACGTAGATCAAGGTGAAGATCAGGAAGCTCATCGCCGAGCGCCAATCCAGATGTTGCAACAAGGCCGCGCCCAGGCCGGCCTCCGGCACCCCGTAGATCACCGCCAGGCTGCCCAGCAGGATTTCCTTGGCGATGAAGCCGAACAGCAAGGCCGCCGCCAGTTCGTGGCGGATGCCTATCGGGTCCAGCACCGGGGCCAGCAGGCTGCCCAGAGCGTCGGCCAGGGTCTTGCCCTCGCCGGCCGGCACATGGGTCAGCAGCCAGACCAGCACCACGCCCAACAGGATGAAACTGGAGGCCAGTTGCAGAAAGGCGCGCACCTCCCCCACCGCCCGGCTCAGCAAATGGCTCAAGCCGGGCAGCCGGTACGGCGGCACTTCCAGCAAGAAGGCCTCGCCGCCGGCGTAACGGCGCTTGAACACCCAGGCGGTCAACACCGCGACGGCGAAGCTCATCAGATAAAGCCCCATCAACACCCACGGCGCCTGCGTCGGCGTGAACAACAGCCCGGCGAAGAACGCCACCACCTGCAAACGCGCCGAACACAGCGAAAACGGGATCACCAGCATGGTCAGCAGCCGCTGCTTGCGCTCGCGCATCACCCGGGTGCCCATGATGGCCGGCACATTGCAGCCGAAGCCCATCAGCTGCATCACGAAGCCGCGGCCGTCCAGCCCCAGCCGCGCCATGAAGGCGTCGGTCAGATAGGCGGCGCGCGCCAGGTAGCCGGAATCCTCCACCATCGCCATCAATACGAAAAACACCAGCAAAATGGGCGCGAAGGTCAGCACCGTCGACACCCCCTGCCAGATGCCGTCCAGCGCCAGGCTCTGCACAATCTCGGGCAAGGGCGCGAGCAAGGGCGTCAGCGCCTGCTCCTTGATCCAGTCCAGGCCGGCGCCGGCCAGCTCCTGCAATGGGGTGCCGATCTGATACGTCAGATTGAACAGCAGCGCCATCAGGGCGAAGAACAGCGGCAGGCCCAGCCATGGATGCATCAGCCAATGGTCCATCTTCTCCGTCAGCCCCGCCGGCAGCACGGGCGGCAAGGCCCAGCACCCAGCCAGCCGCCGCTTGGCCTCCGCCATCGCCTCCCGGGTGTCCGGCACCGCGTCCAGCCTGGCGCGCGCCGCCGGGCCGCCGTCGTTGGCCAGCCGGTTCAAACCCGCCATCAGCGGCGGCCAGCCTTGCATATGCCGGGCCGAGGCCAGAAACACCGGAGCGCCCAGGCGCTCCGACAAGCGCTCCACATCCAGGCTCACGCCCAGGGCTTTGGCCTCGTCGGCCATATTCAGCACCACCAGGCAGTTGAGGCCGCTGGCCAGCACCTGCAAGGCCAGCGGCAGTTGCCGGTCCAGCTGGCTGGCGTTGAGCACCAGGACCGCGCCGTCGAAGGCGCTGGCCAGCAGCACGTCGCGCACCACCGCCTCGTCGTCGGAATAGCCGGTCAAATCATTGACGCCGGGCAAATCCACCAACTCCACCATGTGGCCGCCCAGCAACAGGCGCGCGCTGCTCAACTCTATGGTCAGGCCCGGCCAGTTGCCGACGCGCTGCGACATGCCGGTCAGACGGTTGAACAAGGTGGACTTGCCGGTATTGGGCAGGCCGATCAGGGCGAAACGCTTCATACCGCCACCCTTGCCACGATGAGGCGCGCCAGGCTGCGGCGCAGCAGGAAGCGCGTGGCGCCGACGTCCAGCAATAATGGCCCGCCCAAGGGCGCCGCCCGACGCAGATAAAACCGGCAGCCCGGCTCCAGGCCAAAGGCGGCGACGCGGCGCATGGCCTCTTCGGCCAGCTCCAGGCTGTCGACCACGCCGTGGCGTCCGGCGGGGAATGCATCCAAAGTCAACATGATGATCCGATCAAGAACGAGAATGGTTTGCATTAGTATATCCAGCCGAACCCCGTCGAATATCGGCAAACCGCGGCAATTCCCGCCCTGCTTGACCTGCATCAATAGCATTGTCCTATCCGGATCGACGATGGATTATCGATAGCCGGCCACTGCGCTTGCGGTTAAAATCGCGGACAATCAATCGACAAGCTACGGGCCCAAGACAATGAGCATCAAATCGGACAAGTGGATTCGCCGGATGGCGGACGAGTACAAAATGATCGAACCCTTCGAGCCCAACCAGATCAAGATGGTGGACGGCCAGAAGGTGATCTCCTACGGCACGTCCAGCTACGGCTACGATATCCGCTGCGCCGACGAATTCAAGGTGTTCACCAATATCAACAGCACCATCGTCGACCCGAAAAACTTCGACCCCAATTCCTTCGTGGAAGTCTCCGGCAAGGGCTATTGCATCATCCCGCCCAACAGCTTCGCGCTGGCCCGCACCGTGGAATACTTCCGTATTCCCCGCTCGGTGCTGACCGTCTGCCTGGGCAAATCCACTTACGCCCGCTGCGGCATCATCGTCAACGTCACCCCGTTCGAACCGGAATGGGAAGGCTATGTGACGCTGGAGTTCTCCAACACCACGCCGCTGCCGGCCAAGATCTACGCCAACGAGGGCGTGGCCCAGGTCTTGTTCTTCGAATCCGATGAAATTTGCGACGTGTCCTACAGCGACCGCGCCGGCAAATACATGGGCCAGGTGGGCGTGACCCTTCCGCGCCCCTGAAACGCTTCCCGCCAGCAAAAAAGGGATGGCTTAGCCATCCCTTTGTCATTTAAATCCCGCCAAATCCGTCCTCGCAATTTCACCTTAATGTTCTAGGATAAACAGAGGGTTAGCTGACTTTCCCGGTTGGTCGGCCCTTGTACAGCAATTGATTTCTTCTTGGGGCGTAGCGGTTCCCCCTTGCCGTTGCGCCCCTTTTTTTTATCCGCCGATCCCATTGCCCTGCCTCCGGTTTCTTGCCATGATCTTCGCTTTGGCGAAAGGCGGAAATATGCCGGACATATATGATTTTTCCATTGAGTCTTTAAACGGGCAGACCCTGCCGCTGGCGAGCTATCGCGGCAAAGTGCTATTGCTGGTCAACACCGCCAGCGAGTGCGGCTTCACCGCGCAATTGGGCGGCCTGGAACAGCTGTACCAGCGCTACCGCGAGCAAGGCCTGGAGATCATCGGCTTCCCCTGCAATCAGTTCGGCAACCAGGAGCCTGGGGACGCCGCCGCCATCGGCCAGTTCTGTCAGAAGAATTTCGGGGTCAGCTTCCCGCTATCCGCCAAGATCGACGTCAACGGCGCCGACGCGCATCCGCTCTGGCGTCATCTCGTCGCCGCCAAGCCCGGCTTGCTGGGCAGCCGGCGCATCAAATGGAATTTCACCAAATTCCTGGTGGACGGCGAAGGGCGCATCCGCAAGCGTTTCGCCCCCTACGTCAAGCCGGCGGCGCTGGAGCGCGCCATCGAAACCCTGCTGCGAACGCAGAAGCGCTAGATTCTCTAGCGACAGCTCAGCTCAGTTCGCCGGACAGATAGAACCAGCGGCCGTCCTCGCGCAGGAAGCGGCTGCGCTCGCGCATGCGTTCGGCCTTGCCGCCCACCTTGTAGCGCGCGGAGAACTCCACCACGCCCTCGGCGTCGGCCGCGCCGCCGGCCTCCGTCGCCAACACCTCCAAGCCCAGCCATTTGACCACGCCGGCGTCCGCGGCCAGATCCAGCGCCTGCGGCCGGGTGCTGGGATGCCAGCTCGCCAGCAGATACGCCTCGTCGCCGCGCGCGTAAGCGGTGTAGCGCGAACGCATCAAGGCTTCCGCCGTGGGCGCGGGCGCGCCGTCCGCCCCCAGGTAACGGCCGCAACAGGCCGCGTAAGCGCCGCCCAGCCCGCAGGGACAGCCGGCCGCGTCCGGCTTGGCTTTCTTGCCCATGCTCAAGCCCCCAGGGCCGGCAAGCCGTACAGCTTGAGCAGGAAGTTGGTGAAGGCCGGCTCGGCCGGTTTCGGATTCATCTTGGGCCAGCGTCGCATCCATTCGCGCAGACGCTCGTCCATCTTGGCGCGAAACGTTTCCTGGTCGATGCGGCCCGCCTCGCGCTCCACCGTCAGATAGCGGTACATGGCGAAGGTGTTGTCGTCGATGGGATTGGAGCCCACCGCCTTGAGCCGGAACGCGCCCAGTTGATCCGCGGCGGCCAGCCGGGTCAACTCGCCGCTCTTGACCTTGTCGGCCAGGCGGTTGGCTTCCCGCAGCAAGGCGTCCGATTTGGCGCTGGGCGCCGGCGCCGTCTGCGGCCGGCTCTTGCCCGGCGAGGAAGGATGCGAGCTGATGGGCGCGCCCAATTGCTGCAGCGCGCTGCAAGCGGACAAGCTCAGGGCCATCGCGGCCCACAAGAAATAACGTTTCATGCCGGGAATTCTACTCCTGTCCTGATTCGGCGCCGCCGCACGGCGCGTTCTGCTGCGACCGCCCCGCCCACGCCAATGTTCCGTCCCGCCAATGCAAAACAGCCTGACAAACGGGTCTGTCAGGCTGTTTTACGTTCATGCCACGCGGCCGCGGCACGCTTATTCCGCCGCGTCGCCTGCGGGTTCGGCCGGAGCCGGGGCAGGGGCCGCCGCGGCCGGCTTGGGCGCGGACATCTGTTCCGCCGCCTTTTTCTCCTCGGCGCTGACTTCGCCCACCGGCTTGTTGGCCAGATCGAACCGCTTGCCGCCGCGCGCCAGAGACTTCACGTAGCGCGGCTTGCGACAGTGATTGGCCACCACGCGGGAGATCAGCGTAGAGTCGAACTGCGGCAAAGCCGCGATCAGGCTCTCATGGATGCCCAAGGCCAGCGGACGAAACTGGCGGAAAACGTCGAACTTGCTGTAGACATGATCCGCGATCATCTCGGTCTGCTTTTTCTTGGACAGACTTTGTACAGCGGACTTAAGTGCAGCACCGAGTGCCGTTTCAGTATTTGGCTTCATGAACTTCTATCTAGATCCATTGATGCAAAAGCAGCGCATGCTGCCCAATCAAGCGAAGCGCCGCAACCCGCCGCCCGGCCAGCTTGACAGCCGGTGAAAAAATGACGACATCGTAATGCGGTTTGACCAAGGCGCTCCGGCAAGACGCCGGCGCGCCGTAAAAAATCGCCGAACATGGCGAAGGCCTGGAACCGGGCCCAAGCGGCGCGGCCGGTCCGAAGACCAGGCGCCCGCCCCCATCGACCGCCGCTGTTTGTCGGCGGAGGAGCCGACTTGGCGGTCATGGGCGAAAACACCAGACGGAACGCTCCGGGCGTTCCCTCGCTCGGGCTGGCGCTTACGAGGGAGGGAGAGTACTAAGTAATGCCCCTTGATGTCCAGCATTAGACGCCGATTGCGCCCTTTCCGCCCTTATCCCGTCTTTCTTTTGCCACTTTCTCAAGCGTGATCCGGCTGCTTACAGGCAGGCGACGGGAAAGCGGCGATTCAAGCTGTCCCAGTCCGTCGCCGCGTCAGGGCCGGCGCTGGCCACCACGCAGGCCGCCAGCCGGTTGCCCAGATCCACCGCGTAATGCAGCGGCCAGCCGCTGGACAGGCCGGCCAACAAGCCGGCGCAATGCGCGTCGCCGGCGCCGATGGTGTCCACCACCGAAACCTGGTAGCCGGGTAGGTGCCACGGCGCGTCGGTGCCCGGGCACACCCAGGCGCCGTCCTGCCCCAGCCGGCAGATCAGCGTCAGCCGGTAATCCTTGGCGAAACGCTGCGCCGCCGCCACCGGATCGCCGTCGCCGCACAACAGGGCGATCTCGTCCCGGTTCAGCGTCAGCAAGGTCTCGGTGCCGCTCAGAGCGGACAGAAACGCCGGCTCCAGCAAGACGACGCGCGGACCGGGGTCTATCACCCGCAGCTGTTCCGCCGGCAAGGCCAGCAGCCAGGCGCGCAACGCCCTTCCGCCCTCTCCGGCCAGTTCATAGCCGTTGGCGTACACCAGGCCGTCGGCGGGCAAGGGCAGCGCGTCCAACTGCTCGCGCGTCCATTCCGTCTCGCAACCGGAGATCGAAATGAAGCTGCGCTCGCCGCTGGGCTCCACCATGGCCACGCACCAGCCGTTGTCGCGATCCGCGTTGCGCAGTAGCACCGGCAAGCCCAGCTCCCGCATGGCCGCGTCTATCGCCGCGCCCCAAGGGCCGTTGCCCACCGGCATGCCGTTGATCACGGGAGCGTTCAACTGGCGCAACGCTCGCGCCACATTGAAGGCGCAGCCGCCGATCTCGCGTTCCTGCTGCAACGCCTCCACGTCGGCGCCGCTGCGCGGCAAGGCCGGGAGGGTCAACACTACGTCGCCCACGGCGCCGCCCAAAGCCAGGATGGCTCTGGTCGGATGATAGTTTGGACACGGAATGGTCATGCGCGTCGCTCCTTCAGCAACAAATACAATCCATAAGCCAGCAAACTGGTCCCAAAGGATACAAACAGTCCCAGGCTGGAATCTGCGAAAACGCCCACCGCCAGCGGGCCGTCGATGAAGCCGGTCTTGCTCACCAGCAGGCCGCAAGCGGCGCCCAGCAGCCAGCACAGCAGCGGACCGCCGCGGAAGGCCTGCCGCCCGTCGCCGGACAGGGCCGCGGCCTCATAGCCTTGGCGGTGACGCAACAAGAGGTAATCCAGCACGAACACCGCCTCCCAGGCCGCCAGAAACACGCCGCAAAACAATAGAAACGCGATGAAGGGCCCCAGGAAGTCGCTGGACACGAACAAGACGTAAGCGGCGATGGCCAGCACGATCAGCGCATTGATGGACACCGCCTGCGCCTGCCTGACCTTGACGCCTATGGTCAGCAGATTGAGGCTGGCCGAATACAGGCTGAGCACGGCCATGGTGACGATGCCGGCGGTAGCGGTCAGCAGATAGGGCACCGCCATCCAGGCCGGCAGCACCGCGCCGATCTTGGCGATGGGATTGGCCGCGCTGGCCAGATCCGGGATCTGCGCCGACAACAGCACGCCGGTGAAGATCAGCAGCATCAGCGGCAGCGACGCCCCCACCATCACCGCACCGAAAATGCTGCCGCCGGACGCTCCGCTCCGCTGGTAACGGCTGTAATCGGCGCCGGCGATGGCCCAGCTGATGCCGGTGCCCGCGGCGATCACCGATACCGCCGGCCAGAAACCGGTCAGCCAGTCGCCGTCCGGCCGCGCCAAGATGGCGCCCCAGTTCGCGGTCGTCGCCACGTACAGAATCACCACCAGGGTCATACTGCCGAAGATCCGGCTCAGCCAGCTTTGCATCCAGACCACGGTGGCCTGGCCCAGCAGGCTGACCACGATGGTCAGACCGATGAACAGGAACAAGCAGACCGCGGTCAGCGGACGGCTTTCCGCCATGCCCAGCGACTGGCACAAGGCCGCCAGCGTCAAGGCGCCGGTCACCACATTGACCGCCTCCCAGCCCATCAGGTTGAACCAGCTGAAGGCGGTGGGCGCGGCGTTGCCGTGCAGGCCGAAAATGGCCCGCGACAAGGTCAGCGTGGAAGTGCGGCCGCGCTGGCCGGCAATGCTGGTCAAACCCACCAGCGCGAAACTGGCCACTCCGACCGCCGCGGCCAGCAAGGACTGGTAGAACGACAGCCCGAAGCTGGTGACGATGCCGCCGTACACCACGCCCAGGATGCCGATATTGGCGGCCAGCCATACCCAGAACAACTCCACCGGCCGGCCCTTGCACTCATGCTCCGGCACCAGATCTATGCCCGCGCTCTCCAGCCGCCAGCCGTCTACCGCTTGTACATCGCTCATCCCCTCACCCCCTAAACCGCAATGCGCACAAAGCCCGCGCGTAAGATTCGAAATCAACGCCATTCACGTCCCGGATGCGTTCCCGCCATGCGGCCGGCAAGGCGTCCGCCCCCTGCAAGGCGCCGCACACCGCAGTCGCCATCGCGCCTATGGTGTCGGTGTCTCCGCCCAGATTCGCCGCCAAGACCGCGCAGCGGCGCGGATCGCCTTGCGCGCAGTCCACCAGGGCCAAGGCGGCGGGCACCGACTCTATGGTGTTCATGCCGGCGCCCAAGGTCTGGTACAGCTCGGCCACCACGGCCGCATCGTCTTGGCCCCGCAAGCCTTCCGCCAGCTCGAAGCCCCAGGCCAAGCGCCGGCTCAGCAAGGGGCTGAACGTCGTCACCCGCTCCAGCTGCGCCAGATCGGCAATGGCGGGCAGCTCGGCCTTGATGTCGGACCAGGCCGCGCCCTCCACCGCCCGCGACACCGCCCAGGCGATGGCCGCCGCCCCGGCCACCGCGATATCGGACTGATGCGTGGGGCTGCAACTCAGCCTCACCGCTTGCACGAAAGCCGCGCGGTCCTGGCTGGACAGCAGGCAACCCAGCGGCGCCACCCGCATCGCCGCGCCGTTGGTCACGCCGTTGGCGCCCAGAGAATCAATGGACTGGCCGGACAAAATAGCCCTGAGCGCGGCCTTAGAACTGGGCCCCAGAATATTCTTGTTGAAGGCGTCGATGCGCTCGGCCCAGGCGATGATGTTGTCCGCGATGCGCTCCGGCTCTACCGCGCCGTCCGCGGCGATCAACGCGTCCATCAAGGCGATGGCCTGCTGGGTGTCGTCGGTAAACTCTCCGGCGGCGAACTCGGAAGCGGCGAAATTCTCGGCCGGGCCCGGCAGAAAATCGTCTATCCAACCAAAAAACGCCCGTACCTGCCGCTGCGGCCACAGCTCCGAAGGCATGCCCATGGCATCACCCGCCGCCTGCCCGTACAGGGCCCCGAGAATGGACTGGTAGCCCTTGCTGATCATCGTCAAACCCTGCCTCTCCGCCAGGATGCCCATCGACCGCCAGAACCCGTTTACGATCCGCCACGCGTCAAGGAAACCAGGAGCCGCCCGCGAAACGCCCATGCCTCGCAGGCGCATTCCGCTTTCCCGGCTGTTTCGCCTTGCCCGGCCTTCGCGCAATGCGAGCGTAAACAGGAACCATGGACTTCGATTGGCATCGTATGATAAGTCCAATACAAATCCAATAGTACATAACCATACTATTGATCAGGAAAGCATGCCACAGAGCTCAGCCCACCCCATTGCCGTCGGCATTGATTTAGACTGAAGCCCGCACGCACAGGAGCTTTCACACGATATGAGCGAGATTCTGGAATGCCTGTCCGCCAGCCTGCGGCAGCCCGGCGCAACGCCGCGCTATCTGCTGATCGCCGACGCGCTGGAACAGGCCATCCGCCAGCACCAGTTGCCCGAAGGGGCGTTCCTGCCGACCGAGCGGCAGATGGCGGAAAAACTGGGACTGTCGCGCGTCACCATCAGCAAGGCGATGGCGGAACTGGAACGCAAGCGGCTGATCACCCGTCAGCAAGGCCAGGGCACTCGCGTCGCCCAAGCCTTTCGCTATTCGCTCAACGACAGCGGAGGTTTCACCGAGCAGGTGCTGCGCAGCGGCAGCAGCGTGGCCAATCAGTGGCTGTTGCGGCGGCGGGAAAGCGCGCCGGCCGCCATCGCCAGCCTGCTGCGCCTGCCTGTCGGCGCGGACATCGCCAAGCTGCGCCGCCTGCGGCTGATGGACGGCACGCCGGCGGCGCTGGAAACCACCTATATCCCGCTGGCCTACCTGCCCGAACCGGAGCGTCTGGAACACTCGCTATACCAATGGTGGGAACGCCATGGCGTCGAGATCGGCCGCAAGACCTTCCGTCTGGCCTCCTGCGCGGCGGATCAGGACAGCGCCGCCCTATTGCATGTGCAGGCCGGCACGCCGCTGCTGCGCATCCGGCAGACCAGCTTGAACGCGGCGGAACAGGTATTGGAGTTCAGCGAAGTTTTGTGCCGCAGCGATCTCTATGAATTCGAGGCGCAGCTTTAAGAGAAGCCGATAAAAAAAACCCGCCCAGCGCCAGGCTGTGCGGGTTGTTTTCGTCTCGTGGACGGTTTTGCCGTAGTGGTGCCCCGGGCCGGAATCGAACCGGCACGACCGAAGTCGAGGGATTTTAAGTCCCTTGTGTCTACCAATTTCACCACCGGGGCGGGCAAAGAGACGGCGATTCTATCCCAGAGCCGGGCCGCTGGCAAACAGGGATGGCGATCAAGGCCATGGCACGCCGCCGCGGGGGACGGCGGGCCTGATCCCGATCCGGGATAAAGAGGAGAAACCACGCTGAGCTTGGCGATTGCGGGCGCGGGCCGAACAAAGCAAAAGCCCCGCAAGTCTTTGACTTACGGGGCTTTAACTGGAGGCGGGGGTCGGAATCGAACCGGCGTAGACGGATTTGCAATCCATTGCATATCATTACAAATCAAAGCATTAAAAACAAAAACACTCTAAAATCCACTCCGTTGTTTAAATGTGAATCAGTATATATAAGGAGTAACTTAAGATTTGCATGCATAGCGCGCATGAAAGTGAATGAACCAAGCCACCCCATCAGCCGACCGGAGCGCCGCACCTAGGGCGTTTGCGGGGCATCTATGCAGGTGCATAAATCCCGGCCTATTTAGTGCGGGGGCGAGGCGGGGCTTCGATAGCGCGCGCCGGGGGCTAGTGGGCCTCCTTAGCGGCCTGAGATTGTACAGATTGTCATACATGGAAAAAAAAGCCTCGCATCCGCTGGGCTGGTAGTTAGTTTGGGGAGCAGTAGAATGGGAAAAACAGCTAGGCTATTGGCATTTTTCGTGGCATAGCTTCTAGGTCCGATCCTCGGACTCCTCGTTCCCCACGGCCACCGACCCTCTACCTACCCGCCCCCCGGAGAATCGCGCGATTTCATAACAAACGAACTACGCGCATAAGTTTATTGAGTTATGCACACAAATAGCGCATCATGCGAGAATGACATTGTACGAGGAGTGACACATGGCATTCAGAGCGGACGAAGCGGCACGGATCGGATATGAGCAGGTTGAGGCCTACCTTGTCCCTAGGCCACGGGATGCGGATGAGAACCAGCGGGCGCGTAGCAAAGAGGCGCTACGGGACATCGTTGATAAACTTGGCCCAGTAGTTGACGCCTACCCCTCATGGCATCCACTGGTTTTTCACCACAATAGCCAGTACCCAGAAACGAGCCCAAGTTCTAAGTGTGGATACGAAGGTCTCGACCACACACGATACTTCGCTAACGGGTTTATCACCTGCCCCTATGGCGATGGACAGGAAGTCATGGACTCCGTTGCTGCACTTCCCCACCACCCAGCTGCCACTATCACGGCAGAAAGGTTGGGCGTGCAGCTATACAGCTCAAACGCAACACCCATACTGGTCAAGTGCGAATGGAATAAAACCCTTGAAGCAGATGGAACAATTCCTTTGTCTGTTGCCATTCCATTGCTTCTGGAAATGGAGGTGCCTTGCTGGAGGTGGTCGCAGGTAGCCGAAACATGGGAATCAATGCGTCCTTACTTCCTTGGTCAGCCACATGGTAGCCGATCGTCATTGTTTGTGAGCCAAGAGACCGGGCAGGCGATAAAGAAAATCTGGAATGCTCTGATCAACACGGGGATGTTTGGTCCGATCAAGGTCTGACCTGGCGGACAGATCGGTAAGTTTGGGGTTTGGGGAGCAACGGAACGGTTGTGCGCAGCAGAACATAACCGTTCCGTTGCTCCCCAAACCCATAGATCAATGGGGCGTGTCAGCCTGGGGGGGTGGCTAGTGCGTACTCTCCGAACTGGATCACCTCCTCACCCATCCAGTCGTTAACCTCCTGCACCCGCATCATCAGCGGCTTGATCTCATTTTCGTAGAACACCCCAGCCGCCTTTGGCGCATCGCCAAAGCCGCCGACGTTGCCAGGCATGATGCCAAGTAGTTGGGGCGGAACCCGGTGTGCGGCCAGCACGTCGTCGCGCGTCACGCTCTTGATATTGAAAAACTCATCCTTTGCAGCCACCTCGGCGAGCGGGATAACTTGGACTCCGTCTTTCTTGCCATTCGGCGTGTAGAGGAAAAGGTTTTTGAAGTTGCCCGGCCCCTTGCTGTCCTTCAATGCCTGACGCATGGCGTCGATGTCCTTCTCGTTATGGGCGGTGTCGGATAGATGCAAGATGAAGCCGGCGTGCGAGCCGTTCAGGTAGTACTTGCGGCGGAACAGCGTAGCCGATTCGTTGAGCCATGCAGATTGCAGCGCGGCCAGGTATTCCGGCAGGCCGTACACCTCCTGATTGATGTCCGCATCCATCAGGTGCATCACCTGGCCGGCAAGCAGCTGCTCTTGATCGTATCCCGGCACCCACCAGAATCCGAGCAGGTCTTTCGCGCGTCGCACATACTTGGCGCGCGCCGGCTTCATTTCCATCACTCCGCCCAGCCTGTTGGTGATGACCTGCAGGTAAGCATTGCCGAAGACAAGATAATCCATCAGCCAAGCCGAAAACGCCGACCGGCTCAGCAGCCGATGCGGCTTGAAGGTGCTGACCAGCACATTGCGCTTTACCGTCAGCGCGCTGGCATGGTGGACATTGGCGCGCAGGCTACGCGCCAGGCCATCCCAGCTGATGGGCGGCTCATACCAATGGTCATTGCCCATGCACTGCAGATAGTCCATGATCTCGCGCCGATCCAACATCGGCACCGGCTCGCCGAAAGTAAACGCAAGCGGCGAACCGCTGTCGCCGGCGGCTGCCGGCGTGCCAAGATGCGGCGGTGATGTGTGGGGAAGAAGGCGATAACGGTTACGCATCAGAAAATCTCCATGAGGCTGGAATTGGTGGTGGTCGCGCCTTCAAGTGGTTCGTTGAAAAGGGCGTGCATCGTGGCCCACGCGAGATCCGCGTGGCTGGTTTCTTCGGAACGTCCGGCCTGATATGTCGCCTGGCGGCCAGATGGTGTAAGTACTTTCTTGATGGACATGAAGCTGGCGGCGATATCGGTATGGCCGGCGTCGTACTCCAGCCGACCATTGCCCAGCACGTTCATCGCCTTCAGCACCATCTTGGTTTTCAGCTCGACGTTGTAATCGAAGGAGACCGCATCCGGCCGGAACTTCTGCACCAGTTGATAAACGGCGGAGCCAAGGCCAGTGCTATCGATGCCGATGTATGCCACATGGAAGCGGTCGCAAGTATCTTTGATGAACTTGGCCTGCGCCTCATAATCCGCGCCCTGGAACTGGTGGCGCTCCAGAATGCGGAACTTGCCACCAGGGACGGCTGGCGGCGCCAGCACCACCAGCGCCGATTTGTCGCCGCTCTTGGCCGGATCGTAGCCCAGCCACACGGGGCGATTGCCGAACGGTCGCAAGGTGAAGGGCTTCCAATCGCTGCCCCACTCCTCAAGGCTGTCCACCATGGCCCGCTGCATCAGGTTGAAGCTGAATACCGATGCACCGTCGTCGATGAACTGGCACAGGTAGAGCTGGGCGAAAACGTCCGGCGTGTTCTTGCGGCGCAAGTATTCGATATTGAACAGGTTGCAGCCGCTGGCCTGGGCGTCCTCAATTGTCACAATCTGGCGCCACAGGCCATCACCGCCGCGCGCGCCTCCTTGCAGCGCACCGTGGCTGACGTCGATTTGTACCTGCTCGGCTTTTGGCCTGCCCTGGTTGAACTCGTCGCCGGTCCACCACTTGTACGCCTCATGCGTCATGGTGGAAGGCGTGGAAAAGTAAGTGCTGCGGTATCGGGACTGCGAGGCGATAGCGCCCGCCAAGTCCCTCAATTGGCGATATCGCGGAATCCAGAAAAATTCGTCCAGATACAGGTTGCCGTGATAGCCCTGCGCGGTGCGCGAGTTGGTCCCCAGGAATGCCATTTCCGCGCCGTTGGGCAAGATAATCGTCTCGCCTTTTAGTTCCACGTCCGCCACCTGGGCGGCGAACTTCACGATGTAGTTGCGGAACAGCAGCGCCTGGCTTTTCGAGGCCGATAGGAAGATCTGATTCCGGCCGGTTTCGATGGCATCAATCAGCGCCTCATGGGCGAAATAATAGGTAGCCCCGATCTGCCGCGACTTCAAAATGACGCGGTCGCGCTCCGCCAGGCCGGCTCTGTGCCAGTGTTTCTGGTAGCCAAACATCCGCTCCAGAAAAGCGGCCTTAAGCTGGGCCGCCTGTTCCTCGCTGATCGCATTCTTGACCGGCTGGCGCTTCGGCGCGGCGTTGCGGTTCGCAACCTTTGGGTTGAGGTCCGCCGCGTTGCCGCCGTCGCGAAAGCGTCGCACTCGCTCCAGCCGCTCCATCTGCCGGCCGAGGGCGTCCAGCTCCTTGTATTCGCTGTTTCCCTTCGTCGGCAGGCTGATCAGCTGAATCATGCGCGTTTCCAGCGCACAATCCACGCGCTCCAGTGGCGTTGTGTCGTCCCACTGGTCGCGGCGCTTCCAGCTATGGATGGTCGCCGGCTTCTGTTTCAGCGTCTCCGCAATGCGCGCCACCCGCCAGCCCTGAAAGTACAGATGCTTGGCCAGGCGGCGCGGGTCCAGATCGTCGGGAATGGGAAAAGTGCTTGTCATGCCGCGAGTGTGCAGAGCGCTCCCGGCTAAATCCCGCCATGCCGGTTGTCCTGCGGCGTGACACAACGACATGTCGATGACGGCACGGCCTCACCGCCGGAATATGGGCGCATCGCCACGACCCATACCCGACCGAGGACAGCAAACCATGGCAAGCAAGGCAAAGAAATTCCGTGTCGCCACCGAGGGCGCGACCACCGACGGCCGCATTATCGAACGCAGCTGGATTGAGCAGATGGCCGCCAACTACAACCCGAAAAAGTACGCCGCCCGCGTCAACTTGGAGCACTTCAAGGGCTTGCTGCCCGATGGCCCGTTCAAGCGCTATGGCGACATTCTGGAGGTGGGCGCGGAAAAGGTTGAAGACGAAAAGTTGGGGCTGTTCGTCGTTGTCGACCCGACCGAGGATCTGGTGGCGATGAACAAGGCGCGCCAGAAGATATTCGCGTCCATCGAAGTGGACACGGATTTTGCCGGCACCGGCGAAGCCTATCTGGTGGGCCTGGCCGTCACCGACGACCCGGCCAGCCTGGGTTGCGAAATGCTGAAGTTCAGTGCCACCCAGAGCAAAAACCCGCTGGCCGGCCGCAAGCTCAGCCCCGGCAATCTGTTCACCGAAGCCGTCGAATTCACCCTGGAGCTTGAAGAAGACGGCACCAGCGCGCTGGCCGGTTTCAACGACAAGATCAAGGGCTTGATTGGCAAGTTCACCAAACGTCAAAGCGCCGACACCGCCGAGCTGTCCGCCGCCGTCCAAACCATTGCAGAGAGTCAGGGCGAGCTGCTGGAACAGTTCAGCGGCATGCCGACTGCTGCTCAGTTCAAGACGCTCAGCGAGCAAGTCGCCGCAGGCAAGGCTGAGCATGAGGCTCTGGTCGTCAGGCTGAGCAAAGAGCCAGCCAACCCGGCGCGCGCCCCCGCCACCGGCGGCGACGTCGAACACGTCACCGACTGCTGATCAGCCCTCACCCATCACCGGAGCCAAACCGAATGAAGACCAATACCCGCAATGTATTCACCCAGCTGATCGAGCAAATCGCCAAGCTGAACGGCGTCAGCGCCAGCGCCGTCGAAAAATCCTTCAGCGTCCAGCCGTCGATCCAGCAAAAGCTGGAGACTCGGCTTCAGGAATCCAGCGAATTCCTGTCCCGTATCAACGTTGTAGGCGTCGATGAACTGGAGGGCGAAAAGCTGGGCCTGGGCGTGTTCGGCACCATTGCCGGCCGCACCAAGGTCACGCCGAACAACCCGCGCCGCCCGCGCAACCTGGCCGACATGAACAGCCACAAGTATCGCTGCGAGTTCACCGAGTTCGACACCGCGCTGCCCTATGTTCAGCTCGACGCCTGGGCCAAGTTCCCGGATTTCCAGACCAGGCTGCGCGACGTCATCATCAAGCAGCAAGCGCTGGACCGCATGATGATCGGCTTTAACGGCGTCAGCGTGGCCGAACAAACCGACCGTGCCAAAAACCCGCTGCTGCAGGACGTTAACAAGGGCTGGCTGCAACACTACCGCGAGAAAGCGTCGGAACGCGTAATGGCCGAAGTCAAAAAAGGTTCCGGCAAAGTGGTGATTGGTAAATCTGACAAGGGCGGCGATTACGCCAATCTGGACGCGTTGGTGATGGACGCCGTGGCCGGTCTGATCGACCCGACCCTGGCTGGCAATCCTGAGCTGGTGGTCATCCTGGGCCGCGACCTGCTCCACGACAAGTACTTCCCCATCGTCAACCAAGACAACCAGCCGTCCGAGCAAATGGCGGCGGACATGGTCATCAGCCAGAAGCGTGTCGGCGGACTGCCGGCCGTCACCGTCCCGTTCTTCCCGGCTGGCGCGATGTTGATCACCCCACTGTCGAACTTGTCCATCTACTACCAGAACGGCAGCCGCCGCCGTCATCTGCGTGAAGAGCCTGATTACAACCAGGCCGCCAACTACGAGAGCAACAACGAAGCCTTCGTGGTGGAACGCTACGAGGCCGGTTGCCTGGTGGAAAACATCGAGCCGGTTAAAGCGGCATGAGCCACGCCCGCGCCCACTTCCAGCGGGCCAGCGCCGCCAAGGCTTCGACCTTGGTTAGCGACGAAAGCCCGGTCAACTGCTCAGCCTACGAGCTGATGCTGGTCAAGCTGGCGGAAGATCGCCGCCAGCTCAAACTGGTGCACTCCATGGAGCGCAAGGCAGAGGTCAAGCGCCAGGTGCTGCCGGATTACCTCCCTTGGGTGGAAGGTGCGCTGCAGTCGGATAGTGGGCGGCCTGACGATGTGGTCACCACCGTCATGATGTGGAGCATCGACGCCGGTTGCTTCAGCACCGCCTTGGACATCGCTGAGTACGTGCTCCGTCATGATCTGCCGCTGCCGGACCAATTCACGCGCACGCCGGCGACGGCTGTTGTCGATCAGTTCGCCATCGCCGCCAAGATAGCCAGAGACGGCAAGCAGCCTTTCGATGTCGGCATCCTCGTCTACACCAACGAGCTGACCAAGGGACATGACATCCCGGATGCCGCGCGCGCCAAGCTGCTCAAAGAAATCGGCCTTGCGCTCGCCGAAAGTGACCCGGCCGGCGCACTGGAGCATTTGCGCCGAGCCCAGCAACTGTATGACAGCGTCGGCGTGAAAAAAGATATCGAGCGCATTGAACGCGCCATCAAGAACAACGCCCAGCCGCCCAGTGGCGGACAGGCGTAACCGAGCGACCCCGCGCGACTGACGGCAGGGGGTTGACGCCGGGCACCCGCCCACAGCCGAAGCCCCCTCCACCGTCACACCAAGGACAGCCATGATCATCCCTTCCACCGCAGCCCCGGCCGCCGACAGCCCGCTGGCCAAGGCCATCCGCGCTGGCGCGTTCTGGCCGGAGATAGACCCGGCCCACGCGCGCGCCGTCATGCGCCTGGACGGCACCGTCACCGATGAACGGCTGCGCCATGAACTGGTGGTCGCCATCGCCAGCGTCAACGGCGAACTGACCGCGTGGCGCCAGCGCCAGCAGGCCGCCGGCGTCCAGCGGCTGGCCGACGTCGCCGGCGAAGACATCGACGGCGAGCCCGTCAATCTGACCCACTGGCGCCGCGCCATCTACGCCACCGCCGCGGCCGCGCTGAATGAACGCTATCGCAGCTTCGACAGCACCGCCGAAGGCCGGCGCCGTGCCGAGGAGCTAGACCTGGCCGCCGACGACCTGCGCCGCGACGCGCGCTGGGCCATCAGCGACATTCAGAGCAAAGGCCGCGCCACCGTGGATCTGATCTGATGCGCACCGTTCGCGCCCAGCAGCATGACAGCGTCGACGCCATCGCCTGGCGGCACTACGGCAAAACCGCCGGCGTGGTGGAGGCCATCCTGGCCAGGAATCCCGGCCTGGCCGACCACGGCCCGACCCTGCCCATGGGCCTGGCGGTGCAACTGCCGGAGCTGGACTCCGCCGACGCCGACCCCGTCAAAACCTTAATCAACCTGTGGGACTAAATATGGCCGAACCCATCAGCACCACCACCACCGCCGGCGCGCTCGCCACCGCCGCGCTGCTGACCCTGATTCCCGGCGTCGACGCCGCCGTCGTGCTCGGAGCGTTCGCCGGCGGCGCCGTCTTCGTCATCAGCTCAAGCGACATCAGCGTCGGCAAAAAAGCGGTCTTCTTCGTGCTCAGCTTTGTGGCCGGCCTCATCGCCGCCCGCGGCGTCGCCACCTTCGTTGACTGGCTGCTGCCGGAACCGGTGGAAGTCAGCAACGGCGTGGGCGCGCTGATCGCCTCCGCCCTCGCCGTCAAAGCGCTGCTGAGCCTGATCAGCGCCGCCGACAGTCCGGAGTTTTTCCAAAAGCTGCGCCTGCTCAAGGGGAAAGAGAAATGACCCTGCCCATCGCCACCGCCCTGGTTTGCCTGCTGATCGCCGCCCGCCTGCTGCTGTTCGCCCGCGGCGGCGCCGTGCACCGGCCGCGCGCCGGCCTGTTCGCCTACCTGCTGGCCGTCGCCGCCGGCAGCGTCGGCGTGTTCGAGCTGTTCGGCCTGGACAGCCGCCTGCCGCAGCTGGCGCTGAACTTGGCCTTGCTGCTGGCGTTGCTGGCGGTGCGCGGCAATGTGGTGGAGCTGTTCCGCACCACCGACAACCGCCAGTCCTGGCTCGCCATCCTGTTGCGCAAAGAAAAGTGGATCTGAGAGAGGAGATCGCCATGCCAAGCCGTCGCATTGAAGACCTGCACCCGGCGCTGCAGCCGCTGTGCCGCCAGTTCCTGGAACGCTGCCAGGCCGCCGGCCTCGACATCCTGATCACCTGCACCTGGCGCAGCGGCCAAGAACAAGACCAGCTCTATGCCCAAGGTCGCACCGCGCCCGGCGCCAAAGTCACCAACGCCCGCGCCGGCCAGTCCGCCCACAACGCCATGTTGGCCGGCAAGCCGGCGGCGCGCGCCTTCGACATCGTGCCCAAGGTGAACGGCAAACCGGAATGGAACGCCGCCCACCCGCATTGGCAGATCGCCGGCCGCATCGGCATGGAGCTGGGCCTCAACTGGTATGGCCGCCCCGGCGCGCCGTTCCGCGAGTTCCCCCATTTTGAGCTGCCAAAGGACGTGCGCTGATGCTCGCCGACATCGTCAAACGCTACGCCGTCACCCTGGCCCTGCTCGCCGCGCTGCTCGGCGGGCTCGGCCTGTGGCTGCAAGCCCGCGTCATCCAGCAGCAGCAAGCGGCGGCACGGGAGCGGATCGCCGCCTATGCCCAGCTGGAAGCCGCCCACCGCCAGCAGACCGCGCAACTGCGCCAGCAAGAACAGGACGCCCGCGCCCAGGCTGCCGCCGTGCGCCGGCTGACCGAGCGCCTGGAAGCCCTCGCCCGCAAACACGCCGCCAACGCGGCCAAACTGGAGCACGCCCTCAATGCCACCCCGGAAAATATTGCTTGGGGCGATGTGGCTATCCCTGCTGACATTGCCCGCCTGCTCGACTACGCCGCCGTGGGCGCCCCCGGTGCTGAGCAGCCAACGCTGCGCGCCGCTGACCCGCTGCCAGCTGCCGCCGACGGCGCCGGCCAACAACCGCCAGCTGGCCCAGGCGCTGCAACTGCAGCGGCAGGCGCTTGAAGTCTGCGCCGCCAAAGTCAACGCCACCATCGAATGCCAAGACCATGACTGACTTTTACGACCGCGCTCAGGCGCTGGAACAGCTGCAGCGCGACGCCGCCATCGACGCCCACTTCGCCGGCGTCCGCGCCGCCGGCGACAGCCTCAGCCACTGCGAGGATTGCGGCGAACCGATACCGGCCGCGCGCCAGCGCATCGTCCCCGGCTGCACCCGCTGCGTGCCCTGCCAGCAATGGGCGGAACGATGAACAAGCCGCATGCCCTTCGCGCGGCGCTGGAGGCAGCGCTGCCCGAGCTGCGTCATAGCCCGGACCGGCTGACCATGTGGACCGAGGACGGCCAGCTGGCCACCCGGCCCGGCGCGCTTCACTTCACCCTGCACTACACCGTGAAACTGGTCGTCATCGAGTACGGCCGCGGTATCGAATCCATTCTGCTGCCGCTGCTGGACTGGATCGCCGCCAACGAACCGCCGCTGCTGCAAAACCCGGACGCGCGCGCCGACGGCCTCAGCTACCGCAGTGAAATCATCAGCCACAGCGCCGAGGACATCGAAATCACCCTCAAGCTGAGCGAGCGCGTCAAGGCGGTCAAGGACGCCGCCGGCGACTTCGCCTTCGAATACCTGGGCGAGCCGGAAGACCCGCCGGGCATGTTCTGATGGCCGACGCCCTCGCCCAGCTGGACAGCAAACTGTCCGGCCTGCTCGCCCAGCTCGGCCCCGCTCAGCGCCGCGCGCTGGCGCGCCAGATCGTCTCCCGCCTGCGCGCCAGCCAGCAGCAGCGCATCCGTCTACAGCAAAACCCGGACGGCAGCGGCTTTGAAGCGCGCCGGCCGCAGCTGCGCAAGAAAAAGGGCGCCATCCGCCGCCAGATGTTCGCCAAGCTGCGCCTGGCGCGCTTCCTCAAGACCCAGGCCGGCCCGGCCGGCGGCGCGGTGGAATTCATCGGCCAGGTCCAGCGCATCGCCCGCGTGCACCAGCTCGGCCTGCGCGACCGCGTCAGCCGCCAACGCGGCGTGATGGCGCAATACCCGGCGCGCGAGCTGCTGGGCTTCAGCAATGCCGATATCGATGCGATACAAGGCCAGATTGTCGACCATCTGGCCTTCTAGGTTGTCGCAAGGCCCGGCACAACAGTCACCACGCCACAAGCTACGCCATGCCGGGCACACTGCCCGGCATGGACCACATCGACCTGATCACCCGCTTTGAAAACCTGCTGCGCACCGGCACCGTCGCCGCCGTGCAGGCCGAGCCGCCGCGCGTCCGCGTCCGCTCCGGCGGCCTGTTGACCGGCTGGCTGGCCTGGTTTCACGCGCGCGCCGGCGGCACCCGCGATTGGGACCCGCCGACGCCCGGCGAACAATGCCTGATCCTGAGCCCGTCCGGCGAAACCACCGCCGGCCTGGTGCTGCTCGGCCTCAATGCCGACGACGCGCCGCCGCCCAGCGCCGACGCGGGCGAATGGGTCCGCGTGTTCCCGGACGGCGCCCGCCTCGCCTACCACCACGGCCGCGGCGCACTCAGCGTGTCCGGCATCCAGACCGCCACCGTCCAGGCCGCGGTGCGCTGCCTAATCGACTGCCCGGAAACCGAAACCAGCGGCAATCTGATCGTGGGCGGCAATCTGCTGGTCAAGGGCGCCACCACCAGCGAAGGCCTGCTCAGCTATCAAGCCGGTCTGGCCGGCACCGGCGGCGGCGCCGGCACCGCCATCAGCGGCGCCATCATCCACAGCGGCGGCCAGCTCAGCAGCAACGGCGTGGTGCTGGATGGCCACACCCACCCCGACGCCCATGGCGGCAACACCGGAGCCCCGCAATGAACTACCTCGGACTCAACGCCAGCACCGGCCGCGCCATCGTCGACGATGCGCAGCTGCGGCAGTGCGTGCAAAAAGTACTGACCACACCGCTGTATCAGCGCGTGCAACGCCGGCTGTTCGGCAGCCAACTGCCGGAGCTGGTGGACGCGCCGCTCAACGGCAAAACCCGCATGCAATGCCTTGCCGCCACCGTCATGGCGCTGGCGCGTCATGAGCCACGCATTGAGCTACAGCGGGTGGGCATGCATATCGGCGCCGGCAGCCAGGCCAGCATGCTGACCATCGACATCGAGGCGCGGCGTCGTGACGGCCCGTCCGCCGGGCAGGCGCTCAATCTCTCGGTGGGCCTGCGATGATAGACCTGACCCAACTGCCGCCGCCGGACGTGATCGAAGCGCTGGACTTCGAAGCCCTGTTCCAAGACCGCAAGGACCGGCTGCTGGCGGCGGCCCCTACGGAGCTGCGAACCGGCCTCGCCGCCGCGCTGCAATTTGACAGCGAGCCGCTGACCATGCTGCTGCAGGAATTCGCTTACAACGAGCTGCTGCAACGTCAGCGCATCAACGAAGCCGCCCGCGCCAGCCTGCTCGCCTACGCTGAAAAGTCCGACCTGGACAACCGCGCCGCCGACTACGGCGTGCAACGGCTGCTGCTGCAGTCGGCTGACCCGGACGCCGTGCCGCCGGTGCTGGCGCGGTGGGAAGAAGACGCCGCGCTGCGCCGGCGCTGCCAGATGGCGCTGGAAGGCCTCAGCGTGGCCGGCAGCCGCGGCGCTTACCTGTTTCACACCTTGAGCGCCAGCGCCGACATCGCCGACGCCTCGGTGGACTCGCCGCGCTTCGAAGCGCTGGAGCTGTCAGCAGAGTTGCGCCGGCAGCTGCCCGCCGACGCCCTGGTCCTGCGCTGCAGCTACGATGCCGGCCTGAGCGCCCCCTTGCCCGGCGATGTCGCCGTTGCCGTGCTGCCCCGGCCTGGGGTGGACGCCGCGCCATTACTGGCGCGCGCGCTGGAGGTGTTGAGCGCTGACGATGTGCGGCCCTTGACCGACCGCCCCCGCGCGCTGGCCGGCCAGCCGCAAGCCTTTAGTGTGGTGGCCACGGTGGAAACCGAAAACGGGCCGGATGCCGATGTCGTCATGCGCCAGGCCCGCCAACGGCTGGACCAGACCCTGGCCGCCGCCCGACGCCTGGGCGGCGTGTTGCCGCGTTCCGCCCTCTTCGCGGCGCTGCATGTCCCCGGCGTCCGCCGCGTGGACCTGATCGAGCCGGCGGCGGATCTGCAATGCGACGTCCGGCACTTCCCGGACTGCCTGCGCATCGAGCTGCGAAGGGTTCAGCCATGAGCCGCCACTTGCTGCCCAACAACCGCACGCCGCTGGAAGCGGCGCTGGCAGACAGCTGTGCGCTGACGCTGGACACCACCCCACTGCGCGGCCTGGCCGACTCGGCGCGCTGCCCGGCGGAGCTTCTGCCGTGGCTGGCCTGGGCGATGTCGGTGGAAAGCTGGAGCGAAGCCGCCGATGAAAAGCAGCGCCGCGCGCTGATCCGCCAGTCCATCCCGATCCACAAACACAAAGGCACCGCCGGCGCGGTGCGGCGCGCGATGGCGGCGCTTGGTGTCAGCGTCGAATTTAAAGAGTGGCGAGATTACGGCGGTGCGCCTTACACCTTCCGGCTAACCGCCTGGGCCAACGACAACCACAATCCTGGTCACGAACAAGTGTTAAGCGCGGATCTATACCGCCGACTGCGGCGCGTGGTGGACGACGCCAAGAACGAGCGCAGCCATTACAGCCTCCGACTGGGTGCCCGTTTTGATAACGCGCTGGGCATTGCCAGCGCCGCCCGCGTCAGCGCGGTGCGTCGTGATGCCGCGGCATGCCGGCCGGCGCCGGCCCATCCCATCAATCACCCGGTACAGCTCGCCAGCGCCGCCCGCGCTCGCGCCGTGCTGCGCCTCACCATGGAGGGCAAACCATGAGCGGCACCGCTCTACTACCGCAAATGCTGGACGCTGGGCTGGCCGCCATCCAGCTGGCCAGCGGCGACGGCGTTCGCTTGCGCATCAGCCACATCGCGCTAGGCGACGCCGGCTACACCCCACACCCCGGACAGCTCGGCCTGCGTCATGAGATCGTGCGCTACCCCATCGCCGACGGCAAAACCACAGGCCCGCGGCAGTTGCATCTGACCGCGCTGGCAGACGACGGCGCTGAATTCTGGGTGCGCGAGGTGGCCTTCATCCTGGAGAACGGCCAGGCGCTGGCGGTGTGGTCGCACCCCAGCCAGGCGCTGGTCTACAAGCAAGCAGGGCTGGAGCTGCTGCTGGCCTACGACCTGACCCTGGCCGGCGTGCCGCCGGATAGCGTCGTCGTGCAATCGACGGGCGCGGGTCTGAATCTGCACCTGGCCGAGGAACTGGCCAGCCTGGCCAGTGCGGTGGTGGTGGGCATGAATGTCGATCTGCAGCAGGATGCGCAACTGGCGGGTCATCGCCAGTCGCTGTTCGATATCGGCGCGGACCTGTCTGCACTGGACAGGCGTACCGCGTACACGGCCATTGAGCATGACAGCCGGCTGGACGCGCTTGTCAAAGCCGGCCAGCGAACAACGGAACGCATTGACCACCTCACAAGCCAACACACAGCAGAGCATGACAGTTTGCTGACGATTCAAGCCGCCAATGCAGCTGCCATCGTTGACCTGCAACACCATTACCTGAAAGGAGCAACAGCATGAGCCTGGAATCGAGTATTGCCGATCTGGTCCGCGCTTCAACTGAATTGACCGGCACCGTGCGCGGCAAGTCTGCCGAAATTGACAGCAAAGTTGCCGCTAAGATGGCCGAGCTGGACAGCTGGCGTAGCGTGGCAAGATGGGAACTCCCGTTTCACCGCATCACCAAAAATCAGTTTGGAAACATGCTGAATGGTGCGCTGCTAGGGTGGTCGGTCGATGCTGGAACAGCCGTCACAGTGGCCGTTAAACGGGACATTGTTTCCGGTGTTGCGTGGGGGTCTCGTGATCCCGAAGAAGTCGCAATTTTGACCGCAATGGGGATGGCCGGGGTGCGTGACTTTTCGCCTGGCATTATCCGAGTGCTCTCGCTCACATGGAGCAAAAATCCTGGTGTCCCCAATACGCTGTTACCATTTCAAGTACTGCCGATGCGTCACGACGTGACGGTTGCAAGCTACGCCAGATTGATCAGCGGTGCGGTGGATGGTAGTTACCTGAGCGGCATCTCGGCAGTGTGGAAACAATGTGGTACGCACTTTGGCCACAGCCACGGCGGAGGCTACGCGCACATTCATCCTGTGGCGAGTACTGATGCCGGCTCTTTAGAGTTGATCCTGCCCGCGGCTGTCGCGGGGCACTACCCGCTGGACCCTTCCAGTCCGACATGGGGATGGTTTGATCATCGCAGTGCCGTGACGAATTTTGACACGTCCATCTGAGGAAAAACCTGTGGAAAATCCAATCAGCACCAGCGCCGTTGCAATCATGCAGTCTGAATACTATCGAAATCTGGCTAAAGCTCGCATCGAGGCGGTTTACCCTTTGTTCAAGCAGATGAACGTCTTGCGAGCCGGCAGCGCTGCGGAGAAGGACAAGATGGGCAAATATATTGATGCCATCCGGAGTTGGAGCAACGACGCGCAGCCGGACCCGGCCGAGTTGGAGCGCATCCACCCCTAAGCCCCAGCTACAAACAAAAAGCCCGGCCAATCGCCGGGCTGTTTCATTGGGGTAATGGGAATCAACGTTGACCCAGCCTGCCGGCTTCAAACCGTAGCGCCGCCGCGCAGCTGGCGGTGAAAAAATAGATGGACGGATCGGCATGACTGGCCGCCAGCGTTTCGCCCAGCCGGTTCAAACAGGTGGTCAAATTTTCCAGCGTGTCATGGCATGTGTCCCCGATCAGGGGGTTGAGTTGTTGTGGAGTCGTCACGGTGCCCAAGTTCATTTTTAACCTCGCTTGTTGTGCTGCTAATGCCAGGCAATTGTGACAATCCATGACGGCGGCGTTAATCGGCGGAAACGCCGATACGGTGCATAAACCCGCTTAAATACACATGGTGAATGATTTTTCTAACTGTGCTTTTTTTGTCTTCCAAACTGTGCACGCCAAGTTTTTTCCCAATATTTTCAATGTGATTGCGTACCGTTCTTTCGCTGATTTTCAGCCGCTCCGCTGCTTGTCGGTTGCTGCTGCCGGCGGCCACCACCTCCAAAACCTGAATTTCCCTGTCCGTCAATTGCCCGAAAGCATGGGAAATTTTTTGTTCACGCGCGGCCGCCTCACCCAATAAGCGTCGTAAATCCACCGCAATTCCGCTGGCCAGATGGGGCGGAATCTCGACATGGGCAACACCGGCCACATGCCGCAACAACATACGCATATCGTTGTCGCTGGCCGCCGCCAGGTAGTGCTGGAGCAGGTCGGCGGCATCTGGCGGCATCTCAAACATTCTAATCAGTACATTTACTTATTCACTCTAGGTTGTCCGCAGCTCTGACACAACGCCGCACGGTCGCATCATTGAACCGCCTGCGCCACCATGCCGGAAACCCCGCATGGAGAAGCCCGCATGGCCACTGATTACCATCACGGCGTCCGCGTCCTTGAAATCGACGAAGGCAGCCGCCCCATCCGCACCGTCGCCACCGCCGTTATCGGCATGGTCTGCACCTCCGACGACGCCGACCCGGTCGCGTTCCCGGAAGACGTGCCGGTACTGATCACCGATATTGACCGCGCCATCGGCAAGGCCGGCGTCAAGGGCACGCTGGCAACCAGCCTGGCCGCCATCGCCGACCAGTGCAAGCCGGTGCTGATCGTCGTGCGCGTCAAGCCCGGCAAGACCGCAGAAGAAACCACCACCAAAGTCATCGGCACCACCACCCCGGACGGCCGCAAGACCGGCATCAAGGCCTTGCTGAACAGCAAAGCCCGCTTTGCCCTGTCGCCGCGCATCCTCGGCGCGCCCGGCCTGGACAACCAACCGGTGGCGGCGGCGCTGGCGGCGCTGGCGCAGCAGACCCGCGCCTTCGCCTACCTGTCCGCCTACGGCTGCAAGACCATGGAAGACGCGGTGGCTTACCGCAAGAACTTCGGCCAGCGCGAGGCGATGCTGATCTGGCCGGACTTCATCGCCTGGGACAGCGCCGCCAACAAAGAGGCCGCCGCCTACGCCACTGCGCGCGCGCTGGGCCTGCGCGCCTTCATCGACGAAACCGTAGGCTGGCACAAGACCCTGTCAAACGTGCCGGTGCAAGGCGTCACCGGCATCAGCGCTGACGTCTACTTCGATCTGCAAGGCACCGCCACCGACGCCGACTACCTGAACAGCAACGACGTCACCACCCTGATCAACCAGAACGGTTACCGCTTCTGGGGCTCGCGCACCTGCAGCGCAGACCCCTTGTATGCCTTCGAAAGCTACACCCGCACCGCCCAGGTGCTGGCCGACACATTCGCCGAGGCGCAGTTCTGGGCCGTCGACAAGCCGCTGACCCCGGGCCTGGCGCGCGACATCATCGAAAGCCTCAAGGCCAAGGGCCGCAGCCTGGTCAACCAAGGCTATCTGCTCGGCTTCGACTGCTGGTTCGACGCCAAGGTCAACGACAAGGACAGTCTCAAGGCCGGCAAGCTGGCCATCGACTACGACTACACCCCGGTGCCGCCGGCGGAAAACATCACCTTGCGCCAGCGCATCACCGACCACTATCTGATGGACTTCGCCAGCCAGGTAAAAGCATAAGGACACACTCATGTCAGGCATCGCACTGCCGCGCGCGCTGCGCAAATTCAATGTCTTCATCGACGGCGTCGGCTTCATCGGCCAGGCGCTGGAAGTCAAGCTGCCCAAGATCGCCATGGAAACCGAAAAATACCGCGGCGCCGGCATGATCGGCTCCGTCGCGCTGCTCAAGGGCTTGGGCGATCTGGAGATGGAGCAGACCTATAACGGCCCCATCCGCGAAATCGTCATGACTTTCGGCGCCGAACGCCACGACGCCGCTCAAATCCGCTTCATGGGCAGCTACGCCAAGGAAGACGACGGCAGCGCCCAGGCGGTGGAAGTCGTGGTCCGCGGTCGCCACAACGAACTGGACATGGGCGACGCCAAGGCCAAGGAAAACGGCTCGTTCAAGGTCAAGACCGACCTCAGCTATTACAAGCTGATCGTCGACGGCGAGGAGTGGCTGGAAGTCGACGTCGTCAACGACGTGTTCAAGGTGTTTGGCAAGGATATCCAAGCCGCGCACCGCGCCAACGTCGGTCTGTAAAACCCTCACCCGGCCCGCCCGGGCCGCTCACACCAAGGATTGAACATGCACGACAAAGACCCGATCACCCTGGACCAGCCTATCCAGCGCGGACAGACCCAAATCGCCGCCATCCGCATCAGCAAGCCCAGCGCCGGCCAGCTGCGCGGCACCAAGCTGGTGGATCTGCTGCAAATGGACGTCGGCGCGCTGATCACCCTGTTGCCGCGAATCACCCTGCCGCCGCTGACCGAGCAGGAAGTGCAAGCCATGGACCCGGCCGACCTGACCGAATGCGGCATCGCGGTGGTCAGTTTTTTGGGGAAGAAGGAGCGGCAGCCGAGCGAAGCGGACACGGCCTCCCCGGCCGCGTAGAAGACGCCATTGCCGACGTGGCGGTCATTTTTCACTGGCCGCCGTCGGCGTTTGAACACATGAGCCTGGCCGAACTGGCCGACTGGCGCGAACACGCCCGCCTGCGCAGCGGCAACGAGGACACATGAGCGATACCCGGATGAAACTGGAAGTGCTGCTGGCGGGCGTGGACAAATTGAGCCGCCCGCTGCGCGACGCCATGGCCGGCAGCAAGGAGCTGGCCCAGACGGTCAAGCACTCCCGCGAACAGCTTAAGGCGCTGGAGCGCACCCAGGGGCAGATGGCCTCCTTCAATCGCTTGCGCGAGCAATCCAAGGCCTCCACCGAGGCAATGCGCAAATCCAACGAGGCGCTGGACAAGCACCGCCGCGCGCTGGGGCTGGCGCAAACCGAGCGCACCGCCACCGCCGCCAAACTCAAGGCCGCGCAAAAGAGCTATGACAACCTCAATCACGCGCTGATCAAGTTTCCCAGTCTGGCCGGCAACTACACCGCCGCCATCGCCAAACAAAAGTTTGAGCTGGAAGCGCTGCAGCACAAGCACAACCTGCAAACCAACGCCATCCGCCGCGCCAAGGACGCAATGCAGAAGGAAAGCCTGACGCTCAAGGAAAACACCGCCAGCCGCCAGCGGCTGGCGCAAGAGCTGGTGAAAAGCCGTCAGCTGCTGGGCAATGCCGGCATCAAGGTGGGCCAGCTGGCCCGGCACGAGGAGCAGCTCAAGTCCAGTGTCGCCGGCGTCACCGCCTCGCTGGAAAAGCAGCAGACCGCGTTAGAGAAGGTCAGCCGCCACCAGCAGCGCCTGAACGACATCCGCGGCCGCTACGGCCGGGCCAAGGAAGTGCGCGACAAGGTAGCCGGCGTTGGCGTGGCCACCATGGCCGGCGGCGTGGCCACCGGCGCGGCGGTGCTGAAGCCGGTTGCGGCCTATGCGGAGGCGGAAGACTCGGCAACCCAGTTGAAGGGCGCCATGATGCGCGCCGGCGGCGTAGTGCCCCCCGAATACGAGCAAGTCAACCGGCTGGCCGAAAAGCTGGGCGACCGTCTGCCAGGTACAACGGCGGACTTTCAGGACATGATGACGATGCTGCAGCGCCAGGGCATGAGCGCCAAGTCCGTGTTGGGCGGCTTGGGCGAGGCCACCGCCTACCTGGGCGTGCAACTGAAGATGGCGCCGACGGAAGCCGCGGAATTCACCGCCAAGCTGCAAGACGCTACCCGCACCAGCGAAAAAGACATGATGGGGCTGGTGGACATGATCCAGCGCGGCTTCTACGCCGGCGTCGACTCCGGCAACATGCTGGAAGCCTACAAGGGTTTGGGCGCGGCCATGGACATGATCAAGGTCAAGGGCCTGGAGGGCGCCAAGGCCTTCGCGCCCTTCGTCGTGATGATGGACCAAGCCGGCATGCGTGGAGAGTCCGCCGGCAACGCCATCCGCAAAGTCATCGCGGCGGGGCTGAACGTCGACAAGATCAAAAAAGTGGAGAAGTCCCTGCTCAAGAAGAAAAAGATAAGCCTGGGGCTGGACTTCACCAATGGCAAGGGCGAGTTCGGCGGCCTGGACAATCTGATGAAGCAGCTGGGTAAGCTGCAGAAGCTGGACACCGTCAACCGCCTGGCGGTGCTGAAAGACATTTTTGGCGACGACAAGGAAACCAATGAAGTTCTTTCCAAGATCATCGAGAAGGGCCAAGGTGGCTACGACGATGTGGTAAAGAACTTGGCGGAACAGGCCAGCCTGCAGGAACGCGTCAACCAACAGCTCGGCACCCTCAAGAACCTTTGGGACGCCGCCAGCGGCACCTTCACCAACGCCATGGTGAAGTTTGGCGAATCCATCTCGCCGGAGTTGAAGGCTGCCGCGGAATGGATCGCCGACTTATCCGAAAAAACCGGCGCCTGGGCGCGGGAAAACCCGCAACTGGCGGCCACGCTGATGAAAATCGCCGCCGTCGTCGCCGTGGCGCTCACCGCGCTGGGCGGGCTGCTGATCGCCGCGGCGGCCGTCGCCGGTCCCTTCATGCTGGCGCGCTTCGGCCTGTCCATGTTCATGGCCACCCTCAGCAGCGGCCTGGGCGTCCTCGGCCGGATAGGCCCGGCGCTGATGACGGTGCTGAAAGTCGTCGGCTTCGTCGGCCGCATGATGATGTTCACCCCGATTGGCCTCGCCATCACCGCCATTGCCGCCGCCGCCACGCTGATCTACCTCTACTGGGAGCCGATCAAGGCCTTCTTCGCCGACATCTGGGCGGAAATCGTTATGGCGTTCAGCGGCGGCGTCGCCGGCATTGCCGCGCTGGTCCTCAACTGGTCGCCGCTGGGGCTGTTCTATCGCGCCTTCGCCGCGGTGATGGGCTGGTTCGGCGTGGAGCTGCCAAACCGCTTTACCGGCTTCGGCAGCATGATCATGCAAGGCCTGGTCAGCGGCATCAAAAGCGGGCTGGACTGGGTCAAAGACGCCATCCTCGGCGTCGGCGACATGCTGCCGGAGTGGCTGCGCAACAAACTGGACATCCACTCGCCGTCCCGCGTGTTCGCCGGCATCGGCGGCTACGCCATGGCCGGGCTGGAGCAAGGCATCACCCAGGGCCAGGGCAGCCCGCTGGCCGCGCTGCGCAGCGCCACCGGCAAGCTGACCGCCCTCGGCGCCGGCGTCATGCTCGGCGCCGGCCCGGCGCTGGCCGGCCAGCTCGATACCCGCCCGCCACTGGCGCGGCCGGCCATGGCCGCCGCCGCCCCCATCATGATCAACGCCCCGATCACCATCCATGCCGCGCAAGGTATGGACGAACGCGCGCTGGCGCGGCTGGTGCGTCAGGAGCTGGAAAAAGCCCAGCGCGACGCCCAGGCCCGCGAGCGCAGCAAATTTGGAGACATCGACTAATGCTAGGCCTGCCAATGATGGCGCTCGGGCTGTTCGTGTTCACCCGCAGCACTCTGCCCTATCAGGAAATGAAACAGCAATACGGCTGGCGCTGGCCGGGCAATCCCCGCGTCGGCGCCGCGCCCGGCCGCCAGTACACCGGGCCGGAGGAGGAGCCGATTACCCTGTCCGGCAAACTGCTGCCGGAGCTGACCGGCGGCGACAGCTCGCTGGCCCTGCTCAAGCTGATGGCCGATCAGGCGCTGGCCTGGCCGCTGATTGAGGGCACCGGCATGATTTACGGCTTCTACGTCATCGAAAAGCTGGACCTGACCCGCCGCGAATTCTTCAGCGACGGTAAGGCGCGCGAGATCGACTTCACCCTAACCTTGCAGCGTGTCGACGGCAGCATGCTGGACCTGCTCGGCAATCTCAGTCGCGCGGTGATGGAGCTGGCGTTTTGAGCCCGGACAGCCTGATGGCCGCCGGCCAGGATATCGCCCAGCAAGGCATGGACCTGGCCGGCCAGGCGCTGGACGGTCTGGCCAGCTTCGCCGGCCTCAACGGCGCGCCGACGCCGGCCTGGCGGCTCACCCTCAACGGCAAGCCGCTGGACAGCGCGCTGCGCCGCCGGCTGGTGGCGCTGACGCTGACCGACAACCGCGGCTTCGACGCCGATCAGCTCGACATCGTGCTGGACGACAGCGACGGCATGCTGGAACTGCCCGGCCGCGGCGCCGTCATCGCCGTGGCGCTGGGCTGGCGGCATAGCGGCCTGATCGACAAGGGCAGCTACACCGTCGACGAAGTGGAGCACAGCGGCACGCCGGACATTCTGACCCTGCGCGCCCGCTCAACCGACCTGCGCGAAGGCATCGCCGCCAAGCGCGAAAAGAGCTGGAGCAAGACCACGCTCGGCGCCATCGTCCGCGCCATCGCCGCCGCCAACCAGCTGCAGCCGGCAATACCGGACTGGCTGGCCAAGCGCCGCGTCGAGCAACTGGACCAGCGCAATGAAAGCGACGCCCAACTGCTGCACCGGCTGGCGCGCGAACACGACGCCGTGGCCACGGTGAAAAACGGCCGCCTGGTGTTCTGCAAAGCCGGCGACGCCGAAACCGTCAGCGGCAAGCCCTTCCCGGTCTGCACCCTCACCCGGGCCAGCGGCGACAGCCACCGCTTCAACATTGCCGACCGCAACGCCTACACCGCCGTCAAAGCGCAATGGCAGGATCTGAACCGGGCAAAGCGCGGCGAAATCATCGTCGACAAAAACACCCGCTTCGAACGCCGCGCCACCGTCACCAAGCTGGGGCGCAAGACCAAACGCAAAAAACTGACCGCCATCCAGCAAAAAGGCGTGGAGCCCAGCGCCGGCAACGTCAAAGTGCTGCGCCACATCTACGCCAGCGAAGCCACCGCACTGCAGGGGGCGAAAGCCACATGGGAAAAGCTGCAGCGCGGCGCCGCCGAGTTCAGCATCAACCTGGCCTACGGCCGGCCGGAACTGTTCGCCGAACTGCCGGCCAGGGTGCAGGGCTTCAAGCCGGCCATCGACGCCACCGACTGGGTGATCAACAAAATCACCCACACCCTGAACGACGGCGGCTATACCTGCCAGCTGGAACTGGAGATGAAGCTGGAGGCGGCGGAAGACCCCGCGCCCTCCGGAACAACGCCGCGCTAGGCGACGTTGCGGCCACTTACACAGCGTCCATTCATATCGGGTTTTCCGATCAAAACCATCTTCTCACCATCTATAAAACCAATATAATCGCCTCACCTGTGATACACATTCCACCACGGAAACCCGAGTAAGCTTATTAAACGGGCACGCGGTGAATAGGAGAAAACATGCAAGTACAAGCACCCAAATCCTGGCAAGAACGCGTCTTCTACGCAGTCGTTTATGAAGTGTGCGCCATCATCCTGCTGATGCTGCTGGGAACCTGGCTGCTCAACCAAGACACCACCAAAATGGGCGTATTGGCTGTCATGCTGACCACCATGGCCATGCTATGGAACATGGTGTTCAACGCGCTGTTCGAGCGACTGGAACGGAGACAAGGCTGGACGCGCACCCCCGCGCTGCGCGTATTGCACGCCTTGCTGTTTGAAGGCGGCTTGGTAATCCTGCTGGTGCCGCCGACCGCCTGGTGGATGGGTCTCAGCTACTGGCACGCCTTTCTGCTGGACATCGGCTTCTTCTTGTTCTTCCTGCCCTACACCTTTGTCTTCGGCTGGGTGTACGACAAGCTCCGCGCCAGCCTGCGGAGCCGCCAACACGGCTTCTAAACAGCCAGCCGTACCGCAGTGTTGGAAGAAACGCCCGGCGCCGTGCCGGGCGTTTTTCATTAACAAGACTTGCGCCGCCGCGCATTCAGTGCCGCTTTGGACAGACCCTGAACTGGCGTCCAAACCTTAACGCAGCACGATTTTTGAGATCGAGCATTGCGTTCCATCCAAAGAGATGATTGGCGTGGAGATGACATCGTTCTTGCCCTGGTTTTTCGCAATGCAACTCAAGGGCGAAGCGGGTGAAAAAGTGATCGTTGTATCGGTAAACACAACGTCTCCGACCGGCTTCTGGTCATACCCCTCGATCACGAAAAATGCGCGGTTTTGGCTTTGCCGCTTCATGTCGATACTGAAGTCAACAGACCGCCCCGTCCGCATATTCCTTACCTTCTGATGCCACGCCGTGTCGCGTAGAGTCATAGACATTTTCAAGCGATCCCCCACATTGACCGGCATGATCGGACCGCCGTGGCAGTCCGTGTATCCGGGATGGCGCCCAAAAGTATTCACGTACTGCCCGGACACCCACCATGTCGAATATTCAGAAGGCTGGGCCCCCGGCGCGCAGGAGGGCCCCCAGGTTAACACTGGCTGCAAAACGCCATTGTCTATCGGCAGAAAGTTCGCCCCCTCAGGTCCGAGTCCGGGCCATAGAAAAAGCGTGCCGGAAGCCGGCGGTTTTTCCGGAACCGTCAGCGTGGTCTCCAGCGATACAATCTTCGTCTCCAAGGGATTGAACCCCGTAAACTCTCGCGTTTGATCATCATCAATCATGGTCGGCGGGGCGACGTAAACGGTGAGCGTTGCCGTTTTCTGCGGGTCCTGCGAAGCCACGATATTGATGTCGATTTTTCCACTCGCTGAATGGGGTATTGTCGCCCTCCACACTGAGTGTGTATTCGAATTGACCACCGGCGAAACCTGGCTTGATGTTGGATTCCATCTCACCGACGACCTGCTCGAATCCAGCTCAAGCGTTTGGCCTGCCTGCATGCCAATGGCTACAGTTTGGCCGGGAGCCAGTGAGAGAGAATCGACGGCCTTGCCGCCAACCTTGGCAGTGGCGCGGAAAGTGATGGAAGCCTTTGGAGAGTCTTGACAGCCTTGAAGCGTGATGGCCCCAAGCAGGAGAGAACGCAACGCCATTCGCATAACATATTCCTTGTTTGATTTGGTACCACGCGAAGGCTATGCAAATGAAATGCTATTGTTTTTTATCTACCCACAGCCTTAGCGACTGAACGGATAAGCTACCATAAAAATTCAGTCGGCAATTGAAGTGGCCCACGGCCGGCCGGAGCGGTTCGCCGAACTGCCTGCCAGGGCGCAGGACTTCAAGCCCGTCATCGACGCCACGAAATGGGCGATCAACAAAATCACCCACACCCTGAACGACGGTGGCCAAACCTATCAGTTGGAGCTGGAGAGGAAGCTTGGTGAGATGAAACAAAAGCAGGCCATACTATTTCAAATTTGTACTCGCATGACTCACGATATACCGCCAATGGTTTTCACGGCCTTCAGGCGAAGCAAACACATAAACATAATCATACCTATCCACAAAATAGACGATCGTATTGCCATTCTTGCCCGCCTTGCTGGTTGCAGACCTAACATTGCGTGGAATTAACGCATAAAGTTGTCCAGCCTCATCAGGGCTGTTTTCCCAGGTCACATTTGCCAAGCAAATCTTGAAAAACTCCGCTCCGCCTGGATAAACAAACACCGTGTTCTTTTTGACAAATCGAGGATTTTCAAAACTTAACCCCCCATTGCGATGCTGATGAATCGCTATTAATTCATCATCGCTCCCAATCGAGTCTCTAAGGTGCTTTTCTACAAAACCTTCACCGTATTGAATTTTTGCCATTTGTCGCCTCTACTTCATGAAAAGCGTCGCTGACAACAGAAGCTCTAACAAAACTATGAACATTTCAATCAAATAATTCAAATTACATCCGCTGTCATTTTGGATGGCTACTCAGCCCCTTCCCCATCCCATCCGGGACAAAGCCGCGCCCAGGCAAACCGCGCAGAGTAAAGCGCAAGACTGCCTTGTTCGCTTGCCGTTGCTTGACAATATCTCATTTTGAGATACACTAAGCTCATGAAACTGATCAGCAACCGCGCCTTGCGCGACTTCGCCCAGGCTCACCCGGACGCGGAACAGCCACTGCAAGGCTGGCGCCGCGTCATAGAAAAGAACGCGTTCGCCAACTATGCCGCAATGAAGCAAGCCTTCAACAGCGTGGACAAGGTGGGAGAGCTGATGGTGTTCAATATCGGGGGCAACAAGTTCCGGCTGATCGCCTTTGTGCAGTTCCCTCGACAAGTAGTGTATGTGAAGGCCGTGCTGACGCATGGCCAGTATGACAAAGGAGACTGGAAATCATGAACGCCCGTATCGACGCCGCCAGCCTGCTGCCCGCCTGGCGGGCTTTCAGCCAGGCCACCGACATCCGCCCCATCCGCGATGCCGACCACTACGACCGCATGAGCGAGCTGCTGGACGCACTGTGGGACAGCACCCAGGGCGATGAACAGCACCCGCTGTGGGATTTGAGCGAGCTGGTTGGGGATTTGGTCCACGACTACGAAAACCGCAATCACCCAATGCCGGACGCCAGCGGCCTGGATGCGCTGCGCCATCTGATGCAAGAGCACGGCCTGCGCCAGAACGACCTGCCGGAGATTGGCAGCCAGGGCGTGGTGTCCGAAGTGATGGCCGGCAAGCGCGAGCTGAACCTGCGCCAGGTCAAGCAACTGGCGGCCCGCTTTGGCGTCAGCCCGGCGACCTTTATCGATTGATTAGGCTAAGACATGCAAAAGCCCCGCTTGATGCGGGGCCTTGCATTGCTGGGACGCAAGAGCAAACGCAAGAAACTCACTCCCATCCAGCAAAAGGGCGCGGAGCCAATCTTCCACTGACCATGCAGGTCCGCAGATGCCCCCTCTTTCCTCATTGCAAAAACGAAACGCCCCACTTGGGGCGTTTTTTCATGGCTTTCATTTGCTCTAACCAGCTAGCTACACCCTCCACTGCATCAAACTAGGCAAGACCAAGCCTCAAATGTACAAGCTTGACTTACCGCCTGCTCCTTGTTACATGCCGTTCCTCTTCCGTTACAAAAAAAATCTGGATGTATCAAATCGTAAAAACAAATAATTCACCGGTGGATGCACATCAATTGAATATGAACACCCAAGCGCAAAATCACAATATCAAAAATCTTGCAAGCGCAGAGCGCGTAAAGAAGGTAAGAGGCTTCTTTCAACCCCTAAGACAGAAAGGAGGTGGAGAGGAAACTGTCAAGACTTGTAAAAAATGGAGATTTAGCAATACCATGATTGCGCTCGAATGAAGCTCAACAGCGCAGCGAGAAAGGGAATCTATTTGAAGAAAGCATTGCTGCAACTATGTGTACTGATCCATGTAGTCGGCACCTATATGGCGCCGCTTCTGGAGGAGAGAGACACAAATGAAAAGAGCGCCAGCTTTAGCGGCGCTCCCGTCATCGTCCTAGGGACGAACAACCAAATTATGATCAACCCACGCACCCCGAATGACGCATCGGAGAAAGGACAGCCTTAAGCTGGAGAAGGAGCTGGCGGCAACCAGCTCTTTCCCTTGATACATAGGCGGAGTGTAGTTAAGCCCCCTGCATCCGTCAACCCAAGCTCACTTATCCACAACATGGCACACCGCTGCCCCGCGCCAGTGAACAAGCCTGCGGCTACGCGCCAACCGTTTTTGGCGCTTGCGCGTCAGCTCGACCGCCTGGGTTTTGGTCTCAGGCTTGGACTCGGCGCCTTGATCAACAACTCGAATCATTCTCGAAAAAAACAGACTACAGCGGTCTAATTTATCTACTGTCATTCCCACAGACATCAATAAAAACCCACCCCCCAAAGCAGATAATAGATATAAAGCCAAATTCTGCAAAAATGGAAATATGCCCATAGCCGGACTAGAAGGGTCTTCTACCCTGTAAATATCGGCCATCGTTGTCAGGGCATCCGCAGCCACTACGCCACACATGATGGAAGAAAAACCGAGCACCCGTAGCATGGCTTTGCTATGGTGCCCCAAGTCAGCAAGCCTCAAATACAAGGAGGTGGAAAAAGCATAAACACCACTAAGACTCAGCAGCTCAATCTTGATAAAACTTGGATTACGGACCGCCAATTGACCAAACCAATAAAAAACTATTCCAGGGATAAGAAAAAAAATAACACTCGACGTGAACCTTGCGTATTTCCAAACTTGATGAACCATTATTCAGCCGATCATTTTCCCAATTCTTTAAAAATTAACCTTGTGTAGACATACGCTATGTCGACTACACATCAGGCCTGACCCAGCCAAAGCGAACAAACACCCCAAGCACATCATCATACACTTCCAGATCACCCATTCTTTGACAATGCACATAGAATTTAATCATTGCCTCATTTGAAGGCTTATTCATAAGCTCGGCGCTTCTCAAAGCAACAAACAATAGCCACGGAGTATTATTCGCGCTCCAGTTCTGCCCATTTGACACAACTGCATTTAACAACTCATCCCATTGATCACCATTCATTTCCTCAGCAAATGGAACAATCAATTTTCTAAAATTCTCCTCAGAACCGCGATAACTTCCTGACTCCCTATATATACTAATTCCACGACTCCAAAGTTCAGGAATAGCGACTTGAGATACTGCGCTTATCACAGATTCTGCATCTAACTCAGAAATAACTCTCAGCAAGGCACGCCGAAACTGTGGAGCATTCACACCTAACAAAACACGGTAATCAGTTATGCTTTGCGGGTCTATATTATTTACGGTTTCTTGAAGTGCTGTTTTGGTAGGATCTTGCAATTGATCCCAAAAAGCAGGAAAGCGGGCCAAAAATGCAATTATTCGATAGCGATACTCAGGCTCAGAGTTATCAATCAGTCTCACAATAGAAGCAGCGACATCTTGCCACGCCTCTACAGCGCGATCCTTTACCGCAACGAGGGAAGACTCAATCTTACTGTAATGAGCATCCCATTCAGCTGGCACAGCCTTAACTAACGACTTGGCCAACACGACACCAAAATTAGGGATATTAGCAACCCTAACTCGCTGAAGGTATCTCTGCTCAACATAGTCAATAATTTGCTCATGGTCTGCAGGAAACCCCACCGACTGGACATCCACATCAAATACATCGAAGATTGCCCGTCCCTGTCTTGGCTCACGCGCTAGCACAAGATCAACCACATTAACCAAATGAAGCCGTACAAGCTCCGATGAGGGCTCAAAAAGCTCAGCCTCGGCTGAGTATGCCGGATGTGCACATAAATGCCGGTCCTCGCGCAAACGAGACAGCTGAGTGAAGTCAATACTATTTAATATCTGTGTTTTATCTTTAGCATGGCCAAGGATATCTTTCTCCAACTCCAAAAGTTTTCTAAGATCCTGGCTACTATTGGCCTTGTCCCATGTTTTAATAAAATCAACTGCCGATCCTTCACCATCAGCGCTAAGCTCACGATATTTGGCGATCAAATCAAAAACCAAAGCCACCCAGGCTGAAGTTAGAGATGCACGCAACGCCCCAGCCTTATAAGACCTTACCGATTCAATAAAATATTTCTTTGATGGTGGGTTTCTAATTCTTGAAACCAAAATATCCAAATCAATAAAACCAGCATCCATGCTATCTGTTACCCTCTTGATTTATGAGTATTCAGCCCATCACTCAGAGCAATCCATATTGCTTTGATTAAAATCCATCTACATCTGCACACAGCCTTGCTCAAGGCAAGGCATTGCCATGGAGAGGTGGCCATTGGGCTAACGGTCCTAGCCGCGCCACAACAACAGCCAGCCTGTCAGCAGCACCCCGGCCAGCCAGGTGAGCCGCATCACCATCCGGCCGTAGCGGCGCGCGTCAGCGTAGTCGTCGCCATGGCGCCAGAGGCGCCAGTTCAGCGCGGCACGCCCAAGCAGATAGCTGGCCAGCGCAAAGCCGGCCAGGGAATAGGCCAGCCAGTACAGCGGAGTCAGGAAGTCGAGTGTCATTGGAATTATCCCAAGCAAAGACGCCACAATACGAAGCTACTTAAGCCCGCGAGGTTCTCAGGTCATGCGCCCAATCGAATGGGCTGGCCACCTCGCCGGACTCTTCAGACGTCACATAACCCTGAACCCGGTCCAGGCGAAAGGTGCGCTTTGACTGCCGTGTCAGGCAGTGCCCCTGGAAATACTCTTCATCGACCACCCGCACCACTACACGCCGTTCTGAGTACTCGCCATTGGCGTTGCGGTAAGCGAAACGGATGGTGTCCAGCTGGTTTCCGGTGATCCGATGTCGGCTGGGGGTCTTGGAGCGGCGCTTGACCTTGGGCGGGCTGGTATCGGTTGGTGGTGTCAGGGCCGTCCAACCGCGCATATCGGCGATGCTTTTGCCATAGGCCACAGCCTCGGCCAGTTCCAGTACATCCATGCCTTCCATGACGGAGACTTCGCCATCGGCCAACACTTCTCGGATGTAGTCGGCCATGAGTTTGACCGGGCCGCCGCTCGCCACCCAGGGGTGCAGATCCAACCAGCCCGCCAGCATGCGGACTTCCCCCTCCTCCATCACCCCGTCTTCCGCCATTTCGCGACACATCTCGCGCAGCTCTTCCAGCGCGCCATTCAAGCGCACGCCGCCAGAAAATGAAGTGCTGACCGGTTTAGGCTGCCGGGAAGGTGCCTTGGCAGTCGGAGGGCTTGAGGTCTTCGGTTTCTTGGCCTCCATGAGGCTCCCGGCAGCGCCAAGAACGATCAGGAAGCCCGCGGCATTCCAGTACCAGGCATCGGCGGCAAACAGCATGGCTTGGAGGGTGCCGATAATGAAAGCGGTGATTCCCGCTAACCAATGCCTGGTCAACCCGCTGCGGCCTTTTGAGGCATGTTCTTTTGCTGCCGCATACCAAAAGGCAGCCATGCTAAAAATGGCGGAAAGGAAGAAGATAAGGGACATGAGAGCCTCAATGTCAAAGGTGCAATATGTCGCGATACATTGTCGCAACACTCATTACAACCCAAAAGCATAGCACGTTGACATGATGCAAATCACAAACAAAGCACCCGGCACTTGGCCGGGCGTTGCTTTTGCGGACTTGGTTCCGCACTACTCGGAAAGATTCTGGTGGATCTGCTGCATCACCCCGAGGGCCAGGCGCTGGCCGCGCGGGTCCAGTTGTTGGAACTGGTTCAAGAGGGCGTGAGCTTCCGGCGTGAGCTTCGAGTCATCGCGCTTGCCGGTGATGATGTAGGTGACATCGAAGCCGGCAGCATAGAGCTTTGCTAGCACTTCAGCGTTAGGGAAGCTGGTCCCCTTTTCATAGCCGAGGTAGGTCGCATAGCTAACATCGGCGGCCTTATGCGCTTCCATCTGGATCAAGCCAAGACGGCCTCTTTCCTCTTTTAGACGTTCCCCGATGCTCACATTACACCCCGTTCGCCTGTGGCGAATATGAATCACACCTCTAGTTTTCTCGAGTATGTGGTTTGCAATATCAAATTTTCTAGAGTACGATTCACATCAACTCTACTTTTCCATAGATAGTAACTCACATGCAAAACGCCGAACAGACAGCCCGCCCGCGCCGCGCTTACGGTCCGCGCGGCACCTCCAAGGTCAAGGTTGTGCAGATGCGCCTGCTGCCGGCCGAACGCAGCGAGTTCGATCAGGCTAAAGCCGACGCCGGTTGCTCCGAAAGCAAGCTGGCCCGCGATATCTATCTGCTGGGCCTGGCCGCCTGGAAAGCCCGCCGCGCCGGCCATGTTTGAACTGTAGCCAAGCCGCCGTGGCCTGGAAACCACAAGACCTCTAGATTTTTGGTGATACCCGATGGACAACTTCAGAAATTGCTACCAACAGATGTGCAAGGGCATGCCCGGCGGCTGGCCGGCGATGGCCGCCGCACTGGGGATCACCAAGGACGCGCTGGAGAACCGCGTTTACGAACGCAAGGGCCAGGTGGTGAGCCTGCATGAGGCGATGCAGATGCAGGCCTTCCACGGCTCCACGCTGTTTGCCGAGGCGGTGGCGATGGACAGCGGCGGCGTGTTTGTGCGCATGCCGCATGTGGGCCCGGTGGACAACGAAGAAATCCAGAGTCTGTACATGGAGCTGGTGGAAGACGTGGCGCGGCTGGCGCGCGAGTGGCGCGAGGCCACCCGCGACGGCGAGGTGGACGGCCGCGAACGCCGCCGTCTTGAGCGCATCCAGCACGATATCTGCGCCAAGACGGTGCAGATGAACGAGCTGACATTCCAGTTGTTTTGCCGGAGCTGAGGCATGGCTTACCCGTGCAAATACTGCGGCAGTGTCTCCTACGCGCGCACCAGCCGAATGCTGACTGAAACGGTGCGGGAAACCTACTACCAATGCGGCGATTACGAGAACTGCGGCAAGCCGTTCAAAACCTATAGCGAAGCCTGCGCCATCGAGCACCAGCGCAAGCGCCTGGACTTGAGAACGCCCGTAGATGAAAGGCAGCTGGAGCTGCCCGGCCTCGCCTGACGAACTGACTTAACCCCGTTTCCCCCTTGCAAAAATCGCACCCGCGCGGCGCGAGGGGGCTTTTTACGCCCAAAAACTGGAGAACACCATGAAAAAGCTGCGTTACGTCCGCTTCAAAAACGGCACCGGCTGCTACACCGCGCCGCTGCGCCAGCCGGCCGGCAACGGCCAGGCCATCGCCGCCGCCCTGGTGCTGGCGCTGTTGGTGGTGCTCCAGTTCACCCTGCCCGTCTGAGGAAACCGTCATGTCCTACGCCGCATTCCAACAGGCCCGCCAACGGCTGGCCACCCAGGCGGAAGACCGCCGCACGGTCCAGCACTTGCAGTCGGTGCGCGCCTTGCAATCCAAGGTGCTGACGCTGGCGCAGCTGGAAGCCATCGCCGATATGCAAGACGGGCTCAAGGTGATGGCCGGCGTGCGCGAGCAGATCGTCCGCCTGTCCGCCTTGCACCGCCTGCCGCTGGCCGGCCTGGGTCTGGGCATGGCGGAGATGGGGCAGCTTTGGTATCAGCTGGAAACCCTGTTGGCGGAAAGCGAGCATGCCGCGGCGCGGCTGGCCGCCGGTGCGGTAGAAGTGGAAGCACCGGCAGCGCGGCCGCACAGCCAGGACGCGGCGGCATGACGCCCAAAACGCCGGAACTCAGCTATTTGCCCGACAGCTGGGCGCTGGCCAAGATCGGCCACTTTCCGCGCCACTTGCAGCGCGCGGTGCGCGGCAACTGGCTGCGCCGCCGCAATCGCAACATCACCGGCCGCAAGGGCGTGCTGGACGATGGCCGCGAGGCGGAGGCGAACAACTACTTGCGCGAACTCGTGAACAGGTTTCCGGCTAAGGCGCTGGAGCTGGGCGCCAGCGAAAGCCAGCTGGTGGAGTACGCCAAGGCCAAGGCCGGTCAGGCCGAGGCGCTGCACCGCGACGGCGCCAGCATGAAGGACTTGGAACGCTTCTGCAGCGAGCACGGCATTGCGCTGCCGAACGCGGACACCGACGGCGGCATCAAGCTGCGCCTGGCCTGCAGCCTGTGGTGGCGCCGGAATCTACGCAAGGTGAACGCGCGCAAGGCCGAGGCGTTGTCCATCGCGCTGGGCCTGGTGCACAAGCGCCACGCCTTGTACGCCAGTCACGACGCGGTGGCGCGCCGGCGCGAGCAGAAGCGCCGCAACCGCGCACTGCTGGAAGCGCTGACCGCCATCAACGAGCTGGGCGATGAGTTCAATCTGGCCGACGTGGCCGACGCCGGCATGAGCAATCCGCGCATCCGCCGCGCCGAGCTGATGTGTCGCATCGCAGGTTTTGAGCATATCGCCATCGGCCTGGAGCTGGCCGGCGAGTTCATTACCCTCACCGCCCCCAGCCGCTTTCACCCCCGCGTGGCGGCCAGTGGCCAGCGCAATCCACATTACGACGGCGTGAGCACGCCAACGGATACCCGCGATTACCTGGGCGGGGTGTGGTCACGCATTGGCGCCAGCCTGGCGCGCGCCGACATCAAGATTTTCGGCTTCCGAGTGGCGGAGCCCCACCACGACGGCACGCCGCACTATCACGGCTTGTTCTTCATGAAGCCTGAGCATGTGCGCGAGTTTCGCCGCATCGTGGCTCGCCATGCGGTGCGCGAGGACTGCCACGAGCTGGGGCTGCGCTACGCGCTGACGAAGGCCGACGCCATGGCCATAGCGCGGAAGCAAAAGGCCGCCGGCGCCAAGGAACCGCTGGCCGCGCTGGCGGACGCCATCGGCTGGGAAAAAGCGTTCTGGGCCGGCAAGGCCACGCGCTGGGTGTGGAAGGCCATCAAGGCCCGCGTCGACTTCAAGCGCATCGACTGGAGCCGCGGCACCGCCGCCGGCTACATCGCCAAATACATCGCCAAGAACGTGGACGGCACCCGCCAGGACGGGTTTTCCATCGGCCAGGACTATGAAGCCGTTGGCGGCCGGCCGGATGGCGACGATGGCGTAACGCTGGCCGAGGATTATGCCACCGACGCCACCGTCACCGCCCAGCGCGTGGACGCCTGGGCCAGTACCTGGGGGATTCGTCAGTTCCAGCAAGTGGGCGGGCCGCCGGTGGGGGTGTGGCGCGAGCTGCGCCGCATTGACTACGCGGACGCCGAGGACGTGCTGATGCGCGCCGCCGCCGCGGCGGACGCCGGAAATTGGGGCCGCTTCGTTGAGGTGATGGGCGGCCACGAAGCCAGCCGCAAGCACATGCCGCTGCGGCTGGCCAAGGACAGCGCGCCGGCCACCAACCGCTACGGCGAGCCGGGGCAGAAGCGTCTGTTCGGGGTTGTTGAAGTGGACGGCGGACAGCTGGCGGTGACTCGGATGCACACCTGGGAAATCAAGCGCGGGGTTGAGGTTTTAGGGCGCGAAAGCGCCCCTTGGACTCGTGTCAATAACTCTACGGAAACGAAATTCACCCCAATTCCGGCCCAGCCGGGCGACGCCCAGCGCATTGCGGCCGAGGCCGACGAGATGGACATCTACATGAGCACACGACCGGAAGACGACGCCTTTCTGCCGGAGGCCGAAAACCGCGCCCGCCAGCAGCGAGGCCGCTCCGCTCAGCGGCAGTTCCAGCAGCAGATCAGCGAGTTCATGCGCTTTGCCGACGACTGGGTGCAGCAAGCCCAACGTCAGGCCGAGCAGAAACGCGCCGACACCGTGCTGCGCCTGACCAGCCAGCGCCTGACAAAGCGCTTTAAGCGCATGGCGCCGGCGGCCGGCCTGGAACACATCAACGAAATCCGCATGGCCGCCCTGCTGCAAAGCCAGGACGCGCCACGGCCAGGTGCACGCTGGCGCGCCGAGGGCGGTAGCAGCAAGCCCATCGCCAGACAGCTGAACAACGCAATCGACCGCGCGCGGAAGTTCACCGCTCGGGTCCAGTGAGGAGGAGTCCGTAATGAACGTGCAAACCAATCTCTACATCCGTCTTGTGCAAGCCGCCACCGGTAAATACCGCGATGAACTGGACGCGGTAAATGGCCAGTTCCACAACATCGAACGTGCCGAACGCATCGCCCGGCGGCTGCGAGACATCGAGCTGGACGCCACCACCGAGGCTGGACCGGGTGCAGTTCCGTTCATCGTGCTGCGCTTGCCGATTGAGCTGTTGCAGCTGCAAGGCAACGTCATCGCCCTGGTGCGAAACACCCTGGAGCGCCAGCTCGTGCAGAACGGCTGCGACAGCCAGGGTCGCGACTGCTTCCAGATCCTGGACGACGAGCGCGCCAGCCTCGCTTTGGTGGTGGAGCCCATCTAATACCCCGGCCGCAACCGCGGCCATAGGCGAGCGGCCAGCCCAATCAACTGGGGTGCGCCGTTCTCTGATAAGCCGGCAAGGCCGCTCGCCTATGGCCGCTAGAAGAATGAAGAAGGAAAAGACGATGAAAGAAACGCTGAATCTCGACGAAGCCGCCGGCCTGATGAACATCGGCACGGAAACGGCCAGGGAGCTGGCGGACAAGGGCGCGCTGCCCGGCTGCAAGGTGGGCGTGGCCTGGGTATTTCTCCGCGACGATGTGCTGACCTACATCCGCGACGAAGTCCGCCGTCAGACCAATGAACGGCTGGCGCTGGCCGAGGCCTCCCGCGTCATGGGCGAGGGCTTCAAACCGGCGCGGGTCAAAACGGCCGCGCGGGCGGCGGGGACGCGGGGCAAGCAAACTCGCACACTGCCCAACTTGGAAGGATTAGAGGCTGTTTGAATTGAAGCCCGTGGGCCGCTAGTGAAGCTAAAGCATAGTCGGCCATGCTTTGGAGAGCCGACTCAAGAAATACCAAAATCCTTGAAAATGACAAAAACAAAACCAAGAGCATTTTTTGCCACATTCATGACATTTTTTAGTCCTTTTCCACTACATCTGTCTAATTTTTGCACCAACATTTCTTCGTCTGAAGAAAAAACCTAGACGAACAGCCTCCTAACTTCTACAATCCGAACCAATGATCAATCAATCAGTCATGACCGATTGATCATTGGCATGAGAATGACTTTGTCTTTGAAAAACCACCCTAAGGAAAATTGCAAATGCATAAAACCGCCATCGCACTGGCTTTACTGGCAAACATCGGCACGGCCTTTGCCGCGGAAAAAACAGGCCCCTACATGTATGGCAACATTGGGGGAACAATGAGCCCAGAAAAGTTTGGTGATAATTTTAGCAACACTTTTGTGGACGCTTTATTTAGCTCTATTAATGGACAAAAAACTGAAAGCGATGGGAATAGCAGCACCATAGCTTTTGAAGTTGGAGCCGGCTATAGGGTTAATAACAACTTTGCAGTTGAAGCAGGCTATTACCACACTGGTAAATTTAAAAATCCAAAGCTTGGCGACCTCGACTCCAGAGCCTTGCGATTATCTGGGCTGGCAATCGCTCCCATAGGGGAAAGCTTTGAACTCTATGGCAAAGCTTCTTTATACGGGGTACAAGAAAAATTTAGTAGTCACACAGCTCAAGTCGAAAGTTCAAAAACACACAAAATGGCCTATAGCCTGGGGGTAGGTGCAGCCTACCATGTAAACAAAAGTGTCAGCATAAAAACCGAACTGGATTACATGCAGTCATTTAAACAAAAAAATCCTATGTTCAAAAAAGATGGGAAATACAACTTTAATGTCGGCTTAAACTACCACTTCTAAAAAAAGCTAGCTGAGACATCGTAAGAGTTTCAGCTAGCTCGTTTTGCAAAATTAACACATCAATTACATTTTACTCTTAAGCTCTCCGCAGTCTCCAAAGCATCAACACTAGCAGCCACTATAGACTTGGCATAGGGAAGAACCACTACACCATGGGCCAACAACCCGTCAAACATTGCCATCAAATATACGCCGCACATTTTTTTATCTAAGCTTTTTGGAAATTCACCCTGTTCTATCCCACGTTTAATTTGCTTGTATATAAATGAATACGCAAATCTATCCATGAACTCTCGACACCTGATTATTTTTTCATTCTCACTATTGTTTTCACAACGACCAAACAAGATAGCAACAACCCTTTGAATTGAGCTAGGATTAATCAGTCTCTCCAAATAAAACAAGCCAATACACATTAACGCCTCTTTTGCTGAAGCAGGCACTCTAGGCAGCTTAAGCGTCTCATCACTAATGGCTCGCTTTACCATTTCAACGCACACATCTATCTTATTTTGATAATGGTTATACACGGCACCTCTAGACACCCCTGCTTTTTGTGCGATATCCGCCATTGTCGAAACTGAAAGCCCCCGCTCCATAAAAACCAATTCAGCAGCATCTAAAATAAGTTTTTTTGTCTTCTGAGAATCTTCTTTTGTCTTTCCAGCCATACCCACCCCCATCAAAATCAAGCCATTAAAATAGCTCAATTGAAAATCCAATTTTGCAGAGAACACAAACTAATACAAAATCATGTATGGCATCTATTGAAAAGTAAATACCATATTTTAATAATCACCAAAGTAGACAAGCAAGATCGCTCCCCCTCAGGTTGGCATACCTTGATAGCATCCTCGGATCTTTATGCCCAGTTACCTTCGCAATCTGCAGATCGGACAATTGAGTGCGTTCAAAAAAACGGCTAGTCGCCTCGTGCCTCAAGTCATGGAACCCAAAGTCAGTACAGCCGGCCGCCTCGAAAATCCGCGCGTACTGCCGCGAAAGCAAGGCGGTGGTCTGCTTTAAAGCCATGGGGCTGTCGTTGCCATTCCACCATGGTAGCAGTCGACCGCCGTCAAACTTCCAGCCAGCCATCCCACGTTCGCCAGTGTCTACCTGCAAGCGGTATCGCGCCAACGCCCCCAGCGCAATGGACGTCAAGGGCACCTGTCGCTTGTCCCCGTTCTTGGTCTTATCTAAAAAGATGGTTCGGCGTTCAGTGTCGATCTGATCCAGCGTCAAGGTGTACATCTCACGCAAGCGCATGCCGGTTTCAATCGCCAGCTCGAACAGCAGCTCAAGCGCACCTTGCCAGCGCAGCGCCAGGGCGCGCTGGCGGCCTTCCGGCTTCTGGCCATCCATGATGCCACGCACGGCCTTTTCTTCGTCTGGCGCCAGCCGCCTGTCCCGCCATTCATCAACCGGCACCTGTACCGCTTTCCCCTCTTTTGCTGTCGCGCGGAGCACGGCGGCATCGGCGTCGTTGTAGGTGGCGTAGCGCTTGGGCAGTAGCCGCAGCGGGTTGGTGACAAATGTGCTGTTCGGTCGTCGGGTAAGGTGGTCAAAACAGCGGGCCAGCGAGCCTACATAGTGACGAATGGTGGAAGGCGAAAGCTTTGCATCCTGCTTCATGCTGCGAACCCAGCTTTCCGCCCATGAGTAGTTGACCGTGCGCAGCTCAATCTCGCCCACCTTGCCTGTTAGCGTGGCCAGCACGGGCTTGTCGGACTCCGCAACGGCGACCTGCACCAGATAGTCACGGATCGCGTCGCGGATGGTCGCTATGTCCGGTTTCTCGTTGAGCAATTCGGGCGGCACAATGCCTCGGTCCAGTAGTGCTTCCAGCCTGGCACAGTAGTTGTCGCCCTCCTCCTCTCGTTCGAAGGTGAGGGACACGGGGCGCGGCAGTACGCCTTTGCGGCGGACGATGAACTCCCAGGAACCACTGGGGCGCTGACGTTTTGTGGCCATGCAAACTCGCGTAGTCGGCAAAAACTATAGTCTACGCGTGGTTCGCCGCTCTGAGCGAGTGGTTAAGGGCCGAAAAGGATGGGGAAAAGCTAGGATTTCGGTGGTTGACAGCTGGCGCCAGACAAAGCAAAAGCCCCGCAAGTCTTTGACTTACGGGGCTTTAACTGGAGGCGGGGGTCGGAATCGAACCGGCGTAGACGGATTTGCAATCCGCTGCATAACCACTTTGCTACCCCGCCGTTGCCGGCGAACCATCAGCCATGGCTGATGATTTTAATTTGGAGCGGGAAACGAGGCTCGAACTCGCGACCTCAACCTTGGCAAGGTTGCGCTCTACCAACTGAGCTATTCCCGCAGGGGTGATGCAACAACAAGCATGTGGGCGCTGGAGCGGGAAACGAGGCTCGAACTCGCGACCTCAACCTTGGCAAGGTTGCGCTCTACCAACTGAGCTATTCCCGCGTCGCACAATGCTATTGCAGAAGTTTTGGAGCGGGAAACGAGGCTCGAACTCGCGACCTCAACCTTGGCAAGGTTGCGCTCTACCAACTGAGCTATTCCCGCGTCGCATAACGCTATTGCAGAGGATTTGGAGCGGGAAACGAGGCTCGAACTCGCGACCTCAACCTTGGCAAGGTTGCGCTCTACCAACTGAGCTATTCCCGCATTCAAAACTGCTGCAATACTTCTGCTTTCTCTTCGCTGCTGCTGGAGCAGCGCTGAGAGATGCGAATTATAAGGATTTATCAGTCACTGTCAACACTTCAAACATCAATTTTTTTCCCGGAAAACTCCTTGGCGGCCATCCTCAGGTAATAAACCATTGACCACAAAGTCAAAATCACCGCCACCACCATGAAGGCATTGCCCAAAATTAATGTCGAAACCCCCGGCAGCAGCGGGCCGGCATACAGCAACAGCAGAATCGCCACCATTTGCGCCGCGGTTTTCAACTTGCCGATATAGGCCACCGCCACGCTTTTGCGGGTGCCCATCTCCGCCATCCATTCCCGCAGCGCGGAGATGGCGATCTCCCGGCCGATGATGATCATCGCCATCCAGCCCTCGGTGCGCCCCATCTGCACCAGCAGGATCAAGGCCGCGGCGACGATCAGCTTGTCCGCCACCGGATCCAGGAAAGCGCCGAAGGCCGAGGTCTGACCCAACTTGCGCGCCAGATAGCCGTCCAGCCAATCGGTGATGGCCGCCAAGGCGAAGATGGCGGCGCCTACCTGGTTGCGGCTTTCCAGCAGCAGCACGGAATCCGGCAAAAAGAAGACCGCTACGCAGATGGGGATCAGGGCAACCCTGAGCCAGGTTAGGAATATCGGCAAATTGAAGGGCATCGGTGTCAGTAATCTTATTGTTTGCGGCTCGGTCAAAAACTGCGCGTCCGCCCCAAGCCACAACGGGACGCACGGCAATGGTTACAGTGTATAAACGATGGCGCGCCGGCAATCAATGCAGCGCGTTGTAAATCTTCTCCGCCAGGGTGCGGCTGATGCCGTCCACCTGGGCCAGGTCGTCCATGCTGGCGGCGGTCACGCCGCGCAGGCCGCCAAAGCGCATCAGCAGCTGTTGCCGGCGCTTGGCGCCCACGCCCGGAATCTCCTCCAGCGTGGACGCGGTGCGCGCCTTGGCGCGCCGCGCGCGGTGGCCGGTGATGGCGAAGCGGTGGGCTTCGTCCCGCACCGTCTGGATCAGATGCAGCGCCGGGTGGTCCTGCCGCAGCTGCAGGCTCTTGTCCAGATAAGGCAGGATCAAGGTCTCCAGGCCCGGCTTGCGTTCCTCGCCCTTGGCGATGCCGACGATGGGCAGGTTCAGGCCGATTTCGGCGAACACTTCCAAAGCCACGCCCACCTGCCCCTTGCCGCCGTCGATGAACACCGCGTCCGGCAATTTGCCGTCGCCCGCCGCCAGCTTGCCGTAGCGACGTGACAACACTTCGCGCATCGCCGCGTAATCGTCGCCGGGCTTGGCGGTTTCGATATTGTAGCGCCGGTATTCGCCGGGCTGCATAGCGCCCTTGTCGTAGATCACACAGGACGCCACCGTGGCCTCCCCCATGGTGTGACTGATGTCGAAGCACTCGAAACGGCCGGCGCCCTCCAGTTCCAGCACCTCGTTGAGCTGGACCAGCCGCTGGTTTTGGGTGGCCTTGCTGCTAGCCCGCTGCATGATGGCCAGCGCGGCGTTCTTCTCCGCCATTTCCAGCCACACCCGTCGTTCGCCGATGGGATTGCTGGCGATGGCCAGCTTGCGCTCGGCCTGCCGCTCCAGATGCTGGCGCAGGGTCTCGGAAATTTCGCCGTTGATGATGATGGCCGGCGGCAAGGGCGCGCCCAGATAATGCTGGGCCAGGAAGGCTTCCAGGCTGTCTGCCAGTTCCCCCTCCTCCCCGCTGACCGGGAAAAAGCTCTTGTCTCCCAGATGCCGGCCGCCGCGTATCATCACCAGATTGACGCAAAGCATGCCCTCCTGCTGCACCGCGGCCACCACGTCGCAATCCTGCTGGCTGGAGTTGCTGGACACGAACTGCTTCTCTTGCACCCGCGCCAGCGCCTGGATCTGGTCGCGCAGCTCCGCCGCCTGTTCGAACTCCATCGCCTCGGCCGCCGTCATCATGCGCTGGGTCAGGCCGTCGATCAGCTCGCTCTGGCGGCCTTGCAGGAAGGCCACCGCGCTGGCCACGTCGCGCGCGTAATCGTCCTTGGAGATATGGTCGACGCAGGGGCCGGAACAACGCTTGATCTGATACAGCAGACAGGGACGGGAGCGATTGGCGAACACCGCGTCCTCGCAAGTGCGCAGCCGGAACACCTTTTGCAGGATCTGGATGCTCTCGCGCACCGCGTAGCCGTTGGGATAGGGGCCGAAATACTGGTGCGGCCGCTTGGGGTCGCCGCGGTAATAGGCCATTTGCGGGAAGGCGTGACCGCTCAGCATCAGATAGGGATAGGACTTGTCGTCGCGGAACAGGATGTTGTAACGCGGCGTCAGCGCCTTGATCAGGTTGTTTTCCAGAATCAGCGCTTCCGCCTCGGAACGCGTGACCGTGGTCTCGATGCTGGCGATCTGGCGCACCATCAGCTGGATGCGCGGCGACTGGTCGTTTTTCTGAAAGTAGGAACTGACCCGCCGTTTCAGGTCTATCGCTTTGCCAACATAAAGCACGCTGCCCGACGCGTCGAGCATTCGATACACGCCGGGCAGATTGGGCAGGGAAGCCAGTACCGCCTTGTAGTCAAAAACCGGTTTCGTCACTTATTTTCCGCACCAGGTTTGCACATTGGCCTGCGCCTGGCTAATCAGCTCGTTGCGCTGGGCGTCGGTGGCCAGCGCATTGGAACCCGGCATGCGGATGCGGCTATTGGTCTGCACCGAGGCCAGCTGATTGCGCGCGTTCTGGCAATTCTGCTCGCGGATCTTGGCGTTGGCCTCCACGATCTTGGCGTTTTCCGCCGCGATCTTGGCGTTTTCCCCGCCGGCGTCCTTGCCCGACGCTTTCTTGCTTTCCTTGGCCGGAGCCGATGCCGGCGCCGGCGCGCGCGTATTCATGCGGCGGGCGTTGACGCTGGCCGGCGGCTGGTCCGAATACACGGTTTTTCCGGCCTCGTCCTTCCATACATAGACTTCCGCGCTGGCGGCGGAGGAGCCCAGCAAAGCCAGCAAAAAGGTCCATACTAAGGTTGACTTCATCATCGACTCCCTGACCCGAATGCGCTGCAGATACTCAAATTGTAAGGCCTGCGCGGCCTGCGAGCAAAAAGGTAACAGGGTTGCGGGCGGAAAGCCCCTTTTTTTGCAATAGCGACAATGCCTCGGTATAATGCCGCTTTGCCGCAAAGGAAACGCCAAGATGCGTATCATCGAGAAAGCCTATACTTTCGACGACGTTCTCCTCGTCCCGGCCCATTCTGAAGTTCTGCCGCGCGACGTAGTTCTCTCCACCAAGCTTACCCGCAACATCACCCTGAACCTGCCCCTGGTGTCCGCCGCCATGGACACGGTGACCGAAGCCCGTCTCGCCATCGCCATGGCTCAAGAAGGCGGCATCGGCATCGTGCACAAAAACATGGACCCCGCGAAACAGGCCAGCGAAGTGTCCAAGGTGAAACGCCATGAAAGCGGCGTGGTCAAGGATCCCATCACCATCGCCCCGGACATGCTGGTGCGCGATCTGGTGCTGCTGACCCGCCATCACAAGATTTCCGGCCTGCCGGTGATCGAAGACGGCAAAGTGGTCGGCATCGTCACCAACCGCGACCTGCGCTTCGAGACCCGTCTGGACCAGAGCGTCGGCTCCATCATGACCCCGCGCGAGCGCCTGATCACCGTCAAGGAAGGCGCCAGCATCGACGAAGCCCGCGAGCTGATGCACACCCACCGCCTGGAGCGCGTGCTGGTGATCAACGACGCCTGGGAGTTGAAGGGTCTGATCACCGTCAAAGACATCATCAAGACCAGCGAACACCCCAACGCCAATAAGGACAACCAGGGCCGTCTGCGCGTAGGCGCCGCGGTCGGCACCGGCGGCGACACCGAAGAGCGCGTGATCGCGCTGGTGAAGGCCGGCGTGGACGTGATCGTGGTCGACACCGCCCACGGCCACAGCCAGGGCGTGATCGAGCGCGTGCGCTGGGTCAAGAAGAATTTCCCGGAAGTGGACGTAATCGGCGGCAACATCGCCACCGCCGCCGCCGCGATGGCGCTGGTTGACGCCGGCGCCGACGGCGTCAAGGTCGGCATCGGCCCCGGCTCCATCTGCACCACCCGCATCGTAGCCGGCGTGGGCGTGCCGCAGCTGACCGCCATCCACAATGTGTCCGAAGCGCTGAAGGGCACCGGCGTGCCGATGATCGCCGACGGCGGCATCCGTTTCTCCGGCGACATTTCCAAGGCGCTGGCCGCCGGCGGCAATTGCGTGATGCTGGGCGGCATGTTCGCCGGCACCGAGGAAGCCCCGGGCGAAGTCGAGCTGTTCCAGGGCCGTTCCTACAAGTCCTACCGCGGCATGGGCAGCTTGGGCGCGATGAGCCAGGGCTCGTCCGACCGCTACTTCCAGGACAACGAAGGCAATGTGGAAAAACTGGTGCCGGAAGGCATCGAAGGCCGCGTGCCGTACAAGGGCTCCATCGGCCAGGTGATCCACCAGTTGGTGGGCGGCCTGCGTTCTTCGATGGGCTACCTCGGTTGCGCCACCATCGCCGACATGCACGCCAAAGCGGAGTTCGTGGAAATCACTTCCGCCGGCATCCAGGAATCCCACGTCCACGACGTGCAGATCACCAAGGAAGCGCCGAACTACCACGTATCCCGTTAAGACCCGACGTCGTCAGGCATCCTTTACGGCAAAACCCGCGCCAAACGGCGCGGGTTTTTCATGGCTGAACCACCAGCGCGGTCAGGCCAGCGACAACATCAGCCGAGTGCGCAAGGCGGTGGGCGGATTGTCGTAAGGCGAATTCAAATACTCCTCCACGCACGGCACCTCGCCGAGCGCGCGCCCGCTGCCGGGCAGCCAGTGCCGGTACAGCCAGGACCAGGCCGTGGACAGTTCCGCGTACGGTCCCAGATGCGTCACGCAAGCGTACTCTCCGGCGGGAATCTCCCCCCATTCAAACCCATCCGGCAGCGTCCGGTCCTGCCAGGAGTCCGGCACCGTCACGCAGGCGATGGAGCGCAGCTTGGCCTCCTCCGTCTGTTCCGTATCATCCAGATACATCCCGAATGTGCGGCCTGGCGCGTCGCCGGCCGCGCAAGCCGGGCTGATGGCCTGTAAAGCGCCGAAGGCTTGGCCGATCTCCATATAACTGCCGATATGGCGGCGCATCAGCACCTTCAGCCCCTTATCCTGCTTGAGCAATGTCACTTCATGCATAACGGTCTCCCAGTCTTGCCTAGAAATGAACGCTCTGCGCTGGCGATAGCGGCCCGGACTCTCGCCGTAAGCCCTGGCGAAGGCCCGGACGAAGGCCGCGGTGCCGCCGTAGCCGGCGCGCGTCGCCACCCTCGACAAAGGCAGCGAGCCGCCGTCCAGCTGCCCGGCCGCGCGATGCAGCAACAGCCGCTGCCGGGTCTCTCCCACCGTTTCGGCCATCAGGCCGCGATACACGCGGTGAAAGTGAAAGGGCGACAAGCAGGCCTCCTCCGCCAACCTTTCCAGCGGCACCGGCCCATCCAGATGGCGCCACAGATAGTCCAGCACCCGCAGCATCCGCCACAAATACGGCGAATCCGGGCCGCCGTTGCGATAGAGCGTTCTCATGAAGTGAGCTTATCCCGCATCGATTGATTCGTTTTGCTGAGTTGGCTGTTGCAGCAGCAACCATTGCATGCGCTGGCACAGCTCCACCACGTAGTCCCACACCACGCGGTAGCGCAGCGTGCGGCGGATGTCGCTGCGGCCGCTGATCCAGTAAGAGCGGATGATGCGCAGCTCCGGCAACAACTGGCGCAGCCGCGCGTCGTCGTAGGTCAGATAATACGGCAATACCGCGATGCCGCCGTCGGCCAGCGCCGCCTGCTGCTGGCCCACCACGCTGGTGCAGCGCAGAGGGATCAAGGGGTTGCGGCACAGGCCGCGATGGAACATCAGCTCGCGCGAGAACAGCAGATCGTCGACATAGCCGACGATGGGATGCCCGGCCAGGTCCTCGCGCTCGCGGATGGGCGCATGCGCGTCCAGATAGGCCGGCGTCGCATACAGGCCCAGGCAGTAATCGGTCAGCTTGCGCGTCACCACCATATTGGCCTGCGGCCGCTCCAGCGCGATGGCGATGTCCACCTCGCGGTTGGTGATGCTGACAAAGCGCGGCACCGACACCAGATCGATCTCCAGCGCCGGGTAACGCTCCGTCAGCCGCGGCAGGTGCCGCGCCAGAAACAGCGAGCCCAAGCCCTCCGGCGCGCCCAGCCGCACCAGGCCGGCCACCTCCACATGGCCCACCCGCGCCTCGTCCTGCATCCGCGACGCGGTGTTTTCCAATTGCTCGGCCAGGGGCAGCAACTGCCGGCCGGCCGCGGTCAGTTGATAACCGTCCGGCTGCTGCACGAACAGCGGCTGGCCCAGCTGCCGCTCCAACTGTTCGATATGCCGGGCCACCGTCGCATGCGTGGTGCGCAGCTGCCGAGCCGCCGCCAGCAGCTTGCCGCTGCGCTGCAAGGCCAGAAAATAACGGATGTCGTTCCAGTCGAACATCAAGCCCTCCCCGTGTTTATGGTGCGCTTGCACACAAATATGACAGGCTTCAATTGCGCGGCTGTTAGAAAACTAACAGCTGTTGTTCCACTCTGGCTATTCCCAGGCCGGCCCGGCTTGATCTTATATGGTGGCGATACAGACGTCATAGGAAAGCGCGGCATGCAGGCATTGGCGGACACATTCGACTACATCATCGTCGGCGCGGGCAGCGCCGGCTGCCTGCTGGCCAACCGCCTGTCGGCCAATCCGCGACACCGCGTGCTGTTGCTGGAAGCCGGCGGCGAGGACAACTATCCGTGGATACACATCCCGGTCGGCTATCTCTACTGCATCGGCAATCCGCGCACCGACTGGTGCCTGCGCACCGCGCCCGAGGCCGGCCTGGGCGGACGCAGCCTCAACTACCCGCGCGGCAAGGTGTTGGGCGGCTGCTCCTCGATCAACGGCATGATCTATATGCGCGGCCAGGCCGCGGACTACGACGGCTGGGCTGCCCAGGGCTGCCCCGGCTGGAGCTGGGACGAGGTGCTGCCGGACTTTCTGCGCATGGAAGACCACTTCGACAGCGCCCGCGCCCAGCACGGCCACGGCGGCGAATGGCGGGTGGAACGGCAGCGGCTGTCCTGGGCGATCCTGGACGCCTTCCGCGACGCCGCGGAGCAGAGCGGCATCGCCCCGGTGGACGATTTCAACGGCGGCGACAACGCCGGCTGCGGCTATTTCGAAGTCAACCAACGCGGCGGACTGCGCTGGAACACCGCCAAGGCTTTTTTACGCCCGGTGCGCCAGCGCCCCAACCTCACCGTGCTGACCCATGCCGAGGCGGAAACCCTGCTGCTGGAGGACGGCCGCGCCGCCGGTATTGCATTCCTGCAACAGCGGCAACGCTGGCAGGCGCGCTGCCGCGGCGAAATCATCCTGGCCGCCGGCGCCATCGGCTCCCCGCTTTTGTTGCAGCGCAGCGGCATCGGTCCCGCCGCGCTGCTGCAAGAGCACGGCGTCGCCGTGCGCCATGCGCTGGCAGGCGTCGGCGCCAATCTGCAAGATCATCTGCAACTGCGCATGGTGTTCAAGGTCAGCGGCGCGCGCACGCTGAACCAACTGGCCAATAGCTGGAGCGGCAAGCTGGCCATGGGCTGGGAATACCTGTGGCGGCGCAGCGGCCCGCTGGCGATGGCGCCCAGTCAGTTGGGCGCTTTCGCCGCATCCGGGCCGGAACAGACGCGCGCCAACCTGGAATACCATGTGCAGCCGCTGTCGCTGGAACGCTTCGGCGAGCCGCTGCACCCCTTCCCCGCCTTCACCGCCTCGGTGTGCGACCTGCGTCCGCTCAGCCGCGGCCGGGTCGCCATCGGCGGCGCCGGTCTGGACGCCGCGCCGCTGATCCAGCCCAACTACCTCAGCCACCCGCGGGACCGCGCCGTCGCGGTGGCCGCGCTGCGGCTGACCCGGCGCATCGTCGCCGCGCCGGCGCTGGCGCGCTACCGGCCGGAAGAATACCTGCCCGGCCTCGCCGCCCAGAGCGACGCGGAGCTGGCCGCCGCCGCCGGCCGCATCGGCACCACCATCTTTCATCCGGTCGGCACCTGCAAAATGGGACAGGATACCGAGGCGGTGGTCGATGCCAGACTGCGCGTTCACGGACTATCCGGACTGAGAGTGGCGGACGCCTCCATCATGCCCGCCATCACCTCGGGCAACACCAACTCGCCCACGCTGATGATCGCGGAAAAAGCCGCCCGCATGATTTTGCAAGACCGCGCCGCGCAGGACTGAGCGCCGCGCGACATCGGAATCCATCCAAACAGAGGAAGCCCACTTCCCGCCCCACAACTTGTCGCAAAGCCACACCAAGAGGAGACAGCACCATGAGCAGCACCCTGACGCCCGCCGCCACGGCGGGACACGCGATCAGCGGCTCCGAGCGCAAAGTGATCTTCGCCTCGTCGCTGGGCACCGTTTTCGAGTGGTACGATTTTTTCCTGTACGGCGCGCTGGCGGCGGTGATCAGCAAGCAGTTCTTCGCCGGCGTCAATGAAACCACCGCCTTCATCTTCGCCTTGATGACCTTCGCCGCCGGCTTCCTGGTACGCCCCTTCGGCGCGCTGCTGTTCGGCCGGCTGGGCGATATGATAGGCCGCAAATACACCTTCCTCGCCACCATCCTGATCATGGGCGTGTCCACCTTCCTGGTGGGCCTGCTGCCCGGCTACGCCAGCATAGGCATCGCCGCGCCCATCCTGCTGGTGGTGCTGCGCATGCTGCAGGGCCTGGCGATAGGCGGCGAATACGGCGGCGCGGCCATCTACGTGGCCGAACACGCGCCGGATCACAAACGCGGCGCCTACACCAGCTGGATCCAGGTCACCGCCACCGCCGGCCTGCTGCTGTCGCTGCTGGTGATCCTGGCCTGCCGCAAACTCACCGGCCCGGCTTTCGACGACTGGGGCTGGCGCCTGCCCTTCCTGCTGTCGCTGGCGCTGCTGGCCATCTCCACCTGGATCCGGCTGTCCATGCACGAATCGCCGGCCTTTCTGAAAATGAAAGCCGAAGGCAAGCATTCCAAAGCGCCGCTGACCGAATCCTTCACCAACTGGAAGAACCTGCGCATCGTGCTCACCGCGCTGTTCGGCATCAACGGCGGCCAGGCGGTCACCTTCTATTGCGCGCAGTTCTACTCGCTGTTCTTCCTCACCCAGATCCTCAAGGTCGATTCGCAGATCGCCACCCAGCTGCTGGTGATGTCGCTGCTGATCGCCGCGCCGCTATTCCTGTACTTCGGCTATCTGTCCGACCGCATCGGCCGCAAGCCGGTGATGCTGACCGGCCTGCTGCTGGCGGCCTTGCTGACCTTTCCCGCCTTCAAATGGCTGACCGCCTACGCCAGCCCGGACATCGCCAACGCCGCGCGCCAGGCGCCGGTGGTGGTGGTGGCGGACCCGGCCAGCTGCCGCTTCCAGTTCGATCCGGTGGGCAAGGCCAAGCTCAGCAGCAGCTGCGATCAGGCCAAGGCCCTGCTGGCCAAGAACGGCGTGCCCTACCAGCGCCAGGCGGCGCCCACCGGCGGCGAAACCCAGATCAAGGTGGGCGAACAGACGCTGACCGGCTTCGACAAGGCCGCGTTGCTGGCCGCGCTGAAGCAGGCCGGCTATCCGGACAAGGCCGACCCGGACAAGATCAACTACCCGATGGTGGTGGCCGTGCTGGTGCTGCTCAGCCTGATCGCCGCCATGGTCTACGGCCCGCTGGCCGCCACCATGGTGGAGCTGTTCCCCACCCGCATCCGCTACACCTCGATGTCGCTGCCCTACCACATCGGCAACGGCTGGATAGGCGGCCTGTTCCCCACCGTGGCCTTCTCGCTGGTGGTCTACACCGGCGACATCCTCTACGGCCTGTGGTATCCGGTCATCGTCTACAGCGTCAGCTTCGTGGTCTGCCTGCTGGGCTTGAAGGAGACGCACCGCGCCGACATCCATCAATAAGCCCCTTCCCACGCGCACGGCGGACCTCCCGGTTCGCCGTGTTTCTGGGTAGACTGGGGCTTTCATCCCACCGCTCGCGCCGCCATGCCGATTCAACGCCTCAGCCAGCCCGAAACCCTGACCCTCAACCGCCACCGCCATCATCTGCGTCGCTGGGGCCCGCGCGACGCGCCGCTCTTGGTGCTGCTGCACGGCTGGATGGACAGTTCGGCCACCTTCCAATTCCTGGTGGACGCGCTGCCGGACGGCTGGCAAGTGGCGGCGCCGGACTGGCGCGGCTTTGGCGACAGCGACTGGAACGACGGCAGCTACTACTTCCCCGACTACCTGGCCGATCTCGACGCGCTGCTGGACGCGCTGTCGCCGCAACAGCCAGTGAAGCTGCTGGGCCACAGCATGGGCGCGATGATCGCCGGCATCTACGCCGGTATCCGCCCCGAACGCATAGAAAAGCTGGTGCTGGCCGAAGGCTTCGGCCTGGCCGCCACCAAGCCGGCGGAAGCGCCGGGCCGCTATGCGCGCTGGCTGCGCGAAACCCGCGCCGCGCCGGAGTTCGGCGATTTGCAGTCGCTGGACGCCGTGGCCGCCAAACTATTGGAACGCAACCCCAGGCTGACGCCGGAGCGCGCCCAATGGCTGGCGCGCGAACTGACCCGCCAGCGCGACGACGGCCTCTACTACCGCGCCGATCCGCGCCACAAAATGGTCAACCCGGTGCTGTACCGACTGGAAGAAGCGATGGCTTGCTGGCAGCGCATCAGCGCGCCGGTGCTGTGGGCGCTGGGCGGCGACACCGACGACCACCCGCTGGCCAAGAGCGTGGCCGCCAGCATGACGCAGCGGCGCGCCTGTTTCGCCCAACTCCAGGAAACCGTGATTGCCGACGCCGGCCACATGCTGCAATGGGAACAGCCGGAAACGCTAGCGGCGGCGATCCACGCGTTTTTCAGTCAGCCCCAATAAGAGCCGCTAAGAAAACCTCGCAGAGAACCTGAGCCAAGGCGCGCCGACGCAGGCAGTACAAGTGGTACGACAAGGAGGCGCAACGCAGGATCAGGGGTTTGGTTAGCGGATCAAAAAAAGCGCGGCCAAGCCGCGCTTTTCATCTCCCTTCCACAAACTCAAACACCTAGATAACGCCGCTCCAGGTGCGCCTTGAAATGCGCCGGGTTCAGCGTCTCGCCGGTGGCGCGCCGCACCAGTTCGTCCGTGCTACAGCGGCTGCCCTGGCTCCAGATATGGGTGTTCAGCCAGTTGAAGATGGGCTCCAGATTGCCGGCCGCCACCTGCGCGTCCAGCTCCGGCTCGGCGCGGCGCAGGCTGGCGAAATACTGCGCCGCGTACATCGCGCCCAGCGTGTAGCTGGGGAAATAGCCGAAGCCGCCGTCGGTCCAGTGGATGTCCTGCATGCAGCCGTTGGTGTAATTGCCGCGGGTGTCCACGCCCAGATAGGCCATCATCTTCTCGTCCCACAGCGCCGGGATGTCCTCGGCCTCGATCTCGCCGTCCATCAGCGCGCGCTCGATCTCGAAACGCAGAATCACATGCGCCGGATAGCACAGCTCGTCGGCGTCCACGCGGATGTAACCCGGCTGCACCCGGCTGTACAGGCCTTGCAGATTTTCCAGTGTAAACGCCGGCTGCTCGCCGAAATGGCTGCGGATCAGCGGCGCGATCAACTGCAGGAAGGCCGGGCTGCGGCCCAGCTGCATCTCGAAGGACAGACTCTGGCTCTCATGAATACCCATGGAGCGCGCGCGGCCCAGCGGCTGTTCCAGCCAGTCCTTGGGCAGGTTCTGCTCGTAACGGGCGTGGCCGGTTTCGTGAACAATGCCCATCAGGCTCTGGACGAAGTCATCGTCGCGGTAGCGGGTGGTGATGCGCACGTCTTCCGGCACCCCGCCGCAGAAGGGATGGCTGCTGACATCCAGCCGGCCGCCGTCGAAGTCGAAGCGCAGCAGCTTCATCGCCTCCACGCCCAAGGCGCGCTGCTGCGCCACCGCGAACGGCCCCACCGGCTCGATCACCGTTTCCGACGCCTGCTTGGCGCGCGCGCGTTCGATCAGGCCCGGCAGCCAGGACTTCACCTCGGTGAAAATGCGCTCGATCTCCGCGCTCTTCATCCCCGGCTCGTACTTGTCCATCAACGCGTCGTAACGGCTGCCGCCGCTGGCCTCCGCCAGCAAGCGGCCCTCCTCGCGCGACAGTTTGACCACCTCGCGCAGGTTTTCCAGAAAGCCCTTCCAGTCATTGGCCGGGCGCTGGCTGCGCCAGGCGTGCTCGCAGCGCGCGCCGGCCAGGGTTTTGGCCTCCACCAGCTCCGCCGGCAGCAGATTGGCCTGCGCCCATTCGCGGCGCATCTCGCGCAGATTGGCGCGTTGCAGCTCGTCCAGGTTTTCCTGTTCCGCCGCGTCCAGCTGCTCCTTCAGCTGCGGCGCGGTGATGATGCCGTGAGTCAGCACCCCCAGCTCCGCCAGCGCGGCGGCGCGGGCGTCGTTGCCCTTGCTCGGCATCATCGCCGCCTGGTCCCAGCCGGCGATGGCGCCGAGGTGGTTAAAGCGGTGCAGGCGGGCGAAAGTGTGGGTTAAAGCCTGGTAGGCGGATGTGTGCGTCATCTTGTCTCCTCTCTATAAAGAACCGATTTACGATCTGCTGCGCGTCGGCGATACGGTGTTGAGAACCGCTGTAGAATGCTCATGTAGCGCTACTCCTTCCGCTTTCTCAGCCGCAACGCCTGGTCTCGCCCCAGCTCGCGAGATCGTAAACACGCTCCACTTGTCAAAGCATGATGCCATCAGACTATTTGATCTGACAACTTCCGCCCCAAAATCCGCCAAAGCCGCGTATTGACAAGGATTTTGATTTTGTACATTATCAATATTCTATGACTCGCATGAGGTAAAATCATGCCATCCATCGCCGCCCAACTCTTTCTCGCCTACCAGGACCGCGACTGGGAGCGCGCGCGCCGCCTGCTGCGCGACGACGCCGTGATGCTGTGGCACTGCAGCGGCGAGTGCTTCCGCGGCGCGGACGCCATCGTCCACGTCAACCGCGTTTATCCGGAGGGCTGGAGCATACGCCTGCTGCAGGACAATCTGCTGGCCGACGGCCGCTGGCACGTGGTGGCGCAGGTAGACCACGGCGAGGCGCGCTTCTTCGCCAATTCCCTGTTCACGCTGGAACACGGGCTGATCAGCCAGATCGAGGAATACTGGGCCAGCGCCGAAGCGCCGCCGGCCTGGCGCGCGGGCTTGCCGGGCCGGGCCAGGCTGGAAGCCGCGCAGCCGGCTTGAGGCCGCGGGAACGGAAGCGTCGGGGGATGAAATAGCGGGCCCGTCGTTCCGACTCAAGCCGCCGGCTGGCCGGCGTTGCGCGCCTGGGCTTGCGGGAATTGGTGCCAGTAATAGAAGTACTCGCGCACCAGCAATAGAAAGGTGTTTTTCAGCTCCGCCTCGCGCAGATGCAATAACACCGCGTCCACCATCATGCGGAAGCTGTCGCCCTGGATGGGCTGGCCGTCCAATAGATAGAGCAGGGATTTGAGCAGGCGCTCGCGCAGATGGATGTCCGGCTCGGACATGCCGTCCTCGAACAGCTTGCCCAGGTAGAGGCCCAGCGACGGCGGGAAGCGGGAGAAGCCGTCGCGCTCCATCCGCGTCAGCAGCCCTTCCCAATCCGTCTCCAGCCACACCCGCACATTGCGCACCGAAAAACCGCTGCGCGCGGTGATCTCCACCACTTTCTTGGTATCGCCCAGCCAGAAGTAATAGAACTCGCGGGTACAGGTCAGCGCCAGCACCTGCTCGTCCGGCGAGCAGGCCTGCAGCAGGCGTTCGCAAGGACCGCGGAAGCCTTCCGCGTTGCGCTCGACGCCGTCCAGCCAGGGCAGCAGCAGTTCCAGAATGCGACGCCTTTCGTCGATCACCTGAGCCAGCGCGCCCTGACGCGCCAACAATCGCATATAAGCTTCCAGCGCCGCCTTCAAATCGCTCATGCCCTTTCCCCAGCCCTCCCGGATGCCGCGACTGCCCCGAATGCGAAAGCGAGCCGTTCTTGGCGGCCCGTCCTGAGCGTGCGTTCGCGCCCGCCGTCACGCGTCATGCGCACAGCGGGCGAACTGCTCTTATTTTCGGACAGAAATGTTGCAGACTCCAGACGGGATTCGCGGCGACGCGGTCATTTTCCCAAGCGCGGAGGCCATCCTCGCCTTGTCTCGCCCTAGTTCGCGGGACCTTGAGCAGCCGCCAAGACCGGCGTCAGGCTCAGGCGCAAATCCGCGCCCACCATGCGCGCGTCGCGTATGCTCAGCCGCTGCTTGTCGGCCAGGTCTTCCAGCGGCGGCCAGGCGAACAGGCCGCGCGCGGCGTCGCCGGCCAGCGACGGCGCCAGGTAGAGCACGATCTCGTCCACCAGCCCGGCGCGCAGCAGCGCGCCGTTGAGACCGGCGCCCGCTTCCACCATCAGCATATTGACGCCGCGTTGCGCCAAGGCCGCCAGCAAAGCCGGCAGATCGGCATGGCCGTCGGCCAGCCGCGGCAGGGTCAGCAGCTCCGCGCCGGCGCGGTAGGACTCCAAACGCGCGGCCTCGTGATCGCAGGTGGCCAGCAAGGTGGCGCCGTCCTGGTAGATGCGCTGTTCCGGCCGCGTGCGCAGATCGCTGTCCAGCAGCACCCGCAGCGGCTGGCGCTCGCAGGGGACTTCCCGCACCGTCAGTTGCGGATCGTCGGCCAGCACGGTGCCGCTGCCGGTGAGCACCGCACAGTGTTCGGCGCGCAGGCGATGCACGTCCCGCCGCGCCTCCGGGCCGGTGATCCATTGGCTGCGGCCGTTGAGCAAGGCGGTCTTGCCGTCCAGCGTGGCGGCGGCCTTGAGCGTGACCCAGGGGCGGCCGCACTCGACGCGCGACAGAAAACCGCGATGCACTTGCCGCGCCTCGGCTTCCATCAGCCCGGCGTCGGCGGCGATGCCGGCGGCGCGCAGCATGGCCAGGCCGCGGCCGGCCACTTCGTGGTAGGGGTCCACCATCGCCGCGGCCACCCGAGCCACGCCCTCGTCGATCAGACGCCGCGCGCACGGCGGGGTGCGGCCGTGGTGGCTGCACGGCTCCAGCGTGACGTAGGCGGTGGCGCCGCGCGGGGACAGGCCGCGCGCCAGACAGTCCTTGATCGCCTGGATTTCCGCGTGATCGCCGCCCACTTCCAGGGTGGCGCCCTCGCCGATCACCGCGCCGTCGCGCACCAGCACGCAGCCCACGCCCGGATTGGGCGCGGCGCGGCGGGTGGCCGCGGCGGCCAGCCGCAACGCGCGCTGCATGTGACGATGGTCATCGGCGGAATAATTCATGATTCATTGCTTCCATTCTTGAGCCAGCAGGCTGTACTGCCTGGCGTCGCAATAGCGGCCCTGCAACAACAAGTACTCGCGCAGCACGCCTTCGTAGCGGAAGCCCAGCCGCTCCGCCACCGCGCAGCTGCGATGATTGTCCGCCGCCGCGTCTATCGCCACCCGGTGCAGGCCCAAGGGGCCGAAGGCTTCGGCCAGCAACAGGCGCAGCGCCGCCTGCATCACGCCCTGCCCCACCTGGCGGCGGTCCAGCCAATAGCCGACGAAGGCGTGGCGGTTCAAATCGTCGATGGCGTGCAGATCGCAAACGCCGGCCAGCGCGCCGTCGCGCAATACCAGCCAAGTATAGGCCTTGCCGATCTGACGGCCGACGGCGGCGGATTCCAGAAAAGCGCGGGAGTCCGCCTCGGAGCGGGTCAGGGGCTCCCACGGCATCCACGGCCGCAGCGCATCGCGGTTGGCGTTGATCAGCGCGAACAGCGCCGGCGCGTCGGACAACTCCGGCGCGCGCAGCGAAACATTGGAAGGCAGGGGTTCTACCATGGAGGGCACCCGCGATGACGGAAGAATAGAGCAGTCTACTCCAGCCGCCCGCCGGTCGGTCAATGCGAAGACTTCTGGATTTCCTTGATGGCGTCGGAAAACTCGGACACATCCTGAAAGCTGCGGTACACCGAGGCGAAACGCACATAAGCCACTTTGTCCAGGCGCGCCAGTTCATTCATCACCATTTCGCCGATCTCGCGGCTGGAGACTTCGCGCTCGCCCAATTGCAGCAGCTTGTGACAGATGCGGTCTATCGCCTCGTCCACCAAGGCGGTGGGCACCGGGCGCTTGTGCAGCGCGCGCAGGAAGCTGGTGCGCACTTTCTCGATGTCGAATTCCGAACGGTGGCCGGCGGTTTTCACCACCTGCGGCATGCGCACGTCGGCGGTTTCAAAGGTCGTGAAACGCTTCTCGCACACCGGGCAGCGCCGCCGCCGCCGGATGCTGCTGCCGTCCTCACTGACGCGGGAGTCGATTACCTGAGTATCGGCATTGCCGCAGAACGCGCATTTCATGACTTAATCCTAAGGGTTCCAATGTAGGGATGTTATCAGCAATGCGCAGTCAAGTTAATGCCGCTATCGCCCGCCCATGAAAAAGACGCCCCTGGGGGCGTCTTTCAGCGGCCGAGACCAGCTTGGCTTATTTGGAGTACACCGGGAAACGATGGCACAGCGCGGTGGCTTGCTCGGCCACGCGGGCGATCAGCGCGTCGTCGTTCGGGTTGTCCAGCACGTCCGCCACCAGATTGGCCACCTGGATGGCTTCGGCTTCCTTGAAGCCGCGGGTGGTGATGGCCGGGGAGCCGATGCGGATGCCGGAGGTCACGAACGGGGTTTCCGGGTCGTTCGGAATCGCGTTCTTGTTCACGGTGATGTGGGCGCGGCCCAGCAGCGCGTCGGCCGCCTTGCCGGTCAGGCCCTTGGCGCGCAGGTCCACCAGGAACACATGGCTCTCGGTGCGGCCGGATACGATGCGCACGCCGCGCTCGCCCAGGGTCTTGGCCATGATGGCGGCGTTCTTCAGCACTTGTTCCTGATACACCTTGAACTCGGGCAGCAGCGCTTCCTTGAAGGCCACGGCCTTGGCGGCGATCACGTGCTCCAGCGGGCCGCCTTGCAGGGTCGGGAACACATTGCTGTTGATGCTCTTCTCGAACTCGGCCTTGGCCAGGATGATGCCGCCGCGCGGACCGCGCAGGGTCTTGTGGGTGGTCGAGGTCACGAAGTCGGCGAACGGCACCGGGTTCGGGTAAACGCCGGCGGCGATCAGACCGGCGTAATGCGCCATGTCCACCATGAAGTAAGCGCCGCATTTCTTGGCGATCTGACCCATGCGCTCGAAGTCGAAACGCAGCGCGTAAGCGGAAGCGCCGCCGATGATCAGCTTGGGCTTGGTTTCCATCGCTACGCGTTCCATGTCGTCGTAGTCGATTTCTTCCTTGTCGTTCAGACCGTAGGCGACGATGTTGAACATCTTGCCGGACAGGTTGGCCGGGGAGCCGTGGGTCAGGTGACCGCCGTGGCCCAGGTTCATGCCCATCACGGTGTCGCCCGGCTTCAGGATGGAGAAGTACACCGCCTGGTTGGCCTGGCTGCCGGAGTGCGGCTGCACGTTGGCGTATTCCGCGCCGAACAGCTGCTTGACGCGGTCGATGGCGAGCTGTTCCACCACGTCCACGTGTTCGCAACCGCCGTAGAAGCGCTTGCCCGGGTAGCCTTCGGCGTACTTATTGGTCAGTTGGGAGCCCTGGGCTTCCATCACCGCGGGGCTGGTATAGTTTTCCGAGGCGATCAACTCGATGTGATCTTCCTGGCGTTGGCACTCGGCTGCAATCGCAGCGGCAAGTTCTGGATCAAATGTGGCAATCGTCTGGTCAGCAGCGAACATCTTTGACTCATCCATCAAAGGGTTAACGATGCGGGCATTCTACACGAAATGCCGGAGCGAAATCCTTAACGTGAAGCAATTGTCGCGGGGGAAAATCCGCCCCGCCGCGCGTTCAAGGCAGGGTGTAATCGAAGTCGTAAAAATGCTCGCCGGCGGTGATGGTGATGCGCAGGCAGCCGCTGATGCCGCTCAGTTCCTCGGTTCCGGAATCCGGCGTCACCATGATGGCTTGCTCGGCAGTTCCGCGCGTCATCGTGGCGCTGTGCTGCAGCACAAAGCCGCCCTTGCGGCCGTGCAGGCTGCCCTGCACCCGCTCCATGGCGACATAGCCGGCCGAACCCGGCTCCGCGCTGCGAAAGCTCAGCATCTCGCCCTGGCTGACCGCGTCCAGGTCGCCATGGAAACGCTTGTCCAGCGACAGGCGGCCAAGACCGCTGGAGGCGGCGGCCTCGCTCAATGGCTCCGGGGCGAGCTTGACGTCGAAACGGCCGCTGGCGATGGCTTTCATCATGTCTCCTCAAGGTTGCGCCGCCGCGAGCGCGGCAAGCCATCGTCATGATAGCGCAGCCGCTCCGGCTTGCGCTCGCCGATAAGCCGCGTCCCATCCATAGGCGCGCGCCTTCCCGAACCAGGGCCTTTGATTAAGGAAAGAGGGCAACAGCCCCCTTTCTGTCATTCCCGGCTATCCACCAGAATCAGCTCGGCGTCTTCGCTGGCGACGATGCGCAACAGCGCTTCATCCTTAATCGCTGCGCCGTCGCGGGCTTGCAGCGCCACGCCGTTGACTTCCGCCAGGCCGCGGGCCAACACCAGGTAGCCGCGGCGCTCCGCGCCCAGCGGATAGTCCGCGCTTTCGCCGGCTTTGAGGGTGGCGCCCAACACGCGGGCGTCGGCGCGGATGGGCAAGGCCTGATCGTCGCCATCCATGCCGCTGGCCAGCGCGACGAAGGCGCCGGAGCGGTCCGCCTTGGGAAAGGGCTTGCTGCCCCAGGACGGGTCCCCGCCGCGCCGCTCCGGCATGATCCAGATCTGGAAGATGTGGGTGTCGACGGCTTCCAGATTGTATTCAGAATGCACGATGCCGCGGCCGGCGCTCATCACTTGCACGTCGCCGGCCTCGGTGCGGCCCTGGTTGCCCAGATTGTCGCGGTGGCTGATCGCGCCTTCGCGGACATAGGTGACGATTTCCATGTCCGCGTGCGGATGCGGCGGGAAGCCGGTGCCCGGCGCGATGACGTCGTCGTTCCACACTCGCAGCGCGCCCCAGTGCATGCGTGCCGGGTCGTGGTATTCGGCAAAGGAGAAATGGTGCTTGGCGTCCAGCCAGCCATGATGGGCGCCGCCCAAGGCGGCGAAGGGACGATGCTCGATCATATGGTCCTCCGATATTGTGGCGAGGCGCCGCCTGCGCGGCGACGCGTCCGATGCAGCCACTATACGCAGCGGGCCAGGGGCTGATAAGCCGAGGGATCGAATAGCATTCTTTCCATTTTTGATGCAATCAATGCGCCATACTGATTTTTAAACGCTAAAATTGGAATCAATCTATCCAACTCCTGCCTATTTATGAAACGACTGCCCGATCTGGAAGCCTGGGCGATTTTCGCCAAGGTGGCGGAATGCGGCTCCTTCGCGCGCGCCGCCGCGGAGCTGACGCTGTCCCAGGCCACGGTGTCCAAGGCGATTTCCCGCCTGGAAGCCCGGATGAAAACCATGCTGTTGCACCGCAGCTCGCGGCGGCTGTCCTTGACCGAGGCCGGCCACGCCGCGCTGGAGCGGGCCAGCCGCATCCTGGCGGAAGGCGAGGCGGTGGAGGCGGACATCGCCGAGCAATCCTCCAGCTTGCGCGGGCCGGTGCGGGTGACTGCGCCGATGTCTTTCGGGCTGTCTCATTTGGCGCCGCTGCTGCCGGAGTTCATGGCGCGGCATCCGGAAGTGGAGCTGGATTTCCATTTCAGCGACGAGCAAGTGGACCTGGTGGCCAAGCGCCTGGACCTGGCGCTGCGCATCGCCTCGCTGGCCGACTCCAGCCTGCTGGCGCGTCGCCTGTGCGCGGTGCGCATCCTGCTGGTGGGCTCGCCGGCGTATTTTGCGCGCCACGGCCGGCCCAGCCATCCCCGCGAGCTGTCCGCGCATCGCGCGCTGTTGTACAGCAACGCGCCCGGCGGCGAGTTCTGGCGCTTTCGCCACGCGGAGCAAGGCGAATTCGCGCTGGAAATGCCTACGTCGCTGCGGGTCAACAACGCCGAGGCGCTGACGCCGGCGCTGCGCGCCGGCCTGGGCCTGGCCTTGCAGCCGGAGTTTCTGGCCTGGCGGGACTTGCAGGCCGGCGAGCTGGAAACCGTGATGATGGATTGGCAGGTGGACCCGATCGCGCTCTACATCCTGACGCCGCCGGGCCGCAGCCGGCCGGCGCGGGTGCAGGCCTTGATCGACTACCTGGCGGCGCGGCTGGCCGTCGCGCCGTGGGCGGATTGCCGTTAGCGGCTAACGATAAGCGCAATGGCAAAGCCCCGCTCGAGGCGGGGCGTGATCACCGGACAAGGCGGGACGAGGCTTACAAATCGTCGGCGGTGAAGAACAGCGGCACGCCGTCCTTGCTGTCCGGATGCAGCTCCGCCAGCACATGCACTTCGCGCACATGGCATTCCGCCATCAGTTCACGGAAGCTTTCCTCGATCAGCGGCACAGTGTCCAGCGCCGCCAGCGGCCAGACGAAGGCTTCCCAATTGCGTTCGTCGCCTTCGGCGGACAGGGTGATGTGCAATTCGCCGTTGTCGTGGGCGGACAGGATGGCCACCGGCTCCTTGTTCAGTTCGCGCAGTCTGCGGATCTGGCTGCTGGCGAACACCTGCATCGCCACCTCGAAGCGAGCGTAGTTGCCGGCCACCATCGCCTGCATCGCCGGCATCGGCGGGCGGGCGATGGGGAAGAGCGTCACGCCGTCGGCCTTCAATTGCTCGCCCAGGAATTTCATCAGCGGCATGCCCCAAGCGCCCACCGCGCCGCCCAGGCGCAGCGGCGGCTCGGCGCCTTCCGGCTGGATCGCGACGCCCAGCAGGTAGCGCAGGAACACGCCCTCTTCCTTCACCGTGACCGGCGCCGGCTGTTGCGGCAGCAGCGCGCGCGCATGGGCCGGATCGCGGTTCAGCTTATAGAGCTGGGCGGAGTCCAGCCCCACCACGCTGTCCGGGTGCAGCAGCGCGCCGCCCAGGGCGACGTCGGCGTCGGCGGCGAACACGCCGTGCTCGCGCAGCAATTGGTTCAGGCCGGCCACATCTGCGATCTCGCCCGGCAGCGTGGTCTGGTTCTTGCTGCCGGCCACCAGCACCAGCGGCATGGCGAAGACGATGGCGCGGCCGCCGCCGGTGTTTTCCACCGCGTCGCGCAGCGCGTCCCACACCAGTTGATAGCATTGCTGAGACGGCACCATGGCCAGCGCCACCGAGATGGACAGCAGTTCGCCGCGCGCCAGCATCTCGGCCATCGCGTCGCGCACCGCGGAGAACCACATTTCCCGATCGGACTCGGTCTTGGCGTTCAACGCCGACTGGGCGTTGTGGATCAGCATATTGGTCAGCGCCACTTGCGGGTGGTACTGGCGCGGATCGGGAAGGGTGTGGCGTACGGCGTCCATGAAGGGGAATCCTGCGGCAATCGGAAAACCGCTATTTTGGCACAGCTGCGACAGCCATGGTGCGCCGCGACAGCGACGGCCTCGGCCGCGATGTACCAGATGCGCGACAGAAAATTATAATTTCACACATTTGCGAAAAACAACATGTTGACACTCGATACCGCAATCTGGATAATTCGTTCTCGTTGAGATGCAGCAATTGCTTCTTGATAGTTTCTCCTCTATTTCTCCTTTGTAGACTTGGCGCGGACCTAACGGTACCGCGCATTTTTTTTGCCTTTTTCCGGCGACGCCCCATGCTAAGCAAACGCTAAGCTTCTGTTAAATCAATAGAATTATTAAAATCCATGTAGCTAGGGAACTTGCCTGCCGGCACCGATCAGTGTCTCCGTTTTCTTCTTCACCCCCATCTCGCCCCTGCCCCGCCCCAGCCGAATCTTAGTCCCAAGCAATGCCATTTAGATTTAAACAGACCAAGTATATGATTAATGGCATTAGAACGGATTTCGTTTGTGAAAATTTAGGAAAACAAGCGGGAAGGAACTGTTGGATTCGAAAACAAATGAACAAGACTAAGACGCCGCCGAAAACCAGGAGGCTGGGGAGAGACGGGGCCGCGCCAGTGGAAAGCGGCGGCGGACGAATGAGGAGCAGATGGTTGCTGCGCCCCAAAAAACAATGGGCCGCGCGGCAAAAAACCGCACGGCCCGAATCCTATCCGGAAACCGGTTAAGGAAATATGACAAATATCAACGGCGTTCGACTTGCGTCACGTCGCGCACCGCGCCGGTGTCGGCGCTGGTGGTCATCGCCGCGTAGGCGCGCAAGGCCGGGCTGACCACGCGGTCGCGGCCCAGCGGTTTCCAGGCGTCGCGGCCCTTGGCTTCCATCGCCGTGCGCCGCGCCGCCAGCGTTTCATCGCTGATCGCCAGACGGATGGAGCGGCCGGGGATGTCGATCTCGATGCGGTCGCCCTCTTCCACCAGGCCGATGGCGCCGCCCTCGGCCGCTTCCGGCGACACATGGCCGATGGACAGACCAGAGGTGCCGCCGGAGAAGCGGCCGTCGGTCAGCAAGGCGCACTCCTTGCCCAGGCCCTTGGATTTCAGATAGCTGGTGGGATAGAGCATTTCCTGCATGCCCGGGCCGCCCTTGGGGCCTTCGTAGCGGATCACCACCACGTCGCCGGCCACGATGCGGTCGGCCAGGATGGCCTCCACCGCCGCGTCCTGGCTTTCGAAGATGCGGGCGCGGCCGTTGAATTTGAGGATGGAGTCGTCGACGCCGGCGGTTTTGACGATGCAGCCGCGCTCGGCGATATTGCCGGACAGCACGGCCAGGCCGCCGTCCTGGGAATAAGCGTGCTCGCGGTCGCGGATGCAGCCCTCGGCGCGGTCGTCGTCCACCGTCGGGTAACGCATGGACTGCGAGAAGGCGATGGTGGTGGGCACGCCGCCCGGCGCCGCGCGGTAGAAGCGCCGCGCTTCGCTGTCTTCGCCGTGGCGGCAGATGTCCCAGGCTTCCAGCGCTTCGCCCAGCGTGGCGCTGTGCACGGTGGGCACTTCGCGGCGGATCAGGCCGGCGCGGTCCAGCTCGGCCAGGATGGCCACCACGCCGCCGGCGCGGTGCACGTCTTCCATATGGTATTTCTGGGTGGCCGGCGCCACCTTGGCCAGACACGGCACCGAGCGCGAAATGCGGTCGATGTCCGCCATCTTGAAGTCCACGCCGGCTTCCTGCGCCGCCGCCAGCAGGTGCAGCACGGTATTGGTGGAGCCGCCCATGGCCACGTCCAGGCTCATCGCGTTCTCGAACGCGGCCTTGGAGGCGATGGCGCGCGGCAGCAAGCTGGCGTCGTCCTGTTCGTAATGGCGCTTGGTGATATCCACGATCAGACGGCCGGCGCGCAGGAACAATTCCTTGCGGTCCGCGTGCGTGGCCACCAGGCTGCCGTTGCCGGGCAGGGACAGGCCCAAGGCCTCGGTCAGGCAGTTCATGGAGTTGGCGGTGAACATGCCGGAGCAGGAGCCGCAGGTGGGACAGGCGGAGCGCTCCACGCGCTCGACGTCCTCGTTGGACACCGCGCTGTTGGCGGCTTCCACCATCGCGTCCACCAGGTCCAGCTTGCGGATGTCGTTGCCCCACTGCACCTTGCCGGCTTCCATCGGGCCGCCGGAGACGAACACCACCGGGATGTTCAGGCGCATCGCCGCCATCAGCATGCCGGGGGTGATCTTGTCGCAGTTGGAGATGCACACCAGCGCGTCGGCGCAGTGGGCGTTGACCATGTATTCCACGCTGTCGGCGATCAGGTCGCGGCTGGGCAGGCTGTAGAGCATGCCGCCGTGGCCCATGGCGATGCCGTCGTCGATGGCGATGGTGTTGAATTCCTTGGCCACGCCGCCGGCGCGTTCGATTTCCCGCGCCACCAGTTGACCCATATTGTGCAGGTGCACGTGCCCGGGCACGAACTGGGTGAAGCTGTTGGCGATGGCGATGATGGGTTTGCCGAAGTCGTCGTCCTTCATGCCGGTGGCGCGCCATAGAGCGCGGGCACCCGCCATATTGCGGCCGGCGGTGGAAGTGCGGGAGCGGTATTGGGGCATTGCTGATTCCTTAATTTCTACATGAGGGGAAAGGCGCTCCGGGCCTGGCCTGCTTTAAGGCCGGGCCGCCTGGCTCCGGGTGCCGGGGAGCTCAAGGCAAAAATGCGTCGGGCGGCGGGTGGGCCGCGCGACGCGTGGGAACGCTTTCCCATATAATCCGTCCACATTCTTTTACCGCAAACGCACACGGCTGACAAATGATCATTCATCCGCAGTTCGACCCCGTGGCCATCCAGCTGGGCCCGTTGGCCATTCATTGGTACGGCCTGATGTACTTGCTGGGCTTCGCCAGCTTCCTGATCCTGGGCAACTACCGCATCAAGCGCGGCCACGCTTTCCTCACCTCCAAACTGCTGGACGATCTGCTGATGTACGGCGCCGTCGGCGTGGTGCTGGGCGGCCGCCTGGGCGAGGTGCTGTTCTACCAGCCCGGCTATTATTTTAGTCATCCGCTGGAGATTCTGATGGTGTGGAAAGGCGGCATGTCCTTCCACGGCGGTTTCATCGGCGTGCTGATCGGTGTGGCGCTGTTTGCGCGCAAGCACGGCCGCAGCTTCTGGGAAGTCACCGACTTCATCGCGCCGCTGGTGCCGCTGGGCCTGGCCGCCGGCCGCATCGGCAACTTCATCAACGGCGAGCTGTGGGGCCGGGTGGCCGATCCCCAACTGCCGTGGGCGATGCTGTTTCCGCAGGCCAAGATGGACGATCTGATCCAGGCGCAGCAATCGTCCGACCTGATGGTAACCCTGCTCAACTACGGCGGCCTGCCGCGTCATCCGTCGCAGCTGTACGAGTTCGCGCTGGAAGGCCTGGCGCTGTTCGCGCTGCTGTGGTGCTTCAGCGCCAAGACCCGCGCGCGCGGCCAGGTGTCGGCGCTGTTCCTGATCGGCTACGGCCTGGCGCGCTTCGGCAGCGAATACTTCCGCACTCCGGACGCCGGCATCTTCGGCCAGTCCGACGTGATCAGCATGGGCCAGTGGCTGAGCCTGCCGATGATCGTGATCGGCCTGGCGCTGTTCTACCTGTTCGGCAAGCGCAAGGCGGCCTGAGCCGGGCTAGGCTAGAATGCTTGCTATACGCGGCGGTTTTTAGTCCGCCGCTTCAAGGCCAGTCTTAATGACTGGCCTTTTTGAATCGCCGGCCCGCCGGCGCCAGCCCTTGCGGCTTTTCGTCCGCAATAGAGGAAAACACTGCCATGACCGCCATCAAACTGACGCTGGCCGGCGCGCTGCTGGCCGCCGCCGCCCTGACCAACGCAGCCCCGACCGTGCTCAAGGTCTCCGCCATCCCGGACGAGTCCCCCACCGAGCTGCAGCGCAAGTTCGCGCCGCTCGGCCAATACCTGGAAAAAGAGCTGGGCATCCCGGTGCAGTTCGTGCCGGTGTCGGACTACGCCGGCGTGGTCACCGCGCTGACCTCGGACAAGCTGGACATGGCCTGGCTGGGCGGCTTCACCTATGTGCAGGCCAGCCAGCGCGGCAAGGTGGTGCCGCTGGTGCAGCGCGAGGAGGACAGCAAGTTCACCTCCACCTTCATCACCAGCGGCCCGGCCAAGAGCCTGAAGGAGCTGAAGGGCGACAGCTTCGCCTTCGGTTCCGCCTCCTCCACCTCCGGCCACCTGATGCCGCGCTATTTCATGCAGAAGGACGGCCTCAAGCCGGAAAGCTTCTTCAAGAACGTCGCCTATTCCGGTGCTCACGACGCCACCGTGGCCTGGGTGGCCGCCGGCAAGGTGGAGGCCGGCGTGTTGAACAGCTCGGTGTGGCAGAAGCTGGTGGAAAGCAAGAAGGTGGATACCGCCAAGGTGCGCGTGATCGCCACCACCCCGGCCTACTACGACTACAACTGGACGGTGCGCGGCAGCATGGACAAGGGCTTGCAGGACAAGATCCGCCAGGCCTTCCTCAAGCTGGACGCCAAGAACCCGGATCAGAAAGCCGTGCTGGATCTGCAACGCGCCAGCCGCTTCATCCCCACCAAGCCGGACAACTATAAGGGCATCGAAGCCGCCGCCGCGGCCGCCGGGCTGCTGAAATGAGCCTGGAGCTGCGTGGCGTCGGCCTGAGCCTGGACGGCGCCGTCATCCTGCGCGGCATCGATCTGCAGCTTGCCGCCGGCGAGCAGGCGGCCCTGATCGGCCCGTCCGGCGCCGGCAAAAGCACCCTGCTCTTGCTGGCCAACACCGGCCTGCGCCCGGACTGCGGCGCGGTCCGGCTGCTGGACGCCGATCCCTGGCGCTTGCCGCGCCGCGCCTTGCGCGCGCTGCGCGCGCGCATAGGCAGCGTCTACCAGACGCCGCCGCTGCCGCCGCGCCAGCGCGTGATCCACGCGGTGGCCGCCGGCCGGCTGGGCCAGGGCGGCGAACTGGCGGCCTTGCGCCGCCTGCTGTGGCCGGACGACGCCGCCGGCGTCGCCGCCGAGCTGGAACGGCTGGGTCTGGCCGACAAACTATGGCAGCGCTGCGATCAGCTGTCCGGCGGACAGCGTCAGCGCGTCGGCATCGCCCGCGCGCTGTACCAGCGGCCAGACCTGATGCTGGCCGACGAGCCGGTGTCGGCGCTGGACCCCAAGCTGGCCAACGACAGCATACGCCTGCTGTGCGAGGACGCCCGCGCCCGCCGCGCCACCCTGCTGGCCAGCCTTCACTCGGTACAGCTGGCGCTGGCGCATTTCCCGCGCATCATCGGCCTGCGCGACGGCGCCGTCGCCTTCGATCTGCCGCGCGAGCAAGTCCATACCCAGCTGCTGGCCGAGCTCTACGCCGGCGAGATGCCCGAGACCGCGGCAGAGCCGGCAGCGCCCGCCGCGCTCAGAGGCCTGCAATGCTGAGACCCGCGCCGCGCGACCCGGCCGCCCGCACGCGGCTGGGCTGGCTGCTGCTGACCCTGGCCTTGCTGCTGCCGACGCTGCCGCTGACCCAGTTCACGCTGAGCACTCTGTTCAACGGCGACACCTGGCTCAGCCTGGCGCGTTTCGCCGCCGGCTTTCTGCCGCCGGCCCACGACGGTGATTTTCTGAAAGAAGTGGCCAAGGAAACCGCCACCACGCTGGCGGTGGCCAGCGCCGGCCTGTGCCTGGCCATGCTGCTGGGCGCGCCGCTGGCCTTCGCCACCAGCCGCGCGCTGGACGATCACCAGCTCACCGCGGTCCGGCCGCGCCGCACCGTCCTGGCCGCGCAAAGCCTGCTGCGCGGGCTGATGGTGTGGCTGCGCGGCGTGCCGGACATCGTCTGGGCGCTGCTCTTCGTCCGCGCCGCCGGCCTGGGCAGTCTGCCGGCGGTGCTGGCCTTGGGCCTGGCCTACGGCGGCATGCTGGGCAAGGTTTACGCGGAGATCCTGGAATCCCAGCCGCGCGCGCCGGCCCAGGCGCTGGCAGCGGCCGGGGCCAGCCGCTGGCAACGGCTGTGCTGGGCGCTGTGGCCTCAGGCCCTGCCGGAATTGATCAGCTACAGCGTTTACCGCTGGGAATGCGCGATCCGCGCATCGGCGGTGATGGGCTTCGTCGGCGCCGGCGGCATCGGCCAATTGCTGGACAGCAGCCTGAAAATGCTCAACGGCGGCGAGGTCGGCGCCCTGCTCCTGGTATTCCTGCTGCTGGTGGGCTTGAGCGAGGGCGTCAGCCGCTGGTCGCGGCGCGCGCTGGAGCGCGACGGCGGCGGACGCCGCCTATTGCTGGCCGGCGGCGCGCTGACCGCGTTCAGCCTGTGCTGGCTGTGGCCGGATTGGCGCGCCAACGGCTTTGATTGGCGCGGCCTGCCGCGCTTCGCCATGGAATTCCTGCCGCCGGACCTCTCCGCCCCAAACTTGCGGCCATTGGGACAAGGCGTGGTGGAAACCTTGGCGATGTCGGCGCTGGGCACGGTGCTGGCCGCCTTGCTGGCCATGCCGCTGGCGCTGCCGGCCGCCGGCCGGCTGGGCACAGCCGCCAAGCGCGCGACGCGGCTGTTGCTGAATATGCTGCGCGGCATTCCGGATCTGCTGTGGGCGGCGCTGGCGGTATTGGCGCTGGGCCTGGGGCCGGCCGCCGGGGTGCTGGCGCTGGCGCTGCACACCGCCGGCGTGCTGGGCCGTCTGTTCGCGGAAACGCTGGAAAACGCGCCGCCGCAAGCGGAACAGGCGCTGCTCAACGCCGGCGCGGGCCGCATCGCCGCCTTCTGCTACGGGCCGCTGCCCATGGTGGCCAGCCAATGGCTGGCCTATACGCTGTACCGCTGGGAAAACAATATCCGCATCGCCACCGTGCTCGGCATCGTCGGCGCCGGCGGCCTGGGCCAGCAGCTGTATCTGGCGCTGTCGCTGTTCCAACAACAAGCCGCCTCGGCCGTCATCCTGGCGATGGTGGCGCTGTCCTGGGGCGTGGAACAGCTGAGCCGCGCGCTGCGCCGGCGCATGGGCTGAAACGAGGACGGGGCGGCAAGCCTAAGCCTGCCGCCCCGTCGTCTAGCGCCCTCACCCCACGTCTATCGAGCTTCCCTGCACGCGGCCAGGCCGCAGAGAAACATCGCCAGCGCGGCGAAAGCCAGCCCCTTGGCCAAGACGAACGGCCACGCCGCCGAACCGGCGTCCGCCAACGCCATGCCCAGCAAAGCCACCGCGCAAGCGGCCGCGGCCATGCACAAGGAGCCGAGATACCACCCTTTCTTGCTCATCACGTTTCTCCTCTTCCCACACATCGAATCTTCTTATTGTTCCAGCCTGCCTCGCCAGGCGACGTCCACGAACATCGCCCGTTCAGATTGCCAGCCATGGCCGGCTGCCGCAATAGGGCGTCTCCCCCAAGCCCGCCAAGGGGCGGACGGCGACGTCTCAGCCCTCCTGCTCCGCCGGCGCGGCGGGCAGCGTTTTTTGCTTCAAGTACAACAAGGCTTCGCGGATACGGTCGCGGAAAGCCGTTTTCTCTTCCAGCCACTGTAACGGCCGACCAACGGCGATGTCGACGAAGAAGGGCACCGGCAGCCATTGACCGCGCCCCATCGCCCGGCCCAGGCCGTGCAGATAGACCGGCACCACCGGCACCTCGGGGAAATCCCGGCTCAGATACCAGATGCCGGACTTGATCTCGGACAGCACCTCGGGCTCGCCGCGCGAGCCTTCCGGAAACAGGATCAGGATGCGGCCCTGGCGCAGCGCCTCGCGGCAGCCTTCCAGCGGGTCCAGACCCTTGGCCACGCCCCCGCGCACCACCGGGATGATGCCCACCACCTGGGTGGCGAACCAGGCGAACAGGCGGTTCTTCAGGAAGTAATCCGCCGCCGCCGCCGGCTGCACCTCGGGGATGCGGCCCAGCGGAAACAGGCTGTACAGCGCCAGGATGTCCAGGTGGCTGTTGTGGTTGGCCACCACGATGGCCGGGCCGCGCAAGGGCAGCCGTTCCTGGTGGCGCACCGTCACCCCCAGCCACAGACGCACCACCGGCCGGGCCAGCAGCAGTACGAACAGAATGCGCAGCAATCGGCTCATCATCGGCTCAGAAGTACAAGTAATGGACATAGTGGAAGAACAGCGGCGCGGTATAGGTCAGCGAATCCAGCCTGTCCAGCACCCCGCCGTGGCCGGGCAACAGGCGGCCGGAGTCCTTGACCCCGATGTCGCGCTTCACCGCGGAAATCACGATGTCGCCGATAAAGCCCATCACCCCGATCAGCAGGCCGGCCAGCGCCGCGTGCAGCGGCGAGAACGGCGTCAGCAGCGGCCCCAGCAACCAGCCCAGCAGGCAGGTGGTCAGCGCGCCGCCGAGGAAGCCCTCCAGCGTCTTGTTGGGCGATACCTTGGGCGCCACCTTGCGCCGGCCGAAGGCCTTGCCCCACAGGTATTGCGCCACGTCGTTGAGCTGGGTCAGCGCCACCAGGTAGAACAGCAGCATCGCGCCCTGGGCCGGTTCGCCGATATGCGTCAGTTGGGGCAGGGTCAGCACCGCGGCCATATGGCTCAGGCAGAACACGCAGATCATCAAACCCCATTGCAGCGAGGCGGCGGCCTTGAGAAAGCCCTGGGTCTCACCGATCAGCACCATGCGCATCGGCAGGAACAGGAAGATGTAGACCGGGATGAAAATGATGAACATGCCGTACCAGTGAACCCCCAGCCAGTAATACTGCAGCGGGATGCTCAGATAGGCCCAGAACAGCACCACGTGATCGGCGGTGCGGGTGGCGCACAGCGTCAGGTATTCCTTCAGCGCCAGGAAGCTGATCAGCGCGAACACCACCAGCGCCAGCGGCACATTGCCCAGCAAGGTCAGCGAGAAGCAGGCGACGATCCACCACCAGGTACGGATGCGCAGCTTCAATTCCAGCCAGTTCTTCTGCGGCGAGCGGCTCTCCAGCACGCGGATGGCGACGCTGGCGATCACCAGCAGTGCGAATACGGCGCCCAGCGCCCAGATCAATGCTTGCGGCAACAGCGGTTTAAACATCTTCGCCCTCTTTCAAAATGGCCCGCGCCCGGTTGACGCAGGTCAGCGCCATCAAGGCGGCGCTCAATCCAAACACCCAGCCGCCCCAGGCCGCCGCCTGCGGCCACAGGCCCAGCAGCAGCGCGAAGGCGCCGTAAACAAAGGCGCGGTCGCTCTTGCCCATCGGCCCGTCGTAGCGCCGGCTCGCGCCAAGGCTAGGGCCCAGCACGCCGACGAACTCGGTCAGCAGCGCCAACGACACCGCCAGCACCGCCCAGGCAGGCTGGGCCAGCAGCAGGGCGAAGGGCAGATAGAGCGCCGCGTCGGACACCACGTCGCCCACCTCGTTGAGAATGCCGCCCAGCCGCGACTTCTGGCCGTGCTCGCGCGCCAGCATGCCGTCGATGGCGTTCAAGGCCATGCGCAGGAACAGGAAGACGGGCAGCAGCAGCCAGGGCAAGGCCTGATCCGGCCGGCAGGCCAGCCAGCCGCCGTAGGCGATGGAGGCCAGCATGGCGCCGAGCGTGACGTGGTTGGCGGTGACGCCAAGGGAAACCAGGCCGCGCAGCAAGGGGCGCAGCAGGTCCTGAAAACGGGATTTGAGTTGATAGATGCTGGGCATTTCGGCTTCGGCTCGTCTGCTTCGTCCCGACGCGCTTTCGCGCCAGTCATCACAGTCGTCAAGAAAAGTTGCAAATCCGTCGACGCGTCCGCCAATGGGGAACGCACGGAAAACGCGATTATGCCGATTGCAGAAAAGCGCGGCAAAGGAAATTGTTTGGCAATCCTACCTAGAACAAAAATACCGGCCCGCCGCCGCCGCGGCCTCAATGCGAACAAGGCATTGTTCCAATGAGGAAAATCACACAATCAAAACAAATTAATATATAAGACTAATTTTTAATAATTTCCAAGAATTTGCAAGATGCCTTAGCATCAGCTCATCGCATGTCATGGGTTTATCCATGGCAGGAAATTTCTCAGAATCACGATGCGCCGGCATCTTCTGAAACCGCGCCGCCAACAGGCGCGATCGAAACCCGCGGCGCGTCTTCAGACTAGGGGCATCATCATGAAACACGCCATCGCATTGGCCATCGCCTTGAGCGCCACCGCCACCGCCGCCTGGGCCGACCGTCTGGACGACATCAAGAAAGCCGGCGTGCTGCGCGTCGCCGCCTTCGACAGCAACCCGCCCTTCGGCTTCCTCGACGCCAAGACCCGTCAGATTTCCGGCCTGGACGTGGACGTGGCCCAACACATCGCCAAGAAACTGGGCGTAAAACTCAGCCTGATCCCCACCAATCCGGCCAACCGCGTGCCGCTCTTGGTGTCCGGCAAGGCCGATCTGGTGGCCGCCAACTTCACCGTCACCGACGAGCGCAAGAAGCAAGTGGCGTTCAGCCTGCCCTACTTTGCCTCCGGCCAGCAGTTCATCGCCCGCAAGGGGTCGCTGCAAAAGCCGGAACAACTGGCCGGCCTGCGCGTGGGCGTGGACAAGGGCACCACCCAGGAAGTGAATCTGCGCGACAAATACCCGAAAACCACCGTGGTGGCTTACGACGACACCCCGCTGGCCTTCACCGCGCTGCGCAATGGCAACGTCCAGGCCATCAGCCAGGACGGCTCCAAGCTGGCCGCCTTGCTGGCCAATGCGCCGGACAAGGCCAAGTTCGAACTGGCGCCGTTCACCCTGACCCGCGAATACCAGGCCATCGGCCTGCCCAAGGGCGAGGCGCGTCTGCTGAAAGCGGTGAACGACAGCCTGCTGAAACTGGAAAAATCCGGCCAGGCCGCCAAGATCTACAATCAGTGGTTCGGCCCGGCCACCAAAGCGCCGCTGCCTAGGGACTTCAAGATCGGCGAAGCCAGCTAAGACCCGCGTTTTCCCATCCGTATCCCCAGCCGCCGGGCGCGCCCGGCGGTTTCGCCATTTCAGACGCCGCCGGCGCTGAAAGGCGGAGCGCAATCGCAATACAGGACAGCAAGCAATGAATCCCCCCTCCTGGCTCGGCCACCACTGGCTGGAGCCCCACTACCTGGGCTGGCTGCTCAAGGGCGCGCTGCTCACCGGCTGGCTGGCCCTGCTGGTCTGCGCCGCCGCCACCGCGCTCGGCATGCTGCTGACCGCGGCGCTGGAGTCGCGCTGGCGCGCGCTCGGCCGAGGCGTCGGCCTCTGGGTCAGCTTGCACCGCAACACTCCGCTGATGGTGCAATTGCTGCTGTGGTATTTCGGCGTGGCCGGCCTGCTCCCTGAAGCCGCCATGCTGTGGCTGAACACCCCGCGCAGCCTGCCCTTGCCGGGCGGTCTGACCTTGCCGTGGCCGTCCTTCGAATTCCTGGCCGCGCTGGTGGGCCTGACCCTGTACAGCGCCAGCTTCATCTGCGGCGAACTGCAGGCCGGACTGCGCGGCGTCGCCGCCGGCCAGCGCCAGGCCGCGCGCGCGCTGGGCATGAACGGCTGGCAGGAATTCCGCTGGGTGGTGCTGCCGCAGGCCTGGGCGCTGGCGCGCCGGCCCTTGGTCGGCCAATACACCGCGGTGGTGAAGAACACCTCCTTGGCGATGGCCATAGGCGTGGCCGAGCTGTCCTACACCTCGCGTCAGGTGGAAACCGAAACCCTGCTCGCCTTCCAGGCCTTCGCCGTCGCCACCGCCGCCTATCTGCTGCTGGTGTTGCTGACCCAGGCGCTGAGCCAGCGCGGCGAGCCGGCATGGAGGGCGCCGCGATGATGCCGCCGGTGATTCAGGACAATCTCGATTATCTGCTGTGGGGCAATCTGGCCAACGGCGAGCCCGGCGGCCTGCTGCTGACCCTGGCCATCAGCGCCGCCGCCGGCGTGCTGGCCAGCCTGCTGGGCCTGGCCGGCGGCATCGCCCTGGTGATGGGCGGGCCCGGCCCGCGCCGCGCGCTGGGCGCGCTGGTGGCGCTGCTGCGCGCCATCCCGGTGCTGATGCTGATCTTCTGGTGCTATTTCCTGCTGCCCATCCTGTTTGGCGTGGACATCCCCGGCGTGCTCACCGTGGTGCTGGCGCTGGCGCTGATCAACGCCGCCTATCTGAGCCAGTCGGTGCAGGCCGGCATCGCCGCCATCGGCCCCGGCCAATGGGCGGCCGGACTGTCGCTGGGGCTGGACCGCTGGCAGACGCTGCGGCTGATCGTGCTGCCGCAGGCGCTGCGCATGATGCTGCCCTCCTTCGTCAATCAGTGGATCACCCTGATCAAGGACAGCTCGCTGGCCTATGTGGTGGGCGTGGCCGAATTCACCTTCGTCGCCACCCAGGTCAACAACCGCGAGCAGGTCTACCCGCTGGAGATTTTCGCCTTCATCGCGCTGGCTTATTTCCTGGTCTGCGGCGGCCTGCAGTTGCTGGGCCGCTGGAGCGACAAGCGCTGGAGCCTGCCGGCCCGGGCCTGAACCCGGGGAAAACCACCCCGGAGCTGGAGCCGACCTCATCGAGCAGAATAACGTAGGAGTCGGAGTCCTGTAGCGCGGGGCTCCGGCTTTTGGATTTGAACTGGATGCGCTCCGGCGGGAAACGCGGCGAGCAAGCGCTTGATCCGCGTCAAGCCGCCTCGCAACAGCCCGTGCGTCCGCCGGGCCGCCGGGCGTAGCCTATTTCGGTCTCGGACAATCAGGATCATCATCATGCACTTGCCGCTACGCTTCGCCATCGTTTCCGCCTTCGCCGCCCTGCACCTCAGCCCGCCCGCGCACGCCATGCCGGCCGCGCCGGACTATGTAGACGACAGCCAATACCTGTCCGCCGCGCGCCAGCGGGTGTTGCCGCCGGACATCCCCTGGCAGGGCGACAGCCAGCGCTTCGCCGCCAAGGCGGACGACGCCTGGGCCACCCCGCTGGAAGCCAGCGGCTTCAAGCACACGCCGGCCTATCCGGAAACCATCGCCTACCTGCAAAAGCTGGCCGCCGCCAAGCCGGCGCTGCTCAAGCTCAGCCCGATGACGGAGAAAACCGACCAGGGCCGCGACATGATGATGGCGGTGGTGTCCGCCGCCGCCGATAAATCGCCGCAGGGCCTGCGCGCCAGCGGCAAGCCGCTGATCTATGTGCAAGCCGGCATCCACCCCGGCGAAGCCAACGGCAAGGACGCCGGACTGATGCTGATCCGCGACCTGCTGATCCGCGACGACGCGCTGCTGTCCAAGGTCAACCTGCTCTTCGTCCCCACCGTCAACGTGGACGGCGACATGCGTTACGGCAAATACGGCCGCATCAACCAGAACGGGCCGGAACAGACCGGTTGGCGCGTCAACGGCCGCAACCTCAATCTGAACCGCGATTTCACCAAACTGGACAGCCCGGAAATCCGCAATGTGGCGCGCGCGCTCGACGACTACCAGCCGGACTTCTTCATCGACACCCACAGCACCGACGGCGTCAACTACCAGTACGACGTCACTTATTGCAATAACGGCCAGGGCTGGTCGCCCGCGTCCAGCCGCTGGATGGACCAGGTGATGACACCCGAGGTCTACCGCGAGCTGCGCCGCTACGGCCACGAGCCCAATGTCTGCATCTCGATGAACGACAACGAGAACCCCGACAAGGGCTATTACCCGTACTACAGCGACCTGGCGCGCTTCTCCAACCAATACGCGGACGCGCGCGGCATCCCCGCCATCCTGGTGGAACTGCACGCGCTCAAGCCCTACAAGCAGCAAGTGCTGGGCAACTACGTGCTCTACCGCGCCATCTTCGACAGCGTGTCCCGACATTACGACGGCCTGCGCGCCGCCATCGCCAAGGACCGCGCCGCGCGGCCGGACCCGGTGACGCTGACCTGGAAGGAGGCCGAGGGCAAGCCCAAGCTGGTGGACTTCAAGGGCGTCAAATTCGACAAAGTGCCCTCCCCCGTCACCGGCGACAAAATCATGCGCTGGAGCAATCAGCCGCGCGACTACCGCCTGCCCATCACCCCACTGACCGTGCCGGACCTGATCGCCGCGCGGCCCAAGGCCTATGTGGTGCCGGCGCAATGGCATGAGGTGATCGCCCGCCTGCGCGCCCACGGCATCCAGCTACGCGAACTGAGCCGGCCGGAAACCCTGGACGTCACCGTCTATCGGCTGGACGACATCAAGCTGGGCACCCCGTTCGAGCCCGATCGCGAATCCGCCGACAAGATCCCCGGCTATGAAGGCCGCTTGCTGATAGACGGCAAGCCCAGCCCGCTGCAGCGCAAAGTCACCTATCCGGCCGGCTCCGTGGTGGTGGACCCGCAACAGCCGCTGGGCACGCTGGCGATGCTGCTGCTGGAGCCCGCCAGCCCGGATTCCTTCCTGCACTGGGGCTTCTTCAACGCCAACCTCACCTCGGCGGAAGCGCCGGAAGCCTATGTGATGGAGCCGATGGCGCGGCGCATGCTGGCGGAAAGCCCGGCCCTGCGCCAGGCCTTCCAGGCCAGGCTCAAGGACCCCAAGTTCGCCAAGGACCGCAACGCCCGGCTTAACTGGTTCTATGAGCAGACCCCGTTCGCCGACAGCAACCGCTTCCTCTACCCGGTAGGCATCGTGCGCTGATCCCGTCCCGCGCAAGCGTCCGCCGGCTTGTCTACAATGAATAGATTAAAGCCGGCCGGACTTCACGGCGCGGGCGCCCACTCAAGGCGGGGCGGGCAGCGGATCGTTTCCATGTTTGCAGCGGCGGACCGGCCAGGCCGGTCAACGGCCGCAACCAGGAGAAACCCATGCACATCAAGATTCTCGGCGCCGCCGCCTGCATCGGCCATCCCGGCCACACCACCAGTTTCCTGATCGACGAGGACACTCTGATAGACTGCGGCACCGGCGTCACCAGCCTGCGCCCGGACGAAATGCTGTCCATCCGTCAGGTGCTGCTCACCCACAGCCACGCCGATCACTGCGGCTGCCTGCCGCTGCTGGCCGACGTCCACGCCAGCCGCCGCGGGCCCGGCCTCACCGTTTACAGCCAGCAGGAAACCCTGGACGCGCTGCGCGCCCACCTGTTCAACGGCGAGCTGTGGCCGGACTACACCCGCCAGCCCAGCGTCGAGCAGCCCTGGCTGCGGCTGCAGGCGGTGGAACCCGGCTACGCGCTGCCGCTGGGCGAAGGCCTGGCCACCGCGCTGCCGGCCAATCACAGCGTGCCGGCGCTGGGCTGGCTGATAGAAGGCAGTTGGCGCGCGCTGGCCTTCAGCGGCGACAGCGGCCCCTGCCCGGCTTTCTGGCAATGGGTGTCCAATGTGCCCTCGCTGACCGACGTGATCTGCGAACTGACCTACACCGACGAACGCCAGGGCGAGGCCGCGCGCCAAGGCCATATGACGCCCTTGCTGCTGCTGCCCTTCCTGCCGCAGCTGCCGGCCAACACCCATCTGTGGATCAGCCACATCGACCCCGGCTGCCGCGAGCACCTGCTGGAACAGCTGCGCTCGGAATACCCCAACGGCCTGCGCGTCTGCCCGCTGCGCGAAGGCATGGTGATCGAACTGTAGCCGCAGGAGACCCGCGCCATGCAAGGCTATCAACTCTCTTTCTTCACTCAGCAGGGCCACAGCCACGACGGCCTGCCCTTGGCGGAATGGATACTGCAACAGGCGCGGCGGATGGGCGTCCGCGGCGCCACGCTGTTTGCCGCCAGCGAAGGTTACGGCCGCCACCGCCGGCTGCATTCCGCTCACTTCTTCGAACTGGCGGACCAGCCCGAGGAAGTCACGCTGGCGCTCAGCGCCGACGAGGCCGAACGACTGCTGGCCGCGCTCGCTGCCGCCGGTATCAAGGTGTTTTACGTGAAGACGCCGGTGGAGTTCGGCGTGCTGGGGGAAGAGGAATCATAAAAACGAAGCGCCAAGGGACGGCGGATAAAACAAACCCGCCGGCGGGCGAGGGAGAAGCTGCGTCGATTCAAGCGCTCAAACGCTCCGGCAGAGGCTGGCGCTCTTCCTTCATATGCTCGTACACGTCTTTCACCAGCGCGACGATGCCATGCAAGGCCTTGTCCTGAGTACTGTCAAGGTGCGACAGCAAGGGAAACTCGTCGCAGAGCCCAACATACTCCTCGTCTTCCGACGACCAGACGACCCGGTACGAGTAGTGTCGATAATCCATCTTACGCTCCTTCAATCTTCTCAATCGCTTTCAGCACCTGCTTAACCTGATAGGCTTTCGCTTTGCCGTGGCCATTGTCTTGAATATTAACCCCGCCCGGCACACCTGGGATCTTGTAGATATGATGGCTGCCCTTAACCCGCCCTTTGCCGAAAAGGGCATCACACACGGTCACAAGTTCATCAAAACTGATATTGCCCGCCGATGTCCTCATTTTCCCTATGGTTTTCTCGACAGTCATCATTGACCTCTGCCAGCCAAGTATAGCTTGATGCTGGCACCCACCCCTAAACCGTCAAGCCGGCAAGATCATTGAAAAACAATACATTGCCGTCAGCCCGCCGACGTCCACCCCTCTGAAAATCGCAGGTGCTCAGTCAACGCCCCACCATGGAGCACAATGAAATAGGGCATGGCTCGCAAGCCATGCCCTGTTCCGCTAAGTCGCCGTTTAAGGCTCAGCGCGTCACGTCGAAGCCCGCGTCCTCCACCGCCGCCGCCAACTCCTCCGGCGACACGATCTCCGCGTCGTACACCACCTTGGCCTGCTTCGCCTCCAGGCTGACCTCGGCCTCGCTGACGCCGGCCATGCCGCTGAGCACGCCGCTAACGCTTTTCACGCAACCCTGGCAGGTCATGCCATCCACTTTCATGATCAATTCGGACATTGCTTTCTCCTGAAAAAATTCAAAACTTCGCTAGCGCCGATGCCGCCTTATTTCCAGCGCCGCAACAACAGCGAATTACTCACCACCGATACCGAACTCATCGCCATCGCCGCGCCGGCGATCACCGGGTTCAACATGCCCAGCGCCGCCAGCGGTATCCCCATCACGTTGTAGATGAAGGCGAACAGCAGATTCTGCCGGATTTTGCGCAGGCTGGCGCGCGACAGCCGGATCGCGTCCACCGCGTGCATCAGGTCGCCGTGCATCAGCGTGATGTCGGCGGCCTCGATCGCCACGTCCGAGCCGGCGCCCATCGCCAGGCTGACGTCGGCGGCGGCCAGCGCCGGCGCGTCGTTGACGCCGTCGCCCATCATCGCCACCTTGAAACCCTGCGCCTGCCAGCGCCGCACCTCCGCCGCCTTGTCCTGCGGCTTCACCTCGGCGCGGTAATCGCGGATGCCCGCTTCCGCGGCGATGCCGGCGGCGGTGGCCGGGTTGTCGCCGGTCAGCATCGCCACCCGTATGCCCATGGCCTGCAACTGCGCCACCGCCTGGGCCGAACTGGGCCGGATGCGGTCGGCGATCGCCAACAGGCCCAGCAGTTCCTCGCCGCGCGCCACCGCCACCACGGTGTTGCCCGCCTGCTGCAGGGGCAAGGCGGCGGACAGCGCCTGCTCGCCCAGCCAGCCGGGCACGCCGGCGCGCACCAGGCCGTGGCCGGCCACCTCCGCCTGCACCCCCTGCCCCACCTGGGCGGCGAAGCCGCTGACCGGCAGCAAGGGCAAGCCCTGCTGCTGCGCCTGCTGCAGGATGGCGCGCGCCAGCGGGTGTTCCGAACCGGCCTCCACGCTGGCGGCCAGTTGCAGCACCAGGTCCGCGTCCGCCGCCAAGGGCAGCACTTGTTTCACTTGCGGCTTGCCCTCGGTCAGCGTGCCGGTCTTGTCCACCAGCAACACCCCCACCTGGCTGGCCAGTTCCAGCGCGGTGGCGTTGCGGAACAGAATGCCGCGCCGCGCGCCGTTGCCCACGCCCACCATCACCGCCGTCGGCGTGGCCAGGCCCAAGGCGCACGGGCAGGCGATCACCAACACCGCCACCGCGTGAATCAGCGCCGCCGACCAGTCCTGCAGCCACAGGCCGGTGACGACGAAGGTCAGCAGGCTGATGCCCACCACCACCGGCACGAATACGCCGGAAATCACGTCCGCCAATTGCTGGATCGGCGCCTTGGAGCCCTGGGCCGCGCTGACCAGACGCACGATCTCGGCCAGTTGGGTGTCGCCGCCCACGCCGGTGGCGCGCACTTTAAGCATGCCGTCCTGATTGCGGGTGGCGGCGTAGACGCTGTCGCCCACCCGCTTGGCCACCGGCAGGCTTTCACCGGTGAGCATGCTTTCGTCCAGCGCCGCCGCGCCGTCCACCACCTCGCCGTCCACCGGCAGGGTTTCGCCGTGGCGCACCACCACCACATCGCCCTGGCGCAGCGCGGTGACCGCCACCTCTTCCACCCGGCCGTCCTCGCGCTCCACGCGAGCGGTCTTGGGCGCCAGCCGGATCAACTCCTCGATCGCCGCCGAAGTCTTGCCCTTGGCGCGCGCCTCCAGCAGCTTGCCCAGCAGCACCAGGGTGATCACCGAGGCGCTGGCTTCAAAATAAACATGCTGGTCCTCCAGGCCCAACAACGTCACCACCGCCGATAGCAGCCAGGCCATGCTGGTGCCCAAGGCCACCAGCACGTCCATATTGGCGCCGCCGCCGCGCAACGCCGCCCAGGCACCCTTGTAGAAACGCCAGCCAACCACGAACTGCACCGGCGTGGCCAAGGCCAGCTGCCAGTAACGCGGCAGCCAGCCATGGTGGCCGCCGCTGAACATCGCCACCATTTCAATGACGAAGGGCAGCGTCAACAGAGCGGAAAACGCGAACCACAGCCGCTCGCGCCGGTAGCGGCGCGCATGCTCGGCCGCCAGGGTGTCGTCGCCCGGCCCGGCCTTGGCCGCGGCCTGGTAGCCGGCGCGGCTGACCGCGGCGATCAGCGCCGCCTCGTCGGCCAGCCCGGCCACGTAATCGACGCGCGCGCTCTCGCTGGCGAAGTTGACCTGGGCGGACACGCCCGGCAGCCGGTTCAACACCTTCTCGATGCGGCCGGCGCAGGCGGCGCAAGTCATGCCCTGAATATCCAGCTCCGCCTGCCGGCGCGGCACGGCGAAGCCGGTCTTGGCGATGGTGTCCACCAAGGTTTGCGGCGGGGTTTTGACCGGGTCGAACGAGACCTTGGCCGATTCGCTGGCGAAGTTGACCGCCGCCTCCACTCCGTCCAGCCGGTTCAACTGTTTTTCAATCCTGGCGGCGCAGGCCGCGCAACTCATGCCCTCAATCGGCAAATCCACGGTGCTTGCTGTCATGATGACCTCCTGAGCCGAATTATATACCCCCATAGGGTATTTGTGGCAAACCATTTTTTCACTCTTGTCTCCGTGGCGGGCTTTACCACGCCGGCGGCCGCGTGGTAACAAGATAGGCTGAGAACCCTTGCAGGAAAACGCTATGCCCCTGAAACGCTACGGCGACGATTGCGCCTTGATCGTGGTGGACGTGCAAAACAGTTTTTGTCCCGGCGGCGAACTGGCGGTGGCCGACGGCGATCAGATCGTGCCGCTGATCAACCACATGATGCAGTTCTTCAATCGGGTGATCCTGACCCAGGACTGGCATCCGGCCAAACATGTGTCCTTCGCCAGCCGGCATGCCGGCAAGCAGCCTTTCGACAGCATCCAGCTGCCTTATGGCGAGCAGACGCTGTGGCCGGACCACTGCGTGGCCGGCAGCCATGGCGCGGCATTCCACCCCGAGCTGGACACCAGCCAGGCCCAACTGATCATCCGCAAGGGCTGCAACCCGATGCTGGACAGCTATTCCGCCTTTGTCGAAGCGGATCGCCAAACCCCCACCGGCCTGGCCGGCTACCTGGCCGAGCGCGGCGTCAAGCGGGTGTGGCTGGCCGGGCTCGCCACCGACTACTGCGTGGCCTGGAGCGCGCTGGACGCGCGCGCCGCCGGCCTGGAAACCATGGTGGTGGACGATGCCTGCCGCGGCATCAATCTGAACGGCTCGCTGAGTAGCGCCTGGGCGCAGATGCTGGCCGCCGGCGTGCAGAGGCTGCGCTCGGACGAGGTGTAAGAAGCTGTTTACGATCTGCTGCGCGTAGTGAAGCGTTGCACGGTGAGTACGAACTCAAAATGCTCATGTACCACCTGTACATTCCGCTTTTTCGCTCGTTTCCGTCTTGTCTCGCCTTAGCTCGCGAGATCGTGGACAGGTGCTAAGCAAGCCCGGCGCTGGCAGGCGCCTGGAAACAAAAACACTTAGGAGAAAAAGAATGAAGCTATTCAAACACGCCCGCCTCTGGCTGGCCGCCGGCCTGCTGCTGGCCGGGCTGGCGCGCGCGGACGCGCCGCTGGTGCTGATGACGGACTTCGGCCTCAAGGACGGCGCGGTGTCGGCGATGCGCGGCGTCGCCTACTCGGTGGACCCCAAGCTGACGCTGTCCGACCTGACCCACGAGATCCCCGATTACGATATCTGGAGCGGCGCCTACCGGCTGTACCAGACCGCCAACTACTGGCCCAAGGGCACGGTGTTCGTGTCGGTGGTGGACCCGGGCGTCGGCACCGAGCGCCAGTCCGTGGTGCTGAAGACCCGGGACGGCCGCTACTTCGTCAATCCCAACAACGGCCTGCTGACCTTGATCGCCGAGCGCGACGGCGTGGCCGAACTGCGCCGCATCGACGAGAAAACCAACCGCTTGCAGGGTTCGGCCGACTCCTACACCTTCCATGGCCGCGACGTCTACGCCTACACCGGCGCGCGGCTGGCCGCCGGCAAAATCCGTTTCGAGGACGTGGGCCCGCCGCTGCCGGCCGCCGCCGTGGTCAAGCTGTCGTACCAGCGCGCGGAAGCCGCCGACGGACGGCTCAAGGGCATGATCCCGGTGCTGGACCCGCAATACGGCAATGTGTGGACCAATATCCCCAAAACCTTGTTCGAAGCCCAGGGCTTCCGCCCCGGCGACGCGGTGAAAGTGCGTATCTTCAAGCAGGGCAAGCCGGTGGACGAGGTGGTGGCGCCTTATCGCCGCACCTTCGGCGAAGTGCCCAGCGGCCAGCCGTTGGTCTATCTGAACAGCCTGCTGGACGTGTCGCTGGCGCTGAATATGGACAACTACGCCGCCAAGCGCGGCATCGGCTCCGGACCGGAGTGGTCGGTGGAGCTGAGCCGGCCCTGAACGCCGCCGCTACTCGAAATCGAATTTCAAAGTGGCGCTTCCCTGGAACCCGCCCGGCGTCGGGTTCTCCACCATCTTCACCGGCCAGGCGGTCAAGCCGAACAAGGCGCGCAGATTGTCGTAATCCAGCGCGACCGGAATCAATTGCCCGCCCGCCGGCGTCCCGCCAGGCAGGCTGGGCGGCACCAGCTTGCCGGCGCTCTCCATCGCCACCGCCACATTCTGATGCGTGGTTTCCAGATAGCGCGCGTCCCGGCCGTGCGGCCGTCCCTCCAGCGCCAGATTGATCTTGACCCCGGCGGAAATATTGGTGCATTGAATCTGGAAAGTACGACTCACCGCGCTTTGCCTGGCCGCGCCGGGGCGAGCCAGTTGCGCGGCGATCAAGGGGCCGAAATCGATGGTGGTTTGCTGCCCCGCGGCCAACTTACAGTTCTGCGGCACCGTCACGCTCATGCTCATGAACAGGCTGACCATGGGAGAGCTGCCCAGCGCCGTAGGGTAGCCACGCACGCCGAACACATCCAGCACTTTGAATTCCGGCACATTCAAGGTGCCGACAAAGGGGCGGCTGATCAACAAATGCACCCGTCCCAGGCTACCGGTTTCAAAGGGCCGCGAACCTATCGTCTCGCCATTTACGCAGCGTAGCTGGCCGGTCATTTCATTGCTCAAACTGTCCCACGGCACCGCTTTATACCGTCGAACCTCCCCGGCAAGAAAGATTTCCACCCCCACTTGCAGATTGCGGTTCAAGGCATAAAACTGCAGCGGCACGCCATTGACTGTTCTGGTCTCGCCCTGGGTCAGCTCGGTCCTGGTGGTGTAGAACACCTTGTAAGGTATTGTCGATCCAGTACAAGCGCAGCCCGCCACATACGTCTTGCCCAAATCCCATAAATAAGCGTTCGGATACAAGGCCCCCGCCGCATTGTCATCCGGCGAGGTAAAGGTCCGGTTAAACGCGAAACTGAATCGGGGGATCGAGCCGGTAGGCTCGCAAGGCCCCGCATTGGCCATGCCTCCAAGCAGGAAGCTCAGCAGCATGACGCCGATGCTCCGCCAGATTTTTATGTGCTTCATTCGCTGATGCTCCACTCGATCATATTGCAAAGTCGGCCCGCTCCCGCGGGCTAGCCGCAGTTCAGAATCCGCCGCTGGTAATAGCGGCCGGCCTTGGCCGGCGGCAGCCGGTAATCGGCCATACACTGGCCGCCCCGCCATTTCACCGTCAGCCGGCCGGTCTCCCGCTTCAGCAAGGCCAGCACCTTGCCCCTGGGGTCGACGATGCCCAGCGGTTTGCCGTCGGCGTCCTCCACGCTGGCGCCAAACGGCGCCGGAGCGCCGTCCGGCCGCAACAGGGTGAACTGGGCGCGCTGGCCGCTTCTGGCCTTGAACACGCCCTTGACCACGGCGCCGCGCCGCGGCACCACCAGCTTGACCGTATCGTCCAGTTCCACGTCGGCCCCCAGCTGCCGGGTGTCCAGGCTCAGGGTGTTGACGCGGTAGGGCTGCGCGTAGGGTTGCACCGCGTAGCCGTTGCGCCCCAGTTCGCCGCCGTTGCCGGTGCGCAGCGCCGGTCCGGTCACGCCGTCCACTTGCAAGAGCGCGAAAGTGTCGCCCACCGGACGGCTCAGGTTGACGCCGCCGCCATGGGCGACAATGGCGCCGGATAGGCCGACGCTGGCAGACTGGTAATGACGCGCCGCGTTGTAGGCCGCGCTCAATTGCACGAAATCGGCGTTGTGGTTGACGCTGAGCCCGCCCGAGGTGCTGCCGTTGCGCCCGGCATGGCCAAGCTGTACGGAATAGGTGGTGTTCTCGCCCAGCTGGCCGCTGACCCCGGTTTGCAGCGTGGAGCCGTTGCCGGAGGTGTGGCTCAGGTTGGCGTACATCCGCGGCGAGCGCGGCTTGGGCCCCAGCGGCACGGTGAAGGTCAGCATCACCTGGTTGCTGCTGACGCCGCCGGGCCGGCTGTCGCGGCTCCGGCTTAAGGTGAAGTTGTAGCCCAGCAGTTTCCAGTTGTTGCCGTAGCCCAGGCCCACGCTGCCGCTGCTGCCGTTCTGTCCCCAGTAGCTTTGCTGGCTCAGGTTCAGATACAGGCTGCCGAAACGCCGCTCGCGGCCCAGGTCCTGCTGGGTGCTCAGATCGATGCGCGAGCGGCTGCGGCCGAACTGTCCCTGGCTATTGCCGGCGAGATCGTTGGCGTGGTCGTTGAAACTGCGATAGCCGGAGGTCGAATAGCGATACGCGGCCAGCGTCAGGTTGGTCAGGGTGCGGGTAAAGGTTTTGGCGTAAAGCAGTCTCAAGCTCTGCCCTTGCCGCCGCGCGCCCCTGACCCGGCTGTTAGACTGGGTGAAGTCCAAGGACAGCGCGCCCAGCGGGGTGTTGGCGCCCACGCCCAGGTTGACGGCCTGAAAATTCGATGTGAGCTGGAAGCCCACCGCCACCGTGCTGTCGTCGCCCGCGCCGTAGACCAGGGTGCCGGCGGCGAAGCTGGGATGCACGTCCTGGCTGCCCTGATACTCGCCGAAGGCGGCGCTGTAGCGCCAGCGGCCCTTGCGCAGCATCAGGGGCAGGCTGGAGAAGGACTGCTGCGTCACCCGCTTGCTGCCGTCGGCCTCGGTGACGATGATTTCCAGATCGCCGTTGGAGCCGGACGGGAAAATATCGCTCAGCTCGAACGGCCCCGGCGGCACATTGGCGCGGTACAGCGTATAGCCGTTCTGGCGGACTTCCACCACTGCGTTGCTCTGCGCCTGGCCGCGCACCACCGGCGCGTAGCCGCGCTCGCCGTCCGGCAGCATCGCGTCGTCGCTGGCCAGCTGCGCGCCTCGGAAACGCACGCTGTCGAACAAGGTGGAGTCGGCGTATTGCTCGCCCAGCGCCAGCTGGCTTTTCCAGCCGATCAAGTCGCGCTGCAACACGCTGCGGTTGCTGCGCGCGCTCATGGACTGGCCGTCGGCCCAATTGAAGGTGCTGTCGTTGCGCAAACGCCAAGCGCCCAGATTAACGCCGTTTTGCAGGCCGAGGAAAGCGCTGCGGCGGTTGACCCCGCCCGGCTCGCTGCTGCGGCTCTCATTGCCGTTGAACTGGTAGTTGACGTAGGCGGCGGCCACGCCGGCGTCCCAGAGCGCCGGGTCGATATAACCGCGCGCGCCGCGGCTGAGAAAGGCCTGGGGAATGCTCAAGCTCAGTTGCAGCCGATTGGCGTCGTAGTCCGCCGCCGCCAGGTCCATCAGCGCCGGCAGATCCAGGCAGGCCGGGTCGTCCGCGGACAAGGGCGGCGTCAGGCTTTGCAGCTGCACGCCGGCCGCCTGCAGCAAGCCGGCGTCGATGCAGGCTTCCACCTTGCCGCTGGCCGCCTGGCGAAACAGCACGTCGCGGCGGCCGGTCAGATTGCCGTTGACCAGCACGTCCACGCGATAGTTGCCGGGCAGCAAGGCGTTGCCGGCGCTGAGCACCGCGCTCAAATCCGGCATCCGGCCGGAGCCGTTGATGAAGTTGGTGTTGAAGGCCAGCAAGACGGGCGCGGACTGCGCCTCTCCTTCCGCCGCCTCCGCCCGGGCCAGTTCCGCCAGCGCCATCAACAGGGCCAGGCAGCCGGGCTTCAGCGCGGAACGGCGTCGGATCGAGGTTTTATTCCAGGGCTGACGATTTGGACGTATGCGCATGATTGGGCTTTATACGGAGGGGATCCGGCAGATGGCCGAGGAAGATGGAAGCGACATGGTCAAGGTTCCTGGGGGCGCTGCTGAGGGCGGCCTTCCCGGCCGGCTTCGAGCGCGACCTCGTACTCCACGAGCCCGCCGAAGTCGTTGATGATGCCGTAGCGCAGTTGCGCGCTGCCGGCGGCGGACGGTTTCAGCGGCCATTGCCCGCTGCCGCCCGGCGCCACCATATAGGCGCTCGCCAGCTCCTGCGCTCCGGCGCCGGCCTTGAGTGTCAAATCCACCACCGTCACGTGATAGCGGCTGGGGTTGTCCACGCGCAAGGCCGGCCTGCCGTCGGCCTGGAGCAGGCTCCAGCGCAAGCCTTCCGGCGCTTGCAAGGCGGCATCGCTGCCCAGCCCCTGAGGCCGGAAGAACACCTTGACGCGCTGGCGCACCGCCAGTTGCAGCACATTGTCTCCGCGCGCCGCCTGGGGGATTTCCTGCACGTTCAGCCAAAATACCGACTCCCGGTCGGGCGCCGCTCCGGCGCCCTCGTACAACACCCGCAGCAACTGCTGCTGTTTAAGCGGCAAGCGCGCCAGCGGAGGCGTCACCGCGAACGGCAGTTCGTCCGGCTGGCCTTCCGCCGACTCCAACCAGGACTGGACCAGGATCTCCTCGCCCAGATTGCTGACGATGATGGAGGCCTCCTTGTCATTGCCGTCAAAGATGACGCGGGTGCCGTTAAGCGCGATGCCGGCCCAAACCGGACTGATGAGCAAGGCCAGGGAGAGGAACAGAATGATTTTCATGAGTGAGGCCACGAGATATCCAACAATGGTCCCAAGGCGGCTGACGCGGCCGGGAACGCGATGAGGAAAGGGAGGACGGCGCGCCGCCCTCCTGGCAGAGCCTGTTCAAGGGACTGCGCAGCGCGGCCAGTCCCGCGCCGCGGCATGGCGCGGACGCCTGATGACGCCGCGCCGGCGCTTTAGTCGTAAGTCAGGGTAAACGGCAGGCTGGCGTTGGCGATGCCGGGCGACATGGCCCCGCCGGAGCCGACATAGGCGGCGGCGAAACTGACGCGACGGATATCATCGGGCTGACCCGGCTGGTCCTCCTGCAAAAGAACGCCGCTGGTCAGGTTGTAGGCGGAGGGGTTGGCCACCGCGGCGCTGTCGAACACCGCGATGCCGACGCCCCGGGCAAAGCCCGGAGACGAGGTGCCGTTGTTGACGCGCAGGATGTTGTTGCCACTCATCACTTCCGGCGCCGCGCCGGCCAGCTTCATTGTCACTTTGCTGGCGGTTTTGCAAATGATGTTGAAGTTCACCTGCCGGCTGCCGGCGCCGGTGAACTTGGGATTGGCCAGCGTGCCGATGTCCTCCACCGACACCGTGCCCATGTCCACCTTGATGCTGTTGGCGTCGCCATTGGGCGAGCTGAGCCGGCAAGAATCGGAAATCACTCGGCCGGTAAAGTCGATCTGGCCGGAAAGGGTATCGGCAAAGACCGGACTGACGGCAAAGGCGGCCAGCGCCGCCAAAACGAATTTCCCTTGCTTGCTGTTTAACAATTTCATGCAAAACCTCCCTCAGATTGAAAAAGCCGCAGACCAAAGCCTGCGACGTTCGAATGGCGAAAACACGCCAATGCCAAGATTGTCAAACAATCTGAAGAGGATTTTAGGTTTTCAAATACTTATGAAATATAGGATTTATCCTATTTTATTGTCATATGGTTATATGAAATGCTAACCATGAGGTAATCATCTTAAAATCGCATAATATTAATATGCGAAATTAATGGATTTTTATTGGGAAACTCCATATAAAAATAAATCCCCCTCAGGGGAAGGAGAAAAGCCCAAGGCAAGCTGGGCCGAAAGAGGACTCGCCGCGCTTTTCAAGCGCGCAACGCGCGGGCGGAAAAAAAACGGCAGCCGCCGTACAGGCGTCTGCCGTTTCTCAGGGAATACGCTGGCCTGGTCCGGCCTAGGCGGGACCGCGCCTCAGAGCCAGCGCCGCTTCCAGAACAACCACCCCAGCCCGCCGGCGATGCCCAGCATCGCCACCAGCACCAGGTGATAGCCGTAATGCCATTTCAGCTCCGGCATGTATTCGAAGTTCATGCCGTAGATGCCGGCGATCAGCGTCAGCGGCATGAAGATCATGGTCAAGACGGTGAGCACCCGCATTTGCAGGTTGAGCCGATGGGACTGGGTGGACAGGTAGAGGTCCAGCATGTCGCCCACCATCTCGCGCGACATCTCCAGCGATTCGATCACATGCATGGTGTGATCGTAAGCGTCGCGCAGATAGACCAAGGTCTCCGGCTTGAAAAAGCCATGCTCGCCGCGGTTCAGCGAAATCAGCATTTCCCGCATCGGCATCAACGCGCGGCGCAGCTTCAGGCAATCGCGCTTCAGCCTCTGGATCTGCAGCAAAACGCCCTGATCGCGTCCGCGCAGCAGCATGGTGTCCATGCGCTCCACTTTTTCGTTGAACTCGGTGAGCACGCCGAAATAGTCGTCTATCATCGCGTCCAGCAAGGAATAGCCCAGGTAGTCGGCGTCCTTGTGGCGCAGCAGGCCGCGTCCGCGGCGCAGCCGTTCCCGCACCTCCTCGAACACGCCGGTGGGGCGCTCCTGAAAGCTCAGCACGAAACGGCGGCCGATGACCAGATAGATCTGATCGGACAACAAGCGCCCGGCGCCGTTTTCACTGTGCTGGTGGTAGTCGAACACCCGGCTGGCGACGAACAAATAATCGCCGTAGTCCTCCACCTTGGGCCGCTGGCGCGCGTTCATGATGTCTTCCAGCACCAGGGAATGCAGGCCAAAGCGCTGGCCGATGGCGCGCATCACCTCGGGCTGGTGCAGGCCGTAGACGTTGAGCCACAAGACGCCGCCGCCGGGCTGGTGGGCCAGGCCCTCGGCCACGGTCTGGAACACGGTTTCCTGCAATTGCTCCGGGCCGTATTCGAACAGCGAGATCGAGGCTTCCGGCAATTTCGCCTCGCCCACCGACAGCAGGGTACCGGGCGCCTCGCCCAGCGTGGGAATGCGTTTTTTCAGCGTGGCGTGGCGCATGGGCGGATCACACTTGCACGATGTCGAGCACGAAGCCGACGTTCTTCCACTGGCCGATCTCCTGCTTGAAGCCACTCGCCGTCAGCGGGCTGCCCTTCAGCCAGACCTTGTTCAGCGTCAGCGCGAAGCCGGTGGCGTGCTGGCGCAGGTCCAGCATTTCCGGCAGCGCGATGCTGTTGCGGCTGCGGTGGAACAAGACCGCCAGCCGCAGCGACACCACTGCCTGCCACAGGCTGGAGTCTTCCATGTATTGCCGCATCTTGCCCATGTCGCCGCGGTGGCCCAGCACGATGGCGGCCAGCGTGGCCTGCTCGCGCTTGGAGAAGCCGGGCATGTCGGCGTGCTGCAGGATGTAGGAAGAGTGCTTGTGATAGGCGGTGTGCGAGATGGTCAGCCCGATCTCGTGCAGCTTGGCCGCCCACAGCAGGCGCTTGAGCATGGCCTGGTCCACGTCCTCGCCGGCCACCATCCGGTACAGGCGCTCGGCCAGCGCGGTGACGCGCTCGGCCTGGGCGGTGTCTACATGGTAGCGGCGCTTGAACTGGGTGACGGTGGTATCGCGCATGTCCTTTTCACGCTGACGGCCCAATAGATCGTATAGCACGCCGTCGCGCAAAGCGCCTTCGGCCACCGTCATCTTGTCGATGGCCAGTTCCTGGAACACCGCGATCATGATGGCGAGGCCGCCGGCCAGCACCGGCGCGCGGTCGGCCTTGAGGCCGTTGACGTCGATGGCGGCGATGCCGCCCTGGCGGATCAGCAGCGCCTTGAGCTTTTCCATGCCGGACAAGGTGATGTCGGCCGTGCTCCAGTCGTTGATTTCCAGCACGTCGCGCAGGGAACGCGCGGTGCCGGAGGTGCCCACCGCCAGCTGCCATTCTTCGCGCTGGTATTGGTGGGCGATGCGCTGAATCTCGTTGCGCGCGGCCAGGATGGCGTCCCGGAAATTGGCCTGGGTCAGCTTGCCGTCGCCGAAATAGCGCAATGTGTAGCTGACGCAGCCCAAGGGCAGGCTTTCGGTGACCAGGGCTTTGTAATGGCTGCCGATGATGAACTCGGTGGAGCCGCCGCCGATGTCCACCACCATGCGCCGCTCCTTCGTGTCCGGCAGCGAATGGGCGGCGCCCAGATAGATCAGCCGCGCCTCTTCGCGGCCGGCGATCACCTCGATGGGAAAGCCCAGCAAGGGCTCGGCCTTGGCGATGAAGTCCGCCGCGTTCTTGGCCACGCGCAGGGTATTGGTGCCCACCGCGCGCACTTGTGCCGGGGTGAAGCCGCGCAGGCGCTCGCCAAAGCGGGCGAGACAGGCCAGGGCCTTGTCCTGGGTTTCCTGGTCCAGTTGTTTGTCGGCGGTCAGGCCCGCGCCCAGGCGCACGGTCTCCTTCATCACGTCCAGCGCGTACAGCTGGTCGTCCACCACCCGCGACACTTGCAGGCGGAAGCTGTTGGAGCCCATATCGATGGTGGCGAGCACGTTGTTTGGGGGCGTGGTCAGTGTCAAAGACACCCCTTCTCTCTTTATCAAGGCCCGCGCCCGCGCGGCGGCGCCGGCGGAAACGGGGGGATTCATCATCAGGTTGGATCGCCGGGGGACTGGCACGGACGCCGGACGCAACAATGGCGGTAACACCGAATGTTACCGCCATTTTAGGCAAACCGTCATGTCAAGTCGCCGTGGCCGGCGCGGGCCGGCTCAGCCCAGGGTTTCGCGCTTCTTGGTTTCCAGCGTGGTGTGGCGGATGTCCTTGCCCTTGACCAGGTAAACCACGTATTCGGAAATATTGGTGGCGTGATCGCCGATGCGCTCTATCGCCTTGGAGATGAACAAGGTGTCGATGGACATGCTGATGGTGCGCGGGTCTTCCATCATGAAGGTGATCAGCTGACGCAGTTCGGCGGCGAAGTCTTCGTCCAGCTCCTGGTCGGCTTCGGCCAGTTCCAGCGCGGCGCTGGTGTCCAGGCGGGCGAAGGCGTCCAGCGCGCGGCGCAGCATGCCCAGCGCCGCGTCCGCCATTTTCTCAATCTCGCGGAAGCGCGGCACCTGATAGCGCTCGGACTGGTAGATGGTCTTGCCCATGCGCGCGATCTTCTTGGCTTCGTCGCCGATGCGCTCCAGATCGGTGATCACCTTGATCACGGTGAACACGATGCGCAAGTCGCTGGCCGCCGGCTGGCGGCGGGCGATGATGTGCAGGCAGTCGTCGTCGATGGTGACTTCCATCGCATTGACCAGCGCATCCTCGGCTATCACCTTGTCCAGCTTGTCAATATCGCCGGCCAGCAGGGCTTCCACCGCGGACAAAATCTGCTGCTCCACCAGTCCGCCCATCTGCAGGACGCGGGTGCGGATGGTTTCCAGCTCCATATCGAACTGTTTGGAAATATGCTCTGCCATGTCTGCCCCAAACCAAAACCAGTCAAAAAACGCTATGTTAATGCGGGCAGATGACGCCGATGTGACAATTCATCTGCCCGCCTGCGGGCGGCCTGCTCGAAGGCGGACGGCCCTTAACGGATTTCTTCCACGCCGTTCTGCCGCCCCAACACCAGCACGTCGGCGCGACGGCGCGCGAACAGGCCGCAGGTGACCACGCCGGCCAGATGGTTGATGATCTCCTCCAGTTCCACCGGCTTCTGGATCTTCAAGCCGTGCACGTCCAGGATCACGTTGCCGTTGTCGGTGCTCACGCCCTGGCGCAGTTCCGGGTGCCCCCCCAGCTTGACCAGTTCGCGCGCCACATAGCTGCGCGCCATCGGAATGACCTCGATGGGCAGCGGGAAGCCGCCCAGCATGGCGACGTATTTGCTTTCGTCGGCGATGCAGATGAATTGATCGGCCACGCTGGCGACGATTTTCTCGCGGGTCAGCGCGGCGCCGCCGCCCTTGATCATGTGCAGGTGGTGGTTGATTTCATCGGCGCCGTCGATGTACACCGGCAGCGCGTCCACTTCGTTCAGGTCGAACACCGGGATGTGGTGGGCCTTGAGGCGGGCGGTGGAGGCGTCCGAGCTGGACACCGCGCCGCGGATGCGGCCCTTGATGGCGGCCAGCTCTTCAATGAACAGATTGACGGTGCTGCCGGTGCCGACGCCGACGATGCTGTCGTCCGGCACGAATTCGATGGCCTTCTTGGCCACGGCAAGCTTCAGTTGGTCCTGAGTCAACATGGTAATGCCTCCTGTGTTGGGATGGTATTGCGCCGGGCGGATTATGGCACGGGGCGGGCCGCCGGACACCTGTCATCAATCTCGAACGGCGAATCTCGGCGCGGTTTTACACGGGCATCAGCAGGCAGGCGGCTTGCGCCTCTATCGCCTCGCAGCGGCCCAGATAGCCGAGCTTTTCATTGGTCTTGCCCTTGACGTTGACCGCGCCGATCTCCAGGCCCAGGTCTTCGGCGATGGCCGCGCGCATCGCGTCGATGTACGGAGCCAGCTTGGGCTGCTGCGCGATCAGCGTGCTGTCCACGTTCACCGGGCGCCAGCCGGCGGCGCGCACGCGCTTGGCCGCTTCGCGCAGCAGCGCGCGGCTGTCCGCGCCTTTGAATTCGGGATCGGTGTCCGGAAAATGGCGGCCGATGTCGCCCAGCGCCGCCGCGCCCAGCAAGGCGTCGGTAATCGCGTGCAGCAAGGCGTCGGCGTCGGAGTGGCCCAATAGGCCCTTATCGTGCGGAATGCGCACGCCGCCCAGGATCAACGGCCGGCCGGCCACCATCTGATGCACGTCGTAGCCCTGTCCAACTCGAAACATATCAATCCTTTCTTGCCGCCAGCACCGCGCGCGCCAAGGCCAGATCGCGCGGATAAGTCACTTTGAAATTCTGGGCGTCGCCCTCCACCAGCCGCGGCTTGCCGCCGCAGCGCTCAATGGCGGAGGCTTCATCGGTCACATCCGCCAGATCGCCGCCTTGCAGCGCTTCCCGCAATTTGCCGCGGCGGAACATCTGCGGAGTTTGCGCCAGCCACAGGCCGGCGCGGGAAACGGTGACCGCCACGCGCTGTTCGGCGTCGGCGCGCTTGACGGTGTCCGGCACCGGCAGGGCCAGCAGGCCGCCCACCGGATCGTCGCCCACCTCGGCTAGCAGCCGCTCCACCGCGTCCGCGGTCAGACAGCAGCGCGCGGCGTCGTGCACCAGCACCCAGTCGTCGTCGGCGCAGTCCAGCGCCTCCAAGCCGTTGCGCACGCTCTCGGCGCGGCTGACGCCGCCCGCGCGCAGCACTTGCAGCTTGGGGATGTCCCAGTCGAAATCGTCGAACCACTCGTCACAAGGAGAGATCACCACCGCCACCGTCTCCACGGCGGGCACCGCGGCCAGCGCCTGCAGGGTGTGCCACATCAGCGGCCTGCCGTTCAATTGCAGGTATTGCTTGGGGCTGGGCGCGCCGAAGCGGCTGCCATGGCCGGCGGCCGGCACCAAGGCCAGATAGCGGCTCACGCGCCCTCTCCGGCCGGCGTCTCCAGGCTGCGCCACAGGCAGCTGCCCTTCACCGACTTGTCCAGATCGTTCAAATAACTTTGATGATCGGCCAGCTCCCGCTCGTTGGCGCGCTTGACGATCAGCGGCTTGCGCTCAAAATCCATCGCGCCGTGCTGGCCGCCGGGCAGATCGACGTCGATGTCCATCACCAGGCTTTCCTGGCCGCGGGTCATCCACAGATAGACTTCGGACAGCAGCTCGCAGTCCACCAGCGCGCCGTGCAAGGTGCGGTTGGAGCGGTCGATCTCGAAGCGGTCGCACAAGGCGTCCAGGCTGTTGCGCTTGCCGGGGAACTGGTCGCGCGCCTCGCGCAGGGTGTCAATCACATTGGCGCACAGGTTTTTGATCGACGGCAGGCCCACTCTTTCGAATTCGGCGTTGAGGAAGCCGACGTCAAACGGCGCATTGTGGATGATCAGTTCCGCGTCGCGCAGGAAGTCGGCCATTTCCTCGGCCACCTCGCGGAACTTGGGCTTGCCTTCCAGGAACTCCAGCGAGATGCCGTGCACGCGCTGGGCGTCCGGATCGATGTCTCGCTCCGGGTGGATGTAAAGATGCAGATGCTTGCCGGTCAGCTTGCGGTTGATCATTTCCAGGCCGGCGAATTCGATGATGCGATGGCCTTGGGCGTGTTCGAGACCGGTGGTTTCGGTATCGAGAATGATTTGTCTCATGCGCTATCCTGGCGACGGCCGCCGGCGGCGGCGTCGCTCTGACTTCAGAAGAAGGGCGGACGCGGCCGGCTCAGGCCAGCTCTACGCCGCGGTTGGCCAGCTGATCGGCCCTTTCGTTGAGCTCATGGCCGGCGTGGCCTTTGACCCAGCGCCACTCCACATGCAGATGGCGGTTGCGTTCGGCATCCAGTTGCTGCCACAGATCGGCGTTCTTCACCGGCTCCTTGGCCGCGGTCTTCCAGCCGCGCGCCTTCCAGCCGTGGATCCATTCGGAAATGCCTTTTTGCACGTATTGGGAGTCGGTGTACACCACCACCTGACACGGCCGGTTCAAGGTGGCCAGGCCCTTGATCACCGCCAGCAACTCCATGCGGTTATTGGTGGTGTTGGCCTCGCCGCCGCACACTTCCTTTTCCTTGCCCTTGAAGCGCAGCAAAGCGCCCCAGCCGCCCGGTCCCGGATTGCCCTTGCAGGCGCCGTCGGTATACATCTCTACCTTGTCTTCAGTCGTCATGCTGTCTCGTCATTGCCGGGGCTCGCGCCCCGCTTGCTGTGTTGTTTCATGGTTCCCGGTGGCTGTGATGGCGCTCGTTGCCGGCGGCCACCGCCAGGCCGGCCTTGGCCTTGCCCTGCTTCCAATTGGGCAGGATCAAGCGCATGCCGCGCTGGCGCTTGATCGCCTCGATGCCGTACACGCCGGCGGCCAGTGGCCACCAGCGGTCCCCGGCCCGCTCCATGAAGCGGAAACGCTGCACCCAGTCGCAGCGGGAGAACGGCGGCGCGTAGCCCATGAAGCCTCCGCTCGCGGGCTCCAGCTCCAGCAGGGTCAGCCAGTCCTTGATGCGCACCAGCGACAGAAAGTTGCCGCTCCACGGCGCGTTCTCGCGCCCTTGGACCAGTCGGCGCACGCCCCACAGCGACACCGGATTGAAGCCGGTGAGGATCAGGCGGCCCTCCGGCATCAGCACGCGCTCGGCTTCGCGCAGTACCTGATGCGGCACGGTGGTAAAATCCAGCACATGCGGCATCACCAGCAGGTCCAGGCTGCGACTTTCGAACGGCAGTTGCTCCGGAGCGCACAGGATCTGCGCCGGTCCGGAGTCCGAAACGCGGCACTGCCAGGGAATGCGGTTGGCGCGCAGGAAATCGACTTCCGGCAAACCCAGCTGCACCGCATGAAAGCCGAACACGTCGGCGACGGCGCGGTCGAAATAAGCCTGCTCGCGCTCCAGCAGATAACAGCCCAATTCGCTGGAGCTCAGCCAGTCGCTAAACGAATTCTTCATCGAGAGAAGCCTTATGCCAGCCAAATACACCGTCAGCCCGGTAGGGGCCTTCAGTGACAATTATATCTGGGTTTTGCATCACAGCGGCCGCGCTGTCGTGGTCGACCCGGGCGAAGCCACGCCAGTGGCCGCCTTCTTGGAACAGGAAGGACTGCAACTGGAAGCCATCCTGATCACCCATCACCACGCCGACCACATCGGCGGCGTGGCCGAGCTGTCCGCGCGCTGGCCGGACGCCGCCGTCTACGGCCCGGCCGACATCGCCTCGGTCTCCCGCCCGGTGATGGACGGCGCCCGCGTCGAGCTCTCCTTCGGCGCGGCCGCGGTGCTGGAAGTTCCGGGCCACACGCTGAACCACCTGGCCTATGTGATCGACGACGCGCTGTTTTGCGGCGACACCCTGTTCGGCGCCGGCTGTGGCCGGCTGTTCGAAGGCACGCCGCGGCAAATGCACGATTCGCTGGCCAAGCTGGCCGCGCTGCCGGACGCCACCAAGGTCTATCCGGCCCATGAATACACCTTGGCCAATCTGCGCTTCGCGCTGACGGTGGAGCCGGGCAACCCGGTGCTGGCCATCCGCATGAGCCGAGACCTGAAGCTGCGCGAGCAGAACCTGCCCACCCTGCCCTCCACCATCAGCCTGGAACGCGCCAGCAATCCCTTTCTGCGCGCGCATGAACCGGCGGTGCGTCAGTCCGCCGCGCACTGGAGCGGCCAGCCGCTTAATGATGTTGTCGAGGTCTTTTCCGCGCTGCGCGAGTGGAAAAATCGCTTCTGAGGGATTTGTTCACAATCTTGCGAGCCAAGGCGAAACACGGCGAAAACGGCAGGGAAAACGACGGGAAAAACGGAAGGCGCGTCGCGGTCCATTCGTATTTCAAAACGGTTTTCAAGGCCGTATCGCCTACGCGCGGCCTACCGCGAACGGCCCCTCAAACCATGACAAGGAACTGAATCCTGAGCGCCACTGTTAAAAATAACTGGCGCAGGACAGTCTGCATGGCCTATATGTCAGCAAAGCACATGAAGTTATTTGGTTTTTTGGTTGACACCCCTATGTTGGCTGTTTAGCATCAGCCGAAATCAGAATTCCGGGCCCGCCAAATGAATCGCTTCACCCCGTTGGCACTTTCGCTGTCATTTGCTTTTTTATTTGCCTCCGCCGCGCACGCGGACGGGGCGTTTCGCCAATCCGTCGGCGTGGACGAGGGCCTGGCCTCCGGCCTGGACATGATGCTGCTGAACTCCAGCCTGCTTCGCAACGGCGACAATGTCTGGGAGCGCGCGCGCGAAGGCTTCCAACTGCCGGAAGTAAACGCCGACATCGTGCGCCGCCAGGAACGCTTTTATGCCAGCAAGCCGGAATACTTCCGCCGCACGCTGGACCGCAGTAGAAAATATCTGTTTCACATCATGAACGAGGTGGAGCGCCGCGGCATGCCCACCGAACTGGCGCTGCTGCCGCTGGTGGAAAGCGCCTTCGTTCCCACCGCGAAATCCCATGTCGGCGCCTCCGGCCTGTGGCAATTCATGCCAGCCACCGGCCGCCACTACGGTCTGGAACAGACCTGGTGGTACGACGGCCGCCGCGACGTGATGGAAGCCACCCGCGCCGCGCTGGACTACCTGGAAAACCTGTACGGACAGTTTGGCGACTGGAATATCGCCTTGGCCGCCTATAACTGGGGCGAGGGCAACGTCTCCCGCGCCATCGCCCGGCTGCAGGCCAGCGGTCAGGAAGTGACGTACGAAAACATCCGCATGCCCAACGAGACGCGCAACTACGCGCCCAAGTTGCTGGCGGTGCGCAACATCCTCAACGATCCGGCCAAGTTCGGCGTGCGCCTGGACAAATTTCCCAACAAGCCTTATTTCGTCGCGGTTTCCACCGGCAAGCACATGAATATCGACATCGCCGCCAAGCTGGCCGGCGTGTCCATCGGGGAATTCAAAGAACTGAACCCGGCTTTCAACCTGCCGGTATACGCGCACAAAAACGGCCGCCAGATGCTGATCCCGGCGGCCAAGGCCGACAAGTTCCAGGCCAATCTGGCCAAGTGGGACAAGCCGCTGCTCACTTGGGAAGTCTACACTCCGCCCGCGGACGCCAACGTCAGCCTGATCGCCAGCGAGCACGGCATGAGCACCGGCCAATTGATGAGCGCCAACAATCTGAGCAGCAGCTCGCTCAAGGCCGGCCAGCCGGTGCTGGTGGCGATGAGCAAGGATCAGCACGACATCCGTCCGCTGGACGCCACCGACACCGCCTTGCCGGAAAGCGGCGACAGCGCCACCCTGTTGGCGCAGGCGGAAACGCCACGCGCCGCGCCGGCGGTGATGGTCGCCTCGGCCCAAGCCGTCCCGCAAGCCACCCCCGTCGCTCAGGTTCAGACGCCGCCGGCCGCCGTCCAGCCCGCTCCCGCCCTGGCGGCAGCGCCGGAAGCCCCGCCGGCCCCGGCCAAAACCGTCCTCGTGGCGGCCGCGACAACGGCCACGGCCGACGCCGACGGCAATTACACCGTGGCCGCGGGAGACACCCTGTACAGCGTCGCCCGTCGCTTCAACCTTAGTCTGGACGATTTGAAAACGGCCAATCAGTTGGACTCCAACACCGTTCTGGTCGGCCAGGTGCTCAACGTCAACAAAACCCTGGACAAGAGCGTGACCCTGCTGGCGGACAGCCGCGCCAGCCAGGCTCAGCAAGACACCTTGCTGAAAGTCAGCGGCCTGCAGATCAACCAGCGCGCCACCGGCAGCGTGCCGGCGGAATACGTGGTGCAGCGCGGCGACACCCTGTTCAGCATCGCCCGCCGCTTCGGCGTCAATCACAACGACATCCAGCGCTGGAACGATTCCCGCCAGTTGACCCGGCTGCAGCCGGGCCAGAAAGTGCGCATCCAGGGCCTGTAAGGACTTGGGCCGCAAAAAAAAGCCAGGGCTCGCCCTGGCTTTTTTTCATGTCCGCCGCTAGCGGCTGCGCCCCTGGCTGGCGCTGCTCAGCCAGTGCCACACCATCAGCAGCACCCCGCGGCTGGGCGGCGGCACCTGCATCAGGCTGGGCAGCAGCAGCGCCAAATCCTCGCGCAAATGCTCGGCGACCAGATTGAACTCCGCGGTCAGCCAGTGGCAATACGAAGGCTTGTCCAGCGCCAGCGGACTGACCGCCTCGCTCAGCACCTCCGCCAACATCGCCGGCTGATTGAAGCGCATGCCGTGAGCGGCGCGCATCAGCGTACGCACTATGGCGCGGCGCTGCTCGGCGCCGTCGCTCAGGGCCGGCGTGTTCTGGGCCACCTCGCCCATCCGGTCCAGCAAGCTGCACAGCGCGCGCTGACGCCGCTGGATGGCGTCGAAACCCGCCGCGGGCAGGCCGGACTCCTGCACCGCCGCCGCCACCAAGGCACGCATGCGGATCAAGCGGCTGTTGAAACGCTCCAGCGCCAGGCCAGCGTCCACCTCGCGCCGCCGCGCGATCTTGCTGTACAGGGTGGCCGCTTCGCGCAAATTATCCGCCAGCAAAAAACGCCAGCTGTCTATCGCCCGCAAAGGAAACAGGCCCGCGGCCACCAAGCCCAGTAGGGAACCGGCCAGCACATTGAAGCCGCGCCACAGCGCGGCCTCCACCGGCTCGTTGCCCAGGCCGGCGACAATCACCATGGTCAGCCCCACCAGCAGCGCCAGATACTCGCCCTTGCCCAGCGCGAACCAGGCGCTGAGCATCACCAGCGCCGTCATCCACAGATAGCAGGACAGCGGCGAATGGCGGTACAAGGCCATGGCCACCAGGCCGGCCGCCGCCCCCAGCAAAGAGCCGCCCATGCGCTGCAAGGCCTTGCGCCTTACCCCGCCCCAGTGCGGCACGCTGCCCAGCACGATCAGAATGGTCACCAGCATCCAGCTGCCATGCGGTATCTCGAACAACAGGTTCAAGGCCAAACCCACCAAAAACGCCGCGGCCACCCGCAGTACATGCGCCTGCCGGGCGTACAGGTTCAGATAATACGGCGTCAGCAGAATGCGCCAGGAGCGCCAGCGGCTGCCTTCCATCTCTCACTCCATCGTCTTGCTGTCCAGCCAGATCGTCACCGGACCATCGTTGACCAGCGCCACCTGCATGTCCGCGCCAAACACCCCGGTGGGCACCGGCTTGCCCAAGGTCTGCGCCATCGAGGCGACAAATTGATCGAACAGGGGACTGGAGCGCTCCGGCCGCGCCGCGCGCGAATACGACGGCCGATTGCCCTTCTTGGTGCTGGCGAACAGGGTGAACTGGCTGACCGCCAACACCTCGCCGCCGCAATCCAGCACCGAGCGGTTCATCACGCCGGCCTCGTCGTTGAAGATCCGCAGTTGGCTGAGCTTGCGCGTCAGCCAGGCGATATCCTCCGCCCCATCTTCCTCCTCAATGCCCACCAGCAACAGCAGGCCGGGACCGATCTCCCCGGTCACGCGCCCTTCCACCGTCACCGACGCCTGCCTCGCCCTTTGCACCAATACCCGCATGTCCTCTCCTTGCCAGACCATCATAGATTCAAATCCCGGCCTGCATTCTAGAGCCAAGCGCGCCGCCGGTCACGACGACGGGCCAAGCCCGGCGCAGTCCAGTACAATGACGGCTGCTCAATAAGGATTCGCCTCATGCTGATGGTCATCTCCCCAGCCAAGACGCTGGACTTCGACACCCCCGCCGCCACCGATCACTACACCCAGCCGGACTTTCTGCAACACAGCGCCGAACTGATTCAGGTGCTGCGCGCCAAGAGCCCGCTGGAAATCGGCAAGCTGATGAGCATCAGCGACGCGCTGGCGCAATTGAACGTGGGCCGCTACCACGACTGGCAAGCGCCGTTCAGCCCGGCCAACGCCAAACAGGCGGTGCTGGCCTTCAAGGGCGACGTCTACGAAGGCCTGAACGCCGCCAGCCTGGAGCCGGGGCAGATGAGCTATCTGCAAAACCATTTGCGCATCCTGTCCGGCCTCTACGGCGCGCTGCGGCCGCTGGACCTGATGCAGCCCTACCGGCTGGAGATGGGCACCCGCCTGAGCAACCCGCGCGGCAAAAACCTGTACGAGTTCTGGGGCGACACCGTCACCCACGCGCTGAACGCCGTGCTGGAGCAAAGAAAAGACCCGGTGCTGGTGAACTTGGCCTCGGAGGAATACTTCAAGGCGGTGAAGCCGGCCAAGCTCAACGGCAGCCTGATCACCCCGGTGTTCCAGGACCGCAAGAACGGCCAGTACAAAATCATCAGCTTCTACGCCAAGCGCGCGCGCGGCATGATGGCGCGCTGGGCCGCGCTGCATCAGGTCAGCCAGCCGGAGCAGCTCAAGCACTTCGACAGCGCCGGCTACGCCTTCGATGCGGCTGCCTCCAGCGAGCTCAACTGGGTGTTCCGCCGCGACCTGCCCTAAGAACCTCTAAAGTCTGCTGCGCTTCAGCGATACGGCGTTGAAAACCACTTCGAAATGCTCATGTACCCTCGTACATTCCGCTTTCTCAGCCTCAACGCCTTGTCTCGCTCTGGCTCGCGAAATCGTAAACAGACGCTAAGACCCGCTAACAGCATCCCTGATCCTGCGTCGCGCCTTCTTGTCGTAGGACTTGTACTGCCTGCGTCGGCGCGCCTTGGCTCAGCTTCTCTGCGCGGTTTTCTTAGCAGCCCCAACTAGGCGGAGACGGCGTTGACCAGCGCCTCTCCCCGCTCGAAAGCGCCGGCATTGCCCAAGGTGGTGTCGGCGATATTCATCAGCGCCTCGCGCGTCAAAAAGCCCTGGTGCGACGTCACCAGCACATTGGGGAAAGTCAGCAGCCGCGCCAGCTGATCGTCCTGCAGCCCGCTTTCCGACAGGTTCTCGAAAAACACGCCCTCTTCCATCTCGTACACGTCCAGGCCCACGCCGGACAAGCGCCCGGCCTTCAAGGCCTCCAGCAAGGCGGCGGTATCGATCAGGCCCCCGCGGCTGGTATTGATCAAGACCGCGCCCGGCTTCATCCGCGCCAGCGTCTCGCGATTGACCACATGCCGGCTCTCCGCCGTCAGCGGCAGATGCAGACTGATCACGTCCGCCTGCCGCCAGACCTCCTCCAAGGACACGAACTCGCAGCCCAGGCTCGTCGCCAGCTCGGCGTTGGGATACAGATCGTAAGCCAGCACCCGCATGCCGAAGCCGCGTGCGATGGACATCGTGGCCTGGCCGATGCGGCCGGCGCCCAACACGCCCATGGTCTTGCCGTGCAAATCGAAACCCACCAGTCCATCCAAGGAAAAATCCATCTCCCGCACCCGGGTATAGGATTTGTGAATGCGGCGCACCACCGCCAGCAGCAAGGCGAAGGCGTGCTCGGCCACCGCGTGCGGCGAATAGGCCGGCACCCGGGTCACCGCGATGCCGTGCCGGCGGCAGGCCGCCAGATCCACGCCGTTGTAGCCGGCGCAGCGCAAAGTCACCAGCTTCACCCCCGCCGCCGCCAGCTTGGCCACCACCGCCGCGTCCAGCCTGTCGTTGACGAAGGGGCAGACCGCGTCCACGTCCTGAACCAGGCCCACGGTGTCCAGGTTCAGACGCGGTTCGAAAAACTGCAATTGATGATGGTGGCTTTGATTGGCGGCCTCCAGCGCGTGGCGGTCGTAATTCTTGGCGTCGAAAACGGCAATGCGCATGCTGCGGCTCCTGAATGCGGATGGATGAGACCACTATAAAGCAGCTCTTCTCCCAACTAAAAGCCTAGCGTGCAAGCAACTCCGGCCCTCACGGGCGGGAACGGAAATGCAAAAAACCCGAAGCCGTTTGGCTTCGGGTTTTTTAACTTGGTTGCGGGGGCAGGATTTGAACCTACGACCTTCGGGTTATGAGCCCGACGAGCTACCAGACTGCTCCACCCCGCGTCTGATCTGTCTGCTGTGTTTCGTGCAGAGGAGCGAACTATACCCCGCCCCGTTTTTCTGGTCAAGCGTTTTGGGAAAAAAGATTTTTGATGCGGGGAAAGTTCGCACCAAGACGATTCATACTTGTTAACAGTTGATCTTTACTACCACACACCTGATCAACAAAGACCGTCTAAAGTGAACTCAAGGTCAGCGCAGTCGTTCTCCCCGAGCGATTGCGGCCCGAGAAGTCAGCCGCCTGTCTGCCAACAGGCGCTGCCGATGCGGGCGCGATCTTGTGCATTTTGGAAGACATTGCCGCTGCGGTTTCGACTGCCAGCGAAGCCGCAAAACAAGCAGCCGTGTCTTTCCTCCTAAGTGTTCATCACGGAACTTCAGGGCCGCTTTTGCGGCCCTTTTTTTTGTCTATTCGCCCGCGATCCGCTTCAAAGCGCGGCCATGGCCACGGCGGCTTCGCGGCGCATCTTCCGCCTATACAGCAAGGTCATCAGGCACAGCCCGCCCATCACGCCGTAGCTGATGAAGGGCGCCACCAGCAGAAAACGCTCCACCGGCCAGGTCCAGGCCAGATAAGCGCGCCCGCCCGCCTCCAGGCTCAAGCCCAAGCCCCACCACAGCGTCATTTGCTGGATGGCGCGCCTGAAGCCATCCGCGCGCCATAGTTGTTCGAACCGCTCCCGCCCCTGCTCCGATTCCCGCGCCAAGGTCGCCCGCGCCAGATAGAAGACCAGCGGCCGGCGCAGCGCCAAGGACAGCAGAAAGCCGCAGCCGATCAAACCGGTGATCAGGGACTCGCGCAGCAACAGCAGGCGCGCGTCGCCGCCCAGCAGCATGGCCAGCAAGGACAAGCCTATGCCCAGCAACACCAGCAGGCTCAAAGCGTCCACGCGCCGGAAGCGCAACAGCTCGATCACGCTCCACAGCACCGGCGGCAAGGCGGAAAACATCAGCGCGCCGGCTTCGCCCCAGCGCGGCTCGCCATAGCGGTAGCACAACCAGGGCAGCAGGAAATTGACGATGATTTCCAGTATCAGTTTTGCGCGTTTCGGCACGGCGCCTCCGCCTTCAAATGCAAAAAGCATGAACAATTTGCATCGAAACGTCAACTGCCTGACTTGAGTTTTTCGCAGGGAGAGAAAAAGGACGGGCCAAAAACAAAGCCCCGCGTTTTGCGGGGCTTCATCTGTAATCTGCGCAATGGAATGGACAAACGCAGGGGAGTGGCATCAGGCGGCCGCCTGAATGAAGGCGTTGGCGGGATACAAGGCGCTGGCCAAGCCCAAGGCGGACTTGAAAGTCACTTCAAACATCTTGCCAACCTGTCGAATGCTGACCACTTCGTAATGCATGGTAGAGCCGCTGTCCTTGTGCTCAAGGATTTTGTAGCCGGGTTTCAGTTGAGAAATTTTCATGATGGTTCATTCCTTTTTCTTTTTTTTGGGTTGTTCAAAATTCATTTCATCTAGAGACATACCATATTTTCAAAAGTTCCGCCAGCCGGACGAGAATGTTTCGCATTTGGCTTGCAGTGAATGTAACAGCCTCAGATGACAGCCCGGTGAAGGTTTCGGGGCCGCGAAATGACGCGGCCCCTGCATGCCAATATGACAGCAGGGGCCGCGGGACCCAACTAGTAAAAAGAACAGTCAGGATTAGGAACTACCGGCTCAGCCTATGCGCATGCCCGGCTTGGCGCCTTGATCGGCGTCCAGCAGGAACAGGCCTTCGCTGTCGTCCTGGCCGGAAGCGCAGACGATCATGCCTTGCGACACGCCGAAGCGCATCTTGCGCTCGGCCAGATTGGCCACCACCACCACATTGCGGCCCACCAGTTTTTCCGGCTCCTGATAAGCCTTGCGGATGCCGGAGAAGATGTTGCGCTTCTCAAAGCCCATATCCACGGTGAACTGCAGCAGTTTGTCCGAGCCTTCGACGAAGTTGCACTCCAGCACCTTGCCGATGCGCAGGTCCAGCTTGGCGAAGTCGTCGATCTTGATGGTTTCGGCCAGCGGCTCGTATTGAGCGGCGGCCGGGGTGTCTGCGGTGGCTTGCATATTCTGTTTGTTCGCTTCTATCAGTTTGTCGATCAGCACCGGGTCGATGCGCTGCATCAGGTGCTGGTAGGCGTGGATCTTCTTGCCCAGCAGCAGGTTGGCGGCGTCGCTCCAGGCGAGCGGCGCCACGTCGAGGAAGGCTTCCACGCCTTCGGCCAGCTTGGGCAGCACCGGCTTCAGGTAAATGGTGAGCAGGCGGAAGGCGTTGATCAACACGGTGCAGACTTCCTGCAAGCGCGCGTCCTGGCCTTCCTGCTTGGCCAGTTCCCACGGCTTGTTGGCGTCCACGTAGGCGTTGACCACGTCCGCCAGCGCCATCACGTCGCGCAGCGCCTTGGCGTATTCGCGCGCTTCGAAGGCGGCGGCCAGTTCATCGGCGGCGGCCTGCAGCTTGGCGAGGATGTCGCCGTCGCTGACCTGGCTGGCCAGCATGCCGTCAAAGCGCTTGGCGATGAAGCCGGCGGAGCGGCTGGCGATGTTGACGAACTTGCCCACCAGATCGGAATTCACCCGCGCGACGAAGTCGTTCAGGTTCAGATCGATGTCTTCGATGCGGCCGTTCAGTTTGGCGGCGATGTAATAGCGCATCCATTCCGGATTCAGGCCGCAATCCAGATAGCTCTTGGCCTGGATGAAGGTGCCGCGCGACTTGGACATCTTCTGCCCGTCCACGGTGAGGAAGCCGTGAGCGAACACGCCGGTGGGCGCGCGCAGGCCGGAGTAGTTCAGCATCGCCGGCCAGAACAGCGCGTGGAAATACAGGATGTCCTTGCCGATGAAGTGGTACATCTCGGTCCGGCTATCCTTGCCGAACCACTCGTCGAAATTCAGGCCGCTGCGATCGCACAGGTTCTTGAAGCTGGCCATGTAGCCGATGGGCGCGTCCAGCCACACATAGAAGTACTTGCCCGGCGCGCCCGGGATTTCAAAGCCGAAGTACGGCGCGTCGCGGCTGATGTCCCAGTCCTGCAGGCCGCCGGAAATCCACTCGTTCATCTTGTTCAGCGATTCCGGCTGCAAATGCGGCTGGGTCGCGCCGTCGGCGCGCACGCTGCTGCCGCCGGTCCATTGCTTGAGGAAGTCGGCGCACTCGCCCAGACGGAAGAAATAGTGCTCGGAGGTTTTCAGCACCGGCTTGGCGCCGGACACCGCCGAGTACGGGTTCTTCAGTTCGGTGGGGTTGTAAGTGGCGCCGCAGACTTCACAGTTGTCGCCGTATTGATCCTTGGCGCTGCACTTGGGGCATTCGCCCTTGACGAAGCGGTCCGGCAGGAACATCTGCTTTTCCGGGTCGAACAACTGCTCGATGGTGCGGCAGGCGATCTTGTCGTCGGCTTTCAAGGCCAGATACACCTGCTCCGCCAGCGCCTTGTTCTCCGGGCTGTTGGTGCTGTAGTAGTTGTCGTGGCCGATCAGGAAGCCCTGGGAATCCGCCAGGTGCAGTTCGCGCACGCTGTCCACCAGCTGTTCCGGGGTGATGCCCTGTTTTTCCGCCGCCAGCATGATGGGGGCGCCGTGGGTGTCGTCGGCGCAGACGTAATAGCATTCGTGGCCGCGCATCTTCTGGAAGCGCACCCAGATATCGGTCTGAATCTGTTCCAGCATGTGACCCAGATGCAGCCCCGCGTTGGCGTAAGGCAGTGCGCTGGTCACCAGAATCTTGCGTTTGCTCATTAGGATTGTTCCAAAGGTGCGATCTGAAACGATCGATTATAGAGGCAGTCGCCCCCGGCGGTCACGACGGATATCCGGGAAACGGCGGCCATCAAGACAAAGCCCGGCCGCGCATGCGGGCCGGGCTGTGCCAGCGGGGCCGGGTTCGGGCTCAGGAAGCCTGATTGGCCAGTTCCGGCTGCTTGGCCTCGGCCTGTTGCGCGCGCTCCAGCATGGCCCCGCGCACGGTGCGGCGCGCCACCTGCACATAGGCCAGCGAGAAGGCCAGCGACAGGCAGGCGAAGCCGAGCATGCCGGCCTGCTGGTAAGCGATGCGGAACAGCTCCACGCCCAGCGCGTAGCCGGCCATGGACAACATGCTCATGCTGGCGGACACCGTGCCCTTGCCGGCGGCGTCGCAGGACATCAGCGCGAAACGGTAGAGCACGCCAAACGCCAGGCCTTCGCCGAAAGCCATCAGCGTCATGCCGGCCACCATGAAGTATTGCGGATGCGCGGACAACAGCACGCCGGACAGCATCAGGCTGAGGCCGATCACGATGGGCCACATGCCGATCAGCGCGGAACGGCCCAGCGGCCAGCGGCCGGCCACCAGCACCAGCGCCAGATTGCCGGCGATCAGGCCGCCGAACACCGGCAGCTGCATCAGACCGTACTCCAGCGCGCTCATGTGCAGATCATTCACCAGCAGCACCGGCGACATGGCGATCCAGCCCATCAGCGGCAGCGCCAGCAGCGGGATACACAGCGCGGACAGCACGAAGCGGCCGTTGCCGAACACTTTCAGATAATCGCGGCCCATCTGCGCCAGCGGCAGTTTCTCGTGGCTGGGCTGGGTGGTTTCCGGCATTTTCCAGATCAGGCCCAGCAAGGCCAGGAAGGACAGCGCGGCGATCAGCAGGAAGCTGGTGCGCCACGGCGCCAGCTCCATCAGCGCGGCGCCGGCCAGCGGGCCGGCCAGCGGCGCGATCAGCGCCACATTGGCCATCAAGGCGGTGACCTTGACCGCGGCTTTTTCTTCAAAGGCTTCCTGCACCGCGGCGTAACCGACGGCGTTGATGAAGCACAGGCCAATGCCCTGCAGCAGACGCAGCGCGATGAAGGCCTCGATGGAGTTCACCAGATAGGTGGCCAGGCAGGTCACGGTGAAGTAGGCGACGCCGAACAGCAGCACCGGCCGGCGGCCGATGCGGTCGGACAGAGGGCCGGTCAGCCAGGACAGCAGCGCGCCGCCCAGCAGGAAGGCGGTCATGGACGCCGGCACCCAGGAGGCGTCGACCAGGAATTCCCGGGTGACCGCCAACATGGCCGGCTGCACCATGTCGTTGCAGATGTAGACGGCGAATTCGAACAGAACCAGGGCCAGCGGAAACAATAGATTGGAACGGCTAAGCTTTGCGTGTAGAGCGGACATTAGGGAGATGCAGCCTTTCTGAGACCGGCAAGCGGCGCGCTTGCCCATGCGGCCGGACGGACAAGGGCCAAATAAAGCGAAAAAGGGGCGCAATTGTACCTGCAGAAAGCCTGGCGCGCAAAGCAATTTTTGCCACAAACACAATAAAAACAGCAATTTGCAACTCAAACACCCCACGCCCCCGCCAAGAGAAGCGAGACGAGCGCGCAGGCGCCGGCCAAGCCATCGTCGATCGCTCCGGCTCGGCGCCACGGCGCGATTGATAGAAAAACAATCAATAAGCTTATGCTTATTAATATGAGTAAAGCGCGGGGAATATCGGTAAAATCGCCGCTTTTCGCCGTATTCCCCGGCGCGGCCGTGCGGGCTCCCGCCAGCGGCGCCCCGCCGGGCGAAGCTTTTTTATCAGGATTCCAAGCTCGTCTGACCTCGCTCAAAATGCCGACGCCGCGCCGTCGCTACGCTGAGCCCAGCTCGCCGCCCCACCCCAAAACCCGCCCCTGCGCTTTGACGCCAAGCCGGCCCGGGCGGCCAGCGGAACCTGACGACAAAACCAATAGATTAAGGGGTTTCCCATGACCTTGACCGTCATCGCCACGCTAGCCGTCACGCTGGCCTTGTTGGCGCTGCTGTGGCAGCAGCAACGCACTCACGTCTCCTTCACCAAGCGGGTCTTCACCGGCCTGGCGCTGGGCGTCGCCTTCGGCGCCGCGCTGCAATGGCTGGCCCAACCCGGCTCGCCGGCGCTGGCCGCCTGCCTGGAACTGTGCGAAATCATCGGCTCCGGCTACGTCAAGCTGCTGCAGATGATCGTAATCCCGCTGATCATGGTGTCCATCATCGCCGCGCTGTTGAAGCTGGAAGGCGGCTCCTCGCTGGGCAAGATCAGCGCCGCCACCCTGGGCGTGCTCTTGTTCACCACCATGCTCGCCGCCGGCGCCGGCATTCTGATGGCCAATCTGTTCGGTCTCAGCGCTGAGGGCCTGACCGCCGGCGCCGCCGAGGTGGCGCGCGGCGAATCGCTGGTGAAGAACCTGAGCACGGTGGAGGACTTGTCCTTCAGCAAGCTGGTGCTGGACTTCCTGCCGGCCAACCCCTTCCTGGACATGACCGGCGCGCGCAAGACCTCCACCATCGCGGTGGTGATCTTCTCGGTGCTGATCGGCCTGTCCGCCACCGGCATCGCCCGCAAAAAACCCGAGCTGTTCGCCAGCTTCAGCCATTTCATCGCCGTGGCCCAGGCCATCGTGATGCGCATGGTGACCCTGGTGCTGCGCCTGACCCCTTACGGCGTATTCGCACTGATGACCAAGGTGGTGTCCGGTTCCAGCTGGGCCGACATCGTCAACCTGATCAACTTCGTGCTGGCTTCCTACGGCGCGATGCTGCTGATGTTCGCCGTGCACCTGCTGCTGGTGGGCCTGGCCGGCGTCAATCCGCTGCGCTGGACTAAAAAAGTGATCCCGGTGCTGACCTTCGCCTTCACCTCGCGCACCAGCGCCGGCTCCATCCCGATGAACGTGGCCACCCAGAACAAGCTGCTGGGCATTCCGGACGGCATCGCCAACTTCGCGGCCTCCTTTGGCGCCACCATCGGTCAGAACGGCTGCGCCGGCATCTACCCGGCCATGCTGGCGGTGATGATCGCCCCCACCGTGGGCGTCAATCCGATGGACCTGCACTTCATCGTGCCGCTAATCGCCATCATCACCATCAGTTCCTTCGGCGTGGCCGGCGTTGGCGGCGGCGCCACCTTCGCCGCGCTGATCGTGCTGTCCGCGCTGGACTTCCCGGTGGCGCTGGCCGGCCTGCTGATCTCGATCGAACCCTTGATCGACATGGGCCGCACCGCGCTCAACGTCAGCGGCTCCATCACCGCCGGCACCGTGACCAGCCGCCTGCTGGGCCAGACCGATATGCAGGTGTTCAATAGCGACCGCGAGATCAATCTGGACGAAGAAATGGCTTAACAAGCGGCGCGAGACTCCGCCTTGAAAACCGCCTGGGAATGCCTATTTACAACCTGTAAATCCAGCATACTAGGCGGTTTTTCCATTAAAGCCGCCAACTGCCCCACAATGCGGCACAGCAACAACCCGGACGGGAACACACTATGAAAATCGTCATCATCGGCGGCGAAGCCGCCGGCATGAGCGCGGCGGCCAAGGCGCGCCGCAGCGCGCCGCAAGCCGAAATCGACGTCTACGAGATGTCCGAGGTCATTTCCTTCGGCGCTTGCGGCCTGCCCTACTTCGTCGGCGGCGAGTTCGACGAGCCCGGCTATATGGCCGAATTCAGCGTGGAAGACTTCGCCAAGCGCAATATCCGCGTGCACACCGGCCACCAGGCGCTGAGCATAGACCCCGCCTCCAAGCGGGTGCGCGTGCGCCGGCTGGCGGACGGCGAAGCCTTCGACGCCGCTTACGACAAGCTGATGATCGCCACCGGCGCCAGCGAAATCCGCCCGCCGCTGCCGGGCCTGGACTTGCCGGGCGTGCACACGCTGCGGGTGATGGAAGACGGCCTGGCGCTGCGCGCGGCCGCGGCCCGCGAGGACGTGCGCGAGGTCGCCATCATCGGCGCCGGCTTCATCGGTCTGGAGTTGGCCGAAGCCATGGTCCGCCTGGGCAAGCGGGTGAGGCTGATCCAACTGGCCGAGCGGGTAATGCCGGACGCCTTCGACGCCGAAATCACCAGCCTGATGGAGCAGGAATTGCGCGAACACGGCGTAGCCTTGCACCTGTCCGAGGCCGTCACCGCGCTGCGCGGCGACGGCGCGGTGCAAAGCGTGCTCACCGAACACGGCGACTACCCGGCCGACCTGGTGGTGCTGAGCATAGGCATACGCCCCAACACCGCCTTCGTCGCCGACGCCGGCCTTACGCGGCTGGGCAACGGCGCCATCGTGGTCAACGCCTACGGCGAAACCAGCCTGCCGGACATCTACGCCGCCGGCGACTGCGCCGCCGCGCCGCATCAGCTGACCGGCCAACCGGTCTACGTGGCGCTGGCCACCGGGGCCAACAAGCTGGGCCGGCTGGTGGGCGAGAACCTGGCCGGCGGCCGCCAGGCCTATCCGGGCACCCTGGGCTCCGCCGCGGTGCGGGTGCTGTCGCTGGACGCCGCGCGCACCGGCCTGTCCGAAGCCCAGGCGCGCGCCGCCGGCTTTGATTGCCAAAGCGTGCTGGTCAAGGACAAGAACCACACCAACTACGTGCCGGGCCAGGCGGAAGTCCACGTCAAACTCTGCTACGAAACCGGCAGCCGGCGGCTGCTGGGCGCGCAGATGATAGGCCGCAACGGCGATGTGGTGCACCGGCTGGACGCGCTGGCGGTCGCCATCGCCAAGGGCGTCAGCGCGCGCGAACTGGGCATGATGGATTTCTGCTACGCGCCGCCCTTCGCCCGCACCTGGGACGTGCTCAACGTCGCCGGCAACGTGGTCAAATAAGCCAGGCCGGCAGCCCCCGCCCGCCCGCGCCGATGCCAGCGCGGGCAAGTTGGGGTAAACTGCCGGACAGCCAAAGATTCAACGGATGTCCTCCCCATGCTCTCCAAGCTCACCCGCCTTTTCCAGTCCTCACCGGGAACCGAAAACAGCATGTCACTCAGCGATGCTCAAGTGCTGGAAGCCGTGTCCAGCCTGATCGACGACAACACCGGCAAACCCTTCGTCGCCGCCAAGGCGGTGAAAAACATCAAGATCAGCGACGCCGAACTGTCGCTGGACGTGGTGTTGGCCTATCCGGCCAACAGCCAGCACGAACCGGTTCGCCTGCGCTTTGAAGCCGCGCTGGCGCCGCTGGCCGAGCAACGCAAACTCAGCGTGCGCGTGGGCAGCCTGATCACCAGCCACTCCGCCCAGCGCGGCGTGCCGCTGCTCTCCGGCGTCAAGAACGTGATCGCCGTCGCCTCCGGCAAAGGCGGGGTGGGCAAATCCACCACCGCGGCCAACCTAGCGCTGGCGCTGTCCGCGGAAGGCGCGCGCGTCGGCATCCTGGACGCCGACATCTACGGCCCGTCCCAGCCGCTGATGATGGGCTTGCAGGGCCAGCGTCCGGAAACCCCGGACGGCAAAAGCCTGAAGCCGCTGGAAAGCCACGGCGTGCAAACCATGTCCATCGGCTATCTGGTGGACGCGGACCAGGCCATGGTCTGGCGCGGCCCCATGGTCAGCCAGGCGCTGCAACAGCTGCTCAACGACACCCGCTGGGACAATCTGGACTATCTGGTGATCGACATGCCGCCGGGCACCGGCGACATCCAGCTGACGCTGTCTCAAAAAGTGCCGGTCACCGGCGCCGTCATCGTCACCACCCCGCAAGACATCGCGCTGCTGGACGCGCGCAAGGGCGTCACCATGTTCCAGAAAGTGGGCATCCCCATCCTGGGCATGGTGGAGAACATGGCCATCCACGTCTGCTCCCACTGCGGCCACGCCGAACACATCTTCGGCGAAGGCGGCGCGGCGCGGATGGCGGCGGACTTCGGCGTGGACGTGCTGGGCTCCCTGCCGCTGGACATGGGCATCCGCCTGGCGGCGGACGGCGGCACCCCCACGGTGGCGGCCGACCCGGACGGCAAGGTGGCGGAACTGTACAAGGCCATCGCCCGCAAAGTGGCGGTGAAGGTGGGCGAGAAAGCCCAGGACTTCTCCGGCAAATTCCCCAAGATCGTCATCCAGAACAACTGACAAACGCATCATGATCGCGATGTTCGACTCCGGCCTCGGCGGCCTTTCGGTATGGAAGGCCGTGCGCGCCGCGCTGCCCGGCTGGGGCATCACCTATCTGGCCGATCAGGCCTACTGCCCCTACGGCCAACGCAGCCACAGCGACATCGCCGAGCGCAGCGTCAGAATGGGCCGCTATCTGCAAGAACAAGGCGCCACCCTGCTGGTGGTGGCCTGCAACACCGCCACCACCGCCGGCATCGCCGCCATGCGCCGCGAGCTTTCCATCCCGCTGGTGGGCATAGAGCCGGCGATCAAGCCGGCGGCGGCCATGAGCCGCACCGGCCGCATCGCCGTGCTGGCCACCCAGGCCACGCTGCAAAGCGAGCGGGTGCGCAAACTGCTGGACACCCACGCCGGCCACGTTGAAGTGCTGCGCCGCGTGGGCGCGGGCTGGGTGGAGCAAGTGGAGGCCGGCGAGCTGGACAGCCCGCGCACGCGCGAACTGGTGGCGGCCGTAGTGCGGCCGCTACTTGACGAGCGCATCGACCACATCGCGCTGGGCTGCACCCATTACCCGTTTCTGGAGCCGCTGATCCGCGAACTGACCGGCGACGGCATCGCCTTGTACGACCCGGCCGAGGCCATCGCCCGGCGCGTGGCCTCCTTGCTGCCGGACGCCGCGCCCGCCGTCGCCCCGGCCTACCGCTTCATCACCACCGATGCCGACAGCGCCGGCATGCGCCGCATCCTGCCGCTGCTGATAGGCGCCGACCACCCGGTTGAATCCCTGCCTCTGGAGCAAGCCCAATGATTCCACGTTTATCGCGCCTGTTGGCGCTGGCCTGTCTGATCGCCACCCCCGCCACCTGGGCCTTGCCGCAATGCTCGCTGGTGGCGGTCCAAGTCAATCAGCAAGCCGGCAACAAGCTCAACCAGAACGAGCTGAGCGCGGTGCTGAGCCAGTTGGGCAAGAACGGCCAGCTGCCGGCGCAATTCATCAACAAGCGCCAGGCCAAGAACGCCGGCTGGCAGCCCGGCCGCAGCCTGTGGAGCGTGCCCGGCCTCAACGGTAAATCCATAGGCGGCGACCGTTTCGGCAATTACGAAAAACGTCTGCCCAAGGGGCAATGGCAGGAAGCCGATCTGAACTATAAAGGGGGCAAGCGCGGCGCTTACCGCATCGTGTTCTCCGGTTCCGGCCAGCGTTTCGTCACCGTAGACCACTACAACCGCTTCATCGAGGTGCCACCATGCCAGTGAAAGTTTGCGAACTGCACCACATCAAGAGCCTGGACCAGCTGTTTGACGAGCTGAGCCGCCAGTTGCTCCTGCCGGCCCACTTCGGCCGCAATCTGGACGCGCTGTACGACAGCCTGGCCAAAGACGTGACAGGCCCCTTCGAGATCGTCTGGCGCGAAACCGAGGAAGCGCGCAAGGCGCTGGGCGTGGACCTTTACGCCACCATTCTGGAAATTCTGGAAACCGTGGCCGAGGAACGCGGCGACGTCACGCTGGACATCCACCACTGAAACACCGGGCCGCCGCCGCAAGGCGCCGGGGCGGCCCTTCATCCCGATGGCAAGTTCATCATCATTCGTTTCCGCAACACACACTCCGCTGCGAAATTCAAGACTCGAAATACAACAAAGACAAGCGTTCGCTAATTCACTATAATCCCACCCCTAAATAGGTCAACAACTGTCCTACAACTGGCAGCAATGCCAATAAAATCAAACAACAATAACGTAGGCAGGCCACTACATCGGCAACCTTGACACACACGAAGCGGCTGCTCCCTCCACCGGACCGGCGCCGGCATTGTTTCATTGCGAACTTGCCGTGTTGTTATCAAAACGCTCTCAAATACAGGTAGGAACTTCTCAATGCAGTCGAAAAAACTCACAGGGCTGATCCTCATCGGCCTGGTGCTGGGCATCATCACCGGCTATCTCTATCGCGAGAACGCCGCCAGCGAAGCCGACATCAAAGCCTTCGCCAGCAATATCTCCATCCTGACCGACATCTTCCTGCGCCTGATCAAGATGATCATCGCGCCCTTGGTGGTGTCCACCCTGATCGTTGGCATCGCCAAGATGGGCGACGCCAAGACCGTGGGCCGCATCGGCGGCAAGACCATGCTCTGGTTCATCAGCGCGTCCTTGATGTCCCTGACCCTGGGCCTGATCATGGTCAACCTGCTCAAGCCGGGCTTGGCGCTCAACCTGCCGCTGCCGGACACCCACGCCACCAGCGGCATCCAGGCCGGCGCGCTGTCGGTGAAGGACTTCGTCACCCACGCCATTCCCAAGAGCGTATTTGAAGCGATGGCCACCAACGAGATTCTGCAGATCGTGGTGTTCTCGGTGTTCTTCGGCTGCGCGATGGCCGCTTTGGGCGACCGCGCCAAGCTGCTGATCGACACCATTGACGTGGTGGCCCACGTGATGCTGAAAGTGACCAGCTACGTGATGCTGTTCGCGCCGCTGGCCGTGTTCGGCGCCATCGCCGCCACCGTGGCCAAGGAAGGCCTGAGCATCCTCGCCACCTACGGCAAGTTCATGGCGGAGTTCTACCTGTCCATCGGCATCCTGTGGGGCCTGCTGATCCTGGCCGGCGCGATGTTCATCGGCCCGCGCGTGCTCAAGCTGATGGGCATGATGCGCGAACCGCTGCTGCTGTCCTTCACCACCGCCAGTTCCGAAGCCGCCTACCCCAAGACCCTGGAACAGCTGGAGCGCTTCGGCTGCTCCAACAAGATCGCCAGCTTCGTGCTGCCGATGGGCTACTCCTTCAACCTGGACGGCTCGATGATGTACTGCACTTTCGCCGTCATCTTCATCGCCCAGGCTTACGGCATCGATCTGACGCTGGCGCAGGAAATCTCCATGCTGCTGATCCTGATGCTCACCTCCAAGGGCATGGCCGGCGTGCCGCGCGCCTCGCTGGTGGTGATCGCCGCCACCCTGGCCCAGTTCAACATTCCGGAAGCCGGCCTGCTGCTCTTGCTGGGCATCGACCACTTCCTGGACATGGGCCGCTCCGCCACCAATGTGGTGGGCAACTCCATCGCCACCGCGGTGGTGGCCAAGTGGGAAGGCGAGCTGAAAAAACACTGAGCATGGTCTGCTCCGTTGAACGCGCCGCCCCTCAGGGCGGCGTTTTTTATGGCTAGCTGCGACAAGGCTATTGACAGGTAATCCCTTGCCCAATAGAATGCCCCACTCTGAGTCGGAGAGGTGGCAGAGTGGTCGAATGTACCTGACTCGAAATCAGGCGTACGTGCGAGCGTACCGAGGGTTCGAATCCCTCCCTCTCCGCCAGATCACGCAATTAAGCCCTTGAGAAATCAAGGGCTTTTTTGTTTTGTTCTTCGCCCCGTTTGCGCCTACCATTACAGCCTTCCGCACCTGTCCAAGCCGCAGCCGCATGAATCATCTGGTCAACTACGTCAACGCCATCCTGAACGCGCCCTCCCCGCGCCGCGCGCGCCTGGACGGCTCAAGCCGGAACCGTTGGACGGATCAGGACTATACGGTCGTTGCAGAGCAGTCCACCTATGTTTTCGACGATGGCGCAATGATCCAGCGAACGACGGAACAGGACGATTACCCGGCCGAGGCCGCCTGCGCCGAGTGCTGGATTCGTTACGAAGTCGTCCGCCAGCCGTCCGGCGACGCCATCCAGCCCGGCCATATCAGCTTCAACAGCACCTGCCGCGAAGCTTTCTGGCGGCGCTACTTCAGTACGGCCCCATCCACCGGCACCAGACAAGACGGCTCTGGAGAGACCGGAGTTTGAATCACTACAGTGATAGCCCTTTTGAGCGCGCTCGCTCTGAAGCCTATTTGCCGCCGATAAGACGGCGAATCTTGAACGAGGCCAGCCTTCCCCACCTAACCTGGCCCTGGCAAACAGTAATGGTTATCGAACGGCTCCTGGCTCATCAAGACAAAACCATGACGCTGATAGAAACAATTGGCCTCACTATCGCGCAAGGCCGTGACACGTACCGCCAAACGTAGCGAGGCAGCGCGCTCCAGCACCCATCGTAGCACCAAGGCACCGACTCCTTTACCCTGATGCTCGGGCAGCACATAGAGATGGTCCAAGTGCATCTCTCCCTCTCGCTCCTGAAAAACGACAAAACCCAGCCGCTGTTCAGCACCGACAATAAAAAAGGTATCCTCTGGCTCAAATCCGACACGTAAGCGCTCTAGGGCACGAACAGGATCAAAAAGCCCGACACGCTCCAGGCTGACACGCATCGCGGCGATACGCATCCGGGCCAAGGCCTCAAAGTCCCCGGCGCTCACCGGCTCCAACAGTATCCCGTCAAGGCGATTGCTCCCCCTAGCTTCCATCACGCCACCTCCTGACAATCATCCACTCCCTGTTCGTCTTGGCCATTCCTCGCCCGGCCAAGCCAAGATCAAGGCGAGCGAGACCGCTGAGCTCCATCCAGACACCGACCCCAGGGCCTCCTACCCAGCCATGCGTCGCTCCCTACAAATCCCATTCGGCAAACAAGCCAGACCCTAACCCAGATCCATCCAAGCCACCAACAGCCGCTGGCTTGACCCTCCATCCCCAATCAGTAACAATCGCCGCGTGCCGCCTCATTCCGCGGCATTTGGGTGTAGCAGCTCATAAAGCCATAGCCTCGCCATAGTCCCCGCCTTATCAAAGGCAGGCGCTGGCGGGGAGGTGCATTCGTGCGCCTGCCGGAGCTATGGCCGGTCTGCTACCCTCGTCATTCGCCTGCCGTACCCGCGTAGCAGCGAAGGCAGGCCCAGCCATAGGAGCCTTCCGATGACGCACCAAACCCGGCGCTATCGCGCCCTGCTGTCTCCCTCTCTTCCCCTGAATACGCTGCTCTCCGAATTGCGCCCGTTCAACAGCGTGGCGCCGGCCTCGCTGAAACGGCTGGAAAGCCGGCTGTACGCCCGCGAGCAAAGCCTGCGCAGCGCCATACGCGATCTGCGCAAGGGCCACGAAAGCCTGCGCGCGGTATTGGCGCTGCTGGAGCAGGCCAAGGAACAGCCCTGCCCCTGCAATGTGCTGTACCTGACGCTGGAACCGGCGCAGCAGTGGTTGCAACACGGCCTGGACGCGCTGCAGGCGCGACCTTGAAGGGATGGCTAGCCCCGACCTGAAAAACAAGCAAGGAGGCGCCAAGGAGAGCGCTACAGGCGTGGTCATGTGCACCTATCGGAGCAGTCACCGCATGACAAAGCGGCTTTACACGAACAACAGGCGGTAGCTATTCCCTGCCACCATAAAAAAACGGACCGTGCTCTTCTGAGTAACGGTCCGTTTTCTCATTCGGCCGGCGCCCCGGCAGATGCTTCAATGCAGCAGATCGCCATCCTCCGACTTGGGCGAACGGCTCAGCAACTCCTGCACCACCCGCTGCGGATCATGCCCCTGGTAGAGCAGGCCGCAGACCGCGGCGGTGATCGGCATGTCCACTTCCAGCCGCTCCGCCATGGTCAGCACTTCGCGGGCGGTGGCCACGCCTTCGGCGACATGGCCCAACTCCTGCAGCGCTTGCTGCAAGGGTTTGCCCTCGGCCAGCTTCAGGCCCACCTGGCGGTTGCGCGACAGCGCGCCGGTGCAGGTGAGGATCAGGTCGCCCATGCCGGCCAGGCCCATCATGGTGTGCTGGCTGGCGCCCAGCGCGGTGGCCAGGCGGGTGATTTCCGCCAGCCCGCGGGTGATCAGCGCGGCGCGGGCGTTCATGCCGTATTCCAGGCCGTCGGCCACGCCGGTGGCGATGGCCATCACGTTCTTGACCGCGCCGCCCACTTCCACTCCCACCAGATCGGCGTTGGCGTACAGACGCAGCAAGGGGCTGTGCAGATCGCGCGCCACTTGCCGGGCGAAGGCTTCGTCGTCGGAGGCGACGGCCGCCGCCGCCGGCAAGCCCTGAGCCACTTCGCGGGCGAAACTGGGGCCGGACAGCACGCCGCAGCGGTGGTTGGCCGGCAATTCCTCGGCCACCACCTGGTGCGGCAGCAGGCTGGAGCCGGCCTCGAAGCCCTTGCAGGCCCACAGCAGCGGCGGCAGTTGCGAAGACAGCGCGGTCAGCGCCCGCAAGGTGGGGCGCAAACCGGCCATCGGCGTGACGATGAGGATGAGTTCGGCGTCGTGGATGGCGCGCGGCAGTTCCGCGGACAGCTTGAGCGCGTCCGGAAACGGGCAATCGGGAAGATAGCGCTGATTGACGCGCTTGGCGGCCAGTTCGGCCACCTGGTTGGCGTCGCGCGCCCAAAGCGTGACTTGATGGTGACGGGCGAAGGCGATGGCCAGGGCGGTGCCCCATGCGCCAGCGCCCAGGATGGCCAGTTTCATGCGTAGCCCTTACAAGCCCCAGAGGTCGGTAATACGAGCATAGCCGATGCTGCCGTCGCGGTGGCGCACTTTGACCCAGCCGCCCTTGGGCGGCTCTTGCAGCTCCACCACGCCGTCTTTGGGCACGGTGTAGGCCAGCGGGCCGTCGTTGGCCGGCGCGGCGCGCACTTCCGCCTTGTCGGCGGTGATCAGCAGCCAGCGCTGCTTGGACAGCGCGGCGGCCGGAATCCAGGCGATGCCGCCGGTGGCGTCGCGCACCCGCGACCATTCCTTCTGGCTGCTCAGCACTTCCACCGGGTAATAGCGGCTCACCACGAACAGTTTCTTCGAGGTGAGCGTCGGCGCCTCGTACAGCGCCACGCCGGTTTCCTTCACCGAGCGAAACTCAAGTGCGGCGGCGCCGTGGGACAGCAGGCCCAGGCTCAGCGCCAGCGGATATACGAGGCGTTTCATTGCTTGCGTCGCCTCAGGCGTTGCCGGCTTCGGCCTGTTGCGCGCGTTGCTGCATGTACAGAGCTTCGAAGTTGATCGGGGACAACAGCACCGGCGGGAAGCCTGCGCGGTTCACTACGCTGGACACGGCTTCGCGCGCGTAGGGGAACAGGATGTTGGGGCAAGCCACGCCCAGGATGGGGTCGATGTCTTCGGCCGGCACGTTGCGGATCTGGAAGATGCCGGACTGGCCCACTTCGCACAGGAACATGGTTTTTTCCGGCAGCTTGGCGGTCACGGTCACGGTCAGGGTCACTTCGTAGAAACCGTCGTCCAGCTGTTTGCCTTCGCTGGCCAGCTGCATGTCTATTTCCGGCTGTTCTTGCTCCAGGAACACCTGCGGCGCGCTAGGCACTTCCAGGGACATGTCCTTCACATAAATTTTCTCGATGGAAAACGCCGGCTGCAGCTCTTGTTGTTCGCTCATCTCTTTGTCTCACACGGAGGCCGCTCGCAAGCGGCCGGTTTTGGAATGGTTAAAACAGGCCTGCATCATCGCACGAAAGCGGTTCAGGGCCAACCGCCCGCAAGCGCGCGGTTTGATCGCGGGCAAGCCGGCTCAATCGGCCAGCAGCAGGTCCAGCTTGCCGGCCTGGTTCAGCGCCACCAGGTCGTCGCAGCCGCCGACGTGGGCGTCGCCGATGAAGATCTGCGGCACGGTGCGGCGGCCGGTCAGATCCATCATCTTGTCGCGCTCGACCGGGTCCAGATCGATGCGGATTTCCTTGATCTCGGCCACGCCTTTGGCGGAGAGGATTTGCTTGGCGCGGATGCAATAGGGGCACACCGCGGTGGTATACATGGTTACAGGTTTCATCGATGGCTCTCGCGGAATCGGGCGCTCCGGCGAGGAGCGCGCAAAACCCGATAGTATACTCCCGCCGCGCGCGCCGAAACCGTCAATCCGCCACGTTCTTACTTGGACGCCTCGAAGCGGTCGATCAGATCGGCGACGATCTGGTCCATCGCCTTGCCCATCTCCGGCGCGCGCGGGCTGTTGACGATCACCGCCAGCGCCAGCCGGCGGCCGTCCGCGCCCAGCCAGTAGCCGGCCAGCGCCTTGACGTCCTTGAGGGTGCCGGTCTTCATCCGCAGCCGCGGCCCTTGCTCGGCGAAGCGCTTGCGCAAGGTGCCGTCCTCGCCGGCGATGGGCAGGCTGGCCAGGAGTTCGCTGGCGTAGGGGCCGCGCGCGGCGTTGAGCAGTACTTGCCCCATCAGGCGCGCGCTCACCCGCTCCCGCCGCGACAGGCCGGAGCCGTTTTCCAGCACCAGGGTTTCATCGGAAATGGCGTTGGCCGCCAGCAGACGCCGCACCGCGTGCTCGGCGTTGGCGCGGGTGTCCTCTCCGCCGCCGCCCTCCTTGCCCAAGGTCAGGAACAAGGTGCGCGCCATGGTGTTGTTGCTGTATTTGTTGATGTCGCTGATCGCCACGGTCAGCGGCTGGGAATCGTGACCGGCCAGTTCGCGCGCGCCGGCCGGCACCCGCCCCAGCCCCGCGCCCTTGGGCCCGACGCCGCCCAGCGCCTGCCACAGGGCGGCGAAATCCTGACTGGCGAAGGCGTCGTGGTCCAGCACGTTGACGAAGGTTTTGACGCCGTCGCAACTGGGCGGCAAGGTGCCGCTGACGGTGACCGAGCGCACGTCGTTGGCGATGCTGACGTAGCGGCGCACGTCGGAGCAATCGTTCGCGCCGCCCTGGCCTCCGGCCTGCAGCTTGGCGTTGACGCTGACGCCGGCCAGCGGCGGGTCCAGCGCCACGCGCGCGCCGTCGGCGTCGACGTAGAAATTGAGCCAGGCCACTTTCAGATTGGTCAGATGGCTGTCCGGCTCCACGGTGAAGGCGCGGCCGGCGTCTTCGTCGAAGTCGCGGGCGCTGGACACGGCCTTGAAGGCGCTCTTGTCCAACACCAGCTTGCCGTCTATCCGTTGCACGCCGCGCAACCGCAGGCCGTACAGCAGATTGAGCAGGCTGTCGTTGTTGAAGCGCGGGTCGCCGGCGCCCAGCCAGTAAAGGTCGCCTTGCAGCGCGCCGTCTCGCAGCGGAGCGGTGGACCACAGCCCGGTATGCCAGCGATAACCGGGCTTGAGTAGATTCAGCGCGCTCCAGCTGGTGATCAGCTTCATGGTGGAGGCCGGGTTGACCGCGCTGTCGGCGCGATGGCCGGCCAGCGTCTTGCCGCTTTCCACCGGCGCGGCCCAGACGGCCACCTCCTCCGGCTTGAGGCCGTGCAGGTCCAGCGCGCAGGCCGGCCATGCCGACAGCAGCAGGCAAGCCGCCGTCAGGGTTTGTTTCGTTTTTGCTTTCATTGGGCGATCACATGTCTTGCGGATCCACGTCCAGCGACCAGCGCAGGCCGCGTCCATGGCGTTTGGCCGCCGCTTCCACCTGCGGCAGCAATGGGTTCAAAAAAGCGTGCAGCGCCTGCCGTTGCGGCGCTTCCAGCACCAGCTGGGCGCGTTCGCGATTGGCCAGCCGCGCCATCAGCGCCGGCGCCGGGCCGGCGATCAGCACCTCCGCCGCCAGCGGCTCGGCCAGCCGGCGCACTTCGGCCAGGAAGGCGGTGGCCAGTTCCAGACTGGGACTGTCGGCGCGCAACAGCGCTTGATAGGCGCAGGGCGGGAAGCCGGCGATGCGTCTCTCGTCCAGCAGGGTCTTGGCGTAGCCGTCGAAATCGTGGCGCGTCAGCGCTTGGTATAGCTCATGATCCGGCCACTGAGTCTGGATCAGCACTTCGCCGGGAGCGTCGGCGCGGCCGGCGCGGCCCGCCACTTGCATCAGCTGCGCGAACAAGCGCTCGGAGGCGCGGAAGTCCGCGGAGTACAGGCCGCCGTCCGCGCCCAGCGCCACCACCAGCGACAAGGTGCCGAAGTCGTGCCCCTTGGCCAGCATCTGGGTGCCCACCAGCATGTCCACCTCGCCTGCATGGACCTTGCGATAGATTTCGTCCCAGGCTTCCTTGCGGCTGGTGGTGTCGCGGTCTATGCGCAGGATGCGCGCCTCGGGAAACAAGCGCGTCAGCGCGGACTCCAGCCGCTGGGTGCCTTCGCCCAAGGGTTTGATGTCGGGATTGCCGCAATCCGGGCAGGCGCGCGGCACCGCTTCTTCCCAACCGCAATGGTGGCAGCGCAGCTTGCGCTCCAACAGATGAACCACCAGCTTGGCGGAGCAGCGCGGACAGCCGCTGGTCCAGCCGCAATCGGTGCAGGCCACCACCGGCGCGAAGCCGCGGCGGTTGATGAACACCAGGCTCATCTCGCCACGCGCCAGGCGTTGGCGCAGCGCCTGGATCACCGGCTCGGACAGGCCTTCGGCCAGCTTTTGCCTGCGCACGTCGACCAGCTTCACCTCCGGCAGCCGCGCCGCGCCGTGAGCGCGCCGGCTCAGGGACAGCCGGCGATAGCGGCCGGCCTCGACATTGGCCATGGTTTCCAGGCTGGGCGTGGCCGAGCCCAGCAGGATGGGCACGCCGGCCTGGCGCGCGCGCCAGATCGCCAGATCGCGCGCATGGTAGCGCAAGCCGTCCTGCTGCTTGAAGGAGCCGTCGTGCTCCTCGTCCACCACGATCAGGCCCAGGCGCGGCAGCGGCGTGAATACCGACAAGCGGGTGCCTATCATCACGTCGGCGCGCCCCTGCCAGCCGTCCAGCCAGCCCCTCAGACGCTCGCCGTCGGCCAGATGGCTGTGCTGCACCGCGATGCGGCTGTCCGGAAAGCGCTGGGTGAAGCGCGTGATCAGCTGCGGGGTCAGATTGATTTCCGGCACCAGCACCAGCACTTGGCGGCCGACGGCCAGCTGGTCGGCGATCAGCCGCAGATAGACTTCGGTCTTGCCGCTGCCGGTAATGCCGTGCAGCAACCAGGGCTGGTAGCCGGCCTGGCCGCGCAAGGCATCCAGCGCGGCCTGTTGTTCTTCGTTCAGTTCGGGACTGTCCGCCACCCGCAAGGGCGTGGCTTCCGGCTCCACGCGGCGGACCTTCTTGTCCGCCAGCCAGTCCGCCAGCACCTTGCCCGCCTGCGGCGTCACCACCTTGGCGGCGGCCAGCGTCAACGCGCCGTCCTGCAGCGCCTGCCACAGCGCCAAGCGGGCGCGCTGGCGGGCCGGCGGCGCTTCCGCCTCGCCTTGCGGCGTCAGCGCGTACGGCCGTTCATCCGGCAAGGCGATGTCCCGGGGCTCGCGCAAGCCGGTGGGCAAGGCGGTGAACAGCGCCTGCCCCAGCGGATGGTGGTAGTAATCGGCGGCGAAGCGGACCAGGGCCATAAAGTCCGCCGGCAGCGGCGGCAGTCCGCTCAGCACGCACTCCAGCGGCTTGAGCTTGGCCGGGTCGATACCCTGCTGAGGTATATCCGTGACAACCACGCCACACAGCCGGCGCGGCCCGAAGGAAACCGCCACTCTTTGCCCGGCCATGACAGACAACTGGGTCAGGTAACTGAACGTACCTGGCAGCGGCACGTCCACGGCCACTTGCACGATGCTTTGCTGCCCCATCCGGCGCGCCCCCGAAGACAAATGCTGTTGTGACAAGGCTTTGCGGCCACTGTACACAGATGCTGTGGATAACTTTGTGAACAAGCTGTCGCCTTGAGGTCGAAACGGCCCCAGATCAACATTTCCGTTAGATTGCGCAAAAATTAATCAATTATTTTTCTCTTTATTTTCAAAGACTTAAATTGATCAAAAAAACATGAGCAATCGGCTTGACAAGAACCTGAACTCTGACTAGCAAATGTGCATAACTCCGAGAACGACTACGGTTCGCCTTGTCAATATCCTTGTTCATCCCAGTGTAAAAATACAATCCGGCCGCAGGAGAACCATTGGCCGGACAGGTAAGGATACCCCGACGACGCGCGGACGGCCTCAGGGGAAAAGTTAAATTTTCTGTTGAAAAAACAAATCCTTTTCCGCCGGCCGCGCTAACAGCAGCTTGATGCCGGATTTAGACACTGATAAAGCCGGCTTTAATGCCCGCCGGCCCGCGCCAACTTGGTGCGCCCGCCGGGGGGTATCACGCCGGAACGGCAAAAACATGCCGCCGGCTTGGAAAGCGGTTTTTCAGCCCGCGGCATGGTAGGGGCGCGACAAGCGGTGCACCGCGTCCACCAAGGCTCCGGCATGCTCCGGTTTGACGTGCTGGGAGATGCCGTGGCCCAGATTGAAGACATGGCCGCTGCCGGCGCCGTAGCTGGCCAGGATGCGCGCCACTTCGCGCTCGATGGCGGCGGGCTCGGCGAACAGCGCGTTGGGATCGAAGTTGCCCTGCAAGGCCACCTTGTCGCCCACCCGGGCGCGCGCGGCACCCAGATCCGTGGTCCAGTCCAGGCCCACGCAGTCGGCGCCGATGGCCGCGATCTCTTCCAGCCACTGTCCGCCGCCCTTGGTGAACACGATCACCGGCACGCGGCGGCCGTCGGCCTCGCGCTTCAGTCCGGCGACGATCTGACGCATATAGGCCAGCGAGAATTCTCGATAAGCCGCCTGGGTCAGCGCCCCGCCCCAGGTGTCGAAAATCTGCACCGCCTGCGCGCCGGCGTCGATCTGGGCGTTCAGATAGTCGATCACCGTGCGGGCGTTCACGTCCAGGATATGGTGCAGCAGTTCCGGACGGCTGTAGAGCATAGCCTTGACGTGGCGGAAATCGTCGGAACCGCCGCCTTCTATCATGTAGCAGGCCAGGGTGAACGGGCTGCCGGAGAAGCCGATCAGCGGCACGCGGCCGTCCAGCGCCTTGCGGATGCTGGACACCGCGTCGAAGACGTAGCCCAGCTTGTCCAGCGCCGGCACCGTCAGCGCGCGGACGGCGGCTTCATCGCGCAAAGGACGCTCGAACTTCGGGCCCTCGCCTTCGGCGAAGTACAGGCCCAGGCCCATGGCGTCCGGCACGGTCAGGATGTCGGAAAATAGGATGGCGGCGTCCAGCGGGAAACGCTCCAGCGGCTGCAGGGTGACTTCGGTGGCGTAATCGGGACTGGTGCACAAACCCATGAAGCTGCCGGCCCGGCTGCGGGTGGCGCGGTACTCCGGCAAATAGCGGCCGGCCTGGCGCATCATCCAGATCGGGGTGTATTCGACGGGCTGGCCAAGCAGCGCGCGCAGGAAGGTATCGTTCTTGAGCTGGGTCATGCGGCAATCAGTCCTGAATGACGAAAAAATAGAGCGTCATTATACCCGAGTCCCCCGGCCCAGTCCCCCCGCTTGGCGGCGCGCCTCCGCGCGGCTAAGCTGTGCGCCATGAAGAAAACCGTACTCTTGTCCTGGAGCAGCGGCAAGGACAGCGCCTGGGCCTTGCATGTGCTGCGCCAAGATCCCGACGTCGAAGTCGTCGGCCTGTTCACCACCGTCAATCAGGCTTTCCAGCGCGTGGCCATGCACGCGGTGCGGGTGGAACTGCTGCAGGCGCAGGCCGCGGCGCTGGGTCTGCCGCTGCGCCAGCTGGCCATCCCCTACCCTTGCGGCAACGAGGATTACGCCAGCCGGATGGCCGACTTCGTCAACGCCTGCCGCGCAGACGGCGTCAGCCATATGGCCTTTGGCGATCTATTCCTGGAGGACGTGCGCGCCTACCGCGAGCAGAACCTGGCCGGCAGCGGCATCGCGCCGCTCTTCCCGCTGTGGGGCCTGCCCACCGCCGAGTTGGCGCAAACCATGCTGCGCAGCGGGCTCAAGGCCAGGCTGACCTGCCTGGACCCGCGCAAGCTGCCGCGCGAACTGGCTGGCCGCGAGTTCGGCCAGGCCTTGCTGGACGCGCTGCCGCCCGACGCCGACCCTTGCGGCGAATACGGCGAATTCCACTCCTTCGCCTGGGACGGCCCGATGTTCCTTCGCCCGGTGCCGCACGCGGTGGGCGAGACGGTGGAGCGGGACGGATTTGTATTCACGGACTTGCTGCCGCTGGACCCTCAACGCGGATAGAACCACAGCTCCTTGCGCTGCAGCGGCGTCTCCTTGGGCAGCAGGGGGTTGGGCAGCTCGATGATGCGCCGCTGCGCCAGGTTCAAGGCGCGCAGGCGCGGACCGTTGAAGCGCAGGAACAGCTTGTCGAAGCTGCCGTCCTTGATTGCGGCTTCCAGGCCCTGAGTCAGCGCCCGGGCCAACTCCGGCCGGCGCGGCGACACGAAGAAATAAAAAGCCGCCGGATAATGCAGCACAATGTAAGGGTCCAATACCAGGCCCTTGGCGGCGTCTGACTCCAGCTCCTGGCCCACCTCGATCACGCTGCGCGGGAAATAGTCGAAACGCCCCTGACGCAGCATGGCGAACAGCGGCAGGTACAAGGGGCTGGCCACCACCGGCAAACCGGCGGCGCGCAGAATCTGCGTATCCGGCCAATCCTGCCCTTGCCCGGCGCTCAGCGTCTTCAAATCCGCCAGCGTGAACGCCTTTTCAAACAGCCGGGCGCGCTTTTGCGACACCAGCGGCACGCGCCAGCCGATCAAGCCCTTGTACAGGGGAATCCGCACCGGCAGGGCCTTCTGTTCGCGCTCGCGGCTGCTCATGCCCCAGAACAGATCCACGCCGGCGTCGCCGTGCGCCATCTGCTCCAGCGCCCGCCCCTGATTCATGTCCAGCGCGCTGCTCAGCTCGCAACTGAGTTTGGCCTCGCTGCACGCCAGTTGCAGCAAAGCCTGCATATAGGGCAGATGCGGGTCTTGCTCTCCGGACACCAGCGCGTAGCGGATAGACAAAGTTTGCCCCTGCGCCGGCAGCGCCAGTACGCACAGCAGCAGCATCAAGATTCGCGTCAATGCGCGCCCTCCCGAGAAAACCCAGTTCATTATGGCCGCCGCTTAGACGCGGTTCAAAGTCAGCCGCGCTTCATTGAGCCGCTGCTTAGAGCCAGCCCAAGCCGCCCAGCAAAGCGCCGGCCGACAATAGCCACAAGGGATTGATCGCAGTGCGCCACGCCGTCAGCGCCACCGCGCCGCACAGCAGCCAAGCGCCCGCGTCGGCATTGGCCGCCTGGCTCAACAGCCAGGCGCTGGCCGCCACCAGTCCTATGGTCAGCGGCGCCAGTCCCCGTTGGATTGCCCGGGTCAGCGGCGCCTGCTGATAACGCTGCCACCAGCGCGCCACGTAATAACTCAACACCGACGACGGGCCGCAAATGCCGAGCATGCTGACCAGCGCGCCCGGCACCCCGGCCACCTGCCAGCCTATCAGACTGACCACCAGCACATTGGGGCCGGGCGCGGCCTGGGCGATGGCGAACAGCGCGGCGAACTCGCGCGCGTTCATCCAGCCCTGCTCCACCACCAGGCGTTGCAGCTCGGGTATCAGCACATTGGCGCCGCCCACCGCCATCAGCGACAACAAGGAAAACTGCCATAGCAGCGTCAGCAGTATCACGCGCCCTCCTTCGGCCGGTCGCGCCAGGCCAAGCCGATGGCGACGGGCGCCAGCAAGGCCAGCGACCACAGCAAGGGCAGTTGCAAGACGCCCAAGGCGCAGAAAGTCAGCGCCGCCACCAGCGCGCACCACAACTTGCGCTCGATGCGCGCCAGCAGCCGCAGCCCCATCGCCGCGATCAAGCCGGCGGCGGCGGAGGCCAGGCCGTGCAACACATTCTGCACCAGCGGCAGTTGCCGATAATGGCCGTAGAAGGACGCCAGCAGCAGCACGATGACCATGGGCGCCAGCAACAGGCCGGCGATGGCGGCCAAGGCTCCGCTCACGCCGTGAAAGCGGCTGCCCACCGCCACCGCGACATTGACGATATTGGGGCCGGGCAGCACTTGCCCCAGGCCCAGCACCACGGCGAAGTCCGCCTCGCTCAACCAATGACGGCGCAGCACCATCATCCGGTGCGCCTGCGGCAACACGCCGCCGAAACCGGTCAGCCCGATCGAGAAAAAACCGGCGAACAAATCACGCCGGCTGGGCGTCCGCACATCCGCTTCCATGCCCTTTCCCCTCGTCAAATCAGCCATGCGTCCACGCTACGCCGATGCGCGCCGCAGCTCAAACGAAAATCGCTGACAGGCCCTGTCAATAAAACTCACAGCGCGCCCAGGCGCTCCAGAATGAAGTCTATGAACACTCGCAGCTTGGGCAAAGGCCGGCGGTCCTGCAGATAAATCAAATGCATGGGCTTGGGCGGCGGCAAACAGCCCGGCAGCACCTCCACCAGCCGGCCGGCGGCCACATCGTCGCCCAGCAAGGCCTCGGCTTGCAGCACGATGCCGCCGCCGGCCAGCGCCACCATGCGCAGCGCCTGGCCGTGATTGGACTGAAAGCGGCTGGCGCGCGCCCACTCGCCTGCGCCCAGCAATTCCCAGCCATCGTCTTTGCGCCACAGCGAGAAACCCAGGCAATCATGCGCGGCCAGATCCGCCGGCGCGCGCGGCACGCCCTTGCGCGCCAGATAGGCGGGCGCCGCCGCCACCATCATCCGATAGGGCTGCAAGGGCCGCGCCACCAGGCCGGAGTCCGGCAGCCGGCCGATGCGAAAAGCGGCGTCGTAGCCGTCGGCCACCAAGTCGACCAGCTCGTCGGACAAACTCAGGTCCACGGTGATGTCCGGATAGGTTTGCATGAACTCGGCCAGCAGGCCGGCCAGGCGCAGAGAGCCGAAAGTCACCGAGGCGTTGACGCGCAGCACGCCGCGCGGCGCGCCGCTGATCAGTTCGGCCCCGCTTTCCGCCGCGCGGATTTCCGCCAGAATGGACTGGCAGCGCTGGAAATAGTGCGAGCCCAATTCGGTCAGTTGCTGGCGGCGGGTGGTGCGCGCCAGCAGCCGGCCGCCCAGCCGCTGCTCCAGGCTGGCGATATGCTTGCCCACCATAGGCTGGGACAAACCATGCGCCTCCGCCGCCGCGGTGAAGCTGCCGCGCTCCACCACCGCCACGAACAGCTCCATGCTCAATAGGCGATCCATGCCATTCATAACCCACAGTTTTCAATCTTGTTCATCTTAGCGGATTAATCAAGACGCCGCGCGGGCGCAAAATGGCCGGGTCTTGTACTTGTCCGGGAGATCCCCCATGAAAAAAATTCTCATCGTCGGCGCCCACGGCACGCTGGGCCAGGCCGTCAGCCAGGCGCTGTCCCATCATCAGCTGATCAAGGCCGGCAGCCGCCGCGGCGACACGCTGGTGAACCTGACCGACGGCGACAGCATTCGCGCGCTGTTCGAACGCATAGGCAAGGTGGACGCCATCATCAGCGCCACCGGCAAACTGCATTTCGGCCCCCTGGCGGAAATGAGCGCCGAGCAGTTCCGCGTCGGCCTCAAGGACAAGCTGATGGGCCAGGTGGAACTGGCCTTGATCGGCCAGCACTACCTGAACGCCGGCGGCTCCATCACGCTGACCAGCGGCATCGTCAGCGAGCAGCCCATCCGCTTCGGCAGCAACGCCAGCGCGGTGAACTCGGCGCTGGAAGGCTTTGTCCGCGGCGCGGCGGCGGAACTGGACGGCGGGCGTCGCATCAATGTGGTCAGCCCCAATGTGCTGCAAGAATCCTGGGAGCAGTACCGGGACTTCTTCCCCGGCTTCGAGGCGGTGCCGGCGGCGCGCGCGGCGCTGGCCTATGTGCGCAGCGTGGAGGGCGTGCAGACCGGTCAGACGCTGCGCGTCTGGTGAGCCCGGCGCCTTAGAAACCGTTCAATGTCGGTAGCGCGCCTGCGCTACGGCCTTGAACAGCGCCTTAGTCGTAAATCGTCAGCAATTCGGCCATTTCGCGCCTGCCGGCGCCGGACAGACAGGCGGCCTTCAGTTTGCCCAGCATCGCGGCGTCGCGCGCCAGCTCGCTGCGCTTGGACACGTAGAGCGCCATCGGTTCGTCGCCCTGCGCGTATTCGGTCAGATTGGGCAGGCTGCCGCCCATCTGCCGCAGCGCGTGGCCGCAGCCGGGACGCACGCACATCATCGCGTCCAGCCGGCCGGCTTGCAGCATGCGAAAACCCTGCGGCATGTCGGACACTTCCACCGGCGCTGCGCCGCTTTGGGCGATAAAGCCATCCAGGGTATGGGTGCCGCGCAGGACGCCCAGGCTGCGCTGGCGGAACCAAGACGGGCCGATAGGCGACACCAGGCCGCGGCGATGATAGAGCACGGAGATGCGGATCGACGCCGGCCGGCACAACTCCACGGCGAAACGCGAGCGCTCCGGCGAGGCGGTCACCAGCGCCAAGGCGTTGCGGCCCTGTTTCAGTTCTTCTATCACCCGAGGCAGAGGCCGAACGTCTTGGGTCAGCGCCAGCCCCGCCTGCCGCGCGACGAAGCGGATGAAACGCGGCGCCAGGCCGTCCTGGCTCGCGCCGTCGCCCCAGGGCCCGATGTCCTGGCTGGAAGAGTGGTAGCCGGCCGCCAGCGCGGGCAACGCCAGCCAGCCCGCCAACAGTCCCCGCCATCGCTTGGCCATGCCTTTCCCCTTGAGTTGAGACGCCGCGCCTAGCCTCACTATAGCCCGCAATGAAAAAGCCCCCGCAAGCAAGGCTCGCAGGGGCTTTCCTTCAAGCGGAACCGCCGACGCGGCCGCTCAGATGTCGGCCTCGACCGCGTTGCCGTTGGCCTCCATCCAGCTGCGGCGGCTGGACGCCTCGCCCTTGCCCATCAGCATGACGAAAGTGGACAGGGTCTGCTCCAGTTCGCCGACGCGCACGCGCACCTGCGACAGCCGGCGGGTGTCCGGGTTCATCGTAGTGTCCTTCAACTGCTCCGGGTTCATCTCGCCCAGGCCCTTGAATCGGGAAATGCTCCAGGCGTTTTCTCGCACGCCTTCGCTGCGCAGCCGGTCCAGAATGGCCGTCATCTCGCCTTCGTCCAGCGCGTACAGCTTGCGCGGAGGACGATGCTTGCCCTGCCCCGGCACGTCCACGCGGAACAGCGGCGGCTGGGCCACGTAGATGTTGCCGTTTTCGATCAAGCGCGGGAAATGGCGGAAGAACAGCGTCAGCAACAGCACCTGGATGTGGGAACCGTCCACGTCGGCGTCGGACAGGATGGCGATCTTGCCGTAACGCTGGCCGGACAGGTCAGGACGGTCGTTAGGGCCGTGCGGATCCACGCCGATGGCCACCGAGATGTCGTGAATCTCGGCATTGGAAAACAGCTGATCCTTGTCGGTTTCCCAGCTGTTGAGCACCTTGCCGCGCAAGGGCAGGATGGCCTGGTATTCCTTGTCGCGCGCCAACTTGGCGGAACCGCCGGCGGAATCGCCCTCCACCAGGAACAGCTCGTTGCGATCGATGTCCTCGCTCTCGCAATCGGTCAGCTTGCCGGGCAGCACCGCCACGCCGGAGCCTTTTTTCTTTTCCACCTTCTTCACCGACTTCAAGCGCGACTGCGCCTGGCGTATCGCCAGCTCGGCGATTTTCTTGCCGGACTCCACGTTCTGGTTCAGCCACAACTCCACCGGATCGCGCGCCAGGCCGGAAATCAGCTTCAAGGCGTCGCGGCTGGTCAGCTTGTCCTTGGTCTGCCCCTGAAACTGCGGGTCCAGCACGCGGGCGGACAATACGAAGCGCACGCGGCTCCACACGTCCTCGGCCATCAGCTTGACGCCGCGCGGCAACAGATTGTGGTGATCGATGAAGCTCTTCACCGCGTCGAACACGCCGGCGCGCAAGCCGGCCTCGTGAGTGCCTCCCACCGGGGTCGGAATCAGGTTGACGTAGCTTTCGCCGCTGGCGCCGTCTTCAAACCAGGCCATGGCCCACTGCGCGCCTTCCCCCTTGGCGAACTGCTCGTGATCATCGCCGATATAGGCTTCGCCGGCGAACAAGGGCGCCACCGGCTCGTCGCCGTTGCACAGTTCCGCCAGATAGCTCTTCAAGCCCTCCGGGTACTGCCAAACCTTGACTTCGTCGCCGCTGGGGCGCTCCACCACCAGGGTAACCGCCACGCCGGGCAGCAACACCGCCTTGGCGCGCAGCAGACGCTCCAACTCCGGCAAGGAGTAGCGCGGGCTTTCAAAATACTTGCCGTCCGGCCACACCCTGACCCGGGTGCCGCTGGTGCGCGGGCCGCAATCCGCCACCCGAGCCAGCGGCTCGATGACGTCGCCGCCGGAAAACACCAGGCGGTGCACGCCGCCCTCGCGCTTGACCTCCACCTCCAGCCGGGTGGACAGCGCATTGGTCACCGATACGCCGACGCCATGCAAACCGCCGGAGAAGGCGTAGGCGCCGCCGTCCTTCTTGTTGAATTTGCCGCCGGCGTGCAAGCGGGTGAACACCAGTTCCAGCACCGGCACGCCTTCTTGCGGATGCAGGCCGACCGGAATGCCGCGGCCGTCGTCTTCCACCGACAGCGAGCCGTCCTGATGCACCGTCACCGCGATCTTGCGCGCAAAGCCGCCTAGCGCCTCGTCGGCGGCGTTGTCTATCACTTCCTGGCAAATATGGGTGGGGTCGGTGGTGCGGGTATACATCCCCGGCCGTTCCTTGACCGGCTCCAAGCCTTTCAGCACCCGTACCGACGACTCATCGTATTGTTGCGTCATGTTTGAATCTTGTTGCTCAGCAAATTACGCCAAACGCCGCGGCCAAGGCCGCGGCGCAAAAAAAGACAGCGGGCCAGGCCCGCCGTGTCGCTTCGAGGCCGCGCGCGCAGACGCCGCCGCCCGGCGGCGCGTCAATGCGGCTCCTGGGCGCGGCCAAGCCGGGCCAGATAGGCCTCCCGACTCTCCACCCCGCGCAGGAAGCGCGACAACTCGGCCAGCGCGCGCTCGTACACCTCGCGCTTGAACTCGATCACCGCGTCCACCGGCGCCCAGTATTCGTTCCAGCGCCAGCCGTCAAACTCCGGGTGGCTGCTGGCGCGCAGGCAGACATCGCACTCGCGCCCCACCAGCTTCAGCAGAAACCAAATCTGCTTCTGCCCCTTGTAACTGCCGCGCCACTCCCGACGCACCCAATTGGTGGGCACCTCGTAGCGCATCCAGTCGCGGGTGCGTCCCAGTATTTTCACATGTTGCGGCAGCAAACCCACCTCTTCCAGCAGCTCGCGATACATCGCGGCTTCCGGACTTTCGCCTGGCTTGATTCCGCCTTGCGGAAACTGCCAGGAATGCTCTCGCACTCGCTTGCCCCAGAACACCTCATTTTTGCCGTTGATGAGGATGATTCCGACATTGGGGCGGTATCCGTCCCGGTCCAGCATTGGAAAACCTGCAATTCATCTAGTTGAACGAATTTTTGCACATTTCGCCCCGCCTTGCCATGGACTCTATCGCCGGCCCGGCAAAGGCCCGACTTCGTCCGGAACTGCGCTGGCGCAAGGATTGCGCAGGCGCGGACTCCCCCAAGAGGCGAAAACGATGCTACGATTCCACGATTAAACGTCAAACCCAACGCTTACATGGCATTTCTGCTAAAAAGATCGTTGCTGGCCCAGCTGCCCAAGCTTCGCCTGCAAGCCGACGCCATCACCACCCTGCACCAGACCGCAGACTTCCGTCTTAGCCTGCTGGAAGCGATCGCGCAGGCCCGGCACCGCATTTATATCGCCGCGCTCTATCTGGAGCACGACGAGGCCGGTCAGGAAGTGCTGGACGCGCTGTTCGCCGCCAAACAACGCCAGCCCCAGCTGGACATCCGCGTGATGGTGGACTGGCACCGCGCCCAGCGCGGGCGCATCGGCGAGAGCCAGGACAGCTGCAACGCCTCCTGGTATCGGGCCCAGGCGCTGCGGCACAGCGTTGACGTGCCCGTCTACGGCATTCCGGTGCAAACCCGCGAGTTGTTCGGCGTGCTGCACCTCAAAGGCCTGATTGTCGACGATCAGGTGCTGTACAGCGGCGCCAGCATCAACAACGTCTACTTGCACAAGCTGGACAAATACCGTTTCGACCGCTACCACCTGATCCGCAACCAGGCGCTGGCGGACGTCATGGCCGACTATATGCACGAGCAGTTCTTCAACGACCCCGCCGTCTTCCGGCTCGACAAGCCGGCGCCGGCCACCCGCAGCATCCGCAAGGAAATCCGCGTCTTCCGCGACAAGATCAGCCATAGCCAATACCGGATTGAAAACCAGGCCGGCGCGGAAGACGAGCTCAGCGTCAGCCCGATTGTCGGCATCGGCAAGGGCAACGCGCTCAACCGGGTGATTCTGGAACTGATTGCCAACACCCGCAGCTCGCTGTTCATCTGCACCCCCTATTTCAACTTTCCGCGGCCGGTGGTGCTCGCCATCAGCAAGGCGCTGCGCCGCGGCGTGCAGATCGACATCGTCGTCGGCGACAAGACCGCAAACGACTTCTACATTCCGCCCAGCGAGCCCTTCCGCGTCATCGGCGCGCTGCCCTATCTCTACGAAATGAATTTGCGCCGCTTCGCCAAGCGCCAACGCCATTACATCGGCACCGGCCAGTTGCGCGTGCACCAGTGGAAGGACGGGGACAACACCTATCACCTCAAAGGCATGTTCAGCGACCAGCGGCACATGCTGCTGACCGGCAACAACCTCAATCCGCGCGCCTTCCGCCTGGACATGGAAAACGCCTTGCTGATCAGCGACCCCAAGGCCGAACTCAAGCACCAGAACCAACAGGAACAGGAAAACATCCTGCGCCACAGCCGGCAGCTGCTGCACTACCGCGAGCTGGAAGACGTGCGCACCTATCCCGAGCAAATCAAGAAGCTGCTGACCCGTCTGAGCCGCGTGCGCATCGACCGCATGCTCAACCTGATGCTGTAAACGGTTCAAGGCGCGCTAAAACGCCGCCGTTCCCCGCCGGCATCGGCCCATATGCTAAAAAGATGAAAACGCTTAGCAAAACATGGAGCCCCCGATGCCGGCCATCAAGATCGACACCCAAAACCTGAGCATCAGCCGCGATCTGTCGGAAAAGTGGCAGCAGGTGCTGGATCTGCTGGCCAAAATCGTCGACATCCCCGCCGCGCTGATCATGCAAAAGCAGGCTCCGCGCATCAAGGTCTTCCTCTCCAGCCATAGCCAAGGCAACCCCTACGAAGAAGACGAGCTGGCCGACCTCAACACCGGCCTGTATTGCGAGACCGTGATGAGCAGCCGCAGAGAGCTGCTGGTGCCCAACGCCTTGAAAGACCCGGACTGGGATCACAATCCCGACATCAAGCTGGGCATGATCTCCTACCTGGGCATGCCGCTGATCTGGCCCAATCAGGACGTGTTCGGCACCATTTGCGTGCTCGACCGGGCCGAAAATCCCTATAGCCAGACCCACAAACAATTGCTCGGCCAATTCCGCGCCATGGTGGAGCGCGATCTGCACCAGGTGTATCACGATCAGGCCAGGGAACAGGAAGACGCCATCCTGCGCGCGGACGAGGCCGAGCGGGTCAGGCGGGAGTTCGAATCTTTGCGAGCCGGGGAGCAAAAAGCGCTGCAGGCGCTGCGTGAAAGCGAGGAGCGCTGGCATTTCGCGCTGGAAGGCGCCGGCGACGGCGTCTGGGACTGGAATATCGCCGGCGACACCGTCTTTCTGTCCTCCCGCTGCCGACAACTGCTGGGACTGGACGAGCGGGACAGCGAGGCGTTCAAGCTGTGGCAAACCGGCATTCACCCCGACGACCTGCCCGATGTAGAGGCCGCGATCAGCCGCTACCTGCGCCAACCGGAAGGGTCTTTCACCTCGGAACACCGTTTCCGCTCGCAAGACGGCTGGATATGGCTGCTGAGCCGCGGCATGGTGGTGGGCCGCGACGAGCAGGGACGGCCCTCGCGCATGATAGGCACCTACTCCGACATCAGCCGGCGCAAACAGGCGGAATCCGAGCTGCAGCAACTCAACAGCCACCTGGAAGAACGCGTTGCCAAGCGCAGCGCCGAGCTCAAGCAAGCCATGCAGCAAATCAGCATCGCGGAAAAACAGACTGCGCTCGCCCGCATGGTCGCCGGCATGGCGCACGAATTGAACACCCCGATAGGAAATATCCTGCTCAGCGCCTCGGTCTTGCACGCAGACCTCAAGTCCATCATTCAAGCCGATGAAGCCAAACAGCTCTCGCGCGGCAATCTGCAAGATTTTCTGCGCAAGACAGTCGAAACCAGCGAACTGCTGCAAAGAAACAGCGAGCTGGCCGGCGACCTGATCGGCCGCTTCAAGCTGATCGCCTCCGATCAACTCACGCAGCCCAAGCGCGCCTTCAAGCCCGCTCAAACCCTCGCCCAACTAACGCGAGCCTTGCTGCCGCCGGAGCACTATCCGGACATCCGACTGACGCTGGAAGCGCCGCAAGACCTGCAAATCGAGAATTATCCAGGCGCTTTAGAGCAACTCCTGTCCCACTTGATCGCCAACAGCCTCGCCCACGGCTTTGACGGGCATGATCGCGGCCATATCGACATCCGGCTGCAAGCGCAGGAAGATGCCCTGCTGCTCTGCTATTCAGACAACGGCAAGGGCATCGAGCCGGAGCTGCAACACAAGGTGTTCGACCCCTTCTTCACCACGCAAATGGGACAAAGCGGCTTGGGACTGGGGCTGGCCATGGTGCACAACATCGTGCACACCATCCTGAAAGGCGACATCCGGCTGGACAGCGCGCTAGGACAAGGCGCTAGCTTCACCATCCGCTTCCCGCCCAACCAACGCTGAGGCCACCAGGCGAAAATCCATAAAAAAAGCCTCCCTTTGGGGGAGGCTTCCGTGTCGCCGTTCAACAGCACAATGCATAAAGCCCAGCTCGTGTGAGCTGGGCTTTGCAATGGGGCGTCTGGCGGTGTCCTACTTTCACATGGCGAATGCCACACTATCATCGGCGCTAAGGCGTTTCACGGTCCTGTTCGGGATGGGAAGGCGTGGGACCACCTCGCTATGGCCACCAGACATAAACTGGTACAAACTTGAAGAAGCCTGGGATGGTCTACACCACCCCACATATATTCGGTATTCAATTGTGTCGCACAACACTATCTCGTCGCTCAGTTTCCCAAGCCACTCAAATGATAGGATCAAGCCTCACGAGCAATTAGTATCGGTTAGCTTAACGCCTCACAGCGCTTCCACACCCGACCTATCAACGTCCTGGTCTCGAACGACTCTTCAGGAGGGTCAAGCCCTCAGGGAAGTCTCATCTTCAGGCGAGTTTCCCGCTTAGATGCTTTCAGCGGTTATCTCTTCCGCACTTAGCTACCCGGCAATGCGACTGGCGTCACAACCGGTACACCAGAGGTGCGTCCACTCCGGTCCTCTCGTACTAGGAGCAGCCCCCGTCAAACTTCCAACGCCCACTGCAGATAGGGACCAAACTGTCTCACGACGTTTTGAACCCAGCTCACGTACCACTTTAAATGGCGAACAGCCATACCCTTGGGACCGGCTACAGCCCCAGGATGTGATGAGCCGACATCGAGGTGCCAAACACCGCCGTCGATGTGAACTCTTGGGCGGTATCAGCCTGTTATCCCCGGAGTACCTTTTATCCGTTGAGCGATGGCCCTTCCATTCAGAACCACCGGATCACTATGTCCTGCTTTCGCACCTGCTCGACTTGTCGGTCTCGCAGTTAAGCTACCTTTTGCCATTGCACTATCAGCACGATTTCCGACCGTACCTAGGTAACCTTCGAACTCCTCCGTTACACTTTGGGAGGAGACCGCCCCAGTCAAACTGCCTACCATGCACTGTCCCCAATCCGGATCACGGACCAAGGTTAGAACCTCAAACACACCAGGGTGGTATTTCAAGGACGGCTCCATGAGAACTAGCGTTCCCACTTCATAGCCTCCCACCTATCCTACACAAGTCTGTTCAAAGTCCAATGCAAAGCTACAGTAAAGGTTCACGGGGTCTTTCCGTCTAGCAGCGGGGAGATTGCATCTTCACAAACACTTCAACTTCGCTGAGTCTCAGGAGGAGACAGTGTGGCCATCGTTACGCCATTCGTGCGGGTCGGAACTTACCCGACAAGGAATTTCGCTACCTTAGGACCGTTATAGTTACGGCCGCCGTTTACTGGGGCTTCGATCAAGAGCTTGCACCCCATCACTTAACCTTCCAGCACCGGGCAGGCGTCACACCGTATACGTCCACTTTCGTGTTGGCACAGTGCTGTGTTTTTGTTAAACAGTCGCAGCCACCGATTCTCTGCGACCTCTCAAAGCTCCTCCCGCAGGGGATTCACTCTAAGAGGCATACCTTCTCCCGAAGTTACGGTATCAATTTGCCGAGTTCCTTCTCCTGAGTTCTCTCAAGCGCCTTAGAATTCTCATCCTGCCCACCTGTGTCGGTTTGCGGTACGGTTCTTATGCAGCTGAAGCTTAGTGGCTTTTCCTGGAAGCGTGGTATCAGTCACTTCAGGTCCGTAGACCCTCGTCATCACGTCTCGGCCTTAAGGGGCGGCGGATTTGCCTACCACCCCAGCCTACCGGCTTAAACAGACTATTCCAACAGTCTGATGACCTAACCTTCTCCGTCCCCACATCGCACTGCATAAAAGTACGGGAATTTTAACCCGTTTCCCATCGACTACGCTTTTCAGCCTCGCCTTAGGGGCCGACTCACCCTACGCCGATGAACGTTGCGTAGGAAACCTTGGGCTTTCGGCGAGCGGGCTTTTCACCCGCTTTATCGCTACTCATGTCAGCATTCGCACTTCTGATATCTCCAGCATCCCTTACGAGACACCTTCACAGACCTACAGAACGCTCCCCTACCATCTGCACTTACGTGCAAATCCGCAGCTTCGGTTATCAGTTTGAGCCCCGTTACATCTTCCGCGCAGGACGACTCGACCAGTGAGCTATTACGCTTTCTTTAAATGATGGCTGCTTCTAAGCCAACATCCTGGCTGTCTATGCCTTCCCACCTCGTTTACCACTTAACTGATCATTTGGGACCTTAGCTGGCGGTCTGGGTTGTTTCCCTCTTGACGATGGACGTTAGCACCCACCGTCTGTCTCCCATGCTCGCACTTTCCGGTATTCAGAGTTTGCCATGGTTTGGTAAATCGCAATGACCCCCTAGCCATAACAGTGCTTTACCCCCGGAAGTGATACATGAGGCACTACCTAAATAGTTTTCGGGGAGAACCAGCTATCTCCGAGTTTGTTTAGCCTTTCACCCCTATCCACAGCTCATCCCCTAGTTTTGCAACACTAGTGGGTTCGGACCTCCAGTGCGTGTTACCGCACCTTCATCCTGGCCATGGATAGATCACTCGGTTTCGGGTCTACGCCCAGCAACTAAAGCGCCCTATTCGGACTCGGTTTCCCTACGCCTCCCCTATTCGGTTAAGCTCGCTACTGAACGTAAGTCGCTGACCCATTATACAAAAGGTACGCAGTCACGGAACAAGTCCGCTCCCACTGTTTGTATGCATCCGGTTTCAGGTTCTATTTCACTCCCCTCCCGGGGTTCTTTTCGCCTTTCCCTCACGGTACTGGTTCACTATCGGTCGATCATGAGTATTTAGCCTTGGAGGATGGTCCCCCCATCTTCAGACAGGATTTCTCGTGTCCCGCCCTACTTATCGTACGCCTAGTCCTTGGAATGCGTTTTCGTGTACGGGGCTATCACCCACTATGGCGGTCCTTTCCATGAACCTTCCACTAACACAATCCATAACACGTACAGGCTCTTCCGCGTTCGCTCGCCACTACTAACGGAATCTCGGTTGATTTCTTTTCCTGCAGCTACTTAGATGTTTCAGTTCGCTGCGTTCGCCTCCTCAGACCTATGGATTCAGTCTGGGATCTCCTTGCGGAGGGGTTTCCCCATTCGGACATCGCGGGATCAAAGCTCTATTGCCAGCTCCCCCGCGCTTTTCGCAGGCTTACACGTCCTTCTTCGCCTATGATCGCCAAGGCATCCACCAGATGCACTTAGTCGCTTGACCCTATCATTTCAGTAACCTGGATCACCAAAACAACAAGTGTGTTTGTGCGACGACTACACCGCCCCTTTTGATATGGCGACGCAGCCTAGATACAATCAAATACCCAAGATGACGATCCGTCCGCGTAAAGAGTTAACTCTACGCTTCCTTCTCGCCGTCTTTATATATTCGGCTTCTTCAGTTTGTTAAAGATCGGGCGTTAAAAATACAACGCAAACACAATCAAGCTATCTTGCAAACTCGCTTGTGTTTGAGTTGTGGTGGAGGATGACGGGATCGAACCGACGACCCCCTGCTTGCAAAGCAGGTGCTCTCCCAACTGAGCTAATCCCCCTCTAAACCTGAAATGCCGCGTTGAAACGCGCCTCGTGTGCATCAGCACACTTCGCCGCCTTTCGCCTTGCCTTTCAGCTTTATTTGTGCGGCCGGATCACTCCGACAACAGAAATTCTGGTGGGTCTGGTTGGACTCGAACCAACGACCCCCGCCTTATCAAGACGGTGCTCTAACCAGCTGAGCTACAAACCCATTTCTTGTTCAGCCATCGCTGGCTGACGCCCTTAACTACAAATAACCGATAGGCTGTAAGTACTCGATCAACAACCTTCTCTAGAAAGGAGGTGATCCAGCCGCAGGTTCCCCTACGGCTACCTTGTTACGACTTCACCCCAGTCATGAATCCCACCGTGGTAAGCGGCCTCCTTACGGTTAGCCTACCCACTTCTGGTGAAACTCACTCCCATGGTGTGACGGGCGGTGTGTACAAGACCCGGGAACGTATTCACCGCAGCATGCTGATCTGCGATTACTAGCGATTCCGACTTCACGCACTCGAGTTGCAGAGTGCGATCCGGACTACGATCGGTTTTATGAGATTGGCTCCACCTCGCGGCTTCGCGACCCTCTGTACCGACCATTGTATGACGTGTGAAGCCCTGGTCATAAGGGCCATGAGGACTTGACGTCATCCCCACCTTCCTCCGGTTTGTCACCGGCAGTCCCATTAGAGTGCCCAACTTAATGATGGCAACTAATGGCAAGGGTTGCGCTCGTTGCGGGACTTAACCCAACATCTCACGACACGAGCTGACGACAGCCATGCAGCACCTGTGTTAACGCTCCCTTTCGGGCACCGCCACATCTCTGCGGCGTTCGTTACATGTCAAGACCAGGTAAGGTTTTTCGCGTTGCATCGAATTAATCCACATCATCCACCGCTTGTGCGGGTCCCCGTCAATTCCTTTGAGTTTTAACCTTGCGGCCGTACTCCCCAGGCGGTCAACTTCTCGCGTTAGCTACGCTACCAAGGATTCAAACCCCCAACAGCTAGTTGACATCGTTTAGGGCGTGGACTACCAGGGTATCTAATCCTGTTTGCTCCCCACGCTTTCGTGCATGAGCGTCAGTGTCATCCCAGGGGGCTGCCTTCGCCATCGGTATTCCTCCGCATCTCTACGCATTTCACTGCTACACGCGGAATTCTACCCCCCTCTGACGCACTCTAGTCGTGCAGTCTCCAATGCCGTTCCCAGGTTAAGCCCGGGGCTTTCACATCAGACTTGCACAACCGCCTGCGCACGCTTTACGCCCAGTAATTCCGATTAACGCTTGCACCCTACGTATTACCGCGGCTGCTGGCACGTAGTTAGCCGGTGCTTATTCTTCCGGTACTCTCAGACCCAGCGGTTATTAACCACTAGGATTTGCTCCCGGACAAAAGTCCTTTACAACCCGAAGGCCTTCTTCAGACACGCGGCATGGCTGGATCAGGCTTGCGCCCATTGTCCAAAATTCCCCACTGCTGCCTCCCGTAGGAGTCTGGGCCGTGTCTCAGTCCCAGTGTGGCGGATCATCCTCTCAGACCCGCTACTGATCGACGCCTTGGTGAGCCTTTACCTCACCAACTAGCTAATCAGACATCGGCTGCTCGTATAACGTGAGGCCTTACGGTCCCCCACTTTCCCCCTCAGGGCGTATGCGGTATTAATCCGGCTTTCGCCGAGCTATCCCCCATTACACGGTACATTCCGATGCATTACTCACCCGTTCGCCACTCGTCAGCGGTGCAAGCACCCTGTTACCGTTCGACTTGCATGTGTAAAGCATGCCGCCAGCGTTCAATCTGAGCCAGGATCAAACTCTTCAGTTCAATTCCAAGCAAATTTTCTGGCACGCAAGATCAAAGAAACATCGAGACATTTCTCGTCTTGCAGTGCAAGTGTTTGGTCATCGACCGAGCACTTACACCTATCGGTTATTCGTTCTGTTAAAGATCGGTGCAGGTCGCTGCGCTTCGTTTCCGTCGCTGCGTTGTCTGCTGAGGAGGCGAACTATACGTCAGACCCCGAAACCCGTCAACACCTTTTGCGAGAAAAACCTCAACAAAAGCGGGCACCGCAGGGCAAACCATTGATGCGGCAAGAAATATCCGAAAGGGGTATTTGCCGACACGCCTCAACCGCCCCGCCGGACCATGAAAAACGGGCCGGCGAAGCGCCGGCCCGTTGCGGGATGCGCGCAAATCTTCTAGTTTTTCACGCTCTCCGCCGGCTTCAGATAAGGCAGGAAGGCGTTGACGACTTCCGGATCGTCCGGCTTGGTGCGCGTGCCTATACTGACCACCTTGCTGGCGCCGGGCAGGATCAGGTATTTGTGGAAGTTCCATACCGGAGCGTCGTCGGTGGCCTTGATCAAGGCTTTGAAGAACGGCTGCGCATCGGCGCCGCGCACATGCCCTTTTCCGGCCATCGGGAAGGTCACGCCGTAATTGGCTTCGCAGAACGCGCCGATCTCCTTATCGCTCTCCAACTCCTGAAAGAAATCGTTGCTGGGAAAGCCGACTACCATCAGCCCCCTCTGCCCATAGGTCTGATACAGCGATTGCAGTTGCTTGAACTGCGGCGTGAAACCGCAGTGGCTCGCGGTATTGACCACCAGCAACGGCCGGTCCGCGTACTGACATAGATTGATCTGACCGCCCATCAGACCCGGCACCGTGTAGTTCAATAAAGCCGGGCAAGCCGCCATCACCGCCTGACTGCAAAAAATCAGCATTGCGCCCCATCGTTTCATTCGCGTCTCCTCGCTGCGCCATACCTATATAGATGGCAGACAAAATAATAAGGCAATGCCTGAAGCATTGCCTTATCTATTGTCCTGAGCGCCGCGCCTCGGCGCCAGCTGTCATTCCTGCTGGCTGGCGATGTCGGCCCGCACCTTGTCCATGTCCAGTTCGCGCAGCCCCTGGATCAGTTGTTCGAATTGCGCCGCCATCATCGCGCCGGCCTGGTTGAACACCATGATGCCGTCCTTGATGGCGATCAGCGTCGGAATGGAGCGGATATTGAAGTGAGCGGCCAGGTCGCGCTCGTCTTCGGTATTGATCTTGCCGAACACGATGTCGGCGTGTTTTTCCGACGCGGCTTCGAAAGTGGGGCCAAACATTTTGCACGGACCGCACCACGGCGCCCAGAAGTCGAGGATGACCAGGCCTTCCTCTTTCATATGGGTGTTGAAGTTGTCGGCGTTGAGATTGATGTAAGCCATGGGGATGTCTTTCGCTGTCTGAAGCGCCCGCCAGCGGCGGGCTGTTGCAGCAAAGATAGGTACGCGGTCACGGCATTGCAAGGCTATCGCCTGGTTGAATTTATCAATCCGGGCGATAGCCTCCGCTGCCGCAAGGCTTAGCCGATGAAGGGCAGCGCCAGGTAGAGCTTGATTACGATGGCGTTGACGATGTCGATGAAGAAGGCGCCCACCATGGGCACCACCAGAAAGGCCAGATGCGAAGGACCGAAGCGCTCGGTCACCGCCTGCATATTGGCGATGGCGGTGGGGGTGGCGCCCAGGCCGAAGCCGCAATGGCCGGCGGCCAGCACCGCCGCGTCGTAATTGCGGCCCATCACCCGGAAGGTGACGAAGATCGCGTACATCGCCATCGCCGCGGTTTGCGCCAGCAACAGCACGAAGATGGGCAGCGCCAACGCCGCCAAATCCCACAAGCGCAGCGACATCAGCGCCAGGGCCAGAAACAGCGACAGGCTGACATTGCCGAGCACCGACACTTCGCGCTCGAAGATCTGATACCAACCCAAAGCCGCCAAGCCGTTGCTGATCAGCACGCCGACGAACAATACGCAGACAAAGGTGGGCAGCTCCAGCGGCGTGCCTTTGAGCAGGCCGCCGAGAAAGGTGCCGCCAAGCAAGCAGACGGCGATCAGCGCCAGGGTCTCGATGAAGGAATGCGGCGTGATCAGACGCTGGGCGTCCGGTTGTTCGAAGGCCAGCGGCGGATCGTCGGCATTGTGCTCGGCGCCCGGGGTTTTGACTTTCTTGACCAGGAAGCGCGCCACCGGACCGCCGATCAGGCCGCCCAGCACCAGGCCGAAGGTGGCGCAGGCCAGCGCCAGTTCCGAGGCCGAGGCCAATCCGTATTTGGAGGCGAAGGTGCCGCCCCAGGCGGCGCCGGTGCCGTGACCGCCGGACAAGGTGATGGAGCCGGCCAGCAAGCCCATCAATGGGTCCAGGCCCAGCAGGCTGGCCAAGGCGATGCCCAAGGTGTTCTGCACCAGCAGCAGGCCGACCACCACGGCCAGGAAGACGCCGACGGTCTTGCCGCCCTGTTTCAGGCTTTTCAAATTGGCGTTGAGGCCAATGGAAGCGAAGAAGGCCAGCATCAGCGGGGTTTGCAGCGAAGCGTCGAAGCGGACTTCGCTGCCGGTGACTTGGCGGAACAGCAGCAGCAAGGCGGCGATCAGCAAGCCGCCGACCACCGGCTCGGGGATGTTGTAGGTGCGCAGCGCGCCGACATGCGCCACCAGTTTGCGCCCGAGCAGCAAAACCAGCGACGCGGCCACCAGGGTGCCATAGAAATCGAGTTGAATCATCGAGTCTCCTTATTGTGATGAGCGAAGGCGCGCATGATTCAGACTAGCAGCTGTCGGAATGTTGTCGCGCCATGCAATACGATAGGAAACCCGGCGATAAAGTTCGGCCTCTAATTAACCGGAACCTTATATAGAAGACTCAAACCGCTAGTCGCGGCGTATCTGCCAGCACTGATGGATGGCTCGGTTGCGGAAGTCTTCCGGCACCGATTGCGCGCTGATGTCGCGGATGACGTAATCCTCGGCCAGTCTCTCGTCCAGCTTGAAACTGCGCAGATTATTGGAGAAGTACAAGGTGCCGCCCGGCGCCAGCAGCGCCATCGCGTAGTCGATCAGCCAGACGTGATCGCGCTGCACGTCCAGGATGTCGCGCATTTTCTTGGAGTTGGAGAAGGTGGGCGGGTCCATCACGATCAGGTCGAACTGCTTGCCGCCGTCCACCGCCTCTTCCAGATACTGGAACACGTCGGCCCTCACCAGCTGATGCCGGGCCAGATCCAGGCCGTTGAGCTCGAAATTGCGGCGCGACCAATCCTGATAGGTATTGGACATGTCCACGGTTTCGGAACTGATCGCCCCGCCGCAGCCAGCATAGACGGTGAAGCTGCCGGTATAGGCGAACAGATTGAGGAAACGCTTGCCGGCGGCCTCTTCCCTCACCCGCTTGCGGGTGTTGCGGTGATCCAGGAACAGGCCGGTGTCCAGGTAGGCGTCCAGATTGACGATGAAACGCTGGCCGAACTCATCGATGATGAAGTCGTCGCCCGACTGTCCCACTTTCTCGTACTGGCTGACGCCCTTTTGACGGCGGCGGTTCTTCAGCGTCACCGCGCCGGGCGCAAGGCCGGTGACCGCGCACAGGCTGTCCACCACCGCGTTGATCCAGTCGCGATAGGCCTCGTCCTCCATCTCCCAACCAGTGTCGTACTCCTGCAGATGGACGCGCTCGCCGTACAGGTCCACCGCGAACGGGAACTGCGGCACGTCCTTGTCGTAAACGCGCCAGGCGTCCAGCCCCTGGCGGCGCGCCCATTTGGCGTGGTGCTTGAAATTCTTGGCCAGGCGATTGGCGAATGGGCTGACGTCCAGCATGAGTCCTCGATATGGGCGATGGGCAAAACACAAAACAAACGCGCCGCTGACTGCAGGCGGCGCGTGAACGGATATCCAATTCTATTACAGCCGCGGCTATTCGGACGAATACATCTCGATCAGCTTGCGGTAGACCGGCTCCGGCAGATATTGGCGAATCACGCTTTCCCAGCCGCGCGGCCCCACCAGGCCTTTGACCATCGTCGACGACACCTCGGCGTATTCGCGCGGCGGCAGCAGGAAGATGGTGGTGATGTCCGGGTGCAAATCGGAGTTGATGTAGCGCATGGTGCGCTCGTACTCATAGTCGCTGGCGGTGCGGATGCCGCGGATGATGTAGTTGGCGCCTATGCTTTGCGCGTAATTGACCAGGAACTGGTTCTCGAACACATCCACCCGCAACTTGCTGAAGCCGCCGGTGACGGCGCGCAGCAAAGCCACTCGTTCCTCGACACTGAAGGTACAGTGTTTTTCCGGGTTCACTCCGACCGCTACGATCAATTCGTCAAACAGTTCCACCGCTTCGCGAATCATCCATAGGTGACCGTTGGTCACCGGGTCGAAGCTGCCCGCGTACACGGCTCGCTTCAATTCTCGTTTTCCTTTGACTGTGTGTGCCATGGCGAATGTATCGTGGTCGTTGGGGGCGGGTAAAGCAATTTTTGTGCATTGCGCAAAATGTTTCGCTTCCAGCTGGACTATCCGCAGCAGAATCTGTCCATTTTCCTCATTATCGACAAAGCGCGGCCAAAAAAAAGCGGGCCGCGCATGGCGGCCCCGCTGACGATAGGACAATACGCGCTCAGACGTTGATGTCTTCGGCGCGATGGCAGGCGATCATGCGCTGATCCAGCTCGCGCAATTCCGGCACTTCTTCCGCACAACGCTGGTTCGCGTGCGGGCAGCGCTTGTGGAAGGCGCAGCCCGACGGCGGCTTCAAGGGGCTGGGCAGTTCGCCCTCGATCTTGATCTTGATGCGACGCTGCTCAGGATGGATGGACGGCGTCGCCGACAACAAGGCCTGGGTGTAGGGGTGCAGCGGCCGTTCGTAAACGCGGTTCTTTTCTCCCACCTCCACCGCCCGCCCCAGGTACATCACCATCAGGTCGTCGGCCACATGCTCAACCACCGACAGATTGTGGGAGATGAACACATAGGCGGTCTTGAACTCGTCCTGCAAATCCATGAACAGATTGAGCACCTGGGCCTGGATGGACACGTCCAGCGCCGAGGTGGGCTCGTCCGCCACCACGATCTTGGGGTTCAGCATCATCGCGCGCGCGATGGCGATGCGCTGACGCTGGCCGCCGGAGAACATGTGCGGATAGCGGAAGAAGTGCTCCGGCCGCAGACCGACCCGCTGCATCATGCCGCGCACCTTGTCTTCGCGCTCCTTGGCGTTCAGCGAGGTATTGATCAGCAGCGGCTCGGCCAGCTGGCTGCCGATTTTCTGACGCGGATTCAAGGACGCGTACGGGTTTTGGAACACCATCTGCACCTTGGTGCGCATGGCTTTCAAGTCGGCCTTGCCGGCCTGGGCCGCGTCCTTGCCGTCCAGCAGCAAAGAACCGGAGGTCGGCGCTTCGATCAGCGTCAGTTGCCGGGCCAGCGTGCTCTTGCCGCAGCCGGACTCGCCCACCACCGCCAAGGTCTTGCCGGCCTGCAGTTCGAAGGAGACGCCGTTGAGCGCCTTGACCTGCGCCGAGGGCTTGAGGAAGCCCTGGGACACGTCGTAATAGCGGGTCAGATCCCGCGCTTGCAATACGGTGCTCATTTCGCCTCCTTGTCCAGCAACGGGTAGTGGCAGCGCACGGCGCCGCCTTCCACCGGGGTCAGCCCCGGACGCTGGGTCCGGCAGTTGTCCTTGACATAGGGGCAACGCGGCGACAACAGGCAGCCGCTGGGACGGTCGTACTGCCCCGGCACGATGCCGGGCAAGGTGTTCAGCCGATGCGCGCCTTTGCTGTGCTCCGGAATCGACGACAGCAGCGCCTCGGTGTACGGGTGGGTCGGGTGGTTGAACACGCCGGGCACCGCGCCCATCTCCGCCACTTGGCCGGCGTACATCACCGCCAGCCGGTGGGCCACCTCGGCCACCACCGCCAGATCGTGCGTGATCATGATCAGCGCCATGTTCTGGCTTTTCTGCAGACTGACCAGCAACTCCATGATCTGCGCCTGAATGGTCACGTCCAGCGCCGTGGTCGGCTCGTCGGCGATCAAGAGCTTGGGATTACAGGCGATGGCCATCGCGATCACCACGCGCTGGCTCATGCCGCCGGACAGCTGGTGCGGATAGGCGTTGAGCCGCGAGGCCGGCGCCGGAATCTCCACCAGTTCCATCAGTTCCAGCGCGCGCCGCTTCAGTGCCGCTCCGCGCAGACCCTGATGCAGCTTCAGCACTTCCATGATCTGGTAACCGACGGTGTAGCTGGGGTTCAGCGAGGTCATCGGGTCCTGGAAGATCATCGCGATGTCCTTGCCGACGATCTTGCGGCGCTCGCGCGCGGAAATGGTCAGCAGGTTCTTGCCGTCGAAGCTCAGTTCGTCCGCCACGATGCGGCCCTGGCCTTCCAGCAGCCCCATCATCGCCATCATGGTCACCGACTTGCCGGAGCCGGATTCGCCGACGATGCCGACGATCTCGCCCTGATTGACCTCTAGGTCCAGCCCTTCCACCGCGCGGAAGGGATTTTTTTCCGAACCAAACTCCACCGAGAGGTTCTTGATTTGCAACAAACTCATGTCCATCCCCTCAAGCGGCGCGCTTCAGTTTCGGGTCCAGCGCGTCGCGCAGGCCGTCGCCCATCAAGTTGATGGCGAGCACCGACAGCAAAATGGTCAGGCCGGGCAGCGTCACCACCCACCAGGCGCTTTCAATGTAATCGCGGGCCGAGGCCAGCATGGTGCCCCACTCCGGGGTGGGCGGCTGCACGCCCAGGCCGAGGAAGCCCAGCGCGGCGATCTCCAGAATGGCCGAGGAAAAGCTCATGGTCGCGTGCACGATCAAGGGCGCCATGCAGTTGGGCAGCACGGTGACGAACATCAGCCGCGGCAGGCCCGCGCCGGCCACGCGCGAGGCGGTGACGTAGTCGCGGTTCAGCTCGGTCATCGCCGACGCGCGGGTCAGGCGCACATAGGCGGGCAAGGACACGGTGGCGATGGCGATCATCGCGTTCATCAGCCCCGGTCCGAGAATGGCCATGATGGCCACCGCCAGCAACAGCGAGGGCAAGGCCATCATGATGTCCATCAGCCGCATGATCGCGCCGCCGAGGGCCTTGGGAAAGAAGGCGGCCAACAGGCCGAGCACCACGCCCGGCAGCAAGGCCATCAGCACCGAGCACAGGCCGATGAACAGCGACAGCCGCGCGCCGTGAATCAGCCGCGACAGGATGTCGCGCCCCAATTCGTCGGTGCCGAACAGGAACTGCGCCGAACCGCCGTCCACCCAGGCCGGCGGGGTCAGCAAATGATCGCGGTACTGCTCGATGGGGCTGTAGGGCGCCACCAGCGGCGCCAACAGCGCACAGGAGGTGACGATCAGCATGAAGATCAGGCCGGCCACCGCGCCCTTGTTGTGGGAAAAACCCTGCCAGAACTCCTTCAGCGGCGAGGGATAGGCCAGCGCCAGGTCCGGCCCGGCGTTGACTTGCGTAGTCTGAGTCATAAGTCCACCTACTGGCTGTTACTTGGCGTGACGGATGCGCGGATTGGCGATGCCGTACAGGATGTCGACGATGAAGTTGGTGACGATCACCAGCGTCGCCACCATCAGGATGCCGTTCTGCACCACCGGATAATCGCGGCGGCTGATGGCGTCGATCAGCCATTTGCCTATGCCCGGCCAGGAGAAGATGGTTTCGGTCAGCACCGCGCCGCCCATCAGCGTGCCCACTTGCAGGCCGATCACGGTCAACACCGGGATCAGCGCGTTGCGCAGGGTGTGGATGAAGATCACTCGCGCCGGCGACAGGCCCTTGGCGCGCGCGGTGCGCACATAGTCTTCGCGCAGCACTTCCAGCATCGACGAGCGCGTCATCCGCGCGATCACCGCCAGCGGAATGGTGCCCAGCACGATGGCGGGCAGAATCAGGTGCATCAGCGCGTTCTTGAAGGCGCCGGCGTTCACTTCCGGATCCGCGACCTCCGCCATCCAGGAGTCGATCAGCATGAAGCCGGTGTGCGGCGCGATGTCGAAGGTCAGGTCGACGCGGCCGGACACCGGGGTCCAGCCCAGCTTGACCGAGAAGAACATGATCAGGATCAGGCCCCACCAGAAGATGGGCATGGAGAAGCCGGTCAGCGAGATGCCCATCACGCCGTGGTCGAACAGCGAGCCGCGCTTGATGGCGGCGATGACGCCGGCCAGCAGACCCAGCACGGTGGCGAAGATCAAGGCGGAGATCGCCAATTCCAGCGTGGCGGGGAACAGGGTTTTGAACTCGGTCCACACCCCGGTCTTGGTCACCAGGGACTCGCCCAGGTCGCCATGCAGCAGATTGACCACGTAGTCGAAATACTGAGCGTACAGCGGCTTGTCCAGACCCAGGCGATGCAAGGCTTCGGCGTGCATTTGCGGATCGAGCGCGCGCTCGCCCACCATCACCTCCACCGGATCGCCCGGAATCATGCGGATCAGGCCGAAGGTCAGCAGCGTGATGCCGAAGAAGGTTGGCACCAATAAACCCAACCTTCGCAGAATAAAGGAAAACATGAGGACTTCTCCCTTGCGCCGGCCCCGCTGGGCGACTGGGCGCAATACTCAAATGAGACCCAGAGCGACGACGCCTTGCATGGCAAACGGCGAACGACGGCTCTATTGCGTTTTGGGGAGACGTTACCGGAATCGGACGGAGAAGAAGCAAGGAAAACAGCAAGAAGAGCGCCGAAGCGATGGCATGCAACTGAACCACCCACCCACATCAGCTGCGCCACCGCCACGGCAAGTGCAAGATAGCACCCCTCGCCGCAGACGAGCTTGACCCAGGTCAAGCCGGACGCACAGCCTCTCCACGCTGTGACTGACTACCCTCTGAAAACCACCCAGTAGACGTTCCGCCGCCATCGGGCCCGCCGCCTCTGCGTGCGACTGGAAACCCAAGGCTTGTAGTGGCCAATAGCGCTCCGCTTCAGCGTCGGTCCCGGCCGCAACGCGGACAGGCCGGCATCAGCAGCGCCATTCGCCGAACTTAGCCAAAACATCGGGGGCCAGGCCCCGATGTCGCCGTGTTTTTATTATTTCAGGCTTACTTGACGCTGACGCCGTAGAAGGAGTTCAGGCCGAAGGGGCTGACCTTGAAGCCCTGCACCGATTTCAGCATCGGCTGATTGACGGTGGAGTGGGCGATGGTGGTCATCGGCACTTGCTGTTTGACGATTTCCTGAGCCTTCATGTACAGCTTGGTGCGCTCGGCCACGTTGGCGGTGCGCTTGCCCTTCTGGATCAGGTCTTCAAACGGCTTGTAGCACCACTTGGAGAAGTTGTTGCCGTTCATCGCGTCGCAGCCGAACAGCACGCCCAGCCAGTTGTCCGGATCGCCGTTGTCGCCGGTCCAGCCGATCAACATCGTGTCATGCTCGCCGGCCTTGGCGCGCTTGATGTACTCGCCCCATTCGTAGGAAGTGATCTTGGCCTTGACGCCGATCTTGGCCCAGTCCGACTGCACCATTTCCGCCATCAGTTTGGCGTTGGGGTTGTACGGACGCTGTACCGGCATCGCCCACAAGCTCAATTCAAAGCCGTTGGGGTAGCCGGCCTTGGCCAGCAGCGCCTTGGCCTTGGCCACATCGTAAGGCGCGTCTTTCAGGCTCTTGTTGTAGGACCACTGGGTCGGCGGCATCGGATTGGTGGCCGGCTGGCCGGCGCCCTGGTACACCGCGTCGATGATGGCTTTCTTATTGATCGCCATGTCCAGCGCCTGACGCACTTCCAGCTTCTCCAGCGGCTTGTGCTTGACGTTGTAAGCCAGGTAGCCCAGGTTGAAGCCCGGCTGCGCGGTCACCGACAGCTTGGAATCGGCCTTCATCGCGGCCAGATCGGTCGGCCGCGGGTTGACGGTGATCTGGCACTCGCCGGCTTTCAGCTTCTGGTAGCGCACGGAAGCGTCGGTGGTGATGGCGAACACCAGATTGTCCACTTTCGGGCCGTCGGCCTTGTTCCAGTATTCCTTGTTGGCGGCGAAGCGGATCTGCGCGTCTTTCTGGTAACGCTTGAAGATGAACGGGCCGGTGCCCACCGGCTGCTGATTGATCAGCTGCGGCTTGCCGGCCTTGAGCAGCTTGTCCGCGTACTCGGCGGACTGCACCGAGGCGAAGCTCATCGCCAGGTTCTGCAGGAAGGCCGCGTCCAGGCTCTTCAGAGTGAACTTGACGGTGTTGGCGTCAATTTTCTCGACCTTGACGATATTGGTGTCCAAACCCATATCGGTGAAATACGGGAATTCGGTCGGATAGGCTTTGCGGAACGGATGGTTCTTGTCGACCATGCGGCTGAAGGTGAACACCACATCGTCGGCGTTGAATTCGCGGGTCGGCTTGAAGTAATCGGTGGTCTGGAACTTCACGCCCTTGCGCAGATGGAAGGTGTAGCTCAGGCCGTCGGCGGCCACATCCCATTTCTCTGCCAGCGCCGGCACCACCTTGGTGCCGCCGCGTTGGAACTGCACCAGGCGGTTGAACACGGTTTCGGCGGAAGCATCGAAATCGGTGCCGGTAGTGTATTGACCAGGGTCGAAACCCGCCGGGCTGCCTTCAGAGCAGTACACCAGGGTGCCGGCGGCCTGGGCGGCCATCGCGGTCCCGGCGATCAGGCCGGCTGCCAACAGCGCTTTCTTGACAGTTTGCATCTTTATTTCCTTTCCCTTGTACAGACTCATCGGTCTTTCTTGTCAGCGGGATCCAAGCCCGCCATGGGGGGATACATTATGCAGAGAGGACGCTTTTGACAAGCATCCTCTGCTTTTTTCTGCCAAGGGCCCTTCGCGCTAGGACTATTTTTTCCGGCTTATCAGATTTTCCTCAGCACAACGCTGCCCACCGAATAGCCCGCGCCAAAAGATGAAATGACGCCGACATCCCCGCTCCGCAGGTCATCCGAATGCAGATGAAATGCAATCACGGAGCCGGCGGAACTGGTGTTGGCGTAACGGTCCAGAATCACCGGCGCCTCTTGATCGCCGGCCTCGCGGCCCAGCACGCGCCGGGAGATCAGCTGGTTCATCGCCAGATTGGCCTGGTGCAGCCAGAAGCGCGCCACCTCGGCCGGCGCGATGCCCAGGCCTTCCAGATGCGCGGCGATATGATCGCCCACCATCGGGCAGACTTCCTTGAACACCTTGCGGCCTTGCTGCACGAAAAGCTTGTCCGGCTGGCCTATCCCCGCCTCGTCGCAACGATTGAGGAAGCCGAAGTTGTTGCGGATATTATTGGAGAACACCGTGGCCAGCTTGCTGCCCAGCACATCGTAACGCTGCGCCGAGCTCGCCGCCTCGGCGCGCTCCAGCACCACCGCGGTGCAAGCGTCGCCAAAGATGAAGTGGCTGTCGCGGTCGCGGAAGTTCAAATGGGCGGAACAGATTTCCGGATTCACCATCAGCACCGCGCGCGCCTGGCCGCAGGCGACGGCGTTGACCGCGGTCTGAATGCCGAAGGTGGCGGACGAGCAGGCCACGTTCATATCGAAGGCGTAGCCCTGGATGCCGAGCGCCTGCTGCACTTCGATGGACACCGCCGGGTACGGACGCTGCATATTGGAGCAGGCGACGATGACCATGTCGATGTCCGCGGCGCTGCGGCCGGCGCGTTCCAGCGCCTGGCGCGCCGCGGCCACCGCCATCTCCGCCTGCACCGACAACTCGTCGTTGCCGCGCTCCGGCAAACGCGGCGCCATTCTGGCCGGATCCAGCACCCCGCTCTTGTCCATCAGGAAACGTTGCTTGATGCCGGAGGCTTTCTCAATGAATTCGGAACTGGACTCGGCCAGCGCTTCCATTTCTCCGGCGGCGATCCGGTCCGCGTGCTGCTGATTGTGAGCGTGTACAAAGGCATTGAAAGCCGCGACCAGTTCCTGGTTGCTGACCGCGTGCGGCGGCGTGAACAAGCCGGTTCCGCTAATGACGACCTTGTGCATGAATTGTCCTTTTAGCCCCCCGTGACCCGGGTAAGTGTAGATTTTTGTTGCGGCGACGACAGTCCTCGCTGCGCCGCCCGAGCGGAAATGCCCGCCCCGTTTCGGCCCGTCCGCGGACGATCCTTATCCGTCGCCGGATTCTACACCAAGCCCTTCATCTGAAAGTAATAAAACCGCAAACGCGGCCGCGGCGCGGCTCGCGGCCCTTCCCGCCTCTGCGCGGCCGGCTCGCGCCGCCCTGCCGACGCCCGATTCCGGCCTGCGGCCTGCCGCGGATCCCGTAGGCAAAACTACCCCTCGAACTAAAAACCGAGTAAAATGATCGGCTTTGCGCAGCCGCATCCTCTTGCCTCCGCCGATAATAGTTGACTAAAACAGTCGGATATTAGGTATAATCGTCTGCATCAGGAATTCATCCTCCTCCAAATACCCACTCTTGGAGACCAGAGACATGCGTTTAACCACTAAAGGGCGTTTTGCCGTCACCGCGATGCTGGATCTGGCATTGCGCGAGAGCGGCGGCCCGGTCACGCTGGCCGGCATCAGCGAGCGTCAAGGCATCTCGCTCTCCTACTTGGAACAACTCTTCGGTAAGCTGCGGCGCGCCGAACTGGTGGACAGCGTGCGCGGCCCCGGCGGCGGCTACACCCTGGCCAAGGCCCCGATCGACATCTCCGTGGCCGACATCATCACCGCCGTGGACGAACCGGTGGACGCCACCCAGTGCGGCGGCCGCGAGAACTGTCGCGGCAACCAGCGCTGCATGACCCACGATTTGTGGACCAATCTGAACGTCACCATTTTCGACTACCTGTCCAAGGTCAGCCTCGCCAGCCTGGTTGAGCAGCAAAAGACCAAGGAAAACACTGTATTGCAGGATAAGCGCGAATGCAGCGTGGTTCACGCTTCTGCCGCCTCCGGCGCCCTGTGAGGCGCGGACCCATCTTCTGTGGAGAGAATATAAATGAGCCAGCTCAAGCATCCGATCTACCTCGACTACTCGGCCACCACGCCGGTAGACCCGCGCGTTGCCGACAAGATGATTCCCTATCTTTACGAAAAGTTCGGCAACCCGGCCTCCCGCAGCCACAGCTTCGGCTGGGACGCGGAGGAAGCGGTGGAGAACGCACGCGCTGAAGTGGCCAAGCTGATCAACGCCGACTCCAAGGAAATCGTCTGGACCTCCGGCGCCACCGAGTCCGACAACCTGGCGATCAAGGGCGCCGCCCACTTCTACAAGAGCAAGGGCAAGCACCTGATCACCGTCAAGACCGAACACAAGGCGGTGCTGGACACCATGCGCGAGCTGGAGCGCCAGGGATTTGAAGTGACCTATCTGGGCGTGCAGGACAACGGCCTGCTGGACATTGAAGAATTCAAGGCCGCCATCCGCCCGGACACCATCGTCGCCTCCGTGATGTTCGTCAACAATGAAATCGGCGTGGTGCAGGACATCGAACAGCTGGGCGAAATCTGCCGCGCCAAGGGCGTGATCTTCCACGTCGACGCCACCCAGGCGCCGGGCAAGGTGATCATCGACATGGAAAAGCAGAAAGTGGACCTGCTCAGCCTGTCCGCCCACAAAGTGTACGGCCCCAAAGGCATCGGCGCCCTGTACGTGCGCCGCAAGCCGCGCGTGCGCCTGGAAGCGCAGATGCACGGCGGCGGCCATGAGCGCGGCTTCCGCTCCGGCACCCTGGCCACCCACCAGATCGTGGGCATGGGCGAAGCCTTCCGCATCGCCCGCGAAGAGATGGACAGCGAGCGCGAACGCATCCGCATGCTGCGCGACCGCCTGTGGAACGGCATCAAGAACATGGAAGAGGTCTACATCAACGGCGACATCGACCAACGCGTGCCGCACAACCTCAATGTCAGCTTCAACTTCGTCGAAGGCGAAAGCCTGATCATGGCGATCAAGGAGCTGGCCGTATCCAGCGGTTCGGCTTGTACCTCGGCTTCGCTGGAGCCGTCCTACGTGCTGCGCGCGCTGGGCCGCAACGACGAAATGGCCCACAGCTCGATCCGCTTCACGCTGGGCCGCTTCACCACCGAGGAGGAAATCGACTTCGCGGTGAATCTGCTAAACCAAAAGATCGGCAAGCTGCGCGAACTGTCCCCCTTGTGGGAAATGTTCAAAGACGGCGTGGATCTGAATTCGGTTCAATGGGCCGCCCACTAAGGGCGACAGCAATATCCAGCGCCGAGCCGGCCAGGCCGGAGCGGCGCTGAAGGAGACAATCATGGCATACAGCGACAAGGTAATGGATCACTACGAAAACCCGCGCAACGTGGGCTCTTTCGAAAAAGGCGACGACAGCGTGGGCACCGGCATGGTGGGCGCGCCGGCCTGTGGCGACGTGATGAAGCTGCAAATCAAGGTGGGCGAGGACGGCGTGATTCAGGACGCCAAGTTCAAGACTTACGGCTGCGGCTCCGCCATCGCCTCCTCCTCGCTGGTGACCGAATGGGTCAAGGGCAAATCGCTGGACGAGGCGCTGGATATCAAGAACACCGCCATCGCCGAAGAACTGGCCTTGCCGCCGGTGAAGATTCACTGCTCCATCCTGGCCGAAGACGCGATCAAGGCCGCGGTCAACGACTACAAGCAAAAGCACGGCAAATAATCAGCGGGGACACATCATGGCTATCACCCTTTCCGAACGCGCCGCCGCTCACGTCAGCGCCTTCATCGCCAAACGCGGCAAGGGCTTGGGCATCCGTCTGGGCGTCAAGACCTCCGGCTGCTCCGGCATGGCCTACAAGCTGGAGTTCGTCGACGCGGCCAGCGACGAAGACGTGACCTTTGAAAGCCATGGCGTCACCGTGTTCACCGATGCCAAGAGCCTGGCCTATCTCGACGGCACCGAGCTGGATTACGCCAAGGAAGGCTTGAACGAGGGGTTTCAGTTCAACAACCCCAACGTCAAAAACGAGTGCGGCTGCGGCGAAAGCTTCAACGTCTGACCCCGGCAGGCGGGCGCGCTTCGGCGCCGCCCGCCCGTCGTCCAACTGTACGCTAGGTTTTCCGGCCCCGTCCCTATGAGCACCGATTTCAGCCAAGACTTCTTCTCCCTGTTCAATCTGCCGCGCCGTTTCGCCATCGACGGCCAAGCGCTGGAGCACGCCTGGCGCACCGCCGCGGCCCAGGTCCATCCCGACCGCTACGCCAGCAGCTCCGACGCCGAAAAACGCAGCGCGCTGATGCAGGCCACCCGGGTCAACGAAGCCTACCAAACGCTGAAGTCGCCGCTGAACCGCGCCCGCTACCTGCTGACGCTCGCCGGCGTGGACACCCAGGAAGACACCAATACTCAGATGCCGGCCGCCTTCCTGATGGCGCAGATGGAATGGCGCGAAAACATCGAAGACGCCCGCGCCGGCGGCGCACTCGAACGCCTGGAAACCTTGTCGCGCCAGTTGCGGGACGAGAGCCGCTCGCATCAGGCTGAGCTGGAGCTGGCGCTGGACCAGCGCGCCGACTTGGACGCCGCCGCGCTTCTAGTGAGAAAATTGCGGTTTTTGGAAAAACTGGACCAGGAAATCGGCGATGCCATCGAGGCGCTGCTTGACTGAGCCCTCGGCCGCCGGCCCTTCCCCGTCGTGGGGATCGCGCTCCGGCCCGTCCTCTCCATCCGCCTCCGCAGCAGCAGGCGGCTTACCTCGAACTGATTTGAACTGAATATGGCCTTACTGCAAATCGCCGAACCCGGCCTCTCCGCCGCCCCTCACCAACACCGCTTGGCGATCGGCATCGATCTGGGCACCACCAATTCCCTGGTGGCCTCGGTGCGCAGCGGATCCGCCGCCGTGCTCAAGGACGAGCACGGCCGCAGCCTGCTGCCCTCGGTGGTGCGCTACGCCGAAGAAGGCGGCGTCAGCGTGGGCTACGACGCCCAGAAAGAGCAGAACAAGGACCCGCACAACACCATCGTCTCGGTGAAGCGCTTCATGGGCCGCGGCCTGGCCGATCTGCCGGACGTCCGCAACCTGCCCTATCGCTTCGTCGACGCGCCCGGCATGCTGCAACTGGTGACCCGCGGCGGCATCAAAAGCCCGGTGGAAATCTCCGCCGACATTCTGCGCACCCTGAAACAGCGCGCCGAAGCCAGCCTGGGCGGCGATCTGACCGGCGCGGTCATCACCGTGCCGGCCTATTTCGACGACGCCCAGCGTCAGGCCACCAAGGACGCCGCGCGTCTGGCCGGCCTGAACGTGCTGCGCCTGCTGAACGAACCCACCGCCGCCGCCATCGCCTACGGGCTGGACAACGGCAGCGAAGGCATATACGTCGTCTACGATCTGGGCGGCGGCACCTTCGACGTATCCATTCTCAAGCTCAGCCGCGGCGTGTTCGAAGTGCTGGCCACCAGCGGCGACTCCGCGCTGGGCGGCGACGACTTCGACCATCGCGTCTACTGCTGGATGCTGGAACAAGCCGGCCTGTCCGGGCTAGGCGCTCAGGATACCCGCTTGCTGCTGACCCGCGCCCGCGAGGCCAAGGAAGCGCTGACCGAGCACGCGGAGACTCAGATCACCGCGCTGCTGTCCGACGGCCAGGCCCTGAACCTGACGCTGGACCAGGACACCTTCCGCGGCATCACCAAGAACCTGGTGGACAAGACTCTGCTGCCGGTGCGCAAGGCGCTGCGCGACGCCGGCGTCGCCGCGGACGAGGTCCATGGCGTGGTGATGGTGGGCGGCGCCACCCGCATGCCCCAGGTGCAAAAAGCCGTCGGCGATTTCTTCCGCCAGGAGCCGCTGACCAATCTGGACCCGGACAAGGTCGTCGCCTTGGGCGCGGCGATCCAGGCCAATGTGCTGGCCGGCAACAAGGGCGAGGACGAGTGGCTGCTGCTGGACGTGATCCCGCTGTCGCTGGGCATCGAGACCATGGGCGGCCTGACCGAGAAGATCATTCCGCGCAACAGCACCATCCCGGTGGCCCGCGCTCAGGACTTCACCACTTTCAAGGACGGCCAGACCGCGATGTCCATCCACGTGCTGCAAGGCGAGCGCGAACTGGTGGCCGATTGCCGTTCGCTGGCCAAGTTCACCTTGAGCGGCATCCCGCCGATGGTGGCCGGCGCGGCGCGCATCCGCATCACCTTCCAGGTGGACGCCGACGGCCTGCTGGAAGTGTCCGCCCGCGAACAGACCAGCGGCGTGGAAGCGCGCATCGAGGTCAAGCCCTCCTACGGCCTGAGCGACGAGGAAATCAGCCGCATGCTGACCGAGTCCATGACCCATGTGCATGAAGACATCGAGGCGCGCAAGCTGCGCGAAGCCGTCGTCGACGCCACCAGCCTCAGCGAGGCCTGTCGCGTTGCGCTCGCCAGCGACGGCGATCTGCTGGACGCCGACGAACGCGCCGCGGTGGAAGAGGCGCTGGCTGCCGTGGACGCGGCCATCGCCGCCGCTCAAATCGCACGCGAGGTCAACGAGGCCTCCGGCCGCCTCAACCGCGCCACCGAAGAATTCGCCTCGCGCCGCATGGATCGCAATATCCGACGCGCGCTCAAAGGCCACAACATTTCCGATTTGTAAGGATCCGCCATGCCGCGAATCATCGTATTGCCCCACGCCGACCTCTGCCCGGAAGGCCTGGTCATCGACAACGCCGAACCCGGCCAGAACATCTGCCAGGTCCTGCTGGATCACGATATCGAGATCGAGCACGCCTGCGAGATGTCCTGTGCCTGCACAACCTGCCATTGCATCGTCCGCGAAGGCGGCGACTCCCTGAACGAAGCCGACGAGCTGGAAGAAGACCTGCTGGACAAGGCCTGGGGACTGGAAGCCCAGTCCCGGCTGTCCTGCCAGGCCATTGTCGCCGATGAGGATTTGGTGATAGACATTCCCCGGTACACCATCAACCACGCCCGCGAACACCACTAGGAACACGCCCTAAAATCCCTGTAGCCGCGTTGCGCCGCCTTGCCGTACCTCATGTACTGTCCGCGGCGGCGCGCCTTGCTACAGCCGCTGCGCTGGATTTTATGAGCGGTTCCCCGCTCAGGAGACAAGAAGATGAAATGGACCGACGTGCTGGACATCGCCATCGAACTGGCGGAAACCCATCCGGAAGTCGACCCCAAGACCGTGCGCTTCGTTGATCTGCACAACTGGGTCGTCGAGCTGCCGGATTTTGACGACGACCACAGCCGCGGCGGCGAACGCGTGCTGGAGGCGATCCAGCAAGCCTGGATCGACGAGGTGGAATAAGCCTCCCCACCCCCCGTTTTAGCAAGGCCGCGTCGCAGGATGCGGCCTTTTTGCCGTCTTGGGCCCAAAACCCGCCGTCTCCGCATAGGAAAAGACGGGCCGATGGCGGTATCATCGGACAAAGGCTGCGACAGCCCGCCGGCAGCCTCCTCTTTCGAAACGGAGCTCCCTGATGTTCACCCTCATCATCGGCAATAAAAACTACTCCTCCTGGTCCCTGCGCCCCTGGCTGGTGCTGAAAATGCTGGACGAACCGTTTGAAGAGCAGCAGATCGATCTCTACCTGTCCGACACCAAGGCCCGCATCCTGGCCGCCAACCCGGCCGGCAAGGTGCCCGTGCTGATAGACCGCAAGCTGCGGATCTGGGATTCGCTGGCCATCTGCGAATACCTGGCCGAATGCTTTCCCGCCGCCAAGCTGTGGCCGGACGACGCGGGACTGCGCGCGGTCGCCCGCTCCATCGTCGCCGAGATCCACTCCGGCTTCTCTGCGCTGCGCGAACACCTGGCGATGAATCTGACGCTGCGCCACATCAATTATCAGAGCACGCCGGCGGTGGAGTTCGACATCGCCCGCATCATCTCGCTGTGGGAAGAGCATCTGCCGCGCCACCAGGCCAACGGCGAATTCATCTTCGGCGGCTTCAGCATCGCCGACGCCTTCTTCGCGCCCATCGCCACCCGCTTCCACACTTATAACGTCAAATTGCCGGAGCAATCGCAGGCTTACGTCGATCGTCTGCTGGCTTTGCCGGCGATGCGGGAGTGGTATGAGGCCGCCCAGGCGGAAGGTCAGCGCGCTTCATAGCGGATAATGTCGCAATTAGAGTGGAAGGACGCGCCATAACTCATTAGAATGGCGCGTTTTTTTATCATTTTTACGCGTAGAAGGATAGTTTCATGACCACCCCGTTCATCATCGGCGTTGCAGGCGGCAGCGGCAGCGGTAAAACCACGGTGACCAATCAAGTGCTGGAAACCATTGGCTCCGAGATGGCGGCAGTGATCATTCAAGACTATTACTACCGCGATCAGAGCCATCTGACCTTCGAACAGCGGCTGGCCACCAACTACGACCACCCGCAAGCCTTCGATTGGCCGCTGCTGATCGAGCACATCGACGATCTGCGCAACGGCCGCGCCATCGAAATGCCGGTCTACGACTTCGCCAACCACACCCGCGCCGAGGAAACCATCACCGTGCAGCCGGCGCCGGTCATCGTCATCGAAGGCCTGTTCCCGCTGTACGACGCCGCGCTGCGCGACATGATGTCCTTGAAGATCTTCGTCGACACCGATTCCGACGTGCGCTTCATCCGTCGTCTCAAGCGCGACATCACCGAACGCGGCCGCACCACCGACAGCGTGATCGAACAATACCTGACCACGGTGCGCCCGATGCACAACCAGTTCATCGAGCCCACCAAGCGCTTCGCCGACGTGATCCTGCCGCACGGCGCCAATGATCCGGCGGTGGACATCATCACCACCAAGGTGGCCAGCCTGATGGTGCACAACTGATTTACCCGGCGGCGTCCGCGCCGCCGTCTTCCGCCCGCTTAGCGGGCCCCAAGCACAGGAGCACTCCATGCACACGATCAAACCGCGCAATCCGCACGCTTGCGCGCCCATCATGAAAAAAGGCGGCGCCCACGGACAAAGCCGCTCCGGACAGCGCCAGGCCGGACGCCAGGCCATGCTGGCCGAACTGGATCTGGATTGGGATCTGGATTGGAACGAAGCGGACGCCTATCCGCCGCAGCCGCAAGCCGCTGCCGACGACGAGCCGGCGGTTTTTGGCGACGTGAATAACAAAGAGCCGCGCAATGCGCGGCTCTTTGTTATTCACGGGGCCCAGCCGGCGTTTAAACGTCGGACTTCAACTGCAGCAAATCCCAGCGATTACCGTACAAGTCCTCGAACACCACCACGGTGCCGTATTCCTCCTCGCGCGGCTGCTCGCTGAAGCTCACGCCCGCCGCCGCCATGCGGCGGTAATCGCGCCAGAAATCGTCGGTATGCAGGAAGAAACCCACGCGGCCGCCGGTCTGGCCGCCCACCGCCGCCTGCTGCCGCGCATTGCTCGCCTTGGCCAGCAGCAGCGCGCACTCGCTCGCTCCCGGCGGCGCCACGCGCACCCAGCGCTTGTCCTCGCCCTGGCGTTCATCCTCCAGCAAGACAAAGCCCAGCTTGTCCACATACCAGGCGATGGCTTCATCGTAATCCGTCACCACCAGGGCGACCGAACCCAAAAACTGTTTCATATCACGCTCCAAACAAAAACGGCGCCCCCGAGGACGCCGTGACGCGTTAGCCGCTCAAGCCCCAAGGGGCCAAGCCGACAGCGCTTACTTGCCGATATGCGGCGCCAGCGTATGCAGCAGCTGCGCCAGCACTTTCGGGTTGGCGGCGACGATGTCGCCGGACTCCAGCCAGCCTTGTTCGCCGGACAAATCGGTGACGATGCCGCCCGCTTCCTGCACGATCAGGCTGCCCGCGGCGATGTCCCAAGGCTTGAGGTTCAGCTCCCAGAAACCTTCCACGCGGCCGCAAGCGACATTGCACAGGTCCAGCGAGGCCGCGCCTTCGCGGCGCACGCCGGCGGTCTTGGCCAGCACATCCTTGAGCATGCCCAGGTATTGGTCGATATAGCTTTGGTCGGACACCGGGAAGCCGGTGGCGATCACACATTCATTCATCATGAAGCGTTTGGACACGCGGATGCGGCGATCGTTGAGGAAGGCGCCGACGCCGCGCGAGGCGGTGAACAGATCGTTGCGGTTGGGGTCGAAGACCACGGCTTGCTGCACCTGGCCCTTATGCGCCAGCGCGATGGAGATCGCGTACTGCGGGTGGCCGTGCAGGAAGTTGGTAGTGCCGTCGATCGGATCGATGATCCACTCGTATTCCGACGAACCGATGCCTTTCGCGCCGGACTCTTCTGCTAGAATCGCGTGCTTGGGATAAGCTTCCAGAATGGAAGCGATGATGGACTCTTCCGCGGCGCGGTCCACTTCGGTCACGAAGTCATTGTGTTTCTTGCGCTCTACGCGCACCGCGTCGAGATTCAGCGACGCGCGCTGGATGACACTGCCGGCGCGGCGAGCGGCTTTCACCGCGACATTGAGCATCGGATGCATTGACGGCCTCTACACTTTCAACCATGACAGACGTCCGCCACATGACGCGACGTCTGCTAGTAACAATCTGGGTTAAGGAACAAGAAAAACCCGGCGCAATCGGGCAAGGCGACACGCCTGCCCAATCCGGCAAACGCTGGCCTTGCGCGCAAAACGGCGCGCGGGCTTTTCGATAAGCCGGCTATTTTAATGTGAAACTGCTGATGAATAAACCCCAAGTACCTGATTTTCTGAAAAACATTCGCATCGTGTTGGCCCGCCCCAACCATCCGGGCAATATCGGCTCCGCCGCCCGGGCGATGAAAACCATGGGCCTGAGCCGGCTGTATCTGGTTGAACCCAAAGTGTTTCCCAGCGACGAGGCCAATACGCTGGCCTCCGGCGCGGTGGATCTTCTGGAGCAGGCCACCGTGGTGTCCAGCCTGGCCGAGGCCTTGCAAGACGTCACCATCGCCTGCGCGCTGACCAGCCGCCGTCGCGAGCTGACCACCCCGCTGTCCACCCCGCGCCAGACCACGCCGGAACTGGTGGCGCGCGCCCGCGCCGGCGAACAGGTGGCCCTGGTGTTCGGCAACGAGACCTTCGGCCTGTCCATTGAAGAAGTCGAACAATGCAACCGCCTGGTGACCATCCCCGGCAACCCGGACTACTTCTCGCTGAATCTGGCGATGGCGGTGCAGGTGATGACTTACGAATTGTTCAGCCACACCGGCGTGGACGTCGACTATCTGCGCGCCGACAGCGACGCGGCGGCGCTGGGCGAGGTGGAGGGCTTCTGCGGCCACCTGGAACAGACCATGGACAAGATAGGCTATTTCCGCCGCCGCAACAGCGAACGGATGATGCGCCGGATGCGCACCCTGTTCAACCGCGCCGGCCTGCTGCGCGAGGAAATCGACATCCTGCGCGGCTTCCTCAAACAGGTGCAGCGCGCCGCCGACGGCGAAGTCCGCCGCGACGCGCCCGGACAGGATGGCGAATAAGCCGCTATTCACCCTGCCCTACGCGCACCCGGCGGTGCGCGATCTGGCTTTTCTGCTCTCCGCGCCCTCGCCCTGGCGCAGCGGCGCGGACATCCCGCCGCAGCGGCTGCTGGGGGCCGACGGCCCGGCCTTGCTGCAAACGCTGGACGCCGATCCTGCCGAACTTCAGCACTGGCTGGCGCGCCAGCCCACCCGCCGTCTGGGCCATTACGCGGAACGGCTGCTGTCCTTCTGGTTCCGGCTGGCGCCGCACATCGAACTGGTGGCCAGCAATCTGCCGGTGCGCGCGCCGGACGGCCGCACCGTCGGCGAGTTCGACTTCCTGCTGCGCCTAGACGGCCAACCGCTGCATCTGGAAGCCGCCAGCAAGTTCTATCTGCAACTGGGCCGCAGCGCGGACACCTTGACCGGCCCCAGCCTGCGCGACGCCTGGGCGCTGAAAGCCCATAAACTGCAAACCCAGCTGCGCCTGTCCCGCCACCCGGCGGCGCAAGCGACGCTGCCGGCGGGCTTTGAGGGCTGCGCGGTCGGCGCCCGGCTCAGCGGCTGGCTGTTCCACGCCCGCGACACCGCGCCGGAAGCGCCGCCCGGCGCCCAGCCGCTGTACGGGCAATACTGGCCGCTGCGCGGCGACTGGCCGGCGTTGAATGCGGATTCGCGCTGGGCCTGGCTGCCCAGGCTCAGTTGGCTGGCGCCGGCGCGCCGCTCGCGGGAACACACCGCCGACGCGGCGGAACTGCGCGCGCGCCTGGAACAGGCCGAGGCGCCGCAGCTGCTGGCCGAACTGCAGCCCGGCCCCGACGGCGACTGGCATGAAGTGGCCCGCGGCTTCGCCGTGCCGCCGGGCTGGCCTCAGGAAGCGCCGCTGTCGCGGCTGCTGCTGCAAATCGCGGACTGCGCGCCGGCCCCATGAAAAAAGGCAAGCCCGAGGGCTTGCCTTGCGTTTTCCATCTGTCCGCCCGCGCGGCGGAATCAATGTCCGTTGGCGTGAGCGCAGCCGGAAATCAGCGCCTTCAATTCGTCCACCATCACCAGTTGGATGTGCTTGTGATCGACGGTGATCCAGCCTTGCTGCTGGAACTTGGACAGCGTGCGGCTGACGGTTTCCAGCTTCAGGCCGAGGAAGCTGCCGATTTCCTCGCGGCTCATGCGCAGGATGAAGTCGTTGGCGGCGAAGCCGCGGGTGGACAGACGCTGCGACAGATTGAGCAGGAAGGCGGCCAGGCGCTCTTCCGCCTTCATGTTGCCCAATAACAACATTACATTCTGATCGCGAACGATCTCGCGGCTCATCAGACGGTAGAAATGGTGCTGCAGGGTGGGAATTTCGCGGCCCAGGCTCTCCATGCGGCTGAACGGCAGCTCGCACACCTCGCTGTCCTCCAGCGCGATGGCGTCGCAGCCGTGCACATTGGCGGAAATGCCGTCCAGGCCCATCAGTTCGCCGGACATATGGAAGCCGGTGACCTGCTCGCGGCCGTCCTGGCTGGCGACGCTGGTCTTGAAGAAGCCGGTGCGCACCGCGAACAGCGAACGGAAGCCTTCGCCGCTGCGGAACAAGTACTCGCCGCGCTTCAAACGGCGGCTTTGGCGGATCACCGCGTCGAGCTGGGTCAGCTCCTCGCGGTTAAGCCCCACAGGTAGACAAAGTTCCTTCAGGCTGCAGTTGGAGCAGGAGACCTTCAGGTTATGCAAAGAGATATGGTTCTGATCGGACATGGCATGTTTAGTACAAGCTTGCGATGAAGCTTGACCCTTATCAAAGCGAAATTCGCAGGATTTCCGCAAATTTACCAGTCCACCAGAGGTTTTGCCATCCAAATACGACATGAAGACCACCCACCCATTTTCTCCTGCCCATTTTGAATTCGACCGCGCGCTGATTGAGCGCCTCGACGGGACAGGTCCTAGATATACGTCATACCCGACAGCGGATCGCTTTACGCCGGGTTTTGCCGAAAGAGACTACATCCACTGGCTACGGCAGCGCAGCATCGGCGCCAACCGGAAACCTTTATCATTGTACGCTCATATACCTTTTTGCAACACTATCTGCTACTACTGCGGTTGCAACAAGATCATCACCAAGGACAGCGGCAAAGCGGACTTGTACCTGGACTACCTGGAGAAGGAGGTCCGCATGATCGCCTCCTGTCTGGGCCGCCGCGAGCAAGTGATACAGCTGCATTTCGGCGGCGGCACCCCCACTTTCTTGTCCGACGCGCAACTGGAACGATTGATGACCTTGCTCAAGACTCATTTCGAGTTCTTGAAGGAGGGGGAGTATTCCATAGAAATAGACCCGCGCAAAGTCAGCGCGGCGACAATCTTCAAACTGGCCGAACTCGGCTTCAACCGCATCAGCGTCGGGATTCAGGACTTTGAACCGGCGGTGCAGCAGGCGGTGAACCGGGTGCAGTCCGAAGAGGAAACGCTGGAGGTGATCCAGGCCGCGCGCGACGCCGGCTTCAAGTCCGTCAGCGTCGACCTGATCTACGGCCTGCCGCTGCAGACCCGGGAATCGGTGCGCCGCACGCTGGACAAGGTGATCGCCATCGGGCCGGACCGGCTGGCGCTGTACAACTACGCCCACCTGCCCACCGTGTTCATGCCGCAGCGGCGCATCAACGAGGCCGATCTGCCCTCGCCGGAAACCAAGCTGGACATCCTGCAGGACTCGGTGCAGCGCCTGGCCGACGCCGGCTATGTCTTCATCGGCATGGATCACTTCGCCAAGCCGGACGACGAACTGGCCTCCGCCCTGCGCCAGGGCCGGCTGCAACGCAATTTCCAGGGTTACTCCACCCATGCGGACTGCGACATGATCGGTCTTGGCGTGTCCTCCATCGGCAAGGTCGGCCCCTGTTACAGCCAGAGCGCCAAGGACTTGGACAGTTATTACGCGGCGCTGGACAGCGGCCATCTGCCGGTGTTGCGCGGGCTGACGCTGGACAATGACGACATCCTGCGCCGCAGCATCATCCAGGGCCTGATGTGTCGCTTCTCGCTGTCGGTGGAGGCGCTGGAAGAGATCCACGGCATCAACTTCGCCGAGTACTTCGCCGAAGAACTGCCGCAGATCCGCGAATACCAGCAACTGGGCCTGCTGTCCTTCGACGGCGACTTCATCATGGTGGAGCCCAAGGGCCGCTTCCTGATCCGCAATATCGCGATGATCTTCGACCGCCACCTGCGGGAGCGCCGCACCCAGGCGCGCTACTCCAAGACCATTTGAACGGGGCTAGCAACAAAACAGCCCGCGTCTGGACGCGGGCTGTTTATCGTTGGAGCCGGACGCGGCTTACCAGATGTCTTTTTCTACCTTGGCGGCCAGTTCCGGGTAATCCGCCACCTTGAACACCGGGGTGGACTCGCCCCGCTTCAGCTGACGCTCGTAATCCTTCAGCACAATGAAGAAATAACGCGACAGCAGCACGATGGCCACCAGATTGATCAGCGCCATCAGGCCCATGGCAAAGTCAGCCATATCCCACACCAGCGGCAGGCTGGCCACCGCGCCGAACATCACCATCGCCAGCACGATCAGACGGAAGGCCAGCAAGATCCCCTTATTGCTGCGGATGAATTCGACATTGCCCTCGGCGTAAGCGTAATTGCCGATGATGGTGGAAAAGGCGAACAGGAACATCGCCACCGCCAGGAAGGACGCGCCTATCGGGCCGAACTGCGATTCGATCGCCTTCTGCGTCAGCGCCACGCCGCTCAAACCCTGGTCATACACGCCGGACAACAGAATGATGGCGGCGGTGGCGGTACAGATCACCATGGTGTCGATGAAGACGCCGAACATCTGGATCGCGCCCTGGCTCGCCGGGTGACGCGAAGTCGCCGTCGCCGCCGCGTTGGGGGCGGAGCCCATGCCCGCCTCATTGGAGAACAGGCCGCGCTTGATGCCCAGCATCATCGCCTGGCTCACCGCATAGCCGGCGAAGCCGCCCGCCGCCTGCTCCAGACCGAAGGCGCTCTTGACGATCAACACGATCAAACCCGGCAGCTCGGCCGCGTGCGCCGCCAAGACATAGAAGGTCATCAGCAGATAAATGGCCGCCATCACCGGCACCAGCCACTCGGCCACCCGCGCCACCGAGCGCACGCCGCCAAAAATGATGGGGGCGGTCATCACCACCAGGGCGATGCCCACCATATAGCGGTTCCAGCCCCAGGCGCCCTCGGTGGCCGCCACGATGGAGTTGGCCTGCACCGCGTTGAACACCAGGCCGAAGGCCAGGATCAGACACAGGGCGAAGATCACGCCCAGCCAGCGTTGCCCCAGGCCTTTCTGGATGTAGTAGGCCGGGCCGCCGCGGAAGGTGTCGTCATGGTGATTGGTCTTGAACAGCTGCGCCAAAGTCGATTCGGCGAAAGCGCTGGCCATGCCCAGCATGGCGGTCAGCCACATCCAGAACACCGCGCCGGGGCCGCCGGCGGCAATGGCGATGGCCACGCCGGCGATATTGCCGGTGCCCACCCGGCTGGCGAGGCCGGTGGCGAAAGCCTGGAACGGCGAAATATCGTCCTTACTGCGATGGCCGCCGCGGCCGCCCATCATTTCGCGCCAGCCGCGCGCGAACAGCCTCAGCTGCAACAGGCCGGAACGCAACGAGAAATACAAGCCGACGGCCAGCAACAGGCCGATCAGCATCTTGCCCCAAATCACATCATTGGCGGCATTGATAAACGAATGAAGCAAGTCCATGGATCCTCTTAAAGCTCTGAGCGTGGCAATCTGGAAATGGGCGACGCGCGCCGGAAGGATTTCAGACTGGAAGATTGACCCCGTCCCGATCTTGGCGCCGGGCTCGAGGGTTGCGGTCTTGACGAGACAGCTCCCCGCAGCCGTCAGGCCGCCTGCTTCGGGACACCGCTTCGTCAGACTGTTTTGATGCGAAACCCGGCGAATTTAGCAAAATAGAGTGATTGCTGGCAATGCCGGACGCCATCGGCCAAAGCCGCGCCAGCCGGCTTTCCGTCGCGCCCGGACACGCCTTTGTCATTGATCCTATCCAGAGAGCGGCCTATTTATCCAAGCACAAAACAATCAAAAGTCATTTTTGATGACTTAAGCATTATGGCCGGTTGCCTGCATACGCCAGACAAGGCAAAGCTCATGCTCCCGCCCGCAATGAACTGATACGCGGCGCTTCAGCCCAGCCATCGCATTTCATGCGGCAATCGCAGTCCGTGAAAATTGCCTATTCTGGAACTGGCGCGGTAGACGTTCACATTGCGGGCGTCGCCGCCACAGTCAGGAGCGAAATCATGACAACGCCCGTGGTAAGGCTGATGCAGCGCTTGAGCTACCCCAGCCGCTTTGCGCTGATCGGCGCGGTCTTTGCCGTCGCCTTACTCTATATGGTGTACGGTCTGTATCGAACCAATCAGGACAATATCGACTTTTCGCAAAAAGAAAGAGTCGGCGTGTCCTACATCCAGCCGCTGCATCACCTGCTGGGCGCGCTGGAACAAGCTCAGGATCTGGCCGTGCGAGCGGCGCAGGGCGAGGCCGCCGCCAAGGCGGCGCTGCCGGCGGCGCAGGCGCAGTTGGAGCAAGGCTGGAACCGGCTGCAAAGCGCCCATGAACAATACGGCGCCATCCTGCAAACCGACGAGGCCTGGAAAACCGCCAGCGCCGCGCGAGGCACGCTGTCGCGGATAGGCGCGGCGCCGCCGCCGCAAGTGATCGCCAGCTTCGACAGCACAGCGGACAAACTCAACGCCCTGCTCGGTGCCGCCAGCGACAACTCCAATCTGACGCTGGACCCGGACATCGACAGCTATTACCTGATGGACGCCGCCACCGCCAAGCTGCCCTCGCTGAGCAACTACATCGGCGAAGCGCTGGCCTGGGCCGCCAAACCGGAAGCCGGCCAGGCGCTGACGCCGGCGGAACGCGACCGCCTGGTGGAACTGCGCCCGCTGATCAACGGCGCGCTGGACGGCTTGAATGGCGATCTGGCCAAGGCGCTGGCCTACAATCCGGCGCTGAAGACCGCGCTGAACGCCGAATCCCAGGCCTTGGCCGCGTTTCATCAAGGCCAGGGCGCGGCCATAGACAAGGCCATCGCAGGCCAAACCGGCGCGGCCTTGGCGGTGAGCGGCATGGCGGCGAAAAACGCCGAGATCGGCGCCCGCTTCGGCGACGTGACGCTGAACAATCTGGACACGCTGCTGCAAGCCCGCATCGAACGGATGCAGGCCCAGCGCAATTTCTACATCGGCATCGGCCTGGCCGCCATGCTGCTGGCCAGCTTCCTGTTCCACCAGCTCTATCTGTCCATCACCCTGCAACTGGGCGGCGAGCCTTTCTACGTTCAAAGCGTGGTCGAGCAATTGGCCGCCGGCCAGCTGGGCACCCGCATCCAGTTGCGCGAACAGGACCGTAGCAGCTTGCTCGCCTCCATCGGCCAGATGCGCGACCAATTGCGCGACACCGTGACCCAGTTGCTGGACACCTCGCGCGAAGTCAATTCGGCCGCCGACCAGATGGCGCAAAGCGCCCAGAACGTGTCCCACAGCAGCACCAAGCAAACTCAGGCGGCGGCCAGCATGGCGGCGGCGATCGAACAGTTGAGCACCAGCCTGATGGTCAGCGCCGAGCAATCGGAACAAGCCAATCAACTCTCGCGCGCCGCGGTCAGCCAATCCAGCGAGGGCAACGCCATCATCCACGACGCCAGCGCCAGCATGGACAGCATCGTGCGCGACGTGTCCTCGGCCTCGGAAACCATAGGCGCGCTGGGCCAGCAATCGGAGTCCATCGCCAGCATCGTCGATGTGATCCGCGATGTCGCCGACCAAACCAATCTGCTGGCGCTGAACGCCGCCATTGAAGCCGCGCGCGCCGGCGAACAAGGCCGCGGCTTCGCCGTGGTGGCCGACGAGGTGCGCAAGCTGGCGGAACGCACCGCGCAATCCACCACCGAGATCAGCACCATCGTCTCCGACATCCAGCGCACCTCGCAGCAGGCCATCGCCAATATGCAAACCGGCATGAGCGCCATCATGCAAGGCCAGGAAAACACCCGCAACGCCGGCGCCAGCATCGCCTCCATCCGCCAATGCGTGGACCAGGTGCTGGACAGCATCCATCAAATCACTCAGGGGCTGAAGGAACAGAGCAGCGCCAGCCAGTCCCTGGCTCAAAACGTGGAGAGCGTGGCGCGGATGTCGGAAACCAACGCCAGCGCCGTCGAAGCCAGCGCGCAGACCGCCGGCGAACTGCAGTCGGTGTCGCAGCGGCTGGGGCAGCTCGCCGGCCGCTTCAGCGTCTAGGCCGCGATGCGGCGCCTGCTGTGGCTGGGGATTGCGGCGCTGGCCCCGGCGCCGGCCGCGGCGGCCGGGCTGACCATACTGGTCAGCCCTCAGCCCCCCATCATCGAAGTGTCAGCCGATCAGCAACGCGTCTCCGGCGCCGCCATCGACCTGATGCGCGCGCTGTCGCAACGCGCCGGCCTGCCGTTCAAGTTCGCGCCCTACCCCACCGCCCGCGCGGTGCTGCTGGTCCGGCACACCCCGGACACCTGCCTGACCGCCGCCCGCTTTCCCGAACGCGAGGCGCTGTTCCGCTGGAGCGAGCCCATCATCCGCCTGCGACTGGTGCTGCTGGCGCGTCAAGACGAGACCCGCCGCTTCGGCAAGGCGGAGCAGGCCCGGCAATTCCACATCGGCGCCGTGCGCGGCACCGCCGTGGCCAGCCGGCTAAGACAACAGGGCTGGGCGCTGGACGAAAGCGCGGACTTGGAAACCAGCCTGCGCAAACTGCAGTTGGGGCGCATCGACTTGCTGGCCACGCTGGATGTGGGCATACAGGGCATGGCCGACAAAATGAAAATGGCGACGCCGCGCGTCGCCCTGGTGGTGAATGAGACGGACATCTATTTCGCCTGCCATCCTCAGTTGAGCGACGACGCCATGCAACGGCTGAACCACGCCATCCTGACGATGAAGGCGGACGGGAGCTTCAAGGCTTTCAATCTGAAATAGGCCGCAGCAAATCCAAGCGATCCGTGCAGACGCTGTCCACGCCCCAGGCCAGCAAGCGCTCGGCGTCGGCCGGCCGGTTCACCGTGTAGCACAGCAATTGAAAGCCGGCTCGCTTGATCTCGGCGCTCAGCTCAGCGCTCAAGCTCTGGTGATCACAGTGCAGCGCAATACAAGCCAGCTCGCGCAAACGCGCCTCCCAGTCCGCCGGCACCTGCTCCACCAGCCAGGCGCGCGGCAGACGCGGCGCGGCGTCGCGCGCGGCGCGCAGCGCCTCGTCGGAAAAAGACGACAGCAAGGGCGGCTGCGCGGCGCCGGCCCATAGCCGCGCGGCTTCCGCCGCCACCGCCGCTCCGGTGTCCGCCTCCCGTCCCGGGCAGGGTTTGATCTCGATATTCAAGGCGATGCCGTGCGCAAGGCAATAAGCGGCGACATTGTCCAGCGTCGGCATCGGCTCGCCGGCAAAAGCCGCGCCCTTCCAGCCGCCGGCGTCCAGCCGCGCCAATTGCGCCATGCTCATCGCCGCCGCCGCGCCTCGGCCGTTGCTGGTGCGCTCCACCGTGTCGTCGTGCAGCAAGAAGCAGACATCGTCGGCGGACAGCTTCACATCGCATTCCACGCCGCGGTAGCCGTAGCGCAAGCCTTCGCGAAATCCCGCCAGGGTGTTCTCCGGCGCCAGGACGCCGCCGCCGCGATGGGCGATGAAGCGGGGATAAGGCCATTGCCGGCCGGACGTGGACTGGGACATGGGCGCTTCCTTGCGGACCTCGGACAAAAGGCGTCATTGTCGCCGACGCGGATTGCAGGCGGATGACGCGCTTCCAGTATGGCAAAAGCCGCCTCTGCTCGGCAAAGGCGGCTTCGTCAAGGACGGAAATCGCAAGCTTATTGGTAAGTCAGCGCATTGGCCTTGCCGTGGAACACCCGATAGACGAAGGCGGTGTACAGCAGAATCACCGGCAGCACCGCCGCCGCGCCCCAGAAGATCACCCACAAGGCCGCGGTGTCGCTGGCCGCCTGCCAGATGTTCAACCGACCGATCACCACCTCGGGGAACACGCTATAGGTCAGGCCCCAGAACGACAGCAGCACGATGCCGACGGTGCAGGCGAACGGCGCCCAGCACCAATTGTCGTTGCCTGCCGCCTGGCGCACCGCCAGCCGCGGCAGGATCACCCACAAGGTGGCGAACAACACGATGCAACCCAAGGGCAGCGGCAGCAACAGCAGGAACTCCGGCAAGGCGAACCACTTTGCGGCGATATGGCTGCTGGCCAGCGGCGTGGCCGCCGACACCAGCAGCACCGACAGGCCGGCGCCGGCCAGGCTGCGCCGCGCCCAGGCCACCGCCTTGGCCTGCAAGGCGCCGCTGGTTTTCATGATCAGCCAGCCGGCGCCCAGCAAGGTGTAGGCCGCGGCCAGGCCGATGCCGGCCAGCAAGGCGAAACCCCAGGCCAGCCAGCCTTCGGCGAAGCCAGTCAGATAACGGCCCAGCATCACGCCCTGGGTCAACGCCGCCAACAGGGAACCGCAGGCGAAGGCGACGTTCCACCACGGCTTGTGCGGTTCGCGCGCCTTGACGCGGAAATCGAAAGCCACGCCGCGCACGATCAAGCCGGCCAGCATCAGCGCCACCGGCAGATAGAGTTCGCCCAGGATGATGCCGTGCGCCAGCGGGAAGCCCACAAGCAACAAGCCCACGCCCAGTACCAGCCAGGTTTCGTTGGCGTCCCAGAACGGGCCGATAGACGCGATCATCATGTCCTTCTCGTCGTCCTCGGCGAAGGGCAGCAGCAGGCCCACGCCCAGATCGTAACCGTCCAGCACCACGTAAATCAGCATGGCCAGGGCCATCAGGCCGGCGAACACCACCGGCAACCAATACACAGCGCCACTCATGCCAGTTTCTCCTCGAGATGCGCGGCTTCGCCGCCGGACTGCCCGGCAGCCTTGCCGGCCATATAGAACAAGACCGACACATAGGCGGTCAGCAACACCAGGTATAGACCCAGATACATCGCCAGGGTGGACGCCACCATGCCTCCGGTCGCCGGGCCCGCCGCCTGCGCGGTGGTCAGCACCCCTTCCACCAGCCACGGCTGACGGCCGATCTCGGTCACGTACCAGCCGGCCAGGGTCGCCACCCAACCGGCGAAGGTCATGCCCACCAGCGCCCGCAGCATCAGCGGCGCCAGCTGGCCGCGGCGGCGCAGTTGCCAACAGGCCAGCCAGGACACCAGCAGCATCAGCGCGCCGACGCCCGCCATCACCCGGAAGCTCCAGAACACCTTGCCCACCGGCGGATGCTGGGCGAACTCGTTGAGGCCGCGGATCTCGCCGTTGGGATCGTGGGTGATGATCAGGCTGGCCAGTTTGGGAATGCCCACCGCCATATCGTTCTGCCGCGTTTCCGCATTGGGCAGCGCGAACAGCAACAGCGGCGCGCCCTTCTCGGTATGCCAGACGCCTTCAATCGCCGCCAGCTTGGCCGGCTGATGCTTGAAGGTGTTCAGGCCGTGCATATCGCCCACGAAGATCTGCAGCGGAATCAGCAAGGCCGCGGTGATCACGCCGGTTTTCAAGGCCATCTTGGCGCCGTCGCTGCGGTCGCCCTTCAGCCGGCGATAAGCGGACAGGCCGGCCACCAAGAAGGCCGTGGTCAGGCCGGAAGCGATCAGCATATGGGTCAGCCGGTAAGGCAGCGAAGGATTGAAGATCACCTCCAGCCAACTGGTCACCACCGCCTTGCCGTCCACCATCTTGAAGCCGGCCGGAGTCTGCATCCAGGAATTCAAGGCCAGGATCCAGAACGCCGACACCGTGTTGCCGAAGGCGACCAGGAAGGTGGCCCAGGTATGGACCCGCTCCGACACCCTGGAACGGCCGAACAGCATCACGCCGAGGAAGGTGGCCTCCAGGAAGAAGGCGGTCAGGATTTCGTAAGCCAGCAAGGGACCGGCGATATTGCCCACCGTCTGCATATAGCCTGGCCAGTTGGTGCCGAACTGGAAGCTCATGGTCACGCCGCTGACCACGCCCAGCGCGAAGGACAGCGCGAAAATCTTCACCCAGAAGCCGTAGGCGTCCATCCAGCCCTGCTGGCCGGTCTTGAGATAGCGCAGTTTGAAGAACAGCAGCACCCAGCCCATCGCGATATTGATGGTGGGAAACAAGATGTGGAAGGAAATATTGGCGCCGAACTGAATGCGCGCCAATACCAGCGGGTCAAAGTCCATAGCTACTCCCTGTCGCCGTCGCGACTGGTCAGTTTCGAAAGCGAGTGGGTGAACTGCAGGATCTTCTGCACCTGCGAGCCCAGTTTCATCAAGCGTTGCAAGGTCTCCACGTCCATGTGCTGGATGTCGGAAAACCAGGTGGTCACCAGTTCGATCAACTGGTGCATCTCCTTCATCCGCTGCTGCGCGTGGCGTTCCGCGTCGCTGGCCGGCTTCTCCATGATGGCGCCGCGCAACATGGTCAGCGTGGGCTCCACCTCGCGCTTTTTGCGCTCCTCGGCCAGGGTCTTGAAGATGGCCCAGACATCGTCGGGCGTGGAGAAATATTCGCGGCGGTCGCCGGGAAAGTGCTGCAGCCGGACCAGGCGCCAGGACTCCAGCTCCTTGAGTCCCATGCTGACGTTGGAGCGCGAGAAGCTCAGGCTTTCGGCGATTTCATCCGCGTTCAGCGGCTTCTCAGATACATATAGCAGCGCGTAGATCTGCCCGACGGTGCGATTGATGCCCCAGCGGCTGCCCATTTCACCGAAATGCAGCACGAAAGACTGGACGAGTGGCGATAGATTCATGACGTTCTCAATTTTCAGGAATTTCTGAAACTTTGATATAAATCATAAATTCGCAATGAAACCAAGTCAATCACAACCATCGTTGAGCGGCTCGCTTGACAAGACGCCGCCTCATGCAAACCGCATTGCGACGCCCATGCCCGGCGCGGCTGACGCCGCTGTCGGGCTGCGCTAAAATAGCGCCGACTCTCCAAAGCCCCGCCCCGCGCGGGGCTGAAATCTTTAATCAGGGATGCCCGGCGCCCGCGCGGCCTTGATCCGCGGGCCGCGGCCGCGGCATCCTGTTGTCCATTGAAAACATAAGAGCCCATAGCCGATGAGCACGCCCCAACACACCCCGATGATGCAGCAATACCTGGCCATCAAACGCGAACACGCCGACAAGCTGGTGTTCTATCGCATGGGGGACTTCTACGAACTGTTCTATGAGGACGCGGAGAAGGCGGCGCGCTTGCTCGACATCACCCTGACCACACGCGGCGCCAGCGGCGGCAATCCGATCAAGATGGCCGGCGTGCCCTATCACGCCGCGGAAGGGTATCTGGCGCGCCTGGTCAAGATGGGCGAATCCGTCGCCATCGCCGAACAGATCGGCGATCCGGCCTTGTCCAAGGGTCCGGTGGAACGCAAGGTGGTGCGCATCGTCACCCCCGGCACGCTGACCGACGCCGCGCTGCTGGACGACAAGCGCGACAACCTGGTGCTGGCGGTGAACATGGTCAAGGGCGTGCTGGGCCTGGCCTGGCTATCCCTCGCCAGCGGCGAATTCAAAGTGCTGCAAACCCGGGTGGACGATCTGCACAGCGAGCTGGAACGCTTGAAACCGGCCGAGCTGGTGATCCCGGACGACACCGGCCTCAATGTGTTCGAAACCGTGGCCGCGCCCAAGAAAAAGCTGCCGCCGTGGCAGTTCGACATCGAATCGGCGCAGATGACGCTGACCCGGCACTTCGGCACCCGCGACCTGGCCGGCTTCGGCGCCGACACCCTGCCGGTGGCGGTGGGCGCCGCCGGCGCGCTGCTGGAATACGTCAAGACCACCCAGAGCGTGAACCCGGCCCACATCGCCAATCTGGCGGTGGAAGACGCCGGCGAACTGATCCGCATGGACGGCGCCACCCGCCGCAACCTGGAACTGACCGAAACCATACGCGGCGAACCGTCGCCGACCCTGGCCTCGCTGCTGGACGGCTGCGCCACCAGCATGGGCAGCCGTCTGCTGCGCCATTGGCTGCATCACCCCATCCGTAGCCACGGCAAGCTGGCGCGCCGGCTGGAAGCGGTGCGCGCCCTGCTGCCGGCCTACGACGACGCCCACGCCCAGCTGCGCGAAGTGGCGGACATCGAACGCATCACCGCCCGCATCGCGCTGCGCAGCGCCCGCCCGCGCGATCTGGCCGCGCTGCGCGATTCGCTGAAGGCGCTGACCGGCGTCAAGCGGCTGGCCGCCGGCCTGGACGCCGAGCTGCTGGGCGAGCTGGCGCGTCTGCTGCCGGACGACTCCCCGGTGGAAACCATGCTCAGCCAGGCCATCCTGCCCGAGCCCTCCACCTTCCTGCGCGACGGCGGCGTGATCAACCACGGCCTCAACGCCACGCTGGACGAATTGCGCGCGATCCAGACCGACTGCGGCGCCTTCTTGCTGGCGCTGGAAGCGCGCGAGAAGGAACGCACCGGCATTCCCACGCTGAAAGTGGAATTCAACCGCGTGCATGGCTTCTACATCGAAGTCACCAAGGCCCAGGGCGACAAGGTGCCGGACGATTACCGCCGCCGCCAGACGCTGAAGAACGCCGAACGCTACATCACGCCGGAACTGAAGGAATTCGAAGACAAGGCGCTGTCGGCGCAGGACCGCGCGCTGGCGCTGGAAAAGCAGTTGTACGAAGACCTGCTGGACCAGCTGGCGCCGCACATCCCAGACCTGAAGCTGATCGCCCAGGCGGTGGCCGGGCTGGACGTGCTGTCCGCCTTCGCCGAGCGCGCCAGCGTCAACAACTACGTGGAGCCGGAATTCGTCGCCGAACCGCGGCTGGAAATCATCGAAGGCCGCCACCCGGTGGTGGAGGCGGAGGTGGAGCGCTTCATCGCCAACGACACCCGGCTGTCCGACACCCGCAAACTGCTGCTGATCACCGGCCCGAACATGGGCGGTAAATCCACCTATATGCGCCAGAACGCGCTGATCACCCTGATGGCTCACGTCGGCAGCTTCGTGCCGGCCCAACGCGCGGTGATCGGGCCGATAGACCGCATCTTCACCCGCATCGGCGCCTCGGACGACCTGGCCGGCGGCCGCTCCACCTTCATGGTGGAAATGACGGAAACCGCCAACATCCTCAACAACGCCACCGAACACTCGCTGGTGCTGATGGATGAAGTGGGCCGCGGCACCTCCACTTTCGACGGCCTGGCGCTGGCCTGGGCCATCGCCAAGGCGCTGATAGAGAAAAGCCGCGCCTATACCCTGTTCGCCACCCATTATTTCGAGCTGACCAGCCTGGAAAGCGAATATCCCAGCGTCGCCAACGTCCATCTGTCCGCGGTGGAGCACAAGGACCGCATCGTGTTCCTCCACCATGTGGAGGAAGGTCCGGCCAGCCAGAGCTACGGCCTGGCGGTGGCCCAGTTGGCCGGCGTGCCCGGCAAAGTGATCCGGGAAGCGCGCCGCTATCTGACCGAACTGGAGAACCACTCCGCCAGCCGCGTGCAGCCAGACCTATTTATCAGTTTACCCACGACGGCAAACGTGGAACCGGAACCGAATCCCGCGGTCGAACGCCTTCTAGAGGTCGATCTAGACGATCTCTCGCCACGGGAAGCGCAAGCTCTGCTCTATGAATTAAAGAAACTGGCCAAATGACCAGGCCAGACCCGGGGACGTTTCCTATATTACTAGAAGGTAACATCCGAGACAGGAGCAACAACAATGTCGCTTGAAAACACTGCCACCGCCCCGGGCCTGGTCCAGCTGTTCAGTCAGGTCACGGACGATGGAAGCATTGCCCTTTCCTCCATCCGCGAGCGGGCCAACCTCGAATTGTCCAGCTTCGCCGAACTGGCGAACCAACAATTGCAACAACTGGACATCAGCATGCCGCCTGCGATCAGCCTGATCAGCACGCCGGCCTGCCAGCTGGACTTGGAAAACAACCACCCGCATGCCGAGGAAATCCGGGCCTGGTTGCTGGGCAATGACAACATCACCCGAAAATTCAAGGAAGTGGAAGTGCTGTACGAGATCGTGCGCGCCGCGGAAAGCATAGGCGAGACCTTCCCGGAAAGCTCAACCTTCCACATCGGCCTAACCAGCGCCGGGCCTATCGCCTACTTCGAGGACAGCCACCGCGCCTAAGCGCAGGCCCAAAGAACAGGGCCGCGTGCGACACCCAGGACGGGGAAGCGAAAGCTTCCCCGTTTTTCTTTGCGCCGTCGGCGCCAGGCAAGCCTCGCTTCGGGTGCGGTTCAAGGCTTGCGCGGGCCTCCGCGCCGAAAACCGCCGCCGCGCGGCTGCGCGCCGGGCTTGGCGGTGCGCTGAGCTTGCGAGACCCGCGGCAAATCCGCAAGGTCCACCTCCAGCTCGCGCATGTCCCCCGGCTGCAGGCCGTCCAGCGCCCACGGCCCGATCGCCGCCCGCACCAGGCGCAGCGTCGGCAGCCCCACCTTGGCGGTCATGCGCCGCACCTGGCGGTTCTTGCCCTCGCTGATGACGATCTCCAGCCAGCCGTCCGGCACCGTCTTGCGAAAACGCACCGGCGGCGTGCGCTCCCACAGCGCGGGCGCCTCAATGCGCCGCGCCTGCGCCGGCTGGGTGGTGAAATCGCCCAGGTCGACGCCGCGGCGCAGCTGCTCCAGCTGCTCCTCGCGAATCTGCCCCTCCACCTGCACCCAATAGGTCTTGGGCAGTTTCCAGCGCGGATTGGCGATGCGGTGCTGCAATTCCCCGTCGCCGGTCAAGAGCAACAGGCCTTCGCTGTCGGTGTCCAGCCGCCCCGCCGGATACACGCCCGGCAAGGGCACGCAGGATTTGAGCGTCGGATGCTTGGGATGCTCGGAAAACTGACAGATGACGCCGTAGGGCTTGTTGAGCAGAATGAGTCGGGACATGGCGTGAAGAGCGGCAAGAAAGAATGAGGCGAATGATACAAGAGCCGCGCGCCGCGCGCCGCAAGTTTGCCGGCGAAGCCGGCGCATGCACGCGCCGGATGCGGCCTATAATTCGCATTCGAACCGCCGTCGCGCAGTTATCAAGCATAAAAGTTCAAATGCGCTGCGAGCCAAGCGCGCGCACAGAGGTATAATTCGCTTTTGAAAATTGCCAGAGAGTCTCCGGACCGCGTTCAGGCCGCGTCGCCTGGGCCCGGCATCCGCCTTTCCAAGGTCTTTCAATGCGCCGGCAGCGCCCTGCGCAATCGTTCTGTCGTCACAAGATAAAGGAGATAGAGTAATGCCATCGGAACAGCCCAAAATCATCTACACCCTGACCGACGAAGCGCCGGCGCTGGCGACCAGCGCCTTCCTGCCGGTCGTGCAAGCCTTCGCCGGTTCCGCCGGCATTGAAATCGCTACCGCGGACATTTCGCTGGCGGCGCGCGTCCTGGCCGAATTCCCCGACTATCTGGCCGACGAACAGAAAGTGCCGAACACCCTGGCCGAGCTGGGCAAGCTGACCCAGCAGCCCGACACCAACATCATCAAGCTGCCCAATATCAGCGCCTCGGTGGCTCAGCTGATCGCCTGCGTCAAGGAACTGCAGGCCAAGGGCTACCCGCTGCCGGACTATCCGGAAAACCCGGCCTCGGACGCCGACAAGGCGATCAAGGACCGCTACGCCAAGTGTCTGGGCTCGGCGGTGAACCCGGTGCTGCGCGAGGGCAACTCCGACCGCCGCGCGCCGCTGGCGGTGAAGAACTACGCCAAGAAGCACCCGCACTCGATGGGCGAATGGAAGCAATGGTCGCAGACCCACGTCTCCCACATGCACCATGGCGACTTCTACCACGGCGAAAAGTCGATCACGCTGGACAAGGCGCGCGACGTGAAGATGGAACTGACCACCAAGAACGGCCAGACCATCGTGCTCAAGCCCAAGGTCGCGCTGCAGGCCGGCGAGATCATCGACTCCATGTTCATGAGCAAGAAGGCGCTGTGCGACTTCTACGAGCGTGAAATGGAAGACTGCCGCGAATCCGGCATCTTGTTCTCCCTGCACGTCAAAGCCACCATGATGAAGGTGTCCCACCCCATCGTGTTCGGCCACTGCGTCAAGATCTACTACAAGGAAGCCTTCGAGAAGCACGGCAAGCTGTTCGAGGAACTGGGCGTCAACGTCAACAACGGCATGGCCACCCTGTACGAGAAGATCGAAACCCTGCCGGCCTCCAAGCGCGAAGAAATCATCCGCGATCTGCACGCCTGCCAGGAGCACCGCCCGCGTCTGGCCATGGTGGATTCGGCCAAGGGCATCACCAACTTCCACTCGCCCAACGACGTGATCGTGGACGCCTCCATGCCGGCGATGATCCGCGCCGGCGGCAAGATGTGGGGCGCCGACGGCAAGCCTTACGACGCCAAGGCCGTGATGCCGGAATCCACCTTCGCCCGCATTTACCAGGAGATGATCAACTTCTGCAAATGGCACGGCAACTTCGATCCCAAAACCATGGGCACCGTGCCCAACGTCGGTCTGATGGCGCAGAAGGCCGAGGAATACGGCTCCCACGACAAGACCTATGAAATCCAGGAAGACGGCGTCGCCAACATCGTCGACCTCGCCACCGGCGAAGTGCTGCTGTCGCAGAACGTCGAGCAAGGCGATATCTGGCGCATGTGCCAGGTGAAGGACGCGCCGATCCGCGACTGGGTCAAGCTGGCCGTCACCCGCGCCCGCAACTCCGGCATGCCGGCAGTGTTCTGGCTGGACCCGTACCGCCCGCATGAGAACGAGCTGATCAAGAAGGTGCACGCCTACCTGAAGGATTACGACACCAGCGGCCTGGAAATCCACATCATGTCCCAGGTGCGCGCGATGCGTTACACCCTGGAACGCGTGGCCCGTGGCCTGGACACCATCTCGGTGACCGGCAACATTCTGCGCGACTACCTGACCGATCTGTTCCCCATCATGGAACTGGGCACCTCGGCCAAGATGCTGTCCATCGTGCCGCTGATGGCCGGCGGCGGCATGTACGAGACCGGCGCCGGCGGCTCCGCGCCCAAGCACGTGCAACAGCTGCTGGAAGAAAACCATCTGCGTTGGGACAGCCTGGGCGAGTTCCTGGCGCTGGCGGTGTCGCTGGAAGAACTGGGCATCAAGACCGGCAACGACAAGGCCAAGATCCTGGCCAAGACGCTGGACCTCGCCACCGGCAAGCTGCTGGACGAGGACAAGTCCCCGTCGCGCCGCACCGGCGAATTGGACAACCGCGGCAGCCAGTTCTACCTGTCCATGTACTGGGCTCAGGCGCTGGCCGCCCAGTCCGACGACAAGGAGCTGCAAGCCCGCTTCGCGCCGCTGGCCAAGAGCCTGGCCGACAGCGAGCAGAAGATCCTGGCCGAACTGAAGGCGGTGCAAGGCAAAGCGGCCGACATCGGCGGCTACTACCACCCCGATGCCGCCAAGTGCGGCGCGGTGATGCGCCCTAGCGCCAGCTTCAACGCCGCACTGGCCACCGTGCTCGGCTAAGCGCTGCGCAGCCATGGCGGAAAACCTCCGCCGGACAAAACGCCAAGACTCTCGTCTTGGCGTTTTTTTGCGTCAATCCTCCACCTGCTGTCCTGCGTCCACGCCTTGCAAGCCCATTCGCCGAAACGGGCATGGCTCGAAGACCGAAGCGAGACCGCCGAAGCATGCCCCACATCCAACAAACGGCTACAGTAGTCCGTGCTCATTCTCACGCCAGGCCTGCTGCACGCCTCAACTTTCGGCCCCCGCGGAGCGGAAAAACTGGTTTTGATCCTATTTCGCTCCTTCACGAGCCGAGTCATTAAGGAGTCATGAATGGACTCAGCAACACTTGCTCTCTACGTGGTCTCGGTGTCCGCCGTCACCGCCACGCCCGGCCCCACCATGTTGCTCGCACTGAACAATGGCGCCTATGGCGGCAAACGGGTCGCGGCCTGCGGTATCGCCGGCGCGGCCTTGTCGGACCTGATCTTGATCGGCGCGGTCGCCTGCGGCCTCGGCGCGCTTCTGCTGGCCTCCGAACAGTTGTTCACGCTGGTGAAGTGGATCGGCGCAGCCTATCTGCTTTATTTGGCCGCGGCGCTATGGCGAGCGCCCGTCCGCCCTATTCAGGCGGACGCGAGCGCCGTAAGGCCTCCAACCGGCCGGGCCGCCTTTGTCCGCTCGCTACTGGTCGCTCTTTCCAATCCCAAAGGGCTGCTGTTCTTCTCCGCCTTCCTACCTCAATTCATCCGTCCCCAAGACGACATCGTGACTCAATACCTTAGCCTCGCGTTGCTGACCGCAGTCATCGACATCGCCTTGATGAGCGTCTACGCCCTGGGCGGCTATCATTCGATGCGCCTCTTATCCGGCCGGACGATGCGCTGGCTGAACCGGGCTTGCGCCGGCATGTTGGCGGGACTGGGCGTCGCGCTGAGCCTGTATCGTCGCAACGAGCTCGATTGACCGCCCCCTGACCCGCTTGAACGGAAAACGCGGCAAGGCGGCAAACCTCATCCGGAACCCGCAACCGCCTTCATCAAAAAAACCCGCTCAAGGCGGGTTTTTGGCTCGAAACCGGTTCGCAGTCGCCTGCGCAAGGACAAGGCGAGGCGAAACCGCTTCAGGACGCGATCTCAGCGCCGCAGATAATCGACGAAGGCGTAAGCCAGCCCGGCGGCGCTGACATGTGCCTCGCGGCTGTCCTCGCGCCAGAGCTCGGCGGACACCTCGGGGAAATGGGCGTCGCCCGGGTAATCGCCGTCGATCTCGGTCAGACGCAGGCAATCCGCGCCGGCGATCGCCTGGCGGTACAATTCGGCGCCGCCGATCAAACACACCTCCTCCACCGCGCCGGCCAGGACCAAAGCCTGCTCCAGCGAATGTGCGGCCTCCGCGCCGTCGGCGCGCCAATCCGTCTGGCGCGTCACCACGATGTTGCGGCGGCCCGGCAGCGGCCGGCCTATCGAGTCCCAGGTCTTGCGGCCCATGATCACCGGCTTGCCCAGCGTCACCGCCTTGAAGTGCTTGAGATCCTCCGGCAAATGCCAGGGCAGGCGGTTGTCTATGCCTATCACCCGCTTGGCCGCCATCGCCGCCACCAGGGTCAAGCGCGGCTTCCCGGCCGCCGTCATACCGCCACCGCCGCTTTGATGTGCGGATGCGGATCGTAGCCTTCCAGTTCGAAATCCTCGAACTTGAAGCCGAAGATGTCCTTGACCTGCGGATTGATCTTCATCGTCGGCAAAGCGCGCGGTTCGCGCGACAGCTGCAACTCGGTCTGCTCCAGATGGTTGCTGTACAGATGCGCGTCGCCCAGCGTGTGGACGAAATCGCCCGGCTGCAGTCCGCACACCTGCGCCACCATCATGGTCAGCAAGGCGTAGCTGGCGATATTGAAGGGCACGCCCAGAAAGATATCGGCGGAGCGCTGATAAAGCTGGCAGGACAGCTTGCCGTCGGCCACGTAGAACTGGAACAGGCTGTGGCAGGGCGGCAGCGCCATCTCGTCCACCAGCGCCGGGTTCCAGGCCGACACGATCAGGCGGCGCGAATCCGGGTTGTTCTTGATCATCGCCACCACATTGGCGATCTGATCGATGTGGCGGCCGTCCGGCGCCGGCCAGCTGCGCCACTGGTAGCCGTAGACCGGCCCCAGATCGCCGTTTTCATCGGCCCACTCGTCCCAGATCGACACGCCGTTTTCCTTCAGATAGCGGATATTGGTCTCGCCGGACAGGAACCACAGCAATTCATGGATGATGGAACGCAGATGGCACTTCTTGGTGGTGATCAGCGGAAAACCCTGTTGCAGGTCGAAACGCATCTGGTGGCCGAATACCGAACGGGTGCCGGTGCCGGTGCGGTCGGACTTGTCGTGGCCATGTTCCAGCACATGGCGCATCAGGTCGAGATACTGTCGCATTGTGTTCATTCCATCTTTGATACCGGCCATTGTACCCGACTTGAAGCCGGCTCGGAAAAGCTGGCCCGGCCTCGCCGCTTCGGCTACCATTCTCTTTAAAATCAAGACAGAAGCATGAAACACCGGACATGGCTGAAGATTCCGATCTAGAACGCACCGAACCCGCGACCGCGAAACGGCTGGGCCTCGCCCGAGAAGACGGCAATATCCCGCGCTCGCGCGAGCTGACCACCTTCGCCATCACCATGGCCGGCGTGGCGCTGCTGATGGCCCAGGGCGGCCACATCGCCACCAATCTGGCGCAGACCATGCGCATGCTGCTCACCTTCGACCAGACCACGGTGCACAATGTGGAGCCGGCGCTGACCCGCTTCAAGGAAACCATTTTCAACGCGCTGTGGAGCCTGGCGCCGCTGTTGGCCGGCCTGGCGCTGGTGGCGCTGTTCGTGCCCATGCTGGTGGGCGGCTGGAACCTCACCTTCAAGGCGGTCGAGCCCAAGTTCAGCAAGCTCAACCCCTTGCCCGGCATCAAACGGATATTCTCGGTCAACGCCGCCACCGAAGCGCTGAAGGCCATTCTCAAAAGCGTGCTGATCGGCGGCATCGCCACCTGGTTCATCTGGCGCGAGCGCGCGGAAATCATCGGCCTGATCTCCATGCCGCTGCCCACCGGCATCGCCAAGATGACCGATATGATCATCACCACCTTCTTCGTGGTGACTTCGGCGATGATTCTGCTGGTGGCGATCGACGTGCCCTTCCAGCTATGGAGCTATCACAAGAAGCTGCGCATGACCAAGGAAGAGGTCAAGCAGGAATACAAGGAAGCCGAGGGCTCGCCCGAGGTCAAGGGCCGCATCCGTCAGATGCAGCGCGAAGCCGCGCGCAAGCGCATGATGCAGGAGATTCCCAGCGCCAACGTCATCGTCACCAACCCTACCCACTACGCGGTGGCGATCAAGTACGACGACGGCATGCGCGCGCCGCAAGTGGTGGCCAAGGGGTCTTTGAAGCTGGCGGAAAAAATCATCGACACCGGCAAGGACCACCACGTCATCGTGATGCGCTCGCCCAGCTTCGCCCGCGCGCTGTACTTCCACGCCGAAATGGGAGAGGACATTCCGGCCAAGCTCTATTCCGCCGCCGCCCAGGTGCTGGCCTATGTGTTCCAGCTCAAGAGCTATCAGGACAACGGCGGCCTGGCGCCGGTGTTCCCGGACCAGCTGGACGTGCCCGCCGAGCTTGACCCGCAAAGCAAACGCCAGCAAGATGCGACGCCACCATAATGATAAGGTCGACGAACCGATTCGACCGGCTTAAGCCATAAATCCAGCATGGACTCCATACTAGACATACTGAAGCGCTTCAAAGTCACCCAGCTGGCCGGCCCCGTGCTCATCATCCTGATTCTGGCGATGATGGTGCTGCCGCTGCCGCCGGTGCTGCTGGACATCTTCTTCACCTTCAATATCGCCGTTTCGGTGATCGTGCTGCTGGTGGGGATCAATGTGCGCAAGCCGCTGGACTTTTCCGCCTTCCCCACCGTGCTGCTGGTCACCACCTTGCTGCGGCTGTCGCTGAACGTCGCCTCCAGCCGGGTCATCCTGCTGGAGGGCCACTCCGGGCCGGACGCCGCCGGCAAGGTGATCGAATCCTTCGCCCACTTCCTGATCGGCGACAACGTCGCCATCGGCATCGTGGTCTTCGTCATCATCACCATCATCAACTTCGTGGTGATCACCAAGGGCGCCGGCCGCATCGCCGAAGTGAGCGCCCGCTTCACCCTGGACGCGATGCCCGGCAAGCAGATGGCCATCGACGCCGACCTCAACGCCGGCCTGATCGGCGAGGACGAAGCCCGGCTGCGCCGCGTCACCATCGCCGAGGAAGCCAACTTCTTCGGCGCGATGGACGGTGCCTCCAAGTTCGTGCGCGGCGACGCCATGGCCGGCATCCTGATCATCATCATCAACATCGTCGGCGGCTTGATCGTGGGCATGGTCCAGCACGATCTGGACGCCGGCGTCGCCGCCAAGACCTATACCCTGCTGACAATCGGCGACGGCCTGGTGGCGCAGATTCCGGCGCTGATCATCTCCACCGCCGCCGGCATCGTGGTGTCCCGCGTGGGCACCGACAAGGACATGTCCGAGCAATTCCTCGGCCAGATGTTCACCAAGCCGCAAGTGCTCTACATCACCGCCGCGGTGATCGGCATGGTCGGCCTGATCCCCAATATGCCGCACTTCTCCTTCCTGCTGATCGCCGGCAGCCTGGGCCTGCTGGGCCGCATGATGGAGAAGCGCCAGAAGGCCGAGGCGCAGCAGGCGGAGCAGCAGCAACAGGCCGCGCCGCCGCCGGAACACACCACGACCGAAGTCAGCTGGAACGATGTCCAGCACGTGGACCAGTTGGGCATGGAAGTGGGCTACCGGCTGATTCCGCTGGTGGACCGCAGCCAGGACGGCGAACTGCTGCGCCGCATCCGCGGCATCCGCAAGAAGATCGCCCAGGAGCTGGGCTTTCTGGTGCCGCCGGTCCATATCCGCGACAACCTGGAAATCAAGCCCAACGCCTACCGCATCCTGCTCAAGGGCGTGGAGCTGGGCCTAGGCGAAGCTTTCATCGGCCAATATCTGGCCATCAATCCGGGCCGGGTCAACGGCGAACTGGCCGGCACCCCCACCACCGATCCGGCCTTCGGCCTGCCGGCGATCTGGATAGACGCCGGCAAGCGCGAAGAGGCGCAGAGCCTGGGCTATACCGTGGTGGACGCCAGCACCGTGGTGGCCACCCATATTTCCAATCTGCTGCAGACCCACGCGGCGGAATTGCTGGGGCGCGAGGAAGTGCAGGCGCTGATCGATCATCAGGCCAAGGAATCGCCCAAGCTGATCGAAGACCTGGTGCCCAAGGTGGTGCCGATAGGCACGCTGCAAAAAGTGCTGCAACAGCTGCTGACCGAAGGCATCCACATCCGCGATTTCCGCACCATACTGGAAACGCTGGCCGATCACGTGGCCACCACTCAGGACATCGACGAGCTGACCAATATCGTGCGCACCGCGCTGTCCCGCGTCATCGTCCAGCAATTATTCCCCGGCGAGCAAGAATTACCCTTGATGACCCTGGAGCCAACATTGGAAAATGTGCTGATGCAGGCGGTGCAATCCAAGACCGGCGGCGGCCTGGAACCGGGCCTGGCGGAAAATCTGCTGGCCAGCGCCGCCCAGGAAACCGAACAAGTGGAAATTCAAGGGTACAATCCGGTACTCTTGACCGCGCCGGGACTGCGGCCTTTGCTGGCGCGCTTCCTGCGCCGCGCGCTGCCGCAGCTGCGTGTTATTTCTCATAATGAGATACCGGACAATAAATCAATTCGTATAATTGCTGTAATTGGGGGAAGCAAGGGCTAATCGAACATGGTGGTGAAAAAGTTTTTCGGCAAAACCACGCGTGACGCGCTCAGACAAGTTCGAGAAGAACTGGGCGCGGACGCCCTGATTCTGTCCAACCGCCCCACCATGGGCGGCGGGGTGGAAATCATGGCGGTGGCCGACGCCGACGTCGCCAACCTCGCCACCAATCTGGCCACTTCCTCCAGCAAGCATCCGCCGCGCAACGCGCCGCCGGTGGTCAACCGCGCGCCGTCGCCGCTGCCCACCCCGGCCGGCGCCGCGGTCAACCGCGCCATCGCCCGCACTTACGCCATGCCGGTGGAGCCGCTGGACAGCCCGCCGCCGCCGCGCATCGAAGCGCAAGCGCCGCGTCAGCGCATCGAGCCGGCCTTCGCGCCGGAGCCCCAGGCCGCGCCGCGGCCGGCCCAGCCGTCCTATCCGCCGCAGTACGCGCAAACCGCGCCCCAGCCCGCCGCCCCGCGCGTGCAGCCGCCTGCGCAAACCGCGCCGCCGCCCCGCCCCGCTGCGCCTCCGGTCGCGAACAACGGCGAGGAGCCGGAAGTGATGGCGCAGGAGCTGAAGCAGATCGGCGACGAGATCAAGCTGCTGCGCAGCCTGCTGCAAAGCCAGCTGGCCAGCTTCGCCTGGTCCGATATGGAGGGCAAGGCGCCCAATCGCCTGGAACTGTTCAAACACCTGCTGGCCATGGGTTTTTCCGCCCATCTGATCCGCCAGCTGATCGAAAAGATGCCGGCCCAGTACGAGGCCGATGTCGCGGTCAAATGGGCGCGCTCGGCGCTGATGCACAATCTGAAATGCGCGGACGCCGACAAGGAAATCATGGACCGCGGCGGCATCTACGCGCTGGTGGGCCCCACCGGCGTCGGCAAGACCACCACCGTCGCTAAGCTGGCCGCGCGCGCCACCATGCGCTTCGGCGCCCAGCACGTGGCGCTGATCACCACCGACAGCTACCGGATCGGCGCCCAGGATCAATTGCGCATCTACGGCAAGATTCTCGGCATACCCGTGTTCTCCATCCAGAACGAGGGCGATCTGCAGCTGACGCTGGCTGATCTGTCCAACCGCCACATCGTCTTCATCGACACCGTGGGCATGGGCCAGCGCGACGCCCGCGTGCTGGCGCAGATCGAAATGTTCCGCACAGCCGGCCGGCCGATAGAAAGGCTGCTGCTGCTGGCCTCCAACGCCGACGGCCAGACGCTGGAAGACGTGGTGCGCCGCTATCGCGGCGATGGTCTCACCGGCTGCGTGCTGTCCAAGATAGACGAATCGGTGGCGATGGGCCCCAGCCTGGACGTGATCATCCGCAACCGGCTGCGCCTGTTCTACATCACCAACGGCCAGCGCGTGCCGGAAGACCTGCACGCCGCCCACGCCGGCTTCCTGGTGGACCGCGCGATGCGTTCGCAGCAACAGCATTCCCCCTTCACCCTTCAGGCCGACGAACTGCCCATCATGAACGCGGCCCAGGCCGGATGGTTGTAAGCGCGATGCAGGATCAAGCCGCCAGCCTCCGCCTGCTCAGCGCCCGGTCCGCGCGCGCGCCCAGTTTCGCCTTCATCGGCTCCGCCAGCGCCGGCGCCAGCACCCTGGCCACCGAACTGGCGCTGGGCCTGGCCTACGCCGGCCAGCGGCCCTTGCTGGTGGACTGCACGCTGGGCCAGGTTCAGGCGCGCCGTCTGGGCGTGCCCACCACCGCCACGCTGGAAAGCCAGGTGCTGACCCTGGGCGGCCTGGACGAGATGATGATGAGTTCGCGCCAGGGCATTCAGTTGATCAATCTCTACGCGCGCCCGGAAGAGCGCGCGCTGTTCTCCGCCCAGCTATGGCTGAGGCTGGGCAGCGAATTCGCCGCGCTGGAGCGCGACGCCTCGGTGCTGCTGGTGGACGCCCCCAGCCCCGCCCACGACCCGGTGCCGGCCAGCGTGGCCGACAATTTGGTATTAGTGCTCACGCCGGCGGCGGAGTCGCTGACAACGGCCTACGCTAATATCAAGAGGTTGTCCGGCAGCTACGGCCGCCAGCGCTTCAATGTGCTGATCAACCGCGCTCGCCATCTGGAGGAAGCGCGCGAATTGTTCACCCGGCTGTCCGCCGCCACCGGCGAATTCCTGTCGGTATCGCTGCGCTGGGTGGGCTTTGTGCCGATGGACAACGCGGTGCGTCGCAGCCAGACGCTGCGCCGGCCGTTGATGGAGGCGTTTCCGGACAGCGAGGCCGCGATGGCCTTCTCGCAGCTGGCCGCGGTGCTGCCGCAGTGGGACACCCAGGAAACGCCGCGCAGCGGCACCGGATTCATGGATTTGTTGATTGCCGCCTCGCGCGACTGGGCCGAGGCGGATGGAGTCAAACCGCTATGAGCTTGCCGTCCTTACGCCGAACCGGCTACACCGCCGCCTCGCCTCCCGCCGAGATCGACGTGGAGGCCTACGCGCCGCTGGTCAAGAAGCTGGCCGGCATGATGATCGCCCGGCTGCCGGCCTCGGTCGACATCGACGACCTGATCCAGGTCGGCGTCATCGGCCTGATCGAAGCCGCGCGCCAATTCGACCCGGCCCAGGGCGTGATGTTCGAAACCTTCGCCAGCCAGCGGGTGCGCGGCGCCATGCTGGACGAACTGCGCCGCGAAGACTGGATGCCGCGCCAGGCGCGCCGCCACTCGCGCCAGATCGAAGACGCGGTCCGCCAGCTGGAACACCAGCTGGGCCGCTCGCCGCTGGAATCGGAAATCGCCGCGCAAATGGGACTGGAGCTGGAACAGTACCAGGACATGCTGGGCGATTGCCGCGGCATGACCTTGCTGCATTTCGAAGATTTTTCCAACGACGACGGCGACGCGCTGCCCGACGCGGTGGCCAATGTCGCCGACGACGACTCGCCGGACCCGTTCGCCGCGCTGGCCGACGGCGGCTTCCGCCAGGCGCTGATAGACGGCATCAAGCTGCTGCCGGAGCGCGACCAGTTGGTGATGTCCCTGTATTACGAGCAGGAATTGAACTTGAAGGAAATCGGCGCGGTGCTCGGCGTCTCCGAATCCCGAGTCAGCCAACTGCACAGCCAGGCCATCGCCCGGCTGCGCGCGCGCATCAAGGACTGGCTCTGACCCTCCGCGCCCTGACGCGGCATAACATTAAAAACCGGAACTTCGCGTGGACAAGATAAGCATTGTAGCCATTCTGATGGGCCTGACCGCCATTATCGCGGGGCAGGCGCTGGAGGGCGGCAACATCGGCTCCCTGATGCAGCTGACCGCCTTCATGATCGTCATCGGCGGCACCGTCAGCGCGGTGATGCTGCAAAGCACGCCCAAGCAATTCGCCGCCGGCGTGCGCATGCTCAAATGGATCTTCCAGCCGCCGGTGCTGGATCACGACAAGATGATCCGCGAAGTCATCAACTGGAGCCAGACCGCACGCAAGGGCGGCCTGCTGGCGCTGGAAGGCTACATCAATCTGCAAAAAGACCCCTTCATCAAGAAAGCGCTGCAAATGCTGGTGGACGGCGCGGAGCCTGACACCTTGCGCTCGGTGATGGACGTGGAGATCTCCATGTTCGAACACGCGCGCAAACAGGCGGCGCGCATCTGGGAATCCGCCGGCGGCTACGCGCCGACCATGGGTATTCTGGGCGCGGTGCTGGGCCTGATCCACGTGATGGAAAACCTGTCCGACCCGTCCAAGCTGGGCGCCGGCATCGCCGTCGCCTTCGTCGCCACCGTCTACGGCGTCGGCTCCGCCAACCTGTTGTTCCTGCCCATCGCCAACAAGCTCAAACACCTGATCGCCTCGGAAGTCGCCTTGAAAGAGCTGGTGGTGGAAGGCCTGGTCTCCATCGCCAACGGCGAAAACCCGCGCATCATCGAAAGCCGCCTCAAGGGCTTCCTGGCGATGCACGAATAAAAAGCGCGCGCCCAGCGCGCGCTTTCCCGCCAGCGGCCTAAAAACCTGTTCAATGTCTGCTGCGCTTCAGCGATACAGCGTTGAAAACAAGCTCAAAATGCTCATGTGCCACGTGCACATTCCGCTTTTTCGCTCGTTTTCGCCTTGCCTCGCCCTTGCTCGCGAGACTTTGAACAGGCTCTAAGCGGCCGCCTTCCTCCTCTCCGCTCTCCCCCTCCCCGTCGTCGTTTTTTGAAAGACAGGCCCCTCCTTTTTCGCTGCAATGGTCGGCGCGGCCAGCCCCCTGGCCCGAAACCAAAGCAGCGCCCTCGCGCCGGCCCAGCGCCACAGCGAGGGAAAGCCCTTCTCCATCCCCTATTCCGCCTGGAACAGCAGATGAAAATATCGAGTCCGATATCCATCAAAACAATCTACGAACAATTGCTTCAACAGCCGGCGGCCAAGCAGGGCAAAGCCCAAGACTTGAGATTCGGCCTGAGCAAAAGCGGCGCCCTGGTGGTGTACAACAGCCGGCTGCACAGCCTGCTGCACCCGGATCAGACCAAACGCGCCAAGGCCTTCGTCCGGCAGCTCTGCCAGGACCCAAATGCGCAAGCCAATCTTTACCACGCCAAAAAGGCCTTGATCAGCCAAAGCCGCGTCGTGCACGACCACGCCAAATACGGCGATCCCACGGCGAACTTCAGGCAGGACGTCAGACAAAACAAAACCGTCACCACCTCCTCGCCGCAAGAAAAGCTCTTGTTCGAGCGGGATAAATCGCAAGTGTTGTCCGGCAGCGTCGCTCCGCTGATCGGCAAGGGCGTGCTTTCCGTCGAAGGCGGCGCCCAGGCCTCCGCTCCGGCCGGCGTCGTCGACTGCGTCCGCCACGACCGGGAGGGCGATAAAAAAGGCGGCGACGCCGTCTCCTCGGACTTCATCAAGTACTCTCACGGCGGCCAGGCCAAAGCCAAGGAGCTGATTCCCGGCACGCCGATCGGCAACTATTACAATAAATTCCAGTTCGGCGACACGCTGCGGCTGATCGAAATCGGCAACGGCCTGCAAGGCACGGTAGGGGTGAAGTTCGACACCGGCGCGCTACGGGACGGCGATTGCTGCCTGTTCAACTCCGGCGCGCTCTCCGGCTGCACCATGGTCTACGCGCTGAAAGCAGGAATGCTTTACGCCTATCACGCCGGCACCGTGAAAAACGGCGACGGCGAATGGGAGACGGCGACCGACGGCGCGCGCTCCATTGTGGACGCCCATAGACGGCTATGCGGCGACCAAGCTCCGCCAGACCGTCCGGTCGGCAATAACCGCGAACTGGCCGCCTTTCTTCGCGATCACTTCGATCACGCGATGATGGTCTACAGCGGCAAGGGGGAAACGCCGGATCTAGCGGACAGCGGCCATGTCCACCACTTTGACTACAACAAGACGCCGCTGGGGCAAGAGCTGGCCAGCGTCGGCAACGCGTTGGCGTTGCTCAAGAAGACCGGCGACAGCCTGAGCCTTGAGTTCCTGGGCGACAGCATGCGGATCAATCACAACTGCGGCGTTCATTCACAGGACGCCGAAATTTACGCGGTCGACATGAGTCGGCTTTGAGCCCACGGCCAATCAGCTACGCGCCGCCGCTACTGGAAAAACTGCTGTAGGTAATCGACGAAAGCCCGGACCTTGCCCGGCACGTGCCGCCGCGCCGGGTACACCGCCGACAAATCCAGGCAGTGCCAGTCGTAATCGCTGAGCAGCGGCACCAGCGTGCCATCCGCCAGGCCCTGCTCCACCAGAAAGCGCGGCTGCAGGATCACCCCCATGCCGTGGACGGCGGCGTCCGTCAGGATGTCGCCGTTGTTGGCGCGCAGCATGCCCTTGACCTTGACCCGGCCGCTGCTGCCGTCCGGCGCGGTGAAATCCCATAGATTGGGCTGCGCGGTCAGCGCGTACAGCAGACACTGATGCTCGGCCAGATCCGCCGGCGTCGCCGGCGTGCCGCAGCGTTGCAGATAGCTGGGCGCGGCGACGACCAGATCCCGTATCCGCGCCAGCCGGCGCGCCACCAGGGAAGAGTCGGACAGATTCGACACCCGCAGCCCCAGATCGAAGCCCTCCTCCACCAAGTCCACCCGCCTGTCGTTCAAGTTCAGCTCCACTTCGATCTGCGGGTACTGCAGATGAAAGCCCGCCACCGCGCGCCCCAGATAACGCATGCCGAAGGACACCGGCGCCGACACCCTCAAACGCCCCACCGGGCTGCTGGCGCCGTGCGATAAACGCGCGTCCAGATCGTCAAGCTCGGCCAGCAGGCCGCCGGCCAGCCCCAGATAGGTTTCGCCCGCCTCGGTCAGCGACAAACGCCGCGTGGTGCGATGCATGAGCCGCACGCCCAGACGCCCTTCCAGACTGGACACCAGCTTGGTCACCATCGCCCGCGACAGCTCCAGCCGCTCGGCGGCGGCGGCGAAACTGCCCAGCTCCGCCACGCAGACGAAGGCGCGGATTTCCGAAAAGCGGTCCATGATCATTTCCTATTGGTAAACAATATTTTTATTAATAGCGGATTTATTGAGTTTTCTCTACATGGTCAAATGCACTCCATCGCAAACTTGATTGGAACCCACCATGAACCGCTTCCAGAACCCCGCCCTCGGCACCCTGATCCTGCGCCTGTCGCTGGGCCTGATGTATCTGTCCCACGGCCTGCTCAAGCTGCTGGTGTTCACACCGGCCGGCACCGCCGGCTACTTCGCCAGCCTGGGCCTGCCCGGCTTCGTCGGCTACCTGGCCATCCTGGCCGAAGTCGGCGGCGGCCTGCTGCTGCTGTCCGGCTTCTTCGCCCGCTGGGTGGCGCTGGCGCTGACCCCGCTGCTGCTCGGCACCATCGTGCTGGTGCACGGCGCCCACGGCTGGATGTTCGCCAACGAAGGCGGCGGCTGGGAATACCCGGCCTTCCTGATCGCCGGCTCGCTGGCCCTGTTCTTCCTCGGCGACAACAAGCGCCAGGCCTGAAACAACGGCGCCTGACCGCCTCCAAGACGGCGGCCCTCTCGAGAGGCCGCCGTTTTTCATTTCGCGCATAACAAAAATGCAACAGCCGCCCGGCCGCGGGCCCCGCCGCCAAGACGCTCGCATTTCCACGCCAAACCCATCCCCGTCGCAGCCCGCCTCGTCCCTCCGCCATCGTCTCCGCGCGAACTAGTGCAAATACGTGAATTCCTACTTGCGCAATTTCTTGATTGCCATCAAGCTGCACCGTTATTTCGATGTAGTTAAACTACAATATTGGCATCATATCGCCAGCTGGACAGTAAGCGTCTGTACTGTTGCCGCGCGATGGATGCCGCAGCGCCATCGAATCAAGACAGGCCTTTCCGTACGGTGTACCCTATCCGGCACGCCACGCGGAACCGCTCATGAAGAAGCAGGCCGACGCTCGTAATAAAACAACTGATAAATTCCCGATCTGAGGAGTTACATATGAGCACACCCTTGCCAAGACTGAAGATCCTCGCCCCCCTCTCCGGGTGGCTGGTCGCCCTGGACACCGTCCCGGATCCGGTGTTCGCCGGCAAGATGGTGGGAGACGGCATCTCGCTGGACCCCACCTCCTGCAGTCTGCTCGCGCCGGTGTCCGGCGTCGTCAGCAATCTCCATTCCGCGCACCACGCGCTCACCATCACCTCGCCCGAAGGCGTGGAAGTGATGGTGCACATCGGCATCGACACCGTGATGCTCAAAGGCCAGGGTTTCCAGCCGCTGGTGGAACAAGGACAACGCGTCAGCGCCGGCCAGGCGCTGATCGACTTCAATCTGGACATGGTGGCGCGCAACGCGCAGAGCCTGCTGACCCAGATCATCATCACCAACGGCGACGAAACCGTCAGCGCCATGCACCGCGCCAGCGGCTTGGCCGAGGCCGGCAAGACCGCGGTGCTGGAGTTGGAGCTGGCCGGCGCGGCCGCCGCCGCCGCGCCCGCGGCCGGCGGCGCCAAGCTGCTGTCCCCGGAAATCGAAATCACCAACCCCGCCGGCCTGCACGCCCGGCCGGCCGCGGTCTTCGCCAGCAAGGCGAAAAGCTTCCAGGCCGACATCCACCTGCTGCTGGACGAGCAGTCCGCCAACGCCAAATCCGTGGTCGGCGTGATGGGCCTGTCCACCCGCAACGGCGACAAGGTGCGCATCGAAGCCGTCGGCGCGGACGCCGAACAGGCGCTGGCCGAGCTGACCCAGCTACTGCTGGACCGCTGCGGCGAAGCCGAAGACGAAGCGCCGGCCGCGCCCGCGCCCATCGCCGCCGTCGCCCAACAACAGGAAAGCGCCGAGCTGCTGGTCGGCGTCGGCGCCTCTCCCGGCCTGGCCATCGGCCGCGTCTATCATCACCGGCTGCAGGAATTCGACGTGCCGGAATTCGGCCAGGGCGCCAGTCTGGAACAGCAACACTTCGCCCGCGCCACCGAAGAAGCCGCTCAGCAGATCGACGCGGTCAAGAGCCAGCTGACCGACAAGGCCAAGCAGGCCATCCTGTCCATGCACCAGGAACTGCTGCAAGACCCGGACCTGCTGGCGCAGACCTACGCCGGCCTGGCCGACGGCAAATCCGCCGCCTGGTCCTGGCGCGCCGCCTTCAGTTCCTACTCCGCGCGGCTGGAAGCGCAAGACAACGCGCTGCTGCGCGAACGCGCCAACGACATCCGCGACGTGGGCCGCCGCGTGCTGGCGCTGCTGGCCGGCGTCAAGCAGGCCAGCCTGGACGTGCCTGCCGGCTCCATCCTGATCGCGGAAGACCTGACCCCGTCCGACACCGCCGCGCTGGACCCCAACAAGGTGCTGGGCTTCTGTACCCGCACCGGCGGCGCCACCAGCCATGTGGCCATCCTGGCGCGTTCTCTGGGCATCCCGGCGATCTGCGGCATCTCCCAGGCCGCGCTGGCCCTGCCCGATAGCGAACAAGTCATCATCGACGGCGGCCGCGGCACGCTGCGCATCGCGCCGAACGCCGAACAGCTGGCCACCGCCGAGGCGGAGATCGCGCAGATCGCGGAGCGCCGCGCCGCCGAGGCGGCGATGTCGCAGCGGGAAGCCCGCACCAGCGACGGCGTCCGCATCGAAGTGGTGGTCAATATCCGCAACGCCGCCGACGCGCGCGAAGCGGTGGCCAAGGGCGCCGAGGGCGTGGGCCTGCTGCGTTCGGAGTTTCTGTTCGACAACCGCGACACCCCGCCCAGCGAGCAGGAACAGGCGGAGGAATACTGCGCGGTGGCCCGCGCGCTGGGCAAGGAGCGCCCGCTGGTGGTGCGCACCTTGGACGTGGGCGGCGACAAGCCGCTGTCCTACCTGCCGCTGCCCAAGGAGGACAACCCCTTCCTCGGCCTGCGCGGCATCCGCGTCAGCCTGGAGCGCCCGGACCTGCTGCGCACCCAGTTGCGCGCCATCCTGCAAGCCGCGCCGCTGACCCGCTTGCACATCATGTTCCCCATGGTGGCCTCGCTGGACGAACTGCGCGCCGCCAAGGCCGTGCTGGCCGAAGAGCAGGCCGCCAGCGGCCAGCATGACGTCAAGGTGGGCATCATGGTGGAAGTGCCGTCCGCCGCCGTCATGGCCGCGCGCTTCGCGCCGGAAGTGGACTTCTTCTCCATCGGCACCAACGACCTGACCCAGTACGTGCTGGCGATGGACCGCGGCCACCCGCAGTTGGCCAAGCAGGCCGACGCGCTGCACCCGGCGGTGCTGGCGATGATCGCGATGACTTGCGACGGCGCCCGCGCCCACGGCAAGTGGGTGGGCATCTGCGGCGGCCTCGCCTCCGACGAGCGCGCCGCGCCGCTGCTGGTGGGCATGGGGGTCAGCGAGCTGTCGGTCAGCACGCCGGCGCTGGCCGCGGTCAAGGCCACGCTGTCGCGCTGGAGCGCGGCGGAGTGCGAGGCTCTGGCGCAGCAAGCGCTGGCCCTGTCCACGGCGAGCGAAGTCCGCGAACACCTGAACGCGCAAGCCCGATAAACGAGACTCTCCGGCCATCCGGAGCGATGTGGGGCGGCGAGTGCGCCGCCCGCTATTTCCTACGCTGTTGAGCAAGGAATGAACCACCATGTTTAGTCAATCATTCGCATTTCTGCAAAAGATCGGCAAAGCGCTGATGCTGCCGGTGGCCGTGCTGCCGGTGGCCGGCCTGCTGCTGGGCATAGGCGCCACCGATTTCCACACCCAGAACACCGTCGCGCTGGCCATCCTGTCGCTGATGAAAAACTCCGGCGACGTGATCTTCGGCAATCTGCCGCTGATCTTCGCCGTCGGCGTGGCGCTGGGCTTTACCGAAAACGACGGCGTGGCGGCGATCGCCGCCGTGATCGGCCATCTGGTCACCACCGTCACCCTGGGGGTGATGGCCGGCCTGATGGGGGTCAAGCCCGACACCATCATGGGCCTGCCGTCCATCCAGACCGGCGTGTTCGGCGGCATTCTCGCCGGCGGCCTGGCGGCCTATATGTTCAACCGCTTCTACCGGATCAAGCTGCCCGAATACCTGGGCTTCTTCGCCGGCAAGCGCTTTGTGCCCATCATCACCGCCATCAGCGCCATCGCGCTGGGCGTGGCGCTGTCCTTCATCTGGCCGCCGATAGGCAACGGTATCAAGAGCTTCTCGCAGTGGGCCGCGGTCAGCGATCCGCGCACCGCCGCCACCGTCTACGGCCTCGTAGAACGGCTGCTGCTGCCCTTCGGCCTGCACCATATCTGGAATGTGCCCTTCTTCTTTGAAATCGGCGCCTTCCCGGACGCGATCAGCGGCAAGATGATACACGGCGACATCAACCGCTTCTTCGCCGGCGATCCGACCGCGGGCATCCTGTCCGGCGCCTTCCTGTTCAAGATGTTCGGCCTGCCGGCCGCGGCCATCGCCATCTGGCATTCGGCCAAGCCGGAGAACCGCGTCAAGGTGGGCGGCATCATGATTTCCGCCGCGCTGACCTCCTTTTTGACCGGCATCACCGAGCCCATCGAATTCTCCTTCCTGTTCGTGGCGCCGGTGCTCTACCTCCTCCACGCCTGCCTGGCGGCGTCGGCGCAGTTCATCGCCAACACCCTGGACATGCACATGGGCTTCACCTTCTCCCAGGGCGGCATCGATTTCCTGATGTTCAACCTGATCGGCGACAAGGCCAAGCACGCCTGGTACGTGTTCATCCTCGGCCCGATCTACGCGGCCATCTACTACGGGGTGTTCCGCTTCGTCATCGCCAAGTTCAACCTGAAAACCCCGGGCCGCGAGGACGAGAGCGCCGACGCCGGCGCGGCGGTCAGCGAAGACGCGCGCGCGCGCGAACTAGTTCTGGCCTTTGGCGGCCGCAGCAACATCAGCAGCCTGGACGCCTGCATCACCCGCCTGCGCATCGCGGTGCGGGAGCCGGCCAAGGTCAACCAGGCCAAGCTCAAGAGCATGGGCGCGTCCGGCGTGGTGGTGGTGGGCAACGGCATCCAGGCCATCTTCGGCCCACAGTCGGAAAACCTGAAAACCGATATGGAAATCTATCTGCGCGGCGCGGGCGCGGACGCCGAAATCGACGCCCCGGCCAGCGCGCCGGCTCCGGCGGCGCAAGCGGCGACGCCGACGCCGACGCCCGCAGCGGATCAAGGCCAGGCCGCGGCGCTGCGCCAGGCGCTGGGCGGCGCGGCCAATCTGGCCAAGGTGGAAGCCATCGCCCATACCCGCTTGCGCGTGGAGCTGAAGCAGAGCTCGCTGCTCAATCAGGACGCGGCCCGCGCGGCCGGCGTGGCGGCGATGCTGGAAGTGGCGCCCGGCGTCTGGCATTTGATCGTCGGCGATCAAGCCGCCGGCCTGGCTCAGGCGCTTCAAGGCTGAGCGAACCGAAACGATCCGCACCACGTAAAAACGCCAGCGCAAGCGCTGGCGTTTTTTATTGGCGGGGCCCGTCTCGGCTATAAGGCGAACAACTCGCGCAGATGGCGCGCCACGCCGGCTTCGCGGTTGCTGCCGATGCGCGGCACATCCGGCAGTTGCTCGGCCAGCCGCGCCTGGGCGTTGCCCATCATCCGCGGGTGGCCGGCGGTGCGCAGCAGTTCGATATCGTTCTGACCGTCGCCAAAGGCCAGGCAATGCGCCTTGTCCAGGCCCAGATCCGACAACACCAGCTCCAGCGCGTGGCCCTTGGATACCCCGGGCGCCATCACCTCCAGGCAATCGTCGGCCGAGAAAGTAATGTACAGCTCATCGCCGAAGGCCTGGTGCAGCTTGCGCTCCACCTCCAGCAAATACGCGTGCTCGCCGATGTAGAGCACCTTGCCGACGCCCTCGCCGCCGTGCCCGGCCAGATCGGCCAATTGATAGCGCAGGCCGGAATCGGCGTGGAAATTGAGTAGATACTGGCAGGGTTGGTCGATCAGCCAGGCGTCGTCCAGATAGAAATTCAGCACCGTGCCGGCGGCGAACTCCGGCTGCGCCAGCCGGCGCACCAAGGCGGGATCGATATCCTGGCGATGCACCAGCTTGTCGTCGGGATCATGCACCCGCGCGCCGTTGGACGTGATCAGGTGAGCGCGGATGCCCAGCGCCTGGCGTATGCCCTGCACATCCAGATAATGACGGCCGGTGGCGATGGCGAAACGCACGCCGCGCGCCTGCAGGGCCTGCAAGGTGCTGGCGGTGAAATCGTCCACCGCGTGATTGGGGTCCAGCAAGGTGCCATCCAGATCGGATGCGATGAAGTGATACACCATCAAACTCCCGCGACAACAGAAGCGCACAGTATACGCCCGCCCGGCGGCGCTGCCCATCAATGCGAGCGAGCGCTTTCTGGTCCGAACCGGGATCAGTCGGGCGCGGCCTCGCCGCCGAACTGCTCATAGGCCTGCAAGGCCTCCGCCGCCGTCATCAAGGAAGGACCGCCGCCCATATAGACGGCCACTTGCAGCATCTCCATGAATTCGGCGCGGCTGCAGCCCAGTTCCACCAGCGCCTTGGCATGGAAAGCCAGACAGCCGTGGCAGCGGTTGGCGATGCCTATGGCCAGCGCGATCAGTTCCTTGGTCCGGTTCGACAAGGCGCCGTCCGCGTGAGCAGCCCGGCTCATCTGGCCGAAGCCTTTCATCGTTTCCGGGATTTCCTTGCGCAGCTTGCTCAACTCCGCGCCCAGTTCCGCACTCAAATCAGGGTAATGAAGGCTCATGCTCGTCTCCTTAACATAACAATATATATTATATTTAATCATATATTGAAAGATGAAAGCAAGCCGCAATGCAAAAAGCCGAACTCATCGAGTTCGGCTTTTCTGGTAGCTGGCGGCCAGCCGCCATGGACAGCATGTAAAACGCCTCCGCCGCCCGCTCGGCCTAAATCCCCTCCCTGCCCGACAAGGCCAGCAAGCGCTCCTTGCGGGTTTTGCGCATGCCCACCAAGCTGATGACGATCCACAACACTTGCGCCAGCAATGAAGCCAAGTTGAAGGCGTAACACAGCGAGATCAGCAGCAGCATCGCGCCAATCAGATTGAAGCCGCTATAGCTGTAGTCGCTCAAGTCCACCAGCCTCCATTGCAGCAGGCTGTAGGCCAGGAGATAGAAAAACACCCCGATCAGCCCTATCCAGTCATACCACATCATCGCTCACCATCCTTGCGGTGTTCCGCCTTATTGGACCTGACGAGGCACCCATTCGTCCCATTCCCGCCGTTGCAGCAATTGCTCCCCCTCCCAAGCGCTTTGCTCCGCCTGAATGCGAAAATGATGGGCATCCGCCGTCAGCCTCAACTCGCTCTCCACCCTGACCCGCCAATCACCGCGGCCGGCGCTATAGCTCCACTTCACCACCCCGCTGGCCGATAAAGGCTGCTCGGGCCGGATACAGTAAATTTCCTCGCAGCTTTGCGCCACTTCCAAACCATGGTCGTCAAAGCGATAGTGGCCGAAGTCGTCGCGAATCTCGGTGCGCACCTCGCCGCTCATCGCGTCCTCGATGATTTCGCGGCTGCTGGCGGGAGAGCGCAAATAACTCAGCGCCAGCGGCGGCGCGCCTTCCGGCTCGGCAAAGGGCTGCGCCACCACGGTGCTCAGATCATGCACCGGCAGGCTGAGCGTGGCGCCGGCCAGATCCAATGTCAGCCGGGCATGATCCGCTGCCGGCCAGATCAGCGGGAAGTAAGCGCTGGAGACGCTCAAGCGCAGCCGATGGCCCGCCGGCAGACGGTAGCCGCAATCATCCAGTTGCAGCCGGATATCCATCCACTCGTCCGGCCTGACCGCCCGCCGCTGTTGATAACCGTCGCGCAGCGCCAGGTTCAGCACCCCGTAACTGATGCGGGTGACCGCGCCATCCGGCGCCACATCGTTGAGCCGCACCGCCAGTTGACCGCTGGGGCTGTCGCACTTCAGCCGCAGCCGCAGCGTCGGCGCGCCCAACAGCGGCAGCTCCCGCTCCAACGCAGGGCTGTCGAACACCAGCGAGCCGGCGTCGTCGCGGCGCTGATCCAGCGGGAACTCCGGTCCCAGCCAGATCACGCAGTATTCGCCGCAGGCGGCGCCGGTGGTCAGCGGCGAACGAATCGCGGCCACCCCCTCGCCGGCCATGTCCGGCCGCAGCTCGCCCGCGGCGTTCAGCCCCCACTCCCTTCGCTGAACATGCGGGCTGGGCCAGGCCGGGTCGCGCAGCCAGACGCCCGGACGTGCGGCATAACTGGCCCGCGGCGGCGCCGCGTCTTGCAGATACAGGGTGACCGGGTCTTCCGCCATGATGCCGGTGTCGATATCCTTCAGCCAGTAGTCCCACCAGCGCAGCGCTTCCTGCAAAAAGCCGATCGCCGGATCCGGTACCGCGAAGTGCGGATACTTATGGGCCCACGGACCGATCAGCGCTTTTTTCGGGCAGCTCAGATGCCGCATCATCCGGCCGACGGCGTTGTGATAAGCGTCGCCCCAACCGCCCACCGCGTAAACGGCGGCCTTGATGCTGCTGTAATCGGCGCAGATGGAACCATGCCGCCAATAGTCGTCATCGGTCTGATGGCTCAGCCAGGTTTTGAGCAGCAGGGGCGTCCGCTCCAAGCGTTGCAGCCAACGCTCCCGCCAGGCCTCGCCCACCAACAGCGGATCGGGCGCGGCGGCGCAATAGCTGAACATGGTGCCGGCCCAGCCCAGGTTTTCCAGCAATAGCGCACCGCCCTTATAGTGGATGTCGTCGGCATAGCGATGGTCGGTGGAGCATAGCGTGATGATGGCCTTCAAGGCCTCCGGTTGGCGGGCCGCCACTTGCAGGCTATTGAAGCCGCCCCAGGAGATGCCCATCATGCCGACCTTGCCGCTGCACCATGCTTGCGCGGCGATCCAGGCAATCACCTCCAGCGCATCGTCCTGTTCCTGTTGCAGGTATTCATCGACGAAGTCGCCATCGGACTCGCCGCAGCCCCTCATGTCCACCCTAAGACATACATAACCGTGGCCGGCGAAGTACGGGTGAGTCAGTTGGTCGCGCACAGCCGTGCCGTCGCGCTTGCGGTAAGGCAGGTATTCCAGAATCGCCGGCACCGGGCTGGCTTCGGCGTCCATCGGCAGCCACATCCGCGCGGCCAATTGGCAACCGTCAGCCAGCGTGATGGTGAAGTGCTCCACTTCGCGAATGGCCCGCGGCAGCTGAGTGACGGTTTTCATGATCGCGTCTCCTTGACGACTACGGGCGCGTCGGAAGGCGGACATGTCAGCTTGCCGGAACGCACCAAGGCGATAAGCGACAGCATGCAGCCCATGATGATGAGCAAGGCCGGCAAACCACCGAGATTGGACATCATTTTGACGCCATCGACGCCGCCGGCGTAACTGGTCATCACCCAAGACACCACGCCGATCACCCCGCCCCACACCACTTTCATGCCCATGCCCGCTTTTTCGGCGCTGTCTGAGGAAAAACCGGCGGTGCACAGATTGCTGATAGCGTCGGTATTGCTGTCCGCCGCAGTGACATAGTTGAGGAAGGCGATGAACACCACCATGGCCACCATCAGTTCGCTCAAGGGCATCTGGCGGATGATGGTGTACAGCACATTCTCCACGCCCTGACTCTCCAGCACGCCTTTGAGCAGGCCGGCCTGGCCCAAATCAATGGATAGGGCCGTGCCGCTGAAAATCATGATCCACAAGGCGGTGAAGCCGGCCGGCAGCAGCAAATTCATCACGATCACCTCCCGCACGGTGTAACCGCGGGAGATCTTGCCCAGAAACATGGCGCTGATCGGCGCCCAGGCAAACCATACCGCCCAATAGAAGATGGTCCAGGAGCCCGCCCAACCATCCTGGCTGGCCGCGCCGGTGGACAGGCTTAACCGAAAGAACTGGTTCAAATAGTTGCCAAACGACTCCAGGCCAAACGCCAGGATGAAAGTAGTCGGCCCAAAAATCAGCAAAAACCCGGCCAGCCCCAGCAAAACCCAGGTATTGACGCTGGACAACCAGCTCAGCCCGCGTTGCAAGCCGCTGAGCGCCGAGCAGACAAAGGTCACGACAATGCAGGCAATCACCAGGCCGATGCTGAACGGGCTGGCAGGCAGGGGCAGATACTGGTTGATGCCGCCCACCAGCGCCAGCGCGCCGGTGCCCAGGCTGGACGCCATGCCGGCCACCAGAGAGTACAAAGCCAGGGCGTCGATCAATTGCCCGCTGCGGCCGCCCACCCAGCGTCCCAGCAAGGGCCGCAACATGCTGCCTACCGAGAACGGCAGCTTGAGGTTGTAAAACACCAAGCCGAACAGCAGGGCCGGCACGGTGTAAATGGCGTAAGGGGTGAATGTCCAGTGCAGAAACATGGCCGACATGGCAAAACTGGCGGCCTCGGCGCTACCGGCGCGCAGGCCATACGCCGCCGGCGGGTAGTACAGGTGGTAGATCGGCTCGGCCGAGGTCCAGAACAGTACCCCAACCGCCATCGTGGTCATCAAGGTGACGGCGAACCAGCGCTTGCGGCCCAACAAGGGCAAGGCGTCCGCACCGCCGATGCGCAGCTTGCCTATCGGCGAGCAATAGACCCAGACACAGGTCAACAACAGGCTGAAACTGGCTAGGCTGAATAGCCAGGAAAAGTGGCCCAGTATCCATTTATTGGCTGCGCCGGCCAGACGGAGAAAGACCGACAGGTCAAGATAGCTGAGCAGCAAGGCCGCCAACAGCAGCAAAAAGGTGGGCCAGAACACCAGGGGCCGGATGCGATGATGGCTACGCATGGTTTGTCTCCTTGATGGAGCCTGCCGCCGCTGTCGCCCCCGGGGCGGCGGTTCTGATGCCGGCGCGGCTTGCAGGCAAGCCTGAGCTATTACCCAGGCCAAACCAGTGTCGGCGATAAACCCAAGCCGGGACAAACGATAGTTTTAGATAGATTTATGTTTTCAGCTCATCAATCAAGCCGTGTGATCGCCATCTTGCAGGCGTGAGGCCATCATCCGATGTCACCGCCGCATCACCGCCAGCGAGGCCAGCCAATCCGCGAACAATCTGGTGGCCGGCTTGGGCCGCCTCCGTTCCGGCAGCAACAAGTAAAAAGCGCCGCTCATCGTCACCTTGGCGTCCGACGCCATCACCAGCGCTCCGCTGGCCAGATAGCTGTCGATCAGATGCCCCCAGGCCAGCGCCACCCCCTGCCCGGCCAGCGCCGCCTGCACTGCCAAATGGTGGTTGGTCACGCTCAATTGTCTGGCGGCCGGTCTCCAGGCGATGTTTTGGGCGGCAAACCACTGCGGCCAGTTGAACCAGTCGCGCTGACCGCCATCCATGGTGATCAGCGTCTCGTCCAACAAAGCCACTGGCTGGGCCGGACCGGCCGGCAAATAGCCCGGGCTGCAAACCGCGTACATGTGCTCATCGAACAAGGCCACCGCATCGGCGTCCTTGGGAGGCTGACGGAAATAGTAAACGCCGAGGTCGAATTCGAATGCCTGCAGCTCTTGAATATTATCGTTGGCCAGAATGCGGATTGAGAGGTCAGGCTGAGCCTGGCGGAAGGCGGAGAGATTGGGCATGAGCCACAAGGAGGCGAGCGCGGTGGAACAGGCCACCGTCACCTGCTTGTCTTGCTGCCAATGCATCAGACTGGCGGTGGCGCCGGCCAATTGCTCCAGGGCGGAGCGGACTTCGCTCAGGTATTGTTCGCCGGCCGGAGTCAATTCCACCTTGCGGGTGCCCCGCTGCAGCAATTTGCACCCCAGATAGTCTTCCAGTAACTGCAGCTGACGGCTGACCGCGCCTTGCGACAGATTCAGTTCACCGGCGGCCTGGGTAAAACTGGAGAGCCGGGCCACAGCTTCAAAAGCGATCAGGGTATAAAGAGGCGGCAGCGGTTTCATGGCCTCATTATGGCACGCCCCCCAAAACCGGCGACAGGACAGGCGTCCGCCGCCGAAATGCAAAAAGCCGAACTCGATGAGTTCGGCTTTTCAGGTATCTGGTGGCCAGTCGCGGAATCGAACCACGGACACGCGGATTTTCAATCCGCTGCTCTACCAACTGAGCTAACTGGCCGACGGGTGCTGAAGCTAAGGCGGTGATGGTGGCCAGTCGCGGAATCGAACCACGGACACGCGGATTTTCAATCCGCTGCTCTACCAACTGAGCTAACTGGCCATCACTGCTGCGCTGTCGCGCCGTCAGAGCCACGCATTTAATCAGAGGACGAATTCAGAGTCAAGGAATAATTGCAAAAAAACGAACCGCGGCGGCGCGGGAAAAGCAGGCGGGCGGGCCGTCTGAAACGACCGGCCCGCCGGATCAAAGACTTAGATCGCGTCCGGCTGACGGGATGGATGCGCGTCGGCGAAAGCCGGCAGTTGCTCCAGCGCGTCCGCAACGCGGACGATGTGCGGATACGCGCTCAGGTCCAGGCCGAAACGCCGGGCGCTGAACACCTGCGGCAGCAGGCAGACATCGGCCAGCGTCGGCTGCTCACCCGCCGCGTAACGGCTGGGCGATTCCGCCAGCGCTTGCTCCAGCGCGTCGAAGCCGGTGCGAATCCAGTGCCGTATCCACGCCGCCTTGCCCTCTTCGTCCTTGCCGTACTCGGTCTGCAGATACTTGCCGACTCGAGTGTTCTGCAAGGGATGGATGTCGGCGGCGATGGCCAGGGCCAGCGCGCGGACCCGCGCCCGAGCCGCCGGAGCGGACGGCAACAGCCGCGGCGTATCCGGATAGGCCTCGTCCAGGTATTCGCAAATGGCCAGGGACTGCGCGACCTTGACCCCGCCGTCGTCCAGCAGCGGCACCAGCCCCTGCGGATTGAGGGCCAGATACTCGGGGCTGCGCTGCTCGCCCTTGAGCAGATTGACCGCTTGAGAGCGGTAATCCAGCCCCTTGAGATTCAGCGCGATGCGCACCCGGTAAGCGGCGCTGGAACGGAAATAACCGTAGAGCACGCGCTCAACCATGTTTCACCACCGTCTGCTCGATGGCGCCGAAGACGCTGGCGCCGGCGGCGTCCTTCATCTCGATGCGCACGCGGTCGCCCACTTTCATGAACGGAGTCGTCGGCGCGCCGTTCTCGATGGTTTCTATCATCCGTTGTTCCGCCAGGCAGCAGGAGCCTACGCTGCGGTCGTGATTGGACACGGTGCCGGAGCCGATGATGGAGCCGGCGGCCAGCTCGCGGGTCTTGGCCACGTGCGCCACCAGTTGCGGGAAGCTGAACTGCATTTCCACACCGGCGTTGGGACGGCCGTAAGGCGCGCCGTTGTATTCCACCAGCAGCGGCAGGTGCGCCTTGCCGTCGCGCCAGGCGGCGCCCAGTTCGTCCGGGCTCACCGCCACCGGCGAGAAAGCCGTGGCCGGCTTGCTCTGGAAGAAGCCGAAGCCCTTGGCCAGCTCGTTGGGGATCAGATTGCGCAGGCTGACGTCGTTGACCAGCATCAGCAGACGGATCTGGCCCGCGCAGGCGTCGGCGTCCGCGCCCAGCGGCACGTCGCCGGTGATCACCGCCACCTCGCCCTCGAAGTCCAGGCCCCAGGCCTCGTCGCGCAGCGGGATGGGCGCCAGCGGCGGCAGGAAGGCGTCGGAGCCGCCCTGGTACATCAGCGGGTCATGGTAAAAGCTGGCCGGCACCTCGGCGCCGCGCGCCTTGCGCACCAGCTCGACATGGTTCAGATAGGCGCTGCCATCCGCCCATTGATAGGCGCGCGGCAGCGGGCTGTGGCAGCGCTGCGGCTCGAACGGGAAAGCGCCCGGCACCTCGCCCGCGTTCAGCGCGGCGTAGACTTCCTGCAGCCGCGGTGCCAGCGCGTCCCAGCCGTCCAGCGCCTGTTGCAGACTGGCGGCGATCTGCGGCACCGCCACCGCGCGGGACAGGTCGCGGCTGACGACCAACAACTGGCCGTCGCGGGTTTGATTCTGATATGTGGCGAGTTTCATCTTCTATTCTTTCTGCAGCTGGGCAGCTGAAATTCTAGTGATACTGGTATGACATGAAAGCTTCGTTTGAGGAGCATTTCGTCGCGAGCGGGCTGAGGTCGAAACGAGAAGCGCAGCGGTACAAATGGTACCGCGAGCATCACAGTTTCGAGATCAGCCTGCGCAGTAGAAATGAACTCAAACAATCAGGGCTTGGGTTTCCAGCTGTCCACATACTGGGTCCACTCCACCGCCGGCATCTGCGGCCCCTGCTCCAAGGCGTCCCGCGTGTCTATCATCACCGCCACTTCGTCGGTGAAGGTCTTGGGCTCCGTCATCGCCTTGGCGAAGGCCTTGGGATGCGGCCCGTGAGTGAAGCCCGCCGGGTGGAAGGTCAGCATGCCCGGCTTGATGTTGTCGCGGCTGAAGAAGTCGCCGGCGTGATAGAAGATCACTTCGTCATAATCGTCGTTGTTGTGATAGAACGGGACCTTCAAAGCGCCGGGATCGGATTCGATCGGCCGCGGCACGAAGGTGCAGATCACAAAGCCGTCGGCGACGAAGGTGGTGTGCGCCGACGGCGGCAGATGGTAGCGATGGCTCATCAGCGGCCGGATGTCGCGCCAGTTGATGCGGGCGACGGAATGATTGCCGTGCCAGCCTATCGCGTCCAGCGGATTGAACGGGTAAGTCACGGTGGACAGCGCGCCGCGGCGCTTGATCACCACTTGCCACTCGTCCTCGGTCTGCTGCGCGCGGAAAGCATCGTCGATGGACGGCACGTCCAGCATCGCCTCGTCGAAGATGGCGTGCGGTCCCACCAGGCCCTTGTCCGGCAACTGGTAAGCGCCGTTGCTGGCTTCGATCAACAGCATGGTGGTGGGCGCGGCCGGTTCGATGCGCCAGCTGGTGGAGCGCGGCATCAGGATGTAGTCGCCGTCGCGGTAGCTCAGGTGGCCGTAATCGCAGAACAGCTCGCCGCTGCCGGCGTGGATGAACAGCATGTCGTCGCCGTCGCCGTTGCGGAACAGCTGGGTCATCGCCTGATCCACGCTCCAGATGCGCAGCTTGCATTGAGCGTTGTGCAGCACCAGCGGCGCGGCCCAGGGCGCGGCGACGCTCTTGGGCAGTTCGTTCAGATCAAAGGCGCGCGGGCGCAACGGGCCTTCCCAGGCGCTCCAGCCGGTGGGCGGATGCTTGTGGTGCAAATGAGTGGCGGGACCGAAAAAACCGCTGCGGCCCACTTCGCGCTCATAGATGGCCGTGTCCGGGAAATCGGCGTGGGCCTGGCGCGAGACGGTGCCTTCGCGGTGGGGGTACTGAATCCATTTACGCATGGTGTGTCCTTCAATCCCGCCGCCTGGGCGGCGGGATGGCATCGATGAACTGCGGGCTTTAGATGACGCCGCGGCGGATCTGGTCCTCTTCGATCGACTCGAACAGGGCGCGGAAGTTGCCCTCGCCAAAGCCCTCGTTGCCCTTGCGCTGGATGATCTCGAAGAAGATCGGCCCGATCACGGTCTCGGTGAAGATCTGCAGCAGAATGCCGGCGCCGTCCACCGGCGCGCCGTCCACCAGGATGTGGTTTTTGTGCAGGCGCGCCAGGTCTTCGCCATGGCCCGGCACCCGCTCGTCCACTTTTTCATAATAGGTGTCCGGGGTGTCGAGGAAGCGGGTGCCGGCGGCTTTCAGCGTTTCCACGGTGCGGTAGATGTCGCGGGTGGTCAGCGCGATGTGCTGAATGCCCTCGCCATGGTATTCGCGCAGGAATTCCTCGATCTGGCTCTTGTCGTCGGAGGATTCGTTGATCGGGATGCGGATTTTGCCGCAGGGGCTGGTCATCGCCTGGGACACCAGGCCGGTGAGCTTGCCCTCGATGTCGAAGTAACGGATTTCGCGGAAGTTGGCGATATCGGTGTAGAAACCCGCCCACTTGGCCATATTGCCGCGGAACACATTGTGGGTCAGGTGATCGATCTCATACAGGCCCACGCCTTGCGGATGCTGGTCTACGCCGTCCAGCGGCTGGAAGTCCACGTCGTAGATGCTGTGTTCCGGACCGTAGCGATCGACGAAATACAGTGCCGAGCCGCCAATCCCCTCCACCGCCGGAATATTCAGCTCCATGAAGCCGATCGGGCGCTCGTATTTCTTGGCGCCGTGGGCCAGCGCGTATTCATAGGCCTTGGCCGCGTCTTTGACGCGCCACGCCATCGCACAAGCCGACGGGCCGTGCTCGTGGCCGAAATCGTTGGCCGGCTGCGACGACTCGCCGTTCAAGATGAAATTGATGTCGCCCTGGCGGAACAGGCTTACGTTCTTGCTGCGGTGGCGCGCCACTTCGCTGAAACCCAGCGACAGAAACAAGGCCTTCAGTTTGGCCAGGCCTTCGGCGCTGGGCGCGGTGTATTCGACAAATTCAAAGCCGTCGGTGGCCAGGGGGTTTTGCAGTATGGTTTCCATTTTCATCTGTTTCTCCTGTTGTAGATGAGTGTGCGGCCGCTGGGCGGCGAGCGGAGCGTGGCGCCGCTCTGAACCGGCGACTTGATCTGGTATTCCGCGCAACAAGCTTGTTTATAAACAAGTAACAGTAGCTTTTGATGACATGTCTTGTGATAGTCTTGTCATGACATGTTGTAAAAAGCCCTGTGCAACGCATTTGGCTTCGCGTGGAAAAGTCGGAAGGGAAAAGACTGAATGAGGAGAAAGGCGCTTGCCGCGCGCTGGTTTGACTTGCCGCGACGAACGACAAGCTTCTCCTCAGAATGTGAATCTTATCTCCGCCGTCTTATTCACTCGACAAACCCCGGTGCTTTTTTAGCGCCGTGTGTAGAATGCGTTTTTAGGCTTTTTATTCTATGGAAACTACGGGGCAATTTTCTTGCTAAATACCAAGAAACCAGTAATAACTAAGTATAAAACACTAATATTTTGCCTCTTTTAGGAGAAAACATGCCAAGTCTTACATTAGATAAGACAGACTTGCGTATTCTGGCCGAACTGCAACACGACGGCCGCTTAACCAATGTGGAATTAGCAGAACGGGTGGCCCTGTCTCCATCCCCTTGCCTGCGTCGCCTAAAGCAGCTGGAGGAATCCGGCGTGATCCGCCAATACGTGGCGCTGCTGGACCCGGCCCGCATCGGCCTGGGCCTGCAAGCCTGGGTCAGGGTCACACTGGAGAAACGCGGCAACGCGCATCTGCAAAGCTTCATCGAATCGGTGCAAAGCTGGCAGGAGGTCATCAATTGCTTTGCGATGACCGGCGAGATGGACTATCTGCTGCAGGTGTACTTCGAGGACATGGAGCACTTTTCGCGCTTCGTGATGGACGAGCTATTGCAACACCCCGGTGTCGCGGATGTGAAGTCCAGCTTCGTGCTCAAGGAGATCAAGCGGACCACCTCGCTGCCGCTCGGCCAGCTGCGTGGTCTTTAAGGCGGCGCGGCCCCGAGCCGCATACGGATTTGAAAAAGAACGGCCCGGAATACCGGGCCGTTTTGCATGGGAACGCGTCCCGATTCACAAACCTAGCCGCTGCCAAATGGTGGACACCAAGCCGGCCTGATTCAGCGTGTAGAAGTGCAGACCCGGCGCGCCGTGCTGCAATAAGCGATCGCACAACTCGGTCACCACGTCCAGGCCCAGCGCGCGGATGGACGCGCTGTCGTCGTAATAGGCCTGCATGCGCTGGCGCAGCCAACGCGGCACTTCCGCGCCGCACATGTCGGAAAAACGACACAGTTGCCCGAAATTGGAGATCGGCATGATGCCCGGCACGATGGGAATATTCACTCCCCGGCCCTGAACCTCGTCGACGAAGCGGAAATAGGCGTCAGCGTTGAAAAAGTACTGGGTCATCGCCGAATTGGCTCCGGCGTGGACCTTGCGCACGAAGTTGCCGATGTCGTCCTCGGCCGAGCGCGCCTGCGGATGGAACTCCGGATAGGCGGCCACCTCGATGTGGAAATGGTCGCCGTGCTCGGCGCGAATGAATTCGACCAACTCGTTGGCGTAGCGGAATTCGCCGGCCGCCACCATGCCGGACGGGATGTCGCCGCGCAGCGCGACGATGTGGCGGATGCCGTTGTTGCGGTATTCCTTGAGGATGGCGCCGATATTCTCGCGGGTGGAGCCGATGCAGGACAGGTGCGGCGCGGCGGCGTGGCCTTCGCTGCGGATTTCCAGCACCGTCGCCAGCGTGCCGTCGCGGGTGGTGCCGCCGGCGCCGAAGGTGACGGAAAAGAACTGCGGCTTGAACTGGGCCAGCTGCTGGCGCGTGGTGCGCAGCTTGGCGATGCCTTCCGGCGTCTTGGGCGGAAAGAATTCGAAACTGAAGGTTCGGCTCTGTGCTGTCATGATCTCTCTGCATCTCCCTGCGGGAGACTCCTTTGTTTTTATAGATTGGCCGCGATCCGCAACAGCGGACAAGAAAAAACGGACAGCACCATTCTAATAGCCCTGTCCGTTTTTCTATCGTTATAAAAATCAATAACGATAGTGATCCGGCTTATATGGACCTTGCTTGGGCACGCTGATGTAGGCGGCCTGTTCGTCGGACAGCTCGGTCAGCCTGGCGCCGATGCGGCCCAAGTGCAGGCGCGCCACCTTCTCGTCCAGATGCTTGGGCAACACATACACCTGTTTGCCGTATTGCAGGCCGTTGGCGAAGATTTCCACCTGAGCCAGCACCTGGTTGGTGAAGGAGTTGGACATCACGAAGCTGGGGTGGCCGGTGGCGCAACCCAGGTTGACCAGCCGGCCCTCGGCCAACAGGATCACTCGCTTGCCGTCAGGGAAAATGATGTGGTCCACCTGCGGCTTGATATTGTCCCACTGGTACTGGCGCAGGCTGGCGACTTCGATCTCGCTGTCGAAATGGCCGATATTGCAGACGATGGCGTTGTTGCGCATCTTCTTCATATGTTCGTGGGTGATCACGCCGACATTGCCGGTGGCGGTGACGAAGATGTCGGCTTGGTCGGCCACTTCGTCCATGCGCACCACGCGATAGCCTTCCATCGCCGCCTGCAACGCGCAGATCGGGTCCACTTCGGTCACCCACACCGTGGCGCCCAGGCCGCGCAAGCTCTGCGCGCAGCCCTTGCCCACGTCGCCGTAGCCCAGCACCACCGCCACCTTGCCGGCCACCATCACGTCGGTGGCGCGCTTGATGCCGTCCACCAGCGATTCGCGGCAGCCGTAGAGGTTGTCGAACTTGGACTTGGTCACCGAGTCGTTGACGTTGAAGGCCGGGAACGGCAAACGCCCCTCCTTCTCCAGCTGATAGAGCCGGTGCACGCCGGTGGTGGTTTCCTCGGTCACGCCCTTGATGTGCTTGAGCCGCTTGGAATACCACTGCGGGTCTTTTTCCAGATAACGGGCGATGGCGGCGAACAGCGCGGTCTCTTCCTCGTTGGACGGGTGGCTGATCGCGCCGCGATCGCTTTCCGCCTTGCTGCCCAGCATCAGCAGCAAGGTGGCGTCGCCGCCGTCGTCCAGAATCATATTGGCGGGCTCCTGCTCCGGCCATTCGAAGATTTTGTGACTGAACTCCCAGTACTCGTCCAGGCTCTCGCCCTTGAAGGCGAACACCGGGATGCCGGCCGCGGCGATGGCGGCGGCGGCGTGGTCCTGGGTGGAGAAGATATTGCAAGAGGCCCAGCGCACTTCCGCGCCCAGCGCCACCAGGGTCTCGATCAAGACCCCGGTCTGGATCGTCATGTGCAGACTGCCGGCGATGCGCGCGCCGCGCAGCGGCTGGCTGTGCCGGTGCTCGTCGCGCAAGGCCATCAGGCCCGGCATTTCTGTTTCGGCAATCGCCAGTTCCTTGCGGCCCCAGGCGGACAAATTGATATCGGCAACATGAAAATCGGTGAAATCAGCCATCGCGAGCATTCCTTAGTTCACGCAGCCGGCCAGGATGCGGCTCACCCGCTCCCGTGCCCGGCACGGTTTTGATCAGGTGAGCGCCGTTGAAACGGGAGCGGCCCGAGCCTGGGGACGGATCATCCTCGCAGCGCCCCTCGGGCCGACCGGCCGCCGGCGGCGTGGACACGCGGACGGCGACGTTTCGATTATACCTATGCCGCTCGGAAAAGGTAGGAGTCTGCATGCCAAGAAGATACACTAGCCGCTTGCCGATTCATCCTCGCCCCATGACTTTCGACTTCACCCCGCTGGCCGCCCTGTCCGGGATCGCCGCGCTGATTTCCACCGCCATCGCCGCCATCGCCTGGTATCGCCGCCAGTTTCCCGGGGTACGCTGGCTGGCGCTGCTGATGAGTTCGGTGGCGTTCTGGGCCGCCGGCGCGATGTGCGAGCTGTCCGCCGCCAGCCTGTCCGCCAAGATCGCCTGGTCCAAGCTGGAATACCTGGGCACGCTGAGCACCCCGGTGCTCTTCCTGCTGCTGGCGCTGGACTACAACCGCATCCAGCTGAGCCGGCGCTGGCTGGCGGCGCTGTTCGCCCTGCCCTTGCTCTGCCTGCTGCTGGCGCTCAGCAACGAAAGCCACCAATTGGTGTGGACCAGCTACCGGCCCAGCCCCTCCGGCTACAATCTGCTGATCTACGGGCACGGCCCGGCGTTCTGGATCGGCGTCGCCGGCTATTCCTACCTGATGATGCTGATCGGCTCGCTGATGCTGATCCGCGCGCTGCATTACTACCCGGCCCACTTCCGCGGACAATCCATCGTGCTGATGGCCAGCGCCTGCGCGCCCTGGCTGGGCAACATCCTTTACCTGAGCGGCGCCATGCCCTTACAGGGCCTGGATCCGACGCCGCTCGCCTTCACCGTCACCGGCCTGGTGTTCGCGCTGGACCTGCTCTACCTGCGCCTGCTCTACTTGGTGCCGGTGGCGCGCGCGCGCTCCTTCGAAGCCATGGGCGACGGGGTGCTGGTGGTGGACGACGAGCTGCGCATCCTGGACCTCAATCCGGCCGCCGCGCGGCTGCTGGGCCGACCCGGCCGTCAATTGCTGGGTCAGCCCTTGCCGGCGGACTGGCCGCGGGAGCAGATCCTGCGCGGCCGGGAGCAATCCCTGGAGCTGTCCTTGCAAGACGGCGCGCGCATCCTGGATCTGCGCGTGTATCCGATCGCCCAGCAGCCTCAGCCTCACTCCAGCCGCATGCTGGTGGCCCGCGACATCACCGAGCGGCGCCGGGCCGAGGAGGCGCTGCGCGGCGCCAATCAGACTTTGGCCCTGCGCATCGCCGAAATCGAAGCGCTGCAGGCGGCGCTGCGCGAGCAGGCCTTGCGCGATCCGCTGACCGGTTTGTACAACCGTCGCTATCTGGACGATACCTTCGCCCGCGAACTGAGCCGCGCGCGCAGCGAGGGCGCGCCGCTCAGCATCGCGCTGATCGATCTCGACGATTTCAAGCGCATCAACGACAGCTTCGGTCATTACTTCGGCGACGAGGTCTTGCGCCGCCTGTCCGCGCTGCTGGCCGAAGACGGCCGCGGCGGCGACATCCTCTGCCGCCTGGGCGGGGAGGAGTTTCTGGTGCTGATGCCCGGCTGCTCGCCGTCCCAGGCCTGGGAACGCGCCGAGCGCTGGCGGCAAGCCTTCGCCCGTCAGCCTCACGGCGCCGGCGACGACAGTTTCTGCGCCACCTTCTCCTGCGGTCTGGCCGCCTTCCCCTTGCACGCGGACAGCCCGGCCGCCCTGTACCAGGCCGCGGACCGGGCTTTGTACGCGGTCAAGGCCGGCGGCAAGAACGCCTGCCGCCTGAGCGCGGCCCTCTAGCAAGGCACAAAAAAACGCCTGTCCATGGACAGGCGTTTCTTGGCGCGAAGCCGAGCGCGGTTTACAGACCGGCGTCGGCGCGCAGCGCTTCCACCTTGTCGGTGCGCTCCCAGCTGAATTCCGGCTCTTCGCGGCCGAAGTGGCCGTAAGCGGCGGTCTTGCTGTAGATCGGGCGCAGCAGGTCCAGCATCTGGATGATGCCTTTCGGGCGTAGATCGAAATGCTTTTTCACCAGCTCGACAATCTTCTCATTCGGAATCGAGTTGGTGCCGAAGGTGTCCACCGCGATCGAGGTCGGCTCGGCCACGCCGATGGCGTAGGAAACCTGGATCTGGCACTGGCGCGCCAGGCCGGCGGCGACGATGTTCTTCGCCACGTAGCGGCCGGCGTAGGCGGCGGAACGGTCCACTTTGGACGGATCCTTGCCGGAGAAAGCGCCGCCGCCGTGCGGCGCCGCGCCGCCGTAGGTGTCGACGATGATCTTGCGGCCGGTCAGACCGCAATCGCCCATCGGGCCGCCAATCACGAAGCGGCCGGTCGGGTTGATCAGGAATTTGGTTTCCGGCGTGATCATATCCGGCGGCAGCACCGGCTTGATGATGTCCTCGATCACCGCCTCGGTCAGCGTCTTGTGATCGATCTCCGGGGTATGCTGGGTGGACAGCACTACGGTGTCGATGCGCTTGGGCAGGCCGGTGGCGCCGTCATAGACGCAAGTGATCTGGCTCTTGGCGTCCGGGCGCAGCCACGGCAGGCGGCCGTCCTTGCGCAACTCGGCCTGACGCTGCACCAGACGGTGCGCGTAGTAGATCGGGAACGGCATCAGCGTCGGGGTTTCGTCGCAGGCGTAGCCGAACATCAGGCCCTGGTCGCCGGCGCCCTGGTTCAGATCCAGGCCTTCGCCTTCGTTGACGCCCTGGGCGATGTCCTGCGACTGCTTGTCGTAGCAAGCCATCACCGCGCAACCGCGGAAATCGAAGCCCAGCGCGGAATCGTCGTAACCGATGCGCTTGATGGTTTCGCGGGCGATCTTGATGTAATCGATATTGGCGCTGGTGGTGATTTCGCCGGCCAACACCACCAGGCCGGTGTTCACCAGGGTCTCGGCGGCGACGCGCGCGTGCTTGTCCTCGCGCAAGATGGCGTCGAGGATGGCGTCGGAGATCTGATCGGCGACTTTGTCCGGGTGTCCTTCCGACACCGACTCAGATGTAAACAGATATTCGCTCATTTATTATTCGTTCCCGAAAAATGCAAAACCTTGTGATGATAAAATAGGTCGCTTTAAGACCAAGACTGAGCTTCATATGTCTAAGCTAGTCCATTTATTGCTGTCTTTCCTGGCGCACCTGCCTTTATCCTGGCTACAAGGCCTAGGTGCCGTTCTTGGACGACTGACTTATCATGCGTCCCCCCGCTACAGAGCACGGCTCCGGGAGAACCTAAGTTCTAGTAAAATCTGTGGAAATTATCAGCTTTTACCGCGTTTAGTCAAACAAAGCGCCGCGGAAACCGGCAAGGGCGCGCTGGAACTGGCCATCGCCTGGTGCCGCGAGCCGGACGACATCGCCGCCATGGTCCAGTCCTGCTCCGGCTGGGAGCACGTCGAGGCGGCGCTGGCCAAGGGCCACGGCATCGTCTTCGTCACCCCGCATCTGGGCAGCTACGACATCGCCGGCCGCTACATCAGCTCGCGGCTGCCGTTTCCGCTGACCGCGATGTACCGCCCTCCCAAGATGGCTTGGCTGGAACCGGTGATGCAGGCCGGCCGCGCCCGCGGCAAGGGCAAGACCGCGCCGGCCACCGGCGCCGGCGTGCGCGTGCTGATGAAGGCGCTGAAATCCGGCGAAGCCACCATCATCCTACCGGACCAGGTGCCCGGCAACGGCGAGGGCGTGTGGGCGCCGTTCTTCGAACGCCCGGCCTACACCATGACCCTGGTGCCGCGCCTGGCGCAGATCAGCGGCGTGGAGACCTTGTTCTTCGTCGGCGAGCGCCTGCCGGGCGGCCAGGGCTTCCGCGTCCACATCGAACCGCCGGCGCAAGCCTTCAGCGGCGACAAGGAACAGGACGCCGCCCAGCTCAACGCCCAGGTGGAAGCGCTGATCCGCCGCTTCCCCAGCCAATACCTGTGGAGCTATAACCGCTATAAATGTCCGCCCGGCGTCAGCCGGCCGGACGCGCAATAACAGGGATCCAAGACAAACCGTCACGAGCGGCTTGAGAGCAAGGCGCCCCCGTTGGACATTGGCGCACAGCGACCGAGATAGTACAAACAGTACAGCGAGGGAGCGCGCACGGAGCAACGCAGCTATCGAGCCGCGCAGTCGGTTTGTCGAGCATCCCAACAAGGAAATCTATGAAATTCGCTTTTGCCCTACTCTGGCTCATCCGCCTGCTGCCGATGTGGGCGATCGGCCTGCTGGCCCGCGGCCTGGGCAATGTCGCCTACTGTCTGGCGCGCGACCGCCGCCGCGTCGGCATGATCAATCTGCGCCTATGCTTTCCCGAGATGCCGGTGGCGGAACGCCGCCGGCTGATCCGCCGCAATTTCCAGCACATGATACGCATGGTGCTGGAGTACGGCGTGGTCTGGTGGAGTTCGGCCGCGCGCATCGACAAGCTGGTCGAGATCAAGAACCTGCACTACGTCACCGAGCTGCGCGAACGCGGCGAAGACGTGATTCTGTTCTACCCTCACTTCATCGGCTTTGAAATGTGCGTGTATTCGCTGAACCAGCACATCCCGCTGGTCAGCGTCTACTCCCACCAGAAGAACGAGGCGCTGGACCGCCAGATCTATCAGGGCCGCCAGCGTTACGACAACGCCTACATCGTGTCCCGCCAGGAGGGCCTGCGCCCCATCATCAAGGCGATGCGCAAGGACCACGCGCCCTTCCTCTATCTGCCGGACCAGGACTTCGGTGTGCGCGACTCAGTCTTCGTCGACTTCTTCGGCGTCAAGGCCGCCACCATCACCGGCCTGTCCCGCATCAGCAAGCTGGCGCGCGCCAAGGTGGTGCCGGCCATCGCCCGCCGCGTCGGCGACCGCTTCGAGCTGGAGTTCTACCCGCCGTGGGACGACTATCCCAGCGAGGACGTGGAGGCCGACACCCGCCGCATGAACGCCTTCCTGGAGCAGCGCGTCCGTGAAATCCCGGACCAGTACTTCTGGCTGCACAAGCGCTTCAAGAGCCGGCCGCAGGGCGAGGCCCGCTTTTACTAAAAACCTGTTTACGATCTGCTACGCGTCGGTAGAGACATTGTGCGATGAGTGCCCGCTTCGAAATGCTCATGTACCGCTTGTACATTCCGCTTTCTCAACGATTTTCGCCTTGTCTCGCTCTTGCTCGCAAGATCGTAAACACGTTCTAAGCAAGGCGCCGCAACGCGGCGCCTTTTTCAATCAGCTGCCGGCCTCGGCGAAGGCGTCCATCAGCAAAAAGGTGCCCGCCTGTCGCTGCCGGCTGTCGATCTGCGGCACCAGCCGCCGAAAATGTTCGGTTTGGCAATGCCGATCCAGGGCCTCCCTGTCCGGCCAGGTCTCGATGAAGACGAAATGGCCGGGGTCTTTCTGATCGATGAACAGCTCATAGCCGATGCAATCCGGCTCTTGCCGCGTCTTCTCCACCAGTTCGCGATACAGCGGCATCACCTCGACCACGCGGTCCGGCTGAATGAAGTCCTGAGCAATCACTTTCAACATCCCGTCTTCTCCCTTCGTCTCATCGCGCGGGCCTCGCTACGCCGCCGCGCCCTTCCCCAAAAAAAACAGCGCGGACGGGAGATCCCGTCCGCGCCGCGTATTGCGTCCGCCCAGCCCGGCTAGGCCCGTCGCCGCCAGAAGTAGCGATAGACGTAGCCCGGAAACGCGAACACCAGGAATAAGGACAAGGTGGTCACGTAGAACTGCCAGTTCTGCGACTGCACCGGCATCAGCCGGCTTTCCAGCAGGTAGGCGAAACCGCCCACCAGCAGATACAGCGCCGTCAATTCCAGAAAGCGCCAGCCAAAATGCTTGTTGGCCACTTTCCACACTCCGCCCACTTTCTGGGTCAGGAACGGCAGGTTCGCCGCCGCCAGGGCGACGATCAGCAAAACGATGACGCTGGATTGCATGGTGGACAGGCCTTAAATCACGGTGAGCGATTGACGCACGACTTGCAGGCACAGCTCCATCGCGCGTTCCGGCAGCAGGCCGATGAAGAGCAAGGCCAGCGCGTTCAGCGACAGCACCAGTTTCATATCGCCGCGCACCACGATGTCGCTGCGGTCTTCTGCGTCGTCGAAGTACATCGCCTTCACCACGCGCAGGTAGTAGAACGCGCCGATCACCGACATCAGCACCGCGAAGATGGCCAGCTTGATCATGCCGATGTCGACAATGGCCTTGATCACCGCGAACTTGGCGTAGAAGCCCACCAGCGGCGGGATGCCCGCCATGGAGAACATGGTCAGCAGCATCAGCAGCGCGTACCAGCTGTTGCGGCTGTTCAGGCCCTTCAGATCGTCGACCTTCTCGCATTCGAAACCGGCGCGGGACAGCGCCAGCAGCATGCCGAAGCTGACCAGCGACATCAGCACATAGCTCAGCGCGTAGAACAGCGCCGCCGAGTAGCCGACCTTGGTGCCGGCCAGCACGCCCAGGAGCAGGAAGCCCATGTGCGAGATCGTCGAATAGGCCAGCATCCGTTTGATGTTGGTCTGCACGATGGCGGTGATGTTGCCGATGGCCATGGACAGCGCGGCCACGATCACCAGCATCTGCTGCCAGTCCGCCACCAGCGCGTCCAGGCCCTGGGCCAGGATGCGCAGCGTGAACACAAAGGCCGCCAGCTTGGGCGCCGCGCCCACCATCAGCGTCACCGAAGTCGGCGCGCCGTGGTAAACGTCCGGCACCCACATATGGAACGGCACCGCGCCCAGCTTGAAGGACAAGCCGGCCACGATGAAAACCAGGCCGAAGACCAGCAACACGTCGTTGGCCTTGTGCGCGGCGATGGACTTGGCGACCGTCGCCAGTTCCAGAGAGCCGGTGGCGCCGTAAACCATGGAGATGCCGTAGAGCAGCAGGCCGGAGGCCAGCGCGCCCAGCACGAAGTACTTCATCGCCGCCTCGGTGGCCTGCACGGAATCGCGCTGCAGCGCGATCAGCGAGTACAAGGCCAGCGACAGCAGTTCCAGGCCCATGTACAGGGTCAGGAAGTGCGAGGCCGACACCATCAGGTTCATGCCCAAGAGCGCAAACAGGGCCAGCGAGAAGTACTCGCCCTTGAACAGCTGACGGTCGGCGGTGTACTGCCGGCTGTAGATCAGCACGATGGCGGTGACCGCGTACATGGCCAGCTTGACCACGCCGCCCATCGGATCGGCGACGAACATGCCGGAGAAGGTGAGCACCGGCTGCGCGGTGAAAGTCATCACCTGCGCCACCGCCGCGCCCAACAGGCTCAGCAGGGTCAGGCCCAGGGTGATGCCGCGCTTTTCGTCCGAAACGAACAGGTCCGCCATCAGCACGAACAGAATCGCGCCGGCGAGGAACATCTCGGGAATTGCCGGTATCAGGTTGAGATCAGCCCAATTCATTGTTTCCATTCCTTCCGCGCTTACAGCTTGCTCTGCGAGACATGCAGGATCAGGTCATTGACCGACAGGTGCATTTTCTCGACGAAGGCTTGCGGATACAGGCCCATGCCCAGCACCGCGATGGCCAGGATGGCCAGCACCAGGAACTCGCGCTTGTTGACGTCGGACAGCTCGGCCACATGGCTGTTGCCTACCTCGCCGAAGATCACGCGCTTGTACATCCACAAGGTGTAGGCGGCGCCGAAGATCAGCGTGGTGGCGGCCAATACCGCGTACCAGAAGTTCACCTGCACCGCGCCCATGATCACCATGAACTCGCCGACGAAGCCGGAGGTGGCCGGCAGGCCGGAGTTGGCCATCGCGAACAGCATCATGAAGGCGGCGAAGATGGGCATCTTGTTGGCCACGCCGCCGTAGTCGGCGATGTTGCGGCTGTGCACGCGGTCGTACATCACGCCGATGCAGAAGAACATCGCGGCGGAGACGAAGCCGTGGGACACCATTTGCACCAGCGCGCCTTCAACCGCCCACTGGTTCAGTTCGGAACCGGTGAACAGGAACAGGCCCAGGGTGACGAAGCCCATGTGCGAGATGGAGGAATAAGCCACCAGCTTTTTCATGTCTGACTGCACCAGCGCCACCAGGCCGATGTAGACCACCGCCACCAGCGACAGCGCCACCATCACGCCGGACAGCTCGCGCGCGGCGTCAGGCAGGATGGGCAGCACGAACCGCAGGAAGCCGTAAGCGCCGATCTTCAGCGTGATCGCGGCCAGCACCATGGAGCCGCCGGTCGGCGCTTCCACGTGGGCGTCCGGCAGCCAGGTGTGCACCGGCCACATCGGCACCTTCACCGCGAAGGACAGGAAGAAGGCGACGAACAGCAGAATCTGCACCGTCAGCGGGATCTTGGCGATGTCGTGGAAAGCCTGGATGTCGAAGGACTTGCCGGCCTGGAAGTACAGGTAGATCAAGGCCACCAGCATCAGCAGCGAGCCGAGCAAGGTGTAGAGGAAGAACTTGATCGACGCGTACACGCGACGCGGGCCGCCCCAGACGCCGATGATCAGATACATCGGAATCAGCATGCCTTCGAAGAAGACATAGAACAGGATGGCGTCCAGCGCGGCGAAGGCGCCGTTGATCAGGCCGGACATGATCAGGAAGGCGGCCATGTACTGCGACACGCGCTTCTGGATCACCTGCCAGCCGGCCACCACCACCAGCAAGGTGGTGAAGCTGTTGAGCACCACGAACAGCATCGAGATGCCGTCCACGCCCAGGTGATAGTTGATGCCGAGGGATTCGATCCACGGCTTCATCTCGACGAACTGCATGCCGCCGCTGAGGTTGTTGAACTCGGTGAACAGCGGCAGCGACAGCAGGAAGCCCGCCAGGGCTCCCGCCGCGGCCAGCCAGCGCGCCAGCGACGCGCGCTGATCGCCCCCCGTAGCCAGCACCAGCAACCCGGCCGCGATAGGGGTCCAGATCACCAGAGACAATAGATTTGTGAACATAGTCAAACCCAAGTTGTTATTCCAATCCCGGAGCCCGGGCTCAACGCCAGATCAGTTGCCAGAACCACATCGTCATCAGCGCCAGCACCCCGATGATCATCGCGGTGGCGTAGCTGTAGATGAAACCGGTCTGAGCGCGGCGGATGAAGCCGGAGAAAGTCGCCACCAGCTTGGCGGTGCCGTTCACCAACAGACCGTCGATCAGCAACATGTCGCCCACCTTCCAGAAGAAGGTGCCCAGAGCGCGCGAGCCCTTGGCGAACACGGCGAAATAGATCTCGTCCAGGTAGTACTTGTTTTCCAGGATCTTGTTCACCAGGCTGAACTTCTGCTTGATGGCGGCCGGAATCTGCGGCGCCTTCATGTAGAAGAACCAGGCGGTGGCCACGCCAGCCAAGGCCAGCCACAGCGGCAGCGTGCTCAAGGAATGCACGCCCATGGCGGCGGCGCCGTGGAACTCGCGGGCGATCTCTTCCATCGCCGGATGCAGTTCGTGGTTGACGGCGATCACGCCCTTGAAGAAGTCGCCGTACAGCAGCGGCTCGATCGCGAAGTAACCGACCAGCACCGACGGAATCGCCAGCAGCACCAGCGGCAGGGTCACCACCCACGGGGACTCGTGCGGCTTGTCGTTCGGACCCAGACCATGGTGATGGTCGTGATCGTCATGGCCGTGATCGTGATGATCGTCCTTCTTCTCCATCCAGCGTTCCTTGCCGTGGAAGACCAGGAAGTACATGCGGAAGGAGTAGAAGGCGGTGACGAACACGCCGGCGATCACAGCGAAGTAGGCGAAACCGGCCGCGGACAGATTGGACGCGTGCACCGCCTCGATGATGGAGTCCTTGGAGTAGAAGCCGGAGAAGAACGGCGTGCCGATCAAGGCCAGCGAACCCAAGAGCGAAGTCAGCCAGGTGATGGGCATGTACTTGCGCAGGCCGCCCATATTGCGCATGTCCTGATCGTGATGCATGCCGATGATCACCGAGCCCGCCGCCAGGAACAGCAGCGCCTTGAAGAAGGCGTGGGTCATCACGTGGAACATCGCCACCGAGTAGGCCGAGGCGCCCAGCGCCACGGTCATATAGCCCAGCTGCGACAGCGTGGAGTAAGCCACCACGCGCTTGATGTCGTTCTGGACCACGCCGAGGAAGCCCATGAACAGCGCGGTGATGGAACCGGCGACCATGATCACGTTCAGCGCGGTGTCGGACAGTTCGAACAGCGGGCTCATACGCGACACCATGAAGATGCCGGCGGTCACCATCGTGGCCGCGTGGATCAGCGCCGAGATCGGCGTCGGGCCTTCCATCGAGTCCGGCAGCCACACGTGCAGCGGGAACTGCGCCGATTTGCCCATCGCGCCGATGAACAGCAGGATGCAGGTCACGCTCAGCAGCGACCATTCGGTGCCCGGAATCAGGCTGATGGTCTTGTTAGCCAGCGCCGGAGCGGCGGCGAACACATCGCTGTAGTTCAGCGAGCCGCCGAAGTAGGCCAGCACCAGGCCGATGCCCAGCAGAAAGCCGAAGTCGCCGACGCGGTTGACCAGGAAAGCCTTCAGGTTGGCGTAGATCGCGGTCGGACGCTTGAACCAGAAGCCGATCAGCAGATAGGACACCAGGCCCACCGCTTCCCAACCGAAGAACAGCTGGATGAAGTTGTTGCTCATCACCAGCATCAGCATCGAGAAGGTAAACAGCGAGATATAGCTGAAGAAACGCTGATAGCCCGGGTCTTCCTGCATGTAGCCGATGGTGTAAATGTGCACCATCAGCGACACGCTGGTCACCACCACCAGCATCATCGCGGTCAGCGAATCCACCAGGAAGCCTACGGAGAACTCGTAGCCTCCCACCGTCAGCCAGGTGTAAACCGGACCGTTGAACACTTCAGCCTGCCCGGTCAGGAAGGCGTGAAGCACCTTGAGCGACAGCGCGGCGGACAGCGCCACGCCGGCTATCGTCACGACGTGCGAAGCGCGCCGGCCGATGGCCCATCCAAATAGGCCTGCAATGATGGAACCCGCCAGCGGGGCGAGTGCAATCAGCAGGTATAAGCTCTTCATATCCATGCTTGTGTGCTTTGTGTAGGTTCCGGTTTGCCTTAGCCTTTGAGGCTGCCCAAGTCTTCAACGTTGATGGTGCGCAGATTGCGGAACAGCACCACCAGGATGGCGAGACCGATCGCGGCTTCGGCCGCGGCCACCGTCAGGATGAAGAATACGAAGATCTGGCCCGCCGTATCCGACAGGTAATGCGAGAACGCGATGAAATTGAAGTTCACCGCGAGCAGCATCAGCTCGATGGCCATCAGCAGCACGATCAGATTTTTCCGGTTCAGGAAAACGCCCAGCACGCCGATGGCAAACAGGATTGCGGCCAGCACCAGGAAGTGAGTCAGTGTCAGCACATTTCCTCCCTTATGTTGATTGGCCGTCAGGCCTGTTGCTTACCGGATTCGGCCTCGGAGGCCTCCTCCACCGTGGATTCTTCAGCAGGCTGTTCGGCCTGCATCTTCACCAGACGTACGCGGTCGTTGCGCTTGACCTTGACCTGCAGCGCCGGATCGATAGCTTTGGTGTCCTTGCGGCTGCGCATGGTCAGACCGATGGCGGCCACCATGGCCAGCAGCAGCACCACCGCCGCCACTTCGAAAGGCAGCAGATACGTGGTGTACAGCTGGCGCCCCAGCACTTTGACGTTGCTGAAGTCCGCCGCCAGCGGCGCGGCCGCCTGGTAGGCGTCCAGCCGCGCGCTGGGGCTGGCTAGAATCATCGCCATTTCAAACACCATGATGATGCCGACGGCGGCGGCAACCGGAAGATTCCTCCAGAAGCCCTCGCGCAGTTTCTCGATGTTGATGTCCAGCATCATCACCACGAACAGGAACAGCACCATCACCGCGCCCACATACACCACCACCAGGGTGATGGCCAGGAACTCGGCTTCCATCAGCAGCCACAGGCCGGCGCTGTTGAAGAAGGCCAGCACCAGGAACAAGGCCGCGTGAATCGGGTTCTTGGCCGTCACCACGCGGATGCCCGCGAACACCAGGATGGCGGACAGAACATAGAAGACAAACAGTGTGAAGTTCATGACCCCCCCTTAGCGATACTTGGCGTCGGCCGCCTTGTTGGCGGCGATCTCGGCCTCGTACTTGTCGCCGATCGCCAGCAACATCGGCTTGGTGTAGTACAAGTCGCCACGTTTTTCACCGTGGTATTCGAAGATGTGGGTTTCCACGATGGCGTCCACCGGACAGGCTTCCTCGCAGAAGCCGCAGAAGATGCACTTGGTCAGATCGATGTCGTAGCGCGTGGTGCGGCGGGTGCCGTCGTCGCGCTGCTCGGACTCGATGCTGATCGCCATCGCCGGGCACACCGCCTCACACAGTTTGCAGGCGATGCAGCGCTCTTCGCCGTTGGCGTAGCGGCGCTGCGCGTGCAGACCGCGGAAGCGCGGCGAAATCGGCGTCTTCTCTTCAGGGAACTGGACCGTGATCTTGCGGGCGAAGAAGTAGCGGCCAGTGACCATCAGGCCCTTGACCAGCTCCACCAGCAGGAAGGTCTTGAAAAAGTTTCGGATCGAATTCATCTTTTCACCTATCCCCGTCTCAGTGCCACAAGGACAGCGGGGTCATCATCCAGACGCCCACCACCAGGATCCACACCAGGGTCACCGGGATGAACACCTTCCAGCCCAGACGCATGATCTGGTCGTAGCGATAACGCGGGAAGGTGGCGCGGAACCACAGGAAGCAGAACAGCACCATGGCCACTTTAAGCGCCAGCCAGAAGAAGCCGCCCGCGCCCAGAATGCCCCAGGACGCAGGGAACGGCGACAGCCAGCCGCCGAGGAACAGCAGCGCGGTCAGCGCGGCGACCAGGATCATGTTGGCGTATTCGGCCAGGAAGAAGATGGCGAAGGCCATGCCCGAGTACTCGACGTGGAAACCGGCGACGATCTCGGATTCGCCCTCGGCCACGTCAAACGGCGCGCGGTTGGTTTCGGCCACGCCGGAAATCAGGTAGACCACGAACAGCGGGAACAGCGGCAGCCAGTTCCACGACAACACGGAACCGCCGGCCATGCCCTGCCCTTGCTGCTGGACGATCTCCACCAGGTTCAGGCTGCTGGACACCATCAGCACGCCGATCAGCGCGAAGCCCATCGCCAGTTCGTAGGACACGATCTGGGCGGCGGAACGCATGGCGCCGAGGAAGGAGTACTTGGAGTTGCCCGCCCAGCCGGCGATGATCACGCCGTACACGCCCATCGAGGTCAGCGCCAGGATGTAGAGCAGCGAGGCGTTGACGTTGGCCAGCACCAGCTTGTCGGTGAAGGGAATCACCGCCCAGGCCGCCAGCGCCGGAGCGATGGACAGCACCGGGGCCAGCAGGAACAGGCCCTTGCTGGAGTTGGTGGGCAGGATGATTTCCTTCATCAGCAGCTTGACCGCGTCGGCGATCGGCTGCAGCAGGCCCAGCGGGCCTACCCGGTTGGGGCCGATGCGGATCTGCATGAAGCCGATGACCTTGCGCTCGGCATAGGTCAGGTAGGCGACGCACAGCAGCATCGGCAATACGATGGCGATGATCTTCAACAGGGTCCAAACCACGAGCCCCGCGTCAGTGCCAAGAATACCTTGCAAGAACTCCATGCTTTACCCCTGGGTGATCTCGATAGCGTCGAACATGCCGCCCAGCGCCAGCGTGGCCGCGTGAGCGGTGGCGATGCGGACCGTATCCTGCGGCAGGCTGTCGTCGGCGACGATGCGCACGCGCGCCTGGCCGGAACCCTGGCTCAGCAATGCGGTGCTGTCGACGGCGATGCCCAGCTTCTGCAGCAGGCCGCTGTGGGCGGAAGCCACCGGCTCGGCCGCGTCGCGGGTCTGTTGCAGCGACTCGGCGCGGCGGCAGACGGCGTCGGCCTGGTACAGCGGCACTTCGCCGATGCGCGCCACGCCGGCGGCCGCGGCGGCCGCGACGTTCAGCTGGCTCAGCGCATTGTTCAGGCGCGCGGCGATGTCGCCCTTGGCCAGCAGCTCCGCGCGCACTTCCTCGGCGCTGTTGAAGTCGAAGCCGGACAGATTCAGCATATTGCCCAGTACGCGCAGCACTTTCCAGGCCGGGCGGGCTTCGCCCAGCGGACGCACCACGCCGTTGAAGCTCTGCAGCTTGCCTTCCATATTGACGAAGGAGCCGGCGGTCTCGGAGAACGGCGCGATCGGCAGCAGCACGTCGGCGTAATCCAGCAGGCCCTGGCCCTTGAACGCGGTCAGCGCGATCACGGTGGCGGCCTGCTTCATCGCGGCGACGGCGGCTTGCGGGTTGTAGCTGTCGAACTCAACTTCGGTGTTCAGCAGCACGTAAGCCTTCTTCGGCTGGGCGATCATCGCGGCGGCGTTGGCGCCCGCGCCTTGCGGCAGCGCGCCCGCCAGTTCAGCGCCCACGCTGTTGGCGGCCTCGGACAGCACGCCGAAGCGGGCGCCGCTCAGGCGAGCGATCTCCTGCGCCACGGCCAGCAGCTGGCTGAACGCCGGATGGTGTTGCGCCACGTTGCCCAGCACCACGGCGGCGGTTTCCGCGCCGCTCAGGCTCTCGGCGATGCGGCGCGCCTCGGCGGACACTTGCACCGCGGACAGATCGACGGCGGTTTCGCCGCCCTTGATCTCGGCCACGGCCTTCAGCACCTGGGCGAAGCCGTTGACCAGGGCCAGCGGCGATACGATCAGCTTGGCGTTGATCTTGATCAGCAGCTCGTCGTCGGCGACATGGATAATGTTAAGCTCGCTGCCTTTCTTGGCCGCGGTGCGCAGACGCGAGGTCAGCAGCGGCTGTTCCTTGCGCAGCGTGGAGCCGACCACCAGCACCGACTTGGCCGCGACCAGATCGGCAATGCCAGAACCCAGCCACTCGGCGCCCTGCTTGGCCGCGTCGGCGGCAAAGTCGCTGCGGCGCAGACGGTAATCAATGCTTTCCACGCCGAAGGCGCGCGCCAGCTTTTGCGCCAGATGCAGTTCTTCGGTGGTGGAGTGCGGGCTGGTCAGGAAGCCGATGGCGTCCTTGCCGTGATCGGCGGACACGCCGTTCAGGCCCTTCACCACGTAGTTCAACGCGGTTTCCCAGTCGGTCTCGTGCCACTGGCCGTCGAACTTGATCATCGGCTGCTTCAGACGCTCGGCCGAGTTCAAGCCCTCGTAGGAGAAGCGGTCGCGGTCGGCGATCCAGCACTCGTTGATGGCCTCGTTTTCCAGCGGCAGCACGCGCATCACTTCATTGCTCTTGACCTGAACGATCAGGTTGGAGCCCAGGCCGTCGTGCGGGCTGACCGATTTGCGGCGCGACAGCTCCCAAGCGCGGGTGCTGTAGCGGAACGGCTTGGAGGTCAGCGCGCCCACCGGGCACAGATCGATGACGTTGCCGGAGATTTCCGAATCCACGGTCTTGCCGAGGAAGGGCAGAATCTCGGAGAACTCGCCGCGATGAGCCATGCCGATTTCCTGGAAGCCGCCGACTTCCTCGGTAAAGCGCACGCAACGGGTGCAGTGAATGCAGCGCGACATTTCTTCCGCCGAGACCAGCGGACCCATGTCCTTGCCCACCACCACGCGCTTTTCTTCCTGATAGCGCGAGGAGGAGTTGCCGTAGCCCACGGCCAGATCCTGCAACTGGCATTCGCCGCCCTGGTCGCAGATCGGGCAATCCAGCGGGTGGTTGATCAGCAGGAATTCCATCACGCCGGCCTGGGCCTTCTTGGCCATGTCGGAGTGGGTATGGACCTTCATGCCGTCGGTCACCGGGGTGGCACAAGCCGGCAGCGGCTTGGGCGCTTTTTCCACTTCCACCAGACACATGCGGCAGTTGGCCGCGATGGACAGCTTCTTGTGGTAGCAGAAGTGCGGAATGTACGTGCCCACCGAGTGGGCCGCTTCCATGACGGTGCTGCCTTGCGGGACCGTCAGTTTTTTTCCGTCGATTTCGATTTCAAGCATCGCTCAACACCATTTGTGGTCCACCAAGGTCTTTCCGTGTTCGATCGCGTACTCGAACTCGTGACGGAAATGCTTGGTGAAACTGCGAACCGGGAACACGGCGGCGTCGGCCAGCGCACAGATGGTGCGGCCCGCCATATTGTTGCCCACGGAATCCAGAAGCTCCAGATCGCCCGGACGGCCCTGGCCGTTGGCGATGCGATGGATCACGCGGTACAGCCAGCCGGTGCCTTCGCGGCACGGCGTGCACTGGCCGCAGGATTCTTCATGGTAGAAGTAGGCCAGACGCTCCAGCGCCTTGATCATGCACACGTCTTCGTTCATCACGATGACGGCGCCGGAACCCAGCATCGAGCCGGCTTTGGCGATGCTGTCGTAGTCCATCGTGCACTGCATCATGACGTCGGCGGGCAGGATGGGCGCGGACGAGCCGCCCGGGATCACCGCCTTGAGCTTTTTGCCGTCGCGCATGCCGCCGGCCATTTCCAGCAGTTCGGAGAACGGGGTGCCCAGCGGGATTTCGTAGTTGCCCGGACGGTTCACGTGGCCGGACACCGAGAACAGCTTGGTGCCGCCGTTGTTCGGCTTGCCCTTTTCCAGGAAGGGCTGCGCGCCGTCGCGGATGATGAAGGGCACCGAGGCGAACGATTCGGTGTTGTTGATGGTGGTCGGCTTGCCGTACAGGCCGAAGCTGGCCGGGAACGGCGGCTTGAAGCGCGGTTGGCCCTTCTTGCCTTCCAGCGATTCCAGCAGCGCGGTTTCCTCGCCGCAGATGTAGGCGCCGTAGCCGTGATGGGCGAACAGGTCGAAGTTGAAGCCGGAACCCAGAATGTTCTCGCCGAGGAGGCCCGCCTTGCGCGCTTCGTCCAGCGCTTCTTCGAAACGCTCGTACTCGGCGAAGATTTCACCGTGGATGTAGTTGTAGCCGGCCTTGGTGCCCATCGCGTAACCGGCGATGATCATGCCTTCGATCAGCGAATGCGGATTGAAGCGCAGGATGTCGCGGTCCTTGAAAGTGCCCGGCTCGCCCTCGTCGGTGTTGCACACCACGTATTTGTCGCCCGGGAAGGAGCGCGGCATGAAGCTCCACTTCAGGCCGGTGGGGAAACCCGCGCCGCCGCGGCCGCGCAGGCCGGAGTTCTTCACTTCGGCGATCACGTCTTCCTGGGCCATCTTGCTGTCCAGGATGCGGCGCAGCGCCTGGTAGCCGCCGCGCGCCTCGTAGGCGCTCAGTTGCCAGCAATGGGGGTCGGAAGTGTCGACGCCATCGAAAATCACGCCATTGACGAAGATTGCCATTATTTCAGCTCCGCCAGTTTCTTATCGATTGCTTCGGGCGTCATGAAGCTGCACATCTTGTGGTTGTTGACCAGCAAGACCGGCGCGTCGCCACAGGCCCCCATGCACTCCCCTTCCAGCAAGGTGTACTTGCCGTCGGCGCTGGTTTCGCCGATGGCGACGCCCAGCTTCCGGGAGATGTACTCGGCCGCGTTGACGCCGCCGGACAAGGCACAGGGCAGGTTGGTGCAGACAGTGATCTTGTACTGCCCAACCGGCTTCATGTCGTACATATTGTAAAAGGTGGCGACTTCGTACGCGGCTACCGGCGGGATCTGCAGGTAGTTGGCGACGAACTCGATCACCTCGGTATTCAGGCAACGCTCCTCCGGAGCGGAGCCCGCTTCGCGACGTTCAGTCAGCGCGATGCGCAAGGCGCCCATCACCGCGGACCGTTTCTGGTCGGCGGGATATTTGGCGACTTCGCGATCGATTTTGGCTAGCGATTCAGCGGACAGCATCAGCGGTCAATCTCCCCAAACACGATATCCTGCGTACCGATGATGGCCACCACGTCGGCGATCATATGGCCCTTGGCCATCTCGTCCAGCGCCGCCAGGTGGGCGTAGCCGGGCGCGCGGATCTTCAGGCGGTACGGCTTGTTGGCGCCGTCGGACACCAGGTAGACGCCGAACTCGCCTTTCGGGTGCTCGGTGCCCACATAAGCCTCGCCCTCCGGCACGTGCATGCCTTCGGTAAACAGTTTGAAGTGGTGGATCAGGTCTTCCATATTGGCCTTCATGCCTTCGCGCGAAGGCGGCGCCACTTTATGGTTGTCGGTGATCACCGGGCCCGGGTTCTTGCGCAGCCACTCCACGCACTGGCGGATGATGCGGTTGGACTGACGCATTTCCTCGACGCGCACCAGGTAGCGGTCGTAGCAATCGCCGTTGACGCCCACCGGGATGTCGAAATCCAGCTTGGAATACACATCGTAGGGCTGCTTCTTGCGCAAATCCCAGGCAATACCGGAGCCGCGCAGCATCGGGCCGGTCAGGCCCAGGTTCAGCGCGCGCTCGGGCGTCACCACGCCGATGCCGACGGTGCGCTGTTTCCAGATGCGGTTGTCGGTCAGCAGGGTCTCGTACTCGTCCACATAGCCCGGGAAGCGCTGGGTGAACTCGTCGATGAAGTCCAGCAGCGAACCCTGGCGGCCTTCGTTGCGGCGGGCCAGCTCGCGGGCGTTCTTGATCTTGGAGACGGTGTACTGCGGCATGCTGTCCGGCAGATCGCGATACACGCCGCCGGGACGGAAGTAAGCCGCGTGCAGACGCGCGCCGGACACCGCCTCATAGCAGTCCATCAGGTCTTCGCGTTCGCGGAAGGCGTACAGGAACACGGTCATCGCGCCGATGTCGAGGCCGTGCGCGCCAATCCACAGCAAGTGGTTCAGCAGACGGGTGATCTCGGCGAACATCACGCGGATGTATTGCGCGCGTTCCGGCACTTCGATGCCCAGCAGCTTCTCGATGGACAGGCAGTAAGCGTGCTCGTTGCACATCATGGACACGTAGTCGAGACGGTCCATATAAGGCAGCGACTGGATGAAGGTCTTGCTCTCGGCCAGCTTCTCGGTGCCGCGGTGCAGCAGGCCGATGTGCGGGTCGGCGCGCTGGACGACTTCGCCGTCCAGTTCCAGCACCAGGCGCAACACGCCGTGCGCGGCCGGGTGCTGCGGGCCGAAGTTGAGGGTGTAGTTACGGATTTCAGCCACCGTAGTTCTCCTCGCGAATGATGCGCGGCGTGATTTCGCGCGGCTCGATGGTCACCGGCTGATAGATCACGCGCTGTTGTGTCGGGTCGTAACGCATTTCCACGTGACCGGACAGCGGGAAGTCCTTGCGGAACGGATGGCCGACGAAACCGTAGTCGGTCAGGATGCGGCGCAGGTCGGGGTGGCCGTCGAAAACGATGCCGAACAGGTCGAACGCTTCGCGCTCGAACCAGTTGACCCCGCTCCAGACGCCGACGACCGAGTCGACCACCGGAAAGGCGTCGTCTTCGGCGAACACGCGCAGGCGGACGCGCTGATTGTGCTTGACCGACAACAGGTGGTAGACAACGGCGAAGCGCGGACCGTCCCATACCTCGTCGCGGTATGCGCTGTAGTCCACGCCGCACAAATCGATGCATTGCTCAAAAGACAGGTCGGCGTGGTCGCGCAGCGTGGTCGCCACGGCGATCAGATCCGCCGCCTTGCATACAATGGTCAGCTCTTCCAGAGCCAGCGTGCTTTGCACGAGCTTGTCGCCCAGCGCCTGCTGCACAGCCGACCCTAACGCTTCCATTTTCTTGGAGGCCATAAGTTTCTACCTTAGCGGGCGATGGTGTTGGTGCGTTTGATCTTGTTCTGCAGCTGAATGATGCCGTACAGCAAGGCCTCTGCAGTTGGCGGACAGCCGGGCACGTAGACGTCGACCGGCACGATGCGATCGCAGCCGCGCACGACTGAATAGGAATAATGATAATAGCCGCCGCCGTTGGCACAGGACCCCATCGAGATCACCCAGCGCGGCTCGGCCATCTGGTCGTAAACCTTGCGCAGGGCCGGAGCCATCTTGTTGCACAGCGTGCCGGCCACGATCATCAGATCGGACTGGCGCGGGCTGGGACGGAACACGATGCCGAAACGGTCCAGGTCGTAGCGCGCCGCGCCGGCGTGCATCATCTCGACCGCGCAACAGGCCAGACCAAAGGTCATCGGCCACAGCGAACCGGTTCGGGTGTAATTGATGAGCTTGTCAGCCGTCGTGGTGACAAACCCCTTCTCCAGAATACCTTCTACTCCCATTCCAGAGCTCCTTTTTTCCACATGTAGACGAAGCCCAGGGTCAATACGCCCAGGAACTCCACCATGACGCCCAGACCATAGGTCCCCAGCTCCTTCAACACCACCGCCCACGGCAGCAGGAAGGCGACCTCGAGGTCGAACAGGATGAAGAGGATGGCTATCAGATAATAGCGGACGTCAAACTTCATGCGGGCATCTTCGAAAGCCTCGAAGCCGCACTCATACGGAGACAGTTTCTCAGGATCGGGACGGTTGGGAGCCAGCAGTTTGCCCAATAAAATAGGGCCTACGCCGACCAACAGTCCGACCATGACAAACAGCAGAATGGGAAAGTAATTTTGCAGCATTTCCCGTACACCCCCACAAAAAAGGGGGTTACCCCCCTTGGCTCCAAATAAAACAGGCCACCGGAGTCCCGGTGGCCTGTTTTTGAATGGTGGTGCCGACAGTGAGACTCGAACTCACACAGCTTTCGCCACTACCCCCTCAAGATAGCGTGTCTACCAATTTCACCATGTCGGCACAGCAAGCTTTAATTGTTACTCCGGTATTTTCGATGTCGTACCCGAAGCTTTATCGCTAGGCACACCGGCCGGGATTTGCGGTGCAACCTGTTCAACCTTGGTCCCCATTACGCCCAAATCGCTTTTTCCGCCCCCAGACAGAAAAACCAGAGCAAGGGAAGTCGAGAAGAACACGGCCGCTGCGACAGCGGTTGTCCTACTCAAGAAATTCGCAGAACCAGACGCGCCGAACAAGCTACCGGAAGAGCCGCTACCGAAAGCCGCTCCCATGTCCGCGCCTTTGCCGTGCTGCATCAAAACCAGCACGATAATAGCCCCTGCAGACAGGATATTTACAATCCAGATAAGCGTCTTAATAAGTTCCATACTATATCAATTTTCCTGCGGCTTGGCAAATTGCCCTGAATGAACCGGCGTCCAGAGATGCCCCTCCAACAAGGGCTCCGTCGACATTTTCAGTCGCCAGAATCGCTTCGGCATTCTCTGCCTTGACACTGCCGCCGTAGAGGACGCGAATATTATCGGAGGCCTTGACGTTTTGCAAGCACCAATTTTTGATCGCGCCGTGGATTTCGGCGATTTGCGCCAGCGTCGCCACCTTGCCGGTGCCGATGGCCCAGACCGGTTCATAAGCCACAACGTATTCACCATGGTCTATCTCGGACAGAAGCGCAAGCTGATCTCTAATCACCTCCAACTGACGGCCCGCCTCGCGCTCGTCCAGCGTTTCCCCGACGCACAGCACCGGCACCAGGCCGGCGGCGATGGCGGCGCGCATCTTCTTCAGTAGAACCGCGTTGCTCTCGCCGAAGTACTGGCGGCGCTCCGAGTGGCCCACTAGGGTGTAAGCGCAGCCGATGTCGGCCAGCATCGCGGCGCTGGTCTCGCCGGTGAAGGCGCCGTCCTGATCGAAGGCGCTGACGTCCTGCGCGCACAGGCGCAAGGCCTGACCGCGCAGCCGCTCGCCCAGGCCGGCCAGGTAGACCGCCGGCGCGGCCACGCCGACCCAGTCGCGGTTGCTCGTCTCATCCGCCAGCAGCGCCTGCAGCAGCGTCTGCGCGCTGTCGGCGCGGGTATTCATCTTCCAGTTGCCAATCACCAGCTTGCCGGCCATCTCCGCCTCCCGCGATTCTTGAATATCCGCCGATTATATCCGCAGCCGCCATCTTGGCTCAAACCGGCATCCGACTGATGTTGATTGTCCGCAAACAAAGCCGTTTCGACGACTTGTAATATTCCTGAAAAATTTCAGCCTTAGCATGCGCCCATCACCACGCACCTCATCCATTCTCAGGAGTAGGCATGAAACAGTCTGTTCGTCTGGCCGCATCGTTTGTACTGGGTTCCGTCTGCCTGTCCGGCGCGGCCGTGGCCGCCGACATCACCGGCGCGGGCGCCACCTTCCCGTACCCGCTGTACGCCAAATGGGCCGCCGCCTACAAGGCCGGCACCAATAATAATCTGAACTATCAATCCATCGGTTCCGGCGGCGGCATCAAGCAGATCCAGTCCAAGACCGTGGATTTCGGCGCGTCCGACATGCCGCTGAAGCCGGAAGAGCTGGAAAAATCCGGACTGACCCAATTCCCCACCGTGATCGGCGGCGTGGTGCCGGTGCTGAACGTGCCCGGCATCACCCCGGGACAAGTGAAGTTCACCGGCCCGCTGCTGGCCGACATCTACTTGGGCAAGGTGTCCAAGTGGAACGACCCGGCCATCGCCAAGCTGAACCCCGGCGTCAAGCTGCCGGACCTGCGCATCTCCGTGGTGCGTCGCTCCGACGGCTCCGGCACCACCTTCATCTTCACCAACTACCTGTCCAAGGTCTCTCCGGACTGGGCCAAGGAAGTGGGCTCCAACACCGCGGTCAGCTGGAAAGGCAACCCGGTGGGCGGCAAGGGCAATGAGGGCGTGGCCAACTACGTGACCCGCATCAAGGGCGCGATCGGCTACGTGGAATACGCCTACGCCAAGCAGAACAAGCTGGCCTTCGGCCTGATGCAGAACCAGGCCGGCAGCTTCGTCAAGCCGGACGAGTCCAGCTTCAAGGCCGCCGCCGCCAACGCCGACTGGAAAAAAGCGCCGGGCTTCTACCTGCTGCTGACCAACCAGCCGGGCAAGGACAGCTGGCCGATCGCCGGCGCCACCTTCATCCTGATGCACAAGAAACAGGACAAGCCGGCGCAAGGCGGCGAGGTGCTGAAGTTTTTCGACTGGGCTTACAAGAACGGCGACAAGACCGCGCTGGATCTGGACTACATCCCGATGCCGGACGCGATCAAGGGCGTGATCCGCGCCAGCTGGAAGCAAATTGCCGACAACGGCGGCAAGCCGGTGTGGAACTGAGCCGCATACAATGCACGCAAGCGGCCGGGGACGCGCTCCCCGGCTTTTTGTCTGATAAATGAGCATGCATATGCAAAAGTTGAGCAATCCGCAGCAAATCAAAACCCAGTTATTGCTGGACAATCTGTTCCGCTGGGTCACCCGTTTTTTCGCCTTCCTGGTGCTGGCCTTGCTGGTGGGCATCCTGATTTCGCTGTTGATCGGCGCGCTGCCGAGCATCCACGCCTTCGGCTTCAAGTTTCTGGTCACCAGCGACTGGGACCCGGTCAATGAGCGGTTCGGCGCGCTGGTGCCCATCTTCGGCACCCTGGCCACCTCTTTCATCGCCTTGCTGATCGGCGTGCCGGTCAGCTTCGGCATCGCCCTGTTCCTGACCGAGCTGTGCCCCACCTGGCTGAAGCGGCCGCTGGGCATCGCGGTGGAACTGCTGGCCGGCATCCCGTCCATCATCTACGGCATGTGGGGCCTGTTCGTGTTCGCGCCCATCTTCGCCGACCACGTGCAGCCGCTGCTGATCGACACCCTGGGCGAGGTGCCGCTGCTGGGCGTGCTGTTCCAGGGCGCGCCGATGGGCATAGGCATTTTCACCGCCGGCCTGATCCTGGCCATCATGATCATTCCCTTCATCGCCTCGGTGATGCGCGACGTGTTCGAAGTGGTGCCGGTGATGCTGAAGGAGTCCGCCTACGGCCTGGGCTCCACCACCTGGGAAGTGGTGCGCTACGTGGTGCTGCCCTATACCAAGACCGGCGTGGTCGGCGGCATCATGCTGGGCCTGGGCCGCGCGCTGGGCGAGACCATGGCGGTGACCTTCGTCATCGGCAACTCCACCCGTTTCGCCGCCGGCCTGTTCGAGCCGGGCAATTCCATCGCCTCCTCGCTGGCCAATGAGTTCGCCGAGGCCAACGGCGAGCTGTATCTCTCCTCCCTGATTCAACTGGGCCTGATTCTGTTCTTCATCACCTTCGTGGTGCTGGCGTGTTCTAAACTGCTGTTGCTGCGCCTGAAGAAACAGGAAGGTCGTCCTTCCTGAGCATGAGAGACGCTAACCGCATGAGCCAAACCGTTATGACTTCCGCCCTGCGCCCGCCCCAGTCCGCCATCGCCGCCAAAGCCGACAGCAGCGTCTATCGCCGCCGCCGGCTGGTGAACCGCGTCAATATGGGCGCCTCGATGTTCACCATGGCCTTCGGGCTGTTCTGGCTGTTCTGGATTCTGACCACCCTGTTGCAGCACGGCCTGTCCGGGCTCAACTGGGAGGTGTTCACCTCCAGCACCCCGCCGCCGGGCAGCACCGGCGGCCTGGCCAACGCCATTTACGGCAGCCTGATGATGACCGGCTTCGGCACCTTGTTCGGCACGCCGATCGGCATCCTGGCCGGCATCTATCTGGCCGAGTTCGGCCAGCGCGGCTGGCTGGCGCCGGCCACCCGCTTCATCAACGACATCCTGCTGTCCGCGCCGTCCATCGTCATCGGCCTGTTCATCTACGAAGTCTACGTGGTGTCGGTCGGCCACTTTTCCGGCTGGGCCGGCTCCTTCGCGCTGGCCATCCTGGTGATTCCGGTGGTGGTGCGCACCACCGAGAACATGCTGCGCCTGGTGCCGGGCAGCCTGCGCGAAGCCGCGTCCGCGCTGGGCGCGCCGCAGTGGAAAGTCACCTTGCACGTCACCCTGCGCTCGGCCAAGGCCGGCGTGCTGACCGGCATCCTGCTGGCGGTGGCGCGCATTTCCGGCGAAACCGCGCCGCTGTTGTTCACCGCGCTGAACAACCAGTTCTTCAACAGCAATATGAACCAGCCGATGGCCAACCTGCCCATCGTGATCTTCCAGTTCGCGATGAGCCCGTACGAGGACTGGCACAAGCTGGCCTGGGCCGGCTCCCTCTTGATCACCTTCAGCGTGCTGACGCTGAACATCGTTGCCCGCTGGATGGGCAGCCAGAAAAACCAATCGCATTAAGGCTTGCAGACCATGGCTGAAATCCACTCCAAGCTTCAGGTCAAGAATCTGAACTTCTTTTACGGCAATTTCCACGCGCTGAAGAACATCCAGCTGGAAATCGCCTCGCGCAAGGTCACCGCCTTCATCGGCCCGTCCGGCTGCGGCAAGTCCACGCTGCTGCGCACCTTCAACCGCATGTACGAGCTCTACCCCGGCCTGCGCGCCGAGGGCGACATCCTGCTGGACGGCCACAACGTCCTGGGCCGCGACGTGGACGTCAACCTGCTGCGCGCCAAGGTGGGCATGGTGTTCCAGAAGCCCACCCCGTTCCCGATGTCCATCTACGACAACATCACCTTCGGCGTGAAGCTCTACGAAAAACTGTCCAAGGGCGAGATGGAGGACCGGGTGGAATGGGCGCTGCGCAAGGCCGCGCTGTGGGACGAGGTCAAGGACAAGCTCAAGCAGTCCGGCAACTCGCTGTCCGGCGGCCAGCAGCAGCGGCTGTGCATCGCGCGCGCGGTGGCGTCCAAGCCGGAAGTGCTGCTGCTGGACGAGCCCACTTCGGCGCTGGACCCGATTTCCACCGCCCACATCGAAGAGCTGATCCATGAGCTCAAAGAGGACTACACCATCGCCATCGTCACCCACAATATGCAGCAGGCGGCGCGGGTGTCGGACTACACCGCCTATATGTATCTGGGCGAATTGATCGAGTTCGGCGACACCGACTCCATCTTCACCACCCCGCAGAAGAAGGCCACCGAGGACTACATCACCGGCAAGTTCGGCTGATTCCGCCCCGGCTCGCAGACCGCCGTCATGACCGTTTCCGGCATGACGGCCTTTGGCGTTTCCACGCGGGCAAAAGCGCATGACGGCGGCAAAAAACGGCCTAAATCCGCCGTTCTCCCCGCCCGGTCTGTCAAGGCGATTCCGCATGCTTTTCCGGCAAATGCGACACCATTTATTTTTTTTTTATAAGTACTTGACGGCATTGGCCTTGGACACAACAATCCCGCCTTTACGATACTGCGTGCACATTTCACCATGTTGGACCTGTTTTCCGGGCTTGAGACCCACGTCGCCATCACCTTGGTGCTTTCCCTGGGCTTCGTGCTCGCCTTTGAGTTCATCAACGGCTTCCATGACACCGCCAACGCGGTGGCAACCGTTATCTATACCCAATCGATGAAACCGCGTCTCGCGGTGTTCTATTCCGGCATTTTCAACTTCCTCGGCGTGATCACCGGCGGCCTCGCCGTCGCCTACGCCATCGTGCACCTGCTGCCGGTGGACCTGCTGATCTCGATCAACACCACCCGCGGCATGGCCATGGTGTTCGCGCTGTTGACCGCCGCCATCGCCTGGAACCTGGGCACGTGGTATTTCGGTCTGCCCGCTTCCAGCAGCCACACGCTGATCGGCGCCATTTTGGGCGTGGGCGTGGCCAATAGCCTGATCCACGGCACCTCGCTGTCCCACGGCATCAACTGGAGCAAGGCCATCGACGTCGGCGCCTCGCTGCTGGCCTCGCCCGTGGTGGGCGCCCTGCTCGCCGCGCTGATCGTCATTCTGCTGCGGCGCTACCGGCCGCACAGCAATGTGCATAAAACCCCCTACCAACGCCAGCAGGTGGAAGGCCGCAAGCATCCGCCGTTCTGGACCCGCTTCATGCTGATCGTGTCGTCCATGGGCGTCAGCTTCGCCCACGGCTCCAACGACGGCCAAAAAGGCGTGGGCCTGATCATGCTGGTGCTGATCGGCATTGTGCCGGCCAAATTCGTGCTGGATCTGGACAGCACGCCTTACCAGCTGGACCGCACTCGCGACGCCGCCATTCACCTGCAGAAGTTCTATGAACGCCATCAGGTCGAACTGAGCAAGATCATCGTGCCATCCAAGGGCAGCAGCCAGTACGAGTGCCATCCGCTGGAAACCGGCGACACTGTCAAGCGCCTGCTGAGCACCATGGGCGACGGCGGCGACTACCACGCGCTGAGCTCGGAACAGCGTTGGAACGTGCGCACCGAGCTGCTGTGCCTGGACGACGCCGCCAAGAAGGCCTCCGCGCTGCCCAAGCTGTCCGCCGACGACAAGCAGATGCTGCAGAACCTGCGCAAGGATCTGACCACCACCACCGAATACGCGCCCACCTGGGTGATCGTCGCCGTGGCGCTGTCGCTGGGCATCGGCACCATGGTCGGCTGGCGCCGCGTGGTGAAGACCGTGGGCGAAGGCATAGGCAAGAAGGACATGACTTACGCCCAGGGCGTGTCGGCGCAGATGACCGCCGCCATCTCCATCGGCCTCGCCAGCCAGTTCGGCTTCCCGGTGTCCACCACCCAGGTGCTGTCCAGCGCCGTGGCCGGCACCATGGTGGCGGACAAGGCCGGCCTGCAGATGTCCACCATCCGCTCCATCGCGCTGGCCTGGCTGTTCACCCTGCCGGTGTCCATGCTGCTGGCGGGCGGGCTGTACTACGTGGCCTCGCTCTGGCTGTAATCAAGTCCGGTCACGGTCTTTCAGCCTCTGTTTAAGGCTGCCGGAAAAAAACAAAGCCACCGCATCGCGGTGGCTTTTTCTTTTGGCATTTCCGCCCGGAAAATTTTCGATTGACCTGGGTCAAGCTTTAAGCCCGGATTGCTTGTGCCAATATTTTATAAATTGCTAATATTTGCTCGCTTCATCATGGTTTCTCCTTTGTTGTTTGCAGCAATCCCTTTGCGCCTCAGCCCCCCAGCCGAGGCGCTTTTTTTTGCCCGATTCATGGCTCACTCAAGCCTTGAGAAACTGTTCGCGCCCCGCCAGCCAACGGTCCAGATGAGCGTCCACCGCCTGCGGATGGCGCTCCAGCAGCAAGGGCGCCAGCTCGCGCGCCGCTTCCAGCAGTTCCAGGTCTTCTTCCAGGTTGGCGAAACGCAGCATGGGCAGGCCGCTCTGACGCGCGCCCAGCAGTTCGCCGGGGCCGCGGATCAGCAAATCCTGGCGCGCGATCTCGAAACCGTCAACATTCTCGTAAATCACTTTCAAGCGCGCCTTGGCCAAGTCCGACAAGGGGTTGTCGAACATCAGCACGCAGACGCTGCGCGCGCTGCCGCGCCCCACCCGGCCGCGCAATTGATGCAACTGGGCCAGGCCCATGCGTTCGGCGTGCTCGATCACCATCAGGCTGGCGTTGGGCACGTCCACGCCCACCTCGATCACCGTGGTGGCCACCAGCACTTGCAGCTCGTTGCGGGCGAAGGCCGCCATCACCGCCGCCTTTTCGTCCGCCTTCATCCGGCCGTGCACCAGGCCCACGCCCAAATGCGGCAGATCGGCGGTCAGTTGCTGGTGGGTGTCCACCGCGGTCTGCAATTGCAGGGTTTCCGATTCTTCGATCAGCGGGCACACCCAGTAGGCCTGCTGCCCGTCGGCGCAGGTCTTGGCCACGTGGGCGACGATTTCCTCGCGGCGCGCGCTATTGATCAGCTTGGTGACGATGGGCGTGCGCCCGGGCGGCAATTCGTCTATCACCGACACGTCCAGGTCGGCGTAGAAGCTCATCGCCAGCGTGCGCGGAATCGGCGTCGCCGACATCATCAGCTGATGCGGCTCGCCGCCCTTCTCTTTCAGCGCCAGCCGCTGGCCCACGCCGAAGCGATGCTGTTCGTCGACAATGACCAGGCCCAGGCGCTCAAAAGCCACCTCGTCCTGGAACAGCGCGTGAGTGCCCACCGCCAGCCGCGTTTCGCCGCTGGCGATGGCCGCCATCGCCTCCTGTTTCTGCTTCTTGCGCAGGCTGCCGGCCAGCCAGCGCACCGGGACGCCCAGCGGCTCCAGCCAGGCGGACAGCTTGAGGAAATGCTGCTCGGCCAGGATTTCGGTCGGCGCCATCAAGGCCACCTGGTAGCCGGATTCGATCGCGGTCAGCGCCGCCAGGGCCGCGACGATGGTCTTGCCGCTGCCCACGTCGCCCTGCAGCAGCCGGTGCATCGGGTGCGGCTGGGTCAGGTCGGCGCGGACTTCCGCCAAGGCGCGCTGCTGCGCGCCGGTCAGCGTGAACGGCAGGCGCTCGGCCAGCGCCCGGCTCAAGGCGCCGTCGCCGCGCAAGGGCGGCGCGCGGCCCAGCCTGCGCGCGCGATAGGCCAGCCGCATCGACAGCTGCTGCGCCAGCAACTCGTCGAATTTGAGCCGCTGCCAGGCCGGCAGGGCCGGATCGGCCAGCTGGCCGGCGCTGTAGTCCGGCGTCGGCAGGTGCAGCAGGCGGATCGCCTCGGCGAACGGCGTCAGCCGCAACGGCGCTGCCAACTCCTCCGGCAGCGTCTCGCCCAGCGGCTGGCTGTCCAGCTCGGCGTGGATCAGCTTGCGCAGCGCCGGCTGGGTCAGGCCGTTGACCGTGGGATAGATGGGCGTCAGGCTGTCCGCCAGCGGCGCGCCGTTGCCCACTTCGCGGATCTTGGGATGCACCATCTCGTCGCCTGCGAAGCCGCGGCGGATCTCGCCCAGCGCGCGCACCCGGTTGCCGGTGGTGAATTGCTTGACCTGGTTGGGGTAGAAATGAATGAAGCGCAGCACCAGGCTGCCGCTGGCGTCCTCGATGCGCGCCACCAGTTGGCGGCGCGGTCGGAACTGGATCTCATGGGCGATCACCTCGCCCTCCACCAGCACCGCCTGGCCGTAAGGCGCGTCGGCGATGGCGTACAGATGGGTCTCGTCCTCATAGCGCAGCGGCAGATGCAGGACCAGATCGAAACGGCGGCGTATGCCCAGCTTTTCCAGCTTCTTGGCCAGCGCCGGCGCCACGGCCGGCGGCTGATTGGCGGGGTCGATTAGGGAGCTCATCAGCAGCGATTGTACCCAATAAAGAAAAAGGCGGAAGCTGTTCGCGCTTCCGCCTTGCTCACGCGCGCCGCGTCGCGGCCCTTGCGCTTACTGGCGCTCCCACACCTGGGAACGGAAGAAGGGGCCGATGTAGCCGCGCACGCGCAGCTTCTTGCCGTCTTCGATCAGCTTGGCGCCGGAGGTGTAGATCTTGCCGGACTTGGGATCCAGGATTTTGCCACTGCCCCACTCGGCACCGTCCTTCTTCAGGCCCCACAGGATTTGCATGCCGTTAACCGGCTTGCCTTTGCGGTCCCCTTCGCACTTGTCGCACACCGCTTCCGGATTGGCGAACAGCTTGATGATCTTGCCGTTCAGCTCGCCGCCGGCGCTTTCGGTGATCTGCACCAGGGCCTTGGCCTGCTTGCTTTCGTCGTCTATCGTCTTCCAGACGCCGGCGGCGCTGTCGGCCAGCGCCATATGGCTGAACAGGCCCAGCGCGGACGCCAGGCAGGCGGCTTTGGCGAATTTGCTCATCTTGATTTCCTCGCGAATCGGACCGCGAGGCCGCGCCGCGAACGGGCGGCCGCAGCGGCCTTTTAATTATCTGAACGCCGCCCCGGAACCGCCGGCGCGCCGAAAAGAAACGTTGGTTTGGAGCAGCGGCTCTAGGATGCCAACAGCCAATGCCGACGTCAAGAATGGAAACGAGGGACGATGCAACTCACAGGGAGATCTCGCCGCGGCCTATCCGCAACACCCGCCCGCCCACCAGGATATCGCCCGCGGCGTCCACTTGCAGATGCAGCACATTGGGCCGCGCCAGCGCCGCGCCCTGCTCCACCCGCCACTGCAAGGGCCCCAGACCGTTGAGCGCGCACCAGCCGCCCAGATTGGCGCAGGCCGAACCGGTGCCGGGATCTTCCAGCACCGCGCCCTGCTGTTCGAAAAACAGCCGCACGGTGGCGACGCCGCCGTCCTCATGCCACAGATAGGCGACGCTGCGCCCCGGCCGCAAGGTGGCGTCGTGCACCAGCAAGGCGTGCACCGGCCGGGCGCGCAGCACCGCGCCGGCGCTGGCGGCGCGGATCAGCAATTGTTCGCTGCCGGTGTCCACCCATGTCGGCTCCAGCGCGATGTCCTCCTCGTCCAGCCCCAGCATCGCCGCGGCCTGGACGCGGCTGAGGCCGGCGTCGCGCGCGCTTGGCGGATTCGCCCGCAAGGTGTAAACGCCGTCGCTGTGGAGGATGGGGATCAGGCCGGCATTGGTGCGCAACTGAAAGCGGGAATCCAGTTCGCCGCGCCAGTGCAGCACCGCCGCCGCGCCCAGGGTGGGATGGCCGGCGAAGGGCAGCTCCTGGCTGGGCGTGAAGATGCGCAAGCGCGCCGCCGCTTCGCCGTCCGGAAACAGGAATACGGTTTCCGACAGATTCATCTGTCTGGCCAGGAGCTGCATCTCGCGCTCGTCCAGCCCGCTGGCGTCGGTGAACACCGCCAGCGGATTGCCGCCGAAGCGCTCCTCGGCGAACACATTGACCAATTCGAACGAATACCCGCTCATGCCCCCTCCTGGAATCGATGACACGCCGCCGCGGCCAGTTTCTCTTCCACGCCGGCCAAGCGCTCGGCCAGGGATTTCCTGGCCGGCGCCGCCGCCGCGGACTGCCGCAAGCGCCGTTGCTGAAGCTCCAGACCATGACAGCGGCGGCGCACTTTGTCCAGTTCCCGCGCCTGCGCGCGCTCGTCGCGGCGTTGCTGCGCCTGGCGCCTCCTAGCCTCGCGCGCCTCGTCGGCGGCCCAGCGCCGGCCTTGGTCCTGGTACTTGGCCGCCTCGCGGCGCTGGCTCTCGTCTTGCTCCACCACATTGAGCGGCGGCGGCTGGAAGGTTTCCGCCGCGCCGCCGTCGGCGCAAGCCCGATCGCTGTAGGCCAGCCGGCCGTCCGCGCTCCGACATTTGTAAACCTGGGCCCAGGCCAGGCCCGGCAGCAATAGCAATAGCGCGATCCGGACTCTCATGCGACCTCCACGGCTTAAGATGAGGAGTCCGGATAGTTAACATGAAAAAAGGCGGCCTGGGCCGCCTTGTGGTCTGACATTTGGAGCAGTTGGCGCTCAGAGCACCAGAACCGCTTCCGCTTCCACCAGCACGCCCTTGGGCAGGCTGGCCACGCCGACGGCGGCGCGCGCCGGGAAGGGCTGGCTGAAGTACTGGCCCATGATTTCGTTGAAGGTGGCGAAATTGGACAGGTCGGTCAGATAGGCGTTGAGCTTGACGATCTGGTCCAGGCTGCCGCCGGCGGCTTCGCACACGGCCTTCATGTTCTTGAACACTTGATGGGTTTCAGCGGCAAAACCGCCTTCCACCACGTTCATGGTGGCCGGGTCCAGCGGGATCTGGCCGGACAGGTAAACGGTGTTGCCGGCTTTCACGGCTTGCGAGTATGCGCCGATGGCGGCCGGAGCCTTGTCGGTGTGGATGATTTCCTTAGCCATTATTCATCTCCTTCTTTCAGGAACAGGGTTAATAAATCATTGAGGAAACGCTGGCCCTTGAGCGTGGGCCGCAACATCACGGCGTCGCGCGCGATCAGGCCTTGCGCCTCGGCTTGCGTCAAGGCGGATTGTATGACGGACAGCGGCAGGCCGGTGCGCTCCTGGAACAGGCGCAATTCGAAGCCTTCGGTCAGCCGCAGCAGATTCATCATGAATTCGAAGGGCAGTTCGCTCCGCCCCACCTTGCGGCTGTTTTGCAAGGGCTTGCCCTCGGCCACCGCCTGCAGGTAGGCGGCCGGCTGCTTGTAGCGCATCTGGCGCACGATGCCGGCATGGCTGCTGATCTTGCCATGGGCGCCGGCGCCGATGCCGATATAGTCGCCGAACTGCCAGTAGTTGAGATTGTGGCGCGCGCGGCGGCCCGGCCGCGCGAAGGCCGAGGTCTCGTAATGTTCGAAGCCGGCGGCGGCGAGCCGGGCTTCTATCGCCTCCTGCATGTCGGCGGAGACTTCGTCGTCCGGCAGATTGCGCGGCGTCTCCACGGCGAACAGGGTGTTGGGTTCTATCGTCAGATGGTAGGCGGACAGATGGGTGATGCCGTAGGACAGCGCGGTGTCCAGATCGGCCAGCGCTTCGTCCAGGGTCTGCCCCGGCAGCGCGTACATCAGGTCCAGATTGACGTTGTCGAAGTGGCTCAGCGCGATGTCGATGGCGCGACGCGCTTCCTCGCCGTCGTGAATGCGGCCCAGCGCCTGCAAATGCGCCGGCTTGAAGCTCTGGATGCCGATGGACAGCCGGTTGATGCCGGCCTCGCGGTAGCCGCGGAAACGCTCGGCCTCGAAGGTGCCGGGATTGGCCTCCATGGTGATTTCCGCGTCCGGCTGCAGCCGCATACGCGCGCGCACGCCGGCCAGCAGCGCGTCCATCGCCTGAGGCGAGAACAGGCTGGGGGTGCCGCCGCCCATGAAGATGCTGCTCAGCGGACGGCCCCAGACCTCGGGCAGGCTGAATTCCAGATCGCGCAGCAAGGCGTCGACATAGGCCATCTCGTCGAAGCCGCTCTTGGGCTCGTGCGAGTTGAAGTCGCAATACGGGCATTTGCGCACGCACCACGGGAAGTGGATGTAGAGCGACAGTGGCGGCAGCTCTTTCAAGCCGACTTGACCGCCCAGCCCAAGCGCGGACAGCGAAATCTTGCTCACCTGCACGTCGCGGCTCCTTGCGGCTCCAGCCGCGCCGGCCGGGCGCTGAACGAAGGGACCCGCTTCATGCCAGCGCGCGCAGCTTGGCCAGCAGCGCTTGCAGCGCCTGGCCGCGGTGGCTGACGCGGTTTTTCTCCGCCGCGTCCATCTCCGCCACGCTACAGCCGTGCTGCGGCAGCCAGAAATGCGGGTCGTAGCCGAAGCCGCCGGCGCCGGCCGCCTCGTCGCGCACTTCGCCGAACCACATGCCGTCCGCCACCAGCGGCTGCGGATCGTCGGCGTGGCGCACCAAGACCAGCACGCAGTAATACCAGGCGCGGCGATTGGCCTCGCCCTGCAGCGCCGCCACCAGCTTGGCGTTGTTGGCGGCGTCGGACTTGGGTTCGCCGGCGTAGCGAGCCGAGTACACGCCCGGCGCGCCGGACAGCGCCTCGACGCAGATGCCGGAGTCGTCGGCCAGCGCGGGCAAGCCGCTCACGCGGCTGGCGTGACGCGCTTTTTCCAGCGCGTTTTCCAGGAAGGTGTGGTGCGGTTCCGGGCATTCCGGCACTTGCAGTTCCACCTGCGGAATCACTTGTATGCCCAGCGGCGCCATCAGCGCGGCGAATTCCTTCAACTTGCCGGCGTTGTTGCTGGCCATCACTAATTTGTCGAACATGAGAACTCCATCGAATGCGACGCAGCCCCGACGATGCCGGGGCTGCGGAATATCTATTAAAGACAAGCTTAACGGCTGACCTTCACTTCCGTCCACATCCGCGCCAGCGAGCGCCGCTCCGCCGGCGTCAGTTCGCGCAACACCGTCCATTTTTTCACGGTGTCCGGCGTCGGATCGATCACCGGATGGCTTTTCAAATCCGCGCGGAAAAAGGGCGCGGCGGTCTTGACCGGATTGGTGGCGCCGTTGAGATTGGTCAATTGAGCGGCGTTCTTGCCGTCCAGCATGAAGTTGATGAACTGATGCGCCAGGTCCGGGCGTTTGGCGCTGGCCAGCACCGCCATGGTGTCCACGCCCAGCTCATTGCCTTCCTTCTGCGCCACATTGGCGATGCGGAAGCGGCGCTTGGCCTGGCGCGCGTCCTCGGCGGCCTGGAAGAACTCGGTGGAGTAGCCCAGCGACACCCAGATATTGCCCACCGCCAGCTCTTTCAGATAACTGGCGTTGGAGAAGGTGGCCCAGTAGGGCTTGGCCTGCTTGATCACCGCCTGCGCCGCGCGATAATCGGCCTGGCTGGCGGTGTTGGGGTTCTTGCCCAGGTAGAACAGCGCGGCGGCGAACACCTCGCGCGAGCTGTCCAGCACCGTCACCTTGCCCTTGATCTTTTGCAGCACCTTGGGATCGAAGATCACCGACCAGCTGTGCGGGTCGATGCCCAGTTTCTGCAGACGCTCCGCGTTGTAGCCGACCGAAGTCAGCGACAGCACCGTGGGCACGGTGTAGCGGTTGCCCGGATCGTAGCTTTGGGACAAATAGGCCGGGTCGACATTCTTCAGGTTCGGCAATTTGGCGTGATCCAGCGGCCGCAGCAGCTTCTGCTTGCTCATCGCCTCGATCACGAAGCTGGACGGAAACACCATATCGTAGCCCTTGGCCCCGGCCGCCAGCTTGGCCAGCATTTCCTCATTGTCGCCGTAGTAATTCTGCACCACGCGGCAATCACAGCTTTTCTCGAACTGGCGGAGGATGGCGTCCGACAAGGAGCCGCTCCAGTTATAGATGTGCAAGACGTCCTTGGGTCCGGCCCAGACGGCGGACGACAGGATGGAGGACAATAGGACAAGCTTCAGCGGTTTCAATTCAGATTCACCTCCAGACGGCCATGACCAGCATGGCGAACAGAAAAGGCGGCAAGCCGCCATGGCGGGCTCCCCCTTGGGAAGTCCCGCGACTTGGAACCTGTTCACGATCCGCAGCGCTTCGCGGGAGCTGACGCGGCGTCGAGACGCTCTTGCGCCACGCGCGGCTTCCGCCTTGTCTCGCGCTTGCTCCTTGGATCGTCAACACGTTCTTAATATGGCGGCGTCGGGCCCTGCCTCAGCAAGAACAGCGCTCTCGCCTTGCTACAGCAGACCCCGGCGCCGCGAATCCGTTCCTGGCCGCGGCGGCCAGGCGGTTTATTCTGTTGATTCCGCGCGGCGGGCGGCGCCCAGCGTCGCTTCCAAGGCCTGTTGCAGCAGACGCTCGTCGGCGCCGTCCAGCAGTTTGGCGTCGGACAGCATGCGCCGCCAGTTTCTCGCGCCGGGAATGCCCTGGAACAGGCCCAGGATGTGGCGGGCGATATTGCGCGTCTTGTGGCCCTCGGCCAGGCGCGCCGCCACATAGGGCATCATCGCGGCCACCACCTGTTCACGCTCCGGCGCGGCGCCGGCACCGTAGTAGCGCTGGTCCCAATCGGCCATCAGCCAGGGATTGTGGTAGGCCTCGCGCCCCACCATCACGCCGTCTACATGACGCAGATGCTCGTCGATCTCGGCCGGATTCTTGACGCCGCCGTTGATCAGGATTTCCAGATCCGGGCGTTCCCGCTTCAGCCGGTAGACGTAATCGTACTTCAGGGGCGGGATTTCGCGGTTTTCCTTGGGGCTCAGGCCCTTGAGGATGGCGTTGCGCGCATGGACGATGAAGGTGCGGCAGCCGGCGTCCGCCACTTGCTCGACGAAGTCGCGCAGATAATCGTAATGCTCGATGCGATCGATGCCGATACGGTGCTTGACCGTCACGTCGATGGACACCGCGTCGCGCATCGCCTTGACGCAGTCGGCCACCAATTGCGGCTCGGCCATCAGACAGGCACCGAAAGCGCCCTTTTGCACGCGCTCCGACGGGCAGCCCACGTTCAGATTGACTTCGTCGTAGCCCCATTCCGCCGCCAGCCTGGCGCAACGCGCCAGCTCCGCCGGCTCGCTGCCGCCCAGTTGCAGCGCCAGCGGGTGCTCCGCCTCGTCGAAGCGCAGATGGCGTTCGACGTCGCCGTGCAGCAGCGCGCCGGTGGTGACCATCTCGGTGTAGAGCCAGGCATGCCGGGTGATCTGACGCGCGAAATAGCGGTAGTGACGGTCGGTCCAATCCAGCATCGGCGCCACCGACAGCCGGCGCGACGGCAGGCCGCCGCTCTCCTGAACCCTAGAATGCTTCACTCCGCTGTCCTGCATCGTATCCCTATCCACCCGAAAGCCAATCGCCGCTCAGCGTTGGCGGCCAGCCGGCCCGCCATCGCGCTAAGCGTTTGAAAAAAGGCATGAATTATCCTCCCGTAGCCGATCCAGGGTCAAGCATTGAGACAAAAACGCCGAGCAATCAAGTAGATGCGTCACACAGCCCCAGGCAATTCCTCGCCGCAGGCAACTTTTTCAAAAATTGAATTTCATAAGCTTTAGTCTTGGCGAGCGCTTCTTCGCGCCGAGCGCGCCCTGGCAGGGGCGTCCGACGCGCAATTCATTACTAACAAAAACCATTCACAAATGAATATATTCACAAAAAGAGATCCCAGCCTCCACGGCTGTCCGCAGGTCCGGCCTCGCCGCCGGACCTGCGTCGCCAGCGGCAAGACGGGCCTGCCCGTCATTCCGGATGCCTCCACTTCAGCACAAGGTTGAACCATGTCCAAACCACTTTCCCTGCGCCTGCCGGCGCTGATGCTGTTGCCAGCGCTGCTGAGCGGCTGCCTTGAGCAGCCCAGCGTCGAGCAGCAAGCCGCGCGCATCGTCGAACAGATGAGCGTTCGCGAGAAGATCGGCCAGAAAATCATGATGGCCTTCCGTTACTGGTGCCCGGACGATCAGCCCGCCTGCACCGCCGGCATGACCGAACTGCCGGACGCCGCCAGCCGCGCGCTGCGCGACAACGCCATCGGCGGCGTGATTCTGTTCGCCAACAATCTGAGCGATTTGCAGCAAACCCGCCGTCTGTCCGAGCAGATCCGCCGGGCGCGGCCGCAGAACAGCCCGGTTGGCCTGCTGATCGGCTCGGACCAGGAAGGCGGCAATGTCTTCCGCCTGCCGCGCCCGCTGGCCACCAGCTTTCCCGGCAATATGGCGCTGGGCGCCGCCTATCAGGCGACGCGGGACAGCAACCTCGCCCGCGACTCCGGCCGGGTGCTGGCCGCCGAGATCCGCGCGGTCGGCTTCAACGTCAACTTCGCGCCGGACGTGGACGTCAACAGCAATCCGCTCAATCCGGTCATCAATGTCCGCGCCTACGGCGACGATCCGGCCACCATCAGCCTGCTGGGGCAGGCCACGACGCAGGGCATGCGCGAGCAAGGCGTGATCGGCTCCTTCAAGCACTTCCCCGGCCACGGCGACACCGCCACCGACTCCCATTACGGCCTGCCGGTGGTGAACAAGTCGCGCGCCGACGCCTACGCCATCGACCTGGCGCCCTACCGCCAGGCCATCGCCTCCGGCCAGCCGCCGGAGATGATCATGACCGCCCACATCCAGTACCCGGCGCTGGACAGCAGCCAAATCACCGCCCGCAACGGCGAACGCATGATCGCGCCGGCGACGATGTCGCGCAAAATCCAACACGATCTGCTGCGCGGCGAGATGCGCTACCAGGGCGTCACCGTCACCGACGCGCTGGACATGAAGGGCATCAGCGATTTCTTCGAGCAGGCCGACGCGGTGATCAAGGTGTTCCAAGCCGATGTGGACATCGCGCTGATGCCCACGGAGTTCCGCACCGCCGCGCAGGCCGGCCGGCTGCGTCAATTGATAGACCAGGTGGCCGCCGCGGTGGCGGACGGCAGGATAGACCGCGCCGAACTAGACCGCTCGGCGCGGCGCATCGTGGCGATGAAGCTGCGCAACGAGGTCACCCCGGCCGGCGAGGCCAAGCCGCTGCCGGCGCTGAGCACCATAGGCGGCGCGGAGCATCGCGCGGTGGAAGCTAAAATCACCCGGCAATCCATCACCCTGCTGCGCAATCAGGGCGCGGCGCTGCCGCTGCGCTCGCCCAGCCAGCGCATTTTCATCCTGACGCCCTGGGGCGAACAGGCCGAGGCGATGCGCCGCCGCTTCGATGAAAAGGGCTATCGCCAGGTCAGCGGCGCCAAATTGAGCGCCACGCCGTGGGAAGCGCAGAAACAGGCGATCGATCAGGCCGACGTGGTCGTCATCGGCACCCTGGCCACCGGCGTCAGCCCGGTGGAACGCAACGGCGACCCCAACGCGCCGGCCATCGCGCCGCGGATGAAGCGCAGCCTGCAGGCCGAGCCGTCGCCGGCCGCCGGCAACGGTTCCCTGGTCTTCAATGTGGCGGAAGACCTGCCCGCGCTCCGGACCCGCTTCGCCCGCAGCCTGTCCGCGCCGCCGCTCAGCGAGGCCCAGCAAATGCGCAATGCGATGGAATACGCCAAGCGGCAAGGCAAGAAGCTGATCCACGTGACCCTGCGCGCGCCTTACGACGTGATCAATTACGACGATCTGGCCGACGCCACGCTGGCCACCTACGCCTACTACGGCTATGAGAACGGCCTGCGCGGGCCGTCCATGCCGGCGCTGGTGGACGTGATGCTGGGCGCGAACCCGCCCGGCGGCAAGCTGCCGGTGGCCATCCACGCGCTGGACGAAAACGGCCAGCCGGGCGCGTTGCGCTACGCGCGCGGTTTTGGGCTGAGCTTCTGACGAAGCATCGCTCTTCTTAAACCCTCCTCCTGCGCACCGCGGCCCTCCGGCCGCGGTGTTTTCTTTTGTCCCTGCGGCGGGCGGCTCGGCCGCTCCAAGGCATTCGCATTGAAATAGACACAATTTATACTGTATGAATATTTTGTGCGCTGCAGTATCATGAGCCTGAACCGACGGCTGAAGACGCCCGCACAACAGGGCCGCAAGCCGCGCGGAACCGGGCTACCCTCAAATAAGAAAGCAAGCGCATGGCCATAGAATCCAACGCCGTCCTACCGGACTTCGCCGCGTGGAGCATGTCCAAGGACTTTCCCAGCGGTCATCAAGTCGGCCGCCACCAACACCGCGAAGGCCAGCTGATTTTCGCCGTTTCCGGCGTGATGGAACTCTCCACCGCCGACGGTCTGTGGCTGGTGCCGCCGCAGCGCGGCGTCTGGATGCCGCCCGCGGTGGAGCACAGCATGCGCGCCCGCGGCACGGTGTCGCTGCGCACCCTGTACATCCAGTCCCCGCACTATCTGGCGCAATTGCCGCGCCACTCCAAAGCCATCGCCATTTCGCCGCTGATGCGGGAACTCATCATCCGCCTGATGCGCACGCGCGGCATTCCCCACGCCGATCAAAAAGAAGGCCGCTTGCTGGACGTGCTGATCGACGAAATCGAATGGTCGGGGGAAACGGCCTTGCCGCTGCCGCCGCTGAGCGATCAGCGTTTGCAGCGGGTGTGCTCGGCGATTCTGGCCAATCCCGGCGACCGGCGCGGGCTTAACGAATGGGCGGAACTGGTGGGCGCGTCCAGCCGCACGCTGGCGCGGCTGTTCCAGCAGGAGCTGGGCGTGTCTTATCTGTACTGGCGTCAGCAAGTGTGCGCGATCTCGGCGCTGCCGCGGCTGGGCGCCGGCGAGCCGGTGACCCTGATCGCCTCCGATCTGGGTTATGAAACGCCCGGCGCGTTTTCCTCCATGTTCCGCCGCATCATGAACGCGGCCCCCAGCCAGTACTTCTCCTGATCCCATCCGCGGTTCAAAGCCCCGCCGACAAGAGCGAGGCTTTGAACCGTCTCTTTTCCGCCCCGCGGACCCGCGCGCCGACACGGCTTTGCCGCAGCGCAGCATGATTGTCCGTTTTGAAGCAGCAATTGTCCGCTTACAAGAAGCCTGAACCAAACCGTTTCAATATGATAAATGGCTATTGAAACCGCCGTCTGGCCAGGTGACCATGTCCCATCCCAACTACGACGCCAAACGCTATTGGCTGCTGATTCTGGCCGCCACCTTTCTGTTCGGCTCCACCTTTCCCACCTCCAAGATCGTGTTGTCGGAAATGCCGCCCTTGTGGGCCGCGGTGGCGCGTTTCACCGCCGCCGCCGCCGGCATCGTGCCCATTCTGCTGTGGCAGCGCTTCCGCTATCCGCGCGCCTTCGTCCGCCCTCGCCCCTGGGGCGTGCTGGCCTTGATCGGCCTGTTGCAGACCGCCGGATCGATGGGCTTTCTCAATATCGGGCTGCGCAGCACCACCCCGGCCAAGGCCGCCATCCTGATGGCCTGCACCCCGCTGATCGTGGCCTTGATGTCGCGGCTGGCGCTGAAGGAAAAAATCCACTCTCTGGCCGCCGTCGGCCTGGTCCTGGCCTTCTTCGGCGTCGCCGTCTGCATCGGCCTGAACAAGCTGGACGGCTTCGGCGCCGGCGACGCGCTGGTGCTGTGCGGCGCGGCCTGCTGGGCGGCATCCACGCTGGTGATCAAGGGCAGCCGCATCGTGATCAACGTCTGGGCGCTGACCTTCTGGCAGATGCTGGTGGGTTCGGCCTGCCTGGCGCTGCTGGCCTGGGCCGGCGGCGAAGTCCCGACACTGCCTCACAGCGAGCGGGTGCTGGCCGCCTTCCTGTGGCTGGCGCTGCCGGCCACCACCGGCGCGATGGCGCTGTGGTTCATGGCGCTGGATCTGGGCGGCGCGGTGCGCACCAGCGGTTTCCTGTTTCTGTCCCCGCTGTTCGCCACCCTGATTTCCTTCGCCGCCTTCGGCTATTCGCTGTCGCTGCATGAGCTGATCGGCGGCGTGCTGATCGGCGTCGGCATTTATTTGGTGTCCAAGCGCCCGGACGCCGCCGCGCAGCCGCAAACCGCGCCCGTCGGCGACAAGATCTGAACACCGCAGCTTTTTCCTCTTTCATTCACATGAGCGTTCCCACCATGCAAAAACTCATCATCACCGCCGCCGTCAACGGCGGCATCACCAGCCGGCAGAAACATCCCGGCGTGCCGTTTTCGCCGGAAGAAATCGCCCAGGCCGCCTATGAATGCTGGAACGCCGGCGCTTCGGTGGTCCACATCCACGCCCGCAACCCGGACGGCACGCCCAGCTACGACGCGGACATCTACGGCGATATCGTCCGCCGCATTCGCGAGCGCTGCGACATCCTGATCAATCTGAGCACCTCCGGCCTCAATCTGCCGCCGCAGCTGGAGAAGAAGGAAGCCTGGAACCATCTGTCCTTCCGTCCGGACATCGCCTCCTTCAACTGCGGCTCGGTCAACCACGGCAGCAAGCCCTTCATCAATCCGCCTGAACTTGCCCGCGCGCTGGCGCTGGACATCCGCGAATACCGCGCCAAGCCGGAGATCGAGGTCTATCACCAGGGCATCATCGGCGAGGCGCTGAAACTGCAGGAAGACGGCTATCTGAGCGGCCCGCTGTGCTTCAGCTTCGCCATGGGCATACAGGGCGGCGCGGCCGCCACCTGCAAAAACCTGCTGCATTTCGTCGAAAGCATTCCGCAGGACAGCGTGTGGTCGGCGCTGGGCATAGGCAAACACCAGCTGGCGATCAATCTGCACACCCTGCTGCTGGGCGGCCATGTTCGCACCGGCCTGGAAGACAACGTCTATTACCGCTACGGCGAACTGGCCCGAGACAACGCCCAATTGGTGGAACGCCTGGCGCGCCTGGCCGGCGAAGTCGGCCGCGAGATCGCCTCCCCCGCCGAAGCCAAGCAAATTCTGGGCATCCACTAAAGGACACATTACATGAGCACGATCGATCCCAATCCGCATAAAGAACACGGCCTGGAAATCTACGGCGCGCCGCTGAACCAGGCCAAGCTCGCCGTGGTGCTGCTGCACGGCCGCCGCCAGAGCGCCCAGGACGCCTACAAGAACGGCGAGGCCATCGACCTGGCCGACGTCGCCTACATTCTGCCCATCGCCAAGGACCGCACCTGGTATCCGCACAGCTTCATGGCGCCGCTGGACAGCAATCAGCCCTCGCTGGACCAGGCGCTGGACTGCGTCGAGGCCACCATCGAGGAACTGCGCGGCTACGGCTTCGCCGACAGCCGGATCGTGCTGATGGGCTTCTCCCAGGGCGCTTGCCTGGCCGCCGAGTTCATCTATCGCCGCCCACGCCCGATAGGCGGGCTGATCGCCTTCTCCGGCGGCCTGTTCGGCCCCGACGAGGCGGCCTGGGGCGCGCCGTCCGCGGCGCTGGACTTCCCGGCCTTCTTCGGCACCAGCGACAGCGACAGCTGGATGCCGCTGGAGCGCATCGAACGCAGCGCCGAGGCCTTCCGCCGCGCCGGCGCCGAGGTGGATTTCCGCGTTTACCCGGACATGCCCCACCACGTTTGCGCCGACGAGATCGACGCCGCGCGCGATTTGCTGTCCGCGCTGTTGCAACCGCAAACCAGCTTGAGCTGAGAGGAGACCGCGATGACCGACGCTTTCATCTGCGACGCCGTGCGCACCCCTATCGGCCGCTTCGGCGGCGCCTTGTCCGGCGTGCGCGCCGACGATCTGGCCGCGGCGCCGCTGCGCGCGTTGCTGGAGCGCAATCCGGGCCTGGACCCGGCGGCGATAGACGAAGTGATCCTGGGCTGCGCCAACCAGGCCGGCGAGGACAACCGCAACGTGGCCCGCATGAGCCTGCTGCTGGCCGGCTATCCGGAGAGCGTCCCGGGCCTGACCGTGAACCGCCTGTGCGCGTCCGGCCTGGACGCGGTGGCGCTGGCGGCGCGCGCCGTCAAGTCCGGCGAGGCCGAGCTGCTGATCGCCGGCGGCGTGGAGTCCATGTCGCGCGCGCCCTTCGTAATGCCGAAATCGGACAAAGCCTTCGGCCGCGACATGCAGATCTACGACACCACCATAGGCTGGCGCTTCGTCAATCCGGCGATGGAGAAACAATACGGCGTGGACACCATGCCGGCCACGGCGGAGAACGTGGCGCGCGAATTCGGCGTCAGCCGCCAGGATCAGGACGCCTTCGCGCTGCGCAGCCAGCAGCGTTACTTCGCCGCGCTGGAAACCGGCTTCTTCGCCGAGGAGATCGTCCCGGTGACGATCCCGCGCCGCAAGCAGGACCCGCTGATCGTCAGCCGCGACGAGCATCCGCGCCAGACCTCTCTGGAGGAGCTGGCCAAGCTCAAGGCGCTGTTCGGCCCGGAATCCAGCATCACCGCCGGCAACGCCTCCGGCGTCAACGACGGCGCGGCGGCGATGATCATCGCCTCGGCCGCGGCGGCGCAACGCCACGGCCTGCGTCCGCGCGCGCGGGTGCTGGCCTCGGCCAGCTCCGGCATCGCGCCGCGCATCATGGGCGCGGGCCCGATCGAGGCCAGCCGCAAGGCGCTGCGCCAGGCCGGCCTCGGCATCGAGGACATCGACGTCATCGAACTGAACGAAGCCTTCGCCGCCCAGGCGCTGGCGGTCACCCGCGCGCTGGGCCTGCCCGACGATTGCGAACGGGTGAACCCCAAGGGCGGCGCCATCGCGCTGGGCCACCCGCTGGGCATGAGCGGCAGCCGGCTGGCGCTGACCGCCGCCGCGCAGCTGCAGGCCGGCGGCAAGCGCTACGCGCTGTGCACCATGTGCGTGGGCGTGGGACAGGGCCTGGCGCTGATTCTGGAACGGGTATAGGCCGGACGAGGCGGCCTTGACGGCCGCCGTCAAACCATACGAGGGGGGAAACATGCATCAACACGCCAATATCAAAAAAGCCATCCAGTTGAGCAACAGCTTCTGGGACATCACCACCCAGGCCGGCCTGGCCAATATCGTCACCCGCAACCTGGGCGACGGCCGCCATGAGGCGGTGGCCAACGGCAAGCGCTTCGTCAATATGTCGTCCTATTCCTATCTGGGCCTGGACTCGCACCCGGACATTCTGCAGGCGGCGGCGGACGCGGTATTGAACACCGGCTCGTTGAACACCTCGATTTCGCGCATCCGGGTGCAGTTCGACATCCTGCAACAGGCAGAGGACGCGCTGGCGGAGCTGGTGGACGCGGAAACGCTGACCGTGCCGTCCTGCGCCGCCGCCGCCGCGGCCGCCCTGCCCCTGCTGGCCTCCGGCGCGCTGACCGAAGACGTGCCGCCCTTGATGGTGTTCGACAAGAACGCCCACTTCTGCCTGAACATGATGAAGCCGATCTGCGCCGACGAGGCCGAGATCCAGACCATACGCCACAACGATCTGAACGCGCTGGAAGACCTGTGCAAGACCCATGCGCGCGTGGCCTATGTCGCCGACGGGGTCTACAGCACCGGCGGCATGGCTCCGGTGCCGGAGCTGCTGGCGTTGCAGGACAAATACGGTTTGTTCCTGTTCTTCGACGAAGCCCACGGCCTGTCCACGCTGGGCCGCCACGGCCGCGGCCTGGTGCTGGAAACCATGGGCGGCATCAATGAGCGCACCTTGATCGTCACCTCGCTGAACAAGGGCTTCGGCGCGTCCGGCGGCGCCATCTTCCTGGGCCCGCGCCACGACGCCCAGCGCCGCAAGCTGGCCACCCGCTTCGGCGGGCCGGTGACCTGGTCGCAACGCATCAACACCGCCGGCCTGGGCGCCATCATCCAGTCGGCGGCCATTCACCGCTCCGAGGAGCTGCCGCGTCTGCAACAACGGCTGCAGGACAATATCCGCCTGTTCGACCAGCATGTGGCCTCGGACAATAGCGGCGAACCGCTGCCCATCCGCTTCGTCTCCATCGGCTCGGAGGAAAACACCATCTTCTACGCCAAGAGCTTGCTGGAAGACGGTTTCTACACCTCGCCCATCTTCTTCCCGGTGATCGCCAAGGGCCGCGCCGGCCTGCGCATCATGATCCGCGCCAATATGACGACGCAGGAGATCGAGCGCTTCGCCGCCTGCCTCAATCAGTTGCGAGCCGCCCATGAATGAGAAAACCCTGACCGCGCCGCCCGCGGCGCTGGCGCAGCCGGCCGGCCGGCTGATGGCGCTGGCCTGCCTGATCGTGTTCATGGCGCAGATGGCCACCACCGTGTATCTGCCCTCGCTGCCGGCGGTGATGCGGGAGCTGGCGATGAGCCAGAGCCTGGTGGAGATGTCGATTTCCGGCTATGTGGTGGGCGCGGCCTTGCCGGTGCTGTTCTGGGGCTCGGCGGCCGACCGCTGGGGCCGGCGCGGACCGCTGCTGATTTCGCTGGCGCTGTTCGTGGTCTGCAGCCTGCTGCTCGCCTTCGTGTCCAACGCCGCGGAGCTGCTGACGCTACGGGTGGCGCAGGGCATCGCCGGCGGCGGCGCGGCCATCATCGCCCGCATCATCGTGCGCGATCACTGGCGCGGCGACAATCTGGCGCGCAAATTGTCCGTGCTCTCCATCGCCTTCATCACCGCGCTGGGCGGCGGCCAGTTCATCGGCGGCCTGATCGGCAAATACAGTCATTGGGAAGCCGGCTTCGCCTTGATGGCGGTCACCGGCGCCGTAGCGGCGCTGCTGACCATGGGCCTGCCGCTGCAAGCCGGCCGCCCGGCCGCCGCGGCCTCCGGCCCCAGCCCGTACTGGAGCATTCTGCGCCGGCCCGGCTTTCTGTGGCCGGCCTGCGCCGGCGGCCTGGGCTTCGCCACCACGGTGACCTTGCAAGAGGTCAGCCCCTTCGTGTTTCAGGAGCACTTCGGCCTGGCGGTGGCCGGCTTCGGCAACGTCGGACTGTTGATCGGCCTGTCCTATTTCAGCGGCGCCATGGTGGTGAACCGCCTGGTGGCCCGCGTGGGCGGGCTGCGCCTGATGCGCGCCGGCGCGGCGCTGCTGGCCGCGGCCACGCTGGCCATGCTGCTGGGCTGGCACTTGGGCCTGCTGGAGCGTCTGCCCGGCCTGTGGCTGTTCATCGGCCTCTACTGCCTGACCATTTTCGGCCAGGCGGTGCTGTTCCCCAACAGCATGGCCACCGCCGTCAGCGACGCCAAGGAGCACGGCGCGCACGCGATGGCGCTGTGCGGCTTCCTGCAGCAGGGGCTGGCCGGCATCGCCGCCACCGTCTCGGTGCTGCTGCATCACGACGGCGCCTGGACGCTGGCAGTGGCCGCCCTGGGCCTGTTGACCCTGTCGCAAGTGCTGTTCAAGGTGCGCGCGCGCGCCGCCTGAATCGAGGAAGCTCTTCCATGTCCCGTATCGAATCCCGCGTTCCCGCCTCCGGCGAGACGTTTGAACGCAACGCCGAAGCCTACCGCCAGCTGCGCGAGCGCATCGCCGCCGCCCGCGACGCCGCCTTGCAAGGCGGCGGCCCGGAGGCGCGCGCCAAGCAAGCGGCCAAGGGCAAGCTGTCCCCGCGCGAACGCCTATCCCTGCTGCTGGACCCCGGCACGCCCTTTCTGGAGATCGGCCAGTTGGCCGCCCACGACGTGTACGAGCACGCGGTGCCCTGCGCCGGCATCGTCACCGGCATCGGCATCGTCGCCGGCCACGCGGTGGCGGTGTTCGCCAACGACGCCTCGGTCAAGGGCGGCACTTATTACCCGCTGACGCTGCGCAAGCATCTGCGCACCCAGCAGATCGCCCGTGAACAAGGCCTGCCCTGCCTCTATCTGGTGGATTCCGGCGGAGTCTACCTGCCCTTGCAGGAAGACATCTTCCCGGACGAGCAGCACTTCGGCCGCATCTTCCGCAATATCGCCGAGATGTCGGCGCTGGGCCTGCCGCAGATCTCGGCGGTGCTCGGCTCTTGCACCGCCGGCGGCGCCTACATCCCGGCGATGAGCGACGAAACCATCATCGTGCGCGGCAACGGCTCCATCTTCCTGGGCGGCCCGCAACTGGTGCGCGCCGCCACCGGCGTGATCGTGGACGCGGAAACCCTGGGCGGCGCCGATGTGCACACCCGCGACAGCGGGGTGGCGGATCACTACGCGCTCAGCGACGAACACGCGCTGCGGCTGATGCGGGACATCGTCGCGCGCCGCGGCCGCGGCCGGCAGTGCGCGCCGCCGCAAGCGCCGCGGCCGCCGCGTTACGATCCGGCGGAACTGGCCGGCATCGTCAGCGCCAACCCGCGCGAGCATATTCCGGCGCGGGAAATCCTGGCCCGGCTGCTGGACGACTCCGCCTTCGCCGAATACCGCGCCCGTTTCGGCGCCACCATTCTGTGCGGCACCGGCCACATCGGCGGCTATCCGGTGGGCGTGCTGATCAACGACGGCGTGCTGTTCTCGGAAAGCGCGCAAAAAGCGGCCAACTTCATCGAACTCTGCGCCCAACGCGGCATTCCGCTGCTGTTCCTGCACAATATCAACGGCTTCATGGTGGGCGCGGAATACGAGGCCGGCGGCATCGCCAAACACGGGGCCAAGATGGTCAACGCCGCCTCCTGCGCCCGCGTGCCCAAGTTCAGCATCCTGATCGGCGGCAGCTACGGCGCCGGCAATCTGGCCATGTGCGGCCGCGCCATCGGCCCGCAGTTGATGGCGATGTGGCCCAACGCCAAGACCACGGTGGTGGGCGGCGAACAGGCGGCAACGGTGCTGGCGCTGATCCGCGCCGAGCAATTGGAAAAACAGGGCAAGGCCTGGACGCCGGAAGAAGAGGAAAGCTTCAAGCGGCCGATCCGCGACGCCTACGAGCGCCAGGGCCAGGCGCTGTACGTGGCGGCCCGCATGTGGGTGGACGCCATCGTCGACCCGGCCCAGACCCGAGAATGGCTGGCGCTCAGCCTGGCGCTGGCCGCCGCCGCCCCGGTCCAAGACACCCGCTTCGGCGTATTCAGGATGTAAACACCATGTTCAAACGAATTTTGATCGCCAACCGCGGCGAGATCGCGCGCCGCATCGCCCGCAGCTGCCGGCGGCTCGGCATCGAGCATGTCGCCGTCTACTCCACGGCCGACGCCGGCGCCGCGCACCTGGAAGGGGCCGCGGAGCGGCGCTGGATAGGCGAGGCCCCGGCCAGCGCCAGCTATCTGAACGGCGAGGCCATCATCGCCGCGGCGCTGGACAGCGGCTGCGAGGCCATCCATCCCGGTTACGGCTTCCTGTCGGAAAACGCCGACTTCGCCCGCGCGGTGACCGCCGCCGGCCTGGTCTTCATCGGCCCCGACGCCGACACCATCGCCCAGATGGGCGACAAGGCGCGCGCGCGCCAATTGATGGCAGCGGCGGGCGTGCCGGTGACGCCGGGCTCGGCGGAAGCCACCGAGTCCTACGGACTGATTCTGGAGAGCTGCGCCGAGATCGGCTATCCGGTCATTCTCAAGCCGGTGGCCGGCGGCGGCGGCAAGGGCATGCAAGTGGTGTGGGAAGAAGCCGCGCTGCGCGAGGCGGTGGACGCCGCGGTGCGCGTCGGCCGCTCCAGCTTCGGCGACGGCCGGCTGCTGGTGGAGCGCTATATCGCGCGGCCGCGCCATCTGGAAGTGCAGGTGTTCGGCGACCGACACGGCAATGTGGCGCATCTGTTCGAACGCGAGTGCTCCTTGCAGCGCCGCCACCAGAAAATCATCGAGGAGGCCCCGGCCTGCGCGATGCCGGCCGCCACCCGCGCCGCGCTGCTGGACACCGCGGTGCGCGGCGCGGCGGCCATCGGCTACCAAAACGCCGGCACTTTTGAATTCATCCTGGCGCCGGACGGCCAGTTCTATTTCCTGGAGGTGAACACCCGCTTGCAGGTGGAGCACCCGGTCACCGAGGCCGTCACCGGACTGGACCTGGTGGAGTGGCAGCTGCGCGTCGCCGCCGGCGAAGCCCTGCCGCTGCGCCAGGAGGAGATCCGCGCCGACGGCCACGCCATCGAATGCCGGATCTACGCCGAAGACCCGCTGCGCGAGTTCGCGCCCATGCCGGGCATGGCGCTGCTGGCGCGCTGGCCGCAAGGCTGCCGCGTGGACGCGGCTTTCGACGGCGACGGCGGCGAGGTGCCGGCTTTCTACGACCCGATGCTGGCCAAGCTGATCGCCCACGGCGGCAGCCGCGCCGCGGCCTTGGACGCGCTGCAAGCCGCCGCGCGCGACACCGCGCTGCCGGGCCTGAGCACCAATCTGGGCTTCATCGAGCGGCTGCTGCGCGAGCCGCGGGTGCGGGCCGGCCAGCTGGACACCCATCTGGTCGACCAGCTCGCCGCCGCGCCGGAAGCCGCGCCGCTGGCCGAGGCCGCCGCCTGCGCCGCCGCCGTCGAACTGACCCTGGCCTGCGTCGAATCGTCCTCGCCCTGGCAGGGCGGCATCGGCCCGCACGACCGCGCCGCGCTGGACCCGGACGCGCCCTTGGGCCGGCTGAGCTATCGCGCCGGCGCCTCGCGCTGGCAGGCGCGCTTGCTGGAACGCTCAGGCGCCCAGGTCCGCGCGGCGGTGGCGGAGCGGAGCCTGCGCGTGGAACTGCGCCGCGACGGCGAGCTGTGGCGCGGCGAGGTGGACGGGCGGCAATGGAGCGCCCTCCCCTGCGGCGACGACATGGAGTTGACGGTGGCCGGCCATCGGCTGCGCTTGCAAGCGGAGCAGCCGGAAGCCGCCGAGGCGGACGCCGACGCCGGCCAGCGGGTGGCCTCGCCGATGCCGGGCACGGTGGTGGCGCTGCCGGTGGCGGTCAATGAGCGGGTGGAGGCCAATCAGGTGCTGGCCGTGGTCGAGGCGATGAAGATGGAAAACCGCATCTACGCGCCGCGCGCCGGCGTCGTCAGCGCGCTGCATTGCCGGGTGGGCGACATCGTCGCCGCCGACCAGCTGCTGGCCAGCGTCGCGGCCGACGAGGCTTGATCGGCCTCTAGCCGCTCAGCCATGAAAAAAGCGCGGGCCGCGGCCCGCGCTTTGTCTTGGCTTGCTGGCGTTCAGGACTGCGCTGACGCGCTCAGCCCGGCCAGTTGCTGCCGCTCCGGCTGCCGGAAATCCACCGCCATCATCACCGACAGCGCGGTGATGGTGACGATGGAGAAGAAGAACAGCTGACGCGCCCAGACGCGGTCGTCGATGCTGCGCTTGTAGCCGGACAAGGCCATCTTCAGCCACCACAGGCTGGTGGCCCCGGCCACCGCCAGATAGCCGTAGCCGGCGTAGCCGCCGAAAGCCAGCATCGCGGTGGCGGCGCCGAAGGCCAGGATGTAGAGCACGATCTGGCGCTTGGCGCTGGAAATGCCCTTGACCACCGGCAGCACCGGAATCCCCGCCGCCTGGTAATCCTGCAGACGGAAGATAGCGATGGCGTAGGAATGCGGCATCTGCCACAGACAGAACATCAGCAGCAGGATGGCCGCGCCGGCGTCGAAACGGCCGGTCACCGCGCAGTAGCCGGCCACCGGCGGCACCGCGCCGGACAAGCTGCCCACCAGGGTGCCGTACACCGAATGGCGCTTCATATAGAGGCTGTACACCCCCACATAGATGACGAAGCCGAACAGCACGCAGCCGAAGGCCAGCGGATTGGTCCAGCGCCACAGCGCGTAGAAGCCGGCCAGGCCGAGCAGCAGGCCATGAGCCAGCGCCGCCCGCGCGCTCATCGCGCCGGTGACCAGCACCCGCTTGCGGGTGCGGGCCATCTTGGCGTCGATGTCCCGGTCTATGCAGTTGTTGATCGCGCAGCCGGACGCCACCACCAGCGAGAGGCCGGCCAGGGTGGCCAGCAGCAAGCTCCAGTCAACCCGGCCCTGGGCCGCCAGCAGAAAACCGCCGACGGCCGAGATCAGGTTGCCGAAGATGATGCCCGGCTTGGTCACCTGCAGATAGCGCTTGAATGTCAAGACGGTCTCTCTCAAACCCGCCTCAGCGCATCATCAGCGCGTCGGCGGTGTAGATGATCCAGATCGACAGCCCGACCAGCAGCACGATCACCATGCCGGTGAACAGGAAGGAGAAGGTGTTGAGCTTGCCCTCCTTGCTGAAGTCCAGGTGCAGGAAATACTTCAGATGCACCACGATCTGCACCACCGCCAGCGCGAAGATGCCGATCGCCGTCGCCTGCGGCGTGAAGGCGCCGCCCATCACCATCCAGAACGGAATGGCGGTGAGCGCCACCGACAGCAGGAAGCCGATCAGATAGCTTTTCACGCTGCCGTGCGCGGCGTGTTCATGTGCCTGGCTCATCCCATGGCTCCTTTCAGGTAGACGACGGTGAACACGCAGATCCACACGATGTCGAGGAAGTGCCAGAACAGCGACAGGCAGTTCAGACGCGTCATCGCGCGGCCGGTCAGGCCGGTCTTGGCCACTTCCACCATCATCACCGCCATCCAGATCAGGCCGGCGGTCACGTGCAGGCCGTGCAGGCCCACCAGGCCGAAGAAGGCCGACAGGAAGGCGCTGACCTGCGGGCCGTGGCCCTCGGAGATCAGGTGGTGGAACTCGTTGATTTCCAGGCCGATGAAGGCGGCGCCGAACAGGAAGGTCATGCCCAGCCAGCCCAGCACCGCGGATTTATTGCCCTTCTGACCGGCGATCATCGCAAAGCCGTAGGTGATGGAAGACAGCAGCAGCGCCGCGGTCTCCACCAGCACGTATTGCAGATCGAAGATCTCCTTGCCGGACACGCCTTCCGCCACATTGCGGAACAGCACGGCGTAAGCCGCGAACGCGCTGGCGAACAGGATGCAGTCGGTCATCAGGTAGAACCAGAAGCCCAACACGGTTTGCGAACCGCTGTCGTGGTGCTCGTGGTCGTCGTGCGCTTCGTGCGCGTCTTTTACATAAGTCGTCATGTCGGATTCAACCTGTTACGCGGTGGTGGTCGGACGCGCCGCCTTGTGCGGCTGGGCCGGGTCGCGCTCGGTGTAGTTGTCCACATCGATGCCCAGTTTTTCGAAACGCTCGCGCTCGATGGCCTCCACTTCCTCCGGCTGCACGTAGTAGTCCAGATCGTTGTCGTAGGCGCGCGCCAGCATGCAGCCGACGATGCCCACCAGACCGACGATGGCCAGCCACCAGATATGCCAGATCAGGGCGAAGCCCAACACCGTGGTGAAGCCGCCGATATAGACGCCCATCGCGGTGTTCTTCGGCATGTGGATGGGCTCGTAGGACTTGGGCACCGCGTAAGCCACGCCCTTTTCCTTCATGTCGGTGAAGGCGTCGATGTCATGCACCACCGGCAGCTTGGCGAAGTTGTAGAACGGCGCCGGCGACGAGGTGGACCATTCCAGGGTATGGCCGTTCCACGGGTCGCCGCTGACGTCGGCCAGCTTCTTGCGGTCGCGGATGCTGACCACGATCTGCAGCAACTGGCAGGCGATGCCGCAAGCGATCAAGAGCGCGCCGAACAGCGCCAGATACAGCCACGGCTCCCATTCCGGGTTGGTGGTGTAGTTCAGGCGACGGGTCATGCCGAGGAAGCCCAGCACGTACAGCGGCATGAAGGCGAACATGAAGCCGATCTGCCAGAACCAGAACGAGGCCTTGCCCAGTTTCGGGTTCAGCTTGAAGCCGAACACTTTCGGGAACCAGAAGGTCACGCCGGCCAGATAGCCGAACACCGCGCCGCCGATGATGGTGTTGTGGAAGTGGGCGATCAGGAACAGGCTGTTGTGCAGCACGAAGTCCGCGCCCGGCACCGCCATCAGCACGCCGGTCATGCCGCCGATGGAGAAGGTGACCATGAAGCCCAGCGTCCACAGAATGGGGGGGTCAAAGCGCAGGCGGCCGCGGTAAATGGTGAACAGCCAGTTGAACAGCTTCACCCCGGTCGGGATCGAAATGATCATGGTGGCGATGCCGAAGAAGGCGTTGACGCTGGCGCCGGAACCCATGGTGAAGAAGTGATGCAGCCACACCATGAAGCCCAGGATGGAGATCGCGCCGCTGGCGTAGATCATGGACTTGTGGCCGAACAGGCGCTTGCCGGTGAAGGTGGACACCACCTCGGAGAAAATGCCGAAGGCGGGCAGCACCAGGATGTACACCTCCGGATGGCCCCAGGCCCAAAACAGGTTCAGATACATCATCGCGTTGCCGCCGGCTTCCGCGGTGAAGAAATGGAAGTCCAGATAGCGGTCCAGGCTCAGCATGGCCAGCGCGCCGGTCAGGATGGGGAAGGAGCTGGCGATCAGCACATTGGCCCAGGTGCAGGTCCAGGTGAAGATGGGCATGTCCATCAGCTTCATGCCGGGCGCGCGCATCTTGATCACGGTGACCAGGAAGTTGATCGCCGTCAGCGTCGTCCCTATCCCTGATATCTGCAAGGCCCAGGTGTAGTAATCCACCCCCACGTCCGGACTGAAGGCGATGCCGGCCAAGGGCGGATAGGCCACCCAGCCGGTGCGGGCGAAGTTGCCCACGCCCAACGACAGGTTGACCAGGATCACCGCCGCCACCAGCAGCCAGAAGCTCAGCGAGTTCAGGAAGGGGAAGGCCACGTCGCGCGCGCCGATCTGCAGCGGCACCACGATGTTCATCAGGCCCGTCATGAACGGCATCGCCATGAAGATGATCATGATCACGCCGTGGGCGGTGAAGATCTGATCGTAGTGATCCGGCGGCAGCACGCCGTGGCTGCCGCCGGTGGCGATGGCCAATTGCGCGCGCATCATCAGCGCGTCGGCGAAGCCGCGCAGCAGCATGATCATGGCGACGATGATGTACATCACGCCGATCTTCTTGTGGTCGACCGAAGTCAGCCACTCATGCCACAGATAGCCCCATTTGCCCATTTTGGAGATCAGGGCCACCAGCATCAGCCCGATCAGGCCGACGCCGCCCAGCGCGCCCATCACAATGGGCTCGTGGAAGGGGATGGCGTCCAGCGTAAGTTTGCCTAACAGCATGTCTTGATTACTCCTTCACCGTCAGCGGTTCGCACAGGCTCTTGGCCAGAGCGGCCAGCTTCACGTCGGCCTCGGTGGCGGCCAGCGAGGTGCGGCCGGTCATGTATTTGTGCAGCACGCCCTGGAACAGATAGGGGGTGACGGCGCCGTAATAGGCCACCGGGTTCTTTTCGCTGGGCAGCACCAGGCCGCGGTAGCCGTTCACGTCCAGCGTCTTGCCGGAGGCCTTGACCTTGGCGACCCAGGCTTCGAACTCCGCCGGCGTCTTGGTGGCGACGGCGTTGAACTTCATGCCGGAGAAACCGGCGCCGCTGTAGTTGGCGGAGAAGCCCTTGTACACGCCCGGCTCATGCGCCAGCAGATGCAACTGGGTCTGCATGCCGGCCATCGCGTAAATCTGGCCGCCCAATTGCGGGATGAAGAAGGAGTTCATCGCCGCGTCGGAAGTGATCTTGAAGTTCACCGGCACATTGCTGGGGAAGGCCAGCTCGTTGATCGTGGCGATCTGCTGCTCCGGATAGATGAACAACCATTTCCAATTCAACGCCACCACCTGCACCTCGATCGGCTTCTGGTCGGAATCCAGCGGGCGGTACGGGTCCAGCTTGTGGGTGGTTTCCCAGGTCAGCACGGCGAGGAAGGCGATGATGATGCAGGGAATCAGCCAGACCACCAGCTCGATCTTGGTCGAATGCGACCATTTCGGCTCATAGACGGCGTCCTTATTGCTGGCGCGGTACTTCCAGGCGAAGAAGAAGGTCATCAGGATCACCGGGATGACCACCAGCAGCATCAGCGCGGTTGCCGTGATGATCAGGGACTTCTGCTCCGCCGCCACGGGGCCCTTGGGGTCAAGGATTCCGCCTTGACACCCGGCGAGCAGCAGCGCCGAAGCTACAGCAAGTCCCCGCCACAGGCGTGAGGGTCTTTGGTTTCTCATCATTTACGACTTTACGGGTTGAACATTCTTGTTATCTCGCCCGGGCGCGTAAGGCTGCGCGCCATCGGCCCCGGCGGCGGTAATCCAGGCCCGGCTCATGACCGGACGGCAACGGCAAGCCCTTGCGCGGCCGACGGCCATGCAAATGCTATTGGCATAATAAAAAGCAATGCGGAACTCGCAGCGCGAGCTGATCAAAATCGAAAGGTCGGCATGATCAATCGACAGGGGCGACGCGAATCGCCCCGGGTGGATGACGCGACAGGAAAACGGCGACAAGCGGCCTTCCCCTGCTGGGACATCACAACGCTGACAGCCGGCGAACCCTCGGGCGGAGACGCGTCTTCCGGCGGGCCAAGCCCTGGACGGCGCAGAAAGCGGCGGGAGCATCCCGGTTGTGAAGCCAGGCGGCGCTATTAAAAACAGTTCGCCCCCAACTTTCAAGGGCAAATTTGATCCAGGTTAACGGCCGCTCGCGGGGTAAATCCAGAGAGCTTGTTACAGATCAATGACGAAAATAGAGCCAAAGCGCAGACATGGCGTGATCTAGAACGAAAGCATGAAGTAAATACTCGAACCTATATACAGTTTCAAACTGTTACAAAAAAGCTGGAACTCCGCCCCTTGCAGTGCACAAAAACAACGCGATTAAATACAAATCGCAACAAAAATATAAACCAAACAATATGGATTGACAGCGAGGAAAACGCCGGCCCCGCCTGGCTCAGGCGTCGGGCAGACATAGCAAGGCATTGCGCAGAAACGCTTCGAAACTGCGGCTCTCCACCAGCCGGGCGCCGGCGCGCTGGCGCATGAAGGAAACGAACAATTCGTAGATCGCCATCGCTTCCTCGTACTCGGTCTTGCTGATCGCCAGCAGGAAGATCACCCGCGCCACGCCGCCCTCCCCCCAGGCAATGCCGTGAGGCGCGATGATGGTGCACACCGTGGTCTTGCGCGCCAGCAAGCCCAGCGAGTGCGGCAAGGCGATGCCGTCGCCCAGCATGGTGCTGAGGATGTCCTCGCGCTCGCGCACCGAAGGCAGGAAATCGGCGTCGACATAGCCCTCCTCGCGCAGCCGCCCGCAAACGCGCTCGAACAGCGCCTGCTGGCTCAGCCCCTGCTCCGCCACCCAGAAATGCTGGGCGGAAAAATAGCGCTCCAGCATATAGGGCCGGGTGCGGTCCACCGCCACCAGCCGCGCCAATTGCTCCAGCTGGTAATCCGACGGAAACGGCGACAGCAGCGCCACCGGCTTGCGCTTGTCCTCCAGCCTCACCGTGGACACCACGAAATCCGCGCCCACATGCTCCAGCGCCTCGTACTCCTGACAGGACAAGGCGGCGCACACCTCCAGCTGCGGAAAGCGACGCCGCAGCACCGCCTCCAGCGTGCGCAGCGTGGCGTTGCCGCCGTCGCACACCAGCAGGGCCTGCGGCCGGCGCAGATAACCGATCTGGTAATGGCGCTCCAGCCCCACGCCGATGTGCAGCACCAAATAGCCGATCTCGTTCTCCGAGATCCGGTACGGCGAGTGCTTGGCCCAACTCGACACCGCCGCCAGCGTGAAGTCGTAGGCCAGCGCGTAATGCTGCTTGATGTCGGCCAGCACCGGATTGGCCAGCGTGATCTGGTAACGCACCCGGGTGATCATGGTTTTGACGTGGGTGACCAGATCGTCGCGCAATTGCCGGTCGGCGCGCAGATCGTAGCGGTAATGGCGGTTGATGTAGTCGAGGATGTAGCGGACCAGCGCGTCGGCGTCGTCGGCATTGATCGCGCTGGGCAATATGCCGCTCAGGCTGCGCGCGGCGATGTTGACGCAGAGGAAGGCTTGCTCGGCGGCGGCCATCTCCACCCCGCTCATGCGCCGCAGCAGGCCGGCGATGTGCGTCGCGGCCTGGGCCGCCGCCGGCGGCGCTTCCTCGCAGGAGAAATCCTGCAAGGGAAAACCGTCGACGATGCGCTTGGCCGCCACCGCGCAATAAAAGCTCAGGAACTGGGCGCCGTCGTCGCTGAGACGGACGCCGGCGCGGCTCAGGCAGCCGGGCAGGCCGGCGCGCACCGTCGCCAGCGCGTCGGCCAGCACCGGGTCCGCGCTCAACAAGGGATGGTCCGCCCGCTCCGCCGCCAGCTGCGCCAAGAGATCGCTGAGGCAGACGCGGATGGAGGATTCCGCGCCCAGCAGCTTCATGCCGTAATGCGGCTTGGCCTCTATGCTCAGGCCGTAGCCGGCCAGGCGCTCGCGCACCTCGGCCATGTCCGTCTGCAAGGTGGCGCGGCTGACGCACCAGGCGTCGGCCAGATCCTGCAGCTTCAAGGCGTAGGCGGAGCCGAGGAACTGCGCCAGCAGATAATGCACCCGCTCGCCGGCCTGACGCGGGATGGCGCGGCCGGAGCCGGCCTGCGGCCGCACCTGCTGGAAGCGTTCCGGGTCGTCGGCCTGCAGCCGGTAGCCCTCGCCGCGCTTGAGCACGAAGCGCGCGCCGTGCTCGGCCAGAATGGCGTTGAGCGCGTCGATATCATTGCGCACGGTGCGGGTGGACACCGCCAGCCGGCGCGCCAGCTCTTCCTGCGGCAACGCTTCCGCCTGCAGGGCGGCAAAGGCCTGGGCCAGCCGTTGATAGGGGAATTTGACCATGAGCCTCCTTCTTAAACCCATCCGCGCCCGGCCTCCCCGGACGCGTCTACAACAAGGCTTTCACCATCGACAACAGCCGCTCCACGTCGCCGGGCCGGGTTTCGCCGCTGGCGTCGATGATGGAACTGTACACATGCGGTATCACCTTGGGCACGCCGGCCTCCAGCGCCAGGCGGACGATCTCGCTGAAATTCTCCAGCGTGATGCCGCCGGTGGGCTCCAGCCAGAAATCATGCCGCGCGCAGGCCTCCGCCACCGCCAGGTATTCGTCGCGGCAATCCAGCCCGCCCATGGGGAAGTACTTGATCGAACTGCCGCCCATATCCTTGAGCATGGCGATGGCGGTGTCCACCGGCGCGGCGCAGACCGGCGCGCCGGCGCTGAGCGGGCCGGTGGACACCTTGACCAGGCCCGGAATGCCGCTGGGCGACACCAGGCCGTTGACCACGGTACGCGCCTGACCCAGCAGCGCGCGGCTGGCGCCCACGCCGGTGAACACCTGATTGACGTGCTGCGGCTGCACTTGGCCGGCAATGGCGCTGACCATGTCGGACTGGCGCGGATCGCCGGCGCCCAGCCCCACCGACAAGGCGTTGTCTATCAAGGCCGCGTACTCGCGCATGTCCGCCACCGCGCTGTCCACGTCGGCGTAGTTCTTCGACAGCACGCCCACCAGCACATGGCCTTCCGCCGCCTGATGAATCTGACGGGCATTGTGCTTGCTTCCAGCCAGTACATTCAAGCAAACGCGGTCCTGATAAAAATGGGGTTCCAGTTTCATGCCTTCTCTCCCGTCAGCAAGCGGCGGATGCGCGTGCCGATCTGTTCCAGCTGAGCGGCGTCCACGCTGCGCGCGTCCACCTCCAGCTTGCCCTCGTTGGCCCGGTATTCCCGGAAATAAATGGCGACCTCGCCCTGTTTCAGCGCGGCGGCGGCGGCCACCGCGCTGACGCCGGTGGCGCTGGCGTCGAAAGCGATCTCGGCGCGGGCGATGTCGCGGCCGGCGGCGTCCCAGACCAGGCGCGCGCTGACGCCGGCCAACTGGTTCAGCCCGGTGATGAAGGGCCGCAGCCGCTCCGCCATCGCCGCCCCGCTTTCCTTGTCCTGCTTCAGATAGCGTTCTATCGCGCACGTCAGGCCCAGAATGCCCTCCTTGCCCACCTTCATCGCCCGGCCTATGCCCTGGCTTTGCAGCTTGACCCATTCCACATACTGGCGGCGGCCAAGCACCAGGCCGCTGGTCGGCCCCTCTATCGCCTTGGCCCCGCTGTAGATCACCAGGTCCGCGCCCAGCCGGTAATACTCGCGCAAGTCCTCCTCCGCCGCCGCGTCGACGATCAGCGGCAGCTTCCGGCGGCGCGCCACCTCGGCGGCCTCGGCCACGCCGAGCACGCTTTTCTGCAAGGCGTGGTGGGACTTGATATACAAAATAGCCGCCGTGCCGGGGCCGACCGCCGCCTCCAATTGCGCGGCCGAGCACTCATTGCCCCAGCCGGCCTCCACCACCTGGCCGCCGCCCAGCGCCACCATGGCGCCCACCGGCGCGCCGAAATTGACGTTGTGCCCCTTGGGCAGCACGATCTCGCGCGGTCCGGCCACCGGCTGCGCGTGCAGATTCACCAGCAGGCGCGGATCGTCGCGGACGATGACGGCGGCCACGGACTGGGCGATGCCGGCGGCCGCGCAGGACACCACCGTCGCGGCCTCCGCCTCCAGCAGCCGGGCGATGTAGTCGCCGGTCTTGTCGACCAGATCCTTCATCTCGAAATACCGCTCCAGGCCCTGGACCATCGCCGCCCTCACTTCCGGCGCCGGCGTGGACACGCCGAGCAGGGTCATGCGGCCGGAAGCGTTGATCACCGGCTTAAGCTGGTACTGCTCATAGATCGAAGACATGGCAAGCCTTTCCTTGTTCGGTGGGCAGCAAGACGCCGCCCGCCACCGCCGCCAGCGGCGTCAGGTGCCGCACGCCGGTCAGCGTGTCGCCGTCGCTATCGCTCTGCGGCCGCGGCGCGGTTTCAATGTCGAAGATGGTCAGATCGGCGTCCGCGCCCGCTTCCAGCCGGCCTTTGCCGCCCAGTCCCAGCGCTTCCGCCGGCCGCCGGGTCACGCAGTCCAGCACCCTCTCCAGCGGCATGCCCAGGCTCAGGAATTTGGACATCACCGCTGCCAGGCCGAACACCGGCCCGGCCACGCGGTTGCGGCAATAGATGTCCGAGCTGATGGTGTCCGGGTACAGGCCCAGCGCCATGGCCTCGCGCGCCACGCGGAAACTGAAGCTGGCGCTGCCGTGGCCGACGTCCAGCAGCACGCCGCGCTCGATCGCTGCCCGCACCGAGGCGCGCAGCGCGCCGGCGGCGTCCAGGATGCGGTTGGGCTTGCCGTTGAAGCAGTGGGTGACGATGTCGCCCGGCTCCAGCCATTCGGCGATCTCGTCCAGCGACGGCGGGGTGTTGCCGATGTGCACCATCAAGGGCAGCGGCCCGAAGCGCCGCTGTATCTCCTTGGCCCGCGCCAGCGGCGCGACGCCGTTGGCGCCGACCACGCTGCCGCTGAGCCGCGCCTTGATGCCGACAATGAAATCGCGATGCGCGCGGATGGCCGCGCCGGCCAGCGCCACGTCGACGTCGTCCAGATTGGCCAATTCATGCTGGGTGACGAGGCCGATGCGCGAGATGTTCAGCAAGGCGCGCACATCGGTGCGGCAAGCGCCGGCCAGCTCGCGGAAGGCGGCGACGTCGTCGGCCCCTACGCTGCCGGCGTCCACCACCGTGGTGACCCCGCCGGCCACGCCCACCTGATCCGGCTCGTCGTGATAAATCGGCGAGGCCGGGTTGCAATGCACATGGCCGTCTATCCAGCCGGCGCTGAGCCGCCAGCGTCCGTCCAGCCGCAGCGTGCGCCGGGCCGGGCCGTCCAGCTGCCCCAGCCCGGCGATCTTGCCGTGACGGATAGCGATGTCCAGCACCGAGCCGTCGGCCAGCAAAGCGTCCTTGATCAGCAAATCATCCATCGCCGCCTCCTCAGGCAATCGCCACCGGGAACAGCGTGCCCAGCAGCATCGCGCCCAGGATGGCGCCGCCGGTGATGGGCTTACCCCACAGATAGAAGACCAGCGCGCCCAGCAGCGAGCCGACGCCGATGGGAATCGACGCCGCCATCGCCGACAGGATGATCAGCGGGCCGAGGAAGCGGCCGGAGGAGTTGCCCGCGCCCATCATCACATCGGCGCCGTAAGTGGAATTGCCCTGATTGATGGTGAATTTGCGCGCGAAAATAATGACCGCGCCGATCAGCAAGCCGATCACCATCCCGGTGGCCAGCGCCGCGCCGAAGTTTTCCACCGGAAACAAGATGCCGGCGCCGAGGAACATCGCCGGAATGCCCAGGCCGACGCCGGTCATGATGGCGCCGCCGATGTCCAGGATGCCCACCAGCGAGCCTTCTATCACCCGGGCGAACAAGAAGCTGGCGCCGAAGGCGGCCACCGCGCCGTAGACGCCGGTGTCCATGCCGGCACGCAGCATCGATACGAAGGCCACCTCGTTGAAAGCGCCGATGCCGTAGACGTAATACATATGCGTGCCGGCGAACACGCCGGCGGACAACAGCCCCACCAGCAAGGGAAAAGACCAGTCCGCCAGCCAGAAACCCCCGGTTTGTGCTTGTTCAGTCATCATTCTCTCCTTCAACCTCAAGCGCCGCGCACGGCGGCGTGCAGCAGTTCCAGCCAGGACGGGGCGTTCAGGTGGAAGCTGCTCAGCAGCTTCAGATCAAAGCCGCGGAAGAAGGCGCTGAGCGCGAACAGCGCCACGATGGCCGCCATCATCAGCTTGGTCACCTTGTTCCAGCCGCCCTCGTCCACGCCCTTGCCGATCAGAATGCCCAGCACCAGGCCCGGCACCGCATTGCCCATGATCAGTTGGGCCAGGCCGCCGAACACCGTGCCCCACAGACCGGAACGCCGGCCGGCCTCAATCGCCGCCAGCCAGAAAATCACCGGCATCACGGTGTTGACCAAGAGGTTGGCCGCGGGCACCAAGACCTTGACCGCGGTGATTTGCAGCGAAGCCGGCACCGCCGAAGCGGTGGTGTTCAGGAAGGCCACCAGCAGCATGCCGATTACCCCGCACACCAAGGCCATCTTGCGCGGGTTGTGCAGGGTCTCCGCCAGATTGCGGTTGCGCGCCAGCAAAGCCGCGGCGCCCCAGTGCGGAATCACCCGGTGGTCGATGTCCTGGGTGAAGGCGCCGGCGGCCACCGACGAGGCCCAGGCGTTGAAGAAAAAGCCCAGGCCGAAGGAAAAATGCGAGGCCGGGTCGCCCTCGCAGGAATTGAGCTCGCCCAGGGTGCGGAAAGCGCCCATGCCCTGGGAAGTCGGCGCGTGGAACATGCGGGCCGCGCCGGCGCCCACCGCGACGCCGACCAGACCGCCTATCAACAGCGACTTGAGAAGAATGATCAGAAGCATGGCTTCCTCCTCGGAATGAAACGACAGCCGGCGCCTAAACCTGGCGCGCGACGAAGGGCACGGCCTCGATATCCAGCGCCGTCACGCTGACCTCCACCTCCAGCGTGACGGCGTAGCTGAGCCTGTCCCGCGGCAGGAAGAAGAACAGAAAGCGCTCGCGGCGGCGGATCTCCTCCGCCGCGACCACCGTCACCCGCATGGGCTCGATGCGCAACAGCACCGGATGGCCGGCCGCCGTCACCGCGCGCTGCACGCCGGACAAGGCGTCGGCGCAAGCTTGCGCCTTGCTGTCGCCGCGGCCGCTGACCGTCACGCTGGACTCGAAACGCCTTTGCATCGCTCAGCCGCCGTATTTCTTCTGATAGGCCGCCACCAGCCGCTGCCCCAGCTCTTCCTTGTCCATGAAGCCAAAGCCGAGCACGGTGTAGCCCTCCTCGATCGCGGTCACGCCCTCCTCCACTGAACGCATGCCGTACTTGGCCTTGTAGCCGTACTTGGTCTGCGCGGTGATGGCGCCGGCGCCGCCGCTGCCGCAGAAGGAAATGCCCAGCTGCGCGCCCTCCGCCTGCATCACGTCGCCCAGCTTCATATCCGCGGCCATGCCCGCGATCACCACCGCGCGCGCGCCGGCGGCCTCCGCGCCCGCGCCCACTTTCTGTCCCTTGCCCAGGCGGTCGCCAATCACTACGGTTATCTGCGTCATTGTCTTCTCCTCTATCTCTCTATCTATGCACGGCGGACTTCAGGCCTTGTTCTTGGCCATCTCGAAATGAATGGACAGCAAAAGCGCTTCCTCTTCCGGCAGATTGCCGAACAAGGCCACCACCGCGGCGGACAAACGCCGCGTGGTGTCCGAGATCTCGTCGAACAGGCTCTTGTCGAAATCCGGCAGCCCTTCGCCGGTCAGCGAGCGGCGCGCCATCGCCAGCACGTGCGAATCCAGCTTCTGCTGCTGAACCTCGGTCAGAGACTTGCCGGCCGCGTCCAGCAAGGCGGGAATCTGGCCCAGAATCTGGTCCGCCAGGCGGCGGATCGCGGTCTGGTCGACGGCGGCGGGACGGACTTGATCGTTCATGAGCTTTCCTTTGCAAAACGGTTGGCGATGTCAGGAAACTGTAATCAAGCCGCCGGCAACTGTGGACCGGTGGATTTTCCGCTTCGAAACGGAAATCGCCTGCTCGCCGGGCGGAAACAAGGCGGTCCTGACCGTGCTTGCAGTTGAAGCGCGCGGCGGCTCGGGCGATACTTCGCGGATTGACCACTGAATAGATGGATGCAAGGCATGACCCACCGCATCGTGTTTGTAGAAGACGACGCCGACCTGGCCGAGCTGATCAGCGACTTTCTGTCCCGCCATGAAATGGACGTGGTGGTGGAACCGCGCGGCGACGCCGCGCTGGACACCATCGCCCGCGAAGCGCCGGACCTGGTGCTGCTGGACATCATGCTGCCCGGCAAAGACGGCCTCTCCATCTGCCGCGAGCTGCGTCCCAAATTCGACGGCCCCATCATCATGCTGACCTCGCTGGACAGCGATATGAACCAGATCCTGGGCCTGGAACTGGGCGCCAACGACTACATCCTGAAAACCACGCCGCCCTCGGTGCTGGTGGCGCGGCTGCGCGCCCAGCTGCGCAATCTGCGGCCCGCTTCGGCCAGCGCCGACGCCGCCGCGCCCAAGCCCGGCACCCGCAAAGTGGTGTTCGGCCAACTGGCGATAGACCCGATCAGCCGCGACGTGACGCTGGCCAACGAGAAGATTCCGCTGTCCACCTCGGACTTCGACCTGCTGTGGCTGCTGGCCAGCCACGCCGGCGAAACCCTGAACCGCGACATCCTGCTCAAGGAAATGCGCGGCGTCAGCTACGACGGCCTGGACCGCAGCATAGACGTGGCCATCTCGCGGCTGCGCAAGAAACTGGGCGACAATCCCAGCGAGCCGTTCCGCATCAAGACGGTGCGCAACCGCGGCTATCTGTTCTCCTTGTCCGGCTGGGAGTAAGCGCGCATGCGCCGATTGTTCATCCAGTTCTACCTGCTGCTGATGACCTGTTTCCTGGTGGCGGTGGTCTTGGTGGGCGCGGTCTACAAACAGGCGGTGGACGACGTGGGCGAGCGCTATCTGTCCGACCTGCTGCGCACCACGCTGTCGCTGATCGAAGCCGATCTGCGCGGCGTGCCGGAAGACCGCTGGAGCGAAACGCTGGCCAACTCCGACCACGGCTTCACCTTCCGCGTCAAAGTGGAGAAGATGAGCAGCTATCTGTTGGACGACGAATCCAAGCAGGCGCTGGACCGCGGCGAAATCGTGATGCTGGAAGACAAATACGTGTTCCTGCAAAAGCTGGAGGACAGCAACTACCTGTTGGTGGCCGGTCCGCTGCGCTATCTATTCTTCCTGCACCAGCTCAAATGGTTCGACTACGCGCTGCTGGGCTTCATCGGCCTGTCGCTGGCGATACCGGTGTTTCTATGGATGCGGCCGCACTGGCGCGACCTGGTGGCGCTGGAGCAAACCGCCGGCAAGCTGGCCAGCGGCAATCTGTCCGCCCGCGTGGACCTGCCGCCGCGCTCCGGCGTCAGCCAGCTGGGCGTCGCCTTCAACCACATGGCCGACAATATCGCCGCGCTGATCAATAGCAAGAAAACCCTGACCAACGCCGTGGCCCACGAGTTGCGCACGCCGCTAGCGCGGCTGCGCTACCGGATGGCGCTGCTGGAAGGCGACGAGAGCAGCCCGGAGCGGCAGGCGATAGAGCGCGACCTCTCCGCCATCGACAAGCTGGTGGAAGAGCTGCTGCTGCACGCGCGGCTGGACCGGCCGGAAGCGCCGCTGAAGCTCAGCAGCTTCGACGCCATCCCCTGGGCCAAGGACCGCATCGCCGGCCAGGCCGCGCTGACGCAGGACATTCAATGGCTGGAGCCGGCCGGGGCCAGCCTGGCCATCACCGCCGACGAACACCTGCTGACCCGGGTGCTGGACAACTTCCTGTCCAACGCCCGCCGCCACGCCAACCGCCTGGTGCAGACCAGCATCATCGTCGAGCAGCGCCACTGCATCATCATGGTGGACGACGACGGCCCCGGCATTCCGGAACAGGACCGCGGCCGGGTGTTCGACGCCTTTGTGCGGCTGGACGAAAGCCGCGGCCGCAAGACCGGCGGCCACGGCCTGGGACTGGCCATCGTCGCCGGCATCGCCCGCGCCCACCGCGGCGAGGTGAAAGTGGAAAGCTCGCCGCTGGGCGGCGCGCGCTTTCTGTTCCGCTGGCCGATCTGACATCTGCCGTCGCCGCGCCTGTACATTCCGTAACATTGGGATACACAGAAGGCATAGACTCAGCCCCTTGTCATGGTTAGCATTTCGGCCTGAAAAGGACTACATGTCCACTTTCATACCAATCCAAGAAACTTAGGAGTTTCATAAATGAAAAAGCTGGCTCTGCTTGCTCTGACCGCTGCTTTCAGCCTGGTGTCCGTTAACGGCTTCGCCGCTGAAAAAGCTGCTGCTTCCGCTCCGGTTGCGATCCACAAGGCTAAGAAAGCCGAGAAAAAAGTAGCGAAGAAAGAAGCTTCCGCTGCTCAAAAAGCTCAGGCCGCCAAAGCCGAAGCTTCCGCTCCGAAGGCTAAAAAAGCCAAGAAGCACGTAGCTAAGAAAGAAGCTTCCGCCGCTCAGAAAGCTCAAGCCGCCAAAGCTGAAGCTTCCGCTCCGAAAGCTAAAAAAGCCAAGAAGCACGTAGCCAAGAAAGAAGCTTCCGCCGCTCAGAAAGCCCAAGCCGCCAAAGCCGACGCTTCCGCTCCGAAAAAAGCCAAAAAAGCCAAAAAGCACGTAGCTAAGAAAGAAGCTTCCGCTGCTCAGAAAGCTCAAGCCGCTAAAGCCGACGCTTCCGCTCCGAAAGCTAAAAAAGCCAAGAAGCACGTAGCCAAGAAAGAAGCTTCCGCCGCTCAGAAAGCCCAAGCCGCCAAGGCCGACGCTTCCGCTCCGAAAAAAGCCAAAAAAGCCAAAAAGCACGTAGCTAAGAAAGAAGCTTCCGCTGCTCAGAAAGCTCAAGCCGCTAAAGCCGACGCTTCCGCTCCGGCCAAAAAAGCCGCTAAAAAGCACAAAAAGCACGCTGCTAAGAAAGAAGCTTCCGCTGCTCAGAAAGCTCAAGCCGCTAAAGCCGACGCTTCCGCCCCGGCCAAAAAAGCCGCTAAAAAGCACAAAAAGCACGTAGCCAAGAAAGAGGCTTCCGCTGCTCAGAAAGCCCAAGCCGCTAAGAAAGAAGCTTCCGCTCCGGCCAAGAAAGCCGAGAAGAAAGCTTCCAAAAAAGCTGCTTCCGCTGCCAAGTAATCAGGCGGCGAGCATTGCCGGAACCTCCGGCAATCGCACATAATTCGGGGCGCTTCGGCGCCCCGTTTTCATTTGCAAGGCCAAACTCGATGAAACTCCCGCTGCTTGTCCTCAGTGTTCTGCTTGCCCTGCCGGCGTCCGCCGCCCCCACCGTCTCCGCGGAACACAAGATCCTGTTCTTCGGCCAGGACGATCGCGTCCGCACTCGCCCCGACCATCAACCCTGGCTCGCCGTCGGGCAATTGCAAACCCGCTCCCGCACCATTTGCACCGGCGCGCTGGTGGCGCGCGACGTGGTGCTGACCGCCGGCCATTGCTTCGTCGACGAGAAAGGCCGTTTCGATCCGGCGGTCAGCTTCACCGTCGGCCTGTGGGGCGATGAATTCACCGCGCGCAGCAAGATTTTGGAAGTGCAGGTGGACAAGAGCTTCCTCAAAGGCCTGGACCGCCGCGCCGACGGCCTCTACATCCCGCCGCGCATCGCGCCGCGCGACTTCGCCTTCGTCCGCCTGGCCACCCCCTTGGGCGACACCCAGGGCGTGCTGCCCGTCTTCAGCGGCAACGCCAAGCAGTTGCGCGAATTGCTGAACCAGCGGAGCTGGACGCTGACCCAGGGCGGCTACCCCATCGACGATCAAAAACACCTGCTGGTACACAACGCCTGCAAGGCGACCAAGCTGCGCCCGGACGGCCGCCTGACCCACCGCTGCGACACGCTGGAAGGCAATAGCGGCTCGCCGGTGTTCGTGATGGGGCCGGGACAGCCGGTCATCGTCGCGGTGCAAAGTTCCGCCCCCACCGCCGCGCGGCGCAAGCAAGAAGACAATATGAGCGTCAGCGCGCCGATGTTCTACGATGCGCTGCAGCAGTTCATCAGCAAGAGCGCCAAGCCATGAAAAAAGCCCCGGCGACGGGGCTTTTTACTATTCAGGGCTTGCGCCCTCACTCCGCCAGCGCCTGGCGCTGCAACGCCACCAGCTCGCGGATGCCGGAACGGGCCAGGCCCAACATCGCCTGCAGCTCTTGATCGCCAAACGGCTCGCCCTCGGCGGTGCCCTGCACCTCCACGAAGCGGCCGTCGCCCGTCATCACCACATTCATATCGGTGTCGCAGTTGGAGTCTTCCGCGTAATCCAGATCCAGCACCGGCATGCCCTGGTACAGGCCCACCGAAATGGCGGCCACCTGGTCGCGCAACGGGTTCTCGCTCAGCTTGCCCTCGCGCAGCAGCAGGCCGATCGCGTCGGCCAAGGCCACGTAGGCGCCGGTGATGCTGGCGGTACGGGTGCCGCCGTCGGCCTGGATCACATCGCAATCGATCTGGATCTGGCGCTCGCCCAGCTTCTCCAGATCCACCACGGCGCGCAGCGAGCGGCCGATCAGGCGCTGAATCTCCTGGGTGCGGCCGGACTGCTTGCCGGCGGAGGATTCGCGGCGCATGCGGGAGCCGGTGGAGCGCGGCAGCATGCCGTACTCGGCGGTCACCCAGCCGCGGCCCTTGCCCTTCAGGAAGCCCGGCACGCCGTCGTCCACGCTGGCGGTGCAAATCACCTTGGTGTCGCCGAACTCGATCAACACCGAACCTTCGGCGTGCTTGAGGTAGTGGCGGCTGATCCGCACCGTGCGCAGGGCATCGGCCGGGCGTTGGGAAGGTCGCATCATGTCATCGTCCAGAACGGTAAATGCCGACGATTATATCAGTCGCCACCGACGACGGCGCTTAGTCGCGCTTGCCCGCCACCCGGCTGGCCAGAATCTCCTGATGCATGGTTTCCAGATTGGAGTCCAGAATCATCCGTCCCATCTGACGCGGCGTCGCCGTTTCCGTGTCCAGCACGTCCTCGCGCTCGCCGTAGTCCTGCGTCTCGTCCAGCAGGGTGACCGCCGCCGCGGACAGATTGTCCCCGCCGGCGCCGGCACGGCGCTCCGCCACATTCATCAGCGCCGGCAAGACCTGGCTGACATTACGGCGGACGAAGACCTTTTCCAGCTCCGGGTCCATCACCTGCGACCACAGGCCGTCGGAACACAGCAGGATGGAGCAGCCCGCGCCCACGCTTTGTTTCTCGCCGACGTCGATGTCCGGATCGCTGGCCGCGCCCAGACAGTTGTAAATCTTGTGGCGTTCCGGATGCACCTTGGCGGCGTCCTCGCTCAACTGGCCCTGATCGATCAGGCGCTGCACCTGGGAATGATCGCGCGAACGCAGACGCAAGCCCTTCTCGTCCAGCAGATAGAGCCGGGAATCGCCGACATGACACCAGTACAACTGCCCCTGCTGAATGATGGCCGCCACCACCGTGGTGCTCGGCACCTCCGGCAGCCGGTGGTCGGCGGCGTAATCGAGAATGACTTGATGCGCGGTGCTGACCGCGTTGACGAGAAAGCGGTTGGGATGCGTCAGCGTCGGCGTGGCTTGCTGGTAGAACAGCTCGCTGAGCAGGTCCACCGTGATTTGCGCCGCCACTTCGCCGCGCATATGCCCGCCCATGCCGTCGGCCACCGCCAGCATCACGGTGTCGCGCGAGTGCGCGATCACCAGCCTGTCCTGGTTGTACGCTCGCCCGCCGATGCGGCTTTCCTGATAGATGGATAGTTTCATGCCGATCCCCTCATCACGAGCGTCCGCCAGTCAGGTTTTTTATCCATCCCACCCACTTGCTGCCCGCCAGTTCTTCCGGCGGACTGTACTCCTCCGCCATCAGGCGCTTTTGCAGCCCCGGCACGGTGGCCGGCCTCTCCTCCGGAGACAGCGCCAGGCACTGATCGGTCAGCTCCAGCAGCTCGCGGGAGTACAAATGGCGGAAGGCCTTGCTCGCCGGCGTCAGCCGATCGCTTTCCTTGCGCTCCTTGGAAATCTGCGGCGTGCCGCCGCCCATGCAAGCGTAAAGACAGGCGCCCAGCGCGTAGATGTCGGTCCACGGCCCTAGCGGCGCGTCTTTTTCATATTGCTCGGGCGCGGCGAAGCCCGGGGTGTACATCGAGGCGAAGTGCTTGTCGCGGCGCGACAAGGTCTGCCTGGCCGCGCCGAAATCCAGCAGCAGCGGCGCGCCGTTGCGGCGCAGATAGATATTGGCGGGCTTGATGTCCAGATGCAGCAGACGCTGCAGATGGACCTCCCGCAGCCCGGACAAGAGCGCGGCGAACCATTTGCGCAGGCGGCGCTCGTCCAGCCGTCCGCCGGCCAGTTCCAGTTCCCGCACCAGCGAGCGGCCGTCGGCGTACTCCATCACCATATAAACCGTCTGGTTGGCGCGGAAGAAATTGATCACTCGCACCACGGTGGGGTGGGAAATGCCGGAGAGAATGCGCCCTTCCTCGAAAAAACATTTCAGGCCCAGATTGAAGGCCTCGCGGTCCAACTCATGCGGCACCGTCACGTGGCCGTCCTCGTCGCGCAGCGCCAGATTGCGCGGCAAGTACTCCTTAATCGCGAACTTATTGTCCTGATCGTCCAGCGCCAAATAGACAACACTGAAGCCGCCCACGGAGAGTTGGCGGACAATCGTGTACTCGCCCAGCCGGGAGCCGGCCGGCAAAGCGGTCTGCTGGTTCGATTGAGTCATGGGGTGTCAGTTGTTATAGTGTCCACAGGCCTTGGATTGAGCTTAGCAAAGCAATTCGGGCCCAGCCTTGAGAAAGTAAACAATCCGCTCATCTAAGGGGGTGTCTGATGATTTTAAGTATGACAGGCTTTGCCGCAAGCAGCAGGGAATTTCCCGGCGGTTTGCTGAGCCTAGAAATTCGCTCGGTCAACCACCGTTACCTTGATTTGCAAATGCGCTTGCCGGAAGAATTGCGCGTGATCGAGCCGCAATTGCGCGAGCTGATTTCCGCCAAGGTCAGCCGCGGCAAGCTGGAATGCCGCGTCGGCATCAATCAGGTGGACAGCGCCGTGCCGACGCTGGAATTGAACCAGGCCGTGCTGCAGCGCCTGATCGAGGTCTCGCAACAGGTGCGCGAGCAGGCCGGCGAAAACCGCGGCCTGTCGGTAGGCGAGCTGATGCGCTGGCCCGGCGTGATGAAAACCAACGAGTTGCCGCCGGAAGTGCTGCAGCAGCTGTGCACGGAAAGCCTGGCGGTGGCGCTGAAGGACTTCAACGCCTCGCGCGGCCGCGAAGGCGAAAAACTCAAAGTGGTGCTGGAAGAACGCATCACCGGCATGGAAGCCATCGTCGTCGCCATCAAGCCCAAGCTGCCGGCCATTCTGGACGCTCATATGTCCAAACTGTCCAGCCGCCTGCAAGAAGCGCTGGGCAATGTCGACGAAGACCGGCTGAAGCAGGAATTCGCGCTGTTCGCTCAGAAAATAGACGTCGATGAAGAACTGGCCCGCCTCAGCACCCATCTCAGCGAAGTGCGCCGCATCCTGAAAGCCGGCGGTCAGTCCGGCAAGCGTCTGGACTTCCTGATGCAGGAGTTGAATCGCGAAGCCAACACGCTGGGGTCCAAATCGGTCTCCACGGAAACCACACAGGCCTCGGTGGAGTTGAAAGTACTGATTGAACAGATGCGCGAGCAGATCCAGAATATCGAGTAAGCGCGGCGCCGGCGGCCAGAGCCGCCGCGGCAAGCCCTCCTAGACCTTAGGGAAAGACCAAAACATGACCAAAGCAGAACTGATCGCGGCCTTGGCCGAGACATCCGGCCTGAGCAAGGCCGACGTGCTCCGGGTGTTGGGCGCTTTTGACGAAGTGCTGCAAAACGCGCTGGCCAACGGCGACGAAATCACCACCGTGGTGGGCAAATACAAAGTCAAGGAAAGCGCCGCCCGCACCGGCCGCAATCCCAAGACCGGCGAGACCATCGAGATCGCCGCCAAGCGCAAAGTGGTGTTTCTGCCCAGCAAGCAGCTGAAAGACAAGGTCGCCTGAAGCGCCCTCCGGCGCTTCTGCTAAAACGGCGAGGCCTGGCCTCGCCGTTTTTTTGTCCGCCGCCTCAGTTCTGCCGCCAGATCAGCCGCGCGATCGCCGACGAATCCAGCTCGCCCTCGCCCTCGGCCACCAGCTGATCGATCAGGCCCGACACCCGTTCCGCTTCCGGCAAGCGGATGCCCTGCTCGCGCGCCGTCTCCAGCACGATGCGCATGTCCTTGGCGTGCAGCTTGGCCTTGAAGCCCGGCGCGTAGTTGTCGTCTATCATCCGCTGGCCGTGGACATCCAACACCTTGCTCTGCGCGAAACCGCCCAGCAGCGCGGCGCGCACCGGCGCGGGATCGACATTGCAGGCCTGGGCCAGCTTCATGATTTCCGCCACCGCGGCGACGCCGACGCCGACCGCGATCTGGTTGCAGGCCTTGGCCACCTGGCCGGCGCCGCTGGCGCCGATATGGGTGATGGTCTGCCCCATGGCCTGCAGGGCCGGACGCGCGCGCTCCAGGGCCTCGGCCTTGCCGCCGACCATGATGGTCAGCGTGCCGTTGACGGCGCCCACCTCTCCGCCGGACACCGGGCAGTCCAGAAAGTCCACGCCGTAAGCCGCCAGTTTCTCCGCGATGCGGCGCGCGCCGTTGGGCGCGATGGTGCTCATGTCCGCGCAGACCAGGCCCGCGCCGGCGCCGTGAACCGCGCCTTGCTCGCCCAGCAGCACTTGTTCCACATCCGCGGTGTCCGACACATTGGTGATCAGCAGCTCGACCTGGCCGGCCAGCTCGGCCGGGCTGTCCGCCCAGCTTGCGCCCGCCTGCAACAAGGGTTCGGCCCGTTCGCGGCTGCGCGCCCACACCGTCACCTGGTGACCCGCCTTCAGCAGGTTCAATACGCAGGGACGGCCCATGATGCCCAGACCGATATAAGCGACTTTCATTTGCGACTCCACGATGAAAACGACGAGATTCATCGAGGATAAGGGGAAGCGCGCCGCAACGCCAGCGCGCGGCGGGGAGAATCAGGGCTCGGGCAAAGGCGCGGGCTTGCGCCCGCCCAGCCAGGCCTCGAATTCATAATCCTTGCCGGAGGCGTGATGCTCCAGAAAGTAGACGAAGGCCAGGACCTCGGCCACCGCGCGGTAGAGCTCCGGCGGAATGTTCTTGTCCAGGTCCACCTGCATCAGCAAAGACACCAGCTCCGGCGAGTCGTGCACGAACACGCCGGCCTCCCGCGCGCGGTCTATGATGCGCTCGGCCAGCTCGCCATAACCTTTGGCGACGACCTTGGGCGAACGGTGCCCCTCCTGGTAAGACAAAGCCACCGCGGAGCGGCGCTTGTCCTCACTCGGCGGCCGCGCCATCGTCCTTCACCACCAAGCTGGCCAAGGCCAGGCCGGCCGAGGCCAGGCCCGCCTCCAGCCGGCCGGCGTTCTGGGTGATCAACTGCCCGGCCTGTTCGTCCTCGGCGGAGAACGACACCTGCACCGACTGGCCCACCAGACGAATGCGCGCGGCCATGCCGCCCAGGGCCGGCAGATTCAAGGACAGATTGGTCGACCAGGCCTGCATCTCCTGCTGGCCGTTGCCTTCGCGGTCGGCCTCGGTCTTTTCCTGCTCGATCACCATCTGCATGGGCTGGCCGGGCCAGGCCATGCCTTGAAACTGCAGTTGCTGGTTTTCCAGGCCGTTGAGCTGCCTTTGCACCAGATTGCCCAACTCCTGGGTTTGAGCCTGCGCCTGCGGCCGCGCGCTGGCCGCCGCGTGCTCGGTATTGGCCAAGGCTTGGCTCATCTTGGCCTGCGGCTCCTGCTTGATCTCGGCCAGGCTGGTGCGGCCGTCGGCGAAATCCTTCAGGTGGGATTCGTAAAACAGACCGCTCTTGGCCACGCCCTGCTGCAAATCCTCCGCCACCTTGGGCGGCGGCTGCTGCGCCGCGTTGACCAGCACCGGCTTGCCGGCGTCGCTGGTCTGGGTGGACAGCAGATGGGTCAGATAACGGGAAGCCGGGCTCAGGGCCACTTGCACCGAACTGCCCTTGGTCTGCTCCGCGCTCTCCTTGCCGCCGTCCTGCAATAAAAAGGTCAGCGCCGGTTGCAGCGACGCCACCTTCAGCTGCAGCGTATCGCCGCTTACCGTCGCCCCTTGGGGCAGGTTAAGCGTGAACAGCGAATTCTTGATCAATACCGCCAGCTGATTATTGTCGAGGCGATCCGCCACGCGCGCCGTCACCTGCTCGCCCAGCAGCAGCGTCGGCAAGCGGCTGGGAAGGGTCGCGGTTTCCAGCAGCAGCTTGGCGCCCTCGCCCAATAGCTGCGAGGGGTTGATCTGCTGCGCCGGCAAGACGCCGGTATTGATCGACGGAATCATGAGGTGGGACTATTTCGGTACAGGGAAACGATCAACTCGGCCTCGCTGCGGGAGATGCCGCAGCGGGAGGCCACTTCGGAAGCCGTCAAGCCCTGGCGTATCATCTCGATCGCCTGATTGTAAGGGCTGAGTCCGACATCCCCGTGCGCCTGCTGCTCCACCCGGGACAACAGGCGCGACATATCCCGCTGCATAGCGCTGATCTGCTGTTGCTGCTGGTCGAGATACATGGTGGTCAAGCTGTCGCGTTTGGTTTCCAGACGCAGCACGCGCCAGTAGACATACGCCACCGCCATGGCCAGCATCAGCCAGAGCACGACCATCAGGTATGGGAAAAAGGTGCCGGACATCTTGGTTCCCCATGGAAGAGTTTCCGCCGTGACTTAATTTTATGGCGAAACCTCCAACAACCCAAGGCCAACCCGCCATCAAATCGACTCCGCCGTCCTGGCCGGGCCGTCGCGGCGATTTGCGATCAACGATAGTGTTTCAGCACCCGGGAGTTCTGATTGATCAGCACCAGCTCCGAGCGTAGCGCTTCCGACCATTGGACCAGATCGGCCTGGATTTCCTCGCGCCGCCGCACCAGCTCGCGCAGCCTGTCGCGCTGAGCCTCCTCCAGGCCGGACAATGTTTCCTGGGTCAGCGAAGCCAACAGGCGCGACATCAGCTTTTCCTGCTGCGCCTGCAAGGCGTTGAAACGCTCGTAATCCTTGGCGGACACCGCTGCGGACACCTGAGGCGTCAAAGCCTCCAGTTCCGCCACCAGCTGTCCCAAGGTCGTCGCGCGCGCCGTCGCCGTCATGCGCCCGCCGCCGCGCTGGCCGCGGGCTGACTGCGGTCGACTTGCTGCCAGGCGGGGAGAATCGTTTCCAACAGGCTGCGGACTTCCCCCAAAATGGTCAGATCGTTCTTGAGGCTGGCTTGTCCCAAGCGCGTCTTCATATAGAGGTACAGCTCGTTCAGGTTGACGGCCGCCTCGCTGCCGGCTTCCACATCCAGCGCGATGCGCAGGCCTTCGATGATGTCCATCGCCTTGGAGATCATGCGCGCCTTTTCATCGAAGCGCTGAGCTTCGATCGCAATGCCAGCGGTCATGATCGCCTTGATCGCGCCTTCGTACAGCATGACCACGATCCCGATCGGGCTGGCGCCGTACACCGCTGCCTTCAAGGCGTCGTTTTCATAAGCCTTGTTGAATTGCTTCAACATTCTGGAGTTCAGCATATTGTTGCCACCGGCTGAGCCGGGCCGGCGGGCGGTTCTGCCCGATCCGACCTCAGCGTAAAATCATGACGAAATACCAAATTCATACTTGAGACATCAGACCGCTCAGATTATTGGTCGAAGCCTGCATTTTAGCCAGCGTCGAATTCAAGGCGGTGTATTGCTGGATATATTGTTTCTGTCGCGCGGTCAGCCGAGCGGTCAGCGCATCCTGCGACGCTTTCTCAGTGCTGATGCGCGAATTGATCGAGCTCTTGCTGCTTTCCACCACGCCGCTCGGGCCCAACAAACTGTTGATCTCTTTGTTCAACAACTGGGCAATCCCATTGCTACTGGTATTCCCGAACAGGTTTTTCACCGCGGTCGGGTCTTTTTTCAAGGCGTCGTTGAACTTGGTCTGATCCAGCTTGAGAGTGCCGTCCTTTTGAATCGCGATCCCGATCTGAGACAGGTAGGCAAAGGAGTTGACCGGGTCGACGCCGGGAATGGATTTGGTCAACACATCCTGCAGCTTTTGCTGAATCGACAAAACCGAGGCATTGCCTTTCATGCTGCCGCCGCGAGCATCCTTGATCGCGCTTAGGACTTGATTATACGCGTCGACAAAACCTTGCAGATTCTTGCCGATGCCGGCGGAGTCCTGATTCAGCGTCACCGTGGTGGAAACGCCGGTTCCGCCCTTGTACAAGTCCAACTCAACGCCAGGAATCGCGCCGCTGACTTTATTGCTGCCGGAGGTCACCTGCACGCCGTTCACAGTCAACTCGGCGTTGACCGCGTCCTTGGACTCGCCGTTGGCGGTTGGACTTTGCGTCAAGCCAGCCAGCGTCGAACCGCTGACTCCGCCGGAGTCGGTGCCGCCTGCGCTGATGGAGAACTTATTGTCGGTGCCGGAGGCGGTCGACGCCACCACCAGCTTGTAGTTGTCGCCGTTTTTAACGACAGAGGCGTTGATGCCCATGCCTTCGGCGTTGATCTTGTCGGAAATGGACTGCAAGGTGACTTTGTCGCCAGGATTATCCCTCAGCTTGACCGTCTGTTCCTTGCCATTGATGGTGAACTTCAGTTCATTGGGCGCGCCGGTGATTTCCGTTTGCGCGCTTTTGATGTCGGTGCCGTTGAACTGGTCGAACACCAGTTGCCGAGAGGTCGCCAGCTTGGCGACGTTGACGACATAAGTGCCGTTGACGCCGCCGGAAGTGGTGCTGACCCCGGCTACGGAAGTGTCGCTGGAGGACACCTTGAACGCTTGCAAGAACGATCCCGACGACAAGCTGGTGATCGCGCTTTGCAGCGCGGACAGCGCGGAACCGATCTTGCCAAGATCGCTCAACTGGGTGTTGTAGCCGTCCAGTTTCTTCTGACTGGCGACCAATGGCCGGGAATCGATCGCCATCAACTGGCTTACGATGGTTTGGACGTCGATCGCGCCGACTGATGTGGTTATCCCTGCCATGTTCATCACCCTTTAATGTGTATTTGTTGAGCCGCTCCCGGGACTCAAGCCTTGTCCTTCAGCAGCATGCCCTTGAAGTCGCCGATCGCCTTGGCGATCCGGATCGCGTCCTCGGAAGGTATCTGCCGGATGACCTTCTGAGTTTCCTTGTCCACGACTTTCACCACCTGCAGATCGGTGTCCTTGTCCACCGAGAACTCCAGCTGGTTATTGTACAGCGAGGCCACGCTGTTCAGTTGCTTCAGCGAAGACTGCAACTGCTCGGTAACCGATGGTTTTTCCTTGGCCGCGGTATTTTGCGCCTGCTGCTGCTGCGCCTGTCCGGCGGCGGCAACGGCCTGGGCATTGTCCGGCAAAGCGGAAGCGGCCTTATCAGCCCCCTGCCCGCTTTGCGCCAGCTCCACCGTTTGCTGCCGCGGCGCGGATGCGCCCGCGTTGGCAATCGGCAGCGATTGTAAAGAAGGTATTTGCATGACAACTCTCCTGACGCGCGCAGCTCCGGTTGCCCAACCAACCGGAGCCGCCGCTGGCTCATACCATCATTCTAGACTTATTGCAGCAGGGTCAGTGCCGACTGCGGCAGCGAGTTGGCGTTCTTCAGAATCGAAGTACCGGCCTGTTGCAGAATCTGGTTCTTGGTCAGGGTAGCAGTTTCCGCGGCGAAGTCCACATCCACGATACGGCTGTTGGCTGCAGTCAGGTTTTCCACGTAGTTCTGCAGGTTGGCCACCACCGCGTCGAACCGGTTTTGCACCGCACCGAAGGTCGAACGGATGTTCGAAATCTGGGCGATGTCGGCATCCAGCGAAGACAGCGCACCCGACGCGCCACCTTGAGTCGTAACGCTCACGGTGCCGGTGTTGGTCAGGCTCGAGTTGTAGCTGTTCAAAATCCCCGCGGAGGTCAGGTCGGTCGACGAGATCGAAACCTGGTTGGTCGCCGCGCCGGACGAGCCCACTTGGAAGGTCAGTACCGAACCGCCGGACAACAGGCTGGTGCCGTTGAACTGGGTGGTTTGAACGATACGAGAAATTTCCTGGGTCAGCTGGTCCACTTCACTTTGCAGCTGCGAGCGGTTGGTGTTGCTGACCGAACCGTTGGACGCTTGCACCGCGATTTCACGGATACGCTGCAGGTTGTTGGCGATCTGGCCCAAAGCGCCTTCCGCCGTCTGACCGACGGAGATGCCGTCGTTGGCGTTCTTGATCGCTTGGTTGTTACCGCGGATGGCGGCGCTCAAGGTCTGCGAAATCGCCAGACCGGCGGCGTCGTCCTTGGCGCTGTTGACGCGCAGACCGGAAGACAGACGTTGCAGCGAAACTTGCAACGAGTTGTTGGAGTTGCTGAGGTTACGCTGCGCGTTCAGCGAAGCAATGTTGGTGTTGACGGTAATAGCCATGGTGATTCTCCTGATGTTCAGTTGGGCAAAGCGACTTGCTTACTCACCATATCGTCAGGGCTTCTATAAACTTTACGGTCAAAACGTGAATTTTGCCAAAAACCTCATTCAAACCATGCCATTTCCCATCCAAGCACCAAAATAGAGCGGGGGCTTTGCCCGGTATGACAAAGCCCCTTCCCTCATTACTGCAGCAGCGTCAACGCGGATTGCGGCAGCGAGTTGGCGTTCTTCAGGATGGAAGTGCCGGCCTGTTGCAGAATCTGGTTCTTGGTCAGGGTGGCGGTTTCCGCCGCGAAGTCGACATCCACGATGCGGCTGTTGGCCGCCGTCAGGTTCTCGGTATAGTTCTGCAGGTTGGAGACCACTGCGTCAAAACGGTTCTGCACCGCGCCGAAGGTCGAACGGATGTTCGAGATCTGGGCGATGTCGGCGTCCAGCGAAGACAAGGCGCCAGATGCGCCAGCCTGCGTGGTCACGCTGATCGTGCCGGTATTGGTCAGGCTGGAGTTATAGGCGTTCAACGTGCCCGCCGAGGTCAGGTCGGTGGAGGAAATCGACACTTGGTTGGTCGCCGCGCCGGACGAGCCCACCTGGAAGGTCAGTACCGAGCCGCCGGACAACAGGCTGGTGCCGTTGAACTGGGTGGTTTGCACGATACGCGAGATTTCCTGAGTCAGCTGGTCCACTTCGCTTTGCAGTTGCGAGCGGTTGGTGTTGCTGACCGAGCCGTTGGACGCCTGTACCGCGATTTCGCGGATACGTTGCATATTGTTGGCGATCTGCCCCAGCGCGCCTTCAGCGGTCTGACCGACGGAAATGCCGTCGTTGGCGTTCTTGATCGCCTGATTGTTACCGCGGATGGCGGAGGTCAGGGTCTGGGAAATAGCGAGGCCCGCGGCATCGTCTTTGGCGCTGTTGACGCGCATGCCGGAAGACAGGCGTTGCAGCGAAACCTGCAGCGAGTTGCTGGATTGGTTGAGGTTGCGCTGAGCGTTCAGCGACGCAATATTGGTGTTTACTGTAATAGCCATGTGATTCCCCTTGAGATCAAGACTGCGTCAACCGGAGCGCCCGTATTCCGCAGCACAGCCATTAGATCGTCCAAAGGTTAATAAACTTGACCAAAATGGTATTTTTACCAATTAACACGCTTCAAGCCGATCATTAAAAAGCCGCTTTGGATCTCAATGATCGCAAAGCGGCTCCCCTACCCCCCTAGACTCAACCACGCAAGACTTTGGCCCAGTCCTCGTGATGGTCTTCCAACCAATAGTCGCGCTCTACCCAGGCACGCAGCAGGTCTCCCTCCCGCTCCGCCTGATCCAGGTCATGCGCGCGGCTGCGAATGGCGTCGACCCAGACGGAGACATCATTCGGCACGCGGCAAACGGGCGCGCCGTTGGTCTGATACGGATAGATGTCGGTACACACCACCGGCCATCCCATCGCGCCGTACTCCAGCAAGCGCAGATTGCTCTTCGCCTCATTGAACGCGTTCATCTCCAAGGGCGCCACCGCCAGGTCCAGATTCAGGGTTGCGACCTTTTCCGGGTATTCGCTGAAGGGCACGCCTTGATGCGCCTCGGCCACATATGGCCGGAACTGGGGCAGGCACATGCCCATGAACACCCAATCGACCTCCTGGTGAGTCTGTTTGATCACCTCGAACAGCAGCTCAAGGTCGCCGCGGTGTTGCGACGCGCCCACCCAACCCACTCTGGGCTTGGCTCCGACTCGCCGCTTGGCTTGCAATTCGCCCCAGATGCTGCGACGCAAACGGTTGGGGATCACCGCAACCTCGCCAACCATGCCCTGCGTGAACTCACGCAACGGTTCCGTCGACACGACCAGGGCATCGGACATGTTCAACGCCCGACGCAGACGCTGCTTGGCATCGGGATAGTGGCGTCGCCAATGGTCGTACAAGTCGCTCTTCAGCGGCGTGCCGCCCACCAGGTCGTCAATGCCCAAGATGGTTCGAATGCCAGGGAAGTAGGACCGGTATTGCCCCAAAGCGTCCAAAACGCCATCGTTCACCGCGGTATGCAGCAATAAGACATCCGGCGCCATGCGCGCCATTTCCACCAGAGAGGGCAAGCCATGCACCGGCTGCAGAATCTCCCCGTCCAGCAGGCCGTGCTCTTGCAATACCGATAAGGGCTGACTCAGCCGGTACTCGCCGCTGCCGCCAGGCACCGGCACACCCAATACCCGCTGCCGTCCGCCCAGGCTCGGGTCCCAAGATACGTGCCGTTCAGTTTCCAGTTCCATTCTGCGCTTGCGCAGGGATAGGTGCCGGTTGAAGCCAGGGTCTCGTTTCAACACCGGCATCCAGGCATGGAGGAAGTTCTCCATTTCCCCGCGCTCGCGAACCGCGGCCTGCAACGCTATACGCGGATCGGAAGTGGTGCGCCCTATGCTCTTGGCGTGATGGTGGTACATCACGGCAAACGGATTGTAAACATTGCGCCAACCCGCCGCCTGAACCTTCAAGCACAGATCGACGTCGTTAAAGCACACCTGGAATTTTTCTTCATCCATGCCTCCCACATCCAGGTAAGTGGACTTGGCCACCATCAGACAAGCTCCAGTGACGGCGGAGTAGTTCTGCATGGTCACGGCGCGGCTCATATACCCCGGCAGATTCATGTCCTGAGGCTCGAACACGTGATCCGCCACCGAGTGCATGCCCCCCGGCAAGCCCAATACAATGCCGGCATGCTGAATTTGCCCGACTTCCGGATACAGCAGGCGGGCGCCGACCACGCCCACTCCCGGTTGCTGAGCTGTCGCCAACATGCGTTCCAACCAGCTTTCCAGTGCCAGTTCGGTATCGTTGTTCAAAAGCAGCAAGTAGTCGCCGCGCGCATGCGCTGCGCCAAGGTTGCACTGGGCGGAGAAATTGAACGGCTGGTCATAGGCCACGATCTGGACCCGCCCGGGATAGCTCGCCTGCAACGCTTGGTAATACTCCTGGGTTTCCGGCTGCTCCGAACGGTTGTCCACAATGATCAACTCAAAGTGTTGGTAGGCGGTGCGCTGCAGCACGCTGTCTATGCACGGCTCCAGATATTCAAGCTTATCCCGCGTCGGAATAATGATGGAAACCAGAGGGCTGCCCTGGACCTGATACTCAAAATGGAAGGTCCCGTCCACCAGCCCCGGCCCCACGCTGGCAGACTGGTCGCAACGCTTGGCATGCTCTTCCAAGGCTACCTGGCAAGACGCCAGACACAAGGGCTGTTGATCGGGATGCCGCCACGGCAAGGAAAGCAACATGTCGTCGACATGGCCGATGACATGCGAGCCTTGCAGCTCGAACAAGCGCAGCAAGGCGTCGAAATTGTAGGCGCCGGGATAGGGCTGGAAGCCGCCCAGCATCGACAGCGCGGTTGTGGAGAAGGCGACCGCGTCGCCGATGTAGTCCATCGAGCGCAGATATTCCGGCGAGAAGTCCGGCCGGAAGGCCGGCAGGAAACGCTCCCCCATCGGCGACACGACGTCGCTGTCGCAATACACGGCTTTCCAGTCCGGATGCTGATGGATGGCCTCGCCAAAACGCAGCAAGGCCTGCGGTTGTAGACGGAAGCCTGCGGGCAACAACCACGTCCAATCGGATGCCACTTCGGAGATCACGCCGTTGATGGTCGCGGCCACCGTCTCAAAGTCGCTCAGATCATCCAACTGCACCCAACCCAGTTGATCGCTGCTGTTGAACACCGGATCCGGCACCGCGCTGTCGGACAGCACGATCAATCGCCAATTAGGGTAAAGCTGGTTTTCCAAGGCCGCCAGACTCTCCGCCAGACGAGTCAGCCGGGTTTGCGGCGCCAATACGATCAGATTGAACCAAGGCCGGCTTTGCCAGGCAGTGCACATCGACTCCGCCAATTGCTCCGCGTGGATCTCTCGTAGATTATGGTTTCCCAGCCAGCGCCGGTAGTCCCGCAACGCAAACTGTTCGGGTTCGGAAAAGGCGTAAGTGGTGACCTTTCCCATTTCGCTGATGCCGTTTGGCCGCAAGTTCTTGGGCAGCAGCTGGCGCCATTGATCAAACAATAAAGGCACGGCGTCTTCCAGTACCCTGCGCTCCTTGATGTAATGCTGGGACAGCGCAATACGCCGCTCTCTGAGATCCGCGTCCTCAACCAAGGCCGCCAAGGCCTCGAACCATGCCTGCTCCGTGTTCTCCACCACGCTGGCCATGCCGCTATCCTTGAGCCAGGCGTAGGCCGGCGTATCGGACAAAACCGTCGCCGCGCCGACCACGGAGTACTCCAGCCATTTCAAATCGGACTTGCTGTCGTTGAATGCGCCGTGAGCCAAAGGAGCGATGCCGATATCCAGCCGCAGGTCCGCAAGATCGGTCAGAAACTTGCTGTAATTCACAAACGTGGTGACTTGCCGGACATCCTTCATCCCCACCATGGATTTGGGGACTTCTCCCCAGAATACGAATTTCACCAAACCGGCGTATTCTCGATAAATACGCATCAGCGCCGGCTCTATCGCCGCCATTTCTTTGCCGCGGGACGTGGTGCCGGCAAAACCGATGGTGACTTTGTCATTGCGCGGCCTAGGCGTTACGAAGCGGTCCCGGGCCAGAGTGTTGGTGAAAACAAAAACCTTATCGTTGAAGGGGCGCACTTTCTCCGCCAATGGCTCGGTGGTCACCGTGACCAATGCGCATTTGGGCAGCAGCCATTTGATCTGCTCAAAAGAAGATTCGCACTCTTTGTACATCAGGTGCGACTCAGGCATTTCCGGCAACCAGTCGTCCACTTCGTAAACGATGGGCTTGCCGGATTCGACCAGCTTTTCAAGCATGGCCTTGCTCTCCGGCCTTGGGAACAGGCGCTGCACCAGGAAGATATCCATTTCCCTGACGAAATCGTCATCGCTGTCGAACGGATACACCCCGTCATATAGGTAGGCGGCCGAATGCTTGTAGTAATAGTGGTCGAACTCTTTTTCCACCAACTGCAGGGCGTCTCCCAAACGCAGACGATAACAAGCCTCGTCCAGGGCATCTCGGGTCAAGACGCCGATTCTCGGCTTGCGGCGCGGCGCTTCGGGAGCGGCAAGCACAGGACTCGCCAGCCCTGAAATATCCTGTCTGCTCTCGTTCTGCAAACGGTTGGCCTTGCCCCAGGAGAACGGCAATGGAATGTTTTGCAGCAGGCGGCTGCGCCACTGTTGATTCGGCACCTCTTGCAGCATGCCGGTGGCGGCGGTCAGCACCGACTCCACCGTCAGCATATCCATGCAATACGCGTGTCCTCTACGACACAGCGGCGCGGCTTCCGCCGGCAGCTCTGCGAGACACCCCTTGCACTCGATATCGGCAATCAGGCCCCGCGATGCGCCGCGCAACGGCAGGCGCTGCGCCGGCTCAGCCATGCCGAACAAGCCAAGCACCGGCGTGCCGACCGCATGGGCGATGTGGATCAGGCCGGAGTCCGGAGCGATCAGCATGTCGGCAACCGAAATCGCCGCCGCGGTTTCGGCCAGACGCAGCTCATTGACCAGGGACACCACGCCCGCTCTGGCGGCCTCGGGCAGGTTTTCCAGCGTAAAATCCTTGCCGCTGCCCAACAACACAAGCCCGATATTGCGGGCGGCCAGCGCCGGCAACAATTCTCCCCAACGCGCCGCCGGCCAGATGCGGTCCGGCGAACTTGCCGCCATATGGATGGCCACCAGATGCTCCGGCTTTTTAGCCGCCAGCCAGCCCGAGGCCACGATCTTGTTGGCCAATGGCCGATAATCCTGCATCAGCCGCGGCAGCGAGGGTGCGCTCGGCGCAACCCCGCTGCGTCGCGCATACGCCTCAATGATGTGCAAATCCCTGGCATGTTCATAAGCGCCATCCAGATCGACGACAATATCGTCCGGACGCAACTGCAGCGACATGCAACCAACGATGTCGGCCTCCTCGATGGCTTGGAAAGCCTCAACCACCTGGGTTCTGACCAACAATTGCCGATCAGGATATTTCCGGCGCAAAGCGGGCAATACCGAGCTGGCCAAGAGCGCGTCGCCCATGGCAAAACGTCTTTGAACGACCACCCGCTTGGCCAGTGCCCGCGGTCTTGGCTGCTCCAGCACCAGCAGGAAGCCTTCATCCTCGCCAGACTCGGCGCAGTTCTGGTGCAGCAACCCGGACTGGAAGGTCTCAGGGGACACCAACGATAACCGCAAACGATGCAAGTCCACCTTTTCGAATACGCGCGAGCACAAACGACGCACTCTGGACTCCGTCCAGTTGGTCCAATGCGTCGGGTTCAGGTGAGAGCCGGCCCAGCGCTCGGTGGGCAAACTCAGCAGCAAGCGGCCACCGGAAGCGATGCGTTCGGAGAGCTCCCACAGGAACAGCTCCGGATCATCCGTGTGCTCTATGGTTTCAAATGAGATCACCGTATCGTAGGCGGCAGGCGGCAGCGTATTCAGCAGACGCGCCTCAAATCGGCAATTCTCGGCGTCGCCGGGGATGAAACGCTGGGAAAAACGGATTGCGTCGGCGTTGAGGTCAATGCCGGTGTAATCGGCCATGCTGCCCGCGTCCGCCAGAATATGCCAGCCGTAGCCGGCCCCCGACGCACAGTCCAGCACCCGGCCCAGAGGCCCAAGATCGGCAGCCGCCCGGTAGCGTAAAGCGTGCTGGACCAAGGTCGCATACCCTTCCAGCCCAGGCAGAAAACGCCCGGCGCCGCTCTGCTCAAGCTCGCGCGCCAGGGCCGCATCGCGGACCTGGGCATGGTTGGGCTGAATCCCTTTCGCGCCATCCTGCAATAGCTCAGTCAGGCGAATCAAGGCGTCCTCCGGCCACGAGGCGAGCAAAGACGGCAGCACCCAGCGGCCATCTCCGTCCCGATAGAGCGCCATCAACTGCATGAACTGCCCATCCGGGTCTTGCAAGGTCGCGTCAAAACACTCCACACCCAGCAAACGGTCCAGACGAACCCATTCATGACGGATGGTCGCCAGCGTCATCGCTCCGGCTTGCGCTGCGAACGATTCCGCATAGGCGAAACTGGCCACCTGGATTCGGTCTATCTGCGCTTCCGCCATAACTCGCCAGCCTGCGCCCTCCAATAGCGGGCTTCTCAGCAGCGGCGCCTGAGGATATTGCTGGCGAAACACGCTGGACAATTGGCCAACCAAGTTGTCGGCCGCGCCTCGGTCGGTCAGCAGCCATGGCCGGTTCAGCGGCAGCAAGGCTTGCAAGGCCAAGCGCACCAGCAATTCATCCGCATAGACGTCGCACAACAATTCAAGCCAGCCCACAAGTTCACGCTGCAACCACAGGACTCGCTCTTCCTCTCCTTTAGCCAACGCATCGATATGCGTGGCCGCGGCCTGGGGCGAATGAGTCAAGACAACGGTTTCACCTCCCGCGAACGCCTGCCGTAAACGACGATGCAGCCATTGATGCGGCGATAAACGACGAGCGCCTGCGGCCAATTGCAAGAGCCAGCTTTTGCGTAGCCAGCCGTTGGCTTGCTGCGCCAATAGCCAACTCGGTTCCCCGCATTGCTGCAGATGAGCGGCGAAGTCCTCCACGCCGCTCAATTGGAAGCGGCCATAATCGCCTTCGCTCTGCCGCGCTCGCTCTCGACGCAAAGGCACTCCGCCCGGCAAACAAGCCCAACTATCGCTCACGCGCCAATGAGCGCCGTCGTCGGCGACCGGAGCGGTATCGACCGGCAAGCCCAAGCCGCAGGCAAAACCCACCCACTCTCCGCCGGCTGCAGCCAGATTATGCGCATCCAACATGGGCAGGCCATTCACGAATGGAACCAAACACACCTTGGAACGGGCTTGCAGCGCCGATAATGCCGGCGACATCAACTGGGCGTTAATCACCAGTACCAACTCAAACTGGTTGGGATCATGAACGGCAAGATAGGCCTGGACTTGCTCCAACTCCGCTTGAGTTTCGACAGTGAGAAAAAGTGAGTTCATCTTCTTGGTTTCCTGAATGGCGACAGCACAGCCCGCCAGGCTAAGACGGCAGGTTAAAATTCGGGTTGCCATATATTACTGAGAAACGTCATGGGCAACAGCCCAAATCATGCCGAAATCCTCGGAATCAAAGGGGGCCGCAGCGCCTCAGCGACACGATGTCCGCATGAATGGCCGCCCGCGACGCGAAAGACCGGCCTTTCCGAAGAATAGCCGGCGAACGCGGACAAGATACAGGACGCTCAGATACAAGCCCATGTCATCTTCGTACAGGAGCTAGGCAGCAAGCCCGAAGCGAGGTGGTCCCCCACCACACCGGCTCAAACCATGAAACCCGTCCCTCCCAAAGGAGATTCGGCCCGTATTCATGAAAATGTCATCATTGGTACGATTACCGCATACAAGCCAGACCTGCCGCCAGCGTCTCTGATTGGGATGGGACTATAATGCAGCAGCCCCGGACGCTGACACGATAAGGCCTGGACATGGCCCAAAGGCTTGATTTGCGCAATGCGCGCCTTAAGTTGAACGCGGACACCCAAACATGGCGGCTCGCCTCACATCATGCCCAGCTTAACGGAATCGCGTTTATCGCCGCCCAAAGAGGGCGCCGCCGCCAAGCCCGGCCTTTGAATCCCCATGCCGCCGCCTTGGCAAGGGACTACCGGCCCCTACCCCGCCTGGGTAGAATAAGCGCGCAGCCAATCGCGCCGCTTGCGACCGCAATGCGCAAGACTTCCCGGGCCGCTGTTTACAGTCGCCGATCTTCATCGGCCTTGGCTAGAATGCAGGCAGCAGCAACGACTTCCAATCTTTACAAGGTAGAACAATGACTATTCCAAAAGTAAGCATCGGCATGCCCGTCTACCGGGAGGCAAGATATCTGGACATGACTTTGCAATCGTTGCTGGGGCAGACTTACGGCGATTTTGAACTGATCATCTCCGACAACCATTCCGACGACGGCACTTATGAACTACTGCAAAGTTATGCCGCGGTAGATTCCCGCATCACTTTGCTGCGCACGGAAGAAACGGTTGCCGCGCCGCAGAACTTCTACCGGATTTTCGACCGCTGCCGCGGCGAATACATGATGTTCGCCGCCGGTCACGATCTGTATCACAAACAATACATTGAGCGCTGCGTCGCCCAACTCGACAACCAGCCCGATGTGGTTCTGGCGGTGACGGCATCCGCTTTTTTCAATGAAAGCGGCGTGGGCAGCCAGATCGGCGGTATTTTCGACACCCGCGGCATGGACACCTTCTCGCGCATGCATGTGGTGGCCTGGGGTCTGGTCTACGCCTATCAGGCCTACGGCATGAACCGCATGTCGGCCTTCCGCAAAGTGCAATACCGCAATGTGGCGATGCCCATCGTCGGCATCGACCATGTGCTGTTGTTCGAGATGGCAGCCCAAGGCGCATTCGCTTACGACCCTGAAATCCTGTTCTTCATGCGCCAGGCTCACGACTACGGCGATCAGGAAGCCTATAAGCGCAAGCTGATGCTGGATGGCCTGGATGGCTTCGCCAGCTATGAAAACCAGATCAACGCCTATATAGACGTCATCCGGCGCAATCTGCCCGCCGGACAGGAACGGGACATGATGATCAACAGCATAAGCAACTGCTGCCTGCTCAAGTACCGCAACACCCTGGCCTGCTATGGCTTGTCCTTCCCCCAGATCAGCGAAGAAACCTCCCCCATCCTGACCGAATACATCAAGGCCCAGGCCTCGGCCGCCAATTTCATGGATGTGTTGCTGCACGAGCGTTACGGCAGCATTCGTTGATTGACGCCATGGAAACTTGCAGATGAAAGCCGTGATCCTGGCCGGCGGACTCGGCACCCGGATATCGGAAGAAAGCCACCTCAAACCCAAGCCGATGATCAGCGTGGGAGGCCGGCCCATTCTGTGGCACATCATGAAGATCTTTTCCGCGCACGGCATCAATGACTTCATCATTTGCTTGGGCTACAAGGGCTATGTCATCAAGGAATATTTCGCCAATTATTTCCTGCACATGTCCGATGTGACATTTGATTTCACCCAGAATCAAATGAAGGTGCATCGCCAGCATGCAGAGCCCTGGCATGTGACTCTGGTCAATACCGGAGAGCACACGATGACCGGAGGCCGGCTCAAACGCGTGGCCCCTTACCTGCCGGCCGGCGAAGCGTTCTGCTTCACTTATGGCGACGGGCTGGCCGACATCGATCTGACCGCGGAGATCGCCTTTCACCGTGAGCACGGCAAACTGGCCACGGTGGCGGCGGTACAAGCGCCAGGCCGGTTTGGCGCCTTGGTGTGCAAAGGCTGCCGCGTCACAGGCTTCAAGGAAAAACCGCCGGGCGACGGCGGCTGGATCAATGGCGGCTTTTTCGTGCTGCAGCCCGAAGTGATCGCCTTGATCGAAGGCGACCACTCCAGCTGGGAGGGCGAGCCGATGGCGAAGCTGGCCGCCATGGGTCAGCTGACGGCCTTCCAACATGCCGGCTTCTGGCAGCCGATGGATACGCTGCGCGAAAAAATCCAGCTGGACGAGCTGTGGGAAAGCGGCCGGGCGCCGTGGAGGGTCTGGCAGCCCGAGCTGTCCTGATGGCTCAGGCGATACGCTTCAGATAACCGTCCGGCGCAACGGTGATCAGCAATTTATGGTGAATATCGGCGTCGATCTCGAATTCGGGATGGTCGGCCAGGTATTCGCGCACCGCGGTTTTGGGATTGTTGCCCGGCCCCCAGGGCCGATCCGTCGATAGTTCCGCCGGCATATCGTCAACAATGGTGTCGAAAACCACGCAGTAGCTGCCCGCCGTCACCAGGGGCGCATACGCCTTCAGCTCGGCCAGCACATGCTCATGAGTATGGTTGGAGTCCAGGCTCACCAAGATGCGCCGATGTCCTTTGGCGATGTCCCTGACCTTGGCTACCGTCTCGGGCGCCACGCTGGAACCCTCTATCATCTGAATCCAGTTGGCCATCGGATGGCTCTCAATCGCCGCGCGGTTGTGCGAGCGGATGTCGATGTCCAGACCCAGGACCTTGCGCCGGGTGCTTTTGGGATCGCACGCCGCCCCGCTTTCCACCGCCTCGCTCATATCCAGCATGGCCAGCAAGGACGCGTAATACACCAGGGAGCCGCCATGAGCGATGCCAGCCTCGATGATGAGATCCGGCTTCACCTGCCAAATCAATTCCTGCATCGCCCAGGCGTCGTTGGGAAACTGGATCGCCGGCCGTCCCATCCAGGCGAAATTATAGGACCACTTATGCCGGGCCACGTCGCGGGTCCAGGTGCGCGACAGTTGCTGGAGCGCTTGGTCTCCCGCCAGGCCTTGAATATTCTGCTCGACTTCCCGGGCAAACTTTTGAATCTCGTCCATTGGGTGCTTCCTTAGCATGGAATCCGGCGGCGGGCCTGCGAAGCAGCCCCGGCGTCGGAGGAAATCATCACTCGGGCTGTTCGATCACAAGCCGGAAACAATAGCGCTCATCCGGGCTGGATTCGTCTGACGCGCCCATCTCCCAGCGCGTTTCTCCGTTTTTGACGCGTTTGATCAGGGGATGACGCAGCCAGCCGGTGAAACCTATCTGCTTGTTCATCATCACCGAGGCCACGTTCTCCGTCATTACATAGGCATGGACGCGCCGCACCGCGGCCTCTCGCAATAACCAGGCAACCAACCGCCTTCCGGCGTAGACGAATAGTTTAGGATGCCCCAGGCGCTCGCCTCGCATCGCATTGTCGAGCAGAACCTCGTCCCGGCTCAGGTCCTTGAAGCCGAAATGCCCAACCACCTGGCCATCCGCACATACCAGGAACAGCAGCTGCCCCGGCGTTTTGAACAGCACCTCGCTCATCCAGCGCCGGGTTCGCTCAGGCGTCGCGACAAAATGGCTGAGAAAATTCGCCATATTCTGATTCCGCCATTCGGTGAGCTTGCGGATGATGTCGTCGTCGTCGAGGTCGGCCCGCGTCAGCGGCCGCAACACGCCGCAAGCCTGGCCCTCATCGTCCAGGATGTCGAGCTCCAGCGTCTGCCGGCCTGCGATCACATCGTCCAGGCGGGGCTGGATGGCATTAAGCGTCATCACGTTCAATGTCCCATTTTCACCTTAAGTAGAGGCCGGCTCATGGTCCGCCAGCAACGCCCACGTCAGCACCGTCTCAGCGCCCAGATCCTGTTTGAGCGTTCGCCCAAGCACCACCGCCAACTGCGATGGCGCAATGCCGTCGCCGGGGCGCTTGGCGTCTAAATCGGCCTCGGTCAATACATGGCCGGCGGGCAAAGCGCGTCGGGTGACGATGCTGCGGCGCATTTTCAATGCTTGCGCCCGCTCTTCATCGCTCAGCACGCGCCCCGCGCCGCCCATGGCCTCCTGCACCCGGTGACAGGCGCGTATCATCGCCCGCATCTCTTCGGGCTCCGTCGCCATCTGATTGTCCATGCCGATGCGCGAGCTATCCAAAGTGAAGTGCTTCTCGATCAGGCAGGCCCCCAGCGCCACCGCGGCGGCGGGTATCTCAATGCCCTGGCTGTGATCGGAATAGCCGATGGGGAAGGCGGGAAACTCGCTGCGCAAGCCGGCGATGTTCTGCAGACGGATCAGTTGGGGAGGAGACGGGTAGATCGAAGTGCAGTGCAATATGATCAGCTGACGGTTCCCGCTGGCCTCGATCGCGCGCACAGCCTCGCGGATTTCCTCGAACGACCCCATGCCAGTGGATAGCACCAGCGGCGCGCCCAGGCGTCCCAGCTGCTCTAGATAGGGTAGATTGTTGAGCTCCATCGAGGCGATCTTGATGAAGGGCGCCTTGCACTCCGACAGCAGAAATTCAGCTTCCTGGATGGAGTAAGGCGTAGAAGCGAAATCGATACCCTGCGCGGCGGCGTATTCGGCCAGCTCCTTGAGCTGGGCGCCGTCCAGAGCGAATTTCTTGACGATGCGCTTGGCGATGGCGTTGGCCTGGTAATAGCTGTCGCAATAAAGCGTCTCCGCGCTCCAGGACTGAAACTTCACGCAATCGCAACCGGCGGCCTTGGCCTCGTCTATCATCGCGCGCGCAATGCCCAGATCGCCGAAATGACTGGTATTGAGTTCGGCCACCACATAGGGCTTTAGATAATCCCCGACTTGGCGTCCATTGCCTAGGGTAATCACTGACATGCAAGGTCTCCGGCTTACTGGTCGATGGGCTCGACTATCATTTCTCGCAAGAACAATTCGCGTTCAAGAAAAGGCTGCTGATCTTCCAGCGGACGACGCACAAACCGGCGGTCCGCCTCGCTGCGGGCATGGCCCAACTCGATATAACCCTGATCGACTCGCCCCATGATTTCGCACAGCACCGGCCCGTCGTGGGCCAGCATGGCGGTCAAACCGGCATCCAGTTCGGAGGTACGCTCAATCCTCTGGTAGTGGAAACCGAAACACTGGGCCAATTGGGCGAAGTCGGGACAACTGACGCCGTTGTCCGGATCCGTGCCTATGGTCCGCTTGCGGAACAGATCCCGCTGCCGCCGCCGGATGATGGAGTAGACATTGTTGTTGATGACCACCACCTTGATCGGCAAGCGCTGATAGCGGATGCTCTCCAGCTCCTGCAGATTCATCATGATGGAACCGTCGCCGATAACGGCGACCACTGGCTGCGCGCGGCCATGCCATGCTCCTATGGCCGCGGGCAAGGCAAAACCCATCGAGCCTTGGGAAACCGGATGGACACAGTTGATTCCGGAGGAAAAGCGCATATTGGTCGGCAGAATCACTTCGGCCAGACCCGAGTCCGTCACCAACGTGGCCGGCGCGGGCAGCAGCCGTCCCAGGGACTCGGCCAACTGATAAAGATCGACGGCGGCGTCGGAGGCGAACGCAGGTTCTACCGCGCCGAACAGCGCTTTCCAATACCGACACTTGTCGGCCCATGGCGCCGGAGCCGTCGGCGTATTCTCGCTCAACAGCGCGCTGAGGAAGGCATGGACGTCGGCTTGCACCAATTGGTCGATGCGGACGCCGTCCTTGCTGTGTTCAACTGGATCGATGTCCACGACGACGGTATGCGCGCCGCGCGCGAATTTGCAGAAGTCAGGACCGGTGGTGAGCGAAGACAGCCGCGAGCCCAGCACCAGCACGAAGTCAGCGTTCTGCACCGCGAAATTGCCGGCGCGCGAGCAGCCCATGGACCCAACCGAGCCTATGGACAAATCATGGGCCGCGCCATAGCAGTCCGGCGCGGCGCTGGTATAGGTCAGCGGAATATTGCAGCGCTCGACCAGGATCTTGAGCAAATCCTCCGCGCCCGAGGCGCGCACGCCGCTGCCAATCAGCAATACCGGTCGTTTCGCGTCGCGCAGGCGAGCGCGCACCGCGGCCACGTCTTGCGGCGCCGGCCGCGGCGCTTCTACCGGGTACGCAGCGGGACGCTCGATCTGTTCCGGATCGATCAACGCGCTTTGCAGATCCAGCGGGATATCCAGCCAGACCGGGCCTTTGCGGCCAGACATGGCTTGCCGCAACGCCTCTTCCATCGCCGGGACGATTTCCTCCGGCGTGGAGATCATGCGCGCGAACTTGCTTATCGGGCTCACCAGAGCCACGATGTCGGCCTCTTGCTGCCCGTAGGTGCGCAAGGGAATGCCGGTATGGCGGCTGGTCTCGCGCAGGGTATTCTGGCCCGAGATGAAAATGCACGGCACCGCGTCCTGCCAGGCGCAGAGCACGCCGGTCAAGGTATTGGTGGATGCGCAGCCGGTAGACACCAGGCAAGCGCCCAAGCCCCCTCTTTGCTCCGCATAGGCCAGGGCGGCGAACGCGCAGGACTGCTCATGATGCAAGGACACCGGCTGCAAAGCCGCATGCTTGGCCAAAGCGTCGTTCAGAAACAAGGAGCCGCGCCCAGTCACCTGGAACACATGTTCCACGCCGGCTTGCGCCAGCCGCTGCATGATGTAGTCCGCAACCCGCATCATCATGCTTCCCTCGGCGCCTTGGGTTTGAACTGATCAAGAATATCCGGCACCGCCACCACGAATTCGGCGCTGCACGCCGGCTCGTCATCCACAAAGCTTTCGGCCGAGCCGATGGCGATGCCGCGCTTGAAGGACTTCAGGCTGGCTTCGATGCGCAGGGTGTCGCCCGGCACAATCTTGCGTTTGAACCGGATATTGTTGATTGAGACGAAGTTGGTCTTCATTCCCTTGTACTCCTCCTTGCACAAGAAGGTGAGGATGAAGGTCTGAACCAGGGTTTCGATCTGAACGAAACCGGGCACATTGGGCTCATCATCGAAATGGCCGGGAAAGAACCACTCGTTGTAAGTAAACCGTTTGACGCCGGTCGCCCGTTCTCCGGGCTGCAACTCAACAATCTTGTCGATCAACAGCACAGGATAGCGGTTGCGCTGACACTGGATGATGTCCTTGATGTCGAGGACCGCCGGTCCGTTCAGCGTGCTCATGCCGCCGGCTCGATGACGACCTTGTACTTGGCCAAAATCCCCTGGCCCGCCGCATAGCTGGAAAACTCGATGATGTCGTCGATATCCATCTCGATGTCGAACGCCTCTTCCAGCGCCGCCATCAAGGCCATATGCCCCACACTGTCCCAAGCCGCGATGTCTTGATATTTCAGCGCAGCCAAATCCTTTTGCTCCACCATGAAGGTTTCCATGAAAGCCTGGTCGTATTTTTCAAGATGACTCATCGCTTAATCCGTCGAAAGTTGAAAACCTTAGTTTACCGGTCGCTGATCACTCTAGATAGCGTGCCGACCAAGTCGTAACCGTCCCAAATCACGCCGATATCCAATGCTTTGCCCACCGGAACCACCCGGTCTATGCCAATCAGGCCTTCGGCCACGACAAACTGGATCAATTGCTGCCTGTCCACGCCAAAACAACTCAGGGTTTGATAACGCTCGCCCACTATCCGCTTCAGGCAATTCAGATCGGCGCAGACATATTCAAAAAAGAAACCATGGCTCCCTCGATGAATATCGATATCCTCAGGCAATTCCGCCAAACGCACGCGATAAATATCGTTGGCGTGCCGGCTCGAAGAAACGGCCGCATCCAAATGAATGGCCGTGCGGCACAAATGCGTGAACTTCTCGACAGCGTGCAGCGCCGGCGTCGCGCCCTTGCTCGCCAGCAAGCGCTGCATCGCCGGCCAGAAACGAAGCATCGCCGCTTCCGCTTGCTCTTGGCCGCCCAGCCATAAAATCAGATGCGGCGACGAGCAAGCGTTCTGATCCAGGAAAAACACATCGTTGTAAAACCCTTCGGCCAGCCCCCTCAGTTGCGGCTCGGAAGCCGTTAGCACCGCCTCCGCCGCCATCACGCACAGCGAGTAACGGTCGGCAAAAGCGACATCCACGCAACGCGCTTGCGTCGGCATCGCCCGCAAATGGGCAATGGTGCCGTCTCCGCCCCACAGCACGCGCGCATGGCAGGCGCGGGACAGCGCCGCCGTGACATCGTCGTTGCGCGGGTAACGGATCAAGGCGTTCATCGCCGCGATATCCGCGTGTTCCGGCAGGGAAAACAGGCGCTCGATCTCCTCGCAGATCACCGCCACTTGCGGATGAGCCGCGCCGGGAACGCGCACGATATTGGCGTTGCCCGCCAGCAATCCGAAGGCGAACGAGAAAGCGAAATTGACCGGCACATTGGATGGCGCGATATGCAAGGCCAGGCCGCGGCCAAGTCTATGCCCGGCCTTACCAAAGGCCCCGGCCAGCCGCCTCAGATTGGCTTTGCGGCACCAGAAGGCAAACGCGGCGATATCGGGATAGCGCCGCAGTTCCGGACGCGACAACAAGGCCTTGGAAAGATCCGCCAAAAACGCGATGGAGCTAGGCGAGTAAGGCGGCAACGGCCGGCAGGCGATCCGCTCCGGGCTGGCGCCGGCCAGAATCTCTACGGGGATATCAGACATGCGCTTCATAAGCATAGGTATCGCTGCAACCACGCGCTTCGGCCCGCGCCACGCGGCCGGACACTTTGAAATACTTGCCCAGCCGACCGCAAGGACAATCGTCCTCGCCCAGCACGGCGCCCAGGTCCTCGGTCAACAGCGCATGGCCGGGGTAGCTGCGCGGCGCCAGCGACAAGACCTCGATCAAGCCCTCCTCTCCCACGCCCGCAAGGCTGAAATCGCCGGGCCGGCGAACCAGGACATCGGAATAGATGGAGGCATGCAAATGGCCTTGCTCGCACTCCAGAAAGATGGAGCCGGTCTGCTCGACCATGCCGTAATAATTCACCACCTGCTCAACGCCGGCGCACTCCTGAAGCGCGCGGCGGAAATCCTCATTGCCCACGGCCAGATCCTGCAACTTTTTCCAGCCTCCGCCATGCAGCACAATGCCGCCGGCGATAGCCAGGCGTTGATTCATTTTCCGCAGCGGCAGCACCAAATGCTGCCAGATCATGAAGGTAAAACCGAAGATGAAGATAGGCTTCCCCGCATGCCGCTCCAGAAAGGCCTGCACCAGGCCCAGATCCAGTTCCATTCTCTCATTCAGCGCGTACGTCACATCCTGTCCGAACAGGGAGAAGCCCAGTATGCCGGCTCCCCGCGCGGAAAACGCCGCCCGGTCCCGCAGCACGCTTGGCGAATCGATCACCAGCATCGGCAATCTCTTCTTGCCCAGCACCGTTCCCATCAGCCGAGTCAGGATCTTGGTTTGCCAGGCCGCCGTCTCCTTATCCAGATAAATGCGCGACACTTGCTGACCAGAGGTGCCCGACGAAGTCATGGTCTTGAATACCTGGCTGCGCTCCACGCTGAGCAGATCAAACTCCTTGAACAAGCGGACAGGCAGGTATGGAACCCCCGCCAGACCAACGGCCGACGCGTCTTCCGCGCCCTGCAATGCCAGGATTCGCGCATACTCCGGGCACTGGCCGGCATGCCATTGCGTCAGTTCCCGCAAAGCGGCGGAGAGCGCGGCGGCTTTGGCCGCCGCATCCAACGAATACGGCCCCCACTCCAGCCATGGCGTGAAATCCGGCGCGCTCATGCCTGAGCTCCCCAAGCTTGCGGCGTCAATTCCGAATACAAGATCTTTCCCGAAGCATTGCGCGGCAAATCGCCTCCCGTCATCACCTTGACCGACTGCGGCGTCACCGTCAGATAGCGCGCCAGCATGATCTTGATCTCCTTGGCCAGGGCCGCGTCGCCCTGCGGCACATAGACTTCGAGCCTGTCGTCGACGCCGGCGCAAGCGGCGACATGGCCGGCGTCAAGCAGATACTGCTCCACTTCCTGCAAATTGATTCGATGGCCGAACAGCTTCAAAAAACGTTTCAACCGCCCAACAATGTAGTAATCGCCGTCGCTGTCCCTACGCGCGACGTCTCCGGTTCTCAGCACCCCCTGGCGCTCGTCGCCCGCGGCAAGATCGCCGAATCCGCAAGCATAGCCCATAGAGACATTGGGGCCTTGATACACCAGTTCCCCTTCCGCCTCCGCGCCGTCGAGCCGCTCGCCGCGCTCATCCTCCAGCCAGAACTCGCCGCCCGGCACCGCCGCGCCTATGCTGCCCGCCTTGAGCGCCGCCTTGTCCGCAGACAGATAAGACATCCTGGCCGTGGCTTCGGTCTGACCATACATGGTGAAAAACCGTATGCCGCGGCTCTGGCAATGCAATGCGAACTCGCGGCTGAGCTCCGGCGCCATTCGCCCTCCGGCCTGGGTCAGCGTGCGCAAGCTGGGCAGCTCCATGCCGGTGAAGCGCAACTTCCTCAGCATCTCGTAATGGTAGGGCACGCCGCCGAAACTGCTCGCGCGAACGGCTTGCAGGAAGCCCCAAAAACCACGCTCGAGAAACGTTTTCCGGCTCACCGCGATCTTGCTTCCCGCCAAGGCATGGCTGTGCAGGATCGACAGTCCGTAGGTATAACTGGGCGCCAAAGTGGTAATCGGCACTTCGTCGGCACCCAGCTCCAAATACTGAGCGATGGCCATGGCGTTGCTCAACACATTGCGCTGCGACAGGCGCACAAACTTGGGACTGCCGGTGCTGCCCGAGGTGCTCAGCAGCAAGGCCAGCTCGTCATGAACGCGATAGTCGGCCTCCTCTTGCGCAATCAGGCAGTAATCGCGGTAGGCAAACAGAGCCGTCGCCTCTGGAAACTCCGCGCGCCTCGCGGCAGGCAGCCAGATGAACGCGGGCCGATACGCGTCCAGCAAGGGCTGCAATTGCTGACTGGGCAGATTGGCGGCCAGCATCAAAGGCACCGCGTTGACGCTTAGCAGATGGAAATAACCGGCCAAACCGCCTATATCGTTGTCGCAAAGACAGAACACCAGCCGCCGCGCCAAGTCGCTCCCCAGCGACGGCGGCGCCAGCGCCAGCACCTCGCCATATGAGACGACCTCGCCTTGCTCCGACTCGAACAGCGGACGCGCGCCATGCTCCGCGAACGCGCCGGTCATGGCTTCCATCAGGCTAAGCGCCCTCATCGCAGAATGCTCCATCCGCTCAGCGGCCTTGCAGCACATCGCGCACCACGCCCGCAATGCGCTCGATGTCATCCGGCGTCATATCGTGAAAGCTGGGCAAATTGATGGCGCAGGCCGGCAAGGCCCAGGCATTGCGGTTTTCTGGCTTGGCGTCAAACATCGGCAAGCCCGACAAAGGCCAAAAGAACACCCGCGCATCGGCGTTTTCCTCAGCGAACGCCGCCTGCAGCACCTCGCGCGTAACCCCGGTCTCAGGCGAAAACACCGCGGTAGGCATCCAGGCGCCATTGACGACGCCCTCGGGTTCCGGATTCATCCTCACGCCGGAGAGCGGCTGCAACCGTTGGCGATAAGCGTCGAATATCTCACGCTTGCGCTGGATCAGTTCCTCGATGCGCTCCATCTGAGCGCAGCCCAGCGCGGCTTGGATATTCGACATCTTGTATTTGAAGCCCACCAAGTCCGGCCAGAACTGCTTGCTCTGACCGCTGGCGCGGCCATGATTGCTGAGGGTCAGCACGCGCTGATAGAGCTCGGCGTCATTGGTGACGAACATGCCGCCTTCGCCGGTGGTCAAGGTTTTGGTGCCGTGAAAGGAAAATGCGCCGAATCGCCCCATAGAACCGGCCCGCTTGCCGCGATACTCGGAGCCGATCGCCTCGGCGGCGTCCTCGATGACGGGAATCCCATGACGTTGCCCTATCGCCAGCAAAGCGTCCATATCGCAGACATTGCCGTACAGATGCACGGCCACGATGGCCTTGGTCCGCGGCGTGATGGCCGCCTCCACTTGGGCCGGGTCGAGGCACCAGGAGTCGGGCAGGATATCGACGAACACCGGCTCGGCGCCGAGATGGACGATGGGAGAAGCCGTTGCAATCCAATTGGTGTCGGCCAGGATCACTTCATCGCCGGGACCGATGCCAAGCGCGGCCATCCCCATATGCAAGGCCCCGGTGCAGCTGGAGGTCGCAATCGCGTAGCCCACCCCCAGATGGTTCTTGAACGCGGCCTCGAACTTGACGATGTAGTCGTAGCAGTGCTCGCCCCAGCCGTTGCGGGCGGCATCGGTCGCGTATTCGACCTCCAGATCGGTGATGGACGGCTTGGTGTAATGGATACGCGGTTTCATCGAATCTCCAGCGCGGGAGCCGCGGTGGCGAAGCGGCCGCCCCACTCCCGGATATAGTGAAGCTGTTGCATGACTTCGGCAGCGATATTCCAGGGCAGGATCAGCACGATGTCGGGTTTTTCCTGCTCCATCCTTGCCGGCGCGAAAATAGGCACATGGCTGCCCGGCAGATATTTGCCCTGTTTCGATGGCGCGGCGTCGCAGACGAAAGGCAGCAGATCCGGCTTCACCCCGGCGTAGTTGAGCAAAGTATTGCCCTTGGCCGCAGCGCCGTAGGCGGCCACTTTCTTACCTGTCCGCTTTTGTTCCAGCAGGAAAGTCAGCAAGCCATCCTTCACCTCGTCCACCCGCTGCTGGAAGGCCGCATAGACCGTCAGTTGACGCAGCCCGGCCGCGGCCTCCGCGGCCAACACGGCGGCGATGGCGGGACCATCGGCTCTCTCGTCGTCAACGTGGCAGGCGAACACGCGCAGGCTGCCGCCATGGGTCGGCAGTTCTTCCACATCGAACACCCGCAGGCCGGCGGCGACCAAAATGCGGGAAACGGTATACAGCGACAGGTAGGAAAAGTGCTCGTGGTAGACCGTATCGAATTGGACATGCTCGATCAGGCGCATCAGATGCGGAAACTCCAGCGTGATGGTTCCCCCAGGCTTGAGCGCCGCTTTCAGGCCACGGCTGAAATCGTTGATGTCCGGGATATGGGCAAACACATTATTGCCGACGATCAAATCCGCTTGTCGTCCCTCCCGCGCCAGACGCAGCCCCAAGTCCTCTCCAAAGAACTCGCGCAACACCGGAATGCCCAAGCGCTCCGCGGCCGCGGCGGTGCTGGCGGTCGGTTCGATGCCCAGGCAAGGAATGCCGGCGGCCAGCACATTCTTCAACAGATAACCGTCGTTGGCGGCAACCTCGACGACAAAGCTGTCCGCGCCCAGTCCCAAGCGCCCAAGCATCTCGTCGACATAGCGCGCCGCGTGAGCCAGCCAGCTGCTGGATGTCGAGGAGAAATACGCGTAGTCCTTGGAAAAGAGCAAGTCCGCCTTCGCGTAATCCTCGGTCTGAACCAACCAGCAATTGCCGCAAACTTTCAACTTGAGCGGGAAATAAGTTTCCGGCACACCCAGCTCCGCCTCGCTCAGATAGGCGTTGGACGGCGGCGCGAAGCCTAGATCAAGGAAGGTGTGCTGCAACGGCCCTGCGCAATGTCGGCAATTCATGGTTCAAACCCGGTGAAATCAGAGGACAACAAGGGATGGTTTTGGTCCCGCGTGGAAAGATCGCGGACCGGCAGCGGCCAGCGGACGCCCACCCGCGGCTCATCGTAACGCAAGCCTCCTTCGGCGGCGGGCTGATAGAACGCCGTATGCAGATACAACAGCTCGCTGTCCGGTTCCAGCACCTGGAAACCATGCGCGCAGCCCTCGGGAATGATCAGCATGCGTCCCGTGTCGGGGCTCAGCTCTTCCGCATGCCAATGCAGGAAAGTGGGAGAGCCCGCGCGCAGATCCACCAGCACATCCCATACCCGGCCGCGAATGCAGCGCACCATTTTCATCTCAGCATGCGGCGAGTGCTGAAAATGCATGCCGCGCACCGCGCCAAGCGCCTGGGTCCGCGAGTGATTGATCTGAACGATGCGTCGGCCGCCCAGCAAGCCGGCCAGCTCCTGCTCGCAAAACAAACGGGAAAACGCGCCGCGGTGGTCGGCATAAGGCGCAGTCTCCGCAAGCGCGGCACCGTCTATGTTGGTTTGTCGAATACGCATCAGGACACCCAAACCGCGTTTGCCGCGCGAGCGGACTCGATATAGCTCGCAAGTTGATCGAAGGTGATGATCTGCCCGGAGGCGTGGTGGTGACGATACCAGTCCGCCGTCATCTCCAGGCCTTGCTCCAAGCTCAATACTGGAAACCAGCCCAAGCGACTACGGGATTTCGCACAATCCAGGTACAACAAGCCAGCCTCATGCGGCTGCTCACCGACCGCCGCTTGCCAAGCCAATTGCAGCCAAAACCGCTGCAGCTTCGCCAATACATCCGCCACGCTGCGGTTGGCCTCCGCCTGCGGGCCAAAATTCCAGGCCTCGGCCAAGGATCTCTCACCTTCTAACAAACGCTGGCCAAGCAGCAGATAGCCGGACAGGCACTCCAGCACGTGCTGCCATGGGCGGGTGGAGCCTGGCGAACGGATGTGCAAGGGCCTTCCTTGCGTTACGGCTCGCACCAGATCAGGAATCAAGCGATCCTCGGACCAATCTCCTCCGCCAATGACGTTGCCGGCGCGAACCGTTGCCAACAGCGGCGCGTCGTCGTTCTGCCAGAAAGACTTCCGATAACTGTCCACCAGCAGCTCGCAAGCGGCCTTGGACGCGCTATAGGGGTCATGGCCGCCCAGCGCATCCACTTCTCGATATCCCCAAGACCACTCATGATTGGCGTAGACCTTATCGGTAGTCGCCACCACTACGGCGCGCACGCTAGGGGTTTGACGACACGCCTCTAGAACCTGGGCCGTTCCCATCACATTGCTTGACCAGTTCTGCAACGGGTCGCGATAGGAACGTCTGACCAAGGCCTGAGCCGCCAGATGAAAAACCATCTCCGGCTGCGCCTGATCAAATGCGGCGCGCACGGCTGCGGGGTCGCGAATATCCCCGCGCAGGTCCCGCACCGGACATTCCAGCAGATCCCAGTGATTGGGCGAGCCGTCCGGTTCCAAAGCCAGACAGGTGACATCGGCCCCCAAACGCGTCAGCCAGGCGGCCAGCCAGCTGCCCTTGAAACCGGTGTGGCCGGTCAATAGCACCCTGCAGCCAAGGTAGCGATCGCCAAACAGTCTCACGACCACACCTTCCACGGAGGATTGCCGTCCGCCCACAGTTTTTCCAACTGGTTCTTGTCGCGCAGCGTGTCCATTGCCTGCCAGAAGCCTTTATGCCGATAGGACATCAACTGCCCCTCCTTGGCCAAGCGCACCAGAGGCTCAGCCTCCCAACTGGTCTGATCATCCTCGATGTAATCGAAGATCTGAGATTCCAACACGAAAAAACCGCCGTTAATCCAAGCCCCATCGCCGGCCGGCTTTTCTTGAAACCCGCTCACCGTTTCACCCTTGATTTTCAGCGCGCCATAACGGCCAGGCGGCTGAATTGCGGTAACCGTGGCCGCCTTGCCGTGCGAACGGTGAAACTCAATCAAAGCCCTAATATCGATATCGGCAACCCCGTCGCCGTAGGTAAAGCAAAAAGGCTTGTTATTCAAATGCTCTCGGACTCGCTTAAGCCGCCCGCCAGTCAAAGTATCCTCGCCGGTATTGACCAGCGTCACTCGCCAAGGCTCGACATAGCGCTGATGCACCTCGATCTCATTATTGGACATATCAATAGTGACATCGGACATATGCAAGAAGTAATTCGCAAAATACTCCTTGATAATGTAGCCCTTGTAGCCGCAGCAAATCACAAACTCATTCACGTCGTAATGCGAATAAGTCTTCATGATGTGCCATAAAATAGGCTTGCCGCCAATTTCAATCATCGGCTTAGGCTTCAAATAGGATTCTTCCGATATTCGAGTACCCAGCCCGCCTGCAAGTATCACCGCTTTCACATTTGCTCCTATTTATTCTTTTCGCAAAATGGAACACACGCCTTGCAATGCGGCGCTCTCCAGCACAAGCCCTCGCACCTTGCTCCAAGCGAAAATACTATTCGACTACCGCTGCCGCTTCAGCTACTTCGAACAACAAAACGCCGCCAACGCCGCCATCACGCCCTCGACGCCGCGCGCGCCGGTTTCCGGATTAAACTCCACCGTCGCCGCGCCGCCCTTGCCGGCCGCCCAGTTGCTGACTAGGCACAGATGCGCATAAGGCAGATTCATCTCCCGCGCCAAGGCCGCCTCCGGCATGCCGGTCATGCCGACTATATCGGCGCCATCCCGCTCCAACTTCAATATTTCCGCGGCGCTTTCCAAACGCGGCCCCTGAGTGCAGGCGTAAACGCCGCCCACCACGCCGCTGTGGCCGCTGTCCGCCATCGCGCGGATCAGGCGCTCTCGCAACGCCTCGTCATAAGGCGAGGAGAATTCGGCGTGCACCACCGGGCGGTCCAGCCCCTCGAAGAAAGTGTGCTTGCGGCCCCAGCTGTAGTCGATGATGTTGTCCGGCACCACCAGGCGGCCCGGCGGCATGTCGGGGCGGATGCCGCCCACAGTGCCGATGGCGATCACGCCTTTGACGCCTTGATCGTGCAGCGCCCAGATATTGGCGCGGTAATTGATTTCATGCGGCGCCAGCGAATGGCCGTAGCCGTGGCGCGCGATGAACACCACGTTCTGCCCGTTCAATAGGCCGAAGGTCAGCGCGCAGGAGGGATCGCCGTACGGGGTGCGCACAACTTGACGGTGGGTGACTTCCAATACGGGCAGCTGGGCCAAGCCGCTGCCGCCGATGATGGCCAACATGATGTGTCCCCTTGTAATGGCGCGACGAATCGCTGTTTTTGCCGCGGCCTGAGCTGGGCGGCTGTGGGATTCTTGCTTGCGGCGGAGCGCCGACGCTCCAATTATGGCCGATTATTTTCCGCCGGCACATGCCGCCGCGCGGTGAATTTGCCCGCGGCCGCAGGGCTGGCGACGGCCGCTTTTGAAAACAAGCACTTGGCGAGCCGCCTGGAATTCCCGATGATTTATACAGATGTACAAATTCGGCTTGCATGAACTTATACATTCGTATAAGAATAGATGTATGAAACCGAACAACGCGACTCGACAGCAATTGCTGGACTACGGACTGGCCATGGCCAAGGAGGCCGGCCTGCGCGCGCTCACCGTGCGCGGCCTGTGCCAGCGCGCCGGGGTCAATCCGGGCAGCTTCGTCTACCACTTCGGCAGCCGCGACCGCTACTTGGCCGAACTGCTGGAAAACTGGTACGCGCCGCTGTTCCGGCACATGCAATCGCAGTTGCAGCAGCAAGCGTCGGCCTTGCCGCGGCTGCAGACCCTGCTGCGTCAGCTGCTGGCCTTCGTCGCCGAACACGGCGAGCTGATCGCCCACATGCTGCTGGACGCGGCCGCCGGCGAAACCGCCGCGCAGGGCTTTCTGTCCACGCTGGCGCCCCGCCATCCCAAGCTGCTGCTGCAAAGCATTGCCGACGCGCAACAGGCCGGCGAACTGGAACGCGGCGACCCGCTGCACCAAGCGCTGTTCCTGATGGCGGCGCTGGGCCTGCCGGCGCTGGCCCAGCACATCATCGCCGGCAAGCCGCTGCTGCCCGGCCTGATCCAGCAAGCTTTCAACACCTACGCCATCGATCCGCGCCATATCGAGCAACGCCTGCAATGGGCGCTGCGCGGTTTGCGCCCATTGGAGCCACAGCCATGAAGCGTCCCCCTCTGCTCATCGGCCTCATCGTCGTCGCCCTGATCGCCGGAGGCGGCTACGCTTGGCGGCAACGGCAGCTCGCCCAAGAACGCCTGAGCCTGTCCGGCAACGTCGACATCCGCGAAGTCAGTCTGTCCTTCCGGGTGGCCGGCCGCTTGCGGAGCCTGAACGTGGACGAAGGCGCCAGCGTACGCGCCGGCGAGCTGCTGGGCGAACTGGACGCGCAGCCTTATCAGAACGCCTTGCGCGACGCCGACGCCGGCCTGGCCGCCGCACAGGCGCGCAGGGCGCTGTACCGCGCCGGCCCGCGCGGCGAGGACATCGAACAGGCGCAGGCCAATCTGGACGCGCGTCGCGCCGCGCGGCTCAATGCCGAGCAGACCTACCAGCGCCAGCGCCAACTGGCCGACACCGGCGCCTCCGCCCAACGCGCGCTGGACGAGGCCCGCGCGCAACGCGACCAGGCGGCGGCGCAGGCCGAGGCGGCGCGCCAGCAATGGCAGGCGCTCAAGCGCGGCTACCGCAAGGAGGAAATCGCCGAGGCCGACGCCAACGCCGAACGCGCGGCGGCGCAGCAGGCTCAGGCCCAGCTGCAACTGGCCGACACCCGGCTGCTGGCCCCGGCCGACGGCGTCATCCTCACCCGCGCGGTCGAACCCGGCGGCATGCTGAGCGCCGGCGGCCCGGTGTTCACCCTGTCGCTGACCCGGCCGGTGTGGGTGCGCGCCTACGTCGCCGAGCCCGAGCTGGGCAAGGTGGCCCCCGGAACCAAGGTCAAGGTCCGCAGCGACGGCCGCGCCCAGCCTTACGACGGCGTGGTCGGCTTCGTCTCCCCCAGCGCCGAATTCACTCCCAAGAACGTGGAAACCCAAGACCTGCGCACCGCCCTGGTCTACCGGCTGCGCGTGGTGGTGCAAAACCCGGACGCCGCGCTGCGCCAGGGCATGCCGGTGACGGTGACGCTGGCGGACGGCCGCTGAGATGGACGCGCAAAACGCCATCGTCCTGCGCGGCTTGCGCCAGCGTTTCGACGCGCACGAGGCGCTGGCCGGCATAGACGCGACGATACGCCGCGGCGCGATCACTGGCCTGGCCGGGCCGGACGGCGCCGGCAAGACCACCTTGCTGCGGCTGCTGGCCGGCCTGCTGCAAGCCAGCGACGGCGCCGTCCGCGTCGAAGGGCTGGACCCCATCGCCGACGGCGACGCGCTGCGCGCGCTGATCGGCTATATGCCGCAGCAATTCGGCCTGTACGAAGACCTGACGGTGCTGGAAAACCTGGAGCTGTACGCCGATCTGCGCGGCGTCACCGGCGAGCGCCGCCGGCACAGCTTCGAACGCCTGCTGGCCTTCACCGACCTGGCCCGCTTCACCGCGCGGCCGGCCGGCAAACTGTCCGGCGGCATGAAGCAGAAGCTGGGTCTGGCCTGCGCGCTGCTGGGCGAGCCGAGGGTCTTGCTGCTGGACGAGCCCAGCGTCGGCGTCGACCCGATTTCCCGGCGCGAGCTGTGGAAGATGGTGGGCGAACTGGCCGCCGGCGGCATGACCGTGCTATGGAGCACCTCCTATCTGGACGAGGCCGAACGCTGCGACGAAGTGCTGCTGATCAACGCCGGCCAGCTGAGCTACGCCGGCGCGCCCGGCGAGCTGATCCGACGCATGGAGGGCCGCAGCGTGCAGCTGCGCGGCATCGCCGGCAACCCTCGTCAGATACTGCGGCGCGCGCTGCGTCAGCCGCAAGTGCTGGACGGGGTGATCCAGGGCCAGGCGCTGCGCCTGGTGCTGCGCCAGGCCGGCCGGCCGCCTGAGCTGAGCGCCTTGCAGGCCGGGCCGGACGCCTGTTTCGTCGTGGTTCCGCCGCGGCTGGAGGACGCCTTCATCGAACTGCTGGGCGGCGGCCCCGGCGGCGACTCGGGCCTGGCCGAGCAGATGCCGCCGGCGCAACTGCCGGCCGGCGTGGACCCGGAGGCGGTGATCCGCGCCGAACAGCTCACGCGCCGTTTCGGCGATTTCGTCGCCGCCGACAATATCGACTTCCAGGTGCGGCGCGGCGAGATCTACGGCCTGCTCGGCCCCAACGGCGCCGGCAAATCCACCACCTTCAAAATGCTGTGCGGCCTGCTGCGGCCCAGCGCCGGCCAGGCCAGCGTGATGGGCATAGACCTGAAACGCAGCGCCAGCCGCGCGCGCCGGCAGCTGGGCTATATGGCGCAGAAATTCGCGCTCTACGGCAATCTCAGCGTCGCCCACAATCTGGACTTCTTCTCCGGCATCTACGGCCTGAGCGGCCAGACGCAACGCGACACCGTCGCCGAAATGGTCCGCGTGTTCGCGCTCGCGCCCTATCTGGACATGCTCGCCGGCGCGCTGCCCCTGGGCTTCAAACAGCGGCTGGCGCTGGCCTGCGCGCTGATGCACCGGCCGCCGCTGCTGTTTCTGGACGAGCCCACCTCCGGCGTCGACCCCATCACCCGCCGCGAATTCTGGACCCATATCAACGGCCTGGTGGACAAGGGCGTCACCGTGATGGTCACCACCCATTTCATGGACGAGGCCGAATATTGCGACCGCATCGGCCTGGTCTACCGCGGCCGGCTGATCGCCAGCGGCACGCCGGACCAGCTCAAGCGCCAGGCCGCCGGCGTCGATGAAGACATCACCATGGAGGAAGCCTTCATCCGCCTGGTGACGGCCGACGACCGCGCCGGAGCCCCCGCATGAGCGCCGCCGTCAAACCCGCGCGCCTGCTGGCCTTGTGCCGCAAGGAAGCCATGCAGATCGTGCGCGACCCCAGCAGCATCCTGATCGCCTTCGTGCTGCCGATGGTGCTGCTGTTCATCTTCGGCTACGGCATCAATCTGGACGCCAACAAGGTGCGCATCGGCGTGGTGCTGGAAGACAGCGGCGTCGAAGCCCGCCGCTTCGCCGACGCGTTGGCGGGCTCGCCCTATCTGGAAGTCCATCCCGGACATGACCGCGCCGAGATGCGCGCGCGGCTGGCCGCCGGCGAAGTGCGCGGCATGGTGGTGATTCCCGCCGACTTCTCCGCCAAAACCCTCCAGGGGCGCGGCGCGGCCGCGGCGCAGCTGCTCACCGACGGCGCCGAGCCCAATACCGCCAACTTCCTGGCCAGCTATCTGCAAGGCGCCTGGCAGATCTGGCAGACCCAGCGCGCGCAGGATCGCGGCCAGCCGCCGCCGGCCCCGCTGCGGCTGGAGCCGCGCTACTGGTTCAATCCCGACACCGTCAGCCGCAACTATCTGGTGCCCGGCTCCATCTCGGTGATCATGACCATCATCGGCGCGCTGCTCACCTCTCTGGTGGTGGCGCGCGAATGGGAGCGCGGCACCATGGAGGCGCTGCTGTCCACGCCGGTGACCCGCGCCGAACTGCTGCTGTCCAAAATCCTGCCCTATTACCTGCTGGGCATGGCCGCGATGCTGGTCTGCGTGATGGCGGCCACCCTGTTGATGGACGTGCCGCTGCGCGGCTCCTGGTGGCTATTGTTCATCGTCAGCAGCCTCTTCCTGGGCAGCGCCCTCGGCCTGGGCCTGCTGCTCTCAACCATCACCCGCAACCAGTTCGTCGCCGCCCAGGGCGCGCTCACCGCCGCCTTCCTGCCGGCCACCATGCTGTCCGGCTTCGTATTCGAGATCAACAGCATGCCGCCGCCGGTGCAGGCCGCCACCTATCTGGTGCCGGCGCGCTATTTCGTCAACGCGCTGCAAACCCTGTTCCAGGCCGGCGACATCTGGCCGGTGTTGTTGCTCAACACCGTCTGGCTGCTGCTGTCCGCGGCCTTCTGGCTGGGGCTGACCGCGCTTAAATTCCGCCGTCGGCTGGACGGTTAGAAAGGGTTCTCATGTGGCACTCACTGCTAACCCTGATCCACAAAGAATTGCGGGCCCTGCTGTCCAACCCGCAAAGCCGCCGGCTGCTGATCATGCCGGTGCTGTTGCAACTGCTGCTGTTCCCCTTCGCCGCCACGCTGGAAGTCAAGAACAGCACCCTGGCCATCTACAACCAGGACGGCGGCGCCGCCTCCATCGAACTGTCCCAGCGCCTGGCCGCGGCCCAGGCTTTTCCGCAGCTGCTCAATATCCGCAGCGAAGCCCAATTGCGCGACGCCATAGACCGCCAACAAGCGCTGCTGGCCATCCGCATTCCGCCGGATTTCTCCCGGCGGCTGGCTCAAGGCAGCGCGCCGCCGCTGCAAGCCGTCATCGACGGCCGCCGCTCCAATAGCGCGCAAATCGCCTTCGGCTACGCCCAGCAAATCGTCGCCCAGTACGCGCGCGAACTCAGCCCCGCGCCGCCGCCGGCCCAATTGCTGGTTCGCCATCTGTACAACCCCAATCTGGAATACCGCTGGTTCGTGCTGCCCAGCCTGGTGGCCATCATCACCACCATAGGCTGTCTGATGGTCACCGCGCTGTCATTGGCGCGCGAACGCGAGGAAGGCACGTTCGACCAATTGCTGGTCACCCCGCTGACGCCAGGCTACATCATGGCCGGCAAGGCCGTGCCCGGCATGCTGGTGGCCGCGCTGCAAGGCAGCGTCATTTCCGCCGCCGCGGTATGGATCTACCAAGTACCCTTCGGCGGCGGCGTCGCGCTGCTCTATCTTTCCATGCTGTGTTACGGCCTGGCCCTGTCCGGCTGCGGCCTGCTGATCTCGGCGCTGTGCGCCAACCAGCAGCAGGCCTTTCTCGGCGTGTTCGGCTTCATGGCCCCGGCGGTGATTCTGTCCGGTTATATGGCGCCGGTGGAAAACATGCCCTGGCCGCTGCGCGCGCTCAGCGCCGCGGACCCGCTCAGCCATTTCATCATCGTGATCAAGGGCCTGTTTCTCAAAGGCTACGGCGCGGCCGAGGCCTGGCCACATTTGTGGCCGCTGCTGCTCATCGCCGCCGCCACCCTTGGCCTGGCCTACCTGATCTTCCGTCACCGGAGCGGACAATGAATCCATCTCGCCTCGCCATCTGCGTCTTGCTAGCCCTGCTCGCCGGCTGCGCCGTCGGCCCCGACTACCGGCCGCCAACGCCGGCGCAACTGCTGCCCGCCGCCAGCGCGGAAACCGAGCCGGAAGCCGCAGGCTGGTGGCAGGCCTTCCAGGACCCGGCGCTGAACCGCCTGGTCGGCGCCGCGCTGCGCCATAGCCCGGACCTGGCCAGCGCCGACGCCAACATCCGCCAGGCGCGCGCCGCGCTGGAGATCAACACCGGCGCGCAATGGCCTCAACTCAACGCCGGCGGCCGCGTCAGCCGCGACCAACTAAGCCGCCGCGGCGAAGCGCTGGCCAATATCCCCTTCGCCAACCCGCAGACCCTATTTACCGACTACCGCGCCGGCTTCGACGCCAGTTGGGAAATCGATCTGTTCGGCCATACCTCCCGCAGCATGGAAGCCGGCCGCGCCCGGCTGGACGCCAGCCGGGAACAAGCCGCCGACGCCGCCTTGCGCGTGGCCGCCGAAACCGCGCGGCTGGCGCTGGACTACCGCTACTGGGGCTTGCGCGCCGACAACGCCGCCGCCCAGGCCCGCTGGCGCGCGGAACTGGCGCGGCTGAGCCGGCTGCAAGTCCAGGCCGGCCTCGCCGGCGCCGGCGAACTGGATCAGGCGGAAACCGAAAAGCTGCGCGCCGACGCACAGTTGCAACCGCTGCTCGCCGCCCGCCAGGCCGCGCTCGCCGCACTGGGCCCGCTGACCGCGCTGCCGACGGAACAGCTGCGCGCGCTGCTGGACACCCCCGCGCCCGCCCCGCGGCTGCCAGCCGCGCCCGCCGCCGGCCTGCCGTCGGAACTGCTGCTGCGCCGGCCGGACCTGCGCGCCGCGGAACGGCAGCTGGCGGCCGCCAGCGCCGACATCGGCGTGGCCGCGGCCGAGCAATACCCGCGCTTCAGCCTGCTGGCCAGCGGCGGCTGGGACAGCGTCCGCCCCGGCGACTTCGCCTCCCAGGCCAGCCGCTACTGGAGCCTGGGGCCGCAGCTCAGCCTGCCGTTGTTCGCCGGCGGCCGGCTGCAAGCCCAGGTCCGGGCGCGCGAGGCCGGCTACGACGCCGCGCTGGCGCAATACCGCAAGGCGGTGCTGCAAGCGCTGGCCGATGTGGAAACCGCGCTGCTGCGCAGCCAGACCGGCCGCGTCCAGGACGCCCGGCTGGCCGAGGGAGAAGCCGCGCTGCAACGCCAGCTTGGCTACGCCCGCCAGCGCGTCGCCGTCGGCGAGGCCGCGCAAAGCCATGCGCTGGAAGCGCAATTGCAGCTTGCCGCATTGCGCGAACAGCGGCTGGCCGCGCGGCAAACGCTGTCCGCCGACCTGATCGCGCTGTACAAGGCGCTGGGCGGCGGCGCCTTAGCCGCCGACGCGCCGCCGCGCTAAACCCGCCCCCGCGCCGCGTTTAAGCTGCGCTTAAGTTTGCGGTGTTCCAATCGCCTTAATCCCCTATCGCAAGAAAGGACTAAGGCGATGAACCCTAGACTCCCCCTGCTCAGCCTGCTGCTCGCCAGCGGCGCCTTGTACGCCGCCGCCAGCCTGTGGCAAAACGGCCTGCCGGCCAACTACTGGCAATGGCGACACGAACTGGTGCTGCTCAGCGGCGTGCAATTGATGGCCGTCATGAGCGCCGCCATGCTGCTGGCCGCGCGCCCGCGCCGGCTGGAACCGCTGCTGGGCGGCCTGGACCGCCTCTACGCGCTGCACAAGCAGCTGGGCATCGCCGCCGGCCTGCTGCTGGCGGCTCACTGGCTGATCAAGCTGTCGCCCAAGCTGATGCTGGCGCTGGACTGGGTCGCTCCCCGCGTCAGAAGCGGCGGCGGCGGCAAAGACCCGCTGGTCTCGCTGGCCAAGGACGTGGGCGAATGGGCGGCCTGGGCGGTGCTGGCCATGGTGATCCTGGCGCTGCTGCGCGCCGTGCCCTATCGCTTCTGGCGCAAGCTTCACAAGCTGTTCGCCCCGCTCTACCTGATGGGCGCCTTCCACGGCCTGATCCTGATGCCGGCCGAGATGTGGGCGCAGCCGGTGGGCTGGCTGCTGGCCGCGCTGATGCTGATCGGCTCCGGCTGCGCGCTCTACTCGCTGGCCGGCCGCATCGGCAAGCGACAACAATACCCCGGCCGGGTGTGCGGCATCGAAACGCTGCCGGCCGGACAGTTGGAAGTGATCTGCCAGATGGACGCCTGGCCCGGCCACCGCGCCGGACAATTCGCCCTGGTCAGCTTCGACGCCGCCGAAGGCGCCCACCCCTTCACCATCGCCAGCGCCGACCATGACGACGGCCGGCTGCGTTTCATCATCAAGGCGCTGGGCGATTACACCCGCCGCCTGCCAACCGAACTCCAGATCGGCCAGACCGTCACCGTGGAAGGCCCTTACGGCCGCTTCCAGCCGCGCGGCGGCGCGCGCCAAGCCTGGGTAGCCGGCGGCATCGGCGTCACCCCTTTCCTGGCCTGGCTGCAAAGCCGGGAACTGAAGGAGAAGCAGCTCGACGTGGATTTCTATTATTGCGTGCGCAACCGCGGCGAAGCAGCGCGGCTGGAAGAAATGCGCCAGGCCTGTCGCCAGCGCGGCGTGCGGCTGCATCTGATCGAAAGCGAAGCCGGGGCACAGTTGAACGCCGGCATGCTGCCGGAAGTGGACGAGGTCTGGTTCTGCGGCCCGCAAGGCTTGGGCAAGGCGCTGCGACGCGGCCTGAAACAACGCGGCGCGCAGGCGCCGGCTTTCCACCACGAGGCGTTCTCAATGCGCTGACGCAAGACGGGCGTTCCGACCTGCCGGAACGCCCGTCATACACTCAAGCAAGCCGCTGCAAGGCGGCTGGCGCATCGCTAATCTAGAGTCTGTTCCAAGTCTTGCGAGCGAGAGCGAGACAAGGCGGAAACAACCGAAGAAGCGGAATCTACATACGGTACATCAGCATTCTGAGGTCTTTTCCAACGCCCTTTTCTATCCATCCCACCGCAGCGCAGCAGATCGTAAACAGGTTCTTAGAGTCGCTAACAAAACCGCGCAGCGTACCTGAGCCAAGGCGCGCCGACGCAGGCAGTACAAGTCGTACGACAAGGAGGCGCAACGCAGGATCAGGGGGTTTTGTTAGCGGGTCTTAACGCGTGGCGTAGACGCTGCGCCTCCCCTGCCCATCAAAACTCAACACCTGATAAGGCTGCTTGCTCGGCCCCTCCATGCCCGGGCTGCCCATCGGCATGCCCGGCACCGCCAGGCCGACGATCTTGGGCTTGTCCTTCAGCACCTTCTTCACCAGATCCGCCGGCACATGGCCTTCGAACACATAGCCGCCGATCTCGGCGGTATGGCAGGAACGCAGATCCGCCGGCACCTTCAAGCGGGCCTTCAACGCTGACATATCCGCCTCGTTGCGGCTTTGCAGCGCCACGCCGTTCTTTTGCATATGCTCGGCCCAGGCGGAGCAGCAACCACAATACGGGTCCTTGTGCATCACGCCGCCGGCGGCGGCCACCACGGGGGACATCAAGGAAACGGCCAGCGCGGCGGCGGCCCAATACATGCGTTTATTCATGAGATGAAATCCAATGCTATTTGAATGAAAAAGCGAACCAGCCCGCAAAACCGCGGTTGGCGCAAAAAAAGAATCATTCAACAGATTGGGGAGGCCGCTCCGGCGGCGCGGGGATGAAACCGGACCACACTATTTCAGCCTTGGCCTGCAGCACCGGGCGGATCGCCTGCAAGGGCAGGCTGGGCGCCGCCGGCCATGGAGCGGCCGGCAACTGGCAGCAAGCGGCGGCCTGAGCGGCGCTGGCCGGCTGGGTATGGCAAGCCGCGCCGTCGTCGGCCATCCAGACGCAGGGCGCGCTGGCGTCCACGCGTCCGCCCATGCTCCAACCCGCCTGCGGCAAGAGCAGCAGACACGTTAGCAACAGTAGCAAGGGCAGACGAATAGGCATCGATTCAGGTAGGGCGCTGAGTCCGGAACAGGCTTGAGACTGGCGGATAGCGCCTTGGTTCCCAAGCCATTTCGCCATTTCTCCCACCCCGCGCAAAGTTTGAGCCAGGTCATATCCGCGCCAGATTTGTGGCGACCGAGTACAATCACACCCTCAATCAATAACGATTCGCATTTGCGTTCGCATTAATTCGGTGGGATACTTATGGTCCCATTTGACATTCCTTGCGCAAACTAAACGCCAACGGCATGCACACAGCGCCGGCCTTGCCGGGACGCGGATCAAATGGGCTTCGTTCATGTGATGATTTCCAGGTATCCACGATAATGAAAACCTTTGACTCCGCCGCCCGTCACGGCGTGCGCCTTGCCCTGTTGTCCGCGGCGGTTTCCGCCCTCTACCTGCCCGCCGCCCACGCGGCGGAAGTCGAAGCCACGCTGCCCTCGGTCGTGGTCACCGCTTCCGGTTACGAGCAAAAAATCAAACAAGCCCCGGCCAGCATCTCGGTGATTACCCGTGAAGACTTGGCGAAAAAACCGTTCACCAATCTGACCGACGCGCTGACCGATCTGGAAGGCGTCAGCATCAATGGTTCCGGCCCCGGCGACAAGGACATCGCCATCCGCGGCATGCCCGGCGAATACTCGCTGATCCTGGTGGACGGTCGCCGTCAAAACACCCGCGAAACCCGCAGCCGCGGCACCGGCGGTTTCCAGCAATACCAGATCCCGCCGATGGAGGCGATTGAGCGCATCGAAGTGGTGCGCGGCCCGATGTCCTCGCTATACGGCTCCGACGCGATGGGCGGCGTGGTCAACATCATCACCCGCAAAGCGCCCAAGGAATGGCATGGTTCGATGACGCTGGGCGGCACCATCGCCGAACATTCGAACGAAGGCAATACCGGCCAGAGCAGCTTCTGGCTGGGCGGCCCGCTGATGAAGGACCTGCTGTCGCTGCAAGTCTACGGCGCAATGAATAACCAGGCCGAAGACAATATTTTCTACAGCAAGAGCGGCGACGGCGGCAAAGTCGCCAGCCATGTGGCCGACATCAACGCCAAGTTGAGCTTCACTCCGAATCAGGACCACGAGATCACCTTCGAGGCTGGTCATAACGAGTTGCGCAAGACCACTACGCCAGGCAAAAGCGTCGCGGCCCAAGTGAAAGACCGGAACGGCAAGCTCGTTTCCAATACTAAGGATGACTACTTTGACGTCCGCGACCACTGGAGCCTGAGCCACAACGGCAAGTACGGCAATGTACGCTCCAATGTCTCCCTGTATCAGGAAATCGATAAGCCCAGCCACTCGGTCAATAACATGGACGACGGCAAAGGCTTGAAGCTGACCAACACCACGCTGGACGGCCAACTGACCTTCCTGCTGGATCGCCATACCGTGAAAATCGGCACCCAAGCGGGTCAGCAAGTCGGCTCCGGCATGCGTGCCCAAGAAGCCATTGCCGGCTTCGTCGGCCCGGCCAATCCGGACAAGGTCACCGTCAATACCTGGGCATTGTTTGCCGAGGACAGCTTCGAAGCCACCGACAGCCTAACCATTACCGCCGGCGGCCGCGTCGACCATCACAGCTTGTTCGGCACCCATTTCACCCCGCGCGTTTATCTGGTTGAGCACCTGAACTCTCAGTGGACACTAAAGGGCGGTATCGGCAAAGGCTTCAAGGCGCCAACTATCCGCCAAAGCACTGACGGTTATTGCATGCGTACGGGAGCACAGAATGGTCCTGGCATCCTATGCGGCAACTCTCAGTTGAAGCCGGAAGAGAGCACCTCCTACGAAATCGGCCTGCACTTCGACGATGAGAAAGGCCTGAGCGCCAACGCCACCCTGTTCAACAACGACTTCAAGAACAAGGTGGTGAGCTACGGTACTGACAAGTTTTCCAATCAGTACGCTCCAGGAGTTACACCTGCCCGCATTTATGTTTATGACAATGTAGACTCTGTCAACATCCGCGGCCTGGAGTTGTCCAGCAGCTGGACCTTCATGCCGAAGTGGACGCTGTCCGGCAACTACACCTACACCAAGTCCAAGCGCGAAGGCGGCAAGGAAACCAGCTATCTTGGCCAGTCGCTGAACGGCATGCCTCTGGACAAGACGCCGGAACACGCCGGCAATGTGAAGCTGGCTTGGGCGCCGATGGAAAAGCTGGACCTGTACACTCGCCTGAACTTTGAAGGCAAGCAGTACTACACCGGCTTCCGCAACGGCGCCAATGTGGCCCGTAGCCGAGGCGGTTCCAGCACTTGGGACTTTGGCGGCAGCTACAAGCTGAACAAGAGCTTCGACGTCAACTTCGCCGTGTACAACCTGGCTGACCGCACCGTCGCGATCGACGACCGCGGTCGCGACGGCGGTCTTGATGGCAACTGGATGGTCGACGAGGGCCGCCGCTATTGGCTGACCTTGACCGGCAAGTTCTAAGCCGCACCCTGACGGCCCGTCCCCGGACGGGCCGGAAACACCGCACGGCAGTTGCCGAATCCGCCGGATTCGCCAACTGCCTGTTCCCGTTTTTACGATTGGAGAATTGATGATGTTGAGCAGCCGCGCCCAATTGACCACGCCCAATGCCGACAAGGTGCTGTACAAGCTGTGTAAGCACTACGCGCTGAAAGTGCCCGTCGAGTTCGACAGCCACCAGGCTCATGTGCACTTTCCGATCGGCGAATGCCGGATTCAGCGCCAGGACGACACCCTGGACATGATCTGTGCCGCCGACGCCGCCGACAAGCTGGCCAAGATCGAATTCATCATGGACGAGCACCTGGGCCTGATGGCCAAGACGCCGGACTTGAAACTGGATTGGGCCAAGACCGAGTAAGACCCCCAGCCCAGCCGCGTTTTCCGAGCGCGCCGGGCCTGCCCGGCGGCTCCCGTTTCTGTATGATGCTTGCCACCCGCTCCACGGCTAAAGCCCGTCCACCCGCCCTCTCCACCGCGGCGGGCTTTGGCAGCGGAGCCGTATCGCTCAAGGAATCACAATGAAAACACTGTTCTCCCGTCTGCTGCTGGCCGGCGCGCTGGCCGCGGCCACGCTGGCGGCCCAAGCCGCCACCGTCACCGACATCGCCGGCCGTAAAGTGGAAGTGCCGGCCAAGGTCAACCGCATCCTCCTGGGCGAAGGCCGGCTGTTCTACGCGCTGGCCCTGCTGGAAGGCAAGCAGCCCATCGCCCGCATCGCCGGCTGGCAGGGCGACTTCCGCCAACTGGACCCGCAAACCTACGCCCAGTACAAACAACGCTTCCCGGCCATCGACCAGATTCCGCTGATCGGCAAGACCAGCGAGAACTCGGTCAGCGCCGAAAAAGTGCTGACGCTGCGCCCCGACATCGCCGTGTTCAGCATCTCCGGCCACGGCCCGGGCCTGAACAACCCCATCGTGCAGCAATTGCAAGCAGCCAAGGTGCCGGTGGTCTTCGTCGATTTCCGCAACGCGCCGCTGGAGCACACCGTGCCCAGCCTGCGCATCATGGGCAAGGCGCTGCAGCGTGAGGCCGAGGCCGAGCGCTTCATCCGCTTCTACCAGGGCAAGATGGAGGCCATCCGCAAAGTTGTCGCCGCCATCCCGGCGCAGCAAAAGCCCAAGGCCTTCCTGGACCTGCGCGCCGGCGCCTTCAGCAACGTCACCAGCGCCGGCCGCGGCAGCCTGGGCGAGCTGGTGGACGCCGCCGGCGGCGTCAATATCGCCGACAAGCTGATTCCCGGCGCGGTGGGCGAAGTGAATATGGAGCATGTGCTGGCCAGCAATCCGGATCTTTACATCGGCACCGGCACCGCGGACGCCGCCGACAAGACCGGCATCCAGTTCGGCGCCAACATCAGCGCGGCGCAGGCGCAGGCCTCGCTCAAGCGCACCGCCGCGCGCAGCCCGGTGGGCGCCTTGCGCGCGGTGCGCGAAGGCCGCACCTTCGGCGCCTGGCACCACTTCTACAACACGCCTTACCACATCGTGCTGCTGGAAGCCTTCGCCAAGGAACTGCAACCGGCGCGCTTCGCCAAGCTGGACCCGGACGCCAGCTGGAAGCAGCTGCACCGCGACTTCCTGGCCATAGAGCCGCAAGGCACTTACTGGGTCAAGGGCGTTAAATGAGCGGCGAAACCCTAACGCTTTCCGCCGCCATGGTGGCGGCGGACTACCGCCGCACCCTGCTGCGCCGGCTGCTGCTGGTGGCCGTGCTGCTGAGCCTGCTCGCCGTCTCGCTGACGCTGGATGTCACCACCGGCGCCAGCGGCATGCCGCTGGCCGAGTTCTGGCAGACGCTGTGGCACCCGGCCGCCGCCGATCCGGCCACCGAGGTGATCGTCTGGCAGATCCGCCTGCCCTATGCGCTGATCGCCATCGCCGCCGGCCTGGCGCTGGGTCTGGCCGGCGCCGAAATGCAGACCGTGCTGCACAACCCGCTGGCGGACCCGTTCACCCTGGGCCTGCAGCCGGCGGCCGCCTTCGGTGCGGCGCTGGCCATCCTGCTGGACGTCAGCCTCCCCGGCATCCCCGGCCCGTGGATGCTGCCGGTCAACGCCTTCGTGTTCGCGCTCGGTTCCGCGCTGCTGCTGGACGTGGTGGCGCGCTGGAGCAATATGCCCACCAGCGGCGTGGTGCTGTTCGGCATCGCGCTGTTCTTCAGCTTCAACGCCCTGGTGTCCCTGCTGCAATTCGTCTCCACCGCGGACTCGCTGCAAGACTTGGTGTTCTGGCTGATGGGCAGCCTGTCGCGCGCGGACTGGCCCAAGATCGCTTTGCTGTTCGGCGCTTTCGCGCTGATCCTGCCCTGGTCGCTGAGCCAGTCCTGGCGGCTGACCGCGCTGCGACTGGGCGAAGACCGCGCCGCCAGTTTCGGCATCAATGTGCGCCGGCTCCGGCTCAGCTCGCTGCTGCGCGCCAGCCTGCTCACCGCGCTGGCGGTGGCCTTCGTCGGCACCATAGGCTTCATCGGCCTGATCGCGCCGCATATCGCGCGCCGGCTGGTGGGCGAGGATCACCGCTTCTACCTGCCGGTGAGCGCGCTGACCGGCGCCGCCATCCTGTCCATGGCCTCGGTGGTGACCAAGAATCTGGTGCCCGGCGTCATCGTGCCGGTGGGCATCGTCACCTCGCTGGTGGGCATCCCCTTCTTCATCGCCATCGTGCTGCGCAACGGAGGCCGCCAATGAGCTCCGCCCTGTCCATCCATCAACTCTCGGTCAGCTACGGCAAGCGCCAGGTGATACGCGGGCTGGACGTGCCCTGTCTGCGGGCGGGCGACATCACGGCCTTGCTGGGCCCCAACGGCAGCGGCAAATCCACCTTGCTGCGCGCCTTGGCCGGCCTGCAGCACAGCCGCGGCGACGTCCGCCTGGACCAGCGCGCGCTCAGCCGCCAGCGCGGCGAAGTGGCCTACCTGCCGCAAACCCTGCCGCCCAGCGTGCATCTTTCGGTGTTCGAATCGCTGATGGTGGCCGGCCAGGCCACCGCCGCCGGCCTGTCGCGCCGCCATGACGACCAACAGGTGTTCGCGCTGCTGCAATCGCTGGGCATCGAGCAACTGGCGCTGCGCTATCTGGACCAGCTGTCCGGCGGCCAACGCCAGCTGGTGGGCATCGCCCAGGCGCTGATCCGCGAACCGGCGGTGCTGCTGCTGGACGAGCCGCTGTCGGCGCTGGACCTCAACTACCAGTTCCACGTGATGGACCTGCTGCGCCGCGAAACCCGTCGCCGCGGCATGGTCACCGTCATCGTGCTGCACGACCTCAATGTGGCGCTGCGCCACTGCGACCGGGTGCTGATGTTGAAGGACGGCGCGCTGCAAGCCAACGGCGCGCCGGACGAGGTGATAGACAGCCAAAGCCTGCGCCGCGTCTACGGCGTCAGCGGCCGGGTGGAGCGCTGCTCCCAGGGCGTGCCGCATGTGCTGGTGGACGGGCTGCACAGCGGTTTGCGCTGAGAGCCTGTCCGATGTCTGCTGCGAACGGCCGAGGCCGCCGGCGATACCCACGCCGCCTCGGCCGTTTTCATTGCCAGCGCGCCTCAAGCCTTGCAAAACCCCAGCGCCGGATGGAAGCGCCATCCATTATCCGACTGCGGCAAGCTCAGCCCGCCAAAGCGCCGCGCGCAGGCGTCCAGCTCCATGCCCAGTTCCGCCGCCAGCTCGGCCAAGGCCGCCGGATAATCGCTGACGCCCCAGGGCCGGATATTCGGCTGCGTCAACGCCGCGTCCGGCACCCGCTGGTTCAGGCTGGCCTCCACCGGCGTGAAATGCGGCGGCTCCGGCCAGGGCCGGCTTTCCACCCGGTGCAGCGCGTAATCGTCCCCGTCCTCGGTGGGCAATAACAGTAAATCCAGCTCCGGCTCGCCGCCGGCGCGGAAAGGCTGCTGCTGCGCCAACACTCCGCTGAGCAGCGCCTGCGGCTGCTGCCAACAGCTATACGCGCCCAAGGGCGCGATGGCCTGACCCTCGCGCCCCGGCCGGCTGCTGGCGGCCTTGGCCTGGCCGGCCGGCGACATCATCTGCGCCAGCCGCGCATGCTCCAGATGCGACAAGCGCCGCTTCGGCCGCAAGGGCTCCGGCTGCACGATGCGCGGCCGCGCGTCCAGATGCCGGTACTCGTCCTCCTCCAGCAGTTCGCTCAATAGATGGCTGTCCAAGGCAAACGCCTCATTCTCGAAGCCCGGCCTGCGGAAGGCCGGCTGGCTGGGCTGTTCCACGCTGCGCAGATTGCGCTCGGCAATCAGCACATTCACCTTGTCCCACGGATCCGGACGGTGGCGGCGCAGCCGGCCGGCCAGCTGGATCAGCGAACGCATCGACGAGGGCTCGACGATCGCCCAGTCGTAATCGTGGTCCCGACCCACCTCGGTTACCGGCGAGCCCAGCACGATGAACACATGCTCGCGCTCCGGCTCAGCGTCCAGCTCGCGACGGATGGCCGGCAGCGTGAACACCGCTTCCGCTTGTTCGCGGTTCAGCGCCTGGTCCAGCTGGCGCTCGATGGCGGAACGCAACATCAACGGGTATTGCGAGTGGTAGACGCATAAATGCAGCTGCCAGTGCGCCGGCCACGGCAGCGCGTACAAGGCCAGCGCCACTTCGAACAAGGGCTGGATATTGGCCATGCGCACCAGGCCGAAGCTGACCGCCTGGCCGCTGATCGGGTCCCGCTGCTGATTGAGCCGGTGCAAGCGCTCGATGGCCGGCTGCAACTGGGCGGCGAACTCCCGACGCAAGGCCGGCGCCTGCCCCTGGCCAAAACTCAACGGCAATAGTTCAGCGTTGCGCCGCGCCGGCTGCGTGGCCAGCCAATCGGCGCGCCGGCCGGCAAACTGACGCTGCCGCCGGCGGAAAGCGTCGACATCGGCGCAGTCTTCCTGGGCCCGGTCCTGTTCATCCACCCAGGCGCAGCATACCGCCAGCGGCCGCCCCGGCTGGCCGCGATTAGCCTGGAACTGACGGCGGCCAGCCAGATAGGCCTCGAACAAGCCTTCGATCAGCGCCGGCGGCAAGGTGGCGGACGACAGCAGCAGCCGGCTGCCCAGCAAGCCGGCCCAATGCGCCAGCCGAGTCAGCGCCGGCAAGTCCGCCAGGTCGAAATCGTCCGGCTCGTCCAGCACCAGATCTCCGCTCATCAGCCGCAGCATGGGCGCGATCTGCCGCCCGCCGCGCTGGCTTTCCGTCGCCGGCGTCAGATGGTCTATGGTGCACACCAGCAGCGGCGCCTGCAGCAGCTTGGCCGTTTGCGGATCGCGCAGCGCGCGCGACAACAGCGGGTGCTCGCCGCCGGCCTCGTAACGCACCTCGCCGCCCTCGTCCCACAAGGCTTGGCGCGAGGCCGAGCCGCTGGCCTCCGCCTGCCGTTGATAGTGTTTGAACAACTGGGTGTTGGCGCTGCCGCCCACGCAGATGGCCAGATCGTCCTCGTTCAGGCGCAGCCGCTGGCGGAAGGCCTGGCCGGTTTGCAGCGTCAGCGCGCGCAAGCCCAGCGCAAACGCGCAACGCAGGCCCAGCGTCGGGTCCGCCAAGGCGTACATGATCCGCGCATTGCCCAGCGTCTTGCCGCAGCCGGTGGACGCCATATTGACGATGAAAGCGCCCTGCTCCGCCGCCCGCGCGCGCATTCCCGCGGCCAAATCCGCGGCGCGGTCCTGCCAGCGGAAGCGCGCGTCGGCGCTGCGTTGCTGCAAGCGCTTGCGCCGCAGCAGCCGCGGCAACTCGCGCTCGAAACCGGGCAAGGCGCGGCACACCAAGGCGCTCTGCTCCGCCACGCCCAGCAAATGCTCGTCCAGCGGCTGATTGAAATCGCCGGACCGGCCATGGGTATTCGCCCACAGCGGATAGCCGGCCTGGCCGCGCTTGTGCCGCAGCTGGGCGTAATCCAGGCTGGAAAAATGGTGATCCGCCAGCATCAGGCTCAGCCGCGCCACGTGCATCGCGTAAAGATTGTCCAGCCAGCGCGTCTCACCGCGCACGGTCAGGCGCGCCGCCAGCTTGTCCGCCAGCCGCGCGGCGCGGCGGCTCCAGGCCGGCGTGTTCACCGGCAGACCCTGTGGGAAACGCCAGTACGGCGCCAGCTGCGCCGGCTCGGCCTCCGCCTCCCGCCATTCGTTCCAGCGCGCGTCGATATGAGCGGGGATATTCAACAGCATGCGGCTTTGAAAACCCTGCACCTTGGCACCCAAGTAGCGTTGCTTTTCATGCTCGAAGTCCGGCATCAGCGGCAGCCGGTGATGCGTCAGCACCAGCCAGCCCACCGCGGCGCCCAGCGGCGGCAGACGGGAAAACGGCGGTTCGCACGCCGCTCCCATGCCGTCCGCCTGCAAACGCGCCAGCCAGCTGGCATGGTCTTGCGCCGTCGGCTGCCGCAAGCGCGCCAGCCAGCCGGCGTCGTCGTCATCGCCGACAAAGGCCTGGAACAAGCGCAGCGACACCCACTCGTGGCGATAGAGATTGCGCTCGCTCCGCTCGCCGCGCAGCCGTTGCTGAAACGCCTGGCTAGCCTTGCCCAGGTCGTGCAGCAAGGCCGCCAGGCCGGCCAGCAGCTGGATGTCCTCGCCGCTGTGCCAATCGTTCTCGTCCGCGCTGCGCAGCACATTGCGGCGGGTGCTGTGCGTGGGCGTGGCGCCGTCGGCGTTGAAACGGCTGGCGTCGCCGACGATCCACAGCAGCTCGCTATGGTCCTGGCCGCGTATCCAGTGGCAGGCCACCGCGGTGTTCTTGCGCGCGCTCTGGCGCAGCAAGCGCCGCAGCGTGTCCAGCCCGGCCTGGGTGATGGGCGTTTGCCAGACGCGATCGCCGCGACGCTCGGCGAACTGGTCCAGGATCTGCCGGCTGCGCGTCAGCGCCTTCTTGTCGCATTGCGAAATCAGCAGGATATTCATGCCGCCCTCCCCCGCCGCTCGGCAATGTCCTTCAAGGTGTCGATGATGAAGTCCAGCGCCTCGCCGCGGGTCAGCGCCTCGATGCAGGCCTGGCGGAAAGTCTGCTCATCGTCGCCGCGCATCGCGGACACAAAGGCCTGCGGCAGAATCAGCGCGTCCTTGACCAGGTCCGCCGCGTCGAACACCAGCCCGCCGCGCCGGGTCTTGCCGTGCAACACCGCCAGGCCGTGCGGCAAACCCAGCACCCAGGCCGCGGTGGCGCCCAGGCCGTAAGCCAGGTAATTGCCGTGATCCAGAAAGGCGTTGGCCGGGTCCGTGCCGGCGCCGCGCTTGGCGCGGCTGAAATCGCCATAACCGGTGGCCTGCGCCGCCAAACGGAACAACAGCTTGGTCAGCCGCGCCTCCTCGGTCAGCAAATGCGCGTGGTCCGGCGCCTGGGCGATCGCCTGGCGCGAAGCCTGCAAGGCCGCCTCCAGGCCGGCCTCCTCCACCACAAAACCGGCTTCGCGCAAGGCGCGGCTGCCCAGCCAATGCCGCTGCAAGCAGCCCAGCCGCGCCAGCTGCACATCCTTGGCCGCAGCCAGCCGCTGCGCGTCGTCAAACCAGAAACGCACCCAGTACTGCAGATATTCGGTGGGCCGGTACTCGCTTTGCGGCGCAAACCACGCCGCCTCCTGCTCCAGCTCATTGGCGCTGAATAAGGGCGTGCCGCCCCCGCCGCAAAACCCCACCATCACCCCGGCCTTGGCCAGCTCCCGCATCGCCGCCTGCGTCACCGAGGTGCCGGTGCCCAGCAGGATGCAACTAGTGTTGGCGATGGGGATATTCCAGTACAGCGAAGCCTTGCCCGCGTCGGTGACGTATTCCACCCGCCCGCCATTGACCAGCACCCGGCAGTGCTGCAGGTAGTAAAGATTGGCGCGCTTGGAATGCAGAATGGTCTTGAGATCGGACGGGGAAAAATCGGACACGGCGAATCCTTCGGAATGGAACGCGACAGCGCATCTTGCCATGGGCATGAGCGCAGGGACAGCCAGCGCGGTCTACCCTTTTTTTCTGCCCCCAGGGGCCGACATTTAAAAACAATGACTTAGCGATAAGCTGAAAATTTGGGTCAAAGCCGGAAGAATCGCTGAGAATGCCCACGCCATAAGGACTGTGGGCGGTGTAGACTCTAGTTCACTGCCGGATAGGCAGCTTAGAAATTTGCCGGATCGCGTCGGCGCGAAGGTCAGGAGTTCACTGCCGGATAGGCAGCTTAGAAATTGAAGCGCGTCCGCTATGGTGGCTGATGGAAGTTCACTGCCGGATAGGCAGCTTAGAAAACCAGCGCCGCATGGCGTTGTCGGTTGTGGACGTTCACTGCCGGATAGGCAGCTTAGAAATGAAAGTGGAGGTCAGTGTTCTTTGACGCGTAGTTCACTGCCGGATAGGCAGCTTAGAAAAAAAACCATTGGTGCGGCATACGATACTAATAGTTCACTGCCGGATAGGCAGCTTAGAAATGTCGATCTGCCGACAACGTCTGATGGTTGGCGTTCACTGCCGGATAGGCAGCTTAGAAAGACTTGGAGTGCCGCGTAGTGGACGTAGTGATGTTCACTGCCGGATAGGCAGCTTAGAAAATTTTGTCCGGTTTCCTTCACATGAATGGCATGTTCACTGCCGGATAGGCAGCTTAGAAAAGACGGACGACTGGCCGAGAAGCGAAGACAAAGTTCACTGCCGGATAGGCAGCTTAGAAAGCTCTTGTCGGACGGAGCGCGCGCCCGAGAAGGTTCACTGCCGGATAGGCAGCTTAGAAATTGCGCGCGTCGTTGGTGATCTTGAGCGGATTGTTCACTGCCGGATAGGCAGCTTAGAAAAATATTCAGGCGTGTCCGGATCATCTCCAGCCGTTCACTGCCGGATAGGCAGCTTAGAAATGAACAGGTTGAGCGATGACGCAAACCTACCGGTTCACTGCCGGATAGGCAGCTTAGAAATGGCCGGCCCAGCGCGGTATCACCCAGCCGAGGTTCACTGCCGGATAGGCAGCTTAGAAAGCGGAGGAGGCCAAACTCGAAAAAAGCAAAGCGTTCACTGCCGGATAGGCAGCTTAGAAATGGTGTCGGGTTTGTGCGAAGCGCTGTGCTGGGTTCACTGCCGGATAGGCAGCTTAGAAAATTTAGACTCAGAGCCATCAGCATTTTTGGTAGTTCACTGCCGGATAGGCAGCTTAGAAAACACCGGGATGGTGGCCGACCACGGCATGCCGGTTCACTGCCGGATAGGCAGCTTAGAAAAGCTGCAGATGGAAGGGCATGGTAGGGACAGAGTTCACTGCCGGATAGGCAGCTTAGAAAACAGGCAAGCGCGTTTCGGCATGCTGCAGAACGTTCACTGCCGGATAGGCAGCTTAGAAATTGGCGATTAAGGGTGTTCTCTAGAACCCCTGGTTCACTGCCGGATAAGCAGCTTAGAAATGAAATCTGCGCTTGATGCCGGACAGGGCTCGGTTCACTGCCGGATAGGCAGCTTAGAAAGGGCGACGCTCCACGCCAGAAAACCAGACCAAGTTCACTGCCGGATAGGCAGCTTAGAAATCGGTCCACACCACTTTGTCCAAATTCGGGTCGTTCACTGCCGGATAGGCAGCTTAGAAATGACACGCATGCACACAGGCGGGATGTCCTAAGTTCACTGCCGGATAGGCAGCTTAGAAAGAGATGTTCAAGAGCGGTCTCTTCCCTCCCAAGTTCACTGCCGGATAGGCAGCTTAGAAAGACAGCATCGTTTCTCAACTGGCTCGGCCTGAGTTCACTGCCGGATAGGCAGCTTAGAAAAGGAACTGCTTGGCCTCTACCAGCTCGCGTTCGTTCACTGCCGGATAGGCAGCTTAGAAAGCCAAAACCTACCGGCTGACCAACGACTGCGGGTTCACTGCCGGATAGGCAGCTTAGAAAAAAGATAATCCAATGGTATCAAATACTTAATCGTTCACTGCCGGATAGGCAGCTTAGAAAAATGGCGGCTGACCGCAAAACGAAACGCGCCGGTTCACTGCCGGATAGGCAGCTTAGAAAGACCTCGGAAACACCCAGCCTGGCGACGGCAAGTTCACTGCCGGATAGGCAGCTTAGAAAATTCGGCCACGCCGCCGGCGTAGCCGCCACGTTGTTCACTGCCGGATAGGCAGCTTAGAAACAGCTCCATGCCAATCTTGCCCATCACTTGCCGTTCACTGCCGGATAGGCAGCTTAGAAAATCGGCACAACGATATAAGGCCGGTACTGCGCGTTCACTGCCGGATAGGCAGCTTAGAAAACGGAGACGGGGCAACTCCACTTGCCATGCACAGCGATTGCCTGAAAACGAGCGCAGCAAGAATCGGGTCGCCCGCAGGGGTACGCCGCCATAGACTTCGGACATTTCAATGATACGAAGGAACGCGGCATGGCTTGGCAACTGGAAACCTTGGATCCGGTTTTCGTCGATCGGGCACGACACAAAGGGATTGATGCGCTTGGCCAAGCCGTGCGGCGGATGACTGCCGTCGGCGGCGAACCATTTCGCGATGCACTGCGCCGCGCCATTCCGGGTGAGGAGCTGATTCTGGCGAGCTACAGCCCATTCCACCAAGTCGGGCCATACCGCGAGTATGGTCCGGTTTTCCTGGCAGCTGAATCACAGCCGGAACCTTTGCCCGAGCTGTCAGCGCTACTGCACCGCGTTGGCGTGAATGCCTACCTCGGCGACAGCGTGGCGCTGCGCGCTTACGACAAAGAACAGACCATGCAGGAAGCCGCACTGCTGCAAACGCATGAGGTGGAGGCGACTCTGACACGCTGGGAGGCACGGCCCGAAATCGCTTTCGCGATGCTGCGTTTCCCCGCCCATGGATGCTATGCGCTGCGACTGAACCGGCACGAATAAATGGAGCCCATGCGATGCGTGATCGGCCATCGGAAAATCAGCCCTTAGAACCTGTTTACGATCTGCTGCGCGTACACGGTAAACAGCCCTTCGAAATGCTCATGTACCGGATGTACAATCCGCTTTCTCAGCCGCAACGCCTTGTCTCGCTCTTGCTCGCGAGATCGTAAACAGACTCTTACGGAGCAAGCCGCGCTCAAAAAGCAAAAACGCCGCTCACCCAAGGTGAACGGCGTTTTTCATCAAACCGGCGCGGCTCAAGTCAAGCGCCGCGCCAACTCCTCGCCTATCCTTCGCATCGGCTCCGGATCGCTCATGCCGAAGTGGTCGCAGTCCAGCTCCACGCACTCCAGCGTGCCGCCGAGGAAGGGCCGCCAATCATCCGGCTTGGGCGCGTCTTCCGGGTGGATGCCGGCGTGGAACAGCAGCACGTCGCCGTCGTAAGGCGGGGTTTGGCTGTCGCGGAACAATTGCATGCCGTGCAGCGAGGCCTCGCCCAGCCGTTCCAGTGCAGCACGGCCCAGCGGCGCCAACGGGCTGCCGGGGCGCAGCAGGCGTTGGTAGATCGCCTCATTGTCCAGCGGCTGGCCGTTCTCGTCGGCGTCCACTTCGCCGTTGACACTGAGCACCGTCACCAGCGCGTCGTGCAATGTCGGTTGCGGCCGGCCCTGCCAGCTGGCGGTCGGATAGCTGTCCATCAGCGCCGTCAGTTCCACGGTTTCGCCGGCGGCGCACAACTGCGCCGCCATCGCCTGCGCCAACCCGCCGCCCAGGGACCAGCCCAGTAGCCGGTACGGCCCTTGCGGCTGGACTTCGCGCACGCGGGCCACGTAGTCCGCCACCATCGCGTCGAAGCTGGCCGGCTTGTCGCCGGTGATGCCGGTGGCCTGCAAGCCGTAGATGGCCACGCCGGGCAGGTGTTTAGCCAGGCCCAGATAGCACCAGGACAGGCCTTCCGCCGGGTGCAGGCAGAACAGCGCCGGCAGCGCGCCGGGCTGGATGGTCAGCCGCGGCGCGAATTCCTGGCCTTCGCTGGCCGACGGCGGCCGGTGCGCGGCGGGCGCGCTCAGCGCCTGCGCCAGCGCCGCCACCGTGCTGTGGCTGAACAGCGCGGACACCGCCACTTCGCGGTTCAGGCGCTGCGCCAGCCGGTTGGCCACTTGGATGGCTTGCAGCGATTTGCCGCCCAGTTCAAAGAAGTTGGCGTGGCGGCTGGGCGGGTTCACGCCCAACACTTGCTGCCACACCTCCATCACCTGGCGTTCCAGCGGGCTGGCATCTTCCGCCGCGGTTGGCGCTTGCGCTTCCATGCCGGCGGCCAGCTGCTTGCGGTCTATCTTGCCGTTGACGTTGCGCGGCAGGCTGTCCAGCCAGCGCCAGTGATCCGGGATCGCCGCCGCCGGCAGCACCTCAGCCAAGCGCGAGCGCATCGTCGCCGGCTCGGTCTCGCCGCCGCTGAGGAAGGCGGCCAGGGTATAGCCGCCGCCGGCCAGCGGCAGGCCCACCACCGCGGCCTCGCGCACCTCCGGGCAGGCCAGCAGCGCGTTTTCGATTTCGGCCGGGTCGATGCGCAGGCCGCTGATTTTCATTTCATGGTCCAGCCGGCCCAGGAAGCGCAGCTGGCCGTCGCTCAGCCGCGCGCGGTCGCCGGTACGGTAGGCGCGCGGCGCGCCGGGCAGCGCGTCCAGCGTTACAAAGCGGCGCGCGGTCAATTCTTCCCGGCCCAGATAGCCGATGGCCAGCGCCTCACCCAGCAGGCACAGTTCGCCGTCCTCGCCCTGCGCCACCGGCTGCAGGCGCTCGTCCACGATGGCGGCGCGCACGCCGGGGCGCGGCAGGCCGATGGGCACGCTGTCGCCGCCGTCCCACACCGCGCCGGGGCCGGACAGGATGGCGCTGGTGGCGATGATGGAGGCCTCGGTGGGCCCATAGCTGTTGAGCAGCACGCTGCTGGGCAACAGCGCCTGCCAGCGGCCGGCGCGTTCCGGCAGCGCGGCTTCGCCGCCGATGATGGTCAGCCGCACGCTGGCCAGCTGCGCGGCCAGTTCCGGCTGCAAGGCGAAGGCCAGTTCGTGCCAGAAGGCGGTGGGCAGGTCCAGCACGCTGATGCGCTGGCGCGCCACCGCGGCGGCGAAGGCCGGCATCGACTCCAGCATCGCGTCGGTGCGCAGCACCAGGGTGCCGCCATGGCACAGCGCCAGGAAGATTTCCTCGATGCTGGCGTCAAAGTGCAGCGGCGCGAATTGCAGAATGCGTTCGTCGGCGCCGATGCGGTACAGCTGGCCGGCGCTGCTGACGAACTGGGCCAGCGCGCCGTGGCTGACCAGCACGCCGTTGGGCTTGCCGGTGGAGCCGGAGGTGTAGAGCAGATAAGCGGCTTGGCCGGCCGCCGGCGCCGGATCCGCGGCGGCCAGCGCGTCCTGTTGCGGTGGCAGGTCCAGGCATAGCGCCGGCACGGCGCCCAAGAGCGGACGCCAGGCGCTCAGGGTGACGGCCAGCCGAGGCTGCGCGTCGTCCAGCACCATGGCCAGCCGCGTCGGCGGGCCGTGCGGGTCCAGCGGCACATAGCAGCCGCCGGCCCACAGCGTGGCCAGGATGGCGACGATGGCTTCCGGGCTGCGCGGCAGCACGATGGCCACCCGTTCCTCCGCCTGCAGGCCGGCGGCTTGCAAGCGGCCGGCCAGTTGCAGCACGCGCTGCAACAGCTCGCGGTAGGACAGGCGCTCGCCGTCCTGTTCCAGCGCCGTCGCGTCCGGCCGCGCGGCGGCGGCGGCGCGGATCAGGCTCAGCACCTCCCGCGGTTCGCGCTCCAGCGCCGCGCCGTCCAGCACGCTCAGCGGCGGCAGCTCCGGCAGCAGCTCGCTCAGCGCGGCGTCCGGCGCGCGGCCGGCCCAGGCGTCCAGCCAGGCCAGCAAATCGTCGCGCAGGCCGTCCAGCTCCGTCTGCGGGTAGGCGTTGGGGTTGGCTTCCAGGCACAGCCGCCATTCGGTGTTCAACAGGCTGAAATTGATCGACACATCTTCCACCGGGCCGGAACCCAGCGGCAGCACCCGGCTGTCCAGACCGGCGAACGGCGCGCGGCGGTCGAAAGGCATCAGGTTCACCACCGCGCCGAACAAGCGCTGCTGGCCGCCGACGCGCGCCAGATCGCCGCGCAGCTGCTCGTAGCGATAGCGCTGATGCGGCCGGATCGCGCGCAGGCTATCCGCCAGCTGGCGGCTCAGTTCCGCCGCGCCCAGCTCTTCGTCCAGCCGCAGGCTCAGCGGCGCGATATTCATCGCCATGCACGGCACCGCCAGCGCCGGCGTGCCCAGGCGGTTCATCACCGGCAGGCCCAGGGTCAGCGCGCGGCGGCCGCTGCGCTTGGCCAGCCAGGCGCCCACCGCCGCCAGCAGCCAGGCGCCCCAGTCCACGCCGTGCTGTTTGGCCGAAGCCTGCCAGGCGGCGATCTGCGCCGGGCTCAGCCATTGCTCGGCCTTGTTCACCCCGTCCGCCAGCAAGGCGGCGGGCGCCAGCGTGCTGGCCGCCGGCTGACGGCCCTGGCGCTGCAGCCAGAAGGCGCGGTCCTGCGCGCAGGCCTCGCTGGCCTGGTAGTCGTGATCGGCGGCGACGATCTTGTCCAGCGACCAATCCGCCAGCGGCGGCAAGGCCTGCTGCTTGACGCGGGCGCTGTAGCGCGCCGCCAGCGCCTGGCTCAGCAGGCCGTAGGCGAAGCCGTCCAGCGCGATATGGTGGGTCTGCAGATACCACCAGTGCCGCTCCGGCCCCAGCTTCAGCAGCGCGCCCAGATAGAGCGCGTCCCGCGCCGGATCGCACGGCCGCGCCAGCGCCTGAGCCACCCAGGCGCGCGCCGTCGCTTCCGGTTCCGCTTCCGCGCTGAAGTCCAGGCAGGGTATCTCCGCCTGCGCGGCCACCGGCTGCTGCCACAGCTGGCTGCCGTCAAACTCGAAGCGCATGTTCAGCGCCGCGCAATTGGCCAACACCTCGGCGGCGCTGTCGCGCAAGGCGTCCAGGTTCAGCGCGCCGCGCAGCTCGGTGGCTTCGGCGGTGAGGTAACTCGGGTTGTCCGGGGAAAGTTGCTGTCCCATCCAGATGCCGTGCTGCGCGGCGCTGACGGGGAGGCGAGAAGCGGTCAAAGTCATAAGAAGGCGTGCCGTTGCGGTTCCATGCCAGCGCTATGATGCGTGGGCAGATCAAATGAGAGCAGCAATCTTACACTATAAATGGGAATGATTATCAATATTGAATTGATAAGCCTCACTACACAGCAAAGCACCTCACACCCTTCGCCTAAGTAGCAGGAACATTGAAGTACGGCACACCGCAGCAAGCATGCTTCACAATGCCGCTAGCGGGCACATTGGCTAAACGCCCTTTGAGATTCTGATAGCTATGAATTAGCCAGTGAGTAAAGAATCGTAGCCAGTTCCGTCACCTCCAAGGCCCCGGAAGCGACATCCACCATAATGTCTTCCAGCTTGGCACTACGCAGAATCACCACGCCTTGCAAGTCCAGATAAGTCAGCGCCGTCACCAGCGCGGTCCGTTTATTGGCGTCATTGAAGCAATGGCCGCGAGCAATGGCCACCGCATACATGGCGGCGATATCGAAGATATCCTCCATCCCCTCATAGCGGATCTTGTTATCCACTCGCGCCAACGCGCCCTCCAGCGGCCCAATGTCATGCATGCCCGCCAACCCTGGCTCCATCTCCAAAATGGCATCATGCAACTGCACCACCACGCGTGGATTGATCATCGATCCGCCAACGCCTTGATCACTTTTTTGTGGCGCTGGATCACCCGCTTGGCCGCAGTCTTGACAATGCGAACGCCGGGTTCACCGCTCAAATCCAGCTCTACCGGCTTGACCGGCCCTTTGCGCGCCTTCAGCACAATCCCATAGTTTTTAGCTGTTTTGCTCATCATTACTTTCCTTCAAGCCGAAGCCATTTTTGCTGAATAGACCTGTAGGAACATCAACCAGTCTGGGCAAGAGAAATGAGCACCTCATCCCGCAGAGAACAGCAGTCTGGCGTGGGATGGTGTGGTACCACTCTTTCCTAAATTGTCTATTCGGCAGTGAACATCACTGCTGGCAAAGGGTGACCGCCGAGCTTTTTCTAAGCTGCCTATCCGACAGAGAACATACGGGGTAGATGAACAGTAGGTTTATTCCGTTACTTAAGCTGCCTATCCGGCAGCACGCCATACAAGTCTAACAGCTTCCACAGCAGACAAATCGATATCACATGGCAGCACCATCCCGCCGAACACATGACTTAACCGCCTGAGTTCAGCACACCAGACCCCCTGCTCCACCCCCGCATGATGCACATCAAGTAAATCCAGACCGCTGTCCATACCAATATCACCTGCTCGCAGGCACACTAGATAGATGGCATTCCAGTTGAATGGACGTAAAAAAGGCCAGTCGCTTGCGCGCTGGCCGGTCTGAACTGCCTATCCGGCAGAGAACTGAAATGAAAATTCCAGCTTTACTATTTCTAAGCTGCCTTATGCCGGCAGTGGCGCCGATGTTACAAGCCACCCTGCCAATTACCGATAAATGTAAAATTCAGCTTTACTAGGTAAAAAATTAGCGTATGGTCGGTGTTGTGAGAGTGCGCTTGGCAGACCGGCCTCCACCCCAACCCCTTGCAAAACAGGAGGATGCGCATGCAATGAAGCACCGAGCCAAGGCCCCGGCAGCCCAATCGCGCCGGGGCCGCACTGCTGTTTGTTCCTGATTTTGATCCAAGGACCAGCCATGCCCCCTACCCTCACGCCCCGCGCCGCAGCACTACGCGCCTTGATGGCCGGCTTCATCCGGCAACGGCGCGACGACAAGCTGGACAAGCTCGCGCCCGACGACGACGCCAAGCGCGAAGCGCTGCTGACCCAACACCAGCCCACCGCCTGGCTGGCGGACGCCGCCCGCCGCGCCGACCAGCTGCAAGCCGCCACCCATACCCTTAAAGCCATCCACCCGGACGCCCGCGGCAGCAATCTGTACGCGCCGCCCTCCACCCTGCCGCCGCGCCGCGAAGTGGGCAGCCACTGCCTGGGCGCGGATTTTGCCGACGACGTGGTGGGCAACGCCGCCGCGCTGGATGTGTACAAGTTTCTGAAGCAGCAACACGACGGCCAAAGCCTGCTGGCGCTGGCCTTGGCGCAAGACGCCGATCTAGCCGCCGCGCTCAGCGACGACCCTGAGCAGGCGCAGGCCTGGATCGCCGCCTTCGCCGCGCTGACCGACGCCGGCGCGGCGGCCGCCAGCCATAGCCGCGCCAAGCAAGTGTATTGGCTGGTGGGTTACGAGCCGGCCAAGGACGAGCACTACCACCTGCTGGCCCCGCTCTATCCCAGCGCGCTGGCGCAGCGGCTGTATCAAACCATCCAGGAGCACCGCTTCGGCGAAGCCGCCAAGGGCGCGCGCCAGGCCCGCCGCGAACAACGCGATCACCCGCACGGCTATTGCGATTATCCGCAGCTGGCGGTGCAGAAACTGGGCGGCACCAAGCCGCAGAATATTTCCCAGCTCAATAGCGAACGCAAGGGCAATAACTATCTGCTGGCTTCCCTGCCGCCGCAGTGGCGAAGCCAGGGCCTGAAACCGCCGCTCAATAGCGAGGACGCGCTGCTGCGCTTTGGTCGCCGCAACGATGTGCGCCGGCTGGTCCGCCAACTGCGCGTTTTTCTGGAAAGCCAACCGCCTCAAAACAAAGATGCCCAAGATCGTCGTGACGATCTGGGCAATGCGCTGCTGGAGGAGTTGCTGCTGTTCGGCAAGGAAATGCACGAAGGCCTGCCGCCCGGCTGGAGCGCGGACACGCGCTGCCGACTGCCGGAATACCAGCAGCTGTGGCTGGACCCCTGGCGCGCCGATGCGGACGCGGACTTTGCCGCGCGTTGGCACAGCGAGGACTGGCCGCTGGAAGTGGCCAAACGCTTCGGCCGCTGGCTGAACCAGCAATTCGACGCCAGCCCGCTGGAGATGGGCGACGCGGAGTTCCGCCACTGGGCGCGCGAGCTGGCCGGGGATCTGGGCTGGCAGGCCCAGCACGATCAAACCCGCCGCCAGCTGGCGGCGATGGCCAAGGAGCAAGCATGAGCACTCTGCCCATGATCACCGGCCTGCTGAGCGTGCCCCGGCTGCGGGTGCAAAACGCCAACGCCATTTCCAGCCCCTTCACCTGGGGCTTTCCGGCCATTACCGCCTTCACCGGCCTGGCCCAGGCGCTGGAGCGCAAGCTGGCCGGCAGCCTGGATTTGCAGTTCGAGGCGGTGGGCGTGGTCTGCCACCATTACCAGGCGCAGACCAGCGGCGCGTATACCCAGGGTTTCCACCTCAGCCGCAACCCGGTGGACAAGGACGGCTCCACCGCCGCCATCGTGGAGGAAGGCCGCATCCACCTGGACATCAGCCTGCTGTTCGGCCTCACCGGCGAAGCACTGGCCGCGCCCGAGGAGCAACTGCCGGAACTGGCGCGGCAGGTAACGGACACCCTGCACGGCATGCGCATTGCCGGCGGCAGCGTGACGCCGCCGCTGCCCGGCCGTCGCCGTCCCGCGCCGCAGTTGATGACCTTGAGCGAGGACGAGACGGAACGACTCAAGCAATTCCGCCAGCTGCGACGCAGCCTGCTGCCCGGCTTTGCGCTGGTGTCCCGCGACGATCTGCTGCAAAGCCACCTGGCCGCCTTGCGCGCCAGCCAGCCGCAGACAGACCTCTTCGATGCCTGGCTGGATCTGTCTCGCATCAACCACGCGCCGCACTGGCAGGAACAAGCGGACCCGGCCGGCGGCGAGCCGCGCCGCACGCTGGAATGGCGCAGCCAACGCGGCCACAGCCAGGGCTGGACGGTGCCGATACCGGTGGGCTACGGCGCGCTGTCCCCGCTCTACCCGGCCGGCAGCGTGGTCAACGCCCGCGACGCGCAGACGCCGTTCCGCTTTGTGGAAAGCCTGTATTCGCTGGGCGAATGGGTCAGCCCGCACCGGCTGCACGATGTCAGCCAACTGCTGTGGTACGCCGACGACGACACCGCCAGCGGCTTGTACCGCTGCCGCAATGATTACGCCGCCACCTTGGAAATAGAAGACTAGAAAGGAAGCCTCATGAGCACCGCACCGCTGAAAACCGCTACCGTATTGGCCTTTGAACGCAAGCTGGACCCGTCCGACGCCTTGTTTCACGCCGGCGACTGGCAACAGCGCGAGCAGCACGCCGGCTGGGAGCCGGTCAGGGTCATCGAAAAATCCGTGCGCGGCACCATTTCCAACCGCCTGAAAACCAAGGACCAGGACCCGGCCAAGCTGGACGCGCAGATTGAAAACCCCAATCTGCAAACCGTGGACGTGGCCGCGCTGCCGCACCACGCGGACACCTTGAAGATCAGCTTCACGCTGCGGGTACTGGGCAATGTCGGCGCGCCGTCCGCCTGCAACGACAGCGCCTACCAGGCCAAGCTGCGCGCCACCGTGGCCGGCTATGTGCAGGCCCACGGCTTTGCCGAGCTGGCGCGCCGCTATGCCTGCAACCTGGCCAACGGCCGCTTCCTGTGGCGCAACCGCGTGGGCGCGGAGCAGGTGGAAGTGCGGGTGGCGCTGCTGGAGCAAGGCCAGCCGGCGCAGCAATGGCAGTTCGACGCGCTGGCGCTGTCCCTGTGCCACTTCGACCCCGGCAGCCAGGCCGCCGCGCTGGAACAACTGGCCGCCGCCATCGCCGCCGGCCTGGCCGGCCAGCGCCATCTGCTGCTGCAAATCACCGCCTTTGCGCGGCTGGGCGCCGGCCAGGAGGTGTTCCCCTCGCAGGAGCTGATCCTGGACCGCGGCCGCGGCGACAAGAGCAAGACCCTGTACGCCATCGAGCAAGGCGCGCTGAAAATCGCCGCCATCCACTCGCAGAAGCTGGGCAACGCCATCCGCACCATAGACGACTGGCACCCGGAAGCCGAACAGCTCGGCCCCATCGCGGTGGAGCCCTACGGCTCGGTCACCACGCTGGGCAAGGCCTGCCGCCAGCCCAAGGCCAAGTCCGACTTCTACACCCTGCTGGACAACTGGGTGCTGAAAGACCAGGCCCCGGCGCCGCATGATCAGCACTTTGTGCTGGCCACGCTGATCCGCGGCGGCGTGTTCGGCGCGGCGGAGTAAGCCATGGATCATTACCTGGACATCCGGCTGCGCCCGGACCCGGAGTTTGCGCCCACGCTGCTGATGAACGCGCTGTTCGCCAAGCTGCACCGCGCGCTGAGCGAGCAAGGCCGCGACGACATCGGCGTCAGCTTCCCGCGCGCGGCCCCGGCCGCCGCGCTGGGCGACACCCTGCGCCTGCACGGCGGCCACGCCGCCTTGCTGCGGCTGATGGCCGGCGACTGGCTCAGCGGCATGCGCGACCACATCGCGCTGGCCGCCATCCAGCCAGTGCCGCCGCAGGCGGAAGCCTGGCAGGTGCGGCGCAAGCAGGCCAAGACCAATCCGGACAAGGAGCGCCGCCGGCTGGTGCGGCGGCTGGGCATCAGCGCGGAAGAAGCCGCGCAGCGCTTCCCGGACAGCGCCGCCCGCCGCCTGGCCCTGCCCTTCCTCACCCTCAACAGCGCCAGCACCGGCCAGCGTTACCAGCTGCACATCGAGCAGCGCCCAGCCCCGGCCACCCACAGCGGCCGCTTCAACGCCTTCGGCCTCAGCCCCGACGCCACCGTGCCGTGGTTCTAACCCTTTTTTTCCAGCCCTACCGCCAAGCCTGTTAAATCAAGGGCTTGGCGCGGGGAGAAATAAAAGGGTTTTTATTGGGGAAAGCGATGCTTTCCCCCGCTGGCGCGGGTTTGCGGGGGAAAGGCTCTAGTTCTCTGCCGGATAGGCAGCTTAGAAAACCTGGGTCGCTTCATCGGCCTGGTGCGCGGCGTTCTCTGCCGGATAGGCAGCTTAGAAAGGCTGGACAACCCTCTTTTGTCGGGTCCATCGGTTCTCTGCCGGATAGGCAGCTTAGAAATCCAAAGTGGCGTCGTTCGCCTGGAGCTGGAAGTTCTCTGCCGGATAGGCAGCTTAGAAATGATAGCCGACCGCGCCGACGACGGGCGCGAGGTTCTCTGCCGGATAGGCAGCTTAGAAAAAACCCTCCTGCAGATGACCGTCGGCGGAGTGGTTCTCTGCCGGATAGGCAGCTTAGAAAAGGATGCAGATGAACTCATCGCGCCAGCCAAATGTTCTCTGCCGGATAGGCAGCTTAGAAAAGCGACCACAGCGCGAGAATGGCGCCAGAGACGTTCTCTGCCGGATAGGCAGCTTAGAAAGGCTCAAGAGCAGGCCGAAAGTGAAAGAGGCCGTTCTCTGCCGGATAGGCAGCTTAGAAAGCTCGTTTCGTTTTGGGCAATTCTTTCGTCGTGTTCTCTGCCGGATAGGCAGCTTAGAAATCGCTATCGCGCCGTCTATGACTACGGCGTGAGTTCTCTGCCGGATAGGCAGCTTAGAAATATCCCGCATTTGATCGCTTCGCAGGTCAGAAGTTCTCTGCCGGATAGGCAGCTTAGAAATTGGGGCGTTTCGTGGCAATGCCGAAGCCGAAGTTCTCTGCCGGATAGGCAGCTTAGAAAAGCGTGGTGGAGCATGAGATACGCGAGCAGTAGTTCTCTGCCGGATAGGCAGCTTAGAAAATCGGCAACAAGCCCGCCAGCGCCGCCTGGAAGTTCTCTGCCGGATAGGCAGCTTAGAAATCCGACCAGCCTCGGCTGCTCTTGATTTTTAAGTTCTCTGCCGGATAGGCAGCTTAGAAACCATCGCTGCGCGCGGCCCGGCTTGCCGTCGCGTTCTCTGCCGGATAGGCAGCTTAGAAAGCTACAAGCCAGATTTTGGCGTTACTTGGCATGTTCTCTGCCGGATAGGCAGCTTAGAAAAGCGAATGAACGGCCACGCCTGGCGCAAAGCCGTTCTCTGCCGGATAGGCAGCTTAGAAATGGCCCGCGTGGAAGCAAGCGCTCGTTGCCAGGTTCTCTGCCGGATAGGCAGCTTAGAAAACTGGGAGAAGACTTCGCACGCGCTGCTGGTCGTTCTCTGCCGGATAGGCAGCTTAGAAAAGGAGACGGCCCGGCCGCTGCTGACGCCGGGCGTTCTCTGCCGGATAGGCAGCTTAGAAAAAAAAGATTCATGGCGAAGGCAATCAGCAGGCGTTCTCTGCCGGATAGGCAGCTTAGAAAAGAGGCAAATCGGTCATGGCGGCCAACTCGGTGTTCTCTGCCGGATAGGCAGCTTAGAAAGGGATGAACGGCATGGAGTTCATCAGCGACAGGTTCTCTGCCGGATAGGCAGCTTAGAAATTAACGGCTGGCAGCCCCATGAATTCCTGATAGTTCTCTGCCGGATAGGCAGCTTAGAAATGCCAATCTTTCGCAGCGTGGTTAGTGCGCTTGTTCTCTGCCGGATAGGCAGCTTAGAAAGTATGGGGTTAGTTTCGTCCTTGACAGATCATGTTCTCTGCCGGATAGGCAGCTTAGAAAGAGTGCTTCACCAAAGCCGGCCAATCCCAGCAGTTCTCTGCCGGATAGGCAGCTTAGAAAACAATGCTGCCGCCCTCGGCCGGCTTTCCGACGTTCTCTGCCGGATAGGCAGCTTAGAAAGGCATCGGGCGTCTGTTTGCTCATGGGGATGTGTTCTCTGCCGGATAGGCAGCTTAGAAAAGCATCCGCGCCACCCTAGCCGCTGCCGGCATGTTCTCTGCCGGGTAGGCAGCTTAGAAACTGCTGATTAAAGCAAGAGCATTTCAGCTTAGGTTCTCTGCCGGGTAGGCCGCTTAGAAAATCCACAACTTGATCTGGTGTCCGAAAGGCGGCTTCACTGCCGGACAAGCAGCTCCCCACAACAAAATCAATGCTATATTAGGCATCTAAATAGATTTTAATTAGGGAGAAGTTATGGACTTGGTACTTGCCGATGTGGCTGTCAGCGTCACCGAGCTCAAACGCAATTTTGCCGGCATCATGCGCGAGGCCGCAGGGCATCCGGTGGTAATCCTGAATCACAACCGCCCGGAAGCCTATCTTGTTCCTGCCGCCCAGTACGAACGCATGATGAACCTGCTTGAAGACATCGAGGACGCAAAGTTGGTGCTGGAACGTCGGCAACAGCCCACCGTCAAGGTGGACCTGGATGAGCTATGAAGTTGTCTTCCGGGTGGATGCGGAGAAGGAATGGCAAAAGTTGGACCCATCAATCCGACAGCAGTTTGCCAAGAAACTGAGAGAACGAGCCGAGCATCCGCACAACCCTTCCGCCAAGCTGCATGGCCTGGAAGGCTGCTACAAGATCAAGCTGCGTCAGACCGGATACCGGCTGGTCTATGAGGTGGACGACGGCAAAATCATCATCATCGTGGTGGCTATCGGACATCGCGACAAGAATGAAGCGTATCTGAAGGCTAAAGCGCGCCAGGGCTGAGCCGACGCAAGCCCGTGACAGCGTGTCCGCGGTTCTCACTCTCCCAACCCCTCCCCTGCCACAACGGCAAACCCCGCGCCCAATCCCCACCCACGCCAAGCTCCCGCGATCCTTCCAATCACGTTATTCTCAATTTGAATAACAATCTAATTTTCAAGATTTTTAACATATATGCAATCGTGCTAGATTTTGTTTTCCAAAATCAATAAAGGGCCGGCGCAGCCGGCATTCCGCGATGGCATATCCCCATTTCACCCTCTCCGCGCTGGCGCTGGCCTTGGCAGGGCAAGCCTTGCCGGCGCTGGCCGCCGACGGCAACACGCTGGACAGCGTCACCATCACCGGGTCGCGCATTGCGCGCGCCGGCAAGGAAGGCCCCACCGGGGTCACGGTGCTGAGCGGCGCCGATATCGAAAAGCAGGGTTACACCAATGTCTACGACGCGCTGAACAATCTGGCGCAGAACACCGGCTTCACCCAGGGCGCAGATTTCGGCAATACCTTCACTCCGGCCGCCAACGCCATCAGCCTGCGCGGGCTGGGGCCCAACCATACGCTGACCTTGCTCAACGGCCGCCGCATCGCCGATTACCCGGTGGCTTACGAGGGGTCGGTCAACTTCGTCAATCTGGCCAATATCCCGGCGGCGATGATTGAACGCATTGAGGTACTCAACGGCGGCGCGTCGGCGATTTACGGCTCGGACGCCATCGCCGGCGTGGTCAATGTGATCCTGAAGAAGAAGGCCGACGGCACCACGGTCAACGTCAAGGCCGGCGGCAGCGAGCATCACGGCGGCGAAAACCTGCGCCTGCAACTGAGCGGCGGCAAGAGCTGGGACAAGCTGAATCTGGTCTATGCGCTGGAGTTGAGCCAGCGCAACCCGATCTGGTCGCGCCAGCGCGGCTTCATGGCGGACAACACCGTCAACGGCGCGGCGCCCACCACGGTGTGGTCGCAGAAGGATGTGAGCAGCGGCAAGTTCATCGACCCCGGCGCGGCTTGCGGCGCGCTGGGCGGCTTGTACGCCGGCAGCGTGCGCGCTTACCGCAGCAGCAAGAGCAATGTCTGCGCCAGCCCGCTGGCCAAGGCCTCCTACTGGACGGTGCAGACCGCCAACCAGAGCCAGAACGGTTATCTGAGCCTGAATTACGCGCTCAACGATCACCTGGAGTTGTTCAGCGACGCGCTGCTGGCCTTCAACCACAGCGAGAACAACACCCGCGGCCCCAGCTGGACCTCGGCCGCCGGCAACGGCGGCTATTTCCTGAACCAGAACAGCGGCCGCTACGAGGTCTGGAGCCGCTTGCTGTCGCCGGAGGAGATGGGCGGCGCCAGCCGCTACAACCGCAAATGGGACGATGTGGCGGCCAACCTGACTTTCGGCCTGCGCGGCACGGTGCCGGGCAGCAGCTGGAGTTACGAAGCCGCTTACAACGCGTCCATCTACACCAGCCAGAACATCGCGCCGCGGCTGCTGGCCAATGCGGACAGTTTCTTCCTGGGCCAACAGCAGGGCGTGGACGCCAAGGGGGTGCCGATTTACGCGCCGTCGGCCGGGCCGTTCAACCGCCGGCTGACGCAGGCGGAGTTCGACAGCATCGCCGGGCGCTCGGTGAGCCAGAACAAGTCCTGGCTGCAGGCGCTCAGCCTGAGCGGCAGTGGCGAGTTGTTCAAGCTGCCGGCCGGCGCGGTGAAGCTGGCCGGCACGCTGGAATGGGGCAGCCAGGGCTTCAGCAACGATCCGGACCCGCTGATCAATCAGGGCGCGTTCTACAACACCTCGCCGGCCGTGCACGCCGGCGGCGCCCGCTCGCGCCAGGCGCTGGGCGGCGAGTTGTTCATCCCGGTGTTGAAGCGGCTGGACCTGACGCTATCCGGCCGTTACGACCGCTACCAGCTGCCGGACAGCAGCGCCGGCAAGTTCACTTACGGCGCCGGCCTGGCGTTCCGACCACTGAACAGCTTGCTGCTGCGCGGCAGTTACGCCACCAGCTTCCGCGCGCCGGACATGAATTATCTGTTCCTGACCCAGAGCCGCGGCTATTACTCGTCCAGCACTGATTACTGGCGTTGCGCCCAGGCCAGCCAGCCCTTGGCCAGCTGCGACTACAAAAGCATGTCGCCGGGCGCGGACTACGTGAAGAACGGCAACGCCGAACTGAAACCGGAAAACGGCAAGTCCTACGGCTTCGGCTTTGTATGGTCGCCCAGCAGCAGTGCGGATATTTCGGTGGATTACTGGGACATCGCCATCAATGATCTGGTCACCGACCTGAGCGGCGACAAGCTGTTGCGCGACGAGGCGCAGTGCCGCGCCGGCGTGCTGGACGCGTCGTCCCAGCTGTGCCAGGACACATTGCGCCGAGTGCAGCGCAATCCGGCCAATGCCTTGATCAATCCGGGCGCGATCAAGCAGATCGTGGTCAACCCGATCAATGCGGCCAGCGAGCGCACCAGCGGTTTCGACATCGCCGGCAAGCTGCGCTGGAAAACCGCCAACTGGGGCAGCTTCCTGCTGAAAGCCAATTACACCAAGGTGCTGAAGCACACTTACCAGCAGTTTGCCGGCGATGTGGAAAAGAATATGTTGAACGACCCGGAAAACACCGATTGGCCGGACAAGCTGGACACCAGCCTGAGCTGGGACATCGGCCCCTGGTCGTCCACCGTGCTGCTGACCCGCTACGGCAAGATTCCCAAAGCCGACGGCTCCGGCAATCTGACGCCCACGGTACTGGCCAATTTCAGCACTCAGTATCAATGGAGCAAGCAGACTTCGGTGGGGCTCATCGTCAACAATGTGCTGGACACCATCAAGCGCGACGACACCAGCAACTGGCCCTACTACCCGGTGGGCAGTTATCTGCCCTATGGACGCCAGTGGTGGGTGGAGGTGAATCACAAGTTCTGAACGGCTGGCGCGCTCACGATTTATTGTAATAAGCAACTATTTAGTTGTATGTTACAACCATTACTACAGGAGAGCGCGCATGAACCCTACACAGCCGCAGCAGCTTGTCATCGACCAGATCCGCTCCGCCTCGCGGCGCATCGTGCGCGAGCTGGGTTTCATGCGCAGCACCCTGGCCATGAGCCGGCACTCCGCTTCCGCCGTGCATGCGGTGGTGGAGATCGGCCTGGCCGGCAGCTTGTCCGCCAGCCAGTTGACGGACAAGCTGCAGCTGGAAAAATCCACGGTGAGCCGGCTGGTGCGCAAACTGACGCAGGGCGGCGAGCTGCTGGAGCAGCCCTGCCCCAGCGACGGCCGGACCAAGCTGCTGGCCTTGAGCCCGTCCGGCCAACAGCTGTTCGCGCAGTTGCAGGACTACGGACGCGGCCAGGTGGGCGGCGCCCTCGTCCACCTGTCGGCGGAGCAGCAGCGGCAGGTGGAACAAGGCCTGAATTGCTATGCGGCGGCGCTGGAAGCCAGGCACGCCGAGCACACGCCGCCGACCGCCGCGCCCATCGCCGTTGAAACCGGTTACCGTTGCGGCGCGCTGGGCAGCATTGTCGCCATGCATGCGCGCTATTACCACGCCCACGCCGGTTTCGGCGCTTTTTTCGAACGGCAGGTGGCCACCGGCCTGGCCGATTTCCTCGGCCGCCTGAGCCAGCCCGGCAATCAGCTGTGGCTGGCCTTGCGCGACGGCCGCATCATCGGTTCATTGGTGATTGCGGCGGAGCCGGACGCGCCGGGGCAGGCGCAGCTGCGCTGGTTCATTCTGGACGAGGAGGCGCGCGGCAGCGGTCTTGGCCGCCGCATGATGGAACAGGCGATGGCGTTTTGCGATCAGCAGCGCCTCGCCGTCCGGCTGTGGACCTTCCAGGGCTTGCTGGCGGCACGGCATTTGTACGAGGCCTTCGGCTTTGTCTTGAGCGAGGAGCGCCCAGGAGCGCGCTGGGGCGAACAGGTGGTGGAGCAGTGTTTTACACGGCCCGCCAAAAGCTAGCCGCGCGCCGTGCTTCTGCCGGATGGGCCGCTTAGAAACAGCGGTCCCGTGTGGTGATGGTGCCGATGGGGTTCACTGCCGGATAAACAGCATTAGAAATGCAAAAAACCCACCGCTTGCGCGATGGGTTTTTCTAAATTTGGCGTCCCCACGGGGAATCGAACCCCGGCTACCGCCGTGAAAGGGCGGTGTTCTAACCGCTAAACTATAGGGACAGCAAGTGGCGCACCCGGAGCGATTCGAACGCCCGACCCTCTGGTTCGTAGCCAGATACTCTATCCAACTGAGCTACGGGTGCGCTGATTGGCCTAGAAAGAGGGATTCGTGAAAATGCCCGCTCTCAAACAACCAAACCCTTGAATTTTCTAGCAGCAGCGCTTGCTGTGCTGTCGATCAAGAGGCGCACAGTATGTGTCCTTTGCTGGACCTTGTCAACAGCTTGCTCTGAAATTTTTCCAAACCCGCAAAATAGAGAAAATTTTCGCAAAGCCATGCCTGACTCAACAAAACTCGCAATTTTCCCCGCCCGGCCTATAGCAAGCGCTACCCGCCGATTCTCATTTGTACGGTTCATTTTGGGTATGGCGTGTGGGCATCCTTCCGGTTCACCGATGGCGATGGCAGGTATGGGGATAGCGGCGGCTACTCGCTGCTCGACGAAGTGCCCTGGCAAGCTAGACCAAAAGTATTCATTTGGATGTTTTCGGCTGATTCAAACGTCCAACCAAGGTACAAGTTTCATGAGCTTTAACCCCTCAATCGAATCCAGCTGATGGCCTTGTTAATGAAAGGCTTTCAGCGGCTTTTGATGGCGGTTCACTCCGTTCACCCAGGGAGAAAATGAACGCATGGCCAAATTGGCCAGACTGCAGAAGCGGCGCCTGCGGGATGCGGATGATCCCCATGCCCTGTTCGGCAAAGAAAGGCAGTACCCGGTCATTGAGCAAGTTGGCCCCCGTTCGACCGGTCACCGCAGCGACCTAGACCGGAGCCGTTCCCTCCTTACTGTTCCCTTGTTGCGACAAGCTCAAGCAAGATTATCGACAACGATAAATTTCTTGCGGAATACCAATGTCCTATTTATCGTTTAACAATAAATCCAGGAGGAGGAAATGATGCCTAGCCGTCCAAACCTTTTGTCTACGACCCGCCTGGTCTTGCGCGCCCTGCTCAGCCTGAACTTCATACTGGGCATGGGAATTGGGGCACTTTTGCTTGCCAGCTTTATCGCGCCGCAATGGCTGCAAACCGCGCTGGGCGCGCGACCGGAGGCTCCGCCCGCGCTAATGACAGGCATGCGCCTGATCATGCTGATCGGGCTCGCTGGCGTGCCGCTGGCGAATCTTGTCTTGGCGCGCTTGCTGGCGATGGTGACAACGGTACGCGATGGCGACCCCTTCATTCCGGCCAACGCCGCCCGGCTGCAAGCCATTCCTTGGGCGCTGCTCGCCATACAAATTCTCAACCTTGCCGTCGGCGCGGTTTGCGCAAGCGTATCCATGATCTACCCGTTGGACATTGGGTGGAGCCCTTCGGTCGATGGATGGCTATCCGTATTGCTGCTGTTTATTCTGGCGCGAGTATTTGATGCAGGAACGAAAATGCGTATCGATTTGGAAGGAACCGTATAAGCCATGGCTATTCTGGTAAAGCTCGATGACCTGTTGCATGAGCGAAGAATGACTTTGAGCGAGCTTGCGGACCGTGTAGACATCACCCTGGCGAATCTTTCCATCCTCAAAACCGGAAAAGCCCGCGCCATCAGGTTCTCGACCTTGGAAGCAATTTGTGAAGCCTTGCAATGTCAGCCGGGCGATTTGCTGGACTATGCGGCCAGCGCTAAGGAAGACCAAGCCGTCCCCAAATAAAGCTTAAGCCATCTGTTTACGCGCCGGGCCTTGGCCAGTTCCATCTGGCGGGCCAGTAGCGCCAGTAGCAAGCGCCCGCCAAATCGAACGGCGTCCGAAGCAAGCTGTATCCACTCGCCCAAATGGGTCATTTTCATGGAGAAAGATAAAATGCAAGACATTTCACTATTTCGCCTGAACTGCTTGAGAGGCCTGTATCTGTTTATCGCCGTCGGATTTGGAGTCTCCCTGCTGCCTAATATCTTGAGTCCCCATACCCCGGCGGTTCCCACTAGAACCGTGGTGGACCACATGCTCTTGGCCTTTTGGCTGTTAACCCTATTTGGCGTGCGCTACCCGCTGCAATTGCTCCCGGTGCTGCTATGGGAAATGATCTGGAAAACCCTGTGGGTGGTGTTGGTAGCCATTCCCCAGTGGCGCAGCGGGCGCATAGAACCCTTTACCGAAGCCAATCTGGGCTGGATTCCCTTGCTGATCGTCTTCTATGCAGTCGTGCCCTGGCGCTACGTATACGCCAACTACCTGCTCAAGCCATCCGAGCCATGGCGAAAGAAGACCAGCGCACCGGGCAGCGCGTCGCTGGCGGATTAGCGGATCGGGCGTCTGCTCTAGCGCCATTACGCTACCGGGCAGGAAGTGGCGGTGAATGAAACAGAGGCAACTATTCAGCTCCCTTGACGGTTTGAATAGCAGCGTGAGCAAGCGACAAAATGGCCGGAGCGGACCACCCACCTGCTTCCGGCCATCAATCGAATTCATCCGCCTCCATCCTCCAGCCGATGGAAGACACCCCTTTTCCCCAATACACAGAGGCAATCGGGCATTGCCGCGCAAACCGATCGAGGGCGTGTCTCGACTATGTTTTATCTCGGTCAAATGGATTGATCGCGTTTTCGCAGAGACGGTTACGCTTCTTAGGAAGCTCTTGGTCTTGTTGATCCGTTTCAGGAATCTAACGATGAGGTTCGGACCGCTAGGACGCAAAAAAGCCCTCGACTGTTTCCAATCAAGGGCTTAATGCGAACTGGCGGAGAAAGAGGGATTCGAACCCTCGATACAGGTTTAAGCCCGTATGCTTCCTTAGCAGGGAAGTGCCTTCGACCACTCGGCCATTTCTCCGTTCAGAGAGCGCCATATTAATTAGCGCTGCGCCCCCTGTCAAGCGTGTATCCGAAATTATTTACGCCGGCTGGTCCAGCCCGAAAACTTTATGCAAAACGCGAACCGCCAGCTCCAGATACTTCTCGTCCAACAGCACCGACACCTTGATTTCCGAGGTGGAGATCATCTGGATATTGATGCCCTCTTCCGCCAGGGTGCGGAACATGGTGGAGGCGATGCCGCAGTGCGAACGCATGCCCACGCCCACGATGGAGATCTTGGCCACCTTGTCGTCGGCGTCGATCTTGGCGGCGCCGATATGGGTCTGCACTTCGCGCAGGATGGTCAGCGCGCGCTGGAATTCGCCGCGCGGCACGGTGAAGGAGAAATCGGTCGCGCCGTTTTCGCCCACGTTCTGGATGATCATGTCCACTTCGATATTGGCATCGGCGATCGGCCCCAGAATCTGGTAGGCGATGCCAGGCTTGTCCGGCACGCCCTTGACGTTGATGCGCGCTTCGTTACGGTCAAATGCGATGCCTGCGACAACGGCCTTTTCCATGCTTTCATCTTCCTCATACGTAATCAGGGTGCCTTCGCCTTCGTCTTCGAAGCTGGAGAGCACGCGCAAACGAACCTTGTACTTGCCGGCGAACTCCACCGAGCGGATCTGCAGCACCTTGGAGCCCAGCGACGCCATTTCGATCATTTCCTCGAACGTGACGGTCTTCAGGCGGCGCGCTTCCGGCACCACGCGCGGATCGGTGGTGTAAACGCCGTCCACATCAGTGTAGATCTGGCATTCGTCGGCCTTCAGCGCGGCGGCCAGCGCCACGGCGGAGGTGTCCGAGCCGCCGCGGCCCAGCGTGGTGATGTCGCCGTCCTCGTCCACGCCCTGGAAGCCGGCGACGATGACGACGCGGCCTTCATTGAGGTCGGAGCGCATCGCGGCGTCGTCTATCTCCTGGATGCGGGCCTTGGTGTGGGCGTTGTCGGTGACCAGCTTCACCTGCCAGCCGCAGTAGCTCTTGGCCGGCACGCCGATTTCCTTCAGCGCCATGGCCAGCAGGCCGATGGTGACTTGCTCGCCGGTGGATATCACCACGTCCAGCTCGCGCGGGTCCGGATAGTCCTGAATCTCCTTTGCCAGGGCGATGAGGCGGTTGGTTTCGCCGCTCATGGCGGACACCACCACCACGACATCATGTCCCTGCGACTTCCACTTGGCGACACGGCGGGCAACGTTCTTGATCCGTTCGGTGGTTCCAACCGAAGTGCCGCCGTACTTTTGTACGATGAGTGCCATGCTTGTTTCTTATATTCGAAAGGGTTGAAATGTCGAGCTTCGATTCTGACCCTATCCTGGCCAGAATTGCAAGGCGGAATTCTCCGCGGATGCTGCAACGCAAAACCCGCGGCCAGCCCCAGCCGGCACTGCGCGGCGCAAGCTGCCGACGCTGCGACGCTTGCCGGCATCAATCCACGGCTGCCATGCCGTTTACTGGCAGAATATTTCTGTTGGATTACATGCGCAAACGTTCGGGGCAGCTGTACAGATTGGCGCGGCCGTGGCCGGCGAAGCCGATCAGGGTCAGGCCGTAGCGCGCGGCCATCTCCACCGCCAGCGAGGTGGGCGCGGACAGCGCGATCAGGATCTCGATGCCGGCGGCGGCGGCCTTCTGCGCCATTTCATAGCTGGCGCGGCTGGTGACGATGGCCGCGCCGTCCCGCCAGCCCTGGCGCGCGCGCGCGCCGATCAGCTTGTCCAGCGCCACGTGGCGACCCACATCCTCGCTAAGGTGCAGAAGTTCGCCCTGCGGCGTCACCCAGCCGGCGGCGTGGGCGCAGGCGGTGGCCTGGGACAGGCTTTGCGCCTGCTGCAGCACCGGCAAGGCGCGCGCCAGCGCGTCCAGGCTGAAGCTTTGGGTCTGCGGCAGCGGCGGCAGCGGCCGGTGGATTTCGGCCAGCTGTTCCACGCCGCACAGGCCGCAGCCGGTGCGGCCGGCCAGCTGGCGGCGGCGCTCCTTCAAGGCCATGAAGCGGGCCGAGGCCAGATCGATGCGCGCTTCCACGCCGCGTTCGCCCGGAACGATGTCGATGCCGTAGATCTCGCCCGGATGGGAGACGATGCCTTCGGCCAGGCTGAAGCCCAGCGCAAAGTCTTCCAGCTCCCGCGGGCTGGCCATCATCACCACGTGGGAGAGGCCGTTGTACACCAGCGCCACCGGGGTTTCCACCGCCACCCAGTCCTGCCTGGCCTGGGCGCCGCCGTGACGGCAATCGACAATGCCGAGCTCAAGCGCCGCCTGCTCCAGCGCTTCGGTTTTTTTCATAAAATGTGGCCTGCCATTCACTGCAATAGTTTGTACTAATTGATACCTAGGGCGATAATAGATTTTCCGCTGTGAGTGAGCAACGCGTCCTTGGTGGGTCAGGGACGCGCCCAGTTCAACCCCAAGGAGACAAACCCATGCAAGTCAGCAGACGGCAGTTTTTCAAGCTCTGCGCCGGCGGCATGGCAGGCACCACCATCGCGACCCTGGGCTTCATGCCCGAGACCGCGCTGGCCGACACCCGCAGCTATAAATTGCTGCGCGCGACGGAAACCCGGAATACCTGTCCATACTGTTCGGTGGGCTGTGGCATCTTGATGTACAGCCTGGGCGACGGCGCCAAGAACGCCAAAGCCGATATTTTCCACATTGAAGGCGATCCGGACCATCCGGTCAATCGCGGCGCGCTCTGTCCCAAGGGCGCCGGCCTGATCGACTTCATCCACAGCCCCAACCGCCTGCGCTACCCGGAAGTGCGCGAAGCGGGCTCCAACGAATACAAACGCATCAGCTGGGACGAGGCCTTCGAGCGCATCGCCGCCCATATGAAGCGCGACCGCGACGCCAACTTCGTCGAGAAGAACGCGGACGGCGTCACCGTCAACCGCTGGCTGACCACGGGTTTCCTGGCCGCTTCCGCGTCCAGCAACGAGGCCGGCTGGCTGACCCACAAATTCACCCGCAGCCTGGGGCTGCTGGCGGTCGACAACCAGGCGCGTGTATGACACGGACCAACGGTGGCAAGTCTTGCCCCAACATTTGGTCGCGGTGCCATGACAAACCATTGGGTCGACATCAAGAACGCCAACCTCATCGTCGTCATGGGCGGCAATGCGGCCGAGGCGCACCCGGTGGGTTTCCGCTGGGCGATTGAGGCCAAGACCCGCAACAAGGCGAAACTGATCGTCATCGATCCGCGCTTCACCCGCACGGCCTCGGTGGCGGATTATTACGCCCCCATCCGCACCGGCACGGACATTGCGTTCCTGTCCGGCGTGATCCGCTACCTGCTGCAAACCGGCAAGTACAATAAGGAATACACGCTGGCCTACACCAATGCCGCGCTCTTGGTGAACCCGGACTTCAAGTTCGACGACGGCCTGTTCTCCGGCTACAACGCCGACAAGCACAGCTACGACAAATCCACCTGGACCTACCAGCTGGACGACAAGGGCATGGCCAAGCGCGACGACAGCCTGTCCGACCCGCGCTGCGTGATCAATCTGATGCGCGAGCACGTGGCCCGTTACACGCCGGAAATGGTGGAAACCCTCTGCGGCACGCCCAAGGACGCCTTCCTCAAGGTCTGCGAATACCTGGCGGAAACCGGCGCCCACGACAAGACCACCTCCTTCCTGTACGCGCTGGGCTGGACGCAGCACTCCATCGGCTCGCAGAACATCCGCACCATGGCGATGATCCAGCTGCTGCTGGGCAATATGGGCATGGCCGGCGGCGGGGTCAACGCGCTGCGCGGCCACTCCAACATCCAGGGTCTGACCGATATCGGCCTGCTGTCCACCAGCTTGCCGGGTTATCTGAACATGCCCTCGGAGAAGGAGCCCACGCTGGAGTCCTATCTGAGCAAGTACACCAGCAAGCCGCTGGCCGACGGGCAGATGAACTACTGGCAGAACTATCCCAAGTTCTTCGTTTCGCTGATGAAGGCGATGTGGGGCGACAAGGCCACCGCCGACAACCAGTGGGGCTACGACTGGCTGCCCAAGTGGGACAAGAGCTACGACGTGCTGCAGTACTTCGAGCTGATGCATCAGGGCAAGATCAACGGCTATTTCTGCCAAGGCTTCAACCCCATCCTGGCCTTCCCGGACAAGAACAAGGTGGTGGCCTCGCTTTCCAAGCTGAAATATCTGGTGATCATGGACCCGCTGGCCACCGACACCTCCACTTTCTGGAAAAACCACGGCGAGCAGAACGATGTGAAGACCGCGGAGATCCAGACCGAGGTGTTCCGCCTGCCCACCACCTGTTTCGCCGAGGAAGACGGCGCGGTGGTCAATTCCGGACGCTGGCTGCAATGGCACTGGAAAGGCGCGGACGCGCCGGGCGAAGCCATCACCGACGCGGAAATCCTGGCCGGCATCTTCACTCGTCTGAAGGCGCAGTACGCCAAGAACGGCGGCAAGAACGCCGAGGCCATCATGAGCCTGTCCTGGGCTTACGGCGATCCGCACGAGCCCAAGCCGGAGGAACTGGCCAAGGAGCTCAACGGCAAGGCGCTGGCGGACATCCCGGATCCCAAGAACCCGGGGCAGTTCCTGGCCAAGAAAGGCGAGCAGTTGTCCGGCTTCGCCCTGATGCAGGCCGACGGCAGCACCGCTTCCGGCTGTTGGATCTTCGCCGGCAGCTGGACCCAGGCCGGCAATCAGATGGCGCGCCGCGACAACAGCGATCCGTCCGGGCTGGGCAATACCCTGGGCTGGGCCTGGGCGTGGCCGGCCAACCGCCGCGTGCTGTACAACCGCGCTTCCTGTAAGCCGGACGGCACGCCCTGGGACAAGAAGCGGACGCTGATCAAGTGGAACGGCGAAAAATGGACAGGCATCGACGTGCCGGACTTCAAGGCCGACGAGCCGCCCGGCAGCGCCATGGGCCCCTTCATCATGCAGGCCGAGGGCCTGGGGCGGCTGTTCGCTCTCGACAAGATGGCCGAAGGCCCCTTCCCCGAGCACTACGAGCCGTTCGAAACGCCGCTGGGCACCAACCCGCTGCATCCCAAGGTGGTGTCCAATCCGGCGGCGCGGGTGTTCCCGGCGGACCGCGAGCAGATGGGCAAGCACGACGCCTTCCCGTACGCGGCCACCACTTACCGGCTGACCGAGCACTTCCACGGCTGGACCAAGCACGCGCGGCTGAACGCGATCGCCCAGCCGGAGCAGTTCGTGGAAATCGGCGAGGCGCTGGCCAAGGAGAAAGGCATCGCCCACGGCGACACGGTGAAAGTGTCGTCCAAGCGCGGCTATATCAAGGCCAAGGCGGTGGTGACCAAGCGCATCCGCGCGCTGCAGTCGGGCGGCAAGACGGTGCACCAGGTCGGGATTCCGATTCACTGGGGTTATGAAGGGGTGGCCAAGAAAGGCTTCAGCGCCAACACGCTGACGCCGTTTGTAGGCGACGCCAACACCCAGACGCCGGAATTCAAGTCCTTCCTGGTCAACGTCGAGAAAGTATAAGGAGCGACCATGTCATCACTGCAATCGCAAGATATCCTGCGCCGCTCCGCCAGCCCCACCCAGCCGCCGGTGGTGCGCGATTACAAGGCCGAGGTGGCCAAGCTGATCGACGTGTCCACCTGCATCGGCTGCAAGGCCTGTCAGGTGGCCTGCTCGGAGTGGAACGACATCCGCGACGAAGTGGGCAGCAACGTCGGCGTCTACGACAACCCGGCCGATCTCACCGCCCACAGCTGGACGGTGATGCGCTACAGCGAGGTGGAGGAAAGCGGCAAGCTGGAGTGGCTGATCCGCAAGGACGGCTGCATGCACTGCGCCGACCCGGGCTGTCTGAAGGCCTGTCCGTCGCCGGGGGCCATCATCCAGTACGCCAACGGCATCGTGGACTTCCAGTCCGAGCACTGCATAGGCTGCGGCTATTGCATCTCCGGCTGTCCGTTCAACGTGCCGCGCATCAACCAGAAGGACAACAAGGCGTATAAATGCACCTTGTGTTCCGACCGGGTGATGGTGGGCCAGGAGCCGGCCTGCGTGAAGACCTGTCCCACCGGAGCCATTCGCTTCGGCACCAAGTCCGATATGCAGGCCTACGCCCATGACCGGGTGGAAGAGCTGAAGACCCGCGGCTACGCCAACGCCGGGCTGTACGATCCGGAAGGCGTGGGCGGCACCCACGTGATGTACGTGCTGCACCACGCCGACAAGCCGGAGCTGTATTCCGGCCTGGCCAAGGATCCCAAGATCAGCCCGGTGGTCAGCCTGTGGAAGGGCATCCTCAAGCCGCTGTCCACCATCGGCCTGGCGGCTTCGGTCTTGTTCGGCTTCTTCCACTACATCGGCGTCGGCCCCAATAAGGCGGAAGAGGAAGAGGAGGAAAAGGCATGAGCAAGGAAAAGCTGATCAAGCGCTACAGCGCGGCGGAACGCGTCAACCACTGGATCGTGGCGGTGTGCTTCGTGCTGTTGGCGATTTCCGGCCTGGCCTTCTTCTACCCGGCCTTCTTCTGGCTGACCGGCGTGTTCGGCACGCCGCAGCTGGCGCGCATCATCCACCCCTTCGTCGGGGTGCTGATGTTCGTCGGCTTCGCGCGCCAATTCCTGCGCTACTGGCATCACAACTTCCTGGACAAGGAAGACGTGAAGTGGATGATGGCGGTGAAGTCGGTGCTGTCCGGCCACGAAGTCGGCGACATCGGCAAGTACAACGGCGGCCAGAAAGGCATGTTCTGGCTGATGACCGGCTGCATGCTGGTGCTGGTGTGCACCGGCTTCATCATGTGGCGGCCGTACTTCGCGATGTACTTCCCCATCCCGGTGATCCGCGTGGCCCTGCTCCTGCACGCCTGGAGCGCGCTGATCCTGATCGCCGGCATCATCGTCCACGTCTACGCCGCCATCTGGGTGCGCGGCACGATACGGGCGATGGTGGAAGGCGTGGTCACCCATGCCTGGGCCAAGAAGCATCATCCGCGCTGGTACCGTGAAATGACCGGAGACAAGAACAAGCCATGAGCATACGCATCGTCCCCCTGGACGAGGCTGGCCGGCTGCAAACCGCGGCGGGAGAGATCCCGCCCTTATTGCTGCCCCAGCCCGCCGAACGCTATCTGGCCCGCAGCCGGCGCCTGACGGCGCTGGCCGACGGCCACCCGATGGCGGCCTATCTGGCCTTCGCCGCCCGCATCGCCGCGGCTCAGCACCGCCTGGTGCGCGAACAGCCGGTGACGCTGCCGCCGCGCGGCGATTACTTCCATCATTGCGCCGAACACGGCCTGCCGCCGCTGGGCGCCGCCGCCTGGCCGCGCGATCCGGTCTGGCGCGATCTGCTGCGCGCGCTGTGCGCGGAGCTCGCCGCCCTGCCCGGCCCCGCCGGCCTGGTGGCGCGCGAGCTGGAACAGACGGACGACGCCGCGCTGGAAAGCGCCGCCCGCGCGCTGCTGGACGGCGACTTCGCCGCCGTCGGCTCGGCGCGCGCGCCCTTGCTGTGGGCGGCGCTGTCGGTCTACTTCAGCCAGTTGGCCGCGCAACTGCAGGTGACGGCGGTGGCAGAACCCGACGACGCCCGCCACCTGTGCCCGGTGTGCGCGATGCCGCCGGTGGCCAGCGTGGTGCGCCTCGGCAACGAGTCCGGCCTGCGCTATCTGCATTGCAGCCTGTGCGAGAGCGAATGGCATCTGGTGCGCGCCAAGTGCAGCAATTGCGAGGCGACCCGCGACATCGGCTACTGGTCGCTGGAGCAAGGCGACAGCCAGCAGGCCGCGGTGCGCGGCGAAAGCTGCGGCGACTGCGGCAGCTATCTGAAGATCCTGGCGCTGGACAAGGATCTGGGCGCCGAGCCGGCGGCCGACGATCTGGCCACGCTGGCGCTGGACCAGCAACTGGAGCAGCATGGCTTCGCTCGCAGCGGGGTCAATCCGCTGCTGTTTCCCGGCTAAGCCGCCGCTGCCAACATCCCCCAAGCCTCCTACACGGAGGCTTTTTTCATGGCGTCGGCGAACCCCGTGGCCGCGCCGTCCGTTTGCATAAGAAAAAACCAACAACTACAAAAAAGGTATGACTTTTTCCTATCCCGGTTGATCGACATGGCCCAGCTCCCGCCTCTGACGCCAAGAAACCGCCTATTGCTGGGCCTGGCCATCAATGGCGGCGTCCTGTGCTGGCTGTTCTGGGGGCATTCGCTGCTCTGGGCCGGACTGGCGCTCAGCTGCGCCGCGCTGGCGCTGGTCCTGTTCTGGCCGGCGCCGGCCGCCGCCGCGGAGCCGGCCCCGACTCCGGACGAATACTGGCAGGGCTTCGCCAGCCACGTCTGCGCCTTGCTGCCCTTGTGGGCCGGCCACATCTCCTTGGGCAAGGAGCAGATGGACGACGCCGCCAACCGGCTGACCTTGCGCTTCGACGGCATACTGCGCCAAGTGGGCGGCGCGGTGCCCAAGCCGGGCGAACACACCGACCAGGCGGCGCTGGCCCAGGCGGAGAGCCGGCTCAAGCACATGCTGCAGCTATTGCAGAACGCCACCCGGCAACAGACCGATCTCGCCATCCACCTGCACACCCTGGGCCAATCGGCCAACACCCTGCAGAACCTGGTGCGCAGCCTGGTCAGCGGCCACCAGCTGGACGGCGAGCAAAGCATGGAGCAATTGGGCAGCGACACGCTGGAACAGCTGTCCCGGCTGCAGAACCAGATCGACAAGGCCATGGACAGCCTGGCGCAGATGGCGCACGAGCCGCTGCGGCCGCACGCGCCGCTGAACGCCGCCGACGCCTCCGCGCCGGCGGAAGAAGCCGCGCCGGACGACGAGGCCGTCCAATCCCAATCCTTGCAGCAAGCGCTGGAAGACATCCTGGTGCAGCTGCAATTCCAGGACCGGGTCGACCAAATCCTCAGCGGGGTGCAGAACGATATGCGCCGGCTGGAGAGCGTCTTCAGCCAGGCGCTGGTGGACACCGAGCGTCGGCCGACGCCGCCGGACACCGCCGCCTGGCTGGACGCCTTGAAAAACAGCTATACCACCCATGAGCAGCGCGTCCTGCACAGCAGCGACCAAGCGGAATCGGGCAATAAGCAAAACAACATCACTTTCTTTTGATCCGGGGAATGTTCCAGATGGCCAAGACCATACTCATCGTCGATGACTCGGCCAGCCTGCGGCAGGTGGTTCGCATGACGCTCGCCGGCGCGGGCTATGAGGTGCTGGAGGCCGCCAACGGCCAGGAAGCCCTTGACGTGCTGGACGGACGCAAAGTCCATTTGATCGTCTCCGATGTGAACATGCCGTTGATGGACGGCATCGCGCTGCTGCGCAATATCAAGGTCCATCCCAATTACAAATTCACTCCGGTCATCATGCTGACCACGGAATCCTCCGAGGAAAAGAAGCAGGAAGGCAAGGCCGCCGGGGCCAAGGCCTGGGTGGTCAAACCCTTCCAGCCGCCGGTGCTGTTGACCGCCGTTTCCAAATTGATCCTGCCCTGATCGGGAGCCCGACATGCCGCGCGCCCGCAAAAAACCAGACGCCAAAGACAGCGCGCCCGCCGCGCCGGCCGCCGCCGTTTTCCAACTGACGCTCAGCGGAGAACAAACCATTTACCAGGCGGCGGAACTGCATCAGCAGCTCCACGCCGCCCTCGCCGGCCACGCCGCCATCGAACTGGACCTGTCCTGCGTCGGAGAGCTGGACTGCGCCATCGCCCAGGTCTTGCTGTGGCTGCGCCGGGAAAGCCTGCGCAAGGACGTCGCGTTGCGCTTCATCGCCCCCAGCCCGGCCTCGCTGGACTTCATCCGCCTGGTGGGCCTGCAAGGCCAGCTCTCTTTGGAGGAGGTCGCGCATGGATCTTGAACTGGCGCTGCAAACCTTCTTCGAAGAATCCAACGATCTGCTGGGGGAGATGGAAAGCATTCTGCTGGACGCGGAAGCCGACTCCACCACCACGGAACAGTTGAACGCCCTGTTCCGCTCCATGCACACCATCAAGGGCTCGGCCGGGCTGTTCGGCCTGGACGTCGTCGTCGGCTTCACCCATGAAGTGGAAAACGTGCTGGACCTGCTGCGCGACGGCGCGCTGCGGCTGGACGATATGCTGACCGGCCTGCTGCTGCGCTGCCACGACCACGTCAAGGAAATGCTGACCGCGCTGGCGGCCAAGGACAGCCTGGAACGTTTCGCCGGCACCGAGCTGCTGGACGAGCTGGTCGCCTACAGCCGCGCCGCCGGCGGCGCGGCCGCCCAGGAGGCGCCGGCCGGGATGGAGCAAACGGAAGCGCCGTCCGAGCCGCAGCCCGAGCCCGCCGCGCCGCTGCCGGAGCAATGGCTGCTGTCGCTGCGCTTCGGTCCGGACATGCTGCGCAACGGCATGGACCCGTCGTCCTTTATCCGCTATCTCGCCACCATAGGCGAGATCGACCGGATCGAGGCCGTCGCCACCCAGCTGCCAAGCGGCGACGACTTCAATCCGGAAACCAATTATCTGCGCCTGGAGGCGCTGTACCGCAGCCAGGAGGCGCAGCAGACGCTGCTGGACGTTTTCGAGTTCGCGCGCGAAGACAGCGAGGTCCATATCTGGCCGTGGCCGCCCAGCTCGCGGCAGCAGACTCAGGCCCTGGCCAGCGCGCCGCGGGAGGAAGCCGACGCGGTCCGCGCGGTATGGCTGCGCTTTGGCCTGGAACCCGCAGCCGACGCCGCCGAGCCGGAGGCGACGTTCGCCGAAGCAGAGGAGACGGCGCCGCCGGTGGAAATCGTGGAGTTCGCGCCGGACGAGCCGCTCGCCGTCGACGCCGCGTCCGATGCCCCCGCCGACGCCGCGCCGGAAGTGCCCACCGCGCGCGCCGCCGCCAAAACCGCCGGCGACGCCAAAAGCGGCAAACCGGCAGAAAGCAAATTCATCAAGGTGGAGGCCGGCAAACTGGACAGCCTGATCAATCTGATCGGCGAACTGGTGATCGCCGGCGCCGCCGCCAATCTGGTGGCGCGCCGCTCGCAGCAAAGCGCGCTGGTGGAGTCCACCCAGACCATCGCCAATCTGATCGAACAGATACGCGCCGGCACGCTGTCCATGCGCATGATACAGATAGGCGAAATCTTCAACCGCTTCCCGCGCGTGGCGCGCGACGTCTCGCGCGAACTGGGCAAGGACATCCAGCTGCACATTTCCGGCGCGGAGACCGAGCTGGACAAATCCATGGTGGAAAAGCTGGGCGATCCGCTGATGCACATCGTGCGCAACGCCATCGACCACGGCATAGAAACCACCGAGCGCCGGCTGGCCGGCGGCAAGCCGGCCGAAGGCCATGTCTGGCTCAACGCCTACCATGAATCCGGCAGCATCGTGATCGAAGTGGCCGACGACGGCGGCGGCCTCAATCAAGAGCGCATCCTGGCCAAGGCGATGGAACGCGGCCTGCTGCCCGCCGACATGGCGCTGCCGGAGCAGGACGTATTCCGCCTGATCTTCGAGGCCGGCTTCTCCACCGCGGACCAGGTCACCAACATCTCCGGCCGCGGCGTGGGCATGGACGTGGTGAGGAAAAGCATAGAGCAGCTGCGCGGCACCATAGACATCGAATCCGAACTGGGCTTAGGCACCACCTTCCGCATCCGGCTGCCGCTGACCCTGGCCATCATCGACGGCTTCCTCGTGGAAGTCGCCGCCGCCACCTTCGTGGTGCCGCTGGAAGCGGTGATCGAATGCATAGAGCTGCCCGCCACGCTGGACAAGGACAGCGTCCACGACTGCCTGAACCTGCGCGGCGAACTGCTGCCCTTGCTGCGCCTGGACGGCTTTCTGGATCTCCCCGCCGTCGCGGCCAAACGCCGCAACGTGGTGGTGGTGCACTACGGCGAGCGCAAGGCCGGCCTGGTGGTGGACGCGCTGCTGGGCGAATTCCAGACCGTGATCAAACCGCTGGGCAATCTGTTTCGCCACCTCAAAGCCATCAGCGGCTCCACCATTCTGGGCACCGGCGAAGTCGCCTTGATTCTCGACGTGCCCGCCCTGATCCACCATGCCACCCAAAAAGAGGCGGAGCGGTACGCGCTGCTTCCCGCCCGGGAATGGGAAGCTGGCACCACAAACACCGCGGCGAAAACGGATAGGAGCGCCCAATGAGCCAATACAAACACGGCATGTCCATCGCGCAGAAACTCGGTCTGGGCTTCGGCCTGATCATCGCGCTGATGCTGATCTGCGTCAGCGCGGCGCTGTACGGGCTGGAAATCAGCAATATCGCGCTGCGCAACATCACCCAGGTCAACAATGTGGAAAGCCGGCTGGCGCGCCAATTGATCAGCGACAACCAGGACATCCGCATCGCCTACCGCAATGTGATGCTGGCCGAGGGGCCCGCCGACATCAACAACGCGCTGCAAGCCTATCAGGCGGCCAAAATCATCTATATGGACAGGGAAAAGAAACTGGCCGAAGTCTTCCGGCAGGCCGACAACAACACCCCGCAGGAGCTGGAGCAGATGAGCCGCATTCAGAACATGCGGCCGGCCACACTCTCAATGGTGGACAAGGCGGTGGACCTGGCCAACCAAGGGCGTCAGGACGAAGCCAAAAAGATGATGCAAGGCGAGATCGCGCCGCAGATGATCGCCTTCAACCAGCAACTGACCTCGCTGGCGGACCTGGAGGACAAGCTCAACGACCAACTGGCCAATCAGGCCGACACCAGCTATCAGCAGGCGCACTGGGTGATGATCGCGCTGTCCTTGCTGGCCGCCGTGATCAGCGCCGGTCTGGCCACCATGATTACCCGCAACCTGCTGCGCACCCTGGGCGGAGAACCGCACTATGTGTCCGAGGTGATGCGCCAGGTGGCCGACGGCAATCTGGACGCGGAAATCCGGCTGCGTCCGGGCGACCAAAGCAGCTTGTGCGCCGCCATCGCCGTCACCATTGAACGGATGCGCAACATCATCGCCGAGGTCAAGAGCGGCTCCGAGGCGCTGTCCAGCGCCGCTCAACAGATCAACTCCACCTCGCAGGCGCTGTCCCAGGCCGCCAGCGAGCAGGCGGCCGGCATCGAAGAAACCTCGGCATCGGTGGAGGAAATGTCCTCCTCCATCAGCCAGACCAACGACAACGCCCGCGTCACCGAGAGCATCGCCACCAAGGCCTCGCGCGAGGCGGCCGAAGGCGGCGAGGCGGTGCGCCGCACCGTGGAGGCGATGCGCCAGATCGCCGACAAGATCGGCATCGTCGACGACATCGCCTATCAGACCAATCTGCTGGCGCTCAACGCCGCCATCGAAGCCGCGCGCGCCGGCGAACACGGCAAGGGCTTCGCCGTGGTGGCGGCCGAGGTGCGCAAGCTGGCCGAGCGCAGCCAGATCGCCGCCCAGGAAATCAGCGGCGTGGCCGGCAGCAGCGTCAAGCTGGCCGAGCAGGCCGGCCAGTTCCTGGAGGAAATCGTCCGCTCCAGCAGCCGCACCGCCGACCTGGTGCAGGAGATCGCCGCCGCCTCCAATGAACAGGCCAGCGGCGTCAGCCAGATCAACTCCGCCATCCAGCAACTGAGCCTGACCACGCAGCAAAACGCGTCCGCCAGCGAAGAGCTGGCTTCCACCGCCGAGGAAATGAACGATCAGGCCGAGCACCTGCACGAGTTGATGGGCTACTTCAAGCTGGGCGCCGCCGAGTCCTTCCACCCGGCGCCGCGCGCGCGGCGCGAGCCCCTGTTGCCGCACAAGCCGCTGCACCCGCCGCTGGCGGAAGAGTCCGACTTCATCCGTTTCTAACCGGACAGCGCCATGAAACCGCTCCATCTGCAGCGCAAGCACGACAACGCCGCCTCCGCCGAACCGCAGGCCGACGCCCGCCAATACCTGACTTTCCAGTTGGGCGGCGACGTCTTCGCCATCGGCATCCTGGCGATACGCGAAATCCTGGAATACCTGAAACCTACCCACGTGCCGCTGATGCCGGCCTTCATCCGCGGCGTGATGAATTTGCGCGGCTCGGTGGTGCCGGTGATAGACCTGTCGCTGCGCTTCGCCCGCGGCGAAACCGAAATCAATCGCCGCACCTGCGTCGTCATCATCGAAGTGGAGGGCGAAGAACAATTGCAGCTGATCGGCATTCTGGTGGACGCGGTGCATGAGGTGCTGGCCATCCCCGACGCCGACATCGAACCGCCGCCTCAGTTCGGCAGCAAGATACGCGTCGACTTCATCGCCGGCATGGCCAAGCTGGACGGCCATTTCATCGTGCTGCTCAACGTCAACAAAGTGCTGTCGGTCGATGAAATGGCCTTGATCTCCAGCCTGGGCCAACAGGACGCCGCCGCGGAAACCCAGACGGAAAAGGCCTGAGCGGCGATGCCGGCCCACTTCGTCCCCGCGCCCGGCCGAAGCCCCCTGTCCGTCTCCCGGCAACTGAAACTGGGCTTCGGCGCGCTGCTGATCCTGCTGCTGGCCCTGATCGCCGCCGGGCTCTACGGCCTTGAGCAATTCCATACCCAGTTGGAAGAAATCACCCAAGTCTATGGCCGCCACGCCCGGCTCAGCGACCGCATGCACGTCCAGATCCAGGAAATGCGCATCGACTACCGCTCGCTGATCATCGTCTCCAGCCGTCGCGACATCCAGGCCTGGCGGGAGCGCTATCTGGCCGCCCGCGGCCGCTATCTGGAGTTGGAGCGGAAACTGGCCGACGCCATCGAACGGCAGCAGGCGCCGGGCAAGGACGCGCTGCAACGCTCGATGCGGCAGCTGCAAGCCCAGCGCGGCCTGGCCTTCCCCATGCTGGACCAGGGCGTGCGCCAGGCCGCCGCCAATCAGAAGTACGAAGCCCGCAAAGCGCTGGACCAGGCCGCGCCGGCGCTGCTCGCCCCGCTGCGGCAAGTGCGCGAACAAGCGCACGCCTTGCGCCAGCAAGCCGCCCTGCAAGCGGAGCGCCGCGGCCGCGAACTGAAAACGCTGCTGCTAGCGCTGGCCGGCGGCAGCGCGCTGGCCGGCCTGGCGCTGGCCTGGGCCATCCACCGCAATCTGTGGCGCATTCTGGGCGCCGAGCCCGACGCGCTGGCCCAGCGCATGCGCGAGATGGCCGCCGGCCGGCTATCCCGCGGCGACAGGCCGCCCTTCGGAACGCGCCGCAGCGTGCACGCCACCCTGGGCTACTGCAGCCGCCACCTGAGCGACATCATCCTGGACGTGCGCCGCAGCGCCGACCAACTGGCCGACAGCGCCCAGGAAATCCGGGCCACCGCCGAGGCGCTGGCGCAAAACAGCTGGGCCGCCGCGCTCAGCGTCGGCGCCACCGCCCACTCCTGCGCCCAAATGCACGAAGTCAGCCAAAGCAATCTGGCGCAGGCGGAACTGACCAACGCTGCCGCGCACGACGCCGCGCGCCAGGTAGCGGACGGCAAGCAAGCGGTGCAGACCGCGGAAAGCGCGCTGGAGCAGATCGCCGGGCGCATAGAAATCGTCGAGGACATCGCCTACCAGACCAATTTGCTGGCCCTCAACGCCGCCATCGAAGCCGCCACCGCCGGCCCGCACGGCCGCGGCTTCGCCGTGGTGGCCGACGACGTGCGCAAACTGGCGGAACGCAGCCAGAACGCCGCCCGGGAAATCGGCGAACTGGCCCGGCGCAGCCGCCATGAAGCGCGTCTGGCCGCGCGCGCGCTGTCCGGCATTCTGGAGCGCAGCGCGGCCACCGCGGAGTTGGTGGGCGGCATCAGCACCGCCAGCCGGGAAGAAGCGCGCGGCATCGCCCAGGTCAACGGCTCGATGGAACACCTGGGCGACGTGTCCCAGCGCAACACCGCCAACAGCGAAGCCCTGGCCGCCACCGCCGCCGAAGTGCACAAACAGGCTGCGCGCCTGCAACAGCAAATCGCCTATTTTCTGGTCCGGGAATCGGGCGCGGCGGCGGAGGACGCGCCGAATCCGCCCTGAAACGGCGCGGCAACTGTTCTACATTGAAACGAATGAACCGGTCGCTTGGCCGACTTTCGGCGCAAAGGCCCTGGCAATGACAAAACAAGAAGTCGATATATTCCTGCATCCCGGCGATTGGTACTTCGGCGACAAGCACCACAAGATCCGCACGCTGCTCGGCTCCTGCGTCTCGATCACGCTGTGGCACCCCAAGGCCAAGATCGGCGGCATGTGCCACTATCTGCTGGCGCGGCGCACCGACCGCAAGCCGACGGCGCTGTCCGGCCGCTACGGCGACGAAGCCATGCTGCTGATGCTGCACGAGGTGCTGGCCTCCGGCCTGCCCTTGCAGGAATTCCACGCCAAGCTGGTGGGCGGCGCCGCGGTGCTGGCCGGCGTCGAGCGCGATCAGCCGCACGACGTGCCCTCGCGCAATATCGACATGGCCTACCAGTTGGTCAAGCAGCTCGGACTATCGGTGCAGGCGGAGGATTTGGGCGGCAACAGCCCGCGGTTGGTGATGTTCGATCTGGCCACGGGCGATGTGTGGGTAAAACAGACGCAGGACGCGGACATGAGCAGGATTTCCGCACACCATAAGGCAAGGACTCGGGCATGACTATCAAAGTGCTGATCGTGGACGACTCTGCAGTGGTTCGCCAGGTGCTGAGCCAGGTTTTCAGCCAGGCAACCGGCATGACGGTGATGGATGTGGCCACCGACCCCATCGCCGCGATGGAAAAAATGAAGCAGCAATGGCCGGACGTCATCGTGCTGGACATCGAGATGCCGCGCATGGACGGCATCACCTTTCTCAAGCAGCTGATGGCCAGCCGGCCCACACCGGTGGTGATCTGCTCCTCGCTGACGCAGAAAGGCACCGACATCAGCATGCAGGCGATGGCCGCCGGCGCGGTGGAGGTGATCGCCAAGCCCATGGCCGGGGTCAAGGGCTTCCTGGAGGAAAGCGCCAATCAGCTGGTGCACGCGGTGCGCAGCGCCGCCGCCGCCCGGATGAACCGGGTGCGGGTGATGCCCTCGGCCGGCGGCTCCGCGCCCGGCGGCGCCGCGCCGGCGTCCAACCCGCTGGAGACCCGGCCCAAGCTGTCCGCCGACGCCATCCTGTCCGCGCCAACCGGCGGCAATATGTTCGCCACCACCGAACGCATCATCGCCGTGGGCACCTCCACCGGCGGCACCCAGGCGCTGGAAACCGTGCTCACCGCGCTGCCGCGCACCTGCCCCGGCCTCGCCATCGTCCAGCACATGCCGGAAAAATTCACCCGCTCCTTCGCCGAGCGGCTGGACAGCCTGTCCCAGATCGAAGTCAAGGAAGCGAGCAACGGCGACCGCATCCTGCCGGGCCGCGCGCTGATCGCCCCCGGCGGCAAGCACATGATGATCAAGCGCAGCGGCGCTTTTTATCTGGTGGAGGTGGTGGACGGCCCGCTGGTCAGCCGCCACAAGCCCTCAGTGGACGTGCTGTTCCGCTCCGCCGCCAAGTTCGCCGGCAAGAACGCGCTGGGCATCATCATGACCGGCATGGGCGACGACGGCGCCAAGGGTTTGAAGGAAATGCACGACTGCGGCGCCAAGACCATCGCCCAGGACGAGGAAAGCTGCGTGGTCTTCGGTATGCCCAAGGAGGCGATCCGCCTGGGCGCGGCCGACGAAGTGATGCCGCTGGACACCATCGCCAAGGCGATTTGCCGTTGAACGAGGAAACACCATGCAACTGGATATCCAGGACGTCCTGATCATCGACGACAGCACCTTGCAGCGTCAGCACGGCTGCGAGATCTGCCAAGGCCTGGGCGCGCAGCAGATCCGCCAGGCCGCCAACGGCGAGGAAGGCCTGGAGCGGATGCGCGAGCAGCTTCCCAGCCTGATCCTGCTGGATTTGGAAATGCCCAAGCTGGACGGCGTGCAAGTGATGCAGCACATGGCCAGGGAAGGCCTGGGCGCACCGCTGGTGGTCACCTCCAGCAAGGATTACCTGCTGATCTCCACCGTGGAGCTGATGGGACGGGAACTGGGCCTGCCGGTGCTCGGCGGCCTAAAGAAGCCGCTGCGCCAGCCCGAGCTGCTGGACCTGCTCAAACGGGTGTGGACGCCCAAGGGCGGCGACGACCATCACGCCGAACTGTTCAGCGAGGTGGAAGTGCGCGAAGCGCTGGACAAGGGCGAGATCATTCCCTACTACCAGCCCAAGGTCACCCTCAACGGCGGCCTGCTCAAGGGCGCGGAAATGCTGGCGCGCTGGCAGCACCCGGAACTCGGCATCGTCTCCCCCGCCCGTTTCATCCCGGTGGTGGAGGCCAGCGGCTGGGCCACCGAACTGACGCTGAGCATGCTGGACCAGGGCCTGAAGCAATGGCAGGAATGGGCGCGCCGCGGCCTGCGGCTGCCGCTGTCGGTCAATCTGTCGGCGCTGTCGCTAAAGGGTGACGACCTGACCCAGCAAATCGAACAACGGCTGCTCAGCACCCATGTGCCGCCGCGCTTCATCATTTTCGAAGTGACGGAAACCGCCATCGCCGACAATCTGGCCGAAGCCATCGGCATCGCCGCCCGGCTGCGCCTGGGCGGCCTGGGCCTGTCCATCGACGACTTCGGCACCGGCTTCGCCACCTTGCAGCAACTGACCCGTTTCCCGTTCACCGAACTGAAAATCGACCAGTCGCTGGTCACCTCGGTGTCCACCAAGCCTCATCTGGAGGCGGTGCTCAACAGCGTGATCGAACTGGCCCAGCGCATGCAGCTGACCACGGTGGCCGAAGGCATAGAAACCACCACCGACCTGGACTTCATGGGCAACCGCGGCTGCTTGATGGGCCAGGGTTATTTCATCGCCAAGCCGATGGACGCACCCCACTTCGAAAGCTGGGTCAAGGAAAGGATGCAGCAAAGCAAGGAAGCCAGCACCGGCTGAACGGCACGCTCAGGCAGACCACAGCGGCGGCTCGTCCAGCAGCGCAATCTGTTCGCGCAGCGTCAGAATCTGCTCCTCCCAGTAACGCTGGCTGTTGAACCAGGGGAAGGCGGCCGGGAAGGCCGGATCGTGCCAGCGCCGCGCCAGCCAGGCGCTGTAATGGATCAAGCGCAGGGTGCGCAGCGCCTCCAGCAGATGCAGCTCGCGCAGATCGAACTCGCAGAAATCCTCGTAGCCGGCCAGCACCTCGGCCAGTTGCGCCGACTGCTCCTCGCGGCTGCCGGACAACAGCATCCACAAATCCTGCACCGCCGGCCCCATGCGGCTATCGTCGAAGTCGACGAAATGCGGGCCGTCGTCGGTCCACAGCATATTCCCGACATGGCAATCGCCGTGCAGCCGCAGCGCGCTCACCGCGCCGGCGCGCTGGTAAGCGCGGTCGACGCCGGCCAGCGCCTGCTCCAGCACGCCGCGGAAGACTTCGCGCAGTTCCGGCGGCAAGTCCGCGTGCCGCAATAGATAGTCCGCCGGCTCGCGGCCGAAGCTGTCCGCGTCCAAAGCCGGCCGCCGCGCGTAATCCTCCACCCGGCCCAAGGCGTGGATGCGGCCCAGAAAGCGGCCTATCCATTCCAGCGTGCGCGCGTCGCCCAACTCCGGCACCCGGCCGCCGCGACGCGGAAACAAAGCAAAACGGAAACCGCCGTGATGATGCAAGGTGGCGCCCTTGAAGGCCAGCGGCGGCACCACCGGAATCTCGCGCTCCGCCAATTGCAGCGAAAACGCGTGTTCCTCCAGAATCTGCTCATCGCTCCAGCGCTCCGGCCGGTAAAACTTGGCCACCAGCGGCGCGGCGTCGTCGATGCCGATCTGGTAAACCCGGTTCTCATAGCTGTTCAGCGCCAGCAGGCTGCCGGAGCTGTAAAGGCCAAGGCTGTCCACGGCGTCGAGAATGGCGTCCGGCGTCAGGCCGGCGAAGGGAGGCGTTTGATGTGTCTGCATCCAGGCATTATACGCAGCCGGCAGCGCTCGAGCGTAAGCGGGTAAAATGAAGGAATCTGACCTTGCGCCGGAAGCCTCCATGGACCTGAAGAACCTGTACACCCGCCTGCCCTCCGTTGACCGCCTGCTGGGCCACGAGCGCCTAGCCCGCCTGCTGGGCCGCCACGGCAACGCCGCGCTGGCCGAGGCCGTGCGCCAAACGCTGGAGCAGGCGCGCCGGACCATACGCGAACAACAGGCGCTGCCCGCCTGGGCCGACAGCGACGACAGCCTGGCCGCCGCCGTCGGCGACCGGGTCGCCGAACGGCAACGCATGCGGATGCGGCCGGTGTTCAATCTGTCCGGCACCGTATTGCACACTAATCTGGGCCGCGCGCCGATGGCCGAGGCCGCGGTGGAAGCCGTCGCCGCGGCGATGCGCGAAGCCGCCACGCTGGAATTCGATCTGCAAGGCGCCGGCCGCGGCCACCGCGACCAGGCGGTCAGCGAGCTGCTGCGCGAACTCACCGGCGCCGAAGCCGCCTGCGTGGTCAACAACAACGCGGCCGCGGTGCTCATCATGCTGTCCACCGTCGCCGCCGGCCGCGAGGTGATCCTGTCCCGCGGCGAGATGGTGGAGATCGGCGGCGCCTTCCGCATGCCGGACGTGATGCGTCAGGCCGGCTGCCGGCTGGTGGAAGTGGGCGCCACCAACCGCACCCATCTGAAGGACTATCGCAACGCCGTCACCGCGGAAACCGGCCTCCTGCTCAAGGTCCACACCAGCAATTACGCGATTCAGGGCTTCGCCAGCAGCGTGGCGGAGGCGGAACTGGCGGAACTGGCGCGCGAACGCGGCCTGCCGGTGGCCACCGACCTGGGCTCCGGCGCGCTGATCGACCTGGCCGCCTACGGCCTGCCGCACGAGCCTATGCCGCAACAGATGATCGCCGCCGGCGTTGACCTGGTCAGCTTCTCCGGCGACAAGCTGCTGGGCGGCCCGCAGGCCGGCCTGATCATCGGCAAGCGCGAATGGATAGACAAGATTCAGCAGCACCCGCTCAAACGCGCGCTGCGCTGCGACAAGATGACGCTGGCGGCGCTGGAAGCCACGCTGCGCCTCTATCTGGAACCGGACCGGCTGGCCGACACGCTGCCAACGCTGCGCCGGCTGAGCCGCCCGCAAGCGGCGATGCGCGCCAGCGCCGAGCGCTTGCTCGCCCCGCTGAGCGCGGCGCTGGGAACGGACTACCTGGTGGAGGGCGCCGCCTGCCTGTCCCAGATCGGCAGCGGCTCGCTGCCGGTGGACCGGCTGCCCAGCTGGGCGCTGGCGGTTTCGCCGGCCGACGGCCGGGGCGGCACGCTGGAACGGCTGGCCGAAGCGCTGCGCGCGCTGCCGCAGCCGGTGATCGGCCGGCTGGCCGACGGCAGGCTGTGGCTGGACCTGCGCTGTCTGGAGGACGAAGCCGGCTTCATCGCCAATCTGGCCTCATTGGCGCGTCCATAGCCAGATCAAGACGCCGGCGGCCGCGGCCCAGCACGCCGCCGCGCCCAGCAAGGCCGCGCCCAGCCGCCAGCGGTCTATCAGCCAATACAGGGCCAGCAAATAGATGAAATAAGGCAGCAGCGAAGCCATGCCGAACAGCAAGGTGGTTTTCAGCTCGGCCGCACCGCGCTCGCTGCCGACAATATAGTGCGCGATCAACGCGAAAGTGGGGAATAGCGGCACCAGGCCGGCGATATAGTAATTCCTGGACCTGGCCAACACGCTGATCAACAGCACCGCCAGCGCGCCCAAGGCGCTTTTCAGCAATAAAGCCATTCCCCTCCCCGTCCCCGGAAAACCCCAATTGTGTCACAAGGCGTCCCCGCCGCGGCTGAGGTTCATTCTTGTTCTCATTCTCATTAATAAAAACAATCAATTTTTTAAAATTAATAGCCTTTGTGCGATAATCAGGGCATCCCACCCACTGCCGGACTGCACTGCCATGGCCCACACTCATCACGCCATCGACGGCGACAGCGTAGAGAAACGCCGCGCCGGCCGCGTCAGCACGCTGGTCAGCGTCGCGGTCAACCTGATCCTCTCCACCACCCAGATCGTGGTGGGCGCGCTGGCGCACTCCTCAGCCTTGATCGCCGACGGCCTGCACTCGCTGTCCGACCTGATCGCCGACTTCGTAGTCTTGCTGGCCGGCAAACACAGCCACAAGGCGCCGGACAACGATCACCACTACGGCCATCACCGTTACGAGAACGCCGCCTCGCTGATCCTGGGCCTGCTCTTGCTGGGCGTCGGCCTGGGCATGCTGTACAGCGCCGCCGCGAAATTCCACGACCCCGCCTCCATTCCCACCGTCCACGCCGTCGCCCTGTGGGTGGCGCTGCTGGCCTTGGCGGTCAAGGAGGCGCTGTTCCGCTACATGCTGGCGGTGGCTAAGCGCGTGCGCTCCAGCATGCTGGTGGCCAATGCCTGGCACGCGCGCTCCGACGCAGCCTCCTCGCTGGTGGTGGCGCTGGGCATCATCGGCAACCTGATGGGCTATCCGCTGCTGGACCCGGTGGCCGCCCTGCTGGTGGGCCTGCTGGTCGCCCGCATGGGCTGGCGCTTCGGCTGGGACGCGATGCACGACCTGATGGACCGCGCCGCCGACGACGACGCCGTCGCCGCCATCCGCCAGACCTTGCTGAGCACCCCGGGCATTCACGGCGTGCACGATCTGCGCACCCGCAAGATGGGCGACCTGATCCAGGTGGACGTGCACCTGGAAGTGGACGGCGCCATCAGCGTGGAACAGGCCCACGCCATCTCGGAAGCCGCGCGCCACCGCGTGCTTGAACGGCACCCGGTGCTGGACGTGCTCGCCCACATCGACCCCGCCGGCCATTATCTGCCGGCCCCCTCGCCCGCCCGCTGAGCCCAGCCCATGGCCAAGTCCGCCGTTTCTGGCGATACTTGGCCTTTTACCCCTGCCGCTTCGCCCGCCATGATTATCGCCACCGCCGGACACGTAGACCACGGCAAGACCGCCCTGCTTCACGCCCTGACCGGCACCGACGCCGACCGCCTGCCGGAAGAAAAAAAGCGCGGCATGACCATAGACCTGGGCTATGCCTATCTGCCGACGCCCGAGGGCGGCGCGATCGGCTTCATCGACGTGCCCGGCCATGAGCGTTTCCTGAGCAATATGCTGGCCGGCGTCGGCGGCGTGCGCCACGCGCTGCTGGTGATCGCCGCCGACGACGGCGTGATGCCGCAAACCCGAGAACACCTGGCCATCCTGCAATTGCTGCAACTGGACAGCCTGACCGTGGCCATCAGCAAAAGCGACCTGGCCGGCCCGGAAGCGCTGGAAGGCGTCATGGACGAGGCGCGGCGGGCGCTGGCCGAACACGGCCTGCGCGCGGCGGCGCTGCTGCCGGTTTCCGCGCGCAGCGGCGCCGGCGTCGACGTCTTGCGGCGGCATCTGCTGCAACTGCGCGACCAAGCCGCCGGAACCGAACGTCGCTTCCGCCTGGCGATAGACCGCGCCTTCACCATAGGCGGCGCCGGCCTGGTGGTGACCGGCACCGCCTGGGGCGGCCGCGTGAACGTGGGCGACGCCCTATGGCTGAGCGGCAAGGACGTCGCCGTCCGCGTGCGCGGCCTGCACGTGCAAAACCAGCCGGCGCGGCAAGGCCAGGCCGGCCAGCGCATTGCGCTCAACCTGGTCGGCGACATCGACAAACGACAGATTCAACGCGGCGACTGGCTGCTGGAGCAAGCGGCGCCGGCGCCGGCCGCCCGCGTCAGCGTGCGCTTGCGCCTGGCCCCGGCCGCTCACGCCACTTTGCGCCACTGGCAGGCCATCCATCTCCATCACGCCGCCAGCCACTGCACCGGCCGGGTGGCCCTGCTGGAACGTCCGCAACTCCATCCCGGCGACGAGGGACTGGCTGAACTGAGCCTGGACCGGCCGCTGCTCCTGGCCGACGGCGACAAGCTGATCCTGCGCGATGCCGGCGCGCAGCACACCTTGGCCTGCGCCACGGTGCTGGAACGGCAGCCGCCTACGCGCGGCAAGCGCCAAGACGAACGGCTGGCCCATCTGCGCGCCCTGGCCGCGGCCGGAAGCGACAACGTCCAGAACCTGCGGCTGCGCCTGAGCCGACAGGCGCTTTCCCTGCCTGATCTCGCCTGGGACCGGCAATTGAGCGAAGCCGGGCTGGCGGAGCTGCTGCGCGCCGCCCCGCTGCTCACCGCCGGCCAGCACGCTTACGCGCCGGAACACTGGGCGGAGTTGCAAGGACAGCTGCTGGAACGGCTGGCGGCGCTGCATCTCCAGCAGCCGGACCAGCTGGGCGCCAGCCGCGGCCGCGCGCGCCGGCTGGCGCTGCCGCAGGAAAGCGAGGCCGCAGTCAATTTGATGATCGATCAATTGCTGACGGAGGGAAGGCTGGCCAATACCCGCGGCTGGCTGCATCTGCCCGGCCACGTGCTGGCTTTCGACGCGGAAGAGACCGCGCTGTGGCGGCGTTTGGAACCGGCTTTCACCGATCAGGGACAGCCGCATTGGGTGCGGGATCTGGCTGCGGCGGCCGGCGTGGAGGAGGACACGGCGCGCGCCGTGCTGCGCAAAGCCGCGAAGCTGGGCCATGTCCACGCCGTGGTGCGGGACCGCTATTTCTCCAGCGCGGCGATCCGCGGCATGGCGGCCATCGTGCACAGCCTGAATCAGGACGCCGGCTACGCCGACGCCGCCAACTTCCGCGACCAACTGGGCTGCGGCCGTAAGCTGGCGATTCAAATCCTGGAGTATTTCGACCGCTGCGGCTTCACCCGCCGCCTGGGGGACAGGCATTTGCTGCGCGAGGCGCGGCTGTTCGACTAACCTGCGTGTCCAGGGCCGGACGGCGATTCCAGCGCCCGGCCCAACACCGCGCGCAACCGGCTGATATCGAAAGGCTTCTCCAGCCGCGCGGCGAACCAGGCGGCGCGCGGATCAGCGTATTCCTCGGGGTAAGCGGTCATCGCGATGATTTTCACGCCGCGGTGGCGCACGCTGCGCTTCAGCGCCTCCGCCACCGAATAACCGCTCTCATTGCCCAGCTGCATGTCCAGCAAGACCACGTTGAAGCTGGCTTGCTGCAGCTTCTGACAAGCTTCCGCCACCGAGCTGGCGGTGGACACCGCGTAGCCGTTCATTTGCAGGCAATCGGAAAACGGCTCTCGGATATTCTTGTCGTCGTCCACCACCAGCACCGAACGTTCCGGCCCCGGCGGCTGATCCGGCACCACGATGGGCAAGCGGACGATGAACTCGGAGCCCACACCCACCACGCTCTTCAGCTCCAGCTCCCCGCCCAGCAAGGACACCAGTTCCTTGACCACCGCCAGGCCCAGCCCGCTGCTGCCCACCCGGCGCGCGTGCCCCTGGAAAAACGGCTGGAAGATGCGCGATTGAAACTCCTCCGGCACGCCGATGCCGGTGTCTATCACGCGGATATCCAGGATATTGCGACCGTCGGCGCTGTCCACGCCGGCCTCCACCGTGACCGTACCGTGATCGGTGTAGCGGATGGCGTTGGTCAGCAGATTGCCGACGATCTGCCGCAAGCGGTCGCCGTCCAGTTTCACCGTCTCAGGCAATTCGCCCAGCCGCACATGCAGGCCCAAGCCCTTGCCGTCCAACTGCGCGCGATGCACGTCGATCACCTCGTTCAAGGTCGCCGCCACATCCACATCGCCGATATGCAGCCGGAACTGCATATTCTTGATCGCGGAGATGTCCATGATGTCGCGCACCTGGGTCATCAGATGCGCCATGCAGGTTTTCAAGCGCCCCACCGCCTTGGCGGCCTTACCGGCCGGATCGATGTCCGGCTCGATCAACTCCACGCACACCTGCATGGTCTGCAGCGGCGAGCGGATCTCGTGGCTCAGCGTGGCGAGGAAGGTGGTGCGGTCCAGCTCCGCGTTCACCGTGGCCTTGTGCGCCGCCCGCTCCTGCTCCAGCAGCTGCTGGCGCGCGGCGGCGTCGCGACGCGCGCCCTGATAGCGGTACAACAGCACGAAAATCACCATGCAGATGCCGCCCAGCGCGAACCACAGCGAGGCGACCAATTGCTGGTTGTGCCGCAAGTCCTTGTTGCGCGCGTCGCGCGAAGACACCTCGGCCACGCGCGCCTGGACCGCGAACTCCGCCAGCGACGGCCGGATGCTGTCGATGCGGTCTATGTTCTGCTGCGCGCTCCGGACGCTGGGATGCAGGATGTTTTCGTCCTCGAAGAAATCCTGCAGCAGGCTGGCTGTGCCTTTGAAGCCGTCGACGCGGCTCAGCATCTCCTGCATCTTGGACGGCGTGACGAAATCCAGGAAACGGCTGTTGGCCACCGCCAGCCGGAATTGCACCTGAGACTCGGGAACTTCCCCCGCCTTCAAACGCAATAAGTCGGCGCGCGCTTTCTCCAACTCAAGCTGCATCTGCGCCACCGACCAGTACAAATCCTCGCTGCGTCCCTCAAAGCTGCGCGCCGGCACATAACGCTCGATCGCCATGTAAACGCCGATGCCCAGCAGCAAAAAGCCGAGCAAGGCCAGCGCCGGGATGCCCTTCCAGCCGGACAGCATCGACTTGTTCACCGCTCGTCCCGAGCCCTCCTGGCCGGCCGGCATCAGAACACCACCAGGCGGTTGATCTGCCACACCAGTTTAGCGTCCATCACCGGCCCTTTCTTGTCCTCCGGCATTTGATCCAGCGGATACATCAGCCATAAGGGACCGCGGTTGGTGATGTCCAAAGGCTTGTTGTTGACCGAGCGCGCCAACACCACGTCGAAGTCGTAGAACTCGCGGCGGTCTATCCAGTACACGTAATCGTTCAGGGCCCGCAGCTTGACCTTCTGGCCGCTGGCGCCCACCTTGGCCAGAATGTCCCGCATCAGCGGCCCGCTGAACACCGATTGCGGCGTCCAGGTGGTCCGGGTCACCACCGAATGCTGACGCAAGCTCTGCAAGTCCTGCTCGCGGAACTCGTACACATTCTTTTCTTTATTGGTGAACTGGCTGATCTTGCCCGACACCGTCAACACCACAGGCCCCGGCGCGGCATGAAGCGCGGCCACGCAACACGCCAGCGCCACTCCGCTCAAGACCGCCTTCCCGCTCTTCCCCATGCCAAGCTCCCAACCCTGCTCATCCCGCGTCCTTGGCCCGGCGGCTTCACGCGCCGGACTCATGACATTTGAACTTTGATTTCACAAGCAAAATAATTGAATCTAATTAGAACAAAAATGCCATTAAAATATTTCCGGCCAATATATCAAGCCGTCCAACAAAACGCCATCCGCCCGCATCCAGACCAGTCCCATGGGACAGTAGCCGCGACCCGCCGCCAGGGCGGCGCGCCGCGCGCAATGAAAAAGCGGCCCCTTGGGCCGCTTTTTCTTGGCTCCGCCGGCGTCGCCGGCCATGCTTTACTTGCCGCGACGCAGCCCCGGACGGCCGGCGACATGGCAAAGCTGGATAAACAGGGACAGAACGTGCTTCATGCTGATTTCCTTTATTCTCGGTAGACGGAATGCCCCGACGCTCTTGCGGCGCGTTCGGCGGGGCTCTCCATTCTAACGGCATGAGGCGAGGCCAAGACATTCATTTTATTTATCAGGCATAAAATTAACTTATCGCCGGTTCACCCTCTCACCAGCAAGACAAGCCGGCAGGGGCGGAGGAAGCGGATCGCACTAGCCGCGCATCCGCGTTTCAAAGCGGTGCTCAAGGCCCTTTCCCCGTCTCCTTGCCGCGCGACCGATCGTGAACGGGTTCCGATCCCGATTCCGCGATATAATGCGCGCTGGCGTCGCCCGGACGCCATCGGGCCAAGAGCCCGCTCGCTCGCAGGAAGAGACGCGTCCCCGGTGGGGCGGCTGGTCTTCAAAATCAGATGGGGCCGCCAGCGGTCCCGGGCAGGTTCGACTCCTGTTCTCTTCCGCCATTCGCTTCGGCGGCGCCCAGCCCCAGGCACAGCGAGCAATGGCATTGGATCGCATGCTGTTTCACCAGCGCGCGCAGACGCTCCAGCCGCTGCGCCTCCGCCAGCATCACCGACACCGGCGCGGGTTTGGCTTCGGTTTTTCTCGACGCCGGCCAAGCCGTCGTCGTCGCTCCCGCCGCCGCGCCAACGCCCAACATCGCGCCGCCCACACCGATATGCAGCCATTTCACCCGCATCGCGCTCTCCTCGCCCAGGGCAAACCGCCCAGACATCCGACTCCGCGGCCGGCGGGAAGTGCCGCCGACGCCCATAAAAAAACGGCCCCGTTCGGGACCGTTCCTTGCTCGTTCGCCCAATCAGCGAATGATTTCCACCTTGTAGCGCGGCGGCAGCAACAGCGCCGGCACTTCCCGCTTCGCCTTGCGGCTGCGGCGGCCGTTCAAGGGCTTCTTCACGCCCTCGGAGGAGCCGGCCAGAACCGAAGCCTCCGGCTTGGGCGGCGCAGACGGGCGCTCCCGCTCGCGTTCGCGCTCGTTGGGGCGCACCAGCCAGGAGGGACGGAAGCCGTCCACGATCTGCGGCGTCAGCGTCTGCTTGGTCAGCTTCTCGATGGAGTCGTGCTGGCGGGTTTCTTCCGGGGACATCAGCGAGATCGCCACGCCCTTGGCGCCGGCTCGGCCTGTACGGCCAATCCGGTGCACATAGTCTTCCGGAGCGTTCGGCAGTTCGAAGTTGACCACATAGGGCAGCTCCGTCACATCCAGACCGCGGGCGGCGACATCGGTGGCCACCAATATGCGCAGTTTGCCTTCCTTGAACGCCGCCAGCGTTTCCAGACGCGCGCCTTGAGCCTTGTCGCCGTGAATGGCTTCGGCTTGCAGACCGTCGCGCTGCAATTCACGCGACAGACGGTCGGCGCTGAGCTTGGTCTTGCAGAACACGATGACCTGGCTCATGTCGCGGGACTTGATCAGATGCGTCAGCAGATGACGCTTCTTGAAGGCGTCCACCGAGTAAACGATCTGCTCGACCTGATCGTTAGTGGCGTTCTGACGCGCCACCTCCACCGTTTGCGGCGACTTCATGAAATCAGCGGCCAGCCGCTTGATCTCCGGCGCGAAAGTGGCGGAGAACAGCAGGGTCTGACGCTCTTTGGGCAGCATGCCCATGATCTTGCGGATGTCCTGGATGAAGCCCATGTCCAGCATGCGGTCGCCTTCGTCCAACACCAGCACTTCCACCTTGTTCAATTGAACGGTTTTTTGCTGGATGTGGTCGAGCAGGCGGCCCGGCGTGGCGATCAGGATCTCAACGCCGCGGCGCAGTTCCTGAGTTTGCGGGTCCATATTGACCCCGCCGAACACCGTGGTGGCGCGCAGCGGCAGGTATTTGGTGTAGCTCTTGACGTTGACGCCGATCTGATCCGCCAACTCGCGGGTTGGCGACAACACCAAGGCGCGCAGCGGATGCATCGCCGGCGATACGCTGGTGTTGGCGTATTTCTTCAGGCGCTCCAGAATGGGCAGCATGAAGGCCGCGGTCTTGCCGGTGCCGGTTTGAGCGGCGGCCAGCAAATCGCGGCTGGACAAGACCAGAGGAATCGCCTTTTCCTGAATCGGGGTGGGCTGGGAATAGCCCTGTTCTTCGATGGCGCGCAGAATCTCGGGAGACAACCCGAGTTCGGAAAACAGCATGGACAACACTCCTGCAAAACTCGCGGGGCCTGTTGCGCGCATGCGCCAACACGCCCCCGTATTCAAATGACACGAACGGACAAGGCAACGCCGCCCGGACGGCGGCGTTGGGTCGTCAGCCCATGTGGCTTGCGACGCTGAGCAGTAGGATTACGGCCAACCATAGCAAGGCGGAACGCCAGACCAGACCAACCGCGCTTTTCAGGTAGTTGGGGTCCGCTTCGTCGCCCAAGCCCAGTTCGGGCCGGAAGCGTATGGAGTAATCCTGTCTGAGCGGATCGCCCAATTTCACGCCGATCGCACCCGCGGCCGAAGCCAACAAAATGCCATTAGCGTAGTTCCCCCATGTTTTGGCCTGGGAGCGCCAGCAATACACCGCATCCTCGAAATCGCCCATGATGGCGAAGCTGGCGGCGGTCAAACGCACCGGAATCCAGTCCAGCCAAGCGGCGGCGCTGGCCGAGAAACGGCCGAACGGGTCCTCGTTCGCGTCGCGGTTGCCCCATTTCTGATTCAGCATAGAACAGAGGCGGTACAACAGCGCGCCGGCCGGACCCGGCAACAGCACGAACCAGAACATGGTGCCGAACACGTGGCGGTAACTATCCACCACCCCCTGCTCGATCGCCAGCCGGGAAATTTCCTCAACCGACAACTCCGCGGTGCCCTGTCCGGTCCAGTTCGCCAAGGAGGCGCGCGCGTCCAGATCCCGCCCTTCGGCCAAAGCCTGGGAGATTTCGGAGAACGCGCTGGAGAAATGGCGGAAACCCATGGTCAGATACAAGACCAGGACATTCCACAACATCGCCAGAATCGGACTCAAGGCGTGCAGCGCGTAATAGATCAGCAAGCTGAGCAAGACCGCAGGCACGATCGCCAAGGACCACGCCAACACGCCATGACGGTTGGAGCCGGCATTCAGATTGCGTTCCAAATGATTGGCGTAGCGGGTGAACAGCAGCCAGACGCGATTGCGATTGCCCAAGGGCCGCAACTGCTCCAGTGCCAGAGCGATAATCAAGGAAATCAGGGTCATTGGTTCCGGATAGTGGTTTTCTCAGGCCCGGAGAGGAAGATACCATAAAGGCCAGGGCATTCCCACTGCTCCTTGAGAATAGACTCTAAAACCGTCGGACGGAAACGCCAAGAGCGCCGCAACGGCGCTCTTGCATACCCCCTCGGGAACGGCTTCAAACGCTCAGGCGGAGCCTAGAAAGCGTCGCCCGGCGGCCAGTTCCGGCAATTGGCCGGCCTTGTCGTAGCCCACGGTGGACGCGGCGGCGTCCTTCAAGGTATTCAGCGCGCCCTCCACCAGCGACAAGCGCTGATCGATGAAGCTGCCGTTGAGCTGATTGATGCTCTGCGCCCGCTGGATCGCCTCCTCCAACCCGGTCCAGGCCAGGCTGGCCTCCGGCTTGTCCGCCAGCCAGATGTAAACCGTCTCGCTGTCCTGCACGCCGATCCGCCGCATCAATTCGCCGCGCTGGGCGGCGCTGACGGCCAATAGGTCCAACACGCCGCTCTTGCTCTCGGCCAGGGCGTCCAACTGAACGTCAAAGCCCTGCACCAGCACCTTCTGTTCCTGCTCCAGCAATGCGATCAGCCGGGCGACGAGAGCGCTCTCGGCCCGGCACAGCTGGCAGAATTCTTCAACAACGTTCATGCCTGACTCTCACCTGCGCGCGCTCAGCGCGCCAACAATTCCTTGGTGGAGGCGATCAAGCCGTCGGCGATCTTCTCCGGATTGACGTTGAAGGTGCCCGCGGCTATCGCCGACTTGATCGCGGCCACTTTGCCTGCGTCGAAGCCGGAATCGCCGCTGACCTTGCTTTCCACCGCGCTCAGACGGCTGGCCAAAGGGTTGATCGTCACGCTGTCGGATCCACTGGCGGCAGGGTTGGCGTTGGCGGCCGCGTCGCGCGGCGCCGCCTTGTTCTGGGTGCTGTAGCTTGCTGACAGCTTGCCCGAGTTATCTACTTTCATGGCATGGCCTTCCCAAAGGGAACCTGGATTACCTCTATTATCGGACGGAAAAACAATATCTTGAAGACTTTCGCCCAATTATCCGCCGCGGCGCGCCGAGACCTGCCGGCGAACCGTCTCTAATATATCACCATCACGCTGCCGTCCGCTTGAACTTGCCCGCGTATCACCCGCCCGGAAGCCATGCGTACCGACACTTGCTCGCCCTCGGCGGCATTGCCTATCGCCAAACCGTCGGCCGCCGCGGCGAAGCCCTCGCCCGAGGCCACCACTTTGACCCGCTGGTTGCTGTTCACCAGATAAGGCGCGCGCACCATAAAGCTGCGCAGCCAGGCGCCGGCCGGCGCGCCGGAGCGCATGGTCTTGCCTATCGCCTGCTGCAGATCGTCCAGCACATTGCGCGCCAGGCTGGGGTTGGCCACCTCGACCAGGCGCAGGTCGGCGGCGCTCAGCACCTCGCCGGCCGCCACCGCGCGGCTCAAAGCCACGCCCATTTTCTTTTCATTGATCCGCACCGGAATCCGCAGCGCCCACCCCAGTTCCGGGCAGGACACCGCGACGAAGGTGGAACCGGTGGTCACCCCCGGCGTCGCCCAATCCGCCTTGGGCTGCGCGCAGGCCGGCACCGCCAGCTTGCGGTCCAGCTGCCCCAGCGTCCAGGTGGCCGGCCGCATCGACAACTCGTGCTTGAGAAAGTCGCCGGCCAAAGCCTCCAGCCGCCCCAGATCCTGCATGGCGGCCGACGCCGCCACGCTCCAGGCGCAGCACATCATCCACAGTAGTAAACGTCGCATTCCCGCATTCTAGCGCAAGCGGGCCCAGGGCTGCAGCCTGGGGCCGCTATTGACAATGCGATGCATACATTCAAATAATCGTTCGAATAGAGCTTAGACTCTTAAATCTAAATTAAATAAAACCAAAGTTTTATCCGGAAGGGGACATTCCAAATGCGCAAGCGCCTGAACACGCTGGCCGTGGCCACTCTGCTGGCCCTGCCGGCCGCCGCCAACGCCTATAGCAATTTCTATTTTTTCGGGGACAGTCTGACCGACACCGGCGCCTTCGGCGGCCTGGGCGGCCTGCCGTCCAACGCCCGCTGGACCTTGGGCTACGGCACCGGCTGGGCCGAAGTCCTGGCCAAGCACTATGGCCAGAACGTATCGCCCAACAACAGCCTAAATAGCCACATCGCCAATACTGCGGGCAATAATTACGCTCAGGGCGATGCGCGCGCGCAGCCGGCCAGCCCGCCCAACACCAATCCAGACACCCCCAGCCAGACCCCTGCAGCCGATGCGATCGCGGTCACAGACCTGCCGGGCCAGATCAACGCTTATCTGGGCCAGAAAGGCCAAAAAGCCGACCCCAACGCGGCCTACACCATCTGGATAGGCGGCAACGACGTCATTGCCGCCGGCAGCCAAAGCGATCCGACCGCCTATCTGGGCGCCTCCGCCGGCTACACTGTACAAGCCGTGGCCGCGCTCAAGGCCGCCGGGGCCAATACCATCATCTTGCCCAATCTGCCTGATATCTCGGCGGCTCCACTCTCTGTTCTCGCCGCCATTCAGACCGCTCTGCCCGGCGCCGGCAACGCCGGCAAAGTCGTCGCCGCCTGGGGCGCCGCATGGCAGATACTGAGCTCCGGTCAAACCAGCAATTCCCCCGCCCTGATCAATCAGGCGCTAAGCCAGGCGGAGACCGCCGCCGGTCTGAGCGCCGGCACGCTGAGCAGCGTTTACACCGCGGTGCAGCCCAATCTTCAGAAAGGCGCCAGCGGCTACAACCAGTTGGTAGACATGGCGCTTAGCGCCGGCAATCTGCAACACGGAATAGTCAGGGCCAATATATCGGGTCTGTTCACGGAGCTTCTGGCCAATCCGCAAGCCTATGGCTTCAGCAATACCTCCGGCGCGGCCTGCCCTCAGTCCGCGCTGTACTGCCTGGCCGCCGTCATACCTGGGCAAAGCTATCTGTTCACCGATGCCTTGCACCCCACTCCGGCCGCCTATCAGCTGATTGGCGACTATATATACGGCCTGCTGCAAGCGCCCTATTTCGCCGGCGCTCTGCCGGAGTCCGCGCTGAACAACGCCCGCCAGTTGGGCGGGACGCTGGATAGCCGCTACCAGGCCATCCGCGCGCAGAAGCGCGAAGTCGGCGTGGTCAGCGCCTTCGTCAGCGGCGCCTTCAACGACGACAAGGTCGGCTACGACGACGTATCCGCCAAGCCGCAAGGCCGGCTGTACACCGTGGGTCTGGACTTCCAGGCCAGTCCGGCGCTGAGCCTGGGACTGGCGATGTCCCGCCAGAACGGCAAGACCGACATCAACGGCATCGCCACCCCGGGCAGCGTAGACGACCGCAGCACCTTGATGAGCGCGCTGTTCAGCTATAAGCAGGAGCGGTTCTGGCTGGACGGCGACGCCCACATCGGCGCCGGCGATATCGACACCCGTCGCCAGGTCTCGCTGGGCGCGGCCCGGATCACGCTGAACGGCACGGCGCGCCAGAGCCAATACGGCCTGCGCGTAGCCGGCGGCTATCTGATGCCGCTGGGCACCTACCGCACCGGCCCCATCGCCGGCCTGGACTACGCCCACGTCAAGGTGAACGGCTTCACCGAGCAAGGAGGCAACAGCAGCAGCATGGCCTTCAACGCGCAAAACGGCACGTCCCTGGTGGCGCGCGTCGGCTGGCAGCTGGAAGCCGACATCGGCCGTTTCAGCCCCTACGCCAAACTCAGCTACGCGCACGAGTTCAAGCGCGACGACCGCGTGGTCACCGCCGGCCTGGCCACCACCCTGAGCGATTACAGCGTCAAGCTGGGCAAGCCCAAGGCGGACTGGCTGGAATGGACCGCCGGTCTCAGCGCTCAATTGAGCAAGAGCGTGTCGATGTTCGGCCAGCTCAGCGCCGCCAGCGGCCGCAGCGGCAGCAATCAGACCGCCGGCAATGTCGGCGTGGCGCTGACGTTTTAAGAGCCTGTTCAATGTCTGTCGCGCGTCGGCGAGAGGGATGGAACGGGGCCTTGAACAGGCTCTAACGCCGCGGCGGACGCAAAAAAAACGGCCCCTGGGGGCCGTTTTTTCGTCCGACGCGCGTCAGCCCAAACTGCGCTCGATAAAGGCTTTGACCTCGCCGGCGTCCGCCGGGAACACCGACACTTTTTGCGGCAAGTCCTCCAGGCCGTCGAAACCGGCCGGTCGCGGCGGATCGCGGTCCAGCGCTTCGCGTATGGTGGCGGCGAACTTTGCCGGCAAGGCGGTTTCCAGGCAAACCACGGTTTCGCCGGGGCGGCGCAGCTCGCGCGCCACCTTGACGCCGTCGGCGGTATGGGTGTCCACCACCACGCCGTCTTCGCGGTCCAGCTGGCGAATGGTGGCCAACCGGTCCGCATGCGCGCTCTTGCCGGAAGCGAAGCCGAACACCTCGGCCGCGGCGGCCATTTGCGCTGCGGACAGCGTGAAGCCGGTGCCGGCGTCCACCTGGCGCCACAGCGCTTTCAGCACCTCGGGGTCCCGTCCCAGCAGATCGAACACGAAGCGCTCGAAGTTGGACGCCTTGGAGATGTCCATCGACGGGCTGGAGGTGACATAGGTGTTGGCCGTGCCGCGCGGACGGTAGGCGCCGGAGCGGAAGAACTCGTCCAGCACGTCGTTCTCGTTGGTGGCCACCAGCAGGCGTTCTATCGGCAAGCCCATCTGCCGCGCGATGTGGCCGGCGCAGACATTGCCGAAGTTGCCGGACGGCACGCAGAAGCTGACCTTCTCCTCATTGCCGGCGGTGGCGTTGAAATAGCCCTTGAAGTAATACACCACCTGAGCCACCACTCGCGCCCAGTTGATGGAGTTGACGGTGCCGATCTTGTGGCGCGCCTTGAAAGCATGGTCGTTCTGCACCGCCTTCACGATGTCCTGGCAGTCGTCGAACATACCCTTGATCGCGATATTGTGGATGTTGGCGTCCTGCAGGCTGTACATTTGCGCGCGCTGGAACGGGCTCATCAACCCGTCCGGACTCAGCATGAACACCTGGATGCCCGCCTTGCCGCGCATCGCGTACTCGGCGGCGCTGCCGGTGTCGCCCGAGGTGGCGCCCAGGATGTTCAGGCGCTCGCCCTTCCTGGCCAGCACGTATTCGAACAGATTGCCCAGCAGCTGCATCGCCATGTCCTTGAAGGCCAACGTCGGGCCGTTGGACAGTTCCAGGACGGCCAGGCCGTCGTGCAGCCGCTTGAGCGGCGTGATCGCCTCGCTGCCGAAAGCCGCGCGGGTATAGGTGCGCTCGACGATGGATTTGAGATCGTCTTCCGGGATGTCGGTGGCGAACAAGCGAATGATTTCAAAAGCCAATTCGGCGTAGGACAGGCTGCGCCAGGCGTCCAGCTGCTCGCGGCCGATCTGCGGATAGCTTTCCGGCAACACCAGGCCGCCGTCGGGCGCCAGGCCCATCAGCAGGATGTCGCTGAACGATTGCGGGGCCATGCCGCCGCGGGTGCTGATATAACGCATCAGGGGGTTTCCAGATATTGGGCGCAGGCGGCGGAGGCGTCCTTCATCCGCTGTTTGCCGCGCGGGTCGTCTTTCTTGATCTGGCCGGTCAGCACGCCCATCACCTCTTCCGAGGAGAAGCGGCCGGCCAGATGCTGGCTGGCGCATTGGCAGTATTTCTGCACTTGCTCCGAGGAGCGCTGGCCGACGCCGTCCGAGGCCGGCGTGCGCTTGACGCAGCCTCGCATCAAAAAGCCCTGCAACAGGCTGTGCTGGCCGGGGGACAAGGGCGTCGCCCCGGCGCTCGCCAGGATCAGACCGGCGCCGAGGCCGGTCAGCCAGCGTTTAATCATTCAGCTCTTCCATGCGCAGGCGCACCACCTTGCCGGTAATGCTTTCCAGCGCCTCGATGCCGGTGATGGCGCGGTCTATCGCCTGTTCCTGAACGCGATGGGTCAGGATCACCACCTCGGCGGTGCCGTCGGACACCGAGCCTTTCTGGATCACCGCCTCGATCGAGATGCCGTTCTCCGCCAGCAAGCGGGTGATGTTGGCCAGCACGCCGGCGCGGTCGGCGGCGCCGATGCGCAGATAGTAGGAGCTGACCACGTCGGAGATCGGCAGGATGGGCAGGTTCTGCAGCTGGTCCGGCTGGAAAGCCAGATGCGGCACGCGGTGCTCCGGGTCCGCCGTCAGCAAGCGGGTCACGTCGACGATGTCGGCCACCACCGCGGAGGCGGTGGGCAGCGCGCCGGCGCCGGCGCCGTAGTACAAGGTCGGCCCCACCGCGTCGCCCTTGGCCAGCACCGCGTTCATCACGCCGTTGACGTTGGCGATCAGCTGGCGCGCCGGGATCAGCGTCGGATGCACGCGCAACTCGACGCCGGCGGCGGTGCGCCGGGTCAGGCCCAGCAGCTTGACGCGGTAGCCCAGCTCCTCGGCGTACTTGATGTCGCGCCCTTCCAGCTTGCTGATGCCTTCCAGGTAACAGCGGTCGAACTGCATCGGGATGCCGAAGGCCAGCGCCGCCATGATGGTGAGCTTGTGGCCGGCGTCATGGCCTTCGATGTCGAAGGTGGGATCGGCTTCGGCGTAACCCAGCTGCTGCGCCTCGGCCAGCACTTCGGCGAAGCTCGCGCCCTTGTCGCGCATCTCGGTCAGGATGAAGTTGGAGGTGCCGTTGATGATGCCGGCTATCCACTCGATGCGGTTGGCGGACAGGCCTTCGCGCAACGCCTTGATGATGGGGATGCCGCCGGCCACCGCGGCCTCGAAGGCCACCATCACGCCCTGTTCTTGGGCGCGGGCGAAGATTTCGGTGCCGTGCAGCGCCAGCAGTTTCTTGTTGGCGGTGACCACGTGTTTGCCGTTGGCGATGGCCTTGAGCACCAGTTCCTTGGCCACGGTGTCGCCGCCTATCAGTTCCACCACGATGTCGACGTCGGGGTTGTTCACCACCTGCATCGCGTCGGCCACCACGTCCACGTCCGGACCCAGCAGCGATTGCGCGCGCGCCTGATTGCGGTTGGCCGCCTGCAGCAGGCGGATTTGACGGCCGGCGCGGCGGCTGATTTCCTCGGCGTTGCGTTTGAGAACGGTGGCGGTGCCGCCACCTACAGTCCCCACGCCCAATAGGCCGATATTGATCGGTTTCATTCTTGCTCCCTGTCTCTAGTATTCTGTCCCTGCCCGCGGCGGCCAGGCGCAAGATCCTTGCGCGCGGCCCGCGCCGGCGGCCGGCCCTGATCAAGAGCCGCGCCGCCAGGCCGCTGCTGGCGCAGCGGGCGCGTGTCCCAAGTTTTCCTTGGCAGCGGACGGTATCCGCTGTCAAGGAAAGCCTGATGGCCAAACGGGGGCCGCAGCCCCCGTCCGCCGGCTCAAGCCGCCATGATTTCAGGCTTCGCCGCCGTGGCGCTTGCGATAGTTTTCCAGGAAACGCGCGATGCGGCCGATGGCCTCCACCAAATCGTCCGAGTTGGGAAGGAATACCACGCGGAAGTGATCGGGCGCAATCCAGTTAAACCCTGAACCCTGCACCAGCAGCACCTTTTCCTCCTGCAGCAGTTCCAGGATGAACTGCTGATCGTCGCCGACCGGGTAGATCTTGGGATCCAGCTTGGGGAACAGGTAGAGCGCGCCCTGCGGCTTGACGCAGCTGACGCCGGGAATGTCGGTCAGCAGTTTGTGCGCCAGGTCGCGCTGGCGCGCGAGGCGGCCGCCCGGCGCCACCAGATCGTCAATGCTCTGGTAGCCGCCCAAGGCGGTCTGGATCGCGAACTGCGCCGGCACGTTGGCGCACAAGCGCATCGAGGCCAGCATGTTCAGGCCTTCGATATAGTCCTTGGCGTGTTTCTTCTCGCCGGACAGAATCATCCAGCCGGCGCGGTAGCCGCAGGCGCGGTAATTCTTGGACAGGCCGTTGAAGGTGACCACGAACAGATCCGGCGCCAAGGAGGCAATGGAGGTGTGCTTGACCTCGTCGTACAGCACTTTGTCGTAGATTTCGTCGGCGTAGATGATCAGCTGGTGCTGGCGCGCCACTTCCACGATCTGCTTGAGCAGCGCCGGCGGGTAGACCGCGCCGGTGGGATTGTTGGGGTTGATCACCACGATGGCGCGGGTGGCCGGCGTGATCTTGGCGCGGATGTCGTCGATGCTGGGGAACCAGCCCTGCTCTTCGTCGCACAGATAATGCACCGCCTTGCCGCCGGCCAGGCTGACGCCGGCGGTCCACAGCGGGTAATCCGGCGCCGGCACCAGCACTTCGTCGCCGTTGTCCAGCAGCGCCTGCATCGACATCACGATCAGCTCGGACACGCCGTTGCCGACGATGATGTCGTCCATGCCCACATTGGGCAGCTGCTTTTGCTGGGCGTAATGCATGATCGCCTTGCGCGCGGCGAACAGGCCCTTGGAATCGGAATAGCCGGAGGCGGACGGCAGGTTGACGATCACGTCCTCGATGATTTCGTCCGGCGCGAAGAAGCCGAACGGCGCCGGGTTGCCGATGTTCAGCTTGATGATGCGATGGCCTTCGTCTTCCATCTTCTTGGCGTGCTCAAGCACCGGACCGCGGATGTCGTAACAAACGTTGGCGAGTTTTTGCGATTTATGGACTGGCTGCATGACGACAATGGTTTCCGTGGCTTGCCGCCCGCCGGAGACGGCGGTCTTGCCCTGGCGGCGCGGTTTGTGTTCTTTCATCTGATCTCTTTGGATGTCCCCGCTGAAGCGATGACCACGTTGACGTTGTGGCGGCAATCAGCGGCGGGGTCGAGTTATAATCCTATCCCAATCTCTGATGCACTGCAGCAGGTATTCGCGCCCGGAAAGGGCCGTCCGCCGCAGCGCTCGCAATCGGGAATCCGCTCACATGAAAATGCAGCAATCGCTGGGGCAAGGCCGCAACTTGTTCACCGGCTATGGCGACGGCCATGTTCTAATCAACGCCCAGCGCCACGAGGGCAATCTGATCGTCACCGCGGACAGCGTGGCGCCCTGGCCGGTGGACGCTTTCGAGGATTTGCAGGAAAGCCATTTCAGCGCGCTGCTGGCGCTGCAGCCGGAAGTGGTGCTCTTCGGCACCGGCAAAAGCCTGCGCTTTTGCCATCCGCGTCTGTCCGCCGCGCTGGCCAACGCCGGCATAGGCGTGGAAACCATGGACACCCAGGCCGCCTGTCGCACCTTCAACATCCTGCTGGCGGAAGACCGCCGCGTCGTCGCCGCATTGCTGGCGATCTGACTCAGACGGCGGCCGGCCGCGCCGCCTGCGGGCACATCCACACCAGCCAGGCCGCCAGCAAGGCCGGCGTCGCCGCCAGCATGAACAGGCTGGCCAGGCTCCAGTCCTGGCGCAGCAGCTCGCCGCCCAGCCACGGTCCCAACACCGAGCCCACCCGGCCCACGCCCAGACTCCAGCCCACGCCGGTGGCGCGCAAGGAGGTGGGATAGGCGTTGGCCGCCAGGGCGTTGATCGCCGGCTGGCCGCCCACCACGCAAAAACCGGCGGCGAACAATAAGCCGAACAAGCCGGCCTGCTGCGCCCCCCACTGCCCCAGCATGGCCACGGCGGCGGCGGCCAGCGCGAAACTGGGCAGCATCACCCGCAAGAAACCCAGTCTGTCTATCCAGACCCCCAACAGCAAGGTGCCGGCCACGCCGCCCAGTTGCAGCGCGGCGCCGGCGAGGATGGCGTTTTGCGTGTTCAGGCCGGCGTCCCGCGCCAAAGCCGGCATCCAGTTGGACAGGAAGTAGAGCAAGAGCAGGTTCAGAAAGCTGAGCGCCCACAAGGTCAGCGTCAGTCGCGCGCGGCCGGCCCGAAACAAATGCGGCAACGACGCCGCGGCGACGGGTTCGCGCAGCGCCAGGCTGGACGCCGCCGCCCCGCTCATCGCCGGGTCCAGACGACGCAGCCAGGCCAGCGCCTGTTCCCGCCTTTGCCGCGACAACAGAAACTGCAGCGACTCCGGCAATTGCCGCCACATCCACAGCGCCAGCAGCAGCGGCGCGACGCCGCCGGCCAGGAACACCGCGCGCCAGCCGTGCGCGGGCACCAGCCAGGCCGCCAACAAGCCGCCCAGCAGCGCGCCGACGGTAAAGCCGCAGGAAATCAGCATCATCATGCTGACTCTGCGCCGGCTCGGGCTGTACTCGCCGGCCAGCGCCATCGCGTTCGGCATGATGCCTCCCAGGCCCAGGCCGGTCAGGAAGCGCAGCCACAGCAACTGCTCCAGCGTGGCGGCGAAGCCGGTGGCCAACATGCCCAGGCCGAACCACACGGTGCACAGCAGCAGCAAGACGCGGCGGCCGAAGCGATCCGCCAGCGGGCTGAACAGCAAGGCGCCCAGCAGCAGACCCAGCAAGCCGGCGCTGAACACCGGCCCCAAGGCCGGCTTGGCCAAGCCCCAGTCCGCCAATAGCGCCGGCGCGACGTAGGCCATGGCCTGCACGTCGAATCCGTCCAGAATCATCAGCAAGCCGCAGATCAATAGCAGCCGGCGCTGAAACCCGCCCAGCGGCCGTTGATCCAGCCAGGCGTCTATCTCCAGGCGAGAAGCTTGCGCCATCCCCATCCCCATTTATGCAAACGGCAATAAAGATGTTCGCAAACCGCCGCCCGGTCAAGCCGCGCCAACGAAAAGCCCACCTCGAAGGTGGGCTTGGCATTGGACGGGGGCGGCTCAGTGCAGCTTCAAGGACGGCCGCGCCGCGCGGCGCAGCTTGTCGCCGACGTAGAGCAGAGTGGCCAGCACCCAGCCATGCACCGCCGCCTGATGCATGCGGTACAGAGAGCTGTAGATCAGTTTGGCGCCGAGGCCTTCCACATAATAATCGCGTTTGGGGCCGACCACCGCCGCCAGGCTGCCCACCGCGCTGTGCTTGCCCAGCGACACCAGCATGCCCTGCGGTTTGAAGACGAAGGGCTTGCCCTGGCGACCGGCCACGCGCCGGCTCAATTCGTCCGCCAGATAACGCGCCTGCTGGTGCGCCACCTGGGCGGTGGCCGGCAGATTGCGGCCGCTGTCGCCGTCCGGCGCCTCGGCGCAATCGCCCAAGGCGTAGACGCAGGCGGCGCCCTGGCAACGCAGCCACTTATCCACCTGCAGTTGATTGATGCGGTTGGTCTGCAAGCCGGCGAGGCCGGCCAGCCAGGTCGGCGCCTTGACGCCGGCGGCCCAGACGGTGATGTCGGCCGCCACCTTGTCGCCGCCCTGCAATTCCACGCCGTCGGCGCGCACCGCCGCCACCCGGCTGCCGGTCAGCACCTTGATGTTGCGCGCGGCCAATTGCTCCTGGGCGTAAGCGGACAAGGACGGCGGCGCGGCGGCGAGGATGCGGTCCGCGCCTTCGATCACGCTGATTTCCACGCGCTCCGGCTGCAGGCGCGCGCCGTAATGATGCAGTTCGCACAGGGTGTGGTTCAGCTCCGCCGCCAGTTCCACCCCGGTGGCGCCGCCGCCGACGATGGCGATGCCCAGCTTGGACAGCGGTTGCTGGCCGCTGCTGCAGCGGAAGGCCAGTTCCAGCACCCGGTGACGCAGCTTCTCCGCGTCGTCCGGGGTGTTCAGAAACATCGCGTGCTCGCCGACGCCGGGCGTGCCGAAGTCGTTCGCTTCCGCGCCCACCGCCAGCACCAGCCAGTCGTAGGGCACCTCGCGCGGCGGGCTCAGCTGCTCCCCGCCGGCGTCGCGCACTTCGGCGAGCTGAATGCAGCGCCGCTCGGTGTCCAGCGACTGCATATAGCCGAATTCGAACTCGTAGCCGTTACGATAGCCATGGGCGAAGTAATTGACCTCGTCCTCGCCGGTGTTGAGCGCGCCAGTGGCCACCTCGTGCAGCAGCGGTTTCCAGATATGGGTGGGCGAACCGTCGACCAGCACGACGCGGGCCTTGTGTTGCGCGCCCAAGCTGCGTCCCAGACGAGTGGCCAGCTCCAGGCCGCCGGCGCCGCCGCCGACGACGACGATGCTGGGCAATGCGGAATTGCGACTTAACATGACAGATCCTTACAAGGTAGAAATCACTAAACAAGCGTTCTGGCGGCAGCACGCTTGTTTAGTGAGTTCTTGCTTCAGATCAAAACGGAAGTATGCACAGACTGGCAGGGCAAGCCAATCTTTCCGTGCCACAAAATGCCGAAGACATTATAAAAAGCAGCCTCCGGGCAAGGCGCCGCCACGCTGTGGACGGTACAAGGGGGAAGATCAGGGCGAGGCGCGGCCGGCAAGAATGGCCGCGCAAGAGGAGAAGAACGCCGGCGCGGCCAGGCCGCGCGCTGACTGCCGACTTAGAATGGCGCTTTGGCGTCGAAGCTCATCTCTTCGCGAGTGATGGGGTGGCGCAGCGTCAGGCGATCCGCGTGCAGCAGCAGGCGATCGGCCTTGGCCAGCACCGCTTCCGGCGCGTAGATGTCGTCGCCCAGGATGGGGTGGCCCAGATGCAGCATATGCATGCGCAGCTGATGGGCGCGGCCGGTCAGGGGCTCCAGCTCCACCCGGCTGGTCTGGCGCAAACCGTCGCGCAGCACCACACGGAAATGGGTGATCGCCTGCTTGCCGTGTTCGAAATCCACCTTCTGACGCGGACGGTTCGGCCAATCTATGATCAGCGGCAGATCCACGGTGCCGCTGTTCTGTTCCACGATGCCGTCCACCACCGCCACATAGCGCTTGTCCACCTTGCGGTCCATGAAGGCGATGGACAGTTCTCGCTGCATGCTGGCGCCGCGTCCCATCACCACCAGGCCGGACGTCGCCATATCCAGCCGGTGCACGGTCAGCGCGTCCGGATAGACCCGCTGCGCGCGGCTGATCAAGCAGTCCGCCTTGTCTTCGCCGCGCCCCGGCACCGACAGCAAGCCGGAAGGCTTGTTCAGCACCAGCAAGGCCTCGTCGGCGTAAATCACGTCTAGGCCCGCGTCCGGCGGCGGATTGTAATGTTCCAGATTATGGCGAATGGTCATGAGAGCAATGGGCAGGAAGGCGGAAAAAGTCGGCGATTATCTGCGCTAAACGCTGTTGCGACAAGCTGTTGCCATGATTTTTCGCCAGCGCTGTCTCTTGAAATACACAGCCGGCGGCAGCATTCTCAAAATTATCGGGACCGGCGGCGACAAGCGACGCCGGCCTTCCCAGCATAGTCTGAAAAGGAATCACCGCATGGCAGAGCGCTTTTACATCGATCCCTACCAAACCCGCCTGGAAACCCGCGTGGCGCGGCATGACGACGCCGGCCTGGTGCTGGAGGACACGCTGTGCTATCCGCTGGGCGGCGGCCAGCCCGGCGACAGCGCCGCGCTGAGCTGGGACGGCGGCGGCTGTGCGATCAGCGATACCCGCCGCGACCGCGAAACGCGCGCCATCGTCCACCTGCTGCCCGCCGATGCGCCCCGGCTCGCCGCCGGCACGCCGGTCGTCCTGGAACTGGATTGGGCGCGCCGCCACCGCCACATGCGCATTCACACCTGTCTGCACTTATTGTCCGTGGTGATCAAGGCCGGCGTCACCGGCGGCAATCTGAGCGCGGAATCCGGCCGTCTGGACTTCGATCTGCCGGAAGGCATGGAGCTGGACCGCGAGCACATCGAGCGCGAGCTGAACCGGCTGGTGGCGGAGGACCGCGCGGTGCGCATCGAAATGAGCAGCGGCGAGGCGCTGCGGCGTCAGCCGGAGCTGATCAAGACCATGTCGGTGACGCCGCCGCTGCACCTGCCGGAAATCCGCTTGATCAATATCGACGGCATCGATCTGCAGCCCTGCGGCGGCACCCATGTGCGCAGCACCGGCGAGATCGGCCCGGTCGTGGTCAAGAAGATTGAAAGCAAGGGCGCGCGCAACAAGCGGGTGGTGGTGGCGCTGCGCGACTAAGAACCGGCTCAAAGCCTGCGCTCAGGCTAGCTCGCGAGACTTTGCACTGCCGCTAAGCCCCCGTCGGCGCGGCCAGCCTCCGGCTGACCGCGGCCAGCTCGGCCTTCAGACTGTCGACGAAGCGCTCCAACAGCGGCGAGGCGGGCCGGTGCAGCGGCCGCACCAGATTGACCGCGAACGGAATCGACACGCTGAAGCGCCTTGCGGCCAGGCCTGAGCCGGCATAATCCAGCGCCGTCAGCGGATTGACGACGGCCACGCCTATGCCCTGCCGCGCCATCGCGCATACCGAGGCGGCGCTATGCGTCTCCACCACCATGCGCCGCTTGACCCCCCGCTCGGCGAACACCTGATCCAGCTGTTGCCGATAGCTGTCGGTCGCCGCCAGGCTGATGAAGGCCTCGCCTTCGAAATCCTCCGGCGCCAACACCGTCTTGCTCAGCAGCCTATGCCCCTCCGGCAACACGCACAGCTCGTCCGCCAGCAGCAAGGGCTCCATCCGCGTCCCCGCCGGCGCGTGCGCGCTCTCGCTCAAACCCAGGTCATGACGCTGCGCCGCCAGCCACTCTTCCAGCAAAGGCGACTCCTGCGGCGCGATGTTCAGGCTGATGCCCGGCGCTTGCGACAGAAATCGCCGGCACGCCGCCGGCAACAGCGATTGCGCGAATACCGGCAAACAGGCAATCGATAACTGCCCCTGCTCGAACTGGCGAATCGCCGCCGCGCTGCTGACGATGCGTTCCAGGCCTTGATAGCTGCGCTGCACTTCCTCGAACAGCTGCAGCCCCTGCGCGCTTGGCCGCAAGCGGCCGCGGCTGCGCTCGAACAAGACCATGCCCAGCAATTGTTCGCAACGCGCCAGTTCTCGGCTGACCGTGGGCTGCGAGGTGCGCAGCAGGACGGCCGCCTCGGTGACGCTGCCGGTGGTCATCACCGCGCGAAACACTTCAATGTGGCGCAGACTGATTTCCATCCCCTACCCCTTGCGCATAGGCGGCGCCAAGCCCGCCTTTCCCCTTGGCAATCCATATCATAAATGAAAGAAGCAGCGATAATTTGATATTTTATTTTTGCCGCGGCGCACGCCATGATGCAGCTGTCTATCACCTACGCCATCGCCACGCCATGAAATGCTTCGACGCCCGCCAACTGGCCGAACTCGCCCGCCAATACGGCAGCCCGCTCTGGGTGTACCACGCCGACACCATTCGCCGGCGCATTGCCGAGCTGAAAGGCTTCGACGTGATCCGCTATGCGCAAAAAGCCAACTCCAACACCCATATCCTCAGCCTGATGCGGGAACAGGGCGTCAAGGTGGACGCGGTGTCGCTGGGCGAAATCGAACGCGCGCTGGCCGCCGGCTATCGGGCGGACTCCGCCGAGCCTTCCGACATCGTCTTCACCGCCGACGTGCTGGACCGGGCCACGCTGGCGCGAGTGGCGGCCGAGAGCATCGCCGTCAACGCCGGTTCCATCGACATGCTGCGTCAGCTGGGCGCGGCTTCGCCCGGCCATAGGGTCTGGCTGCGCGTCAACCCCGGCTTCGGCCACGGCCATAGCCAGAAAACCAATACCGGCGGCGAGAACAGCAAGCACGGCATCTGGCATGAACAGGTGGCCGACGCGCTGGCGGTGATCCGCCAGTTCGGCCTGCACTTGGTGGGCTTGCACATGCATATCGGCTCAGGCGTCGATTACGGCCACCTGCAACAGGTCTGCGGCGCCATGGTCAGGCTGGCGACCCAGTTGGGCCACGACATCGAGGCGATCTCCGCCGGCGGCGGCCTGTCCATCCCTTACCGCGACGGCGACGCCCGCATCGACACCGCGCATTATTTCGAGCTGTGGGACGAGGCGCGGCGTCGGATCGCCGCTCACCTGGGCCACCCGGTGCGGCTGGAGATCGAGCCCGGTCGTTTCCTGGTGGCGGAATCCGGCGCCCTGATCTCCGAGGTGAGGGCGGTCAAAACCATGGGCAGCCGGCGCTTCGTGCTGGTGGACGCGGGATTCAACGACTTGATGCGCCCCGCCATGTACGGCAGCCATCACGATATTTCCGTCCTCAGCGCGGACGGCGAGGAAAAATCAGGCGAGCGCGCCCCCTGCGTGGTGGCGGGCCCCCTGTGCGAATCAGGGGATGTCTTTACCCAACAGGAGGGCGGCGTGGTGGAAAGCCGCCTGCTGCCGGAGGCTCAGGTAGGGGATTTGCTGGTGTTTCACGACGCCGGCGCTTACGGCGCCACCATGTCGTCTAACTACAATAGCCGGCCGCTGCTGGCCGAGGCCATGATAGACGGCGCCTCCAGCCGGCTGATCCGCCGCCGTCAAACCATGGCGGAGTTGCTGGAGCTGGAACGCGTCTAAGTGCTCAGCTGAGCTTCAGGTCGGCCAGCGTCTGCTGGAAGGCCTGATAGATGTCCTGATAACTGGCGTAGCCGTCGAACACGCCCACCACCTGGGGCGATTGCAAACCGCGCGCCAGCAATTGCTGGCCGCGGCGCGAACGCGGACTCAGCGCGCGCAGCCGCTGGCTGCGTTCGTCCCAATACACCAGCTTGGCTTCGTCCGCGCCCTCCAGCCGTGAAATCAGTTTGTCCACCTGCTCCGCCGGTTGCAGCATCATGCGGTGGGAAACCCTCTTGCCAAGTGCGGATGCATATTCCATGAGTCGTGTCCGGTGCTTCGCAGTGGGCCGCGAGCGATCCATACTGCTGATTGGAAAAACCTTGCCGGCTCCAGCCTCCGGAAAGGCCGTCAGCCGGCAACACCACATATTTTTCGCAATAAGAGAAGGCACCACAATCGGATTAATCTTAAATTCCCGACGAAAAACTGGATGAATAAAATGACAAAAGGGCGCCGAAGCGCCCTTTGCTGCCGCCGGACAAGCCGCCGGAGCAAACCTTTTTAGTTTTTCAGCACCATATTGTTGATGACGAACTTCACGCCCGGCACTTTTTCGGCAATCTGCCCCGCTTTGAACATCTGCTGGTCGTCGGTCATGCCGCCTTCAATCGTCACCTCGCTCTTCTTGCTGCTCACCTTCAGGCTCAGCGGCTGCAGTTCGGCATCGCCGTTCAAGGCCTGTTGCACGCTGGCGGCCAACTCTTCATCGGTCGGCGGGGTCTGCTCGGCGTAAGCCGGCAGGCCGGCGGACAGCAAGGTGGTCAACAACAAGGCGCGGATGCAAAAACGTTTCATCAGATTCTCCAGTGATATGGCCTGCATGCGCTCAAGCCCAAGCTTCAGCGCGAATGTTTTACCGCATACTAGCGAGGAAACTTTTCAATTTTGTTGCCGGTCCATGACAACGCGGCGCGACGGTCTCGCCTGTTGGCGCCGCCGCAACAATCGCCGCGGCCGTCATCGCCCCGTCATGCGCGTCCCAGCGTAGAATCAGACCGGTTCGCAGCGCGTCGCTGCCCTAGCCCCGTTTCAGAGAACTTAGCGCATGTTAAAAAAATGGCTGTTGTTACTGCTTGTCGTCGGCCTGGCCGCCTGCTCCACTTCCAGTCCGCCCGGCAAGACGGGCGGGGCGGCGCGGGAAAGCGGCGCGCCGACCGCCTTGCCGGCCTGGGGCCAGCAGGACTTGGGCGATACCCTCCTCGCGCTGAAGCAAAGCTGTAAGGCCATCGCCAGAAAACCAGGCTGGACCGAAGTGTGCCGGCAAGCCGACGGCATCGCCGCCGACAACGCGCAGGCGGTGCGCCAGTTCTTCGAAAACCGCTTCGCCGCCTGGAAGGTCAACGACGGCAGCCGCGACAGCGGCTTGATCACCGGTTATTACGAACCGCTGCTCAGCGGCAGCCGGACGCGCAGCGAACGCACCCCCTGGCCGGTATACGGCATCCCTGCCGATTTTTACAGCGTGGACGTTCCGCCCTCGGTTCGCGGCAAGTCCAGCCTGACGGCGCGCCGCAGCGGGCCCAACCGGCTGGCGCTGAGCGCGGCCGGTGATATTGAAATCCGCCCCGGCGACTTTCCCGCCGACAACCGCGGCACGCGGCTGAAGGGCCGCCTGGAAGGCAAACGTCTACTGCCGTATTACACCCGCGCGGAAATCAACCAGGGCAAGGGCGTGGCCAACGCGCCCATCCTCGCCTGGGTCGAAGATCCGGTGGAGCTGTTCTTCCTGCAAGTGCAGGGCTCGGGCCGCATCCAGCTGGACGACGGCAGCTTCATCCATATCGGCTACGCCGAGCAAAACGGCTACGGCTATCAGTCGATCGGCAAATGGCTGGTGGACAAGGGCGAGCTGACCATGGGCGACGCGTCCATGCAGGGCATCAAGGACTGGCTGGCGCGCAATCCGCAACGCCGGCAAGAGCTGTTCGCGGTGAATCCCAGCTATGTGTTCTTCAAAACCTTGCCGGGCGACAACGGCGGCCCCATGGGCGCGCTGGGCGTGCCGCTGACCGGCGGCTACAGCATCGCGGTTGACCCGCGCTACATCCCGCTGGGCGCGCCGGTCTACCTGCTCACCACCTGGCCTCATTCCACCCAGCCGCTGGCGCGGCTGGTGCACGCCCAGGATACCGGCAGCGCGATCAAGGGCGCGGTGCGCGCGGACTTCTTCTGGGGCTTCGGCACCGAGGCCGGCATGTACGCCGGCAGAATGAAGCAGCAAGGCAATCTGTGGATGCTGCTACCCAAAGGCATGAACCCGTCCCAGGCCCTGTAAACCTTTAGCCTCCTCCGGCGGCGCATGCCTGCTTGCGCCGCCGCTTCCGCGCCCCGCGGTCCTCCTCCAGCACACCCATCCCGTCTTCTCGCCGTCCCGCGACGTCAGCGCCGCCTCACACTCTGCTGCGCCTGGCGTGACGCAAAGCGCTGAGCGCCGCCCGAAGCCCTCATCCGCCACGCGTGGGTTCCGTTTCTCAGCCGCAAGGCCTTGTCTCTCTCGCTTGCGAGAACGTAAACAGGCGGCCAAAACCGCCGCCGCGCCAGCGCCAAGCCAAATTCATCCTCAATAGCCTGATCCGCCCCAAGACCAATCAAAGCCTTGCCTGGCAAGGCTTTGCCGGCCTACTCCAATTATTCCATAAGAATTATCGTTTATCGAATTTTCCTAATATTGACTTTCATCAAACGCTGAACATGGCGAAATAAATAATATTTTCGAAATTTTATGTTTGAACGTTTTTATTTATTTGTTCGATGGAGATGAAAATGACGACAATCGATAAGGCGCCTCCCAAGATCAGCGTCTTCGCCTTCGTCATGATCACCGCCGCCGTGGTCGTCAGCGTCCGTACGCTGCCGATGACGGCGCAGCCGGGGATGATGACGATTTTCCTGACCTTGGCGGCCGCGCTGCTGTTCCTGGTGCCCACCGCGCTGGTGTCCGCGGAGCTGGCCACCGCCTGGCCGCAGGACGGCGGCCTGTTCATCTGGGTGCGCGAGGCCTTCGGCGAGCGCATGGGCTTTGTCGCGGTGTGGATGCAGTGGATACAGATGGTGTTCGGCATGACCTCCATCATCATGATCATCGCCGCCACCTTCGCCTATGTGTTCGACCCTGCTCTCGCCAGCAACAAGCTCTACATGCTGGCGATGATTCTGGGCATCTGGTGGGCCTGCACCCTGGTCAACATGCGCGGCGTGAAAACCCTGGGTTGGGTCTCCACCATCTGCGTGAGCCTGGGCGTGTTCCTGCCCGGCGTGGTGCTGATCGGCTGCGGCATCGCCTATCTTGCCGGCGGCCACCCCATCATGACCGACGTGTCCTGGAGCTGGAACAATCTGGTGCCCAGCTTTAGCGACAGCGGCACCCTCGGCCTGTTCATCGGCTTCATCTTCGTGGTGATGGGCATGGAGGTGTCGGCGTCCAATGTGTCCTCCATCAAGGATGCCCGCCGCAATTATCCGATCGCCATCATCCTGGTGTCGGTGATCATGGTGCTGCTGTCCGTGATCGGCTCCGCCGCGATCTTCATCGCCATCCCCAAAGAGAAGATCTCGATGACCGCCGGTCTGATGCAGGCCTTCGAGCTCTACTTCAATCAATGGGGCATGGGCTGGCTGGCCCCGGTCATGGGCCTGTGCATCGGCCTGGGCCTGGTGGGTCAGGTGAACTCCTGGGTGCTGGGCCCGGTGCGCGGCCTGCAAGCCACCGCCGACTCCGGCGCGCTGCCGAAATTCCTGCAGACGACCAATCGCCACGGCGTGCCGGTGACCCTGGTGCTGATCCAGGCGGCGGCCATCACCATCGTCGGCGTGCTGATCACCGTGATGCCCAATGTGGACAACTTCTACTTCATGCTGATGGGCCTGACCGGGCTCGTCTATCTGGTGGCCTATCTGTTCATGTTCTCCGCCGCCATCTATCTGCGCTACAAGCGCCCGGACGTGGAACGCAGCTTCCGCGTTCCCGGCGGCAAGGCGGGCATGTGGATCTGCTCCGGCCTGGGCATCGCCATCTCCCTGCTGGCCGGCTACCTGGGCTTCATCCCGCCGGGCAGCTTCCATGGCTCCGCGCATGAATACCTGCAGTTCCAGCTCATCGGCCTCGCCGTCATGCTGGTGATTCCCTTCCTGGTGTACGCCTACGGCCAAAAAGCCAAGCACGCCCGTTCCGCCGGCGTCGCCCCGCGCACCTCGCCCGCCAGCAAGGCTCGTCCCGCCGAAGGCAAATGAGCCGGCTCACGCCTCTCTTAAATAACAAGGTTACTCAGTCATGACCAATCCGACTTTCTCCCCGCTTAACGTCGATGCCCTGTTCATCGGCCCCAAATCCGAAAACCGCGTGTTCTTCAAGGAAATGATGGAATACGCCGTGTCCGAACACCTGCACTGGCGCGCGGACTTTCACCCGGAAGACCCGGCGCTGGTCACCCCGGTGGAACAGCACGCCGGCGATTTCCGCCAGACCCTGTATCGCACCGAAGGCATCTTGCGCCAGCTGTCCTCCAAGCTGAAGAACACCTCGGTGCCCTGGTTCTCGCCGCGTTATCTGGGCCATATGAATGCGGACACGCTGATGGTGTCCAATCTGGCCTACGTAATGACCATGATGTACAACCCGAACAACTGCGCGCACGAAGCCTCGCCCACCACCACCGAACTGGAAGTGGAAGCCGGCCTCGATCTGTGCCGGATGTTCGGCTACGACCCCAAGCGCAGCTGGGGCCACATCACCTCCGGCGGCACCGTGGCCAACTACGAAGGCATGTGGGTGGCGCGCAATCTGAAGACCATGCCGCTGGCCATCGCCCAGCATGAAAAAGCCCGCGATCTGGTCGCCGGCAAGAGCGAGCGCGAACTGCTGAACCTGTCGCCCAGCGCGGTGCTGGACCTGACCGACGAATTGAAAAAACGCGGCCTGTTCGAAGAAGTGCGCGCGATGTCCTGCCGCGGCGTCGGCATCAAGCAAGGTTCGCTGGGCAAGATCCTGGTGCCGCAATCCAAGCACTACTCGTGGATGAAGGCGATGGACGTGCTGGGCATCGGCCAGGAACACATCGTGCCGCTGCCGGTGGACGAGAACTACCGCACCGACGTGGCCAAGATGCGCGAGATCACCTTCCGCCTGATCGAGGAAGGCCACCCCATCCTAGCCATGGTCTCCGTGGTGGGCACCACCGAGGAAGGCTCGATCGACCATGTCGACGAAGTGATCAAGCTGCGCGCCGAGTGCGAACAGAAATACGGCGCCTCCTTCTACGTGCACGTGGACGCGGCCTACGGCGGCTATGTCCGCGCGATGTTCCTCGATGACAACAATCAGTTCATGGACTACGACGCACTGCTGGCCCGCTACCGCGCCGAAGACATCATCCCGGCCGGCGTGACCTGGCCCAAGCGCGACGTCTACGAAGGCTTCAAGGCGATGGCCGAAGCGGACTCCATCACCGTGGACCCGCACAAGGTGGGCTACATCCAGTACGCGGCCGGCGCCGTCTGCATGAAGGACAAGCGCATCGTCGACCTGATCTCCTACCACGCGGCCTATGTGTTCGAAGAAGTGGACGAGGCAGAAGGCGCGGACACCAAGGTGGTGCTGGGCTCCTCCATCATGGAAGGCTCCAAGGCCGGCGCCACCGCCGCCGCGGTATGGGCGGCCCACCGTCTGGTGCCGCTGAACATCGGCGGCTACGGCAAGGTGATCGGCCGCGGCATCGTCACCGCCGACTGGTTCGCCCAGCGTCTGGCCGCCGCCAAGCCGCTGACCGTCGGCCGCCGCCAGTTCGAAGTGCGTCCCATCATGCACCCGGACTTCCACATGGTGAACTTCACCTTCAAGGAAATCGGCAACGACAGCCTGGAAGACCACAACCGGCTGAACAAGAAGATGTACGAGATCTGCTCCTACGCTTCCGGCCGCACCTACACCAACGACTTCCTGACCTCCTCGACTTCGCTGTCGGTGGAAGAGTACGGCGACACCCCTTGGCACTACGTGGCCAGCCGCGGCTTCAGCCGCGCCGAATGGGACAAGGTGGAAAGCGTCTACATCCTGCGCGCCGCGGTGATGACCCACTTCCTGCGCAAGGCCGAGGACTTCGACGCCTACTGGGAACAGCTGCGCGAAGTCTTCGCCGCCAAGCTGGCCCAGATCGTGGACATGGAAGACAAGACCGGCGCCGACGCCCTGATCGCTGCCTGATCCCCCTCCGCTCCCGGCCTGGCCGGGAGCGTTTTTTTCACTACCAGACCCAATACCGACTATGAGTTTGTCCGGTTTTTATGAACGCATCCTTCTCTTCATCAAGGATGGTTGAGGATTCCACATGCAAGTCAATTTCAAGGCCATCGGGGCCACCTTGCTGATTTCCGGCACCATGCTGGGCGCGGGCATGCTGGCGCTGCCGCTGGTGTCCGCCGGCATGGGCTTCGGCTACGCCTGCCTGACCCTGTTTCTGATCTGGGCGCTGATGACCTATACCGGCCTGATGCTGCTGGAGGTCTGTCTGTCCTTTCCCGAAGGCTACGGCTTCGACGCCATCGCCCGCTCGCTGTTCAACGCCAAGGGCAGCTATCTGATCAACGCCAGCCTGTTGCTCCTGCTCTACGCGCTCTCCTCCGCCTATATCTCCGGCGGAGGCTCCACCTATCAATCCGGCCTGCACCAATACCTGGGCCTGACCCTGTCGCCCGGCCAGGTCTCGCTGGCCTTCACCGCGCTGATCGGCGGCATCGTCTTCGCCAGCACCACCGCGGTGGACAAGGTCAACCGACTGCTGTTCAGCCTCAACATCCTGATCTTTCTCTCGCTCAGCGCGGTCATTCAGCCCTATGTCGACACCGGCAACCTGTCGGAAAACACGGACTCGGCCAAATACATGCTGGCCGCCATCCCCATGTTTCTGACCGCCTTCGGCTTTCACGGCAGCGTGCCCAGCATGGTCAAATACCTGGGCCGCGACCAGCCCCGCACACTGCGCAATGTCTTCATCGCCGGCAGCCTGATTCCCATGGGCGTCTACCTGCTGTGGGTGTTCAACACGCTGGGCGCGCTGCCGCGCTACGGCAGCCACAGCTTTCAGGCCATCTCCGCCCATAACGGTTCGGTGGGCATGTTCCTGGACGAATTCCATGCGCTGGTGCCCACGCCGCAAGTGCCCTCCCTGCTGTCCGCCTTCTCGTCCATCGCGCTGTTCACTTCTTATCTATGCGTTTCGCTCGGCCTGTTCGACGCCATGGCCAGCACGCTGAAGCGCGGCGACAGCCTGCGGCAGCGGCTGCAGACCGCGCTGATCACCTATCTGCCGCCGCTGGGCTTCGCCCTGTTTTTCCCCAGCGGCTTCATCGCCGCGCTGGGCGCCGCCGCCATCTTCCTGGTGATTCTCGCCATCCTGTTCCCGGCGCTGGCCCTGATCAAGCTGCGCCGCCAGGACAACTACCGGCCCGGCTACCAAGTCAGCGGCGGCGGCACCCTGCATTGGGCGATAGGCGGTTCCGGCCTCGCCATCATCCTGTTCCAGATCCTGGTGATGCAAGGACTGCTGCCCGTGTTCTGACGGCGCAAGCGCGCCGTCGTCCGGACGCGCGGCCAATACGGCCGCGCGCCGCAATCATGGAGGTAAACGAAATGAAGCAATCGACCCTGATCCGGGATCTGCAGCAACGCGGCCTGATCTCGCAGGCCACCGACGCGGACGCGCTCGACGCGCTGCTGTCCCGGGAAACGGTCACCCTGTACTGCGGTTTCGACCCCACCGCCGACAGCCTGCACCTCGGCCACCTGGTGCCGCTGCTGTTGCTCAAGCGCTTCCAGATGGCCGGGCACCGCCCTATCGCCCTGGTCGGCGGCGCCACCGGCATGATAGGCGACCCCAGCTTCAAGGCCAGCGAGCGCAAACTCAACACCTCGGACGTGGTGGCCGGCTGGGTGGACAAGATTCGCCGCCAGGTGGAGCCCTTCCTCAGTTTCGAAGGCGACAACGCCGCCCTGATGGCCAACAACCACGATTGGTTCGCCCAGATGAGCGCGCTGGACTTCCTGCGCGACGTCGGCAAGCATTTCTCGGTCAACGCCATGATCAAGAAGGAGTCGGTGCAGCAGCGGATCAACCGCGACGATGTCGGCATTTCCTTCACCGAGTTTGCCTACAGCCTGCTCCAGAGCCACGACTTCGTGGAGCTGAACCGCCGCTTCGGCTGCAAACTGCAGATCGGCGGTTCCGATCAATGGGGCAATATCACCGCCGGCGTCGACCTGGTCAGACGGGTGACCCAGCAACAGGCCTTCGGCCTGACCATGCCCTTGATCACCAATAGCGACGGCACCAAGTTCGGCAAAAGCGAAGGCAACGCGGTGTGGCTGGACCCGAGCAAGTGCTCGCCCTACGCCTTCTACCAGTTCTGGCTGGGCGCGGCCGACGCCGACGTCTACCGCTTCCTGCGCTACTTCACCTTTTTGTCCAACGAGGAGATCGAGGTCATCGAGGCCGAGGACCGCACGTCCGGCGGCAAGCCGCGGGCGCAACGCATCCTGGCCGAACAAGTGACCGAGCTGGTTCACGGTCCGGCCGCGCTCGCCGCCGCCCAGCGCATCACCCTCAGCCTGTTCGACAACGATGTGGAGCGGCTCGGCGCCGCGGACTTCGCCCAACTGGCGCAAGACGGCATGCCCCGGCTGGCCTTGCCGCGGCAGTCCACGCCCTTGGTCGACGCCTTGGCGGCCAGCGGCCTGGCCGCGTCCAAAAGCGAGGCCCGCACGCTGCTGCAAAGCGGCGCCGTCAGCGTCAACGGCGCCAGAGCGGACGCGTTGGACGCGCGCCTGGAGCAGGCCGACCACCTTCATCAGCGCTACACGCTGTTGCGACGCGGCAAGAAACAGTACTGTCTGTTGATTTGGGAGTAAACGCGTGAAACGGCCCGGGCGCTGAAGCGCCGGGCTCGCCCCGTCCGGCCGCCCAAGCGCGCATGGGCGGGGCAGCCGGTTGGATAGGCTAGCGGGGCAGAAAAGCCTCTGTGCTCAGGCCTTCCACCACCTGCATCACGTGGGAATAATGCTGATCCAGCAATTGCAGCGTCCGGTCCGCGTCTCTGGCCAGCACCGCCTGCATGATGGCCTGATGCTCGCCCTCGTCGCTATAGCGCTTGGAGGTCGGCAAGGCCGGGTCGAACCAGATGTGCCGATAGCGCTCCAAGCGGTTGTACAAGGACTCCATCACCTCCACAATCACCGGCGAGTGGCTGCCGCTGATGATGGCCAGGTGAAACGCCATGTGGCGGTCCGCCCAGTCCTGCAAATCCACATTCACGTCGTTCAGATCTATCCGGCTCAAGCGGTGGTAGCTGGCCAACACCTCCAGCTCCCACGCCTCGTCGCCCTGCGCCAGAGAACGGCGCACCGCCTCCTCCGCCAGCACTCGGCGCACCAGCAGGATGTCGTAAAGCTCATGGTGGGAAATCGGCGCCACCCAAAAGCCGCGCTGCGGCTCCATCACCACGTATTTGCACCAGCTCAGGCGCAGCAGCGCCTCGCGGATCGGCGAGCCGCCGGCGTCGTAGCGCGCCTTGAGATCATGCAATAGCAGCTTCTGCGACGGGCGGTACACGCCCAGCAGAATGTCCCGCCGCAACTCCTGGAATACCTTGTCGGCCAATGTGGCGTTGCTGCTTGCCGCCTTTTTTTCCTTCTGGGGCATTCGGTCTTTTCCACATGAGAGCGCGCAATGATGCGCGAAACGCTAGATAGTAACTTAAAATAGCGCAGCATATTGATTTTCCCCATCGGCATAGCAGGGAAATAGCTAAAAGCTACGTCTCTCCGGCATGGAGATCGGGCGGGGAAACCCCAAAGAAAAGGCGGATAGGGAGGCCGCGGCGACGCGGCCGCCGCAACAAAAAAGCCGACTTGAGCGTCGGCTTCCGATATCAATGCGCCAAGCGCCGCCGCATGCTGCGCGGGAGTCTTGGTGGGCCCCCGGGGAGTCGAACCCCGCACCAACGGATTATGAGTCCGCTGCTCTAACCAAGCATGAGCTAGAGGCCCAGAGCAGCGCATTATAACAGCCAAAAAGCAAAACCCCAAGCGTCGAATTCTGACGGCTTGGGGTTTTCATCCGGCTCAGGCCATCGGCCTAGACCCGGTCTCGCGATCCGATCACTGACCGCCCGGCTCGTTGTCCAGGAAACTGCGCAGGCGTTCCGAACGGGTCGGATGACGCAGCTTGCGCAAGGCCTTGGCTTCGATCTGGCGGATGCGCTCGCGGGTCACGTCGAACTGCTTGCCCACTTCTTCCAGCGTGTGGTCGGTGTTCATATCGATGCCGAAGCGCATGCGCAGCACCTTGGCTTCGCGCGGCGTCAGCGTGTCCAGCACTTCCTTGGTGGCGTCCTTCAGGCTGGAATACATCGCAGCGTCGGACGGCGCCAGGTTGTTCTGGTCCTCGATGAAATCGCCAAGATGGGAATCGTCGTCGTCGCCGATCGGGGTTTCCATGGAGATGGGCTCCTTGGAAATCTTCATGATCTTGCGAATCTTCTCTTCCGGCATCTCCATCTTTTCCGCCAACTCGGCCGGATCCGGCTCGTGGCCGGTTTCCTGCAGAATCTGACGGCTGATGCGGTTCATCTTGTTGATGGTCTCGATCATGTGCACCGGGATGCGGATGGTGCGCGCCTGGTCCGCGATGGAGCGGGTGATCGCCTGGCGAATCCACCAGGTGGCGTAGGTCGAGAACTTGTAGCCGCGGCGGTATTCGAACTTGTCCACGGCCTTCATCAAACCGATATTGCCTTCCTGGATCAGATCGAGGAATTGCAAACCGCGGTTGGTGTACTTCTTGGCGATGGAGATCACCAGGCGCAAGTTGGCCTCGATCATCTCTTTCTTGGCGCGGCGCGCCTTGGACTCGCCCGCCGACATCTGGCGGTTGATTTCCTTCAGCGCCTTGATCGGCAGCATCGCGCGATCCTGCAGCTCGGAAAGCTTGGTCTGCTTTTCGATGATCGCGTATTTGAAGCGGGTCAAAGCTTCCGCCCAGGCCTTACCGGAATGGATTTCGTCTTCCACCCAGTCAAGATTGGTCTCGTTGCCCGGGAACACCTTGATGAAGTGGGCGCGCTCCATGCGCACGCGGCTGACACAGATATCCTGGATGTCGCGTTCGTAAGTGCGGATTTCGTTGACGCGGCTGCGCAGCGAGTCGCACAGGCTTTCCACCTGGCGGGTGGAGAAGCGCACCAGCATGAACTCGGTGGTGATCGCGTCCTGCAGCTCCAGGTATTCCTTGCTCTGCGCGCCCTTGACGGACAGCACCTTGACCATCTTGTCGAACAACATGCGCACGCCGGTGAAGTGCTCCAGCGCCTGCTGCTTCAGCTCTTCCAGGTTGACGCCGGCGGCGTCGGCGGCGTCGCCGTCCTCGTCCTCGCTCTCGTCTTCCTCTTCGGCCTCGGCTTCAAGCAACTCGTCCTCGTCCGCCGGCTCGGCGAACGCGGCGTCCTCTTCGGACGGCGCGTTCAGATCGATGAAGCCGTCAACCACTTCGTCCACGCGCACTTCGTCGCGGCCGACGCGCTCAACCAGCTCCAGCACTTCGGCGATGGTGCCCGGACAAGCCGAAATCGCCTGGATCATGTACTTCAGGCCGTCTTCGATCCGCTTGGCGATTTCGATCTCGCCTTCGCGGGTCAGCAGCTCCACCGAGCCCATTTCGCGCATATACATGCGCACCGGGTCCGTGGTGCGGCCAAATTCGGAATCCACCGAGGACAGCGCCGCTTCGGCTTCTTCCACGGCGTCTTCGTCGGCCACCGGCGGGGTGGCGTCGGACATCAGCAGCGTGTCCGCATCCGGCGCCTCGTCGTAAACCTGGATGCCCAGACCGGAAATCATCGTGACGATGTTTTCGATCTGCTCTGCGTCGGACACGTCTTCCGGCAGGTGGTCGTTGATTTCCGCGTAGGTCAGATACCCACGCTCCTTGCCCAAGGCGATCAGCTGGCGCAGGCGTTTACGCTGCTCTTCCAGGCTCATCACTTCGGTTTCGTTTTCCTGCACGTCTTTTTGATTTTCGGGAGAGGCCGCCATTTCGCTTCCTGCTTGAAATAAGCCGAAAAAAACAGTTGATAATAACACAAGCAAATAACGCTGTTTGTGTAGCCCTGCGGGGCGCTTTCTACCGCCGCGGCATCGCTTTCGGCAGTCCGGCGCGTACGCCAGACCGCTCTGCGATCTGCCGGGGCGGCGACGTCGTCAAGCGTTTGGCGTCAGCAAATCCCGCAGCAATTCCCCTAGCAATCTGACTTCTTCCGGAGTCAGGCCTTCGTTCCGGTCCTTTTGTTTTAGCCGCTCCACCTGAGTTTGATGCAGCATTTTCAGGAGCTTGGCCGCGCCGTCCTGAAACTGCTGCCTATCTTCCTCGCTGGGATCGGCGAACTCATCCGGATCCTGCATGGCCTGCTGCAGAACACTATCCACCAGCCCTTCATATGGAGTGCCACGCAGGCTTTCCATCAATTGCGCCGTATTCGGCGGCTGGTCGTGCCCTTGCACGCATTCGGCCAACATGGCAAAACAGGCAAGCTCGTCGGACAGCGCCATGCTGTCCGGCAAGCGCACATCGCCAGCCCAACCAGGATTCAACAGCAGCCATTTGATCAGGCGCGTCACCATGGAGGACTGTTGCGGACGATGCGATACCTCCGGCAAACGGTGCTCCCGCTTGCCTTTGCGCTCCGACTTCCTTTGGCCCGTCGTCAACATGTCGAATTCGTCGACATCCACACCGGCAAGTTCCGCCAGTCTTTTCTTGATGATGAAGCCCAGTGCCGGAGCGGCAATCTGCGCCAGAAGGGGGGCGGCCTGACGGATCAGATCGGCCTTGCCTTCCGGCGTGGTCAGGTTCACCTCGCGACACAGCTCGCGGGTGAAGTAAACGGACAGAGGCAGGCTCTGCTCTTCCAATACTTTTTCAAAGGCCTCGGCGCCGAACTCGCGGATATAGCTGTCCGGATCATGCTCCTGCGGCAGGAACAGAAAGTTCAGCGCCTTACCGTCCTGCAATTGCGGCAGGCTGTTTTCCAGCGCGCGCCAAGCCGCTTTTTGACCGGCCTTGTCGCCGTCGAAGCAGAAGTACACCTGGTCCGCGTGACGCATCAGCTTGCGCGCGTGCTCGCCGGTGGTGGCGGTGCCCAGCGTGGCCACCGCGTAAGCGACGCCGAACTGAGCCAGCGCCACCACGTCCATATAGCCTTCGACCACCAGCACGCGGTTTTTATCCCGTATCGCCTGTCGCGCCTCGTAGAGACCGTACAACTCCCGGCCCTTCTCGAACAAGGGCGTTTCCGGCGAATTCAGATACTTGGGCTCGCCCTTGCCCATCACCCGGCCGCCGAAGCCGATGATGGCGCCGCGCTGGTTGCGGATGGGGAACATCACCCGATCGCGAAAGCGGTCGTAACGCTGGCCCTTCTCTTCATTGACGATGACCAGGCCGGTATCCACCAGCTTGTCGTCCTGGTAGTCCGGAAACACCGCTTCCAGGTTCTGCCAGCCGTCCGGCGCGAAGCCAAGACCAAAGCGGCCGGCCACTTCGCCGCTTAAACCCCGGCCTTTCAGATAGGAAATGGCGTTGGGCGCGGACTTCAGCTGCTGTTTGTAGTAGCCTGCCGCCATCTGCATCATTTGTTCCAGCGACAGCTTGCGCTCGCGCGCGGCGCGGCTGGCTTCCGGGTTGGCGTGGGCGCGGCTGTCCGGCACCTGCATGCCGATGCCTTCGGCCAGCAGCTTCACCGCGTCGACGAAGCCCAGCCCCTGGTATTCCATCACGAAGCCGATGGCCGAGCCGTGAGCGCCGCAGCCAAAGCAGTGATAGAACTGCTTGGACGGGCTCACCGTGAACGACGGCGACTTTTCCTTATGAAACGGGCAGCAGGCCAGATAGTTCTGGCCGCCCTTTTTCAAGGGGACGTAACGGTCCACCACGTCGACGATATCGACGCGGGACAATAACTGATCGACAAAATCCTGAGGGATCAAACAAGGTCACCGATGGCGCGGGCCGCACACGCGGCCCGAAGCCGGCTAGCCGGCCAGCTTGGCCTTGATGGAAGCGGAAACCTGCGCCATATCGGCGCGGCCGGCCAATTGCGGCCGCAACAGCCCCATCACCTTGCCCATGTCCTGCATGCCGGCGGCGCCGCTGTCGGCGACGGCCTTGGCCACCAGCGCATCAATCTCTCCGGCGGACAATTGCTGCGGCATATAGGCCATCAGCACGTCCATCTCGAATTTTTCCTTGTCGGCCAGATCCTGACGCTGAGCCGCCTCGTACTGGCTGACCGAATCGCGGCGCTGCTTGAGCATCTTGTCGATGACGGCGACCACGCCGGCGTCGTCCAGCTCCACGCGCTCGTCCACTTCCTTCTGCTTGATGGCCGCCAGCAACAGGCGGATAGCCGCCAGCTTGTCGCTTTCCCGCGCTTTCATTGCAGATTTCATGTCGTCGCTGATTCGCTGCTTGAGGCTCATTGCTTGCTTTCCGGAAGATGACCGCCACTCGTCGCCGGCGGCGAGCGCGCACTTTAGAGAGAGTCAAACCCTGATGACATTGGTTTTGAATCGTTCAAAACCCATGCCGTCAGAGTCTGCAAACGGGGAACTACAAATGGCAAAACCGCAGGCTAAGCCTGCGGTCCTGCTTACTGACCAGACGAACTCTTAGTAGAGTTTCGGCGGCAGCATTTGGCTGCGGATGCGCTTGTAGTGGCGCTTAACGGCAGCTGCGTGCTTGCGCTTGCGCTCGGCAGTCGGTTTTTCGTAGAACTCGCGGGCGCGCAGTTCGGTCAGCAGACCGGTTTTTTCCACCGCGCGCTTGAAGCGACGCATTGCAACTTCAAACGGCTCGTTCTCTTTAACGCGAATGTTCGGCATTGAATCTAGTATCCTTAGTTCCTAGCGTCCAGACGTGGCTGGAGCTATAAAAAACAGCATTTTAACAATCTTACGCGGTTTGGAAAAGTCTGAAGCGTTCCGACCAAGCAATCTGTGGCGCTTTACGCATCACGGCTTGACGGAAGAAATCACCCCCTCACTAGGAGAACTAGGTACTGCACTATAAAAACGTTTCGGCATCCGGCCGGCAAGATATGCCGATCGGCCTGCTTCTACAGCCTGTTTCATGGCGTGGGCCATCAACACCGGTTGTTGCGCGGCGGCAATCGCAGTGTTCATCAACACGCCATCGCAGCCCAGTTCCATCGCGATCGCCGCGTCGGACGCGGTGCCGACGCCGGCGTCAACCAGCACGGGAACCTTGGACTGCTCGATAATCAACTTCAAATTCCACGGATTCAGAATCCCCATCCCGGAGCCGATCAGGCTGGCCAGCGGCATGATGGCGCAGCAGCCCATTTGCTCCAGCTCCCGGGCGATGATGGGATCGTCCGAGGTGTACACCATCACGTCGAAACCCTCGGCCACCAGCACTTCGGCCGCTTTCAGGGTTTCCTTGACGTTGGGGAACAAGGTATTCGGATCGCCCAGCACTTCCAGTTTGACCAGACGATGGTCGTCCAGAAGCTCTCTGGCCAGGCGCAAAGTGCGAATGGCGTCGTCGGCGGAATAACACCCCGCCGTATTGGGGAGAAGGTTATACCGGTTTTTCGGCAAAAAGTCCAGCAAATTGGGTTCGCCGGCATTCTGACCCAGGTTGACGCGACGAATGGCGACGGTGACGATTTCCGTTCCCGACGCGTCCAGCGCCCGGGCCGTTTCCTCAAAATCCCGATACTTGCCGGTTCCCACCAGCAAACGCGAATTGTAAGCCTTGCCTGCGATGATCAGTTGATCCGCCACTCCTGCACCTCTATCAGCTTTGCCGCTCAGCCTCCGCCGACGGCCACCACGATTTCGAGTTCGTCGCCGTCGGCCAGCCCGGTGGCCGGATACTGGCTGCGCGGCACGATCTCGCCATTCTTTTCCAGCGCCACGCGCTTGCCGACAAGGCCCAGCGCCGCCACCAGCTCGGCCACATTGGCGACGCCGCTCAGTTCGCGGCCCTCGCCGTTGATCTTGAGTTTCAGCATCTCATCTCCTTTGCACGCGCTGCACCACCGGCAGCACGCGGATGGCGCTCAGCACGCGCTCCAGATGCTCGACGCCCTCCACCTGCAAGCGGAAGTGGATGTTGAACAGCCCGTCGCCGTCGCGGCTGCTGTCCTGGGTGTCGGCGCTTTCGATATTGGCCGAGGCCTGGGAAATCGCGGTGGCGATGTCGGCCAGCGCGCCGCGCTCGTTGCGGGACAGCACGCCGACGGTGACGCCGAACATGCGGTCGCGCTGCGCTTCCCAATTGACGTCCAGCAGCTTGTCGTGATCCGCCCGCCGCGCGTTCGGGCAGCCCTTGCGGTGGATGACCAGGCCCTGGCCCTTGGTGATGACGCCCAGAATGTCGTCGCCCGGCAGCGGGTTGCAGCACGGCGACAGCTGCACCATGCCGCCCTCGTTGCCGCGTATGGTCACCGGTCCCACTTTCACTTCCTCGCCCAAGCGCTCGCCGGCCAGCTCCAGCAGCCTGCGCGCCACCACAATGGGCATCAGCTTGCCGGCGCCGATGTCGGCCAGCACGTCCTGCTGCGAGGCGAGCTTCTCGCCGAAAGCGGCCAGATACTCCACCCACAGCTCCTCGCTCAAGGCCAACGGCGTCACCGCCAGCGCGCCTATCGCCTGCTTGAGCAGCTTCTCGCCCAGGCCGACCGCTTCTTCCTGCTGCAAACTCTTCAGGTAATTGCGGATGCCGGAACGCGCGCGCCCGCTCTGCACGAAGGTCAGCCAGGACGGATTAGGCTTGGCCTGGGTGGAGGTGATGATTTCCACGGTGTCGCCGTTGCGCAGCACGGTGCGCAGCGGCACCAGCGCGTGATTGACGCGCGCGGCGATGCAGCGGTGACCGATGTCAGTGTGCACCGCGTAGGCGAAGTCCACCGGGGTCGCGCCCTGCGGCATCACCATGATCTTGCCCTTGGGCGTGAACACGTAGACTTCGTCCGGGAACAGGTCGATCTTAATGTGCTCGAGGAATTCGACCGGATCGTCGCTCTCCTCCTGCATGTCCATGATTTTTTGCAGCCACTGGTGGGTGCGCTGCTGCGCGGTGTTGACGCCGTCGCCGCTCTTGTACATCCAGTGCGAGGCCACGCCGGCCTCGGCCACGCTATTCATTTCGCGAGTGCGGATCTGCATCTCCACCGGCGTGCCGTAGGGGCCAAACAAGGTGGTGTGCAGACTCTGATAGCCATTGCCCTTGGGAATGGCGATGTAATCCTTGAATTTGCCGGGAATCGGCTTGTACAGGCTGTGCAGCGCGCCCAGGGCCAGATAACAGCCGGGAATGTCGTTGACGACGACACGGAAGCCGTAGATGTCCAGCACCTCGGAAAACGACAGGTGTTTTTCCTGCATTTTCTTGTAGATGCTGTAGAGGTTTTTCTCCCGCCCCTTGATGGTGGCTTCGATATTGCTCTGCACCAGCTTCTGGCTGACGGATTGCAGGATCTTGGTGACCACTTCGCGGCGATTGCCGCGCGCGGCGCGCACCGCCTTGGACAACACGCCGTAGCGATGCGGGTGCAGATGCTTGAACGCCAGGTCCTGGAGTTCGCGGTAAACCTTGTTCAGGCCGATGCGGTTGGCGATCGGCGCGTAGATTTCCAAGGTTTCCAGCGCGATGCGGCGGCGCTTGTCCTCGCGCATCGAATCCAGCGTGCGCATATTGTGCAGCCGGTCCGCCAGCTTGACGATGATGACGCGGATGTCGCGCGCCATCGCCAGCACCATTTTGCGGAAGCTTTCCGCCTGCGCGGTTTCCTTGGTCTGGTATTCCAGCCGCTCCAGCTTGGAGAGGCCGTCCACCAGATCGGCGATGATCTTGCCGAACTTTTCGATCAGCGTCGGCTTGGTGACGCCGGTGTCTTCCAGCACATCGTGCAGCAAGGCGGCGGCGAGGCCCTGCACGTCCAGCCGCCACTCGGCCAACATGCAGGCCACCGCCAGCGGGTGGGTGATATAGGGTTCGCCGCTCTTGCGGGTCTGCCCTTCGTGCGCCGCGCGGCTGACTTCGAAAGCCTGCCGCAACAGCTGGACGTCCTCCGGCTTGAGATAACGCGCGACAGACTCGAAGAACGCTTGCGCTTCGCTGTCGATCAGGGCGTCGTAGTCGATTTCATCCTCGATGCCGGTTGCCATAACCCACCACCCACTTGCAATCAGGCTTTGCCGCGGCTCAGAACTTCCTTGCCGACGTGGCCGGCGGCGATTTCACGCAGCGCGACGACGGTGGGCTTATGGCGGCCGGCTTCAACGAAGGGGCTGGCGCCGGAAGCCACTTGGCGCGCGCGGTAGGCGGCGGCCAGGGTCAGGTCGAAACGGTTCTGGATGCGGTCCAGGCAATCGTCAACAGTAATACGGGCCATGTGCTTTCTTTCTTCAAAGTTGCCAAGGGCGTTGTCGGTCGCCGTTCTTGCGGCCGCGGCAACGCCCAGAGGGATCACTATATCTAAATTTTAGTCGACTCACCAACAAACGGTCGGATCAGCCGGTCTGTCCCATCCGCGCCAGCATCGTCGCCAGCTTGCGGCATTGGATGGCGCTGCGCAGCCGATTGGCGCGCACGACGCTGATCAGGTCGAGGCGGGCGCGCTCGAAATCGTCGTTGACCACGATGTAGTCGTATTCGGCGATCTTGTCGATCTCGGCGCGGGCGGAAGCCAGCCGGCGGCGGATCACTTCCTCGCTGTCGGTGGCGCGTCCGCGCAGGCGGCGCTCCAGCTCTTCTATCGACGGCGGCGCGATGAAAATGCCTATCGCCTCGGGGAAGGCCTTGCGCACTTGCTCGGCGCCCTGCCAGTCTATCTCCAGCAGAATGTCCTGCCCCACGGCCAGGCGGCTGCGTATCCACGGCGCGCTGGTGCCGTAGTAGTTGCCGTAGACTTCCGCGTACTCGAGAAAATCGCCGCGTTCGATCATGGACTTGAACGTGGCCTGATCGACGAAGTGGTAATGCTTGCCGTCCTCTTCGCCCTTGCGCGGCGCGCGCGTGCTATAAGAAATGGACAGTTCCACAGACGGCTCCGCCTGGAGCAAGGCCGCCACTAGCGAGGTTTTCCCCGCGCCGGAAGGAGCGACCACGATAAAAATATTACCGGTTGGCTGGCTCATGAAAGGTACTTCCTGCCAAATGAGTAATTCTCCAGAATACCATAAGCGCGTACCGGCTGTTAATCGCCAAGTTATTTTCACGTCAAGATTTAGGCAAATCTCTTCAGGCTGAATAAAATGGCTGGTTTTTTTCCTACCTATCTCCTTTGGAGCGCGTTTCGCCATGCAATTCCTTGACAGCTTCTTCAAGCTGAAAGAAAACGGCACCACGGTGAAGACCGAAGTCATCGCCGGCTTTACCACCTTCTTGACCATGGCTTACATCATCCTGGTCAACCCGCTGATCCTGTCGAGCACCGGCATGGACCTGAACGCCGTCTTCGTCGCCACCTGTCTGGCCGCGGCGCTGGGCACCGCCATCATGGGCCTGGTGGCCAATTACCCGATCGCGCTGGCGCCAGGCATGGGCTTGAACGCCTACTTCACCTTCAGCGTGGTCAAGGGCATGGGGCTGTCCTGGGAAACCGCGCTGGGCGCGGTGTTCATCTCCGGCATCGTGTTCCTGGCGGTCAGCCTGTTCCGCGTGCGCGAGGCCATCGTCAACGCCATCCCGCAGTCGCTGAAATTCGCCATTTCCGCCGGCGTCGGCATGTTCCTCGCCATCATCGCGCTGAAGAACGCCGGCGTGATCGCGCCGCACCCAGAAACCTATCTGACCCTGGGCGACATCCACAAGCCCACCACCCTGCTGGCCATTCTGGGCTTCTTCCTGATCGTGGCGCTGGAATACCGCAAGGTGCCGGGCTCCATCATCATCGGCATCCTGGTGGTGACGGTGCTGTCCATCGCCATGGGCCTGTCTCCGTTCAAGGGCGTGGTGGCGCCGGTACCGAGCATGGCGCCCACCTTCATGCAGATGGATATCGCCGGCGCCTTGCAAGCCGGCCTGATCGGCGTGATCTTTGTCTTCTTCTTCGTCGACCTGTTCGACACCACCGGCACCCTGGTGGGCGTGTCTCACCGCGCCGGCCTGCTGGACAAGGACGGCAAGCTGCCGCGCCTGAAGCGCGCACTGCTGGCCGACTCGGTGGCGATCACCGCCGGCGCGGTAATGGGCACTTCGTCCACCACCGCCTATGTCGAGTCCGCCGCCGGCACCGCCGTGGGCGGCCGCACCGGCCTGACCGCCATGGTGGTGGCGCTGCTGTTCCTGGCCTCGCTGTGGCTGTCGCCGCTGGCCGCCACCGTGCCCGCCTACGCCACCGCGCCCGCGCTGTGCTATGTGGCGGTGCTGATGGCGCGCGGCCTGGCCGAGATCGACTGGAGCGATCTGACCGAATCCGCGCCGGCGGTGATGACCGCGCTGGCGATGCCCTTCACCTTCTCCATCGCCGACGGCATCGCCTTCGGCTTCATCAGCTACGCGGTGATCAAGATTCTGGCCGGCCGTTTCTCCGACCTGAAGCCGCCGGTGCTGGTGATCGCCGCGCTGTGGATCTTCAAGCTGGCTTTCTTCCACTGAAACGTCAATAATTGATGCGGACTCCTAGCCTGCCGCGCTGCGCGGCGGGCTTTTTCTTGTGGGGCGCGCGGCGACTCTCTTTATTTCGAAGTACAATAAGGCCATGGAAAACCTTAGCAATCTCGACTACTCCAGCTATCTGAAAGGCTGGATCCGCACTGTGCCCAACTGGCCGCAACAAGGCGTGATGTTCCGCGACATCACCCCGCTGCTGCAGAACCCCAAAACCTTCCGCATGCTGATCGACATCTATGTGCATCGTTACATGATGGAGAAAGTGGACCTGGTGGCGGGCCTGGACGCGCGCGGCTTCATCATCGGTTCGGTGCTGGCTTACGAGTTGAACGTAGGCTTCGTGCCCATCCGCAAACGCGGCAAGCTGCCCTTCACCACGGTGGAGGAGGAGTACGAGCTGGAATACGGCAACGCCGCGGTGGAAATGCACACCGACGCCTGCAAGCCGGGCGACCGCGTCATCCTGATTGACGATCTGGTCGCCACCGGCGGCACCATGATGGCTGGCTACAAGCTGCTGAAGCGCATGGGCGCCGACGTGCTGGAAGCCGCCGCCATCATCGAACTGCCCGAACTGGGCGGCGGCAAGCTGGTGCGCGACGGCGGCCTGGAGTTGTTCACCGTCTGCGCTTACTGAGCCGGATTCGTCGGCCAAGCGAACGGAGCCCTCGAGCTCCGTTTTTGTTTGGCCGCGTCTTAATCCGCCTCCACCGCCACTTTCAGCGCCTGCCCGCGCGCACTCAGCTTCAGCGGCGCGCCGGCGGTGCTGGGCAGCTTGCTGTCCACCGAGGCCGCCGTGCCGCGCACCTCGTATTGCAGCGTTGCGGACTTGGGCAGCGTCAGCGACAACTTGCCGGTGGTGGCGTCCAGCGACAAGGAGCCGCTGGGCTTGGCGTCGGTCAGCTTCACCTTCGCCTTCACCGCCTGGCCGTCAAAAACCATGTCGCGGCTGCTGCCTTCGAAACCCAAGGTCAGCGCCTGCCCCTTGAGCGCCAGCTTGTCGTAAGCGCCCTTGGCCTGCGCCCTGATCGCGTCGGCGGACATGGACAGGCTGGCGGCTTTGCCGTCCAGCGTTAGATCCACCGCCCGGCTGTCCACCCGGATCGCCGAATACGCGCCGCGGATCGACCCCTTGACCGCGGCCAGCCCCAATTCCACCTGTTTGCCCGGCTTCAGATTGCCGGCGATCTCCAACCCGCAACTGCTGCCCAACAGCTTGTCGTTGAGCTTGACCGTGATCGTGACCACGCCGCCTGCGCGCCGCACCAGGGCGCTGCACTGCTTGGCGTCCCAATTGCTTTTGTTCAGGTCCAGCTGATACGGCCGCTTGTCGTCCGCGCTCAGCTTGAGCACGGCCGCGTCGCCGTTGATCACCAGCTTTTCAATCGGCGCTTCCGCCGCGTAAGCCGCTCCGCCGCCCATCAGCCCCGTCAATGCCAGCAAGCGCACTATCCCACGCCTCATCACGCACCCCTTTCCCAAGTAGAAGCCGCCGCCTTGGCCGGCGGCGGCGGTTTTCCTCACTGCATGAACAACCAGTACATCGCGATCACACCGCAAGCGGCCGCCATCCCGCCCACCGCGTGGCGGGCCAAGCGCGCCCACTGAGCGCTCAGCGAGCCTTTGCGCGCAAGAATCGAAACGGTCCGCCGCGAATCCGCCCACGCGGCGATCAGGCGGCTCTCATTGCGCTGATCGGCCACCGCCTCGCGAATGTATTCGCGATAGTCGCTGAGAATCTTGCGCAGCTCGGCTTCGGGCAAGCGCTCCATGGTCAGCTGCAATTGTTGAATGCATGCATCGTGTTTCATGTTTCTCTCCCAAGTCCGGTCAAAAACACCACTCCTCACACCGCGTTGCCGCCCAAGCCCCTGCCCGCCACCAAGTCGATCTGATAACGGACGTAACGCACCAGCCCGCGCCAGGTCAGCCGCGTCAGCCATACGCAGAACACCAGCCCCAATCCGCCAACCAATAACAGCACCAGGCCGCTGACCGCCGCCGACCCCTGCAGCGACAAGCCCGGAATGCCGTCGATCTCGATATGGTCCTTGCCGTCCTTCAGCGACAGCCGGTTATCCTTGATCACCAGCGAGCTCTCGCCGTCGTTCAACACCAGATCGCCGGCTTCTTCGGCTTCGCCGACGGCGGCGGAGGCTTGCGCCGAGATCATCCGCCAACGCAGCGAACGGCCATCCCCATCCTGCGCCAGCACCATGCTGTCGCCGCCGTCCGAAACCAGCGTCAGCGCGCTCAGCTGGCCGCGCTCCAGGCTGACGGAGCGTTCGCCCTCGCGTTTGATCGTTTGCCGCGCCGCCGGATTGCTGGCGTCCACTTTCAACTCGCCGCCGTCGTAGCTGACCCTGACCGGCTCTCCGCTACGCAACTTCAGGCTGGCGGTTTCATCCTCCTCCAGCGTCAGCAACAGCCTCCCCTGCTTCAGGCTCACGCCGTGGACCGGCTCCCCGTCGGCTTGAAGCTTGAACTCGATCTTGCCGTTCTCGGGCGACAGGCTGGGCTCCAGTTCCGGCCAGCCGAACAGGCTGTTGCCGCCCCAGGCCGCCACCAGCGCCACGCCGGCGATCAACAGGCTGCCGGACACCATATAGCCTATGGACAGGCATAGCAGGTAGATCATGAAGGGCAGCGCCAGGAAGAAGTTCAGCACGCCCAGGCCGGCGACCGAAGCCACCACCCTCATCAAATTGCCGAAGGAACGATGGCTTTCCCATTGGCGGTAATGCGCCTGCGCCTTCAGTTCCTTGGCCAGCTTCTGCGGGCTGCCCAGGGCGGCGACCACCTCGTCCTCGTCGCGGCCGGCTTCTTGCGCGTCGCTGAAGTACTCTTGGTAGTCGGCGACGATTTCACGGATTTCCTCGGCCGGCATCCCCGCCAGGGCCTGTTCCAATTGCGCCAAAAACGCTTTGCGGTTCATGCTTGTTGTTCTCCCGGCTGGCCGGCCGCCGGCAGGCGGCTCAGCACGCTGTCCACTTCGCTGACGAATTCCTGCCACTCGCGCCGCATCAATTCCAACTCCCGTTTGCCCGCCTCGGTCAGCGTGTAATATTTACGCGACGGCCCGGACGCCGACTCCACCAGATAGGTGCTGACCCAGGATTCGTTCTGCAGCCTGCGCATCAACGGATAGATCGTCCCTTCGCTGATTTCCATCGTGCGCGACAAAGTGCTGACCAATTCGTAGGCATAGCTGTCGGACTGGGCCAATACCGCCAATACGCACATGTCCAGGGTCCCCTTCTTCAACTGGGTTTTCATCTTGCCTTCCTTGAAACCGCCCGGTCCTTTCCACTCAGCTACCTTGCATTGCAAGATAGCTAGACGGACCAAGGCATCGATCTGCTTGTGATTGCACTATACAAACCACTACCTTGTACCGCAAGGTATCTTTCATTACCCAATGACAAATCACTGTCACTGCGGCTTTCTCGCAACAAATCAGAATGTCATTACTGACACCATATTGCGTTGCAAAATACGCCTTGGCATCCATAATTCAACAGCAACAATGACATTGAACTAAATCATACTCCCAACCGGTTCCAACAACCGGCCACTCTCTCGACGAGGACTCCGATGGCAAAAGCAAACAGGCCCAGCATCGCGCTGGTCTTGGGCGGCGGCGCGCCCAACGCAACCTTGATGGCCGGCGCGCTGGTCGCGCTGATGGAGGCCGGCGTCGAATTCGACATCATCTCCACCTCCGGCGCCGGCGCCATCGTCGGCCTCTTGTACGCGGCGCCGCGCAAGGGCTCGCCGCTGGACAATTTGCGGCGGCTGGCCGATCTCGGCGTATCCGATCCGATTTACCGGCTGCTGCCGATCAACTACAAGGTGTTCAACAAACCCGGCCCGGCCGCCGACCTGTGGCGCAGCTGGCAAAGCCAGAACCCCCTGTTGCAGAGCATTCAACAACAGGCCGATCAAGGGCCTTGGCAGCGTCTGCTGGCCGACTGGACATCGCTGCTGCTGGCCACGCTCTGCCCCAGCGATCTGGGCCCCAACAGCCAAGGCCTGTGCGCGCACGTGCCCTTCATCGAGGAGATCGTGGATTTCGACCGCCTCAAGACCATTGCGCCGCAGTTCTACCTGAACGCCTACAACATCAGCCGCGGCGAGATGCGTTGCTGGGACAAGAGCGAGATCGGTCACGAACACTTCCTGGCCGCGCTGTCCTTTCCCTTCATCTACCCGCCGTATCCGCTGGCCGACGGCGATTACATCGAAGGCGCGGCCATAGACACACTGAACTTCAAGCAATTGTTCCGCGATCATCCTCACATCGACTACACCCTGGTGTTCGATGTGCTGGGCAGCGACCGGCTCCTGCATCCGCCGCGCGGCCTTTACGACGCCTGGGTGCAATCCATCATCACCCCGCTGACCGAAATCGCGCGCGACGACCTGAAGCTGTTCGAAGCCTTGCACAATAAGGATGAGCAAGGCCGGCCGCGCACCGAGGTGCTGAAGATCCAGTTCGACCAGCTGATTGACCCGCAACGCCGCGCCGAGGAGCTGGACTGGTCGCACTCCAATCTGTCCCAGCTCTACCAGATCGGCTATCAAGCCGGGCAGGACCTCCTCCGCCAGCACCGCGGCAAGCTGCTGGGCTAGACGCCGCCAATAAAAAAGGGCTGCCTGACGGCAGCCCTTGACGCTTGGCTAAGCAAAAACGGCATCAATACCAGCTGATGCCGGCCTGCTCGGTGGAGATCACCGTGCCGGCCTCGCCCTTGACGATTTTCTCGATGTCTTCCAGCGCGCCGATCACGGCCTTCTTGCCGGTCAGACGGGCAAACTCGCAAGCCGCCTCCACTTTCGGGCCCATCGAGCCGGCGGCGAAACCCAGTTTGTCCATCTCGTCCGGATGCGCCTGCTTGATCGCCTTGGCTTCCGGCGTGCCCCAACCGATGAATACGCTCTTCACGTCGGTGGCGATCACGAAGTAATCGGCGTCGATTTCACGCGCCAGCAAGGCGGAAGCCAGATCCTTGTCGATCACCGCTTCCACGCCCACCAGCTTGTCGCCCTCGTACATGGTGGGGATGCCGCCGCCGCCGGCGGCGATCACCACCACGCCTTTTTCGATCAGCCACTTGATCGGGCGCATTTCGAAGATGCGCTTCGGTTTCGGGCTGGGCACCACGCGGCGGAAGTATTCGCCGTCGGCCTTCACCGTCCAGCCTTTTTCCGCGGCCAGCTTGTCCGCCTCTTCCTTGCTGTAAACCGGGCCGACGAATTTGGTCGGATTCTTGAAGGCCGGGTCCTTGGCGTCCACTTCGGTCTGGGTCAGGATGGTGGCGATCGGCACTTCGAAGGGCAGCACATTGCCCAGTTCCTGCTCAACCATGTAGCCGATCATGCCTTCGGTCTGCGCGCCCAGCACGTCCAGCGGATAGGGCGTCACTTTTTCGTCCACGTGGCGGGCGTAGGCGTCGTTCTGCAGGCCCAGCAGGCCCACTTGCGGCCCGTTGCCGTGGCACATCACCAGGTTGTGGCCCAGCCGGGTCACGCCGGCCAGTTGTTCGGCGGCCACTTTGACGTTGGCGCGCTGGTTGTCGGCGGTCATGGCCTCGCCGCGACGTTGCAGGGCATTGCCGCCCAGAGCTACGACGACTCGCATATTCTATTCCTCGCTATTGCCGCGCCCGCCGTCTGCGACGGCGAGCCGCGTGCTTGATGTGAAACCGGCCAAGGTTCCCGGTCAGGGAAGCCTTGGCCGGCAAAGTGCAGCTAGGGATGCCTAGGGCCGGATCAATCGCCCAGCGTGGCCACCAGGATGGCCTTGATGGTGTGCATGCGGTTTTCGGCCTGTTCGAAAGCGATGCAAGCTTCGGACTCGAACACGTCCTCAGTCACTTCGATACCGTTGGCCAGGTCCGGATATTGCGCGGCGATTTCCTTGCCCACCTTGGTTTCGCTGTTGTGGTAGGCCGGCAGGCAGTGCATGAACTTCACTTGCAGGTTCTCGGCGGCGGCCATCAACGCGGCGTTCACTTGGTAAGGCTTCAGCAGCTTGATGCGTTCGGCCCAGACTTCGGCCGGCTCGCCCATGGATACCCATACGTCGGTGTGGATGAAGTCGGTGCCCTTGACCGCCGCTTTGGCATCCTCGGTCAGCGTGATGCGTGCACCGGTCTTGGCGGCGATTTCGCGGCACTGAGCCACCAGTTCGTCGGTCGGCCACAGGTGCTTGGGCGCGCCGATGCGCACGTCCATGCCCAGTTTGGCGCCGATCACCAGCAGGGAGTTGCCCATATTGTTGCGGGCGTCGCCCAGATAGGTGTAGCTGATCTGGGAGATGGGCTTGTCGCTGTTTTCCCACATGGTCAGCACGTCGGCCAGCATCTGGGTCGGGTGCCATTCATCGGTCAGACCGTTGTATACCGGCACGCCGGCGAACTTGGCCAGCTCGGTTTCCACCATGTGCTGGTCGAAGCCGCGGTATTCGATCGCGTCGTACATGCGGCCCAACACGCGAGCGGTGTCCTTCATCGATTCCTTGATGCCGATTTGCGAACCGGACGGCCCAAGGTAAGTCACGTTGGCGCCCTGGTCGTAGCAAGCCACTTCAAACGCGCAGCGGGTGCGGGTGGAGGTTTTTTCAAAGATCAGGGCGATGTTCTTGCCCTTCAGATGCTGCTGTTCGGTGCCGGTGTACTTGGCGCGCTTCAGGTCGCGGGCCAGGTCGAGCATGTAGCGGATTTCGCGCGGGGTGAAGTCCAGCATGCGGAGGAAGTTACGGTTGCGCAGATTGAAAGCCATGATATTGCTCCTGATTAGAGTCTGGGCAAGCCGGCCGTCGTTTCCGGGGAAACCGGCGGTCAACCTGTCTTTTTGCACATGAATCTTGGGTTTTCCTCCCGGCCGCGCCTGCGGCCGGGACACTACAGCTGAATTACAGTTTCACTTCGTCGCGAGTGATCGGGCAGGTCATGCAGTGACCGCCGCCGCGGCCGCGGCCCAGCTCGGAAGCCGGAATCTCGATCACTTCCACGCCATGCTCGCGCATCAGGCGGTTGGTGTAGGTGTTGCGGTCGTAGGCCACCACCACGCGGCGATCCAGCGCCACCACGTTGTTGCCGTCGTCCCACTGTTCGCGTTCGCGCTGGTAGGCGTCGCCGCCGGTCTGGATCACGCGGATTTCCTTGAGACCCAGCGCCTGGCGCACCACTTCCACCAGATGCACGCCTTCGTGGCGTTCGAAGCGGATTTCGCCTTCGCGGTCGCCAACGTACATGCTGGTGCAAGTGATGTCGTCCACCACGTCCGGGAACAGCGACAAGAGATCGATGTCGAGGAAGCTGAACACGGTATCCAGGTGCATCGCCGCACGGGACTTAGGCATCTGGCAAGCGATTACGCGAGTGGCGCCGCCTTCCTTGCCCAGCACGCGCTTGGCCACTTGCACCACCGCCTGCGGGCTGGTGCGCTCGCCCATGCCGATCAGGACCACGCCGTTGCCGATAGGCATCACGTCGCCGCCTTCCAGCGTGGCCGGGCCGTGTTCCTGGTCGCAATCGCCCCACCATACTTTCACCTTGCCGGCGAACATCGGGTGGAATTTGTAGATGGATTGCAGGATCAGGGTTTCCTGACGACGCGCCGGCCAGTACATCGGGTTCAGCGTCACGCCTTCATAAATCCAGCAAGACGGGTCGCGCTGGAACAGGCTGTTCGGCACCGGCGGCAGCACGAATTCGGATTGGTCCAGGTAGCCGCCGAACAGGCCTTTCGGGTCGAACGGCAGTTCGAATTTGGCGATGCCGCCCACCAGATGCTCGGCCAGTTGCGAAGACGGCATTTCGTCCAGCCAGCTGCGCAGATCGCGCAACATGCCGATACCTACGTTGTCGGCCTTGACCTTGCGGTCCAGAATCCAGGCACGGGAAGCTTTGTCGTCCAAGACCTTGGCCAGCGCGTCGTGCACCTCCACCACTTCGATGCCGCGGGAGCGCATTTGCTCAACCATGTAAGCATGGTCTTTCTGTGCGCGTTCCACCCAGATCACGTCATCGAACAACAGGCCGTGGCAGTTGTCCGGGGTCAGGCGCTTATGCGCCAGGCCGGGACGGCACACCATCACAGTTCGCAACTTGCCGCACTCGGAATGAACACCAAACTTGGTCATGACAAACTCCTTAATGATATTGGGGGAGCTGGTGGAGGCCCGTGGATCTCGCGCGCCTCCGGTAATCTTCTTACAAGGTTCCGGCTTAGAGCGTCAGCGCTCCGGTAGCCAGTTCGTAGGCGGCGAACAAGCCCGCCACTACAATCAGCGCAGCCAGTACCGCCTCGGCGCCGGTGAACGCTTTCTCGCCGCGCTCCTTGCGAGCCCACAGGTAGAACAGCAGGCCCGGGGCGTACAGCACCATGGACAGGAACAGATACTTCAGGCCGGCGGCGTAGATCAGCCAGACGCCGTAGACCGAGGCGACGGCGGCGATGCTGAACTCTTTGCCGCTGGATTCGCCCTGGGCGTAGCCCTCGCCGCGCTTGGCCACCAGCAAGGCGTAGCCGGAGCACAACAGGTAAGGAATCAGAATCATCGAGGTAGCCAGCGACAGCAGCGCCAGGTAGCCCGCGGAACTGAACAGCGTGATGATCAGGAACAGTTGGATCAGGCCGTTGGTCAGCCACAGCGAGGCGGCCGGGGAGCCATTGGCGTTGGTGGTGCCGAACACTTTGGGCATCACGCCGTCTTTGCCCGCCAGGTAGGGCGCTTCGGAAGCCAGCAGCGTCCAGGCCAGCAGCGCGCCACCCACCGAGATCACCAGACCGGCGTTCATCAGATTGGCGCCCCAGGGGCCGATGGCTTTTTCCAGCACATAGGCGGTGGACGGGTTCTTCAGCGCGGCCAGTTCAGTTTGCGACATCACGCCCAGCGACAGCACCGATACCGCAACCAGCAGGGCGATGGTCAGCAGGAAGCCGATCACGGTGGCCTTGCCCACTTCTTTCATGTTTTCCGCACGGCTGGAGAACATCGACGCGCCTTCGATGCCGATGAACACCCATACCGTCACCAACATGGTGCTCTTGACTTGATCGACGACCGAGCCGAGTTTGGCCGAGCCCCAGAAGTCCAGATTAAAGGTATCCACTTTGAAGGCGAAAATGACCAGCAGGATGAACAGCGCCAGCGGCACCAGTTTGGCCACGGTGGTGATGGTGTTGATGAAGGCCGCGCCGTGCACGCCGCGCAACACCAGGAAGTGCAAGGCCCACAACAGAATGGACGCGCAGACGATGGCGGTGGTGGTATTGCCTTCGCCGAACACCGGGAACCAGAAGGCCAGCGCCGAGAACATCACCACAAAGTAGGATACGTTGCCGATCCAGGCCGAAATCCAGTAACCCCAGGCCGAGTTGAAGCCCATATAGTTGCCGAAACCCGCCTTGGCGTAGCCGTAGACGCCGCCCTCCACTTCCGGTTTGCGATTGGCCAGCATCTGAAAGGCGAATGCCAGAGTCAACATCCCGAAGAAGGTAATCACCCAACCGATCAAGATGGCGCCGGCTCCGGCGCCCGCCGCCATATTCTGCGGTAGCGAGAAGATGCCGCCGCCGATCATGGAGCCCACCACCAGAGCGGTCAGCGCGCCAAGCTTGAGCTTGGGAGCGCCGCCGCCTTGGGTTTCAGTTTCCGTAGACATTTTCGTTCTCCGTGAGAGTACATTAACCTGCAAATCTGTTGTTATATAATTAAATTCTTATCATCTGAGACAATGGTATACCCCGGATTTAGTGATCGCCAGAACAGTCGAACATCCGTTTGACCTGCGTCAAATAGCGTCCTCCCGCTCCATTCGCCCCATCCCGACATTAGAACAAAAGCTTTATAGAAGCCCCAGACACAATTGGCAGAACTAACAATTGTGCTGCGCACAAAACATTTAATTAATTTTGTATTTAATTTTTATTAAAAATAAAACGCAATATCAGATTGTCTGAACGCGTCCAATAGAGAAGAGCCGCAAACGGCCAAAAGAGACGGGACAAAGAAGCAGTGAGATAAAGATAGAGAGAGGAGACGGAGAATAAGGCAGACCAGCCACGGCAATTGCGGGCAAAAAAAAGTGGATGCGGCCCACCACCGCATCCACCAACACACACATCAAGAGGATAAACACATCCTGTTTGCCCAGGCGCTCACTCCGGTTTTTTCACGTTCTTGAAAATCGCCACCAGAGCGCCCAGCACCACCAAGGTGGTCACCACAATGGTCACCAAGCTTAAAATGCCGACATCGTCGGAAAGAAGAAGAGTCAGAAGTTCCATCGCCACTCCTTTTCCGGGGCCACGCCCCATATAGGTTTCTTGATCCTCATCTTAGCCAGTTGGGCGGCCCGTCCATTGACGCAAATCAAATGGCATGACCCCCAAGTTTGATGCAAGACAAATAAAAAGCCCCTGGCTCGCGCCAAGGGCTCATTTCCTAAAAATCAGCAACTTATATCATTACAGTTGTGCGTCAGGCGATACAGTTCGAATCAGTTCAGCTGAAAAAATCGGCTTACGTCATCCCTGTCTCGCCGGCGTGTTCACTTGCTGCCGCCCATGTCCTTGGACAGGAAGAAGGCGTCGGAGAAGAACTCGTCTTCCGGCAAGCCGCGCTCGCGGGTGAAGCTGCCGTGCGCAGCCTCCACCATCAGCGGCGCGCCGCAGGCGTAAACCTGATAGCCGGCCAGATCGTCGAAATCCTCCAGCACCGCCTGGTGAACAAAACCGGTGCGGCCCGCCCACTCGTCGCCCGGCAGCGCGTCGGACAGCACGGGGATGAAGGTGATGTTGGGATGCTGCGCCTGCCAGGCGCCGGCCAGATCCGCCATGTAAAGATCCGCCTTGGTGCGCGCGCCCCAGTAGAACACCATCTCGCGCTGGATGCCGCTATGAATCGCGTGCTCGATGATGCCCTTGACCGGCGCGAAGCCGGTGCCGCTGGCCACGAAGAGAATGGGCTTGTCGGAATCCTCGCGCAGGAAGAAAGAGCCCAGCGGGCCTTTGAAGCGCATGATCTCGCGCTCCTTCATCTGACTGAACACATACTCGGAAAAAGAGCCGCCCGGCTGATTGCGGATATGCAGTTCCAGGAAAGCGTCGTCATGCGGCGCGTTGGCGATGGAGAAACTGCGCTTCTTGCCGTCCTTCATCAGGATGTCGATGTATTGGCCAGCCTTGAACTGCAAGCGCTCGGACACCGGCAGCTTGAGCTTGAGCACCGCCACGTCGTGGATTTTTTCGATTTTCTCTACGCGGCACGGCAAGGTCTTGATCTGGATATCGCCGGCGCCGGCCACTTCGCGCGCCTCGATGGCGATGTCGCCCTTGGGGCGGGCGCAACAGAACAGCGCCATGCCCTGGGCGCGTTCGGCCTCGGTCAAGGCCTTTTCCTGGAAACCGTCCTGGCTCACTTCGCCTTCCACCACCTTGCCTTTGCAGGCGCCGCACGCGCCGTCGCGGCAGCCGTAAGGCAGGCCCACGCCCTGGCGCAACGCCGCTTCCAATACGGTTTCATGCGGCTCGACGCCAAATGTATGCCCGCTGGGGAGCACTTTCACCTGCGCTGTCATCTGTTTCCTCTACTCAATATCTGGCTAAAATGCGCATCATGCGAACCTTAATGATCATCGGCGCCGGCGATGTCGCGCGCCGCGCCCTGCCGGAACTGACCCGCCGCTGGCGGGTGCTGGCGCTGTGCCGTTCCAACGCTAGCGCGGAAGCGCTGCGCCGCCAGGGCGTCACGCCCATCCGGGGCGATCTGGACGACCCCCGCGCTTTGCGCCGTTTGGCCGGCCTGGCCGACGATCTGCTGCTGACCGCTCCCCCCCAGGAAATCGGCCGCAAGGACTTGCGCATGCGCAAGTTGTTGTCTGCGTTGGCAAAAGGTTGCAGGATACCACAGCGTCTAGTCTATATCAGCACCAGCGGCGTGTACGGCAATGCCGACGGGGCTTTGCTGGACGAAGGCGCCCGCCTCCGCCCGCACAATGACCGCGCCTGGCGCCGCCTGGACGCGGAAACCTGCTTGCGCGGCTTCGCCGCCGCCCACGGCTGCCAGTTGACGGTGCTGCGCGCGCCGGGCATCTACGCCGACGACCGCCTGCCGCTGAGCCGCTTCGCCTCGCAAACGCCGCTGATCCGGCCGGAGGAGGACAGCTGGAGCAATCACATCCACGCCGACGACCTCGCCGCCGCTTGCGTGGCCGCCTTGCTGCAATGCCGCGGCGGTCCGCGCGTATTCAACGCCAGCGACGATCAGCCGCTGCCGATCAGCGAATGGTATCGCCGGCTGGCCGCCGCGCTGGACCTGACCTTGCCGCCCCTGTTGTCGCGCGAGGAGGTCCGCGCCCGGGTTTCCGCTGGTCTATGGTCTTATATGATGGAGTCCAGACGGCTTAGCAACCGGCGCTTGCGCCGGGAATTGCTGCCGGCTCCCCGCTGGCCCGACACCGCCGACTACCTGGCGGCGCTGGCCCAAGCGCCGGAGCGCATCGCCGCCGCGCTCGCTTCGGCGGCCAAGATTCGGTAACATCGCGGTTTTTTTGAGTTTTTAAGCAGGCTTCTCTATGGAAAATCCGGCATTTCAACGCGCCATCCGCAGCTTCGTGCTGCGCCAAGGCCATCTGTCTCCCGGCCAGCAACGCGCGATGGACGAAGGCATGCCGCGCTGGGGCATCGAATACCGCCCCGAGCGCATCGATCTGGAGCAGGCCTTCGGCCGCGCCGCGCCCAAGATCCTGGAAATCGGCTTCGGCATGGGCGGCGCCACCGCCGAAATCGCCGCCGCCAATCCGGCTCAGGACTACCTGGGCGTGGAAGTGCATTCGCCCGGCGTCGGCAATCTGTGCAAGCTGATCGCGGAAAAGGAATTGAGCAATCTGCGCATCATCCGCCACGACGCGGTGGAAGTGCTGGACCACATGCTGGCCGACGGCAGCCTGGACGGCGTGCATATTTTCTTCCCCGACCCCTGGCACAAGAAGCGCCACAACAAGCGCCGCCTGATTCAGGCCCCGCTGGTGGAGAAGCTGGTCGCCAAGCTCAAGCCGGGCGGCTATCTGCACGCCGCCACCGACTGGGAAGACTACGCGCTGCAGATCATGGAGGTGTTCAGCGGCCAGCCTCAGCTGGTCAACACCGCCGACGGCTACGCGCCGCGCCCGGACTACCGCCCGCTGACCAAGTTCGAAGCCCGCGGCATCAAGCTGGGCCACGGCGTGTGGGACGTGATTTTCCGCCGGCGCTGATGTCCGCCCGGACCCGCCGCCAGCGGCGGGTCTCAGCCGCCTTTAGGCAGCAAGGCCTCGATATCCTCCAGCAATTCATGCGGCTCCACCGCCGGCTCGTAGCGCTTGACCACCCTGCCCCTGGCGTCGATCAGGAATTTGGTGAAGTTCCACTTCACCGGGTGCGGGTGGGTGGAATCCGCCTGGGTCAGCCAACGCCACAGCGGATGGGCGCGCGGCCCGTTGACTTCCACCTTGGCGAACAGAGGGAAATCCACCTCGAAACGCGTCCGGCAAAAACGCTCGATCTCGGCCTCGTCGCCCGGCTCCTGGCCGCCGAACTGATTGCAGGGGAAACCCAGCACCGCCAGACCGCGGCCGCCCAGACTATGCTGCAAGTCCTGCAAGCCGGCGTATTGCCGGGTGTAGCCGCACTCGCTGGCGGTATTCACCACTAGCGCCACTTGGCCGGCGTACGCCGACAGCGGCTGTTCGCTGCCGTCTATGCGCGCGGCGGAGAAGTCGTAAAGCGTGGTCATGGCCACCTCCGTCTCGTATAATGAGCGCTCCCGAGAATCCACTCAGGCACTATCCGATGTTGTTCAATCCCAGCCGGCAGGACGCCCGGCGCTTCTTCTTCGACACCTGGCAGAAATCCAAATCCGGAACGGACCTGTCCGACCTGGAAAAACTGGTGCTCCCCATTCTTATAGACCACCCGGAGTATCACGCCATTCTGGATCGGCCGGAACAGTATATGGAACAGGAGTGGACGCCGGAAATGGGCCAGAGCAATCCCTTCCTGCATCTGGGCCTGCATGTGGCGATTGAGGAACAGCGCTCCATAGACCAGCCCTTCGGCATCCGCTCTCTGTACGCGCAGCTGGCGCTGCGCCTGGGCAGCGAGCATCAGGCGCAACACGCGATGATGGACTGTCTGGGCGAAATGATCTGGCACGCTCAGCGCCATGGCGGCGGTCCGGACGTGAACCGCTACATCGGCTGTATTCGCGGCAAGCTGGGCATGGGGGCGGAGGAACAGCCTCGCATCAACCCCAACGACGTCCCGGACTGACGCCGCACGGCCGGCAGACGCCGACTCAAGCCCAACGCCCGGTTCCGCCGGGCGTTTTGCATGGCCGCGAAACAGGCAAAAAAAGAGCCGTGGGGGGAAACCCTCCACGGCGATCAAGCGGGGCAGCTCGTACTGGCAAAGCCAGAAGAGCCTCCTCATGCTATTCTCACAATAAACAAAATGCAAATAGTTTTTTAACAGTTAACAATAAATAAAATATCTAATCATTTATATGAATATATAATTTAAAATACGCCGCCAAAAAAGCCGGCCTACGCCGGCTTGACGCCCCAAACTCACAACAAACGATTGCGCTCGATGCCCGCTACGAAAGCGGCGATATTGTCCACCAGCTGCGCGGCCAAACGCTCCATCGCCTGCCGGCTGGCCCAGCCGATATGAGGGGTGATGATCAGATTGGGCAAGCGGGTTTTCAGCAAGGGATTGCCGTGAACCGGCGGCTCTTCGCTCAGAACGTCGAAACCGGCGCCGCCCAACTGCCCATACTTGAGCGCGGCCACCAGATCTTCCTCGTTGACCAGGCCACCGCGCGCGGTATTGATCAACAAGGCACCCGGCTTCATCACGATCAATTCCGGCTGGGCGATCAGGTCCCGGGTGTCCTCGGTCAACGGACAATGCAGCGAAATCACATCGGCCTGCGCCAGGGCCTCGGCAAAAGCCACATGCCCGGAACGCACTTCCTTGGCGCCTTTGCGTTCGACGAACATCACCTGCATGCCAAGCGCGCCGGCCAGCTCCGCCAGGCGCAGGCCGATGCCGCCCGCGCCGACGATGCCCAGGGTCGCGCCGCGCAAATCTCGGATCGGCGCGCCGAAATGGCAGAACTGCCGCGACTGCTGCCACACCCCCGCGGCGACGTCGCGCTGGTAGGCCGGCAGGTTCTTGGCCAGGGCCAGCATCAGGGTCAAGGCGTGTTCGGCCACGGTGTCGTCGCCGTAATGGCGAATATTGCACACCGCGATGCCCAAGTCGCGACAGGCGTCCAGATCGACGTGGTTGTAACCGGTGGCGGCGATCGCCACCAGCTTCAGGCCGGGCAGTTGCTCCAGGGTTTCCCGCCGCAGCGGCACCTTGTTGGTGATAACAATGTCCGCTCCCGAACAGTTCATCGCCGCGTCTTCGACGCTGGTGGAGGGGAACTCGTGATATTCGGACGGGAACGGCAAAAGCGGAACCGGGACAGGCAAGCTGTCCCGGTCAAGAAACACGACGGAGTGGGTCATCAGCTATTCAGTCATCTCTCAAAGGTGATCAAATCGCGGTAAGCATGCCAGCTGGCCAGCGCCAGCACCGGCATGATGATGATCAGGCCCAGGAAATAGGTCACAAAGCCCACCGCGCTCAAGGCCACAATGATAGCCGCCCATATCCCCATCGTCAGCACATTCTTCAGCACCGCCTGCACACTGGCGATCATCGCGGTGACCGTGTCCACTTCCTTATCCAGCATCAAGGGAATGGAGACCACGCTGACCGAGAACACCACCTGAGCGAACACAAAGCCCACCGCGAAATAGGCCACCAGGAAGACGACATTGTCCGGGTTGAAGGCGTTGGCCACGATGTCGTTCAAGGACGGCAAGGCCGCGGTGTCGTAGAACAGCGCGAACATCAGCAAGGACACCCGGAACCAACCGAACACCAGCACCGCCAGCAAGGCCGCGTACAAGGTGAAGGCTGGCAGATTGACGCGCCAGGCCGCCATGCTGTGCGCCAGCTTGACCCTGCCATGGCCGTCGAAAGCCTCCATCTGCTTGGCGATGTCGTACAGGCCTATCGCCAGGAAGGGGCCGGCCAACAGGAAGATGGTGGCGAAGGTGATGATCAGTTCAGGAGAGTGCTCGGAGTACAAGGTCAGCAAATACCCCATCAACACGAAAACCGCGCCGTAAAACAGGCAGTCGGCCGGGGCTTTTTGAAAGTCGCGGAAGCCTTTTTTCAGCCATTGCAACGGCCGGGAGGTTTCCACCCTGCGCGCAACCGGGCGGTCGCGCGGGATATCGTGAGTCGCGTCCATGACAAATCCCCCTCAAGGATACGATGCGAGGCAGCCCCGCATCCTTACCGTTATACGCCACGCGTCGTAAAACACAAGCCGGCCGTCCGGCTGCTATAATCCCGCGATTGCCACGGCCCTTGGCGAGCGCCGCCTTCCGCGCCGCCGGGCCGGGCCTCATTCAGCGCTTGCGCGACAAGGACATATCATGAGCGAACTGATTATCGAAGAACTGGCGATAGGCGACGGCGCCGAAGCCGTCATCGGCCAGGAAGTCACCGTGCATTACACCGGCTGGCTGACCGACGGCACCAAGTTCGATTCCAGCAAGGACCGCTTCCAGCCGTTCAGCTTCCCGCTGGGCGACGGTTATGTGATCAAGGGCTGGGACCAGGGCGTGGTCGGCATGAAAGTGGGCGGCAAGCGCAAGCTGACCATCCCGGCCGAGCTCGGCTACGGCGCGCGCGGCGCCGGCGGCGTGATCCCGCCCAACGCCACCCTGGTGTTCGAAGTGGAGCTCTTGCAAGTGGGTTGAAACCCAAGAGCGCAAGAACGTAAAAAAAGCTTCCTCAGGGAAGCTTTTTTTATGGGACGACGCGGGCTTATTTCTTCACGCACTGATGCTGACGACGACGACGCATCCAGACGAAGGCCACGCCCAGCAGCAAGGCCGCCACCACCGCCAGAATACCGGCCTGACCGCGGTGCACCATGGTCATCAGCCACTCGCGATTGGCCGCGCCGTAATAGCCTAGATACACCCAGACCGGCACCGAAATCAGCGCGGCGAAGCCGTCCATCACCAGGAAACGCCAGTAGGAAATGCGGCGGGTCATGCCGGCGGTGATGAAGATGGGGGAACGCAGCCCAGGCAGGAAACGGGCGACGAACAGCACCCAATTGCCGTATTTTTCGAACTTTTCCTGCACCGCCTCGAAACGCTCCTGGGTCAGGATGCGCGCGATCGGCCGGAATTTCAGCACCCTGTTGCCGAACACTCGCCCGGCGGTGAACATGATGCCGTCGCCGGCCAGCACCCCGGCCATGCCAACGAAAAACATCCAATGCACATTGGTGTAGCCGAGGCCGGAAATGATGCCTCCGGCCACCAAGGTGATGTCCTCGGGAATCGGCACGCCGAAACCGCATACCAGCAACACGGTGAATACGGCGATGTAGCCGTAGCCAGTGAAAAAATCGAGAAGTATTTGCAGAGTGTCCATTTTGTTCCGCTTGCCGCCATGTCTCCGTTCAGGACGATCCTGGCGCGGCTGCGTTATCGGGGTACATCACCAGGGGCTTATAATAGCACACCTCCAACGCAGACTTTCTTGACATGACTCGCCCTATCCAGGTGGAAATCCACCGCGCCGCCATCCGCCACAACTACCTGCTGTCCCGCGCCCAAGCCCCGCAATCCAAGGCCTACGCCGTGCTCAAGGCCAATGCCTACGGCCATGGCCTGCTCGACGCGGTCCAGGCGCTGGCCGATGTCGCCGACGGCTTCGCCCTGCTCAATATCGAGGACGCCGTCCGCTTGCGCGAAGCCGGCGTCCAGCAGGACATCGTGCTGCTGGAAGGCGCCTTCGACGCCGAAGAGGCCGCGGCGATGGCGCATTACCGGCTGGGCGGCGCGATACATTCCCAACAACAGATAAGCTGGCTGGCCAAAGGTTCCGCCAAACAGCCGGTTTCCTGCTGGCTCAAGATCAATAGCGGCATGAACCGGCTGGGTTTCACGCCGGCGGAAGCCGCGCCCGCGCTCGCTCAATTGCGCGCCTTGCCCGGCGCGCGCCTCGACGCCTTGATGACCCACTTCGCCACCGCCGACGACGACTACGGCGTCGCCGAGCAATGGGGACGCTTCCAGCCCTTGATCGCCCCCAGCGCCTTGCCGGTCAGCGCCGCCAACTCCGCCGCCTTGTTCCGCCACCCGCATACCCACGGCGCCGTCGTGCGCCCCGGCATCGTGCTCTACGGCTGTTCGCCCTTCGCCGACGTAGACGGCGCCGGCCTGGGCCTGCAGGCGGCGATGACGCTGAGCAGCCGCGTCATCGCGGTGCAAAAGGTGCCGGCCGGCGACGCCGTAGGCTACGGCCGCCGTCTGGTGGCCGAAGGCGAAATGCGCGTCGGCATCGTTGCCTGCGGCTATGCCGATGGCTATCCGCGCATCGCCGACAACGGCACGCCGGTCGCGGTGGACGGCCAGCCGACGGGTACGGTCGGCCGGGTGTCCATGGACATGCTGGCGGTGGATTTGAGCAAGCTGCCGCAAGCCGGCGTCGGCAGCCGGGTCGAACTATGGGGTCCGCAAGTGCCAATTGAACAAGTCGCCGCCGGCGCCGACACCCTGGGCTATGAACTGATGTGCGCGGTGGCGCCGCGAGTACCGCGCCTCGTCCATAACTGAAGCCAGCAGCAAGCGGCCAGCAAACCCAAGGCGGCGCCGCTCCAATGCGCCGATACCAATACCGGCTCGCCGCCGCTCCAACTACCCGGCGACAGGCTCTGCCAAGCCAGCCGGCCCAACAAGGCGGCCAGCCACAGACCGCGCCAGTTCGGCTGCGTCAGCGCCAGCGCCGCCCACCAGCAATACACCAGGCCGGAGGCGCCGACGAAGGCCTGCGGCGCCGGCCACAGCCATTGCATCGCGGCGATGGCTGGAGGCGCCGCCAAGGCCAGCGTCAGCAACAAGGGCGCCCTATCCCGCCCCAGCCACGCCAGCGCCGCCAGCGCGGCGCTGTTGAGGCAGGCGTGGCGCGCGTCGGCGTGCACCCAGCCTCCGCTCAGTATCCGCCACCATTCCGCGGCGTTCCACGGCTCGAAGCGCCAGGCCAAAGCCGCCGCGCCCCAGGGCGCGGCCAGCGGCAGCAGCGCGGCCAGGGCCAGCCATAACGACCGGCCGCCGGCCATGGACCTTAGCGCTTGCGGCGCCACAGCGCCGTCGCTCCCAGCGCCCCCAAGCCCAGCAACAGGGCCAGGCCGCCTTCGTCCGCCGCCGCCACCGCGTTGCCGCGGCGCGCCACGTCGACGTACAGGGGATCATGGTCCGAAGAACGATAGGCGTCCGCCGCGTAGTATTTCTGCTGCTGTTCCGCGCTTTTGAACTCGCTGCTGTACTCCAGCGCCGTCGGCTCGTCGGCGTTGATGTGCCACTCGCCCGCGGCCAGCACCATGGCGCTCAGCGGCTTGTCGGCCAAGGCGTGGTCCAGATTGCCGGATTCGCCGTTGAACACATAGGAGTAAGCGTCGCGGCTCCAGCGCGCCAGCAGATTGTTGAAGCCGGCGCTTTCAAACGCGCGGATCGGATCTTCCTTGGCGTAGGAGTTCATATCGCCCAGCAACAACATGCCGTCGTTGGGGCCGGGCTGCGGGCGGGTGGCGTACCAGGCCATCAGATCGCGCACCGCCTGCACCCGGGTCAGATTGCAATTGCCCTGGCCGTCGCCCTTGTCCACATCGGCCTGGCCGTCCACCACCACATCGGCGCAGCTGCTGCCTTTGGACTTCAGATGATTGACCGCCACGGTGACCCGGGTCTTGCTCTTGGCGTCCAGCACAAAGGTCTGCAGCAGCGCCGGCCGGTTCTTCTGCGGATTGCCTATCGTCCTGACCTCGGCCTTGCCTTGCGCCGTCACCGCGGCCGGACGGTAGATCAGGCCGGTGGTGATCGCGTCGCTGCCCACCTGTGGCAGGCCGGGATTAGCGAACTGGTATTGCTTGGGCTGCGGCTGGCCCTGATTCAAGGCGTTGACCAGGTCCTGGATCGCCGAATAGCGGTCGAAACCGTCGTTCTCGATTTCCATCAGGCCCACCACGTCGGCGTCCAGCTGGCGAATCGCCGCCACGATCTTGGCGCGCTGGCGCTCGAAATCCTGCAGGGTCTTGGCGCCGCGCGGGGTTGGGAAGCCCTTGCCCTGACCGTCGCCGTTGAAGAAGTTGAGCACGTTGAAGCTGGCGAAGCGCACGCTCTCCGGCTGGCGCTTGGGCGCGCCCGGGCGCGGATTGCCGGCCGCGACGCGCGGCGCGGCCAGCGGTTGCAGCCGGTATTTGCCGAAGGCGTAGCTGACCACGCCGGTCACGCCGTCCAGACGGTCGCCGCTGCGCAGGGTGCGGCTGGCGGAGAGGCCGCCGGGCGCCGGCAGCCAGGCGTCGGCGTTCTGGATCTGCAAGCCGTCGTCCAGGGTCAGCTTGTCCAGCTGATTGGCCTCGCTCAACGCCTTGGCCTCGGCGCTGCCGGGCAGGAAGCGCTGGGTGGCGGTCCATAACCTGGGCCGGCTGGACAAGGTCAGTTCGCCGTAACGGCCGTAGTCGTAATTGGCGACGACGTGGACCGGGCCTTCCAGGCGCACGGCCATGCCGGCCAACGCCTCCAGCTGGGCGCTGGACTGCAAGGGCAGCCGCAGGCTGGCGTAAGTCAGCGGCTCGCTGTAAGCGCACTGCTCCACCGCGGCGAGATTGGCCGGGGTGATCTGGGTTTCGCTGGCGGCGTCGCCCTTGCGGCTGTACTCGGACACCTTGCCGGTCACGCGCACCACGTCGCCAGGCTTGAGCGTCGGCGCGGCCAGGTTGCCGAGGAAGACGAACACGCCTTCCGAGGTGGCCGGATCGGCGTCCTGATCCCGCGCCTCTTCCTGCAGATAAAAGCCGCGCAGCTGGCCGGCGCCGGTGAAGGCACCGCTGACCACGCCCTCTACGGTGACGGTCTTGCCTTGCAGCGGGCTGCCGACGACGCGGCCCTGCACATCATGGATCAAGGTGGCGCCGGCGGCGCCGCAAGCGGCCTGGGCCAGGGCCGGGATCGCCAGCGCCACTGCCATGGCGATGGGGCTCAAGGCCTTCAATGCGTTTGCTGTTTTCATGGTATGGATCATCACGAGCGTAAGGAGCGCTGATTCTAACCAGTGCGCAATGACAAAAAGATGTCATTAGATACAGTTGCACGCAAAGTCACTATCTGTATGTTTCATCTGAAAACAATAAGCGCCGTTTCTTTCCCCATTCAGGCAATAAAAAAACGCCAAACAAATAATGTCTGGCGTTTTCGTGCTGACGCCGGCGCAAGCCGGCTGTCGCGATCAGGCGACTCTCTGGATGGCCGCCGCGATGGATTGCGCCCACTGATCGGCCAGCGCCTTATCGTCGGCCTCCACCATCACCCGCACCACCGGCTCGGTGCCGGACGGGCGCAACACCACGCGGCCGCGGCCTTGCAGCGCCTGTTCGGCGGCGGCCAGCGCTTCCGCGGACGCGCCCTTCCAGTCGCAGCCGTTGTGGCGGACATTGATCAGCGTCTGCGGATAGGGCTGCCAGTCGCTGCAGGCGTCGGCCAGGCTCATGCCCAGATCGGTCAGACTGGCCAGCACTTGCAGGCTGGAGATGATGCCGTCGCCGGTGGAATGGCAATCCAGGCACAGGATGTGGCCGGAAGCTTCGCCGCCCACCTGCCAGCCCTGGCCGTGCAGCATTTCCAATACATAGCGGTCGCCCACCTTGGCGCGGCCGAAGGCCACGCCCTGCTTGTTCAGCGCCAGTTCCATCGCCAGATTGGTCATCACCGTGCCCACCACGCCGCCCTTGAGCTCGCCCTTGGCCGCGCGCGCCTTGGCGATCACGTAGATCAGCTGATCGCCATCGTAGACGGTGCCCTCGCGGTCCACCATGATCAGGCGGTCGCCGTCGCCGTCCAGCGCGATGCCGTAATCGGCGTGATGCTCCAGCACCGCCACCTGCAAGGTCTTGGGATAGGTGGCGCCCACCTTCTCGTTGATGTTGTAGCCGTCCGGCTCGCCGCCTATGGTCACCACCTCGGCGCCCAGTTCGTGGAACACCTTGGGCGCCACGTGGTAGGTGGCGCCGTGGGCGCAATCCACCACCAGCTTCAAGCCCTTGAGATCGCGGTCGTTGGGGAAGCTGCTCTTGCAGAATTCAATGTAGCGTTCCACCGCGCCTTCGATGCGGCGCACCCGGCCCAGCTCTTCGGACGGATTGGTCGCCATCGGCTGCTCCAGCATCGCCTCGATTTCCAGTTCGACGGCGTCGTCCAGTTTCTTGCCGCCTTCGGCGAAGAACTTGATGCCGTTATCCTGGAAGGGATTGTGCGAGGCGGAGATCATCACCCCGGCCTCCAGGCGCAGCGCGCGGGTCAGGTAGGCGATGCCCGGCGTCGGCAACGGGCCGGTCAGCAGCACATTGACGCCGGCGGCGGAAAAACCGGCTTGCAGCGCCGCTTCCAGCATATAGCCGGAAATCCGGGTGTCCTTGCCGATCAAGACCGTGGGGCGATGCGCCTTGTCGTGGTCGACCAGTACGCGGCCGGCGGCATAGCCCAGTTTCATCACGAATTCCGGCGTGATCGGGAATTGACCGACCTCGCCGCGCACGCCATCGGTGCCAAAGTATTTACGGCTCATGTTTTTCTCTCGAATCCGGCCGGCTTCAGGCCAACCGCGGTAATCGCTACGCCGGCTATTGTGCGCCAGACAACGCGCTCAGTTCAAACTTTCCACAGCATCCAGCACTTGCAAGGCCTGATGCGTGGCCTTGACGTCGTGCACGCGGATGATACGCGCGCCGCGCCGCGCCGACTCCAGCGCCACGGCCACGCTGGCGCCCAGGCGCTCCGCCGGCACCGCTTCGCCGGTGATCGCGCCCAGCATGGATTTGCGGCTCAAGCCCACCAGCAGCGGTGCGCCGGCGGCGCGCTCGATCCCGGACAGGCCGCGCAGCAGGGCCAGATTGTGCTCCAGCGTCTTGCCAAAACCGAAGCCGGGGTCCACCAGCAAACGCTCGCGGGTCACGCCGGCGTCCAGACACAGCCGGACGCGCCGCGCCAGGTAGTCGGCCACTTCGGCCACCACGTCCGCGTATTCCGGACGGTCCTGCATGGTGTCCGGATTGCCCTGTTTGTGCATCAGGCAGATCGCCGCGTCCGCGCCCGCCACCAATTCCAGCGCGCCCGCGTCTTCCAGCGCCGACACGTCGTTGACCAGGTCCACCGCGCCCAAGGCCAGCGCCTCGCGCATCACCGCCGCGCGGCGGGTGTCCAGCGACAGCGGCGCGCCGATATCGCGCAGACGCTCCAGCACCGGCAGTACCCTCTCCATCTCCTGCTCCGGGCTGACATGGGGCGCGTTGGGCCGCGTCGATTCGCCGCCGATGTCTAGAATGGCCGCGCCTTCGGCCAGCATCCGCTCGGCGTGGCGCAAAGCCTGGTCCAGCGCGTTGAAGCGGCCGCCGTCGGAGAAGGAGTCCGGCGTGACGTTCAGAATGCCCATCACCAAGGGACGGGACAGATCGAGCGTGAAGCGCCCGCATTGCAAAGAGGGTTTCATGATCTGACTGCACTCATGGATGGGGGGAGGATGTCGCAAAAAAACCGGGCAAGCCTGTCTAGGCTTGCCCGGCTTCGTCGCTTAAGGACTCAGACTTCCTGCGCCGGATCGGCGGTCGGCTCGGCGGCCGGCGGAGTCGGTTTGTCTTCCTGCGGCTTGGCCGCGAAACCGGCGCCCGGCTTGGGCGGACGCGGCGGCTTGCCGTCCATCAGATCGTTGATCTGATCGGCGTCTATGGTTTCCCATTCCAGCAGCGCGGCGGTCATCGCCTCCACCTTGTCGCGGTTCTCTTCCAGCAGACGGCGCGCCAGCGCGTACTGCTCGTCGATGATGCGACGGATTTCAGCGTCCACCTGCTGCATGGTGGCTTCGGACAGATTCTTGTGGGTGGTGATGGAACGGCCGAGGAAGACTTCGCCCTCGTTCTCGCCGTAAACCATCGGGCCCAGCTTGTCGCTCATGCCGTAGCGGGTCACCATGTCGCGCGCCATTTGCGTGGCGCGCTCGAAGTCGTTGGAAGCGCCGGTGGTCATCTGATTCATGAACAGCTCTTCCGCGATGCGGCCGCCGAACAGAATGGCGACGCGATCCAGCAGATAACCGCGGTCGTAGGCGAAGCGGTCCTGCTCCGGCAGCTGCATGGTCACGCCCAGCGCGCGGCCGCGCGGGATGATGGTGACCTTGTGCACCGGGTCAGCCTTGGGCAGCAGTTTGGCGACGACGGCGTGGCCGGACTCGTGATAAGCGGTATTGCGCTTTTCCTCGTCGGTCATCACCATGCTGCGACGCTCCGCGCCCATCATGATCTTGTCCTTGGCGGACTCCAGATCCTCCATGTCCACCAGGCGCTTGTTGCGGCGCGCGGCGAACAGGGCGGCTTCGTTGATCAGGTTGGCGAGATCGGCGCCGGAGAAGCCCGGCGTGCCGCGCGCGATCACCTCGGCGTTGACGTCGGCGGCGATCGGCACCTTGCGCATGTGCACGCCCAGAATCTGTTCGCGGCCGCGGATGTCCGGCAGCGGCACCACCACCTGGCGGTCGAAACGGCCCGGACGCTGCAACGCCGGGTCCAGCACGTCCGGACGGTTAGTCGCGGCGATCACGATCACGGTGGAATTGGTGTCGAAACCATCCATCTCCACCAGCAATTGGTTCAGCGTCTGTTCGCGTTCGTCGTTGCCGCCGCCGAGTCCGGCGCCGCGCTGACGGCCGACCGCGTCGATCTCGTCGATGAAGATGATGCACGGCGAGTTCTTCTTGGCCTGCTCGAACATGTCGCGCACGCGGGCCGCGCCCACGCCGACGAACATTTCAACGAAGTCGGAACCGGAGATGCTGAAGAACGGCACCTTGGCTTCGCCGGCGATGGCCTTGGCCAGCAAGGTCTTGCCGGTGCCGGGCGAGCCGGCCAGCAAGATGCCGCGCGGAATGCGGCCGCCCAGGCTCTGGTAGCGGGAAGGATCGCGCAGGTAATCGACGATCTCCTTCACCTCCTCCTTGGCCTCGTCGCAACCTGCGACGTCGGCGAAGGTGACGGTGTTGGCGTCCTGGTCCAGCATTCTGGCCTTGCTCTTGCCGAAGGAGAACGCGCCGCCCTTGCCGCCGCCCTGCATCTGGCGCATGAAGAACACCCAGACGCCGATCAGCAACAGCATCGGGAACCAGCTGATGAAAATATTCATCAGCATGGACGGCTCTTCTTCCGGCTTGGCGGAGAAGCGGACGTTGTTTTTGATCAGGTCGTCGACCAGCTGCGGGTCGTAAGGCGCGTAGGTGCTGAACGCGGAGCCGTCGGTCAGCTTGCCTTTCAGCCATTGCCCGCGCAGCGGGTGGCCTTCTATGGTCAGGGACTGGACCTTGCCGGATTCGACATCGCTGATGAACTGCGAATACTCAAGCTGATTCTGGGTATCCTGACGCTTGTTGAACTGATTGAATACCGTCATCAGTACCAAACCGATGATGACCCATATCGCGATGTTTTTGCCGATATTGTTCACGAGTAGCGGACTCCTCTGTGCCCTGACTTTTTGGTTGCTTGTCTAGATATTTGCTTTGATTGTACGCCGCGAGCCACTTTATGTCAGCGTCGGCCTTTGCCCAGCAGGTAAATTTCGCTGGAACGGTCGCGCGACGCTTTCGGCTTGCGGGTGACTACCTCGTCGAACAGCTCGCGCATGGACTTGAGATAGGCTTGGAAATCGCTGCCCTGGAACACTTTGACGAGAAAATGGCCGCCAGGTTTCAAATGATCTCGCGCAAATTCCAGCGCCAGCTCGCACAGCAGGAAACTCCTGGCCTGGTCGATGGCGCTCATGCCTGACATATTGGGCGCCATATCGGAAATTACAAGGTCCAATTCGCGGCCGCCGAGCAATTGCACGAATTGCGCCAGCACCTCTTCCTCGCGGAAGTCGCCCTGGATGAAGTCGACGCCGGGCACCGGGTCCATGTCCAGGATGTCGAGCGCGAACACCTTGCCGCCGTCGCCGACGATGCGCGCCGCCACCTGCGACCAGCTGCCGGGCGTGGAGCCCAGATCGGCCAGCACCGTGCCGGGGCGGATCAGCTTGTCCTTGTCGTTGATTTCCAGCAGCTTGTAAGCGGCCCGCGCGCGGTAACCGTCTTTCTGCGCCTGGTTGACGTAGGGATCGTTGACGTGTTCCTGCAGCCAGCCATTGCTGCTCTTGCTTCTAGCCATTGCGCTATGCTCTCAAAGGTGGGCAACAGGCCAGCCGCGCTATCCTGTTGTTTTTCATTTATTTTAGGTCCGGACTTTGGGAAAGCGCCCAACTCGAGTAGAATCGGCTTTTGCTTTGTAAATCCGTATTTCTCATGAAAATTGAACTCAAGCCGTTCCAGCGCAAGTATCTGCAGGGACTGGCGCACGGCCTCAACCCGGTGGTGATGATAGGCAACAACGGCCTGACCGAAGCGGTGATCCGCGAAGTCGCCATCAATCTGGACGCCCACGAACTGATCAAGGTTCGCGTGCTGGGCGACGACCGCGAAGCGCGCGTCGCCATGTTCGAGCAGATTTGCGAAGACCTGGGCGCCGCCCCGGTCCAGCACATCGGCAAGCTGCTGGTGCTGTGGCGCCCCAGCGATAAAGAGCGCATCGTTCTGCCCAAGAACAAGCAGGCGCTGAAGGGCTGAACGCCGTTCGCGGCGATCGCGCTTCGTAGAAAAGCGGTGGCATGCCACCGCTTTTGTTTTGTCCGCTCCCAAGGGAGCGCTACGGCGAACAGTCGCTTAATCGTTGCGCCAGACGTAGACCAAGCCCATCAGGCTCTGCACCAGATAGATCAGGCTGGAAATCGCGTGCCAGGTGGCGAAGCCGCCGCCGAACAGGCCTTCGGCCGCATGATTCATCTGCGCCTTGAGATTGGCGATGATGGGGGTGACGGCGAAGTGATTGATCAGCGTGCAGGCCAGCATGCCCATCACCAGCCAGAAACCGCTTTCCTTGACCCCGGCCGCGCCGTTGCGGCGGATATGGTCGACCAGCAGGATAGCCCCGCACACCAGCCCCACCCAGGCGATGCTGGCGAACAGCTTGCCCGCCACCATGCCGGCGGTGACCCGGTCCAGCATGGCGAACAGCACCGGCGCCACGACGATGCCTATCACCCACAAGCCGCCAATCCAGAACGTCTTGGCAATGGAACGCAACCCATCCATGTCTCAGCCCCTCTCCCGCGCCGCGCCGCGCGCGGACCGCCAAGCCCGCGCGCCGGCGGGATTCAGATGTATTTGACGTCGAGCACTTCGTATTCGCGAATACCGCCCGGGGCCACCACTTCGGCCACGTCGCCGGCTTCCTTGCCGATCAGCGCGCGCGCGATCGGGGAGTTCACCGACACCTTGCACACCTTGATGTCGGCCTCGTCGTCGCCGACGATCTGGTAGGTGACGTTTTCCTCGCTCTCCAGGTCCATCAGTTCGACGGTGGCGCCGAACACCACGCGGCCGTCGGCGTCCAGCTCGGCCGGGTTCACGATCAGCGCGTTGGAAATCTTGCCTTCCAGTTCGGCGATACGGCCTTCGACAAAGCCCTGACGCTCCTTGGCAGCGTCGTATTCGGCGTTCTCGGACAGGTCGCCATGCGAGCGAGCCTCGGCAATCGCCTCGATCACGGCCGGACGTTCCACGCTCTTGAGGCGCTGCAGCTCTTCTTTCAGCAGCTCTGCACCGCGCACGGTCAACGGGACTTTGATCATTTCAGAATTCTCTCCAGAGGCGGCATCCGCCTTCATCAAAAGCACAAGCCGCCGTACTGGACGGCGGCTTGAAGTAGCGGGTTATGGGAGGGATTGTAACGGCAAACCCCTCCCGCTTCCAAGCCCCCGCGTCAGGACTCAGCCCTGAATCTGGCTGTGCAGTTCCTGCACGCTGTAGACATCGAACTCCTCGGCGTGGGCCATGCCCACGCACACCGCCTTGGCGCCGGCCAGGGTGGTGTATTGCGGAATCCGCGCCTGCAGCGCCGAACGGCGGATGGAATGGCTGTCCTGAATCGCCTGGCGCTTCTCGTCCACGGTATTGATCAGCAGATCGATTTCCGAGTTCTTGATCATGTCGACGATGTGCGGGCGGCCTTCATTGACCTTGTTGACCACCTGCACCACGATGCCGGCGGCGGACAGATGCTTGGCGGTGCCGCGCGTCGCGCAGACGCCGAAGCCCAGGCGCTGCAGTTCGCGCGCCACTTCCACCGCGCCGTTCTTGTCGCTGTCGCGGACGGACAGGAAGACCTTGCCGGTCTTGGGCAGGCGGTCGCCGGCGCCCAGCTGGCCCTTGACGTAGGCTTCGGCGAAGGTCTTGCCCACGCCCATCACCTCGCCGGTGGACTTCATTTCCGGACCCAGGATGGTGTCTACGCCGGGGAACTTGATGAAGGGGAAGACCGCTTCCTTCACCGCGTAGAACGGCGGAATCACTTCCTTGGTGAAGCCCTGCTCGTTGAGGCCGATGCCGGCCATCGCCCGCGCGGCGATCTTGGCCAGCGGCGCGGAAGTCACTTTGGAGACGAAGGGCACGGTGCGGCTGGCGCGCGGATTCACTTCCAGCACGTAGATGGTGTCGCCCTGGATGGCGAACTGCACGTTCATCAGGCCGATCACGTTCAGCGCGCGGGCCATGGCCACGGTCTGGCGGCGGATTTCATCCTGCACCGCCGGGAACAGGCTGTACGGCGGCAGCGAGCAGGCGGAGTCGCCGGAGTGAACACCAGCCTGCTCCACGTGCTGCATGATGCCGCCGATCACCACGTTCTCGCCGTCGGACACGCAGTCCACGTCGACTTCGATGGCGTCGTTGAGGAAGCGGTCCAACAGCACCGGGCTGTCGTTGGACACCTTCACCGCCTCGCGCATATAGCGCTCCAGGTCGGCCGGTTCGTGGACGATTTCCATCGCGCGGCCGCCCAGCACGTAGGACGGGCGCACCACCAGCGGGTAGCCGATTTCCTCGGCCAGCTTCATCGCTTCGGCCGGCGCGCGCGCGGTACGGTTGGGCGGCTGCTTCAGGCCCAGTTCGTTCAACAGCTTCTGGAAGCGCTCGCGGTCCTCGGCGGCGTCTATCATGTCCGGCGTGGTGCCGATGATGGGCACGCCGTTGGCTTCCAGCGCGCGCGCCAGTTTCAACGGAGTCTGGCCGCCGTACTGGACGATGACGCCGAACGGTTTTTCGATGCGGCAGATTTCCAGCACGTCTTCCAGCGTCAGCGGCTCGAAATACAGGCGGTCCGAGGTATCGTAGTCGGTGGACACGGTTTCCGGGTTGCAGTTGACCATGATGGTCTCGAAACCGGATTCGCGCAGCGCCAGCGCCGCGTGCACGCAGCAGTAGTCGAACTCGATGCCCTGACCGATGCGGTTGGGCCCGCCGCCCAGCACCATCACCTTCTTGCGGTCGGACGGATTGGATTCGCACTCTTCCTCATAGGTCGAGTACATATAGGCGGTATTAGTGGCGAACTCGGCGGCGCAGGTGTCCACGCGCTTGTACACCGGGTGCAGGCTCAAGCTCCAGCGCTTGGCGCGCACCGCGGCCTGATCCGAGCCCAGCAGCTCGCCCAGACGGCGGTCGGAGAAACCCTTGCGCTTCAGACGGCGCAATTCGGCGTAGTCCAGTTCTTCCACCTTGCGGCCGGCCAGCGCTTGTTCTTCGCCGATCAGGTCTTCGATCTGGGCCAGGAACCAGGGATCGATCTTGCTGACCGCGTGGATGTCGTCGCGGCTCATGCCGATGCGGAAGGCGTCGGCCACGTACAAGATGCGTTCCGGTCCCGGCGTGCCCAGTTCGTGGCGGATCGCCGCTTCGTCGCTGGTCACCGGGTCGAAACCGGCCAGGCCGGTTTCCAGGCCGCGCAACGCTTTCTGCATCGATTCCTGCAAGGTGCGGCCCATCGCCATCACCTCGCCTACCGACTTCATCTGGGTGGTCAGGCGGTCGTCGGCCTGCGGGAATTTCTCAAAGGCGAAACGCGGAATCTTGGTGACCACGTAGTCGATGGACGGCTCGAAGGAGGCCGGGGTGGCGCCGCCGGTGATGTCGTTCTTCAGTTCGTCCAGCGTGAAGCCCACCGCCAGTTTGGCGGCGATCTTGGCGATGGGGAAACCAGTGGCCTTGGACGCCAGCGCCGAGGAACGCGACACGCGCGGGTTCATTTCGATGACGATCATCTCGCCGGTGGCCGGATTGGTGGCGAACTGCACATTGGAGCCGCCAGTGTCCACGCCGATCTCGCGCAGCACCGCCAGGCTGGCGTTGCGCATGATCTGGTATTCCTTGTCGGTCAGCGTCTGCGCCGGCGCCACGGTGATGGAGTCGCCGGTGTGCACGCCCATCGGATCGAAGTTTTCGATGGAGCAGATGATGATGCAGTTGTCGTTCTTGTCGCGCACCACCTCCATCTCGTACTCTTTCCAGCCCAGCACCGATTGCTCGATCAGCAGCTCATGGGTGGGCGAGGCTTCAAAGCCGCGCTCGCAGATGGCCAGGAATTCTTCGCGGTTGTAGGCGATGCCGCCGCCGGAGCCGCCCATGGTGAAGGACGGGCGGATCAGCGTCGGGAAACCCACCTTGGCCTGCGCTTCCAGCGACGCTTCCATGGTGTGGCAAACAAAGGACAGCGGGCAGGACAGGCCGATCTTGGCCATGGCCTCCTTGAAGCGGCCGCGGTCTTCGGCCTTGTCGATGGCGTCCTCGGTGGCGCCGATCAGCTCCACCTTGTATTTTTCCAGCACCCCGTTCTTGGCCAGGTCCAGCGCGCAGTTGAGCGCGGTCTGCCCGCCCATGGTCGGCAGGATGGCGTCCGGACGCTCCTTGGCGATGATCTTTTCCACCACCTTCCAGGTGATGGGTTCGATGTAGGTGACATCGGCCATGTCCGGGTCGGTCATGATGGTGGCCGGGTTGGAGTTCACCAGAATGACTTTGTAGCCCTCTTCGCGCAGGGCCTTGCACGCTTGCGCGCCGGAGTAGTCGAATTCGCAGGCCTGGCCGATGACGATGGGGCCGGCTCCGATGATCAGAATGCTTTTGAGGTCGCTACGCTTTGGCATGGTTCTACTCTTTATGATTGCATTTTGTGTGCCGCGAAGCCCGGACGCCTGGGACGCCCGGCCGCTTCGCGGCGAATATTAAATCTCTGCCTTACAGGCTGGCCGCGGCCAGTTTGGCGCCGAAGCCGACGAACAGCGCGCCCACCGAGCCGCCCAGCGCCGCGCTCAGCTTGCGCCGACGGCGGAAAGCCTGGGCCAGCCGGTGGCCGGCGACGATCAGCGCGGTCAGATACAGCGTGCTGCATACTTCCACGATCAGCCCCAGCGCGACGAAGGTCAGCGCCGGATGCGGGTAGGCGGGATCGACGAACTGGACGAAGAAGGACACGAAAAACAGGATGGCCTTCGGATTCATCAGGCTGATCAGCAGGGCCTTGACGAAGGGATTCTCCTCGCCCACCAACACCGACTTAGCCTCGGCGGCTTCGCCGCGGGCGGCGCGGCGCCAGGCCGTCAGCGCGCCGCGCAGCATATTGAAGCCCAGCCAGGCCAGGTAGCCGCCGCCCAGGTACTTGACCACGGCGAACAGCGCCGGATTGGCCTTCAGCAGGCCGGCCGCGCCGGTGGCCGCCAGCGTCATCAGGATGAAGTCCCCGATGATGATGCCGCCGGCGCCGGCAAAGCCGGCGCGGGTGCCGCGCTGCGCCGCCACCGACAGCACGTACATGGAGTTGGGCCCCGGCAGCAGTACGATGAGCACGGCGCCCAGCAGATAGGTGGTGAGATCGGTAATCCCCAGCATGTTCCCGCTCCCCGGCTTAAACGCGTTCCGCCATCGAGGCGATGAAGCGATCGAACAGATAGGCGACGTCTTCCGGGCCCGGACTGGCTTCCGGATGGCCTTGGAAGGAGAAGGCCGGACGGTCGGTCAGCGCGATGCCCTGCACCGTGCCGTCGAACAACGAACGATGGGTGACACGCACATTGGCCGGCAAGCTGGTTTCGTCCACTTGGAAACCGTGGTTCTGGCTGGTGATCATCACCCGGCCGCTGTCCAGGTCCTGAACCGGGTGGTTGGCGCCGTGGTGGCCGAACTTCATCTTGGACGTCTTGCCGCCGCTGGCCAGGCCCAGCAGTTGATGGCCGAGGCAGATGCCGAACACCGGCAGCTTGGCGTCCAAAATGTCGCGGATAGCCGCGATCGCGTAATCGCAGGGCTCCGGATCGCCGGGGCCGTTGGACAGGAAGACGCCGTGCGGATTCAGCGCCAGCACGTCGGCGGCCGGGGTCTTGGCCGGCACCACGGTCAGTTGGCAACCGCGCTCGGCCAGCATGCGCAGGATGTTGTGCTTGACGCCGAAGTCGTAGGCGACCACATGGAAACGGGTGGATGCCTGCACCTGATAGCCGGCGCCCAATTTCCACTCGCGCTCGGTCCAGGCGTAAGGCTTGTCGCAGCTGACTACCTGGGCCAGATCCTGCCCTGCCATGGAGCCGAAGCCGCGCGCCAGTTCCAGCGCGCGCACCTCATCGACGTCCCCGGCCATCACGCAGCCGGCCTGAGCGCCCTTCTCGCGCAGGATGCGAGTCAGACGGCGGGTGTCGATGTCGGCGATGGCGACGACATTGTGCCGCTTCAGATAAGCGGACAAGGAGTCTTCGGCGCGGAAGTTGCTGTGCAGCAGCGGCAGATCGCGAATGATCAGGCCGGATGCAAAAACGGCGCGAGATTCGGTGTCTTCCGAATTCGCGCCGACGTTGCCGATATGGGGATAAGTCAGGGTGACGATCTGTTTGGTATAGGAGGGGTCGGTCAAAATCTCCTGATAGCCGGTGATGGCGGTATTGAAAACCACCTCGCCCACCGTATGTCCGGCGGCCCCGATAGCACTGCCCTTGAACACGGTGCCATCGGCCAAGACAAGGATTGCGGGTACGGTTGACACAAGCTGCTCCTATTGCGTTTGCGGCGGGTAAGGAAAAACCGGCTGCGCCGGTTTTTGTTGACCCCCTCCGCCGGCCCGGCCGCCTCGCTCGCGCAAGGCCTCCGCCGCAACAGATGGGATCTGTCCCTACCCTAAGTTTTCGAATTGCTTTATGTGAAGAACGGGACTCGATGCCTGGCGCATCAGTCCCGTTTGGTTAAACCTTTCTATAGTAACGCTGTACCGGAAAAATCACAAGAAAATTCGATAACATGACAAATGAACCGTCATCAAGCCCCTGGACGAATCTGCCATTGCACGCTGGTCGGTCCGCTCGGTTTGCCCAGCATCAGCATCAACGGTTTCAAGGCGTCGTATTTTTCCGGCGGGCTGTCGGCGCTGCCGGCCAGCGAGAACGCCGCCCCCGGCTGCCACTGCCCCTGGCCGCTCAGATTCAAGGGGCCGTCCAGCGTCGCCACGTTCAAGGCCACGCCCGCGCCGGCGCCGTTGACGTCCATTTGGTAGGAGCCGAACGGCGACAACGGGCTCAAGGGCGAGGCCGCGCCCAGCCAGCTGAGCTGCAGATTGCCGGCCAGTTGCCCTCCCTTGCGGCTGAACTGGCCGACCTTGAGCTGCAGATCGCCGCCCAAGCGCGCCGCCTGCCAGGTCTTGGACAGATTCGCCAAAGCCGCCACCGGCACCGTCAGGTTGACGCCGTTCACTTCCACGCCGCCCCAACTCCACTCCAGCTTGCCGTCCTGACCGTCGCTCTCCAGCAGCCAGATCGCCCGCCCCGACAACAAGGCCTTGGGCTGAAAGCGCCAGCCTATCCGGCTCATCGGCAGCACTTCGCCCTTGTCGCCGACATAGACCAGCTGCGTCTTGCCCTGCCACACCGTGCCTTGCGCGCCGCTGAACTGCCAGCGCTCGCCGGTGGCGCGCAACAAGGGCAGCGACAGCAAACTCGCCGGCAAGGCGGCGATCAGGCCGGCCAGAAACAGCGCGCCCAATAGCGCGCCAATCAGCATTTTACGTTTCATGCGCCGCCTCCGGCGTGCGCCAGCAACGCCTTGATATGCACTTGGCCCGGCATCGGCTGCGCCTCCGCCCTCACGCTGAGCACCCGCACCTGGTGCTGAGCCGCCAGCACGCCGGCCAGCTTGACCCAGGCGTCGAACGCCATCGTCCCCTCCATCGCCACGCCGGACTCGCCCTCCGGGCTCAGTTGCCAGCCGGCCTCGGACAAGCCTTGGCTCTGCGCCACCTGACGGATCACCGGCAAGAGTTCCTTGGCCGGCAGCGCCGCCTGCGCCGGCTGGCGCTTCAGTTGCTCGGCCTCCCGCGCCAGAGACTGCACATAGCTCAGCTCGGCTTGCAGCCGGGACGCGGCGGCGCGGTTGCGCTCCACCGATTTGCCCGCCGGCTCCCAGACCCCGGCGTAGAGCACGCCGACGCCGAGCACCGCGGCCATCGCCAGCAGCAGCCCTTGTTCGCGACGGCTGCGCTGCCGCCAGTAGGCGGCGAATTGTTCACGGTATTGCTTCATATCACGGCTCCCGGGACAGGCTGAGTTCTTTGGTCCCCTGCTGGGTGGCGGTCACGTCCAGACGGATCTGCTTGGCCGCCAGTTGCCCGCGCCAGCGTTGCAGGGTTTCCGCCGGCACGTCCGCCACTTGCAGCTTGAGCCGGCCGCCGTCGTAGCTGAGGGAGCGGGTCTGCAGATCGCGGCCGCTGAGCGCGGCCAGCGCGCCCATCAGTTCCAAGGCGTCGTCGCGCGCCGGCAGGCCGTGACTCAATCGCAGCTTGTCCACCGCGCGCGTCATCGCCAGCGCGCTGCTGCCCGGCATCGCCTGACCGCCGATCCAGGGCTTGGCCGCGGCGCGGATGTCCGCCGACAGGCTTTGTTTCTGCCAGGCGTACCAAGCGGCCTGGCCCAGGGTCAGCGCCAGCTGCGCCGCCAGCAAGCCAACCAACACCAAGCCGGTCCGCCGCAGCGCCGGCCCCCAGTCGCGCCAGCGCCGATTGGCCGCCAGTTCGCCGTTGGCGAAGTCGAAAGCCTGTTGCGCCAGGCCCTGCCGCCAATCATGAGCGGCCAATTGCTTGGGCTCGCCTTGCCACGCCGGCAGGCGCGAGCCGATCAGGCCGGCCGCTTCGGCGCCGCACACGGTCAGGCTGGCCGGCGGCAGCTGCGCCGCCAGCCGCGCGAACAGCAGTTGTTCCGTCGTTTCGCCGCAGTAGGGCAGCCAGGCCGCGCGCGTGGCGCTCAAGCGCAGCAGCCAGCCCTCGCCGCCGCGCGCCACGCTCCAGCCGTCGCGCGCCGGCGGCGGCAACAGGCTTTCCTCCGGCAGGATGCGGTCGCACAGCCGCCCCGCGCTCTTGAGCATGGCCACGGCGCGGCGCACCGGAAAAGCCTCGGTCACCGCCACCGCTCGGCTGCCGTCCGGCAACTCCCCGCCGATGGCGTAAAGATTGGCGGAGGGATCGTTAATCAAGCCTTCTTCCAGGGCGAAGCCCATCATCGCCGCCGTCGGCTGTTTGACCGAGGCCGGCAGCCGCGCCTGGGTGAACAGGGTGCGGCCGGCGGGCAGGATCAATTCGCAGCGATCGGCGCGCGGCCAGCCGGCCGGCGCGCTGTCGCCCTGAGCGCTGGGTTCGCCGCGCGCGCCCAATAGGGCCCAGGGCAGCCCCGGCTCGCTATCGGGCCAACCGGCCCGCAGATACAGTCTAAGCGTTGTCATTCTGGTTTCCGTTTCCCCGCGGCGGACGTCCCGCGCCGTCTTGCCGCCACAGCGTCTTCACCACGTTCATATTGCTGTAGATCAGCGCCCGCATTTCCAGCCGCGCCCGCTCCAGCCGGGCCGAACTGTCCAGCATGAAGTAATTGGACGCCGCCGCGATATCGGTGTCGGCGATGATGCCCGGCGCCGGCAGCCGCGCCTTGAAATCGTTGGCGTCCTTGTAGTAATTGACCTTGCGCTGATTGAGCAGCACCAGCAGATTGCCTTCGCCCACGCCCGGCAGCAGCGTCTTCATCACCGCCGGCGTGGCGGTATTGATGTTGATCTGGCTGACGTCGGCCGGCAAGGCGGCCACATGCGGCAGCAGCTTGTCCAAGACCTCCGGGGTGTAGCCCGGCAGCCAGCGCAGCATCTCCACCCGCAGCAAGGGGTAGCCGGGCAGGGCCGCGCCCGGCTCCGGCGGCCGGCCCTCTCCCGTCGGCTGGCTGGCGTCCTCCGGATCCTTGCCGCCGCGCAGTTGCTTGACCAGCGGTTCGGACAAGCGCGTGGGCAGGCCCAGCGTGGTCAATAGCCGCTTGTAGAACACCAGTTGGCGCGCATTGGTCTGACCGTTCTGCACCAGCGAATTCAGATTGAAGCGCCCTTGCAGATCGCTCAGCCGGCCGGACACGGTCACGCCCTGGGCCTCGGTCTGCGGCAAGGGCTGGGCCCACAGCTGCGACAGGGCCACCACGCCGTTGCCGGCCGCGCCGTTGTTGAAGCGCAGGATTTCCATCGCCCAGCCCAGGCCGGCGTCGGCCACCAGGCGCAGCTGGGCGCGATTGCGGTCGTTGTCGAGCTGGTGCCACCACAGGCCTTGCTGCCACAGCACCAGCGAGGCGGCGGTGGTGGCCAGCGCCACGATCAGCAAGGCCATGATCACCGCCATGCCGCGCTGCTTCCGGCTTCCCGGCGTCCTCATGGCAGCGCCCATATCCGTTTCGCCCATTCATTGCCCGGCATGCGGATGCGCATTTCCAGCGCGCGCGGGCTGTGCGCCGGGCTGGCCTCGCGCGGCGGCCAGTTATCCAGCCAATTGCCGTCGTCCAGCAGCACGCGCCAGCGCACCGCGGCGTCCTTGCCCAAGAGCACGTAGGCGGTCGGCGCCGCGCCCTGGGCGTCGCCCGCCGCCCAGCTGAGGCCCTGAGCGCCGGCATGGTAGCTGATGCGCTCCTGGCCGCCGGGATAGCGGGCGGAAAAACTCTGCAAGGTCAGCGTCTGGCCGTCGCCGTCGCTTTGCAGCAATAGCTGGCTGCCGCCCAGACTGGGCCCCTGCCCTTGCGTCGGCGCCGGCATCTGGCCGGTCAGATCGCCCTCCAGCCGCCGGAAAGCGCGCGCGGCGTCCACCCATTGCTCGCTGGTCTGCATCAGCCGCTCGCGCGAGATCAGCAAGGAGCCGAAAGCCTTGTAGCCCAGCACCGACAAGATGGCGAGCAAGCTCATCGCCACCAGGATCTCGATCAAGGTCATGCCGTCCTGCCGGCCGCGCATCACGAACCGCCTCCGGCGTTCATCCGCAGATAGCCGGTCATCTCGGCCAGCACGTAACGGCCGTCGCCCTGCGCCAGCACGCGCACCACCACCTTGCGGAAATTGGGGTTGGGCGTCTGGCTGATCACGCGCTGCCAACGCCAGCGCGCGCCGTCGTCGTCCAGCTCTCCCGCCTGTTCGCCCACGTCCGGCCATTCGCGGCGCGCCTGCATCAGCGCGATCATGTTCTGCGCTTCCCAAGCGGCCTGCATTCGGCGCTTCATGCCTTCGCCGTTGTCGGCGGCCAGGCCGGTGGCGCGCAACAGCGCGCCCAGCGCCACCGCGATGATGGCCAGCGCCACCAGCACTTCAAACAAGGTAAAGCCGCGCTCGCGCTTCATGAGCCTTCGTCCACCCGACTGCGGCCCAGCGGCGACAGGGTCACGGCCAGGCCGCGCGTCTCGGTCTTGATCTGCAGGGCCAGCGCGTTGGCGCGCCCGTCCTGCCACAAGGGCAGCGGCCGTCCCGCCGGCCAGGGCTGGCCATCCAGCAACAAAGCCCCGCCATGCACGCCCTCCGGCCACAGCCGGTCGGCCAGCAGCTCGTCGTTGGCGCCGCCCCATTCGCCGTTGTCGCCGCGGCGCCGGAAGCCGTAACCCTTGGCGTCCCACATCAGGGCCAGCGGATCCCCCATTTCGGCGGCGTCCGCCGCCTGCTCCAGCACCCGCGCCAAGCGGTAGGCCTCGTCCGAAGCCTGGCGATGCGTGTCCGGCCGCATGCTGAGCGTCACCGTGGTGGCCAGCACGCCGATGATCAGCATCACCACCATCACCTCGATCAGGGTGAAGCCGCGCGCCGGAACGGAAGAGCCCATCAACGACTCCGCTCTTACTTGACCGCGTCCCAGTTGCCGATGTCGGCGTCCACGCCCTCGCCGCCCGGCTCGCCGTCGGCGCCGAAGCTCCAGATGTCGATCTCGCCGTGCGTGCCCGGGTTGGCGTACTGATAGGGATTGCCCCACGGGTCCTTGGGCAGGCGCTCCAGGTAGCCGCCCGGCTTCCAGTTCTTCGGCTCCGGCGCCGAGGTCGGCTTCTGCACCAGCGCCTGCAGGCCCTGCTCGCTGCTGGGGTAGCGGCCGTTGTCCAGACGATACAGTTTCAGGGCCTGGCTCAAAGCGCCCAGATCCTGCTTGGCGGCGACGGCGCGCGCCTCGTCCGGACGGCTCATCACCTTGGGCACCACCAACGCCGCGAGTACGCCGAGAATCACGATCACCACCATGATTTCGATCAGGGTGAAGCCTCGCTGGGCCGCTTTGGAAAGGTGTCGCATATCTACTCCTACTACCGAGGTTTCAAAGGGTCAAAACAGGGAGGGGCCGTCGCCGGACAACTCCCAGACGCCGGCGGGTCCGGCATTGGCCGGCTTGAGCTGGCCCAGCTTTCTCAACTCGCTCGCCGCCCAGCTCATATCGTATTGCCAGGTGTAGAACAACTCGGTGCCTTCCAGCTCGCGAGCGCGCGCATGCCAGATGTGTTTGGCCACCGTCAGCCGGCCCGCCTTGCCGCCGTGCGCGGCCAGCGCTTCCAACACCCATTGCTGTAAAACTGCCTTGTGAGACATTCCGTGCTTCTTTCCGCGAAAATCAATGCACCATCTGGTTCATGTCGATGATGGGCATCATGATGGCCAGCACGATCAACAAGACCATGCCGCCCATGAACAGGATCAGCAGCGGCTCCATCAGCGTGGTGAAGGTGGCGAGCTTGCGCTCCACCTCCTGCTCCTGCTGCTGGGCGGCGCGGTCCAGCATATGGGCCAGCGTGCCGCTGGATTCGCCGCTGCCGATCAGATGGATCAGCACCGGCGGGAATTGACGAGTGGCGTGCAGCGCGCGCGACAGCGCCACGCCCTCGCGCACCTTGGCCATCGCCTCGCTGACCGCGTCCTGCATCGGCAGCAGAGTCATCAGGCCGCGCGCGGTTTCCAGCGCGGTCAGCAAGGGCACGCCGCTGCCCACCAGGATGGACAGGGTGCTGGCCATGCGCGCGGTGTTGAGCGCGCGCAGCAGGCGGCCGAACACCGGCAGCTTCAACAGCCGGGCGTGGAAGCGCCGTTTCAGCGCCGGCGCGCGCAAGGCGCGCACGGTCAGGAACAGCGCGGCGACGATGCCGGCCAGCAGCGCTATGCCCCATTGCCGCAGGAAATCGCTGGCGGCCACCAACGCCCGGGTCAGAAAAGGCAGGGTCTGCTTGGTCTGCGCGAACACGCTGACCACCTGCGGCACCACATAACTCATCAGGCCGGCCACCACTAGGATGGCCACCACGGTGACCACGGCCGGATAGGCCATCGCCAGCATCACTTTTTGTTGGGTGTTCTGGCGCTTGTCCAGGTATTCGGCCAAGCGCGCCATCACGGTGTCGAGATGGCCGGACTGTTCGCCCGCCTGCACCAGCGAGCGATACAGCGGAAAAAACACGCCCGGCGCCGAAGCCAGCGCCTGGGCGAAGCTCTTGCCTTCCAGGATGTCGCTGCGCAAGGCCGCCAGCACGGTGCGGCTGCGCGGGTGTTCGCACTGCTCGGTCACCGCGGTCAGCGCCTTTTCCAGCGGCAGGCCCGCGTTGAGCAGGGTGGACAGCTGTTCGGTGATCATCACCAGTTCCGCGCGCGGCAGGCCGCGGCGCAGCGCCGAGCTGCCGGCGTCGCCGTTCTTGGCGCTGACGCTTTCCACCTCCAGCGGCAGCAGGCCGCGCTCGCGCAGCTGGCTGCGCGCGGCGCGCGCGGAGTCCGCCTCCAGCAAGCCTTTCTGCTCCTTGCCGGCGGGGTCGAAAGCGGTAAAACGGAAGGCGGCCATCAGTTCCTCGTCACCCGCATGATTTCTTCCAGCGAGGTTTCGCCGGCCTTGACCCAGCGCAAGCCGTCGTCGCGCAGCGAACGCATGCCGTGGCGGGCGGCGTAATCGCGCATTTTCTGTTCGGAGGCGCGATCGTGGATCAAGCGCTGCAATTGATCGTCGACCAAGAGCAGTTCATAAACGCCGTAACGCCCCTTGTAACCGGAATGGCCGCAGCTCGGGCAGCCCGCCGGCCGGTAATGCGGAGCGTCCGCCTCCCCTTCCAGCGGCACCGGATGCGGCGCCTTGCAGTGCGGGCACAGACGGCGCACCAGCCGTTGCGCCATCACGCCCAGCAGGCTGGAGGCCAGCAGGAAGGGTTCGACCCCCATGTCCACCAGCCGCGTCACCGCCGAGGCGGCGTCGTTGGTGTGCAGCGTGGCCAGCACCAGGTGGCCGGTCAGCGAGGCCTGCACCGCGATCTGCGCGGTTTCCAGATCCCGGATCTCGCCTATCATCACCACGTCCGGATCCTGGCGCAGAATCGCGCGCAGCGCCTTGGCGAAACTCATGTCGATGCGCGGATTGACCTGGGTCTGGCCGACGCCGTCCAGGTGGTATTCCACCGGGTCTTCCACCGTCATGATATTGGTGTGGCGCGCGTCCAGCCGCGACAAGGCCGCGTACAGCGTGGTGGTCTTGCCCGAGCCGGTGGGGCCGGTGACCAGCAGGATGCCGTGCGGCTGGCGGATCACCTTGTCCACCGCCTGCAGCGTGTCCGCCGCCATGCCCAGCGTGGCCAGATCCAGGCGGGCGTTTTCTTTGTCCAGCAGACGCAACACCACGCGCTCGCCGTGGCTGGTGGGCAGTGTGGAGACCCGCACGTCCACCGGGCGGCCGCCCAGACGCAGCGAGATGCGGCCGTCTTGCGGAATGCGTTTTTCGGCGATGTCGAGATTGGCCATGATCTTGATCCGCGACACCATGGCCGCGTGCAGCGCGCGGTGCGGGCTGACCACGTCGCGCAGCGAACCGTCCAGGCGGAAACGCACCACCGAGCGGTCTTCAAAGGCTTCGATGTGGATGTCCGAGGCGCCGTCGCGCAGCGCCTGGGTCAGCAAGGCGTTGATCATGCGGATGATGGGCGCGTCGCCCTCGCTCTCCAGCAAGTCCTCCACCGTTGGCAAGGACTCCACCATCTGGGTCAGATCCAGGTCCTGGCCGATATCGTCCACCACCTCGGCCGCCGCGCCGTCGCGATTGGCGTAATGCTCGGACAGGCGCTTGTCGAACAAGGCCGCCTCCAGCGTCTCGACGCTGGCCAGCCCCTGGCCGTGCAGGCGCAGCACTTCGGCCCAGGCCTCCGGCCGGCTGTCTTCGCGCAGCAGCAGATGACGGCCGCTTTCCCCGTCCAGCAGGATCACGCCGTTGGCGCGCGCGAACGGAAAGCCCAGCGCCGGCGACAGCTTGGGCTTGTTCATTTCGGCTGCGCCTTCAGGCTCTGTTCCAGCGTCGAGCGGATGCCGCCCTCCGGCAGGGACTTCAGAGCAGAATCCAGATTCATCTGCAGCTTTTCCCTCTCCGCCTTATGGCCTTCGCCGATGATGTAGTTGTAGCGATCGGTGGCGATGGAACGCGCGCCCAGATCGTCGCGGATGATGGTGGGCTTGATGAAGATCATCAGATTGGTCTTGTTGCGCTGCTTGTTGCTGTAGCGGAACAAGGCGCCCAGCCACGGGATGTCGCCCAACAGCGGCACCTTGCTCTCATTGTCGCTGACCGTTTCCTGCAGCAGGCCGCCGATGGCGATGATGCCGCTGTCGTCCACATTGGCGATGGTCTCTATCGTCCGCTTGTTGGTGGTTGGACCTTGCGGGTTTTTCTCGGTGCCCGGCACGATGGTGGACGCCTCCTGCAAAATCTTCATGCGGATGGAGCCGCCCTCGGAAATCTGCGGCGTGATTTCCAGATTAAAGCCTATGGTCTTGCGGTCGTAGGTCTGGAAGGGATTGACCGAGCCGCTGCTGCTGCTGCCGGTATTGCTGTACTGGCCGGTCAGGATGGGCACTTCCTGGCCGATCTGGATCTTGGCCTTTTCATTGTCCATCGCCATCAGGGACGGACTGGACACGATGTTGCCCCCTACCTCGGTCTCCATCGCCTTGGCCAGCGCTCCCATGTTCAGCACGGTGCCGATGCCGGGAATATTGACCGTGCCCTTGACCCAGCCCACGTTCAGGCCGCCGGAGCCCGCCAGGGTGCCAAGCGGTGTGGCGGCGGTGCCGCCGGCCAGCGCGCCGCCGGACAAGCCGATGATGCCGGGGGTGTTGCTGCCGGGGAAGTTGGTACCGCCGAACACGCCGGCGCCGTTGCCGTTGAGCGCGCCCAGCGCCTGCCATTGCACACCCAATTCCATCGCCCTTTGCGCGGCCACTTCCACCACCAGCGCCTCCACCAGCACTTGGGCGCGGCGCTTGTCCAGCAGGTCGATGACGTTGCGCAGATTCTGGTACATGGAATCCGGCACGTTCAGAATCAGCGCGTTGTTGGTGGGGTCGGCCTGGATCATGGATCCTCCGCCGCCGGCCCCGCTGCCGCTGCCGCTGGACGCGCTGTCGCCGCCCACCGGGCTGGCCGCCTGCGCGGCGCTGGCGGAGCCGCTGGACGAGGCGCCGGAACCGCTGCCCGAACCGCTCTGGTTCAGCAGGCTGGTACTGGAGCCGCCGTTGGTGCTCACCGCGGTGCGGCCCTGCAAGGGCCCCGCGTCGCCGGTCATCAAGGCTCGCAGCGTCTGCGCCACCTTGCCGGCCTCGGCGTTCTTCAGATAGACCACGCGCACATTGGCGCCGGCCTGGCTGGGCTGATCCAGGAGCTTGAGCAGGCTTTTGATCTTGCCGATCTTGCCCGGGGTGTCGGCGCGCACCATCAGCACATTGGCGCGCGCGTCCGGGATGATGGTGGTCTTGCCGCCGTCGGCGCCGGCGCCGCTGTCCTGCAACAACTTGTTCAGGCTGCCGGCCAGTTCCACCGCGGAGCCGAACAGCACCGGCACCACCACGGTGTCGCCGGCGGCCGCGCTCTCGATCGAATCGATGATGGACTCGATGCGCTGAATATTGTCCGCGTAGTCGGTGACGATCAGCGCATTGGACTGCGGGTAGGCGGCGATGGTGTTGTTGGGCGACACGATGGGCCGGATCACCGGCACCAGCTGATTGGCGTTGCCGTATTTAAGCGTGAACACCTTGGTGATCAGGCGGTCGCCGTCCCCGCGCGGGATGCCCTTGCTGGCCTTGGCGTGCAGCTTGGCGTCGGCCTCCGGCACGATCTTGACCACGCCGCCGCCCTCCACCGCGGAGAAGCCCTGCAAACGCAAGGAAGACAACAGGATCTGGTAAGACAGCGCGCGCGGCACCGGCTTGCTGGACACGATGTTGACCGTGCCCTTCACCCGCGGGTCGATGATGAAGTTCTTGCCGGTGATCTCGCCTATCGCCTTGACCACGGTTTCGATATCGGCGTTGACGAAGTTGAGCATCACTCCGTCGTTCTGCGGGGTGGTGGCCAATGCGGCGTTGCAACCGTAGACCAGGGCCAGGATGGCGACAAGTTTGTGGATACGCATATTCAGTCTTCTTATTGGCGAACCATGCTGGCGGAATCCAGCCCAGGTTGCGGCGGGGTTTCAGGATTCACAGGAACCACAGCGGGGGGCGAAACGGGAGCCTGGGAAGGAGGAGAAATCGGAGGCGGCATCGGCGGCGGCGCACTGCCGCCGACCGCGCCGCCCGCGCCGGGCACGCGCTCGACCAGCGGCACGAACTGCTCGCTGCCGCCGGAACGCATCAACACGCCGGAGGCGGTGATCTGGGCCAGTTCCCAGCCGTCGGGCGTAGTCTTGCCCAGCAACAGGGCGACGGAGCGGCCATTGTCGTCTATCACCGCGAAACCGGGCGCGCCGGAAGCCTGAGGCGCGTAGACGCCGATCAGCTTGACCGGCGGCAAGGCCGCCGCCTGCTGCGCCACCGGCTCGCCGAACCAGTGCGCCATCGCCACATTGGCGGCGGCGGACTGCGGCGCCGGCTCGCTTAAGCCTCGCCATTGCTTGGCCGCGGGACCCAAAATCGGCGCCACGGTCATGCCCAGCCACACGGCGGCGCCTGCCAGCGCCAGCCAAGGCAAAGCGGCGACCAGACGCCCCAGCGTCGCCGCCGACGGCAACAACCGCTTCCCCTTTTCACTCCAATGGACCACTTGCTTCATTGCATCCTGGCTTCTGTATTCATTCTTGAAATCTAAGCGCGGACCTTGCGGCCAAGTTCAAGCGGACGCCTCGCGCCGCGATGGGATCGGCCGGGACTTGGCTCGAGCTTGGCTGTGAGTCATGCAGCGGATTATTTGCACGCCATCAGGATACGGTCAATCCAAAAAAAGACCGAATTGCATAGCCAGGCAATATTCAAGCGAATATCAGCGCGCCATGCGATTAATTCTTCTATTAAGAACTATTTTTCCGCCTGATTTCGCACACCGCCCGTAGCTAGGGGCGGAGCAAACACTATGCGGCAAAATATTTTTAATGACAAACGGTTTTTGATGCCGCGCCGCAGCAACCCGCAACAAGGTCTTTTCCATTATCTCAAAGCCTGATTACACGCTCATGCAATAATCGCTCTTGCATCGGCCAGGCAACAAAAAACGCCGCGGCATCCCGCGGCGTCTGTTGCGCATCTTCCTAGAACCACCTCAGAACCAGGCTTCGTCCATCTCCAGCACGCTGTCCGCGCCGTCAACGATGGCGGCCGCCAAACCGCCCGCCTGCGGCAACAGATGTTCGCCGTAGAAACGCGCGGTGGCCAGTTTGGCGCGCATGAAGTCCTGATCGGACTCGCCGTCGCTCTGCTTTTCCTTGGCGATCAGGGCCGCGCGCGCCATCTGCCAGCCGCCCAGCACAATGCCCATCAGCTTGAGGAAGGGCACGGACCCGGCCGCCGCCCGTTGCGGCTGTCCGGCGAAGGTATCCAGGATGAAGTCGACGCTGCGGCGCGCCTGCTTGACCGCTTCGTCCAGATTGTCCGCCAGGCTGGCCAGCCCGGCGGCGCGCAGCTTGGCCACGCAGCCGGCGGCCTCTTCCAGCAAGGCGCGCGCGGTGACGCCGCCCTCGCCCGCGGTCTTGCGGCCGATCAAATCCAGGGCCTGGATGCCGGTGGTGCCTTCGTAGATGGCGGTGATGCGCGCATCGCGATAGTACTGCGCCACGCCGGTTTCCTCGATATATCCCATGCCGCCGTGCACCTGCAGCGCCAGGCTGGTGATTTCGTTGGCCTGCTCGGTGTTCCAGCCCTTGACGATGGGGATCAGGAAATTGGCCAGCGCCTGGTTGCGCGCTTTTTCGCTCGCCACCGGATGACGCGCCGCGCGGTCCAGCGCCGCCGCGGTATACAGGGCCAGCGCGCGCTGCGCCTCCACCTGGGCGCGCATGGTCAGCAGCATGCGGCGCACGTCCGGATGCTGGATGATGGCCACGCCGGACGGATCGGGCGAACCCACCGCACGGCTCTGCACCCGTTCGCGCGCGTATTCCACCGCCTTCTGGTAGGCGCGCTCCGACACCGCCAGGCCTTCGATGCCCACGCCCAGACGCGCGTGGTTCATCATGGTGAACATATAGTTCAGGCCCTTGTTGGCTTCGCCGACCAGATAGCCGATCGCACCGTCCTGATCGCCGAAGCTCATCACCGCGGTGGGGCTGCCGTGGATGCCCAGCTTGTGCTCCAGCGACACGCAGCGCACATCGTTGCGCGCGCCCAGGCTGCCGTCGGCGTTGACCAGGAATTTGGGCACGATGAACAAGGAAATGCCCTTCACCCCGGCCGGCGCGTCCGGCAGGCGGGCCAGCACCAGGTGGACGATGTTGTCCGCCATATCGTGCTCGCCCCAGGTAATGAAGATTTTCTGGCCGCTGATGCGATAGCTGCCGTCAGCCTGCGGCAAGGCCTTGCTGCGCACCTGGGCGAGGTCGGAACCGGCCTGCGGCTCGGTCAAATTCATGGTGCCGGTCCAGGCGCCGCTGGACATCGGCGGCAGATAGACGCTCTTGAGTTCTTCCGAGGCGTGATGATGAATGGCCTCGATCGCGCCCAGCGTCAACAGCGGCGCCAGCGAAAAAGCCAGATTGGCGGAACACCACATTTCCTCGGCCGCGGTGGCCACCAAGGCCGGCATGCCCTGGCCGCCGTAGGCCTCCGGCGCGCGCAGGCCCACCCAGCCGGATTCGACGTACTGACGCCAGGCGTCCTTGAAGCCGGGCGCGGCGCTGACTTCGCCGTCGCGCCATTTGGCGCCCTGATCGCCCTGCTTGTTGATCGGCGCCAGCACGCCTTCGGCGAACTTGGCGCCCTCCTCCAGAATGGCGTCCACCAGCTCCACCGAGCATTCGCCGTAGCCCGGCAGGCCGCAGACGGCCGGCAGCTCGGCCAGCTCGTTGAGCGCGAATTGAATGTCCTTGATCGGTGCTTGATAAATCATCGCCTTCTCCTCGTGTTTGGATGGCTGGGACCGCCGGTTCGGCCGGCAATCGGTTTCTATTCGCAGACATGAAAAAGCCGGCAAGCGCCGCGGCGGGTCCGGCCCGCATCGGGCCGATGACTGCGCGCGGGCGTTGCCGGCTGAATATTATTGTTCCGGGCGGCTCGCCCGGCCCGCTGTCCGCGCCGGCGAGAGACTCGCGGCGCGGATCCGGGATTATTTGGACAACTCGGCCATCAACTCCGGCACCACGGTGAACAGATCGCCGACGATGCCGTAATCCGCCACCTGGAAGATGGGCGCTTCCTCGTCCTTGTTGATGGCGACGATCACCTTGGAGTCCTTCATGCCGGCCAGGTGCTGGATCGCGCCGGAAATGCCGACCGCGAAGTACAGCTGCGGCGCCACCACCTTGCCGGTCTGGCCCACCTGGTAGTCGTTCGGCGCGTAGCCGGCGTCCACCGCGGCGCGGGAAGCGCCCACGGCGGCGGAGAGCTTGTCCGCCAGCGGATCGATCACCGCCTTGAACTGCTCCTCCGAACCCAGCGCGCGGCCGCCGGAAACGATGACCTTGGCCGAGCCCAGTTCCGGACGATCGGACTTGGTCAGTTCCTGGCCGACGAAGCTGGACAGCTGCGCGTCCGCTGCCGCGGCCACGGTTTCCACCGCGGCGGAACCGCCCAGGCCCGCCGCGTCGAAGGCGGTGGTGCGCACGGTGATGACCTTGATCGGGTCGGCGGACTGCACGGTGGCCAGCACGTTGCCGGCGTAGATGGGCCGCACGAAGGTGTCGGCGGATTCGATGGCGACGATCTCGGAGATCTGCGCCACGTCCAGCAAGGCGGCTACGCGCGGCAGCAGGTTCTTGCCGAAGGAGGACGCCGGCGCCAGCACGTGGCTGTAGCTCTTGGCCAGGCCGGACACCAGCGCGCCCAGGTTCTCGGCCAGGCCGTGCGCGTAGTGAGCGGCGTCGGCCAGCAGCACTTTGGCGACGCCGGCCACGCCCTTGGCGGCCTCGGCGGCGGCGGCGGCGTTGTGGCCGGCCACCAGCACATGCACCTCGCCCAGCTTGGCGGCGGCGGTGATGGTATTCAGGGTGCCTGCTTTCAGGCTCTGGTTGTCGTGTTCAGCGATAACGAGAATGGCCATGGCTTACAGCACCTTTGCTTCGGTTTTCAGTTTGGCGACCAGCTCGGCGGCGTTGGCCACCTTGATGCCGGCGCTGCGCTTGGAAGGCTCGGCCACCTTCAGCGTCTTCAGACGCGGAGCGGCGTCCACGCCCAGTTCCGCCGGCGTGGTCTTGTCCAGCGGCTTTTTCTTGGCGGCCATGATGTTGGGCAGCTTGATGAAGCGCGGCTCGTTCAGGCGCAGGTCGGAGGTGACCACCGCCGGCAAACGCAGCTTGACGGTTTCCAGGCCGCCGTCGATCTCGCGGGTGACGTCCACGGTCTCGGCCGACAAGTCCACCTTGGAGGCGAACGTGCCCTGGCCCCAGCCCAGCAGCGCCGACACCATCTGGCCGGTCTGGTTGGCGTCGTCGTCGATCGCCTGCTTGCCCACGATCAAGAGCTGCGGCTGTTCCTTGTCCGCCACCGCTTTCAGCAATTTGGCCACCGCCAGCGGCTGCAGCTCCGCATCGGTTTCCACCAGGATGGCGCGGTCGGCGCCCATCGCCAGCGCGGTGCGCAGCGTTTCCTCGCATTGCTTGACGCCCAGCGACACCACGACGATTTCGCTGACCTTGCCGGCTTCCTTGAGACGCACCGCCTCTTCCACCGCGATTTCGTCAAACGGGTTCATCGACATCTTGACGTTGGCGATATCCACGTCAGTGCCGTCGGCCTTGACCCGAACCTTCACGTTGTAATCCACAACGCGTTTCACAGCGACTAGAACTTTCATATTCCTCCAACAAACCTCTGGACATCTCTAAAAAGAAACCTGGAGCGGACCGTCGCCGCCGCCGCGCCAAGCGCGGCCGTTTCAGAAATGCCGCCGTCTGGATTGATCGAACGCGGAAGCAGCAATTGCCGAAGCAAACCTGATTATGCCCCAAGCACAAATTCAAACGAGCGTTTGGTTGATTTGTATTGCATACAGCGTGGCAAAAACGCAACTTATCGCCGATAGTACGTGATTTCTCGGTAATTTGCATTCCGGCCAAAAGCTGTCACAATGCACTGCAACATTTCCCCGTCATATCAAGTCAGGAGCGGTCATGACTGTTTGGTTTGAAGATCTTGGCCTCGGCGATTTCGCCGAATTCAGCAAGACCATCACCGAAGCCGACGTGCTGATGTTCGCCGCCGTGTCCGGCGACAACAATCCGGTGCACATCAATCAGGAGTACGCGGAACAGACGCCGTTCGAAACCCGCATCGCGCACGGCATGCTGACCGCCAGCCTGATTTCCACCGTAGTGGGCACCCAGTTGCCCGGCCACGGCACCATCTATCTATCGCAATCCACCCGTTTCAAGGCGCCGGTGCGCATCGGCGACACCGTGACCGCCCGCGCCACCGTGATCGAACTGAATCCGGACAAACACTTCGTCAAACTGGCGACCCAGTGCTCGGTCCGCGGCAAGGTGGTGCTTGAAGGCGAATCCCTGGTCAAGGCGCCCAGCAAACCCTGAGCTTCAAACGATGACGCCGTGCCGGCCCAGCGCCCAGCGCACCGGCTCGGCCACCATCTCGTCGGGAAAATCCAGACGCGCGCGCAAGCCCGCCACCACCTCCGGCGCAGTGGGCGCGTTGCCCAGCCCCACCGCCAGATTGGACAGCCACTTGAGGTAGCCGATGCGGTAAATCGGGCTGCCGGCCATCTTCTCCTTGAATTCGGCCTCGCTCCAGGCGAACAACTCTAGCAAGCTCACGTCGTCCAAACCATGACGCACCGCAAAATCGGTCTCCCGGGTGTCAACCGCGAAACGGTTCCAAGGACAGAACAGCTGGCAATCGTCGCAGCCGTAGACGCGGTTGCCGATCAAGGGCCGCATCTCCTCCGGAATCGCCCGCTTCAGCTCTATCGTCAGATAGGAAATGCAGCGCCGCGCGTCCACGGTATAGGGCGCGACGATGGCCGCGGTGGGACAGACATCGATGCAACGAGTGCAGCGGCCGCAATGGCCGTCCTCCGCCTCGTCCTCCGGCAGGGGCAGGTCGGTGAAGACCTCTCCCAGGAAAAACAGCGAGCCCTCGTTCTTGGTCAGCAACAGAGTGTGTTTGCCGCGCCAGCCCAGGCCGGCCTGCGCCGCCAGCGCCACCTCGGCCACCGGCGCGCTGTCGGTGAACACCCGGTAGCCGAACTCGCCTATCTCCCGCTTGATCCGGTCCGCCAGCGCCTGCAGCCGGTTGCGCAAGACCTTGTGATAGTCGCGCCCCAGCGCGTAGCGCGATAAATAGGCTTTGCCGCCGTCGGCCAGCACCTCGGCCGACGCGCGCGCCTGGGGCCAGTAATGCATGCGCAGGGAAATAACGGACAGGGTGCCGGGCACCAGATCCGCCGGCTTGACCCGCAAGGCGCCGTGGCGGGCCATATAGTCCATCTCGCCGTGATGGCCGGCGGCCAGCCAGGCGTTCAACTTCTGTTCCGCCTCCGGCGGCAGGCCGGCGCGACCGATTCTGGCGTCGGCAAAACCCAATTCGCGCGCCCAGGCTTTGATTTGGCGCGCCAATTCGGGATAATCCGGTTTTTGTAAAGAGTTTTCGGTCATGGCCATGGATGATACCAGCGTTCGCTGCGGCTACCTGGAAGATGAAACCGCCACCCTGGCGCTGGGCAAAGCCTTCGCCGAAGCGGCGCAAGCCGGCCTCGTCGTCTATCTATTGGGCGATCTGGGCGCGGGCAAGACCACGTTCACGCGCGGCCTGCTGACCGCGCTCGGCCATGCCGGCAAGGTCAAAAGCCCCACCTATACTCTGGTGGAGAGCTATCCTTTTCCTCACTATAGCGTGCACCATTTCGACCTGTACCGTTTCGCCGACCCCGAGGAATGGGAGGATGCCGGCTTCCGCGAATACTTCGGCCCGGACAGCCTGTGCCTGGTCGAGTGGCCGGACAAGGCAGCGGAGCTCTTGCCGCGCGCCGACATCGTGCTGGAACTAGCCGTGGCCGGAAATGGTCGCAATTATCGTTTACTTGCCCACTCAGAAACCGGACAGTCATGCCTGATTCGACTTTCGATCCCCTCCGCCGCCGCTTGATCGGCGCCGCGGCCGCCACCTTCATGCTGTCGGTGAGCCGCGTCGGCTTCGCCGCCAACAGTCAGATCGTCGCCCTGCGCATCTGGCCGGCGTCGCTTTACACCCGCATCACGCTGGAAGCCAGCGAGGCCATCCAATACAAGCAGTTCACCATCGCCAACCCCAACCGGCTGGTGATCGACCTGCAAGGCGTGCAGCTCAACAGCGTGCTCAAAGACATCGGCGGCCAGATTTCCGCCGCCGACCCCTATATCAAGACCGCCCGCGCCGGCCAGTTCGATCCGGACACGGTGCGCCTGGTGCTGGAGTTGAAAGCGGACATCACGCCACAGGCCTTCACCATGACGCCGGTGGCCGAGTACAAACACCGGCTGGTGGTGGACCTCTACCCGGCCGGCAAGCAGGACGATCCCTTGCTCGCCCTGCTTCAGGACTACAACAAGGGCAAGCTGGAACAGCCTGCGCCGCAGATCAAGCCCAAGAAAAAAGACAGCAATCGCCCCATCATCGTGATGCTGGACCCCGGCCACGGCGGCATCGATCCCGGCGCCGTCGGTCTGAACGGCACGCGCGAGAAGGACGTGGTGCTGAGCATCGGCAAACAGTTGAAGCGCATGATAGACGCGGAAAGCAATATGAAGGCCTATATGACCCGCGACGAAGACGTGTTCATCCCGCTGGGCGTGCGCGTGGCCAAGGCGCGCAAGCTGAACGCCGACCTGTTCGTGTCCATCCACGCCGACGCCGCGCCCAACCGCGCCGCGCGCGGCTCCTCGGTGTTCGCGCTGTCTGAAAAAGGCGCCACCAGCGCCTTCGCCAAGGCGCTGGCGCAAAGCCAGAACGACGCCGACCTGGTCGGCGGCGTCAAAATAGGCAGCAAGGACAAATACCTGGCCCACACCCTGCTGGACCTGACCCAGACCGCCACCATCAACGACAGCCTGAAACTCGGCAAGACCGTGCTGGGCCATCTGGGCGGCCTCAACAAGCTGCACAAGAGCGCGGTGGAACAGGCCGGCTTCGCGGTGCTGAAAGCGCCGGACATCCCGTCCATCCTGGTGGAAACCGCCTTCATCTCCAACCCGGAGGAAGAGCAGCGTCTGCTCAGCAGCGATTTCCAGCAGCAAATGGCCAATGCCATCTTCACCGGCATGAAAGGCTATTTCTCGCAGGGCGCGGCGCTGGCGGCCAGGGCCTGAGTCCGTCCCGCGGCCAAAACAAAACAGGTCCCGCTCAGGGACCTGTTTTTCATTGCGGCCGGGCGCTCACTCTCCGCGGCTCGCCTCGCTCGGCGACTCTTCCTGCGCCGGCACCCGATAGCTTTCCGTCGCCCACTCGCCCAAATCGATCAGACGGCAGCGCTTGCTGCAAAACGGGCGGAACTGGCTTTGCGGCTCCCAGCGCACCGGCGCGCGGCAAGTGGGACAGGCGACAACGCGAACAGAATCAGACATGGCTTCTCAAAACGGGGCAAGGTCCGGCGCAGGCGCCGGTCAGAACTTGCAATTGGTCAGGTGAAACTCGACATCCTGCTCGGTCTGCCGCGGCCGGGATTCCCCGGTCACCGCGCTGACGAAGCGGATATTGAGCGCGTATTTATTGGCGGACAGCTCGGGCAGCAGCTCCAGGCCGCCATCGTAGGCCACCCGGATCAGCTGCACCACCTTGCCGCCGGACATCTGCTGGAACACGCCGCGGCGCGCCACGTAATGATGGGTCTTGCCGCTGTCGCGCAACAGGGTCAGCAGAATGCCCGCCGCCTCGGCGGTGGGCATCAGCGGCGACGCCCAGCGCTTGATGTCCTGACGCCGCACCTCGGCCGACTTCTGCTGCCACTGGTGATAAGACGGCAAATCGAACTGGCAGGTGCCGCCGGGAATGCCGGCGCGCTGCTTGATCGCCATCAGCCACTCGTTTTCGCGCAGATGCTGGCCGAACTTGCCGGTCAGCGCCAGCAGCCGGCTGGACGCGTGCTCGATGTCCTCCAGCACGCCCTCCAGGGTCTCTTCCGCCACTTGCGGATTCTCGCGCAGCGCTTCCAGCATCTGTTTCTGCCGTTCCAGCTCCTGAAGCAGATCCGCCTTCAAGTCCGCGCGCGAGGCGGTTTCCATCAGCTCGAACAACACCAGCAGGGCCGCATGATGATCATACGGATGGTCCTTGCCGATGAAATACCCAAGACGTGCGTAGAGATGCTCCAGGCGGAGCAGGATGCGGGTTCGCTCGGTGACGGGAAACTCAAAACTGATCACGGCGCATCGGCCCTTCTGCTTGGCTCGCGAGAGCCCGGTTATGATCTATCGGCTAGGCTGGCAAGATAATAATCGTGTTTGGCGTCGACTTGAAGCCTCAACGCAGCCAAGCTGTCATTATTACAAATTATATCGTCGGCGCGTTCGCGTCGCTGCACTCTCGAACATTGCGCCGCCATGATCGCGCGCACGGCGTTTTCGTCCATGCCGTTGCGCCGCATCACCCGCTCCAGTTGCGCCGACTCCTCGCAATCCACCAACAAGGTGCGCGCCAGCATCGGCAGATAATGCCCGGTTTCAAACAATAAGGGCACCACCAACACGCAATACGGCCCGCGCGCCTCGGCCACCCTGGCCTCGCTCTGCTGCCGGATCAGCGGATGCAGCACGCTCTCCAGCCGCTGCCGGCTGCCGGCGTCGGCGAACACGCGCTCGCGCATCCAGCCGCGGTCCAAAGCGCCGTCCGCTCGCACCGCGCCCGCGCCGAAAGCCGCCGCCAAGGCCGGCATCGCCGCGCCATGCGGCCCGGTCAGCTCGTGCGCGATGGCGTCGGTGTCGACCACCGGCACGCCCAATTCGGCGAAGCGATCGGCCGCCGCGCTCTTACCGGAACCAATGCCGCCGGTCAGCCCCACCACTTTAATAGCCATGCAAATACCAATACACGATGTCTTGCCCACAGATCAGGGCAATCCAGCCGGCGGCCGCGAGATAAGGGCCGAACGGCAAGGGCTGGCCACGACCGTGCTTGGCCAGCAAAATCAAGACCACGCCCACCACCGCGCCCACCAGCGAGGACAGCAGGATCACCAAAGGCAGCAAGGTCCATCCCAGCCAGGCGCCCAAGGCGGCCAGCAGCTTGAAGTCGCCATAGCCCATGCCCTCCTTGCCGGTGACCAGCTTGAAACCGTGAAACAACAGCCACAAGCTCAGATAGCCGGCCATCGCGCCTATCACCGCGTCGGCCAAGGGCACGGTTCCGGTCAGCAGGTTGAACAGCAAACCGCCCCACAGCAAGGGCAAGGTCAGGTTGTCCGGCAGCAGCTGCGTGTCCGCATCGATGAAGGTCAGCGCCAAGAGCACCGCGGTCAAGGCCATATAGGCCGGCAACTGCGCCGACCACCCATAGCGCCAGGCCAGGAAAGCGAACAACACGCCGGCCGACAGCTCCACCGCCGGATAACGCCAAGGGATGTTGACTCGGCAGCTCGCGCAGCGGCCGCGCAGCAACAGGAAGCTCAACAGCGGAATGTTCTGCCACGGACGCACCACGGCCCGGCATTGCGGGCAGTGCGAGGCCGGCCGCATTAAATTATAGGGCTCGACCGCCTCGCTCTCCTCCAGCTGCAGACAATCAACGCAGTTCCGCCGCCATTCGGCTTCCAGCATCTTGGGCAAACGATGGATGAGCACATTCAGAAAACTGCCAAGCAATAAACCCAGCACCAGCGCCGCGCCGGCGAAAGCCAGCGGGTACGAGCCGGCGATCCAGCGCCACTCCTCGATCATCCAACCACCTGCCCCATTTTGAAAATCGGCATATACATCGCAATGATCAAACCGCCGATCAAGATCCCCAGAATCACCATGATGGCCGGCTCCAGCAAGCTGGACAGCGCGGCCACCGCATTATCGACTTCTTCTTCGTAAAAATCCGCCACCTTGTCCAGCATCTGGTCCAGCGAGCCGGACTCCTCGCCGATCGAGGTCATTTGCAGCACCATATTAGGGAACAAGTCGGTGCGTTGCATCGAATAATTGAGGCTGGAGCCGGTGCTGACGTCGTTCTGAATCCGCTTAGTGGCGTCCGCGTACACCTGATTGCCGGAGGCGCCGCCCACCGAATCCAGCGCTTCCACCAGCGGCACCCCGGCGGCGAACAATGTAGACAAGGTGCGCGCCCAGCGCGCGATGGTGGCTTTGCGGATGATGTCGCCAATTACCGGCATGCGCAGCAGAATGCGGTCCATCCGCTCTTGCAGCTTGGGCGTGCGCTTGAAGGCGTAGAGAAAGCCGAACAGGCTGCCGAAGATCACGCCGAAGATCAGCCACCAGTAATGGACGAAGCCATCCGACAGCCAGATCACGAACAAGGTCGGCGCCGGCAAATTGGCGCCGAAGCTGGAGAACAAATCCTTGAACGCCGGAATCACGTAAATCATGATGACGGCGGTAATGATGAAGGCGGTGCCGACGATGGCCGACGGATAGATCAGCGCCGACTTGATCTTGCCCTTGATCGCCATCACCTTTTCCTTGTAGGTGGCCAGCTTGTCCAGCAAGGAGTCCAGCACGCCGCCGGTTTCGCCCGCGGCGATGATGTTGCAGAACAGCTTGTCGAAGTACAAGGGCCGCTTGCGGAAGGCCTCCGCCAGCGACAGACCGGTTTCCACATCCGCGCGCACTTCCAGCAGCATCTTGGTCACGGCGGGGTTGCCGTGGCCCTTGGCCGCGATGTCGAAAGCCTGCAACAGGGGCACGCCGGCGCGCATCATGGTCGCCAGCTGCCGGGTGAACAAGGTGATGTCCCGCTCGGTGATGCGCTTGCCGAACCCGGCGCGCCGGCGCTTGATCTTGACGACATTGATGCCTTGACGCCGCAGCTGAGTCTTGGCCACCGCCTCGGACTCCGCTCTCAATTCCCCGCGTATCGCCTTGCCCGCCTTGTCCTTGCCTTCCCACTCCCAGACAAAGCCCGGCGTCGCTTTTTTCGCTACCGTGACTGCCATTCCATGGCCTCTTTCTTATTCCAAGCCGTTAAGTCAGCTTTCCGGCGGCTGCCGGAGGCGCGAAACCGCTTTTATTCGTTGGTCACCGCCTCGATCTCGGTCAACGAGGTCAAGCCCGCCTTGACCTTCAGCAGGCCGGCGTGGCGCAAATCCACCATGCCCTCCTTGCGCGCCAGATCGGCGATATCGATGGCGGTGCCGTTCTGCATGATCAAACGCGTCATCGCGTCGGTGATGGGCATCACTTCGTAAATGCCGGTACGGCCGCGGTAGCCGGTATTGCGGCACTCCTCGCAGCCCACCGGCGCATAGGGCTTCCAGCTGCCGTCCAATTCCTCTTTCTTGAAACCCGCCCGCAACAGCGCCTCTTCGGGAATGTCCGCCGGCTTCTTGCAATGCGCGCACAAACGGCGCGCCAGGCGCTGCGCCATGATCAGCAGCACCGAGCTGGCGATATTGAACGGCGCCACCCCCATGTTCAGCATCCGGGTCAAAGTCGCCGGCGCGTTATTGGTATGCAGGGTAGAGAACACCATGTGACCGGTCTGCGCCGCCTTGATCGCGATGTCCGCCGTTTCGAAGTCCCGGATCTCGCCCACCATGATCACGTCCGGATCCTGGCGCAGAAAAGCCTTCAGGGCCGAGGCGAAGGTCAGCCCGGCGCGCTCGTTGACGTTGACCTGATTGATGCCCGGCAAGTTGATTTCCACCGGGTCCTCGGCCGTGGCGATATTGATGTCCGGCTTGTTCAGCAAATTAAGACAGGTATACAGCGACACCGTTTTACCGCTGCCGGTGGGGCCGGTCACCAGCACCATGCCGTAGGGGCGCCCGATCGCGTCCAGCAACAAACGTTTCTGCTCCGGCTCGAAGCCGAGCTGCTCGATATCCAGATTCGCCGCCGACGAGTCCAGGATACGCATCACGATCTTTTCGCCGTACAAAGTGGGCAAGGTGCTGACCCGGAAATCGATCGCCCGCGCCTTGGAAATGACCAGCTTCATCCGGCCATCCTGCGGCACCCGCTTTTCCGAAATATCCAGCTTGGAAATCACCTTGATCCGGGAGGCGATCTTTTCCTTCAACACCAAGGGCGGCTGCGAGATCTCCTTCAACACCCCGTCCACCCGGTAACGAATGCGGTAGAACTTCTCATAGGGTTCGAAATGGATATCGGACGCGCCGCCATTGATCGCGTCCAGCAACACCTTGTGGATGAATTTGACCACCGGCGCGTCGTCGACGTCCGGCTGCGCGCCGGTATCCGCCGGCGCGTCCGGATCGGCGAATTCGAGATCGCCAAAATCCTCGTTTTCCAGGGCCTTGATCGCGGCGGTGGCGTCCTCGCCGTACTTGCCGAGCATCTTGCCCAGCTTATCGTCCTCCACCACCACCACTTCCACCGTCATCCCGGTCTTGAAGGTGATGGCGTGATAGGCCGAGGTTTGAGTCGGATCCGAGGTGCCGACATACAGTTTGTTGCCGCGCTTGAGCAGGGGCAGCAAGCGCCGGCTGGCGATCAGCTCGTCATCCACCACGCCCTTGGGCAACTGATCGAGATCGATGGCCGACATGTCCAATAAGGGATAGCCAAAGGTCTTGGACGCGAACATCGCGACATCCTGCGCCGTCATCTTCTTGCTCTGAATCAGCTGCTCGACAAAGCTGATATGCGATGCCTGAGACTGACGCAGAATGGCGTCCGCATCCTGCTGCAACAGCATATTGTTTTGCACCAAGGCCCGACCCAAGCCGGAAATGCCAGCCGAAGCTTCCATACGCTTGCAACTCACCAGTAAACAGATTTGAGGACACCGCGCGGCGCTCCCGTGCCAGAGCCCGCCGCCTTCAAGACAGCCGCACTACCGTTACAACATTATATGCAAAATGCGGATGCTGCTTTGACTTAAATCCCGGCGCGGCTGGATAGGTCCGGCTTAGCGCCAAAACAAAAAGGACTGCCGAAGCAGTCCTTTCAAGGTGATACTCAGGTGCGCTTAGAAGCGGTGCACCAGACCCAGGCCGAAGGAGTTTTCCTTGTCCAAAGCGCCGTCTTTCCACTTCACGTGACCGTAGGAAGTGTAAACCTCGGTACGCTTGGACAAAGCGTAGTCCAGAGCCAAAACAAACTGATCGTAGCCGGACTTGTCGATGGTATTGCCGTTCAAGCTGGCGTCATACCCTTTGACATAGGAGAAGTACGGAGTGAAGGCACCAAAGGTGTAGCCAAGGGTCAATGCAGCCTCCTTGGTTTTCAGCTTGGCGGCATTGATCGCTGCAGTTGCCTGAGCTTGGGTCAACCCAGGATTGTTATTCATCAGGTTAGTGGCAACCGCGTTATTGACTGCGGTACCGACCGTGCTGTTGTAAAAGCTGCCAAAACCATAGCCCTGAATTTGCTGATAGCCCAAAGCTACGTAGAGGTTGTTGGCCATATAGCCGGCTTCAAGACGATGCCAGTCTTTGTTGCCACCAACTTTGTCCGCATCGTTCCAGTTCTGGTAATTGTACTTACCGAAGAAACCGGAGTTTTCGTAGCTCAGGCCCAGGTTCCAGGTCTGGTTATTGGTGGTGGAACCGTTAACAACTTTGCGGCTTTCGTCAGTACCGTAGAGCAAAGCAAAGCTGAAACCATTCCAGTTCGGGCTGTCATAACGCACCGCGTTATTGACGCGATCATCCAGGCGAGTGAAATAGCCCAAACCACCAACACTCTGGTTGCTGTAGTAACCCGGATCCACTTGCTCCATCATATCGTTGGCGTAATTGGACAGGCGGCCCAGACGAATCTTACCCCAGCTGTCGCCGGCCAAGCCGATGAAGCTGTCGCGCGTAGCGAAAGTATCGCCGCTATTGGAGGCGCCATCGATATGTACGCGGTTCTCGACCTGCCAGATGGCTTTCAAACCATTGCCCAGATCTTCATTACCCTTGAAACCAATGCGAGAGGTCCAGTCATTGATCTCGGAACCGCCTTGCAGCTTGTTGTTGCCATCCAAGCTGATTGTGGAGCTGTAAGTCTTGTTGTACTCGTAACCACCGCGGATTTCACCGTAGATGGTGACGTCGGCCATTGCGGCGGCGGCCGGCATCAGGGCGGCGATTGCAAGAGCGATATGCGTCTTGTTCATTGCAGTTCCTTTCAAGTCAGTTGATATTGTCCTGTTGATTTCGCTAGTTCTAAGGCCAGAGAACCCGGACATTTATGTGTCGCCGATATGCTTCGGTGATCGCTAGGCTCAATATAAGACCGACGTTGCGAAAAAACAAAAACAGCATGCACTTCCAACAAAAAAGCACTCAAAAAAACAACACATGCATCACAAACCCTTGTTTTACATGAACAGCAGACTGAAGCGACACCAGCCGTGAGATGCAATTACGCAACACATGCAGCAACTTTAGTGCAAAAAAGCAACAAATCACAAAGCATAAAATGGACCATCCACTGTCAGACAATCAAACCATGACGAGCTTACCCATGAGCAAGGTTTCGCTTTACTGGCTCAGGCGCGACCTGCGCCTGGAGGACAACCACGCTTTGCAGCAAGCGCTGGCCTCGGGCCGCCCGGTGCAGTGCGTCTTTGTTTTCGACAGCAATATTCTCGACACGCTCTCCCCCGCCGACAGACGCATCGGCTTCATCTGGCAGTCCTTGCGGGAAGTTCAGACGTCCCTGCGCGCAGCGGGCGGGGAGCTATGGTGTGCGACAGGGCCAGCGCAAGACATCATCCCGAGGCTGGCGGCGCAGCTAGACGCCGAGGCCGTTTACGTGAACGAGGATTACGAGCCCTATGCGCGCCAGCGAGACCAGGTGGTTGCCCAGACCCTGGCAACAATGGGCAAGAGCTTGCTCTCATACAAGGACCAGGTCATTTTCGCCAGGGACGAGCTGCTCACCATCAGCGGCAAACCCTTCACCGTGTTTACCCCTTACTGCAATGCCTGGCTCAAAAGACTGAGCCCACAGCACAGCCAATCGCTGACCATGCCTCCGCTGGCGGGCCGCTTGCGCCCGCCAGCGGGCACGCCGGCCATGCCCGGCCTGGCGGAATTGGGCTTCGCCCAGGCAGAACCCTGCTTGCTGACGCCCGGGGCCTCCGGTGCCCAAGAGCGGTTCGCCGATTTCTGTCAGCAACGCATCCAACGCTACCATCAACAAAGGGACTACCCCGGCGTAAAGGGCGTGTCCTATCTGTCCACCCATTTGCGCTTCGGCACCATCTCGATTCGCCAGTTGGTGCAATTCGCCAGTTTCGACGGCGGAGAGGGCGCGATGTGCTGGCTGAAGGAGTTGATCTGGCGAGAGTTTTATCAGCAGCTGCTATGGCACTTCCCCGATGTCGCCGCTCACAGCTTCAAGCCGCAATACCGAGACCTTCCCTTTCCCAACCGCCAGGACTGGCTGGAAAGCTGGCAAAAAGGACTAAGTGGTTATCCGTTGATTGATGCGGCCATGCGACAACTGAACCAAACCGGCTATATGCACAACCGGCTGCGCATGATCGCCGCCAGTTTTCTGGTCAAGGATTTGCTGATTGACTGGCGTCTGGGCGAACGCTATTTCGCGGAGAAGCTGCTGGACTTCGATCTGGCCTCGAACAACGGCGGCTGGCAATGGGCGGCCTCCACCGGTTGCGACGCGCAACCCTATTTCCGCATCTTCAACCCGGTGACGCAATCGCAGAAATTCGATCCGGACGGCCGCTTCATCCGTCGCTACGTGCCGGAGTTGGCCGCGCTCAGCGATCAGGCGATCCACGCCCCCTGGCAGGCCAAGGCGCTGCCGGAAGGCTTCATGCTGGGCCGGGACTATCCACGCCCCATCGTCGACCACGCCGAGCAAAGGCAATTGGCGCTGGCTCTGTTCGGCAAGCAATGAAAAACGCCCGCATCCGCGGGCGTTGTTTCCAGCAAACCATTGACAGGTAAACGTCAGGGCTTTTTCTTGGCCACCGGTTTGGAGGCTTCTTTCTTGACGCCGGCCACCGGTTTGGCCGCAGCGGCGGCTGGCTTGGCGGCGGCGGCGGGTTTGGCCGCGGCTTTCGGCGCGGCGCTGGAAGCGCCGCTGACCGCGATCTCGCTGCGCAGTTTTTCCAAGGTCTTGTCGCCAATCCCGCTGACGTTCTTCAGATCGTCAACGCTCTTGAACGGGCCGTTCTTGGCGCGGTAATCCACAATGGCCTTGGCCTTGACCGGGCCGATGCCGTTCAACGCCTCCAACTCCTGCTGGTTGGCGGTATTAATGTTGACGGCGGCGAAAGCGGTGCCGCAAATCAGCATCAGGGCGGCAAACAGGGCTAACAATTTTTTCATCATTGATCTCCTTGTGAGACAGGACTGGCAACCTCAACCGCGTTGCAGGATCAATTCTATGACGACCTTGCTGCCAATGTAAGCTAGCGCCAAGGACAGGAAGCCGGCCAAAGTCCAGCGAATCGCCACCCGGCCGCGCCAGCCTTGCAACTTGCGGCCGATCAACAGGCCGCCGAACAATAGCCAGGACAACACGGCGAAGATGGTCTTGTGCGTCAGCGCCGCGGCATGTCCCAACACTTCTTCGGAAAACACCACGCCGGTCAACAAGGAAACCGTCAGCAGCAAGAAGCCGACGCCTATCACCTGGAACATCATTTTTTCCAGGGACAGCAAGGGCGGCAATTGCTTGACCAGCGGAGAGGCCCGTTTATCGTGCAGGGCTTTCTCCAAAAACAGCATCAGAATGGCGATCAGCGCGCCGATGGCGAACAGGCTGTAAGCAAACAGGGAGACCAGGATATGCAGCACAAAAGCCGGATTGCTCAGGTCTTGCACCACATGCTGGCCAGGGAACAGCAGGGCGAAGCCCAGCGCGGCCATCGCCAGCGGCATCATGAACAGCTGCAGGCCTTCCACGCGATAGAAGAAGCTGCAAGTCCAATAAATCAGCAGCATGATCCACACCATCACCGATAGCGCGCGGCCAACCCCCAGGGACAGCAAAGCGCCCTGAGTCAGCGGCAACAACACCGCAATCGCCTGCAGCAGCAGCAGCACGCCCAATAGGCTGTGTTCCAGCCGCGGCTTGCGCCGCCAGCACGCCAGGCCGCGCCAGTTGGCGAAGTAGTGCCAGCTGAAAACCCCGTAAGAGAGGATCAGCGCAATAGAAAGTACGAGCAGGAAACGGGTCATGTCGGGTGTTTTATCAAAACCGGGCGCAGCCCCGGCGGCTCGTGGTAAAATCGATAGTTTGAGAGTCTACACCAACCGGCAAGCCGTTGGCAGAAGTAAGGACGCACCATGCTAGACAACCTGACCAGCCGCCTGTCCGGCGTGATGAAAAATCTGCGCGGCAATGCGCGCTTGACCGAAGCCAATATCCAGGACGCGATGCGCGAAGTGCGCATGGCCCTGCTGGAGGCCGACGTCGCCCTGCCCGTGGTCAAAACCTTTATCGCTCAGGTCAAGGAGCGCGCGCTCGGCCAGGACGTGGCCGGCAGCCTGACGCCGGGCCAAGCCCTGGTGGGCGTGGTCAATGAGGAATTGACCAAATTGATGGGCGAGAAGAACGACGCCCTCAATCTGGCCGCCGTGCCGCCCGCCATCGTGCTGATGGCCGGCCTGCAGGGCGCCGGCAAAACCACCACGGTCGGCAAGCTCGCTAAGCTGTTGAAAGAGACCCAGAAGAAAAAAGTGCTGGTCGTCTCCGCCGACGTTTACCGCCCCGCCGCCATCGAGCAGTTGAAACTGCTGGCCCAGCAGGTCGGCGTCGAATGGTTCCCGTCCTCCGGCGACCAGAATCCGGTCGATATCGCCCGCGCCGCGGTGGATCACGCCAAGCGCCACTTCTTCGATGTGCTGATGGTGGATACCGCCGGCCGTCTGGCCATCGACGAGGCGATGATGGCCGAGATCAAGGCGCTGCACGCGACGCTGAATCCGGTGGAGACCTTGTTCGTCGTCGACGCGATGCAGGGCCAGGATGCGGTCAACACAGCCCAGGCTTTCAATGAAGCGCTGCCGCTGACCGGCGTCATCCTCACCAAGATGGACGGCGACTCGCGCGGCGGCGCCGCGCTGTCGGTCCGCCACATCACCGGCAAGCCGATCAAATTCATCGGCGTCGGCGAAAAAGTGTCCGGCCTGGAACCCTTCCACCCGGACCGGATCGCCAGCCGGATTTTGGGCATGGGCGATGTGCTGTCGCTGATCGAGGAAGTGCAAAAAGGCATCGATCAGGACGAAGCCGCCGCCATGGCCAAGAAGTTGAAGTCCGGCAAGGGCTTCGACCTTGAAGACTTCAAGGCCCAGATGCAGCAGATGAAGAAAATGGGCGGCATGAGCAATCTGCTGGAGAAAATGCCGGGGCAACTGGGCCAGATGGCCAAGGGCGTGCAGGGCGCGGAGGCGGAGAAAGCCATGCGCCGCATCGAAGGCATCATCAACTCGATGACGCCGCAAGAGCGCCATAAGCCGGAGTTGCTCAAGGCCAGCCGCAAACGACGCATCGCCGCCGGCGCCGGCGTGACGGTGCAGGAGGTCAACAAGCTGCTGAACCAGTTCGAACAGACTCAGAAAATGATGAAACAGTTCTCCTCCAAGGGAGGCATGATGAAAATGCTTCGCGGCATGAAGGGCATGATGCCCGGCATGTAAGCTGAAACGGGTGCCTGGCACCCGTTTTTCTTGATGTAAAAGGATTTCGATGTCGCTCGATGTTGCCGTTCTGACCGATTCGCGCCTGCTGCCGCCTGACGACGGCGACTGGTACCGCCGCCAGGTTCATCATGAAGACGGCCTGGTGCTGGCGGCGCTGCAGCGCCAGGGCTTGCGCGTCCGCCGCCTGGCCTGGGACGATCCGGACATGGACTGGGCCGACTCGGCTTGCGCACTGTTCCGCACCACTTGGGATTACTTCGAGCGCCTGCCCGCGTTTTCCGACTGGCTGGCGCGCGCGGCCGCTCAAACCCGCCTCTTCAACGAGATTGAGCTGATTCGCTGGAATCTGGACAAACACTACCTGTCCGAGCTGCAACAAAACGCTGTTCATACGGTGGACACGCGCTACATTGAGAAAGGCGCGCCGCAAACGCTGCGCCAGTTACTGGAAGAGCGGAACTGGGACGACGCCATCTTGAAACCGGCCGTCTCCGGAGCCGCCCGGCACACTTATCGCGTCGCCCCGACAAACGCGGAATCGCTGGAATGCGTATACGCCGAGCTGATCCAGCAGGAGACCATGCTGCTGCAGCCCATGCAACACAATGTGCTGAGCCAGGGAGAATTGTCCCTGATCGTCATCGACGGCCGCTTCAGCCACGCCATCCGCAAAACGCCGAAGTCCGGCGACTTCCGCGTGCAAGACGATCACGGCGGCCAGGTCCACCCGCATCAGGCCGACGCGCAAGAGATCGCTTTCGCCGAAGCCGCCGTGCGGGCGGTCCCTTTCGACGTGCTGTACGCGCGCGTCGACATGATTCGCGACAACCATGACCGCCTGGCGGTCATGGAGCTGGAAATGATTGAACCGGAGCTGTTTTTCCGCTTCCGACCGCAAGCCGCGGAGGAGTTGGCCGCGGCGCTCGCGCGCCGTCTGCGCTGAGCAATGAGCGATTTTGTACCGCAACCCGCCAGAACACCGGCAACCCACGTTTGGAACTACCCAGCATGAACCTGACCACGCTGACCGCCCTAAGCCCCCTGGATGGCCGCTACGCCGGCCAAGTCGAGGCCTTGCGCAATCTGTTTTCCGAGTACGGCCTGATGAAGTTCCGCATCAAAGTGGAGCTGGAATGGCTGAAGATGCTGGCCGCCGAGCCGGGCATCGAGGAAGTGCCTTCCTTCTCGGAGGCCACCATCCGTGAAATCGACGACGTGATCGCCAACTTCAACGTGCAACACGGCGAAGAAGTCAAAGCCATCGAGGCGCGCACCAATCACGACGTGAAAGCCATCGAATACTGGCTGAAGGAACGCCTGTCCGGCAATCCGGAAGTGATGGCGGCCAGCGAGTTCATCCACTTCGCCTGCACCTCCGAAGACATCAACAATCTGTCACACGCGCTGATGCTGAAAACCGCGCGCAACACCGTGGTGCTGCCCGCGATCGACGAAGTCATCCACAAGCTGCAAAAACTGGCCCACGAACTGGCCGACACCGCGATGATGTGCCGCACCCATGGCCAGCCTGCGACCCCGTCCACGATGGGCAAGGAGTTGGCCAATACGGTCTACCGCCTGAAACGTCAGCGCGAGCAACTGGTTCATCAGGAAATCCTCGGCAAGATCAACGGCGCGGTGGGCAATTACAACGCCCATCTGGTCGCCTACCCCGACATCGACTGGGAAAGCTTCTGCGGCCGCTTCGTCACCGGCCTGGGCCTGACCTTCAACCCCTACACCATCCAGATCGAACCGCACGATTACATGGCCGAGCTGTATCAGGTCCTAGCGCGGGTCAACACCATCCTGATCGACCTGAACCGCGACATCTGGGGCTATATCTCGCTGGGCTATTTCAAGCAAAAAGTGAAGAAAGACGAAGTCGGCAGCTCCACCATGCCGCACAAGGTCAATCCGATCGACTTCGAAAACGCCGAAGGCAATCTGGGCATGGCCAACGCCATCCTGGGCCACTTGGCGGAAAAGCTGCCGGTATCGCGCTGGCAGCGCGACCTGACCGACTCCACTGTGCTGCGCAATATGGGCGTGGGCTTCGGCTACACCATTCTGGGCCTCAAAGCCTGCCTGAAAGGCCTGAACAAGCTGGAAATCAATCCTCAGGCAATCGCATCCGAGCTGGACAATAGCTGGGAGCTGCTGGCGGAGCCGGTGCAAACCGTAATGCGTCGCCATGGCGTGCCCAACCCCTACGAGCAACTGAAAGAGCTGACGCGCGGCAAGGGCGGCATTACCCGTGAAACCCTGCATGCCTTCATCAAGAACCTGGAGTTGCCCGAAGCGGAGAAAGCCCGCCTGCTGGAATTGACCCCGGCCAGCTATATCGGCAAGGCCGCGGAACTGGCCAAGCGCATTTAATCTCGCCTGCGCGAGCAATAAAAAAACCGCCCTCACCCGGCGGTTTTTTTTATTCAACGACCATTTAAAAAAATAGATCGGCGCGAAAAACAAAAAACCCAGCTTTCAAAAGAAAGCTGGGTTTTTGAATTTGGTTGCGGGGGCAGGATTTGAACCTACGACCTTCGGGTTATGAGCCCGACGAGCTACCAGACTGCTCCACCCCGCGTCAGAGAGGTTGCATATTATACAAGCCAGCTTTGACTGTCAAGATATTTCTACCTTGAGCCAGTTCAGGCGCTCCAATTCACCCAGCCCAGCTGCCATGTCGCCAAGATCACCAAGCCAAAGACGATGCGGTACCAGGCGAACGCATTGAAATTATGGCTGGACACATAGCGGATCAAACCACGCACGGCGAAGAAGGCGCTGATGAAGGCCGCGACAAAGCCAACGCCTATCACCGGCACATCGGCGGCGGTGAATTGGTGCCAATGCTTGTACACATCGTAGAAGGTGGCCGCGAACATGGTCGGCACCGCCAGGAAAAAGGAAAACTCGGTGGCGACCTTGCGATCCAGGCCAAACAGCATGCCGCCGATAATGGTGGAGCCCGAACGCGACGTACCGGGCACCATGGCGAACACTTGGGCACACCCCACTTTCAAGGCGTCCTGCCAGCTCATTGCGTCCACGCTGCTCACCCGCGGCACGCGCTGTTTGCGCTCAACCAGCAGAATGATGACGCCGCCCACCACCAGGGCCAGCGCCACCGTCACCGGATTGAACAAATAGTGCTTGATCGCCTTGATCGCGAAAAAACCGATGACCGCCGCCGGCAGGAAAGCCACCAGCAAATTACTGATGAAGCGCAGCGACTGGGCCTCCCGCCGCAAAGCCCCCTGCGCCACGCCCAGAAAGCGCTGCCGGTACTCCCAAACCACCGCCAGGATCGCGCCCAGCTGTATCACCACCTCGAACACGTCGGCATTGTTCTGAAAGTCGATCAGATCCCCGACCACGATCAAGTGCCCGGTGCTGGAAATCGGGAAAAACTCCGTCACCCCTTCGACAATGCCCAGCAATAAAGCCTTGGCCAACAGCATTACATCCATGTCCACCCATCCCCCATCAAGGATTAATACGCACAAAAGGCAGCCCCAGGGCTGCCTTCTTCACCAAGCGTCTTGCTCGATTCTTATTTTTTCTCGGCTCGGGCTTTGGCCACCAGCTCGTTGATCACCTGCACCATGCGCTCCGGCGCCACCGGCGTCACCACGTACTTGCCGTTGACGATCACCGTCGGGGTGCCCTGGATCGCGTAATCGCGGGTCATCTTGGCCACCTTGGCCACCTGCGCGTTCACGCCGAAGGATTTGTACGCCTGCATCACCTTGGCGGCGTCAACGCCCTTCTGCTGCTTCAGCCAGTTGGCGAACACGCCCTCGTCCGACAGGTTGACGCGCGACTTCACCACGGCCTCGAAAGCCGGGCGATGCAGTTTGTCGTAAGTGCCGGAGGTCTTGAAGGCGGAGAACATGCGCACAAAGCCTTCCATCGACTTCTGCCACACGATCTGTTCCTTGGAGAAGGCCACGTCGGCGGGCTTGCTCTTCTCCCAGGCGCTCATCGCCGGCTCAAGTTCCAGGCAGTGAATGCAATGGTAGGAGAAGAACTCGATCACCTCGACTTTTTTCGGATCCGCCACCGGCTGCGGCGTCGCCAGCATGGTGTAATCCTTGCCCAGCTCAATCGCCGCGTTTGCCAAGCCGCTGAACAGCATCAACGAAAGCAATAACCACTTTTTCATTATCGATTTCCTAAATAGAGGAAGAGTTTATTCCGCCTTGACGACCGTTGCGCCAATGCCGTCCTGCTTCAACTGAGCCTTCACCCGATCCACCTCGTCCTGGCGGTTGTACGGCCCCACCCTGACGCGATGCACCAGCCCCTTTTCCGGCACAGTCACCGACTGGATTTTGGCTTCCACGCCCAACAAGGCCAGCTTGGCCTTGAGGTTGTCCGCCTCGTCCTGATTCTGGAAGGATCCCAGCTGCAAGTAGACCTTTTTGGCCGGCTGCTGCGCAGAAGGTTCCGTCGCTTTGCCGTTCTTGCCTGGCACCGCATCCACCTGTCCTGGCAGGATCTTATAGAAATCAAAGCGTTGCTCGTCCTTGCCGGCTTCCTTGGCCACCGGCGCGGCCGGGGCCGGCTTGGCCGGGGTTTCCGTCGGCATCGGCGGCGGAGCGGAAGGCGGCTCCTGAGCCGGCTTGACCGCCGGCGCCGGAGCGGCGGCGGTTTCCGAGGCGGCGTCGGCAATGCGGGTGCCCGGCGCCAGCAGCTCCGTCGGCGGCGCGGAAGCGCCGGCCGCCTTGCGATCCAACTTCTCCAAGTTGCTGAACGGCGTAGAGGACTTATTCAGATACATGGCGAGGCCGACCGCGACGGCAATGCCGACGATCAGACCGATGACGATGCCCGCCACCATGCCGCCGCCTCCGCTTTTGGAGCTGGATGAGCGACCGCGGGAACCACGGGAGGAATTTTTTAAATCTCGATTTGCCATGCAGCACTTACGCTTTTAACTAATCAAATAGTTCAACAAACTATCTGGATTGATCAATTCTTTATTTATTGTTAGCCATTAGGCATTGCGGCGCGTCGTAATTGAATCGCCTGCAACACATGCTCCCGCATGACCATTGCCTGACCCTGTAAATCGGCAATGGTTCTGGAAACTCGAAGTATCCGATGATAACTGCGCGCAGACAAGCCGATCTTGTCCAAAACTTGCCGCAATAATGCCAGCGCCTCGGCATGAAAATCGCCAATCGCCTCCAGTTCGGCCCCGCTTAAGCCGGCATTCGCCTTGCCCTGCCGGGCCAATTGCAGACGATACGCCGTCTCCACCCGTTCGCGCACCAAAGCGCTGGACTCGCCGGCGGCCCCGCCCACCAACTGCTCCGCCGGCAAGGACTGCACTTCAACGTGCAAATCGATACGATCCAATAAGGGACCGGAGATTTTACCTCGATAGCGCCCCACTTGCTCGGGCGTGCAGCTGCATTTTCCGCTGAAATGCCCAAGATAACCACACGGACAGGGATTCATGGCCGCAATCAGCTGGAAGCGCGCGGGAAAACTGGCTTGGCGCGCGGCGCGCGAGATGTGGATCACCCCGGCCTCCAGAGGCTCGCGCAGCACTTCCAGCACCTTGCGATCGAACTCGGGCAATTCGTCCAGAAACAAAACGCCGTGATGCGCCAGGCTGATTTCTCCCGGCCGCGGATCGCTGCCGCCTGTAATTTCCACAAATAAATGCAAAAATTAGTGGAATTTCCGGCGGAGCATGCAAATGAATCATCTCCAGCGATACACCCCAGTCAGGGACATCTCCTACAACAGCCGTAGCGTGACCGGCATGGTCCCGCTGTTGGGCGAGTACGAGTCCACCTTGGAGCGCGATCTCATGGAGATTCTGCGCTTCGACCCCAGTGTCGAGCATTTCACCGCTCAACCGATCACCATCGGGTATTTCGACCAGTTCGGCAAGCTACGCACCTATACGCCGGATGGCCTGATCCAGTTCAAATCGGCTGCGTCGTTGACCCCGCAACCCGTATTGTACGAGGTCAAGTATCGCGCCGACTTCCGACAGGACTGGCGAAACCTGCTCCGCAAGTTCCGAGCCGCAAAAACGTATGCCTTGGACCAAGGGTGGCGCTTCGAAGTTTTCACCGAACGCGAAATTCGTACCCCCTACCTCGACAACGCCAAATTCCTCTGGCGCTATCTGGAGCAGAGTCCGTCTCCGGATGCCCGTCGGCAAATTCTCCAGGTGCTCTGGGATCTCGATGAGACCGATCCGGAGATGTTGCTGTTTGCCCTCTGCCGTGACGCCCACAATCGCGCCCGGCTGATTCCCACCCTTTGGCATCTGGTGGGGATCGGCGCCATCGGCTGCGACTTGAATGTGCCGCTGACCATGCGTTCCCGCCTCTGGCCAGTGGAGGAGTGCTGATATGAAAACCATCCGCCCGGGCCAAGTGGTCTATTGGCGCGATCAAGCCGCCATCGTGCTGGAGCTGAAAGGCTTCTCTGATGCCATCCTGCGCACCATCGATGGCGCGCAAACCGAGATCGCCGGGGTCAACGACCTCAGCCTTGCTCCGGTCTCGTCTTCTGATCCTACGGCCCCTCACTTGCTGGCCAAGGACAAGGACTGGGACCTGGCGGTGCAGCGCTACGAGTGCATACGCCCCTTGCTGGATCTGCCCGGCCGCAGCACGCAGGACGTGCAGCAAGTGGCCGACGCCACCGGCAAGAGCCTCGTCACCATCTACCGCTGGCTCAACCGCTTCGAAGAAACCGGCCTGGTTTCCTCTCTGCTGCGCACGCCGCGCTCGGACAAGGGCGGCAGCCGTCTATCTGACGAGGTGGAGCAGATCATTTCGCTGCAGATCCAGCATTACTACCTGAAGCAGGAGCGGCCCTCGGTCCTCAAACTGTACAAGCTGATCAAGCTGGCCTGCCAGGAGGCGGATCTGGATCCGCCCAACCAGAACACGGTTTATGCGCGCGCCTACGCCATCGACCAGCGGGAGATACTGAGCAAGCGCTACAGCCCCCGGCGGGCACGCGAGAAGTTCGAACCGCTACGCGGCCAGTTCCCCGGCGCCGACTACCCCTACGCGGTGGTGCAAATCGACCACACCAAGGTCGATGTGGTGATCGTGGATGAGGCGCACCGCTTGCCGATCGGCCGCCCCTATCTGACCGTGGCCCTGGATGTGGCGACCAAGATGGTCGCCGGCTTCCTGATGACGCTGGATCCGCCGGGCTCGCTGTCGGCCGGCTTGTGCGTGGCCCACGCGGTGATGCGCAAGGAGCATTGGCTGGCGAAACGCGACATCGTCGCGGAGTGGCCGGTCTACGGCAAAATGAGCAAGATCCACGTCGACAATGCCAAAGAGTTCCACGGCAATATGCTCAACCGCGCCTGCGAGCAGCACGGGATCATCCTGGAGCACCGCCCGAAGGGACAGCCGAACTACGGCCCTCACATCGAGCGCGCCTTCCGCACCTTTATGGGCGAGTGCCAAAGCCTGCCCGGCACGACCTTCTCGAACGTGCAGGCCAAGATGAACTACGACTCGGAGGGCCGCGCCTGCATGACGCTGGCCGAGCTGGAACTGTGGTTCACGGTCTTCGTGGCTTACTGCTACCACCACCGCGCGCACAAGGGCATCAACGAGGTGCCGCCGATCAAGCTGTATCACCAGTTCGTCCACGGCACCGCCGAGCGTCCGGGCATCGGTCTGCCGGCGCCGATCGAGGATGAGGAGAACTTCCGTCTCGACTTCACCCCCTATGTCGAGCGCACCATCCAGCGCCACGGCGTGGTCATCGACAACATCCACTATTACGCGCCGATCCTGCGCCGCTGGGTCGAGTCCGAAGATCGCGCCACCGGCAAGGGGCGCAAGTTCCTGTTCGCGCGCGACCCGCGCGACATCAGCGTGGTGTATTTCCTGGATCCGGAAACCCGCTGCTACAGCCCGGTGCCGTATCTGAATAACACCCGGCCGGCCATCAGCCTGTGGGAGCTGCGCGCGACGCTGCAGCGGCTGAAGCAGGATCCGGTCAGCCACGTCGACGAGGAGATGATCTTCCAGGGCATCCGCCGGATGCGCGAGATCGAGGCCGAGGCTGTCGAAAAAACCCGCCTGGCCAAGCAGCAGCGCGCGACGGAAAAGCGTAAGCGCCGCATGGCAGAGCGACGTAATGGCTGGGCCGGCGTGCATGCGACGGCCATGCTGTCGCCTCAGCCCCCGGTGCTGCCGACGGCCAATGACGACGATATCCAACCCTTCAGCGACATCCAGCTCGGCTAGGGAGATCCATCATGAGCGCATACTCTCACCTCCACCCCAGTACGGCCGAGCAGGCCGAACTGGATGCGGCCAGCCGCATCACCTGGCTGAAGCGACCGCGCTGGATTGGCTACCCGCGGGCTCAAGACATCCTGGCCAAGCTGGAAGACTTAGTGCACCACCCACGCGAGGCGCGCATGCCCAATATGCTGCTGATCGGCGGCAGCAATAATGGCAAGACCCGGCTGATCCAGCACTTCGCCCAGCGCCACCCCGCCGAAGAAAACCCCGGCGGCGAATACATGATTGCACCAGTGATCTACGTCCAGGCGCCACCCACACCCAGCGAGGCCGGCTTTTATTCGGGCATCCTCAATGCACTATTCGAAAGCGTCCCGACCTCGTCCACCGATGCCAAGCGCGCCCAGGTGATTCGCGTACTACGTGGCATTCAGCTGAAGGTGCTGATCATCGACGAGCTGCACAACGTGCTGGCCGGCTCGTCGGTTAAACAGCAGCAGTTCCTCAACATGATCAAGTTTCTGGGCAACGAGTTGCAGATCTCGATTGTCGGCTGCGGCACCGGCGACCTGCTGCGCGCGGTCAGCGTCGATCCGCAGATCCAGAATCGCTTCCTGCCGGAGCTGCTGCCGAAGTGGCAGATGGATAAGGCATTCCGCCAGCTGCTGATGTCGTTCGAGCGCGTGCTGCCGCTGCAGCAGCCGTCCAACCTGCACGAGGCGATGCTGGCCGCCAAGATCCTCGCCATGTGCGAAGGCACTATCGGTGAGCTGTCGATGCTGCTCAACCAGGCGGCGATTTACGCCTTGCGCCAGGGCGAGGAGCAGCTCACCGCGGAGACGTTGAATGCCTGCGGCTACGTCTCGCCCAGCGACCGCACCCGCCAGGCTGCCCATGTGTAGACCATGCTGCCGATGCACCCCCAGCCGCGCCCCGGAGAGATCCTCTCTTCCTGGATGGTGCGACTGGCATTCGCCAACGGCTTCCTACTCCACACCTTCTACGACAAGCTGCTGGGCTACCACACACCCATCTGGAGTCGCGACATCGATCGCGACCCGCCCCTCGCACTGCTGACGCTGCTGGCACGCCATACCGGCCACTCGGCGGCCGAGCTGCAGGCGTTGACGCTGCTCTCCTACCAAGGCCAGTTGTTCGAGCGGCCGGCCACCGGCCATTGGTCCTGGGTGCGGCCGGTCGGGGTCTATCATCGCCAGCGCAAACGGCCCGGCATGCAGTTCTGCCCGCTGTGCCTGGCACAGCCTCCGGAGGCCTACTACCGTCTCCCATGGCGGCTGGCCCTCTATGTCGTCTGTGAGCACCATCAGTGCGTGATGGAAGAATGCTGCCCAGCCTGTCACACGCCGATCGCCTTTCACCGCCATGGCATTGGGCGCAGCAAGACGATAGACGATCAGGCCCTGCGGTTCTGCAGCCGCTGCCACTTCGATCTCGCCAGCATGAACCCGGTCTTCTGCGCCTGGCCAGACCCCCCATCCTGGCAGCGACTGCGCCACCTCATCGCCGCGATCGAGCACAGCACCTGGGACTGTGGCCCGCTGACCCCACCTTGCAGCTTGCCGTTCTTCATCGGCGTGCGTGCCTTGATCGGCGTGTTGAGCGGCCGTAACGGGCGGCAACTACGCCAGCACCTCGGGGATGCCCTGGGCGTGGAGATCCCCTGGCATGCTCCCGGCCAACACGATGAGTTCGAATACCAGTCCCCCGCCACGAGGCTCATCTTGCTGCTCGCCGTTGCCTGGCTGCTGGAGGAATGGCCATCGCGCTTCCTCTCCCTCTGTACCCGGGCCCACTTCACCCGTTCCCGACTGGCCGAGCACGTGGACCAGCTGCCTTTCTGGTTGGCCAGCATAGCAAACACTTATTTGGACAGACGCCACTACCTACCGAACTCAGCGGAAACAAGGAGTGCCGGGCAATACCTGCAGGCACAAGATCGAGATGTAACACCCCGAACTTTAGTCCAGACCCTAGGCCTCTCACGCGATTGCATGAAATTAGTGAAACAACAGTGGAAAGCTGATGAAGGAACAGATCATTAATAAAACAGATGGATAAAATCCAGAACGCCCTTCCTATCCCTAATAACAAAATGGTGGTTGATTTCTACAATCAATAAAAGGTCATCCATAAGCACAAGCCCCGCTTTGAATACGGGGCCTGGCAGACTAGTACGGTAAAAACCCTCTAAACTATGTCCGAATCGGAAGCGAAACTTGCGGTTGAATTGGCGTCAAAATCGAGGCATAGCTACGTAGGATTTCATTATAAAGATCGGCATGCTTCGGCGCCTCCAGAGTAAGGACAAGGGCATAGCGGATTTTTTCAGCACCCGAAGTAGAAGCTCCTCCCTCTCTAGCATTGTAGTGAATATCAAAAACAGGAGCATTTAATGAGCTACCACGCATATTATGCTCTGCATGCATGACGGTTTCCCACTTACCCATATCAGACCGTCGCTCTTCTTCCGTCGCATATGCCTTCTTTTCAAAAAAACTTTTTGAGTTAGCATTTGCCTTGCCCGGTTTAACCTTCCCATCGTGAGGACGGAAAGTAATCTCCAAACCTGCACGGGTATAAGAAGCTGCATCTTGCGGATCAACTGAAGATGCATAACAGAAGGTTGCTTTTAATTTAACAGACCCAGTCAATCCCCCATGCGGTAATGGCAATGAAGCACGAAGATACTTCCCTGGCTTCAGCTCTCCTTGATAGATTACACGCGCAACACCATCAGGACATGTAATCAGGCTCATGACGTCTTCAGGTATCTTACCCCAACCCACCTCTTGCTTATCATGTCCATTTTGGTCAGCTCCATGGACAAGCAGCGCTTTTAGCGCCAAAGGAGAAAGCTCTCGACCAAGAATTGCTCGCATACCAACAGCACTACGCAACAGATAGGGGGCTGCAAAGCTAGTCCCAAGCAATGGAGCAAGGGCTGGCTTTTTATTAGGCACTAAGGCATGAAAATACTTCCCACTTGCATCCCCCCCGAATGCCATAAGATCAGGCTTAACAACCCCAGGACTACGACCAGGACCAATAGCACTATATGAGGCACGCTCCCAGCCATGATCAGTATTACTAGCAGCACCAACGGCCACAGAATTTACACAGTCAGCAGGAACTTGTACACGAGCAAAGCCACACTCCCGATCTCTCTCACCATTATTACCTGCAGCGACAGTCATAAAAGTGTCGCCATCACTCAGTAAATCATCAATAACAGACGTCCACGCATGAACATCGGCATCCTCAATTGGCAAGTCTGGGCCAAGGCTAAGATTGATAAATTCATATTGTCGAGATAGCAGAACCTGCTCAATCAAGCCTAAGGTTCGATATAACTCCAATGGGTCTTCACTACACATTCCCTGATCGAGCACTCGCAAGTGGTCTGCATAAGCATATGGCCGCTGCGCGACCCCACCAGGAGTAATGGGACCAAATAGAAATGCCGAAGTTACAGCTAGTCCATGCTCCAATCCATTTGGATCTGCACTAGCATCTGGGTCCAACTCGCGGTAGAGCCCTACCCACTGTGCCAATGGATGCTCGTCCGGCAAACCTCCATCCAAAATCGCGACTTTAGGCTCACTTGACAAAGGTTGCTCAAGAGGCAATTGGCAGTGAACATCAATCGAGCTAGCACGCTGAATTGGACGCAAACTACGTAAAGGAGGAACGGGTCTCACAACACGTATGAAAGAGAAATCGGCAATTTTCTTTATTGCACTCAACTCTCCCTCAACCGGGACAAACCAAAGATTTCCCGCCGTAAATGCAAGGTCACTATACACCTCAATACCAAGCTTTGATGCATAGCCTACCAGGCCCGAACGGATAAAGCTGGAATCAACGCCAGGAAATAAATGCACGCCCACTTCAAAAAAACGATTTTGCTCATTAGCATACTCAACCACACGAGATGATGCAGAAAATGAGGCAAAACTCTCGATATGTGTCAGATCATCAGCTTCATCAGATTCTGGCTCTACCGCCTGCATCCAGTTTTGTAAATTTCTAAATGCATGCCGTTTTCCTGCAACAAACAGCTCAGTAGTTGAACATTCCCTTGTCGGATCTTTCTTAGTCCATTTTTCAGGCTTAATAGTAACTGCCCGACTTCCAATCGAAGTCAGCCCAATGTCTCTTAGTAGAGCCGAAGGGAAGTATGACTTTGCAATGTAACTAGGATTAAGCGTTAATAGTGCCACACCAAAGTCAGCAGGGCATGCTTCCTTAGGCAACAGATCTAAATCCAATGCAACCTGATTAGCCAGTGGAGCCAAGCGCTGAGTTGCCTCTCCCAAGGTATAGGCAATGGCCTTCCCTGGCATTCGTTTTGGACCAACAATATCCCGTGTCAGCAGTTCACCACGGCCGATCAAAAAGTTTCCTTGGCTCACACGTCACCCCCTTTTCGTCTTAGGTTTTTTCTACTGTGTATTTACGGATTGTGTCGCGACTTACACCTGTGATATCGGAAATTGTATGCTGTGATAGCGTAGAATTCTTAGCCATCTCAACTGCCATTTTAATTTTAAGTGTCCTATCAAGCTCACTTGCTCGCTGTCGTATGAAATCTCTTACCAAGTCAGAATCCGACGCAGTACCTAATGCCAGTGCTCGACGAAACCGCTGTATTGCACGATCAATATTACTAAAAGACTCTCCTTGGAATGCAAAAACTAGCAAATCAAGCCAACGAGCAAACAATGGAAAATCTGGCCCCAGATAACGTGTAATAGCGGCTTTGACTGCTAGTGGACCTGGCAATTCAAATGGTACAACCAGATCAAAACGACGCCACAAAGCGGGATCAATTAATTCAGGATGATTAGTAGCTGCCAGTAGCAATCCCTCGGCCGGCCATTCATCCACCTCCTGAAGAATCACAGTAACTAGCCGCTTCAACTCCCCAACATCAGAATCATCGCTACGGCGCTTGGCAATTGCATCAATTTCATCGAGCAACAACACACACGGGGTCCGCTTGGCAAAATCCAGCGCAGTACGCAAATTACTGCCACTCCTCCCAAGTAGGCTGCTCATGACTGCAGTAAGATCAAGTACATACAAAGGCACACCTAGCTGAGCAGCTAGCCAGCGAGCCGATAGTGTTTTTCCTACCCCTGGCGGGCCAACAAAAATGGCTGAACGTGTGGGCTGCAACCCCAACGATATCAGCCTAGTGGTCTGATGGCGCTCTTCAATCAGCTGCCCAAGCGTTTCCTCCAACCCAGCTGACAAGAGAGGGGCTGCTTGCGTGGCATCCTCACGAAATACTTTCAACAAAGACAATCTAGATTCGTCATCAACAGGTAGTGGATGCTCTTCCATTACCTTCGGTACAACTTTACGTAGCGGCTTGCTCGCTCGGGCCGGCTTTGCTCGTAAAAGCAGCTCCATTTGCTCAGCGACTGCAGGCTCACGCTCCCGATACTTGCGGACCAGCCTCGCCACAAATAAGCGAACGTCTTCACTTTGCTCCCCGATAGCAAGCCTGGCAAGCTGGGCTAAATCCGCATAAACTTCTTTAGTTTCGCCCATGATGTGTGCAACCCATTGAATTTTAAGTAAATTTTTTCATAGAAAAATGGACTACTTATTTTCTCATCAATTTATAGTAAAAGAAAGAGCGAAATCCACCCCCTCACCAGTCAACAGAGGCAAGTCCAACCTGCAGGTGAGGTACTATTCGCCACCGCAAGGAGGAACAACACATCAAGAATGGAGGAGCACGCGAGGAGGCCGCGCACACAGGAAAATCGCCAGTACTTGCGTACTTCGGCGTTCAGGCGTCTGCGAGTTGCGAGTCAAAGAAGCCAAGACGATTGGGGCACTAGAGGTGGGGCAGACGAAGACAATGTCTTCTAAAACATGTACGGACCAACACTACCTGTGGACTGCGCCGGCTCGTAGGCATCCCTGCCAGGCATCCACTTTGCACACATCCGCTATACTACTGACCCAGAGCACAAAGTCGATACCATTAGGTCATTATCCTGGAGACTAGGACACCCCATGCCGAAGCCCGACCTCCCCCTTCCTGCTGCCTCTACACCTCAGCCAGCTACCTACGACGCCTATTTTCGCAGCGCAGTCCAAGCGGCTCTGGACGATGCGACTCCGGGCATCCCACATGAGAAGGTCAAGCACGATTTTGCCATTAAGCGGGCAGCATTACTGACACGGCAAACTCTCAAATGAGGGGCTTGGCAGTAGTGCAAGCACAGGCAAGGCTCAAAGAACAAAGCAATAAGACCAAACAAACAACCTCAAGCGAAAAATGTCTTCATCATGATTGACCATGCCGCAATCGCAGTCTACAACTGCAAAAACTCCCTGACTTCGCCTGGGTGACGTGGTAAGTTTCAAGACCACAAAATGATGAGGACAGTTACATGTCAGATCTTCTGAAAATGACTGACGGTCCGAATGTACTGGAGATCGCTTATCGTTCTCTCCAAGGACAACCAAGCGCCCCCTTTTCTCCAGAACAAGCCGCGGATACGTATGATAAGTGGTTCACGGCACCGACTATTACAACTCTCCACAGGCCCATTGAGCGCTTCTCACTGACCGATCCAACCATCCGTACCTTTACCGCGACAACAACGGACGGCAGCACCTGACCATGCCGGGCTGGAACAGCGTCCTCCAGGAAATCAACAAAAAGCAGGCCAATGGTCAGCAAGCCGTTGACTTGGTGCGTCGCCGTTACATGGAGAGGCTGCAGCGCTATACAAAACGCAATGTAATCGCCTACTACTCCGCCTGGCTATCCCGCCCGCCACAGACGCCGAACCTAGACATTGGCGACGATGACAAAAATGGACTCATGACTGCAGTCCATCGCTTGGACCGCACCCGTGGGGTGGACTTGATCCTACACACCCCAGGGGGCAACATCGCGGCAACCGAGTCTCTAGTCGACTACTTATGGCGAATGTTTAGCCACGACGTACGAGTGATCGTCCCTCAAATTGCCATGTCGGCAGGCACGATGATCGCTTGCTCGGCCAAGTCCATCGTGATGGGTAAACAGTCCAGCCTCGGTCCCATCGATCCCCAATTCAATGGGATTGCTGCTCAAGCTGTCCTTGATGAATTCCAAATGGCGGTAGAAAGCATTCAGCAGAACCCAAATTGCGCTCCGCTTTGGCAAGCCATCATCGGGAAATACCATCCAACCTTTCTCCTGGAGTGCCATCAAGCGATTGATATGTCACGCCAAATGGTCGCCTCATGGCTAGTCAGAAATATGCTGAGTGACCATGCGGATCCCAACGAGAAGGCGACGCAAATTCTCAACGTGCTGGCAGATCATGCACACTCCAAAACCCACGCTAGGCACTTGTCGATAGAGACCTGCCAGTCGATTGGACTCAATGTTGAAGTACTGGAGGATGATCCCAAGTTGCAGGATTTGGTGCTGACCATTCACCACGCTTTCATGCATACCTTCGCACGCTCGCCCGCAATCAAAATTATCGAAAACCATCTAGGTGTCGCAACGGTGCTGATGGAAGGCATCCCCGCCATTGGGCAACCGTTCATGCTAGGAGCGATGCCAAACCTCCTCCCTCCTGCACCAACTCAACCTGTAGTACATCTGGCCGCAGCCGAAGCAGCCTCCCCTCCATCCCCACCGACTAACCAGTCTCAATAGTGCCGTCATACTCAAAACGATTGGCCAGCATGGTCTAGAGCAAATTATGAAAATTATGGTAATCCAATAATTATGAGTTTCCCATAATTTCCCATAAACGGGCGCGCGCATCGGCGATGCCCCTGTACAGCTTGACTCTCACCTTCATTTCGATAAATATAGAAAAATGGAAATGAAAAACGCTGTCACCCTCTTGGCCGCCCTGGCGCAAGACACGCGCCTAGCGATCTACCGACTGTTGGTTCAGCAAGGCCCCGAAGGCCTGGCAGTCGGTCAGATCGGCGAACGACTCGCCGTAGCCAATGCCACGCTGTCCTTCCACCTGAAGGAGCTGTCTCACGCCGGCCTGATCCAGGCTCGGCAGGAAGGCCGCTTCATCTACTACTCGGCCAACTACGAGCAGATGAACGGCCTGTTGGGCTTCCTGACCGAGAACTGCTGCCGCGGCGAGGCTTGCACGCCGGCGAGCAGCATCTCGCCCTGCGATGGCGCTTGTTCGTAACGAATCACTATCGGGAGTTCGATCATGAAACGCTTTCACATCCACGTCGCGGTAGCCAATCTGGAAGACAGCATTCGCTTCTACTCGGCGCTGTTCCACGCGCAGCCCACGGTACAGAAGACCGATTACGCCAAGTGGATGCTGGAAGATCCACGGCTCAACTTCGCGATCTCCAGCCGCGGCGCCACCACCGGCGTCGACCATTTGGGCTTTCAGGTGGACAGCGAGGAAGAACTGGCGCAGCTGCAGCACCAGTTGCAGAGCGCCGACATCAGCATGCTAACGCAGACGGGTACCGCCTGCTGCTACGCCGAATCGAACAAGCACTGGGTCACAGACCCCACTGGCATCGCCTGGGAGAGCTACCAGACGCTGGCATCGATCCCGACGTTCAACGGTGGCGAACCCGCAGCCGGCGAACCGGCCAGCGCCTGCTGTGCGCCGAAGATCGCCGTCAAGATCACTCCCAAAAATACCTGCGCACCTGGTAGCGACTGCTGCTGAGCATCGCTAAAAAAGGAAACCTGACATGAACCAAGCCACGGTCAATGTGTTGTTCTTGTGTACCGGCAATTCCTGTCGCTCCATCCTGGCTGAGGCGGTGTTCAACCACCTGGCGCCGATGGGCTGGCACGCGATGAGCGCCGGCAGCCAGCCGACCGGCCAGGTTCACCCACACTCGCTGGCGCTGCTGGCGCGAGAAGGGATCTCCATCGACGGCTACCACAGCAAATCCTGGGATCACCTGCCAGCCACGCCGGACATCGTGATCACGGTATGCGCCAGCGCCGCCGGCGAAACCTGCCCGGCGTATCTGGGCCCGGTCCTGCGCAGCCACTGGGGCGTCGAAGATCCGGCTCATGCAACTGGCAGCGATGAGGAGATCGACGCGGCCTTCTTGGTGGCCTATCGCATCCTGCGGGCACGGATTGAGACCTTCCTGGCCCTGCCGCTGGATGCGCTGCGCCAGAACCAGTCCCAACTCAAAGCGGCGTTGGATCGAATCGGTACGCTGCATTCCTGACGCTGCATTCTCGGCAGCGCGCAGGGTCGCCCCCATCCCACGGAGAATGACATGTCCACCCCATCTGAAGTCGCCCATACCTGCGCCGCCGGCACCTCGCTGAGTCTGTTCGAGCGCTACCTGACCGCCTGGGTTGCCCTCTGCATTGTGGCCGGCATCGGCTTGGGGCAGGCCTTCCCCGGCCTGTTCCACGCGATTGGCAGTTGGGAAATCGCCCAGGTCAACTTACCGGTTGGCCTGCTGATTTGGGTGATGATCATCCCGATGCTGCTGAAAATCGATTTCGGCGCACTGCATCAGGTCAAGGCGCATATCAAGGGCATCGGCGTCACCCTGTTCATCAACTGGCTGGTCAAGCCGTTCTCGATGGCCTTTCTGGCTTGGCTGTTCATCCGGGTATGGTTTGCGCCACTATTGCCGGCGGCGCAGCTGGACAGCTACATCGCGGGCCTGATCCTACTGGCGGCCGCGCCGTGCACCGCCATGGTGTTCATCTGGAGCCGGCTGACCGGCGGCGACCCGTATTTCACGCTGTCCCAGGTCGCGCTGAACGACCTGATCATGGTGTTCGCCTTCGCGCCGCTGGTCGGCCTGCTGCTGGGTGTTTCCAGCATCTCCGTGCCGTGGGCCACGCTGCTGACTTCGGTGGGGCTGTATATCGTGGTGCCGGTGCTGATCGCGCAGGCAATCCGCAAGACGCTGCTGGATAAAGGTCAGGCCGTATTTGATGCCGCCATGCACCGGATCCAGCCGTGGTCGATCTCCGCGCTGCTGCTGACTCTGGTGCTGCTGTTCGCTTTCCAGGGCAAAGCTATCCTCCAGCAGCCGCTGGTGATCGCGCTGTTGGCCGTGCCGATCCTGATCCAGGTGTTCTTCAACTCGGCGCTGGCCTATTGGCTCAACCGCCAGGTTGGAGAAAAACATTCGGTGGCCTGCCCATCGGCGCTGATCGGCGCCTCCAACTTCTTCGAGCTGGCCGTCGCGGCCGCAATCAGCCTGTTCGGCTTTCAGTCCGGCGCCGCTCTGGCCACAGTGGTGGGCGTGCTGATCGAGGTGCCGGTGATGCTGCTGGTGGTGCGCATCGTCAACTCCAGTAAGGACTGGTACGAACGCACAGCCTAGACATCGTGGTGGCTACCGCACCAATTTGATTTTATGCAGTCACCTTACCTTCGCTAATGCTTCTGTCCATAGCAAAAATTTAATCCGCGCAAAGCGTCTGAACAAACATTTCTGCCCATTTCAGCGAGTCAAACACCATCGGTTTTAGGATGGGTTTGGTGCCATGAACATCGCCCATTTTTGAGCGAAGCATTTGCATCACAAATGCACCTTGGTTCAGCGCACCTTTGTAGTTCTGAGCTAGCCGCGTGATCGCTACATCTTCCCAACCCAGATCCCTCAGCTGCTGCTCAATAGCCTGCAAGATCTGCCGGGCTTCCAGCGCTCGATTGCATCGTTCTTGGAACGATGCGTTGGTCGGATCACCCAAACTTAACGTCGCATAGACGCTGGATGTCACCGTATCCACCGCGCCGCATGCCGCAGATATCGCTCCGCCCAGATCGCCATCTCGATAACGCTGCGCAGCCTTAAGCAGATCAACTCGTGGGGCATTGGGGACTTGTGCCAGGTCAGCAGGATCATAGACCTTCAATTGGATGAGTGTGCTACCGACCACCCCCCAGCCATGACGGGACAGGGTCTCCTCAAGCCGGTCCTGAACGTCCGGCTGCCGCCGCAACAATTCCTCCAGCACAATGGTCAAAAATCTGACTCTTGCAGGCTCGCTCAGAGTCTTCAGCACCCCATCTATCGCCGTTAAAAGTTGGCCCTTTGTCGCACCTTGATTTGGCTTCTGATCCAGATGAGCAAGCGTACACATATCCAGTCCGGCCAGACCTGCCATTACCTTTATGTCATTAAAACTTACTTCACCTAGGAATGCCCGAATTGCCCCCCAAGCTTGCGAATAAGTCCTTATATCTTCCATGGTTAGTGACTTTCTTTGCTGTTTTTCCACTTGCAGATACCAGCTCTAGCAGCAGGCAAGAGCAAGGTGATTGTTTCCCTATACCTTCTGCTCTTCCCTGGAGAGGACATAGAGTAAGAGACCCAAGCCCACCCCTTGGCCGGCCGCGGCCAGTCAGGCAACAATCTCGCTCATCAGCCGCCCTGGACCATCAGAGAAGCTTGGCAACAGGTCGTCTATCCGGTTCAATAGAGATGCGCTCCATACTTTCGGGTGCGAAGCGGTCAGGATCTCTTCGCTGGGTGACGCCACACCATCGACGGAATCAGGCTTGCGTGGGCGCTTGGATTTCGAATTGGGATGTTGGACGCGATCGGCTTTGATCTTGCTGAATAAGGCTTGTGCCCGCCGATATTCGTCGTCCTTCTTCCATTTGTTTTCGATATCCGGCCAGCGGCGCCGCAAGACAGTCAACTGCAGCAACTCATCCAGCACCTCATCATCCATCCACTGGAACTCAGGAGTATGGACCAACAATGTGCACTGCCCCTTGGGCTCGGTTGGCCCTAACTCCATTTCCATCAGGTAAAAGAAAGGACCATCCTGCCCCAACTTGATCTCCGCGCAGATCAATTGCCGCCGGCGCCGTCCAGCATTCGCCTCATCTATCCAATGCCAGCGCGTCCGAGACCCAATCGGATCGGGAAAGAAGGTAATCCAATGCTGACCAGCGCGAATACCCTCACCCCCTCTACGGGTTTCAATCACCCAGCTGCGCGCACGAGTTCGGCGCTGCAGATAGTCCAGTACATCTAGGAACTGTTCGAGATTGCGTCCTACATCTTCCGTATGATTCAGAAAGTCACTGACGCCCAAATTGCCCTTGGCCTCTTCAGTCTGCTGGCCTTCGTTCATGGTCAGCGTACTGACCGGAACATCAATGTTTCCACCAGGCTCGTTGGCTCGCAACGGTGCCTTGGGCCTGCGATGATGGAAAGTGAGTTGCTTGAAACCCGCAAACGGACTGCCATGTTGCAGCACAGCTAGCCTTGGAAGACGGCCGTCAGCAGGTACATCGTCCACCAGCAGATCCTCTTCATCATCCTGCAACAGTGGGTTGAAATGAGGAGGCCTGACACCCGTTGGCGCTCCCCCAGCCATGACTTCGACCGCCCACGGTTCATCGCTTTCCAGAACCACGTTGCTGAATTCCAATGGATGCTTGCATTGCACAATCTCCATCGCAAACATCGCCCATTCCTGCTGACCACCACGCTTGTACAGGCACATGCGCTTCCCTTCCACCATCAGGGTGGTTTCATCTCGGAAGGGGAACCTCGCATGAACGGCTAAGGGTTTTTGCAGTTCCAGAGGGCTAAGCTGATTATTGGCATTTACCGTAGCGAGATGCTGGTGAGTGCCAAACAAGGCTTCCCGGGCCGAACTCGACGCCACCGCGCGACCTAAAACAAACGATTCCGTTCGGCTAAGACGGGTCTTGACCTGCAACACCGGCCAAGTCTCCTCCATCCTGACTCGATTCCAGTCGACATATTTGTCCAACCGACCCGACAAGGCACCAGTGAGGAAGCGCGAGGAAACACCGACATAAAAACGAAGGAGCTCAATCGCCGGTACAACCAGCCACTGGACCATTGGGTTGCCGATTACGGGAACGATCGCATACCGGGACGCGGCCAATATCTCGCGGTTATTGGCTAAATAGAAATAATCATCCGGTAAGACGGAGGGAATCGAAACGCCATTCAACGTTACTGCTTCGTCCAAGGCTACATACTGGGCCTTGCTGACATCGATATGGAAAACTTCAGGCGATTTACTTTGCGGACGGTAGATACATCTGCCTTCATGCCACACCGTACCGACTTTGAATGCTCGGAGTAGAGCGACATGGATAGGGAAGAGCAGTTGGACACCAGGGAGAACCGCACCCCTTTTATAGGGATCGTTCACACGTCCTGGCGCGATACCGGAAAAATGCACCGTCACTCTGGTTCCCAGCTTTGCACTGGGCTTGATCGGTCCAATTCCGTCTACACGCCAAATTCCAGGATGCTTTTTTGCCAAGCGCTTGAGAGGAAAGATGGCCATGATCTGCAATCAGCATTAACAGATAACGACCAATATTCTCATTGAATATTGCTTATTTGCAAATATTTGTAGAATTTACACCGCCGCCCACCAGCGCCACCGCGGACGCGGTATGGTGCGGTGAGCGGAACGGCCTTACGCCCCAATCGTCCAGCGCGAAGCCGTCGGTCCCCAAGGAGCGCACGGCGGCGCTTTCCAGCGCCTCTTCGTCCGGCATGCCGGGCAAGATGCCGGGCAGACGCGCGGCCAACATGGATTTGCCGGTGCCGGGCGGCCCCATCATCAAAAGACTATGCCGTCCGGCCGCGGCCACTTCCAACGCGTGGCGCGCCAGCGGCTGGCCTTTGATGTCTTGTAGATCGGGGTAGTCCGGGGCCGAACGAGGCAAACCGCCTTCTGGTCGATACGGTACCAGCTCGGAGAGGCCGTTGAGAAAGGCGCAGGCTTCCACCAGAGTGCTCACGCCGTACAAGGGCATGCCTTCCAGCACCGCGGCCTCCTTGGCGCTGGCCATCGGCAAGATGAAGGCGCGCCCCGCTTCCCGCGTCCGGCACGCCATCGCCAAGGCGCCGCGGACCGGCCGCAAGGCCCCGGTCAAAGCCAGTTCTCCCGCGATCTCATACTCCGCCAAACGGGGGCAACGCACCTGTCCGCTGGCCGCCAGAATGCCGATGGCGATGGGCAGATCGAAACGGCCGGAGTCCTTGGGCAGATCGGCCGGAGCCAAGTTGACTGTGATTCGCCGGGCCGGAAACTCAAAACCCGAGGTTAGAATCGCCGCGCGCACACGCTCCCGGCTTTCCTTCACCTCAAGGTCAGGCAGGCCGACAATGGTGAATGCGGGCAAACCGTTGGCCAGATGCACTTCCACCGCGACCTCGGGCGCTTCCAATCCTGCCAGCGCCCGGCTTGCCACCACGGCCAGCGTCATATCGCTAGGAGTGGCCGAGTTCTGATTGCGCTTCTACCGCGGCCTGCGTTTCCTCCGGGAATACCTGCGCCTCCAGGCGCGCCAGCTTCAGCTCCAGCTGCGCCAGCTTCTCCCGGGTGCGCACCAGCACCTCCTGCTGCACGTCGAACTCCTCGCGCGTCACCAGATCCATCTTGCTGAAGGTGGAGGCCATCATCGCTTTGACGTTTTTCTCGATGTCCTTGGCCGGGCTGGCGGCGATGGTTTCGCTGATCTTGTTGCCGATTTCCTCAAACAGCTTTTGGCTCAACATGACGCGGCTCCTTATGAGTAAGTGATAACAGTGCAGAGTGTAGCAAAAAGCCAAGTCCGCCACCCGCCGGCGCGCACCCGGCCTAGAGCGATCCGGCCAGGCCCCTCCCCTGACGCCACAGTGCTTGCGGCACCAAATCAGTGCGGCCCGCCACGACCCCATGCACCGGGAAAGTGCCAAAACGGCCAGTACAGGCCTTTTTTGCGTTGCAACATGATCTTAGGGTTTTCTTTTGCGCCAATCAGGCCTGGCACGATTCATGCGTATCGACGCTACAGCAGCGCTCATCTCAAGCCACCGGATCATCAGACCCTAAGGAGCAGTCATGAAACTCGTTTCCGCCATCATCAAGCCCTTCAAGCTGGATGAAGTCCGCGAAGCCTTGTCCGCCATCGGCGTGCAAGGGGTCACGGTTACCGAAGTCAAAGGCTTCGGCCGTCAAAAAGGACACACCGAACTCTATCGCGGCGCCGAATACGTGGTGGACTTCCTGCCCAAGGTCAAGCTGGAGATTGCCATAGACGACGCTTTGCTGGATCAGGTGGTGGAAGCCATCGAAAAGTCCGCCCGCACCGGCAAGATCGGCGACGGCAAGATCTTCGTCTACGACCTGGAACAAGTGGTGCGCATCCGCACCGGCGAAACCGGCGCCGACGCGGTCTGAACCGCGATAGAGACACAGGGGAAACGACAATGAAAAAACTGCTCGCAACCATTCAGCTCGCCGGCTTGAGCCTGGCGGCTCCGCTGGCCTTGGCCGCCGCGCCGGCGGGTCCGGCGATTGCCGACGCCAAGAGCATCAGCGCCGGCGACACCGCCTGGATGCTGATCTCCACCGCCCTGGTGCTGTTCATGACCATTCCCGGCCTGGCGCTGTTCTATGGCGGCATGGTGCGCAAAAAGAACGTACTGGCGACGCTGATGCAAAGCTTCGCCATCACCGCGCTGATCACGGTGCTGTGGGCGGTCATCGGCTACAGCCTGGCCTTCACCGTCGGCAGCCCCTATCTGGGCGATTTGAGCCGCGTGATGCTGGACGGCATGGTTTACCTGAAAGAGGCAGGCAAACTGGCCGTGCACCCGCTGGCCGGCACCATTCCGGAATCGGTGTTCATGACCTTCCAGATGACCTTCGCCATCATCACTCCGGCGCTGATCACCGGGGCCTTCGCCGAGCGGATGAAGTTTTCCGCCATGCTGGTCTTCATGGCCTTGTGGTCCTTGCTGGTCTACGTGCCGGTGGCTCACTGGGTCTGGGCGCCGGGCGGCTGGATGGCGGACAAGGGCGTGCTGGACTTCGCCGGCGGCACCGTGGTGCACATCAACGCCGGTATCGCCGGCCTGGTGACCGCCTTGGTGCTGGGCAAGCGCGTCGGCTTCGGCAAGGAGGCGATGCCGCCGCATAACCTGGTGCTGACCCTGGTGGGCGCGTCCATGTTGTGGGTGGGCTGGTTCGGCTTCAACGCCGGCTCCGCCGCCGCGGCGGACGGCCGCGCCGGCATGGCGATGGTCACCACTCAGCTCGCCACCGCCGCCGCCGCGCTGGCCTGGATGTTCGCCGAATGGCTCACCAAGAAAAAGCCTTCGGTGCTGGGTATTGCCTCGGGCGCGGTCGCCGGCTTAGTCGCCATCACGCCCGCCGCCGGCTTCGTGGACGTCAAGGGCGCGCTGATCATCGGCCTGGCGGCCGGCGTGGTGTGCTTCTGGGGCGCCACCGGGCTCAAGCACATGCTGGGTTATGACGACTCCCTGGACGCCTTCGGCGTGCATGGCATCGGCGGCATCCTGGGCGCGCTGCTCACCGGCGTCTTCGCCGTCAAGGAAATCGGCGGCGCGGAAGGCAGCCTGGCCGCGCAAGCGCTCGGCGTCGGCGTCACCGCGGCTTATTGCGCCGTCGTCACCTTCATCTTGCTGAAGCTGATCGATATCGCGATCGGACTGCGCGTCGCGGAAGACGAAGAGCGCGAAGGGCTGGACGTGATCCTGCACGGGGAGCGCGTCGAATAAATCCGGATTTTCTTGTTGTGGTAAGGGACTTGGGGCGCCGCTGGCGCCCTTTTTTTTGGGAAAGCCTCCCATGAAAAAGCCGGCCCTGACGGACCGGCTTTCGCTTGCGGAGTTGAAACCGCTATTTAACGATGCGCAGGCTGGGGCGGCCCGTCGGCTTGGCCGGCGCATCCGGCTCGGACGGCGCTTCCGCCGGCTTGGCCTCCTCGTCGGCCGCCACCGGTTTCAGCGTCGGCGCGGGCGCTTCCGTCTCGCCCAACTCCACCTCGAATCCCATGCCTTCGCCGGTTTCCCGGGCAAAAATCGACATCACATTGCCTATCGGCACCCAGATGTCGCGGGACACGCCGCCGAAGCGGGCGGAAAACGACAACCAGTCATTGTCGATACGCAGATTCTTGGTGGCCGACAGACCGATATTCAGCACGATCTCGTTGTTTTTCACGTACTCGCGCGGCACATCGGCACGCTCGTTGACCCATACCACCACATAGGGCGTGAAGCCGTTGTCGCCGCACCACTCGTGCAGCGCTCGGATCATGTAGGGCTTGGTGCTGGAGCTCATTGGCAATCCTTATTTGCGCATGGCCTTTTCGGACGGCGTCAGCGAGTCGATAAAGGACTGGCGCTGGAAAATACGCTCGGCGTACTTGAGGATAGGCGCGGAGTTTTTGCCCAGATCGATATTGTAATGCTCCAGACGCCACATCAAGGGCGCGATCGCCACGTCGATCATGGAGAAATCGTCGCCCAACATGAACTTCTGCTTGGCGAAAATCGGTGCGATCGTGGTCAGGCCGTCGCGAATGGCTTCGCGAGCCTTGTTCGCTTCCTTGCCGGTGGCGCCGGCTTCCAGCGCCTTCACATGGATGAAGAGCTCGTTTTCAAACCGGTAGAGGAACAGACGGGCGCGCGCGCGCATTACCGGGTCAGCCGGCATCAGCTGCGGGTGCGGGAAACGCTCGTCGATGTACTCGTTGATGATATTGGATTCGTGCAGGATCAAATCGCGCTCGACCAATACCGGCACCTCATTGTAGGGGTTCATCACCGCCAGATCTTCCGGCTTGTTATGGATGTCCACATCAATGATTTCGAAATCCATTCCCTTTTCAAAAAGCACGATGCGGCAACGCTGGCTGAACGGGCAGGTAATTCCGGAGTAAAGAGTCATCATGGCAGGAGGAAATCCTTAACTAACAATGGGTTGATTCAGCTGGACATTCTAGCACTTTCCGTCCACCAATTTCCAGCACCGCATCATAAGCCAATGATTAAAAAGAAAAAAGGCGGATTTCTCCGCCTTGATCAAATCAAGCAACCGGGCTTAATGCACGTCGCGCCAGTACTCTTTCTTCAGGAAATACGCCAGCGGCAACAGCAACAGCGACAGGAACATCAACACGACATAACCGATCTGCTGACGCTTCACCTGAGCAGGTTCGCCCACATAGACCAGGAAATTGGTCAGGTCCGCCATCCGCTTGTCGAACTCCACGGTATTGGCTTTGCCGTTCTCCAGCTTGGTCAGGGTGCCGGCCTTGATCAGCTCCAGCTTGTGCTCTTCGTGGCCTTCCGCGTTCTTCTCGGTCTTCAGCACCTGCTCGCCTTGCCATTCCCAGAAGATGTGCGGCATGCCCACCTTGTCGAACACCGCGTTGTTCCAGCCAGTCGGCCGGCTCGGATCCCGGTAGAAGCCACGCAGATAACCATACAGGTAATCTGCGCCGCGGGAACGCGCGATCAGCGACAAGTCCGGCGGCGTGGCGCCAAACCAGGCTTGAGCGTCCTTCTTGTTCATCGCGATATTCATCGGATCGCCGATTTTGGCGCCCACCGGTAGCAGGTTCGCCTTGATCTGCTCTTCGGTCAGGCCGATATCGGTCAGGCGGTTGTAACGCATCGCGCTGGCCGAATGGCAGGACAAGCAGTAGTTGGTGAAGATCTGCGCGCCGCGTTGCAGGCTTTCCGTATCTTGAATATTGATCGGCGCCTTGGGCAGCTTGGGGCCTTCGCCGGAAGCCAGGGCCGTAGCGCTGAACGGCAGCGCCAGCGCCATGGCCGCGATCAGGTGGCGGATTTTGCTTTTCATGAGTCCTCTCCCCTTTTTACACGTTCATGGCGAATACGGCGGCGGCCACCACGGTCACCACCACCAGCACCGCAAACCGGATCTGACGCTTGGCGTTGGTATCCGTCACCCGCGTCGGCACCGGGATGCTGCCTACATCGTTCTTGGTGTAGAACGGCATGCCCAGGAAGAAGACGAAGTAGACGAACGAGAGCACCTGCGCGATCACGGTGCGGGCATTGGTGGACGGCAAAGCGCCCAGAATGCCAAGACCGATGAAGGACACGATGAACAGGACCAGCATGAACTTGAACTTGGGACCGCGGTAGCGGATGGATTTCACCGGCGAGCGATCCAGCCACGGCAGGAAGGCGATCAGCACCACTGCCGCGCCCATCGCGATCACGCCCCACACCTGGGTGCCCAGGAAGGACGGGATGGCGCGCAAGATGGCGTAGAACGGCGTGAAGTACCATACCGGCGCGATATGCGGCGGGGTCTTCAGCGGGTCCGCCTGGTCGAAGTTGGGCTTCTCCAGGAAGTAACCGCCCATTTCCGGCATGAAGAAGACAATGGCCGAGAACACGATCAGGAACACCACCACGCCCAGCACATCCTTGACGGTGTAATACGGGTGGAAGGGAATGCCATCCAGGGGAATGCCCTTGTCGTCCTTCAGCTTCTTGATCTCAACGCCGTCCGGGTTGTTGGAGCCCACTTCGTGCAAGGCGATCAGGTGAGCCACCACCAGCGCCAGCAGCACCAGCGGCACCGCGATCACGTGCAGCGCGAAGAAGCGGTTCAGCGTGGCGTCGGACACCACGTAGTCGCCGCGGATCCACACCGACAGGTCCGGACCGATTACCGGGATGGAGCCGAATAGGTTGACGATCACCTGCGCGCCCCAGAACGACATCTGGCCCCAAGGCAGCAGATAACCCATGAAGGCTTCCGCCATCAGGCACAGGAAGATCAGCGTGCCGAACACCCACACCAGTTCGCGCGGTTGCTTGTAGGAACCGTAGATCAGGCCGCGGAACATGTGCAGATAGACCACCACGAAGAACATCGAGGCGCCGGTGGAGTGCATGTAGCGGATGATCCAGCCGCCGGCCACATCGCGCATGATGTATTCGACCGAGGCGAAGGCGACCGGAATGCCGGCGCCATTCAAGGTGCCGTCCGGCTTGTAGTTCATGGTCAGGAAGATGCCGGTAACGATCTGGATCACCAGCACCAGCATGGCCAGCGAACCGAAGAAGTACCAGAAGTTGAAGTTCTTCGGCGCGTAATACTCGGTGACGTGCTCTTTGAGCATCGACGATAACGGAAAACGTTCGTCCACCCAGTTGAGCAGCTTTTGTCCTTTAGTCATGTAGCCCCCTCAGCTTATTTGTCTTCGCCAATCAGCAGGCGGGTATCGGACAGATATTTGTGCGGCGGAATTTCCAGGTTCTTCGGAGCCGGCACGCCTTTGTAGACGCGCGCGGCCAAGTCGAACTTGGAACCATGACAGGGGCAATAGAAGCCTCCCACCCAGTCCGGGCCCAGATCGGCGGGCGCGATGTCCGGACGGTGGGTCGGCGAACAGCCCAAATGCGTGCAGATGCCGACGGCGATCAGCAGCTCAGGCTTGATCGAACGGTGCTCGTTCTGGCAATACGTCGGCTGCTGATCCATTTCGGACTTGGGATCCACCAGCTTCTCGTCCAGCTTCGGCAGGTTTTTCAATTGCTCCGGCGTGCGGTTCAGCACCCATACCGGCTTGCCGCGCCACTCGACGTTGATCTTCTGGCCCGGCTCGATCTTGCCGATATCCACCTCGACGGGAGCGCCGGCGGCCTTCGCCCTCTCGGACGGGAAGAAACTCATCAGAAACGGCGTCGCCACTCCGGCCGCCGCCACACCACCAACAGCGCTGGTTGCAACCGTCAGAAAGCGACGGCGCCCCGCATCGACTTGTTGTTCACTCATTACAGTCATCCTCAAACGTGGAAACCGAGCCCAAAACTGCCTGATTTTACCCGATTCCGAGTAGGGACTTGAAGCTTCTATGCAAATAAATTGGCCGAAGCCCTGCCTAGCCGCCTAAACCGGGTTGGAAATGTCTACAAATTCAACACTTATGCCATGAAGCTGAGCCAGGCGCTCGCCCAAAGCCTTGATGCCAAAACGCTCCGTGGCGTGATGCCCCGCAGCAATGAAAGCCACATCACACTCCATTGCCATATGATGATTTTGCTCGGACGCTTCGCCGGTGATGAAGGCGTCCACGCCCAGATCGATGGCTTCGGCGAAAAAACTCTGCGCGCCGCCGGTGCACCAGGCTATGCGCGAAATAGGTTTGTCCGCCCTGCCCAACAACAAAGCCTCGCGCCCCAGACGAGCGGAAACGTGTTCACGGAAGTCACTCGCACTGCCTCCTCGCCGCCACGCCCCATGCCACAGCAACCCCTGTTCACCGCCCTGCCCCTGGGCCTCCAAATCCAGCACCTTGCCCAACATCGCGTTATTGCCCAGCTCCGGATGCGCGTCCAAAGGCAGGTGGTAAGCCAGCAAGTTAAGATCATGCTCCAGCAGCGTCTTGACCCGCTGGCGCTTCATTCCGCAAATCCGGGCGTCTTCGCCCTTCCAGAAATAACCGTGGTGCACCAGCACGGCGTCCGCTCCGCGCGACGCCGCGGCATCGATCAAAGCTTGCGAAGCGGTGACGCCGGTCACCAGCTTGCGCACCGCCTGCCGCCCTTCCACCTGCAAGCCGTTAGGCGCATAGTCTTTGAAGCGCCAGGGCTCCAACAAGGCATCCAGGGTGGCGATCAGATCATTCAATTGCATCAAATTCATTTCCTTAATATTGGCGATGGCAATAGATTTGTCAGCTTGCACCTACGAGACGCAGGCTTTACCGTAGAGCCAAGAAAACCGGTAAAATCAGCGGCAAGGAGTGGAGCCCACAACACAGTCCTTCCTTGAGGCACACCCTGCCTAGCTCTCGGTTACTACAACAAAAACCTATTTGTAAGATTTTACTTAATTTTGAAGATGGCTTTCCGGCACACTCCCACTCAGTCAGTGGTGCATCAGATGGCGTAAGGCTAGCAAGAGGACACAGCCTCTTTGCATGAATAACATAAAGACTAGGAATATCGCATGACCATTCTTGTTACTGGCGGGGCCGGCTTTATCGGCGGCAACTTTGTGCTCGACTGGCTGGCCGGTCAAAATGAAACCATTATCAATCTCGACGCCCTGACCTACGCCGGCAACCTTGATACCCTGCACTCCGTCCAAACCGACTCACGTCATGCGTTCGTCCACGGTAATATAGGCGACCGGGTGCTGGTGGAGCGACTACTGGCCGCACACCAGCCCCGCGCTGTGATCAATTTTGCGGCAGAGAGCCACGTCGACCGCTCCATCCACGGCCCCGGAGACTTCATCCAGACCAATATTGTTGGTACCTTCAACATGTTGGAAAGCGTGCGCAGCTATTGGAACGGCCTAGACGCTAAGAGCCGGGCCGCATTCCGCCTCCTGCATGTTTCCACCGACGAGGTCTACGGCACGCTATCGCCGGAAGACCCACCATTCGCCGAAACCAATCGTTACGAACCCAACAGCCCTTACTCAGCGTCCAAAGCTGCGTCAGACCATTTGGTGCGCGCCTGGCACCACACCTACGACTTGCCGGTGCTGACCACCAATTGCAGCAACAACTACGGCCCTTATCACTTCCCGGAAAAATTGATCCCGCTGGTCATCCTCAACGCGCTGGCGAGCAAACCGCTGCCGATCTACGGCGATGGCCAACAAGTGCGCGACTGGCTGTACGTGAAAGATCACTGCAGTGCCATCCGCCGCGTGCTCGATGCCGGCGCGCCCGGCGAGACCTATAACATTGGCGGCTGGAACGAAAAAACCAATCTTGACGTGGTAAAAACCATCTGCGCTATTCTGGATGAGCTGAAGCCGCGCGCTGATGGCGCCAGCTATGCCGCGCAGATCACCTTTGTGCAGGACCGCCCCGGCCACGACCGTCGCTACGCCATCGACGCGCACAAACTGAAACGCGAGCTGGACTGGAAACCGACTGAAACTTTTGATAGCGGCATTCGCAAAACCGTGCAATGGTATCTGGACAATTCCCAGTGGGTGGACAATATCAGCAGCGGCCATTACCGCGACTGGATCCGCCAACAATACGGCTAGCCCACATGAAGTGTACCCTGATCACCGGCAAAAACGACCAGGCCTGCCATGAGCTGACGCGCGTGCTGGCGCCGCTGGGCAAACTGATTGCGCTGGACCGCGCGGCAACGGATCTGGCAAAGGCAAGCACCACCCTATACATATTGGATACACGGTGCCCCGACATCATCGTCAATCCCACTACAAGTCCACAATCGGTATACAACCTCTCCAGGGCAAGGAGAACAGGCTGCGCGAGGGACAAGTTCACGCCATCTTATCCTGTGCACCAGCAAAGTATTCGGCGCTCACAGCTCCAGCCTTCTCAAAACCATGCTACGCCTGGCCGGCGAATGTACCGAATTGAAGGTGGCTGCCGACCAAATCCGCACACCGACTTTGGGGGCTTTGATCGTGGACATCGCCGCGCAATGGATCCGTCACGATCTAACCGAGGGCAAGCGTGGCCCTTTCGATGCTTACCATCTGGCGGCTATCGGCGAAGCCAGCTGACACGGCTACGCGCAGCACTTGTCGAACAAGCGGACAAATTCAGCTTCCCGCTGACGTCGACGCCAGATGCCGTACATGGCATCCCGACTGAGGCCTATTCGATGCAAGTCAAATACCCGGCCAACTCGCGCCTCGACTGCAGCAAGTTGCAAGTCGCGCTTGGCATTATGCCCCCTACTTGGCACAAGGCGTTGACGATGCGCTCACCGTGCGATGGCAGCAACGACAAGCAGAACTAAACTAAAGGAACATCTATGAGCAAGGCTCGCAAAGGTATTATCCTCGCAGGAGGCTCCGGCACCCGGCTCTACCCGGCAACCATATCCGTTAGCAAACAACTGTTGCCGATCTACGACAAGCCGATGATCTACTACCCTCTGACCACGCTAATGCTGGCCGGAATCAGAGAAATACTGATCATCTCGACGCCGCAGGACACTCCTCGCTTCGAACAACTGCTGGGAGACGGCAGCCAATGGGGTATCCGCCTGCAATACACGGTACAACCAAGCCCAGATGGTCTAGCTCAGGCCTTTCTGATCGGAGAAGACTTTCTGAATGGGGCTCCCTCCGCACTGGTACTCGGCGATAACATCTTCTACGGCCATGACTTTGCAAGTCTCCTGCAGGATGCAGACTCACAGTCCCGGGGTGCTAGTGTTTTCGCCTATCGGGTGAACGATCCTGAGCGTTATGGCGTAGTAGACTTCGACAGTAAAGGCAAAGCGATGTCGATTGAAGAAAAACCTATGCAGCCCAAGTCCCATTACGCTGTTACTGGCTTGTATTTCTACGATGAGCAAGTTGTCGACATCGCCAAAACCATCCGTCCTTCTGCACGCGGTGAACTGGAAATAACGGACATCAACAATGCATACCTGAAACAAGGCACACTCAATGTGCAGACCATGCGCCGCGGCTATGCCTGGCTTGATACTGGCACTCATGAATCTATGCTAGAAGCCAGCCAGTTCATCGCCACCATCGAAAGCCGCCAAGGGCTGAAAGTAGCCTGCCCAGAGGAAATCGCTTACCTTTACAGCTGGATTGATAGCAACCAGGTTAAACGGTTGGCACAACCATTGCAAAAAACGGGCTATGGCCACTATCTGCTCTCCATGCTAGAACGAACTATCTATTAATATCTTGGATGCCGTCGGACCATATAGTCCTGCACGGCAAGGCGGCACAGCATGAGCATCATTTCCACCGCGATACCTGACGTAAAGATCATTGAGCCAACTGTTTTCGGTGATAACAGGGGCTTCTTCTTTGAAAGTTTCAACCAGCAAAGATTCGACTGTGGCGTCGGATATCCGGTGAAATTTGTACAAGACAACCACAGTGCCTCATGCAAGGGCGTTCTCCGTGGACTCCACTACCAACTTGAACCTCATGCTCAGGGAAAACTTGTACGCGTGGTCACAGGCTCTGTATTCGACGTCTCAGTAGACATCCGACCTAACTCTCCTACATTCGGGCAGTGGATAGGTATAGAGCTCTCTGCCGAGAACAAACGCCAGCTGTGGATTCCGCCAGGCTTCGCCCACGGCTTCCTCACCCTGAGCGATAACACAGAGTTCCTATACAAGACCACCGATTACTGGTTCAAGGAACTGGAGCGCAGCATCGCCTGGAACGACCCCACGCTAGCAATCGACTGGCCGCTGCAAGAAGCGCCGCAGCTGTCTGCCAAGGATCTAGAGGCGCCGCCATTCTCCTCCCTGATCACCATCTGACTTGCGGACTCAAATAAACAAGAGCGGCCTGGATAGCATTGCTATCCAGGCCGCTTTCTCTTGGCGCCGATTACTTTGCAACAACCGGCCTAATCAACGACTGATTGATTACATCATGCCGCCCATACCGCCCATACCACCCATATCCGGCATGCCAGCCGCCGGCTTGTCTTCCGGCAGTTCAGCGATCATGCAGTCGGTGGTCAGCATCAGGCCAGCAACCGAAGCCGCGTGCTGCAGAGCGGAGCGGGTTACCTTGGCCGGATCCAGCACGCCCATTTCCAGCATATCGCCGTACTCGCCGCTAGCCGCGTTGTAACCGAAGTTGCCCTTGCCTTCCAGCACCTTGTTCACCACGACCGACGGCTCTTCGCCGGCGTTCTTGACGATCTGGCGCAGCGGCGCTTCGATGGCCTTCAGCACGATCTTAACACCGGCGTCTTGATCGGCATTGTCGGTTTTCAGGCTGTCCAAAGTGGAGCGGGCGCGCAGCAGAGCAACGCCACCGCCAGCCACAACGCCTTCTTCCACAGCGGCGCGGGTAGCGTGCAAGGCATCTTCAACGCGAGCCTTTTTCTCTTTCATTTCCACTTCGGTGGCAGCGCCAACCTTGATCACCGCAACGCCGCCGGCCAGCTTCGCCACGCGCTCTTGCAGTTTTTCGCGATCGTAATCGGAAGTGGCTTCTTCCATCTGCTTGCGGATCTCGCCCACGCGCGACTGGATCTCGGCCGCTTGGCCGGCGCCGTCGATGATGGTGGTGTTTTCCTTGCCCACTTCAACGCGCTTGGCTTGGCCCAGCATTTCCAACGAAGCTTTTTCCAGGGTCAGGCCCACTTCTTCGGCAATCACGGTGCCGCCGGTCAGGAAGGCGATATCCTGCAACATGGCTTTGCGACGATCGCCAAAGCCCGGGGCTTTAACGGCTACCACTTTCAGGATGCCGCGGATGGTGTTGACCACTAGAGTGGCCAGCGCTTCGCCTTCCACGTCTTCTGCGATGATCAACAGCGGGCGGCCGGACTTGGCCACTTGCTCCAGAACCGGCAGCAGATCGCGGATATTGGAGATTTTCTTATCGAACAGCAGGATGAAGGGATTGTCCAGAGCGGCAATCTGTTTGTCCTGGTTGTTGATGAAGTACGGGGACAGGTAGCCGCGGTCGAACTGCATGCCTTCAACCACGTCCAGTTCGTTGTTCAGGCTCTTGCCGTCTTCAACGGTGATCACGCCTTCCTTGCCCACTTTTTCCATGGCATTGGCGATGATGTCGCCGATGTCGGAATCGGAGTTGGCGGAGATGGAGCCAACCTGAGCGATTTCCTTGGTGGTGGCGCACGGCTTGGCGATCTTGGCGATCTCACCCACCAGCGAGGCAACGGCCTTGTCGATGCCGCGCTTCAGATCCATCGGGTTCATCCCGGCGGCAACGTACTTCATGCCTTCCAACACGATGGCTTGAGCCAGCACGGTGGCGGTGGTGGTGCCGTCGCCAGCCACGTCGGAAGTCTTGGAAGCGACTTCTTTCACCATCTGCGCGCCCATGTTCTCGAACTTGTCCTTCAGTTCGATTTCCTTGGCGACGGATACGCCGTCCTTGGTGATGGTCGGCGCGCCGAAGGAGCGGTCCAGCACCACGTTGCGGCCTTTCGGGCCCAGAGTCACTTTAACGGCATCAGCCAGAATGTTGACGCCGGTTACCATCTTGGCGCGAGCGGAATCACCAAACTTTACGTCTTTAGCAGCCATTCTTTAAATCTCCAGAATTCTGAGTAGGGGAAGTTCAGATGTGGGTCGGATTACTCAACGATGCCCATTACATCTTCCTCGCGCATCACGAGGACTTCATCGCCGTCAACCTTGACGGCCTGACCGGAATACTTGCCGAAAATGACTTTGTCGTTAGGCTTCAGTTCCAGCGGACGGCGCTCGCCGTTCTCCAGAATCTTGCCATTGCCGATGGCCAAAACGATGCCCATATCCGGTTTTTCTGCGGCTGCGCCCGGCAGAACGATGCCAGAAGCGGTTTTTTCTTCAGCCTCGAGGCGCTTGATAACAACACGGTCGTGCAAAGGACGAATTGCCATGGATCTCTCCTGTTACAGTGGCTGTTGAGAGTGGAAACCTGTGTGAGTTGAGGCGAGCGTTAGCACTCACCTGCTGCGAGTGCTAATGATAGGGACGAGCGGGAGGGTTTTCAAGAGCCTGCCGTAGCTATTTTCGACAGGCCCAAGAGCGTCATGGGCGAGCCGACTTGCGAAGCAACATCCAGCGCGGAGTACGGAAACGAACAATCATACGATACAGGTAGATGTAACTGGCGATGAAGACCAGTACAAAACCGATGAGCACAGGAGTGTTGTTCCAAAAAAGCATTGCTGGCACGACCGAAAAAGATGAAAGAGCCCAGAGATAGGGGGATGTCAAGCTGTTACGCTGAGTCAAATGCGCAGCATCCTTTGAGCCGACCATCCATAGCACAACACGCTTATAAATAACCTGATGCAGATGCAAAGCGTCTGGATAACCAATTGCGCGTCGCTGTAGAAATTTTCTGCGATACATAGAAAAAACTGTCTCAAATACAGGGTAGATCACGCACAGCAGAGGAAACCAAGGAGAAACTTCAACATGACGCTGCACTAGCAGGACGGAAATTTCTGCGATCATAAACCCGACGAGATAAGCACCACCATCCCCTGCAAAAATCAATCCTCGTGGAAAATTCCAGAATAGAAAGCCCGCAACCGCCCCAATCATAGCAAAGCAGATCCCCATTAATTCAAAGTCCTGCACTTTAAATGCCACATAGGCCATAGCAAGAAAAATAAACACGGCAACAACCCCAGATAAACCATTGTAACCGTCAATGATATTCACTGCATGTGCAACCCCTCCAACAGCGATAACGGTCAACAATAGTGAAATCAACCACCATTGTTGCAACAGCGCATCCACCCAAGGAATACCTACCCTAGAGAGCCCTGCTTCAATCAAAAAAAACGCAACGCCCCCTGCTACAAAAGTAGCTAGCAATCTAGGCCATGGTCCTATCTTCTTAGTAAGATCTTCAACAAGGCCAGCACCAAAAGCTGGAATGGACGATATCAGCAACAAAACTGGAAGCAAAGACCCAGTCAAATATTTCAAGAGAAAACAGCCCGCACAGAGCCCTGCCATCACAGGAACCCCCCCAACTCTTGGAACGGGCTTTGCATGAAACTTTTGAACACCGCTCAAATCATGATCAGCAGAAAACTGCTCATGAAGGTGGATGTAGCGTATTAAAAGAGCTCCTAAAAAAAAAGCAACAACTGTCGAAAACAATAGTATCAATAACATACAAATGCCCAAAATTTTAGGAGAGATCTAAAACCAAACCACGCTTGCAGATGGCTAGCCAATATTCATGCAAGCCTGGCGGCCCTTGAAACGACATCATTCACAACCCTCCCTTGAAACATCGAAGCGCCTCATAGCAATTACACACAAAGATAGACATATGCTTTGATCACAATTTACTTTAATGCACCCCATAAACAATTACTAACTCAAACACCTATTCAAAACTGAATGATGGTTAGCAGACCTTCAATACGCCCCCAACACTAAAATGGGGTAATGCAAAACGGCCTCGAGCTCGCACTATAGAAATCGCAAGCCTCGGAAAGCTCTCCACACAACCAACGAACGGGATGAAAAAACAGTCAAAACTGTTAAAAAACAGCTATAAAATATGCAACAAAATGTTGACCATTAAAATACTCGCCTGCCAGCGCACCTACATAGGGAGAAACCATACCTCTAAAACAATAGAAACGGCCCCGCCAATTACCAAAAACTTAGCACCTCAGGCCAGCTCCCTCAGATGTAAATCATTCCGGACAATATCCACACCACAAAAGCCCCTCTCCTTCCTGTCAGGGACAAATAATCCATTTTGCTCCCTTATGTCAACTTATCTGCGCCTTCCAGCAAGCAATTAAACCCAAATCCACACTAAGCACGGGACTCCATCCCAAAAGTTCCCGCGCTTTTTGATCATTACCCAAAGACACTCCAACAAACATTGCGCAATATTCTTACGCCAGAGCATCGCAGCCCTACGCTGCAGGATTATCCCTGGAACATACATCAATCTTACCGGCCCCTCCATCGCTTGTCCAAACTGCAGCAACAATTCAGCGGTTGGCAAGCCCCCCCCTATCACAAACCAGAAATATCTGACTCAGCGCCCGAGCACGCTCGAAAAGGACAACCATAGAGAAGCAGATTCTCCATTGACCTTTATCGAACAGACGAACACAAAACGCTGTACTCCAAGAGCTGCCACCCGCCTGGCAGGACTCAGCGTGCTTCAAACGCTTACCTCACGGAAGGCCTCCAGCGGGATGCCCCACAGTACCCCTCATCACATCGAGCAGTAGTATGCACACTGACTCCACTCAATACTCGGCTCTAAACCAGCCCCGACGCTGCCAACAGGGCAATAGCGCAAATCCTCAGATCTATCCGGCTGTGGCTCTCACACGCATGAACGAGCAATCCGTTCTTGCCTTTCCAACATGTCGACCACACGTTCACCAAGAAAGCCATTGGCCCCGGTAACGGCAACAATCATTGCGCGCTCCTTACCGCCAATTGACTATATATCCGCATATGCTCCCTAACCACCGAGTGAATATCAAAGGCCTGTTCAGCTAAACGTCGTCCAGCAGCACCCATCTCTGCGCAAACAGATGGATGGTCTAAAAGGTACTTAATCGCTTTCGCAAGTGGCTCCACCTGCCTAGCAGGAACCAAGACACCTGTCACATCTGGCTCAATCGCATCACGGCAACCGGGTACGTCAGACGTAACAATAGCTCTTCCACAAGCAGCAGCCTCTATAAGCACCTTAGGCAGTCCCTCCCTATAGGATGGAAGAACAACTACTGTTGCCGAAGCCAAGACGTCAACCATATCGCTCCGCTTCCCCCAGACTTCGATAATGCCTTCCTCTCTCCAGAGTTCCAATGCCTCCGGTGTAATCGAGCTAGGGTTTTCAGGATCAGGCTCTCCAACCAAGACGCACCGTACACCATGCCTTGGCGCATACTCAGATCGTCGCAACAATCGAGCGGCCTCAACAAACTCTTGCACCCCTTTATCTTTCAACAACCTAGCTGCCAGGATAACAATTGGTGTACCGCCAGGCAGCTCTTTAACACAGTACTGCTCAAGATCCACACCAGAACCACGGATCAGCTCTATACTGTCCAAACCTAAGCCAGACATCTGACACACTTTAGTCTGATCGTCTGTGTTTTGAAAAATCACCTTTAAATTTTTATGTCCCAATGCGATTGCATACAGTCTACTAACAATCAGACGCCTAAGGGCTGCTTTAATACCTACATCCAAAAAAACAAAACCCATCCCCGAAATCGCCGCAACTACGGCGGGCACTTTCGCCATACGAGCAGCTAAGCCCCCCAAAAGCACCGGTTTAATCGTAACCAAATGAACCAAATCTGGTTTCACCGCCTTCATTACACGATAAATTTGAAGAACCGAATGCACTATCCCTGTGATATGAGTGCTACCTCTTTGCATATCTAGAGGATGAATAATAAAGCCATAACTCTCAAGCGTTTCTAATTTATCAGTCAGTCCAACGGCCACATGAACTTCATAATTTTGCTTTTGAGCCTCCAAAGCAATTGGCAGCCTATGCGAGAGAAAAAACCAATCTGCATTCACCACTAGGAGCAGCTTTTTTTTCATGAATGGTTTGACTCCAGCCACGATTGAAAAATCAAAACACTCCATAGGTGATGCTGCCAATTCCTTGCCCCAGAAAGATGCTCCCCCCATTTTGCTCTAATGGAATTGCTATGAAAAAATCCACCCTCCCTCAGCTTTCTTTCAGACAATAGCTCCTCCGCCCATTCTCTCAATGGACCACGCAACCATTCTCCCAGAGGTACGCCAAATCCCATCTTCGGCCGCTCAATCAGATCTCTCGGAACATGCCGATACAGTATTTGACGAAGAGGCCATTTAGTAACTCCATTACAAAGCTTGTATTGCAAAGGTAAAGTCCATGCAAACTCAACAACGCGGTGATCTAGAAAAGGAACTCTTGTCTCCAAGCTAACCGCCATGGCAGCGCGATCAACTTTAGCCAGGATGTCATCAGGCAAATAGCCCAACAAATCAAACAACATCATCAACTCTACAGGCCCAAGGCTTCCAAATTTTTGCTCTAAATGTGAATTCAAGCCATAATATTCTGCCCCACCAATCACAACAGAACTAGGATCCGTCCAATGAGATGCCAAACCTTGATATAACTCACCAGCAGTCCGGCTCGTCATCACTGCCGCACCTTTATAAATCTTGTCACCAATATGCGCATGCGGCATAAATCCAGCAAATCGCTCCCATGTTTTTGGCGAAATTTTTGTAATCATCTGAGCCAGAGACGTCCTCCAACTTAAAGGGACCTTTTTGAGCTTATTCCACCCTTGCGAAGTAATCTGATAGCGATTATAACCGCAAAATAGTTCATCCCCAGCATCACCGGAAAGCGAAACAGTCACATGCTCACGAGCTAATTCACTGACGAGGAAAGTCGGAATCTGAGATGAATCCGCAAAAGGTTCACTATAAAGTTTTGACAACTTTGGGATTACCGTCATCGCCTGTTCAGGGGTGACATATAGTTCAGTATGGTCAGTCCCAAGGTGTTTTGCTACAGCCTTTGCAAATTCAGCTTCGTTATACTTTTTCTCAACAAAACCAATAGAAAAAGTTTTCACTGCGCGCGATGATTGAGCTTGCATCAATGAAACTATTACAGATGAATCAACCCCACCAGAGAGGAAAGCACCCAAAGGCACATCAGCCACCATCTGCTGTTTTACCGCATCACACAATAGTCCATTTAATTCTTCAACTGCTTCTTCTGCACTACCACGAAATGGATTATTCAAGCCTTGCAAAACGACTTCTTGTGCAGACCAGTATGATTTCACTACTGGCGTAGGCTCTCGAAGAGAAAGGCTCAACAAACATCCAGGGGCAAGCTTAAAAATATTCTGATAAATGGAATGAGTACCACCGACACAATTGTGGCGAAGGTATGAGCAAAGCGCATTCCTATCAATTTCACCTGAAAAAGAAGGATGAGCGCGTAGCGCCCCCAACTCAGAACCGAAAAGAAACGTTGGCTTAGTCATGCCTTGCCAACCATAGTAGAGAGGTTTCTCCCCCAAACGGTCACGTGCTAGCGTCAGCTCTTGACGCTCACGATCCCATATTGCCAGCGCGAACATTCCAACTGTGCGTTGTAAAGTAGCCTCAATACCCCAAACTTCAAAACCCGTCACAATGGTTTCAGAGTCCGAATGTCCACGCCATTGGCCAACTAAACCGCTACTCTCTAATTCAGCCCGAATTGCTGTATGGTTATAAATTTCGCCATTATAAACCATGACAAAGCGTCCACTCGGGGACATCATTGGCTGCGCTCCAGCCGCCGACAAATCGATGACCGAAAGTCTCCGATGTCCAAGCGCAACATTACTTTCACGGCTCACCCATTCGCCCCCCTCATCTGGGCCACGGTGTAATATCGCATCCGTCATGGACTTCAGCCAACTCTTCGTCTCCTCTGAACTAGAGGCACTCGACATTAAAAAACCAGCAATACCGCACATGAGTCTACTTTCGGAAAATAATCAAATTGTAATGATTCGAAATGTATCGACTCATTCAATCATAAAGTCTTAAACCATCATAGCAGGCTGTTGAAAAAAATTTCAAAATAGAAACCTCTGAGCAAACACCATTCATGTCGATTTTTTACCAAAAATTCAATTTATTCCTACTTAATTTTGCAACACCTACGGATTAAGCAATTTTCATCATCAATAATAATTTTCAACGACCTATCAAACATTATTGCCTACTTTATCAACGATGGCATTTGTGATCGAGGAAATTGGACTTCATCACCCTCATCTTCACAACGCGAAAAGAAAAAAGGTGACAGAATAATCGACATCCAAATAACGCCTGACGTTGTGTAATAGTCATAAAAAACCGACAAAGTCAACACAGTCATATTAATGGCAGACCATACACGAAATAATCCTTGCCCAGGCACACAAACCTTTTGCAATGCACCCGACAACAAGCCAATAAGAAACATCATCACAAACAAACCGAACACACCATAGTCCACATAATAAACGCCAAACATCGTATAGACATTAGTTGGCAAAGGCGTAAAAACATTTGGAAGACTTATTGGTGGTATAAAATTAATAAAATTTGCCAAAATAGAATGGATAGGCGAAAAAGAAAGCAGATAGCCATCTAACGTACTTTGCCCCCCTAATATTGCATCGAATGCATGAAGGGGAGCCGCCGCGTATACAACGAAACCAAGCTCACTATTTGACTTCCCCACTACAATACCAATCAGCTCAAACCCAAAAAAGAGAATAGATACAACCACACCAATACGAATAATCGCAGAAAAATTGATTCGCTGAGGAAGTATCCAAAAATAAAAAGCGCTCAGTGCCGACACGAAAAGCACAGAACGTGCTGAAGAAAGATAAATATTAAAAAGAACAGCAACAATAATTAAAACAACATTAAAAGCATTAAATTTATTTCGATACGCAATCAAATATGAAGGCATCATGAAGAGAAAGAAATTTCCTAGAGACAAGCCCTTGATAATATTCTCTCCATCTTCCATGGTCATAGAAATCCGGTATTGCATTACCGTATCGGGCAAGAAAAAACTAGGCCCAAACATAAGAAACCGATCAAGCAGACCTAATAGAAAAAATAGCCAGAACATTGCCTGGAACACCCGGTGCCCACGTTGACTAGACAGCTTTAATTTAGTGAACATCCGAAGCAAACGGCCGCCACCAACTTTCAAGAAAAGCCACGCCCCTGGCCAGTATCCAAGGATGAAGAAAATCAGGGAAACTGACATTACTAGCCAATAAAGATCACTGAATGGATAAAAAAAATCAGCCCTCCATGATAAAACGTGAACGATAAGGAGAACTCCAAAAAGCACATGCCAAGCACGCAATTTCATGGTTTTTTTCGACCTAGCGTAACAACGGAAATTATAACAGCGCCGATGGCAGCAACTGTAGGCCAGACTTTGATACTGGCAAACAATGCTCGGGTATAATTTTTGTTTCCGTTCAGGCGCCTTAAGAGCCGCAAATGGATTGCATAACTCCGTAGTGCATCAAAAATATATTCAGGATGATTTACAGCAACCCAGTTAGAAGTATTAAGTGCATCTAGTATTGCTTGGCGATTTAGGGACGATACAGCAGAAGTGGTATTCGCACCGTGCCTACGATACTTTGCCAATACCTTGTTTATATATCCTATCCGACCACCATTAATCGTCGTAGAAATCCAAAGCAGCCAATCCGATGCCACGGGGAATACCTCGTTATAACCCCCTGGTGGTAGCGCTGCGCGCCGAACCATAACGGCATTACCACCCACAAAGCACCCATGAACGATAAGTTCTCGTACAGTTCCTTCGCGCGGTGGATTCTTTAACCCATTGTAGTAACCAAGTACTTTACCTGTTGTAGACTCGAATATCTCCAGATTGTGATAGCACAACACACAGTCTGGATTTTGGTAAAAATATTCGACTTGCGCATTGATTTTACCCGGAAGCATGACATCGTCCCCCGCGTGAAACGCAACAAACTCCCCCTTGCACAATGACAAAGCAATATTGGCATTCTTAGTGATGCCAACATTTTTATCATTTAGGTTAATTGTAAAAATCTCTGGATTCTTAGCGCAATACTCACTAATAATACTTTGCGTGCCATCACTAGATGCATCATCCGATACAACAATCTGTAAATTTTTATACCCTTGGGCAAGAACAGAATCCAATGATTCCCTGATAAATTCAGCTGCATTGTACGTTAATATCAAAACGCTAACTACTGATGGAAGTGAAGCATTATACATGCTGTGTTCGCCTCAAATGCCTAATAAATAACCCATTAATCACAACAGACAAAATCTGCCCAATTATAAACGTAACTGCAGTACCTTTTACGCCATAGTGCATTGTCATTGCATAACTCAAGGGAAGCATCAGCGTACCGGTCACGATAGTGAGCATCGAGGTTGCAGAGAAATAGCCGAATCCAATCCAAAATGGGGCCATAACTAGACTGAGGAACAATCCAGGAACTCCAACAACTAACAACATATACAACACGCTTACATTGACATATTGTTTATTAAAAAGATAGTGAGCTGCGCCCCATACTAGTCCAACAGAAAATACCGCAAGCACGCAATGTAAAGCAATTGTCTTATATAAAAGCCCTTGGAATCGCAACCATGCATTTTTCGCCCCTAATTGAGAAACAAGCTTGTATCCAAACTGAGCAATGGCAAAAGGGAGAATTGAAAGCGCAGATAACAGCTGCATAGCAATTTGATATTCAGATGCTGACTTAGCGCCAGCAAGTTTGAAAGCAATTAATATATCGACCCCACCGAAAATAATAGTTCCAATAATACTCGGATGAAGCCGAATCGACTTCCTTAGCATTCCAAAAAATGTCTTCCACTTAACCACCAAGAGAGTCGCCCGCTGACGAAACTCCAAAATGATGCCTATAGAATAACCAAGAACTATGACCAATTGACCACCTAGCAGTGATGCCAGTACTTCGTAAGCATTTAAGTGCCCCCTCACAAGCCCGAGGATTAACACACAACTCCATGCTAAAGTCTTGCCTACGACAATTGCGGCATTCCCTGCATTCAGTCGACCAAGTGCTGTAAGAAATGCATAAAAATAAACTTCAAGCACAAAAATCGGAAGACCAATAGCAAGCAGTAACAGAAATGGGCTGACATAAGTTCTTCGGAATTCCTCCGAAATAGAGCCATAAATATATAGCCCTACCACCGCAATCGCAGGAAATAATATGCAACCTATCAATAGGTTAGCACCAATCTCACCTACAGAACTATAACGTTTCTCACTGATATGGTGAATGGCGACCTGCCCAAAACTTAGCGAGCATATGATAGTAACCGTTTTCAACAACGCAAAACCCGCTATATAGACGCCACGGTCGCTTGGCGTCATCCAAGTAGTCGTAATGAGCAGCAGAAGCAGCTCTGACCCGAGAACGTATCCGCGAGAGAATCCAGACCCAAAAATTGCATTGAGGGCGTCTTTGTTACTCAAAACTTCTCCTTATTCATCACTTCTGTATACCTAGCGCTTCTCGCCCCATCTAATCACCATGCCCGGCGTAAGTAAATTTATTCAATACGCCACGACAAAAAAATTGACAAACAACACTACAATTTTTATATAAAATGGCAATGTAGAGATGCCGCTCAAAACTGAATACAATATTGAAAGCATCAGTATCATCGACATCTCTAGATATAACTAAACTACAGACTCTTTGCTACGCTTTCGACTACCTTCTGAACATCAGTACAGCTAAGCGTTGGGCCCATTGGGAGACTCAATACCTCTTCATGAATCATCTCGGAAATAGGGAAGTCGCCTTTAGAATAACCATGACTGGCATAAGCGCCTTGTAAGTGCGGAGGCACGGGATAATGAATTAATGCCGTAACACCTTGATCTTTCAGTCGCTGAAGTAACCGATCTCTCTGCTTTGCGCGAATGACATATAAATGCCAGACAGGCATCGCTTCGCTAATGACATGAGGCACAATCACATCACAAAGTTGTGTCGAATAGACAGCAGCAAATTGCCGGCGAATTTCGGTTTGGGCATCAAGATGATGAAGCTTAACTCTTAAAAATGCTGCCTGCAGTTCATCAAGCCTAGCATTATAGCCTTGTACATCATGTCTATATTTAATCTGCGAGCCATAATTGCTCAGCTGGCGAACCTTGGCAATAAGGTTTATATCATTTGAAGTTACTGCCCCACCATCACCCAATGCTCCCAAATTCTTGCCTGGATAAAAGCTAAACGCGGCCGCATCGCCCAATCCACCTGACTTGCGCCCCTTATAAGTGGCACCATGTGCCTGTGCTGCATCTTCGATGATCCGCAATCCATACTTCTTACCTATGGCAATAATTGGATCCATGTCAGCCGTCTGACCATATAAATGGACGGCTATAATAGCCTTTGTACGCTTATTTATCGCAGCTTCGATTCGTGCCGGATCAATGTTATAGGTATCAATTAACGGCTCAACTGGAATAGGTGTCGCACCACAATAGGTTACTGCTAACCAAGTCGCAATGAAGGTGTTCGACGGCACTATGACCTCATCACCTGGACCAATATCATATGCTTTCAAAATCAGATGTAGAGCATCCAGACCGTTACTAACACCAACGGCGCCAGATGTTCCACAGTAAGATGCAAACTCTTCTTCGAATTTCGCTACCTCCTGACCATGCACAAACCAACCACTATGCAAGACTCGATCGAATGCATTCTTTAGCTCATTCTCAATCGAAAGGTTTATTTTTTTGATGTCAAGAAATTGAATCATTTTACAAATCCCATTCGTAAAAATCGTGGACCATACCGCGGCCACCAAACCCTTCCTTTTGTCGAATCAAACCTTCATTCAGAAACAGGCCTTGTTGCTCAGTCGAAATACCAAAGCTCAAGTATTGCTTATGCGGAAATGTCTCTTCAATTAGTTTAATCAACAAATAGTCAAGAGCCCCCAGAATGCGACCCTCATCTGAAGAAGCCATATATTGCGTATGCACAACTTGGCCAAAATCAAATACAAGAGAAGCGGCAAGCAGTTGGCCCTCAAGAAGAACGCCAAACAGCCGAATATTATTGGGAAACCGTGACTTAAGTAGAGACAACTCTTCCACCGAATGAACCGGCACACTTCCAAACTTGACAAGTACGGAAGTCAACAGTGCGTGAAACCCTTCTACATCACCAATTTCTTCAAAACATGCACCTGCCTTAGGCGCCTTACGAGCCGTATTCTTTCGCGAGTCACTGAACTTGGGTCTGTTTGTTAACTCTATGACTGAAGACAAATCCCTACGGTTAAGCCGAGCACCAACGCGAAAGAGGCCGTAAAGATCTTCATCGGCCGGGTAGGTATGAAATACACGTGGCACTGGCTTATAAATAATCCTCTTAAATCCCGCGGATTTATAATGTTCTGCAAGTAATCGAAATACATCCAGAACAGTCTTCGCATGTACCTCTACACCATAAATGAGCCCACCATAGGTTAATCCACCATGGCTTATCACAGTATCATCATGCATGGTGCAAGGAAAAACTGCAATAGGATTACTTTTTTCATAGAGCAGCACTGACCTATCAAAGAATCGGTCCGCGTGGTAATCCATATAATCGCGTAGATGAAGAAATGTGCCATTCTTGGACTGCCGGACAACTCCATCCCAGGCATCTTTTAAATCTGGCTTGTAACTAAAAATTGCATTCATGATTAGGCAAGAATTACATCATTACTAACGGCCGCACCAAAGCCATCTATACCCATCTTATTTCCGTTATAAATCATCAAGGTTTGCTCCGCCGTCTTAATCAATGCAGGGTAGCATAGCGTTTCTGAGTCCCAACCCGATGCCGATGTAGCAATTCCAAGGGATGAGTCATCACGTTCCCACTGGATACCATCTTTTGATCGAAACAAGCTTGGTTCGTAGGCCCCAGATATAGTTCCTTTAGTCGCATACATAATGTATGAACCATCCACAACTCGATAGACCTTGGGTCGCCCGATACGGTATTCAGGCAAGACCGCATCAACACATGTCACTGCGGAGCGAGGAATATTCAGTAAATCCTCTGTTTCCGTATAACAGATATGATACTGGGGATAAGGAGCACCATTGATAATCTGCCAACCATCTCCACGTGCAAACCAGAGTCGCCAGACACCATTTTCATAGAGCGCCGTATGAATCGCTCCGATAGTGCTTTGAAAACGGCCACGCCCAAGAATTGGTGATTCGCTAATTCTTTGGAATGTATCACCGCCATCTTCAGAGAGTGCAACTCCAGAAAAGGCGAGAAATTTCGCTTTCTTTACGAGTTGGAATCCAACGTAAAAAAGATAGATGCCGGTAGGAGTTCGCACAACATCGCCCATAATAACGCCATTGTCATCAAAGCAACCATCTCGACCAATGTCAAGCACTGGTTTCTCGGAAACACCGAGAATTTTCGTAGGCTCATCCGATGCTAAATCAACGTAACCAATACGACTCACACCTTCGCTGTCGCGAAATCCAGCAAATACGCGAATCGTTTTGTCATTGAGCCTGAAGGGCTGCGGGGTCAACGCTGAATTACACAGCCACTGCTGATTAGCATATTCCGCCACATCAAATACAAGTCCGAGTTTATTCCACATACCCCCCCCTTAAATACCTGCATCAAAGCTAGATTTACCAGGCACAGGACGCGCTGGACCTCCTATGTAAATGCGCTCTGGCTCGGTATCTTTAGTAATATGTGCTGCCGCTCCAATCAAACAGTTTTCTGCAACTTTCACATTATCGTTAAATGTTGCATTAACGCCAATAAATGCACCACAACCGATCTCGCAATAACCTGAAATCACTGCATGTGACGCAACAAAGCAGTTGTCATGAATAACGGTGCGGTGGCCGACATGGTTACCGCTCCAAAGAATGCAATTATTGCCTATAGTGACGAATGGCTGAAGGGTATTCATTTCAAAGATGAACGAATTTTCACCAATAGATACGTTGCGCCAAACAAATGCTCGACTACTTACATATGTTGCGAATGCATACCCCATCGATTTCAAGTCTTGATAGAAGCGCGTGCGGGTGCGATTCATATCTGAGGCCGGTATGCCCGTAAATGCTAGATATTCATTTGCAGGCAAACGCTCTTGAACTTCTTCATATGGAATAACTGGCAAATCATACAATGTTGTGGCTTTGATATACTCTTTATTCACGCAAAATGCGACAACTTCGAAATCGCTATCATATGTGAAGTATTCATAAGCTATTTGCGCAAATTCACCAGTACCAACAATAAATATCTTCTTAGTTTGCATGAGATTCACCATTTGCAATTTCAAGAAATTCTTTGTAATCCCGAATGTAATCTGATTCATTGTAATGCTCATTGGCCAGAACCATCAAAACACAGTCGGGAGAGAAATCATACATCTCCCGCCATGTCATTGATTCGACCAACAATCCCTGAGCAGGATTGTCCAAAAATAATTCTACACGCTCTTTTCCATCATCAAGCAAAAAGCGGCATTGCCCACGCACTGCTATGACCATTTGACGAAGATTACGATGAGCATGTAACCCACGCCTAATTCCCTCTTTGGTGCTAAAGAGATAATAGACCCGTTTGATTTCGAAAGGCACATTGCGCTGATCCTCCAGTGAGATCAATGCACCACGATCATCTCCATGTGTTTGCAACTGAACCAGCTCAATCTCCATCCCTACTTCCTCTATAAAAATTTGAAATAAAATTCATCTAGGCAATTTTCGTTTTTTTCAGAGAAGAACCAATCTTCACTGTCAAAAAATCATAAAATCATCACCCAATATTTTAAAAACTATTTGCCACCAAGCAGGTGACGTCAACAACAAAAATTTCATTTAAATCAGATAATTTCCTGTAAAGCACAGGAAAATTTCAAGCTGTAGATAAGATGGCATCAAACACCCAAACCCCTGGTTTATTTTTGATGATCCACATACCACTCCATTGCCTCTACCAACCCTTCAAAAACCTTATAATGCGGCTTATATCCAAGCAAAGTTTCCGCCCTACTGATATCAGCGAGAGAATGACGCACATCACCCATCCGAAAATTTCGGTATAGTGGATGCGCTTCTTTTAAGTGTGGAAATCTAACAGAAAGATTATCTCTTAAATAAGAGTAAAGATCATTCAAACTTGTTCGATCGCCGACAGCAACATTGTAAATCTTATTGGTAGATTCTTCAGCCGTTGCTGTGGCGGCTAGCAAGTTAGCTTGGATCGCGTTCTCAACGTAGCAGAAATCGCGACTAGTTTCTCCATCTCCATTGATACAAACAGATTCATTCTTAATCATCGCAGAAATCCACTTGGGGATCACCGCTGCATAGGCCCCTTCTGGATCCTGCCGCCGACCAAAAATATTAAAATAGCGTAGCCCTATAGACTTGAAGCCATAGACTCTGGCAAAGACTTCTGCATAGAGCTCATTAACCAGTTTGGTTACCGCATATGGTGACAGCGGCTTTCCAATTTTACCCTCAACCTTTGGAAGGTCTGGGTGATCTCCGTAAGTCGAACTGCTCGCAGCATAAACAAAGTGTGTTACCTCGGCATCCCGTGCAGCCACCAGCATATTTAGGAAACCATCAATATTACTTTGGTTCGTGGCTATGGGGTCTTCAATGCTACGGGGAACGGAACCAAGGGCCGCCTGATGAAGAACGTAGTCCACGCCTTTGCATGCCTGATAACATACATTTACATCGCGAATATCTCCATTTATAAAATGGAAATCTGCCCATTGCGATTCAGAGACTAAAGTCTTGACCTCGTCTAGATTACGCTGATGTCCAGTACTAAAATTATCTAGGCCGATTACACGTTGATTCAGCTTCAGTAAGGTTTCTAGCAGATTGCTACCAATAAAACCAGCCACCCCTGTAACCAACCAGACCTTCGGTTCAATTTTGAGCTGCAGTTTTATAGATTCGTATACGCTCATAATCACAGCCTCAAATCAGATTGCTGCGGCGGCAGGATATATTTCAAGTCGTACACTACTACATTAGACTTACCCAGCCCACGAATAGTGTCAGCGCCCATTTTTTTAAACTCTTCGTGCGCGACAGCCAATACGATTGCATCATACCCAACAGAGTCGGGCTGGCTGATCGGTGTAAGTCCGTATTCATGCTCAGCCTCTTCAGTTGCCACCCAAGGATCGTATATATCTACTTCACAATTGTAGTCTTTCAATTCTGTAACTATATCGATCACTCGAGTATTGCGCAGGTCTGGGCAATTTTCTTTGAAGGCAAGCCCCATCACCAACACTTTGGCCCCATCAACCTGAATACGCTTTTTAGTCATAGCTTTGACAAGCTGCCCGACCACATACCGCCCCATACCGTCATTCAAGCGACGTCCCGCCAATATAACTTCTGGATGATAACCTATGGCTTGAGCCTTATGCGTCAGATAGTATGGATCGACACCAATGCAATGTCCACCGACCAAGCCAGGCCGGAAAGGCAAGAAATTCCATTTACTGCCAGCGGCCTGCAAAACTGCTTCGGTATCTATTCCCATTTTATTGAAGATAAGTGCTAACTCATTTATCAGAGCAATATTCAGATCACGCTGAGTATTTTCAATAACCTTTGCTGCTTCTGCAACCTTGATGCTTTCAGCCTTGTGAGTACCAGCGGTGATAATTTCGTTGTAGAGAGCATCCACCAAATCCGCAATTTTCGGAGTTGAACCGGCAGTCACTTTCTTAATTGTAGTTACACGATGTTCCTTATCGCCTGGATTGATACGCTCTGGACTATAGCCACAGTAGAAATCTTCATTGAACTTAAGCCCAGATAACTTTTCCAGCACAGGCACACAGTCTTCCTCCGTACAACCGGGGTAAACTGTTGACTCATAGATGACAACATCACCTTTTTTGAGCACCTTACCTACAGTCTCGCTAGCCTTAATCAAAGGTGTCAAATCAGGACGTTTATGTTCATCAATTGGCGTGGGAACCGTTACGATGTAGCAATTACAATCACGGATGTCATTGAGATCGGTGGTAAAGGATAAGTATTTTGCAGCCTGGAGCTCTTCCTGAGTAGTCTCCAAAGTGAAATCGTTACCAGACCGAAGTTCAACAATACGACGTTGATTTATGTCGAAACCGACGACTACTCGCTCACGGCCAAACTCAACAGCCAAAGGCAAGCCAACATAGCCGAGACCAACAATAGCGAGTTTAAGTTCAGATAACTTCATCAACCACCCCAAAACCACTTAATTTGGTAAAATTTAAAAAATATCAACACCGGAACGCTTATTAAGTATACCGTGTATTTAAGATCGAATTTTAAGCGGGATTACGCATAAATTAGTGAAAATACCTCATATTCCGTGCCAGTTGTGACGTACACCCCCTAGCAGTTTGGAATTGCAACGGAGCCACTCGTAAAAATAAGCCGACCCAACTTCAACTACACAAAGCTAGCCCTCACTCTAGAAAACCTCTTGATAGAACCAAGACATTCAGAAATAGTGCAAAGAGCCCAAATCGCTTGACATGCTCGAGGCCAAACCAAAGTCAACCCTCATTAAAATGCCTTTGTCATTTAAAATTATTTCAACCAGCCATCTTGAGTTCTTATTTTCCGACTTTTCCTTTTTCCCCGCAATCAGCCGCCTCCATGCGAACGGTGCCCCCTAACGAGCCATGACTTTCCTTAATCATCAAGCCGGCACTTTGCCATCAAAGAATTACAACGACACCATGCAAACTTAGATGCCCTGACAGTCTGCTATCAACAAAACAATGTCAAGCCATTGATTTTCACTAAAAAGCACTCTTCTAGCTGAACACCATAAGTGTCTACAATTTACCCTTCAATGGAGGTCATTTGCCATCAGGGTCGACCTCGCTACGGCATTTGTTGCTACATGTCGTTATTACTATCGAGCCTGTCCTCCGCGTCCGAGTTAGCCTTATACCATCTTCTGGAGCGCCCAAGTCAAGTCGAGGGTCACCCTTGTATATCGCTGGCAGCAGACATGACGACCATATGCAAAAGCACCCAAATTCAAGCTCGTCGCCCCGCACTTCCCGTCGTCATGCGAAACCACGCCATCTGCCAAACAGTCAGTGAGCCATACCACTATTTAGATCAGTCGGTCTGTCCTGCCGACGCCAAACATGCCATTCAGCATGAAAGCAGGCAAGCCATAGCCTATGGCACCTCAGGATTAAGGTGTTCACATCTAACTGATGCACGCCCGTCCAAACGCCGCTGTCAATGCTACGCGTTGGCTGACCCGTTAGGCAAGTGACCTATCCCACGCTCCGTGGGCACTAAACTTATGGTGGATATAACCACCTAGGTTCATGACCAAGACCAGACACCTCTTTCCAGAACCCCTCAAATGTGATGCTGTTGAGCAGGTCTTCGCGGCCCCCAGTACGGCATGTCGCTCAAGCTTTCGACATGACCAGAGTTGCTGCCTGGCAAGTGGAAACGCCAGACAAAGAGACCAAACCGAACGCGTTTTCGGAACGTGGCCAATAAATCAGCGAAGCTGCCGAGCGGAAACGACTCCGCGATATACCCACTCGCATCACTATGCGATGCATGATGCCCGAAACAGGTGCCCGCCCTGAGTCTCACTTCACATGGAGTGAGATTCTGGGAAGTTCACTCCCTATCGGACCGCTACCCGTCGACACCTACCTGTCAACTTCGTACATCTCACAATGCTTAACTATGCATGACCACACCTAGTGCCTTCGACGCGATGGATGGCAAATCGACAGGTATTCCATAATGTCCAACCATTCCATACAGGGATCAAAGGCACCGTTGTCGATCGACGAGTTCATGTCGAACTGCTGGCGCAGAACTTTAGCTGTGGCCATCAACGTGTAGCGGGCTTGATGCGGCAAAGCGAGATCACGGTCAGAACTCGTAAACGTTGGAGCACCATCAATGGCAAACGGTATCTCCGTCCGTGGCTACCAATCTGTTGCAACGACAATTCGCCGCAGCAGTGCATGCGGTTCTTGACGATGTCGTTTCATATCGCAAGCCTTCCGGAGCAGTGACTCTGCATTCGGATCCTAGCAGTAAATACTGTACCTTTGACCACTAAGCATTGCTGAAACGGCATGGGATGGTGCTGATTCACTCGCGCGCAGGGAACTGCAGGGATAATGCCGCGATGGAAAGCTTCTTCCGTTCGCGAAACACGGGACGTGCCATCTAACCCGATAGCAAAGCTACGAGGAGGCGAACACGGGCATGTTTAACTACATCCGCAGTTACCATCACCAACGACGTCATTCGACACTTGGGCATTTGACCCCGCTTGAATGCGCACAACGTCGTTTAGCGCACAGTGCTTAACCCGCTGTCTTCGGGACGTGAGACGGATTATCAAAGTAAGCCAACATCCCCTCCGCAGCCTCCCTCCCCTCAAATACCGCTCTAACCACTAGGTCCGCGCCGCGGACCATGTCTCCGCCGGCGAATACTTGGGGGTTACTGGTCTGATATTTGTGCACGCCATGCACGGGGACGAGGGTGCGGCCGTTTGCGGCGACGGCGATGCCTTGTTTGTCTGACCATGAAGCCGCTTCAACCTGGAAGCCGAAGGCGATGATGACATGGTCGCATTCTACGATTTCTTCGCTGCCTGGTACAATCTCGGCATTGCGGCGGCCTTTGGCGTCGGGTTCACCCAGACGGGTTTCGGCCAGCCTCACAGTCAGGGTACCGTTTATCATCGGCTCTATAGAGAGGGGCTGGCAGTTCCACTGGAATTCGACGCCTTCTTCGCGCGCGTTGGCGACCTCACGCTTGGAGCCCGGCATATTCGCCTCATCTCGACGGTAGGCGCAGATCACGCTCTTGGCACCTTGACGTATCGCGGTGCGATTGCAGTCCATCGCGGTATCTCCTCCGCCCAATACCACAACGCGCTTGCCATGCATCGTGACCGGCGGTTCGCTTTCCGGCAGCGTACCCAGCCCCTGACGCACATTGTTGATTAAATAAGGCAGGGCTTCCAACACTCCGGGCAAATCCTCTCCAGGAAAGCCGCCCTTCATATACTTGTACGCGCCCATGCCCATGAAGATGGCGTCGTATTGTTCCAGCAACTCTTCTATCGGGACATCCTTGCCGATCTCGGTGTTGAGCACAAACTCCACCCCCATGCCCTCCATGATCTCGCGGCGGCGCTTGATCACGGATTTTTCCAGCTTGAACTCCGGAATGCCAAAGGTCAGCAGGCCGCCGATTTCCTCGTAGCGGTCAAACACCACCGCCTTGACGCCATTGCGCACCAATACGTCGGCACAGGCCAGGCCGGCCGGGCCGGCGCCGATTACTGCAACTTTCTTGTCCGTCCACACCACCTTGGACATATCCGGCCGCCAGCCGGCTTTGAAGGCCTCGTCGGTAATGTATTTCTCGATGCTGCCGATGGAAACCGCGCCGAAGCCGCCCTGGTTCAGGGTGCACGCGCCTTCGCACAGACGGTCCTGCGGGCAGACCCGGCCGCAGATTTCCGGCAGGCTATTGGTTTTGTGCGACATTTCCGCCGCCTCGAACAGACGCCCCTCTTCCACCAACTTCAGCCAGTTGGGGATGTAGTTGTGCACCGGGCACTCCCATTCGCAGTACGGGTTGCCACAGGACAAGCAGCGGCCGGCCTGGTCGGCCGCGTCCACGCTGTGCAACGGCTGATAGATTTCTTTGAATTCGATCTTGCGCACCGAGGCGTCCACCTTGTCGCCGGGGTTGCGCGAAAGCTTCATGAATTGGAAAACATCGCTCATGGTTGTTTCCTGTCTTGCTGGGCCCGTCGCCCGCTGGCGCCCGGGTTTTGAATGAGGTATCGGCGGAACGGCACCAGGGCCGCCCGCCTTGCGCGTCTTAGTCCTTGAGCAGGCTGTCGAGCTTGGCCGCCTTGGGTTTGACTAGCCAGAAGTAATCGACGTAATCGTCGAAGTTCTCCAGCATCGCTTTGGCCGTCTCGGAACCAGTCAACTCAACGTGCTTGGCGATCTTCTCCAATAGATAGGCGCGATACATGCCCATGGCTTCGCCGTTGATCAGGTGGATGTCGATCAGCTCGTTGTTGTAGCGATAAGCGAATTTCTCATTCGGGTCGTAGACGAAGGCGAAGCCGCCGGTCATGCCGGCGCCGAAGTTGTAGCCGGTTTCGCCCAGCACGATGACGCTGCCGCCGGTCATGTATTCGCAGCAATGGTCGCCGGCGCCTTCGATGACGGCCAGCGCGCCGGAGTTGCGCACGCCGAAACGCTCGCCCGCCACGCCCGCGGCGAACAACTGGCCGCCGGTAGCCCCGTACAGACAGGTATTGCCGATGATGATGGACTCGCCCGCCCGGTATCCCGCGTTCTTGGGCGGATAGATGGTCACCCGGCCGCCGGCCATGCCCTTGCCCACATAGTCGTTGGCGTCGCCTTCCAGTTCCAGATGCAGACCGGACGCGTTCCATACGCCGAAACTTTGCCCGGCGCTGCCGCTGAACTTGATCTTGAGACAGCCGAACGGCAGGCCCGCCGCGCCGTGCACGCGGGCGATCTCGCCGGACAGGCGCGCGCCGATGGAGCGGTGGGTATTCTCGATCGGATAGCTCAGCTCCAACATCTGTTTATTGTGGATGGCGGACAAGGCGTCTTGCAGGATGGCCTCCGCCAGCTCGCCCTTGTCGAAGGAGGGATTGCTGGCGCTGACGCAGAAACGCGGCTCGCTGTCCGGCACCCGGCCTTGCGACAGCAGCGGCGACAGGTCCAGCTTCTGCTGCTTGTCGGTGTCGCCGGCCGTCAGGCTCAGCAGGTCCATCCGGCCTATCAGTTGCTCCATATTGCGCACCCCCAGCTTGGCCATCCACTCGCGGGTTTCGCGCGCGATAAACAGGAAGTAGTTCATCACCATTTCCGGCAAGCCGGTGAAGTACTTGGAGCGCAGCTTGATTTCCTGAGTGGCCACGCCGGTGGCGCAGTTGTTCAGATGGCAGATACGCAGGTATTTGCAACCCAACGCCACCATGGGGCCGGTGCCGAAGCCAAAGCTCTCCGCGCCCATCATCGCCGCCTTGATCACGTCCAGGCCGGTCTTCAAGCCGCCGTCGGTCTGCACCCGCACCCGGCCGCGCAGGCCGTTGGCGCGCAGCACCTGCTGGGCTTCGGACAGGCCCAGCTCCCATGGGGAGCCGGCGTATTTGACCGAGGTCAGCGGCGAGGCGCCGGTGCCGCCGTCGTAGCCGGAGATGGTGATCAGGTCGGCGTAGGCCTTGGCCACGCCGGCGGCGATGGTGCCGACGCCGGGTTCGGCCACCAGCTTGACCGACACCAGCGCGGACGGGTTGACCTGCTTGAGGTCGAAAATCAGCTGCGCCAGGTCTTCAATCGAGTAAATGTCATGGTGTGGCGGCGGCGAGATCAGGCTGATGCCTTCCTTGGCGTGGCGCAGCCGCGCAATCAGGCCGGACACCTTGTCCCCGGGCAGCTGGCCGCCCTCACCCGGCTTGGCGCCTTGCGCCACCTTGATCTGCAGCACTTCGGCATTGACCAGGTAATGCGGCGTGACGCCGAAGCGCCCCGAGGCCACCTGCTTGATCTTGGACATTTTCTCGGTGCCGTAGCGCGCGGCGTCTTCGCCGCCCTCGCCGGAATTGGAACGGCCGCCCAGGCGGTTCATCGCGATCGCCAGCGCTTCATGCGCCTCAGGCGACAAGGCGCCGAGCGACATCCCCGCGGAGTCGAAGCGCTTGAGGATGGCTTCCACCGGCTCCACTTCGTCGATGGAGATAGGCTCGCCCAGCGGCTGCACCTGCATCAGGTCGCGCAACATCGCCACCGGGCGCTGGTTCACCGCCTCGGCGTATTGCTGATAGGCCTGGTAATCGTCGTTCTGCACCGCTTTTTGCAGCAGGGTCACCACATCGGGGTTATAGGCGTGGTATTCCTCGCCGTGCACGTACTTGAGCAAGCCGCCCTGGGAGATCGGCCGCATCGGGTTGAAGGCGAAACGCGCCAGCTTGCGCTGATCGTCCTCGAAGTCGGCGAAACCCGCGCCGGACACCCGCGACACCGTGCCCTTCAGACACAACTCCACCACTTCCTCGTGGATGCCTACCGCTTCGAACAGCTGCGCGCCGCGATAGGAGGCGATGGTGGAAATGCCCATCTTGGACAACACTTTGAGCAAACCCTTGTTGATGCCCTTGCGATAGTGCTGCAAGGCTTCGTTGAGCTTGAGTTTGACCTCGCCGCTCTGCACCAGCTCGATGATGCTTTGATAAGCCAGATAGGGGTATACCGCGGTGGCGCCGTAGCCGATGATGCAGGCCATCTGGTGCGCGTCGCGCACCGTGCCGGTTTCCACCAGGATATTGGTCTTGCAGCGCAAGCCGCTGTCTATCAGCGCGTGGTGCACCGCGCCGGTGGCGAACAGCGCCGGGATGGGCAGGCGCTGAGGCGTCACATGGCGATCGGACAGCACCACGATGACCGTGCCCTCCTTGACCGCGTCCACGACATGTCGGGTCAGCGTCTCCAGCGCCTGGCGCAAGTCGGTTTCGCTGGGGTCGTAGCACAGGTCGAAGGTCGTCGCCTTCAGATAAGGCTCCGGCCGCGTGGTGACGCGGGTGAATTTCTCGTGCGACAGCACCGGGGAGCGCACTTCCAGCCGCTTGGCGTGCTCGGCGCTCTCCTCGAACATATTGCGTTCCGGCCCGAACACCGTGTTCAGCGACATCACCACCGCTTCGCGGATCGGGTCGATAGGCGGGTTGGTCACCTGGGCGAATTGCTGGCGCAGATAGTCGAAGGGCGAGCGCACTTTCCGGCTTAGCACCGCCATCGGCGTATCGTCCCCCATCGAACCCACCGCCTCCTGGCCGTCCTCGGCCAGCACGCGCAGGATTTGGTCTCGCTCTTCAAAGCTGATATTGAACAGCTTCTGCAAACGCGCCAGTTCGTCCTTGGACAAAGGCTCGACACCGGCGTCGTCCTCGATCGACAGCTCCAGGTATTTGGCGCTGTCCTTGATCCATTGGCGATACGGCTTGGCGCTCTTCAATTGGGCGTCGATTTCCTCCGGCAACAAGAGCTCGCCGGTGGCCAAATCCGCGGCGAACAACTGACCCGGCTTGACCCGACCCTTGCGCACCACGTTTTCGGGCTGGTAGTCCCACACCCCCACCTCGGAGGCGATGGTCAGCACATTATCCCGGGTCAGCACCCAGCGGGCCGGCCGCAGGCCGTTGCGGTCCAACATGCAGGCGGCGTAGCGGCCGTCGGTGAGCACGATGCCGGCCGGGCCGTCCCACGGCTCCATATGCATGGAGTTGAATTCATAAAAGGCGCGCAAGTCCTTGTCGGTGGAGTCGACGTTCTGCCAGGCCGGCGGCACCAGCAGACGCAGGGCGCGGAACAGCGGAATACCGCCCATCAGCAGGCCTTCCAGCATATTGTCCAGCGACATCGAGTCGGAGCCGTCGGTCTGCACGATGGGACGCACCGCGTCCATGTCCAGATGCGGTGACGCCATGATGCGCTCGCGCGCGCGCGCCCAATGGCGGTTGCCCTGCACGGTGTTGATTTCGCCGTTGTGGGCAAGGAAACGGAAAGGCTGCGCCAGCTTCCATTGCGGCCAGGTATTGGTGGAGAAGCGCTGGTGGAATACGGCCAGGCTGGACTCGAAGCGGGGATCGTTCAAATCCAGGAAGAACTTGGACAGGTTCTCCGGCGTCACCAGGCCTTTGTAGGACAGAGTATGCGGCGACAAGGTCGGCAGATAAAAAAACGGGTCGTCCGCCTTATTGGCTTTCTCAGCCTGGCGACGACCCATGTACAAACGGCGCTGGAACATTAACTCATCCATGCCGAATGGACAGTTAACAAAGACCTGGACCATGGCGGGAAGCGAGGCCAAGGCCGCCTCCCCACAGGCGCTGTCGTCGGTGGGAACCTGTCGGAAACCGGACACCTCCAAACCCTGGGACTCCAGAAACTCGCGCAGGCGGCGCAAGCTGCGCTCTCCCTGTTCCGGATCGGGATGGTGGAACACCAGCCCGGCGGCGTACACTGGCTTCAGCGTCAAGCCGGCCTCAGCGGCGACTTCGCGCAAAAAACCGTCCGGCTTGCGAAACAACAGGCCGCAGCCGTCGCCGGATTTGCCGTCGGCGGCCACCGCGCCGCGGTGGGTCAATTTGGCCAGCGAGGAGATGGCGGTTTCCACCAGCCAGTGACTGGGTTTGTCGTCAAGCTGGGCGATCAAGCCAAAACCGCAGCTATCCTGCTCGAAGTCCGGATGGTACAGGGTGCCCTGTAGCCAGCGTTGTCTGTCCATAGCTTTGTCCTGCTTATAATGTGAAACGAATGTTTCGATTCTAAGGGCAAGGAGCTTGACCCTGCAACCGGTTTTTGTGCACCGCATTAGACGATAAAAATCATCATGTTACAGTGATTTTTTTGATTTTTCGATGTCGAAAAATCGTGTTTTCACGGCGGATTAATTGTGATTTTGTGACGCGAACGTTCAATAAAACGACTGTCAAGCCGCCTTGTCAAGGACATCCAAAATGGCGATTTCAACCAAATTCAGTATATTGTCAAACAATAGCCAAATATAATGCCCATTCTGTCCCCCCACCCCGCCAATCAGGAGCTGATCCGTCACCTGGCCGAGCAGGCGTTTTCCCGCTCCGCCGGCGCCCCGCTGGTGGGCGGCAATCAGCTGGAACTGCTCTACGACAGCGTGGAGAACTTCCCGGCTTGGGAACAGGCCATCGCCGACAGCCGGGAATCGATCTTCATCGAGATGTATATCTTCGCCAAGGACGCGTTTGGCCTGCGCATACGGGATCTGCTGATTGAACGCGCGCGCGCCGGAGTGAAGGTCTGCCTGCTTTACGATTGGCTGGGCAGCTGGAAAACGCATCTGGGCAGTTTCTTCAAGCCCTTGCAGGCCGCGGGAGCGGAATTGCGCGCCTACAACCCGCCGTCTCTGACCGCCGGCCTCAGCATGCTGGGGCGCAATCATCGCAAGCTGATCGTGATCGACCGCCGGACCGTCTTCGTGTCCGGCCTGTGCATCAGCTCCAGCTGGGAAGGCCGTCCGGAGCGCGGCCAAGAGCCCTGGCGCGATACCGGCGTCAAATTCAGCGGACCGCTGGCGGCCGACGCGCTGGCGGCCTTCGCCGACAGCTGGGCCAGCTGCGGCGGCCCGCTGTCCGCGGAATGGCTGACGCCGCCGCCATTGGAAAACTGCGGCGCGGTGGCGGCGCGCCTGATCGCCACCACGCCCGCCACCGCGCAAATGATGCGGCTGGACTTGCTGATCGCCTGCTTCGCCCGACGCACCCTGTGGCTGACCGACGCCTACTTCATGGGCACCAGCATGTATCTGACCGCGCTGAAACAGGCCGCGCGAGACGGCGTCGACGTCCGCTTGCTGGTGCCGCGCTCCAGCGACATCGGCTGGATCGCCACGGTGTCGCGCACCCAGTACCGCCCGCTGCTGGAGGCCGGCGTGCGCGTCTTCGAATGGGACGGCCCGATGATCCACGCCAAAACCGCGGTGGCGGACGGCCGCTGGGCGCGCATCGGCTCCACCAACCTCAATCTGTCGAGCTGGCTGGCCAACCGCGAACTGGACGTGGCGGTGGAGGATCAGGCCTTGGCGGAAAAGCTGGCCGAGCGGTTCCTTCAGGATCTGGACCACGCCACCGAAGTGATCCTGGCCGGCCAGCGCCGCCGCCCGACGCTGACCAAGCCGCGGCCCAAGGACTATCACGGCCTGCTGCTGCCGCCGCATACCGCCGCCCTCAGCGGCGCCAGCGCCGCCGCGCGGCAAGCGGCGCGGATCGGCGACGCGCTGGGCGTGGTGGTGCGCGGCACCCGCAATGTCGACGCCAGCGAGGCGTCCGCCTTCCTGACCATAGGCATGGCGCTGCTGATCTTCGCCGGCCTGATCGCCTTCTTCCCCTGGCTGGTGGCCGCGCCCTTGCTCTTTTTGCTGCTGCTCAGCGGCGGCGCCATCGTCGCCAAGGCCCTGGGCTTGTACTGGGCCAGGCGTGGCAAAAAACAACAGCCGCCGCCGGCCGCGCCGGCTGGCGAGCAAGATGGCTCGCCCCAGGACAAATGCGATTAAAAACAATCCGTTGACTTGGGCTGATGTCCCCAAGACATCGCCGCCGCATCGCGCCTGGCCGCCGTCAGGCGTTTTTTTCGCGGAAAAAATTTTGCTGCGCAACAACATGACAAGCAAAAGGTCTAAAATGCGCGCTTTCTTGGGATGTTCTCCAGGCCGGCAGACGTGCCGCCCGCGCAGACAGCACAGCGCGAGCCGACTACGGACCGCGGCGCAAAGCGCCCTGTTTTTATTCGCGCCTCAAGGCCAGCCTCCATGGCGGCGGCGGACCCCGGTCTGCCCGTGCGTACAGAACTGCGCCCCAACGCGCACCGAGTGACACCGCAAAGGGTTACAGGTGCCCGCGGCTTCGGCCCTCGCCCACGGCGAGCCGACGGCCCATCCGCGTCCCGCCCCCGCGCGTGTCCGAGTTAACAGCAACAAGGACTCAGGTATGCGTTTTCATTTCCCCATCGTGATCATCGACGAGGACTTCCGCTCGGAAAACACCAGCGGCTCCGGCATCCGCGAACTCGCCGCCGCCATGGAGGCGGAAGGCATGAGCGTGATCGGCTACACCAGCTACGGCGACCTGACTTCCTTCGCCCAGCAGCAAAGCCGCGCCGCCGGCTTCATCCTGTCGATAGACGACGAGGAATTCCACACCGAGGACGCGGCGCAGGAAGCGCTGGGCAAGCTCTACGGCTTCGTCGCGGAAATCCGCCGCCGCAATCCGGACATCCCGGTCTATCTATACGGCGAAACCCGCACCGCGCGCCACATTCCCAACGACATCCTGCGCGAGTTGCACGGCTTCATTCACATGCACGAGGACACGCCGGAGTTCGTCGCCCGCCACATCATCCGCGAGGCCAAGAGCTATCTGGACAGCCTGGCGCCGCCGTTTTTCCGCGCGCTGGTGGATTACGCCCACGACGGTTCCTACTCCTGGCACTGCCCCGGCCATTCCGGCGGCGTCGCCTTCCTGAAGAGCCCGGTGGGCCAGATGTTCCACCAGTTCTTCGGCGAAAACATGCTGCGCGCCGACGTCTGCAACGCGGTGGACGAACTGGGCCAGCTGCTGGACCACACCGGCCCCATCGCCGCTTCGGAACGCAATGCCGCGCGCATCTTCAACGCCGACCACCTGTTCTTCGTCACCAACGGCACCTCCACTTCCAACAAAATCGTCTGGCACAGCTGCGTGGCGGCCGGCGACATCGTGCTGGTGGACCGCAACTGCCACAAATCCAATCTGCACGCCATCATGATGACCGGCGCCATCCCGGTGTTCCTGATGCCGACGCGCAACCATTACGGCATCATCGGCCCGATTCCTAAGTCCGAATTCCAGCTCGACAACATCAAGAAGAAAATTCAGGCCAACCCCTTCGCCCGCGAAGCGCTGGCCAAAAACCCGCAAGCCAAGCCGCGCATCCTGACCCTGACCCAGTCCACCTACGACGGCATTATCTACAACGTGGAGGACATCAAGCATCTGCTGGACGGCGAGGTCGATACCCTGCACTTCGACGAAGCCTGGCTGCCGCACGCCGGCTTCCATGACTTCTACGGCGACTTCCACGCCATCGGCGAAGGCCGGCCGCGCTGCAAGGACAGCCTGATCTTCTCCACCCAGTCCACCCACAAACTGCTGGCCGGCATCAGCCAGGCCTCGCAGATCCTGGTGCAGGACCCGGAGCAACGCCAGTTGGACACCGCTTGGTTCAACGAAGCCTATCTGATGCACACGTCCACCAGCCCGCAGTACTCCATCATCGCCAGCTGCGATGTGGCGGCGGCGATGATGGAACAGCCGGGCGGACAGGCGCTGGTGGAAGAATCGCTGGTGGAGGCGCTGGACTTCCGCCGCGCCATGCGCAAAGTGGACGAGGAATACGGCCGCGACTGGTGGTTCAGCGTCTGGGGACCGGACGATCTGTCCGACGACGGCATCTGCGACCCGGCCGAGTGGCAACTGCGCCCGAACGAGCGCTGGCACGGCTTCGTCGGCATTGAGGACGGCTTCAATATGCTGGACCCGATCAAGGCCACGGTGCTGACTCCGGGCCTGGATGTGGACGGCAGTTTCGAAGAGATGGGCATTCCCGCCGCCATCGTCACCAAGTATCTGACCGAACACGGCGTGGTGGTGGAAAAGACCGGGCTGTACAGCTTCTTCATCATGTTCACCATCGGCATCACCAAGGGCCGCTGGAACACGCTGATCTCCCTGCTGCAGCAATTCAAGGACGACTTCGACAAAAACCAGCCGATGTGGCGGGTGATGCCGGAATTCATCGCCCAGCACCCGCAATACGAGCGCGTCGGCCTGCGCGATCTGTGCCAGCGCATCCATCAGCTCTACAGCAAACACGATGTGGCCCGCATCACCACCGAGATCTATCTGTCGGAAATGGAGCCGGCGATGCGTCCGGCCGACGCCTTCGCCAAGATGGCCCACCGCGAGATCGAACGCGTGCCGGTGGAGCAACTGGAAGGCCGCGTCACCGCGGTGCTGTTGACGCCCTACCCGCCGGGCATCCCGCTGCTGATTCCCGGCGAGCGCTTCAACAAGACCATCGTCGACTACCTGCGCTTCGCCCAAGACTTCAACCGCGAGCTGCCCGGCTTCGAAACCGATGTGCACGGGCTGGTGGCGACGGAACTGGACGGCCGCAAGGTCTACTGCGTCGACTGCGTGAAATGAGAAAGGGCGGCGGCGCTCCGCCGGCGCGCCGCCGCACAATTTCTACACAATAATCCTTAACACACCAGGCTGGCGCGCTCGCGGCGGCGTGCGATAATCGCCGCCATGATGTCATTGGACCGCCGCTACGCCCTCACCGCCTGGCTCTTGCTCAGCCTGGCGGGTTGCCTATGGCTGGGCTGGCGCCAGTTTGGCGCATTGGAACAGCGCTTCCGCCAGGAATCCTTCATTACCCTGCGCCTGCTGAGCCAGAAAGCTTCGCAACACGACGCTGTGCTGGCCACCCTGGCTGCCTCGGAACAAAGCCGTTTGCCCGCCGACATGCTCAAGCGCCTGCAAACCGCCATGCCTCAGCTGAGCGCCATCGGTTTTTGGCAACAACAGCAATGGCATGGCGATCCCAGCGGCCTGCGTCCGCCGCTGGCCTTGCTGTGGCAAGCCCAGCAACAAGGCCAGACCCTGCTCGGCTTCGACGCTCAACAACGCTACTGGCTGCAAAGCCCGGACGGCTGGGCGCTGTTGATCGACCCGTTGCGCATGCTGGTCCAAGCCGAACTGCCCGAGCCGCTGGAAAACATCTCGCTGCAATTGCGCGGCCACCGCATCGAACTGCTGCAACGCAAGGCCGGCGCGTCTGCCAATGATTGGGATCTGAGCCTGGACCGCAAGCTGCCCAGCGCCAGCCAACCCTTCCGCCTGTCCAGCCGCACCGCCTTGAGTTGGGACAGCTTGCCCTGGATGGAAATCCTGCTGTGGAACGCGCTGCTCGCCGCCGTCGCCGTCGCCCTGTACGCCAGACATAGGCAACGCGCTTCTCAACAGCGCCAGCAACAGCAGGACCGTCTGGCCGCTCAAGCCCGGCTCAATACCCTGAATGAAATGATGGCCGGGCTGGCGCAGGAATTGAATCCGCCGCTGACCGCCATCATCGCCAATACCCGCCAGCTGGAACGGACGCTGGACGAGCCCTCGCAACGCGAAGCCGCGCGCGACACCCTGCTCGCCACCGGCGCGCAAGCGCGCCGCGCCGCGGCCCTGATCAGCCGGCTCAGCCGCCTGCTGGCCCATCCCAAAGCGACGGACACCACGCCGCTGGATCCCGACACGCTGGTGAACTCATTGCTGTTTCTGCGCCAGGCGGAATTGGCGAACCAGAACATCACCCTGGAATGGAATAATTTAAGCCCAGACGAGTGGCCGCGCGCGGAACGCACCGCGCTGGAACAGATTCTGCACAACCTGGTGCAGAACGCCTGCGACGCGCTGCAGGAACAAGGCGGCCGCATTGTGATCAGCGGCGAAAGCGACGGCCACAACTACCGTTTCAAGGTCATAGACAACGGCCCGGGCATTCCCGAAACCATCCTGTCCAAGATCTTCCTGCCCTTCTTCACCACCCGCTCGCGCGGCATGGGCCTGGGGCTGCCGCTCTGCGAGACCTTGGCGCGGGCCCAAGGCGGCAAGCTGCACGTGCAAAACGCCGCCAACGGCGGCGTCATCGCCCAACTGATACTGCCCTGGGCCAAGCGCGGCGCCTGAGGCGGCGCGCGTCAAACCCGTTCAAAAATCTGCTGCGCTTCGGCGAGACGGATGGAGCAGGCCGTTAAAAACAAGCTCACAATGCTCATGAGCGCTCGCACATTTCGCTTGTGTTCTCTTCGCCTCGCCCCTGCCCTCAAGCTTTTGAACAGGCTCTCAGCTCTTGCTCGCCAGCGCCAGCCGCAAAGCCAGCCCGCCGAACACCGAAGCCAGCAGCCATTGCGGCAGCCGGCTGTTCCCCAGCCTGTCGCCAAGCGCGCGTCCGAAACGGCTGGCCGCCAGGATGATCGCCCCATTGATCAGCAGGCCGATCGCGTTCAACAAGGTCGCCAACACCATGATCTGCAGCGAGACCGGCCCCGCGGACGGATGCACGAACTGGGGAAACAAAGCCAACACGAAGAGCGCCATCTTGGGATTGAGCAGATTGGTGAGCAGGCCCTGGGCCACGATGCGCGGCATAGACTGAGCGCCCGCGGCGCCCGGCACGCTCAACACGCTGCGGCTGCGCAACGTCGTCCAGGCCAGATAGAACAGATAGGCGGCGCCGGCGATGCGCACCGCGTCGTAGGCCAGCGGCGCGTGCACGAACAACTGCGCCAAACCGAAGGCCGCCGCCAGCGCATGGCAATACGTGCCCAGTTGAATGCCCGCCAGGGTGGCGAAGCCGGCCTTGCGTCCCTGGCTGGCGCTGCGGCTGGCGATCAGCAACATATCCGGCCCCGGCGTCGCCGCCAGCGCGACGCAGGCGAGACTGAATAGTAAAAGCGTGGACAAATCAGGCATGGCGGACATTCCGGGCAAATACAAAGCGATATGATACAAGCCGGCCCGGCGGAGTCAAAGCCTCACTCCACCAGCGCCGCGCCGCGCTCCCGCAACAAGGCCCGCAACACCGAGCGGTGACAGCGCGCCTCGTCCTGGCAGTAACAGCCTATGGAAAAGTGGCTGCCGTGCGACAAAGCTGCCAGCAAGTCCAGCTCGCGGCTTTGCTCCGGCGCCTTCATCTCCGCGCGATACGCCCGCTCGAACGTCTGCCATTCGGCTGCGCTCTGCGCCGCCTGCGCCTGTTTCACCAATTCCGCGCTGGGCGCCAGGTTGGGAAACCACACATCGTACCAATCGCCGCTGGCGAAGGCCTCCTTGGGCACGCCGCGCGGCGGCCGCCGCACCGTGCCGATGCGCGTGCCCTCCTGCGGGTGACGCGGACTGCCCAATTGCACCACGCGTATCGTCATCGCTCATTCTCCAAAACGGCGCGGCCCATGCGCCGCGCGCAACAACATTGTCATCGATGGCCAAGCCTGCGTAGACTAAGGGCCCGCCCCCTACGCGAACAATCCTCATGCAACACTATTCGCTTTATCTGCTGATGGCCGCGGCCACCGTGCTCAGCCCCGGCCCCGGCATTTTGATGACCCTGACCAACTCGCTGCGCTTCGGCCTGCGCGGCACCCTTGGCGGCATTCTCGGCACCGCCTGCGGTTCCTTCATCGTCGCCGGCGTGTCGGCCACCAGCCTCGGCCTGTTGCTGGCCGCGTCGGCGCTGGCCTTCACTGTGATGAAATGGATAGGTGCCGCTTACCTGTTTTATCTGGGCGTCAAACTGCTGCGCGCGCCGGCTTTTCGCTTCGATGAGATCCCAAGCCAGCCGCTCGGCTTTGCCCGGCGCTTTGGAGAAGGCATGGCGGTACAGCTGACCAACCCCAAGTCCATCTTCTTCTTTCTGTCCATCTTTCCGCAGTTCATCGACACTCAGGGGGCCTACGCGCCGCAATTCCTGCTGTTGGTCGGCACCTTCAGCGGCCTGATCATCCTGATCCACACCGTGTACGCGCTCACCGCGCAACGCGCGCGCCGTTGGCTGGCCAGCGACCGCGGCGGCAAATGGGTGAACAAGGCCGGCGGCGCGACCTTCCTGCTGTTCGGCGCCCTGCTCGCTAACTCCAACAGGTAAACGCCATGCGTCTGCAACTGGAGTCGCCGCGACAAGCCGATGTGCTGGCCTTGATAAGCCAGCTGGACGCATACCAGGCCGCGCTCTATCCGGCGGAAAGCAATCATCTGATGGACCCGGCGGCGCTGGAACCGCCACGGGCGCATTTCATCGTCGCTCGCGACGAGAAGCTCGCGGCGGTCGGCTGCGCCGCGCTAGTGCCGCATGAGGATTACGGCGAGATCAAGCGCATGTTCGTGGCGCCGTCCCAACGCGGCAAGGGCGTGGCCCAGGCGCTGCTGGCGCGCCTGGAGCGGGAAGCGCGCTCCGCCGGCCTGTCCGCGCTGAAACTGGAGACCGGCGTGTCCCAGCCTGAGGCGATCGGCCTATACCAGCGCGCCGGTTTCAAGCCCTGCCCGCCCTTCGGCGCCTACCAGCCCGACCCGCTCAGCCTGTTCATGAGCAAGGTCTTATAGGCCGCCCTGGGCGCGTCGGCTACCAACCGTTTTCCAACACCAGATGACCCGGCGCGCTCTGCCGGCTCATCCGGTAGCCCATCTTCATCAATTGCCGGTGGGTATCCTCCACCATGGCCGGGTTGCCGCAAATCATGAAGCGCGAGTTTTTCGGCGACATCGCCAGCCCCGCCGCCCGCTCCAAACCGCCATTGGCCAGCAAGGCCGGGATGCGCTCGTTCAACACGCCCTCCGGCGCGTCGCGAGTGACGATGGGCAAGTATTGCAACTTGTGGCCGTGCTCGTCCCACAAGGGGTGTTCGCTCAGCTCGGCGATGAAATCCTGATAACTGAGCTCAGCGGCGTGCCGCACGCAGTGCGCCAGCACGATGCGATCAAAACGTTGCCACTGAGCGGGGTCTTGCAGAATCGACAAATACGGCGCCAAACCGGTGCCGGTGGCCAACAACCACAAATCCTTGCCCGCCGGCAAGCGGTCCGCCAAGAAGAAGCCCATCGCCTTCTTGTCCAGCATCACTTCCGCGCCCACCTGCAGCTGCGCCAGACGCGAACTGAACTGGCCGTCCGGCACCACGATGGAATAGAACTCCAGATACTCGTCGGTCACTGCCGAACACATCGAATACGCCCGCCACACCTGACCGCCGTGTTCGCCCAACGGCAGGCCCAGCCTCGCGAACTGCCCAGGCTCAAAACGATAGGCGTCCGGCCGCCGCAAGCGGAAGCTGAGCAGATTGTCCGCCCAGCGCCGCAGCCACAAGATGGGTTGAACCGTGTACTTTTCTTCGATCGCTGTATCCATTGCCCGCCAATACCCAAGTAAATTACTCAAGTATTGTGCTCCAGATCGACGCCGGCTTCAAGCCTGCGCCGCGGCGGCGCTCACCGATAGGCGGCCAGCCATTCCTCGTGCAGCGTGGCGACCAGTTGCCCCGCCGCCAGCTCGCGGCCGGCCGCCACGTTTTCCCCGGCCCACAAGGACAGAAAATCGCTCAGCCCGGCCTTGGCCGCCGCGGCGCGCAAGGGTCCGGTCAAGGCGTTCATCACCGGATACGCCGGCACCAGGTCTTCCTTGTCGGCCATCAACTCCATATAACGGTTGTTCAGGCCGCGCGCGTAACGGCCGGAAAACGCGCGAGTCAAACGGGTGCCGCCGGGCGCGGCCTTGGCCAGCTCGCTTTTCCACAAGGCGGAAATGCCGGACTCCGGGCAACGCAAAAACGCGGTGCCCAACTGGCAGGCTTGGGCGCCGTGGCGCATTGCTGCGGCGATATCGCGTCCATGCATGATGCCGCCCGCGGCGATCACCGGCAGCGGCTGGTTCTGCGCCAATTCATAGACCAGCGACAAAGTGGGCCGCAGGCTGTCCTGGGGCCGTCCGATGAAGGTGCCTCGATGGCCGCCGGCTTCCCGACCTTGGGCGCAGATCGCGTCCGCGCCCAGTTCGGCCCAGGCCAGCCCTTCCGCCATATTGGTGGCGGTGCCGATCACGTCTATCTTAGCCTGCTTCAAGAGCTTGAGCTGATGGCGATTGAGAATGCCGAAGGTGAAGCTGGCCGCCGCCGGCTTGGCCTCCAGCAGCGCTTCGAACTGGCGCGCGAACGGCTCGCAGAAGCGCTCAGGGACCTGCGGCACCGGCAGCCCCAGCTCCCGGTGCAGCGGCGCCAGCCATTCCAGCGCCTGCCGCAAGGCCTCCTCGCTGGGAGCGGGATCGTCCTGCACGAATAGATTGATGCCGAAGGGCTTGTCGGTGAGGCGCCGCACCGCGGCGGCTTCGCTGAGCAGGCGTTCGGGCGGCAGCAGCGCCGCCGCCAGAAACCCCAGGCCGCCGGCCTGGCTGACCGCGGCCACCAAGGCCGGAGAGGTGGCGCCGCCCGCCATCGGCGCCTGAATCAAAGGGGTGCGCAACTGCCAGCGACGGCACAAAGCGGAAGCCATATATTTCCTCGATTACGCCCGCGCGGGCGTCGGTTGAAAGAATAGCGCAGTCAGCTCAGTCCGCCAGAGCCTGCTCCAGATCGGCCAGGATATCGTCGATATCCTCTATGCCTATCGACAGCCTCACCCCGCCTTCGCGAATGCCCAATTGAGCCTTCTGCTCCGGCGGCATGCCGCCGTGCGACATGGTGTAGCTGTGGTTGATCAGCGATTCGACCCCGCCCAGCGATTCGGCCAGCGCGAACAGCCTCAACCGCTCGGCCAAGCGGCTGGCCGCCGCGCGGCTGTCGTCCTTCAGCCAGATGCTGACGATGCCGCCGAAGCGACGCATCTGCCGGCGGGCCAGTTCATGGCCCGGGTGCTCCGGCAGCCCCGGAAAGAACACCCGCTCCACCTTGGGATGAGATCGCAGATAATCCGCCACCCGCTCCGCGTTGTCGCAATGGCGATCCATGCGCAGATGCAGGGTCTTGATGCCGCGCAGGGTCAGGAAGCAATCTTGAGGCCCCGGCACCGCTCCCGCCGCGTTCTGAATGAATTTGATCTCGCGGTGCAGCGCCTCGTCGTTGACGGCCGCCAGGCCCAGCAACACGTCGGAGTGGCCGGCCAGATACTTGGTGGCGGAATGCACGACGACGTCGGCCCCCAAGTCCAGCGGGTTCTGCAGATAAGGCGTGGCGAAAGTGCTGTCCACCGCCACTCGGGCGCCGTGCGCGTGCGCGATCCGGGCCAGTTCCGCGATGTCCACCATGCCCAGCAAGGGGTTGGTGGGCGACTCCAGCCACAGCAGCTTGGTCCGCGCGCTGATCAGCGCCGTCAGGTTCCGGCTATCGCTCAAATCCGCGAAAGTGACCTTGACGCCCGCCGGTTCCATCACCTTGCTCAGCAGCCGGTAAGCGCCGCCATAAAGGTCCGCCACCGCGATCACCTCGTCGCCCGGCTTCAGGCAGGCGCGCAGCACCGCGTCGATGGCCGCCATGCCGCTGGCGAAGGCCAGGCCGTGGCGGGCGTTCTCCAGGCTGGCCAGGCAGGCCTCCAGCGCCGCCCGCGTGGGATTGCCGGTACGGGCGTACACAAAGGGCATGGATTCGCCGACATGGCCGTATTCGAACACCGAAGTCTGGTACACCGGCGGCATCACCGCCTTGCCATGCTCTGCGTTGTCATAGCCGGCATGAATGGATCTGGTTGCAAATTTCACGACTTTTCCTCAAAAAATCATTCACTTGTCCGCTTTGTCGGACAAACCGACCGCAATCAAGCTTCTAGCGCGCCGCAGCCATGACTCTTTCATCATTTTTCGAAAACTTCAAGGAAACCGCCGTTAAAACGGCGACTACTCCCTTGATCTTGACTAAATTTTTAGCAGCTTTGGCTTTACATCCACGCTCTTTAGGACTATTTTGCAGCGTTTCGCATTCAAACAATTGTACGAATGAAGCTAGAACGCGTATTTGACATCCTGCCCCGCCAACTCGAACGCCACCCGCGCACCGACTGCCTCGCCGCCAAAACCGGCAAGGAATGGCGCAGGTTGTCCACCGAGGAAGTCGCGGACAGCGTCAACCGCTTCAGCCTGGGTCTGCTGGAGTTGGGCATCGCCAGCGGCGACAAAGTCGCCCTCGCCGCCGACAACTCCATAGAATGGGTGCTGGCCGATCTGGCGCTGCAGCAAATCGGCGCCGTCAGCGTGCCGCTCTATCCCACCATGACCCTTGATGATGCACGCTATATCCTGACTCATGCCGAGGTCAAGCTCGCTTTCGTCGGCAATGCCGCATTGCAACGCAAATTGCATGAGGCGCTGGGCAAATTCAGCTGCCCGATCTACGGCCTGAGCCAGATCGACGGCTGCCCGTCCTGGACCGAAATCCTGGCCCTGGCCAAACCGGAGCGGCAGGCCGAGCTGGAACGCCGCCGCGACGCGATCCAGCCGGACGACGTCTACACCATCATTTACACCTCCGGCACCACCGGACGCTCCAAAGGCGTGATGCTGTCGCACCGCAACGTGCTCAGCACCGTGGTCGCCACCGCGGAATTCACCCGCCTGCCGCACGGAGAATGCCGCGCGCTGAGCTTTTTGCCGCTGTCGCACATCTTCGAGCGCGCCGGGGTCTTCTACTATATGTACAGCAGCGCCGGCGTTTACTTCTCCAGCGTGGAATGCCTGTCCTCCGCGCTCTCCGACATCCGTCCGCACACCTTCAGCGCGGTGCCGCGCGTGCTGGAGAAAGTGCACGACAAGCTGGTGGGCAAGGCACGCGAATTCAGCGGCTTCAAACGCCGTCTTTATCTGTGGGCCGTGGAGCGCGCCGAGCGCTTCGACCCCAACGCCCGCCGCTCGCCGCTGGAAGCCGCCAAGCACGCGCTGGCCGACAAGCTGGTTTACCGCAAGTGGCGCGCCGCGATGGGCGGCGAGCTCAAATGGATCAATGTCGGTTCCGCCGCGCTGCAGCCGCGGCTGGCGCGCCTGTTCTGGGCCTGCGGCGTGTCGGTGGCGGAGGGCTACGGCATGACCGAATCCGCGCCGGTGATCTCCGCCAACCCGTTCAACGCCCGGGACACCCGGATCGGCAGCGTGGGCCTGCCCTTGCCCGGCGTGGAAGTGCGCCTGGCCGACGACGGCGAAATCCTGGTGCGCGGCGACAATGTGATGCTCGGCTATTACAAGGAGCCGGGACTCACCGCCGAAGCGCTGAACAACGGCTGGCTGCACACCGGCGACATCGGCGTGCTGGAACACGGCTATCTGCGCATCACCGACCGCAAGAAGGAAATGTTCAAGACCAGCAACGGCAAATACATTGCGCCGCAAGCGCTGGAGAACAAGCTGAAGGAATCCGCCTTCATCGACCAGATCATGGTGGTGGGCGACGGTCAGAAGTACGCGGCGGCGCTGATTGTCCCGCTCTTCGAGAAACTGAAGGAATGGTGCGCCGAACACGGCATCGCCTACACCACCGACAGCGAGATGAGCAGCCACCCCAAGATCGTCGAGTTGATTGACCGCGAGATCAAGCGCTTCAACCGCTACTTCGGCAACTGGGAACACATCAAGAAATTCACCCTGATCGACAAGCCCTGGTGCGTCGACGCCGGCGAATTGGCGCCCACGCTGAAGCTGCGCCGCAAGGTGATCGCCGAACGCTGCCGCGCAATGATAGAAAACCTCTACGCCCCGGCCTGAGCCGGATGCGACAAAGCCCCGCAACGCAGGGCTTTTTGCTTGAAGACGGCGGTCAACGCTTGTGGGCCAATTCCAGCCGCCGCTCCACATAACCCTGCACCCGCTCGAAGCTGGCGCTCAGCACCCAGTAGATCGCCGCCGCCGCCAGATAGAGCGGCAAGGGCTGAAAGGTCTGGGCGATCACTTCCTTCGTCGCCAGCATCAATTCGGTCACGGTGATCACCGATACCAGCGAAGTATCCTTGATCAGGCTGATCAGCGAATTGGACAGGCTGGGCACCGACAAGCGCAAAGCCTGCGGAGCGATGATGTGGCGCATGGTCTGCCACCAGCTCAAGCCCAAGGACAGGCCGGCGTCCCACTGGCCGCGGTGCACGCCGGCGATGCCGCCGCGCAGGCTTTCCGACAAATAGGCGGCCACATTCAGCGTCAAGGCCAGAATGCCCGCCGTCACCGGCCCCAACTCGATGCCCGCGCCGGGCAAGCCGTAATAGATGACGAAAATCTGCACCAAGAGCGGAGTGCCGCGCATCGCGCTGACATAGAAGGCGGCCAGTTGCGCCAGGACCGGCACTTGCGCCACTCGCAGCAAGGCCACGACGAAGCCCAGCGCCAGCCCCAGGATCATGGAAACCACCGCGAACATCAAGGTATAGCCCGCGCCTTGCAATAGCACCGGCAGCGCCGATTCGAACAGGACGATCCAGTCAGTCATTCACGTTTTTCCAAAAAAAAACCGACGCCCCCGCGCAAGCAGGGGCGTCTAGCCCTATCCACTCTGAAATCAACTGCCGCTTATTTCTTGGCCGCCGCCGGCGCTTTCGACACATCGATGCCGAACCATTTGACCGAGATCTTCTTGAAGCTGCCGTCGGCCTTCATATCACCCAGCGCCTTGTCTATCGCCGCCTTGAACTGCGGATTGTTCTTGGCGAACGGGATAGCCATCGTCGCCACCTCGCCCACCGGTGCGCCGGCCTTCAAGGGCAACTTGGCCTGCTTGATGGCGAAGGGAATCAGCAAGCTGTCGTTCAGCGCCGCGTCCACGCGGCCGCTGGCCAGATCCTGCAGGTATTCGGGTGCGCCGGGATAGGTTTTCACCTCGATGCCGGCCACGGCCTTGGCCATATCGGCGTAATTGCTGCCCTGGCCCACGCCCAGCTTCTTGCCTTTCAGCTCCGCCAGGCTCTTGAAAACGCGGCTCTCGTTCTTGCGCACGATCAACTGCGCGCTGGAGTAGGTGTAGGGCTGGGAAAAGTCGAACACGTCCTTGCGTTTGTCGGTCACGCCCACCTGATTGACCACGATGTCGAACTTGCCGGCCTGCAAGCCCGCCAGCAGGCCGCTCCACTCCGCCGTGGTGAATTCCGGCTTCACTTTCAGACGCTTGGCGATTTCAGTGGCGATCTCGACATCGAAACCCGTCAGCTGCTGTTTGGCGTCCTTGAAGTTGAACGGCGGGTAAGTGCCCTCCAACGCGATTTTCAGGCTGCCGCGCTGCTTGACCGTATCCAGCAAGTCCGCCGCGAACACCTGGCCAGCCAGGCCCGCCATTACGAGAAGCGTCATCAGCTTGCGCATATCAATATAACCTTTGGTAATTTTGAAAAACAAAATAGTCAAAAGTGAGAATATCACTAGCCGTTGGCGCTGCCAAGTTCTAGATAGAACAATGGCCGCGAAAAGCGGCCATGATGTCAATTCACCCCTACTCGGCGTGCTGGCGCTGGCGCAGCGTTGCCCCCAACTTACGCCCCAAGCCAATCAAGACCGCCAAGACAAAGCCCCCCAGACCGGCCAGCAACACGATCATAGTCCGTTTCGGTCCCGCCTTTTCCAAAGGGGGGCTAGCGGGCAACACAACCTGCACTTCTTGCGACACCAATGCCTTGCTCACCAAAGCCTGTTTTTGCAACTCCTCCAGCGCAGCCCGATAGAAGAAAAAATTCCTCATCATCGCCAACTTCTGCGAAGACATCATCTTGGCCTGTGGGCTCGCTCGCTCCAATTCCGCTCGCAATTGCAATAAAGACGACTGCAACGGGCTATTGCCCTCCATTTGCTGCGTGTTCATTTGCACTTCCAGGCGCGCGAATCCGTCGACAATCCGAGCCATCTCGCTATTCAGCAAGGCCTCCTCTGCGCCTTGCCGCTTCAACTGGCCCTGCGCCACAGACAGCTGCTGCTGCGCCGCTTTGATCTTTTCTTGCAACACCAGATACTTCTTACTCTGCTCGGTGACATGCAGGTCCAAAATCCTTTGCCTGGCCTGCTCCACCAAGTAATTGGCCAGCTTGGCAGCGAATACGGCGTCCTCGTCACTAACGGAAACCTCGAGCAGACCGTCTCTGCCCGCATTCACCTTGAGATTATCCAGCAAGCTCAGCTTGGTCTTATCAGCAGAGCCTGACTCATAATGCTTGGTCAATTCAAAATCGGCCACCGCGCGGTCCAGCATCGAACTATCCTTCAAAACACTAGCCCCTCCCTGAGGACCAAGCGGCGCCGGAACCAATAACAAAGAGGTCGCCACATATCTGGGAGGCATATTCATCACGATAACAGCTGACAACACCCCAAAGACCACAGGTAGTATCACCATCAAACGCCATTGTCTTCTGCAGAACAATATAATATCGACCAAGCTGATCTCATCAGAAACTTCACGCTTGTGTTCCAAATGTCATTATCCTTTTGCCGACCTTTATCTATGAATGATGCACTAGCAATACTCATTTTACTTACAAAAAAAAGGCATGCGCCAGAGCCACATGCCTTTTCTTCAGTTAATTATGATCACACATTAAATAAGAAGTTCATCACATCGCCGTCCTGGACCACGTAGTCCTTGCCCTCGGCCCGCATCTTGCCGGCCTCCTTGGCCTTGGACTCGCCACCCAGCGCGATGAAGTCAGTATAGGCGATGGTCTGCGCGCGGATGAAGCCGCGTTCGAAATCGGTGTGGATCACGCCGGCCGCCTGCGGCGCGGTGTCGCCGATATGAATTGTCCAGGCTCGCACTTCCTTAACGCCGGCGGTGAAGTAGGTCTGCAGACCCAGCAGCTTGTAACCCGCGCGGATCAGACGATCCAGGCCAGGCTCTTCCAGACCCAGCGTCTCCAGGAATTCGGCCTTGTCGGCGTCGTCCAGCTCGGCGATTTCGGACTCGATCGCCGCGCACAAGGCCACCACCGGCGCGCCTTCCTTGTCGGCCAGTTGCTGCACCCGCTCCAGCAAGGGGTTGTTGCTGAAGCCGTCTTCAGCCACGTTGGCCACATACATCGCCGGCTTGATCGTCAGCAGACATAGCGGCTTGACCAAGACCATTTCTTCCGGGCTCAAGTCCAGCGAGCGCGCCGGCAGGCCCTGATCCAGATGCGGCACCAGCTTCTCCAGCACCGCGATCAGCGCGCGCGCGTCCTTGTCGCCGGACTTGGCCTTCTTGCCTTCGCGCGTCATCGCCTTTTCCACCGCGGACAGGTCGGCCAGCGCCAGCTCGGTGCCGATGGTTTCGATGTCGGCGATCGGATCCACCTTGCCGGCGACGTGAACGATGTTCTCGTCTTCGAAGCAACGCACCACGTTAACGATGGCGTCGGTCTCCCGGATATTGGCCAGGAACTGGTTGCCCAGGCCCTCGCCCTTGGAGGCGCCCGCCACCAGGCCGGCGATGTCGACGAATTCGACGATGGCCGGCTGGATGCGTTGCGGATTGATGATCTTGGCCAGTTCGGCCAGGCGCTGATCCGGCACTTCCACGATGCCTACATTGGGCTCGATGGTGCAGAAGGGATAGTTGGCGGCTTCGATGCCGGCCTTGGTCAGCGCATTGAACAGGGTGGACTTGCCCACATTGGGCAGGCCGACGATACCGCATTTCAGACTCATGTCCGCATTCCTTCGAATTCTTGAAAAATCTTGTTCTGCCGCAGCATAGCGGCAAGCCGGCGATTTGCCCAGCGGCTCATTTGGCCGCGGTGTGCAATTCCTTCATCGCCGCCGCCATCTTGCCGCCGATGGCCGCCGGCAATTGCCGCAGCGCCTGCTCAATCGCCTCGTCCAGCGCCTGCTGTTCCTCGGCGCGCGGCTTCTTCAGCACGAAATTGGCGACTTCGTTGCGGTCTCCCGGATGGCCGATCCCCAGGCGCAAACGCCAGAAGGCCGGCGAACTCAGTCGCGCGGCGATGTCCTTCAAACCATTGTGGCCGCCGTGGCCGCCGCCCTGCTTGAAGCGGGCCGCGCCGGGCGGCAGGTCCAGCTCATCGTGCACCACGAGGATCTGGTCCGGCAGAATCTTGTAAAAATGGGCCAGCGCCAACACCGCCTGTCCGGACAGATTCATATAGGTCATCGGCTTGAGCAGCCAGACGTCCTGTCCCTCGATGTCCACGCGGGCGACGTCGCCTTGAAACTTGCCTTCCGTGCGCCAGTTGCCCTTATAGCGCCAGCACAACTCGTCCACCAGCCAGAAACCGGCGTTATGGCGCGTTCTATCGTATTCGGCGCCGGGGTTGCCCAGGCCGACTATCAGGCGAATGCCGGACATATTCTCTGTTCCAAATGAAAAAGCTCGTTGCGGGCCGACGGCTAGCAACGAGCTTTTCAACCGTTACCGTCAGACGGCACGGCAGCTAGATTACACGCGAGCGAAGTCGATGTGCATTACTTGCTGTTTGTACGGGTGCATTTGGAACGCAGCCACTTTAACTTGTTCTTTCTGGCCGTCGATCACCAGATCCAGAACGGAAGTGTGGAACGCTTCGTTCTTCAGCGCGTAGTACATGGTGTTGTGGTCCAGAACGATGGATACGGCTTCTTTGGAAGCGCCGTAAACAACGGCCGGAACCTGGCCGGCGTGACGCAGGCGGCGGCTCGCACTCGTACCCGACTCTTCACGCTTGCTGGCGGTATATTCAAAAGACATGGCAAAACTCCAGTTTCAGATTAAAAGCACCCGGCCCGCCGCGACCAGCGGGCCCGATGTTCACGGCAGGCAGGCGCCCGCCGCAACCAGTTCCTCATTGAAGAGGTAGGACACCGATTCTTCATTGTTGATCCGGCGCAGCGTCTCGGCCAGCAGGCCGGCGATGGAGGCCACCCGGATGTTCGGGCAGGCTTTGGCCTCGGCGGTCAACGGGATGGTGTCGGTCACCACCACCATATCGATGTCGGAATTCTTGATGCGATCGATCGCCTGACCGGAGAAAATCGGGTGAGTCGCATAGGCCAGCACGCGCTGGGCGCCGCGCTCTTTCAGAGCGCTGGCCGCCTTGCACAGGGTGTTGGCGGTGTCGATCATATCGTCGACGATCAGGCAGGTACGGCCGGACACGTCGCCGATGATGTTCATCACCTCGGCCACATTGGCCTTGGGACGACGCTTGTCGATAATGGCCAGATCGGTGTTCAAGGCCTTGGCCATCGCGCGGGCGCGCACCACGCCGCCCACGTCGGGGCTGACCACGATCAGATCTTCGATGCGCTGCGAGCGAATATCCTTCAGCAGCACCGGCGTCGCGTAGACGTTGTCCACCGGAATGTCGAAGAAGCCCTGAATCTGGTCGGCGTGCAGATCGACGGTCAGCACCCGGTCGATGCCGGCGCTGGTCAGCATATTGGCCACCAGCTTGGCGGAGATCGGCACGCGGGCGGAACGCGGACGGCGGTCCTGGCGCGCATAGCCGAAGTATGGAATCGCCGCGGTAATACGACCGGCCGAAGCGCGTTTGAGCGCGTCGGCCATAGTCAGGATTTCCATCAGATTGTCATTGGTCGGCGCACAGGTCGACTGCAGAATGAACACGTCGCGTCCGCGTACGTTTTCCAGCAGCTCCACCGCCACTTCGCCGTCGCTGAACTTGCCGACGTCGGCGCGTCCCAACGAGATATCCAGATGTTTGACTACGTTTTGGGCCAGTTCCGGGTTCGCGGTCCCGGTGAATACCATCAAACTGTCGTATGCCGCCATGATTCGTGTGCCTTAGCTAGATAAAGAAAAAGCGTGTAAGGGATTCTTACACGCTTTTTTCATGCTCTCTCTTATTGAGAGAAAGTCTTGGCTGGGGAGGTAGGGATCGAACCTACGAATGCCGGAATCAAAATCCGGTGCCTTACCACTTGGCGACTCCCCAGTAACCTTTATTCAGCGCTGTCGATTAAGGGATGGACATCGAGTCCTTTTGCTAAAAACCCCTTATATTTTATCGACACCGCCTGATAAACTTTATCGGCTTCGTCTTTAGACTGGCACTCCAGAAACACGCAGGAACCGGAACCAGTCATCAGCGGCGAACCATATTTTCTTAATTCGGTCAGCACTTCATTCACCGCTGGGTACATATTCGAAACAACGTTTTGCAGATCGTTTCGTCGCTGCTGCGTTGTTTCGAGGATTCGCATTATGCCGACGACCCCTACCTCTGTCAACACCTCTTGCGAAAAATTTTGAAATACTTTGCCGGTGGGCACCTGCACCTGAGGGTGAATTACCACATACCATGCCGGCTTCAATTTGATTTCATTCAGTTTTTCGCCAACGCCGGTGGCCAGCGCGCTGCGCCCGAAAATAAACACCGGAACGTCCGCGCCCAGCTTCAAGCCCAGTTCCTGCAAAGTCGCCCGCGGCAGATTTAGCCCCCACATGCGGTTCAAGGCCAGCAAAACGGTGGCGGCGTCGGAGCTTCCGCCGCCCAAACCGCCGCCCATCGGTATCTTTTTGTCCAGACGAATGGCCACGCCCAGCCCGCACTGGGCATGGACCTGCAATAGACGCGCCGCGCGCACCGTCAGATCCTGCTCCGGGTCCACGCCGGCGATCGGCGTCTCCAGCACGATGCGGCCGTCGTCGCGCAAGGCCAGCGACACGGTGTCGCTGAAGTCGACGAAGCGGAACACCGTCTCCAGCAAATGATAGCCGTCCGGGCGCTTGCCGACGACGTGCAATAAGAGATTGAGCTTGGCCGGGGCCGGAAAGTCTTGGAATACGGGGGAACTCATCAACAGAACACCATGGCAATCATTAGAAATAATACGGAGGAAGCGACACGCGTCAGCGCCAGTCGCGGGTCACCACTCTGACCGTCAAACCGTCTCGGGCCAGATCCACGCGCTTGGGATAGCGCTCGCCGGACTCGGCCTCGCGCACAAAGCGGATGCGCCAACCCTGTTGCAGCAATTCGCCGTCGGGACGGACTTCGCTCGCCTCGCCCGGCACGGGCATGCCGCGGATCCACCAGGCCAGGCCGGACAGCGGCAGCGGCCAGCCCAGGGTTTTCTCGGTCAGGCTTTCCACATCCGCAGCCTGCCAGGCCTTGCCGTCCGCCAGCAGGGTGACGCCGCCGGCATCGCGGATCACTTCGGCCACGGTATTGCCCAGCGGCGAGTTGATCGCCAACTGATCGCGCTCAGGTTGGTGCCGCCAATCGAAGTTGGCGACATGCCCCTTGCCGTCCAGATTCACCGACAAACGTCCGCTGACCGCGAAGGGCTGGTCCGCGGACTGCGTCGCGGCGGGCATGAACACCGCCTCGCGCGTCGCGCAGCCGGTGAGCGCAAGAGACAGGGCCAGGATCAGACCGCTCCACTTCATCAATGGGCCCCCAGACGGCGCATGGTTTCGCGCAGCACATCATGTTCCGGACTCGCCTCCAGCGCCTTGTTCCACACCGCCAACGCCTCGTCCTTCTTGCCCAGCTTCCACAACACCTCGCCCAGATGCGCGGCCAATTCCGCGTCCGGCAACAGCGCATAGGCCTTCTGCAGCGTTTTCAAGGCGGCGTCCAGGCGGCCCAGCTTGTATTGCGCCCAGCCCAGGCTGTCCAGAATGGTGGGATTGTCCGGCTCGCTCTTCAGCGCCTTTTCGATATAGCCGAGCGCTTCCTGATGGCGGCTGGTGCGATTGGTCAGGGTGTAGCCCAGCGCGTTAAGCGCCTGAGCGTCGCCGGGCTTTTCCTTCAGCACTTGCTTGAGATCGCGTTCGGCGTTGCCGACATTGCCCAGGCTGTCCGACACCAGCGCCCGCTCGTACAACAACTCCGGCGCCTTGGGCATGCGCAGCAGCGCCTTGCTCAACAAGTCATGGGCCTTGCCGGGCTGCTTGCCCTCTCGCGCCAACTGGGACTGCAGCAAAGCCAGGGTGATCTTCTCCTGGTCGTTGCCGCCCAAGGGCGCCAGACGCGTCAGGGCCAGATCCAGCTTGCCGTCGCCGGCGTCCATGATCGCCAGCCGGCCTTGCGCCGGCAGGAATTGCGGCCCGGCGCCCACCATTTCATACCAGCCCCTGGCCCCGGCGGCGTCCTGACGCTCCTCGGCGATCTGGCCCAGGGTGTAGCGAATGAAATTGGCCTCCGGATGGCCGGCCGCCAGCGCCTGGCGCAGATGCCGCTCCGCCGCCGGCAGGTCGCGCATCTGATAAGCCATCAGACCGGACGCGTAGAGCAAATCGGGATTATTGGGATTGCTAGGCAGCAGCTGGTCGAAAGCCAGGCGCGCCTCGGCGAAGCGCTTGGCGCCCACCAACAGCCGCGGCTTGGCCAGCTTCAGTTCCAGGCCGGCGTTCGGCCGCCGCGCCAGTTCACGCTGCAGAAAATCGATAGCCTGCTCCGGCTGCTCGCGGCGAAGCCGGTCCACCTGCCAGGCCACCGGCAAGTCCCAGGCCGGCGCGATCTGCGCCAGCCTGTCGAATTCGCGGTTCATCGTGGCCTGATCGCCGGCCTCGGCGGCCACGGCCAGGAGCGCGAAACGCGCCTCGGCCAGGTCCGGATAGCGGACGGCGAATTGCTTCACCAGCTCGTAAGCGGCTTGTTTGTCGCTCTGGCGCGAGGTCAGCCGCGCCAGTTGAACGAAGATGGCCGGCGCCCGCTCCGGCTCTTTTTGCAGCAGCGCCTCGATCAGCGGCTTGCTTTCCGCCAGCTTGCCGGCGCGCAGCAGGGTGATGAACAGCTGTTCTCTCGCCGGCACCGAGTCCGGCGCCAGCTCCATCCACAGGGTCAGGGCTTCCGAGGTTTCCTTCAGCAGGCCGGCGAACATGGAGAATTCGGCCGCGCGCTGCGCCAGCCGCGGATCCCGCGTCTGACGCGCCAGTTCCAGATAGGTCACGGCGGAGGCGCCCACCGAGCCGCGCTGGGCGGCGATTTCGCCGGCCACCACGCCATAGAGGATTTCCGGCGTCAGCTCCGCCTTGGGCAGTAGGGTTTCGTCTTCTTTCTGCGTGATCGCGGCCTCGTCGCCGGCCGGTTTGCCGGCATCGACCGACTTCGCCGCGCCCGGGTGCTTGAAATTGGCGCATGCCGACAGCAGCGCGACCATCAGCAAAGGGAGTGTTTTTTTCAGCCGTTGCATTCGCATGGAGTCAGAGACCTGCTTATAAACCTGTTGAATGCGTAGAATAGCATGACCTGTTTTTATCTTCGCGCCATTCTACCCATGCCTGAACTGCCAGAAGTCGAAACCACCCGTCGCGGGATTCTGCCCCATTTATTGAACGCCACGCTGGAGGGCGCCGTGGTCCGCCACGCCGGCCTGCGCTGGCCGGTGCCGCCGGAACTGCACGCCGCCTTGCGCGGTCTGACGATACGTTCCGTCGATCGCCGCGCCAAATATCTGCTGCTGGGCACCGACGCCGGCACCCTGATCATCCACCTGGGCATGTCCGGCAGCCTGCGTTTCTTGCCGGCCGACACTCCGCCGGAGAAGCACGACCACATCGATCTGCTGCTGGGCCCCAATGTGCTGCGTTACCGCGATCCCCGCCGCTTCGGCGCGGTGTTGTGGCATGTCGGCGCCATCGAGCACCACCCCCTGCTGCAAGCGCTGGGACCCGAACCGCTGTCCGATGGCTTCGACGGCGACACCCTGATCCGGGCCGCGCAACGCCGCGGCAGCGCGGTCAAGCTGATGCTGATGGACAATCACGTGGTGGTGGGCGTCGGCAATATCTACGCCAACGAGGCGCTGTTCCACGCAGGCATCCATCCCGCCCGCGCCGCCAACGCGGTGCGCGACGGAGAATACCGCCGGCTGGCCGAGGAAATCCGCAGCGTGCTGAACCGCGCCATCCAGGCCGGCGGCAGCACCTTGCGCGACTTTGTGCACAGCGACGGCAAGCCGGGTTATTTCCAACAGACTTATATGGTGTACGGCCGTCAGGACCAGCCCTGCCGCCAATGCGGCACGCCGATCCGGCATTTGCGCCAGGGCCAGCGCAGTTCCTACTATTGTCCGCTATGCCAGCCATGCTAGAGTTACGGCCTCAACCTTGCGCACCGAGCCTCAAAGCATCTTGAAGTCAATCGCCACAACCTCTTTGCTCACCCGGATAGGACGCGTCGCGCGCCTGTTCGGCCACCTGGCCGTCGGTGTTTTCATCCTGGCCACCCGTTATTCTCGGCTGGCCCACGCCGAGCGCGCCGTCGTCACCCGGCGCTGGGCCGCTCACGCGCTGAAGATCCTCGGCATCAGCGTGCGGATCCACGGCGTCAACCCCGGCTTTTACCCGCCCAACACCCTGCTGGTGGCCAACCACATTTCCTGGCTGGACATCTTCGTGCTCAATAGCTGCACGGTGTCCCGCTTCGTCGCCAAGCGCGAGCTCCGCTCCTGGCCTGTGCTGGGCTGGCTGGCGCATCTGGGCGGCACCCTGTTCATCGACCGCAGCAAACGCAAGGACGCCAGCCGCGTTTACAAGGCGCTGGCCCACGCCATGGAAAACGGCGCCTGCATGGCGGTCTTCCCCGAGTCCACCACCTCGGACGGCCTGGCCTTGCTGCCGTTCAAGGCCTCGCTGTTCGAAGCCGCCTTGCTTTCGCGCGGCACCGTTCAGCCGGTCGGCCTGCGCTATTACGGCGCAGACGGCGAACAGACGCTGGAGCCGGCCTTCATCGGCGACCTGACCTTTTTGCAAAGCGTGCGCAAAGTGCTGGCGATGCCGGCGATGGAGGTGGAGGTCAGTTACGGCCAACCGCTGAAAGCCTGGGAAAACGGCCTGGACACCCGCTTCGCGCTGGCGCAGCAGGCGCAGCAGGAAGTGGCGCGTGCGCTGCGCCTGAGCCCTCCTCCGGCCGCGGAAGCGGCGCAGGAACCGGCTCGGCAACACTGAGCACCTGCTGCGAAGCCTCGCCAATGCAAAAGCCCCCGGTTCCGGGGGCTTTTCTCATCCAGCGCCGACTACGCTCACAGGCTGAGCCGCGCCATCAGATTATCGAACAAATCGTCGGCCAGCTTGGCATAGCCCTGCTGCGAGAAATGCACCATGTCCGGCCGCGCCAGCTGCTGAGCCTGCCAGCGCTTCATGCTGCAAGGCCCGCCCATCGCCTGCTCCCAATCCCAATACAGCACATGGCTGTCGCGCGCGACTTTCTGCTGGATGCGCTTGACCGCCGCCAATTGCAGCGGGCGGCCCGGCGAGCACTCCTTGCTGGCCGCGCCGCGCTTGCGCGCGGCGTCCTGCGCGCCCAGCATCAGGATGGCCGCCTGCGGCAGATCGCGGCGCACGGTGTTGATCGCCGCCTGCAGATTGAGCTGGTACTCGATCAGGTCCAGCCTATCGTCAAAGGCCTCGTTGACGCCGTAGGCCAGGATCACCAGGTCGCTGTTTCGCTCCGCCAGCTGAGCGCTCCAGCTCTTGCCCCAGCGCTGCCAGATCGACAGCTGGGCGCCGTTGCTGCCTATGCTGTCCAGCACCACGCCGGGCGCCAGCCGCTCCAGCTCGACGCCGCCCAGCTCCACCGCCGGCAGCGCGCCGGCGCGCACCACAAAGGGGAAGTACAGCTTCTGCTCCACCGTCTGCCAGCCCCTGCCCGCCTCCGGCGGATTCAGTTTGCGGCTGCCGTGGCCGTCATCCACTTCCAGCGCGCCGGCGCCGTCCTGAGCCGCCCGCACGCGGAAGCGCGCGCGCCACAGGCCGTCCAGCGGATTGCGCGGCAGTACGCTGATGGCGGCGCCCGGCCGCTGCGCCTGAGCAATATAACCGCCCAGCGGGAAGTCCGGATCACCGTCTTTGCGGCTATTGATCAGCGTCCAGCCCTCGCTGCGCGCCATCACCAGCGCGTGGCGCTGGCCCGGCACCGCCATCGGCGGCGTCCAGCCGATGCCGGCGTCGCCGAACTTGGCCTGGAAACGCTCCCGCAGCGTGCCGGTCAGATAGTCGGCCGCGGTATGCGAATCCCCCAGCTGAGTAATGCGCACCGGCTGCACGGCGGTGGAAATCGCCTTCAGCCGCGACGCCAGCCTCGCCAGATTGATCTCGCCGAAATCCTGCACCGGCGCGGCCAGCGCCGATGCCGCCGCCAGCCAGCAGGCCAATGCCCCGCTGATTCTCAACTTCATTCAAACCTCAATTCTGCCAACACGCGCCGCGCCAGCAAAACCTGGCCCTGACGGGTGAAATGAATGCCATCGGCGGTGCGCACCGCCACTTCGCCCTGATCGGGCAAGGTCATGAACTTGGTGAACGTTTCGTCCTCGCTGCCCAAGGCCTCGCGGGTGGACAGATAGCGCTGACCCGCGCCTTCCACTTCCTCGCGGAAGACGCCGTTAATGTACTGCACGCCGCGATTGAGCTTGTCCTTGCCCATATTCGGCGCGCCCAGCCACAGCAATTGCGTCCCATGCTTGCGGGCCGAAGCCAGGATGGCGCGGATGCGTTCGCGGTAGCGCTGTTCCCACTCCTCGGAGGCGAAACGGATGTAGCGGCTGCCGCCCACCATGTCCCAAGTATCGTTGGCGCCCAGGAAGACCACCACCAGACCGGTGTCGGGATTCGCCGCCAACTGCCGTTCTATCGTGTCCGGCCAGTTGAAGAAATCCGGATAGGTCAGACCGGTGCTCTGCTTGCTGAGATCCAGCGCCTTGATCTGGTGCAGCTTGAACAAGGGGCGCAGCAAATGCGGCGCCACGCCCTGCATCATGGAGTCCCCGGCCAGCAACACCTTCTGTCCCGGACGCAGCAAGATGCGGGCGTCCTTGGGCGCCGCTTGCTGCGGCGGGGCCGACGGCGGCCGCGGCGCCGGGGCCGCGTTCGGCAAGGCCGCCGTTGCCGTTGTCTGCGCCGCCGCCGGCTCCGCCGGCGCGCTTGCCGGCGGCAATGCCGGCCTCAGGCAGCAGGCGTTGAAATAGGCGATCATCTCGTCGTCCCAACGATCCAGCCGGCTCAGCAGCCCTCGGCTCTGATCGCGAAACTCCCGCCCCAGTTCCGCGCCCAAACGCCAGACGCTCAGCTCGGACAAGGCTTCCAGCTGGCTGGGACGGTGAAAGGTCTGCCGCCAATAGGCGTTGATCGAGCTCTGCTCGATCCAGCACAGCAGCAGCATGCTGCTGCCTAGGATGGCCAGGGCCTGGCGGATGGCGGAACGGGCGATCATTTGACGCTTGCCTCAATGCGGTAAGGAATGAAACGCGCGGCGGCGGATGCGCAGCCGCGCCGGCACGACTAAAACACGGTTAAAACTGGTAATAGATAAAACCCGGAATGCCCGGCGGCGACACCACGATGATCAGCAAGGCGCAGCCGGCCAGCAAGCTGGGCTTGCCCCACCACGGCAGGCGGCCCAGTTGGGCGATGCCGCGTTCGCAAACCGCGCCCAGATGAGGCAGCGCGACAAACGCCGCCGCGCTCAGCGCCAGAAAGCCCGGCGCGTTCAGCGTCAGTTCCTGGCCGGTGCCGGCCATGGCCTCCAAAAAGCTCCAGGCGTCCTCCAGCGACGCGGCGCGGAAAAACACCCAGGCCAGGCAAACGTAATGGAAGGTCAGCAGCCGCGCCAGCCAGGCCCAACGCCGCGTCAGCGCCTCCTTGCCCAACAGCCGGTCCCCCAGGTTCAAGCCCACCACGCCCAGGCCGTGCATGCCGCCCCACACCAGGTATTTCAGGCTGGCGCCGTGCCACAGGCCGGACAGCAGCATCGCGGCCAGCAAATTGAGCTGGGCGCGGGCAAAGCCCAGCCGGTTGCCGCCCAAGGGGATATAGACGTAGTCGCGAATCCAGCTGGACAGCGACATATGCCAGCGCCGCCAGAAGTCGCGCAGATTGTGCGCCAGGTAGGGCGCGTCGAAATTGCGCGGCAACTGGATGCCCAGCAATAAGGCCAGGGCGGTGACCAGATCGGTGTAGCCGGAGAAATCCAGATAGATCTGGAAGGCGTAGGCGTAGAAAGCCGCCCAGACCTCCAGCGCATGATAGGTTTCCGGCGCGCTGAACACCGGGTCCACCCAGGCGCTGGCCAACCAGCCGGCCAGCCACAGTTTCTTGGCCAGGGCCAGCACAATCAGACCCAGCGCGCGATCCAGTTGCAGGATGTGGCGACGCGCGCCGCTGCGCAGCTGCTCCAGCAGACCGGTGGCGCGACAAATCGGCCCGGCCAACAAGGTGGGAAAGAACGCCAGGAACAAACCCAGCTCCCTGGCCCGGGCGAAACGCAATTCGCCGCGATACAGGGACACCAGATAACTGACCGATTGAAAGGTGTAAAAGGAAATGCCCACCGGCATCAGGAAATCCACCGCCGGCAATATCGCGGCGATACCCAACGCATGCAGCCCCGCTTGCGCGCTTTCGCGGAAGAAATCGAAGTATTTGAATATCGCCAGATTGCCCACCGCCATCAGCAAACCCGCGCGCAACCAACGCTTGGGCCGGACGGAATCAAGCATCCGCGACGATATCAGGGTCAATAACAGAGTATAAACGGCAAGAATCAGCGCAAATCGCCAATCAAGCTTGGCATAAAAGGCGTAACTGCCCAATAACAGCAAACCATTCTGCCAATCCGTGCGCTTGCGGCACAGCCAATACAGGGCGAAAAAGGCGAGGAATGCCAGCGCGAACTCAATGGAAAGGTAACTCATACAAATAAAAAAACGGCTCTGGCAAGAGCCGCGATTATGACAGCCATAGGGCCTGGCTGACTATGGCTTGTCGATATTTTATTTACGGCGGCGCAGCCGCCCATACTCTTTAGGCGGTGATTTCGCGATAAGCCGAACACGGCAGGGAGAATAAGGCCTGGTCCCCCAAACGCATCGCGGTCAGGCTGCCGCCCCACAAACAACCGGAATCAATCGCCACCACGTCGTCGGTGATATGCACGCCCAGCGCCGACCAATGGCCGCAGATAATCGGCATCTCGCCCTGCCAGCGCCCCGGCGCCTCGAACCAGGGCGTCAGCCCGGCCGGCGCGTTCTCCAGCTCGCCCTTGTAATTCAGATCCATCTCGCCGTCGCGGTTCAAGAAACGCATCCGGGTCATCGCGTTGACGATCACGCGCAGACGGTCGGAGCCGCGCAGCTCCTCGTTCCAGCGCGTCGGCCGGTTGCCGTACAGTCGAGACAGGAATTCGCGGTGCTTGGGGCCGGACAAGCCGGCCTCCACTTCCTCCGCCAGATCCAGCGCGCGGTCTATGCTCCACTCCGGCAGCAGGCCGGCGTGCACCATCGCGTAGCCGTGGCCGGCTATCATCATAGGCTGGCAGCGCAGCCAGTCCAGCAGCACCTTGCCGTCGGCGGCATTGAGAATGTCCAGCACCGTGTCGCTGCGATGCAGCTTGCCGAAACCCTCCGCCACCGCCAGCAAATGCAGATCGTGGTTGCCCAGCACGATCTCCACCTGATCCTGATGCTGGAACACCCAGCGCAGCACTTCCAGCGATTGCGGCCCGCGATTGACCAAGTCTCCCGTCAGCCACAGGGTATCCTTGCCGGGGTTGAAATCGATTTGCCGCAGCAACTGCTGAAACGGTTGGAAACACCCTTGAATGTCGCCAATAGCGTAGATGGCCATATGCACCTCATAAGTGGCGGATCGATCTGAGACGTCATCCGCGGATAGCGCCATGATACCGCATGCTACAATGCACTGGCTGAGTTACCGATTTACTGCGCCCCGCCGGGCCCCTTCCCCCATACCGCCATGTCCGCTCCCTTGCTCAATCCGCCGCAGCGCGCGGCGATCCAGTATCTTGACGGCCCCTTGCTGGTGCTTGCCGGCGCCGGCTCCGGCAAAACCCGGGTCATCACCTTCAAGATTTCGCACCTGATCCGCGAAGGCGGCATCAATGCGCGCAATATCGCCGCCATCACCTTCACCAACAAGGCCGCGCGCGAGATGCTGGAACGAGTGGGCAAGCTGATGACGCCGGCGGAGATCCGCGGCATCACCGTTTCCACCTTCCATTCGCTGGGCATGCAGATCCTGCGTCAGGAAGCGCCGCACCTCGGCTATAAGCCTCAGTTCTCCATCCTGGACGCCTTCGACGCCGGCAAGATCATCTCCGACATCCTGAAGACTACCTCCAAGGATGAGGTGCGCAAGGTGCAGAGCCAGATCTCGCTGTGGAAAAACGACCTGAAAACGCCAGACCAGATGCTGCTGGAAGCCCAGGGCGCGTGGGAAAGCGTCTGCGCCTCCACTTACGTCGCCTATCAGGACACCTTGAGCGCCTACCAGGCGATGGACTTCGACGACCTGATCCGCCTGCCGGTGCAGCTGTTCCAAAGCAATGAAGACGTGCTGCAGAAGTGGCAGAACAAGCTGCGCTACCTGCTGATAGACGAATACCAGGACACCAATACCTGCCAGTACCAGCTGGTCAAACTGCTGACCGGCTTGCGCGGCATGTTCACCGCGGTGGGCGACGACGACCAGTCCATCTACGCCTGGCGCGGCGCCAATATGGAAAACCTGCGCTTGCTGCAAAGCGACTTCCCCAAGCTCAAGATCATCAAGCTGGAGCAGAACTACCGTTCCACCGCCCGCATCCTGCGCGCGGCCAACTCGGTGATCTCCAACAATCCCAAGCTGTTCGAGAAACAGCTGTGGAGCGAGCTGGGCCTGGGCGAACCCATCCACGTGGTTCAGTGCAAGGATGAAGAGCACGAGGCGGAAACCGTGGTGCAAAGGCTGCTGGCGCACAAGTTCGAATACCGCACCGAGTTCAAGGACTACGCCATCCTCTATCGCGGCAACTATCAGGCGCGCATCTTCGAACAAGCCTTGCGCAATCAGCGCATCCCCTACCAGATGGCTGGCGGCCAAAGCTTTTTCGACAAGCCGGAAATCAAGGACATGCTGGCCTATATGCGCATGATCGCCAACCCCGACGACGATCCGGCCTTCATTCGCGCGCTGACCACGCCCAAGCGCGGCGTCGGCGCCGCCACGCTGGAACGGCTGGGCGCCTGGGCCGGCGAACGCGGCAAAAGCCTGTTCGCCAGCGCCCATGAGGAAGGCTTCCGCCTGCAAGTGCAAAAGGCCCAGCTGGAGCCGCTGGAACAGTTCTGCGACTTCATCGCCAATCTGCAATACCGCGCCACCCGCGAGGACGGCGGCCCGCTGGCGATGGAGATGATGCAGGCCATAGGCTACGAGGCCTGGCTTTACGATAGCGAGGACAGCCCGCGCATCGCCGAAACCAAGTGGAAAAACATCCTGGAAATGGTGAGCTGGCTCAGCCGCAAGGGCGAGGACAGCGGCAAGAACCTGGTGGAGCTGACCCAGACCATCGCGCTGATCACCATGCTGGAAGGACGCGAGGAAGGCGAGGTGGACGCGGTTAAAATGTCCACGCTGCACGCGTCCAAGGGTCTGGAGTACCCGTATGTTTTCCTGGTCGGCACCGAGGAAGGCATCCTGCCGCACAGCGAATCCGTCGACAACGGCATGGTGGAGGAAGAACGCCGGCTGATGTACGTCGGCATCACCCGCGCCCAGCGCATGCTGACGCTGACCTATTGCGTCAAACGCAAGCGCGCCGGCGAATGGCAGTTCGTCGAACCGTCCCGCTTCATCAGCGAGATCAACGGCGACGATCTGCGCCACTTCGGCAAACCCGGCGCCGAGCCCATCGTCAGCAAGACCGAGGGCAAATCGCGGCTGGCCAGCCTCAGCGCGATGCTGGCCAATAAGGAAAAGCCGGCCGAATCCTGAAAAGCCGAACAAGCCCTGCCCGCGTGGAGAATAGCGCGCGATGTCCGCCGCTTCGGCATGCCCAGATGACCATGGCCATCTCGCGTTCTCAGTCGCTTGACTTGTCGCGCGCAGGTTCGCCAGGCTTTGAACAGACGCTGAGCACCCGCCCCAAGCCGCGAGAACTTTCGCCTGCGTCGCCAGTCCATCCTGGCTGGCGCGACGCGCAAAAGAAAATGGCGCCAGTGGCGCCATATGAAGAATGAGGAACATCTCTGGGTGAAGCGAAAGTGGAAAGCCACTGAATCCCCACACCAAGCCGCGAAGCGCCTGACGCTTCACGACCTAAACAGATGGACTCATCATGCACCATGCGCCCCGCCAGGGCACCTGTCCCTTGTTACAGCGGGGTTTTGTTGACATAGCACATTGCCATTTCATCCAGTCAAAATTTTCCCAAAAACATAGGAACCCCCGCTTTTGGGCGATAAAAAACGCCTTGCAACCGTGCAAGGCGTTTTTTGCTGCGTTGATCCGCGGCTTATTTGGAATTATTCACCATGTACTCGACGGCGGAGCGGAACTCGGCGTCGCTGCCGGTATAACCGCCTTTAGCCGGCATCGCGTTCAAGCCCTTGATGCCGATCTTGACCACTTCGTCCAGACCCGGCTTCAGACGTTCAGCCCAGGCCGCCTTGTCGCCGAACTTCGGCGCGCCGGCGATGCCGGCCGCGTGGCAGGCCATGCACACGCTGTCGTAGATTTTCTTGCCCACCACGGCCGGGTCCGCCGCCGCGGCCGCGCCGCCTGCGCCGCCCACCGGCGGTTCGGTGAACTTTCCGCCCGCGGAGTTGCCCATATAGGCTACCGCGCGCTTCACTTCGTCATCGCTCAGGTCGGTGGCGCCGCCCTTGGCCGGCATCGCGTTGAAGCCCTGCAGCGCGTGCTGGGTCAGCGTGTCCCAGCCCTTGGCGATGCGCGAACCCCAGGTGGCGGTGTCGCCGAACTTGGGCGCGCCGGCCAGGCCGGTGCCGTGACAGGAAATACAGATGCCTTTATATACCTGTTCGCCAGTGCGCATTCCCGGAGGCGCGTCGCTGGCCTTGGCTTCGCCGACCGGTTTCAGGCGAGACGCAATGGCCTCCTTGGTCATTACTTCGGCATCCACGTTGTAACCGCTGGTAGCCAACTTGGCCAAAAGCCAGATTGCCACTACAAGAAAGACAACGACGCCAACCAGCACTTTGATGACCTGGCCGGGAGCCATTCCGTTCTCATTACTCATTACGAGCCTCGCCTGGAATTAATGACATTTAAAATAGGATAATTATACGGTAAGCCTGAAGGCAAGGCAAAACCATACACTGGACTCGGGTAAGGAAGTTGCGCTATGATGCGGGCCTGCCTCAAAGCAAGCACAGCGCACCCGTAGCTCAGTTGGATAGAGTGTCAGTTTCCGAAGCTGAAGGTCACAGGTTCGATCCCTGTCGGGTGCGCCACAACATCTCAGTATTTTCCGTTTTTCCGCTTTTTCCCATTATTTTTCCGCGACGCGCGCCGAAACCGCGTTTTCGTCTAAACGCGTCCTGCGTCGCCGCAGCCGTCTTCCCGTCTCCGCAATGAAAAAAGCGGGCCGCTTGCGCGTCCCGCTCTCTTGCCTTGGACTTGACTCGGCCTCAGGCCAGCGTCGCCACCGGCTCCGCTGCGTCGTCATCCTCTTCGCCGAGGAAGCCCCCGCTCTGATGCGCCCACAGCCGCGAGTACAGGCCGCCCTTGGCCAGCAGGCTGCGGTGGTCGCCCTCTTCCACGATGCGCCCCTTGTCCAGCACGATCAAGCGGTCCATCGCCGCGATGGTGGACAGCCGGTGGGCGATGGCCACCACGGTCTTGCCCTCCATCAGCCGATACAGACTGCACTGAATCGCCGCTTCCACTTCCGAATCCAGCGCGCTGGTGGCTTCGTCCAGCAGCAGGATGGGCGCGTCCTTCAACATCACCCTGGCGATGGCAATGCGCTGGCGCTGACCGCCGGACAGCTTGACCCCGCGTTCGCCGACATGAGCGTCGTAGCTGACGCGGCCCTTGGGATCGGTCAAAGTCAGGATGAAGTCGTGCGCCTCCGCGCGGCGCGCGGCGGCTTCCATCGCCGCGTCGTCGGCGTCCGGCCTGCCGTAAAGCAGGTTGTCGCGCACCGAGCGGTGCAGCAGCGAGGTGTCCTGCGTCACCATGCCCACCTGAGCGCGCAGACTGTCCTGCGTCACCCGCGCGATATCCTGGCCGTCGATCAGAATGCGGCCGCCGTCCAGATCGTAAAAGCGCAGCAAGAGATTGACGATGGTGGATTTGCCCGCGCCGGAGCGGCCGACCAGGCCGATCTTTTCGCCCGGGCGTATCGTCAGCGATAGCTGTTCAATCACGCTCTTGCTGCCGCCGTAGCTGAAATCCACCTGATCGAAGCGGATCTCGCCCTGCTTCACCGCCAAGGGCTTGGCGTCGGCGCTGTCATTGACCAGCACCGGGCGCGACAGGGTGGCGATGCCGTCCTGCACCGTGCCCACTTGCTCGAACAGCGAAGCCATCTCCCACATGATCCAGTGCGAGATGCCGTTCAGACGCAGCGCCATCGCGGTGGCCGCCGCCACCGCGCCGACGCCGACTTCGCCCATGCTCCACAGCCACAAGGTGGCGCCGGCGGTGCTGGCGATCAACAACATGCTCAGGCTGTGGTTGATGATTTCGAAGCCGCTGATCAAACGCATCTGGCGATAGGCGGTGGCCAGGAATTCCTGCATCGCGCCGCGGGCGAAGCCGGCCTCGCGCTGGGCGTGCGAGAACAGCTTCACCGTGGCGATATTGGTGTAGGCGTCGGTGATGCGGCCGGTCATCAGGCTGCGCGCGTCGGCCTGGGCGGTGGCGGCCTGGCCCAGACGCGGCACGAAGAAGTACAGCGTGGCCACGTACAAGGCCAGCCAGGCCAGGAAGGGCCACAGCAGACGGCTGTCGAAACTGCCGACCACGGCGATCATGGTGACGAAGTAAATCACCACGAACACCAGGATGTCGGCGACGATCATCACCGTTTCCCGCACCGCGATCGCGGTCTGCATCACCTTGGCGGAGACCCGCCCGGCGAATTCGTCCTGATAGAAATTCATGCTCTGCCGCAGCAGGTGGCGGTGGAAATTCCAGCGCAGCAGCATGGGGAAGTTGGCGGACAGGCCCTGGTATTTGATCAGCGCCTGCACGGCGATCAGCAAGGGACTGGCCAGCAGGATGCCCGCCAGCAGCAAGAGATTATGGCGTTGCGCGTCCCACAACAGCGCGGGCTTGACCGCGCTCAGCCAGTCCACGACGGAACCGAGCATGGAGAACAGCAAGGCCTCGAAGGCGCCGATGCCGGCGGTCAGCAAAATGACGGCCGCAATCAGGCCGCGCAGGCCGCGGGTACAGAACCACAAAAATGGGAAAAAGCCCTTGGGAGGTTGGGCCGGAGACGTGTCGGGATACGGATGGATCCGCTTTTCGAACCAGTTGAACAAAGATCGCTCCAGTGCAGAGGCCGCCTCTTGAGCCGCGCCTGCTTTGGGTTTAATGGGAAGTAGGACAATAGCCAAGCGCTGAAAATCGCGCAATGGAAAGTTGGCGTCGACCATGCCCGCATTTGTCATATTCAGCCAATAAACGCGAACAGGGTTGATTTGTAGGCAACTACATTGGCTAAAACGCGACAGTCAGCACAACTCCTCGAGCTTTTCCGTCTTGCGGCTGCGCAGGTCCACCACGCGGTGAATCTCGATGCGCAGCTGGCCGCGATAAACGTTCCACATCACCAGCGCGGCCCGCCGCGCTTGTTCCTGGCTGGGATGCAGCGGCCCGCTGTCGTCAACGCCGAACTGCTCCGAGATCAGTTTCAAACGATACATCCCCCTTGCGCCCCCCTAAGGCCGCGGCGTCCGCTTTCACCGCCGGCAAAAAGTGAGAAACTCGCCATGCCGATGTTTCCTTGATTTCGCCAAAAACAAACCATTGACATAATTTTACGCGAAGCAAGCGCCGTTTCGCGGACGGCGGCGCTTAACGACACGAGTATTTGACGCGGGAAACAGCGCGGGCCAAGGGCCCTTGGCATTTATTGACGGATTTTTCCGCTCTTGAGAATGATTCTACCCATTACCGGCGGCATCAGGCAAAGATTCCTGAATTAATTCACGCAGATGTAATATAAACGGATAGAACAATAGCGAGAGAGCCGCGCCGGCCACTGTGAAGAGCGTCCCGGCGCGGCAAGGGAATCAGCAGGAGGTCAAGGCGTGCACATCGCTGCGCTGAGGGTGGCGGATGCGCGCCAAGGCGGCGTCTATCGTCGGGGTGCGCTCTCCCCAATAGCCGTGGCGCGCCAGACAATCGCTGGCGACCAGGGCCGCGTCTATCATGAAGCGCTCTTCCAACAGCAGGCGTTCCACTTCGGCGAACGGCGTCAGGATGTGCTCTGCCACCTCGCCGTCCTGGTTACAGGGCGTCTCCCCCGCATCCAGCCACAGATCGAAAGCGTAAATCCATTCGCGGTGCAGGCCGCGCTGCACCGGGCGCTCGGCCAGCAGCAAGCTGGATTGCGGCAAATCCCGCACCTGCTCGCGGCGCACGCCGGCTTCTTCCCACCCCTCGCGCTCCAGCGCCAGTTCTATGGTTTCGCCGGCGGCGACGCCGCCGCCGACCAGGTTGTCCATGCGATTGGGGTCCACCGCCTTGTGCGGGCTGCGGCGCCCCACCCACATCCGCACTTCGCCGGACGGCAAACGGGTCAGCCCGTTCAGGTGCACGGCGCGGCTGGTCAGGCCCAGCGGGCGGAAAGCGGCGCGTTCCAGCTCGAAATAAGGGGAGCCGTCGTGGCGGAAGGCGGTGAAGTTCTCATTGCGCCAGCCATTGAGCCAGCCGGCTTGCTGCCAGCGCCGCGCCGCCTGCGCCAGCGCGTGGCTGATGCTGCGGTAGCTGCCGTCCAGCCGGCAATGCAGTTTCTGGTATTGCTCCTCGAACAGCTGCGATTCGCTGTTCAGCAAGCGTTCCTTCCACGCCGCGTTGACCCAGCCCAAGCGCTCTTTGCCGATGTACAAAGGCGTGAATTGCTGACGATCAAAACGGGTGATCTTGTCGAGATAGGCCAGAACCGCATCCACTTGCATTGCCGACTCCGCTGCGATGTGTTTCGGGAAGGCTGCATCTTAGGATGCTTCTTGGGCTTTGACTATATCTGGCGTAACAGCCGGCAAATAAACAGATTATTTTGCGTTGGGATGTTGCGGAATTGTCTCGGCGGCCGCTTCGGCCAACCCTCCGTCCAGACAATTTAACGACTTTGTCATTTCAATTTATCCGCCAGCCCCGAGTAACGCTGCGGCGCCGCGACGGCCGCCTGTTCCCACACCGGCTGCGCGCCGGACACGAGGAAGCGCTCCCGCGCCCGGGTGATCGCGGTATACACCAGCGCCCGGTTCAGCAAGGGCCCCGCCGCTTCCGGCAGCTGCAGACAGACCTCGCCGAACTCGGACCCCTGGCTTTTGTGCACCGTCATCGCGTACACGGTGTCGTGCTGCGGCAGCCGGCCGGGGGCGAATTCGCGCCAGCCGCCGTCGTCGCCGGGAAAGGCCACGCGCAAGCCGGCCTCGCGCTGCACCGTGAAGCCGATGTCGCCGTTGAACAGGCCCAGGCCGTAATCGTTCTCGCTGATCATCACCGGCCGCCCCGGATACCAGTCGCGGCCGGCCGGCTTGTCGCCGTCGGCCTCCAGTTGCCGCTCCACGCGCAGATTGAAGGCCTCCACCTGCCGCCGTTCCGCCGCCAGCAGCATGAAGCCGGCGAAAGCCTGCTGCCGCTCGGCCAGCGGCGCGTCCGCGCGCACCGCCCGCCAATACGGCCGCCAGCGCGCCAGCACCTCCGCCGCCTCCAAGGCCGGCACCGCTTCCACATCGCCCCACTCCGGGTCCTGCAGCACCGCCCAACTGCCGACGCCGTCGCCCGCGTTCACCCGCCGCGCCAGTTCGCCGATGCCGGAATCGGCGCCGAAACGATGGCTGTGGGTCAGCAGCGCCACGCAATCGGTGAGCTTGCCGCCCGCGCCCGGCGTCGACGGCAGGGTTTCGCCGCAGTTCGCCCGCAGCCAGTCCAGAGTATCCGGACGGTAATGGATGTCGGCGCACAAATCGCCCAGCACCGCGCCGGCGTCCACCGAGGCCAGCTGATCGCGGTCGCCCAGCAGAATCAGCCGCGCCTGCGACGGCAAGGCCTCCACCATGCGCGCCATCAAGGACAGGTCTATCATTGACGCCTCGTCCACCACCAGCACGTCCAGCGGCAAAGGATTGCCGGCGTGATGGCGCGGCGCCGCCGCGCCCGGGCGCAAGCCCAGCAAGCGGTGCAGCGTCTGCGCCTGCTGCGGCAATTGCCGCAGCGTATCCTCGGCCAGGTCCAGCCGCGCGCGCGCGCCGCGCACCGACTCCGACAGCCGCGCGGCGGCCTTGCCGGTGGGCGCCGCCATCGCCATCACCAGCGGCCGCGGCGACAGGCCGGCGAGCAAGGCCAGCAGCTTGAGCACGGTGGTGGTCTTGCCGGTGCCCGGACCGCCGGAAATGATCATCAGGCGCTGACGCGCCGCCAGGGCCGCCGCCAGCTTCTGCCGGTCCGGACCCGCCGCGGACGCCGCGCCGAACAAGGCCTCCAGCAAAGGGCGCAAGCGCGCGCCGTCCGGCGCCGGTCCCGGCTCGGCCAGCGCGGCCAGGCGCTCGGCCAGCCGCGCTTCGTCGAACCAGTGGCGGGCGAAATACAGCCGGCCGGCGGCGTCCAGGATCAGGGGCGCGTAGTCGCCGGGGCGGCCGACCAGCGCGCTGGCCTGCAAGGCCTTGCGCTCCGGACGCTGCGCCAGCGGCAGGCAGACATGGCCGGCCTGATTGGCGCTGGCCAGCTCGTGGATCAACGCCAACGCGGCCTCGTCCACGCCGGGATCGAGACGGGCGAACAAGTGGGCGAGTTCGGCGGGCAACAGGGCTTGCTGGACAGACATGGCTTGAAATCCGGATGCTTTGCGCTCCGCGACGCGGAGCCGGAATGGGTAGACTCGAAGCGCTTCAGCGCAATTTGCCGCTATCTTGCAGCTGCTGAATCGCCTTGTCCAATTGCGGCAACAGTTGCCGATATTGCGGATGCAGGCGCAGCATCACCGACACGCTGCCCACGACGTCGCCCGCCGCGCAGGGCTGCGCCTCCGGCGCGCGGTTCAGCAGCAAGTCCAGCTGACGCTGGCTCAAGACAATGGCCTGCATGCTGCCCTGGCGCAGACCGCTGATCAGATCGCTTTCGCTGGCGGCCTCCACCCGCTTGAATTGCCCGCTGGCGAAACCGGCTTCCAGCACGGGGTAGCTGCGCCCCTGCAGCACCCCCAGACTCAGGCCGCTGAGGCTGGCCGGCGCCGCGCCCTTGCGCCGCTTGCCGGGGGCGAAGCACAGCCGCAGCGTCTGCACGTCGATGGGCCGGGTGTAGAAGCCGGCCACCGGCGACAGCGCGCGCCAGGACGGATTGACGCCCACCTCCACGTCCACCTTGCCCACCTCGAACAATTGCTGCAGCCGCGACGACGGATAGTAATCCAGTTCGAAGCGGACGCCGCTGTGCCGGCCGATCAGCTCCAGCGCGGCGCGGTACTGGGTGGCCAGCGCGCCGTCCTGGGCGCTGTACAAAGGGCCGAAGCTGTCGTTGGCCACGCCGGCGCGCAAGCCGGGCGCGGCCGCGGCCGGCATCGCCAGCAGCAAGGCGATCAGCCGGACGCCGCTCTCAAGCAAGCCGGGCTTCCAGCGCATCGCAAATGGTTTTGAGAATTTTGATGCGGGCATAGTATTTATTATTGGCCTCCACCAGCGTCCACGGCACCTTGCTGGTGCTGGTGCGGTCCACCATATCGCTGACGGCCAGCTTGTAGGCGTCCCATTTGTCGCGGTTGCGCCAGTCTTCCTCGGTGATCTTGAAGCGCTTGAAGCCGGTTTCCTCGCGTCCCTTGAAGCGCGCCATCTGTTCGTCCTTGCTGATGGCCAGCCAGAACTTGACGATGACGGCGCCGTTTTCGCTCAGCTGATGCTCGAAATCGTTGATTTCGTAATAGGCGCGCATCCAGTCCGCCTCCTTGGCGAAGCCCTCCACCCGTTCCACCAGCACCCGGCCGTACCAGGTGCGGTCGAAAATGGTGATGCCGCCCTTGCCCGGCATATGACGCCAGAAGCGCCACAGCCAGGGCTTGGCCTTTTCTTCCTGGGTGGGCGCGGCGATGGGCACCACCCGGTAGCGCCGCGCGTCCAGCGCCTGGGTGATGCGGCGTATGCTGCCGCCCTTGCCGGCGGCGTCGTTGCCTTCGAAAGCCAGCACCAGCGAATGCTGAGCAAAGCGCGGGTGACGGGTCAGCCGGTGCAGCCGGCCTTGCAGTTTTTCCAGCTCGGCCTTGTATTCGGCTTTGTCCATGGGCTGGTCCAGTTGCAGGGTGTCCAGCAACAGCTTGTTGTCTATCGGCGCCAGCAGCGGCGGCGCGTCTATCAATTCGGCCTGCGACCCCTGCGCCTGCGCCAGCCGGTTGCGGATGGCGTTGAGCAGGGTGTTGCCCACGGTCAGGCTGCGGTAATTGGCGTCCTCGCCGTCCACCACCACCCAGGGCGCGGCGGCGGTATTGGTCAGCCGCAGGATGTGCTCGGCGGATTTGCGTATCTTGTCGTAGCGCTCGTAATGCTCCCAGTCGGTCTTGGTCACGCGCCAACTGCTGGCCGGATCTTTTTCCATCTGCTTGAGCCGCTTGTGCTGCTGCTCCCGGGTCAGGTGGAACCAGAACTTCAGCACCAGCGCGCCGTCCATGGTCAGCATGCGTTCGAAGCGCAGGATGTCGAAGATCTGCTTGTCCAGCGCGTCGCGGTCGCTGCGGGCGAACACCCGGTCGAACAGGGCGTCGGAGTAATAGGAGCCGAAGAACATGCCGATGCGGCCCTTGGCCGGCAGCTGCATCCAGTAACGCCACATCCAGGGCCGGGCGCGGGCGTCGTCGTTGGCTTCGGCGAAGGCCACGGTGTCGATCAGGCGCGGGTCCAGCCATTCATTGATCAGATTCATGGTTTCGCCGCGGCCGGCGCCGTCGAAGCCGTGAATCAGGATCAGCACCGGAAAATCGGCTTTCTCCTTCAAATCGTATTGCAGGTCCAGCAAGGCCTCGCGCAATTTGGGCATGGCTTCCCGGAATGTCTTTTTATCGATGCTATGGCCGATTTCGGCGGATTCGAACATGATGCGTCCTTGTTATTGTCGGCCCGCGCCCGGCGCTACTCTCCCCTTCCGGCCGCGTTCCACTTCAGATAGTTCAGCTTAGTCCCATGACCGCGGCTTGCGCACTCCGCATTCCTACGCATGCCCGGCGAACCATTGGTCCAGCGCCTCCAGCAAGGCCGGCGCGGGCTGATCGCTCCAGATCCCGCAAGCGTCGGCGCCGACGCCGCGCAGATAGAGATAACGCACGCCGCCGAAGCGGGCGGCGAAGTCCACGCCGCGCGCGCTGAAATAGCGCCGCAGGGCCACGCAGTAAATCAGATATTGCAGATAATAATGTTCTTGGGCGATGGATTCCGCCAGCCGCTCGGCGCGATAGTCTTCGCGCCGCCCGCCCAGGTGGTTGGATTTATAGTCCACCAGATAAATGCGCCCGTCGGACTCGAACACCAGGTCCATGAAGCCCTTGAGAAAACCGCGCACGGTGGAAAAGTCCAGTTGCGCCGCCGCCGCGCGCAAGGGCGCGGCCAGGCCGTGTTCCGGCGCGGACAGGATGGCGGCCAGCTTAGCCACCTCCAGCCTGGGCGCCGGCAGCATGAACTCCATCTCCACCAGCCGCTTGCCGTCTGGCACCTCGGCCAGTCTCACCCCCGGATCCAGTTCCGCGTTCAGCGTGGCCGCCACCATCTCGCAGCCGGCGTCGGCCCACTCCGGCGCGAAGCCGTGCTTGGCCAAGGCCCGCTCCACCGCCTGCCGCAGGCCGGCGTCGTCCACGCCGAAGCTGATGGTTTCAAAAATCTCGTGCAGGCAGGTGCCGGCCTTGGCCCCGCGCGGAAAACCGAAACGATCCAGGGCCGGCGGCTCCGGCGCTTCCGCCGCCGCCGCGGGCTGGCCCGCGTCGTGGTCCGGGCTCTCCTGCCATTTGCCGGCCGCCTGCGCGTGGGTCAGCGAGGTGAAGCTGGCCACCCGCCACGGCGCGGCCAGCCGGCGCGTGAACGCTTGAGCCTGATAATCCCGCCCCGTTTCGCGCCGCGCGGCCAAGGCCGGCCGCGCGCCGTCCTCCTCCAGCACCGCGCAAGCGCCTGCCGCGGCGGCGTTGGCCGTCGCCGCGAACGCCTCCAGCTCCCGCCTGAGCACGGCGTCGTCCAGTTCCAGCGTTTCCAGCTCCGGCAAGGCGCGCGCGTCGCGGCCGTGCAGCAGCCAGCTCAGCGCCGCCGTCTCCATGCCGCGCACCCAGCCCCAGCACAGGTATTGGCGATATTGCGCCCGGGTCAGCGCCACGTAGAGCAGACGCAGTTTCTCCGCCAACAGTTCGCTGCGCGCCGCCAGTTTCACCTCGGCGTCGGCCGCGGCGTCCGGCGCCAGCCAGGATTGATCCTGGGCGTGGTAGCGCCAGAACGCGGCGTCGCGTCGCTCCAGCGCGCCGCCCCACAAAAAAGGGCAGAAGGCCACCGGGTATTGCAGGCCCTTGGCGGTGTGGATGGTGACGATTTTGACCAGGGCCGCGTCGCTCTCCAGCCTCAGCACCGCCTCCTCTCCGCCCGGCGGCTGCGCCACCCGCGTTTCCAGCCAGCCCAGCAGCGGCGCCATGCCCTGGCGCTGATCGCTCTCTTGTTGCAGCAGTTCGGCCAGATGAGACAGATTGGTCAGCCTGCGTTCGCCGTCCGGCATCGGCAGCAGGCGTTCGGCCACCCGTTCCCGTGCGAAGAAATGCCGCCAGGCGGCCATGAAGCCGCGCTCCCGCCATAGCAGGTGGTCGGCGGCGTTGGCCTGCAGCTGCGCTTCCCAGCGCGCCTCGTCCTCCACCCGGGCCAACAACTCTCCGGCGTCGACCCCGGCCAGTTCGGTCACCAGCGCCGCGCGCAGCCGCGCCTCGCTGGCCGGCTCCGCCCAGGCGCGCAGCAAGGCCAGCATCTCGCCGGCCTCGCGGCTGGCGAACACGCTCTCCTGGGTCAGCGCCACGCTGGCCACGCCGCGTTCGGCCAAGGACTGGCGCACCCGGTCTCCCTGACGATGGGTGGACACCAGCACGGCGATGTCGCCGCCGGCCAAGGGCCGGCGCGCCTCGCCGGCGACGATGGCGGCGCGGTCGACCGCGGCCAGCGCCAGCAGACGCGCGATCTCGTCGGCGCAGGCCTCGGCGGCCCCTTCGGCGGCGGCTTCTCCGCTGGCGGCCTTGCCCTCGGTCTCCGGTCTCAGCCATTGAAAGCAGAACGGCGGCCTGTCGTCGTCGATGTCCAGCCGACCGCCGGAGGCCGGTTGCGCCGCCACCGGCTGATAGGCGATGCCCTCGATCAGAAACGGCAGTTCCCGCGCGAACAGCGCGTTGACGGTGCTGACCAGCGGAGCCTCGGAGCGGCGGTTGGTGTCCAGCGTGTAATGATGTTGCGCGTCGTTACGCGCCGCCAGGTAGGCGAAGATGTCGGCGCCGCGGAAACTGTAGATCGCCTGCTTCGGATCCCCCACCAGGAAGACCGGCCGCCGCTGCGCGACGAAGCAATGTCGGAAGATGGAATACTGAATGGGGTCCGTGTCCTGGAATTCGTCGATCAAGGCCACCTGGAAGCTGCGCGCCACGTGGGCCGCCAGCAGCGGACCGCTGATCGGGTCGGTCAACGCCGCGCCCAGATCGGTCAACAGGTCGTCGAAACTGCGGCTGCGCTCCCCCACGCGGCGCGCGCTCAATTGTTCATTGGTCCAGGCGATCAGCTCCAGCTTGAGTTGCGCCACCGACAGCGCCACCTCTTCCATATAAGCGTCCCAGGCGCTCAGCCAGGCCTCCGTCAAGGCGAACAAGGGGTGCTCCGGCGCGGCGTGGCCTTTCTTCATGCCCTTGGCCAGCGAGGCCGGCAGCAGCTTGTCCAGCTGGCGACGGCTCTCCTTGTCCAGCACCGGGGTGGTCTCCGGCGCGGCCAGCAGGCCGTCCAGGGCGCCGATGGCGCGTTCGATAATGGCCGGGCTGTAGCTGCGCGCGTTGAAGCCGACGGCGGCGCGCAGCAGATCGGCGGCCTCCGCCGCGCCTTCCGGCCGCGCCGCCAGCGCCCGCCAGCCCCGCTCCACCGCGAGCAAGGCGCGCTCCAGGCCGGCCACGTGCGGCGCGCGCATGCGCAGATAGGGCTTGGACAGATAGGGCCGGATGTCCGCCAGCCAGCCGTCCGGCGTTTCGCCGTTGTCCACCAGCACTTGGGCGAGCAAGGGATCGTCCACCACCCGCCTCCGCCAGAAGTCGTCGACGATCTCGATCAAGCGCTCCTCGTCGTCGCTGACCAGTTCGGCTTCGAAGGTCTGGCTGCTTTCAAAGGCGGCGTCGGTCAGCACCCGCTGGCAGAAGCCGTGGATGGTGTAGATGGCGGCGGCGTCGAAGCCGGTGATCGCGGCCTTGAGCCGCTGCGAGGCCTGCTCCCGCGCCGCGCCGGGCGGGAAACGCGCCGCCAGCGCCGACAGAAAGGGATCGCCGCCGGCCTCGCCCTCTCCGGCCAGCGTCTGCGCCAGCTCGCTCAAGCGCCGGCGCAGCCGTTCGCGCAGCTCCGCGGTGGCGGCCTTGGTATAGGTCACCACCAGCACTTGATCGACGGTGGGCGGCGGCTGACCGTCGCGCTCTTCCAGCAATAACCGGGCGAACAGAGCCGCAATGGTCCAGGTTTTGCCGGTGCCGGCCGAGGCTTCGATCAGGTTGATGCCGCTCAGCGGGCAGTTCAGCGCGTCCAGCGCTTGGGGAAGCAGGCTCATGATGGCGACACTTTAATGCGATTCGGCCATTTAAACGACCCGTCATCGGGGCCAGCGTCGCTTGTCCGCATTCAGAAGCGCTCGTCCAGGATAGCGGGCAGGACGATTTCCCGCGCGAAGGAGGCGTCGGACAAATTCAGCAAGGCGCGCGTCAGGCTCACCACGTCGTGCAGCGGGATCAGCTGGCCGGCGCCGCGCTCGGCGGCGTGTTCGCGGGGCACGGACAAATCGTCCTCCGTATTGAGGTAGCCCAATTGCAGGCAGGTCACGGCCAGGCGCTGCGCGCGGTATTCCTCCCGCAGCGCGTCGGCCATGCCGCTCAAGGCGAACTTGCTGGCGGCGAAAGCCACTTCGGGACGGCCGCTGCGCGGCAGGCCCGAAGTCGACCCCGTCAGGATGAGCTGCGGCTTGGCCGCGCCCGACATGCGCGGCAGCAGATGTTTGAGCAGCAGAATCGTCGAAGCGATATTGACCTGGACCACTTCCATCAGCTCCAGATCCGAACAGCGGGAAAACGCATAGGAGGACTCAAACGCCTCCCGCTCCCAGATCCCCACATTGCACATCACCACGTCCAGCCGTTCCGGCAGCGCGCTCATCACTTGCTCCACGGCCAGCGCCGGCTTGGACAAATCGGCCTCTATCCAGTCCAGCGCAACGCCGGCCGGCGGCTTCAGGTCTTCCGGCCGGCGCCTGGAAACGCCGATCACGCGGTCGCCCTCCCGCCCCAATCCTTCCACAAAAGCCTTGCCAAGGCCCCGGCTCGCTCCAATGATCAGTATATTCACGGCGTCTCCAAAATGAATCTGCGCGGCGGTTCCGCGGCAGTGACAGACGAGAAGGATACCTGATTCGTCAAATTTGTCGGCCACGCCGGCAAAGGGGATAATCGCCGCCCGAACCCCGCATTCAAGGCCTGACACAATGAGCGACGCCGCAATCCGACTTTCAAAACGCATGGTGGAACTGGGCCTGTGCACGCGGCGCGAAGCCGACGCCTGCATCGAGCAGGGCCTGGTGAAAGTGGACGGCCAGGTCGTCACCGCGCTGGGCAGCCGGGTGGAGCCGCAGCAGCGCGTCGAACTCCTGGGCCGGCCCGACGCGCAGCGCGACGCGGCGGTCACCCTGCTGCTGCACAAGCCGGCCGGCGCCGAGCCGCTGTCCCTGCTGGGCCCGGACAGCCAGATGCCGGGCGACGTCAGCGGGCTGAGCTGGCTGCCGCGCCATCGCCAGCATCTGCAAGGTGTCGGCGCCGTCGCCGATCGCGCCCACGGCCTGGTGGCGCTGACCCAGGACCGCAAGCTGGCGCAGCGGCTGGCCGATTGCCAGCTGGAATTCCTGATCAATGTCGACGCCGCGCCCGCCGCCGCCGAACTGCAACAAAGGCAGAGCGGCCTGCGCCCCGGCGGCAAACCGCCGCGCGAACTCAAAGTCTCGCGCCAGAGCGACCGACAACTGCGCCTGGTGCTCGCGGCGCGCGACGCGCGCTGGCTGGACGATATCTGCGCCGGCCTGGGCGTCAGCCCGCTGGCGCTGCGCTGCATCCGCATCGGCCGGCTGGCGATAGGCCAGTTGGCGGCCGGGCAGTGGCGTTATGTGCCGGACTTCGAGCGTTTCTGAGAACCCAGCTTCATGCCCAGCGCCAGCGCCGCCGCCGCGTTGCGCGCGGCGCGGCTGACATTGTCCGCGGCCTCGGCCAAGGCCTGTTCCTGGCTGCACGGCCGGCTGACCGCGGCGAACACCGCGTCCAGCCCGTGCGCGTGGGTCAGTTCGCTGCCCGCGCCCAGACAACCGCCTATCGCCAGCACCGGCACCCCATGACGCCGGGCGACGCGGGCGACGCCTATCGGCGTCTTGCCTTGCACGCTCTGGCTATCGATGCGGCCTTCGCCGGTCACCGCCAGATCGGCGTCGGCCAACGCCGCGTCCAGGCCGACGGCCTCGGCGACGATGGCGCTGCCGGAGCGCAGCCGGCCGCCCAGGCAGGCCAGCAGCGCGGCGCCCATGCCGCCGGCCGCGCCGGCCCCGGCCGCCTCGGCCGCGGCCACGCCCGACTCGCCTTCCATCAAGACCGCGAAATGCGCCAAAGCCGCATCCAGCGCCGCCACCATCGCCGGCGTCGCGCCCTTCTGCGGCCCGAACACCGCCGACGCGCCGCGCGGGCCGGTCAGGGGGTTGTCCACGTCGCAGGCCACGTCGATGCGGCAGGCCGCCAGCCGCGGGTCCAGCCCGGACAGGTCCAGCCGCGCCAGGCTCGCCAAGGCCGCGCCGCCGGCCGGCAGCTCGCCTCCATCCGCGTCCAGCAGCCTGGCGCCCAGCGCCTGCAACATGCCGGCGCCGCCGTCGTTGGTGGCGCTGCCGCCTATGCCCAGCACAAAGCGGCGCGCGCCGGCGTCCAGCGCGTCGCGGATCAGATCTCCGGTGCCGTGGCTGCCGGTCAGCAAGGGATTGCGCCGTTCCGGCGGCAATAAGGCCAGGCCGCTGGCGGCGGCCATTTCTATCACCGCCACGCCGTCCGCGGTCAGCCCGTAGCGCGCGGACAAGGTCTCGCCCAGCGGGCCTCGCGCCGACGCCTCGCGCCACTGGCCGCCCAGGGCGTCCAGCATCGCCTGCACCGTGCCCTCGCCGCCGTCCGCCATCGGCAGCTTGTGGTAGCGGGCGGCGGGAAACACCTGACGGAAGCCGTCCTCTATCGCCTGGGCCACCTGCAGCGCGCTCAGGCTTTCCTTGTAGGAGTCCGGGGCAATCACGATTTTCATGCGGTTTTCAATCACAAGAGACGACGATGGCAAGATATTAGCGATTGACCAGCCGCGGCGGAATCCGCAGCACCAGCAGCGCGCCGGCCAGCATCACGCCGGACAGAATGTACAGCGCCGGATCCGTGCTGTGAGTCAGGTCCTTGATCCAGCCCACCAGGAAGGGGCTGACGAAGCCGGCCACCTGGCCCAGCGAATTGATCAAGGCCAGCCCGCCGGCAGCGGCCGCGCTGCCGAGAAAGGCGGTGGGCAGCGGCCAGAACATGGACAGGCCGGCCAGCGCGCCCATGGTGGCCAGGCTCAGGCCCAGCATGGACAGCCAGACCGCGCCGCCGCTATTGGCCGCCATCAGCAAGCCCAGCACGCCCATCAGCAGCGGCAGCACCACGTGCCAGCGGCGTTCTCCGCGCCGGTCGCCGGAACGGCCGACCCAGACCATGAAGAAGCAGGCGGCCAGATAAGGCAGCGCGCTGAGCCAGCCGATGACGCCGGCGCTCTGGAAACCCAGACCCTTGATGATGGACGGCAACCAGAAGTTGATCGCGTACACCCCCATCTGGATGGCGAAATAGATCGCGCCCAACATCCACACATTGACGTTGCGCAGCACGCTGGCGAAGGACTGCTCCACCGGCCGCTGCGCCGAGCGCCGCGCCTCGTCGTCGATCAGCGCCTGCCGCATCGCCGCTTTCTCTTCCGCGCTCAGCCAGCGCGCCTCGGCGATGCCGTCGTTCAGATAGAAATACACGCCCAGGCCCAGCAACACCGTGGGCAGGCCTTGCAGCAGGAACAGCCACTGCCAGCCGGCCAGGCCGCCTTGGCCGGCGGCGAAATGCTGCAGCATCCAGCCGGACAGCGGCCCGCCCAACACGCCGGACACCGGGATGGCCGACATGAACAGCGCCATCACCTGGCCGCGCTTGTCGGCCGGAAACCAGCGGGTGAAGTACAGCACGATGCCGGGAAAGAAGCCGGCCTCGGCCACGCCGGTGAAAAAGCGCAGCGTGTAGAAGGACTGCGGCGTGGACACGAACATCAGACAAGCGGACAAGGTGCCCCACACCAGCATCAGCAAGGCGATCCAGCGCCGCGCGCCCACCTTGTGCAGCATCAGATTGCTGGGCACGCCGCACAGCACATAGCCGATGAAGAAAATGCCGGCGCCCAGGCCGTAGACGGTTTCGCTCAAGCCCAGCGCGTCCAGCATCTCCAGCTTGGCGAAGCCGACGTTGACGCGGTCCAGGTAGTTGAACAGATAACAAACGAAAATGAAGGGAATCAGCCGCCAAACGGCTTTCTTGTAAGCGCCGGCCAGAATGTCCTGCCGCGGCGCGCTCAGGGTATCGCTAGGGTTCACATCCATCTCCTCTGCGCGCGGGGGCTCTCCCTCCGGCGCGTCTCCTTGGTTCTGATGAATATTGTTTTTGTATCGCGTCGCTCATTCTGGTCAGCGCCAACGGAAAATACTTCGTGCAGACGTCTGGTTTATGCGCGGGAATTGCCGGAATATATTATGCAAACGCACAAACCCTGGACGCGCCATGCCCATTCTGACCGCCGAACTCGCGCAGGACATCGTCAGCCGCACCATGCGCATCATTCCGTTCAACGTGAACGTGATGGACGCCCAAGGCGCGATTCTGGGCAGCGGCGACGCCGGCCGGCTGGGGCAGTTGCACGACGGCGCGCTGCTGGCGCTGGCGCAACGACGCACGGTGGAGATAGACGAGGCCACCGCCGGCAAGCTGCACGGCTCCCGTCCCGGCATCAATCTGCCCTTGCACGTGAACGGCCGCATCGCGGGCGTGGTCGGCCTGACCGGCCAGCCGGAGCAGGTTCGCCAGTTCGGCGAACTGGTGCGGCTGACCGCCGAGATGATTCTGGAGCAGGCGCAGTTGCAGCGGGCGCTGCAACACGACGCGCGCCAGCGCGAAGCCTTTGTGCTGGAATGGATACGCGGCGAGCCCGGCGCGGCGCTGGACGCCTGGGCACAGCGCCTGGGGCTGCGCTTGGAACAGCATCATGTGGCGCTGAGCCTGCAACTGGACGAAGAGGGCTTGGCCGCCGATCAGGCCCAGGCGGCGCTGCAACAGCTGCAATCGGCGCTGGCGGCGCGCTGGCCGCGCTTGCTGAGCGCAGCCACCGGCCCTTACGAGCTGGTGCTGGTGGAGGCTTGCGAGGAGGAAGGCGAAGCCGAGCGCGAAGCGCTGCTGCAACGCCGGCTGCGCGCGCTGGCCGCCTGGCTGGAAGAAACGGCGGCGCCCGGCTTCCGCCTGGGCATGGGCATTGCGCTGCCGGGGCGGGACGGCGCGGCCCAATCCTGTCTCAGCGCCCGCGCCGCCGCGCGCATCGGCCGGCAACGGCAGCCCAAGCGGCGGGCGCACAGCTATTACGAACTGGCGCTGCCGGTGCTGCTGTCCGGCCTGGATCACGGCTGGCAGGCCCAGCAATTGCGGCAGCCGCTGCAAAGGCTGGAACAAGCCGGCAAAAGCGGACTGCGCCGCACCGCCGAGGCCTGGTTCGCCCACCAGTCCCACCCCGGCGCCACCGCGCGGGCGCTGCACATCCACCGCAACACGCTGGACTACCGGCTGGGCCGCATCGCCGACATCACCGGACTGGACCTGCAGCGTCACGAGGACCGTTTCCGGCTCTACGTCGCGCTGCTGCTGGGGTGACACTCGCTCGTCGACGGCCTCGGCCTCGGGCTACCGGCCGATGCGCTTGAGCCGCGCCGGCTTGGCCCCCTACTGCGCCAGCGCGATTTCCAGCAAGGTCTCCAGATGCTTATGCGCAGTCCATGACTGCTGCAACGAAACAAGACCAAGACGGCGTATGGACACTTTTTGAGAGGCAGGCTCCAAGCCTGTCTCTAGTATTGCCCCCTGTCGCGATGCCCGAGATCGCCCTCACCGCACAGGACCGCCATATGCCTTCCATCCCCTTTTTCTCAAGTCGCCCCTCCCAGCAGCCTAGCCCGATTGAAGCGCAGCTGCTCGCCAACGCAAAAACCCCGGCAGAACGCCGTGAAGCGGAAAATCTGTTTGCTCAGGTGAAAAAAATACGCAATGCACCCGATTCGTCGGCATCCACGCTTTCGCCCCCCGCCTTTCCCCTCACCTTGAAAAACGTTCTGCTGAGCGGCCTGTATGTCCAGGCCGGGGTCCAACCTCTTCTCAACCGCGAATCGCCATTGCTTCCAGCGTCCTCCGCGCCATCCGCCCTCCCCTCGGCGCTGGTCCAGGTCCACAGCCAGCCCTCTTCCCGCTCCGCGCCTCCACAGCCGGAAACGCCCCTGCTCCGCCAAGCGCGCCATGTCGTTCCCAAACCCAAGACCACGACCGCTGCGCCTGACGACGTCAAGATCGTTAAGATGTTTGATTTTTCCTGCATGAACGAAGGCGAGAATCTGTCCTTCGCCCAAGTGCTGCGCCAAATCGGCAAAACCTTGCGCAATCCCATCACCGCACTGGCCACGGAAAGCAAGCATGTCGACAGCTGGAGACAGGGCCGCGGCTGCGCCACGTCCGAGGAGATCTCGGCCATCACCGACATCACCGAGAAAGTCGATGCCATCACCTCCCAAGTCCTGACGCTGCTGCCAGGCAGCCAGCCCTTGGCCATCGCGCAATACATCGTCGGCCCTCTGCTGGAGCATGCAGCCAATGATCTGGAAGGCAAACCCACCTCGCGGGAAGAAGAACTCAACCTGTTGCAGCAAGTGACCCAACAAGCCCGCTTCAGCATTGATGGGATGAGCCATGCCGAGCGGCAGCGCTTGCAAACCGCGCCCCAGCCTGGCGGCAAGGCTTCAAGAATAGACCTGCCGGCATTCCATCTCAAAAACGGTCGTAACCACATCAAACTCAAAGCCAACGGCAAACACCATGACGTCGCCTTGTTGGAGAAGGATGGCCGCAGCTTTGCGCAAATCCCGGCCAAGCAGCAGGGAAAGTTCGCTAACCGCGAAGTCTATTTCAACCATCTCGCACAGGAATGGCGCTTGCTGGGCGATGGCAAATTCCGGCACTTCAGCAAGCAGGAACAATTAGCCGCCCATAAACTGGCGCTGGGTCCGCATCACTTGCATCGCTCCAGCAGCGCGAACACGCCTCATGTCTACAGCGTTCACAACTCCTTCACTGCGCAACCGGCACGGCTTGAAGCCATCGAGCTGTTTGGCCGCCTGGTGCCCTACCGTCATGAACTCGCCACCGGCAAGGAATACATCTACGATGCCCGCCGGCCTGACGCCGCGCCCCTGGAAGTGGAAAATCGTCTGGGCGAATGGCATCTCAAGCACGAGCTCACGCGACAGGCCACTCCCGAACTGCGCGCGGCCATCGCCAAGCACGACATCGCGCCGCTGGCCCTGGACGAGCGTCAGCTTTCCACGCCCAATCACTTCGGCATCCAGCGCACCGGCGATGGCCAATACGTCCTGGCCATCGACCAGCAGTACTACCCCGTTCAACGGCACGGCAAGCAAGTGCAGCTTGGGGACGCCCGCAATCTGCACATCGAGCTGAGCGCCCACGGCAAGCGCGTCGAGGTGGGATTGGCCAAACCAGCCAGCCGGGACAATCCCGCGTTCAAACTGGTTGACATGCCTATCATCGGCAAGCCGCTGAAAATCCGCGCCGCGCGCAAGGCCATAGGCAAGGCGCTGCCAATCGCGCAAACCAAAATCGCCAATGCGATCCAGGCCTTGAACCGCTCCGACCTTCGCCCCCAAGTCCAGTTGGCGGAGGAGGCCTATTTCGGCAAAACCTTCCATCAGGACCCGAAACGCTTGGCGCAGCTGGGCAAATATCTGGACCAGATCCGGGGCGACCTGGCGCGCATCGACACCGCCAACTTCAATTTCGACAGCCGGGTCGGCTCTCCCACCACGGTGGCGGAACTCTCCAGGGAGCAATACCAGATGCTGGGCCGCAAGCCCAAATCAAAAATCATCAATGTTGGCCGCGATGGCTTCTACGCCTATTACGAACGGATGGGCAAAAACCCGAGCGCGGTCGCCGATGTACTGATCCACGAGCTGTCGCATGGCGGCCCCAACACGCTGGACTTCGCTTATGTCGGTACGCAAAAGCAGGCCCGCGTCGGCGATGTCGATGTATTCGAACTGATCAACCTGGCCAATAAGCATATCGAGAAGGATAGCCGCTACGGCGGCGCCGACCTGCCGCAGATCGATAACATCAACATTGCGTTCAAAGGGCTCAAGAACGCCGACTCCATCGCCCAGTTCGTCTCCTTTCTGGGCAAGGCGGACAGCGACCCTGCCGGTTTCGAGCGCGACTACCAAACGCTGAAGGCCGCCGCCGACCGCTCTGACCATTTTCAACAACGCCTGCCGGAAGGCGTGCCGGTGAGCCGCAACCGCCGCTCCATTGAGACCCCGGTCCCGTCACTGCCGCCGTTGCTATTGCTAGTGGAACGACAAAGCGGCCGTTATCACTTGTATCGTCCGCTCGCAGGCTGATTCACGTGGCCCGCCGCCGGGCAGGGTCCGATCTCCCTGCCCGGCCCGCCGATGCGCTAAACTGTTCGGTTTAGACTTCTTGCGTAATCCCTCATGGGCCAGCCCACTGCCACTCCCCCCCTCTCCCGCCGGCTGGCCTGGATCGCCGCCGCCGGCTGCCTTGGCTACTATCTGCTGCTGGCGCTGCGTCCGGCCTGGCTGGAAGCCAAACTCGCCGGCTGGCCGGCGTCCGTTCTGCTGGCGCTGGCCATGTTCCTGCTGTTCTTCCTGCTGGCCGCCGGCTACGCGCTGGCCGCCGGCCGCGCCGACGACTCGGAGCGCGCATGAACCACGCGTCCGCCTTTTTCCTATTGTTCGTGCTGCTGACCCTGGCCATCACCGCCGCCGCCGCGCGGCGCACCGCCTCGGCCGGCGATTTCTACACCGCCGGCGGCCGCATCCGCGGCTGGCAGAACGGGCTGGCGCTGGCCGGCGACTACCTGTCGGCGGCGGCCTTCCTCGGCGCCGCCGGCCTGTATCTGTCCCAGGGCTACGACTCCCTGGCCTACGCCGTCGGCACCCTGGCCGGCTGGCCGCTCTTGCTGCTGCTGTTGGCGGAAAAGCTGCGCGGCAGCGGCTGCTACACCGCCGCCGCGGTGCTGGGCCGCCGCTTCGACCACGACGGGGTGCGGCTGGCCGCCAGCGTCAACTCGCTGACGGTGACGCTGTTCTACCTGATCGTGCAGATGGTGGGCGCCGGCAAGCTGATCGAGCTGCTGTTCGGCCTGCCCTATCTGGCCGCGGTGAGCCTGGTGGGCGCGCTGATGGTGCTCTACGTGGCGCTGGGCGGGATGTTGGCCACCACCTGGGTGCAGATGGTCAAGGCGGTGCTGATGTTCGGCTGCGCGCTGTTGCTGGCCGGCGGCGTGCTGGCGCGCTTCGGCGGCGATCCTGCGCGGCTGTTCGCCGCCGTGGAGGCCTTGCGCGGGCCGCAGGCCTTCCTGCCCAGCCCGGCGCTGAGCGATCCGCTGGAAGTGCTGTCGCTGGGCCTGGGCCTTTGCCTGGGCCTGCTGGGCCTGCCCCATGTGCTGATGCGCTTCTTCACCGTGCCTGACCGCCGCGCCGCGCGCCAGTCCGCCTGCTTCGCCACCGGCCTGATCGCGCTGTTCTTCGCCGTCAACATCGTCATCGGCTACGGCGCGCTGGCGCTGGTAGGGCCGGAGCCAAGCTTCCACGACGCCGCCGGCAAACTGCTGGGCGGCGGCAATATGGCCGCCATCCACCTGGCCACCTTGCTGGGCGGGCCGGCCTGGCAGGGCCTGGTGGCGGCGGTGGCCTTCGCCACCATCCTGGCGGTGGTGTCCGGCCTGGCCATGGCCGGCGCCAGCGCCATCAGCCACGATCTCTACGCGGTCTGGTGGCGGCGCGGCCGCGTCGACGCCCACGCCGAATTGCGGGTGTCGCGCTGGGCCACCGTCGGCCTGGGCCTGCTGGCCCTGCTGCTGTCCACGCTGTTCCAGCAGCAGAACATCGCCTTCCTGATGGGCCTGGCCTTCGCCATCGCCGCCTCGGCTAATTTTCCGGTGCTGCTGCTGGCCCTGCACTGGCCCGGCCTCAGCGCGCGCGGCGCGCTGTGGGGCAGCCTGGGCGGGCTGGCCGCGGCGGCGGCGCTGATCGTGGCCGGCCCGGCGGTATGGGTGGGCATGCTTGGCCACGCCAAGCCGCTGTTTCCCTACGCCAACCCGGCGCTGTTCTCTGTGCCGCTGGCCTTTGCGCTGGCTTGGCTGGGTTCGCGCCGCGGCGCAACGGCGGTATCATCGGCTAGCGATACTTCTCACCGACCCTGACACTCATGACCACACTGACTCTTTACGGCAACCGACTGTCCGGCCACAGCTACAAGGTGCGCCTGGCGCTGATGCTGGCCGATGTTTCCCATGATTACGTCCATGTGGACCTGGAGCTGCCGCGCGAACAGCGGCCGGAGGATTTCCGCGCCGCCAGCCGTTTCGGCGAAGTGCCGGTGCTGGTGGCCGACGGCACCGCGCTGTGCCAGTCCAACGCCATCCTGCAATGGCTGGCCAATAATTTCGGCCAGCTCAGCGGCGAGCACGGCAGCCGCGAGACCGTGCGCGAATGGCTGAGTTGGGAAGCCAACCGCGTCGGCCTGTCGGTGCCCAATCTGCGCTGGTCGCGGATGAACCGGCTGCCTCAGCCGGAGGTGGAAGCCTGGCTGGAACAGCGCGCGCGCGCCGATCTGGACGCCCTGGACGCCGCCCTGGCCGAACAGCCCTATCTGGCCGGCCAGCGGTTGAGCATCGCCGACCTGTCCGCCAGCGCTTATCTGTGGTGGCTGGCCGACGCCGGCCTGGACATCGCCGCTTGGCCTCAAGTCCGGGCCTGGCTGGAACGCATCGCCCAGCAGCCGGGCTGGCAGCACCCCGATGTGCTGATGGCGCCGGACATTCCCGACTAAGCCCCCACGGAGCCCCGCCATGTCGTCCCGTCCCGATTGCATCCGACACTGGAGCGAGCTGATCGAAGCCCGCTCGCAAAGCTATCCCGACAGCCGGGAGCCGCTGGCGCGCGGCGCGGCGCTGGGCAAGCATTACGGCTTCGCCCGCCTCGGCATCCATCACGAACTGCTGGAGCCGGGCCAGCGCACCAGCTGGCCGCACGCGGAAAAAACCGAGGACGAATTCGTCCACGTGCTGGAGGGCGAGCCCGACGTCTGGCTGGACGGCGCGCTGCACCGGTTGCGGCCCGGCGACTCGGTCGGCTTCAAGGCCGGCACCGGCCTCGCCCACACCTTCATCAACAATAGCGATAAGCCGGTGCGCCTGCTCTGCGTCGGCGACGTCAACCGCGACGACAATCAGGTGCACTACCCGCTGCACCCGGCGCGCAACGCCGCCATCGGCCCGCAGCACTGGAGCGACGCGCCCGAGCGCCCGCAGGGCGATCACGACGGCCTGCCCGATCTGCTGCGCGCGGCCGGAGGCCCTTTCTGACATGCACGATTTTCTCCAAGCCGCCGCGTCCCTGATCGGCCCCGCCCATCTGCTGACCGAAGCCGCCGACACCGCGCCCTACACGCTGGACTGGCGCCGCCGCTACCAGGGCCGCCCGCTGGCGGTGGCCTTGCCCGGCAGCACCGCCGAGGCGGCCGAGCTGGTCAAGCTCTGCCGCCGCCATCAGGTGGCCATCGTGCCGCAGGGCGGCAACACCTCCACCTGCGGCGCGGCCACGCCGGACGCCAGCGGCCGCCAACTGGTGGTGGCGATGCGGCGGCTGCGCGCCGTGCGCAAACTGGACGCGGACAACAACGCCGTCACCGTGGAGGCCGGCGCCACGCTGCGCGAGGTGCAGCTGGCGGCGGAACAGGCCGGACGGCTGTTTCCGCTGTCGCTGGCCTCGGAAGGCAGCTGTCAGATCGGCGGCAATCTGTCCACCAACGCCGGCGGCGTCGCGGTGCTGCGCTACGGCACCATGCGCGAACTGACGCTGGGCCTGGAAGTGGTGCTGCCGGACGGCCGGGTGCTGGACGCGCTGGCCGGCCTGCGCAAGGACACCACCGGCCTGGACCTCAAGCAATGGTTCATCGGCGCCGAGGGACAGCTGGGCCTGATCACCGCCGCCACGCTGAAGCTGTTTCCGCTGCCCAGCGCCCGCGCCACCGCGCTGATCGGCGTGAACGACATCGAAACCGCCATCGTCTGGCTCAACGGCCTGCGCCAACGCTTCGACGACCGCCTCACCGCCTTCGAGGTGATCGAGGCCGACTGCCAACAGGCAATCGAACGCCACCGCCCCGGCCAATTGCCGTTCACCGCGCCGTGGCTGCTCTTGATCGAGCTGTCCGACGGCGGCGACGACGCCGCGCTGAACGAGGCGCTGCTGGACTGGCTGGCCGGGCAAAGCCCGCGCGACGGCGTGGTGGCGCAAAGCGAGGCCGAGCGCCGCAAGCTGTGGCTGCTGCGCGAGGAGATTTCGGAAATCCAGAAACAGGACGGCCCCAGCATCAAGCACGACATCGCCGTGCCCACCTCGGCGCTGCCGCAATTGGTGCGCGACTGCGGCGCCGCGCTGCGCCGCGCTTATCCCGGCGTGCGCATCGTCGCCTTCGGCCACGCCGGCGACGGCAATCTGCACTACAACATCAGCTATACCCGGCCCGGCAACGTCGATCTGTTCGACGACGAGGCGGCGGTCAACGCCATCGTCTACGACCACGTCTACCGCCTGGGCGGCACGCTGGCGGCCGAACACGGCATAGGCCAGCTCAAGCCCCAGTGGCTGGAGCGCTACAAGGACCCGCTGGCGCTGGAGCTGATGCGCGCGCTCAAGGCCGCGCTGGACCCGGAGCGGCTGATGAATCCGGGCAAGTGGCTGTGATGGATTGCCCCGCCCCGCTCAGCCCTTAAGATCCGGATCGCCCGACAAGGCGCTCGCCAAGCGCGCCAGCGGCGCCGTCCAGTCCCCAGCCTCGCTTTGGCGGAACAGACGATGGTGCGGATACCAGGGCGTGGTTTCGCTCTCCAGCCCCCAGCGCCAGTCGGCGTGCCGCGCCGACAGCAGCAAGGCGCAAGGCAGCCCCAAAGCGCCGGCCAGATGGCCGAAGGCGGTGTCCACCGTCACCAGTCCGTCCAGCTCCGCCAGCAAGGCGGCGCTGGCGGCGAAGTCCGCCAACTCATCGCCCAGGGCCGGCACGCCGCGCGCGCGCAGCCAATCGCGCTCGGCCTGGTTCAGCTCAGGCTGCAAGGCCAGCCACTGAACGCCGGGCAAGGCCAGCAGGGGAAGCAACGCCTCCGGGCCCGGCAAGGAGCGGCAATGGTCGAACTCGTGCTCCGGACGGCCGCGCCACACCAGGCCCAGCTTGCGGCCGCCGGCCGGCAAGCGCGCGCGCCAGGCGGCGCGGCCGGCGTCGTCGGCGCGCAGATAGGCCGGCGCTGGCGCGGGCTCCGGCTGCAAGAGGCCGGGCAAACTCATGGAAAACACATGGCAATCGTGTGCCGGCCACGGACCGGCGAGATCGCTTATCGGCAGCCACTCCACCGGCCAGCCCTGCGCTTGCAGCAAGGGCAGCAGGACAGGCCGGCAGGCGACGATCACGCGCGCCGGCCCGCGCCCCAGCAGCAGCGGCAGGTAACGCGCCGTCTGCAAGGCGTCGCCGTAACCCTGCTCGAACCACAGCAGCAGACGGCGGCCAGCCAAGGCCTCGCCGCGCCAGCGCGGTGAGCTCAAGGCCGGCGACGGCGCGGTTTCCAGCCGCGCCTCGTGCAAGGGCCAGCCCTCGCCCCAACGCCCCTGGGTCAGCAGCAAATAGCCCAGATTGCGACGCAGCCCGGCGTGCAGCGGCTGAGCGTCCAGCCCCGCGCGCAGCGTAGTTTCGGCCTCTTCCCAGCCGCCTTGCTGCGCCAGAGCCAGCGCCAATTGCTGATGAGCGTCCGCGTCCGACGGCTCCAGCGCCAAGGCGCGGCGCGCCAGCGGCTCCGCCTCCTCGCTGCGCCCCTGCCGCCACAAACACAGGGCCAGATTGCCCAGCACCTGCGCCTGTTCCGGCGCGCGCTCCGCCGCCGCGCTCAGGCAGGCCTCGGCCTCGGCCCAACGCCGCTGCGCCTGCAACAACAAACCCAGATTGCTCAGCGCGCCGGCATGGCTCGCCTCCAGCGCCAGCGCCCGGCGCAACAGCGTTTCCGCCTCGGCCCGCTCCCCTCGCTCCGCCAGCCTTTGTCCCAGCAGATTGAGCGCGTCCACGTCGTCCGGCGCGCAGGCCAGCGCCCGGCGCAAGCAGTCCTCGGCCTCCTCCGGCCGCAGCCGATACAATAAACGGCCCAGATTGAAGCAATGAACGGCGGACTGCGGCCGCAGCCGCAGGGACAGCCGATACTGGGCTTCGGCTTCCTCTAGCCGTCCCGCCTCCTCCAGCAAGACGCCCAGATTGCCTTGGCAGGCGGCGTGCTCCGGACGCTGCGCCAGTTCCGCGCGGTAATGCGCCTCCGCCTGCGCCAACTGGCCTTGCGCCATCAGGCAGCGGCCCAGATTGTAATGGGCGTCCGGCGTCCGCGGATCGCATTGCAGCGCCTGACGCCAGCACTGCTCGGCCATGGCCAGTTGCTCCAGCCGCGCCGCGCATACGCCCAGCAGGTTCCACAATTCGGCATTGTCGGCCTGGGCCTGCAAGCCGCTTTGCGCGGCCAGCAAGGCGCCGTTCAGATCGCCGGCGGCCAATAAGGCGCCGGCGCGCAAGGCGTGGGAAGTCGGTTCGGTCATAAGTTTTCAGCGCCCGGAACGCAAGCGCCCCGGCCCCGTTCCGATTAAGCGCTTTTTGAAATCAGCGGAATATCGTCTCCCGCATAGTAACCAGCATCTCTCCTTGATGAAAACGCCCTTTGCCGTGCTCCGCCTGAATTTCCTCCACGCGCGGCGGCCTTTTCACAGGGTGGGCGGCAAGAACGCTGCCTGCCGGCTGGATGCTGGGGCCGGCTGAGCCGCCGCCTATGAAAACGGCCGGGGAGCAAGCTCCCCGGCCGTGTGTTCTCGCTCTCGCCGTTTTACAAACGGAATTTGTCGAACTCGGCGTTCATCTTGCCGGCATTGAGCGACAAGCCGGTCAGCGTGCTGCTGACGTTCTGCAAGGCGTCGTCGTTTTCCAGCACATGGCCGTTGATCGCCTCCGAGCTTTGCGCAATCAAGGTGGTCGCCTTGTGCTGCTCGCTGGTGGAATCCGAAATCTCGTTCATCTTGGCCACCACGTCCAACATGGACGCGCGGATTTCCTCGATCTTGGCCACCGCTTCGCGGGTCAGTTCCACGCCCTCGTCCACCGCGGCCACGGTCTGGTTGACGTCGTTGACCGCGCGGCCGGTTTCGTCGCGGATGGCGCTGACCATATTGGAGATTTCCAGCGTGGCCTGGGCGGTGCGCTCGGCCAGCTTGCGCACCTCGTCCGCCACCACCGCGAAACCGCGGCCCTGTTCGCCGGCGCGCGCGGCCTCGATCGCCGCGTTCAAGGCCAGCAGATTGGTCTGGTCGGCGATGTCGCGGATCACATTGGTGATGCCGGAAATTTCCTGAGAGCGCTTGTCCAGCGAGGACAACATGGTTTCCAGGCCGCGCACCGACTGCACCGTGCCCTCCATGCCGCTGGACAGCCTTTGCATATTGCTGGCGCTGGCCTCCAGGCTGGCGCCGGTCAGGCTGGTCAGCTCGTCGGCCTGCCGCGCGCTGTCGGCGATGTGGGAGATGGACACCGTGATCTGCTCCAGCGTGGCCGCGTTGGACGAGGACACATCGGAAATATGGCGCGAGCTGTCCGCCACGCCGGCCACCAGCTGGCTGGCGTCCTGCACCCCGTTGACCACGCCGGCGGCGTCCTGCTTCAGGCCGCGGAACAGCTGGGCCAATTGGGCGACGAAGGTGTTGAAGGCGCGCGCGGTGGCGGCGATTTCATCCTGGCCGTCGTCCTTCAGCCGCAAGGTCAGATCGCCCTCGCCGTGGGAAATGTCCTCCATCGCGTTCTTCAGCCGCACCAGGCCGGCCAGCATGCGGCCTATCACCAGACTCGCCAGCGGGATCATCAGCACGAACACCAGCGCGGTCAGGCCGGCGATGGTGTACAGCAGCGTGGTCAGCGGCGCCAGCACGGTGGCGCGGTCCGCCGCCAAGGCCATCACCCAGTTGGTGCCGGGGATTTCCTGCGCCGACAACAGCATGGCCTGGCCGCCGATCTGCACTTCCGACGCCTGGTCGTGGCTGACGATATCCGCCAGCCGTTCCGGCGTCAGTTCCGGCGCCACGCTGGTGATGGGCTTCAGCGCCAGATCGGTTTGCGGATGGGCGATCACCGTGCCCTTCTTGTCCATGATGAAGGCGTAGCCGTTGCCGCGCACTTTCAGGCCCAGCACCGATTTCACCAGCGTGTCCACCATCACGTCGCCGCCCACCACGCCGGCGAAAGCGCCGTTGTGGTTGAAGGGCGCGGAAATGGTCACCGTCAGTTTCTTGGTGGCTTCGTCCAGATAGGGGTCGGTCACCACCGCCTGGCCGCTGTCCTTGGCGCGCTTGTACCAATCGCGGTCGGCCACCTTGTAGTCGGCCGGCGCCGTCCAATCATCGGAAAACAGCGAGCGGCCGTCGGCGTAGCCGGCGTAGTTGACGTTGAAACCGCCGGCCTTGGCGCCGGTCTTGAGGAAGCGGAGGGCGTCGGGCTCGGACGCCATCGTGCTCTGCGCGACAATCTGCTGTTTCTTCTCGCCCAGCCAGGTGGTCACCACCGCGCTTTGTCCCATCAGGCTGGCCTCGAACTCCTGGTCCAGACCCTGCAATATTTCCGTGCGCATCTGCACGAAGACGATGACCACCAGCACCAAACCAAACAGCGCCATCAATAGCGCGTTCAGGGCGATCAGCCGGCTACGGAGCGATTTCATAACAGTCCTTTTTCTCGCGTGATTGACAACCATGGTTTTGATGCCCCGCCTTGCCGCGCGACACTCCCCTTACCGTTGGCAGCCAATTGTTATTGTTGGTTTATCTTCGGCCAGTTTAACGGATGTAACCCGTTTTAAATATCAAATATGGGTACAGTTGTGACAGATTATGATTTTGTTTGATCAAACACAGGAGCAAGGGAAGACGCGCGCCGGACGGCGGGCAAAAAAAACCCCCTGCGGTTTGACAACGGCAGGGGCCAACACGAGGAAGAAACGTCGTCCGGCGGACCGGCCGACATTTCGAGGGGCTAACACCTCAAAACCATACGGTTTTCAGTGCAGCCGCCACTGTAGCGTAATTACTCTATTCAGTCCAGTCCATTCCGCGACCGACGTCAGGAACGCCAGCGAAAATCGCGGAACTGCTCGCGCAGCCGCACCTTCTGCAATTTGCCGGTGGCGGTGTGCGGCAGCTCCTCGACGAAGGCCACATCGTCCGGCGTCCACCATTTGGCGATCTTGCCTTCGTAAAAGCCCAGCAGCTCTTCCGCCGTGGCGCTGGCGCCGGGCTTGAGCACCACCACCATCAGCGGCCGCTCGTCCCACTTGGGATGCGGAATGCCGATGGCCGCCGCCTCCGCCACCGCCGGGTGGCCCACCAGGATGTTTTCCAGCTCGATGGAGCTGATCCACTCGCCGCCGGACTTGATCACGTCCTTGGTGCGGTCGGTGATGCGCATGAAGCCGTCGGCGTCTATGGTCACCACGTCGCCGGTGTTGAACCAGCCGTCGGCGCTGTGGCTGGCGTCCAGTTCGCGGCGGAAGTATTGCGACAACACCCACAGGCCGCGCACCTGCAAGTTGCCGAAGGCCACGCCGTCGTGCGGCAGCGGCTTGCCGGCGTCGTCCACGATGCGGAGTTCGACGCCGTAGATCGGCCGCCCCTGCTTGGACAGCAGCGCGTGCAGCCGGGACGGCTCCAGGCCCTCGTGCTTGAGCTTGGGCGTGCCGGTGGTGCCGCAGGGCGACAGCTCGGTCATGCCCCAGAGCTGGCGCATTTCCACGCCGTGCTCGGCCAGTTGTTCGATCATGCTTTCCGGCACCGCCGATCCGCCGGCGATCACCCGCTTCAGGGAATGCAGCTTCAGATGGTTCTTCTGGCAATGCTGCAACAGCATCATCCACACCGTCGGCACCCCGGCGGTGACGGTCACCTGCTCGCTCTCGATCAGCTCGTACAGATTGACGCCGTCCAGCTTGGGTCCGGGCAGCACCAGCTTGCTGCCGTTCATGGTGCAACTGTAGGGCAGACCCCAGGCATTGACGTGGAACATCGGCACCACCGGCATCACGCAGGCGCGGGCCGAGATGTCGAAACTGTCCGGCAAGGCGCTGCCGTAGGCGTGCAGCACGGTGGAGCGATGCGAGAACAGCACGCCCTTGGGGTTGCCGGTGGTGCCGGAGGTATAACACAGGCTGGACGCGGCGTTTTCGTCCAGCAACGGCCACTGGTACTGGTCGCTGTGGCTGTTGACCAGGTCTTCGTAGCACAAGAGATTGGACAGCGGCGTCTGCGCCGGCATATGCGCCTTGTCCGTCATCAGCACGAAGGCTTCCACCGTGTCCAGTTGCGGCGCGATCTGCTCCACCAGCGGCAGGAAGCTCAGGTCGAACATCAGCACCCGGTCTTCCGCGTGCTGGACGATCCAGGCGATCTGTTCGGCGAACAGCCGCGGGTTCACCGTGTGGCACACCGCGCCGTAGCCGGACACGGCGAAGTAAGTCTCGTAATGGCGGTAGCCGTTCCAGGCCAGGGTGCCGACGCAATCGCCCTGGCGCACGCCCAGCGCCGCCAGCGCATTGGCCAGTTGGCGCGCGCGCCGCGCCGCCTCGCGGTAGGTGTAGCGATGGATGGGCCCCTCCACGGTGCGCGACACGATGGGCGTGTCGCCATGGTAGGTTTCGGCGTGGCGCAGCAAGTCGGAAATCAGCAAAGGCCGGTCCATCATCTGTCCGCGAAGCATGGTAGTCCCCTCCATTGGCATGGTTATGGACATTCACCATACGGCGGCTAGAGTGGACGCTCCAATCAATTTTTCTGATGGCGCGGCCAAGCCGGATTTATACCCTCGTCATGATCCGGTAATTGAAGAACAAAGACCGCTACAATCCGCATCCAGCCCATTGGCGGCGGGCAGCCGCGCAGTAGCAATGCAACAGGCCTGGCTTCAACTCTTCACCGGCTTCTTCGCCAGCATCCGCTGCAAAGTGCGCCGGTGCATGTTCAAGGCGCGGGCGGTGGCGGAGATGTTGCCGTCGTTTTCGCTGAGCACCCGTTGCAGATGCTCCCAGGTCACCCGCCGCAGCGACATCGGCTGCGGCGTCAGCGGCAGCTCGGGATTGGCCTGCTGCTGTTCGAAGGCGGCCAGGATTTCGTCCACCGTCGCCGGCTTGGCCAGATACTGCACCGCGCCCAGCTTGGTGGCCTCCACCGCGGTGGCGATGCTGGCGTAGCCGGTCAGAATCAAAATGGCGCTGCGCGGGCAGGCGGCGAGCAAAGCCGGCAGCAGACGCAGCCCGCTGTCGCCGTCCAGGTTCAAATCCAGCACGATGCGCGCCGGCGCGTCGCCGGCCAATTCCAAGGCCTGCGCGGCGGTTTGGGCCGCCGCCACTTCAAAACCGCGCCGGCTCAGGGAGCGCGCCAGAATGGCGACGAAGGCCTCGTCATCGTCCACCAAGAGAAAATCCAGCATCAGGCTCCTTCCTTATCGTCCGCCAGCAAGGGCAGGCGCACCTGCGCGTGCACGCCGCCCTCCGGCCGGTTCAGCAAACGCAGCGAACCGCCCAGCCGCGCCAGCGTCGCATGGCTCAGCATCACGCCCAGGCCCATGCCCACCGGCTTGTCGGACGGCAGCGGGGTCAGGCCGGCGCGCTCCAGCTGCTGCTCGGTCAAACAGCCCTGATGGTTGACGATGTCCAGCAGCAAGGCTCCCTGCTCCAGCCGCGCCGCCACCGTCAGTTCGCCGCCGCCGGCTTCGGCCGCGTTGTTGATCAGATTGAAAAACGCTGGCCAGAACGCCGGGTCCAGCGTCACCAGCGGGTCAGGCCCGCGCGGCGTCTGCCAGTCCAGCCTCACGTCCGGCCGCAGCGAGCGCCAGCCGGCCAGGCGCTCGGCCAAGGCCGCGAACAGCGCGGTCTCCCCCGGCGCGGACTCCGAACCCAGCTTCAAGCGCGCCAGCGCGCTGCCGCAGTTGGCCAGCTGCGCCTTCATCAGCAGCAAGTCTTCCATCAGCTCTGCGTCCCGCTGCCGCGTGGCCAGCAACTCGTCCACCAGCAGCGTCATGGTGTTCAAGGGCGTGGACAACGAGTGGGCGGCGCCGGCCGCCTGCATGCCCACCGCCAGCAATTGCTCGTCGCGCAGCTGGGTTTCCCGCGCCGTCGCCAGCGCCGCCTCGCGCAGGGCCAGCTGCCGCGCCAGCCAGGACACGAAGCCGGCGATCAACAGCGCCGACAGCGCGAAGCTCAACCACATCCCGGTCAGATGCATGGAGAAGATGTGCAGCGCGTTGCCGTGGTCCACCGGCCAGCTCAGATGCCACTCGAACAGCAGGCCATAGGCGGCGACGCTGGCCAGCGCCAGCGCCCAGGCGAACAGGCCCGGCGACAACAGCGCGGCGAACAGCACCGGCGGCAAAAACAGCGAAGCCAGCGGATTGGCCGCGCCGCCGGTGAAGGCCAGCAGCTCGGTCAGCACCAGCACATCGGCGGACAAGCCCAAACGCAAGGCCAGCAAGGGGTCGCCGCCGCGGCGCAGCCACCACGGCAGGCAGACGTTGACCGCGGCCAGCGTCAGCAGCGCCTGGGACAGCAAAGGCCAGGGCAGGTAGACGTGCTGCCACCAACAGACCAAGGCCACGGTGGAGCCCAGCAGCAGCATCAGCCAGCGCAGCCAGCCTATCAGCCGCGCCGAGCGCGCGATGTCAGCGGTCAGGCCCAGGCGGGGGGAGGAAACGGGGAATCCGGCAATCATGGCCGACACTTTATCACCATGCGCCGAACAGGGGCGCTGCGACACTTTGCCGCATTGGGCCGCCGCACCTCGCAACTTAGAATTGTCACCTCTAAATTTGTTAACGTTAGTTTCTAAAAAATGACTAAAAAACCGTATTTGCTGCCGATTCCCCTGGCGCTCGCCGTCGGCCACGCCTTTGCTCAGGAACTGCCGGAATTCCGCGGCGAGGAAGTGCTGGTCACCGCCACCAAGGCGGAGCAGCCGCTGAAAATGTCGGTGGACCCGCGCGCGCCGCGCCAGCCGCTGCCGTCGGCCGACGGCGCCGGCCTGCTCAAGGGCCTGCCCGGCTTCAACGTGATCCGCAAAGGCGGCGCCTCCGGCGACCCGCTGCTGCGCGGCCTGGGCGGCTCCCGCCTGGCCATCCTCGCCGACGGCAACTTCGTGTTCGGCGGCTGCGGCGGCCGCATGGACCCGCCCACCGCCTATCTCTATCCGGACGCCTATGACGAGGTGAACGTGGTCAAGGGCCCGCAAAGCGTCAAGCTCGGACCCGGCCTGATCAGCGGCGGCGTCAACTTCGAACGCAAGACCAAGCGCTTCGACGAGGCCGGCGTGCGCTTCAACGGCAGCCTGACCGGCGGCAACGCCGACCGCAACGACGCCTACGCCGACGCCGCCTTCGGCTCCAGCCTGGGCTATGTGCGCGCCATCGCCAGCCGCAATCACGGCGGCGACTACAAGGACGGCAACGGCGCCAAGGTCCACTCCAGCTTCGACCGCGACAGCCAGACCCTGATCGCCGGACTGACCCCGGACCGGGACACCACGCTGGAACTGGCTCTGGACCGCAGCCGCGGCCAGGCCGCCTACGCGGACCGAGGCATGGACGGCAGCCAGTTCGACCGCGACGCCTGGAGCTTCAAGGCCGAGCGCCGCAACCTCAGCGGCTGGCTGGACGCGCTGCGGCTGCAACTGGGTCACAGCTATGTCGACCACGTGATGGACAACTACTCCCTCCGCCCGCAAACCGCGCCGGCCAGCCGTTCCGCGATGAATCCCGACCGCAGCGCCGACACCGGCCGCCTGGCCGCCGACATGGCCTTCGGCGACTGGGAAGTGAGCGCCGGTTTCGACTGGCTGAGCGACCGCCACCGCAGCCGCATGGGCAAAGGCCCCAACGTCGGCCAATACGTGGATCAGCCACGCGCGCCCAACCAAAGCTTCGACAATCACGGCGTCTACGCCGAGGCCAGCCACCCGCTGGGCGCGGGCGGCAAACTGATTGCCGGACTGCGCCGCGACCAGACCCAGGCGGTGTTCGAGGCCAAGGCCGCGGCCATGGGCAAGCCGGCCCAAGCGCGCCAGGAAACCCAGTACCAGCTCAACGCCGGCTTCCTGCGTTACGAACACACGGCGGGCAGTTGGACCCGCTACGTCGGCCTGGGCCAAGCCGAACGCGCGCCTGACTTCTGGGAGCGCAACAAGAACGACAGCCTGAACAGCGAAACCAACCGCCAACTGGACGCCGGCCTGCTCTACCGCGACGACAAGCTACAAGGCTCGCTGTCCGCCTACGCCAGCCGCGTGCAGAACTTCATTCTGGTGGAAGGCGACGCCGGCGCCATCGGCGGCAAGGCCCGCAACATCGACGCGCGCCGCTACGGCTTCGAAGGCGACCTCAGCTGGCGCTTCGCGCCGGAATGGACGCTGTCCGGCAGCCTGGCCTGGGTCTGGGCCGCCAATCTCGATGAAAACCGTCCGCTGGGCCAGACCCCGCCGCTGGACGCCAAGGCGGCGCTGAAATGGGACAACGGCAAATACGCGACCGGCCTAACCGTGCGCGGCGTGCAGCGCCAGGACCGCGTGGCGCCCGGCCAGGGCAATATCGTCGGCACCGACATCGGCGCGACCCCGGGCTTCGGCGTGGTGTCGCTGGACGGCGGCATGAAGCTGAACAAGCACGCCAAGCTCTTGTTCGGCGTCGACAACCTGTTCAACAAGGCCTACGCCGAAAGCGTCAGCAAAGGCGGCGCGATGGTGGCCGGCTACGACCGCACCCTGCAGGTCAACGAGCCGGGCCGCACAGTGTGGGGCCGCGTGCAATTACAGTTCTGATTCCGCGGCCTCTCGCCGCCATGCCTCCAGTCTGCTAGGCTGGAGGCCTTTTGCCACCGCCCAAACTTCACCGCCGGATGAAAACGCCCTATCTGAAAATACTCGCCTGCGGCCTGACCCTGTTCATCCTGCTGGGTCCGCTGGTGGCCTTGCTGGCCAGCGGCGTGGTGCCGATGATGGCTTATTTGATGGGCGCGATTCCGGCGCTGGGCTTTGGCCTGCTGCTCTGCCTGCTGCGCATGCTGCTGGCCCGGCCCATCGCCGGCTGGCAGCAAGGCTGGCCGCGCTGGCTGCTGGCCCTGGTCGCCTTCCTGCCCGGCGCCTTCAGCGGCAGCGTGGTCACCTTCGTCTACGCCCGGCTGGCCGAGCCGCTGCTGTACAACGACCTGATGAACCTCTATCTGGGCGCGATGGCCGGCGGCGTCTGCAACGCGCTGTTCTGGCTGATGCGCTTCGGCGCGCCTAAACGCCCGAGCTAGACAAAAAGAAAGCCCGCCGAAACCGGCGGGCCGCAACCAAATGTAGAACGCTGGCTGCGTCAGGGCCAGCGTCGCCAGCATAGCCGGATTCCCCCTCTGCTCCCATGCGGCGAATTGCCGCAGTCCCAGAGCCTGCTCCAAGCCTCGTCTGCAAGACGAAAACGGCTGAGAAAGCGGAACGCACGAATGCCGCATGAGCGTTTCAAATGCTGCGCTCGCCGCGCCACGTCTCACGAAGCGCAGCGGACTTTGCACAGCTTCTCAGCGCCGCCGCAAGCCGGCCTCCAGCCCGCCGCCGTCTCGCTTGGCCAGAATCAGCCGCAGGCCGTGCAGCTCCGCCACCCGCTCGACGATGGACAAGCCCAGCCCGCTGCCGACCACGTCCTGGCCCGGCGGCCGGAAGAAGCGCTCGCGTATCCGTTCCAGCCATTCCGCCGCCACGCCCGGACCGCGGTCCAGCACGCTGACCGAGTCCTCGGCCAGCACCAGCCGCGCCTCGCCGCCCTCGGCGCCGTAGCGGACGGCGTTTTCCAGCAGATTGCGCAGCATCAGGCCCACCAGGGTTTCGTCTCCGTTCAAGGGCAAGACCCGTTCCGGCACGCAGCGCCATTCGGTTTCCAGCCTCACCCCCTTGAGCGCCGCCTCCGCAGCCATCTCCGCCAGCACGCGCTCGGTCAAGGCCGCCCAGGCGATGGGCTCGCCCTGGCGCGGCGCGTTCAAGGGGTCCAGGCGCGACAGGGCCAGCAACTGCTCCACCAAGCGCGTGGCGCGGTCTATGCCCAACATCAATTGCCGCATGGCGTGCCGGCGGCGGCCCTCGTCCGGCAGCAGCTCCAGCACCTCGGCCTGCACTTTCAGCGCCGCCAGCGGCGTGCGCAGCTCGTGCGCGGCGTCGGCGGTGAAGCGGCGCTCGTGTTCCAGCGTGGCCGCGATGCGGGCGAACAAGGCGTTCAGCGCGTCCACCAGCGGCAGCACCTCCCGCGGCACCTCCCGCGACACCGGCTCGCTGTCGTCCGGCGCGCGCTGGGCGATGCCGGCGGCCAGGCGCTTGAGCGGCCCCAGCTCGCGGCGCACCGCCAGCAGGATCAGCAGCAGCATCACCGGCAGGCCCACCAGCCACGGCAGCAGCTGGGCGGACACCACCTTCAACACCATCTCGTGGCGCAAGCCCTGTTTCTGTCCCACCGCCACCAGCCGCGAACCGTCCGGCGCGGCCAGATAGATCAGCCGCCAGTTGTGATCGCTGTCCTTGCCGCGGTAATCGTAGAAGCCGCGCCGTTCCGGCTCGAAGTCGAAGCGACGGCCGCGGCCGTCGCTAAGCAAGAGATTGCCGCGACGGTCCCAGACCGCCAGGCCGAAATCGTCGTTTTCCAGCTGCCCCTTGTCGGCGTGCTTGAGCAGGTGCTTGAGCTTGGGCAGCTCGATCAGCGAATTCTCGCTGACCTCCACCAGCAACAGCTGGCGGGCGAACTGCCCCATCTGGGTGTCGAACAGCTCGTCCACCTCCTCGTGCGCCAGCCAGGCCGCGGTGGCGGAAGCCACCAGCCAGATGGCCGGCACGATCAGCAACAGCAGCAGCAATAGCCGCGCCTGCAGGCTGCGCGGTCCCCTCATGCCGGATCTCCCAGGGTGTAGCCCACGCCGCGCAGGGTGCGGATGAAGGCGCTGCCCAGCTTCTTGCGCAAATGGTGCACATGCACCTCCACCGCATTGCTTTCCAGCTCCTGGCCCCAGCCGTAGAGCTTGTCCTCGATCAGTTCGCGCGGCAGCACCCGCCCCTTGTGGCTGAGCAGCAACTCAAGCAGCGCCAGTTCGCGCGCGGTCAGCTCCAGCGGCGCGCCGTCCAGCGTGGCCGCGCGCGCCACCGGATCCAGACAGAGGCGGCCGTGCCGCCATTCCGGGTGGCTCTGGCCGTGTCGACGCCTATGCAGCGCGCGCAGCCGCGCCGCCACCTCGCTCAGCGCGAACGGTTTGACCAGATAATCGTCGGCGCCGGCGTCCAGGCCGCCGACGCGGTCCGCCAGCGCGTCGCGCGCGGTCAACACCAGCACCGGCACGTCCTGGCCGCCGCGCCGCCAGGCGGACAGGATGTCCATGCCGTCCATGCCCGGCAGCCCCAGGTCCAGCACCACCGCGTCGTAGGGCGCGGCGCTCAGCGCCGCCAGCCCCTGCTTGCCGTCGCGAAACCAGTCCGCGACAAAGCCCAGCTGCTCCAGGCCGATTTTCAACCCGTCGCCGATCTGAGCGTCGTCCTCCACCACCAAAACCCGCATATCCGTCTCCCCGTCGCCGGGCGTTCAAGATCCCGGCAGCCTAGCGCGCTCTCGCCGCCGTCACAAGCGCCGCCGCAATGCCCGATTGCAACAGAGCGCGCTTAAGACAATCTTAAAGGCCCCGCTCAAGAAATTTCATCGCGTCGTCACCGAAATCTCACGCGACTGTCACCTGCCGCTGTCAGCATCGCCAGCAGTCCACAGGCCGACGGAGCCGCCATGCAGCCAGACCCCGCCCCCGACAGCGCCCGACAACTGCGCGCGATCTGGATTTCCGACGTCCACCTCGGCACCTCCGGCTGCCGCGCCGACCACCTGTTGGACTTCCTGCGCTGCCACGAATCCGAATACCTATACCTGGTCGGCGACATCGTCGACGGCTGGCAGCTGAAAAAATCCTGGTACTGGAAGCAGAGCCACAACGACGTGGTGCAAAAAGTGCTGCGCAAGGCGCGCAAGGGCACCAAGGTGATCTACGTGCCCGGCAACCACGACGAGGCGGCGCGCCAGTACGCCGGGCTGGACTTCGGCGGCATCGCCATCCGTCAGGAGGCCGAGCACCGCACCGCCGACGGCAAGCGGCTGCTGATCCTGCACGGCGACGAATTCGACGGCGTGATCCAGTACGCCAAATGGCTGGCCTATGTCGGCGACACCCTCTACACCCTGATCCTGGAACTGAACCGCGGCTTCAACTGGGCGCGGCTGAAACTGGGCCTGCCGTACTGGTCGCTGTCGCAGTACCTGAAACACAAGGTCAAAAACGCGGTCAACTTCATCAGCAATTTCGAAACCATTCTCGCCGGCGAAGCGCGCCGGCGCGGCTACGACGGCGTGATCTGCGGCCACATCCACAAGGCCGAGGTGCGCGACATCGACGGCATTCTCTACGGCAACAGCGGCGACTGGGTGGAAAGCCTGTCCGCGCTGGTGGAACACGCCGACGGCCGGCTGGAAGTGCTGTACTGGACCCAAATGGGACAGCCGGCCGCCGCCTTGCAAGCCCAAACGGCGCAAGCCGACCACAAGGAGACGACATGCGCATCCTGATTGTCACCGACGCCTGGCTGCCCCAGGTCAACGGCGTGGTCCGTTCGCTGACCGAAACCGCGCGCGAACTGGCCGGCTTCGGACACCAGGTGGAAATGATCACCCCGCAGGCCTTCCGCACCCTGCCCTGCCCTACCTATCCCGACATCCGCCTGTCGCTGTTTCCCTACCGCAAAGTGGCCGACCGCATCGCCGCCTTCGCGCCGGACGCCATCCACATCGCCACCGAGGGGCCGCTGGGCCTGGCTGCGCGCCGCTATTGCCTGCGCCACGGCCTGGCTTTCTCCACCGCCTATCACACCCGCTTTCCGGAATACGTACACGCCCGCTGCCGGCTGCCGCTGGCGCTCAGCTACGCCTGGATGCGCCGCTTCCACAACGCCGCTCATTGCGTGATGGTGCCCACCCAGTCCATCGCCGACGATTTGAGCGCCCGCGGCTTTCACAACGTCAAGCTGTGGAGCCGCGGCGTGGACACCGCACTGTTCAGCCCCGGCCCGCGCGAGCGGCTGGACGGCACCGCGCCGCCGCGCTTCGTCTACATCGGCCGGGTGGCGGTGGAAAAGAACATCGAGGCCTTTCTCAAGCTGGAGTTGCCGGGCAGCAAATGGGTGGTGGGCGACGGCCCGCAGCTGGCGCGGCTGAAGCAGCACTATCAGGACGTCCACTTCGCCGGCATCTTTCCCCAGCACGAGCTGGCGCGCTTCTACCGCGCCGCCGACGTCTTCGTGTTTCCCAGCCTGACCGACACCTTCGGCCTGGTGCTGCTGGAGGCGATGGCCTGCGGCACGCCGGTGGCCGCTTACCCGGTGGCCGGACCGCTGGACGTGGTCGGCGACAGCGGCGCCGGCGTGCTGGACGCCGACCTGCGCGCCGCCTGCCTGAAGGCGCTGGAACTGGACCGCGGCCATGTGCGCGCCGTCGCCGAGCGCTACTCCTGGCAGGCCGCCAGCCGCCAGTTCGAACAACATCTGCGGCCCGCTCGGCTGGCGCTGGACGCGCCGCTGGCCGACCCTAAGGCCAGTTGAGGCCGCCGCCCGCCGGCTTGCATTGGGAACGGCAGCGTCTATAGTGGAATGGTCAACACGACAGGGAGGGTTCCGAATGCTTTCATGGCAGTATGCCGGCGGCCATCCAGTTTTCCACGCGTTGAGCATTGGCCAATAAACACGGCCAGCCAAATCGGCACAGTCCGCAACGCCAAGCCAGCCTCCAAGACGGAGCGCATGCAACACCGGCCAGGCCGGTCCGCCAAATCCAGAGTCAATAAACTTGTGATTACCGTTTGTCGATTTGCCCATTAAGAAAGAAGCGGTTGGTCTTTCTGTGATGTCCATCAAGGACACGGTGCGCGGCAAGCTGCCATGATGGCGGCGCCGCCACGACACGGCATCGTCGTAGCGCTGTCTTGTACAGCCCGCTCTTTGGTAACGGCCTTGCGGTAAAGCGGTGGTCGTGCGGTTCTGCAAGGGTAAAGCGCATAGTCTTTCTCTGTAAGTTGTCCGAGAGGGCGTCCCGCCACGGTGACGCCCTCTTTCATTGCGTCGCGGACAAATAACGCGCAGCGATAAACACATCAGAAAACAATCGTTCGGCGGCGACGGCAATGTCGGTTAACATGCTGTTCCAATTGAATTTAACGTCGATATCGCCGGCCTTGCCCAGTAAGAACAAGCGGCGAAGCGACAAACCGGTTAAAATCGGCCCCATACTTTTCGAGCTTCTACTTCATAAATTAGCGAGCAGCAAACCTTATGTCCTCTCCCAACCTGACCTCCGAAAAGGTCCTGTCCGTCCATCACTGGAACGACACCCTGTTCAGCTTCACCTGCACCCGCGACGCCGGCCTGCGCTTCATCAACGGCCAGTTCGTGATGATAGGTCTGGAAGTCAACGGCAAGCCGCTGATGCGCGCCTACTCCATCGTCAGCTCCAACTACGAAGAACACATGGAGTTCTACAGCATCAAGGTGCAGGACGGTCCGCTGACCTCCCGCCTGCAGCACCTGAAGGTGGGCGACACCGTGATGATCAGCAAGAAGCCCACCGGCACCCTGGTGCAGGACAATCTGCTGCCCGGCAAAAACCTCTACCTGCTGTCCACCGGCACCGGCCTCGCCCCCTTCATGTCCATCATCAAAGACCCGGACGTGTACGAGCGCTACGACAAAGTGATCCTGACCCATGGCGTGCGCTGGGTCAGCGAGCTGGGCTACCACGACTACATCACCAAAGAACTGCCGGAAAACGAATTCTTCGGCGAGATGGTGCGCGAGAAACTGATCTACTACCCGACCGTGACCCGCGAGCCCTTCCGCAATCAGGGCCGGCTGACCGACCTGATCACCAGCGGCAAGCTGTGCGCCGACATCGGCCTGCCGCAAATGAACCCGGAACACGACCGCGCGCTGATCTGCGGCAGCCCGTCCATGCTGCACGATCTGTGCGAGATCCTGAACGGCATGGGCTTCAAGGAATCCCCGCGCATGGGCGAACCGGCCGACTACGCGATCGAACGCGCCTTCGTCGAAAAATAAGCCGATCCGCCTCCCGCGGCAGCAAAAACGCCATCCTTCGCGGATGGCGTTTTTCATCTCCCGGCGGCGCGGCGCGCGCTGACGCGCGCCCGCCGGACACAGGCCGCGCTTACTTCAACACGCTCTCCAGCGCCTTCAGGCACAGCGCCACGTTCTCGCGGCGCGCGCCGTAGCCCATCAGGCCGATGCGCCAGGCCTTGCCGGCCAGATCGCCCAGGCCGCCGCCTATCTCCAGGTTGTACTCCTGCAACAGACGATTGCGCGTGGCCGCGTCGTCTATGCCCTCGGGAATATAAACCGCGTTCAGCTGCGGCAAGCGCGCCGCGGCGTCCACCACGAACCTCAGCCCCAGCTTCTCCAGGCCGTCGCGCAGAATCAGATGCATGTCGCGGTGGCGCCGCCAAGCCGCTTCCAGGCCCTCGCCGGCCAGCTGGCGCAGCGATTCGTGCAGCGCGTACAAGGCGTTCACCGGCGCGGTGTGATGGTAGCTGCGCTTGCCGCCGCCCCAGTAGGCCATCACCAGGGTCTGGTCCAGGAACCAGCTGGGCACCGGGCTTTGCCGCGCCTGCAGCTTGTCCACCGCCGCCGGCGAAAAAGACAAGGGCGACAAGCCGGGCACGCAGGACAGACACTTCTGGCTGCCGGAATACACCGCGTCCACGCCCCATTCGTCCACGCGCAGCTCCACCCCGCCCAGCGAGGTCACCGCGTCGACGATGCTCAGGCAACCGTGGCGTTTGGCCAGCGCGCACAGCGTCTGGGCGTCGGACAGCGCGCCGGTGGAAGTCTCGGCGTGAACGAAGGCCAGGAAGCGCGCATCCGGATTGGCTTTCAAGGCGCTCTCCACCGCGTCCGGATCCACCGGCTGGCCCCAGGGGCTGTCCACCAGCACCGGCACCGCGCCCAGCCGCACCACGTTCTGGCGCATGCGCTCGCCGAACACGCCGTTGCGGCAGACGATGACCTTCTCGCCCGGCTCCACCAGGTTGACGAAGCAGGCTTCCATGCCGGCCGAACCCGGCGCCGACAGCGCCACCGTCATCGGGTTTGCGGTCTGGAACGCGTATTGCAGCAGGCTTTTCACCTCGTCCATCATGCCGACGAACAGCGGGTCCAGATGGCCGACGGTGGGGCGGGCCTGGGCGGCCAGCACTTCCGGATAAACGTCGGACGGGCCCGGCCCCATCAGAATGCGGCGCGGCGGCAGGAAGGCGGAAACTTGCGGGGCGGCTAGCATGGAAGCTCCTTAAGCGCGAAATCAATGGACGAAAGCGGTTTCAAGCCGGGCATGCGGCCGGCATCGAAGCGTTTGAGTGTAACAGCATAAGGCCGCCGGGCGCGCCTGTCCTGCCGGCGGTCCCGTTCAAAAAGAAAAAGGAGGCCGCGGCCTCCTTTGAGTCTTGGCCTCCCTGAGGGGCCTGTTTTTTTTAGCGAGCCAGACGCGAGGTCCGGTTTATTTGGCAGCCGATGCAGCGGCCTTCTTGGCCTTGCTGGCGTGCTTCTTGTGTTGAGCGGCCTTTTTCTCTACTTTCTTGGCCGGAGCGGAGGCCTCGGCCTTGGCGGCCTGGGCTTTCTGCGCCGGAGCGGAAGCGGCTTTTTTAGCGTGCTTGGCGTGCGGCTTTTTAGCGGCGTGCTTCTTGGCCGGAGCGGAAGCTTCAGCCTTGGCGGCCTGGGCTTTCTGGGCGGCGGCGGAAGCGGCCTTCTTCGCATGCTTGGCGTGCGGCTTCTTGGCGGCGTGCTTGGCCTTGGCCGGAGCGGACGCTTCAGCCTTGGCGGCCTGGGCTTTTTGCGCCGGAGCGGAAGCGGCTACCTTTTCGCCTTTCTTGGCGTGGTGGATCTTGGCCGGGTGCTTTTCAGCTTTCTTGGCGGCCGGAGCCATTTTGGCTGCCGGAGCGGAAGCGGCCGGCTTGGCGGTTTCGGCGGCGAAACCAGCGGCGGAGCTCAGGCCGAAAGCGGCGGTCAGGGCAAGCAGAGTCAGTTTGTTCATGATGCATCTCCAGTTTCAGGCTTGGGAGCCTTGGGCTCCCGTTCACCGATCACATCGCGCCGGATTCGGCGCTTCCTTGAGATGTATCCTAGCCCTGCCCCCGTCCCGGGTCTGTTAGTCGCTTGTAAGCCCGTGTAACGTCAAGTACGGCGCGCCCTCAAGGCTTCCTCTTCGCCGTCGTCACCTGGTACACCCCGCCGAACAGGGTGCGCTTGCTCCAGTCGAAGCCGTCCGCCTCTTGCGCGTAGTCGCGAATCTCATGGTTCCACAAGGCCTCGGCGAACGGCTCCAGCACGCGGTTCACCCATTTGAGCAGCCAGCCTATCGGCTGCCACGGCTTGGGCCTATGGTAGTCGACGAAGACCGCGCGGCCGCCGGGCGGCACCTGGGACAGCATATTGTCGACGATGGCGCGCTTCAGATGATCCGGCACCTCGTGCAGCAGGAAGAAACTGCAGATCAAGTTGAAATCGTCGGACTCCAGCCGGTGGTTGCCGGCGTTGGCGCGCACCACCGCGGCTTGGGGGCGATCGCGCAGCTTGCGCTCGGCGTGCTCTATCTGCACCGGCGTGATGTCGGTGAGCACGAAACGCCCGTCCCCGCCCACCCGGTCCGCCGCGCGCTGCACCAGGTCGCCGTAGACATGGGCCACCTGCCACACCTTGTCGCCGGGGCGGATCTGCTCCAGATAGGCGCGCATCAGCCTTTGATCGTTGAAGAACAACAAGACGCGCACCACCAGGTTGCGATCCAGCCAGCCGGCCTTGCGCGGGTTGACGTAAGCCCAGTCGTACACCTGGGTCATGTATTCCGGCACGCCCTCGTAATACGGGTCTACCGGCAGTTTGGGGTGGTTTTGGGTCATCGCGCAGCCATCTGAAAGCAAGAAAGCTCCAGACTAGCAAAACCGGCCGGCGATATTTTTGAGGCAAGCCAAGAAAGCTGGCGGATAGGCCGGCCGCGGCCGGCCTTTAGGCTCAATCGGCCAGGGTCAGCACCACCGGGGTGTGGTCGGACGGACGCTCCCATTTGCGCGGCGCCTTGTCGATCACGCATTCCAGCGCGCGCGGCTTCAAGGCGTCGCTGACCAGGATGTGGTCGATGCGCACGCCCTTGTTGCGACGGAACATCATCGCGCGGTAATCCCACCAGCTGTACTGCTTCTCCTCCTGATTGAACAGGCGGAAGCTGTCGCTCAGGCCCAGCGCGATCAGGCGGCGGAAGGATTCGCGTTCCGGCGTGCTGCACAACACTTGTTCGTGCCAGCTTTCCGGATCGTACACATCGCGGTCTTCCGGCGCGATATTGTAATCGCCCAACAGCAGCAACTGCGGGTGGCGTTGCAGCTCCGCGGCGACATAGCGCTCCAGATTGGCCAGCCACTCCAGCTTGTACGGATACTTGGGCGAATCCACCGCCTCGCCGTTGACGAAATAGCCGCAGATCACGCGGATGCCGTTCACCGTGGCGGCGATCACCCGGCGCTGCTCGTCGCCGTAATCGGGGATGCCGAGCACCACGTCTTCCAGCTCCAGCGGCGCGCGCACCAGAATGGCCACGCCGTTGTAGGTTTTCTGGCCGAACCAGGCCGCGCGGTAGCCGGCCGCTTCGATCTCGGCCAAGGGAAACACGTCCTGATCCATTTTCAGCTCTTGCAGGCAGAGCACGTCCACCGGGCTGTCCGACAGCCATTGGATCACCTGCGGCAGGCGGACCTTGAGGGAATTGACGTTCCAGGTGGCAAAACGCATCGGCGAGCTCTCCAAATGTTTTTCATGCAAAGGCCGACACCATAACCGCAGCGCGCGGCACTGCCAAGCTTTGGGCGGCGACAGTCGATGGCGTCGATTATTTGATGCTTGATTAAACAAAAGTGTTTAAACAAATAAACAACAGCCGGACGACGGGAATTTGCCAAGGCCCGGAACCCCGGCCTATGATCGAAAGCGTCGTCGTAACCGGAGCAAGTTCTTGACTATCAAGCACAAGCAGCACGACGCGCAACAGGCATTATGCCCGACGCGCAACCCCAACCGCCCTCGTCTGGCGCCGTTGACCCCGCCGTTCTCGATGCGGACCCCTACCTTCCAGCACCGCCACACCCTGCAGCCGCTGACGCCGCCCGCCAAACCAGAGCGGGACGACTGAATCTTTTTAGCCGCGCGATCCGCGGCAAAAAAAAGGCGCCTCCGTCTACACGGAGGCGCGCAATAGACACTATATCAATCTACCCTGATATGCGTCTGGCTCGCTTGCTGCTCTGGAGATAACCCACTGAGCAAAAAATTAGAGCCGCGGCGCTTCACAAGAGTTCCGACAAAGCCCGGAATATTTTTCCCTCAGCATAAAACGGCCGTTTCAAACTGTTTCCACCATGCCGGAATGGCGCAGCAAGGCGTCGATCTGCGGATCGCGGCCGCGGAAGGCGCGGAAGGATTCCAGCGCCGGACGGCTGCCGCCCACCGCCAGGATCTCGTCCCAGAAGCGCTTGCCGGTGTCCGCATTGGCGCCGCCGGCCTCCTCGAAGGCCGCGTAGGCGTCCGCGGACAGCACTTCCGCCCACTTGTAGCTGTAATAGCCGGCCGAATAGCCACCGGCGAAAATGTGGCTGAAGCTGTTGGGGAAGCGGTTGTAGGCCGGCGGGAAGTTCACCGCCACCTCGCCGCGCACCTCTTCCAACAGGGCCAGCCAATCGCCCTTGTCGGCGTCGAAAACGCTGTACAGCTGCAGGTCGAACAGCGCGAACTCCAGCTGGCGCACCGTGGCCATGCCGCTCTGGAAGTTCTTGGCCGCCAGCATCTTGTCGAACAGCTCGCGCGGCAAGGTCGCGCCGCTGTCCACATGGCGGGTCATGCCCTGCACCACGTCCCATTCCCAGGCGAAGTTCTCCAGGAACTGGCTGGGCAGCTCCACCGCGTCCCATTCCACGCCGTTGATGCCGGCCACGCCCAGTTCGTCGACGCGGGTCAGCATATGATGCAGGCCATGGCCGAACTCGTGGAACAAGGTGATCACTTCGTCGTGGGTGAACAGCGCCGGCTTGTCGCCCACCGGGCGGGTGAAGTTGCAGGTCAGATAGGCGATCGGGGTCTGCACCTGGCCGCTCTTGCGGCGGCGGCCGCGCGCGTCGTCCATCCAGGCGCCGGAGCGCTTGCCGTCGCGGGCGTACAGGTCGAAATAAAAGCTGCCGACCAGTTGGCCGTCCTTGTGGATGTCGAAGAAGCGCACGTCCTGATGCCAGACCGGCGCGCTGCTAGGCCGCACCTCAATGCCGAACAGCGTGGACACCACGCCGAACAGGCCGGGCAGCACCTTGCTTTCCGGGAAGTACTGCTTCACTTCTTGCTCGGAGAAGGCGTAGCGCGCCACGCGCAGCTTTTCCGCGGCGTAGGCCAGATCCCAGGCTTCCAGCTTGGCCAGGCCCAGTTCGGCGGCGGCGAAGGCCTCCAGTTCCTGGCGGTCCTTGACCGCGAACGGCTTGGCGCGCGCGGCCAGGTCGCGCAGGAAGGCGATCACCTGTTCCGGGCTTTCCGCCATCTTGGTGAACAAGGACAGTTCGGCGAAGTTGGCGAAGCCCAGCAGCTGGGCCTCTTCGCGCGCCAGTTTCAGCTTTTCGCGGATGATGGGGCTGTTGTCGCGTTCGGCCGGGCCGAACTCCGACGCGCGCTGCACATTGGCCTGGTACAGCTTTTCGCGCAGCGCGCGGTTGTCCGCGTACTGCAGCACCGGGAAGTAGAACGGGAATTGCAGCGTGATCTTGTAGCCGCTCTTGTCGTCGCCGGCCGCGGCGGCGGCGAACAGTTCCAGCGAATCCTCGGGCACGCCGGACAGCTCGGCCTTGTCCTCGATATACAGGCTGAAGGCGTCGGTGGCGTCCAGCACGTTCTGTTCGAACTTGGCGGACAGCTCCGCCAGCCGCGTCTGGATGGCGGCGAAGCGCTCTTTTTCCGCCTGCGGCAATTCCGCGCCGGACAGGCGGAAATCGCGCAGATCGTTGGATACGATCTTCTTGCGCGCCGCGCTGTAGCCGGCGTGCTCCGGGCTGGCCGCCAGCGCCTTGAAGCGGGCGAACAGCTCCAGGTTCTGGCCCATCTCGGTCCAGAACTCGGAAATTCTCGGGATATTGCTGTTGTAGGCCTCGCGCAGCTCCGGCGTGTTCACCACCGCGTTCAGATGGCCCACCACGCCCCAGGCGCGGCCCAGATGCTCGGTGGCGTCGGTCAGCGGATCGACAAAGCTTTCCCAGCTGGGCGCGCCCTGCTCCGCGGTCAGCCGCGCCACCGCGGCGCGCGCGGCGGACAGCAATTCGTCGATGGCGGGGGAAATGTGCTCCGGCTTGATCTCCGCGAAACGGGTCAGTCCGGAAAAGTCCAGCAAGGGGTTCTGGCTCATATTGGCATCCTGTGGGGGTATGATAGGAACTTTACCCGATTTCAGATGAGGACAGACCGATGAAAAGCAATATCCGCCCTTATGACGGGCATCAGCCGCAGATCCACGACAGCTGCTACATCGACCCGGCTGCCGTGGTCATCGGCGAAGTCTCGTTGGCGGAGGGCGCGTCGGTCTGGCCCTGTGCGGTGATACGCGGCGACGTCAACGCCATCAGCATAGGCGAGAACTCAAACATCCAGGACTTCGCCATGCTGCACGTCAGCCACAGAAGCGCAGCGGACCCCGTCGGCGCGCCGCTGGTGATAGGCCGCAACGTCACCATCGGCCACCACGTCACCCTGCACGGCTGCACCATAGGCGACGAAGTGCTGGTCGGCATCGGCAGCATCGTGCTGGACCGCGCGGTGATAGAACCGCGGGTGCTGATCGGGGCCGGCAGCCTGGTGCCGCCGGGCAAGCGGCTGGAGTCCGGCTATCTTTATCTGGGCAACCCGGTCAAGCAGGCGCGGCCGCTGACCGACAAAGAGCTGGCCTATTTCCAATACTCCGCCGAACACTATCTGCGCGTGGCGGCCAAGCACAAACCCAATCTGGAGGATTGAAGATGCAAGACGGCGCGGAAGAACTGGAATACGTCGGCTTCTGGCTGCGAGTGCTGGCCAGCCTGATCGACACCCTGCTGCTGTGCCTGGCCCTGGCGCCGGCGATCTGGCTGCTGGCCGGCGGCGGCGGCGAAACCCGCCGCGTGGCGGAAAGCGGCGACGGCTGGACGATGCAGGCCTTCATGATGCAAGGCGGCTTCGAGTTGAGCCCGCTGGCCGGCCTGATGGTCAACTGGGTCCTGCCGGCGGCGGCGGTGTTGGCTTTCTGGTGGTTCAAGAGCAGCACGCCGGGCAAAATGCTGCTGGGCGCTCGCATCGTGGACGCCAAAACCGGCGCGCCGATGACGCCGGGACAGGCGGCGCTGCGCTATCTCGGCTACTTCGTATCCTGCTTCCCCTTCTTGCTGGGCCTGATCTGGGTGGGCCTGGACGCGCGCAAACAGGGCTGGCACGACAAGATCGCCGGCACCGTGGTGGTGCGGGCCAAGCGCCTGGGCAAACAGCCTGTGCGCTTTGAGCAACAAGCCTGATTTTCCCTCGCGCCGCCGGCCCCGGCGGCGCGCTTTCCTGCCCCTCCCCTCCCTAAGCCCGCGCGCAAGCCCCATCTCCTCTTTATTTCCAACTGCCATTAAGTACGGCAGAAAATAAAATTAAAGGTTATATAACTACAGGGCAGCAGCGGTTACCGCCGCGGCTCGCACATCGCCATTGGGCCTGGGCGTCCCACCGGACGCTCCAACTTCTCTGATGTTATTGATCTCAAGGAGTCCAAACATGACTATCGATCGCGATCAAAAATCCGGCCTGTTCATCGTCAGCTACAACGTCAACAAACCCGGCCAGGCGGGCGGCCTGAACCTGCGGCTGGATCTGACCGTGTACACCCCGTCGCGCCATATCACCGGCCGCGCCACCATCACCCACGCCACGCTGCAGCCGCTGGTGTTCGAGCACCCGATCCAGGGCCGCTACGAAGAGCAGGGCCGCGATATCGAACTGCATCTGGTGGGCGCGCCGCGCCTGCACGAGCAGCACGCGCAAAACCAGGCCCACGCGGCCGGCCACGCGCTGCTGGAACAGTTCTTCTTCGACGGCCAACTGAAAGACGGCTGGCAAGCCGGCAACAACTCCAAGGCGCGCTACGCCTTCTTCCAGAACCAGCAATGGCACGAGCAGCTGGGTCAGGAAGTGCGCCTGGCGGATGAAATCAACAACGCGATCAAAGCGTTGAACCTGCGCTAAGCGCATGCGCCCGGTTCCGGGACCGGGCCATCCATCAGTACCCGAAGCCCGCCCCCAGGCGGGCTTTGGGCGTCTTGACGCGGACTCAGGGAAGAAGCGGCAAGCGGCAGCGCAGTCATGGCCGGGCCTCCTCAGAGTGCGGAGACGGCAAGGGGGACGGTAATAAGAAATGAGACAAATAGCGGATGAGCATGGGGCCTCCTTCTTCGAAAAGATCGGCCCGGCACCCGTTTCCACTCGGGTGGCGGGCAGGCGGCAGGGGTGGAAAACCGACAAGAAGGCAATCGGCAGGCGCTAGGCCTCCCTGCCACCCCCCGCCTTGCAGACGTGGAATGGCTCAGACGCGCGCATACAACGCGTCTGCCTTCTTAACAGCAATACGGGTTTCCACTCCCGGTGCTGCTATGGCGGCAGCACGGCAAGGATTGTTGCTTGCCTGTCCATCAGGGTCAAGGCCATGGCGATCAGCGTAAAAATAACACCCCGCCTGGGCGGGTGTTGGCCTGCAATGGACGAAGCTGCTCGGAAGTTCTCTACCTATCGCCCTCTTCCCGTCCATCCTCGACATCGTCCTGAGCCGGGAAGAACACATGCTTGAAGACGGCCAGCCGCACCGGGTCCAGCCGCCTTTCCGCGACGCTCAGCACCGCCTCGGGATCGAAGTCATCGCTGGCCTCGTAAACGAAAAACGGCTCCTCATCGTCAAGCTCGTACACCGCAATCCGCAAAACGCCGTTCGGGCGCAGTTCCAGCTTGAGTTGCGCCATGGGGATGGCACTGCTCACCAAATCGCGTTCTTCCATTTCAAACCCGCTTTCCCACAACGCTCATGCCTCCCTCTCAGCATAGGCCAGAGGCGGCGGGACGCCATCCGCCGTCCAAGCGCGACCCGCCGCGCAAACGCCTCATCAGCGCGTTCTCGCCGCCCGGCCTTAAGGACTGGCATGCGGCGCTTGCTGATAGCCTCGCGCTCGCCTATCTTCACAATCCAAATGGCATTTAAAGATGAAAGATAATTGCCATTTGTATAAATAGGCGACATTTAAGCGCCATTTCACGACGCTAACGCCTCGCCGGCAAGGCCGCTCGCTTGCCGACGGTTCTCAACCATCACCCAAAGGAGCGCCATGCATCCCCCACTCAACTTCCTGTTCCGCCGCGTCGCGGCCTTGCTCGCCGTCAGCGCGCTGTCGCTGACCGCCGGCGGAGCGCTGGCAGCCAATATCAGCGGCAGCCTGCCCAATTACAAGGACAGCGGCATCACCTTCAACTATGTGGAGCAAAAAAGCGGCGGCTCCGGCCCCGGCGCGCGCGGCATTCGCATTTACATCGCCGGCGGCCGCGACCAGAGCTACAAATTCAGCCCCAATCCCCACGACGATCCCTGGTACAACAAGAACCAGATCAAGTTCTACCGGCAAGCGGCCGAGGCGCTGGCGGACGCCTACCTAGCCAAGAAGCCGAACCCGGCCTTCCCGCGCTACGGCTTCAAGTCCACGATCAACGGCATCGAGTACAGCTACAACCAGCCGTGAGCGACGGCAATGCCCCCAGCTCATTAGCCTGTTTGAGATGACAAGCCATTGGTGGGTATCGCCTGCGGCTCCACCCACCCTACGCGCCGCTCGCCGTAGGGTGGGTGGAGCCGCAGGCGATACCCACGCGGAAACGCGCTCGACATCACCGGCCTGTTTGATTTCTGATCATTGGCGGGCATCGCCTACGGCTCTGCCCACCCTACGCGCCGCTCGCCCTAGGGTGGGTGGAGCGAAGCGATACCCACGCGGAAACGCGTTCGACATCACCGGCCTGTTTGATTGCTAATCATTGGCGGGTATCGCCTGCGGCTCCACCCACCCTACGCGCCTCTCGCCGTAGGGTGGGTAGAGCGAAGCAATACCCACGCGGAAACATGCTCGACGCCGCCAGCCTGTTTGATTGCGGATCATTGGCGGGCATCGCCTACGGCTCCGCCCACCCTACGCGCCGCTCGCCGTAGGGTGGGTGGAGCGAAGCGATACCCACGCGGAAACGCGCTCAACATCGCCGGCCTGTTTGATTGCTAATCATTGGCGGGCATCGCCTACGGCTCCGCCGACCCCACGCACCGCTCGCCGTAGGGTGGGTGGAGCGAAGCGATACCCACGCGGAAACGCGCTCGACATCGCCGGCCTGTTTGATTGCGGATCATTGGCGGGCATCGCCTGCGGCTCCTCCCTCCCTACGCGCCGCTCGTAGTGGCGAGGATGGAGCGCAACCGTACGGAAGCTGGGTCTATCTACTCACTCCTTGTGATCGAATCCCCCCGCTCCCCAAACTCGGTGCCCTCGCCATCTCCCCCGGCCCAATCTTCCGGCAACACGCCATGCCTCACGTAACGATGGAAGGAAGACCATGGCCAGTCCGCAAGTGCGGAGACGTAGCCATGTTTGAGCGGGTTGTTGTGGATGTAATCGATATGGCGGGCAAAGTCTTGCTCATCCCGCAAACGGTGCTCCCAATAACGCCGCTGCCAGACATGTCGCTCGCCCTTGCCACGGCGCGAAGCGGAGATTCGCTCTACCGCCGGCAATGATCGGGTAAACATGGTTTTGATCAAACGCCAACGCAGAGGGTAATCCACGTCAACAGCCGGTAGAGTCCACACCGTATGCAGGTGGTCGGGCATGATCACGATGGCCTCAACCCGGAAGGGATGGCGGCGCAAGGTGTAACGGAAAGCTTCACGCAGGGCCTCAACATGGTCGAGCAGCAAACGCTGTCGCCTATCAGCCAAGTTGACGGTGAAGAACCAGCTGCCGCCGGCGCTGCGGTCGCGTCGATAATTGGACATGGGCTCTCCTGACAGAGCTAGGGTCTGTCCATGCTAACAAGCAAAAGCCGCCCCTAGGGGCGGCTGCGCAGTCTGCTCAAGCCGGTTCGCCGCCGTCCGCGCGGCGGCGGGTTTGCAGAATGGGCGGCGCCCATTGCTCTCCCGGCCGCTTCTTGCGGGTGGCCAGCGTCAGCTCCGACGGCGCGAAGATATTGATGTTGTGGGTGTTGGGCGTGGTGATCAGGTACTGCGCCTCGGTGGCTTTGAGGAAGCCGGCGACGCGGTCGATGTTGAAGATGTCCAGGTGGGCGAACGGCTCGTCGATGAAGACGAAGCCGGACGGGTTGGACTCGTCCATCATCAGGCCGATCAGCAGGATCAGCGACTTCATCACCTGCTGGCCGCCGGAGGCTTCGCCGTCGTTCATGCCCATCAGGCCCTTCTGGTCGAAGTTGAACTTGAGCACCAGGCCGGCCTGGGCCAGCGCCGCGTCGTCGTTGGACAGCTGCGGCAGTTCCACTTCCACCTGGATGCCGGCCAGTTCGCCCAGGCGCTTGACGTTCTGACCGTAGACGCGGACGGTGGCGCGCAGCTTGCCCATATAGGCGGCGCGCGCTTCGTCGGTGAGTTCGCGCGAGCGGTCCACTTCGCTCTGACGGCGCTGCCGCTCGCGGTCCAGGCCGGTCAGGTCTTCCACCAGCTTGTCCTTCAGGGCCAACACGGCTTCGTCCTGCTCCCAGTCTCCGCTTTGCAGCCTCTCTTCCAAGTAATTGAGCTGGTGCTTGGCGTCGGCGGCGGTGTCGAACTCGCTTTCGAGCGCCGCGACGTTATCCGCCGCCAGCGCCGCATCGGGCAAGCGCTCCGCCCATTCGCGCAGCTCGGACAGCAGGCGGCGCACTTGGCGGCGCGCCTGCTCCACTTCCTGCTGTTTTTGGCGGAAGGCGGCCAGGCTGTCCTGTTCGCGCTGGCAGACGCGGTCGTGCGCCAGCCTTGCGTCGCTGTAGCGTTGGTCGGCGGCTTCCTTCTCCGCGCTGACCAGGCCCAGCGCCGCGCCCAGGCGGGCGATTTCGCTTTCCAGCCCCTGCTTGCGCGTTTCCAGCGCGGCGAACTCCTCGGCGCGGCTGTCCAGCTGGCGGATGGCGTCCATGCCGCCCAGGTATTCGGCCAGGCCGGCGGCTTCGCGCGTGGCGGCCACCAGCCGCTCTTCATCGGCCAGGATGCGGGTGTTCAGCGCTTTCAATGCCTCGCGCACCGCCAGCAGCCGCGATTGTCGGGCGGCTTCGCCGAAGGCGAACTCATGCGCCGGCACGCCGATGTGGCGCGCGCCGCGGCGTTCGCGGAAATAGCCGTCGCGGGTGATCCAGTCGCCGCTGACGTCGGCGCCCTGCTCGGCGTCGTCGACGCGGCTGACGCTGTTCAATTGCCGATACAGCCATTCCGGCGCGTCGGCGGAGAAGCGCACCACTTCCATCAGGCTGCCGGCGTTGGCGCGCGGCGGGCTGCTGCGCTCCGGCACCACGAAGTGGCGGTAGCGCAGTTTCTCGCCGATGCGCCAGGCTTCGCGGCGGTCGGATTCGCGCTCCAGCAGCACCACGTGGCGATAGCCGCGCAACAGCGCTTCCACCGCCGCCTGCCAGTTGGGGTCCAGCACTTCCACGATGTCGGACAACATCAGGTGGCCGATGCCGGCCTCGTCCAGCGCGGCCTTGAACTGGCGCACGTCTTCCGGCGCGCGGCCGCGGCCTATCTCCAGCGCCTCCAGGTGCTGGGAGCTGTCCTGGCGCTGCTTTTTCAGTTCGCGCAGGCCGTCTTTCAATTGCTCGGCTTCGCCGCGCAAGGCGGAGAGCTTGTCGGCCAGTTGGGCGGCGTCGGCGCCGTATTCCTTGCTGGCCAAGGCTTGCAGCCGGTCCCGTTCCTTGAGCTGGCCGGCCACGCCGGCGTGTTCGCCCTTGGCCGCCATAAAGGCTTCCTGCGCGCCGACACGGGCGGTTTCGGCCGCCTTGCGCGAGGCGTCGGCAGCCACTTCCGCCGCCTTGAGCTTGGCCACCAGTTGCAGGGTGTCGGCGTGCTCGCCCTGGGCCTGGTTCAGCGTGTGGAAGTTGCCGCGGTAGTTTTTCCAGACATTGCCGAGCGCGGACTTGGCGTCCAGATAGGCCAGCACCGGCAGCGCCTCGTCGCGCAGCCGGGCGATGCCGGTTTGCAACTGCCGCCATTCCAGATAGCGGTTGGCGCGGGTCTTCATGGTTTCCACCCGCGTCTGCAGCGCTTCTTCCTGACGGCTCAGCGATTCCAGCTCCAGCTCGGTGGCGCGCTGCTCGTCGCGGGCGCGCTGGTAGTTGTCCAGCACGTCCTTGTCGCCGAAGACCTGGAACACCAGGTCCAGCAGCTGGCGCGGGCTGTATTCGGTGAGCTTGTCGGTATCGCCCTGTTCCAGCGCCAGCACTTCGGCCACCGCCGGGGTCAGGCCGGCCATTTCCAGCCGGCGGCGGTATTCCTGCACGCCCATCCATTGGGCCTGGCCTTCGGCCAGCTCCAGCGGCACGTCGTCGTCCAGGATGGCGTAGTGGCGCACCCAGTCCCCGCCCTGTTTCTTGACCCGGCACAGCAGGGTGACGGCGTCCGCGACGATGGGGAAGAAGGGCGTCGGATACAGGCCGCCGCTGGGGCGGCGCGGATTGTCCACCACGCCGCGCAGATAGGCGAAGGGTTCCTTATTGTTGCGAACGTAGCGCTTGTAATCGCGCTTGCCCGAGCATTTGATCGCCAGCAGGGTGCGCATCGCGTCCAGCAAGGTGGTCTTGCCGGAGCCGTTGGGGCCGATGATGGTGACGATCTGCGCGTCCAGCGGCACGGTCAGCCGCTGCCAGAAGTCCCAGTGCACCATTTCCACCGATTTCATCTGGAACATCAGCGCGTCTCCTCGTGGGCCGCGTCCTCGTCCGGCGGCAGGTCAAACAACGGGCCGGCGGAGTCGTCCGCCTCCGCGGCGGCGTCCAGGCCGTCCTCGGCCGCTTCCGCGCGCTTGTCGGCCAGCGCGTCGCGGCCTTCACGGCGCAGCAGCACGTCGGCCAGCGCGCCCTCGATGATGCGCGGCGCCAGCTGGGCGTAGTCGATCATCAGGTCCAGCATCGGCCCTTCGTCCAGCCAGCGGTTGCGGCGCACGATGAAGCCCAGGTTGACCAGGCGGCCCAGGTTGGCGTTGAAGCGGGTGCGGCCGCCCAGCGCCTTGCCGAAGTCCGCGTAGAGCGCGTCCTCGGACACGCCGGTGGACACGGCGTCGCCGGTTTCCAGCGGCTTTTGCGCGCCGAACATATCGCTCTGATTTTCCTTGCCGGCTTCCACGCGGGCGATCTGGCGCTCGCGCTTGGGCAGGATGATCAGCGACCACAGAATGACCAGCAGCGCCACGCCGTCGCGCGGCAGGCCCAGATTATTGTTGAGCCAGGCGTCGCCGGAGCCGAACACCGGCTCGGTCATTTCCGGCAGCAGCGCCACGGCCACGTGCTCGGCGTAGGGGTTCTCCACCAGGCGCAGGCCGACGGCGGCCAGGCTCTTGTCCAATTCCAGGCGGAAGCTGTCGTCCAGCAGCGCCTTCTTCGCCAGCGCGTCGCCGCGCGGCACCACCCGGTGCGCCAACAGACGGGCGGTCAGGGTTTTGATTTCTGTTTCCATTAAGAACCTTTTTGGGCCGCGGCCACCAGTCGCGCGTCGGACAGCGACGCCACTTCCGGGTGGTCCGGCTCGATCACGCTCTCGCCGCCTTGCAGACTGAACGGCAGCTTGGCCAGCGCGGCGACAATGCTTTGGTCGTTGCTGGTTTCCGGATCCCCGATCAGGGACAGCAGCGACAGCCGATAGGCGGTTTCGTTGTAGCTGTCGGCCAGCACCGCCTGGCTGATGTGGGCGTCGGCCGCGCCGGACATGCCCAGTTCCAGCAAGGCGTCGTACATGGCCTCGGCCTCCAGCAGGCGCTCCATTTCCGGCGCGTCGGCCAGCGGCGCGGCTTCTCCGCCCGGCAGCGTCATGGAGCCGGCCTTGGCGCGCTCGCGCGCTAGCAGTTCGAATTCGGCCACGTCGGCCAGCTCCGGCGTGGACAGGAAGGCGGGCTCGGGGGCGATGGACAGACAGGCGTCCAGCTTGTGCGCCAGCTGGCCGGCCGCCATGCGGCGCAGCCAGTCGGCGATGTCGGTGGAGGTCAGGCCGGAGCCGCCCAGATGCACGCGCTGCGCGGCCAGTTGCGCCAGCCGGCGCTCAAACGTGCCGGCCAGGGCCAGCATGCGGCTTTGCGCCAGCGCGATGGCCTGGGCCTGGTTGAGCACCAGCAGGCTCAGCGTGTCGTCCTGGGTCAGGCTCTTGACCACCTCGGTGGATTTGGCCACCCAGCGCCATACCGCCTCCAGGCGGTGCTGGGCGGCGCGGATGCGGAACTCCGACTGCGATTCCAGCGCTTCTTCAAATTCCGCGTACAGCTCGTTCAGGCGCGCCAGCAGGTGTTTGAGCGCTTCGTCGGAAACCTGGCCCACCGCCTGGCCGGCGGCCACCTGGCTGGTCAGATAGCCCAGCTCCACGTCGTCGCCGGCGAAATCCACCATGGTGGCCAGCGCCGCCAGCGCGACGCGCGCGCCCTCGGACAACTGGTAAACGCCGCCGTCGCTGTCGTAGACCAGCAGGCCGCCCTCGCGCAGCCGGCCCAGGATGGTGGCCAGCTTGGTGTCGTTCAGATAGGCGAAACGCTGGGCGATTTCCTGCGGCGTCCATAGCGGCGCTTCGGCGCGGCCGCCCAGTTCCCGCAACACCAGCAGCCGCATCAGCACTTCTTCGTCGCCGCCGCGGAACAGGGTGACGAAGACGGCGAGATAAGGCCAGGCGCCGGTCAGGCGCGACACCGCCTGCAAGGAGGCGGGCTCGATGCCGGGCTGGAAGAAGTCGGAGAGAGAATCCAAAGGCACTCCACCACGCGCGCGGGCGTGGAATGGCAAAAGCCATGATTGTCCGGGGGGCATGCTCGTTCGTCAACGCATGTCCGCTCGGCGGCCCTATCTTGCCCGGGCCGGTTTGGCATAAGATTCGACGACAGAGCCGCACACCGCAAGAGGAGAACCCATGTACACCCACCGCCAGCCCTTGCTGTCGCCCAGCCTGGGCAGCCAGCGCGACCTGACCAGCTTCCATTTCGGCGTGCCGCAAAGCGGCCAGAAAATCTATATCCAGGCCAGCCTGCACGCCGACGAGCTGCCCGGCATGCTGACCGCCTGGCATTTGAAGCAAGGCTTGCAGCGGCTGGACGCCGCCGGCCTGCTGCGCGGCGAGGTGATCCTGGTGCCGGTGGCCAACCCCATAGGCCTGAACCAGAACCAGAGCGAGAAGCCGCTGGGGCGTTTCGACCTGCAAAGCGGTCAGAACTTCAACCGCTATTACCCGGTGCTGTCCGAGCCCATTTTCGAGGCGGTGAAAGCGCAGTTGGGCCGCGACGGCAAGGCCAACACCGCCTTGATCCGCGCGGAGGCGCGCCAGCAATTGGGCGCGCTGCGCGCCGACAGCGAGCTGCAATCGCTGCGCCACACGCTGATGAAGCTGGCTTTCGACGCCGACGTGGTGCTGGACCTGCATTGCGACTGCCGCGCCGGCCTGCACCTGTACACCGGCACCCCGCTGTGGGAACAGTGCGAGCCGCTGTCGCGCTACCTGGGCGCTTGCGCCACCTTGCTGGCCACCGATTCCGGCGACCATCCCTTCGACGAAGCCTGCGGCCAGCTGTGGTGGCAGCTGCGCGACCTGGCGGCGGCCGAGGGCCTGGACGTCCAGATCGACATGGCCTGCCTGGCGGTGACGGTGGAACTGCGCGGCGAAATCGACGTCCATCACGATTACGCGCGCCGGGACGCGGAAGGCATCCTCAACTTCCTGCGCCACCGCGGCGTGATCGCCGAAGCCGCGCCGCCGCAGCCGGAACTGCCCTTCCCGGCCACCCCGCTGGCCGGCTCGGAAAACCTGTACGCACCGCACGCCGGCGTGGTGGTGTATCACGCCCAACCGGGCAGCGAGGTGGCCAGCGGCGAACTGCTGGCCGAGGTGATAGACCCGATAGGCGACCGCTGCAGCGAGATCCGCGCCAACCGCCCCGGCATGTTGTACGCCACCAGCGCCCGCACCTACACCACCACCGGCCTGTCGCTGGCCAAGGTGGCCAGCCGCGAGGCCTTCAAATCCGGCAAGCTGTTGTCGGCCTGATACTGAAAGGAAAACCGCATGAGAATCTTGATATGCGCCGCCGCGCTCTTGGGCCTGAGCGCCTGCAGCCAGACCAAGCCGCCGGAGCGCCCCGCAGTGGGCATGGCCAATCCGGCCTCCGTGTATTGCGGGGAAAAGGGCGGCAAGCTGTTGCCGCAAAAAGACGCCCAGGGCAATGAGTACGCGCTGTGCCAGCTGCCGGACGGCCGCACGGTGGAGGAATGGACGCTGTTCCGCGCCGATCATCCCCAATAAACCGGCTTATCCACAGCCAACGGCCAAACTCAAACTTATCCACAAAAACCCAACCCGCCGGCCATCGCGCGCCGGCGGGTTTGCTCTTTCTTCAGCGGGGCCGGGCTAGGCTTACTTCAGACTGCCCGACAGGAAGGCCTTCAAGCGCTCGCTCTTGGTGTTGCCGAACACCTCGTCCGGGCAGCCCTCCTCCTCCACCCGTCCCTGGTGCAGGAACATCACGTGATTGGACACATTGCGGGCAAAGCCCATCTCGTGGGTGACCACGATCATGGTGCGGCCTTCCTCGGCCAAGGCCTGCATCACTTTCAGCACCTCGCCCACCAGCTCCGGGTCCAGCGCCGAGGTGGGTTCGTCGAACAGCATCACTTCCGGCTCCATCGCCAGCGCGCGCGCAATCGCCACCCGCTGTTGCTGACCGCCGGACAGATGCGCCGGGTACTTGTCCTGCGCGCGCTCGTCCAGGCCCACTTTGCGCAGGTATTTGACCGCGCGCTGGGTGGCCTCCTCCTTGGAAATCCCCAGCACGTGCACCGGCGCCTCGATGACGTTTTCCAGCACCGTCATGTGCGCCCACAGATTGAAGTGCTGGAACACCATGGCCAGCTTGGTGCGCATGCCCTGCAATTGCTTCTGGTCCGCCGGCGTCAGTTCGCCGTTCTTGGTGGCGGCCAGGCGGATGGGCTCGCCATTGAGGCTGATGCTGCCCTGGTTCGGTTTTTCCAGGAAGTTGATGCAACGCAGAAAGGTGCTTTTGCCGGAGCCGGATGAGCCGATGATGCTGATCACGTCGCCGGCCTTGGCGGTCAGCGAAACGCCCTTGAGCACTTCGTGGCTGCCGTAGCTCTTGTAGATGTTCTGGATATTCAGCTTGTCCATCTTCATAGTCCGTTTCTCAGGTTTTCGCCGGCTGCAAATAAGCCAGCCATCTGGTCTCGGCCTTGCGGAACAGGCCCACCAGGATGAAGGTGACGCCCAGATAGATCAAGGCGGCCAGGCCGAAGGCGTTGAAGGAGTCATAGGTGGCGGCGTTGACGTCGCGCGCCACTTTCAGAATGTCCGGCACGGTGGCGGTGAAGGCCACGGTGGTGGCGTGCAGCATCAGGATCACTTCATTGCTGTACGCCGGCAGCGCGCGGCGCAGCGCGGACGGAATGATCACTCTTCGGTAAAGAGTGAACTTGCTCATGCCGTAGGCGCGCCCGGCCTCGATTTCGCCGTAAGGGGTGGCCTTGATCGCGCCGGCGAAGATCTCGGTGGTGTAAGCGCAGGTGTTGAGCGCAAACGCCAGGATGGTGCAGTTATAGCCTTCCCGGAAGAAGTGGTTGAGGAAGCCCACTTCCCGCACCACGTCCAGGCTGTACATGCCGGTGTAGAAGAACAGCAGCTGCACGTAGAGCGGCGTGCCGCGGAACACATAGGTGTAAAACCAGACGCTGCGCGCCAGCCATTTGACCTTGGACACCCGCGCCACCGCCAGCGGGATGGACACGATGAAGCCAAAGGCGATGGACAGCACCAGCAGCCACATGGTGACGGCGAGGCCGGACAAATGGTAGCCGTCCGACCACAGGAAGGGACGCCAGTATTGCTGAATGATGTCTATCATAGCTCGGCCTCCCGCACGCCCATGGAATAACGGCGTTCCAGCCACATCAACACGAAGTTGGACACCGTGGTGAGCAGCAGATAGATCGCCCCGGCCACCAGGGTGAAGAAGAACACTTTGTAAGTGCTCTTGCCGGCGTCTATCGACACTTTGACCACGTCGGTCAGGCCGATGATGGACACCAGGGCGGTGGCTTTCAGCATCACCTGCCAGTTATTGGAAATGCCCGGCAGCGCGAAACGCATCATCTGCGGGAACTGGACGCGGGAAAACACCTGCCAATGGCTCATGCCGTAAGCGGTGCCGGCTTCCAGCTGGCCCTTGGGCACGGAGATGAAGGCGCCGCGCAGCGTTTCGGTGAAATAAGCGCCGTAGATGAAGCCCAGGGTCACCACGCCGGACACGAAGGGATTGAGGTCAATCCGCTCCATGCCCTGCCATTCGGTCAGATGATTGATGCCGATCTGCAGGCTGTAAAAAATCAGCAGCATCAGCACCAGATCCGGCACGCCGCGAATCAGCGTGGTGTACAAGGTGGACACGCCGCTCAGCAAGGGATTGCTGGACAGCTTGGCCCCGGCCCCGATGAGGCCGATGAGGAAGGCCAGCAACAATGACAACACCGCCAACTCCAGCGTCACCAGCGTGCCGTCCCAGATAATGGAACCGAATCCATGCAAAAACATGCTCTTCCCCTTTCAGGGCGGCGGCGCGCGCCGAACCGGCCCTGACTTGCGCAAAAGACGAGCCGCCGACAAAACGGATGGCCCACTCCGGCCACGGAGGCGCTGCGGGTTCCAATGCAGCGGTTTTGTCGGCGGCTTGCGGCTTAGAACATGTTTACGATCCGCGGCGCGTCGTGGACGCCTTAGGCGATGAGGACTCTGGCTCGCAAGATCGTAAACACACTCTTAGAGCCCGTTCGAAGCCTGCCGCGCGGCGGCCTTGCATGCTTGAACGGGCCCTTGCCGTTTACTTGCCGTAAACGTCGAAGTTGAAGTATTTCTTTTCAAGCTTCTTGTAGGTGCCGTCTTTGAGCATGCCGGCGATGGCCTTGTCGATATCGGCCTTCAGTTCCTTGTCTTCCTTGCGCAAGCCGATGGCGGCGCCTTCGCCCAGGGTCTGCGGGTCAACCAGCTCTTTGCCGGCAAAGGCGAAGCCCTTGCCTTCCGGCTTCTTCAGGAAGCCTTCGTCCGCCTGCACCGCGTCTTGCAACGAGGCGTCCAGACGGCCGGCCCCCAGGTCGGACAGCACTTGGGTCTGGTTCTGATAAGGCACCACTTCCACGCCGGCCGGCGCCCAGTGTTTCTTGGCGTAGGCTTCCTGGATGGTGCCTTGCTCCACGCCCACGCGCTTGCCCTTCAGCGAAGCCGGAGTCGGCATCAGGCCGGAACCGGTCTTGGCCACCATGCGGGTAGGCGTGTTGAACAATTTGGCGGAGAAGCTGATTTCCTTCATCCGGGCTTCGGTCACCGACATCGAGGACAGCACGCCGTCGAACTTCTTGGCTTTCAAAGCCGGGATCATGCCGTCGAAATCGTTTTCCACCCACACGCACTTGGCTTTCAGGCGCTTACAGATTTCATTGCCCAGATCGATGTCGAAGCCCACCAGCTGGCCGTTGGGCGCCTTGGATTCAAACGGCGCGTAACTGGCGTCCACCCCGAAGCGGACTTCCTTCCAATCCTTGGCCCATGCGCCGATAGACGCGGTCATCAGACCCAAAGCCATCACAGCCAATGCTTTCTTCATTTGCTTCTCCTCATAGACTTCATCTACAGCCAACGGTGAAAATCCCGAGCCGACAGCCGGGCATATGCATTTCACAAGTTAAAGCGCACGGGGCTTTTCGCCCTCTGATCCGGCATCGCCCCCGTGGGGGCTGAGCGCTTCATGTTATATAAATAGAGCAATTTGTCTATACCGTCTCCGCCGCCCGCCGCCCACGCCGCTCTTATCTAAGCTTACGTCATGCTGTCATGGAAAATTAATGACTTGGTATTTCAGCGCCAGGGCGAATTTGCGGCTTGTTGAGGACAAAATACAACATCCAGACACCCACTCAAGTAACGCTTGGTATCGGAATGGGTGTACCTGCAAGTGAAAAAGTCTTCATGTGAACAAGCCGCTTCCTCCCGCCGAAGGGGCTGTTCAAATGGCAGACAAGGACAAGGCGGACCGGGAAGAACGCGGGAAGGGTAATGGGCCGCAGCCCTGAAGAATGCGGGAAGGGACAAGCGCCGGCCCAGCGCATGGCTGCACCGCGGCTCCGTCTTTGTCTCGGCCGATCGGCTCAGGCCAGCTTGCGCACCTCGGTGGCCTCGGGCGCCAGTTCGACGCCGTCCGCGTCCCTGGGCGACATCAAGGGCACGGGCTGGCCGGTCCGCTTGTCTATCAACAGCGAATGGCCTTCGCCCGCCTCGAACAAATGCCCTTCGCCCCACTGGCGCAAGGCCAGCACCACCGCGAACAGGCTTTCCCCCTTGGCCGTCAACACATACTCCTGGTAAGCGGAGCCGTCCGAGGCCGCCTGGGTGGCGAGCACCTCGGCGTCCACCAGCTTGCGCAGCCGGTCGGACAGGATGTTGCGGGCCATGCCCAGGCCGCGCTGGAAATCGCCGAAGCGGCGCACGCCGTCGAAGGCGTCGCGCACGATCAACAAGGACCAGCGATCCCCGATCACGTCGACGCTGCGCGCCACCGGACATGGCTCCTGATTCATGGTGTTGTGGCGCGTCATGGGCTCTCCTTGGGTTCTGCGGCGGCGGGATCAATCAGTTGCATTTTAAAACTACCTGCCCTAGCATTCAATCGGTTTCACTTTGCAACCAGATTGAACGGACTCGGAACCATGAACGCCAGGCACGCCCCATCGCCACTCTTGAAACACAAGCCAGCAAACACGCCCGCCGGCCTGGTATGGCTGTTCGCCGTCGCCAGCGGCCTGAGCGTGGCCAACGTCTATTACGCTCAACCCCTGCTGGACGCGCTGGCTCGGGATTTCGCCATCCGCCAGGCGGCGGTGGGCGGCGTGATCACCGCCACCCAGATAGGCTGCGCGCTGGCCCTGCTGCTGCTGGTGCCGCTGGGCGATCTGCTGGAACGCCGCCGCCTGATGGCGGCGCAACTGCTGGCGCTGGCCGCCGCGCTGACGGCGGTGGCCATGGCGCGCTCCACCCCGGCGCTGCTGGCCGGCATGCTCGCGGTCGGACTGCTGGGCACGGCGATGACGCAGGGGCTGATCGCCTACGCGGCCAGCGCCGCCGCGCCGCATGAGCAAGGGCGCGTCGTCGGCGCGGCGCAAAGCGGCGTCTTCATCGGCCTGCTGCTGGCGCGGGCGTTCTCCGGCGCCGTCAGCGACCTGGCCGGCTGGCGCGGCGTCTACCTCGCCGCCGCCGGGCTGATGCTGGCGATTGCGCTGCCGCTGTGGCGACGCTTGCCGCCGCTCCCCGCCGCCGCGAACGCGATGCGCTACCCGGCGCTGCTGGCCTCCATGCTGGACTTGCTGCGACGGGAAAAAACGCTGCAAGCGCGCGGCATGCTGGCGCTGCTGATGTTCGCCGCCTTCAACGTCTTCTGGAGCGCGCTGGCGCTGCCTTTGAGCGCGCCGCCCCACGGCTACTCCCGCACCGCCATCGGCGCCTTCGGCCTGGCGGGCGCGATAGGCGCGCTGGCCGCCGCCCGCGCCGGACGCTGGGCCGACGGCGGACATGGCCAGCGCACCAGCGCGGCGGCGCTGGCTTTATTGCTGCTGGCCTGGTGGCCGCTGTCGCTGATGCGGCAATCGCTAGGCGCGCTGCTGATCGGCATCGTGCTGCTGGACCTGGGCGGCCAGGCGCTGCACGTCACCAACCAGAGCCTGATTTTCCGCGCCCGGCCAGCAGCCCATAGCCGGCTGGTGGGCCTTTACATGCTGTTCTACGCCGTTGGCAGCGGGCTGGGCGCCATCGGCGCAACGGCGGCCTACGCCCATGCCGGCTGGCAAGCCGTATGCTTGCTGGGCGCCGCCGTCAGCCTGCTGGCCCTGCTGTTCTGGTGGGCGACGCGCGGCGTCACCCCCGCGGCGGCGGACTGAAATGAAAAAGGCCAGTCGCGAGACTGGCCTTCTTGCTTGCCGTGGATGCCGGCGCCTGGATGAAAGAACCCACCCAAAGTCTAGCGGGCTAGAACGAGACAAGGCGAAAACGCACTCACCGCGTCACATCCCTCGACGCCCAGCAGATCGTAAACAGGCGCTTATTCTTCCGTCGTGTCCTGATGCATCGCCGCATCCGGAGTAATCATGGTCTGACGCGCGGCGGCGGCTTGCTGCTGCGCCTCTTCCACCTGCTTGCGCTGCTCCGCGCGCACCACGTCCAGATAGGACATGATGGCGAAAGTCAGCTCGCGGGTGCCTTCGTGGTTCAGCGCGGAAATGCTGAACACGCGCGGCGCCTTGAGATCGAAGCCGAAACGGTCGTCCGGCTGCTCTTCCGGCCAGCCATAGGCTTTAAGGAAGGCGGACACCGTCAGCTCGCGCTCGTCCGGCGGCAGCATATCCACCTTGTTCAACACCAGCCAGCGCGGCTTGCCGTGCAGTTCGTCGTCGTACTTCTTCAGTTCCTCGACGATGGCGCGCGCCTCGCGCACCGGATCCACGTCGGGATCGAACGGCGCCACGTCCACCACGTGCAGCAACAAGCCGGTGCGCTGCAAATGCTTGAGGAAGCGGTGGCCCAGGCCGGCGCCTTCCGCCGCGCCTTCGATCAGGCCGGGAATGTCGGCGATCACGAAGCTGCGGGTATCGTCCATGCGCACCACGCCCAGATTGGGGTGCAGCGTGGTGAACGGATAATCCGCCACCTTGGGACGCGCCGCCGACACCGCGCGGATGAAGGTGGACTTGCCGGCGTTGGGCATGCCCAGCAGGCCCACGTCGGCCAGCACTTTCAGCTCCAGCTTCAGCGTGCGCTGCTCGCCCTGCTCGCCCGGCGTGCACTGACGCGGCGCGCGGTTGGTGGAGGATTTGAAATGGATGTTGCCCAGGCCGCCCTTGCCGCCGCGCGCAATCATGATGCGCTGGCCGTGATGGGTCAGGTCCGCCACCAGCTCGCCGGTGTCATGGTCGGTGATCACCGTGCCCACCGGCATTTTCAGGTCGATGTCGTCGCCGCCCTTGCCGTAGCAATCAGCGCCGCGGCCGCGCTCGCCGTGTTCGGCCAGGTATTTCTTGACGAAGCGGAACTCCACCAGGGTGTTGACGTTCTCGTCCGCCACCGCGTACACGCTGCCGCCCTTGCCGCCGTCGCCGCCGTCCGGGCCGCCGAAGGGCACGAACTTCTCGCGACGGAAACTGGCCACGCCGTTGCCGCCGCGTCCCGCGAATACTTCAATGCGGGCTTCATCGATAAATTTCATGTTTTCAACCTCTGTCTTGCGAGGAGTCAGGGGTCAGGATGGACTCGCGGCCACCCTCACGCCTTGCCCCTCAGGGTATGAAAAAAGCCCTATCGCAGGATAGGGCTTTCTCGGTCACTAGAAAGCGAAAAATTATTCGCCGTCTACGCCGGTGTACGGAACCACATTAACGATCTTGCGCTTCATTGCACCTTTAATGGTGAATTCAACGTAACCGTCAACCTTGGCGAACAAGGTGTGATCCTTGCCCTGACCAACGTTTTCACCTGCGTGGAAGCGGGTGCCGCGCTGACGCACGATAATGGAACCTGCCGGAATCAGTTCGCTGCCGTAAACCTTAACGCCCAGGCGTTTGGCTTCGGAGTCACGACCGTTGCGGGAGCTACCGCCTGCTTTTTTGTGTGCCATGACTGTTTATCCTTACTTCGAAATCGCGTCGATGCGGATTTCGGTGAAGTTTTGACGATGACCCTGATGTTTCTGGTAGTGCTTGCGACGACGCATCTTGAAGATGCGGATCTTGTCGCCACGACCGTGGGAAACAACGGTGGCCTTAACAGTGGCGCCGGCAATCATCGGGGCGCCTACAACAACCTGTTCACCGTCAGCAATCATCAGCACTTCTTCAAGTACGATCTGGCTGTCGACGTCTGCAGGTATCTGTTCTACTTTGAGTTTTTCACCAACGACAACTTTGTACTGCTTGCCGCCGGTTTTTATGACCGCATACATTCGCATGAGCTCCTGAATATAAAAATCTCGCCGCCTATTGCGGGAGAACGCGAAACTATACGGACACCCCGTCAACTTGTCAATGATTTCATCGACTTAGTCCTAAGGAGTACGCCCCGTGGCGGCTGGAGGGGCTTTTCTGGTAACATTCCAGCCTTTGGCGTACCCATCTCAAATAACTGGTTGAAATCGTGTCCACCCCGCTTTTCCGTACACTGATAGCCGACGACATGCAGGCCGTAGACCGCGTCATCCGCGCCCGGCTGCACTCCGACGTCGTCCTGATCCGCCAGGTAGCGGAATACATCATTTCCGCCGGCGGCAAACGCCTGCGCCCGGTGTTGACGCTGCTGTCCGGCCGCGCGCTGGGTCACAACGGCGAACAATTGCACGAGCTGGCGGCGATGATCGAATTCATCCACACCGCCACCTTGCTGCACGACGACGTGGTGGACGAATCCGACCTGCGCCGCGGCCGCGAAACCGCCAATGCGCTGTTCGGCAACGCCGCCAGCGTGCTGGTGGGGGACTTCCTCTACACCCGCGCCTTCCAGATGATGGTGACCACCCGCAATATGGACATCCTGGCGGTGATGGCGGAAGCCACCAACATCATCGCCGAGGGCGAGGTGCTGCAGCTGCTCAATATCGGCAACACCGACGTCACCGAAGACGAATACCTGCGCGTGATCAAGTACAAGACCGCCAAGCTGTTTGAAGCCTCCGCCCGCGTGGGCGCGCTCAGCGCCGGCGCCAGCGCCGAACAGGCGCAGGCGATGGCCGAATACGGCATGTACCTGGGCACCGCTTTCCAGATCATCGACGACGTGCTGGATTACAGCGGCGACGCCGACACCATAGGCAAGAGCCTGGGCGACGATCTGGCCGAAGGCAAGCCGACCCTGCCCTTGATCTACACCATGCGCAACGGCGGCCCGGAAGCCTCCGCCATCGTGCGCGACGCGCTGGAACACGCCAGCCGCGATCGTTTCCAGGACGTGCTGGCTGCGGTACAATCCTGCGGCGCGCTGGACTACGCCCGGGCGGAAGCGGTCAAGGTGGCCGAACAGGCCGTGGCCGCGCTGGCGCCGATTCCGGAATCGGACACCCGTCAGGCCTTGGTGGAGTTGGCCCGCCTGTCGGTGGACCGCAGCGCCTGACCCAGCAGTTTTTCTAAGCGTCTCCGTAGTTAAATGGATATAACGGCCCCCTCCTAAGGGGCAGTTACAGGTTCGATTCCTGTCGGGGGCGCCACTTACACTTCCAAAGCAGTCCGAGAAAATCCAAAAACCCGCACCAAATAAGGCTTTGCGGGTTTTTTTACGTCCAAAGCAGTCCGAAACCATCCAAACAAAGCCGGGGGTACGCGGGGGTATTTTTGGTGGTATCTTGTGTACCCCCAGATTTCGATACCCCCAAAGCGAGGAGTACCCCCATGCCCCTAACCGACGCCGCCATCAAAAACGCCAAGCCCCGAGAGGATGGCAAGCATCTCAAGCTCACCGATGGACAGGGGCTGTCTCTATGGGTCATGCCGACAGGCGCGAAGTATTGGCGGCTGAAATATCGTATCAATGGCAAAGAGAAGCTGCTGGCGCTGGGCGTATACCCGGAAATCAGTCTGAAGGAAGCCAGGCTGAAGCGCGATGATGCCCGCAAGCAGATCGCCGATGGCGATGATCCGGCGGCAATGCGCAAGATGGATAAGGTGATCAAGTTGGCCGCCGCCGCCAACACGTTTGAAGCCATCGCGCTGGAATGGCATGAAAGGGAAAGCCACGAATGGTCCGCCGCCCACAGCGAGCGCGTCCTGTCGGCCATGAAGACCCACATCTTCCCTTTCATCGGCGACAGACCCATCAACGACATCCGCCCGCTTGAATTGCTGGAGGTGCTGCGCAAGGTGGAAAGCGCCGGCAACATCGATACCACTAAGCGTCTGCGGCAACGCTGCTCAGCAGTCTTCCGCCTTGCCATCCTGACCGGCCGCTGCGACAGCGACCCGGCCGCCCCCCTGACCGACGCCCTCAAGAGCCAGCAATCCACCCCGCGCAAGGCGCTGATGCGCGAGGACATCCCCAGCTTTCTGGAAGCGCTGGAGAAATACGATGGCAACGTACAAACCAAGCTGATGATGAAGCTGATGCTGCTGACCTTCACCCGCGTCGGAGAAATGGCTATGGCCAGGTGGGAAGAAATCGACTTTGATAAGGCGCTGTGGACCATCCCACCAGAGCATCGCAAGCTACCGGAGAAATCCAAGAAAACCGCGCCGCCTCATCTTGTTCCCCTTTCGCAGCAAGCCATCGAAGTGTTAAAACAGCTAAATAGCATAACCGGTGGGCGAGAACACTTATTTCCAAATCGCAACAATCCACGTCGCTCAATGTCACCTGAGACTTTGCGGCGCGCACTTCATAGCATGGGTTTCAAGGGTAAAGCAGATGTGCACGGATTCCGCTCGACAGCTTCGACCATCCTCAATGAGCAGGGCTTCAATCCAGACGCCATTGAGCGGCAACTGTCTCATATTGAAGGCAACAAGGTACGAGCAGCATACAATCGAGCAGAATACATGGAGGAAAGGAAGAAGATGATGAGCTTCTGGGCCAACTATCTAGAAAATCTATAAATAGGGTAACTTAGGCCATCCTCAATATTCAAACGTGACAGAGCGAGATAATTGATGAACATAGATATAAACACAATTTCATCTAGACTAAAGCAACTGCGAGAGTCTCTAGCATATTCTATTCAGGAGGTTTATGAACTGACGGGAATCAGCTCCGAGCACTTGATAAATATTGAGGCATGCAAATCCATACCATCTGGTGACGACATCTTAATCCTGGCAAGCTTATATAGCTGTGATTTCAGATCAATACTAGACAATCAACTTCCTGCCCCCGCCGAAAAAACAGAAATCCTATTCAGACGCTTTGGCAATAATTTCTCCACAGAAGATCGCCGAACCATTCAGGAGTTTTTATATCAATGCCACAATGAAGAATGGATGCAAAACTCATTAAATAAAGAAAGGCTTAAATTTCGGCACTCACCAACTGGAAAACTACACAAAGAACACGGAGAAAATTCAGCAATAGCGCTGCGTAACCTACTGCAATACAAAGCAAACCAAGTCAATAGGAACATCTACGATGACTTTAGAAAAATCGGCATCCACATATTCAGATGGAAGCTCACCAACCCTGAAATATCTGGACTATATATTAGAGATAAAATTGCAGGGCACTGCGTGCTAATAAACTACAACGAGGATACTTATAGACAAAGATTCTCCACAGCCCACGAAGTGGCACATGCAATCTTCGACTCAGCATCCGAATTCACAGTCACTTTTGAAAATAACAGTAAAAAATACTCCAAAAATGACCTACAAGAGATAAGGGCCAATGCATTTGCATCTAACTACTTGATGCCAAAATCAATACTAAAACAGCTAAGAATATCTGACAAAGACAGCATTGTATATTGGTCAAACCAACTTAATGTCAGCACATCTGCTTTAGCCAAAGCACTAAAAGACGCTAGACTCATCGACGAAGAGCAAGCAAGAATAATAAGAAGTACAAAAATTAGCGCATCTGAAAAAACAGATCCAGAAGCACCAAATTACTTAACTAAAAAACAGAGACAAAGAAGGCTAGATCTTCTAGAAAGAGGGCTATCCGACTACTATGTTACTCTTTGCTTTGAAGCACATGACAAAGCCTTAATTAGCACCGGACGCCTCTCAGAGATCCTTAGAGTTGACATTCTTGAGCTTGATGAAATTTGCTCTATTTTTGGAAGAACCATCAGCCATGACATTTAACCCAAGGCAGTTCAATCCAATGGTCGTAACTGACACCTGCAGCATTTGGAATATACTGTCAGCACAAAAGCTTTACAAGGCATCATTCGGAACAAGCTTACTATTCCTAACCACACCAATGGTTATTTTCGAATGCCTAAAAAAACCAAGAAAATCTACATCCCCAGAAAATGAAGAGCTAATAAGACGCTTACAAGATGCGAGAAAGCAGGGGAAATTTTCTATGCAGCAGTGCGAGCTATCAGAACTACTAGAGATTGCCAAAACTGCACCACTACAGTTAAACAGTGGTGAACTATCATGCTTAGCGATGGCCTCCAAAATAAAATCCATTGCGTTCATGACTGATGAAAAGCGCGCCCGAAGATTTGCAGAAACGCGCTTGGGTCTATACGTGGAAACCACAGCGAAACTATATGGCTGGCTTCACTACCATCGCCACCTTACCGATGCAGACCATCAAGAATTAATTGCAGAGCATGAGAGATATGAAAAGCGCCCCCTGACGGTTCACCTTAACAAAGCATACATAACCGCCCATGAATGCCGCCTCAAGGACAGGGAAATGAAGCAATAACACGCCCCCACCCAGCGCGCGCTATCGAAGCCCCGCCTCGCCCCCGCACTTCATGGGCCGCTAATCATGCAGCTGCATGAACCCGTGCCAGGCCCTTGCCGTATGGCCTGGCGCGCCCTTGTCCCCCCGCCCGGATTCATGCGTTTTCATGCACGCTATGCATGCAGTCGCCGTGTTCGCTGACCGCCCCCGCTTCGCGTTTCCCTGCTGTCCCCCGTTTCCTTACCGCTGAGTCCGTCCTAGCCCGTCCACCGCCATCCGATGCCGTTCCGTGGCGGGCCATTTTGCGCCCGCGTTCCTGTGTTCCCGCCCGTCGTCAAGAGCAAAATCCGCGTTTTTTTGGCATTTCAAATTTTTTTGTTGTGTGGGAGCGCGGCACAACCCAACCCCAAAACCCGGTTTGTCATTTCTGAAATACTGCGTTCGCTGATCGGCGTATCCGATGCCATCCACTGATATCCACCTCCACCGACAAGGACGCTTCATGACCGCTGTTGCCGCTTCGCCCTCTTCTCAACCGCTGCGCTTTCTGCGCTTGCCGGAAGTCATCGCCACCTGCGGCCTGTCCCGCTCGTCGGTGTACGACGCCATCAAGCAGGGCCGTTTCCCGGCCCCGGTGCCGCTGGGCGGCAAGAGCGTGGCCTGGCTGTCCTCTGAAATCGAGAGCTGGATGGCGGCACGCATCGCGGCCCGCCGCGCCTAACCCCACAACTTCCCGGACTCAGACCATGCATATCCAGAACCCCACCACCCAAACCCGTCTCGCCGCGGCCGTGGCCGAGCTGGCCGAACGCCAGACCGCTTTTGAACACGCACTCGACGCCTGGCAGCAGTTGACCAGCCAGACCACGCGCCGTGAGCACACCGCCGCCGCGCTGCGCATGGAGGCCGAGCAGGCGCGCAAGGATTGCCGCCAAGCGATGCGCTCGACCTTGGGCATCCCCACCAAGGCGGTGCGCGAGCTGAAGCACAAGGAGATGGCCAACCTGGAATTGGCCGAGGAAACGCTGAAGATCGCCGAGGAAGAGAAGATTCAAGCCGAGATCCAGCATGAAGCGCTGTTCGAGCAGCGCAAGGCGCTGGCCGAGGCGCGCGACGCGCTGGAGCGCCAGTACTGGGACGCGGTGCTCGACGATCACCTGCCCCAATGGGGCGAGCAACTGCCGGTGCTGACGCTGCTGCTGACCCAAGCGCCGCCGGCCTGCATCGAGCGTGTGTTCGGCAGCGCAGACTGGCACCGCGAGGAAGAGCAAGTCCATGCCGTGCTCAAGCCCGGCGCGCTGCAGCAGACGCTGTGCAACGCTTCGCCGGCGGCCCCAGACACCCTGCTCGCCCGCTTGAACCAGCCGCTGCCGCCGCTGGCCACCCCGCCGCTACAGCAACACAACGTGATTGCCCGACAGCGATACCAAGCCCAGCGCGACGCGCAGTACCAAGCCCTGATCAACCGCTAACCGAGACGAGACATGCAGAACCCCACCCGCCACGCGCTGAACCAGTTCATCGACCACTATTACCACGAGCTGGAACAGTACCGCGCCCAGGACAGCCTGTACGCCACCCCCACGCCCCAAGCGGCGCAAGCCCGCCTCAACGCGCTGAAGGCCCGCAGCCGGCTGCTGTCCGCGATCAACCTGCTCGGCGTTTCCGAGATCCGCGGGCAGGCCAAGCACTTCGATATCGCCGGCACCTTGGCGGCCACCGTCGACACCCAGCGCCATGAACGCCAGCCGGCCGGCAAGACCTGGCGGCCGGCGCAGTACCACTGCCAGCAAACCAACTTCGACGCCGCCTTCAGTTACGACACGCTGGACGCCTGGTGGAGCGAGAGCCAGACCCCGGCCGGCTTTGAAGCCCGCGCGCGGCAGGCGCTGGAACGCCGCATCCTGCTGGACCGCATCATGATCGGCTTCCACGGTCTGCAGCGCGCGCCGGACTCGAACCGGGCCAGCCATCCGCTGTTGGAAGACGTCAATCTCGGCTGGCTGCAGCAGATCCGCGAGCAAGCGCCGCAACACTGGATCGAGGGCGCCCGCATCGGCGAGAGCGAACGCTTCCGCTCGCTGCATCGCCTGGTGCGCTATGCGCTCAAGCAGCGGCTAGCCCCGGCGTGGCGCGATGATCCCGGCCTGGTGGTGCTGGTGGGCGCGGACTTGCTGCCGGATGCGGTCTGCGACGCGAATCCCCAGGACGACCTGGTGTTTCACAAACAGCGCCTGGGCGGCCTGCAAGCGGCGACGGCCGCCTTCTTCCCCGGCGACAGCATCTTGATTACCCGGCTGGACAACCTGTCGCTGTACTTCAATCAGCACGCCAGCCGCTACCACTACCACGAGGAGCCGTCGTTGAACCGGGTGGAGTTCTATCACGCCAGCCACGACGCCTACGTCGTCGAAAACCTCGCCGCTTGCGTGCTGATTGACGCTGTTGAAATCGTCGACTGAAGGAGATTGCATCATGGCCTTCCCTTGCCCCTTATGCGGCGCGGTGTCGCGGGTGCGGACCAGCCGCATGCTGAGCGCCGCGACCAAGGAGATTTACTACAACTGCAGCAACGATGACTGCTGCCACCAGTACAAGACGCTGGAGGGCGAGCCGATCACCCTGGCCCAGCCCATCCACGGCGGCGCGCGGATTCCGCCGGAGCGGCTGCGCACCTTGCCGGGCCTGTCGCCCTCACCTCGGCAAGCACTGATGGTGACGCCCGGCCGCGTGCGGCATCGCGTCCTGGGCTAAACGCCATGGCTCGCCGGCCGGCGGGCCATGTAGTCCCCCTGAAACCGACCTTGAATATCGTTGGCTGAAATGGATTTAATTCACTTATTTAATATTGAATGGCGAATTTAATAAAGTGCCCGCTAAAACCCGGCCCCATTCCCGATGACTCCGCTCCACGCTTTAGCAATATAACCCCCGATGAAATACGCGAATCTGATCTCCCATGCCCGCCAGCGAATTGACAAGCCCGCTCGATTGCGGCACCATCTTTACGTCGCATTCAAAACAGCGACCGGGTTTGGCGACCCGAGCATAGAGGCGGACACCCGCCATAATGGCGGCTTTTTTACGTCCGTTAGAAACACCATTGGTACGTCCTTTTCTATGACAGGCCATGGTGGGGATACCCTAGGGTATGCCGGTGCCTCTATGCCGGTTCGCCAACCTCGCCATGCGCCTGTCACTCCCATTTGGCGATGGGAAGCAGGTCTTCTGACCATAGAGGAGGCTTTCATGCCTAGTATCACCCTACGCGCTTTCCGTGCGCTGTTCCCCCAAGTTGCCCGTCCTGTTTCCACGCTGCCCAACGAAGCCGAAGCCCGCGCGCTCGCCGCCTTGCTGGTCGCCCAGGGTCAACGCGCCTTGATTCATCGCACCGCCGCCGGTTTCGCCGTGGAGGTGCTGGCATGAACGCCCTGATCCTGTCCGCCGTCCATCACCAGCTGGCCCAGCTACAGCAGCTGGCCGACACCCCCGAACATGCCGCGCTGCGCGAGCCGCTGAGCCAACTGGCCAGTCTGTGCCGCCGCATCGAACACACCGTCAGCGCCGGCGTCTCTCGTCTGACGCGCACCGGCGACGGCCTGCAAGGGCTGGTCGAGCTGCTGGACTGCGCCGAGAACCAGCCACTGCCGGCGCAACGCCTGGCCGGGCTGCTGGCGCCGCTGCAGCAACAAGTCATCGACGCCAGCGCCGACATCGGCCAACTGCTCTAAGGACACCCCATGACCGCACGAATCCCTCTCCCGCGTATCTGGCGAGACGCCCCCGGCTTGTCTGGCGGTGCCCCCACTGCCCTCGGCCAATGGTTTGACCAGCTCAAGGAGCAGATCGACTTGCACGACCTGGCGGCCCGGCTGGGCCTGAAGCGTCAGGGCAAGGGCAACTATCACAGCCCGCATCACCCGGACAGCCACGCGTCGCTGTCGATCTTCGCCGACGGCCGCGGCTGGAAGGACTGGAGCGGCGACGCCGGCGGCAGTTGCATCGACATGCTGCGCTACTGCCAGCCGGAGTTGGACACGCCGTTGGCGGCCGCGCGCCTGTTGGGCGACTGGTACGGCCTGCCGCAACCGAAACCCGCAATGAAGGACAAGGCCGCGCCGGTGCGCAAGTCCACCCTCGACTACATTGGCGAGCGCTGCCTGGCCCAAGCCGATGCGGCCATCGCCTACCTCGTCGGCCGGGGCATCGATGAAGCGGTGATCCGGCGCGCGCTGCGCTGCAAGACGCTGGGCTGGAACGATTGGCACAGCGCCAAGATCGCCGCCGGCGAAGTGGGCCACGGCGGCGCGGCCGTCGCCTTCCTGGTGCGCAGCGGCGGCCGGCTGGCGGCGGTGGATCTGCGCTATGTCGATCCGGCCTTGAACGGCGGCGTGAAGACCCAATGCCAAGGCGCGCGCGAGGGCCATGGCTGGTGCAGCGACCCGCAACGGCTGCAGCGCGCCCGCCTGGTCTATCTGGTGGAAAGCCCGATCAATGCGCTGTCGGTGGAGAGCTGCACCCCGCCGGACGTGGCGGCGCTGGCGCTGCGCGGCGTCGGCAATGTCGACAGCCTCGATTGGACCGTATTGCGCGGCAAGGCGGTGCGGGTGGCGCTGGACCATAGCGACCCGGTGAACCCGGCCAGCGGCGTGCGGCCGGGGCTGGCGGCAGCCTGGCGCTTGTCGGAGAAGCTGACGGCGGCCGACATCGGCCATTTGCTGGTGGACATGCAGGACTGGGACGAAGGCGAAGACCTCAACGACGTGTTGCAACGCCATGGCAAAAACGAGCTGACCGCACGTTTGCGCAAGCTGGAGCCGTGGCTGGTGCCCGGTATGCCCGGTGGCGGCGAACGGCTGGAGGGCACGCGACGGGTGCAACTCCCCGGCCATGACTGGGCGGTGTACTGGCGTTTCCGGGTGAAGGAGGACTTCACCCAGTACGTCGACGAGTTCAAGACAGACGACGACGGCAACCGTTCGGAGACGCTCGGCGACCTGTGTTCCTTCCGCGTCGCCAGCCTGTCGCGGCTGCGCATTCAAAGCCATCTGGCCACCATCAGCGGTGCGGCCGACCATCAGCCGGAAACCGTGTTCGGCGTCAGCGCCCAGCTGGCGCGGCATGGGGTGACGCTGCAGCGCGAAGTGGCCACCGACGACAAGCTGTACAACCTCGAATGGTGGAAGAGCCGCTTCGGCGCAATCTGGAAGCCGGCGCAGTTCCAGCGCCTGGTCAACCTGATGGAACGGGCCGCCGACCTGGGGGCGCGCGACGTGGTCAACTTCGTCGGCCTGGCGTGGAAGGCCGGCGCGCTGACGGCGCAGGAGGGGCAGGACTGCTATTTCGTCGAGCCGCAGAAGCAATGCCTCTACTACAACCTGACCTTCCCGCGCGGCACCACGCAACAGGCGCGCACCGTGATCCAAGCCTATCAGGACACTTTCCGCGACAATGCGGCCGCCATCCCCCTGGTGTGGGCCCTGGGCGCGCACCTCAAAACCCTGCTCGGCTTCTATCCGCACTTCCAGATGCAGGCCGAGAAGGGCTCGGGCAAGTCCAAGCTGCTGGAGAGTCTGCAAACCACCCTGGCGTTTCAGGTGCTGTCCGGGCAGATGCTGAAGACCGACCACCGCCGCCGCGCCTCGGTGTCGTTTACCTCTCAGCCGGTGGGCTGGGATGAATTCTCCAAACTGCCGAAAGCGGTGCTGTCCGACATCGACGCGCTGCTGCAGTCGACCTATCGTTTCGAGTTCACCCGCGTCGGGGCCAGCCTGACGCCCTACCTGATGTGCGCGCCGGTGCTGCTGGCCGGCGAGGAAGTGGACGTCCAGAGCCTGCAGTCCAAGCTGTGCCGCAGCAGCCTGTCGGTGGCGCGACAAGGCGCGTTGATTCCGCATGATCTGCCGGCCTTCCCGCTGTGGGCCTGGCTGCAGTTTCTGGCCGACGTCGAGCCGGCCCGGCTGCGCGACCTGCACCGCCATTACCTGGGCCTGTGCGAACGCCACAGCCGCGCCCCCACCGGCGACGCCACCGCGCGGCGGATGATGGAGAACTACGCCGCCCTGCTATGCAGCTGGGCCTTGCTGTGCGAGTTCGCCGACCTCGACCCGCAGCAAGGCGGCTTCATCGAAGACCTGATGGCGGAAATGAACAGCCATATCGTCGACACCGACGGCAGCCGCCTGCCCTGGGTCTGGATCATGGAAATTCTGCTGTCCGAGCTGGAGGCGCGCCGCTTCGACTACCCGCACTGCTGGGACCGGGTCAAACTCCCGGACGGCCGCAGCGAGATGGCGCTGTTCCTCCGGCCGAATCACGTCATGGACCATCTCTCCACCGCCCCGCACCTGCGCGCCAAGTTCGACACGCTGCCGGTGAAGACTGGCCGCATCTTCAAGCATCAGCTGCTGCAAAGCCCGGTGGTGCTGGCCGACGGCGTCGAGAAGACCATCCACGGCCGCCGCCAGGGCCACCTGACCGCCCTCAGCCTGCCGCAACTGGAAAAGCTCGGCCTCTACGCCGCGCCGGACATCCAGCCCTAAGCCCAAACCAACCCACCCTTCCCATCGACAGCCCGCCTTGTGTGGGCTGTCACGCATTCCCCCGCTCAAACTGCAAAATTGCGGAGCCTTTTACACATCAAATATGACATTGACAACACAAAACCAGCGAGAACGGCCGGAAATCGCCGGTTTCCGCGCCATTGGGTAGGGGAGGATGTAAAAAAATTCCGTGGATTGGCCCTTCTCCACGACTTAAGTCATTGATTGTTGAGAAGAACCCATCCACGGTTTGCCCTCCGAAATCCACGGTTTCCCCTCAAACTTCCACGGTTTGCCCCAATTCTTCCACATCGGGGTTTTAGCCTTTTACGGCCTCTAAGTACTTCTTCTTATTTTAAAAACAAAGAGATAGAGATAAAAAGCAATGAAAAAGGAAGGAAGGGGCCATCCACGGTTTCGGAGCGCTGCTTAAAAATTAATCCACGGGTTTGCCGGCGGAAGTCGTGGAAATGGTGGATTCGCCCTTCCCTTCATGGCATTGATTTTATTGAGGTTTATGCGGCATCCACGGAATCGGGGGGAGAGGCCGTGGACAACCCGTGGATGAAAAGCTTTTACAGGACAAAGACTTAGGGTCTGATCCACGGTTTCGGGGGGATTTTAGGTGTGTGTGTCCGGCTGAGCGGCGAGAAAGACGCGATTTACAATTGACTGCTAACGGCCATGTGCTATCGATGGCAAGAACGCTCAAAAGCGGCCACCATGCGCTTTTAGAGCATGCTATTACGTCTTACTCGGCGTGCCGATGGATGCGACTATTGAACCTAAGAGAAGTACTCTAAAGGCGAGGAATCAATCACATGTGACTATGCACTCTCAGCTGCGGCGCGTTGAATAAGCTGCCCTATCTCCAAGACCAGGAAAACGACAACAACATTACGGGAGTCAAGCTCATAATAGGCCTTGAAACCCACGGGCATAGAACTGTAATCCTCCAATTCTTCGGTACGACGGTGGGTGAACCCCGACGGAGGACTGGCGCATGCTGTTCGCAGATGGGCAAGGATGTTTGCACAGTTCGACCGACGGGCATATGTAATGTGAAAGAAGAACTTGCAGGTGTCATACCCCAGCAGCTTCGTGAAGTGCGAGGTGAGATTGCCCTTTGTGACATAGTCAGTGATGAGTGCCTCGATTACAGCGAGAGTTGCCGAACCCTTACTAATAACCAGGTCTCGCTCACCGACCCCGCCTCGTTGAGAGAATCCGCCACGAGACTGGTCTTCTACCGCCCATTGATTAAGCCACAGACGCGAGCGTAAGACTTGCTTCAAGACTGCTGAAATATCATCCTCTAATCGAACCATACCGAGCGCTCTCATCATCGGCGCTAATGCGACGATGCTGGCACATGCCTCCCGAACCTGTTCAATTAAGTAACACTCAAGGCTACCTCGTGACTGAAGGACTTCGGCTTGCTCAACAGCCCCCAATCTGGAGAAGGCATCAAATGCATGACGGATACCTGGTACAGGGTCATCATCCAACAACATATTCGGGGCTGTAGCGTACGGCCGGTGGGTGTCGATATTCGCCCGAATAGCTGAAAGAAGGTCAGAGCGTCCAAATGCTCTCTCAGCTTCAGTAAGCACAACCAAGGCTTCTCTCTTGCGGCCCAGACGTGCCATTGCAAGCGCCCGGAATCCCTCAATACTTGCGTCATGGCTAACATCGCTCAGGTCCATCAAGAGCTGAAGGCTTTCCCGAGCTTGGCCGACGGCAAGCAGCAACATTGCTCGGTTGACGTCCAGGGCCTTCAGGTCTGCCGGCGAGTGCTGGACTAGTGGCCGAGTTTCTTGCTGTGCTTCGGCAAGGTAGCGCTTTGCTTGCGTAAGCGCCTCTCCCGACAGGAGTCCGAAACTATCGCCTCTAAGTAGGCGGGTAACTCGACAAGCAAAAAGATTTATGGAGTAGGACGTAACGCCACGGTTCCGTTGACTTAAGTCCAAAAAAATGGCTTCTGCAGTAGTTGGATTACCATCCGGCTTCTTCAGCTCAGCTATACCTCGGTAGAACTGTAGTAAGTCCCTCCCTTCGCGCCGGATAGCTTCACTCAGGTTCTCTGGAAGGCTGTAAGAGGAAATGGCGGGCCAGTCCTGACGTAGCAGCAGCATACGAAGGGTTGCTCGAAGCGTCGCAACTTCGCGACCCGGCACAGGCCCCCAAGTACTAGCATCACGCTCTGCTGTTATAAACACCTCCGCAACTTCGGGCAGTTCTGCATTCAGTAGTGCATCAACTCGCGCTTGCAACGCCGGCAAACTCCACACTTCAGGCGCATTTTCTGGGGTCAAGGTTTGCAGACGTCTCTTGATTTGCTCGTGAAAAGCGACGGGCGTATTTGCAATGATGCCGGCTAGGACAATAGGCTCATCAATTTGGCAAAGTTCAGTCACAAGCTGCTGGAGTGAATTTCCCTGCAGTCGTCGAAGTGCCGCCGCCAAATCTAGTGCGATTGGCTGCTCCTCCCCCCGCGTGAATCCGAAGCCAGGTCCTGGAACAAATGCATCGACCCTGCCACGCTGTGGTTGGTCCGTTGCACCAGCGTGGACGGCATTAGATAGCGCATCCACAAGTTCTTTCGGCACTTCTGTTGGCCACCCCGCCATGGCCCGGGACAATAAACGAATATGTATCATGATACGTCGGGCCAACAAGTTCAGGAATGAAGGCTGCTCATCTGCGGCTATTGGTGCGGACTGTAGCCAGGCCCGGACATCTACAGCCCCCAAGAAGCGACTACGAAGGGGCTCCTCACATCTCAAAGCAAGGGAAACAAACGACTGTGCGGCAGGCAAGCCGAGTTGGGTAAGTTCCACAGGCTCGCTCTGCAGAAGCAATACGTCTAGGTAAAACGAGACAATCTCTGAAGGGTCAATACGGTCAGCCCCCCCACTCTCAGAAAAATAATCGAGTGCCGCACAAAAACCTGTCACTTTGTCGGTGCCGGTCGAAGCCGATGCAACTAATGCGGCAAATACTTCGTCCTGGATACTTGTGGCTGCTGATGCCAGAACCTGCCGCAGCAATGACAACATTGCTAAACGCCTAGGATTCAACGCCAGTTTGTAGATGTACCGATACAACGCCGCCAATTCAGTAGCAGGCACTCTTTCTGCATCAAGATGACCACCCAATAACGCAATAGCGTCTTCGAACGCGAGCATTGTCGTTGTGTCATTTGCTTGAGCTTGGAAATCACGGTTCCAACCGCCTGAGTTGAACTCCCAGCTTGCGATGAGGCTGCACGCCAATGTACAGGTAGCCGGAGCCATCAACATGTCAGCAAGCAGCACCGGCGCTTGCCGGGCTCTCAATACGAGCAGTTGAAGCAAGGCTGGGCGCTCAACGACAAACTCCATCAACCGGGAAGCCAGGTGCTTTGGATCGAACGTAGCATCCTGAATTTCATTTAGAAGTACGCACAGTAGACTTGTGCCTCTAGTCCCCAAGTATTCGTGGAAGGTTTGCTCAGCGACTCTCCGTGACATCCAGTCCACGCGTTCAAGCGTCGTAGCAGGTACTAATGGAACGACGCTTTCCGCATCTGCGGCTCGATGCGGATATAGCAAGGTTATCGGAGCTCTAGCAGCCTCTCTAAACTCAGTCCAGCCAGGCGAGGTTGTGACTGCCGTGAGTACGGCCAAGCCAACCTCTACGAATTCTTCGAATGAAGCGGGCTCAAGATAACTACTCATTTGAAATGATGGAGAATTTAGGAGCTTCCAACTATCTATCCAGCGACTTAGGCGTTGCTGGGCGTCATCTACGCCGGAACCGGTTGAAGCGTCTACGGGCGTATCCCATAGTCTTGCAGCTATCCAAGGGCGAGAGATACACGCAACCGCACCGGGCTGAAATTGTTGTGTGACGATACTGTTAGCTATGACCTGAAGGTCACCTTCAGGGCTAAACCCGTCCCGCAGCTTGAATTCATCCTGATACCGTGCCTCAACCAACAATTTGAATGCGGTTTCGGTGGCCTGTGGCTGAAGACTGGCCCTCGCAAGGTCATCTGGTACAGAGAATCGCCCCCATGTATGACGAATCCATCCTCGCGCAACCAGTTCGTCGAACGACGGCGGAGGGAATAGCCCATCGAAGCTAGGTGAATCTGGAATAACCTGAACAGAAATCATTACTTGCACGGATGGTGCTTGGGAATCAGGTGCTGCGAAGTTATTTCCGTCCAGTACGCCGTGCTGATCTTCTTCAATCGTGGGAGGCATTGCCTCTAGCTCAGGCGAAGGGGGAGTCCAGGTGAGCGCCTGTCTTTGAGCTGCTTCTTCATATACAACTCGAGCTCGGTCGATGTCATCACCGGGCAAAAATTCAAGGTTCAACAAGAGGTCAACGAGTTCTTTGTCCGAAACAGAAGGACGGACCACCAAGTCCCCCACCCCCCTCATCGTTGAATGCGCGGGCAAAAATCGCGCTAGTCTCTCTCTCAGCATGCTACGTGTCTCAGCCGGCACTTGAGTGCTCTCGATTCGCCTCATCGTTCTTCCTTCCTCTGCACTTTTTGATTTTCACACGAAGGGACACGAATGACTAAGTCATTTCATTCAGTATGGAAAGCTATTTCAGGAGAAGTAACAGCCCCCCCCTGTCAATCTGTTTTAGGTCAGAAAGCAAGCTTCAATTTGGAGCGTCTGCTTTTACTACTGCTTTGGATCGATAGCGGCCATTCCTGCCAGAAAAAATCGCACTGGGGGTACATTTAGGGGTATCTCATCGACAGCAAAAAAAGAAATCAATTTATAAACAGTTGCTTTTAAAATCAATTCAATCCCTGTCGGGGCGCCACCTCTGCTTGCAAAGCAGCAAGCGCCGCAGATCAAACAAGCCGCGACCGGCAAACGGCGCGGCTTTTTTACGCCATGTCCTCCCCCTCAGCGCCGTCCGGCGCGATCCGGCCGCCCGCGCACAGCCCGGCCAGCTCGGTCCTCACGAATTGATGCACCGGATCGTCGTTCACCCTGGGATGCCATAACAACTCCACATCGATCCGCAAGCTCGGTTCGTCGATCTGCGCGCGCGCCATGCCCGCCTGATGCCGGCCGACGATGGCGCAGACCACGGAGGGCAGCACCGCCACCGCCGGCACCGCCGCCAGTATCGGCGGAATGGCCAGCAGGCTGGCGGCGCGCGCCAGGACGCGGCGCTGCAAGCCGCGCAGTTGCAGGTAATGGTCTATCAGGCTGAGCGCTTCGCCGATGTAAGAGGTGTAGACATGCGGCCAGGCCGCCACTTCCTCCGCGCCCACCACGGCCGGCAATTGCAGCTGTCCGCGGTGATAGAGGCAGGCGAAGCCGCTGCGCAGCAAGGGCTGGCGTTCCAGCCGGGGCGTGGGGAAGGGAAAGTAGCCGACGGCGTAATCAATCTGCGCCGACTCCAGCGCCGCCAGCGCCTGAGCGGCGGACAAGGCCGCCACATCCACGCTCAGGCCCGGCGCCCGCTCGCGGCAGGCCCCGAGCAAACCGGGCAGCAAGGCGGCTTCCAGCGCGTCCGGCAAGGCCAGCCGCACCGTTCTTTCCACGGTTTCCAAGTCCACGGGCCGCTGCCGGAACAGGCGCTCGCCGGCGCCCAGCCAGGCTTCCAATTCAGGCAGCAAGGCCTCGGCGAACGGGGTGGGCATCATGCGCTGGCCGTGCCGGTACAGCAAGGCGTCCTGCAACTGCTCCCGCAGCTGCTTGAGCAGATGGCTGACCGCCGGCTGCCCCAGGCACAGCAGCCGCGCGCTCTGGCTGACGCTGCGCGTGCTCAGCAGCGTGTGCAAGGCCACCATATTGTTGAGATCCAGGCGGCGCAGCCAGACCGCGTCTATATCAGTCATTTCGATAGATGCCATGTAAACAATCGATTTCATTGAATTATAGCCGGCTCCGATAATGGGGACACCCTCCCGAGCCCCGAGCCCATGAACGCCGAACGCACGCAAGCCACGCCCTGGTATCTGATTTCCATCATGCTGATCGCCTGTCTGGAGTTTTTCCAGAACGGCCTGCTCAACTTCGCCTCCAGCCAGGTGATGGGCGGCGTGGGCGCCGCGCCGGAGGAGTTCAGCTATGCGGCCATGGCTTACGCCAGCGCCGCCGTTCTGGTGCTGTTGCAACACGAATGGCTGAGCCGCCGCCTGGGGATGCGGCGCTATATCCGCCTGTCCATCATCGTGTTCGGCGTCGGCGCACTGACCTGCGGTTTCGCCAATAGCCCCGGCCAGTTGATACTGGGCCGGGCGCTGCAAGGCCTGGGCGGGGCGGCTTTCTTCACCGCGGCGCGGGTGGAAGTGAACGCGCTGACAGACAAGAGCAAGATGCTGGGCCTGCTCTGTTTCGGCTATGCGCTGATGCTGGGCTCCGCCTGCGGCCCGCTGCTGGGCGCGGAACTGATCAGCCGCCAGGACTGGCGCTGGATTTTCTTCGCCGTGCTGCCGGCGCTGGCGCTGGCCTGGCCGGCCACCCGGCTGCTGAGCCAGCGGGCGGAACCTGCCCATCCGCACACCCAGGGCTCGCGCGCCTTCCTGTGCATGATTGTCGGCGTGCTGGCGCTGCAATGGCTGATTCAACAGCTGCCCTACGATTTCTTCTCCCGCCCCGAATGGCTGCTGGCCATCCTCGCGCTGGCCTTGCTGGCCGGCTGGGGCTGGCAATACCACCGCCGGCGGCACCCGCTGCGCAAGAAAGCCCTGCTCCAACTGCGCTACCTGGCCGGCCTGGGCTTTTACAGCTGCTGCTATCTGCTGGTTTCCGCCAACAGCTACATCCTGCCGGTGATGGCGCAGCAGGCGCTGGGCTTTGACCTGCCGACGACCGGGCGCTTGCTGTCGGTGAGCTTTGTCGCCGGCATCCTGTTTTCCACGCTCTACGCCTTCTTATTGCTCAAGCGCCGGGCGCGCGGCGTGCGCGCCATGATGGCGGCGGCCTGCTGCCTGCTGCTGCTCTACGGCGTGCTGATGTCCGGCCTCAATCAAAACGCGCCGGCCAGCCTGATCGTAAGCATCCTGATCTGCAACGGCGGCTTCATGTCCCTGTTCATCATGGCGGTGGCGCAGGCCACCTTCAGCCATATCGATCAGCCCGACTTCGCCCGCGCCTACCAGACCAAGAACATCGTCCGTCAGCTGTCGCTGTCCATGGGGGTGGCCGCCAGTACAGTGTTTCTGCAAGCGCGCAACGCCTTGCACTACCAGCGCCTATCCGAGGGTTTCAGCGTGCTCAACCCGGCGTTCAACGCCGCGCTGGACCAATTGCAGCAAGCCTTGCCGGAGCTGAGCGCCAAACAAAGAATGGCCGTGCTGGCGGGGCAACTGACGCAGCAATCGCAATTGCTGTCCTGCCTGGACTTCTTCCGGCTGGAATGCGTGATGGCCATAGGTCTTATAGTGATAGTGCTGTGGCAGCAAAGCCTGGGCCGGCAAGACTCCGGCCCGGCCGCATCCAAGCCTTTATGAGCAAGGAGATCCAAATGCTATATGGACTCACCCCGCTGGGGGTCTTTCATACCGCCGTCAGCCTGCTGGCGGTCGCTTTCGGCGCCATCGCGCTGTGGCGCGACGGCAGGATCAGCCCGCGCAATCGCCTGGGCCAGGCTTATGTGATCGGCACCGTGATCAGCTGCGTCACCGCCCTGGGCATTTTTCAGCACGGCGGCTTCGGCAAGCCGCACGCCTTGGCCCTGATCACGCTGGTCGTCCTGCTGCTGGCGCTGCTGGCGGAGTTCAAGGGCCTTTTCGGCGGCAAGGCCGCCCATGCGTCCGCCGTCGGCTTGTCCGCCACCTTCCTGTTCCATTGGATTCCGGCCGTCACGGAAACCTCCACCCGCCTGCCCTTGGGCCATCCCCTCTTGTCCAGCCCCGACGCGCCCGCCCTCCAGATCGCCACCGGCGTCCTGCTGCTGCTCTTCATCGCCGGCGCCGCCCGGCAGTGGAAAACCATCAACGCGGCCTTGAAAGCGGGCGCGGGATGACCACATGCAAGCCATGCTCAAACTGGATATCAAGATACGAGCCGCGCAAGCGGCGGACCTGCCGGCCCTGATCGGCGTCGACGCCATCGCGCAGCGGGACCCCGCCCGACGCAGGATGCTGGGCGAGGCCATCGCCGCGCAAAGCTGCTGGCTGGCCGAGGCCGAGGAGGCGCTGGGCTATGGCATTCTGGACCGCTCCTTCTTTCAACAGCGTTTCATCCCGCTGCTGATGGTGGCGGAAACCGCCAGAGGCCGCGGCGTGGCCAGCGCCTTGATGGCGGAGTTTGAAAGGCGATGCGCGGGCGACAAGCTGTTCACCTCCGCCAATGAATCCAATCTGCCGATGCGGCGCTTGCTGGACAAGCTGGGCTTCCGGGAAAGCGGACGCATCGACAATCTGGACGACGGCGACCCGGAGCTTGTGTTCATGAAGCGGGCTGCGCGCCCAGCCGGTTAAGGCGCCGGCTGCGGCCAGCTCAGCTCGAAACGGCTGCCGCCGCCCACGCGGCTGCAACGGGCCTCGCCGCCGTGAGCCAGCGCGATGGCGGCCACCACCGCCAGCCCCAGGCCGCTGCCGCCCTTGCCGCTTTGCCGCGCCGCGTCCGCGCGGCGGAAGGCCTCGAAGGCGTGCGGCGCGAAATCGTCTGGAATGCCCGGCCCCTCGTCCTCCACCCGCAAGCTGCACAGGCCGTCCTCCATGCGCAGCCGCACCCGCACCAGGCCGGGCTGGGCGTAACGACGCGCATTGTCCAGCAAGGCCAGCAGCGCCTGGCGGATTCGCACCGGATCGCAATGCGCCGGACACTCGTCCAGATCCAGCACCGCCTGCAAGCCGGCCGCCAGCAAGGCGTCCTCGAACACCTCCACCACCGCGCGCACTTCGGCGGCCAGATCGGTGTCTCGCATCTCTATGTCCAGATGCCCGCTTTCCGCCAGGCTGATCACGCGCAAATCCTCGATCAGATGCGCCAGGCTCTCCACCTGGGCCAGCAGCCGGCGGAACTGGTTCTCGTCCGGGGTGAACACCCCTTCCGCCAGCCCTTGCAGCCGTCCGCGCAGCACCGTCACCGGGGTGCGCAGCTCATGGGCGATGGCGGCGTTCCAGAACGCCTGTTCCTTGGTCATGCGCTGCAACTGGTCCGCCAGCGCGTTGAAGTCGTCGGCCAGCGCCGCCGCCTCGCGCAGCGAACGGTCCCCGGCCGCCGCCCGCGCGTCCAGATCGCCCTGAGCCACGCGGCGTATGCCCTCCGCCACCGAGTTGAGCGGCACCAGGATGCGGCGCGCCAGGCGCAGGCCCATCACCACCGACAGCGCCAGGCCCGCCACGGTGCTGGACAGCAGCCACACCCACTCCGGCATCGTCATCTTCCAGCCCGGCGTCTCGAAATGCACCGGCCAGTAAGTCATCGCCACATAGTAGAAAGTGAAGCCGGTCACCACCACCAGCACGGTCACGCAGAAGGCCATCGTCGCCATCGACAGCGCGATCTGCCGGCTCAGCCCCTCCAGCCTCATTCCGCGCCCCACAGCTTGTAACCCACGCCGCGCACGCCCACCGGCACGCCGTCCACGCCGCACTCCTCCAGCTTCTTGCGCAGCTTGCTGATGTGGCTGTCCACGGTGCGCTCCAAGGCGTCGCCTTCCGGCAGGCAGGCGGCCAGCAGCTCGGCGCGGCTGAACACCCGCCGCGGCGCGCGCGCCAGTTGCGCCAGCAGTTTGAATTCGGTCAGGGTCAGCGTCAGCACATGGCGCTGCTTGCCGGCCTGCACAGCCACTTCGTGGTTTTCCAGATCGATCTCGAACGGCTCCGCGCGCAGCACGCGCGGCTCCGCCTGACGCGCGCCGGACATGGAGCGGCGCAGCACCGCCTGCGTGCGCGCCACCACCTCGGCGGGATTGAAGGGTTTGACCACGTAGTCGTCCGCGCCGATGCGCAAGCCCATCAGCTTGTCGATGTCCTGGTCCAGCGCCGTCAGCATGATCACCGGCGTGTCGCCGCGGTGGCGGATTTCCGCCAACACCTGCCAGCCGTCGGCCCGCGGCATCTGCACGTCCAGCAAGACCAGATCCGGCTTCAGCGACAGATGCAGCTCCAGCGCCTGCCGGCCGTCCGCCGCGTGCGCGCAGCGCATGCCGCTGCGGGTCAGATAGGCGGTGAGAATCTCCGCGATCTCGGGTTCGTCTTCAGCGACGAGGATCAAGGCCTGACGGTCTTGAGCCCCGCCGGACGGTCGCATTGTCTGAGTCATGGCGCCGATTTCGCATCCTGTTTGCATCTCCATCGAATCTCCATGCTACCACACGAAAAACCCCATCCGGCCCCGGCATACTGCCGCATATTTTTTACGGGCGGCCCGCCGCCCAAGCCTGATTGGAGTGGAAATGAAGAGTAAACGAGCCAGCCTCTACGGCGGCGGCTGCCTGCTGGCGGCGGCGCTGCTGAGCGCCTGCGGACAAGCCGAGACCCAAGCGCCGCCGCCGGCGATCCCGGTGCGCACCCTCAGCGCGGCCCCGGCCCCGCTCAAACAGAGCGAAGACCTGCCCGGCCGCGTGGCCGCGGTGCGGGTGGCGGAAATCCGCCCCCAGGTCAGCGGCATTGTGCTGCGCCGGCAATTTGAGCAAGGCACCGAGGTGCGCGCCGGCCAACCGCTGTTCCAGATCAACCCGGCGCCGTTCAAGGCGGAAGTGGACACCGCCGCCGCCGCGCTGCAACGCGCCGAGGCCGCGCTGGCGCGCGCGCGGGTGCAAACCGCCCGCCTCAAGCCGCTGGTGGAAACCGACGCCGTCAGCCGCCAGGTTTACGACGACGCCGCGTCCCAGCGCGATCAGGCCGCCGCGGACGTGGCCCAGGCGCGCGCCGCGCTGGCCCGCCGCCAGCTGGACCTGAAATTCTCCCGCGTGGAAGCGCCCATCTCCGGCCGCATCGACCAGGCCCTGGTCACCGAGGGCGCGCTGGTGGGCGGCGCCGACGGCGCCCCGATGGCCCGCATCCAACAGATAGACCAGGTGTACGTGGACGTGCGCCAGCCGGCGGCGGCGCTGGAAACCGTCCGCCAAAGCCTGGCCGCCCAGCCGGACAGCGCCGGCGGCGGCCTGCCGGTGTCCATCCTGCGCGACGACGGCACGCCCTACGGCCTCAACGGCCGCATCCTGTTCTCCGGCGTCAACGTGGACGCCGGCACCGGCGACGTGCTCTTGCGCGTGCTGGTGGACAACCCAGAGCGGCGGCTGCTGCCCGGCATGTTCGTCCGCGCCCGCGTGCCGCGCGCCAGCTACGCGGCGGCGCTGACCGTGCCGCAGCAGGCCGTGGTGCGCATCGGCGGCAAGACCCAGCTGTGGACCGTGGACGCCAAGAACCAGGCGCGGCTGAACGTGGTGGAGCTGGGTGAACTGGCCAACCGCCAATACCGCATCCGCTCCGGCCTGCGGGCCGGGCAGAAGGTCGTGGTCGAGGGCATGGAACGCCTCGCCAACGGCGCCGTGGTGGCCGCCAGCGAAGCTGCGCCCGCGGCCAAGCGCTGATCGAAGGAAGCCGTCATGTCTCAATTCTTCATCCGCCGCCCGGTGTTCGCCTGGGTGATCGCCCTGTTCATCATCCTGCTGGGGGTGATCGCCATCCCGCAGCTGCCGATCGCGCGTTACCCCTCGGTGGCGCCGCCCTCGGTCACCATCACCGCCAGCTACCCCGGCGCCACGCCGCAGACCATGAGCGACGGCGTGCTCAGCCTGATCGAGCGCGAGCTGTCCGGCGTCAAGAACCTGCTGTATTTCGAATCCTCGGCCGATACCTCCGGCACCGCCCAGATCACCGTCACCTTCAAGCCGGGCACGGACCCGGAGCTGGCCCAGGTGGACGTGCAGAACAAACTCAAGGCGGTGGAGCCGCGGCTGCCCGCCCCGGTGCGCCAGAACGGCGTGATGGTGGAATCCGCCTCCTCCGGCTTCCTGATGCTGATCGGCCTGCGCTCGGACAGCGGCCGCTTCGACGAAGGCGCGCTCAGCGACTACCTGTCGCGCAATATCGCTGAAGAACTGCGCCGCATCGAAGGCGTGGGCCGCGTCCAACAGTTCGGCACGGAACAAGCGATGCGCGTCTGGGTGGACCCGGCCAAGCTGATCACCTACGGCCTGTCCATGAGCGAGCTCACCGCCGCCATCGCCCAGCAAAACGTCCAGATCGCCCCCGGCAGCCTGGGCGCCGCGCCCGCCCTGCCCGGCCAGCGCGTCACCGTGCCGCTCACCGTGCAAGGCCAGCTGACCGCGCCGGAAGAGTTCGCCGCCATCGTGCTGCGCGCCAACGCCAACGGCTCCAAAGTGGTGCTGGGCGACGTGGCGCGGGTGGAGATAGGCTCCCAGGGCTATAGCTTCGTCAGCCGCGAAAACGGCAAGCCCGCCTCCTTCGCCGGCGTGCAACTGGCGCCCGGCGCCAACGCGGTCAAAACCGCGGAAGCGGTGCGGGCGCGGCTGGCCGAGCTGAGCACCTCCATGCCGGCCGGCATCAGCTACTCCGTGCCCTTCGACACCGCGCCCTTCGTCAAGATCTCCATCGAAAAAGTGATCCACACCCTGCTGGAAGCCATGGTGCTGGTCTTCCTGGTGATGTATCTGTTCCTGCAAAACGCGCGTTACACCCTGATCCCGGCCATCGTCGCCCCGGTGGCCATGCTGGGCACCTTCGCCGTGATGCTGGCCACCGGCTTCTCCATCAACGTGCTGACCATGTTCGGCATGGTGCTGGCCATCGGCATCATCGTGGACGACGCCATCGTGGTGGTGGAAAACGTGGAACGGCTGATGGCGGAAGAAGGCCTGTCCCCGCGGGACGCCACCTCCAAGGCCATGAAGGAAATCACCGGCGCCATTGTCGGCATCACCCTGGTGCTCACCGCCGTCTTCATCCCCATGGCCCTGTCCAGCGGCTCCGTGGGCGTGATCTACCAACAGTTTTCCCTGTCCATGGCTGTGGCCATCCTGTTCTCCGCGCTGCTGGCGCTGACGCTGACCCCGGCGCTGTGCGCCACCATGCTCAAGCCCATCCCGCAGGGACACCATGAAAAGCGCGGCTTCTTCGGCTGGTTCAACCGCCGCTTCGCCCAGCTCACCGCCTGGTACGAAACCCGCGTAGGCCGGCTGATAGGCCGCGCCGGCCGCGTGATGCTGCTGTTCCTGGCCATCTCCGGCGCGCTGGCCGCCGGCTTCAAGGCGCTGCCCTCCTCCTTCCTGCCGGAAGAAGACCAGGGCTATTTCATGACCAGCTTTCTCTTACCCGCGGACGCCACCGTCGAGCGCACCCGCGACGTGGTTAAAACGCTCGATGACCATCTGGCGACGCGCCCTGCGCTCCAGTCCAGCATCTCCATCATCGGCTACGGCTTCTCCGGCTCCGGCCCCAACGCGGCGCTGAACTTCGCCGTGCTCAAAGACTGGAAGCAACGCGGCGACAGCAGCACCGTGGAAGAAGCCATGCTCGCCCAACATCGCCTGTCCGCCGCCACGGAAGGCGCGGCGATGAGCCTGCTGCCGCCGGCCATCGACGAACTGGGCACCAGCTCCGGCTTCAGCCTGCGGCTGCAAGACCGCGCCAACCAGGGCCACGCCGCGCTCAAAGCTGCCGAAGCCCAATTGCTGGAACTGGCCTCCCGCAGCAAAATCGTCCAGGGCGTCTACCCGGACAGCCTGCCGGCCGGCACCAGCGTGCGCCTGGACATAGACCGGCAAAAGGCCGAGGCGCTGGGCGTGTCCTTCAACAGCGTCAGCGACACCCTGTCCACCGCCATGGGCTCCACCTACGTCAACGACTTCCCGCACGCCGGCCGCATGCAGCAAGTCATCATCCAGGCCGACGCGCCGGCGCGCATGCAGCTGGACAATGTGCTCAAGCTCTACGTGCGCAACGCCAGCGGCGGCATGGTGCCGCTGTCCGAAGTGGTGCGCCCGGCCTGGTCCGAAACCCCGCTGCAACTGGTGCGCTTCCAGGGCTACCCGTCCGCCCGCCTGTCCGGCGGCGCCGCGCCCGGCTACTCCAGCGGCGCGGCCATGGCCGAGATGGAACGGCTGGCCACGCAACTGCCGCCCGGCTTCGCCCTGGCCTGGACCGGCCAATCGCTACAGGAACGCCAATCCGCGGCCCAGGCCCCCATGCTGATGGCGCTGTCCATGATCGTGGTGTTCCTGGTGCTGGCCGCGCTGTACGAAAGCTGGGCCATCCCGCTGTCCGTGATGCTGGTGGTGCCGCTGGGCCTGATCGGCGCCATCGGCGCGGTGATGCTGCGCGGCATGCCCAACGACGTGTTCTTCAAAGTGGGCCTGATCACCGTGATTGGCCTATCCGCCAAGAACGCCATCCTGATCATCGAGTTCGCCAAACAACTGCATGAAGAAGGCAAGAGCCTGGTGGACGCCGCGGTGCAAGCCTCCCGGCTGCGGCTGCGCCCCATCCTGATGACCTCGCTGGCCTTCGGCCTGGGCGTGCTGCCGCTGATGCTGGCCACCGGCGCCAGCGCCGAAACCCAGAACGCCATCGGCACCGGCGTGTTCGGCGGCATGGTCACCGCCACCGTGCTGGCCATCTTCTTCGTACCCGTATTCTTCGTGGTCGTGATGAGCGCGCAAGCGCGCATCGCCAACTGGCGCAAGCCGCGTCCGGCCGCGGAACAGAAAGTTGAATCATGAAAGCGCTCCTCCCTCTGGCCCTGGCCTTAAGCGTCTCCGCCTGCTCGCTGACCCAGCCGCTGCGCAAGCCGGAGCCGCCGGTGCCGGCCCGCTACGCCACGGCGGCCGCGGACGATGCCAACGCCAACGCCGCCGACCTGGGCTGGCGCGCCATGTTCGGCGACCGCCGGCTGCAAAGCCTGATAGAGCTGGCGCTGCGCAACAACCGCGACCTGCGCCTGGCCGCTCTCAACGTGGAAGCCGCCGAAGCCCAATACGGCATCCAGCGCGCCGCGCGGCTGCCGTCCGTGGACGCCGGCGTCGGCCTCAACCGCCAGCGCAGCCCGGCCAACCGCGAAACCGATCCGTTCACCCCGGCCGCCGTGCAAAACCAGTATGGCGTCAACGTGGGCGTCAGCGCGTTTGAAATTGACCTGTTCGGCCGCGTGCGCGCGCTGTCCGACGCCGCCTTCACCCGCTACCTGGCCACCGACCACGGCCGCCGCGCCGCCCAGATCGCCCTGGTGGGCGCGGTGGCGGACGCCTACTTCGCGGAACGGCTGGCGCGCGAACAACTGGCGCTGGCGGAACGCACCCAGGCGGACTGGCGGCAATCGCTGGCGCTGGCGCGCCGGCTCAAGGACGCGCAACAGGCCGGCGGCCTGGACGTGGCCCAGGCCGAAGGCCAAGTGGCCAGCGCCGACGCCGACCTGGAAGCCCGCGCCCGCGCGGCGGACCAGGCGCGCAACGCGCTGCGCCTGCTGCTGGGCGCGGAACCGCCGGAAGAGCTGCCCGAGCCGCTGCCGCTGGACCGCCAGCCGGTGGTGACCCGGCTGGCCGCCGGCCTGCCCTCCGAGCTGCTGTTCCGCCGCCCGGACATCCTGCAAGCCGAACAACAGCTGGAAGCCGCCAACGCCGACATCGGCGCCGCGCGCGCCGCCTTCTTCCCGCGGCTGTCGCTGAGCACCTCCGCCGGCTTCCTCAGCCCCGGCCTGCGCAATCTGTTCGACGGCGGCCAACACGTATGGAGCTTTGCGCCGCAAATCAACATCCCGCTGTTCCAGGGCGGCCGGCTGCGCGCCGAACTGCGGCTGGCGGAAGTGCGCAAATCCAGCGCCGTGGCCGAATACGAACGCGCCATCCAGATCGCCTTCCGCGAAGTGGCCGACGGCCTGGCCGGCCGCGAAACCTTCAGCCGCCAGATAGACGCCCAGGCGCGCGCGGTGGCCAGCGCCGAGCGCCGCGCCGACCTCTCCGGCCAGCGCTACCGCGCCGGCGTGGACGGCCGGCTGGAACTGCTGGACGCCCAACGCCAACTCTACGCCGCCCAACAAGGGCTGCTGGACCTGCGCCGCGGCGAACTGAGCAACGCCATTGCGCTGTACAAGGCGCTGGGCGGCGGCCTCACCGAAAAGTAAGAACGGCGAAAAACCCCTGATGCTGCGTCGGCGCGCCTTGCCTCAGAGATTGTGTTGGCCGCTCTAAGAACGTGTTTGCGATCTCGCGAGCTAGGCGAAAACCGCTGAGAAAGCGGAATGTACGCGGGGTACATCAGCATTTCGAAGGTGTACTCACCGTGTAACGCTCCACGACGCGCAGCAGATCGTAAACAGGTTCTCAGCGCCACTTACCGCACACCCCCATCCCCTCCTTTCGCGCGGCCCTAGTTGGCCGCGCTCTTTTTACCCCGCCTCCCGCCTTGCAATCCCGCGCCCGTGGATACAAACATAAAGCTGTACCACCCCATTGGCCGCATCAAGATGAAGCTTCTCTCCCAGCTCTCGCCGCGCAGTTTCCGGCTGCGGCTCAGCCTGCTGTTCGGCGGCCTGTTCCTGCTCGCCTCCCTGCTGGACACCGCGCTGGAGCCGCAACTGAACCAGGGCCTGCTGCAAGACAAGGGCGAAGCCTTGCAGGCCACCGCGCGCGGCATCGCCAAATCCCTGGCCGCCGGCCTCAGCCAAAGGCGGCGAGAACTGGCCCTGCACACCCAAACCCCGGTCTTCCTCAGCGCCCCGCTGGACAGCCCGGCGCTGCGCGGCGGCCTGGAACACATCAGGCTGCACAACCCGGACTACGCCTGGCTGGGCGTGATCGCGCCGGACGGCCGCATCGTCTCCGCCAGCGGCAAAGCGCCGTCTCCCCGCATTGAATTCGCCGCCCCGCTGCATGACGAGGCCGGCAAGCTGCGCGGCGCGCTGGCCGCCCAAAGCGCCTGGGCCTGGGTGGCGACGCTGATCGCCGACCGCCTGCCGCGCGGCAGCGCCGGGGACGCGCCGCAAGTCTTCATCGTCAACCAGAACAACGCCCCGCTGTTCCCGCCCGGCGCGCCGGGCCAGGCGGACATGCCCGCGCCGCTGAGCGGCCCCGGCTACCAACAGGGCGACTGGGCGGATGGCGAAACCTACCTCTACGCCGACGCCGCGATAGACGACGCCCCCGGCCCCGGCTGGCGCGTCATCGTCCGCCAGCCGCCGCCGCAAGCCTTCGCCGCCCTCAGCCGGCTGCGCTCCGCGCTGACCCTGCCCGGCTTGATCATCACCCTGCTGCTGATGATCGTGGTCTACCGGCTGGCCGCCGCCTTCAGCCGCCCGCTGGAAACCCTGGCCCGCACCGCCCAGCGCGTCAGCGCCGGCGACGAAGAAGCGGACTGGAGCTTGCGCAGCGGCGCCCGCGAACTGCAACAACTGGCCCAGGCCATGCGGCAGATGACCGCCGCCCTGCTGGCGCGCCGCGGCGAACTGGCCGCCGCCAACGCCGGCCTGGAACAAAAAGTGGAGGAACGTACGGAGGCGCTGAGCCAAGCCAAACGCCAATTGGAGGAAAGAGCGGCGCAACTGGAACAGATGGCCCGCCACGACGCGCTGACCGGCCTGGGCAACCGCATGGCCGCCACGGAATGGCTGACGGCGGAATACCAGCGCTACCACCGCAGCCGCGCGCCCTACTCAGTACTGCTGCTGGATGCCGACCACTTCAAACGCGTCAACGACAACCACGGCCACGCGGTGGGCGACCAAGTGCTGCAACAGATCGCCGCCGCCCTGAACGGGGCGGCCCGCGCCACGGACTTCACCGCCCGCTACGGCGGCGAGGAGTTCCTGCTTCTGCTGCCGGACACCGACGCCGAAGGCGCGCTGGTACTGGCCGAACGAGTACGCGCGGCGGTATCCGCCGCTTCCGACACCGCCGCCGGCGTCGTCACCGTCAGCATAGGCGCGGTCACTGCGCGCGACGACGACGCCACCCACGAAACCATCGTCCAGCGCGCGGACGAGGCTTTGTATCGGGCCAAGGCGAATGGGCGGAATCGGGTGGAGCAAGGGAAAATATAAAAGAGAAATTTTTACACGAAGCGAAGCAGCACTCTTACACCTCTATATGGCACACCAGAGATGTCTGCCTAGTGTCGACATGCACAACAAGGTTTCCGAATCCAAAATTTTAATATGCGAACTCTCATCAGACATATGCAAGCAACTAACCGGCGGGAAGAATATTCAGCGACTGATTGCTTAGTATCGCTCTTGTTTCACCGCTACCAGCGTATTATTGGCCTAGTTCTATCGTAACCTCTACTTTCCAGACCCCTCTTAACATATCAATAATCTCTTACCTTCCCCCTTCAAATTGGAAATATCACCATCTATGTTACGTCAACTTAATTCATCAAATAAACACACAGCTCAACTAATCTCTGTGCCTTACATCGCAACACTCTATCACCTAGCAGCATAAAGTTGAACATATAAGAGACAGCGAAGCTCAAAACGTATATCATCTAGCATGATAAAATATGTCATAATTCAAGAATCACTTTGACTTTACGGAGTAGTATCGGGTGCTCTAGATCAATGTCTTTCGCTCGCTCGTCCACTCCAGACCAAAATTTGTCACTTCACTCGGAGATTTTTAATGTCAAGCGCTATGTCACACCCTGCTGCAAGGACATTCTCAGTGGTAGACTTGGTTGATGCGTCCATTGAAGGTCGAATTCGCATTCCAGAGTTTCAACGACCATTGCGGTGGCAATGGCAAGACGTACAACGTCTTTTGGATAGCATTGTCAAAGGTTATCCAATAGGAAATTTACTACTCTGGAAGAGACGAGCTCCTGAGGCCAATGTAAGTCTAGGAGCATTAAAAATCAATGCTCGGGAATTTGACGAAGGATGGTGGGTTGTTGATGGACAACAAAGAATTACAAGTTTAGCAAATGCCCTCACCATCGATGGATTTAATGACGATCGCTTTTCATTAGCATATGATCTTAAAAAAGGATGTTTTGTAAAACCAGGCAGAACCGAAGATGGATTTATTATTCCACTTCCAATTCTTTTTGATCTTCAGCAATTAATACGTTGGTTTACAAAAGATCATCCTGAGGCGAGTGAAAAGCTTGATGAAGCATCACGTGTAACAAGAGCCATACGCGAGTACACTATACCAGCATATTTAGTATCGCAAAATGAAGAGGCTGTATTGCGTGATATTTTTGATCGAATGAACAATTATGGAAAACGATTAAGCTTGGCAGAAGTATTCTCTGCACTTCACCCAGGTGACTCGACAAACACCAGCCCAGAATCATACTTTCAAAAAATTGCTCAAAGCATCAACGTAGACTTACGATTTGGTCTAATTGATGATGACACTATTATGCGTGCAATTCTCGCGAGACGAGGAGGAAATGTCACAAGAGATATACGAGTTGAGTTCACTGAGAACACAAGAGACAGTAGAGACTTCGGCAACGAAGGGCCTGAAGCTGCTTATATAAATGGAGAAAATGCGTTAAATCTTGCCATCAAATTTTTACAAAAAGAAGCAGGAATCCCTCACTTTGCATTCCTTCCCTACCGTTACCTTTTAGTCGTATTAACAAGATTTTTTGCACACTTCCCGGAGCCTAAACCAAGGACAAGGGAACTATTACGGCGTTGGTTTTGGCGTGCGGCAATGGTTGGCCCGGGGCCATTCTCTGCAAGTTGGACTCAAGCAGCGCGAGTACTAGCCACTCGCATCATAGCCAACAATGAAAACCAAAGTATAAACAAGCTGCTTAGCACCCCCATAGACAAAACAACATCGCCACCAAAACTAACAGGATTTAAAACTAGTGCAGCCCATAGCAGAATAATCATGTCCGCCTTATGGGATTTAGCTCCTCGTTCTCCATTAACAGGCGAAGTATATGACATACCTAAGTTGTCTGATGCAATAGATCAAGATGGAACACTCGCAAGTATAGCTCAACGGCTGTTTTCTAGAGAACCTGAAGATTACAGAGGTCTTGCGGCTAATCGATTTATCATTCTTGAGCCTGAACTACCCAATTCGCTGTATAGCCTTTTTATTACACAACAAATTGGTATACAATGCACTCCTGATGACCTTCTTAACTCACACGGCATTAGTAGCTTTTCACTTCAAGCTCTAACATCTGATGATCGTCCCTCATTTTTTGAATATCGCCAAAAAGATCTCGCAAGCATTGTTAAAGAATTTCTAGAAAAAATGTCAGGTTCAAACCTAGAAGACACCCCCTCATTAGACAGCCTCAACCTTGATGATGAATTTGAGGAGCGAGACGATGCCCTTACATGAAGAACAGTTTTGTGTTTACCTGCACGATCAGCTTGTTGGCCGAATTCACCGCATACAAGACACCACTCGATTCTTTTTTGAAGATGACTATTGGAACAACCCTCAACGTCTTGTGTTAGGGCTACGCTTTGAGGACTTTCCAAATGCGAAACATCAAAGCCACTTACGTCTACCGGTGTGGTTCTCTAATTTATTACCAGAAGGCATTTTACGAGAATGGATTGCACAAGCTAGAGGAGTATCTGCACAAAGAGAAATGGAGTTACTAGATCAAGTCGGTCATGACTTACCCGGAGCGGTCCGGATCATAAAATCTGATTATTTACTTCCAACAAATCTTCAAAGCGATCCAAACCTTCTAGACGATCATGACAAAACGAAAGAAAACCTCTGGAAATTCTCTCTCGCAGGGGTAGGTCTAAAATTCTCAATGCGCGCACAAGGAGAACGCTTAACGATTCCAGCAATTGGAAATGAAGGTGATTGGATTGTCAAATTACCAGATGCAATTCACTCCGCTGTTCCGCAGAATGAATTTGCCATGATGAGCTTAGCCAAAGCCGTAGGAATTAACACTCCAGACATTCGCCTTGTTCATAGAGACCACATTGATGGCCTACCTGAAAACTGCTGGCCCAACAAAGAGGTCTTTGCTTATGCAATCAAACGATTTGATCGCGGACCGAATAAAACCAGGATTCACATAGAGGACATGGCCCAAGTCCGTGGATTCTATCCAGAATATAAATACAGCGGTTCATTCGAAACAGTTGGCGCATTAATATTTCGTGATCAAGACGAAAAAAGCCTGCAAGAATTCTCTCGCCGAATGGCCTTCAATATTTTAATAGGGAACGGTGATGCTCACTTGAAAAATTGGTCACTCATCTATAATGACGGGCGCATTCCATCGTTATCCCCAGCATACGACATTGTATCCACCTTTCCATATCGACCAGACTCTGCGGGCCCCGAGTATTTAGCATTGAAATTTGGAAAAACAAAGGACTTTCAAAGTGTAAAAATCAGCGCCTTTGAAGCCCTAGATAGAAGACTAACCGCCAATGCAAACCTTGCCGACATCGCGAACGAAACCATAAAAAAAACCATCCAAGAATGGCAAATTGCAGCAGACATATTATGCAACACCCCATTGACAAGCAAAAAAATATTCCAATTTATGCATGAACGGTCAAAACAATTAACGCGCTAACCTTTTGAAACACCTAAAGTTTAATCAACCATTAATTTCAACACCAGACTATTAATAAGTACATACTTAACAAATCATCGCCTTAGAACATCAAGGAATCGTATCTAGCTGCCGCCACCCTTGACGCCCCCTCCCAGCCTGTTTAGGCTTGGTTCCGCGTCGTGCTCAATCACGCGACGCAGGGCTTGCAAACCCATAACTGACTTTCCCGCAGACACGACAGTCCGCTTTGGCACTGTTACGTCTGCTGCCACGCCGTACCCATTCGGGGCGGGCCGTGGCAGGGAATCCGAGAGGATTGCCGGTCACTGGAAAGTCAGCCGGTTTTGCAACCTTGTCATGTGCCTGCCCTAGCCTCGCCTGGGCAGGTTTCCAAAGATGACATGGAGACCGTGATGACCTTCTCTACCTTTCCCCCCGCAATGCCGCCGCCCGCCTGCCCCCATGACGCAGGAGAACGCCCCGAACCCGCCGCCGCGCCGGTGATGGAGCAACTGCATTCCTGTGCTCAGCGCTTGCCCGCCGCCGCCGGCAATGTGCTGCTGCTGGGCGATCTGGGCCGCCAATTGAACGATTGCTATATCCAGCTGGACTCCGCCTTGCTGAGCGGGGTGATGGACATCCGCGCCGCCCACACCGGGCTGTTGGCACTGCTGACCTTGCTGGAACGCCGCGACGAGCCCTTGCTGTTCAGCAGCGAGGAGGCGCTGGCCTTGCTGGAGCCGATACAGCAGCGTTTGCAACGCGGTCTGGAGCACGTCAACGGAGTGTTGTGATGGCGGCCAAGGAGAGCATTGTCATGATGAGGCTGCTGATCCAGCACCACGACGTCCTCAAACGCGCCGCCAGTTTGATCTCCGCCTATGAAGAGCGCATCGGGGCCATTGCGTTGACGGACGAGCACCCGGACCATCCGGCCGACACCGCCAGCATTCATCTGGAGATCAGGCGGGCGCAGGTGGGTTTTGAGCTTTGGGACCAATGGCGCGGCGAGCACGAGCCAGCCCGTACCGCCTTGTTGCGGATGTGGGCGTCCGGGAAGTGGACCAACCGCGACACCTGTGTGCGGCAGTGTTATCGGCTGGCGGGCTTCAGCAATATGGTCACCGCCCGCCAAGCCTTGGTGGGCGCTCCAATGCCGGAGCCTTTGGCCGTCCAAAGGCAACACACCATGTGGGGGACGCCGTAGCCGGCTGTCCGGCGGTGTGGCGTCAAACTCGTTTCCGCGCGGGTATCGCTGCGCTCCTCCCACCCTACGGTTGGAGCCGTGTTTGAGGCCGCGTTTGGGTAGGGAGGGTGGAGCCGTCAGGCGATACCCACCCAATAGGCGGCTGTCCGGCGGCCTGTAGCGTCAAACCGTTTCCGCGTGGGTATCGCTACGCTCCACCCACCCTACGGTTGGGGGCGTGGGGCGTTTTAGGCGCAGCTGCCAAAGGCCTTCAGCTTGTCCACATCCACCAGCGTGATGTCGCGTCCGTCCACCTGGATCAGCTCCGCCTCGATCAACTGGTGCAACATCCGCGAAAAGGTTTCCGGGGTCAGGTTCAGCCGGGAGGCGATCAGGCTTTTATTCACCGGCAGCGAGACCTGCGGCGTGAGGCTGCCGCCGTCTTCCGGGAGGTGTTGCAGCAGATAGCCAATCACCCGCTGCAAGGAGCTTTCTATGGAGTAGCGCTCCACGTCCCGCACCAGGCCGTGCAGGCGCAGCGACAGGCCGGCCAGCAAGCGCCGGGCGAAGGCCGGATCGTGGTCTATCGCTTGCAGGATGCCGGCCGCCTCCACCTTGAGCAGCATGCCGTCTTCCAGGAACTGGGCCATCACCGGGCAGGGCCGGCCCAGGAACATCACCGCCTCGGCGAAGCTTTGGCCAGGGTGGATGATTTCCATCACTTTTTCACTGCCCTGCGCCGAGGACAGCGCCAGCTTCACCCGGCCGTACACCACCAGGAACATGCCGTCGCAGGGGTCGCCCTTCTGGAAAATCACCTGGCCCTTGAGGCCGCGTAGTTCTTGGGTATGCGGCACCAGCGCCTGGATCTGCTCCGGGGACAATTGCTGGAACAGCGGCTGGTGGCGCAGGAAGGATGGAATGTCCAGATGGCTCATGACGGTGTGGCTCGATAATGGCGGAGGCTTACACTATAAAAGCGCGCTCCGCCAAGGGCCATGGGCCATTGGCAGCAGCGGCCTAGTTCGATGTGATTAGAACCTGTTTACGATCTGCTGCGCGTCGTGGAGCGTTACACGGTGAGTACGCCCTCAAAATGCTCATGTACCACTCGTACATTCCGCTTTTTCGATCGTTTTCGCCTTGTCTCGCTCTTGCTCGCGAGATCGTAAACACGTTCTTAGAAAAAATCTCGCCGGCAGCTGCAATATGTTGAAGCGTTGCATGGATAGGTGGGGAACCGCGTATTCGAGGTTTTGAACCATCATCCCTCTCAAAGAGATCGTAAACAGGCTCTACGGCGCTCGCCTCAATGTTGGGCCGCCCGGCTCCACGGCGTCAGCTCCGGCCGCGCGTGGCGGCCCGGCTCCACGCCGATTTCCGCATCGCTCAGATAACAGGCCGGGTCCGCCGCCCAAAAATCTCCGCTCAGCTCCCAGGCGCGCACCCGGGTATTGCCGTTGCAGATATCCAGGTGGCCACAAGCGCCGCAACGGCCGGCCACCGGGCGCGGGGATTGGCGCAGGCCGCTCATCAGCGGGTGTTGCGGCTGTTGCCATATCGCGGAAAACGGCCGTTCCCGCACATTGCCCAGCGTCACTTTCCACCACATGGTGTCCGGGTGGACGTTGCCCAGGTTGTCGATATTGGCGATGTGGACGCCGCTGGCGTTGCCGCCCCAGCGCCGCAGCGCCCGCAGCAGGGTGTCGGCGCGCTCCGGATAATGCCGGCGCGCCCAGTGCAGCAGGTAGACGCCGTCCGCGTCGTTGTTGCCGGTGACGAAGTCCCGCGGCCGGCCGGCGTCCAGCTGGGCCAGCGCTTGCTGGATCAGCAGCTCCAGCGCCCAGCGGCTGCGGGCGTGGCGGGCGTCGTCCGCGCGGTGCTTGTTGCCGCGTCCGGCGTAGTTGAGGTGGGAGAAATAGAACTTGTCGATGTCTTCGTCCGCCATCAGTTGCAGCAGCGCCGGCAGGTCCGCGGCGTTGTCTTCGGTCATGGTGTAGCGGATGCCCACTTTCAGGCCGGCGTCGCGCGCCAGCCGCAGGCCGCGCAGCGCCAGTTCAAAGCCGCCGTCCAGCCGCCGGAAGCGGTCGTGGGTGGCGCCGATGCCGTCCAGGCTGACGCCCACATAATCAAAACCGATGTCGGCCAAGACGGCGACCTGGTCTGGGTCCATCAGGGTGCCGTTGCTGGACAGGCCGATATAGAAGCCCAGCGCCTTGGCGCGCCGGGCGATGGCCGGCAGGTCCGGCCGCAGCAGCGGTTCGCCGCCGGACAGGATCAGCACGCGCACGCCGTAGGCGTGGAGATCGTCCAGCACCGCATAGGCTTCGTCGGTGCTCAGTTCGCCGGCGAAGTCGCGGTTGGCGGAGGTGGAGTAGCAGTGCTGGCAGGTGAGGTTGCAGCGGCGGATCAGGTTCCAGATCACCACCGGGGCTTGCGGCCCGGCGGGCATGGCGCGCCCTGGCGGCGGGACCGCCGCCGGTTCGCGCAGCAGGCGCAGGTATTGGGTCAGTCGCAACATGGCCGGCTCCGTCGCGGGAAGATGGCTCAGTGTGCGGCCGGGGGCGGCGGCGGCTCCTTGATGCGGGTCAATGGAATCCGCAGCGCCTCAGAACCTGTTTACGATCTGCTACGCGTCGGCGATACAGCGTTGAAACCGGCTTCGAAATGCTCATGTACCACGCGTACATTCCGCTTTCTCAGCCGTTTTCGCCTTGTCTCGCCCTAGCTCGCGAGATCGTAAATACGTTCTCAAAGCCTCAGGCCCGTTTTCTTCAAAATCCGGCTGGAAAACAGCACTTCGTGGCCGCGGCAGGCCTCGCCCAGCAAGGCGCGCGCGTCGTCCACCGCGGCCAGCACCGCCGGCCGCTCGCTGCCGTGCAGCATGGCGAACAGGTTGTACGGCCAGCCCGGCCGGCGCGGTCGGCGGTAGCAATGGCTGACCGCGTCCAGGCCGCCCAGTTGCGCGCCCAGCGCGTCCACCTGTTCGTCGGTCACGTCGAACACCGCCATGCCGTTGGCCCGGTAGCCGATGGCGTAATGGTTGGGCACCGCGCCGATGCGGCGCACCACGCCCTGCTCCAGCCAGCGCGCCAGCCGCGCCGTCACTTCGGCCTCCGCCCAGCCCAGCCGCCGCGCAATGTCGCGGTAGGGCTGCCGGCACAGCGGCAGGCCGGCCTGGGTGGCGCGGATCAGCTTCCGGTCGTCCTCGCTCAGCGCGGCCGGTTCGCCCGTGCGCCGCGCGCCGGCGGCCGCGCCCACCGGGGCCGCGCCGCCCACCTGAAAACGCATGCCCACAAAGTATTCCCGCTCTTTGGGAAACAGGTTCACTTCCAGGCCGGTCACCAGTTCGATGCCGCGCCGGGCGGCGTCGATGGCGGCGGCGCTGTCCGCGGCCAGCACAAACCACATATTGAGCCGGTGTTCCCGGCGGTAGTTGTGCGCCACCGCCGGCAGCGCGTTGACGGCGGCGGCCACCTCGTCGAAGCGCGCTTCCGGCGCGGCCAAGGCGGCCAGCACAAAGCGGCCGCCCAGGCGTTCTATCTGGTACATCGGCCCAAAGCGGCTGAGCACGCCGGCGTGCAGCAGTTGGCGCAAGCGCCGGATCAGGCCGTCTTCGCCCAGGCCCAGGCTGCGCCCGGCCGCCGCGTAGGGACGCGACACCAGCGGGAAACCGCCTTGCAGCCGGTCTATCAGCCGCGCGTCCAAGGCGTCCAGCGTGTCCAGCATTGCCAGCGCTTCAGGCGTATCCATAACAGGCTCCGGTTTGTTTGTAGCGCCGGGTGGAGCGCAGCACCGCCTGCGGCAGCCGTTCCAGGCCGTGCCGGCGGCGGATGTCGGCCAGCGCGGCGTCCAGGCTTTGCGCGTCGCGGGCGTGGACCATGGTGAACAGTTGGTAGGGCCAGTCCGGCGGACGCGGCGGACGTTCGTAGCACAGGGTGACGGCCGGCTCCGCCGCCAGCGCCAGCGCCACGCGCTCGCGTTCGGCGTCGTCGTCTATCCGCCACACCCACATGGCGTTGGCGCGGTAGCCCAGTTCCTGGTGGCGCACCACCATGCCGAAGCGGCGGATGACGCCTTGCTGCCGCCAGTGGGCGATTTGCGCCAGGGTCTGGGCCTCGCTCAGCGCGCATTGCGCGCCCAGCGCTTGATAAGGCCGCGGGGTCAGCGGCAGGCCCGGCGACAACGCCGCCAGCAGCCGCTGGCGCTGGCCGGCGGACAGGCCGGGGTCGTCCGCCGCCGCCGGCGCTTCCGCCGCCGCGGCGGACTCCGCCAGGAAGGAAAAGCCCAGGTCGATGTGGTATTCCCGCAGCAGCGGCAGGTCCAGCGGCGGGATGCCGGTGGCCAGGCGGATGCGGCTCAGCGCCGCGGCCACGCCGGCCGATGAGGCGGCGGCGACGACGAACCACAGATTGTAATGATGGTCCCGCCGGTAGTTGTGGTTGACCTCACGCTGGCGGCTGACGAAGGCGGCCACTTCTTCCAGCCGCTCCGCCGGCGCCGCCATCGCGGCCAGGGTGCTGTTGCCCACGGTGTTGGGGGCGAACACCGCGCCGACGCGGGCCAGCAGGCCGGCCGCCTGGGCGTCTTGCAGCGCGGCCAGCAGCCGGGCTTCGCTCCAGCCCTCCTCCATGCCGACGGCGAGCGCGGCGAAGGGGCGCGGCAGCAGCGGAAAACCGCGCTGGCTGCCGTTGATCAGCCGCAGCAGGGCCGGATCGGCGTCTGAAATTACCATGGCTACATCCCGATGCGGCTGGCGCGCCAGCTGAAGAAGATGCCGGACGGGCTCTGCGCCGGCAGTTCGCGCAGCACTTTGAGGCTGGCGGTGTCCACCACCACCAGCTTGTCGTCGTCGCGGCTGGACAGCCACACCGCGTCGCCGCGCGGGGTGAACTCCATGTGCAGGATGGCCTTGCCCGGCTTCAGGGTGGCGATCACGCTGCGCGTGGGCACGTCGATGACTTGCACCTTGTCGTTGTCCGGGAAGGCGAAGTTGACCCAGACCCGCCGGCCGGACGGTTCCGCCATCACGAACACCGGCTGACCCAGCACCGGGACGGCGGCCTGTTGCGCCCAGCTGCGGTTGTCCGCCAGCAGCACTTCGTGGCGGCCGATGGCGGGCAGGAAGGCGTAATCGCCGGCCAGCGCCCAGCCGCGCAGATGCGGCATCTTGTACACCGGCAGCGGCTGCTGGCCGCGGCCGTAGCCGGCCAGGATGCGGCGCACGCCTTGTTCCGGCCGCCAGGTGTCCAGCAGGGACAGGCCGTCTTCGCCGTAGAGCCCGGCCACGAAGTAGCGGCCGTCCATGCTGGCCAGGCCGTCGTAGGGGCACTTGCCGGCGTCGCGGTAGCGGGTCAGTTTCGGCTGGGCCGGGTCCGCGGCGTCCAGCACATTGATTTCGTCGGCGTCGAACAGCGCGTAAACAAAGCGCCGGCCCGGCAGGTCCGCCAGGCCCACCACGCGCGAGGGTTTGCCGTCCGCGCCCGGCGCGGCGGGCACCGAGGCCAGCGGCGCCAGCGTGGCGGCGTCGAACAGGCGTACGCCGCCCGGCTGGTAGTTTTGCGCGGCCAGCACGCGGCCGTCCGAGGAGATGGCGCCGCCTATGCTGTTGCCGGCCTGCACCACGCGCCGTTCCAGCCGCCGGCGCAGCAGGTCCACCTTGCTGATGGCGCCGTCGCGGCCAAACACGTAGGCGTAACGCGCGTCGCGCGAGAACACCACCGAGGCGTGGGACAGATCGCCCAGCCCTTCCACCCGGCCCAGGCTTTCCGCGCGGGTGTTGTCCACCACTTGCACGCTGCCGCTGGCGCGTTCTATCACCACGCCCAAGTCGCCGGTGCCGCGCGGCGCGGCGCAGCCGCCCAGCAGCGCGGCCAAGGCCGGGATCAGGGCGGCGCGCCCTGCTTTAACCAGTAAACCAGCCATATCGCTTCTTCTTCCGTCAGAAAAGGCCGCCAAGGCGGCATCGGGGTGCCGGGCCGGCCGGCCAGGATCACGGCGGCCAGGCCGGCGTCCGGTTTGTCCTTGAGCGCCTCCGGCGTCAGCGGGCTGCCCAGGCCGCCGCGCAGGCTCAGGCCGTGGCAGGCGCCGCAGTCCTGGCGCGCCAGGTGGCGCAGCTGGGCCGCCCGCTCCGGCGCGGGGGCCGCCGGCGCGGCGGCGACGGCGCCGCAGAGCAGCAGCAAGGCCGCCGCCGCGCCGCGGATCAGCGGTTCAGGATCCATTGCACCATGGCCTTGAGTTCGGCGTCCGGCACTTGCGGGTTGGGCGACATCGGCACCGGGCCGAAGCTGCCGGAGCCGCCCTTTTTCACCTTGTCCATCAGCTTGAGGGCGGCGTCCTGCCCCTTGTACTTGGCGGCCACCTGCTGGTAGGACGGCCCCACCAGCTTGGCGTCCAGCGCATGGCAGGCCAGGCAGTTGTGCTGCTTGAGCAGCGCTTCCGGCGCGGCGGCCGCGGCCGGCAGCGCGTGCAGCGCCAGGGCGGCGCAGGCCAGGATCAGGCTTGTTTTCATTGCGTTCTCCTCCGCCCGCCGGGGCTGGCCCGGCAGGCGTGCTGGCGGGGTCAGTAGATGTCGTGCTGGGTGTTGTAGACGTTGAATTTGCCGGTGGGGGTGACCAGGCGCGGGTCCTTGATCACGGCCTTGAGCTTGCGGGTTTTGTCGTCCACCACCACGATGGCGGATTGCTTGTCCTTGGCGCTCCACACCGAGAACCAGACTTCGTCGCCGGCCTTGTTGAATTCCGGCTGCAACACGCGTTTGGCGCCGTCGCTCAGGCCGGACCATTCGCCTATCGGCAGCATGGAGAAGCCCTTGTCCAGGTGCTTGATGTCGAACACCGCCACGCTCTGGCTGAGCTTGGCGTCCGGGTTGAACACGGTGTCCACCCACAGATTGGCGGATTGCGGATGGGTCTTGATGAAGAGCGAGCCGCCGCCCTGCCCTTTGAGCGTGCGCACCACTTTCCAGGCCTGGGCCTTGTGTTTTTCCGGATCGGTGCCCACCAGGCTGATGCTGTCGTCGCCCAGGTGGCTGGTGGCCCAGACCGGCCCGTATTGCGGATCGGTGAAGTTGGCGCCGCGGCCGGGGTGCGGGGTTTTGCCCACGTCCACCAGCGCCGCCAGCTTGTCCAGCTTGGTGTCCACCACCGCCACTTTATTGGAGGCGTTGGCGGCCACCATGAAGTAGCGGCCGCTGGCGTCGAAGCCGCCGTCGTGCAGGAATTTGGCGGCGTCTATGGTGGTGGTCTTGAGGTTGGCCAGGTCCGAGTAGTCCACCATCATGATCTTGCCGGTTTCCTTGGCGTTGACCACGAATTCCGGTTTGTAATGGCTGGCCACGATGGAGGCCACGCGCGGTTCCGGGTGGTATTCGTTGTCCACCGTCATGCCGCGGGTGCCGACGATTTTCAGCGGCTTGAGGCTGGCCCCGTCCATGATCACGTATTGCGGCGGCCAGTAAGCGCCGGCCACGGCCAGCTTGTCGTCGTAGCCGCGGTATTTGGAGGTTTCCACCGAGCGCGCTTCCAGGCCGATGCGGATTTCCGCCACGCTGTCCGGCTTGGCCATCCACAGGTCCACCAGATTGATCTTGCCGTCGCGGCCGATCACGTACAGGTAGCGGCCGGATTTGGACAGCCGGGAGATGTGCACGGCGTAGCCGGTCTTGATCACGCTGACGATCTGTTTGCTGTGGCCGTCGATCAGCGCGATTTCGCCGGCGTCGCGCAGGGTGACGGAGAACAGGTTGGAGATGTCCAGCTGGTTCTCCTTGCGCCGCGGACGCTTGTCCACCGGCACTTGCACTTTCCAGGTGGCCAGCATGTCCTGCATGCCGAACTCCGGCGGGGTGGGCGGCTCTTGCTGCACGTAGCGCGCCATCAGGTCCACTTGCTGATCGTTGAATTCGCCGGAGGTGCCCCAGTTGGGCATGCCGGCCGGGGAGCCGTATTTGATGAAGGTTTTCAGGTATTCAGTGCCGCGCGCCAGGGTGATGTCCGGCGTCAGCGCCTTGCCGGTGGCGCCTTTGCGCAGCACGCCGTGACAGCCGGCGCAGCGTTCGAAGTAGATTTGCTTGCCGCGGGTGAATTCCGCCTCGGTCATCGGCGGGGCTTTGGCGTTGGCGTTCTGGTGCATCGCCTCGCCGGCGGGCGGGGCGGCGGTGTCCGCCCAGACGGGGGCCGCGGCCAGCGGCAACAGGGCGAGCAAGACGCTCTTGGTGAACAGGGACTGCTTCGGAGACTTAAACTTCATGGCATGCGCTCCAGCGTTAGGAATAACCCTTTTGCGAGCATGATCATCCCGGACGCATATGGACAGCCTTGATTCGAATCAACGCTTGCCGGAGCCGTCCTGTCCTGTGACCGGGGAATCCTCCAGGCCCCAGTCGCCGTATTGATACCAGTCGTCGCCCAGCACTTCCGCCGGATGTTGGGTGCGGCTGGAGCCGTTGCCGCATTGCAGGGAGTGGGCGGGGCAATAGAGGTCGCAGCCCCAGCAGATGCGTTCGGGGTGGGCGGGGTGCAGCGGGAATTTTTTGGCCATGGAACTCCTTGATTACTTGTTCAACTATGCCAGTTCGCCACTTTTAGGACTTTGCGTGTCATCAACGAAGCAAGCCGGTATGCGACGCTACCCCCGCTCCCTTCAAGCCTGCCGTCGGGTGGCAGGCCCGAGGTTTTAAGCGGCTGCCTGTTCGAGCAGCGCGACGTTAGCGCGCTGCGAGTTCAGCCGCGCCTCGGGCCTGACGGGACCCGGCGGGAAGCCGTAGGCCAGGCTTGCAGGGCAGCCTTTGGGGGACTACGTGCGAATCTTTGATTCGCTCAGTGATAGGGGAATTTGGCCGCGCAAATTCCCCTTCCTGCCCGCCGGGCAGCCCCGGCAATCAAAATCATCATCCGCGCAGCGGATACAAAAAGTTGATTCGCCCCAATCTCACGACGTCAGACTGGCATACAGCCTGGTCAACGCCTGCGGCAACCTCTCCGCCTGCCTCACCAGCGCATAACCATTGCGGCCGAATAAATGCGGCAGGTAGTCGCCCGCCTCCCTGTCTATGGTCACGCAGAACGGGGTCAGGCCGGCGCGGCGGGCTTCCAGCACCGCCTGGCGCGTGTCTTCTATGCCGTAGCGGCCTTCGTAGTGGTCCAGATCGTTGGGCTTACCGTCCGAGATCAGCAACAACAAACGGCGCTGCGCCGGCCGCTCGCTCAGGATGCGGGTGCACTGGCGGATGGCCGCGCCCATGCGGGTGTAGTAGCCGGGCCGGATGGCGAGGATGCGGCCGCGGGCGGCGTCGTCGTAACGGTCGGCAAAGTCTTTGAGGATCTGCAAGCGCACTTCCTGCCGCCGCAGCGAGGAAAAGCCGTACAGGCCGAAGTCGTCGCCGCTGGCGCTCAAAGCCTCGGCGAACAGCAGCAGGCTGTCGCGGATCACGTCGATCACCCGGCCGGTTTCGCCCAGCCAGCTTTCGGTGGACAGCGACAGGTCGGCCAGGGTCAGGCAGGCCAGGCTGCGTTCGCCCGGCGGCCAGTCCTGGTACAGCGCCGGTTCGCTCAGCGCCGCGCCGCCGCGCCGTTCCGCGAGGAAGCGGATCAGCCGGTCCAGGTCGATGTCCGGCCCGGCGGTTTCGCCGCTGCGCCGGCGGCGTTCCGGCGCCAGCGCCTGGAATTGCCGCCGCAGCCGGCGCGCCAGCGGCTGCAAGCGTTCCGGCAACGGGGCCGGCGCGGCGTCGCGCGGCAGCATCGGCCGCAATAGGCAGTGGTCCTCCACCAGGCATTGCCGCTTCCAGTGCCATTCCGGCAGCTTGATGCCCGGTCCCAGCGGAGTGTCGTCGTAGGCGGCGGCCGGCAGGTCCAGATCGAAACGCAGCCGGCTGCCGCGGGTATGGGCGTCCTGGCCCAGGGTCAGCCGGTTCATGTCTTCGGCGGCGATTTCGCCGTTGCCGTCGTCGTCGTCGTCGTTGTGGCGGTTGACTTTGACGTATTCGTCCCAGGTGAACAGGCTTTCGGCGCGGAACACCATCAGCATGCCGTTCTTGCGCTGGTCCTGTTCCATGCGCCGGGCACGATAGCGGCGGCGCTGGCGCTGGGCGTCCTTGCCGCCGCCGCGTTCGCCGTCGGCGTGGCGGCTGCCCTGCCCTTCGGCCTCCGTCAGCGGCGGTTCCGGGTGCAACCACAGCGGCACCGGCTGCGGCGGCCGGCTCAACGGCGGCAGCGTCACCGCCTGCTCCGGCCGGCTCAGCGCCGCCTGGATCGCGCGCTCCACCGCGGCTTCCGCCGGCGGCAGGCCGGAGGGCTTCGGCCGCTGCGCCAGCGCGGCCTCCGCCAGCCGGCGGTAAACGGCGGCCAGGCCCGGCATGTCCGCCAAGACGCGCGCCGCGGCCAGGCGGTTGCGGCTCAGCCAGTCTCCGTCGCTGTCGGCGGCGTAGGCGGCCTGGGCCAGCAGCCAGAAGTAACAGTCGCGGTTGAGGGCCGCGCTGGGAAAGCAGTCGATGCGTTCGGGCAGGTAGAGCGCCTGGCTGTCCCGCCAGGCCAGCTCCATCCGCGCGCCGGTGCCGGCCAGCCGTTGCAGCCAACCGCGGCGCGCGCCGTGCTCGGTGCCCACGGTGGTGCGCAGCGCCAGCGCCGGGTCGCCGCCCATGGCGCGGAAGAACAGCGGCGCTTGCGCCGTCACTTGCGCCAGCTCCGCCGCGTATTCCGGAAAGCCGCGCCGCGCCGCGCGCCGCGCCAGTTTGTCCCACCAGCCGCCGACAATGTCTTCCATGCCGTTCAGCCGGGGAATTGGGTCTGGATCACCGCCAGCAGCGCCGCCACGGTGTCGGCGTCGTCGCTCAGCGGTTCCGCCAGCGCGGTGCGGCAGGCTTGCCAGGGCGGCAAGCCGGCCTGGATCAACTTGGCGGCGTACACCAGCAGCCGCGTGCTGGCGGCTTCTTCCAGGTCGTAACCGGACAAGCGCCGCAGCTGGCCGGCCAGCGTCACCAGTTGGCGCGCCAGCGCTTCGCCTATCCCGCTTTCCAGCATCAGCACGCCGATTTCCACTTCCGGCGGCGGAAAATCGAAGCTCATGGCGACAAAACGCTGGCGGGTGCTGGGCTTCAGCGTTTTCAGCACGTGTTGGTAGCCGGGGTTGTAGGACACCACCAGCATGAAGCCCGGCGGCGCTTGCAGCACTTCGCCGGTGCGTTCCACCGGCAGGATGCGGCGGTCGTCGGTCAGCGGGTGCAGCACCACGGTGGTGTCTTTGCGCGCTTCCACCACTTCGTCCAGATAGCAGATGCCGCCTATCCGCACCGCGCGGGTCAGCGGGCCGTCGCACCACACGGTGGCGCCGTCGGCGATCAGGTGGCGGCCCACCAGATCGGCGGCGCTCAGGTCGTCGTGGCAGGAGACGGTGATCAACGGCAGGCCGAGCCGCGCCGCCATATGGGCGACGAAGCGGGTCTTGCCGCAGCCGGTGGGCCCCTTGATCAGCACCGGCAGTTGCTGGCGCCAGGCGGCTTCGAACAGCTCGCACTCGGCGCCTTGCGGCTGATAGAAGGGGACGGGGATAGTCAGGAGTTCAGGCGCGTTCATCGGCGTTCCTTCAGATAAAGCTGAGCAGCAGCGCGGCCGACACCAGCGCCAGCCAGCCCTGCACCAGCGCGCGCAGCCAGCGAGGCGCGTCGCGCAAGCCCATATAGCGCTCCACCAGCAACACGCCCTTGAGCCAGGCCAGGCCCAGCGCGATCAGCGCCAGATGCGGCGGCCGGCCGCCTTCGGCCAGCCAGGCGGCCAGCAGGGTCAGCCCGGACAACAACAGCCACAGGCCGGTTTGCGCAAGAGGAGTGGGATGAGTCATGCGGGCATGATGCCGATGCGGCGCGGCGGCCGCCTTGATGCGAAATAAGGCTTTGCGCGGGCGTTCTATCTCGCCACGTAGACCAGGGCGAACAACAGCAACCACACCAAATCCACCATATGCCAGTAGGCGGCGGCGGTTTCCACCTCGTCCATCGATCCCGGCTTGTAACGGCCGTCGCGGGCCAGCCGCCACACCGCCGCCACGATCACCATGCCCAACACCACATGCAGAAAGTGAAACACCGTCAACGACAGGTAGAACATCCAGAAGTCGTTGCTGGACATGGTAATCCCTTGCAAGGCCTTGCCCACCAGCTCATAGCCTTTCAAACCGAGAAAGCCGCCGCCGGCCAGCAGGGTCAGCGCCAGCCAGCGCCGCCCGGCGCGCTGCCGGTCGGCGGAGAAGGCGCTGAGCGCGGCCAGGACGGCGGCGCTGCCGGCCAGCAGCAACAGGGTATTGAGCGTGGGCAGGCCCAGCTCCAGTTCGCCCTGCCCTGCCGCGAACAACGCCGGCTGTTGCCGGCGGGCCCAGGCGTAGGCCAGGAAGAACACGCCGAACACCGCCAGCTCGGCCAGGATGAAACACCACATCGCCAGATCGCCCGGCACGCGGCGCTCCGGCGGCGCGCTCAGCTCCATGCCAAGGCCTCCCGCGTCGCCGTCCTTGCTTGAGCCACCCTCAATCCTCGCGCTTGCCGGTGACGAAGAAGCTGATCACGTACAACACCAGCCCGCAGAAGAAGCTGATGCCGAACACCCAGCGCCCCCAGTAGATGGGCATGATCCGTTCCTGCGTTTCCATGAAGGACAGCGGCGTGGCGGACATGCGCTGCAACCACACCTGGACCGCGCCGGCGGCGGTCAGGCACAGAGTGATGGCCACGATGGACAGGGTCATCACCCAGAACGCGGTTTTTTCCACCTTCTGCGCCTGCGCGCAATTGGCCTCGCGCCCGCGCAGCAGCGGCATGGTGTAGGAGATCATGGTCAGCACCACCATCACGTAAGCGCCGTAGAAGGCCATGTGGCCGTGGGAGGCGGTTACCTGGGTGCCGTGGGTGTAGTAGTTGACCACCGACAGCGTGCCGATGAAGCCCCACACCCCGGCGCCGAGGAAGGACATCACCCCGGTGCCCAGCGCCCACAAGGTGGCGGCCTGGTTGGGGTGTTCGCGGCGGCGGCGTTTGACCATATTGAAGGCGAACAGGGTCATCATGAAGAAGGGCACCGGTTCCAGCGCGGAGAAGATGGAGCCCCACAGCTGCCAGTAGGCCGGCACGCCTATCCAGAAATAATGGTGGCCGGTGCCGATGATGCCGGTGATCAGCGTCATGGCGATGATCAGGTACAGCCATTTCTCGATCACCTCGCGGTCCACCCCGGTCACTTTCACCAGCACGAAGGCCAGCATCGCGCCCATGATCAGTTCCCACACGCCTTCCACCCACAGGTGCACCACCCACCACCAGTAGTACTTGTCCAGCACCAGGTTGTCCGGGTTGACGAAGGAGAACAGGAAGAACACGGCCAGGCCCCACAGGCCCAGCATCATCACGATGCTGATGCTGGTCTTGCGGCCGGCCAGCAGGGTCATGGACAGGTTGTAGAGGAAGGACAGCGCCACCAGCACGATGCCCACCTTGGTGATCAGCGGCTGTTCCAGATAACCGCGGCCCATGGTGGGCAGCAGATCGTTGCCGGTGAGCCGGGCCAGTTCATGGTAGGGCAGGCCCAGGTAGCCGAGTATGGTCAGCGCGCCGGCCACCAGGAACACCCAGAAGGTGATGATGGCCAGCCGCGGGCTGTGCAGTTCGCGCTCGCTCTCCTCCGGGATCAGGTAATAGCCGGCGCCCATGAAGCCGAACAGCAGCCAGACGATCAGCAGGTTGGTGTGCACCATGCGGGCGGTGCCGAAGGGCACGGCGGGAAACAGGAAATCGCCGATCACGTATTGCAGGCCGATGATCAGGCCAAACACGATCTGGCCGATGAACAGGCCGATGGCGGCGATGAAATAGGGTTTGGCCACGGCCTGCGAGCGGTAGCGCACCTGCGCGACGGCTGCGGTCGCGCCGCGCGGCGGCGTGGCCACGGTAGCGTTGCTCATTGTGTTCTCCAAAGATAAAGGGATGGGACGGGATCAGCCCTCGATATTGGGCGGCCAGTTATTGGTGTTGATCTGCGACGCGTACTTCAGGAAGGCCACCAGGTCGTCCAGCTCGGCCGGGTTCAGATGGAACTGCGGCATCTGGCGGCGGCCCGGCGCGTTGGTCGGCATCGCCTGCATCCAGCCCTTGATGAATTCCGGGCCGCGGCGCACGTAGACGTTGCCCAGCTCCGGCCCAAAGTAAGCACCCTCGCCCAGCAAGGTGTGGCAGCCGCCGCAACTGCGCGTCTCCCAGATCTTCTTGCCGCGCACCGCCTGCTCGGTGAGCTGGGCCTTGGCGTTATGGCTGGGCAGGGCCAGGGTGGTGTCCAGGGTCAGCCCCAGGAACAACAGAAAAAAGAAAACCGAGCCGCCGTAAAAAATATTGCGGGCGGTCGATTTGGTGAAGCTCGCGCTCATCATGTCCTCCTCGAATGCTTGCACCGCCGGCGCGGTACTCGGGCCGAACTGTACGGATTCGGGCATCCCGGGAGCATTGATTCGAATCAACGATTTCCGGCCGTCCGCCTTCCTACACTGGCGCCATCCGTCATCGCCAACCGCAAGGAGGCCGCCATGATCCGCCCCGTCACCCCTCTTCCCCGCGCCGGACTGAACGCCGCCGCCCCGCCCTTTCCGCCCGGCAGCGTCGCGCTCTTGGGCGCCGGCCCCGGCTGCGCCGATCTGCTCACCGTGCGCGCCGCGCAGCGCCTGGCCCAGGCTGACGCGGTGCTGTACGACCACCTGATAGACGCCGAGATCCTGCAATTGGCGCCGCCCAGCGCCCGGCGCGTCTGCGTCGGCAAGCGCGCCAGCCGCCACACCTTGCCGCAGGCCGAAATCAACCAGTTGATGATCGCGCTGGCGCGCCAGGGCCTGCGCGTGGCGCGGCTGAAGGGCGGCGATCCCTTCATGTTCGGCCGCGGCGGCGAGGAGATGCGCGCGCTGCTGGCCGCCGGCATCCGCTGCGAGGCGGTGCCGGGCGTCAGCGCGGCGCTGGGCGCGGCGGCCAGCCTGGCGCTGCCGCTGACCCACCGCGACTACGCCCAGGGCTGCCGCTTCGTCACCGGCCACCGCCGCGAAGGCGCGTCGGCGCTGGCCTGGACCGCGGACAGCGGGCCGGACGAAACCGTGGTGGTCTATATGGGCTTGGGCGAGGCCGCCCATATCGCCGAGCAGCTGCTGAGCCACGGCCGCGCGCCGGACACGCCGGTGGCCATCGTCGAGCAGGCCTGTATGCCGGGCGAGCGCTGCGTCTGCGGCCGCTTGTCCGAGCTGGGCCGGCTGGCGGAGCAATACCGGCTGCGCGCGCCGGCGCTGTTGATCATAGGCGGCGTGGTGCGTCTGCATCAGGAGCTGGCGGCGCTGCGCGCGGCGCTGGGCCATGGTTTGGGATTCCTTGATCCCGGTCATTCTGCCGCCCCCGCCGCCGCGGCCATACTGCGCGCTCCATCCCACGAGTACACGCCATGAGCGCCATCGACACCCTTGTTGAGCAACACCGCGCCTGCGACGCGCGCTTCGCCGATTGCGAAACCGCGGCCCGCGCGCAGGACTGGGCCTTGGCCCTGAGCCATTTCCAGGCTTTCCGCCGGGAGATGGAAGCGCATTTCGCCGTTGAAGAAGACGCGCTGTTCCCGGCTTTCGAAGCCGCCAGCGGCAGCAGCATGGGGCCGACCCGCATCATGCGCATGGAGCATCAGGACATGCGGGATTTGCTGGAGGACATGGACGAGGCGCTGGCCGCGCAGCATCTGCAAGCTTTCCTGGGCCTGAACGACACCCTGCTCATCCTGATGCAGCAACACAATATGAAGGAAGAAAACGTGCTCTACCCCATGTGCGCGCAAGCGCTGCCGGAAATGGCGGAGTTGATTGCGGAAGGCGCGCAGCCATGACCCCGCAAGACCTGCGTCACCTGGCGCCGCCCGAACCTATGGAAATCATTCTGGACGCCGCCGAACAGATGCGGCCCGGCGACAGCCTCGCCTGGGTGCTGCCCCACCATCCCACCCCGCTGCTGCCCATGTTGGAAAAAGCCGGCCTGCGTTATCGCTTTGAACTGTCGGGGGACGGCGGCGTCGTGCTGATTCTGAGTCGGTTATGAGCCAGGCCTGGCTAGACTACCAACAGGCCCCGCCGCTGTGGCTGCCGCTGGCCCATATGCTGGCCGCGCCCTGCTGGCTGCTGGCGACGGCGGCCTTGTTGGTGGCGCTGCCGGACGGCGCGCCGTCGCGCTTTCTGCCCGAGGTGCTGGCGCTGACCCACGCGCTGGCGCTGGGCGTGCTGGGCAATGCGATGCTGGGGTCCCTGTGGCAGTTGTTGGCGGTGACGGCGGGGGTGCCGATTCCGCATCCGCACCGGCTGCTGCTGGCTTGTTTTCTGCCCTTGCAGGCCGGCTGCGCGCTTCTGGTGGCCGGTTTCCAGCTGGGCCTGTCGCCGCTGTGGCTGCAGGCGGGCGCCGCGCTGCTGACGCCAGCCTTGTTGACGCCGGCGCTGTTCGGCCTGCGCGGCTTGCTGCGCAGCCCGGCGCGGGACGCCGGCAGCCGGGGCCTGCGGCTGGCGCTGGGCGCGCTGGCCGTCGCCGCCTGTCTTGGCGCGGCCCTGGTCTTGTTGCTGGGCGGCCGCGTCGCGCTGCCCTTGGGTCCCTTGCTGGACAACCATGTGCTGTGGGCGGCGCTGGGTTGGCTGTGGCTACTAGTGCTGTCGGTGGCGCGCACGGTGATCCCGATGTTTCTGGTCACGCCGCCGTCGGCGACGGGGCGGCTGCCGCGGGAGACGTTGTTGTTCGGCCTGCTATGCCTGAGCGGCGTCGCGCTGATCTGGGACGCGCCCGCCGTCGTCTCCGGCCTGCTGGCCGCCTTGGCGCTGTTCGTGCTGTGGCAGGGCCTGCGGCAATTGGACGCGCTGCGGCGCAGCCAGCGCCGCGCCGACCCCCTGCGCCGCGGCTGGCGGGCCAGCCTGATCTGGATGACGGCGGCCGCGCCCTGCGCGCTCGCCGCGCGCCTGCTGCCGCTGTCGGAAGCGCCGCCCATGCTGGCCGGCTGGCTCTGGCTGGGCGGCTTCGGCCTGGGGGCCGTATTGAGCATGCAGGGCAAGATCCTGCCCTTCCTCGCCTGGCTGGACCTGAAACAGCGCGGCCTGCCCAGGCGGCAATTGCCGGCCACCCATGAATTGCTGGGCGAGGCCTCCCACCGCCGGCTGCTGGGCCTGCACGGCGTCTGGGTCGGCTGCGGCCTGGCCTGGATCGTCGGCGGCTATCGCCTGCCGCTGTTCACCGCCGCGCTGGGACTGGGGCTTTACTGGGCCGGGCTGGCGGCGGCCTTGTTGCGTCGCTATCTCGCCGGCCGGCGCGCCTTGGCCTGAAGACCTGTTTACGATCTGCTGCGCGTCGGCGATACGGCGTTGAAAACAGTTTCGAAATGCTCATGTACCACGCGTACATTCCGCTTTCTCAGCCGTTTTCGCCTTGTCTCGCCTTAGCTCGCGAGATCGTAAACAAGCTCTGAGAGCCTGTTCAAAGTCTGCCGCGCTTCGGCGATACGGCGTTGAACAGGTTCCGGAGCCGCGCCCCAAAAACAAACCCGCGCCGGCAACGCGGGCGCGGGTGAGGGCGATGGCTCAGCCTATCGTCAGTCCCACTGCAAAGCGCCCTTCTTCCATTCATAGATGAAGCCGACGACCAGCACGCCCAGGAACACCGCCATCGCACCCAGGCCGAAGCCGCCCAGCTCCTTCAGCGTCACCGCCCAGGGGATCATGAAAGCGACTTCCAGATCGAAGAGGATGAACAAGATGGCCACCAGGTAGTAGCGGACGTCGAAGCGCATGCGCGCGTCTTCGAAGGCCTCGAAGCCGCACTCGTACGGCGACAGCTTTTCCGGATCCGGCCGGTTTGGCCCCAGCAACTTGCCCATCAGCAGCGGCACCACGCCCACCAGCAGTCCGACGACGATGAATAACAGGATGGGAAAGTAATTCTGCAGCATGGGGCCTACTCCTCCGGATGGTTTGGAAAATGAGATAGACCTCCGCCAAGCGCCAAGTTTGCACCTTGAGGGAAATATACCGTTGGAAAGCGGGCTGTCATGACGACCAGGCGCGGGAGGCGCTTGCGCGGATATCGGTTACACTGGCCTTTCCCGCCCGCCCGGCCACCCCGAACGGCGCGGCTCCCGGCCCCGCCTCCGATCGGACGCTCCCGCCTTCGCCGCCATGCGGCAACCTGCCCGCTACCCGCGGCCAGGCAAACATACCGCCGCTTCGCCGGACACCTCGCTCACAACTCATATCAAGCTTCGGCGCTGCGGATCGCTCTTTACCCGACCCATGACAACACAGGGCCGCCGACGCCTGCGCGGCCCGCCAGACCAAAGGTCTTGTCCATGCATCATGCTCTGCAAACTTTATTGGACCGGGTCCGCCTGCGCGACCCGGAACAGTTCGAATTCCATCAGGCGGCGGCGGAAGTGCTGCACAGCCTGGACGATTTCCTCAGCCGCCATCCGCACCACTTCGACCATGGCCTGCTGGAACGGCTTCTGGAGCCGGAGCGCGTCATTCTGTTCCGCGTGTCCTGGGTGGACGATCACGGCCGCGTCCAGGTCAACCGCGGCTACCGGGTGCAGATGAACAGCGCGCTGGGGCCGTACAAGGGCGGTCTGCGCTTTCATCCCTCGGTGACGCTGGGCACGCTGAAATTCCTGGCTTTCGAACAAACCTTCAAGAACGCCTTGACCGGCCTGCCGCTGGGCGGCGCCAAGGGCGGCGCGGACTTCGACCCCAAGGGCAAGAGCGAGGGCGAGGTGATGCGTTTTTGCCAGGCTTTCGCCAGCGAGCTGTTCCGCCACATCGGCGCCGAGACCGATGTGCCGGCCGGCGACATCGGCGTCGGCGCGCGCGAGATCGGCTATCTGTTCGGGCAGCACAAGCGGCTGAGCAATCAGTTTTCCGGCGTTTTCACCGGCAAAGGCCCCAGTTACGGCGGCAGCCTGATGCGGCCGGAGGCCACCGGCTACGGCTTGGCGTATTTCGTCGAACGCATGCTGGCCACGCGCGGGCAGGCGCTGGCCGGCAAACGCGCGGCCTTGTCGGGCTCCGGCAACGTCGCGCTGTACGCGGCGGAAAAGCTGCTGGCGCTAGGCGTCCGGGTGGTCAGCCTGTCGGATTCGGAAGGCGCGCTCAGCCTGCCGGACGGCCTGAGCCCGGACTTGCTGGCGGCCTTGATCGAGCATAAGCATCAGCGCCGCGGCCGGCTGGCCGCCTTCGCCGCCGACCACGGCCTGGACTTTCTCGTTGGGCAGCGGCCATGGGGTCTGCGCTGCGACATCGCCCTGCCCTGCGCCACGCAAAACGAGCTGGACGCCGACGACGCGGAGTCCTTGCTGGCCAACGGCTGCTGCTGCGTGGCGGAAGGCGCCAATATGCCTTGCACCGCCCAGGCGGCGCAGCGCTTCCAGCGGACCGGCGCGCTGTACGCGCCCGGCAAGGCGTCCAACGCCGGCGGCGTGGCGGTGTCCGGCCTGGAAATGAGCCAGAACGCCACCCACCTGCCCTGGAGCGCTCAGGAGGTGGACGCCCGGCTGCGCCGGATCATGGAGGAGATTCACGAGGCCTGCGTGCGGCATGGCGGCCAGCCGGACGGTGCGGTCGACTACGCCCGCGGCGCCAATGTGGCGGCCTTCGGCAAGGTGGCCGCGGCGATGCTGGCGCAAGGCGTGATCTGAGCCGACGCCAAGAAAAAGCCCCGCCGGAAGGCGGGGCTATGCAGCACTGAATGGAACACGTTTTTAGAACCTGTTTACGATCTGCTGCGCGTCAGCGATGCTGCGTTGAAAACTGCTTCGAAATGCTCATGTACCACATGTACATTCCGCTTCCTCAGCCGTTTTCGCCTTGTCTCGCCTTAGCTCGCGAGATCGTAAACACGTTCTTAGAACAGCTGGTCTTTGACGTTCTCCACCGCATCCTGAGCAGCCGGCTTGTCCGGCGTCTCGCTGGCGCCGCCGCTGGCGTCGCCGCCTGCGCCCGGCACCGCGCCGTGGTTGTCCACTTTCAGCTCCGGATTGGTCTTCTGGAACTCTTCGTAGTAGTACTCGTCGCCGCCACGCTGGCCGGCGCCGGCCTTGACCACGAGGCCTTCCGGCACCGGCATGTCCACTTCCGGCTGGCCCTTGAGCGCGTTGGCCATGTAGTTGATCCATACCGGCAGCGCCGCGGTGCCGCCGTAGCCGTAACGGCCCAGCGAGCGCGGCTGATCGAAGCCCACCCAGGCCGCGGCCACCAGATTGGGGTTGTAGCCGACGAACCAGGCGTCCTTCCAATCCGAGGTGGTGCCGGTCTTGCCGGCCAGATCGGTGCGGCCCAGGCTCATCGCACGGTAGCCGGTGCCGTAGCGCACCACGTCCTTGAGCATGGAGCTCATGATGAAGGCGTTGCGCGGGTCTATCGCCTGCGGCGCGTTCTGACCAGCGACGGTGGGCACGGTCTTGGCCAGCACGCGTCCGGACTGGTCTTCGATGCGGTCGATGAAATAGCCTTTGCTGCGGTAACCGCCGTTGGCGAACACCGAGTAGCCCTCCACCATCTGCAGCGGCGTCACCGCGCCGGCGCCCAGCGCCATGGTCAGATAGGCCGGATGCTGCTTGGCGGCGAAGCCGAAACGCTGGATGTACTGCTGGGCGTAATCGGTGCCGGTGGCCATCAGCACCCGCACCGACACCAGGTTTTTGGACTGGGTCAGGCCGGTGCGCATGGTGATCATGCCGGCGAATTTGCCGTTGTCGTTCTTGGGCTCCCAGCGCTGACCGTCCGCGCCCACCACCGACAGCGGCGCGTCGTTGATCATCGTAGACGGCGTCAGGCCGCGCTCGATGCCGGCGGAGTAGATGAAGGGCTTGAAGGTGGAACCGGGCTGACGCCAGGCCTGGGTCACATGGTTGAAGCTGCGACGGTTGAAGTCGAAACCGCCCACCAAGGCGCGGATCGCGCCGCTGCGGGTGTCCATGGACACGAAGGCGCCTTCCACTTCCGGCATCTGCACGATTTCCCAATAGCCTTTTTCATGCGCGCGGATGCGGATCACCGAACCGCGGCGGATCTGCTGCGCGGCGCTGACCTTGCCGCCCAGCGCGCGGCGCGCGAAGTCCAGGCCGTTGCCCTTGATCACCGCCACCTTGCCGCCGCGCATATAGGCGCGCACTTCCGACGGACTGGCGGACAGCACGATGGCCGGCAGCATGTCGCCGCTGTCGCGCAGTTCGCTGATGGCGTCGTCCAGCGCTTCGGTCTGCTGCTCGCCTTCGACGCCGGACAGTTCCACCGTGCTTTCCGGGCCGCGATAGCCCATTTTGCGGTCGTAATCCACCAGGCCGGCGCGCAAGGCGTCGTACGCCCATTTCTGATGGCGGCTGTCCAGGGTGGTGTAGACCTTGAAACCTTCGGTATACGCCGATTCGCGATAGCGCTCATACATCGCCTGGCGCACCATTTCCGCCACATACTGCGCCGGCTGGCTGCTGCTGTCGGCGCTCTGGCTGGCCAGCTTCATCGGCTCGGCCAAGGCGGCGTCGTATTGCTCCTGGGTGATGAAATTAAGCTCGCGCATCCGGCGCAACACGTATTGCTGACGCAGACGGGCGCGGTCCGGATTGACGATGGGGTTGTAGGCGGACGGGGCCTTGGGCAGGCCGGCCAGCATCGCCATTTCCGCCACGGACAGATCCGCCAGCGGCTTGCCGTAATAGGCCTGCGCCGCGGCGGAGAAGCCGTAGGCGCGCTGGCCCAGATAGATCTGGTTGAAGTACAGCTCCAGGATCTGGTCCTTGCTCAGCGTGTGTTCGATCTTGAAGGCCAGCAGCGCTTCATTGAACTTGCGGGTAAAGGTTTTCTCGCTGGACAGGAAGAAGTTCTTGGCCACCTGCATGGTGATGGTGCTGGCGCCGGAACGGGCGTGCCCGGACACCAGATTGCCGACCGCGGCGCGCACCACGCCGACGTAATCGACGCCGCTGTGCTGGTAGAAACGTTCGTCTTCGGCCGCCATCACCGCCTGTTTCATCAGCTGCGGCACTTCGTGGATGCGGGAGAAGGAACGACGCTCTTCGCCGAATTCGCCTATCAGTTGATTGTCGGCGGAATATACGCGAAGGGGAATTTTCGGACGATAGTCCGTCAGTACATCAAGACTCGGCAAGCGCGGGTAGGTTATGATGATTGCAATGGCACCTGCGCCAGCAACCAATACGGCTCCACCTAGAAACAGACCTGCAAGTATTGCAAGGATTCGTCTTAGCATATTTACAATGGGCTTTCACTGGAAACCGGATTATAACGTCTTGTGAAAGCACGCAAGACAAACAATGGCAGCGACAGGCCAAAAAACTGTCGCATAGGACCAATCGAGGCACCTGATGCTCATCGACAAACTCAAAGCCGCCCCTCCCTGGCTAGAACAACTTGGATTGGCTAAGGCTAAAAATGTTCCAATGTTGGGACTGGATATCAGCAGCACCGCCGTCAAACTGGTGGAGCTTTCACGCTCGGGGAAAAACTGCCAGGTCGAACGCTATGTGATCGAAGCCTTGCCCAAGGACGCGATCAGCGACGGCAATCTGGTGGATATCGAGGGCATCGCGGAAACCCTGCGCCGCGCCTGGAAACGGCTGGGCAGCCCCACCCGCCACGTCGCCATCGCCATCCCCACGGCGATGGCGATTTACAAGAAGCTGCTGGTGCCGGTCAGCCAGACCGACAACCTGGCGGAATTGATCGAATCCGAAGCCAATCAGAGCATTCCCTTCCCGCTGGAAGAGGTGAATCTGGACCATCAGGTGCTGGGCCCGGCGCCGTCCAGCATCGACGATCTGGAAGTGCTGCTCTGCGCCGCCCGCAAAGAGAAGGTGGAGGAGCGCGTGGCTGTGGTAGAGATGGCCGGCCTGCGCGCCCAGGTGGTGGACGTCGAATCCTTCGCCATGATGACGGCCTTCGAACAGGTCGAACAGCAATTGCCGGAACAGGGCATGAACCAGACCTTCGCCCTGTTCGACATCGGCGCCACCCGCATCCACTGCAACGTCATCCGCAACAACCAGCAAGTCTATTATCGCGAACAAGTGTTCGGCGGCCAGCAACTGACGCGCGACATCCAGCGCCGCTACGGCATCAGCTATGAAGAGGCGGAAAGCGGCAAACGCGGGATGAGCCTGCCGGACGGCTATGAATCCGAACTGATGCATCCCTTCGTCGACTCTCTGGCCCAGGAGATACAGCGCGCGCTGCAGTTCTTCTACACCACGGTCAGCGTGTCGCAATACCTGCGTGTCGACTACATCCTGCTGGCCGGCGGCTGCAGCATGCTGCCGGGCCTGGACGACGCGGTGGCCGGCCGCACCCAGATCAGCACCATGATCGCCAATCCGTTCAGCACCATGGTGCAGTCCAGCCACATCCGCCTCAAGGAATTGCTGATGGACGCGCCGGCCTTGCTGGTGGCCTGCGGCCTGGCCATGCGGAGGTTCGACTGATGATACGCATCAACCTCCTCCCCCACCGCGAACAGAAAAAAGCCGCGCACCGGCTGCGCTTCCAGGTGATGCTGGGCCTGACGCTGGTGGCCTCGCTGGCCCTGGTGGTGCTCAGCTATCTGATCATCGGCGGCCGCCTGTCCCATCAGCAGCAGCGCAATGATTTCCTGCAGGGTGAAATCGCCAAGCTGGACAACCAGATCAAGAATATCGGCACCTTGAAGAAGCAGCGCGACGATCTGCTGTCGCGCAAACAGCTGGTGGAACGGCTGGAACAGGGCCGCAACGAAGGCGTCCACGTCTTCGACCAACTGGTGCGCCAAACCCCGGACGGCGTCTATCTGAGAAGCTTCAAGCAGGCCGGCAACCAGTTCACGCTGTCCGGCTACGCCTTGTCCGGCGCGCGGGTCTCCAACTATATGCGCAGCCTGGCCCAATCCAACGTCTTTGACGCGCCGGTGCTGGTCGAAGTGAAGGCCTCCAACATCAACGGCCAGCGCGCCAACGAATTCACCCTGAACTGCAGCCTGCGCGAAGCCGCCCCGCCCAAAGCCGGCAAGCCCGCCTCACCCGGAGCCAAGCCATGACGCTGGACGAATTGCGCACGCTGGACCCCAAGGACATCACCAACTGGCCGTTGCAAGGCCAGGCCATCGCGCTGGCGCTGCTGGTCGCCTGTTTCGTCGGCCTCGGTTATTTCTTCGTGCTCAGCGAGGAACTGGACCGCCTCAACGCCGCCAAGCAACAGGAAGAGCAGCTCAAGCAGACTTATGTCGACAAGAAGCGCCAGGCGGTCAACCTGGACGCGCTGCAACAGCAGTTGAAGGAAATCGACGCCTCCTTCGGCGCCCTGCTCAAGCAGCTGCCGACCAAGTCGAACATGGACACGCTGTTGACCGAGATCAACCAGGCCGGCATCGGACGCGGGCTACAGTTCGAGCTGTTCCGGCCCAACCCGGAAATCAAGACGGCCGAGATGGCGGAAGTGCCGATCACTATCCGCCTGACCGGCAGCTATAACGACCTGGCAGCCTTCGTCAGCGATGTGGCGCAGCTGTCCCGCATCGTCACCATAGCCGACATCAGCCTGACGCCGGACGCCAAGGGCGCGCGCCTGACCATGGACGCCACCGCCAAGACTTTCCGCGCGCTGGAGCCCGAGGAGCGGACCGCGCAGCCGGCCCCTCCCAATAAGTGAGCCTCACAGCCCATGACAAGAACTCTCGCTTGCTTACTGCCCTTGCTGCTTGCCGCCTGCGGCAGCGGCGACACCGACGATCTGCGCCAGTGGATGCAAACCAGCACCCAGGGCCTGCGCGGCCAGATCGAACCGCTGCCCCAGGCGCAGTCCTACCAGCCGTTCGCCTACCAGGCCTTCGACCTGCTCGACCCCTTCAATGCGCAGAAGCTCGCCGCGGCCAAGAATCAGAACCTGGCGAACGCACCGGATATGAAACGGCCGCGCGAGGCGCTGGAAAACTACGATCTGGACAAGTTGAAGATTGTCGGCGTCATCCGCCGCGGCGGCGCCAACTACGGCCTGGTGCGCACGCCCGAAGGCTCGATTTACCGCGTTCAGGCCGGCAATTTCGTCGGTCCCAATTTCGGCCAGATCAAGAAAGTCGGCGACACGGACATCCAGTTGACTGAGACCGTGGAAGATTTGAACGGAGAATGGGTGCAGCGCAACACCAGCATGTACCTGGACGAACAAGGGCAAAACAAATGAGCAAGCACTCCATCAAACTGTTGTCGGGGCTGGGCCTGTCCCTGCTGTTCGGTTTCGCCTACGCCGGTCCGGCGATCACCGCGATCCAGCTGGCCAACGGCGACGGCGACCAGCAGGTGCTGCAGGTCAGCTTTGACGGCCCCGCCGTCCAGCCCAACAGCTTCGCCATCGCCAACCCGCCGCGCATCGCCTTCGACTTCGCCGGCGCCAGCGTCAAGCTGGCCAAGCCGCAGCAGGACTTCGGCGGCCCGCTGGTCAAATCCGCGGTGGCGGTGGAGGCCAACGGCCGCTCCCGGCTGGTGCTGAGCCTGAGCCGCAACGCGCTGTACAGCAGCAGCGTGTCCGGCAACACGCTGCGGGTTACGCTGAACCCGAATCTCGGCAGCGCCGCCCAGGCCGCCACGCCGGTGGAGCGCCCCGCCGCCAGCGCGCAAAGCGCCGCGCGCCCAAGCCCGGTCCAGATCGCCGGCGCCCAGCCGCTGGCGCTGGACTTCCGCCGCGGCAAGAACGGCGAAGGCCGGGTGGAGATCAAACTGCCGTCCGCCAACACCCCGGTCGACATCCGCCGCGAAGGCAAGCAATTGCTGGTGGACGTGCTGGGCACTCAGCTGGACAGGCAGAACCAGCGCCGGCTGGACGTTGCCGACTTCGGCACCCCGGTATCCAAGATCGACGCCCGCAACCAGGGCGGCAACAGCCGCATCCAGATTCAGCCGCAGGGAGACTGGGACTTCTCCTCCTACCAGACCGACGGGCAGCTGGTCGTTGAAATCCGCCGGCCGGCGCCGGAGTCGGCGGCCAGCGCCGATGCCAACCAGAAACCGCAGTACAAGGGCGACAAGCTGTCGCTGAACTTCCAGAACATCGAAGTGCGCACCGTCCTGCAGGTGATCGCCGAATTCACCGGCCTCAACATCGTCACCAGCGATTCCGTCAACGGCAATATCACGCTGCGCCTGAAAGACGTGCCCTGGGACCAGGCGCTGGACCTGATCCTGCAGACCAAGGGCCTGGACCAGCGCCGCGCCGGCAACATCATCCAGATCGCGCCGCGCGAAGAACTGCTGGCGCGCGACAAGCAGGTGCAGGAGGCCAGGCAGCAACTGGCCACGCTGGAGCCGGTCCGCTCGGAAACCTTCGTGCTGCGCTACCGCTCGGCGGAGGACTTCAAGAAGGTGCTGGACGGCACGAACACCACGGGCAAGAAGGAAAGCATCCTGACCGAGCGCGGCAGCGCGCTGATCGATCCCAAGACCAATACCCTGATCATCAACGACACCGGCAGCACCATAGACAAGATCCGCGACATCATCGGCAAGACCGACGTGCCGGTAAAACAGGTGCTGATCGAGGCGCGCATCGTCGAGGCCACCGACAACTGGAGCCGCAACCTGGGCGTCAAGCTGTCTTTCGACCGCGTCGGCAGCACCGGCATCATTTCCGGCGGCGGCTTGACCAACGCCATCACCAACGCCAATGGCCGCCTGGGCATCGTGGGTAATGCCACTCAAGCACCCTATGTCATTTCCCCCGGCGTCAATCTGCCGATCACCAACCCGGCAGGCTCGCTGACCGCGCTCTATAGCGTGGGCAAATCCGCCATCATCGGCCTGGAATTGCAGGCGCTGCAGACCGAGAACAAAGGCCGGGTGATTTCCAGCCCGCGCATCATGACCGCGGACCGGCAGGAAGCCACCATCGAGCAGGGCACCGAGATTCCCTACCAGGAAGCCTCGTCCAGCGGCGCCACCTCCACCTCGTTCAAGAAGGCGGTGCTCAGCCTGAACGTCAAGCCGCAGATCACGCCGGACAATCACGTGATGCTGGACATCAAGGTGAACAAGGACAGCGTCAGCCCCACCTTAAGCGTGGGCGGCACCCCGGCCTTAGACACCAAGAAGGTCAACACCCAGGTACTGGTGGAGAACGGCGGCACGGTGGTGATAGGCGGCATCTACCAGCAGCAAATCAGCGATGTCGTCAACAAAGTACCGCTGCTCGGCGACATTCCCATCTTGGGCGCGCTGTTCCGCAGCTCGCAAAAGTACGATAACCGCACCGAGTTGCTGGTCTTCATCACGCCGCGCGTGGTGGAAGACCTGAGCGGCAATAATCAATAAAACCCCGGCTGCGCAGCGCCCCCGGCGCTGCTGCAACGCCGAAAGACAGCGCGGCCAAGCTCGGCTACAATGCCTGCCATGGAGAAACCGGCAGGCAATTTTTTTCTGGTCGGCTTGATGGGCGCGGGCAAGACCACGGTAGGCCGAGCTTTGGCGCGGCGCACCGACAAAACCTTTTACGACTCTGACCACGAGATCGAGGCCAGGACCGGCGTACGCGTCGCGACCATCTTCGATATCGAAGGCGAGTTGCGCTTCCGCGACCGGGAAACCTCGGTCATCGCCGACCTCGCCCGCCTGGACAACATCGTGCTGGCCACCGGCGGCGGCGCCATCATCCGTCCGCAAAACCGCGCCTGCCTGGCGGCGCACGGCACCGTCATCTATCTGCGCGCCACGATAGACGATTTGCTGGCCCGCACTCTGCACGACAAGAACCGTCCCCTGCTACAGATCGCCGACCCCAGGGCCAAGCTGGAAAGCCTGTTCCAGGAGCGAGACCCCTTATATCGCGAGGTGGCCGACATCGTCGTCGACACCACGCAGCAGAATGTCAGCCTGCTGGTTGCCCGCCTGATGGAGCAATTGGCCGGCCTCCCCCCCAAACACCGCCCCGAACAAGGAAGCTGATTGTGATTACCCTCGACCTGATCCTGCCCGACACCCGTTACCCGATTCACATTGGCCGGGACTTGCTGGAACAGGTCGAGTTGCTGCTTCCCCATCTGCCCCTGCCCAAGGTCGCCATCGTCAGCAACGAGACCGTGGCGCCGCTGTACCTGTCCCGGCTGCAACAGGCGCTGGCCAAACACCGGATTGACTCCTTCAGCGTCGTCTTGCCGGATGGCGAGCGGCACAAGGACTGGAGCACGCTCAACCTGATTTTCGACGCGCTGCTGTCGCGCAACGCCGAACGCAAGACCACCCTGATCGCGCTGGGCGGCGGCGTCATCGGCGACATGACCGGCTTCGCCGCCGCCTGCTATCAACGCGGCGCGCCCTTCATCCAGATCCCCACCACCTTGCTGGCGCAGGTCGACTCCTCGGTCGGCGGCAAGACCGCGATCAACCATCCGCAGGGCAAGAACATGGTAGGCGCGTTCTACCAGCCCAAGGCGGTGATCGCCGATATGTCGCTGCTGGATACGCTGCCGGAACGCGAGCTGTCCGCCGGCCTCGCCGAGGTGATCAAGTACGGCCTGCTGGGCGACGCCGCCTTCCTCGGCTGGCTGGAGGACAATATGCCGCGCCTGCGCGCGCGCGATCCCGACGCGCTGCAACACGCGGTCAAGCGCAGCTGCGAGATGAAGGCGGACATCGTCGGCCAGGATGAAAAAGAGCACGGCGTGCGCGCGCTGCTCAACCTGGGCCACACCTTCGGCCACGCCATCGAGGCCGGCCTGGGCTACGGCGTCTGGCTGCATGGCGAAGCCATAGGCGCCGGCATGGTGCTGGCCGCCGCCGCGTCCGCCGAATTGGGCTGGCTGTCCGCCGCCGACGTCGAACGCGTGCGCAGCCTGGTAGCCGCCGCCGGCCTGCCGGTCAAGAGCCCGCAGATGCCGCTGGCGCGCTGGCTGGAGCTGATGAGCCACGACAAGAAGGTGGAAGCCGGCACCATCCGGTTCGTGCTATTGCAACAACTGGGCCAAGCCGCTATTCAGGCCGGCCTGCCCTCTGCGATACTCGAGAAAATACTGAACAATAATAGTTAGCGTTCAAACGGCATCGGTACAGATTCAATAAGGATTTCTACGGATTGCCGCTTGCGCCGCTTCATCAGAATAATGAATCTACTGGAGATGGAGAAGGCCGGCAGGGACACCCCGCGCAAAGCTTGAAGCCAGAGCGCACAATGTCGGGGAGCCGCCGGCGAGGCCAAGTCGTTGCAAAGCGGAAGGGGAGAAGCCACATGGTAGCGTTGAGCGCGTTTGCCGCCAGTTTTGGACTGATGGCGGGATATTACGCCCTGCGATTCTTATGGAAGAAAGTACGTTACACCAAGCCGTGCCAACGCGGCATCGATCCGGTGGGCGAGGCGGAGGTTTTTCTCGCCTACGGCCGCACCCGCGACGCGGTGCGGGTGCTGAAAGATTCGCTGCGAGACAATCCGGACGATCTGCCGGCCAAGGTCACCTTGTTGCGGGCCTATTCCAGCGAATGCAATCGCGAAGCCTATTGCTCGCTGGCGCGCGACGTTCAATCCCAAGTGCAAGGCCAGCCGGTCTGGCACACCATTCAGGAAAACGGTCGTCGGCTGGCGCCGCAAGATCCGCTGTTCGAAATCAAACTCTGACGTCTTAGCTTGCGAGTCGTAAACGCGTTCTGAGTCCTCGATGCAGTCAAGCCGGCCATGGCTCTCGCCCTGGCCGGCTTGATTTCGTCGCAGCGCCCGCTCAATCCGCGGCGGCGTCCTCGTCCTTGAACTGCAGGCTGTGCAGCTTGGCGTAGAGCCCGTCGCGCGCGAGCAACTGCGCGTGCGAGCCCTCTTCGGCGATCTCGCCCTGATGCATCACCACGATGCGGTCGGCGTTCTCTATCGTCGACAGCCGATGGGCGATCACAATGGTGGTGCGGTTCTTCATCAGATTTTCCAGCGCGCTCTGCACCAGCCGCTCGGACTGGGTGTCCAGCGCCGAAGTCGCCTCGTCCAGAATCAGCAAGGGCGCGTTCTTCAACAAAGCGCGGGCAATCGCCAGCCGCTGACGCTGTCCGCCGGACAGACGCACGCCGTTTTCGCCAATCAGGGTATCGAACCCTTCCGGCATCGCCTCGATGAACTCCAGCGCATTGGCCGCGCGCGCGGCCTCCACCACCGCCTCGCGACTGAACGAGGCTTCGCCGTAGGCGATATTGGCCGCCACGCTGTCGTTGAACAGCACCACGTCCTGGCTGACCATGGCGATATGCCGGCGTAGATCGCTCAAGGGCATGTCCTGCAGGCGCACATCGTCCAGACGGATCTCGCCGCCGTCCGGATCGTAAAACCGCGGAATCAAGCTGACCAAGGTGGTTTTGCCGCTGCCGGACGAGCCCACCAGGGCGACGGTCTCGCCGGGATGGACCTGCAAATTGATGTCGCGCAGCACCTGCCGCTCCGCCGTCGGATAGCGGAAGTTCACTCCCGAGAGCTGCAGCTTGCCGCGCGTGCGCGGCAAGGCGGTGCGGCCGTGATCGGGCTCTTCCGGCAGATCGAGAAAATCGAAGACCGACTCCGCCGCCGCCAAGCCGCGTTGCATCGCCTGGGCAATGCCGGTGATGCGCTTGACCGGCGCGAACAACAACATCATCGCGGTCAAAAAGGACATGAAGTCCCCGGCGGTGAAAGCGCCGCCCTGGGCACGCAGCGTGGCGAAATACAGGATGGCGGCCAGCGCGCAGGCAATCATCAACTGCGTGATGCCGGTGTTGGCGGACGTGGCCGCGCTCTGCTTGACCGCATTGCGGCGGATGGCCGCCGCCGCCTGCTGAAAACGCTCGCTCTCGCGCGCTTCGCCGCCATAGACCTTGATCACGCGCTGGCAGCTGATGCCCTCGCCCAGCACCTGGGTCAACATGGCCATATTCTGCTGGTTCTCGCGCGATAGATTGCGCAGGCGCTTGCCCACCACCCGCATGCACAGGGAGACAATCGGCAGCACCAGCAAGCAGATCAAGGTCAGTTGCCAGTCTATATACAGCAGCCAGGCCAGCAGGCTGACCGCGGTGACGCCGTCCTTGACCGTGACCGTGATCACGCTGAAGCCGGCTTCGGTCACCTGGTTGACGTCGTAGGAAATCCGCGACACCAGACGGCCGGACTGGTTGTCGGCATAGTATTGCACCGGCAGACGCAGCATCTTGGCGAACATCTGTTCGCGCAGCGTCTGCACCAAGTGGCCGGTCAGCCAGCTGGAGGTGTATTCATTGATAAAGCTGGTGACGCCGCGCACCGCGAACACGCCAATGATGGCCAAGGGCACCCAGGCGATCGCATGCGGATCGCGGTTGACGAAACCGCTGTCGATCAAGGGCTTCATCAGGCGGGCGAAGGCCGGCTCGGTCAAGGCCGCCACCGTCATCGACACCAGCGAGATCAGGAAGACCTTCCAGTAACGGCCCAAATATCCCAGCAAACGGCGATAAATCGCCCAGTTGCTTTGCAAAGAATTCTTCATTCGTTCCTATCATCCAACGCCCGCGTCCGCGGGCGGTCATCAAGCCAGTAGTCAAATCCCCGGCGCATCCAGGCCGCTGAGTTCGAGGATCCGCCTCACGTTCCGCTCCGGCGCGAAGCGGGCGCGCACATCGACGCGCCCGGCTTGCGCCCAGGCTTTCATCATCTCCGGCCGGCTCAGCGCCTGGTCGATCGCCGCGGCCCAGGCGGCGCTATCCTCCGGCGGCGCCAACACGCCGGTTTCGCCATTGCGCATGGTCTCGGGAATGCCGCCGGTGTCGCTGGCGATCACCGGCACGCCCAGGCCCAGCGCCTCGATCTGCGACATGCCCAGCGGCTCGTAGCTGGACGGCATCAACACCAGGTCGGCGCGCGCCAACAAGGCAGCCACCGGGCTCACCACCCCGGCCAACAACACTCTATCCTGCAAACCCAACTGCCGCGCCAGCCCGGCGATCGCCTGCTGCTCCGGCCCTTCTCCGGCAATCAGATAACGCGCGTCCGGCCACTTGTCTCTCAGCAAGTCCAAGGCCGCCAACACCGTCCTGTGCCCCTTCTCGCCGCGCAACATCGCCGCCTGCACCAGCAGAGGGCCGGAAGAACGGGACAGCCATTGCTCCAGCTCCGCCGGCAAGGGCTGCGCGGCGGCCTGATCCAAGGCGGAGAAATCAATGCCGGGATAGACCACATGCAGCTTTTCAGGGCGGATGGCCGGGTTCTCCAGCAAACAACGCTTCAGATAGGCGCTGGGCAACATGGTCGCGTCCATCAGCTGGTTATAGCTCCAGGCCGACGCCTGACCCGGCTGATAAGTGCGCGAGCGCAGCAGAAAGGGCCGACCGCGCCCCATTAGCCGCGCGGCAATGGCCAGATTATTGCTGTCGTGGCCGCTGTGGCAAATGGCCAGCCGCGGACGATGACGGCACATCCAAGCGCTCAAGGCCAAGATGGACGGCATGTGGAGGCTGTTGCGAAAGCGCAGCGGCAGCACCTCCAGCCCGCGTTGACAAGCCACCTCCATCACTCGCGTCTGCGCCCGGCAGGCCAGCACCGTACGAAAACCGCGCTCTCCCAGTAGGCGCATCTGCTGCATCAACTGCAGTTCCTGTCCGCCGACATTGGGGGAAGACTCGGTGAACAGCACCCAATCACGCATGCGCGGCGCCTTTCTCCCGCTGTCTCAATTCCGCCAGCAAGGCGGCGGCGGTGAACAAGAAGAGATGCAGCATATGATCCTTGTTCACGCTTTCCAGCAACATGCGTCCGAGAAAGCCGCAGGTCACCAGCATCAAGACCAGACCCAAGGTGTCGCGGCGCAGACGGAAGGCCCGATAGCCGGTCCAGATCAGCACGCCGCAAAACGCCAGCCACAGCGCGACGCCGATCACGCCCAGGCCCACGCCAAGGTCGATGAAGCCGCTATGGCTGTGGCCCACCTGATTGGGATGCCCCGTCGCCGTCAGCGCATTGGTGAAGGCGTTGCGGCTATAGCCATAACCCATGGGCTTGGCCGCGATGAGGTCCAGGCCGCTGTGAATCCAGGCCACCCGTTCGTAGGCGGACGGGTCCACCGACTGACCATTGGCCATCTTCGGATAGGGCTCCATCCGCAGCCAAGCCTTGGTGTCGGCATAGTGCCATCCGGCAGTCGCCGACTCTACAAATACTTGATTCCGGCTATCCTGCTTGATCGTATACGCGGCGATGCTACCCGCCGCGGCCAGGACCACGCCGGTGATAAGCAAAGTCTTGCCCCAGCCTATCTTCAGCCCTTCAAACACGGAATACACCAGCAGCATGGACAGCATCAGGTAGACAAGACCGATCATGCCGTTGCGCGCGCCCGCCTTGAGGCTGACAAACAGAATCAAAGCCGCAGCCAAGCATAGCGCCCAGCGGGGAAAACGCGTGAGCGGGTGGGTCCCGCGCCACCCAAAGCAAAACGCGGCGACGATGAAGGCCAGCACAAAGTTCATGAAGAAGGTGAACTCCAGCTTGGTGGCGGTGGTGTACACCTCGCTGAACGGCCACAGGCCCGTAGTCAGATAGACGTAAGCGCCATGGCTAAACTCGGTTAAGGCCAAGACGCAACCGGCGAGGATGACCAAGTCCGAAATCGTCCAGCGTCGAGGGGGGCGGAACAAAGCCAGGCCGGCCACAAACCACAAGCCTCCCATCAATAACTGGCTGCGGAACTCGCCGGCGGAGGCTTCCGGCCACATCGAGAGCGACACGCTATGCAGCAAGGCGAACAACAGGAACGCGCCTAGGGTCGCGACAGGCCCGCGCTGCTCGCGCCAGTGGCGTTTGAGTTCGGGATAGTCTTTCGCCACCAGAACCAGCATCAACAACAGGATCACATAACGCAGCGCAATCGTGTGAGACACGCTGGCCAAGGTCAGAAACAACAAGGACAGGCCGATGGCCAAACGGCTATGCCAGCGCGGCTCTATGCTCAGATGATCATTCATGCAAAAGTTTTTCCAAAGTTTCGGCCACCTGCCCGGCAGGCAGCGCCGCCATACACTGCGCCTGGCGGCATTCGCCGGCCTGATCGCCAAATTTTCTGAAACAACGCAAGGCCCAATCGACATCGCGATAATGCACGCTGCGCTGATTGCGGCAGGGAAACCACGCAGGACCGACACCGACGCAGGTGAAACCGGCGAAAAACCGGCTCGCGCCGAACAAGGTCTCGCTGCCCGGCCCGAACAACATCAGCAAGGGCGCGCCCGCCACTTTGGCCAGATGCGCGATGCCGGTGTCCGGACACACGCAGGCGCGGGCGCGGCTCAAGACGGCGCGCAATTGCGCCAGGCTCAGCGTGCCAGCCATGACGATATCGTCCGGCCCCAGCTCGACGGCCGATAGCAGATGCTGCTCCCCCGGCCCGCACGACCACAACACCACGCAACGGCAAGCCCGAGCCGTGGCCGCGACCCGGTTCCAACTGGCCGCGGGCCAGAAGCGGGTCGCCGAACTCGCGCCCACGTGCAGTACGACGAAACGCGGCGGCAAGGGCGGCAGCCCTTCAGCCGCTACCGGCCAATCCCGCAAACGAAACGGCTGGGGCTCGGGTCCGTCGATCAAGCGCGCGGCGGTATCGGTCCAGGCTTCCGGCTGCCCGGCGTACGCCACCGCCTCGTCCAGCAGCCAGTTTTTATAGCGTGGCGTTTCGCCGGCAAAGCCCACGATCCAGCGGGCGCCTATCGCGCGGGCGAGAAAGCTGAGCCGGTTTTCGCCCATCATGTAAGCGATATCGAAGCGCGCTTCGGCGAACAAGCGCCGAATCGAGGCGAAGTCGCGCGGCTGCCAGGGCAGCGGCCGAATGCCGTACGGCCGCGACGCATACAGCGGCGCTTGTCCCGGCGGACAGGCCAGCACGATCTCCGCCTTGGGAAAACGCTCGCGCGCCTTGGCCAACAGACTGGTCGCCATCAAGGCGTCGCCCAGCAGAAACTGATGCAGGATCAATACCCGGCGCGTGCGCTCGGGATCCGGCTTGCGGCGCAGCCATTGCCAGGGCAGCCTCAGCAACAGCGCCGTGAAAATCAGCAAGCGCCCGGGAAAGCGTCCCGGCCTCATTCTCCGGCCCCGCCTTCGCCGTCGCCAAGCGACAGCTCCCGGTACAAAGCCAGCATCTGCGCCACCATCGTGCCCTCGCTCAAACCCGCCACCCGCGCGCGCGCAAGCTCGCCGCTGCGCGGCCAGTCCGCGCGCGCGGCCAGCCAGGCCGCCACATTGTCTTGCCAGGCGGCGGCGTCTCCCGCCGCGGCCAGCCAGCCGGTGACGCCCGGCTCCAGCAGCTCCGCGCCGCCGCAACGCGTGCTGGTCAGCACCGGCAAGCCGCAGGCCATCGCCTCGATCACCACCGAGCCAAACGGCTCGTACAGCGTCGGCAGGATGAAGCCGTCCGCCAGCCCGTAATGGCTGCGCACATCGCGCTGCGGACCGGTGAAGTGTGCGCGCTCGGACAGGCCCAGCCGGGCCGCCAGCCGCTGATAGCGCGCCAGCTTCTTGTCTCCGCCCACCACCACCAGATGCACGGCGGCGTGCGGCGCGACGGCGCGCAGCGCCTGCGCTACGCCCTTGCGCTCGAAACCGGACCCCACGTAGACCAGCGTCGGCGCCTCCGGCGGAATGCCGTAACGCTCGCGCAGCGCCGCCCTCTGCTCGCGCGCCGCCGCCGGATTGAAAAACCCGCTGTCCACGCCGTTGTGGATCACCGCGCAGCGCTTCGGATCCACGCCGAAACGGCCGACCACGTCGTCGCGCACCAAGGCCGAATTGCAAATCACCGCGCGCAAGGCCGGATGCCGGAACATCGCACGCTCGGTGCGCAGCATGAAATGGTGGTAAGGATTGCAAAAGGTGCTCAGCCGCCGCCACCAGGGCCGGCCTTCCAGCCGCGCGTCCAGCCAGGCCGCGTGCACGCCGTCGCCGGCGCGGAACACATGGCAGCCGGGAATGCGCTCGTGCGATTGCACCAGATCGGCGCCGGCCTGCGTCCACGCGGCGCGCGCGGCGCGGGCGAAGCTCCAGTCGCGCCAGACGCTGCCCAGATAAAACGGCTTGACCCGCAGCGTTTCCACGCCCGGCAGGCTCTCCCAATTGCGGCTGATCAATAGCGGACGGAACTCCCCGCCGGTCTGCAATTGCTTGACGATGGCGCTGACGATGCGTTCCGCGCCGCCCGCCGGATTGTACTTCTGCCGGATAATCGCCAGCCGCTTCATGCGCTTTCCTTCAAGACCGCATCCACCGCCGCCAGCACCGTGTCCACATCGATGCGCTGCAGGCATTCGCTTTGCCAGCCTCCGCCGCAACCGGCGTTGCCGCAGGGGCGACAGGGCATGGGCTCGGACACCACGCGGTGCGGCACCTGCCACGGCCCCCATTCGATATCGCCAGATGGCCCGAACAAGGCCACGCACGGCGTTTTCATCGCCGAGGCGATATGCATGGGCACCGAATCCACGCCGATGTACAAACGCGCCTGGTCTATCGCCGCCGCCAACTCCTTCAAGCTCAGCGCGCCGGCCAGACTGGCCACCGGCCGTTCCAGCCGCGCTTCGATGTCGGCGATCATCGCCATTTCTTCCGCGCCCGGCGCGGCCGACAAGACCAGTTGTTCGCCGCGCGCGCTCAAGGCGTCGATCAAGGCGCTCATTTTCTCCGCCGGCCAGCTCTTGAACGACCAGCGCGAGGTCGGATGCACCAGGATGTAAGCGCCGGGCCGCAGACCGCGCTCGGCCAGCTTGGCCGCCAGCGTGGCCTCGGCGTTGTGCCCCGGCACCAGAACCAGCTCGCGCTGGCTTGCGTCCGGATACACGCCGATGCGCCGCAAGGCGTCCAGATGAATTTCAATCGTGTGGCGGCGATTGCCCGGCACCTGCAAATAACGGTGGGTGAAGCTTTTTTTGAAGAAGCGGCCGTAAGGGCCCTGCGGGCCCACAGACCAGCGCGGCGCAAGCAGGCGCGCCAGCCAGGCGCCGCGATTATGCTCGGTCAGCGTGATCACCAGATCGTAGCCGCGGGCGCGCAACTGGCTCAGCAGGGCCAGTTCGGCCCGGGCCTGGCCCAGCGGCCCCCGTTTTTTCCAGCCGCGATCTATGGTGTGCAGTTGCGCGATAGCTGGATGCAGACTCAGCATTTCCCGGGTGTCGTGGTAAACCAGCGCGTCGATCTCCAGATGCGGCGCCCGCTGTTGCAGCGCGGAAAACAGCGGAGAAGTCAGCAGCACGTCGCCGTGGTGGCGCAGCTTGATGACCAGCACCCGCCGCACGGCGTTCAGGTCGATGGGATCGTTCAGCATAAGAAAGGAAAAAGCCGGATCAGACACCCGGCTCGGCATTCAATTGTTGCAAAAGATCGGCGATTTTATCAGGGTCTTCGCTTCTAAGCATGCGCGCCGTAATCGGCGCGATCTGATCCAGGTGGGTATTGAGCACCTGTTGCTTGACCGCCAGCAAGTTGGCCGGATGCATGGAGAACTTGCGCAGGCCCATGCCCAGCAGCAAACGCGTCAGCCGGGCGTCGCCGGCCATCTCGCCGCACACCGACACCGGCACCCCGCCCTTAATGCCGGCCTTGATGGTGTGCAGGATCAGTTTCAGCACCGCCGGATGGATGGGGTCGTACAGATGACTGACCGAGTCGTCGTTGCGGTCGATCGCCAGCGTGTACTGGATCAAATCGTTGGTGCCCACCGACAGGAAGTCGATATGCTTGAGAAAGCTGCCCACCACCAGCGCCGCCGACGGGATTTCAATCATCGCGCCCACTTCGATGTCCTCGGCGTAGGCGATGCTTTCCTCGCGCAGCTCCTGCTTCGCGTATTCGAACTGCGCCAGCGCCTGCTTCAGCTCCGGCAAGGAATTGACCATGGGGAACAGAACCTTGATCTTGCCGTGCACCGAAGCGCGCAGCAGCGCCCGCAGCTGCGCGCGGAACATCAGCGGCTCGGCCAGGCATAGACGGATGCCGGTCAGGCCCAGCGCCGGATTGTCCGCCACCGCGTGGTTCAGCCATTTCGGATTCTTGTCCGCGCCCAGATCCATGGTGCGTATGGTCACCGGCAAACCCTTCAGGGTTTCCGCCACGTGCCGGTAGGCCTCGTACTGCTCGTCCTCGTCCGGCAAGGTGTCGCGTCCCAGAAACAGGAATTCGCTGCGGAACAGGCCCACGCCCACCGCGCCGGACTTGCGCACGTCTTCCACGTCCTGCGGCAGCTCGATATTGGCCAGCAGTTCGATCGCGGTGCCGTCCTGGGTCTTGGCGTTGGATTTGCGGATGGACGACAGCTTGCGCCTTGCGTCGCGCCAGGCGCGCAGCCGGCGTCGATACTCCGCCAGCACCAAATCGTCCGGATTGATGATCACCACGCCTTGCAAACCGTCGACGACGATCAGTTCGTCTTCGCGGATCAGTTCGCGCGAATGATGCAGGGCGATCACCGACGGCAGGTCCAGGCTGCGCCCCAGAATCGCGGTATGCGAAGTGGCGCCGCCCACGTCGGTGATGAAGGCGGCGAAGTTGGAATCCTTGAAATAAACCATGTCGGCCGGCGACAGATCGTGCGCCACCAGAATGTGGTCGTCGACCAGATCCTCCGGCGCCGGCAGCTGCGGCACGTCGCCGTCCAGGTTCTTGAAGATGCGCTCCACCACTTGCAGCACATCGTTCTTGCGTTCGCGCAGATAGTCTTCCTCGATCGCGTCGAATTGCTCGACCAAGGACTCGCATTGCAGCTTCAACGCCCACTCGGCGTTGCAGTGCTGTTTCTCTATGATTTCGCGCGGCTCGCGCGAGATGGTGACGTCGCCCAATAGCATGATGTGCAAAGACAGGAAGGCGCCCAACTCCGCCGGCGCGTTCTCAGGAATGCTGCCCCACAGCATTTCCAGCTCTTTGCGGGTGTCGCGAATCGCTTCGTCGAAACGCGCCAATTCCGCCGGGACTTCCTCGTCGTCCAGCAGATAATGCGCGACATCGTCCATGCTGCGCGAAATCAAATGGGCGCGGCCAATGGCAATGCCGCCGCCTATGGCCACCCCGTGCAGGATGATGCTCATCGTCCCATCCTCAGACTCCGGCTTATTCGGCCTCGTCGAACCGGTTGTTGATCAGGGCCACCAGGGCGTCCAGCGCCACTTGCTCATCCTCCCCGCTCACTTCCAGTTCCACGGTCGCGCCCTTGGCCGCCGCCAGCATCATCACGCCCATGATGCTCTTGCCGTTGACCCGGCGATTGTTGCGCGCGATGAAGATATCGCTTTTATAGCGGCTGGCCAATTGGGTGAACTTGCTGGAAGCGCGTGCATGCAGGCCGAGCTTGTTGATGATTTCGACTTCAATTCGCAGCATTGCCTTCCCCCGGAATAATATAAAGCACGCCCTCCAGGCCGCCCGTGATCGCCTTGCTGACGACGATCTCCAACGGCTGGCTGCTATAGCACAAGGCTCGGACCACCATGGGCAGGCTCGCCCCGGCCACCGCCTCCACCCGCCCCGGCCGGATCAGCCGGCTGGCGATATTGGACGGCGTGCCGCCATACATATCGGTCAGGATCACCACCCCGTCGCCCGCGTCCAGCCTGTCCACCAACAACTGGGCTTCGGCTTGCTTGCTTTCCGGGTCATCGGTCTTGTCGACCGCCATCACCGCCAGATTTTCCGGCTCTCGGCCCAGGATATGCCTGGCGCAATCCGCCAGACTGCGCCCCAGGTCGCCATGCGCGATTATCAATACACCTACCATGCCTGATTCTTCATGTTGGCAGCGTCGTCGGCGCAGAGCCGGGACGCTGAAGCAAAAAGGTTGATCAACACGTCAGTCCGCCATTGTATCAGCAGTATTCCGCCAGAGGCGGCCGGCGTCAGCTTTAAACCGCGGCCCTCCGCCTTGTATAGCGCGCTTTTCTCGGCCAGCGCAACGGCAAAAAAACGTCAGCACACCCGGCTCCGGTACCAGCCCAGCTTATCCGCCAAGCCCACCACCTCGCCGACGATGATCAGGGCGGGCGACGCGATATGATGTTTGGACATCAGTTCCGGCAGGTCTTCCAGCGTGCCCGCCACCGTGCGCTGACGCTCGGTGGTGGCCCACTCCACCGCGGCGGCCGGCGTCGTCGCCGGCTTGCCGTGTTCGATGAAGGCCCGGCACAACTCCTGGGCGGTGGAAACCCCCATGTAGACTACTACGGTCTGGGCCGGCCGAGTCAACGCCGGCCAGTCAAGGTGAATGCTGCCATCCTGCTTGTGGCCGGTGACGAAGGTCACCGACTGCGCGTAGTCGCGATGAGTCAGCGGGATGCCGGCGTACGCCGCCGCCCCGCTGGCGGAGGTGATGCCGGGCACCACTTCGAAGGCGACGCCGTGCGCCGCCAGCGTCTCGATCTCCTCGCCGCCGCGGCCGAAGGTGAACGGATCGCCGCCCTTGAGCCGCAGCACCCGCTTGCCTTGTTGCGCCAGTTCTACCATCAAAAGATTGATGTCGCCTTGCGGCAACGCATGGTTGGCCCTGGCCTTGCCCACGTAAATGCGCTCGGCGTCGCGCCGCACCAGTTCCAGCAGTTCCGGCGCCACCAGATTGTCGTGCAAGACCACGTCGGCCTGCTGCATCAAGCGCAACGCGCGGAAGGTCAGCAAATCCGGATTGCCCGGCCCCGCGCCCACCAGATAGACCGCGCCCTGCGCCGTCTGCGCGTCGGCGTTCTCCAAGCGGCGCTCCATCGCCTGCTCGGCGGCGGCTTCGTCGCCGTTGATCACCGCCTCGGCCAGCGGCCCCTCCAGCACCGACTCCCAAAACACCCGCCGCCGCTCGACGTCGGGAATGCCGGCCTTGACCCGGTCGCGAAACCCGGCGGCAAAGCGCGCCAGACGGCCGAAGCCGCTGGGAATCAGGCTTTCCAGCCGGCCGCGAATCAAGCGCGCCAACACTGGCACGCCGCCGCCGGAGGAGACGGCGATCAGCAGGGGGGAACGATCCACGATGGCCGGGGTGATGTAGCTGGACAATTCCGGGTCGTCCACCACATTGACCGGGATATTCAAGGCCTGGCAGGACATCGACACTTGGCGGTTGATCTCGCGGTCGTTGGTGGCGGCCACCACCAGGCGCCGGCCCCGTACTTGGGCCGGCTCGAAACAGGCGCTCAAATGCGTCAACTGCCCCTGCCGCGCCATCTCGGCCAGCTCCGGCGTCAACTCCGGCGCCGCCACCGTCAGCTCCGCGCCGGCGGACAGCAAAAGCCTCGCCTTGCGCAGCGCCACCTCGCCGCCGCCCACCAGCAAACAGGAAGCGCCTTGCAATTTAAGGAAGATCGGGAAGTAATCCATATGGCCAGCTCCGCAACAATGTTTGCAGCATACTGCATTTGTTGCATAAAAACGACGCTGGCGAATGCTATCAATATTACGAAAAGCGCCCTGTTTTGCGCCTGGTGCCATCATGGCAGCTTTGCGCGCCATCGCGCCTCCGGAGATCTGTTTGAACCCAGCCTTACGCCGCCGGGCCAGCCCGCGTCGCCGCCTGTTCGCCGCTGCGGCTTCGCTATGCCTGTTCGGGGCCGACTACGCGTACGCCGCGGCCTCGGACTGGCTCGCCGGCTGGCCTTTGCTCGTCCCCATGCTGGCGTTGCTGGGCCTGCCGCTCTGGCGGCGCCGGCGGCAGCTGAGCGCGCTCCGCCGCCAGGTCAGGGACAGCCGGCAAGCGCTGGCGCTGTGCGACGCCGCCGGCCGCCTGCTCGCCGTCTCCGGCCATGCGCCCGCGCCCACGCGCCAGGACGGCGGCCTGAGCGGCTACGGCTTCAGCCCGCACGATCTCGCTTTGCTGCTGGACCCGACTCATCCCGGCCATCGCGACGGCCTACTGGCGGCCCACGCCGATTTGCTCGCTTTTCCGCTGCCCTGCCCGCTCCCCGGCCATCTCTTGCTGCGCCTGCAGCCGCCGCCCGCCATTCACGGCCCCGGCGGCGATTGGGGCGGCTGGCGGCTGGCGCTGCAGGACGCGCGGCTGGGCTTGCTGGAATTCGACCTGGCCGGCCAAGCGGTGCGCGGCGCGCCGCAAACCCTGCACGCCCTGCTGGGCCTGCCGGCCGACGCCGAACGCCTGACGTTCTCGCGCTGGCTGGAACTGTTGCACCCGGAGGACCGTTCGCTGTTCACCGCCCTGCTCAGCCATCCGGAGCAAAGGCAGGAAAGCGCCAGCGGCATGGAGTTCCGCGTGCGTCACGCCCACGGCCACTGGGAATGGCTGGAGCAGCGCACCCAGTTCCACAAGGACGAGACGGGCCGCATCAGCCATATCCACGCGCTGTGCCAGATCGTCACCGCGCGCAAGCTGGCCGAGTCCGCGATGCTGCGGCGCGAACAGGAATTCCGCACCTTGGTGGAGAACTCGGAAGACGTCATCGCCCGCTACGACCTGGAGCTGCGCTGCCAATTCATCAACCGCAGCGTCAGCCGCTATTCGACGCTGACGCGCGAGGAACACCTCGGCCGCAGCGTCCACGACAAAGCCTGGCCAGAAGCCGCGCGCGCGCGCTTCGCCGAGGAGTGCGAACAACTGATCGCCGGCGGCGAGGCGCGCCGCTTCGAGCTGGAGCTGAGCCTTGGCCCTCGGCGCTGCATTTTCGAAGTGAGGCTGTTTCCCGAATTCGGGCTGGGCGGCGAACTCCGCAGCATTTTGGCGGTGGAGCGGGAAATCACTCACAGCCGCCAGAGCGAACGTTTGCTGGCGGAGGAAAACGCGGTGATGGAGATGATCGCCGGCAATGCGCCGCTGCAAGACACCTTGAATCAGATCTGTCGGATGATGGAGTCGCAGCTGAATCGCGGCGTCTGCTCCATCATGCTGCTGGACCCCGCGGGGGAAACGCTGAGGCTGGCCGCCGGCCAAAGCCTGCCGGCCGGTTATCGCAAGCTGCTGGAACAGGTGCCGGTGGGCCCGGAGGCCGGCTCCTGCGGCACCGCCGTCCACCGTAAAAGCCTGGTCATCGTCGAAGACATCGCCAGCAGCCCGCTGTGGGCCGGCTACCGCGAGCGGGTGGCGCCCTTCGGCCTCAGCGCCTGCTGGTCCACCCCCATCTTCTCCAGCGACCGCCGCCTGCTCGGCGCCTTCGCCATCTACCATCCTGAGCCGCGCCAGCCCGAGCCGGAAGAACTGCAGCTGGCGCAGCGCAGCACCCACCTGATCGCCATCGCGCTGCAACGCGACGCTCACGAGAAAAAGCTCTATCAGCTCGCCACCCTGGACGAGCTGACCGGCCTGTGCAACCGCCGCCAGTTCATCGCGCTGTCCAGCCGCGAGATCGAGCGCAACCGGCGTTATCAATTGTCCTTGACCGTGTTGATGATGGACCTGGACCACTTCAAGAACATCAACGACCGTTACGGCCACGCCAAGGGCGACGAGGTGATCGTCCACTTTGCCCAAAGCTGCCGCAATGTGTTGCGCAGCACCGACATCTGCGGCCGCCTGGGCGGCGAGGAGTTCGCCGCGGTGCTGCCTGACACGCGGATGGAAGACGCGCTGCTGGCGGCGGAACGCCTGCGCCGCGTCGTGGCGGAGGCCCGCCTGCCGGGCGGCGAGGCCGGCCCTCTGCAATACACGGTCAGCATCGGCGTCGCCGTGCTGCGCGCCGACGAGACCGACATCGACGAAGTATTGGGCCGCGCGGACAAGCAGCTGTACCAGGCCAAACACAACGGCCGCAACTGCATCAGCGGCGAGGAATTGCTGCTATTGCGCTAAAATGCCGGCTTGAATCTCTCTCCCAAGATGTCCACCGTGAGCGCCTGGCAAACCGATTACCTCTCCCATCCGCTGTATCTGCCCGTCCGCGACGCCGCCGCGCTGATCGCCCCCGCTTCCTGGCCGGAGCAGGCGGATTACGACCAGTTGCTGCGGCGCTATCGCCGGCAGCGCCCGGACGCGCTGCCGGCCGAGCTGCGCTTCGCCTGCGATCTGGAGCCGGAAGCCTATTACGAGATGCATATCGGCCATACCGGCGAGATTCCCACGCGCACCGGCAATTGGCATGACTGGTTCAACGCGCTGGCCTGGCTGGCCTGGCCGCTGAGCAAGCTGGCGCTGAACCGCCGCCACCTGCGCGCCATCGCCCGCGGCGAAACCAAGCGCGGACCACTGCGCGACGCCGCCACGCTATTGGACGAATGCGGCGTCGTCGTCGCCGTCGCCGATCCCGACTTCAGCCGGATGCTGGACGATATGGAGTGGCAGCGCCTGTTTCTGAAACACCGCCAGGACTGGGGCCGGCGCATCGGCGTCCACGCCATCGGCCACGCGCTGTTCGAAGTCGGCCTGCGGCCGCATATCGGCTGGTGCGGCAAGGCCTTGCCGCTGCAGGTGCCGGCGGAATTCTTTGCTTGGGAAGAGGCGCGCCGTCTGGCGCACTTGGACGAGGCGCTGGCGCGCCGGCTGGACGACGACGCCTTCATGCCGGCGCCGCGCGCGCTGTGGCCGCTGCCGCTGCTGGGCATTCCCGGCTGGTGGCCGGACAACGAAGACCCGGCCTTTTACGATAATCGCGATTATTTCCGGCCGACGCGGCGGGCGAAGTCCTCCAGCGTCACCGACTGAAGCTCGGCCGTCATCGGCCCCAGCAGGCTTTCCACCCCGGCGCCGACATCGTCGTCGCGGTAGTTGTCGCTGCGATAGACGAATAGTTCGAACAGCTCCACCATGCAGATGGCCGACAACTTCTTGCCCAGCACCCAGCCGTCGCGCTGGCTTTTCTGCACAAAGCCGCGGGAGCTCAACATGTCCAGCACCCAGCCCAACTCGTCGTAGCCCACCTTCACCTGGCTGCGCAACTTCACCGGGCTCAACAATTCGCCGCGATTCTGCGCCTCGTCCAGCAACAGCAGCACTTCCACCGCGTCGAGAAAGCGCCGCCTGGGCTCGAAGCGCCGCCGCCAGGCGTCGCCTTCCCAATAGGACAGCGAGGCGGTGAACACCGCGCCGCTGAGCACCACCATCCACAAGCAATACACCCACAGCAGAAAGATGGGGATGCTGGCGAAAGCACCGTAGACCAGCTGATAATTGGCCACCTGGCCAATGTAAAAGCCGAACAAGGCGCGGGTGGCCTCCAGCAGGATCGCGGTCAGCAAGGCGCCGACGCTGGCGTGCTTGATCGGCACGAAGCGATTGGGCACGATGCGGTACAACAGCGACAGCACCAAAGCGGTCAGCAGGATGGAGCCGCCGGCCTCGACCACATTGGCCAGCACCGGCAGCGCGTGGTCGAACTTGCTGATCTTGAACAGGCTGCGCCAGGCCAGCAGGCTGCCGCCCAGCACCAGCGGCCCCAGGGTCAGCACCGTCCAGTACACCATGCTTTGCTGCAACAGCGGCCGCCCGCGGCGCACGCCCCAGATGGCGTTGAAAGTCCGGTCTATGGTGGACATCAGCATCAACGCGGTCACGCCAAGCATCACGATGCCGGCGGCAGTCAGCTTTTCCGCATTGTCGGCGAACTGGCGCATGTAGACGGTGATCACCTTGCCGGCGAACTCTGGCACCAGCGTGGACAGCAGCATGATCTTGAAACGGGTGCTCAGATCGGAGAACACCGGAAACGCGGAAATCACCGTCAAAGCGATGGTGAACAAGGGCACCAGCGCCAGCAGCGTGGTGAAGGTCAGGCTGCCGGACACTTGCGCGACGCGATGGCTGCCCATGCGCCGGGCCAGAAAGCGGGCGAAGCCCAGATACGGTTCGATTCGACTCATTTGCATCCCGGCAAAATAATGGCAAAGCGCGGATCAGGCAAGCCGCGAAGACTTGCTTTATCATGCACCGGCTCGCGCAACGGCGCGCGCCTTATCGTTTTTTTGACCTCAGACGGAAGATTCCAAACCCATGCAAGACCTCCTGGTGCTCTATTACAGCCAGCACGGCGCCACCCGCGAGCTGGCCCGCCTGATCGCCCGCGGCATAGAGAGCGTGCCCGGCTGCCAGGCCCGGCTGCGCACCGTGCCCAAGGTGTCCGCGGTCTGCGAGGCCACCGAGGCCGCCGTCCCCGAGTCCGGCGCGCCCTATGTCGAAGCCGCGGACCTCGCCGAGTGCATCGGTCTGGCGCTGGGCAGCCCCACCCGCTTCGGCAATATGGCGGCGGCGGTGAAATATTTCCTGGACGGCACCAGCCCGGAATGGATGCAGGGCGCGCTGGCCGGCAAGCCCGCCTGCGTGTTCACCAGCAGCGCCTCGCTGCACGGCGGCCAGGAATCCACGCTGCTGACCATGATGGTGCCCTTGCTGCACCACGGCATGGTGATGGTGGGTCTGCCCTATACCGAAACCGCGCTGACCCAGACCCGCAGCGGCGGCACCCCCTACGGCGTCAGCCATGTCGCCGGCGTGCGCAATGAGCAGCCGATCAGCGACGATGAAAAACAACTGGCGCTGGCCCAGGGCCGCCGGCTGGCGGAGATGGCGCTGAAGCTGGCCGCTCCGATTTAAACCTCCGGCGCATCGAAGAAAGCGCTGGGCGACGCGCCCAGCTCGCGCTTGAACATTGTCGCGAAGGCGCTGGGACTGGCGTAGCCCAGATCCAGCGCCACCTCCAGCACGCTGGCGCCGCGCGCCAGACGTTCCAAGGCCGCGATCAGCCGCGCCTGCCGCCGCCACTGTCCGAAGCTGAGCCCGGTCTCGCGCTGAAAACGGCGCTGCAAAGTGCGCGGGTCCATCGCCGCCTGCGCCGCCCACTCGGCGACGCCGCGCGCGTCGCCGGGCTGACCGAGCAGTTGCCGGCACAGCTGGTCCAGCGCCGGCGACGCCGGCTGCGGCAGGGACAAAGCCAGGCTGGGCAGGCTGCGGATCTCATCCAGAATCAAGCCCATCACCCGCTCCGCGCGGCTATCCGGCGGATAAGGCACGGCAATGCCGGTCGCCGCCTGGATCAGCTCGCGCAACAAGGGCGACACCGCCAGCACGCAGCACGTCTCAGGCAAGCCGTTCAAGGCGTCGCCGCGCACGTACACCGTGCGCATCCGCACCCGGCTCAGCATGTTCACCTGATGCCAGGTGGCGATGGGCAGCCAGATGCCGCGCGTCGGCGGCACGATCCAGCGCCCCTGATCGGTGGTGACCATCATCACGCCCTCCACCGCGTACAACAGTTGGGCGGTGGGATGGGCGTGCCGCGGAGATACGCCGCCGGCCGCGTAATCGCGCGCCTTGCCCACCACCGGCGCCGCGCCGCCGTCGTAGTCATGCAAATGATCAAAATCCGTCATAACGCCTCTTTTGCAAAGATGCCTGCCCTATTTTCGCAGGACGGGCGTTGCTTTGCTCGCTAGTATGACTTCACCCACTAGCTGAATGATTCTCAAGCCCATGACTACCGCCGCCGCCTCCGCGCCAGATCAAGACAGCACCCGTTTCCGCGTGCTGGGCGCCATCAGTTTCTCCCATTTTCTCAACGACATGCTGCAATCGCTGCTGCTGGCGATCTACCCGCTGCTCAAGGGCAATTACCAGCTCAGCTTCGCCGAGATCGGCCTGATGACCTTGACCTATCAGTGCACCGCCTCGCTGCTGCAGCCGCTGGTCGGGCGCTATACCGACAAGAAGCCGATGCCGTATTCGCTGGTGCTGGGCATGGGCGCCACCCTGTGCGGCCTGCTGCTGCTGTCCAGCGCCGGCAGCTTCCCGCTATTGCTGCTGGCCGCGGCGCTGGTGGGCACCGGCTCCTCGGTGTTCCATCCGGAATCGTCGCGGGTGGCGCGCATGGCCTCCGGCGGCCGTCCCGGTCTGGCGCAATCCATCTTTCAGGTGGGCGGCAACGCCGGCAGCGCCAGCGGGCCGCTGCTGGCGGCCTTGATCGTCATCCCCCTGGGCCAGGGCAGCATCGCCTGGTTCGGTCTCGCCGCCTTGCTGGCGATGGCGGTCTTGTTCAAGATCGGCCAGTGGTACAGCCATCAGCAGCGCAAGGCCAAAGCCGCCGCCGCCGTTACGCCGCCGCCGCTGTCGCCGGCGCGCGTGAAGCTGACGCTGTTCGCCTTGCTGGTGCTGCTGTTCTCCAAATACTTCTACACCGCCAGCATCACCAGCTACTTCACCTTCTATCTGATTCAGCATTTCGGCCTGGGCGTGCAAGCCGCGCAGCTGCATTTATTCCTGTTCCTGCTCGCGGTCGCGCTGGGCACCATCTTCGGCGGGCCGATAGGCGACGCCATCGGCCGCAAGCGGGTGATCTGGTTCTCCATCCTCGGCATCGCGCCGCTGACCCTGATACTGCCCTACGTCAATCTGTTCTGGACCAGCGTGCTGTCGCTGGGCATAGGCTTTGTGCTGGCCTCCGCCTTTCCCGCCATCATCATTTACGCGCAGGAACTGTTGCCGGGCCGGGTGGGCATGGTGTCCGGCATGTTCTACGGCTTCGCCTTCGGCATCGGCGGCATAGGGGCCGCGGTGCTGGGCCAGCTGGCCGACAGCCACGGCATCGAATTCGTCTATCGCTTGTGCGCCTTCCTGCCGCTGCTGGGCCTGGTGGCCGCCCTATTGCCGGATCTGCGCGGCGACAAGGTTTGACACTGGCGCCGCCCTGCCCGGATACTTCCGCCATTCAATTTTTCCAACGCGCCTGCGGCGCCGTCCGAGCGCTCGGCGGCTTGCCGGGCGCGTTGCCCATTCGGACAGAAAATCATGTGTGGAATCGCCGGCTTCTTCTCTCAACGCCCCGCCGCCGCGGCCACCGCCCAGGCCATGTTGACGGAGCTGGGCCGGCGCGGACCCGACGCCGCCAATCAATTATTGCTGAACGCGGACTGGCAGCCTGCGGCGGACGGCGACATCCACAACGCGCTGCTGCACGCGCGTCTGTCCATCATCGACCCGCGGCCCATCGCCAATCAGCCCATGGCCAGCGACGACGGCCAGGTCTGGATCTGCTACAACGGCGAAGTCTACGACTGGGCCGCCGACAAGGCCGAACTGGAAGCCGGCGGCGCGCGCTTCGCCACCCACTCCGATACCGAATTCATCCTGCGCGGCTACCAGGCCTGGGGCATTGAGGCCCTGCTGCAACGTCTGCGCGGCATGTTCGCCTTCGCCATCCTGGATCTGAAGCAGCGCAAGGTGCACCTGGCGCGCGATCGCATGGGCGAGAAGCCGCTGGTCTATTCGCTGCTGGACGGCGATTTCGCCTTCGGCTCGCTGGTGCGCTCGGTGCTGCCCTTCTTGCCGCCGCAGCGGCGAGGCTTCTCCGCCGACGCCATCGACGCCTATCTGGCTCACCGCTACATTCCGGCGCCCGCCACCTTGTTCAGCCATATCCAGCGTCTGGAGAACGGCCACCGGCTGGAGTTCGATCTGGATACCCGTTCCTTACGCAAACTGCGCTACTGGCAGCCGGCCAAGGACGGCGGCGACTGGCTTCAGGAACTGGACCGCGCGGTGGCGATGCGCACCGTCGCCGACCGCCCGCTGGGCGTGCTCTTGTCCGGCGGCATAGACTCCACCGTGATCGCCAGCCGGCTGGCCACGCAGCAACTGACGCAATTCAGCAGCTTCACCGCCGCCTTCCCCGGCTCCAAGCTGGACGAGGCCGCCGACGCCGCCGATTCCGCGCGCAGAATGGGCCTCGCCAACCTGGCGGTGCAGATGCCGGACAATCTGGCGGCCGACTTCGAACGCATCGTCGCCGACCTCGATCAGCCCTTCGCCGATCCGTCCAGCTTCCCCACGTGGTACCTTGCGCGCGAAGTCAGCCGCCACGTCAAAGTGGTGCTCTTGGGCGACGGCGGCGATGAGCTGCTGGCCGGCTACAAGCGGATCAACAAACATCTGCGCACTCGCTGGCGCAGCCTGATCAAACTGCCGCTGGCGATCAAACCGTCGCTGGACGGCAAAGGCGCCGGCAAGCTGGCCACCGAGCTGGCGATGAGCTGGCAAGACGCCTATTCGCTGCGTTTTTCCGGCTTCACCCCCGGCCAACGCCTGTTCCTGCAAAGCAATCGGCCGCTGTCGCGGCTCTGCCACTGGCGCGCGCCGGACGACATCGGCCCGCCGCCGGCCAATGCGCCGGCCGGTCTGCATCATTTGCTGGCGATAGACTTCGCCAACTATCTGCCGGACTACATTCTGCAAAAGTCCGACCTGTGCACCATGGCCCACGGCCTGGAGGGCCGCGCCCCGCTGGTGGATCACCGCTTCTATCAGACTTTGCTGGCGGTGGACGGCAAACAGCGCTTCACCCAGCCTGCCAAGCTGATCTTCCGCCGCGCCATCCACCCGGCGCTGCCGGCGGACTTCTTCCAGCGCAAGAAGCGCGGCTTCAATCCGCCGCTGTCCGGCTGGCTGAAAACCAGCCTGGCCCCGCGCATGGACGGCCTGGGCGAGCGCCTGGCCCGCTTGAGCGGCGGCCAGCTGGACGCCGCCGCGGTGGACGCCTTCGCCGCCGCCTACCGCGACGGCGCGGAGCACCTGGCCGAGCAGATGCTGCAATTGCTGATCCTGGACGAAAGCCTGGCGCAGCTCAGCCGGCTGGCGGCGCAGGACTGAGAGTCGCCCGGAATCCAAGCCGGCTGAGGAAGCCGAATGCTCATGGAATTGACGACGCTTTCAAAGCCGCCTCGTCAACACGCGCCAACACTACGGACGGGCGCTGAGCGACGCCGCGACGCATGCCATACCTATGGCCAGCGCCGCCCGGCGTCGCATCTGCTACATTCGACAACACATTTTCGTTTGAAAACGATAATGATTAGCATTAGTATTTTTAGGCAAGCCAAGCAAACAAAAATAAAGCGCTTACCCGCCAGGCTGGCGCCTTCAAGCGCCAAGCGGCCCGCTCGGGCCAAGCAGTGCCCTACTCAATTGAAACCAAAAGGAAACACTATGCGTCGCTTTGTTCAACTGGCTATCGCCACCGCAGCACTGACCGCTTCCGCCGCCGCCATGGCCAAGGAATACCCGATCGGCAAGCCGGCCCTGAAAAACGGCATGGAGATCGGCGCGGTCTACCTGCAGCCGACCAAGATGGAACCGGAAGGCATGATGCGCAAGGCCGAGGAATCCGACATCCACCTGGAGGCCGACATCCACGCCACCAAGAACAATCCGAACGGCTTCGAAGAAGGCGCATGGATGCCCTATCTGGTGGTCAAGTACGAGTTGAGCAAAGTCGGCGGCAAGGAAGTGCTCAAGGGCGATCTGATGCCGATGGTGGCCAACGACGGCCCGCACTACGGCGACAACATCAAGCTGCAAGGCCCAGGCAAATACAAGCTGAAATACACCATCCTGCCGCCGTCGGCCAATCAGCACGCCCACTTCGGCCGTCACATCGACAAGGAAACCGGCGTGGGCCCGTGGTTCAAGCCTTTCGAACTGAACTATGAGTTCACTTATGCCGGCATCGGCAAAAAAGGCGGCTATTAATCCCGTTGTTCTTGTAAAAACAGGATTAATGCGAATGAGAATGTAAACGCCAGTCATTCTCATGCGTTAAAATAAGACAGCGCATGCCCTCGCCTGCGCTGTTTTCAATCCGGAGACCCTTTCCGATGAAGTTCGCGCGCATGCTCCTGGCCGCCCTCGCGGCCTGCCTAGTGTCAATGTCTGTCCTCGCCGACGAGATGCCGGTATTCAAGCTGGTGATGAAAGACGGCGTGTTCACGCCCGCCCGCCTGGTGGTGCCGGCCGGCAAGAAGTTCAAGGTTGAAGTGATCAACGCCGGCAAAACGCCGGCGGAATTCGAAAGCACGCCGCTGCGCAAGGAAAAGGTGCTGGGCCCCGGCGCGGAATCCTTCCTGGTGTTCCAGCCGCTGTCCCCCGGCGAGTACAAGTTTTTTGACGAATTTCACATGAAGACCGGCCAAGGCGTCATCGTCGCCAAGTAAACGCGGCCCGTCCGCCGTTTAAGGCCGTATTCAGGAGTGCACCTCATGGGACAAGTCCTATTCATTGTTTGGCGTGAAAGCGTCGAAGCCTTGCTGGTCGTCGGCATCCTGAATGCCTGGATGAACCAGAACCCGGCCGGCGCCGCCGGCAAACGTTATCTGTGGGCCGGCGTGGCGCTGGGCCTGTTCGCCGCCGTCGGCCTGGCCGTGGCCCTGTTCGCCGCCAGCAGCCTGATGGCCGGCGCGCAAGACGTGTTCCAGACGGTGATGGTGTTCACCGCCGCCGCGCTGATCGTGCATATGGTGCTGTGGATGCGCGAGCATGGCCGCACGCTGAAGAAAGAACTGGAGGCCGGCCTCCGCGAGAACGCCAGCAGCGCCAACTGGTGGGGCGTCACCTTGCTGGCCGCCATCGCCATCGCCCGAGAAGGCAGCGAAACCGTGGTCTTCCTCTACGGCATGCTGGCCGAGGCCGACGGCTCCACGCTGGCCAGCATGAGCTTCGCCGCCTTGATCGGTCTGGGCCTGGCCTTCCTGACCTTCTATCTCTTGCAGCTGGGCGGCAAATACCTGTCCTGGCGCTTGTTCTTCCGCATCACCGAAATCATGCTGCTGCTGCTCGGCGCCTCGCTCTTCCTCAGCGGCGTGGAAAAGCTGATCTCGATGGACATTCTGCCGGCGCTGATCGATCCGCTGTGGGACAGCTCCGCGCTGCTTGACGATATGAGCCCCGCCGGCGGCGTCATCGCCTCGCTCACCGGCTATCGCGCCCACCCCGCCCTGATGAGCCTGATCGCCTACGCGCTGTTCTGGGCGACAATCTGGGCGCTGTTCCAGTGGCGCAACCGCAAACACGCGCTGGCAGTATGAAATCCGCCCGCCCGCCCCTTCCCCATTCCGCCGACGCTTGCGCCGGCGCTTCCTGTAGTCAGCCGACGGCCCCCGGTTTCATGGCCGCCGTCGGCTTGTGGCTGCGCGATCACGCCGGCCTGCTGCGCGCGCTGCAATGGGGGGTGGTGCTGGTCTACGCCGCGCTGCTGATCGTGCCGGCCTGCCTGGACCTGCCCGGAGACACCGCCCGGATCTGGAACAATCTGACCATCTTCGCCCAATTCGTGTTCTGGGGCATCTGGTGGCCCTTCGTGCTCTTGTCCATGGTGCTCTTCGGCCGGCTGTGGTGCGGCGTGTTGTGCCCGGAAGGCGCGCTGTCCGAATGGGCGGCCAAGAAAGGCCTGGGGCGGCCCATCCCGCGCTGGATGCGCTGGGGCGGCTGGCCCTTCGTCGCCTTCGCGCTGACCACCATCTACGGCCAACTGGTCAGCGTTTACCAATACCCCAAGGCCGCGCTGCTGGTGCTGGGCGGCTCCACCGTGGCCGCGGTGATCGTCGGCTTCATCTACACCCGCGGCAAACGCGCCTGGTGCCGCCACCTGTGCCCGGTCAACGGCGTGTTCGGCCTGCTGTCCAAGCTGGCGCCGATGTACTACCGGGTGGACGAAGCCGCCTGGAAAGCCTCGCAGCAAGGCAAAACCATCCCGATACAGGCGGTGGATTGCGCGCCGCTGCAACCGCTGCGCCATATGCAAGGCGGCAGCGGCTGCCATATGTGCGGCCGTTGCAGCGGCCATCGCGACGCCATCGAACTGAGCCTGCGCTCGCCCACTGAAGAAGTGGTCAAAGTCGCCGCCAAGGAAGCCGACGGCTGGCAAACCGCGCTGATCGTCTACGGCCTTCTGGGCGTGGCGATGGGCGCCTTCCACTGGACCATGAGCCCCTGGTTCGTGGCCATGAAGCAGGCGGCGGCGGAATGGCTGGTGGACCGCGACATCCTGTGGCCGCTGGACACCGAGGCGCCGTGGTGGCTGCTGACCCACTACCCGCAGCATAACGACGTATTTTCCTGGCTGGACGGCGCGGCGCTGATCAGCTACGTACTGATCACCGCGCTGGCGCTGGGCAGCGGCCTGCTGCTCTGCCTGGCGGCCGGCGTGCGCATCGCCGGCCCCTGGCGGCTGCAACGCCTGCACCACCTGGCGCAGAGCCTGATCCCGCTGGCCGGCTGCGGCGTGTTCCTGGGCCTGTCCGCGCTGACGGTGACGCTGTTGAAAGCCGAAGGGGTGCCGATGTTCTGGGCCAACGACGCGCGGCTGGCCTTGCTGGCCGGCGCCAATCTGTGGTCGCTGTGGCTGGGACGCGCCATCCTCGCGCGTTGGAGTGCCGGCTGGCGTCAGGCGCTGGCCTTGCTTCCCTTGCTGGCGGCGCTGGCCCTGGTGGACGCCGCCTGGGGCTTCATGTTCTGGTGGTGGTAGCCGTCCCGCTGGCGACGGGGTGGGCGCTGTGCGATAACAAAGCATGCTCCCACCCTGATCCTGGAGTCGCGCCATGTGGCGTCCGCTGCTGCTTGCCCTCTATTGCCTGGCCGCGACCGCGCGCGCCGAAACGCCGGCGATAGACTTCGCCACCGGCGAGTGGCCGCCCTATGTGTCGCGCAGCTTCACCGCCGACGGCGTGTTCGCCGACATGGTGCGGCAAATCTGCCGACGCGCCGGCTATACCGCGCGTTTTCACTATATGAGCTGGCCCCGCGCGGAAGCCGAAGTCAAAGCGGGCCGCGCCGCGGCGGCCTTTCCCTACCGGCCGACGCCGGAACGCGCGCTCAGTTTCGATTTCTCCCCGCCGCTGATCCACAGCAGCAGCTACTTCTTCTACTACAAGCCCCGGCTCGCCAATCCCCCCTACGACTTTCACAGCCTGGCCGACTTGCGCGCCTACCGCATCGGCGTGCAGCTGGGCTATTGGTACCAGCCGTTGTTCAAGCAATACCGCCTGAACACGCTGAACACCAACGACGAGGAAAACGCGATCAGGCTGCTGCGCGCCGGCCACCTGGACCTGGCGCCGCTGACGCTGGAACGCGGCCTGTTCCTGATCCGCACCCAGGCCGCCGGTCAGGAGCGCGACTTCGCCTACATTCCCACGCCGCTGGACAAGGCCACCTCGCTGTCGCTGATGTACTCGCGCACTTATCCGAACATCGTCAAACTACGGCACGCCATCGATCAGACCCTGCAAGCGATGCAGGCCGACGGCAGCCTGCAAGCCATTTACCAGCGCAACTTTCCCGAACTCAAGCCGCGGCGCTGACCAGAACCGGCTGCAGCACCCGCAGCGCGTCCTTGGGCGACATCCCGATCAGAAAACCGCGCTTGCCGCCGTTGATGTAGATGCGCTCCAGTTCGACGATGCTGGCCTCCATATACACCGGCATCGGATGGCGGGCGCCGAAAGGACTGGTGCCGCCCACCTGGTAGCCGCTGTGCTTGTCCGCGGTCTTGGGATCGCAGGGATGGACCTTCTTGACGCCGATCTGCTTGGCCAGCATGCCGGTGCCCACTTCGCGGTCCCCGTGCATCAGCACGATCAAAGGCCGCTTGTTCTCGTCCTCCATGATCAAGGTCTTGATCACGCAGTGCTCGTCCACGCCCAACTCCCGCGCCGACACCGTGGTGCCGCCCTTTTCCTCGTACTTGTACAGATGCTCGCTATAAGCGACCTGATGCTCGCGCAATACCCGGATCGCCTGAGTGACCGGGGCTTTCTCCTTGGACATGATCTTCACGGTGAAAAACAAAACGCCACTGTAGAAGTTTGAGCGCCGGCTGGCAAACCCCAAGCCGCCGCTTCGCCGCTCCAGTGCGGGGGATTTGTCCCAGCTCAAGCGCCGCCTGGCCGGCGCAGCCGCCACCACAGCCGCAGCCCCAGCAGCACAGCCAACACCGCCGCGTAGATCAAGGGCTGGCTCAGGTCCTTCTTCACCAACCACCAGTAATGGATGACCGCCAGCAAGGCCGTCGGATAGACCAGCCGATGCAGCCGGCCCCAGTTGCGCTTGAGCCGGCGCATCCAACCCTGGGTGGAGGTCAGCGCCAACGGCGTCATCAGCAAGAGCGCGGCGAAACCGACGGTGATGAAGGGCCGCTTGTAGATGTCCCTGACGATGCCGGCCCAATCGAAAAACTGGTCCAGCCACAAATAGGTCAGGAAATGCAGGCTCAGGTAGAAAAAGGCGAACAAGCCCAGCATGCGCCGGCACTTGAGCGGCCAGCCGCCAGCCCCCAAACGCCGCAAGGGCGTCATCGCCAGCGTCGCCAGCAGCCACACCAAGGTCCAGGTGCCGGTGGAACGAGTGATGAACTCCACCGGGTTCACCGCCTCGCCGGACAGCACAATCCAGGCGGCGCGCGCCAGCGGCAACAGACAGACCGCGAACAGCAGGCATTTGAACCAGACCAACGCGCGATCGGCCGGCCGGGCGGAAGCGGATTTAAGGCGCAATGTCGTCATCCTCGCCCCGTCAATAGTTCTTGCGCAGATCCAGGCCGCGGTACAAACCCGCCACCTGCTCGGCGTAGCCGTTGAACATCAGCGTCTTGCGCTTGAAGAACTCGCCGATGCGGCGCTCGCTGGCCTGGCTCCAGCGCGGGTGATCCACCTCCGGGTTCACATTGGAATAGAAACCGTACTCGCGCGCATTGGCCCTATTCCAACTGGTGGCCGGCATGGTTTCCTGCAAATGGATGCGCACGATGGACTTGATGCTCTTGAAGCCGTATTTCCACGGCACCACCAGGCGGATCGGCGCGCCGTTCTGATTGGGCAGCACATCGTTGTACAGGCCGACGGCCAAAATGGTCAGCGGGTGCATCGCTTCGTCCATGCGCAGGCCCTCGCGGTAGGGCCAGTCCAGCACCCGGCCGCGCTGGCCGGGCATTTCCGCCGGCCGCTGCAGGGTTTCGAAGGCCACGTACTTGGCGCGCGAGGTCGGGTTCATCTGCTTGAGCAGACTGGCCAGCGGAAAGCCCACCCATGGAATCACCATGCTCCAGCCCTCAACGCAGCGCAGCCGGTAAACGCGCTCCTCCAGCGGCATTTTCAGCAATTGCTCGATGCCGAAGCTGCGCGGCTTGGCCACCTCGCCGTCCACCAGCACGTTCCAGGGACGGGTTTTCAGGCTGCCGGCATTCGCCGCCGGGTCCGACTTGTCGGTGCCGAACTCGTAGAAATTATTGTAGCCGGCAATCTCTTTCAGGCTATTGGCCTTGTCGTTGCCGGCCAGCGTCGACAAGGGGCTTTTCTTGGCGGCCAGCGCCGCCAGCGTCTCGGCGGACAGCAGCAGGCCGGCGCTGCCCAGCATGAAGTGGCGGCGGTTCAGGTACACGCCTTCCGGCGTGATGTCCGACGAGGGAATATCGGCGGGTTTCTTGATCAGCATGGCGGTGTCTCCAGTCTTTACCCCCATGAGTCGGGAGCGGCTCCTGAATCTGACAATCGACCACGCCGATAATTTACGCAAGCGGCTCCGCACCCGCCCGCCAGGCCTGACCCAAGGCGCTGCCCTGGCCCCCGTCGCGCGCCAGGCGCCGGCCTATGGCCTGCAAGGCGGTCCAGCGCGGCCCGCACCAGTCCGGCGCGATCAAGGTGGGCGCTTGCGCGGTGGCCGACACCCGATGGTAGACCACCTGCTGCGGCGTGCGGCGGATCAGGCTGGCCGCCAGCTCGGCGTAGTCGTCCAGGCTCCACGGCGTCACTTCGCCGCGCCGGTATTGCGCCGCCATCCGCGATCCGCGCACCACCATCAGCGGATGCAGCTTCAGCCCTTCCACGCCGATATCCAATACCGTGTCCAGCGAGGCGTGGACGGCGGCGGCGTCCTCGCCGGGCAGTCCGGCAATCAGATGGGTGCAAATCTTGAGCCCGTGCCGGCGCGCGCGTCGCACCGCGTCGCGATATTCGGCCAGGCCGTGGCCGCGCCGGATCAAGGCCTGGGTCTGGTCATGCGCGGTCTGCAAGCCCAGTTCCAGCCACACCTCGCCGCCTTGGTCCTGATATTCCGCCAGCAGGGCCAGCGCGGCGTCCGGCACGCAATCCGGCCGGGTGCCGACGCACAGGCCCACCACATCGGCGCCTGCCAGCGCCTCGTCGTACAGCCGGCGCAGCAGCTCGGTTTCGGCATAAGTGCTGGTATAAGCCTGGAAATAGGCGAGGTAGCGCCGCGCGCGGTCGGTCTTCTCCTTCTCCCGCGCCAACTGCTCGCTGATAGACAAGGCGGCCGGGTCGCGGCCGAAACTGCGCACATTGCAAAAGGTGCAGCCGCCGCGCCCCAGCGTGCCGTCGCGGTTGGGACAGGTGAAATCGCCGGCCAGCGACAATTTGTGCACCGGCTCGCCGAAGCGGCGTTTCAGATAATAGCCAAAGGTATGCAGATGCCGGGTCAGGTCCATCGCCAAACAAAGCCCAAAGCCGGGCAGTCTAGCAAGCAAGCCGCCCGGAAGCGCTGAGCGGGATCAAGGATGGACGCGGCGGCACCGCTCTTAAAGACGATGCCAGCCCAATAGATACAGCAGCGAAAACAGCCCGGCGCTGAGCAGCAGCGCCAGCGCCAAGGTGCTGAACAGCTCGTGCAGGCTCTGCCGCTGGCGCCGGTTTAGCAGCCAGCGCGCCAGCATCAGCAAAACGCCGCACAATACGAAAAACTTGAAGAGACGACCGAACATGGCGGGCCAGCGGAAGAAAGTCGCCCGATTATCCGGCGCGCCGCCCCGGCTGGCAAGACGGCTGTCGCCGGCGGCGAAAGACATGCTAAAGTCCTGGCTGTAGCCTACAGGAGGCTCCGCGACAGAGAATGGCCGGCATGGACCGGCCGCCGGCGGAGCGACAGCATGCGCGCAGCCGGCCCCGGCTCGCCGCGCATGCCGAAAATAGCAAAAGAGGCACTCAAGTCACCATGTCCGAGCTCCACGACTCCGTCGGCATCGTCACGGCCCAAACCGCCGTGTTCGATACCCCCTTGCCGCTGAACAGCGGCGCCGTCCTGCCCGACTATCAGCTGCGCTTCGAAACCTACGGCGAACTCAACGCCGCCAAAAGCAACGCCATCCTGATCTGTCACGCCTTGTCCGGCCATCATCACGTGGCCGGCCGACACCAGGCGGACGACAAGGCCGCCGGCTGGTGGGACAATATGGTGGGCCCCGGCAAGCCCATAGACACCCGCCGCTTCTTCGTGGTGGGCGTCAACAATCTGGGCGGCTGCCACGGCAGCACCGGCCCGTCCAGCGTCAATCCGGCTACCGGCCGGCCCTGGGGTTCCGGCTTTCCCGTCGTCACCGTGTCAGACTGGGTCACCAGCCAGGCTCGGCTGGCGGACCGGCTGGGCGTGGAACGCTGGGCGGCGGTGATAGGCGGCAGCCTGGGCGGCATGCAGGCCATGCAGTGGAGCATCGACTACCCGGAGCGCATCGCCCACGCGTTGCTGATCGCCTCCGCGCCCAAATTGTCGGCGCAGAACATCGCCTTCAACGATGTGGCGCGCCAGGCCATCCTCACCGATCCCGAATTCCACGGCGGCGATTTCTACGCCCACGACGCGCTGCCGCGGCGCGGCCTGCGGCTCGCGCGCATGCTCGGCCACATCACCTATCTGTCCGACGACGGCATGGGCGAGAAATTCGGCCGCATGCTGCGCTCCGGCGAGTACCGCTTCGGCTACGACGTGGAGTTCGAGATCGAATCCTATCTGCGCTATCAGGGCGACAAGTTCTCCGACGCCTTCGACGCCAACACCTATCTGCTGATGACCAAGGCGCTGGACTACTTCGATCCGGCCAAGGACTTCGGCGGCGATCTCGTCGCCGCGCTGAAAAAGGCCAGCGCCCGCTTTCTGGTGGCCAGCTTCACCAGCGACTGGCGCTTCTCCCCGGAGCGCTCGCGCGAAACCGTCAAGGCGCTGGTGGCCGCCAACCGGCCTGTGTCCTACGCCGAGATCGAATCCGTCCACGGCCACGACGCCTTCTTGATGACCGACGAGCCCTATGTCCAATTGATGCGCGCCTACCTCGACCGCGTGGCGCGGGAGGTGCAAGCATGAACGCTCCGCAAACCACGGCGCCCTTGCGCGCCGACCTGCGCCTGATCGCCGACTGGATCGCGCCCGACAGCCGCGTGCTGGACCTGGGCTGCGGCGACGGCGCGCTGCTGTCCTGGCTGGGCCGCAACAAACAGGTGGTCGGCTACGGCGTGGACCTGGATGTCGGCAATGTCGTCAAATGCGTAAACGCCGGCGTCAACGCGCTGCAAGGCGATCTGGAAACCGGCCTGGCCGAATTCGACAGCGACGCCTTCGACCACGTGGTGCTGTCGCAAACCATACAGGCGATGCGCGAGACCGAGCAGATCCTGAACGAGATGCTGCGCGTCGGCCGCGAAGCCATCGTCACGTTTCCCAACTTCGGCTATTGGGAAAACCGCTGGCAGATCCTGCAAGGCCACATGCCGGTCTCCGACACCATTCCCTACCAGTGGTACGATACGCCCAACATTCACTGGTGCATGCTCGGCGACTTCGAAGCGCTGTGCGCCAAGAATCGGCTGCGCGTGGTGGAACGCGTGGTGATGAACGGGGTCAAACGGGTGACTTTCATGCCCAATCTGCGCGGCAGCCTGGCCTTCTACCGGGTGGCGCGCCAATAACAACAAGCGGCGGGCTCGTCTCGCCGCGCGATCCGTAGAAACTGGCCTGCCCATGAGCAACACAACCATAGACTGGCGGCGCGACGTCTTTTCGCGCACGATGCTGATCTGCGTCTTCACCGGCTTCGCCTCCGGTCTTCCGCTGTACACCCTGATCAATCTGCTTCCCGCCTGGCTGCGCAGCGAAGGCGTCGACCTCAAGGCCATCGGTCTGTTCGCGCTGATCGGCCTGCCCTATACCTGGAAATTCCTGTGGTCCCCCTTGATGGACCGCTACGTGCCGCCGCTGCTGGGCCGCCGTCGCGGCTGGATGCTGCTGACCCAGCTGGCGCTGATCGTCACCATGGCCGGCTTCGGCCTGTTCAACCCGGCCCAGCACATCTGGAGCATCGCCGCGCTGGCGGTGGGCGTGGCCTTCTTCTCCGCCAGCCAGGACATCGTGCTCGACGCCTATCGCCGCGAGATCCTCAGCGACAACGAACTGGGCCTCGGCAATACCGTGCACATCAACGCCTACCGCTTGGCCGGCCTGGTTCCGGGTTCGCTGTCGCTGATCCTGGCCGATCACATCTCCTGGGACCGAGTCTTCCTGATCACCGCGCTGTTCATGATCCCCGGCCTGCTGATGACGCTGCGAGTCAGCGAGCCCAAGCTCGCCGGCCAGGCGCCCAAGACCCTGCGCGAAGCCGTGGTCGAACCCTTCCATGAATTCATCACCCGCCAGGGCTGGCAGGGCGCGGCCTGGATTCTGGGCTTCATCTTCCTGTACAAGCTGGGCGACAGCATGGCCACCTCGCTGGCCACCCCCTTCTACATGGACATGGGTTACGCCAAATCCCAGATCGGCCTGGTGGCCAAGCACGCGGCACTGTGGCCGGCGGTGATAGGCGGCCTGCTCGGCGGCCTGTGGATGATCAAGCTGGGCATCAACCGGGCGCTGTGGGCCTTCGGCGTGGTGCAGGTGCTGTCCATCCTGGGCTTCGCCTGGCTGGCCAGCTACGGCCGCTTCGCCTCCATCGGCGCACATGAACTGAGCATGCTGGCCGTGGTCATCGGCTTCGAGGCGCTGGGCGTGGGTCTTGGCACCGCGGCCTTCGTCGCCTTCATCGCCAAGAGCACCCACCCGGCCTACACCGCCACCCAGTTCGCCTTGTTCACCAGTCTGGCGGCCGTGCCGCGCACCCTGGCCAACGCCTCCACCGGCTACATCATCGACGCCATAGGCTGGACCAGTTTTTTCCTGTTGTGCACCGCGCTGGCGCTGCCCGGCATGGTGTTGTTGCTGAAAGTCGCCCCATGGAGGGAAAAGGAGGGAGCATGAAGGCATGGAAACCAGCGTTGCTCTGCGCAACGCTGCTGAGCGCGTCCTGCGCCGCGTCGGCCTCCGCCGACACGGCCATGCAAACCGTCAAATACCGCTGCAACGGCAGCAAAATGGTGGTGGTGGAGTATCCGCAGCAGCAAAGCGGCGCCGCCATCCAGCTGAACTGGAACCATCACCGCTACCGGCTGACGCCGGCCAAGGTCGCCCAGGGCGAGCGTTACGTCAGCCAACAACTGATCTGGTCGCTGCTGGACGAGCAAGCGCGCCTGACCACTCGCGGCGGCCGCGTGCTGGCGCAAGGCTGCCGCAAGATCCAGCTGCCGGCAACGGCCGACGGCGCTTAATCTCCCCAGGCCCGGCACGACTGCGGGCCGGACTCCTCCGGCCCGCATTGCGCCAGATTGCCGTCCTGATCCAGGCTCAGCTGCAAGCGGCCGGCCAAACGGTGGCCGGCCCTGGGCTTGGCCAGCAGACGGAAACTGGCTTGTCCGGCGCTGTCCGAGCCCAGGCTGACGCTGCCCAGCCGAATGTCGAAATCGCGGGTGGCGGGTCGCGGCAGAGGCGGCCATGCCGTGGATCCCGAGCGGTTTTCCAGGTGCCAGCGCTGGATGAAATGCAGATTCTCCAATAGCGCCGCGCGCGCCTCCGCCAACTGCCCGCGCAATATCTGCTGCTGATAGGCCGGCCAGGCCATCGCGGCCAGAATGGCCGCCACCGCCATCGCCGTCAGCAATTCCAGCAAACTCATGCCCGCTTGCGCCCTCATTGCGCCTCCTCCGGCAAACGCCAATTCAAACGCCCGCCGCGGCCGGCCTGCGCCCCCGCCCCGGCCCAGAACCAACTCTGCACGGTCAGCATGTCGCGCTCGCTCTCGCCCCAGACCCTCACGCTGACTCGATACAAGCGGCCGTCCACGCCGGCGATCCCGAACGCCGGATTGAGCAATTCCAGCACATAACGCGGCGAACTCCAGCGCTGCCCTGCGCGCGGCCGCGCCGGCAAGCAGGACGCCGGCGGACGGCCCGGCGTCGCCTCCAAGCCGCGGCTGGGGCCGCAAGGATGCAAGAGCGGCCATCTCGCCCCATTGATCTGGGCGCTACGCCGCCACACATCGGGCTCGGTCGCGCACAAGCCGTATCCGACGCCGGCGACGGCGGACAGGCAATCCGGCATGAACCAGCCCAGGCCGCGGGCGTCTCCTTGCCAGGGAATGCCGGCTTCGCTCGTCAGAGCGTCCTCGAAACGGAGGTTCAAATCTAAGGTCCGCCGTTCCGCCGCCCGCAAAGCCTGCAAGGCCGCCAGCCTCAATGCGCGCTCCTCCGCCAGGTTGCGCGTAGCGCGCTGCTCCACCGCCACCGAGCGCGCGCTGCCCATGGCCAACACCGTCAGCAGACTGAGCAGCGGCAGAATCAGCCACAACACCGCTCCGCGCCGCCGGGCCCTCATCCGCCCGGCTCCAGCGCGCACGGCAGGGCCGGCGTCAGCGCCACCACCGTGGTCCAGCTCCGCCGGCGGCCGCCCGCTTGCAACTCAAGCGCCAGTTCCACCCGCGACAGCCGCTTCCAATCCTCCGCGGCCAATTGCTCCGGCCCCTCCCTCCAGGCCAGCGCCAATGGTCGGCACCCGCTGCGAACGCCAAGGCGCTGCCTCAACGCCGCCACGCCCGTCGCCAGCAATTGCGGCGGCTCCGCCGCCCTGCCGGGCAGGCTTTCCTCCAACCACAGCGCGTCGCCATCGTCACCCTCGCGACGCAGAACGTAACGCTGCGAGGCGATGGCCAAGACCTCCAAGGAGGCGATGTCCACGCCGCTCAAGAGCCCGGCCCTCGCCGCCCCCGGCCAGGTCAGCACATGCGCGCCGGCCTCCCGTCGCCATTCCAGCCCCGGCTCGCCCCGCTTCAACAGCCTCAGGCTGGAACAACTGGCCAGCGCCGCCTCTTCCCAATCCGCCTCGCCTTGCCAACTCAGCGTGGTCCGCGTCGCGTCCTCCGCCAGCAAGGCCGCCGCCGCGCCAACCCCGTAGCGAAAGCGCATGCCTTCCGGCGCCTCGAACCCTCGCCCCGGCGACTCCATTGCCTTCGCGCAAGCGAAACGTCCATGCTTGCGCCAGCTTTCCGCCAATTGCGCCAGCGCGAACTGTCCATCCTGATGTTGACGCAAACCGTTCTCCAACACGCGCAAGCTGCCCTGCATCGTCAACGCCCCCTGCAAGGCCAGCGCCAACACCAGCAGCCCCATGCTCGTCGCCACCATCATTTCCACCAGGGAGAAGCCCTGGACGCGCGTGCGGGCCGCCACGGTCAAGGCTCGTCCAAGGCCAGCGCGTAACGGCGCTCAAAACGGCCGGAGCCATCTCCGGCCGACAAGCCGGTCCAAGTCAGCCTCACATAGGCAACGGCGCCCTGCTGTTCGCAAAGCGCCGTCATCGCGTCCAGCGCGCCGTGGCATGAGCTCGCCTCAATCGCCCCTTCCAAGCCTTCCAGCCGCTGCCGCAAACGCGCCCAATCCGCCAGAGCTTGCGCCGACGCTTGCTCCGCCGCCGTCTCCGGCCACAGCAGCGCCGCCTCCCCCAGTTCGAGCGCCGCCGCGATCGCCTCCGCCCGCAGCAAGGCGTCGCGGCCATGCAGCAGAGCGCGCAATTGCACCGAGGACAGCGCCAGCATCGACACCATGACCAAGAACAAGGCCAGCATGGTTTCCAGCAAGACGCCACCGCGCACGGCGGGCTCAGGCCGGGCAGTCATGATCCGCCCTGCCGACTTCCGCCCTGCCATGAGCGCTGACCGTCAGCGTCAAGCACACGCCGGCGCGCGGGCTTTCCAGCAACAGGCGCGCGCTCTGGCCGCGCGCCAGCCGCCCGTTCGGCATGAATTGCAGCTGATCCCGTTCCGCGCGCATCCTGACCTTGCCCACGGCGAACACCAGCAGATGCAAACGCTCCTGGCTGTCGTAGCCGGCCTGGGCGCCACCCCCTTTATCCGCATACACCAACGCGCCGCGGTCCCACACCTGCCGCTGCTTGGCGCAGCCTTGCAATTGCAGATTGCGCTTCAGATTGGCCGCGCACACGTATACCGGCCGCTTGCTCCTCAGCGCCTCGCTACGGGCAAAGTGCAATAGATTGGCCATTGCCTGGGCATGGCTGCGCAATTGCTGCGTCGACAATAAACGGCCCAGTCCCGGCGCGGCGATCGCCAGACAGAGCAGCATGATCGCCAGAACCGTCATGGCCTCAATCAGGGTGAAACCGGTCTGAGTTCGCATCGCAGGCTCCCCGTCTCATTGGGCACCTGGGTAATATATTAAGCAAAGCGAGGCGGACGGAACCGATCTTGTTCCCGCCGACGCCCGTCTGGCCAAGCATTTAGACCAGGACCAGGAAAACGACACAGGCATGAAAAAAGCCAGCCTGAGCGGCTGGCTTTCAGATGGCGACGCAAAGCTGGCTCAGTGCGCGCTTTCCCAGCTTTCCCCCGCGCCCACTTCCGCCAGCAAGGGCACCTTGAGCTTGGCCACGCCGGCCATAATCTCGGGCAAGCGGCGTTTGACCAACTCCAGCTCGGCGTCCGGCACTTCCAGCACCAGTTCGTCATGCACCTGCATGATCAGCTTGCTGCCCAGGCCCTCGCCCTGCAGCCAGTCCTGCGTCGCAATCATCGCCAGCTTGATCAGATCCGCCGCCGTGCCCTGCATCGGCGCGTTGATCGCCGCGCGCTCGGCGCCGGCGCGGCGCGCCGGATTGGACAGCTTGATTTCCGGCAGATACAGGCGACGGCCGAACACGGTTTCGACATAGCCTTGCTCGCGCGCGGTCTCACGCGTGGTCTGCATATACTCGGCCACGCCCGGGTAGCGCATGAAATAACGGTCGATGTATTGCTGGGCGGCGCTGCGCTCGATGTCCAGCTGCGCGGCCAGACCGAAGGCGCTCATGCCGTAGATCAGGCCGAAGTTGATCGCCTTGGCGGCGCGGCGCTGATCGGCGCTGACCTGGGACAGCTCGACGCCGAACACCTCGGCGGCGGTGGCGCGATGGATGTCCTCGCCGCTGGCGAAGGCCCGCAGCATGCCGGCGTCGTCGGACAGATGCGCCATGATGCGCAGCTCGATCTGCGAATAATCGGCGCTGACGATCACATGCCCAGGCGGCGCGATGAAGGCCTCGCGCACGCGACGCCCTTCCGAGGTGCGCACCGGAATGTTCTGCAGATTGGGATCCGAGCTGGCCAAGCGCCCGGTGATCGCCACCGCCTGCGCGTAATTGGTGTGCACGCGGCCGGTGGCCGCGTTGATCAGCTGCGGCAATTTGTCGGTGTAGGTGGACTTGAGCTTGGCCAGGCCGCGGTACGCCAGAATGCATTTGGGCAGCGGGTGCTCCAGCGCCAGCGTCTCCAGCACCGACTCATCGGTGGAGTAGCCGCCGGACGGGGTCTTCTTCACGCCCTTGGTGGGAATGCCCAGCTTGCCGAACAGGATTTCCTGCAACTGCTTGGGCGAATTCAGATTGAAAGGCTGGCGGGCCAGATCGTAGGCCTGGTTTTCCAGCTTCAGCATTTCGGTGCCCAACTGATGGCTCTGCGTCGCCAGACGTTCGCGGTCTATCAGCACCCCGTGGCGCTCCATCGCGAACAGCACCTCGGCCACCGGCAGCTCGATATCCCGGTAGACCTCGCGCAAGCGACCGTTCAGCAGGCCGGAGAAATATTGATTCAAGCGCAGCGTGATGTCGGCGTCCTCCGCCGCGTAATTGGCGGCGGTGTCGATGTCCACCTCGCCGAAGCCGATCTGCTTGGCGCCCTTGCCGCAGATCTCCTCGTAGCTGACCGTGGATTCGCCCAGATGGCGGCGCGCCAGATCGTCCATATTGTGGCGTTCATGGCTTTCCACCACATAGGACGCCAACAGCGAGTCATCGACCACGCCGGCCAAGCGGATGCCGTGGTTGGCGAACACATGGCGGTCGTACTTCAGGTTCTGGCCGCACTTTTTCTTGCCGGCGTCTTCCAGCCAAGGCTTGAGTTTGGCCAGGCTACGCTCCAGGTCCAACTGCTCGGGCGCGCCGGCGTAATGATGGCCCAACGGCAGATAGGCGGCTTCGCCGGAGCGCACCGAGAAGCTGACGCCGATGATGCGCGCCTGCATCTGGTCCAGGCTGGTGGTTTCCGTGTCCAGCGACACCACGTCCGCCGCGGCCAGCTTGGCCAGCCAGGCGTCCAGCTGCGCGGCCTCCAGAATGGTTTCATAGCGCCGCTCCGCCGCCGTTTCCGGCAAGGCCGGGCTGTCCTGCGCGGCCTCGATGGCGAACAGATCGTCGCCCTGGGCTCCGCCCGCGGTCTGCGCCACCGCCGGCATCTCCTCGCCCTCGGTCACCTCGCGGTAAAAGGTGCGGAAGCCCAAACCCTGATACAGCTCGGCCAGACGCGGCTTGTCCTTGAGGCCGTGCTGCAAACTGTCCAGGCCATAGGGCATGTCCGCGTTCAGATCCACGTCGCACTTGATGGTGATCAGCTCGCGGCCCTTGGGCAGCCAATCCAGCGCCGCGCGCAGGTTCTCGCCCACCTTGCCGCCCACTTCCGCCGCCTGGGCGATGACGGCGTCCAGGCTGCCGTACTGCTCCAGCCACTTGACCGCGGTCTTGGGCCCGCACTTGTCCACGCCCGGCACATTGTCCACCTTGTCGCCGATCAGGGTCAGATAGTCGACGATCAATTCCGGCGGCACGCCGAACTTGTCCTTGACCCCGTCGCGGTCGAAGGTTTCATTGGTCATGGTGTTGACGATGGACACCTGTCCGTCCACCAACTGCGCCATATCCTTGTCGCCGGTGGAGATGACCACCCGCATGCCGGCGGCCGCGCCGGCGCGCGCCAGCGTGCCGATCACATCGTCAGCCTCCACGCCCGGCACCACCAGCATCGGCCAGCCCGAGGCTTGCACCACCTCATGGACCGCCGTAATCTGGGAGGCGAGTTCCTCCGGCATCGACGGGCGATTGGCCTTGTACTCGGGGTAAAGGTCGTCGCGAAATGTCTTGCCTTTGGCGTCGAAAACGCAGGCGCTATAATCGAACTGCACTTCCTTCTCCAGCCGCCTGAGCATGTTCACCATGCCATAGACAGCCCCCACCGGGCGGCCATCCGGAGAACGCAAATCGGGCATCGCGTGAAAGGCGCGGTACAAATAAGAAGAGCCGTCGATCAATAACAGTGTTTTCATAAAAAGAGGCAGAATATGAGCTTGTCCGATAAATTACCGCAAACCAGCGATCGTCACGCGATGATGCAGCGTTTCCGTTCCCGCGAAGCCTGGCATGTGATGAAGATCATGTCGGAGTTTGTCGATTCGGCGGAAGCCTTGCAAGGCATCATGCCGGCGGTGAGCATCTTTGGCAGCGCGCGCACGCCGCGCGACCACAAGTATTACAAATTGACCGAAGAAGTCGCGCGTCTGCTGTCGGACTCCGGCTTCTCCGTTGTTTCCGGGGGCGGCCCCGGCATCATGGAGGCCGCCAATAAAGGGGCATTCTACGGCAGAAGCCCGTCGGTGGCGCTGAATATCGTGCTGCCGCACGAACAAAAACCCAATGAATACCAAGACCTGAGCATCAAGTTCAACCACTTCTTCAGCCGCAAGGTCATGTTCGTCAAGCACGCTATCGCCTACGTGGTGATGCCGGGCGGCTTCGGCACCCTGGACGAAATGTTCGAGGCCCTGACGCTGATACAGACCGGCAAGAGCCGCAAGATCCCCATCATCCTGTGCTGCCGCGAGTTCTGGGAGGGCCTGCTGGACTGGGTCAAGGACAGGCTGATCAGCGAAGGCATGATCAATCCCGAAGACATGAATCTGATCCAACTAATCGACGATCCGCGGCAAATCGTCGAAACTATCTTCAAACATTACGAAACCCGCGGTTTTGAAGCGCTGCCGGAAGAGCGCGAACAACTGCTGCACCTTTAAAACTGATGACAATCAAGGACCACGCCATGCGCCGCCTGCTCGCCGCCCTCGCCCTGCTGCCATTGACAGCCGCCTGGGCCGATACGCCCCCTCCCGCCAAGACCCCGGTGCCGCCGCCGCCGACGATCAGCGAACAAAACGCCGCCACCGCGGAACCGGAGGTGCGCATCATCCAGAAGGGCGAGGAGAAGATCGAAGAATACCGGCTCAACGGCCACCTCTATATGGTCAAGGTGACGCCGTCGCACGGCGTGCCCTATTACCTGATGGACGACAACGGCTCCGGCACCATGAAGCAGATCGACCCCGCCAACCGCATCATCATCCCGCGCTGGGTGCTGATCCGGTTCTGAGAGGGCCACTATGTCGGTTTACACCACGGTCAGCCATGACCAGATGCAGGAATGGCTCAAGCGCTACACCTTGGGCCAGTTGCTGGACTTGAAGGGCATTGCCTCCGGCATCACCAATACCAATTACTTCCTCACCACCACGCACGGCCGCTATGTGCTGACGCTGTTCGAAGCGCTGAAGCTGCAGGAACTGCCTTATTACCTGACGCTGATGAGCCACCTGGCGCGCCACGGCGTGGCCTGCCCGGCGCCGGTGGCCGACAACACCGACCAGTTCGCCTCGATGCTGGCCGGCAAGCCGGCCTGCCTGGTCAGTTGCCTGGACGGCGCCGACGTCGCGCAGCCCACCCCGGCGCAATGTCGCGCCGTAGGAGAAATGCTGGCGCAAATGCATATCGCCGGCGCCACCTTCCCCGGCAAAATGGCCAATCCGCGCGGTCCGCGCTGGTGGAGCGAAACCGCGCGCCAGGTCTACCCCCGCATGGACGAAGACGCCGCAGCCTTGCTGCGCGAAGAAGTGCAACTCCAGGACAGCCACCGCTTCGATCACCTGCCCTCCGGCGTGATCCATGCGGATCTATTCCGCGACAATGTGCTGCTGGACGGCGACCGCATCGCCGGCTTCATCGACTTTTACTACGCCTGCAACGACGTGCTGCTCTACGACCTGGCCATCGCCGTCAATGACTGGGCCCGCAAGGCGGACCACGGCATAGACGACGAGCGCGCCGCCGCGCTGCTCTCCGGTTATCAGTCGGAACGCGAACTCACCGCGGAAGAGAAAAAAGCCTGGCCGCTGATGCTACGCGCCGCAGCGCTGCGCTTCTGGGTGTCGCGGCTGCAGGATCTGCATTTCCCGACGGCGGGCGAGATGACCTATACCAAGGATCCTGGCGTTTTTCAAACCGTTCTCAGTGCCCATAGGACTCGCCTACACCTCTGGGTGTAAGTATGTTATTCAGTTCCTTCCGCTGCCACATGATATTCACTTTGCAAAGACCAAAGGCTGCCTTATGATATAGTGTGCTGGGCTTTGTCAGCATCCCCACATAATTTTTGCCTTTCAGTACATAAGGATTTGATCATGTTGAAAAAAGTCATGATTGTCGCTTTGGCATTCGCTTTTGCCACACCTGCATTCGCTGCGGAAGAAGCTGCGGCAACCTCTGCTGCCGGCTCCAGCGCTGCCGGCACCACCTCGGCAGCCGCTGCAGGCGCCGCTGGCACCACCGCGGGTATTGCCGGCTTGAGTGTTGGCACCATCGCCGCCATCGGAGCCGCTGTGGCAGCTGCGGTAGCCGTCTCGAGCAACAGCGATTCGTCGACCAGCCACTCGGCAACCACTCATCACTGACAGTCCATCCATTAAGCCTAGTTTCCCTAAGGGAAAATAGGCTTGGCGGCATCAATCAGGCAGTTTATCTTCGACAAACAAAGATAACTGCCTGATGTTTTATTCTCTCAAAATTTTGGGCTATGCGTCGCCCGTAAACAGCGCGCCCGTATAGCATCATAGAAAATTAAATAATTTAAAATATTGTGTCGATATCACTTTCTTTGCGCAGCGGGATAATCAAAGGGGTTTTAATCAGTGGCGCATATTACTATTGCACACCACTCGCTTTGGCTCAACCAAGCCTCAATGGCCAACTTGGCTATATCAATATGCCCTCTGCCGACGTTGGGCGCGATGGCTCCCTGAGATTTGGTTTCAGCACAGACAAACCATATGACACCCTATGGACTTCAGCGACCATTCTGCCATTTTTAGAAATTTCAGGCCGCTACATTTCCATAGCTGGCATTGCTGGATTTGATGACCAACAGTATGGTGGTGGTTATGGCAGTTATAAGGACAAAGCCATCGACACCAAGTGGAAAATATTCTCTGAATCCTCAATATGGCCCGCCATCTCCTATGGCCGTACAGATATATTCGGTACCGCCTTATGGAGTGGTGACTATATTGTCGCCAGCAAGCATTTCCTGCCTAACTTAGAGGCTTCGATCGGTCTGGCCTCCGGCCGCACCAAAGGTCCTTTTGGCGGAGCCCGGTGGAGCCCCCAAAGCTATCCGAATTGGTCACTGATAGCCGAGTACGATGCCAACAATTACCCAAAAGATTTTCGCTCGGTAGACACCTTCGCCAGTCAAAGAAAAAAGGGCCCAGCGGCGGGCATAGAATATCGTTGGGGCTGGTTAGGACTTCAACTTGCTAAACAAAATACCCATACCAGCCTAAACGCATCCATTGAGATTCCCCTCAATGAACGTGAGTTCGTACCCAAAATCTCCGAGCCCGCCTACTTTTCAGGCAGCCCGGAAGTGCCAATCCGTCCCACTATCAATCAATGGCAAAACGATTCTAGTTATGGACACCATTTAGTGTCGGCACTCAGCCGTCAGGATTTCAAGAATATACGCATCAGCACCCAAGGGGATGAACTGCTTCTGGAGCTCACCAATAGTCGTATTTCCAATGTAGGTCGCGCCGTTGGCCGCGCAGTACGTACAGCCCTTTATTTTGCTCCGATAGAAACACGCAACATCCGCGTCGTATACACCAAGCTGGAACAGCCTATCGTCACCTATAGTTTCTTTAATTTGACGGTGCTGAACAACTACTTGCTGGGCAAAGTCGACCGGCAAACTTTTCTGGACAGCGTCTCGGTCAAACCTGGCAGAGATACAGAACTGGCAGAGCGCTCGGCCGAGCAACTGGTCTCTACCATTCGAGATGGCATAAGTCTTGAAGTCATGGCAGGCAAGGATGGCGACCTTGTCCAGATCAATGCGGAAGATAACGAGGCCAATCGCTTCCGCCTTGTGCCCAAAACTGGCGTCTACTTCAATGATCCAAGTGGTGCCTTCCGTTACGAGATCGCCGCTGCGGCAACCTATACCAAAAGACTTGGCAGTGGCCTGTACCTGAATAGCGCCTTGAGCACCAATCTGTACAATACGGTTTCTGGCGTGAAACAGCCATCCAATAGCCTATTACCCCATGTCCGTTCCGATGTTGCTGATTACAAAAAAACCAATACCCCCAAGCTTGATCGCCTACTACTTAACCAATACCTGACACTTGGCCCTAATACCTATGCGCGAGCCTCCGCGGGCATTTACGAGGAAATGTTCCGCGGCGCAGGCGGCCAAGTCTTGTACTTCCCGGAAACGCGGCACTGGGCGGTAGACCTCACTGTCGATGCATTGCAGCAGCGCGATGTGAAAGGCTGGTTTGGCAAACGTGACTATCAAACCGTGACCGCTCTCGCCGCCCTGCACTACCAGTTACCAATGAATGTGACCGCTACAGTCCGCGCCGGGCGTTTCCTAGCCAAAGACATGGGAGCGCGTCTCGAGCTAAAGCGCCGCTTCCATTCAGGCATAGAAATTGGCGCTTGGTATACCAGCACCAATGGCAACGACATCACCTCCCCCGGCACTCCAAGCTCACCTTATAAAGACAAAGGCCTGTTCATATCCATTCCGCTGAACAGCATGCTGACTTTGGACACTCAGGCCGTTGGCAATTTTTCTATCTCGCCATGGACTCGGGATGTTGGCCAAATGGTCATGTCGCCTGGCGACCTTTACGATATTCTCAGTGACCCGCGTCGTGATGTGGAAATGTATGATGGACTAGGCAATTTTGCAGAGCGCGCCGATGAGCAGAACCTGCCGGCGGTCCATCCGCCATTGCCAACTTTCCAGCCCTGGCCTGCGATACGCCTACGTCTCGAGGATAGCGGCCGGCAATTTTCCCATCTCGACGATAAGACTAGCGCGCTGACAACCGCAGCCGGGCTAACCTTGGCTGCCATGGTGCTGGACAAGCCCATTTATAAGGCAATCAACAAACGACAAGACCACCACCTGCTACGTGGCTGGAAACACATCGGTGACGCTGCGCCTCTGGTAGCCATCGGCCTGGCTGGCAGCGCCTTCGCCTTTGGCGATGAGCGTTTGAGCAACACCAGCCTGATTTCCCTAGAGTCCGCCGCACTGGCGAGTGCCGGCAGCATCGCATTCAAAGGCCTGGTCAATCGGGCTCGGCCAGACAGCAGTGACAGCCCGTGGCGCAAACAAAGCGCCGACGCCGCCCGCTTTCAGAGCAGCTTCACGTCCAACCATGCGGCCGCTCTATTTGGAGCCGTCACCCCGTTCGCCAAAGAGTATGACCAGCCTTGGCTCTACGGTTTGGCCGCCATTGGTGCGCTGGGGAGGGTTGCCGGCAAAGAACATTGGCTATCGGACATCGCGGCTGGCAGTCTGCTCGGCTATGCCTCCGGTGCTTGGCTGTGGCAAGCCCAGCGAGATGAATCCCGATATCGCACCACAATGATGCTTGGACCCAATCAAGCCGGGATTCAAATTTCGAAATCATTAAACTGAATAACTATTGAATATGGCCTTATAAGCAATGACAAACTTCCTAAATGGTTCAAGCGGCATTTCCATCAGCCTTATCGCGGGCATCTTCGTTCTCAGCGCAGCATCTGCCCATTCAGCTCCAACTAGCAGGCCTGCTGCCGGCGGCTTCTCGGAAACAATGATGCAGGGCTATGATAATGACCCCTCATTCGGCATGCCCAATATTGCCAACCAGCAACCCTTTCCAAATCAAACCTCGCGGTTTGGGCAAGCAAACCCAATGCGCCCCGTCAAGGCTCACAAGCAAGATGAGCAGCAACTAAGCCCATTTGTTGAGTTTGTACGGGTAGCCACAAGTAAAACCTTACCCATTTTTGGCAGCGACCTATTCAACACCCCTCCATCGACCTTTGCGCCAACCGATTCGGCTCAGGTCAACCCTGATTACATCATTGGGGTGGGAGATCAAATTCAGGTCAAGGGCTGGGGGATGGTAGATATTGACCTGACCTTGACCGTAGAACGCAACGGCACAGTCTACCTGCCCCGTGTCGGTGCTGTAGCCATTGCCGGCATCAAATTCAAGGACCTGCAAGATACCCTCAAGAAAAGCGTTTCTCGCGTTTTCAATAACTTCGAACTCAGCGCCAGCCTGCTGCAAGCTCGCGCAGTGCAAGTCTATGTGGTCGGCAATGCCCAGGCCCCAGGCAGTTACACCCTAAGCGGGATGAGCACTCTGTTGAATGCTCTGTTCGCCTCCGGCGGCCCCAACGACAATGGCTCAATGCGTAACATCCAACTGATGCGCGATGGCAAGATGGTCGGTTCGCTCGATTTGTACAAGATTCTGGTTGATGGGGACAAATCTACCGACCTGACCTTGCGCGACGGAGATGTCGTTCACATTTCCCCGGCCGGTAAAAGAGTTGCCCTGCTAGGCGACGTCAAGCGCCCCGCCATTTATGAGTTCTCCTCCGGAGAAAGCGCCACGGACTTGTTGCGTTGGGCCGGTGGTCTGGAATCCACTGCAGAAAACAAGGCGTGGCGACTGGAGAAAAATACGGACAATCAATTCGAGTTGCAATGGCAGGCCCGCCCGGATACCAACATCATCAACACGCCATCTTTGAAGCAACTAAAACTGGCCGCAGGCGATATTTTCCGAGTGTTCTCACCTGGGGCCTTGCCGGTGGATATCCGCCAAGAAACCGAGTTCGTCCGGATCAGCGGTGAAGTTAAACAAACCGGCACCTTTCAACTGCAAAAAGGCGAAACGCTGCGCGAACTGGTCATGCGACTGGGCGGGGCAACCGAATATGGCTATATCTTTGCCACTGCCTTGCAGCGTGAAAGCATACGCAAGGAGCAACAACTTAAGCTGGATGAGGTTGCCTCTCGTTTCGAGAAAGAGTTGGAACAAACCGCGGCAGCCAGGCTCTCCAAGCAAACCGACAAAGACAATGTCACCGCAATCACGGCTGAAGTGGAGCGTCAGCGCAAGTTGGCCGAGAAAATGCGCTCGGTCAAAGCTGAAGGCAGAGTGGTGCTGGAACTCAGTGGAGCCAATGCCCAAGTCAAAGACCTGCCAGACCTGCCATTACAGAATGGCGACACCATCTCCATTCCCCGCCGACCTGGCACCGTCAATGTCTTAGGCGCGGTCTATCAAAGCAATGCCTTCATCTACCGTCCACAACGCGCGGTCAAAGACTACCTCGACCTTGCCGGCGGCATCACTCAAACCGGCGATAAGTCTGCCACCTATGTGCTGCGGGCGGATGGTACCGTAGCCAGCAACAATAATGCCGGCTGGTTCTCCAGCTTAGGCGGTAAGCGCATCAATCCAGGCGATACCATTGTCGTACCTGACGAAGTCGTCAGCAGCAGTTGGACTCAGTCGTTGAAAGAATGGACCTCGATTCTTTACCAGTTCGGCTTGGGTGCTGCCGGCCTTAAAGTCCTGAAATAAACGGGTCGCCACCTTAACATCCGGAATTGAAATATGTCCATGAATGAGAACACTGCACGATCAAGCGACGACTCCGAAGAAATCAGCCTTCTTGAAATCATTCGGGTATTGGTACAGCAAAAATACTGGATTATCAGCAGCACCGCCTGCCTGGGAGGAGGAGCGTTGCTATTGAGCCTATTGCTACCACCCTCGTTTACCTCGACCGCAAAAATCTTACCTCCGCAACAGCAAAGCGCCGGCATGAGCACCCTGCTGGGGCAGCTCGGTGGCTTGGCTGGTGTTGCCGGCGGCGTCTCTGGATTAAAAAACCCAAACGACCTTTATATCGGTATGCTGCAAAGCAGAACCATTGCTGATAGTTTAATTCAGCAATTCAAGCTAAAACAACGCTATCAGGCAGACTCTATGGATGCCACCCGTAAAGAGCTACAAAACGCCAGCACAATCAGTAGCGGCAAAGATGGCATAATCACCATCAGTGTGGATGACATCGAACCTCAGTTTGCAGCCAAACTAGTCAATGCCTATATCGAGCAGCTTATAAAGCTGAATCAAAACCTGGCCGTGACGGATGCGGCTAAGCGACGCTTATTCTTTGAAAACCAGCTAAAACAAACCAAAATGCAGCTTGCAGAGGCCGAAACATCTCTGCGCCGAACTCAGGAGCGCACCGGCATGATACAACCGGAAGGGCAGGTATCGGCAATCATGAATACGGTTACCCAGCTCAAAGCCAGTATCGCAGCTAAAGAAGTCCAGCTGGAAGCCATGCGCAGTTATGCAACCGAGCAGAACCCTTTGTACCAGCGTACAAGCCAAGAACTTGCCGGCTTAAAAACCCAGCTAGCCAAGCTGGAAACCGGCAAAGAGACCGCTGGTGACGTGATGGTGCCAACCGGCAAAATGCCTCAGTCCGGGCTTGAGTATCTGCGCCGGTTACGGGATGTCAAATATCAGGAAACCATCTTTGAACTGCTCTCCAAACAATACGAGTTGGCTCGTATCGAGGAGGCCAAGGACTCTTCTCAGATTCAGGTACTGGATAAGGCGGACATCCCTGAGCTGAGGAGCAAACCCAAGCGCGCACAGATCACCATGCTGGGTATTTTGGGGGGGCTGGCGATAGGCATTCTGCTGGCCTTCCTGCGTGACCGCATGATCGTCGCCAAGCAATCCGGGCGCTTGCGCGAGTTTGCCTTAGCCCTCAAAGAAAGTTAAGTGCTCAAAAAACACCACAGCAGAGTTGTGGTGTTTTTATTTAAATGAAATTATTGTGACCCTCGGCCATTACTGAGATGCCATTGTCACCCGCCGCCTATACCCCATCCGGAACACGAAGCCCAAGACCAGCATCACCATCATGCTGGCCGCCAGGCTCAGCGGGCTGGACCAGACCAGCGGCGCGATCAGGCCGGCCACCACGCTGGACATCATGGTCTGGAAGAAGCCCTGCAGCGAGGAAGCGGTGCCACGCAGCGATGGGAACTGGTCCATCAGGTTTAGGGTGATGGACGGCGCGGCGATCGACATGCCGGTGGTGTACAGCGCCAACGGCAATACCGCCCACGGCATCGCGGCCTCCGGCGCCAGCAGGTTGTACAGCAGATTCCAGCCTGCGGCGACGAACATCACCACATAGCCCCGCGACACGATGTCCTTCTGCGCCACCCGTCCGGCCATCTTGCCGGACAGATAGGCGCCCAACATGATGCCGGACACGGCCGGGCCGAACATCCATAGAAACTGTTCCGGCCCCAGGTGCAGATGCTGCATCAGGAAGACCGGCGCCGACGGTATGTAAAGGAAGAAGCCGGCGAAATTAAAGGACACCGCCGCGGTCAGCAACTGGAACTCGCGCTTGCGTCCCACCTGCCAGTAATTGGCCAACAAGTATTTAACCTTCAAGGGCTGGCGCGCGGACTCATGATGGGTTTCCGGCAAGGCGAACCAGCTCATCAGGAACAGCGCCAGACCGATCAGCGCCATGAAAACGAAGATGGAATGCCAGCCGAAGGCGCCGAACAGCCAGCCGCCCACCACCGGCGCAATCGCCGGCGACAGCGAGAACAGCATGGTCACCTGCGACATCAGCCGCTGAGCGTCGGCGCCGTCCAGCTTGTCGCGGATGATGGCCCGCCCCACCACCAGGCCGGCGCCGCCGCAAAAGCCTTGCAGCGCGCGGAACAACAGCAATTGCCCCAGGCTGTCCGACAGCGCGCAGCCTATCGACGCCAGGCTGAACAGCAAGGTGGTGACCAGCACCACCGGACGGCGGCCCACCGCATCCGAGATGGAACCGTGCCACAACATCATCACCGCGTAAGACAATAGATATACCGTCAACGCCTGCTGCATCTGCAAGGGCGAGACCGCCAGGCTTTGCCCGATCGCGCTCATCGCCGGCAAGAAGGTGTCGATCGAAAACGGCCCCAGCGTGGACAGGGCCGCCAACAGGATTGCCAGCCCGAAGTGGCTGCGTGTGGTGGGATGCATGGCGGATAAATAACAATGAGAGTCAATGCATGGTAACGGTTGGGCCGGAACTTGCCAAACCGGACTGATGTAAATAAAACGTCATAGCCTGATATCGCTACGCTCAGGCGCGCGCCGCTGGCGCCGGCTTCGATTTCGTGCCACGATCAATCCACTCCACGCCGGCCATAACAAGGAGAGACCAGCATGATTCGCCTGTACCACAACCCGCGCTGTTCCAAATCCAGGGAGGCGCTGAGCCTGCTGGAGAACGCCGGCGCGGAAATCGAAATCGTCGAGTATTTGAAGCACCCGCCCAGCTATGAAGAGCTGGAGCGCCTGTTGACGCTGCTGAATATGGAGCCGCGCGATCTGATCCGCCAGAAAGAGGAGGAGTACGCCGAACTCTATCTGGACGACATCACGCTGGAACCCAAGCACCTGATTACCGCCATGATAGACAATCCCAAGCTGATTGAACGCCCTATCGCCGTTTGCGGCGATCGCGCCGTGGTGGGACGTCCGCCGGAGCGGGTGCTGCAGCTGCTGGGCTAGCCTTAGCCGGCATCGCCCATCAGCGCCCAGGGCTTTGGCCTTGGGCGTTTTTGCATGCGGCCGCCCCTGCCCAGCCCATTGCCTTCAAAATTATCACTTGCGGAATAGTAACTTCCGTTACTAAAATAACGGCTATGAATCCAACCAAGTCATTTCAAACGCTTGAGCAGGCCGTCAACCGGATCGAAGCGCGTTTTCCCGGCGTGCCGCGCCAGGAAGTCATTCTGGCGCGCTTGCTGTACCACATCCTGCCGCGGCTGTCCGCCCACCTGTGCGACAAGCTGAAGCATCACGGTCTCAACGAGACGGTGTGGATGGCCTTGCTGGCGCTGTACGCCTGTCCGCAACAGGCGCTCTACCCGTCTGAAATCAGCGACACGCTGGATTCATCGCGCACCAACGCCACGCGCATCGCCGACGAACTGGTCAAAAACGGCTGGGCGGCCCGCTCGCCCAGCGCGGAAGACCGACGCAAGATCCTGCTGGAGTTGACGCCGGGGGGCGTGCAACTCGTCGAATCGCTGCTGCCCGTCTCCCGCGAATGTCACCGGGAGCTGTGGTCGGATTTCGACGCTGCGGAAAAGCAGGAGTTCGAACGCTTATTGCGCAAACTGCTCTGCAGCCTGGGCGGTTGAAGCTGGGGAACCGGCTTTTTTTCGTCCTTATAATAACTTGCGTGACTATCACATCATCAATCACTTCATCAATTGCTAATACAGCAAGTGAACACGGGGAGTCCCACAAGGTGAAAAAGACTCAATGGCAGCACGGCGTCAGCGCCCTGCTGCTCAGCGCCCTGTTGGGCGGCTGCGCGAGCTTCGGCCCGGACAGCGCGCCGGCCACGCAGCTCGATGCCGGGCAATTGCGGCTGAGCGACGGCCAGGACGGGCAGATCGCCAGCGACTGGTGGACCCAGCTGAACGACGCGACGCTGAACCAGTTGGTGGCGCGCGCCCTGCAAGAAGCGCCGTCCTTGAAGCTGGCTGAAGCCCGGCTGCGCCAGGCGCGCGCCGCCGTCGGCATCGTCGAAGGCAATAGCGGGCCCAAACTCGATTTCAGCGCCAATATGACCCAGCTGAACTACGAGTTTCCGGCGCCGATCTCGCGCGACTACGTCAACGCCTACACCGCCATGCTGATGGGCAGCTGGGAGTTCGACTTCTGGGGCAAGCACCGCGGCCAAATCGACGAAGCCGTCGGCCAACAGCAAGCCATCGCCTTCGAAGGCGCTCAGACCCGGCTGACGCTGACTCAGGCCGTCATCGCCCAATACACCCAGTTGCAGCGGCTGCAGGCGCAAAGCGCGGTGCTGGCCAAGCGCATCCAGCTGGCGGAAAGCCGTCAAACGCTGACTCAGGCCCGCATCAACGCCGGCCTGCTGCCGGGCGACAACCAGCGCGGCAACGAAGTCTCGCTGCACCGTCTGCGCCAACAACAAAGCGCCTTGACCCAGGACAGCGACCGCGCCCGCCACGCGCTGGCGGCGCTGACCGGCCAGGGACCGGACGCCTTGAACGCGCTGCAAGCCGCCAAGAGCGCGGCGCTGCCGCCGCTGGACGCGGACAGCCTGCACGCGGAACTGCTGGGCAAACGCCCTGACATCGCCGCCCAACGCGCGCGGGTGGAAGCCATGGCCGGCGCGGTCAAAGCCGCGCGCGCCGAGTTCTACCCCAATATCAAGCTGACCGCCTTCGCCGGCCAAACCTCGCTGGAACTGAACAAGCTGATGAACGGCGACTCCACCTTCTGGGGCTTCATGCCGGCGATCAGCCTGCCCATTTTCCACTCCGGCGCGATCCAGGCCAATCTGGGCAAGCAAAAGGCCGGCTACGACCTGGCCGTGCACAGCTACAACCAGACCGTGTTGGACGCGATGCGCGACGCCGCCGACGCCGTCAGCGGCTGGCAGCAAAGCGGCAAGCAACTGGAACAGGCGCGCCAGGCGCAGGACAGCAGCGGCCGCGCCGCCGACTCCGCCGCCGCCCGCTTCAAGGCCGGCATCATCAACAAGCTGAACCTGCTGGACGCCCAGGACAGCGCGCTGGCGCAACAGTCGGCGCGCATCGACGCCGAAGCCGGCCGCAAACTGGCTTGGGTCTCCCTGAACACCGCATTGGGCGGCGGCTTCAACGCTGCGCCCGCCACCCACTGAGAACGCATCCATGGACAAGAAAACCAAAACCGCGCAAGGGCGCAAACGCAATCTGATCGTCGCCACCACCCTGTTCGCCGCCATCGCCATCGGCTACGGCGCCTACTGGGCGCTGGTGCTCAGTCATCAGGAAAGCACCGACGACGCCTATGTCAGCGGCCACCTGGTGCAAGTCACCCCGGAAGTGGGCGGCACCGTCGCCAAGGTGCTGGTGGACGACACCCAGCACGTCAAGGCCGGTCAATTGCTGGTCAGCCTGGACAAGAACGACGCGCAGCTGAACTTCGACCGCTCCCGCAATGAATTCGCCCAAGCCGTGCGTCAGACCCGCCAATTGATGAGCAACACCCAGCAGCTGGCGGCCCAGGTCACCCTGCGCGAAACCGAGCTGGCCCGCGCCGACGCCGACCTGAAACGCCGCAAACAGTTGGCCGGCACCGACGCGCTGTCGGCGGAAGAACTGGGCCACGCCAACGACGCCGTCGCCGCCGCCAAGGCCGCGCTGGACGCCGCGCGCGAACAGCAAAAAGCCAGCGCCGCGCTGCTGGGCAAGGACGCGCTGGCGCAGCAGCCTGCGGTCAAGGCCGCAGCCAGCCGGCTGAAGGAAGCCTGGCTCGCGCTGCAGCGCACCGAGATCAAGGCCCCGCTGGACGGCGCCGTCGCCCGCCGCAATGTGCAGGTTGGCCAGCGCCTGGCCGCCGGCACCCCGCTGATGTCGGTGATCCCGCTGCAAAACCTGTGGGTGGACGCCAACTTCAAGGAAGGCCAGCTGGCCAAGATCCGCATCGGCCAGCCGGTGGAACTGAAGTCCGATCTCTACGGCGGCAAGATCGTCTACCACGGCAAAGTGGTGGGGCTGTCCGCCGGCACCGGCAGCGCCTTCTCGCTGCTCCCGGCGCAGAACGCCACCGGCAACTGGATCAAGGTGGTTCAACGCGTGCCGGTGCGCATCCAGCTGGACCCGAAAGACCTGCAATCGCACCCGCTGCGCGTCGGCCTGTCCATGGACGCCGTGGTGGACACCTCCAGCACGGACGGCAAGGCCGTGGCCGAAGCCCAGCCCTTCGTCGCCCACCAGGACGTCTCCGGCCAGCTGCCGGACCTGAAACAGGCCGACGAACTGGTGCGGACGCTGCTGGCGGCCAACGCAGGTGAAGGCAAGGCCGAATAAGGGGTCCGGACCATGAATCATCCACCACTGACCGGCTCCAAGCTGGTCTGGATCACGCTGGCGCTGTCGATGTCGGTGTTCATGCAAGTACTGGACACCACCATCGCCAACGTGGCCTTGCCCACCATCTCGGGCAACCTCGGCGCGGCCACCAGCCAGGGCACCTGGGTGATCACCTCCTTCGGGGTGGCCAACGCCATCGCGGTGCCGCTGACCGGCTGGCTGGCCAAGCGCTTGGGCGAGGTGAAGCTGTTCACCGCCTCCACCCTGCTCTTCGTGCTCACCTCCTGGCTGTGCGGCATGTCCAGCAGCCTGGAAATGCTGATTTTCTTCCGCGTGCTGCAAGGCGCGGTGGCTGGCCCGATGATTCCGCTGTCGCAGAGCCTGCTCTTGTCCTGCTACCCGCCGGAGAAGAAAGGCATGGCGCTGGCGCTATGGGCGATGACGGTGATCGTCGCGCCGGTGTTCGGCCCGATTCTGGGCGGCGTGATCAGCGACAACTGGCACTGGGGCTGGATCTTCTTCATCAACGTGCCGGTGGGACTGGCGGCGGCCTTCATTTCCTGGCGCATCCTCAAGCCGCGCGAAACCGAAACCGTCGATCTGCCCATCGACCGCATCGGCCTCGCCTTGCTGGTGGTCGGCGTCGGCGCGCTGCAAATGGTGCTGGACCGCGGCAAGGAGCTGGACTGGTTCAACTCCACCGAGGTGGTCACCCTGGCGGTGATCGCGGTGCTGGCGCTGGTCTATCTGGTGATCTGGGAGCTGGGCGAGAAACATCCCATCGTCGACCTGAGCCTGTTCAAGCAGCGCAACTTCACCGTCGGCACCGTCGCCATCAGCCTGGGCTTCATGCTCTACTTCGGCACCGTGGTGCTGCTGCCCCTGATGCTGCAGACCCAGATGGGCTACACCGCCACCTGGGCCGGCCTGGCCGCGGCCCCCATCGGGCTGATCCCGGTGGTGCTGTCGCCCATCATCGGCAAGTACGCGCAGCGGCTGGACATGCGCTGGGTGGTGACGGTGAGCTTCAGCGTGTACGCGATCTGCTTCTTCTGGCGCAGCACCTTCAACCCGCAGATGGACTTCGCCTACGTGGTGTGGCCGCAGGTGGTGCAGGGCATAGGCGTGGCCTGCTTCTTCATGCCGCTGACCACGATCACCCTGTCCGGCCTGCATCCCAGCCAGATCGCCAGCGCGTCCAGCCTGTCCAACTTCCTGCGGATTCTGGCCGGCAGCATCGGCACCTCGATCACCACCACGATGTGGGACCGTCGCGAGGCGATGCACCACGCGCGCCTGACCGAGCATGTCAGCCTCTACGATCAGGCGTCCAACGCCTGGTTCCGGCTGCTGGACATGGCCGGCCTGTCCTCCGGACAGCAGGCGGCGCTGACCTCGCTGCAAATCACCAAGCAGGGCTACATCATGGCGGCCAATGAGATTTTCTGGCTGTCCGGCGTGCTGTTCGTGCTGTTGATCGGCCTGGTGTGGTTCGCCAAGCCGCCGTTCACCGCTGCTGGCGGCGACAGCGGCGCGCATTGAGAACCTGTTTACGATCCGCATCGTAAATAGATTCTAAGCAAGTAAAGCGGACCGGGCGGCAAGATCATTGCCGCCCGGTTTTTTTATTCGCCGCGGAACACCGCCGCGCGCTTGTCCAGAAACGCCCGCATGCCCTCCTTCTGATCCCGCGACGCGAACAAGAGCTGGTACGCCTTGCGCTCCAGCATCAGCGCCGTCGCCAACGGCGCGTCGGCGCCGGCCAGCACCACTTCCTTGATCTGCGCCACCGCCAGCGGCGGCAGCGCGGCGATCTGAGTCGCCAATTCCAGCGCCCGCGTCTCCAGCGCCTCGTCCGCCGTCACCTCGCTGACCAGGCCCATCGCCAAGGCCTCCACCGCGCCGATGCGTTCGCCGGTCAACAACAGCTTCATCGCGCGGAACTTGCCCACCGCCCGCAGCAGCCGCTGGGTGCCGCCGGCGCCCGGCATCACCCCCACCTTGACTTCCGGCTGGCCGAACTGGGCGGATTCGGCGGCGACGATGATGTCGGCGTGCATCGCCAGCTCGCAGCCGCCGCCCAAGGCATAGCCGGCCACCGCCGCGATCACCGGCTTGGAACAGTCGGCAATCGCCTGCCATAGCTTGTGCAGCTGGCGCTGCATCAGTTCTATGCTACCGCAGTCGGCCATCTCGGTCAGGTCCGCGCCGGCGGCGAAAGCGCGATGATCGCCGCACAGCAGAATCGCCCTGACGTCGGCCGCGGCGGCCAGCTCCTGGAAACGCCGCGCCAACTCCCGCCGCAGCGCCGTATTCAAGGCATTGAGCGCCTGCGGGCGGTTCAGGCGCAGCCGCGCCACGCCGTCAGCCGGATAATCCAGCAAGATCAGTTCGTCCATCACGCCTCCTCCACCCGCTCCAACACCAGGGCCACGCCCTGGCCGACGCCGACGCACATCGCGCACAGCGCCAGCCTATCTCCGCTGGCCTCCAGCTGACGCAGCGCGGTCAGCGCCAGCCTGGCGCCGGAAGCTCCCAGCGGATGGCCCAGCGCGATCGCGCCGCCGTTGGGGTTGACCCGGGCGTCGTCGTCGGCCAGGCCCAGTTGGCGCATCACCGCCAGCGATTGCGAGGCGAATGCCTCGTTCAGCTCGATCACGTCCATATCCGCCACGCTCAGGCCCAGCCGCCGCAACAGCTTTTCCGCCGCCGACGCCGGCCCCATGCCCATGATGCGCGGCTCCAGCCCCACCGAGCACATGCCCAGAATCCGCGCCCGCGGACGCAGGCCGTGGCGCTTGAGCCCGGCGCCGCTGGCCAGCAGCAGCGCCGCCGCGCCGTCGTTGACGCCGGAGGCGTTGCCGGCGGTGACCGAGCCGTCCGCCACCACGCCCTTGAGCCGCGCCAGCTCCGCCAGCGTGGTGGTCGGCCGCGGGTGTTCGTCCCGGATCACCCGCAGCGGCTCGCCCTTGCGCTGCGGCAGCTCCAAGGCCAGGATCTCCGCGTCGAAGAAACCGCGCTCGCGCGCCGCGGCGTAACGCTGCTGGCTGCGCAGCGCGAAGGCGTCCTGATCGGCGCGGGAAACCTTGAACTGGCGCGCGACGTTTTCCGCGGTTTCCGGCATGGAGTCGATGCCGAACTGACGCTGAAACGCCGGGTTGACGAAGCGCCAGCCTATGGTGCTGTCCTCTATCCGCGCATTGCGCGCGAACGGGCTCTCGGCCTTGCCCAGCACGAAGGGCGCGCGCGACATGCTCTCCACGCCGCCGGCCAGCACCAGTTCGGCTTCGCCTGCGGCGATCGCCCGCGCGGCCAGACCCACCGCGTCCAGTCCGGACGCGCACAGGCGGTTGACCGTGATCGCCGGCGCGGACTGCGGCAGGCCGGCCAGCAAGGCAGCCATCCGCGCCACATTGCGGTTGTCCTCGCCGGCCTGATTGGCGCAGCCCAGAATCACCTCGTCCAGGCAGGACCAGTCCAGCGGATGGCGCCGCATCAGCGCGGCGAGCGGCAGCGCCGCCAGATCGTCGGCGCGCACGCCGGAAAGCGCGCCGCCGTAACGGCCGAACGGGGTGCGAATGCCGTCACAGATATAGGCATGGGGCATGGGAAACCTCCTGGATCAACGGTGTTGGAACTGCGGCGGCCGCTTGTCGAGAAAGGCCTGCATGCCTTCCTTCTGGTCGGCCAGCGAGAAACTGGCGTGAAAGGCGCGCCGTTCGAACAGCAGGCCTTCGGCCAGGCTGGATTCGAAAGCGCGGTTCAAGGACTCCTTGATCAGCATCAGCGCCGGCAGCGAGTAGCCCGCCATCCGCGCGGCCAGCGCCTGCGCCGTCGTCAGCACGTCGGCGTCCGCCACCACCCGCGACACCAGGCCGGCGCGCTCGGCTTCATCGGCGCTATAGAGCTGACCGCTCAAGCACCATTCCATCGCCTTGGCCTTGCCAATGGCGCGCGGCAGCCGCTGGGTGCCGCCCATGCCGGGCAGGGTGCCCAGCTTGACTTCCGGCTGGCCAAAGCGGGCGGACTCGCCGGCGATGATCACGTCGCACATCATCGCCAGCTCGCAGCCGCCGCCTATCGCCAGGCCGCGCACCGCGGCGATTAGCGGCTTGCGCACGCCGCGCGCGCGCTCCCAGTGCCGGCTTACGTAATCGTCGAGAAAGACTTGCTGATAATCCCATTCGGCCATGCGGCCGATGTCGGCGCCGGCGGCGAAGGCCTGCTCGGTGCCGGACAGCAGAATGACGCTGATGTCGGGATCGCCGTCCGCCGCGTCCAGCGCGAACTCCAGCTCCCGCATCAGCTCGGGGCTCAGCGCATTGAGCTGCGCTGGCCGGTGAATTTCCAGGTGGCAGATCCGCTCAGCGCGGCGCTCCCTCAGATGCTCGCTCATGGTCAGTTCCCTCTCCACATCCGTACACCCCGTGAAGAAACAACTGGCTGACTATCCGCGCCATGCCCTGCCGGTCCACCGCGCCGTCCGCGCGGAACCAGGTGAAGGTCCAGTTCATCATGCCGAACAAGGTCATCGTCACCGGTTTGACCTCCGTCGCCGGCAGCTCCGGCCGCAAGCGGGCGATCAGTTCGGCAAAGGCGGACACCACGCCGGCCTGCTTGGCCTTCACCTTCAGCCGGTCCGCCTCGCCCAGGAATTTGACGTCCTGCACCAAGACCATGTGGTAATGGCGCGAGAACGCGTACTCCTCCATGAAGCGCTCGATCAGCAGCCGCAAATGCGCGTCTGCCGGCAGCGCTTGCCGCGCCGCCTCGTCGACGATGCCCACCAACCTATCCACATAGGTGTCGGCGATGTCGAACAGCAGATGCGATTTGTCGCGGTAGTAGTGATACAGCAGCGGCTTGGACATACCGCACAGCTCAGCCAGTTGGGCTATCGAAGCACTGGGAAAACTCTGCTCGGCAAACAGGCGGGCAGCGTTCTCCAGTATGTTTTGTTGCTGCGCCTCGTAATTGGGAGATTTTGTTCTGGCCATATCCGCATATCGGTTGAATGAAAAGACCAGACGCGGCACCAGCGAACCTCCCCGATGACTACGAGCCGCCAGGCAAACCCCGGTCAAACCGGGGCTTGCCAGCGGTTCTAGACAAGCAACCGTCAACGCTCATCAAAACTGAGCACCACTTGCTGGGTCCGTGGACGCGCCTGACAGGCGAGCACGAAGCCTTGTTCCACCTCGGCCGCTTCCAGGGCGAAATTCTTGTCCATGGACACGCGGCCGGACAGCACCTTGGCTCGGCAGGTGCAGCATACCCCACCTTGGCAAGAGTAAGGTAGGTCGACCCCGGCCGCGGTAGCCGCTTCCAGGATGCGCTCGCCGGCGCTCAGTTCCAGTTGGCGCTGCTGTCCGTCGATGATCAGGGTGACGCTGGCCGCCGGATTGTCCTCGGCCGCCGCAGCCGGTTTGGCCGCGCCGCGCCCCGGTACGCCGAAACGTTCGTAATGGATGCGTCCGGCGGCCAGCCCGACGCGTTCCAGGCAGGCGCAGGCCTGATCAATCATATCGTTGGGACCGCAAACGAAGGCTTCGTCCACCGCGCCGTCCGGCAGTAGCGCGGCCAGCGCCCTGTGCAGCCGTTCGCCGTCGAGACGGCCGTGAAACAGCTCCGGCTGCTGCGCTTCGCGGCTGAGGAAGTGATACACCGCCAGGCGCGCCGGATAGCGCGACTTCAGCGCCGCCAGCTCGTCGGCGAACAGAATGCCGCCGCGCCGCCGATTGCCGTACAGCAAGGTGAAACGGCTGTGCGGCTCTCGCCGCAAGGTGGTTTTCAAGGTGGACAGCAAGGGGGTGATGCCGCTGCCGGCGACGATGCCCAGATAGTGCTTGCGCTGCTCCGCCGCCAGCGGCGTGAAAAAGCGCCCCTCCGGCGGCATCGCTTCCACCTCCTGCCCAAGCTGCCAATGCCGGTGGACGTGGCTGGAGAACACGCCGCCCTCCACCCGCTTCACCGCCACCCGTAAAATGCCTTCGTCCACGCCGCAGCACAGCGAATAAGTGCGCCGCTGCTCCACGCCGTCGATATGTTCGCGAAACACCAGGTGCTGGCCCTGGGTGAAGCGGAAGCGCTCCTTAAATTCCGCCGGCGGCTCCAAGGTCAGCGAAATGGCGTCGTCGGTTTCCTGGCGACGTTCGACGACGCGCAGGCGATGGAAAGCTAGTCTCATCCCGGTCTCCTTACTCCGGTCCCTCAGTGGACTCAGATCGGCTTGAAATACTCGAATGGCTCCAGACAGGCCTCGCAGCGGTAGAGCGCCTTGCAGGCGGTGGAGCCGAACTGGCTCAGCCGCCGGCTGCGGACGGAGCCGCATTGCGGACAGGCCGGCGCCGCCGTTTGGAAGCGCAGCGGCTGCCAGTCGTCCTCGGCCGCCCTTGCGCAGGCCGGCGGCGCAATGCCGTAACGGCGCAGCTTTTCGCGGCCGTCGGCGCTGATCCAGTCGCTGCTCCAGGCCGGACTCAGCTGGGTGCGCAACACCACCCGCTCTTCGCCCGCCTGACCCAAGGCCTGCCGCACCGAGGCGGCGATGGCCTCGGTCGCCGGGCAGCCGGAATAAGTGGGGGTCAGCGTGACCTCCAGATCCTCCCCCACCCGCGCCACCTTGCGCACGATGCCCAGATCGCACAGCGACACCGCCGGCACCTCGGGATCCGGCACCTGGTCCAGCACCCGCCAGGCTTGCGCCACGCTCAGCCGCGCGGCGCGCATCACCAGCGCCCTCCGGGATAGGCGCGCTGCAGAAACTGCATCTCCGCCAGCACATGGCCCAAGGATTCGCTGTGTTCGCCGCGCTTGCCTCCGGAACGATATTCGGTGTCCGCCGGGGGCCGCAGCGTGGCTTCCGCCAGCACCGGCAGCATCAGCGCCTCCCATTCCTTCCGCAGAAGAGCCGCTTGCGGCGCGACGCCGTCCAGGCGCCGCTCCAGCGCGTCCTCGTCGAACATCTCGGCCAGATACGGCCACCAATGCGTCAGCGCCCGCTGCATGCGCCGCCGCGATTCGTCGGTGCCGTCGCCCAGCCGCACCACCCATTCCGCCGCGTAGCGCAGGTGGTAGCGGCTTTCCGCCAGCGCCTTGCCGGCGATCGCCGCCAGCCGCGCTTCGCCGCCGCCGCGCAAGGCCCGCCACACAGCCACTTGGTAGGCGCTGAACAGGGCGATGCGCAACACGGTCTGGCCGAAATCGCCGTTGGGCAGCTCCAGCAAGGTCAGGTTGCGGAACGCCGGCGCGTCGCGCAGATAGGCCAGCGCGTCCTCGTCCCGGCCCCGTCCCTCCCATTCGCCGGCCAGACTCAGCAGCAAGCGCGACTGGCCTATCAGATCCAGCGCGATATTGCTCAGCGCGATATCGTCTTCCAACTCCGGCGCGTGGCCGCACCATTCACCCAGGCGCTGGCCCAGCAACAAAGTGTTGTCGCCCAGCCGCAGCGCGTATTCGATCAGGTCCGCCGTCGCCGGCGGCTGCGTTTGCACAGCTATCTGCACAGACATCGCGCACTCCTCACATATGGTTCACGGCTTCCGGCAACTGGAAGAAGGTGGGCAAGCGATAAGTCTTGCTGACCATCGGTTCGAACAGCATCTCGCGTTCGTCCGGCTCGCTGCAGCTCAGCGCCGCGCTGGGCAGCGCCCAGACCGCGCCGGGCGGGAACTCGCCAAAGGCCCGCTCCGCCCGCTCCAAGGCCTGCGATGCCGACGCTGCCAGCAGGCTGGCGACGTGCAGATGATCCAGACCCGGCTTGAGCTGCAGAAACACTTCGTACTGTTGCGACGCCTCGGCCTCCGTCGAAGACGGCGGCTCGCCGTTCTCGCTTAGGCGGGCGCTGGGCGCCACCCACAGGCTGATGCCCTCTTGGCGGCGGAAATAGATGTCTCTGGCCAGCAACAGCGCATGGCGCGCATCGGCGGCGTGCAGGCTGCTGGAGTGCTTGTATTGCAAGGCGTTGCGGCCAAGGACAAAGACCTCGAAACGCGGCCAGGCGTTAGGCTCGGACATGGTGGCTCCTGATCAGGCGGCGGCGCGCGCCGCCTGTTTGTCGGCATAGGCTCGGGCTGCGGCGCGCACCCAGGCCCCCTCTTCATGCGCACGGACGCGCGCGGTCATGCGTTCGCGGTTGCAGGGGCCGTCGCCCGCCAACACCCGCTTGAACTCCGTCCAATCCGGCTCGCCGAAGTCGTAATGACCGCGCGCCTCGTTCCAGACCAGCGCCGGGTCCGGCAGCGTGATGCCCAGCACTTCGGCCTGGGGCACGATGGCGTCGACGAACTTCTGCCGCAAATCGTCATTGGAAATGCGCTTGATGCCCCATTGCATGCTACTGGCGCTGTGCACCGAATCCCGGTCCGGCGGGCCGAACATCATCAGCACCGGCCACCACCAGCGGTTCACCGACTCCTGCACCATGGCCCGCTGCTCCGCGCTGCCGCCCATCATCGTCAGCAGCAGATCGTAGCCCTGGCGCTGGTGAAAGCTTTCTTCCTTGCAGATGCGCACCATGGCGCGGGCGTACGGGCCGTAGGAACAGCGGCACAGCGGAATCTGGTTCATGATCGCCGCGCCGTCCACCAGCCAGCCTATGGTGCCGATGTCGGCCCAGGACAAAGTGGGGTAATTGAAGATGCTGGAGTACTTGGCGCGGCCGGACAGCAAGGTCGCCACCATTTCGTCGCGCGGGCTGCCCAGGGTTTCCGCCGCCGCGTACAGATAAAGGCCGTGCCCGCCCTCGTCCTGCACCTTGGCCAGCAGAATGGCCTTGCGCTTGAGCGTGGGCGCGCGGCCGATCCAGTTGCCTTCCGGCAGCATGCCCACCACTTCGGAATGCGCATGCTGGGAGATCTGCCGCAACAAGGTTTTGCGGTAGGCGAGCGGCATCCAGTCGCGCGCTTCTATCTTGTCCTCCGCCTGCAGCTTGGCGTCGAAGGCCTGCTGCTGAAGCGACGGCTCGGCCGCCGCCGCGGCGATGTCCGGCTGATCCAGGGCTTGGGTGTACATGGCGCATCCTCCTAGGTGAGCATCGCCGGAAGCGGATGTCCGGCGCGCTGAAACAGCATATTAATTAATTTACCGATCGTTCAATTAAAATACAAGCATTAACGCAACCTGCCCCTCGTCGCCTAGTCGCGCGGCCGCTTGTCCACCACCCGCCGCGCCTTGCCCACCGAGCGTTCTATGGTCATCGGCTCCACCACCTGCACTGTGGTCGTCACGCCGACATGGCTCTTGATGCTGTGCTGCAACTGCCGCGCCGCCAGCTGTTTGGCGTCGTCGCGCGCCGGCCCGCTGGGCTCGCGCTCGACGAAGACCGCCAGGCTGTCCAGGTGGCCGTCCTTGTCGACCTCCAGATAGAAGTGCGGCGCCAGCCCCGTTTGCCGCAGAATCACTTCCTCGATCTGGGTGGGGAACACATTGACGCCGCGGATGATCAACATATCGTCGGACCGGCCGACGATCTTGCCGATGCGCCGCATCGAACGGCTGCTGGGCGGCAGCAGCCGGGTCAGGTCGCGGGTGCGGTAGCGGATCACCGGCATCGCTTCCTTGGTCAGCGAGGTCAGCACCAATTCGCCCTCCTCCCCGTCCGGCAGCACTTCGCCGCTGTGCGGATCGATGATTTCCGGGTAGAAGAAATCCTCCCAGATCACCGGGCCGTCCTTGCTTTCCACGCACTCGCTGGCCACGCCCGGCCCCATCACCTCGGACAGGCCGTAAATGTCCACCGCGTCTATGCCGGCGCGGCGCTCGATCTCCTGCCGCATCTGCCCGGTCCACGGCTCGGCGCCGAAGATGCCCACCTGCAAGGAGCAGGCCGCCGCATCCATGCCCCGGCGCTCCATTTCATCGAGGATGTTCAACATATAGGACGGCGTGACCATGATGATGTCCGGGCGGAAATCCTGGATCAGCTGCACCTGGCGCTCGGTCTGACCGCCGGACATCGGCACCACGGTGCAGCCCAGGCGTTCCGCGCCGTAGTGCGCGCCCAGCCCGCCGGTGAACAGGCCGTAACCGTAAGCGATGTGCACCATGCTGCCGCGCCGGCCGCCGGCGGCGCGGATGGAGCGCGCCACCACCGTGGCCCAGGCCTCGATATCGTTGCGGGTGTATCCCACCACCGTGGGCTGGCCGGTGGTGCCGCTGCTGGCGTGGATGCGCGACACCTGGTCTCGCGGCACCGCGAACAGGCCGAACGGGTAGTTGTCGCGCAAATCCGCCTTGCTGGTGAACGGGAAGCGGCTCAGATCCTCCAGCCGCCGCAATTGCCGGGGATGGACGTCGGCTTGCTCGCACTTGGCGCGAAAGGGCGCGACATTGTCGTAAGTGTGTTGCAGCGTCCATTGCAGACGCTGCAGCTGCAAGGCGGACAGTTCGTCGCGGCTGGCGGTTTCCATCGCGTCCAGCTCGCTGGACATAGGGCGGGTGACGGGCATGGTGCTTCTCCTGTGTGGGTTCGGGGCTGGCTCTGCGGCCAATTGCTGCTGGCTGGACAAGACGGCGGGCTTGCGCTCCTTGGACGGGCGTTGAGAAACAAAAAACGGCATGCGGCCTTTTACTCGGCCCGCTCTCCGCTCCGATGCGAGCGGCCGCGCAGCAGGGCCAGGGTTTCGCCGCGCTGATTGCTGATCCGCACATCGTAAAGACCTTGCCGAGCCCCCTGATGCAGGCACTCGGCCTCCGCCAGCAGGCAGTCCCCGCCGCGGGCCGGCAGCAGATACTCCACGCTGACGGCCGCGCCGACCGTCCTCGGCCCCCAGCTATTGCAGGCAACGGCGAAAGCGGTGTCCGCCAGCGCGCACAGCAGGCCGCCGTGACATAGCTGGAAGCCGTTGAGCATGTCGTCGCGCACTCGCATGCGTAGCCGGGCCCGGCCCGGCGCCACGTCCAGCAGCTCCATGCCCAGGCTGGCCGACGCCCGATCCTGGCTCAGCATCGCCAGCGCGCTGTTCTCGGCAAGTTGCCGAGCGGCTTCTGTCTCAGTCATGGAAGCGTCCTCCGGACAAGGCCAGCCGCCGCAGCAGCGGCGAGACGCGATAACGATCGTCGCCGTAGTGCGCGTGCAAAGCGTCCAATGTCTGCGCCAGATAGTCCGTGCCGAGCTTATCGGCCCAGGCCAGCGGACCGCGGGGATAAGCGGCGCCCAGGCACATCGCCTGATCCACGCTGTCCGCCGCGGCCACGCCCTGCCCCACCGCGTCGGCCGCCTCGTTGGCCAGCATCGCCACGGTGCGCAACACCGCCATGCCGGCGGCGTCGTCCATCCGCGACACCAGCAGGCCGGCCGCCTGCAACACGCCCTCCGCCCGCGCCGCCGCCTCCGGCGCGGCCTGGTCCGCCACGGCCAGCGCCAGCCGCGGCGCGCTGGCGTAATCCAGAGCCAGATCGAACACCGCCCAGCCGGCGTGGCCGCTATCCGCGGCGCGGCGGGTGGCACTGCGGCCGTCGGACAGGGCCAGCCGCAAATCATCCCAACTCAGCCAGCCCTGCTCCGGCCCCGGCTCGCGTTCCACACGCACGCCGCCGGCCCGCAAGCGCGCCAGCAAGGGTTCGGCCGCGCCCAAGCCGCCATGCACGCGCAGCGCCGCGGGCGCCGCTTGCGGCGGCGCGGCGTCCGGCGCCGGCAAGGCCTGGCCGTAATCGTAAAAGCCGCGACCGCTCTTGCGGCCCAGGCGGCCGGCCGTGACCAACTCCTGCTGCAGCGGCGACGGCCGGAAACGCGGGTCCTGCTGCATCGCCTGATACACCGACTGCGTCACCGCGAAATTCACGTCATGGCCGATCAGGTCCATCAACTCCAAGGGCCCCATCGCGAAGCCGCCGGCTTCGCGCAGCAAGGCGTCCAATGTGGATGGCTCGCAAGCGCCTTCTTGCAGCAGCCGCAAGGCCTCGGCGTAGAAAGGCCGCGCCACCCGGTTGACGATGAAGCCGGGAGTGGACGCGGCCGGCGCCGGCGTCTTGCCCCAAGCGCGCATCCACTGGCACAGACGCTCCGACAAAGCCGGCGCGGTCTCCAGCCCGCTCACCACTTCCACCAGCCTCATCCGCGTGGCCGGATTGAAGAAATGCAGACCGATCACCCGCTCGGGATGACGCAGACCCGCCGCCAGTGCGGTGATGGACAGAGAGGAGGTGTTGCTGGCCAGAATGGCGGCGGCCGGCAACAGGGCGTCCAACTGACGCAGCAGCGCCTGCTTGGCGTCCAGACGTTCGACGATGGCCTCTATCGCCAAGACGGCGTCGGCCAGCTCCTCCAGACAGGAGGCCGGCCGCAGCCGGCGGCGCGCGGCGTCCAGTTGCGACTGGCTCCATTTGCCGCGCCGGACCAGGCCGGCCCAGTCCGCGGCGATCGCATCCGGCGCCGCCGCCGCAGCAGCCGCGTCCTGATCGTAGAGATAGACCTCATGCCCCGCCGCAGCGGCCACCGCGGCGATGCCGCGCCCCATCGCGCCGGCGCCTATCACCGCCACGCGCTGTTCCTTGTCCGGTTTCATGGTCATCGTCCTCCAAAGCGCGGCGGCCGCTTGCCCAGAAAAGCCGCCACGCCTTCGCGGTAATCGGCGCTGAAGCCCAGCTCCCGCTGCGTGTCGCGCTCCAATTGCAGTTGCCGCTCCAGACTGTTGCCCTCGGCCGCCTGCAGCGCCTGCTTGATCCTCGCGTAGGCCAGCGTCGGCCCGCAGGCCAGTTGCTCGGCAAGCTGCCGCACCGCGGCGGGAAAATCGTCGTCGTCTACGCAGCTCCAGATCAAGCCCCATTGCTCGGCACGCTCGGCCGGCAAGGGCTCGGCCAGCAGCGCCAGCCCCATCGCCCGCGCCTGGCCCAGCAAACGCGGCAGCCAGTAGCTGCCGCCGGCGTCCGGCAGCAGACCGATCTTGCTGAAGGCCTGGATGAAACTCGCCGAGCGGGCGGCGATCACCAGATCGCAAGCCAGGGCGATATTCGCTCCAGCCCCGGCCGCCACGCCGTTGACCGCGGCGATCACCGGCTTAGGCATATCGCGCAGCCGCCGCACCAGCGGCGCGTAGTAAGCCTCGATGGACAAGCCCAGATCCGCCGGCGGCTGTCCCGGCTCCGGCGCCCGGTCGCTCAGATCCTGGCCGGCGCAGAAGGCGCGGCCGGCGCCGGTCAGCACCAGCGCCCGGACCTCGGCGTCGTCGCGCAGGCGGTCCAAGGCCGCCGCCAAGGCCTGGTGCATGGCGGGGTTGAAGCTGTTCAGCCGTTGCGGCCGGTTCAGCGTCACGGTCGCCACTCCGGCCTCCAGATTCACCTCAATACTCGTTTCCGCTGCCTGCATGCTCGCCTCCCCTTTGGGCGCGGCCTTGGCTCACTGGCCAAACCGCCACTTCGGCAAACGCTATCATTGACCGACCGGAAAATCAATTATAAGCTGACCCACATCAATGACAGTGCGCTGAAACTGTTGTTACCGTGCCCGGCTTGCCGCTGACATGGCGCAGGCCGGCCTCTCATCCCTCCGCCCGAGGAGAACGTCCATGTCTCACCCTCTGTTCCAGCAGCATCAAGCCACCTTGGACCAGGCCCTGCAGGCCTTGAGCGAGCGCCAGTACTGGTCCCCGCACCCGGAAATGCCCAGCCCCAGAACTTATGGCGAAACCGCCGCCGCGGACGGCCAGGCGGCGTTTGAGGCTTTATTGCAACAAGACTTCCAGCTGGACGGCCTGCCGGCCGGCCAGGGCTGGGTGGGCAGCGAACGCTCTCCCTATCGCGGCGCTTTGCGCATCCGCTATCCGCGCCATGACGCCGACGCCTTGCTGAACGCCTCCACCGCGGCGCTGCAATCGTGGCGGCAAGCCGGCCCGCAGGCCTGGGTGGGCGTTTGCCTGGAAATCATTCAGCGACTGAACCGCCGCAGCTTCGAGATCGCCCACGCGGTGATGCACACCACCGGCCAGGCCTTCATGATGGCCTTCCAGGCCGGCGGCCCGCATGCGCAGGACCGCGCCTTGGAGGCCGTGACCTACGCCTGGCGCGAGATGTCGGCCATTCCCGGACACTGCCGCTGGAGCAAGCCGCAGGGCAAACATGAACCGCTGGTGCTGGAGAAAAGCTGGAAGGTGATCCCGCGCGGCGTCGGCCTGGTGATAGGCTGCAGCACCTTTCCCACCTGGAACGGCTATCCGGGACTCTTCGCCAGCCTGGCCACCGGCAACAGCGTCATCGTCAAGCCGCATCCCGGCGCGGTGCTGCCGCTGGCCCTGACGGTGCGCATCGCCCGCGAAGTGCTGGCCGAGGCCGGTTTCGATCCCAATACCGTGCTGCTGGCGGCGAACCAGCACGGCGAGCCGCTGGCCAGCCTGTTGGCGCAGCGGCCGGAGGTGAAGCTGATCGACTTCACCGGCAGCAGCGCTCACGGCGAGTGGCTGGAGAGCCAGTGCCGCCACGCTCAGGTCTACACCGAAAAAGCCGGCGTCAACTGCGTGGTGCTGGACTCCACCGCCGATTTCCCCGGCCTGTGCCGCAACCTCGCGCTGTCGCTGGCGCTGTACAGCGGCCAGATGTGCACCGCGCCGCAGAATATTTTCATCCCGGCCGACGGCATCCACACGCCCGAAGGCAAGCTGTCCTACCAGCAAACGGTGGAAGGCCTGTGCGCGGCGCTGGAAGCGCTGTGCGCGGAGCCGGCCAAGGCGGTGGAACTGCTGGGCGCGCTTCAGAACCCCGGCGTGGTCCAAAGGCTGGAGGCGGCGCGCGCGCTGGGCCGGCCGGCGCTGGACAGCCGGAGGCTGAGCCACCCGCAATACCCGGAAGCCGAGGTGCGCACTCCGCTGTTGCGCCAGTTGACGATGGAGGACCGCGCCGTTTACGAGCAGGAACACTTCGGGCCGATCAGCTTCCTGATTCAGACGCCGGACAGCGCCGCCGCGCTGCGCCAGGCGGAAGACAGCATGCGCCGCCACGGCGCCCTGAGCTTCTCGGTCTACAGCACGGACCAGCAGGTGCAGGCGCTGGCCCGACAGGCGGCGGAAAACGCCTGCGTGTCGCTGGCGCTCAATTTCACCGGCGCGGTGATGGTCAATCAGTCCGCCGCCTTCAGCGACTTCCACGGCAGCGGCGGCAATCCGGCGGCCAACGCCAGCTTGTCCGACAGCGCCTTCGTCGCCAACCGCTTCCGCGTGGCGCAAACCCGCAGCTTCGTCTGAGCCCCGGCCCCGGTCTCGGCCGGGGCGCCACCCGCCATCGTCAAAAGCGCGTTTACGATCCGGAAAGCCGGAGCGAGACAAGGCCTTGCCGCGGAAGAACAGGAATGTGCCGGCGATGCGCCGGCGTTCTTGCGCGGCGCTCGCCGGCTAACGCTCCACGCCGCGCAGCTGATCGTAAGCCGCTTGTTAAGGAGCCGCGCCATGAGCCCGCAACAACAGCAAGCGATTCTGAATCATCCCGCCTTTCAACAACTGGCCCGCGGCAAAGCGCGGCTGGGCTGGAGCCTGACCGCCGTCATGCTGCTGCTCTATTACGGCTTCATCCTGGTGCTGGCCTTCGCGCCGCAGTGGCTGGCCCGGCCCATAGGTGCCGGCGTCACCACCGTGGGCATGCCGGTGGGCGTCGCCATCATCCTGGCCGCGTTTGCGCTGACCGGGATTTACGTGCGCCAGGCCAACAAGCGGCTGGACCCGCTGAACGAACAAGTGCTGAAGGAGTGCCAGCCATGAGAATCCCTGTCGCCATGCTGGCGCTGACGCTGGCCGGCCCCGCCTGGGCCCAGTCCGGCGCGCAACGGCCCTTGAACTGGAACGCCATCCTGATGTTCCTGCTGTTTGTGGCGCTGACCCTGTTCATCACCGCTTGGGCCGCCCGTCGCACCCGTTCCGCCTCGGACTTCTATACCGCCGGCGGCGGCGTCACTCCCCTGCAAAACGGCCTGGCCATCGCCGGCGACATGATCTCCGCCGCCTCCTTCCTTGGCATCTCCGCGATGATGTTCAGCAAGGGCTACGACGGCCTGATCTATGCGCTGGGCGTGTTGGCCGGCTGGCCCATCATCATGTTCCTGATCGCCGAGCGGCTGCGCAATCTGGGCCGCTTCACCTTCGCCGACGTGGTGTCCTACCGCTTGAGCCAGACCCCGGTGCGCATCACCGCCGCCTGCGGCACGCTGACGGTGGCGCTGCTCTATCTGGTGGCGCAGATGGTGGGCGCCGGCAAGCTGATCGAACTGCTGTTCGGCGCCAGCTACCTGAGCGCCGTGATCATCGTCGGCGCGCTGATGGTCTTGTACGTGATGTTCGGCGGCATGCTGGCCACCACCTGGGTGCAGATCGTCAAGGCGGTGCTGCTGCTGTCCGCCACCAGCTTCATGGCCTTCATGGTCTGGCGACGCTTCGGCTATAGCAGCGAGGCCGTGTTCGCCGCCGCCGCCGAGCTCCGCGGCCAGGCCATCCTGGCGCCGGGCGGCCTGGTGTCCAATCCGGTGGACGCCGTCTCCCTGGGGCTGGGCATGATGTTCGGCACCGCCGGCCTGCCGCATGTGCTGATGCGCTTCTTCACCGTGGCCGACGCCCGCGCCGCGCGCCAATCCGTGTTCTACGCCACCGGCTTCATCGGTTATTTCTATCTGCTGCTGATCCTGGTGGGCTTTGGCGCCATCCTCATCGTCGGCGGCGACGCCGGCTTTCGCGACGCAGACGGCGGCATTGTCGGCGGCGCCAATATGGTGGCGGTGCACCTGGCCCAGGCGGTGGGCGGCAATCTGTTCCTCGGCCTGGTGTCGGCGGTGGCCTTCGCCACCATTCTCGCCGTGGTGGCCGGCCTGGCCCTGTCGGCCGCGTCGGCGGTGTCCCACGACCTGTACGCGGTGGCGCTGCGCAAAGGCAAGGTGAGCAGCGCCGAGGAAATGCGGGTGTCGCGGCTGGCCACGCTGGTCATCGGACTGCTGGCCATTCTGCTGGGCTTGTTGTTCGAGAAGCAGAACATCGCCTTCCTGTCCGGCCTGGTGCTGGCGATTGCCGCCTCGGTGAATTTCCCGGTGCTGTTCCTGGCGATGTTCTGGCCCCGGCTCACCACCCGCGGCGCGGTGGGCGGCAGCCTGGCCGGCCTGGCGTCCGCCATCGCGCTATTGGCGCTGGGGCCCATGGTATGGGTGGATATCCTGGGCCATCCGCGGCCGATCTTCCCCTACGCCAACCCGGCGCTGTTTTCCATGAGCGCGGCCTTCGCCTGCGCCTGGTTATTGTCGATCTGCGATCGTTCGTCACAGGGCCAATTGGAACGCAGCCGCTTCCCGGCGCAATACATCCGCGCGCTGACCGGACTGGGGACCGGCGCCAAGCCCTGATGGGGTTCAGGCCAGCAGCGCCGCCATCGTCATGTTCTGGAACGCGGCCATGCCGCGGGTCAGCGTCTTGTCGCGGTGCTGCACCTGGTACAAGGTGCGCGTCAGCACCGGCAGGCCGGCGTTCAGCTCCACCACCGCGCCGGTCTGCAACAGATCGGCCACCACCCGCCGCGACAGGCAGCTGACCCCCAGGCCGGCAGCCACCGCGTGCTTGATCGCTTCGGAATGGCCCAGCTCCATGCTGACGTTGAGCATGGCCAGGTGCGGCAGCAATAGCCGATCCACCTCCTCGCGCGTGCCGGAGCCGGCTTCGCGCAGAATCCATTCCGCTTGCGCCAGGTCCTGGCGCGCCGCCTCGCCCCGCGCCAGCGGGTGATCCGCGGCGGCGAACACCACCAGCTCATCCTGTCTCCAGGGCTGGGCGACCAGATCCGGGTGATGGCAAGGCCCTTCGATGAAACCGAAGTCCACCCGCAGGGCCGCCACCGCGTCGACGATGTCGCGGGTATTGGCCACGTCCAGCTCCAAGCGCGCCAGCGGCCAGGCGGCGCGGAAGGCCGCCAGCTGCTGCGGCAGCAGATAGTTGGCCACCGTGCTGCTGGCGCCTATCTTCAAGGACATCGCCCCGGCGTTGAACAGACTCTGCATGTCCTGAGCCGCGTCCAGCATGGCCCGCGCCTTGGGCCACAGCAGCCGGCCATGCTCGTTCAGGCTCAGCCGTTTGCCGATGCGGTCGAACAAGCGCACGTCTAGGCCGGTTTCCAGCTTGTCCAGCGCCTGGCTGGCGGCGGACTGGGTCAGCGCCACCTGTTGAGCCGCCTGAGTGACGGTGCCGTATTCGGCCACCGCGACGAAGACCTCCAGCTCGCGCAGGGTCAGCTTCAAGGCCATACCCCCTCCTTATATTGATTTTGCTACTGACATATATCCATTTTATCCGTTTCTCTACTGAAAACGAGGGGCGTATCGTTAGCCTCATCCGCCATAGACCAAACAGGCATTTACTTATGACAAACCTTCGCCAAATCATGCCGGGCCTGGCGTTGGCCATCGCCCTCGCCGTCGCCGCGCTCTACGCCGCGGATTTGCCGGCGATGAAACATCTGGGCTTCTCCGCCCTCACCCTCGCCATCCTGGGCGGCATGCTGATAGGCAACACCGTCTACCGCTACTTCGCCGGCGCCAGCCACCACGGCATCCAGTTCTCCAAGCAGAAGCTGCTGCGCCTGGGCATCATCCTGTTCGGCTTCAAGCTGACCTTCCAGGACATCGCCGCCGTCGGCTTCGCCGGCGTGCTGATCGACACCCTGGTGCTGTGCACCACCTTCCTGCTGGCCTTCCGCATCGGCCGCAAGTATTTGGGCATGGACGAGCAAAGCGTGATCCTGATCGGCGCCGGCAGCTCCATCTGCGGCGCGGCCGCGATCCTGGCCACCGAGCCGGTGCTCAAGGCCCACGCGGAAAAAGTGGCGGTGGCCGTCGCCACCGTGGTGGTGTTCGGCACCGTGGCGATGTTCCTGTGGCCGATGCTGTATCAGTGGACCAGCCATCTGGGCATTTCCGAGTTCAGCTACGGCGTGTTCGCCGGCTCCACCATCCATGAAGTGGCGCAGGCGGTTGCCGCCGGCAAATCGGTCAGCGAGGCGGCGATGACCACCGCAGTGATCACCAAGATGATACGGGTGATGATGTTGGCGCCCTTCCTGATCGCCCTGTCCAGCTGGCTGGCCGCCAAGCCGCACGGCAGCCGTCAGCAGAAGGGCCGCATCGCCATCCCCTGGTTCGCCGTCGCCTTCCTGGGCGTGGCCGCCTTCAACTCCTTCAATCTGCTGCCGACCGCATGGGTCAACGCCATCGTCTCCCTGGACAATCTGCTGCTGGCCGCCGCGATGGGCGCGTTGGGCATCACCACCCATTTCTCCGCCATCCGCCAGGCCGGCGCCAAACCGATGTTGCTGGCGTCCATCCTGTTTGGCTGGCTGATCGTCGGCGGCGGCCTGATCAACTTCGGCGTCAGCCATCTGCTGCACTAAACCCCGCTCGCGCAAAATCAAAACCGCCCGGTTTACGCCGGGCGGTTTTTTTCACTGAGCAGCCATCATGGTTTAGAACAAGCCACGGAAAGGGTTCCATCCCTTATAGCCTTTGACCTTCTTTTGGTAATACAGATAATTCACCGACATGCCGGCCAGCGCGCTAAAGCCGAAACCAAGCCCGCGGGTGATCGACTCAGGCACATCCAGCAAGACGAGGACCAGGTTGATCAGCAGCGCCACGCCCAGCAAGGACAGCATGTTCTTCCACAAGCCCAGCACCAGGTAATAGATTGGCCAGAAGAAAAAAGCGATGAAATTCATCTGCACCTTAAGGCGGTCGCCAAACGACAAGGCTTTGAACGCCTCCTTGTAACTGGCGCTATTCGGCGCGCCGTGCTGATCGAAGAAGGCAAAGCGCATCTGCCATTTGTCGCTGTAAGCGGCGTAAACGGAAGGTTCTGACATGGCTTTTCCACATGTGGTTAATAATGACATTATTTTGCGGCATGCCAAAGGATAGGACAATGAAATCGCGGTCAGGACCAGTCCCAAGCCAAAACAAAACCGCCCGGCTTGCGCGCGGGCGGTGGCAGTGGCAGTGGCAGTGGCTTACATTACGACCAGGCCTCAGCTCCGCTCCTGTTCAGCCTCCTTCCAACGTACTCCCTATCACTCCCATGCCTGCTCGCGTGACTGCCCCTGCATAACCTTCTGCTGGCTTTTCACCAAGGCCGTCGTGAACTGTCTCTTGAAGTTGTCCGCCGGGCGCCAGCCTTTGCCGTCCCGGACAAAGCTGAACTCGCCTTCCAATAACAAACGGCCCTTCTTGCCGATCATCGTCATGAATGGGTCGCGATACTGAACCATCAACTTGCAGTTCCAGACGCCGCCTGCGCCTTGCACGCAGTCGCTCAAGGGCAGTACTTCACCGAGCGCAAATTCCGGCTTCCCCAGCGCCCCCAGCGCACGGGTCAAAGGGTCGACACCTGGCCCACCCAGCTTGCGAAAATCGAGCACGCCTTGTTGCAGCGCCTGCCTCACGCCCAGCCGGCCCAAAGGCTTGCCCAACTCCGGCAACATACCATCCGCGTCCAACTGAGCATAACGTGTGCGCAGCACACGTTCATCGCTTCCCTTTACATGGATAGCGTCGTCTTTTCCCTGTACCTCGTAGGCGATGGGCGCGCGCTGCTGCTCATCCGCCACCAGAACCGCCACGCAGCCACGGGCGCGCTCCATCTTGATGTATCCCAGCTCCTTGACCTGCTCCAACTTGAGATTCCGCAGATTGAAGGTTTCCGGCGCACTCGCGCTGAGCTTTGACGATATCTGGTGCAGCTTCTCAGACATCAAAGAGGCCCGTATGCTTTTCTTCACCACGGACGCTTCGCATCTCGGCACCAGCGGCGGGGTCAGGAAATACCAGCCGGCCGCGCCGAGCAGGGCCGCGCTCCCCAAGCCCCAAGCCAGCTTTCCACGCCATGTCGTCGCCTTTTGTCGCTGGAGCAGCGCCAATTCCAGCTCCAGATCCTGGTTGTACTCATCCACCGCCTGCCTGCGCACCGCATTGGACGTGAAACCTTCGTCCGCATCCGCCTTGGCTTCGATTTCAATCATTTGCTCAAAGCTCAGCACTTCCTCTTCTTCCAACCAGTCCAGGCCTCCGCCCAAGGTGGAGAAGGGCTCCGCGCCCTGCTCGCGCAGTTTGTCGCGCGCGGCTTCGTAAATCGCCTGGTCAATCACTCCGCCCGCCAGCAGACGGTCAAGAATCGGGCTTGCAAACGTGGAATCGCTCATATCGTCCATCAACGGCGCGCATTTCGCATACGCAGCCGGGCTAGTGGAAAGGGCGTTCAGCATAAACCACGCCTAAAACTCAAGCCAATTTGGATTTAAAATCCACAAAAAAATGCCAAAAAAAATAGAAACACAATTCCCACGGAGCGCGCCCGCGCATGCAATGAAAAACGCCCGGCCAAGCCGGGCGCTATCAAGTATGACTAACCGTTAGAACTCAGCACGGACACTTCTTCATGCTCTTGCCGCCATAGCGTTCGTCCTGACAATGGCGGAAGAAAGCCTCGCGGCTCATCACCTCCGCCTTGGGATCGAAGCGGCGGCGGCTGGCGACGTAAGCGTCATAATCCTTGACCCCCACCATCAACCGGGCGGTTTTCGCCCATTGTTGCCATAGCTTGCCCATCACGCGCCCTCCTCCCGGAACATCGCCGGCACCTCCTTGGCGGTGGACCATTTCACCGCCAGGGACTTGCGCATCACGTTCAGCGCAAACACCAGCATGGCGATCACCACCGCCATGAAGAGCGCCGTCAAAGTGGCATCCACATAGTCATTGAAGATGATCTGATGCATTTGCGCCATATTCTTGGCCGGCGCCAGCACCTCGCCCTTGGCCGCGGCGGCGGAGAATTTGTCCGCGTGGGCCAGGAAGCTGATCTTGGGACTGGCGTGGAACAGCTTCTGCCAGCCGGCGGTCAGCGTCACCACCAGCAGCCACAAGGTGGGCACGGCGGTGACCCAGATGTAGCGAGTTTTCTGCATTTTGATCAGCACCGCGGTGGCCAGAATCAGCGCGATGCCGGCCAGCATCTGGTTGGCGATGCCGAACAGCGGCCACAAGGTGTTGATGCCGCCCAACGGATCCACCACGCCCTGGTAGAGGAAGTAGCCCCAGCCGGTCACCGCCAGGCCGGTGGCGATCAGGTTGGCCGCCCAGGATTCCGTGTTGGCCATAGGCTTGACCACCAGGCCCAGCAGATCCTGGATCATGAAACGCAGCACGCGGGTGCCGGCGTCGATGGTGGTGAGGATGAACAGGGCTTCGAACAGAATGGCGAAGTGATACCAGAAGGCCATCATCGCCGGCCCGCCTATCACATTGGACAGAATGTGCGCCATGCCCACCGCCAAGGTCGGCGCGCCGCCGGCGCGGGACAGGATGGTGCTCTCGCCCACGTCCTTGGCCATCTGGGTCAACATGTCCGGCGTGATGAGGAAGCCCCAGCTGGAAATCACCTGGGCGGCTTCTTCCGCGGTCTTGCCTATCACCGCCGCCGGGCTGTTCATCGCGAAGTACACGCCCGGATCCAGCACGCAGGCGGCGATCAACGCCATGATGGCGACGAAGCTTTCCATCAGCATGGAGCCGTAGCCTATCATGCGGGCGTGGGTTTCGTTCTCCAGCATCTTGGGCGTGGTGCCCGAAGCCACCAGCGCGTGAAAACCGGACACCGCGCCGCAGGCGATGGTGATGAACAGGAAGGGGAACAGATTGCCGGCGAACACCGGGCCGCTGCCGTCGATGAATTTGGTCACCGCAGGCATGTGCATATTGGGCGCCACGATCATGATGCCGATGGCCAGGCCGACAATGGTGCCGATTTTCAGGAAGGTGGACAGGTAGTCTCTCGGCGCCAGCAACAGCCATACCGGCAGCACCGAGGCGACGAAGCCGTAGCCGATCAGCGTCCAGGCCAGCGTGGTGCCGCTCAGGGTGAACAAGGGCGCCAGGGTTTCGTTCTTGGCGATGTCGCCGCCGTAAACAATGGCCAGCATCAGCAGGATGAAGCCGATGACGGAGATCTCGCCGATCTTGCCCGGCCGGATGTAGCGGGTGTAAACGCCCATGAACAGCGCGATCGGTATCGTGGCGGCAATGGTGAAGGTGCCCCACGGGCTGCCGGTCAGCGCCTTGACCACCACCAGCGCCAGCACCGCCAGCAGGATGACCATGATCATCAGGATGCCGATGGAGGCGATGACGCCGGGGATGGCGCCCAGTTCGGTGCGGATGATCTCGCCCAGCGATTTGCCGTCGCGGCGCACCGACAGGAACAGGATCAGGAAATCCTGCACCGCGCCGGCCAGCATCACGCCGACCAGAATCCACAGCGTGCCCGGCAGATAACCCATCTGCGCGGCCAGCACCGGTCCCACCAGCGGCCCGGCGCCGGCGATGGCGGCGAAGTGGTGGCCGAACAACACCCATTTATTGGTGGGCACGTAGTCCAGGCCGTCATTGTATTTTTCCGCCGGGGTCAGCCGGCGAGCGTCCAGTTCCAGCACTTTGTGGGCGATGAAGCGGCCGTAAAAGCGATAGGCGATGGAGTAGACAGACACCGCCGCCACGATCAGCCAGACCGCGTTGACCGGCTCGCCGCGATTGAGGGCCACCACGGCGAAGGCCGCCGCGCCCGCCAGGGCGACGGCCAGCCACACGGCCCATTCTCTTATCTGTTGCATATGGCAAGTTCCTATTCTCTTTATCCCGTTTTAATTTATCGGTCCCTGGCGGCAACGGCGGCCACGGCCGGCTTTTTGTGCCTGACCGATTCTGGATTGATAGCGCCGGAAAATCAAGCAGGCCAAACCATTTGTAAAAACTATCGATAGTTTATGACGAATAGCAGTCACGATAATGCTAAAGTCGCCGGCAAACCTCGCGTGCTAATATTTTGATTTGAACCACCGAAATCCCGTCGACGGACATGAACAGCGATACCCCCCATATTCTCATCGTCGAAGATGACGTGAGACTAGCCGAATTGATAGGCGCTTATCTGAGCAAGCACGGCTATCGCATCTCCCAGCACGGCCGCGGCGACACCGCGCCGGCCATCATCCTGGAAGAAAAGCCGGACCTGGTGATCCTGGACATCATGCTGCCGGGCAAGGAAGGCTTCGACGTCTGCCGTGAAATCCGCCCGCGCTATAACGGCCGAGTGCTGATCATGACGGCGCGCGACGAGGACGTGGACGAAATCCTGGGGCTGGAACTGGGGGCCGACGACTACCTGGCCAAGCCGGTGGAGCCGCGCCGCTTGCTGGCGCGGGTGCGCGCGCTGCTGCGCCGCGGCGGGCCGGGGGCGCAGGCCGACGGCGAGACCGGCGACGAAGACAGCTTCACCTTTGGCCAGTTCTGCATCAGCCAGGCCACGCGCGAGGCCACGCTGAACGGGGAGCTGATCGATCTGACCACCGCCGAATTCGACCTGCTGTGGCTGTTGTCCTCCCACGCCGGCCAGGTGCTGTCCCGCGACGACATCATGAGCGAGCTGCGCGGCATCGGCTTCGACGGCTTGGACCGCTCCATCGACGCGCGCATTTCGCGGCTGCGCCGCAAGCTGGGCGACAATCCCGACGCGCCGGCCCGAATCAAGACCGTGCGCGGCAAAGGCTATCTGTTCTCGCGCAGCGACTGGGAATAAGGCATGAGCACTCGTCGTTTGCGCGGCTGGCTCAAGCCGTCGCTGGGCACCCTGTTCGCCCGTTATTTCTTCGCCACCATGCTGGTGGAGCTGATCATCATCATCGGCTTCGGCTTCCTGGTCACCAAGCTGTACGAGAACAGCGACCGCGACGGCAAGCTGCAATTCATGAACGGCACCGTGAGCCTGATCCGCGAGCAGCTGGCTCAGACGCCGCATCGGGACTGGGACCGCAAGCTCGCCGACATCGCCCGCGCCTTCAGCTATCCGGTCAAACTGATCGCCCATCCTCCCGACGATTTCGAACCGGAAGGCCATGCCACGCTGCAAGGCGGCCGCCCCTATCTGGATTTCGACAGCCAGTTGCTCTACGTGCCGCTGCCCCATGATCCGCGTCTCTTGCTGCTGGGCCCGCTGGAAGCCCCGGCCAGCAACAGCAGCTGGATCAGCGAAGACATGGAGATCCTGCTGCTGTGGATTCTGCTGACCGGCTCCACGCTGGGCACCCTGATCTACTTCAGCCTGCGCCCGCTGTGGAAGGACTTGCTGGAAGTGCGCCGCAAGGCGGAGGTGTTCGCCGACGGCGACTTCAGCGCCCGCGCCCAACCGTCCAAAAGCCGGCTGCTGGCCCCCTTGTCCCTGGCCTTCAACAGCATGGCCGCGCGGCTGGAGCGGCAGATGGAAACCCGCCAGGCCCTGTCCCACGCCATCGCCCACGAGATCCGCACCCCGATCGCGCGGCTGCGCTTCGGTCTGACCATGCTGGAGGAAGAAGAGGACGAACAGGAATGGCGGCGCTACCGCGAAGGCATGGAGCGCGATATGCAGGAGCTGGAGGAGCTGTTCAACACCAGCATGGAGTTCGCCAAGCTCAACCGCAACGAAGTGCCGCTGCACTGGGAAACCGTGGACCTCTACGACTGGTTCGACGATCTGGTCGACCTGGTGACGCCGCTGAAACCGCCGGGCATCGCACTGGAGCTTGACTGCGCGCTGGGCAACGGCGCGTTCGACCGCAAGCTGATGTATGTGGCCAGCCGCAACCTGCTGCTCAACGCCTTCAAATACGCCAACGCTCAGGTCCGGCTGACCGTGTGTCACAACGCTTCCGGCCAGCTGCTGATTCATGTCGACGACGACGGCTGCGGCATTCCCGAGGCTGAACGCGACAAGGTGTTCGAACCCTTCCTGCGGCTGGACCGCAGCCGCGACCGCGCCACCGGCGGCTACGGCCTGGGGCTGTCCTTCGTCAAGCTGATCACCGAACACCACGGCGGCCAGGCCAGCGTGAGCGCCAGCGAACTGGGCGGCGCGCGCTTTACTCTGCGCATCATGCAACCACAGCAATAAGACCCGCTAAACCAACCCCTGATCCTGCGCTGCGCGGTTTAATTAGCGGCTCTATGAGCGGCTCAGCGCCCGCTTGCGACCCGTGGGGCCTCACGCGGCGAACACGGCTTCAGAATACGCATCGACCGCTTCTCCGCTTCTTCCTTGTCTCGCTCTTGCCCGCGAGACTTTGAAGAGGCGGCCAAGAACGCCGGCGCCGTCGAAAAGTAAAGCCGCAGTTTGTTAAGCAATCTGAATGGGGTCACGCGCCGTCACAAAGCGGGGACAGGAAGCCAACAGACCCCAAGCCGCCGCGTCGGGATAATGCCAGCATCTCAACTTGGATTCGGGTATTTCCCATGGTTTCTTCACGACCGGCCGCCCTGCTGGTACACGGTCTGGGCGGCAGCGCATACGACCTTGGCGCGCTTGGACGCACGCTGGAGGAGGCGGACATCGTCACGCACACCCCGCTGTTGCCGGGACATGGCGGCGAGCCGGAAGATCTGCTGTCCGTCCGCTGGCAGGACTGGGTGGAAACCATACGCAAGGAATACCTGGAACTGAAGACGCGCCACAAGGTGGTGCATCTGGCCGGCGTTTGCCTGGGCGGCCTGGTGGCGCTGGAAGTGGCGCGGCTGGAAAACCATCAGGACGGCCTCGCCTTGTACGCGCCGCCACTGTTCCTGGACGGCTGGAGCCTGCCCAAGCTGACCTGGGCGCGCCACATCGTCTACCGCATTCCCGGCCTGGCCAAGAAGATGCGCGTGCCGGAAGTCGAACCCTTCGGCATCAAGAACGCCCGCATCCGCAAGGCCATCCAGCAGCGCTTCGAACGCGGCGAACGCTTCCACTACGCCTACATCCCGCTGGCCTGCATCCGCCAAGTGGATGGGCTGCGCCGCCAGCTGATGTCGCGGCTGGAAGAGATCACCTGCCCGACGCTGATCGTGCATGCCGACGAGGACGACATCACCAGCCCACGCTCGGCCCGCTACTTGCAGCGCTATCTGGGCGGCAAGGTCGACTTCATGCCCTTGTCCAATAGCTACCACATGGTGATGGTGGACAATGAACGCGGCGAGGTGCTCAAGCGCAGCCTGAAGTTTTTCAACCAGCGCGCCCAAGCCCGGGCCGCCGCCGCTGAGCACGCCGACTGGGCCGTCTTCGCCGCCGCCTGAACGCCGCGTCGCCGCCATCAGGGCAAGCCTCAGGCTTGCCTTTTTTCTTGCCTGCGCCAGCCGCGCCCGTCCCTTCTTCAACTAAAGTTGCAAGCAATCACAACTAAACATTGAATTTAACAGCTGCGCAAACTTCCCGGCCGCCCCGTCATCAACCGTCATCAAGCCAGAACACAGCGACAATGGAAGACGAGGACCGGCTGAAGCAAACTGTTTGCACGAGCCGGATCGGCCCCCCGCCGGTCTTGCAACGGTTCCGTTCTCTTTTCCCTTTGTGTGACTTTGCGTGCCCGCCGGCTCCGGCGGGCATCTTTTCTTTTCCCTGCCCGTCCCGCTTTGTTACAGATCGTTACACAAGCCCTCCATCGATCACACAAAGAGCGTTTACAAGCTCAACAGACTGACTTGGTTCCTGTTCGCACAATATCGCAGTTATCAACAAAGCAAACAGTCGCAAAAATGAAAAAACTGATTACCGCTTCCGTGCTGAGCCTGGCAGCTCTGACCGCACACGCCGCCGATCCGGGCTTCTACGTCTTCGGCAACACCGGTTACAACTTCTCCAAGCCGGAGTCCGGCAACCGCAACATCATCCTGAAAGACGCCAAGGCCGCCGGCACGGTATGGGAACTGGGCGCCGGTTACCGCTTCAACCAATACCTGGCTACCGAGCTGTCTTACGCTGACTTCGGCAAATCCACGGCCAACGGCTCCTTCAGCGGCCGCACCGGCAACGGCTCCGTCGCCACCAAGGCCGAGCGCATCGCCGTGCTGGGCATCCTGCCGGTGACCCAGGATTTGGAAGTTTTCGGCAAGGCCAGCCTGAACAACGTGCACACCAAGCTCAAGATCGACCGAGTTGCCAACAAAACTTTCAACGACACCCGATTGGGTCTTGGTTTCGGCGCGCAGTATCAGCTGCACAAAAACCTGTCCTTGCGTGGCGAATACGAATACATCGCCGGCACTGACTTCCAGATGGCGGGCCAAAGCGTGGTCAAGACTTCCGGCACCAGCGTGCTGAAGGCCGGCATCAGCTACCACTTCTAATCTCAGCCTTGCCACGCCCTTCCATCGCCAGCCGCGGCCCCTGTGTCCGCGGCTGGTTTTGCGTTTCAGGCCGCCGGCACCGCCATGCCGCGCCGCACCGCCGGCCGCTCGCCGACGCGTTGGAACCAATCGCTTACCCGCGGAAACGCCGCCAGATCCACCTGATGCCAATCATGACGCGCCGCCCATGGGTAGAGCGCGATGTCGGCGACGCCGTACTCGCCGGCGACGTAATCCCGCCCGGCCAACTGCCGGTCCAGCACGCCGTACAGACGCAAGGCCTCGTCGTGGTAGCGCTTCTGCGCATAGGGAAGGCTTTCCGGCGCATAGCGCAGGAAATGGTGGGCCTGCCCCAACATCGGTCCGAAGCCGCCCATCTGGAACATCAGCCATTGCAGCGCCTCGTAGCGCGCCGCGCCCGCCGCCGGCAGCAGGCGGCCGTGCTTTTCCGCCAAATATTGCAAAATGGCGCCGGACTCGAACATCGCCAGCGGCCGACCATCCGGCCCCTCGCTGTCGACGATGGCCGGAATCTTGTTATTGGGACTGATGGCCAGAAAGGACTCGGCGAACTGCTCGCCCTTGCCGATATCCACGGTGTGCACGGCGTATGGCAGCTCCAGTTCTTCCAGCATGATGGAAATCTTGCGCCCATTGGGCGTGCCCCAGGTATACAGATCAATCACGATGCGCGTCTCCCATGTTCAAAGCCCGGGCGGCGCGCCTGCGCGCGCCGCCCCGTCTGCTACAATGCAGCCCATTTCAAGCCTTCAGGATACTGCGATGAGCCAGCCGCGCGTCAATGATGTCAAAGCCTTTCTCTTGGACCTGCAAGACCGCATTTGCGCGGCGCTGGAGCAGGCCGACGGCGGCGCTCAATTCGTCGAGGACGCCTGGCAGCGCCCGGGCGGCGGCGGCGGACGCAGCCGGGTCCTGACCAAGGGCGCGCTGTTCGAGCAGGCCGGCGTCAATTTCTCCCATGTCCACGGCGACGCGCTGCCCGCCTCCGCCACCGCCCACCGGCCGGAGCTGGCCGGCCGCGGCTTCCAGGCCATGGGCGTGTCGCTGGTGATCCATCCGGAAAACCCGCACATTCCCACCAGCCACGCCAATGTCCGCTTCTTCATCGCGGAAAAAGAAGGGGAAATGCCGGTATGGTGGTTCGGCGGCGGTTTCGACCTGACCCCGTTCTACCCGGTGGAGGCCGACGTGGTGCACTGGCACCGCGTGGCCCGCGACTTGTGCCTGCCTTTCGGCGAACAGGTCTACCCGGACTACAAGCGCTGGTGCGACGAGTATTTCTTCCTGAAGCACCGCCAAGAGGCGCGCGGCGTCGGCGGCCTGTTCTTCGACGATCTGAACGCCTGGGGCTTCGACTCCTGTTTCCGCTTCATGCAGGCGGTGGGCAAGGGCTTCACCGACGCCTACCTGCCCATCGTCGAGCGCCGCAAAGGCGATAGCTGGGGCCACCGCGAACGTCAGTTCCAGCTTTATCGCCGCGGCCGCTATGTTGAATTCAATCTGGTTTGGGACCGCGGCACCCTGTTCGGTCTGCAGTCCGGGGGACGCACCGAATCCATCCTGATGTCGATGCCGCCGCTGGCGCGCTGGGAGTACGATTATCAGCCGGAGCCGGGCAGCCCGGAAGCGGCGCTGACCGAGCGCTTTCTGGCCCCGCGCGACTGGCTGGCCTAAGCGCCGCGGCCAAGCCGGATGCCGCCGCTTTCTCCAGCCCGCACATGAGTTTAGCCAATCACAAGGACGGCGAAATCGGGTATCCTTGCGCAGCTGTCCATAATAATCCAATGACTATCCGTTCCGCATGAATCAACCCCATTTTTCGGCCGGGCGCTCCGGCCCCGCCGCCCGTCCCTGGCTGGAGCCGGCGCTGTGGCTGCTGTTCGCCGTCGTCTGGTTCGGCTCCCTCGGCTACCGCGGGCTGATTCACGCCGACGAGGGCCGCTACGCCACGCTGTCGCTGTCCATGTTGCACAGCGGCGACTGGATCACGCCGCGACTGAACGGCCTGCTGTATTTCGAAAAACCGGCGCTGCAATATTGGATGGGCGCGCTGAGTTTCGCCGCCTTCGGCGTCAACGAGTTCGCCGCCCGCTTCTGGCCCGGCCTGACCGGCTTTCTGACGGTGGCGATGTGCGGCTTCACCGCGCGCCGGCTGTGGGGCGTCGACGCCGGCCGCTACGCGGCGCTGGCCGCCGGCAGCTGCGCCTGGATCGTGGCCAACAGTCATTTCCTGTCTCTGGACATGGGCGTCAGCTTTTTCCTGACCGTGGCGCTGTGCGGCTTCCTGCTGGCCCAGCGCGACGACGCCGGCCCGCGCGAAACGCGCCACTGGATGTGGCTGACCTGGGCGGCGATGGCCGCCGCCACGCTGAGCAAGGGCTTGATCGGCCTGCTGATCCCCGGCGCCACCCTGGTCTTGTACAGCCTGCTCAACTGGCAATGGGGCTTCTGGAAACGCATGCACTGGCTGAGCGGCCTGGCGCTGTTCCTGCTTCTGACCGCGCCCTGGTTCATCCTGGTGTCCCAGCGCAATCCCGACTTCGCGCATTTCTTCTTCATCCGCGAGCACCTGGAGCGCTTCCTCACCACCGAGCACAAGCGCACCGGCGCGCCGTGGTATTTCGTGCCCTATCTGCTGCTGGGCCTGCTGCCCTGGACCAGCCTGCTGCCGGCGCTGTGCCGCGACGGCTGGCGCGAGCCGGGCGCGCGGCTGCGCGCCGGCCGCCTGCTGCTGATCTGGTCGGTCTTCATCTTCGCCTTCTTCAGCAAGTCCAGCTCCAAGCTGCCGTCCTACATCCTGCCGATGTTCCCGGCGCTGGCGCTGCTGCTGGCGCCCACGCTGCTGCGCATGCCGGCCGCCGCGCTGAAGAAGCACCTGCTGCCGGCGCTGCTGCTGTGGCTGGCCGCGCTTGGTCTTTACCCCTTCGTCGACCGTTTCGCGTCCGAGGACATCCCGCTCGGCGTGCTGCACGGCTTCGCCCATTTCGTCGTCGCCGCCGCGCTGCTGTTCCTGGTCTGCGCCGTCGTCGCCTGGCGTTTGCTGGGCCGCGAGCGCAAACTGGCCGCGCTGTGCTGGCTGGCCTTCGGCAGCCTGCTCGCCGTCAGCGTCGCCGCCGCCGGCCACGACAGCTACGGCCGGCTGAAGGGCAGCAAGGAAATCGTGCGCCAGATTCAGCCCTATCTGGGGCAGGACACCCCGGTGTTCTCGGTGCGCTATTACGATCAGACCTTCCCCTTCTACCTGGGCCGCCCGGTCACCCTGGTGCAGTTCGTCGACGAGTTCGAGTTTGGCGAAGGTCAGGAGCCGCAGCGCTGGATGCCGCGGCTGGAACAATTCGTCGCCGCCTGGAAGGCCGCGCCGCGCGCGCTGGCGATGACCGACCCCGCCACCTATCAGGAACTGCAAGCCCAGGGCCTGCCGATGCGGGTGGTCTACCAAGATCCGCGCCGCCTCGTCGTGGCCAAGCCGTGAAACCGCCAACCTTTGGACCCCTTCTAATATGAAGTTGATCGAATTCGGCCTGATTCTGCTCGGCGTGCTGCTCAACGCCGCCGCCCAGCTATGCTTGAAGGCCGGCGTGCGCCAAATCGGCCACTTTGACTTTTCCGCCGCCAACGTGTTGCCGATAGGCTGGTCGCTGGCCACCAATCTGCCCATCGTCGGCGGCCTGTCCTGCTACGTGGTCAGCGTGGTGGTCTGGATCATGGCGCTGTCGCGGGTGGAGGTCAGCATCGCTTATCCCATGCTGTCCATCGGCTACGTGGTCAACGCGCTGCTGGCCTATTGGCTGTTCGGCGAGGCCTTGAGCGCGCAGAAACTGATCGGCATCGGCGTCATCATCATCGGCGTGGTGCTGGTGGCACGTAGTTAAGGCTTATTTTTGCCACGGAAACACACGGAATGACACGGAAAATAAAACGCCCGCTCAGCAGCCGACAAGATTCAATGGCGCAAAACGAATTTGAATGACTGTTTTTGTCCGTGCATCTCCGTGTGCTTCCGTGGCTAATTTTCAGGGTTTGAATATGGATTTTCTACCGTTTACCCGCCCGGACATCGACGAAGCCACCATCGCCGCCGTCGGCGAGGTGCTGCGCTCCGGCTGGATCACCACCGGTCCCAAGTCCCGCCAACTGGAAGCCGAGTTGTCCGCCCATGTCGGCGGCCGCCCGGTGCGGGTGGTGGCCTCCGCCACCGCCGCGCTGGAAATGGCCTTGCAGGTGGCCGGCGTCGGCCCCGGCGACGAGGTGATCACCTGCCCGCTGAGCTGGGTGGCCACCGCCAACGTCATTCTCAAGGTGGGCGCCAAGCCGGTGTTCGTCGACGCCGACCGCGCCAGCCGCAATATCGATCTGGACCTGGCGGAACGGGCGATCACGCCGCGCACCCGCGCCATCATCCCGGTGGACTTGGCCGGCCTGCCGGTGGATCGCGACCGCCTGTACGACATCGCCAAGCGCCACCGTCTGCGCGTGGTGGAGGACGCCGCCCAGTCCATGGGCGCCAACTGGCGCGGCCGCCGCATCGGCAGCGACGGCGATCTGGTGTCCTTCAGCTTCCACGCCAACAAGAACATGACCAGCGGCGAAGGCGGCTGCCTGGTGCTGAACGACGAGAACGAGGCGCGCCTGTTCGAGAAGCTGCGGCTGCAGGGCGTGACCCGCCACGCCGACGGCGGCATGGACGTGGACGTGCTGGGCGGCAAGTCCAATATGACCGACATCGCCGCCGCCATCGGCCTGGGCCAACTGCCGCGGCTGGAAGGCTTCAACGCCCGCCGCCGCGAACTGGCCGCGCTGTATTTCCGCCATTTCGACCGCGAGCTGGGCTGCGAGCTGCCGCTGGAGGACATGGCCCAGAGCAACTGGCATATGTTCCAGCCGCTGCTGCCGCTGGATCGGATGAGCATGGACCGCGGCGAATTCATCGCCCGGATGAAAGACCTGGGCATAGGCGTGGGCGTGCACTACCCCGCCATGCATTTGTTCACCCTGTTCCGCGAGATGGGCTTCCAGCCGGGCGACTTCCCTGTGGCGGAAGACATCGGCCGCCGCACCGTCACCCTGCCGCTGTTCCCGGCCATGGCCGACGAGGACGTGGAACGCGTGTGCGCTGCCGTGAGCGGCGTGCTGAAGCCCGTGCTGAGCGTATAAAACATTATGAAAAGCGTAATCGATCTTTCCGTCGTCATCCCGGTATACAACGAGCAGGACGTGCTGCCGGCGCTGTTCGACCGCCTCTACCCGGCGCTGGACGCGCTGGGAGTACGTTATGAAGTCGTCTTCGTCAACGACGGCAGCCGCGACAAGAGCCCGGCCATGCTCGCCGCGCAGTTCGACCTGCGCCCGGACGTGACCCGGGTAGTGCTGTTCAACGGCAATTTCGGCCAGCATCGCGCCATCCTGGCCGGCTTCGAATACAGCCGAGGCGAGCGGGTGGTGACGCTGGACGCCGACTTGCAGAACCCGCCGGAGGACATCAAGCTGCTGCTGGCGGAAATGGACAAGGGACACGACTACGTCGGCTCCATCCGCCGCCAGCGCAACGACAGTCTGTGGCGCCATCTGGCCAGCCGCGCGATGAACCGCCTGCGCGAGAAGCTGACCCGCATCAAGATGACCGACCAGGGCTGCATGATGCGCGCCTACAGCCGCCGCATCATCGACACCATCAATCAGTGCAACGAACTGCACACCTTCATCCCGGCGCTGGCCTATCAGTTCGCGCAGAACCCGACCGAAGTCACCGTCGGCCATGAAGAGCGCTTCGCCGGCGAATCCAAGTATTCGCTGTACAGCCTGATCCGCCTGAACTTCGACCTGATGACCGGCTTCTCCATCGTGCCGCTACAGCTGTTCTCGCTGCTGGGCATGCTGGTTTCCGCCGGCTCCGGCGTGCTGGTGGTCTATCTGGTGCTGCGCCGCCTCATCGTTGGACCGGAAGTGGGCGGCCTGTTCACCCTGTTCGCCATCGCCTTCTTGCTGATCGGCATCGCGCTGTTCGGCATCGGCCTGCTTGGCGAATACATCGGCCGCATCTACCAGGAAGTGCGGGACAGGCCGCGCTATGTGATCGGCGCGGTGCTGGAGCAAAAGGACAAGCCATGAAAGCCGTGGTCTTCGCTTATCACAATGTCGGCGTGCGCTGCCTGAAGGCGCTGATCGGCGGCGGCGTGGAAGTGGCGCTGGTGGTCACCCACCGCGATAATCCCAAGGAAAACATCTGGTTCGCCAGCGTGGAGCAAGTCGCCCGCGACTACGGCATTCCGGTGATCACCCCGGACGACCCGAACACGCCGGAAACGCTGGCCCAAGTGCAGGCCGCGCGGCCGGACTTCCTGTTCTCTTTTTATTACCGCCACATGCTGAAGGCCCCGCTGCTGGAATCCGCGGCGCGCGGCGCCTTCAATATGCACGGCTCGCTGCTGCCCAAATACCGCGGCCGGGTGCCGATCAACTGGGCCATCATCCACGGCGAAACCGAAACCGGCGCCAGCTTGCACGTGATGAACGTCAAACCGGACAACGGCCCCGTCGTCGACCAGATGGCGGTGCCCATTCTGCCGGACGACAACGCCGACGAAGTGTTCGCCAAGGTCACCGTGGCCGCGGAAATGGTGCTGGCCCGCAGCCTGCCGGCCCTGCTCGCCGGTCAGACCGAGTTCCGCCGGCAGGACTTGAGCCAGGGCGGCTATTTCGGCGGCCGCAAGCCGGAAGACGGCCGCATCGATCCGCGGGCCGGCGCCGCCCAGCTGCACAACTTCGTGCGCGCGCTGACCCACCCGTTCCCGGGCGCCTTCGCCGACACCGAAGGCGGACGGCTGGTGATCTGGAAAACCCTGCGCGCCGGCGGCCACGGCCAGCAATTGCAAGCGGCCCGGCTACACTCAGAACACGGCGCGCTGTGGCTGGACGCCGTGGACGGCGGCCGCCTGAAGGTTCTGTCCGCCACGCTGGACGGCGCGGCGCTGGATCCGGCGACGACACTGGCGCTGACGCTGGCCTGAGGCGGCGGACTCACGGAATACACATGCAAATCACAGCTCCCTTCCGGGGGGCGATGAAGGAAATCTCAATGAAAAAAGTACTGATCCTCGGCGTCAACGGCTTCATCGGCCACCACCTGACCAAGCGCATCATCGAAACCACCGACTGGCACATCTACGGCATGGACATGCACGATGACCGCGTGGCCGAGTGGAAAGATCATCCGCGCTTCCACTTCTTCGAAGGCGACATCACCATCAACAAGGAGTGGATCGAGTACCACGTGAAGAAGTGCGACGTGGTGCTGCCGCTGGTGGCCATCGCCACCCCGTCCACCTATGTGAACAATCCGCTGCGCGTGTTCGAACTGGACTTCGAAGCCAACCTGCCCATCGTGCGCCAGTGCGTGCAGTACAAGAAACATCTGGTGTTCCCGTCCACCTCGGAAGTCTACGGCATGTGCCATGACGAAGAGTTCGACCCGGAAAACTCCGAGCTGATCTGCGGCCCGATCAACAAGCCGCGCTGGATTTACTCCTGCTCCAAACAGCTGATGGACCGCGTGATTCACGCCTACGGCATGCAGGAAGGCCTGAACTACACCCTGTTCCGCCCGTTCAACTGGATCGGCGGCGGCCTGGACAACATCAACACGCCGAAGGAAGGCTCCAGCCGCGTGATCACCCAGTTCCTGGGCCACATCGTGCGCGGCGAGACCATCAAGCTGGTGGACGGCGGCCATCAAAAGCGCGCCTTCACCTATGTGGACGACGGCATCAGCGCGCTGATGAAGATCATCGAAAACCAGGACGGCAAGGCTTCCGGTCAGATCTACAATATCGGCAACCCGGCCAACAACTACTCCATCCGCGAACTGTCCTCGATGATGCTGGACCTGGCCCGCGTCTACCCGGAATACCAGCTGAACGCCGACAAGGTGAAGATTGAGGAAACCACCTCCGGCGCTTACTACGGCAAAGGCTATCAGGACGTGCAGAACCGCGTGCCCAAGATCGCCAACACCATGGCGGACCTGGACTGGAAACCGAGCGTGACCATGGCCGACGCGCTGCGCGGCATCTACGACTACTACCGCGACCAAGTAGCAGCCAGCCGCGACCTGTCCGAGTAAGCGGCTCCCGGCGCCAGGCGAGATAGAAAGCCCGGCGCCGGTTTCAGAGATACCCCATGAAAAAACTCGCCCTTAAAATCGACGTCGACACCTGGCGCGGCACCCGCGACGGTGTGCCGCGGCTGATGCACATGCTGCAGCAGCATCACGCCAAGGCCACGTTTTTGTTCAGCCTGGGCCCGGACCACACCGGCCGCGCAATCAAACGGGTGTTCCGTCCCGGCTTCCTGTCCAAGGTGTCGCGCACCTCGGTGGTGGAGCACTACGGCATCCGCACCCTGCTCTACGGCACCGTGCTGCCCGGCCCGGACATCGGCAAGCGCGAGGCGGAACTGATGCGCGAAGTGCGCGCGCAGGGCTTCGAGGTCGGCATTCACACCTGGGACCACATCAAGTGGCAGGATTACGTCGCCGGCAAGGACGCCGCCTGGACCCGCGCCGAAATGCGCAAGGCGGCCGAGCGCTTCGAACAGATCTTCGGCGAGCCGGCGCGCACCCACGGCGCGGCCGGCTGGCAGATCAACGACGCAGCGCTGGCCTATGAGCGCGAACTGGGCATGCTTTACGCGTCCGACGGCCGCGGCAGCCACCCCTTCCAGCCGGTGGACGCCGCCGGCCAGCCCCTGGGCGTGCCGCAGCTGCCCACCACGCTGCCGACGCTGGACGAATTGATAGGCCTGGACGGCCTCACCGCCGACAACGTCCATCACCATATCCTGGCGCTGACCGAAGAAGCGCCGGCCACCGGCCATGTGTACACCCTGCACGCCGAGCTGGAAGGCCTGCGTCTGGGCTATACCTTCGAGCATCTGCTGGTGGGCTGGCAAGCCCAGGGCTATCAGCTGTGCAGCTGCATCGAGCTGTTCAGCAGCCTGGACGCGGCCGCGCTGCCCGCCGGCCGCGTGGTGATGGGAGAGATTCCCGGCCGCAGCGGCACGCTGGCGCTGCAAGCCTAAGAACCAGTGCTCTATCTTTTAGGGCTGAAACGATAGCCCACCCAGCCGCCGCCCGGTTTCATTTCCCGGCCGGCGGCGTCTGCGTGGCCAGTTGGTCCAGCATCGCGCGCAAAGCGTCCATGCGCTCCTCCAAGCCTTCCGCGCCGCCCTGCAACAGCATGCCCTCCAGTTCCCGCGCCAATTCCGCCAGCTCGGGCTGCTCCATGGTCAAGGCCGCGCCGGAGATCCGGTGCAGATGCTGGCTGGCCGTGGACCAGTGAGCGTGCTGGACCGCCCGCACCGCCTGGCGGTAATCGCGCTCGTTATGCTCGATGAACATCTGCCATAGACCGCTGACCTGGGGCGGAGATTCGACGGCCTCGGAGACCGGCGCCGCGTCCGGCAGCCACATGAGCAAGATATGCTGCAAATCCCTGAGCCGCAGGGGCTTGACCAGCACGCCGTTCATGCCGCTGTCCATGCACCGTTCCCGGTGCAGATCGTCATTGGCCGCGGAAATCGCCACGATGGGCAGCAAGACGCCGCCCTCCTCGCGCTCCCATGCGCGGATGCGCCGCGTCGCCTCGTAACCGCTGATGTCCGGCAGGCTGCAGTCCATCAGGATCAAGCGCACCTCCGGGTGTTCCTTCAGGATGGACAAGCTGCTCATGCCGGTGCTGGCCACCGTGGCGCGGCAGCCCAATTGGCGCAGCTGCTCGCAAATCATCAGCTGATTGGCCGGATGGTCTTCTACCACCAGCACCAGCTGCCCCTGCCCCACCGCCTGCGGCGGGCCGGAGGCTTCTTCCTCCGCCGCCTCCTTGACCAGCGCCGGCCCCAAACGCACCGGCAGCTTGATGGTGAGAATGGTCCCGGACGCGCCGTCGCTGTCCAGCGTGATGCGCCCCTGCATCAACTCCACCAAACGCTTGCAGATGCTCAGCCCCAGCCCCGAACCGCCGAACTTGCGGGTGGCGACGGAATCCGCCTGCACGAAAGCGTCGAAAATATTCTTCTGCGCCGCCAGCGGCACGCCTATGCCGGTGTCTATCACCTGGCACACCAGCACGCCGCGCTTGCGGCTTGATTTTCCGCGGCGCAAGTCCGCCTTCAACGTGACCGTGCCCTTGTCGGTGAACTTGATCGCGTTGGACATCAGATTGTGCAGCACCCGCTGCAAATGCGAAGCGTCCAGCCAGAAGGCGCGCTCCGGCAGTGCATGGACGTAGCGCAGCTCCAGCCCCTTCATCTTGGCCGCCAAGGCGTACAGCCTGACCTGGTCTTCCAGAATGGAGCCGACGTTGACGAAGGACGGGTCCAGGCTTTCCTGGCCCGCGTCCAGCCGCGAGGCGTTGAGAATATTGTTGAGCAGTTGCAGCAGGCTGCTGGCCGCCAGATTGGATTGCAGCACCAGCTCCCGCTGTTTCTCGCCCAAGGACATGGTCTGCAGCAGTTCGCCGGCGGCGATGATGGCGTTCATCGGCGTGCGGATTTCATGACTGACCACCGCCAGAAACTCGCTCTTGGCCGCTTCGCCCGTCCTCGCCTTGCGCAGCAGCAAGGTGGTGGTGCGTATCACCAGCAGCAGGACGAAGAACAGCAGCACCAGCAGGGTGCCTTCGCCGGCGTAACTCCTGAACACGCTGGAGACGGACGGCCGCGGCGCCACTTGCTCCTCCCAGGCGGAGCGGGCGGCGTCGACGTCGTCGGCCGACATCGTGTCCAGACTGCGCCGCAGGATGGCGTAGAGCAAGGGCTGATGCTTGCTGACCCCCATCCGGTAAATGGCGTAATAGCCGGGCAGCGCGCCGGAGCTGCTCAGATCGGGGAAGCGGTAATTCAGCAGGAAGCGCGCATAGCTTTCCGGCACCAGGCCGATGTCCGCCCTCCGGTCCTGGATCGCCAGCAAGGCCTGAGTGGGCGTCTCCGCCGCCACCAGGTCCGGGTTGGCGTGATCGCCCAACAGCCAGGAGCGCGAGTTGTCGTTGAAGATGAAGGCGAGCTTGCGCCCGTGCAGATTGTCGTGGTTGAACACCACCGGGTAGTCGCGGCGCGTGATCGCCATCAAGGGCTGCGAGGAATACGGCTGGGTGAAGTAGTAATTCTTGTTCAGGTTCAGTTCGCCGATCGCGTCCTGATTGATGCTGGCCAGCATCATCGCCCGCCCATTGCCGCTGGCCTCGATCAGGGCCTGCGCCGAATGCACTTGCACGATATTGAAGCGCAAACCGCTTTTCTCGCTGACGTATTGCAGGAAAAAAGCCTCGACCCCCTTGTAATGGACGTTGCTGTTCTTGCGCTTGGCCGCCGGTTTGGACCTGAGCACGTACACGTCCACCACCGGATTCCGGCTGACCCAGGCCTCTTCCTCCCGGCTCAGCGGGATCTTGCTGCCCTGGTCGGCGCAAGCGGACAAAACGCCGCACAGGACGAGCAGGCCGCTCAAATGTTGAAATCGCACCGCTACTCCAATTTGGAGTTCAATAAAAACAACTCCCTGTCCGTATTGATGCCCAGTTTCTGGAAAGCCGCTTTTTTCTGAGTGCTGACCGTCTTGATGCTGCGCGAGAACTTCTCCGCGATCTGGCTGGTGCTCATGCCGTCCAGACAGCAGCGCACCACCTCGCGCTCCCGCGGCGACAAACGCGCATACGGGTCCAGCGTCCGCCCCTCCTCCAGCTTGATGTCGCCCGACAGCAAGAGATTCATCTCGCTCATCATCTTGACGGTCAGGTACACCCGCCCGGCATAAACGCTGTGGATGGCGCCCGCCAGCGCGTCCACCGGCTGCGACTTGCTGAAAAAACCCCTGGCGCCCGCGCGCAGCATCAGATTGACCGTTCCCACCAGGTCCACCGACGACAGCACCAGGACTTTGCACTCCGGATAACGGACATTGATGGACTGAATCAGGTTCAGCCCGTCCACCTCGTTGCTGCCCAGGGAGAAATCCATCAACAAGACATCCGGCAGCCGCTTGCGGAAAACCGCCAGCAACTGGGTGCTCTGCGCGAAACTGCCGACAATCTCGAACTCCGGGTATTGCTTGAGCTTGGCCTCCAGCCCCACCCTGACCACGTCATGGTCATCCAGAATCATCAGCGATATTCTTTTTCTCATGCCGTTCTCGTTAAAGTTGACCAATTCGCTTCCCGCCGCATCCCCTGTCCCGGCGGAACGCCTTGGGGCCGCGCCTAATCGCCCGCGCCGCGCGCGCTCCACTCCTCCGGCGCCTGCCGCGCCAGCTCTATATAGCGCGACGGTGCCATCGGGCGGTACAGGCCGAAGCCCTGGCCGGTCTCGCAGCCCATCTCCCGCAAGGCCTTGACGTGGCGCGTGCTCTCCACGCCCTCGGCCACCACCTGCAGATTCAACTCCTTGCCCAGCAGGATGGAGGAGCGGACGATTTCATAATGCCGCGAGCTCTCCAGCATCGAGGCGACGAATAATTGATCAAGCTTCAAGGACGAAAACGGCATGGCGGACAACATCTTCAGCGAGGAGATGCCTATGCCGTAATCGTCGCAGGCAATGTCGAAACCATTGGCGCGCAGCTGGTTCAGCGCCACCATCAAATCGAGTCCGATTTCCGGCTCCAGGTTTTCCGTCAGCTCGATCACCAGCAGCGAGCGTTCCAGCTTGGTCTTGTCCCAGCGCATGGTGATCTCGCGCACGAGATTGGGCGACGCCAGGGTGGCCGCCGACGCGTTGATGGAAATCGGCAAGCGCACGCCCTTCGCGTTCAGCGCCTGCTGGGTGGAGATCACCCCGCTGAGCACATGGAAGAACAGCAGCAGATCCAGCCCCAGCTTGCTCACCACCGGCAGAAACACCGATGGCCGGATATTGCCCCGCGTCGGGTGCATGCAGCGCGCCAGCGCCTCGGCGCCGACCACCACCCCGTCGCTCAAGCGCACCTGCGGTTGCAGGTCTATCGAGATATTGCCTTTGGAGCACAAGGCCTCGATCACCTCCTGCTCGCTGAAGGGCCGGGTTCCCAAGCGTCCCGGCACGCCGTTGACTCTGGCCGCCTCGGCCATGGCCGCGCGCGCCAGTTCAACCTGGCGCAAAAACTGCGCGCATTCGCCGTCGTCCATGGTCGGATGCGCCGCCCAGACGTAGTTGAAGCCGGCCTCGCGCGCCAGCCTGACGTGCGACTCCTGCAACAGCTTGCCCGCGGCGCTGTGCCACAACAGCATGGGCGCGTCGGCCAGTTCGCCGCGACGCACGCCGGCATGCACCTTGGCGATCAATTCGGCGCCGCCGCCGTCCGGCATCTGAATATCGCACACCAGCAAATCCACCGGCTCGCGCAGCAATTGCTGTTCCGCCTCGCGAATATGGCCGCAATGGCGAATATTGCGAATGCCGGCCTGCGACAGCATGCGCTGAAGGCGCTCATTGTCCCGCGATGATCCGGACACCACCATGACATTAAGATTTTCCATGGATTCCCTACCATTTGGAATACCGACAGCTGAATATCCGCCATGCCCGCGTTGGCGCGCTGTCACGTTTCAACATCCCAAAAAGCATACGATTGATCAGCTTAATTTCCGGAATTGCTTTAGCTAATTCGATAATGACAATGTGGCGGCACATTGCCGGAAGGACGCGGCCAAGGTCAATGAATCTAAAAAAATCATTCAAGGCCGAAAACCCGGTCCGGCAAGCGTCTCCGCCCTCGCCCGGCAGCGGCGGGAAACCACGCTGCCGCTGCCGCTTAATTGACATCGCCAAGCAAGATCCGTCATTCAATGAGCCGGCCATATCGGTTCAATTCACAGCGCGCAGCACACCCGCGCGTCCTATGGTCATCGTTCCGGAGACGCCTGCTCGGGTGTGGAATCAAACTGAATCACGCCGTTCTATTTAGGGCTTGTAGACGCCATGATAAGAAAATCCGCTGAAATCAAATATAGGATTTATCTTAAAAACAAATCCAATTGTCATTTTTGTTTTTTAAATATATTTACAATATAAAAACAGGAATCAATTAAACATTAAAAACCGGCATCATCACGAATGGAAAGCGTCAAACGCGCACGCGGACTCCAAGCGGCATGGTCAAACGCGGCCGGCAATGGATTGGGAAAGGGAAACAATAAGCGCCTGCGAGCAAGCGCAAGACCAGGCCTTATGGCGCAGCAAGCGGAATCACAAGGAGGGAATGGGCATGGCTAAGCTGAACTCGCCGTGCAAGGCTTTATCCGCGCAGCGGACTTTGAACAGCTTAGCGCAGGACCAGGCGGCAACGCCCCCTGGCCTGAAATCTGGCGGACGGTTTCGCGCCGGGCCTCTAGCCCGGCGCGGCAAGACTCCGCGGGCGGTCAGCCGCGCTTGTTCAGGCGCAGGGTCAGGGTCAACTCGCCCTCGCCGTCGTTCTGCGACTGAATATTCTTCAACGTGATGCCCGTGGGCAGCAGCACGCTGATGCCGTGGCCGACACCGTACTTGGACAGGGTTTTTTCCAGCTGCCGCGCCATGCCCTTGGCCGGCAGCTTCGCCTCCTCGTCCAGCGCGAAGCCGTAGGATTCGGCGGCGGAGCCCATGGCCTGGTCCACCTGCTCGCGCGGCACGAACTTCTCGGCGGCGCTGGCCAGTTGGCGGGCCGACACGTCTTCCTCGCTGCTCACCAGATTGAGGAATTCATCCTTGAAACGCGCCTGTTGCAGCGGGTCCTCTATCTCCTCCGACAGCTGCTCCACCACGCTGGCCATCATCTTGCTGCTGGACGCCTTGTCCGGCACCCGCATCGCTTTCAGGAAATCGTCCAGCCAGAACTTGGCCTCGCGGCTGAGCCGGTCCACCGCGTAGACCGTGGGGCCGTGCTCCAGGATCAGCGCGCCCTTGTCGATCAAGCGCGGATTGATGCCGGACGCGTGGCTGATGTCGAACACGTCGCCGGACTCCACCACGGTAAGGAAGTCGTCGCGGATTTCGGACTTGAACACCCCCAGCGCGCGCAGTTCGCGATCGCCGTCGTTGAGACCGGAAAACAGGATCACCAGCAGATCGCCGGCGTTGATGTTGGGATGCTGCGAACGCGCGTACAAATGCTTGGCGATGCGCTGGGACACCGCCAGGAAATCCAGCTCGCCGCGGAAGAACTGCCGGGTGTAATGGTAGATTTCGTTCAGATTCAGGTCGGACTCATGGAAAAACTGATGCTGGCGCTTGTCCGACACGATGTTCTTCAGATAACCGCCCAGCAACAGCGAGGACACTTCCTCGTCCACGGAGCTGGCCCGCTCGGACAGGCGCGCGCCCTCGCCGCGCGCGGCATTGCCCACCCGGTGCACCACCAGCCGCTCCACCCTGCATTCGCCAATCGCCAACATTTCCGCGCTCCCGCCTAAAAATCGAATGCGCGATTATTGCCACTGCGCCCGGGCTTGGCAACCGCGAAAGCGGCCGGCTATTCCGGCAAGGCCAGCGGATCGTCGGTCAGGGAGTCCGCCAGAAAGTCCATCAGCAGCCGAACCTTGGGCGACAGCTGGCGGTTATGCGGCGTCAAAGCCCAGATGCCCTCTTCCGGCTCGCGGTAATCGGCCAGCACCTCGATCAGCTCGCCGCTGCTCAAATAGGCGGCGACGTAGTAATCCGGCAATTGCGCCAGCCCCAGGCCCAGCCGCGCCGCGTGCGCCAGCGCGTGGCCGCTGTTGCAGCGCAAGCTGCCCTTGATCCGCACCTGCCGCCTGCGGCCGCCGTCCAGCAGATGCCAGTGCTCGCCGCTCAAAGACAGGCAGTTGTGGCGCTCCAGGTCCGCCGGTTCCAAGGGCGCGCCGCAGCGCTCCAGGTAGGCCGGCGCGGCGCAGACATGGTGCCGGCGCGAGGCCAGCCGCCGCGCCATCAGCGTGGAGTCGCTCAGATGGCCGATGCGGATCGCCAGATCGTAACCGTCCTGCACCAGGTCCAGCACCTCGTTGGACAGGTTCAAGCTCGCCTCCAGCTGCGGATGGCGTTGCAGGAAACGGGTCAACAGCGGCGCGATATGGCTTTGGCCGTAAGCCAGCGGCGCGGTCAGCTTGAGCTTGCCCTGCGGCTGCGCCTGATGGCGCGAGATCGCCTGTTCCGCCTCCTCCAGCGAATCCAGCAGCTGCCGGCAGTGGCGCAGATACAACGCGCCGATCTCGGTCAGCGCCTGATGGCGGGTGGTCCGGTACAGCAATTTGGCGCCCAAGCGCTGCTCCAGCTGCGTGACCTGGCGGCTGACCTGGGCGACGGAAATGCCCAGCGCCAGGGCCGCCTTGGTGAAACTGCCCTGTTCCGCCACGCTGACGAATTCGCAGATGCCTTCCCAACCCAGCATTATTCCACCTCGGAAAAAATCATTTACCAATTGCCACGATTATCTATTCAAACCCGAGAAATACAATCAAAGTTTTGCCGTCGCCCGGCCTATGGCCCGCGGCGGCTATCCAACACCAAGGAGGGCTCATGAGCCAGGACATCATCAAGTGCAAGGCCGCCGTGGCCTGGGCCGCCGGCCAGCCGCTGAGCATAGAAGAAGTGGAAGTGCAGCCGCCGCGCGCCGGCGAGGTGCGGGTGAAGATGGTGGCCACCGGCGTCTGCCACACCGACGCCTTCACCCTGTCCGGCGAAGACCCGGAAGGCGTGTTCCCCTGCATCCTGGGCCATGAAGGCGGCGGCGTCGTCGAATCCGTCGGCCCCGGCGTCAGCAGCGTGGCGGTGGGCGATCACGTGATCCCGCTGTACACCCCGGAATGCCGCGAGTGTAAATTCTGTCTGTCCGGCAAGACCAATCTGTGCCAGAAGATCCGCGCCACCCAGGGTAAGGGCCTGATGCCGGACGGCAGCACCCGCTTCTCCAAGGACGGCAAGCCCATCTATCACTATATGGGCACGTCCACCTTCGCCGAATACACGGTGCTGCCGGAAATCTCGCTGGCCAAGGTTAATCCGGCCGCGCCGCTGGAAGAGGTCTGCCTGCTGGGCTGCGGCGTCACCACCGGCATGGGCGCGGTGATCAACACCGCCAAGGTCAAGGCCGGCGACAGCGTGGCCATCTTCGGCCTGGGCGGCATCGGCCTGTCCGCCATCATCGGCGCGCGCATGGCCGGCGCCGGCCGCATCATCGGCATCGACATCAACGAGAGCAAGTTCGAGCTGGCGAAAAAGCTGGGCGCCAGCGATTGCGTCAACCCCAACGATTTCGATAAGCCCATCCAGGACGTGATCGTGGACATGACCGACGGCGGCGTCGACTTCTCCTTCGAATGCATAGGCAACGTCAAGGTGATGCGCGCGGCGCTGGAGTGCTGCCACAAGGGCTGGGGCGAATCGGTGATCATAGGCGTGGCCGGCGCCGGGCAGGAAATCTCCACCCGCCCGTTCCAGCTGGTCACCGGCCGGGTATGGCGCGGCTCCGCCTTTGGCGGCGTGCGCGGCCGCAGCGAGCTGCCGGACTACGTGGAGCGTTATCTGAAGGGCGAATTCCGCCTGGACGACTTCATCACCCACACCATGCCGCTGGAGCGCGTCAACGAAGCCTTCGATCTGATGCACGAGGGCAAGAGCATCCGTTCCGTGATCCATTACTGAGCCGGAGAGCCGCGTGAACCTGGAAAACATCAGCGCCAACAAATCGTTTGGCGGCTGGCATCGGCAGTATCTGCATGATTCGACGACGCTGGGCTGCCGGATGCGCTTCGCCGTCTACCTGCCGCCGCAGGCCGGCGCCAACCGGCGCGTGCCGGTGCTGTACTGGCTGTCCGGCCTGACCTGCACCGACGAGAACTTCATGCAAAAGGCCGGCGCGCAACGCGTCGCCGCGGAACTGGGAATGGCCATCGTCGCGCCGGACACCAGCCCGCGCGGCGCGGAGGCGGCGGACGACGAAGCTTTCGATCTGGGCCAGGGCGCCGGCTTTTACCTGAACGCCACCCAGGCGCCGTGGGACCGTCACTACCGGATGTACGACTACGTCAGCCAGGAACTGCCGGCGCTGATCGAGGCCAACTTCCCCGTCACCGGGCTGCGCGCGGTGGCCGGCCACTCCATGGGCGGCCACGGCGCGCTGATCTGCGCGCTGAAGCGGCCGCAGGACTATGTCTCGGCATCGGCGTTCAGCCCCATCTGCCACCCGGTCAACGCGCCCTGGGGGCAGAAGGCTTTCGCCGCCTATCTGGGCGAAGACCGCGCCGCCTGGGAAGCCTGGGACGCCAGCCTGCTGCTCAAGCACGCGCCGCGGCAACTGCCCCTGCGCGTGGACATTGGTCTGGCCGACAGCTTTCTGGACGTGCAATTGCAACCTGAGGCGCTGGAGAAGGCGGCGCGGGCCTGCGGCTACCCGCTGGAACTGCACCGCCACGCCGAGTACGACCACAGCTATTACTTCGTCGCCAGCCTGATCGAGGAGCAGTTGCGCTTCCACGCGCGCCACCTCGGCTTGTGAGACGGCGGAACGCAAAAAAGCCAGGCAGAGCCTGGCTTTTTTGTTGAATCTGGTGGAGGGAGAAGGATTCGAACCTTCGAAGGCAGAGCCGTCAGATTTACAGTCTGATCCCTTTGACCGCTCGGGAACCCCTCCAGAGAGAGGCGGATAATATAGCTCCGCGGCGACGGCGTCAATCACCTGCGTGCAATCCCCTCCGCCGACGCGCCGTCTCCAGCCGCGGATTTGGCAAATCTGCGCGCGCGGACGCTCAAGCGCGCCAAGAAAGCGCGCCGTGCCATTGGCATGATCTCGCCATCGGGGACACGCCCCGACATACGGAGACAAGCCATGCAGACCCTTTCTCTCGCCGCCCTGTGCCTGAGCCTGGCCGCCGCCTTGCTGGCGCAGCCGGCTCTGGCCGCGCCCAAGCTGCAAAAAGCACCGCACCAGGCGCAAGCCCGGCCGAAACAAGCGCCGCCGCCGCGGCAATGGCAACAGCGTCCGCCAAGCGACGCTCAATCCCGCTACCAGTTGCCGGACGACCGCACGGTGATCGGCAAGCCCAAAAGCAAGCTGATCCGACGCGCCGCCGTCGCGCAATGCCCGGATGTCGGCGCCATGGCCGGCTACAGCGGCGCGGCCTTGGCCAACTACCTGGCCGGCCTGCCCGACTACACCTGCACCTACGGCCTGTTCTCGCTGGACAGCAAGCTGGCCGCCACGCTTTACAGCGCGGCCAATCTCAACGCCGTCGCCGGCCGCTTCGCTCAGGAGGCCGCCGCCTACAACGCCGGCTCCATGGCCCTGGTCAACCTCACCCTCTACCTGCGCGCCGGCTACTACCTGGCCAGCGGCGGCGCCTTGCCGGCGCTGGACCCCAATCTGCTCGCCGTGCTGCGTCCCGGCATCAAGCAACTGGCCGACGGCAACGCGCTGTTCTCCGCCAACGCCCAGGCCTCCACCACCGCCGGCGAGGTGATGAAGCTGATCACCAATATGGCGGACGAGGCCTATTACCTGCCCAGCATGCGCGCCATCGTGCAGCGCTACACCAATAGCGCCAGCCAGCCCAACGCCGCCCAGTCCCTGCGCGAAACCACCGCCAACCAAGGCTTCACCGGCGCGCTGACCGTGTTCTTCTACGCCCACGGCCGCGCCAACGCCGCGCCGCTGCTGCAGAACGACGGCAGCTATTCGGCGGCGCTGACCCGCTTCGCCCTGTCCAACAAGAGCAGCCTGCTCGGCACCGAAAGCGCCTTCCAGCTGGGCGACGCCACCCGCGAAGGGCTGCGCTTCATGCAATACCCGGCGCTGAAGCCGGCGATCAAGCCGCAAGCCCAGGCCATACTGTCCGGCAGCAGCATGAGCGGCAACGACAATGAGCTGTGGCTGGCCGCCGCCGAAGCGGTCAAGTATTACGACGCCGCCAACTGCGCCGACTACGGCACCTGCAATTTCGAAACCCGGCTCGCCGACGCCATCCTGGTCAACCGCTACACCTGCAGCGCCAGCATCCGCATCCGCGCCCAGGAAATGAGCGCCGAGCAACTGCAGTCCTCCTGCGCGCTGCTGCAAAAAGAAGAGTCCTATTTCCATCAGATGCTGCAGACCCGCAAGCAGCCAGTGGCCAACGACAACAACAGCTCGCTGGAAGTGGTGGTGTTCGACGACTACAACAACTACGCCAAATACGCCTCCATAATCTACGGCATCAGCACCGACAACGGCGGCATGTATCTGGAAGGCGACCCGGCCGCGGCCGGCAACCAGGCGCGCTTCATCGCCCACGAAGCCTCCTGGCTGCGCCCCGCCTTCAAGGTCTGGAACCTGGAGCACGAATACATCCACTACCTGGACGGCCGCTTCGACATGTACGGCGACTTCGGCACCAGCACCCGTCTGCCCACGGTCTGGTGGATTGAAGGGCTGGCCGAATACCTGTCGCTGGGCAACGGCAACCAGCCGGCCATCGACGCCGCCCGCAGCGGCAACTACACCTTGAGCCAGATCTTCGGCAACACCTACGACATGACGGACTACGTGACCCGCGCCTATCGCTGGGGTTATATGGCCACCCGCTTCATGATGGAGCGCCACCGCGGCGACGTGGACGGCTTCCTCGCCCGCTTCCGCAGCGGCGATTACAACGGCTACCGCAGCCAGATCCAGCTGATAGGCAGCCGCTACGACGCCGAGTTCGCCAGCTGGGCGCAAAGCGCCACCACCGCCGGCCAGCCGCCCTTGCCGTCCGACCCCGGCCTGCCGCCGTGCAAGGAGGCTTCGCCCAGCTATCTGGGCAAGAACTGCTCCATCGGCGGCCTTTCCGCCTCCGCGTCCGGCGCGGCCTACGCCACCATCCTGCTGCCGGCCGGCGCGCGCAACCTCAAGCTGTGGACCAGCGGCGGCAGCGGCGACGTCGATCTCTACGTGGCGCTGGACCGCTACCCGACGCCCGGCAATTACGACTACGCGTCCGCCGTCGCCGGCAACGAGGAAAGCGTGGCCATCGCCGCGCCGCAAACCGGCCGCTGGTACTACCTGACGCTGCAGGCGCGTCAGCCCTTCGCCAACGTCACGGTCAGCGCCAGCTACGACTAAGAGTCCGTTTACGATCTGCGGCGCGGGGCCTTACGCGGTGAGTACGGCTTTGAAATGCTCATGTGCCGTTTGCACATCCCGCTTTCTCGGCGGTTCTCGCCTTGCCCCGCCCTCGCTCGCGAGACCGTGAGCAGGCTCCCAGGCCGGTTCAAAGCCCGGCGCCCGCCTCGCCAAACCAAGCCGCCGCGGCCCGTCCGCGGCGGACTTGCAAAATGGGTTGAATTAATGCATTTTGTTTTCAAACAATGCTTAATGAATGACATCAAGATTGGATAGCCCGGTCCGCCTCAGGCGGCCGGCTGTTTCCTTGGAGCGCAACACACCGTAAACCGCTTAAAAGGCCGCCCGCCATGTCCATGCCGCCGCAACGCCCCTACATCGTCAGCGATCTGAACGCCATGCAGGCGATGGCGGCCTTGTTCGATCAGTTGCCCGACGTGGTGTTCGCGGTCAAGGACCTGGACAGCCGCTACCTGGCCTTGAGCGAGGGCTGCGTCGGCCGTTGCGCGCTGCGCAACAAATGGCAGGCGGAAGGCAAGACCGCGCACGAACTGTTTCCCAGCGCCATGGCCAACCGCTACCGCAGCCAGGATTTACAGGTGTTCTCTGAACGGCGGCCGGTGCGCAACCGGCTGGACCTCACCGTCTACCACGACCGCGCGCCCGGCTGGTGCCTGACCAACAAGCAATCGCTGCACGACCCGGACGGCCGCCTGCTCGGACTCGTCTGCATCTCCAAAGACCTGACCGAACTGACCCGCGAAAAACTGCTGGACGAGCGCTTCGCCGCCTGTGTCGATCACATCCAGACCCATTTCGACCGCCCCTTGCACCTGGAGGAGCTGTGCGATCTGTCCGGCCTCAGCGTCGGCCAGATGGACCGCCGCATGAAGCGGGTGTTCCAGGCCAGCGTCGGCGAATTCATCCGCCGCACCCGGATGGAAGCCGCCTGCCACGCCATCCAGCACAGCGGCCGGCCGCTGGCCGACATCGCCGCCAGCTGCGGCTTTTCCGATCAAAGCGCGCTGACCCGGCTGTGCCGGCAAATGTTCGGCCTCAGTCCGCGCCAATTGCGGCTGCGGACGCCGCCCGCCGCGGCGGCCATGGGCGCGGCCGCCTGGGCCGCCAGCCCCTGACCAGGCCGTAGCGCGACGGACCTCGCACGGGTTCCCGGAACGGGTTCACGGTCTCGCAAGCTAAGGCGAGACAAGGCGAAAACCGCTGAAGGAGCGGAGCGCGCATACGGCGCGTAAGCATTTCGTAGCCGGTTTCAACGCCCTTTATCTATCCATTCCGCCAACGCGCAGCAGACATTGAACAGCTTCTCAGACCCCGCCCCGCCAGGCCGCCACCGTCGCCACGCTCTGCCAGGCCGCGCGCAGAATGCGCTCGCAGGCCGCGAACGGCGCCTTGCCGCCGTCCAGCATCCCGTACATGCCCTCGAACAAGCGCACCAGGAACTCCGCGGCGATGCCCACCTCGATATCCCGCGGCAGCTCGCCCTGGGCGATGGCGCGCCGCAGCTGGCGGCGCACATAGTGCATGGTGGCGCGGTCCATCAGTTCGCGGCGGCGCAGGATGCCGCGGTTCTCCCGGTTGCGCTCGCACTTGTGGTACAGAAACTCCGTCACCCGCTGCGCCGGCCCCGGTTCGTGGAACTGGCGCAGGTAATACATGCCCACCGCCACCAGGGTCTCGCCCGCCGACGCCCGCTCCGCCGGGAAACGCAGCGCGTCCAGTTCAAACACGCGGTCCACCATGGCCCGGCACACTTCCATCTTGTTGTCGTAATGCCCGTAGACCGCGCCGCGCGACACCCCCGCCTCGTCGGCGATTTGCGCCATGGTGGCGTTGGCCACGCCCTGCCGCAGAAACACCCGCTCCGCGCCGTCCAGGATCGCGTCCCGGGTTTTTTGCGATTCTTCCTTGGTTTTCCTGGCCATATCCGCCTCTGAACTTTTCCCCGAATGCTACCTCAAAGGATTAATTAATCAAGCGTGATTGATTAATTAAACGGACGACACTCGACGCGCTCAAGGCAAGGCGCGCCGGCCTGGCGTCCCTCGATCTTTTGAAACTCTTCTTAGGCACTACCCATGTCACACACAACGACAAACCACCGCGATCTGGACACGTTGCCGGTGTCCAAACTGTTCTGGCAATACACCATTCCCTCCCTCGCCGGCATGCTGGCCACCGGCCTTTACGTGGTCATAGACGGCATCTTCGTCGGCCACTTCGTCGGCAGCCACGGCCTGGCGGCCATCTCGCTGGCCTACCCGCTGGTGATGATGCAAGTGGGCCTGGGCGCCATGCTGAGCATGGGCGCGGCCACCCGCATCGCCATTTTGCAAGGCGGCGGCGACTATGATCGCGCGCGCTCCACCCTGCTGGCGGCGCTGGCGCTGCTGGCCCTGATCAGCCTGGCCATCCCGCTGCTGGGCCTCACTTATCTGGACACCCTGCTGCAATGGCTGCAAGCCGACAAGCAGCCTATCGTGATGGCGGAAGCGCGCAACTACCTGCAATGGATGCTGGGCGGCGCGCTGTTCACCATGGGCCAGATGGTGGCCACCTATCTGCTGCGCAACGACGGCCGCCCGCGGCTGGCCACGCTGCTGATGGTGATAGGCTCGCTGTTGAACGTGGTGTTCAATTACCTGTTCGTCGGCGTGTTCAAGCTGGGTCTGGCCGGCTCGGCCCAGGCCACCTTGCTGTCCGAATCGGTGGTGATGCTGGGCGGCCTCGGCTATTTCTTCACCCGCCACGCGCGGCTGCGCCTGCGCTTGACGCACCTGCGGCTGGACTGGCGCTGCTGCGGCCCCGTCCTGGCGCTGGGCCTGTCCAGCCTGCTGATGGAGTTCAATCTGGCCTTGCTGATGTTCGCCCACAACTTCCAGCTGCTGCGCTGGGGCACGGACCTGAGCGTGGCCGCCTACGCCACCGCCGGCTACAGCGAGGCCTTGTTCACCCTGGTGGTGCACGGGCTGGCGGTGGGCCTGCAGCCGCTGCTCAGCCACTCCACCGGCGCCGGCCGGCCGGAACGCACCCGCGAAGCGCTGCGCTACGGCCTGCGCGTCACCCTGCTGCTGGGGTTCACCGCGCTGGCGGCGGTGCAATTGTTCCCCACCCTGATCGTGCGCATGTACAACAGCGAAGACCTGGCGCTGATCGCCGCCGGCAGCCACGCGCTGCGCCTGCACTTGCTGGCCATGCCCTTCGACGGCCTGGTGATCATCGGCATTCTCGCGCTGCAGGCGATGGCGATGACGCGGGCGGCGCTGCTGCTGACCATAGGCAAGACCCTGTTGCTGCTGCCGGCCTTGTGGCTGTTGCCGCTGTGGCTGGCGCTGGACGGCGTCTGGCTGGCGATGCCGCTGGTCAATCTGCTGCTGGGCACGGCCGCCGCACTGGCCTTGTGGAGCGCCTTGCGCCGGCTGAAACGCGAAGAGAAGCCGGCGACCGCGGCCTGATCGCTTCCGTTCTCAACCAATGGCCGGATTTCCGGCCATTTTTTTTAGGCATTGGCGAACCGGTTCCAATTGCCATTGTCTATATCCTTCGCGCGCACGTCGCGCCTCCTTGCTCTTGCCCCCCGCTTCGGCGCCCCGCCGCGCTTAAAGCCTGCTCCACGTCTCAGACAAGGCGTTGAACAGCTTCTTAAGGCGTGTTTACGATCTCGCGAGCTAAGGCGGGACCAGACCTTGCGGCTGAGAAAGCGGAATGTACAGGGGGTACACGAGCATTTCGAAGGCGCACTCGCCGTGTGACGTCTCACGACGCTCAGCAGATCGTAAACAGGTTCTTAGGGGTCGCGGGATCCCGGGCCGATTCGTATAGTGATAGCACCCGTCTGTCGGCGCCCACGCCGCGGCTTGACTCCAATCCGTCAATAACAAGGAAAACAATGTCTCTGACCACCATTCCCCGCTGGACCGTCGCCGCCCCGCTTGTCGCCTGGGCCGCAATCGTGGCAGCGCCCACCTTTGCCGCCTCCGCGCTGTTCACCGCCTTGCTGGCCGTCTTGCTGGCCGGCACCGTCTTCGCCGCCGTCCATCACGCAGAAGTGGTGGCGCACAAGGTGGGCGAACCGTTCGGCACGCTGATCCTGGCGCTGGCGGTGACGGTGATCGAAGTGGCGCTGATCGTCTCCTTCATGCTGGCCGGCGGCGAAAGCAAGCTGGCGCTGGCGCGCGACACCATTTTTTCCGCCATCATGATCACCTGCAACGGCATCGTCGGCATCTGCCTGCTGCTGGGCGGCCTGCGCCATCGCGAACAGAACTTCCAGCTTAGCGGCGCCAAGGTGGCGCTGACCGTGCTGGCCGCCATCTCCGTGCTGGCGCTGGTCTTGCCCAATTACGGCACCAGCGAGCCCGGCCCGCTGCTGTCCTCCTCGCAACTGGCCTTCACCGGCGTGGTGTCGCTGGTGCTGTACGGCGCCTTCGTCTTTGTGCAGACCATACGCCACCGCGACTACTTCCTGCTGGAAGGCAGCCGCAGCGAGGACGAGCACGCGCCGCCGCCGTCCGTCAAAGTCACGCTGACCAGCCTGGCGCTGCTGCTGGTCTGCCTGGTGGGCGTGGTCAGCCTGGCCAAGCTGCTGTCGCCGTCGATCGAAGGCTTCGTGGCCGCCGCCGGCGCGCCGGCCGCCGTGGTGGGCATCATCATCGCCGCCCTGGTGCTGCTGCCGGAAGGCCTGGCCGCCGCCAACGCCGCGCGCGCGGACCGGGTGCAGACCAGCCTCAACCTGGCGCTGGGCTCGGCGCTGGCCTCCATCGGCCTGACCATTCCCACCGTGGCGATGATCTTCGTGGCGATGGGCGAGCCGCTGATCCTGGGCCTGGAAAACAAGGAAACCATCTTCCTGGTGCTGACCCTGCTGGTCAGCTCGATGTCGCTGGCGGTGGGCCGCACCACCATTTTGCAGGGCATCGTCCACCTGGTGATCTTCGCGTCCTTCGTGTTCTTCGCCATCAGCCCCTGAGCGCCTGCTGTACGCAAAACAAAACCGCCAACCGTTGCCGGCTGGCGGTTTTTTCATTGGCGGACCTGGTTCTCAGAACCGGTTCATGAGCTCGCGAGCTAAGGCGAGACAAAGCGAAAACGGCTGAGAAAGCGGAGTGTACACACGGTACATGAGCATTTCGAAGCCGGTACTCACCGTGTGACGCCTCACGACGCGCAGCAGATCGTAAACCGGTTCTCAGACCGACATCGCTTCCAGCACCTTGGCGCTGTCCACAATCTGCACGAACTTGACGATCTTGCCGTCCCGCAGCGTGTAAATGTGGGCGAAAGAGGCGACGAAGCCCTTGCCGGTGGCGCGGTAAACGCCGTGGTAGAAGCCCTGGGCGATCACATGCTCGCCGGCGTCGTAGAAGCTGTCCACCGCCGCGCGGTAGCCTTCCCACTCGCGGCCCAGCCGCTCGTGCACGTTCTTGACGATGGACTCCGCGCCGACATAGGTGCCGGCGTAAGGGAAGCCGGCGGCTTCGGTCCATTCCGCGTCCGGCGCCAGCGCGGCCAAGAGATTGCGGCCGTTGGCCTCGGAATCGCCTTCATAGGTGGCGCGGACGATGTCCACATTGCTCAGGTGGCCCTGGCCCGGGGTTTGATTAGCGTTCATGGTATTCCATCCAAAAATCGGTTTGCTCATGCCCTTCCTTCATTGCGGCAACACACAGCTGTCCGGCCCGCAAGCCAGCGTCTCCGCCGCGGCCGGCGCCGCGCTGGACGCGGCCTGGCTCAGGCGGGCGCGCCAAGCGTCCGGCCGGCCCAGATAAGCGCCCAGGTCCAGCACCGTCAGCCGGCCGTTTTCCTCCAGCGCCAGCGTGGGGAAGCCCTGGCCGCCCACTTGGGCCAACAGCCGGCGGCTTTCCTCGAAGTGGGCGTCGGTGGCCGAGCCTTCCAGGCGATGGTAAGCCGCGGCGAAAGCCTCCGTGTCCAGGCCGATGTCGGCGGCCAGTTCGGCCAGCACCGGGAATTCCGCGATACGGCGGCCTTCCACGAAGTGGGCGCGCTGGATGCGATGCAGCAGTTCCAGCCCGCCGCCGGCCGCTTCCTCCGCCGCCAGCACGGCGGTGGTGGGCGGCGCGGAATCCATCACCGCGCCGTGGTCCTTGAGCAGGCCGTCGAAATACGCTTCGCCGAAAGGCTGGCCGGAGACTTCCGCGATGCGGCGGTCGTGCGGCAGCACGAATTGGCGCCACTCAGGGCTGACCCGGCGGCGATTGGCGCCCACCATCATGCCGCCGCCGTGCAGCGCCACCGTCAGGCCCGGCACGCCGCGCGCGGCTTCCAGCAAGGGCGCGGCGCCGTAGCACCAGCCGCAGAGCGGATCGAAAATAGTGTGCAAAATAATGCCGGACATGGCGGTTTCCTTTCTTGCGCCGCCCGCGACGCGGGCGGCCATACATTCAAATCATCAGACGTAGAAAGCATCAAGGGCGGCAAACGAATCCTGAGGCAAGGCGCGCCGACGCCGGCTGTACATGGAGTACGGCAAGTCGGCGCCGCGCAGCATCAGGACTTCGCTGGCTGCCCTCAGAGCCTTATTGCGGCCACTTCATCTCGCCCTTGAGCACCTTGGCGCTCAGTTCCAGATCCGCTACGCCGTCCAGCTTCGGATAACGCTGCTTCATCGCCGTCACCAGCTCGGCCGAGTTCTTGGCCTTGGGCAGTTCCGCTTCCAGCGTTTTCAGGTAGTCGCTGGTGAACTTCACCGAAGCCAGGGTATGCGGCGCGTTGTTCAGGAAATGACCGGGCACCACGACCTTGGGCTTCAGCGCCTGCAGGTTTTTCAGCGACTTCTGCCAGTCGGCGCGGTCTTTCGGGGTTTGGGTGTCCGCGGTCCAGACATGCATATTGCCGTAGGTCAGCACGCCGCCCATCGCGGTCTTGATCGACGGCGCCCAGATATAGGTGCGGTCCGGAGTCGGGCCTTTCAGACCCATGACCTGCAGTTTCTGGCCGTCCACTTTCAGGGTGTCGCCCTGGATGGGTTCCGGCACGATCACGGTCTTGGGCGCGTTGTCCTTCAGGATCGGGCCCCAGTAGGCCATCTTGCCGTCCTTGGAAGCCTTGATCGCTTCAATGGTGGCGGCGGTGGCCAGCACCTTGGCGTCCGGGAAAGCGGCCTTGATCACATCCAGGCCAAAGTAGAAGTCCGGGTCCGGATGGGAGATGAACACCGTGGTCAGCTTCTTGCCGCTGGCCTTGACCTTGGCCACCAGAGCCTCGGCATCGTTGCGCTGGAACTGGGCGTCGATCAGCACGGCCTCGCTCTTGCCGGTGACCAGTTCCGAGGACACGGGGAACAGGCTCTTGGCGCCGGGGTTGTAGACATCGACTTTCAAAGCGTCGGCTTGGGCGAAGGCGGCGGACATCAACAGGGCGCCTGCTACAAAGCTGCCGGAAATGCGGTGTTGGATCATGATGGTTTCCATTTGGTGAATTTGAGATCGGTCGGCTTGGTAGCAAGCCTGATGTGAATCATAGATTGCTATTTTCGAATCAAAAACCGGATAATAAGCAATGGTTAGTTGCATGAATCGAGCGAATCATGGATAGGATCACCGCGGCGCAAGTGTTTGTGACCATTACCGAACGCGGCAGCCTGGTGGCCGCGGCGGATACGCTGGACATGTCGCGGGCGATGATCACCCGCTATCTGGCGGAAATGGAGGAATGGGCCGGCACCCGGCTCCTGCATCGCACCACGCGGCGGCTGAGCCTGACTCCGGCCGGGGAGGAGACGCTGGCGCGTTGCCGGCAGATGTTGGAAATCGCCGGGCAGATGCCGGCGGCCAACAGCGCGGACCCCGGTCAGCCGCAGGGCCTGCTGCGCATCAGCTGCGCGCAGTCTCTGGCGCAGGACGCGCTGGCGGCGGCGGTGACCGAGTTTCTGCGCCGCTATCCGCAAACCGCCATCGATCTGCAGATCAGCAACCGCGCGGTCAATCTGGTGGAAGAAAGAATCGATCTGGCCATCCGCATCACCAATGCGCTGGACCCCAGTCTGATCGCGCGGCCGCTGGCCAGTTGCGCGTCGGTGATCTGCGCCTCTCCCGCCTATCTGGCCGCCCACGGCGCGCCCAAGCGGCTGGAGGATTTGTCTCTACACAACTGTCTGACCTATTCCTATTTCGGCAAGAGCTTGTGGCGTTTCCAGCGTCACGGCGAGCAGTTGGCGGTGCCGGTCAGCGGCAATCTGAGCGCCAATGAGTCCATGGTCTTGTTGTCCGCCACCGCAGCCGGCGCGGGCATCGCCTTGCAGCCCTTGTATTCCGCCGCGCCGCTGATCGCCAGCGGTCAGTTGGTGGCTTTGTTGCCGGAGTACCAGCCGCAGGAGTTGGGCATTTACGGTATTTACGCTTCGCGCCGGCAGATGCCGGCCACCTTGCGGGCGATGCTGGATTTTCTGGTGGAGCGGTTCGCCAGCGATCCGGCCTGGCAGGCGCGTACCGCCGGGGGCTGAGGTCGGGTGGGGTGCTTGCTTCGGCTAGGTAAGGGGTTTGAATCCGCTGCGCGGATGATGGATTTGATTGCCGGGGCTGCCCGGCAGGCAGGAAGGGGAACAACTCGGCCAAATTCCCTATCACTGAGCAAATCAAAGATTCGCACGTAGACACCCCAAAGGCCGCCCTGCAAGCCTGGCCTGCGGCTTCCCGCCGGGGCCCGTCAGGCCCGAGGCGCGGCTGAACTCTCTACGTGCGAATCTCTGATTCGCTCAGTGATGGCGCGCTACCGTCGCGCTGCTCGAACAAGCAGCCGCTTAAAACCTCGGGCCTGCCACCCGACGGCAGGCTTGAAGGGACCAGGGGCGCGTCGGATACATGCTTTCTTTTAGGAAACAAGACTTATCCACAGATAAAAGCAATGGGCCAAGTTACCCACAAGAATGGCCCACTTCGCTAAACCACCCCTCTTAATTCAAAAAAGACCACCTCGTGTAGCGCCCAAGTGTCCCCTCGGGGCGCGCTCCGGGTTTCGCGTCCTGGGGGACGAGGGGGGCTGGAAGGGGGCGGCGGCCCGCCCCCTCCCCGTCTTATTCCCTCGTGACGCTGCGCTTGCCTCGCTCGGTCAGCAACGCTCAAGGCGCGGCCAGGTAATCCTGCAGGCATGCCTGCAAATGCTCGCGCAGCGCCGCCACCGCCGGCGACAGCATCAGACGATGCGGGATCACCAGACACAGCGGCGTGGCCTCGGTCTGCCAATCTTCCAACAGCGGCAGCAAACGGCCGGCGCGCAGATCGTCCAGCGCGTCCAAACGCGATTTATAAGCGATGCCCAAACCCTCCAGCGCCCAGCGCCGCACCACCTCGCCGTCGTCGCTCTGGCGGCGGCCGTCCACCGTCACCTGCTCCCGCAGCGGACCCTGGCTGAAACTCCAGCGCTCGTGCAAGGCCGCGCCCAACACCAGCCGCAGGCATTGATGGCGGCGCAGTTCCTGCGGCGATTGCGGCCGGCCGTGGCGCGCCAGATAGTCCGGCGACGCGCACAGCACCCGCCGGTTGTCCGGCGCCAGCGGCAGGGCCACCAGGCTGGAGTCTTCCGGCACGCCGTAGCGCAGAGCCACGTCCACCGGCTGCCGGTACAGATCCGCCACCCGGTCGCTGATCCGCAATTGCAGGCGCAGGCCGGCGTGCCGCTCCAGAAAGGCGTCCAGCCAGCCGCGCAGCCGGCTGCGCCCCAGGTCCGACGGCATGGACAGCGACAGCTCCCCGCTCAAAGCCTGACGCTGCAAGGCCAGCGCCTGGCCGCCGGCCTCCACCGCCTCCAGCGCGGCGCGCGCATGGGCCAGGTAGCGCTCTCCGGCCAGGGTCAGCCGCAGGCTGCGGGTGGAGCGCGCCAGCAATTGCGCGCCCACGGTTTTTTCCAGCCGCTTCAGCGCCGCGCTGGCCACCGCCGGGCTCAGATCCAGCTGGCGCGCGGCGGCGGACAGGCTGCCGTTGTCGGCGGCGCGGACGAATACCTGCAAATCTTCGAAACGGACCATGATCGTCAAAATTTTTTTGAAACTGAATCGAATTTTAGCCGGCTTTTCGTTGGGTCGAATAGGAATAGCATAAGCACCATCAAGACCGGGCCTTAGAACCTGTTCAAAGTCTGCTGCGCTTCGGCGATACGGCGTTGAAAACAAGCTCAAAATGCTCATGTACCACGTGTACATTCCGCTTTTTCGCTCGTTTTCGCCTTGTCTCGCTCTTGCTCGCAAGACTTTGAACAGACTCTTATCGGCCCACACGCTATGGAGCATACCAAGATGAAAGCCGTCGCCTATTACCAGAATCTGCCGATCGACCACCCGGAATCGCTGCAGGACGTGCAGCTGCCCGAGCCCGCCATCGGCGAGCACGACCTGTTGGTGGAGGTCAAAGCCGTTTCAGTGAACCCGGTGGACACCAAGGTGCGCGCCGGCGCGGCGCCGGAAGCCGGCCAGGCCAAGGTGCTGGGCTGGGACGCCGCCGGCGTGGTGCGCGCAGTGGGCGACAAGGTCAGCCTGTTTCAGCCCGGCGACAAGGTGTGGTACGCCGGCGCGCTGCACCGCCCCGGCGCCAATAGCGAATTGCACGCGGTGGACGAGCGCATCGTCGGCCGCATGCCGCACAGCCTGGACTTCGAACAGGCCGCCGCCCTGCCGCTGACCGCCATCACCGCCTGGGAACTGTTGTTCGACCGGCTGCAAGTGCTGGACAACCGCGCGCCCAGCGGCCGGAGCCTGCTGGTGGTGGGCGCGGCCGGAGGCGTCGGCTCCATCCTGGCGCAGCTGGCGCGCCAGCTGACCGGGTTGACCGTGATCGGCACCGCCTCGCGACCGGAAACCCAGGCCTGGGTCACGGAGCTGGGCGCTCACCATGTGATCGACCACCGCCTCCCGCTGAGCGAGGAGCTCAAGCGCATCGGCTACCCCAGCGTCGATTACGTGGCCAGCCTGAACCAGACCGACGCCCACTTCAAGGAGATCGCCGCCGCCATCGCGCCGCAGGGCAAGCTGGCGCTGATCGACGATCCGGCGGCCCTGGACGTGCGCGAGCTGAAGCGCAAGAGCGTGTCGCTGCACTGGGAGTTCATGTACACCCGTTCGCTGTTCGGCACCGACGATCAGATTGAGCAGCACCGCCTGCTGAACCGGCTGGCCGAGCTGGTGGACGCCGGCCTGATCCGCAGCACGGTGGCCGAGCGCTTCGGCCGCGTCGACGCCGCCAATCTGAAACGCGCCCACGCCTTGCTGGAGAGCAACCGGGCCAAGGGCAAGATCGTGCTCTCGGGTTTCTAAGAACCGGTTTGCGATCCGCTGCGCGTCGTGAAGCGTTGCACGGTGAGGACGAGCTCAAAATGCCCATGTACCACAAGTGCATTCCGCTTTTTCGCTCGTTTTCGCCTTGCCTCGCTCTCGCTCGCGAGAGCGTAAACGCCTTCTAAGAACCGATACACGCCATCGCGCCGGCGGCGGCGCCTCGCCGCCGGCCTCATGCCAGCGCGCTAAGCGTCGCCGTCCGTCGCCGAAATCGCTTCACAAGGCGCAGCCGGCGCGGAATAATGGCCTGCTGGCTGTCTTTAACAATCCGGGGAACGAGATCACGAATGCGCACGCTTTCGCCTCCGGCCCCGCCGCAGGCGACGCCGGCCGCGCAGCAGCGCCTGGCCCGTCCCGCCATTCCACCCTCCGTTCCCTCAGCCGGCCAGACCGGCGGCGCAAGCGCTCCCTGCCGCCAAACCTTTGCGTAATGGCCTATACCAAGCCTGAGGCCGAAGCGAAACCGGAGCCGCCGCCCGCGCAACAGAATACACAGGTTCAGAGACATAACCATGGCGCAAGGCGCAGCCGCGCCGCCATCTGTTGGGATACTCATATGCCTGATGCCAAATCATTGCGGAGCCAGCCGATACAGATCACCTTGCTGGACGATCACCTGATGGTGCTGAACAGCCTGGCCGGCCTCCTGGCCGATGAAACCGACTTGAACGTAACCGGACAGTTCACCAGCAGCGCGCCGCTGATTCAGCATCTGAAGCAGCACGACGGCATCGACGTCGTGGTCACCGACTACGCGCTCAGCCCCGGCGACATCGACGGCTTCAGCCTGATCCGCGGCCTGCGCCGGCGTTTCGCCCGCGTGCGCATCCTGGTGATGTCGGCCTATTACACCCCGGCCACGGTGGCGCTGGCGCTGCGCTGCGGCGCTCACGGCTTCATCGGCAAGGAGCAGAGCCTGGACGAACTGGTGGCCGCCATCCGCCTGCTGGCCGACGGCCACAGCTATCTGAGCCCGGACATGAGCGCCGCGCTGAACGAGAGCTGCGCCAACCTGCCGGCGCCGCAAAAAGCCATGTTGCGCAGCTTGCTGGACCATCCGGAGCTGTCCCCGCGCGAACGCGAGGTGCTGCGCTGCTGCCTGGACGGCATGACGGTCAGCGATATCGCCGTCAAGTTCTCGCGCAGCATCAAGACCATCAGCAATCAGAAGCAGTCCGCGCTGAAAAAGCTGGGCCTGCGCAGCGACAACGAGCTGTTCCAGCTGCAAAGCCGGCTGGCCAGCCACTGAAGCCATGCGCGCGCGCTCCTTTCTGCTCTCCTGTCTGCTGCCGGCCTTCTGCCTGTCCGGTCTGAGCCACGCCGGCTTCAAGCCGGCGGAACGCGCCTGGCTGGCCAAGCACCCGGTGGTACGCTACGCGATAGACCCCCACGGCTGGCCTATCGAATACATGGAGGACGGCGAGCACCGCGGCCTGACCCAGGCTTATCTGAACCGCATTTCCGAGATCAGCGGCCTGCGCTTCGAACTGGTGCCGGTGGCCAACCGCCAACAGGCGGTGGACATGATGCTGAGCGGCCGCATCGATCTGCTCACCGCGCTGTCCTCCGGCCTGATTCCGCCGGAGGTGGGCCGGCGCATCCGCTTCAGCGACCCCTATTTTTCCGGCAGCACCGTGCTGGTCACCCAGCCGGACAAGCCCATCGTGTTCAACACCTCCAAGCTGGCCAACAAGACCATCGCGGTGGAAAGCGGCGACCCTTACGAATACTTCCTGCGCGAAAACTTTCCCGCGGTGGACATCGTGGCCACGCCCACGCCGCTGGCGGCGCTGGACGCGGTGGCGGACGGCAAGGCCTACGCCGCGGTGGGGCTGGACGCGGTGATGCAGTCCGTGATCCGCCGCCGTTATTACGGCTCGCTGCGCATCGCCGGCAGCGTCAGCGAAATGCCCAGACTGGTGTCGATGGCGGTGAACAAGGACCAGCCGCAACTGCTGTCCATCATCAACGGCTCGCTGGCGCGGCTGACCGCGGACGACACCCAGCACATGCTGGAAGACTGGTTGCAGACCACCGACTACGGCGCGCCGTCCTGGCGCTCCATCGCCCGTTATTACGCGCTGGAGCTGTCCGGCGTCGGCCTGGTCCTGCTCTTGCTGCTGCTGTTCGCCCAGCGCGCCCACGCCGCGCGCCGCGCCGCCCAGCGCAGCGAGGCGGAGAAATCCACCTTTCTGGCGGTGATGAGCCATGAAATCCGCACGCCGATGAACGCGGTGCTGGCCTCGGTGGAGCTGCTGCGCCAGGCCGAGCTGCCGCCGCGCGAACGCGAGCTGGCGGCGCTGGCCAACGCCTCGGCGGTGAATTTGCTGGAGCTGCTGGACAATGTGCTGGACGTGTCCAAGCTCAACGCCAGGCGGCTGCGGCTGGAGCCGCTGGCCACCGACGCGGCGGCGCTGTCCAGCGGCGTGGCGGCGATCTACCGCGCCTGCGCGGAAAAGAAAGGGCTGGAACTGCGGCTGGAGCTGCTTGGCCTGTGCGGCCGCCTGCTGGTGCTGGACCCGGTGCGCCTGCGCCAGATCCTGAGCAATCTGCTCAGCAACGCGGTCAAGTTCACCCGCCAGGGCGAGGTGTGCCTGCGATTGGAACTACAGGAAATAGAGGAAGAGCGGGCGCTGCTCTGCGTCCAGGTCAGCGACACCGGCATCGGCATCGCGCCGGAACAGCAGGCCCGCTTGTTTCACGAATACGCGCAGGCGGACCATACCCAGCAACGCTACGGCGGCACCGGGCTGGGCTTGTTGATCTGCCGGCAACTGGTGGAGCTGATGTCCGGCCGCATCGCGCTGGACAGCCAGCCGGAACAGGGCACCACGGTGACCTTGTGGCTGCCGGTGCGCCATGCGCCGGCCGAGCCGGCTGCGGCCGCCGAGCCGGACGTCGCCAGCCCGCCGGCCGCCCTCAAGGAAGCCTGCGATCCCATCCTGGTGGTGGAGGACCAGCCGGCCAATCGCTTCATCATCGCCCAGCAGCTGTTGCAACTGGGCTACCGCGCGGTGACGGCGGACAACGGCGCCGCCGCGCTGGGCTTGCTGGATCAGGGCCAGCGCTTCGCCATGGCGCTGCTGGACTGCAATCTGCCCGGCATCAGCGGCTATCAACTGGCGCTGCGGCTACGCCGCCACCCGGCCTTGCAGTGGCAGCCCTATCTGCCCATCATCGCCATCTCGGCCACCACCGGCATAGAACACCAGCAGCGTTGCCTGGACAGCGGCATCGACAGCTGCCTGACCAAGCCCTTGCGGCTGGCCCAGCTGGAACAGATCATGACGCTGTGGCTGGATCACCGCCCCGGCCCGGCGCCGGCAGCGCCGGTCCCGCCCGACGGCGAGCTGACGCAGTTGCTAAGCCACAGCTGCGACGCCGACGCCGCCTCCTTGCGCCAGGCCTTGCAGGCGCGGGACTGGCCGCAGGCGGAACACTACGCGCACCGCCTGCACGGCGTGGCGCTCAGCGCCGGCCTGCCGCGCCTGCCGGCGCTGGCGGCGGACATGCAGACCGCGCTGCGCCAGCCGCAGCCGGACGCCGCCCGGCTGCAAGACCTGCTTCAGGCGCTGGAGGCGGCGCTGCCGCAAGCGGAGCCGAGCGGCGACTGAGCGAGGCGACCCGCCAGCTGCCGCTCCACCACCTGGCAGACATGGGCCACGGTCTTGATGTCGACGATGTCGTCGACGCCGATCTCGATGCCGAACTCATCGTTCAGCAAGAGCACCATGTCCAGCAGCTCCATCGAGTCCGCGTACAACTCGTCCACCAGCCGCGCCTGCGGCTGCAGCTTGGACTCCTCCACCGATAAACAGCAGGCCATCACCGCCACCACTTGTTGCTCAAGACTGATTGCCACGGTTGCGCTCCCGGATGCGGTTGGGATCGAGATGCAGGCCGTCGGTGGTCAGGGTGACGCCCGAAGACGAGCTCAAGGCTTCGCCGCGCCGCGCCTCCGCGGCCGCGTCTATGCTCAGCCCGCTGAGCAACGCCGTCACCAGCGGGTTGGCCGGCTTGCCGCGCGGCAATAGATTGGCCTCGCGGATCAAGGTGCGCGCGAAGCTGCTCAGCGCCTGGCGCTGTCGCTCCAAACCCGGATGCTCCGCCAGCACTTGCCGCAACTGCGCGGCATCGTCGCCCAGCGTGCCCGCCTTGCCGTCGGCGAAGTCCTTCAGCACGCCGCTCTGCTGGGTGCTGTTGCCCGGCAACACGCGGTTGCGCAGCGCTTCGAACTCGCGTCGTTGCGCGAAGGGCTGCGTCGCGTCGGGCTCCAAGGCGCCGCGCACCGCGCGGATCAGCTCGCTGCCGGCGTCCAGCGCGAAAGCGCGGCTACGCAGATAGGCCTGGGTCGGCAGCGTGTACAGATTGCCGTCGCGGAACTTGAGCCCGCCAAAACCGCCGCCGTCTCGTTCTGCCGTCGGAGCCGTAGCCTCCGCCGTCGGCGCGCGGCCAAGCTGAGACGCTTGTCCATTGGCCTCCGGTTCGCCGGCCGCGCTCTGGCCGGCGGCGGCGTTCAAGACTTGGGATAAGCCATCCGCCACCTGTCGCGCGGCTTGATGCAGACTCGAACCGGCATCGGCGGCCGGCGCGTCTCCGGCCGACAAGCGAACCGCCTGGTCCAACGGCGTGCTGGCCGCTTGCCGGATATCGACGCGTTCGGCCCGCAACTCGCCTTCCACGCGCCGGCCGGCCGCGGTGTCCAGCACCTGGGACAAGCCGTCGGCTACCTCGCGCGCGGCCTGATGCAGGCGAGAGCCGGCATCCGCCGCCGGCGTGTTGCGCGGCTGAAGACCCAAGCCGCTCAGAAACTCGCCCAACAAGGGATTGGCGCGTCCGCCCGGCGGCAGCAAATTGGTTTCCCGGATCAGGGTTTGCGCAAAACCGCCCAGCGCCTGGCGCTGACGCTCCAGGCCGGGGTGCTCGGCCAGCACCCCGCCCAGCCGGCGCGCGTCGGCGGCCAGCGCTTCCGGCGCGCCGTCGGCGAATTGCCGCAGCAAATCGTCCTGCTGCGCGCGGCCGCTGGGCAACATCCGGTTGCGCAAGGCTTCGAACTCGCGCCGTTGCGCGAAGGGCTGCGTCGCGTCGGGCTCCAGCGCGTCGCGCAGCGCCTTGATCAGTTCCCGGCCGGCGGCATGGCCGTCCAAGGTCGAATGAAAAATCTGGCTACGCAGATAGGCCTGGCTGGGCAGATTGCGTAGCGGGCCGCCACGGAAGGCCAGCCCGGCGAACTCCCCGCCTAGGCTGGCGGTTTGCGGCTGGGCTGCCGCGTCGAGCTGCGCCTGACGCGCCGTCGCCTCCAACTTGCCCGCTTGCGCCGCGCCGGGAATGGGCGTCGCCAGCGTTTCTTCGCCCAAGGCCGTGTTCATCAGCTCGGACATGGCCGTCGACACCTGGCTGGCCGCGTCGCGCAAAGCCTGGCCGGCATCGGTCTGCGTGCCCTGTTCCACGCCGGACGGCACGCCGCCGAGAGTCGCGGACTGCGGCGTGGCCGGCTGGCTGAGCCGCGCCTGACGCGCCGTCGCCTCCAGCTTGCCCGCCTGCGCCGCGCCGGGCGTGGGCGCCGTCAGCGTTTCCTCGCCCAGCGCCGTGCCCATCAGCTCGGACATCGCCTCCATCACCTGGCTGGCCGCGTGATGCAAAGTCTGGCCGCCATCGGTCTGCGTGCCCTGCTCAACGCCGGACGGCGCGCCTCCCAAGATTGCGGATTGCGGTGCGACCGGCTGGCTGATCCGCGCCTGACGCGCGGTCGCTTCCAGTTTGCCCGCCTGCGCCGAACCGGCCGTGGGCGCCGGCAGCGTTTCTTCGCCCAGCGCCGTGTTCATCAGCTCGGACAAGGCGCCCGTTACCTGGCTGGCCGCGTCCAGCAAGGGATGGCGCGTTTCCAACAAGGTAGCCTGCTGCGGCTTGGGCAAGTCCTGGCTGCGGGCGACTTGCGGCGCCGGCATGCGCAAGGACGTCACCAGGCGCGAGGGCGCTCCGCCATGATGGCGGTTGCCCTTGTTCACATCGCCCAGATACATGTCGCCGCGCTTGTCCCAACGCCGGTTGTCCTGACGATTGTCCTGACGATTATCGTTATTGGTGGTGTAGTAGTTATTCACCACCATCGGCTGCTGCGCGCCCCCCGGCTCGGTCGGGCCTGGTTGAGGGCCCGGGCCGGGATCGGGCTGACCATCGCGGGCGGGGTCCGGTTGTTGCGGGCCTTTCGGGTCTTGCCCCAGCCCCTCCAGCACACTGCGCAGCAATTGCGGCAGGATGGCGACGGTGTCGAGGTCGCGCGCCTGCCGGCCCAGGCTCGGGCCGCTCAGCCCCAGCATCTCGCCGCGGCTCTGGCGCAACGCGTCGAAGGCCAGCTTCGCCGCGCTGTCCACCAGTTCCATCACCTTCTCGCCGGTAGCGGTGTCCAATGAGCGCCCCAGCTGGGTCTCGACATAGGACAGGATGAAGGTGCTGACCTCGCGCTGCATGAAGTCGTTGCCCAGCTTCATGGTGTCGCCGCCGCAATGCTGGTGCGCCAACAAGGCCAGCTTGTGCTCCAGCTGATTGCGCAGCTGGTATTGCTTATTGGTGCTCTGGGTCCACGGACCGAAGGCGGATTTGGCGCCCAGGCCGTCTTTCAGGACCCTAGCGGTGTAGTGCTGCGCCAGATCGTCCAGAGATTTGGCATCCTGCGGGCTCAGGTCCGGCTGCTGCTTCAACTGCGCGTAAACCTTGGCGAACTCCGCAATTTCCAATTGGGCGTAGACATTGGGCGAAGCCAGGTAGAGCTTGTCCAGCGCCTTGGCGTCCGTCGAGGCGGCGAACAAGGCCGCCACGCTGTCTCGGGTGTGCTGGGCCTTGAAGCTGGCCGGATCCATCAGCGAGTGGCGACGCGCCGGCGTGGCGGCGCTGCTGCGCCCGCCGTTGAAACGCTCGGAGAGCGGGGTGGCCGGCCGCCGCGACGCGTCCGCCGGCATGGACAGGGAGCGCGTCAGAAGGGGGGATGCTCCGCTAATGGGCATGGTGTGGTTCTCCTTAGCCTTATAGAGCGGCTAATAGAAGTCGGTTTTACGGCTGAGGCAAGGCGCGCCGACGGTAGCCGTCATACGGCAAATCGGCGCGCGGCGCCGCGGGAGTTTTGTCAGCCGCGCTTAACCTTGCAGGAAGGACTTGGCGGTTTCCGTGCAGCTGCTGATGGTGCTGCTGAGCACCTTGACCAGATTGTCGAACAGCGAGTTGGCGTTGCTGTATTTCTGGGTCAGCGTCTGCAAGGTGTTCTTCAGGTTTTCCTCCTGCGCCTTGAAGCCGGACTGCCAGGACTGGAATTTGGCATTGTCCATTTCCACCTTCTGCCCTTGCGACGGCACCTTGTTGCCCGCCAGCCCTTCCAGCGCCTTCATCATTTTATCCACTGGACCGGTGTCGATGACCACCACATACCTGCCTGAACCCTTGGGTTGTTCCTTCACACATTCCTTGGGCAAGCCCAATTCCGCGGCCCATTTTTCCGCTTCTTCCTTGGCCTTCTCTGGCGTATCGGCGGTACTGGCAAACAACTCCGTGTTCTCGTATTTCTCCTTCAATGTCTTCAGCTCGGCATACAGATCGCCCACATTCAAAGTGACTTTGTCGCCCTTGTCGTTGGATGAAATCCAACCGGCCATCTTGGCCAAGATGTCGCTGAACTCCTGGTAGAACTCGATGTATTTGCCCACCACGTTCTCATACACGCCCAGATAGCCGTCCTTGATGTTGCCGATGGAGTTGCCGATCAGCTCCCACAGTTCGCGGTCGGAAATCACACCGCCTGAGGCGTCCCGGGCCGCGTTCAGCATCGGCGCGGCAAACTCCCGCGCCGTCGGCGAAATGTCGGCGACTTCCTTCTCGATACCGTCGAGCAGCTGCTGCTTTTGCTGCGGCGTCATCACATAGCCGCTTTCTCCCACGCTCTTCAGCGCGCCAACGAACTGTTGGGTTGCCAGGGTCTGCATGTCGCGGGCCTCGTCCAAGGCCCGCGTCAGCGCGCCGCGCTGGAATGCCACGCGCTCGGCCGGCGGCTGCTCGCCGCCGGAGATCGCCGCCTGCCAGCGCTGGTCCGCCAGCTTGTTTTCATAGGTGGTCTGTCCTTCGATGACGCGACGGACGGTTTCGTTGACCTGACGCAGCGCGTCGGCCTTGTTCTGAGCGGTATTGAGCGCGGACAGCTCCGGTCCTTGCGGCGCGGCGGAGCGGATTTCGGCAGCGACGCCGCCGACATCGGCGCGCGGCGCGGCGGCCGGGGTTTCCGTCATTTGCGGCCGCGTCAGCGGCAAGGAGGATGTGGTTTGAATGCCGTTCATGGGAATTCCCCTGCATGGCCAGCGCCGAGGCAGGCGCCAAGGCGCTGGCGGGATGAATGGTGTGGAAGGCCGGCCCGGCCGGGATGGCCGGGCCGGCGGACGGCGCCTGGGATGGCTCCGCCCGGTTCCGGGCTAGCGGATCAGGCGCGAATATTGCCGGCTACCGCGCCCATGGCCGCGTTCTTGGATTGGCTGATGCTGTCCAAGGTGCGCAGCAGCTCCTGGATGAAGCTGTCGGACTTGCGGCTGCTCTCGCGGGTTTCCTCGGAGGCGGTATTGGCCACCCGGCTGGAAGCCTGGCTGATCTGCTGCTCGGACTGCTCCAGCGTGGCCGCGTAGCGGCCGGAGCCGCCGGCGATATTGCTGGCCGCGGACGAGCTGTCCATGATGGCCCGGCCGGTGGTTTTCTTGGCCTCGGCCTTGAGCTTGGTGTCGTCCATGGCCAGTTGTTCCGCCTGTCCCTTCACCGACAAGTTCTCGCCGGCGCCGCCCAGCGCGGTTTCATGCTCCTTGGACAAACGCTGCTTGCTGGACTGCAGGTCGATCTTGTCGCCGGCCATGCCGTCGGCCACGCTGCCGGCGGCGTTGGACTGCGCGTTCAAGTCGCCCGCGCCCGGCTTGGCCGCGCCCGGCTGCTGCGGCTTCAGGCCCACCTGCTTCAGGCTGTCGGCGTCGGTGCCCAGCTTGACGGTGTTCTGGCGGCCCAGCGCGGACTGGATATTGCGGCCCTCATCGCCCAGCTTGGCCAGCTTGGGCGCGTTGTTCTTCAGCGCGCCGCGCTCGGCGCTCAAGCCGCTCAGGTTCTTCTTGGCGCCGACGCCGGTGATGGCCATCTGGCCCACGCCCTGGGCGATGCTGCTGGACAGGTTGGCCACGCCCTCGCGCACCATGGAGGCGGCGGTGGCTTTGGTGGCGTCGAAGCCTACCAGCGACAGCTTGCTGCTCAGCGTGTTGTCGGCGGTGCGCAGCGCCGACATCAAGACAATGGCGGCCACCATCAGCGCCGCGCCGTTGGGCGCCATGCCGCTGATGTCGAAGGGCTTGCCTTGCTCGGCCTGCTCCTTGACCTTGTCGTCCACCAGCTTGCTGACGCCGGACTCGACCTTCTGATACACCGCGCCCAGATCCTGGACGAAAGCCGGGTCCTGGGCTTTTTCGCTCAGGTAGCTCTTCAGCGCGTCGGTCACCTGCTTGCTCACCTCGGCGGACGGCGGACGCAGTTGCGGCCCGCTCATCGCCTCGGCCAGCGCCTTGCCGTCGCGGCCGGCGCTGTTCAGGATGGGCAGGATGTCCTTGATGTCCACCAAGGACTTGGCGACAGGGGATTTTTCAGCCGCGCCGGATTCAAGCGCCGCCGGAAACGGATTGTGGGTGGAAACACTGCCGATAATAGTTGCCATAATATTCTCTCCTAACTCAAGCGTGACTCTGACGCAGCACGAAACGGCCGGCTTCGGCGTTCTGCTGCAACGCGGAAGACATCATCGTGGTCAGGTCTTGGGTAACTTTCTGGGTGCTGGCGAAGACTTCCACCGCCTGCTTCAGCCATTGTTCGATCTGCTCCATCGCGGCGCGCGCCAGGGTGAAGTCGGCCAGCATATCGCTGGCGTTCTTCATGAACACGCCCTGCGCCACATTGCCGCCGGCCTGAGAGGTGGCTTGCGCCACTTCCCCGCCCACCACCACGCGGTTGAGGGTGTTGGCCATCAGTTGCTTGGAGGCGGCGTCGGTGCGCAGGCCCAGGCTGTTGGCCAGGCGCTGGAAGCCCTGGGTCAACATCTTGCTGCCGTTCTTGGCCAGTTCCTTCAGCACATTGGGCACCATCTTCTTGATGGCGTCGCCCATCAGCTTGCTGAGCGCGCCGCCCAGCTTGCTGGCGGCGCCCTTGCCCACCACGGCCACCACCACCATCACCGCGACCATGGCCACCGCGGCCAGCACCGCGCCGATGATGGAGCCGGCCAGCTCGGCGGTCTTCTTGTCCACCCCCATGCTTTCCAGCGCCTTGGTAATGGCTTTGCCTATCAGGTCCATCAAGGGTTTGAGCACCTTGTCCATCAAGGGCTTCAACGCCTCTTCCATGAAAGACACCCCGGTGGTGGCCTTGACCACCTCGTCCGCCACCATCAGCGCGACGCCCACCGCGGCCAGCGCCAGGCTGGCGCCGCCGGTGAATGCTGCGGCCACGACGCTGATCACCGTCAGCACCGCGCCTAGAATCTTGCCAATGCACCCCATGGTGCGATTGAGTTCTTCCGCCTTGCGCACTTCTTCCTGGTACTCGGCGGATTTTTTGTCCATTTCCTTCTGGCGGCCTTCCTGCATGGCCTGGAACAATGCCAGATCGCTTTTCAGGCTTTCTTCGCTGTTTTTGCCCACCATCTCGACGAACATCGCCATCAACATGGTCAGCTTGGCCACATTGGACAGGTTGTCCTCGCCGGTTTTGCGCGCGACATCGCCGCCCACATTGGCGCCTTGCACCTTGCCGGCCAGATCATCGGCGATCTTGCCCTTTTCCACCGCCACCACGCGGGCCTTTTCCGCCACCTCGAACGCCTTGTCGGCTTTCTGCTTGGCTTGCGCGGCTTCGCCGGAGGCTTGCTGGCTGGCGGCCTGGGCGTCGGCGTAACCCGGATCGTCCGGCGACATGCCGTTCAGCTTGGCCAGGGCCGCATCGGCTTTCTTCTGGGCGGCGTCCGCGGCCTGTTTGGCGCTGTCGTAGTTGCCCACCGCGTCTTTCAACGCCTCGGTGGCTTCGCTCGCCGCCTTGAACGCGTCCTGGAACTCTTTGGACAGTTTCTCGCCCATCGCCACTTGCGCTTCCATCATCGCGCGCCAGGTGGCGATGCGGCTTTCCAGCTGCGACAGCGAGACATTGCCCAGCAAGGACATCAACTGTCCCAGCAGCAGCGTCAGCTTGCCCGCGCCGTCCAGCTCTTCCTTGGCCTTGGCCGTGGGCTGGGTCAGCGGCGGCGTGTTCAAGTCGCTGCGCGGCTTGGCGGCGCCGGCGTCGTCGCTGACGCGCATCGTGAACAGCGCTTGCGCCGACTTCTGCGCGGCGTCGACGAATTTCTCGCTCGCCTGGGTGTTACCCGATAGCGCTTTCGCCAGCTTGGCACTGTCAAGATTGAAGCTTTGACCGATAGTGTTACCGCTCATGCTTGCTCCTTTTCCTGCTGACGGGATTGCTCGGCCTCCGTCTCCTGCAAACTGTCCAGATACACTTGGGCCTTGGCGCGCAGCGACTCGTCGTCGCTTTGTTCGCACACCAGCTCGAAACACTGCCTGGCCTTGGCCGCCTTGCGCATGAACAGCTGGCACTGCCCGGTGAAGAACACCGGCCGGTAGTCGTTCTTGCTCAGGGCGAAGGCCACCGCGTACAGATCGGCGGCCTTCTGGAACTGTTTCTTGAGCTGGCACACGGCGGCCAGCCCCATGATGTAGTCGGGGTTGTAGAAGTCGTAGATGCACAGAAAGCGGAAGAAGGTTTCCGCCTCGTCGAGCCTTCCCTTGTTGTAAAAATCGTAAGCGTGGGCGTACAGGCCTTCCATCATGTCCGGCGGAATGCCGTGCACGTCTTTCAGGGTGGCGCCCGCGCTTACCGCTTCCCAGACCATCTCTGCCAGGCGGTCGTCGCTGACACTGTCTTCAGGGTTCATCAAACTTCTCCTAGTCGCTGTCACCAACCCGGCAGAGCTGGCTAGAGACGACGGTTGTCTTGGGTGTGAAATGACCGTCGTCGCTGTCATTTAACAGCGGTCGGCGGGGGGAAACATTCAGGAATCGCTCATGGCGACGGCGCATCGGCTATCCGGGCGTGTTCAATATGGCCTTACGGGTTTTGAGGCCGCCGCCGCGCGGGGGAAGATTGGCGTTGCCGGGCTGGATGGGCCTGAGAACCTGTGTACGATCTTTCGTCCGCGCTTTGAAACACGGTTTGATACACAGGAAGCCGCGTATCCGACGCGCCCCTGGTCCCTTCAAGCCTGCCGTCGGGAGGCAGGCCCGAGGTCTTAAGCGGCTGACCTGTTTGAGCGATTTGACGTTAGCAAATCGCGAGTTCAGCCGCGCCTCGGGCCTGACGGGACCCGGCGGGAAGCCGTAGGCCAGGCTTGCAGGGCGGCCTTTGGGGTGAAGGGGAATTTGGCCGAGCAAATTCCCCTTCCTGCCCGCCGGGCAGCCCCGGCAATCAAAATCATCATCCGCGCAGCGGATTCAATGCCTTGGGTCATGATCCCTCTCGAAAAGATCGTGAACAGGCTCTTAGCGGCGCGTCTATGCGCTCAGCCCTCCTGGTCGTTTTGTTTATCCACAGAGGCGGGCTTGGCGGCGGATTTATCCACAACCGGCCCGGCGGCGTTCGCGTCCTTCCCCTGTTGCTCCGCCGCTAGCCTCGATGGCTCCGGCTCCGGCTCCGGCTCCGACGCCTGCGCTCCGGCGTTTTCCACCTGCTCCAGCCACATCAGCAAGCGCAGCACTTCCTCCACCTCGTCCAGGCTGACCAGGGAATAACGGCGGTGGCTGGCGAAAATGCGCCGCGCCAGCGGGATGTCGCGCACCACCGGCACGCCCACTTTTTCCGCATAGGCCCGCACCGCCAGCGCGCGCTGATTGGTCTCCATCACCGAGATGAAGGGGATGGGCAGCAGCTCGGGCTTGAAATAGATGCCGACGGCGATATGGGTGGGGTTGGCCACGATCAGGCGCGAGTTTTCGATGTCGGACTTCACCTGCTCGGACAGGATCTCCATATGCGCCTCGCGGCGGCGAGACTTGATCTCCGGATTGCCCTCCTGCTCCTTCATCTCGCGTTTGACCTCCTGCTTGTCCATCTTCATATCCTTCATGAACAGGAAGTACTCGGCGATGGCGTCCAGCACCAGCACCGCCACGATGCAGCCCAGGCAGGTCAACACCAGCGCCAGCAGCAGTTCGCGCCAGATCGCCGCCATGCCTATGGGGTCGCCGTTGAGCTGGGCGAACAGCAGGGCCTTGTGCTTGTGCCACAGCACCAGCACCGCCACCACGAAACTGGCCAGGTAAAGCAAGGCCTTCACCGCCTCCTTCACCGTGCGCAGGCTGAACAGCTTCTTGAAGCCGTTGACCGGGTTCAAGGCCTCCAGATTGAGCTTCAAGGCCTCGCTGGCCAGCACAAAGCCGCTTTGCAGCAGGGAGGGCAAGGCGGAGGCGACGATGCACAGCAGAAAGATGGGCAGCAAGAGCTTGATGCCCAGCCAGGCCACCGCCTGGGCGTAGCCCTGCATGTCCTGCTGGAAGCCGCCGGCGATCACCTGGCGGAAAGCGCCCATCAGTTCCACCAGCGAGCCGAAGGACACCAGATAGGCGACGCCGCACAGGGTCAGGCAGGCCACCACCAGATCGCGGCTCTTGAAGGACTGGCCTTTCTTGGCCGCGTCCTGCAAGCGCTTGCGCGTGGGTTGTTCGGTCTTGTTCGACATCTCAGCGCACCGGCGCGCTCAGCCAGCCGGGCAGCGCCGTCGGCGGGAAGGCCAGCCGCATCACCGTGTCGGGCAACACCGGGCCGAAATACATCAACATGATCAGCAAGGCCGCCGCGCTCTTCACCGTCAGCGACACCGCGAAGGCGTTCATCTGCGGCGCGAAACGCGACAGCAGGCCCAGCACCACCTCGGACAGCAGCAAGGCCGCCACCACCGGGCTGGCCAGCACCACCGCCTTGCTGATCACCTGATTGAGCAGGCTCAGCGTCGGCTGCAAGGCCGGCGCGCACACGCCCAGCGGGTCGCACAGCTGATAGCTCTGACGGAACAGGTCCAGCATCAGGCTCATGCCGCCACCTTGCAGATAGACCGCGGCGGCGAACAGATTGAACATATTGGCCAATTCCGAAGTGTCCACGCCGTTGGCCGGGTCTATGCTGCTGCTCAGCGTCGCGCCGCGCTGGTTGTCTATGATGCTGCCCAGCGCGTGAAACACCCAGAACGGCCAGGCCAGCAGGCAGCCCAACAACAGGCCCACCGCAGCCTCGCGCGCGATCAGCGCGATAAAGGGCAGCGCCTGAAAGGCCGGCAGCGCCTCCACCGGATGCGGCCACAGCCCCAGCGCCACCAGCATGGTGGCCGAGGTGCGCACCACGCCGCTGAGCACATTGCTGTTCAGGAAGGGCAGGATGAAGAACACCGGCGCCACGCGGGCGAAGCCGAGCGCGGCCGAGGCCACCCAGCCGTGGATCTCGAAGAACAGGCCGAACTGCATCCGTCTCAGCCCCGGGCCAGCGCCATGCGCATCACCTCCCGGCCAAAGCCGAGCAGGGTTTCGCCGTACCAGCCGGACAGCAGGAACAGGCACAGGCTGACGCCGAACAGCTTGATGCCGAAGGGCAGCGTCTGCTCCTGCAACTGGGTCACGGTCTGGAACAGGCCCACCAGCAGGCCGATGGCGGTGGCCACGATGATGGGCCAGGCCGACATCAGCAGCACCAGGTACAGCGCCTTGTTGCCGGCGAACACCAGATCATTCATAGCAAAACTCCAAAATTGAGGCGGACGGCATGGGCAGCAAAACCGAGCGCAGCGCCATGCCGTGGCGGGACGGTTTGCTCCGCCCGGCTAGGTCGCCAAATCCAGGTACTGCAACACCAAGCCCTTGGACAACAAAGTCCAGCCGTCCAGCGCCACGAACAGCACCAGCTTGATCGGCACCGAAATCGTCACCGGGCTCATCATCATCATCCCCAGCGCCAGCAAGATGCTGGAGATCACCAAATCCACCACCACGAAGGGCAGGTAGAGATAAAAGCCGATCTTGAACGCGCTCTTGATCTCGCTGAGCGCGTAGGCCGGCAGCAAGGCGAAGAGGGACGGCTGTTCGTCCTCGGCCGCGTTGCCGGTTTCGCGCTCGGTGCGCTGCGCCTGGGCTTTTTCAAAGAAACTCACCAGTTCCGGATCGGAATACTTCTGCAAATAGCCGCGATAACCGTCCAGGCCGTTTTCGACGAAGTTGCTCACCGATTCCACGCTGTTGAAGCTGACCTGTTCTTCCTGGTAGTGACTGTAGGCCTGCTGCGCGATCGGCAGCATCACGAACATCGACAGCATCAGCGCGATGCCGTTGAGCGTCATATTGGACGGCACCTGCTGCAGGCCTAGCGCGTTGCGCACCATCACGAACACGATGGAGAACTTGATGAAGCAAGTCCCGGAAGCGATCAGGAAAGGCAGCAGCGTGGCGAAGGCCAGCAGCGCGATCAGCGAAATATCATTCGACATCGGCGGCTCCGCCCAGCCACTCCGTCACTTCCACCCCCAGATGGCCGGCCAGCTGCACCAGTTCGCCGCGTCCCAGCAGCGCGCCGTTGGCGCGCACTTCCACCCGCCGCTCCACGTCCGCCGGCAGGTTCAACAACTGGCCCCGGCACAAGTCCTGCAGCTCCGTCAGCGTCACCCGCCCGCGGTGCAGCACGAATTCCAGCTCCACCGGCAGCTGTCCCATGTCGCGCGCCGGCGCTTCCTGCTCCGCCGCCTGTTGCGATTCATCCCATTCCATGACGATTCCTTCCTCATACGTTTGATAAGTGCCCAGCGCGCGGTCGTGGCAGCGCACCGCCGCCGCCGGCTCGCGGATCAGCAGCACGTCGCCGCGCGTCACGCCGCGCAACAAGCCCAGGCTGATGCGGCTGTCGCCGATGACGAAGCGCAGCGGCCAGCTCAACAAGGGCGCCGGGTCCGGCGCGTCTCCGGCCTCGAACGCCGGCGCGCGCTCCAGCCACAGCGGCCCCTCGGCGCACATCACCCGCAGCAGCGGCTGGCGCGGCAAGGCGTCGCCCGGCCCCGCCTCGCCCAGGCTCAAGCGCTGGTAGGCCAGCTCCGGCATCGGCGGCGTCAGCGGCCGTTCCGCCGCCGCCAGCCATTGCGCCGCCTGCGCCTCCACCCCGGCGGACAAGGCCAGCCGCGCCAGTTCCGGCGCGGCGTTCTCCAGCCAGGCGCGCGCTTGCAGCCAGCCCTGCCAACGCTGGTCCGCGTCGGCCACAGGCAGCCACAAGCCGCCGCGTGGCGGCGTTTCCAGCGTCGCGTCCCAGCCCTGGCGCCGCCAGGCGGCGGCGGCAAGGCTCAAGGCGCGTTCACGCGCGTCGATTTGTCTGAGCGCCAGCATCAGGCGTCCTCCTCCTCATCCCGCTGCGGCTGCTGCCGGCCCTGCTCGCGGCCGTCGTCGCGGGCCATCTGCCATTGCTGCGGGTTGCCGGACTGCCATTGCTCGCCCAGCCGCTGTTGCACCAGGCTGTCCGAGGGCTGCAGGCTGAGCACGCCGCCGGGCTGGCTCTGCACGTTCACCGCGTGTTCGCCGCCCCAGCGCTGAAAGCGGTAGGTCAGGCCCGGCTGGGCCGGCTCCGGCGCGCTGGGCGCGGACGGCGTCGTCTGGCTCAAGGCAGGGTCCTGCCGCGGCCGCGCCTGCGGAGCGGCTTCGCGCGGCGGCGGCGTCGCCGGCGCGGACGGTTGGGCCGGCGGAGGCGTCAGCGCCGCGGCCGCCGGAGCGGATTCGGTCTTGCGCGTCTCTCCGCCTTCGCGCGCGGCGGCCGGCGTCGGCGTCGGGATCGGCGCGGCGGCTTCGGCTTTCGACACGGTCCGTCCGGGCGGCGGCGCGGCAGCCGGCGTCGCGATAGACGCTTCGGCGCGCACGGCGGCCACCGGAAGCGCGGCCTCGCCCTTGGCCGGCGCGTGCTCGGTTTTGCGCAGCGCCGGCTCAGCCTTGGACTGCGCCCCCAGCGTCTGCGCCACGACTTTGACCGGCACGTCGGCCGTCGGCGCCAGGCTGGCCGCATGCTGGGCCGCCAGCGCCGCGGCGGCGGCCTGCGCGCCTTGCGGCCGGGCCGCGGTCTTGCCGCGCGCGCCGGCGTCCGGTCCTTCGCCCTCGCCCAGCAGCGTCCGGCCGCGCTTGCCCGGCGCGGACAGCGCGGCTTCCGCCGCATGGCGGCCGCCGGCGCTCAGCCGCGCCGCGTTCCAGTGCGGCGGCAGCGGCGGCTGCCACAGCGCCCCGGCCGGCAGGCGGGAGCGGTCTTGCTCGCGTCCGCCGGCCTCGTCCTCGCCGTCGCGTTCCGGATCGGCGGCGTCTTGCCGCTGCCTTTGGGCTTCGCGGGCAAAGGCTTCGGCGGCGCCGTCGGCTTCGGCCGCCGGCCGGGCGTCCATGCTCGGCACGGGAATAGGCGTCATCGCTTCCATATCGTCCTCTCTTCCTGCTCGGCCTCGTCCAGCCGCAAACGCCGCATGCGTTCCTGGCGGCGCTGCAGCTTGGCCCAGCGTTGATACTTGTCTTCCTTGCGCAGCCATTGCCGACGCATGACCTGTTGTTCCTCGCGCCGGCCGGCCAGGCCCTGGCGCTGTTCTTCTAGCTGTCCGCTTTGCAGGTCCAGGTTCTGCAACTGGCGTCGCAGCACCGCCTGCTTGCGCTGCAGCGCGAACAGTTGGCCGCGGCTCATCGCCCCGGCCGGCCGTTGCGCCAGCAGCAATTGGCGCAGGCCCTGGCCCTGCGAGGCCAACGCCTCTTGCTCCGCCGCCAGCGCGCCGTCCTGGCGCGCCAGCTGAGCCAGCTCGGCCTCGCAACGCGATTGCGCCGCCTGACAACGGCGCAGCAGCGCGCCCAGCTTAGGCAACAAGCTCATGCAGGCTGCGCAGGGTGTCGGCGAAACCCGCGCCCTCGTCCACCGGTTGGCGCAGCCAGCGGCGCAGCGCCTCGCGCGCGTTCATCGCCCGGTCGTTGTCGGGGTTCTCGCCGGGGCGGTATTCGCCCAGGTCGATGAAGACTTGCAACTCTTCCAACCGCGCCATCAAGGCGCGCAGCGCCGAGGCCGCCTGCAGATGGCCGCCGTCGCAGACCTGCCCCGCCACGCGGCTGGCGCTCTTGAGCACGTCGATGGCCGGGTAATGGCCCTGACCGGCCAGCTTGCGGCTCAGATAGATGTGGCCGTCCAGGATGGAGCGGATCTCGTCCGCCATCGGGTCCGGCTCGTCGTCGCTCTCCAGCAGCACGGTGTAGAAGGCGGTAATGCTGCCGCCTCGGGTGGCGCCGGGGCGCTCCAGCAGCCGCGGCAGGCTGTCGAACACCGAGGCCGGGTAGCCACGCCGCGCCGGCGGTTCGCCGGCGGCCAGCGCCACGTCGCGCAGCGCGCGGGCGTAGCGGGTCATGGAGTCGACGAAGAGCACCACTTTCTTGCCCTGGTCGCGGAAGTACTCGGCCACCGTGGTGGCCAGCAGCGCCGCGTTGCAGCGGTCCACCGAGGAGAAGTCCGAGGTGGCGAACACCAGCGCGCAGCGCTCGCGCTTGGGCGAGGCGCGCAGCGATTCGGCGAATTCGGTCACTTCGCGGCCGCGCTCGCCGATCAGGCCTATGACGAAGACGTCGGCGTCACTCTGCTCGATCAGCATGTGCATCAGCACGGTCTTGCCGCAGCCGGCGGAGGCGAAGATGCCGACGCGCTGACCGACGCCGCAGGTCAGCAAGCCGTCGATGGCGCGCACGCCGGTGGCCAGCGGCTCGCGTATGCCCACGCGCCGCGAGTACGGCGGCGGATCGGCGTCGATGCCGCGCTCCTCGCCGCCGACGCCGGCCTCGGGCGCGAAGCGCTCGACGATGCGGCCGGTGGGGTCCAGCACCGCGCCCAGCGCCGACTCGCCTATCCAGGCCGCCAAGGCGCGGCCGGTGGGCTGCAGCACCGCCTCGCGCGACAGGCCGCGCGCGTTGCCGATCAGACTGAGCACGGCGCGCGGGCCTTGAAAGCCCACCACCTGGGCGCGGGCCACCACCTCGCGGTCCTGCCAGCTGCGGCGGATGTCGCACAGCTCGCCTATCGCCACCTCGGGCAGCGCGGCTTCCAGAATGGGGCCGGACAGGCGTTGCGGATACGCCAGCCGGCGCAGCAGGCGCGGCGCTTTCATCGCAGCAGCGACTCGCTGAAGCGTTCCAGCGCGTCGAAGAAGCCGTTCAGCGCCTCGGAGAAGCGCTTGCCGTCGGCCAGATAATCCGGGTGGGCCATCGCCTTCAGCTCCAGATAGCCGTCGTTGGCGGCCAGTTGCAGCTGGCCGCCGCGGGCGAAGTGGCAGCCCTGCATCAGGTCCTGCAGCAATTGGCCGGCGCGCTGGGCCAGCACCGCCTCGTTGTGCTCGCCCAGCCGCGACCACAGCCACACCTCGCCGTCCTGGGCGCTGACGTGGATGCTGGGCAGATCGTGCAGATCCAGCGCGATGGTGGAATGGCTGTCCAGCTCGCCCAGCAGGGCGGGATCGCAGCCGCTCTCTTCCAAGGCGGAGCGGACCAGTTGGGCGATATCCATGGCGAACATAGGCGGAATCCTTTTTTAAATGGTTTTGATCACGTTCACCGACACGCTGTCGGCGATTTCGCCGAAGGACACCACTTCCAGGTCGCGGAAGCGGGTTTCGACCAGTTTCTTGATGAAGCGCCGCACGTCCACCGAGGCCAGCAGCACCAGGTCCTTGTGCGCGATGCCCATGCCGTCCAGGCCTAGCGCGAACAGGTCCATCAGCTCGTCCGAAGCCGCCGGCTCCAGGTTGAGGAAGGCGCCGGCCGAGGTCTGGCGTATGCCCTTGCGCACCATGTCCTCCACCTCGGCGGACATCATCACCGCGCGCAGTTCGCCGCCGCTGGCGAACTTGTGGCAGATGTAGCGCGCCAGCGCGCCGCGCACATGCTCGACCAGATTGATCACGTCTTTCTCGCGCGGCGCCCACAGCGCCAGCGCCTCCATGATCAGCTTCATATTGCGCACCGAGATGCGCTCGGCCAGCAGCCGTTGCAGCACTTCGGCGATGCGCTGCACCGTGGCGTGGCGCAGCACTTCCTTGAGCAGGTCCGGGTATTTGGCCTCCAGCTGATCCAGCATGTGCTTGGTTTCCTGGACGCCGAAGTATTCGTTGACGTGGCGCGCCAGCAGCGCGGCCAGGCAGTGATAGAGCTCGTCCAGCGCCGGGCGCAGCTGGTAGCCCAGTTTGGCCAGCTTGTCGCCGTCGGCCGGGCGCACCCAGGCGCACTGGCTGGCGCCCTGGGCGCTGAACACCGGCTGCACCAGCGCGGCGGCCTCGTCCGAATAATTGATCACCCGCAGCAGATCGAAATGCAGTTCGAACTCGTCGGCGCGGATTTCGTTGATCAGCACTGCCACCCGGTTGTCCTGCAGGCCTTCGCCGTCGCGCAGCAGCATGTCCGGCAGCCTCACCCCGTAATCAATGAAGAACTGGCTGCGCAGGCGCTCGGCCAGCTGCGCCTGCTCCAGCGCGGCGCGGCGCGCCTTGGGCACCAGCAGGATCAGCGGCACGGTTTCCGCCGCCACCTTGTCCAGATTGCCGATCAGGCCCAGGGAGCTGTCCTTGCCGCTCGCCGGCGCCCCGCCGGCCGCGGCCGCCGCCGGAGACTGGGCCGCGCCCGGCGCGCCTTTGCCGGCCATGCGGCGCTTGTAATAGAACAGGCCGCCCAGCGCCGCGGCCAGGATCAGGAACACGATCAGCGGGAAGCCGGGCAGCATGCCCACCGCCAAAGCCAGCACCGCGGTCACCACCAGCACGAACGGGTTGCCCAGCAACTGGCTCATGATGTTGCGGCCCATATTGTCGCTGTCGCCGTTGACGCGGGTGACGATGAAGCCGGCGCTGATGGCGATCAGCAGCGCGGGGATCTGCGCCACCAGGCCGTCGCCGATGGTGAGCATGGTGTAGGTGGACAGCGCGGTGGACAGGTCCATGCCGTGCTGGGTCATGCCCACGGCGATGCCGCCGATGAAGTTGACGAAGATGATGATGATGCCGGCGATGGCGTCGCCCTTGATGAACTTCATCGCGCCGTCGAAGGAGCCGTAAAGCTGGCTTTCGCGCTCCAGCACGCTGCGGCGTTCGCGCGCGCCGTCGGCGTCCACGATGCCGGCCTTGAGGTCGGCGTCGATGCTCATCTGCTTGCCGGGCATGCCGTCCAGCGAGAAGCGCGCCGCCACCTCGGCCACCCGCTCCGAGCCCTTGGTGATGACGATGAACTGCACCACGGTGACGATGGAAAACACCACGAAGCCCACCGCCAGGCTGTCGCCGATGACGAACTGGCCGAAGGTGTTGATGATCTCGCCGGCGTCCGCCTCGATCAGGATCAGGCGGCTGGTGCTGATGGACAGCGCCAGCCGGAACAGGGTGGTGATCAGCAGCACCGAGGGAAAGGTGGAAAAGCTGAGGATGCGGTCGATGTAGAAGGAGCCCATGAACACCAGCACGGCGATCACGATGTTGAGGCCGATCAGGAAGTCCACCAGATAGGTGGGCAGCGGGATGATCAGCATCGCGATGATCATCACCATCAACAGCAGGATCAGCAATTCCGGCCGCGAGCGCGCGCCGTTGAGCAGGGAATTAAACACCGTTAGTCATCCAAAGCGATTCGATATTGGCGACGGGCCGCGGCCCGCCGGGAAAAACAGCCAGGCAAGACGGGACGTGTCCCCCCGCCTTGCCTGGCGGCTCTCGTTTACTCCGCGCCGCCGCCCTCGGCCTCGCGCCGGCGCTCGGCCAGCTCGTGGCGATAAGCGATGGCGGCCAGGCGGCGGAATTCCTCCTGCAAGGCGTCCAGCCAGCGTTCGTCGACGAACAACTGCGGCGGCAGCGCCTTGCAGGCCTGGTACAGCGCCTGCAGCAAGGTGGAATGCTCGCTGTGGCGGCTGAGCAGGGCGGTGTCGCCCACCGTCTCCGCCAGCAGGCCGTCCAGCTGCTGCGGCTGTTGCAGCAGCGACAGCAGGAACAACAGCCAGTCCGCCTCGCTGGGGTTGAAGGCGCATACCTGCGGGTTGGCCAGCATGCGGCCGACGAAGAGCGCGTCGGCCGAACGCAGCAGCTTGAGCTGGCTCAGCCGGCCCAGCAGGTTGCCGAACTCCAGCCGCGAACAGCTGGCGTCCAGCGAATCGATGTCGGCCAGCAGCGCGCCTTCGATGAAATCCAGCACCACCGCCCGGCGCTGGTAGCCGTAGCTGCCCACCCAGTCGGCGTAAATCTCCACTTCCGCCGCCTCGCTCTCCAGAAACTGGCGGTAGCTGGCGCGCAGCAGGCCGGGGCTCAGGGACAAAGCCTTGCCGAACAGCCTCGCCTTCAGCGCGCAATTGATGCCGGCCTTCAAAGGCTTGGCCTCGGCTTGCTCCTCCACCTGCTTGAGCAGGGCCTGCAGGCGTTTGCGCACCACCTCGTCCAGCTGACGGCGGCGCAGCAGTTCGCGCAGCACCAGCACCAGATCGCTGTCGTCCGGGAACAAGGAACGCGCCTGGCGCAGCAAGTCCTCGGCGCTGATCCCGTGGGACTTGGCCACGTTCACGATCTGCTGCGCCTTGGGCTGGGCTTCCTCGTCCAGCACCCGTTCGAAACTGTCGGCCAGATGGCCCAGCTTCTTGTCGTAATCGCGGCGGTTGCGGAACTGGGTCAGCGCCGCCGACATTTCATCGGTGGACTGGACGAAGCGCTGCACCTCGGCCGCCGGGCTGGCGTCCTCCACCTGCTGCGCGTCCGCCTGCCGGGCCTCGCCCTGGCGCTGGGCGTCGCGCTGGGCGTCCAGCTTGCCCTGGTGCTTGGGCGAGCGGACGCCGAAGACCGGCGGCGGACGGCCGCTAATGTCCACGCGTCGCGCCCTTGGCCGCGCCCTCGGCGCGCTGTTCGCGGTCCAGATAATCCCGCACCCATTGCTGCAGCGGATCGCTGGAGATGCCGCCCTCCTTGGCCACCGCCGCCGACAGATCGCTGGCGTCCGGCGTCAGCGGGTCGTCGATCTCGCGCGGCTGAATCAGGAACACGCGCACGGTATTGCTCTGGTTCTGGCTGCGGTAGCGGAACAGGCCGCCCACCAGCGGCAAGCTGCCCAAGAACGGCACCTTGTTGTTCTGTTCGATATTGGCGTCGCGGGTGTAACCGCCTATCAACAGGCTCTTGCCCTGCGGCACCCGGGCCACGGTGCTGATGCGGGTGCGGCCCACCTCGGGCAAGGCGTCCTGCGGGTCCTTGTCGTAATCCGGACTCTTGGCCTCGCGGCCGTCCTCGATATTCAGCGACATCTCGATCTGGCCGTCGGCGGAGAAGCGCGGCAGCACGCTGACCAGGGTGCCGTAGGTCACGTGCTGCAGGCTGGCATTGCGCTCGCCCACCAGCTTGGCGTAGAAGGTGCGGTTGTTGTCGAAGATGGCCGGCACGTTTTCCTGGGTCAGCACCACCGGGCGCGACACCACATTGGCCTTGTTCTTCTGCGACAGCGCCATCACCGAGGCGATGAAGCGGGTGCCGTCCAGCGTGCTGATCGAATTGCTGGGGTTCAGCGCCACGCCCAGCTTGTTGCCCACGGTGACGCTGCCGCTCCAGTTGACGCCCAATTGATCCAGATCGCCCTTGTCCAGATCGATGATCCACAGCGACAGCTCCACATGGCGCTTGGCCACGTCCAGCGCCAGCGCCAGGTTTTCGATGAAGCGCACCTGTTCGGTGGTGCCCTTGATCAGCAAGCTGTTGGTGTCCGGATAGGCGATCACCTTGATGTCGCCGGCCGCCGTGTCCTGCTTCAGCGCGTCGGGCAGGCTGAGGCCGGCCTGGTAGGCCGGCGCCTTGAGCTCCCCGCCGGCGGGGAAGTCCGGCATCGCCGGGATGTCGCTGCCCCGCGCCGGCGGCCGCGCCGGATTGGCGGCGGTCTGCAAGGGCTTGTCCTCGCCCTGCAGCAGCTTCTCTATCACCGTGGCCATGCCGGGGATGACGATTTTCTGGTCGCGCAACTCATAGCTGCGGTCGCTGACGAAGGTGTTGTTGAGCCGCACCACGCCGATCTTCTGCCGACCCAGCTCGATGCCGTCGCTCTGCTTGTCCATGAAGCCGGCGGCGTTGACCACCAGATCCACGAAGACCGGCGGCCCGGACACGTAGAAAGTGCCGCTGCGGTTGTCTCCGCGCAGCGGATAGCGCTTGTCGTAGAGGCCGGACTTGCGCAGGAAGTCGTTGAAGGCGGAGAGCGAGACATTGCGCAGCGACACCACCGCGTTGCGGGTTTCGCTGGCGTCGTAGACGTAGATGGCCTGGCCGTCGTGATACCAGATCAGGCCCAGCTGCTGGGTCATCTTGTCCAGCAGCGCCTGCGGATTGGCCAGGTCGAAATCGCCGCTGATCTGCTTGCGCGCCGCCTGCTTGCTGACGATCACCGGCTTTTTCAGCCGCGAGGAAATCGCGTCGAAGAAAGAACGCAGGCCCTCCTTCTTGGCGACGTAGCCGGCGGAGTCGGCGGCGCGCGCCGGTTCCGGCGCGGCGGCGGCCGGCAGGGCCGCGAGCAGCGTCGCGGCCAGCAGCGCGGCGGATAAAAAGCTTCGATTCATTTGGTGGCCAGTTGAATGATATTGGACAGACCGCGCGGCGAAACGCCGATCAGTCCCTTGATTTCGTTGGAAAAATGCGACGACGAGGCGTAGCCGTGCTTGAGCGCCACCTGGGTCAGGTTTTCCCGTCCCTCCGCCACGTCCAGCAGCGAGCGGGCCATGCGCCAGTCGCGCAGCTCGGTCTTGGCCGCGTTGCCCAAGGCGTGGCGGCACAAGCGGCGGAAGTGGGAGTAGGACACGCCGTAGCGTTCGCCCAGCGCCTGCAGCTTGTCGCCGCAGGTGGACTGGGCCAGCAGGAAGCGCACCAGCCAATAGCTCTCGCTGCGGCGCAATAGCGACAGCAGCGCGGCGAAGGCCGGCGACGGCGTCAACACTTGCAGCAAGAACCAGTATTCGCAGCGCTTGCGGTCCTGCCAGGCGCTCAGATCGGCCAGCGGCAATTGCGCGCAACGCGCCTCGCCAGCCGGCGCGTCCGCGTCGCGGGCCTCGTCGGTCTTGGCTTCGTCGACAAAAGCCAGCAGCTTGCTCAAGGGCTCCAGCCGGACCGGCTGGAAGGCCAGCGCGCCGGCGGCCACGCTCACATCCACGCGGTCCAGCAGCAGCAGGCCCTGCCAATCCGCCGCCAGGGTCAGCGTTTCCGCGCCCTCTTCCCAGCTCAATTCCAGCCGCGCCTCTTCCCGGCGCGGCGGCAGCAGCCAGACGTCCTGGGCCGGCGCGCAGCGCTTGGCGGCGGCCTCCAAAGTCTCCAGCGGGAGCAACACATCGTTATCGGTCATCGGTCAAACGCCCTGCCGGGCTCGTGCTTGGACCGGGAAAGTGTCCCCCAGCGCCGCGGGCGAATCCTGATGCAAATCTGATGGGGTCCCGAGTTTTCGCTCCAGCGCCCGCCAGATAGAAAGAACAGGCCCGCCGCGACGGCCCTCGCGCGGCGCAGGCCGCAGCGAGCGCGCAGGCGCGCCCCGCTTGAACCGGGATCAGCGCCGCGATTATCCCTTTCCCCGCCGCGGGCAACTTTCAACTATCGACCATGGCGCCGGCTTTTCGCCATCCGTAAGAACGCTCAGCAAAACTACGCGGGCGCGGCCGCGCCGCCGCCGTGCTATAGGCAGAGATAGGCCCGACATGCCAAATAAATGATCGAACCAAAATCAAAAACCGCCGTGCTGCCGATGGAGAGAATGCGATGGCCCAGTTGACCCCTACCCTGCGCCGGGGAGCGGCGTTGCTCTTGCTGTTGAGCCTGGCCGGCTGCCGGGACGGCGAGCCCAAGCCCGGCACCGTGCTGGACGAAGCCAAGCAGGCCCAACGCACGGTGGAATCCTTCCCCGCCGCCGACGAGGACTACTTCAAGGACATGGACAGCGCGGTGGCGCTGGACGCCGCCGAAGTCAAAGGCCGCAACACCTGGCTGGTGTGGACCGGCGGCAACGACAGGCTGTGGGATAAGCTCGCCACCGTCAGCGTGGGCAATCTGGACCTGCTCAAAACCCTGTCCTCCCACCCCGGCCTCAAGTTCAGCCGCGACAACCGCTGGAACTATCTGGGCCTGGTCAACGAGCCCTGTTTCGACAAGGCGGGCGGCCCGGACGACAAGCGCTTCGGCCTGTGGCTGGACCAACGCCGCGCCGATTGCCCGAAAGACCCGTTCGAGAACGAGCAGAAATATCCGGGCGTGGCCATAGGCGCGCGCGGCAAGAACCTGCCCGCCGGCTCCTTCTACGGCTACGCCACCGGCGTGGTGGGCCTGCGCCTGTTTCCCAACCCGGCCTTCGACGAAGCCGCGGCCAAGAAATGGGACGCCAAGCGCTATTACGAAGACCCGACGTATTACAACGACAAGGACCTGATCCGCCCCTACCGCGTGGGCATGTCCTGTGCGTTCTGCCACGTCGGCCCCAATCCGGTGAAACCGCCGGCGGACCCGGAACATCCGAAGTGGGAAAACCTGAGCTCCAACGTCGGCGCCCAGTATTTCTGGGTGGACCGCATCTTCTCCTGGCAGGCCGACCCCAGCAGCTTCCCCTTCCAGCTGTTCCACACCTCGCGCCCCGGCGCGCTGGACACCTCGCTGATCTCCACCGACTCCATCAACAACCCGCGCACCATGAACGCGGTGTACGGCCTGGGGCCGCGGCTGGACATCGCCAAGCGCTGGGGCAAGGAAACCCTGGCCGGCGGCGGGCTCAACAACAAGCAGTTCAACGACTTCGTCAAAGACGGCCCGCTGACCCAGTTCTTCCAGCCGCCCAAGACCGTATGGACGCCGCGGGTGCTGAAAGACGGCTCGGACTCGGTGGGCGCGCTGGGCGCGCTGAACCGCGTGTATCTGAACATCGGCCTGTTCAGCGAGGAATGGCTGCTGCATTTCAACCCGCTGGTGGGCGGCAAGACCATCACCCCGATCCAGATCGCGGACGCGCGCAAGAACTCGGTGTACTGGCAATCCACCGAGCAGCAGACCGTGAACATGGCGCTGTTCTTCCTGAAGAGCACGGACCCGCACAAGCTGAAGGACGCCCCCGGCGGCGAGCAATACCTGAGCCGCGACGCCGCCCAACTCAGCCGCGGCAAGGTGGTGTTCGCGGAAAACTGCGCGCGCTGCCACTCCAGCAAGCTGCCGCCCAAAGTGCCGCCGCTGGACCCCACCGCCGGCTGCGCCGGCCCGGACTACCTGGGCTGCTTCAACAAATACTGGGACTGGACCAAGACCGAGGACTTCAAATCGCAAATGCGCCAGATCGTCCAGGCCGACGACTTCCTGAAGGACAACTACCTGTCCACCGAGCTGCGGGTGCCGGTGACCTTGCTGCAGACCAATGCCTGCAGCCCGCTGGCCACCAATGCGCTCAAGGGCAATATCTGGGACAACTTCTCGTCCAAAACCTATAAAGACCTGCCCTCGGTCGGCGAGATCACCGTGCACAACCCCTTCACCGGCGCGCCCTCGCAATACAAGATGCCGGCCGGCGGCCGCGGCTACACCCGTCCCGCCTCCTTGATCAGCGTCTGGTCCACCGCGCCCTTCCTGCTCAACAACAGCCTGGGCAAATTCAATCCCAGCCCGTCGGTGGCCGCGCGCATGGAGTCCTTCAACGACTCCATCCAGAAACTGCTGTGGCCGGAAAAACGCGAGAAGGACACGATGCTGGGCGCCAAAATCCCCGGCCTGATAGACCGCACCACCGCCCGCAGCTATCTGCGCGTGCCCACCGGCTACCTGCCGGACGCGCTGCAAGAACTGCAAGGCCCGCTGCAACGCTATCTGCCCTGGCTGTTCGGCAAGGACGGCGTGGAACTGGGCCCGATTCCGGCCGGCACCCCGGTCAATCTGATCTCCAACCTGCAGGTGACGCTGGACAACCCCTCGCTGGGCGAACGGCTCAAGCACGACAAGAAGCTGCTGGACCTGCTGCTCAAGATCAAGCACGACCTCAAGGCGCTGCCGCCGGGCGCCAGCGACGAAGAGGCGCGCAAGGTGTTCGCCAACCTGGCGCAGCCGATGCTTGAGCTGAGCACCTGCCCGGACTTCGAGGTCAACCGCGGCCATTACTTCGGCACCGGCTACCAAAGCAAGGAACCCGGCCTCAGCGACAGCGACAAGTACGCGCTGATCGAATTCCTGAAAACCTTCTAAAGGCGCTCCATGGACGAATACGAATACATCGTGGTGGGTTCCGGCGCCGGCGGCGGCACGCTGGCGGCGCGGCTGGCCGAGGCCGGGCACCGGGTCATGCTGCTGGAGGCCGGCGGCGACCCGCGCGCGCTCAAGGGCGGCGACGCCTGGCAGCCCCAGGCGGAACGGCTGCCCGACGATTACGATGTGCCGGTGTTCCACGCGCTGGCCTCGGAAAACGAAGCAATGAAGCTGGACTACTTCGTCCGCCACTACGCCGACGACGCCCAGCAAAAGCGCGACCCCAAATACCGCGCGCAATGGAACGGCCAGAACGTGGACGGCGTGCTCTATCCGCGCGCCGGCGCGCTGGGCGGCTGCACCGCCCACAACGCCATGATCACCGTCTACCCGCACAACGCGGACTGGGACGGCATCGCCCAGCTCACCGGCGACCCCAGCTGGCGCGCGGACCACATGCGCGGCTATTTCGAACGGCTGGAGAACTGCCACCACCGCCCGCTCTACCGCTGGCTGGGCCTGCTCGGCGTCAACCCCACCCGCCACGGCTGGCGCGGCTGGCTGCAAACCGAGAAGGCGATCCCGGAATCCGCGCTGGGCGACGCCGGCCTGGTGGACACCCTGCTGGTGTCGGTGGACAAGGTCTTCCAGGAGGTGGACGTGCCGCACCGCAGCTGGCGCTGGCTGCTGCAAGGCCAGGCCGATCCCAACGACTGGCGGCTGGTGCGCGACAACGCCGTCGGCGTCTGCTACCCGCCGCTGGCCACCCGCAATCATCAGCGCAACGGCAGCCGCGAACGGGTGCTGGACGCGGCGGCCCGCCACCCGGACCGGCTGCGCGTCGAGCTGGACGCGCTGGCCACCCGGGTGCTGTTCGACGAAGGGCAGCGCGCGGTCGGCGTGGAATACCTGAAGGGCGCCGGCCTTTACCGCGCCAGCGGCCGGGTCAGCGACGCCGCCGGCGAGCGCCGCGAAGTCCGCTGCAGCCGCGAAGTCATCCTGGCCGGCGGCGCCTTCAACAGCCCTCAGCTGCTGATGCTGTCCGGCATCGGTCCGGCCGCCCATTTGCAAGAGCACGGCATCGCGCCGCGGGTGGACCTGCCCGGCGTCGGCCAGAACCTGCAGGACCGCTACGAAGTGGGCGTGGTCAACCGGATGAACTTCAAGCACTGGGAAGTGTTGAAAGACGCGGAATTCGCGCCCGGCGACCCGCAATACAAGCAATGGGCGGAAGGCCGCAAGGGCGTTTACACCACCAATGGCGCGGTGCTGGCGGTGATCCGCCGCTCGGCGCAGGAACGGCCGCTGCCGGACCTGTTCTGCTTCGCGCTGCTGGGCCTGTTCAAAGGCTATTTCCCCGGCTACTCGCGCCTGTTCCCCGAACACCTGAACTACCTGACCTGGGCCATTCTCAAGGCGCACACCAATAACCGCGCCGGCACGGTGAAGCTGCGCTCCGCCGACCCGCGCGACCCGCCGGACATCAACTTCCACTACTTCGAGGAAGGCAGCGCCGGCGGCGATCAGGATCTGGACTCGGTGGTGGAAGGCATCAAGTTCGTGCGCAGCCTGACCGCCGATCTGAAAAAGCAGAACCTGATCGCGGAGGAGGAACTGCCCGGCGAGGCGCTGCAAAGCGATGACGAACTGCGTCAGTTCGTCCGCGACAACGCCTGGGGCCACCATGCCTCCTGCAGCTGCGCGATCGGCGCGCGCGAAGCCGGCGGCGTGCTGGACAGCCGCTTCCGCGTCCACGGCGTCAGCGGCCTGCGCGTGGTGGACGCCTCGGTGTTTCCGCGCATTCCCGGCTTCTTCATCGTCTCCGCGGTCTACATGATCGCGGAGAAGGCGGCGGAGGCGATTTTGGAAGACGCCAAGCGCTCATAAGCGCTGCGGGATGGCGTCCAGGCGCGAACCGGCCTTGCCGAGTGGCCTTTAGGCGTGGAGAGGATAGGGAAGCAAACCCATATCATCTCCCCGCCCCACCCGCGCCGCCACCTCGACCCATTCCGTCGGAAAGGACCCGATGAGCACCCCGACCCAGCCCTTCTCCCAAGTCCACGCCGACGAACGCGCCGGCCTCGCCGCCGCGCGGGCGGAAGAAGGCGTGGAACGTCCAGGCGGCGGCGAAGCGCCGCAAGCCGGCCTCGCCTTCTCCGGCGGCGGCATCCGCAGCGCCACCTTCAACCTGGGCGTGCTGCAGGCGCTGGCCAGCAGCCGCTGGCTGCGCGAGTTCGACTACCTGTCCACCGTGTCCGGCGGCGGCTACCTCGGCGGCTGGCTGTCCGCGCTCAAGCGCCGCGCCGGCAATGCCGGCATGGAACAGACGCTGCGCGACCATCAGGGCCGCCAGCCGGCCATCCAGTTCCTGCGCGACTACAGCAACTACCTGACGCCCAAGACCGGCCTGTTCAGCCTGGACACCCTGTCCGCCGTCATCACCTACTGGCGCAACTTCATCCTCAACCAGATCGTGCTGCAAAGCCTGCTGCTGGCGCTGCTGCTGGGCCCCCATTTCCTGGTGGGCCTGGCGCGCAGCCTCGCCGCCTGGCCCTACGCGGGCACCGCCGCGCTGGCCGTGGCCGCCGCCTCCGCCGTGCTGTCCGCCCTGCTGGCGCGCGCCACCACCCGCGACGGCAAAACCGCCGCCTCGCCCAATGCCCCGGCCTGCAGCATAGGGCTATTGCTGCTCTTCTGTTACGCGATGGCGGTGTTCACCCTCCAGCAACTGGAAAACCGCGCCGATTTCTGGCACCAGCTGCCGCTGTGGCGGGTGGCCCTGGTCTCCAGCCTGGCCTACGCCGGCTACTGGGCCTTGCTCGCGCGCGGCTTCAGCCAGCTGCGCGGCAACGGCTATCTGCGCAGCGTGCTGTGGGCGCTGCTGGCCGGCCTGGCCGGCGGCGGCAAGCTGTGGCTCTTGCTGCAGGCGCTGGATTACGGCCTGGGCATCCGCGCGCCGCTGGCCCAGGCCTGGTATGTGGTGGCCGGCGCCTTCGCCGTGCTGCCGCCGGTGTTCGCCCTCAGCGCCGCGCTGCACATCGGCCTGGTCAAACGCAGCTTCTCCGATCTGCAGCGCGAATGGTGGTCGCGCCTGGGCGGCCTGCTGCTGGCGCTGGATCTGGCGCTGGTGCTGCTGTTCCTCGTGGTGGCGCTGTCGCTGCCGCTGCTGGCGGTGACCGCCGACTGGCTGCGCGCGCTGACCCTGCCGGCCTGGCTGCTGACCACCTTGGCCGCGGTCTGGCAAGGCCAGTCCGCCAAAACCGGCTGCGGCCAGTCCGCCGGCTGGCGCGACCTGGTCGCCCGCATCGGGCCTTACGTCTTCGTCGCCGGCTTGCTGATCCTGCTCAGCGCCGGCCTCAGCTGGCTGCTGGCGGCGCTGGAGATCCACGCCGACGGCTGGCAGCTGCGCCAACAGTTGTGCGGCTTTCAGCGCTGCGGCCTCAGCGATTGGACCGCGCTGCATTTCGCCGCCTCGGAACAACAGGGCATGGGCGGCGGGCTGTACGCGGCGCTGATCCTGGCCTTCGTCGGACTGGCCGTGTTCGCCTCCTCCCGCTTCGACATCAATCTGTTCTCGCTGCACAACTTCTACCGCAACCGGCTGACGCGCGGCTATCTGGGCGCCAGCGCGCCGCAACGGGCGGACACGGTCAACCGCTTCACCGGCTTCAACGCCGGCGACGACCTGCCGCTGGCCGAGCTGGCCGGCTCGCCTTCCGGCCCGCCGCAGCGGCCCTACCACCTGATCAACACCGCCCTCAATCTGGTGGCCGGCGACGACCTGGCCTGGCAGCAGCGCAAGGCCGCCTCCTTCACCTTCACCCCGCTGTACTGCGGCTACAAATTTCCCGACAGCGCGCCGGAAGTCATCGACGCCTTTGTGCCCACCCGCGCCTATATGCACGACGACGCCACCGGGGCCGAGCAGGGACCGATGCTAGGCTCGCTGATGGCGGTGTCCGGCGCCGCGGTCAGCCCCAACCAGGGTTATCACAGCTCTCCGGCGGTGACTTTTCTGCTGACGGTGTTCAATGTGCGGCTGGGACGCTGGTGCCCCAATCCGGGCAAGCCCGGCGCCGCGCTGCAGGCGATGTCCCCGCCGCAAGGCTGGGTCTATCTATTGAATGAATTGCTGGGCCGGACCAACGCCCGTTCGGACTTCGTCTATCTCAGCGACGGCGGCCACTTCGAAAACCTGGGCCTGTATGAACTGCTGCGCCGGGAATGCCGGCTGATCGTGATCAGCGACGCCGGTCAGGACGAACAAATGACTTTCGAGGACCTGGGCAACGCCATCCGCAAATGCCGGATAGACCTGGGCGCGGAAATCCACATCGACGTGGACGCCATCCGCCGCGATCCGGCCACCGGCCTCAGCCGGTCCGCCTTCGCCGTCGGCTACATCCGCTACGCCTCCGGCGCCAACGGCCACCTGCTCTACCTGAAGCCCTGCCTGCAAGGCCAGGGCATGGAGCCGGTGGACGTGCTGCAATACCAGGCCGAGCATCCGGCCTTCCCGCACCAGTCCACGCTCAATCAGTGGTTCGACGAATCCCAGTTCGAGAGCTACCGCAAACTGGGGCTGTGCATAGGCGAACAGGCGGTGCGGGAACTGGACCGCAACGGCGCGGGCTGGCTGGCCGCGGACGGGGGAGCCTAAACGGAAGCAGGCCGGACCTTCCCGAGCCGCCGGACAGCAGCGAGTTGGCGGGTATCGCCTGACGGCTCCACCCTCCCTACCCAAACGCAGCCCAAACACGGCTCCAACTGTAGGGTGGGTGGAGCGCAGCGATACCCACGCGGAAACGGGTGCGACGCCACACCGCCGGACAGCCGGCTACGGCGTCCCCCACATGGTGTGTTGCCTTTGGACGGCCAAAGGCTCCGGCATTGGCACGCCTACCAAGGCCTGGCGGGCGGTGACCATATTGCTGAAGCCCGCCAGCCGATAACACTGCCGCACACAGGTGTCGCGGTTGGTCCACTTCCCGGACGCCCACATCCGCAACAAGGCGGTACGGGCTGGCTCGTGCTCACCGCGCCATTGGTCCCAAAGCTCAAAACCCACCTGCGCCCGCCTGATCTCCAGATGAATGCTGGCGGTGTCGGCCGGATGGTCCGGGTGCTCGTCCGTCAACGCAATGGCCCCGATGCGCTCTTCATAGGCGGAGATCAAACTGGCGGCGCGTTTGAGGACGTCGTGGTGCTGGATCAGCAGCCTCATCATGACAATGCTCTCCTTGGCCGCCATCACAACACTCCGTTGACGTGCTCCAGACCGCGTTGCAAACGCTGCTGTATCGGCTCCAGCAAGGCCAGCGCCTCCTCGCTGCTGAACAGCAAGGGCTCGTCGCGGCGTTCCAACAAGGTGATCAAGGCTTGTAAACCAGTGTGGGCGGCGCGCATGTCCATCACGCCCCGCAGCAGGGCGGTGTCCAGTTCGATATAGCAATGGTCCAGTTGCCGGCCCAATTCGCCCAGTTTCGTCACATCGCCGGCGGCGGCGGGCAAACGCTGGGAACATGAATACAACTGCTCCATCACCGGCACAGTGGCGGGCGTGGGGTGTTGGCCTGCGCAGTGAGGACAGGCGGGCGGCGGCATGGCGGGGGAAAAGTAGAGAAGGTCATCACGGTCTCCATGTCATCTTTGGAAACCTGCCCAGGCGAGGCTGGGACAGGCACATGACAAGGTTGCAAAACCGGCTCGTTTAACCAATAGACCGGCAGTCCATAGGACTCCCTGCCACGGCCCATCCCGAATGGGTACTGCGTGGCAGCAGACGTAGCAGTGCCAAAGGCGGACGGCTCGTCTGCGGTTAAACGACTTTGGGTTTGCAAGCCCTGCGCTGTGTGATTGAGCACCGCGCGGAACCAAGCCTAAACAGGCTGGCGAAGGGCGTCAAGAACGCGGGACGGGGCCGCCCCCGCCCGCAGCGTGAAAAAGCCGCGGCGTGGAGGCCGCGGCCTTTCGGTGGCTGGAGTCGCCAATCAGGCGCGCCACTGCTCGATCTGCGCCGGTGTGCCGTGAAACTCGGCATCATGCGCACGCGGGCTCAAGTCCAGATCGGGATGCTGGCTCAGTAGCGGCGCCAGCGTGCCCACATGCGCACCCAAGAAACGCCCCATCTGCTCGCTGCCCTCCGGGCAATGCGTTTCCGCCGTCGCCTGCATGCGCTGGTACAACTCCGGCTGATTCACCGCGGCCAGATTGGTCGGCACATAGGGGCGGTTGGCGGCGGCGGCCTCGGCGATGGGGAAGGTTTCGGCAAAGGTATGATAGCCGCCAAAATTCATGAAGGCGGCAATCCCCAGGCCCGCCGGCAGCGCCAGTTCGGGCTTGCCGTAAATCCGTTCCTCGCCCAGGGTGTTGAGCGCCAGCAAAATATCGCAGGTGCCTCCGGATTGGGCACCGGCGGAAGGCAGACCCTGCTCATTGCTCTCCATCGCAAACGCGCCGAAGGGCTGCCAACGGTTGATGCCGGTGCCGTGCGTCATCGCGTGCTGTTCCAGCATCTGGCCGATGCCCAGCTGTGCGTAGGCCTCCGGCACCGCGCCCATATCCGCCTCCGACATGGTGAACGGACGGCTCAGGTCGGCGATCGGCGCGCCTTCGCGCGCAATCGCGTTGATGTTCTGGTTGCGGTCGCCCAAAGCCTGGCGCAAAGCCGCGTCGTCCGCGCCGTCAACGGTGCGCTGCACCACCTGGCCGAAACCCAGCCCGTATTTGGCGGCGTCTTCGTACACCCCATTCACCGCGCGCGCGCCGCCTTCGTCAGTGGCCACCATGGGCATGCGCTCGCTGCGCGCACGGCTCAATGGATTGTCGAAGCCTGGCGTGCGGGTCTTGCCGGCGAACTCCTTGAAACGAGCGGCGAAGTCATCCGCCTGCGCGGACAGCCCGGCCTCTCGCAGCAAGGCGCCGCAGGCGTCGGCGTTGGCCTGCTTGTGCTGGGAGAACAGCTCCGGCTTGGCCTGATTTTCCACCGGGTTCATCAATTGCCACACCGTGGTACCGAACGCGCTCAAGGTACGGATCTTGGTCAGCAGTTCGGCATGCCCTTGCTTGCCGGAACCATCGGCGCGGCCTTGCAACGGCGTGCTCAGGGTATCCAGCAACCAGGGCTGGAAGTCCTGGCCGCCGCCCATCTGCCGGCCGATCTGGTCGGACTCCGCCGACAGCGGCTTGATCGCCGCCTGCAGCACCGCGCCCAGCGTCTGCTCGCGGCCCTGGAAGTACACGGTGCGGCCGGCGGCTTCTCCCTGCCCATCCAGCGTGTGGCGCAACAGACCCGCCAATTGCCGCGCATGCTGATCGAACACATCGCCCATCTTGCCCGGCCGGTCCAGCAAGGACATGCTGGCGCCCGCTTCGAAAAACTTGCTGTTGCTGACCGCCTGCTGCTGGGCAGCCGACAAGGCCACGCCCTGGGGCCCGCTCTTGGCCGTCGCCTCCGGCTTGCCTTGGGCGTCCATGCCGAACACCGCGTTCAAGGTACCGCCTGATCTGGATACAAACATGGGGAGCTTCCTTTCAAGGTTGAATTCAGCCTCCAATCTCCCACCAAGCGCCAATGCAAACTTTCAGAAAAAGACCACTGCGACAAGAAGGCCAACCGCAGAACGGAATGCCGGCGCAATAAAACGGCGCGCCGATTGAGCGCGCCGCATTCTTCTTGCTTGTCCGCCACCGCCGCTAGCGCGCCAGCGGCAGTTCTTCCCAACCGGCGAAACTCTGCTTGTCCGCCTGCCATAAGGGAAGCTGGCGCTCCATCATCGCGTCCAGTTCCTTCAGCGCTGCGTCCCCGGCGGGCCTGGAGCCGCCGACAGCGTAAGCTTCCATCGCGGCGAAGAAATCCGCGCCGTCCGCGCCCTGGCGCCGCAGGTAGTAATCAGCCTCCCGCCGCACCGCCGAGCCCGGCTCGGCCAGCTTGCGGCACAAGGCTTCCAGCGCCGGGCGCTGCGCCTCTCTCATCGCAGGCCAACGCTCGCTCTCGTCCACCGCCTTCAGGTGCAGATAATGCATCAGCGGCGCGCTCAGGCTGTTGTCGCCCCAGCGCTCGCCCAGCACCGCGGTGGCGGAGGCGCCGGCGTTAAGGCCCAGCTCCAGGGACACGCCCGGCTGCAGCGGCACGCCGCCGGAGGCGGACAGGCCAAGGTTGCCGCTGGCGCTGACCCGGCTCAGTTGCAGCCGAAAGCCGGCGGCTTCTGCCGGGAAATCGGCCTGGGTCTGGTATTGCGGCCGATAAAAGCGCAGCAGCAGGGTCAGCGCGCCGCCGCCTTGCAGCCCCGCGGAACTTTGCAGGCCGGCCAGCGCCGCCGGCACTTCGGCGGCCAGGCCGTGCGGCGCCAGCTGCGCGCTCAGCGCGTCGCGCAAGGCGTCCAGCGGCCAAGAGCCGCTCAGATTGCCGGACAGGCTGATCCTCACGTCCTTGTAATCCCCGGCTCGCACCGGATTGTGATGCACCCGGGTGCGTTCGGTCAGCGAGGCTTCCGCTTTCAGGCCCAGCGGTCCCAGCGCGCCGCCCAGATCCAGCGCGATGCTGCGGTCGCGGATCTGCAGGCGCAGCACATCGTGGAAGCTGGTGCGCTTGGCCAGCGCCGCCGCGTCGTGACGGACGGGCGGCGCGTACAGCCGAGGCGCCAGCTCGTCCAGGCTCTGCAACAAGGCCTCGTCGCCCTTGCCCGCCGCGCTCAGGGTCAGCGCGGCGTGGGCCAGCGCCATATTGGCCAGCGTTTCCTCGCGGCTTCCCGCGCGCCAGGCGGCCTGGATGGAGCGTTCCACCGCCGCGCCGCCCTGACGCTTGCCGATGCCGGCGTCCAATTGCTGGGCGACGGCGCAGAAATGTTCGAATTCGGCGCGCAGGCCGTCCGCGGCGTCGCGCAGCCGCTCCGGCGTCTGTTCGCGCAGCGCCGCCATGCTCTGCGCGCCGCTGAGCCAGCTCAGCGGATGATTGCGCGCGTCCGCGCCCATCAGCGCGGCGGCTTTTTGTTCGATGCCGGCCAGCCGCTGTTGCGCAATCGTCGCGTTGCGCGCCGCGCCCTGCTCCTGGCGCAGGCCTTGCCAGATCGGGGTCAGCGCGTCGGCCTGGATGTCGATGCGCTCCACCGCCGCGCCAACGCCGACGCCGACGCCCGCGGCTTCGGCGCGCGCCGAGGCGCTGCCCTTGACGCTGTCCACCGTGCTGGGCGGCAGATAGGGCGTCTGCGCGCCGGGCAGGGACGCGGCGCTGTCGCGCTGCCCCAGCCAGCCCAGCAATACGCCCAGCCGCTGCTGCTGATCCGCCGCCTGCTGTTGCAATTGCTGATACTGACGCAATTCATTGCCGTGGCCGGGACGGAACAAGCGGATCAAGGCGCCCACCGCGGTGCGGGCGCTGACGCCCAGGGTGTCTCGGCGCGAGCCGTGAGCTAGTTGGTCCGCCTTCAGTTTGACGAAGGCGGTGGCGCTGGCGTATTCGGTCGCCACGGTGCGTTGGCGGCGCCCCTCCACCGCGCCGGACAAGGAGGCGACGCCGACGCCGCCCTGAATCCCGGCGCGCGCGGACACCGCCTTGCCCTGGTTCTGGAACACGAAGCCTTCGTCGTCGTTGTCCATGCCGCGGCTCCAGGCCAGGCCCACGCTGAAGGTGGCCTTGGCGCCGGCGCCGGCCTCGCCCAGTCCCAGGCCGACCCCGACCGAAGCGCCGACATTGCGCTCCTGGCTGGCGCCCGGCTGATCAAAGCGCTGGAATTGCGGCAGCAGCTGCGCTTCCGCCTCCGTCCGCGCCAACTGCGCCCAGGCCGCCTGGCCCAACAGGGCCAGCCGCTGGCCCAGTTCCGCCAGCGGGCTGCCCGGCCTCGCCGCGCGCGCCAGCGCTTCCATGTCCAACGACAGCCGCGCGCATTCTTTAATGTCCAGCGGCGTCTGCGCGTCGCCGGCCGCCAATTTCTGCCGCAAGCTTTCCACGATGGCCACCGTCTTGGGTGCCACCGCGTGGCTGCGCGGCAGGATGTTCAGCGCCTGCACCCAGCGCGGCCAGCGCGAGCGTTCCGGCTCCGCCTGGCGATACGCTTCGCGTTTCATCGCCAGCAGGGTCTGGCCCAGGTCTTCGCGCCGCAAGCGCAGCTTGTCGTCGCTGAGGATCACCTGGCTGCCGCGCGCCAGCGGCGCGTCTTCCACGCGGCGTTCCGCCGCGCCGCGCGCGCCGCTCAAGGCGGCGGCCAGGCCCTGCGCCGGCCGCGGCGCCGAAGATTCCGATAAGCGGCGGAAGCCCTGCAACCGCACCGTACCCGCCCCGCTTGCAACTGTGTCCAACATGGATGCCTCCTCGCGCCGCATCGCGGCTCAAACGCCGGGCCGGGCCCGGAGCGCCTGCCTAGTTTTCGCCGTTGCCGGCTTTCAAGTTCGCGGCCAACGCCAAGGGCGACGGCCTTTCCGCTTGCAACTCCCGCCCCATCTCCGTCCAGCCCAGCAGCAGCCCCTGCAATTGCCCGCGCGCCTCGGGACTGACTGCCCCGTCTTTCACGCCCTGGGCCGCCAAATCGCAATATTTAGCGCAGTCCCGAGCCAGCTCGGCCATCACGGCCTGCCAGGCGTCGGCCTGCTTGGACGCCGGCTTCTGTTCGACAGCCGGCGCCTGCGCCGTCATGCCGCCGCCGCGCAGCGCGGCCGCGAACGGGCTCTGCGCCGGCGCGGACGGCGCGCCTGGCTGCGGCTCGGACAGCGTCGCCAAACGGGGGGAATTGGCGGTCGGCTTCGACGAAACATTAAAAGACATTTCAAACGCTCCTGATTTGGCGGCGAGGCCAGAACAACGGTGATGAGGGGCCGCCGGCGCATGCTCGGCAACAGCGTCAAACTACCCCAACGCCGGTAACCGAACTTGCATAAATCGGCCGCGGCCTCGTCCGAGCCGCCCCCCTCGTTTTTGAGAGTTTTCCCATTTGTAGCAAGCACTCCCTCACGTAGTATTCCTACATACATCAATTTATGCGAAGGAAATCAAAAACCTCCCTAACAACCCGATGACATAACAACAGGACAAACAAGACCATGTCATTCGCTGAACATTTTTTGCAAGCTGGCCCTCGGCGGCAAAAGTACCATCCACTCTCTCTGTTTTTATGACCGGATAAAGGCTTTGAGCGCCAGTTGACGACACTGGCAATTCCAGGCGACAGCGGGCGGGAAGCGGCGGACACACGCCGCGCGATGCGAATCCGCAGCCGGCCCCAAGAACCAGCGCAAATCACCCAACAGATCCACCGAACAAAAAACACGCCGACATGCCGCGATGCTACGGGGAATAGCACACAAGTCGCGGCATTGGTCGACTCGATCCGCATGGTCCGCCATGCGCTATTGCGCCGTGCGCGCAAGAGGAACTAGAAGATGGCGTTACATAAAGATGGCTTCATGAACAGGCAATTTGTTTTTGGCGACTTCGTCCTTCACTTCGACGGCATGCTGCTGCACCGCGAGCAGCAGATCAGCATTCCGCCCAAGGAACTGGCTGTGCTGACCACCCTGCTGGAAGCGGCGGGAGAGCTGGTCAGCAAGGACGCGCTGCTGGACCGCGTCTGGCCGGACGGCGAAGTCAACGAAGAGTCGCTGACCCGCTGTATCTACGCGCTGCGGCGCATCCTGCTGGAAACCAAGGATTGCCGTTATATCGACACGGTGTACGGCAAGGGCTATCGCTTCAGCCGCCCGGTGGCCATGGTGTCCAAACCCACGCCGCTGGCGGCGCAATGCTCGGTGGCCGTGCTGCCCTTCCGCACCCATCCGCAGCTGGACGCGGTCAGCCTGCACAACGCTCTGGTGCAATGCCTGTCGCGCTACTCGCCGTTCGGCCTGATCGTGCTGCCGGCCACCATCACCCAAAACTGCCGCGACGTCACCGACATCGTGGCGATGATCGATCAGCTGCGCCCGGACTACTACCTGGCCGGCCAGACCCTGCAGCAAGGCGGCGTCTGGAAGCTGCGGGTGGAATTGGTGCGCGCCGCCGGCCATCAGCTGATCCACCATGAAAGCATAGAGCTGAGCCCGGAACAGCCGATCACCGCGCTGCAAACCCGGCTGGCCAGCCTGTTGCCGCAACGCATTCCCGGCCTGCGCTGGAATCAGGGCCAGAACAACGAGCTGGGCTCGCTGGACATGGCCATCACCTATCTGAACGGCCGCCACGAACTGCAGCAGCACACCCCGTCCAGCCTGCGTCGCGCGCTGATGCTGCTGCGCCAGTGCGTCAACGCCGGCCCCAGCCACGCGCTGCCTTACTGCAGCCTGGCCGAGTGCTATCTGACCCTGGCCCAGCTGGGCCTGTTCGACCAGGCCCAGGCGCTGATCCAGGCGCAACAGGCGGTGAACAAGGCGGTGGAACTGGACGCGGCCAACCCGCAGGCGCTGGGACTGCTGGCCTTGCTCAGCAGCATGCGCTCGGAGCAGGCGGTGGCCGAGGCGCTGTTCGAACAGGCGCGGCTGCTGGCGCCGGACGCCGTCGACATCCATTACTACCACGCCTGGCATTTATTCCTGTCCGGCAAGCTGGCCCAGGCGCAGCAGGCGCTGGACGCCTGCCTGGAACGCGACCCCTCGCGCATCTCCGCCAGCATTCTGAAGCTGTGGCTGACCTATTACGAACACCGCATCGACGACGCGGTGTCGCTGGGCAAACGCCAGCTCTGCCAATACGGCCAGAACCACCCGGTGCTGCAAAGCGTGCTGGCGCTGCTGCTGGGGCTGCAAGGCCAGCACGCGCAAGCCGACGAGCTAGTGCAGGCGGTGCGCGACTCCGGCGAGGAAGCCGGCCTGCTCGCCCTCAATCACAGCTACGTGGACTATTGCCGTCGCGGCGACGCCGCGGTGCCCGCCTTGCGCGCCTTCCTCGCCAAGGTGGACAGCCGCCAGGTGCGCTCCAGCCTGCTGCCGCTAATCCTGGCCGCGCAGGGCCCGGAGGCCGCGGTCCAGCATTGGCGCCAATTGCAGGCCGAAGGCTATCTGTGGATCAAGGCCTGGCGCCACGATCCGCGACTGAGCGAGCTGGCGGAACACGCTCAGCCCTGCCAGCCGGAGGCGGCGTGATCCGCGTCTGTCTGTTGTCCGCCCTCTTCTTGTGCGCCGGCGCGGCGCGGGCGGACTGCTGGGATCGCGCCGGCCGCATGTTCAATATCGCGCCGGACTTGCTCTACGCCGTCGCCCAGCAGGAGTCCGGGCTCAAGCCGGACGCGGTGGGCCGCAACCGCGACGGCAGCCGGGACCTGGGCCTGATGCAGATCAACAGCACCCATCTGCCGCGGCTGCGCCAGCTGGGCGTCACCGAACCACAGCTGATGGGCGACGCCTGTCTGTCCGTGGTCGTCGGCGCCTCCATCCTGGCCGAGATGATGAAACGTTACGGTTATTCCTGGGAGGCGGTGGGCGCTTACAACGCCGGCACCGCGCCCAGCCGCCGCGCCTTGCGCATGCGTTACGCCGAGCAAGTGTGGCGGCGCTACCAGAAGCTGCGCCAAGCCGCCCCACCCCCAAGCAAGGAGCTCTCATGATTCGCTCGCTTTCTCCCGCCCCGCGCGCGCTGTCCGCGACGCCGCCGCCCACCGCCCCCAAGCCCAGTCCCTCCTCGGCCTGGACCGCCCAGTTGCGCGGCGTCAGCCAGGGCGCTGCGCCCCAGCCCGCGCCGCGCACGGCGCAGCCCGGCCGCTCGGTAGGCCTGCTGCGGCAAGCTTTCCAGCAAGCCGCGCCCCAGGCCCGCGCGGAAACGTCGGCTCGGCCCATGGCCAAACTGCGGCAGCCCGCGCCCCTGGCGGACGGCGGCCCGGCCCGCGCCGACGCCGCGCCGACGCCCAAACGCGACCCGATGGCATTGCTGCGCCAACGCATGACGCCCGAGGCGCTCAAGGATTTCGAGCAGAAACTGGCGGACACCGCCGGCAAGCGCGCCCCGGCCAAGGCGCCTCAAGCGCCGGCCGCCGTCGTACAAGCCGCGCCGGCCGCGGTAGCCCCGCCAGCAGCCCCGCCAGCAGCCCCGGTCCTGGCCGCCGCGCCGCAGCCGACGCAGCCCGGTCAGATTCCACCGCCGCCTCCGCCTCCCCCACCACCGCCGCCGCCCGTCAACGCCGCGGCCCCGGCGGCCGGCCCGGCGCGCGCCTGGAACAAGATCGCGGCGGCCAGCGCGGCCGATATCCAGCAACTGCGCGACGAACAAAGCCAAAAACTGCGCAAGGAGCCGGGTTCCAAGCCCTCCGCCGCCTCGCCGGCGGGAGCGGAGCTCATCAACGAATTGAAAGAGCGACAGCAAAAAATGGCGGCGCGGGCCGCCGGCGCTCAGCTGCGGTAATTCCGCAACTCTCCCGATCCCCCTTTACATGGCGGCCGCCGCTTCCGCGGCACGCCGCCATGCTTTTTCCCTCCTCCCCGAATCTGATTCCCCTCCCGAGATTTCATCGGTTTTCCATCAGGAATCCGTCCCCGCATGTCCGTAAAGTGGATGCCAACATCGCAGAACCTTGCGCACTCACCGACAGACACCATGGCAGCTGAAGACATCACTCTCTCCGCGCCGGCGCCCATCGTGGTCCGCCTGCTCAACAGCCCGCTGCGCGGCTGCGAATTCCTGCTGCAGCCGGGCAAGACCCTGTTCCTGGTCGGCCCCGCCGCCGCCCTGACCGAGGCCGGCCAGTTGCCGGAATTGCCGGCAGACGCCCTGTTCATTCCTCTGGAGCAAGGCGGGGTCAATTTCGAAGTGCTGATCGACCGCGCCGAACCCGACCGGGTGACGCTGCGCGAACTGCGCGACGCCGGCGTGGACGAGCGTCCGGCCGAATTCAACCGCCCGCTGCGCATCGGCGCGCTGGAACTGGCCTTGCGGCCGGAGTACCTGTCCTGGTCGCCGGAAGTGCTGGGCCACGGCCAGGACGCGCCGCCGCCGGAACAAAAACCGGCGCGCCGCCACGCCGCCGCCGCGGTGGCGCTGGCGGTGATCGCCGCGCTATTGCTGGCCGGCGGCGGCTACTGGCTGTGGAACACCCCGCAACGCCAGGCCTCGGAATTGAACGCGCTGCTGGGACGAGACAGCCAGCGCTTCCAGGTGCTGCCCGGCCGCGACGGCGTGTTCTACGTCTCCGCCGCCAATGAGCGCGACAGCGCCTGGGCGCGGCAAGTGCTGGCGCGCGGCGACTACAACCGCCCGGCGCAGGTGCTCAGCCCTCAGCAGGAAAACGAACGCATGGGCCGCTGGCTGGCGGATAACTACCCCCACCTGCCCTATTACCGCTTGCAGCTGGACAACCCTCGCCGGCCGCAACTGTGGGTCAGCCAACAGCGCGCCGCGCTGGGCGGGCCGGCCAGCCAGGCGCTGTCGCAGCGGCTGGCCGAGCAGATGCCCTACGCCGACGCGGTGGACATCGTGCCGGTGGACGACGCCGCCGCCGCGAGCCAGGCCGAAACCGGCCTGTCGCGCCAGGCGCTGCCCTTCACCCGCAGCGAGCAGCCCAACGGCGTCACCTTCGTGATCCAGGGCGCGCTGGACGATGGCGAGCTGCTGCGCGCGCGCCGCTTCGTCGACGACTACTACCGCCAATGGGGCGGCCGCTACGTGCAATTCGCCATTGAATTGAAGGACGACTGGCTCAAGGGCAAGTCCTTCAAGTACGGCAACCAGGGTTACGTCAAGATGGCGACCGGCCACTGGTACTTCCCCAAACCCCTGTAAACAAAAGGCAAACCACCATGGCAATCGACCTCCCTTCCCAAAACTGGACGCTCAGCGATATGTCCGTCGCATTCGACAATGGCGTCGCGCAACTACAAGCCGACTTGAAAACCGCTCTGGATAATCTGAACAAGAACCCGTCCAACCCCAAGATTCTGGCCGACTACCAGAGCAAACTGTCCGAGTACAACCTGTACCGCAACGCGCAGTCCAACACCGTCAAGGTGTTCAAGGACATCGACGCGGCCATCATCCAGAACTTCCGTTAAACCCCGGCGCCGGCCACGCGCCGGCGCTCCTGGAACCTGCCCATGACCCCCATCGCCGCCCGCTCGCTGGATGCGCTGACCTCCCAGGTCAGCGACATCACCCGCTCCGAGCACAATCTCGTGTCGCTGGACGACCGCCTGATCCAGGCCTTCTCGCAAAACGCCGTTGGCGTAGGCATGGAGAAGGACTCCATCCTGCAACGGCTGGAACAGCCGGACCTGTTGAGCAATCCGGCCGTGCTGATGGAGCTGCAGCAGCGCACCTCCAATTACAACCTGGAGGTGTCCATGATCAGCACCCTCACCCGCAAGACCGTAGGCGCGGTAGAAAGCCTGCTGCGCTCATGATCCGCCCTGGTTTCAAAGCCGTATTGCTGGCCTTGCTGCTGACCGGCTGCCAGCAGAAGGACTTGCTCAAGGGCCTGGATCAGCAGCAGGCCAATGAAGTGATCGCCGTCTTGCAGCGCCACAATATCGAGGCCGACAAGACCGACCGCGGCAAGACCGGCTTCAGCATCGCCGTGGCGCAGCCGGACTTCGCCGCCGCCGTGGACTGGCTGAAGGCCTACAACCTGCCGTCGCGGCCACGGGTGGAAGTGGCGCAGATGTTCCCGGCGGATTCGCTGGTGTCCTCGCCGCGCGCGGAAAAGGCGCGGCTGTACTCCGCCATCGAGCAGCGGCTGGAGCAGTCGCTGCAAACCATGGACGGCGTGCTGTCCGCGCGCGTGCACGTCAGCTACGACCTGGATTCCGGCGAAGGCGGCCGCGCCGCCAAACCCATCCACCTGTCCGCGCTGGCGGTGTACGACCGCGACGTGGACCCAGAGCAAATGGTCAACGACATCAAGCGCTTCCTGAAGAACAGTTTCGCCGACATCGATTACGACAATATCTCGGTGGTGCTGTCGCGGCGCAGCGAGGCGCAGCAGCAGGCGCCCACCGCGCCGGCGGAAGAGCGCGGCTCCGGCCTGAGCTGGCTGATGGCCGGCGTGGCGCTGATCGCCCTCCTGGGCGCGGCGGCGGCCTGGCTGTGGCAGCGCCGCGCGCCCAAACCCGTTGCGCAGCCGCCGGCCGCCGAGCCGCAGGCCGGACATGAGTAGCCGGCCCGCGGCCCGCTCGCCGGCGCTGCAAGCGCTGCTGTACGACCCGCTGGCCTATCTGCACCCGCGGCGCTTGGTTCTGCCGCCGGCGCTGACCGCCTCCGCCGCCGCGCGCGCGGCGGCCAATGAGCTGCTGATCTCCGCCTATCGGCTGGACAGCGACTGCGCCGACGCCCAGTTGGACCCGCTGGCGCGGCAATGGCTGCGCCACTGGCGGCGCTTGCCGCAAACCGCCTATTTGCTGGGTTGCCACGCGCTGCGCGCCGGCCTGGGCTGGCAGGCGGGCCTGCTGCGGCTGCCGGACTGGGCGCAGGACTTCGCTGCCGTGGCGCTGCCGCCGGACGCCGCCGCCGCGCAGCGGCCGGCGCTCAGCCACGGCGCGCTGCTGCTGACCGGCTACGGCCACCTGCAGGCCTGGCGCGAGCGTCTGCCGCGCCCCTTGGCGCAACGCTTGCCGCTGCAGTTCCCGCCGGAGGCCGACGCCGCGCCGCCGCAGCCGCCCGCCGACGCCCTGATTCTGACCTTGGCCCTACAACATGCCCAGAGACATCCCCACATCCCGCCCTCCGACCGCCGCTGAAGGCGTGCTGGTGCGCCGCGGCCAGCTGCGCCGAGCCGAACGCGCCGATCAGCTGGAACGCGAGGCGCGACAACAGGCGCAGCGCGTGCTGCGCGACGCCGAGCGCCAGGCTGAAGCCCTGCGCCGGCAAGCCTGCCAGGACGGCTATCAGCAAGGCATGCTCGCCGCGCTGGAACACGCGGCCGCCCATCTGGCCGCCGGCCAGGCCATGGCCTGGAACTGGCGGGAGCGGCTGGAGCAAGAGGCCCGCGCCATGCTGAGCGCCGCCGTGGACCATCCGGACACCCTGCTGCTGCTGCTGGACGAATGGCTGCGCGGCCTGGATCAGCCGGACGCCACCCTCTATCTGCAGCTGCCCAAGCGCGCCCGCGCGCTGCAGCCGCAGTTGATGACGCTGCTAACGGAAAACTGGCCCGGCGCCATCCAGATCGACTATCACGCCGACACGCGCTTCATGATGCGCTGCGCGGACCAGGCGGCGGAATTCTCGCCGGAACAATACGTGGAGCCGGCCAGCCGCCAGTTGCTGCAATGCCTGGAGCCCTTGCCTCAGGACTGCCGCCGTTTGTCGGAGCAGGCGCTGCGCGGCTTGATCGCACAACTGGAACAAGACCTGGCGGCCTTGACCGCCGTAGACAGGAGCCCGGAATGATCCCCTCGCTGACCCCTTCCGCCATCGGCCGCGCCGCCGCGGCCGGCGACGACATCGTCCCGCTGCAGCAACGGCTGCTGGCCGCGGCGCCAAACACCGACGACGCCGCGCCGCCAACGGACACGCCAAAGACCGACGACGCCAAGCCGGTGGAGCCGCCGCACAAATGGCCGGACTTCCAGTCCGACCCGGTAGCGGTGGCCTTCCTCGCGGCGCTGCACGGGCTGCCGCCGCCGGCGTCCGACTCGCAAGAAGACAAACAGCGCTACGCCGACGCCGTCGGCAAGCTGCTGCGCGACTTCAAAGACCCGGCCACCGGCGAACTGGCCTTCACCACCTTGAAGCAGAAGAACGACATGATCCAGCGCACGCTGGAACAGATCGACGAGAACTCGCCGCTGCACACCGCATTACTGACATCGCTGGTGAGCAATATCGGCATTGAGAGCATGATGACTCAATGGATGCAGGACGCGATCCTATCCGGCGGCGTGCCCAAGGAGATGGAGGACTGGTGACTCACACCGCGTCCCACAAGGCCCTCCCCGCGGCCGCGTGATAAAAGACGTCGCCGCTGCGCTGGAACTCGCGATGGCAGGCGTACACCAGCTTGATCACATGCTCGTTGCGCACGTTCAGCACGCGCTGCAGCAATAAGGGCCAGGCCGGCTGCGCGTCCGGCAGTTCCTCCGACTCCAGCGCCGGCGCGCCGATGGACACATAGGCGACGCAGAAGGTCTGCCACAAAGCCGGGTACCAATCCTCCGCCGGCAAGCCGGGCAGATGCTCCAGCACGTCGCGCAGCGCCAGCGTCGCCGTCACCATGTGCAGCGCGGTGAAGTTGTCGGTCTGCCAGTACACCCGCAGCGCCGCCCGCGCCAGCGCGTCCAGCCAGTCCGGCGTTTGCGGCGCACTGGGCAAGGCGGCGGCAAAACGCGGATCGGCCAGCACCGCGTCGAAGCGATCGTGTATCCAGTAATCCGGGCTGTTCCAGCCGGCCAGCGCCCGCGACAGCCGCGCCAGCCCGTCCTCCGCCGAATCCGCCGGCGCTTGCGCGTCCAGGCCGGCGGGCAGGCGCAGATAGCCGCTCAGATAATAGGCCAGCCCCGCCGCCGCTTCGCCGGCGTGGCCGGCGCGCAGGGCGAAAGCCAGGCGGATCAGCGGGTGGAAGGCGCCGCCGCCCGGCGAGAACGGCAGGCTGGCCAACACTTGCCGCGCGGTGTCCTCCACCCCGCGCGCCGCCACCCGCTCCTCCATCACCCGGAGCAGCGCCGGGAAGGCGTCCAGCCGCCCCAAGGCCGCGTCCCAGCGGCCCCAGCCGATATCGTATTCCACCGGCTCCGCCGGCTCGGCGCGCTCGCTCTCCCAGAAGTCGAAGAATGCCCGCAGCTGATGCGGCTCCGCCCCCATTTCCGCCAGCGCGGTCAGCGCCATCGGACAATGGTTGGTGGTGTCGCTGTGCATCAGCGAAAACTCATGGTTGGCGTCCAACAAGGCATGCAGTTCAGTGTGACGGCTTGGCGCGTTCATGGCGTCCTCCTTGAAAAATCCATGCGCTTACGATAAAAGTTAAAGTCAACTTTAAGTCAAGCGAGTCCGCGCATGCCCGCAGCCCCCATGGCCAAACCCTCTCCCTGGCTCAGCATAGGCGAGCTGGCGAGCCGTTCCGGCGTCGCCGCCAGCGCCCTGCGCTACTACGAAACCCAGGGCCTGCTGCACAGCGTCCGTTCCGCCGGCGGCCAGCGCCGCTACCCGCGCGACGCGCTGCGCCGCATCGCCTTCATCCGCGCCGCTCAGATCGTGGGCATCAGCCTGGACGACATCCGCGGCTCGCTGGCCGCGCTGCCCAGCCAGCGCACGCCGACGCCGCGCGACTGGGAGGCCTTGTCCGCGGACTGGCTGCCGCGTTTGCAGCAGCGCATAGACGAGCTGACCCGGCTGCGAGACCGGCTGGGCAACTGCATAGGCTGCGGCTGCCTGTCTCTGAGCCAGTGCGCGCTGTACAACCCCGGCGACTGCGCGGCCAGCCTGGGCGACGGACCGCGTTACCTGATAGGCGAACCGCCGGCGGAAGCGCCGGGCCAACAACCGGGCTGAACGCCTGTTCTAAAGTCTCGCGTGCAAGAGCGAGACAAGGCGAAAACGAGCGAAAAAGCGGAATGTGCACGTGGTGCATGAGCATTTTGAGCTTGGTTTCAACGCCCATTTCTATCCATCCCGCCGACGCGCAGCAGATCGTAAACAGGTTCTGAGCGCTTCCTGAAAGCCGCTGTTGCAACGGCGCGGTGTAATAGCGCCCATTTCAACGCCACTGGAGCGCCACCATGCTATTGCCTCTCGGCTTTCCCTCCGTCCGGCCCAACGCCAGCCCCTCGCACGCCCCTGCCCAGGCCCCGGAGCCCCCCGTCGCCCAGACCGGCAGCCTCAAGGGCAAGCCGGTGCGCATAGACGACAGCGCCGAAAGCCGCGGCAAAGCCCATGCGGTCTTGAGCGAATGCCTGTCCGACGTGCGCCGCTTCTTCCAGCCGCTGAGCGGCCGGGTCGCCCGCTTCTTCGGCGCGATCCCGGACTGGGTGCGCAAGCTGACGGGCCAGGCCAAGCCGGCCGCGGCCAGCGCGCCGCAAGCGCCCGTGTCTCCTCTCACCGCGTCGTTCGCCGCCAATTTCTGCCGCCTGTGCGACACGTTCCAGGCCAGCCTGGCGGATAAGCGCAATATGGACGGCGCCTTCCGCGTGCCGGCATCGCACGAGAAATTGCAGAACGTGAAACAACAGATGGCGAATGGAGAGATGGCGCCGGACTCGCTCAGCCACATTGAGATTGCCGCGCTAATCAAGGACACCCTGAAACAATTGCCGCTGCCCAGCGATCAAGACCTGCACGCGCTGCACGCCAGCGGCGCAGACGTCACCCGCCTGCACCGCGAGATGTTGTCGCAATTGCCGGAAGGGCCGCTCAAGCAGTGCGGAAGCGCGGCGATGCGCACCCTGGCCTTGAGCCATCGCCATGCCGACGCCGGCACCGGCAGCGCGTTCAGCAAAACCTCCATCGAGGTTTCCGCGCCGCTGTGGCAGATGACCGAGCTCCAACTGGCCAAGACCATGCCCGCGATTGGCGGAGCGCTGCTGCAAGGCTGGCTGGATGAGCCATCCGCCCCGGCGGGCCCGCAAGCCGCGCTGATGCAGGAGCTGCGCGCCAAGCTGAACGCCGGACAGTAAGCACCATGCCGCCGGCCGCCGCGCGCGGCCGGCTTCCCTTCCCTCATCCAAAAAAGAAAAACCATGTCCACGCCTTTCCAACACGCCGTCGCCCAGCTTTGCCAGTCTCTGTCCCTGCAGCCGCCGGAACGGATGGACGACAGTCTGTTCACCTTGCAAGTGGGCGAACACGCGGTGCACCTGAGCGAACAGCCGGCGCGCCAGTTGCTGATGTTCTGCTGCCTGTCGCCGCAACAGGCGCAAACGGACGCGCCGCCGCTGCGGCAGAATCTGTTCAGCGACGATCCGCTCAAGCCGGTGATCGGCCAATCCGAGCACAGCCAGGACTGGGTGCTGTGGAACCGCCAGCCGCTGGCCGATTGCGACGCCGCCGCGCTGCAGCGGCAGTTGGAGCGCATCAGCGATTGCGCCGAACAGTGCTGCCGCGCGCCGGAACCGGCGGCGTCGACCTTCGCGCCGCAGGCGCTGCGTCAGCGCCACGCCCGGCTGCATTGCTGAGCAGGACAAAACCCGCACGAAAACGGCTGAGGCCGCCGGCATACCCCAGTACGCCGGTCAAGCCTCGGCCGCGCTCAATCAACGGCAAGCGCCGCCTACAAGTCCACCACCGGGAAATCGATCTCGGTGCCGGCGATCAGATTGGCGTAATTGGTCAGCGTGTTCAGCGCCACCGCGGCGATCACCTCCACCAGCAGGCCGTCGTCGACGCCGGCGGCGCGCGCCGCGGCCAGGTCCTGATCGGACAACACGCCGCGCTGGCTGACGATTTGCCCGGTCAGCCTGGCGATCGCGGCGGTCTGCGCGTCGGCGGCCTGGCCGGCCCGCGCCGCCTGGATGTCGGCCTCGCTCAGGCCCGCGCCCTTGCTCATCAGGGTATGGGCGGACAGGCAGTACTGGCAGGCGTTGGCCTGAGCGGCCGCCAAGGCGATCACTTCGCGCTGGCGCGCGCTGAGCTTGCCCTTGGCCAGGGCTTCGGAGAAGCCCAGATAAGCGTTCAACACCGCCGGAGACTGGGCGAAGGTGGCGAACAGATTGGGCACCTTGCCCAGCTTGGCCTTGACGGCGTCCAGGGCGGCGCTCAGTTCCGGGCTGGCTTGATGGCGGTCTACGGTGGGGATGCGGGGCATGATGGGCTCCTGACTCTCGAGTTGAACGACGATGGGGACTGCACAGAAGTCATCTTGCAATACAATCAGAAGCCTATCGTCTCGAAAACTTTGCAGATCGTATCGAAATGGACCTATTGACGCCCTTGCTGCAGCAAAGCGCCTTCTCCGCGCGCGTATTCCATCATGGCAATCTATGTCATCTGGCGGACTTCGACCCTGGCGCAATGGCCGGTCATCTGCATCTGCTCAAGGGCGGCCGCCTGCGCTGCACCTTGCGCGACGTCCTGGTGCTGGACACCGACCGCCCCTGCGCCTTGCTGTTTCCCCGCCCCAGCGCCCACATTCTGCTGCCGGAGGGCGAGCGCGGCGCCGACTTGGTCTGCGCCAAGCTGGACCTGGGCTTCCAGACCGGCGGGCCGCTGGCGCTGGCGCTGCCGGAATGCCTGGTGCTGTATCTGGACGATACGCCCAGCCTGCTGCCCACGCTGCGGCTGCTGTTCGACGAGGCCTTCTCCGAACGCTTCGCCCGCCAGGCGGCGCTGGATCGTTTGATGGAGTATTTCCTGATCCAGGCGATACGCGTGGTGATTGACGGCGGCCAGATCCACAGCGGCATCTTCGCCGCCATGTCCGACCCCAAATTGGCGCGCGCCGTCAACGCCATCCACGCGCGGCCGGAGCGCGGCTGGACCGTGGAACTGCTGGCGGAGCAGGCCGGCATGTCGCGCGCGCGTTTCGCCGCCCGCTTCCGGCAACAAGTCGGCCTCGCCCCGCTGGATTATCTGACCGACTGGCGGCTGGCCGTCGTCCGTCATCAGCTGCGCCAGGGCCAGCCGATCAAACGCATCGCCGCGCAAGTGGGCTACGCCAGCCCCGCCGCGCTCAGCCGGGTGTTTGCCCAGAGGCTGGGGCTGCCGCCCAGCGATTGGCTGAAGCGGCAAGCGGCCTCCTGAGCGGCCCGCGCGTGGAACTTTGGAATCCGGCGCCCCATCTGACTTCAGACCGCGCGGTCCAAGGGATGCCGCGCTGAATCCATCAAGGGAAACATCATGAACACACCACGCCTCGCCGGCGCCGCGCTGCTCTGCGCCGGCCTATTCAGTCTGCCCGTCCACGCCGCCACGCTATGCACGCTGCTGGCCGACGCCAAGAGCGGCGAAATCCTGCTGCGACAAGGCAGCTGCGAACAACGCTACACCCCGGCCTCCACGTTCAAGATTCCGCTCAGCGTGATGGGCTTCGATTCCGGCTTCCTCAAGAGCGAACACCAGCCGGCCTTGCCCTACCGGGACGGCTATGTGGACTGGGGCGGCGACAACTGGAAACAGCCCACCGATCCGGTGCGCTGGCTGAAGTATTCGGTGGTGTGGTATTCGCAGCAGATCGCCCAGTCGCTGGGCGAGGAGAAGCTAGGACGCTACGCCGACGCCTTCGGCTACGGCAACGCCGATTTCAGCGGCGACCCGGGCAAGCACAATGGACTGGAACGCGCCTGGATCGCCTCCTCGCTGCAGGTGTCGCCGCTGGAGCAACTGGCCTTCCTGCGCAAGCTGGTCAATCTTGAACTGCCGGTGTCCAAGCGCGCGCAGGAACTGACGATGAAGATCACCGAAACCAGCGCGGCGGCGGACGGCTGGCAGGCGCACGGCAAGACCGGCATGGCCTATCCGCGCAAGGCGGACGGCGAGTTCGACGAGGAACACCCGTACGGCTGGTACGTGGGCTGGGCCAATAAGGGCGAACGCTCGCTGGTCTTCGTGCGCCTGATCCAGGACGACAAGAAGGAACCTGGCACCGCCGGCGTGCGCTCGCGCGCGGCCTTCCTGGAGGAATTGCCGGCGCTCGCCGCAGCGCCCGCCCCCGCTCAATCCATCAGCCGCTGATACAGATAGACCAGCACCCGCGCCAACTCCTGCGCGGTCTGCTCCTGGCCGGCGTTGCCGCTATGGCCGCCGGCCTCGGTTTCCAGCAGCAGCGCGTCGTGGCCCAGCTCCCGCATCCGCGCCACCATCTTGCGCGCATGCGCCGGGTGCACGCGGTCGTCCTTGGCGCTGGTGGTGAACAGGGCCAGCGGATAGGCCAGATCGCCGCGTAGCCGGTGGTAGGGCGAATACGCCTCCAGCGCCGGCCGCTGCGCCGGGTCCTCCGGATCGCCGTATTCGTCTATCCAGCTGGCGCCGGCCAGCAGCTCGGTGTAGCGCAGCATGTCCAGCAGCGGCACTTCGCACACCACCGCGCCGAATAATTCCGGCCGCTGCGTCATGCAGGCGCCCACCAGCAGGCCGCCGTTGCTGCCACCCTCTATGCCCAGCTTGGCCGGCGCGGTCAGGCCGCGCGCCACCATGTCTTCCGCCACCGCGATGAAGTCGTCGAAGCCCACTTGGCGGTTCACGCCCTGCGCCGCCTGGTGCCAGCCGGGGCCGAACTCGCCGCCGCCGCGGATGCAGGCCAGCGCGAAAGCGCCGCCGCGTTGCAGCCAGTGCGGGCCGAAGTTCTCCACGTAGTAAGGCATCATCGGCACTTCGAAGCCGCCGTAGCCGTACAGCAAGGTGGGCGTGGCGCCGTCCAGCGGCGCGTCGCGGCGGCGCACCACGAAATAGGGAATGCTTTCGCCGTCCGGCGCGCGCGCCTGCCATTGCTCGGCGACGAAGTCGGCCGGATCGAAAGCCTCCGGCTGACGACGCAGACATTCCTGCTGACCGCTGGCCACGTCCAGCCGGTACAGGCCGGTGGGGGTCAGGAAATCGCTGAAGCTGTAGCACAGGATGTCGCTGTCCCAGGGCTGGTCGGCGAACTCGATCACCCCGCCACTGGGCGTGGGCAGCGCGCGCTCGCGCCAGACGCCGTCGATCTTGTCGAAGGCCAGCAGCCGGCTCTTGACCTGGTCCAGCAGATTGACCACCACGCTGGCGCGCGTGGTCTCCACCGACTCCACCGCCAGCCGAGGCTGCGGCGCCACCAGCAATTGCGCGTCTATCTGTCCCTGCCGCAGTGGCTCCAGCGCCACCGCCAGCAAGGCGCCGGCCGGATAGCGGGCCCCGGCGGCGTCCCAGTCCTCGGCCAGCTTGACGATCAGATCGCCGTGCAGATAGGCCTCCAGCTCCGCCTTGGGCGGCAAGGGCAGCGCGTGGGTTTCCAGCGCTTCGTCGATCAGATGGTAGGTCTTGCTGTAGAAGCTGTCCGAGCACTCGATCAGGTCCAGCGTCGCGCCGTCGGCGTCGAGGAAACGCCAGGCGGCCACCATCATCGCGTCTTCGCCGGCGGAGAACACCTGGCTCCAGGCATGCCGCCCTTCCTCGCCGCGCTCCACCAGCCACACTTCGCGCGGATAGCCGGAACGGGTCAGCGGCGCGCCCGGCCAGCCGGGGCAGGCCCAGGCGCTGTCCGGATCGCGCCAGGCCACATGGCTCTTGCCTTCCGGAAAACTGAAACCGTCCGGCCGCCACGCGCCGGCGGCCAGATCGTATTCGCGCGCGATGCCGGCGTCGCCGCCGCCCGCGGTCAGGTGCACCATGGCTTGCAGCGGCGCCAGCGTGCAGTGGGACACCCCGTCCAGATACCAGTCCTCACCGGCCTCGTCGGCCAGCGCGTCGATGTCCAGCACCGTCTGCCAGTCCTGCTCGGCGGCGCGGTAGGCCGCCAGCGTGCTGCGGCGGTAAATGCCGCGCGGATGGGCTTCGTCCTGGTGGAAGTTGTACAGCCAGCCCTCATGCTCGGCGCAGAACGGGATCTGGCGGGTATCGCGCAGATGGGCGAGGATTTCGTCGCGCAGGCCGGCGAAACGCGGGTCGGCGTCCAGCCGCGCCTGCGCGCGCGCGTTCTGCTCGGCCACCCATTCGGCGGCGGCGGGATCGTCCAGGTTTTCCAGCCAGGCGTGGGAATCGAGGGCGTTATAGTCGGACATCGGCGTCATCACAATTGCGGATCAATGGCCGCGAGGTTAGCACCCCGCGCCGCCAACGCCAAATGCGCCATGCCCGCTGCGCCCGAAGTTCAGACCGCGCTGATCTCCACCCCCTCCCCCCGCAGCTGGCGGCAGGCGTGCTCGGGGTCCAGCAGCGCTTCCCCCAGATAGACGCCGGCGGGCGGCGCGTCCGCCCCCAATAAATGCTCGATCTGCAAAACGGCGCCCAAGGCCGTCAGATGCGCTTGTCCCAAAGGGTCCGCCAGTTGCACGGTTTTTCCGCACGGCCTGCCGGCGGCGTCCTTGCCCTCGACGGCAATGCGGATGCGGTGAGCCGCGCCCGGCCCGGGGTTGTAGAGCAGCGCCTGCCGCGCGCTGTTGAACATCGGCCGCGACAGCAGCCGCCATACGCCGCTGCGCACCAGCACATGCAGCAAGGCAGTGGCTTTGCCGTCGTCGAAGCCGATGCGCGCATCCACCTGCGCGGCGCCGACGATGGCGGGCAGATTCGCTTGATCCGGGGTATCGAAACGGTAAACCCTGTGACGGCCGGCGGCGCCGAAGTCCGCGACGCGGCCATCGAGAAAACCGCCGCGCTTGACCCACTTCCCCCCTTCCATGGTGTGGAACGGTTCGGATAGGCGGTCCATGTATGCGGTCGAATTCGGCCCCGCCTGATCCGCCATCGCGAACAGGATGTCGATGCCGACGCGCTCGACCTCGGCGACGGCCCTCGCCGCGTCGCGCGCCGCCAGGCTGGCCGCGCCGGCCATCCAGGCCGATGACAAGACCACCGGCGCGCGGGGAGGCCCGTAGGCGGCCGTCGTCAGCAAGGCCTGCTTCAGCCGCTCCGTCCAGCGGGTGACGTCAAGGTAGGCGTGACCTTGGGCCAGGGCCAGGCGCAACAGCCGGTCATGCGCATCGTTGACCAAGCCCACGATGAGCGCGCCCTTGTGAGCCTCCGGCAGCGCCGGCGCGTCCACGTCCATCGCCATCGCCTCGGCGCCATATCGCTGCGCCACCGCCTGGGCCGCGTCGAGACGCCGGCCGGCGATGACGAGTTTGAGATCCGGCCTGCGCCGCGCCAGCAAGGACGCCACTTGCGCGCCCACCACGCCGCTGCCGCCGACAAGAACAACGCTGGAAGAAGTCATGCCCACCTCAGTTTTGGTCAATTGACCAATATTAAAACATGAACTTGGTCGTTTGAACAATTAAACTGGCGCTTCAGCCATGCCGGACGATCACGAAGGAGGAAAGATGTCGGCCAAAGGAGAGGAAAGACGGGAAGCGATTCTGCGCGCGGCGATGCGGGTGCTGACCCGCGACGGCGGGCAGGGCTTCCGCATGCGCGCCATCGCGGCGGAAGCCGGGGTGGGCATCAGCCATGTCCAGTACTACTTCAAGAATATCGACGCGATGATGGAAGGCGTCATGGTTCGTTACCTGGAAGACTGGGATGAACTGATGCTGGACGCGCCCGCCAGCCTGGCCGGCGCGCTGGACTTTGTGCTGGCGACCCAGCTTCAACACGGCGGCTGCGCCTTGCTCTGGGAGCTGTGGGCGCTGTCCAGCCGCAACGAGGCCGCCGATGCGGCGCTCAAGACCTTCTACGCCGGCTATACCGACCGGGTTTGCGCGCTGCTGCGCCGCGAGGCTCAGACGGACGCGCCCGACAGTGTCGTCAGGGAACGCGCGGCGCTCATCGTCGCCTTGATCGAAGGCCTCTCCATTCTGCGCGGCAACGGCCGCGAGCAAACGCTGGCGCCGCAAGGCCAGCGCCATGCCGTAGACGCCGCGCTGGCCTTGGCGGCCTTGCCGCTGCCGCCTGCCAAGGCCTAATCCGCGCTCCGCGCGGCGGCCTTGAAACGGGCGATCACCGCCGGCGCGGTGCCGCGGTTGAAGGCGGCGTACAGCGCGCTGTCCAGCTGCGCCAGCTTCATGCCGCGTCGCACCAGCGACGCGTCCAGCCCCAGGGACTTGAGCTTGCTGCGCATGCCTATCTCGGTGGCGGGCAGCAGATCGCAGCGGCCGGAAACCAGCTTTTTGACGTTGATGCTGGAGTCCGAGGTCGGGTCCAGTCTTGGAAAACCTTCCTCCTTCAGGTACTCCTGCCGGTAATCCCCCAGCACCACGCACACCGAATAGCGCTTGGCCGCCGCCAGCGTCGGCGCCTGGATGTCGCGTCGCGACGCCAGCTGATAAAAATACACGTCGGAATCCAGCAGCTTGACGGCGAAGTTCAGATGTTTGAGCCGCTCCCGGGTCTTGGCGATGGGAAAGATCGCCGCGCCCGGCCGGGTCTTGGCCTCCTCGTAGGCGCGCGCCCACGGCACCGTTTCAATCCGCGACGGCGGCAGGCCGAGCTTGCCCAGGATCGCCAGGACCGGCGCCACCGCCAGCCCGCCGCTGATCCGGCCGTCCGGCCCCAGCTCCACATAGGGCGGATCGCCGCTGCTGAACAAGCGCACTTCGTCCAGAGCCCCCGCCGGGGCCCCGCCGCAGGCCAGCGCGGCGCAGCAGGCGCCCAGCCATTGTTTCATTCCGCCCCCCCTTTTCCACGCCGCAGCTGCTTATTTATAGCCGCCGGGCCTCGGTTCAGTCGGACAGCACCCGTTGCAGCGTCTCCACCAGCCGGTCCAGGTCCTCGCGTCTCACCTGCCAATGGGTGACGATGCGCATCAGGCCGCCTTCAGGCGGATTGGCCTTGACCCCGGCCTGGCGCAGCGCGGCCATCAGTTCGGCCACGTCGATGTCGGCGGTGAAACGGAACCACACCATATTGATGTGCACGTCCTCCAGCCTCACCTCGACGCAGGGCAGCGCCGCCAGCCGCTCGGCCAGGTAGCGGGCGTTGGCGTGGTCGTCCTTGAGCCGGTCCACCATCTCGTTCAGCGCCACGATGCCGGGCGCGGCGATCACCCCGGCCTGGCGCATGCCGCCGCCCAGCAGCTTGCGGTTGCGGCGCGCGCGGGCGATGAAATCGGCGCTGCCGGCCAGAATGGAGCCCACCGGCGCGGCCAGGCCCTTGGACAGACAGAACATCACCGTGTCGGCGTATTGGGCGATCTCGCGCGCCTCGCAGCCCAGATGGGCGGCGGCGTTGAAGATGCGCGCGCCGTCCAGATGCACCGGCACCTGGTGGCGGCGCGCCACTTCGGCGCTGGCCGCCATCGCCGCCAAGGGAATCACGCGGCCGTTGCAGTGCGCGTTTTCCAGACAGATCAAGCCGGTGCGCGGCCAGTGGATGTCCTCGCCGACGCGGATGCGCTGCTCTATCGCCTCCGGCGCCATCACCCCGTCCACGCCGGCGACGGCGCGCAACTGCACGCCGCCTATCACCGCCGCGCCGCCGGTTTCGTGCCAGACGATGTGGCAGCTCTCTTCCAGAATCACCTCGTCGCCGCGCTGGCAGTGGGTGAAGATGGCCAGTTGGTTGCCGAAATTGCCGGTGGGCACGAACAGCGCCGCCTCCTTGCCCAGCTTCTCCGCGGCCAGCTGTTCCAGCGCTTGCACCGTGGGATCGTCGCCGTAGACGTCGTCGCCCACCTCGGCGTTGAACATCGCCTCGCGCATCGCCGGCGTCGGCTGGGTCACGGTATCGCTGCGCACATCAATCCATTGCATGGTCAACTCCTTCTCTTAAGGGGAAATCTCGGGGTCTTGCCGCGGCAAGGTCAGATAGGCGGCCAAGGCCGCCGCGACGCAGCGCGTCAGTTCCGCCTCGTCCGGCGCGTCTTCCAGCGCCAGGCCGTGAATCAGGCTGTCCGCCATCCGCAGCAGGCGCGGCGCGCGCTCGGCGGGCAGGCCGCAAGCGGCCAGCCACTCGGCCACGCAGTCCAGCAGCGCCGCGTCCAAGGGATTGTCCGCCGGCGGCGGGTCGAACTGCGGCCACTCCCGTTCCAATACCCGATGCAGCCCGGGCGCGGCCAGATGCAGACGCAGGCAGGCGGACACCAGGCTCTCCAGCTGCGCCGGCCACGGCAGGCCGGCGCTCAGCCGCAAGGCCTCCCGCACCGTGGCCAGGGTTTCCTCACCGTGGCGGCGGTGCAAGGCCGCCACCAGCGCCTGCTTGTTGGGGAAGTACTGGTACAAGGAGCCGATGCCGACGCCGGCCAGCTCCGCCGCCTTGTTGGTGCTCAGTCCGGCGTAGCCGTCGCGCTCCAGAATGCGAGCCGCCGCCTCCAGAATGGCGGCCACCACGTGGCGGGAGCGGGCTTGGCTGGGCTGTTTGCGGGCTTGCGGAATCATGGGCATGCGGCGGTCCGTAAGGGAGGAAGGCTTGCGCCGCGGTCATGGGGCCGACAGCAAAAAGACGGCGGCAAACGCTTAGCAAAACACGAGTTTTATCCGCTGACAAGGGCGGATACATTGAAAGCGTCGCCCATCCTCAATGAAAGCGGAACCATGAGCCAAAGCTACGCCTTCTTCGCGCTGCTGCGCGTCCACCCCAACTGGCTGCGCCTGAGCCGGCCGGAACGCCGCCGGTTCGAAGCGGAAACCCTGAAGCCGATCTACGCGCGCTATCCGGCGGTGCGCATGCGCTGGTTCGACGCCGAGGCCTTCACCGCCCGTTGCAGCGATATCGCGCTGTTCGAAACCGAATCGATCAAGGATTTCTATTATCTGATCGACGCGCTGCGCGACAGCCCGCTCCTCACCGAGCCCTATTTCGAATTCGTCGATATCCTGCCGGCGGTGGAAGACGGTTTCCGCGACTACGACGCGCAGTTGTCCGCAGGTGGATCATAGGCCGCTTAGCCTGCCGGCCAATACAAACGGCGACCTTGCGGTCGCCGTGTCGCTGCTGCGGGAGGCCGGGTTATGCCCGGCGAGTCCGGCCCGAAACGGCCGGCGGGGATACTCTCAGATTGTCAGCAGTGGCTTAATGGATTCGATAAGATTGCTTGATCTCGCTTACGCGGCGCTCGGCCTGTTGAACGGTCAGCGGGCTCATGGCCACATGGGCGCCGCAATGGCAGCGCAACACGCTGTCGGGATGCAGGGACTTGAGATGATGGCGGATTTCATGGCCGCATTCCTCGCAGGCGACCACGACGGTGGCGTTGTAATGCTTGTCCAGATCAATATCGAATCTTTGCTGCTTCATGGGAATCTCCCTTGCTGTGACAAAGGCCGGCCAGCCAGAGGAAGAGCAGGAAGCCCTTCATGACAGACCTGAAGAGAAGGATAGCTCCGCCGGCGAAAGGTTCCCAGCAATCAGCCACTTAACTGTAGTTTTTTTGACCGCGGGCAAGCCTCGCGCCCACGGCCGCCGCACTGGTCAGCAAGCGGGGCTTGCAGTATCCTTCGCCGATTTGATTGTTGACGATTGCAGCCATGGACACCCACAACGCAGATCTGGAACGCCGCTTCGGCGGCATCGCCCGTCTCTACGGGCCGGAGGCGCTGGCCCGCTTTCAGGCCTCCCACGTTTGCGTGGTCGGCGTCGGCGGCGTCGGCTCCTGGGCGGTGGAAGCGCTGGCGCGCAGCGCCGTCGGCAAGCTGACCCTGATAGACCTGGACAATGTGGCCGAGTCCAACACCAACCGCCAGTTGCCGGCGCTGGACCCCAATTACGGCATGGCCAAGGTCAGCGCGCTGGCCGAACGCGTGCGCGCGATCAATCCGGCCTGCGAGGTGATCGAGATCGAAGACTTCGTCACCGAAGACAATCTGGAACAGCTGCTGGGCCGGGACTACGACTTCATCATCGACTGCATAGACAGCCTGCGCATCAAGACCGCGATGGCGGCCTGGTGCGCGCGCCGCCGCCAGCCCTTCATCGTGTCCGGCGGCGCCGGCGGCCAGACCGATCCCACGCTGATCCGGGTGGCGGACCTGGGCGAGGTCACTTACGACCCGCTGCTGTCCAAGCTGCGCTACAACCTGCGCCGTCACCACCAGTTCAGCCGTGAAGCCGGCAAGAAGCTGCACGTTCCCTGCGTGTTCTCCACCGAACAACTGATCTATCCGGATACGGAGCAGCAGGCTTGCGACGCCGCGGAGCCGCGCGGCCCGCAGGGTCTGTCCTGCGCCGGCTTCGGCGCGGCGATGACGGTGACCGCCAGCTTCGGCCTGGTGGCGGTGGCGCAGGCCTTGAAGCACTTGGCCAAGCCGCCCAAGATCAAGCGCGGCTAACGCGGCGTAAACCCGGGCAGAGAGCTCAAGACAACGACAATTCGATGGCCGCTTGCACGATGGGCCTGGCCCAGACGGGAGTGGCGGCCAAGGCGGCAAGATCGTCCACCCCTGGCGACACCATCCGGCCATTGACGGTTTCCAACACCAGCACCGGGTCCGGAATCTCCTGCCCCGGCGCCGCTTCAGCGCTATTGTCGAATACTTGCAGCCGGGCCAGTCTCGGCAATAAGCGGATCAGATTAAGACGCGAGCTGACCCAGCGCTCGTGAATCTTGTGCTCCGGGATGTCGTGGCCCCCATGGGCGACACGCAAGCCTACCCGCGCAATGTGTCGTTCCGGCGAGTCCAGGCCGCAAAACAACATCATGACATTGTGACTGCCCGCCGCTGCGGCGAGCATGTCCGCCATCGTCCGGCCTCCCAGCGTGGTTTCGAACGCAAAGTTGCGGCCCTCTCGGATGGCGGCCTCCAGCCGGGAGCGGCCGTATTCCCACGCCTGCCCATTGGCCTTGTCCAGGTCCAAACCCAGTTGTCCGACCAGTTCGCGCGCATAGCTGTCCGGGTTGTACCAGGACAAGCCGTGCTTGGCCAGCAGGCTGCCGCCCACCGAACTCTTGCCTGCGCCGTTCACGCCGGCAAGCACTAGGATAAAGGGACGCGCGGCGGCGGCGATCAAAACGCGTCGCCGGCCTTGGGCCGCGAGCCTAACTTGCCCTGGGCCTTGAACAGACTATCGACGTTTTGTGCCGTGCCCGCTTGTTGCAATTGGGCCAGCCGAGCATCGAAGCGCTGATTCAGCGCGTCCAACGCCGCTTGCTCGCGCTGCTTCAGCGCCTGAATGGCATCCTCCAGCCGCCGGTAGGTGGCGGCGTCCAGCAACACCATCTCCACGGTCGAATGGTTGGTGACAGCCACGCTGCCCTGTTGATGAACCAGGCGCACGACCTCCCCCCATTTGTTTTTGACCTGAGAGGCGTTTTGACGCGGCAAGGCGTCCAAGCTGGGCAATTCCGTAATCATCGCAGCCCCACCGGGAAAATAATGACGATAAGGCAATAATAGCCCCAATCTGAAAAAATGTCTTTTTTAGCCATTTTTACCGGCCATATGCGGCTAACACGCTCAAAGAAGCCGTTCGCGATCTGGCGAGCCAAGGCGAAACCAGGTGCTGCGACTGAGCAAGCGCAGGATGCACACGCAACAAGTCGCACTCACCGTGCGACGGCTCGCGACGCGCGGCGCGTTTTGAACAGCGGCTGACGCGGCCATGAAAAAAGCACCGCCTAGGCGGTGCTTTTTCATGTGCGGGCGGATGCCGCTTACATGCTCTGGATCTGTTTTTCCAGTTTCACCGCGCGGTCGCCCGGCGCCGGGTGGCTGGACAGCAGGCTGCTGTCGTTGCCGTACAGATCGGCCAGCTTGCGCAGCGCGGCCGGACCGCCTTGAACGTTGTAGTTGTGACGCTTGAGGAAACCCACCGAGTAGCCGTCGGCGTCGCTTTCCTGAGACTGGGAGAACTGCGCGTTCACCACGGCTTCGGCGAAGCCACCGAGCTCGGATTCGGACAAGCTGCTGGCGACGCTGTTGCCGCTGCCGGCCGCGCCCTTGCGCGCCGCGGAAGTGGCGTAGGCCAGTTGCATGGCTTTCTTGGTGTGGCCCAGTTTCACATGGCCGATTTCATGACCGATGACGAAGCGCACTTCATCGTCGTTCATCTTGTCCATCAGGCCGCTGTACACGCGTACGGTGCCGTCGGCCATTGCGAAGGCGTTGACTTCCTTGGTCAGATAAACCTTGAAGTTCAGCTTGGTGCCGTCTTCGCTGTCCAGGCCCTTAACCATCTTGGCCAGGCGCTTGGAATAGGCGTTGGAGGCCGGAGCCACCTTGTTTTTCTTGTCCATCACAACGCTGGATTCGGCGGCCATGGCTTTGACGTCGGCGTCGCTGAGGGTGGCGGACTTCACCAGGTCGGAGCCGGCGCTGATCATGGAGCCCAGATCGAAAGCGTGCACCGGGGCGGAAAGGCAAGCAGCAGCCAGAACGGTCAGAGCGAATTTTTTCATTGTGTCAGTCTCATTTAATTTACAAATTCAATTTACAAATAAAGCAGACGGATGCTATCCGCTTTGCCTCCTCTTGAAAAGCGATTGGCATAACTCCCACCCATTGCCGATTCACGCCCCCTCAGACCTTACCGCCGGCAAGCCCTTGCCAACGCAAAGGTTTTTCCGGAACCGCTCTAGACCGGCGGCGAAGCGGGCTGCGAATGGTTGTCGCGGCGACGCAACGCATCCGAACCATTAGCGGACGCGCCCCGCAGCGCCGGACACGCATGATCTTGCAATTCCTCGACCGAGGCGCGGTTGGCGCCGATCAGACTCGCGCGGCTGCTCAGCAGAATGAAACCGTCGCGGCCGTCGGCCAGCCGCGTCGCCACCAGCGCCAGGCCGTAGCGGCCCATGTCCAGGCCGGCCTCCGGCTGTCCGGCCGCCAGCGCCTTGAACGGGTCCACCTCCGGGCCGCCGTCGGCCTTGGCCGCCACCGCGCGCGCCCAGTAGGCGTGGCCTTGCAGCTCCACCGGCAACTCGCGCCACTCCTCGCTCAGGCTGTCCTTCAGGTCCTCCAGCTGCTGGCGCACGGTGGCGTCGGTGCAGGAGATGTGGATGTGCAACTGATTCTGGGTGCGTCCGTACTGGGAATTGATGGTCAACGACAGCAGTTCGCGCGGAATCGGCCGGCCGTAACGCTGCTCCAGAAAGCCGCGCGCGCGCCAGGCCGCCCCCCAGTAATCCGGCGCGCGCTCGCTCAGCAGTTCCGGGCTTTCGATGCCGCTGACGCGGACGGTGGGAATCAGCAGGTATTGCAGCCAGCCGTTGCGGTCTTTCAGCACCGCGTAGCCGCCGGCCTCGCCGCTGCCCGGCTCCACCGCGGCGCAGGGCGCCGGCTGGCCGCTCGCCTGCTGATTGGGCAGGCATTGCCGGCTGACGATATTCCACAAGGCGTCGGAATCGGCCCACAACAGCGCCGAGTACCCCAAGGCCAGCGCGGCCAACAGGCCGGTGGCGATTTTGAGCGTGGTTTTCATGTTTGGATTTTTGCTTGATGCCACTCCGCCACTATAGCGAAGGCCGGGCCCGGACATGAAAAAACCGCCCCTAGGGGCGGTTTGGCGCGGGACAGGGTCCGGCTCAGGCCAGCAGGCAGGAAGACTGACTCTGCTCGCTGACGCGGCGCAGCGGCGTGGCCTGCTGAGCGCAGCGCGTCTCCGCCTGCGGGCAACGGGTGCGGAACACGCAGCCGGACGGCGGATTGATCGGGCTGGGCAGGTCGCCTTGCAGGATCTGGATCACCTTGTTCTTTTCCAGCTTCGGGTCCGGGATGGGAATCGCCGACAGCAAGGCGCGGGTGTACGGGTGCGAAGGCGCGTCGTACAAAGCGGACTTTTCCGCCAGCTCCATTTCGCGGCCCAGATACATCACCAGGATGCGGTCGGAGATGTGCTTGACCACGGCCAGATCGTGGGCGATGAAGATCAGCGCCAGCCCCATCTCACGCTGCAACTCCTTGAGCAGGTTGATGATCTGCGCCTGGATGGACACGTCCAGCGCCGACACCGGCTCGTCGCAGATGATGAGCTTGGGCTCCAGGATCAGCGCGCGGGCAATGCCGATGCGCTGGCACTGGCCGCCGGAGAACTCGTGCGGATAGCGGTTGATCATCTGCTCGCGCAGACCCACCTTGGCCATCATCGCCTTGACCCGGCGCATCACTTCCTCCGGACCCAGCTCCGGCTTGTGCACGCGCAGCGGCTCGCCGATGATGTGGGCCACCGTCATCCGCGGATTGAGCGAGGCCAGCGGATCCTGGAAGATCATCTGGATGTCCTTGCGCACCGCCAGCCAGTCCTTGTCGCTGCCCTTGCGCAAATCCTTGCCCATCCAGACGATTTCGCCGTCGGTGGCGGGAATCAGATTCAGGATGGCGCGGCTGAGCGTGGACTTGCCGCAGCCGGATTCGCCCACCACGCCCAGGGTTTCCCCGGCGTAGAGGTCGAAACTGACGCCGTCCACCGCTTTCAGCGTTTTCTTGGGGCTCCACGGCCAACTGTCGTTGCCCTTGACCTGGAAGTGCACTTTGACGTCGCGCACAGAAAGAATGGCCTGTTTGGCTTGTTCAGACATGGGCCACCTCCTGGGCTGCTTGCGCCAGCTCGACGGCCGGCTTGTGACAGGCGCGGATCACCTGCGGATTGTGGCTGCTGGCCTGCAGCAGCGGCAGTTCGTCGGCGCAGCGCTCGGTGCTGTGCTGGCAACGTTCGGAGAACGGGCAGCCCTTGGGCATGTGCGCCATATTGGGCGGATTGCCGGGAATGCTGACCAGCTCGCTGCCGTCGTGGTCCAGCCGCGGCAGCGCGCCCAGCAGGCCGATGGTGTAAGGATGGCTGGGGTGGTAGAAGATGCTGTCGGCGTCGCCGTATTCCATCACCCGGCCGCCGTACATCACCATCACTTTTTCGCACAGGCCAGCCACCACGCCCAAGTCGTGGGTGATCATGATGATGGAGGTGCCGAAGTCCCGCTGCAGGTCTTTCAGCAGGGTCAGGATCTGCGCCTGCACCGTCACGTCCAGCGCGGTGGTGGGTTCGTCGGCGATCAAGACCTCCGGCTCGCACAGCAGCGCCATCGCGATCATCACGCGCTGGCGCATGCCGCCGGAGAATTCATGCGGATACATGTCCACGCGGCGCGCCGCTTCCGGAATGCGCACCGCTTCCAACAGCTCGATCGCGCGCTTCTTGGCCGCGCGCCGGCTCATGCCCTTGTGCAGCTCCAGCACCTCGGTCATCTGCCGCTCCACCGTCAGGTAGGGGTTCAGCGAGGTCATCGGGTCCTGGAAGATCATGGACACGCGGTCGCCGCGGATGGCGTTCAGTTCCGGCGCGCCCATCTTCAGCAGGTCTTTGCCGTGGAACAGCACTTCGCCGCTGGTGGAGCCGTTGCGGGCCAGCAGGCCCATGATGGACAGCACGGTCTGGCTCTTGCCGGAGCCGGACTCGCCGACGATGCCCAGGGTCTGCCCCTTGTCCAGTTCGAAGCTGACGCCGTTGACGGCGTTGACCATGCCGTCGTTGGTCTGGAACTGGACCCCGAGATTGCTGACTTTCAAAATGCTCATAGTGGTTCTACCTCGGGCTCATCGATCTTTCGGGTCCAGCGCGTCGCGCAGGCCGTCGCCGATATAGTTGGCGCAGTACAAGGTCAGCGACAACATGCCGGCGGGGAACAACAGCTGCCAGGGCTGGGTTTCCATGGTCTTGGTGCCGTCGCCGATCAACACCCCCCAGCTGGTCATCGGCTCTTGCACGCCCAGGCCCAGGAAGGACAACACGGATTCGGTCAGAATCACGCCCGGCACCGTTACCGTAGTGTAGATCACCACGATGCCCAGCAGATTGGGCACGATGTGGCGGGCGATGATGGTGGCGGTGGACACGCCGATGGCGCGCGCGGCCTCCACGTACTCCTTGGACTTGATCGACAGCGTCTGGCCGCGCACCACGCGCGCCATGTCCATCCAGCCCAGGATGGTGATGGTCAGCACCACCAGATAGAACTCGCGGCCCAGCAGGGTCACCATCAGGATGGCGATCAGCAGATAGGGCACCGCGTACATCATGTCCACGATGCGCATCATCAGATTGTCTATCTTGCCGCCGAGGAAGCCGGCGCTGGCCCCCCAGAGCACGCCGATGATCACCGCGGCGACAGTGGCCAGCGCGCCCACCATCAGCGAGATGCGGCCACCTATCAGGGTGCGCACCAGCAGGTCGCGGCCCAGGTCGTCGGTGCCGAACCAGTGCATGCCCTGCCAGGTGGGCGCCAGGCTGATGGCGTCCCAGTCGGTGTCGTCATAGGTATGGGGCAGGAACATCGGCCCGAAAATACAGGCCAGCACGATCAGCGACAGGATGATCAGGCTGACCACGGCCGCGCGGTTGCGGAAAAAGCGGATGCGGGCGTCGCGCCACGGGCTGCGTCCCTCTACGGCGGCGTCGTCCAGACGGGTCTCCAGCGCGATCGCCGCTTGCTTCTGTTTGCTTCTCAACATGGGAAATCCTTCGCGGTCACGCGCGTCAATAGCGAATCTTGGGATCGAGGAAGGCGTAAGCCAGATCGACCAGCAGATTGAGCAGCACGGCAATCACCGTCACCAGCACCACCAGGCCCAGCACCAGCGTGTAGTCGCGGTTGGCCGCGCCGTTGACAATGAGCTTGCCCAGGCCGGGCAGGGAGAAGATGGACTCGGTGACCACGGCGGAGGTGATGGAGGAGATGGTCAGCGGCCCCAGCAGCGTCACCACCGGCATCAAGGCCGGCTTCAAGGCGTGGCGGACGATGATGGTGCGCATCGGCAAGCCCTTGGCGCGCGCGGTGCGGATGAAGTTGCTGCCCAGCACCTCGATCAGGCTGCCGCGCATCACCCGGCCGATGGTGGCCACGTTGATGAAGGTCAGCAGCGCCACCGGCAGGATCATGAAGCGCGGATCGAAATCGTTCCAGCCGCCGGACGGCAGCCATTGCAGGGTGACGGCGAAGATCAGCACCAGCACCGGGCCGATGATGAAGGACGGGAAAGCGCTGCCCATATTGCTGATCAGCATCACCAGGTAATCCACCGCGCTGTTCTGACGCAGCGCGGCGACGATGCCCAGCGCCACGCCTATCACCAGCGAAATCAGGATGGCGCTGCCGCCTATCGCCGCCGACACCGGCAGCGCCTTGGCCACCAGATCGTTGACGCTCCAGTCCGAATAACGGAAGGAGGCGCCCAGATCGCCTTGCAGCAGACTCTTCAGGTAATACAGGTATTGCTGCCACAGGGGCAGGTCGAGATGGTATTTGGCCTGCAGATTGGCCAATACCGCCTCGGAAACTTTGCGCTCCCCGTCAAAGGGGCCGCCAGGGGTCATGTGCAGCAGCAGATAACAGACGGTGATGACGGCCAACACGGTGGGGATCGTCAACAGCACGCGTCGTAAGGTGTAGGACCACATTGCAAATTACTCCGACTCGCCGCGCCCGCCGCGCCGGCGCGATGCGCGGGCTGCGGACGGACCAACGGCGATTGACACCGACAGTCACGGGCGGGCGGCGCCGTCAGCGACGACCGCCCGCTCAACACACCGGGGTTGCCCCCGTTTCCAGATCAGGGCCGAACGCGCGTCCGCCCGCGCGCCTCCGGTCCCCTGCGGGACGGGAGGCGTTCAGGGCGGCGGCGCGAGGCCGGCGATCAATGCTGGATGATGTAGAGTTCCTTGCTGCGGTAACGATCCACCGGGTTCTTCAGCGAGTAGCCGCCCACATACGGTTTCACCAGGCGCGGCAGCGTGTACTGCAGCACCGGGATCATCGGGTAGTCGTCCATCGCCAGCTTGGTGGCCTGAGTCAGCAATTGGGTGCGCTTGGCTTGATCGGTGCTTTCATTGCCCTGCTTGATCAACTCTTCCGCTTTCTTGTTGCAGTTGAAGTTGTCGTTCTGGGTATTTCCGCACTGGACCAGCGCCAGGAAGGTGGTGGCGTCGTTATAGTCGGCCAACCAGCCGTTGCGCGCCACCTGGTAGTCGCCGTCGTGGCGTTTCTTCAGGAAGACCTTGAACTCCATGTTTTCCATGGAGGTGTTGAAGCCCAGCTTGCTCTTCCACTCGGAGGCCACGAAGATGGCCATCTTCTTGTGGTAGTCGCTGGTGTTGTAGGACAGCTTGAGCGTGGTGCCCGGCTTGACGCCGGCCTGGGCCAGCAGCTTCTTGGCCTCGTCCACGCGCTTGGCCATCGGCCATTGCGCCCAGTCGTAGCTGGTCGGCAGGCCGCCGTGCACGCCTTTGACCATCACGCTATAGGACGGCAGCTGGCCGTCGCCGGTGATTTTCTTGGCCATCAGGTCGCGGTCCACCACCATGGACAGCGCCTTGCGCACGCGCACGTCCTTCAGCAGCGGATCCTTGTTGTTCAGGCTGTAATAGCGCAGGCCCAGGATGGTGGAGGTTTTCAGATCCTTGGGCATGGCGCTCTTGAGCTTGTCGAAGCTGCCCGGCGGGATCTCGTAAGTCATGTCGGTCTGACCGGACTGGTACAGCTTCTGGTCGGCGTTCTGATCTTCGATGGGCAGGAAGCTGACGCGGGTCAGCTGCACGCTCTTGGCGTTCCAGTACTGCGCGTTCTTCTCGATCACCACCTTGCTGTTGACTTGCCAGTCTTTCAGCACAAAGGGGCCGTTGCTGACCATCTTGCCCGGCTTGACCCAGTCCTTGCCGAACTTGTCGATCACCGCCTTGGGCGCCGGGCCCAGTTGGGCGTTGGACATCAGTTCCGGCAGGTAGGACACCGGGAAGGCGGTGTCCACTTGCACGGTGTATTTGTCCAGCGCCTTGACGCCGATGGCGGTCACCGGCTTCTTGCCGGCCACGATGGCCTCGCCGTTCAGGAAGAAGATGCCGAAGGTGCCGGCGTAGGGAGCGGCCAGCTTGGGGTCCACCAGGCGGCGGATGCCGTAGACGAAGTCGTCGGCGGTGACGCCGCTGCCGTCGGACCATTTGGCGTTCTTGCGCAGCTTGAACACCCAGGTGGTGGGCGCGGTCTGTTTCCAGGACTCGGCCACGCCGGGCTGCAGCCTGCCTTCGTTGTCGGTGGCGGTCAGGCCTTCGAACAAGTCGTGGGTGATGATGTTGGCGGGCACGCCCTCCACCACCATGGGATCCAGCGATTCCGGTTCGGAGCCGTTGGAGCGCACCAGTTCCTGCTTGGCGGCCAGCTTGGTGCCCGGCGGCACAATGGCGGCCAGGGCCGCGCCGGAAGTCAGGGCCAGCGCCACGGCGGCCGTGATTGTCTGTAGCGATTTTTTATCAGCCATCTCGCCTACTCTCCTAAGTATTGCCGCTCCCGTCGACTATCGCGGGGCGATCAGAATCTTCACTCGATTGTATCCAGAGTGGTTGGCGGCCATTATGCGCTGAGGATTTTGAATACTTCAAGTGCTAAGCACGGCGCGACGGCGGGCGATTTAACGTTTTTGTCGCAAATTGACTATCCATGCCCGCATTAGCTGTCACAGCTTGCTGATTTCACATTGTTTTTCCACCATTATTTCGTTTCTCATTCTAAAAATTAATGCCTCTCATACACATTGCTCATGACATTGAAAATAAGCCTATACAATTACCCTGTTCAAATATTACAAAAAGCTTATTTTTAATTTGCCGGCTTTTCCCAAAATCATTAACGCTTTTGCGCTTGGCGAAAACGGAAGGGCTTGAGTAAGCTCGATCCGACGCATGCCGCGCGCCAGCCCCGCCCCCCGGCCCCACGCTCCTGAGCCCAGGCCGCGCCGCCAACGCATCTTCCTGATCCGCAAGCCTTATTCGGCCCTATCATTCCAATATGCGGACAGAATCCGGCCCGGTTTTCCGGGCCGCGCGACCAGCGGCGGAGGGACGCCCTGGAAACGCGGCCCGCCGCCGGATGGATGTCCGCGGCAAGCGGCGACGCCGGCATGCGCCAGCAGGTATCGATGGGACGACGCCTGGCATCCACACGGCGGGCTAGGCGCCCGCCCCAAGAGCGAGAAGAAAAGATGAAGAAACGAGTCGTTGCAAGCGCTGCCGCGCTTGCTCTGGCTGCGGCCGGCCTGGCCGGCTGGTATGGCTCCAGGACGAGCGCCGCCGCGTCCAAAACCGCGGCGCGCCCGCCGATTGCCGTTGGCATCGCCAAAGTGGCGGCGGAGGATCTGCCGATAGAACTGAGCGCCACCGGCAATGTCACCGCCATTGAAAAGGTGGAGGTCAAGCCGCAAGTGTCCGGCGTGGTGGCCAAGGTCCACGTCAAGGAAGGCCAGAGCGTAAGCCCGGGCCAATTGCTGTTCACGCTGGACGCGGCGGCGGAAACCGCGCAGCTGAAAAAGGCTCAGGCGCAGACGCTCAGCGACCAGGCCCAGCTGAAAAACGCCGAACGCGACCTGGCGCGCAGCCGCGACCTGCTGGCGAAAAACTTCGTCTCGCAAAGCGTGGTGGACGCCAACCAGTCCAAGGCCGACGCGCTCAGCGCCACCGTGGCCGCGGACCGCGCCCAGGTGGAGGCGGCCCGCGTGGCGCTGGACTACAAAACGCTGCGAGCCTCCATCGGCGGACGCATCGGCGTGATCGGCGTCTATCCGGGCACCCTGGTACAGCCGGGCATGGCCGCGGCGATGCTGACCATCACCCGCATCCATCCGATCAACGCCACCTTCACCCTGCCCGAGCGCGAACTGGGCGCGGTGCGCGCCGCCGAGGCCGCCGGCAAGCTGCTGGTGCGCGCCACGCTGCCGGACAGCGGCGACAGCGTGGACGGCAAACTGGTCTTCATCGACAGCGCGGTGGACAGCGCCAACGGCACGCTGACGCTGAAAGCCGAGTTTTCCAATCCGGACGGCAAGCTGTGGCCGGGCCAATTCGTCACCGTCTCGCTTAACGCCGGCCGCTACCGGCAGGCCACCACCATTCCGGTGGCGGCGCTGCTGACCGGGCCGGAAGGCAAATTCAGCTACGCGGTGCAGGCCGACGGCAGCGTCAAGCGTGTGCCGGTGGAACTGCTGGCCATCCATAAGGAAAAAGCCGTCGTCAAAGGGCTGAGCGTAGGCGAGGCCGTGGTGTCCAACGGCGGCCTCAACCTGCGCCCCGGCGACAAGGTGCGCGCGGCCAAGGCCGGCCAGGCCAGCGGAGGCCAGTGATGCAAATCTCCGAGCTCTGCATCCGCCGTCCGGTGATGACGGTGCTGCTGTGCCTATCCCTGGTGGTGGCCGGCCTGATCGCCTATCAGAAACTGCCCATCGCCGCGCTGCCCAGCTTCGACACCCCCACCATCAACGTTTCCGCCAGCCTGCCCGGCGCCAGCCCGGACAGCATGGCCTCCTCGGTGGCCGCGCCGCTGGAAAAGCAGTTTTCCACCATTCCCGGCATCGCGGTGATCAGTTCGTCCAGCACCCTGGGCAGCACCTCGATCACGCTGGAGTTCGACAACGACCGCAATATCGATCTGGCGGCGGTGGACGTGCAGGCGGCGCTGCTGCGCGCGCAGCGCTCGCTGCCGACGGAAATGACCTCGACGCCGTCCTACCGCAAGGTCAACCCGGCGGATTCGCCGGTGCTGCTGCTGGCGCTCAATTCGCCGGCGATGTCGCTGTCCGACCTCAACGACTACGCCGAAAACTGGATATCGCCCAATATCTCCACCCTCAAGGGCGTGGCCCAGGTCAATATCTTCGGCCAGAAGCGCTACGCGGTGCGGATCAAGGCCGATCCGGGCAAGCTGGCCTCGCGCAATCTGACGCTGGACGACGTGGCCGCCAGCATCCGCGCCGCCAACGTCAACACCCCGGTGGGCACGCTGGAGGGCAAATCGCAGCTGATGACGGTGGAAGCCAACCGCCAGCTGCAAAACGCCGCCCAGTTCGCCAACCTGGTGATCGCCAGCCGCAACGGCCTGCCGGTGAGGCTGTCCGACGTGGCCGCGGTGGAAGACAGCGTGGAAAACCTCAAAAGCGGCAGCTGGGTCAACGGCGAGCGCTCCATCGTGCTGGCGGTGATGCGGCAGAGCGACGCCAACACCGTGGCGGTGGTGGACGCCATCCGCAAGGAACTGCCGCAATTGCAGGCGCAGTTGCCCGGCTCGGTGCGGCTGAACCTACTGAACGACCGCTCGCAGTCCATCCGCGAAGCCATCCACGACGTCAAGCTGACCCTGCTGCTCACCATCGCGCTGGTGATCATGGTGATCTTCATGTTCCTGCAGCGCATGGCGGCCACGGTGATCCCGGCGCTGTCGCTGCCGATCTCGCTGATCGGCACCATAGGCCTGATGTACTGGCTGGGCTACAGCCTGGACAATATCTCGCTGCTGGGCATCACGCTGGCGGTGGGCCTGGTGGTGGACGACGCCATCGTGATGCTGGAAAACATCGTCCGCTACATTGAGGAAGGACTGTCGCCGATGGAGGCGGCGCTGAGGGGCTCGCGCGAGATCGCCTTCACCATCGTGTCGATCTCCTTGTCGCTGGTGGCCATCTTCATTCCCATCTTCTTCATGCAGGGCGTGATCGGCCTGCTGTTCCATGAGTTCGCCGTGGTGGTGTCGCTGGCGGTACTGGTGTCGGCGGCGGTGTCGCTGACCCTGATCCCGCTGCTGTCCTCGCGCTTTCTCAGCGCCGACTCGATCGGACACCAGGCCCGGCGCGGCCGGCTGGCCGCCGCGCTGGAAGGCGGCTTCGACGCGGTGCTGGCCGGCTATCGCCGCACGCTGGACCTGGCGCTCAAGCATCGCCGCCTGACCCTGGCCGGCGCGCTGTCCACCTTCGTCCTGACCGCGCTGATGTTCAACGGCATTCCCAAGGGCTTCTTCCCCACCGAGGACACCGGCCAGATCATGGCCAGCACCGAGGCGGCGCAGGACATCTCCTACGAGGCCATGCTCAAGCTGCAGCAACGCGCCGCGGCCATCACCCAGGCCAATCCCAACGTCGCCTTCGCCACCTCCTCGCTGTCCGGCGGCAACACCGGCCGCATGTTCATCCAGCTCAAACCGCGCGGCGAGCGCGCCAAGCTGGACCCGACCATGGAAAGCCTGCGCCGCGACCTGCGCGCGGTGCCGGGGCTCAGCGTCTATCTGAACCCGACGCAGAACCTGCGCCTGGGCGGACGCCAGAGCAAGAGCCGCTACCAGTACACCTTGCAAGGCATTCAGGCGGAAAGTCTGAACACCTGGTCCGACAAACTCTTGCAGCAGATGCAGGCCGATCCCATCTTCCGCGACGTCACCAGCGACTCCCAGCTCAAGGGCCTGCAAGCCAAGCTGAACATAGACCGCGACAAGGCCAATCTGCTGGGCGTGGACATCCAGAGCATACGCAGCGCGCTGTACAGCGCCTTCGGCGAACGACAGATTTCCACCATCTACACCGCCAGCGACAACTATCAGGTCATCCTGCAGGCGGACGACCCGTTCAAGGTCAACGAGTTCGACTTCTCGCGGCTGCGCGTGCGCGCCGCCGACGGCCAGCTGGTGCCATTGTCCAGCATCGCCTCGGTGGAGCGCACCGTCGGCCCGATCTCGGTCAACCACCAGGGCCAGTTGCAGGCGGTGACGCTGTCCTTCAACCTGGCGCCCGGCATCCCGCTGAGCCAGGCCGATCAACACCTGCGCCAGCTCAAGGACCGCATCTCGCTGCCGCCCTCCATCGCCACCAGCTATAGCGGCGACGCCGCCGCCTTCGAGGAAACCCAGGGCAGCCAGATCCTGTTGCTGGGCATCGCGGTGGCGGTGATCTACGTGCTGCTGGGGGTGCTGTACGAAAGCTACATCCACCCGCTGACGATTCTGTCCGGCCTGCCCTCCGCCGCCATCGGCGCGCTGGGCACGCTGATGCTGTTCGGCCAGGAACTGACCGTGATCGCCAGCATCGGCATCCTGATGCTGATCGGCATCGTCAAAAAGAACGCCATCATGATGATCGATTTCGCGCTGGAGGCTCAGCGCAAACAGGGCATGTCGCCGGAACAGGCCATCCACGCCGCCTGTCTGCTGCGCTTCCGGCCCATCATGATGACCACGCTGGCGGCGCTGATGGGCGCGCTGCCCATCGCGCTGGGCCTGGGCGCCGGCGCCGAGTTGCGCCAGCCCTTGGGCCTGGCGGTGGTGGGCGGCCTGGTGTTCTCCCAGGTGGTCACGCTCTACATCACCCCGGTGCTCTATCTGTATTTCGACGCGCTGGCGCAACGCCATGCGGCCTGGCGGGAAAAACGGCGCGCGCTGCGCGCCTGACGCGACAAGGCCCGCGCCGGAGTCCGGCGCGGGCCTTGCTCTAAAAGTCTCACGAGCAAAAGCGAGACAAGGCGAATAAGCCGCGCCCTCCTTGCAATCCCCCTCTAGCCGGGCATAATGCAATCATTGCTATCAAGTACGGGGAGGCAGACCATGGCCAATCTGATCGTGCGCAATATCGACGATGAAGTCGCCGCGGAGCTCAAACGTCGCGCGGCGGCCCACGGCGTCAGCGCCGAAGCCGAGCATCGCCGCATTCTGCGCAGCGCCTTGCTCGCTCAACCCAAACGCCGCAGCTTTGCCGAAGTCCTGGCCAATATGCCCGACGTGGGCGAAGACGCCGACTTCGAACGCAGCCGGGAATAGGCCGTGTATCTGGTGGACACCAATATCGTCAGCGAAGCTCGCAAAGGCGGCAAAGCCAATGCAGGCGTGCTCGCCTTCTGGCGATCGGCGGACACGGATAGCCTCTATCTGTCCGCCATCAGCGTGGGGGAAATTCGCCGCGGCATCGAGAATCTCAAGCACCGCGGCGACCTCAAGCAGGCCGGCCTGCTGGAACAATGGCTGGACACCATCACCCAGGAATTTTCCCAACGCATTCTGAACTTCGATGCCGATTGCGCCCAGGTATGGGGCAAGTTGATGTCCCCTCACCCCCAGAACGCCGTCGACAAGCAAATCGCCGCCATCGCGCTGATCCACGACCTGACGATCGTGACCCGCAATAGCGGCGATTTTGCCGGCACCGGCGTCAAACTATTGAACCCGTTCGCTCCGATCTAAAAAGCTCAGCCCTGACGCAAGCGCTTCAACGCCTCCTCGGCGTCGCGCGGCGCGCGCTTGTCCGGGCAGGCCAGATCGCGCAGCGAACGGCGCAGCTTGTCGTCGCGCTCTATCTTGCGCCACACCGCCTTGTTGGAGCGGATCCAGTTTTTATCGATGCTGTTGCCAAAAGCGTAAGCGCGGTAGCTGCCCTCATTGCACAGTAGGCCCTCGAAACTCAGGTTCTCGCCGCCGGCCGGGCTTTTCACCCGCACGATCATCCGCACCACGCCGTCCTCGCCCGCGCTCAGGGTCTTGGCGTCGACGAAATACTGATTGACCTGCAGATTGTCGGTGCTGACCGCGATCCAGTCCGGCTGCGCCGGATACGGCGGCAACTGGTAATCGCCCTCCTGCCACGGCACCTCCGGCGCAAAATCTATATTCTTCTTGATCTTGTTGTCGGCCAGCGCCGGCTGCGCGGCGCAGAGGGCCAGCACGATGATGGCGGCAAAGGTCTTCAAATCACTACTCCTCGTCAACGCGCCGGGGCCGCGCTTGGCTGGCCCGGACGCAAGGTGAAACGGCGGCGGCCGGTTTCCCTGCCGGCCAGGCCCCAACTCAATTCCGAAAACTGCATATCGCCGCGCGCCGACACCGTCAGCAGCATGGACGCGCGGGTGCCGTAGTCGCGGCCCTTGATGAAGATGGGCGACAGCACCCGCTCCAGCGCGGAACCGATGCGGGTGTTCGGCAACTGTCCCGGCGGCGCCGGCGTGCCGTCGGACAGGGCGATGAAAGCCTGATCCTCGGTGGGCACGCGCTGAAACTCGCGCAAATACTCCGCCAGCCGCTCGCTCTTGAACCACGGCGTGTCCAGCGTGGCGTTGGACAAGGTGTGAATGCCCGGCGTCACCCGCGCGATCTGGCCGCCGCGGCTGTGGAAATGAAACAGGTCCGAGGTATAGCCGAACAGCAGGTTAAACGGCGCATAGCGGCCTTGCTCGGCGCGCAGCCAGTCCGCGAAGGCGAACGGGTCCTCGTCGCCGGCGACGAAGCGCTCCACCAGTTCGCCGCGCGAGCGCTCCGCCTTGACCGGATGGCCGTCGCGGATATTGGTCACCGCGGCGATGCGGCCGCGGCCGTCCACCATCAGCCAGCCGCCGCCGGATTCGGCGTCGCGGCCGCCCAGCGTATTCTGATATTGCGGCCACCAATCCAGCGGTTCGGTCGGACGCGCATAGTATTCGTCCCGGTTGGCCAGCAACACCAGCTGGCCCAGTCCGGGGGTCTTGTAGGCAAAAGCGATCACGCACATGATGAAGACCGATTTGAGGATGGCTTGGCGACTCGCGTAAACTTAGGGTTTAGGGAGCAGCCGCGGACAGTTCCGACCAGGCCTGTATTCCGCTCAATATCCGCCTCGCGTCGGCGATGCGGCCTTGAACGGGTTCCAAGCGGCCGGGCTTCCCTCCATTGTAACTGATAAGGCTGAGGAAGCCGGACCATGAATTTCGACAAGACCATAGACCTCTCCGGCCTCAACTGCCCGCTGCCCATCCTGCGCGCCAAGAAGGCGCTGGCGGAAATGGACAGCGGCGCGGTGCTGGAGGTGATCGCCACCGATCCCGGCGCGCCCAAGGACTTCGAAGCCTTCTGCCGTCAGACCGGCAATGCGCTGTTGACCTCGGACACCACGGCGGAAGGCAAATTCCGCATGGTGCTGAAACGGAAATAATTTCGATGGCTCGGAGCCTGTTTACCCGCTCGCCGGCAAAGACGAGACCAGGCGAAAGCGGCTGAAGAAGCGGAATGCACATAGCGTACATGAGCATTCTGAAGAGACTTTCAACGCCGTATCGCCGACGCGCAGCAGCTTGTAAACAGGTTCTTTTTGGCCGCCGCCTTTTTCACCGCTACCCGCAGGCAAGACCATGACGCAAACCCTGACCCTGATCCGCCCCGATGACTGGCATCTGCACGTGCGCGACGGCGCGGCGCTGGCCGCCGTATTGCCCGACACCTGTCGCCAGATGGGCCGCGCCATCATCATGCCCAATCTCAAGCCGCCGGTGACCACCGTGGACGCCGCCGCCGCCTACCGCGAGCGCATCCTGGCCGCGCGCCCGGCCGGCAGCCGCTTCGAGCCGCTGATGACGCTCTACCTGACCGACAACACCTCGCCGGCGGAAATCCGCAAGGCCAAGGCCAGCGGTTTCGTCCACGCGGTCAAGCTCTACCCGGCCGGCGCCACCACCAATTCCGATTTCGGCGTGTCCGACGTCAACAAGGCCATGCCGGCGCTGGAGGCCATGGCCGAGGCCGGGCTGCCGCTGCTGGTGCACGGCGAAGTCACCGATCCGGCCATCGACGTGTTCGACCGCGAAGCGGTGTTCATCGAGCAAGTGTTCCAACCGCTGCTGGCCAAGCTGCCCGCGCTGCGGGTGGTGTTCGAGCACATCACCACCCGCGACGCCGCCGAATACGTGGCCGCCGCGCCGGACAACGTCGCCGCCACCATCACCGCCCACCACCTGCTGATGAACCGCAACGCGCTGTTCGTCGGCGGCATCCGCCCGCATCATTACTGCCTGCCGGTGCTCAAGCGCGAGCTGCACCGCCAGGCGCTGCTCAAGGCCGCCACCAGCGGCTCCGCCAAATTCTTCCTCGGCACCGACAGCGCGCCGCACGCGCGCCACGCCAAGGAGAGCAGCTGCGGCTGCGCCGGCATGTACACCGCCAACGCCACCATCGAGCTGTACGCGGAGGCCTTCGAGGCCGCCGGCGCGCTGGACCAGCTGGAAGCCTTCGCCAGCCTCAACGGCCCGGCCTTCTACCGCCTGCCGGTCAACGAGGAGCGCGTGACCCTGGCCAAGCAGGCGTGGACCGTGCCGGACACGCTGCCCTACGACGGCGACGCGCTGGTGCCGCTGCGCGCCGGCGAGAGCATTGCCTGGAAGCTGCTGGACTAAGAAGCTGTTTACGATCTGCTGCGCGTCGGCGATACGGCGTTGAAAACAGACTCTTAAAGAGCAATGGCGAACAACACCCGGTCCCAGCGCCGGTCTGTTGTTCGCCGCGCCGCCTCAATCGTCGCGGGTCAGCACTTCCAGCAGCTCGATCTCGAACAGGAGATTGGAATTGGGCTTGATCAGCGCGCCGATCTGGCGCTCGCCGTAAGCCAGGCGCGCCGGCACGTACAGCCGGCGCTTGCCGCCAGCCTTCATGCCCATCAAGCCCTGATCCCAGCCCTTGATCACGCGGCCGGTGCCGATCACGCACTGGAACGGCCGTCCCTTCGCGTAGGACGAATCGAACTCGGTGCCGTCCTCCAGCCAGCCGGTGTACTGCGTGGTGATCAAGGCGCCCTTGACCACCTCCTTGCCCGTGCCCTCCACCAGATCGGTGATGTGCAGTTCATCGCTCATATGGCTTCCTCGCCTTCAATCTGCCGCGGATGATAGCGGACTCGTCCCGCCGCGGCGAGCCCGGCTCGCCGGCCGGCGCGGTAGTCGCGCGTAAAACTTTTTCTACAAATATATTAATCATTAAATGCAATTCAAATACTACAAGGGCAAACTTTCCCATTTGACATACATCATGACAAATCAGTAGGATGCAAACACTTGAGAACGGCTGATCCCATACAAAATAGCCGTCGGAGAAATAGCAGGAGCCGTCAGGCCAACGCCCGGGAAAGTATTCCAAGCGTGGCAGGCAGGCCAGGAGAACCCCTATGTTGCTGGATTTGCCATGGCAGGACCTGAGCGCCATCTTTGCGGCGGTCACCATTGCTTACGTGATTTTCGGCGTGGCCGGTTTCGGCACCGCCCTGGTCGCCAGCCCGGTGCTGGCCATTTTCATCCCGGTGGCCAAGATCGTGCCGCTGCTGGCGCTGATGGATATGTTCGCCGCCTTCAGCAACATCCTGCGCGACGGCAGCAAGGCGGACCTGGGCGAACTGAAGCGGCTGATCCCGCTGATGGTGGCCGGCAGCCTGATCGGCGCCGCCATCCTGCTGAAAACCCGGCCTGACGCGCTGCTGCTGGCCTTGGGCGTGTTCGTGGTGGCCTACTCGCTGTATTCGCTCAGCGGCCTCAGCCCCAAGCGGCAATTCCAGCCCCGCGCCGCGGTGCCCTTCGGCCTGGTGGGCGGCGTCTTCAGCGCGCTGTTCGGCAGCGGCGGCTTCATCTACGCCATTTATCTGTCCGGCCGCATCGAGCAGAAAGAACATCTGCGCATCACCCAGACCACGCTGATCGGCCTGAGCACCCTGACCCGGGTGGTGCTGTTCGCGCTGGCCGGCGTTTATATGGACGCCTCCCTGCTGCTGCTGGCGCTGATCCTGGCGCCGGCCATGCTGTGCGGGGTGTTCGCCGGCCGACACATCACCCTGCGGCTGACCCGCGAACAATTCATCCGGGTGATCAATACCGTCGTCCTGTTTTCCGGCATCGTCCTGCTGGGCCGTTACTTCAGCCACTGAGCGGCCCCACTACTCAATACCCGCCGTAGCCATCCGCCGGCCGTGACCACGCGCGGCCGCGCCCATGGCGTCGATTCTCTCATCCCTGACGGGAGGGCGTCGTGTCGCCCGCAGTCCGGGAATGTGTTTGCTGCTCTTAAATGACGATGAGGAGTGCCAAGTGAATCATGCTGCATTGAACGAAATGATGACGCCGGAGGAGTACCTGGCCAGTCTCAACGATGGCCGCGAAGTCTACATCTACGGCCAGAAAGTGGCGGACGTCAGCCGGCACCCGGCTTTCCGCAACAGCGCTTACTCGATGTCGCGGCTGTACGAGGCGCTGCACCATCCGGACAGCCAGGAGCTGATGACCGACATCGATCCGGAAGGCTATCGCACCCACCGCTATTTCATGCCCAGCCGCTCCTGTGAGGACTTGCTCAAGGCCCGCGACGCCATCGCCCACTGGTCGCGGCTGACTTACGGCTTCATGGGCCGCACCCCGGACTACAAGGCCGGCTTCACCGCCACGCTGAAATCCGACCCTCATCTGTACGCGCCCTTCCACGACAACGCGCTGAACTGGTATCGCCAGAGCGCGCGCAAAGTGCTGTTCCTCAACCACGTGCTGGTGAACCCGCCGGCGGGCCGCGCCCGCGCCGCCTCGGAGATGCGCGATCTTTACCTGCACGTGGAGAGGGAAACCGACGCCGGCATCATCGTGCGCGGCGCCAAGATGGTGGCCACCAGCGCGGCCATCTCCAACGCCACCTTCGTCGCCCAGAACAGCGCCGCCCAATACCAGGCCGGCGGCGAGGAGGACTTCGCGCTGTGCTTCATCCTGCCGATGAACGCGCCCAATCTCAAGATCATCTGCCGCCGCTCTTACGAAGCCGCGGCGCTCAGCCCCTTCGACAACCCGCTGTCCAGCCGCTTCGACGAAAACGACTCGGTGCTGATTTTCGACGGCGTGTTCGTGCCCTGGGAAAACGTGCTGATCTACCGCGACATCGAGCGCGCGCGCAGCTTCTATTCCGCCTCCGGCTTCCTCAACCGCTATCCGCTGCAATCCGGCACCCGGCTGGCGGTGAAGATGGATTTCATCTGCGGCCTGCTGGCCAAGGTGCTGGAATCCAACGGCAGCGACGGCTTCCGCGGCGTGCGCGCCCGGCTGGCCGACATCGTGGCGCTGCGCAATCTGATGTGGTCGCTGACCGAATCGCTGTGTCACAACCCGGAACCGCGCCGCGACGGTTCGGTGGTGCCGCGGCTGGAAGCCGCCGCCACGGTGCGCTATTTCGGCACCCAGATGATGTCCCAGCTCAAACCGGTGTTCAACACCATACTCGGCGGCTCGCCCATCATGCAGGTGTCCAGCTGGCTGGACCTGGCCAATCCGGAACTCAAGGACCTGATCGGCTGCTACTTCCAGGGCACCGATCAAGAGGCGGTGGACCGGCTCAAGCTGATCAAGCTGCTGTGGGACGCGCTGGGCAGCGAGTTCGGCGGCCGCCACGAGCTGTACGAGCACAACTACGCCGGCAACAACGAGCAAGTGCGGCTGGACATGCTGCGCCACTGCGAGAGCAGCGGCGTGCTGGAGCAATGCCGCGCGCTGGTGGACGACTGCATGGCCGACTACACGCCGGACGGCTGGGCGCGTCCGGGCTGGCAGTTCGACGGCGCTTGCCGCGACCGCGCGTGAACCGGACCGGAAAGGAGGCAAGCATGCTGTACGCAGGCAAATGGGACCGCGCCGGTCTGGACTACCAGGCCTTGAAGAACCAATGGCACGTGGTGGCGCGCGCCGACGAAGTCAGCGCAGAACGCCCCAAGGCGGTGCGGCTGCTGGGCGAGGAACTGGTGCTGTGGCGCGACGGCGCCGGCCAGATCCACGCCTGGAAAGATTATTGCGGCCACCGCGGCGCCAAGCTGTCGCTGGGCTGCGTCAAAAAGGGCGAGATCGAATGCCCGTACCACGGCTGGCGCTTTGACGCCGGCGGCCAATGCACGCGGGTGCCGGCCCACCCGGACCAGGCCACGCCCTCGTCGGCGCGGCTGATCTTCCGCCACCACGCGGCCGAACGCTACGGCCTGATCTGGGCCAGCCTGGACGCGCCGCAACGGCCGCTGCCGGTGTTCCCGGAATGGGAGGACGACAGCTTCCGCAAGGTCTTCGCCGGCCCCTATCGCTATATGGGCAACGCCTTGCGCTCGGTGGAAAACTTCCTCGACGCCTCGCACTTCCCCTTCGTCCACGCCAATCTCAACGGCGACCCGGACGCGCCGGAGCCCTTGCCGGACTACCAGGTGTTCAAGGACGAACACGGGCTGCGCACCTCGGAAATCTCGGTGTTCCAGCCCTATGGCGACCACCGCGGCATCCCGGTCACCGCACGCTACACCTACTCGGTGTTCAACCCCACCACCGCCTACTTCGTCAAGAAGACCGGCGACACCGAGCGCTTCTGCACCTTCCTCAACGCCACCCCGGTGGACGAGGCCGAGTGCGTGATCTGGCTGATCGTCGCCATCAACTTCGGCGCCGACTTGAGCGAGGAAAAAATCCTCTATCGCCAGGACATGGTGTTCGAGCAGGACCGGCTGATCGTGGAATCGCAGCGCCCGGCGCGGCTGCCGCTGGACCTCCAGCAGGAAATGCATGTGCGCAGCGACCGCTTGGGCATCGAATACCGGCGCTGGATCAAGGAACTGGGTCAGCGCGCCGACGCGCAGGACCACGCCGAGCCGCGCGCCGCGGCCTTGCTGAACTGACAGGGAGTAAACGATGGACGCCTTTGAACCCCGCCGCCTGCAACTGGCCGAGCGCGAATCCAACGCCCGCACCTACGCGCGCGGCATAGACCGCGTGATCAGCCGCGGCGAACTGGCCCGAGTTTACGACAGCGAGGGCCGCGAATACCTGGACTGCCTGGCCTGCGCCGGCGCGCTGCCGCTGGGCCACAACCACCCCTTCGTCCAACAGCGGGTGGCCGATTTTCTGCAGTCCGGCCAGTTGCAGCAGGCGCTGGACATCGCCACCCCGGCCAAGCTCGCCTTCGTGGAACAGCTGTACCAGGCCCTGCCGGCCGCCTTCGCCGAACACGCCAAAGTGCAGTTCTGCGGCCCGTCCGGCTCCGACGCGGTGGAAGCCGCGCTCAAATTGTTCAAGACCGCCACCGGCCGCCGCCCAGTGCTGGCCTTCCAGGGCGCCTACCACGGCATGACCATGGGCGCGCTGGGCATGATGGGCAATCTGGGGCCGAAACAGGCGGTCAGCGGCTACCCGGCGGAAATCCAGTTCCTGCCGTTTCCCTACGCCTACCGCAGCCCCTTCGGCGCCGACGCCGCCGACACCGAGCGCCTGTCGCTGGCCTATCTGGAAAACCTGCTGTCCGACCCGGAAAGCGGCGTAGGCAAGCCGGCCATGCTGCTGGTGGAACCCATCCAGGGCGAAGGCGGCTGCATTCCGGCCAGCGCGGAATGGCTGCGCGGCCTGCGCGAGATCACCGCGCGCCACGATGTGCCGCTGGTGATGGACGAGGTGCAGACCGGCTTCGGCCGCAGCGGCGACATGTTCGCCCATGAATGGGCCGGCATCGTGCCGGACGCCGTCATCCTGTCCAAGGCGGTGGGCGGCGGCTACCCGCTGGCCCTGGTGGCCTACCACCGGAAATACGACCGCTGGGCGCCCGGCGCCCACGCCGGCACCTTCCGCGGCAACCAGATCGCCCTGGTCAGCGGCGCGGCCACGCTGGAATACCTGCGCCGGCCCGGCGTGCTGGAGCAGGTGCGGGAAGTGGGCCAGCTGCTGCGCCGGCGCTTGCAGGCGCTGCAAACGCGCTTCTCCTGCATCGGCGAGGTGCGCGGCCGCGGCCTGATGCTGGGCGTGGAACTGATAGACCCCAACGGCGCGCCGGACGCGCTGGGCCACCCGCCGGCCAACGGCCTGCTGGCCAAGGCGCTGAAACGCGCCTGTCTGGAACACGGCCTGATCCTGGAGAGCGGCGGCCGCCACGGCGCGGTGATGCGGCTGCTGCCGCCGCTGATCATCAGCGCCGACGACGCGGAGGAGATCGTCCGCCGTTTTGAAACCGCGCTGGCCAGCCTGTGGCCCGCCGCCCCGGCCGCCGCGCACGCCCCGGCCGCAATGGCATTCTGAACCCTGGAGCGACAGCATGACGCACACCGTACACGACATCATCGGCATCGGCTTCGGCCCCGCCAACATCGCGCTGGCCATCGCGCTGGAAGAACTGGCGCCGCAGCTGTCCGTGCGCTTCCTCGAGCGGCGGCCCTCCGCCGCCTGGCAGCCCGGCATGCTGCTGGAAGGCTCGGACATCCAGAACCACCCGCTGCGCGACCTGGTCACCCCGCGCAACCCGCGCAGCCGCTACACCTTCACCAACTTCCTGCACGAGCACAACCGGCTCTACGAGCACCTGAACCTGCCGCTGCACTACCCGCTGCGGCTGGAGTACGCGCAATACGTCAGCTGGGCCGCCGGCTGCTTCCAGCACCTGGTGGAATACCAGCGCGAAGTCATCGACATCCTGCCGGTCAGCGACAGCGACGGCGCGCTCAGCCATTACCGCGTGCTCTGCGCCGACGGCCGCGAATACCTGGCGCTCAGCGTGGTGCTGGCGCCGGGCCGCACCCCCAACATCCCGGAACCGTTCCAGCGCGCGCCGGACCCGCGCGTGGTCCACCTCAACCACTACCTGCCGGCGCTGGAACGATTGAAAGCCAAGGGCGGCGGCCGGGTGGCGGTGATAGGCGGCAGCCAGAGCGCGGTGGAAATCCTGCTGCACGCCAGCGCCGAGCCGGCGCTGACGCGGGTGGTCGGCGTCACCCGCAACTTCGGCTACCGTCAGAAAGACACCAGCCCCTTCTCCGACGAGGTGTATTTCCCCGCCTTCGTCGACGCCTTCTTCGCCGCCAGCCCGGAACACAAGACCCGGCTGCGCCAGGAACTGGTGTTCACCAATTATTCGGCCGCCGACATCGACGTGCTCAACCAGCTCTACGTCAAGCAATACGCCAACCGGCTGCAGGACAAGGACAGCCTGGCCCTGCTCACCTGCATGGACACCGAGGCCTGCGAACCCGGCGCCGACGGCGTCACCCTGCGGCTGCGCCACTTCCTGGGCGGAGAAGTCGTCAGCGAAACCGTGGACCTGGTGATCTTGGCCACCGGCTTCCTGGATCTGGGGCGCGGCCCCAAGCGCGAACCCTGGCCGCGCGTATTGGAAACGCTGGCGCCGCAGCTGTGCGCCGAGCGCGACACCGTGGACATCGCGCTGGACTACCGCGTGCGCCTGCAGGGCGAGGCCGACCGCGGCGCGCCGCTCTACCTGAACGGCCTGTGCGAATCCTCCCACGGCATGGGCGACGCCGGCTCCTTCAGCCTGCTGGCGCTGCGCTCGCAGGCCATCGTGCAATCGCTGACGGCGCGGCTGGAACAAGGATCGCGGCATGACGGCGCCCGCGCTTGAGGCCTTGCTGAGCGCCGCCAGCGGCTGGCAGGCGCGCGCGCCGCGGCTGCTGGCGGCCAAGGCCGACGCGCTGCCGGTCAGTTGCGAACTGGCGGTGATAGGCGCCGGCCTCACCGGGCTGTCGGCGGCGCTGGCCGCCGCCGAGGCCGGCTGCTCGGTGGTGGTGCTGGAGGCCGACGCCGTCGGCGGCGGCGCCACCGGCCGCAACTCCGGCTTCGTGGTGCCGGTGCCCGCGCGCTGCGGCCCGCCGGAACTGCGCGCCTGGCTGGGGCCGCAGGCCGACGGCTATCTGGCCGGCCTGAGCGAGGCCGCGGCCGAACTGCTGGCGCTGCCCGAAGCCAGCCCGGTGCGCAAAGGCTGGATGCAATTGTTCGCCGCCCCCGGCTCCGCGCCGGCCGCCGCCCTGGCCTGGCGCAGGCTGGGCGTGCGCGCCCGCGCGCTGGACGCCGAGCAGGCTCGGGCGCTGAGCGCCGCCGCCGGCTACCACGGCGGTCTGCTGTTCGAAGACGGCGGCCAGATCGACCCGCTGGCGCTGGCGCGCGGCCTGGCCGAACGCTGCCGCCGGCGCGGCGTGGTGCTGCTGGAGCGCTGCCCGGCCAAGCTGGTGGAAGCCAGCCCGCGCGACGGCATGCACGTGATCCGCACCCCGCGCGGCAGCCTGCGCGCCGGCCGCGTGCTGATGGCGGGCAACGCCTACAGCCGCGACGGCGTCGCCGAAGTCGCCCGCCACAGCGTGCCGCTGACGCTGGCGCTCGGACAGTTCGAACTGAGCCCGGAACAACAGGCGCGGGTGCTGCCCGCCGACATCCCCTTCTCCGACAACCGCCGCGACATGTGGTTTTTCCGCAAAATGCCGGAAGGCCAATTGCTGACCGGCCTGTTCGCGCTGCGCGCCGACGCCGAAGCGGAGCAATACGCCGCCGCCTTGCGCCAGCGCGTCCGCGCCGTCTTCGGGCTGGAGCTCGACGCCGCGCCGCGGCTATGGGCCGGTCAGGTCGGCCTCACCCCGTCCGGCCTGCCCAGCCTGCGCCGCGTCGGCGACGGCGTCCTGGCCTGGACCGGCTGCAACGGCCGCGGCCTGGCGCTGTCCTTCATGCTGGGCCGAACCCTGGCGCGCCAGCTGATAGGCGCCGGCCCGACCCTCTTGCCCTTCAACTCGCGACCGCTGCGCGGCCGCGCGCTGCTAAAGTGGATGGCCGAAACAGCCATCGCCCACGACCGCCGCCGGCGCGCCCGGCTCGCGCAGACCGAAGCGCCTACGCAAAAGGACACCCTCCAGTGAGTTCATGCGCCTTCCATTACCAGGAATACTGCTGTAGCCGCCCCGAGCTGATAGACCGGATGATCGCCCGCTACCCGCTGGCGCTGATCAGCAGCGAACACCAGGGCCGGCTGCACGCCAGCCACATCCCGCTGTTCCGCGTCGCGGACCGCAGCCTGTTCGGCCACGTCGACCGCCGCAACCCCCAATTCCAGGGCCGCGGCCGCTTTCCCGCGCATCTGGTGTTCATGGGCCCGCAAAGCTATATCCCGCCGGAAGCCTACCGCAGCCGGCTGCTGCCCACCTGGAACTACGTCGCCGTGCATATGGACGTCGAAATCGAAGTGCTGGACGACCTGGAATCCGCCCGCCGCGCGCTGAGCGACACCTGCGAGCGGCTGCAGCCGCCGCAAGCGCCGTTCCAGTACGAGGCCGCCGATCCCCGGGTGATCGCCAACGCGCCGCACATCCTCGGCCTGCGCGTCCATGTGCTGCGCGAGGAAGGCCGCTTCAAGCTATCGCAGGATAAAAAACCGGAAGACCAGCAGGCGGCGCTGGACCATCTGCTGCGCCGCGACGAAGCCAGCGAGCGCGCGCTGCTGGACGCCTTGCTGCGCTTCGTCGAAACCGCGGAGCCGGCGCATGGCTGAACCCTCCGCCCTGAGCCGGCGCTTCATCGATCAGGGCGTCGTGCTGGACCCCGGCCAGCGCCGCGCCGCCGACGCGCTGGACGCGCTGCGCGTCCAGGCGCGGCCCGGCCCCGCCTGGCCGCTGCGCCGGCCGTCGCCGCAAACCGGCGCCTATCTGTGGGGCGAGCCCGGCCGCGGCAAAACCATGCTGATGGACGGCCTGTTCGCCTTGTCCGCCGAGCCGGCGCAGCGCATCCATTACCACCAGTTCCTGCGCGATCTGCACCGCGGCCTGGCCCAGGCCGGCGGCGAGCAAGCCAATTACCTGCCGGCGCTGGCGCGGCGCGTGGCCGCGCAAAGCCGTTTGTTCTGCCTGGACGAATTCCATCTGCACGACATCGCCGACGCCATCCTGATGGAGCGCTTCCTAACCGTGCTGCTGGAAGAGCGGGTGCGGGTGATCCTGACCTCCAACTACGCGCCGGAACAACTGCTGCCGGACCCGCAGCTGCACCGTTACGCGCTGCGGGTGATCGCGCTGATCCAGCGCCATATGCAAGTGCTGCACCTGGACGGCGAGCGCGACTACCGCTACCGCGAAGCCGCCGCCGGCGAACACTATCTGCACCCCTGCGGCGCGGACACGGAACAACACCTGCGCCGGCTGCTGCAAGAACAGGGCCGGACCGTGGGCCCCGCCGCCGCCGTCTCCCTGTCCGGCCGGCCGCTGCCCGCGCGGGCCCATAGCCCGGACTGCGTCTGGTTCGATTTCGAAACCCTCTGCCTGGGCCCGCGCTCGCATCTGGATTACCTGGAAATGTCGGAACGCTGGCACACCGTGGTCGTCTCCGACATCGTCCAGGCGCAGCTGAACAAGGCGGACGGCCTGCGCCGCTTCATCTGGCTGGTGGACGTGCTCTACGACCGCCGCCAGCGCCTGCTGCTGATCTCGGAACGCCCGATCGAAACCATGTTGCGCGAAATCACGCTGTCGGCGGACACCCACCGCACGCTGAGCCGGCTCGCCGAAATGCAATCCGCCTCCTTCGCCGCCGCCACCGCCATCGAAATGAGCCCCCTATGCCAATAGTCAGAATCGAAGACGCCGCCGCGCGCACGCCGGCCCAGCGCCAAGCCATCGTCCACTGCGTCTACGACGCGCTGCGCGCCGTGTTCGGCGTCAGCGACGAAGAGCTGCAAGCGCGCTATCAGCGCTACGCGCCGGAAGACCTGCTGCCGCCGGGCGGCGATCCGGACTACCTGCACATCGAAATCACCGTCTTCGCCGGCCGCAAGCCGGAAACCAAGAAAAAGCTCTACGCCAGGCTGGCCGCGGATCTGGCCGCGCTGCTGAACATCGCGCCCGCCTCGGTGCTGATCCTGCTGCGCGAAGAAGCCGCCGACAACTGGGGCATGCGCGGCGGCCAGGCCGCCAGCGAAATCGATTTCGGCTACGCCATCGCCGTCTGACGATGGGCCAAGACCAGCAGGCCCTGCGCCAAACCCTGGGCAGCTTCGCCACCGGCGTCGCCGTCGCCTCCGTCCTGGACCCCGAGCGCGGCCCGCTGGGGCTGACCATCAACGCCTTCAGCGCGCTGTCCCTGGAGCCGCCGCTGATCCTGTGGTGCCTGCGCCGGCAATCGCGCGCCGCCGCCAGCTTTCTCTCCGCCGATCGCTTCGGCATCCAGGTGCTGAGCCGGCAACAACTGGACCTGTGCCGGCTGTTCGCCGGCCCCGATCTCGACGAGCGCAAGCGCGCCCAGTTCACGCTGCGGCGCCACGGCGCGCCGCTGATCGACGGCGCCGCCGCCTGGCTGGCCTGCCGCCGCAAAAGCCATTACGAAGAAGGCGACCACCTGATCTTCATCGGCGAGGTGCTGGAAACCCATCACGACCCCGCGCGCCAGCCGCTGGTCTACTGGCGCGGCCGCTACCATCAAACCCATCCCCTAGCCCCTCTGGAACCGCAAACATGACGCAAAACAGCAAACACGTCCTGCGCAGCCTGATAGCAAGCCGCTCCGGCCTGCTGGTGCCCGGCGCCTACAACGCCCTCAGCGCGCGCCTCGTCGAAGACCTCGGCTTCGGCGCCCTCTATCTGACCGGCGCCGGACTGACCAATATGCAGCTGGGTCTGCCCGACCTGGGCTTCGTCGGCCTGAAGGAAGTGGCGGACCAGACCGCCGCCATCCGCGACGCGGTGTCCATCCCCATCATCGTCGACGCCGACACCGGCTTCGGCAACGCGCTCAACGTGCGCCGCACCGTGCGCGTGCTGGAACGCGCCGGCGCCGACGCCATCCAGCTGGAAGACCAGGTCCTGCCCAAGAAATGCGGCCATTTCGCCGGCCAGAGCCTGATCAGCGCCGCCGAAATGTGCGGCAAGCTTCAGGCGGCGGCGGACGCGCGCCAGGATGAGAACCTGCTGATCATCGCCCGCACCGACGCCTGCGCGGTGGACGGCATAGACGCCGCCATCGAACGCGCCGGCCGCTACGCCGAGGCCGGCGCCGACGTGCTGTTCATCGAAGCGGTGCGCGAGCTGGACGACATCCGCCGGCTGCCGGCGCTGTTCGACCGCCCCTTGCTGATGAATATCGTCATCGGCGGCAAGACCCCGGCGCTCAGCGCCGCCGATCTGAAAGAACTGGGCTACGGTCTGGTGCTGTACGCCAACGCCGCGCTGCAAGGCGCGGTGCTCGGCATGCAGCGGGCGCTGGGCGCGCTGTCCCGCGACGGCATTCTGCAAGAAGACCCGCAACTGGTGGCCCCGTTCGCCGAACGTCAGCGCCTGGTCAACAAGCCGCTCTACGACGAACTGGACGCGCGCTACGGCGCGGCCGGGCGGGAGTGAGCGCGGCCGGGCCGCGACGAAGGGCGGGCGCCCAGCCCGCCCGTCTATTGGATTTCGTCCTTGATGAAATACAGCTCGTGGTCCGACTTCAGACCCAGCTTCTTGATCGCGGCCTGTTTCTGGCCGCTGATGGTCTTGATGCTTTTGGAGAACTTGTCCGCGATTTCGCTGACCGTCATGCCTTCCAGAAAACAGCGCAGCACCTCCAGCTCCCGCGGCGACAAGGCGGACAGGCGGACCACCCGGTCCATCGCGTCCGGCGCATGCGTGGAACTGTCGGCGGGCACGCTGTCCGCCTGCTGGGCCTGCGCCAATTCCAGCGCCATTTCCGCGGTCAGATACACGCGCCCGGACGCCGCCACCCGGACCGCCCGCACCAGTTCGTCCAGGTCCTGCTGTTTGCCGACGAAGCCGCGCGCGCCGGCCCTCAAAGCCAGGGACACCGTGGCCGTGTTGTAATAAGAGGACATGATCAGGATCACCACCTCGGGAAAACGCGCGCGGATGGCGCGGATCAGGTTCAAACCGTCCATGTCCTGAGGCTGCAGCGCGTAATCCAGCACCAGCACGTCCGGCCGCTCATGATTCAAGGCCGCCAGAAAAGAGCGGCTGTCGCCGAAGCTGCCCGCCAAGACGATATCGCCCTCCTGCGACAATCTAAAGCCCAAGCCCTGTCTAACCACCTCATGGTCGTCCAATAACATCACTTTGATTTTTCTTTTCTTCATTCCTCCTCCATGGCGATAAAAATCACTTCAGCATCAATTCAAACTCCCGCTCTTTGAAAAGCACGTCCCAATATAGCATGCGCCGTCAGCGCGCCGCAGCCGGCCCCTCTCTCTTTCAAAATCCGCCGCAATATTTCAAGCGCCGACTTTGACCCATGATAAAACAAGGCAAAACAATAAGACGCCGGACACCAATATCATGCAATAAAATCAAGCAAAATAAATATTTCTCAAAAGATCAAAATACAAAAACATACTCTGCGCGCGCAAACGCGCTTGCGCGCCGGATTGATAAAAAATGCTAAATGCCCGGACAAATCGGCGTCAACAAGACCATTCTCAAAGCCGGGCGTTCGCTAAGCGCTTATTTCCCAGGTAAAATAAGCCGCATGCAATTAACCGCCTTCCAGAACGCCGCATCGCCAAAACGGCCGGACCGACTATAATGCCCAAGAAAACACAGCAAAGACGGCGGCCGCATGGCAAACAATACAGCTAAGCAATCTATTCTCCCCTTTGCCGCCCCGCCCCTGCGCCCGCTCCTTAATACCGCGTTTCACGCCCTGCTCTGGTCCGCGCTGTTTATTATCTGGCTGGGCGCGTCCAGCGCGGCCAGTCAGGCGGAGCCGCCGTCCTATACCGCGGAAGAAATCGCCTGGATCAAACAGCACCCCACCATCTACTATTCCATCGATCCCTACTGGCCGCTGGAATATATTGAAAACGGCAGCCACAAGGGGCTGAGCTGCGCCTACCTGAAAGCCATTGCCCAAAAGAGCGGCCTGCGGTTTCAATTAGTCGCCGCGGCGAACACCCAGGACATGATAGGCAAGTTGAAAAGCGGGCAGATCTATCTGGCCACCATGGGCGCGACGCAGCTGATTCCCAAGGAATATGGCATACCGCTGCTGAATAGCCAGCCCTACGCCTCCACCGCCACCATCATCATCACCAAGGCCGGCGCCGAAGGCTTGTTCAACCCGTCCCAACTGGAACGCAAGGCCGTCGCGGTCAAGGGCGGGGGCGGTTATGAGCAGTATCTGCGCGCACACTACCCTTATCTGCAACTGGTGCTGATCAACGACCCGGTGGCGGCCTTGAAGGCCGTCGCCGACGGCAAGGTGTTCGCCGCCATCGGCGCGGAAATCGTGTTCCGCCCGGTGTTGCAGGGACGCTTCCCCAAAACCCTGCAAATCTCCGGCACCATGCCGGAAATGTTCACCGGCCTGAACATCAAGGTGGCGCAGCAATATCCGGAGCTGCGCTCCATCATCGACAAGTCCCTGCTCCAGCTCAGCCCGTCCGAGACCGACGAGATTTTTGACGATTGGGTCGCCGACATCGACTTCGGCAAACCGTCCATGCATCAGATCAGCCGCTACTACCTGCCGGAAATCCTGCTGGTGATCTGCGTGCTGTCGGTGATGGTCTTCCTGTTCACGCAGGCCCGCTGGGCCAAACGCCGGGCGGTGGCCAGCGAGGAGGCGAAGTCGAAATTCATCGCCATGATGAGCCACGAAATCAGAACGCCGATGAATGCGATACTCGCCGCCATCGAACTCCTGCAGCAAACCCGGCAAAGCAAGCAGCAGCAGGAGCTCGCCGCGCTGGCCGGCTCCTCCGCCCTCAATCTGCTGGAGCTGCTGGACGATGTGCTGGACACCGCCAAGCTGGAAGCGCGGCATCTGGCGCTGGAAACACTGCCCACCGATCTGCTGGAACTGGCCAGAGGGATCAGCGACAGCCAGCGCCTGAGCGCCAGCCGCAAAGGACTGGAACTGACCCTGGCCGCGGACGGGCTGGAAAACCGCCTGTTGATCCTGGACCCGTTGCGCATGCGTCAGATCATGACCAATCTGCTGTCCAACGCCATCAAATTCACCGATCGCGGCGAGGTGGCGCTCTTGATGCAGTTCAATCTGCAAAGCGCCAAATCCGGGAAGCTTCTGGTCACGGTGCGCGACACCGGCGTCGGCATCGCCAAGGCGCAACAGGAAAAACTCTTCCGCGCCTACAGCCAGGCGGAACGCTCCACCAGCCGCCGCTACGGCGGCAGCGGCCTGGGCCTGAGCATCTGCAAGCAATTGATCGAGCTGATGGGCGGCAGCATTCTGCTGGAGAGCGCCGAGGGCAAGGGCACCGCCGTCAGCTTTGTCCTGCATGTCGATGTCGCCGAACCCTCCGCCGCCGACGCGCAGGCCCCCGTCTCCGGACCCGCGCCCGACGCCCTGCCGCCGCAACGCCTGCTGGTGGTGGAAGACATGGAGGTGAACCAGCAGGCCATCCGCCGGCAGCTCGCGCAGCTGGGCTGCGACGCCGTCATCGCGGAAGACGGCCAGACCGCCTTGCGGCTGCTGCGGCAAGGCGAAGCCTTCGCGATGATCCTGATGGACTGCAATCTGCCCGGCATCGACGGCTACGAAACCGCCAGGCGCATCCGCCAGTTGGAGGCGGAACGGAATCTGACCTTCACCCCCGTCATCGCCATCTCCGCGATCACCGATCTGGCGCACAAGAACCGCTGTATCGCCAGCGGCATGGACGGCATGCTGTCCAAGCCGCTCAGCCTGCGGGATATCGAGGACATATTGCGTTTGTGGTTGACGACGGAAGGCGCCGCGCCGCCGCCGCTCGCCCTGCCCGCCTCGGCGCTGGACCTGGCCCGGCTGTACAGCCGCAGCGCGCGGCAGGACCTGCTCCAGTTCCGGCAAGCCGCCGCCGACCAGCTGCCGGACATCATGCTCCACCATGTGCACCGGCTCAAAGGCGGCGCGCTGACGGTGGGCGCGGAGCCCCTGGCGCGGCTGGCCGCCCGGATGGAGCACGCGCTGCGGACGGAAGGCGAGCGCCCGGAGGAGGAAGCGCTGCTGGCCTGGCATCGGGAGTTCGAGCAGGCCTTGGCGCAATGGCGGCGGCAAGAAGCGCCCGAGGACGACGCCTAAAGCCGTTCAAAGCCTCGCAAGCAAGGACGAGACAAGGCCTTGCGGCGGAAGAAGCGGAATGGCCGGACGGCGCATGGGCGTTTCGAAGCGGTTTTCAACGCCGTATCGCCGACGCGCGGCAGATCGTAAACAGGCTCTTAACCCTGCTCGCCCGCGCACTGATCCACCACCACCCGGATCTCGTCGCCCAGGCCCACCCGCACCAGCGAGCGCCCCGTCAGCGGCGCCAATCGCGCCGCGCTGCCGGGCGCCTGTATCTTGGTGCTGCCGGTTTTGCCGCCGCAGGCCTCGTCCTGCAGCAGCCAGAAGGCCGCGTTGCCGGTATTGCGCAAAACCCCGTGATCCAGATGGAAGTCCAGATAGGCCGCGCGCGGCCGGACAATCAACACGCTGCCCAGCGCCAGCGGATAATCCGCCCAAGCCCCGGCCCGGCGCGCGCCCTGCGCGCCGGCCGCCGCGTCCTCCACCACTTGCAAATGATAGTAGCGCTCCCGCCCCTCCATCGCCGCGCCGCGGTAATGCAGCTTGATCGCGCCGCTGGCGCCGGCCTTCAAGCTCAAACGCGTCGGCGCCGCGTCCACCGTGGCCGGTTCGGCGTCCTCGCCCGCGCCGGCCTCCAGGCCGGCCAAGGGCCGCAGAACGATGCGGTAGCTGTGCGGCTGCCGGGAATCGTTTTTCAACTCCACCCGCATCTCGCTCCGGTCGGCGTCCAACTCGATCACCGGGGCCATCTGCAAGGACCAGGCCGACATCGCCGGCAAGGCGCACAGCAGCGCCGGCAAGGCCTTTCGCATATTCATGAACATCTTCGTTTCCTTCCGCCGACGCGCGGGCCGAGACGGCCGCGCGCATCCGCCTGCTTATTGGGCGAGCTCCAGGCTCATGTCCACCCGCACCGCGCCCGAGCCCAGCGCGCGGCCATACCACGGCGCGCCCTCGGTGGTCAGCAGCGACACCGGATCGTCCAGCTGGAACCACAGGCTGAACGGCAGCTTCCGTTTCTCCAGCCCTTGGGCGGGATCGCTGCCCTCGTCCAGCCAGGCGCCGGCGCTCAAATCGTGGCTTACCGTACCGGAACAATTGTCCGGCTCGCGCCGGCCGCCGCCGTCGGCGTCGAAGGTGAGCCAGGCCGGGAACAGCACCCCTTGCTGCGCATCGCTTTGCAGCGCGAAACGGCACATGCCCTCCCGCTGGCTCGCGCCGTGCTTGCCGTCCAGCGACAAGCTCGCCTTGACCGCGCCCAGGCCGCGCTGACTCAGGTAGCGCCGCGTCGCGCCGCGCTCCGGCCCGCCCGCCGGCGGCAGATTGGCCATTTGCGCGCGGATCAGATAATCCAGCCGAATCCGGCCGTCCGGCGCGCCCACCCAGCCGCTGCCGCGATTCGAACCCTCGCTGGCCGGCAATACCGAAACACTGGGCTTGGGCTGATAAATCCGCCCGATGGCGTATTTGGCGGCGGGCGGTTCCGCCTCCGGCTTGTCTTCGCTCAAGGCCGCGCCCAGCTCAAGCGCGCGCGTGTTGCGGACGCCATCGTCAAAGCTTCGCGTCGGCACCTCCACCACCATGCTCTCGCTGCCCTGCGGCAGAGTCACCGCGCCCCAATCGCCGGTGTTCAGCGCAGCGGCCAACACCTTGTCCCCGTCCTTCACCGTCACCCGGCCGCCCTCGTAGCCATCGTCCACGGCCTGGCCGTCCTGAGGCCGGGTCCGCAGCCACAGGGTCAGCGCCTGGGCCGCCGGCGCGTTCAAGCGCAGCCGGTAACGCAGCGGCGCCCCGGCCGCCACATCGCCGCTGGACACCAGCGACTCCAGCGCCCAGTTCGGCACAATGGAGAAATCCTTGTCCAAGGTCTTGTCCCCCTCCAGGCTGACCGCGATATGGTAGGCGTCGCGGCGGCTGCTGACCGATTTGCCCTTGATGCCCAGCTGAAGCGTCCCCTTATTGCCCTTGGCGGGCTTGAAAGTGAATACGCAATCCTTGCCGCATTGCGGCTTGATCTCGGTCTCGCCGAAATGGAGCGTGGGGATGTCCAGCCCCCAGGGCACGTCCTTGCCCGCCACGGTAACGGTCAGATTGCGCTTTCCAAGGGAGACCCCATCGGTGAAGATCCGGTATTCCAAATCCTCCCCAACCCGGCCCTCGGCCGGCCCCTCGATCGAGGCCAGACTCAGGTCTTCCTTAACGGCCTTCACCGAGGGATAGGACCAGCCGGAATAGTTGTACTCGCAAGACAATCTAACAAGGCCTGGTTTTTCCCCAGCCTTGGTGCGCAAGGAGAACTTCACCGGGAACGAATATTGGCTGGGCAAAACTTCCAGTGTTTGGCGGCCCTTCAAGGGCAGCCTGCCGATAAACGTTCCATTGCTATCCATGAGCTCGACAAAGTCGAGATCGCCAAACAAATCCTTGGCAGTGCCCAGATCGCACTCCAGCTTGTGGTCATTCGTCCCCGCGCCAAGCCCATCGGCGATATCGATGGCGAACTCGACGTTGGTCTCCACAGCGGTGTTGACCCTATCCGGGCTGACGCTAACCTTATTGATTCTCGCCGCGGGCTTCTCAAACCAGCGGAACCATGGCGGTTGAGCGACTCCCCGGCCGTTGAAGGTCACCCCGACCTCCTTGGTTCCGGAACCCTTATCGATTGTGCACTCCTTCTTTTCATTCTTTTCAAAGCAGGCATGCTTAAAGTCGAAACTCAGCGCCTCGGTGCCTACCGGCAGTTTCAGCGTCTCGAGCAGTGAAATGTCTTGGTCGCCGAGCATGGCCGGCAAAAACGTCACATGCGCTTTTTTCTCCAATACCGAGTCGCTGACGCCGGCAAACCGGATCTCGTTCGGCCCGCCCGCCACCACCGACTCATTCAGCATCAGAGTGATGGAAGCCGGCACCGTTTTCATCATGCCCTCGTGACTGGAGCCGAAGACGAAGTCCACCTCGCCGCCCGCCGCCTCTGGCTTGGGCGCGTCTAGCGGCAAGACCAGAACATCGTCGCGCTCCCCGGAATAAAACACGGCCTCCATCCCCTGCGCCTGGCGGCCGCGCCCGGCCGGCGGCAGAAACAGCTCCACCGCCTTGGCGCCGGCGAACTCCGCCGCTTCCACGCTCTCGCCCAGCCGGCGCCAAGGCTGCGTCCCCACCCGGAAACGCGCCTTGGCCGAGATCTGCGGGCCGCGGACGCTGAAGCGGACGCCGCCGCCGCTCTGCGCCTGGGACTCGCCCGCGACCGAGCGCAGCGCGCAGACCCGTCCCGCCATCCCGTCCACCGTCTCCAGACGGCAAGCGGCCTGCGGCGGACCCAGGCGCAACATCGCGCTTTTTTCCGCCTGCGCCCGCACCGTCACCGGCTGGCCGCCGCGCTCCGCCTCCAGCGTCAGCAACTGGCGGCCGCCCAGGGGCAGACGCAGCCATTCCGCAAAGGCGCGCTCATTGAATACCGGATGGATTTGCCCCGGCTGCCGCATGGCGCGGCCGACGCTGACCCGCCCTTGGCGGTCGGAGAAACCGGCGATCAAGGCCGCGGGCAGCGCCTGTCTGGCTTGCAGCTCGCCGCTTCGTCCGCTGGCCGTCTCCGCCTCCACATACCAGGTGGCGGCGCGCTGGCCCGCCCGCGGTCGCCGCGCGCCGTACAGGCTTTGCCCCGGCTCGGCTTGCAAGGTGGTGATGTAGTGTTGCTGGCTGGGTTCGTCCTCTATCGTCAGCAGCTTGAGCGCGCCGGCCTTGGCCTGCGGCGCCGGCAGATAGCCGTCCCTCAAGCTCAGCGCGAAGCGGTCCCCCTGGTGCTGGCGGCCGCTGGAATAGAAATAGGCCTCCACCAGCGAGGACAGCGCCTGCCCGCCCGCCGGCGCCGACGGCCCGCGCAGCAAGCCGGACGCGGCCGGCAGGAACAGCTCCAACTCACGGGCGCCGCTCAATTCGGCAACGGCCGCGCTCTCGCCCAGCCGGCGCCACTCCCGGCCCGTGCGGAAGCGCCCTCCGGGCAAGGGGCGCTTGGCGCGGATCAAGAGGCGGATGTCGCCGCCCGCGCGGCTCTCCGCCGCCAGCCGCCGCAACACGCAGCGCTGGCCGGCCACGCCGTCCACCGTGTCCGGCCGGCAAGCCGGCCCCTCCGGCGCGGCCAGGGTCAGCCTGGCCTGCTGGCTGGCGTTCAATTGGTAGCTGACCGCCTCCCCGCCGCTGCGCAAGCCCTCCACCGTCAAGCGCTGTTGCCCGCCCAAGGGCTGGTGCAGCAGCGCGGCGAACGCGGCCTCGCTGAACACCGGATTGAGATAGGGCGCGGCGGCGCTGAGGCCGCCCCGCACCTGGCCCTGAGCGTCGGCAAAACCGGCGAAACCGCCGGCGGGGCTGGCGCGGCCCAGCTGCTGCAGCGCGAACAAGGGCGGTCTCGCGCCGGCTTCCAGATACCAGGCGGCGGCGCGGCTGCCGTCTTGCGGATGGCGCTCGCCGTAAATGGCCTGGTCCCGGCTGCCGCTGACCGTGGTCACGTACTGACGGCCGCTGGACTGATCGTCGATCAACAACAGACCCAGCCGCGAATAGCGCCGCTGGACCGGCGGCTTGCCCCCGCCCATGGCGGGCAATTGCAGATTGAAGCGGTCGCCGCGGAACAAGCGCGAGCGCGAGTAAAAGCCGGCCTCCACCAAGCTATCCAGCCGGATCTTGGGATGGGCGGTCATAAAGGCTTGCAACTGCTCCGCCGGCGGCGGCACAAAGAAGACCTCCACCGCCCTGGCGCGGGCGAAGGCGGCGATGGGCACGCTGTCGTTGATATGCCGCCATTCCCCGCCCACCCGGAAGCGGGCCTTGGGCGTTGCCAGCATCTTGGCGCGGACCGTGAACATCAGATCGCCGCCGCTGCCGGCATTGCTTTGGCCGGCAATGGTCCGCAACACGCACAGCTTGCCGGCGACGCCGTCCACCGTTTCATTGCGGCAGCTATTGGCCGGCGCGGGATTGAGGATCAGATGGGCGCGTTTGCTGAGCTGGGTCACAAAGCGGCGTTCGCCGCCGCCGGCCAGGGTTTCCACGAAGGACAGCTCGCGCGACGCGCCCGGCGCCGCTTTGGCGATGGTGTCGAAAGCCAGTTCGCTCAACACCGGGTTGACCTGGCGGCCCTGCGCCGGCCTGAAGCCGTCGCCGCTCAGGCCCATGGCCGCGCCGTGCGCGTCCGCCATGCCGCGGAAAGCCTGCAGCGGCTGCAACTGGCGGATCTCCCGCACCTGGGCGTCCGGCTGATGGGTATACCAAATGGCCACTTTCTTGGCGCCGCCGCGCGGCGCGCGCGCGCCGAAAACGGCCTGGGCCTGGCTGCCGGGCAGGATGCCGCCGCTGCTGCCCAGGGTGCTCAGATACTGAGTGCCGGCCAGCCGGTCTTCAATCAGGATCAAGTCCTGCTGGCTGCGCCACTCCTGCCGGCCCAAGGGTTCCGGCGGCTTGGCCGGCGCCGGAAGGGGCCGCACCGGGAGAAATCCCGCGCCGGGCGCGGCCTGCGAAACGCCGGCCGGCGCCGCTTGCGCCAGCCCCGCGCCGAGGCCGGCCATGAAGATCAGAGTTGAGATCCAGTATTTCATTTCAGTCCGTCTGTCCTGCTGGGATAGGGTGATGAGGGGATTGCGCACGCCGGCTCAGCCTTCGTCTTCGCGCAAGGGCGCGTAAATCCGGTCCGCGTCCCGGCCATAGACGATCTTGCCCAGCCAGGCCGTGGCGCCAGCGTCCTTCAAATCCAGATTGACCCGGAAGCGTTCCGCCGCGCCGGGTTCGACGCTGACCTCCGGATAACGCTGATCCACGTCGATGGCGAAGTTGCCCTGCTCGTCGGTCCGGGCCTGGCCGATATGGTTGCGCACCATGACATGCCGCAGCGGCGCGCCGTCGACGCCGGTCAGCTGACCGAACACCGTCACCATCCGTTTGATCTTGGGCGTCACCCGCACCACATTGCCCGGGTACAGCGTGTACTCATGGTCGGTGTCGGACACCTCGTAGCTGGCCTGCCCGCTTTCCGCGTCGCGCACATAGAAGTGATAAGTGTTGTAGGCCGGCGCCGCGATCCAATTGCGCCCCTGGCGCAAGCTGTGGCTTTGCTCGTTCAGCACCGCCTCCAGCGCGCCGCCCGGCACTCCCGGCACATCAACGACGATGCCGGCCTCGTCCTGCCCGCCGCCGGCGGCGACCGCGCCGCCGCCCCAGGCCAGGCCGCCCTGCATATTGACGCTGGCGCTGCGACTGTCCCGCTCCGCGTCCACCGACACATTGCCCTGGCCGTAGCGGCCGTTGAAGCCGACGTAAGCGCCGAAGCTGGAAGACTGGCCGCCTGCGCCTTCGCGGCTGATGCTGGCATTGGCGCCCACATCGTCGATCACGCTGTTTTCAAACGACTTGCTGGCCGACAGGTCCAGCGTGTCGCCGCCGTCTCGATGCGACATGCCCACGCTGAAATTGCCGTCCATGGCCAGGTTGAAAGTCAGCATCGCGTAATACTGCTGATCCACCGAGCCGCCGTTGAGATTGCGGCTGCTGCCGAGCTGCAACTGAGCGCCGCCCCATTTGCCGTTGTACATCTGCCGCGAATAATCGGCGCGCATATAGCGATAACCGCTGCTCCGGTCCCGGTCGTAACTGAGGTTGATCGACCCGGCGTCCACGCCCCAACCGTGCAAATTGAAATTGGCGCCCAGCGAATCGTAATCCCGGGCGTAGAAATTCAGACGCCGGCCCTTGGCGCCGCGCTCCCCGGTCAGCCACAGGCTGCCGATGCCGCGAGGCAGCGCCAGATTGAGCGTGCCCACCCGGCGCCGGGCGCCGTCGCTGGCCAACAGGTTTTGCACGCTGGCGCGCAGCGCGCTGGACAGCTGCCAAGAGGCGAAACCTTCCTGCACCGTGGTCTTATCGTTTTGATACAGGGTCAGATTCCAGTCCACCTCATGCCACAGCGCCCCCGCCGACACACCGAACAAGGGCCGGTAAGCCCCGCCCTCGTCCTCCGGCGCGCCCTGATCGCCGTAGCGGGCCATCGCCTCCCCGGCGCCGCCCCACAGCTGCCAGTTCAAGCCGTCGCGCAGGCTGGAGCCGCCCACCGGCTTGTTGATCCGGTACACGCGGCGGCTCTGCACCTGGCCGGCCACCAGTATCTCCACCTCCACGTCGTAAACGCCGGCCTGCAAGGCCGAGGTGTCCAGCCGGTGATTGCCCATGCCCAGCCTTTGCGTGCTCAACAAGCGGCCTTCGCGCTTGACGCGCACCTCCCCGGTGGCCGGCAGATAGACATCGATGGGATTCAAGGACTGGCCGGGGTCCAGCTTCAGAGTCTGGCTGACGTTGCCGTAGGAGAACCCGTACATCCGGCTGCCGTTCAAGGTGGACACATTGCCCAGGCTTTGCAGGTTCCAGCCGTCCACCATGCCCAGCGCCAGCCGCTTGCCGTCGATATCGCGCTCATACATGACGCGGTCCAGCGTTACGGACTGATCCGCCGCCGAATCGTCCAGATAGGCGGAGCCCATCACATTGACGTGGTCCACGCCCAAGGACGTGGTGTCGTCGAAAGCGAGATAGCCGGAAGAATGGCCGCGCCCCTGATTGCGCGAGCTATAGCCGTTGAACGCGTACTTGAGCACGCTGGACAGCCCGCCCGAGGACGGCGCCTGCAACACGGACTCCCGCAGATGCGCGTCGTCGGCGGCGAAACCGGCCGGCTCCAGAAACAGATCCACCCGCATCGCCATCATGTCCAGCTGCAAGCGCTCGGCGTCGCCCAGACTCAAGGCCCCGCCCGGCGAAAACGTCCGCCCCGTCGCCTGCCGCAAGGCCTGGACCGCGGACGGGCTCAACACGCTCTTGTTGTTGGCCAGCAGCGGTTGGACCTTGTCCAGCCGCATCGAACCGTCGGCCTGCAGCCTCACCGTCAGCGTGGCCGACACCACGCCCTCGTCCGAGGCTTGCCGCGCCGAACGCGCCACCAGCGGCATGGACACGCCTTCGCGCAGCAGGTCCTTGATCTCCGCCGACAAGGCAAGCTTGTTTAACTGCACTTGCTGCGCCAAGGGCCGCCGCTCGGCATCCGCCGCCGCCAGCGCCGTCTCCGCCAACAGCAGCGCACTTAAAAAAGCCATCCCGTTTTTAAGAACGATATCCCGCGCACGCTTCATCTCGCCTCACCCACCGTCGTCGCCGTCATGCGTCGTCAAGCGGCGCATCTTTCTCCGCGTCCAAGAATTTTCCATCCCGCTGCAACATCACTTTGTCCTGGCCCTGGCTGCTGTCTATCGTCTTGAAATTCACCGCGTAGCCCGGCCCAATCCAATAGCGCTCCTTGCAGACCTCGCCCAGCCGCTTTTGCTTGCACGGCCCGTAGGCAATCGCCTGAAACGACACATTGCCCCGGTTTTCCAGATGGCCGCGCCGATAGGCGTAGTCAAAACGCGGCTGCTTCGGCAGCACCAGCAGATTGGTCCTGATGCCGGTCAAAAACTCGACGTCGCCGCTTTTCTCGGAATCCGCGCCCTCGTCCGCCAAGCCCAGCAAGGCGTTCTTCCAGGTCACCTTGTAATAGCGCTCCCTGTCGTCCTTGGGGCCGCTGTAGATGAAGCGGACCGCCTGATCCTGCCCCGCCGCCAGCAACACCCGCGCCGGCGTGAATTGCAGGCTGGCGCCGTCCGTATTCAGCTCGCGCGCGCCCTCGTATGGAGAGTCCACCTGCGTCACGCTCACCGACAGCAAAGACGCCCGCTGCTCGGTGTTTCTGGCGTGGATCGTGACCGCCCCTTTATTGGACGGCATCGCCGCCGTCATATCGGAAACCTGAATCGCCCCGGCCCATGCCGGCAGCAGCAAACAGGCCAAAGCGTAAAATCTGAAGCACCATGGCATAAGCGGAAACTCCTAAAAATAAAAAGGGAGCTAGGCTCCCTTTTTTGGCGCTACCCTTTGAAATCAGCGAACGGAGACTTGAGTATTCTCTTCTTCGGCTTTGGCTGTTTTCTGCCAGGAGGCATCCAGAATCAAATCGAATTTGCCCACATATTGGCCATCGCTCAATTTAGACGCTTCGGTCACCATGACGCCGCTGGAATCCTTGCCGCCGGCAAACTCCGCTTTCAGCTGAGAAGTGCCTTTATTCTCTCCGGCGATGGAAGCCACTTTCGCGAATTCGCCAAAACCGGACAGGCCGTCCAGATCCTTCGGTTCGGCCGACAGTTTCACCTGCTTGCCGGCATGGTCCGTCACGCTGAGGTCAAAATCCATTTCCCCGATGGACGCGGTATGGCTCAGCTGATGCTGGACCGAGGAGGCTTTTACCTTATAGCCGCTGATGGTGTATTCATCCGAATTCAGCATGCGGATATCGAAATCCAGGTTTTTGGATTCAATGGTTTTGGAAATCGGGCTGTACACGAAATGCACATTCGGCTTTTTAGCCGTGATTTCGATAGCGTGCGAGCTATCCTTATCCGCGGTCACATCCCATTCGGCGGAAGCGCGAGTGGAACCAGGAATGGGGTCGGCGGCATGGGCGCCGACGCTGAATACCGCAGCCAGCAATGCAGGCAGCACGACTTTATTCATCATTTCGCTTTCAAGAGAGGTCTATAAAATAAAACCTGCAAATACGGCCTTAAGCTGTACTTGGCACGTCATTATCGAAAAGCCGCCGATCAAACTCTATAAGAGCACTCTCAAAACACCCGGCGGACGAGAACGCGCGAATGCCATCCGCCCCTCTCGACTCAGAGCGAATTGACTCTCTGAGTACAAGACAAGGCGAAAAGCATGAAGAAAGCCGGATGAAAGCGGAATAAAGATGGGATGAAAGCGGAATGCGGAAGCGGGATAAAAGCCTGTCCAAGAGGGCACTCACAGCCAGTCTCGCAGGGCCGGCAGCGCCCTCCCCGGCTTAGCGCCTCTTCTTCCGCCCCAGCTTGCGCGGCAGGGCGTCCAACTCGTCCAGGCTCAGATAGAGCTGCTGCACCGCCGCCACATGCCGCGGCAGATCAATCTGCGCCACGCCCAGGCTCAACAACATCTCCAGATAATTGAAGAAGCTCTTGCACATGCTGCGGCGGTGGCTGTGGTCGCGGAAATCCATATCGCAAGCGATGCGGAACAACAGCCCGCGCGCGGCGTGCTGGCGGTTGAGTTTCAGCAGCTGCGCCAGATGGGCGGCGTATTGACGGCCCAAGGCGCTGGCCTCGAACGCATTCTCCGCCTCGGCCGGCTGCCAGTAATGCGGATAAGTGCGGCCTTTGACGCGGCGGACAAAGGGCAGACTGAGGTCTTTGGCTTCGCTGCCGACAAAACGGTAACGCGAGCGCGGTCCTAGCGGCGGGAGTGGGGATGCGACGTCCTGACGGATGTCTTGAGTTTCAGCAGGGGACGAAGAGAGATCGATGCCAAGCACCGGATGGACAAGCTTTACCATTTGCAACCTCCTGAGCAGAAGGGCCATGCCGCAAGGCGGCAAGGCGGGCACATGACAAGAGTTGGTCTACCGGTGAATGCTTGCATAAGCCGGTGCGCCCATAAGGACGCCACTTGCCACGGCCCGCCCGGATAGGCAAAGCAATGGCAACGGATACGCTGTGGAAACAGCGCATCCGCAACAAGCATTCATAATCGGGAGACCAATCCCGAGCGCCGCGATTGCTGCGGCGCGGGGGCTATTGTTGGGGAGGAGCGGGAGAGCGTCAAGCCGGCGGCACCCGGCAGCACAAGAAAGCCGCGCCTGGCGCGCCGCGCGCGGCGGAGGCAAGCCATCGCTTGGGCGCTGAAGCCGATCTGAATAGCGTTAAGAGCCGCTCACAAAACTCAGTTTTACGGCTAAGAACCTGTTTACGATCTCGCGAGCAAGGGCGAGGCAAGGCGTTGCGGCTGAAAAAGCGGAGTGTACATCCGGTACATGAGCATTTTGAAGATGTTTTCAACGCTGTATCGCCGACGCGCAGCAGATCGTAAACAGGTTCGCGCAATACAGCATCAGGGGTTTGGTTAGCGACCCTAAACAGACTGCCCCGCAAAATGCCGGCGCACCCACTGCTCGCACAACAGCCAAAGCTGCGGCGCGCCTTTTTGGATTACCGGGCCGTAACGGGACAGCACCTGCTCCAGCGAGACATCGTTCTGCGTCCAGGTCCCGCCGCCGGTGAAGACATTGATCAGTAAAGGCTGGAAACGGTCCAGCGCCTTGGCGAAACAGGCATCGGCGCTTTCCGCGCGCTCAAACTCCCGCCACAGCGCCAGCAATTCAGCGCCCTGCTCCACCGGCAGCAAGCCAAACAAATGCTCCGCCGCCCTCGCCTCCGCTTCCGCCTGCGCCCCAGACACGGCCTGGCCGTGGATGGGAAAGTCTCCCGCGTCCACCTCCACCACATCGTGCAGCAGCAGCATCTTGATCACCCGCTCGGTGTTGACCGGGCCGCTGGCGTAATCGCCCAGCAGCAAGGCGTACATCGCCAAATGCCAGGAGTGCTCGGCCGAGTTCTCCCGGCGGCTCTGGTCCAGCAATGGCGATTGCCGCAGCACCGACTTCAAGCGGTCTATCTCTCTCAGAAAATTCAGTTGCCGTTCCAAGGCCGATACTTGCATCGCTTATCCCGCATTCAGATCTGTTTCGCCACGGAGGGGGATTATAGCTGTGGTCTGGGTCTTGGAGCGGCGGCAGCGGTGAGCTCCCATTTCCCAAACTGGTTCAGGACGCTCTCCGGTTGAAAATCTCCCGGTGCTCCGCGAGGTAGCGACATAACTCCGGGCTAGGTTTCTTGCGCAGCCGGGCCGGGAGCCTCAACATGCTCCGCTGCCTGTCCGTGATTGATGCGCAGACGAGCATCTCGCCGGTGTCTTCGAACGATATCAGATAGCCATCGAAGAGAGCGTCAATGGTGGCCACTCGCAGTAGCCCGTTATGCGGATCAAGCCGCTCCCTGTTCTTGCTGTCCCTCCACGGCTTAACATGCGAGGCCCGCAAGACCTGAACCACATCTCAGCCTGTGATTGAGCAGGCATCGCCCCATAGCCGCATCAGATCGTCACGGAATTTTCCCTGGCCAAGCCGAGCTTGCACCAGCACTTCGCGCGTGGTCGAATCGAGCGCCTCGTCGCGCTTAATGGTGGCGATGTCGGTGGCGCAATCGTCCTCGTCAGAGCCGAGCCGGGCGAGGATGTTGGACAATCCCAAGCAGGGCTTGCCAAGGGGGATGGAGCCCGCAATAAAGGCCGCAGTAGTACGCGATATCGCTTGGTAGCTGCCAAACATCTTGATGAGGCTGCTCTTACCCAAAATCTCGCGAGGATTCAGGAGCATCGGCTCGTCGAGCCAGTGGAACAACTCCGGCTGGCAAATCCAGTTGACGGACCATTGCAGCTCCTTGCTGGGCCTAGTGTGAGACTCTTGAGGTGTCTAGGAAAGGAGGGGCGATTCACTACTTATTACGATTGGTCTTGGGCAGAAGCCGAATGTCCCAGATCACCCCAGAGCTGGACGTTCAAATTTCACCATAAAAGCAGACTATCGCAGTCAGCTTGGAGTATGCTGATAACTTAAACCTGGATTCGCTCCTGTTGCAAAATTTGATACGGATGCTTCGCCAATACTGACACGCACCAAGCAAGTTTCCAGCATACAAGTAAAACGCTTATTTCCACATACGGAGATCTATATCAATGCTTTATCGTGCATTTCTGTCGCACTCCTCAACCGATAAAGAATTTGTCCGTGCAGTTGCCCACGAACTTGGCAGGCAGTTCTGTCTCTTCGACGAACAGGTTTTTGAGGATGGCGAACAATTCAAGGATGCGATCGAGACTATGCTGGACGAAAGCGCAATATTCGTCCTGTTTGTCAGTGAAGCTACACTTGCGCGAATCTGGGTGCAGTTCGAAATCGATGAAGCATGGTATCGGAAACTCGAGGGCCATATTTCCAAGGCGTTGGTTTTCCTTCTGAGTCCTTCCATTCAGTTTGGCTCGCTTCCAAAGTGGCTCAGTCGAGCGAAAATCTCCAACGTTGTCTCTGCCAAGGTAACAGCACGAGAAATCCGCCACCACCAGGATGAATTGCTTCGATCCCACCAACAGGCCTACTTTGAAGGCCGCAGTGCGGACATCGCTAACCTCCAAAGGATATTGACGCCGCTTGGCCAGCGTCCTCCTCGAATTATCGGTGTGTATGGCCTTCCGAGTGTGGGACGAAGAACATTCGTCAACAAAGCAGCTCAGTTAAGCCTCTCTTACCCCAAGACCCTCGAAGTACTAGTGTCAGATGGTGATACGTTGGTAGACGTATCGATCAAACTCGCAAACCTGTTGGAACCGTTCTCTACAAAGGAGGGATTCGATGCAATCGTCGAGTCAATTCGCCGGCAGAACGAGGAGGAGATACTTGAAAGAGACATAGCTAACCTGCGCGCCGCGACGGGCCATAAGGAACTACCCGTTCTGGTTGATGCTGGTGGGATGCTTACTCCTGACGGTTCGTTCACAGAACCCATTCAAAAGCTGATTTCGACGGTTGAAGGCGAGGACGATCTCTATCTGTTCTTTGTCTCAAGCAGGAAACCACCATCAACAACTCCATCCATGAACCTGCGACCTTTAGCGGAAGAAGACACGCAACGACTAATTGCTAAAATCGCAGGCGTTGAGGATGTTGCACTAACAGCAAGTCAGATTAGAGAAATTGCAGAATATGTAAACGGGTATCCGCCCTGCGCATACTTTGCCGTCGATCAGGCGAAAGCCTACGGTGTCCAGTCCGTGATCATGGATAAGAACCGCCTGGTTCAGTTCAGAACATCCGCTTTCGTCAAGTTTCTGAAAGAAAAGCAACTTACAAAAGAGCAGCGCTCTATCTTGATCATGTTGGCCAGGTACAGTCCGGTTCCAGCACAGGTACTAGCAAAGTCACTCTCCTTAGACGAGAAGAGCCTAATCGAGAACTTAGTTGCATTAGTTGATCACTCACTTGTTGTTCCGGATACCAATGGGCTCTATGAGGTTGCCGGTCCGGTTTCAGAGGCAGTGCTCAACCAATTCCGAGATGATTCAGAAATTGATCATGGGAGAGTGTTCTCTACCCTCAAGGATCTCTTGGCTGCGGATGAAGAGGAGCTACCGCGGCTACAGTTGTACCGCCAGTTATTCAAGGCTGCTCTCCGTACCGGGATGCACAAAGACGATGTCTTTCACCTCACCAGTGACCTGATCTCGTTTGCCGAAGACTTTTACCACAGGCGAGAATACCGACAGTGCATAGATGCAGCACGACTTGCCGTTGCCGAGTCACCTACTTCGGTGAGTGGGAGGGACTTCCTGATTCGAGCACTGGTTCAAGAGGGCTTATGGACAGAAGCAGAGGAGGAGCTCCGAACTTTCGCATCTTATGCTCCTGTTCGTGACTACCACTTCCTTAACGGCTTCTACCATCGTAAGGCCGGACACCTGAAGCCTGCTCTGGATGACTTTCATCTCGCAGAGAAGCATGGCCGTAGAGGGACTGCCTTGCACCGTGAGATTGCGAACTGCTACTTCTTGCTGGGTGACTTACCGAAGGCGAAACAGTATGTCGATGACGGTTTGCGAATCAGGGAGAATCGGTTCCTCGTTGATCTCAAAATCCAGATCGCAATTGCAGAGAAGCAAGAGCAAGACGCTCGGGCGGCACTCGTTCAGCTTGAGGCCATCGATTCTGAGGCCTTTGTCTGGCACCGACTCTCGACAGTAGAGCTTCGGTTTGGGAATAGCAGTGACGCACTCCACGCAGCGGAGAGGGCTTTAGTGACTGTAGAGGGCCTCCCACCTTTTGGCATGCTGGCACAATTAACAACGTGCCAGATTCGAGCAGGGCAGCACGCGGAGGCAGACACAACCTTGCAGAGGCTTAATCGCTTTTATAGCAATCAAAAGGGCGACATAAAATTGGGCCTGGAGTGCCGCCTTGAGATCGAGAGACACCGATACAGTAAAGCATTGTCAGTGTTTGCTCGGATTCACGATGCATCAGCCTCTGTATACATATCGATGAAGCGGGATGCTCTGGCTGGCATTCTCAATTCAGCCATCAAAGATGCCGAGCGCAGGGAGTACGGCGAGGAACTCGCAAAGTTAAATAAACAGCTTCAAGACTTCGACCCCACTGCAGCATGGCTCTCGCTAATACTATGACTTACTGGAGCTAGGTTCGCAGCTACTTGCCATATTTAGCGGCTCGTTGTTAGAGCATTCAAGATAAAAGCCCGGCAAGCAAGCTTGCCGGGCTTTGTTACATCTTTATTGTCTGAGATACATCTTTATTATTTAGGCGAGATGTTTACTGTCTGCAAACAGTCACAGCACCAACCGCAAACCTCACTCCACCGTCACGCTCTTGGCCAGGTTGCGCGGCTTGTCGACATCGGTGCCACGCGCCAGCGCCACATGGTAGGCCAGCATCTGCACCGGGATGGCGTGCACCACCGGGCTGAGCACGCCGACATGGCGCGGGGTGCGGATCACGTGCACGCCGTCGGATTCGCTGAAATGGCTGTCCAGATCAGCAAACACGAACAGCTCGCCGCCGCGCGCGCGCACTTCCTGCATATTGGATTTCACCTTTTCCAATAGCGCGTCGTTGGGGGCGATTACCACCACCGGCATGTCTTCGTCCACCAGCGCCAGCGGGCCGTGCTTGAGCTCGCCGGCCGGGTAGGCTTCGGCGTGGATGTAGGAGATTTCCTTCAGCTTGAGCGCGCCTTCCAGCGCGATGGGGAAATGCAGACCGCGGCCCAGGAACAGCGCATTGTCCTTGGCGGCGAACTTGTCGGCCCAAGCCTTGATCTGCGGTTCCAGGTTCAGCGCGTGCTGCACGCTGCCCGGCAGGTGGCGCAGTTCGTCCAGGTAGCGCGCCTCGTCGGCCGCGCTGACCTTGCCGCGCATCTTGCCCAGGGTCACCGCCAGCGCGAACAGGCCCACCAATTGGGTGGTGAAGGCCTTGGTAGAAGCCACGCCGATCTCGGCGCCAGCGCGGGTGAAGAACACCAGTTCGCTGGCGCGCGGAATCGCGGATTCGCGCACATTGCAGATAGACAGCGCGTAGCGGTGGCCCAGTTCCTTGGCGTATTTCAGCGCTTCCATGGTGTCCAGCGTCTCGCCGGATTGGGAGATGGTGGTCACCAGGTAATTGGGGTTGGCCCAGGCGTTGCGGTAGCGGTATTCGCTGGCGATTTCCACGTCGCACTGCACGCCGGCGATGGTTTCGATCCAGTATTTGGCGGTCAGGCCGGCGTAGTAGCTGGTGCCGCAGGCCAGGATCTTGACGCCTTCCAGCTGCGGCAGCACTTCGCCGGCGCGCTCGCCGAACAGCTCGGGATTGAAGCCGTAGTCCTGCACCGCGTCTATGGTGTCGGACAGCGCCTTCGGCTGTTCGTGGATTTCCTTCTGCATGAAGTGGCTGTACGGGCCCAGTTCCAGCGAGGCCAGCGACACGTCGGACACGTGCACCGGGCGCTGCGCCGGCTGGTCGTCCTTGTCCAGCAGTTCCACGCCGTCGCGGGTCAGCCTGCCGATATCGCCCTCTTCCAGGAAGATCACGCGGCGGGTGGCGGATACGATGGCGGAGACGTCGGAGGCGATGAAGTTCTCGCCGTCGCCCAGGCCCACCAGCAGCGGGCAGCCCATGCGCGCGCACACCAGTTCGTCCGGGCGGTCCACCGCGATCACGCCGATGGCGTAAGCGCCAGTCAGCTCGCGGCTGGCGCGCTTGACCGCGTCGAACAGGCTGTCGCCGGCCTGGTAGTAGTGATGCACCAGGTGGGCGATGACTTCGGTGTCGGTCTGGGATTCGAAGGCGTAACCCAGGCCTTTCAGGCGTTCGCGCTGCTCTTCGTGGTTTTCGATGATGCCGTTGTGCACCACGGCGATCTTGCCGAAGGATACGTGCGGGTGGGCGTTGGGTTCGGTGACGCCGCCATGAGTGGCCCAGCGGGTGTGGCCGATGCCCACCTGACCTTGCAGGCTTTCTTCCGCCGCGGCGTTTTCCATCTCCGCAACGCGGCCGACGCGGCGCACGCGACGGATGGCGTCGCCGGCCAAGACCGCCACGCCGGCGGAGTCGTAGCCGCGGTATTCCAGCCGCTTCAGGCCGTCCACCAATACCGGAACCACATTACGCGCCGCGATGGCGCCGACAATGCCGCACATTACTTTCTCCTTGGACTATCAGCGGGCGAGGACGCGCAGATCAGTGCAATGCCCTTCGCCTGAATTTGGGTTCTGGCCTCCGCCGACAAGGCGTCGTCGGTCACCAGGGTATGAATGCGCTCCCACGGCAATTCCAGATTGGGGATGCGCCGGCCTATCTTTTCCGACTCCACCATCACGATGACTTCACGCGCCACTTCGGCCATCACGCGCGACAAGCCCACCAGTTCGTTGAAGGTGGTGGTGCCGCGCTCCAGGTCGATGCCGTCCGCGCCGATGAACAGCTGATCAAAATCATAGGAACGCAGCACCTGTTCCGCCACCTGGCCCTGGAAGGATTCGGAATGCGGGTCCCAGGTGCCGCCGGTCATCAGCAGCGTGGGTTCGTTCTCCAGTTCGCGCAGCGCGCCGGCCACGTTCAGGGAGTTGGTCATCACCACCAGGCCGCGCTTATTGCCCAGCAGCGGGATCATCGCGCTGGTGGTGGTGCCGCTGTCTATGATCACGCGGTTGTGGTCGCGCAGCCGCTCGGCGGCGGCGCGGGCGATGGCGATCTTTCGTTTTGAAACCTGCTCCGCGTCTTCTTCGACCACCATCTCCGACGGCAAGGACACCGCGCCGCCGTAGCGGCGCAGCAGCAGGCCGCCGGTTTCCAGCAGGGCCAGGTCTTTGCGTATGGTCACTTCGGAGGTGGAGAAGCGCTTGGTCAGCTCGTCCACGCTGACCTCGCCGCGTTCCTGCACCAGGGCGGCGATGGCGTGACGGCGTTGCTGAGTGTTTCGCTTGGTCATTTTATGTTTCGTTTCGAAAGTTTCGCGATCATAGCAGCGCCGCTTCGGCTTTGACAAGCGCCGGCCGCGGAAGCGTCGCGCCGCGGCAAGGGGTTGTCGCAAGAATGCCGCCATGAAAAACGGCGCCCATCCTCCAAATCAGGAGAATGGGCGCCGCATGGCGACGGAAGGGAATCAGTCGGTTTTTTTCTGCGGCCGCTTCCAGCCCGGCACCGTGACCTGGCGCGCGCGCGCCACCGTCAGTTCGCCGGCCGGCGCGGTCCGGCTGATCACCGAGCCGGCGCCTATGGTGCTGTAGGATTCCAGCGTCACCGGCGCCACCATCAGGGTGCCGGAGCCGACGAAGACGTTGTCGCCGATCACGGTCTTGAACTTGTTGATGCCGTCGTAATTGCAGGTCACCGAGCCGGCGCCCACATTCACCTTGCCGCCGATCTCGGCGTCGCCGATATAGCTCAGGTGGTTGACCTTGGAGCCTTCGCCGATCACGCTTTTCTTCACTTCGACGAAGTTGCCGATATGCACGTGGCCGGCCAGTTTCGCGCCGGGGCGCAGCCGGGCGTAAGGCCCGATCCGGCATCCCTCGCCCACCACCGCGTCTTCCAGATGCGAGAACGGGGCGATCTTGGTGCCGGCGGCCACTTTGACGTTTTTCAGCACGCAGTGCGCGCCGATGTCCACTTGCTCGCCCAGCTCCACCACGCCTTCGAACACGCAGCCCACGTCTATGCTCACGTCCATGCCGTGGCTAAGTTCGCCGCGGATGTCGATGCGCGCCGGGTCCGCCAGCGTGACGCCGGCTTCCAGCAAGGCTTGCGCCTGGTTGCGCTGCAGGATGCGCTCCAGCTCGGCCAGCTGCACCTTGTTGTTGACGCCGGCGGCTTCCCAGCTGGCGTCCACGCTGGCGCTGTCCACGCTCACGCCGTCCGCCACCGCCAGGGCCAGCACGTCGGTCAGATAGTATTCGCCCTGGGCGTTGCCGTTATTGAGCGCGGCAAGCCAGCCGGCCAGCCGCGCATTGGGCAGGGCCATCATGCCGGTGTTGATTTCACGGATCGCCAGTTGCGCCGGCGTACAGTCCTTGTGCTCGACGATGGCTTGGAGCTTGCCGTCCGCGCCGCGCACCATGCGGCCGTAGCCGCTGGCGTCGTCCAGCACGTCGGTCAGCACCGCCATGCCGGCGCCGGCGGCGCCGGACAAGCGATGCAGCGTGTCCGCCTTGGTCAGCGGCACGTCGCCGTACAACACCATGGTCTTGCCGTCCTTCGGCAGGTGCGGCAGGGCCATCTTCAGCGCGTGGCCGGTGCCCAGCTGCTCGGCCTGCTCGGCCCAGATCAGGTCCGCGTCCGGGATGGCCGCCCGCACCTGTTCGCCGCCGTGGCCGTACACCACGATCAGACGCGCAGGCTTCAAGGCGCGCGCAGTGCGGATCACCCGCGCCAGCATCGGCTCGCCGCCTATGGGGTGCAATACCTTGGGTTTGGAGGAGTACATGCGCTTGCCCTTGCCGGCAGCGAGAATGACGATGCTGAGACTGTCCATGGTTTTTTCACGACTCGAAAACGGAAAAAGGCTGCCACTTGCGTGGCAGCCTACTATACACGATTACATCTCTTATCAGTGGGCGCGCTTCTTGAGGAAATCCAGCGCCTTCAACTCCGCGATGGCCACTGCCAGAGCAGCGTGCGCCTTCGCGGTGGAGAGGTCGTCGGTGGCACGCTTGAGAGAATCCTCCGCAGCGCGTTTTGCCTCATTGGCGCGGGCCTCGTCGAGATCCTCGCCGCGAATCGCCGTATCGGCCAGCACGGTGATCAGGCTGGGCTGCACTTCCATCATGCCGCCAGACACTGCCACCAGTACTTCTTCGCTGCTGCCCGGCACTTTCAGACGCAGTACGCCGGGCTTGATACGGGTCAGGAGCGGCACGTGTTGGGGATACACACCGATCTCGCCTTCGGTAGCCGGCGCAACCACGAACTCAGCTTCGCCGGAGAAGATCATTTGCTCGGTGCTGACCACTTCCACACGCATCTTGGACATCAGCCCTCTCCTTAGTTAAGGGTCTTGGCTTTCTCGGCAGCTTCTTCAATGGAGCCAACCATGTAGAACGCTTGTTCCGGCAGATGGTCGTACTCGCCAGCGAGAATGGCCTTGAAACCCTTGATGGTTTCGCGCAGCGGCACGTATTTGCCCGGCGAGCCGGTAAATACTTCAGCCACGTGGAACGGCTGGGACAGGAAGCGCTGGATCTTACGGGCGCGAGCCACGACCAGTTTGTCTTCCTCGGACAGTTCGTCCATACCCAGAATCGCGATGATGTCGCGCAGTTCCTTGTAACGCTGCAGCGTGGACTGCACGCCACGGGCTACCGTGTAGTGCTCGTCGCCTACCACCAGCGGATCCAGCTGACGCGAGGTGGAGTCGAGCGGATCCACCGCCGGGTAGATACCCAGCGAAGCGATGTCGCGCGACAGAACCACGGTGGCGTCCAAGTGGGCGAAGGTGGTCGCCGGGGACGGATCGGTCAAGTCATCCGCAGGCACGTATACGGCCTGGATGGAGGTGATCGAGCCATCGCGGGTCGAAGTAATGCGCTCTTGCAGACGGCCCATTTCTTCCGCCAGCGTCGGCTGATAGCCCACGGCGGAAGGCATACGGCCCAGCAGAGCGGATACTTCGGTACCGGCCAGGGTGTAGCGGTAGATGTTGTCCACGAAGAACAGCACGTCGCGGCCTTTGCCGCTTTCGTCTTTCTCGTCGCGGAAGTGCTCGGCCATGGTCAGACCGGTCAGGGCCACGCGCAGACGGTTGCCCGGCGGCTCGTTCATCTGGCCGTACACCATCGCCACTTTGTCCAGTACGTTGGAGTCCTTCATCTCGTGATAGAAGTCGTTGCCTTCACGAGTGCGCTCACCAACGCCGGCAAACACGGACAAACCGGAGTGTGCCTTGGCGATGTTGTTGATCAGTTCCATCATGTTCACGGTCTTGCCCACGCCGGCGCCGCCGAACAGGCCCACTTTGCCGCCTTTGGCGAACGGGCACAGCAGGTCGATCACCTTGATGCCGGTTTCCAGCAGGTCGGTGGCGGGGGACAGTTCGTCGAACTTCGGAGCGGGCTGGTGGATGGCGCGGCGAACATCGGTCGCTACCGCGCCGGCTTCGTCCACCGGGTTGCCCAAGACATCCATGATGCGGCCCAGGGTGGCGCTGCCCACCGGCACCGAGATCGGTGCGCCGGTGTTGACTACGCTCATGCCACGCTTCAGGCCGTCAGAGCTGCCCATGGCGATGGTGCGCGCTACGCCGTCGCCCAGCTGCTGCTGGACTTCGAGCGTCAGGTCGGCATCAACCAGCTTCAGGGCATCATAAACCTTTGGCATGGCGTCGCGCGGAAACTCCACGTCGATCACCGCGCCAATGATTTGTACGATTTTACCTTGGCTCATTATCGGTTCCTAAACATTAAACTTTTTCAGTCTGCGACGGCTTACACCGCTGCGGCGCCTGCCACGATTTCAGACAATTCGGTAGTGATCGCCGCCTGACGAGCCTTGTTGTACACAAGTCGCAGTTGCTTGATCGTGTTACCGGCGTTGTCCGTGGCGGATTTCATCGCCACCATGCGGGCAGCTTGCTCGGAGGCCATGTTCTCGGCCATCGCCTCGAACACAACCGACTCGATATAGCGTTTGACCAGGAACTCCATCACGGCAAGGGCGCTCGGCTCGTACAGGTAATCCCACGAGTGCGAGTGCTCCACCACCATGTGTTCCGAGGTCAACGGCAGCAGCTGTTCAGTCGCCGGCTCCTGCTTCATCGTGTTGATGAAACGGGAGTAAACGATGTAGAGCGCGTCCAGTTCGCCTTCGGCGTACTGCTTGAACAGCACCGTAAGCGGGCCAATCAGTTTTTCCATCTTCGGCACATCGCCGAGCTGGGTTGCGCTGGCCACAACGTTGAGGCGCGCGCGCTGGCATGCCGCCAGGCCTTTCTGGCCCAGGCAGCAGACATCCACTTCGATGCCCTGGTCCTGCAGATCCTTGACTTGGGCGAAGAAGCGCTTGAGCGTGTTCACGTTCAAGCCGCCGCACAGGCCCTTGTCGGAGGTCATCAGGATGATGCCGGCGCGTTTGACTACGTCGCGGCTTTGCAACAGCGGGTGCTCAAGATCCGTGTTCGCCTGAGCAAGGTGCGCCATGACTGTGCGCACCTTCTCGGCGTAAGGACGGGCAGCGCGCATACGCTCTTGCGTTTTGCGCATCTTGGAGGTCGCCACCATTTGCATTGCGCGAGTGATCTTCTGCGTGTTTTGCACGCTTCGGATCTTGGTGAGAATCTCTTTGCCGACTGCCATTCCTGAACCTTTCCTAGTAACTGTTTGCGTTAACCGAAAAGACTCAGTTGTAGCTGAAGCCAGCCTTGAACGATTCCATCGCCTTGGCCAGGATTTTCTCGTTGTCGCCGGACAGATCGCCGGAAGCGTTCACCGCGGCCAACACGTCGTGGTGGTTCGCGCGCACATAGGCGAGGAACGCCGCTTCGAAAGCCAGGGCTTTCTTCACCGGAACGTCTTCGTAGCTGCCCTTGTTCACCGCCCACAGGGTCAACGCCATTTCGGCGGTGGCCAGCGGCAGGAACTGCTTCTGCTTCATCAGCTCGGTCACCACTTCGCCGTGTTGCAGTTGCTTGCGGGTAGCCTCGTCCAGATCGGAAGCGAACTGCGAGAACGCAGCCAATTCACGGTACTGGGCCAGGGCCAGACGGATACCGCCGCCCAGCTTCTTGATCACCTTGGTCTGCGCGGCGCCGCCAACGCGGGATACCGAGATACCGGCGTTGATGGCCGGGCGGATGCCTGCGTTGAAGAGGTCGGTTTCCAGGAAGATCTGACCGTCGGTGATCGAGATCACGTTGGTCGGCACGAAGGCGGAAACGTCGCCGGCCTGGGTTTCGATGATAGGCAGCGCGGTCAGGGAACCGGTCTTGCCTTTCACTTCGCCGTTGGTCAGCTTGGCCACTTCGTCTTCATTGATGCGGGAAGCGCGTTCCAGCAGACGGGAGTGCAGATAGAACACGTCGCCGGGGTAGGCTTCGCGGCCCGGCGGACGGCGCAGCAGCAGCGAAATCTGACGGTAGGCGACGGCTTGCTTGGACAAGTCGTCGTACACGATCAGCGCGTCTTCGCCGATGTCGCGGAAGTATTCGCCCATCGCGCAGCCGGAGTACGGGGCGATGAACTGCAGCGCGGCGGCTTCGGAAGCGGTCGCGGCCACCACGATGGTGTGGCCCAGCGCGCCGTGTTCTTCCAGCTTGCGCACCACGTTGGCGATGGAGGAGGCCTTTTGGCCAATCGCCACGTAGATGCACACTACGCCGGTGCCTTTTTGGTTGATGATCGCATCCAGCGCCACCGCGGTCTTGCCGGTCTGGCGGTCGCCGATGATCAGCTCGCGCTGACCGCGGCCAACCGGAACCATCGAGTCGATGGCCTTCAGGCCGGTCTGCATCGGCTGGGATACCGATTGACGCGCAATCACGCCCGGCGCGATCTTTTCGATCGGGCTGGACAGCTTGGCGTTAACCGGGCCCTTGCCGTCGATCGGCTGACCCAGGGCGTTGACCACGCGGCCAACCAGTTCCGGACCTACCGGAACTTCCAGAATGCGACCGGTACAAGTAACTTCGTCGCCTTCCGAGATGTGCTCGTACTCGCCCAGAACCACGGCGCCGACAGAGTCGCGCTCCAGGTTCATCGCGAGGCCGAAGGTGTTGCCCGGGAATTCGAGCATTTCACCCTGCATCACGTCTGCCAGGCCATGGATACGAACGATGCCGTCGGTCACGGAAATCACGGTACCTTTGGTACGGGTTTCTGCGCCTTCGGCCAGGTTCTGAATCTTCGCCTTGATCAGATCGCTGATTTCAGAGGGGTTCAACTGCATGATCTCTCCTAATTCTTGAGGCTTACTGCCATGGCTTGCAGTTTGCCGCGCACGGAAGCGTCGATGACATCGTCGCCTACCAACACACGAACCCCGCCGATCAGGTCAGGGTTGTCACGCACATCAATCCGTACGGATTTGCCGTACTTCTTGGAAAGCGTGTCGGTCAGTTCGGCTTGCTGTGCATCGTTCATTGCAAACGCCGTTTCCACCACGGCATCCACAACGCCTTCCGCTTGCGCCTTGAACACTTCAAACTGTTCGGCGATTTGCGGCAGCAGCGTCAAACGGTTGTTCTCGATCAGCGCGGCCAGAAAACGTTTTACGTCTTCGTTGCCGCGCGCGCCCAGAACATCCAGCATCAGCGCCTCAAGCTCTTGTGCGGTATGTTTCGGATTGGTGATGACGGCTTCCAAATCCGGGTTCTTCACCATGGCAGCCAGCCACGACAGCGATTCCGACCATTGCTGGGTGGCGTGCTGCTCGGTGGCGAGGCTGTATACCGCTTCGGCATAGGGCCTAGCTACGGTAATGAGTTCTGCCATGAGTTAATTAAAACTCCGCTTTGATGGAGGCAAGCAGATCAGCGTGCTTGGCCGAGTCGATCTCTTTGCGCAGGATCTTCTCTGCGCCCGCAACCGCCAGGTCGGCCACTTGCGCGCGCAGGGTTTCCTTGGCGCGCAGGACTTCCTGATCGATCTCAGACTTGGCGTCGGCCACAATGCGCGCGCCTTCAACGCGTGCGGCATCCTTGGCTTCGTCCACGATCTGGCTGGCGCGCTTTTCAGCGGCCATCACGATTTCGGTCGCTTGCTGTTTGGCCTTGCGGAGTTCGTCCGCAACGCGCTTTTCAGCGGCTTCCAGATCTTGCTTGCCACGCTCGCCGGCGGCCAGGCCGTCTGCGATGCGCTTGGCGCGCTCATCCATCATGTTGGTAAGCGGAGGCCAAACAAACTTCATGGTGAACCATACCAGGATGGCGAACGTGATCGCCTGGCCCAGTAGTGTTACGTTGAATTCCACGCTTGTTTTCCTCCAGTAGTATTACTGCAACAACCAATTCCGCTTAAAAATTAAGCGCCGGCTTTCAGAGCGGCCAGGGCGGCGGACAGGAACGGGTTATTGAAGGTGTACAGCATGGCGATACCAACACCGATCATGGAGATGGCGTCCAGCAGACCGGCCAGAATGAACAGTTTGGTTTGCAGAACCGGGATCATTTCCGGTTGACGGGCGGAGGACTCGAGGAATTTGCCACCCAGGATGGCAAAACCCAGAGCAGTACCGATGGCGCCCAGGCCAATGATCAGGGCAGCGGCCAGTACGGTCATGGACTGGATCTGAGAAACGAGTGCTTCCATTGTGTATCTCCTAAGACTTAATCAAGGATGGTTGGTAAAAAAGCTAAAAAAACAAAGGTAAAACAAAGAAACCGGTATTAGTGCGCTTCCACCGCCAGGCTCAGGTACACGATGGTCAGCATCATGAACACGAAGGCCTGCAGGGTGATGATCAGAATATGGAAGATCGCCCACGGCGCGCCCAGCAGCCATTGCAGGCCCCAGGGCAGCAGCGCGATCAGGATGAAGATCATTTCGCCGGCGTACATATTGCCGAACAAACGCAGGGACAGCGAAATCGGCTTGGCCAGCAGTTCCACCATCTGCAACAGGAAGTTGGCCGGGGCCAGCAGGATCTTGCCCACGGTGCCTTCCGCGTGGAAAGGCGCGGTGAACAGTTCCTTGGTGTAGCCGCCCACGCCCTTGGCGCTAATGGAGAAGCCGATGATGCAGAACATCACGGACAAGGACATCGCGAAGGTGGCGTTGACGTCGGCGGACGGCACGACGCGGAAGTAAACATGATGCGGCTCGGCGCCGAAGAAGGTGTAACCCACCCACTGGGCCAGCGTCGGCAGCAGATCCACCGGCAGCAGGTCCATGAAGTTCATCAGGAAGATCCAGCAGAAAATGGTCAGCGCCAGCGGAGCGATCACCTTGCTCTGGCCGTGGAATACGTCGCGCACCTGCTTGTCCACCATCTCCACGATGCTTTCCACAAACAGCTGCAGCCGGCCCGGATTCTCCAGCTTGGCCTTGCGCGCCACGACGGCGAACACGCCGGCGAAGATGAAGGCGAGAACCAGCGAAATGGAGAAGGTATCAAGGTGCAGGCTCCAGAAGCCGGCGGAAGGATCCGAATTCCAGAAGGTGAGGTGGTGCTTGATGTAGTCAGTTGCGTTGCTTGCCATCGCTCATTTTCTCAATTTTTGATTAAAAGCCCGAACCAGTAGCCGGATACGGCGGCAAAAAATCCGCCAAAAAGACCGACTATCGATAAATCCTTGAAAAATACCAAAGTCGCACCAAATATCAGGATGGTGAGGACGTATTTGACGGCCTCTGCCCTGAAATGCGCTTTCATCAGTTCCGCGGGAGCGACATGGCGCTTGGCGTAGGCGATTCTGGCGTACACCAGAGCCGGCACCAAGGCCGACAATCCGCCAAGCAAGACAGAAACCGGAACGGCCAGGTTTCCTCCCCCTGCAACCATTCCGATCAGCAGCGCGACCCCCACCAGGGTGCACTGCAGGCGCAGTATACGCTTAACTTCTGGATTAACCATGTTTACCCAGCAAAAAAACCGCCGAATTATAGGCTTCACGCTTGATTTGCGTCAACTTGCCTGTCATTGACATGCTGCGTTGCAACAGTCTCATTTGCTTGAAGTTTTCTGCAGCTTTTCCAGCAAGCCTTCCAGCTCGTCCAGCGTTGCATATTCTATGACCAGCCTGCCGTTGCCGCGGTTTGCGTGACGGATGCTGACGCGCGCGCCTATGCGTTCCGACACCTGTTCCGCCAGCCGGCTCACGTCCGGGTCTGTCTGTTTTTGCTGCGGTGCAACTGTGGTTTTTTCCACAGCTTTCTGCTGTACCCTGCGCTCCACCTCGCGCACGGACAGGCCTTTCTCGCCCACCTCCTGCGCCAGACCCAGCTGCTCAACCACCGGCAGCGCCAGCAAGGCGCGCGCATGGCCCATCTCCAGCCGCCCCTGATGCAGCATGGTCTGCACCGGCTCCGGCAGGGCCAGCAGGCGCAATAGATTGCTGACCGCGCTGCGCGAACGGCCCACCGCGTCGGCGGCGGCCTCGTGGGTCAGGCCGAACTCGTCGATCAGGCGCTTGAGGCCCTGGGCCTCCTCGATGGGGTCCAGTTCCTGGCGCTGAATGTTTTCGATCAGCGCCATTGCCAGCGCCGCTTCGTCCGGCACGCTCTTGATCACCGCGGGCACTTCGGACAAGCCGGCCTTGCGCGAGGCGCGCCAGCGCCGCTCGCCGGCGATCAGTTCGTAATCGCCAAAGCCGATTTCGCGCACCACCAGCGGCTGAATCACGCCCTGGGAGCGAATGGACGCGGCCAATTCGTCCAGCGCGCCCTCGTCCATGAAGCTGCGCGGCTGGTATTTGCCGGGACGGATGCTGTCGATGGGAAGGGAAGTCAATCTGTCGTCCACTGTCTCGGCAGTGGACAGGAGCGCGTCCAGGCCGCGCCCCAATCCTTTTAATTTGGCCATATCGCTTAGACGGAGGGGGTTGTGGTTGCGGGCTCTAGCCTGTCCGCCAGCTCTTGCGCCAGCGCAAGATAGGCTTGCGCGCCGCGCGAGGCGCGATCGTAGACCAGGCCAGGCAAGCCGTGGCTGGGCGCTTCCGCCAGCCGCACATTGCGCGGTATCACGGTGTCGAACACCTTGGCGCCGAAATGGCGGGCCAGTTGCTCGGACACCTGCTGCGACAAATTATTGCGCGCGTCGAACATGGTGCGCAGCAGGCCCATGATCTCGATCTTGGGATTCACCGCCACTCGCACCTTGCGCAAGGTCGCCACCAGGTCGGACAGGCCTTCCAGCGCGTAGTATTCGCACACCATCGGGATCAGCACGCTGTGCGCCGCCACCAGCCCGTTCAGGGTCAGCAGGTTCAGCGAGGGCGGGCAGTCTATCAGCACGTAGTCGTACTGCTCCTCCACCGCCTGCAGCGCGTTCTTCAGCCGCGCCTCGCGCGCCAGCTCGTTGACCAGTTCCAGCTCCGCGCCGCCCAGATCGCGGTTGGCGGGCAGCACGTCGTAACCGCCCTCCTTCGCCGGCTGACGCGCGTCTTCGATCGAAGCCTCGCCCAGCAGCACGTCGTAGCCGGACAGTTTCAGGGATTGCTTGGCGATGCCGCTACCCATGGTGGCATTGCCCTGCGGGTCGAGATCGACAATCAGCACGCGCCGGCCCAAGTCGGCCAGGCCCGCCGCCAGATTCACCACAGTCGTGGTCTTGCCGACCCCGCCCTTCTGGTTGGCGACCGCGATCACCCTTGAATTCATTGCGCACCCACCCCTTCCAGGCGCATTCTCACCAGGTGCCGTTCAGCATCCAGGCCCGGCACTGTCACCGGCAATACTTCGGAAACCACCGTACCCTGCGGCAACAAGGCGATTTCCTCGTAAGGATAGACACCCTTCATTGCTACATATTGACCGTGATCCGCCAGCAAGTGGCGGGTCAGCTTGACGAACTCGGCCAGCTCGGAAAACGCCCGGCTGGTGATGCGGTCGAACTTCTGTTCCGGCTGGTAAGCCTCCACCCGCTCGGTCATCACCTGCACATTGGGCAGGCCCAGTTCCACCACCACCTGACGCAGGAAGGTGGTTTTCTTATGGTTGGAATCCAGCAGCACCACTTGCAGATCCGGGCGGGCGATCGCCGCCGGGATGCCGGGCATGCCGCCGCCGGAGCCGACGTCCAGCAGGCGGCTGCCGCCGTCCAGATGCGGCACCAGGCTCAGGCTGTCCAGCAGATGGTAGCTGACCATGCGCTTTTCCTCGCGCACCGCGGTCAGGTTATAGGTCTGGTTCCACTTGGCCAGCAGCGCCAGATAGCGGTCCAGCAAATCGATTTGCGCGTCGCTCAGTTCCAGTTTCAGCTGCGACAGGCCTTGTTGTAGTTCTGCGTTATGTGTCATGCGGTTTTCGTTGCGTCGGCAAAGCCGCGTTTCAGGTGGACCATCAAAAGAGCAACCGCCGCCGGGGTAATGCCCTGGATGCGCGAAGCCTGCCCCAGGGTTTCCGGGCGTTGCTGGTTCAGTTTCTGCTGCACTTCCTTGGACAGGCCCTTGACCAGACCGTAGTCGATGTCGGCCGGCAGGCGCACGTCTTCAAGGTTGTCGCGGCGCGCCAGTTCTTCGTTCTGGCGGTTGATATAGCCTTGGTATTTGACCTGAATTTCCACCTGCTCGGCAACCGCCTCGTCCGCCACCGCGCCGCCGGCCTCCGGCAGCGTCATCAAATCGGCGTAGGCGACATTGGGCCGCTTCAGCAAATCGTACAGGCTGTATTCGCGCTCTATCGCCTTGCCCAGCAACGCTTGCAGCGCGGCGGCGTCGCTCAGCCGCGCCGGATGCAGCCAGGTGGCCTTCAGGCGGGCCTTCTCCGCCTCCACCGCGTCGCGTTTGCGGCAGAAGCTGTCCCATTGGGCATCGCCGATCAGGCCGTGTTGGCGGGCAATCTCGGTCAGGCGCAGGTCGGCGTTGTCTTCGCGCAACTGCAGGCGGAATTCGGCGCGGCTGGTGAACATGCGGTAAGGCTCGGCCACGCCCTTGGTGATCAGATCGTCCACCAATACGCCCAGATAGGCTTCATCGCGGCGCGGACACCAGCTAGCCTGGTCCCGAGCGAACAGGGCGGCGTTCATGCCGGCCAGCAGGCCCTGGGCGGCGGCTTCTTCATAGCCGGTGGTGCCGTTGATCTGGCCGGCGAAGAACAGACCCTGGATCGCCTTGGTCTCCAGCGAGGCCTTCAGGCCGCGCGGGTCGAAGTAGTCGTATTCGATCGCGTAGCCGGGCCGCAGGATGTGGGCGTTCTCCATGCCGCGGATCGAACGCACCGCCGCCAGCTGGATGTCGAAGGGCAGGCTGGTGGAAATCCCGTTGGGGTAGAACTCGTGCGTGGTCAGGCCTTCCGGCTCCAGGAAGACCTGGTGGCTGTCCTTGTCGGCGAAGCGGTTGATCTTGTCTTCGATGGACGGGCAGTAACGCGGGCCAACGCCTTCTATCACCCCGGTGAACATCGGGCTGCGGTCGAAGCCGGAGCGGATGATCTCGTGGGTGCGTTCATTGGTGTGGGTGATCCAGCACGGCAGTTGCTTGGGATGCAGCGCGCGGCTGCCGCGGTAGGAGAACACCGGCTCCGGCGTGTCGCCCGGCTGCTCTTCCATCACCGAAAAATCGACGCTGCGGCCGTCGATGCGCGGCGGCGTGCCGGTTTTCAGCCGTCCCACCGGCAGGGCCAGTTCGCGCAAGCGCGCGCCCAGCGTGGACGCGGCCTGATCGCCGGCGCGGCCGCCGGTGTAGTTCTCCATGCCGACATGGATCTTGCCGGACAGGAAGGTGCCGGCGGTCAACACCACGGTCTTGGCGCGGAAGGTGATGCCGATGGCGGTGATGGCGCCGGCGACGCGGTCGCCCTCTATCAGCAGATCGTCCACCGGCTGCTGGAACAGCGTCAGATTGGGCTGGTTCTCCAGCATCTCGCGGATCGCCGCCTTGTACAGGATGCGGTCGGCCTGGGCGCGGGTAGCGCGCACCGCCGGGCCCTTGGAGGCGTTGAGGGTGCGGAACTGGATGCCGCCAATGTCGGTGGCTAGCGCCATCGCGCCGCCCAGGGCATCCACTTCCTTGACCAGATGGCCCTTGCCGATGCCGCCGATCGACGGATTGCACGACATCTGACCCAAGGTCTCGATGTTGTGCGTCAAAAGAAGGGTGTCGCAGCCCATGCGCGCGGCCGCCAGCGCGGCCTCGGTGCCGGCATGGCCGCCGCCCACCACTATCACGTCGAAGTTTGTCGGATAAATCATGGCTTTGTCGGAAAGAGCAAATCGAACGGAAAAACGGCCTATTCTACGCCAAATCCTGAACCAGCGTAAGTCGTTGATTTCAATAAATCCAGCCGGTAACGACGGCGTCAAGCGCCGGTCACCCGATAGTCATATTAAAGACATCGCCGCGTCAAACAAGCTGCCTAGCATGGGACTCACCACAAAAGGGAGCAAAACATGCTGCTAAATGAACAGCTTGCCGTGAGCGCCAAACCGCGCCTAAGCGTGCGCGTGGCCAGTGAAGCGCGGGATATCCGCCGCGCGCAGAAGCTGCGCTTCGATGTGTTCGCCGGGGAAATGGGCGCGGAGCTCGGCTCCCGCGACCTGGGCATCGATTGCGACGAATACGACGAGTTGTGCGATCACCTGATCGTGGAAGACGCCGCCAGCGGCCTGGTGGTGGGCACTTACCGCATGCTGTCCCCGGCCATGGCGCGCCGCGCGCCCAGCCTGTATTCCGAACACGAATTCGATCTGACCCGGCTGGCCCACCTGCGCGCCGGCCTGATCGAAGTGGGCCGCTCCTGCGTGCACCGCGACTTCCGCTCCGGCGCGGTGATCGCCCTGCTCTGGTCCGGCCTCGCCGATTACGTGCAACAGCACGGCGGCCAATACCTGGCCGGCTGCGCCAGCGTGTCGCTGAGCGACGGCGGCCACCAGGCGGTCAGCCTGTACCGCCAACTGGAGGCCAAGCATCTGTCGCCGCCGGAATGGCGGGTGTTCCCCCACCTGCCGCTGCCGCTGGACCGGGTCCGCGACGATGCCCCCTCCGCGCCGCTGCCGGCGCTGATCAAGGGCTATCTGCGCGCCGGCGCCTATATCTGCGGCGAACCGGCCTGGGACCCGGACTTCAACTGCGCGGATTTCTTCATGCTGCTGCCCATGGGCCGGCTGAGCAGCCGCTACAACAAGCACTTCGTCGGCTGATCTGTACCAAGCTGCCAATGTAGATGCGCCGTCAGGCGCATCTTTCATTTTGCAGCCACAAGCCGCATGATGGACGAATTCACTGTCCGCCCAGCACCATCATGCCCAGGCCTCCCTCGGTAACCCGCGCCATTGCGCCCATCCTGCTCTTGCTCCTAATCCTCGCCAGCCTGCTCCAGAGCGCTTACCCGATGCTACGCGGCTGCGCCCTCATCGCCTTGCTGCTTTTTCTTGCTTGTGCCTCCCTGAGCCATACCCGCACAGCCATCCATACCGGTGTATTCCATGATTACAGATCACGGACAAACATCTTGAGACAAGACCGGTCCTTCCGTTTCTGGCTCCACGTTTCGATCGCTCTGATATTGGGCATAGGCGCATTGGCGGCTGCCGTTGCTTTACTTGCGCGGCTGTTCTCTTCGGCATAGAGGGAATAAAGCGGTGGGGCCGCAATGCTACAATCCGGCCATGAGCTACACCTTCGACACGGTGGGCGTGATCCGCTCGCCCTACCGCGAAAAATTCGGCATCCCGCGCCAGCCCTCGCTGGTCAACGCCGCCCGCATCACGCTGGAGCTGCTGCCGCCCTACGACCACCCCGACATGGTGCGCGGGCTGGACGCGTTTTCCCACGTCTGGATCAGCTTCGTGTTCCATCAAACCGCCGAGCGCGGCTGGCAGCCGCTGGTGCGGCCGCCGCGCCTGGGCGGCAACGCCAAGGTCGGCGTGTTCGCCAGCCGCGCCACCCATCGCCCCAATCCGCTGGGCCTGTCCCTGGTGCGGCTGCTGCGCGTGGACACCCAGCCCAAGGTGGTGCTGACGCTGGAGGGCGCCGATCTGCTGGACGGCACCCCGGTGCTGGACATCAAGCCCTATATTCCCTTCGTCGAAGCCCGGCCGGAAGCCCGCGGCGGCTTTGTCGACGGCCCGCCGCCGCAATTGAGCGTGGGCTGGGACCCCGCCGCGCGCGCGCAGCTGGCCGCCGAAGCCGGCCTGCCCGGCGATTTCGCCGCGCTGGTGGAACAGGTGCTGGCCCAGGACCCGCGCCCGGCCTATCAAGACGACCCGCAGCGGGTCTACGGCGTGGCGCTGCACCACTGGAATGTGCGTTTCCGCGTGGAAAAAAACCATGCGCAAGTCATTGAAATTCAGCCGTTGACCCCGAACTAATCTTTTGCGCCCCAGTCATACCGGGGCGATACCAACCACTCAGGAAAAAAGCAAATATGACCACCCGCGCGAAGACGATCATGCTCGCCTTCACCATGGTTTCCATGTTGGCCGCTCCGTTCGCGGAAGCGGCCCGCCTAGGTAAAGGCAAGAGCGCCGGCATGCAGCGCTCGGCCCCCACCCGTTCTTACCAACAACAAGCGCCGGCGCGCCCGGTTGCGCCGCCCGCGCAAGCGCCCGCTCCGGTTCAAGCTCAACCCAAATCCGGCCCCGGCATCGGCACCGCCGTAGCCGCAGGCGCCGCGGGCGCGGCCGCCGGCTATATGCTGGGCTCCGCCATGAGCGACAAAGGCGGCCAGCAACAAGCGCCGGCCGCGGCCAACGGCAACGCCGATCCGGCGCTGGCGGCGCAAGCCCAAGGTCAGCAGCCGCAGAAGAGCGGCGGCATGCCCTGGGGCACGCTGGCCCTGCTGGGCCTGGTGCTGGCAGGCGGCTACATGTTCTTCCGCCGCAAGGCCGGCGCGGCGCGTCCGGCCATGGCTGCGCCGCAAGCAGCGGGCATGCCGCAGAATATGGGCGGCTATCAAGAACCGGCCCGTTTCGACTCCATCCCGAAAATCGGCTCCGGCCTGGGCGGCGCGCAAGCCGGCTTTGGCGGCGGCGCGCTCAGCGAGGCGCCCGCGCGCCTGCCGGACGGCACCGAGACCCCGCACTTCCTGCGTCAGGCCAAGGCCACCTTCTTGCACCTGCAAAACCTGAACAGCACAGAAAGCCTGGAAGAAGTGCGCAAGTACATGACGCCGGATCTGTTCAACGCGCTGCGCGAAGACATTGCCGCCAACACCGAGGTGGCCGATTTCCCGCAACTGGACTGCCAGCTGTCCGAAGCCAGCATGGAAGGCGGCCGCTACATCGCCAGCGTGCGCTTCTCCGGCACGGTCAGCGAGGCCGTGGGCGCATCGGCGGAGCCGTTCTCCGAATACTGGCACTACATCAAGGACGACAGCACCAACGGCAAGTGGTTGGTGGCGGGCATCCAACAGTAGCAAGCTTCTTAACATCTTTATCCAAACGGGCCGCATGGCCCGTTTTTTATTTTTAATGGCGATGCACTAAACTGGAATGCCGATTGCTTCAGGCAAAAAAATAATACCGGCCGTAGAGTCCGCGCCACGGAGGGCAGCTATTCCATGAAAGAATTCGAGCATGCCGGCTTGAAACTCGGCAGTCACTTCCAGCCTATCTACAGTCTGGCGCATCGCCGCACGATAGGCATGGAAGCTTTGCTGCGCGCTAGACAGGACACGTCCCCGCTGACGCCGGCGGAGGCTTTTTATTCCGTCGTCTCGCCCGAACGCCGCCACCAGCTGGATCTGGCGGTGAGCGAAGCCCATGCCGTCCGTTTCAGCCAGATGCAAAGCGATCATCCCTGCTGGCTGTTTCTCAATATCGACGCCGCGTCCTTGTCGCGGCCGGAACGCGCGATGGCGCTTGCCAACGGCATCAAGGCCGCCGGGCTGGACCCCAGCCAAGTGGTGCTGGAAGTGCTGGAACATGTGCTGGAAGTGGACGAGGCCTTGATCGAAGGCGTCAATGTGCTGAAAAGCAGCGGCTTCCTGATCGCCATCGACGACTTCGGCGTCGGCCATTCCAATCTGGACCGCGTCTGCCAGCTGGAGCCGGACCTGGTCAAATTCGACCGCCACCTGCTGCGCGCCGCCGTCCACCAGCCGCGCACCCGCAACCTGCTGGCCAAGCTGGTGCGGCTGATGCACGAAATTGGTGCCTTGGTGGTGGAGGAAGGGATAGAAACCGATCAGGACGTGCTGATCGCGCTGGAATCGGGCTGCGATTTGGTGCAAGGCTATTTCGTCGCCCACCCCAGCGATCAGCCGGATCAGGACCACGTCATCACGCCGCGCATCGACGAACGCTGGGACGAGCTGATGGCGCGCGAGCTGCTCAAACGCAAACTGACGCGACGCCAGATCGAGCTGGCGCGGCAATCCTTCGTGCAAAGCGCCATCTCGCTGATGCAGGGCACGCCGTTCGATCTGGCCGCCAAGCCCATGCTGGCGCTGCCGGACGTGGTGCGTTGCTTCCTGCTGGACAGCGCCGGACGCCAGATCGGCCGCAACCTGAACAGCCGCCAGCCGCGGGCCGCCGCCAATCCCAAGTTCGCGCCGCTGGTGGACACCACCGGCGCGGTCTGGTCGCGGCGCAGCTACTTTCAACACGCGGTGGATCAGCCCGGCGTGCTGTATATGAGCGAGCCTTATCTGTCCATGACCGACACCCGCTCCTGCGTCACCATCTCGATGGCGATAGAAATCGACGAGATCATGCACGTGCTGTGCGCCGACGTGCTGATTCCCCAGCACTGACGGCGGCCGCGCCAGGATCAGCGAAACTTCAGGATGTCCTCGGCCGCGGGCTGCGGCGTGTAGGCGGCCTTCAAGGATTCGTCCTCCTCGCCGGCCTCCGGCGCGGCGCCCGGCTTGGGCGACATCTTGATCCGGGCCACTTCCGCCTTCATCGCGGCGCTGGCGCTGGATTGCAGCAATTCGCCGCGCAGTTTGGCCAGCGCCGTTTCCGCCGCCTGGCCGTCGGCGGCGCTCAGGCGCAACTCGTACTGAGACCGCAACAACAGGCTTTTCGCCTCGGACAGCTCCCGCTCCAGTTCGCCGACCCGGACCTCGGCCTTGTCCATGCGCTCCCGAAACGCCTCCGCCTGCGGCTGCGCCACCGCCAGGTCCTGCGCCTGCTGCGCGGTCAAGGCCAGGGAGGCCGACAACTGGCGGCGCGTGGCGTCCAGCTCCGCCGCCTGACGTTCAAAAGCGCCGGCGAGTTCGGCGCGCAGATGATCCAGTTCGGCCCGCTCGCGCTCCCAGGCCGCCTGGGCGGCGCTCAGGCTGTCGTTGGCCAGCGCCTTGGCCTGGGTCCAGATCGCCTCCAGCGCGGCCATCCCCGCCTGGCTGACGCCTTCCGGCACCTCGCCGTCCAGGGCCGCCGCCGTCGCCGGCTGTACCCGTCGCCAGTCTTTCAGCACCACGCTGGCGGCGTCCATGTCCACCCCCGCCAGCTGGCGGACCTGGTCGACGGCAGGGTGCCGCTGGCGGCCGGACTTCTCGTATAGTTCCGTCGCCGCCGCGATGATGCGCTCCCGCGCCTCCGCCGATATCTTGCCCGCCTGGTTCATAAAGCCGCGTCCTCGCCCATCTTTGCCAACTGCGTTGCCGGTACCGCCCGGCCAAAACCGGGCGTCAGAAATTGCGCCGAAACGCGAGGTTTCGGCAGCAAGGCAGATTGCAGCAGAAGCGCCGGCGAGCGGACATAGGATTTTTCCTAAAAAACCCAGGAATTCTCCGCCGCCCCGCCGCCGAACAATGAAAAAGCCCGGCCTAAGCCGGGCTTGTGATCGCGGGACATCCGCCTTACTGCGCGATGTCGTTGATGTATTCGAACAAGGTCACCACTTTCTGCACGCCGGAGGTCTCGCTGACCACCTTGGCCGCCGCCGCGCCTTCCGCCTGGGTCACCATGCCCAGCATGTAGACCACGCCGCGCTCGGTCACCACTTTGACGTTGTTCGGGTTATAGCCCTTGCCGTCCAGCAGACGGGTGCGCGCCTTGCTGGTCACCCAGGTGTCGCTGCTGCGCTCGGAGAAGCCGGACGCCGGCGCCACCACGGTGTAGTTGAACACGCGGCGCACATTGGGGATGCCGCGCGCGGTCAGCTCCGCCTGCTGGCGCGCCTGCTCGCTGGGCACTTCGCCGGTCAGCAACACCGCGCGGTTGAAGCTGGTGGTGTTGACGTGGGCGGACGGCAGCAGCTTGCCGATCTGGTCGGCGGCTTTCAATTCTATGCCCTGGTCGTCCACATAGGCGCCGCTGGTGCGGCGATCCGTGGCCACCAAGGCGCCGCCGGCCGCGCCCGCCGCCACTACGCCGAAACAACCGCTCAGAGCGCTGCTGAAGCCAGCAGCCAGCAATACCGCGAATACGCGACGCTTCATCATTCACCTCCCAACAACATGTAATCGATGGTGTCGCACAGGGCGTGGACCATCAGGGTGTGCACTTCCTGAATCCGGCAGCGACGCAGCGCCGGCACAATCAGCTGTATGTCTTCCGGCGACAGGATTTCGGCCACCTTGCCGCCGTCCATGCCGGTCAGGGCGATCACGCTCATGCCGCGCTCATGCGCCGCGTAGATGGCCTCGATCACATTGGCGGCGTTGCCGGACGCGGAAATCGCCAGCAGCAGGTCGTTGGTGTGGCCCAAGGCCCTGACCTGTTTGGAAAACACCATGTCGAAATCGTAATCGTTGCCGATCGCGCTCAGGACCGAGCTGTCAGTGGCCAATGAAATCGCCGCCAGGCCCGGACGTTCCTTCTCGAAGCGCCCGACCATTTCCGCGGCGAAGTTCTGCGCGTCCGCCGCCGAACCGCCGTTGCCGCAGGTCAAAATCTTGCCTTCGTTCATCAGGCAAGCCACCATCTGTTCCGCCGCCGCGGCTATCGCCGGCGACAACAACTCCATCGCCTCTTGCTTGACGGCGATGCTTTCCAGGAAATGCCCGCTGACGCGGTCAATCAAATCCATGGGACATCCTTATCTTTTAGGGTCGGTCGACCCATCGCACTACATGAAAATATTCTGCAACCACTGCGGCTCCGCCTCGCCCACGGTCAATACCGCGTCAAAACGGCATGGCGCGTCTATTCCCTTTTGGGACAGATAGACCTCGGCGGCCAGCATGAGTTTCCTTTGCTTGGCCGCCCCTATGCTGGCGGCCGCGCCGCCGAAGGCCGCGCTGGCGCGATGGCGCACCTCGATAAACACCCAGTAACGCCCATCGCGCATGATCAGATCGATTTCGCCGCCGCGGCAGGACCAGTTGCGCTCCACCAGCGTCAGGCCCCGCCTCAGCAGCCAGGCCAGCGCCTTGTCCTCGGCAAGCCGGCCTTGAAGATTCACTACGGCTGCTCCACGCTCAGCACCGCCATCGGCAGCTGGCGCTCGAACAGGCGGTCGCGCCCCAGCCTCAAATCGCCGGTGACGCCGTCCAGCCTCAGGCCCAGCGGCTGCCGCGCGCCCGCCAGCAGCACCGCCAGCCGCCAGGCGTCCACGCCCAGCGCGTACAGGCGCTCGGTCTGCATCGTCAACGCCGCCGCCGGCCGCGGATAGCGTTTCACCGCCGGATGCTCCGGCATCAGGAACCAGGGCATGTCTATCACCCTCACCCCGGCCAGCGCCACCGCGCTGCCGCGGCCATTGAGCTGGGAGGTGCCGTACACCGGCAGTTCCGGCGCCAGCGCGGCCTTGACGATGCCGGCCTCGTGCGCGTCCAGCGCCATGAACACGGCGTCGGCGCCGGCCGCCGCCTGCAGAATCGCCGGCAGGCTGTCCGGCTTGGCTTCCAGCGCCATCGGGGATTTGCCGCGGCTCAGGCTTCGCCATTCGTCGATGAAGGCCTGGCGCAGCCGCTGCGACAGGCTGTCCGCGCCGAACAACAGCAAGGGGTTGGCGCGGCCGTCTTCGTACATCAGGCGCGCCACCTGGCGCGCCTCGCCCTCGACGATCAGCGACAGCGAGAACAGCTTGGGATTGGCCGGCACTTCGCGGCCTATCGAGTTCAAAGCCAGCGTAGGCACCGTGACCGCGGGCGCCACCGCGGCGATGGCCCCGCGCGACAGCGGGCCGATCACCACATTGACCCCGCTGGCCAAGGCCTGTTTGTAGCCGGCCACGGCGGTGTCCTCGGACGCCTCGATGGGCACCAGCTCGGCGTTTTGATCCACGCGCGCCGCCGCCTCCACACCGCTGCGCACCACCGCGGCGGCCTCGCCCAGGGTGGCGGAGCCGGTGGGCAGCAGCAGGCCGACGCGCAGGCGGCCGCCGGCCGGCTGCGGTTTCGCCGCCGTCGCGCTGGCGTCCCGCGGCGCAGTCGCCGGCACGGCCGGTTTCGGCGCCTGCTGGCCCAACAACTTGAGCGGCGCGGTATTGCTTTGGATGATATAGTCCGGGGTTTGCGCCATTGTCGGCGTCAACCAAGTCATCAAGACGCCAACCAACAGCGGAGTCAGTCTTTGCATACTTCGTTCGCTCATCTGCTTGAATCAGCCAGGGAAAGTTTCTGTCGCGGCACATTATATGTGGTGGCCACGCCCATTGGAAATCTGGCCGACATCAGCGCCCGCGCCTTGGCCGCTTTCAGCGCCGCCGACGTGGTCTGCGCCGAGGACACCCGCGTGACCGGACAGCTGTTGTCCGCCTACGGCATTCACGCCAAACGCCTGGTCAGCCTGCGCGAGCACAATGAGCGCGGCATGGCCGAGCAAGTGGTGCGCTGGCTGTCCGAAGACCAGATCGTGGTGCAGGTGTCCGACGCCGGCACGCCGGCGGTGTCCGATCCCGGCGCGCGGCTGGCGGAGGCGGTGCGCGCCGCCGGCCTGCCGGTGCGGCCGGTGCCCGGCTCCAGCGCGGTGATCGCCGCCCTGTCCGCCAGCGGCCTGACCGCGCCGTCCTTCCTGTTCCACGGCTTCTTGCCGCCCAAGAGCGGCGAGCGCCGCAAGACGCTGCGCCAATGGCTGTCCGCGCCGCATCTGACCGTGTGCTACGAGGCGCCGCACCGCATCGTCGACACCTTGCGCGACATCGTCGCGGAACTGGGCGCGGAGCGCCGGCTGCTGCTGGCGCGCGAGTTGACCAAGACTTTCGAAACCTTCCGCAATCTGCCGGCCCAGGACATGCTGGAGTGGGTGGAGTCAGACTCCAATCAGCAGCGCGGCGAGATCGTGCTGATTCTGGACGCCGCGCCGGCGCGCGAGGACGCCGACGACGCGGTGCCGGAAGACACCGTGCGCGTGCTCAAGCTGCTGGCGGCGGAACTGCCCACCAAGCAGGCGGCGTCGCTGACCGCGCAGATCTGCGACGGCAACCGCAAACAGCTCTACGACTTGGCGCTTAAATTGAAGCAGGAGTGAACCGCGGCCAAGCGCCGGGGAAAAAAGGATTTACAAAGCGATTTGCTATCGCTATTATTCTCCTTCTCGGAATGCCGAAGACGCCCGGATGGCGAAATTGGTAGACGCAGGGGATTCAAAATCCCCCGCCGCAAGGTGTGTCGGTTCGAGTCCGACTCTGGGCACCAGCGATTTTGGCAGGCCGAAACATCAAAAACCCCGCACAGCGCGAGCTCTGCGGGTTTTTTGTTGTCTCAAGAAACCGTTCTTATTCCGGCAGGCGCACCGCCGACAGTTTCCAGCCCAACCAGCCGTCGCGCTTGAACACCAGACCCAGCGACTGTTCGGCTTTGTCTTTCTGCTTGACCGTCACCACGAAACGATCGATGTCTTCATAGCCCATGGCCGTGTCGACGCCGGCGCGCTGCTCCGTCGACGCTGCGCCGCCTCCGCCGGCCGCCGGCTCATCCGCGCCGCCTTGCGGCAGGCCCGGCTTGGGCTTGATCCCTCGCATCATCAAAGCCAGGCTTTCCGGCGTCACCATGGCGTCCACCACCGGGGCGACCACCGCGTCGGCAATGGCCGCGCCCATCGCCGCCAGCGGGTTCTTGTCCTTGGATTGGTTCAGGTCCAGCACCGATTTGGGCACGACGGACTCTTTCAGGCTGTTGCGCAAGGCCGGGTAGTCCACATAGCCGGACAGTTTGGCCGCGTCGCGTGCGTCCAAGGCCTGCTGCATGCCCCGCACCGCCAAATACGGCGTCGCGTAGAACCACGCCCCCAGGGCCACGACCGCCGCGCCCAGCGTCAACTTCATTTTCATGCTCATGTTTATCCCCCTGAATCAAGCGGCCGCCTCATGCGGCTCATAAAGTCTACAGACCGTCGGCCGTCGCGCAGATTCCCGCCGGCCGCGGCAAAAAACGCGCGGCCGGCGGCTCAGAGCCTGTTCAACGTCTCGCGAGCCAGAGCGAGACAAGGCGAAAACGAGCGAAAAAGCGGAATGTACGAGGGGTACATGAGCATTTTGAGCTTGTACTCGCCGTGCAACGCTCCACGAAGCACAGCGGACTCTGAACAGGTTCTCAGAAGCGCGCTTCCATCCCCATCCGTATGGTCCGCCCCGGTATCGGCATGCTGATCACGGAACCTGTATCCACCGCATAGCGGTTGGTCAGGTTGTCCACATTGAAATTCAGATTGATCTGCTTGTTCAGCCGGTACTCGATGAACAGGTCCACCAGCCGCTCGGACGCCAGTTCCAGCACCGGTTGCGCGCCGGTGCCTTTCAGCCACCCGGCCGGATTGGTCTTGCCGGCATGGTATTTCAGGCGGCCGCCCACGGTCAGGTCGCCGTTCAGCCAATGCTTGCCGGCGGAAATCACGTACACGCTCTTGGGCGGGATGCGGGTCGGAATCAGGCTCCAGGCGAAGCCGTTCTGATTGCACACCGCGGCGTCGCGCCGGCTCGCCTGGTTCACCGAGCACACTTCCGGGTCCAGGTAGCGCGTGGCGGCGGCCTCCACGAAGAAGGACGGGCTGTGGTAGTCCACGCCGAACTCGAAGCCGCGCAGCTCCACCTTGTCGTAGTTGAGGAAGGTCAGATTGCCCTGCCACGACGGCATGCCCGGCGTCCGGTCCAGCCAGGCGCTGGAAATATAATCCGCCACCTTGTTGTTGAAATAAGCGGCCTTGAAGCCGATGCGTTCCTGATCGCGGAACACGTCCTGGAAGCTCGCCTTCAAGCCCAGTTCCAGGTTCAGCGAACGTTCCGGCCGCAAGGGGTTGTACGGGTTGTAGCTGAACACCTCGGAGGAGGTGGTGGTTTCATACAGGCTGGGAGTGCGATAGGCGCGGCCGCCCTTGGCGTAGACATCCAGCCACTTGGCCAGGTGCACGTCGACCTGGCCGGTCAAATCCAGCTTGGGCGCGTAATCCGCTTCCAGATTGGTCGCATAGTCGCGCGTGGTCGAACCATGCAGATTCGCGCCCAGGGAGAAGCTGGCCCAGCGATAGGACAGCACGGCGTTGCCGAACAGGCTGCGCTCGTTGCGCACGCCGTTGCGCGAGGCCACCAGCGTCCGCGGCTGCTCGGTGTAGCGGCTGGTGGGCTGGGTGCGCTCCTGCTGGAAGGCCAGGCCGTAGCTCAGGCTCAAGGGCAGCGCCTCCAGTTCCGAGCGGTTGAGCAAATTGAAGCCATGGCGCTTGTTGTTGTAGGCATGCATGTACTGATCGCCGTAGGACGCGCCGGGACGGCCGGCCCACAAGCCGTTGTGCTGGTCCAGATCCGCCTCGGTGGCCCACAGGCCCAGGTTCAGGTCGATCAGCTTGTTGTCGCTCGGCGTATAGCTGTAGTTGGCGCTGTAGGCGTGCACGACGGCGCTGCCCAGCGCCCATTGCGGCATGGACTCCACGCCCGGCGGCAGTTCCTGGAAGTTCTTGTCGTTGGAGTTCTTGTACCAGTAGGCGGCCAGCAGTTCGCCGGCCTGCTGGCGGTGGCGGCGGAAGATCAGCTTCAGTCGCTGCGCGTCGTTCAGCGCGAAGCCCAGCTTGGCCAGCAGCGAATCGCTTTCGTAACTGGTGTTCACCACTTCCTGGCCGCGCGACACCACCGCCTCCGGGTAGCCGTCGAAACCGTGGCTGCCGGCGAAGTAATTGCCGGTGCGCCGCTTGCTGTAGGCCAGCAAGGCGTCCAGGCCGGGCTGCCGATAGGCCAGCGCCAGCGTGGCCGAGCCGTTGTTGAAGGTGCGCGGGCTGAGGCCGTTGTTGAGCTGGTAATACACCTGATCGCGCTCATCGTCCGGCACCCGGGGCGTCTTGTTGTTGTTGTACACGCTGCCCTTCAGCAGCACGCCGAAATCCTTGCCCGGGCGCAGCACGTCCTCGACGCCCAAGGTGCGCATCTGCACCAGGCCTCCGATCGCGCCGCTGGAGAAGGCGCCGTTGCTGGCGCCCTCCTCCACGCTGACCTTGCTGATCAGGTCCGAATCGATATAGGTGCGGTCGCTGGTGCCCTGGTAGCCGCGGGCGGTGTGGGTGGATTGCAGACTGCCGTCTATCAAGACCGGCACCCGGCCTTCGCCTTGCAGGCCGCGGATGCCCAGATCGATGGCGCCGGCTTCGTTGCGGATATTGTTGACCTGCACGCTGGGCAGGCCGGAGAAGATGTCGGCGTTGCCGGTGCCGCGCGCGCGGCGCAATTGCTCCGCGTCCAGCACCTCGCCATGCGAGAGCGCGGCTTTGCGCTCGGCGTTGACGTGGACGGTTTCCATTTGCGGCGCGGGTTCGGCGGCCAGCAGGGTTTGCGGATGGGCTGCCGACAATAACAGGCAGGCGGAAAGGCTCCGGTATTTCATGGCGTGGGTGGGGTGGGGTTCAGGAGCGCCGAAGTTAATGCTAATGATTCTCATTAACAATGGTAATTATACCAAGCCCTTCTCCGCGCCGGCCCCACCCGGCACGCGGCTATTTACCGTCCAGCGGCACTTGCCAGCGCTGATCCTTGAGCGTGCGCATCACAATATAGGAGCAGATGTCGCGCATGCCGGGAATGCGGTTCAGCCGCTCCACGATGAAGCCGCTGAAGGCGGCCAGATTGCGGCAACGGACATGCAGCACGTAGTTGCTGGGACCGGCGACGATGTAGGCGGCGGCGATTTCCTCAAACTGCCGGATGCGCTCCATGAAGTCTTCATGCCAGTCTTCGCGCGCCCGATCCAGCGTCACGTGGACGATGGCTTCCAGCTCGTAGCCGAGCAGGGCCGGGTCCAGTTGGGCGTGATAGCCGCGGATCAGTCCCTGGCTTTCCAGCGCGCGCACCCGCCGCAGACAGGCGGACGGAGACAGGGCCACCTGGTCGGCCAGATCCTGATTGCTGAGCCTGGCGTTGTGCTGCAATGCGGAAAGAATCCGGCAATCTATCGCGTCAAGCTGCATTTGCAATTTCCCATCGTTATCTGTCTGCTCCGCTGCAGTTCCTGCGAAAAGCATGCCATTAGCAAGACCAACTTGCAATTTCTGGCGGATGCCTTGGTGCTAGCATGATTCCAGGCTTCTTACCGCTCAGGAACCGCTCCATGTTGCTCGATATCAGCCCCCCGCTGCGCGCCGGCCTGCCTGTCTGGCCCGGCGACACCGCCTTCGACGCCAGCCCCGCCTGGCAGCTGGACGCCCACTGTCCGGTCAATGTGGCGCGGCTGACGCTGTCGCCTCACAGCGGCGCGCACGCCGACGCGCCGGCTCACTTCCAGGCCGCCGGCCAGGGCATAGGCCAGGTGGCGCTGGACGCCTATCTGGGGCCGTGCCGGCTGATCCATTGCCTGTCCCCCGGCCCGCTGATCCGGCTGGAGCAGATCCGCGCGCGGCTTGAGGCCCGGTCCGGCCCGCTGCCCCCGCGGCTGCTGATCCGCAGTTACGCGCGCTATCCGCTGGAGGCCTGGGACGCGGACTTCCCCGGCGTGGAGGCCGCCGCCATCGACTGGCTGGGCGGCCAGGGCGTGCGGCTGATAGGCGTGGACACCGCCTCGCTGGACCCGATGGACAGCAAGACCATGGACGCCCATCACGCCACCGCGCGCCAGCGCATGGCCATCCTGGAACAGCTGCTGCTGGATCACGCGCCGGAGGGCGATTACGAGTTGATCGCGCTGCCGCTGAAGTTGATGAATCTGGACGCCAGCCCGGTGCGCGCCGTGCTGCGGCCCTTGCCCGTTTCCACCCCTCTCGTGTAGGACCCGCCATGAAACACACTCGCGAAGCTTGTCTCATCGCCGATCAGCAAGACCCGCTGGCCGGCTTCCGCCAGCGGTTCGATCTGCCGGCCAACACTTTCTATCTGGACGGCAACTCGCTGGGCGTGCTGCCCAAGGGCGCGCTGGAGCGCAGCCGGCAGGTGATCACCGGCGAATGGGGCCATGATCTGATCCGCAGCTGGAACACCGCCGGCTGGTTCGACATGCCGACGCGTCTGGGCGACAAGCTGGCGCCGCTCTTGGGCGCCGGTCCCGGTGAAACCGTGGTCACCGACACCACCTCGCTGAATCTGTTCAAGGCGCTGGCGGCGGCCCTGCGCATCCAGCGGCAAGCTCATCCGGAGCGCAAGGTGATCCTGTCCGAGCGCGACAACTTCCCCACCGATCTCTACATGATCCAGGGCATGATCGAATTCCTGCAGCAGGGCTATGAATTGCGTCTGATCGACGAGGCGCTGCCGCTGGAACAGGCGCTGGACGAGGACGTGGCGGTGCTGCTGCTGTCCCACGTCAATTACCGCACCGGTTATTTGTACGATATGGCCGCGGTCACCCGCAGCGCCCATCAGCGCGGCGCGCTGGCGATCTGGGACCTGGCGCACTCGGCCGGCGCGCTGCAAGTGGACCTGAACGGCGCGGACGCCGATTTCGCCGTGGGCTGCACCTACAAATACCTGAACGGCGGACCGGGCTCACCCGCCTTCATCTGGGTGGCCCCGCGCCATCAGAACGCTTTCTGGCAGCCTTTGTCCGGCTGGTGGGGCCACGCCAAGCCCTTCGAGATGGCGGCCGACTACGCGCCGGCCCAGGGCATACGCCGCTTCCTGTGCGGCACCCAGCCCATCGTGTCGCTGGCCTTGGTGGAATGCGGTCTGGACGTGGCGCGCCAGGTGGATGCCCAGCAGCTGCGCGCCAAATCGCTGGCGCTGACCGATCTCTTCATCGAGCTGGTGGAACAGCGCTGCGGCGGCCACCCGCTGACCCTGATCACCCCGCGCGAGCACGCGCGCCGCGGCAGCCACATCAGCTTCCGCCATCCGCAAGGCTTCGCGGTGATGCAGGCCTTGATCGCCAACGGCGTCATCGGCGATTACCGCGAGCCGGAAGTGCTGCGCTTCGGCATCACTCCGCTCTACCTGAGCCATGCCGACATCTGGGACGCGGTGGAAATCCTGCGCGAGATTCTGGACAGCGGTAGCTGGGACAAGCCTGAGTTCCACCGCCGCGGCGCGGTGACCTGAGAACCTGTTTACGATCTGCTGCGCTTCGTGGAGCGTTGCACGGTGAGTACAAGCTCAAAATGCTCATGTACCCCTCGTACATTCCGCTTTTTCGCTCGTTTTCGCCTTGTCTCGCCCTAGCTCGCGAGATCGTCAGCACGTTCTGAGAGCTGTTCAAAACCTGCATGGCGCGCGGCTTGGCCGCGCGCCGCATCAAACCGCCGCCGGCAGCCCCGCGCGGCGGCGCCATAGCGCAAGGGACGTCAGATCCCGCCAGACCGCGCCGCATAGACAGAGGAGAACATCATGAGCAGTTTCCAGGACATCAAGGATAGGGAACAGGGCCTGCAGCGCCGGCTCAGCGCCGGACAGATGAGCATGATCGCCATCGGCGGCGCCATCGGCACCGGTCTGTTCCTAGGCAGCAAGTTCGCCATCGGCTTCGCCGGCCCCAGCGTGGTGCTCAGTTACGCCATAGGCGGCCTGATCACCCTGTTGCTGATGGGCTGCCTGGCGGAGATGACGGTGGCGCACGCCACTTCCGGCTCCTTCGGCGCCTACGCCGAGCACTACGTCAGCCCGCTGGCCGGCTTCCTGGTGCGCTACAGCTATTGGGCCTGCGTGGTGCTAGCGGTGGGCACCGAAATCACCGCCGTGGCCGAATACATGCGCTACTGGTTTCCCGACACCCCGCCCTGGATCTGGATTCTGCTGTTCTCCAGCGCGCTGATCGGCGTCAACGCCACCAGCGTCAAGGCCTTCGGCACGGTGGAGTACTGGTTCTCCACCATCAAGATCTTCGCCATCGTCGCCTTCATCCTGATGGGCTGCTATGTGGTGTGGGGCAGCGGCAACCCCGCTTACGGCGCGCGCAACTTCAGCGCCGACGGCGGCTTCTTCCCCAACGGGGTCTGGGGCATGTGGGTGGCGGTGGTGATTTCCATCTTCAGTTATCTGAGCGTGGAGATGATCGCGGTGGCCGCCGGCGAGGCGGAAAACCCGGAACAGGCGGTGCGCCAGGCTTTCCGCGCCACCATCGCGCGGCTGGTGGTGTTCTATCTGCTGTCCTTGAGCCTGATCATCGCCATCGTGCCCTGGGGCCGGATCGGCGCCGGCAACAGCCCCTTCGTCACCGTGATGCAGGTGCTGAACATCCCCTACGCCGCCGGCATTCTCAACTTCGTGGTGGTGGTGGCCGCGCTGTCGGCGATGAACAGCCAGCTCTACATCACCACCCGCATGATGTTCAGCCTGTCCCGCGCCGGCGACGCGCCGATCGGGCTGGGCAAACTGAACCAGCGCGGCATCCCGGTCAACGCGCTCCTGCTGTCCACCAGCGGCATCGCGCTGGCGGCGGTGCTGTACGTCTTGTTTCCGCAACAGGCGTTCACGCTGATGATTGCGCTGTCGATGTTCGGCGCGCTGTTCACCTGGCTGATGATTTTCTACACCCATCTGCGTTTCCGCCGCCATCACGATCAGGCCGGCGGCCTGGATCTGCCGTTCAAGATGCGCCTGTTTCCCTACACCACGCTGGCCGGCCTGGTGTTGATGCTGGCGATCATGATCACCACCGCCTTCACCGAGGTGTTCCGGCTGACCCTGGTCTTCGGCCTGCCCTTCCTGCTGCTGCTGGTCGTGTTGTTCCACACCGTGCGCAAGCCGCGGCCCAAGCCGGCGGCGCAACAGGGCTAGACCGTCATACGAGGGCCCGCCCGAGAGCCGCTTCAGGATCCGCCGCGCTTCGCGCGATACGGGCTTGAAGCGGTTCTGACACCGCGATCGGATTCGGCATAGAATATTCGGCTCGCACCCAATCCGGATAATCCGCCCCCGCCATGTCACGCCCGTCCGCTCTCGCCCCCGGCGCCAGCCTGTCCGCGCTGCTGCGCGACTTCGTCCTCCGTCATTGGCCTTACTATCTGCGCGCGGCGCTGATGCTGGCCGCCGTGGCGGTGCTCACCGTGCTGATTCCGCGCCAGATCGGAGAAATCGTCGACCTGCTGGCCAAGGGCCAGCTCGGCGCCCCGCAACTCATGCGCGAGCTGGGCTGGCTGCTGCTCTTCGGCGTGGTGATCTATCTGCTGCGCGCCGGCTGGCGGCTGCAGCTCTTCGCCGCCGCCTACCAACTGGGCGTGGAATTGCGCACCCGGCTGTATCAGCGGCTGAGCCGCCAGGGGCCGGGCTTCTACCATCACCAGCGCACCGGCGATCTGATGGCGCGCGCCACCAACGATATCGACGCGGTGGAAATGGCCGCCGGCGAGGCGATGCTGGCCGGCTTCGACGGCAGCCTGACCCTGGTGATGGTGCTGGCGATGATGACCTTGGGCATAGACTGGCGGCTGGCCGCCGCCGCGCTGCTGCCCTTCCCGCTGATGGCCTTCGCCTTCTGGCGCATCACCCGCCGCGTGCACCAGGCCTGGGCCGGCTCGCTGCAAAGCTTCAGCCGGCTCAACGACCACGTGCAGGAAACGCTGAGCGGAGTGCGCACGCTGCGCACCCTGGGCCTGGAGGAACGCAATAGCCGCGAGCTGGCCGGCCTGGCCGCCTCCGCCGCCGACAACAGCCTGGAGGCGCAACGCTGGGAGGCGGCGTTCGAACCGGTGGTGGGGCTGACCCTGAGCACCGCGGCGGCGGCCACGCTGGGCATCGGCGGCTATCTGGTGTGGCAGCAGCAGCTGACCATAGGCGCGCTGACCAGCTTCAGCATGTATCTGGGCCAGCTGATCTGGCCGATGTTCGCCGCCGGCTGGGTGCTGTCGCTGCTGGAACGCGGCCGCGCCGGCTGGAACCGGCTGGAGCCGGTGCTGAGCGCGCCCGAGTCCGTGGACGACAGCGGCGTCAACGCCACGGAGCCGGCCGGCGAACTGCGCTGGCGCGACCTGAACTTCACTTATCCGGGGCAAAGCGCGCCGGCCTTGCGCGCGATCGATCTGCGCCTGGGCCGCGGCCAGACCCTGGGCATCGTCGGCCCCACCGGCAGCGGCAAATCCACGCTGCTGCGCCTGCTGCTGCGCCAGTACCCGCTGCCGGCCGGCAGCGTCAGCTGGAACGGCGTGCCGCTGGAGGAATACAAGATGGACGCCTTGCGCGCGGCGATCAGCTGGGTGCCGCAGGAGTCCTTTCTGTTCTCCGCCTCGGTGGCCGACAATATCGCGCTGACGCGCCCGGACGCCGCCGAACGCGAGATCGAACGCGTGGCGCGGCTGGCGGCGGTGCACGAGGACATCCTGCGCCTGGCCCAGGGCTACGCCACCCCGGTGGGCGAAAAAGGCGTGGCCTTGTCCGGCGGCCAGCGCCAACGGCTGGCCATCGCCCGCGCCTTGCTGGCGGACGCGCCGCTGCTGCTGCTGGACGACGCCTTGTCCGCGGTGGACACCCAGACCGAGACCCAGATTCTGCAACATCTGCGCGAGGCGCGCCGCGGCCGCAGCGTGATCATCGCCAGCCACCGGCTGTCGGCGGTGGCGGACGCCGACCACATCGTCGTGCTGCAGCACGGCGGCATCGCCGAAGCCGGCAGCCACGAGGCGCTGCTGCAATTGAACGGCTGGTACGCCAGCCAGTGGCGCTATCAACAACTGGAGGCCAGCCTGGATGAAATCTGATCAATCCGCGATCAACCGCAGCCGGGCGGTGGCCCTGCTGCGCCACTCCGCCGCGCCGGAAAAGCGCCATGTGCTGTGGGGCACGCTGTGGCTGATCGCCGCCGCGCTGATGGAGGCGCTGTCGCCGCTGCTGGGCAAGGTGTTCATCGACCGCTATCTGCTGCCGCGCGCGCCGCAATGGCTGGAAATGGGCCTGCTGCTGCTCGCCTGTCTGATGGCCGGCTACGCCGCGTCCAGCCTGCGCTATCTGCAGCTGGTGCGCCTGTCCGGCGTGGCGATGCGCTCGGTGCAAAGACTGCGCGAACAGGTTTACCGCCACGTGATCCGGCTGCCGATGGCCTTTTTCGACAAGGCGATCACCGGCCAGCTGGTCAGCCGCGTCACCAACGACACCGAATCAGTGAAGGCCTTGTACGTGCAGGTGCTGTTCGTGATGCTGGACAGCAGCATCGTGGTCATCGGGGTGATGGCGGCGATGGCCTGGCTGGACTGGCGGCTGATGCTGCTGGCGGCGCTGCTGCTGCCGGCGATGCTGGCCATCGTCTGGCTCTACCAGCGCTGGAGCGCGCCGTCGGTGACGCGCGCCCGCGCGCTGCGCAGCGACATCAACGCCCAGATGGCCGAGTCCATCTCCGGCATGAGCGTGTTGCAGGCCGCCAACGCCACCGGCCGCTTCGCCGCGCGTTTCGATCAGGCCAACCACAATTACTACCGGGCGCGGATCGCGGAGTTGAGCGCCAACGCCTGGCTATTGCGTCCGGCGCTGGACCTGCTGAAAGTGCTGTTGCTGGCCGGGGTGATCTACAGCTTCAGCCAGCGGCCGCTGGGCGCGCTGCAGATCGGCGTGCTCTACGCCTTCATCAGCTATATCGGCCGCATGGTGGACCCGCTGATCCAGATCACCATGCAGTTCAGCCAGCTGCAGCAGGCGGTGGTGGCGGCGGCGCGGGTGGACGCGCTGCTGCAGGAGCCGGCGGCGGCGGCCGGCCACGGCCAGGGCCGCATCGAGCGGGGCGCGGTCAGCTTCCGCCGGGTGAGCTTCGGCTATCAGCCTGAGCGGCCGGTATTGCCCGATCTTTCGCTGGAGATTCCGGCCGGCGGCTTCATCGGCATCGTCGGCCACACCGGCAGCGGCAAATCCACGCTGCTGTCGCTGCTGCTGCGCTTCTACGCGCCGCAAGGCGGCGAGATCCTGATCGACGAGCAGCCGCTGGCCGCCTTCGACGACGCCGCCTTCCGCGACGGCGTCGGCCTGGTGCCGCAGGAGCCCTTTCTGCTGGCCGCCAGCGCGCGCGACAATATCGCCATGGGCCGGCCGTTGACGCAGCAGCAGATCGAGGACGCCGCGCGCGCGGCCGGCGCGCACGATCTGATCCTGGCCCTGGAGCAGGGCTACGACACCGATATGGGCGAGAGCGGCTCGCGGCTGTCCAGCGGCCAGAAGCAGCTGATCGCCATCGCCCGCGCGCTGGCGGGCAAGCCGCGCATCCTGCTGCTGGACGAGGCCACCTCCCACATCGACAGCGAAACCGAACAACTGGTGCAAGGAGCGCTGGAACAGCTGCGCGGCCAGATCACCCTGATCTCCATCGCCCACCGGCTGTCCACCATCCGCGACGCCGACCGCATCATCGTGCTCAACCACGGCCAGATCGCCGAAACCGGCAATCACGAGGCCTTGATGACCGAGGGCGGCATCTACCAACGGCTATACTTGCTGCAGCAATTGCAGCCGGAAGCCGGCTGAGCGAACGACGAATCCGCCATGCACCGTTTCCCCGCCCTGCCCGCGCCCGGCGCGCTGATCGACACCCACTGCCATCTGGACGCGCCGGAATTGGCGCCCATGCTGTCCGCCGTGCTGGAGCGCGCGCGCGCCGCCGGCGTCGGCCAGATCCTGGTGCCGGCGGTGCGCGCCGACACCTTCGACGCGGCCGCCGCCATGCGCCGCGATCACGGCTGCTGGATAGGCTTCGGCCTGCATCCCATCTATCTGGAACGGCATCTGGACGAGCATCTGGAGCAGCTGGAGCGCGCGCTGCGCGAGCAGCGGCCGGAGGCGGTGGGAGAGATAGGCCTGGACTTCTATCTGCCGGAGCTGGATCCGGCGCGGCAGGAGGCCTTGTTCGTCGAACAGCTGAAGCTGGCGCGCAAATACGCGCTGCCGGTGGTGCTGCACGTGCGCCGATCAGTGGACCGCGTGCTCAAGCATCTGCGCGAGCAGCGCGTCGAGCGGGGCATCGCCCACGCCTTCAACGGCAGCCCGCAGCAAGCGGACGCGATGCTGCGCCAGGGCATGAAGCTGGGCTTCGGCGGCGCGATGACCTACTCCGGCTCCCAGCGCATCCGCCGGCTGGCGGCCACGCTGCCGCTGTCCGGCCTGGTGCTGGAAACCGACGCGCCGGACATCCGCCCCGAGTTCGCCCAGGACCGGCCCAACGAGCCGGCCCATCTGGCCGCCTTCAGCGCGCAGCTAGCCGAGCTGCGCGGCCTGCCGGAGACGGCGCTGCGCCAGGCCTTGTACCGCAATAGCCTGGAGGCGCTGGGCATCGCCGGCTGAGATGAAGCCCCTTCCCTCAGGTGCGGAAGCGCCTGAGATTGGAGTCCAGATCCACCGACAACTGCTGCAGCTCCTGCGATAGCTGGCTGGCCTGGCCAGAGGCCTTGGCGGTGCTCTCGTTCATCTGCGCCATCTGCTCCACATTGCCCGCCACCAGCTGGCTGGCGTGGCTTTGCTCCTTGATCGCGTTGGCGATGTCGGTGATGCGCTCCACCGAGTGCTGGGACAGCTGATGGATTTCACGCAGCGACTCGGCCACGCTGGAGGTGCTGCTGACGCCGCTCTCGATGCGGGCGTTGGCCTGCTGCATGCTCTGGTAGGCGCGCTGGGTATCGGTCTGCACCCCTTCGATATGGGTGGAAATCTCGGTGGTGGCCTGGCTGGTGCGCTCGGCCAGCTTGCGCACCTCGTCCGCCACCACCGCGAAGCCGCGGCCCATCTCCCCGGCCCGCGCCGCCTCGATCGCCGCGTTCAGCGCCAAGAGATTGGTCTGCTCGGCGATGTCGCGGATCACCCGCACGATGTCGCCGATATCGCTAGAACGCTGATTGAGCTGCCCCATCACCGTGGAGGTTTCGGTAATGCCGCTGGCGATCAGCTGGATCTCGCTGGCGGCTTTTTCCGCCAGGCCGTTGCCGCGATCCGCCTGCGCCATGGTCTGGCGCGCCTGGCCTTCCACATCGCGGGTATTGTCCGCCACCAGATTGATGCTGACCGACATCTGCTCGATCGCCGCCGCGCCGCTGGCGGCGGATTCCGCCTGATTGGCCGCGGCGCCGGACACCTGGGAGCTGACGTCCGCCATCTGCCCCGAAGCGCTGGCCAGTTGCGTGGCGTGGCCCTGGGCTTCCTGCACCAGCCGGCGCACGGTGCCGACCAGCGAGGCCAGCGATTCGCCGACGCTGCCCAGCTCATTGCGGCCGAAGTCCGGCAGTTCCAGGTTCAGATCGCAGGTTTGCGCCAGTTGCTGCGCGGAATCCCGCATCTGCAGCAAGGGCACGCGGATGGAGCGGATGATGTACCAGGACACCACCAGGCTGGCCAGCAGGCCGACCGCCACCGTGGCCAGCAACTGGCTGCGCACCGCGTCCGCGGAGGCATCGATCTGGCCGCGCAGCCCCGCCACCGCGTCGGAAGCGCCCTTGGCCAGTTTGGCCGAGACCTCTTCCATCTGGTGGATGCTGCCCTTGTACTGGCCAAACGCCTTGTTGGCGTCGCTGGTGCTGGCCAGTTCCTGCTTGTCCACCTTGGCGCCCACCGTCTTGAAGCCGTCGGCGTAGCTGTTGAGCAGCCCGTCCAGCGTCGTCAGCTGCTGGGCGGCGTCGCCGTTCAGCGGATGGGTGCCGGCGCTCTTGATCGCCGCGTGCGCGCCGTCCAGCGTCTTGCTCCATTTCCCGCTGTACTCGCTCCGCTTGGCGGCGTCGCCCAGATTGATGAAATAGTCCTTCTCGAAACGCCGCAGATTGCCCATATGCTGCTGCAACTCCACCACGTCGCGGTAAAAGGCCAGTTCATGAGTGCTGACATCCTCCACCCGGCTGGAAATGCTGCCCAACCCCATGAAGGCCAGCAAGCTGGTCACCGCCAGCGCCACCAGCAACAAGGCGAAACCCAGGGTGATCCGGGCCGCAATCGTCATATTCCGCATTTACACACTCCCCAACCAAACTATGTTTTTTTGGATTCCCGCCGATTCAAGTCCGCGGTTTCGCCGCGATGGTAAACCAAGCCGTTCACGGTTTTCACCGCATGACTCCGGCAAGTTTCACACTCTGCGCCCGGCATGCGCGGTGGACGCAAAAAAAGCCGTCAGCATGAGCTGACGGCTTCCTTTTGGCTGCGCGCAAGGTCTACTGCGGCTGACGCGACAACTTGAAGGTTCTGGCAAAGCCCAATACACAGACGAAGAATAGTCCGCTTAAGAAGATTTCGCCCCATGCAAGTTGTTGCGACAGACCGCGATCCGCCCAACCGCGCATCACGCCCTCGGTGAAATAAGCCAAGATGAACATGCTGGCCCATTGATAGGTGTACAGGCGCTGGGCCAGGATGCCGCGCAGCGGCAGCAGCAGCACCGCCGCCTTGAGCGCCAGTAGCGAGCCGCCCGGACGCAGCGGCGCCAGCCACAGCTCCCAGGCCAGGCACAGCAGGATCAGGGCGATCAGCGACGCCGACGCGCCGTAATGCCAGGCGTTTCGATTCATGAACCATCCTCCAGCAAAGGGCGCTCCTTCTTGCGGCCCAGGAACACCGCCAACAGAATGCCCGCCTCGTACAACAGCCACAGCGGCACCGCCAGCAGGGTTTGCGACAGCACGTCCGGCGGCGTGACGACGGCGGCCACCACGAAGGCGCCGACGATCACGTAAGGCCGGCCCTGGCGCAGTTTTTCCACCGACACCACGCCCATGCGCACCAGCAGGATCACCACCACCGGCACCTCGAAGGTGACGCCGAAGGCCATGAACATGCCGAGCACGAAGGACAGGTATTTATCGATGTCGGTCATCATGCTGACCCCGACCGGCGTCACCGCCGACATGAAGCCGAACACCACGGGGAAGACCAGGAAGTAGGCGAAAGCCATGCCGGTGAGGAACAGCAACAGACTGGCCACTACCAGGGGCAGCACCAGCCGTTTCTCATGGTGGTAGAGCCCGGGCGCGACAAAGGCCCAGATCTGGTACAGGGTATTGGGCAACGAGATCAGGAAGGCCACCAGCATGGTCACCTTGACCGGTACGAAGAACGGCGCGGTGACGTCGGTGGCGATCATGTTCGCCCCCTTAGGCAGCGCGTCCAGCAGCGGCTTGGCCAGCAGATGGTAGATGTCCCCGGACCAATGGAACAGGCCGAGAAACACCAGCGCGACGCCGAGCAGCGCCCGTACCAGACGGGTGCGCAACTCGATCAGATGCGCGAGCAAGGGTTGTTCATTCATGCGCGGGATGTCCAATGGATTCAGGAACGGCCGGAGCGGGCGCCAGTCCCGCCCGGCCGGGTGCGGCCAAGCTCAACGCGGCGATGGCGGATCGGCCGGCTGGGGAGCCGGCGCCGCCGGCGGCAAGTCGTCGAACAGGTCCAGCTGGTTCTCGTCCTTGACCGGCGCCGCCTCGGCCTGCGCCTCGACGTCGGCCGGAAGCGGGTCCAGCAGATCCGGCTGCAGGCCGCCGTGGATGAGATTGGCCGCCTCTTCCACCGGCGCGCGCGCCTCGTCCGCCAGGGAACGCAGTTCGGCGCTGTTCTGCTCCATCGCCTCGCGCACGCCCCGCACTTCGGAGTCGAGCTGGCCTTTGAACGACTGCGCCGCGTCCTCGATGTCCTGCCGCAATTCGTTCAGGCCGGTCAGATTGGCCTGCTGCTGGATGTCGGACTTCACCGTGGCCACGAAACGCTGGGCGCGGCCCACCAGCGCGCCCAGGGTGCGCGCCACCGTGGGCAGGCGCTCCGGCCCCAAGACCACCAGGGCCACCACGCCTATCAACAGGATTTCGCCAAAGCTGATTTCAAACACGCTTGAGCCGCGCCTTATTTCTTGTCGGCGTCGCCGTCGATGATGCGGCCGGTTTCAGCCGGCTTGTCCTTGGCGGCCTTGTCGTTCTCGCCGTTCATGCCTTCCTTGAAGCCTTTGACCGCGCCGCCCAGATCTTCACCGATATTGCGCAGTTTCTTGGTGCCGAACACCAGCACCACGATCAGCAATACCACCAGCCAGTGCCAGATGCTGAAAGAACCCATGATTCACTTCCTTATCAAATCGAATTAGTACGCGGAGGCCGCCCGGCCTCCCGCTTCGGGCCCGCGGGCCGATCAGTTATTCTTGTGGCCGAACACATGCACGTGCAGGTGGAACACTTCCTGCCCGCCGCCGCGGCCGGTGTTGATGCCGGTCTTGAAGCCGCCCTCCAGGCCCTGCTCGCGCGCCAGCTTGGGCGCCAGGGTCAGCATCTTGCCCAGCACCGCCTCGTGCTCGGGGCCGCAATGGGCCAGCGAATCCACGTGCAGCTTGGGAATCAGCATGAAATGCACGGGAGCGATCGGACGGATGTCGTGGAAGGCCAGCACATCGTCGTCTTCGTAGATTTTATTGGCCGGAATCTGCCCGGCCACGATTTTGCAGAAGATGCAGTCTGTCATTATTGTCGGCTCTCGCTCAATCTTAAGGGGTGGGGGCGCGGGAGGCCTTTTCATCCAGGCCGGAAATACCCTCGCGCCGCTTCAACTCCATCAGCACGTCCTCGGGCCGCAGGCCATGATAGGTCAGCAACACCATGCTGTGGAACCACAGGTCGGCCACTTCGCGCACCAGATGCAGCTTGTCCTTGTCCTTGGAGGCCATCAGCGTTTCCGCCGCCTCCTCCGCCACTTTCTTCAGAATGGCGTCCTCGCCCTTGTGAAACAGGGACGCCACATAGGAAGACTGGGAACTGGCCTCGCGCCGCGCTTCCAGCGTGTCCGCGATGGTTTTCAGCACATCCTGGCTCATGTCGCTATTCCTTTACGCCGCAACCCCGGCAAGTATATGTCGTTCCGATGGCAAAACGATAACAATCGCCTTGCCGGCAGCCATTCTAACGGCCAGCCGCCGCAAGGCGTTGACCGCGCGCAAGTCAGGCCTTGCCGTAGATGGCGCCCGGGTCCTTCAAGACCGCGTCCACCACTTCCCAATCTTGCCGCGCCGGATCGAAGCGGCGGTAGAAGCAGCTTTCGCGGCCGGTATGGCAGGCGATGCCGCCGGCCTGCTCGATCTGCATCACCACCACGTCGCCGTCGCAGTCCAGCCGCAACTCCTTGACGCTTTGCAGGTGGCCGGAGTCCTCGCCCTTCTTCCACAGCTTGCCGCGCGAGCGGCTCCAGTAATGGGCTACGCCGGTTTCAGCGGTCAGGGCCAGGCTGTCGCGATTCATCCACGCCACCATCAGCACCCGGCCGCTGGCGGCATCCTGGGCGATGGCGGCGACCAGGCCCTTGTCGTCCCATTTGACTTCATCCAACCAATTCATGGCTCACCTTTAGAAGGCCGCGCGCCTTGGCTATGAGTGGCGGCGCGGCAAATGATTCAGCGCGGCGCCCGCTTCGCCTCAAATTAAGACGCCGGCAAGAGTGTCGATCGGAAAGCGCTCACAGCCGCACTTCGATGCCGGCGTCCCGCATCGCCTGCTTGGCCTCCGCCACCGTGTGCTCGCCGAAATGGAAAATGCTGGCGGCCAGCACCGCGTCAGCCTTGCCCAGTTTGACCCCGTCCACCAGGTGCTGCAGCGTACCCACGCCGCCGGAGGCGATCACCGGAATGTCCACCGCTTCCGACACTGCGCGCGTCAGCTCCAGATTGAAGCCTATCTTGGTGCCGTCGCGGTCCATGCTGGTCAGCAGGATTTCGCCCGCCCCCAGTTGCTGCATCTGACGCGCCCACGCCACCGCGTCGATGCCGGTGCGCGTGCGGCCGCCGTGGGTGAACACCTCCCAGCGGTCGTTCTCCGGCGTCACCGCCTTGGCGTCCACCGCCACCACAACGCACTGGCTGCCGAAGCGATCGGCCGCCTCGCTCACCAGCTGCGGCCGGGTCACCGCCGCGGTGTTGATGCTGACCTTGTCCGCGCCGGCGCTGAGCAGGCGGCGGATGTCCGCCACTTCCCGCACGCCGCCGCCCACGGTCAGCGGAATGAACACCTGCTCCGCCACCGATTCGATCACGTGCAGAATGATGTCGCGCTGGTCCGAGCTGGCGGTGATATCGAGGAAGGTCAGTTCGTCCGCGCCCTGCTCGTTATAGCGGCGGGCGATTTCCACCGGGTCGCCGGCATCGCGCAGACCCAGGAAGTTGACGCCTTTGACGACGCGACCGGCGGTCACGTCCAGACAGGGGATGATGCGTTTGGCAAGCATATGGGGTCCGGCAAACGGCCAACCGGCCCGAACAGTGCGTACGGGCCGGCATGGCTTGATAAGTCGAGAACAGGCTCTCAGTCCGACAATTCGTCGGCCAGCGTCTGCGCGGCGGCGAAATCGATGCCGCCCTCGTAAATCGCGCGGCCGGTGATCGCGCCTTCGACGCCCTCGTCCTTCACCGCGCACAAGGCGCGGATGTCGTCGAGATTGCTCAGGCCGCCGGAGGCGATCACCGGGATGGTCAGCGCCTGCGCCAGCTTGACGGTGGCGTCGATGTTGACGCCGTTCATCATGCCGTCGCGGCCGATGTCGGTGTAGATCACCGAATTGACGCCGTAGTCCTGGAAGCGTTTGGCCAGATCGATCACCTTGTGGTTGGTGACCTTGGCCCAGCCGTCTATCGCCACCATGCCGTCCTTGGCGTCCAGGCCGACGATGACCTGGCCGGGGAAGGCGTCGCAGGCATCGTGCAGGAAGCCCGGGGTCTTGACCGCGGCGGTGCCGATGATCACGTAGGCCAGGCCCATGTCCAGGTACTTCTCTATGGTGTCCAGATCACGGATGCCGCCGCCCAATTGCACGGGGATTTCATTGCCGACTTCGCCCAGAATATCGCGGATCACCGCCAGATTCTTGGGCTTGCCGGCGAAGGCGCCGTTGAGGTCGACCAGATGCAGGCGGCGAGCGCCCTGATCGCGCCAATGGGCGGCGACTTGCACGGGGTCGTCGGAGAAAACGGTGGCATCGTCCATCACGCCCTGTTTCAGGCGTACGCATTGACCGTCTTTCAGGTCTATCGCGGGTATGAGCAGCATGGTGCTAAATCAAACGTGAGTTAAACACTGCCATCCCAGGCCAGGAAGTTCTTCATCATCTGAAGGCCGGCCCGGTGGCTCTTTTCGGTGTGGAACTGGCTTGCGAAAATGTTCTCACGACCGACAATACAGGAAAACCGCTCAGGGTATTCACTTTCCGCCAACGTCAGGCCCGCATCGGCCGGCGCAAAGTGGTAACTATGCACAAAATAGAACCGCTCGCCGTCGGCGATGCCGGCGAACAAGGGATGGACCCGCGTCTGGAACACCTGGTTCCAGCCCATGTGCGGCACTTTCAAACGCTCGCCCTCGGCGTCGCGCAGCCCGGCGGCAAAACGCGCCACCTTGCCGGGGAACAGGCCCAGGCCTTGAGTCGGCCCCTCCTCGCTTTCCTCGAACAATAGCTGCGCGCCGACGCAGATGCCAAAAAACGGCTTGTTCTTGGTGCTTTCCCTTATCGCCTCGGCCAGCCCGTGCTGGTTCAGCTCGCGCATGCAGTCCGGCATCGCGCCCTGCCCGGGGAAGATCACCTTGTCCGCCTTGAGCACGGCTTCCGGCTCGCTGGTGAGGAAGATGTCCGCGCCGATGTCGTTGACGGCCTGCGCCGACTTGAGCACCGAATGCAGGTTGCCCATGCCGTAATCCACTACTGCAACTTTAATCGCCATCCTGCAAGCTCGCTTCGGGGTGTGGCGGCGCTCCGGCCAAATGCGGCCAGAGCCCTGAAAAAACGGCGCGCCCGACTTATGCGGTCAGCGTGCCCTTGGTGGACGGCGTCTGTCCGGCCATGCGTTCGTCCGCCTCACAGGCCATGCGCAAGGCGCGGCCGAAGGCCTTGAAGATGGTCTCGGCCTGGTGATGGCTGTTGACGCCGCGCAGATTGTCTATGTGCAGCGTGACCATGCTGTGATTGACGAAACCGTGGAAGAACTCGGAAAACAGGTCGACGTCGAACTGGCCGATGCTGGCGCGGGTGTATTCGACCTGGTATACCAGGCCCGGACGGCCGGACAGGTCGATCACCACCCGGCTCAGCGCCTCGTCCAGCGGCACATAGGCGTGGCCGTAGCGGCGGATGCCCTTCTTGTCGCCTATCGCCTTGGCGAAGGCCTGGCCCAGGGTGATGCCGATGTCTTCCACCGTGTGATGGGCGTCGATATGCAGATCGCCGTGGGCGACCACGTCCAGATCGATCAGGCCGTGGCGGGCGATCTGGTCCATCATGTGATCGAGAAAGGGCACGCCGGTTTCAAAGCGGCCTACGCCGGCGCCGTCCAGATTCAGGCTGACGGTGATCTGGGTTTCCAGGGTATTGCGGGTAACGGTTGCGGTTCTCATGGCTCAGGCGAAGTAAGCGTCCAGGGCCGCCAACATGGCGTCGTTTTCCTGCGGCGCGCCCACGGTCAGGCGCAGGCATCGCTCCAGCAAGGGGTGGCTGCCGTGCAGTTGCTTGATCAGGATGCCGCTGGCCTTGAAATGCTGGTACAAGGCCGGCGCGTCCGGCACCCGGATGGTGATGAAATTGGCTTCCGACGGGAAGGCTTCGATGGCGGCGTGGCGCGCCAGCCCGGCGGCCAGCCGGCCGCGTTCCTCGCACAGTTCCGCGGCCTGGCGGTTGAACACCTCGATATGACGCAGCGAGAAGCGCGCGGCGGCCTGGGTCAGCACATTGACGTTGTACGGCGGGCGCACCTTGTCCAGCTCCCGGATCCAGTCGGCGGGGCCGGCGGCGTAACCCAGGCGGATGCCGGCCAGGCCCAGCTTGGACAGCGTGCGCATCACGATCAGATTGTCGCGCAGGCCGGCCAGATTCATGAAGCTGTCGCTGGCGAAAGCCTGATAGGCCTCGTCCACCACCACCAGGCCGGGCGCGGCCTCGCAGATCGCTTCCACCTCGGCGCGGGCGAAGCGAGGGCCGGTCGGGTTGTTGGGGTAGGACACGAACACCACCGCCGGCTGATGCTCGGCGATGGCCGCCAGCGTCGCCGGCAGGTCCAGGCTGAAATCGGAACGCAGCGGCACGCCGACGTAGTCCAGGCCGGAGAATAGCGCGTTCATCTTGTACATCACGAAGGACGGCTCCAGCGCCAACAGCTTGGCGCCGGGACGGGCCAGCGCCTGCGCCACCAGGGTGATCAGCTCGTCGGAGCCGTTGCCCAGCAGCACTTCGGCTGGCTCCGGGATGGAAAACGCCTGCTTCAGCTGGGCTTTCAGCGTGCCGCCGGACGGGTCCGGATAACGGTTGACGGCGACGTCGGCCAGCGTCCGCGCCAACTCCTGGCGCAGCTCGGCCGGCAGCGGCCACGGATTCTCCATGGCGTCCAGCTTGATGTAGCCGTCGGCGGAGGCTACCGGGTAGGCGCTGATGGCGGCGATCTCATCGCGCACCAGCTGTCGGACGGACTTTTTCATGACTTCGCAATCGGCCTGGCGGCCAACAAAAGCCCCGCGGGCGGAGCCGTGTTATCGGAAAAGACGAAAAGCTATAGTAGCGTGTTCATTCGCTTTCAGCTACTCGACCCAATTCGCCCGTTCCCGCAGCCGCGCCGGCAGCTCTATGCGGTCTCGCGCCAGGCCTTCGCGGCTGAAAACATAGCGGCCTTCCGACGGCGTCACCGGGAACAGGCTGGCCACCGGCTTGCCGTGGAACAACACTTGCTCGGCCAGCTTGGCCGCCTCGCGGCCCTGCTCGTAGCCGGACAGCACCAGGCCGCCGGCGGCCTTGTCCTTGCCCACGGCGAAATCCCAGAACGCGAACAGCGGCAGCTTGGCGTGGGCGGCGGTCCAGCGCAGCACTTCATCGCCGGGCACCACCTTGCCGCCGGCGTCGCGCAGGGTGAAGTAAAGGCCGACCCAGACCGCCTGATAGCGGCCGGCGGCGCCCAGCACCCGCCGCTGCCAGTCCGCGTAGGAGCCGGTCAAGGCCAGGTCGACGTGGATATTGGCCAGCAGCATGGTGTCGCGGCCGACGAAGGTCTCGTCGCGGATGATGCGCGAGGTGAGATCGTCGTCGAACAGCACCAGCGCGCTGCGCAGGCCTTTGACGGTTTTGCCCAATTCGAAGACGCTGCGCAGAATCAACGGCCGCTCCAGCACGCCGCTGACGCCCGACGCCGCGCCCGGGAAGTAATTGCGCGGATTGTTGTTGATGCCCAGATAGATCACCGGGACGCCCCGCTGGGCCAGCTTGCTGCCCACTCTTTGCAAGGCGGCGTCGTCGCCGACGATGACGAGCTCAGGTTTTATTTTCGCCGCCATCGCCAGCGCTTCGTCGGCGCGCGCCTGATGCTGGGCCGGCGGCAGACGCTTGGTGTCCATCGCGTAATAGCTCAGCTGCGCGCGCTTGCCCAGGCGCTCCTGCAGGGCGCGGCGGTAATCCTGATCCCAGGGGTAGTCGCTGTGATAGCTCTCCACCACCAGCACCCGCGGTTGCGCCCCTGCCGCCGCGGACAAGAAAAAGGCCAGACAGAGTCCGGCCATGATGCGTTTCAGCCCAGCCATCGCCTTCTCCGGTTACCTATCCAGATTAAGCGATGAAGCGGCGTTTCGCCTCCAGCGGCGCTAGGCGTCCAGCCTCAGCTCCGCCGCGCGCGCATGCGCGCTCAGGCCTTCGCCGTGGGCCAGCAGGCTGGCGACCTGGCCCAGCGTCTGCGCGCCGGCCTGGGACACCCGGATCAGGCTGCTGCGCTTCTGGAAGTCGTACACGCCCAGCGGGCTGGCGAAACGCGCGGTGCGGCTGGTGGGCAGCACGTGGTTGGGGCCGGCGCAATAATCGCCCAGGCTCTCCGAAGTGAAACGGCCCATGAAGATGGCGCCGGCGTGACGGATCAACGGCAACAGCTCGTCCGGATGGGCCACCGACAATTCCAGATGCTCGGGCGCGATGTAGTTGGCGATCTCACAGGCTTGCGCCAGATCGCCGACCTGGATCAGCGCGCCGCGATTGCCGAGGCTGGCCTCGATGATGGCGCGGCGCGGCATCTGCGGCAGCAGTCTGGCGATGCTGGCCTCGACCTGGGCGATATAGTCCGCCGACGGGCACAGCAGGATGGCCTGGGCGATTTCGTCGTGCTCGGCCTGGCTGAACAAATCCATGGCCACCCAGTCCGGCGGGGTGTCGCCGTCGCAGATCACCAGGATTTCGGACGGGCCGGCCACCATGTCGATGCCCACCACGCCGAAGACCCGGCGCTTGGCCGCGGCGACGTAGGCGTTGCCCGGGCCGGTGATCTTGTCGACCTGGGGCACGGTCTCGGTGCCGTAGGCCAAGGCCGCCACCGCCTGGGCGCCGCCGCAGGTGAACACTTTATCCACGCCGGCGATGTAGGCGGCGGCCAGCACCAGGTCGTTGCGCTCGCCGTCCGGCGTCGGCACCACCATGATGATTTCGCCGACGCCGGCCACCTTGGCCGGCATCGCGTTCATCAACACCGAGCTGGGATAGGCGGCCTTGCCGCCCGGCACGTAGATGCCGACGCGGTCCAGCGGCGTCACCTGCTGGCCCAGCAAGGTGCCGTCCTCGTCCTGATAACTCCAGGAATGCGCCAGTTGCTTCTCGTGATAGCGGCGCACCCGTTCCGCCGCGGTGCTCAGCGCGTGGCGCACCGGATCGCTCAGCCGGTGGAAGGCGGCTTCCAGTTGCTCGCGCGACAGCGTCAGATCGGCCATCGAGACCGCGCGCATGCGGTCGAAGCGGTTGGTGTAGTCGATCACCGCGGCGTCGCCGCGCGCCTTGACGTCGTCGCAGATGGCGGCGACGGCGGCGTCGACGGCCGGGTCCTGCGCGGTTTCAAAGGCCAACAGCGCCTGCAGGCGGGCGGTGAAATCGGCTTGGGAAGAGGACAGTTTCAGCATGGAGCGGACCTCAGGCCGGCACGGCGCCGGCGAATGCGTCCAGCACCGGCTGGATCACGTCGTGTTTGAGCTTGAGCGCGGCCTGGTTGACCACCAGCCGCGAACTGATGTCGACGATGTGTTCGACCGCGACCAGATCGTTGGCGCGCAGCGTGCCGCCGGTGGAGACCAGGTCCACGATGGCGTCGGCCAGGCCGACCAGCGGCGCCAGCTCCATCGAACCGTAGAGCTTGATGATGTCCACATGCACGCCCTTGCGGGCGAAATGCTCGCGCGCGATCTGCGGATACTTGGTGGCGATCTTCAGGCGCGCGCCGCGGCGCACCGCGGCCTCGTAGTCGAAGCCGTTCTGCACCGCCACCATCATATTGCATTTGGCGATATTGAGATCCAGCGGCTGGTACAGGCCGGCGCCGCCGTGCTCGATCAGCACGTCGCGGCCGGCGATGCCCAGATCGGCGGCGCCGTACTGGACATAGGTCGGCACGTCGGACGCGCGCACGATCACCAGCCGCACGCCCGGATGGTTGGTGCCGATGATCAGTTTGCGTGAGGCTTCCGGGTCCTCCGCCGGCAAAATGCCGGCGGCGGCCAGCAGGGGCAGGGTCTCTTCAAAGATGCGCCCTTTGGACAGGGCAATAGTCAGCTTCATGATGTCTTGCGGCAAGGATGACGAAATCGAGGTTAAGGCGAAGCGGCGCGCGGATTCAGCCGACCAGCGCGCGGCGTTCGCGCTCCAGCAGGCCGACGTAGCGCTGGATCAGCGTCTCCATCGCCGGCGTCAGCCCCAGGTAGGAGCAACCGATGCGCACGGCCTCGTTGCCGTTGCGCAGCTTGGCGGCCAGCCGGTGACGGACTTCCAGCCCGATATGCAGCCCGCCCAGCGGTTTCAGGTCCAGCGTGCAGCGCTGGTATTGCTGGCCGATGTCGAAGCCGGGCGTGGCCGGCTGCGGCAGCCACATGCTGACGCCGCCCAGGCTGACGTCGAACAAGGCCAGGTCGATGGGCTTGTGCGGGTAATCGGCCACATGGCACATCACCGGGCTGGCCGCCGGGGTCTGGATGCGGAAGAATTCGCGGCGCTGCAGCTTGATCACCTGCTCGGGCAGATCCGCCTGGAAGGCGGGCTGGCCCTCCCAGTCTATGCGGCGCACCTGGCCGGTGACGAACTGGGTCTTGACGCCCTCCGGCGAGCAGACGAAGACATTGCGCTCGCTGGCCAGCAGATGTTCATTGGTCTCCGGGTCCGCGCCCCAGTCGAACACCAGCGTGCCCGCCTTGTGGTCCACCTCCAGGAAACGAGTCAGGATGAAGGTTTTTCCCTTATTGGAAAACACCGTCACCATGTGGCCGTTCTTGGCGATGCCGGCCAGATGATGGGCGATCTCCACCGACGTGGACAGCGTGTATTTGGCGAGGTCCAACGATGGTTGCGAGCCGGATGTTGCGCCAGCGTTATGGTCGTTGCTCACTTTGATCCGACTTTCATGTCTGCGTCAGTTTCCGATACGCCAAGTTTAGCGTAACAACTGGCCAATATCATGAGCCAAGCTCGCCGACGGCGTGCCATAGGCCTCAAACACTCGCAAACGGCCCTGTTTATCCAACAGATAGGAGCCGGCGCTGTGGTCCACGCTATAGCCGCCGCCCGGCTGGCTCACCCGCTGGGCGACGACCTTGTATTGATTCTTGATCTGCTCGACCTCGCCGGCCGTGCCGGTCAGGCCGACGAAGCTTCGATTGAAATGCGGCACATAGCCGGCCAACACCTGCGGCGTGTCGCGTTCCGGGTCTATGCTGACGAACAGCACCTGCACCTGGCTGGCCTGCTCGCCCAGCTGCTTCACCGCCGCCGCGTATTCCAGCATGGTGGTGGGGCAGACGTCCGGGCAATGGGTGTAGCCGAAGAACAGCGCCACCACCTTGCCCTGGTATTGGGACAGGCTGCGGCGCTGGCCTTGGTGGTCGGTCAGCGTGAAATCGCCGCCTATCGACGCGCCGGCGACGTCGGTGCCTTTCAAATCCAGCTTGGGTTCATTCGGCGAGCACGCGGCCAGCCACAACGGCAGCAGCAGCCAGCCGGCGAGTTTTATCAATTTGCGCATCAGGAAACGGGTATCAGCCAGTAATGGTCTATCAGCAGGGCCGCGAACAGCCAGGTCAGATACCAGATCGACCAAGCGAAGGCGCGGCGGGCCAGAGCGTCAGCATACTGGCGATGCAGGCGCACGGCAAGGAAGAGCAGCCGCGCGTCCAGCGCCAGCGCCGCCAGCAGATAGAGCCAGCCGGCCGCGCCCATCGCCACCGGCAACAGGGTGATGGCCGACAACAGCAGCGAGTACAGCAAGATGGACAGCGTGGTGAAACGCTGGCCGTGGGTCACCGGCAGCATGGGCAGCCCGGCGCGGGCGTAATCGTCGCGGCGGTACAGCGCCAGCGCCCAGAAATGCGGCGGCGTCCAGGCGTAGATGATCAGGAACAGCACCAGCGCGAACGCGTGCACCTCCCCGGTCATCGCCGCCCAGCCCAGCACCGGCGGCATCGCGCCGCTGGCGCCGCCGATCACGATGTTCTGCGGCGTATTGGGCTTGAGCAGCAGGGTGTAGACGATGGCGTAGCCGACGAAGGTGGCCAGCGTCAGCCAGGCGGTCAAGGCGTTGACCAGGCCGGCCAGCAAGGCCATGCCGATGCCGCCGGCGGTCAGCGCGATGATCAGGGTCTCGGCCGCGCCGGCCTCGCCGCGGGCGGTGGCGCGCCAGGCGGTGCGGCGCATATTGGCGTCCACCGTGCGCTCCACCAGGCAATTGATCATCGCCGCCGCGCCGGCCACCAGCGCGATGCCGGCGGTGGCCGGCAACAGGCGCGCCGGATCCGGCCAGCCCGGCCCCGCCAGAAACATGCCGATCACCGCGCAGAACACGATCAGCCCCACCACCCGGGGCTTGGCCAGTTGCATCAAGGCGACCGCGTGCTGGCGCGCCTGCTGAAGCTCCGCTGCGTTCATGTTTTTTCCCCCTCAGGATGCGGCGCTCAAACCCATTCGCGATGGTTTTTGGAAAGACGGGGCAAAGGCCCGACCGGCCGCGCCTGCGCAGCGCGCGCCGGCCTCAGCCGCAGCGCCAGCAGGCTGCTGATCAGCAGCAGACAGGCGGCGCCGGCGTTGTGCAGCACCGCCACCGGCAAGGGCAGCGCCAGCAACACATTGGCGACGCCCAGCCCGATCTGCAGCGACAGCGCCGCCAGCAAGCAACACAGGTGGCCGCGCAGCGCCGGCAGCCGCCAGCCGGCGCGCGCCGCGCTCAGGCACAAGACGGTCACCAGGGCGGCGCCCAGCCGGTGCAGCCAATGCACCGCCACCAGATTGCCCACCGCCAGCGGGCTGCCGTCCGGCGCCTCGCCCAAGGCGCGGAACAGATGGAAAGCGTGTTCGAAGCGCATCTGCGGCCACCATTCGCCATTGCAGGCGGGAAAGCCCTGACAGGCCAGCGCGGCGTAGTTGGTGGACACCCAGCCGCCCAGGGCCAATTGCAAAGCCACCACCAGCGCCAGAGCGCGCGTCAGCCAGCTCAACGACGCCGGCGCGTCCACCGGAGCGAGCCGCGGCGACAGCGCCAGCCAGGCCAGCAGCAGCAGCACCGACACGCCCCCGATAAGGTGCAGGGTGACGATGGCCGGCTTGAGCAACAAGGTCACCGTCCACATGCCCAGCAAGCCCTGGAGCAGCACCACCGCCAACAGCGTCCCGGCGACCCGGCGGTGGCGTTTCCGCCGCCACGCCTGCCAGCCGATGGCGACGATCAGCGCGCCGAGCGCGCCGGCCAGATAGCGATGGCTCATTTCCTTCCAGGCCTTGCCCAGGCTGACCGGGCCGTCCGGGCTCTGGGCTTGCTGTTGCTGAATGCGTTCCGCGGCGTGATGCGGGGAGATCTGGCCGTAACAGCCCGGCCAGTCCGGACAGCCCAGCCCGGCGTCGGACAGGCGCACATAAGCGCCGAAAGGCACGACCACGCATGCCAGGATGAATGCCAGCCAGATCAGTCGCCTCATGCTGCTCTCCCCTTGTCGAGCGGCCAAGAAACTGCGGATGTCGCGGGCCGCGCGGGCGCCGCGGCTTAACGAGCTCAACCGATGCCGTTATTGGTTTTCAGCACGCGGCCTATTTCCTGGATCACTTTCTTGGGATCGGCGGCGTCGGGATAGAACAAGACCTGGTTGCCCAAGGGGTCCACCAGGTAGTAGCCGCCGCCGTCGACGTCCGTCTGCGCGGTTTGCACGATGTGGGTGGCGTCCACCTCCTCGTGCGCGGCGCTCTCCTGCCAGCCCAGCCGGGTCAGACGGCCGGCGGCCTCGCCCTGCGCGCGCTGGATCTGGCGCATCGCGAAAAAGCGCTGCTGGCAGCGTGTCTGGCAGCCCGGTTCTATCCTGGCCGCCAGTACCCATTTGCCGCGCGGCCATCCTTGCGCGCCGGTCAGCGCGAACGGCCGCGTCGGCAGCAATTGGCCGTAGCTCTTGCCGCCCTGCGGCGGCATCAGCCGGTAAGCCGCCCAAGAGGCGAGCACCGGCGCCAGGCAGATGGCCGCCATCAGCAGCAGCTTGAGCCGGCCACGGCGCCGGGACGGCTCGGGGGACGCTTCATCGACGCGGCTCATGGGAACGTCTCCTCAGCGAATGCAAGGACAGCAGCAATAACAGGCCCAGCAGCAGCCACTGCGCCGCATAGGCGTAATGGCGCTCCGGCATGAATTCCGGCAGCACCGGCCAATGCCGCAGCGGGTCCGGCGAGTGCTCCAGCACCACCACGCCCTGATGCCAATGGCCGGGGTAGCGCTGGCGCAGCGCGGCCATGTCGATGGCGTCGACGCGGCCCTCCACGCCGGCCACCGCGCCGGGCAGCACGAAGTGGCGCGGCAGCGGCATCCAGTGTCCGCGCAAGGTCAGCGTTTTCGGATCGACGGCGGGCGGCGTCACGCCGTCGGCCAGCCAGCCCAGGTCCAACAGGGCCATCGCGCCGTCTTCCAACCGCCAGGGCTGCAGCATGCGCCGGCCCTTGACCTCGCCCAGATAGCAGTTTTCCAACAGCAAGGCCGGGCCGGCCGGCTGCGCGCCGGGCAGCGCCACCCGGCTGAATTCCGGCTGCGGGCGGGCCTCGCGATAAATCAGGCTGACCGGCGGCACGCCGATGGCGCTGGTCAGCGAGCGCAATAATTCGGCCTTTTCCTGCGCGCGCTGCCATTGCCAGGCCGCCAAAAAGAAAGGCAGCACCGCCATGGCCAATAAACACAGCCAAACCAGCCGTTTGCCGCTAGACTTCAAAGCTGTAGATCGACGGCCCAATCGACCGGGGGATTCCGCAATGAAACTTGTCATTCTGTTCTTGCTCGCCTGCATCGTGCTTGCCCTGTTCTGGGGCCTGACCGGCCTGCTGAAGTCCGATCAAGGCTCTCAACGTCTGGTTCGCTCCCTCACTTTGCGCATCGGCCTGTCCATCGGCCTGTTCCTGCTCTTGCTGCTGGGCGCGCTGTTCGGCTGGTGGCGCCCTCATCAAGCTTAGCCGAGCCGGCCGCCCTCGTCCCGGTGCGGCCCCTGGCCTTTGGTCCGGCCGCGCGGTTCACAGCCAGTAGACGAAGACGAACAGCAACAGCCACACCACGTCGACGAAGTGCCAGTACCAGGCCGCCGCCTCGAAGGCGAAATGATGCTGGCCGTCGAAATGCCCGCGCATCACCCTCAGCCACACCACCGCCAGAATGATGGTGCCCAAGAGCACGTGCAGGCCGTGAAAACCGGTCAGCATGAAGAAAGTCATGCCGTAAGCGCCGGAGGCCAGGCTCAGATTCAACTCGCTCATCGCGTGGCCGTATTCGTACATCTGCAGGCAGAGGAACAAGCTGCCCAGCAACACGGTCAACAGCAGCCCCAGCTTCAATTGCGCGCGCCGGCCTTGCAGCAGCGCCCAATGCGCCCAGGTCACCATCGCGCCGGAACTCAGCAGGATCAGGGTATTCAGCGCCGGCAGGCCCCAGGCCCCCATCGCCTGATAGGGCTTGGTGATGCCCGGCCCGGTCAGCAGCGGCCAGGACGGCTCGAAATCCGGGTACAAGATTTTGTAGTCCATCTCGCCCAAGGTCGGCACCGACACCACCCGCACCCAGTACAAGGCGCCGAAGAAGGCGCCGAAGAACATCACCTCGGAGAAGATGAACCAGCCCATGCCCCAGCGGAAGGACATGTCTTCCTTGCCCTGGTAGTCGCCGTGCCGGCTTTCGCGGATCACATCGCCGAACCAGCCGAACAACATATAGATCAGTATCAGCGCGCCCACGCCCAGCGACAGCTTGCCCAGCGGCTGGCCGTTGACGGCGAAAGCCGCGCCCAAGCCCAGGCAGAACAGCGCCACCGCGCCCACCGCCGGCCAGCGCGATGGCTGCGGCACAAAGTAATGCGTCTGTTCCCGCTCGTTCGCTGTCGTCATTGCGTTCTCCCTGCACACCGATTAGGACGTGGCCAGCCGCACCACCAATAGCAACACACCGATAAAAGTCGCCGCCAGCAGCAGCGCGGTCAGTATCAGCTGCAGCGGCGAGAGCTTGCTGTCCTCGCGCGCGTCCGCCTTGCGGCGCACGCCGAAAAAGGCGGACAACACCGCCAAAACGCCTTGCCATGCCCTCATGAGCCCGCTCCCGCATTGCCCGGCACGTCAAACACGGTATAGGCCAGCGTGATGCTGTCTATTGAGGCCGGCAAGCGCTTGTCGACGACGAACACCACCGGAAAGCGTCTGGTTTCGCCGGGCGCGAAGGCCTGCTGGCGGAAGCAGAAGCACTCCAGCTTCTTGACGTACTCGCCGGCGGCGGCGGGCAGATAGCGCGGAATCGCCTGCCCCACCACCCGCTGACCGCTGGCGTTGGTGATTTCGTACTCCACTTGCACGAACTGGCCGGGCTTCACCTTGAGCCGGGTCTGCAAGGGCCGCACCTGCCACGGCAGGCCGGCCTGCACCGTGGCGTCGAAAGTCATGTCCACCTCGTGCGCCGCCGCGCCGCCGCTTGTCGCCGTGTCGTCCAGGCTGTCCGCCTTGACCACGTCGTTGAGGCCGGTGACTTCGCACACCACCTTGTACAGCGGGATCAGCCCCCAGGCGAAAACGAACATCAGCAAGGCCACCACCGCCAGTTTCTTCATCAGCTGGCGGTTGCTGCGGCCCTGCTTGGCGGCGGCTTCCATCGCATCGTCCTCAGTGGTGCTCGCCGCCGGTGCTGGACACCACCACGCCGTTTTCAATCACCTCCAGCTGCGGCGCTTCGGCGAAGCTGTGATAGGGCGCCGGGGTGGGAATCGCCCACTCCAGCGTATTGGCGCCCTCCCACGGATGCTGCGGCGCGGGCTTGCCGTGGCGCAGCGAGCGCAGGATGTTGTAGAGGAAGATCAACTGCCCCAGGCCGAACATGAAGGCGCCGATGCTGGCCAGCTGGTTGAACTCGGTGAATTGCAGCGCGTAGTCGGGAATCCGCCGCGGCATGCCGGCGAGGCCGAGGAAGTGCATGGGGAAGAAGGTGACGTTGAACCACAGCAAGGACCACCAGAAATGCAGCTTGCCCAGGCCCTCGTGGTACATCTTGCCCGTCATCTTGGGAAACCAGTAATAGATGGCGGAGAACAGGCTGAACAGCGCCCCGGCCACCAGCACGTAATGGAAATGGGCGACCACGTAGTAGCTGGCGTGCAGCTGGATGTCCACCGCCGCCACGCTGAGGGTGACGCCGGACAGGCCGCCTATGGTGAACAGCAGGATGAAGCCGATGGCGAACAGCATGGGCGTTTCAAACGTCATGCTGCCCTCCCACATGGTGGCCACCCAGTTGAACACTTTGACCCCGGTGGGCACCGCGATCAGCATGGTCGCGTACATGAAGAACAGCTGGGCGGTGGCCGGCATGCCGGTGGCGAACATATGGTGCGCCCACACCATGAAGGACAAGATGCCGATGCTGGAGGTGGCGTAAACCATGGAGGCGTAGCCGAACAAGGGCTTGCGGGCGAAGGTGGGAATCACCTGGCTGACGATGCCGAAGGCCGGCAGCGCCATGATGTAGACCTCGGGATGGCCGAAGAACCAGAACACGTGCTGATACAGGATGGGGTCGCCGCCGCCGGCGGCGTTGAAGAAATGGGTGCCGAAGTGACGGTCGGTCAACACCATGGTGACCACGCCGGCCAGGACCGGCATCACCGCGATGATCAGGTAGGCGGTGATCAGCGAGGCCCAGGCGAACATCGGCATCTTCATCATGGTCATGCCCGGCGCGCGCAGATTGAGGATGGTGACGATGATGTTGATCGACCCCATGATGGAGCTGACGCCCATGATGTGGATGGCGAAGATGGTCATGTCCATGCCCATGCCCATCTGGGTGGACAAGGGCGCGTACAGCGTCCAGCCGGCCGCCGCCGCGCCGCCGGGCACGATGAAGGACAGCAGGAGCAGCAGCGCCGCCGGCGGCAGCAGCCAGAAGCTCCAGTTGTTCATCCGGGCGAAAGCCATGTCCGGCGCGCCTATCATCAGCGGCAGCATCCAGTTGGCCAGGCCGGTGAAGGCCGGCATGATGGCGCCGAACACCATGATCAGGCCGTGCAGGGTGGTGAACTGGTTGAACAGCTCCGGCTGGAAGAACTGCAGGCCGGGCTGGAACAGTTCGGCGCGGATGCACAGCGCCATCACCCCGCCGGACAGGAACATGATGAAGGAGAACCACAGATACATCGAACCGATGTCCTTGTGGTTGGTGGCCGCCAGCCAGCGCATGATGCCGCGCGGGCGCTCGTGATGCCCCGGCGCGTGCCCGGCATGGCCGGCGTCATCGACAATTGCCATATCGCTCTCCTTGCATGGGTTCGCCGCCGCTCCCGGCCTCAGCCGGTGGCGCCGCGGGCCGCCTTGATCTCTTTGGGCTGCACCAATTCGCCGGTGTGGTTGCCCCAGGCGTTGCGCTCATAGGTGATCACCGCGGCGATGTCGGTATCCGACAGCTGCTTGCCCCAGGCTTGCATCGCCGGGTTTTTCTGACTGCCGAACAAGACGATGTGGATGTGCGCCGGCTTGTCGGCGATGGCTATCTTGGAACCGTCCAGCGCCGGGAAGGCGCCGGGCAGGCCCTTGCCGTTGGCCTGATGACAGGCGACGCAGTTCTGGGCGTAGACCTTTTCGCCGCGGGCTTTCAGATCGGCCAGCGTCCACACCTTGTTGGGATCGTCCGCCGCCGCGGCCATTTGCTTTTTCTTGGCTTCCAGCCACTTGGCGTAGTCGTCCGGCGTCTTGGCCTCCACCACGATGGGCATGTAGCCGTGGTCCTTGCCGCACAACTCAGAGCACTGGCCGCGATAGGTGCCGGGCTTGTCTATGCGAAACCAGCTGTCGCGCAGAAAGCCGGGAACCGCGTCCTGCTTGACACCCAGCTGCGGCACCCACCAGGAGTGGATCACGTCGTTGGCGGTCAGCAGCAGCCGCACTTTCTTGCCGGTGGGCACCACCAGCGGCTCGTCCACTTCCAGCAGGTAATTGACCGGTTTGGCCGCGGCGTTGGCGATGGCCTCGCGCGGCGTGGACAAATGGCTCATGAAGCCGAAATTATCGTCCAGATAGTCGTAACGCCACTTCCATTGATAGCCGGTGACCTTGACCGTCATGTCCTCGCCGCGCGTGCTCTTCTGCGACAACACCGCCTTGGTGGCCGGCCAGGCCATGCCGATCAGGATCAGCAGCGGAATCACCGTCCAGATGATTTCCACCGTGGTGTTTTCATGGAAGTGCTTGGCCTGATGGCCGGCGGCTTTGCGGTGGCGGACGATGGCGTACATCATCACCAGGAACACCAGCGCGAAGATGACGCAGGTGATCACCAGCAACATGGTGTGCAGGTCGTATTGCTGACGGGCAATGGGAGTGACGGGGGCTTGCAGATTCAACTCGGCCGCTGACGCGCAGGATATCGGCAGCCAACAGCAAAGGACGCGCATACAGGACATGGAGCCCCCCTAGAAATCCTCAACTGACATGAAATGGTGCTGACTGGTCCGGTCTATTCCCATGACCGGTTAATGGCATGCTAGAAAAAAAGGTCAAGGAAAACAAGAAAATGTCTTGCGGCAACGCAATAAAATATTACGGATGGGAATCGCTGCGCGCGCCGTTCCGCGCCCGGCGGCTCAGTTGGATTCGCCGGCCAGGTGCGGCACTTCCAGCAATAGCGGCGCCGGCATGTGTCTTTGCAGGGTTTCCAGGTTCTGCTCGTAGGCCTGTTGCTGCGGCACCACTCGATTGGCCACCCAGCCGGCCAGCGGCAGGCCGGCGTCCAGCACCGCGCGCGCGGTCAGCAAGGCGTGGTTGATGCAGCCCAGCCGCATGCCCACCACCAGAATCACCGGCAGTTGCAAGGCCTTGGCCATATCGGCCATGAACAGCCGGTCGGACAGCGGGGCCATCCAGCCGCCCGCCGCCTCCACCACCACCACGTCGGCGCAGGCGGCCAATTGCTGGTAATGGTCAACGATCACGTCCAGCCGGATGTCCACGCCGGCCTCGCTCGCGGCGATATGCGGCGACACCGGCGGCAGGAATCGATAGGGGTTCATCAGTTCCAGATCGGACTGGCCGGTGGCGGCGGTCAGCCGCGCCACGTCGTCGTTCCACCAGCTGCCGTCGGCCAGCAGTTCGCAGCCGGAAGCCACCGGTTTCATCGCCAGCACGCGCTTGCCTTCGGCCTGCCATTGGCGGATCAATTGCACGGCGACGTGGGTCTTGCCGATTTCGGTATCGGTGCCGGTGATGAAGAAGGCTGCGGACATGGGCGCTTTCCGTAATGGGGAAGGAGAGAGCTGGCAGTCTAGCGCCGGCCCGTCCGCGCGTAAAACGCAAAAACCCCGGCTCCGCCGCGCAACGACGCCGACCTCATGGGTCGGCTGTCCGCCGCGCGGCCTTGTGAGCCGGGGCAAAAAGGGTCGGCCTTGTGGGCCTGATGGACTTCACACTCGATAAAGTGAACTCCCTGGGCCGGACGGTCTAACGCTGACTGCACGCCGACAAGGACGGGATGGAAAACCTTGTCGACGACGCGCCGCGCTGGCCGCCTCGGCCGGAAAACCTCATACCAGCGCTTGTGCGTTCAGCTTTTGCTCCTGGTTCATCAATTTGTTCAAGGCCGACAAATAGGCCTTGGCCGAGGACACGATGATGTCGGTGTCCGCGCCCAGGCCGCTGACGATGCGGCCGTCTCGCGCCAGGCGCACCGTCACTTCGCCTTGGGATTCGGTGCCCTTGGTGATGGCGTTCACCGAGTACAGTTCCAGTTCCGCGCCGCTGGCGGCCACGCTTTCAATCGCCTTGAAGGCGGCGTCCACCGGACCGGAGCCGCTGGATTGGGCGCGGCGCTCTTCGCCGTGCGCCAGGAAGACGATGGAGGCCACCGGCGCTTCGCCGGTTTCGGTGGCGATCTTCAAGGACACCAGTTTGTAATCCTCTTCGCGGACGGTGCTGAACTCGTCCGACACCAGCGCGTGCAGGTCCTCGTCGAAAATCTCGCGCTTGCGGTCCGCCAGCTCCTTGAAACGGGCGAAGGCGGCGTTCAGCGCTTCTTCGCTGTCCAGCACGATGCCCAGCTCGATCAGCTTGGTCTTGAAGGCGTTGCGGCCGGACAATTTGCCCAGGGTCAGGCGGTTGGTGCTCCAGCCCACCGATTCGGCGGACATGATCTCGTAGGTTTCGCGGTGCTTGAGCACGCCGTCCTGATGAATGCCGGACTCGTGGGCGAAGGCGTTGGCGCCGACGATGGCCTTGTTGGGCTGCACCGGATAGCCGGTCACCGTGGACACCAGCTTGGAGGCCGGCACGATCTGGGTGGCGTCGATGCCGGTTTCCAGCGCGAACACGTCCTTGCGGGTGCGCACCGCCATCACCACTTCCTCCAGGCTGGCGTTGCCGGCGCGCTCGCCCAGGCCGTTGATGGTGCATTCCACCTGGCGCGCGCCGCCCAGCACCGCGGCCAGGCTGTTGGCCACCGCCATGCCCAGGTCGTTGTGACAGTGGGCGGACCAAACCACTTTGTCGCCGCCCGGCGTCTTGGCGATCAATTCGCGGAAGAAAGCCTCGGTGATGAAGGGCACCGCGTAACCGACGGTGTCCGGCACGTTCAGCGTGGTGGCGCCGGCCTTGATCACTTCGCCGAAAATGCGCGCCAGGAAGTTGATGTCCGAGCGCAGCGCGTCTTCGGCGGAGAACTCCACGTCGTCGGTGTATTCGCGGGCGATTTTCACCGCCGCCACCGCCGCCGCCACCACTTCGTCCGGGCTCATGCGCAGCTTCTTCTCCATATGGATGGGGCTGGTGGCGATGAAAGTATGGATGCGGCCGCGCGCCGCCGGCTTGATCGCTTCGCCCGCGGCGCGGACGTCGCGCTCGTTGGCGCGGGCCAGACTACAGACGGTGGAGTCCTTGATCACCTCGGCGATGGCGCGGATGGCGTCGGCGTCGCCCGGGCTCGCCGCGGCGAAACCGGCTTCGATGATGTCCACGCCCAGACGCTCCAGCTGGCGGGCAATCCGGATCTTTTCTTCCTTGGTCATCGATGCGCCCGGCGATTGCTCGCCGTCGCGCAAGGTGGTGTCGAATATATAAAGACGATTGCCCATCTGGCTATTTCTCCCTGGTCCCTGCATTGCAATTTCCGCGCCTGTCCCGACGCCGATCAGATAATCGTTGAAATCGAAGCGTTTACCCTGGCTGGCCGCCATCACCGCCAGCTTGTTGAGCTGGGCCAATGGCAGGCTGCCGCGTTCTCTCCATTTGTATATCGCCGCCCGAGTCACCGGCTCATCGGCGAACAAGCGATTCAGATCCTCAGCCAGCTGTCCCGGCCCGCCGAAGTCCGCAATCAAGCGTTCAATGTCCAATTGCATCATGTGCTCCCGCAGCAAATTTTGATCCAGCCTACCGGCAAGCAAGACATAAAGTCAAATCTGCATGCTGAAAACTGTGATTAAAACGTTACACCTGATGTCCAAGCCAAAAATATCGGACATTGTGTCTATTTTTGCCTGGCAATTGCCTAAGCTTTAAGCAAAGCGCAAGCGATCAGACGCCGGCAGATCGGTTATACTCTTGGGTTTAGTCAGATTGATCGAGGACAAACCAGTGTCCGAACGCCTGTTCGTGCTGTTGCAACATCTGATGCCCAAGCTGGCCATGACCCGGTTGGCGGGCCGCATCGCCAACTGGGAAGGCGGCAGCCTGACGCAATGGATCATCCGCCGCTTCATCGCCCGCTATCAGGTGGACATGAATGAAGCCGCCGCCAGCGATCCCTCCGCCTACGCCAGCTTCAACGCCTTCTTCACCCGCGCCCTGCACGCCGACGCGCGCCCGCTCTCGAGCGAACGGCTGGCGTGCCCGGTGGACGGCGCCATCAGCCAGTTCGGCCGTATCGAGCAGGGGCAGATTTTCCAGGCCAAGGGCCGCAGCTACTCCGCCCAGGCGCTGCTGGCCGGCGACGCCGAATCCGCGCGCCGTTTCGACGACGGCCATTTCGCCACCATCTACCTGAGCCCGCGCGACTACCATCGCATCCACATGCCTTGCGACGGCCGCCTGCTGCGGATGAGCTATGTTCCGGGCGAGCTGTATTCGGTGAACCCGGCCACCGCCCGCGGCGTGGACCGCTTGTTCGCGCGCAATGAACGCGTGGTCTGCCTGTTCGAGGGACAGGACGGACGGCCCTTCGCGCTGGTGCTGGTGGGCGCCACCATCGTCGGCAGCATGGCCACCGTCTGGCACGGCGTGGTCAATCCGCCGCGGCCGGGCCAGATCCGGCACTGGGACTACCGCGACCAGGACATCCGTCTGGCCAAGGGCGAGGAGATGGGCCGCTTCTTGCTGGGCTCCACCGTGGTCTTGCTGTTCCCGCAAGGCCCGCTGAGCTTCAACCCCGCCTGGCAAGCCGCCGGTGCGGTGCGCATGGGCGAGGCGATGGCCGACTGAAGGCTCTCACTCCAAACGCAACGGCGCCCAGGGCGCCGTTTTTCATGGGCCGGCCTTGCGTCCGCGCCGTCCACACGCAAAAAAGCCGGGAAATCTCCCGGCTTTGCTTAATGCGGCAGCCCGCGGACTCAGTTCTTGGACTGGTCCACCAGCTTGTTCTTGGCGATCCACGGCATCATCGCGCGCAGCTCGGCGCCCACTTTCTCGATCGGGTGATCAGCGGTCAGACGACGACGCGCGGTCATGCTCGGATAGTTGGTCTTGCCTTCCAGGATGAACATCTTCGCGTATTCGCCGGACTGGATGCGGTACAGCGCCTTCTTCATCGCGTCCTTGGTGGCGGAGGTCACCACTTCCGGGCCGGTCACGTACTCGCCGTACTCCGCGTTGTTGGAGATCGAGTAGTTCATATTGGCGATGCCGCCTTCGTACATCAGGTCGACGATCAGCTTCAGCTCGTGCAGACACTCGAAGTAAGCCATTTCCGGCGCGTAGCCGGCTTCCACCAGGGTTTCGAAGCCGGCCTTGACCAGCTCCACCGCGCCGCCGCACAGCACGGCCTGCTCACCGAACAGATCGGTCTCGGTTTCCTCGCGGAAATTGGTCTCGATCACGCCGCCCTTGGTGCCGCCGTTGGCCGCCGCGTAGGACAGGGCCACGTCGCGCGCCTTGCCCGACTTGTCCTGATAGACCGCGATCAGGGTCGGCACGCCGCCGCCCTTCAGGTATTCAGAGCGCACGGTGTGGCCCGGGCCTTTCGGCGCCACCATGATCACGTCGACGTCGGCCGGCGGCACGATCTGGTTGTAATGGATGTTGAAGCCGTGGGCGAAGGCCAGCGCCGCGCCCTTCTTCAGATTGGGCGCGATGTCCTTGCCGTAGACGTCCGGCTGCGATTCGTCCGGCAGCAGAATCATCACCACGTCGGCCTTCTTCACCGCCTCGGCCACTTCCTTGACCTTGTGGCCGGCCGCTTCCGCCTTCTTCCAGGAAGCGCCGTCCTTGCGCAGGCCCACCACGACGTCCACGCCGGAGTCTTTCAGGTTCTGCGCATGGGCGTGGCCCTGGGAACCGTAGCCGATGATGGCGACTTTCTTGCCCTTGATGATGGAGAGGTCAGCGTCTTTGTCGTAGAAAACTTTCATTTGCAATCCTTGATTTCGTTTGTTTAGGCGGCCCGGCCCTTGGCCGGCGCCCGCCTGCTTCAGATTTTCAGAACCCGCTCACCCCGACCAATGCCGGATGCGCCGGTACGGACCGTTTCCAGGATCACTGTGCGGTCCACCGCCTCGATGAAGGCGCCGAGCTTTTCGCTCGTACCGGTCAGCTCGATGGTGTAAGTCTTTTCCGTCACGTCGATGATGCGTCCGCGGAAGATGTCGGCCATGCGCTTCATCTCCTCGCGGTCCTTGCCGGTGGCGCGGACCTTGATCAGCATCAGCTCGCGCTCGATGTGCTCGGATTCATTGAGGTCTATCACCTTGACCACCTCGATCAGCTTGTTGAGCTGCTTGGTGATCTGCTCGATGACTTCGTCGGAACCGTGAGTGACGATAGTCATGCGCGACAGCGTCGGGTCCTCGGTCGTGGACACTGTCAGCGAATCGATGTTGTAGGCACGGGCCGAAAACAGGCCCACCACGCGGGACAATGCGCCCGCTTCGTTTTCCAGAAGAATGGATAGGATATGTCGCATACCGGCTGGCCTCAACACATATTGCCGTAGTCACGGTTGTTCTCGAAGGGCACGTTCTGCACCTCGCTCATGTGCTCGGGCAGGTCCATCTGATCCAGGCCCTTGCCGTTTTGCACCATCGGGAACACGTTCTCGGACTGGTCGGTACGGAAATCCAGAAACACCAGCCGCTCCTTCAGCTTCTGGCTGAACGCCTCCTTCAATACCGGCTCCACGTCGGCGGGGTCTTCCACCTTGAAGCCGATATGGCCGTAAGCCTCGGCGATTTTGACGAAGTCCGGCAAGGCGTCCATATAGGATTCGGAATAGCGCGTGCCGTAGAAGAACTGCTGCCACTGGCGCACCATACCCAGGTAGCGGTTGTTCAGCGCCAGCACCTTCACCGGGGTGTGGTACTGCTTGCAGGTGGACAGTTCCTGGATGTTCATCTGGATCGAGCCCTCGCCGGTGATGCAGGCGACGGTGGCGTCCGGATTGGCCAGTTGCGCGCCCATCGCCGCAGGCAGGCCGAAGCCCATGGTGCCGAGTCCGCCGGAGTTCAGCCACTGCTTGGGATTGTCGAACTTGTAGTACTGCGCCGCCCACATCTGGTGCTGGCCCACGTCGGATGTGACGATGGCCTTGCCGCCGGTGATTTCGTACAGCTTCTCCACCACGTACTGAGGCTTGATCAGCTCGGTGGACGGGGTGTACAGCAAACAGTTGTGGCCGCGCCATTCCTCAATCTGCTTCCACCAGCCGGCCAGGGCTTGAGCGTCCGGCTTCTGGCCGGATTGCTTCAGCAGGTCCAGCATGTCTTTCAGCACATGCTTGACGTCGCCGACGATGGGGATGTCCGCCTTCACCCGCTTGGAGATGGAGGACGGATCCACGTCGATGTGGATGATCTTCTTCGGCTGGCTGAGGAAGTGCGAGGGCACGCTGATCACGCGGTCGTCGAAACGCGCGCCTATGGCCACCAGCACATCGCAGTACTGCATCGCCATATTGGCTTCATAAGTGCCGTGCATGCCCAGCATGCCGAGGAACTGCGGATCGGAACCCGGATAGGCGCCCAGGCCCATCAGGGTGTTGGTACACGGCAAGCCCAGCGATTTGACCAGTTCGGTCACTTCGCCGGCGGCATTGCCCTGCACCGCGCCGCCGCCCACGTAAATAAAGGGGCGCTTGGCTTCCAACAGCAGGTTCACCGCTTTCTTGATCTGCCCCGGGTGGCCGCGGGTAGCCGGCACGTAGGAGCGGATATGCACGCTTTCCGGGTATTGGAATTCCGTGCGCTGCTGGGTGATGTCCTTGGGGATGTCAACCACCACCGGACCGGGACGACCGGTCTTGGCGATGTAGAACGCCTTTTTGATGGTAGCGGCTATTTCATTGACGTCCTTGACCAGGAAGTTGTGCTTCACGCACGGGCGGGTGATGCCCACCATGTCCACTTCCTGGAAGGCGTCCAGGCCGATGGCCGGAGACGGCACCTGGCCGGACAGCACCACCATGGGGATGGAGTCCATATAGGCGGTGGCAATGCCGGTCACGGCATTGGTCGCGCCGGGGCCGGAGGTGACCAGGGCCACGCCCACCTTGTCGCTGGAACGGGAGTAGGCATCGGCGGCATGCACCGCCGCCTGCTCATGCCTGACCAGCACATGTTTGAATTTGTCCTGCCGGAAAATGGCATCGTAGATTTCCAGCACCGCGCCGCCGGGGTAGCCGAAAACAAATTCGACACCTTCTTCCTGCAGGCAGCGGACAACCGCTTCCGCGCCCGATATCTGCATATCGCCTCTTGTCTTTGCGTTAGTTTCATCCCGTATCGGACGACCTTAGCGTATTGCTTTGAAACCGGTCAAGTGCTTTTGTGCAGGTGCAATATGCGTCTAAGCCTCGGTAAATTCAGGAAAAAAATCAGGCTTGGCCGAATCGGCGGCGCTCTGCTACCATCTTCTGTTGGCATCAACTCAAACTCTCATCCGATGGCTAGCCGCGAGGAAATGGCCGACTTCCTGGAGTCGGCGGAGAAACGCGCTTTCAAGCAGGCGTGGTATGCGGTCCAGAACGAAGACAGCGCATTGGATATCGTGCAGGACTCGATGATGAAACTGGCGGATCGCTATCCGCACGCCCCGGCGGCGGAACTGCCGCTGATCTTCCAGCGCATCCTGCAAAACACCATCCGCGATTTCTACCGCCGCAGCAAGGCGCGCCGTTTCGTCAGCACGCTGCTGTCTTCGCTGATCCCCGCCCGCGAGGAGGAGGACGGCCCGGACCCGCTGGAAGTGCTGGACGTGGCCGCTGACGAGGCGCACAGCAACCCCGAACTGTGGTGCGCGCGCAAGGAAACCGCCGTGTTGATCGAGGCCTCGCTGCAGTTGCTGCCCGCCCGTCAACGCGAGGCCTTTTTGCTGCGTTATTGGGAGGGTCTGGATGTCGCCGCCACCGCGCGCGTGATGGGCTGCTCGGAAGGCAGCGTGAAAACGCATTGCTCGCGCGCCAATCACACGCTGGCCGCCATCCTCGCGCAAAAGGGAGTGACGCTATGAAACCTTCCAATCCCCTGCCCGGCCATGTGTCCCGCGTGCTGGATCACGCCAGCGACGATCTCGACCCCGCGCTGGAACGCAAACTGCGCCAGGCGCGCGAACGCGCGCTGAGCCGCTTCGACGCCCATTCCCCCGGCGCCGCGCCCCCGCGCGAGCGGCTGGGCCTGTGGGCTCAACGCCATGTGTTGTCGCTCCGCCGCGGCGGCCTGGCCTTGGGCTTCGCGCTGTTGACCGGCGCCGGCATGATGCTGGCCGAAGACCTGCTGCTGGAGGAAGAAGCGGTGGACGCCGCGCTGCTGGCGCAGGATCTGCCCTTCGAAGCCTTGCTGGAACCGCATTTCAGCCGAGGCCTGCATGAATAGCGGCCGCCGCCTGCTGCTTGCCCTGTGCCTGAGCGGGCTGCTGACGCCGGCGGCCAAGGCCAGCCCGCCGGCCAACCCCAGCTGGGCGCAGTTGAGCGCGGAACAGCAACAGGTGCTGGCGCCGCTGGCCACGGAATGGGACCGCTACGCGCCGTATAAAAAGCAGAATCTGCTGGCCATCGTGCCGTCCTTCCAACAGCTGCCGGAGGCCCAGCGCCAGCGCGTGCAACAGAAGCTGAAAGCCTGGTCCGAGCTGAGCCAGCAGCAGCGCGACGAAATCCGCGCCAACTGGAAAGCCTTGCAGCAGATGCCGCCCGAACAACGCCGGCAGGCCATCCAGCGCCTGCAACAACAACATAAAGCCCAAGATGCCTCCCGCTGACGCCCCCGCCCTGACTCCTCCGACACTGAAACGCAGCCTGGCCAGCCTGTTCTACGAATTGCTGCTGGTCGCCGCGCTCTTGCTCACCGTCACCGCGGCGCTGACCCCGTTGCAAACGCTGATCGGCCAGGGGCCGCTGTTCAAGGCCCTGCTGAAAGGTGTGCTCGCCGTCGCGCTATTCGGCTACTTCGGCTATTGCTGGGTGCGCAGCGGCCAGACCGTGGCGATGAAGACCTGGCGCATCAAGCTGGTCAACGCCCGCGGCGGCGGCATTGTCTGGAAGCAGGCGGCGGCGCGCTACCTGATCGGCCTGACCTTGTTCGTCGGCATGCCGGCGGTGTCCTACCTAGGCTGGGCCAATGCCTACGGCCACCAGCCGCAGGCGCTGTGGCTGGCGCTGAGCTGGTGCCTGGTGCCCTTCCTGGCCAAGTTCTACGACCGCGACAAACTCTTCCTGCACGACAGACTGGCCGGCACCCGGCAGATCGTGCTGCCCAAGCCGCCGCATCCGGGCAAGAAGCGGCGCGGCGAGCCCACGCCGGGCTGACTAAGCCCGCGCCAGCAAAGGCTCTGTCTCGGCGAACTCCGCCAGAACGTCCAGCAAGACCCGCACCCGCGCCGGCGGATAACGCCGTTGCGGCCATACCGCGTACACCGGCTGCGCCGGCATTTCCCAGCCGGCCAAGACCTGCCGCAAGCCGCCTTCCGCCAACTGACGGTGGCACAGGCTATGGGGACAGACGGCAACGCCGACGCCGGCCTCGGCCAAGCGGCGCGGCAGCAGCATATCGTTAACCCGCAGCCGCGGCGGCGGCAACTCCCATTCCGCGCCGTCGTCCCGGCGCCGCAAATGCCAGCGCTCGAACGGCTCCGCCACCAGCAAGGCGTGACGCGCCAGCGCCTCCGGCGTCCGCGGCTCGCCTTGCGCCGCCAGATAGGCCGGCGCGGCCACCAGCAAAGTGCGCACCCAGCCCAGCCGCCTTTGGTTCAAGCTGGAGTCCGGCTGCTCCCCTACCCGCAAGGCCAGGTCCGCCATGCCGCTGAGCAGGTCGTCGATGGCGTTGTTCAGATGCAGCTCCAAGCGCAAGTCCGGATAGTCTCTGAGCATCCGCCGCCACACCGGCACCAGGACGTCGTTGCCCAGACTCAGCGGCGACAGCACCCGCAGCACGCCCTTGACCTGGTGCAGCGAATCGGCCAGCGACGCGGCGGTCTGGCTCAGCGATTGCAGCAAGGGCCGGCATTGCTCGTAGTACTGCCCGCCTTCCGCCGTCAGCTCCATCCGCCGCGCGCTGCGGTGCAGCAGGCGACAGCCCAACTCCCGCTCCAGCGCCTGCAAGCGCCGCGACAGGGTGGCGGTGGGCACGCCTAGCCGCCGAGCGGCGGCATTCAGGCTGCCGGCGTCGACAATGCTCACGAATAACTGCAGATCATCCAGCATGATTTCATTTTTGGAATTTGAATTCGATATTTTAAGTCTATTTACATAAATGATTTTTGCCTAGACTGGCCTTGCAGCTCGCCGCTGCGACTCTCTCTTGAAAGGAATTGCCATGTCTCTGCGCCTGCCCTACACCCAACTGTCCCCCGCCGCCTACCAAGGGCTGGCCAGCGTCAAAGCCAGCCTGCAGCACAGCAGCCTGGGCCTGCCCTTGATCGAGCTGGTTTACCTGCGCGTATCCCAGATCAACGGCTGCGCCTTCTGCCTGAAAATGCACGCGTCGGCCCTGCGCGCCAGGGGGGAAAGCAATGAACGCATCGATTCTCTGGCCGGCTGGCGCGTCAGCGAGTTGTACAGCGCCCGCGAACGCGCGGCGCTGGAATGGGCGGAATCGCTGACCGACATCGCCGTCACCCAGGCGCCGGACCAGCACTATCTGCCCTTGCAGGAACACTTCAGCCCGGAAGAAGTGGCGGACCTGAGCTTCGCCATCGCCCTGATGAACGCCTTCAACCGGCTGGCGGTCAGCATGCGTCAGTAAGCGCGCTTCCCGCTGGTGCGGGTGATGACTGAAGACTATTATTTCACGTGAAGATAAACTAACTTCAAGCCGTGCTAATCTCTGCGCCCGGTAGTCATCCAGTTGTCACCCACACATCAGGAACCGTCAGTGATGCAACAAGCACCAGACCAGATTGACCGTATCGTGGCCCTGTGGCGCGAGGTTCGCCCGGACTTGGACCCGTCCTCCACCGAAGTGGTCGGCCGCATTGTGCGAATGGAGTACTTCGTCACCCGCCGCGTACTGCACGATTTGGCGCGCCACAATCTGAATGTCGGCGAATTCGACGTGTTGGCCGCGCTGCGCCGCGGCGGCGAGCCGTTCCAGCTGTCCCCCAATCAACTGCAAGGCATGGTGCTGATTTCCTCCGGCGCGCTGACCAACCGCATCAATCGTCTGGAAGAAGCCGGCCTGGTGACCCGCTCGCCGGACCCGGGCGACCGCCGCGGCGTGATCGTGACGCTGACGCCCAAGGGCTTCGAGGTGATCGAGGACGCCGTCGGCAACCATCTGTCGGCCGAGGCCGAGTTGATCGAGATGCTGGACGCGGAAGAACGCGCCACGCTGGCGCGCTTGCTGAAAAAGATGCTGCAAACCCAGGAGGATTGAAATGCGCGCGCCCTCCTGTAGCCTGCCGCGCTGAGCGGACAAAAAAAACCGGCCTGGATTCCAGAGCCGGTTTTTTTTTTGCATCCGCGCTTCAGCGCAGCAGCGGCGGCGCGGCGCCCGCCGCCGCCGTTTTCACCGGCAGCGGCGCCACCCAGTGCCAGCGGCCTTTCCAGGCCCCCATCACCAGATTGGGATACTCGGCGCGGCCCAGGCTGCCGTTGTAGCGGCCCAGCGCGCGGAACAGATTGCCGCGCTCGATATCCAGGTAGTAACGCAGAATGGTGCAGCCGTAGCGCAGATTGGTGGTGAGATCGAACAGATTGTGCTGCGCATTGCCTATGCTGCGCACCCAGAACGGCATCACCTGCATCAACCCGCGCGCGCCGGCGCCGGAGATCGCGTACTTGTTGAAGCCGCTTTCCACCTGGATCAGGCCCAGCACCAGCTGCGGGTCCAGGCCGGCGCGGGTGGCCTCGTAATGGATGGCGGTGAGCAGACGCTCGCGCGTCCATTTATCCGGAATCCGCTTGGCCAGCCGGCTGGACATCTCTCCCAGCCAGGCGTCGGCCTCGCGCTGGTCGTCGAACACCAGCCGCGGCGCGTTGGCGTCCGACACCGAACGGCGCATGGTGGAAGCGACGTTGGCGGCCAGCGCCTCTTCCTTCTGCGCGCCGGCCCACGCCGGCATCGCTGCCAGCGCGGCCAACAATACGACGATGCCGGATCGGATCATAAGACGGTCACAGCCCCAGTTTGGCTAGCACTTGTTCCAGCATAGCATCGGCGGCCAGCGCGCTGGCCTCCGCGTCGCGACGGTGCTGGTACTCGACCTTGCCTTCCTTCAGGCCGCGGTCGCCGATGGTGACCCGATGCGGCGCGCCGATCAGTTCCCAATCGGCGAACATCGCGCCCGGGCGCTCGCCGCGGTCGTCCAGGATCACGTCCACGCCCTTGGCCAGCAGGCCTTGGTACAAGGCGTCGGCGGCGGCCTTCACCTCGGCGGAACGGTCATAGCCCACCGGGCAGATCACCAGGGCGAACGGCGCGATGGCGTCCGGCCAGATCATGCCCTTGTCGTCGAAGTTCTGCTCGATCGCCGCGCCCAGAATGCGGGTGACGCCGATGCCGTAGCAGCCCATCTCGAACGGCTTGGGCTTGCCGTCCTCGTCCAGGAAGGTGGCGTTCATCGCTTCCGAGTACTTGGTGCCCAGATAAAACACATGGCCCACTTCGATGCCGCGCTGGATCGCCAGCTCGCCCTTGCCGTCCGGCGAGGCGTCGCCGGCCACCACATTGCGGATGTCCATCACTTCCGGCTCCGCGCAATCGCGGCCGAAGTTGACGCCGGTGTAGTGCTGATCGTCCTCGTTGGCGCCGGTAATCATGTCGGCCATCTTGGCGACGGTGCGGTCGGCGATGACGCGGCCCTTGAAGCCCACCGGGCCCAGCGAGCCGGGATTGGCGCCGAAGGCGGCCTTGATCGCGGCCGGCGAGGCGAAAGTCAGCGGCTTCTTGATGCCGGCGATCTTCTCCGCCTTGACTTCGTTCAGCTCGTGGTCGCCGCGCACCAGCAACAGCACCGGCTGATCTTCGTCGCCGTCCACCACCACCGCCTTGACGGTCTGCTTGACGTCCACGTTCAGGAAGCCCACCAGATCGGCGATGGTCTTGACCTTGGGCGTGTGCACCTTGGCCATGGCCGCGCCGGCGGCCGCGCGTTCGCCGGCCGGGGCCACGGCTTCGGCCAGTTCGATGTTGGCGGCGTAGTCGGAACCCGGGCAGTAGACGATGGCGTCCTCGCCGGTGTCGGCGATCACCTGGAATTCATGCGAGCGGTCGCCGCCGATTGCGCCGGTATCTGCGGCGACGGCGCGGTAGCTCAGCCCCAGGCGGTCGAAGATGCGGCAGTAGGCGGCGTACATATTGTCGTAGCTGACGCCGGCGGCGTCGGCGCTGCGGTCGAAGGAGTAGGCGTCCTTCATGGTGAACTCGCGGCCGCGCATCACGCCGAAGCGCGGGCGGCGCTCGTCGCGGAACTTGGTCTGGATCTGGAAGAAGTTCTTCGGCAGCGCGCGGTAGCTGCGCAGCTCGTTGCGGGCGATGTCGGTGATCAGCTCCTCGGCGGTGGGCTGCAAGGCGAAATCGCGCTCATGGCGGTCCTTGAAGCGCAGCAACTCCTCGCCCATCTTGTCCCAGCGGCCGGTTTCCTGCCACAGGCCGGCCGGTTGCACCACCGGCAGGCTGACTTCGATTGCGCCGGCGCGATTCATCTCTTCGCGCACGATGTTTTCCACCTTGCGCACGCTGCGCAGGCCCATCGGCATCCAGGAGTAAATGCCGGCGGCCACTTTGCGGATGAAGCCGGCGCGCATCATCAGTTTCTGGCTGGCGATGTCGGCGTCGGCGGGGGCTTCCTTCAGGGTGGAAATGAAAAACTGCGATGCGCGCATGATGCGTCCTTGGCAATACGGTGTAATTGAGGGCTTGATTGTAGCGTTTGCCGCGCCTCGCGGCCAAGCCTTGCGCCGGCATCGCCGATTTGCGCTATAAAGATGCGTGTCCCGCCCCCCGCCGGCTACCCCAGATGCGGCCGCCGCGCAAGCAGACAGCCCGGACTCTGTCGTTTTACGAGAACACATCTCGGCTCTTGCGCGGCCTTTGCTTGGCTTACCCAGACCTCTGGAGTAATCTGCGCGCTCAAGAACCACCGATATTGCTGTGCAGCAATATACGGTGACGAACAATTCCATTGGATGCTTATGCAGGATCACAACAAACAGGCCATGGCTGGCCTGACCCTGGCCGCCTTGGGCGTGGTATACGGCGACATCGGCACCAGCCCGCTGTATACCCTGCGCGAATGCTTCACCGGCCAGGGCATCCCCACCACCCCGGAAAACATCTTCGGCATCTTGTCGCTGATCTTCTGGTCGCTGATTTTCGTGGTTTCCATCAAGTACGTGGCCTTCGTGCTGCGCGCCGACAACCGCGGCGAAGGCGGCATCATGGCGCTGATGGCGCTGGCCCGTCATTACACCACTCACGCCGCGCGCTGGAAGATCGTGCTGCTGGGCTTGTTCGGCGCGGCGCTGTTCTACGGCGACGCCATCATCACCCCGGCGGTGTCGGTCTTGTCCGCCGCCGAGGGCATGGAGCTGATTTCCCCGGCGATGGAAAGCTATGTGCTGCCGATGGCCATCGGCGTGCTGACCGGCCTGTTCCTGCTGCAACGCTTCGGCACCGCCAGCGTCGGCCTGCTGTTCGGCCCCATCATGCTGGTCTGGTTCTCCGTGCTGGGTCTGCTCGGCTTGCACCAGATCGTTCAAGCGCCGCAAGTGCTGCAGGCGCTCAATCCCTACCACGCGCTGCACTTCATCGGCCACAACGGCTGGGGCTCCTTCCTGACCCTGGGCTCGGTGGTGCTGGCGCTGACCGGCGCCGAGGCGCTGTACGCCGACATGGGCCATTTCGGCAGCTCGCCGATCCGCCGCGCCTGGTTCAGCCTGGTGCTGCCCGGCCTGGCGCTGAATTATTTCGGCCAGGGCGCGCTGCTGATGCAAAACCCGGCGGCGATCAAGAATCCCTTCTTCCTGCTGGCGCCGGACTGGGCGCTGCTGCCGCTGATCGTGATGGCGACGCTGGCCACGGTGATCGCGTCGCAGGCGGTGATTTCCGGCGCCTACTCGCTGACCCGCCAGGCCATCCAGCTGGGTTACTGCCCGCGGCTGGAAGTGCAGCACACCTCGGAAAAAGAGATCGGCCAGATCTATATGCCCTTCATCAACTGGGCGCTGCTGATCGCGGTGATGGTGGTGGTGCTGACCTTCAAGACTTCGTCCAGCCTGGCCGCCGCCTACGGCATCGCCGTCACCGGCACCATGCTGATCACCACCTGCCTGTTCTTCGTGGTGGCCCGGGTCAACTGGCGCTGGCCGCTGCCGCTGGCGCTGGGCGTCACCCTGATGTTCGCCACCATAGACCTGGGCTTCTTCAGCGCCAACATCCATAAAGTGGCCGACGGCGGCTGGCTGCCGCTGGTGCTGGGCATGGTGATCTTCACCCTGATGAGCACCTGGAAGCAGGGCCGCGAGCTGCTGTTCACGCGCCTGCGTGACCAGGCGCTGCCGCTGGACAGCTTCATCGAGAACCTGGAAGCCTATCCGCCGACGCGGGTGCAAGGCACCGCGGTGTTCCTGACCAGCACCTTGCACGGCGTGCCGCACGCGCTGCTGCACAATCTCAAGCACAACAAGGTGCTGCACGAGCGGGTGGTGTTGATGACGGTGCGCACCGAAGACGTGCCCTATGTGGCGGAAGAAGACAGACTGGAGATCGTGCAGATGTCGGCTTCGTTCTGGCGCGTGGTGGCCCGCTACGGCTTCAAGGAAGACCCGAACGTGCTGCAGGTGCTGGAAGACTGCACCGCCCAGGGCCTGGCCTTCGAGCTGATGGACACGTCCTTCTTCCTGTCGCGGGAAACCATCGTGTCCACCGAGCGTCCGGGCATGTCTCGCCTGCGCGAGAAGCTGTTCGTGTGGATGAGCAAGAACGCGATGCGCGCCACCGACTTCTTCCAGGTGCCGACCAACCGGGTGGTGGAGCTGGGCGCGCAAGTCGAGCTGTAAGCCCTCCCGCCCCGCTCCCAAGCCGGACCGGCCCTGCCTGTCCGGCTTTTTCGCGCCTGACTCTAGCGTTGCAGGCCGCTGTCCGCCTCCGCCCGCGCCCAATCGAAGAACGGGCCGGGATCGGTCTTGCGCCCCGGCGCGATGTGCTCGTGGCCGATAATGGCGCCAAGCGGCAGCTTGCTCCGCAATGCCCGCGCCAGCGCTTGCAGCGTCCGGTATTGCGCCTCGCTGAACGGCTCGAAATCGCAGCCTTCCAACTCCACGCCGATGGAAAAATCGTTGCAGCGCTCACGCCCCCGCCAGCTGGACACGCCGGCATGCCAGGCGCGCCGCGTCACCGGCACGAACTGCTGCAGCTCGCCGGAGCGACGAATGAAGAAATGGGACGACACCCGCAGATGCTGGATTTCGGCGTAGAACGGATGCTCGTCAGGATTCAGCCGGTTCTGGAACAGCTGTTCCACGCCCAAGCCGCCGTAGCGATACGGCGGCAGGCTGATGTTGTGGATCACCAGCAGTTCCGGCGCCATGCCCTCGCCGCGTTCATCGTGATTGGGCGAGGGCAGCCGGCGCGCGCCGTCCAGCCAGCCGTCTTCCAATAATTGCAAAGCAGGCGGCGGGGGCGGCTGATAATTCAAACGCCACAACATCAAGCCGTCCGGCGTGGACCAGCGCTGCTCGGCGACGAAACCGGCCTTGCGGTACAAGGACAACGCGGCGATATTGACCTCGGCGGTGTCCACGCTGACCTCGCTCTCGCCCACCAGTGCCCGGTTCAGCAGGCGATAGCCCCAGCCGGCGCGCAGCTGTTGCGGATCCACCACCACTCTTTCGATATGCAGACCGCCGTCCTCGCGGCGCGAGGCCACCAGCAGGCCGCGCAGGCTCTCGCCCTCGAACGCGCCCCAGACCGCGTCGGCGCAGGCCCGCGCCGCGGCCAGATCGGCCCACAGTAAAGGCAGGTGCGGATAGGACAGCCACTCCGCCTCCAGGCGGTGGGCGGCCAATTGCAGATCCAAGGCGCGCGCGGCCAGCGCGGCGTCCCTCAAATCCAGGCTTTTCACTTCAAACGGGGCTTGCATTCACTCTCCCTGCGCGCGTAACCGATGCAACAATCCGGTAACTGGAACAGTCCAATATCGCACTTGTTTTCTGAGGCCCTACGCGGTATCAAGAACAACCGGGGCGGACAAGCCTTCATCCTGCATTCTACCGCTCCCGCCCGGCGGAAGGCTCGCCTTGCTTGAGCCGAATCATGGCCGCGGCCCGTTCCATGCCGCAGAATGCAGGCCGTCACCCATCACAGGAGAACGCCCATGCTGACGCTGGACTCTCTGAGCAACGCCGCCGCGCCCAGCTTCGAACAGCCGCTGGAAATGCTGCAAGCTTGTCACGACAAGATTCGCCGCTTCTGCGAGCAATTGGATCAACTGCCCGCCTACATCGAGCAACACGGCGTCAACGAGGCCGCCCGCAATACGATAGACGGCGTGGTCCGCTACTTCGATCTGGCCGGCCCCGCCCATCACAGCGACGAGGAGGACGAGCTGTTCCCGCTGATTCTGGCGCGGGTGCCCACCGCCGCCTCCCGGCTGGAGCAACTGAGCGCCGAACACGGCTATCTGCATTCCTGCTGGAACGCGATCCGCGACGATCTGCTGGCGCTGCGCGACGGCAAGATCCACCGCATCAGCCGCAACGAGTTGGAGGAGTTCGCCCGCCAGTACCGCGAACACGCCGCAGCCGAGGAAAGCTGGCTGTTCCCCACCGCCGCCTCCGCCATCAGCGCCGAGGAAATGAGCGCCGCCGGGCAGCGCATGGCGGCGCGCCGGACGCAGCAGGCCGCCTGAACGACGGCCGCTCCAGGCCGCACGCGCAAAAAAGGCTGACCGCGACGGTCAGCCTTTTTATCTTGCCACGCTCAGCGCCTGTTGACGTTCTCAGGCGGTCAGCTTCAGCAGCTGCTCGAACGCGTCTTCGAACAGCTTCAAGCCGTCCTGCTGCAGCTTCTCGCCGGCGGCGGCCAGATCCACGCCGGACGCCCCCACCGCGTGCAACAGGGTTTGCGCGTCGTCCATGCCTTCCGGCAGCGTCAACGCGGCCTGGCCGTGATCGCGGAAGGCCGCCAGCGTGCCGTCCGGCACGGTGTTGACGGTTTCGTCGCCGATCAGGCTTTCCACGTAGAGCACATCGGAGTAAGCGGCGTTCTTGGTGCCGGTCGACGCCCACAGCAGATATTGCGGACGCGCGCCGGCGGCTTTCAGCGCGGCGAACTCGGCGCCGTGGAAACGTTCGCGGTAGCGGGCGTAAGCGGCCTTGGACAGCGCGATGGCCACCTTGCCCTGATGGGCTGCGCCCACTTGCGGATCCAGCAGGCTGTCGACGCGGGACAGGAAGAAGCTGGCCACCGCCTTGATCCCGGACACATCCTCGCCGTCGGCGCGACGGGCGGACAGGCCGGCGATGTAGGCGTCCCACACCGCTTCCACTTGCGGCAGCGAGAACAGCAGGGTGATGTTGACGTTGACGCCTTCGCGCGTCAGCGCCTGAAACGCGCGGATGCCGGCGGCGGTGGCCGGAATCTTGATCATGGCGTTGGGGCGGGCGATTTCCGCCCACAGGCGGCGCGCCGCGGCCAAGGTGCCGGCCTCGTCGTTGGACAGCTCCGGCGACACTTCCAGGCTGACATAGCCGTCGTTGCCCTGGCTGGCGTCGTACTGGCCGCGCAGCAGATCGCAGGCGGCCTGGATGTCCGGCACCACCAGCGCTTCGTAACGCGCCTCGGCCGACAGGCCGGCGTCCGCTTTCAGGCGGGCCAGGTCGGCCTGGTAGCTGGCGTCGCCGCTGATCGCCTTGTAGAAGATCGCCGGATTGGAGGTCACGCCGGCAATGCCGTCGTCGGCCAGCAGGCGAGCCAGTTCGCCGGAGGCGATCAGTTCGCGGGACAGATTGTCCAGCCAGATGCGCTGGCCGAAGGGGCGGATGGATTGCAGTCGATTCATGGTGGAACGATCCAGAATAAAGTCAGGGCGGACCCGGCGTCGCCGAGCCGGCCGGTGGTGGCCGCGCCATAGAGCCTGTTCAGAGTCTCGCGCACAAGGGCGAGACAAGACGAAAACAGCCGAGGAAGCGGAATGCACATACGGTACATGAGCATTTCGAAGCGGGTTTCTAACGCCGTATCGCCGAAGCGCAGCAGACTTTGAACAGGTTCTAAAATCGGCGGGCTAAAACGGACATCCTAACCCGCTTGGAGCGGCGCGCCAAGAGCGCCGACCCAAGCTTGCAAGAATACGCCGCATGCGGCCCCGCGGCGCGGCGCTCAGGCCGCTTGCGAGCCGCTGCGGCGGTCGCGCGGGAACACCGCGGAAAACACGCTGCCCTTGTCCGGCTCGCTTCTGATCTCCAGCCGCGCATGGTGGCGCGCCAGCACATGCTTAACGATGGCGAGGCCCAAGCCGGTGCCGCCGCTGCCGCGCGAACGGCCGCGGTCCACCCGGTAGAAACGCTCGGTCAGGCGCGGGATATGCTCGCGCGGGATGCCGATGCCGGTGTCGCTGACGGAGAAGCGCAGCTGCTCGCCCTCCTCCTTCCAGCTCAGCGTGATGCAGCCGCCCTCCGGCGTGTAGCGCACCGCGTTGGACACCAGGTTGCCGAAGGCCGAGTGCAGCTCCTGCTGGCTGCCCCACAGCCAGGCGTCGCTGTGCCGGTCCAGCTTGACCTGATGGCGGCCGTGGGACAGGCCCTCGGCCTCCACCATCAGCGTGTCCAGCATGTCCTGCATGTCCACCCGCTCCGACACCGTCGCCTTGGGGCTGTTCTCCAGCTTGGACAGGGTCAGCAAGTCCTCGACCAGGCTTTGCATGCGCCGCGACTGCTCCATCATCATCGGCAGAAACTGGCGGAAGGTGGCGTCGTCCACCTGCGGCATGTCTCCCAGCGTCTCCAGAAAGCCGCCCACCACGGTCAGCGGCGTGCGCAGCTCGTGCGAGACGTTGGCGACGAAATCCTTGTGCACGGTCTGCACCCTCTCCAACTGGGTGATGTCGCGGGTCAGCAGCAGCTTGCGGGTGGAGTCGAAGGGCACCATCTGCAAGGAGATCACCAGTTCGCGCGGCTGCACGAAGTTGAGCACCAGCGGCTGGCTGAAGCGCGCCTCGTTCATATAGGCGTGAAAGGCCGGTTGGCGGATCAGGTTGAGGATCTGGTTGCCGACATCGCGTTTGCGGTCCAGACCCAGATGCTCCACCGCCATCGGGTTGATCCATTCGATGCGGTCGTGCTCGTCCAGCACCACCACCCCGTCCGGCATCGCCTCCCCGGCATTGATGAAGCGCTCCAGCGCGTGGGTGAGCTTTTTCTGGCTCTGGCTCTGGGTGCGGGTGGTGCGGTACAGCGTCATGAAGATGGTGTGCCAGACACCGAAGCCGTCAGGCACCCGCTCCGGAGTCGGCCGTTGCAGCCAACGCAGCAGCAGCGCCACATGGTAGAGATTGAAGGCCAGCCAGCCGCCCAGGCAGATGGCCACCGCGATCAGTCCGTCTTCCGCCGACGAGCCCAGCCAGAAGCCGAGGCCGATGACGGCGGTCGCCAGCAGCGAGGCCAGCGTGCGTTTCAGAAATTCAGGCATCAGGCCTCACTGCTGGGTGGAAAAGCGATAACCGGTGCCGCGCACGGTCTGGATCAGCGTGTCGTGCCCGGTGCCCTCCAGCGCGCTGCGCAGCCGGCGGATATGCACGTCCACGGTGCGCTCTTCCACGAACACATGGTCGCCCCACACCTGGTCCAGCAGTTGGGAGCGCGAATGCACGCGCTCGGGGTGGGTCATGAAGAAGTGCAGCAGGCGGAATTCGGTGGGGCCCAGATCGATGACGCCGCCGTTGCCGGTGACGCGGTGGGTGACCGGGTCCAGCCGCAGGCCTTGCACATCCACCGCGTCGTCGGTCATCTGCGGCGCGCGGCGGCGCAACACCGCCTTGATGCGCGCCAGCAGCTCGCGCGGCGAGAAGGGCTTGGTGATGTAGTCGTCGGCGCCGGTTTCCAGGCCGGTGATCTTGTCCTGCTCGTCCGAGCGCGCGGTCAGCATGATGATGGGCACGTGGCGGGTGCGCTCGTCGGCGCGCAGGCGCTTGGCGATGTCCACGCCGCTGGCGCCCGGCAGCATCCAGTCCAGCAGCACCAGGTCAGGCAGCGCGTTGCGCACCAGCGTCAGCGCCGCTTCGGCGGTGCTGGCCCGCAGCACATGGTGGCCGGCCTGCGCCAGGTTGAAGGCAATCAGCTCCTGGATTGCCGGTTCGTCTTCAACAAGCAAGATATTGGCTGGCATGGTTGATCCATTCCCGTTTGAGTGTGTGGCAAGGATAAAAACGGGTGATTACAAAAATATGACATTTCGTCAAACTTTCCCACTTTGGCGCAGATTATTTTAACGCGCCAGCCGTAGACGCCTCAGCAAGCCAAAAAAAACGGGCCTGTTGCTGTGAACAGGCCCGGAATGGTCGTCGTCAATACAGATTTGATCTGACTAGAGACCAGGGACAAAGAGATCACCAGGACAGTTTCAAATGAGAGCGTTTTGGGACAATTCTCATCCGCAACGGATCTGGACAGGCGGGCCGCGGGACAGTGCGGCCAACCCTGATACGGCCAGCATTTTACGTAGCAAACAGGCGTTTTGATCAGATGGTTGATTGGATTTTCAGCCATTACGCCTTTTTTTATAAGTTTGTTTCGTCATATTTCCTTATAATCGAAGAATGGATAAATTTGATAGAAAAATCATCGCCGCACTGCACGAAAACGCCCGAATCAGCTTCGCGGAACTGGCCCGGCGGGTGAATCTGTCGCCGCCGGCGGTGGCGGACCGGGTGAGCAAATTGGAGCGCGGAGGCGTGATCACCGGCTACCGCGCCACCATCGATCCCAACAAGGTGGGCATGCCCATCTGCTGCATGATAGAGCTGACGGTCAAGCATCTGGAGTACTTCGCGGTGATAGAGGAAATCCGCACCATGCCGGAGATCATCGAATGCATGTCGGTGACCGGCACCAGCGGACTGATGATGAAAGTGGTGGTGGACAATATGCCCACGCTGCAGGCCTTGATCGCGCGGCTGATGCAGTTTGGCGACACCAAGACCTCGATCGTGATCGAGGTGCCGGTGCCGCCGCGGCTGCCGGATCTGCAGCAGGATGAATAAACCGGCGCCGTCCCAAGCGCCCGCTCCTGGCGCCGCGCCATGAAAAACGGACAGGCAAGCCTGTCCGTTTCTTGAGCCGGAACCCCGCTGGGCGCTTACTTGGCGGCCTGCCAGGCCACCGCGGTATCGATCATGCGGTTGGAGAAGCCCCATTCATTGTCGTACCAGGCCAGCACTTTGACTTCGCGGCCGCCGATGACGCGGGTCAGCGTGGCGTCGAAGGTGCTGGACGCCGGGTTGTGCAGGAAGTCGCAGGACACCAGCGGCAAGGTGTTGACGCCCAGCACGCCCTTGAGCGGGCCTTTGGCGGCGTCGCTGATCAGCTGGTTCACTTCTTCCTTGCTGGTATCGCGGCCGGCGGTGAAGGTCAGGTCCACCAGCGAGACATTGCTCACCGGCACGCGCACGGCGAAGCCGTCCAGCTTGCCCTTCAATTGCGGCAGCACCAGGCCCACCGCGGCGGCGGCGCCGGTCTTGGTCGGGATCATGGACACGGCGGCGGAACGGGCGCGGCGCAGGTCTTTGTGATCGGTGTCCAGCAGCACTTGGTCGTTGGTGTAAGCGTGCACCGTGGTCATCAGGCCGCGCTCGATGCCGATGGTGTCGATCAGCGGCTGCACCATGGGGGCCAGACAGTTGGTGGTGCAGGAGGCGTTGGAGACGATGGTCATCGCGCTGCTCAGCTGCTGGTGGTTGACGCCGTAAACCACGGTGGCGTCCACGCCTTCGCCGCCCGGAGCGGAGATCAGCACTTTCTTGGCGCCGGCCTGCAGATGCGCGCCGGCTTTTTCGCGGGTGGTGAACAAGCCGGTGCATTCCATCACCACGTCCACGTTCAATTCTTTCCACGGCAGCTCGGCCGGGTTGCGGATGGCCAGCAGTTTGATCTTCTTGCCGTTGACCACCAGGTGATCGCCGTCCAGCGCCACGGAAGCGGCGAACGGACCGTGCACGCTGTCGTAACGGGTCAGGTGTTCATGCAGCTCCGGCGAGGCCAGATCGTTGATGGCGACAATCTCGATGTCCTGATCGGCATAGCGCTCTTGCCATGCACGCACAATCATGCGGCCGATGCGGCCGTAACCATTGATAGCAACTCGCAACGTCATGATGCATCCTCCAAGTTGAAATGGCGCAAGGTCATCTTCCCGTGCCCTGCGCCACCACTGTCCGCCTGATTCCGCTTGTAATCAACTCGCTACATAAGTAGTGGGCGAATTACCAACATCGGCAGTGCGGAAATTGCGCCCAAGCTTGCCGTGCGTCAAATTCCGCCGGGCGACGCCCGGTTCTCAAGGCCTGTCCGAGGCCCCGCGACGCGCGGCGCATGGAAGCGACGCTCAGCCTTGCAATGCGGCGGCGTAATCGCCCGCGTCGCTATTCAATACTATATGCAATAGCGTGCCGGAGAAGGCGGTGACGCCGCTGGCCCCCAGTTGTTGCAGGGCGGCCTGGTCCACCAGCTCCGCGTTGGCCACTTCCACCCGCAGCCGGCTGCCGGCCACGGCTTCCACCTTGAGCACATTGGCCGCGCCGCCCAGCGCCGCCAGCCAGCGTTCGCGGTCTATGCCGACCACCTCGCCCAGGGCCTGCGCCGGCGCGGCCGCGCCCGCTTGGACGGCCGCCTCGGCGTCCGGGTTGCCCAGCGCGACGCGGATTTCGTCGGCGATCAGGTCCGCCTCCGGTCCCAGCACCACTTGCACGCTGCCCGCGGCCGGCTTGATCAGGCCGCGCGAACCCAGCGCCTTGAGCGCGGCTTCGCTCACCTTGTCGTTGCTGGCCACTTGCAGACGCAGACGGGTGGTGCAGGCGTCCACGGACTTCAGGTTGGCGGCGCCGCCCAGCGCGGCGATGAAGGCGCGCGCGCGGTCGCTGCCGGCGGCCACCGCCGCCACGGCCACCATCGCGTCTTCGCGGCCCGGGGTTTTCAGGTCGAATTTCTTGATGAAGAACACGAACAGCACGTAGTAGAGCGCGAAGTAGCCGATGCCCACCGGGATCAGCAACAGCGGCTTGGTGGACAGGCCGAAGTTCAGCAAGTAGTCGAACAGGCCGGCGGAGAAGCCGAAGCCCAACTTGATGTTGAGCGCGTGCATCAAGGCCATGGCCAGGCCGGTCAGCACCGCGTGGATGGCGTACAGCGCCGGAGCCAGGAACATGAAGGCGAACTCCACCGGTTCGGTGACGCCGGTCAGCATCGCGGTCAGCGCCATCGAGAACAGCAGGCCGCCGACGGCTTGCTTGTTCTCAGGCTTGGCGGTGCGGTACATCGCCAGGCAGGCGGCCGGCAGGCCGAACATCATCACCGGGAAGAAGCCGGACATGAACATGCCGGCCGTCTTGTCGCCGGCGAAGAAGCGGGTCAGGTCGCCGTGCACCACCTTGCCGGCGGCGGAGGCGAAATCGCCCACCTGGAACCAGACAATGGTGTTGAGGATGTGGTGCAGGCCGGTGACGATGAGCACGCGGTTGAGCACACCGTAGGCGAAGACACCGATCTCGCCGGCGCCGATCAACCAGCGGCCGACGCTGTCGATGCCGGTCTGCACCGGCATCCAGACATAGCCCAGCACCGCGCCCAACAAGAGCATGGAGAAGCCGGTGACGATGGGCACGAAGCGCTTGCCGCCGAAGAAGGCCAGGTAGCTGGGCAGCTTGATGTCCTTGTAGCGGTTGTACAGCGCCCCGGCCACCAGGCCGGACAGGATGCCGGACAGCACCCCCATATTGATTTTCTCGTCTATCACCTTGAGCACCGCGGTGATCACCAGATAGCCGATGGCGCCGGCCAGGCCGGAGGTGCCGTTGTTGTCCTTGGCAAAGCCCACCGCCACGCCGATGGCGAAGATCAGGGCCAGGTTGCCGAAGATGGCGTCGCCGGCCTGGGCCATCATCTTGATGTTGAGCAGGTCCGGCTGGCCCAGGCGCAGCAGCAAGCCCGCCACGGGCAGAACGGCGATCGGCAGCATCAGGGCGCGGCCCAGCTGCTGAATGCCAGCGAATTTATTGTCAGAGGTACTCACGTCTCGTCTCCCAGTGTATGGACGCCGATGGGGGCATGGCGCTCCAGGCTGCTACCTTCTTGTGTGTCTGTACCGCTCGCTGCCGCGTGTCCCCGCGGCATGCGATGACCTCAAAACCACTTCATAAAAGCCCCGCGCGCGCCTGCGCGCCGGGCCGATTCAATCTTCCGGCCACCATTCGGCGGCCTGCGCGCGCACCGCGGCGGCGGAGTCCAGCGTCAGCAATTGCTCGGCGCGCTTGCGGCAAGCCTGCTGGTCCAGCGTCCTCACCTTGGCCTTGATCTCCGGCACCAGGCCGGGGCTGACCGATAGTTCGGCGACGCCGAGGCCGACCAGCACCGGCGCGGCCAGCGGGTCCGAAGCCAGGGCGCCGCATACGCCCACCCATTTGCCGTGCTGGCTGGCGCCGGCCACCGTGCGTTCGATCAGCCTCAGCAGCGCCGGGTGCATCGCGTCCAGGCTGGCGGCCAGCGAGGCGTTGCAACGATCCATCGCCAGCGTGTATTGCGTCAGGTCGTTGGTGCCGATGGACAGGAAGTCGGCCTCGGCGGCCAGTTGGTCGGCCAGCAGCGCGGCGGAGGGCACTTCCACCATCACGCCCAGCTGCGGCCGCTCGCTCAGCCCCGCTTCCTCGGCCAGCGCGTCGATGCGCTGGCGCAAGCGCCGCAGTTCGCCGACATCGGCGATCATCGGCACCAGGATGCGCAGCAGGGACAAGGGCCGCAGCATCAGCAGCGCGCGCAGTTGCTCGTCCAGCATCTCCGGATGGGCGAAGCCGGTGCGGATGCCGCGCAGGCCCAGCGCCGGATTCGGCTCCGGCGGCAGGGTCAGATAGGGCACTTCCTTGTCGCCGCCCACGTCCAGCGTGCGGATGATGGCGACGCGGCCCTGTAATTCGTCCAGCACCGCCTGATAGGCGTTGGCCTGTTCGTAGCGATCCGGCGCGTCCTGACGGTCGATGAACAGAAACTCGGTGCGCAGCAGGCCGACGCTGTCGGCGCCGTGGCGCACCGCTTCGCGCGCGTCCTCTTCGTTGGCGATATTGGCGGCCACCTCGACGCGCACGCCGTCCAGCGTCACCGCGGCGCCGTCGGCGTCCGCGCGCATATCGGCGCGGCGGCTCTCGCGCTCCGCCATCGCCTGCCGGGCGGCGGCCAGCAGGGCCGCGTCCGGCGCCGGATGACAGCCGCCTTGGCTCGCATCCAGCAAGACTTCGCTGCCGGCGTCCAGCCGCAACACCTGAGGCCCGCAAGCCACCAGGGCCGGGATGCCCAACGCGCGCGCCAGGATGGCCACGTGGCCGGTGGCGCCGCCGGCGGCGGACAGGATGCCGGCCACCCGCTCGCGCGGCAGCCGGGTCAGTTCGGAAGGCGCCAGGTCTTCGGCCACCAGAATGGAGGCCGGATACAGTGCGGGCTCGCTTTGGGCGTCGCCCAACAGGGCTTTCAGCACTTGGCGTTCAATGTCTTTGAGATCCGCCACCCGTTCGGCCAGCAAGGGGCTGCCCAGGCCGGACAGCACGCGGCATTGCGCGCGCACCGCCTGACGGAAGGCGTGGCCGGCGCTGTGGCCGGCGGCGATGTCCCGTTCCGCCGCGTCCCGCAATTCCGGATCGTCCACCAGCGCCAGATGGGCGGCGAAGATGTCGCTTTGCGAGGTCTGGCCGCGGCGCAAGGCTGTGTCGATGGCGGCGGCGATGCCGGCGCTCACCTCGGCCAGCGCCCGGCGCAATTGCTCGCGCTCGCTGTCGGCGTTGACCGCGAACTCCGCCACCTGCGGCTCGAAGGCGTCGAGACGCACCACCTGGCCGATGGCCAGGCCCGGCGCCGCGCACACGCCGCCTATCCAGCCGGCCGGCAACGAGCGCGCCGGCGCGCTCGCCAAGGGCGCGGGCCCGCCGTGGCCGGATTCGGTGCGGGTCTGCAGCGCGGCGATCACCGCCGCGGCCGCGGCGGCCGCGTCCTCGCCCTGCGCCAGCACCGCCACATCGTCGTCCTCGGCCACGCCCAAGCCCATCAGGGCCACCACGCTGCGAGCGTTGGCCGCCTGGCCTTTGAACTCCACCCGCACGCTGGCGCGATATTGACGCGCCGCGTTCTGCACCAGCGCCGCCGGCCGCGCGTGCAGGCCGCCGGCATGGCGCACCGTGGCCTGACCGCGGCTTTCCGCGCCCTCGGCGCTGGGGGCCTCGTCGGCCGCCGCGCCGCCGGACAGCGTCAGAAACACGCTGCGGCCCGCCTGCTGCCAGCCCTCGCCCCGACTTTCCAGCGCATAAGCCTCGCCATTGGCGATCACCACCATGGTCAGCAGCGACGGCGCGCGCCGCGCCACCGCGTCCAGATCCACCTCGATCAGGGGCTGGCCCTGACGCACCGCGTCGCCGGCCTTGACCAGCGGCTTGAAGCCCTCGCCCTCCAGCTTGACGGTGTCGATGCCGATGTGGATCAGCACTTCCGCGCCGTTGGCGGCTCGCAGCGTCAAGGCGTGGCCGGTGCGCGCCAATTGCGCCACCTCGCCGTCACAGGGCGCCAGCAGGGTGCCGGACAGCGGCTCGATCGCCAGGCCGTCGCCCATCATCAAGCCGGCGAAGACCGGATCGGGCGCGCGGCTCAGCGGCACGGACGGCCCGTCAAACGGGGCCAGGAGTTCGAGCGTAGCGGACATGGGGGGCGTCTCCATTCTTACTGACTGATGTGTCTCCGCGGCCGGCGCGGCTTCCGCTGGACGCCGTTCGCGGCGCGCCCCGTTCGTGCAGACGGTCGGGGCGCGGTTTCAAGCAGGACCGGACTCAGCGCGTGCAAGTCACTTTGGACAAGTGGCGCGGCAGATCCGGGTTCAGGCCGCGCGCCTCGGACAAGCGCGCCGCCATCAGGTAGAAGCTCTGGATCGCCAGCAGCGGATCCAGCGCCTCGTCGTCGGCCAGCGCCAGGGTCAGGTCGCGGCTGGCGATATTTTCCGGCGCCGCCAGCAGCACCTTGGCGCCGCGGCCGCGCATCTCCTCGGCCAGATCGATCAGGCCCTGTTGCTCCGGCCCGCGCGGCGCGAAGATCAGCAGCGGATAGCCGTCGTCGATCAAGGCCATCGGCCCGTGCTTGATCTCGGCGCCGGAGAAGGCCTCGGCCTGGATCGCGCAGGTTTCCTTGAATTTGAGCGCGGCTTCCAGCGCCACGGCGAAGCCCAGGCCGCGGCCCACCACCATGATGCGTTCGGCGTCGCGCAAGACGTCCACCGCCGCCGTCCAGTCCTGGCGCGTGGCTTCGGTCAGGCGCTGCGGCAGATTGGCCAGCGCGGCCAGCAGCGCGTCGTCCGCCTGCCAGTGAGCGACCAGGCGCGCCACCGCGGACAGCGAGGTGATGTAGCTCTTGGTGGCGGCCACGCTTTTTTCGTCGCCGGCGCACAGAGGCACCACCCATTCGCAGGCGGCGGCCAGCGGCGATTGATGCTTGTTGACCAGCGCCGCGGTGCGCGCGCCGGCGGCGCCCAGCGCCTTCATGGTGTCGATCAGGTCTGGGCTTTGGCCGGACTGGGACAGGGCCACAGCCAGCTGGCCTTTCACCGCCAGCGGCGCGCGGTGCAGGGTCACCAGCGACATCGGCAAGGACACCACCGGCACGCCCAGCCGCTGCATCGCCAGATAGGCGAAGTAGTTGGCGGCGTGATCGGAACTGCCGCGGGCCACGGTCAGCGCCAGGCTGGGGCGTTCCACCGCCAGCGCGCGTCCCAGCGCGGCCAGCGCTTCATCGGCGTACATGTGTTGCGCGGCCACCGCCTCGGCGGCGTACAGCGCTTCTTCAAGCATCAACGAGGCCAATCTGTTCTCCCTCTACATAGACTTGCTGCAAATTCAAATCCGCGTCCATCGTCACGATGTCGGCCCAGGCGCCGACGGCGAGCCGGCCGCGATCGGCCAGGCCAAGGTAGTCGGCGGGATAGAGCGACAGCCGGTGCGAGGCGTCCGCCAGCGGCAGGCCGATGGACACCAGGTTGCGCAGCGCCTGGTCCATGGTCAGCGTGCTGCCGGCCAGGGTGCCGTCGGCCAGACGCACGCCGCCCATGCACTTGGTCACCGAGTGCGAACCCAGCTTGTATTCGCCGTCCGGCATGCCGGCGGCGGCGGTGGAATCGGTCACGCAGTAGAGGCGCGGAATCGAGCGCAGGGCGGCCCGGATCGCGCCCGGATGGACGTGGAGCAGATCCGGAATCAATTCGGCGTATTCGGCGTGCGCCAGCGCCGCGCCCACCATGCCGGGCTCGCGGTGGTGCAGGCCGCTCATCGCGTTGAACAGATGGGTGAAGCCGGACGCGCCTTGCTCCAGCGCCCGCACCCCGTCCTCGTAACTGCCCAGGGTGTGGCCCAGCTGCACCTTGACGCCCTGCTCCGCCAACTGGCGGATGATGTCCATATGACCGGCGATTTCCGGCGCCAGCGTGATCAGCGACACCGGCGCCAGCGAGCGGTACCAGTCCACCTGCTCCATCACCGCGCGGCAGGCGTCGTCGGGCTGGGCGCCCAGCTTGCCGGGATTGATGTAGGGGCCTTCCAGATGCACGCCCAGGATGCGGGCGCCGCCGGGCTGGCGTTCGCGACAGGAGGAACCGAGCGCGCGCAACACCTGCTCGATGTCGATCGGCGGCGCGGTCATGGTGGTGGCCAGCAAGGATGTGGTGCCGAAGCGGGCGTGCAGCCTGGCCACGCTCTCGGCGGCGCGGCCACCCTCCATGATGTCGACGCCGCCGCCGCCGTGGACGTGCAGGTCGATGAAGCCCGGCAGCAAATAACGCTCCACCGTTCGGCCGGAGGCCAAGCGCGCGTCTATGGCCTCGATGCGGCCGTCGGCAGCCAGTTTCAATTCGCCGTCCATCCAGCCGGCCTCGGTCAGGATGCGTCCTTGCAGCACTCGGTTTTGGGTCATCGTCTCAGTTCAGCAACAAAATCGTAGTAGTCGTTACGGCAATAGGTATCGGTCAATTCAATCGCGATGTTCTCGGCGTTGAAGCCGATGCGGGTGATCAGCAACATCGCTTCGCCGGGGCGGATGCCGGCCAGCGTGGCGATGTCGCCGGAGGCGTTCACCGCGCGGATATGCTGCAGCGCGCGCACCACCGAATGGCCGCTGGCGTCCAGATGGGCGTACAGCGAGGTGCCCACTTGCTGCGGCTCCGGCAGATACGCCACCGGCAGCGTCGTCATCTCGATCGCCATCACCACTCCGTCGGCCAGCCGCTGGCGCTTCAGCCGCGACACCTGCGAAGTGGGCGACAGCCCCAGCTTGATCACTTCTTCATTGCTGGGCGCGAACACGCCGCGCTCCAGCCACACCGACGACGGCACGAAGCCGCGCTGGCGCAATTGTTCGGTAAAGCCGGTCAGCCGCGACAAGGGCTGCTCCAGCCTCGGCGTGATGAAGGTGCCCGAGCCCTGGCGCCGGCGAATCAAGCCCTGCTCCAGCAGCACATCCATCGCCTTGCGCGCCGTCACGCGCGAAATGCCCAGTTCTTCGGAAAACGTGCGCTCCGACGGCAGCGCCTCATCCGCCTGCCACCAGCCGGCGTTGATGGCGTCGGCCAATTTCCGCGACAACTGCAGATACAGCGGCGTGGTCAGGGTTTCATCCGGTTTCAATGCAAGCCAGCGATTTTCCATGGTTGTCTGCAAGTGGTCTGAAAACCCCAGTGTATAACCTGGCTCCCCGGCTGGCATCTTCCACGCTGACGCGAGTCGATTCCGGCCTTCTGGCTTACCGCGAACGTTAATACCACATTAATACCACGTCAATACCATTTTATTTGCGCACATCATTGTCCGCTTGCTGCATGGCAGCAAAACGACAAACAGATGATTTGGCAGGGGAAATTGCGGGAGTAATGCGTATTGACCTGCGGGACAGGTCAGGTAATGAGCGTTTTTTGCAAGAATCAAGCAGATACAAGACCACACAGTAAGTGTGGCAATAGTACCTTTCGCCAAACTTACATTAAAAATAGTCGTCTCATTTTAAATCATATGGCATTCATATGATGATTGGACTGCTCGGCAAACTGCTGGGCGCTTGCATACCACTCGTAGCTCAAAGGAGTCAGAATGAAACCACAACTGCGCCTTCCCGCCGCCCTCGCCCTGGCCTGCCTCAGCGCGCCGCTCTGGGCCCACGGCACCATGGAAGTGCCGATCAACCGCACCTACAACTGCTTCAAAGAGGGCGCGGAATCGCCGAAATCCGCCGCGTGCCAGGAAGCCCGCCGCGTGGGCGGCACCCAGGCCATGTACGACTGGAACGGCATCAACCAGAACCCGCAGGGCGACAACCACGCGGCGGTGGTGCCGGACGGCAAGCTCTGCGCCGGCGGCCAGGACAAGTTCAAGGGCTTCAATCTGGGACGCACCGACTGGCCGAAAACCAAGCTGGTGCCGGACGCCAACGGCAACTACGAGTTCGTCTACCACGCCACCGCGCCGCACTCGACCAAATACTTCAAGTTCTACGTCACCAAGAACGGCTGGGATCAGACCAAGCCGCTGAAGTGGTCCGACCTGGATCCGCAGCCCTTCCACACCGTGACCGGCAACCCGCCGCTGGACGCCAACAAGCGCTACCACATGGTGGCCAAGCTGCCGGCCGGCAAGAGCGGCCCGCACATCATCTTCAACGTCTGGAAGCGCGCGGACAGCGAGGAAGCGTTCTACTCGTGCTCCGACGTGGTATTCGGCGACGGCACCAATCCGCCGGAACCGCCGCCGGTAACCAATCCGTGGAAGGAAATCGGCAAGGTGACCGCTTATGAAAACCTGCCGAACAACAGCACCGCCACCCTGCGCGTGTTCGACGCCAGCGGCCGCGACGCCGAAACCATCCCGGTCAAGCTGGACGCCGTCAGCGGCCAGATGGCGAACTGGCCGTACGAGCTGGGCGTGAAAGTGAACGCGACCTCCAAAGCGATCCGCATCGGCGTGATGAATCAGAAGCAACGCACGGTGAGCATCACCCCGGAACGCAGCGCCACCGCCAACCGCGTGTACCTGAACGACAGCTACAAGGGCTACACCTATCAGATCGACCTGAAAAAGGGCGACGGCGGCATCAACCCGCCGCCGGTGGGCGACACCTGGAAGGAAGGCCTGTCCTACACCGCCGGCCAGATCGTCAGCTATCAGGGCAAGAAGTACCGCTGCCTGCAGCCGCACACCGCCTGGGCCGGCGCAGGCTGGACTCCGTCCACCCAACCCGCCTTGTGGGCTCCGGCCTGACCGTCCCCTTGTCAGCGCGCGGGCTGAACGCCTGACGCGCTGACTCGCCGGCCTTCCCCGTCCCGGAAGGCCGGTCTCTCCCACACTCCTCCTGCCGCAGGCCCATTCCTTGGATGGCCACCGCGCCATGCCCGCGACGCAGGCAGGACGGCGGCCGCGCGTCGCCTGCCGGGATTCGCAAGAAAGCCGATTCCGATGGAAACTTCAACCCAGACCTATCCGCCCATCGCCGCCTGGCTGCACTGGATTTGCGCAGTCGTGATCCTGTGGGCGATGATCAGCGGCTTCGCGCTCGCCTCCGGCGCGCTGCCGCCCGCCGTCGCCGCGGCGATTCCGCCGTTCAACGTTGCGCTGACCACCTTGTTGATGCCGGTCTTCCTGCTGCGCGTCGTCTACCGCGCCAGCTTCCGCATGCCGCCGCCGGCCGGCGTTCCGCCCGCCAAGCACCGGCTGGCGCGCCGCGCCCACGCGCTGCTCTATCTGCTGAGCTGTCTATCGCTGGCCAGCGGCTGGCTGATGATGGAGCGGCCGGTCGACGTGTTCGGCCTGATCACGCTGCCGCCCAGCCTGGAAGCCGGCGCGGCCACGCGCGCGCTGGCCAGGCTGCACTTCGCCAGCAATGTGCTGCTGGCTCTGCTATTGACCGCCCACATCGGCGCGGTGATTCAACACCAGCGCCAAGGCCGGCGCCTGCTACGGCGCATGTCGCTGCTGACGGGCTAACGCCGCCAGCTGATCAAGACCACCGCCGCCACGATCACGCTCATCGCCAGCATCTCGTGCAGGCCGATATGCTCGCCGAGGAAGACCACGCCCAGCAAAACCGCGATCACCGGGTTGACGTAGGCGTAGCTGGTGGCGGCGGCCGGAGACACCGTCTTCAGCAAGTGCAGATAGGCGCTGTAAGCGATGATGGAGCCGAACACCGCCAGGTAAAACAAGGCCAGCCAGCTTGACAGCGTCGGCATCGCCTGCAGCTTCTCGCCATAAGCCTGGCTGGCCAGCAACAAGGCTGCGCCGCCGAAAATCATCATCCAGGCGCTGCCCATCGGTCCCTTGGGCTGAGCCAGATGGCGGCTCCAGGCCGAGCCCAGCGCCCAACCGGCGGAGGCCAGCAGCAGCAGCGCGGCGCCGCTGGGGCTGGCCTTCAGATTGGCCCCCATATTCAACAGCACCATGCCGCAAACGCCCAGACCGATGCCGGCCCATTCCACCTTGCGCGCCTTTTGGCCGAACATGCGCGCGAACAACAGGGTGAACAGCGGCACGGTGGCGATCACCAAGGCGGCCACGCCTGAGGACACGTCTTTCTCCGCCACCGTGACCAAGCCGTTGCCCACCGCCGGCATCAGCACGCCGAGCAAGGCGGCGCCGCCCAGCTCCCGCGCGTTCGGCATCGGGTATTTGCGCAAGCATAGATAGGCCAGCATCAGCCAGCCGGCCAGGGAAAAGCGCAGGCCGGCCATCATCATCGGCGGCCAGGACTCGATGCCTATGCGTATGCCCATATAGGTGGAGCCCCAGATCACGTACAGGGCGAAGAAAGCGGCTAAGGTCAGCGGGGGGATGCGCGAAAACGGCATGGTGCGGCTCGGGAAAGTGGAACCGGATACCATGCCGTATGGGAATGTCCGTGGCAAGTCCAATTTTGCCGCGGACGGGCCAGGCTTAACGCGTGGCCAAGCGCTGCAGGATGTTGGAGAACTCTTCCATATAACTGTCGAAGCGGGTAGCCAAGCGGTCGACGTCGGTGGCGAAGCGGTTGTAGGCCACCACCGCCGGAATCGCGGCGAACAGGCCGATGGCGGTGGCCACCAGCGCCTCGGCGATGCCCGGCGCCACCGTGGACAAGGTGGCCTGGCCGGCGTTGCCCAGGCCGATGAAGGCATGCATGATGCCCCACACCGTGCCGAACAGGCCGATGTAAGGACTGACCGAACCGACGGTGGCGAGGAAGGAGGTATGGCTGTCCAGGGCGTCCAGCTCGCGCTGCGCCGCCGCCTTCATCGCCCGGCGCGAGCCGGCCATGATGTCGGACAGCTCGGTGCCGTTGCGGCCGCGCAGCTTCAGGAACTCGGCGAAACCGGACTGGAAAATGCGCTCCATGCCCACGGTGTCGCTACGGCGGCTGGCGTCCTCGTACAAGCGGTTCAGGTCCGCGCCGCTCCAGAAATTACGCTCGAACTCATCGCTATTGCGCCGCGCCGCGCGCAGCACGGCGATCTTGTTGAAGATCAGGGCCCAGGACAGCACCGACATCAAGGCCAGGCCGGCCATCACCAATTGCACCATCAGGCTGGCGTCCAGGATCAGGCTCAGGAAGGAAATCTGTTGCACGGCAACTCCTCTTGTAATCGCCAGGCTCAGCGCAACACGCGGCCTGTTTCCAAATCAATGATGGTGGACGGTTTGCGCCGCTTGCCGATGCGGCCCGGCAGGGTCAGCACCCGCTGGCGGAAAGCCTCGCGGCAGGCCCGCGCGGTTTTCAGCGATTGCTGGCCGGCGCGGTTGGCCGAGGTGGACACCAGCGCCGTGCCCAGGCTGCGGCACAAGGCCGCCGCCTCGCCATGCGCTGTCACGCGCACGGCGATCTTGTCGTGTTTGCCGCGCAAGGCCGGCGGCACCCGGCTCGAGGCCGGCAGCAAAAAAGTATATGGACCGGGCCAGTAGCGCGCCAGTTCCGCGTATTGGGCGGCGCTCAACGGACGGATCAGATGACGGATCTGGGAGACGTCGGCCGCGATCACGATCAGCCCCTTGTGATTGGGCCTGGCCTTGATCGCCAGAATTTTGCGGATAGCGCGCACATCCAGCGGATTGCAGCCCAGGCCGTAGCAGGACTCGGTGGAATAGGCGATGACCTCGCCTTGCTTCAAGGCGGCGCGGGCCTGCTGTTGCAGGGCGCGGCCGGGCAGACGGGGCACGGGCCGCACCTGGCCTGGCGTGAACTTCATGATGGACGGCGATGCGAAAGTAAAGCCGCATTGTACCGCTGTCCGCGGCGGCGACCTAGCGCTTCGACGCCGCGTCGTCAACATCCTCCGGCGCCGGCCGCCAGGCGTAGCAGCGAAGCGGCGGCCTGTCGCTGCGAAATTGCTTCAACCAATACGCCAGCCGGCGCCAGCAGCGGCGCTCATGACGCAGGAAATATGTTAGTTGGCGACGCCAGCTCCCTGGCTCAGCAGCCTCTCCCTCGTCCACCTCCAGCATGATGCCTCCCTAGGGTATACGCGCCGCGAGTCCTGCAAGAGCCGCGGCCCAAGCCAGCGATCAGGCCTGACAGGGATACTCTACAAAAACACATATAAATATAAAATATAGATAAATATATATTTTATTAAGAAATAGAAAACAATCCTTTCAATATTAATATATTAATTAAAAATCATGAACAACCTCATGCTCAGCACAGACAGGCAAAACCTAGTTTTTTTAAGACTTTTCCTAATGATGATATTTCATGTCAATGCTAGCATCATGGGCAAACCTATAACCTACAACAAACAAAAGCTTATACAGCTTAAAACCCTCAAAAATTCATCAAAGGATGCGGCAACGAAAGCCCTATCTGGATATAAAAATCATGAATGCCATTCAAACCGGAATAAATGTCCTGCGCACGCAAGGACAGGCCTTGATCCGACAAGCCGACACGCTGTCGGCGTCCTTCTCTCGCGCCATTGACTTCATGTACGCCACCACCGGAAAAGTCATCGTTTCCGGCATGGGCAAATCCGGCATCATCGGCCGCAAAATCGCCGCGACCCTGGCCTCCACCGGCACCCCCAGCTTCTTTGTCCATCCCGGCGAAGCCTTTCATGGCGATCTTGGAATGATCATGTCCAATGACTGCCTGCTGCTGATCTCCAATAGCGGGGAAACCGAGGAGGTGCTGCGTCTGCTGCCCTATCTCAAACACATCCAGGCCAAGGTTATCGCCATCACAGGCAAATCGGGCTCCACCCTGGCCACGCAAGCCGATTTGTCGCTCCCCATCCCAGTGGAGCGCGAAAGCTGCCCCAACAATCTGGCGCCCACCACCTCCACCACGCTCGCTCTGGCCATGGGCGACGCACTGGCCATGGCGCTGATGGAAAGGCGCCAGTTCCAGGCCGAAGATTTCGCCCGTTTCCATCCCGGCGGCGCGCTCGGCCGAAAGCTGCTGACCAAGACGAGAGACGCAATGCAGGCGCGCGTTCCCTTCAATCTTCCGGACGATAGCTTCAAAACCATCGTCAGCTCCATTACCGAAGGCTGCCTGGGCTTAACCGTGGTAGGCGCTCCCGACGCCCCCGCCATAGGCATCATCACCGACGGCGATTTGCGCCGCGCCATTGAACAGCACGAAGACCTCAAATCGCTGCGCGCTCGCGACATCATGAGCCCATCGCCATTTCACATTGCCGCGGAAGCCATGCTGTCGGAAGCGGAAACGCTGATGCAGCAGCACAAGATCACGGCCTTGCTGGTCACCGATGAAGAGCGGCGAACCGTCGGCGTCATCAAATCGTTCGATATCTGATATGCGCAGCGGCTTCGACATCATGCGCACCACCGTGCACGCGCTACTGCTCAGAGAGCTGAAAACCCGCTTTGGCAAGTATCGGCTGGGTTATCTATGGGCGTTGTTGGAACCTGTGGCGCATATGGCCATCCTGTTGCTGGCGCTTGGCTTCATCATGCGACGCGCGATGCCCGGCGTTTCATTCCCGGTCTTTTTGCTCAGCGGCATTGTGCCTTACATGCTGTTCAGCAATATCTCCCTGCGCTCCTTGAACGCCATTGAGGCTAATCGCGGCCTGTTCAGCTACCGCCCGGTACACCCGCTGGACGCGGTACTGGCCCGGGCACTGCTCGAGAGCCTGATCTATGTGCTGGTTTACCTCATGCTGATGAGCGGCCTGTGGCTGGCAGGAGAAACCATACAGCTCAGCCAATTGCCGCTGCTGACCACGGCATGGCTGCTGCTGAGTCTGCTGGCCTTGGGCTGTGGCCTGGTCTTCATGGTCCTGGGCCATGCGTTCAAAACGGCCGAAAAACTGTTACCCATCTTGATGAAGCCACTTTACTTCCTCAGCGGGATCATGTTCCCCCCCAGCCTGATCCCCGGCGATTATCGCTGGCTGGTGGATTGGAACCCTCTGCTGCACGCCTTCGAATTGATGCGGCACGCGATCTTGCCCGGCTACCCGCTGAACGACGACAGCCTGTCCTACCTCTTCGCCTGGACGCTGGCCCTGCTGTTTGCCGGCTTATCTCTCTATAAGGGCCGGGAACCGGCCATGTTGCGCTCATGATCCAGATACACAAACTCAGCAAATCCTATAAGACGCCAAGCGGACGCTTCTATGTCTTCAAAGACCTCAACCTTGAGATTCCATCCAATGTCAGCGTCGGCCTGATCGGCCGCAACGGCGCGGGCAAATCAACCTTGCTGCGCATCATCGGCGGCATGGATCGGCCGGACGGCGGCAGCATCGCCACCCGGCACAGCATCTCCTGGCCGGTGGGTTTGGCCAGCGGCTTTCAAGGCAGTATGACCGGGCGGGAAAACGTCAAATTCGTCGCCCGGCTCTATGCCCCCAAAAACGCACTGAACGACAAGGTCGCCTTCGTCGAAGACTTTGCGGAACTGGGCAACTACTTCGATATGCCGATCAAAACCTATTCCTCCGGCATGCGATCGAGACTCGGCTTTGGCCTGTCGATGGCCTTCCCTTTCGACTACTACCTGGTCGATGAGGTCACCGCGGTGGGCGACGCCGCCTTCAAACGGAAAAGCGCGGCACTGATGCAGGAGCGCCGCCAACACAGCCAGTTCCTGATGGTGTCGCACTCCATGTCCGAACTGAAGAAATTCTGCGACGCCGGACTATTGATCGGCCGCTCTCAGGTCCGCTATTTCCAAAACATTGACGATGCAGTCCAAGCCTATCGGGAAGAAGAAAATGTCGACGTGGTTTGACCGTTTCCGGCCCCAGGCCCTGCTCGCCCACCTTGTCTCTCCATGGGTCTGCATCGGCCTGCCGCTAGCCTTGTGCGGCGGATATTTTGCCCTGATCGCCCAGGACCGTTATGTCAGCGAATCCAAAGTCATCGTCAAGCGCTCCGGCGATGGCGGCGGCGATCTGAACCTGAGCACGCTGCTGGGGGCCGGGGCCTCCACCATCCGGGAAGACGCCATGCTGTTGCAGCAATACATACATTCGCCGGACATGCTGCAGCGGCTGGAGCGGCGGCTGGCGCTCAAGCAGGCTTATCTCGCCGCCGGTCTGGACTGGCCGCATCAGTTGGCCAAATCGGCCAGCAAGGAAGACACGCTGGCTTTCTACCGTAACAAGGTCGGCGTCCAATTCGACGATAAAACCTCCTTGCTGACGATACGCAGCCAAGGCTTCACCCCCCAGTTCGCCCAACAACTGAATCTCGCCATCCTGCAAGAATGCGAGCGCTTCATCAACGGGCTGTCGCAGGCCATCAGCCGCAATGAACTGGCCTTCGCCCAGCAGGAGGCGGAACGCGCCTATCTGGGCCTGAACGCCGCCAAGGAAGCCTTGCTGAAATATCAGAACAGCCATGGTCAGCTCGACCCTGTCGCCCAAGCTCAGGCCGCCGGCCAACTCCTAGCGGAACTGCAGGCCAAGCAAACGCAGTTGGAGGCGGAGCTACGCAATTTACAAAGCTATCTGCAAAGCGATTCCCCACAAGTCACCGCTCTGACGGGTGCGCTCGAGGCGCTGAAAGCCCAGCTTCTCCATGAAAAGAGCAAGCTGGCCGCCCCCGAGGACGGAAAGCTGAATCGTCAAGCCGCCCAATATCAGGAACTGAAGTCAAAAGTCGACTTTCAAGCCGACCTGTACAAGTTGGCGCTGACCGCGTTGGAGAAAAGCCGGGTAGAGGCCAGCCATAAACGCAAAAGCCTTGCCGTCGTGAGCTCGCCACAACTGGCGGAAGACGCGGAATACCCACGCAAGCTTTATACCCTGGCCACGCTGCTGATCGCCTGCAGCCTGCTCTACGGCTTCGTACGCCTGGCCCTGTCCATCATCGAAGATCACAAGATTTAGCCCCATGATGCAACACGCCAAGATCCTCCCGTTTCTTTGCCTGGCCCTAAGCCAGGCCCACGCAGTGTCGCTTCTGCCCGGCTCGCAAGCAGAGTCGGAGCAGCCCCTGCGGCAGCAGGCCGCCGAGCGGGCAATACCGCCTCCGCCACAGGAGGCCCCGATCATCGTCCCGCCACAAGCGCCCGGTCGCATGTTCGGCTCGCAACTTTTTGGCGGCGCCTTCCGCAATAGCGCAGGCCAGGGCTTCAACCCCAACTACCAGCTGAGCATCGGCGATCGCATCGCGCTGCGCCTATGGGGCGCCTTCAACTTTGACGCGCAGCTGCTCATCGATCCCCAGGGCAATATTTTCATTCCGAACATAGGCCCCGTGTCGGTCGCCGGCATACGCAACGGCGAATTGAACGCGGCGGTGTCAAACCGAGTGCGTCGCGTCTACAAGGCCAACGTCAACGTCTACGCGGCGCTGGACATCGCTCAGCCGGTCAAGGTCTTCGTCACCGGCTTCGTCAAACAACCCGGCCTCTACGGCGGCATCGCGGCCGACAGCGTACTCAGCTATCTGGACAAGGCCGGCGGCGTCGACGCCGAGCGCGGCAGCTATGTCGACATTCAGATCAAGCGCGGCGACATCCTGCGCCAGCGCGTCAACCTCTACGACTTTCTGCTTCAGGGCCGGATGGACATGACGCAGTTCTCCGACGGCGACGTCATTGTGGTCGGCCCGCGCCAGCATACCTTCACGGTCAGCGGCGAGGTGTTCAATGCCTATGACTTCGAATTTGGACAGAACAGCATCAGCCTGCAGCAAGCCTTGCAAGTCTCCCGCCCCAAGCCCGGAGCCACTCACGCCAGCATCATTCGTCGCCAGGGCACGCAGAAGCGCAGCGAATACTACCCGCTGGAACAAGCTGGAAATGTGGTGTTGCAGGATGGCGATCAGCTATTGATCAGCGCCGACCGTTACGTCGGCACCATCCAGGTGCGAGTGGAAGGCGCCCATTCCGGCGAACACGCCATCGTACTGCCCTACGGAGCCAGCATGGCCGACGTGCTGGCCAAGCTACAAGCGAACAGCATGTCTCAGATAGAAGCGCTGCAGCTGTTTCGCAAATCTGTGGCCGAACGGCAAAAAACCATGCTGGAACAATCATTGCAGAAATTGCAGGAGGCTGCGCTCTCCGCCCGCTCCGCCACCAAGGAAGAAGCGGATTTACGGGTTAAAGAAGCCGAGTTGATTGAACGCTTCGTGGCCCAAGCCAGCAAGATTGAACCACGGGGACAAGTGGTACTGAATCAGGACAACCTGCAAACCACCTTGCTGGAGGATGGCGACATTATCCGCATCCCTGAAAAAACCAGCGTCGTGATGGTACATGGCGAGGTGCTGTTTCCCAATGCCGTTAGCTGGCAGAAAAACTTTAATGTCGGTGACTACATCAACCGTGTTGGCGGCTATTCCCAAGGGGCTGACCACTCCCGCCTGATCTTGATAAAACAAAACGGCGAAGTTCAAGCCGCGGCCTCTCGCGACCAGGTGGTTGCCGGTGACGAAGTCATGGTGCTGCCGAAAATTAGCAGCAAAAACATTGAAGTAGTACGCGGAATATCCCAAATCATTTACCAAATTGCCGTTGCCGCAAAAGTCATTCTCAATCTGTGATCGCTGGAGAACATCATGCGTGTTTTAACTATATTCGGCACTCGACCCGAAGCTATCAAAATGGCTCCTCTCGTTCAAGCACTGGCACGCAGCACCCAAATCGAGGCAAAAGTCTGTGTCACCGCTCAACATAGACAGATGCTGGATCAGGTACTTGAGCTATTCGATATTGCACCGGATTATGATCTGGACATCATGCGTCCAGGACAAAATCTACAAAGCATCACCACGGATATCATCACTAGACTCTCACCAGTACTTGACTCACTCCAACCCGACTATGTGCTGGTGCATGGCGATACCACCACTACGCTGGCTGCAGCTCAGGCCTCCTTCTACAAACAAATCCGCGTCTGCCATGTAGAGGCGGGGTTGCGCACTGGCAATATCCTCTCGCCATGGCCGGAAGAAGGCAACCGCCGCATCACCGGAGCGCTGGCCGCTTATCATTTTGCCCCGACGCTGAACGCCTATGACAATTTGCGCAGTGAGAACATCCCCTCTGACAAAATTCTTATTACCGGCAACACAGTCATTGATGCACTGCTGATAGCCATAGATAAGCTTGAAAATAATAGTAACTTACGTAACAGCGTGCACAAGCAATTTCCCTTCTTGGATAAAGGTAAACGCACAGTACTAGTGACAGCGCACCGACGTGAGAACTTTGGCGATGGCATTCTCAATATCTGCGAGGCCATAAAGCAATTGTCTAAAAAATATCCAGAAATCGATTTTGCTTACCCGGTGCACCCCAATCCAAATATCAAACAACCGGTAGAACAAAACCTCTCTAATCTAAACAATGTGCAGCTTATTCCCCCATTAGACTATCTACCCTTTGTCTATCTAATGTCCCGCTCCACGCTAATCCTGACAGATTCAGGAGGCATTCAAGAAGAAGCACCGTCGCTGGGTAAACCTGTACTCGTCATGCGGGATACGACTGAACGCCCGGAAGCGGTTGCCGCAGGTACTGCACGTTTAGTCGGCACTGATCCTCAACAAATTCTGCATGCTTGTAGCGAACTACTTGATCAGCCATTGCAGTACCAAAAAATGGCTCAAGCCCATAACCCCTATGGCGACGGTCAATCCAGTTCTCGCATTATCGATTTCCTCTTAAAAAACCATCAACACAACCTTTGAGACCACACATGATCAATAAAACCATTTCAGTTATAGGCTTAGGTTATATCGGGCTACCTACCGCTGCTATTTTTGCCGCCCAAAAAACTAAAGTCATTGGCATCGACATCAATCAACATACTGTCGACACTATCAATCAAGGCCGAATTCATATTGTAGAACCCGGTCTGGACAGCATTGTCCATACGGCCGTCACCGCAGGCTACTTGCGGGCATCCACGCAGCCAGAACCCGCTGATGCATTTTTAATCGCGGTGCCAACTCCATTTAAAGAAGATTACAAGCCAGATCTTTCTTACATTCAGGCCGCAGCAAAAAGCATTGCCAATGTGTTGAAACGAGGCGATTTGATTATTTTGGAGTCTACATCTCCCGTAGGTACAACAGAGAAGATGGCGGAATGGTTAAAGCAATGGCGGGAAGATTTAAAATTCGCTAATGCGAAATCAGAAGATTGCGATGTTTATATTGCCTATTGCCCAGAGCGAATATTGCCAGGTCAAGTTATTCGCGAACTAGTTGAAAACGATAGACTTATAGGCGGCATCAATAATATCTCAACACAGAAAGCCAAAGATATCTACAAAATATTTGTCAAAGGAGAGTTAATACCCACCAATGTGCGTACTGCAGAAATGGCAAAACTAACTGAGAACGCATATCGCGATGTTAATATTGCATTCGCCAATGAATTATCTTTAATTTGCGACAAACTGGACATCAATGTCTGGGAGTTGATTAGAGTTGCCAACCACCATCCGCGAGTCAATATTCTACAACCCGGCCCTGGTGTCGGTGGACACTGTATCGCTGTCGACCCTTGGTTTATCGTTCACAGCGCATTTGAACAAACCCGCCTGATCCGCTCTGCACGAGAAATCAATGACAGCAAGCCATTCTGGGTGATCCAACAAGTAAATCAAGCTATAGAAAATTTAAACCAACAAGGCATGTCCAAGAAAGACATCAAAATTACGTGTTTAGGTCTAGCTTTCAAGCCTGATATTGATGATCTACGCGGCAGTCCTGCACTCGACATCACTCTTGGTTTAGCCCAGCTTTACCCTGGCCAGATTCTTGCCGTCGAGCCCAATATTGAACACGTACCCACACAAATTCACGCCTCAGCGATTCCACTCGTCACATTAGAAACAGCTATTGCAAAATCTCACATACTAGTTTTTCTTGTGGCTCATAAAGATTTTAATCAGTCAACAAACATCCAGTCTGAAAGACCAATAAATCAACTAATTATTGATACTGTTGGTGCATACAATCGTCAACCATGTCGATTGGTATCGACAAATAAATCGAAGACGCAACACAACCTCCCCCTTCCAAAAATCACGCTGCCCGAAACTTTAAGTCATGAACATTAAAAAAACGCTGCAGGATAAAAACCTAAAGAGTGTCGTAAGAAAGTACGACGAAATACTTACGACCATTTTCGCCACCATCACAAAAAAAGTCGGAAGTAATATTTTTTCCGAGATAAATAGTTCATTTTTTTCATTTAATAAGAACACTCAGCTTACTCAATGGTCTGTCTCAGACACAACTCAAGCACACCTAATTAAAAATGTTGCTAGCGGTAATGATGAAATAATTGTAGAGGTCAAGACAGAGTCGGGAAAGAGCATCTACATCTATACTGATGCGGGATTCCTCGACTTACCACCTAAAGAGAAGAAATGGGCGGTTGAAACTAAGAAAACCTATCAAGTACATATACACTGTAAGTACGGCTCCAAGCGTCCATCCTGTGCAGTGTTTATAATTTTTTATGATGAAAAAATGAGAATTGGACACAAATACCAACTCATTTACAACAACCTTAACAAGGTTGAGTTTCAGCCCCCCGAAGAGACTAAAAGCTTCCGTCTCGCAATCAAACTCTCAGGAGAAGGATGCGTAACGATCAGAAAACCTTCCATGTGGATATCTCAGGAACCTGCATTGCCTGAAACAACCTTTGATGACACTGATCCAATAAATCAAATTAGTAAACAGGTCGAGTGGAAACTACAAACTATTCAAGAGTTACTCGCGGATGTCCCGCAAGGAGTCGAAGAGAAAGACAAGTATGAAGAACTGCTTACTAACAAACTTGCAAAAGCACTATATGAAAAAGAAAAACTAGCCTCCTCATTTCAATACCACCTTGGAAAGACGGTTGCGCAAATGGTAAGCGGCTCGTGGCACGATTTTTTCCTCACACCCAAACGTTTGATAAAAATTAGGGCGGCAAAGAAAAAAGGAAAGCTCCAAGCAAAACCATTCAACGACGAATTAAAGGCCAAACTTCTTGAAAGTGTTGGAATTATTTATTCAGGCAGGCGACGCGACAATGTCTCTTGGCCAGAGTTTGAAGCCAAAGGCCATAAACGCAATCAGCACCTCAACGTTGTATGTATTACCGATAAATTTACTTTTGACTGTTTCCATTACGAGGCCAACTTTATTCCTTTGACCAAAAGTCATTGGAGAGATGAAATTGACAATAACTCTCCGACAATGTTTTTTATTGAATCCGCCTGGAATGGAAACGATGGTGAGTGGATATACTCTATGTCGAGCTTTCAGGGAAAGCATGGAGACCCACTACGAGCCGTTATTCAATATTGCAAAATAAAAAATATTCCCGTGGTTTTTTGGAATAAAGAAGACCCTACTAACTACGATATATTTATTGATGTTGCTGCCGAATGTGACTACATTTTCACTACCGACTCAAATTTAATTGAAATCTATAAATTACGAGTGGGTCACAATCGCGTCTATCCACTCGCTTTTGCTGCTCAACCAGCCCTTCATAATCCAATCCGAAATAAGAAACTTCCAATATACGATATTTGTTTTGCTGGTAGTTGGTATAACAATGGCCATGACACTCGTAGAATACAGACAGAAATAATTCTCGATGGCATTTTGGACCGCCAGCTTCACATCTATGATCGCATGCTATATGCGACAAAACATCGAGAGTCTCGCATCTTCCCGATAAAGTACCAGCCTTTTATCGTGGGATCATTAGACTATGCGCAAATGATAACGGCCTATCGCCAGTATAAGGTCTTTCTGAATATTAATACGATACAAGATTCTCCAACCATGTTTTCACGCCGGGTATTTGAAATCTTGGCTTGTGGCACATCAATTATCTCTACTCCATCTAAGGGTATTGATGAGATGCTGGCTGGTCATGTAAAAATTGTCAACTCACAAGAACAAACCGCCGAGACCGTGAAATTTTTACTAAGTTCAGACCTTGAGCGTGAGGCAATGAATCATCAAGCAACTAGGCACTGTCTACAAAAACATACTTATGCGAAGAGATTCGCAGATATTGCTTATAGATTAAAACTCCCCGTTGAACAGGTCGAAGTCGACAAAGTCAGCACTATCATGTGCACTAACCGTCTACAAAATATAAAAATAATGATAGAGAATTACTGTAGGCAGCTTCATAAAAACAAAGAACTGATCATCATTCTGAATAATGATCAGTTCAATATTGGCCAAGTAAAAAACCAGGTTTCCCATCTTAAAAACACTCAGGTATTTCAATTACCACAAGAAAAAACTCTTGGCGAATGTTTGAATTTTGGCATTTACAAAGCCTCTGGGGATTATATTGCTAAAATGGATGATGATGATTTGTATGGCCCACATTACCTTACGGATAGTTTGATTGCACTTAATTACAGTGGCGCCGATATAGTTGGAAAACACACTTATTGGTATTTTGTTGAAGCAGCTCGTAGCATGGGAATAAAAAATAAAGGTCATGACAACATATATACTGACTTTATTTCTGGAGGCACTCTGATCATTAGAAGACACATCTTCAATACCGTACGCTTCCATGCCAAGAACCGCGGCGAGGACACTAATTTCCTTAGAGAGTGCAAAGAGAATGGTTTTCTTATTTATTCTTCTGACAAATACAATTTCATCCAAATGCGTCACAAGCCAACCACGCATACATGGTCAATTTCTGATGAAGAATATCTAAAAAATTGCACGCCTATATTCAACCACCTAAATACAGATGCTTCATTTATATGAACAAAATTCATGCAACCTATTAACACATCAAAAAAACCAGTTGCATTTCTGTAAAATAAATTCCAAGCATGATTTAAATTATCACTCGTGAGAGAGTCATTATTCAGCGTAAGTTATTATTTATTCTAAATGTAAAAATTACTTATCAATCACCAATCAGCAGTGAGGCCATATGATTTACTATGCCATACCTCTTAGATCAAAACACACATCCAACAATTGGAATAATGTATGTAGCCAACTAAAGTCCACCATAGAGTCTATTCATATATCAGGTGGAGAGTACTCCATAATTATTGCTGGGCATGAAAAGCCTGAATTCCTAGAAGACATAGCAGAAAACATATCTTTCATACAAGCCACCATCCCCATTCCAGAAAATCAACAAGGATATATGCTGGACAAAATGTCAAAGAAAACATTAGCCAAGAATAAAATATTATCGACAGCCAAACCTGGTGATCTTTTTATGTTTTTTGATGCTGACGATTTAGTTGCAAAATCTTTCTATACGGACATATCAAAAACATTCAATGAAAACCCCGCCATTGATGACATCGCCTTATACTCTGGGTATGTTTTTGATTACAACAGAAAAAAATATCCCATTTAGACGGTAAGTCGAAAATATTTTATAAAAACTGTGGAAGTTGTTTTATTTCTAAAATATCCGAGCTAGATATAATTGAATTCGATAGCGATAATTCATTTTTCTCATCATTGAAAGACCATACAAAATTCCCAACCTCATCAATAGCTTACGGCCGGAGCTTTGTAGCGTTGAAAGCCCCCATCACTTGTTACATTGTCAATCACGGATCAAATGACTCTGCGGAAAGAGTTGGAACAAAAGAAATTGAATTGTTTGTAGATCAGCACATATGCAAAGATAATTTTTTACTGGAAAATTTTCGCTCCCAATTTTCCAATGAATTATTCTAGATAAGAATATATGCTTCACTTTATTTGGCACTTCAATAAAAATCACTTCGTAAAAGCCCTGTCCTCTCTTCCATCCACTCAAAACTGGGCACTGACAAATTGTAAGCTATGGGCATTTTATCAATTGGGGGCCTACCTGACAGTTTCTCAAGCCGTATCCCACAAACTGGGTTGGCGTGGGGTGTTTGCTAAAACAGTGTCGTTAGCTGCCTGCGGCCAAATGGCAATGGCACGGCAGATGTTGAAACGATTCCGCCAGCAAGCTTGCTGGCGACAACACGACATTGCTCTGGCCGATGCGCTTTTACCATTCTTGCCAGAAGAGGCACTATCCTTGTTAAAAAACAGCCCGGCTCCCCCCTCCACTTTATTAGCCGCAGCCCTATTACGGAACGGCAAAACTATGGAGGCTCAACACCTGCTTCGGAACCAGTCGCAACACTCCCTGCAACAAGAACCTGAACTATATCTATTGCTCACTAATGCAGACGGAGGAACACCCCTAGACCAACTGCATCGGCTCAATGCCTTTCTAGCCGCGTATGAGGTACCCCGATTGTGGCTACTCGATACGTCACAGCCACCTTCTATACTGAACGTGACGGTTCTCCATGCTAGTACTTCGGTCATCGGTCCATTGGTCTCTGTGCTTATGACAACATTCCGGACGGGTACCCGCGCACTGGCAGCTATCGAATCCGTATTAGCGCAAAGTTATCGGAATTTGGAATTAATCGTGGTGGATGATGCCAGCGACGATCAAACGCCAGACCTGCTTACTGCTATTGCCAAGCGCGATACACGAGTACAAGTGATTCGCTTACCGAAGAATGTCGGTACCTATATTGCCAAGCGCATCGGCTTGGAACGCGCCAAAGGCGAGTTTGTCACTTGCCACGACTCGGATGACTGGATGCATCCGGAAAGAATTGCCCGACAGGTGACTCCATTATTGGCGGATAGCCGGCTTATCTGCACAACCTCCAACTGGGTACGCATTCAGGACGATGGCGTATTTTATGCCCGCCCTGTGCATCCACTCATGCGCCTCAATCCGGCTTCCCCACTGTTTCGGCGTGAGCGAGTTTTGTATGCAACGGGACCATGGGACTGTGTCCGAACAGGAGCGGACAGCGAGTTTCTGGCTCGACTACGTGTGGTGTTCGGTACCAAAGCGATCAAGAAAATCCGCCAACCATTGACGTTAGGCTGCCACCGCCCAAATTCACTGATGACCGCAAGCGATACCGGGTATTCAGATACCGCCATATCTCCACAGCGGCTCGCTTACTGGGAGGCTTGGTCCAACTGGCATCTCGAAATGCTCTCACGCAAACAAGTGCCCAGAATCAATGCAGACATTATCACTGCATTACAGCAGAGGCCCTTTTCCGCGCCAAGCAAAATTCTTGTAGAACCAAACGACGCGCTACAAAGCTTGTCAACCCTGCGCTCACAGTAACTTAATTTTTGATAACATCCGGATACTCTCATGACACGCAGAATTAAAAAGGCTGTTTTCCCCGTAGCCGGCATGGGTACGCGGTTTTTACCGGCCACCAAGGCCAGCCCCAAGGAAATGCTGCCAATTGTCGACAAGCCTCTGATTCAATACGCGGTGGAGGAGGCGATTGCAGCCGGCATGACTGAGCTCATTTTCATCACCGGCCGCAACAAGCGGAGCATCGAAGACCATTTCGACAAAGCTTACGAGCTGGAAACCGAACTGGAGCTGCGCAACAAACACAAACTTTTGCCACTGGCGCAAGGCATCCTGCCACCGCATGTCTCCTGTCTATATATCCGTCAAGCCGAAGCGCTGGGACTAGGGCATGCCGTATTGTGTGCCCAGCCAGCGGTAGGCAATGAACCATTTGCCGTGATTCTGGCTGATGATCTGATAGACAGTGAGCCTGGTGCCTTGGCGCAAATGGTAAAGCTATATGAACAGCAGCCCACTTCTATCCTAGGAGTGGAAAACGTGCCGCGCGAAGCCACCCGCTCTTACGGTATTGTGGAAACATCCATGCAGGATGAGAACGTGCAACGTATCACCAGCATTGTGGAGAAGCCTCACCCCTCCGTAGCGCCTTCCACGCTGGCCGTAGTGGGGCGCTATATCCTGACACCAGGTGTTTTTGACAGACTTAGGCATTTGAAACCCGGAGTAGGCGGTGAAATTCAACTGACCGATGGCATTGCGGCCCTCATTAAGGATGAACCAGTACTGGCACTTCCACTACAAGGCATTCGCTATGACTGCGGCTCCAAACTGGGTTATCTGCAAGCGACTGTAAAATTTGGCTTAAAACACCCTGAAACGCATCAAGCATTCTCCGCTTTTTTGGCGGAAAACCTGCGGTGACAATTGCCGTTCTTTCACATGGCATTGCCCGTATTCCTCATCTGCAGGAGTTGACCGGTCTGCCGGTCTGCCATCGCCGCTGGCCGCTGCTACTCCCAACTAGCCCTCTGACAGCCGTGGTCGGTTGGGGCTTGCGCCCATCCGCTCGTCGCGCCCGCGCCTTTGCGCTACAGCGCGGCCTGCCTTATATCGCACTGGAGGATGGCTTTCTGCGCTCGCTCGGCCTAGGCGTCAACGGCGAGCCGCCTCTGTCTCTGCTGATAGACGAGATAGGCATCTACTATGACGCTGGCCATTCATCACAGTTGGAACGGCTAATTGCTTCGACATCGCTATCCCCATCCGAGCAACTGGACGCTCAATGCGGCCTGAAACGGATGCGCCGTGACCGGCTCTCCAAATACAACCACGCCCCAGCCCTTGCCTTGCCCCCCAAAAACGGCCGCCCACGCGTATTAGTGCTGGATCAAACGACAGGCGATGTATCCGTCCAGTTGGGCGGCGCGGACGCGCTCACTTTCCAAGCCATGCTGGAAGCCGCCTGCCGCGAACACCCCACAGCGGAAATCTGGGTAAAGACGCATCCCGACGTGGTGGCCGGCAAGAAACGAGGCTATCTACCGCACCCGCCTCCCGGCATCCGCTCGATCGCAGAAGACGCCTGTCCCCAATCACTGCTGGCCCAGGTTGACGTGGTGTACACCGCCACCTCCCACATGGGCTTCGAAGCCTTGATCGCCGGCTGCCGGGTCGTCTGTTTCGGCATGCCCTGGTATGCGGGCTGGGGGCTGACCGATGACCGCCATCCTGAGATGTCCACGCTAAAACGGCGCCGACACGGCCGCCGAACCTTGGAAGAGTTGTTTCACGCCGCCTATCTGCAATACGCCCGCTATATTCATCCGGAAACCGGCGAAGCTGGCACCTTCTTCGATGTGGCGGAGTGGATTCATTTAAACCGAAGCTTGCGCCGGCAGACCAGCGGCGTACTGTGGTGCATGGGCATGAGTTGGTGGAAACGCGCGGTGGTGTGGCCCTTTCTGAAACAGCCCGGCAACCAGATCCGTTTCATCTCCAGACCAGACCGATTGCCGCCGCGGCTGCCTCCAGACAGCAAGCTGGTAGCCTGGGGCATGGCGCGGGACGCCGCCGCTCTGGCGGCACGGCGCGGCCTGCCCTTGCTCAGAATGGAAGACGGATTCATCCGTTCTCTCGGGTTGGGCTCCGATTTGCAGCCGCCCTTATCCGTGGTGGTGGACGACGCCGGCCTCTATTACGCGCCGACGCCCTCCTCTCGCCTGGAACAGCTGCTCGGCGAACTCGAACCGGAGCCTCTGCAGATTCTCCGTGCCCAGCGCCTCAGGCTGCGGCTGCTGGAACAGGGAATCAGCAAATACAATGTGGGCGCCGCGTTTGAGCTCTCCACCGAGGCCGCAGGAAAAACCATTGTCCTGATTCCCGGCCAAGTGGAAGACGACGCCTCCCTCCGCGAAGCTTCCCCCTGGCTCACAGACAATCTATCGCTGTTGCGCGAAGTGCGCCGGCGGCGTCCTCATGCCTGGCTGATCTACAAGCCCCACCCCGATGTCGCCTCCGGCAACCGGCGCGGAGCCATCCCCGATCAGGAAACGGCCCGCTTGGCGGACCAAGTGGCGGCCAGGGCCGACATCCTGGCCTGCCTGGCCGTCGCGGACGAAGTCCACACCATGACCTCCCTGACAGGCTTCGAAGCCCTGCTGCGCGGCAAGCCGGTGCATTGCTACGGCATGCCTTTCTATGCCGGCTGGGGCCTGACCCAAGACCTAAGACCCTTGCCCCATAGGCAACGCCGGCTCACTCTCGAGCAGTTGGTCTATGGAACGCTGATTGCCTACCCTCGTTATGTGATTCCGGGTCAGCCGGGCTTTGCCAGAGCCGAAGCCGTGGTAGAACACCTGTGGCGGCGCAAGCAGTCACTCGGACCCGCTCAAACCCGCTCGCACTGGCTGGCGAGACAGTGGCGCAAGGGCCTGGGCCTGCTGCGCACGCTGCTTTGAGCTCGCGCCCGTCATGCTCGCCGCTCAAGCCCTGCTCTCCCATCAACGCCTGCTGCTCTTGCAAGGGCCGATGGGCCATTTCTTCAATCAACTGGCCAGTTGGTTGAATCGCCACGGCGCGCACGTGGCCAAGATTAATTTCAACGGCGGGGACCGGCTATATCACCGGCATCTGGACGCCACCGACTACCGCGGGCGGCTGGAGGATTTCCCCCCCTGGCTACAGGCGTTTTTACGGGCCCAGCGTATCGACGCCGTCGTCTGCTTCGGCGATTGCCGCCGCTACCACAGCCTAGCGGCCCGGGTCTGCAAGGAACAGGCCATAGCCTTCTACGCCTTCGAGGAAGGTTATCTGCGCCCCGACTACATCACGCTGGAACAGGACGGGGTCAACGCCCACTCCCGCTTGGCCGCCAATCCGGCCGCGATGCTGCGATACGAAGCCAGCCAGCCGCCGGCCCCCACGCCCACCAGAGCGTCTTTTCGCCGGATGGCCTTCGACGCCGCCCGCTACTATGTTGCAGGCTGGTGTTGGCGCGCGCGCTACCCGCATTATCGGCATCACAAGGACTTCTCCCCTTTTCGCGAATGCTTCTTCTGGCTGCGCGCCGGCTGGCGCAAAGCGCTGTATCAGGCCTTGGAGCACAGACTGCGTCGCCATATCCTGCGCGAATGGGACCAACGCTATTTTCTGGTTCCCTTGCAGGTCTTCAACGACAGCCAGGTATTGCACCATAGCCCTTACTCGGATGTGCGCGAATTCATCGCGGAGGTGATCTTTTCTTTTGCCCAACACGCCCCGCAACATACGGCTCTGGTGTTGAAACACCATCCGCTGGATCGGGGCCATAGAAACTATTCGGCCTATATAGCCAGGCTGGCCAGACAAAACCGTATCGCGTCCCGCGTGTACTATATGCACGACGGTCATTTGCCCAGCTTGCTGAAACATAGCCTGGGCGTCGTCACCATCAATAGCACCGTAGGCTTGTCCGCCTTGCATCACGACAAGCCCCTGATCACCTTGGGGCGGGCGCTACACGATATTCCCGGCCTGACTTGCCAAACCGGGCTGCATCAATTCTGGAGCCGGCCGCCGCCGCCTCAGGCTTGGCTGTACCGGAAACTGCGCTCCTATCTCGTCAAACATACCCAACTGAACGGCGCTTACTTTGGCTATTCGCCTTGGCTGGAGCAAACATTGCTCTTGAGCCGCGCTCAGCGCCGCTTAAACCCGAAGCCCGATAGCGCTAGCTAAGCGCAGTTCTCTGCGGCGGCGGCTATTGGGACGCGTGAGATAAAGGTACATCGCTTACGCCACTGAGCATCCCACAGCCTTTCCGTCCGCAATGCTCCCGCTCAAGCAATAATGAGCAAACTCTCAAGTTACGTGTTGAACTCTCGAAGATTTAAACTCAAAATCAGAGGCTCAGTTTCATGCTTGGGTAAGTCCATCGTGGAGACGCTACCCTAAGAAGCGGTTCAAAGTCTGCAATGCTTCAGTGGAACAGTTGGCCAGAGGCGTTGGAAACGGCTTTGAAATGCTGATGTACCTACGCGTGCATTCCGCTTTTTCAGCGGTTTTCGCCTTGCCTCGCTCTGGCTCGCGAGACTTTGAACAGGCCCTAGGCATAGAGGCCTACTGTACTAAATTTTGAGCACGCAGCAACACTGAAAGAACAATATGAGCATTTTGGTCACTGGCGGCGCCGGCTTCATCGGCGGCAATTTCGTGCTGGACTGGCTGGCGCAGAGCGATGAGCGCATCATCAATCTCGACGCGCTGACCTACGCCGGCAATCTCGACACCCTGAAAACCCTGGGACAGGACCCGCGCCATGTCTTCGTGCGCGGCGACATCGGCGACCGCGCGCTGCTCGACGCCCTGCTGGCCGAACACCAGCCGCGCGCGGTGCTCAATTTCGCCGCGGAAAGCCATGTCGACCGCTCCATCCACGGACCGGGCGACTTCATCCAGACCAATGTGGTGGGCACCTTCAATCTGCTGGAGAGCGTGCGCGGCTACTGGACAGGGCTGGCGGACGCGGACCGCGCCGCCTTCCGCCTGCTGCACGTCTCCACCGACGAAGTCTACGGCACGCTGGGACCCGACGACGCGCCCTTCTCCGAGCGCCACCGCTATGAGCCCAACAGTCCCTACTCGGCGTCCAAGGCCGCGTCCGACCACCTGGTGCGCGCCTGGCACCACACTTACGGCCTGCCGGTGCTGACCACCAATTGCAGCAACAACTACGGCCCCTATCACTTCCCGGAGAAGCTGATTCCGCTGGTGATCCTCAACGCCCTGGCCGGCAAGCCCCTGCCCATCTACGGCGACGGCAGCCAGGTGCGCGACTGGCTCTACGTCAAAGACCATTGCAGCGCCATCCGCCGCGTGCTGGAAGCCGGCGTGCCCGGCGAAACCTATAATGTCGGCGGCTGGAACGAGAAAACCAATCTGGACGTGGTCAAAACGATCTGCGCGCTGCTGGACGAGTTGGCGCCTCAAGCCGACCCGGCGCGCCGCTACGCCGAACAGATCGCCTTCGTCGCCGACCGCCCCGGCCACGACCGCCGCTACGCGATAGACGCGCGCAAGCTGGAGCGCGAATTGGGCTGGAAACCGCAGGAAACCTTCGACAGCGGCATCCGCAAAACCGTGGCCTGGTATCTGCAACATCAGGACTGGGTCGCCAACGTCAGCAGCGGCGCTTATCGCGACTGGGTGAACCAGCACTATGGCTGAGCGCTCACCCACCATTCTGCTGACCGGGGTCAACGGCCAGCTCGGCCATCGGTTGCGGACCGCGCTGACGCCGCTGGGCGAGGTCGTCGCGCTCAGCCGGGCCGAACTGGACCTGAGCCGGGCAGACAGCATCCGCCAGGCGCTGGAACGCCACCAGCCCGACATCATCGTCAATCCCGCCGCCTACACCGCGGTGGACCGCGCCGAGAGCGAGGCGGAACAGGCGCATGCGGTCAACGCCGCCGCGCCGGCGCTGCTGGCGCAATGGGCGGCTCAGCACCAGGCGCTCTTGCTGCACTACTCCACCGACTACGTATTCGACGGCGCCGGCGAACAGCCCTGGCGCGAGGACGACCCGGCGCGGCCGCGCTCGGTCTACGGCCAAAGCAAATGGGCGGGCGAGGAGGCGGTGCGCGCCGCCGCGCCGCGGCACTTGATTCTGCGCACCAGCTGGGTGTTCGGCGCCCATGGCGGCAACTTTCTGAAGACCATTCTGCGCCTGGCGCAGGAGCGCGACAGCCTGAAGGTGGTGGCGGATCAGATCGGCGCGCCCACCTCCACCGCCTTGATCGCCGACGTCACCGTGGCCCTGCTGCGCGACTATCTGCGCGACCCGGCCGGCTTCGCCTACGGCAGCTACCACCTGGCGGCGCAGGGCGAAACCAGCTGGCACGGCTACGCCCGCTTCCTGGTGGCCGAGGCCGGCAGACTGGGCTATGCGCTGCGGCTGTCTCCGGCCGACATCGAGCCGATCACCACCGCCGACTATCCATTGCCGGCGCCCCGCCCCGCCAACTCCCGGCTGGACTGCGCCAAGCTGCGGCAGACCTTCGGCCTTGCGCTGCCGCACTGGGAAAGCGGCGTCAAACAAGTGCTGGCCGAACTTAGCGCCCAGCCGCAACAGAAAGACATTCAATGACTCAGGCACGCAAAGGCATCATCCTGGCCGGCAGCTCCGGCACCCGGCTGTACCCGGCCACCATTTCCGTCAGCAAACAATTGCCGCCCATCTACGACAAACCGATGATCTACTATCCGCTGACCACGCTGATGCTGGCCGGCATCCGCGAGATCCTGATCATCTCCACCCACAGCACACGCCTCGCGTCGAACAGCTGCTGGGTGACAACATCTATTACGGCCACGACTTTTCCGCCTTGCTGCAGGACGACAACGCCAAGCGCAGCGGCGCCAGCGTGTTCGCCTACCGCGCCAACGACCCAGAACGCTACGGCGTGGTGGCCTTCGACGCCGACGGCAAGGCGCAGTCCATCGAGGAAACGCCGGCGCAACCCAAGTCCAATTACGCGGTGACCGGCCTGTACTTCTACGACGAGCAGGTGGTGGACATCGCCAAGGCGATCAAGCCCTCGCCGTGCGGCGGACTGGAGATCACCGACGTCAACAACGTCTATTTGCAACAGGGCCAGCTCTCGGTGCAGACCATGGGCCGCGGCTACGCCTGGCTGGACACCGGCACCCATGAATCCATGCTGGAAGCCAGCCAGTTCATCGCCACCATAGAAAACCGTCAGGGCCTGAAAGTGGCCTGCCCGGAGGAAGTGGCCTACCGCTCCGGCTGGATAGGCGACGAGCAGGTACGCCGACTGGCCAAACCGCTGCAGAAGACCGGCTACGGCCGCTATCTGCTGGCGATGCTGGATCAGCCGGTCTATTGATCTTGACGAGCGATACATGAACATCATCGACACCAGCATTCCCGACGTCAAAATCATCGAACCTGCCGTATTCGGCGACGAACGCGGCTTCTTTTTCGAAAGTTTCAATCAACAGCGTTTCGAAGCCGCCGTCGGCTGCCCCGCGCCCTTCGTCCAGGACAATCACAGCCGCTCCACCAAGGACGTGCTGCGCGGCCTGCACTATCAGCTGGCGCCACACGCCCAGGGCAAGCTGGTGCGGGTGATCGCCGGCGAAGTCTTCGACGTCGCCGTCGACATCCGCCCCGGCTCCGCCAGTTTCGGCCAATGGGTGGGCACCTACCTGTCCGCCGCCAATAAACGTCAGCTCTGGGTGCCGCCCGGTTTCGCTCACGGCTTCCTTACCCTGTCGGACAGCGCCGAGTTCCTGTACAACACCACCGACTATTGGTTCAAGGAGCTGGAGCGTTCCATCGCCTGGAACGATCCGGAGCTGGCCATTGCCTGGCCGCTGGACGGCGAGCCGCAACTGTCGGCCAAGGACGGTGCCGCGCCCGGCCTGCGCCAGGCCGAACTGGGCTGAGCCGGAACCAAGCCCGAAAATGAAAACAGCGCCGCTTGCGGCGCTGTTTCTCTATCAAGCGGCAAGACGCTAATGTTTGCGGCCGATAGCGCGCGCGCCGATGTCGCGGCGCATCTGCTTGCCGGCGAACTGAATCTGGTCGGCCAGCACGTAAGCCTTGCCCTGCGCCATTTTGACGCTGTCGCCCAGGCCCACCGCGCACAACACGCGGCCGCCGTTGCTGCGCAGCTGCTTGTCCGCGTCCAGGCTGACGCCGGCGTGGAACACCATGCCGTCCTCGCTCTCCGGCGGCAGGCCGCTGATCAGATCGCCCTTGCGCGGCGCTTCCGGATAGCCTTCGGCCGCCAGCACCACGCCCAAGGCCACGCGCCGGTCCCATTCCGCCTCCACCTGGTTCAGGCGGCCGTTGACGCCGGCTTCCAGCAACACGGTGAAGTCCGACTTCAGACGCGCCATGATGGGCTGGGTTTCCGGATCGCCGAAGCGGCAGTTGAACTCGATGGTGTAAGGATTGCCCTGCGCGTCTATCATCAGCCCGGCGTAGAGGAAGCCGGTATAGCTGTGGCCGTCCTTCTTCATGCCCAGCACCGTGGGCAGGATGATTTCGCGCATCACCCGGTTGTGCACCGCCGGCGTCACTACCGGCGCCGGGCTGTAGGCGCCCATGCCGCCGGTGTTCGGGCCCTGATCCTGATCCAGCAAGCGCTTGTGGTCCTGGCTGGTGGCCATCGGCAACACGTGGTCGCCGTCCACCATCACGATGAAGCTGGCCTCCTCGCCCTGCAGGAAGTCCTCGATCACCACGCGCGCGCCGGCGCTGCCCATCTTGTTGCCCACCAGCATATCGTCGATGGCGGCGTGCGCCTCGTCCAGCGTCAGCGCCACCACCACGCCCTTGCCGGCGGCCAGGCCGTCGGCCTTGATCACGATGGGCGCGCCCTTGGCGTCGACATAGGCATGGGCGGCGGCGGCGTCGCTAAAGGTTTCGTACGCGGCGGTGGGAATACCGTGGCGCTTCATGAAGGCCTTGGCGAAATCCTTGGAGCTTTCCAGCTGCGCGCAATACTGGGTGGGGCCGAAGATTCGCAGCCCTTCGGCGCGGAAGGCGTCGACCACGCCGGCCGCCAGCGGCGCTTCCGGGCCCACCACCGTCAGTTCGATCTTCTCCTGCTTGGCGAAAGCCACCCACTCCGCCACGCTGCCGAGCTCGACGTTGGTCAGATTGGGGTCCAGCGCGGTGCCGGCGTTGCCGGGCGCGACGAAGACCTTGGATACCCGGCGCGACTTGGCGATGCGCCAGGCCAGCGCGTGCTCGCGTCCGCCGGAGCCGATAACCAGTACTTTCATGTTCGATGCTCCACTCGTTTTTACGGCGCGTCGCAACGCGCCGGATTCTTCACTCAGCCCAACTGCCAACGCAGCCAGGCGAACAAGACATTGCCGTTATTGTGCCCGCCCGGGATATAAGTGGCCTGCAAGGCCAGGCGGCGGTATTCCACCGACACCAGCGGCAGCACCGCCGGCAAGGGCGCGTAGCTGTAGTCCGAGCGCGCGGTGACGCCGGCGGTAAAGCCCGCGCCCAAGCGCCAGCCGTCCAATGGGCGCCATACTTTCTGGAAGGCGTAGCCGACGAAGGGCTCGACATCCTTGTGCGAATCCAGGAAGGCCATCGCGTACACCGCGTGCCAGTCGCCGTCGGCGTCGTAGCGATAACGTCCCGCGCCCAAGCCCCACGGCCGTTCGTTGAATTGCCGGATCTTCTCTCTATCGTAGAAGGCGCGGTTGTGCCACGTCACCGCCGGCACGTACAACTCGTACTGGTCGGAACGCCAGGTCGCCTCGATATTGGCGCGGCCGCGTTGCCAGAAACCTTGCGGCTCGGCGGCCGTCTCTTCGGCCTGCGCCGCCAGGCTGGCGGACGCCAACAAGCCGGCGCCCAGCCAACAAACAATTGCTCTCATCGGAAAAACAACAAATCCATGTAAAGAAGCCGGCATGCCGGCCTCCTCCGGTTAATCGGAACCGCTCAGTGGCGGAAGTGACGCACCCCGGTCAGCACCATCGCGATGCCGTGCTCGTCGGCGGCGGCGAACACTTCTTCGTCGCGCATCGAACCGCCCGGCTGAATGATGGCCTTGATCCCCTGCTCGGCGATCACGTCGATGCCGTCGCGGAAGGGGAAGAAGGCGTCGGACGACGCCACCGCGCCCTGCAGGCTCAAGCCGGCGTCGGCCGCCTTGCGCGCGGCGATGCGGGTGGAATCGACGCGGCTCATCTGGCCGGCGCCGATACCGGCAGTCTGACCATTTTTACAGAAAACAATTGCATTCGACTTCACATATTTGGCCACGCGCCAGGCGAACAGCAGATCGGACAGCTCCTGCGGCGTCGGTTGACGCTGGGTCACCACGCGTAATTCGTCCAGGCCCACATTGCGGATGTCCGGCGTCTGCACCAGCACGCCGCCGCCGACGCGCTTCAGTTCGAAGCGGTTGGCGCCGATCTCCAGCGGGATTTCCAGCACGCGCACATTCTTCTTGGCGGCGATCACGGCCTTGGCTTCCTCGGTGAAAGCCGGCGCGATTAACACTTCCAGGAACTGGCCGGTCACCGCTTCCACCGTGGCGGCGTCCACCGGGCGGTTGAAGGCGATGATGCCGCCGAAGGCGCTGGTGGTGTCGGTGGCGAAAGCCAGCCGGTAGGCGCTCAAGGTGTCGCCCGCCACCGCCACGCCGCAGGGGTTGGCGTGCTTGACGATGACGCAGGCGGTGTCGTCGAAGGTCTTCACCGCCTCCCAGGCGGCGTCGGCGTCGGCGATGTTGTTATAGGACAGTTCCTTGCCCTGCAGCTGACGGTAATTGGCGATGGAGCCGGCGGCCGGGTCCAGATCGCGATAGAAGGCGGCCGCCTGGTGCGGGTTCTCGCCGTAGCGCATGTCCTGCACTTTGACGAACTGGGCGTTGAGGCGCTTGGGGAAGGCCACGCGTTCCGGCTTGCCCGCCAGCGCGCCGTCGGCCAGGCTGGTCAGGTAGTTGGAAATCGCGCCGTCGTAGGCCGCGGTGTGGGTGAAGGCCTTCTTGGCCAATTCGAAGCGGGTGGCCTTGGACAGCGCGCCGCCGTTGGCGCGCATCTCCTCCGCCAGCGCCGCGTAATCGGCGGCGTCGGTGACGATGGCCACGTGCGCCCAGTTCTTGGCGGCGGAACGCACCATGGTCGGGCCGCCGATGTCGATGTTCTCGATCGCGTCTTCCAGTTCGCAGTCCGGATTGGCGATGGTGGCTTCGAACGGGTAGAGGTTGACGCAAACCAGATCGATGTTGCCGATCTCATGCTCGGCCATCTTGGCCACATGCTCCGGCAGGTCGCGGCGGCCCAGGATGCCGCCATGCACTTTCGGATGCAGGGTCTTGACCCGGCCGTCCAGCATTTCCGGGAAGCCGGTGTAGTCGGACACCTCGGTCACCGGCACGCCGGCGTCGGCCAGCAGTTTGGCGGTGCCGCCTGTGGACAGGATGTGCACCCCTTGGGAAGCCAGGGCCTGGGCGAATTCCAGAATGCCGCTCTTGTCGGAGACGCTGATCAGCGCGCGTTCGATTTTGCTCATGGTTCTCTACCGCGTTAACTAAAAAGGAACACAAAAAAAACCGGCCACCCTATTCGGTATGGCCGGTTTGTCTTCATATCAAATCATAAGACTTCATCTTTTTACGCAGGGTGTTGCGGTTCAATCCCAGCAACTCCGCCGCCCGGGTCTGATTGCCCTGGGTGTGTATCAGCACCACCTCGAGCAATGGCTTTTCCACGCAAGCCAACACCATGTCGTAGATGGCGGAGGGGTTCTCGCCATCCAGGTCCCTGAAATACTGTTCCATCGCCAGCCGCACCGACTGCGAGATATGGTCATTGTTCTGCATGGTTATTATTCTGTCCAAGTCTGATTGGAATTAGCCATCCACCACCGTCTCCGAGTCGTGGTCCAACGCTTCCCCAGCGCCATCCAAATACACCAGCCGTTCAGAGTCCCCGGCCAAACGGTCGAAATAGGCCGCCACGGCCAAGCGCTGCTCCGCCGTGGACTCGAGTTGGTACATCTGCTGGCGGAACGCGTTGCCGCCCTGCAGTCCCTTGGTGTACCAGGCGATGTGCTTGCGGGCGATGCGGCAGCCCGAATATTCGCCGTAAAACTGGTATAGCTCATCCAGATGCCCCAGCAAGAGCTGGCGGATCTCGCTCACTTCCGGCGGCGGCAGGCATTCGCCGCTCTCCAGAAAATGCTGGATTTCGCGGAAAATCCACGGCCTGCCCTGGGCCGCCCGTCCTATCATGATGGCATCGGCGCCGGTATGTTCCAGCACCCACTGTGCTTTCTGCGGGGTATCGATGTCGCCGTTGGCGATCAGCGGAATCCGGATCTGCCGCTTCACCTCGCGTATCGTGTCGTACTCGGCCGCGCCGCGATACATGTCCTCGCGAGTGCGGCCGTGCAAGGCCAGCGCGGCGATGCCGCAATCCTCGGCCAGCTTGGCCACCCGCAGCGCGTTGCGGTGTTCCGGGCTCCAGCCGGTGCGCGTCTTCAGCGTCACCGGCACGTCCACCGCCTTGACCACCGCTTCCAGGATGCGTCCCACCAGCGCCTCGTCGCGCAGCAAGGCCGAGCCGGCGGCCACATTGCACACCTTCTTGGCCGGACAGCCCATATTGATGTCGATGATCTGCGCGCCGCGCTCCACGTTGAGCCGCGCCGCCTCGGCCATCTGCGCCGGATCGGAGCCGGCGATCTGCACCGAGATCGGCTCCACCTCGCCGGCGTGGTCGGCGCGACGCAAGGTCTTGGCCGTGGTCCACAGCGCCTTGTTGGAGGTGATCATTTCCGATACCGCCATGCCGGCGCCCAATTGCTTGCACAGCATGCGGAACGGTCTATCCGTCACCCCGGCCATGGGCGCCACGATCAGCCGGTTTTTCAATGTGTACGAACCAATGCGCATGCTTGCGAAACTCTGGGATAGCTGACTGAAGGGCCGGTATTGTAAAGCTTTTTCCCAGGAACGTGGATTTTTTTTGCTTATTTTTTGAGCAAACCCCATAGCGTCAAGCCATGGGGTCGCGGGGATGAGGTGGAAGTTGGCCGATAAGCCGGGTCTTGTCGTTGGACAGTCATTCCTCTAGGCCTGCCGTTACCGACAGGCTCAAGCGACCTACCCGGGGATATACGCGAGCAACGTCAATTCCCCCTATTTGGTCTTGCTCCGGATGGGGTTTTGCCTGCCGTCCGTGTTACCACGTCCGCGGTGCGCTCTTACCGCAGAATAGGGCACCACACCCTATCTGTCCGACCGGGCTCTCGCCCGGCCAGTACACCTTTTCACCCTTGCCTGATCCGTCTCGCCGCTTGCGCGGCGAAATCAAGAGTCCACGTCCTTGCGGACGCTTCCTCCGGCCATCGGCGGTTCAGCTCTCTGCGCCACTTTCCATCGCCTCACGACGTCCGGCCATTAACCGGCATCCTGCTCTGCGGAGCCCGGACTTTCCTCCCCGTCCGTTCTTGCGAACGAACGCAGCGACTGTCTGGCCAACTTCCGGCCGCCATTCTACCCGATTCCGCCCCGGCCGGCCCGACATTTTGCCATGACAAACGCGATAATCCCTTATACTGGCGGGTCCATCGAGCGATAACGACAAAAACATGGAGTTGAATCAGGCCAAGCTGTCCCGTCTGCAATTGTTTGGCACGCTCGCCATTGTGTTCATGCTGGCGCTGACCTTGTCCAGCTACTTCCTGCTGAGCAGCTGGAACGATTTCCAGGCCCGCCAGCACACCATACGCCAGGACGCTTACGCGCGCGCGCGCGACTACCTGCGCTCCTACGCCGACCACGCCGCGCAAACCCTGTCCGCGCTGCGCGAACGCACCAACGACACCCTGAAGCAAAGGCTGCGCGAACAGGTGGACCAGGCCTGGAACCTAGCCGACGCCATCTGGCGCCAGGAACGCCTGCGCCGCCCGCCGCATCAGGTGCAGCGGCTGATCGCGGAGGCGCTGCGGCCGCTGCGCTACTTCGACGGCCGCGGCTATTTCTTCATCGACGGCCTGGACGGACGCTGCGTGCTGCTGCCCACCGCGCCGCAGCTGGAGGGCGGCTCGCTGCTGGCCAACCGCGACGATCAGGGCCGCTACATCATGCGCGCGCTGATCGAATCGGTGGACAACCCGCAACAGCGCGGCTTCAGCTCCTACCGCTGGTACCAGCCGGGCCGCGGCGAGATGAGCGAGAAAGTCGCCTACGCCCGCCGCTTCGGCCCCTACAACTGGCTGATAGGCAGCGGCGAATACCTGAACAACGTCGAAACCGACATGCAGAAGCAAGGCCTGGAGATGCTGGCGCGCATGCGCTTCGGCCACGACAGCGGCGACTTCATGATCATAGACCGCCACGGCGTGATCCTGCTGGACCCGTCCAATCCGGCGATGAACGGCAAGCACTACTCCGCCCTGCCCGGCGCCGACCGCGGCCGCATCGCCGAACTGATCCGCCGCGGCAAGCAAGGCGGCTTCATGGAATACCTGATCAGCAGCCTGGACGCGCCGCAAGGCGAACGCTATCTGTCCTACGCGCGCCAGCTGCCCGGCTGGGACTGGACCCTGGTCACCAGCCTGCGCGTGCAATCGATAGAAGACAGCAGCCAGCGAGCGCGCCAGGAACTGGAGCGCAGTCTGCGCGAACGCATCGTCGCCACCCTGCTGCTGACCCTGGCCGCCCTCTTGGTCGCCGCCGCTTTCTGCTGGTTCTTCCTGCGCTGGCTCAACGCGCTGGTGCAGCGCTACCGCCAGGACTTGCAGCAAAGCCACCTCTCGCTGGAACAGCGCTCGCGCGATCTGCGCCTCAGCCACTTCATGGTGGACAACGCCACCGATCTGATCGCGCTGCGCAACGCCGCCGGCGACATCGTCTACTGCAACCAGGCGGCGCGCCAACGGCTGGATTGCGGTTGCGACGCCGCGACGCTGACCCGCGCGCTGTTCCGCCCGGCCGCGGACGCCCTGCCCCACACCTTCGACGCCCGGCTGCAGTGCTGCGGCGAGGAGCAATGGCTGGAAGTCACCGTCAGTCCGCTCAACTACCAGGGCGAAGACTATCTGTGCGCCACCGGCCGGGACATCACCGCGCGCCGCCAGACCGACCGCCAGCTGCGCCTGGCCGCCAAGGTGTTCGAATCCAGCAACGAGGCCATCCTGGTCACCGACCCGGACAACCGCATCCTGGCGGTCAACCGCGCCTTCTGCGCGATCACCGGCTACGAGGAGGCCGAGGCGCTGGGCCAGACTCCCGCCCTGCTCGCCTCCGGCCGTCACGAACCGGCCTTCTTCGAAAACATGTGGCAGCAGCTGACCCAGCGCGGCCAGTGGTCCGGCGAGATCTGGAACCGTCGCAAGAACGGCGACATCTTCCCGGAATGGCTGAACATCAGCGTGCTGCAGAACGAACAGGGCGAGATCAGCCACTATGTGGCGCTGTTCACCGACATCTCCGAACGCAAGGAGCAGGAGGCGCGGGTGCAGCATCTGGCCGAATACGACGCGCTGACCGATCTGCCCAACCGCGTGCTGATCAACGACCGGCTGCAGCAGGCCATCCGTCAGGCCGAGTTGCGTCAGGGCCAGCTGGCGGTGCTCTTCGTCGATCTGGACCACTTCAAGAACATCAACGACACCCTGGGCCACGGCCTGGGCGACGAATTGCTGAAGCAGGCGGCCGGCCGCCTAAGCGCCGCAGTGGGCGCGCTGGACACCGTCGGCCGCACCGGCGGCGACGAGTTCGTGCTGATCCTGCCGTCCATCGACCAGCCCGGCGAGGCCGCGCAAGTGGCCGAGCGCGTGCTGGCCGCGATGCAGCGGCCCTTCGACATCGGCGCCCATCAGCTCAACGTCAGCTGCAGCATCGGCATCAGCCTGATGCCGGACGACGGCCGCGATCTGCAGAACCTGCTGATGAACGCCGATCTCGCCATGTACCACGCCAAGGCGCACGGCCGCAGCACTTTCCGCTTCTACACCCGGGAAATGAACGTGGAAGTGGCCGAAAGGCTGCATCTGGAAACCCGGCTGCGCCGCGCCATCGAACACGGCGAGCTCTACCTGGTTTATCAGCCGCAATTCAATATGAGCGGCGAACGCCTGCTGGGCTGCGAGGCGCTGGTGCGCTGGCGCGATCCGGAACACGGCCTGATCATGCCCTCGCGCTTCATCCCCATCGCCGAGGACACCGGCCTGGTGGTGCCGCTGGGGCGCTGGGTGCTGGGCGAAGCCTGCCGCCAGGCGGCGCAATGGTACGACAGCGGCCTGCGCCCGGTGCGCATGGCGGTCAATGTCTCGGCGCGGCAGCTGACGCGGCCGGACTTCGTCGACGATGTGCGCGACGCGCTGCAAAGCAGCGGCCTGCCAGGCTACTGCCTGGAGATCGAAGTCACCGAAAGCACGCTGATGGAGGACGCGGACTTCGCCGCTCGCCAGTTGGCGGTGATCAAGGCGATGGGGGTGCGCTTGTCGATAGACGATTTCGGCACCGGTTATTCCAGCCTGGCTTATCTGAAGCGCTTCGCGCCGGACACCATCAAGATAGACCGCTCCTTCATCATCGACCTGCCGCAGGACGAGGAAAACGCCGCCATCGTCTCCGCCATCGTCCACCTGGCTAACGCGCTGGGCATGGACACTCTGGCCGAGGGCGTCGAGCATCCGCAGCAGCAGGACTATCTGGGCAAGCTCGGCTGCTCGGCGATGCAGGGTTATCTGCTGGGCGCGCCGCTGTCCGCGGAGGCGATGGAGCAAAGAATGGACGCGCTGCGGCAACGGCTGTCCGTCTGAATCCGGCCCGGGGCGATGCCGGGCCGGCAAGCTCAGTCCAGCGGCCGGTTCGCCGTCTCAGGCACCATCGCCAGCCCTATCATCGACACCAGGATGCACAACACCGCGTACAGCGCCGGCGCGTTGGGATCGCCGGTCAGCCGGATCAGGCCGGCGGCGAAGAACTGGGCGAAGCCGCCGAAAATCATCACGCCCACGCAGTAGACGATGGACATGCCGCTGGCGCGGATGCGGCGCGGAAACAACTCCGGCAGCACCGCGATGCTCGGCACCGCGGTCAACACCAGCGGCACTGTCAGCAGCACCACGACCAAGAGCAGCGTCGGCAAGCCGGGCGCGGCGTTCAACAGCATGAAGCCCGGATACAGCAAGAGCAGCAAGACCAAGCGCGGCCACAAAATGGAACGGCGACGGCCGACGCGGTCGCTCCAGCGTCCGGCCGCCACCGACAGCAGCACTTGCAACAGGGCCGCGGTCGACGCCGCCCAGATCGCCACCGCCAGCGGCATGCCCAGCACCGTCACCGCGTGATTGGCCAGATAGTGGGCGATGATGAAGTTGGGCCCGGTGCCGCCTATGGTCAGCAATACCCCGGCCAATATCTGCCGCCCGTGCCGGCGCAGCAAGGGCCCGGCCGGTTCCGTCGTCGCCTGCGGCGCCACCGCCGAGGCCGCGGTCTCGTCCAGCTGGCTGCGGATATACTCGCCCACCGGAATCGCCAACACCCCGATGGCGAACACCAGCCGCCAGCCCCAGGCCTCCATCGCCGCCGCCGGCAACAGCGCGCTCAGCAAGCTCACCGTCAGCGTGCCGGCCAACACCCCCAGGCCCTGGCTGAACAGCTGCCAGCTGCAGTAGTAGCCGCGCGACTTGTCGTCGGCGTACTCCATCAACATCGAGGTGGCCGCCCCCACCTGGCCGCCGACGGCGAAGCCCTGCACCAGCCGTCCCAGCACCACCAGCGCCGGACCGAGCAGGCCGGCCTGGGCGTAGGTGGGCGCCACCACGAACAGCATGGAGCCTATCGCCATCAGCCACAGGCTCAGCCGCAGCGCCGGCTTGCGTCCCTTGCGGTCCGCGTACAGGCCGATGACGATGCCGCCTATCGGCCGGCTGATGAAGCCGGTGCCGAACACCGCGAAGGACAGCATCAGCTGCAGCAGCGGCTCGTCGCTGAACGGAAAGAACAAACGCCCCATCAAGGTGGCCAGCGCGCTGTAGACGATGAAGTCGTAGAACTCCAGCGCATTGCCCACGGTGATGGCGGTGATCGCGCGCCGGCTGGGAGCGGCCGGCCGCGCCGCCGACAACTGGGCGGCCGTCATTGCCCGCCCCCGGCCGCGCCGCCCAGATAGCGCTCCACCAGCTTGACCCAGTAGCTGGCGCCCACCGGCAAGGCCTGGTCGTTGAAGTCGTAACCGGGGTTGTGCACCATGCAGCCGCCCTCGCCGTCGCCATTGCCTATGATCAGATAACAGCCCGGCACCCGCTCCAGCCAGAAGGCGAAATCCTCGCTGCCGGTCAGCGGCGGCATCTCCGCCACCACCCCGCCCTCGCCCAGCCAGTCCACGGCCACCTGCCGCGCCAGCGCGGTGGCCGCCGCGTCGTTGACCAGCACCGGATAACCGTCCTGGTAATCCACCTCGGCGCGCGCGCCGAAGCCGGCGGCCTGGGCCGCGGCCAGCGTCTCGATGCGTTGGCGCAGCAAGGCGCGCACCTGCGGCCGCAAGGCGCGTATGCTCAGCCGCATTTCCGCGCTCTCCGGAATCACATTGGGGGCCTCCCCGGCCAGGATGGCCCCCACCGTCACCACCGCCATGTCCAGCGGCGACACATTGCGCGCCACCACGCTTTGCAGCGCCATCACCAGGGACGCGGCCACCACCACCGGGTCCACCGCCTTGTCCGGCACCGCGCCGTGGCCGCCGGTGGCGCGGATGCGGATCACCGCGGTGTCGGCGGAAGCCATGAAGGGACCGGGCCGGAAGCCCAGCTGGCCCACCGGGAAACCCGGCATATTGTGCATGGCGAAGATGGCGTCGCAGGGAAAGAGCCGGAACAGGCCGTCGTCCAGCATGCGCTTGGCGCCGCCCTTGCCCTCTTCCGCCGGCTGGAAAATCAGATGCACGGTGCCGCTGAAGCTGTCGCGCCGCGCCAGCTCGCAAGCCGCCGCCAACAGCATCGCGGTATGGCCGTCGTGGCCGCAGGCGTGCATTTTTCCCTCCACGCGGCTGGCCCAGGGCAGGCCGGTGGTTTCCTGGATGGGCAGCGCGTCCATGTCGGCGCGCAGGCCTATGCTCGGCCCCGCGCCGCGGCGCAGGGTGCCGACCACGCCGGTCACGCCCAGTCCTTCGTGGATCTCGTAGCCCCAGTCGCGCAGGCAGCGGATCACATGGCGGCGGGTCTCCACCTCCTCGAAGCCCAGTTCGGGGTGGGCGTGGATATCGTGGCGCAGCGCGATCATCGCCGGGGCGATATCGCGGATGCCGGGCAGAATGGGGGCGTTCATGGCGTCGTCTCCTTGGTGTCTATCACGCTCTTGTCGCACACTGTCGTGGCGACGACGGACGCGGCGCCGCGACTGCGATCCCAGACTAGCGGCAATAGTTAATAGGTGAATAGCCGCAGAACGGTGATCGAGAACACTTCTGGTTGTCGGCTTGGAGGAGAGATGAAACTGCAGCAACTGCAAGCGCTGATCGCGCTGGCCGACGGCGGCGGCATTCGCGCCGCCGCCCGCATGTTGGACCTGTCGCAGGCGGCGGTCAGCAAAACGCTGCGCGAACTGGAGGAAGAACAGCGGCTGCCCCTGCTGCAAAGGCACGCCAGCGGCGCGCGGCTGACCGAGGCGGGCCGGGCCTTGCTGATCCACGCGCGCCAAGTGGCGATGCAGCTGGAGCGCGCTCATGACGAATTAGAGGCGCTGCGCGGCCAGCGCGACGCCAGGCTGTGCATAGGCGTCACGCCTTGGCTGGTGCCCACGCTATTGCCCGAGGTGGTGTTGCGCTTTCGCCAACGGCTGCCGGCGATCCGGCTGGAATTGTTCGAAGGCCTGCTGGCGGTGGCGCTGCCGCGGCTGCGCGACGGCCAGATGGATTTCGCCATCAGCCCGCTGTTCGACCCGCTGGCTCAGGAATTCCATTGCCAGCCGCTGTTCAGCCACGGCGGCCGGGTGTTCGCCCGCAACGGCCATCCGGCGCTGCGCGCGCAGTCCTTGTCCGAGCTGCTGGAGCAGGATTGGGTGGTCAATTACAGCCCCTCCAGCTATCGCCACGTGCTGGACCGGCTGTTCACCCGCCACGGCCTGGCGATCGCGCCGGAACGGCTGATCTGCGCGCAATCCATGGCGCTGCTGGCCGGCCTGGTCCAGGCCGGCATGCTCAGCTACGGGCCGGAGCCCTTGCTGCTGTGCCCGGAATTCGCCGGCAAGACCCAGGCCTTGTCGCTGCGGGAAGACATGGAGGATATCGTCATCGGCGTAATCAGCCTGCAGGGGCAGGCCCACGGCTACGCCGCCCGCTGCTTCATCGACTGCCTGCGGCAGACGCTGCGCCAGCGCATGCGCTCGGCCCGGCCGGAGGACCGGGCCTTGGCGCGGATGCTGACGCTGCGGTTTTAGAGGCCGTTCTAAGCCTGCGCGCTTCGGCGACGCCGCGTCGCGCTCAATCGAAGCGCAAGGTGTAGCGCGACTCCACCGAGGCGTCGGTGCCGGCCCGCAACACCACCGACCAGCCCCTGCTCAGCTGATACGCCAGCTTCACCGCCTGGTTCGCGCTGGTCACGCCGTACTCGTAGCCCAGATACAGTTCGCGGGTCAGCTGGCGGCCCACCGTCACCACCTGCTCCGCCGGGCTCACCGTGCCGTTGGCCAAGGTCTTTTCCTTGCGGCTGGACACGCCCAGATCGTCGAACAGGCCGATCTGATCGTTGAGCGAGCCGGCCAGCATCATGCCGGCGGAGGCCGCCAGATCGTTGTCGTCGCGCTCGCCGCTGGCCGCCCGGCCCAAGACCAGCCAGGCCAGCTTGTCCTTTTCCGACATCGGCTCGTCGGCGATCAGCCGCACCTTGGGCACCGACACCGAACCGCTGACTTCCACCCCGGCGCCCACCGGCGACAGCCGGCGCTTGGCGCGCACATTGAGCAGGGGGTTGTCCAAGGGACCGTTGAAGGTGATGGCGCCGTACTCGATGTCCAGATCCTGGCCATAGGCCTTGTAACGCCCTTTGACCACCCGCACCTGGCCCTTGGCGCCCGGCGCTTCGCCCGGATTGGCGCTGACGCGCACCGAGCCGGTCAGATCCACGTTCAGGCCCTGGCCGGAGAAGCGGAAGTGGTCGCCCAGGTCCAGATCCAGCGCCACCGTCAGCGGCATGCTGGCGAAGGCCGACGGCTCCGGCCCCGGCCGGCCCTTGACCATCACATCGTCCCCCAGGCTGGGCGCGCCGAATTTGGGCAGGCCGATGCGGCCCTGGTCGGCGCGGATATGGCCGGTCAGCGACAATTTGCCGGCCACCATCGCCAGCTCCGTGCGGCCGGACACCACCAGGCGGCGGTTGGGCCGGTCGAACACGCCGAACTTGCGCAATTCCACCGCCACCCGCGCGTCCGGGGTGTCGCCGCTGAGATCCAGCGCGCCGCTGGCCGCCACCTCGCCTTCGCCGCCGGCGAAGCGCAAACGGTCCAGCACCAGCTTGCGGCCGTCCAGCCGCGCCAGCAGGCTGCCGTCGCCCAGGCGGATGCCGGTGCGGCGGTCGGCCAGCAATAATTTGTCGCCGCGTATCGTCCCTTGGGCCATAGGCTGGCTCAAGGCGCCGGTCAAAGCTAGATTGGCGCTGATCTGGCCGCCCAGCTCCAAAGAAGGGCCGGCGAAGCTGGCCAGTGTCGCCAGCGAAGGCACGCTGGCGCTGACCGTGGCGTTGAGCGGGGTCTTGGCGTCGATGGCGCCGCCGTTCCACGGCACCGAGCCCTTGCCTTGCGCTTGGGCGTAGCGGCTGTCCAGATTCAGGTCGAACAGCGCGCGCCCGCCGTCCAGCGTCAGGGTGACGGCGGCGGTCTTCAGACCCAAGGCCACGTCTTTGCCCTTGTCGCCCGGCAGCTGCACGTCGCCGCCGGCGCGGCGCAGCGTGAACTGGCCCTTGGCGTTGGCCGCCAGATTCAGGTTCCAGTCGGAATCGAAGCTCAGATCCTGCTTCACCGGCAGGCTGAGCAAGGGCCCCAGCTCCGCCAGCCGCAGGCCGCGCGCGGAGCCGCGGGTGCTGAGCGCGCCGTTGGCGCCGCGGTTGAGTTCGGCCAGGGTGATGCTGCCGCCCAAGGCCGACAGCCGGGCGTTGCCCACCTTGATCTGCTCGCCCAGTTCCAGCGCCACCGGCGCCAGCAGGCTAAGGCCGGGACGGCCGCTCAACTCCAGCTTGCTCAGGGTGCCGGCCCAGGGCCCGGCCTCGCCGCGCAGGCCGCCGCTGGCCGCCAATTGCAGCGCGTAAGGGTGGTCGGCCAGGCGGAAACGGCCGTCCAGTTGCAGACCATGGCGCGCGCGCGTGCCGTTGGCGCTGGCGCGCAGTTGCTCGGCGCGGAAACCGCCGGCTTGCAGCGCGGCCACGTCCAGCTTGAGTTGGAACGGGCTGTTCTGGTCGGCCTTGACGTTGCCGCTGAATTGCATGCTCTGCACGGCGATATTGCCCGGCAGCTTCAGTCGGTCGGCTTGCAGATTGGCGCTGATCAACGGCGCCTTGGGCGTGCCCGCCAACTCGCCCTGGCCCTTGACCACGCCGGAGAAACCGGGGCCGATCAGGCCGAGATTGGGCGCGTCGATCAAGAGTTTGAGCTTGTCGCCGGCGGCGCCATAAGCGCCGTTGGCCTGCAGCCGGTTCTGCGCCAGCTTCAGATCGGCGCTGAGCGACTTCAAGCGTTCGCCCTGCAGCTGTAGATCGGCCCCGCCGCTGAGCGGCGCGCCGGACAGCTTGCTGGGCGCGAATTGCAGCTTGGCCGCCACGCTCAGCGGGCTGGCCAGCTGGCCCTTGGCCTGCAAGCTGGCGTTGAGGTCGCCGCTGGGCAGGCCGGGCTTGAGTTTGGACGGGTCGGCGCGATTGAGCTTGCCGTTGAAATCAAACAGCTGCTTGCCGTCCAAGCCCAGTTGACCGGCCAGCGCCAGGGTGCCGACGCCGGCGGTCAACTCCGCCTGCCGGATCAGCAGCGCCGGATGCGGCGCCGGCGCGAAACCGACATCGGCCTTGGCTTGCAGGGTTTTGCCCTTGAGTTGGGCGAGGATGTTCGGCCCGCTCAAGGGGCCGTCCAGCGTCACCCGGCCGTCCAGGCTGTCGTCCGGCGCGTCCGCGTGCAATTGCCGCAGGCCCAGCTTGGAGACATCCAGCGCCAGCTTGAGCCTATCCGGCCGCAGCTGGCCGGCCAGGCCGATTTCGCCGCCGGCGATCCGGGCGTGGGTATTGAACAGCTCCAACGCCTTGTCGTCGGCGCGGAACTCGCCGGCCAGCAAGGACAGCGGCAGCCGCTGCTCGGACAAGGGGCCGGCCAGCTCATTGAGCAGGGTCAGGCCGCCCTTGACGCGCTGGCCGGCGTCCGGCTCGGCGAACACCGCCAAACTGAGCTTGGCGCGCGGCCATTCCGGCAGGATGGCCTGCGGATTGATGCCGGCCATGCGCGCGTCCAGCCGGGTGAAACTGTTGAAGGGATTGCTAGCGAAGGGCAGCAGGCCGCCCTTGACGTCGGCCACCAGGTCTTTGCCGGACAGCTCGCCGTCAAAGCTCAGGTGCAGCAGATCGCCGCCCAGCGCCAGCCGCGCCTGATAGGGAATCTTGTCCAGCTCGCCGTCGGCGCTGAGCTTGCCCTGCAGCGCGAAGGGCTTGGCGTCGGCCAATTGCAGCGCCGCCGCGGCCTCGCCCCAGGGCGAGCCCAGGCGCTTGAGCTTGAGATCGTGGCGCCGGCCGTCGTAGACGTAGCCGGCTTCGAGGCCGTAGAGCCGCAGCTTGGCCGGTTCCAGCGTCACGCTGGCCACGCTCAGCCGGTCCAGGCGGACGCCCAGGGGCAAGGCCAGCGATTCCGGCGCGCCGCTGGATGGGGCGGCCGGCGTCGGCTTGACCGCCACCTTGACGTGGCCCACCGCCAATTGCCTCACCCACAATTGGCGCTGCCACAAGGCGCTCGGCCGCCAGTCCAGCTGCACGGACTCGATGTCCACGTCGCTGCCGGCGCTGCGCACGCGCACCTCGCTCAGTTTGAAGCCGTCCCACAGCGTGCCTTCGGCTTGCTTGACGCTGACGGCGTTGCCGCTGAGGCCGCCCAGCGACTGCATCAGCCAGGCGAAGCCGGCGCGGCTGCCGGTCAGCCAGGCGCTGGCGGCCAGCAAGAGCGCGATCAGCAGCAAAGGCAGCCACAGCAGCCAGCGCCAGCGGCGGCGCTTGGGCTTGGCCGGCGGCGGCGGCGGCGGCGGCGGCGCGGTGTCGGGAGTTTGGGGAGTGTCGGTTTCGCTCATGAATGCATTCGGGTCAGAAAGCCAGGCCCAGGCTGAGGTTCCAGCGGATCTTGCCGTCGCGCTCCGCCTTGGCGAAGTCGAAGGCCAGCGGAGCCACCGGGCTCATCCAGCGCACGCCGACGCCGTTGGCGCGCTCCACTTGGAAGCCTTTCCAGCTCTGGCTGGCGTTGCCGGCGTCGGTGAACAGCGCCAGATACCAGTCCGGCTTGATCGGGATTTGGTACTCCAGGCTGCCGGTGGCCACCACGCGGCCGCCCAGCACCGAGCCGTTGGGGCCCGGCAGGCCCAGGCTCTGGTAATCGTAGCCGCGCACGCTGTTGGCGCCGCCGGCGCGGAACAGGATGGAGGACGGCACCGCGTCCTTGTCGTTGGCCCACACCTGGCCCAGTTCCAGCCGGCCGACGAAGGTGCCGTACTTGGGAAACGGCGACCAGTATCCGACGGTGCGGGCGTAGCCGCGCACATAGGAGGTGGAGGACAGGGCGCTGCCTACGGTGCCGGAGAGCTGGAAGTCCAGCAAAACGCCGGAGCGCGGCCGCATCAAATCGTCCACCGCGCGCTGGGTCCAGCCGTAGACCAGCTGCAAGGCGCGGGTGTCCTTATTGGACACGCCGCCGGCCTCTTCGCTTTCCAGCAGATATTGCAGGCCGAGACGGGCCTCGATATTGCCGCGGGTGCGGGTGCGCCAGCCGCCCACGTCGCTGCTGCGGGTTTTCAGGCCCTGCACGTCGTCGGTCTTGAAAGCGCTGGTGATGGAATGGGAATAGCCGTCGGACTGGCGCGGAAAGCCCAGGCCCAGCGACAGCGATTGCTGGTTTTTCTTCCAGTTGGTCACCAAGGAGCCGGTGTAGCCGCGGCGGAAAATATTGTAATGGTCGTAGCCGACGCGCAGGCCGGGGCCGTCGCCGGAGTCGTAGATCAAACCCAGCTCCAGCTTCTGGCGCGGCATCTCGGTGACGTCCACCTCCACCGGCACCCGATGGGTGTCCGGGTCGATATGGGCCATGTCGGGGCTGACCACCACATTGGAGAAATGCGGCGCCTGCTCCAGCGCCGACTGGTAATCGAAGATCTTCTGCAGCCGGTAGGCGGTGCCGGGGGAGAAATCGGCCAAACCGGTGGCGATCTTCTCCGGATAACGCTTCATGCCTTTGACGGTGATCTCGCCGAACAGGATCACCGGCCCGCTGTCGATGTCCACCAGCAATTGCGCGCGACGGGTGGCCGGATCGATTTCCGCCGCGCTCTTGCTGATCTGCGCCTTGGGAAAGCGATCGGCGGTGATGAGCCGCATCACCGCGCGCTTGCTGCCGTCCCAATCGGACTGCCGGTAAGGCGCGCCCATGGGCAGCGACCAGGCCTCCAGCACCGCGGCGAAGCGTTGCTGGAAGTCGCCTTCGTCGCGTATCGGCCCGTTGAGGCGGATGACCACGTCGTCTATCAGCGTGGGCTCGCCGGGCTTGACCTCGATCACGTACTGCCGGGCGCTTTCTTCGCGCACATTGACGCGCGCGTCGAAATAACCCTCGGTCTCCAACAGCTTGCGCGCGTCCTCCGGGGTGCTGCGCACCAACTCGGTCAACAGCGTCTCGTCCATTTCTTCTTCCAGACGGCTGGTGACCAATTCCAGATTGTCTTGCAGCAAGCCGGCCAGGCCGGAAGGCGCGTCGACGCGCACGCTGTAATCGAGCTTGGCCCAGACGGGCGTCGCCGACAGCAATAAGATCAATGAAATAAGCAGGCGGGAGCTTGGCATGGTCCGATTCGTTTGGTGTCGAGGCCATGGTAACGAAACTTGCGGCGGCTGGCGAGAAGCGGCGGGGCGGCTTCAAAATCGCGGGAACAGACCGGCGTTTTCTTAAACCAAAAGCTTAATTTATATTCAACCGTAATTCAGGTTCACACGCGACAGCCATACGTTTTTCTCATGGCGGCCGCTCACGCGCGCCGATTACGGGCGCAGGGCGGTGTGACAGGCGAAATCGGCAATAGTTTTGCCGCCCCGTCATTTAAGACAATGCGCATAAAAAAGGGCGGACCCGAAAGTCCGCCCCTCATCCTTGCCGCGCCGCGCTTACTTCTTGCGCTGCGGCGGCAAATCGGTGCAAGTGCCGTGCGCCACTTCCGCCGCCATGCCGATGGACTCGCCCATGGTCGGGTGCGGGTGGATGGTCTTGCCGATGTCGGTGGCGTCGCAGCCCATTTCGATGGCCAGGCAGACTTCGCCTATCATGTCGCCCGCGTGCGGGCCGACAATGCCGCCGCCGATGATCTGGTGGCTTTCGGCGTCGAAGATCAGCTTGGTGAAGCCTTCGTCGCGGCCGTTGGCGATGGCGCGGCCGGAGGCGGCCCACGGGAACACGCCCTTCTCGATCTTCAGGCCCTGTTTCTTGGCCTCGTCCTCGGTGACGCCGACCCAAGCCACTTCCGGATCGGTGTAAGCCACGCCCGGAATCACGCGCGCGTCGAAGTAGGACTTCTGGCCGGCGCAGTTTTCCGCCGCCACATGGCCTTCATGCACGCCCTTGTGCGCCAGCATCGGCTGGCCGACGATGTCGCCGATGGCGAAGATGTGCGGCACATTGGTGCGCTGCTGCTTGTCCACCGGGATGAAGCCGCGGTCGGTCACCGCGATGCCGGCGTTCTCGGCGCCCAGCAGCTTGCCGTTGGGCGCGCGGCCGGTGGCGTACAGCACCAGGTCGTAGCGCTGCGGCTCTTTCGGCGCTTGATCGCCCTCGAAAGTCACCCACACGCCGTCGTCCTTGGGCTCCACGGCCACGGTCTTGGTGTTGAGCATGATGTTGTCGAAACGGTGGGCGTTCCACTTCTGCCACACTTTGACCAGGTCGCGGTCCGCGCCCTGCATCAGGCCGTCCATCATTTCCACCACGTCCAGGCGCGCGCCCAGCGTGGAGTAAACGGTGCCCATTTCCAGGCCGATAATGCCGCCGCCGATGATCAGCATGCGGTTGGCCACGCCCTTCAGCTCCAGCGCGCCGGTGGAATCCACCACGCGCGGATCGTCCGGGATGAAGGGCAGCTTCACCACGCGGGAACCGGCGGCGATGATGGCGTTCTTGAATTTGACGATCTTCTTCTCGCCGCTCTCTTCGCGTCCCTTGCCGGTGGTGGCGGACACTTCGATATGATGCGGATCGATGAAATGGCCGTTGCCGCGCACGATGTCCACCTTGCGCGCCTTGGCCATGCCGGCGAGGCCGCCGGTCAGCTTGGCGATTACTTTTTCCTTGTAACCGCGCAGCATGTCGATGTCCACTTCCGGCTTGCCGAACTTGATGCCGTTGGCGGCCAGATGGCTGACTTCGTCGATCACCGCCGCATTGTGCAGCAGGGCCTTGGACGGGATGCAGCCCACGTTCAGGCAGACGCCGCCCAGGGTGGCGTAGCGCTCGACGATGACCACTTTCAGGCCCAGGTCGGCCGCGCGGAAGGCGGCGGAATAACCGCCGGGGCCGCCGCCCAACACCATCACGTCGCACTCGATGTCGGCGCCGCCGCTATGGCTGGCGGCCACCGGAGCGGCTTGCGGCGCGAAACCGGCCTGGGTGGTGGCGGATGCGACGCCGGTGGTTTCCACCGGCTTGGGCGCGGCCGGAGCCGCGGCGGCGCCGGCGGCTTCAACGATCACGATCACATCGCCTTCGGACACTTTGCCGCCGACGGCGATCTTGACTTCTTTTACCACGCCGGCGGTTTCCGCCGGCACTTCCATCGTGGCCTTGTCGGTTTCCAGCGTGATCAGGCTGGCTTCTTTCTCGATCACGTCGCCCGGCTTGACGAAGACTTCGATCACGTCCACGTTGTCGTGGCCGCCGATGTCCGGGACTTTCAGTTCAATCAGATTGCTCATGGTTTTCCATCCGCAACGTAAGGCGGAAGCCCGGGGGCCCCCGCCGCTATTCAGCAGAGTCGTTCGCTTGGGCGGCGCGCTCCGGCCAGGCCGGGGCGTCCGCCCGGCTGGCGATTACAGAATCAGGCGGCGCACATCGGACAGCAGTTTGCCCAGATGCACGGTGAAGCGCGCGGCGGCGGCGCCGTCGATCACGCGGTGATCGAAGGACAGCGACAGCGGGCACATCAGACGCGGCGCGAATTCCTTGCCGTTCCACACCGGCTTGATCTGCGATTTGCAGACGCCGAGGATGGCCACTTCCGGCGCGTTGACGATGGGCGTGAAGCTGGTGCCGCCAATGCCGCCCAGGCTGGAGATGGTGAAGGTGGCGCCCTGCATGTCGGTGGGCTTGAGCTTGCCTTCGCGCGCCAGCTTGGACAGGTCGGTCAGTTCCTGGGCGATCTGGCGCAGACCTTTCTTGTCCGCGTCCTTGATCACCGGCACCACCAGGCCGTTAGGCGTGTCGGCGGCGAAGCCGATGTGGTAGTACTGCTTCAGCACCAGATTGTCGCCGTCCAGCGAGCTGTTGAAGTTCGGGAAAGCTTTCAGCGCCTCGGCGGCGGCCTTGATGATGAAGGCCAGCGGGCTGATCTTCAGGCCGGACTTTTCCCATTCCTTGCCCACGGTCTTGCGGAAGTCTTCCAGCTCGGTGATGTCGCACTCGTCGTTGAAGGTTACGTGCGGGATCATCACCCAGTTGCGCGACAGATTGGCGCCGGAAATCTTCTGGATGCGGGACAGCGGCTTGGTTTCGATCGGGCCGAACTTGGCGAAATCGACTTTCGGCCACGGCAGCAGATCCAGACCGCCGCCGGAGGAGGCCGCGGCGGCCGGAGCCAGCGCCGCCGGGTTCTGCATCACGCCCTTGACGAAGGCTTTGACGTCTTCTTCGGTAATGCGGCCCTTGCGGCCGTTGCCCTTGACCTTGCCCAGGTCCACGCCCAGTTCGCGCGCCAGACGGCGCACGGACGGACCGGCGTGGGCTTTGGAGAAGGAGGCTTCGTCGATGGCGGCGGCGGCCTTGGCAGGAGCGGCGGCGGGCGCGGCGGCCACCGGGGCCGGGGCAGCCGAGGCGGCGGCAGGAGCCGGGGCGGCGACAGCTGCGGCTGCCGGAGCGGCGGCGGCGGCGGCGGCGGCGGCGGCAACGGCGCCTTCGACCACCACGATCAGATCGCCTTCGCTGACCTTGTCGCCCACTTTCACTTTGACTTCCACCACGCGGCCGGCGGCGGAGGCCGGCACTTCCATGGTGGCCTTGTCGGTTTCCAGCGTGATCAGGCTGTCGTCGACGGCGATCTCATCGCCGACCTTGACGGTCACTTCGATCACGTCGACGCCGTTGTGGCCGCCGATGTCCGGCACGCGGATTTCGCTGCGGCCGGAAGCCGCCGGCGCGGCAGGCGCGGCGGCGGGAGCGGCTGCAACCGGAGCCGGAGCCGCGGCCGGGGCGGCGGCGGGCGCCGGCGCGGCGGCGGCCGGGGCCGGCGCGGACGCTGCGGCGCCCACTTCCAGGATGGCGATCACGTCGCCTTCGGAGATCTTGCCGCCAACGACGGCTTTGACTTCCTTGATCACGCCCGCGGTTTCCGCCGGCACTTCCATGGTGGCCTTGTCGGTTTCCAGCGTGATCAGGGAATCGTCCACGGACACGGTCTGGCCCGGGACGATGAATACTTCGATGATGTCTACATTGCTGTGACCGCCGATGTCGGGCACTTTCAATTCGATCAGATTGCTCATGAGCTTTCCATTCGTAAGGCGGAAGCCCCTGTCGGGGCTTGCCGCCGGATATCCGCTACAGATTCGCTTGCCATGCAAAGGCGGAAGACCCCGGCCTGAACCGGGGCTTCCACTCTGCGATTACACCTTCCAGCTAGGCAGCTTGTCGGTCTTGATGCCGTACTTGGCGATCGCCTCGGCCACCTTGGACGCTTCGATCTTGCCGTCGCGCGCCAGTGCGGACAAGGCCGCCAGGGCCACGTGGTAGCGATCCACCTCGAAGAAGGACCGCAGGTTGGCGCGGCTGTCGGAACGGCCGAAGCCGTCGGTGCCCAGCACCACGTAACGGCCCGGAACGTATTCGCGGATCTGGTCGGCGTAGTTGCGGATGTAGTCGGTCGCGGCCACCACCGGACCCTGACGGCCGGACAACTGCTGGGCCACGTAGGAGGCCCGCGCTTCGGCGGTCGGGTTCAGCAGGTTGTGACGCTCGGCTTCCATGCCGTCGCGGCGCAGCTGGTTGAAGGAGGTCACGCTCCAGATGTCGGCGCCGATGCCGAAGTCGGCCTTCAGCAGATCGGCCGCGGCCATCACTTCGCGCAGAATGGTGCCGGAGCCCATCAGCTGCACTTTCACCTGGGCGTCGCCGCCGTCCTGCAGCAGATACATGCCTTTCAGGATGCCCTCTTCCGCGCCCGCCGGCATGGCCGGGTGAACGTAGTTTTCGTTCATCAGGGTCAGGTAGTAGAAGACGTCTTCCTGCTCCGCGTACATGCGGCGCAGACCGTCCTGCACGATCACCGCCAGTTCGTAGGCGAAGGTCGGGTCGTAGCTGATGCAGTTCGGGATCAGGCCGGCCTGGATGTGGCTGTGGCCGTCTTCGTGCTGCAGGCCTTCGCCGTTCAGCGTGGTGCGGCCGGCGGTGCCGCCCAGCAGGAAGCCGCGGGCGCGCATGTCGCCGGCGGCCCAGGCCAGGTCGCCGATGCGCTGGAAGCCGAACATCGAGTAATAGATGTAGAACGGAATCATCTGCTGGCTGCTGTTGGCGTAGCTGGTCGCCGCGGCGATCCAGTCGGCCATCGCGCCCGGCTCGTTGATGCCTTCCTGCAGGATCTGGCCGTCCTTGGATTCCTTGTAGAACATCAGCTGGTCATGATCCTGCGGCACGTAGTTCTGACCCTGGGTGGACCAGATGCCGTACTGGCGGAACATGCCTTCCATGCCGAAGGTGCGGGACTCGTCCGGCACGATGGGCACTACGCGCTGACCGATGTTCTTGTCCTTCATGATGGTGCCCAGCATGCGGACGAAGGCCATGGTGGTGGAGAACTCGCGGTCGCCGGACGCTTGCAGCTGCGCGTCGAACACGGACAGTTCCGGCGTTTGCAGCGCGGTGGTCACCGGCTTGCGGGCCGGCAGATAGCCGCCCAGCGCGGCGCGGCGTTCGCGCATGTACTTCATTTCCGGGCTGTCTTCGGCCGGCAGGTAGTACGGCACGTTCGCCAGATCCTCGTCGGACACCGGAATGCCGAAGCGGTCGCGGAATTTGCGCAGCGAATCCAGATCCATTTTCTTGGCCTGGTGCGCGATGTTCTTGGCTTCGCCGGACGCGCCCATGCCGTAACCCTTGATGGTCTTGGCCAGGATCACGGTCGGACGGCCGTTGGCGCTGTTGGACGCCTCGTGGTAGGCGGCGTACACCTTGTGCGGGTCATGGCCGCCGCGGTTCAGCGCCCAGATCTCGTCGTCGGACATATTGGCGACCATTTCGCGCAGCTCCGGGTACTTGCCGAAGAAGTGTTCGCGAACGTAAGCGCCGTCCTTGGATTTGAAGGTCTGATAGTCGCCGTCCACGCACTCGTCCATGCGCTTCTTCAGCAGGCCCTTGCTGTCCATCGCCAGCAGCGGGTCCCAACGCGAGCCCCAGATCACTTTCAGCACGTTCCAGCCGGAACCGCGGAAGTCGCCTTCCAGCTCCTGAATGATCTTGCCGTTGCCGCGCACCGGGCCGTCCAGACGCTGCAGGTTGCAGTTGACCACGAAGATCAGGTTGTCCAGGCCTTCGCGGGCGGCCATGGAGATGGCGCCCAGGGATTCCGGCTCGTCCATCTCGCCGTCGCCGCAGAAACACCAGACTTTGCGGCCGTGGGTCTTGGCCAGACCGCGGCTTTCCAGGTACTTGAGGAAGCGGGCTTGGTAGATGGCCATCAAGGGGCCCAGGCCCATCGACACGGTCGGGAACTGCCAGAAGTCCTTCATCAGCCACGGGTGCGGGTAGGAGGACAGGCCGTTGCCGTCCACTTCCTGGCGGAAGCTGTCCAGCTGCTCGGCGGACAGGCGGCCTTCCATGAAGGCGCGCGCGTACACGCCCGGGGAAATGTGGCCTTGGAAGTAGATCAGGTCGCCGTCTTGCTCATCGTTCTGGGCGCGCCAGAAGTGGTTGAAGCCCACGTCGTACAGGGTGGCGGAGGATTGGAAGGAGGCGATGTGGCCGCCCAGCTCCAGATCCTTCTTGCCGGCGCGCAGCACCAAAGCGGCGGCGTTCCAGCGGTTGATCGAGCGGATGCGATGCTCCATCTCGTGGTTGCCCGGCGACTTCACTTCTTTGCCGAGCGGAATGCTGTTCTGGTATGCGGTGGTGGCGTCAAACGGCAGATGGGCGCCGCGGCGGCGGGTGCGCTCGACCAGTTTCTCCAACAGGTAATGCGCGCGTTCCGGGCCTTCGGCATCCAGCACCGACTCCAGCGCTTCAGTCCATTCCTGGGTTTCCAACGGATCGATATCGTCAGGGAAAGTTGCAGCCATCTCTGGTCCTCACAGCAAGGTGGATCGGGGGCCGTATGTAGCACTGCGCGGCCCCGCGTTATTGCAATCGGCTCGAATTCGAACCTATTTATTAGCTTCAGATTATAAACGAACGCAATCGCAAATAAAAATGTTCATTTGCGAAAAGAGCGCCGTATCTTGAGCAAGTGTACGTCTTCCGGCTTTCACAAAGGAATAGGTCAAGCGTACTAACGCTTGTTTCGGGGCGGAAAACAGCGGTTATTGCGCCGCACCATGTTGTTTTTTTGCGATTTACTGTCGCAAATTGAAACATTCGTTTCAGTTGCGCGCTTACTTCTTTCTCTCGTCCCGGACGAGCCGGTCCAGTTCGCGGATGCGCGCTTCGATTGAGGAGCGCAGGTAGAAATCGTCGCCCTTGGCCTTGCCGGCCAGTTGGAACTGCTCCATCGCCGGCTGGTAGCGCTGTTCATGATAGAAGGCGTTGCCCAAGGCCGCGTGGTAACGCAGCGGGTCGCGGTCGGCGTACAAGCTGGCCTGGCGCCGATACAGGCCCGGATTGTCCGGATGGCGGCTCAGCTGGGTCTTGATCAGGGCCAGCGCGCCCTGGCTGTCGCCGCTGGCGATGGCGACGTCGATGTCCAGCAACTGCAGCGACAGGCTCTGCGGAAAACGGGCCAGCCCGGCGCGCGCCGCGTTGCGGGCGGCCGGCCAGTCCTTGCGTTCGCGCTCTATCGCCACGTCCAGGCCCCGCAGCATCGGGTGGTCCGGCAGCTTGGTCCGCGCCTTGGCCAGCGCCTGGCGCGCGCCGGCGATATCGCGCTGACGCAGCTTGACCTGGGCCAGACCATACCACTGCGCGCCCTCGTTCAGGTACAGGCCGCGGTCCAGCGCCGCCTCGTAATAGCGCTCCCCTTCGTCCGGCGTCAGCGTCGCGGCGCGCAGTTTCTCGCGCACCAGCAGGTAATCGACGCTGTCGGCGCGCATCTTCACCGGGTAGTCCAGCGCGCGGTTTTCCGCTTCGCTGATGCGCTCCAGCGTCACCGGGTGGGTGCGCAGGAAGGCCAGCGCCGCGTTGTCGCTGTAACGCTCGTTCAGCTGCAGCCGCTGAAAGAAAGCCGGCATGCTGCGCACGTCGAAGCCGGCCTGGCTCATGTATTGCATGCCGACGCGGTCGGCTTCGCGTTCGAAATCGCGCGAAAACGCCAGTTGGTTGGAAATCGACAGTCCCATGCCGGCGGACACCACGCCCATCGCGCCCTGACCGCTGCCGGCCTTGGCCGCCAGCGCGGCGGCGATGATGGTGCCCAACAACAGCAAGGGACTGGTGGCGCTGCTGGCCGCCTTCATCCGCGCGATGTGGCGCTGGGCGACGTGGGCGGTTTCATGCCCCAGCACCGAGGCGAGCTCGCCTTCGCTCTGGGTCGCCAGCAGCAGTCCGATATTGATGCCGATATAGCCGCCGGGCATGGCGAAGGCGTTGATGCCGCTGTCGTTGACGCAGAAATAGGTGAAACCGACGCCGGGCAGCTTGACGCCGCTGGAGAGCCGGCCGCCGATATCGTTGAGGTAATCGTTGACCTCCTGATCGTCGACGATGTCTCCCGCCTCCAGCATGGCGCGCCAGGCCTGGCGGCCGATGCGGTTTTCATCCGCCAGCGTCAGCGAGGCGTCCGACACCTCGCCCAGATCGGGCAAATCGGCATAGCTGACGGACGGGTGCAACAAGCTCAGCGCCAGCACGCCGGCCAGCAGGGTCTGTTTGGTCATCCGGCTATGATAGCCAGGTTCGCCCACAAGTTGCATGAGGCGGCGCAACATCAACTGTCAAAGAGTATGAGCGTCCCCGCCGTCCCGCCGCGGCGCGGTCAGCGCCTCCCACGCCGCTTGCGCGCTCAAGTGCACGCGGCCGTTGAAACCGGCCAACAGGCCGCCGCCCTCCATCCGCTGCGCCACCGGCCCCTTGATCTCGGCCAGGTGCAGCGTCACGCCGCGCGCCGCCAGCTCCGCGTCCAGCCGCGCCAGCATCAGCAAGGCGCTGGTATCCACGCGATTGACCGCGCTCATGATCAGCACCAATCGCGTGCTTCCGGCCTGGGCGGCCAGCCGGCGCAGCGTCTCGCCGCGCACCTGGCGGGCGTTGCCGAAGAACAGGCTTTCGTCCACGCGCAAAAACAGCGCGCCGGGCAGGCTCTCCACCGCGAAACGCAGCCGATTGCGGAAATGATGACTGCCCGGCAGCCGGCCCAGTTCGGCGATATGCGGCCGGCTGCTGCGCCACAACATGGCCGCCAGCGACATCAGCACGCCGGCGACGATGCCGGAGTCCACTCCCAGCCACAGCACCAGAACAAAGGTCAGCGCGAACGCCGCCGCATCGGCGCGATCGACGCGCCAGGCCAGGCGCAGGCTGTCGAAACGTATCATGGCGCTGACCGAGGCGATGATCATCGCCGCCAATACCGATAGCGGCAGCAAGGCCAGCGCCGCGGCGGCGAAGCCGGCCAGCAGCATGAGGCCCAGGGCGGCGATCACCGAGGCCAGTTGAGTCTGGGCCCCGGCCTCGGCGTTGACCATGGAGCGGGTCAGCCCGCCGGTGACCGGGAAGCCGCCGGACAGGCCGGCGCCGATATTGCACAGGCCCAGCGCCAACAGCTCCCGGTCCGGATCCACCTCGTCGCCGCGGCGCTGCGCCAGCGCCTGGGCCACCGCCAGGCTCTGCACGTAATTGATCAGCGCGATGAAAAAGGCCGGCAAGGCCAACTGCGACCACTGCTCCAGGCTCAGCCCCGGCCAGGTCGGCGCCGGCAGGCCCGGCGGGATCTCGCCCACCACCGGCAAGGCGGAGCGCAAATCCAGGCCGGCCACCAGCCCCATGCCCAGCAGCACCGCCAATAGCGGCGCCAGCCGCAGCCATAATTGCCGCACCGGCGCGCTCAGGCCACAGCGGCGCAGCAGCGGTTCACCCAGCCAACGCGCCAGCAGCAGCAAGGCCAAGGCCGGAGCGCCGAGCAAGAGCGCGGCGGAATTGAACCCTTCGGCCGCTCGCCACAGCCCGGCCAGCAGCTGCGGCAAGGACGCGCCGCCGGCCTGCACGCCCAGCAAGGGCGCCAGCTGCGACAACACGATCAGCAAGGCCGACGCCGAAGTGAAGGCCGCCAGCACCGGCTCGGACAAGAGATCGGCGACGAAGCCCAGCCTCAGCAGGCCCAGCGCCGCCAGCATCGCGCCGGACAACAGCGCCAGGCCGATGGCCAGCGCCAGATAATCTCCCGAACCCGGCTCGGCCAGCCGCGACAGCGTGGCCGCCACCAATAAGGAAGTCATCGCCATCGGCCCCACCGACTGCGCGTGGCTGCGGCCGGCCAGCGCGTAAATCAGCAAGGGCGCAATGCTGGCGTACAAACCCGCCTGCGCCGGCAAGCCGGCCACCAGCGCGTAAGCCAGCCCTTGCGGCGCCAGCAAAAGGGTCACCACCAGGCCCGCGCCCAGATCCCCCGGCAAGTAAGCGCGCCGGTAGCCGCGCAGCCAGGCAGGCAACCAAAGCCTCATCCGCGCCGCTCCAGTCGTCCGGCCAGCCACAGGCCGGCCGCCATCGCCGGCAAAAACCAAGCGCTCTGCGGCGACAACATGCCGCCCAGCAACAAGGCCGGCCCCGGACAGATGCCGGCCAGGCCCCAGCCAATGCCGAACAACAGGCTGCCGCCTATCAGCCGGCGCGTCAGCGGCGTCTTGGCCGGCCAAGACGCCGGCTCGCCCAAGAACGCGCGCGGGCGGCGCTCGGCCAGATGGAAAGCCGGCCAGGCCGCGACGACAGCGCCGGCCATCACCAACGCCAAGCTGGGGTCCCAAGCGCCGCCCAGATCCAGAAAGGCCAGCACCTTGGCCGGATTGGCCATGCCGGACAGCAACAGCCCCAGGCCGAACAACAGGCCCGCGCCCACCATCGACAATAAGCGCTTCCACTCCGCCGCCATCTTCACGCCCCCCAATGTCTGAACACGGCCACCACCACGAAGCCGGCGAACATAAAGGCCGCCGTCGCCGCCAAGGAGCGCGGCGACATGCGCGCCAGCCCGCAAACGCCGTGGCCGCTGGTGCAGCCGGAACCCAGGCCCGCACCGAGGCCCACCAGCAAGCCGGCGGCCAGCAAGCGCAAGCCACCGGCCTCGATCTTGACGACGGGCAATTCGCCCGCCGCCAGCCACCACAGCGCCGGCGCGGCCGTCAGGCCCAGAAGAAAGGCCAAGCGCGCGCGCCAGTCCGCCCGCCGTCCCAGCAGGCCGGCCACCATGCCGCTGATGCCGGCGACGCGGCCGTGCGACAGAGCCAACCAGCCCGCCGCCGCGCCTATCAACGCCCCGCCCGACAGGGCGGACCACGGCGTGAACACCGCCCAATCCACGACCATCACGCCGCCCCTGCCGGCTGGTCGGCGCAGAACAGCGCGTGCAAGGCGTTCAGCAAGGCCAGGGCGTCGGCGCTGGCCACGCTGTAATACACCCATTTGCCTTCGCGCCGCGTCGCCACCAGGCCCTCATTGCGCAATACGCCCAACTGCTGCGACAAAGAGGGCTGACGGATGCCGGTCAGACGCTCCAGCTCCGACACCGATTTCTCGCCGTCCACCAGCTGGCACAGCAGCAGCAGCCTGTCCTCGTTGGCCAGGCCCTTCAACAATAAGGCGGCGCGGCCGGCATTGGCGCGCAGCATGTTCAAATCCATATTTCGTTCTCCCGCCGCCGCGATCCGGCGTCGCAAACATTATGTTTTATAATATAATGTAAATCAACTAACTGTTACCGCCGCGCCACACTGTCCGCCCGTCGCCACATGGCCTATCAGTCACCATCGCACCGGGAAAAACTGTTGTAGACTCAAGGCCATGAACCTATTTCCAGCCGCGGCGCCGGCCCGGCCCAGCACCGCCATGGCCTCCACCCTCCTCCCGCCCGCCCCCAGGCAACTGGTGCACGAGCGCGGCATTCCCGCCTTCGGCGTGTACCAGGGCATCATCGAGCGGCTGGACTGGCGCGCGCTGAAAACCACGCCTTACCAAAGGCTGACGCGCCGGCTGCATCACAAGCGCTGGCAATACGCGGCCATCGCCCACCCGGCCTTTTTCATCGGCGTCGCCATCGTCGACGTCGGCTGGACCGGCACCGCCTTCGCCTATCTGTTCGACCGCAAGAGCGGCGAAGTCATCGCCGCCGCCAGCGCCAACGGCCTGCCCGGCCTGTCCACGCGAATCGAAGACCGCGCCTTCGGCGACGCCGCCTTCCAGGCCGGCCGCTGCCGGCTGAGCTTCCACCGCGACGGCGAGCGGCTGGAACTGGCGGTGGACTCGCCACAGTTGAAGCTGGCCGCGCACATTCAATTGACGGACATGCCGCCGGTGCTGGCGGTGATCGCGCCGGCCAACTGGCTGGCCCACTCCACCCATAAAAGCGGCGGCCTCAGGATCAGCGGCTTCGCCGACTGCCAGGACCGGCGCTACTCGCTGGACGGCGCGGTGGCGGCGCTCGACTATTCCAACGGCCTGCTGGCGCGGGAAACCCGCTGGCGCTGGGCCAGCGCGCATTCGCTGGAACTGGGCTTCAATCTGCAGCAAGGCTATATGGGCGACACCGAGAACGCCGCCTGGCTGCGCGGCAAACTGATCCGGCTGGGGCCGGTGCGCTTCGACTACCAGCCGGAGGATCCGCTGCTGGGCTGGCGCATGCAGAGCGACAACGGCTTGCTGGACCTGAGCTTCGCCCCGGAGGGGGCGCGCCGCGAAGACAAGAATCTGCTGATCGCCGCCAGCCGCTATGTGCAGCCTATCGGCCGCTTCAACGGCCAGATCCGCGACCCGGACAACGGCGCCGTCCATGTGGTCGACGACTTGCTCGGCGTGACCGAGGACCATCTGTCGCGTTGGTGAGCGTAGCCCGCTCGATGCGGCGCGCCAGCGCCCATTCGCCGCCATTGTCTGGAGTTCATCGAAATTCCCTGCTGTAGTCAGGGAAATCCCTGGTTTGCGAAAACACAAGACCGGCCGGAACAACAGTGGTAGGATGCGCCCGCAACCGAGTATTTTCTCTAAACGACCCAATGCCGCGTCAGAGCCTGTCCATGATCCTTTTGCGTCTCCGCGCCAGAACGCTCATGAACAGACTCTCAGTAGGAGATTGCCATCATGGATAGATTAAGCGCTCTGCTCGAACACAACCGCCACTTCGTGGAAAACCGCGAATACGAGCAGTTCAAGACCGACAAATTCCCCGGCAAAGGCCTGGCCGTCCTGGCCTGTATGGACGCCCGGCTGGTGGAACTGCTGCCCAAGGCCATGGGCCTGAAGAACGGCGACGCCAAGCTGATCAAGAACGCCGGCGCGCTGATCACCCACCCGTGGGGTTCGGTGATGCGCAGCCTGATCATGGCCGTATACGAACTGCGCGCCGACGAGATCTGCGTGGTCGCTCACCGCGACTGCGGCATGCGCGCGGTCGATCCGCAGCGCGTGCTGGACCATGCGATGGAACGCGGCGTGTCGGAAGACACCATCGCCACGCTGCGCGCGGCCGGCATCGACCTGGACGGCTGGCTGAAGGGCTTCGACAACGTGTCCGACAGCGTGCGCCACACCGTGCACACCATCCGCAACCATCCGCTGATGCCCAAGGACGTTCCGGTGCACGGCATGGTGATCCATCCGTCCACCGGCCGGCTGGAAGTCATCGTCGACGGCTACCAGAACGACGACGCTCCGGAGTAAGCCGGTGCGTCTGGGCCTGTTCGGCGGCACCTTCGACCCCATCCACAACGCCCACCTGCGCATGGCCAACGCCTTCGCCGCGGAGCTGGCGCTGGACGAGGTCAGGCTGATTCCGGCCGGCCGGCCCTATCATCGCAGCCACGGCCCGTACGCCGCGCCGGCCCAGCGCCTCGCCATGGCGGAGCTGGCGGCGGCGGATCATCCGCGGCTGACGGTGGACGAGCGCGAAGTGCGCCGCCCCGGCGCGGCCTACACCATAGACACCCTGGAAGAACTGCGCGCCGAGCTGGGCCCCGCCGCCGAATTGTGGTTTTTGATCGGCGGCGACTCGCTGGCCACGCTGCACACCTGGAAGCGCTGGGACGAACTGTTGCGTTTCGCCAACCTGGCCGTAGCCTTGCGCCCCGGCTTCAATCCCGCCTCGCTGCCTGCGCCGGTGCGGCCCTTGTGGCGCGCCCGGCAAGTCTCTGATTTTTCAAATCGAACCGCATCCGGTACAATCCGCCCCTTGGCCTTGCCGCCGGTGGACATCGCGGCCACCGACATCCGCCAGCGCCTGGCGCGCGGCGACGCGGTGGACGATGTGCTGCCACCCGCGGTGCTGGCCTATATCCGCCAACACCGGCTATACCAGACAGTGTAGCCGCCGTGTCCGGCCACTTTCCGCCAGGCCGTCAGCAGACGGCCGGCAGCGATTCACTTTAAAAGCAATACGGCGGGTCTGCCGGCCGCTTGCGCGCGCCGGCCCGCCCGCCATTTTGCGGCCGCTTTGCGCCGGCTCTGGCCGACGCGGACCCCGCATAGGAAAAGGACATTATGGAAGTGCAAGACATTGCCAAGCTGGCGATCGAAGCCCTGGAAGACGTCAAGGGCAAGGACATCATCGAACTGGACACCAGCAAGCTGACCTCGCTGTTCCAGTGCATGATCGTGGCCACCGGCGACTCCAACCGCCAGGTCAAGGCGCTGGCCAACAGCGTGCACGTGAAGCTGAAGGAAGCCGGCGTGGACATCGTTGGCAGCGAAGGCCACGAAAGCGGCGAATGGGTGCTGGTGGACGCCGGCGACGTGGTGGTGCACGTGATGCTGCCCGCGGTGCGCGACTACTACGACATCGAAGCGCTGTGGGGCGGTCAGAAGCCCAGCTTCCTGCCGGCCGGCGGCCGTCCGTGGTCGGCGACCTGATCCGGCTGCGCTAAGCCGCCATCAAGAACGGGGACGCAAGTCCCCGTTTGCGTTTTACTCCCTGGCTCACACACGATGAAAATCACTATTCTCGCCGTCGGCACCAAGATGCCACGCTGGGTCGACGAAGCCTACGGCGATTACGCCAAGCGCTTTGGCCGCGACATCACGCTGGAACTGAAAGAAATCAAGCCGGAGAAACGCGGCGGCGGCGTCACCGCCGAAAAAGGCATCGCCGCCGAACACGAGCGGCTGCTCGCCGCCCTTCCGCCGCGCGCGCGGCTGGTGGTGATGGACGAGCGCGGCAAGAACTGGACCTCGGTGCGGCTGGCCGAAGGCCTGAAGGAATGGATGGCCGGCGGCGACGATGTGGCCTTCATCATCGGCGGCGCCGACGGCCTGGCCGCGGAATTGAAACAACGCGCCGACGTGCTGCTGCAACTGTCCGCGATGACGCTGCCGCACGGCATGGTCCGGGTGATGTTGGCCGAGCAGATCTACCGCGCCTATTCCATTCTCAACAACCACCCCTACCATCGCGAATAGACGGACGCTGGCGGATCAAGCCGGCGGCGAGACCTGGGCCGCCAAGGGCGGCGGCAAGGGCTGCGGCGCCAATCCGGCCCATTCCACCGTGACGGAATCCTCGCGCAGCGGCAGCGCCGAGCCCTCGGCGCGCGCCAGGCTGTCCAACCAATTTTCATTGCCTGAAAAAATCATGGCAGCTTCCTCCAGCCCTCATATTGCAAACGCCGCTCCACCGCGGTGGCGGATCGGCGGCAGGCCACCACCGGAATGCCCAGCGCGTGGGCGCTGTCCCGGTAATTGCGCATCACATTGTGTCCCAGGAAATCGGTGAGCAGGATCAACAGATCCGGCTTGCCCGGCAGCGGCGCCTTGCGCTGATGCACGACGTTGCGCCCGCAGATGTGGCGGGAAATCCGGATATCGTAGCTTTGCAGAACCGCCGGAATATTCCCCAAGCTGTCCGCGCCTATCAGCAGAGCGTTCATCAGCCACCTCCTTCTCGCGCGGCGCGGCACGCCGCCTTGACATGTCCTCACTCTAAGCCGATGTAATGGCGCAGTAAAGATATATAAAATTAGTTTTTTATTTCCAATAAATATATAAATGCCGCCGCGATCCCATCGCGTCATCCTCCGCGACGATGAATCGGCAAACCTTTGAAATCTCTAGGTAAAACAAGACGCCGCCTCCGCCGCCACGGCGGGCCTCATCTCGCGCCCCTCCCCCCGTCCTTGCCAGCAAAACTATCGACAGAAAAACCGAAACCCGCTACGCTGCGCGCCCTCGGCCTATCCGCCCAACCTATTGATCTGTATATACAAATGAACGCAGTTCTTCTGGCCGTCATCGTCATGCTCGGGCTGGCGCTCTTGCGCACCCACGTCGTCATCAGCCTGCTGCTCGGCGCCTTGATCGGCGGTCTTAGCGGCGGCCTGTCTCTGTCCCGCACGCTGGAAGCCTTCAACAACGGCATCACCGGCGGCGCCGCGGTGGCCTTGTCCTACGCCCTGCTGGGCGCCTTCGCTCTTGCCATCGCCAAATCCGGCCTGCCCCACGCGATGGCGGATCTGGCGATCAAGCGGCTGGAACGAGGCGGCGCGCAAGGCAAACTGAAATGGGCCTTGATCCTGTTGCTGGCCCTGGTCAGCGTCGCCAGTCAGAACCTGGTTCCCATCCACATCGCCTTCATCCCGCTGCTGGTGCCGCCGCTGCTCTATGTGATGGCGCGGCTGCACCTGGACCGCCGCCTGGTCGCCTGCGTGATCACCTTCGGCCTGGTCACGCCCTATATGGTGTTCCCGGTGGGCTTCGGCGATATCTTTCTGAAGCAGATCCTGCTCGGCAACATCGCCAAATCCGGCATGGACGTGCGCGGCGTCAATGTGATGCACGCGATGGCGATACCGGCGCTGGGCATGCTGGCCGGCCTGCTGTGGGCGGTGCTGGTCAGCTACCGCAAACCGCGCCAGTACGCGCTGGGCAAGATAGAAAACGCCGAACGCACCCGCGCCAAGGTCAGCCGCAAATCGCTGGCCACCGCGCTGCTGGCGATCACGCTGGCCTTCGCGGTGCAGCTGTATACCGATTCGATGATCATGGGCGCGCTGGCGGGCTTTCTGCTCTTCCTCGCCACCGGCGTGGTGAAATGGAAGGACGCGGACGGTTTGTTCAACGAAGGCATGAAGATGATGGCGATGATAGGCTTCACCATGATCACCGCCCAGGGCTTCGCGGAAGTGCTGAAAGCCACCGGCCAGGTGGGCGCGCTGGTGACCGCCAGCGCCGGCCTGTTCGCCGGCAATCAGGGCGTGGCCGCCTTCGCCATGCTGCTGGTGGGCCTGGTGGTGACCCTGGGCATAGGCTCGTCCTTCTCCACCGTGCCCATTCTCACCGCCATCTACGTGCCCCTGTGCATGCACCTGGGCTTCTCGCCGCTGGCCACCGTGGCCATCATCGGCACCGCCGGCGCGCTGGGCGACGCCGGCTCGCCGGCTTCGGACTCCACGCTGGGCCCGACTTCAGGCCTGAACGTGGACGGCCAGCACGACCATATCCGCGACACCGTGCTGCCCACCTTCCTGCACTACAACCTGCCTGTGCTGGCGGCCGGCTGGATCGCGGCCATGGTGTTGTAGAATGGCCGGCATGGATGATCAAATCGATGCCCGCCTGGCCGAAATGGAAGTGAAGCTCGCCTTCCAGGACGAACTATTGGACGCGCTGAACGCCACCGTGGCGCGCCAGCAAAAAGACATGGAGTTGCTGCAACAGCAGATGCGTCTGCTCTACCAGCAATTCCGTCAGGCCCAGCCGGACGACGCCGCGTCCGGCCTCAGCCTGCGCGACGAGATTCCGCCGCACTATTGAGGAGCAGGCGGCTCAAGCACCCCGCCGCCGCGACACCACCGCCTCGATATTCTTGCGGCCGATCAACGGCGCCGGCTCCGGCATGTCCGCCGGCTCCGGCCCCAGCCATTTGTACATCACCAGACAGTCCACCAGACCCAGCCGCGCGTGACGATAGGCGCGCGGCAAACGCCCCACCTGCTCGTAGCCCAGCTTGCGCCACAAGGCCACCGCCACCTCATTGCTGGCCACCACGGAATTGAACTGCATCGCCAGGAAGCCGCTGTCCCGCGCCAATTGCTGCGAATGCTCGCACATCAGCCGCGCCACGCCCTTGCCGCGCGCCGCCTCGGCCACCATATAGCCGCAGTTGCAGACATGGCCGCCCGGGCCGGCGGCGTTGGGCTTGAGAAAATACGAGCCCAGCAGCGCGCCGTCCTCCTCCGCCACCAGCGTGTGCAAAGGCAGCCGCAACCACAGCTCGCGCGCCTGCTCCCGCGTCATCTCCGGATCGAAGGCGTAGGTTTCCCTGGCCGCCACCACCGCGTGGAACACCGGCCAGAAACGCTCGAAATCGTCGTCGTTCATCGGTCTGATCGTAATCATGCTGCCTCCTGTTTCAATTGCGCCGTCCCCGGCTTCCTGGTCATGCGTCCGGACAACAGGCTGGCGCTGGCGATCAAGGCGCCGCCCGCCCATTCGCGCGGCGTCATCGCCTCGCCGGCCAGCAAATAGGCCGACGCCGCCGCGAACAACAACTCCATCAGCATCAACGTCATCGTCTGCGTCGCCGGCAGAATGGAAACCCCGTGCTGCGATATCACGCTGGTGCACAGCAAGGTGACGCCCAGGATGCCCAGCACCAGCCAGCTTTGCGGCGGTATCTCCAGGATACCGCCCAACTGCCCGGCCAGCGCCAGCTTGATCGCGCCGATGGACGCCACGCCGAACCAGATCGACGCCGATTTGACCGGCACCGGAATGGACTGGGCGCCGCGGCTGATCACATTGCCCAGCGCGAAGGCCATGCCGCCGGACAAGGCCAGCCATTCGTAGCGATGGCTGAGCGGCAGCTCCCCGGCGAACAGGCCGGGACGATAGATGAAGATGAAGCAGCCGAGCAGCGACAGGGCCACCACCAGCCAGCCGCTGCGGGTCAGGCGCTCCTTCAGGATCAGCCGCGACAGGAACACCGTCCACAGCGGCGATAGGTAGAACAGCAGCAAGACCCGCATCACTTGTCCCTCGGACACGGCCCAGGTATAGCTGTAGTTGCACCAGCCGAACACCGCGGTCAGCACCAGCAACACCGGCTGCAGCCGGAATTGGCGGCGGTAGACGTCGAAAAAGGTGATCACGCCCAGGGTGATGGCCACCAGATAGACCACCAGCGAGGTCATCGCCACGCTGACTCCGCTTTGATTGAGGCTGCGGAAGGGATACCACATCAGCCCCCACACCAGCGCGGTGGTCAGAATGCCGGTGGTGGCCAGAAACTTTTGTTTTACAGGTGTCATTGCTGTTCTTAAGATGTTCGCTGTTCGTTTGCTTGCGCCCGCTTTCCTGGAGATACCCGTGAACCCTCGCCTGGCCCAATTGCAGCCCTATCCGTTTCAACGCCTGCGCGCCCTGCTCGCCGGCGCGACGCCGCCCGCGGACAAGGCGCACATCAACCTGTCGATAGGCGAACCCAAGCACCCGACGCCGGCGCTGGTGGAACAGGCGCTGATAGCCAATCTGGGCGGCTTGTCGCAATACCCGGCCACGCTGGGCAGCGAAGCGCTGCGCCAGGCCTGCGCCGCCTGGATGCGGCGGCGTTATGATCTGAACCTGGATGCGCAAAGCGAGATACTGCCGGTCAACGGCAGCCGTGAAGCCTTGTTTGCTTTTGTGCAGACGGTGATCGACGCAAGCGCGGAGCCTGCGCCGGTAGTGATATCCCCGAATCCTTTTTACCAGATTTACGAAGGCGCGGCACTGTTGGCCGGCGCCGAGCCCCACTATGTCAACTGCCTGGCCGAACAGCGCTTCCAGCCGGACTGGAGCCAGGTGCCGGAATCGGTGTGGGCACGCACCCAGCTGGTGATCGTGTGCAGCCCCGGCAATCCCACCGGCGCGGTGATGTCGCTGGCCGATTGGGAAACCCTGTTCCAGCTGTCCGACCGCTACGGCTTCGTCATCGCCAGCGACGAGTGCTATTCCGAAATCCACTTCGGCCGGCCGCCGCTGGGCGGACTGGAGGCGGCGAGCAAGCTGGGACGCGGCTTTGAGCGGCTGCTGATGTTCACCAGCCTGTCCAAGCGCTCCAATGTGCCGGGCATGCGCTCGGGCTTCGTCGCCGGCGACGCGGCGCTCCTGGCGAAATTCCTGCTCTACCGCACCTACCACGGCAGCGCGATGAGCCTGACGATACAGGCGGCCAGCGTGGCGGCCTGGAACGACGAGGATCACGTCGAGTCCAACCGGGCGCAATACATCGCCAAGTTCGACGCGGTCACCCCGCGGCTGGCGATGGGGCTGGAAGTGCGCCGCCCGGACGCCGGTTTCTACCTGTGGGCCAAGGTGCCGGACGGGAATGATGTAGACTTCGCCAAGGCGCTGTTCGCCGAAGAACACGTCACCGTGCTGCCCGGCAGCTACCTGGCGCGCGAGGCCCACGGCGTCAATCCCGGCGCCGGCTATGTCCGCGTCGCGCTGGTGGCCACGCAGGAGGAATGCGTGGCCGGCGTCGAGCGCATCGTCGCCTTCACCGAGCGCCGGCAGCGCCAGACCCCCTGAATCCACGCGGCCCGCCTCCGGCGCGGCCGCTTGAAAGCGAATTGAATGACGACTTCCATCCACATTGCCAAAGGACTGAACACCATGCATCCGATCCAGACCCTGATCGAAGAAGCGTTTGAGAAGCGCGCCGAGATCACGCCCGCCACCGTCTCCGCCGAACTGAAGGCCGCCATCGGCCAGGTGATCGCCGAGCTGGACGCCGGCCGCCTGCGCGTGGCGGAAAAACAGGGCGCCGACTGGGTGGTGAACCAGTGGGTGAAGAAGGCGGTGCTGCTGTCTTTCCGCATCCGCGACAATGAAATCTCCGACGACGGCGTCAACCGCTACTTCGACAAGGTCGACACCAAGTTCGCCGACTGGAACCCGGCCCGCTTCCAGGAAGCCGGTTTCCGCGTGGTGCCGGGCGCGGTGGCGCGCAAGGGCAGCTTCATCGCCAAGAACACCGTGCTGATGCCGTCCTACGTCAATATCGGCGCCTACGTCGACGAAGGCGCGATGGTGGACACCTGGGCCACCGTCGGCTCCTGCGCCCAGATCGGCAAGAATGTTCACCTGTCCGGCGGCGTCGGCATCGGCGGCGTGCTGGAACCGCTGCAGGCCAACCCCACCATCATCGAAGACAACTGCTTCATCGGCGCGCGTTCGGAAATCGTCGAAGGCGTGATCGTAGGCGAAGGCTCGGTGATCTCCATGGGCGTCTACATCGGCCAATCCACCAAGATCTACGACCGCGAAACCGGCGAAGTCAGCTACGGCCGCGTGCCGCCGGGCTCGGTGGTGGTGTCCGGCAACCTGCCCAGCAAGGATGGCAGCCACAGCCTGTACTGCGCGGTGATCGTCAAGAAAGTGGACGCTCAGACTCGCAGCAAGACCAGCATCAACGAGCTGCTGCGCGGCGTGTAAGGCCCCGCCGTCCGCCGGCTCGGGCGGACGGTCGGCTCCCCCGCCGTCCGCCTTTTCTCCCCTCCGTCGTCGCCTCTCGGCGTCTCCGGCCGCATTGCAATGCAGCATATTTGCATCGCGAATGCTGTTGAAATTTGGCTAGTCCACGACAAGTCTATAAAATCTCCAGTTCGAAAAGAATCGGCAAAAAAGCGGCCGCTCTCCAAGCACCGCTCAGCCCAGGCCGCGAAGCGCCGCCAGCCAAGGCGCAGCGCAACGCCAAAGCTTGGGCGACGGGCTTCAAGAGCCGCTTTGCCTGAACGGCCCGCCATCGCACCGCTCCGGGTCCGCCGTTTCAACCGAAGCCGTCCGCGGCTTCACGCATGCTATCTGGAAAACTTGTGTCTTCTGACAATTTCATCGAGTTCAGAAACGTCAGCTTCGCCTATGGCGAACGGCCCATTCTGAAAAACCTCAACCTCGCGATTCCGCGCGGCAAGCTGGTGGCCGTCATGGGCGGCAGCGGCAGCGGCAAGACCACGCTGCTGCGGCTGATCTCGGGCCAGAACCGGCCGCAAAGCGGCGAGGTGCTGGTGGACGGCAAGAGCGTCGCCAAAATGAGCGCCGCCGAACTTTATCAACACCGCCGCCGCATGGGCATGTTGTTCCAGTTCGGCGCGCTGTTCACCGATCTGTCGGTGTTCGACAACGTCGCCTTCCCCATTCGCGAGCACACCAAGCTGCCGGACAGCATGATCCGCGACCTGGTGACCATGAAGCTGGAAGCGGTCGGCCTGCGCGGCACCCAGCAGCTGATGCCGGCCGAACTGTCCGGCGGCATGGCGCGCCGGGTGGCGCTGGCGCGCGCCATCGCGCTGGACCCTCAGCTGATGCTGTACGACGAACCCTTCACCGGCCTGGACCCGATCTCGCTGGGCGTGATCGCCCACCTGATCAAGAAGCTCAACCACGCGCTGGGCACCACCGCGGTGATGGTCACCCACGACGTGCACAAATCGCTGGAGATCGTGGACCACGTGCTCTTCGTCGCAGGCGGCGAAATCGTCGCCCAGGGCACGCCGGACCAGGTGCGCAATTCGGATTCGCCATGGGTGCACCAATTCATCTGGGGCGAGGCCGACGGCCCGGTGCATTACGCCTATCCGGCGGAGCGCTCGCTCGCCGACGACCTGGGACTCAACGGAGGCCGCCATGCTTGACCTGATCGCCGCGCCCTTGCGCAGACTAGGCCATCTCGCCATCAACGCCGTCTGGCGGCTGGGCTTCGCCTGCCGCTTTCTGGTGGCCATCCTGCGGGGCAGCGGCCAAAGCCTGCTGCGGCCGCAGCTGACCATACGCGAGGTCTACTTCGCCGGCGTGATGTCCTTGATCATCATCCTGGTGTCCGGCCTCTTCGTCGGCATGGTGCTGGGCCTGCAGGGCTACAGCACCCTCGCCAAATTCGGCTCCTCCGACGCGCTGGGCGCGGTGGTGGCGCTGGCCCTGCTGCGCGAATTGGGCCCGGTGCTGGCCGCGCTCTTGTTCGCCAGCCGCGCCGGCAGCGCGATGACGGCCGAAATCGGCCTGATGAAAACCACGGAGCAACTGGACGCGATGAGCGTGATGGCGGTCGATCCGATCGCCCGCGTCGTGGCGCCGCGCTTCTGGGCCGGCGTGATCTCCATGCCCATCCTGGCCGCGCTGTTCAACGTGGTCGGCATCTTCGGCGGCTACCTGGTGGGCGTGGTGATGATAGGCCTGGACGTCGGCACCTTCTGGTCGCAGATGCAGGCCAACGTCGATCTGCATTTCGATGTGGTCAACGGACTGATCAAGAGCCTGTGCTTCGGCGTCGCCGTCACCCTGATCGCCGTGTTCGAAGGCTATGACGCCACTCCGACGGCCAGCGGCGTGTCCGCCGCCACCACCCGGACCGTGGTCACCTCCGCATTGGTCATCCTGGCGCTGGATTTCATCCTGACCGCCTTCATGTTCTAGGAAAAACCCGAATGAAACGCTCTACTATTGACTTGTGGGTAGGCATTTTCGTGGCGCTGGGCATTGCCGCCGTCACCTTTCTGTCGCTGAAAGTGGCCAATCTGGTCCCGCAAAGCGCCAACCAGACCTATGTGCTCTACGCCGACTTCGACAACGTCGGCGGACTGAAGGTCAAAGCGCCGGTCAAGGAAGCCGGCGTGGTGATCGGACGCGTGGCCGACATCCGGCTCAACCCGAAAACTTATCGCGCCCGCGTGACTCTGAATATTGACAAGACCTATCAGATCAGCGACGACGCCAGCGCGTCCATCCTGACCGCCGGCCTGCTGGGCGAACAATATATCGGCATGCTGCAAGGCGGCTCGGAAACCAATCTGGCCCCGGGCGGCACCATCACCATCACCTCCTCGGCCATGGTGCTGGAACAATTGATCGGCAAGTTCATAACGGGCTTTACCGATAGCAACAAGAGCGCTGACAAATAGCGCGGCACAAAGACGGGGCACCCCGCAACACACTGCCGGCCGGCGCGCTGCCCGCGCCGCCGGCTCACTCGCAATCGATTGGAAAAAAGATGAAAAAACTGCTCGCATTCTGCTGTCTGCTGTTCGGCCTGTCCGCCGCGGCCCAAGCCGCCGGCGACACCCCCACCGACGTGATCAAGGACGCTTCCCGCCAGGTGCTGGAAGTGCTGAAACAGGACAACGGCAAGAACACCAAGCAAATCCGCCTGCAGGCGGAAGCGGTGGCGGTGCCGATGTTCGACTTCCCGCGCATGACCGCGCTGGCCGTGGGCCTGGGCTGGCGTCAGGCCAGCGCCGAACAGCGCGCGCAACTGACCCAGCAATTCCAGACCCTGCTGGTGCGCACCTATTCCGCGACCATGACCCGCTTCAAGACCGCCCAGGTCGACGTCAAGCCCAACCCGCTGATGAGCAACGGCGACCGCGACGCCACCGTGAAAACCACGGTGACCCTGCCGGGCAACGCCAACCCGGTCGCGGTGGATTATTCGCTGAACAAAGGCGCGCAAGGCTGGAAGATCTATAACGTCAGCGTGGAAGGCGCCAGCCTGGTCACCGTCTATCGCAACTCCTTCAACGAAGAAGTGCGCAAAAGCGGCGTGGACGGTCTGATCAAGCTGCTGCAGAACAAGAACGCGGCGCCGGCCGCCGCCGCGCCCGCCAAGGGCAACGCCTGATGCTGGAACGCACCGCCCCCGGCCAGGCCCGGCTCAGCGGCCAACTGAACATGGACAGCTGCGGCCCCTTCGCCGCGCCGCTGGCCAAGCTCGCCGGCGAAGCGCCCTTGCGCCTGGATCTGTCCGGCGTGACCGGCGCCGACTCGGCCGCGCTGGCCCTGTTGCTCGGCGCGCGCCGCGCCGCCGACGCCGCCGGCCACGCCCTGTCGCTGGAAAACTGGCCGAGCGGGCTCAGCGCCTTGCTGGACCTTTACTCGCTGGCGGAGCTGCTGTCCGCCCCGGCGGCGGATTGATATGCGGAGAGGATTTATGTCGTCCCTGAAACCCGCGCTGACCTGCCTGGCGCTCTCGCTGCTGCTGGCCGGCTGCGCCAGCAACCCGACGGTACCTTACGACCGCTTCGAGCCCTATAACCGCGCCATGTACCAGGTCAACGACACCGCCGACCGCTACGTGATCAAGCCGGTGGCCGAGGGCTACAAGGCCGTCACGCCGTCGCCGGTGCGCACCGGCGTCAGCAATTTCTTCGACAATCTCAAAGACGTCTACAGCGCGCTGTCCAACGCCTTGCGCGCCGAGCCGGAAAAAGCGCTGAACGACGTGATGCGAGTGGCGATGAACACCGGCTTCGGCCTGTTCGGCCTGATCGACATCGCCAGCCAGGCCGGCCTGAAGAACAACAAGACCACGCTGGGCGACACCTTCGCCGCCTGGGGCTGGCACGACAGCAACTATCTGGTGCTGCCCTTCTTCGGCCCCTCCACCGTGCGCGACGGCGCCGGCCTGACCGCCTCGCTGGCCGGCCCGGGCCCGGAAAAAATGTTCTACGACACCACCTGGCAGGCGGTGGGCTTCTACGGCCTGTACGGCGTGAACACCCGCGCCCGCTACCTGGGCGTGGAAGCCATGCTCAGCACCGCGGCGCTGGATCCGTACAGCTACACCCGCGACGCCTATATGCAGTTGCGCGCGCAGCAGCTGGGCCTGCCCAACCCCACCCAGCCGGCGGACACCTTCAGCCTGGACGAACTGGTCGACTCGCCCGCCGCGACGGCGCCCGGCGACAAGACAGCGGCCTCCGCCGCGCAGTAAACCCACTCTCTCCGCCGCCGGCCACTGGCCGGCGGCCTTCCTTTTTACTTATCAACAGGAAACGCCATGAGCAATCTGCCAGCCTGTCCGCAATGCAAATCCGAATACACCTATCAGGATGGCGCGATGTATGTCTGCCCGGAGTGCGCGCACGAATGGAACGAGCAGGCCGCGCCGTCCGAAGAGGCCCGCGTGATCAAGGACGCCAACGGCAATGTGCTGCAGAACGGCGACAGCGTCACCGTGATCAAGGATCTGAAAGTCAAAGGCTCCTCCCTGGTGGTGAAAGTGGGCACCAAGGTGAAGAACATCCGCCTGGTCGACGGCGACCACGACATCGATTGCAAGATCGACGGCATCGGCGCGATGAGCCTGAAGTCCGAATTCGTCAAGAAAGCGTAAATTCCGCGCTTCAAAACAAAACGCCACGGCCTGAGCCGTGGCGTTTTTCATTGCAAAAGCAAGCTTATCGCTTAGAGCCTGTTTACGATCTCGCGAGCTAGAGCGAGACAAGACGAAAACGGCTGAGAAAGCGGAATGTACATTCGGTACATGAGCATTTCGAAGACGGTTTCAACGCCGTATCGCCGACGCGCAGCAGATCGTAAACAGACTCTTAGCTGATCCGTTCGATCAGCGCGCCCACCGCGCCCAGCTTCTTCTCGATATGCTCGTAGCCGCGGTCCAGGTGGTAGATGCGATCGACGATGGTCTCGCCCTCGGCCACCAGACCGGCGATCACCAGGCTGGCCGACGCGCGCAGATCGGTGGCCATCACCGTGGCGCCGGACAGCTTCTCCACGCCCTTGATGATGGCGGTGTTGCCTTCCACTTCGATATTGGCGCCCATGCGGTTCAGCTCGGGCACGTGCATGAAGCGGTTTTCGAAAATGGTTTCGGTCACCACGCCGGCGCCCTCGGCCACGCAGTTCAGCGTCATCAGCTGGGCCTGCATGTCGGTGGGGAAAGCCGGGTAAGGCAAGGTGCGGAAGTTCACCGCCTGCGGACGGCGCTTCATGTCCAGCGAGATCCAGTCGTCGCCGCACTCCACCACCGCGCCGGTTTCGGCCAGCTTGTCCAGCACCGCTTCCATGCTCTTGGGCGCGGCGTTGCGCAGCACGATGTGGCCGCGCGTCATCGCGCCGGCCACCAGGAAGGTGCCCGCCTCGATGCGGTCCGGCATCACCGCGTAATCCGCGCCGTGCAGACGCTCCACGCCCTCGATCACCAGCCGGTCCGTGCCGATGCCGCTGATCTTGGCGCCCATGGCCACCAGACAGTTGGCCAGATCGGTCACTTCCGGTTCGCGCGCGGCGTTTTCCAGTACGGTGGTGCCCTCGGCCAGCGTCGCCGCCATCAACAGGTTCTCGGTGCCGCCCACGGTCACCATGTCCATGATGATGCGCGCGCCGCGCAGGCGGCGGGCCTTGGCCTTGACGTAGCCGTGCTCGATGCTGACCTCGGCGCCCATCGCCACCAGGCCCTTGATGTGCTGATCCACCGGCCGGCTGCCGATGGCGCAGCCGCCCGGCAGGGACACCGTGGCCTCGCCGAAGCGCGCCAGCGTCGGGCCCAGCACCAGGATGGACGCGCGCATGGTCTTCACCAGATCGTACGGCGCCACCAGGCTGTCCAGATGGCCGGCGGTGATTTCCATCTCGTGCACATTGTCCGTCATCACCCGCACCCCCATGCCTTGCAGCAGCTTCTGGGTGGTGGCGATGTCGCGCAACATCGGCACATTGGTGAAGCGCATGGTGTCTCCGGTCAACAGACTGGCGCACAGAATGGGCAGGGCGGCGTTCTTGGCGCCGGAAACGCGGATCTCGCCGTTGATCGGACCGTTGCCGATGATTTTCAATTTATCCATGACGGATCAGCCTTGCAGTTTTTGCCATTCGTCCGGCGTGGCGGCCTTGACGATGGACAGAGCGTGAATTTCATTGCTGGCCAGGCGGGTGGCGATCACCTCCTTGACCAGGCGGTGGCGGTCGATCAGGCGCTTGCCCTCGAAAGCCGCCGACACGATGGTGGCGTAGAAGTGGTGGCCGTCGCCTTCCACTTCCAGATGGGTACAGGCCAGGCCGGCCTCGATGTACTGTTTGACTTGTTGCGGAGTAATCATGAGAAATCCCGTGGATGCGCTCAATGGCGCAGTTTATAGCCAGATTTGATCAGCCAGAGCGTCAGGCCCGACAAGACGGCGAAGCTGCCGCCCACCACGCCGGCCGACAGCCAGGGGCTGACGTCGGCCTGGCCGAAGAAGCCGTAGCGGAAGCCGTCTATCATGTAGAACACCGGGTTGAGATGAGACGCGGCGTACCAGAACGGCGGCAGGCTGTTGATCGAATAGAACACGCCTGACAGGAAAGTCAGCGGCATGATCAGAAAGTTCTGGAAGGCGGCCAGTTGATCGAACTTTTCCGCCCAGATGCCGGCCAGGATGCCCAGCGCGCCCAGCACGCCGCAGCCCAGCACGGCAAAGGTCAGCGCCCACAGCGGCTGAGCCGGCAGCGGCAGGCCGAACCAGCCGGTGATCAGCAAAACCCCGGCGCCGACGGCCAGGCCGCGCACGACGGAGGCCAGCAGATAGGCGCCGAAGAATTCCAGCGCGGTCAGCGGCGGCAGCAGCAGGAACACGATGTTGCCGGTGATCTTGGACTGGATCAGGCTGCTGGAGCTGTTGGCAAAGGCGTTCTGCGCCATCGACATCATCGCCAGGCCCGGAATCAGGAAGGCGGTGTAGCTGATGCCCGGATAGGCCTCGACATGGCGCGACAACACATGGGCGAAGATCAATTGATACATCAACGCGGTCAACACCGGCGCGGCCACGGTCTGGAACGCCACCTTCCAGAAGCGCACCAGCTCTTTCTTGAACAGGGTCATGAAGCCGGTCATGGCTGCGGCCCTCCATTCATCATCTTGACGAACACGCTTTCCAGATCCGTCTCCACCACGTTCAGTTCACGCACTTCCACCGCCGCTTCGCGCAGCGCGGTCAGCACCGCTTCCAGCTGGCCCAGATGCTCCAGCTGCAACACCACGCGGCGGTCCTCGTCGCGCAGCTTCAAAGGCAGCAAGGCCGCCGGCAAATCGCCGGACAGCAGCAAGGCCACTTCGCGGCGCGCGCTGTGCGCCAGCAACTTGTCCTTGTTCTCCAGCGCCACCAGCCGGCCCTTCTTCAGCATGGCGATGCGCGAGCACAAGGCCTCGGCCTCCTCCAGATAATGAGTGGTCAGCACAATGGTGTGGCCGGCGCGGTTCAGTTCCTGCACGAACACCCACAGACTCTGGCGCAGCTCCACGTCCACGCCGGCGGTGGGCTCGTCCAACACGATGACCGGCGGGCGGTGCACCAGCGCCTGGGCCACCATCACCCGGCGCTTCATGCCGCCGGACAGGGCGCGCATATTGCTGTGCGCCTTGTCCGCCAAACCCAGCTTGAACAGCAACTCGTCGATCCAGTCGTCGTTGCGGCCCAGGCCGAAGTAGCCGGACTGGAAGCGCAGCGTTTCCCGCACCGACAGAAAGGGATCGAACACCAGTTCCTGCGGCACCACGCCCAGCGCCTTGCGCGCGGCGCGGAAATCGCCGACCACTTCGTGGCCCATGATGCGGATGCTGCCGCTGTCCGGCCGCGACAAACCTGCCATCGCGGAAATCAGCGTGGTCTTGCCGGCCCCGTTGGGGCCGAGCAGGGCGAAGAATTCGCCCGGTGCGACGGTAAAGCCGACCTGGTCCAGCGCCTGCAGCTGGCCATAGCGCTTGCTCACCGCCTGAATTTCAATAGCCTGGGGCATGAGAGAGGTAACACCGACAACGCCGCGCGGCTGAAGCCGCCAACGGCGCTAATGGTTTGACAAAAAAGGTCAATTATAGCGCTGGGCTACGCTTGAGGGGGAGAGTTCTTCCATCACTTCCGGCAGGAATATTCCACGGTAGACATATTGCAACAGTTGCGTGGCATTCTCGCCCAGATTGGTCTGGCTGCCGTCCGCCAGCCAGCGGTTGATCAGGCCGTGATGCATGGACTGCAACACCTCGGCCACCGTCTCCGGCGTCACGTAGGGCAAGGTCTGGCCGGCATCCACCGCCATCTGCACCACCAGGGTCAATTGCTCGCGGGTTTCTTGCATATGCGCAACACACTCGTCGTGAATGGGAGCCAGTTCGCCGACATGCTCGCTACGCATAAACAGAATGAGTAATATACGACGAACCTGTTGGTTCTCCCCAATCATGGTCAGCAGCCGGTGGCTATGGTTCCACAAGGCCAGAGCCGGACTCGAGTGTGCCGTTCTCAACAATTGCTCGCAGATGTCATCAAACTGCCCGCCCATCCTGTCCAGCATCGCCCGGTACAAGTCCAGCTTGTTCTGGAAATGCCAATACACCGCGCCGCGCGTCAATCCCGCCGCGCTGGCGATGTCTGCCAGTGTCGTTTTAGAGACACCCTTCTCGCTAAAAAGCTGCTCCGCCGTATCCAGCAGCAGATGCCGCGTTTGTTCGGCTTCTTCCCGGGTTTTGCGTGCCATGTTGAACGTATCGCTGATCAAAGGGGTCTGTCGGAAGCCCGCACCATAACACAATGCGTCGCTGGAAGCATTTTACATACGTACACGCATGTATGTAAAATGTCGCGACTCAAGATCGATCAATTCCCACTATCAAAGAAAAATTGCAGTACCTTTTACTTATAACACTCATACCCCCACATTCCTGAGGACATCCCATGAAGATGCAAGGAAACACCTTCGCCCAGAAAGGCGGGCACTGGCTGTTGCTCACCGCTCTGGCCGCCAGCCTGATGGCCTGCGGTCAAAAAAACGACCAGCACGCCGGCGCCATGCCGCCGGTGCCGGTAGGCGTGATTGAAATCACCCCTAGCGATGTGCCGGTCTCCTTCGAATTCGTCGGCCAGGCGGCAGGCTCGCGAGAAGTGGAAGTACGCGCCCGTGTGGGCGGCATTCTGCTCAAGCGCGCCTATACCGAAGGCAAGCCGGTCAAACAGGGCGACTTGTTGTTCCAGATCGATCCGGAGCCGTTGAAGGCGACGCTGGACCAGGCCCAGGGCAATCTGCAAGTGCAACAGGCTCAGCTGGTGCGCACCAAGCAGGACTTCGACCGCATCAGCCCGCTGTTCAAAGAGAACGCGGTCAGCCAGAAAGACCGCGACGACGCGGTCAGCGCTTATGAAGCCGCCAAGGCTTCCGTCGCCGCCGCCCAGGCCCAGGTGCAGCAGGCCAAGATCAATCTTGGCTACGCCCGCGTCACCGCGCCGATTTCCGGCATGACCAGCCAGGAAACCCGTTCCGAAGGCAGCCTGGTGTCCACCAGCGCCGACGGCAGCCTGCTGACCAAGGTATCCCAGCTGGACCCGGTCTACGTCAATTTCAGCATGTCCGACAGCGACATGATGAATCTGCGCAAGATGCAGGACTCCGGCCAATTGAAGCTGGCCTCCAACGGCCACTTCAACGTGCAGCTGAAGCTGACCGACGGCTCCACCTACGGCAAGAGCGGCCGGCTGAACTTCACCGACAGCCTGGTGGACGCCAGCACCGGCACCATCCGTTCGCGGGCCACCTTCGCCAACCCGGACGGCAGCATTCTGCCCGGCCAGTTCGTGCGCGTGATCCTGCAAGGCGCCCAACGCAGCAACGCCATCGCCGTGCCGCAGCGCGCGGTGCTGACCTCGCAGCAGGGCAAGATGGTCTGGGTCGTCGGCGCCGACAACAAGGTGCAGCCGCGTCCCATCACCGTGTCCCAGGACGTGGGTCTGAACGTATTGGTGGAAAGCGGCCTGAAAGCCGGCGACAAAGTGGTGGTGGACAACATCATCAAGCTGCGCCCGGGCGCCGATGTGAAGCCGCATCCGTTCAAGGCCGACGCCAGCGCGCCCGCCGCCGCGCCCAAACAATAAGGCAAAGGGGTAACCATCCATGTTTTCCGCCTTTTTCATCAGGCGGCCCATCTTCGCCAGCGTGATCTCCATCGTGATCACGCTGGCCGGCTTGGCCGCCCTCAAGGCATTGCCCATTGAGCAGTACCCGGAAATCGTGCCGCCGATGATCTCGGTGAGCGCGAGCTACCCGGGCGCCTCCGCCGAGGTGATCGCCAACACCGTCGCTTCGCCGCTGGAACAGGCGATCAACGGCGTGGACGACATGCTCTATGTGCAGTCCACCAGCTCCTCCAGCGGCAAGCTGTCGCTGAGCGTGACCTTCAAGATCGGCACCGACGCCGACCAGGCCACCATCAACGTCAACAACCGCGTGCAGTCGGTGTTGTCGCAGCTGCCGGAAGAAGTCCGCCGGCAAGGCGTCAACGTGACCAAGAAATCCTCGGCCTTCCTGCAGGTGATTTCGCTGTTCTCGCCGGACAAGACCTACGACACCCTGTTCATCAGCAACTACGCGCTGTTGAACGTGGTGGACGAGCTCAAGCGGGTGCCGGGCGTGGGCGACGTGATCAACTTCGCCGGCCAGGACTACTCGATGCGCGTCTGGCTGAAGCCCGATCGCCTGGCCCAGCTCAAGCTGACGCCCAGCGACGTGGCCGCCGCCATCCGCGAGCAGAACGCTCAGTTCGCCGCCGGCAAGGTGGGCGCGGAGCCGGTCAAAGGCAAGCAGGACTTCACCTACACCGTGACCACCCAGGGCCGCCTGTCCGAACCGGAAGAGTTCGAGAACATCATCGTGCGCTCCAACCCGGACGGCTCCGCCGTGCGGCTGAAAGACGTGGCGCGCGTGGAACTGGGCGCCTTGTCCTATGACTTCACCGGCACGCACAACGGCCGGCCCACCATCCCGATCGGCATCTTCCTGGCGCCCGGCGCCAACCAGCTGGCCACCGCGCAAGCCGTGGAACAGACGATGCAGAAACTGGCGGTGAGCTTCCCCAAAGGCCTGAACTACGCCATCCCTTACGACACCACCAAGTTCGTGGAAGTGTCGATCAAAGAGGTGTACTCCACGCTGGCCGAAGCCATGGTGCTGGTATTCCTGGTGGTGTTCCTGTTCCTGCAGAACTGGCGCGCAACCCTGATTCCCTGCCTGGCGGTGCCCGTCTCCATCATCGGCACCTTCGCCGGCATGTACGCCTTCGGCTTCACCATCAACACCCTGACGCTGTTCGGCCTGGTGCTGGCCATCGGCATCGTGGTGGACGACGCCATCGTGGTGCTGGAAAACGTCGAACGCCTGATGACCCAGGAAAAGCTGTCGCCGCTGCAAGCCAGCTTCAAGGCGATGGATGAAGTGTCCGGCGCGCTGGTGGCCATCGTGCTGGTGCTGTGCTCGGTGTTCATCCCGGTGGCCTTCCTCGGCGGCATCGCCGGCCAGATGTACAAGCAGTTCGCCATCACCATCGCGGTGTCGGTGTCGATTTCCGGCCTGGTGGCCCTGACCCTGACCCCGGCGCTGTGCGCGCTGCTGTTGAAGGAAGGCCATCAGCATCCGGCCCGCTTCTTCGTCTGGTTCAACAACTGGTTCGATCGCCTGACCCAGGGTTATTCCCGCGGCGTGGTGTTCCTGATCAAGCGCAGCGCGGTGGGCATCCTGCTGTTCGCCGGCCTGATCGCCATCTGCGTCGGCCTGTTCCGCATCATCCCGTCCAGCCTGGCCCCGGACGAGGACCAGGGCTACATCATCGCCGCCGCCTTCCTGCCGGACGGCGCGTCGATGCAGCGCACCTCGGCCACCATGACCAAGCTGGACGCGATGACCAGCAAGAACCCGGCGGTCCAGGACGTGATGAGCTTCGCCGGCTTCGACATCCTGACCGGCGGCAACAAGACCAACGCCGGCGTGTCCTTCATCACCCTGAAACCGTGGGATGAGCGCAAAACGCCCAACCTGTCGTCTCAGGCCGTGGTGGGCGACACCTTCGCCAAGGGCATGATGGGCATCACCGACGGCATCGTGCTGGCCTTCAACCCGCCGCCGATCTCCGGCATGTCCAACACCGGCGGTTTCGAGGCCTATGTGCAAAGCCGCGGCGGCGCCAGCTCCGTGGAACTGGGCGAAGTCACCAAGAAACTGGTGGCCGCGGCCGCCAAACGCCCGGAACTGAAAGGGGTGCAAACCACCTTCTCCGCCAGCGTGCCGCAGATCTACGTCAAGCTGGATCGGGCCAAGGCCAAGTCCCTGGGCGTGCCGGTCAACACCGTGTTCGACACCATGCAGAGCACCTTCGGCGCGCTGTACGTCAACGACTTCAACAAGTTCGGCCGCACCTTCCGCGTGCAGCTGCAATCGGAGGCGGATTTCCGCACCCGGGTTGAAGACCTGCGCAACATCTATGTGCGTTCGCAGGACGGCAATATGATCCCGCTGACGGCGCTGGTGACCATCAAGCACACCACCGGTCCGGAAAGCCTGGAGCGCTTCAACATCTTCCCGGCGGCCAAGCTGGTGGGCGGTCCCGCGCCCGGCTTCAGCTCCGGCGAGGCGTTGAACGTGCTGGAAGCCGTGGCCAAGGACACCTTGCCCGACGGCTACACCCTGGCGTGGACCGGTTCCGCCTTCCAGGAGAAATCCACCAGCGGTTCTTCCGCCGTGGTGTTCGGCTTCGGCATGATCATGGTGTTCCTGATCCTGGCGGCGCAGTACGAACGCTGGAGCCTGCCTATCAGCGTGCTGATGGCGGTGCCTTTCGCCATGTTCGGCGCGCTGATGGCCAACTGGATGCGCGGACTCGCCAACGACGTCTACTTCCAGGTGGCCTTGGTGACGCTGATCGGCCTATCGGCCAAGAACGCGATCCTGATCGTGGAGTTCGCCGTCCAACAAATGGAAGAAGAAGGCCTAAGCGTGGTCGAAGCCGCCATCGAGGCCGCCAAACTGCGCTTCCGCCCCATCGTGATGACTTCGCTGGCCTTCGTGCTGGGTTGCATGCCCTTGGCCATCTCCAGCGGCGCCGGCTCCGCCAGCCGCCACTCGATCGGCACCGGCGTGGTGGGCGGCATGTTGGCCGCCACCTTCATCGCCACCTTCTTCATCCCGATGTTCTTCATGCTCATCATGAAGTTCAGCAAACCGAAACAGCCTCAGCCCGCGGCCGAGGCAGGAGACAAGGCCGATGCTTAAACGCGCCCTGATTCCCTCATTGGTGGCGCTGGCGCTGACCGCTTGCGCGGTCGGCCCCGACTACAGCCGCCCCAAACTGGAGCTGCCGGACAGCGCCCAGGCCCAGAACCCGGCCATCGCCCTGGACTGGTGGAAGCAGTTCAACGATCCGGTGCTGGATCAGTTGATCGCCCAAGCCCTGGAACACAACCAGGACCTGGCCGCCGCCTCCGCCCGCGTCGACGAAGCCGCGGCCCAGGCCGGCATCGCCCGCGCCCAGCTGCTGCCGGCGCTGAACGCCAACGCCGGTTATCAGCGCGGCCGCGCTTCCAGCACGACAAGCACGCCGGGCGCGCCGCTGGTCAGCGACGTGCGCAACGCCAACCTCACCGCGTCTTGGGAACTGGACCTGTGGGGCAAGCTGCGCCGCGGCAATGAAGCGGCCCGCGCCGACTTCGCCGCCAGCCGTTTCGCCCGCGACAGCTCGAAGCTGGCGATCGCCGCGCAAACCGCGCAGACCTATTTCCAGCTGCGCGCCTACGACGCCCAGTTGGACATCGCCAAGCGCACGCTGCAAAGCCGCGAGGAATCGCTGAAGCTGCAGACCAAGCGCTTCAAGGGCGGCTTGATCTCGGAGCTGGACCAGCAGCAGGCCGAGGCCGAGGCGGCCTCCGCCCGCGCCAAGGTGCCGCAGATCGCCAGCGCGCTGGAGCAGACCGAAAGCGCGCTGGGCGTGCTGCTCGGCCACTCGCCCAAGCAGCTGGTGGCCGGCGGCATCCAGCGCGGCCAAAGCCTGGACGCGCTGTCCGCCCCGCCGGAAGTGCCGGCCGGGCTGTCCTCCAGCCTGCTGGAGCGTCGGCCGGACATCGCCGCCAGCGAGCAGCAGCTGATTGCGGCCAACGCCCGCATCGGCGTGGCGCGCGCGGCCTACTTCCCCAGCATCAGCCTGAGCGGGGCGCTGGGTTCGCAAAGCCTGTCACTGGACACCCTGTTCACCGGCCCGACGCGGACCTGGAGCTTTGTCGGCAATCTGGCGGCGCCGGTGTTCAACTTCGGCCAGACCGGCTACGCGGTGGACGCGGCCAGCGCGCGGCAGAAACAGGCGCTGGCGCAGTATCAGAAGACGGTGCAAAGCGCGTTCAAGGACGCGCTGGACGCACTGTCCGGCTACGGCGCGGCGCGGGAGATCCAGGCGGCGCAGACCACGCAGTTCCAGGCCTTGAACAAATCGCTGCGCCTGGCCAATCTGCGTTACGACAACGGCTACGCCAGCTATCTGGACGTGCTGGACGCGCAACGCAACAGCTTCCAGGCGGAGCTGGGCCTGGTGAGCGCCAAGCTGGACCAACTGAATGCCGTGGTGGGCCTGTACAAGGCGCTGGGCGGCGGCTGGGAAGCCCCGGCCAAGTCCTGATCCGCTACGTGCAAAGACAAACCCCGCCTTGGCGGGGTTTTTTATTGGCTAACCGCGGCATCAGGCCGGGAGAGCCGGCCACACTACATGGTCAAGGTCCGGCACGGACTCGGGCATATCCCGCAGTTGCTTGCGGTAGGCCTGCCAGGCGGTTCGCTGCTCGGCGCTGTACGGCGCGTCCGGCAACTGGGTTTTGTCGGACGCGGCTAGCAGACGGTCACGCTCAATACGCAGCAGCTCCAACTTGGCTGCGCGAATCAGCTGGCTCGCAGTGGCCGCGTCGACGTCTAGTTCGGCCAGTTGGTCGGCGGGCACATTGATCATGCCGTTAGGCAGTTTGGCAATCATCAGCATCGGAATCTCCTGGAGTTAAGCGGTCGGCGCGTCGACAAAGGCGTTCAGGGTTTGCGGCGGCGCAACGCGGCTGGCCAATGCAATAGGGCTGGCCACCCAGCGGGTGTTGACATGCTCATAACGCGCCAACTCCCTCTCCTCCCCTTTCCCATCATGAAAACCAAAATTCAAGGGCAAATTAGAAATGACTCGATAATTCAAACCCCCGCCACGCAGATAAGCTCCACTCAACACCATATTGCACTCAGCCAACGTTCCCTCCGGAAGGCTGTTGTACGCCGGCTTATTCACATCTATCCGATTTTGCTTGCAATACATCGCATGGGCGACATGCGACACCGTTGGATTATAGGTTTCGCTGAAGCGCTTGATTTCGAGAAACTTGGCGTCCCCGCCCCAAGCCACGTCACTGCCCTCCATTTCCAGCAACAAGCCCGCCTGATGCACACTGCTGGCATTCAACGGCCGCTCCGTCTCGGCGCCATTCCACGCATAATGACGAACAATGGATACCTGATGGACTCCGACATCTCCCGCGGACTGGAAACGCCACCACACCGGATAGAAGAAGTCCTTGCTGCCACCGATAGTAAAATCGATGACGATGCGGCGTTCCGGCGTATTCTCCTTGCGCCAATCCTCCATTTGCTGAATCTTGACATCCACGCGTCGATCGATATCGGCAATCTTGCCGTTTACCGTGCCGGTCAGCGCGTTCGACGCCTGTACCAGTTCCGCGATATTGCTTTCCAAGCTCATCATGCTCTCCAATAGTTCATCACAGAGTTCGGCCGGAACCCAGAGTCCGACCATGCTTTTCGTCCACATCAAGAAAGGTATGAACGAACTCGAGACTGACAAGGAAGCATTCTGGCACTGGCAAAATGCGCTGTATCTTAAAACATTTTAAAAAAGCAAAGGAAGCCACCTCCCCAAGTGGCTTCTTATTCATCCCTTCCAATCAGGGTTGAATTTTCTCAAGCTCGTCGAAGTCTGGGTTGGCACCACCTCTCCAAGCCAGAACCGCATCGATGAATGTACCCATTGCTTCGACCTCCTCCTTTTTTCCTCTACGCACGATGTTCAACTGTTGTTGGATGCTATAGGCGCTAAGGATTTTCCCCTCCGCCGCTGCCCGCAGATAATGATCAGCATCCACCTCCGGCACCTCGGTGCCTTCTGTATAATCAAACCAGCCGCCATCCAAATTCAGGCCGGCCGCTCCTTCATCAAATTCATTAATATTTTCAATATAGTCCATGATGTTTCTCCTTAACTAAAAACGATGGTCGCGTTGGCATTACCTGCCACACCGCTACTCGCCGGGGAGTACTTGACTTTGTTTTCTATTGATTTGGCAGAGCTACCTGTCGCATTGATGAATCCTCCGTTGGTTGCCTCATAAGCGATGACCGAACAATGACTGGCTGAGCTACCAACCACACTAGCCAGACCCGCCAGATCAACATAGAAACCCTTCTCAACATTTTGAATAGCCAGATCACTACCAAATACAGCGCCTTGATACCGTGCGCCAACACCTACCTTACAATCCTTGATTGCAGAAGGCTCCCCATCATTTGGGTGAACCTCCACTTTAGAACCGGAACTGCTGTAAATACCATAATTGGCACAATCTCGGATTTGTACTCCATAGGCAAAAACAACACTATTCTTGCCGGCAAGGCACCCCGTATCACTGCACTGGCTAATCACAGCACGATGCGCTGTTACAAAAGATTGATAGTCAGCCTTGATTCCAATGGTTATGACTTTGACACCATCAGGCCTGACACTTACAAACTGCTTCCCCCTTCCTTTTAACTTCACGTCATCAACAGTCGCTCGAGAAAAATCATGCACCAATATTCCATGACCGCCAAAATCTGTTACCTTTAAACCAGGGCAAAAATAAAGACTGCCATAAATCAATTCAACACCATTATGCACACCTTCTATTTGTATAGAGTTAGGGTCGGACACCACATAAGCTCCTCTTTGCAAATTCACGCCACGCCAAGTGAAATTTTTATCGGCATCGTTCTCTCCGACAATTTTAAACCCACTAAAATTGACCCCCCGCACCCCATTAAAAATCATCCCATGAGAAAGCTTGGCGTTATCCGGCACAAACTTAAGCACACATGCCTCCGGGTTTTTGATATTGCCTTCAATCCTGATCCGATGCGCATAGGGCTGCCCTCTCAAATGAATTGAAGTACTGGTGTGCACCCCGTCACTCACTTTAATTTTCACATCATGTCGCAATACCTTGCCACTCAAGGATGTCCACGCCTCATAAATCGTCTTGAAGGGCTTGCCCGGTCCCACTTCCAGAATCTGGCTGGCCGTGGTTCCCCAATTGGCCATCGTGCTGTCCATTTTAGCGACTTGAACATCCACCCTTTTATCAATAGCGCCGATCTTGCCATTGACAACTCCAGTCAATGCATTTGCTGACTTGACCAGATCTGCAACATTGCTTTCCAAGCTCATCTCTTTCTCCTTAAAGTCAAACAACAACACACAGCCATTTCGGCTGACATCAAAACCGCCTTTACCAACACTCTTTCATGACAAGTCCAGCAATTAATGAACATTTAAATTAATAAATTCAATAAATGCCGAACTAAACAGCGGATCAGCGTATTCATGAGATAGACGGGGAAGCCCTGCGACAAGTGCTGGATGCTGTCTCTTTACCGCATGCGATGTGCCAGCAACATCAGCACAGCTCGCCTAGACGGCTCAAAATAGTTTCATCCTCAACGCTTGGCTGCCCGCCTCCCCCCACGATCCGTTGGCTCAAATGCCCAGATGTTGTTTCACGAACAAATGCTGGAGACTGACGATGGCCGCCGCGTTGGCAGTGGCCAGTTCCAGGCCAGCGCGTTTATCGGCGGCATGCTCCTGCTCCAATGCTCGGCTTTGGCTTTGCAGGGCGGCCACCTGCGGTTCCAGCGCCTGCTGCTTGTCCGCCTGCGCGCGGATGCGATAGTCGCGCTCCAGACCGCGGGTGGCCTCGCTGATCTGGGCGGCGGCCAAAGCCGCCAACTCGCTGGCCAGGCTCAAATTGAGGCCGGCGCCGCTGGACTGGATGGTGACACTGTCCGGCGGCAGCGCGTTCAAGGCCAGGTCATAGGCCAGCAGCAATTGCACATCGGCGGCCTTATAGGCCAGCGCCGCCTTCGGGTCCGACCAGACCGCCAGCAAAGTGCCGTCCGCCAGAATGAAGCCGATCTCGCGCACCCAGAACGCCTTGTCGTCGTCGGCGATGGCGGTCAGATGGATCTGGGTATTGCCCAGCCGTTCGCCGCCGGCGATAGGGTAGCGCGCCTGCTCGCCGCGCAATTTGGTCTGGCTCTGCGCAGGCGCGTAAGCGCCGTCGCCCAAGGCGATGTGAGTGATCTGCGCGGACACGCCATCATTGCTGGCGCGCCAGATCGCGGCCAGGCCGGCGGCGGTGATAAGAGGTGCTAAAGGGGTGCTCACAACGATGCCTCCATGGTGACGTGGACCACGCCATAGATCTGCGTGGCGGATGAAAGGGCCAGCGGCTGCTGCGGCGCCAGCCGCATCGGCGCCGTCTCGGCGCTGCGGCGGATCAACGCGCGCGCCTGAGCGGCCGAAGCCAGGCCCAAGCGGCCGTTGAAGCGCGCGCCCAGCTTGAAGCGATAAGTGCTGCGCGCCGGCTTGGCGAGCTCCACCATGCGCCGCAGCCGGCGGTAAAGCTCGGGATTCAACAAGGCCTGGCCGGGCAACAGATTGTCGTTGGCCCAGGCGGTCAATTCGAAGGTATAGGGCGCGGCCGGCGGCTGGCGCTGCCACCACTCCTCCAGTTCCACCGTCACGCCGAGGATGCGGAACACTTCGCGCAGCGCCCAGGGCGTGCCCTTGTGTCGATGCAGTTCTATGCTCTGCTTGATCAGATCTCGGCGCTGCCGCTCGCTCTGGGTCAGCAGCCAGCCTTCATCGCCGTCGATATGGAATTGCTCGGCCAACAGGGGCAACAACTCCGGCTTGGCCGCGTCCACCAGATAGACCAGCAAGCCGCCTGGATCGATGTCGCCCAAGCGTTCGCTCAGCCGGGCCAGCGAGCCGAAGCGCGCGTCGCGCGCCAGCAGATTGGGGGTCACATCAGCCATCCTGGCCTCCGGTCATTTCCAGCTGAATGCCGGTGCAGTGCGACCAGCCTTGCGGCGGCACCACCTGGGTGGCGGCCGGCTCCAGCAAAGTCACCTGGTAAACGCCGGACACCGACAGCGTGGCGATCAGCTGCGACGGCACGATGTCACGGCCCAAGCGCTCCGCCTGCGCCTGCACGAAAGCGCCGACGGCGGCCTGCGCCTGCTGCTGCACGGTTTTGGGATCGACGTCGCGATACGGCGTCAGCCGCGCGCGCACCCGGTAGCCGTAATCCTCCGGCGGCAAGACCTCCACCAGATCGGTCAGCGGCCGCACCCGGTCGGCGCTGCAGGCGGCGGCCACCACGCTGAGCAGGCTGTCCGGCGGCATGCCGGTCTTGGTCAGCGGGTATAGCCGCACCACGCCGGGCGGCACCTGATTGGCGCTTTGCAATTCGCCGTTCTGCTGTTGCAAGCTGGCGCTGATCACCGCCACGTCGGCGATGTCCTGATGCGCGCGCAGCGCGTGGTGACGATAGGAGGCGGCGCTGCCGGCCACGCTGAACGACTCCGGCGCCAGCCTAATCCGCGCGCGCAAACGCTCGTCATCCTCGGCGTCGGCGCCGCCGGCGCTGGTATCGATATTGACCACGCTGGCGTCCACGTCCAGTTCATCCACCAGAGCGTTGATCTGGCCCGGCACAAAGCCGTTGCCGGCGGCGCCGGCCTCCACCGCGCTGACCGGCACGTCGACGCTGCTGCTGCCGGCGGGCGCAATCTGGCTGGCCAGCGTTTGGAACTGCACTCCGCCGCCGGCCACCAGGGTCTGCGCCGGAATCAGCTGCGCCAGCGCCAGCGGCTGGGAGAAGGCGATGCGCACCGTGCAGCGCGCGTGCTGGGCCGGCAAGCGGCTGACGCCGACCAATTCGCCCAGGTAGTCCAGCATGGGCGCGCGAGCGAAGGCCACCAGGTTTTGACGGCCGGCGTCGTTGAAGGCGGCGCGAACCACGCTTTCGCGATAGGCGATCAAATCGATCAGCAAACGCTCCACCTGGCCGGGATAGAGCGTCTTGCCGCTCATCTTCTGGTAGGCGTCGATCAGCTCGGCGGTGACGAGATGCGGATCGTCATCAATGAACTTGGGCAAGTCTGGGGTCATGGAAGAACGTCCTTGAATGGGGAGCGGCGGCGGCCAGGCGCGGCCGCCGCGGAGCGCCGAAGAGGAAGCGGATGGCGAAATGATCCGCCATCATGCTCCCCGCCGGCTTTTAAAGCCGTTTGGAAAAGAACTTGAACAGACTGCCGGCGCGGCCGGCTTCGGCTTCCGGCAAAGCGGCGGCGAAATCGCCGGCGGCCAGCTGCTGCAGCCGGGACACGGCCTCGTCGGTCGCCGCGCGCGCCGCCGTCTCGTCCGCTGCCTGACGCACCGCCTCCTTGCCCTTCAGCCGCGCGTCGCGGATTGCGTACAGCGCCTGTTCGCAGGCCGCCGCCTTGACCAGGATGCTGTCCGCCGCCTGCTGGCCATCCCAAGCCTTGGCTTCGGCCCAGGAGCGCACCGCCGGCGGCGCCTCGCCCTTGTAAGCGGCGTCCTTGAACGCCTGCGCCTCGGCGGCGGCGCGCTGGTATTCGGCCAGACGCGGCGGCGAAATCGCATGCCAGTTGGCAATCGCGTCCGCCTCGGCGTCCAGGCGCGCGCACTGCGCCAATTTATGCTGCTCCAGCCGCTCGGCTTGCAAGGCGGCGTCAAATCGCCATTCCGCACCGGTCCACACATGATCGGCGGAAGGCTGCGCCGGACGCAGCTCGCCATCGTAAGACAGCAGGTTTTCCACCATTCTCATCGCACCACCTCCCAAGTCAGCAAGGCATTGACGCAGTTGCTGTAACTGATGGCCAAGCCGTTGTCGTAATCGGCGGGCAACAGGTTCTTGGTGCCCTCCCCCATCAAATGCTCATCGCCGTTTGCGCCCGCGGCGTCGCCGATTTGATGCTCCATCTGCAAGACCTGCCACATCGACTTGCCGGCGATGTGCTCGAACATGCCGGTGCAGGTGGACACCACCATATCGCCCACCACGTTATTGGACGTGATGAGCACGGCGGCGGGGCCCGTCCAGTTCGAGTAACTGGACATGTTCGCCGTACCGCCGCCGGTGCCGGTAGGGCAGCCCAACCAATAGGCGGCGCCCGTCCAGCCCCCGCTGCCATGACTAATTTGCGAAATTTGCGTCGGATGCGGCGTGATCGTCGACGCGGTGATCCGCCCGGTTTTGATGAAGGGATCGAACGGCAGATAGACGGTGCCGGAGCCATTCATCGTCGCGGACCAGCTGCTTGCGCCGCGATTGATCACTTTTTGCACAACGGGCGCGCTGCCGGCCGCGCCGGTGATCACCCTGGCCAAACAGATATCCAAGGCCGTGGAGAAAAAACCGCCTCCCGCCGCGCCATTGGCGGCCCCCTTCAAGGACGCCGGCGCCGCGTCCGTCAACGCCCCTTTCTGCACATAGCAAGTCAAGACGCCGGACACAATCTGGGCGCGCAGGAAGTACTCGCTGCCGGGCGCCAATACCGGGCTGGTCCAGGCGCTGGTGACGAAGGTTCCCGCTTTGCCGGCGCCGGATTGAGTGTCCTGCCCCAGGCTGATGGCGATGCCGGCCGGCACCGACACCGTGCCGCCCTGGCCCGCCACCGCTGCCACGGTCATCGCCATCCGGTTGTCCGCCGTCGCCACGCAGGGCAGCGGCAAGGCGGTCAGGGGCAAGTCCCGCTTCGCCAACTCCTCGGCGATGCGCTGCTCCACCGCGGAGCGCGTGGCCAGCACCACGCTGGGGTCCACCAGCAGGGTGACCGCCGCGGTGTTGGACACTTCCAAAATCATCCGCACATAGAGCTGCTTATTGGAGCCGGCCGCCAGCAGCGGCTTGTAACTCTCGGGAAATTTGCCGACGGCGATCAGATCGCCGCGACTGTCGAACAGGCCCACCTCGCGGATGTAAAAACCGCCCACCGTATCCGGCAGCACCGCCTCCGCCACCACCCAGTTGGGGTTGTTCGGATCCACCGCTAGGTGGTTGAGCGCGCCGCGCCAGGTTTCGTGCTTGAGCGTGGTCTGGCTCTCGCTTGGCGTGTAATACCCGCCGTTGTCGCCGTCGCCCACCGCCATCTGGCTGATCTGCAGCGGCGCGCCGTTGGCTTGCGCCGCCGCCAGCTTGGCCTTGCCGCTGGCGGTGAGAAGCGTGAAAAACTCATTGGCCATCGATTGCTCCTGGAAAAGATTCAAGGGGTCTCATGCTGCGGGATAAAGCGTGACCGTCTCGACGCTGGCGTGCGCCAGGCCCAGCGTCACCGGCGCCTGCTGCCGCAGCGCCGTCGTCTGAAACGGATAGACAGTAGCGGTCTCCACGCTGTCTAACGCCAGCGCGGCGTTCAAGCTGGCGCGCTGCTCCAGCGACACCGGCTGGAACGGCAGCACGGTGGCCAGTTCGCCGGCCTGGGTGGTCAAGGCCAGCACCGGAACGGCGCTGCGGTTGCTCAACACCAGCGCCAGCTGCTCCAGCACCGAGCGGGCGTTCTTGTACTCGTTGATCATCGCCTCCAGCGCCGCCAGCGTGGCGGCGTCTATGCCGCGGGCGGCCAGGTCGATTTGGATTTTGAAGTAATAAGGCTTGCCGCCGTATTCGAACCATTCGCTGATCTGGCCGGACAAGGCCAGCGTGGCCAGCACCTGTTGCAAGGACCAGCGCGTGCCCTTGCTGCGGTGCAGGTGGATGGACTGTTTGATCAGCTCGCGCCGCTGGCGCTCGCCCTGGCTCAGCCGCCAGCCCTCGTCGCCGGCGACATGGAATTGCTCGGCCAGCGCCGGCAGCCAGCCGGCGTCCACCTGATCCACCAGATAGACCAGCAAGGTGCTCAGATCGGCGTCGCCCAAGCGGGTGGTGAGCTGCGCCAGTTGGCCGAAGCGTTCGTCCTTGGCCAACATATTGGGCACGGTTCCGCTGCCCGTAGCCGCCGCGCTCATAGCCGCAACTCGGTTTCGCGGATCACGCCGTCGGCCAGCCGCCATTGCACGCTGAGCCGCGCGTCGCCGTTGCCGCCCACGCTGTAGAACACTCGCGCCACGGCGACGCGCGGTTCGCCGTACAAGGGGTGGCTGATCGCCTCCACCGCCTCGCGCACCACATGCGGCCGGGCCCGATCCACCGGGTAGTCCAGGTAACGGAACAAATCGCTGCCAAACTCCGGCCGCAGCGGATCGCTGCCCTTGGGCGTGCCCAAGATGATGCGCAAGGCCTGATGGATGTCGTCGAGGTTTTCGACGATGTCAGCGGGGGATGCCTGATCGCGGGCCTGCAAGGCCGGCTGCCAGTGCAAGGAGGAGATGTCGGATATGCGGGTCATGGGCCTATGATGCCGCAAGGCCCGCCGCGGGGCTTTTAAAGCCGGTTAGGGAAACAATTGAATTACAAGGACAATTTCGCGAATGCCGCCGCATCCGGCGGAAGCCTTGCCTCCATGCCTTGACCCTCCGCACCCGGTCGGCAACAATCCCCCCGTTGCCGCCCACATGCGGCACACGGGATTGGCGTCCCGTTGCTATGAAATTACGCAAGCAGTACACCCATGGCTCTGCCAACTTGGCAGGCGTGTGGTGGGAGAGTGCTATGCACTCGCCGGTTTCATAGCTCGGTACGCCAATCCTGCCACGCGCCTGCCCAATACCTCAGCCTTCCCCGGCAGGTGGTTTATCTTGTGTCACAGCAGGAGAAACACCATGCAACAGCCTCAAAACTTTCCCCCGCACCGTCGCTACAAACTGAACGCCCTGGGACAACAGGAAGCCCTGCTCCCCTTCGTCCGCTTCTGCCCCGGCCGCACCTACCCGCATTACTGGCAAATGCCTACGCCCAGCAAGGATCTCCTCGCCGACCACGCCTATGGCCGCGAATGCGCGGCTCACCTATTGCAATGGCTGAAGGACAACCGGGAATATGTCGGCAAAGGCCTGCTCAGCCGCGTGGCGCGCGACATCGATTTTGACGACCGCGCCGGACGCGGCCAGTGGATGGGTTTCTTCAACTATCTGGAAATCATGATGCTGCTGGGCGCCGACCGGGTCCGGGTCTACCGCCATGTAGACAGCCAACACCAGATCTACCTGGCGCTGGAGCAGCGCTTCAGCCTGGAAGCGCGCTTCCGCCGCATCCGCCTGCGAAACCGCTAAGCGCCTTGCGGTGGGTATCCCCGCGCTCCACCCACCCTACAGTGAACGGTCTTGTAGGGTGGGTGGAGCCGCAGGCGATACCCACCAAACCCCGCCGCCAAGATCCAAGCATCGGTCCCATCGCGTTTCCGCGTAGGCATCGCCGGGCTCCGCCCACCCTAGGGCAGGAGGCTTGTCGGACGGATGGCGCCTTCAGAAACGGGCCACTGAAACCAAGGCCTCCGCCTGTTCAAGCGCCGCAGGCCAGGCGCACTTGCTCCAGCAATGCGTCCGCCCGCGCCCAGTCGCTGTAGCGGCTCGGGCGCGCCGCGGCCTCGTAATCCCGCATGGCCCCATCGATATAGTCTTGCAGGCCCGGCGTGGCCGGGCCGTACTCCGGCGCGCCGCCGGCGGTTTTCAAGGCCAGCAGGCCGGCCAGCTCATCGCGCAGCCGGACATCGTCCAAAGTCCCAGCGACCAATTCCGCCAGCGCCAGCGGCGGCATGCCGCGCCGCGTCTTCACCCATTGCGCCGCCAGCAAGGGCCGCAGCACGTACAGGTATTTTTTCAGTCGCAGTTGTTGCTCGAGCTTGCGGCCGCGGTAGTTCTTACGCGCCACGGACAGATAATGCCAATAGGCCGCCTCGCCGGCGAAGTGCTCCGGCCCCAGGTCCCGCAAGACCCGGCAGGCCACCGGGTGCTGGCGGTAGACCTGCGGCGAGGCCAGCCACTCCAGCAGCGCGGCGTTGCCGCCCAGGCTCAGCCGCAGCGCCTTGCGCAGCTCCCAGCCGCTGATGTCCAGCCCGTCGGCCAGCGGCAGTTCGATCACGTCGCGCCGGTCGCCGGTCTCGTACCACGCTTCCGGATGCAGGTAGACGAAGCGCACATCGTAATCGCTGTCCGGCGCGGCGTAGCCCCAGCAGCGGCTGCCGCCTTCGGCCGCGTAAAGGATGCGCACGCCGTGGCTCGCCTCCACTTGTTCCAAGCGCGCCAGCACCAGCCGCCGCGCGGCCTCCGCCGGGCGCTCGGCATGGTCCGGGCGGGTGCATGCTTCCATCGACATGCTTCGATTCTCCCTGTCTCGCCGCGGCGCGCCGGAAGATGGCGCGTCGTCCCGCCGATTGCAAAATTTCCCTTTACCCCATTTAAGCTATTTAATACAAATGGCGGCATGCCGTTGGAAACCGATGCCGCCGGCGGGCCCACACCATAATAACCGGGCCGGGAACCGGCGTCCGCTCGCAACGGCTTTTGGGGAAGAACACATATGAAGCGATGGGGACAACCATGATCACCACCATCAAGGGCAAGATTCTGGCCAGTTCCGGCCTGCTGATCCTGATCGGTTTTTGCGTGCTGGCCGGCGTCAATATCTACGCCAGTTATCAGAGCGCGGAGAAGGCGGTGCTGGACAACGCCAAGCTGTTGGCCGAAAGCGAGGCCGGCCAGGTGCAACGCTTGCTGGGCAAGACTTACGATTCGGCCCAGGTGGTGGCCGAGTCCGCGGTGGCGGTCAAGCACAATCTGCCGCCCAACGCCCGCCAGCTGATATCCGACATCGTCAAAGGCCAGTTGCCCAACAATCCGGACGCGGTCGGCTATTGGGCGATCTGGGAGCCCAACGCGCTGGACGGCCGCGACGCGGAGCTGGCCGGCAAGGAGCACAACGACAAGACCGGCCGCAGCGGCGTGTACTGGTATCGCAAGAGCGGCAAGATCGACGTGGTGTGGGGCGGCGAGGGCGTGGACGACAGCGCCTACTACACCGAGCCGCGCAAAACCGGCAAGCCGATGCTGACCGAGCCTTACGTCGATCCCGACATCAAGATCCTGATGGGCACCATTTCCTTTCCCCTGTCGAGCAACGGCAAGGTCTTGGGCGTGGCCGGCTGCGATATCGCGCTCGGTCATTTGCAGGAGCTGGCCGCCAAGGTCAAGCCTTATCAGAGCGGCTTCATGAGTTTGTATTCCAATAGCGGCGTGCAGCTGGCCGGCCGCGACCCGGCGCTCAACGGCAAGGCGGACGCCGGTCTGCCGGCGGCGGCCAAGACGGCGATCAAGGGCGGTCAGCCGGCGGAGTACGACAGCGACGACGGCTTCCGCCACTTCATCATGCCCATCACCGTGGGCGAGGCCGGCATGCCGTGGGCGGTGCGCATTTCCATCCCTTTGAGCGAGGCGTTCGCGCCGGTGCGCGCGGCCAGCTGGCAGTCGGCCTTGATCAGCCTGGGCATTCTGGCGCTGATCCTGTTGCTGCTGGGCGCCACGCTCAGCCAGTTGCTGCGCCCGCTGGGCCGGCTGCAATCGGCGATGAGCGAGCTGGCCTCCGGCAGCGGCGATCTGACCCGGGCGCTACCCATCGCCAGCCGCGACGAGATCGGTCTGGCCGCCGGCGCCTTCAATACCTTCACCGGCTCGCTGCGCACGATGATGCTGGACGTACGCCGCCACGCCGGCGATGTGCTGGGTTCGGTGCGCCAGTTGTCCGGTGACGTGGATCAGATCCGCGGCAGCTCGGCGCGCCAGTCCGAGGCCGCCAACGCCACCGCCGCCAGCGTGGAGCAGTTGTCGGTCAGCGTCAGCCACATCGCGGAATCGGCTCGCGTGGCTGAGCAGCGCGCGCGCGAGGCCGATACGCTGTCCAGCGAGGCTTCGGCCAATGTCGACGCCACCGTGCGCGAGATCGGCCGCATTTCGCAGACGGTGCGCGAGCTGGCCGAGGTGCTGAGCGGCATGCAGCAGCGCTCGGACCAGATCAGCGGCATCGTGTCGGTGATCCGCGACATCGCCGACCAGACCAATCTCTTGGCGCTGAACGCGGCGATCGAGGCGGCGCGCGCCGGCGAGATGGGCCGCGGCTTCGCGGTGGTGGCGGACGAAGTGCGCAAGCTGGCCGAGCGCACCGCTCAGGCCACGCTGGAAATCTCCGGCGTGATCCAGACCATGCAGCAGGACACCACCAAGGCCTCCGACAGCATGGACGGCGCGCTGCGCCAGGTGGACCAGGGGGTGAAGCTGGCCGAGGAATCGGCGCAATCGATCCAGCAGATCAGCGGCCACGCCCAGCAAGTGGTGGAATCCGTGGGCGACATCGCCGCCTCCACCTCCGAACAGTCCAGCGCCAGCCAGGAAATCGCCCGCCACATCGAAAACATTCACGGCATGTTGCTGCAAACCGACGAATCCATCAGCCAGGCGCAGCAGGCCACCACTTTGTTGGCGCGCCTGGGCGAGGAGCTGGATTCCCTGATTGGAAAATTCAAGCTGTAGCCGCGGCTTGGTCGGATTTTTTGATCGACTCTTGCGGTTTTTTGCGCTTTTTTCGCGCCGCCCCGGCCCGTATAGTCCGTTCATGGCCGGCCGCCCTCCGCGGCCGGCGTCATCAATCAAGGCCGGCGCGCCGGCAGGAGAACGCAAGATGGACAAATGGATCGCATTGCTTGCCCGCGTGCTGTTGGCTCAGGTCTTCATCCTGGCCGGGATAGGCAAACTCGGCGCCGGCTACGCCGCCACCCAAGGTTATATGGCCGCGATGGGCGTGCCCGGCTTCTTGCTGCCGCTGGTGATCGCTTTGGAAATCGGCGGCGGTCTGGCCTTGGCGCTGGGCGTGCAAGCGCGCTGGGTGGCCTTGCTGCTGGCCGGTTTCTCGGTCGCCTCGGCGCTGCTCTTCCACTGGGAACCGGGCAATAGCCAGCAAATGATCCAGCTGACCAAGAACCTGGCCATGGCCGGCGGCCTGCTGATGGTGTTCGCCCACGGCGCGGGCAAGCTGTCCTGGGACGGCCGCAAGGACTGAGAGCCTGCTCAAAATGTGCCGCGCGTCGGCGGGAGAGTGAGGCAGGAGCGTTGAACAGGCTCTGCACCGGCCCGGGCCGCGACGGCCCGCCCTCCTCTTGCCCGCCGACTCGTGCCACAATGCCGCATTGCATTGAATCGAGCGCGCCATGTCCCTGCATTTCCACGTGATTCCGGTCACGCCGTTTGCCCAGAACTGTTCCATCCTGTGGTGCGACGCCAGCGGCCGCGCCGCGGTGGTGGACGCCGGCGGCGATATCGAACGCATCGCCGACTGGACCGCCCGCCAGAACCTGACGGTGGAAAAACTGCTGCTGACCCACGGCCATATCGACCACGCCGGCGGCGCCGCGCGCCTGGCCGAGCAACTGGGCGTCAAGATAGAAGGCCCGCAGCGCGCGGAAAGCTTCTGGCTGGATCAACTGCCGCAGCAAGGCCATATGTTCGGCTTTCCGCGCAGCGAGGCGCTGACGCCGGACCGCTGGCTGGAGGAAGGCGACACTGTCAGCGTGGGCGAGGAAAGCCTGAACGTGATCCATTGCCCCGGCCACACCCCCGGCCATGTGGTGTTTCACAGCCCAAGCGCGCGGCTGCTGATCGCCGGCGACGTGCTGTTCCAGGGCTCGATCGGCCGCACCGACTTTCCAATGGGCAATCACCAGCAACTGATCGACGCCATCCAGCAAAAGCTGTTCCTGCTGCCGGACGACACCACGGTGGTGCCGGGCCACGGCCCTTTGACCACCTTGGGCGAGGAAAAGCGCAGCAACCCCTATGTGGCCAACCCTCGCTACCGCTGAGCCGCGATGCCTCCCGAATTTGAACGCAAGGTGATCGCGCTGCTGCTGGCGCTGCCGCCGGGCCGGGTCACCACTTACGGCGCCCTGGCGGAACAGGCCGGCTATCCGCGCCATTCGCGCCACGTCGGCCGTTTGCTCAGCCATTTGCCGGAAGGCCTCAGCGTGCCCTGGTTTCGGGTGCTGGGCGCCGGAGGGCGCATCTCGCGGCCGGGCAGCGAGCAGGCCGACTGGCAGCGCTTGCTGCTGGAAGAGGACGGGGTGGAATTGAGCGCGGCCGGCAAGGTGGATTTAAGGCGTTACGGCTGGCCGGACGCGCATTTTTGTAGCAAAAAACTGTAGTTCCACAACATTTAATGTTTCATTCCAAATATCTATAGCTCAAAATACATCGCATTTACATAAAATGACAAAAATGCGACAGGCGCATTGTAAATACTTTGCAAACGAATATTTCTGAGCTAGTCTGCGCCCGCGCCGACAGGTCTGTCCGCGCGCACTACACGCTACACGCACAATATTCTGGTGAAACAATGAAAACTCGCAATCTGCTGCTGGCCCTGGCTCTGGTGGGCGGCTGTACCCTGGCGCAAGCCGGTGATTACTCCTTCGGCAATGTCAGCTTCAACCAGTTGAACTGGTCGCCGAGCACCTTGGATCGCACGCAAGCCGGCCCGTTCGGCGCCAAGCGCAACTTCCAATACCTGGAAGCCGAAGGCGGCATCGGCCGTTCCTGGGGCGATGTTTACGGCTTCTTCGATCTGGAGAACTGGAACCGCAACGACAAGGAAATGCCGGCAGGCGATCGTCGCTACACCACCAAGGTAGTTGCGCGTTTCAACCTAGCTGAAGTCGGCGGCGTGCCGGTCAAGCTGTACACCCACGTATACGATACCCGCGGCCACAATTTCTTTGACCAGAACCGCGTAGTGGGCCTGGGCACCGACCTTAGCTTCGGCAAAGTCTGGTTCAAGCCTTTCCTCGGCTTCCACCAGGAACTGAAATATGGCGTTGGCGCCAATATGAACGGCTATATGGCCGGTTATGTCGCCGGTTTCGACTTCACCGCCTTCGGCCAGCCGTTCTCGGTGACCCAGTGGCACGAAACCGAATTCGACCGCGCCAAGGAATACACCACCCTGGCCACCCCGAACGGCGTAAGCGAACGCCGCACCGGCCAGAACGGCGCCATCGGCCTGTGGTGGACCCCGGTCAAATCCATGACCGCCGGTCTGCAGTACCGCTACGCCGTCAACAAGCTGGGCGTGGCCGGCAACGAAAACGCCGTCATCTACTCGCTGAAATACAACTTCTAAGCCCTATCGGCCTGGAAATGAAAGCCACCCTTCGCGGTGGCTTTTTTCATATTGGCCTTCTCCCGCGGCAAGCTTGGCCTCAAGGCCGATTGACACCTTACTTACTAGTAAGTATCTTCAACGCCAACACCGGCAAGCCCAAGCAATCAAACACTTGCCCGCCGCGCTGGCGCCGGACGGCGGCCGCGGCCACAATGATCTGCGCGAGAAATCTACACGAGGACGAAAACATGACGGCATACCCGCACCTGTTGGCCCCGCTGGACCTGGGCTTCACCACGCTGAAAAACCGCGTGCTGATGGGCTCGATGCACACCGGCCTGGAAGAAGCCCCGCAAGGCTTTGAGAAAATGGCGGCCTTTTACGCCGAGCGCGCCCGCGGCGGCGTGGGCTTGATCGTCACCGGCGGCGTCGGCCCCAATCCGGAGGGCTGTGTCGCCGAAGGCGCGTCCATGCTGGCCGACGAGGCCGAAGTGCCGCACCACAAGCTGGTCACCGACGCGGTGCACGCCGCCGGCGGCAAGATCGCGCTGCAAATCCTGCACTCCGGCCGCTACAGCTTCCAGGAAAAATGCGTGTCCGCCTCGCCGCTGATCGCGCCGATCAACTTCTACAAGCCGCGCGAGCTATCCGACGCCGACGTCTGGCAAACCATCGCCGACTTCGCCCGCTGCGCGCGGCTGGCGCAGCAGGCCGGCTACGACGGCGTGGAGGTGATGGGCTCGGAAGGCTATCTGATCAACCAGTTCATCGCCCGCGCCACCAATAAGCGCAGCGACGACTGGGGCGGAAGCTTTGAAAACCGCATCCGCTTCGCCATTGAAACCGTGAAAGCGGTGCGCGCCGCGGTGGGCAGCGATTTCATCATCATCTACCGGCTGTCCATGCTGGACCTGGTGCAGGACGGCAGTTCCTGGGATGAGGTGGCGCATCTGGCCGGAGAGATCGAGAAGGCCGGCGCCACGCTGATCAATACCGGCATAGGCTGGCACGAGGCGCGGGTGCCCACCATCGCCACCATGGTGCCGCGCGGCGGCTTCGCCTGGGTCACCAAGAAGCTGATGGGCAAGGTGAAGATTCCGCTGATCACCACCAACCGCATCAACACCCCGGAAGTGGCCGAAGAAATCCTGGCCGGCGGCTGCGCCGACATGGTGTCCATGGCGCGCCCCTTCCTGGCCGATCCGGACTTCGTCAACAAGGCCGCCGCCGGCCGCGGCGACGAGATCAACACCTGTATCGGCTGCAACCAGGCCTGTCTGGACCACATCTTCCAGGGCAAGCTGACCAGCTGCCTGGTCAATCCGCGCGCCTGCCGCGAGACCGAACTGAACTACGAAAAAACTGCCCAGGCCAAGAAGCTGGCCGTGGTCGGCGCCGGCCCGGCCGGCCTGGCCTTCGCCACGGTGGCGGCGGAGCGCGGCCATCAAGTGACCTTGTTCGACGCCGCGGCGGAAATCGGCGGCCAGTTCAACGTGGCCAAGCGCATTCCCGGCAAGGAGGAGTTCTACGAAACCCTGCGCTACTTCAAGCGCAAGCTGGAACAAACCGGGGTGGAGCAGCGGCTGAACACTCGAGTGGCCGCGGCGGACCTGGCCGGCTTCGACGAAGTGGTGCTGGCCACCGGCATCGCGCCGCGCACGCCGGAGATTCCCGGCGTGGACCATCCCAAGGTGCTCAACTACCTGGACGTGCTCAAGCACGGCAAGGCGGTTGGCAAGCGCGTCGCCATCATCGGCGCCGGCGGCATCGGCTTCGACACCGCGGAATTCCTGACCCACGAAGGCAAGTCCAGCTCGCTGGACACCGCCGCCTTCATGCGCGAATGGGGCGTGGACATGGCGGTGGAGCATCCGGGCGGCCTCAGCCCGCAAGGCCCGCAACCGCACCCCAGCCCGCGCGAGGTCTACCTCTTGCAGCGCAAAACCAGCAAGGTGGGCGAAAGCCTGGGCAAGACCACGGGCTGGATTCACCGCGCCAGCCTGCAGATGAAGCGGGTGCGCATGCTGTCCGGCGTCAGCTACGACAAGATAGACGACGCCGGTCTGCACATCACGGTCAAAGGCGAGGCTCAGCTGCTGCCGGTGGACAATGTGATCATCTGCGCCGGCCAGGACCCGCTGCGCGAGCTGCAGGCGCCCCTGCAGGTCGCCGGCAAAAGCGTGCATTTGATCGGCGGCGCCGACGTGGCGGCCGAACTGGACGCCAAACGGGCGATCGATCAAGGCTCTCGCCTGGCCGCCCGCATCTGATTCCCGCCCGCTCTCTCGCCGGCCGGCCATGCCGTAAAGACATGGCCGCCGGACTGTCCTAAGCAGGCTCTCAGGCCCGGCTCCGCCGGGCCTGTGCGCTGCCCCCGCCGTTCCCGCCCGCGCTTTTCCGCGCAAAACACCGTCCTTTAGTACAGATCGGCCCTGATAAAACGTTTTAGCTCTTGTTTGACGTTCATTAATTTGTCATCGTTGCGGCCATCGAATTAATTCATATATATGACCATATGACCGACATGCGTCAGGCGGACCTCCGCCTGCCTCTGTACCAGCAAGTGCGCGACGCTTTGGCGCGCGACATCGCCAACCGGGTATGGAAACCCGGCGAAGCGATTCCCACCGAGGCGGAGCTGGTGGGACGCTTCCACACCTCCATCGGCACCATCCGCAAGGCGGTGGATCAATTGGTGGCCGACGAGATGGTGGAACGCCGCCAAGGCAAGGGCACCTTCATCAAACCGGCCAACTTCCAATCCTCGCTGCTGCGCTTTTTCCGCTTTCACGACGCGGCGGGCAATTACCGCATCCCGGAAGCGAAAATCCTGCACCGCGAGCAATTGACGCCGCCGCCGGCCATCGCCGACAGCCTGCAGCTATCGCCGGGCGCACAGGCCATCCACCTGACCCGCTTGCGCTATCTGGACCGCGAGCCCTTGCTGGCCGAGTCCATCTGGCTGCCCGCGACGCGTTTCCAGGCGCTGCTGGCCATTCCGCTGCACAGCTTCGGCGACCTGCTCTATCCGCTGTACGAGGACTGCTGTCATCAGGTGGTGGCCTCCGCGCGTGAAATCCTGACCGCGGAAGCCATCGCCTCGCCGCACGCGGAACTGCTGCAACTGACGCCCGGCACCCCGGCCATCGTGCTGGAGCGGCTGGCCAAGGCCTATGACGGCAGCCCGCTGGAATGGCGCAGCGTGCGCGGCCGCGCCGATAAATTCCGCTATCAGGCGGACATCCGCTGATTCCGCGCCGCCCGCGCCGTGGCAGCGGCGCGCGGCGACGCATCGACAACAAGCAAGAACCATAAAGGGCAGCATCATGTTGCATTGGTATAAGCAGGTTTCGCCGGGTGAACGCAAGACCTTCTGGGGCTGTTTCGGCGGCTGGGCGCTGGACGCGCTGGACGTGCAGATGTTCAGCCTGGCCATCCCGGCGCTGATCGCCGCCTTCAGCCTGAGCAAGGCGGAAGCCGGGATGATAGGCAGCGTGACCCTGGTGGCCTCGGCGCTGGGCGGCTGGATCATGGGCGCGGTGTCGGACCGCGTCGGCCGGGTGCTGGCGCTGCAAATCACCATCGTCTGGTTCTCGCTGTTCACCCTGCTGTCCGGCTTCGCCCAAAGCTATGAGCAATTGCTGGTGTTCAAGGCGCTGCAAGGCTTCGGCTTCGGCGGCGAGTGGGCCGCCGGCGCGGTCCTGATGGCGGAGATCATCCGGCCGGAACACCGCGGCAAGGCGATGGCCTCGGTGCAAAGCGCCTGGGCGGTGGGCTGGGGCGCGTCGGTGCTGCTGTACTCGGCGATCTTCCTGCTGTTCCCGGCGGAAATCGCCTGGCGCGTGATGTTCGGCATCGGCATCCTGCCGGCCTTCTTCATCATCTATATCCGCCGCCACATTCCGGAACCGCCGCGCCGCGAACGTCAGGCCGCGCCCGCGGTGCCGCTGCTGGACATCTTCAAACCCGACGTGCTGCGCATGACCCTGATCGGCTCCTTGATCGGCGTCGGCGCGCACGGCGGCTACGCCGCGCTGATGACCTGGCTGCCGATGTTCCTCAAGACCGAGCGCCACTTGTCCATTCTCGGCACCAGCGGCTATCTGGCGGTGATCATCGTCGCCTTCTGGTGCGGCTGCATGGCCAGCGCCTACCTGCTGGACCGCATCGGCCGCCGTCTCAACCTGCTGCTGTTCTCCGTCTGTTGCGTGGCCACGGTGCTGATCTACGTGTTCGCGCCGCTGAGCAATCCGCTGATGCTGTTCCTGGGCTTTCCGCTGGGCTTCTTCGCCGCCGGCATTCCCTCCAGCCTGGGCGCGCTGTTCAACGAGCTCTACCCCAGCGGCATGCGCGGCGCCGGCGTGGGCTTTTGCTACAACTTCGGCCGCATCCTGTCCGCCGGCTTTCCCTTGCTGGTCGGCTATCTGAGCGACAGCTGGACCCTGGGCGCCTCCATCGGCGTCAGCGCCGCGATGGCTTACGCCATCGTCGCGCTGGCCGTGTTCTGCCTGCCGGAAACCAAGGGCAAGCCGCTGAACGACACGCTGCCGGACCCGCGCGGACCGGAAGCCCGCGACGCCCGCGCCTCGGCCTGAACGGCGGACGCGCCATTTCATTGAAATTGTGAGGTCACCATGGCATTAGACGAAATCGCCAACCAGATCACCGATGACGAGTTCGCCCTGGACACCATCCAGGGCGAGCGGGTCATCATCACCTCGCCCATCATCCTGGGCACGGCCGGCAGCGAATGGGAGGGCTCGCCGATTTTCCGGCGCGACTACCTGCTCGCCCTCTTGTCCCACAGCATCCGGCATAAAGTGCTGGACGCCGCCGACATCGACGCGGCGCTGGACCTGGGCGCCGTGCGCGGCGGCGCCTGTCAGGCCTGCGGCTGAACCCGGCGCCGATGATAGACGGGCACGCCCACATCTTTCTGCGTCAGCTGATAGGCACCGCCCCGCTGCGCTACAAGCCGTACCGGGACGCCCCCTTGCAAGCCTATCTGGCTCAGCTGGATCAGTTCGGCATCGCCGGCGGCGTCCTGGTGCAACCCAGCTTTCTGGGCACGGACAACCGCTATTTATTGCAGGGGCTGCGCGAGAGCGAGGGGCGGCTGCGCGGCATCGCGGTGATCGCGCCGGACTGTCCGCTGCCGGCCATGCGCGCGATGGATGACGCCGGCGTCGTCGGCCTGCGGCTGAATCTGATCGGCCGGCCGCTGCCGGACCTGCACTCGCCGGCGTGGCGCCGCTGTCTGGCGCATGCCGCCAGCCTGGACTGGCAAGTGGAGGTGCACCGCGCGGCGCAGGATTGGCCGGTCTTGCTGCCGCCGCTGCTGGACGCCGGAGTCAAGGTGGTCATCGACCACTTCGGCCGGCCGCATCCTGCTTTGGGGGTGGACGATCCCGGCTTCCGCCGCATGCTGGACGCCGGCGCGGCCAGCGGCCGCGTCTGGGTCAAGATTTCCGCGGCCTATCGCAACGGCCTGGCCGGCCGCGGCGAGGACATCGCCCGCGCCGCGCTGCCGCTGCTGGACAGCGCGCTGGGGCCGGGGCGGCTGCTATGGGGCAGCGATTGGCCGCATACTCAGTTCGGCTCCATCCGCTACGCCCGCACGCTGGAGCTGTTGGAACAGTGGCTGCCGGACGCGGAACGCCGCCGACGCATCACTCACGATACGCCCGCCCGGCTGTTCCGCTTCGACGCGGCTACAGAAAGTGGCGGTCCTCCGCCAAATGACTGGCCGGACAGCTGAACATCAACACCAGCGGCGCGGCGCCGGTATTGCTGAGTTGATGCTGGGTATTGGCCGGCACCACGAAGGAGCTCCGCTCCGCCACCTCATGAGCACGCGCCGCCCCGGTGGCCACATCCACCAGCCTCATCTCGCCTCGGCCGCTGACGATATGGTAGTGCTCGTCGCCATGACGATGATAATGACCGTTGATGGCCACCCCGGGGGCGATTTCGGTTAAATACGTGCTGAAGCCGGCGTCGCCGGCCAATTTCAAAATCTTGATACCCACGCTCTTGTCGTAAACGCCGTTTTCAAGTTCCAACTGCCAATCAATCACCTTCATGATATTCCTAACAAACCGTAATAGCGGACAAAACAAACATTAAAAGCGAGCTATTATTTCAAACCTGCGCGCCTTATGCGCCTTCTCTGTGCGCCTTAATCCTTTAGTACAGTTAATCAAGGCCAAACGGCCATTCGCATTGACACTATCGGAACAAAAAATCTATAAGTGCCCAGCTTAGAGCCTGTTCAAAGCTTAGCGAACAAGAGCGAGACACGGCGTTGCGGCATTAGGAACGCGCGCGCATACGGCGCGCCGCGTTTCAAAACCGGTGTCAACGCCATTCCAAGCATCTCGCCAACGCTCAGCAACCATTGGACGGCGGCCGACGCGACAGCGAGGCCAAGACAGCGCACCCCGACATGACCAACCTCCGCACCAGGCGCACATTATGGACTATCAGCTCGTCTCCCCTGAACGCTTCACCGAAGAGCAAAGCGAATTCGTGGCTCAGTTCCGCCAATCCGTCACCCAGATCTCCGGCCAGACCGACATGATCGTCGGCGCCAAAGACGCCAACTCCCGTCATCTGGCGTCCAGCGACGCCTACGCCAGAATCGTGGCGCTCAAGCGCGGAGATGACGTGGTGGACCGTCTGGACAAGGAAATGCCCTGCGAAGGCACCGCCCAGTTCGCCGATTGCTATGTGCAGGAAGACTTGGCGCTGATGCAAACCTGCGATCCGACACGCAAGGTCTCCATCCTCAACGTGCATGAATACGGAGACGGCCTCAAGGCGCGGGTGTTCTCCAAGCATCTGCTCAAGCACGAGGCGACGCGCTCCATCCTGGGCACCATCTATTACGCGCATGAAATCGAGATCGCCAACTTCATCAACCTGATGCCCAATTACATTTTGGAATTCGGCGCCGGCTGCAGCATAGAACAGGTGCAGGGCGAATTGAAACTGCTTGACGTGGAATTGACGGAATACGAACAGGAAGTCTGCTTCCTGATGCTGCTGAATTGGGACTTCAAGCAAATCGCCGACTTCATGAACAAATATCGGCCCAAGCCCAAAACCCGGGTGGCGGATTCTATTATCAAGAGCAAAAACTATATCTGCGAAAAACTGGGCCTGCCCTCGCAACGACGCGCCGAATTATGTGATGCGCTGATTGCCGCCGGCATGCACCGCAAAATGCCGACCTCGCTTTTTAGCCGGCTGATCGGCTCCAAACAGCTGTGATATCCAACTGGGTATTCTCCATTTTTCTGGAGTTACCCCATAAGCATAAAAACGCTATGCTCTGAGCCTGGAGCGGTACACCGCGCGGCCGGACTGCCATCCCATGCCGATATCGCCGGCCCATCACGCGGCGAAGCCGGGCGGCCGACGCATCTCGCCGGTTCGCGCCTCAAGCGCGACGCCGCGACGCACTATCGGGATGCCGGCCGCTCGACAATAAAAAAACTTGAAACGCCGCCAAATCCAGCCCTTGCGCAACGCCAAGCGCCTCCCGCCTGCGCGCCGCCTCAGGCGGGCGTCGCAAGGCGACGCCAGGACGGCGAAGCGGCGGCCATTTCAAGATCAACGCGGGCCAAAGAGAAACCATGATGCGACAGGAGTCAGCAATGAGCATACGCGCCTTGAATTATGGCAAGCATTCTGCAAGATCCTTATCGGGAATCGCCAGAAACGTGGAGGCCTTCGCGCTGGACACGATAGACGGCGAACGCGTGATCATCACCCTGCCCGCCATCCAGGGCGAGCAAGGCAGCGAATGGGAAGGATCGTTGATTTTCCGTCACGACTACCTGTTGGAGCTGCTGGCCTACAGCGTGGAACACGGCATCATCAAGCCCGGCGAGGTCAGCAAGGCCTTGATCGACGGCAGTTCGCGGCCCAGCCAGGTCTAAGACCGCGAACAGACGCCAAGCCCGAACCCGAGCATCCTCCAACCGCCGCGCCCTGCGCGGCGGTTTTGCTTTCAGCGGCCGCCTCGGCGGCATATCGCCGCCAGTTCCCCGGCCGCGGTGGCCGGGTCCGCCGCGCCGAACACGCCGCCTATCACCGCGATCGCATCCGCGCCGGCCGCCAGCGCCTGTCCGGCGTTGCCGGCATGGATGCCGCCTATCGCCACCAGGGGCGCGCCCAAGCTGCGCGCCTCGGAGAACAGACCCAGCCCCGCGCGCGCCGCGTCCGGCTTAGTGCCGGACGGAAACACCGCGCCGAAGGCGAGGTAGCTGGCGCCGGCCTCCGCCGCCCGTCGCGCCCGCTCCAGGCTGTCGTAGCAAGACGCGCCTATCAGCGCGCCGGCACCCAGCCGCCGCCGCGCCGCGCTCAGGGCGGCGTCGTCGCGGCCCAGATGCACGCCGTCGGCCCCGACGCGCGCCGCCAGCTCCACATCGTCGTTGATGATGAAGACCACGCTCTTGCGCCGGCACAGCTCGGCCAACGCCTGCGCCTGCTCCAGACGCAAAACCGCGTCCTCGCTCTTGTTGCGGTATTGCAGGATGTCGATGTGCGGCGCCGCCGCCTGCGCCAGGCTCAGCAGCCGCGCGCTGTCCTCGGTGTCCGGCGTGATCGCGTACAGCCCCTTAAGCCTGTCCGGCATCGTCGTCCTCGTCGTCGCCGCGCGCCCAGAACATCCGATCCGGCAGGAACTGGCCCATGCCGGGCCGGAAACCGTTCAGCAAGGCCTGGTAGGTGTATTCCTGCGCCTCCCGCACCGCTTCCGGCAACAGCAGGCCAGTGGCCAGCATGCCGGCGATGGCCGAGGCCAGCGTGCAGCCGGAGCCGTGGTAGCTGCCCGGCAGACGCTCCCAGGCGTCGGAGCGCACCAGGCCGCCGGGACCGTACAGCTGGTTGACCACTTCCTTGGTGTTTTCGTGGGTGCCGGTGATCAGCAGGTGCGGGCAGCCCAGCGCCAGGATGCGCTGCGCGCACTGCTCCAGCGTCAGATCTTCGTCCTCGTCGGCGTCGTTGCTGGCGATGCGCCGCGCTTCTATGCTGTTGGGCGTCAGAATGGACACCTGCGGAATCAGCATGTCGCGCATCGCAGCGATCAGGTCCTCGTCGGCCAACTCGTGGCCGCCGCCGCTGGCCAGCACCGGATCCAGCACCACCGGGATGTCCGGGTAGTCCGCGATCAGCTGCGCCACCACCGCCACGTTCTCCACGCTGCCCAACATGCCGATCTTGAAAGCGGTGACCGGAATGTCTTCCATCAGAAAACGCGCCTGGTCATTGACCCAGTCCGCGTCCAGCACCATAAAGTCATTGATACCGACGGTATCCTGCACCGTAATCGCGGTGATCACCGACAAGGGATGGCATCCCAGGCTGGCCAGCGTCAGAATGTCGGCCTGGATGCCGGCGCCGCCGGAAGGGTCCGAGCCCGCCAGGGTAAGGACCACGGGAGGAGTGGGCTGAGTGGTCAAGACGGAAACCTCTTCGTTCTGTATATGGGCGGAGCGGCCGGCGGGCGCATTGTCAGTGTCGCGGACCACTCTTAGAATAACTGTTTTACTCGATCACAAGGTGATGCGATGCGTACTTGGATGTGTCTGATCTGCGGCTTTATCTACGACGAGGAAGCCGGCCGTCCGGAGGATGGTATCCCGCCGGGCACCAAGTGGGAAGACATTCCGCCCAACTGGACTTGCCCGGATTGCGACGCGCGCAAAGACGATTTCGAAATGGTGGAAATCTGAGCCGGCGCCGCCCGCGTCCGCCGCGATTTCCCGCCGCGCCGCAGCTCGCCGTCCAGGCGGCGTCCGGCGCTCAAGAGGCCATACCGCAATGAAAAGTTTCTGGAGCAAAACCCTGGCCGGCCTGCTGGCCGCCGCCGCCCTCGCCGGCTGTGCCCAGGTCAACACCACCCAGGGCGGCGCCGTCGGCGTCAACCGCGGTCAAACCATGCTGCTGTCCAGCCAGGAAGTGGAGCAGATGTCGGCCAAATCCTATGCCCAGCAGCTGGGCAAGGCGCGCGCCGGCGGCCAGCTCAACGCCGACGCGGCGATGACGGCGCGGGTGCGCAAGATCTCCCAGCGCCTGATTGCCCAGGCGCCGGTATTCCGCCCCGACGCCGCCAAATGGCGTTGGGAAGTCAATGTGATGCGCAATGACGAACCCAACGCCTACGCGATGGCTGGCGGCAAGATCATGGTCTACTCCGGCCTGATCACCAAGCTCAAGCTGAGCGACGCCGAACTGGCGGCCGTCATCGGCCATGAAATCTCGCACGCATTGCGCGAGCACTCGCGCGAAAGCATGAGCCAGGCCTACGCGCAGCAAGTGGGTCTGTCGCTGGTGGGCGCGGTGGCCGGCCTCAGGCAGAACCAGCTGGACATGGCAGCGATGGCCGCCGACGTGGCCTTGTCCAAGCCCAACAGCCGCACCATGGAATCCGAGGCCGACATCATGGGCCTGGAACTGATGGCGCGCGCCGGCTACGACCCCAACGCCGCGGTCAACGTCTGGAACAAAATGCAGGCGGCCGGCAATGGCGGCGGCGTGGAATTCCTGTCCACCCACCCGTCCGGCCCCACCCGCATCCACGACCTGCAGCAGCGCATCCCGCAAGTGATGCCGCTGTACCAGGCCGCGAAGAAAGGCTGAACATGCCCTTGCGCAAAGAGGATATGGACGCGCTGCTGGCCCAGGCCCGCGCCTTGCCGGGCGCCCAGTTCGACATCAAGTGGGAAACCCGGCGCGTGCTCAGCCTGGAAAGCAAGATGTTCGCCCTGTTCAACGATGACACGGTGATGTACAAGGTGGCCGACGACGATTTTCTCGTCCTCAGCGGCCTGCCCGGGGTGCGGCCGGCGCCGTATCTGGCGCGGGCGCGCTGGATAGAAGTGTCGTCGCTGGAGGCGCTGAGCCTGGAGCAGTTGCACGACGGCCTCGCCGACGCGCGGCGCCTGGTGCTGGCCAAGCTGCCCAAGGCGGTCAGACAGCGCTACGAGGCCAACGCATGAGCGCAGCCGGGCCCATCGCCGCGGTGCTGATTCACGTCGCCGATTGGCGCGCCGGACTCGCCTGGTATCAACGGGCTTTTCCAGCGGCGCAAGCCGTAGACCTGCCCGATTTCGACTTCGCCTGCCTGGAATGGCAGGGCGTCTGGCTGGAAATCGTGCGGGCCGACGCCAAGGTGGGCTCCGGCGCGGCCGGCAGCGTCGTCTATTGGCGCAGCGGCGACCTGGACGCCGACATCCATCGGCTGACCGGCCTGGGCGCCGCCTTGTATCGCGGCCCGCTGGCGATAGAAGCGCAACAGGGCATCTGCCAATTGCGGGACCCATGGGGCAATTGCATCGGTTTGCGCGGCCCATGGACGCCCGCCACAAGGACAAGGACACCGTGAGCTACCTTTACCTGAAAGCCTTCCACATCTTCTTCGTGGTGTCCTGGTTCGCCGGGCTGTTCTACCTGCCGCGCCTCTATGTCAATCTGGCGCTGGCGGAACAGGACGCCGAATACCAGCGCCTGCTGCTGATGGCGTGCAAGCTCTACCGCTTCATGACCCCGCTGGCCGCGCTGGCGCTGGCCACCGGTCTTGGCCTGTGGCTGGGCTTCGGCATCGGCGGCGGCTGGCTGCACGCCAAGCTGACCCTGGTGCTGCTCTTGGTCGGCTACCACGGCTGTTGCGGCAAGCTCTACCGCGACTTCGCCGCCAAAACCAACCGCCGCAGCCATACTTGGTTCCGCGTGTTCAACGAACTGCCGGTGCTGGTATTGCTGGCGGTGGTGATTCTGGTGGTGGTCAAACCGTTCTGAGGAGATGGATCGCATGCGCAAATGGATTGCATTGTGGCTGGGCTGCCTGCCCGCCTGGGCCGCCACCCCGCTGCCGCCCAAACCGGCGCTGCCGCCGGAAGTGGTGGCCACGCTGCGCCGCGACGGCGCGGAGCTGCTGCGGCTGCCGATGTGCGTGGACGCCAAGGGCGCTTTTTCCGGCCAGCGGGAGGTCGGCGACGCCCTGCTCAGCATCGGCGGCACCGTCTCCGCGGCGCGCGCCCAGCACAAGCCCTTGCTGAACGCCAACGCCAGCTGGAGCGACCAGGACGGCAAACGCGTGGTCAGCGCCCAAACCCTGATCGGCGCGCAGCCGGAATTGGTGGGGAGCTGGCCGCAACGCGCCACGCCTTACGGCCAGAGCAGCGGCGTAGTCTCTCAGCAAAGCAGCCTGTCGCTGTATCTGCAGATCTCGCCGCGGGCGGAAGCCTGCGGTAAACCCAAGGGCGAACAGATCGCCCATTAGAAGCTGTTCAATGTCCGCTGCGCTGCGGCGATACAGCGTTGAACCGGCTGGAGTAGGTATAAAATGGCAGTGGAAATCGAACGCCGCTTCATCGTCGTAGGCGACGCCTGGCGCGGCCTGGCCCCAGGCGTGCAATACCGCCAGGGTTATCTATCGGTGGAAAAGGAACGCACCGTGCGCGTGCGCGTGGTCGGAGATCAGGCCTGGCTGACATTGAAAAGCAATATCAGCAACGTCAGCCGCCACGAGTTCGAATACCCGGTGCCGCTGGCCGACGCGCAAACCATCATGGGAGCGATGTGCCCGATGGTGGTGGACAAGCTGCGCCACCGCATCGAGCACGGCGGCTTCATCTGGGAAGTGGACGAATTTTTCGGCGACAACGCCGGCCTGATCTTGGCCGAAATCGAGCTGCCGGATGAAAGCACCTCATTCGACCAGCCGGCCTGGATAGGCGATGAAGTCACCGAGGACGGCCGCTACACCAACGCCTATCTGTCCAAGAACCCCTATAGCCGCTGGTAGTCTTGCCGGCCTGACGCCATAGATTAGCGATGGCTCGGATCAAGGCTATGCGAATGGGTTGCCATATTGCAGAACGTAATCATGGTAGCCCATTTTAAATAACTTATGCTCCATCTCTATTTCCGCCGAATCACCCGCGTGCAAAGATTTTAATACGCTTTCCGAAAACTCCATGGCCGCGGTTCCATTCGCCGTGATCAGGTTTCTATCCCGCACCGTTTGCGCTGCGATAAAGCCTGCGTGATGGCGATATTCCGGATATTCCGCCCACAAATGCTGAGCATTGCCCGTATGGCGATAATCATTCAACAAGCCATTCCGCGCCAAAAAATCCACCGCGCCGCAAATTGCCGCCACGACAACCCCTGTTGCCAAGCAAGCGGCAACCCTCTCCCTCAACTCAGAGCTATCCAGGCCCCAGGCGTTGCCGCCGACTAAAACCAACAGCGCGGTATCGCCGGGAATATCCATCAGAGCGTAGTCAACAACCGTTGTAAAACCGCCCATGGATTTGCACACGCCCCGTTCCAAGGAGGCCGTGGCCACCGACCACTGCTTGCTCATCGCCAGCCGGCTGGCCAGAAAAGCGCTTTCCCACTCGGCGTACTCATCCAATAAGAAAAATACGGCTTTTTTCATGACGCGTTCTCTATCGAAAATGACATGGTCAAAAGCATATATCACTCATAGCCCACCCACGCCAGCCTCGGTTAAAATAGCGGCCAATGGCGGGTCCAGCGCCCGCGCCCAATCCGAACACACCCGCGGCCGCGGCCGCCCGACAAGGAAACGCACATGTCCCGCAATCTGGAACTGTTTGAACGTGGCAAGAAATCCATCCCCGGCGGCGTCAACTCGCCGGTGCGGGCCTTCGGCCAGGTCGGCGGCACGCCGCGCTTCGTCCAGCGCGCCGAAGGCGCCTACTTCTGGGACGCCGACGACAAACAGTATCTGGACTATGTAGGCTCCTGGGGTCCGGCCATCGTCGGCCACGCCCACCCGGACGTGGTGCGCGCGGTGCAGGAAGCGGCCGTCGGCGGCCTGTCCTTCGGCGCGCCCACCGAGGGCGAAGTGCTGATCGCCGAGGAAATCCGCAAGCTGCTGCCCTCGGTCGAGCAAGTGCGCCTGGTCTCCTCCGGCACCGAAGCCACCATGTCGGCGATCCGCCTGGCGCGCGGTTTCACCGGCCGCGACCTCATCGTCAAATTCGAAGGCTGCTACCACGGCCACTCCGACAGCCTGCTGGTCAAGGCCGGCTCCGGCCTACTCACCTTCGGCAACCCGTCCTCCGGCGGCGTGCCGGCCGACTGCACCAAGCACACCCTGGTGCTGCAGTACAACGACGTCGAACAGCTGGACAAGACCTTCCGCGAAATCGGCGGCCAGATCGCCTGCGTGATCCTGGAACCGATCGCCGGCAATATGAATTTGATCCAGCCCTCGGCCGAGTTCGTCCAGGCGCTGCGCAGCCTGACCGAACAACACGGCGCGGTGCTGATCTACGACGAAGTAATGACCGGTTTCCGCGTGGCGCTGAACTGCGCCCAGGGCCTGCACGGCGTCAAACCGGACCTGACCACGCTGGGCAAGGTGGTGGGCGGCGGCATGCCGCTGGCGGCCTTTGGCGGCCGCGCCGACATCATGGCCTGCATCGCGCCGCTGGGCAACGTCTACCAGGCCGGCACCCTGTCCGGCAATCCGCTGTCGGTGGCCGCCGGCCTCGCCACCCTCAAGCTGATCCAGCAGCCGGGCTTCCACGCAGAGCTAGGCCGCCGCACCGCGCGTCTGGCCCAGGGCCTGGCCGACGCCGCGCGCGCGGCCGGCGTGACCATGAGCAGCGACAGCGTGGGCGGCATGTTCGGCTTCTACTTCAGCGAGCACGCGCCCAAGTCCTACGCCGAAGCCACCCGCTGCGACATCGAACGCTTTAAGCGCTTCTTCCACGCGATGCTGGACGAAGGCGTCTACCTGGCGCCGTCCGCCTACGAAGCCGGCTTCGTCTCCAGCGCCCACAGCGACGACATCATCGATCAAACCCTGGCCGCCGCAGCCCGCGCGCTGAGCCGCGTCTAAGCCTGAACGCCGCCGCCTCCGCGCGGCGGCGCCTTCCCGCATGCACACTCCCCCCACCCGCCTGGCCTGGCGGCTGCGCGTCGAAGCCTCCGGCGTGGAACTGCAGCCCTGCGAGCAAACGCGAGGTCCCGACGGCTACGGCCGCGGCCGGCGCCTGCCGCTCACCAGACTGCTGGCGGAACAGGACGCACTGGACTGGCTCGGTGGCCAGGACCGGCTGATCCTGCGCGCGCTGGCCGCCTTGCAGGCCGACATCGCCGCCGACGGACACGCGGCGCTGGACGCGCTGGCCGCGCTGCCGCTGCTGGTCGGCCACCCAGCGCTGTACTGGGCCGACGCGCCGGAACAGCCGCTGCGGGTGGAGGCCGGCCAAGTGGCGCTGGAACTGGAGCGTCAGGGCGAACAGATCTCCCTGCGGCTGAGCCCGCCCGGCATCGCCGCCTGCGCCGGCGTGCTGTGGCGCAAGCTGGCGCCGGACCGTCTCGCGGTCTACCGGCTGGACGAGGAAGTGCGCCAGATCGCCGCCCTGCTCGGCCACAGCCTGAGCCTGCCCTGGCACGCCCGCAAGAAAGTGCTGGACGCCATCCGCGACATCGCGCCGGAACTGCCCTTGCACGACGTCAGCGCCAGCTTTGACGACAGCCTGCCCAGCCAGCCGGCCGACGCCGTTCTGCGCGCGCTGCTGCGGCTGGACGAGGCCGGCCTGCGGCTGCAGCTGAAAGTGCGCCCGCACCTGGCCAGCGCGCTGTACGCGCCCGGCCGCGGCGCGCCCGGCCTGGTGGTGAGCGTGGACGGCGTCGCGCTGCAGCTCAAGCGCGACCTTCCCGCCGAGCGCGCCCGCCAGCGCCAGGTCCACGCCGCCTGCCCGACGCTGGCCACCGCGCGCCGCGACGGCGACGAATGGGCGGTGGACGGCCAGCAGGCGGCCTTGGACCTGCTGGCCGAACTGCAGACGCTGGACGCGGACACCCTGCAATGCGAATGGCCGTCCGGCCAGCGCCAGCGCATCCGCGCCGGCGTCGGCCTGCCGCAGCTGAAACTGAGCGCCAAGCGCAAGGGCGGCTGGCTGGAAGTGGACGGCGAACTGGGGCTGGACGACGGCAACATCCTGGCGCTGCGCCATCTGCTGGAAGCGCTGGCCGGCCAGTCCGGCCGCTACCTGCGCCTGTCCGACGGCGACTGGCTGGCGCTGTCCGACTCCCTCGCCGCCCGCCTGCGCCAGCTGACGCTGCTGGCCGACCACGCCGCGCCCGGCGGCCTGCGCCTGAGCCCGCTGGCCGCGCCGCGGCTGGGCGAGCTGGCGGCCGAGGCCGGCGCTTTCGACGGCGACGCCGGCTGGAATGAACAATGGCGGCGGCTGCAATCGCTGCAAAGCTTCGAACCCGAAATACCGGACACCCTGCGCGCCACGCTGCGGCCTTACCAGCAGCAAGGCTACAACTGGCTGGCGCGGCTGGCCCACTGGGGCGCCGGCGCCTGCCTGGCCGACGATATGGGCCTGGGCAAGACGGTGCAGACGCTGGCGCTCTTGCTCAGCCGCGCCGCGCTCGGCCCGCAACTGGTGGTGGCGCCCACCTCGGTGGCGCTGAACTGGCTGGCCGAGGCCGCCCGCTTCGCGCCCAGCCTGCGGCTACGGCCCTACCAGCAACAACGGCGGCTGGACAGCGCCGGCCCCGGCGATCTGGTGGTGACCAGCTACGGTCTGCTGCAACGCGACGCCGACGCCTTCGCCGAGGTGCGCTGGGCCAGCGTGGTACTGGACGAGGCGCAGGCGATCAAGAACGCCGCCAGCCAGCGCGCCCAGGCCGCCCACGCGCTCTACGCCGATTTCCGCCTGGCCGCCAGCGGCACCCCGGTGGAAAACCATCTGGGCGAATTGTGGAGCCTGTTCCGCTTCGTCGCGCCCGGCCTGCTGGGCAACGAGGACAAATTCCAGCAGCGCTTCGCCCAGCCCATCGCCGACGGCGACGAGGACGCCCGCGACGCGCTGAAAGCGCTGATCCGCCCCTATCTGCTGCGCCGCACCAAGCAACAGGTGCTGACCGAGTTGCCGCCGCGCACCGACATCACCCGCGCCGTCCCGCTGAGCGAGGCGGAAATGGAAGTCTACGAGGCGATGCGTCAGCAGGCGCTGGACAAGCTGGGCCAGCCGGGCGAGGCCGAGGGCGGCGCGATGCAGGTGCTGGCCGAGCTGACCCGGCTGCGCCGCTTCTGCTGCCACCCGACGCTGACCCAGCCTGACAGCGCCTTGCCCTCCGCCAAGCAGGCATTGTTCCGCGAACTGATGCTGGAACTGCTGGACAACGGCCACAAGGCGCTGGTGTTCAGCCAGTTCGTCGATCACCTCGCCATCGTCCGCCGCTGGCTGGACCAGCAAGGCATACGCTACCAATACCTGGACGGCGCGGTGCCGGGCCCGCAACGCAAGGCGCGCATGGACGCCTTCCAGGCCGGCGACGGCGAGGTGTTCCTGATCAGCCTGAAAGCCGGCGGCACCGGCCTCAACCTGACCGCCGCCGACTACGTGATCCACCTCGACCCCTGGTGGAACCCGGCGGTGGAAGACCAGGCCAGCGACCGCGCCTACCGCATGGGCCAGCAGCGGCCGGTGACGGTGTACCGGCTGGTGGCCCAGCACACCATAGAAGAAAAGATCGTGGCGCTGCACGCCAGCAAGCGCGAGCTGGCCGACAGCCTGCTGGACGGCGGCGATCTCAGCGCGCGGCTGGACGGCGCGGCGCTGTTGGCACTATTGCGCCAAAGCTGAGCATTGCCCTTTCGTCATAAAATGGGCAAGCTGGCGTCATTTCCTTGATTCCGGATTATCCATGCTCAAAGCCCTCCTGCTGTCCAGCCTGCTGCTGTCCGCGCTGCCCGCCTGGGCCGGCCTGTCCCAGACCGACACCGCCTCCGAGAAAATCTCCGTCGGCACCCTGTCCATCGTCGCCGCGCCGGCGATCAGCGTGGCCGGCAGCGCCCAGGGCAAGGGCGAATCGCTGCTGGCCCCAGTGCTGGCGGTGACCGGCAGCGCCTATGTGATCACCGGCCTGGCCCAGGGCGCCGGCGACACCGTCAAGATGTCGCTGGACGCGGCGCAAGGCGGCGCCAAGCTGGTGGTGGAGTTGTCCGGCAAGGCGCTGAAAGCCACCGGCGCCGCGGTCGGCGCCTCGGTGCAAGTCACCGCGGTGGCCAGCGGCACCATGCTGGTCACCTCCGGCAAAGTGCTGGCCTTCATCCCCAACAAGCTGGGCGAGGCCCTGCTGGAGCACAACCGTGTCCCGTCCTGACGCTCTGCCCGCCCGTCTCGCCGGCCTTGGCCTGGCGCTCTGCCTGCTGTTGCCGCACGCCGCCCAGGCCGGCCGCAGCTGCGAGGAACAAACCATCACCCCGGCCACCTTCGGCAAGGCGATGGCCGCCGCCGAACAGCTGCGGCAAAAGCTGGACGCCAGCGGCGGCGACGTCGCGGTGATCGGCCGCGTCGGCCAGGACCTGTCGCGCTTCAAGCTGCGCTACACCCATGTCGGCATCGCCTACCGCCAGCCGGAAGGCCGCTGGCGCGTCGCCCACCTGCTCAACGACTGCGGCAGCGCCAGCTCCGACCTGTGGTACGAGGGCCTGGGCAATTTCTTCCTCGACGATATGTATTCCTTCGAATCGGTGGCGCTGCTGCCGCCGCCGGCGCTGGCCGCCCGCCTGCGCGAACGGCTGCAGACGCCGCCGCGGCTGCGCGAACTGCACACCCCGCAATACAGCCTGCTGGCCTATCCCTTCGCCACCCGCTACGAAAACTCCAACACCTGGGTGCTGGAAACGCTGGCGGCCTCGGCCAGCCAGGAAGCGCGCATCGCCAACCGCGAACAGGCGCAAATGTGGCTGAAGCTCAACGGCTACGCGCCGTCGGAACTCAAGCTGGGGCCGCTGACGCGGCTGGGCGGCCGCATGTTCAAGGCCAATGTCGCCTTCGACGACCACCCCAACGAGATGCGCTACGCCGACCGCATCCAGACCGTGACCGTGGATTCGGTGATGAACTTCCTGCAGGCCCGCAAGGAGGGCTGGCAAGTGTTGGACATCCCCGCGCCTTGACTTGGCCTAGAGCCTGTTCACGATCTTTTATGAGTACCTCGAGATGCTGCGTAGATACGTAGGAGACTTCGTATTCGACGCGCCCCGGCGCCCTTCAAACCTGCCGTCGGGTGGCGGGCCCGCGGTTTTAGCTACGCAGCAACTTCGCTTCGCGGGTTTTAAGCGGCGGCTTGTTCGAGCACCGCGACCTTAGCGCCCCATCACTGAGAATCTTTGAGAATCTTTGACTCGCTCAGCGATGGGGCGATTGGCTCGCGCAAATCTCCCTTTCCGTTTGATTCCCTCGCGACGCTTCGCTCGGTCAGGGCGGAACCGGCCCTAAATCATCATTTAGGCCATTAGCCCGATCTGAAATGATCAAAAACGAGCTCCAGCAGCAAAACCGGCCTACATAGCGCGGCGACGGGCCTGTGCCGCCGCCGCGCCTGGCCTCAACCGCTGTTGCGCAAGCCGGCCGAAGTGCCGTTGATGGTCAGGTGGATCGCGTACAAGGCCTCGGCGTCGTCCGGCTGACGGCGCAGCCGGCTCAGCAACTCGGCCTGCAACAGGCCCAGCGCGTCCAGATACGGCAAGCGCGTTTCCAGGCTGCGGTGCAGCGTCGGGTTCTTCTCCAACAGCGCGCTTTGGCCGGTGACGGCGTAGAAAGCGTCCAGCGTGGCCTGCCACTCGGCCTGGATGCGGCCGAACAGCGCCTCGGCCAGCGCGCGGTCCTCCACCAGGCCGGCGAAGCGGCGGGCGATGCCCAGATCCGCCTTGGCCAGCACCTGCTCCATATTGGACAACACCACCTGGAAGAACGGCGAGCTGCGATACAGGCTTTGCAGGCGCGCGCGGCCGGCTTCGCCGTGGCGCTCGATGAAGGCGCGCACCGCCGAACCGACGCCGAACCAGCCGGGCAGCATCACCCGCGATTGCGACCAGGAGAACACCCAGGGAATGGCGCGCAGGTCCTTGATCGAAGCCAGGCTCTTGCGCGAGGCCGGCCGGCTGCCGATATTGAGCTTGGCGATGGCGTTGATCGGCGTCGCCTCCAGGAAGTACTGCATGAAGCCCGGCGCTTCCACCAGCTCGCGATAGGCGCGGTAGGCGGCGTCCGACAGCTCGTCGAACACCGTCTCGTCGGTCTCGCAGCTGGCGCAGCCGCTGAGGCTGGCTTCCAGCGTCGCCGCCACCAGGGCTTCCAGGTTGCGGCCGCCGATGGCCGGGTCCGAATACTTGGACGCGATCACCTCGCCCTGCTCGGTGATGCGGATGCGGCCGGCCACGCTGCCGGCCGGCTGCGCCATGATGGCTTCGAACGACGGACCGCCGCCGCGGCCCACCGAGCCGCCGCGGCCGTGGAACAGCCGCAGCTTGACCCGGCCGTCGGCGAAACAGCGCACCAGCCGCTTTTCCGCCTGGTAGAGCTGCCATTGGCTGGTCAGATAACCGCCGTCCTTATTGCTGTCGGAATAGCCCAGCATCACTTCCTGCATGCGGCCGCGGCTGTCCAGCAGTTGCTGGTACCACGGCAGCGCGAACAGCGCCGTCATCACCTGAGCGCTGCGGTCCAGATCGGCGATGGTTTCAAACAGGGGCACCAGGTTGACGCTGGCGCGCGGCTGCCCGTCCACCAGCCGGATCATGCCGGCCTCCTTCAGCAGCAGCGCCAGCGCCAGGATGTCGCTGACCTGGGCGCAATTGGAAATGATGCTCTGACCGATGGCGTCCACGCCGAACTGGCGTTGGATCAAGGCCGCCTCGCGGAAGATGGCCAGTTCCTTCTCCGCTTCGGCGCTGTAGTCCAGATAGGGCGAATACAGCAGCCGCGGCGTGGCCAGCTCGCGCAGCAGCACCCGGGTCCGCGCCGCCTCGTCCAGCGCCGCGAACTCCTCCAGCCCGGCGCGGGCGAACAGCTCGCCCACCACCGCCTCGTGGCTGCCGGCGAACTGGCGCAGGTCCAGCGGCATCAGGAAGAAGCCGAACACGTCCACCGCGCGGATCAGTTCCGCCAGCCGGCCGTCGGCCAGCGTCGCGCTGCCGTGTTCGCGCAGCGAGGCGTCCAGCACCGCGAGATCGGCCTGGAATTCAGCCTGGTCCGCATAGGGCCGGCCCGCCGGCCAGCGGCCGCTCAGGCTCACGCCCAGCCGCAGGCCGGTGGCCAGTACCCGCGCCTCCATCGCCGCCAGCGCGCGCCGGTACGGTTCCTCGCGGCGGCTCTCCTCCTGGTCCGGCGTCAACGCCGCCAAGCCCACCAAGGCCGGGCTGACGCCGACCAGGCGCTGCGACAGCGACAGCTCGCGGTACAAGGCCGCCAGCTCGTACAGATAATGTTCGAAGGCCACTTGCGCCTGGCGCGTCACCGCGTGGCGCAACACCGCGGCGTCGACATTGGGGTTGCCGTCGCGGTCGCCGCCTATCCAGCTGCCGACGCGGATGAAGGACGGCAACGGCGTCGTCTGGCCCCAGGTGGCCTCAATCTGCCGGTCCAGGCGCTGATACAGCGCCGGCAAGGCCTGGAAGAAGGTCAGCGGGTGGTAGGCGACGCCGTTTTCGATCTCGTCCTTGACCGCCAGCTTGAAGTGACGGATTTCCGAGGTCTGCCACAAGGCGACGATCACGCGCTTGAGCTTGGCCTCCAGTTCCTCTTCTTCTTCCGGCGTCAGGTCCGCCGCCGCCAGCTTGCCCAGGAAACGGCGCACCGCGCGGTGGCCGTCCAGCACGCTCTGGCGCTGCACCTCGGTGGGGTGGGCGGTGAGGATGGCGCCGACATAGGCGTCGCGCAGGGTGTCGGCCAGCATGGCGATGCTGACGCCGTCCGCCTTCAGCTTGCCCAGCGCGCGCGACAGGCTGCCCTGCTGCGGCGCGGAACCGGCCTGGCGGTGGGCGCGGCGGCGGCGCACATGGTGCAGGTCCTCGGCGATATTGAACAGCTGGGCGTACAGGCCGCAGGCGCGCACCAGCGCCATCGCCGCCGCCGGGCTCAATTCCGCCGCCAAGGGCTGGCTGCGTTCCTCCGCGCTGCGGCCGGCGATGGCGCGCACCTCGGCGTAGACCTCGGGTCCGGCCTGTTCGCTCAACACCTCGGCCAGCGCGCGGTCCAGGCGCGCCAGATCGGCGCGCAGCGGCAAGTCCTTGTCTAAATCGCTCATTCGGTATTCCTTGATGGTGACGGGCGGCCGCGGCCGTGGCCGCCCCTAGTTTTGAATCGGCTCAAGTCAGCGCGGTCGCTGACTTCAGACGATTCGTTTCGCATGCAAAACATCATAAGCAGGCTTGCCGCTGTAGTGGCAACACTACTGTCATTTAAGCTGTTAGATATTGACCTGACTGCGCATTGCGCAACATCAAGCTTTACGCCCCCGCCTGGACGATGCCGCGGCGCTGCGCGTCGGGCCGGCGTGCTAGAATGCCCGCCATCCAAGCACATAGCCCAATCGGAAACCGGTTTTCATGGACAAAATCGTCATCGCCAGCCGCGAGAGCCGGCTGGCCATGTGGCAGGCCGAACACATCCAGGCCCGGCTGCAAGCGCTCTACCCCCACCTCAGCGTGGACATCCTGGGCATGACCACCCAGGGCGACCAGATTCTGGACAAGACCCTGTCCAAGATCGGCGGCAAAGGCCTGTTCGTCAAAGAGCTGGAAGTGGCGCTGGCCGAAGGCCGCGCCGACCTGGCCGTGCATTCGATCAAGGACGTGCCGATGGTGCTGCCGGAAGGCTTCGCGCTGGCCGCCATCTGCGAGCGCGAAGACCCCCGCGACGCGCTGGTGTCCGCCCGCTGCGCGGACTTGTCGGAGCTGCCGGACGGCGCGGTGGTGGGCACCTCCAGCCTGCGCCGCGAATCGCAGATCCGCGCCCGCTATCCGCGGCTGGTGGTCAAGCCGCTGCGCGGCAATGTGCAAACCCGGCTGCGCAAGCTGGACGACGGCGAATACGACGCCATCATCCTGGCCGCCGCCGGCCTCAAGCGCCTGGGCCTGTCCGAGCGCATCCGCAAGGAGCTGCCGCCGTCGGAAAGCCTGCCGGCCGCCGGCCAAGGCGCGCTGGGCATCGAAATCCGCGCCGACCGCGCCGACCTGATGCAGCTGCTCGCGCCGCTGAACCACGCCGCCACCCACGCCTGTGTCAGCGCCGAGCGCGCGCTGGCGCGCGCGCTGGGCGGCAGCTGCCAGGTGCCGCTGGGCGCCTTCGCCACCCTCAGCGAAGACACGCTGACGCTGGGCGGCTTCGTCGCCAGCCCGGACGGTTCGGTGATGCTGACCGCCAGCGCCAGCGCCCCGGCCGATTACGCCGACGCGCTGGGCCGCACCGTGGCCAAGAAGCTGCTGGACGACGGTGCCGGCCCGCTGATCGAGGCGGTGCTGGCCGACCCGCGCTGAGACGGCGATGCCGCGCGTCCTGGTCGCCCGCCCGCTGGCGCAAAGCGCCGAGCTGCTGCGCCTGCTCGCCGCCGCCGGCTTCGACGCCGGCCATCTGCCGCTGATGGAGATCGCTCCGCAGCCGGACGCGCTGGCGGCGCTGCCGCGACAAGCGGCGGCGGCGGACTGCCTGGTCTTCGTCAGCCCCAGCGCCATAGATCAGGCCTGGCCGGCGCTGCAAACGCTGGACCTCGCCGCCAAGCGGCTGGTCTGCGTCGGCCGCGCCAGCGCCGCCAAGCTGGCCGCGCTCAGCGGCCGGACGGCGCTGCACCCCGCCGAGGGCAGCGACAGCGAAGCCTTGCTGGCCCTGCCCGAACTGGCCGATATGCGCGGACAGCGCGTGCTGATCGTGCGCGGCGTCGGCGGCCGGCCGCTGCTGGCGCAAAGCCTGGCCGCTCGCGGCGCGGCGGTGGAGTTCGCTGAAATCTACCGTCGGCTGGACGGCGCGCCGGACTGGGCGGCCTTCGACCTCGCGCCGCCGGACGCGGTAATCGTCACTTCCGGCGAAATCGTAGAGCAATTGTTCCGTCTCGCTGGCCCCAGTCGAATCAGGACGTTACAATGCCTGCTATATTGCGTGCCGCATCCGCGCGTGGCCGACCGGCTCGCCGCGCAAGGCGCGACGCGCATCATGACAACCCGGGCCGAAGACAGCGCGCTGGTCGCCGGCCTTAAAAAATGGTTCTGTCGTCACCCATGAGCGAATCCCAGATCACCGAAACCGCCAAACCCGAGTCCAAGAAATCGCTGAGTCCGGCCTTGCTGATCGCCATCGCCGCGCTGGGCGTGTCCGGCTGGCAGTACTTCAGCACCCAGCAGGAACTGACCGCCGCCCGCCAGGAACTGGCGCGCCGGCTGGCCGAAGGCAGCGGATCCGCCAAGGAGCTGCGCGCGATGACCGAGCAGGCGATCAGCGCCAACCGCGCCACCGAAGGCCGGCTGGCGCTGATGGAGGCCCGCGTCAACGAATCCGCCGGCCAATACGCGACGCTGAACGGCATGTACCAGGAACTGACCAAGAACCGCACCGACTGGCTGCTGTCCGAAGTCGAGCACACCCTGGCCATCGCCAGCCAGCAATTGCAGCTGGCCGGCAATGTGCCGGCCGCCGTGTCCGCGCTGGAAATGGTGGACGCGCGCCTGGCCAAGTTCGACCGCCCGCAGCTGATCGGCGTGAAAAAGGCGGTGGCCACCGACCTGGAAAAACTCAAGGCCCTGCCCTATCTGGACAGCGTCGGCCTCACCGTCAAGCTGGACCGGCTGATGCTGTCCGCCGACAGCCTGCCGCTGGCGGTGGACGCCCACCGCCTGGCCAGCCAGAAGCCGCAGGCCAAGGCCGCGACGCCGGCCAGCGCGCCGCTGTGGGAACGCTTGGTGGCCGACGTCAGCAAGAGCCTGGGCGAGCTGATCCACATCCGCCGCATGGACAAGCCTGAAGCGCTGCTGCTGTCGCCGGAGCAAGCCTTCTTCCTGCGGGAAAACCTGAAAATGCGCCTGCTGGACGCGCGCCTGGCGCTGATCCAGCGCGACGGCAAGACCTTCGCCGCCGACATCGTGGCCGCGCGCAGCTATGTGCAGCGCTACTTCGACCGCGACGCTCCGGCCGTCACCCAATGGCTGGGCACGCTGGGCGAACTGGAAGGCGCGCCGCTGGACGTGGCGCTGCCGGACATGAACGCCAGCCTCAAATCGGTGCGCGACGCCCAAGGCGCGGCAGGAGAATAAACCGTGAAATTCGCCTTGTGGATTACCGGGCTGTTTGCCCTCGCGGTGCTGGTCGGCCTGGCCGCCACCCTGAACACCGGCTACGCCATCCTGTTCCTGCCGCCTTACCGGATGGAAGTGTCCTTCAACCTGCTGATCGTGTCGGTGGTGGCGCTGATCTTCGTGGTGCACCTGGTGCTGCGCATGGTGGCGGTGGCCGCCAATCTGCCGGCGGAAGTGCGCCGCTTCCAGCGCCAGAAAAAGCTGAAAGCCTCCCGCCACGCGCTGCGCGAAGCCGGCATTTCCTACTTTGAAGGCCGTTTCCAGAAAGCCGAGCGCGAGGCCAGCAAATCGCTGGACGACGAATACTCGCCGGAAAACAAGGCGCTGGCGCTCTTGATCGCCGCCCGTTCCGCCGGCGCCGCCGGCGATCTGGATAAGCGGGACGGCTATCTGGCGCAACTGGACGCCATGCCGCCTCGGCTGCAGCTGGCGCGCCATATGCTGGACGCGGAACTGAAGCTGGAAGCCAAGGACCCGCTGGGCGCCTTGGCCGCCATCGAACGCGCGCGCGCGCTGTCGCCCAATCTGACCAACGCCTTGCGGCTGGAATTGAAGGTTCGCCTGTTGCAGAAGCAGCCGGAGGCGGTGCTGGCGCTGACCGAGAAACTGCTCAAGGCCGACGCGCTGGAGCCGGAACAGGCGCGGCGCTACCGCTTGGCCGCCTACCAGCAACAACTGGTGACGCTGCTGGGCGGTCAGGAAATCCGCGACTGGCTGCGCCGCATTCCGGAAGCCGAACGCAGCAATCCCCAGCTGATGGACCAGGTGGTGGCGCGGCTGATCGTGCTGCAGGACTACGACTACGCCGCCACCTTGCTGGCCGGCGCGCTGGCCAACGACGACCACGACACCCCGGAGCTGTCTCGCGAACTGGGCAAGCTGGCCGAGCACCTGAGCGAGGACAAGCGCCTGGAACTGCTGAAAACCGCGGAAAACTGGCTGAAGAAGCGGCCGCGCGACCACTGGCTGCTGATGGCCTTGGGCCGTCTGGCCCTGTGCCAGCAGCTGTGGGGCAAGGCGCAGAGCTATCTGGAAGCCAGCGCCTCGATCTCGCCGACGCTGTGCGCCCACGCCGAGTTGGCGCGGCTGTTCGAAGCCACCGGCAAGGAAGAGCTGGCGGCTCAGCATTACAACAAGAGCCTGGAGCTGGCGCTGAAACAGGGCTGCTGACCCCGGGGACTCCATACGAAAAAGGACATGCTCTCGCATGTCCTTTTTTATTGCCCTGATTGTTATCGGCTCAACTCGACAACAGCAGCACCCCCCAGGCCAAGGCCAGATAGCGCGCCGCCTTGCCCAGAGTCAGCCACAGAATGCTGGACCACCAGGGCAGCCGCAGCCAGCCGGCGGCCAAGGGGATGGCGTCGCCGATCACCGGCAGCCAGGACAGGGCCAGCACCGCCGGGCCGAAACGCTGAAACCAGCCGGCCAGCCGCGGCGGCAGCTCCTTGCGCGGCGCCAGCCGCCCCAGCCACAGACTGGTGACGCTGCCGGCGGTATTGGCCACCGTGGCCACCAGCAAGGCCGGCCACAGCCACTCCGGCCATTTGTACAGAAAGGCGGACAGCGCCAGTTCGGAATTGCCGGGCAGGATGGTGGACGAGGTGAAGGCCGACACCGCCAGCCCGCCCAGGCCCAGCCAAACCAAATGACTCATTCATCAAACCCGATGGTTTCGCCGCAGGCGGCGGCGATGGCGGCGCTGAGCGTGGAGAAGAACTCCGAACCGTCGCGCGCGGCGATCCAGCGGCCGTCGCGGAAGGCGAAGTGGTAGCCGCCGCTCTTGGCCGCGATCCACAGCTCCTGATTGGCGGTGTGGCGGTTGACGATGATCTTGGCGCCGTCGCTGAACTCGATGTCCAGCACATTGCCGGACACCAGGTAGTCGGCGTCCAGGTCATTGTCGTCGATGGCGGCTTCGATGCGTGCGAAGATGGCGTCGGTGTGCCGCAGAAATTCGGTTTCGTTCATTGCGCTTTCCCGTTGAATGACGGCCTGGACGCCGTCTTGGCGCGGCTCAGGCCTTGATCGCCGGGCGCATCGGAATCACACGACGCGCCGCAGCTTTGCTAGTATCCAGATTTTGCCACATTGGAACTCATTCGTATGCGCACCTTGCTGGCTTGTGCAAGCCTGACCCTGTTCCTGGCCGCCTGCGGCTTCAAAGGCCCCTTGTATCTGCCCGCCCCCGCCGCCAAGCCGGCCGCCGCCGCGCCGGCCGTCAAACCCGCGGCCAAGGCCGACGCCTCCGCTCCGCGCGCCGCGGCCGAGCCCGCCGCTCCCGCCGTCCGCTGACGGTTCCCGCCGCGCTTTGGGCCCGGCGCGGCGGCCGCGAAATGCCGAAGACATATTGATATTCCCACGCGGTTTCCTGCGCTTCAGTCATATCCTTTACACTCAAAGGCTGTATCTGCAGATAAAGGAGCCGCCGATGTCCCACTTCGCCCGTCATCTGGAACATCACACCATCGTCAACCCCTTTCCCGGCATCGCCAAGCTGGAAGCGGCCTTGGGTCACCGCATCGGCGCGCGCATCGGCTCCAATGAAAGCATGGCCAAGCCGGCCTCGCCGCTGACGGCGGAATTCGGCGAGATGATGACGGAGCTGGCCCGGCTCTACCCGGACCCCTACGCGCACGGGCTGCGCCAGCGCGCCGCCGCCCACAACCGCGTGGACCCGAGCCAGGTGCTGTTCGACACCGGCGCCGACAGCCTGATCCTGCTGGCGCTGCGCCTGGCCTGTAATGTCGGCGACGCGGTGGTGTGCACCGCCGGCACCTATCCCACTTTCCGCTATTTCGCCGAAGGCGTGGGCGCGCGCATCCTGGAAGTGCCCTACCAGCAGCAAGGCGACCGGCTGCAAGCCGATCTGCCGCGGCTGGCGGAGGTGGCGCGCGCCGAGCGCGCCGCCGTGCTCTATCTCGCCAACCCGGATAATCCCAGCGGCCATTACTGGGGCGCGGACGATATCCTGGCGCTGCGCGAAATGCTGCCCTCGTCCACGCTGTTGATTCTGGACGAGGCCTACGTCGATTTCTGCGTGGACGCGCAGGACGCGCCGCCGCAAGGCGCGCTGCCCAACACGCTGCGGCTGCGCACCTTGTCCAAAGCCTATGCGCTGGCCGGCCTGCGAGTGGGCTACGCCGTCGGCCCGCAGCACATCGTCGCCAAGGCGGACCAGATACGGCCTCAATTCGCGCTGTCCAGCTTCGCCCAGCTGGCGGCTCAAATCGTGTTGGACGATCCGGACTACTCGCGCCAGCTGATCGCCGCCACCATCCATCTGCGCGACAAGCTGTCCGACGCCTTGCGCGCGCGCGATCTGGTGGTGATGCCCTCGCACACCAACTTCGTCTGCATCGCCTATCGCGACGCCGCCAGCAGCGAGGCCATTCACCGCCAACTGCTGTCCGACGGCATCGCCGTGCACCGGCCGCCGCATCCGGCGGTGCGCCATCTGCTGCGCGTCACCGCGCAGCCGCAGGCGCTGTCGGCCAAGGTGATGGCGGCGCTGGCGGAAGGTTAAGAAGCGGCTCAACATACGCTGCGCTTCGTGATACGAGGCGCGGCGAGCACCGCTTCGTAAACGCCTACGCGCTACGCGCGCGTTTCGCTTTCTCAGCGGTTTTCGCCTTGTCTCGCCCTGGCTCGCAAGACTTTGAACCGCTCTTCCGCCCCATAAAAAACGCCCTGGACCGGCTAGCGGCCCAGGGCGCGGTCTTTTCCCCGCCGTCCTCACTCCGAAGTGCTGGGGTTCCAGTAAGCCTGGCTGATGAAAGGCTGGGCCACCAGCTTGGCGGCGATCTCCTCCAGCTCCTCCCACTCCACCGAGGTGGACAGCAAGGTGGCGGTCATCTCCACCTCGTCGTCGCCGAAGGGCTCCACGTCCAGATCCCCCACCGGGTATTTGGACTCCTCCAGCAGATCGCTGAGCAAGGCCATCGCGTGCTTCTGGCCGGAACGGCTGGAAATCACGCATAGCTGGTAAGTGACTTCGCTGGTTTCGTCGTCGATCGGCTTGCGGTTGATGGAGTTCACCACCGGACGCAGCAAGGTGTTGCTGGCCAAGACGAACAGCGTGATCAGAAAGGCCTGCGGAATCTGGCCGGCGCCGGCGCTTGCGCCGACCGCGGCCGAGCCCCACAAGGTGGCGGCGGTGTTCAAGCCGCGCACGTTCAGGCCTTCCTTCATGATGGTGCCGGCGCCCAGAAAACCGACGCCGGACACCACGTAGGACGCCACCCGCGCCGCGCCGCCGGTGCCGTCCAGCTGCAAGGCCATGTCGACGAAGGCCGCCGCGCCCACCGCCACCAGGGTATTGGTTCGCAAGCCGGCGGTACGCTGACGGAACTGCCGCTCATAGCCAATGGCCGAGCCCAGGATGAAAGCCGTCAACAGGCTGAGCAAGGTTTGCAGCAGACCAGACCCGTTGAAGCCCAGAAACTGCAGTAAGGTTTCCACTTCTTATTCCTCCTGCGGTCGATTGAAAAAACAGCGCTCCCGTCGCGCCGGGAAACAGTCAGGCAGTTTGCCACATCCGCGTCACCGGGTCGTGTCCGACCAGGCGATTGCTGCGCGGCGAAGCACACGTGACGCCGGCCCAAGCAGGAAAATTGACGACGGCGGATGTCTGCTGACAGTACGCTGTCAGCAGGGGGGCCGCACACTGTCCTCCAGGCCGCAACGCCGCCTCCGTCCCGCCCGGAAGCGGCGCCGGGATATTCCCGGCCGGATCTCGATAAAACCTGTTCAAGGAGTGTGCCATGTCCCCCGTTCTACACTGGTTTGAAATTCCCGTGCTCCAATTCGAGCGCGCCGTCGCCTTCTATCAACAGGCGCTGCGGGTGGAGCTGCAAGAAGAGAGCTTCGACAATAATCGCATGGCCCTGTTTCCCCAAACCGGCGACAGTTGCGGCGGCGCGCTGCTCAGCTGCCCGCAAGCCCGCCCCCATGTCGACGGCGTGCGCGTCTATCTGGACGGCGGCGCCGATCTCGACGCCACGCTGGAACGGATCAAGAGCGCCGGCGGCATCGTGGTGCAGCCCAAGACCGCGCTGCCGGAGAACTGGGGCCAGATCGCGCTGTTTTCCGATCCGGACGGCAATCTGATCGGCCTGCACAGCGCCGCATGAGCCGGCGCTACTGGATAGGCGTGGCCAGCCGCGACCACGTGCGGCGCGGCCTGGCCGGCGGCTTCGCCCAGCTCTGCCACGGCAAGGCGGCGCCGCTCAGGCGGATGGCGGCCGGCGACGGCCTGATCTATTACTCGCCGGTGCTGAGCCTGGAGGGGCGCGAGCCCTGCCAGCGCTTCACCGCCGTCGGCCTGGCGGCGGACGCGCGGGTCTATCCCTTCCGGGTCAGCGCCGATTTCGAACCCTACCGGCGCGACATCGCCTTCTGGCCGGCGGAGGACGCCGACATCCGGCCGCTGCTCGGCCAATTGACCTTTATCGCGGATCCGGCGCGCTGGGGCTACGCTTTCCGCTTTGGCCACCTGGAAATCGGCCGCGCCGATTTCCTGTTGATCGCGCGCGCAATGCGGGCGACACTGCCGCCATCCATGCTGCGGGAATCCGACTGAATGCGCCGAGCCGACCGACTGGTCCAAATCCTCTTGCTGCTGCGCGGCCGCCGCCGCACCACCGCCCGGCAATTGGCCGAATGGCTGGAGGTGACGCCGCGCACCGTCTACCGCGATATGGCGGACCTGATGGCCAGCGGCGCGCCGGTCAACGGCGAGGCCGGCGAGGGGTATTGGCTGGAAGCCGGCTTCACGCCGCCGGCGGTGGCGTTTTCCGCGCGCGAACTGGCGGCGCTGGAAGTGGGCGCCCGCATGCTGGCCGCCTGGGCCGACCGCGACACCGCGGCGGCGGCGCAATCGGCGCTGGGCCGCATCCACGCGGTGCTGGGCTCGTCCGGCCTGCCGCCGGAACCGCTGTACGCGCCGACGTCGGGCAATTACCCGCGCGAGCGCTTGGCGCCGCTGCGCGACGCCATCGTCTCCCGCCAGCCGCTATGGGTGGACTACCGCGACGAAAGCGGCCGCGGCAGCCAGCGCGCCTTGATGCCGCTGGCGCTGTTCTTCTGGGGCGACCGCTGGCTGCTGGCCGCCTGGTGCGGGCTGCGCCTGGACTACCGCAGCTTCCGCGTGGACCGGCTGCAAAGCTGGCGCGCCACGGACTTGAGCTGTCCGCCCGGCGTCAGCCTGGCCGGCTATCTGAGCCATGTGGACGCCGGCGGCCAGGCGCTGGCCTGGCTGGAACAACACCAGCTCCAACCCTGGCATCAGGAATAAGACCCGCTAACAAAACCCCTGATCCCGCGTTGCGCCTCCTTGTCGTACTACGGGTACTGCCTGCGTCGGCGCGCCTTGGCTCAGGTTCTCTGCGAGGTGTTGTTAGCGGCTCTAAGCGCCGCGTCGCCGGCTCAAGGCAGCAAGATGATGGAGCCGCTGGTCTTGCGTCCTTCCAGATCGCGGTGCGCCTGCGCCGCCTCGGCCAGAGGATAGCGATGCGAAGGCGCCACCTTGATCCTGCCGTCCGCCACTCGTTCGAACAGCGCCTGGGCCGAAGCCTCCAGCTCCGCGCGGCTGGCGATGTAATCGGCCAGCTTGGGCCGGGTGAAGAACAGAGAGCCGCGGCTGGTCAATTCCAGCGGCGCGAACGGCGGCACCGCGCCGGAGGCGTTGCCGAAGCTGACCAGCATGCCGCGCGGGCTCAGGCTGGCCAGCGAGATCTGGAAAGTGTCCTTGCCCACCGAATCGTAAACCACCGGCACGCCCTGGCCGCCGGTGATCTCGCTCACCCTGGCCACCACGTCTTCGCGGCTGTAATTGATCACATGCTGGCAGCCCAGACCGCGCACGATGTCGGCCTTGGCGTCGGAGCCGACGGTGCCGATCACCGTGGCGCCCAGCGCCGTCAGCCACTGCACCGCGATCTGGCCGACGCCGCCGGCGGCGGCGTGCCACAGCACGGTCTGCCCCGGCCGCACCGGGTAGCTGCGCTGCACCAGATACTCCACGGTCATGCCCTGCAACATCATGCAGGCGGCGGATTCGTCGCTGATGCCGTCGGGAATCTTCACCAGCACCGCCGCCGGCAACAGCCGTTCGCTGCTGTAAGCGCCCAGCGGGCCGCCGGCGTATGCGACGCGGTCGCCCACCGCCAGGCCAGACACCTCCGGCCCCAGCGCCTCCACCACCCCCGCCGCTTCCTGGCCCAGGCCGGACGGCAGCGGCAGCGGATACAGGCCGCTGCGCTGATAGGTGTCGATGAAGTTGACGCCGATGGCGGTGTGACGCACCCGCACCTGGCCCGGTCCCGGCGCGGCCAGCGTCTGGCTCTGCAGGCCCAGCACTTCCGGCCCGCCGGTATGGGAGAAAACGATGGCTTGAGTCATGGCGGCCTCCTCGGCGCAAAAAATCCAGTGTGCGGCAGCGCCCTCCCCCGGACAAGACACTGTCGCAGAACAGACTGTTTCGATGCTCAGGCCAATAATTGCCCGCGCCCCCAGGCCAGCGCCTCCGGCAAGACGCGCGGCCAGGCTTCAAGCCTGTGGTCGTCGCCGTTGAACACCGTCTGACGGCAGTCCAGATACAGCGCGGCCGCTTCGCGCCAGTCCAGCACCTCGTCGCGGCTGCCCAACAGCAGCCAGTAACGGCGCGCGGACGGCTGCGCCACGCGCTGCGCCAGCAAGGCCCGCATATCGGCGTCGCTCAGGGTATAGACCACGCCGGTGTAGGGATTGGTTTGTTCGCCGATGAAGCGCGCCAGGTCGTCGTAAGGCCGCACCGCCGGGTTGATCAGCACCGCCGGGCGTTGATGACGCTCGGCCAGAAACGTGGCGTAATACCCGCCGAGGGAGCTGCCGATCAACAAGGTGTCGGCCGGCAAGGAGGCCACCAGGGCGGACGCCTGCTCAATCGCCTCGGCCGGATGCGGCGACAGCTGCGGACAATGCAGGGTCGCATCGAAAGCGTTCTGTTGCAGATAAGCGGCGGTTTCGTTCGCCTTCAGCGATTGCGGACCGGAGTTGAAGCCGTGCAGGTAAACAATATGCATGCGGATGGGAACAAACGGAAAAGAAAGAGTTCATTCTAAATGGCCATCGTCCCAAGAAAAACCCTGGCAGCCGCAGCTGGCAACCGTCCTTTCGACGGGCTTGCCAATACATTCGCATGAATGATACAAAAACGCGGAAAAAATAATAAAACCGACGATTTATGCCATTGAGCGCGGTTTACAAAGATAACAGGAGAACATTAATGCTTGCCACCCTGCCGGACAACGCCCTCGTCGCCGACGCCACCACCACCAAGCCTTACTCCGTCGCCAGCCTGATCATGGCTTGCGGCTTTCTGCACCACAGCGCGCAGGCCTTTCTCGACGACGTGCGCGCCGATCAGGCGCTGATCCGTTCCGGCTTCTGCCCCCGTCACCATGTGCATGTGGACCGCGACGGCCAGGCCACGGTGGACGGCTTCGTCCACGAACAAGTGGGTTTGTTGCTGCAACACAACGCCTCCCTGCATTTCGCCCTGCATGAGATGCTGATGCAGTTTGGCCCGGACGCCTGCAACGACACCCTGGCCGGCATCATCGTGCGCGGCCTGCGCGGGGTTCAGGACTGGCAGGCCGCCTGCCAGTGCCTGGCGGCGATGCGCCGCGGGCCGGCCCGCGCCTGAAAGCCCGGCCTGGGTTTCGAGGCCTATTTGGCCCTCTTGGCCAGATCCAGCGCCTTGAGCCTGGCGCCGACGTCGCCCTGAGCCGCCGCCTTGGCGTACCAGCGTATCGCCGCCGGCAGATCCCGCTCCACGCCGTCGCCGTGCTCGTACATGCTGGCGATCAGATATTGCGCGCCCATATCGCCCTGCTGCGCGGCTTTTTCGTACCAGTACGCGGCCAGCCGGTAGTCCTTGGCCGCGCCGCGGCCCAAGAAGTACTGGGTGCCCAGATCCAGCTCCGCCGGCAGATAATCCTGCCGCGCGGCCAACTGGAACCAGCGCGTCGCCTCGGTCTGCGACTTGGCCACCTGCTGGCCGCTTTCATACAGCGCGCCCAAGGCGTGCTGCGCCTGCGGCAGACCCGCGTCGGCAGCGCGGCGCAGCCAGCGCTCGCCCTGCGCCCGGTCCGGCGCGCCGCCTTCGCCGCGCCAATGCATCATCGCCAGGTCGAAAGCCGCCACCCGGTCGCCCGCCTGGGCCGCTTGCTCGAACTGCCGGCGCGCGGCGGCGAAATCGCCGCGCTGATAGCTGGCCCAGCCCGCCACGTCCGCGGCCAGGGACGCCAGCGCCCACGCCGCCCATATCCCGCCTGCCCACGCCTTCATCGCGCCTCTCCTCATCGGGCCCGTACCACCAAAGCTTAGAAGCTGTTCAAAGCCCGCTGAAGCGCCAATGCGCCACTGACGCATTCCGCTTTCTCAGCGGCGTTCGCCCTGTCCCGCTCTCGCTCGCGAAACTTTGAACAGACTCTTAGTCGGCGGCGGCCGGGAAATCTGTCGGCGGCGGCTCGCCGCCCAGCTTCCTGTCGATGAACTCCAGGAAGGCGCGCGCCTTGGCCGGCACGTACTTGCGTTCGGGAAACACCGCGTACACCGCGTGCAGCGGCAAGGGATAGCGCTCCAGCAGAGGCAGCAGCCGGCCGGTAGCCCGGCGCAATGCTTGCTATGCTGAAAGTCCATCCCGCGCGACTAAACCACCATGGCTCCACCCCTAGGCCCTCATCCCGAGCGACAGCTATACCGCGACGCGGACGGCCGGTATTGCGCGCGTCTGGGCGGCTGTCAGCTCAGCAGCGTGTTCCAGCCCTTGTTCTACCGCAGCGGCGGCGTGTTCGGCTACGAGGCGCTGCTGCGCGTGCGGACGCAGGACGGCCAGACGCCGTCCCCCGACTCTTTTTTGTCCGGCCTGCCGCCGGAGCTGGCGCTGGAGGCCGATCAGCTGGCGCGGCTGATCCACATCCGCAATTTCGCGCAAAGCGGCCAATCCGGCTGCCTGTGCCTGAACCTGCTGGCCCAGACCGCGGTGGTGGACAACCACGGCCGCAATCACCTTCCCCTGCTGCAAGGCCTGCTGGACTCGCTGGAACTGGACAGCGGCGGCGTGATTTTCGAACTGCCGGAATACGAGGTGGAACACCACGGCCAACCGCTGATCAACAGCCTGCGCCTGACCGCCGAGGCCGGCTTCGGCCTGTCTGTGGACGATTTCGGCGCGGTGGCCGCTCGCCACGGCAAGGTCAAGTCGCTGTGCCCGGACCTGATCAAGATAGACCGCAGCCTGCTGCTGGACTATATGTCCGGCGAACGCCACCGGCTGCCGGTGCTGCTGGAGCTGGGCTGGCAGATAGGCTGCCGCATGGCGGTGGAAGGCATAGAAACCCGCGAGCAACACCAGGCGATGCAGGAACTGGGGGTCGAGCTCTACCAGGGCTTCTACCTGGGCAAGCCGGCCGAGCTGCCGGTGACCTGCCAGCTGTGACCGGCGCGGTCCAGCCACAGGCTGAGCAAGGCCAGCGCGGCCAACGCCGCGCCCAGCCATACCGGCGCGCGCAGGCTCCAGCCGGCGTCCAACAAAGCGCCGCCGCCCCAGGAACCCAGCATCAGACCCAGATTGACCACCGACATGTGCAGGCTGTTCACCATAGACCCGCTGCCGCCGGCGCGCACCACCCGCGCCACCATCGCCGGATTCATCGGCAGGCCAGCCAGGCCCAATAGCAGCACGCACGCCGCCGTCGCCGCCTGCCATTGCGCCAGCAAGGCCAACGCCACCAGGGCGGCCAGCAAGACCAGCAGGCCGCCGCGCAGCACGGCGCGGGTGTGGCTGTCCGCCAGGCGGCCGCTGAACAGATTGCCGAGCACCGTCGCCAGCCCGTAAGCGGCGAACAGCCAGGGCAGCGTCGAAGCGGCGAAGCCGCTGACCCGGGTGAACAAGGGCACCAGATAAGTGAAGGCGGCGAACACCGCGCCTATGATCAAGCCGCTGCTCAGATAAGCCGCCCACAGGCTGGGTCGCGCCAGCCGGCGGCCCTCCTCGCCCAGACTCAAGGTCTGCGGACGGACGCCGGACGGCGTCAGCGCGGCGATGCCCGCCGCGGCCAACGCCACCATGCCCGCCACCAGCCAAAAGCTCACACGCCAGCCCCAGCTCTGATCCACCCAGGCCGCCAGCGGCAGGCCGGCCACCGAAGCCAGCATCAGGCCGTTGAGCACCAGCGCGGCGGCGCGCGCCACCCGGTGTTCGCCCACCAGTTCCGCCGCCAAGGCCAGGGCCACGCCGAAGAAAGCCGATTGCGCCACGCCGCAGATCAGCCGCGACCACAGCATCTGCCGGTAATCGCCGGCCAGCGCGCCCAAAGCCTGCCCGGCCAGGAACAACAGCAACAGACCGATCAAGCTGTGCTTGCGCCGCGCCGAACGCAGCAGCCAAGTCAGCGCCGGCCCGCCCAGGACCACGCTGGCGGCGAAGGCCGATACCAGATTGCCCACCGCCGGCAAGCCGACGCCCAGGGCCGCCGCCAACGACGGCATCATCCCCGCCACCATGAATTCCGACGTCGCCATCGCAAAAATGCATAAGCCCAACAGATACACCGTCGCCGGCATCGCCGACTCGCCGCTCTTGCCTGTCATCCCGCTTCTCCCGTATCGCACATGAACGAGGGCTTATGCTAGATTCCTTGGCGATACGGAAAAATAGTCTTCAATTCCATACATAACGGAACTGTATTCCGTAATTTCGGGGCAAACCATGGAAAAAATGAGCGGCATCGAGCTGTTCGCCCACATCGCCCAACAAGGCAGCCTGGTGGCCGCCGGACGGCAACTGGGCATTTCCGCCTCGGCCGCCGGCAAAGGCCTGGCGCGGCTGGAGGCGCGCTTGGGCGCGCGTCTGGTTCAACGCAGCACCCGGCGGCTGACCTTGACCCCGGCCGGCGAGCAATACCTGCAACGTTGCCTGCGCATTCTGGACGAAGTGGAAACGGCGGAGCGCGAGTTGCAACAAGAGCAGGCCGCGCCGCGCGGCCGGCTGAAGGTGGGCCTGCCGCACGAATGCGGCGTGCTGGCCCCGCTGCTGGCCGCCTTCATGCAAGACTATCCGGAGATCGAACTGGATCTGGACTACAGCGACCGGCTGGTGGACGTGATAGGCGAAGGCTTCGATGTGGTGATTCGCGGCGGCGAACCGGGAGACTCGCGCTTGAGCGCGCGGCGGCTGGGCGCTTACCGCATGCGGCTGGTGGCCGCGCCGGCCTACTTCGCCCGCTGCGGCGAGCCGGCGTCGCCGATGGATCTGACGAAGCACCGCTGCCTGCATTACCGCTATCCGCGCAGCGGCAAACTGGCGCCGTGGCCGCTGGCCGGCCAGGATGAAGACGCGCCGGCGCTGCCGGTCCATGCCTGCGCCAATACCGGCGACGCGCTGATCCAGCTGGCGGAGCAAGGCGCCGGCATCGCCTGCCTGCCGGACTTCACCGTGCGCCGCCAACTGGCGGACGGACGGCTGCGGGCGCTGCCGGAAGCCTGGGCCGAGCGCAGCGGCGTCCTTTATCTGCTATGGCCCGGTTCGCCCTATCCGCCGCCGCGGCTGCGCGCCTTCATCGACTTCTTCGCCAAACGCGGCTTCCCCGGCGGCTGAACCCCGCCGGACTCTGGCTCAGGGCGCCGACACCAGCCGGTCCGCCATCGCCTTGATCGCCCGCATCTGCACCCCGTTCTTCCAGGCGAAATTCACGCCGGTATAGCCGAACCAGTCCCAGCAGCCGTTCGGGTTGCCCGGCGGCATCGCCGTGGTCTGCGGATACAACACGATGATGCGATTGCTGTCCGCCCATTCGTTGTAGCCGGCATGGCCGTAGAAAGCGTCGCCGACCACGCCCGCGTACTGGCGGCAACCGTGCAGCGCCACATGCACCTTGCAGGATTCGCCCTCGGCGCAGGCGCGCGGCACATAGACATAGCCCTCGTCGGCCAGGCTGCTGCCCGGCGGCGCGTACGGCTTCTGGTTGAAAGCGGACACCTGGCTGCTCAATTGGCCGGCGCGCGGCTGCAAGGGGCCGTAGATTTGCGTCAGGATAGCGCCGGCCTGGTCGTAGCCTTCGCCCTTCCAGTCGCAATGGTTGACGTAAGGCGACTTGGTCTCGCCGCAGTCATTGCCGTAAGCCGGCGTGATCTGGGCATGGCCGGCCGGCAGGCTGCGCAGGTAGTCGATGCTCGCCGCCGGCACCCCCAGCTTGCGGAAATAACGCTCGGCGCTGTCCACCACCGCCGTCTTGACGGTATTGTCCTGGCTGCCGCTGAACAGATAGACGCGGCGCTTGGCCAGGTTGGACAAGGGATCGATCTGTCCCGCCAGCGCGAACTGCTGCGTCGCCAGCACCAGGCCACCCACCGCCGGCGGCGGACCGCTCATGCAGGCCGGCGCGCCCGCCAGCATGCCCTTGGAACAATAGTAAGGCCCGCCCGCCACTACGCCGACGCCTCGCACCGAGGCGGAAAACGCCACCTGATACTGCACCGCCATGAAGGCGCCGGACGACAGACCGGACACCGAAGACTGCCGCGCGTCGCCGCGATACGCCGGCAGCGGCTCCGCCGCCGCCATCTGCGCCAGCGTCAACGCCAGCGCCCCAGCCCACCACCAAGCAGGTTTCAACATAAGCCCTCCTTAAAGACCCGTTCCCTGTCCGTCCCGCGTCGTCAAACGCGACACGGCGAGCGCGGCTTTGAAACGCCCATGAGCCACGAGCGTTCCGCGTGCTCGGCTGCTTCGCCTTCGCTCGCGAGACTTTGAACAGACTGCGGTATCGCGCGAGGATCGCGCTCCCGCCTGGATTATGGCGTCCCCAGCCGGCAAAAATCACCCCAATGTCATGAATCGTCGGCAAATCGGTCAGTTCCCGCCCTACCCCCAACCCCTCTCTGCCGCCGGAGCTGTTCCGCGTCGCTGGTATTCCGTACTATTCCAGTTTCATCAATGACAAGAAGAACGGCATGCCCCCGCTCCCCGCTCCCCGCACCGCCGGCCTGCGCGTCTCGCTGTTGCTCGGCCTGACGCTGACGCTCGCCGCCTGCAAACCCCAGCCGCCTCCGCCCGCCGCCGAGCCGGCCGACACCGCCAGCGCGCCGTCCGTCGCCGGCCAAGTGCGACGCCTGAGCGCCGTGCCGGCCGGCGTCGAGCTGCGCGGCAAGCTGACCGCCGCCTACGGCTGGACGGACAGCGCCGGCGAGCACGTGCTGGTGCTGGCGGAGCGACAGGAAGCGCGCGGCGCCGACGGCGCGCAGAGCGCGACGCTCTACGCCGCGCAATACACGCTGGGCCAGGATAGGCCGCGACGGCAGTGGATGCTCAGCGACGGCGTGACGCGCTGCGAGTTCGACGCCAGCGCGACCTTCGATCTGGCCTCCATTGCTTTTCCGGACCTCAACCGCGACGGCGCGCTGGAAACGGTGGTCGGCTATCGCAGCGCTTGCGCCAGCGACGTCAGCCCCAACGACTACAAGCTGATTCTTCACGCCGGCAAAGCCAAATACGGCCTGCGCGGCCTGGATCGCCAGGGCGTGCGCTGGCTGGACCCGGACAGCGGCCACCTGACCGGACTGCCGCTGCCCGAGGACTGCAGCCCGCAGGGCCAGCGGGCGCTGCAGGCCAAGGGCTGGGAGAAAGACTTCGAACCGCCCTATCTGCCCGGCTGTTACACCGACGAAAACGACTTCGCCGCAGCGCCGCCGGCTTTTGCCCGCCACATGCGCCAGCAGTGGTTCGCGCTGATGCGGCATCAGGAAGACAACTGGCTCAAGCAACAACAGGAATGAGCGCGCGGCTTGCGGCCCTCGCAAACCTGCCCTTCGGTAATTATGATAATAATTCTTGTTTGCAATAAAATCGGAGCCACCACCCGCGTCTATCCTAAGGATTTTCATGGCTTCCGATTTTTCCCGCCCGCGCCGCGCCGCGCTGCGCTTATGGCTGAGCGCCGGCCTCGCTCTGGCCTTGAGCGCCTGCGGCGCGCCTGAACAAAGCGCCGACGCCTCCGTCGCCGCCGCCGGCCAGTGGCCGCGCACCTTGAGCACGCCCAAGGGTCCGTTGACGCTGGAGCGGCCGCCGCTGCGCATCGTGTCCACCAGCGTGACCCTGACCGGCACCCTGCTCGCCATCAACGCCCCGGTAGTGGCCAGCGGCGGCAGCGCCGCCAATTCCAAAGTCACCGACGGCCAGGGCTTCTTCACCCAATGGGGGGCCGTGGCCAAGCAACGGGGCGTGCAGCCGCTTTACCAGGGCGAGCCCAATGCCGAAGCCATCATCGCCGCCCAGCCGGACCTGATCGTGATGGCCGGCACCGGCGGCGACTCCGCGCTGAAGCTGTACGAGCAATTAAGCCAGATGGCGCCGACTCTGGTGGTCAATTACGACGACAAGAGCTGGCAGGAGCTGGCGACGCTGCTGGGACGCGCCAGCGGCCGCGAGGCCGACGCCCAGGCGGTGATCGCCCGTTTCGACGCCGAAGTCGTGCAGTTGAAAAGCAAGCTGAAGCTGCCGCCGCAGCCCACCGCCGCCATGGTGTACAGCGAGGACGGTTCCGGGGCCAATCTTTGGACGCCGGAATCGGCCCAGGGCAAGCTGCTGCAAGCGCTGGGCTTTACGCTCGCCACCGCGCCGGACAGCGTCAAGGGCAACACCAGCCAGGGCGTGCGCCGCGACATCGTGCAGCTGTCCGGCGAGAAATTCGCCGAAGGGCTGCGCGGCAACAGCATCCTGCTGTTCAACGCCGACGCGCCCAGCGTGCCCAAGGTGCTGGCCAATCCCTTCCTGGCCGGCAACGCCGCGGTGCGCGGCAAGCAGGTCTACGCCGCCGGCTTCGACACCTTCCGCCTGGATTACTACAGCTCGCGCAATCTGCTGGCGCGGCTGGCGCGGCAATTCCAATAGCCGGCAGCTGCCGGCTTCCTTCCCGACAGGCTCGCGCCCGACACGGCGCGGGCCTGTTTTCACATTGATCGCCGCCATCCGGCGCCGCCTTCTCCATGAGCCACCTTCCCATGACGGAGCCGTGTAATTTTTTTAAGTAAATAAACAATGTTATTCATTAAATAAATTACATTAATGGCAATCGATGGAAAAGCATCGATAGCAAAGCCTATTTAGCCCCCCATCTGAAATCACGGCCAAATCAGGAGGCTCCCACCACAAGCGCCGCTTGTCAGGCGCAAAAAAGCCCCGGGCGCAGACGCGCCTCGGGGCACTTCAATGCATTCCATGCCGCGATCAACTTGATGAGCGGCCATGCCGGCGCACGGCGCCGCGCCGCGCGACAAAAAAAGGCCGCCTTGAAAGGCGGCCTGTTCGGCATGCGGCGCTTATTGCCGCCAAGCGGGATGATTCACGACCAACCCAGGCTGGCCAGCTCCTCCGCGCTCAGATGCCGCCATTCGCCCTGCGGCAGCTCGCCCAGCGCCACGCTGCCCAGGCTGATGCGGTGCAGCTGTTCCACCCGGTTGCTGGCCGCCGCCACCATGCGTTTGACCTGGTGATACTTGCCCTGGGTGATGGTCAGCAGAATCACATGGCTGTCCAGCCGCTCTATGCTGTCGGCGGCGAACTCCGCGCCTTCGTCGTTCAGATAAACCCCGCTTTGCAGCTTGGCGATGAACTCCTCGCTGGCCGCGTGTTTCAGCGTCACCTGGTAGCACTTGGGCACCAGCTTCTTGGGCGAGCTGAGCGCGTGCACGAACTGGCCGTCGTTGGTCAGCAGGATCAGGCCGGTGGTGTCCACGTCCAGCCGGCCCACGGCGGTGATGCCCAGATTGCCGAACTGATAAGGCAGCAGCCGATAAATGCCGGGATTGTGCTGCGGCTTGTGCGAGGTTTCGTAATTGGGGGGCTTGTGGAACAGCAAGTAGAGCGGCCCGGTCACCACGTCCCAGGGCTTGTCGTCCACCACCAGTTGCCGGATATCGGCCAGTTCCACCTGCTGACGGTAGTTGTCGACGATCTCGCCATTGAGTTCGACCAGGCCGTAGTCGATCAGCTGCCGGCATTCCTTGCGGCCGCCAAAGCCTTGTTGTTGCAGTAGTCGGTAAAGTTCCATCAGCGGATGGTAGCACACCGCCCCCGACGCGCCAGGCCTCCAAGCCGGAGCGTCAGGACACCAGCGGACGCATGGGATCCGCCACGCACACCCGGTCGCGCCCTTCCTTCTTGGCGCGGTACAAGGCCGCGTCGGCGGCGGCCACCACGCTGCCGGCGTCGGTGCCGTGCAGCGGGCACAGCGCCAGCCCCACCGACAAGGTGACGCGGATATCGTGCCCGCCGGCCACGATGGGCAGAACGCGCACATCGTGGCACAGCTGGCGCGCCTTGGCGTAGGCGTCGTTCAGCGACGCGCCGGGCAGCAGGATGAAGAACTCTTCGCCGCCGTAGCGGCAAACGATGTCTCCGCTGCGGAAGGCGTCGCTCAGATGCGCCGCCAGCGCCGTCAGCACCGCGTCGCCGCAAGGGTGGCCATACCGGTCGTTGATCTGCTTGAAATGATCGGCGTCGACCATCAACACCGCCACGTCCCTGTGCACCGCCAGCATATGGCTGAGGATGCGCGGCAGAATATCGTCCAGATGACGGCGGTTGAACAGGCCGGTCAGCGGATCGCGCAACGCTTGCTCGCGCAAGCCCTGCTGCAGCAGTTCTATTTCATTCAGATTCTGGCGCAGCGCCTGGTTGGCCTGCAGCAAATCCTGCTCCAGCTGTTTGCGCTCGCTGATGTCGTTGACGCCGTTGATCACAAACCAGCCGTCGTCGGCCCTCACCACGGAACAGGAGATCAGCGCCCAGAACTCCCGGCCGTCGGCGGCGCGCAGCCGCACTTCGCGGTCGCGCACGCAACCGCCTACGCGCAGCAGCGCGGACACGCGCTCGCGCTCGGCTGGATCCACGTAGAAGTCCTGCACCCGCAGCGGCCGCCCGGGCGCCAGACGTTCGCGGAACAACTCCTCGGCGCGGGCATTGGCGTAGATCAGCTCGCCGCCCTGCAAACGGTTCATCGCCAAGGGAAAGGGCGCGGCGTCGGCCATCAGGCGCAAGCGCGCCTCGCTGTCCGCCAGTTCGCGGGTGCGGGCGCGGACCTTGCCCTCCAATTGGCGGTTGACCCCGCGCAGCCTGGCCTCGGTGCGTCGCAGATCCACCGCCAGCGCGCCGAACACCAGCAAGGTGGTGGTCTGGATCAGCATCAGCATGCTGAGAGTCAGCAATGCCTGCTCGCCGTGCCCGAAAGCGCCGTGGCCGGACACGCCGCCGGCCAGAGCCAGCAGCAAAATCCCCAGCGACAGGCCATGGGCCAGCCGCAAGCGCTGGCGAAACGCGAACCACAGCAGAGGCAGGCTGAAGCAATAAGGCAGGGCGGCATAACGTCCGGTGCTGTCGTCTATGCCCAGCATGGCCAGGCCGGCGACCAGCAAGGTCAGCCAGGCGGTCAAACCGTCCAGCGAGCCGAGGCCGCCGTGGCCTTCGCCTGTCACCGCGCGCCTCAACAGCAGCAGACAGGGCGTCAGGCTGAAAATGCCGGCCAGGTCCGCCAGCCACCAGGCGATGAAGTGACGGCCCAGCGGCAATAAGAGTTGCGGCTGGCCATGCAGCAGGGCCGCCGTGCCGCCCATGGCGGCGACGGCCGCGGCCAGCGCCGCGCCGGCGATGAAGGCCTGGACATAGGACAGGCTGTGCAAGGGCAGGCGCCGGCCGCAGCGGTAGCGCACCAGCAAGGCGCCCAACAAGCTGCCCACCGTATTGGCGCCGGCGATCAACAAGGCGTCCGCCAGCGGCAACTGGCGCGACAAGAGGCTAAACAGCAAAGATCCCGCCGCCAGCCCCATGCCGTAGCGCTGGCCGCCGCGCAAGGCGACCGCCATCGCCAGGCCGGCCGGAAACCAGGCCGGCGTCAGCCAGGTTTCCGCATTCATGAAGCCGGCCATCAATAGCCGCGCCAAGCCCCAATAGGCCGCGGCCACGCTCAGCTGCCGCCATGCGGCCGCCCAAAAGCCCGCGGCGGCATCCCTCCATCGCTGCATGCTTGTCTCCACCCTCCCTCAGCGCACAGCCGCGACGGCCGGCGAATGGGGGAAACCATCCGTCCCCCGCGCGCCGGCTTGAGCGCGACCGGTGTTCCGGGCCGTCCCCGGAACGGGGAGCAAGGCGGGAAACGCCGCTTTTTAGTCAATATAGATATATTGGATAAATTCCGCCGTCATTCCTTGGCTTTCTTGACTGCCACGCACGCAGGGGGCGGGCGGGCTATCTTGCTGATTCACATCGCGATTGAATAAATGATAGCTATCATCTAAAACGGAATCACCGCTTCGTCATTGCGTTGCGCCACCCTCTAGCCGAACAGGAAGGTCAACGATGCGCTACAGCTCAACTCACAAGACCGAAACCCGTCAACGGATCCTGACCATGGCCTCGCTGCGTTTTCGAGCCGAAGGCGTGGCCAATGTCGGCATCGCCAATCTGATGGCCGATCTGGGACTGACCCACGGTGGTTTCTACGCCCACTTCCACAGCAAGGACGATCTGGTGGCGCAATCCTGTCGCCAGGCGCTGCTGGACATGAACGAGATTTGGCAGGCCCAACTGGAGCAGGCGCCCAACGGCGCCGGGCTGAAACGGCTGGCCAAGGATTATCTGAGCGCGGCGCACCGCGACTTTCCGGACTCCGGCTGCGCCGCCGCCGCGCTGGCCGGGGAGCTGGCCCGCCACGACAAAGCCACGCGCCAGGCGTTTTCCGAAGGCTTGCAGGCGCTGCTGCACACGCTGCGCCAGGCGCAACAATGCGACACGGCGGCCGGCTCGCGGCCGGCGCTGGCGCCCGAAGCCTGCCTGGCCCTGATGGTGGGCGCCTTGCTGCTGTCCCGCGCCATCTCGGACGAGACGCTGTCCGACCGGCTGCTGAAAACCGCAGCGGCGGCGCTGGCCCTGCAAGCCCGGGCGTAGAACCCGTTCAAAACCTCGCGGACAAGCGCGAGACAAGACCTTGCGGCGGAAGAAACGGAAGGAGCGCGCGGCGCGTGAGCGTGCTGAGGCCTAGCCGCCGCGCGAGATCTCGCGCAGCGCAGCAGACAGGAAACGACCTTTTTAGACGATGTCGAGGTGGTCAATGCCTTCCAGCGGGTCCCTGGACTTGGAGCCTTCGCTGTAAAGCTTGATCTTCAGCCGCAGATCGTTGATGGAGTCGGCGTTGCGCAGAGCGTCCTCGTAGCTGATCAGATCTGCCTCGTACAGCTCGAACAAGGACTGGTCGAAGGTCTGCATGCCGGTCTCGCGCGAGCGGCCCATCACTTCCTTCAGACCGGCGATTTCGCCCTTGAAGATCATGTCGGACACCAGCGGGCTGTTGAGCAGGATTTCCACCGCCGCCACCCGGCCGCGGCCGCTTTTGATCGGCACCAGCCGCTGGGAAATGATGGAACGCATATTCAGCGACAAATCCATCAAGACCTGTTGATGACGCTCCTCGGGGAAGAAGTTGAGGATGCGGTCCAGCGCCTGGTTGGCGTTGTTGGCGTGCAGCGTGGCCAGGCACAGGTGGCCGGTTTCGGCGAACTGCAAGCCGTAGCCCATGGTTTCGCGGTCGCGGATCTCGCCCATCAGGATCACGTCCGGCGCCTGGCGCAGGGTGTTCTTCAAAGCGATGTCCCAATCATCGGTGTCCACGCCCACCTCGCGCTGGGTGATGATGGACTTTTTGTGCTGGTGCACGTATTCGATCGGATCCTCAATGGTGATGATGTGGTCGTGGTTGTGGCTGTTGCGCCAGTCCACCAGCGCGGCCAGCGAGGTGGATTTGCCCGAGCCGGTGCCGCCGACGAAGATCACCAGCCCGCGCTTGATCAGCGCGATGTCGCGCAAGACCAGCGGCAGGTTGAGCTGGTCGAAAGTGGGGATTTCGGTGTTGATCTTGCGCAACACCATGCCGGCGTGGCCCTGCTGCACATAGGCGCTGACGCGGAAGCGCCCCAGGCCCGGCGGATTGATCGCGAAGTTGGCCTCCTTCTTGGTTTCGAACTCCTCGGTCTGCCGGTCGTTCATCACCGCGCGCACCAATTCCTTGGTGTGCTGGGCGGACAGGGGCTGCGGCGCCACCGGAGTGATCTTGCCGTCTATCTTCATCGCCGGAGGGAAATCGGCGGCGATGAAGACATCGGAGGCGTTCTTGCCGGTGGCGTGCTTCAGCAGATCCAGTATGAACTTGGAAGCCTGGTCTTTTTCCATGATGAGGTCCCGCGGGTCGCCGTTTCTAGTGTAGCGCAGCGCCCGCTCAGAATTGATCCTTGTTGGCGGCCTTTTGTCTGGCGTCCGCCGGCGACACCATATTGCGCCGCACCAGCTCCTGTAGACACTGGTCCAGCGTCTGCATGCCGTGCTGCTGACCGGTCTGGATCATGGAGTTGATCTGGGCGATCTTGTTTTCGCGGATCAGGTTGCGGATCGCCGGGGTGCCCAGCATGATTTCATGCGCGGCCACCCGCCCGCTGCCGTCCTTGGTCTTGAGCAGGGTCTGGGCGATCACCGCGCGCACCGATTCGGACAGCATCGAACGCACCATCTCCTTTTCCCCGGCCGGGAACACGTCGACGATACGGTCTATGGTCTTGGCGGCGGAGCTGGTGTGCAGGGTGCCGAACACCAGGTGGCCGGTTTCCGCCGCGGTCAGCGCCAGGCGTATGGTTTCCAGATCGCGCAATTCGCCCACCAGGATCACGTCCGGGTCTTCGCGCAGGGCGGACTTCAGCGCATTGGCGAAGCTGTGGGTCTGCAAGCCCAGCTCGCGCTGGTTGATCAGGCACTTCTTACTGTCGTGGACGAACTCGATCGGATCCTCCACGGTCAGGATATGGGAGAAGTGGTTGTCGTTGATGAAATCAATCATCGCCGCCAGCGTGGTGGACTTGCCTGAGCCGGTGGGGCCGGTCACCAGCACCAGCCCGCGCGGAAAGGCGGCGATTTCCTGGAAGATCTTGGGCGCGCCCAGCTGCTCCAGCGACAGCACCTTGGACGGAATCACCCGGAACACCGCCCCCATGCCGCGGTTCTGCACGAAGGAGTTGACGCGGAAACGGGCGATGCCGGGCAGGTCGAAGGAAAAGTCGCACTCGAAGGTGTCTTCGAAGATTTTGCGCTGGTAATCGTTCATGATGTCGTACACCATGTCGTGCACGTCATGGTGATCCATCGGCGGCAGGTTGATGCGGCGGATGTCGCCGTTCACCCGGATCATCGGCGGCAGCCCGGCGGACAGGTGCAGGTCGGACGCCTTGTTCTTGACCGTAAAGGCCAAGAGCTCCGAAATTTCCATAATATAATCTCCACGATGACTGCGCCGCCGCCATGGTTTCAGCCGCCAGGCGACCACTTGAAAAATAATGAAGAACCGCCCGCGTCGGCGACGCGCCCGAACGAGACCCCGGCATTTCCGGCTCTGGCGCTGATTGTAAGCTCAACTCAGCCATTTGGGATATCGCCGTCACCCCATATTATTAATGATGCGCGGCCATGATTCTTTGTAGAAACCCCAAACCCGGGCAACAAGCCTCACCGCCCGCAGCAAACCATTTCTCGACGCCATGACAGACTCCATCTCCCAACCCTTGCAGCAAGTCCGCCAACGCCTGGCGGACGCGGAACACGCCGCCGGCCGTCCGGCGGGATCGGTGCGCTTGCTGGCCGTCAGCAAAACCTTCCCCGCCGCGGACATCGAGCAAGCCTATCTTGCCGGCCAGCGCGCCTTTGGTGAAAACTACGTGCAGGAATTGCAGCAGAAGGCCGAGGCGCTGGCCGGCCTGGAGATCGAATGGCACTTCATCGGCCCGATGCAATCCAATAAAACCCGAGCGGTGGCGGAATTGGCGCACTGGGCCCACTCGGTGGAGCGGCTGAAAATCGCGGAACGGCTGTCGGCGCAACGTCCGGCGGCGCTGCCACCGCTGAACGTGTGCATTCAGGTGAACGTGTCCGGCGAGGCCAGCAAGAGCGGCTGCGCGCCGGAGCAGGCGCTGGAATTGGCGCGCGCGGTGGCGGCCTTGCCGCGTCTGACCCTGCGCGGCCTGATGTGCATCCCGGAACCCACGGAGGACACGGCGCGGCTGGCGTCTCAGTTCGCCCAGCTGCGCAGGCTGCGCGAACGCCTGATCGCCGAGGGGCTGGCGCTGGACACGCTGTCCATGGGCATGTCCTCCGACATGGCCGTCGCCGTCGCCGAAGGCGCCACCCTGGTGCGGGTGGGCACGGCCATTTTCGGCGCGCGCCATTATCATTGAATGACATCGGCTTGAAACGATAGCGGTTTCAGGCCGGTTTATAAGGAAAAAGCATGCGGATTACCTTCATAGGCGGCGGCAATATGGCCAACGCCATCATCGCCGGCCTGATCAAGCAGGCGGCGCATCGCATCCACGTGGTGGACCCGGACGCCGGCAAAGTGGAACGGCTGCGCCAGGAATACGACGTCAGCGGCGGCGCGGCGCTGCCGGACGCCTTCGGCATCGGCGACATCGTGGTGCTGGCGGTCAAGCCGCAGCATCTGCGCGACTTGTGCCTGGAGCTTGAGCCCAGGCTCAACGGCGCGCTGGTGATCTCCATCGCCGCCGGCATCCGCCTGGACGCGCTATGCCGCTGGCTGGGCAGCAAGCGCGTGGTGCGGGTGATGCCCAACACCCCGGCGATGATAGGCAAGGGCGTGTCCGGCCTGTTCGCCTCGGTGGGCGTCAGCGAAGACGACCGCCAGGACGCCAACACCGTGATGCAGGCGGCCGGCATCACCGTCTGGCTGCAAAACGAACAACGCATCGACGACGTCACCGCCGTGTCCGGCAGCGGCCCGGCCTATGTGTTCTATTTCATCGAAAGCATGATAGAAGCCGCCCAGCAAACCGGCTTTTCCGAAGCGGAAGCGCGCCGGCTGGTGCTGGCCACCTTCGAAGGCGCGGTGGAACTGGCCAAGCAAAGCCCGCTGTCCGTGGCCGCCTTGCGCACCAATGTGATGTCCAAGGGCGGCACCACCGAACGCGCCATCGCCCGCTTTGAGGCGGAAGGCGTCAAGCAGGCCATCATCGCCGGCACGCTGGACTGCCGCGACCGCTCCATCGAAATGGGCCAACAACTCAGCCAGGACTAAGCCACATCATGTTCTTCGACACTTTGCGCTTTCTGATCCACACCCTTTGCGGCCTGTTCGTGCTGGTGCTGCTGCTGCGCTTCTATCTGCAAGTGGCGCGCGCGCCGTTCAAACACCCGCTGTGCCAGTTCGTGATGGCCGCCACCAATTTCGCGGTGCTGCCGCTGCGCAAGCTGGTGCCGGCGATGCGCGGCTACGACAGCGCCACCATGTTGCTGGCCTGGCTGGTGGCGCTGCTGTCCAATGTGCTGGTCACCTTGCTCAGCTCGGTGCCGGAAGTCTTCACCTTTCCGCAGGTCTGGGTGGCGCTGTCGCTGCTGTCGCTGCTGGAAGTGTTCAAGCAATCGCTGACCCTGTTGATGGGCAGCGTCATCGTTCAGGCCGTGCTCAGCTGGGTCAGCCCCTACAACCCGCTGATGCCGGTGCTGGACGCGCTGACCCGGCCCTTCCTGCGCCCGTTCCGCAAGGCCAATATCGGCGGCGTGGACCTGTCGCCGCTGGTGCTGCTCCTGATCATCCAGGTGATCCTGATGCTGCCGGTGCGCATGCTGGAAGCAAGCTTCTTGACCCAACTCAAGGTAGTACTGTAGCAATTCAGGTTATTTGTCATATTTTTTCGCGGCCGCGCTTTGCGGCCGCTCGTTTGGCAACCGATTTGCATCACCACACCAGGAGACTTCCAATGAAAAAAGCCTTGCTCGCCGCCGCCCTGTTGAGCGCCGCCGCCGCTCCCGCCTTCGCCAATATGCAGCTGGCGCAAAAATACAGCTGTACCGCCTGTCACGCGGTGGACAAGAAGATCGTCGGCCCGGCCTATAAGGACGTGGCCAAGAAATACGCCAGCCAGAAAGGCGCGGAAGCCATGCTGATGGCCAAGATCAAGAACGGCGGCTCCGGCGTATGGGGCCCGGTGCCGATGACCCCGCATCCGAACATCCCGGACGCGGACCTGCGCGCGCTGGCCAAGTGGGTGCTGTCGCTGAAATAAGCCATCCCGACGCTAGAAACCCGGCACGCCGCACGGCGCGCCGGCTCCCGGAAAAAGGCGGCGGATTGCCGCCTTTGAACTGTCCGGGACATTTTATGTCTTAGCCTGTTGCGCCAATACCCTTTTAACGATGCCTCAGGCTTGTTACCGGAGTGAAACAACGCTATACCGATTGTCAGCAGCAGGGAGTTAATATCACCTAAGCGCCTAAGACAGTTGCAGAAATAGCGGGGCGCCGGTAATCTTCTCCGCCTGTTGCCAACTCTATGCTGGAAGCACCTATTATGGCCAAACTAACCGAACAGGATATCCTCAACTGGACCGGCGACGATTACATGAACGCCGACCATCTTGAGTTTTTCAAAGACCGGTTGTTGCAGATGCAGCAGGAGTTGCTCTCTAACGCAAATGCGACCGCCAATCACCTGCAAGAGCAGGAAGCCACGCCGGATCCCGCTGACCGCGCCACGCTGGAAGAGGAATACGCGCTGGAACTGCGCACCCGCGACCGCGAGCGCAAGCTGCTGCAAAAGATCCAGGCCTCGCTGCGCCAGATCGAAGACGGTTCTTACGGCTTCTGCGAAGACACCGGCGAACCGATCGGCCTGCGCCGCCTGATGGCCCGCCCCACCGCCACGCTGTCGGTGGAAGCCCAGGAACGCCGCGAACGCATGAAGCGTCAGTACGCCGACTGACCGTTCCGGTTCTCGCCCGCAAAACGCCCTGGCCGCATCCAGGGCGTTTTTCATGTCCGCCTGTCCCCCGTCCAAGAAAAACAAGCAGATAAATCGGGCGCCGATAGCTTATCCCTAACGATCATCTAGTATGAATTTAGGGCATTAAAGCAGGCCGGCCGCTTGTCTAGCGTCGTGGAATCCGGTTATCTTGCTGCTATGCAAAAACTGAAATAGCAAGGAAGCCGCCTTTATGCAACGCCAGACCGACGACGTCAGAATCCGCGAAATCAAGGAATTGCTGCCGCCCATCGCCCACCTGTACGAACTGCCGATCACCGAGGCCGCCTCCGAGGTGATTTACGCCGCCCGCCGCGACATCTCCGCGCTCTTGCGCGGCGAGGACGACCGCCTGCTGGTGGTGATCGGCCCCTGCTCCATCCACGACACCGAAGCCGCCATCGAGTACGCCAAGAAGCTGGCGCCGCTGCGCGACAAGCTGTCGCAGGAGCTGGTGGTAGTGATGCGCGTCTACTTTGAAAAACCGCGCACCACCGTCGGCTGGAAAGGCCTGATCAACGATCCGCTGCTGAACGAATCCTTCGACATCAACAGCGGCCTGCGCATCGCGCGCCGCCTACTGCTGACCCTGAACGACATGGGCATGCCGGCCGCCACCGAATTCCTGGACATGATCACGCCGCAGTACTTCGCCGACCTGATCAGCTGGGGCGCCATCGGCGCGCGCACCACCGAAAGCCAGGTGCACCGCGAACTGGCCTCCGGCCTGTCCTGCCCGGTGGGTTTCAAGAACGGCACCGACGGCAATCTGAAGATCGCCGTGGACGCCATCCGCTCCTCCAGCGTGCCCCATCATTTCCTGTCCGTGACCAAGACCGGCCACTCCGCCATCGTCTCCACCGGCGGCAACCCGGATTGCCACGTGATCCTGCGCGGCGGCAAGGAACCCAATTACTCGGCCGAACACGTGAGTGCCGCGGCGGCGGAACTGGTCTCCGTGGGCCTGCCGCAAAAGCTGATGGTGGATTTCAGCCACGCCAACAGCCGCAAGGACTACCGTCGTCAGATGGAAGTGGCCGACGACATCGCCGGCCAGCTGGCCGCCGGCAACGCCAATATCTTCGGCGTGATGGTGGAAAGCCACTTGGTGGAAGGCCGCCAGGACCTGAAGCCGGGCTGCGAGTTGACCTACGGCCAGAGCGTCACCGACGCCTGCATCGGCTGGGACGACACGGAAAAACTGCTGACCACGCTGGCCGACGCGGTGAAGGCGCGCCGCGCGCGTCAAGACTGAGCCGGCGCCAAGCCGACTGCCTCGCGGCGGAGCATGCGCTCCGCCGTTTTCATTGGCTCAGCTGCTCGCCGGCCAGGCGGCCCAGGGTGGCGATCGCCCGCGCCAGCGCCGGCGACCACGGCTGGCCGAAGTTCAGCCGCAGGCAGTGGCCGAAACGCGGCTCGGCGGAAAACACCAGGCCCGGCGCGAAACTGATGGATTCGGCCAGCGCCCGCTCCAGCAAGCGGCCCGCGTCCAGCCCTTCCGGACATTCCACCCACAGCAGCAGACCGCCCTGCGGCCGCCGCAGCCGCGTGCCCTTGGGGAAGGCCGCCAGCACCGCGTCGGCCAGTTGGCCCATCTGCCGCGCCAATTGCCGCCGCAAACGCTCGGCGAAACGCGCGTAGTCGCCGTCGGCCAACACATCCGCCAACAAGCCCTGATACAAGGCCGAGCTCACCAGGCTGCTGCTATTGCTCAGCCGCGCCAGCGCCGCGTGATGGCGGCCGCCGGACAGCCAGCCCAGACGGAACGAAGGCGCGAAGCTCTTGGTGAAGGACGAGCAGTAAATCACCTCGCCGCGGCTGTCCCAGGCTTTCAGCGGCGTCGGATGCTGCTCGCCGAAGTAAAGCTCGCCGAACACATCGTCCTCGATGATGGTCAGGCCGTGACGGTAAGCCAGCTGCAACAAGCGCTTCTTGGCTTCGTCCGGCATCAAGGCGCCGGTGGGATTCTGAAAATTGGTCACCGTCACCAGGCAGCGCGGCGCCGGTCCGTGGCGCAAGGCGAACTCCAGCGCCTCCAGCGACAGGCCGGCGTCCGGCGTGCACGGGATTTCAAGCGCTTTCAGTCCCAGGGCCTCCAGGGTTTGCAGCAGACCGAAGTACACCGGCGTCTCCACCGCCACGGTGTCGCCCGGCCGGGTCAGCAAGCGCAGCGACAGGCTGATCGCCTCGGTGATGCCGTGGGTGAACAGGATGGCGTCCGGCTCCAGCGCCAGCTGCCACTGCGCCGCCAGCCCGCACACCAGCCGGTGCAGCCGCGCCTGCTCGCCGCGCGGCAGATAGGCGCCGATCAGCTCCGGCCGCTGGTTCAGCGTCTGTTGCAGCCGACGCGCCAGCGCCGCCGCCGGATACATGCTGCAGTGCGCTTCCGCCATGTGCAGCTGGGTGCCGATGTCCAGGCCCGACCATTCGATCAATTGCGACATGCGGCTGTCCACCCGCACCAGGGTCGCCGCCGACGGCAAGCCGTCGTCCCGGGCATGCGCCTGCTGCGCGCGGCTGGGCAAGGCCGCGAAAAAGCCGGCGCGCGGCCGGGCGCTGACGCGTTGCTGGCGCTCCAGATGGCGGTAAGCCGCCAGCGCGGTCAAGACGTTGACGCCGTGCAGGGCGGCCAGGCGGCGCACCGAGGGCAGCCGGCTGCCGGGCGGGTACTCGCCGCTGTCCAGCCCGCGCTCGATGTCCGCGGCAATGCGTAGATACAGGGAATCAGTCATCGCTGTTATATAGAACAGATTGTGCGCAGCATAAACTGTTTGCGTCGGCTGTGGGAAGGCGAGGCGCGGCGCTTGCGCTAGGCTTGGCCCTACTTTTCATCGCAAGAAAGCGCATCATGCCGTCCACCTTCTGGCGCGACCTGTCGCCCTCCGCGGCGCTGGCCGCGGCGCTGGCCTTATTGGTCGGCTATTCCGGCCCCTTCCTCATCATCGTCCACGCCGCCCAGTCCGCCGGCTTGTCCCCGGCCCAGCTCGGCTCCTGGATCTGGGCGGTGTCCATCGGCTCCGGCGTGGCCGGCCTCTACCTGTCCTGGCGCTGGAAGGCGCCGGTGATCACCGCCTGGAGCACCCCCGGCGCGGCCCTGCTGCTGGCTGCCCTGCCCGGCGTGCCCTACGGCGAGGCGGTGGGCGCCTTCCTGGCCGCCGCCGCCATCGTCACCCTGCTGGGCGTCAGCGGCCTGTTCGACCGGCTGATGAAGGTGTTCCCCGCCGCGCTGGCGGCGGCGATGCTGGCCGGCATCCTGTTCCGCTTCGTCGCCGAACTGGCCAGCGCCGCCGGCCACGATCCGCTGCTGGTGGTCAGCATGGCCGCGCTGTTCTTCGTCGGCCGCCGCTTCTTCCCGCGCTACGCGCTGCCGGCCGCCATCCTGCTGGGCCTGCTGCTGGCGGCGGCGCAAGGCCTGTTCCAGCCGCTGCCGGCCCACGGCGGAGGCGGCGGCGGCGGTCCGCTGTTCACCGCGCCGCAATGGTCGTGGAGCGCCTTCTTCAATCTGGCCTTGCCGCTGGCGCTGGTGGCGCTGACCGGTCAATTCCTGCCCGGCATGGCGGTGCTGGCCTCCTCCGGCTACCGCATCCCGGCCCGCTCTCCGGTGTCGCTGCTGGGCGCGGTGTCCATGCTGACCGCGCCCTTCGGCGGCCACGGCGTGGTGCTGGCGGCGATCACCGCCGCCATCTGCACCGGGCCGGAAACCCACCCCGATCCCAAACGCCGCTACGTGGCCGGCGTGATCTGCGGCGCGCTCTATCTGGCGATAGGCGCGGCCGGCGGCGCGCTGGCCAGCCTGATCCTGACCCTGCCCAAGGCGCTGGTGGCCACCGCCGCCGGGCTGGCGCTGTTCGGCACCCTGGCGTCCTCCTTGAGCGCGGCGCTGAGCGACGAGAGCCGCCGCGAAGCGGCGCTGATCACCTTCGTGGTGGCAGCCTCCGGCGTCAGCATCGCCGGCCTGGGCGCGCCGCTGTGGGCCTTGCTGGCCGGCGGCGCGGTGGCCTTGATCCTGCGTCCGGCCAAGGCCCGGCAGGCCGAAGCCGCCGTCGGCCAGCGCGGCTGAACCGGCACTGGCAGCCCGGCGGCGGGCATGATAAGTTAAGGGACTGGATACAATATTCCGCGCGGCGACCGAACCGGGCGGACCCTGCCCACCCTCGAGGAAACCATGTTCGCTGCCACCGTATACGCGCAACGCCGCGCCCGTCTGCAAGCGGCCGGCCTGTCCGGCCTGCTGCTGTTTGTCGGCAATGTCGATTCGCCGATGAACTATCACGACAACACCCTGCCCTTCGTGCAGGACTCCAGCTTCCGTTATTTCTTCGGCCTGAACGAACCGGGCCTGGCCGGCCTCATCGACGCCGACAGCGGCGAAGCGATGCTGTTCGGCAACGATCCGGACGTGGCCGACATCGTCTGGACCGGCCCGCTGCCCAGCCTGGCCGAACGCGCCGCGCTGGCCGGCCTGACACACAGCCGCGGCTACGCCGAGCTGGCCTCCGCGCTGAGCGCCGCGCGCGCCGCCGGCCGCGCCGTCCATTACCTGGCGCCGTACCGCGGCGAGACCCTGATTGAAATGGGCCGCTTGCTGGACGTTCATCCGGCCAAGGTCAAGGACGGCTTCTCCGCGCCGCTGACCCATGCCGTGGTGGCGCTGCGCGAAATCAAGGGCGACGAAGAAATCGCCGAAATGGAAGCGGCGCTGGCGGTGACCCGCGACATGCACGTCGCCGCGATGCGCCACGCCAAACCCGGCGTGATGGAATACGAAGTGGTGGGCGAGATGGAAGGCATCATGCGCCGACGCGACTGGCAGCTGGCCTATCCGTCCATCTTCTCCCGCCGCGGCGAAGTGCTGCACAACCATCACCACGACAACCGCCTGGAAAGCGGCGACCTGGCGCTGAACGACACCGGCTGTACCTCCGGCGGCGGCTACGCCAGCGACATCACCCGCACCTTCCCGGTGGGCGGCAAGTTCAGCCCGCGCCAGCGCGAACTGTACAATATCGTGCTGGACATGCAGCTGGCCGCCATCGAGGCGATGAAGCCGGGCGTGCGCTATCTGGACGTGCACAAGCTGTCCGCGCGGCTGATGGTGGAAAGAATGAGCGCGCTGGGCTTCTTCCAGGGCGACGCCAACGCCATCGTCGAATCCGGCGCCTACGCCATCGCCTTCCCGCACGGCCTTGGCCATCAAATCGGCATGGACGTGCACGATATGGAAGGCCTGGGCGAAGACCTGGTGGGTTACGGCGAGGACACCGAGCGCAGCCCGCTGTTCGGCCTGGGCTACCTGCGTCTGGGCAAGCCGCTGAAACAAGGCATGGTGGTGACGGTGGAGCCCGGCATGTACTTCATCCCGGCGCTGATCGAAGCCTGGGCCGCCGAAGGCCGCCACAGCCAGTACATCGACTACGACAAATTCCGCGAATACCAGGACTTCGGCGGCATCCGCATCGAAGACAATGTGCTGGTCACCGCCGACGGCAGCCGCGTGCTGGGCGCACCGATTCCCAAGACGGTGGAAGAAGTCGAAGCCGCGATGGCCGGTTGAAACCCGCCGCTCCCGCCTTCCAGCCGCCCATGGGCGGCTTTTTCACGCCCGGTCGCCTGCGCTCGCCCCCGCGTCGCATTCTGACCAGCCCCCGCCGCGGGCCGATGCTAGTGTCGGTCTTTCCTTGCGTCAGCATCGGGAGACCCCTACATGGCTGCATTACCGGAAACCGGGGCGACAGACCGCCTCAACCGCACGGTGTTCCTCGGTTCGTCCAGCTGCATTCTGGCGCTGGCGCTGTGGGCGATGCTGGACGCCGACGCCGCCGCCCGCGTCATGGCCCAGGTGCTGGGCTGGATCACCGAGGGCTTTGGCTGGTACTACTTCCTGGCCGCCACGCTCTATGTCTTGTTCGTCCTCGTCATCGCCTGTTCCCGCTTTGGCAGCATCAAGCTGGGTCCGGCCCATTCGCGGCCGGAATACAGCCTGTTCACCTGGGGCGCGATGCTGTTCGCCGCCGGCATCGGCATCGACCTGATGTTTTTCTCGGTGGCCGAACCGGTCACCCACCTGCTAGCCCCGCCCGAGGGTGCGCCCGGCACCCACGCCGCCGCGCGCCAGGCCATGTCCTGGACCCTGTTCCACTACGGCATCACCGGTTGGTCGATGTACGCGTTGATGGGCATGGCCCTGGGCTATTTCAGCTATCGCCATCAATTGCCGCTCAGCATCCGCTCGGCCCTCTATCCCATCTTCGGCCGCCGCATCCACGGCGCGCTCGGCCACGGCGTCGACATCGCCGCCGTGCTCGGCACCATCTTCGGCATCGCCACCTCGCTGGGCATAGGCGTGGTGCAGCTCAACTACGGCCTGCGTTTCATGTTCGACATTCCGGAAGGGGTGCTGGCGCAGGCCTTGCTGATCCTGCTGTCGGTGGCGATGGCCACCCTGTCCGTGGTCTCCGGCGTGGACAAGGGCATCCGCCGGCTATCGGAATTGAACGTGCTGCTGGCCATCCTGCTGATTCTGTTCGTGCTGTTCAGCGGCAATACCGTGTTCCTGCTCAACGGCCTGGTGCTGAACGTGGGCGACTACCTGAACGGCTTCGCCGGCATGACCTTGAACACCTTCGCCTTCCAGCGCCCGGTGGACTGGCTGAACGCCTGGACCCTGTTCTTCTGGGCCTGGTGGGTGGCCTGGGCGCCCTTCGTCGGCCTGTTCCTGGCGCGCATCTCGCGCGGCCGCACCCTGCGCCAATTCATCATCGGCACCCTGGTCATTCCCTTCGTGTTCACCTTGATCTGGATTTCCATCTTCGGCAACAGCGCGCTGGACCTGGTGCTGGCCGGCAACCAGAGCTTCGGCAAGACCGCGATGGAAACGCCGGAACGGGCGTTCTATTCGCTGCTGGCGCAATACCCGTGGACCGGTTTCAGCGCCCTGCTCGCCACCGTCACCGGTCTGCTGTTCTACGTCACCTCGGCCGACTCCGGCGCGCTGGTGCTGGGCAACTTCACCTCCATCCTCAAGGACCCGGCCAGCGACGCGCCCAAGTGGCTGCGCATTTTCTGGTCGCTGGCCATCGGCATCCTGACGCTGTCCATGCTGATGGTGGGCGGCGTGCCCACGCTGCAGAATGCCACCATCATCATGGGCTTGCCCTTCTCTTTCGTGATGTTCTTCATCATGGCCGGCTTGTACAAGGCGCTGCGGCGCGAAGGCATGCGCGAAGACAGCCGCCAGGCCAGCCTGGCCGGCTCGCTGTCCGGCCGCACCTACGCCCACTCCGATCCGCGGCTGAACTGGCAGCAACGGCTGAGCCGGGCGATGAGCTATCCGGACGCGGACCAGACCCGAACCATGCTGGAACACAGCTGCCTCCCCGCCTTGCGCGAGGTTTGCGCCGCGCTGCGCCAGCGCGGCGCCAAGGCGCGGCTGGAACAGGAAACAGACCCGCAGACCGGCCTGCCGCGGCTGGGCCTGCTCATCGCCGGCGACGGCGACGCCGCCTTCCGCTACCGCATCCAGGCCGCCATGGCGGCCACGCCCTCCTTCGCCATCCGCGCCGCGCCCGGCCATTACTGCCGATTGGAAGTGCACTTGCAGGACGGCAGCCAGGGCTACAGCCTGTGGGGCTACCACAAGGAACAGATCATCGCCGACATCCTGGACCAGTACGAACGGCATCTGCACTACCTCCACCTCAGCCGGCAAGCGCAGTCCGCCGCCTCATAGGCCTCCGCGCCGCCGGGCTGGACGCCGCCGTCGCGGCGTCGCACCATGCGCTATTCAATCCGGCATGATGGGAAGCGCGATGGAAACCGTGGAATGCGTGGTGATAGGCGCCGGCGTGATCGGCCTGGCCGTGGCGCGGCAGCTGGCGATGGCCGGCCGCGAAGTCCTCATCGTCGAAGCGGAAAGCGCCATCGGCCAGCATGCGTCCAGCCGCAACAGCGAAGTGATCCACGCCGGGCTCTACTATCCGCCCGGCAGCCTGAAAGCGCGGCTCTGCGTGGCGGGCCGCCGGCAGCTGTACGACTACTGCGCCCAGCGCGCCATTGCCCACCGGCGCTGCGGCAAGCTCGTCGTCGCCGCAAACGAGGCCGAACTGCCGCGGCTGCAAGCCTTGCAACAGCGCGCCGCCGCCAACGGCGTCGATGATCTGCGCTGGCTGGACGCGGAACAGCTTCAGGCGCTGGAGCCGGCCTTGCAGGCCCGCGCCGCGCTGTTGTCGCCGTCCACCGGCATAATAGACAGCCACGGTCTGATGCTGGCCCTGCTGGCCGACGCCGAGGCCCACGGCGCGACGCTGGCCTTGAACTCCCCGCTGCAAGACGGCCGCGTGAGCGGCGACGGTTTGGAGCTGAACATCGCCGGCATGCGGCTACGCGCAGGGCTGACGGTCAACGCCGCCGGCGCGTGGGCGCCGCGGGCGGCGGCCAGCATTGCCGGCGTTCCACGTGAAACCATTCCCACGCCCTATTACGCGCGCGGCGTCTATTTCGCGCTGCAAGGCCGCTCGCCGTTCCAGCGCCTGATCTACCCGCTGCCCGAAGCCGGCGGCCTGGGCACGCATCTGACGCTGGACCTGGCCGGCCAGGCACGCTTCGGCCCGGACCTGGAATGGGTGGACGCCATCGACTACCAAGTGGACCCGGCGCGCGCGGAGCGCTTCTACGCCGGCGTCCGCCGCTGGTGGCCGACGCTGCCGGAACAGGCGCTGGCGCCGGCCTACGCCGGCATCCGCCCCAAGATCGCCGGACCCGGCGCGCCGGACGCGGACTTCCTGATCCAGGGCCCGACCCAGCACGGCGTGCCCGGCCTGCTCCAACTCTACGGCATCGAATCCCCCGGCCTCACCGCCAGCCTGGCGCTGGCCGAATACGCGGCGGCGACGCTGACGGCATAGCGCCGGGACGAGTTGTCCGCTTACAATCGAACCGTCCCAACCCGCCGCCTCGCAGTCTATGCTCATTCTGAATCAACGCCAGCAGGAATTGCTGGCCATGGTCAAACGCGACAGCTACGTCAGCGTGGAAAAGCTGGCCGAACATTTTTCCGTCACCCGGCAGACCATACGCCGCGACATCGCGCTGCTGGCCGAGCATCAGTTGCTGCAACGCTATCACGGCGGCGCCAGCGTGCTGTCCAGCGTGGAGAACGTCGCCTACCAGGCGCGGCAGGTGCTGTGCATAGACGAAAAGCGCCGCATCGCCGAATGCCTGGCCCGCCACATCCCGGACAACGCCTCGCTGTTCATCAATCTGGGCACCACCACCGAGGAAGTGGCCAAGGCGCTGCACCAGCACCGCGGCCTGCGGGTGATCACCAATAATCTGCACGTGGCGGACACCATGTGCGACTACCCAGACTGCGAAGTCATCGTGCTGGGCGGCATGCTGCGCAAACGCGACCGCGGCATCACCGGCGAAGCCACGGTGCAGCTGATCCGCCAGTTCCGCGTCGATTACGGCATCATCGGCATTTCCAGCATCGAGCTGGACGGCACGCTGCGCGATTACGACTACCGCGAGGTGCGCAGCGCCGAGGCCATCATCCAGCAATCCCGCCATGTCTTCCTGGCCGCCGACCACAGCAAGTTCGACCGCCCGGCGCTGGTGGAGCTGGGCCATCTGTCGCAGATCGACGCGCTGTTCACCGACCAGCCGCCGCCGCCCGCCGTCGTCGAGCTGATGCAGGAGGCGGATACCCAATTGTACGTGGCGGACTGAGCCGGCCTCGGAGCCCGCTCAAGGTCCGTCCGCCTTGCGCCGCGTCTCAGGGCTGCTGCCGCGTCGCCGCCAGCACGATCTCGCGAATGCACACATTCTGCGGCTGCTGATAGGCGTAGACGATGGCGCTGGCCACGTCTTCCGCCGCCAACACGCCGCCCATCTCCTGTTTCCAGGCTTCGTAACCGGCCTTGATCGCCTCGCTGCTGGTATGCGACAGCAACTCGGTGTCCACCGCGCCCGGCGCTATCGTCACCACCCGCACGCCGTGGTCCGCCACTTCCTCGCGCAGATTCTCAGACATCGCGTGCACCGCGAACTTGGTGCCGCAATAGGCCACATGGTTGGGGAAGGTCTTGCGCCCGGCCACTGAGCTGATATTGATCACCGTGCCGCGCTTGCGCTCCACCATGCCGCCCAGCACCGCGTGGATGCCGTTGAGCAGGCCGTGCACATTGACGTCGAACATGGTTTTCCACTCTTCCGGCGCCTGCTCGGCCATCTGCCCCAGCAACATCACGCCGGCGTTGTTGACGATGGCGTCCACCGGCCCGAAGCGGCCCTCCGCCTCCGCCACCGCGGCGGCCAGCTGGGCGCGGTCGGTCACGTCCACCGCGCGGCACAAGGTATTGGGCAAGGCCAGCGCTTCCAGCCGCTCCACCCGACGCGCCAATAGCAAGAGCGGATGGCCTTGTTGCGACAACAAACGGGCGGTGGCGGCGCCGATGCCGGAGCTGGCGCCGGTGATGACAATGAGAGCCTTACTCATGGAACTTCTCCTTTAGCAATAGAAATAACTGATATCAAATCCTTGAGCAGCACTATAATTCGCTGACGATTCCACGAAAAATCGTTTATTCCACTTGCTGCCATCGGTTTAATTTATGGATATCCGCTCACTCAAAGCCTTCATCGCTGTATTCGAAGAGCGCAACATCACCCAGGCCTCGGCGCGTCTCTACCTGAGCCAGCCTGCGCTGTCCGCCACCATCCGACAACTGGAAGAACAGCTGGGGGCCGCGCTGTTCCAGCGCCAGCCGCGCGGGGTGGAAGTGACCGACGCCGCCCGGCTGCTGTACCCGGCGGCGCGGCGGCTGGTGGAAGAAGCCGACAGCCTGACACAGCTGTTTCGCGGCCGGCAGGACTGCCTGCCGCTGACGCTGGGAGTGGCGGCGGACCTGGGCCAGGCCGACGTGGCGCGTGTGTTGGCGGCGGCCTACCGCGCGGTGGACGGCTTGCTGCTGGAACTGGCGGCGGGCTGCGCCGGCGACGCGCGGCTGGACGAGGAGGCCAATCGTTGCGAGGACGAGCTGTTCCTGCCGCTGTGGGAAGAGGATTATGTGCTGGCGATGTGCGCCGACGCGCCGCTGGCGGGACAGCCGCTGCTGCGGCCGGGACAACTGCTGGGCCAGGACCTGATCGCCTGCCCGGACCATCCGTCACACCAGCGCTTCGCCAGCCTGTTGGGCGAGGCGGCGCGGGAACTGGCGGTGGCGGCGCGCTGCGCCACCCTGCAACAGGCGGCGACGCTGGCCGCGGCCGGCGCCGGCGTCGCCTTCGTCCCGCAGGGGCTGGCCCTGGACCAGTCCGGCCTGTGGAGCTGCCGGCTGGATCAGGCGGCGCTCAGCCGCCGCGTCGGCCTGTGCTACGCGCCGGACGCCTTGGCCAAGCCGGCGCTGGCCCGTTTGAAACAAGGCCTGGCCGGCGGCTGAGGAGCTGTTTTAACAGCGGCTGACAAAGCTCAGGTTTACGGCTGAGGCAAGACGCGCCGACGTAGGCAGTGCCTTGAGTACGGCAAGCCGGCGCAACACGGCATCAGCGGTTTTGTCAGCCGCGCTTGGTCTTAGAACCTGTTCAAAGTCTCGCGAGCTAAGGCGAGACAAGGCGAAAACAGCTGAGAAAGCGGAATGCACCTGTGGTACATGAGCATTTCGAAGCTGTACTCACCGTGTCATGTCTCACGACGCGCAGCAGATCGTAAACAGGTTCTTACTGCACCGCGGCGAAAGCCTTGGCCACATAAGGCGCATTGGCGCGGGTCAAACCGGCCACGCACATGCGGCCGGTGCCCACCAGATAGACGCCGAAACGCTCGCGCAAGGCATCCACCTGGGCCTGGCTGAAGCCGGTATAGCTGAACATGCCGCGCTGATGGACCAGATAGGCGAAGTCCTGCTCCGGCAGCGCCTGCTTCAGCACTTCCACCAGAATGCCGCGCATTTCCAGGATGCGGCCGCGCATCTCGTTCACCTCGGACACCCACAGCGCTTTCAGCTCGGCGTCGCCCAATACCGTGGCGATCAAACGCGCGCCGGTGGTGGGCGGGTTGGAGTAGTTGCGGCGCACCGTGGCCTTGAGCTGGCCCAACACCAGTTCCGCCTCGGCCTGGCTCGGGCATACCACCGACAGCCCGCCGCAGCGCTCGCCGTACAGCGAGAAGATCTTGGAGAAGGAGTTGCTGACCAGGAAGGACACGCCGGCGTCGGCCATCGCGCGGATGGCGTAGGCGTCCTCTTCCAAGCCGGCGCCGAAACCCTGGTAGGCGATGTCCATGAAGGGAATCAGCTGCTTGCGCTTGGCCAGCGCCACCACCTGATCCCACTGCGCATTGTCCAGATCCGAGCCGGTGGGGTTGTGGCAACACGGATGCAGCAGCAGGATGCTGCCGGCGGGCAGGGTTTCCAGCGTGTCCAGCATCGCCGCGAAGTCCACGCCGCGGGTTTGCGGATCGAAATAGGGGTAGCGATTGACCGCGATGCCGGCGCCTTCGAAGATGGCCACGTGGTTGTCCCAGGTCGGATCGCTGACCCACACCTGGGCGTCGGGGAAATAGCGCTTGAGGAAGTCCGCGCCCACTTTTAGCGCGCCGGAGCCGCCCAGGGTCTGGATGGTGGCGACGCGGCCGGCGGCCAGCGCCGGATGTCCCTCGCCGAACAACAGCTCCTGCACCGCCTTGCGGTAGGCCGGCAGGCCGTCCATCGGCAGATAAGTGCAAGGCTGGGCCGGCTGGGCCGCCAGCTTGGCCTCAGCCTGCTGCACCGCGTTCAGGCGCGGAATGCGGCCCTGCTCGTCGTAATACAGGCCGATGCTGAGGTTGACCTTGTCGCCGCGCGCATCCTTGCCGAAGGCGTCGACCAGCGACAGGATGGGATCGCCGGCGTAGGCGTCGACGTGCTGAAACATGTGTTTCTCCTTGAGTAGTGTGGTATCGCCTCGTGCAGCCGTTTAGAACGGCTAACAAACCCCTGATGCTGCGTTGGACCGACTTGCCGTACTCAACGGCGCGCCATGCCTCAGGCGTGAAACCCATGTTTGTTAGCCGCTCTTAGAACGTGTTTACGATCTCGCGAGCTCAGGCGAGACCAGGCGAAAACCGCTGGGAAAGCGGAATGTACGAGTGGTACATGAGCATTTCGAGACGGTACTCGCCGTGCCACGTCTCACGACGCGCAGCAGATCGTAAACAGCTTCTTACGCCGCCCTCTGACGGGGCGGTAAAGATAGAGTATTGTGCCAGACGGATTCAGGACCCGGACGCCAGATCATCGCGCTTCAGCGCCAGCATCATCGCCGCGATCCACGGCAGGATCAGCCAGCCGCCCAGCACATTCAGCGCCGCCACCAGCTTCAGCCGCGGGCTGCCCACCAAGGCGGCGGTCAAGGTCGGCACCAGGTAGGCGCCGCCCAAGGCCAGCGCATTGCCCAGATACATCGCCCATTGCTGCCACTGCGGCTCTCCGCTGTAAGCGCCGTAAGCCCACAAGGCCAGCGCCGCCGCCAGCACCGTGAAGAACAGCTTGCGCGCCATCGTCAAAATCTTCATATCTTCCTAATCCGTTCTCGCCGCGACGGCGCCATCAGCCGCCGCCACAATGAAATGCCAAGCTTAATCAGGCTTGCGCCAATATGGCAAAAGCAATTGCATAAATCAGACAGTTTGCGCCACATTTTTACCAAACAGCGCAAGATTGATATGCATCAGGCAAGCATGGGATTCCCATTTCAACTAATGCGAACCATCTGCCTACAATCCACTTGCCCTCACCGCCAAACCGCCGCACGCTTAGCGCGCGGCCACCATGAGCCGTCTCGCACCGCGACTGACTGCTCAGAACCTGTTTACGATCTGCTGCGCGTCGTGAGACGTCACACGGTGAGTACCGCTTCGAAATGCTCATGTACCGTTTGTACACTGCGCTTTCTCAGCCGTTTTCGCCTTGTCTCGCCTTAGCTCGCTAGATCGTAAACACGCTCTCAGAGAAGAGGAATGCATCATGACGCCGCGCCCTACCCTGCTTGCCCTGGCCACCGCCCTTGCGCTGGCCGCCCCGCTCGCCGACGCCTGCTCATCGCTGATCGTCGGCAAACAGGCCTCCGCCGATGGCTCCATCATCATCGCCCGCAACGAAGATTATTACATCAATAACTGGAACAAGCGCCTGGTGCTGCATCCGGCGCGCGCGGCGGCCAAGGATGAGACGCTGAGCTTCAAGAACGGCCTGAAAGTGCCGGCGCCGGCACAGTTCTACCGCTACAGCGGCCTGATGGACTGGAACGGCGACAGCGCCGGCGGCGACGGCCTGTACGAGGAACGCGGCGTCAATGAATTCAATGTGGCGGTGTCCGCCACCAATAGCGCGGAGATCAACGCCCGCGCCAAGAAAGCGGACCCGCTGCTGGACAGCGGCGTGGTGGAGGCGGTGATCCCCTCGCTGATTCTGCCGCAGGCCAAGACCGCGCGCGAAGGCGTGGAACTGCTGGGCCGCTATCTGAGCCAATACGGCGCCGGCGAAGGCAATGGCGTGCTGATCGCCGATCCGAACGAAGCCTGGTATATGGAAATCGGCTCCGGCCACCACTGGCTGGCCTATCGCGTGCCGCAGGACAGCTATTTGATGGTGGCCAACGGCCTGCGCCTGCACGACATCGACCTCTCCGACCGCGCCAACGTTGTGTCCAGCCCCGGCCTGGCCGAGTTCGCCGCCAAACACCAGCTGCTGGCCAAGGTGGACGCCAAGCGCTTCAACTTCGCCCAGGCCTTCGGCGTCGTCGGCGACAAATACAATGTGGACCGCGAATGGCTGGGCCAGCATCTGCTGAACCCGGCGCTGCGCCAGGCCACGCGGCAGACGCAATACCCGCTGACGCTGAAGCCGGAGCACAAGATCGCGGTGGCCGACGTGGCCAAGGTGCTGCGCGCCACCTTCCACGGCACCGCACTGGCCAAACAGAAGGACGCGGACCGGCCGATGGGCGTGGACCGCACCATAGAAACCCACGTCATCCAGCTGCGCGCCGGCCTGCCCAAGGAATTGGCGGCGCTGACCTGGCAATCCTTCGGCAGCCCGGCCGGCGCGGTGCTGGTGCCGATGTATGAGAACGCGATGAAGGACATCCCCGCGCCGCTGCGCGCCGGCGCGGCCAATTACGAGAGCGGCTCCGCCTACTGGGCCTTCCGCGCCAACGCCACGCTGGCCCAGACCAAGCCGGACAAATATCTGCCGGTGCTGGCGCAATGGCAGGCGCGGCTGGAGCGGCAGTTCCAAAGCCAGCAGCCGGCGGTGGACGCGATGCTGGCTAGCCTTTACGCCAGCCAACCACAAACTGCCATCGGCTTCGCCGGCCAGTGGAGCGGCGGCAATATGCTGAGCGCGGTGCAATCGGCGCGCGACGTCCACGCCGGCCTGCTCACCGACCTGACCAAGGCCAGCGAGAAGAAGTACAGCCCGGAGGAGCTGGAAAAAATCAAAAATCTATAAGTAGCTAACTGCCAGGAGCGGCGCGGGCAAACCCGGCCGCTCCCGCCAGTCCGGGCGTGTTATCTTTGATGGCATCCCCCTCGCCCGGCTGGCTGCGCCATGACCCTCCACATCGACACCGATCCCGCGCGGCTGGACCGCGAATGCGTCTACCGCTACCTGTCGGAGCAATCCTACTGGGCGCGCCAACTGCCGCGCGACATCTTCGAGCGCTCGCTCGACCATTCGCTGTGCTTCGGCGCCTACGCCGCCGACGGCGAGCAGATAGGCTTCGCTCGCGTGATCACCGACTACGCCACCTTCGCCTATCTGGCCGACGTGTTCGTGGTCGAAGCCTGGCGCGGCCAAGGCGTGTCCAAGCAATTGATGGCGGCGATCGATAGCCATCCCGGCTTGCAGAACCTGCGCCGCATGCTGCTGGCCACCGCCGACGCTCACGGCCTGTACGCGCAGTTCGGCTTCAGCCCGCTGTCCCGGCCGGAATGGATGATGGAAAAAAGAGACGCCGACGTCTACCAGCGGCTGGCCGCGAATCCCGGAAGCGCGGCATGAGCGTGCTCAAACAGTTCTGGGTCGATCCCTACCAGACCGAGCTGCACACCACGGTGGCGCACGTAGACGGCTCGCGGGTCTGGCTGGACGCCACCCTCTTCTACGCCTTCTCCGGCGGCCAGGAAAGCGACAGCGGAAGCATAGCCGGCCGTCCGGTGCTGCGCGCGGAAAAACAGGGCCTGGACATCGCTTACACCCTGGCGGACGATCACGGCCTTGGCGCCGGCGACGCGGTGACGGTGGCGATAGACTGGCCGCGCCGCTACCGGCTGATGCGGCTGCACTTCGCCGCGGAGCTGGTGCTGGAAACCATTTGCCGCGAGCTGCCCGACGCGGAAAAGATAGGCGCTCACATCGCGGAGGATAAGGCGCGCATCGATTTTGCGCTGGCCCGGCCCATCACCCCGCTGCTACCCGCCATCGCCGCCAAGGTGCAGGCGCTGATAGACGCCGATCTCGCCATCGTCAGCGCCTATTCCGACGAAGCAAACCAGCGCCGCTACTGGGAACTGCCCGGCCTCTACCGCGTGCCCTGCGGCGGCACCCATTTGCGCCGCAGCGGCGAAGTGGGCGAACTGAAGCTCAAACGCAAGAACGTGGGCCAGGGCAAAGAGAGGGTGGAAATCACGCTGGCGCGGCCATAAGAGCCTGTTCAATGTCTGCTGCACTACGTGAGTAGCGGCGCGATGAGTACACCTTCGAAATGCTCATGTAGCACGTGTACATTCCGCTTTCTCAGCCGTTTTCGCCTTGTCTCGCTCTTGCCCGCGAGACTTTGAACAGGCTTTAAGAAAAACCCGCGCGGGCATGCCCGGCGCGGGTGGTTTCACGTGAAACGGCAATCTGCAAACGCTCAGGCAGGCTGCTTCGGCCAGTCCACCTCGGCCAACTGCGGCCACGCGATCTGCTGCGGCAGGCGCGACAACTCGACACAGTAACGCTTCCACGCCGTCAACAAGCCCTGCTCCTGCGTCGTCGCCAGCCCCAGTTCCTGCGCATCCTCCAAAGGCCGGCGCTGAGCATAGGCAATCGCCAAACGCTGCTGCAACTCCTGCTGCGCCTGCGCCGTTAGCGCCACACGCTGCGCATCGGCGTCCACTTTCCAGGCTTTCTTGTTCCACACCGCGAAAGGCGGCGGTTCCAGCTCGGTGGCCTGCAAGCTGTCCGGCGTGTCGCCGATTTGCGCCGTCACCGGCTGCGCGCTGGCCTTGCTCCACAGCTTGAGCGCGCGAAAATCCACCACCAGCAGCCAGCCGCCGTCGCGGTAGACCGCCGCTTGCTTGTCCCCCGCCTGCGGGGGTTGCTGCTCGGTGGCATTGGCCGGAATCAACCAAGTTTCCTCAACATCCAGCGGCGATAGATCCGCCGTAGTGGTGCCCAGATACTCGCCGGATTCCGGATGGTAGGCGTAGACGGTTTTCTGTTTGCGTTCTTGCATGGCGGTTTCCTTAGTATTTGATGCAGGCGAGAAGGGCTAGGTTACGGGGGCGAATGGAACGTACATAACTCGCTGAATGCACCCCACCATTGATTGATTTTGTGTAATGCAGATGTATGGAGCCAACATCAGCTGACTCATAGCCAAGAGCCACTAAATTGTTATTTGTCCAGTCTATGGTTCCAACGACTTCATTTGCATCATCATCAACCAGCACTTGGGTCGAGATCTGAGCGCTGCCAAACACACGTCCCACGTCCACTGTTGGGCGATCACTGCTCCAGCCACGAATGAACTCCCCTCGCAAATCCGGAAGATTGAATGTCGTCGAGCCATCCCCTGCGCCATAAATAGTTCCGATCACCGCAAACAAGCCGGGGTAAGTGCTGCGGCTGACCGGAGAACCATCGCATTTCAGCCAGCCTGGCGGCGTGTAAGGCGTTGCGAAGTGGCCTACCATGCCAGGCGCGCCGGACATGGTCAGCAGATTGGTGATAGGGCCGTCCTCGCACTGGGTCAGGTCCACGTAAAAACCACGAGACTTGACGCCGTCATTATTGAACACGCGGAACTGGTTGCCCCAGACATCGATATTCACGTCGCTGAGCTTGCTGTCGCTTTGCGGCGCTTGCAATTGCAGCTGGCCGCCTTCCTTGCCGCCCTCGGCCAGGAAACGAGAATTGGGCTGAAAATCCACCCGGCCATTCATCTTGCCGCCGCTCAACGGCAAAGCATCGGTGATGCCGTAGCCGGCCAGCGTGGTCGGCTTGCTATTGCCGCCCCAGGTCAGCTTCTTCAGCGCCTGCAACAACTGGTCCTTGCGTGCCGGATCAGCGCTCTGGCCGCTGTCGCGTATCACCGTCAACAGCTCGTCCTGGCTGGACTGGGCGGCGGACTGGACATTGTTCAACCACTCCGAGGTCACCACCGTGCCCAATTCGCCGGTGTAAGGGTTGCCGTCGTGGAACAGGCCGTCCGGGCTGTTGATCGGCTTCATGGTGTTTTGCATCGCGCTCTCGCTCCATTTACAGGGTTGGCCCGCTGGCCGGGCTGGCGGCTTGGGGCGGACTCCGGGCCGGTAGGGTGATCCGTAAACCACCCGCTGACCTGCTTCGCTAGTGAATCAATACCGTCATTTTGCCGTTTAGCGACGCGCGTCAGCAGTGGACGGATGTCAGTAGTTTGGAGCGCAGCCGCAAAGCAAAACGACGGCCGAAGCCGCCGTTTTGCAGACACATAACGCTCAGTTTTTAGACCGGTACCGCAGGCCAGTCCGCCTCGCCCAGCTGCGGCCACGCGGTCTGCTGCGGCAAGCGCGACAGCTCAACGCAGTAACGCTTCCACGCCGTCAGCAAGCCCTGCTCCTGCGCCGTAGCCAGCCCCAGCTCCTGCGCGTCCTCCAAAGGCCGGCGCTGAGCGTAGGCAATCGCCAAGCGCTGCTGCAACTCCTGCTGCGCCTGCGCCGTCAGCGCCGCGCGCTGCGCATCGGCGTCCACTTTCCAGGCTTTCTTGTTCCACACCGCGAAGGGCGGCGGCTCCAGCTCGGTGGCCTGCAGGCTGTCCGGCGTGTCGCCGATTTGCGCCGTCACCGGCTGCGCGCTGGCCTTGCTCCACAGCTTGAGCGCGCGAAAATCCACCACCAGCAGCCAGCCGCCGTCACGATAGACCGCCGCTTGCCTGTTCCCCGCCTGCGGCGGTTGCTGCTCGGTAGCGTAGGCCGGAATCAGCCAGGTTTCTTCAACATCCAGCGGCGACAGGTCCGCCATGGTGGTACCCAAATACTCGCCGGTTTCCGGATGGTAGGCGTAGACGGTTTTCTGCGTGCGTTCTTGCATGGTGATCTCCTTAGTGTTTGATGCAGGCAAGCAGGGCGATGTTGCGGGGGCGGGTGCCTTTCAAAAGGTTGGTTGTCGACCCTGTAACAGCTTGCGTCAATGTGCCTCCAAGAAGTTGAGCTTGCCAGTTCGGGATCGGAGTTACACCGTAATTAACCACGGAAGTACCATCGACATGGTTGCTCTCAAAACCATCATCAAACAGACCACTCACCCATCCCAATCTATCGTTGTAACTGCTTTGCCATGCACCGCTGCGCGTCGGATCGATATAGCCTTGGTAAGGAATCAATGAGCCCATTTGCCTAGACGCAAATGCACGTCCCACGTCTACTACAGGGTGATCGCTGCTCCAGCCGCGGATAAATTCTCCGCGTAAATCAGGCAGGTTAAACGTTGTTGTCCCATCTCCTGCACCGTATCGCGTCCCAATTGCCTCAAACAACGCGGGATAAACATTGCGGCTGGCCAAGGAGCCATCACATCTCAACCAACCAGGCGGTGCAGATGGCATTGCAAAGTAGGCCACTTCGCCGGCTGGCGCCGCGGCACGCAATTGACTAGTCGTCGCGCCATCGGCAATGCCATAACCAGCCAGCGTACCCGCTTTGTCCGCCTTGATGGAAACCTCTGCCTTAGTGGCCCCATCGGTAATCCCGTAACCCGCCAAAGTAGTCGGCTTGCTATTGCCACCCCAGGCCAGTTGCTTCACCGCCTGTAGCAATTGATCCTTGCGGTTGGCGTCCAATGCCTGGCCGCTGTCCTTGATCAAGGCAATCAACTCGTCCTGAGTGGCGACAGTCGCCTGCTGCAGGCTGTTCAGCCAATCGGCGCTGACGATGGTACCCAGTTCGCCAGTGGTGGGGTTGCCGTCATGAAACAGGCCGTCCGGGCTGTTGATCGGCTTCAAAGTGTTTTGCATCGCGCTCTCGCTCCTTAATGAGTCTGCCCATGAGCCGGGCCGGCGACATAGGCGGGGTACGGACCACATTAGCCGTCGTCAGACCGCCAGTTGACCCGCTTCGCTAGTGAATTAATGCCCTCATTGTGCCGGGGAGCGACGCGCGTCAGCAGCGGACGGATGTCAGTGGCAAGCAGGCAAAAAAATGGCAACCCCGCAGGATTGCCATACTTGAAAACCAATATTGTTTACGGCGCGATCGGCGCTTTGTGTACGTAACCGAGATGATTACCGGACAAGGCCGCAGGCAAGGCCAGCTGGAAGATCGAGTTATTCTCAGCATAAATATGGCTGATGCTGTAACCACGCCCCCATTCAGTCACCCCGGCCATATGCACCCAACCATCGCTGGGCGTGATGCGCTTATTCTCCATTGGTTTGCCATTGCGATACTGGCCGCAGTCGAAGTAAATAGAGCCGCTGATGCAACGCAGCCAGTTCATAAACGTAATCGGTCCTTCGGTTCCAACCCCGTACGCCATCGCCATCGCCATATTCTTGCCATCAAACACTCCTGGCGAATAAGTCAATGCAGCACAACGCAACTCCGCGATGTGAAACTCAAAACCATAGCGCTTTTGTTCTCGCTCGCGCACCAAGCTGTCCAACAAATCCAACACCGGTTGCGTCAGTTTCGGACCTGGGCCCTCATACGAGCCATTATCATGAATGAAACGCCCCACCGAGCTGGCGCTTTGGCTATATGAAACATTATGCATGGGGGTGGCAAACGGTGCGGTGATCTGATTGGTTCTCGCCTGCACGATGCCCTCGGGCGTGAACGGATCGAAAAAGCGACCGCCGTCCGCCAACAGATTCCGCCGCGGCAACATGCCCACGGTGATGCCGTCCTGAATGCCATAGCCCGCCAGGGTGCTAGCCTTGTTGGCCTTGACCGCCACTTCGGCCTTGGTGGCCCCGTCGCTGATGCCGTAGCCCGCCAATGTGGTCGGCTTGCTGTCCCCGCCCCAGGCCATTTTTTTCACCGCCTGCAACAGCTGGTCCTTGCGGCTGGCGTCCAGCGTCTGGCCGCTGTCCTTGATCAGCGAGATCAGCTCCTCCTGAGCCGAGCGCGTAGCCAGTTGCAGATTGTTCAACCAGTCGGCGCTGACGATGGTGCCCAGTTCGCCGGTGGTGGGGTTGCCGTCGTGAAACAGAGTGTCCGGCGTATTGATGGGCTTGAGTGCTTCTTGCATGAAATCGTCTCCCACGGATAAGAAAAGGCGAAAAGAAAAATCGGCCGGAGGCCGATGACAGCTGTCGCTGCGGAAAAGACTGGGGACGATTTTGCGGGAAACGCGCACGAGGCGGCAGCGGACGGGTGTCAGTGCCTTCGCGGTAAAACAGCCGCATCCAAAGGGATGCGGCTGACTCGCGACTTGCCGACTTTAGCTGAAGTTGATCACGCCGTTGGCGTTGCCTGCCACACCGCTGCTAGCCGGCGAATACACCGTCGGGCAGCCAGTCGATGCGGCCTTGGTGTCGTAGGCCTCCAGATAGCTGGCGCTGTACGCGTCAAAACCTACTTGGCAGTTCTTGGCCCAACCGCTATTGACCACTAGCGTGGAATTGAAGAAAACTCTAAAACCATTATTGCAGCCTTCGGCAAGAGCCATCGGCGCATAGACAAGGCCTCCCCACACCGCTTGAAAGCCCACCTCGCAATTGTAAGCCTTGCCGCGTCGTCCCTGCGGCAAAGCCGGCATGGGTCCGGAACCATGATTCCATATCACCGCGCCAGAATGCGCCTCGAAGCCAATAGCAGATTGCTCCACCACGCTACCATCGCACCAGAGATAAGCGTTGCGAGCGGCGAGGAAGCCGGTTCGCGCTCCGCTTACACGCCCCTCAGTGACCCACGCACGGCTGGTATCCTCACACAGCATCCCATACGGGTAGGCACTGCGATCATTGGCATCGAGTCGAACAGGTACTTTGGTAAGAAAGTTTTTACCCTCTCCGGCGATATTCACGTAATGCAGCTCACAGTGGGAGCCGCCGCCAACGACAACGCCCCATTCCTTAATCTTGTTGATCCTCAACTTGCTGTTGCTGAAGCGGGAGTTCTGCTCCACTCGCAGGCCATTGCCCGCCCCCTCCAGGATCAAAGAATTTTCCGCTCCCCACACCCATGAACCTTCGCCGATATGCAGGCAGCGGTGAGTCCAGTTGCCTTCGGTGGCTTCGCCTATCAAGTGGAAACCGGAGAACTCGACACCACGAGCATTGGTAAACACTACGCCATGGCTATTCTTATCCGCACCCGCCACAAAACGGATCTGACAAGCCAAGGGGTTGGCGATATTGCCGCGGATGCGGATGCGGCTGGCGAAGGGCTGGTTGCCCAAACCAATGCCGGTCGATGTGTATTGACCATCGTCCACCTTGATCAGCACGTCGGTCTTCAGGGTTTTGCCGTTGAGGCTGTTCCAGGCGCTGGCGATGTCGGCGAACTCGCGGCCGGGGCCCACTTGCAGCTCCTTGTAGCCGTTTATCCCCCAATCGTCGGTCTTCATCGCATCGGTGATGCCGTAGCCGGCCAGCGTGGTCGGCTTGCTGGCGCCGCCCCAGGCGATCTGCTTCACCGCCTGCAGCAACTGGTCCTTGCGCGCCGGGTCCGCGTTCTGGCCGCTGCTTTTGACCACGGTCAACAGCTCCTCTTGGCTGGCGATGACCGCGGACTGGACGTTGTTCAGCCAGTCGGCGCCGACAATGGTGCCCAGCTCTCCGCTGCTGGGGTTGCCGTCGTGAAACAGGGTGTCCGGCGTGGGAACCGGCTTGATGACATCTTTCATCAGTCTCTCCAAAAAAACAGTGAATGAATCAGGATAGGGACGGGGTTTGCTGGGATTGGCTGCCTAGGCGCGCCCAAACCTCCTGCTGCGTATCGAAGACCGAAGACGCCGGAACCGGCGCGGGGTCGGCCGCAAGGTCTTTGTTTTGATCGGGGGTTGCCGTGGATTGGGGGTCTTGCATGGAGCGCTCCTGAAGGAAGGGAAAGAGCACAGGCTCCCGCCCGCCGGGGCGGGGCTGTGAGGGGAAGGGAGAAAGGACGGGAAGGTCCGCGTGAGGCGCGATTTAAGGCTGGTAGGCGAAGTAGACGTAGGTGTGGGCCGGCTTCAGATCCTTGAACAGATCTTCCAGCCGCGGGTCGCCGAAGGTGGTCAGACGCTCCCCGGCCAGCGACTGGCCGGCGCGGAAGAAGTACGGCCGGGTCTTGGCGCCGAACACGGTGACTTGCCACACCCAGGGGATGTCCGCCGTCCACAGCTGCTGGCCGGCGCGGTTGAGACCGGCGCGGAAAGGCTGCGGCTCGCTGATGGCGATGCGGTAGCCCATGCCCGACGCCAGCCGGGTGAAGTAGGGAATGGACAGACCGCCGGTTTCCGCCAGCTTGGCCAACACCGCTTGCTGGCGCTGCTGGTAGGGCGCGTCCGTCGGCGGGGTCAGGCCGCAGACGCGCTCCCAGTCCGGCAGCAGGCCTTCAGCCAGCAGCGGCGTGGTGGCGCCCACCAACTGCCGGGCGCCGTTCTGCACCCGGTCCAGCGCCGCGCCTTCGCTGCCCAGCTCGGCTTGCAGCCGCGGCCCGTCCGGACTGTAGCTGACCGGCGGCAACAAACGCGTCAGCAGTTCGCTATGCGGGGTTTGCGGGCTCATTGCATCCCCCTCACCGTGAGTTTGCCCAGGCGCAGCCATTCCACCGTTTTCTCATTCACCGTCGGCGCGATATTGTCGGCGGGCGACAGCAATTGACGGTCCACCACGCCGGGCAGGTCGGAGATCAAGGCTTCCAGCCGGCTCTTGTACAGCTTGCTGCCGGGGGCCAGGCTGGAGAAATGGGCGGCCAGCACCTGGCGCAGCGGCTCGGTGACGGCTTGCACAGTGGTGCCGTCCACCGTCAGCGCCACCTCGATGTCCACCGGACGCGGCGTGGGCGCCAGCACCAGGCAGTTCTTGGCGGTGACCGGGCGCAGGTCCTCGATATGGGCTTGCACCGCAGCCAGGGTGTCGGCCGAAGGCAGGCTGTCCTGGGCGGTGATCACCACGTCCACGGTGCCGAGGCCGCGGCGCAGCGGGTAGACGTAGGCGGCGGACACGCCCGGCACCTCCAGCGCCCAGCGTCGGTAATCATGGCGGTTGCCGCCGGCCGGCGGACGACGGATCAGCTCCAGCAGCCGCGCCAACAAGGCGGCGTCGTCCTCTTCGTCCACGCCGCCGTCCATGCTGGCGAAGCTGACGCGGCTGGCCAGGCCGCTGGGCGCGGCCATCAGTTCCGCCACCGTGCCGGCCGGCACATTGCCGGCCAGACCGGGCAGATCGGCGGCCACCGCCGCGCGGGCCTGGCCGTCCACATCCAGCTGGCCGCCGGCCTGAGTGGTGTAGAGCTGTTCGCCCAAGCGCACTTTCAGACCGGCGGCGAAGCCGGCGCCGGGATTGCCGCTCAGTTGCAACAGGCCTTTGGCCGCCACCGGCGGCTTGCGGCTGAGGCCGCGCACCCGGGCGTGCTGTTCCAGATAGTCGCGGTCGGCGCTGTCCGGGAAGATCTGGCGGGCGATCCAGCTTTGATGCTGGTACAAGCCTTCCACCGCGCTGGCGACCGAACTGGCGCGCACGTAAAAGTCGCTGTCGGGACCGACGTCGGCGTCGGCGCGCAGGTTTTGCAGATCGCGCAGCAGCGCGCCGCGTATGGTTTCAAAATCCGGGGTGGACAAAGGCATCAGGCTATCCTCACATGGTGTTGGAAATGTCGGGTCTGGCCGCCGGCCTCTTCCACTTCGACCAGCAGCAGCAAACGGCCGCTGCCGGGGCGTTGCGCCTCTACGCCGACGCGGCGGGCGCGTCCGTCGCGCAACAAGGGTTGCAAGGCTTGTTCGGCGTATTGGCAGGCCAGCAGGTCGATCTGGTTGCTGTCCTTGCTGCGAGACAATAGATGCAGGCGGGAGCCGAGTTCGGGATCGGCCCACCAGCCGCCCAGCGGGGTCATCAGCCTCAGGTAGACGGCATTGGCCAGGGTGTCGGTGGTGCCGCCGGCGTAATCGCCGGTGATGGGGTCCAATAGAGGGTCCATGGCGTTATTTTCCGGGTTTGCAGGGGTTGGGGATAAGGGACGCGGGTCAGTGCCGGCGAACATTCAAACAAGCGATATCAACAGCACGCTTGGTGAAAATCGTGTTTTACAACGGTGGACTGGTCGTACCGTGCACGCCGTTATGCTGGTGGCCCACCAGGCTCTTGCCGCCGGCCACCACGTCGCCGCTGACGGTGACGCCGCCCTGAATGGCCATGCCGCCATTGCCTTTGATCTGACCTTGCGCCACCAGCTGCGCGCTGGTGCTGAGCGTGGGCGTGGTAAAGCTGGCCTGCTCGCTGGCGTTGACCTGCCAGTTCTTGCAGCGCAGGCTGAAAGTGTCGCACTCCACCTCGATCAAGCGGCCGCGTTTAAGCACGATCTTGCTGCCTTCGTCGCTGTACAGCGCCACTTCGCCGGGTTTGAGCTGCTTCAACCGGTAGTTGCCGTGCTCGGTGGCGATCACCACGCCGTGGCTGCTGCGCCCGCCCAAGGGCAGCACCACCGCCATGCTGCCCGGCGGCGGATTGGCGCTGTAGCCGTAATGCTGGAACAGCTCGGCGTCCTGCAATTGCTCGCCGGCCAAGGCGTCGGCCTGCACGGTTTGCACGTCGCCGGCGCTGTCCACCCGGGTCAGCACCGCGCGAAAGCCCTGCCGCACATTGCTGAAGGCGCGGCGAATTCTCTGGTCTACGTCATTCCACATCGTTTCAACCTTTCTTTGTCTCAGCGTTTGCGCATGACCGGCAGCCAGCGGCCGTCCTCTTTCAACGTCAGCCGGGTAGTGCTGCCCTGCCCGCGCCCGCCGCTGAAGGTGCGCGCCATCAGGAAATAAGTGCCGCCCTTGATGCCGTGCGGCTCGCTTTCCACCTGGATGCGCTGGCCGGGGGTCCACAGTTCGCCGGCGCTGTTGCGATGTCCGGCCACGGTGGCGCTAAGGGTGTAGCCGGCCAGCCGCGCGTCGGCCAGCATCTTGTCCGCGCGCGCCGCCAGTTCCGCCGGGTTGGCGGCGTCCGGCTCCACCACGATGCGCGGTTTGTGATAACGAACATCCGGGTCCGCGGACTGGTGCTTGAGATCGTGTCTGCCCGGGGTCAAGGCTTGACGATGGCCCTGGCCCAGCAGGGTCAGCTGCGAGTAACGCGGCGCGTGGGAACGGGTTTCCGCCAGGCTGAGCACATTGTTGCCCTTGCCGTCGCGGCGCAGGATCAGCTTGGCCTTGGCCGGCGCGCTGTAGTCCGGTCCGCCCACCACCAGGGTGCCGTCCGGATCGAACCAGGCGGCCAGGCCGTTGGCCGCGGCGGCGCGGGTGAGCACGTCCCAGGCGCTGTTGCCCGGGTCCACGCTGATTTTCTCGATCTGGCCCTTGGCCTTGCCGTCCACGCGCACCCGGCTGACGCCCAGCGGCTTGATCACGTTCTCCAGCACGTCGCTCAGCGTCATGCCCTTGCCGGTGAGCAACGGCGCGCTGCAGTCCAGCAACATGCCGGCCAGATCCCGGCCCGACAGCGTCAGCTGGTGGCTGCCGGCGCCTATGCTGTGACTGATGTCGTCCACCCTCCCCTGCAGCACCACGTCCGCGCCCACCAGCACCTTGACCTCGGCGCCCGGCTCCACCGCCGGCGGCACCTCGCCGCCGGGCAGGCCCAGCGACACCTGCCAGGCGTCGGCGGCCACGGTCAGATCGGAGTCGATGCTGTACTGGGTCCAGTAACGATGAGCCTTGCCGGCGATCTCCAGGCTGACTTCGTTCTTGGCCGAGGCGCTTTTAGCGGGCGTAACCATGGATCAGCTCTCCTGCTTGCAGATGGTTGGGATGCGCCAGCTGCGGATTCAGGCGCAGCAGTTCGGCGGCACGGCCGCTGTCGCCGTACCACAGGTGGGCCAGCTGACGCAGATTGGCGGCGGACTCCACCTTGCGGGTAATCAAGGGCGGCTTGGCGGCCACCAGGCCGGCGGCGCTGCGCTGCACCTGCAGGCCCAGATCGCGCAGGCTTTCAATCACCTGGCGCGCGTCCTCGCCCGGCAGCGCCTTGCGCCATTGCTCTATGGTCTGCTGCAAGGTGGCGCGCACGTCGCCGGCCACTTGCTCCAGCGCCGGCGGCGTCAATGTCGGCTGCGCGGCTTCCGAGCGGAACAGATCGGCGGCGGCGTTCGCCATCGAGGTGGACACGGTCAGCTTGAGCAAGGCGTCGATGCGGATCTCGTCCTCGGTCCAGACCTCCAGCGCCTTGCCGGCCTGGCTCAAGCTGTCCGACGCGCGACCGATTTTCTTGGACACGCCGTTGAGCCTGTCCTTCATCGCGTTCCAATCGGCCAGAGTGGCCTGCGGCAGCTTCGCTTCCGCCTCCCACTTCAGGCCCGGCCAGATTTCCAGCTTGACGCCAAAACGCCAGTTGGCGACCTCGTCCACCAAGGACGTCACCTGGCCGATGAAGGCTTGCGGATAGGCCAGCAAGTCCACCACCTGGGCAATGCCTTGCTGCGCCATGCCGGCAAGCTGCCGCACGGTATCGCTCAAGCGCACGCGCAGCGCGCCCAGCCGGGTCAGCGCGGTATTGGCGTTTTGCAGCAGGCCCTGAGCCTTGGCGAAGGCCTCGCCGCCCAGACTGCGCGCCTTGGCCGCCAAAGCGCTGATGGCCTCCACCTGCTGCAAGGGCTGCTGGCTGGCGAAAAAGGGATTGCCCGGCGTGGCCTCCACCCAGTTCACTTCCACGGTGCAGGAATCCGGCGCGTCGGCCTCGTGACTGATCTGGTAATCCAGCAGTTGCGCCTTGGGCATGCTGCCGAATACCGGGTGGATCAACTCGCCCGGACCGGCCTGGTCCAGCGCGGCGACGAAGTCGCGCAGCCGCTGCTGATAATCGCGGCCCCAGAAGAAGACGCTGAGCGAAACCTTGCGCGCCTTGCGGCCCAGGTCTTCTACGTCGGCGCCGTCCAGATAGGGGTATTCGTGCATCGCCTGGTCGCGCTGGGCGCTGTCCACGCTGCGCAGGCATTCGAAGCGCACTCCGCGGAAACTGGCGTCCACCAGCGCGCCGGCGGCGGAACCGGCAAACAGACTGAGATTGAACATCAGCTTCTCCTTTGTTGTTGGCTATTGGCGGCGTTGACGGCGGCGACGATATTGCCGTTTTGGACGTCGACGGTGATTTGGATGGGTTGGGACAGCACACTGCTGAGTTGGGACAGGGTGGCTTGGAGCTGACCAAGGACAATATTTATTTGCTCTGCTGGCAGTTGACTGGTTTCTGATAGCGCATTTTTGGGGCTAGCGCTCTCAGAGCGACCACCAACTTCCGCAATTTTAGGCTCTACCTTTTTAGGCTCTACCTTTTTAGGCTCTACCTTTTTAGGCTCTACCTTTTTAGGCCCTACCTTTTTAGTATCTATTTTTTTAGAATCGACTCTGGAAGAGTTGGCTTTTTTTGCCTTATTTTCTTCTATCTCCTTAGCAAAAAACCCTTCAACATTTTTTACTAAAGAATCTACCCAATCCTCCTCTGACTTTGTTGGAGGAACAATATTAGCCCCCTCCCCTGTCCCGACTTGACCTCCCTTCATTTTCCCAATGACATACTCAGCCTGCTGTTGATAATTTTCACTCTCCATTACTTTGACTACAATTTTTTTCCCATCTTTTTTTCGCGTATATGAAAGCCCAGACATACCAGCAACATTGTATTTGTGCTCTTTATCATCCAGTTTCCCTACATCTTTATAAACCTCAAAGGGATTGCCGGTAATACTACTAACATCTTTATTTGCCCCCATGGAAAGATAATCTGTCATTTTCTTTCCACTGCCATCCACTGCGATTCGCTCACCATTAGATTTTAGAAAACTTCCTACTGAGCCCGCCCCGGCTAAGTGAGATGCAGCCAGCAAACCGCTCTCTGTGATAGTAATGCCCGCTACTTTTTCCCCAACATAATCTTTTAAATTCAAATTTGACCTCTTCATCAGCCGCTGAAGAGTCTGCCAATTTAATTTAGTATATTCTTTTAAAAACTCATCTTGCACCTGGCTACTTTTTAACCAATCGGCCTTGCTTTTAATATTATTCTTTCCAATCCAATTACCTTTAGCATCCACATAACCAAGCTTCTTCCCAATAGTCGTAACTTCATTCCTACCAAACTGGTACTTCCCGGCATACCCTAATGTGTTAACTTTCCCAATTGCACCACCACCCTCAGCCTGCCACAGAGTAGCCCCATACGTTGTTTGAGCGGCAGCTTCCTGAAAGTGACTTACGCCTTTGGAGTTTATTTTTTCAATTCCCCCAACAAAGGGCATGCCTTTGGATTGAACAGTTCCCCTTCCTACTTTTTCCGCTTTATTTTCTTGGCCCAAATACCCCAAAACTCCTTTACTCAATTCAGTGGCTTTGTCAGCAATTGAGTTTATAATCAGAGGCACTCCACCTACATCTTCTTTAGCAGCGTTGGTGGTTGATTCGGGGCCATGATCTGGAAATAAAAACTTTCTTGGATCAGTGGAGGCATGGCCTTTTCTAATCACCCCATCGCCAGATTTTCTATCTTCCAGAATTTCAAAATGGACATGGTTGCCTTTACTTCTGTTCCCTGTATTACCCACCGGCCCAACTGACTGGCCCTTTTTAACTTTATCGCCCACCTTCAACGGCGATGGCTTCTGCATATGGGCATAAAGCGTCTGAACAACTTTGCCATTCAAATTATGCTCAAGAATTACAGTGTTACCGTAACCATTCATATTGCCTTTAAAAACGACCTTCCCAGCCTCTGCAGCGGGTATATCTGTTCCTGCGGGAGCCGCCCAATCTTGGCCACGGTGTGCTTCATGCTTCCCTGTCACAGGATGTTTTCTATCAGGCGACCATTCGCTGGAAACTCGGAATTTTTTACCAGGGTTATATGTAGTCATACCATTTCCTTTGGGCATGCAGATGGCTCACCCGTTTAAGGGTGAGCCATTCAACTAATTAATTACTCCATTACTTTACGCAGCGACAGCAGCTTGATATCGCGGCGCGCTTCGCTTTCCACGCCGTATTTCTCGCCCACTTCCAGCGTGAAGCAGTCCAGGTAGCTGGTGCGCTTGCCGCCCGGCGCCACCGGGAATTCGGTGAGCTTGGCGCCTTCGATCGCTTCCCAGTCCAGCTCACCGGACAGCGGGATGGAGACGGTGACGGACAGCTCGTATTCCGAGATGCCGCGCGCGAAGCCGCGGGCGCGGCCGCTGCTGTTCATGGTTTTCACCAGCTTGCGGCCGGTCTTGCTGCTGACGTTCAGATCGATGACGTCGATTTCCTGGCCGTTGACTTCCAGTACGATCGAACCTGCGTATTCTTTCAAAGCCATGTGAATGTCCTTTTCGGTTTCATGTGGGCGGCCCGGCCGGTTTGACGGCGGGCCGCCGGATCAAGCGTTAACGGGGGAAAACTAGGTCCGCCCGGGTAAGCGTGCGGGAGCAAGACGGCGCGCCGCGGCACCCCGCGTGTTTACCCAGCGCCGCTTAGCACCTGTTTACGATCTGCTGCGCGTCGGTAGAGACATTGTGCGATGAGTGCCCGCTTCGAAATGCTCATGTACCACGCGTACATTCCGCTTTCTCAGCCGTTTTCGCCTTGTCTCGCCTTAGCTCGCGAGACCGTAAACACGTTCTTACAGCAGCAGATCGATGCGGCCGGCGAACACGTGCAGGCCGTTGACCACGTCCACCGGGATCTTGGCGTCCAGACGGTTCACGTCTTGCGCGTCGCGCTCGACGATCAGGCCGTCCTTGTTGGCCTCCACCGCCTCGATGATTTCCAGCTCTTCCAGCTTGTAGAGCACGTCCAGCAGCTCGGAGCGGACCTTGGACGGGGTGCGATCGGACAGCTTTTCGCGCGGGAAGCGCAGCGCCACGCGCTCGCGGCAGGCGCGGCGCACGTAGTCCAGGGTGCGGATGGTGGTCAGGTCCAGCAGCGACACGTCGTCCACGCCCTGCGCGTCCTTGGTGTAGGTGCTGATGGAGCGCACGATCTGCACGCGTTCGCCCGGGCCCACTTCCAGCGGGGTCACGCCGTTGTAGAGGGCGTTTTCCTGCTCGGTGCGGCTGGTGCGGGCGGCCAGTTCCACCACGTCCAGGCCCTTGAGCTCCAGGGTGTTGAGCGGACGAGCCGGATCTTCCTCGCTGGCGATCACCGCGGCGTAAGCGGCGGCCAGTTCGCCCGGCAGCTTGGCGGAGCCGCGATACCAGGCGGCGCTGACGCGGCCGCTGGCCAGTTTGGAGGCAACGGCGCTGACTTCCGACAGCGCGCCGACGGCGCCGACCACGCCGATGGCGCCGCGTTGCTCCATCGGACCGGACACGAAGTCCAGATGGGTGCGCAACGCGGTGAAGGCGGTGTCGTTGTTGAAGGGGTTGACCACGATGTGGTGACCGCCGCTGACCACGGCCGCCAGCGCCGGAGCGATGTCCGGATCGGAGGCGCCGCCCTTCATCGCGCCCACGGTGATGCCGAGGCCGGCGATCTGTTCCTGCGCTTTCAAGACGACGGCGTTGCCGGCCGCGCCCTTGTGGCGCGCGGTCAGGGTCAGCACTTCCTTGGCCGCGGCGGCGGTCACCGGCAGATCCGCCAGCTTGTCGACGGCGGCCTTGGCGGCGGCGGCGATCTTGGCGGCGTCGTCGCCTGCGGCCACGGCCACGTCGATGCGGCGGCCGCCGATGAACAGGCTGGCCACGCCGGCGCCGGTGGCCGGGCCGGTGAAGGTGAAGGTGCCGACGGCGGCGGCGGCGCTGTCCGCGTCGTCAACCGCGATCACGCTGAGTTGCAGATAGGGGTTGGCGTTGATGGCGGCGCGGGCCAACAGATGGGCGTAGGAGCCGCGACCGAAAGCCTGGGCGGCCTGCTCGTCGCTGAACACGTCCAGCGCGGCCAGAGCCGGCTGAGCGGAGTCGGCGAAACGCTGGCCGATCACCAGCACGCGCTGCGGATTGCCCGGCAGGGTGCGCACCGCCAGCTTGGTGTTGAACTCGAAGTATTTGCCCGGCTTGCGGATGGACGCCGGAATCTGGTCGAAGCTGATGTTGGGGCTGGCCATAAAGTATGGGCTCCTGATTGATGCGGTTGGGGGAAAGTCGCCGCGCCGGACAGCGCGGCGGGATACTGCGAAAAATCAAACGGCGGGCGGCTTGGGCTGCAGCACGACATCCTGGGCCTTGACGGCCGTTTTACCGTCCAGGCTGTAGTCCAGCCGGGTGCTGCGCCATTCGGCGGCGGGGCCTTCCAGCCTGCCGCCGAAGCGGGCGAACAGCTGGTCCGGATCCGTCTCGCCTTGCGGCGACGGCCAGTGGCCGTTGTCCAGCGCCTCGTCCAGCCAGTGGGTGGCGAAATCGCAAGCCACCAGGCTCCAGGGCTCGCCGTCCCGCTGCGCCTGAGCCAGCGGTCGCACTTGCTCGGGAATCAGCGGCGACACCGCCAGGCCGAAATCCTGGGCCGCCAGCAAGCGACGCACCGCGTAAACCAGCTGCCAGACGCCGGCGCCGGCGTAGCCGCGATCCGCCTGCAGGCGGTCGCCGACGATGACGGTGAAGCGGGCCTGCGCCTTGTAGCGCTGGCGTTGGCTGGCCGAAGGCTGGCAGGCGATAACGCCGCCGGCCACGGTCCACAACGCCGGCAGGCGCGCCAGCGCCTGCGGATTCAGACCCGGGCTGCCCGCCGCCGGCGTCAGCCGGCTTTGGTAACGGCCTTGCGCCAGATCCAGCCCGCAGAGGCCGGTTTCGTCCAGATCGGCCGCCACTTCGCGCACCATGCGGCCCAGGCCTTGGCGCAGGCGGTCGGCGATGGCGTCTTGCAGTTGGATCAGCTGGGACATGATTTCCTCAATGATTCAGCGGTTTATCGATACGGCTATTGTCTCGCGCCCGCGGTTTTGGGCTTAGCTGAGCGATGTCAGTGGGGGCTTGCGGCCGCGGGCGCGGCCGAGGTGAATCAGGCCTTGATGCAGGCCAGCAGGGCGAGGTTGCGAGGACGGGCGGCGCCGACCGAACTGAGGTAGTTGCTCAGCGCGCCCTTGACGCCGGTCACGTAGTGCATTTCCAGACCGGGGTAGCCGGCCAGGTCCGGAACGTCCGCGCCGAAGGCCGCGGTGCCGGCTGCAGCCTGACCGGTGCCGACATTGGTGCTGATGTTGTACAGCTCGTTGTCGCTGAAATACTCGTTGGCGGCGACCAGCGTGCCCTTCTGCGCGCTGCCGAGCTTGCGAGCCGGATCGACACCGCGGCCGTCGTCCCAGCCACGGATGAATTCGCCGCGCAGGTCAGGGACATTGAACATGGCTTCGTCGCTGTTCTTCGCATCGCGGAAGCTGTCGCCGATCACGCTGAACAAGGCGGGATACGCGCTTTTGGCATAGGCCTTGCCATCTGCCTTCAACCAGCCTTCCGGGGCTTTCTCCGCGGCAAAATGCATGACAGCGCCGCTGGGCACGCCTTGTCCCTTGCCTGCCTCTTGGCCGCAACAAGTCGCGTTCATCTGGAACTGCGCGCCCTTGCCATCCGCAGCCATTGCAGCGTCTTCATGGCCAATTAAATTGAACTGCAGCTGCGGCTTGATACAGATCGTCGTTTGCGACATCTGGATTCCTTTCACTAGGTTTGAGAAGGGGGAAATTCGACGCCGCGCCGGAGGCGGGCGGATGAAACGGCGTGCCGCCGCTCAGTGGATCAAGCGCTTGAGGAACTCGCCCAGCAGCGTCACCGCCAGCGCGGACACCGCGCCGGACAAGGCGCCGCTGCGCGCGGCCTGGACTTCGACGTCGCGCAGGCGGCTGTCCAGCTCTTCCAGTTTTTTGTCTTGTTTGGCGAGGTGGGCCACGATCATGTCCAGCTTGCCTTCTATGCGGCCCAGGGCCATCAGATTGTCATGTTCCACGTGAAACCCGCCTTTCAGCCTTCGGCCAGTTGTTGGCAAATCACGCAGCGGGTGCAGCTGGGCATGATCGCCCGTCGCGCGGACGGAATGGGGTCGCCGCAATCCTCGCAGTGGCTGTAGCCTGTCTGGTCGAACTGCTGGTAATGGCGGGCAATCGCTTGCTCGCGGAACTCGGTTTCCAGCTCGCTGGCCCGATCGAAAAAGTCGCTCATGGTTGTGGTCCTTCGGAAGTAAACAGCCCGCCGAGCGCCGTCAGCCTTTGTTCCAGCTGCTGGCACCAGGCGCCGTAATCGGCGGCGTGGGCCAGGAGGTCTGCTGCCGGTAGCCCGGCGCCGGCGGAGGCGGCTTGATGGGGATTTGCAATAGATACGGGGTCGGTTGCGGGCACTGCGGCGGCGGCGTAGCCGAGGACTTGCCGGTAGAGGCGCAGGCTGTCAGGGCCAAGGCCGCCATAGCGGCCGCCATCCTGTTGCACGACATATTCGATCCTTTGTTTCTGGTCTCGCAGCCGCTGCTGCAGATCCTGTTGCTGACTCAACAAGCGCGCCTCCTGCCTGCCCAGCAGTTCGCGCAGACGTTGCTGCTGCTGCAAGGCCGCCTGCAGTTGCAATTGAGCGCGCTCCGCTTCCGCGGCCTGGCGGCCTTGATCCGCCGCCCGCTGTTCGGCCAAGCGCGCGCGCCAGTTCTCCGCGCCGTGTCGCAGCCCCAGCGGGTAGGCCAGGCCCGCCGCCAGCAAGGGCGGCAGCAGCCAGCCCCCCAATTTCAGCCATGCGAAGCCCGGTCCCATCAGCGCCCGCCTCGATCGCGCCAGGCGGCGATCAGCCGCAAGCCGGCGGAGTAGCCGCCGACGATGCCGAGATAAATCAGCCAGATATCCGCGCCCAGGGTGCCGCGCAGCCCTTCCACCACGAACAAGAGCGTGGCCGCCGCGCAGGCGATGTTCGCCCACAGCCGGGAATGGCTCAGCCGGCGGCCGCCGGGCCGGGTCAGCAAGTCGGACAGACGCATCATTTTTTCTCCTTGTCGAGGTCGGTCGGATTCAACTCAAAGTGGGGAAACTCGCGGAACGGCGCGTCCGGTCGGCCATACCAATTCAGGCCTAGCGCGGCGCCGATCTCGCCCATCAGCTGCCAGTGCGGATGGTGGGCGTCCCAGACCGGCTTGCCGCCGATCAGCGGCACCACGTCGAAGGCCCGCGCGGCCGGACTGCCGTGCAACATGGCGTTGTGCGCGGACTGGCCCGCGCGGGCGTTGGTGACCTTGAGACCGGGCCGGCTGCGGCCCTGCGCGTACAAGGCGTCCTGTTCCGCGCCGGAGCGCCAGGTGCAGGTGATCAAAGCCTCCACGCCGGCGTCGCGGCAGCGCCGCACAAAGGCCTCGGCCAAGGGTTGCAACTGCGGATGCAGGTCGGAAATAGCTCTGCTGGCCATGAAAACTCCTTGTTGTTGGCGAAACGTGGCTCATCGGCCGGCCGCAAGCCGGCCGCCTTGCGCGGCGCGCGCGCTGCCCTGCCAGGCAGAGGCGGAACCGGCTGGAAACAAACAGGAGAAATCGGAAGAGAGGAGAAGCGGAGTACAGCCTTAATGCAGATCTTGACTGGGCGTTTTCAGCACGCGCCACACCATGCGGTCGCTCAGTTGGAAGCGGATGGCCAGCACGCTGACCGCCTCGTTGGCGCCCAGGCCTTGGTCCAGCAGCTGATCGAAGTCGCTCAACAGCTGCTGATTGCGCGCCAGACGCAAGGCTTGGCTGCAACGCGGCACGTACAGGATGTCGCCGCCAAAATGATGGGTCAGACTGGCGGCGGCCTCCTCCCCTATCACCTCCACCAACGCGGCGAAACGCAGCTGGCCCGCCTTGCTTTGGTTTTTGGAGATGGGCAAGGTGGTGCCGCCCAGCGCCTGCACCAGTTGCAAGGTGCGCGGCAGCCCGATCAGCTCAGCCACCAGGCGCATGGTTTCGGGCAGGGCCGGGGCAATATTGGCTACGGTCATCGCGGAAATCTCCTTGTGAGCACGGAACAAAGACGATAAGTTCTAAATAAGTTATAATTAATCAAGGCCATGTACGCCGTTCGCATTTAGAACTCGTGTTCTAAACGCTGGCAAGCCCATGAATTCTATTGAAATCGGCCTCGGTAGCATCTTCTTCTACGGGGGGGATGGCTGGGGGCATATTTGTTTTGAACTTTACCCAGGTGCATGAGTGCTATTTTAGTTCAAAACATAAAACTGATCAATTAGTACGATGTCACTACCTGTCCTTTTGTACAGGGCATTTGACCGGGCCGTGGCGCCGGCCTCGCACGCCAAATGGAGTTCTATATGGAAAAAAACTTGGAACAGAGTGACTTCAAGCAACGGCTGGAGTCGTTGATAGGCGCGGAGAAGCCCTACGCCTGGGCCACTCGCATTGGAATCAACAAAGGCTCGTTCACCAATATGTGGTATCACGGCGGCGTGCCGCGCGCGGCCACCGCCAGCAAGATCGCGGAGGCCAGCGGTTGCAGGCTGGAATGGCTATTGCACGGCAGCGGCCCGCAGTACGACGCGGCGCCGCCGGTAGGCGCCTCGATTAGACTAGAACGCGATTCGGACTGTTTTGTACCCGACAACGTCCATGATGAGTTCTGTTTCATCCCGCGCTATAACCTGAAGGCTTCGGCCGGCTTTGGTTCCAATGCCAGCGAAGAGGCGCCGATGTTCTATATGGCCTTCCGCAAATACTGGATCAAGAACCATCTGAACGCCTCCGCCCGGGACTTGGCGGTGATCAGCGTCAAGGGCGACAGCATGAGCGGCGTGCTGGAGGATCGCGACACCATCCTGGTCAACACCGCCGAGCACTCCCCCGGCGAGGGCCTGTACGTGATCCGCATGGGCGAGGACATCTTCGTCAAGCAGTTGCAGCGTTTGCCCGGCGGCGCGGTGCAGGTGCGCAGCGCCAATCCCTTGTACGAGACCTTCACCGTGGACCTGCAACGCAATACCGGCGAGTTCGAGGTCATCGGCCGCGTGGTCTGGTTTGGCCGCCAGATCGGCTGACCCGGACCCGACGCGGGTGTAAACTGCTGTTTTGCCGCACCGCATGAAACGAGACACCACCATGATTCAACACATCGAAGCCAGCCTGAGCGAGGCGCAAACCGCCTTGGCCAATCTGCTGGCCAACCCGGAAGCGCTGGCCAGCATCGACGCGGCGGCGCAAACCCTGATCGCCAGCCTGACGGCCGGCGGACGCGTCTTTTCCTGCGGCAACGGCGGTTCGATGTGCGACGCCATGCATTTCGCCGAGGAACTGACCGGCCGCTATCGCAAGAACCGCCGCGGCATGGCCGCGGTCGCCATTTCCGACCCCAGCCACATGACTTGCGTGGCCAACGACTACGGCTACGAGTTCGTGTTTTCGCGCTATCTGGAAAGCCACGCCCGCGCCGGCGACGTGCTGATCGGCATCAGCACCAGCGGCAACAGCCAGACCATCGTCAACGCCGCGGAGGTGGCCCGCGACATGGGCGTCAAGGTCATCATCCTCACCGGCCGCGCCGGCACGCGGCTGGAGCCGCTGGCCGACGTCTACGTCAACACGCCCGGCGGTCAGTTCGCGGACCGGGTGCAGGAACTGCACATCAAGGTGCTGCACATCCTGATTGAATTGGTGGAACGCCACTTCTGCCCGGAAAATTATTGAGTTTCCCTTTCGTCACGCTTGCCATTGTGCGGAAGACGCGCACCGCGCCCTATGCGACGCCTGTCAGTACAACGGCATGACGGCGCCGCGTAAAAAACCGCCGCCCGGTCAACCCGGCGGCGGTTTTGCTTTACGGCGGCGCGGCGCTAGCGGTTGAGGAAGGCGCCGATGCGCTGATACACCGCGCGGCATGCCTCGGGCACGATGGCCTCCAGATTGAGAAAGGCGTGCACCATGCCGTCCAGGTGCATGTGCTCCGCCTCCACCTCCGCCGCGCGCAGCTTGTCCGCGTAAAGAAACGCCTCGTCGCGCAGCGGATCGAAACCGGCCGACACCAGCAGGGTCGGCGGCAGTTTGCGGCTGAAGCCGCCATGCAGCGGCGAAGCCTGCAGCCGGTTTTCGGTATGCTGGAAGTAATTGTCGAAATACCAGGCCACCCGCGCCTTGGTCAGCAAATAGCCCTCGCCGTTCTCGTCCACCGAGGGCTGGCTCAAAGTGTAGTCGACGCTGGGATAGATCAGCACCTGACGCTTGATCCGCAAGGAGGCGTCGTACTGGCCCAGGCCGCTGAGACTGGAGGTCAACGCGCCGCCGGCGGAATCTCCGGCCAGCGACAGCTGACGCACATAGGGCAGCTGGCGCGCGTCCAGCGCCTGCCACAAGCCCTTGGCCACGACAGCGGCGTCCTGCAGGCCCGCCGGATACGGGCTTTCCGGCGCCAGCCGGTAGTCGGCGGCCACCACCACGTGCTGGCTGGCGGCGGCCAGGCGCCGGCAGATCGGGTCGTAAACGCTGACGCTGCCCACCATGTGTCCGCCGCCGTGGAAAAACGCCAGCACCGGCAGCGCGCGCTTCGGGTCCGGGTGGTAGATGCGCACCGGCACGGTGAAGTCGCGGCCCGGCACCAGATCGTCGTTGACCCAGGCGATGTCCGGCCCCGGCGTCACCATCTGCCGGGTCAGATTGGCCAGCGCTTCGCGCGCGCCGATCGACGTCGCCTTATAGCCTTTGGCCACCAGTTCGGCCAGTTCGCGGTTGTATTCCTCCAGCCAGACGGCCAGAGCGGGATCGAGCTGATGCATGCGAGCTCCTATCGGCCCAGCGTGAAGGACGGCGCGCGGGCGCAAGCGGGAAGAGGGGAAGCCGGACGCGAAACGCGCTGGCAGACTATTCCGTCTACGGATTTAGCCAGCTTATACCATTGGTATTACAGCGCAAGCCCGCCGCGCGCGCCTGGCATGCCCGCCCCCTTAGAACTTGTTCAAAGCCTGCTGCGCGTCGTGGAGCGTACACGGTGTGCACACCTTCGAAATGCTCATGCAGCACGAGCACATTCCGCTTCCTCGGCTGTTTTCGCCTGGTCTCGCCCTTGCTCGCGAGATTTTGAACAGGCTCTTTAGGCGCTCAGCCAAACAGCCGTTCCAGCAGGCTGGGTTTGCGTGTTTGCAACAACTGCTCGGCGCCCAAGAGCAAATCGTCTATCAGCCCCGGGTCGGCGCGCGGTTGCCGCGCCTGCGCCGGATTGGAATGGCCGGACGGCGCCAGCTCCAGGTTCGGCCCGCGCCGCGTCAGCCTATAGCCGCCGGCGCAGCTGGGACAGAAAATTTCCTCGCCGTCGGCCGTGCCGCGCGGCACGGCGATGATGGGGCCGCAGCCCTGGCAGCTTTGCAAGGGAATGCCCGGTTCGCTGTGGCCGATGATGTGATCGAAACGGCCGGCCTCGCCCAGCTGGATGAAGCGCTCACCCAGTTCGCGGTCGAACTGGCTGCCCAGGTTCTCCCGGATGATGGCCAAGGCGCGCTCCTTGGGCATGCCCCGCCGGTACGGCCGGGTGCTGGTCATCGCGTCGAAGGCGTCGGCGATGCCGACGATGCGCGCCGCCAGCGGTATCTCCTTGTCCCTCAGCCCCTGCGGATAGCCGCGGCCGTCCGGCGTTTCGTGATGGCGCAGCACCGCGTCCAGCGCCAGTTCCGCCAAGGGATGATCGCTCAACAAATCCGCGCCCACCTGCGGATGGGTCTTGATCACCTCGTATTCGGCGTCGCTGAGCTTGTCCGGCTTATTCAGCACCGCGTCCGGCACGCCCACCTTGCCCAGATCGTGCAGGAAGCCGCCCAGCGCGATGCGTTCCACCTCGGACTGCGGCAGGCCCAGATGATCGGCCAAGGCGTAGCACAGCCGCGACACCCGCCATAAATGCCCGCCGGTGTAAGCGTCGCGCGCCTCCACCATCATCGCCATCGTATACAGCGTTTTCAGCAGCTCCCGCGCTTGTCGCATCTCTATCCCCGCATGCCGATGAGGCCCGGCCGCGAGAGCGATATCTGCAAGCGCTCCGGCGGCGACTCAGGCCGAATGATTTCAATATGGCATATCAATGCGGCTTTGCTGCGCTGGCAGCAATACGACAGTCAAACGCCCGGAAATAGAGCAATCATTCCATTTGCATGAAATTTTCATTTTTCTTGGCTAGCCTAGGCGGCACGCGGATTGCGCGCCGCCCGCGGCGCAGGTCCATGCGTTTTCGCCGTCGCCTGACGGCGTTCCACACGAGGAGACAACAATGAAATCGCTGCTATTGCTGGGCCTTGCCCTGGGCCCCTTGGCCCATGCCGCCGCCGCCGAACCGATTCAACCCGATCCGCGCTACAGCCATGTGCTGTCCTCGTCCGGCCCGCTCAGCCGCGAACAGCTGCTGAAGACGGCTCCGCCGGCGCCGATGAGCCGCGCCGCGCGCGGCGACGCCAATATCGAGCTGATGTCGGTGCCCGGCCCGGCCACCTACACCTATTTGCGCTGCTATTACCGCACCGGCAGCGACGCCGCCAAGCCCACCACCGACTACGTGTGGGGGCTGGACCCCAGCAGCGGCGATTACTACCGCTTGAACGGCTACTGGTGGTCCAGCAGCGCGCTGGACTGGAAAAACATGTATTACACCGACGTGGCGCAGAGCACGCTGCAATCGGTCTGCCGCAACACCTTGCAGAAAAAAGGCATTCAGCAGAACCCGGCGATGGTGTTCGCCGCCGACAACCAGCTGTCCTTCAACTACACCGTGTGGACCAACGGCAAGGCCGGCCAGGGCGCCGCCGTCAACAAGATCGTCGCCTTCGGCGACAGCCTGTCCGACAACCAGAACGTCTACAACGCCTCGATGTGGACGCTGCCCAACCGCAACAGCTGGTTCCTAGGCCACTTCAGCAATGGCCAGGTGTGGGTGGAATACCTGGCCGGCCGCCTGCAGCTGCCAGTGTACAACTGGGCGATAGGCGGCGCCGGCGTGGACACGCAAAAACTGGTGATTCCCGGCGTGCAGCAGCAGGTGCAGTCGTGGAAGGATTACATGAAACAGGCCCGCGACTACGATCCGGCCACCACCTTGTTCACCATGCTGATCGGCGGCAACGATTTCGTGAACTACAACAACTCGGTGGACAAGGTGATAGGCGGCCAGAGCCAGGCGCTGACCAGCCTGATCGACGCCGGCGCGCGCAACATCCTGGTGCTCAATCTGCCCGACGTGTCGCGGGCGCCGGTGTTCCAGTTCAAATCCGGCGCGGCCCAGGTGGCCGTCCAGGTGCGCGACTACAACCAGCGTCTGAACGCCCTGGCCGACCAGCTGCGCCTCAAGTACGGCAGCGGCCTGAATTTGCGCGTGTTCGACAGCTACGCGCTGTTCAACAAGGTGCTGAACAACCCCTCCGCCTACCAGTTCAACAACACCACCCAGTCCTGCCTCAACATCAACGCGGACTCCAGCACCAACTATCTGAGTTCGCAGAGCCCGCGCGCCAACTGCGTCAATCCGGACAGCTTCGTGTTCTGGGACACCCTGCACCCCACCACCCGCACGCATAAAGTGCTGGCGGACGAGGTGTACGCCTTCCTGAACGGCTCCGCCGCCCTGGCCCGCCGCTGAGCCGCCGCGCGTTCTCCAACAGGCCGCCGCAGGCGGCCTGAGCCCGCGCGGAGAGGACGAGGCCCGGCTTTGCCGGGCCTTTGGGCGACTCGCGGATGCGCTTGGCCCGCCCCTGGCCTATTGTTTTGCAAAGGGTTTTCCCGACGCGCATTTGAGCGCGGCTGCGGCAAAGCATACAATGAAGGATTTTCCGGCGCGCCCGCCTCCGCGCAGCGAGCCGGCCCGGAACCGCAAGCGAAGGCCCCCGATGTCCTCCCTGACCCCATTGCTGCACAGCGCCGAAGCCGCGCGCGCAGAACTGATCGCCCGGCTGCAAGCCGAAGACACCAATTGTTACCGCCTGTTTCACGGCAGCGTGGAAGGCATGCCCGGCCTGACCGTGGACCGCTACGGCGAGCAGCTGCTGGCGCAAAGCTTTCACCAGCCGCTGAGCGACGACGAGCTGGCGGAGATCCGCGCCCATTACCAGGCCAGCCACCCCGGCCTGCCGCTGATGTACAACGACCGCAGCGCCGGCAATTCGCGCATCGGCAACGCGCTGAGCCTGGAACAGCAGGCCGAGGCCGAAGCCGATCACACCATTCGCGAGCTGGGCGTCAACTACCACTACCGCGCGCGCCACAAGGGCCAGGACCCGTGGCTGTTTCTGGACCTGCGCGCCGCGCGCCGCCATGTGATGCAGCTGGCGGCCGGCAAGAGCGTGCTCAATCTGTTCGCCTACACTTGCGGCGTCGGCGTGGCCGCGGCCAAGGCCGGCGCCAGCTTCGTGATGAACGTCGACTTCGCCGAATCCAGCCTCAGCATCGGCCGCGCCAACGCCAAGCTCAATCTGCTGGCCACCCGCCCGCGCTGCGTACAGAGCGATGTGTTCGCCGCCCTCCGCCAGCTGTCCGGCATCGGCCAGCCGGAACGCGTGCGCGGCAAGAAAATGCCCCCCTTCCCCAAACTGGAAGCGCGCCAGTTCGACCTGGTGTTCCTGGACCCGCCGCGCTACTCCAAGAGCCCCTTCGGCGTGGTGGACCTGATCAACGACTACCAGGCGCTGTTCAAGCCGGCACTGCTGGCCACCGCGCCCGGCGGCACGCTGATCTGCTGCAACAACGTCGCGCAAGTGGACGGCGACGCCTGGCTGGAAGCGCTCCAGCGCAGCGCGGCCAAGGCCGGCCGCGAAGTGCGCGCGGCGGAATGGATAAGCCCGGACGCGGACTTCCCCAGCCCGGACGGCAAACATCCCTTGAAGATTGTCGCGCTCAGCGTCTGATCTGTGCTCTTGACGGCTTGAGGCTACGCCCCAGTTGCCGCGACCAGATCCAATCTGGCTAAACGCCCGCCTTGCGCGGGCGTTTTTGCATGAAAAACCACACCGTTTGAACCATATGGCATTTTTACTGATGATTTAAAATTACCGTTTATTTTCACCTGTAAATACTTAAAGATCCCGGTACGGCATCACGCCGCTACAGCCGCGCTAGACGGCATACAACAGACAGCTTGACTCAAATCACGTATCGGGAAAGTCTCTATGAAACCTCAACTGCTACGCGGCCTGCTGGCCGCGGCCGGCCTGTTCGCCGCCAGCCAGGTTCACGCCCAGCTGGACCCGCAACTGGACTATCTGTCCCCGGGCGGCCCGCTCAGCGAAGCCCAGGTCAAGGCCGCGGCGGCCAAACCGGCCGTGGCGATGGGAGCCGCCACCTACACCTATCTGCGCTGCTATTACCGGCTGGACATGAGCCCCGGCAAGCCGCAAACCAATTACCACTGGGCGCTGGACCCCAGCAGCGGCGATTACTACCGCGTCAACGGCTACTGGTGGTCCGGCAGCATCGTCGCGCTGAAGAATATGTTCTACAGCGACGTGGCCCAGGACACCCTGGCCGCCGTCTGCCAGAAGACGCTCGCGGCCAAGGGCCTCAGCCGCCCGGTGGCGCTGTACGCCGCCGCCAACAACCAGATGTCCTACAACCACACTATCTGGAGCCAGGACAGCGCCAGCCAGCCGGCCGGCGTCAACAAGCTGATCGTGTTCGGCGACAGCCTGTCCGACACTCAGAACATGTACGGCGCCTCGCAATGGCGGCTGCCCAACGCCAAGAGCTGGTTCATCGGCCGCTTCAGCAACGACCGGGTCTGGGTGGAATATCTGGCCGAACAGCTGAAGCTGCCGATCTACAACTGGGCGATAGGCGGCTCCGCCGGCGATCAGCACCTGGTGGTGCCGGGCTTGCTGCAGCAGGTGGAATCATGGTCGCAATACATGCAGAAAGCCGCCAATTACCGGCCGGAAAACACCCTGTTCACCATGCTGATAGGCGGCAACGACTTGCTCAACTACGGTCGCACCGTGGACCAGGTGATAAGCGATCAGGGCAAGGCGCTGGAACGCATCATCACCGCCGGCGCGCGTCACATCGTGGTGCTTAACCTGCCCAACCTGGCCCGCACCCCGGCGGCCCAGGCCAGCGGCAAGGCCGCCGCGCTGGCGCCGCAAGTGCGCGACTACAACGCCAAGCTGGCGCTGCTAATCACGCAATTGCAGCAGAAGTACGGCAACACGCTGAAGCTGAATCTGTTCGACAGCAACACCTTGTTCGACGACCTGCTCGACCATCCGGCCAAGTACCAGGTCAGCAACGCCACCCAGTCCTGCCTGGACATTGCCGGCAACGCCAGCCTGCCCTATATCTGGGAGCAGAAGCCGCGCGCGGAATGCGGCAATCCGGACGCCTTCGTGTTCTGGGACGTGCTGCACCCCACCACCCACACGCATAAGTTGCTGGGCGGCTATGTCGCCAACTTCGTCAAGGCCGCGGATCCGGCGGTCTCCGCCGCTGCGGCGCTGAAGGCGCGCCGCTAAGCGCTGACCCCAAGCCGCCGCCATCACGCGGCGGCTTGGGGTAAGATGCCGGTTTCAGCCGGACTTTCCGCCATGAGCCAGACACCGCAAACCGTCCTCAGACCCTGCCCCAAATGCGGCGCGCCCGCCTTGCTGGTCAAGGCCGGCTCCCGCCGCTTCTGGGTGCAATGCAGCCGCTATCCGGACAACGGCAATTGCAGCGCCATCGGCGCCCAGGCCGACAACAAGAAAGAAGCCGTCGCCAACTGGAACGCCGGCCGCTGAGCGCGCACCATGAATCTCTCGCCCTATCTGCTGACGCCGCTGCTGCTGGTGTTGTCCAATGTGTTCATGACCTTCGCCTGGTACGCCCACCTGAAGGACATGTCTTCCAAGCCCTGGTGGCTGGCCGCGCTGGCCAGCTGGGGCATCGCCTTGTTCGAGTATTTGCTGCAGGTGCCGGCCAACCGCGTCGGCTACGGCGCGATGACGCTGTCGCAGCTGAAGATCATTCAGGAAGTGATATCGCTGTCGGTATTCATACCGTTCGCGGTGTTCTACATGAACCAGCCCTTCCGCTGGGACTATGTCTGGGCCGGGCTGTGTCTGGTGGGCGCGGTCTACTTCATGTTCCGCGGCTGAAGCCGGCTACTGGTTGGCGCGCACCCAGCGATGCCATTGGGAGAACAACTCCGGATTGAGCGCGGCGATGGCGGAACGCTTCCAGATCACATCGCTCCAGTAATCGTCGCTGTTGAGGCTGGCGATCTGGCCGCCGGCCTCCTCCAGGATCACCGCGCCGGCGGCGTAATCCCACAGCCGCTGGCCGCCATGAAGATAAAGATCGTAGCGGCCGGCCGCCAGATAACACCAATCCAGCGTGCTGGAACCCAGATTGCGCAGGCTGCCGCAGGGGCAGGTGCTGCCGATGCGCGCGGCCAGCTTGCCGGAGCGCAGGTATTTGACCTCCACGCTGGCGATGGCGTCGCACATGGTGTTGACCACGGTTTTCAGCGGCAGGCGCTGACCGTTCAGATAAGCGCCCTCGCCGCGGCTGGCGTAGAACATTTCCTGGTACACGGGGTTGTAGATCACGCCCAGCCGGCTCTTGCCGCCCACCATCAGGCCGACTGAGATGGCGAAATACGGCAGGCCGTTGACGAAGTTGGTGGTGCCGTCTATCGGGTCCACCACCCACAAACCGTCCTGATTTTCCGCCCACAGCCGGTCCTGCTCGGCCAATTCCATCTCCTCGCCCAACACCGGGTGCGGCAGGATGCGGGGCAAGGCGGCCTGCAAAGCCTGCTGGCAAGCCATATCGGCCTCGGTGAACAGCGTGCCGTCGTCCTTGCGGCTTTTGCCCACTCGCAAAAAGCGCGGCATCACCTCGTCGCGCGCCACTTCCCTGAGCACCTGCATCACCTGTTCCAGCACCTGCATTCGTTTTCCCCCAAGGCCGCTGCAATCTATTTGCTGCAATCGCAGCAAACAAAGCAAAATACCGGTATCAACAGCGACTTTCAATACGTCATGCCCAGGTTTTACATTGACGCCGACCTCAGCGTCGGCCAAACGCTGGCCCTGCCGGACACCGTGGTGCGCCATGTCCAGGTGTTGCGGCTAGGCGCCGGCGACGCCGTCACCTTGTTCAACGGCCGCGGCGGCGAGTACGCCGCCACGCTGGACGCGGTGATGAAGCGCGATGCGCATTGCCTCATCGAAGGCTTCGACGACGTTTCACGTGAAACGCCGATCTGGCTGGGCCTGGCCCAAGCCATTTCCGGCGGCGACAAAATGGAGTTCACCCTGCAAAAAGGCGTGGAAATGGGTATATCCGCGTTCCAGCCCATCGCCGCGGAGCGCTCCATCGTCAAGTTGTCCGGCGAGCGCGCCGACAAGCGCGTGGCCCGTTGGCAGGAGATCGTGATTTCCGCCTGCGAACAAAGCGGCCGCAACGCCATTCCTCAAGTATTGCCCATCCTGTCGCTGGAGCAATGGCTGAAACAGGCTCCGGACGCCGACGCGCGGCTGATTCTGTCTCCGGCCGGCACCCGGCGCCTGGCCGACATCGCCGCCGCGCCGGCGCGCGCCTGGCTGATGGCCGGCCCGGAAGGCGGTTACTCCGCGCGCGAAGAAGCCGCGGCGCTAAGCGCCGGCTGGACGCCGCTGAAACTGGGTCCGCGCATCCTGCGCACCGAAACCGCGGCGCTGGCCGCGGTGGCGGCGATACAGACCGTGTGGGGGGATTACCGCTAGCCCGAGCGGCGCGGGGCGCTCTGCCCCGCTATAGGAAACGCAGCGGATCTATCTTCCACTTGTCCGGCGACTCATGTTTGACGATGCGGTCGCCGCCGCCGAAACCCATGCCGCGCGACAGGTCCACCAGCTCCGGGGGGATGTAGACATTGCTCTTGGTGCTGAAAAACACCTTCACCTTGGGCGAGATCAGATTGCTCTCGTTCTGCTCCACCACCACGCCCAGCCGGCCGCTCTCCAGCCGCACCAGGGTGCCGATAGGATAAATGCCTATGCTGCGCATAAAGGCCTGCACCAGCTGCGGATTGAAGTGGAACTTCGACCACTCGTAGATCTTGCGCAAGGCGTCGGTGGGCGCCATGCCCTTGTGATAGCAGCGGTCCGAGGTCAGCGCGTCGTAGACGTCGACGATGGCCGCCATCTGCCCCAGTTGTGAAATCTCCTCGCCCTTGAGCCCGGCCGGATAGCCGCTGCCGTCGTGGCGCTCATGGTGCTGGGCCGCCACCAGCACCGCGGTTTCGGAAATGCCGGTGGTTTGCAGCAGGATCTGCTTGCTCTCCACCACATGGCACTTCATCACCGAGAACTCCTGCTCGGTCAATTTGCCCGGCTTGTTGAGGATGCGGTCCGGAATCTTCATCTTGCCGATATCGTGCAGCATGCCGCCGATGCCGGCGTGATGAATCACCTCCTTGCTCATCCCCATCGCGTTGCAGAAGCTGACCATCAAGGCGCCGACGCTGACCGAATGCTGGAAGGTGTAATTGTCCTTGTCCTTGATCCGGCACAGCGACAGCAGCGCGCCGCCGTTGCGCAGGATGGACGAGGTCATCTTGCTCACCGAGGGCTCCACCATTTCCAGCTCCACCTGCTTGCCCAGGCGCACGTCCTTGAGAATGCCCTGGATGATCTGGTTGGCTTCGCTGTGGATCAGCTGGGCGCGGCCGAACTCGGCGCCGGCCTCCACCTGCCGCTCCAAAATGGTTTCGCTGCTGCCGAACTCGCGGATCTGCTCCTCCAGCAGCTTCTTCACCTCGGTGGCGGTCGGCGCGGAAGGCAGATCCAAGCCCTTGCGCGTGTCGATGTACACCTCGTGAATGCCGGAGTCGGCAATCTTGTGGATCTCTTCCTCGTGCTTGATCAAAAAACGCTTAAGCAAAAAGGGGTGCGACATCCAATCGCAGTTCAGATCGTGGATGTACATGCCCACCTTGAGATCGGCCACTTCTATGCACTTGATCATTCTGTGCTCTTTATCCCGCCGCGCGCCTGTGCCGCCGGCCGCGCGCATGCGTCTCCGCCATCCTGTCACCCAGACCCCGCCGGCCGACGTCGCCGGCGAAAATGGACCGGCCCGCCCCTTGCCGCCCGGGCGCGCCTTCTTTCAGCATCAACTCCACTATCGGCATTTGCAAGGTATTCCATTAGCCCGTCGGTCAGGCAAGCGGCTTCGCATGACGTGCGAATTCACCGTCAAACTCGCGCAAAGCCTGCTAGATAACGCAGCGCGCCGCCGCTTGTCACGCGGCTGTAAATATTGCCGCCGCGTCCGCTGTGGCGCGCTCCCCACGTTCGGCCGCTCCGCGGCCCGCTTTTAGCGCGTCGGCATGGACCGGTGCGTGGCTCTGGCTTTAATGTCTATAAATAAGGGCAAGACGCCGGGCTTCGCCTCCGCTCGCGCGCGGCCGCGGCAGACCGCCATAGAACAAGCTTCGCAAGGTATTGGGGAAAGAAGAATGGAACAGCAGAAATGGGGCCACCTGAGCACCCGCATCATTCTGGTGGCCGCCGCCGCCATCGCCGTCGGCTTCGCCGTCATGATCGGCCTGATCGCCTGGCAGAGCTATCGCTCGGCGGTGGACCAGGGCTACAAGCTGGCCTCGGAACAGGCCAGCAGCTACGCCAAGGACGCGGAAAGCGACTTCGCCCGCAACTTCACCCTGCCGCGCCATCTGGCCGACGCGGTGCAGGGCATACAGCGCGTCGCGCACCCGGACCGCAAGCACACCGACAACACCATCCAGCAGATGCTGGACAACGCGCCGCAATCCGTGGGCCTGTGGATGCTGTGGGAGCCCAACGCCTTCGACGGCAACGACAACGGCTTCCGCATGGACTGGCCGCGCCACGACCCCACCGGCCGCTACCAGCCCTATGTCACCAAGAACGACAAGGGCAAGGCGCAGATGGACGTGATGATGTCGGCGGACCGGGTCAAGGAATTCCCCAAGTTCAAGGAGCATCCGGAAAGCTATCAGCCGGACTACGAAAAACCGGGCTGGGGCGATTTCTACTACGTGCCCAAGCAACGCGGCCGCGACACCATCACCGAGCCCTACCCCTACGAGGTGCAGAACCGCAAGATCCTGGAAAGCTCGCTGGCCGTGGTGATCAAGGACGCCGCCGGCAAGATGCTGGGCGTGTCCGCCACCGACATCGCGCTGGACGATCTGCAAAAAAAATTCGGCCAGATCCGGCTGTATGAAACCGGCTACGTCAGCATGCTGTCCGAAGGCGGCCTCTACGTGGTGAACCCGGAAGCCGGCCTGCTGGGCAAACCCGCGCCCAAGGACAGCCCGCTGACGCCCTATCTGGCCAAGATCAAGCAAGGCGAGGACTTCGTCTACGAGGCCGGCGGCTTCACCCACTTCTTCCACCCGGTCAAAGTGGCCAATACCGGCCAGTTCTGGACGCTGGGCGTCAGCATTCCCACCGCCGCCATCACCGCCGACGCGCGCAGGCAAAGCCTGACCGCGGTGCTGATCGGCGCGGTGGCGCTGGCGCTGATCCTGCTGGTGCTGGCCGGCGTGGTGCGCGCGCTGACCCGGCCGCTGAACCATCTGGCCGCCACCATGGAACAGCTGGCGTCCGGCAAGGGTGATCTGACCATACGCATCCCGATCCGCAACCGCGACGAAATCGGCCGCACCGCCGACGCCTTCAACCGCTTCATCGCCAGCCTGCGCGACATGTTCGTGGAAGTGCGCGAACAAAGCCTGGCGGTCACCGCGGCGGCGGTGTCCCTGCAGGAGTCCGCGCGCCAAGTGGAAAGCGCCTCCGCCTCGCAATCGGACGCCGCCAGCGCCACCGCCGCCGGCGTGGAGGAAGTCACCGTCAGCGTGCAGCACATCGCCAACACCGCCCAACTGGCGGAGAGCACCGCGCGGGAAACCGGCAGCCTGACCGAGCAGAGCGTCGCCACCGTCAACCAGGTCACCGCCGAAATCCGCCGCATGACCGACAATATGCACGCGCTGGCGGAACGGGTGAACGGCCTGGGCGCGCGTTCGGCCGAGGTCAGCACCATCGTCAACGTGATCAAGGACATCGCGGACCAGACCAATCTCTTGGCGCTGAACGCGGCGATCGAAGCGGCGCGCGCCGGGGAAATGGGCCGCGGCTTCGCCGTGGTGGCGGACGAGGTACGCAATCTGGCCGGCCGCACCGCCGAGGCCACGGTGGAGATCAGCCGCATCGTCAACGCCATCGGCCAGGAAACCCGCGACGCGGTCAGCGATGTGCAAAAGAGCAGCCAGCTGGTGGGTAATAGCGTGGCCATCGCCGAAGACGCCAATCAGGCGATGCAGACCGTGCTGGACCGCAGCCACGGCCTGGTGGGCAGCATCGTCGACATCGCCTCCTCCACCCGCGAGCAATCCGCCGCCAGCCTGGAGATCGCCCAGAACGTGGAGCGCATCAGCAGCATGGCGCAGAGCAATAGCGACGTGGTGCGCCAGGTGGCCGCCTCGGTCGGCCATCTGCGCGAATTGTCGGCGCGGCTGGAGGCGCTGGTGGGCGATTTCCGCACTTGAACCGCCGGACCGCGAAAGGACAACCCTGATGACGGCAATCGACTGGTGGCCGTTTGTCGCCGCCTCGCTGCTGCTGGTGGTGACGCCGGGAGCCGGCACCCTGTCCATCCTCGGCGCGCTGAGCGGCGGCGGGCTGCGCGCGGGTTACGCGGCCCAGGCCGGTTTGCTGGCCGGCGATCTGATCCTGATCGCGCTGGCCGGCGGCGGCGTGGCGGCGCTGCTGGCCGCCCACCCCGGCTGGTTCGAACTGCTGCGCTACGCCGGCGCGCTGTACCTGGCCTGGTTGGGCGCCAAGCTGCTGTTCCGCCGCGACGGCGGTGCCTCGGCCGTGACCGCCACGGATCAACGCAGCCCCGGCGCCTGCTTCCGCCGCTCGCTGTTGATCACCCTGGCCAACCCCAAGGCCATCCTGTTCTTCATGGCCTTCTTCCCGCAATTCCTGGACGCCGGCCGCGCCGGCCCGGCCGGCTTCGCACAGCTGGCCGCGGTGTTCTGCCTGATCAATATGCTCTACCTGGCGCTGCTGGTGTGGCTGGCCGGCCATCTGCGCCGCCGCGCGTTCGCCCCCGGCGGCCGCCTGCTGCTCAAGCGCTTGCTGGGCGTCTGCTTTCTGGGCCTGGGGATCAAATACGCGCTGCGCTGAGTATCTGTTCATAGTCTGCTGCGCGCGCGGAAGTGTCCCTTTTCTGCCATCAATTTCGATAAATGCGACACGGGTCTTACCGCCGATCCGGAATTGGGATTACAATCCCGCAATTTTGTTCGGACCACAGGCAATGAACCACGCAACGACGCTTCCCGCACGACGCACCGCCCGCCACGGCGGCGATCTGGCGTTGGCGCGAGGCCTTGCCGTTCCCGGACCCCGACGCAGTAATAAAACAAGCTCCTGATGCCAGGGGCTTTTTTTTTACCCGCGACTCATAAAGCCAATATTGAAAGGACGCGACCATGGCCAACCCCCTCTACCGCAAACACATCATTTCCATACCGGACTTCAGCCGCGAGGAACTGGAGCTGGTGGTGGCCACGGCAGCCCGCCTGAAACAACAGCCGCGCAACGACCTGCTGAAGGACAAGCTGGTGGGCAGCTGTTTCTTCGAACCGTCCACCCGCACCCGGCTGTCCTTCGAGACCGCGGTGCAACGGCTGGGCGGCAGCGTCATCGGCTTCGCCGACGGCGGCAACACCAGCGCCAAGAAGGGCGAAACCCTGGCGGATTCGATCAAGATCATCGCGTCCTACACCGACGCGGTGGTGATGCGCCATCCCAAGGAAGGTGCGGCGCGGCTGGCCAGCGAATTCTCCGACGTGCCCATCATCAACGGCGGCGACGGCTCCAACCAGCACCCGACCCAGACCCTGCTGGACCTGTTCACCATCCGCGAAACCCAGGGCACGCTGGAAAACCTCACCGTCGCCTTCGTCGGCGACCTCAAATACGGCCGCACCGTGCATTCGTTGACCCAGGCGCTGTCGCTGTTCGGCGCGCGCTTCTACTTCGTGTCGCCGGAGCAGTTGGCGATGCCGGACTACATCTGCGAAGAGCTGGACGAAAAAGGCATTCAGTACACCGTGGTCGGCAGCCTGGACGACGTGATCCCGCAAGTGGACGTGCTGTACATGACCCGGGTGCAGCGCGAGCGCTTCGACGAGGCCGAGTTCAAGAAAATCCAGGGCAAGTTCGTGCTGCGCGCCGACATGCTGCACAGCGCCCGCACCAATATGAAGATTCTGCACCCGCTGCCGCGCGTCGACGAGATCGAAACCAGCGTGGACGCCACGCCGCACGCTTATTACTTCGAACAGGCCAAGAACGGGGTCTACGCGCGCCAGGCGCTGCTGTCGCTGGTGTTGAACGAGACCGTCTGATTCAGGAAAAGGAAACCATCATGCAATACACCCGCACCGTAGAAGCGCTGAAACAAGGCACCGTCATCGACCACATCCCGGCCGGCCAGGGCCTGATCATCCTGCGCCTGTTCAAGCTCAGCGAAACCGGCGAGCGCGTCACCGTGGGCCTGAACCTGTCCAGCCGCCACATGGGCGCCAAGGACATCATCAAGGTGGAGAACATCGCGCTATCGGAGGAGCAGGCCAACGAGCTGGCGCTGTTCGCGCCGCAGGCCACTGTCAACGTGATCGACAATTTCGAAGTGGTGAAGAAACACAAGCTGGCGCTGCCGGACACCATCGAAGGCATCTTCTCCTGCCCCAACTCCAATTGCGTCTCGCACAATGAGCCGGTGACCAGCTTTTTCTACGTCAAACCCCAGGCGCGCGACACAAAAATGAAATGCAAGTATTGCGAAAAGGTGTTCAGTAGGGATATCGTTGCAGAGGTGCGCTAAGTCGTACAAGGGTGAATAGAGAAATATCAAGAAAACACTGCGTTCGACAGTGGTAAAAAGCACGAGCAAGCGCCGCAGTCATCTGCGGCGCTTCTCATTTCAGGCTCAGGACGCCGCCGGGCCCTCGCTGGCGCCGTCGATGAAGCGCTGCAAGAACACCAGGTCCAGCCAGCGGCCGAACTTGAACCCCACCTGCGGCAGCATGCCCACCTGCTGGAAACCCAATTTTTCATGGAAGCGGATAGAGCCCGCGTTGGCGGCGTCCACCGCGCCCACCATGGTGTGTTTGCCCAGCGCCTTGGCGCGCGGGAACAGCGCTTGCACCAAGGCGGTGCCTATGCCCTTGCCGCGCGCGTCGGCGGACAGGTGCACGCTGTGTTCCACGGTGAAGCGGTAGCCCGGCTTGACGCGGAAATCGCCAAAGCTGGAAAAGCCCAGGATCTTGCCGTTTTCCTCGGCCAACAGCACCGGATAACCGGCGGCGGTGCGGTCCTGGAACCAGACGGCGAACTCGCCGGCGGACAGCGGATCGTCGTTGTAGATGGCGGTGGTGGTGGCGATGACCTCGTTGTAGATATCGAGTATCGCCGCCAGGTCTTCCAGCGTGGCGTCGCGGATAATCATGTTCTGTCCCTTGCTGATGTGGCTTGTTGTTTGGATCGCGGGCACGGACGCCGACGCGGATCCTTAGAACCTATTTACGATCTGCTACGCGTCAGCGATACCGCGTTGAAACCAACTTCGAAATGCTCATATACCACCTGTACATTCCGCTTTCTCAGCTGTTTTCGCCTTGTCTCGCCTTAGCTCGCGAGGTCGTAAACACGTTCTTTAGGAATGCAAACAGTGTACCAGCAGCCGGTTCAGCCGGCAGCAGCCGGCTTTTTGCGCGGGCTGCGCTTCTTGCGCACCGGCGTCTCCGGCGTCGGCTCCGCCGCGGGCGGCGTTATCACGGGCGCCGCGAGCACGGATTCCCCGTCCTGTTTGAGCCGGATCTCGCAATGCAGTTTGGAGCCGTTGCGGCTTTCCTGCACCGTCAGGAAGTCCAGCTTTTTCACCATCTGCGACAGCCGGGAATGACCGTAAACCCGCGGGTCGAACGAGGGGTCGTTCTTGGCCAGATAAGTGCCCACCACCGACAGCTCGGCCCAGCCGCTGTCGCGCGACACCGCCTCGATCGCATTGGTGAACATGTCCTGCAGCGGATGGCGCTCCTTCTCCGGCTGCGGTTTGGCGCGGCTGCGCGCGCTGCGCGTCTTGGGTTTGTCGGCCGCGCTCTTGGCCGCCACCGGCTCCGGCCGCAGAATCTCGGTGAACACGAATTTGTCGCAGGCGGCGATGAAGGGCCGCGGCGTCTTGGACTGTTCGCCCAGGCCGATCACCATCAGCCCGGATTCGCGCAGCCGGGTGGCCAGCCGGGTGAAATCGCTGTCGGAGGACACCAGGCAGAAGCCGTCGAAATTGCCGGTGTAGAGCAGGTCCATCGCGTCTATGATCAGCGCGGAGTCGGTGGAATTCTTGCCCTTGGTGTAGGCGAACTGCTGGATCGGCGAAATCGCGTACTGGTGCAGCACTTCCTTCCAGCCCTTCAGCTGGCTGGTGGTCCAGTCGCCGTAGGCGCGCTTGACCACGGCGGTGCCGTATTTGGCCACCTCGGCCAGCAACTCGGCGATCAGCGCCGACTGCGCATTGTCCGCGTCGATCAATACCGCCAGTTTGCGGTTTTCCATGCTTGCTTTCCCTTAGGCAACCGAGCCATGCTAAAACCGGCCGTCGCGGCTGTCAAAACCAGCGGCCGGACGCGGCGGTGAACCGCGGCTACGGCGGCGCGGCGCGCAACGTCTGCTCCACAATGGCGGCAATCCGCCCCTCGCGCTTCATCTGCTCCAAGACGGCGTTCAGCTGCCGGATGAAATCGTCCAGATAGGGAAAACGCTGCTGGCCGTGCTTGGTGAAACCGACATAGGCCTGCTCGCCGTTCAGGCTGGCCGCCGCCACCAGTTCGCCGCGCTGCTCCGGGCTGATTGCGCCGCGCCGCTGCAAGCGCTCCAGCACGTAGAGAATGGACAGCTTGTCGTTCAAATAACAGTCGGTGCGGCCATTGATCAGCTTCAGCAGATTGCCCTGGGTGTCCGGCGCCTCGTCCAGCTGGATGTCGCCACGCTGCACCGCCAGCCAGAACGCCTTGCCGCCGGGACGGAAACCGGCGTTGTTGCCGAAGCGCAAGCCCACAAAGTCCGCCGGCCAGTGCGGACGCGGCGCGCGCATGATCTCCGCCCGGCAATACACCGCCAGCTGCTCCTGCCAGAACGGCGCCGAATATCCCATGTAGTCGCGCTCCGGCCGGTAATACGGCGGCGACAGCGCCGGCGCGCGGCCGGCTTCCAGCTCGGACAGGCCGCGCTTCCACGGCACCGGCCGCAGATCGATGCGATAGTCGCTCAAACGCTGCGAAGCCGCGCGCAGCACCTCGTTGTAAACGCCCTCCGCCCGGCCGTCCTTCTCGTAGGAATACGGCGGATAGCCGTTGTCGACCAAGACCACCACCTGGCGCGGCGGCGCGGCGGCGGCGCCCGCCGCCAGTCCGGCCAGCAACCATAACAACAAGCCCGATCTGATCATTTGAATGACATAATCCGTGTCGATAAACACGTTATAGCCGCTGCGCCGTCCAGGCGTTGGCACGAGTCTTGCAGCGTCGCAGGCATCGTCCACTCCCGCCGCGAGGCCCGCCATGAAACTGTTTTCGCGCCAAACGCCCGCCGCCACCAGCGAGGTGGTGATGTTCAATTATCGCCGGCCGGTGCGCGCGCGCCAGGTGGCGCTGGGCAGCGGCGGCCGCCTGTGGCTGGTCGAGGCGCTGGACCCGACCCACAATGTCTGGGTATGGCAGGAAGAATCCAGCCAAGCGGAGGCCGCGGTGGACACCGCGCGCCGGCTCAGCCTGATGCTGAACTGAATCGGAATGGTGCGCCGCGGCACCAAGCTGGCGCGCGGACAAGCAAAAAGCCGCCCTTGGGCGGCTTGGATCGCGCTACGCGTCTTCGCTTATTTCTTGGCGACGCTCTTGCCGAAGCTTTCCGCGGCGGCGCGCATCTTGGGCAGCAGCACCGGCTCGGCGGCCTTCAGCGTATCGCCGGCGATGGTGTTGATGATCTGCGGCTGCTGCTTCAGCAGCTTCTGACCGGCGGCGGTCTTGTAGAACACGTTGATCTGCTTGAGTTCGTCGGCGCTGAACTGAGCGCTGTAGGCCTTGGCCACGGTCTGTTCGAACTGCTGCTTGGCCGCGCTGGAACCGAAGTAATCGCTGGCCAGCTTGTGCACGTTCTCGCCGTAGGTCTTGAAGCCTTCCTGCGCTTTTTTCTGCTGGGCTTCGCTCAGCTTGATCTTGTTCTTGACGAAGTATTCCTGCAGCAGCGGCATGGCGCTGGCGGTGGTGCGCTGCGCCAGCTCCGGCAGCATATTGTTCAGGTTCAGCGTGGCGGACAACTCTTTGACGGCGGCATCCTGGGCGGCGTCGGCGTGCGCCAGCAGCGGCAAAGTCAGCGCCAGGGCGGCCAGGCCGGCTTTGAGCGGGCGTGATGCGAACATGTGGAATCCTTTGGCTTGAGTTGGAAACAGCTGGCGTCGGCCAGGCCGACGCGGAAACACCGGCAGTGTGACACCGCCGCCGCCGCAGGTCAAAAAAGACCGGGAGCCGTCTCCTAGCGCGCCGCCGCGGGCGCCGGCGGCAGCTGACTCTGCCAACCCTGATAGGCGCCGATATTGGCGCGGGTGATCAGCTGCACCGGCACCATCACCGTGCGTGGCTTGGCTTTGGGATTGTCCAGCAATTGACGGCCCAGCTTCACCGCCTCCACGCCGATGGCGTACGGGGCCTGGCTGGAGGACGCCACGATCTGGCTATCTCCGCGCAGCGCCTTCTCGATGTCCGGCGAACCGTCCACGCCGGCTATCATCACCTCCTTGCGCCCCGCCTCTCTCACCGCCTGCTCCGCCCCCAGCGCCTGGCGGTCGTTGCTGGCGAACACGCCGTTGATCTCCGGGTAGCGCCGCAGATGCCGCTCCATCAGCCGCTTGCCGCCCCAGCTGGACGCCAAACCGCTCTCCTGATGGCTGAGCAGCCGGATCTTGGGGAAAGCGGCCAGACTGCGGCGACAGCCGGCCACCCGGTCCCAGACCGAAGACACCGGCGGACCGCTCTGAATCACCAGCGCGCCGCGGCCGCGCATCCGCTCCGCCAGATAACGGCAAGCCAGCGCGCCGGCCTGGACATTGTCCGATTTGACCGTGCCGTCGGCGCCGGGCGCGTCCACGTCCACCGCCACCACCCGCACCCCGGCCTGATGCGCCAGCCGCACCAGCGGCGCCACCGCCTTGCTGTCCGCGGCCACCAGCAGGATCAGCTCCACCTGCTGGCGCAGCAGCTGCCGCACTTGTTCCTCCTGACGCTCCAGGCTGAAATTGGCGGACAGAGTGGTGACTTGCGCATTGGGATTGACCGCGCGCGCCTCGTTCAGCGCGCCGCGCGCGACGATCTGGTAGAAAGGGTTGTCCAGCGCTCCCACGGAGATGCCGATGCGGCTCAAGGGCGCGGCGTAAACGGCTCCGGCCAGGGACAGCCAGCAACAGGCAAGGAATCGGCTCGATCTCATGGCCACCCAGGATGGTTAGATGCGTGTCACCCCAGTTTAGATCACGCCGACCCCGCTACGAAACCGGACTCGGCGCCGCCGAGCCAGGGCGAGGCAAGGCCTTGCGGCCGAAGCCGCGGATAGGCGAGCCCGCTATCGCCCGCCGCAAGGCGGCAGACAGTCAACCGCTTCTCAAGCCGCCTGGTTCAAGCTGGCCCTCACCCTTTGCGCCAGCAAATCCAGCTGCAGCCAGCCCTCCTCCCACTGCCCGTGGCCGGACTCCACATTGATGTGGCCGGCCTGGCGCAGCCAGGCGATGGGCGCGCGCCAGTAACCGGCCAGCCGCGCCGCGCGCGGGGTCTTGCAGAAGGGATCGTTGCTGCTCGCCACCATTCTGGCGGGAAACGGCAGGGCTTGGCGCGGCGTCGGCGCAAAGCCCATCAGCTCGCGCGGCACGAAGGGCCGCTCCACGTCCGCCGGCGCCACCAGCAAGGCGCCGGCGATCCGCCGCGGATGGCGCTGGGCGTAATGCGCCACCGCCACGCAACCCAGGCTGTGGGCGATGACGATGACCGGCTTGCGCGTCCGATCCAGCGCCTGATCCAAACCCCGCAGCCAGTCGTCCAGCTGCGGCGCGTCCCAATCGCCCACCTCCACCCGCGCGGCGTTCAAGCGGCGTTGCCAATGGCTTTGCCAGTGCCGCGGGCCGGAATTGCGCCAGCCGGGCTGAATGATCAAGTCGAAATCCGCCAGCGAAGGTTCCATCGCTCAGCTCCTCAAAGGGGGAACTCGCACTGTAGAATGACTTTGATATTCTTGGAAATGATATTGAACGAGAAACTTATTCCCGATTCCTCTAAAAGATCACGCCATTACATAGACTTATTTGGAATTTAAAGATAAAAAACAATCACTTCTGGCGCTAAAACATTTCTGATTAGATGCATTCATCGCTTGCCTCCTCAGGACACCGCCATGCCACGTCATACCTTCCGCCACACCCTGCTGTCTCTCGCCCTGTTCGGCGCCGCCGCGCCGCTGCTGGCCGCCGAGCTGCTCAACGTTTCTTACGACCCCACCCGCGAGCTGTATCAGGACGTCAACAAGGCTTTCGCCGAGCAATGGAAGAAACAGGGCGGCGACGTCGCCATCAAGCAATCGCACGGCGGCTCCGGCAAGCAATCGCTGGCCATCCAGCACGGCCTGGAAGCCGATGTGGCCACGCTGGCGCTGGCCTACGACATCGACGTGCTGGCGGACCAGGGCCTGCTGCCCAAGAACTGGCAAAGCCGGCTGCCGGACAATAGCTCGCCCTACACCTCCACCATCGTGTTTCTGGTGCGCAAGGGCAACCCCAAGGGCATCCGCGACTGGGGCGATCTGATCAAGCCCGGCATCCAGGTGATCACGCCCAATCCCAAAACCTCCGGCGGCGCGCGCTGGAATTATCTGGCGGCCTGGGGCTACGCGCTGAAGCAGCCCGGCGGCAACGAGGCCAAGGCCCGCGCCTATGTCGGCGAACTGTACAAGCATGTGCCGGTGCTGGACACCGGCGCGCGCGGCGCGACGCTGACCTTCGCCCAGCGCGGCTTGGGCGACGTGTTGCTGGCCTGGGAAAACGAGGCGGTGCTGGCGGTGAAGGAACTGGGGCCGGACAAATTCGACATCGTCACCCCTTCGCTGTCCATCCTGGCCGAACCGCCGGTGGCGGTGGTGGACAAGGTGGCCGACAAGAAAGGCAATCGCAAGCTGGCCGAAGCCTATCTGAAGTTCCTGTACACCCCGCAGGGACAGACCATCGCCGCGCAGAACTACTACCGGCCGCGCGACGCCAAGATCGCCGCGCAATACGCGGGCCAGTTCCCCAAGGTCAAGCTGTTCACGCTGAAAGACACTTTCGGCGATTGGCGCGGCGCCCAGCACAAACACTTCGCCGACGGCGGCGTGTTTGATCAGCTCATCACCAAGAAATAACCCGCCCCTCAACGCGAACAGCCCGGCAAAGCCGGGCTGTTGTCAATGCGGGAAACGCGGATCAGGCCGCCTGGCTTTCTCTCCAGGTCAGCCACACCCGCATGTCGAACTCCAGCTGGTGGTAGTCCGGCTCCATGTGGCAGCACAGCTGGTAGAAGGCCTTGTTGTGGTCCTTCTCCTTCAGGTGGGCCAGCTCATGCACCACGATCATGCGCAGGAAGGGCAAGGGCGCGTCGCGAAACAGCGCGGCGACGCGGATTTCGTTCTTGGTCTTCAGCTTGCCGCCCTGCACCCGCGACACAAAGGTATTGGTACCCAGCGTGCCCTTGACCGGGTGCTGCTGGCTGTCGTACCTCACCTTGGCCGGCAAGGCGGCGTTCTTCAGATAACGCAGCTTGATCTCGGACACGTACTGATACAGCGCCTTGTCCGTCTGCACATCGTGGCTTTCCGGATACTTGCGCGCCAGCCAGCCGCCCAGCTGGCCGGAATCCAGCAGCGCCTGCACCTGGCCGAGCAAGGCGGCGGGATAATGCTGCAAATAGTTGAGGGTAGACATCGCGCCATTGTAAAACGACTGCGCGATCAGGTGTTGCCGCGGCGCAAACCGGCATTACAGCAAGCAAGACGGATCGTCCCACTGATAACTGAGCGCCAGCGCGCGCCGGCCACCGACGGTGTCCACCTCGCAAGGCGCGGACGCCTCGCCGCCCAGCGCCCGGTAAAAGGCGCAGGCGTCCCGGTTGGCCTGGTAGGCCCACAGGAACAAGGGCCGTCCCGGCGCGACGCGCAAGGCCTCCGCCGCCGCCGCCGCCATCAGCGCGCGGCCGATGCCGCGTCCCTGCTGCCCGGCCTTCACATGCAGATTATCCAGATACACGCCCCGCTCCGGCGCCTCGTCCGGCAATAGGCAAACAAAGCCCACCGGCTCATCCTGCCACAGCGCCAGCCGCACCCACAGCGCGCCCGGCGCGGCGAAGCGCTCCCGCCACATGGCCAGGCGTTCGTCCGCGGCGCGCAAATCCAGGTATTCGTCCGGCAAGATGCCGCGATAATGCTCTTGCCAACTGGCGACATGCAGCGCCGCGATCCGCTCGGCGTCCCGAGCGTCGGCCGCTCGCAACAACAAACCCTGATTCATGTTCGCTCCCCTTGCCGCGGTGGTTCCACACCGGCGGTCCAACTGGCTCTGGCCAAGGCCGCCGGCAATCGAGACAATACCGATACCGCCTACCTTATGCGAGGAAGACTTTCCATGCATGTCGTGATTTTTCGCGCCGCCACGCGGCAACTGGATGCGGAATACTCCGCGGTCGCCCAGCAGATGCGCCGGCTGGCCATGGAGCACTTCGGCTGCCTCGCCTTTGTTTCCGCCTGTGAGGACGGGCAGGAAATCGCCTTGTCCTACTGGCCGGACGCCGACAGCATCCGCGCCTGGAAGGCGCATGCCGACCACGTGCTGGCGCAGCAACTGGGACGGGAGCGCTGGTATCGGCAATACCGGGTGGAGGTGGCCTGTATTGAACGCAGCTATGAATGGACCTTGGACGCGTCAGACTGAGGGCCGCGGCATGGCGCTGTTTCACGTGGAACCGGACCGTGGCGCGACTAGCCGCTTTTTATCCGCGCCCGCGCTTTCTTTAGCCGCTTTTTACGCGCCGGAGCCTAGCATGCAGCCAAGATCCCACTGCGAGGCCCTTGCCGATGAGCGCAAGCAAACCCGTCCGCCGCGCGCTGCCGACGCGCGGCATTCCCGACTATCTGCCGGACGATGACGCGGCGCCCTTGGCGCTGCGCCGTTATATTCTCAACGCCCGCTTTCCGGCCGCGCCCGCCCGGACCCCGCCCGATGGCGGCTGGCGAGCGTCCTTGCGCGCCTGGTGGCGCTTGGTGAGCGCGCGGCGATGAAGCGCGGCGATCTCGCCCTGCGCCACCGCCGGCTATTGCACGCCTACGCCCAGGCCCGCCATCAGGATAGGCCCTGGCTCAAACGCAAGACGCGGCTGCCGCGCGCGGCCCAAACGGGCTTGCTGCAGCGGCTGCGCGCCTGGCTACGCCTTATTTGAGCCGCAGCGGCTCCACCAGCACATTGTTGGACTCGTCGGCCAGCCACATCTGACCGTCCTGGATGGTGGCGCTCAACTGCATGCTGCGCTGGCAGATGGCGACCAGCTCCGCCAGCGTGGCCGTCTCGACGCGAAACACGCTGAGCTTGTCCAGCCGGGCCAGCTTGTTCTCCATCTGCGGCCACCACACTTCGCTGGCGCGGCCGCCGTAGCTGTACAACACCACGCGCTCGGCGCGGCTGCACGCTTTCTTCAGCCGTTTTTCGTCGGGCTCGCCCAGTTCCACCCACAGCTCGATCTCGTCGGCATAGTTTTTCTGCCACAACTCGGGCTCGTCGTCGGCGCTCAGACCGCGGCTGAATTGCAGGGTTTCGCTGGCGTTGAGCGCAAAGGCGGCCAGACGCAGCATCATGCGTTCCACGGTTTCGGACGGATGCTGGGCCAGCGTCAGCTGATGACTGGCGTAATAGCCGCGATCCATGTCGGATACGGCGAGATTGGCTTTATAAATGGTGGCGGACAGGGCCATGCGGAAACCGGCTTTGCGAAAAAAGAAGCCATTGTACGGGGCCGCCGGCCATTGCGCCCGTTCAATCGCTAGACGGCGGGGCGCGCCGCCATGAACGGCCTCTTAAAACGCGTTTGCGATCTCGCAAGCTAGAGCGAGACAAGGCGAAAACGGCTGAGAAAGCGGAGTGTACACACGGTACGAAGCGGTACTCACCGTGTGACGTCTGACGACGCGCAGCAGATCGTAAACAGGTTCTTAAGGCGAAGGCTGGCTGGAGCAGTCCAAAGGTTCGCCGCGCCAGGTGATGCTGGCCTCGCGGCCCTTGATCCACAGTTCCAGCCCCGGCGCCGCGTAACGCGCGCCGCTGCCGCTCAGGCCCTGATGCAGAATGGCGGTGGAGCCGTTGTACTCCAGCTTCACCGTGGGCGGGTGGGTGCGATAGAAGGTGGCCAGCACGGTGCGGGTGGCGTTGCCCTTGCAGACATAGCGCAAGGGCGTCAGCGACGGCGCCAGCCCCCAGGCCGCCTGCAATTGGGTGATGCGCATGATGTAGACGTCGCCCAGACACATATGCATGTCCTCGGTCTTGACGCAGTCCTTCAGACTTTTGACCCAGCGGCGCTGCTCGGCGATCAGCTTGGCCTCGGCCCCCGGCCGGCCTTGCTGGGCCTGTTCCAGCGCCAGGGCGTAGACCTTTTCCAGCCGATTGTCCTGGCGGGTCAGGCTGTCGTCCTGGCACACCATGGCCTCCACCGGATTGCCCGGCTTTTCGCAATTGAAATCGGTCGCCGCCGGCGGATTGGCCTCCGCCGTGTCCTCTGCGATCCTGCCGCTCTCCGCCGCGCGGCCGTGGCCGCCTTCCGACCCGCCCTTGCCGGCGGCCAGCGCCAAGGCCGGACACAATATGATCAAGCCGACCAGCCTATGGGCGGATCCAGGCATACCGATTTCCTCTGAACTGCGTTATTCGCCGCCCATGCCGGGCGGACACATCAAAACAGGGCATCTCTCCGCCGCGGGCCGATGCGCTCAACCCCGGCGACGTGACAGCATGATACCAGTTCGCCCATTCGCATTTATTAATAATATCGGCCGTCAAAAAGGCTTTTCGCGGCTCAGGATTCCGTTGGAATGGATATGACAATGCCGCGACAAGTTCCCAAACCGACAATTTGAAGGTAAACTCCGGCCTCTCGCGCGCAATTCCAATCTTTGCGCGTCGCGCGCGCTTCATCCCGAAGCGCCCATCGCATCCCTAACTTTTTCCCGTCAGCCTGGATTGGTTCGCACATACTGCGATAGGCCGTCGCAGGAGCAAACATGTCCACACTCACCTTTGCCGACCTCGGTCTGGCCGAATCCCTGTTGCGCGCCGTCAGCGAAACCGGTTACACCACCCCCACCCCGATCCAGGCCCAAGCCATCCCGCAAGTGCTGCAAGGCGGCGATCTGCTGGCCGCGGCCCAGACCGGCACCGGCAAAACCGCCGGCTTCACCCTGCCCTTGCTGCAGCTGCTGATGGGCAAGCCGTCCACCCAGCCGGGTCGTCCGCGCGCGCTGGTGCTGACGCCCACCCGCGAGCTGGCCGCTCAGGTGGAGGAGTCGGTGCAAACCTACGGCAAATACCTGCCGCTCAAATCCATGGTGATGTTCGGCGGCGTCAACATCAACCCGCAAACCCGCGAACTGCGCAAGCCGCTGGACATCCTGGTGGCCACCCCCGGCCGCCTGCTGGACCACGCCGGCCAGCGCAACATCGATTTGTCCGGCGTTGAGATCCTGGTACTGGACGAAGCCGACCGCATGTTGGACATGGGCTTCATCCACGACATCCGCAAAGTGCTGGCGCTGCTGCCGGCCAAGCGCCAGAACCTGCTGTTCTCCGCCACCTTCTCCGACGAGATCAAGGGCCTGGCCGATCGTCTGCTGGACAGCCCCAAGCTGGTGGAAGTGGCGCGCCGCAACACCACCAACGAGCTGGTGGATCAGAAGATCCACCTGGTGGACCGCGACCGCAAAACCGATCTGCTGATCCATCTGATCAAGGAACACAACTGGTTCCAGGCGCTGGTGTTCACCCGCACCAAGCACGGCGCCAACCGTCTGGCGGAAAAACTGGACAAGACCGGCATCCCCGCCGCCGCGATTCACGGCAACAAGAGCCAGAACGCGCGTACCCGCGCGCTGGCCGACTTCAAGAGCGGCGAATTGCAGGTGCTGGTCGCCACCGACATCGCCGCGCGCGGCCTGGACATCGACCAACTGCCGCATGTGGTCAACTTCGAACTGCCCAATGTGCCGGAAGACTACGTGCACCGCATCGGCCGCACCGGCCGCGCCGGCAGCAGGGGCGAGGCGGTATCGCTGGTCTGCGTGGACGAGTTCAGCTTCCTGAAAGACATCGAGAAGCTCACCAAGCAATCGATCGAGCGCTTCGCGGTGCCGGGCTTCGAGGCCGATCTGTCGGTGAAGCCGGAACCCATCCCGATGGGCGGCGGCAACCGCCGCGGCCAGCCGCAACGCCAGGGCGGCGGCGGCAAACCGCGCCACCAGCCGGACAGCAAGCCCACCGGCCACGGCCATCGCTCGCCGGCGTCCAAGCCGCGCCAGGGTCAAGGACAGGGTCAGGCCAAAAACGCCACAAACGGCCAGCCGGGTCAGCGCTCGTCGCAAGGCCAGGGTCAGGGTCAGCGCGGCAAGCCCGCCTCCTCGCGTCCGAGCTCGGCGTTGTTCAGCCCGCCGAAAGGCCGCTAAGAACCCGTTCATAGTCTGCTGTGCTTCGGCGATACGGCGTTGAAAACAAGCTCAAGATGCTCATGTACCACGTGTACATTCCGCTTTTTCGCTTGTTTTCGCCTTGTCCCGCCCTTGCTCGCGAGACTTTGAACAGGCTCTAAGACCCGCTAACAAAACCCCTGATCCAGCGTTGCGCCTCCTTGTCGTACGACTAGTACTGCCTACGTCGGCGCGCCTTGGCTCAGGTTCTCTGCGAGGTTTTGTTAGCGGCTCTAAGCCCGCGCAAGCGGCGCCGCGCCCTTGCGGCGCGGCCGCCGCCGCGCTTCTTCGCCGACCCCGCGGCGATGGAAGCGCTTTACGCCGGACGCCAAACCTGCCTACGATTCAGCAATAGGCCCTTGGGGCCGACAACAATATCGAGCGGAGACGGCGCGCGCCGCGCTCCGCACGGGCAGCACGCATGCCGCGCGCACAGATCGAGCAAGGATTCGGGGAAATGATGAGACTTCGCAGCTGGCTGCTGGGCAGCCTGGCTGTAGTCCTGCTGGCGGCAGCTCAGCCGCAGGCCGCGCCACGTCTGAAAATCACCCTGTCCAACCAGGAGTGGCCGCCCTATATGGGCAAGGAACTGCCGTACGACGGCATTTTGTCGCGTTTGGTCAAAGAGGCCTTCGCCCGCGCCAACGTCGACGTCGCCTTCCGTTACTACCCCAACAACCGCACGCTGCAATCGGCGCGCAACGGCACCGTGGACGGCAGCTTCGGCTGGGCGCCGACGCCGGAACGCAAGCAGGACCTGCTGTTCACCCAACCGGTGTTGCATGCGCGCATGGTGTTTTTCCAGCGCCGCAGCGCCAGTTTTCCCTGGAACGATCTGTCCAATCTGCGCCACGCGCGGGTGGGCGTCACGGTCGGCAACTTCTATTCCGACGAGTTCAACCGGCAGGTCAAGGCCGGCCACCTGATTCCGGACATGGCGCCGGACGACGTCACCAATCTGCGCAAGCTGCTGGCCGGCCGCATCGACTTATTCCCCATCGACGTGGAAGTGGGCCAATACCTGATCGCCCGCAACTTCCAGCCGCGGCTGGCCCAGCAATTGGAGCCGCAGAGCAAATCGTTCTGGGTGGCGCCGCTGCACGTGGTGATCTGGCGCAAGCACCGCCAGGGCCCGGAGTTGGTGGAACGTTTCAATCGCGGCCTGAAGGCCTTGCAGGACAGCGGGGAGTTCGAGCGCATCGTGGCGGAGACCCGCGCCGCCAGCCTGGCCTACCACAAACCGATCAAGGCGCAGTGAAGCGAAAACGGCGCTAAGGCGCGTCCGCGCTGCTCAACACCACCGGCCGGCCGTGAAAATAGCCCTGGAACCAATGGAAGCCCAGCGCGCGGCAACGTTCGAACTGCTCGCGGCTGTCCACCTTTTCCGCCAGCAGGATGCCGTCGAAATCGCTCAATTGCGCCATCAGTTCCGGCAAGCGTTCCGCTTCCACCGCCGCCACGTCCACTTTGACGATGTCCACCAGCGGCAGCATCGCCGCCTGATCCGGCCCCAGGTGGATCACGTCGTCCAACGCCAGGCGAAAGCCGCGCTGGCGCAACAAGGCCATGCGTTGCAGCAAGTCCTGGGTGACGGTCACCGTTTCCAGGATTTCCAACACCAGCCGCTCCGCCGGCAATTGGTCCAGGATGGGATCTTGCAACAAATCGGCGCTGGCGTTGATGAAGCCGGGGAACTGGCCCAACACATCCGCGCAGCCCAGCTCTCCGAAGGCGTTGCGCAGCACCTCGGCGCTGGCGAGCAGATCGTCGCGCACCAAGGCGAAATTGGCCGGGCTGGAACGGAACAATAGTTCATAGGCCACCAGCTGCTGCTGGCGGTCGACGATTGCCTGCCGGCCAAGATAACGTGAAGAATTAGGCATGCCGACGATACTACAGGATATTGCCGCCGCTGTTGGGCATCTCCTGCTGGTGCCGTCAAAAAATATGACAGCTTATGCCTGACCATCGTCATTAAATGCGGTAAGGTTGCAAATTACCCTCAAGTCAGCGAGTCCGCCATGTTGCCAACCCGACAAATTCCCCGCGAGGAGATCAAGGCGCTGCCGCTGTTCGCCGGCCTGACGCCGGAACAGGTGCGGCTGGCCGCCACGCCGGAGCTGGCCGCCGCCGCGTTGCGGGACCTGGCCGGCTGCGCGGAGCTGGGCTTCGACACCGAATCCCGCCCCACTTTCCACAAGGGCGAAAAACCGACCGGTCCGCACCTGGTCCAGCTGGCCTGCGACGACCGCGCCTGGCTGTTCCCGGTGCAGGACGGCCAGTGCGCGCCGGAGCTGAAAACCCTGCTGGAAGACCCTCAGCGGCTCTTGGTGGGCTTCGAGCTCAGTTCGGACCAGACGCTGCTGCAACAGCGGCTGGGCATCCGCTGCGGCCGGGTGCTGGATCTAGTGGACCACTTCTCCAGCGACGATGCGCGCATCACCGTCGGCGCGGTGCAGGCGGTGGCGCGGCTGTTCGGCCAGTACTTCCGCAAATCCAAGAAGCTGTCCACCACCAACTGGTCCAAACTGCCGCTGACGCCGGCGCAACAAGCCTACGCCGGCAACGACGCCTGGGTGGCGCTGCGGGTGTACCGCGAGCTGGACGCCCGCGGCGGTTTGCGGCGCGGCGGCTGAAGCCGCGCCGGAACATCAAGGCAGCCGCGTGATGCGGTTCAGCGCCGGCACCGCCACTGGCGAAGCGCTGGCGAAATAGCTCTCCAGCACGTCCACGTCCACGCCGCCGCCCACCCGGTTGCTCCCCTGGGTCAGCACGGTGAAGCCGTCGCCGCCGCCGGCGATGAAGTTGTTGACCTGCACCCGGTAGCTGGCCTGCGGATCGATGGCCACGCCGTTGATCTTGATGCTGGCGATGTCCACCTTGGCGCCCGCCGGCGCCGACAGGCTCCAGCTATAGCTGAATCCCTTGGACACTTGCAGAATCTTGACCTTGGACGGATCGCTCCATTGCTGCTCCAGCAGCTGGTCGATCTGCGCGCCGCTCAGGGTCAGCGTGGTCATCACATTGCCGAAGGGCTGGGTGGTGAACAATTGGTTGTACGTCACAGCGCCGCCGACGCCGGGAAGGATGTCGGCGCGCACGCCGCCCGGATTCATGAAGGCCACCACCGCGCCCTGGGCGGCGCCGGCCGCCAATTGCGCGTCGGCCACCACGTCGCCCAGCACGGTTTCGCCGGCCGCGGACGGAGTGCGGTCCAGGGCGCCCGCCGCCTGGCCCACCACGCGGTTGGCCACCGGGGCCACCAAGTCCTTGTACAGCTTGACCAGATTGCTGACCGAGGCCAGCGGCGCGATGTCGCGCGCCACCACCCGGTTCTGCGCCTGGATGGAGCCGGGCTTGACGTCGCGGGTGGCCGGGTCCAGCACGAAGTCGATCTCGGTGAACAACTGACCGTAGTTCTTGGCGCTGGTCACCCGGCGGCCGTCGATCACGCAGTTGTAGGCCTGATGGGTGTGGCCGGTGACCACCAGCTTCACCGCCGGGTCCAGCTTCTTGACGATGTCGACGATGGGGCCGGACACGCCGTTGCATTCATTGAAATTGCCGCTTTGATAGCCGCCCTCGTGCACCACCACCACCACGGCGGACACGCCCTGACGTTTCAGTTGCGGAATCAGCTGATTCACCGTGGCCGCCTCGTCCTGGAAGCTCAGCCCCTTGATGCCGTCCGGCGACACGATTTCCGGCGTGCCTTTCAGCGTCATGCCGATGAAGGCCACCGGGATGCCGCCGAACTTCTTGATCTCGTAAGCGGGGAACAAGGTGCCGCCGTCGCTTTTCTTGACATTGGCCGCCAGAAACTTGAACTTGGCTCCGGCGAACTTGCCGTTCTGGCAGGAGGTGGTGGGCACGCCCGTCTTGCAGCCGCCGTTCTGCATGCGCAGCAATTCCTGCTGGCCATCGTCGAACTCATGGTTGCCGACGGCGTTGAGGTCCAGGCCCAGCAGATTCATCGCCTCGATGGTGGGCTCGTCGTGGAACAGGCCGGACACCAGCGGGCTGGCGCCGATCAGATCGCCGGCCGACACCACCACGGTGTTGGGCGATTTGGCGCGCAGCGATTGCACCCAGGCCGCCAGGTAATCAACGCCGCCGGCGTTGATCTTGATCGTCTTGCTCGGGTCGGCCGGATCCGGCACCGTCAGTTGGCCAGGCATGTCCAGATTGCCGTGGAAATCGTTGAAGGCGATCATCTTCACCGCCACCGGCTGGCGCGAGACGCCGGTGTTCTGGTCGCCCGGCCCCCAGCCGCCGGAGCCGGCGGAACAGCCGAACAGCGCCAGGCTCGCCGCCAGGCACAAGCTCATGGTTTTCAGTTTCACGAAACGCATCCTTGTCTTGTTTGTTGTCGCGCGCGCCGGCGCCGCCGGCCGCGACCGAATGAGGAGACGTCCGTCCACTGCCATGGACCGCGATGGACGCTCCGATCGCGCGCACTATAGCAAAACAAAATGACAAAGAGTTAAAACTTTCATGATGCGAAACAAATCGCCATGCGGCCTCAGTCGGCGCGCGGCTCCGACTCCAGCGCCGCCAGCGCATCCGCAGTGTTGAGATTGGGAAAGAGATGGTCGAAGCCGACTTCGACATGGTTAAGACCGGCCAGCCAACCACGGATGGAACGGCCGCCGCCGGCCAGATAGGCGGCCAGCCCGGCGCGGAGGCCGGGCCCCAGCGCCAGCAGGCTGGGATGCCAGCCTTCGCGGTCGCGCGCGCTGGCGGCCTGGCGGCCGCTCGCCACTTCCGCCAGCAGCCGGCGCGAGAAATCGGCCGGCAGCCGCACCGCGTCGCAAGGCATCACCAGCCAGACCCCGCCGTCCTCGCGCTCCAAGGCCGCCAGCACCCCGGCCAGCGGCCCCGGATAATCCGGCAGACTGTCCGGCAGCAGCGGGCAGCCAAAGCCGGCGTACACGTCCAGATTGCGATTGGCCGAGATCCACACCCGTTCGGGCGGCGGCGTCTGCGCGGACAAGGCGGACAAGGCGTGCGCCAGCAGCGGCCGCCCGGACAATATCGCCAGGCCCTTGTCGGCGCCGCCCATGCGCGTGGCGCGGCCGCCGGCCAGAATCAGCGCCTGGTGGCTCATTGCCAGCGTTCCGCCGCCTGGGCGTCGCTGTGTTTGGCCTCCACCCAGCGCTCGCGGCCGTCCGCCAGGATTTCCTTTTTCCAGAACGGCGCGTCCTGCTTCAGATAGTCCATCAGGAATTCCGCGGCGGCGAAGGCGTCGCGGCGGTGGCTGCTGGCCACCGCCACCAGCACGATGGGCTCGCCCAGCGCCAGCCGCCCCACGCGATGGATGACGGTGGCCGCCTGCAGCGGCCAACGCCGGCGCGCTTCCTCCACGATGGCCTCCAAGGCCTTTTCGGTCATGCCCGGATAATGCTCCAGCTCCAGCGCCGTCACATCGCGGCTGTCGCCGTAATCGCGCACCAGCCCGCTGAAGCTGACCACCGCGCCGCAGGCCGGGTTACCGGACAGCGCGTCGATTTCCACGCCGGCGCTGAAACGCTGCGGCTGCACCCGCACCGTGAACGCGTCCATGCTCATCCTCCGGTCACCGGCGGAAACACCGCCACTTCGTCGCCGTCGCTCAGAACGGCGTCCAGGCGCGCCATCTGCTGGTTCACCGCCACGCGGAACACCCGGTCGGCGGCCAGTTCCCGCGACCAGGCCTCGCCGCGCAGCCGCAACTCCACCAGCAGTTCCTCCACCGTGGCCGCGTCGCTGTCCAAATGTTCGCTCTCCAGGCCGAACTCGTCCCGCAAGCGGGCAAAATACAAAAGATTCAGTTTCATCGCCTGCCTCTGCGCAGTTGAGCGGATACCGCAGTGTAAGCAATCCGCGCCGGGCCTCCAATACGTCAAGGTGGCTAGGCGCCCGCCCGCAAAAAAGCCCGCTCGCGGCGGGCTGATCCAAGAAGAAGAACTTGGCCTTACTTGACGATCTGCGCCAGCTCGCCCTTCAGGTATTTATTGGCCATGGCGTCCAGGTTGATCGCCTTGATCTTGCTGGCCTGACCGGCGGAGCCGAAGGCTTCGTAGCGGGCGATACAGATGTCGCGCATCGCGTCGGTGGACACTTTCAGGTATTTGCGCGGATCGAACTCGGCCGGATGCTGGGCCAGGAAGCGGCGGATGGCGCCGGTGGAGGCCAGGCGCAGGTCGGTGTCGATATTGACCTTGCGCACGCCGTGCTTGATGCCTTCCACGATCTCTTCCACCGGCACGCCGTAGGTTTCGCCCAGATCGCCGCCGAACTCGTTGATGATCTGCAGCCATTCCTGCGGCACGCTGGAGGAGCCGTGCATCACCAGGTGGGTGTTGGGGATGCGGGCGTGGATTTCCTTGATGCGGTCGATGCGCAGCACGTCGCCGGTGGGCTTCTTGCTGAATTTGTAAGCGCCGTGGCTGGTGCCGATGGCGATGGCCAACGCGTCCACGCCGGTGTCCTTGACGAACTGGGCGGCTTCTTCCGGATCGGTCAGCAGCTGGCTGTGGTCCAGCACGCCTTCGGCGCCCACGCCGTCTTCTTCGCCGGCCATGCCGGTTTCCAGGCTGCCCAGGCAGCCGATCTCGCCTTCCACCGACACGCCGCAGGCGTGGGCGAAATTAACCACGGTGCGGGTCACGTCCACGTTGTAGGCGTAATCGGCCGGGGTCTTGCCGTCGCTTTTCAGCGAGCCGTCCATCATCACCGAGGAGAAGCCGAGCTGGATAGAACGCTGGCACACGTCCGGGCTGGTGCCGTGGTCCTGGTGCATCACCACCGGGATGTGCGGGAACTCTTCCACCGCGGCCAGGATCATGTGGCGCAGGAAGGGCGCGCCGGCGTATTTGCGCGCGCCGGCGGAGGCCTGCACGATCACCGGGGCGTTCACCTTGTCGGCGGCCTCCATGATGGCGCGCATCTGCTCCAGGTTGTTGACGTTGAAGGCCGGCAGGCCGTAGCCGAATTCCGCTGCGTGGTCCAGCAGCTGACGCATGGAAACGAGAGCCATGGTGTTCAATCTCCGCAAACTGCTCCGCCGGGGCGGAGCATGGTTGGCGCCCGGACCGCGCGGCGGCCCGAGGCGAATTCATCAATTCAGTGTCTGGACACGCCGGACAACAACAGGCCGGCGCCGACGAAAGCGCCGCCGGACACTTTGTTGACCAGCTTGAGGCGCCGCGCGCTGTTCAGCCAGCCGGCCAAACGCGCGCCGCCGCCGGCGTAAGCCAGCTGCCAGGACGCCTCGATCACGTAAAACGTCGCCGCCAGGATCGCCAACTGCGGCCCCTGCGGCTGCTGCGCGTTCATGAACTGCGGGAACAGCGCGGTAAAAAAGATAAAGGCCTTGGGATTGCTCATCGCCACCAGAAAGCCGGTGCGGAACATGCCCCAGGGCGTGTGCTTGCCGGCCGCCGCCTCGCGGATTTCCTCCACCGGCTGCGGCTGGCTGCGCCAGGTCTTGATCCCCAGATAGATCAAATACGCGGCGCCGGCGTATTTTACCAAGGAAAACAGCAGTTCGGAGGTGGCCAGCACCGCGCCCAGTCCGGCGGCGGAGCCGAACATGATCAAACCCAGCGCCGTCATCAGGCCAAGACAAGTCATCAGCGTGCGCCGCACCCCGTAGTGAATGCCGTGGGTCATCGCCAGCAGCATATTGGGGCCGGGCGTGGCCGAGACGAAAAACACAGTGGTGACGAACAGCAACCAGGTATTGAGCGACATGGATATCTCCGGCGGGTGGGCCATCAGAATGAAACGGCGGCGAATACGCCAGTGTAACGCAAGCCATTCATCCCGATAGCCTTTTTCCCCTCAGCCCGCGCGCTCGGCCAGGATGGCCACCGCCGGCAACTCCTTGCCTTCCAGGAACTCCAGGAAGGCGCCGCCGCCGGTGGAGATGTAGCTGATATCGTCGGTGATGCCGTACTTGGCGATGGCGGCCAGGGTGTCGCCGCCGCCGGCGATGGAGAAGGCCGGCGAGGCCGCGATGGCCTGGGCCAGGGTCTTGGTGCCGCCGCCGAACTGCTCGAACTCGAACACGCCCACCGGGCCGTTCCACACCACGGTGCCGGCCTGGGCGATGATGGCGGCCAAGGCCTGCGCGGAATCCGGGCCGATGTCCAGAATCATGTCGTCGGCCTCCACCTCCGCCGCGCTCTTGGTCACGGCGGCGGCGGTTTCGGCGAACTCCTTGGCGCAGACCACGTCAGCCGGCAACGGCACATCGCCGCCGCGGGCGCGAATCTTGGCGATCACTTTTTTGGCCTCGTCCACCAGCTCGGCTTCGGCCAGCGATTTGCCTATGGCCTTGCCCTCGGCCAGCAAGAAGGTGTTGGCGATGCCGCCGCCCACGATCAACTGGTCCACCTTGTCGGCCAGCGATTCCAGAATGGTCAACTTGGTGGACACCTTGGAGCCGGCGACAATGGCCACCAGCGGCCGCGCCGGCGCTTGCAAGGCCTTGCCCAGCGCTTCCAGCTCGGCGGAGAGCAGCACGCCGGCGCAGGCGGCCGGCGCGAACTGGGCCACCGCGTGGGTGGAAGCTTCGGCGCGGTGGGCGGTGCCGAAGGCGTCGTTGACGAACACGTCGCACAAGGCGGCGTAGGCGCGGCCCAGGTCGGCGTTGTTCTTTTTCTCGCCCTTGTTCAGGCGCACGTTTTCCAGCATCGCCACTTCGCCGGGCGCCACGCTGAGGCCGGACTGCCAGTCCGCCACCAGGCGCACCGGCCGGCCCAGCAGGCCGGACAGGCGCTCCACCACCGGCGCCAGGCTGTCTTCCGGCTTGGGCTCGCCCTCGGTGGGGCGGCCCAGATGGGTCATCAGGATCACGCCGGCGCCGGCTTTCAGGCACAGCTCGATGGACGGCAGGCTGGCGCGGATGCGGGTATCGTCGCCGATGACGCCGTTTTTCACCGGCACGTTCATGTCCACGCGGATCAGCACGCGCTTGCCGGCCAGGGCCTGTTCGGAAAGTTTATTGAATTTCATCGTTCGCTCGCTCGGGTTTGGATTCGCTTGTCGATTGATTCATCGGCGCAGGCTCCGGCTTGGCGCCGGGGCGGCCGCATTTTTTGCAGTACGGAAAAAAGGCGAAATTGCGCGCGCCGCAGTCGCAGCCGCGGAACAGCTGCAGGCCGCAGTGCACGCAGTAGTCGGCGTCGTCGCCGGCAATATTGTATTGATGGTCGCAGGACGGGCAAGTTTTCTTCTGGTAGGCGCCCAAGGCCTGGGCGTAGGCCACGTGGCGCGCGCGCTCGCTCTGGCTTTGCTGCAGCTCGGCGCGCTTTTTCTCGGCGTAGCGCTGGAAGGCCTGAATCATGCGCAGGCCGGCGAACACCGTCAGCGCGATGCCCACCGCCAGCCGCACATAGCCGCCGAAATTGGGCAGATAGGGCAGCAGTTCGACGAAGAAGGCGAACAGCGCGAACAGGCCGAAGCCGTAAACGAAGAACCAGTAGCGATGCGTCCGATAGCGGCTGAACAGCCATACCGCCAGCAAGAGCAGCGGCAAGATCACCGCCAGCCGCAGCAGGAAGACTTTCAACTCGAAACGCTGGTAGGCCTGCTGGTAACGGTCCTGGGCGACGGCATCCACCCGGGCGATCTCTTCTTGCAGCGTTTGCCGGTTCCGCTCCAGCGCGCGCAGGCCGTCGCTCGCCCGGTCTTCCTTCTGCTGCCATTGCAGGATCTGCGCCTGCAGGGCGTCCAGTTCCCGGGTGCGGCGGCTGACTTCGGCGCTTTGCTGCGGATCGGCGCTGGCGGCGCGGCTGGCCAGCCAGTTGGCCAGGCCCTTGCGCTGAGTCTGGTAATTGCGCTCCAGCTGCTCGCGGGTGGCGCCGAGGTTTTCCAGCTGGGCGCGCTGCGCGTCGTTCTGGCGCTGCAAGACCTGCTGCCGCTGCCGCAGCGGCTCGATGCCGGCCTGCCGCTGCAGCGTTTCCAGCTGCGGCGGGCCGCCGTCCGGCACGTAGAACAGATCGCGGATCACCAGCTCGCCCAGATTGGACAGAAAGCCCGCGAACACCAAAGCCACCAGCCAGGAGGCCAGCCGAACCCATTTTTCCGGGCGGGACAATGCTTGGTTCTGTCGCATGCTGCTCTCCTGTGACGGCGGTTCAGCGGGGGGCGATATCGGCGATCGCCCGGCAAGTGTATGCCAAAAAAACGGCCCTACCTTAACACCAATCAAATGCCGGTGGATGTAGCGCCCGCGCTAGCGGACGCAAAAAATCCGGGCCGGCAACGCATGCCGGCCCGGATTTCCTGGATCACTTCGTCGTCAGCAAGCGAACATCGCGCGCGCGGTGCGCAGCATCTGGCAGCTGAAACCCCATTCATTGTCGTACCAGGCCAGCACTTTCACCATATTGCCGCCGGTCACCTTGGTCAGCGTGGAGTCGAAGGTGGAGGCTTCCTCGGTGTGGTTGAAGTCGCCGGACACCAGCGGCAGGGTGTTGTAGCCCAGGATGCCCTTCATCGCGCCGTTGGACGCTTCCTTCAGGATGTCGTTGACCTCGTCCTTGGTGGTGTCGCGCGCGGCGCTGAACGTCAGGTCCACCAGCGACACGTTGATGGTGGGCACGCGCACCGAGAAACCGTCCAGCTTGCCCTTCAGCTCCGGCAGCACCAGGCCCACAGCCTTGGCCGCGCCGGTCTTGGTCGGAATCATATTGTCGGTGGCGGAGCGGGCGCGGCGCAGGTCCTTGTGCTTGACGTCGGTCAGCACCTGGTCGTTGGTGAAGGCGTGAATGGTGGTCATCAAGCCTTTCTTGATGCCGATGGCCTGGTGCAGCGCCTTGGCCACCGGGGCCAGGCAGTTGGTGGTGCAGCTGGCGTTGGACACCACGGTCATTTCCGGCTTCAGCACGTCGTGATTGACGCCGTAAACGATGGTGGCGTCGACATCGTCGCCGCCCGGCGCGGAAATCAGCACCTTCTTGGCGCCGGCGTCCAGGTGGGCCTGGCATTTTTCCTTGCTGGTGAAGGCGCCGGTGCATTCCAGCACCAGATCCACGTCCAGCGCTTTCCACGGCAGTTCCGCCGGGTTGCGGGTGCTGAAGAACGGGATTTTGTCGCCGTTCAGGATCAGGTGGGCGTCGTCCTGCTCGACCTCGCCGGGGAAACGGCCGTGCACGGTGTCGAACTTGGTCAGGTGGGCATTGATGTTGAGATCGCCGGTGGCGTTGACGGCCACTACTTTGAAATCGTCATGCAGCTGGTTTTCGTAGATGGCGCGCAGTACCTGGCGGCCGATGCGGCCGTAACCATTGATGGCGATGCGGATAGTCATGCTTCTAAATCTCCTGGGGACGATCCGGAGCGCCCGGTTTCCCGGCCGGCGCTCCGCGTGTTGTGTAGTGCGTCCACTACATGAAACGGCGAACAAAAGGCCATTGCTTTCGCAATGGCCTGTCTTTACATCACAGCAGCGCTTTGGTCTTGGCCACTACATTGTCGACGGTGAAGCCGAAGGCCTGGAACAGCTGCGGGGCCGGGGCGGATTCGCCGAAGTGGTCGATGCCGACCACATCGCCGTCCAGGCCCACGTATTTGCGCCAGAAGTCCGGGTGGCCGGCTTCGATCGCCAGCCGCGGCAGGCCCGCCGGCAGCACGCTGTCGCGCCAGGCCTTGTCCTGACGGTCGAACACATTGGTGCACGGCATGGACACCACGCGCACGGCGACGCCTTCCGCCGCCAGCGCCTCCTGCGCCTTCAGCGCCAGTTCCACTTCGGAACCGGTGGCGATCAGCACCGCGCGGGCGCCGGCGGCGTCGCGCAGCACATAGCCGCCCTTCTGGATGGCGGCCAGCTGCGCCGCGTCGCGGGCGACGAAGGGCAGGTTCTGGCGGCTCAGCACCATGCTGCTCGGCGTGGTCTTCTGCTCGACGGCGTGCGCCCAGGCCGCCGCGGTTTCGGCGGTGTCGCACGGACGCCAGGTGTGGTGGTTGGGGATGTAGCGCAGCGTGGCCACTTGCTCCACCGGCTGGTGGGTGGGGCCGTCTTCGCCCAGGCCGATGGAATCGTGGGTGAACACGAAGATCGGGTTGATCTTCATCAGCGAAGCCATGCGCAAGGCGTTGCGCGCGTATTCGCTGAACATCAGGAAGGTGCCGCCGTACGGACGCAGGCCGCCGTGCAGGGTCATGCCGTTCATGATGGCGGCCATGCCGAACTCGCGCACGCCGTAGCTGATGTAGTTGCCCTGGCCGTCGCGGTCAATCCACTTGGAGCCGGACCAGTTGGTCAGGTTGGAGCCGGTCAGGTCGGCGGAACCGCCGACGAATTCCGGCAGCGCCGGCGACAGCGCTTCCAGCGCGATCTGGCTGGCCTTGCGGGTGGCCACGGTCTGGGCGGCGTCGGCGATCTTGGCCAGCGCGGCGGCCTTGGTCTCTTCCCAGCCGGACGGCAGCTCGCCCTGCATGCGGCGGCTGAATTCGGCGGCCAGTTCCGGGAAGGCCGCGCGGTAGGCGTCGAAGCGCTTGTTCCATTCGATCTCGGCCAGCGCGCCCTTGTCGCGCGCGCTCCACTCGGCGTAGATCTCGGCCGGGATCTCGAACGGCGCGTGCGGCCAGTTCAGGCCTTCGCGCGCGGCGGCGATTTCGGCCGCGCCCAGCGGCGCGCCGTGGCAATCGTGGCTGCCTTGCTTGGTGGGCGCGCCAAAACCGATGGTGGTCTTGCAGCAGATCAGCGTCGGACGCGCGCTTTCCTTTTGCGCGGTGGCGATGGCGGTGGCCACTTCCACCGGATCGTGGCCGTTGACGTTCTTGATCACCTGCCAGCCGTAGGCTTCGAAGCGGGCCGGGGTGTCGTCGGTGAACCAGCCTTCCACATGACCGTCGATGGAGATGCCGTTGTCGTCCCAGAAGGCGATCAGCTTGTTGAGCCCCCAGGTGCCGGCCAGCGAGCACGCTTCGTGGCTGATGCCCTCCATCAGGCAACCGTCGCCCAGGAAGGCGTAAGTGTGATGGTCTACGATCTGATGGCCGTCGCGGTTGAACTGCGACGCCAGCATTTTCTCGGCCAGCGCCATGCCCACCGCGTTGGTGATGCCCTGGCCCAGCGGGCCGGTGGTGGTTTCAATGCCGGGAGCGTAGCCGTATTCGGGATGGCCGGGAGTCTTGGAGTGAAGCTGACGGAACTGCTTGAGGTCTTCGATGGAGAGGTCGTAACCGGTGAGGTGCAACAGGCTGTAGATCAACATGGAACCGTGACCGTTGGACAGCACGAAGCGGTCGCGGTCTGGCCAGTTGGGATTGGCCGGGTTGTGTTTCAGGTGATCGCGCCACAATACTTCCGCGATGTCTGCCATCCCCATCGGGGCGCCGGGGTGACCGGATTTGGCTTTTTCAACGGCATCCATGGACAGGAAACGGATGGCGTTGGCAAGCTCGGTACGGGTGACCATTTCGGGAAAACCTCAAGACTTGTGTGGAAACCGGGACGACGGCCGCGCCATCCGAACATGCCTCCGGCATGGACCAACCGTCGCAAAATCATGGAATTATCGCCGATTTTCACCATTGGCGGCAACCGCCCCGCCGCGCGGAATACCGCTGCGGCATGAAGGGGCATGAAAAATAGCCGGATGCGGCCGTTTTGCAAGATAATGCCCAGGCCGGCATAAAATGCATTTTGAATCAAAAGCCTGCGAGCGACTCCGCGCCGGGTTCCGCCGATGACGAATGGGCAGAATGCGCGACGGACGCGCCGGCAGGGAAACCCGCGACGCAAATCGCTGTCAGTCTGGCTCTGTCTTTAGCCGCGAAAAAAAACGAACCGGCCGACGCGGCCAAGCGCCGCCGGCTCGATCGCCACAACCTTTTTGGAGATTTCGATGCAATCATTCGATGCCCTACCCGCTCCGCGCAAAGTCGCTTTCGGACGCGGCTGGCGCTGGATCGTGGAGGCCTTTTACATCGTCCGCCAGCAGCCGCTGACCTGGGTCCTGCTGGCGCTGGCCTATCTGGTGATCAATTTCATCGTCAACATGATCCCCTTGCTGGGCGGCCCGCTGTCCTTCTTCCTGGCGCCGGTGTTCGCCGCCGGCTTCATCCTGGCGGCGAAGAAATGCGAGCAGGGCTCGGAGCTGGAACTGGGCGATCTGTTCGCCGGTTTCAAGACCGCGCTGCGGCCGCTGATCAATGTGGGCATGCTCTACCTGGCCATCCTGATCGTCATCGGCGTGGTGCTGGGCCTGTTGATGGGCGCGATGGGCGTGAGCGTGGCCAAGAGCGATCCCAACGCGATCCCGGTGATCGCCGGCCCCATCGCGCTGTTCGCCTTCATCGGCGGAGTGGCCATCTTCCTGGTCAGCCTGGCTTACTGGTTCGCGCCGGCGCTGGTGACGCTGAACCAGGCCGGCCCGTGGCAAGCGATCCGCACCAGCTTGCAAGCCGGCCTCGCCAACTGGGGCGCGGTGCTGGTCAGCGGCCTGATGCTGGCGGTACTGGCCTTCATCGCGATGATTCCGCTGGGTCTGGGCCTCTTGCTCTGGTTCCCGGTGCTGTACGTGACCGCCTACACCGGCTGGAAGGATATCTTCGGCCAATCCGCGGTGCCGGCGCGTCCGGACGAGCCGGTGGTGTTCTAAAGGCCGTTGAATAAGAAAAGCCCGCCGTCAGGCGGGCTTTTTTTTGCGGCTGCGGCGGCGCTTACAGCGAGGGCAGCAGGCCGGCTTCGACGAAGCGGTTGTAAGAGCCGCTGGCCACCAACGCGGCGGCTTTCTCGATGTCCGGCGCGAAGTAGCGGTCCTTGTCGTAGAAGCTCACCTGTTCGCGCAACTCGGCCTTGGCCGCTTCCAGCTTGGCCGAGGTTTTGTGCGGCGCGCGGAAGTCCACGCCCTGGCAGGCGGCCAGCAATTCCACCGCCAGGATGCCGGCGGTGTTGCCGGCCATGTCGCGCAGACGACGGCCGGCGAAAGTGGCCATGGACACGTGGTCTTCCTGGTTGGCCGAGGTGGGCAGGCTGTCCACCGAGGCCGGGTGCGCCAGCGATTTGTTTTCCGAAGCCAGGGCCGCGCCGGTGACCTGGGCGATCATGAAGCCGGAGTTGACCCCGCCGTTGTTGACCAGGAAGGGCGGCAGCTTGGACAGATTGCTGTCGATCAGCAGCGCCATCCGGCGCTCGGACAGCGAGCCGATTTCGGCCAGGGCCAAGGCCAGGTTGTCGGCGGCGAAGGCCACCGGCTCGGCGTGGAAATTGCCGCCGGACAGGATGTCGTTGTCGGCGGCGAACACCAGCGGGTTGTCGGACACCGAGTTGGCCTCCACCGTCAGCACCGCGGCGGCCTGGCGGATCTGGGTCAGGCAGGCGCCCATCACTTGCGGCTGACAGCGCAGCGAATACGGGTCTTGCACCTTGCCGCAGTTCTCGTGCGAGCCCTCGATCTCGCTATGCTCCAGCAGATCGCGGTAGATGCGGGCGGCGTCGATCTGGCCGGCGTGGCCGCGCACCGCGTGGATGCGCTCGTCGAACGGGGTGCGGCTGCCCAGCGCGGCTTCCACCGACAGCGCGCCGGCCACCGAAGCCGAGGCGTACAGGTCTTCCGCGGCGAACAGGCCTTCCAGCGCGAAGGCGGTGGACGCCTGAGTGCCGTTCAGCAAGGCCAGGCCTTCCTTGGGCGCCAGAGTGATGGGTTCCAGGCCGGCGGAGCGCATCGCCACCGCGCCCGGCACGCGGGTGCCGTTGACGAAGGCTTCGCCCTCGCCGATCAGCACCGCGCTCATATGCGACAGCGGCGCCAGATCGCCGGACGCGCCCACCGAGCCCTTCTGCGGGATCACCGGGTAGATGCGCTGGTTGAACAGGGTGATCAGCGCCTCGATCACCAGCCGGCGGATGCCGGAAAAACCGCGCGCCAGCGAGTTGATCTTCAAGGCCATCACCAGGCGCACCGTGGATTCGTCCATCGGCGCGCCGATGCCGGCGGCGTGCGACAGTACGATGGAGCGCTGCAACAGCTCCAGCTCTTCCGGCGCGATGCGGGTATTGGCCAACAGGCCGAAACCGGTGTTGATGCCGTAGGCGGTGCGGCCTTCGGACAGCACCCGCGCCACGGTGGCGGCGGAGGCGTCGATGCCGGCGTGGCTGGACGGGTCCAGATGCAGTTGCAGATCGGTTTCACGTGAAACGCGGCGCAGCTCGGCCAGGCTGAGCGTGCCGGGAACGATGTTCAATACCATCTTGAGATTCTCCTTCTAAAGCGTTTGCAGCGCCGCTTGCCGCGGTGAGCGCTGGTCTTGTGTTATCGCGCCCTGCCGACAAGCGGCTTGAATGTTCCGGCGAGCCCGCGCCCGCCGGACAGAAAACCTTGCGCCGCGCCTTTAGGCGGCGTCGCGCCGAGCCTCCGCCTCCGCGCCGGGCGCCAGCACCCGGCTCCACAGGAAGTGGCCGGCCACCACCAGCGCCACCCAAGCGGCGCCCACCAGCAGCGCGGAGCGGGTATCCTCGAAGTAACCGAGCACGCCGATCACGAACAGCATGAACCCTATCGCCGCCAGCGGCGCGTACGGCCAGAACGGCACCGGGAATTTCAGCTCCGCCGCCTGCTCCTTGCTCATCTGGCGACGCATCGCCACCTGAGACAGCAGAATCATCAGCCATACCCACACCGTGGCGAAGGTGGCGATGGAGGCGATCAGCAGGAACACGTCCTTGGGCATCAGGTAGTTGAGCACCACGCCGAGCAGCAAGGCGGCGGCCATCACCAGCACCGTCATCCACGGCACGCCGTTGGCCGACAGCTTGGCGAAGCTTTGCGGCGCCTGGCCCTGACGCGCCATGCCGTACAACATGCGGCCGGCGCCGAAGATGTCGCTGTTGATCGCCGAAATCGCCGCCGAGATCACCACCGCGTTCAGAATGTGGGCGGCGGCGGGAATGCCCAGGCTTTCGAAAATCTGCACGAAGGGGCTGCCCTGGCTGCCGATCTTCGGCCACGGGAAGATGGACATCAGCACGGTCAGCGTCAGCACGTAGAACAACAGGATGCGCACCGGCACCGCGTTGATCGCGCGCGGGATGGTGCGCTGCGGGTCCTGCGCCTCGCCGGCGGAAATGCCGATGATCTCGATGCCGCCGAAGGCGAACATCACCACCGCCAGCGAGGCGATCACCCCGCCCCAGCCATTGGGCATGAAGCCTCCGTGCGACCATAAATTATGCAGGCCGCTGGCCTCGGCGCTGCCGAAGCCGAACAGGATGATGGCCACGCCGCCTATGATCATCGCGATAATGGCCCCCACCTTGACGATGGACAGCCAGAACTCCATCTCGCCGAACACCTTGACGCTGCACAGGTTCAAGGCACCGATGAAAAAGATAATGCTCAGCACCCAGACCCAGCGGTCCACTTCCGGAAACCACAAACTCATATAGATGCCGAAGGCGGTCACGTCGGCCAGGCAGACGATGATCATCTCGAAAGCGTAGGTCCAGCCGGTGATCACCCCGGCCAAGGGGCCCAGGTAGCTGGTGGCGTAATGGCCGAAGGAACCGGCCACCGGATTGTGCACCGCCATTTCGCCCAGCGCGCGCATCACCATGTAAACGGCGGCGCCGCCGATCAAATAGGCCAGCAATACCGCCGGACCGGCCATCTGTATCGCCGCCGCCGAACCGTAGAACAAGCCGGTGCCGATGGCCGACCCCAGCGCCATGAAACGGATGTGACGGGCGGACAGGCCGCGCGTCAGTGTTTGTGTTTGCATCTCTCTCCTCCTGGGCATGGCTGCGCTTGCCGACCGAACGCGGATGCGCCCGCTACGCCGCATCCCGCGGCCCGGCATGTTTCGTTGAGCAACCCAGCGCCGGCAAACTGTAGAGCCAGCGTGGGCGGATCACAAGACCAAGACGCGGAAAGAGCGACCGGTCATGACGAAGCAATGCGGACTGCGGGCGCGAACGCGCCGGTGCGTCTCAGTGGACGGGCAAGAACAACATGACCGTTTTTTTCCTTTGCAAGACGATTGCCAGCCCCGCCGCTTATTTGTACAAGCTTGTCGTGCGGGACCGCGGATCCGGGCCCTCCCGGATGCCGCCAGCCGCCGCCGGCGTGAGCGCGGCGGCGTTCCTACATTCAGAACAGGTTTACGATCTTGCGCGCTAGAGCGGGACAAGGCGTTGCGGCTGAAGACACGGAATGGTCATATGGTACATGAGCATTCTGAAACGGCTTTCAACGCCCTTTTCCATCTATCCTGCCGACGCGCAGCTGATCGTAAACAGGTTCTCAGCGCTTCAACATCGGCAGGTCCAGCCCTTGCTCGCGCGCGCAGTGCTCGGCGATCTCGTAGCCGGCGTCGGCGTGACGCATCACCCCGGTGCCCGGATCGTTGCGCAGCACGCGGCCCACGCGCTTGGCCGCGGCGTCGCTGCCGTCGCAGACGATGACCACGCCGGAATGCTGGGAGAAGCCCATGCCCACGCCGCCGCCATGATGCAGCGACACCCAGGTGGCGCCGCCGGCGGTGTTGAGCAAGGCGTTCAGCAGCGGCCAGTCCGACACGGCGTCGGAGCCGTCCTTCATGCTTTCGGTCTCGCGGTTGGGCGAGGCCACCGAGCCGGAATCCAGATGGTCGCGGCCGATCACGATGGGCGCTTTCAATTCGCCGTTCTTGACCATCTCGTTGAAGGCCAGGCCCAGACGGGCGCGGTCTTGCAGGCCGACCCAGCAGATGCGCGCCGGCAAGCCCTGGAAGCTGATGCGCTCCTTGGCCATGTCCAGCCAGTTATGCAGATGCGGATCGTCCGGGATCAGCTCCTTGACCTTCTGGTCGGTCTTGTAGATGTCTTCCGGATCGCCGGACAGCGCTACCCAACGGAAGGGGCCGATGCCCTCGCAGAACAGCGGACGCACATAGGCGGGCACGAAGCCGGGGAAGTCGAAGGCGTTGGCCACGCCCTCTTCCAGCGCCATCTGGCGGATGTTGTTGCCGTAGTCCAGCGTGGCGGCGCCGCGTTCTTGCAAAGTCAGCATCGCGCGCACCTGCGCCGCCATCGATTTCTTGGCGGCGGCGGTGATTTCGGCGCCGGAGGTCTTCTGCTTGGCGCGCCATTGCTCCACGGTCCAGCCCTGCGGCAGATAGCCGTGCACCGGATCGTGGGCCGAGGTCTGGTCGGTGACCACGTCCGGGGTGATGCCGCGCGCCACCAGCTCCGCGAACACGTCGGCGGCGTTGCCCAGCAAGCCCACCGACACCGCCTTGCCGCTGTGCTTGGCCTCGTCGATGATGGCCAGCGCCTCGTCCAGGGTCTTGGCCTTGCGGTCCACATAGCGGGTTTTCAGGCGGAAATCGATGCGGGTCTCGTCGCATTCGACGGCGATCATGCTGAAGCCGGCCATGGTGGCGGCCAGCGGCTGGGCGCCGCCCATGCCGCCCAGACCGCCGGTCAGGATCCAGCGGCCTTGCGGCTTGCCGTCAAAATGCTGATTGGCGACGGCGAAGAAGGTTTCGTAAGTCCCCTGCACAATGCCTTGCGAGCCGATGTAGATCCAGGAGCCGGCCGTCATCTGGCCGTACATCATCAGGCCCTTCTTATCCAGCTCGTTGAAGTGCTCCCAGTTGGCCCAGTGCGGCACCAGATTGGAGTTGGCGATCAAGACGCGCGGCGCGTCGGCGTGGGTCTTGAACACGCCCACCGGCTTGCCGGACTGCACCAGCAGGGTTTCGTCGTCCTCCAGACGCTTGAGCACGTCCAGGATGGTGTCGTAGCACTTCCAATCGCGGGCGGCGCGGCCGATGCCGCCGTACACCACCAGGCTTTGCGGGTGCTCGGCCACTTCCGCGTCCAGATTGTTCTGGATCATGCGGTAGGCGGCCTCGGTCAGCCAGCTCTTGCAAGTCAATTCGCTGCCGCGCGGCGCGCGGATGTGGCGGGTCGGATCAAAACGCGGGTCGGACATCGGTATTCTCCTTTGTAGGCCCGCCGCCGGTTGTGGCCCGGCGGGCGGGGAATGACGCTATCGCTATCAACGGGTTCAGGGCTGTTTCAGATGCCGGCCTATGCTCCACGCCAGCCGGGCGGCGGTTTTGGCGCCGTGGCTGTCGATGTCGAAGGCCGGGTTCAGTTCCACCAGGTCGGCGGCCGCCAATTTGCCGCTTTCGGCCAGACGCCGGACCAGGGCCTCGACCACGGGCAGCGCCACCCCCATGGCGGCGGGGGCGGAAACCGCCGGCATCACGCTGGCGGGCAATACATCCAGATCTATGGTCAGGTAGACGATGTCCACCTGATCGACGAAGGCCATCATCGCGCTGCGCACCGTGGACAAGGTGTCCAGCGTCATATCGCTGTCCAGCGTCCACTTGACGCCGAGCGCGCGGGCGCGGGCGAACAAGGCCTGGGTGTTGGACGGCTCGGCCACGCCCAGGCACAGATAATGGAAGGGCCGGCCGGCCTGCGCGCAGTCGGCGGCGATCTGGGCGAACGGGGTGCCGGAGGTGGCTTCGGCCGCTTCGCGGATGTCGAAATGGGCGTCGAAATTGACGATGCCTATCACCTTGTCCGGATGCGCGGCCGCCAGTCCGCGCCAGGTGCCGTAGGCGGTTTCGTGGCCGCCGCCCAGCACCAGCGGAAAGTGGCCGTCGGCGCGCAGCCGGCGCACCTGTTCGCCCAAGCGCGCCTGCGCGGCGTCCAGGTCGCCGTCGGCGCAGGCCACGTCGCCGGCGTCGCACAAGGGCAAGGCCTGATGCCAGGCCAGATTGGCCAGCGCCTTGCGGATCGCCGTCGGGCCGGCGGCGGCGCCGACGCGGCCCTGATTGCGGCGCACGCCCTCGTCGCAGGAGAAACCGACGATGCCGACGCCCGGCTCCAGCCCGGCGGCGTAGGGACGCGCCAGCTGATGCCAGCGCCGCGCCAGATCGCCCTCGCCGGCGTCGACCCGGCCGCTCCAAACACTCATGTCCACGCTCATGCTTCAACAGCCTTTCATATGCTGCGCCACGCCGCGGAACACGCGCTGACGCAAAGGATTGTCGCCCAGGCCGTAAACGATCTCGGCCGGCGAATCGATGTCCCACACCAGCAAGTCGGCGACATGGCCGGCGGCCAGCCGGCCGTGGCTGGCGCCGCGGCCCAGGGCTTGCGCCGCGTGGCGGGTGACGCCGGCCAACGCTTCTTCCGGCGTCAGGCCGAACAGCACGCAGGCCTGGTTCATCGCCAGCCGGATGGAGGCGAACGGGCTGGTGCCGGGGTTGAGATCGGTGGACACCGCCATCGGCACGCCGGCGGCGCGCAGCAGCTCCACCGGCGGCTTTTGGGTTTCACGCAGGAAGTAGAACGCGCCCGGCAGCAGCACCGCCACGGTGCCGGCGGCCTTCAGCGCGGCCACGCCGGCGGCGTCCAGGTATTCGACGTGATCGGCGGACCAGCCGCCGAACTCGGCCACCAGTTCGGCGCCGTGCAGATTGGACAGCTGCTCGACATGGCCCTTGACCTTGAGGCCGTGCGCGCGCGCCGCTTCGAACACGCGGCGGGTCTGCGCCGGCGAGAAGCCCACGCTCTCGCAGAAAGCGTCCACCGCCTCGGCCAGGCCGGCGCGCGCGGCGGCCGGCAGGATGGCGTCCACGATGTGGTCGATGTAGGCGTCGGGCCGGCCGGCGTACTCCGGCGGCAGCGCGTGGGCGGCCAGCAAGGTGGCGGACACTTCCACCGGCAGCTCGTCCCGCAGGCGCCGCGCCGCGCGCAACTGCTTGAGTTCGTCCTCCAGGCTCAGGCCGTAGCCGGACTTGATCTCCACCGTGGTCACGCCCTCGGCCATCAAGGCGCGCAAGCGCGGCTTGGCGGCGGCGGCCAGGCCGGCTTCGTCCAGCGCCCGGGTGGCGCGCACGGTGGAGACGATGCCGCCGCCCTCGGCGGCGATCTGCTGATAAGGCACGCCGTTGAGGCGCTTTTCCCATTCGGCGGCGCGGTTGCCGCCGTAAACCAGGTGAGTGTGGCAGTCGATGAAGCCGGGCGTGATCCAGGCGCCCTTGGCGTCGATCACCGCGCCGTCGAAGCCGGCGGGGTCCACGTCCGCGGCCGCCGGCAGCGCGACGATGCGGCCGGCTTCCAGCAATAGCGCGTGGCCGTCCAGCGCGCCGTAAGGCGCCGGGCGGCTAGGGTCCATGGTCGCCAGCCTGGCGTTGATCCACAGGCTGCGGCGATCCGTTTCGGCTTGACTCATGGTGGGCTCGCTGCGGGTTATTTGTATATACAATTAATCCTATCCAAACAGCCTGTCAAGTTTGAAGCGGTGATTTTTGTAAACAGGCCGAATTGGCAGATTTTACTTATAGTCCAATCACTTGATGTTGCATGGCAACAAAAAAGCCGCCCGGCGGCGGCTTGAGGCGACTGGAAAATTCAGCCTCTATTTGTATATACAATATTGCGTTCGAACAAGCGCGGCAAGCTGCGGCGCAGCATCCCCGCCGCCGCTCAGCGCTTGACCCGGGTTTGCGAACGCAATTTGTAGCGCGAGCCCGGATGCGTCAGCCGCGCGAAGCTGACCAGCTTCTTGTGCGACCAAGTGCGGCGCAAAACCAACAGGCAGGGCTCCTGCGCCCTCATGTCCAGCATCGCCTGCTCGGCCGCGCTGGGCAGCACCGCCTCCACGCTGTGCTCGATGTCGGTCAGCGGGCAGTTCTTCATCAGGTAGTCGTTGGGCGTGCGGCTGCTGAAGTCCTGCTCCAGATAATCCGGCGCGAAAGCGGGATTGACGTAGCGGTCTTCCAGCTGGATGGCCACATCGTCCTCGCGGTGGACGATGAGCGAGCGGAACACCGTGCTGCCCTCCTTCACGCCCAGGCGCAGCGCCACGTCTTCGGTGGCCTGCACGGCCTTGAGTTCGTAGACGTCGGCGCTGTGGCGATGACCGCGCGCCTCGATTTCTTCGGAGATGTTGTTGATGTCCAGCAGCGGTGACTCCGCCTTGCGCTCCGCCACATACGTGCCGTCGCCGGCGAAGCGCAGCAGGATGCCGGCCTCGGCCAGATCCCGCACCGCCTTGTTGACGGTCATGCGCGATACCTGGAACTGACGCGCCAACTCCAGCTCGGGCGGAATCTTGCCGCCTGGCAGAAACTGGCGGGAACGAATGCCTTCAAGGATGTATTCCTTGATGCGCAGATAACGCGGTTGTGCTGTGGATGACACCTTGGGAACCCAGACATTAACGGTTGGCAAAAGGATTGTAGCCCAAGGCGGCGCGCAAGCCCCTGATCCAGCGCAGACAAAACCGGCCGCGGGCATTGCCGCCGCCGCTGGTCTGCGCCAAGATGGAAGCCCGTCGCCCGTTTGCGAGGCCTGACATGACGCTTGAGCAATGGTTGCAAGAGTATGATCTCAGTCACCGCCATCCCGTCAATATCCGCATTCATAAAATCTGCGTGCCCGCCATCGTGTTCGCGCTCTTGGGCCTGCTCTCCAGCGTGCCCTCGCCGCTGAACCTCGCCTGGCTGGCGGCGGCGGCCGGCCTGGCCTTCTATTGGCGGCTGGGCCGCGCGCCCGCGCTGGCGATGGCGGCGATGTGCCTGCCCATGCTCTTGCTTCTGGAGGCGGCGTCCCGCGCCGGCCTGCCGCTGGCGCTGCTCTCTCTGGGGCTGTTCGTCGTCGCCTGGATCGGCCAGTTCGTCGGCCACGCGATCGAGGGCAAAAAGCCCTCCTTTCTGCGCGACCTGCAATTCCTGCTGATCGGCCCGCTGTGGACGCTGCGCCGCTGGCTGTAGCGCGCTATCATCGGTTTTTTGCCCGGAAGCTCCGTATGTCCGTCGCCCTGCCTCCCGCCGCCGCGCTGTCCAGCCGCGCGCCCGGCGTCGATATCCTCGTCATCTCCGCGGCGGATTTTCACGCGGAAATCTCCTTGCTGGGCGGCCAGTTGCTCAGCTTCCGCGCCGCCGGCCAGCAACCCTTGCTGTATTTGTCGCCGCAGGCGCGCTACCAGCCGGGCAAGGCCATACGCGGCGGCGTGCCGCTGTGCTGGCCCTGGTTCGGCCCGCACCCCGACGACGCGAGCCTGCCGGCCCACGGCGTGGCGCGCACGCAAGCCTGGCGCCTGGACGAGGTCCGCGAGGACGCCGGCGCGTTCCACGTGAAACTCTCCGGCCCGGAATGCGACGGCCTGACGGCGGAAATGGAATACCGGCTGGGCGCGGCGGTGGAAGCGGCGCTGACCACCCGCAACCGCGGCGACCGCCCGCAACGCCTCGGCGCCGCGCTGCACAGTTATCTGGCGGTGGGCGACGCGCGCCAAGCCGCCTTGTCCGGCCTGGACGGCGAGCGCTGTCACGACAAGGTGGCCGGCCGCGAAAGCCGCTGGCCGGACGGCGAATTCCGCTTCCGGGCCGAGGTGGACAGCATTGTTTACAGCGAGCGCCCCGCCTTGCTGCGCGACCCGGTCTGGCGGCGTTGCATTCGCGTCACAGCGGAAGGCGCCGGCAGCGTGGTGGTGTGGAATCCGGCGGCGGAGAAAACCGCCTTGCTGGGCGACTTGCCGGACGCCGCCTGGCTTGATTTCGTCTGCGTGGAAACCGCCAACGCCGGCGACGATGTCCGACTGCTCGCCCCCGGCGCCAGCCACCGCCTGGCCTGCCGCTTGACGCTGGAACCCTTCCACGGCGAGGCCGGGGTATAATGAGGGCCGATGCCGCCGCGGCGCACAGCCCGGCGGACCGCGTTTTTCAGTTCCGGAACCCCTAGCGATGGCCAGACCCGACAAGATTTCCCGTTTCCTGCCGATTTCCTTTGCCAACGGCAACAGCGTGCGCCGCTTCGGCAAACACTGCCCCAGCTGCCGCGCGATGGTGGGCTCGGAGCATATGGAAGGCATCGCCAGCAAACAGCAGGACAAGATCTTCCTCGCGGCCCAGGCGCGCTGCCCGTCCTGCGGCGCCGGTTTCCCGGTGCGTTGCGTGATCACGGACGACAAGCGCGTGCACCGCGTGCTGCTGCCGCATTGGGCCTTCCGCATGTGGCTGCACATGGCCACCCGCAACGATCCGCAGCCGCCCGGCGACGAAAACTGGACGCTGGAGGCAAGCCCGTCGGAAACGCCGCAGCAAGGTTTCGTGCTGCCCGACAACGCCTTCGTCACCCGCTCGGAAGAAGTGCTGGGCCGTTTTCAGGGCGAGCCCATCAACGCCTGGATCGAATATCAGGGCCAGCGCTTCGTGTTCGAACGCGCCGCGCCGCCCAGCGGCGACGCCCGGCTGGATTCAAGCGAGCTGCTGTTTGAAGGCCGGCTGATCTACCGCCAGGCCTGAAGTCTATAGCGCCGCTTCGGCTTCTGAGCGAGGACAAAGAAAACGGCAGCCCTTGGGCTGCCGTTGTCATGCGCGGCCTCAGAACGTGTTTACGATCTCGCGAGCTAAGGCGAGCGTCTGAGAAAGCGGAATGTGCACGTGGTACATGAGCATGTTGAGCTTGTACTCACCGTGTAACACTCCGCGACGCGCAGCAGATTATGAACAGCTTCTCAGTGCGCCGCGGCCGGGTAGCGCTCTCTGACCCAAGTCTCGAAACGGCGGCACATTTCCGCCTCCCCGGCCTCGTTGTCGGCGATCAGCTCGGCGCCGTGCACCAGCCGTATCGTCGCGTCCAGCCGCTGCGGATAATCCTGCGCGTATACGCGCTCCGCCGCCGCCGCGATCTGCCGCTCCGCTTCTTGCCAGGCCTCGGCCGCGCTGCGCTTGCAGGCCTCGGCCAGATAAAGGGCGTTGAAATGCTCGCCGGTCAGGCTCAGCAAGGTGGCGTCGTGGCTGAGGCTGTTGCCCGGCGCCCAGTAATGCTCGGCCAGCAGCGGGCCGATCGCCGGGTTGTCGGTCAGATAGCCGTATTCGCGCAAGAAGTGAGCGCGAGTCTGATACACCGCCATATGCGCCAGCAGATAGCCGTGATAGGACGCCGCCGATTCCTGATTCAGCAAATGCGGAATCGCCAGCAGCGGCCGCGGACCGCATTCCACGCCCAGAATCTCGCGCTCGCAACGACGCGCCAGCGCCAGCACCGTCTCCGGCTTCAGTTCCGCCTCCGGCAAGCGGTACAACTCGCGCTCGAAGTAGGCGACCACGGCGATGGAGCGCTCGGAGAAGGCGAAGAAGGGCTGGACCGCTTCGATGCGCGCGCGGATCAAGGCGTCCGGCATCGCCTCCCCCGCGGCGTTGCGCGCGTAGCGCTTCAGCCAGTCGGCGTCGTTCAGCAGGCTGTCGCAGAACATGCTCTGGGTTTCGGCGTAAGCCATCGAAGTGGGCGCGAACTCCTGGGAGAAGCACGGCGCGTTCTGGATCACATTGGCGAAGTGCGCGGCGTGGCCGCCTTCGTGGAACAGGGTGTTGATCGCGCGCGCGCCGCTGCCCACCTGATCCGGCGTGGCGTCGGCGGTGAAATTGATCCGGCCCGGCACCCAGCGGTCGCCGTCGTAAAAGCTGGGCACCGGCCCGTGGCAGAAACCGTTCTGATACTTGCCCTTGCGCTCCACCAGGTCCAGCTGCATCGTGGCTTGCCGGTATTGCACGCCCAGCCGGCGGAAACTCAGCACCCAGCGCTCCACCGCCTTGGAGAACGGCAGATAGGGGTCCATCTGCCGGGTGACGTCGCCGCTCATGTGAAAACGCAGATTGTGCGGCAGCAGCGCGTCCTCGCCCTTGTCGTCGGCCAGACGCCGCAGCGCTTGCTGATTGGCCTCGCGGGTGCGCGCCTCGAAATCGTCGAGAACGGCGAACAGCGCCTCCGGCGTCATCTGCTCGTTCTTGCGCACCTTGTGCTCGAAATAATCGGCGCTGCCCAGGCTGCGCGCCAGCGCGTTGCGCTGTTTGACGATGTCGAGAAAGCCGTTGTCCAACACCCAGCGCTCGAGATCGAGCAAGGCGTCGTGCGAGCTCTTGCGCGCGGCGGCGTCCGGGTTGGTGGTCATATTGATGCTCAACATGGTCAGCGTCGCCTCTTCGCGCTCGCCGCGCTCGTTGACGTGGCTGAGCGCGAGATCGCGGCGCTTGGCGAACAACGCGGCCTCCATCTCGATCAGCCGGCGCATCTGCTCCTGCGCCGCCTCGCTGTCGACGATATTGCTCTCGAACAAGGCCAACCATCCCCGATAACCGTGCAGCAGGGCGTCGCGCTCCGCGCCGGCCGGCTGCGCCTGCAAGCCCTCCAGCGCCGCGCGCACCGCCGTCAACCGCTCCGGGCTGGAGATGAAGGCCTTGTAGGCCGCTTCCGCGCGGGCGAAACCGTCGTGGTCGTCGGAAACCGCCATATAGGTGTCCCAGAACAGGTCTTCCTTGGTCTTATGCACCGCCAGGTAATCGCGGTTGAGCTGGTCGAAGCCCGCGCGCAGTTCGGCAATCGCTGTCATCTTGCTCACTCTCCTTTGCGCTGTCCGTCGGCCGCTTGTGGCGGGCCGGAACAGTCTGTTTATGAAGTTTGCATTAAGTGTGCGCGAGCGTCCTCCGCCGGTCAAGCGCGGGCCGCGCCCAAGCTAGCCGCGCGCTTCCGCCGCCCATTGCAGGACTTCCCGCCGCGGGCCGGCGAAGGGCGGCGGCACCGCGGACAAGAGCAGGCTCAGCCTCGGCTCAGCGCCCAGCGGCTGCACCACGAAACCCAAACGCCGCGCCAATTGCAGCATGGCGATGTTGCCGGGCGCGCAATCGGCCCAGATCCGGTGCCAGCCCAATTGGCGGTAGCCGAAGTCCAGCATCATCCGCGCCGCCTCCAGCGCGTAGCCCTGGCCCCAGGCCGATTCCGCCAGTTCGATGCCGAAGCCGGCTTCGCCGCCGCGTCCCAGGCCGCGCAGGCCGACCGAACCGAGCAGCGCCTTGTCTTCGACGCGCACGATGGCCAGCTGCCAGCCGCGGCGGGGAGCGTCGCGCTGCTGCTCCAGAAAGCGCAGCAATAACTGCCCGCTGCGCGCAGGCGTGAGTTCTTCCGGCGGGTAATGACGGGCGAACTCGCGGCCGCTGCGCGCCATCGCGTAGGCGGCGTGGTCGTCCGGGCGGAAATCGCGCAGCATCAGACGCCGGCTGTAGAGCAAGGGGCTCAGCATAAGCCGCCCTTCTCCAGCCGCAGCCGGTGAATGCGCTGTTCCAGCTCCTGGCGACGGTGTCGCTCTTGTTGATCCTGGTGTTGAGTCTGGCTTCTCAGCCATGCTTTATCGGTCAACGCCGCGTGGTCGTCGCCGAGAATGTCGCGCAGCAAGTGCCGCGACAGGGGAATAAAGAACAATGCCATGATGGCGTAACCTGTAAAGAACGATAAAGATCATGGACGGCTGGCCCGCGGGGAGCGGGAAGGCGTCCGGCATGCGTCGTCCGGCTTGTGGGGCCGAGCGACGCTGCGCAGTCTGCTACCGGGATGGCATGGCGTCAAGCATAATCTGAGCGAAACATACCTATGGCATGGATGGAGAGAAGCCGTAGCCGCTAAATCCGTTTACGCTCCTCGCGAGCGGGAACGAGACAGGCGAACGCCGCCGAGAAAAGCGTAGGAGCGGTACGAAGGGGCGCGCCGCGCCCGGCGGGCATGGCGCAGGCGCTCAGCGCCACCAGCCGAGATAACGGGCCAGGCTGGTGGAAATGGCCGCGTCGGTCAGGCCCAATTGCAGGCCCACCATCGCCGCGTAGAGCTGCATGCCGTGTTCGTCCGGCATATAGGGCAGCGCCCAATCGCTCAACATCGGATACAGCAAGCACGCCAGCAACAGGCCTGCCGCCAGCGCCGCGCCCACCCAGGCGCGGGAACGCGCGCGCAGGGCCAAGCGGATCAGAAGATCCGAACCGAAGAAAACCACGCTAACCAGATAGAGCGCCATGACGCGCCTCCTTGCAAAATATTGACCATGTCACTCCGCCGCCGGCGGCACGAGGGCGGCTCGGAGCGAATGCTTGTTTTTGGGGCAATCAGGGGCGGCAACGCATTGCAATGATGCATGGGCGGCGCGGTGCAACCGCGCTCGGTGCTTTTGAACGGCTGGCGCGGGCCGGATTCGGCTCGGCAATGGGCCGACGCCGGAAACACTCGGCGACGGCCCATTGAGTGGTTTATAGCAGACTCTCCTAATGAAAACAGCCCGCGTTTCTTGCGAAACGCGGGCTGCTCCAAACGCGGAAAACTCAGGTCGCGGCGGCGCGTCGCCCCTGCCACATCTGCAGCAGACCGGCGGCGGAGTACAGCAGCAGCGCCGCCCAGATCAGGCCGAAACCCAGCGCGCGGCCGCTGTCGAACGCCTCTCCGAACAAGAGCACGCCCAGCGCCAGCTGGATGCTGGGGCCGATGTACTGGATCACTCCCACCGTCGCCAGCTTGAGCCGGCGCGCGCCGGCGGCGAACAGCAGCAAGGGCACCGCGGTCACCACGCCGGCGCCTATCAGCAAACCGGTCTGCGCGGCGGAGCCATGGCCGAAAGCGCCCTGCCCCTGCCATTCGAACCAGACCAGGGCCAGCGCCGCCAGCGGCGTCATCAGGAAGGTTTCCAAAGCCAGGCCCTCCAGCGAGGCCAAGGGCGCCTTCTTGCGCAGCAGGCCGTACAAGCCGAAGGTGGCCGCCAGCGACAGCGCGATCCACGGCAAGGCGCCGGCGCTGTAAGTGATCCAGGCCACGCCGGCCGCCGCCAGCAGCAAGGCGGCGTTCTGCAGCCCGCTCAAGCGCTCGGACAGAAAGATCCGGCCCAACAACACATTGAACAGCGGATTGATGAAATAGCCCAGGCTGCCCTCCACCACGTGGCCGGCGTTCACCGCCCAGATATAGATCAGCCAGTTCAGCGACAGCAGCAGGGAAGACAGGCCGAAGATGCCCAGCTTTCGCGGCTCTCGCACCGCGGCCGGCAGCCAGCCCCAATGATTGCGCGCGGTCAGCACCGCCGCGACGAACACCGCAGACCAGACAATGCGGTGGCACAGAATTTGCAAAGCCGGGACATCGTGCAGCGGCTTCCAGTACAGAGGAAACAGACCCCAACAGATGAAGGCGGCAACGGTGAAAACGACGCCGCGGCCGCTTTCGGGGGTAGAAGAAACTGAACTCATGGGATTTCACACAGCAAGGGAGGGGGTCAGGATGACAGCTTAACCAAATTGCCTCAGCGGAAAAACCGCTATTCAATCAACAGATTGTTCAATATTTAAAACAATGACTTTCCGGATGGCAAACATGCTGCGCTGGCACAATCGCCGCAGTCGCCGTCCAATTCAGTCAATCTCTTTGACGTTGACGTAAACGTAACTTATAGTCCGATCAAATAGAGAAAAGACTCTAGAAACCAGCCCCGGACCAGGGACCGCGCCGACATGCAGAACATGCCGGCGATCAAAAAAACACCGGCTGGAAGATGGAGCTCAACCGCTGACAGCAAAGGAGAAGCCGTCGGCGCCGCACAGACCGCACACATGCGGCGGGCGCAGACACACCGGGCCGCCGCCCTTGCATAGAACCTGTTCAATGTCTGCCGCGCTCAACGCGCGAAACTTGAAACAGGCTCTCATAAGGGCGGTGACACCGGGCCAGCGGGTCTAAAACTTAAGGAGAAGGCCGGCCGAACGCGCCCACAAGGCGCAGGCCGGCCCCATCGCCACAAGCGATGGGACGTCCGCCGCGCGGCGGACGCGCCCGAGAATGACAGGAGGAGAAACCATGTCGATCCGCCACGCAGACCTGGAAGAAAAATACACGGCCCCCACCGGCCAGGTGCTGATGACCGGGATTCAGGCGCTGGTGCGCCTGCCCATGCTGCAACAACAACTGGACCGCGCCGCTGGGCTCAATACCGCCGGCTACGTCACCGGCTACCGCGGCTCTCCGCTGGGCAACGTCGACCAGACCATGCAGAAGGCCGGCAAATACCTGAAGGAACACAATGTGGTGTTCCACCCCGGCCTCAACGAGGACCTGGCCGCCACCGCGGTCTGGGGCACCCAGCAGGTGAATATGTTCGACGGCCCCAAATACGACGGCGTCTACGCGCTGTGGTACGGCAAGGGCCCGGGCGTGGACCGCTCCGGCGACGTGCTCAAGCACGGCAACGCCGCCGGCACCAGCCGCCACGGCGGCGTGCTGCTGGTAGCCGGCGACGACCACGCGGCCAAGTCGTCCACCTTCCCGCATCAATCCGACCACATCCTCGCCGCCAGCATGATTCCGGTGCTCAGCCCGTCCGGGGTGCAGGAAATCCTGGACTACGGCCTGCACGGCTGGGCGATGAGCCGCTATTCCGGCTGTTGGGTATCGATCAAGGCGATCTCCGACACCATTGAAAGCTCCGCCATCGTCGACATCTCCCCGGAACGGCTGCAATTCAAGATTCCGGAAGACTTCCCCTTGCCCGAGGACGGCCTCAACATCCGCTGGCCAGACGCGCCGCTGGCGCAGGAAAAACGCGTGCTGCACCACCGCCTGTACGCGGCGCTGGCCTATGCCCGCGCAAACAAGCTGAACCACATCACGCTGGATTCCCCCAAGCCGCGACTGGGCATCATCACCTGTGGCAAAAGCTATCTGGACGTGATGCAGGCGCTGGACGATCTGGGCATAGACGAGGCGCTGGCCGCCGACATCGGCCTGCGCATCTTCAAGGTGGGCATGGTCTGGCCGCTGGAGCCGGAAGGCGTGCGCCAGTTTGCAGAAGGCCTGGAAGAGATCCTGGTGGTGGAGGAAAAACGCCAGATCATCGAATACCAGTTGAAAGAGCAGCTGTACAACTGGCGCGACGACGTGCGCCCGCGCGTGGTGGGCAAGTTCGCCGAAAAAGGCGAATGGGCGCTGCCGCACGGCGACTGGCTGCTGCCGGCCGCCGGCGAGCTGACCCCGGCGATGATCGCCCGCGCCATCGCCGGCCGGCTGGCGCTGATCTTCGACAGCCCCATCATCCACGACAGGCTGAAGTTCTACGACGACAAGGAAGCCCAGCTGGTCAAACCGCGCGAGTCCATCGCCCGCGTGCCCCACTACTGCTCCGGCTGTCCGCACAACACCAGCACCAAGGTGCCGGAAGGCAGCCGCGCCGTCGCCGGCATCGGCTGCCACTATATGGCGCACTGGATTCAGGCCGACAGCACCAAGACCTTCACCCAGATGGGCGGCGAAGGCATCACCTGGGTGGGCCAGGCGCCGTTCACCCACACCAAGCACATTTTCACCAATCTGGGCGACGGCACCTACTTCCACTCCGGCCTGCTGGCCATCCGCGCCGCCGTGGCCGCCAAGGTCAACATCACCTACAAGATCCTGTACAACGACGCGGTGGCGATGACCGGCGGCCAGCACGTGGACGGCTATCTGGACGTGCCCATGATCACCCGCCAGCTGGCGGCCGAGGGCATCAAGCGCATCGTGATCACCAGCGACGATCCGGACAAATACCAAAACGTCCAGGGCCTGGCGGCCGGCGTGGAAGTCTTCCACCGCCGCGAACTGGACCGGCTGCAAAAAGAGCTGCGCGAAGTCGAAGGCACCACCATTCTGATCCACGATCAGACCTGCGCCGCCGAGAAGCGCCGCCGCCGCAAACGCGGCGACTACCCCGACCCGGCCAAGCGCGCCTTCATCAACCAGCAGGTCTGCGAAGGCTGCGGCGATTGCGGCCAGAAATCCGGCTGTCTGTCGGTGTTGCCGGTGGAAACCCCGCTGGGCCGCAAACGCAAGATCGACCAGTCCAGCTGCAATAAGGACTACTCCTGCGTAGAGGGCTTCTGCCCCAGCTTCGTCACCGTGGAAGGCGGCCAGCTGAAAAAATCCGCCGGCAGCAGCGCCAGCCTGGGCGCGATGCCGGCGCTGCCGGAGCCGACGATTCCGCAACTCCACGAACCGTTCAGCATCATGGTCACCGGCGTCGGCGGCACCGGCGTGGTCACCATAGGCCAGGTGCTGGGCATGGCCGCCTATCTGGACCGCAAGGGCGTCACCGTGCTGGACATGGCCGGTCTGGCGCAGAAAGGCGGTTCGGTGTGGTCGCATGTGCGCATCGCCGATAGCCAGGACAAGCTGCACGCGGTGCGCATCGCCGCCGGCGACGCCAACCTGGTGCTGGGCTGCGATCTGGTGGTCACCGCCGCCGAGGAGGCGCTGGCCAAGATGCGCGACGGCTTCAGCCACGCCATCGTCAACAACTACGAATCGCCGACCAGCGCCTTCCTGAAAAACCCGGACGTGCGCTTCCCCAGCAAGGCGATGAAGGACGCCGTCGTCGAATCGGTGGGCGCCGGCCGCTACAGCGAGGTCAACGCCACCCGGCTGGCCACCTCGCTGCTGGGCGACGCCATCGCCAGCAATATGTTCATGCTGGGCTACGCCTGGCAAAAGGGTTTGGTGCCGGTGACGCTGGAAGCCATCATGGAGGCGGTGCGCCTGAACGGCGCCGCGGTCAAGTTCAATCAGGACGCCTTCAGCTGGGGCCGCCACGCCGCCCATGATCCGGCGCGCATCGAAGCGCTGGTCAGCCCGTCGGCGGTGGTGGCCTTCGTTCCACGTGAAACGCCGGACGCGGTGCTGCACCATCGCGCCAGCGCGCTGACCGCCTACCAGAACGCGGCGCTGGCCGAACGCTACAAGGCGCTGGTCGGCCGCGTGCGCCAGGCCGAGGAAGCGCTGAACCCGGCCAGCAGCGCGCTGACGCTGGCGGTGGCCAAGAACTACTACCATGTGCTGGCCTACAAGGACGAGTTCGAAGTGGCCCGGCTGTACACCGACGGCGGCTTCCAGCGCGAGCTGGCGCAGCAGTTCGACGGCGATTACCAGCTGCGCTTCCACATCGGCGCCGGCTGGATCACCGGCGGCCAGCCGCGCAAAGTGGCTTTCGGCCCCTGGCTGCTGACCGGCATGAAGTGGCTGGCCAAGCTGCGCTTCCTGCGCGGCACCCTGCTGGACCCGTTCGCTTGGCAGGCCGACCGCAAGCTGGAGCGCCGGCTGATCGGCGAGTTCGAGCAACAGGTGGACGCCTTGCTGGGCGGTCTGACGCTGGACGCGCTGCCGCGCGCGGTGGAGCTGGTGAAAACCTGGGAAGGCGTGCGCGGTTTCGGCCACATCAAGGAGCGCAACTACCAGCAGGCCAAGAGCAAACAAACGCAGCTGCTGAGCGAGTTGAAGCCGGGGGGCAAAAACCGCCAGGTGGCCTAAGAACCTGTTTAGGATCTGCTGCGCTTCGTGGAGCGTTGCACGGTGAGTACAAGCTCAAAATGCTCGTGTACCACGTGTACATTCCGCTTTTTCACTCGTTTTCGCCTTGTCTCGCCCTGGCTCGCGAGATCGTAAATAGGTTCTAAGTTGAACAGATTGAAGTTGCTGTAAACGTAGTACCCGAGTGTTCCTACAGCTTGCGGGCGTCGACCAAGGTCGACGCCCTTTTTTTACCCATTCTTTCTGCCAGAGACACCTTCTTTGAATTGAAAATGCCAATATCATTTTCTAGTATTGTAGGTGGCGCATAGCTGCCACCTCAAAACTCAAACAACCCAATAAGGAAACTCGCCCATGCTCCTGACCCCTCGCCACTGGCTGCTCGCCTCCGCCTGCGCGCTGCTATTGGGCTGCGCGTCCACGCCCGGCAGCGACCGCTGCGCCGGCCTGACCCAGCCAGCCCTGCCCGGCATGGCCGCGGTGGACAATCCCGATCTGCTGAACAGCGCATTGGGCCAGCCCGGCAAAGGCGGCCTGTGCGCCGGCCAGGTGCGGCGCCAGGAGCCGGCGGATCAAACCGTGACGGTCTACCGCGTGTACGACAGCGCCAAGGCCAATTCGCGGCTGGGCCGCTGGTGGTCGTTCAGCCAGCCGCAAGGGCCGGTGGCCGCCTACCGCGCCGCCAACGCCATCTGCCCAAGCTGGAGCCAGCTCAACCGCATGGTGCGCTGCCAATTGAAAGTGGGCGCCCAGGTGGCGGTGGGCCCGGGCCAGAGCGCCGATTGCGCGCCGGACGCCAACTATCCGCCCTCGCCGGTCAACCAGGTCTACATCCCCAACGCCAGCCCGGACAGCCTGCTGGTGGAGCGCTGCGAGGACCTGGGAGATTTCCCGCCGGCCTCTTGAGCAAGACCCCACTCAATTGACGCCAACCTTCTAAGCCATCAGCATGGTCGTTTATTCCAACAAGAGAAACGACCATGCGCCTTAGGCCCCTTCTCGCCGCCGGCCTGTGCGCCGCGCTGTTCCACGCCGGCCCGGCGTTCGCCGCCGAAGACAGCGTCGCCGCCGCCAAAGCCCTGCTGCGGGCGATGCGTTACGACGAGATCATCGCGCAAACGATGCAGCAGATGGAAGCCTCCATGCAGCAGCAAATGGAGCAGCAGCTGTGGCAAAACCTGCCAAACTGCGCGGAAACGCCGGACTGCAAAAGCAAGGTCGGCGCTTTTCTGCAGCAGGTGATGAAAACCCAGCAAGCCTATTTCCAATCCCCCGAAACCCGCAAATTGATGAACGAAGTGCAGGTCCAGGCGCTGAGCAAGAATTTCAGCGTCGCCGAGATCCGCGAGATGAGCGCTTTCTATCAGACCCCCACCGGCAGCAAGATGCTGCGGCTGATGCCCAAGATCACGGCGGAAATCGGTCCGGTGCTGATGAAGGACATCGGCCAGCGCTTGATGCCCGAGCTCAAGCAGCAGATGGACGAGTTCGCGCGGCGGAACGACGTCCGCTAAACCGGCCAACACGCAGCAAAACGGGGCCAGCGGCCCCGTTATTGTTGTCCAGCGCCCGCGGCGCTCAGCTCTGACGCACCACCATCGCCTGCTCCGGCGCCGGGAAGCCGCCGGCGGCCAGGGTCTCGCGAATCACGCGGTTGCTGTCGAAATACACCTGCCAGTAATCCTGCGGCTTGCAATAAGGCCGCACCGCCAACACCGGTCCCAAGGGCGTGAACTCCAGCAGGCCGATGTCCGGCGCCGGGCTGGCCAGCACATTGGGCACCTTGGCCACCGTCTCCCGCAGCAAGCTCATCGCCGCGGCGTGATCGGCGCTGGCGGCCAACTGGGCTTTCAAATCCACCCGCCGCTGTTCGTTGACGCTGAAGTTCTGGATGGTGTCGGAGAAGATCTTGTTATTGCCGATCAGGGTCAGCACCCCGTCCGGCGTGTCCACCGCGGTGGCGAACAAGCCGATATGCTTGACCGTGCCGATCACGCCGGCCACGCCCACCAGATCGCCCACTTTGAACGGCCGCAACACCACCAGGAAGATGCCGGCGGCGAAATTGGCCAGCAGTCCGCTCCAGGCCATGCCCACCGCCACGCCGGCGGCGGCGATCACCGCGGCGAAGGTGGTGGTCTGCACCCCGAAGAAACCGAGGATGCCGATCACCAGCACAATGGTCAGCGTCACGTCCAGGAAGGACTTCACGTACTGGCGGATGGTGTGGTCCAGCGACTTGCTGGCCAGCTTGGCGTCCAGCAGCCGGGTGGCGAAATTGATCAGCCAGCGGCCCACCAGCCACAGCAAGATGGCCGACAAGATATTGAGGCCGATCTTCACCGCCAGATCGGTCCAGTGAGTCCAGTTAATGGCATCCATTTGTAAATTCCCCTTTTGAACGGTTTTGCAACATGTTTAAAGATAGGAGTTTGCCACAGAAATACCAAATGAATTTTAAATGCGAAACCGCCTCGTCGTTTTTTAGCGCCGGTTCAAAGTCCCGCGAGCCGACGCGCGGCGGGCCCTGCGCCGCCTCTCAAGCGTCGGACAAGGCGCGGCAGGTCTCCCCGATGCCGCCCAGAATGCGCAGGTCGAAAGCGTGGTCCATGCGCGTGGGCGTGTAATTGATCAAGGCGGTGGCCACGCCGGCCTGCGCCGCCTCCAGCGGGATCAGATTGACCGGCGACACCTCCAACGACGAGCCCATCACCAGCAGCAGGTCCGCCTGCAAGGCGGCGTCGAAGGCCAGCTCGATCAAGGGCACCGCCTCCCCGTACAGCACCACGTCGGGCTTGAGCACGTCGTGACACAGCCGGCAGACCGGCAGCGGGTGATGCAGCACGTAGTCCAGCGCGTGAGTGGTGTCGCAGCTGGGGCAGCTGGCGGTCAGCAAGCTGCCGTGCAATTCCAACACCTGGCCGCTGCCGGCGCGCGCGTGCAGGCCGTCTATGTTCTGAGTCAGCACTGTCACCCGCTTGCCCTGCTGCTCCAATTCCGCCAGAAACTGGTGGCCGGCGTTGGGCCGGTAATCGCCAATCAACTTGATGCGGAAGATCTCGCGAAACGCCTGCCAGAACGCCTCCGGATCGCGACGAAAATAATCGATGGACACCACTTCGGCCAGGCTCATGCTGCGCGACCACAGGCCGTTGGCGGAGCGGAAATCCGGGATGCCGGATTCGGTGCTCATGCCGGCGCCGGTCAGCGCCACAATGGTTTCCGCCTGCTCCAGCATCTGGCGCAGGCGGTGGACTTGCTCGGACATCTATGCATTCCAGCTATTGATTGAATCCACTATAGAAGCTGGCCGCGTCATGCACTCGCGTACCGTGGCCTCAGCTTAGCCGTTTTCATGCCATACGCTCAGCCGGCCGTTGGCACAGGGTATTTGACGGCGTTCTTGGCCATTTTGTCGCGTACCGCCGCGTCCAGGTCCACTCCCGTCACCATCGCCAGCCGCGTCAGGTAGAGCAGCACATCGGCGATTTCCTCCTGCAGATGGGTGAAGCGCGCCGGATCGTCGCGCAGCGCGGCGGCTTCCTCGTCGCTCAGCCATTGGAAGATTTCCGCCAGTTCGCCCACCTCGCCCACCAGCGCCAGCATCAGGCCGCGCGGCGTGTGGTAGCGGTTCCAGTCGCGTTCATCGGCAAAACGCTGCAATGCGGCGGTGAGTTTTTCAGTAGCAATCAGGGCTTCGGTCATCGTTCAATCCGGGTTTCACATGGAACATCAGGCGCTTGCCGCCTCAGAGCCTGTTCAAAAGCTCGCGAGCGAGACAGGGCGTTGCGGCTGAGAAAGCAGAGTGTACATACGGTACATGAGTATTTCGAAGTTGTACTCAACCGTGCCACGTCTCAGCAGACTTTGAACAGGTTCTTAAACCTTTCTCTTATTCCGCCAATTCCAGGCTCACCGAACCGTCGCCATGCTCCGCCGCCAGGCGGAACTGCGGCTGGCGCGCCAGATAGCGCAACGCGCCGGCGCCGGTGTCAAAGCGCATAGCGACGCCGGCCACCGGCAGGATGCGCCAGGCCGGCTTGGCCGCCGGGTCCACCACCTTGCGCTCGGCCAGATAGGCGGCCACTGCCGCGCGGTTTTCGTCCGGAGAATCCACCACCACGCGGCTGGCGTCTATGCCGGGGAAGTGGCCGCCGCCGGAGGCACGGTAGTTGTTGGTAGCCACCAGGAAACCGGCGTTCTCGTCTATCGGCTTGCCCTGATAGCTCAGCTTGACGATGCGATGGCTGTCCGGCGCCGCCAGCTTGCCGTCGGCGTCGTAGCGCGCCGGCCGGCTGACGTCGATCTCATAGCTGACGCCGGCGATGCTGTCGAAGTTGTAAGAGCGGAATTCCGGGTTCAGCAGCGGCTGGGTCTTGGGGCCCTTGGGATCGATGCGCAGGAACTGCCCGGCCGACATCTCCAGCCACTCGCGCACTTCGCGGCCGCTGACCTTCACCGCCTTCAGCGTATTGGGATAGATGTAGAGATCGGCCAGATTGCGGATCGCCAGCGGACCGGCCGGGATTTCGGTGTAGTAATTCCAGCCCTGGCGGCCGCCGGCCTTGAACGGCGCGGCGGCGGACAGCACCGGCAAGCCTTCGTACTCGGTGCCCTTGATCGCGTTCTTCACATACCAGGCCTGGGCCTCGGCCACGATCTGCACCGAGGGGTCGTCCGCCGCCTGGGCGAAGTAGCTGTAAATCGGCGCGCGGGTTTCCGCCACCTTGCCGCGCACATAGTCCAGCGTCCGGCGGTGTTCGGCGGCGATCAGCTCGGCCACCTTAGGCTCGGCGGCCGCCAGCGATCGCTTGGCCTGCTTGTCGTAGACGGCGCGCAGGCCGGCCTGTTTGCCGCTGACTTTCCAGCCGCCGTCGCCCCGCTCCAGCACCAGGTCCACCACGCCGATATGATCGCCCCAGCGTCCCGGCATCACCGCCGGCACGCCGTTGATGGTGCCGGCGGCCAGGTCCACCTTGGGATAGCCGGCGAAGGCGGAAGACGGGAATTCCGCGTGGGCGTGGCCAAACAAGATGGCGTCGATGCCGGCCACCTCGGCCAGGCCGGCCACCGAGTTCTCGGCGAAGCGCGCGCTCTCGCCTTTTTCGAAACCGGAATGCGGCACCGCAATCACGATGTCGGCGCCCTTCTGCTTGAGTTCGGGCAGATAAAGGCGCGCGGTGTCGACGATGTCCCTCACCTCCACCTTGCCCTGCAGATTGGCCTTGTCCCACTGCATGATCTGCGGCGGCACAAAGCCGATCACGCCGATGTTCAGCGTCTGCGGCTGGCCGTCCTCGTCCTTGAACTCCCGCTTGAGCAACACATAGGGCTGGAAATACGGCCGGCCGGTCTTGGCGTCCACCACATTGGCGTTGACATAGGGAAAGGCCGCCGTCTTCAGTGCCTGACCCAGAAAGGGCAAGCCGTAATTGAACTCGTGGTTGCCGATATTGCCGGCGTCGTAACCCAGCCAGTTGAGCACTTTGTAGGCGGGATGAACCTCGCCGGCGCGCAGCGGCTGAACCTTGGCCACCAGATCGCCCAGCGGATTGCCTTGCAACAGATCGCCGTTGTCTATCAGCAGGCTGTTGCGCGCCTCTTGCCGCGCCGCGCGGATCAGCGTCGCCGCGCGCGCCAGGCCGAAGTCCTGCGTCGGCTTGTCCTGGTAGTAATCGTAATCCAGCAGGTTCATGTGCACGTCGGAGGTTTCCAGCACCCGCAGCTTCAGCGGGGCGGCCCAAGCGTTCACGGCCATCGCGGCCAACAGGGAGGTGAGGAGGAGAGGCGCAAGTTTCACGGGACAGCCTTTTTCTGGTTTTATCGCGCCCGCATTATACGCCCGCCGTCGGCCGCTCCAGATAGAAAGCGCCCCAGGCGCACATCGCGTCTATCACCGGCCGCAGCGTGCCGCCCAGCTCGGTCAGCCGGTAATCCACCCGCGGCGGCACTTCAGCGTAAACCGTGCGCGCGATCAGGCCGTCGCGCTCCAGTTCGCGCAGTTGCTCGGTCAACACTTTCTGCGACACCCCGCCCAGCAAGCGGCGCAGTTCGCCGGTGCGCCGGCTGTCCTCGGACAAATGGCAGAGGATCGCGCATTTCCATTTGCCGCCCACCAGCCGCACGGTGGCGTCGATGGGGAAATTCAGTTCGCTCATGCGGGCACAGTTACCTCTTGGTGCTTATGAAACAAAAAAGTGCATACTTATCAACAACTTGATCCGTTGTTAGCATGCCCTCTCCCATTTTACAGGAAGCGCCATGAAAACCCTGATCATCGTTGCCCACCCCGATCTGGAACAATCCCGAATCAACCGCCGCTGGATGGCCGCGTTATGCCGGCACCCGGAGCGCTACACCGTGCACTCGCTCTATCAGGCCTACCCGGACGGCAAGATCGACGTGGCGCGCGAACAGGCGCTGCTGAACCGCCACCAACGCATCGTGCTGCAATTCCCGCTGTACTGGTTCAGTTCGCCGCCTCTGTTGAAAACCTGGCAGGACCAGGTGCTGGACGAGGGCTTCGCCATCGGCGCATGGCCGGAAGACTGGCGCATGCGGGACAAGCGCATCAGCGTGGCGGTGTCCACCGGCATACGCGAGCGGGACTTCGCGCCCGACGGCCGCTATCTGTACCGGATGGAGGAAGTGCTGCGGCCGTTCGAGCTGACCTGCCGCTACCTCCGCGCCGAATGGCTGCCCGGCTTCACGCTGCACGGCGCCGAGCACGATCTGAGCGACGCCGAGATCGAGGCCAGCGCGGACGCGTATCTGCGGCACCTGCAGGCCGAGGCGGTATAAATCCACTCGCCATGAAAAATGCCCGGCCGAAGCCGGGCATGATCTTGTCTGGAACGGAGAACGTATTCCTGTTCCAGTTGGAATTATTCCAGCAAGCCTTCCGCCTTCAAGGCCTGCTGCACAAAGGGCAGCGCCGCCACGCGTTTCTGGAAATCGATCAGCGCCGGGAAATCGCCCAGCGAGCGCTGGACGAACTGCGCCCAGTTCAGGCAGGTGAACAGATAGGCGTCGGCCACGCTGAAACGTTCGCCCAGCAGATAGGGCGTTTTCGCCAGCTGCTGTTCCGCCAGTCCCAGGCGGCGGGTCAGCTTGTCCCAGGCCTGCTGCTTGAGTTCGTCGCTATTGGGATAGAACAGCGGCGAGAAGCCCTTGTGCACCTCGGTGGAGATATAGTTCAGCCACTCTTGCAGCCGGTAGCGCTCCAGCGTGCCGTTGGCCGGCGCCAACTGCTTGGCCGGCACCTGATCCGCCAGGTATTGCACGATGGCCACGCCCTCGGCCAGCAGTTCGCCGTTGTCCAGCTGCAAGGCCGGCACATAGCCGCGCGGATTGATGGTGGAGAAGTCCACCCCGCCCTCGGTCAAATGCGGCTGAACCTTGAGATTGACCTTCTCGGTGTCGAAGGGCAGGCCGCTGGCGAACAACACGATATGCGGGGACAGCGAGCAGGCGCCGGGGGAAAAATACAGTTTCATCGCTTTTCTCCAGTTCAGAATGTCTCGGGACAAAACGCAGGATTGCGGAAAACCCGGACAGCCTGAGCCAAATCGATGACAGTTGCAACCCTGCCGCCGATAGGGCCGCAGCCTCGGCGGCTCAGCCCAGCAAGGAAACGATCCAGCCTGGATGGATGTTCCAGCCGGCAAAGCCCGCCAGCCAGAAAAACACGCCCAGCGCGCCAAAAGCCCAGGCGCACAAGAGCGGGATGAAATTGGCGGCCAGCGCCGCCACCGCGGCGCAGGCGACGGCGATGGACAGGCCGGCGTCGCTGACGTCGAACAGCTCATGGCGAGCGTTCAACTCCTCGAAGCCCCGCTCCTTGGCCTTGGCTTTCTGCTGCAAAGCCTGCGCCTCCGCCGCATAGCGGGCGATATCGCCTTGAATCGCCGCTTGCTCCGGCCGCAAGGCCGCCGCCGCCGCCGGATTGGCCAGCGCCAGCAAACGCGCCTGGCGCAGGCTGCTTTCCGCCAGATGCTGTTTGATCTTCTTGGATTGGTATTCGGACCAGCCGTCCACGGCGTCCGCCTTCAAGAGCTGGCGCGCCTGCACGATATTGTCGTCCTTCAGCTTGCCCAGTCCCATGAACACCGACAGCAGCACCACGGTCAGCGCCACCAGGCTGTTCAAGTACTTCTTCTCCGCTTCCACGCTGATTTCCAGTTCCATCTCACGCTCCCGGCTGACGATAGGGGGTTCCCATCGCCATAACGCAATACAGCGTCAAACCGTGGACAGGGACAATGGATCGTCAGGACGATTTTTTGGAAAACAGCCGCGGACGGGAGTCCGTTCCGGAACCGGCGGCCGCCTGCGGCCGGGTCTTCAGCGCCACGAACAAGTCTTCCACCTGCTGGCGCGCCCACGGGGTGCGGCGCAAGAAGGCCAGGCTGGATTTGACGCTGGGATCGTGATTGAAGCAGCGGATCTGGATGCGCCGGCCCAGCTCCGGCCAGCCGTAGTGGCCGACCAGCTGGTTCAGCATCTGTTCCAGCGTGACGCCGTGGGTGGGGTTCTTGGCTTGCGATGCGTTCATGATCATGTTTTCTGGCTTGGGCGGCCGCAGTGTACCTTGCGCCCGCCGCGCCGCAAAGCCACCCTCACGCGGCCGGCTTGGGCTTGCGTTGCCGCGGCGCGCGCTGGGGCGCGGGCTTGACGGGCGCTGGGGCCGCGGCGGGAGCGGCGTGCCGCTGCGCCAAGCCCATCGCCAGCGCCAGCCGGCCCAGCCGCTGTTGTTTTTCGCCGCTGATGGGCCCGGCCGCCTGCAACAACAGGATGGCCAATTCCAACGAGAACTGGCGCTGCTCCTCAGTGGGCAGCAAATGCTCCAGCGTCGCCAGCGCGCGTTTCTCGTCGTTGCGCACCAGCCAGGTTTGCCGCCGCACCGCCTGCTTGAACTGCTCCAGCGTCAAATCCTCGCCCAGCGCGGTTTCCTGCATCACCCGGCGGATGGCGTTGAACGGCCTCACGTCCACCACGCCGTTGCCGATGGCGACATAGATCAGCAGCCGCAAAAAGCCGTCCACCGGCCCGCCCTCGGCGTAATGGGCCTCCAACTCCTGGCGCTTGAGCCGCAGCATCTCGCTGCGCTCCCAGCTGCCGTCCGCCTTGCGCACTCCGTATTCGCGCTGCGGCTTCAAGCCGGTCAGCGCCGCGCTCCACGGCGATTCGAACAGGCTACGGAAACTCAGTTCCTGCCAGGCGTCGCGGCCGTCGCGCCAGCCGTCCAGCGCGGTCTCCATCAAGCGCGCGTAGCTTTGCTGCCATTGCCAGAAGGGATTGTCCTCCGCCGCCGGCCGCCGCTCGTCGCGCACTTGCTCCGCCCATTGCCTCAGCCCGGCCAGCCAGGGGTTGCGGCTGGAGAACCAGCGCCGCTCCAGGCGCGACGGATGCATTTCGCGCCACCAGCGCGCGGTGTGCTCATTGCCGTACAAACGCAGCCAGGGCGAGACGAAGGTGTCGTACAACTGCTGGTTGACCTCGCCCACCCGACGCACCACTTCGAAGGCGGCCTCGCCCTGGCGGCCGTCGCCCAAGGCCAGGATGTCGTCGATGTCGCGCGGCTCGAAGCGGATCACATAGCGCCCTTGCAGATATTCCAGCCCGGCCATTTCCGGGTGGGTATCGGTGATGATGGCCTCGTACAGGCCGGGCGGCAGCACGTCGATCAGGTCCAGCGCGCTGGCCAGTTCGCTGTGCTCCTTGTTGGCCACGCCGGCGGACACGAAAATGCCCAGATGGCCCACCTGCTCGTGCAGGCAATAGACGATGGTCTGCTCATTGACGCGGATGTCCTCCACGCTGTGGTACAGATCCGCGATCCAGAACAAGGCCTGTTGCGGCGGCGTGATATTGTCGCCCCAGGAGGCGAACACCACGATGGGCGAACGGATATTGCGCAAATCCACCGCCTGCCGCCCCTGCTCCAGCGTCACCTCGCCGTGGCTCAGCCGGTTGCCGACGAACAGGTTCTGCACAATCCACTCCATTTCCGCCTTGTTCAGCAGATAGTGGCCGCCCCACCAGCGTTCAAACTCCAGAAAGCGTTCGCGCTCGCTGTCCACCTTGGCGTACAGGGTGTAAGGTTTTTTCCAGTAGGTGTTGGCCGGGTCCAGCTGCTCGAAATTGCTGACCAGGTGGGCGCCGTCGAACTGGCCGTGGCCCAGGTCTCCGGCCAGGGAGGCCATCCAGGTGCCGCCGTAGAGGCCGCCGGAATAACGCATCGGATTCTTGCCGGCCACGCCGGCCCAGTAGGACAAGGGCGAACCGGCCAGCAGAATGGGGCCCACCAGTTCCGGCGCGGTGGCCGCCAGCATCGCCAAGGCCCAGCCGCCCTGGCAATTGCCGATGACGAAGGGCTTGCCGGAACTGTGCGGATGCAGTTGATTGACCTTTTGCAGAAAGATCTTCTCAGCCCGCCACACGCATTCAATCGTCTGCTTGGGCTCCGGCACCGGGAAGAACATCACGAAATAACAAGGATGGCCTTGGCGCAGCGCGATGCCGATCTCGCTGTCCATCTTGAAACCGCCTATGCCGGGCCCGTGGCCGGCGCGCGGGTCTATCACCACGAAGGGCCGTTTGGCCGGGTCCGGTTTCGGGCAGCCGTCCGGCGGACGGATGGCCGACAAGGCGTAATTGACCGGCTGTTCCAGTTCGCGGCCGTCGACGATGATGTCGTAGTCGAACACCAGCACCGGCGGGTGGCCGGAGGCGGCGTGCTCCAGATAGGTGTCGCCGCGCTGGCGCAAAATATCGCAATACAGCACGGAACGCTGCCAGGCATCGATCCAATATTCCACCAAGGCGCCGTTCAAACCGCCCGCGCCCAGCGCGGAGAACCAAGGAAATGAAGAGTCAGGCAGGCTCATGCGAAAACGCTCCGGCGACGATAAGGGAATGCCGCAATTCACTCTAGTTCAAATCCCCGCGCCGGTCGGGAAAAAGCCCGTAGGCAAAACGCTTGCGGACGGGCTTTACATTTGGTAACAATTGACCCCGGCCAACTCATACTTAATTGACAGTCGCCATCCAGAATAATGGAGTGATCCTGCCGATGCCGTCCGCCCGCGTCGCAGCCATCAATGGAATGGCCCGCCTATGAAACCGCAGATACCCTTTATACTCGCCAGCCTCGTCGCCGGCGCCGCTCTGGCCGCGCCGCCGGAGCCCGCATGCCCGCCGATGGGCAACTTCGCCGGCCGGTCGTGGAAGATAGACCCGGCCAAGCGCGACGCCTTCATCGCCCAGCACCAGAAAGCGCTGCACGACAAGCTCAAGATACAGCCGGCGCAGGAAGCCGCCTGGCTGGCCTTCGCCAACGCCACCCGCCCCGGCCCGCCGCCGCCTTGCGAAAACGCGTCCACCGCGCCCGAGCGCATGGAGCAGCGCGTGCTGATGGCGCAGCGCCACCTGCTGAACCTGCAAAAGCGGCTGGAAGCGCTCAAATCCTTCTACGGCCAGCTCACGCCCGAGCAGCAAAAAATCATGGACCAGGACAGCCCGCCGCTGATGGGCGGCCGAGGCCAGGGGCCGATGCGCAAACTGCAGGCCGGCCAAGGCAATGAGCCCCACAACTAAGAAGCGGTTCAAAGCCTCGCGAGCAAGATCGGGGCAAGACCTTGCGGCTGAGAAAGCGGAAGGCGCCCACGGCAGATGGGCCGGTCGCGTCTCACCAAGCGCAGCAGACTTTGAACAGACTCTAAGCATCGCTTAATCGCCTCGCCGGCAGGACAGAACCTTAAGCAGCCGGCCCCCGACGACATCTCTCCGCGCATTGTTGCAAACTGCTAAGCCGGCCGGCCCGGTTAACACTCGATAACAAGCCCCGCCCTAGCCGCAACACTTGCCAGACATCCGTGGTCAATACTGGCGGCATGATCAACCTCGGTAGGAGTCTTCAATCATGACCAAGCTGTTCAAGCCCATGCTGATCGCCACGCTACTGGCCGCCGGCGTTGCCGGTTCCGCGCTGGCCGCCGGCGAGGCCCCGACGCAAAGCCCGATGCCGATGATGGAAAAAGGCCGCCACATGGACCCGGCCCAGCGCGAAGCCATGGCCGCGCGCCATCTGCAAGGGCTGCACGATCAACTGAAGCTGCAGGCGAACCAGGAAGCCGCCTGGAAAACCTTCGCCGCCTCGATGAAGCCGGGCGAACGGACGATGCCGCCCAAGCCCCAGACCGGCGACACCGCGCCGCAGCGCATGGAGCGCATGCTGGACATGATGAAACAACATCAGGACGCGATGCAGAAGCGCCTGGACGCGCTGAAAACCTTCTACGCCCAACTGACGCCGGAGCAACAGAAGGTGATGGACCAATGGCACGGCCAGATGGGCCGCCGCATGAGTCCGATGGCCAAGCCGCAACCCAAGTAAGCGCCGCGCGCCGGCCCAAAAAAACGGCAGCCTCAGGCTGCCGTTTTTAGCGTGTTGACTCCGCGCCCATCATTCAAGCGCGTCCAAACCACTTGTCGCCGAAGTTGACCAACAACACCCCGCCCACCACCAGCGCCGCGCCCAGCAGCCGAGGCGCGTTCACCTCGCGCAGCGGCATCGCCAGCCAGCCGAAACGGTCGAACATCAGGGATACGCACACCTGGCCGGCGATCACCAGGGACAGCATGGCCGCCACGCCCAGCCGCGGCGCCAGCAAGGTGGTGCCGAACACGAACATCGCCCCCATCGCGCCGCCCAGCAACATCCACCACTCTACCCGGCCCAACTGCGCCAGATCCTGCCATTTCTGACCGGTGGCGACGGCCAGGCCGGCCAGACACAGGCTGCCCACGGAGAACGACACCAGCGCCGCCAGCAGCGTGCTATTGCCCAGCACGCCCTTGAGCTGGTTGTTGATGGCGGCCTGCAGCGGCACCACGACGCCGATGAGGAAAGCGAATAAAGGATAAATGGGGTTCATGACGATCCAGTCGAATCAACGGAGAGTTTCACGTGAAACAGCGTTCACGCCGCGGTGTTGCGATGGAAGGCGATCTTCTGCGGATTGCGGGTATACGCGCAAAAGCCCGGCTTGGGGCCCACCTTGGGATGGTTGCGGCAAGTATTGGGCCGCCGCTCGTAGATAGTGCACAAACGGGTCTTCTGATCCAGGTGCATGCAATCGCCGTTGGCGCGCCGCGCCAGCGTGAACAGCTCGCGCTTGAAATTGAAATGCTGGATCAGCCGCTGCTTTTCCAGGCGCTTGGCGATGTTCTTGATCGGCTCTTCCAACTCGAACTCGTCCACCACGCCCATGCGCACCAGATCGGGCAGCCGCACTTCCACCGGCATGGAACAGCAGCTGCCCATGCAGTCCTCGCATAAACCGTTCTTGTATTTGACCCAGGTGTCCAGGCGCTCGATGTCGGCCACGTTTGATTCCCCGTGCTGCCGGCGTGGCCGGCGATCGTTTATTAAAGGATTGTTCCAAATAGGAAAAAAGGAAAGAGGCGCATTTTACGCGCCTCCCCGCCGCCGCCGCAATCGGCTCGCCGGCCGTTTCAGGCCGGCAATCCAGCGCTCAAGACTGCGGACGCTGCTTGAAGAAGGTCAGGGGCGCGGTGTAGGGCACCTCGCTCGGCGGCGGCGCCTTCAGGATGTGCTTTTTCATCTTGCCCATCACATGCATCTCGCAGGGCCGGCATTCGAACTTCAGCGTATAGGTCTCGTTGCCGGACTTCAGCGTCATCGGATCGGCGCGCACCTGGCCCATCACGCCCTTCACGCCCTTGGCCTGCTTCGGACACAGATTGAAGGAGAAGCGCAGACAGTGCTTGGTGATCATCAGGCTGACCTCGCCCTCTTCCTCGTGCGCTTCGTAGGCGGCGTCGATGAGCTCCACCCCGTGCTTGCGGTAGAACTGCCAGGCCAGGTTGTTGTAGACATTGGCCAGATAGCTCAGCGTCTTTTCCGGATACGGCGCCGGCGGCTCCAGCGCCGCCTTGCGCGGCTGGCGCGGCCAGGCCTGCAAGCGCGCGGCCTCCAGCCGGGCGATGGCGTCGCGGCGCAGCGCGTTGATCGCCGAAGCCGGCGCGAACCACGACTGAGAGAGTTGCAGCGTTACATCGTGGGCAACGAACATGGTGTTGCCCAGCTTGCCCAGATTGTCGCGCAGGCCGGCCAGCGCCTTGTCGGCGTCCTTGGCCGGCTCCAGCGCCAGCGGGCTACAGGCGGAGGCGCTGACGCCGTCCTCGTCGGTAACGCTCAGTTCCAGGCCTTCGGCGTTTTCGCTCAGCGTCATCCACACGCCCACCTTGCGTTCGGCGGACTTCTTCAGCAGCGCCAGTTCCCAGGCGTGGTCGCGGTTGCGGCTGATGTCCACGCCCGGCTTGAGACCGGCCAGCACCGAAACGTCGTTGGGAAACACCCGCCACAACAGCTCGCCGTCCGCGGTCTTGCCCACTTGCTGCACGGTATTGGCCTGCACGCCCACCACTTCGCGCTTCTTCATGAAGTTGATGCCGTCGCCGTTGCTCATGGTTTCGCCGGTGGCGATCTCCAGCCAGTCCGGGCCCACCTTGCTGACCACGCCCAGGCCGACGCCGACGAATTTGGGCGAATCGAAGGCGCCGATGTCGATCTTGCGGCCGGTGGCGAAGTAATCGGTGCCGCCGCGGTGGAAGGTCTTGTCCGGGTCCGGCGCGAAGAAGATCTCGCTGTCGCCGCTGGAGGCGCGCGCCAGCTCCGGCCGCCGCTCGATGATCTCGTCCAGCAGCAGCCGGTAATGGGCGGTGATGTTCTTCACATAGGACACGTCCTTGTAGCGGCCCTCGATCTTCAAGGAACGCACACCGGCGTCCAGCAAGGCCTCCAGGTTGGCGCTCTGGTTGTTGTCCTTCATCGACAGCAAATGCTTGTCGAAAGCCACCACGCCGCCGTCCTTGTCGGTCAGCGTGTACGGCAGCCTACAGGCTTGCGAACAGTCGCCGCGGTTGGCGCTGCGGCCGTTGTCGGCGTGGCTGATATAGCACTGGCCGGAGAAGGCCACGCAAAGCGCGCCGTGGATGAAGTATTCGATGGTGGCGTCTTCGCCCACCGCGTCCGCCGCCTTGCGGATTTGCGGAATGGTCAGCTCGCGGGCCAGCACCACTTGGGAGAAGCCGGCGTCGGACAGGAAACGCGCTTTTTCCGGCGTGCGGATGTCGCATTGGGTGGACGCGTGCAGCTGGATAGGCGGCAGGTCCAGTTCCAGGATGCCCATATCCTGGATGATCAGCGCGTCCACGCCGGCGTCGTACAACTGCCAGATCAGCTTGCGCGCCGGCTCCAGCTCGGCGTCGTGCAAGATGGTGTTGAGCGTGGCGAAGATGCGCGCGTGGTAGCGGTGGGCGAACGCGGTCAGGCCGGCGATGTCCTCCACGCTATTACAGGCGTTGTGGCGCGCGCCGAAGCTGGGCCCGCCGATGTACACCGCATCGGCGCCGTGCAAGATGGCCTCGCGGCCGATTTCGGCGGTCTTGGCGGGCGATAGCAACTCGATCTGGTGCGACAACAGGCTCATGGCGTTTCCTGACATTTAGTATAGGTGGCCGCGTCGGGCGATGGCGGCCGCAAAGGGGCGGAATTATAACGGAATCATGGAGTTATAGGTAGAATTTTGCAGCAGCGGCTTTTAAGTTAAACCCCCAGGTTCACGGCCTTGCCATGCCGCCGTCACATGCCGCGACTACACCTCCAAATAGTCAAAATCGGTTTTATGCATGTAAAAACCAATTCGGAGAGCGTCATGTTCAACCGCCTGACCATCGCCCAGCGCCTAAGCGCGCTCGTCGCGGCCCTGCTGGCCATCACCATCCTGATCAGCCTGTTTGGCCAACATGCGCAAAAAGGCATACTCGACGACTTCGCCACCACCTACAACGACCGGGTGGTCTGCCTGAAGCAGCTGAAAACCGTGGCCGACAGCTACGCGGTGGGCATTGTGGACGGCGCGCACAAGCTGCATGCCGGCGCCATCGACGCCGCCGGTTTTCTAGGCGGCATCGACGCCGCGCAGGCGGCGCTGAAAAAACAATGGGGCGATTACCGCGCCACCTATCTGACCGCCGAGGAAAAAACCCTGGCCGACCAGGCCGAGGCGGCGATGCGCCAGGCCGACGCCAGCGTGGCGCGGCTCAAAAGCCTGGCCCAGTCCGGGGACCGCGCCGCGATGCAGCTCTTCCTGGACAAGGAAATGTACCCGGCCATCGATCCCATCGCCAACCGCATCGCCGCGCTGATCGACTTGCAGCTGCGGGTGGCGGCGGAAGAGTTCGCCAAGGCGCAGGAACGCGCCGCCGCCAGCCGCGCCGTCGCCATCGCGCTCTTGATCTGCGGCGTGGCGCTGGGCGCCGTGCTGTCGCTGATCATCATCCGCTCGCTGATGGCCGAGCTGGGCGGCGAGCCGCGCGACGTGGTGGCGCTGACCGAACGCATCGCCAACGGCGACCTCAGCCAAAGACTGCAGGTCAAGGCGGGCGATCAGCACAGCGTGATCGCCTCCATGGCGCGGATGCAGAGCGGGCTGATCCGCATGGTGCGCTCCATGCAGCAGATCATCAGCCAGCTGAGCGCCAACGCCACCGAGCTGGCGGCGGCGGCGGAGCAGGTGGCCGCCAGCGCGGAGGAACAGACTCGCGCCGCCTCGTCGATGTCGGCGTCGGTGGAACAGTTGTCGGTCAGCATCTGCTCGGTGGACGACAACACCACGGACGTGGCCACCGAATCCGTCTCCACCGGCGAACTGGCCACCCGCGGCGAATCCATCATCGACCAGACCCTGCACACCATAGAATCGGTGGCCGACATGGCGCGCGCCTCGCAAGACCAGGCCGACCTGATGAGCAGCCGCTCGCAGCAGATCGCCAACGTGATCCAGGTGATACGCGACGTGGCGGACCAGACCAATCTGCTGGCGCTGAACGCCGCCATCGAGGCCGCGCGCGCCGGCGAACAGGGCCGCGGCTTCGCCGTGGTGGCCGACGAAGTGCGCAAACTGTCCGAGCGCACCGCCCAATCCACCTCCGAAATCGGCGCCAGCATCCGCGAAATGCTGGATAGCAGCGCCCACGTGGTGCAGAACATCCACCACACCGTGGACCATATGGAAGTGGGGCTGCAACAGGCCAGCGACGCGCGCGCCGCCATCACCGGCATCAACGACAAGGTGGCCAGGGTCAAGCAATCGCTGAGCGCGATCTCGGTGTCCCTGCACGAGCAGCAGGCCGCCGGCACCGGCATCGCCGCCAATGTGGAGAAAGTGGCGCAGATGTCCGAGGAAACCAGCGCCGCCGCCAGCCAGACCGCGGACTCCGCCAGCCAGATGGAACAGATGTCGCACGAGCTGCAATCCAGCATCAACTACTTCACCCTGCCTCAGGCCGGTCAAAGCCAGGGCGGCGAAACGCCGCTGCAGACCGGCCATTCGCTGGCGGCCGCCGGCTGAAGCGCCGCTTACCTCCTCTCCGCACTTGGCCTGGCGCTTGCCAGGCTTTTTTTTAGTCTGGCAATGGCCGGTGGCCTATGGATCAGCCGGAGCCGGACTTGGCCTCAAGGTCATGCTGCATAGCAGCAATGTCGACAAGCGAACATTCTCCGCGCCCACACACGCTATCGCGACTGAAAACGCATAGCCTCCACAGGCAATCATTCGTTGGCGCTCCAAATTTCGTTCGTAAAAACAAAAAGCAGATGCCTTTCATTCGCATTCAGCGTCCATCTGACGTCAAAGAACGGCTACTTCCAGCAAACCAATGTGCATGGCAGCATTGCAACAATATGACGAATTATTTTGCAATACCAATGAGATACCAATTGAGAACCAGTAAAAGACCAGATAGTTTTAGCGCAGGACATCCGCCAGAGGTGTCGCCACGTGATTGGAGTGACTGAAATGCCTAAGCCGACCAAGCTTGCCCTACTGCTGTTGACCGCCCTGCCCTGTGTCGTCATGGCGGCGGAAGACTCGATTCCGACCAACGACACCTCGCCCACCCAGGGCGCGCCGTCCACCTTCGAACCGGTGGACGTCTACGACTTGATCACCAAGTCCGAAACCACCGTCAGCGCCATCTATTACGGCCGCAACCGCCAGGCGGACTGGCCGGCCCCGCCCAATGGCAAGAACCGCGACGACATCACCGTCAACGCGCTCAACCTGGGCCTGAACTTCCGCTCCGGCTACGCCTGGAACAAGCTGGGCTTCGACGCCGCCGCTCACGCCGCCATCCGCCTGGACAGCGGCAAGGGCTGGTCGGAAGTGCTGAATCACGACGTCAACGACAGCTCCCAGCCCGGCGGCGTGGACAAGAGCGCCGCGGTCTTGAGCCAGGCGGCGCTGAAATTCCGCCAGCACGAGGACGGCCAGGGCTTCTCCGCCCGCGCCGGCTACACCCCGATAGGCATCGGCACCCTGGGCACCTCCGGCGGCCTGCAATCCCACGCCTACCGCGGCGTGGAAATGAAATACAAGTTCGGCGACTTCGAAGTGGGCTACGGCTGGGCCGACCAGTTCCGCAACGAATGGGACACCCGCTTCCGCGACATGAGCAACTCCTGGGAACAGGGCCGCAGCAACGGCAGCGCCGCCAAGCGCGTCGACTACGTCAACAGCCTGGGCTTCCGCTACGCGCCCAAGAACGGCTTCGTCGACGTCGGCGTAGGCGAAGGCAAGGACTACCGCCGCAACGCCCAGATCGCCGGCTCCTACTCCTGGCAGCTCAACGGCGACGACAAGCTGACCGCCACCGGCTACTACTTCACCGGCAAGTACCAGACCCAGCTCTCCGGCATCCAGAACCCCAAGAACGAATACCACGCCAGCGGCAGCGTCAGCTACGCCACCAACGGCTGGACGCTGATGGGCGGCCTGGGCTACACCAAGGCCCCGGACTCCGGCGAACTGAACTTCCGCATGACGCCGTGGGGCAATAGCGACAACCGCAACTTCATCCAGACCTGGGGCCAGCTGGACGACTTCGTCTGGGACGGCACCACCGTCTACAAGCTGGGCGTCAACTACGACCTGGCCAAGGTGGGCGTGCCCGGCCTGACCGTGGGCCTGTCCGGCAACTACGCCACCGGAATGAAAAACCCGGGCAAGGCCGACACCAAGGCGCACGAGGTGGACTTCAGCATCGGCTACAGCGTGCAAAGCGGCATGTTCAAGGGCGCCAGCATCGGCGTCTACCCGGCCTGGCTGCGCACCGACGGCTTCTACGGCAAATCCGACCGCAACGACGTCAAGGTGATCGCTTCCTACAGCAAGACCTTCTGATCCGCGCGGCCGGCCGGGGCCCTTCCTCCCCCGTCCGGCCGCCGGCTCACTGGCATTGAACTGGTCTCGCTTTCATTGACACCACTTCAATGCCACAATGCGGAAAAACGCCAATCAAATGGCATAACAACACAGCAAGTCCGCCGTCAGACTGGCCGCCCGCCAGCGCCGGCCCCCAAGGAGAAACCATCATGAAACTCAACGCCTTCGCTCGCGCCGCCCTGCTCATCGCCGGCTGCGCCGTCGCCCTGCCGGCGCTGGCCGCCGACAAACCGGTGCTGGAAGTGTGGACCATGAGCCTGTCGCCCAAATTCGACGGCTACTTCAAGGATCTGGTCGGCAAATACAACGCCCAGAACCCCAATGTCGAAATCAAATGGACCGATTACCCCTGGGACGTGATCCAGTCCAAGTTCACCGCCGCCGTCGGCGCCGGCAAACCGCCGGCCCTGGTCAACCTGAACGTGCCCTGGGCTTACGACTACAAGCAAAGCGGCCTGCTGCAGCCGCTGGACGGCGTAATCAACAAGGGCCAGTACGTGGACGGCGCGATCAAGGACGTGACCTTCGACGGCAAGGTCTACGCCTTCCCGCACTACAACGGCGCCAACGTCATCGCCTACAACGCCGAACTGTTCAAGAAAGCCGGCCTCAACCCGGCCAAGCCGCCCAAATCGCTGGACGAGCAGCTGGCTTACGCCAAAACCATCAAGGCCAAGACCGGCGTCGCCGGCTTCGCGCCGGCGCTGGGCCCCACCAAGATCGAAGGCTTTCTGATCCAGAACGGCCTGCCCCTGCTCAAGGACGGCAAACCGGTGTTCAACAGCCCGGCCCACGTGGCCATGCTGAAAAAACTGGGCGACGCCTACAAGTCCGGCGCGCTGCTGAAGGACAATCTGTTCGCCCAGGACAACTTCCAGGTGTCCATCGCCGCCTACAACAGCGGCCGCATGGCCATGCTGGTCACCACCCCGGCCTCGCTGACCCGGGTGCGCGACGAAGCGCCCAAGCTCTACCAGTCCACCCAGGTGGCTCCGGCGCCCATCGGCCCCACCGGCATCGCCGCCGGCGGCTGGATGTTCAACTTCGGCGTGGCGCGCAACGTCAACAAGGCGCTGCTGCCGGAAATAGGCAAGTTCGGCAACTACCTGACCAACGCCGACAACCAGCTCGCCTTCGCCAAACTGGCCGGCACCCTGCCCACCGCGCGCAAGGCGGCGCAGGACCCCTACTTCCAGAAAGTGGCCAATGACGCCGGCGCGGCGGAAAAAGCCGTAGGCGTGGCCGCCGCCAGTCTGGACAAGACCCGCACCATCTACCTGGCCGGCGTCAAGGATCCGGACGTGCTGTCCGCCCGCCTGGCCGCCGCGGTGGAAAAAGCCGTCACCGGCCGCCAGGACCCCAAGGCCGCGCTGGACGAGGCGGCGGCGTTCTGGAGCGGCAAGCTCTGAGAACGTGTTTACGATCTCGCGAGCGAAGACGAGACAAGGCGTTGCGGCTGAGAAAGCGGAATGTACAAGTGCTACATCAGCATTTCGAAGCGGTACTCACCGTGTGACGTCTCACGACGCGCAGCAGATCGTAAACAGGTTCTGATACGCGCTTGAACGCGGCGGCGTCCCAGACCCCGCCGCCCCGCAACCCGCAGGCCGACGCCGCATCCCGGCGCCGGCCTGCCGCTACGTCACAAGGTTCTGCCCATGCGCACCAAGACCACGCTGCAAGCCTATCTGTTCCTGGCCCCGGCGCTGCTGCTGATGCTGGCTTTCTCCTTCTGGCCGGTGGGCTTCGGCAGCTTCATCGCCTTCACCCAGTACAATCTGATCGACAGTCCGCGCTGGGTGGGCCTGGACAATTTCCGCGATTTGTTCGGAGACGAACTGTTCCTGGCCTCGCTGAAAAACTCCGCCGTCTACCTGCTGGTGGTGCCGGTGATCCAGATCGTCGCCATGCTGCTGGCGGTGCTGGTCAACAACCAGCTGCCGGCGATCAAGTGGTTCCGCGCCGCCTACTACCTGCCCGTGGTCACCTCGGTATCGGTGATCGGCATCATCTGGAACTTCATGTACACCGAGGACGGCGTGCTCAACGCCGCGCTGCACTGGCTGCGGGTGATCAACGAACCGGTGGGCTGGCTCAACGACGACCGCATCGCGCTGTTCGCGGTGATGTTCATCACCGTCTGGCGCGGCCTGGGCTGGTATATGGTGCTCTACCTGGCCGGCCTGCAAGCGGTGCCGGCCGACATCTACGAAGCCGCGCAGCTGGACGGCGCCAACGCCTGGCAGCGCTTCTGGCGCATCACCGTGCCCCTGCTGGCGCCCACCATCCTGCTGTGCTCGGTGATGTCGGTGCTGGCCGCGGTCAAGGCCTTCGAAGAAGTGCAGATCATGACCAAGGGCGGACCGATGCAATCCACCTACACCGCGCTGTTCTACGCCTACGAGTTCGGCATCAAATCGCTGAACTTCGGCCGCGCGCTGGCCGCCAGCCTGGTGATGTCGGTGTTCTGCGTGGCGCTGGCCTGGTTGAACTTCCGCTATCTGCAGCCGCGCGACGCTTAAGGAAACGCCATGCACAACACCGCCACCCTCGCCGCGCCCGCCGCCCGCCGCCACAGCGCCCGGCTGAGCAAGCTGGCCGGCCGCGGCCTGCACTATCTGGTGCTGAGCCTGATCGCCGTCGTCACCGTCTATCCGTTCTGGTGGACGCTGGTCACCGCGCTGTCCACCGAGGGCGACGTGTTCGCCTTCCCGCCGCCCTTGCTGCCCAGCGCCCCCGGCCTGGACAACTTCAAGGAGGCGGTGTCCAGCATCGATCTGCTGGCCTTCTACAAGAACTCCGTCGTCATCGCGCTGGCCACCGTGGCCGGCACCCTGCTGGTCAGCGCGCTGGCCGCCTACCCGCTGGCGCGGATGCGTTTTCCCGGCCGCAAGCTGGTGTTCGGCGCCATCCTCGCCACCATGATCCTGCCCAGCGAAGTCAATTTCCTGGTCAACTTCATCACCGTATCCAAGCTGCAGCTCACCGACAGCTACAGCGGCGTGGTGCTGCCCACGCTGGCGGGCGCGGTGGGCATCTTCCTGATGAAGCAGGCCTTCGAAGCCGTGCCGCAGGATCTGATCGACGCCGCCCGCGTCGACGGCGCCGGCGACTGGCAAATCTTCTGGAAAATCATGCTGCCGCTGTCGCGCCCGGCCTTGGCGGCGCTGACCATACTCACCATGGTGTCGGCGTGGAACCAATACATCTGGCCGTCCATCGTGATGTCCAGCCCGGACAAATTCCCGCTGTCGGTGGGCGTGCTCTACCTGTCCGGCGCCTTCAGCTTCAAGACCCGAGTGGTGGCCGCCGGCGCGGTGCTGACCGTGCTGCCCATCCTGCTGGTCTTCCTGTTCACCCAGCGCTATTTCCTGCGCGGATTCGATGGAGCCGTCAAATGAGCGATACCCTGCAACAACTGGCCGGCCAGGCGCTGATGGTGGACGTGGCCGGCCCGCGCCTGGGCGATGAGGAAGCCGCCTTCCTGCAACAGCTGGGCGCGCGCGCCATCTGCCTGTTCCGCCGCAATGTGCCGGACGAGGCCAGCATCCGCCGGCTGATCGCCGATCTGCAATGCGCGCTGGGCGAGGACATCCTGATCGGCATGGATCAGGAAGGCGGCGCGGTGATGCGCACCCTGTTCCTGCCGGCGGCGCCGTCGGCGATGGCGCTGGGCGCGGTGGACGACGCCGAACTGGCCGAGAAAGTGGGCGCCGCGGTGGCGCGCGGCCTGGCCAGCCTGGGCGTGAACTGGAACTTCGCCCCGGTGCTGGACCTCAACAACAACCCGGCCAATCCGGTGATCTCGGAACGCTCCTTCGGCGAGGACCCGCTCAAGGCGACGCGGCTGGCGCGCGCCTGGATCAACGGCCATCTGTCCGAAGGCGTGGCCTGCTGCGTCAAGCACTTCCCCGGCCACGGCGACACCCATACCGACTCCCACCTGGACCTGCCGGTGGTGGACAAGCCCAAGGCCGAGCTGCGCGATTACGAACTGTCGCCGTTCGCCGCGCTGGCCGACCTCGCCCCCGGCATGATGAGCGCCCACATCCGCTTTCCCACGCTGGACGCGGACTGGCCGGCCACGCTGTCGCCGGCCATCTTGCAGCAACTGCTGCGCGAGCAGCTGGGCTACCAGGGCGTGGTGATCACCGACGGCATGAATATGAAGGCCATCCGCGAACGCTGGGGCCAGGCCCAGGGCAGCGCGCAGGCGCTGGCCGCCGGCGCCGACCTCAGCCTGGTGCTGCAATTCCCGGACGAAATGGAGGAGAGCAAGCAGGCCTTGATAGCCGCCGTCGCCGCCGGCCGGCTGAGCGAGGCGCGGCTGCAAGAAGCGGCCGCGCGCGTGGACGCGCTGATCCGGCGCTACCCCAGCCGTCAGCGCGATTACGACGCGGCGCAGCGCGCCGCCGACGCCGACTTGTTCGCCGACGCCTGGCGCCGCGCGTTGACCGCCCACGGCCAGCCGCAACGGCCGCCGGCCGGCGCCACGCTGCGCCTGGTGGTGCAGGACCAGGCGCCGTCCGACGGCGTGTCCGAGGCCGGCCTGTCCGCCGACGCGCTGATCGCTCGGCTGATCGCCCAGCTGTCGCGCCGCTTCAGCCTGGAAGTGATCCGCTACCAGCGGCGCGAGGAACTGGACTGGCGCCGGCTGCCTCAGGACGGCCGCTACACCGTGGTCGCCTCCACCACCCGCGAACGCTACGGCGCGCGCGAGCGCGCCGAATGGCGGCCGGACCTGCACCTGGCCTTGTGGAACCCCTACGCCGCCGCCGATCTCGACGCGCCGGCGCTGATCAGCTACGGTTTCGCCGACGCGGCGCTGGACGCCGTCGCCCAATGGCTGGCCGGCGAGATAGACGCCGCGGGCGCGCTGCCGGCGCGCCTGCACTAAAAGGATTCGATATGGCCCACCTCAAGCTCAGCAATATTAAAAAAGTCTACGACGACGGCAACGCGGTCATCCACGGCGTCGACCTCGCCGTCCGCGACGGCGAATTCATGGTCTTCGTCGGCCCGTCCGGCTGCGGCAAATCCACGATGATGCGCATGATCGCCGGCCTGGAAGACATCAGCGCCGGCGAACTGTGGATAGGCGGCCAGCTCGCCAACGACATCCAGCCGTCCAAGCGCGGCGTGGCCATGGTGTTCCAGAGCTACGCGCTCTATCCGCACATGACGGTGCGGGAAAACATGGCCTTCGGCCTCAAGCTGGCCGGCAAAAGCAAGCAGGAAATCGCCGCCGCCGTGCACCGCGCGGCGCTGACCCTGCAGATCGAACACCTGCTGGACCGCAAACCCAAGGCGCTGTCCGGCGGCCAGCGCCAGCGCGTGGCCATAGGCCGCGCCATCGTGCGCAAGCCGGAGGTGTTCCTGTTCGACGAGCCGCTGTCCAATCTGGACGCCGCGCTCAGGGTGCAGATGCGCATCGAACTGGCGCGTCTGCACAAGGAACTGGGCAGCACCATGATTTACGTCACCCACGACCAGGTGGAAGCGATGACCATGGGCGACCGCATCGCCGTGTTCAACGCCGGCCGCATCGAACAGGTGGGCACGCCGCTGGAGCTCTACCAGCGCCCGGCCAACCGCTTCGTCGCCGGCTTCATCGGCTCGCCCAAGATGAACTTCCTGCCGGCGGCCATCGCCGCGGACGGCCCGGCCGGCCTGGCGCTGGAACTGCCCGGCGGCCACCGGCTGAGCCTGCCCTTCCAGGGCCGCGCCGGCGACGCCGCCACCCTGGGCGTACGCGCCGAACACCTGCGCTTCGCCGACGCCGGCGTGCCGGCGACGGTGCAGTTGGTCGAACACCTGGGCGATGTGCAGATCGTCTACGTCCAGGCCGACGGCGTGGCCGAGCCCATCGCGGTCAAGCTGGGCGGCCAGGACGCCGCCCCGCCGGCCGGCAGCGCCTGCCGCCTGGCGCTGGACGCCGAGCACTGTCATCTGTTCGACGCTCGGGACCAGGCCTTGTCCAGGCTGGCGGCGCAAGCGCAGGCCCAGACCGAGACGGTCTGAACAACGGCAGCGCATACGCAAAAAGGACGCGATCGCGTCCTTTTTCATTTATCCACAGAAAACCTTATCCTGCCGTTTTATCCACAAGCCGCCATCGCCGCGCGACGATGCTCGGCTAAAAGCAGGCCTGCGCCACTTACCCACAAGCCGGCGTCTTCACGCCGCTTTATCCACAGCGGCCAGTTCAAAGCTCGCCCGCGCCGCGTCCAGTTCGAAACGCAGCAGCCTTCCGGCATGCGGCCGCAGTTGCTCGGCCAGCCAGTCCATGCCCGCCGCGCCGGAAGGAAACCCCTGATCCGGGCGCTCGCTGACGAAGACCACGTCGCGGCTGCCGGCGTCCAGCTTGAACAGGTCCGACTCCAACCAGTTCAGACAGCGGCACACCACCCGCCGCTCGCCATTCAGCCACACCGCCTCGCCCGGCTGCGGCGTTTCCGCCTGATCCCGTCCCAGCGGCAGGAAGGACTCGTCGCCCGCCGCCAGATCCAATTGCAATACGCCGCCCAGCTTGGCGATGTCCTCGCCGCCAAACGGGCTCAGGCTCGACAAGGACGCCTGATTGTACAAGTCCACCAGCGGCAGAATGCTGCGCAGCTTGTCCTTTTGCGCCGCCTTGACCAGGTATTCCAGCGAACAGCGCGCCTTCTTGTCGCCGGGCAAGTCCTTGTACAACTGCTTCCAGGCTTGCAGCAACGCATCCAGATCGCGCTCCGGCTCCGGCAGCGTCGGCAAGCGCGCGGGCAAGGCGGCGGCGTCTATCTCCAGCGCGATCAGGCCGCTGACCTGGATCTGCGGCAGACGGGACAATAAGGTGGGGCTCAGGGCAATCTGCATCTCGGACTTTCCACGGTTGAATCCGCCTCAGCATAGGCCTGCCGCGGACAAAGGGGAAACGCGTTTTTTTGCTGGGGTATTAGGGAAACTGAATCCATTATGATTTCTGGCTGCCCATTCAATAAAAACCATTACTGCCAACAAATAACCCATCATTAAAAACAAGCCAAGCATCAATCATTTTTAATGTATTTATTTTTTTATATAAACGCAATGGAATGCAAATAGAAATACTAGTCTTTAAGCCAGTTGCCGGCACCTACCATTAAATAAATCATCATTATTTTTAAATAATCAGGGGTGCAATCATGGGAACTTGGCATCAAGTTGCACTGGATGGGAGTGTGAGCCAAAAAGGCGGAGTATTGAAAGCCACCAGCAAAATCGCCTGCGACAATATAAAAGTGGGTCAGACCGGCGATATTGTCGAATATCCGGACGGCAGCACCGCCATCGTCAGCGCTGGCTGCGGCCACGCTTTCTACAACAGGGAAACCGGTAAGTCGCTGGCGCTGATAGGCAGCCCGCTCAGCAACGGCGACAAGATCCGTTCGGGCCCGCCCAATGGCTTGCGCTTCCTTGATGAATACGAAGGGAAACCCATCCCCGGCTTCTTGGATCCTGACTGGAGCCCGGACCTTGTCAAAGAGATATAACTGCTGCCTTGGGGCAAGCACCACCGCCGGCGGCGTCATCGTAGCCGCCAGCGGGCAAGGACGCATCGAGGGCAGGGAACTGGCCGTTGAAGGCGACCCCATTCATTGTCCGGCCTGCAACCGCCTAGGCCGCATCCTCTGCGTGCCGCCGCGGACATCGGAAATCTGGCATGGCAAACAAGCCGCGCTGGAGGGCGATCTGTGCATCTGCCAGTGCGAACCGCCCCCCAAACTGATCGCCAATCAAAAGCTGAAAAGCAATTCGACCGATGAAGGCGAACCTCCGCCTCCGCCGCCTGGACATGCGGCAACACAGGACTATGTCTCGCCCTACCGCTTCGAAATCCAGTACCAACTGGTCAGCGAGACAACAGGCAAACCGCATGTGGGCATGCCTTACCGCATAGACCTGCAAGACAAGACCTTCAGAACCGGACTGACGGATTCGCTGGGCATGACCCAACTCATCGTCAGCACCCAGTGCATGAACTCAACCTTGACGGCCCCCTACCATGACGACAATACACAGACCTTTGATGGCGAGATCGGAAGCGACGCCTGTTGTAGTGACGATCCCTGAACCCGAACTCAGCGGCATGGCCTGGGTGGAGCGCTATCCAGGCAGCAACAGCCTCTCGGAGCTGGAACCAGCCTTCCAAGCCAATGTTCGGGCTTTTATTGATGCGATGAAGACTGCAGGAGCAAGAATCAGAGTTGCATCAACCTACCGGCCAGAGAAAAGAGCATATCTTATGCATTGGAGCTATAAGATAGCCAAGAAAAAAGTCAAACCAAACAAAGCTGATTTTAGAGCTGATGTGCCTATCATATGGGACCATGGTGATGAGGATAGATCCATTAATGCTGCCATAGCTATGGCCAATTACTTTCAAACTCTTCACTTAGGAAAACCACCAGCGTTGCGGTCTCGTCATACAGCTAGGCTAGCGATCGATATGAATATTACATGGGCTGGCAATTTAATAATTTCAAATAAAAATGGAGAGCAATTAACAATTGAAAGTATCCCTCGCATGGGAATGAACAAAGAATTACATACAATAGGAGCCAGTTATGGGGTAATCAAATTTAAAGGTGGCGCATGGGATAAACCTCATTGGTCCTCTGATGGAAGATAAAATGAAAAATATATTTATATTATTAATAATTATAACTAACAATACTTACGCCGAAAATATAACAAAAAAAGATGTTAAACTTTTTCTTGAAAACGCCGAAATTTGCCAACACTTATTAGGTGAGGTTAGCGGAGAAGGTGATGCAGAACAAGCTCTTGTTATCAGAAATGCCAATCAAGTATGCGAACAAGCCAAAAAACAGAGAAAGCACTTATTATTAAAATATAAGCACGATGAAAGTGTAATCAAAGCCATTAAAGAATTTGACGAAACTTTTGCCGATGAACAATAAAATCTAATCCTCACTTACTAGGAGAGATAACAGGCATGGGTGACGCGAGACAACGCGAAGTCACCAAGGGGGTGAATAAGTATTGTGGGCGTGCTAAACGACAACAAAAACGCCTGCTGATAAAATACAAAGCAAACCCTGAAGTCGTAGCTGAATTGAAGAAATGGAATGAAGTATTCGGTATTGTGGAATGAACCGAGTGGTCGATGCCCACCGCTAGACATGCGGGCTTGGACGCTGTGGATAAGAACAGCCCGCAGCTAAGCGGCGTCAGCTTCTAAAGCAGCATGCTGCAAACCAAGCAAGCCGGGCACAAATAGCAAGCCCGGCGCCATGGCCGGGCAGAAACCGCATTGGCGAGAGCTCAGTGGATAGAGCCGCCCGTCTTGCCATCCGCGTCCAGGAGTTCAACCGCGTTGAGCACCGCCTCTTCTATCAGCGAAAAAAAGCCGGCCCAATATTCGCCTTCCAGCCCTTCCGCGGTGAAATCGGCGTGCTCCGCCATGCGCGCCAACAGCGAATCTTCCGCATGGCAGGGGTGCTCCGCCACGTAGGCCATGTAATGGCCGGCAAACGCGCGGCCCATCCGGTAAGCCTCTTGATTGCTTGCCGTGGCTGGCACCAACTGGCAGTACAAACGCAAACGCGCCGGCAGACACACGGCGAAAGAGGGCTCCTGCAAGGACTCCGTCTGGGCGACGGAATGCTCATCATGACGAAATGGACGTTTTACGGACATAAAGCCTCCCATTGGTCGTAGAACCTGTTCAATGCCTGCGCTGCGCGAAGCTTTTCGCGGCGAACGCCGCTTCAGAACGCCCACTACCGTATTCTTCAGCCGCGGCGCCTTGCCTCGCTCAAATTGATCAGGCTCCCACTGCATGCCTGGCTTCAGGCTAGGAAAGCAAAGAGTAGCAGCTTTGGCGCGCCAAGGCCCGCGCATGCCGTCCCGGCCCCGCCGAGGGCGGGCGGCGAGCGATCAAGCCGGCCGCTCGCCTGCGCTGTGGATGAATCCGGGTTTCAGGCTTGCCTGTGGATACATCCGCTAAAGTCCGCATCGCGCCGCCCGCCAAAGAACCGGCAAAGAAAAAGCCCGGCGCAAGGCCGGGCTGTTCTGGCTTGAAACCGCCTTGAATCAGGCGGTCAGCCGCTGCTCGCGCGCGGCGGCCTGGCCCAATAACCAGGCATCGATCACCTGGGCGGCGTGCGCCGGCAGGTGCAGCTTGAGCTTGGAACGGCGCCACAGAATGTCCTCGCTGCGCGTCGCCCATTCCTCGTTCACCAGATAACGCAACTCGGCTTCGTACAAGCCGGGCAGGAGTTCCGCGCCCAATTGCTCCAGGCCGGCGGCCTCGCCTATCAATCTAGCTACGCGGGTGCCGTAGGCGCGCGCCCAGCGTCGCGCCAACGCTTCCGGCAGCCACGGATATTGCTGGCGCAGGCTTTGCAGGAAGCGCTCGAAATCCGCGCCCGGCATATCGCCGCCCGGCAGCGGCGCGTCGGCGGTCCAGGTGGTCTTGTTGTTGCCCAGCAACGGCGCCAGCTTGTCCACCGCCTCTTCCGCCAGTTTGCGGAAGGTGGTGATCTTGCCGCCGAACACCGACAGCAGCGGCGCGCCGTCCAGATCCATTTCCAGCGAGTAATCGCGGGTGACGCTGGCGGCATTGCTGGCTTCGTCGTCCAGCAGCGGACGCACGCCGGAGTAAGTGGACAGCACGTCGGCCGGGCTGATCTGGGTCTGGAAGTAGCGGTTGCTCATCTGACACAGATACGCCACTTCCTGATCGTCTATCGCCACCTTGGCCGGATCGCCGCGGTATTCCACGTCGGTGGTGCCGATCAGGGTGAAATCCTGCTCGTAGGGAATCGCGAAAATGATGCGCTTGTCCGGGTTCTGGAAGATGTAGGCGTAAGGGTGGTCGAACAGCTTCTTGACCACGATGTGGCTGCCCTTGACCAGACGGATGGACTTGCCGGACGGCAAGGCCAGCGTGTCCTTGATCAGGCTTTCCACCCACGGGCCGGCGGCGTTGACCAGCGCGCGGGCGCGCGCCTGGCTGCGGCTGCCGTCTTCGGCCTGCAGTTCGCACAGCCAGTGTTCGCCGTCGCGGCGGGCGCCGACGCAGGCGGTGCGGGTCTGCACGCGCGCGCCGCGCTCGGCGGCGTCCTTGGCGTTGAGCACCACCAGGCGCGCGTCCTGCACCCAGCCGTCGGAGTAGACGAAGCCGCGCTTGAACGCCGGCTTGATCGGCTGGCCGGCCGGGTGGCTGGCGAAACTGACGGTTTCGGAGCCGGGCAGCACTTCGCGGCGCGCCAGGTGATCGTAGAGGAACAGGCCGCAGCGTATCATCCATTCCGGACGCTGGTTCTTGTCGTGCGGCATCACGAAGCGCAGCGGCCAGATGATGTGCGGCGCGGCCTTGAGCAGCACTTCGCGCTCTTGCAGCGCTTTGCGCACCAGGCCGAATTCATAGTATTCGAGATAGCGCAGGCCGCCGTGAATCAGCTTGGTGCTGGCGGAGGAGGTGTGCGCGGCCAGATCGTCCTTTTCGCACAGCATCACCGACAAGCCGCGTCCGGCCGCGTCGCGCGCGATGCCGGCGCCGTTGATGCCGCCGCCGATCACCATCAGGTCGTAAATCTCCACTGCCATCTTCCCTACCTCTTTCTTTCCAGGGGCCTGCTTAGAGGCTGTTCAAAGTCTGCTGCGCGTCGTGGAGCGTCACACGGCGAGTACAGCTTGTACCACGTGTGCATTCCGCTTTCTCAGCCGCAAGGCCTTGTCTCGCTCTTGCTCGCGAGACTTTGAACAGCTTCTTAGCGCCGTTATTCCCTCGCCGGCGCGCGTCAACGCCCCAGCAATGCCATCCTACCCAGAATAATTATAAACGAACAAAAATACAACATTTTGCTTTCGTTTATACGTTGTTAGCACGCGGTTTTGTCTTTTTAACCGGCTAAACGCGGAAATACGCAAAAAAACAGGCGGCAACCTGAGTCGCCGCCTCGTAAAGCGCCCGGCAGCGCCGGGCCCTGCGGGATCTACACCCGGTTCAAGGCGGCGTCCTGATCGCGCCCATGCCAGGTGGTCAAAGCCAGCAGCACGATGGCGGCGACGCAAGAGCCCACCATCAGCATGAAGCCGCCGTCCCAGCCGAAGTGATCGACGGTGTAGCCGACCACCGCGTTGGCGGCCACCGAGCCGCCCAGATAGCCGAACAGGCCGGTGAAGCCGGCGGCGGTGCCGGCGGCTTTCTTCGGCGCCAACTCCAGCGCGTGCAGGCCCACCAGCATCACCGGGCCGTAAATCAGGAAGCCGATGGCGATCAGCGCCAGCATGTCCACGGTGGGATTGCCAGCCGGGTTCAGCCAGTACACCACGGTGGCCACGGTCACCAGGGCCATGAACAGCATGCCGGTGGCGCCGCGGTTGCCCTTGAACAGCTTGTCGGACATCCAGCCGCACAGCAGGGTGCCGGGAATGCCGGCCCATTCGTACAGGAAGTAGGCCCACGACGATTTGTCCACCGAGAAGTGCTTGACCTCTTTCAGATAGGTGGGCGCCCAGTCCAGCACGCCGTAGCGCAGCAGGTAGATGAACACGTTGGCGAAGGCGATGTACCACAACAATTTGTTGGGCAGGATGTATTTCTTGAAGATGTCGCGCGCGCTCAGCTCTTGCTCGTGGCTGGCGTCGTAGTCTTCCGGGTAGTCGTTCTTATAGGCTTCCACCGGCGGCAGGCCGCAAGACTGCGGGGTGTCGCGCATGGTCAGATAGGCGAAGATGGCCACGCCGATGGCGGCGGCGGCCGGCACGTAGAAGGCAGCGCGCCAGTCGTTGAACCAGCCCATGCCCAGGATGAACAGCGGGCCGATCAGGCCGCCGCCCACGTTATGCGCGCAGTTCCAGATCGACACGATGCCGCCGCGCTCCTTCTGCGACCACCAGTGCACCATGGTGCGGCCGCTGGCCGGCCAACCCATGCCCTGGAACCAGCCGTTGAGGAAGAGCAGCACGAACATGATGCCCACGCTGGACGTGGCCCAGGGGGCGAAGCCCATCAGCAGGAAGATCGCGGCGGACAAAATCAGGCCAACGCTGAGGAAGACGCGGGGGTTGGAGCGGTCGGACACCGCGCCCATCAGGAATTTGGAAATGCCGTAGGCGATGGCGACGCCGGACATGGCGAAGCCCAGGTCGCCGCGCGAATAGCCTTGCTCCACCAGGTAGGGCATGGCCAGGGAGAAATTCTTGCGCACCAGGTAATAACCGGCGTAGCCGATGAAGATGCCAAGGAAGATCTGCCAGCGCAGTCTCCGGTACAAGCTGTCTTGCTCAGAGGAGGGCAATAGCGGCTGATGCGCCGCCGGACGGAACATGCTGATCATGGGAACACCTCATTTTTTAGTGTGGCAACTACGGTCCGATCTGCGCCGGCTCCGGATTACAAGCGCGGCGGCTAAAACGCCGCCGCGCGAAAACTGCGGCCGGTTCCAAGGAACCGGCCAGGCATCACAGGGTATAGGCCAAGGCCGCCAGCGCGCCGCCGATCAGGGAGCCGACCACCGGCACCCAGGCATAGCCCCAGTCGCTGTCGCGCTTGCCGGGAATCGGCAGGATGGCATGCATGATGCGCGGCGCCAGATCGCGGGCCGGGCTCATCGCATAGCCGGTGGTGCCGCCCAGCGACACCCCGATGCCCAACACCAGCAGCGCCACCGGCAGCGCGTCGATGGCGCCCAGCGACATCTTGGGCGCCACCATGCTGAGGATGGCGAACACCAGCACAAAGGTGGCGACGATTTCGGACACCAGATTGCCCGGCAGGCTGCGGATGGCCGGGCCGGTGCAGAAGGTGGCCAGCTTGGTGTCGGCGCAATCGGTGCTGTCAAAATGCTTGCGGTAGATCAGCCACATCAGGCCGGCGCCGCTCATGCCGCCCAGCATCTGCGCCAGCACGTAGCCGGGCACCTTGGCCCAGGCAAACTTGCCGGCCACCGCCAGCGCCACGGACACCGCCGGGTTCAGGTGGGCGCCGCTGATCGCCGCCACGCTGAACACGCCGACGAAGACCGCCATCGCCCAGCCAAAGGCGATGACGATGAGGCCGCTATTGTGGCCCTTGGTGTTTTTCAACAGCACATTGGCCACCACGCCGTTGCCCAGCAACACCAGCAAGGCGGTGCCGATGAATTCGCCCATTAAAGGATTCATGATTGTTTCTTCCGAATAAGGAGTGCGTCCGCCGCGCCCGGGCGGCGGAACCTATCAGTCGTCGCGTCCGAGACAGGCCGCGTTCATCAAGCCTGTTCGTCGTCGGCCCAGACCTTGGCGGCGTTCACCGCGCGCCGCCAGCCCTTGACCTTGCCGGCCACGTGCGCGGCTTCCAGCCGCGGCTTGAAGCGATGGTCCAGCTGCCACTGGCCCTGGACGTCGTCGACGTTCTTCCAGTAGCCGACGGCGAGGCCGGCCAGATAGGCGGCGCCCAGCGCGGTGGTTTCGGTGATCTTGGGGCGCACCACGTCCACGCTCAGGATGTCGGACTGGAACTGCATCAGCAGTTCGTTGACGGTGGCGCCGCCGTCCACGCGCAATTCGGCGATGTCGAAGCCGGCGTCGGCCTCCATCGCCTTGAGCACGTCCATGGTCTGATAGGCGATGCTGTCCAGCGCCGCGCGGGCGATGTGGGCGGCCTTGGTGCCCAGGGTGGCGCCGACGATGGTGCCACGCGCGTTCGGATTCCAATGCGGCGCGCCCAGGCCGGCGAAGGCCGGCACCAGGTAGACGCCGTCGCTGTCGGCCACTTCCTGGGCCAGCGGGCCCACGTCGGCGGAATGGCGGATGATGCCCAGGCCGTCGCGCAGCCACTTGACCACCGCGCCGCCGATGAAGATGGAGCCTTCCAGCGCGTACTGCACCTTGCCGTCCACCTTCCAGGCGATGGTGGTCAGCAGATTATTCTTGGATTCGATCGGCGCGTCGCCGGTGTTCAGCATCATGAAGCAGCCGGTGCCGTAGGTGTTCTTCACCATGCCGGGACGGGTGCATTGCTGGCCGAACAGCGCCGCCTGCTGGTCGCCGGCCACGCCGGCGATGGGGATGGCCACGCCAAGATGGGCGGCGTGAGTGTGGCCGTAGACTTCGCTGGAGCTTTTCACCTCCGGCAGCATGCTGGCCGGAATGCCCATGATGTCCAGCAGCTCGGCGTCCCATTCCAGGGTATGGATGTTGTACAACATGGTGCGCGAGGCGTTGGACACATCGGTGACGTGCACCTTGCCGTGGGTGAAATTCCAGATCAGCCAGCTGTCCACGGTGCCGAAGGCCAGCTTGCCGTCGCGGGCGCGTTCGCGCGCGCCCGGCACATTGTCCAGAATCCACTTGATCTTGCTGCCGGAGAAATAGGCGTCCACCAGCAGGCCGGTCTTGGAGCGGATCAACTCGCCCAGGCCGCGCCCCTTCAGCTCATCGCAGAATTCCGCGGTGCGGCGGTCCTGCCATACGATGGCGTTGTACACCGGGTGGCCGGTTTCGCGGTCCCATACAATCGTGGTTTCACGCTGATTGGTGATGCCGATGGCGGCGATGCTGCGGCCGTCGATGCCGGCCTTGGCCACGGCCTCGGCCGCCACGCCCACCTGGCCGCCCCAGATTTCCTGCGGATCGTGCTCCACCCAGCCCGGCTGCGGGTAGATCTGACGGAATTCCTTTTGCGCCAGCGACACGATGTCGCCGCTGCGATTAAACAAAATGGCGCGAGAACTGGTGGTGCCTTGATCCAAGGCCAACACGAATTGATCCTGCATAGGGTTTCTCCTGTTCAGCCGGTGGGCGGCCTGGTGTCTGTTCGTTCGTTGCATGCGGCGGCGGATGCCGGTTGCGGACCGTGCTCCATCGCTCAAGTTATTGATAATGTTTCTTTTTGTACTTATGACGTTCGTTTTATTTTCGAGCCATTCTAGGCCCCGGCCAAAGCTTGTCAATCGTTCTTCGTAAAAAAATCTTAATATCGCGACTTTCCGCGCCGCTCCAATTCATGCTGCAAAGCAATAACAGCAAGGGTTTGCTCCCTGTAGCGCTCCACTACAAAGGGTGCCGTTTCAGCAAGTTATCGAGTAAAAGCCCTATGTTGCAGCGCATTGGCCGCCATGATTCTCCACTGACTCTGTGTTGCAACAAAGTTTTTGTCTTTATCTGGAGATAAAATAACCCTGCTCTGGTCCCAAGATCCCCCTAGGGCCAGCTTTTCGGCGGCTTCTCTCGCTTGCCGCTGAAAAGGGTAAAACGCGCAAAAAACGAACATTCACCCTGATCCAGTGGCGGGATTCGCACACAGGCCGCGCGTTTTCCGGCCTTAAACGCCGCCGGCCTTACGTAGTCAAGCCGCTACAGTCCGACTGTGGCAGCATGACAGACAGTTCCATCAAACGCGGCGCAGCCTAGATGGAAAGACGCACGGATGTGATTGGCAAAACAACACCGCCCACGCCAGGCCGCGCAACGCCTCGCGGCCGGACCGGGCATAAAGGACTGTCATGCTTCGCAATACCAAAATCCTAGCCACGCTGGGCCCGGCTTCCAGCACGCCCGAAATCATCCTGGAACTGGCGCGCTCCGGCGTGAACGTGTTCCGCCTCAATATGAGCCACGGCAGCCATGACGATCATCGCGCGCGCCTGGCGTCCATCCGCGCCGCCGAAGCCGCGCTCGGCCGCCCGCTGGGCGTGCTGGTGGACCTGCAAGGCCCCAAGCTGCGCATCGGCCAGTTCGCCGTGCCGACGATGGTGAACACCGGCGACGCCTTCGACTTCGTGCTGGACGAGGTGGACGGCGACGCGCAACGCGCCAGCCTGCCGCATCCGGAAGCCTTCGCCGCGCTCAAGCCCGGCCATCGCATCCTGGTCAACGACGGCAAGCTGGCGTTTCACGTGGAACAAGTGGAAGCGCGCCGCATCGCCACCCGGGTGGAGGTGGGCGGGGAGTTGTCCAGCCGCAAAGGCTTCAATCTGCCGCAAACCATCCTGCCCCTGTCCGCCATCACCGACAAAGACCGGCTGGACGCCGAATTCGCGCTGAAGGAAGGCGCGGACTGGCTGGCGCTGTCCTTCGTGCAAACTGCCAACGACGTGCGCGAGCTGCGCGAACTGGTGGGACAGAAGCTGGGCATCATGGTCAAGATCGAAAAACCGTCGGCGGTGGACGAGCTGGACGCCATCACCGAACTGGCCGACGCGGTGATGGTGGCGCGCGGCGATCTGGGCGTGGAGCTGCCGCCGGAGGACGTGCCGGTGGTGCAACGCCGCATCGTCCATCAGTGCCGTCATCTGGGCCGCCCTGTCATCGTCGCCACCCAGATGCTGGAATCGATGATCACCGCGCCCACGCCCACCCGCGCCGAGGCCAACGACGTGGCCACCGCGGTTTACGAAGGCGCCGACGCGGTGATGCTGTCGGCGGAAACCGCCGCCGGCCAATTCCCGCTGGAAGCGGTGCGCATCATGGACCGGGTGATCCGCCGCGTGGAAAGCGCGCCGGACTACCGCCGGGTGATGGCGCTGGATTACAGCGCCGCCGACGCGCCGGACCGCGCCGACGCCATCGCCGCCTGTGTGCGCAAAGTGGGTTCGCTGCTGCCGGTCACCGTGTCCGCCGCCTTCACCACCAGCGGCTCCACCTGCCTGCGGCTCGCGCGCGAGCGCCCGCACACCCCCATACTCGGCATCTCGCCGCGGCTGAACACCGCGCGCCGGCTGACCCTGGTCTGGGGCGTGGTGGCCTATAACGGCCCGGACGCGGAAAACCTGGAAGACATGGTGGTGAAAACCACCTTCGCCGCCACCAAGCTGGGCCTGGCGGAACAAGGCAAGCCCATGGTGATCATCGCCGGGGTGCCCTTCGGCACGCCGGGCACCACCAATTTGCTGCGCATCGTCTACCCTTGAACGCCGGCTGAGCGTCACAGCAAACGGAACCTTAGGGTTCCGTTTTCGTTTGCCCGTCGTCGGCCGCGGCAGCGGCTATGCTTAGCTGATCAGCACGTTCCGGATTCCTCTCGATGATCGCTAGCATCCGCCGCCTCGGCCTGACCCTGCTGCTGCTCGGCGCCTGCCTGACCGCGCCCTGCCGCGGGCAAGACGCGGACATCCTGACCGTGGCGGTGGACGCCAACGCGCCGCCCTTCATGTACGAGGAGAACGAACGGGTCGGCGGCCTCTACCCGCGCCTGGTCAGCGCCGTCTGCGATAAAGCCGGCATTCCCCATGCGTTTCGGGCCCTGACGTGGCGCCGCGCGATCTTCGAACTGGACCGCAGCGCCATGGCGGCGGCCGGCATCTACAAAACCGTCAACCGCGAACAGCGTTACGACTTCAGCCTGCCGCTGTATCAGGAACGCATCGTGGTGGTCTACCTCCGCCAACGCCCCATCGATTTTCGCAGCCTGGCGGATCTGGACAATAAGCGCGTCGGCGTGATGGCGGGCTGGAGCTACGGCGACGAATTCGACCGCGCCCGCGCCGACAAGCGTTTCAGCGCCTACGACGGCGACTCCGACCGCCAGAACCTGCAACTCCTGCAGCGCGGCAATCTGGACGCGGTGCTGGCGATACAGGAAGCGATGGACGCCAGAATGCAAAACGGCGCCTACGCCAATCTCGCGGTGGCGCCGGCCATCCTGGCCAGCAAAGCCACTTATCTGGCCATCAACAAAACCTCGCCGCAGCTGCCGCTGTTGCAGCGCTTCAACCAGGCGCTGGAGAAAATGCGCCAGGACGGCAGTTATCAACAATTGGTGAAGCAGTTCTTCTCCGGTCGCCCCCCCTCCAAACCCTAGGCCGGACTTAGCGTCCCCCTGAGCAAAACGGTTTTTGCTATAGTCACCCACTTGTCCTACCGATGACCATGCCATGTCCATTTTGCACCTGTCGCCGCAGCAAGCCCGCCATCTGCAACTGGCCGCCCAGGGCCTGCTGAGCCCGCCGCGCCGCAAAGCCGGCAAGGCCGACGTGCTGGCCGCCATCCGCCGCATGGCCTTATTGCAGATCGACACCATACACGTGGTGGCGCGCAGCCCCTATCTGGTGCTGCACAGCCGGCTGGGATCCTACGATCCGGCCTGGCTGGACCAATTGCTGGCCGAAGGCCGGCTGTTCGAATACTGGGCGCACGAAGCCTGTTTCGTTCCCGCCGAGGACTACGGCCTGCTGCGCCACCGCATGCTCAAACCCGAGGCGATGGGCTGGAAATTCTCGCTGCGCTGGCTGGAGCAGCACCGCGCCGACATCGATGCGCTGATAGACGGCATCCGCGTCAACGGCCCGGCGCGTTCGGCGGACTTCGAACGCAAGGACGGCAAGGGCAACGGCTGGTGGGACTGGAAGCCGGAGAAACGACATCTGGAAGTGTTGTTCACGCTGGGCCGGCTGATGGTCAGGGAAAGACGCAATTTCCAGCGCGTCTACGATCTGGCGGAACGGGTGAAGCCCGGCTGGGACGACGCGCGCGACCTGCCCACCGAAGAACAGGCGCAATGGCGGATGCTGCGCAACAGCTGCCGCGCGCTGGGCGTGGTCAAGGCCGGCTGGGTGGCCGATTACTACCGGCTCAAGCGCGGCCGCTACGACGCCATGCTGCACCAGATGGCCGATGCCGGCGAACTGATTCCGGCCCGCATCGACGGCTGGCAGCACGACGTCTTCGTCGACGCGGATCTGGCGGAACGCCTGCCCCAAGCCGTCTCCGGCGAGCTCAAGGCCACCGCCACCGCCATCCTGTCGCCGTTCGACCCGCTGGTCTGGGACCGCAAGCGCGCATCGGAGCTGTTCGACTTCGACTACCGCATCGAATGCTATACCCCGGCGCCCAAACGCCAGTACGGCTATTTCGTGCTGCCCATACTCAACCGCGGCAAGCTGGTGGGCCGGCTGGACGCCAAGGCCCATCGCGCCCAAGGCGTGTTCGAGGTCAAGGCGCTCTACCTGGAGCCCGGCGTTCGCCACAGCGCGCGGCTGAGCGCCGATCTCAAGACCGCGCTGCAAAAGCTGGCCGACTGGCACGGCGCGCCGCGGCTGCACGTGGAGCGCGCGCCGGGGACGCTGGCGGCCGCTCTGAACGCCTGAACGGAGGCGCTCCTAAAGAGGCGTCAATTGCTTGCGGTACTGGATATAGCCCAGGTTCTCCGCCAATTGATCGTAAAGCCGCCGCGCGGTGGCGTTGGTCTCATGGGTCAGCCAATACACCCGCGAACACTCGCGCTCGCGCGCCCACCGGTACACCCATTCGATCAGTTGCCGCCCGGCGCCCAGGCCGCGGCAATCCTCGGCCACGAACAAATCCTGCAAATAGCAGTAATCGCCCAAGGTCCAGCTGCTGGGGTGCAATACGATGTGCACCAGCCCCACCGCCCGCTCGCCGTCCCAGGCCAGCCAGCCGCGCATCGCGTGATCCGGCAGCAGATAGCGCCGCCAGGTCCCCATGACCGTGGCCTCGTCCATCGTCACTTGGTAAAAACGCTGATAGCCGCGCCATAGCGGCAACCAGGCCTCGTAGTCTTCGGCCCGCAACGGGCGGATGGAAAGCGTATCGCTCATGCCGATCTCCAGTGGCGGCGCAAACGCGCCCAATCCGCGCATTGTGGCCCAAGCAAGACGGAGTCATAAGAACCACTTGGCCTTGCAGCCAGGAGCCACCCCGGAACTTCGGCCTTCGCCGGCGCTCAATACAGCATTTTCCCCAACGAGGACGTTTACATGCGCGCCACGCTTTTGATCGCCGCCGCTTCCGCCCTGGCTCTGGCCGCTTGCAGCGAGAAGCAAACCAACCAATTGCAAGAATCCGCCTCCAGCGCCATCGGCACGGTACACAACACGCTGCAGGACAGCAGCGCGCCGCTGGGCCAGCTCAAGGAACAGGCCAGCGCCGCCATCGGCGTCGCCAAACAGGCAGGCGCCGCGGCCGCCGCGCTGAGCCCGGAACTGAAAGAGCAGGTGAACAAGCTGAAAGAACAGGCTTCCGCCGTGAAGGGCGCGCTGCAGGCCCAGGAGAAAAAGGCCGAGCAGCCGCAATCCGAGCAAAAATAAGCCCGGCCGCGTTGGCGGCATTTTTATGCCGCCGCGCGTTTTCTTTAGCGGATCTTTAGCCCCTGCTGACTAGGATGAGGTCGCACCCCTAGCCAAAGGAGAAATCCGCCATGCTGACCCTGCCCGACCTCTGCGGCCCGCAAGACATCCTGCTCAATCAAACCCTGGCCGACAAGGCCGCGCTGCTGGAACACGCCGCCTCCCAGCTGGCCCAGCGCCACGCCCTGCACCGCCCGACGCTGGCCGCCGCGCTGCATGAGCGCGAACAGGCCGGCAGCACCGCGCTCGGCCACGGCCTCGCGCTGCCGCACGCCCGCATCGAGGGCCTGACGGAAGCCCGCGCGCTGCTGCTGCGGCTGCAAACCCCCATCGCCTTCGACGCCCCGGACCAACAAGCGGTGCATACCGCGCTGGTGCTGCTCCTGCCGCGGCAAAGCCGCGAGGCCCATCTGCATATTTTGGCCAGCTGCGCGCGCATGTTCGCGGAACGGCCGTTCCGTCAGGCGCTGGAACGCTGCCACAGCGCGCAGGCGCTCTATCACCTGCTATGCGACTGGGCCGATCCGGAAGAGCTGAACGACCCGCACTTCCTGCTGGACAGCAACCGTTACTTCATGGACAGCGAAGCCAGCCTGCGGCCGGATTACACGGTGAAGCGCAAGATGGTGGCCCGCTTCTGATCACAGCTTGCCGATGGACACGCCGCCGTCGACGAACAAGGTGGTCCCGGTGACGAAGCTGGACGCGTCCGACGCCAGGAACAAGGCCGCGCGCGCGATCTCCTCCGGCGCGGCCATGCGCTTGAGCGCGTGCAGGCCGGCCACCGCCTCGCGCTGCTCCGGCGTCGCCGCCGCGGCGCGGCCCATCTCGGTGTCGGTGCCGCCCGGCAACAAGGCGTTGACGCGCAGGCCCCGGGCGCCGTATTCCGCCGCCAGCGTGCGCGCCAGCCCCACCAGCCCCGCCTTGCTGGCCGCGTAAGCGGCCATGCCGGGAAAGCCGATGGCGTGGCCGACAAAGGACGAGGTGAAGATCATCGATCCGCCGCCGCTGCGCAACAAGGCCGGCAGTTGGTGCTTGGCGCACAGAAAGGCGCTGCTCAGATTGCTGTCCAGCGTCTCGCGCCAGCCGTCCAGCGACACCTGGTCCAGGCTGCCCAGCGCGCCCAGGCTGCCGGCGTTGTTGAAGGCGACGTCCAGGCCGCCGAATCTATCCAGCGCCAGCTCCACCGCCTCCCGCGCGCAATCCTCCGAGGTCAGATCGCCGGCCAGAGCCGCCGCCTGACCGCCGCCGGCCACGATTTCCGACACCAGCCGATCCAGCTTGGCCGCGCGCCGCGCCACCAGCACCACGCGCGCGCCTTCGCTCGCGAACAGCCTGGCCGCCGCCATGCCGATGCCGGAACTGGCGCCGGTGACGATGGCGGTTTTATTGATCAATGCGCCCATTGAGTTTCCTCCTGAAAGTGAATGAGGCCCGCGCCGGTCTTCGGCGCGGCGACAGCTTCAGTTTCAGGCCGATCAACCCGTTTGGCATTCCGATTCTTGCTGACTTGATCCGCGGTTTCGACGCGAAAACCGTTTATCATGGCGCGATTCCATTTCCATCCGGATTTTCATCATGAAAGCATTCAAGGTTCAGTTAGTTGGCGCGCTGCTGGCGCTGAGCGCCGCCGTCCACGCCGCCCCCGTTCTGGACGCGGCGCCGCGCACCGCCGTGGTTTCGGCTTTCGGTCCGGAGGAAACCCTGCTGCTGAACCAGGCCGTCGATAAACGCGAATACCGCGTCAACGGCGTGCGTTTCACCACCGCGCAACTGGAAGGCCGGCCGGTGCTGCTGTTCATGAGCGGAGTCAGCATGAGCAATGCGGCGATGAACGCCCAGCTGGCGCTGGACCGCTTCAATGTGAGCCGCATCGTGTTCAGCGGCATCGCCGGCGGCGTGGACGACCGCTTGCGCATCGGCGACGTGGCGGTGCCGCGGCGCTGGGGCAATTACGCCGAAGCCATCTACGCGCGAGAAACCGCGCCCGGCCGCTACGCGCCGCCGCCGTACGCGGACCCGGCCGCGCGCGCCCACTACGGCATGATCCACCCGCGCGACGTCAAGCTGGCCACCGCCGACGGCGGCAGCGAAACCCGCTTTTGGTTCGAGGTGGACCCGGAACTGCTGCGGCTGGCCAAGAACTTGCCGGCGGACACCCTGCGCGGCTGCGACGCCGCCCAGCGCTGCCTGTCCGCGCCGCCGCGCATCGTCGCCGGCGGCAACGGCCTGTCCGGCCCCATCTTCATGGACAACGCCGGCTACCGCGATTACCTGGCCAAGACTTATCAGGCCCAGGTGGTGGATATGGAAACCGCGGCGGTGGCCCAGGTGGCGCACGCCAACCGCGTGCCCTTCATCGCCTTCCGCAGCCTGTCCGATCTGGCCGGCGGCAGCGAACACGCCAATGAAATGGACACCTTCATGCAGATCGCCGCCGACAATGCCGCCAATACGGTGCGGGGGCTGCTGCGCGCGTTGAAACCCTAGCCCAGCTGCAACAACACCGCCAGCTCATCCACCTCCTCGCTCCAGTCCGCGTCCTCGGCCAAGGCCTGGCGCAGAAAATCCGCCTGCGCCGGCGTCCAGAACGGCGCGTCGGCCAGCACCGCGTTCCGCGGCAAGGGATGGCTGGCGATGAAGGCGCGGATGGCGGCGGGCTCGTCCGCCAGGCCCAACTGGCGGAACAGCCCGGACAGGGAATGCTCGCTGGTGTCCATGACGCTTCTCCTATGAGGGGATGTCTGATGATAGACCCGAATCGCCGCCGCCGCCGCCGGCCCTTGCGCCATGAAAAACGGCGGCCGCGGCCGCCGTTTTCTCCTGACTCCGGGCTCACACCTTGTCGTAAAGCTTGGAGCCGCCCTTCAGAAACTCCACCGACTTGACCTCCATCCCCCGCGCCAGCGCGTCCTGATCGCTGATGCCCTGCTTGGCCGCGTATTCGCGCACGTCCTGGGTGATCTTCATGCTGCAGAAGTGCGGGCCGCACATACTGCAGAAATGCGCGACCTTGGCGCTGTCCTTGGGCAGGGTCTCGTCGTGGAAGGCGCGCGCCTTGTCCGGATCCAGGCCCAGGTTGAACTGGTCTTCCCAGCGGAATTCGAAACGCGCCTTGGACAGCGCGTTGTCGCGGATCTGCGCGCCGGGGTGGCCCTTGGCCAGGTCGGCCGCGTGCGCGGCCAGCTTGTAGGTGATGATGCCTTCCTTGACGTCGTTCTTGTCCGGCAGGCCCAGGTGTTCCTTCTGGGTGACGTAGCACAGCATCGCGGTGCCGTACCAGCCTATCTGCGCCGCGCCTATCGCCGAGGTGATGTGGTCGTAGCCGGGCGCGATGTCGGTGGTCAGCGGCCCCAGGGTGTAGAACGGCGCCTCGTGACACCACTCCAGCTCCTTGTCCATATTCTCCTTGATCAGCTGCATGGGCACGTGGCCGGGGCCCTCTATCATCACCTGCACATCTTGTTTCCAGGCGATGGCGGTCAGCTCGCCCAGCGTCTTCAATTCCGACAGCTGCGCCTCGTCGTTGGCGTCCCAGACGCTGCCCGGCCGCAGGCCGTCGCCCAGGCTGAAGGCCACGTCGTAGGCCTTCATGATTTCGCAGATGTCCTCGAAATGGGTGTAGAGGAAGTTTTCGCGGTGATGGGCCAGACACCATTTGGCCATGATGGAGCCGCCGCGCGACACGATGCCGGTCATGCGGCCGGCGGTCATCGGCACATAGCGCAGCAATACGCCGGCGTGGATGGTGAAGTAATCGACGCCCTGCTCGGCCTGTTCGATCAGCGTATCGCGGAAGATTTCCCAGTTCAGGTCCTCGGCCTTGCCGCCCACTTTTTCCAGCGCCTGATAAATGGGCACGGTGCCGATGGGCACCGGCGAATTGCGGATGATCCATTCGCGGGTTTCATGGATGTTCTTGCCGGTGGACAAGTCCATGATGGTGTCCGCGCCCCAGCGTATGCCCCAAGTCATCTTGTCGACTTCTTCGCTGATCGAAGACGTTACCGCGCTATTGCCGATATTGCCGTTGATTTTGACCAGGAAATTGCGGCCAATAATCATGGGCTCGGATTCGGGGTGATTGATGTTGGCCGGCAGGATGGCGCGGCCGGCGGCGATCTCGGCGCGCACGAATTCCGGCGTGATCTCCTCCGGCAGCGCCGCGCCGTAAGCCTGGCCGGGATGCTGGCGCGTCATCAGTTCCGCCAGCCGGCTGTTCTTGCCGCCGGCTGCGCGCAGCGCGTCCAGGTATTCGCGGCGACGCAGGTTCTCGCGGATGGCGACGAACTCCATTTCCGGCGTGACGACGCCGCGGCGCGCGTAATGCATCTGGCTGACATTGCGGCCCGGCAGCGCCCGCCGCGGCTGGCGCGTCAGGTTGAAACGCAGCTCGGCCAGCTTGGGGTCGGCCTCGCGGGCGCGGCCGTATTCGCTGGACAGGCCGGCCAGCTGCTCACAGTCGCCGCGCTCGGCGATCCAGCCGGCGCGCAGCGGCGGCAGGCCGCTCTGGATGTCGATGCGGGCGTCCGGGTCGGTATACGGGCCGCTGGTGTCGTAGACGGTGATGGGCGGGTTGGCTTCGCCGCCGAACTGGGTGGGCGTGTCGCTTTGGCTGATCTCGCGCATGGGCACGCGGATGTCCGGCCGGCTGCCGGCGACGTGGATCTTGCGGGAATTGGGCAAGGGCTGAATGGCGGCGGTGTCCACCACCATGGCTTGATTGGGTGTTGCGGGCGCGTTCATCGGGCGATTCTCCTGGTCGATGAATGGCGCAAGGAGCGGACCGCCGCTTGGGCGGGCTGCGGGCCGGTCCGACAAGACAATGCCGGGCCGAAGGCAGCTGACGCTTCCCTACGCCGGTATTATCCGGGTCAGGTTCCAAGGGTGTTTCTCACCCGCGCAACAATCTTTAACGATTATCCTATCCTTTCAAGGATATGGATCATCTTGCCGACCGTCGCGCAGGACCCCTAGCGATGCTGTGAAGGTACGGCAAATGTGGGATAATCGCAAGTTATCGTCATGACACGCCGCCGCTTTTTTCACTCGGCGGCAAGCCCCTCCGGAGTGAGCTGATGGATTTTGAGAATGCCCGTTTCAACATGGTCGAGCAGCAGATTCGTCCGTGGGACGTACTTGACACGAACGTGCTGGACCTGCTGTTTCACGTGAAACGCGAGCAGTTCGTCGCCGCCGACAAACGCAGCCTGGCCTTTGTCGACACCGAACTGCCGCTGCCCAACGGCAGCTTCATGCTGCAGCCCAAAATGGAAGCGCGCCTGGTTCAGGACGCCGCCATCCAAGCCAAGGACAAGATCCTGGAAATCGGCACCGGCAGCGGCTACCTGACCGCGCTGCTGGCCAAGCAGGGCCAACATGTCTACAGCGTGGAAATCGACCCCGCCCAGCGCGAAGCCGCGGCCGCCAACCTGAAACAGGCCGGCATCGCCAACGTGACCCTGGTGGAAGGCGACGGCGTGCTGGGCCTGCCGCAACAAGCGCCCTTCGACGTGATCGTGGTCGGCGGCTCGCTGCCGGTGGTGCCGCAGGAACTGAAAGACCAGCTGGCCGTGGGCGGCCGTCTGATCATGGTGGCGGGCGATCTGCCGGTGATGACCTGCAAGCTGATCAAGCGCGAAACCGAAGCCAGCTTCAGCGAAACCGGCCTGTTCGAAACCTGTATCGCCCGCCTGGCCAAGGCGGAAGCGGTAGAGCCGGAACGCTTCGCGTTTTGATGGTTCAGGAAATCCGCGCCCGCGATCTGGCGGCGGCGCTGGCCGACACCACCGCGGAGCCGCCGGTGCTGCTGGACGTGCGCGAAGCGTGGGAAGTGCAGCTGTGCATGATTCCCGGCTCGCGGCACATCCCGATGAATCTGATTCCGCTGCGCATGAGCGAGCTGCCGGACGCGCCCATCGTGGTGATCTGCCACCACGGCGTGCGCAGCGCGCACGTGGCGCATTTCCTGCTGGACGCCGGCTTCGAACAGGTGCTGAGCCTGGCCGGCGGCGTGGAAGCCTGGGCCGCGGAAGTGGACCCGCAAATGGCGCGCTACTGACTTAGCCGCCGCGCGCCGTCGTCGCCAGCCGTTCCCGTGGGAACGGCTTTTTCATGGAACGAAACCGGTCTGCCGGATTCCAATCCCCCACACGATAGCAAGAGCCGTAATTTTCCATGCAAGCATTGTCTTACCTGTCTCCCGCCCTGGCCCGCGTTCATCCCGACTGGGAGAAAGTGCTGTCAACGCCGGTCATTCAACAGCAATTGGCCGGCATAGACCGGGAACTGCAAACTCAGCAAGCGCAGGGCAAAATCCTCTTTCCCCCCGCGCCGCTGACTTTCAACGCGCTGACCTTCACCGCGCCGGCCGATGTGCGCGTGGTGATCCTGGGGCAAGACCCCTACCACGGCGACGGCGAGGCGATGGGCTTGTCGTTTTCCGTGCCGCCCGGCGTGCGGGTGCCGCCCAGCCTGCGCAATCTGTACAAGGAGCTGGCCGCGGATCTGGGCTGCGGCGTGCCCAATAGCGGCGACCTGACCCACTGGGCGCAACAAGGCGTGCTGCTGCTCAACAGCGTGTTCACCGTGGAGCGGGACAAGGCCGGCAGCCACGCCAAGCTGGGCTGGCAAATGGTCAGCGACGCGCTGATCGACGCCGTCAACGCGCAAAGCGCCGGCTGCGTGTTTCTGCTGTGGGGCAATTGGGCCAAGACCAAGGCCGAACGCATCGACGCCAGCCGCCACCTGGTGCTGGACGCCGCCCATCCCTCGCCGCTGTCCGCCAGCCGCGGCTTCCACGGCTGCCGCCATTTTTCACAGGTCAACGCCTGGCTGCTGTCGCGCGGCCGCGGCGCCGTCCAGTGGGGCGCGCCGGCGCCGCAGAACAGCCTGTTCTGAGCAGGATGGCGGGCAGGCCTCCCCTGCCCGCCCTTCTTGTCTCGCTCTTGCTCGCCAGACTTTGAACTGGCTCTTAGACTCTTTTCCAGCGCGCCGTCATGGCCTAAGCTAGGGCTCCCTCTCCTCAGCCCCAGTCCTCGCCGTGGAAATTCTCGTTCTGCTGTTCCTGATTCTGCTCAATGGCCTGTTCGCCATGGCGGAAATCGCCATCGTCTCTTCCCGCAAGGTCCGCCTGCTGCAACGCGCGGACGACGGCCAACGCGGCGCGCAAGCCGCGCTGAAACTGGCCAACGACCCCAGCCGCTTCCTGTCCACGGTGCAGATAGGCATCACCTCGATCAGCATCCTGTCCGGCGTTTACGGCGAGGCCGCGCTGTCAGAACAACTGCGCCGGGCGATGCAGGACTATCCCTTGCTGGAGCCCTACAGCAAGCCGCTGTCGGTGGCGCTGATGGTGTTCATCATCACCTTGCTGTCGCTGATCTTCGGCGAGCTGGTGCCCAAGCGGCTGGCGTTGCTCAACCCTGAGGCGGTGGCCACCGCGCTGGCGCGGCCTATGCTGCTGCTGTCGCGGCTCAGCGCGCCGCTGGTCCAGGCCCTGAGCCGCTGCACCGACGGCCTGTTGCGGCTCTTGGGCGCCAAGAAGAGCAGCGATCCGTCCATCACCGAGGAGGAAATCCGGGTGCTGATGGAACAAGGCGCGGACGAGGGGGTGTTCGACCGCGCCGAACAGGAGCTGGTGACCAATATCTTCCGGCTGGACAACCGCAAGGTGGCCGCGGCGATGACGCCGCGCAAGGACATCGTGGCGCTGGATCTGGACGACGCGCCCGAACTGAACCACCGCCTACTGCAAAACCACCATTTCAACCATTTCCCGGTCTGCCGCGGCAGCATCGAGCAGATCGTCGGCGTGCTGCACGCCAAACGCGTGCTGGACCGCATGCTGGCCGGCCAACAAGCCGACGTCGCCGCCGAACTGTCCCAGCCGCTCTACGTGCCCGCCAAGATCACCTTGATGCAGCTGCTGGAACAGTTCAAGCAGACCCGCCATCACATGGCGCTGGTGGTGGACGAGTACGGCGAGCTGGAAGGCCTGGTGACGATGAACGACGTGCTGGAAGCCATCGTCGGCGACATGCCCGCCATCAGCGCCGAAAACGACGATATCGCCCAGCGGGAGGACGGCAGCTGGCTGATAGACGGCATGCTGTCGCTGGACCGCTTCAAGGAGTTTTTCGACATAGACGAGGCGCTGCCGGGCGAAGCCGGCGGCAATATCCACACCCTGGGCGGCATGGTGATGTTCCAGCTGGGCCGGGTGCCCAGCGTCACCGACCGTTTCGACTGGAACGGCTTCGGCTTCGAAGTAGTGGACATGGACAAGACCCGGGTAGACAAGATTCTGCTCACCCGACTGCCGACGCCGCCGGCGGCGCTGCCGGCCGACGACGGCATTTAGAACCTGTTTACAATCTCGCGAGCCGGAGCGAGACAAGACGAAAAGCGCTGAGACAGCGGAATGCACAGGTGGTAGGCGAGCATTCTTAAGCGGTTTTCAACGCCTCCTGCTTAAAGTCCCGCCGCAGCGCCGCAGACCAAGCGTTCAGCCCAGCAAGCGCCCGCACACCGTGCTGCGACGGCTGCCGCCGGCGCGGCGTTCCCAATCGTCGAAGCTGGCCAGTTCGACGAAACCCGCCTTGCGCATCATGCCGCCGGACGCGGCGTTTTCCTCGTGGCGGTCCGCCGCCACCCAGCGCGCGCCGCGCGCGGCCAGATCCTCGCAAGCCTGTCGCAACAACAAGCTGCCCAGGCCCTGTCCGGCCTGATCGCGCCGCACCACCGCCTCCATGATGTAGCCGGCGGCGTCCGCCGCCACCTCGGCCGGCCGGTGTTGGGGAAAAGCATCGTGCAGCCGATACAGGATGGCGGCCCCCAGCAGGCCGTCTCGCTCGAACAAGGCCGCCCAGGCTTCGCCGGCAGCCACCTGGCGCAAACTCCGCTCCACCCCGTCCGCCGGCAGCCAGTTCCACGGATTGGGTCCGTGCTCCGTGATCAGCGTCCGCAACGCGTCCACATCCCCCGCCCCGGCCAAACGATATTGCCAACTCATGCGCATCCTTTCGCAAAACGCAGCGTAGCCTGGCCCGCGTCCACTTCCAGTTCGGCCCAGGCGCCGTTCATCAATGTCCATTGCGGCGGCACATGGCCGATATCAGCGTCCACCGCCACCGGATACGGCAGTCCGTCCAAAGCCGTTTCCACGGCCTGGCTGTAGCTCAAGGCGTTCGCGTCCGCGGCGTCCGGCCCGCTGCTGCGGCCCAACACCAGCCCGCTCAAGCCGTCCAGCGCGCCGGACAGGCGCAGGCCCAGCAGCGCGCGCAGCAACTCGCAAGGCCTCAACTCGCAGTTTTCCAGGTAAAGCAGCGCGGGTTCCCGTTTGAACGCGCGCAAATCGAAATAAGGGCTGCCCTGCAGCCGGCTCAGCGTATCCAGGCAGCCGCCTATCAGCCGGCCGGCCATGCGGGCCCTTTGCGCGCCCAACACGCGCAGCGTGGACGGATAAGACTCTCCCGGAGCGTCCCAGCGCCAAAACGCCTTGTAATGGCCTTGCTGAGGCGGCAAACCGTGGCGCAAGGCGTGCAGCAGCGCCGAATTCTCTTCCATCCGCTGCGGATTGCCCAGATCGAAGAGGTTCGGCCCGTGCAAGGTCGCCCACCCCGCCAACAGGGTCAGCGGCGTCAGCACGGTGGAAATATCGGAAAACCCGGCCAGCCATTTGGGCGGCAAACGCGCCAAGGCGGCGAAATCGATGCCGGCCAGCAATTCCATCGCCCTTTCGCCGCCCCAGGGCGGCAGGATGGCGCGAATCTCCGGATCGAAAAGAAAATGGTTGAGCTCCGCCAGACGTTGGGCGGCCGGCGCGCTGGCGTCCTGGGATTCGCCGCGCAGACAAGCGCCCTCCACCACTTGCCAGCCCTGATCGCGCAGACATTGCAGCGCGCGATCCAGTTGCCCGTGCAAGACCGGAGGCACGCCGGAGGAAAAAGAGGTGACGGCGATGCGGTCGCCTGGCTTCAAGGGCGCGGGAAAAGCCGTCATCGGCGATTGCTCCTGTGGATAAACATCAAGGCAGGACGGCTTCCTCGCTCAAATCCCGCGCAAAGCTATGGCTGGTCTTCAGTTGCCGATAACCAAGATGACGATAGAAGGCATGGGCTTCGACGCGATGAACGCTGGAGCGCAGGCGGATGTGCCGATAACCGAGTTGCCGCGCCCAGGCTTCGCAAGCGCTGAGCAAACGCCGTCCCAAACCCTGGCCCTGACAAGCCGGGCTGACCACGATGCCGACAATTTCTATCGCCGACGGCGCTTGCAGCAGGTGCACGCCGCGGCAATGCGCCCAAGCAAGCACGACGCCGTCTCTTTCGGCCACCCAAACCTGGTTGTCCGGCAGTGTCGTCAACCTGGCGAAACGCTCGCTGATGTCCGCTTCCGTCGCTTCATAGCCCAGATCCAGGCATAGCCGCGCCGCGGCGGCGGCGTCCGCCGCCCGCATTGTCCTGATCTCCACCATCTGTCTTCGCCTAGTTGCTCAAGGAAATGACATTGTCGGCATAAGGAGGGATAACCGGCAAGCCGGTTATTTGTTCTTCAGCCGTCGCAGTTCGATCAATTTGGCGTATTTGATGTAGCTGTTGAAGCAACCGATGCTGATGTGGACCAAACCGGGGACGCCGTCGAGAAAACCGCGGCGAAAAAAATAGAACTTCACGAAGCGCAGCAGCGGGCTGAGGATAAGTTTGGCGATACCCACACGTTTTCCCCTTTGCAACAGCTGTTCCGCCTGCAAGCTGGTATAGCGGTTCTGCTTGCTCAGATACAGAGCGATGTCTTCGCCGGATTCGTGCATCAGCTCGTGACGCAGCTTATGCACAGGGCCGTCGGCGATCACATACTCGTGAACCAGATCGTCGGACCAACGCGCGTGAGCGCGATGGAACAAACGCAAGGACCAGTCCGGATAGCCTTCTCCGTGTTTCAGAAAACGACCCATGAAACGGTTGCAACGCGGGAACTGGAAGGCCGTGGCCTGTGGATTGTCCAGCAGTTCTTTGATTTCATTGACTAAATTTTCCGACAACCACTCGTCGGCATCCAGGCACAGCACCCAGTCGTGGCTGGCCACCCTTACCGCCAATTGTTTCTGAGGACCGAATCCCAGCCAGTCTTGGTGGATAACTTTTGCCTTATAGGCGGAAGCTATCGCCAATGTCCTGTCGGCGCTGCCTGAATCCACAAGCACGATTTCATCGGCGAAGCCCACGCTGTCCAGACATTTTTCCAGCGAGGTTTCCGCATTCTTGGTGATTAGCACCACGCTAATTCGCGCACGCATCTTGTTATATGTTTTCCCATATGTAATTTGAAGAAACTGGTAGAAGGCGTCCCATTTCTGTGGATAACCCTGTTTTTTCCATTGTTTTCATCATGTTGTACAAGTTGGAATCTTGTTGTTCACCCTGCGTTTTGCAGACGGAAGACTTGTGGATAAATCTGAGAGAACGGTGAAGTCCCTGCTTGTCCACAGCTCCGATCCCCTTTGTTCCCACCTGCTTGTGCATGGCGTGAATTTGCCTGCCTAGCTGCTACAGCCACCGATAACTCTTTAACGCAATTTTATATTGATGAAACTGATATAGTCGGCCATTGCTGTGGATAAGCGACAAAAACTTCAAAGGGTTCAGTTACTTGTCCTGTTGATGGGCTTTGGATAGTTTAGGTGCGCTGCGGCATTGCAAATTGTGGATAAATTCGCGCTCAGTTGTCCACAGCGCTTTATCCACAATTGAACTGCAGGGATTTTACTTGGTTAACCACAGCCATGCTCGGGTACAATGCGCGCCATGATGAATGTGCTGATTGTGCGCACCTCGTCGATGGGCGACCTTATCCACACCTGGCCCGCCATTTCCGAGTTGAAAGCGCATTACCCGAATTTCCGCATCAGTTGGCTGGCCGAAGAGGCTTTCGCCGACATTGCCCGTTTGCATCCGGCGGTGGACAGGGTGATCGCCTTGAATGGGCGGCGCTGGCGCAAACGCTGGTGGCTGCCCTCCACCTGGCGCGAGATCCGGGCTTTGCGCAAAGAACTGCGCGACACGCCCTGGGAATTGGTGGTGGACAGCCAGGGCCTGTTGAAAAGCGCCTTGCCGGCCCGCTGGGCCAAGGCGCCGCTGACCGGTTACGACTGGGGCAGCGCGCGCGAGTCTCTGGCCAGCTGTTTTTACGATAAGCGCCACAAGGTGGACTGGAGCTTGTCGGCGATAGAACGCAACCGGCTCTTGTTCGCGCGGGTGTTCGGTTATCAGCCGCAGGGCGAGCCCCGTTTCGGGGTGCCGGCCGGCGAACGGCCCGCCTGGGTGCTGTCCGGCCGCTACGCGGTATTGCTGCACGCCACCAGCAAGGCGTCCAAGGAGTGGCCGGAAGGCCATTGGGTGGAACTGGGCAAACGCCTGTCCATGCAGCATGATCTGGTGATGGTGCTGCCCTGGGGCAATGAACGCGAACGCGAGCGCGCCGAAAGGCTGGCCGCGCGGATGCCGGCCGCGGTGGTGGCGCCCAAGATGGGCCTGATCGAGGCCGCCGGTCTGCTGGGCCACGCCAACGCGGTGGTGGGCGTGGATACCGGGCTGACTCATCTGGCCAATGCCTTGAACGTGCCCTTGGCGGCGATTTACACCGATACCGATCCGGCCGCCACCGGCGTGGTGGAAACGCCGTGGGCCACCAATTTGGGCGGCATAGGGCTGTGCCCGTCGGTGGACGAGGCGCTGCAAGCCTTGTTCGCGCGCAAGGACTGGACATGAACTGGCAACGCAGACTGTATTCCTGGGCCTGGCTGCTGGCCACGCCGCTGGTGCGGCACTATCTGAAGAAGCGGGCGCGCAAGGCGCCGGCTTATCTGGAACACTGGGACGAGCGTTTCGGCAGTCAATTGCAGCCGCGCGCAGAGGGCGCGATCTGGATCCACGCGGTGTCGGTGGGCGAAACCCGCGCCGCTCAGCCCTTGGTGGCGGCGCTGCGCGAAGCCTGGCCGGACGCGCCGCTGCTGATGACGCAGATGACGCCCACCGGGCGGGCCACCGCCTTGCAGCTGTATCCCGACGCCGAAGTGCGTTATCTGCCTTACGATTATCCGCAAGCCGCGCACGCTTTTCTCGCCGCCTACCGGCCGCGGCTGGGCGTGTTGATGGAAACCGAGCTGTGGCCCAATCTGATTCACGCCGCGGCCGAGCAGCAGGTGCCCTTGTTCCTGGCCAATGCGCGCTTGTCTGAAAAATCGCTGAACGGCTATCTGAAAATCAGCGGTCTGATTTCGCCCGCGGTGGCGGCTTTGAGGGCCGTTGCCGCGCAAACGCCGGAAGATGGCGAACGTTTGCGTCAATTGGGCGCTAAATCCATCGAAATCTGCGGCAACACCAAGTACGACATTCAGCCGCCTCCGGCGCAGCTGGCGCTGGCGGAAGCATTCAAGTCCAGGATAGGCCGACGCCGGGTCCTGGTCTGCGCCAGCACCCGCGACGGCGAAGAGGCTTTGATTCTGGACGCCTGGCGGGCCGCGGCCCAAGCGCTGGGCGACGCGCTGCTGGTGTTGGTGCCGCGTCATCCGGAACGGTTCGGCGAAGCGGCCGCGCTGGCCGAGAGCCGCGGCATGAAAGTGCAGCGCCGCAGCGACGGCGCGCCGGTGGACGCCGCCACCCAGGTTTGGCTGGGCGACAGCATGGGCGAAGCCTTCGCCTATTTCGCCTGCGGCGACCTGGCCTTCGTCGGCGGCAGCCTGCTGCCCTTGGGCTGTCATAATCTGATCGAACCGGCCAGCGTGGGCGTGCCGGTGCTGTTCGGCCCGTCCATCTTCAATTTCAAGCAGGCGGCGGCGCTGGCGCTGGCCGCCGGCGCGGCGCGCCAGGTGGCTAGTGCGGCGGACTTGATCGGCGCCGTCGTGGAACTGCTGGGCGATGAGCGCTGCCGTCAGGCGATGCGCGAGTCGGCGCTGGCCTTCAGCGGCGCCCATCGCGGCGCCAGCCAGCGCATGAGCGCCCTGTTTCGCCGCAAGCTGAGGGCCGAACGGGACGAATGACGGACCCGCGGCCGCGTTTGCGAAAAAATTAATCATTCGCCGGCTGATCTGCGCCGCGCCTTCTTCTACTCTTCAAACAAGAGCCGCGTCGCCGACGCGGTTCTCCCGAGGCCGCCGGCCCGGGAAGGACGTGCAAAATCCAGTCATGCCCCAGGCCGGTCCACGCCGTCGGAGAACTTCCGAGCGGACAGATCGAATATGACGGGCGCAAAGCGCCGCCGCATCGACTCCGCTGTCTAAGAAGACAAGGAGCTACCATGTTAGCCAACTACAGCGTGTTGCCCACGATGAGCCTGCCGTCCACCACCGACCTGGTGCGCCTGGATCAGCGCCCGCACCCGCCTATCACCCTGAACAGCCCGGCTCTGGACGTGATGACCGATTTGCGGCTGATCAATCCGGTGGGCATTCATCAGAACGCCAGCTTGCGCGAAGCGCACGACCGAATGATCAGCCACGGCATCCGACTGCTGTTCGTCCACGATGGCGACGGACAGTTCGCCGGCCTGATCACCGCCACCGATCTGCTGGGCGAGCGGCCCATCCAGTGCATGAAGGAACACGGCAAGCACTATGCGGACATCGGCGTGGGCGATGTGATGACGCCGCGCAAGCAGCTGGAAGCCTTGAACCTGGGCGATATCGAACACGCCAGCGTGGGCCATATGGTGGCGACGATGAAGCAGATGGGACGCCAGCACGCGCTGGTGGCGGAGTTCAACCCCGGCAGCGGCCATCATGAATTGTGCGGGCTGTTCTCCACCTCCCACATGGCCAGGCTGCTGGGCATGCCGCTTTCCTTCATCCGCGTGCCGCAGGCCCTGTCGGAAATTCAATATTCCTTGCTGCACGCGATATGAGGGGCGCGGCGCGCAAGTGGGCAAGAATCGGGTCGCCGCGGCGGCCCGATCTGCTTATGCTGGGGCTGTGATCGAATGGAGAGCAGACCATGCACGGCGAAATTCTCGAGGAAGACCGCGACTACGGCCGCATTCGCGACGCCATCCGCTATCTGGTGGCCAACGCCGAGCGCCAGCCGGAGCTGGCCGAGCTGGCCGGCGCGCTGCACCTGTCGGAATCGCGCTTGCAGCGCTTGTTCACCCGCTGGGCCGGCGTCAGCCCCAAGCGCTTTTTACAGCATCTGACCTGCGAGGCCGCCAAGGCCAGGCTGGGCGGACAGGCCTTGTTGCCGTTATCGCATGAACTGGGCTTGTCCGGCGGCGGGCGCTTGCACGATCTGTTCGTGACGCTGGAGGCGATGACCCCGGGCGAATACCGCAACGGCGGCGCCGGATTGGCGATCGAATGGAGCGTGGAAGCCAGCCGTTTCGGCCCGGTGCTGGTGGCGCGGACCGCGCGTGGGGTGTGCGCGGCGCAATTCGTCGCGGACGAGAAAGAGGCCGTGGCCTGGCTGAGCCGGCGCTGGCCCAAGGCCGCGTTGAGCCTTGTTCCCGGCGGCGGCGCCGAGGTGGCCGCGGCCATGTTTGAGCCGTTGCGCGCCGAAGGCCAGGCGCCGCTGGCGCTGCGGGTGCAGGGCAGCAATTTCCAGATCCAGGTCTGGCGCGCGCTGCTGTCCATTCCCTACGGCGGCTTCGCCAGTTACGGCCAGATCGCCGCCGCGGTGGGGCGGCCGCGCGCCGCGCGGGCGGTGGGCAGCGCGGTGGGCGCCAATCCGGTGGCCTGGCTGATTCCCTGCCACCGGGTGATACGCGCCGAGGGCGCTTTGGGCGAATACCGCTGGGGCGCGGAACGCAAGGTGGAGTTGATAGGCTGGGAAGGCGCGGTGATGGCGGGTTTGTAGCCGGCCTAGACCGCGAACTGGCCCAGCGCGCGGAAGAACAGCCGGGACAGCAATTCCAGCCCGTCGTCGTCGCGCAGGCGGTAGAGCGCCAGCGGCACCGCCGGCAGCGGCGGCAGGCTGTGTTCCGGCAAGGGCCGCAGCTGCGCGGAGACGGCGTCGGGAAACAGGACGCCCACGCCCAGGCCCGCTTCCAAGGCCGCTTGCACCGCCAGCTGACTGGTGCTTTCGAAGACGATGCGATAAGGCTGGTCAAGCTGGTGCAAGGCGCGCAGCATCGCGTCGCGCCAGCTGCAGGGCGCGGAGAACATCACCAAGGGCAGGACCTCCGCTTCCGGTTTCACGCCGTCGCGCGCCAACCATTGCAATGGGTATTCCAGCACCCAGCTCGGCGTCCGCTCCAGCCCGCACTGACGCGGGTTGGCGATCAACAGATCCAGTTCTCCCTGGCGAAAAGCCGGGCTGAGTTCCCGTTCCAGGGCCACCCTCACTTCGAGCTGCCACTGCGGCTGGGTGGCGGCGAAGTCGGCCAGCACCTGCGGCAGATGACGGCTGATCACATCCTCGATCAGGCCCACCCGGCAACGCCGGGCGGCGGCGGGCGCGGCCGTCGGCTGCATCTGTTCGGTCAGGCTGACGATGCGTTCGGCGTAGGGCAGCAATTGCAGCCCCGCCGCGGTGAGGCTGACGCCGCGCGGAGAGCGTCGCAACAGGGTCTGGCCGCAGTGCTGTTCCAGTTTGCGCAGTTGCAGGCTCAAGGCCGGCTGCGTGCGCCCCAAGTCCGCCGCCGCGCGGTTGATGCTGCCGTGGCGCGCCACCATGATGAGTGCGCGCAGCAAGCCGGTGTCCAAATCTCCAGTCATGATTTTTTCTTATAACAATGCCCTGATTTTTCAGTCTACCTATAAGCGGCGAGAAAGTTTAGCCTAGGGACGGATATTTCTCATGAGGCGTTCAAACATGTTCATCGCGGCTTTATTGCTGGCGGTCGCCGGCTCCGTCGTCTATCACCTGTCGATCAAGCAGGTGCCGGAGGCGGCGAATCCTTTCTTTTCATTGGCGGTCAGTTACGGCGTGGCCATGCTGGTGTGCGTGCTGGGGATGTGGTGGCTGCCCGGCGGCGGCCAGCGCGGGCTGGCCGCGCTGAACTGGAGCAGCCTGGGCGTGGCGGCGGGCATTGTCGGCATCGAACTGGGCTTTTTGCTGGCCTATCGCGCCGGCTGGCATGTCGGCTACGCGGCGCTCAGTTCCAATGTGCTGACCGCGCTGGTGTTGCTGCCGCTGGGCTATCTGCTGTTTCGCGAACAGCCGTCGCTGGGCAAGCTGGGCGGCATGGCCTTGAGCATGGGCGGGCTGTGGATGATGCTGCGCTTCCGCTGAGCGCCGCCCGGTAGACGGGCGACGCTCGGACCGCGTTATCAAGCGACGTTCAGCGGCAGATGCACGGCCAGCTTGAAGCCGTCCGCCTGATCGCAGAACTCCAGCCGGCCGCGGTGTTGCTTGACCACGCGGCTGACGATGGCGAGGCCGAGGCCGCTGCCGCCGTCGGTGCCGCGGTGTTCGGCCAGCCGTTCGAACGGCGCCAGCGCGGTTTCGCGCAGCTCGGCCGGAATGCCCTTGCCGTGGTCCAGCACGCTGAGCACGGCGAAGCCGTTGTCTTGTTCGACGCAGACCTCCACCGGCGGCGCGCCGTAGCGGCGCGCGTTTTCCAGCAGATTGGACAATAAGCGCTCCAGCGCCAGCCCGTCGCCTTGCAGCTCCGGCTCGGCCAGCCGCTTCAGGCGCACGTCCATGCCCTCGCGGGCGAAGCGCGACACCACGCTGGCGGCGAGGTCGGCCAGCGCCACCGGCTCCAGCCGGGTGGTTTCCTCGGCGCGGGCGAAGTCGATGAACTGGCGGACGATCTGCGACAGCTCGTCGATGTCGGCCAGCATATCGTGCTGATCCGGGCTGTCCTGCTGCAGTTCCAGCGACAGCTTGAGCCGGGTCAGCGGCGTGCGCAGATCGTGGGACAGGCCGGCCAGCATCAGCCGGCGCTCGCGCGCGGCGCTGTCCAGCGCTTGCGCCATCAGGTTGAAATTATGCGCCAGCACCTTCACCTCGCGCGGGCCGTCCTCCGGCACCGCGGCCGGCATGGTGCCGGCGGCCAGTTCCCGGCTGGCCAGCACCACGCGGCTGATCGGCCGCGTCACCCGCCAGGCGACGACGAAGGCCAGCAGGCTGGCGACGATGGAGGCCAGCAGCGCCGCCTGCATGATGGTGTTGATCGGGCGGTCGCTGTAGCGGCCGAAGGGCAGCACCAGCCAGTAGGCCTGGTCCAGCACGTGCACATTGACCCAGAGCTCGCTGCGATCGTCGATCTGGGCGTGGCGCACTTCTATCGGCTCGTTGAGGCCGTGCGACAGCCGCTGCGCCAGGGTCTCGCCCAGGCGCGGCACGTAGTCGGTGAAATTGACGCCTTGATCGGCGTTGATCGGCAGCAGGCGCGGCAGGCCGGGCCGGTTGTAGCCGGCCAGGAATTCGGCGCGCTCGGTGTTGGTCATCGCCTCCATCGTGCCTTCCAGGAAGGCCAGGGTGTCCACCGTCTGCGAATACAGCTGCTTGTCCAGCAGTTTGTGGCGTTCGCCGGCGGCCATCCACAGGGTGACGAACTGGGTGGTCAGCACCACCAGCACCACCAGCACCGCCAGCCGGAAAAACAGCGAGCCGGTCAGCTTGCGCACCGCTTACTCCCGCGGCGTGCCGTCCGGCACGAACACATAGCCGTAGCCCCATACCGTCTGGATGAAGCGCAGCTGGCTGTCCCCGCTTTCCAGCGCCTTGCGCAACCGGGAGATATGCACGTCTATGCTGCGGTCCAGCGATTCGCCGTTGCCCTTGCCCAGCGCCATTTCCATCAATTGCTCGCGGGTCAGCGGCCGGCGAGGATGGCTGACCAGCACCGACAGCACCGCGAATTCCGCGCTGGTCAGCGTCACCGGCTGGCCGGCCTTGCGCAGTTCCCGCTGGCCCAGATTGAGCACGAATTCGCCGAAGCTCACTTCCTCGTCGGCGTCGTGGCGCGCGCCCAGCGCCGGCGTGGCGTGATGACGGCGCAGCACCGACTGGATGCGGGCGGTGAGCTCGCGCGGATTGAACGGTTTGGGCAGGTAGTCGTCGGCGCCCATTTCCAGGCCGAGGATGCGGTCGATGTCCTCGCCGCGCGCGGTGAGCATGATCACCGGAATGGTTTCGCCCTGGGCGCGCAGCCGGCGCACCACGGCCAGCCCGTCCTCGCCCGGCATCATCACGTCCAGCACCATCAGGTCCGGACGATTGCGCGCCAGCTTGCGGTCCAGGTCCTTGGAGTCCGGCAGGGCCTCCACCGCGTAGCCTTGCTGGCTCAGATAGCGGGTGAGCAGCTCGCGCAGCTTGGCGTCGTCGTCGACGACCAGTATCTTATTGTGTTCCATGCGATTTTTCCTCGGAGCGGTGTGTCAGCTTAGCGGCTGGCCCCGGGCTGCGGCAGCGCGCCTGATGAAGATATGTTAAGCCGGTTCCCGCGATCACACACCTTAACAAATCAGCGATTGTCGCTCATGTCTGCCTCATGCCGCGAGTCTAGGCTGCCTAATGAGGCGTTCCGGCGGTTTGGCCGCGGGGAGATGCCTTTGGCATCGGCGGCGCATGGTGTATGCTGTCCGCCCTCGCCGGCCGGATCTTGGGACCGGAGCCCTTTACCAGCCCCTTCGACAGGATAAAACAGCTTTCATGACGCGGTTGCCGATTCTTCTCATCTTTGCCTTGCTGCAAGCGCTCGCCAGCGCGCCGGCCCTGGCGCGAGGGAAGGAGCGCGGCCCCATGCCGCCGGACCTGGAGCCGGCGCCTAGCCGCCGCTGCCAGGCGCGGCCGGATCCGGACTGCAAGGAATTGCGCCGCCTGCGCAATTTGCGCCTGCGCGAAGCGGTGCAGGACGGCGATTTGCCGCCGGAGCTGATGCATCGCGCGCCGCCGCCGTATTGGCGGATGAACCCGGACGGCGCCGCGCCGCCGCCGCCGGATCGCGTCAAGCCTCATTTCTGGCGCGACCGCCGCAAACGCGGCTCGGAGTGAGTCTCCGACGCGTCAAGCCCGGCTGGCGAAGCGGGATTTCTATTGATAAGCTTTGAATAGAGTACGCCAGCCTTTTCATTCCAATTCCAATTCTCATTGCCGGAACGGTTTGCGGAGCAAAACGATTTCGCCGGCATGAGCCTGGCTGGCCGTCCGCCGCGCCGTTAGCGCGCAGCGTCGTTTTCGCCCAATAAAAGCGGTTCACGCTCTCGCGAGCGACAAGGCGTTGCGGCTGAGAAAGCGAACAGTACACGCGGCGCATCAGCATTTCGACATTGAGCGGATCGTCAACAGCTGTGCTTAGGCGGGCGTGGAGATAAGCGGTCATGCGCAAGGGGCATGCCTTGAAAAACAATAGGGGATACGGCGCGCTGCGGCGCGCCTGGGGATGGGGGCTGGTCTTGTGCTGGCTGGCGGACGCGGCGGCGGCGCAATGGGATTGCAGCCGCGCCACCGCGCCGCAGCGCTGCGAGCTGCACCGTCAGGGCACGATGGCCTGCAATGATTTGCCGGTCAACGGGCGGCACGCCTGCCTGGAATTTTACACGCCGGCCTTGAGCTGCCTGCGCGAGCGCGACGCCAAGCGTTGCGAAGCCTTGCGGGCGGCGCACAGCTCTTGCGACGGGCTGGAAGGCAAGGCGCGCCGCGTCTGCATCAACGAGCGGCTGCCGCCGCCGGATTGCGCGCGTTCGGCCAACCCCGCGCGCTGCCGCGCCCGCGCCGAGGCCGAACTCAAATGCGCCGACCGCGAAATAGCCCAGCGGCTGTGCGTGCGCCAGGCCTTGCAAGCGGAGTGAGCGCGTTTATTTAGCCGTGGTCGGATCGAACCACAGGCCGCGGTCGGCGAAAGGCGTGCTGGGCGGCAGGAAGGGGTTGTCGATGCGGATCAGCCGCCGGTGCTTCAGGTCCAGCCGCTGGATCAGCCCGGCGTGGTATTTCTGGAACAGCCGCTGGTATTCGCCGTTGCGCAGCATCAGCCGCATGCCCTGTTCCACGCGTTGCGCCAGCTTCTGCCCTTCCGCGTCGCGGCCGAACCAGAAATAGGTGGGCAGCGGGTAGTACAGCAATAAAGACCGCTCCAGCGCGATATGCTTGTATTGCGGCTGGTAAACGCGGATCTCCTCCTCCACTTCCGCCACGCCGCGCGAGAACGCGTCGCCCAGACCGCGTTCCAGCATGCGGAACAGGCCTTCGTAATTGGGGTCGGTCACCACGGTCAGGCCGGCTTGCTTGAGGATGGCGTTGTCGCCCCAGCCATCCCCCTGGATGACGCTGAAACGGCGCAAGTCGGCCAGACCCGTCACCGCGTCGAAATCCGCTTGCCGCGCGTCGCGGATCAGCAGCACGCGATAGCCGAGCAGGCCGCGGTCTATCGGAATCCGCACCGGCAGATAGCGGCGTTCGTAGTCGCGGTTGGTTTCGCGGATCACCACATTGAGCCGGCCGCGCGGGTGGCCCAGTTCCTGCAGCTGGCGGGCTTCGTTCATCCGCGGCGCGAAGCGCAGGCTGTAATCTCCCCAACGCGGGCGGGTGGCGTCCAGCGCCGCGCGCAGAATCGCCCAGTGATAGTCGTAGCGCTCGTCGGCGGGGGTTTCCGGCGCGTGGCCGACGTAGATCATTCCGGCCGCCTGAACGGACGGGGACATGCCGCCGGCCAAGGCGATGAGGACGGCCAGCCAGCAGCCGGCCAGCCGGCGAAGGAATAGGGATTGCCGCATCGGAATAACCTCGAGATGGCGCGCGGAAGCTGCGCGCCGCCCCTTCATGATGGATAGCCGCGCCGCGCCGCGCAAGGGCCGCTCGCCGTTGCCGGGTTTGCGCGCAGTCAAGCGCTTATGCAAAACCAGGACTAGCAGTGAATATTCATATCGACATGAATATATCTGCCTCCTATCATCTCCCGGATGCCGGAACGGCCTTGTCGGCAAGCGGCATTCACACTCGGGGGACGATTTATGCAATTCAAGAAAACACTGCTGGCCTTGTCGCTGGGCCTGGCCCTGGCGCCCGCGCTGACCATGGCGGCGCCGCCGTTGACCGCGGCCAACAGCGGCTCCACCGCGGAAGCGGCGCGCGGCAACGCCTGGCTGGAAATCGACAAGGCGGCGCTGGATCACAATCTGGCCGAACTCAAGCGCCTGGTGGGCGCCGACACCAAGGTGTGCGCCATTTTGAAGGCGGACGCCTACGGCCACGGCATCGCCAACGTGATGCCGTCCATCATCGCCCAGGGCATTCCCTGCGTGGGCATCGCCAGCAATGAAGAGGCCCGCGTGGCCCGCGCCAGCGGCTATAAGGGTGTGGTGGCGCGCGTGCGCAGCGCCACGCAGGAAGAGATAGCGGACGGCCTGCAATACGATATGCAAGAGCTGGTGGGCAATCTGGAACTGGCGCGTCAGGCGTCCGCGCTGGCCAAGCGCCAGGGCAAGACGCTGCAAATCCATCTGGCCATCAATTCCGCCGGCATCAGCCGCAACGGCGTGGAGCTGGCCAGCAAGCAAGGCCGCCGCGACGCGCTGGCCATGCTCAAGCTGCCCAATCTGCAAGTGGTGGGCATCATGACCCACTTCCCGGTGGAGGATAAGGCCGACGTGGAAAAAGGCCTGGCGGCCTTCAAGCAGGAAAGCGCCTGGCTGATCAAGGCGGGCGGCCTGGACCGCAGCAAGATCACCCTGCACTGCGCCAACAGCTTCGCCACGCTGGAAGTGCCGGAAGCGCGGCTGGACATGGTGCGTCCGGGCGGCGCCATCTTCGGCGACACCGTGCCCAGCCATACCGAATATCTGCGCGTGATGGCCTTCAAATCGCGCGTGGCGGCGGTGAACCGCTATCCGGCCGGCAACACCGTCGGCTACGACCGCACTTACACCCTGAAGCGCGAGTCCTTGCTGGCCAATATCCCGGTCGGCTATTCCGACGGCTATCGCCGCGCCTTCACCAATAAGGCGCATGTGCTGATCAACGGCCAGCGCGCGCCGGTGGTGGGCAAGGTGTCGATGAATACGCTGATGGTGGACGTGACCGAGATTCCGGGCGCCAAGATCGGCGACGAGGTGGTGTTGTTCGGCAAGCAGGGCAAGGGCGAAATCGGCGCCGCCGAGCTGGAGGACATCAACGGCGCCTTGCTGGCCGACCTGTACACGGTGTGGGGCAATTCCAACCCCAAATTGCTGGTGAACCGCTAGCGCCGGTTCAAGGCCGCGCGCGTTTTGAATAGGCGCTGAGCCTGGCCGCGCCGCCGCCGTTCGCGGCGGCGGCGTGTGAGTCTTCACAGTCTGCTGGCGAATTGCCCTGGTTTGGACTTAGATGAATCATGTTCACGCATCAGGAGTGCGCCATGCAGTTCGACGAAGTTCGCCCAGAGCATTTCACCACGCTGTCCCGCAACCCGTTTCCGCATATTCTGATCGACCGGGCCTTGCAGCAGATCGCCGGCGGCAGCGCCGATGGCTCGCAGTTCCGCAAGGACGTGCTGGCCGCGGCGGGCTGGAGCCATGGCGGGCTGACGCCGTTCGGCAAGTATCCGGCCGACGCCTGCGTGGCGTTCAACCGCATCCGCAAGGTTCTGGAAGTGACCCAGGAGCCTGGCGCGATTCTGGCGGAGCTGGAGAAGGACGCGCCCACGGTCTGAAGCCCGGCGCGCATCATGCAAAAGCCCGCCTGTCGGCGGGCTTTGTTCTTGCGCGCAGATGCCGGATTTAGCCGGCGGCCTTTCTCAGGATGATGTACAACTCATCCTTCAGCCGCAGTTTTTCCTTTTTCAGGGTTTCGATTTCGAAGTCGACGGAAGGCTCGATGCGCGCTTCCATATTCTTGATCTTCTGGTCCAGGTCGTTGTGTTTGTTGAACAGGCGGGTGAAGTGCTCGTCTTCGGTTTTCAGCTTGCTGATCAGTTCGCGGTATTCGGGAAACATGGGCGACTCCTTGGGCGGGTGGATACATGGAGCGGCTGACGACGTGGACCCGGGCGAAGCCTAAGGGCAAAGATAGCGGCCGTCAGCGATCAGATACTGCCAAACCATGCTAACACCGCGCGGCGGCGAAGGTTATTGATCCAGAGCAGACACCCACCCTTAGGCCAGCCGGGCGCGGCAAGGCGCGCTCAGAGTCTGTTCAACGCCGTATCGCCGAAGCGCGGCAGGTTCTCAGGGCTTGAACCAGGGGCGTCCGCGCTGGGTGGGCAGCTGGTAGCGTTCCGCCAGTTTCTCGTAGCCGCCGGCGGCGGCGAAGCGGCGCAGGCCCTGGTTGAAGCGGTCGCGGTCGCGGACGTCGCGGAAGGTCAGCCGGTAATGGGTGGGGGTGAACAGCGCGTACGGGCAGAGCTTGGCGCCGACGTCGATTTCCCGGCGCAGCTCGTGGCTCAACTGCTGGAAGATGTTGACGTCGGAAATCGCCACGTCGGCGCGCTCGCTGTACAGCAGGCGGTTGAGGGTGACCTGCGGCGATTCTTCCCGGTAGGACGTAATCTGCGGCGCCAGCGCGGCGAAGTCGGGGCCCAGGTAGAGGTGGGCGCCCTGGAAGGCGGCCACCCGGAAACGGGCCAGGTCGTCCAGCCGGCGCAGGCGGATGCGGCGTTTGCACAGCGTGATCGCCATGTTCTGGTAGACGATGTAGGGCTCGGAAACATGGCCGCCGCTATTGGCGATGGCGGCGTCCACCTGGCCGTTGGCCAGCCAGTTGTGCGCGCGCAGATTGGGGCCGAAGCGGATCTGGGGCTGATAGCCGGCCTGGATCAGGGCCTGGCGGACGATATCGTATTCCACGCCTTTGGCGCGCTCTGCGTCGATATAGGGCTGCTTGGTTTCGCCCAGCGCCACCCGGATCGACGGCAGCGCGGCTATCGGGGCGCTGAGCGCGCCGAACAGCAGGGCCGGCAAGGCGCGGCGGGCGAGGTGGAGCGGCGAGAAAGCCATGGGGCGGTAGCGGATATCGATGTCTTGCAATGGCGCGCGCGCTTGGGCGGGGCCGCCGAATAGATTATTTATAGCCGCTGGACCGGGTCCGGTCTTGTCTGATGCGCGGACGCGGGCCGCGGCTGCCGCATTGTAGCGATTGCGCGGCCGGGCTTCCCGGCTTTCCGGCAAGGGGCCGGCAAAAAGCGAGAATATGGCTTATCCACAGGATTTGGTGCAATGCCGTGCTTATCCACAGCGTGCTTAGCGCAGAGCCTGCTGCGCTTCGGCGATGCCGTGTTGAAAACTCTTCTTATTTGATGCCCAGCCTTTCCATCCGATAACGCATGGAGCGGAAGGTCACGCCCAGCTGCTTGGCGGCCTGGGTGCGGTTGAAGCGGGTGCTTTCCAGCGCCTTGAGTATCGCCTCGCGCTCCACCCGGTCCAGAAAGTCCTGCAGCGCCTCGCCGTCGGCGCATGTCGGCGCTTCGCCGTCGCCGTGGCCGCCGTGATCGCCAGGCAGCAGTTGCAGGTCCGGCAATTCGATGCGGGCGTCGTTGGCCAGCGCCACCGCGCGCTCCAGGATGTTTTCCAGTTCGCGGAAATTGCCCGGGTAATTGTATTCCAGCAAGGCCTTGAGCGCCGCCGGCGCCAGCCGCGGTTTTTCATCGGGGGAAAAGCGTTCCAGCAGGCCGGCGATGTAGCGCGGCAGATCCTCGCGCAGTTCGCGCAGCGGCGGCATGCGCAGCGGCAGCACGTTCAGCCGGTAATACAGGTCTTGGCGGAAGCTGCCGGCGTCCACCCGCGCCGCCAGGTCTTTGTGGGTGGCGCAGATGATGCGCACGTCCACCGCTTCTTCCTGGGCGTTGCCGAGGCGGCGCACTTTCTTTTCCTGAATCGCGCGCAGCAGCTTGACCTGCATCGCCAGCGGCAGATCGGCCACTTCGTCCAGAAACAGCGTGCCGCCGTTGGCTTGCTGAAAGAAGCCGTCGCGGTCGTTGTCGGCGCCGGTGAACGCGCCTTTGCGGTAGCCGAAGAATTCGCTTTCCATCAGCGTTTCCGGGATGGCGCCGCAGTTGACCGGAATGAACGGCCGTTCGGCGCGCGCGCTGTGCTCGTGTATCATCCGCGCCGCCTGTTCCTTGCCGGTGCCGGACTCGCCGCTGAGGTAGACCGCGGCCTGGCTGCGCGCCAGCTTGCCGACCAGGCGCAAGGCTTCCTGGATCGCCGGGGATTCGCCGTCCAGCCGCACCGCGGCGCCGGGCTTGCCGTTGTCCACGCGCAGCACGGACTTCACCAGGCTGCGCAATTGCGCCAGGCTGACCGGTTTTTGCAGGTAGTCGAAGGCGCCCGCCTTCATCGCCAGCACCGCGTTGTCGGTGTTGCCGTAGGCGGTGATCACCGCGATGGGCACGTCCAGCCCCTGCTCGGCGATATGGCGCACCACCTCGATGCCCTCGCCGTCCGGCAGGCGCATATCGGTCAGCGCCAGGTCGAAGGGCTGGCTGTTCAGGCTGAGTTTGGCGGCGCCGACGCTGGCGGCGGTGGCCACGTCCAGCCCCATCTTGATCAGGGTCAGTTCCAGCAGTTCGCGGATGTCCGGTTCGTCGTCGATCACCAGCACGCGCAGGGAGGATTTAGCCATAAGCCTTGTGACAGATCAGACGGAACACGCCGCCGGGCGGGCAGTAGTCCAGCCGCGCGTCGTTGGCTTCCGCCAGCTCGCGCGCAATGTACAGGCCCAGTCCGGTGCCGGCGCTTTCCGTGGTGAAAAAGGGTTCGAACAAGCGGGCCTGGGCATCTTCGCTCATGCCCGGCCCATCGTCCATGACCTTGATGGTCAGGTGGTTTTCCACTTCGCCCACTTCGATGCGCACCGCGCCCGGCTGTTTGCTGGAGTAGCGCCAGGCGTTGGCCAGCAGATTATTGAGAATCTGGCCGAAATGGCCGCGGTCGAACTGGACCGCGGCGGTCTGCGCCTGGTAGACGCAGCAGATCGCGCCGGCGGCGGCGGCCTCCACCACGCCGAAGTGGTCCAGCAGTTCGTCCAGAAAAGGCTGCAGCCGGATGGGCTCGGGCTTGATCCGGTCGCGGCGGTTCAAGGCCAGCACTTCCTGCACCATGTGGTTGATGCGCTTGCTATTGCCTTGCACGATGCGGATCAGCCGCTGGCGCGCGGGATCGGTTTCGTCTTCGGCCAGCAGATCCGCCGCGTGGTTGATCGCCGACAGCGGGTTGCGGATTTCATGGGCGATATTGGCGGTGAGCCGTCCCAGCGCCGCCAGCTTCACGCGTTTGCCCTCTTCCGCCATGTCGGCCATATCGCGCATGAACAGCAAGAGCGCGTGGTCGTCGCCCATCAGCACCGGCACCATGCGGCCCACCAATTGGCGGCCGCGGATATTGCGGTCAATGAAGCTGGGATTGGGCGGGCAGCCGTTGTGCCGCCAGCGCTCCACCAGCGGCAGCAGTTCCGGGACGACGTGGCCACGGCGCATGGCGCCGAAGTAGCGCGCCGCCTGGTTGTTGAACTGGCGCAGCAGGCCGGACGGGTCCAGCACCACCACCGCGTCGCGCTGGCTTTGCAGCACCAGTTCGTTCAGGCGGTTGAGGTTGGCGATTTCGCCGCCGCGGCGGGTGGCCAAGGCCTCGGAGTCGCGCGCCACCCGGCCCAGCTTCCAGGTGACGATGGAGGTGATGAAGCCGGCGGTGGCCAGCAGCGCGGAGTAGTAGAAGTCGGAACCGCGGCCTATGCCCAGGTATTGCTCGACGCCGACGAAGGACAGCAGGATCAGCGTGGCGATGGAGGCGTAGAACAGCGCGTAGCGGCCGGAGGACAGCAGGCCGGCCACCGCCAGATAGGGCAGGAGCAGGATGCCGTAGCCGCTGCGCACGCCGTCGTTGATGCCCATCAGCAGCACGATCATCGCGATGTCGGCGGCGATGGCCAGGGTCAGTTGCAGGGTGTGGGCCAGCCGGCCGTTGCGCAGCAGAAACCAGGCGCCGATCAGCGCGGCGTAGACGCCGCTCCACAGATAGAAGGCCTTGCCGCCGGCCACCAGCGATTCGCCTTCGCGGTTGGCGAACAGCGACATCGCCAGCAGCACCAGCAGCAGCGCCGCCCGGAAGCTGTTGATGAAGACCAGCCCGCTGCGCGGGGTCAACGGCGTGGGCGGGCGGTCCCGGTTCATGTCGTCGGCAGCTCGCTGATGGCGCCGACGCTCCATTTCTTGGGCATCAGCTTGCCCTTCTTGCCGCGCTTGCCGGCAAACTCCGCCAGCGCCAGTTTTTCATCGGAGGCCTTGCCGCGCACCGACAGCGTGGACAGCAGCGCCTTGTCGCCGTTGACGAGGCCGACGGCGGTGAGGGCTTCGCCGTTGTCCAGCGCCATCAGCATCAGGCCGCGGCCCTTGGCCAGCTCCTTGAGCTCGGCGGCCGGGAAGGCCAGCAGCCGGCCGTTGTCGGCGGCGGCCACCAACTGGGTGGCTTCGACTATGCCGGCCGCCGGCAGCGGCGCCGGGGTCAGCACGCTTTCTTCCGGGTTCAGCGTCAGGAAGGCCTTGCCGGCCTTGACCCGGCCGGCCATGTCGCCCAGCTTGGCGATGAAGCCGTAACCGCCGGAACCGGCGACGACGAAGCGGGTCTCGTCCTTGCCGGACAGCATCTGCGCCGGCTTGGCGCCGTCCTGCAGGTCCACCAGCGAGGCCACCGGCACGCCGTCGCCGCGGCCGGTGGGCACGTCGGCCGGATCCACGGTGTAGGCGCGGCCCTTGGAGTCCAGCACGATCACCGACCACACGGTGCGGGTTTCCACCACGGTGTGCAGCGCGTCGCCGTCCTTGAAGGCCAGCGCGGCGAGGTCGACGTTGTGGCCGACGCGGGCGCGGATCCAGCCCTTTTGCGACAGGATGATGGTGACCGGCTCGTCGGCTATGGTCTGGGTCAGCACCGCGCGCTCGGCGGTCTTGATCTCGCTGCGGCGCTTGTCGCCGTATTTGGCGGCATCGGCCTGGATTTCCTCGCGCATCATGGTGCGCAGCGCGTCCGGGGTGTCCAGCACGTGGCGCAGGCCTTCGCGCTCCTCGCGCAGGTCGGACAGCTCTTTCTCCAGCTTGAAGCCTTCCAGCCGCGCCAGTTGGCGCAGGCGGATTTCCAGGATGTCCTCTGCCTGGATCTCGGTCAGGCCGAAGGCCTTGATCAGGTCCGGCTTGGGCTCGTCGGATTCGCGGATCACGCGTATCACTTCATCGATGTGGATGAAGGCGATCATCCGCCCTTCCAGGATGTGGATGCGCTTTTCCACCTGGGCCAGCCGGTGCTGCAGGCGGCGGGTGACGGTGGTGCGGCGGAAGTCCAGCCATTCGCTGAGGATGGGCTTGAGGCCTTTCTGACCCGGCCGGCCGTCCAGGCCTATCATCACCAGGTTCATCGAGGCGTTGCCTTCCAGGCTGGTCTGCGCCAGCAAGGTGTTGATGAACTCGTCCGGGTCCTGGCGGCTGGATTTGGGTTCGAACACCAGGCGCACCGGGCACTCGCTGTCGGATTCGTCGCGCACGCGGTCCAGCAGCGACAACATCAGGCTCTTCAGGTTTTGCTGGTCCTGGGTCAGCGCCTTCTTGCCGGTCTTGACCTTGGGATTGGTGGCTTCTTCGATCTCCGCCAGCACTTTCTGCGCGCTGGAGCCGGGCGGCAGTTCGGACACGATCACGCGCCACTGGCCGCGCGCCAGTTTTTCCACTTCCCACTTGGCGCGCACGCGCACGCTGCCGCGGCCGCTTTCATAGGCGGCGAGGATGTCTTCGGCCGGGGTGATGATCTGGCCGCCGCCGGGGAAGTCCGGGCCGGGCACGTATTGCATCAGCGCCGCGGTGTCCAGTTCCGGATCGTCCAGCAGCGCGACGCAGGCTTGGGCCACTTCGGTCAGATTGTGCGGCGGGATTTCGGTGGCGAGCCCCACGGCGATGCCGGAGGCGCCGTTGAGCAGCACCATGGGCAGGCGCGCCGGCAGCAAGCGCGGCTCTTCGAAGGCGCCGTCGTAATTGGGCACGAAGTCCACGGTGCCCATGTCGATTTCCGACAGCAGCAGATCGGCGATCGGCGTCAGCCGCGCCTCGGTGTAACGCATCGCCGCCGCGCCGTCGCCGTCGCGGCTGCCGAAGTTGCCCTGGCCGTCGATCAAGGGGTAGCGCAGCGTAAAGTCCTGCGCCATGCGCACCAGCGCCTCGTAGGCGGAGCTGTCGCCGTGAGGATGGTATTTACCCAGGATCTCGCCGACCACGCGCGCGGATTTCACCGGCTTGGCGCCGTGGGCCAGGCCCATGTCGCGCATCGCGTACAGGATGCGGCGCTGCACGGGTTTCTGGCCGTCGGCCACTTCCGGCAGCGCGCGGCCCTTGACCACGCTCATCGCGTATTCCAGGTAGGCGCGCTCGGCGTAAAGGTCCAGCGGAATCCACTCGCCGTCGTCGGCGTCTGCCGCGGGCGGAGTGGGCGGCGGCGGGGTCAGGGCGGCGGCGCCGTCCGGCGTAATCTCGGCAAACAGATCGTTATCGTTCATATGGGCAAGGCAGGAGTTGAATCGGTTAGCGTTCATCGGCCGGCGTTTGCGCCACGGCAAAGCCTGTCCTCACGGTTATAGCTGGCAAACACGCCTTGTCGTAAGCTTGGCCCGGGCGCGTCGCTAAGCCGGCCGATGATAATGAATCAGTTCAGGGGAATTCTACTATGGCAAACCGAGTTGCGTGGCACTGCCACCGTTTCGATGGTTTTACGCCGCTGGCGCTGTATCGGGCCTTGCAGTTGCGCGACCGGGTGTTCGTGGTGGAGCAGCAGTCGATTTACGGCGACGTGGACGGCGTGGACCTGCACTGTCTGCACCTGTCCGGCCACGACGACGGCGGCCGGCTGCTGGCTTACGCGCGCCTGATCGCGCCGGGGGAGAAATACCCGGACGCGGCGGCGATAGGCCGGGTGGTGGTGGCGCCGGAGGCGCGCGGCCAGGGTCTGGGCAAGGCTTTGCTGGCGCAGGCGGTGGCGCAGTGCCGCGCGCATTTCCCGCAGGCGGCCGTCATGTTGTCGGCGCAGACCGACGCGCAGGCCTTGTACGAAAGTTTCGGCTTCTGCGTGGTATCCGAGGCTTACGACGACGGCGGCATTCCGCATGTGGACATGCGGCGCGAGGCCGGCGTCTGAGAACCTGTTTACGATCTGCTGCGCGTCGGCGGAATAGTTAGACAAGGGCGTTGAAAACGCTTTCAGAATGCTCATGTACCACCTGTACATTCCGCTTCTTCAACCGTTTTCGCCTTGTCTCGCCTTAGCTCGCGAGATCGTAAACACGTTCTGAGCGCTCGCGGCATGGCCCACAATGAAAAACCCACCCCCGGGAGGGGGTGGGCGCATCGGACGGGGCGTTGGGCTCAGCGCTTGACCGCCGGGCCGTCGCTGCCCAATTCCACCGCGTAGGCCAGCGCCAGTTGCGAGAACTTCAGCGCGTGGCGAGCCTGGTTGCCGGCGCTGGCGAGGGTGTCGCGCACGGTGTGGATATTGGGGTTGGACTGGTTGAAGGCGGACTCGAACGGGAAGGACGCCGGGTAGCCGTTCTTGTGCCAGGAGGCGTGGTCCGAGCACGCGTAGCCGCACGAGCTGTAGCCCACTTTCAGATTGGGCAGATAGACCTTGGCCAGGTTGGCGAGGAAGGTGTTCTGCGACGCGTTGGTGTAGTCGGTGAACAGGAAGATGTCCTCCGCGCTGCCCTGGTAGTTGGTCATGTCCAGCTGCAAGGCGCCCACCACGTTGACCTTCTGCTGCTTGTAGCGGTTGGCGATGTCGGAGGAGCCGCGCAGGCCCACTTCTTCCGCCGCGTAGGCCATGAACTTGATGGTGCGGCGCGGCTGGTAGTTGTTGGCCATCAGCACGCGGATCACCTCGGTCAGGCTGGCGATGCCGGAGGCGTCGTCGTCGGCGCCCGGCGCGCGGCTGGTTTCGCCGGTGCCGTTGCCCACGGTGGAGTCCAGATGCCCGCCCAGCACCAGGGTTTCGGCGGCGTTGTCCTTGCCCTTGATGGTGAGGATCACCGATTTCTGCGGCCAGGCGCTGTGGGCGAACTGCTCCACGCTCACGTCGCCGCGGCCGGCGGCCAGCTGCCGCCATTGGCTGGCGATCCAGTTGGAGGCGTTGACGCCGTGGCTGGTGGTGTAGAAGCGGTTCTGGTAGTTGGACAGGGACTGGATGGTGCCGAGGATGTTGCTGTCCTGCAGCTGCGGCAACAGCTTGTTGACGGCGGCCTGGTCGTTGATCTGGTAGCTGGGCAGCAGCGCGCTGGCCACCGGGGCTTTCAGCGCGGTGCGCGCGTCCTGCAGATCCTTGTGCACGATGAAGCCGCCGCAATGGCGCAGGCTGTGGTGGATGGCGTCCGACAATTGCGGCAGCACGCTGTCGTCCACTTGCACCAGGTGGACCTTCTCGGTGGCCACGCCCTTGGCGGACACGCCGGCCGGCAGCGCGCTCACCGCCAGCTGGCGGCTTTCCTGACTGCGGCTTTTCGGGCTGACCTGTTGCAATAGCTGGTAGGCGTCGTCGCCGATGGAAATCCACACCGGGGCGGCCTGGGCGGCGCCGGCCAGGCTGGTGGCGGCCAAGAGCGCGACGAGACTCGGTTTGAGAGTGAGCATTCCGGAATTCCTGAGCGATGCCGGCCATGGACGGGCCATGGCCGGCGGATGGGAGAAACGGCGCGGGCCGTCATGGCCGCGCCGTCAGGCGGTCATCAGCTGCCGCAAGCCACGCCCACGGCGGTGAAGGCCTTGGTCACGTCGGCCTTGCTGTAGCCGCGCGCTTCGGCCGCTTTTTCAACGCCGCAAGCGGCGCTGTTGTAAGTGGCGTTGGAGGTCCAGTACAGGCGGTTGGCGTCCACGAACACTTCAAAGGCCTTGCGGGTGTTCCAGCCGGCGCTGGTGGCGATCAGGTAGAAGGCCTTGTTGTACACGCCGCTGGAGTAGTGCACGTCCAGGCCGCTGGTGTAGTCCTTGGCGTGGCCGATGGAGCGGCCGTCCTTGGTCGGATCGGCGAAGTAGCGCAGCGCGCCGGTCTGCTTGAAGATTTCCGCGCCCACCAGGAAGTCGTTCTTGCCCTTCATGTAGTACTCGGCGGCTTCGCCGGCCATGTCGGAGAACGCTTCGTTGATGCCGCCGGACTGGCCGCTGTAGACCAGGCCGGAGTTTTGCTCGGTGAAGCCGTGGCTGACTTCGTGAGCGGACACGTCCAGCGACACCAGCGGATAGAAGCGGGTGGCGCCATCGCCGAAGGTCATCGCGCTGCCGTCCCAGAACGCGTTTTCATAGTTGCGGCTGTAATGCACCTTCATCAGCAGTTTCTGGTTGATCGGACGCAGGTTGAACCAGTCCTTGTACAGATTGAACACCACGTTGCCGAAGTAGTGGGCGTCGTTCAGCGGCGAGTAGGCGCCGTTGATCTGCTTGTAGGTGTTGGTGGGGCAAGCGAACTTGTACGGGGTGGTGCCGCTGGTGCCGCCGTTCAGGTTGATGGTGGCCACGTTGCCGCTGTCCATCTTGCAATCGCTGGTGACGATCAGCGGGCCGTAGTTGGTGCCGTACAGGTATTTGCCGGTCTTGGCGTTGCCGCCGGGGCCGTTGGCTTCGGCGTGGTTCAGGCCTTCCCACTGCTTCAGCACCTGGCCGCTGTTGGCGTCGATGATGAGGTGCGGGCGGCTGGGCTCCTTGCCGCCTTCCACCAGGAAGGACACCAGGTAAACCAGCTGGGCGGTGTTGTTGTCCAGACGGACCACCAGTTCCGTCTTCTCATTGCGGGTTTCGTAGCCGTTGGCCTTCAGCGCCTTGGCGCTGGCCAGCACCTGGGAGGCGCTGAGCGCCGGCTTGACCGAAGCCAGGTCGGAGCCGATGCCGCGCACATAGTAGCCGGACAGCTTGCTGGCCGCGGCGGTGGACGAGCCTTTGGCGAACTGTTTTTCCTCCACCACGGCCTCGCCCCACACCGGCACGCCCTGATAGAACTGCTGGTAGCGGGTGACGACTTTGCCGTTGGGGAACTGGGCGCTGCGCTGCGCTTTCAGTTCGCCCTGGTTGATGCCGGCGGCGCTGAACACGCTGGCGCCGTCGACGAGTTTGCTGGATTTGGCCAGCGCTTCCAGGTTGACGCGCTCGGCGGCGTGGGCGGAACCGTAAGCCAGGGCGAGAGCGGACAGCACCAGTACGCGAACCATCGCAGTTTGGGTTTTCATCACGACTTTTTCTCCAATGTAGATCAGCAGGACACGGTAATGCCCCGCGTCAAGCCGGCGGGTCTTGCATAAAGGCCGCCGGCGCCAGACAGGCTTGCGCCTGCCCTTTCGGACGCTTGGAAACCGTTCCCTCAAGATGGCTGCCGCCATCGGGCGGGGAGGTTTTCGCCGCGTCCCTTATGCATTCCCGACATGGGACGTCGCTCTGAGCATGGGAAAGGAATTGCTGAAACCAGAGGACGTTGGCTTGGTTTGTTCTGACGACCACTTGCCAAATGCATAAATTATGTATTGGTTTTTCCGACTTGATATGCATCTGTTCTAAGTGCCAGTTGCCTGGGCATGGCCGGCGGCGGGCATGACCGAAATCAAAGCGGGGCGTCGAATCCTTGGTAGACAAGGAGAAGAGAGGGAAACATCAAGAAAATGAAAAGCCGCATCATCCCGATGCGGCTTGTTGTGATGCGGCAACATCCAAATCGCTATAAAAGCGGACAAACTGTCTAATTTGAGATGGTTGCAGTTTTTTGAATATGCGTAAAACTCATTATTTCAATGAGTTGTCCTCACCGGAGACCGGTTCACGGCGCCAGCCGCGCGATCTTCCAGCCGCCGTCTTCCCGCAAGGCGTACTGCACCCGGTCATGCAGCCGGCTGGGTCGGCCCTGCCAGAATTCCAGCCGGTCCGGCGTCACCGCGTAGCCGCCCCAATGCGGCGGCCGCGGCACGTTCAGCGGGTGTTTGACCCCGAACATCGCCGCGCGCGACACCAGCACGCCCTTGGAGCCGATCTCGCTGCTCTGCTCGCTGGCCCAGGCGCCTACGCGGCTGGTGTAGGGCCGGCTGGCGAAATAGGCGTCGGATATTTCCGGCGCCACCTGGGCGGCGCGGCCCTCGATGCGGATCTGCCGTTCCAGCTCCGGCCAGAAGAAGGTCAGCGCCACATAGGGGTTGTCGCTCAGCTGGCGGCCCTTGCGGCTCAGATAATTGGTGTAGAACAGCAGCTGGCCGTCTTCCACGCCCTTGAGCAACACGATGCGCGATGTGGGGCGTCCGTCCGCGCCGGCCGTGGCCAGGTTCATCGCCGTGGGTTCCGGCATCTGCGCGGCGATGGCCTGGTCCAGCCAGCTCTCCAGCTGGGCCAGCGGGTCCGGCAGGCACTCCTCCGGCGACAATTCTTTCTTGGAAAAATCCTTGCGGATGTCTGCGAGGTTCAGCGACATTTCGTCCTCCTTGATGGGGCTTATCTTATGCCAGCTTCGCTTGGCCCATATAGGGGTTTGCGCAAGAAGAACGCGTTATTTGGGACGCGCGCGGCGCCGGATTCTGCTATGTCGTATAAGGCGCCGGCGACGGGCCGGCGCGGCTTGCCGCCGCGGCGCAGGACTTGCGGTTCAAGTTAGGCTAAAATACCCCATTTCTTTCCGCGGCTTATCCGCCCATGCATCTGTTCGCCCTTGGTTTGAACCACCATACCGCACCGCTCTCCATCCGGGAAAAGCTGGCTTTTCCTGCGGAGGTGTTGCCCAAGGCGCTGGACAGCCTGGTCAGCTCGCATGCGGCGCGCGAGGCGGCCATCGTCTCCACCTGTAATCGCACCGAAATCTATTGCACCGGCGGCGATCCGCAGGCGGCGCTTAGCTGGCTGGCGCAATATCACGGCCTGGCGCTGGCGGAAATGCAGCCCTATCTGTATCAGCTGGACGAGGCCAACGCCGCGCGCCACGCTTTTCGCGTCGCCTCCGGCCTGGACTCCATGGTGCTGGGCGAAACCCAGATCCTGGGCCAGCTGAAGGACGCGGTGCGCAGCGCCGAACACGCCGGCACCATGGGCACCCTGCTCAACGGCCTGTTCCAGCGCACCTTCGCCGTGGCCAAGGAGGTGCGTTCCAACACCGCGGTGGGCGCCAGTTCGGTGTCGATGTCGGCGGCGGCGGTCAAGCTGGCCGAGCAGATCTTCCCCACCATTGGCGAACTGAACATTCTGTTTGTCGGCGCCGGGGAAATGATAGAGCTGGTGGCCACTCACTTCGCCGCGCGCAATCCCTCCTGTATCACCGTGGCCAACCGCACGCTGGAGCGCGGCCAGCGGCTGGCGGAGCAGTTCGGCGGCAACGCCGTCACCCTCGCCGAGCTGCCGGACATCCTGCCGCGCTACGATGTGCTGGTCACCTCCACCGCCAGCCAGCTGCCCATCATAGGCAAGGGCATGGTGGAGCGCGCGATCAAGGCGCGCCGTCACCGCCCCATCTTCATGCTGGACCTGGCGGTGCCGCGCGACATCGAAGTGGAAGTGGGCAAGCTGGCCGATGTGTTCCTGTACAGCGTGGACGACATCGCCAGCGTGGTGGAAGTGGGCAAGGAAGCGCGTCAGAGCGCGGCCGCGGAAGCCGAAACCATCATTCAGGCCCGGGTTTGCGAGTTCAGCGACTGGCTGAAGAAGCGCGAAACCGTGCCCTTGATCCGCGCGCTGCGCGACGACGCGGACCGGCTGCGCCGCGCCGCGCTGGACGCCGCGCTCAAGCAGCTGGCGCGCGGCGAAGCGCCGGAGCGGGTGTTGGAAACCCTGTCGGTGCAACTGACCAATAAATTGATGCATCCCCCCACCCGGGCCTTGTCGTCCGGGCGCGGCGCGGAGCACGACGCGCAGGTGGAAGCCGTGGCGCGTCTTTATCGTTTACACCCGGAGTCGTAATGAAAGCGTCAATTGCGGCCAAACTGGCGCAACTGGCCGATCGTCTGGAAGAGGTGACCCACCTCCTGGCCAGCGAGGCGGCCACTCAAAATATGGATGCGTTCCGCAAGCTCACCCGCGAGCACGCCGAACTCAGCCCGGTGGTGGAAACCTACCAAGGCTACCGCCAGTGCGAAAGCGACATCGCCGCGGCGGAAGACATGTTGTCGGACCCGGAAATGAAGGAGTTCGCCCAGGCGGAAATCGCCGAGGGCAAGGATAAGCTGGCGGTCTTGGAGCTGGAGTTGCAGAAGTTGCTGCTGCCCAAGGACCCCAACGACGAGAAAAACATCTTCCTGGAAATCCGCGCCGGCACCGGCGGCGACGAGGCCGCGCTGTTCGCCGGCGACCTCCTGCGCATGTATACCCGCTACGCCGAACGCAATCGCTGGCAGGCGGAGATCGTCTCCGCCAGCGAATCCGACCTGGGTGGTTATAAAGAAGTCATCGTGCGCCTGATCGGCTTCGGCGCCTATTCCCGGCTCAAGTTCGAATCCGGCGGCCACCGCGTGCAGCGGGTGCCGGTGACCGAGACCCAGGGCCGCATCCACACCTCGGCCTGCACCGTGGCGGTGATGGCCGAGGCCGACGAACTGGCCGACGTGGTGCTGAACCCGTCTGATCTGCGCATCGACACCTTCAGGGCCAGCGGCGCCGGCGGCCAGCACATCAACAAGACGGATTCCGCGGTGCGCATCACCCATATTCCGACGGGGATTGTGGCGGAGTGTCAGGACGGCCGTTCCCAGCACGCCAACAAGGCCAGCGCCATGCAAGTGCTGGCGGCGCGCATCATGGACATCCAGCGCCGAGAACAGCAGCAGAAGGAAGCGGCCGAGCGCAAGAGCCTGATCGGCTCCGGCGACCGTTCCGAGCGCATCCGCACCTATAACTTCCCGCAGGGCCGCATCACCGACCACAGGATCAATCTGACGCTGTACAAGCTGGATTACGTGATGGACGGCGATCTGAGCGAACTGACCGGCGCCTTGATCGCCGAGCAGCAGGCGGAACTGCTGGCGGAATTGGGCGAGTGAAAGCCGGGCGGTACTAGCCAGGATTATTGCGTTGCCGCTGTCGGCGCAACGCGCTACACTCGCAAACTCAAGAACGGGCGGTTCGCCGCCCGCGCCCAAGCGACGTTCGCGCCGCCTGGGCTTATTCTCCGAACTTTGGGCCACTCGCGTGGCCTTTTTTCTTGTCCGCTCGCCGGAGCGCGGGCAAAAAAAAAGCCGGGCCCTGTCTGAACCCGGCAATGCCCAACGTGGATTGGCAGTTAATCTGGCGACGCCGCCGCAGTTTCGGCGACACGCGATAAGCGGTGGAAAATTCTCCGTTGCAAGCGGATGTCATCCTGTAATATTTATAATCCGTTACTATTTCAGTACGGATAAAGCCTTAGGCTCGGGAATGACGGTTCCGTTTCCGGGAAAGCCAAGGCCGGGCTTGGTTTTGGCTGCGGGCGCCGCGCTGGAAATCGGGGAGCGCGGCAGGGACGGTTCGATCAACGCGGAGCGGCGGTCTTCATGCCATTGACGCATGGCGGCGGCTTGCATGCCGCGGTCCGCCGTTCCAAGCCCAGCCGTGCCCGGCATGCCTAGCATACGATGTTGCGCCTGGCATGACAAAGCAGTTAATTTCATGATAACCATGATAAAAAGGCATGTAAGATGAAGCTGCCACCGCTGAATGCATTACGCGTATTTGTCGTCGCCGCCGAGCATTTGTCCTTCACCCGCGCCGCCGCCGCGCTCAGTCTGACCCAAGGGGCGGTCAGCCGCCACGTGCAAACGCTGGAGGAATACTACGGCGCCACTCTGTTCACCCGGCAGGCGCGCGGCCTGTCGCTGACCGCCGAGGGCGAGGCGCTGATCAAGCCGGCGCGAGAGGCCTTCCAATTGCTGAACGAGGCCAGCGAAGCGCTGCGGCTGCGGCAGAGCGATCTGCGCGTGCGCATGCCGCCCACCCCGGCGATGCGCTGGGTGCTGCCCAATCTGCCGGACTTCCAGACCCGCTATCCGGAATACACGCTGCACCTGGTGACCCAGCTGATTCACGACAAGCCGTTCAACCGCGCGGAGTACGATCTGGCGGTGGTGGGCATGGCGCGCGCCGAAGTGGCGCCGGACCTGCGCACCGAATGCATCTGCCGCGAAAAACTGATCCCGGTCTGCTCCCCGGCCCTGCTCAACGGCAAGCACCCGCTGAACACCCCGGACGATTTGCGCCATCACACCCTGCTCCACCCCTGGCGCGATCAGGACACCTGGAAGCGCTGGCTGAAACTGGCCGGCGTCAACGGCGTGAATCCGGAAAGCGGCGTCACCTTCGACGCCTCCGAATACGCGCTGCACGCCGCCGTCGCCGGCATGGGCGTGACCCTGGCCCAGGTGTCCATGGTGACCCAGGACCTGGATTCCGGCCGGCTGGTGATGCCTTTCGACACCGTGCTGGAGACCGAGTGGAGCTACTACCTGGTTTATCCGCACGAGCTGGCGGAACTGCCCAAGGTCAAAGTGTTCCGGGACTGGCTGGTGGCCATTCTGGCCAAGAGCGAGGCCAGCAGCTGGCTGGCCCGGCGCGGTTACTGAAGCGCGCGGCGGCGCGTCCGCGCCGCCGCCTAAGAACCCGTTCTAAGTGTGCGGCGCTTTGGCCGGATAGTTTAGACAAGGGCGTTAAGAACGCTTTCAGAATGCACAGGTACCCGCGGTACATTCCGCTTCTTCAATCGTTTTCTCCTTGCCCCGCTCTTGCTCGCGCGCCTTAAACAGGCTCTAAGAGCCCCTGCTTTGTAAATCTTTGTGTCCGCCACTGGATTCCTGGCCCTTCTCGGCGCAAAATAGTTGACTAGTCAATTATTGATGGATCAACAAAAATGAACACCTTAGCCGCAACCGCTGGAGCGGCCGGCGCGCTGGATTTCCGCCAGAAAGTGCTGGCCATGCTCGGCCTGTGCTTCGTGCTGCTGATGGTGGCGCTGGACCAGACCGTGGTCGGCACCGCCATGCCCACCGTGGTGGCGGAGCTGCACGGTTTCGACCTGTACGCCTGGGTGGGCACCGCCTACCTGCTCACCTCGGTCATCACCGTGCCCATCTTCGGCAAGCTGGGCGACGATCACGGCCGCAAGCCCTTCGTGCTGACCGCCATCATCCTGTTCACCGTCGCCTCCATGCTGTGCGGCCTGGCCCAGAACATGCTGGAACTGGTGCTGGCGCGCGCGCTGCAAGGCGTGGGCGGCGGCATGCTGGTGGCCACCACCTTCGCCTGCGTGCCGGACATGTTTCCGGAAACCGCGCAGCGTCTGCGCTGGCAAGTGATGCTGACCGCGGCCTTCGGCCTGGCCAACGCGGTGGGCCCGACCCTGGGCGGCTTTCTCACCGAATACCTGGGCTGGCGCTGGGTCTTCTTCGTCAATCTGCCGGTGGGTCTGGCCAGCCTGTGGTTCGTCTGGCGCTATCTGCCGGCGATGCGCCGCGCCGGCGCCGCGTCCAAGCTGGACTGGCAGGGCGGACTGCTGATCGCCGCGCTGCTGGGTTCGATGCAATTGCTGGTGGAATGGCTGCCGCTGCACAAGCCGCTGTGGCTGATGGCCGGCCTGGGCCTGAGCGGCCTGGCCGCGCTGGCCGGCCTGCTGTGGTGGGAGCGGCGCTGCCCCAACCCGCTGCTGCCCTTGGACATGCTGAGCCACCGCAGCCTGGCACCCTTGTTCGGCCTGTCGCTGTTGCTGGGCGGCGGCATGTTCGCGGTGATGTACTACGCGCCGCTGATGTTCCAGGGCGGCTTCGGCCTGTCGCCCAACCAGGCCGGCCTGCTGGTGACGCCGCTGGTGGTGTGCATCACCCTGGGCAGCATCCTGAACGGCCGCATCGTCACCCGGCTGCGCCGCCCCACCTTGCTGCTGGGCCTGGGCTTGCTGCTGTTCGCCTTCACCGCCGGCGCGCTGGCCTGGGTGGACGCCGGCACCGCGCACTGGCTGGTGGCCGCGCTGATGGCGGTGGGCGGCTTGGGCCTGGGCCTGTTGCTGCCCAATCTGACCATCTTCGTGCAGCAGAGCGCGCCGCGAGAGCAACTGGGCGTGGCCACCGCCATGATTCAGTCCACGCGGATGATAGGCGGCATGTTGGGCACCGCGCTGGTGGGCGTCTTCGTCACCCACCGCTACGTCGCCGGCGTCGACGCCCTGCCGGCCGCGCCGCAGTGGCAGGCCTGGCTGCGCGATCCGCAAATCCTGCTCAGCCCGGACACCGCCGCCCGTTTCGAACAACTGACGACGGCGGCCCGGATCAACGGTGGCGCCTTGCTGGACGCCTCGCGGCTGGCGCTGGTGGACGCCATTCACCTCAGCCAGTGGCTGGTGGCGGCGCTGGCGGTGCTTGGCTTATTGCTTGTGCGGCGAGTCCCGCATGTAGAATTGCGCGATGTCAAAACCAAGACGGCGGTAATCCATGACTGAACGCGCTCCCAATCTGCTGCAGCAAATCGGCCGCACCGGCCGCGCCATGTACGCGGCGTTTGAACAGCAGGTGGGCTATCCCTTGCCGCGCTGGCGCATACTCGCCGCGCTGACCGATCTGGAGCAGGCGACGCAGAAACAGCTGGCCACCCGGCTGATGATGGATCCGGGCGCGCTGACGCGGCAGTTGAAGGGCATGGAGGAGGAGGCTCTGGTGCGGCGCATCACCGATCCGGCCGACAACCGCCAGACCCTGGTGACGCTGGCGCCGGCCGGACAGGCGCTCATAGAGGAGGTGCAGCCCAAGCGCGAGGCGTTTTTCCGGCATGCGCTGGCGGATATTCCCGCCGAACAGATGGAAACCGCGCTGGAGGTGATGCACCGGCTGGAGCAGCGCTTCCGCGGCCAGGATTAGAGCCGGCGCCGCCGGCCGGCGGCGCTCATTCCTGCGGCTGCCACTGATAGGTTTTCAACACCGCCTTGATGCGGCCGCTTTTCTGCAGACGGTCTATCGCCTGGTTCAGCTGCGCCACCTTGATGTCGGAATGCGGCGCCACCGCGCACATGGTGGGCATGAAGGTGACCACCAGCGGGTGCAGCTTGAACTGCGCCGCGTCCTGCGGCCAGTTGCGCGCCCAGGCGGCGAACTCCAGTTCCGACACGATGGCGGCGTCGCTCAGCCGCTTTTGCACCGATTTGATCAGCAGCTCCATCCGCGCCTCTTCGTTGTGGGAGGCCGGGTTGCCGCGCCAGAAACGCTCCAGCGTCGGGTAGTTGTAGCCGCGTATGGTGACGATGCGCTTGCCGGCGAGGTCGTTCACCTGGCGCACCTCGGTGGCTTGCTTGAGCGTCAGCGGACGCTCCAGCTGCGGATAGATCTCATGGGTCCAGCCCAGCCGCGCGGCGTTGCCGAACCAGTCCGGATTGGCGTTGCAGACGATGTCCACCCGGCCCGATTCGATGGAGGCCTCCACCCGCTTGCGGGCGATCAGAATGAATTCCGGACGCAGGCTCATCTCGGCCGCCAGCATCTCGCCGATATCCTTGGACAGGCCGCCGCGCAGGTGCTCGCCGTCCGGCGACAGCATCACCACCGGCGCCGCGTCGGTATCCGCCACGCCTATCCGTAAACTGCCCGCCGCCCACGTCTCCCCGCACCATGCCGCCGCCAGCCCCGCGAGCAGCCACAGCTTATTCGTAATGGCCATATGGATGTTCTCTCTTTATTCTTAAGCAAGCGCCCGGACAGTTGATTGCGAGTGTTAAGATGAGCTTTTGAGTCCGTTGCGCTTGTTATCGTTGTAGACAAAAAAAGTTCAGCCGCCATGACAAAAACATCCTCGCATCCCCTCCGGCAACACCTATCCCAACGCATTCTGATCCTGGACGGCGGCATGGGCACCATGATCCAGCGCCATCAGTTGGAGGAGGCCGATTATCGGGGCGAGCGCTTTGCCGACTGGCCCAGCGACGTCAAGGGCAACAACGATTTGCTGGCGCTGACGCGGCCGGACGTGATCGGCGGCATTCACCAGGCCTATCTGGACGCCGGCGCGGACATCATCGAAACCAACACCTTCAACGCCACCTCCATCGCCATGGCGGATTACGCGATGGAAAGCCTGGTGTGGGAAATCAATCATGCCGCGGCCAGGCTGGTCAAGGAACTGTGCGAAAAGGCCAGCGCCGCCAATCCGGCCAAGCCGCGCTATTGCGCCGGCGTGCTCGGTCCCACCAACCGCACCTGTAGCATCAGTCCGGACGTCAACGACCCGGGCTACCGCAACGTCAGCTTCGACGAACTGGTGAGGTCCTACACCGAGGCGATAGACGGCCTGGTGCAAGGCGGCGCGGACCTGCTGCTGGTGGAAACCATCTTCGACACCCTGAACGCCAAGGCGGCGGTGTTCGCCATTCACAAATACTTCGACGAGCGGCCGGACACGCCGCGGCTGCCCATCATGATCTCGGGCACCATCACCGACCAATCCGGCCGCACCCTGACCGGTCAGACCACCGAGGCCTTCTACAACTCGCTGTCCCACGCCGACGCCGTCAGCTACGGTCTCAACTGCGCGCTGGGCCCGGACCTGCTGCGGCCCTATGTCGAGGAGATGGCGCGGGTGTCCGCCGGCTATGTGTCGGTGCACGCCAACGCCGGCCTGCCCAACGCCTTCGGCGGCTACGATCTGGAGCCGGAGGCGATGGGCGTGTACGTCCGAGAATGGGCGGAGTCCGGCCTGATCAATATCGTGGGCGGCTGTTGCGGCACCACGCCGGAACACATCGCCGCCATCGCCCGCGCGGTGGACGGCGTCGCGCCGCGTCCGCTGCCGGCGATAGAGGCCAAGTGCCGGCTGTCCGGCCTGGAGCCGTTCAACATCGGCGACGGGGATCTGTTCGTCAACGTCGGCGAGCGCACCAACGTCACCGGCAGCCGCGCCTTCGCCAAGCTCATCCTCAACGGCGACTACGCCACCGCGCTGGACGTGGCGCGCCAGCAAGTGGAGAACGGCGCCCAGGTCATCGACATCAATATGGACGAGGGCATGCTGGACGCCCACGCCGCCATGGTGCGCTTCCTCAACCTGATCGCTTCCGAGCCGGACATCGCCCGCGTGCCCATCATGATCGACTCCTCCAAGTGGGACGTGATCGAGGCCGGCCTCAAGTGCATACAGGGCAAGGGCATCGTCAACTCGATCTCCATGAAGGAAGGCCGGGACAAGTTTGTCGAACAGGCGCGCTTGATCCGCCGCTACGGCGCCGCGGTGATCGTCATGGCCTTCGACGAGGCCGGCCAGGCCGACACCTACGCCCGCAAGATAGAAATCTGCGAGAACAGCTACCGCATCCTGGTGGACGAAGTGGGCTTCCCGCCGGAAGACATCATTTTCGACCCCAATATCTTCGCCGTGGCCACCGGCATCGAGGAGCACGCGCGCTACGGCCTGGACTTTATCGAAGCCACCGGCTGGATCAAGCAACAGCTGCCGCACGCCAAGATTTCCGGCGGCGTGTCCAACGTCTCCTTTTCCTTCCGCGGCAACAACAAAGTGCGCGAGGCCATCCACGCCGTCTTCCTCTACCACGCCATCCAGCGCGGCATGACCATGGGCATCGTCAACGCCGGCGCGCTGGAAGTCTACGACGAGGTGGACCCGGAACTGCGCGAACGGATCGAGGACGTGGTGCTGATGCGCGCGCCCAAGGACGGCGGCGACGCCACCGAACACCTGATCGCGCTGGCGGAAAAATACAAGGGCGAAGCCGCCGGCGAGAAAAAGGGCGAAGACCTGGCCTGGCGCGCGCTGCCGGTGGAAAAGCGGCTGGAGCACGCGCTGGTCAAGGGCATCACCACCTTCATCGTCGAAGACACCGAGGAAGTGCGGCAGAAAGCCGCGCGCCCCATTCATGTGATCGAAGGTCCGCTGATGGACGGCATGAACGTGGTGGGCGATCTGTTTGGCGCCGGCAAGATGTTCCTGCCGCAGGTGGTCAAATCCGCGCGGGTGATGAAGGCCGCCGTCGCCCACCTGGAGCCCTTCATCGAAGAGGAAAAGATCCGTCTGGGCCTGGCCGACGCGCCGGCCAAGGGCGTGATCATCATGGCCACGGTCAAGGGCGACGTCCACGACATCGGCAAGAATATCGTCGGCGTGGTGCTGCGCTGCAATAACTACCAGGTGATCGATCTGGGCGTGATGGTGCCCTGCCAGAAAATCCTGGACGCCGCCATCGAACACAAGGCCGACATCATCGGCCTGTCCGGCCTGATCACCCCCAGCCTGGAAGAAATGAGCCATGTGGCCAAGGAAATGCAGCGCCAGGGCTTCAGCGTCCCGCTGCTGATCGGCGGCGCGACCACATCCAAGGTCCACACCGCGGTCAAGATCGCCCCGCACTACCAGCACCCGGTGATCTACGTGCCGGACGCCAGCCGCGCCGTCGGCGTGTGCTCCAACCTGCTGTCCGACACCCTGCGCGACGGCTTCGTCGCGGAAAACCAGGCCGAGCAGGACCGCGCGCGCGAAGGCCACGCCAATAAGGCGAGCCGCAAGGTGGTGAGCCTGGAACAGGCGCGCGCCAACAAGGAGGCGATAGACTGGGCCGCCTACCAGCCGCCCACGCCGCAATGGCTGGGCGTGCGCCGTTTCGAGCGCTACCCGCTGGCCGAGATCGCCGCCTACATCGACTGGACGCCGTTCTTCCAGAGCTGGGAGCTGGCCGGCCGCTTCCCGCGCATCCTGAACGACGAGATCGTCGGCGAATCCGCGCGCGCCTTGTACGAGGACGCGCAAGTGATGCTCAAGCAGATCATTGCCGAGAACTGGCTGGGGGCTAACGCGGTGATCGGCCTGTTCCCGGCCGCCAGCGTCAACCACGACGATATTGAAATCCGAGATCCGGACAAGCGCGCCAGCCTGATGAGCTGGGTGGGCCTGCGCCAGCAACTGCCCAAGATGGACGGTAAGGCCAACTGGGCGCTGGCCGACTACATCGCGCCGCGGGACAGCGGCGTGCAGGACTATATCGGCGCCTTCGCCGTCACCGCCGGCATCGGCATCGAGCCGCACGTCAAACGCTTCGAGGACGCCGGCGACGACTACTCCTCCATCCTGCTCAAGGCGCTGGCGGACCGGCTGGCCGAAGCCTTCGCCGAACTGATGCACGCCCGCGTGCGCCGCGAGTTCTGGGGCTATGCCGCCGCCGAGCAGCTGGACAATGAAGCGCTGATCGACGAAAAGTACCAGGGCATCCGCCCCGCGCCCGGCTACCCGGCCTGCCCGGACCACACCGTCAAGACCGCGCTGTTCGAGCTCTTGGACGCGCCGGCCATCGGCATGACGCTGACCGAAGGCTATGCGATGCTGCCCACCGCCGCCGTGTCCGGCTTCTACCTCAGCCATCCGGCCTCGCGCTATTTCGGCGTCGGCAAGATCGAGCGCGACCAAGTGGCCAGCTACGCCCAACGCCGCGGCGTCAGCGTGGAACAGGCGGAACGCGACCTCGCCCCCAATCTGGGCTATGACGCCTGAGGCGGGCAAGCCCTGGCCCAGGCTGCTGCTGGGCAGCCTGATCTTCGGCGTCGGCGCCTGGCTGCTGTTCAGCTTCCGCGACCGCTACGTGGTGCTGTTGCTGGCCGGCGCGCTGATGGCCTGGCAAGCGTTGCCGGCCGGCGTTAAAACCCGCGCGCTGCTGTTGAGCGCGGCCGCCTGTCTGCTGGACTTCGCCGTTTCCGGGCTGGGTCTGTACCGCCTCGTCGGCGTCGGCGGCCTGCCCTTGTGGCGGGTCGTCTTGTGGCTGAGCTTCAGCTGCTGGTGGTTGCGGTTGCTGGCGGTCTGGCGGCCGTCGCCGCGTCTGCTGGCGCTGGTCGGCGCGTTTGCTGCCGATGGACCAAGGATCGGCGGCGCAGGCGTGACTGTGGATAAGAAGGCGGTTCTTGCCGACCTGTGGATAAACTAACGCGTTGTCGCGTTCATGCCTTGAGCGCATTTGGCGTCCCCCTGAATAAAAACCGCATCGTTTACGATGCGGTTTTTATTTGTTTAATCCGAAAAATCATAATTCAATACAAAATTAATTAAATATGGATTATTAAAACTGTTGGAAAAGCGGTGAAAATTAACAAAGCGGCTATTTCAGTTTCAGCACAATCGTATCGCGGCGCGCCACAGGCGGATTAGCCGCGTGCGCAGTAAGAAGTTTTAATAAAAACTTATGACTTTGTTATTTTAACGGCGGCCGGGCATGGAAAATTCACACATGAAAATCATTTCGAAAATCACATAATCATTGCAACCGGACGGCAGGCTCGCAACGAGGAATTGGCAGATTCCGAGCGAATCAAGGCGGCCTCGTCCGGTATTTTTGGATGATGAAAACTGCAATAACGATTTTGAAAAGGATATTCCGTGAATAAACTCATTGTCGCCGCATGCCTGTTGGCCAGCGCGCAATTGACCGCCGCCGCGCCGTTCTCTCCCACCGAAACCCATTACGTCAAATTGGATTTCCGCGGCTCGTCCGGCGGCAATATCTGCGGCGGCTCGCTGGTGGGGCCGGACCTGGTGCTGACCGCCTCGCACTGCATTCTGGACAACTGGAACAGCATGACCGCTCATTACGGCCGTCACTTCGCCCAGCGCGTGGAAACCGCGCGCAACAACGCCAAGCCCAACTGGATCAAGTTCGACCACAACGGCGTAGCGGTGGACCTGGCCCTGCTGAAACTATCCCGCCCCATCGCCGGTCTTGACGGCGCCAGAACGGTGCCGGTGGTGGCGCAGGAGGATTGCAACGGCGCGATAGGCGCGATGCAAGCCAATCTGCGCATGGCGGAGACCGGCGGCCAGCTGGCGGCCAGTCTGATGGACGTCCGCGTCGCCAATATCCAGCGGCTGGGGCCGTCGCCCTTGGCCAACGGCGTGTCCCTGCTGGCCAACGGCACGGTGGGCCGCGGCGGGGACTCCGGCAGCCCGTTGCTGTCGCCCAAGGGCGTGCAAGTGGGCGTATACAACGGCAACGCCGGCAATGTCTCCGCCTACGCCGCATTGTGCAAATACGCGGGCAGCATCAAGGCCTGGTCCGATGTGCTGAGCCCGTCCGGCAGCCAGACCCCGCCGCCCGGCGACTGGGTGTGGCCGGACGCCGCGCGACGCTGAAACCGAGCGTCCAATACGAAAGCAGCCCTTGGGCTGCTTTTTTTTAGTTTCAGTCATTGCGCCTCTGCTCTTCGTGTCTGTTCACGGTTTCGCGAGGCAGGGCGGAAGCGGCTGAGGAAGCGGAGTGTAAAGTGGTAGCTTTGCGTTTCGACAACAGTTTTAACGCTCTTGTCTAACTACCCCGCCAACACGCAGCGGATTGCAAACAGGTTCTAACGGCCGGGCAGGCATTGAACAATTTGGGGAGGTCTGCGGCCACTGGTCCGCACGTCTTGGCGCTGCGCATCGTCCAGTTAGCGAGATGTCTGCATTGACATGCGGCATGCCAAAAGCCTAATAGCGACCTTGGATTGCTTGTTTTCGACATTTTCCTTGTGCGGATAAGTCTACAAACGCATAATCGCTCGTCCTAAAAATGATTGTTTGTTGTAAGAATGAACCGGCATTTCCAGTTTCCCCTCCTTGTTGCGGCCTGCCTGGCGGTAGCCGCGTGTTCCGGCGGCCCCGCCACTCAGCCGGTGCGTACCGGCGTGTTTGTCGATAGCCCGGTAGCCGGCTTGGACTACGACAGCGGCAGCCACGCCGGTAAAACCACCGCCACCGGTGAATTCCACTATCTGGATGGCGAAACCGTCGCCTTTAGCATTGGCAAGTTGCAGTTGGGTCGCGGTCTGGGCGCACCCCATCTCAGCCCGCTGCAATTGGCCGGCAGGTCGGACGCGGCGGACCCTAAGGTGCTGCGTCAGGTACAACTGCTGTTGACCCTGGACCAGGACGGCAATCCCGACAATGGCATTCAGATCGCGGCGGAGACCGCCGCCCTCTTTAACCACAGCCAAAATCTGGAACAGGTTGGCGATCTGCAAACCTTGCTAGATCAGGCCGGCATTGCCCGCCGCCTGATCAGCGCTGATCGCGCCGCCTATCATTTCCAGCTCAGCCTGGCTGCTTTGCTCACTCAGCCTTCCACTCCGCGCTTCATCCCCTTGGCCGAAGCCGATGGCGTGCCGTTGGATGGGACCACGCAGCGCGCCGGCTGTGTGCAGGACAAGCAGACCGGCCTGATCTGGGAGGTGAAAGCTGAACAAGGCCTGCGCAGCCAGTTCCATAGCTACTACGCCAGCACCGGCGGCATCCTCCCGCGGCCGGCCCAATGCGAATCCGATCAGTCGGATTGCCTGGTCGCCACTTATGTCCAGTCTGTCAGACAGCAGAAGCTTTGTGGTTTCAACGATGAGACGGCGGGTGGTGATCGTGGCTGGAGGCTGCCAACAGAACGGGAGCTGAAGACGCTGTTGGATTGGAGCCAGCGGGACAAAGCCCTTGGTTTGCCGGCCTTGGATCGCTACGCATTTCCGGATGCGGCGGCCACCTTCTATTGGACCGACACTAGCTATTCAGAGGAGAGGACGGTGGTGGTTGCCTTCGATGATACTCACCGCAGCCTAGCCAGTATCAGTCTGGGCAAGGATCAAGCGGCAAGGGTGCGTCTGGTGCGAGGTCCCAAGCTGGCCGACGAGCCGCCGCCGCATGGCATGGCCAAGTCCACGCTGGGTTATGCCTCGGTTCGTTCCGAGAATCCCTCCCCCCTCCGCGGCTTGGGCCGTCCGCTCTGATTACTGGCTGTTCGCAATCCCTTTAATGCCGCGTCGCGAAAGACGCGGCATTCAGTCTCTCCTGATCTAGAACCACAAGCCCACCCTTGTGACCGCGAGTGAGCAAGGCGCGACTCCGGCTTGCCTATCCTCGACATGCTTCTTGTACGAACAACTCTACAAACGCATAATCTGCCGTTTTGAAAATAATTCTCAATTACAAAAATGCACTCGCGCCTTGCACTCTCCCTCATTCTGGCGGGCAGCCTGGCCGTGGCCGCCTGCTCCGGCGGCCCCGCCGCTCAGCCGGTCCGCACCGGCGTCTTTGTCGATAGCCCGGTAGCGGGCCTGGACTACGATAGCGGCAGCCATGCCGGCAAGACCACCGCCAACGGCGAATTCCGCTATCTGGACGGTGAAACCGTTGTCTTCCGTATCGGCCAGCTGGAACTGGGCCGCAGCCTGGGCGCGCCCCAGCTGACTCCGCTGCAACTGGCCGGCAGCCAGAACCCGGCGGATCCCAAAGTGCTGCGCCAAGTGCAGCTGCTGCTGACGCTGGACGAAGACGACAACCCCAACAACGGCATCCAGATCAGCGCCGACACCGCCGCCCGCTTCCGGCGCAGCATGCGCTTGGAACAGGCCGGCGATCTGCAAATCCTGCTGGACAGCGCCGGCATCGCCCGCAGCGTGGTGGCCGCGGACTACGCGGCCAGCCACTTCCGCCTGAGCCTGGCCGCGCTGCGCGAACAGCCGCCCGGCCCGCGCTTCACCGCACTGGCCGAAGCGGACGGCGCACCGCTGACCGACGCCGGCGAACGCGCCGGCTGCGTGAAAGACAAGCAGACCGGCCTGATCTGGGAAGTGAAATCCGTGCAAGGCCTGCGTAGCCAATTCCACAGCTATTACGCCAGCGCCAGCCGCAATCCGGAACGCCCGGCCCAATGCGAACCCGGTCAGGAAGACTGCCTGGCCGTCACCTACACCGAAGCCGTGAGCAAGCAAAAACTATGCGGCTTCGAAGACAGCGAAGAAGACATCGCCGCGGAACGCGGCTGGCGGCTGCCCACCGAGCGCGAACTGAAAACCCTGCTGGACTGGAGCCAGTACGACCGCTCGCGCGGCCTGCCGGCCATGGACCGCCACGTCTTCCCGGACGCCGAAGCCGCCTTCTACTGGACCGCCACCAGCCGCCGCGGCGAAGGTTCGCTGGCGGTGGCCTTCGACGACACCCACCGCACCCTGCCCAGCGTCAGCCTCAGCCTGGGCCAGCCGGCGCGGCTGCGCCTGGTGCGCGGCCCCAAACTGGCCGACGATCCCAATCCGGAACAAAATCAGACGAAGCCGCCGGCCTACATCCCGGTCAGCGCCGACGGCCAACTGGCCGCACCGGCCCAGGCCGCCTGCGTCGACGACAACCAGCATCCGGACGGCTGGCGCGACGTCATCCTGTGGCAGGCCCGGCCGCGGCCGGCCGGCGCGGCCAGCCTCAACCCGGCGCTGGCCGCGCTGCAACAGCAGCGGCTGTGCCAGCAGGACAACTGGCGGCTGCCCACGGTGGCCGAGGCCATCCGCTGGCTGCAACTGCAACAGGACCCGGACTATCCCGCCGCCAATACCGCCGCGCGGGTATGGGCGCGCGACGCCGGCGGCGAACTCTACGGCCTGGACCGCGACGGCGGGAAACAGAGTGCCGCCCGGCTCGCTGCTGAGGCCGAGCAGCCGCTGCTGGTCGCCCTCTCCATCCGTCCGGCCAAACCGCCGCTGCCGGATAGCGACGGCAAGGCGCCGGACGCCGCCCAGCTGGCGCAATGGCGGACCAGTTACAGCCAATACCAGCCCGGCGCGGAGCGCCAGGCGGCTTGGCCCGCGCCCACGCTGGACGCGTCGGCGCAAGCCGGCTTCCGAGATCTGGGCCTGCTGCCCGCGGCGCCGTTTCCGGCCGACAACCCCTATAGCGCCGCAAAAGTGGTGCTGGGCGACAAACTATTCCGCGATCCCCGGCTGTCCCGCAATAACCGCATCGCCTGTATCAGCTGCCACGCGCCGGAACACGGCTGGAGCGATCCGCGTCCGGTGTCCCAAGGCCACATCGGCCAATTGGGCGGCCGCAACGCCATGACCCTGCTCAACACCGCCTACGTCGGCGCGCTGTTCTGGGACGGCCGCGCCGCCAGCCTGGAAGAGCAAGCCAAGGGCCCGGTGGTCAACCCGCTGGAAATGCATCAGCCGCTGGGCCAGGCCGTGGCCAAGATCGCCGCCGCGCCGGAATATGCGCCGCTATTCGCCGCCGCCTACGGCGACAGCCGGGTGGATCTGGACCGCATGGCCAAGGCCATCGCCACCTTCGAGCGAACCCTGATCAGCCAGGACAGCGCCTTTGACCGCTTCCTCAAGGGCGAGCGCGCCGCGCTGGACGACCAGGCGCTGTGGGGCCTGCATCTGTTCCGCACCAAGGCGCGCTGCATCAACTGCCACAACAGCCCGCTGCTGTCCGACAACCAGTTCCACAACACCGGTCTCAACTACATCGGCCGCAATAAGGAAGACCTGGGCCGCGGCGGCGTCACCGGCTTGCGCGCCGATCTGGGCAAATTCCGCACCCCCACCCTGCGCGATCTGCTCTACACCGGCGACTACATGCACACCGGCGACATGCCGCTGGATGAAGACGGCGCCGGCGTGATCGAGTTCTACAACAGCGGCGGCAATCTGGTGGAAGTGGTGGGCGTGGAAAAATACACCCTGCCCAAGCCCTCGCCGCTGCTCAAGCCGCTGGGCCTCAGCGCCGCGGAAAAGCAGGCGCTGCACGCCTTCCTGCAAGCGTTGTCCGGCCCGCTGCGGCTGCAGCCGGCGAGCGAAGCTGAGCTGTTCCGGCGCTGAGAACCTGTTTACGATCTGCTGACGCGTCGTCAGCATGGCATTGAATCTCCATGGCCCGGCCTCGCCGCCGGGCCGCGTTCGCGCTGGAATCCACTGGCGCAAACGCCGTTTACGGTTTATTTCAAAATATCGCGGCATGACATGCGCGTGTTTTACAAGCGGAAACCGTGAACAACAAGGGGAGATGCGATGGCGTGGTCTTTGCAAAGAGCTTTCAATAACGCCGGGAACGGCGCCAACGCCGCCGGGGTGTGCGAGGCCGCGGTCTGCCTGTGGCTCAAGCACATCCAGGACCGTGTGGGCAAACGCAACTGGGGCAGCAGCGCCGGCGACTACCTGCCCACCACCCAACAGGCGGACGCGCTTTACCAGCAGTTCGACAACGGCGCCTATCTGTTCCGCTTCGCCTCCTACCTGGAGCGGCAGGTCTATCCCTCGGTGGCCGCCCACAATCGGGTGGGAGACGCCAATCACGCTGAAACCTTCGGCCTCACCTTCTGCCACTACTGCAACAACGCCCACGGCGCCAGCGCCCAAGCCTGGCAAGACATCATCGAAAATCGGATGGTGCGCGGCGACGCGCTGTTCCTCAACCTGATGCATAACGGTGGCGCTTCCGGCCACGCCGTCGGCGTCTACAAGGGCAGCGACTACATCTGGGTGTTCGATCCCAATAGCGGGCTCTATCGCGGCAATGTCAGCGCCGGCTGCTGCAGCGCGGCGGACTTGTTCCGCGCGGCGCAATACCTGGCCGGGCTGACTACCGGCTACTGGAACGAGACGGTTTACTACGGGCTGCATATGCGGGCCTGAGCCGAGCGCCGCGTAAGGCCGCGGCGCGCGGGCGGGTGAGCGAAATTTGATAGCAGGGAAACAGGGGTTTACTCACTATCGAAACCATTCGCTTCATCATCCCGCTCGTTTCAGCCCATGACCACACTCAATCTCAATACTTTCGTCCAGGCGGCTAGGCTTGGCGGCAGAGTCGTCGTCAATGAAAAGACGCCTGAACCCACGGTGACCGTCGCCAGCCAAGGCTTCAAGGGTCGGCTCTATGCCTGCCTGTCCCAACTACCGCTGCTGAAAAACCTGGAAGCCGTCAAAAGCTATAGCCAGCGCGTACAGGCTGAAAACCAAACTGCTCTGGGCGTCTTCATCAACACGCTGTCCCGGCGTTATGGCCAGGAAAGCGCCCAAGCGGCGCTGGACAGCATGGGCCGGCTCCAGGGCGCGCCGCTCAAGCAGCGGGTGGTGGAGCAACTGATTGCCGTGGCCGAACGCTTTCATGGCCAGGGCGACGCCAAGCCCTTGGCGCGGCAAGTCGTATTCCGCTCTTGGGAATGCAAGGGCATGGATCATCCCGGCCACGCCTCCGTCACCATCAAGAACAAAATCGATGTGAACGCCAATAAGCATGTGCAGGAGCACATCAGCTGGTGGCCGTTTAGCGACGCCCAGGGCGGGCAAATCGGCCGTCTGTTTGGCCAGCGGCAGGGAGGTTCCCTGGGCAGCTATCGGGAGGACAAGCAAGAAGAGGTTTCCAGCCGAACCGCGCAGAAACTCAGCGACGGCGAAGACGCGCGTCAGCAACTGGGTACCGCGGGTTATAAAGCCGCCAGCCAGGACCTGATGGCCAAAGCCCAGTACTACCCCCGCGCGGAACAAAAACGCACGCGGGACGGCGGCTGGGGCGTCAGCGCCCGCAAAGTCTATCTGCCGATGATGGGACGCAATAAAGAAGTGGCCGCCAGCGGCAAAACCGCCAAATTCGTATTGTTCGGCCTCAATGAAAAAGCCATCCTCCACGAGGCTCGCCACGTCAAGCAAGAAGCCGCCGAAGGCCGGATTGGCTATACCCTGGCCAGCACTGAGGAAAACTGTGCCTCCATGGCGCTGCGCATGCTACGCGCCGGCGGCGCGGAAAACTTCGTGCCGTTCAGTGCCAGCTGGGTCACCGAAGACCCCAACAAGGCCCATGCCTATGCCGAGCGCCTGCAAGCCAGGATGGACAGCCTCAACCGCCAGGTCGCCGACATCGGCGAGCGTTGCAGCGGCATGCTGCAACAGCCCGGCGTCAAAGCGGAATGGGACGTTTTCCTCAATCAGGGCCGCATGGGCGAACTCAAGAGAGAAATCAGCCAGCTCAAGCAGCAAATCAACAAGGAAAGAAGACCGGAAGCCCAAGCCGTGCAACGCCAAGCGTTGAAGGAGCGCAATGCTCAGCAAGTCTTTCGCATCGGCACCCACTTCGAACAATTGGCCGTCGGCAGAGCTGACGCCCTGGCGCTGGTCAAGGCCATGCGTGAAGGCGCCCCCAATATCGACGACGACGCGGCCGCCCTCACCCGTAAAACCGCCGGTCTGGTGGAGGCGTTGCACCACTATCTGGAGAGTCATCCCCAAGGCGCGGAGCAACTGAACCTGGCCGCCCACGCCATGATCAAACGCAGCGAAGAGCTGATAGGCCTCGCCATTCAATGAGCGCCACGAACCGTTGCCGGTCCGCTCACAAGGTATCTCCATGGACAAAAACGCAGAACTTCTAGACAGCCTGGGCCGCGCCATCGGCATGGAACTTACGCTGGATTCGCACGGGCAATGTTTCCTGTTGCTGGACCAGCGGTTGATGCTCTCTATTCGTAGCCTGCCCGACAGTCTCATCCTGTACGGCATGCTGGGTGAATTCAGCGCCAACGGCAGTGCCGGGTTCTGGCAACAAGCGCTGGCCCTTAATCTGACGCTGGCCGAGGCCGGCGAGGGCAGCTTGGGGTTTGACGACAGCACCGGAGCCGTCATGCTGGTCAAACACTTGCCCAGCGATACGCTATCGTCCCATGACTTCATCGAAGCCGTGGACCGATTCGCCGCTCGCTTGGAACAGCTGATCGCCTCGTTGGGAGAGATGGAAAGCTTCGATGCGCCCACCGGCTTGCGTTGCTGATTGAGGACGCCTACACCCGGGCTACTTCCCGTGGTTTCAAGCCTGCTCGGCCGCATCGCCCGCAACATCGCCAACGCGCAGCAGCGCGGCGTGTGGGTGGTCTTCTTCAACCTGCTGGACCGGGTGCTGACGCTGGGCCTTTGCAGCCTGGACGTGCTCGCCCATATTGATGGCCAGCGCGACTGCCTCCGGGCGCTGGAAGCGAAAAGCAAGGTGAGGAAGGTTTAAGTCAGTCTGAGAAGTAAAAAGCCCGGCGTTGCCGGGCTTTTTCAATGAGGCGTTGGTTAAGCCACGCCGATGCTTCCATGCGTCACAAACCCCGGCCGTTGAATCAGCCGCTGATAATAGGCGTGCGCATGCGGCAGTTCCGGCTTGTCGAAAGGCGTCAGCTGCCAGCGGTGGATGGACAGGCCGAGCACGATGTCGGCCAGGGTGAAATCGTCGCCGCAGATATAGGGCGTCTCCTGCGAAGCCAGCTGGCGATCCAGAATGGCCATATAGTGGCCCCATTGCTGGATGCTGGCCTGGATCCGCGCCGGGTCCTGGTGTTCCGGGCTGTGGCGGCTGAGGCCGTGGAAGGCGTAGCCCCAGGAGCCGTTCAGCTCGGTGGCCTGCCAGTCCATCCATTTTTCCACCTGGGCGCGGCTGCGCGGATCGGCGGGCAGCAAGTGGCTGGCCCGGCGCGAGTCGGCCAGGTAGCGGCAGATGGTGTTGGATTCCCACAGCACCAGGCCGTCGTCCACCACTGTCGGAATCAGCGCATTGGGGTTGAGCGCCAGGAATTCCGGGCTGCTGGCGGACTGGAAGCCGCGGCCCCAGTCTTCGCGTTGGTAGTCGATGCCGATTTCATGACAGGTCCACAGCACTTTGCGGACGTTGATGGAACTGGTGCGGCCCAGGATGCGCAGCATGGGAATCTCCGGCGAGGATGGATGGACCGGAGCAGTGTAGTCTCGCCGGGCGCGGGCATGCCATTTAAATGCTGGACTGTGGCGGGGATGCGCCAGCCTGACGCCGCGCCAGCGGCGGGCCTTGGCAAAGCCCAGCCGCTTGGCATATGATGGCGTTCACTTTGGGCCGATAGCTCAGCTGGGAGAGCGCTGCGTTCGCAATGCAGAGGTCGGGAGTTCGATCCTCCTTCGGTCCACCAATTCCCCCCTTCTTGTTTTTTCCTGCGGTGAAACTAGAGAGCATTTTTTGCAGCTGCTGCAAAGATAGGCGATCGGGCCTTACACGAGAGAGTTCGTAAGCATTGGCATTGGCCCGTGCACATAACACTGAACTGTGCATCACTATCCCAGCAAACTCGCCTAACGGCGGGTTTGTCGTTGCTATTGTGTGCTTATTCAGCTGAAGTCGTCGTCCAGCGCCACTACCTATGGATGCAGTTTCGGCCAGAGCGGGAATCCCCCTCAAGGCAAGCAATGATGGCTTCCAAGCCACTGCTACCGGCTGAACACCCGTCCTGGTCTGCCCTCGCCGGTGCTCATGGAGCTAGCGGTGGCGTGCGCGGCGGGATCATGCGCTTGTTGCCGGTGGCTTCAAATGCGGCGGCGAAGCGCAGCAGCGCGTTGTCATCATAGGCGCGCCCGGCAAAAGTCAGCCCCACCGGCATGCCGATATCAGCCATCACTCCCATCGGCACGGTAACAGTGGGGACGCCAAGATGGCGGATGGCGAGGTTGCCATTGGCTACCCAGACGCCGTTGCTCCAGGCGATGTCGGCTGAGCGCGGATTGACGTCCGCATCTGCGGGGCCGACGTCGGCCACGGTGGGGAACAGCACGGCGTCCAGCTTTAGCTCATCCATCCAGTCTTCCAGATCCAGCTTGCGGGTCTTTTCCAGGCCACGCAGACCATCCGGTACGCTTTCAATCCGGTCATAGGACTTGAGGCCCCGTTTGGCCATGTTGACGTACTCGTCCATGCCGGCGGCCAGGTCCCCTTCGCGGTTGGGCAAGGTGCCCGGATCGTGCGGGAAGATCTTCGGACCATCCGCGTCAGCCAGTTGCTTGAGCTTGGGGTCGCCGTTGGCGCGCAGGAACTCATCGAAGGCCCAACCGGACAGCTCCCACAGCTCGTCATTGAGGAACTCAGCTGAGACGATGCCGCGGTTGAATACGGTGGGCGCGCCGGGACGATCGCCTTCGCAGTTGGAAACCAGCGGAAAATCCACTTCGATGACTTCCGCTCCGGCGGCTTCCAGCGCCTGACGCGCCGCTTCCCAGAGATCGATCACCGATGCGCGGGTATGGATGCGCTGTCCGGTCGGGCCGCCGATGCCAGGCGTCTCGCTGGTGCCGGCCAGTTCGTCCTTGTTGATGTACATGCGTGGTATGCCAAAGCGCTTGCCTTTGAGTGTGTCGGGCTGAGCCAGCAGGCCGGAATAGGAATCTGGCCGGACCGCCGAGGCTTTGGGAATCTCCACCCAGGGCTGCAGGCGCCATAGGTCGCCACGGCTGATCGGGTCGTCCGCGACGATGACGTCGAGCACTTCGAGCAAGTCCGCCATGGTGCGGGCGTACGGCACGACAACGTCCATGGTCGGCGTCAATGGCCAGTTGCCGCGTACCGAGATGACCCCGCGGGACGGCGTATAGGCGCACAGACCATTGTTCGAGGCCGGGCCGCGGCCGCTTGACCAGGTCTCCTCGGCCATGCCGAAGGCGGCGAAGCTGGCGGCCGTTGCGGTGCCGGCGCCATTGGAAGAGCCGGAGGCGAACGGCGCCGTCAGGTAGTTGGCGTTATAGGGGCTTTCGGCACGGCCGTAGCAGCCGCGCTGCATGCCGCCATTGGCCATTGGCGGCATATTGGTCTTGCCCAGGCAGATGGCGCCGGCTGCGCGCAGGCGCGCGATGGTGAAGGCATCGTGTTGGGCTAGCAGATCCTTGAACGCCGGGCTGCCTGAAGCGGCGGTCAGCCCCTGCACCAGATAGCTGTCCTTGGCGGTATAGGGGACGCCGTCCAGCGGGCTCAGCGTTTCACCACGGGCGCGACGGGCATCGGATGCCTCGGCTTCCTTGATCGCGTCCGGATTACGCACCACCACCGCATTGAGCCTGGTCTCGGTCGCGGGGCCATCGTAGGCCTCTATCCGCGCCAGATAGGCCTTGACCAGTTCAACCGCAGTCGAACGCCCGGATTCGAGCGCTGCGCGCAGCTCGGCAATGGATAGCTCGGTAACCTCGATCATGCTACTACCTCCACTAAGAAGACGGATTTCATTCCCATCGTGGTGACTGTTTCCTGCAGGCGCAGGCGGGTCATGCCGCACGGCAGCCGGCGCACGCATGGGCTGTTCTGCAATATGGCGGCTAATCTACAAGAGATAGCGTTATGCGGGAAAATGATTCATTTTGATGCACTTATTCATGCGGCGAATACCGGGGCAGTGCCGCATCATCGGATTCGATGAGGCTGCGCATCAAATCGCGCAGCCAGTGCAGCGCAGGATTACTATCCTGTACAGGGTGCCAGATGCAGTTAAGGTGGTAGCCTGGCAACTCTTCCGGCAATGCAACCATCTTCAACGGCCAGTAGCCCGCCATCATCGCCGCTACTTTCTTAGGCAGGATAAACAAATGATCGGTGTTGCTGACGATGGCGGCTGCAGCCATATAGCTTTGGCTGTGCACCGAAATCTTGCGTTGCAAGCCGCGCTCGGCAAGAAAACCATCCATTGGCGATCCCAGATTGCCCAGCGGCGCGTGGAAGACATGCGGCAAGGCAATCAGATCCGATAGTGTCAGCCTATCATTCTGGAGCGGGTGATCATGGCGCAAGATGCCGATCAGCGGCTCGTTCAGCCAGGTTTCCCGGCATAGATAGCTGGGGATGGACATGTATTCGTCAAAACCCAGCAGGAAGTCGATTTCACCGTCGGCCAGCGCCAGTTCCGGAATGTCTTCCCTCAGGATGGTGATGTCGATATGAACGTTGGACGCTTCCTCCGCCAGTTTTTTCACCAGAGGCGGAATCAGCACGCACTCTACATAATCCGTGGTGCACAGGGTGAAGCGGCGCGCCGATGTTGCCGGGTCAAAGGCCTCCGGCTGGCTGAAATGGCTTTGCAGCAGGCTGAGCGCCTGATGGACGCCCTGTTGCAGATAGAGTGCTTTTTGCGTCGGCAGCATGCCATGCGGCGAGCGCACCAGCAGCGGGTCGTCGAAGAATGTCCGTAAGCGGTTGAGCGAGTGGCTCATCGCCGGCTGGCTGACAAACAGTTTCTCTGCCGCCCGTGTGACACTGCGCAGGCTGATCAGGGCATCCAGTGCCAGCAGCAGGTTCAGGTCCAGTTGATGCAGCTTCACACCATTCACCGTATTTATGAAAGTATTCGTATTGTTCATTTGCTGAATAGTTTGGCTCTCCATAGACTACGCCTGTCAATCACTTCGTCGTTCATTGCAGAGGAAATCTGCAGTTCCAGAACGCTGATCCGCCCGGCGAATGTGTATTGGTCGAGCCCCCGCATCGCGCAGATCGGGAGACGTGCCGAGTCTGTCATCCGCAAATGCACGATCTATTGAATACTTCTGATGGCATTTATCAAGTCGATGGTGATCAAAATGAACAATAAAACGCACAATGGCCTACCTGCCGCCGACGGTTTTCACATGCCGGCCGAGTGGGCGGAGCATCAGGCGGTATGGATGATCTGGCCGCAGCGCCCGGATAACTGGCGCCATGCCGGACGCGAGGCGCAACAGGCCTTTGCTGCCATCGCCAAAGCCATTTCGGCGGCCACGCCTGTGTTCATGGCCGTGCCAGAACCGTTCATGTCGCAGGCGCGCGCAGTCATGCCGTCTGAAGTCACCCTGGTTGCAATGAATAGCGATGACTGCTGGATGCGCGACAGCGGACCGACCATGGTGATCGATCCGGCGGGCCATCTGCGTGGCGTGGACTGGCAGTTCAATGCCTGGGGCGGCTTCAATGGCGGGCTGTACCATCCTTGGGATCAGGATAGTGAAGTTGCGGGCCAGGTGTTGGCCCACCATGGCTTTGATCGCTACCTAGCCCCGCTGGTGCTGGAAGGAGGCTCGATTCATGTCGATGGTGAAGGTACGCTGCTCACCACCGCGGAATGTCTGCTCAATCCCAATCGCAATCCGGATTTGTCCAAAGCCCAGATTGAGGCTCTGCTTGCCGAGCACCTGGACGTGACGCACTTCATCTGGCTGCCAGAAGGCGTGTTTATGGATGAAACCGACGGTCACATCGACAATATGTGCTGCTTTGCCCGTCCAGGGGAGGTTGTGCTGCACTGGGTCGACGATGAACAGGATCCGCAGTATCCGCGTTCGCAGGCCGCCTACGAAGTGCTGTCGAAAGCGCGCGACGCCAAGGGCCGCCAGCTCAAGATCCACAAGATGCTGGCCCCGGGCCCCTTGTTCTATGAGCAGGATGAAACGGTTGGAGTGGTGGCTAGCGGGCAGGCCGTGCCGCGTGAGGTTGGCGAACGCATGGCCGCGTCTTATGTCAATTTCCTGATCAGCAACGGACAGATTATTTTCCCGCTGCTGGATGAGCGTACCGATGCCGCGGCCGCCAGCCGCTTGCAGGAGATCTTCCCGGAGTACCGAATTGTCGGCGTTCCGGCGCGCGAGGTACTGCTTGGTGGCGGCAATATCCACTGCATCACCCAGCAGATTCCGGCGGGCAAGGCTAGCTGAGGCGCTATCGTACACGGCGGGTGAATGCCCGCCGTTTCTGTCCGCCATGAGCCTAGCTTGGGCAGTGTGCGATCAACTTATGGTTCCCAAGTGCGGCCAGCCGATACTTCCGGTTTCACGTTTCTGGCCTTTCTAAACTCTCCCGCCGCCATTTCGTTTTCTTCCCGCCACATCCCTTGAATGCATTGCTCGGCAGGCTGCGTTGATGTGCCGCGCTGTGCTAGGCCCCGGCCCGTTTCATCAGGCTTAGCCGCTCATTCTGGCCAGCCGTGGGAACAGGGCCAGGGCGTTGTTGCGCCTGATCGCGGCATGTTCTTGCGGAGACAGCCCGGTGTAGGCATCCAGCTGGGCGGTGAATGAGGCCCCGACGGCTGCCGGCGCATAGGGATAGTCGCTGCCGTACAGGATGTGGCCGACGCTGGCGAAGGCGGTCAGGCTGGGAAGGGCCACCGGACCTGAGGTCAGCGCGGTGTCGAAATAGAAGCGCTGGAACAGGCGCAGCAAGTCTTCGGTCGCCGGGACATCATGGCGTACGCCTGGAGCCAGTTCGGCGAAGCGATGGGAGGCGTACGGCAGAAAACCGCCGGCATGGGACAGAATGATGTTCACGTCCGGATGGCGTGCCAGCGTGCCGTTCAGCACCATCTGCACCGCGGTGCGGGTGGTGTCGAAGGGGTAGTCCACCAGCGGTCCGGGCATGCCGGCGATGGCGTCGATGCCGGGTTTGCCCGGGTGGATGAACACGGTGGCGCGCCGCCGGTTGAGTTCGGCCCAAACCGGCTCGAATGCCGGATCGCCCAGATATTGACCGTGATAGTTGCTGAGCAGCACCACGCCGTCCGCTTTCAGCGCGTCAAAGGCAAATTCGATCTCCCGCAGCGAACCTTCTATGTCCGGCAGCGGCACGGTGGCGAAGTTGCCGAAGCGATCTGGGCGCTGCTCCACCAAGCCGGCGGTGTATTCATTGACGCGGCGGGCCATGTCCAGCTTGGCTTGGCCGGACCAGCCTTGCACGCCGGGGGCGGTCAGCGATAGCAGGCCGGTGGCGATGCCCTGGCTGTCCATGAAGTCGATGGCGCTTTGCGGGCTCCACGCCGGGCTTTTCCAGCCGGAAGGGTCGCCGCCGTGAGCGGGCAAGGCTTCAGCCCAGAACGGGGGGACGACATGTTGGTGAACATCGATGCGTTGACTGATCGTCATTATTTTTCTCCTGATGATGACGTCGCGAAGCGGCGTCTGCTGCAAAGCGTAGGCGTGCTTGAAAAATCACTCCAATAGATTAAATTTCGGTATTGATCATTTTGAATGATGAATAAGACCCGATGGAGCTACGTCATTTACGCTATTTCCTGGCGGTGGCCGACGAGGGCCATTTCGGCCGCGCCGCCGAGAAGCTGCACATCGTCCAGCCCGCCTTGAGCGCCCAAATCCGCTCGCTGGAAGAGGAGCTGGGCGTGACCTTGTTTGTACGCAGCACGCGCAAGGTGGAGCTGTCCGATGCCGGACGGATCCTGTTGATCGAGGCGAGGCGGACGGTGGAGCAGGCCGAGCGCGCCAAGAGCGTGATGCGCCGCGCCGCGCGCGGCGAAACAGGAGTGGTGAGGATAGGTTTTGTCGGCAATGCCGTCGCGGCGGGCCGGCTGTCGGATGATTTGCTGGCATTCCACGCCGCCTGGCCGGATGTGGCGGTGGAGTTGCATGAAATGGCCTCGGCGGCGCAGATGGAGGCGATTCTCGCCGGGCGGCTGGATGTCGGCTATTGCCCGCAATTGGGCCGTCCGCTTCCCGCCGGCTTGCAGGCGAGGCCGGCGGGAAGCTGGCATTGGGAGGTGGCGATGGGGGCGCGGCATCCCCTGGCCGCGCGCCGCTCATTGCGCGTGTCTGATTTGCTGGAGCAGCCGTTTATCGTTTACGCCGGCGATGGTGACGAGGGGCAATTGCCGATGCTGTGCCAGCTATTGGGCGGCGAACCCCGCATCGCTTATAAAGTGGGGAGCACGATGTCGGTTCTGGCCTTGGCCGCTGCCGGCCTGGGCTTGGCCTTGGTGCCCACGCCGCTGCGCAAGCTGGCGCTGCCCAATCTGGTTTATCGCAGGCTGGCGGAACGCTCGCCACTGGTATCGGAATTGGCGGCGATCAGCCGGGCTGGCGACGAGTGGGGCGCGGTGCGGCGCTATCTGGACCTGCTGGATGGCTGAGGATGTGCGATGCAGCGCGCCTGGCCTTGTCCTTTGCAATCACTGATCCCTGGGCAAGCCGGCTCACGGAGGCTGGGGCCGGCCGCCACGCAGATCGTGCATCGTCACACGTCGCGTCCCAAGAGCTGGCAGGGCCAGCCGTCAATGTCCAGGGCGGCAATTCGCTCGTAGCCGCAGGATTCATAAAAGCGCACCAAGGCGCCGGAGCCGCCGCCATAGCAATCGACCCGCATGCGTTTCACGCCCGCCAGCCTGGCCTGATCCTCCGCGAAAGCCATCAAGCGCCGGCCAATGCCGCGTGCGCTGGAGTGGCGCGAGGCGACCAGCAAGCGCACATATATTTCCGGTGCCGTCGCGGCCGGAACATAGGGCATGGCCTCGCCCAGCACCAAGGCCGCGCGGATAGGGCCGCCGCGCTGTTCCGCTACCCAGGCGCCGGGCAGCGAGCAGGCTTCGACCACCCTCGTCACTTGTCGCGGCTGGCTGGACCAAGGCTCCGCCCCCCATTGTCCCGGATTTTGTATTTCGGCAAACCAGGCGATGATTTCATCGAAAATGCTCAACACCGCGGGGGCATCGGCGGCGCTGGCGCGCCGGATGATCAAGCTGTCTGACTCTGTGTTCGCCATGTGAAATCTTCCACTCATTACTCGTCTAGAGGGTGCGGCCTATCCGCCTTGCATCCCATGGTTCGCGGCCAGGGGCTGGGTCATTTTACTCGATTGACATCCTTCAGGCCGGTGGCGGTTCCAATTTGTCCAGCAGGAAGCGACCGCGCGCGGCGATGGATGGACAGGCGTCTGCGGCCAGTTGCCGTACCAGGCGCAATGGGGCTTGGCCGGTTTTTTCCCAGTCGCGGATCAGCATTTCGCCGGCAACCCGTCTGACGATGGGAGAGCGGTCCTCGGCCGCTTGCCACGCCATGTCCGGGAAGGCAGCCTGGATGCTGAGCGCGCGGGTGCCATGTATCGGCTTGAGGTGCTTCTGGACCCTGCGTATATCCGTCCATTCCCATTCGCGGCCAGCCAGCCAGGTCATTCTGCCCTCCAGTAGGCAGCGATAGGCCTTGGCGCGCAAGGAGGGCTGGATGGCCCGCTTGGCGATGTCCTGCAAATACGCATCCAGCGTGTCCTTGCGGCCAAGTTGCGCCAGCACGGCGACCATGGGGCCGGAGGGGCTGGCTATCAAGCTGTCCTTGAGCGCGCGCTTCACTTCGTCCTGCGCGGAGATGGCCATCAGCGTTTCCTGTTCCGTGGCCTCCAGGCGCCCCCAGGATGTCCAGTTAGGCAGGAGCGCGCACAAGGCCGCGGCGACGTGTTGCGGCGCGGTATGGCTGGCGATGTCCGGCAGGGCTTCGCGCGCCGCGGCTCGGACTTGCGGCACCCAATCGTTCAGCCGGCGCAGGGCGAGGGCGAAGAAGAAAGCGTTGGGCGCGCCGTGCTTCAGCGCGCGCAGCGTTTTTTCCCGCAGGTAGCCGTCTTCGCTGCACAGGTCCAGCCAGGTCGGCCCCGGCTTTTGCCGGAACAACAGCGTCCATTTGCTGGGCGCGGCGAGCTGCCATGCCCGGTAGCGTTCCCAAGACAGAAAGCGCTCCCAGTGCTCCAGGTTTTTCAAGGGCAGGGCGGCCGTCGCGGCCGCCAGGGGCGCCATATCGGGTTCGCGGCCAGCGCGGACCAATTGGACGAACTGCCGGATCGCGGCGAAAAGATTGGTTTCATGAATGTGTTGTTGCGACATCTGAATTTCCCACTCCAAAGCGTTATTGAGCGCCAGCGCCTCGCCGGCATGGTTAGCGTGCCCAAACCCCAATCCGCTAGGCTGGCCCTTGCCGCGCGAAAAACCGCGCCGGCGAATCGCCGAAAGCGCGTCGGAACATCGCGATGAAGTTGCTGGGCGAGGCATAGCCCAAGTCGTCGGCCACCACGGCCACGGCGACGCCGCGCGCCAGCATTTCCATGCCGCGTATCAGCAGCGCTTGTTGCCGCCATTGTCCAAAACTCATGCCGGTCTGCGCCTGAATGTGGCGGCGCAGGGTGCGCGGCGACATCGCCGCCGCGTCCGCGCAGTCGGCCAGCGTGTGTTTGCCGGCCGGCTCGGTTAGCAGGCGGCGGGCTAGCTCCGCGATGCGCGGATGCTCCGGTATCGGCAGGCAGAGCGCCTGCTGCGGCGCTTGCCGCAACTCGTCCAGCAGCACTGCGGCGATGCGTTCCTGCTCCGGCCGCCATTGCGCGTAATCCGTCCAGGTCACCGCGCGGCGCACCGCGGCGCGCATCAGTTCGGTGATCGCCAGCACCTGCGGCTGCGGATTCAGCGTCCGGCTCCAGTCCGGGCTCAGCAGCAGGCTCCAGCCGGTCAGTGCGCCGCTGACGCGCACCCGGTGCGGGACGCCGGGCGGAATCCAGCCGGCGCGGTGCGGCGGCAGGACCCAGGCGCCGCGCGGGGTGCGGATCTGGATCAGGCCGGTTTCCACGCATAGCAGCTGTCCGCGCGCATGGCTGTGCCAGTCGTATTCGCGGCTGCCCAGCTGGTAATCGCTGTCTTCCCGGTCGTTGCCGGGGACGGCGATCAGCGGCGGGCCGCCGGTCCATTCGCTGAGGTCCGGCGCGTCTTCCGGCGGCGTGACGTCGATCTTGGCCATTTTTCACCATTTGTTGGCAAAACAGCGTTATAGCAGCTTTGGCGGAGGCGCGCACAATCGTCGGCAAGGGTCGGGATGGCCGCCGGCGCGGCGGCGGTCCTGACCGGGTTTCCTCCTGATGAGCAAAGGACAAGCTATGCAATCTCTACGCATTGGCATCGTCGGCGCCGGCCTGGGCGGGCTGTGCCTGGCCCAGGGCCTGGCGCGCGCCGGCGTCGCCGCCACGCTGTTTGAACGTGACCAGGCCGCCGACAGCCGCTGGCAGGGTTATCGGCTGCGCATCGACGGCGATGGTCAGCAGGCCTTGCGGCAGGTCTTGACGCCGCGGTTGTTCGAGTTGTTCCGGCAAAGCTGTTCGCTGGGCGGCGACGATTGTTTCGTCGATCCGCAACTGCGCGCCTGGTCGGAACGCAAGCCGGCGCACTGGCGGCCGTCGGCGCAGGACGAGGACGCGGCGGAGCGCGATCTCAGCGCCAACCGCCAGACGCTGCGGGAAATCCTGAGCAGCGGCCTGGAGGACCGGATTCGCTGGGGGCACGCGCTGCGCGGTTTCAGGGAGACGTCCGGCGGCTTCTTGCTGGATTTCCAGGACCGGCCTGAGTTCGAGATGGATGTGCTGATTGCCGCGGACGGGGTGGCGTCGACGGTGCGCCGGCAGTTGGCGCCGGACGGAGATCCGGCGGACGAGGGCGCGGTGGTGCTTTACGGCCTTACGCCGCGGGACGCGCTGCCGTCCGAGGCGTTGACGCCGGAGTTGGGTCAGGGCGTGTGCGTGGTGTTCGGCGACGGTCTGACTGCGGTCATCGAGGCGATGCGTTTTCGCGCGCCCTTGCCGGAGTTGGCGCGGCGGCTGGCGCCGGAGGCGGCGCTGAGCCCGATGCCGGATTACTGGTATTGGGCCTGCGTGGCGCGGGCCGAGGATTTGGGCGGGGCTTTGCCGGCGGAGCGTTTGAGCGGCGATGCGCTGCGGGCGAGGGTGTTGCGGGCGACGCGCGGCTGGCACCCGCGTTTGCAGGCCGTTTTCGTCCATGGCGATCCGCAGTGCCTGGGCGCGCGCGCCATCCGCATGGCGGCCGAGGTGCCGGCCTGGCGGTGCGAGCGGGTGGCCTTGCTGGGCGACGCGGCGCACGCGATGAGCCCGGCCGGCGGGCTGGGCGCCAATACCGCGCTCTGCGACGGCGCGGAACTGGCGCGGGCTTTGGCGCCGACGGGCACGGCGGCCGAGGCGGCGGCGGCGCTGCGCGTTTGGGAGTGGGACATGCGGCGTCGAGCCGAGCGCGCGCTGCGGGCCTCGCGCGAGGGCAGCGCGCGCTTGCTGCAAAGAATGGCCTTGTGAGACGCGGCCGCCGCCATGGCTTGGCGGCGGCGGGCCTTACTTGCCGTTTTTGATGATGTGCTCGATATTGCGCTCGGCCAACGCTGAGATGGTCAAGGAGGGATTGACCGCGCCGGCGCTGCCGGGGAGCAGCGCGCCGTCCATCACGTACAGGCCGGGATGGCCGATGACGCGGCCCCAGGCGTCGGTGGCCTTGCCTATCACCGCGCCGCCCAGCGGATGCGCGGTCCAGTTCATGCCGGTGACGCCGGCTATGATTCCTGGAAAGCCCGGGACGGTGCGGGTGGCCGCGGCGATTTTATCGTTCACCGTCTTGGCCGCGGCCACGCTGTCGCGGTTGCCGTTCTTCGGCCAGTTCAGCTCCACGCGGTCGGTGGTCGGGTTATAGCTGAAATGCCCGCGATTGCTTTGATCGAAGGCCATGCCCAGCGAACCGATCACCGTGGTCAGGTCCAGCGGCAAGCCCGGCACGTACCAGTTTTCCAGGGTGAGCGGCAGCCCGCTGTTCGAGTCGTGGATGCGGGAGGCGCTGGGCGTGCCTTGGGTGGCCAGCGATATCGTGCTGAAGCTGCGCGTGACGATGGTGTCGCCGTTGCTGCCCCAGCCTTGGCCTATGTGTTCGTTGAGATTGCGCAAAGTGCCCTGCGCCCGCGCCTTGACCAGCAGTTCCGAGCTGCCGATGGAGCCGGCGGCGAGAAAGAGCCGGTCGCAGTTGAGCCGGTAGCGGTCCAGTTGCCGGCCGTCGGGCGCGCGTTTGACCACGTCGACCTCGTAGCGGCTGCCGTCCCAGGCGATGCTGAGCACCTCGTGGCCGGGATAGATCGCGGCTCGGCCGGTGGCCTGCGCCTGGGCCAGGTAGTTCTGGTTGAGGTCGAATTTGGCGCCGTTGGAGTTGCCGTGGTTGGACAAGCCCATGGTGGCGGAGGGCCAGGATTGCGTGCGCAGTTCTTGGCGGATCACGTCCCAGTTGAAGATGGAGTCGTTGGCCGTGGTGGTGTAGCCGGCCTTGCGCACCTGGGCGTCCCAGACGCGGGAATGGTGGAAGGGGATGCTGTTGTAGATGTCCGTCGGCATGGCGTCCAAGCGCAGCATTTGCCGGACTCTGGGGTAGTAGGTCTGGTTCATTTCCGCATAGCTGACCCAATGGCCGAACAGGGCTTCGAAATAACGCTGTTCCGGCTGAATCATCACCCCGGTGAACACCACCGATCCGCCGCCGACGCAGGCGCCGTGCCAGACGTTCATATTCGGGTAATCGGTTGAATCCAGCACTCCGCCGAAGGAGTCGAAAGACTTTTCCACGCCTATCAGCATCTTGGCCTGGCTGCGATGCCAGAACGCGCGTCCGTCCGGGAAGGTGTCGTTGGAGAAGATGTCGCGTTTCGGGCCCTTGGGCCAGCGGTGACCGCGTTCCAGCACCGTGACCTGCTGACCGGCCAGGGCTAGACGCAGCGCTGAGATGGCGCCGCCAAAGCCGGAGCCTATCACCAGATTGGGGGTGTAGGCGGGCGGACGCGGCACGGGCTGGAACAGTTCGGGAATCAGCCGCTGGTATTTGGCCAGCTGGAAAGCGCTTGAGCCGAGGAAGGCGGAGGCGGGCGCCGGCAGCATCAGGCCGGCGGCGCCCGCGCTCGCGCCCAGCAAGAGCTGGCGTCGGTTCAGCTGCGCGGCGAGCGGGGAGGAGTGTTCATTGTCCGGGAGGTAAGCCATGGAATCGCCCTTTCTTGTGGAAGAGCCTATTCAAAGCCCGCTGTGCGTCGTGAGGCGTTGCACGGCGAGTCGCGCTTCTCACTCCGCCGTTTTCATCTTGTCTCGCCCTTGCTCGCTAGGTTTTGACCGGGCTCTAAGCAGCCATTTCGGCTAAACAATTTGCTTATTAAGTAAGCGGGTAGATTCTTGTCTAGCCATGAGAGTGGGCGATACTGTCATTTATGACAATTATTTAATTGACATTAAATCATTTTTGAAACAATTAAGTTGATAATAAGCCATCAAGCCGCAGTGTCGGGCTTGGTTTCAGAACCCTGCGGCGGGCGCGGTCCCAGCCAGCCCGGCCGCCGCAGCGGCGCGGACCGGCTCGCCAAACCGTTTAGGCCGTGGCTTCAAACGCCGGAGGGTAGCTGACGCTGCCGGAAGGCAGCGGCGCGCCCAAGCTCTGCGCCATGAAGTATTCGGCCGGCACGCCCGGCAAAATCAGGCCTGGCCGCGTTTGGAAGCCGAAGCGCGCGTAGTAGCCGGGATCGCCCAACACCACGCAGCCCGACGCGCCCAGCTCGCGCAGCGCGGCCAGCGCCTGTTTCATCAGCAGGCTGCCTATGCCCTGGCCCTGTCGCTCCGGATGCACGGACAGCGGGCCGATGCCGTGCCAGCCGGCGGTGCCGGAGGAGACGAGCACCGGCGAGGCGGCGATGTGGCCCAGCAGACGTTCGCCGTCCAGCGCCACGATGGAAAGCGTGAGCTGGCCGCTGCGGCGCAGCGCGTTGACGATGAAGTGCTCGGTGTGGCTGGAGTGTTCTTCGGCGAGGAAGGCGGCCCGGGTCAGTTCGAAAATGGCGTCGATGTCGCGGTCTTGTTCGTTTCTCAGCATGAGAGTCATAGCGTTCTCCTGGCGCGCCAGCGCGGCCGCCGCTTTTGCGCGGCTGCGCGGCGGCGGTGGTCATTGGTTGTCGAGTTGGCCGCGCACGGCGCGCAGGCCGGCCTTATTGATTTGGTAAGGCTGGCCGTTCTTGGAGCTGATCAGGCGTTTGGTCCTGAGCTTCTGGAACACGAGCAGGGTGCAGTCGGACAGCAGATACCCTTCACGGGTATAGCATTCCACGGTGAAGATACGGCCCGCGTCGTCGCGCAGGTGCGCGATGCGGCCGCCTTTGGCCAGGACGTGCAACGTCCTTTGCTCCGGCTTGGAGATATTCATATTGGATGATCGTTCGGCAATCAAATGCGAAAACGGGCAGCCGCCGCGATGCGGGCGCTACCAGCTCAGGGGCATTTTGATAACGGCCAGCCGGGAAACCGGGCGGCGTTATCGGATTGCTGCAATCTCCAACATGCAAAGCCTTTGCGAGGATAAAGAAGGGCGCTCATCAAGATGAGCAGGTCAAAATTCTAAGCGGATAGCTAAGTAAAATCAACAGTCTGTGCGCTCAGCGCCAATTCCAGCTGACAATCGAAAGGCTCCAGCGCCAGTTGCGGCGCGTACAGCCAGCGAGCGGGCGCGCAGCCGCAGGCTTCGTAGAAGTCTACGGTTTCAACGGCGGAGTGCGAGGAGATGTAGAGCGTGTCCGCGCCCAGCGCCCGGCCGGCGGCGGCTGCCGCCGCCAGCAACGCCCGCCCCAGCCCTCGGCCGCGCCAGCGGCGGTCCACTTGCAGTTCTTTCAATTGCCGGTAGCCGCCGTCCGGGCCCAGCGCTTGCGGGTCGATGGCGGCGAAGCCGGCCAGGCCGCCGTCCATGTCCAGCGCCAACACCGCGCCGTCGGCGGCGATGCGCGCCAGTTCCCGCGTCAGCTCGCGTCGTTCCGCCGGGGACCAGTCGTCGATGAAGGGCTCGGCCACGCACTGCCGGCCATCGGCTCCAGCGCGATAGACCAGATCAACATCCTGACGGCGCTGGAAGGCGTCCAGCCAGTTGGCGGGGATGTCGCGCGGGCTCAGCCGGCGGATGGGCGGTGCAGACGGGCGGATGGACATGGCGCGGATGAGGGTGGCAAGAACGGAATTATCTCAGAAGCTGTTCAAAGTCCGCTGCGCTTTGTGAGACGCGGCGCGGCGCGCGCGCTGGGGCCGGATGGTTTTGGCGCCGGCTCCGGAAACGCGGCGTGTAAGCCGCTGATATTCTATTTGAATTTTATCTATCAATTATGCGTATTGATAGATAAAACGAATTAATCGATTCAATTATTTCAATTTTCACAGATATTAACAGAATGTTAGGATTCATAAAAATCAAAGGCATAGCGTAGACCAGCCGCGCCGAATAAGGGTTTGCAAGAGCTTGCCCTGTTCGAGCGCGGCGTGTCGCGAGCGGAGTGCCTGAATGCAGCGACAAGCCAGCGCCGCCGGCGGAGCCGCGTCGCGCCCCTGGACCGAACCGCGGCCGGCCATGGGTTTTCGGCGGGAATGCGCGTCTTCGCGTTTATCCCGCCTTAAGCCTGGAGCCGGCGGCGGGCTTGCCTGCAAAGACTTGCCTTACGTGAATTCCATCAATCTGAAGAATGTGGTCTGTGAAATGAGTAATAAAGCATCTGAAGCAAAGCGTTTGTCCTCGCCCTCCCTGGCCTTGAGCGCATTGAGCCTGGCCGTGGCCTGTTCCTGGTCCGCCTTGGCGAGCGCCGACACGATCTCCAGCGTCGGCAGCAATAATGTTTACGGCGCGGGTTCGGTGGACCCGGCGGTGGCGAGCAACAGCAATAACTCCATCTATGGCGTGGGCGCCGGCAGCAATATGAACGGCACCAACAACTCGGCCTTTGGCGCCGCTGCCGGCGTGAATGTGACGGGGAGTTACAACTCCTCGATCGGTCAGAACGCGGGCACCAATGTGCAGGGCAACAATAACGCTTTCATGGGCAACGACTCCGGCTACAACGTGACCGGCGACGCCAACGTGGGCACCGGCATCAACACCATCCGCAACGTCACCGGCACCGGCAACACCGGCAGCGGGGCCAATGCGGCCCAAGACATCCAGGGCGATTTCAACGCCGGCCTGGGCAACAACTCCAACCGCAACGTCACCGGCAGCTACAACACCAGCAGCGGCACCTTCTCCGGCTGGAACATCAAGGGCAGCAACAATACCGCCAACGGCGCGAATGCCGGCAGCAATGTCACGGGGGACAACAATACCGCGGTGGGCAGCTATGCCGGGCGCGGCGTGACCGGCAGCGGCAATTTCGCCGCCGGCAACCAGGCCGGCCAGAATGTGTCCGGCAGCAATAATGTGGCCATCGGCAATCATGCCGGCTCCAACACCAATGCCAGCAATGCGGTGGCGGTGGGCGACAATGCCGCCGCCAACGCCAACAATGCGCTGGCGCTGGGCAGCAACGCCCAGGCCAGCAACGTCAACGACGTCGCCTTGGGCGCCAACAGCCGGACCGCGGCGGCCAATCCCACCGCCAGCGGCGTGGTGGACGGCGTAACCTACAGCTACGCCGGCGCGGCCCCTTCCAGCGTGGTGAGCGTGGGCAGCGCGGGCAATGAGCGTCAAATCAGCAATGTCGCCGCCGGCCGGGTGAGCGGGACCAGCACCGACGCGGTGAACGGCAGCCAGCTGAACGCGACCAACCAGGCGGTGCAGCGGGTGAGCGCCAAGGTGGACAACGCCGGCGCCGGAACCGCGGCGGCCTTGGGCGGCGGCGCGTCCTACAACGCTCAGACCGGCGCGGTGAACGGTCCGAACTACACCGTTTACGGCAATACCGTGAACAATGTCGGCGATGCGATCGACCGGCTGCAGAAAAGCGGGCCGGTGCAGTATTCCGATCCCAGCGGCCGGACGACGACGACAAGCGCCGGCAACGACGTCACCCTAGTGGGCGGGGACGGCGGCAGGCCGGTGACCATCCACAATGTGGCGGCGGGCGCGCAGGGCACGGACGCGGTGAACGTGGACCAGCTGAATGCGGCCAACTTCAACAATCAGCAGCAATTCAAGCAGCTCAGGTCCGATCTGTCCGATACGCGCCGCGACGCGCTGGGCGCGGCGGCCGGCGCGATGGCGATGGCCGGCCTGCCGCAGGCATTCCTGCCCGGCAAGAGCATGTTGGCCGTGGCCACGGCTACCACCGGCGGCGAGTCCGCCATCGCGGTGGGCTTGTCCTCGCTGTCCGACAACGGCCGCTGGGTGGTGAAGTTCTCCGGCTCCACCAATACCCGCGGTCAGGGCGGCGCCAGCCTGGGCGCGGGCTTTCAGTGGTAAGCGGCAGGCAAGATCAATCAGCTGATAGTGAATGAGATAGATGATGAAACAAGCGATATTCGGCGGCGCTTTCCGCTGCCTGCTGCTGGCGGCCGCCGGCGCGGCTTTGATGGGTTGCGGCAGCAGCCGCCTGAGCAAGATCACCGACGACGGCCATCTGGCCGAACAGGCCAGTCCGGTCTGGCCCGGCATTGAAGACAACCGCTGGCAGCCGGAAGGCAGCGTGCCCAATCCGGACAATCTGGCCAAGGTGCAGCCGGGCCTGAGCAAGGAACAGGTTTACGGCCTGATCGGCCGCCCGCATTTCGCCGAAGGGATGATCGATGTGCGGGAGTGGGATTATGTGCTGAACCTGAGCCCCAAGGACGGCGGGCAAGCCCGGGCTTGTCAGTACAAGCTGCTGTTCGACAAGCGGATGAAGCTGGCTTCGGTGATCTGGCGGCAGGAAGCCTGCGCCAAGATCGCATCCTAAAGTCGGATCCGACGCCGGAACCACGAAACGAAGCGCCTTGACCGGCGTTTCGTTTTTTTTTTGCGCACAGTCCTTGCTGAGCGCGGCGCAAAAAAACGCGCGGCCCAGAGGCCGCGCGTTGTTTGCAGGAACGAACCGCGCTTATTTCAGATCGAAGCGGTCCAGATTCATCACCTTGTTCCAGGCGGCGACGAAGTCGCGGACAAACTTCTGCTGCGCATCGTTTTGAGCGTAGACCTCGGCCAGCGCCCGCAGCTGCGAGTTGGAGCCGAACACCAGGTCCACCCGGCTGCCGGTCCACTTGAGCGCGCCGGTTTTGCGGTCGCGGCCTTCGTACAGCTCATTGGCGCTGGAAGCCGGCTGCCAGGCCACGTTCATATCGAGCAGGTTGACGAAGAAGTCGTTGCTCAATACGCCCGGACGAGCGGTGAACACGCCGTGCGGCGCCTGATCCGCATTGGCGCCCAGCACGCGCAGGCCGCCCACCAGCACGGTCATTTCCGGCGCGCTCAGCGTCAGCAGCTGGGCTTTGTCCACCAGCAGCGCCTCCGCGGGCAAGGAATAAGCCTGTTTCTGATAATTGCGGAAACCGTCCGCCTGCGGCTCCAGCACGCTGAAGGATTCCACGTCGGTCTGTTCCTGGCTGGCGTCGGTCCGGCCCGGCGCAAACGGCACGCTGACCTTGTGGCCGCCGGCCTGGGCGGCCGCTTCCACCGCCGCGCCGCCGGCCAGTACGATCAGGTCGGCCAGCGACACTTGCTTGCCGCCGCTCTGCGCGGCGTTGAAGTCCTGGCGGATGGCCTCCAGCGCTTTCAGCACGCGGGCCAATTGCGCCGGCTGGTTCACCGCCCAGTCTTTTTGCGGGGCCAGGCGGATGCGGGCGCCGTTGGCGCCGCCGCGCTTGTCCGATCCGCGGAAGCTGGAGGCGGAGGCCCAGGCGGTGGCCACCAGTTCGCTGACCGACAGGCCGGAGGCCAACACCTTGGCCTTGAGCGCGGCGATGTCCGCGTCGTTGATCAGCGGTTGACAGGCCGCCGGCAGCGGGTCTTGCCAGATCAGGTCTTCGGCCGGCACTTCCGGCCCCAGGTAGCGGGCCTTGGGCCCCATATCGCGGTGGGTCAGCTTGAACCAGGCGCGGGCGAAGGCGTCGGCGAAGGCGGCCGGGTTTTGATGGAAGCGGCGGGCGATGGGCTCGTAGATCGGGTCGAAGCGCAGCGACAGATCGGCGGTGGTCATCATCGGCGGGTGTTTCTTCGCCGGGTTGTGAGCGTCCGGGATCAGGTGTTCCGGTTTGACGTTCTTGGCCACCCACTGATGGGCGCCGGCCGGGCTCTTGGTCAGCTCCCAGTCGTAGCCGAACAAGGTGTCGAAATAGCCGTTGTCCCACTGCGTCGGATTGGGTTTCCACGCGCCCTCGATGCCGCTGGTGGTGGTGTGTTCGCCCTTGCCGTCGCCCAAGCGGTTGATCCAGCCCAGGCCTTGCGCTTCCAGCGGCGCGGCCTCCGGCTCCGGGCCCACCAAGGCCGGATCGCCGGCGCCGTGGGCTTTGCCGAAGGTATGGCCGCCGGCCACCAGGGCCACGGTTTCTTCATCGTTCATCGCCATGCGGGCGAAGGTTTCGCGCACGTCGCGGCCGGAAGCCAGCGGATCCGGATTGCCGTCCGGGCCTTCCGGGTTCACGTAGATCAAGCCCATCTGCACCGCAGCCAGCGGGTTGTCCAGCTGGCGGTCGCCGGAGTAGCGGCTGTTGGCCTCGGCGCTGGTGGCCAGCCATTTGGTTTCCGCGCCCCAGTAAACGTCTTCTTCCGGCTGCCAGATGTCCTGACGGCCGCCGCCGAAACCAAAGGTTTTGAAGCCCATGGATTCCAGCGCCACGTTGCCGGCCAGGATCATCAGGTCGGCCCAGGAAATCTGCTTGCCGTATTTTTGCTTGATCGGCCACAGCAGACGGCGCGCCTTGTCCAGGTTGCCGTTGTCCGGCCAGCTGTTGAGCGGAGCGAAGCGCTGATTGCCGGTGCCGGCGCCGCCGCGGCCGTCGGCGGTGCGGTAGGTGCCGGCGTCGTGCCAGGCCATGCGGATGAACAGGCCGCCGTAATGGCCCCAGTCGGCCGGCCACCAGTCCTGAGAGGTGGTCATCAGCGCCTTGAGGTCGTTTTTCAGCGTGGGGTAGTCCAGCTGTTGGAAGGCGGCGGGGTAGTCGAAGTCCGGGTCCAGCGGATTGGAGGCCGGGGCGTGCTGGTGCAGGATGTTGAGGTTGAGCTGGTTGGGCCACCAGTCGCGGTTGGATTGGGCGTTGACCACGGCCGGATTGCCGGTGGCGTGATGGAACGGGCACTTGGACGCGCTGCTCATGACAGACTCCTTAGGTCAAGGTGTTCAATGACTTGCTGGGATCAGCTTAGTGAAGCTTGCCGCGGGAAGCCATTGAGCAATTTCAATCAGCTCTATGGCTTCCGTCAATCAATCATGCTTTGGCGATAGTTAGTTCATTGGGCGCGCCGCATAGTTCCTGGGCTTGGGAATTAAGGCGCGGCTTCAACGCCCTTGTCTACAATCCCGCGGAAGTACAGCGGACCATGAGCAGGCTCTCCGAGCCTGTTTAAAGTCTCGCGAGCAAGGGCGAGACAAGGCGAAAACAGCTGAGGAAGCGGAATGTACGCGTGGTACATGAGCATTTCGAAGGTGTTTTCAACGTCGAATCGCTGAAGCGCAGCAGACTTTGAACAGGTTCTAAGGGTGTGAAAGGCGTGGGCGGATGGTTAGAGGACGCGCTCGCGCTCATGCGCCAGGAGCCAGGCCTTGCGCTCCAGCCCCCCGCCGTAGCCGGTGAGCGCGCCGTCTTTGCCCAGCACGCGGTGGCAGGGGACGATGATGGAGAGGCGGTTGGCGCCGTTGGCGGCGGCCACGGCGCGGACGGATTGCGGGCGGCCCAGCCTTGCGGCCTGTTCCTGATAGCTGCGGGTGCGGCCGTAGGGCACGCTCAGCAGCAATCGCCAGACCGCCTGCTGGAAGGCGGTGCCGGGCAGGTGCAGCGCCACGTCGAAATCGCGGCGCGAGCCGGCGAAGTACTCGCCGATCTCGCGTTCGGCCTGGCGCAATAGCGGGCTGTCGCCGTCGGCGATCTCGGCGGACAGCAGGCGGCGCAGCGCCGCCAGCTCCGCGTCCACGATGGGCCGGTCGGTGAACTCCAGCAGGCACAGGCCATCCTGGCTGGCGCAGGCGATCATGGCGCCGAGCGGGGTGTCGAAGCGGCGCAAGAGCAGCGGCCCGGCCTGGCGGGCGGCATGGACGTGAATCGCTTGGGGCATGGTTAAGCCGGCTTACTCGCCGTTGCCGGCCGCGTCCGGCTCGGCCGGCACCAGCTGCAGCAAGTCGCCCGGCTGGCAGTCCAGATACAGACAGATCGCCTCCAGGGTGGAGAGCCGGAAGCCCTTGACCTTGCCTTGCTTCAGCAGCGACAGGTTTTGCTCGGTGATGCCGATGGCCTGGGCCAGGTCCTTGGATTTGACCTTGCGCTGGACGAGCAGCATGTCCAGATGGATTTTGATGGGCATGTGTCGCTTTCAGATGAATTGCTTATTTTCGCACGCCAGCGCAATGCCTTCTCGCTGAATGCGCGCAATGATCATGACCACCGCGGCAATGAACAGGCTTTCCAGGTTTTCGGTGTGGAAGCTGACGGCGATCAGCCGCTGTCCCTCCGGCCGCATCATGGTCAGCCAGGCGCTGATCATCGGTTGGGAGACGAGGTCCGCCAGCACCCAGAGCGCCACGCTGGAACCCACCTTGGATAATAAGGACGCGGAGCGTTCCGTAAAGTATTCCCTGCGCGCATAGAGCTTGAACAAGCGGTGCAAGGCATACAGGCCTTGGGCCAGGATCAGCAGCGGGATGCAAGACAGGACCGCGCCGCCGGCGCGTTGCCACAGCGGCAAGCTAGGGAGATCGAACTCGCTTGAGCCGTAAAACCCTCTGACGGTGTCAACCGTGACGGTCAAGCCGGCGTCGATGATGGACTTGGGAAAGAGCCAGAACAGGATGTCCAGCAGCAGCATGGCGCCAATGCCCAAGACGGTGATGTAGGCCATGGCGGCGCAATAGCGGCTCAATCGCGTGGAGTTCATGAGGGTTCCTTGTGACGGGTTGGAAAGACAATGAGGCCGGAATTACTAAAGTATCGCAAAACAATTATTTTTTATTGTAAAACGATCATTTTTTGCTGTGCAAGTTTGATTTGCATGCTGTTGCGGCAAGCACACGGCTCGGGCCCGCCGCCGTGCGGCGCGCGGTGAGCCCTCAAGCCTGGCTGGGCGCGGCTTTTGGATTGTTTGGAGGCGTGTTGCGTAGAAGATACATATGGAACGACAAATTATTATCGTTTAACAATAATTAGTTTATGTAATACAGTCATCGTCTTTTGCGCGGAGGCGGACCGCCCTCGCGCGCTGTCTCAAACCCTGCCCAGCGTGTTTAGGCGCCGGAGCAAAGAAAGAGCCTGGACGATGAGCGATGCAAATCAAGCGAGCGGCGCGCCGGAGCCCCCGCCTGGGCGGGCGGCCGCATGGCCGGCGCCGGCCCGTGTTTAAGACCTTGGGCCGCGGCCGGCGCGCGCGCCTGCTGTGCGTCTTGCTGGTGTGGGGGCTGGCGGCCTGCAGAGGAGAGGGCGCCGGCTTGAGAGCGGCGATGTCGCGGCCGTTTCAGGCCTTGACCGCGCTGGCGCGCGGTCCGGCGGGTTCAGCGGTCTATCCGCGTGGTCATCAGGATGGCGGTGCTGGTGCGCTCCACGCCGTCCAGCGCGCCGATGCGGTCGATCAGCCCGTCCAGCTCGGCCACGCCGGCGGCCTCCACGCCGGCGATGAAGTCGTAGACGCCGCTGACCGAGTGCAGGGTGCGGACCTGGGGCAGCCGGCGCAAGGCGCTTTCAATCGACGGGCTCAGCCGCGGCTCGGCGGCGATCATCACCAGCGCGCGCACTTGGGCGGCGTCGTGGGCGGCGCTGGTGCGCACGCTGTAGCCCAGGATCACGCCGCCGCGCTCCAGTCTTTCGATGCGGCTTTGCACCGTGGTGCGGGACAGGCCCAGCCGGCGCGCCAGTTCCGCGGTGGGCGCGCGGGCGTTTTCGCGCAGCAGCGCGAGCAATTGCTGATCGGTGGCGTCCATGGCGGCTCCGTGCGGGGTGGGCGATTTGGCGCTATGCCGGACTTTTCGTCAATCCGATCAATAATATCCGACAGTTCGTCGCTATGCGCGCTGCAATTTGCCGAACTTGATTCGAGAATGAGGCTTCCCCTGAGACGAGGAGCGAAGCGATGCGGGATGCGATCATTGTGGGCGGCGGCCACAACGGCCTGGTGTGCGCCCATTACCTGGCGCGGGCCGGGCTGAAGGTGACAGTGCTGGAACGGCGCGGCGTGGTGGGCGGCGCGGCAGTGACCGAGGAATTCCATCCCGGCTTCCGCAACTCGGTGGCCGCCTACACGGTGTCGCTGCTCAATCCCAAGGTGAGCCGCGACATGGAGCTGGCGCGTCACGGCCTGAAGGTGGTGGAGCGGCCCTTGTCCAACTTCCTGCCGCTGGACGACGGGGGCTATCTGAAAGTGGGGCCGGGCCGCACCGCGGCCGAAGTGGCGCGTTTTTCGCACCGCGACGCCGAGCGGTTGGACGATTACGCGCGGCATCTGGACGCCGCCGCCGAGCTGCTGCGCGAGCTGGTGCTGCAAACGCCGCCCAATGCGGTGGCGGGCGGCTGGCTGAACGCCTTGCCGGAGCTGCTCAAGGCCGGCCGGCTGGGGCGGCGGCTGGGCAAGCTGGAACGGGCGCAGCAACGCGAATTGCTGGACCTGTTCACCAAGTCCGCCGGCGATTATCTGGACGGCTGGTTCGACAGCGATCCGATCAAGGCGGTTTACGGCTTCGACAGCGTGGTGGGCAACTACGCCAGCCCGTACGCGCCGGGTTCGGCCTATGTCCTGCTGCACCATGTGTTCGGCGAGGTCAACGGCCGCAAAGGCGCGTGGGGCCACGCGCTGGGCGGCATGGGCGCCATCACCCAGGCCATGGCCCGCTCGGCGCGCGAGCGCGGCGCGGAGATCCGCATCGACAGCGCGGTGCGCGAAGTGCTGCTGGACAAGGGCCGGGCGGTGGGCGTGGTGACGGACCGCGGCGAGCGGCTGGACGCGCGCGTGGTGGTGTCCAATCTCAATCCGCGGCTGCTCTATACCCAGTTGCTGGACCCGGCGGCGCTGCCGGCGGATTTCCTGCGTAGGATGCAGAGCTGGCGCTGCGGCTCCGGCACCTTCCGCATGAACGTGGCCCTGTCCGAGCTGCCGGATTTCAGCTGTCTGCCGGGCAAGGCGCAGGCGGAGCACCACGGCAGCGGCATCATCATCGCGCCCAGCCTGGCCTATATGGAGCGCGCTTATCACGACGCGCGCGAACGCGGCTGGTCCGGCCGGCCCATCGTGGAAGTGCTGATCCCGTCCACGCTGGACCCGTCCTTGGCGCCGCCGGGCCAACACGTGGCCAGCCTGTTTTGCCAGCACGTGGCGCCGCAATTGCCGGACGGCGCCAGCTGGGACGATCACCGCGAAGAAGTGGCGGACCTGATGATAGACACCGTCGCCCGCTACGCGCCCAATTTCAAGGGCGCGGTGCTGGGGCGGCAGATCATGAGCCCGCTGGATCTGGAGCGCACCTTCGGCCTGGTGGGCGGCGACATTTTCCACGGCGCGCTGGGCCTGGATCAGCTGTTCTCGGCGCGGCCCATGCTGGGTCACGCCGATTACCGCGGCCCCATTCCCGGCCTGTACACCTGCGGCGCCGGCGCTCACCCCGGCGGCGGCGTCACCGGCGCGCCCGGCCACAACGCGGCGCGCGAGGTGCTGCGCGATCTGGGGCGCCGCATGGCCTGAGCGCCAGGCAAAAAAAAAGCCCGCGGCGCGAGCCGACGGGCCAAAGGGCTATCAAGAGGGAATCAGTAGAAGCGGTAATCCAGGGTCAGGCCGACGGTGCGCGGCGCGCCGACCACGCCCAGATTGTTGCCGCGCGCCGGCAGCTGCGCGTACAGCACGCCCTGGTTGCCCAGATTGTTGATGTAGCCGCGCACCGTCCAGGCGGCGCTTTCGTAGCCGGCGTTGAGGTTGGCCACGGTGTAGTCGCCGGCGGTGCGGCTGCGTTCATTGTTGATGTCGGAGTAGTAAGACCCCACGCGGTTCAGGCTGCCGCCGACGAACAGGCCGTGATCCAGCCGCTGTTTGAAGCCCAGGTTCACCGTCAGATGGGGCGCGTAGTTGAATTGATTGCCCTGGATGCCGGGGTTGGCGGCGTCGCTCTGAGTCACCTTGGTGTTCAGCAGACCCAGGCCGGCGCTCAGCGTCAGCCGCGGCGTGGCCCGCGCCTTGGTTTCCAGCTCTAGGCCGTAGCTTTCGCCCTTGGGAATATTGGTGAAGCGCGAGCCCAGGATGGCCTGGTAGCCGGTGTACTGGTTGAAGAAGGCGTTGACGTTGAGGCTGAGACGCTGCTCCAGGAAGCTGGAGCGGCTGCTGGCCTCGTAGGCGGTGACTTCTTCCTTGTTGTAGGTGTAGTACTCGTTGTTGTTGTCCAGGCCGGAGCCGCCGGCGTTGTAGCCTTTGCGCACCGAGAAGCCCAGCGTGGTGTCCGGGCTGTATTTGTAGCTGAGGCCGGCCTTGGGCAGGAACAGCGTTTCGCCGATATCGAAGTCGGCGCGGGCCTGCTTGGGCATGCCCGGCTGCAGCGTGGTGTTGCGGCGCTGCGTCTCCCGCTCCACGCGGCTGCCCAGATTGAGGCTCCAGCGTTCGTTCAGCGCCAGCGTGGCCTCGCCGTAGACGGCCAGGGTTTTCAGCTTGTCCTTGGCCGCCACGCGCGGCGCCGCGTTCATGTCCTGATCCCTATCGTAGTAATACGCGCCCACCACGCCGCTGAGCGCGCCGTTTTGCGGCGCATAGCTCAGCCGCGCCTCGGCGGTATTGCTCTTCTCATCCAGCCGCATGCGGAAATCGCTGCTGTCCACGAAGGCGCTGACGTTGTCGGCGTGGCCCAGCAACAACTGGGCGCTCCAGGCGTCGTTGAACTGGTATTGCAGATCGGTGCTGACGGTGTTGTTGAAGGAGTCCTGATAACGCGCCTCGGTGGACAGGCGGTGGTATTGGTAATCGAAGTAATTGCCGTCCACATAGTTCAGGTATTCGCCCTTGTTCTTGCGGTGCGACACCGTCAGCTTGGCGCTGAAGCCGGGCAGGGCGCCGGGCTTCCACAGCAGTTTGCCGCGCGCGCTGCTGTGCTTGAGGTCGGACGGGTCCCACGGCGTGTTGCCGCCCGGATAATTGACGTAGCTGTGGCCGTTCAGGCCTTCGGCGGCGATGCGGAAGGCCAGCTCCTCGGTGATCGGCCCGGACACCATGCCGGCCAGCGTGGCCTTGCCGTTCTTGTTTTCGTAGCCGGCACGCAGCGCGCCCTCCCAATCGAAGCTGGGGTCCTTGGTGTTGATCACCACGGCGCCGGCCAGCGTATTGCGGCCCTGAGTGGTGGACTGCGGGCCGCGCAGCACTTCTATCTGTTCCACGTCCCAGGGGCTGGCGTCCACGTAACGCTGGCCGTTCCAGCTTTCCGGCATGCCGTCCACCGTGGTGCTGACCCGCGGGCGGGAGCCGGAAACCAGGGTGTTGTAGCCGGTGCCGGGGCCGGTGCCTTCCACGCCGCGGATATTGACGATGCCGGCGCCGTTGCTGCTGGCGTTGGGCGTGGCGGCCACGCTGTCGTACACCGATTTGTCGCCGCCGTGATCCATGTCGCGGATCACCGTCACCGCGGTGCTGGTGTCCTTCAGCGAGCGTTTGAGCTTTTCACCGGTGACGGTGACCGTAGGCAGCGCGGTTTGCTGGTCCTGAGCGTCGGGCGCCGCCAGCGCCGCGTGCGAGAGCGTCAGGCCGCCGATGCCGGCCAGCGCCAGCCGGGCGGACAGGGCAAGGGGAAGGCGTTTCAGATTGTGTTCCATCGTGCTGCGATTCCTGTTTTTTTTGTGCGTGACTCGAGATCGGCGCGCTTCTGAAGTTCGGCGGCGTCGTCTGGCTGGCGAGGAATCGTTGGCTACTGCGGCGAGGGGAACGAGGAGCGCGGACGGCCCTTGCGGGTCGTTGCGATCACCAGGGGCAAATGATAGTATTTCTCATTCGCATTATGCAAATAAGGTGCGAACATTCTTGCTCAAGCACCGCGGAAAACGCCAGGAAACAAGATGCAGACAATGGAAGAAACGGCGTGGAATCAACACGCTGCGCGCAGTGCGGCTTGCTTGCAACACCCCGAGGCGGGCCAGCCGGCCTGGTGGGAGCGTCTGGCCACCGTGGGCGCGCCGCTCACCGAACGCCTGCCGGACGGCAGCGTATGCGTGACCTTCCTCTGGCGGGACCCCAACGGACCCGCCGCCCGTTCTCCGCTGGCCCGCGTCTACGTGGACGTCAATTCCGTCACCGATCACCATCGCGCCCAGCCGCAGTCGCTGGCGCGGCTGGGCGACACCGACGTCTGGTGGTGGCAGACCGAGCTGCCGGCCAACTGGCGCGGCAGCTACGCCTATATTCCGGTCACCGCCGAGCAGGCCCCGCCGGCGCCGGACGCCGACGCGCGCGCCAGCCGGCTGCGCCACCGCCAATGGTGGCTGGACATCATGAGCCGGGCGGCGGCGGACCCGCTCAACCCCCGCGCCGGCTATGTCAGCAGCTGGGGCGCGCCCTTGTCCGCGCTGCACCTGGACGCGGCGCCGGACCAGCATGCCTGGCAAGCCTGGGATCTGCGCCGCCAGGGCGCGGACCCGGCGCGGCTGAGCGTGATCCAGTGGGACAGCGCGCGGCTGGGCAAGACGCGCAGGGTCTGGCTGTACCAAACCGGCGCGCTGCTGGCCAAGGAGCGCGGCGAGCGGCCGCTGGCCATTTTGCTGGACGGCCAGCATTGGGCCGAGCGCATGCCGGTGTTCGCCGCGCTGGACGCGGACACCCGGCGCGGCCGGCTGCCGCCGGCGGTTTATCTCTTGGTGGACGTTATCGACAACCGGCATCGGGAGCAGGACCTGCCCTGCAACGCCGATTTCTGGCTGGCGCTGCAACAGGAACTGCTGCCGCAGGCGGAGCGCGTCGCGCCGTTCTGCGCGCGGCCGGAACGCACGGTGGTGGCGGGGCAGAGCTACGGCGGCCTGGCGGCGATGTTCGCCGGCCTGCGCTGGCCGGAGCGCTTCGGCTGCGTGCTCAGCCAGTCCGGCTCCTTCTGGTGGCCTTACGTGGAACTGCACGAACGCGCCCGCGCCGTCAGCGAACGACGGCTGCCCGGCAGCCGCGGCCGGCTGACGGAACAACTGGAGGCCGGCGAACTGCCGCCGGGACGGCTGCGGGTTTATCAGGAAGTGGGCAGCCGCGAAGAAGTGATGCTGGACGTCAACGCCAGCCAGCGCGCGGCGCTGGAGCGCGCTGGCCATTGCGTGCGCTACCAGGCGTTCGAAGGCGGCCACGACTGGCTGTGCTGGCGCGGCGGCCTGCTGGACGGACTGGCCTGGCTGTGGCGGGAGCCGGCGGAAGGTTGAGCCGGCGGGAGGGGGCTGAACTCCGGTTCTCAAGCCCCGCGCGGAATCACCATCGGCGTATGGCTGACCGGATCGTCGATGATTAGGCAGCGCAGGCCGAACACCTGTTCGATCAAATCCGCGGTGACGATGTCGCGCGGCGCGCCCTCGGCCACGATGCGGCCGTCGCGCATCGCGATCAGATGGCTGGCGTAGCGACAGGCGTGGTTGATGTCGTGCAGCACCGCCACCAGTGTGCGGCCGCCGTCGCGGTTCAAGCGGCGGAACAACTCCAACAGCTCGATCTGATGCGCGATGTCCAGATAGGTGGTCGGCTCGTCCAGCAGCAGCAGCGGCGTTTGCTGCGCCAGCGCCATCGCCACCCACACCCGCTGGCGCTGGCCGCCGGACAATTCGTCCACCAGCCGGTCCGCCAGCGCGTCGGTGCCGGTGGCCGCCAGCGCCAGGCTCACCGCCTCCTCATCCTCCCGGCTCCATTGCCGCAACAGGCTCTGATGCGGGTAGCGCCCGCGCGCCACCAGGTCCGCCACGGCGATGCCGTCCGGCGCCACCGCGCTTTGCGGCAGCAAGCCCAGCTGCCGCGCCACCGTCTTGGCCGGGAAACTGTGGATGTCGCGGCCGTCCAGGCACACCTGGCCGGACAGCGGCTTCAACAGCCGGCTCAGGCTGCGCAGCAAGGTGGATTTGCCGCAGCCGTTGGGGCCGATGATCACGCTGAAGGAGCCGTCGGGGATCCGCACGTCCAACTGCTCGCAAATGGTGCGCTGGCGGTAGCCCAGCCGCAGGCGCTCGCCGCGCAGCCGCGGCAGGTCCGCGCCGGCCGCCGGCGCGGCGTCCAGTTTCAAATTCAGGGAAGTCACGGTTTTCGGGCTCCGGTTTGACGCAGCAACAGCCACAGCAGATACAGGCCGCCAATGCAGATGGTGACGACGCCCACCGGCAGCTGACGAGGATAGAAGAACTGCTGGGCGCCGTAATCCGCGGCCAGCAGCAAGAGCGCGCCGGTCCAGGCCGCGGTCAGCGGGCTGGTGGCCTGGGTGCGGCGCAGGCGCAGCGCGATTTGCGGCGCGGCCAGCGCGATGAAGGAAATCGGCCCGGCCGCGGCGGTGGCGGAAGCGATCAGCGCCACCCCCAGGCCCATCAGCCACAGCCGGGTGCGTTCCGCCGGCACGCCCAGCGCGCTGGCGCAGTCGTCGCCCATCTCCAGCAGGCGCATGCGCCGTTGCAGCGTCAGCGCCGCCGCCATCGCCAGCAGGCAGCACAGCGCGGAGGGCAGGCCCTTGTTCCAGGTCATGCCGTTGAGCGTGCCCGCCCCCCAGGTGGCCGCGCTCATCGCCGCCTCCAGGCTGGCGTTGATCAGCAGCCAGTGATTGAGCGCGCTCAGCATGGCGCTGACGGCGATGCCGACGATGATTAGGCGGAAGCCGTGCGCGCCTTGCCGCCAGGCCAGCAGATACACCAGGCCGGCGGACAGCAGGCCGCCGGCCAGCGCGCCGCCGGCGATCTGGAAATGGCCGCCGTTGAACAGGGTGATCACCACCAGCGCGCCGGTATAGGCGCCGGTGTTGAAGCCCACCACGTCCGGGCTGCCCAGCGGGTTGCGGATCAAGGACTGGAAAATCGCGCCGCTCATGCCCAGCGCCGCGCCCACCACCAAGGCCATCAATACCCGCGGCAGCCGCCATTGCTGCACCACCGCCACCTCCAGCCGGCCGCCCTGGCCCTGCAAGGCCTGCCACACTTGTTCCAGGCTCATGGGCAAGGCGCCGGCGCGCAAGCTCATCGCCGCCAGCGCCGCGCAGGCGGCGGCCAACAGCAAACAGGTCCACAGCCCGCCCAGCGCCAGCCGGCCGTTGCAGCGGCCGTCCGGGCTGCCCCAGCTCAACACCGCCGGCTTCACGAGCGGCCTCCGGGCGCGGCGTGGCGGCGCGCCAGCCAGATCAAGGCCGGCGCGCCGATGAAGGCGGTGACGATGGAGACCCGCAGCTCGCCCGGCGTCAGCAGGCGGCCGACGATGTCCGAGCTCAACAGCAGAATGGGGGCCAGCAGCAAGGTGAAGGGCAGGGTCCAGCGCAGATCGGCGCCGCCCAGCCAGCGGGCCAGATGGGGAATCATCAGGCCGATGAAGGCGATGGGGCCGGCCACGGCGGTGCTGGCGCCGCACAGCAGGGTGATGGCCAGCACCGCGCCGGCCTGGATCAGCAGCGGCCGGCCGCCCAGGCTCACCGCCAGATCGCTGCCCATGCCCAAAGTGTTCAAGGGCCGCGCCAGCAGCAGCGCCAGCAGGCCGCCAGCGGCGATGACCGGAGCCACCAGCGCCACCGGGGTCATGCTGCGCACGTCCAGCGTGCCGGCGTTCCAGTAGCGCAGCTGATTGAAGGCCAGCGGGTCCAGCAGGGTGATGGCGGTGGACAAGCCCATCAGCACCGCGCTGACGGCCACGCCGGCCAGCACGAAGCGCAGCGGGTCCATGCGGCGCCCGCGCGCGCCCACCGCGTACACCAGCAAGGTGGCGCCCAGCGCTCCGGCGGCGGCGCAGCCCAGATAGCCCAGCTGGCTGTCCACGCCCCAGGCCGCCACGCCCAGCACCATGGCGAAGCTGGCGCCGGCGTTGACGCCCAGCACGCCGGGGTCCGCCAGCGGATTGCGCGACAGCGCCTGGATCAGCGCGCCGGACAGGCCCAGCGCCGCGCCGGCCAGCAGGCCCAGCAGGGTGCGGGGCAAGCGGCCTTGCAGCACGATCACGCTGTCCGGATCGCCGCCGCCGTGCAGCAGGCTGCGCCATACGACGGAGGCCGGAATCGATTTGGCGCCCAGCATCAGGCTTAACAGGGCAATGGCCGCCAGCGCGGCCAGGCAGCACAGCAACAGAGTCAGGCGGCGGCTTGGCGGCGCCGTGGGCGCGAGCAGGGCCGAGGCGGGACGGATTGACATGATCAAATGCAAATGATTCCTAATACAGACTGCTGATGTTACCATGCGGCATCCATAACGGAACACCATCTTGCCGGGCGCGCGCGGGAAGCAAACCACGCCGTCCGCCGGGCGCGCCGGCGCATGCCAAGCGGCCTCCACCCCTGTCGAGATAAAACTTTGTCATGAAAAAGTCGCCTATCTTCGTTGATTTCAGCCTGCTCAGGCTCAACCCGCATTTCCGCTCCATCTTCATCGCCCGCATGATCTCGGTGTTCGCCTTCGGCATCCTGATGGTGGCGGTGCCGGTGCAAATCCACCAGCTCACCGGCTCCACGCTGCAAGTGGGCGCGGCGATGGCGCTGGACGGCGTCGGCATGTTCGCCGGCCTGATGTGCGGCGGCGTGCTGGCGGACCGCATGGACCGCCGCCGGCTGATCCTGCTGGGCCGCTCGCTGTGCGGTCTGGGCTTTCTGGCGCTGGCGCTCAACGGCTTCATGACCAATCCCTCGGTGCTGGCGCTCTACGTGGTGTCGGCCTGGGACGGTTTTTTCAGCGGCATCGGCATCACCTCGCTGATGGCGTCCATCCCGGTGCTGGTCGGCCGTGAAAACCTGCCGGCCGCCGGCGCGCTGAGCATGCTGACCATGCGCATCGGCGGCGTGCTGTCGCCCTTGTTGGGCGGTTTGATCATCGCCGCCGTCGGGGTCAACTGGAACTATCTGCTGGCCGGCGTCGGCACCCTGGCCACCCTGATCCCGCTGACGCGTTTGCCGTCCTTGAAGCCGCAGGGCGGGGAGCCGGCGCACCCGCTGCGTTCCTTGCTGGAGGGTTTCCAGTTCCTGTGGCAGAACAAGGTGGTGGGCGCGGTGGTGGCGGTGGGCACGCTGCAAACCCTGCTCAGCGCGGTGCGGGTGTTGTATCCCTCGCTGGCGGAGGACGGTTACGGCGGCGGCGCTTTCGAGGTGGGCCTGATGTATTCGGCGGTGCCGCTGGGCGCGATGATAGGCGCGTTCACCAGCGGTTGGGTGGGCGGTTTGAGCCGCCCCGGCGCGGTGATGTTGAGCTGCGTGCTGGCTTCGTCGCTGAGCATCGCCTCCTTGGGTCTGGTCCATCATCTGGCTTACGGCCTGCTGGCCTTGGCCTTGCTGGGTTATTTCGGTTCCATCGCGTCCTTGTTGCAGTTCACCTTGGTGCAGGGCAATACGCCGGATCATTTGCTGGGCCGGGTGAACAGCCTGTGGAACGCGCAGGATGTGGTGGGCGACGGTCTGGGCGCTTTGGGGCTGGGCGCGTTGGCGCGGGCTTTGGCGCCGTTGACGGCGGTGGGCTGGTTCGGCGCGGCGGCCGCGGCGGCCAGCCTGGCGATGTGCGGGGCTTTTGGGTCTTTGCGGCGTTTGGCCGGCGGCGCGGCCGCCGAGGCGGAGGCGGCCGGGGGGGCGGCGCGGCAGGGGGCGGGGTCTTAGAGTCTGTTTACGATCTGCTGCGCGTCGGCGATACGGCGTTGAAAACGCCTTCGAAATGCTCATGTACCGTATGTACATTCCGCTTTCTCAGCCGTTTTCGCCTTGTCTCGCTCTAGCTCGCGAGATCGTAAACACACTCTTAGCTGTTAGGGTTTGTTGGCGCGGATGTTGTTGCAGGGCGGAAACCTCGGTTGGGGTTTTCGCCCTTTTTGCATTTGTTGTGGGGGCGGGGGCTTCCTTCCGGAACCTGTTAGGAGAGGTAAGCCATCTGTAGGTGAAATGAGGGTTTTGAATCCGCTGCGCGGATGATGGTTTTGATTGCCGGGGCTGCCCGGCAGGCAGGAAGGGGAATTTGCTCGGCCAAATTCCCTCTCACTGAGCGAATCAAAGATTCGCACGTAGACACCCCAAAGGCCGCCCTGCAAGCCTGGCCTGCGGCTTCCCGCCGGGTCCCGTCAGGCCCGAGGCGCGGCTGAACTCTCTACGTGCGAATCTCTGATTCGCTCAGTGATGGCGCGCTAACGTCGCGCTGCTCGAACAAGCAGCCGCTTAAAACCTCGGGCCTGCCACCCGACGGCAGGCTTGAAGGGACCTGGGGCGCGTCGGATACATGCTTTCTTTTAGGAAACAAGACTTATCCACAGATAAGAGCAATGGGCCAAGTTACCCACAAGAATGGCCCACTTCGCTAAACCACCCCTCTTCATTCAAAAAAGACCACCTCGTGTAGCGCCCAGGTGTCCCCTCGCGACGCTACGCTTGCCTCGCTCGGTTAGCGCGGAAAGCGGCACCAAAATCATTATCCGCGCAGCGGATTCAAAGCCAGATCACTCAACAAGTCAGCCACGCACAATCAAAGCAACCACCCCACCTTGACCCCAAGCGCCCCCTCGGCAACAATCCCCCCGTTGCCGCCCACATGCGGCACACGGGATTGGCGTCCCGTTCGTGTGTATCACCAGCCTACGCAGCATACTGCGCGGGCTGCTTTACCATGGCCGCGCCATTTGGCAGGCGCATGGTGGACGATAAGTCGGCACTGACAACGATTTGATTGATTTAGACGCCAATCCTGTTCCCTCTTAACTTGGGATCAGGTGCTTCATCTTGTGTCATTACAGGAGAAACACCATGCAACAGCCTCAAAACTTTCCCCCGCGCCGCCGCTACAAACTGAACGCCCTGGAACAACAGAGCGCACTGCTGCCCTTCGTCCGCTTCTGCCCCGGCCGCACCTACCCGCATTACTGGCAAATGCCTACGCCCAGCAAGGATCTCCTCGCCGACCACGCCTACGGCCGCGAATGCGCGGCTCACCTGTTGCAATGGCTGAAGGACAATCGGGAATACGTCGGTAAAGGCCTGCTCAGCCGCGTGGCGCGCGACATCGATTTTGACGACCGCGCCGGCCGCGGCCAGTGGATGGGTTTCTTCAACTATCTGGAAATCATGATGCTGCTGGGCGCCGACCGGGTCCGGGTTTACCGCCATGTCGATAGCCAGCACCAGATCTACCTGGCGCTGGGACAGCGCTTCAGCCTGGAAGCGCGCTTCCGCCGCATCCGCCTGCGAAACCGCTAAGCGTCTTGCGGTGGGTATCGCTGCGCTCCACCCACCCTACGGCGGATGGTTTGGTCGGGGGTATTTGTAGGGCGGGTGGAGCCGCTAGGCGATACCCACCGACACCGTTTGCCGCCGAGCCGGCGCACGCAAAAAAGCGGGGCAGCCCAAAGTGGCCCCGCTTGATTCCTGCTTGCTTGAATGTCCGCCGAGGCTCCAATGCTTCATGCCGATGTGGCAGACACTGTCGCGCGGCTTACTGGCCGTGCTTCTCCTCGCCCAGCTTGTCCAGATAGCGCAGGATGCGGCCGCTGTCCTGCTCCAGCTTCTGCATCCGCTCGACGATCTCCTGCTCGTCCAGCGGGCCTTCCTGGCCAAACACCGCCAGCGCGGCGCCGATGTGCTGGCTGGCCTGCTGCTCGGTGGCCGCCAGCTCGCTCCAGGAGCGGGTCTGGCCAAAAGACTGCTGGCCTTGCAGTTGCAGCCAGCCTTGCAGCTCGCTGCCCTGCTCCAGCGGCTTGGCCTCCTCTATCGAGTGATAGGCGGTCTGCTTGAAGATCACGTGGCCCACCTTTTGCAGGCTGAGCTGGGATTTGTCGTGCACGCGGTTCACCTGCGCCATCACTTGCTGCGACTGCTCCACCTGGCTGCTGAAGCGCTGGCGGAAGGTTTCCACCGAGTCCTTGACCTGGCTGGCCACATTGCCGGCGGCGCTGGCCTGGGTCTGCATATTGCCGATGCGCAGCGACAGGTTTTCCAGCACGTCCTGCACATTGTTGGCGGTGCTCTTGCTGCGTTCGGCCAGCTTGCGCACTTCATCGGCCACCACGGCGAAGCCGCGGCCGGTTTCGCCGGCGCGGGCGGCTTCAATGGCGGCGTTCAGCGCCAGCAGATTGGTTTGATCGGCGATGGCGGAGATGTCGGCCAGCGAGGTTTCTATGCCCTGCCATTCCTGGGCCAGCGCGGTGCTGGCGGTGTCCATGCTGCTGACGCTGTCGGCGATGGTGTCCAGGTGGCCGGACAGGTGCTGGGCGGTTTCCAGGCTGACGCGCGCGCCGTCCGCGGTGTCCTGGGTGATGGCGGCTACGTCGGCCATGGCCTGGCTGATGTCTTCCAGATCGCTCTGATTGCTGGCCAGGTCCTTGCGCAGATGCGGGTTGTTGAGCGCGGCCAGCTGCGAGGACAGGCGGTTGCGGCGGATGTAGCCGTCGTTGTCGGCCATGGTCTGGATCGCGCGGTTGACGCTGCCCAGCGAGCTGGCCAGGATGCCCGGCAGGCCCTGGCTCAGCGGGCGGCGGCTGTAGTCGCCGGCGCTGATGGCCTTGAAGCAGGTGTTGATTTCCTTGAAATAGGTTTCGATCAGGTCGAGGAAATCGTTGAGCTGCCAGGCGAGCTTGCCCACTTCGCCCAGGTTGCGGGTGCCGGTGGCGCGGTGGTGCAGTTCGCCGGAGCTGGCGTAGCCCAGTTGTTCATGCAGGGTGTTGAGCAGACCGAAGATGCGGCCACTGTGGCGCCACAGCAGCAGGGACAGGGCGATGGAGACGGCCAGCAGCAGCGCGTCCACGATGTGGCCGACGATTTCCGGGAACAGGAAGCCGTCCAGCAGCGAGAAGGCGACCAGCAGGTTGAAGCTGATGATGCACCAGCCCAGCTGGGTGCGCAGGAAGGGCGGTTTTTTGTCGTGGTTCATGCGGCGACTCCCGGCGCTTGCAGCACCTGGGCGTTGAGGGACAGGATGAAGTCCTGATAGCTGACGCCTTTTTCCGCCAGCACTTGCAGCAGCCAGGCCACGGAGGCGTCAGGCGCGGTGGCCTTGTTGTGGCTGGCTTCGATCTGGCGCATCTGGGCGTAGACGGGTTCTATGGCCTTGATCGCTTCCTGGCTGGGCGGCCGGCGCACGGAGTAATAGCCTTGCAGTTGGCCGCGCAGATCGTAGTCCGGGGTGACGTTGGCCAGCACCCAGTAGTAGTCGCCGTTTTTGCTGTGGTTTTTCACCACGGCGAAGAATTCCTGGCCCTGTTGCAGGGTTTTCCACATCAGCCGGTAGGCGCCGCGCGGCATGTCGGGATGGCGGATCAGATTATGCGGTTTGCCCAGCAGTTCGTGCTCGGCGTAGCCGGCGATGCGCATGAACACGCGGTTGGCGTAGGTGATGTGGCCGGTGGGGTCGGTCTTGGTGATGATCAGTTCATGAGGAGCGAGCCGGATTTCCTTGCTGGCCGGGCCGGCGGCGGGGTGCGTCATGGTCTGTTTCTCTCTTATTTGTCGATTGCATAACCTCTAAATGTTCATTTTCGGCCACTGGCCCAGTAGGGGCAAGCGTTTATTTATTTGTACTGCCCATGCTTGACAGGGTGCTGCTTAAATTGCTTCTTAATAATCCAGTTCTTACAAAAACAAAAGGATGCCTTCGGCATCCTTTGCGGCGCGGGTGGGCAGGGCGTCAGAGCCGGTTCAACATCTTGGGGCGCGTCGCTGGCATGGAAGCGGTTTTCAGAGTTTGACGATCTGGCGGATCTGGGACACGCAGGCGCGGGCATCGTCTATCAGCTTGGCGAATTCCGGGCTGTTGATCTCGGCGTGGCTGAGCCAGCGCACCTTATTGCTGATCCGGTACTGGACGCGGATGCCGGCCGGGGTTTGCTGCTGCTTGGCGTTCACCTCGTACCAGGGGGAGCTGACCTTGCACTCGAAGGCCGGCTGGATGGCCTTGGCGCCCTTGAGCAGCACGTCGGACTGCATGGCGCTGGCGTCGCCCAGGTAGACGTCGGCCAGGTTGCCGTTGCGCTTGTAGCTGTCGAAGCTGTCCCACACGCCCTTGAAGTGGGAGTCGTAGAGAAACAGGCCGGAGATCTTCTCCAGCATGCGCGGGTCGCGCACGCTCATGCGCAACGGGTAGACGGACGGCACCATGAAGGAGGTCTTGTCGCGCTGGACCTTGCAGCCTTCCGGCTGATTGCTCAGCCGGTTGCACAGGCTTTGGTCGGTGGCGCTGATGCCCTGGTAGCGGTCTTGCAGAATGGTGTCGATCAGGGTGGAGTTGCCTAGTTCGATATCGGCGCGGACGTCGGCGCTGCCGTCGGCCTGCAGCGCGTTTTCGCGTTTGATGTTCAGATCGGTGCGCGCCGGCTCCATCGGCACCTGGGTCTGGCTGACCACGCCGTCCTTGCCGATGATGAAGGCCCAGCGGTCTTGCAGGTCAGACATGATGCGGCCGGGCTGGAAAAAGGGGTTGGTCGGGTCCAGCCACCAGGTCTGGCCGGCGATGTCGGCGCGGACGATCATGTGGTTGGGCGCGCCGATGCCGGGCAGTAGCAGCGGCGGGGCGAACTTGCCGCGGTAGATCAGCGCCGGCTCGGCGGCGACGCCGGAGCGGCGCAGCATGGCGGTCAGCAGGGTGGAGAGGTCTTTGCAGTCGCCGTAGCCGTGCTTTTCGATTTCCGCCAGCGTGAACGGCACCAGGCCGCGTTCCGCCAGACGGGTGTCGTTGAGGTAGCGGTAGTTGCGGTTGATGTGCTGCATGAAGGCAGCCGCCTGCTCCGCGGCCGGCTTGCCCTGGTTGGCGGCCACCACGGCGGCGGCGGCCGGCGGCAGCGGCGCGGCCAGGATTTCGTTGTAGCGGCGGGCGTGAGCGCCGAAGTGGTCTTGCGGCTGGTCCGAGGTGGCGATCACCAGCTGCGGCCATTCGCGCAGCGCGCTGTTGTTCCATTCGTTGATGTAGTTGAGGTAGCGCGGCCGGCGCAGCGAGACCTTGACGCGTTTGCGGTCCGCGCTGGCGTCCACCGCGTAATCGTCCAGCATCATGCCGCGCCAGATCAGCGGACGCGTGGACTGGATGTCGAAGTTGAAGCTGTCTTCGCGCGCTTTTTGCGGGCCCAGGTCCAGTTGGTAGCGCAGCTGGCGCACCAAGGGCTGCGCCACGCTGTGGGTCTTGATGCGGTAGGACACGGTGCTGCCCACCGACAATTCCGGGAAGGCCATCCAGGTTTGCATGTCGCGGCTGACGCCGGCGTCCGGATTGGGCGCGGCGCGGGTTTCGATCTGGGATTTGCCCAGTTTGATCACTTTGCCGTTGGGCTGGATCACTTCGGCCTGTTCCACCCGCAGGCGGTCTTCGGCCGGGTAGGTGAAGTCGATGCGGGACAGCTGTTCGCGGCCGGAGGGGTGCAGGATGGTGAATTGCTTGCTGGTGACGCAGTCCAGGCTGTTGTCTTTATTGTGCTGGCAGCTGACGGCGGTTTTGACCGCCAGCGGCGCTTCGCTGACCGGTTGCAGCGCGGCGGCGCTGAAGCTGCTGTAGAGGCCGGCGGCCAGCCCGAGAGTGAGTGTACGCATAGTGGAATCGAAAAGTGTGATGTTGCGGTGATGATTATACGGCGCGAGGGCGGAGAAAACGCGCATCCGGCGTCCGCGCCGCCGGATGGGGTCAAGCGTTCCATATTCGCATATTAGCGCTTGCGAATGTGTGTGCTTTTTGTGTCGCTGTTGAGCCTGTCCGCGATCCCGCGCGCAAGTGCGGGACAAGATGGCGGATGGTCAACGGGCGTTCACGGCGCGGCCCACATCCGCAGCAGGTTATGGTAGTTGGCGGTCAGCGCCACCAGGGCTTCGTTGTCGCCCAATTGCTGGCGCAGGCTGGAGATCGCCGCGTCCATGTCGAACAGCAGCCGGCGCTTGCCGTCGTCGCCGATCATGCTTTGCACCCAGAAGAAGGAAGCCAGCCGCGCGCCGGCGGTGACCGGTTCCACCCGGTGCAGGCTGGTGGACGGATAGAGCACCATGTCGCCGGCGTCCAGCTTGACGCTATGGCTGCCGTAAGTGTCTTCAATCACCAGTTCGCCGCCTTCGTATTCGTCCGGGCGGCTGAAGAACAGGGTGCAGGATACGTCGGTGCGCACCCAGCCGTTGTCGAAGGGGTGGCGGCGCACGGCGTTGTCCACGTGGTTGCCGAAGTCCATGCCGGCCTGGTAGCAGTTGAACAGCGGCGGGAAGATTTTGGCCGGCAGCGCGGCGGAGAAGAACAGGCCGTTGCGTTGCAGCGCGCCTTCCACCATGGCCTGCAGTTGTTGGGCTTCCGGCAGTTGCTGCGGCAGCTGCAGATTGCGTTTGACCTGGGCGGACTGGCTGCCGGCGGTGATGCGGCCGTCCGCCCAGTCGGCGCGGGCCAGCAGTTCGCGGCCCAGCGCCAGTTCTTCGGCGCTCAGCACCGCGGGGATGTGCAATAACATGGGGTCTCCGTAATGGGGCCAAGCCCCCGGCGAACCGGGGGCCGGAGCCGGCTTGCAAGCGGTTTACGATCTGCTGCGCGCCGGTAGGGACATTGTGCGATGAGCGCCGGCTTCGAAGCGCTCATGCGCCATCGGCGCAGGCCGCTTTCTCAGCCGCTTGCGCCTGGTCTCGTTCTGGCTCGCGAGATCGTAATCACCTGCTTAGTACTTGAAGCTGACCGTCAGTTGCGCTTCGCGCGGGGTGCCCAGCGTGGCGTGCGCCGGGTAGCCGCCGTCGAAGTAGGTCTTGTTGGCCAGGTTGTTCACATTCAGCTGCACCTTGTACTTGCGGGTCTCGTAAGCCAGCATCGCGTTGGCCACGGTGTAGGCCGGCAGGTAGTTGGTGTTGGCTTCATGCGCGTAGCGCTTGCCCACATGGGTCAGGCCGAAACCGCCGATCACTTCTTCGGTGAACTTGTAGGTGGTCCACAGGTTGGCGGTGACCTTGGGCGTGTAACGCGGCATATTGCCTTCGGTGCCGGAGGCGCCCAAGGCCGGCGGCGCGGCCTTGTCGATGCGGGATTTCATCAGGGTGAGGCCGGCGAAGACGTCCCAGCGTTCGCTCAGCCGCCCGGCACCCTCCACTTCCACGCCGTCGGTGTGGCGCTTGCCGGACAGCAGCACGGTGTTCTGGTCCAGCGGATCGGTGTTGCGTTCGTTGGTCTTCTCGATGCGGAACAGCGCCGCGCGCAGGCTGGCGTCGCCTTCGAACAGATCCCACTTGGCGCCCAGTTCGATATTGCGGTTCTTTTCCGGATCCACCTTGGCGGTGGCCTTGTCCAGCGCATAGGCTTCGCCCGACGGGTTGAACGAGGTGCCGTAGCTCAGATAGTAGGACTGGGCGGTGCTGGGCTGCCAGATCAGGCCGCCGCGCCAGCTCCACACATTGTCGGTGCGGCTGACGTCGTAGCTGCTGCTGGGGTCTTGATTGACGGAGCCGTCGCGCTTGCCGGCGCGGATCTTGTAGTCGCCGCTGAAGCGGTCGAAGCGCGCGCCCACCACGGCCTTCCATTGCGGGTTCAGCTCCAGCGTGTCCATCGCGTACAGGCCGATATTGCTGGCGTCGAACTGGGTGTTGCTGCTGCGGTAGCGGCTGAGGTCGGTGGGCGATCCCGGATTGGGATTGTCCCGGTCGGTGGGAGCAACTAGGCCAAGCGTGGCGTAGCGGTTGGTGTCGGATTTTTCCTTGCTCAGCTCCAAGCCGGCCAGCAGCGTATGGCGCACGCTGCCGGTATCGAACTTGCTGACCAGATCGGTCTGGTTGTTCCACGACCAATCGATGCCGTCGCGCATCGGCTTGCTGCGGCACATCGCGGAGTTGGGGTCGACGACTTGGCCGCTAACCGCGTCGCCGCAAACATAGCGTCCGGTCCAGGTTCCGCCTTGGTTGGCTGGTTTATTCAGTTGTTTTGATGGATTGCGCGGCGCGGTCGGCGACACATCGCGCCAGAAGCGGTTGAAACGCAATTGGTTGCTCAGCACCAAGTCGTCGCTGAAGCGGTGGGTGAGCTTGGCGGTGAGGATGTCGGTCTGGGTTTTCTCGAAGTCGCTGTTCAGGCCGTAGAAGCGGTCGCGCGGCACGTCGATGGGCTGCTGGGTGTTGGCGTTGAACGGGATGCCGTAGTCCGGAACATTGTCTTCCTTCTGGTGGAAGTAGGACAGCACCAGGGTGGTGGGTTCGCCCAGGCCGAAGGCCAGGGACGGCGCGACGCCGAAGCGCTGGTTCTTCACCGGGCCTCGGTCGCTGCCGTCGTCGGTGGCCATCAGGTTGACGCGCATCGCGGCGCTGTCGCTGAACGCCTGGTTGATGTCGAAGGTGGAGCGAGTGAAGCGATTGCTGCCGACGCTCATTTCACCCGCCACCAGAGAGCCGGCGAACGGCGTCTTGCTGGCCTGGTTGACCACGCCGCCGGTGGAGCCGCGGCCAAACAGCATGGAGCTGGCGCCCTTCAGCACTTCCACTTTTTCCAGGTTGAAGGTGTCGCGGTTGTACTGGCCGATGTCGCGCATGCCGTCCAGATAGGTGTCGGTGAAGGCGGAAAAACCGCGAATCACCACCTGGTCGCCGGTACGGCCGCCTTCGCCGGCGGCGAAGGTGATGCCGGGCACGTTGCGCAGCGCGTCCTTCAAATTGGAGACGGCCTGGTCTTCCAGCAATTGCTTGCTGAGCACGGTGACTGATTGCGGGATGTCCTTCAGCTTCTGGTTCAGCTTGCCGATGGCGCTGGATTCGGTCTTCAGGCTGCCGCGCACCGGCGTTTCGCCTTCCACGCGCACGGTTTCCAGTTTGGTGGGCGCGTCGGCGGCCAGGGCCAGTCCGGGGGAGAGGGCGGCGGCGAGCATGCCGGCGCCGATTTTCGCGGGCAACTTGCGCGCGACGATGCCGCTGCCGCGGCTTGGGGTGGGCAGATGTTCCATCAGGGTTCTCATTTTGTTTGTGTCGTTATAATCGCCGGCCGGCTAAGGCCGGCTCTGCTCTTCTTTGCCTGACTGCGCGCTTCTCCGGCCTGGTCCGGGCAAGGAGCGGACGAAGGCCCTCCTGGTCTGCGCGGCGGCAGTCCGTGGAGTGGGTGGAGAGGGATGAGGAACCGGCGCGAAATAGCGGCTGGATAAGCGGCTGCGCGCTGGCGGGTATGGGACGCGGATCTCGCGTCTACTGCGGCTCAGGCTCTTAGAACCTGTTTACGATCTGCTGCGCGTCGGCGACACAGCGTTAAAAACGGTTTCGAAATGCTCATGTACCACGCGTACATTCCGCTTTCTCAGCCACAACGCCTTGTCTCGCCTTAGCTCGCGAGATCGTAAACACGTTCTTAGGGGCCGGCTGGCAGAGTCCTCAAGCAAACCAATGGCGTGGGCTTGCGTGACGGCTCTGCGCGAGCGGCCGGCGGGCGCCGGCCTGCTCGCAGGCGGTCTTTACGGCGCTTCGGTGGCGAAGCCGATCTTGCTGATGCCGCCTTGTTGGGCGCTGGCCAGGGTTTTGGCCACGGTTTCGTAACGCACGCTCTTGTCGGCGAACAAGTGCAGCTCCACTTGCGGGTTGTCGCGGGCGGCGGCGGCGAAACGGGCGTCCAGCTCGCCTTCCGGCACTTTGACGTCGTTCCAGAACACCGCGCCGGCGGCGTCTATGGCCAGGCGGATTTCCTTGGGCTGGCTCTGCTGCGCGGCGGCGCTGGCCTGCGGCAGATCCAGCTTGACGGTATTGGTCAGCAGCGGGGTGGTGATGATGAACACCACCAGCAGCACCAACATCACATCCACCAGCGGGGTGGTGTTGATGTCGGCCATCGGGGCGGAGCCGCCCTTGTCGAAACTACCGAAGGCCATCGATCTCTCCGGACTGAGTCAGCAGCTGGGCGTGCAGATCGTGGGCGAAGTAGTCCATGTCCTGAGCCATGATGCGCTGCATGCGGGTCAGGGCGTTGTAGGCCAGCACCGCGGGGATGGCGGCGGCCAGGCCGGCGGCGGTGGCCACCAGGGCCTCGCCGATGGGGCCGGCCACCGCGGCGATGGTGACCTGGCCGGCCGCGCCGATGTTCACCAGCGCGTGGTAAATGCCCCATACCGTGCCGAACAGGCCGATGAAGGGCGCGGTGGAGCCCACCGAGGCCAGCACGGTCATGCCGGTTTCCTGCTTGCCGTTTTCCTGGGCCAGGCCCTTGCGGATGGCGCGGGTCAGGAATTCGTCCAGATCGCAGCTCTGGCCCAGCGGGCGCTCAGCCTGGCTGCGGTAGTGGCGCAGCGCGGCCAGGCCCTGGCGGGTGAGGTTGGCGAAGGGCGCGCGGGAATCCTGCAGCTGGGTTTCCGCCTGTTTCCAGTTGGGGGCGTCCCACAGCGCGGCCTCGGCCTGCTTGTTGGCGCGGCGGATATGCCAGGTGCTGACGCCGCGAACCAGGATCAGGTACCAGGTCAGCACCGACATCAGGACCAGGATCATGAACACCGCGACCAGCACGGCGTCCCCTTGTTGGAATACAGTCATTAGATTCATGATTTGGCAGACTTCAAAGAAAATTCAACGGGAACGATAAAGGTGTAGGCGATGGCTTCATTGCCGCGTTTGGCCGGGGTGAAGGTCCATTTCTTCACCGCCGCCAGGGCGGCGCGGTCCAAGCGCGGGAAGCCGCTGGTGTTGGCCAGCGCCACGTCCAGCGGCTGGCCTTGGGCGGATACGTGCACCCGCAGCTGCACGGTGCCGGTTTCGCCTTCCTCGATGGACAGCGCCGGGTAGGCCGGCTTGGGATTGTTCAGATAGCCGCCCCGGTACATCGGCTCGGTGATCGAGGGCTTGGCGTCGGCGGACTGGCCGCGCGAGCTGCCGCCCTCGGCGGAGCTGGTGGCCGCGCTGGGCTTGCTTTCCGCCGCGGGGGCGGCGGTGGGCACGCTGATGGCCTTGGCGCTGGGCGCGGCCGGCGTGGGCGTGGCCATTACCTTGGGTTTGACCGGAGTCGGCTTCGGCGTCGGGGTGGGCTTGACCTGCGGCGTCGGCTTTTTCTCGGGCTTGGGCTGCTGCTTGGGCGCAGCCGGCGCGGCGGCCTTGCTGGGCGCGGCCAGGCTGATCATTTCCATGCTGGCGACGCGCGGCAGCGTGATCGGCGCCTGCATCGCCACTGCGCCGCCCATCAGCACGAAGACCAGGGCATGCAGGCCCACGGTGCTGGAGAGCGCCGAGTATTGAAGAATTCGCTGGTTCATGACGGTGATGATAATACAAACTATTCTCATTATCCAAGCTGGAAAACGCGTATATCCTCACGTCATTGATATGGGTAAATAAATGACGGGAAAAGGATTTTGCCAAGCGTCGCGTCCGCCGGCGCGCCGGAGCGGCCCGGCGCTTGCAATCCATGGTTTTGCCTGCATATTTTGCAGCATTGGCCACGGCGGAGTGCCGGTGGCGACATTATTGGAATACAAAACATGCAACAGTTCGACGGAACCACCATCGTGTCCATTCGCCGCGGCAATCGCGTGGCGCTGGGCGGGGATGGCCAGGTCACCCTGGGCAACATCGTGATCAAGGCCTCGGCGCGCAAGGTGCGCAAGCTGCACGGCGGCAAGGTGCTGGCGGGCTTTGCCGGCGGCACCGCCGACGCCTTTACCCTGATCGAGCGTTTTGAAGCCAAGCTGCAAAAACATCAGGGCAATCTGCTGGTGTCGGCGGTGGAACTGGCCAAGGACTGGCGCACCGACCGCATGCTGCGCCGGCTGGAGGCGATGCTGATCGTCGCCGACAAGAACAGCACCCTGATCATCACCGGCAACGGCGACGTGCTGGAACCGGAGCAAGGCATCGCCGCCATCGGCTCCGGCGGCGCCTACGCCCAGTCCGCGGCGCGCGCGCTGTTTGAAAACACCGATCTGGCGCCGGAAGTGGTAGTGAAGAAATCGCTGGAGATCGCCGGCGACATCTGCATCTACACCAACCACAACCATGTGATCGAGCTGCTGGACGACGCAGAAGAGCCGGAAGGCAAAGAGCCGGCAGCCAACTGAGCCGCCCGATTCAAGAATCAAATCGCCGGGAGCGCCGCTTCCGGCTGGAGAACGTCATGACGCAAATGACCCCGCAGGAAATCGTCCACGAGCTGGACCAACACATCATCGGCCAGAACGCCGCCAAGCGCGCGGTGGCGGTGGCCTTGCGCAACCGCTGGCGCCGTCAGCAGGTGGCCGAGCCGCTGCGCAGCGAAATCACCCCCAAGAACATCCTGATGATAGGCCCCACCGGCGTGGGCAAGACCGAGATCGCCCGCCGCCTGGCCAAGCTGTCCGGCGCGCCCTTCATCAAGATAGAAGCCACCAAGTTCACCGAGGTGGGCTATGTCGGCCGCGATGTGGACACCATCATCCGCGACCTGGTGGAAGTGGCGATCAAGGACACCCGCGACGCCGCCATCAAGCGCAACCGTCCGCGCGCGGAAGATGCGGCCGAAGACCGCATCCTGGACGTGCTGCTGCCGCGCCCGCGCCAGCAGGCCGGTTTCTTCGGCGGCGAGCCGGAAGCGGAGGCCAAGCCGGAAGACGGCTCCACCCGCCAGAAATTCCGCAAGATGCTGCGCGAAGGCGCGCTGGACGATAAAGAGATCGAAATCGAAATCGCCGCGCCGGCGGCGCAGATGAATGTGATGGCCCCGCCGGGGATGGAGGATTTCGCCAGCCAGCTGCAAGGCATGTTCCAGGGCATGGGCTCCGGCAAGAAACAGACGGCCAAGATGAAGGTGACGGAGGCGCGCAAGCAGTTGATCGACGAGGAAGCCGCCAAGCTGGTCAACGACGAGGAACTGCGCGCCGAAGCGCTGAAGAACGTCGAGCAGAACGGCATCGTGTTCCTGGACGAGATCGACAAGGTCACCAGCCGCAGCGAAGGCCAGGGCGGCGCCGACGTCTCGCGCGCCGGCGTGCAGCGCGACCTGCTGCCGCTGGTGGAAGGCACCACTGTGTCCACCAAGTACGGCATGGTCAAGACCGACCACATCCTGTTCATCGCCTCCGGCGCCTTCCAGCTGTCCAAGCCGTCGGACCTGATCCCGGAACTGCAAGGCCGTCTGCCCATCCGCGTTGAACTCTCCTCGCTGACCGTGGACGACTTCAAGGCCATCCTCACCAGCACCAACGCCTGCCTGACCCGTCAGTACCAGGCGTTGATGGCCACCGAGGGCGTGGAACTGGAGTTTGCCGAATCCGGCATCCAGCGTCTGGCCGAGATCGCCTGGCGGGTCAACGAAAAAACCGAGAACATCGGCGCGCGCCGTCTCTACACCGTGATGGAAAAGCTGCTGGAAGAAGTGGCGTTCGACGCCAAGGCCGGCCGCTGCGAGATCGACGCCGCCTATGTCGACAGCAAGCTGGAGCAGGTGGCCGAGCGAGAAGATCTGGCGCGTTACGTGCTCTGATCCACTCCTTATATATTGAAACGCGAACGGCGGCCGATGGCCGCCGTTTTTGCATCCGCCTCAGCGCGTCTCACAGGCCGGCTTGGCGGCGGCTGGCATGGCCGCCAAATCGCGGAACGCCTCCGGGTGATGCCGCCAATACCAATCCTTCACCTCCTCGTGGTCCAGCTCCAGGAAAGCCTTCAAGCCCGGCAACAGCAGCATGGGCAGCACGGTGGCCAAATGCAGCAACGCGAAGATCAGATAAACCCGGTCCAGCGGCAGCACATGCAGCAGCGCTCCGGCCAGCGCCGGCCCCAGCATCGAGCCTATCTTCACCAGCATCACATTGATGGCGGAAAAGCGCGCGCGGTAATTCTCCGGCACCGCCAGCGTGCGGTGGGTCTGGCCGATCAGCTGGTTCAGCGCGAACATCAGCCCCATCACCGCGAAACAGGCCAGGATCAGCCAAGGGTTGTCGCTGAGCGCCACCACCAGCATCAATACACCGCAGACCAGCATGCCGAGGGTGCGCGCCTGGTAACGGCTGAAGCGGCGCAGCAGCACATGGGTGAACCATAGCGAACCCAGCAGCATGCCGGCGCTGATCGCCGCCTCGCAACCGCCCAGCCAGGCGGCGGACAAACCCAGCGCATGCAGCTTGACCGGCAGCAAGGTGGTCACCAGCGGCATGAAGGCCACCAGGGTGATGAATACCGCCAAGGTCCAATAGCGTTCCAGCGGAATGCGCCAGCGCGCGTACAAGCCGCTGCAGATATCTTCCAGCCAGGGGCTGCGGACGGCGCCTGCCGCGCGCGGCGGCACGCGCACATATAAGGAGGCCGCGGCGGCCACCACCAGCAAGAAGGCATAGGCCAGCAGGGTCAGGGTGGGCGAGGTCGCCGCCATCAGGCCGCCGCCCAAGACCGGGCCGATCAGATTGCCCGCCGACTGCGAGCTTTTCTGCAAGGACAGCGCATCGCCCAGTCTGGCCGCCGGCACCATCTCGGCGGCGATGCTCAGCATGGACGGCAGCACGATGGACCAGGCCAGCATGGCCAGCGACTCCACCGCAATCACCCAGCCGATGCGATACCAGCCCATGGCCGCCATCAGCGCCAACAGCAGGGCGCTCAACATCGCCAACAGCATGCCGCCGCCTATCAGCCGGTTCTTGGGCAGGCGGTCGCCCAAGGGCGCGGTCAGCGGCAGCGACAGCAACATCACCAGCGCGGTGATCGAGCCGAACCACGCCATATCGCGCGCGCCGCCGGATTGCACCACCCACCAGCTGATGGCGACGTAACCGGCGCCCATCGCCAGCCCGCTCAGCACGTCGCTCAGCATCAAGGCGTAAAACGGCGCGGGCAGGCCCTCCAATCGTTGACGCAAGGTTTGCTGCATGAGGAGGGCTCCTGGGCGGTGGGGATGCGCTTAGCTTAACAATTAATGACTAAGGCATAAAGTCTGCGTCGAATAATTTGCCGAAAAGCGGGTTTTTCGGAAAAAATGGGGAAAATCTGCCCGCTTTCGCAGCTTATCTGCCGACGACAACAAGCTGGGAAGCCTTGTTTTCCGGCTTGCCCAAAAGTTCTTGTAAAATCCTTTATGGAGAATATTCATTTAAATCATTGACTTAGGTTGTGATATCTTAAAAATCCTCTCTTTTTTCAAAATAGGTGTTGACGGAGCGGGGGCTGTAACGTATATTTCACCTCCTCAGCAGACAACGCAGCGGCGGAAACGAAACGCAGCGACCTGCACCGATCTTTAACAGAACGAATAACCGATAGGTGTAAGTGCTCGGTCGATGACCAAACACTTGCACTGCAAGACGAGAAATGTCTCGATGTTTCTTTGATCTTGCGTGCCAGAAAATTTGCTTGGAATTGAACTGAAGAGTTTGATCCTGGCTCAGATTGAACGCTGGCGGCATGCTTTACACATGCAAGTCGAACGGTAACAGGGTGCTTGCACCGCTGACGAGTGGCGAACGGGTGAGTAATGCATCGGAATGTACCGTGTAATGGGGGATAGCTCGGCGAAAGCCGGATTAATACCGCATACGCCCTGAGGGGGAAAGTGGGGGACCGAAAGGCCTCACGTTATACGAGCAGCCGATGTCTGATTAGCTAGTTGGTGAGGTAAAGGCTCACCAAGGCGTCGATCAGTAGCGGGTCTGAGAGGATGATCCGCCACACTGGGACTGAGACACGGCCCAGACTCCTACGGGAGGCAGCAGTGGGGAATTTTGGACAATGGGCGCAAGCCTGATCCAGCCATGCCGCGTGTCTGAAGAAGGCCTTCGGGTTGTAAAGGACTTTTGTCCGGGAGCAAATCCTAGTGGTTAATAACCGCTGGGTCTGAGAGTACCGGAAGAATAAGCACCGGCTAACTACGTGCCAGCAGCCGCGGTAATACGTAGGGTGCAAGCGTTAATCGGAATTACTGGGCGTAAAGCGTGCGCAGGCGGTTGTGCAAGTCTGATGTGAAAGCCCCGGGCTTAACCTGGGAACGGCATTGGAGACTGCACGACTAGAGTGCGTCAGAGGGGGGTAGAATTCCGCGTGTAGCAGTGAAATGCGTAGAGATGCGGAGGAATACCGATGGCGAAGGCAGCCCCCTGGGATGACACTGACGCTCATGCACGAAAGCGTGGGGAGCAAACAGGATTAGATACCCTGGTAGTCCACGCCCTAAACGATGTCAACTAGCTGTTGGGGGTTTGAATCCTTGGTAGCGTAGCTAACGCGAGAAGTTGACCGCCTGGGGAGTACGGCCGCAAGGTTAAAACTCAAAGGAATTGACGGGGACCCGCACAAGCGGTGGATGATGTGGATTAATTCGATGCAACGCGAAAAACCTTACCTGGTCTTGACATGTAACGAACGCCGCAGAGATGTGGCGGTGCCCGAAAGGGAGCGTTAACACAGGTGCTGCATGGCTGTCGTCAGCTCGTGTCGTGAGATGTTGGGTTAAGTCCCGCAACGAGCGCAACCCTTGCCATTAGTTGCCATCATTAAGTTGGGCACTCTAATGGGACTGCCGGTGACAAACCGGAGGAAGGTGGGGATGACGTCAAGTCCTCATGGCCCTTATGACCAGGGCTTCACACGTCATACAATGGTCGGTACAGAGGGTCGCGAAGCCGCGAGGTGGAGCCAATCTCATAAAACCGATCGTAGTCCGGATCGCACTCTGCAACTCGAGTGCGTGAAGTCGGAATCGCTAGTAATCGCAGATCAGCATGCTGCGGTGAATACGTTCCCGGGTCTTGTACACACCGCCCGTCACACCATGGGAGTGAGTTTCACCAGAAGTGGGTAGGCTAACCGTAAGGAGGCCGCTTACCACGGTGGGATTCATGACTGGGGTGAAGTCGTAACAAGGTAGCCGTAGGGGAACCTGCGGCTGGATCACCTCCTTTCTAGAGAAGGTTGTTGATCGAGTACTTACAGCCTATCGGTTATTCGCGAGTTTGAGTCTCGCGATCAGAGTGCTTGGATGAGTACTGTGATCGCGTTGTTTGAACGCACTGATCTTTAACAAACTGAAGAAGCCGAATATATAAAGACGGCGAGAAGGAAACGTAGAGTTAACTCTTTACGTGGACGGATCGTCATCTTGGGTATTTGATTGTATCTAGGCTACGTCGCCATATCAAAAGGGGCGGTGTAGTCGTCGCACAAACACACTTGTTGTTTTGGTGATCTAGGTTACTGAAATGATAGGGTCAAGCGACTAAGTGCATCTGGTGGATGCCTTGGCGATCATAGGCGAAGAAGGACGTGTAAGCCTGCGAAAAGCGCGGGGGAGCTGGCAATAGAGCTTTGATCCCGCGATGTCCGAATGGGGAAACCCCTCCGCAAGGAGATCCCAGACTGAATCCATAGGTCTGAGGAGGCGAACGCAGCGAACTGAAACATCTAAGTAGCTGCAGGAAAAGAAATCAACCGAGATTCCGTTAGTAGTGGCGAGCGAACGCGGAAGAGCCTGTACGTGTTATGGATTGTGTTAGTGGAAGGTTCATGGAAAGGACCGCCATAGTGGGTGATAGCCCCGTACACGAAAACGCATTCCAAGGACTAGGCGTACGATAAGTAGGGCGGGACACGAGAAATCCTGTCTGAAGATGGGGGGACCATCCTCCAAGGCTAAATACTCATGATCGACCGATAGTGAACCAGTACCGTGAGGGAAAGGCGAAAAGAACCCCGGGAGGGGAGTGAAATAGAACCTGAAACCGGATGCATACAAACAGTGGGAGCGGACTTGTTCCGTGACTGCGTACCTTTTGTATAATGGGTCAGCGACTTACGTTCAGTAGCGAGCTTAACCGAATAGGGGAGGCGTAGGGAAACCGAGTCCGAATAGGGCGATTTAGTTGCTGGGCGTAGACCCGAAACCGAGTGATCTATCCATGGCCAGGATGAAGGTGCGGTAACACGCACTGGAGGTCCGAACCCACTAGTGTTGCAAAACTAGGGGATGAGCTGTGGATAGGGGTGAAAGGCTAAACAAACTCGGAGATAGCTGGTTCTCCCCGAAAACTATTTAGGTAGTGCCTCATGTATCACTTCCGGGGGTAAAGCACTGTTATGGCTAGGGGGTCATTGCGATTTACCAAACCATGGCAAACTCTGAATACCGGAAAGTGCGAGCATGGGAGACAGACGGTGGGTGCTAACGTCCATCGTCAAGAGGGAAACAACCCAGACCGCCAGCTAAGGTCCCAAATGATCAGTTAAGTGGTAAACGAGGTGGGAAGGCATAGACAGCCAGGATGTTGGCTTAGAAGCAGCCATCATTTAAAGAAAGCGTAATAGCTCACTGGTCGAGTCGTCCTGCGCGGAAGATGTAACGGGGCTCAAACTGATAACCGAAGCTGCGGATTTGCACGTAAGTGCAGATGGTAGGGGAGCGTTCTGTAGGTCTGTGAAGGTGTCTCGTAAGGGATGCTGGAGATATCAGAAGTGCGAATGCTGACATGAGTAGCGATAAAGCGGGTGAAAAGCCCGCTCGCCGAAAGCCCAAGGTTTCCTACGCAACGTTCATCGGCGTAGGGTGAGTCGGCCCCTAAGGCGAGGCTGAAAAGCGTAGTCGATGGGAAACGGGTTAAAATTCCCGTACTTTTATGCAGTGCGATGTGGGGACGGAGAAGGTTAGGTCATCAGACTGTTGGAATAGTCTGTTTAAGCCGGTAGGCTGGGGTGGTAGGCAAATCCGCCGCCCCTTAAGGCCGAGACGTGATGACGAGGGTCTACGGACCTGAAGTGACTGATACCACGCTTCCAGGAAAAGCCACTAAGCTTCAGCTGCATAAGAACCGTACCGCAAACCGACACAGGTGGGCAGGATGAGAATTCTAAGGCGCTTGAGAGAACTCAGGAGAAGGAACTCGGCAAATTGATACCGTAACTTCGGGAGAAGGTATGCCTCTTAGAGTGAATCCCCTGCGGGAGGAGCTTTGAGAGGTCGCAGAGAATCGGTGGCTGCGACTGTTTAACAAAAACACAGCACTGTGCCAACACGAAAGTGGACGTATACGGTGTGACGCCTGCCCGGTGCTGGAAGGTTAAGTGATGGGGTGCAAGCTCTTGATCGAAGCCCCAGTAAACGGCGGCCGTAACTATAACGGTCCTAAGGTAGCGAAATTCCTTGTCGGGTAAGTTCCGACCCGCACGAATGGCGTAACGATGGCCACACTGTCTCCTCCTGAGACTCAGCGAAGTTGAAGTGTTTGTGAAGATGCAATCTCCCCGCTGCTAGACGGAAAGACCCCGTGAACCTTTACTGTAGCTTTGCATTGGACTTTGAACAGACTTGTGTAGGATAGGTGGGAGGCTATGAAGTGGGAACGCTAGTTCTCATGGAGCCGTCCTTGAAATACCACCCTGGTGTGTTTGAGGTTCTAACCTTGGTCCGTGATCCGGATTGGGGACAGTGCATGGTAGGCAGTTTGACTGGGGCGGTCTCCTCCCAAAGTGTAACGGAGGAGTTCGAAGGTTACCTAGGTACGGTCGGAAATCGTGCTGATAGTGCAATGGCAAAAGGTAGCTTAACTGCGAGACCGACAAGTCGAGCAGGTGCGAAAGCAGGACATAGTGATCCGGTGGTTCTGAATGGAAGGGCCATCGCTCAACGGATAAAAGGTACTCCGGGGATAACAGGCTGATACCGCCCAAGAGTTCACATCGACGGCGGTGTTTGGCACCTCGATGTCGGCTCATCACATCCTGGGGCTGTAGCCGGTCCCAAGGGTATGGCTGTTCGCCATTTAAAGTGGTACGTGAGCTGGGTTCAAAACGTCGTGAGACAGTTTGGTCCCTATCTGCAGTGGGCGTTGGAAGTTTGACGGGGGCTGCTCCTAGTACGAGAGGACCGGAGTGGACGCACCTCTGGTGTACCGGTTGTGACGCCAGTCGCATTGCCGGGTAGCTAAGTGCGGAAGAGATAACCGCTGAAAGCATCTAAGCGGGAAACTCGCCTGAAGATGAGACTTCCCTGAGGGCTTGACCCTCCTGAAGAGTCGTTCGAGACCAGGACGTTGATAGGTCGGGTGTGGAAGCGCTGTGAGGCGTTAAGCTAACCGATACTAATTGCTCGTGAGGCTTGATCCTATCATTTGAGTGGCTTGGGAAACCGAGTGACGAGATAGTGGTTGTGCGACACAATTGAATACCGAATATATGTGGGTTGATCGAGTATCGACCTAGGCTTCTTCAAGTTTGTACCAGTTTATGTCTGGTGGCCATAGCGAGGTGGTCCCACGCCTTCCCATCCCGAACAGGACCGTGAAACGCCTTAGCGCCGATGATAGTGTGGCATTCGCCATGTGAAAGTAGGACACCGCCAGACGCCCCATTGCAAAGCCCAGCTCACACGAGCTGGGCTTTATGCATTGTGCTGTTGAACGGCGACACGGAAGCCTCCCCTAAGGGAGGCTTTGTTATGTCCGGCCGTCAGTAATAGCTGACCACTAGTTGGCCGCGCGGCTTGTCTTTGGGCGTGAGGATATTGAAGCTGCGCAGCTTGTCGCTGCGATCCAGGTCGTAGCCTTTGGCGGCGACCTGGCTGCTGGCTAGGGCGTCGGCGTTGGCGCGCACCGGCAGGTTCTCGCCGTTGGCCGCGAGGGCCTGGATATGGACCGGCGCCTTGCATTTGCCGACTTCCAGCCGGCTGGGGCCGTTGACGCGGCTGGGCGCGTCGAGCGCCAACGGGCATTGGGCTTCGACGATGCGGCCGCTGAAGGTGATGACCCCGCCGTCGGCGTGAGCAAAAGACGACAGCAACAGGAAAGCCATGGCGGCGAGAGGCGCTGGATGTGTCATGTGGATACCCCGTTTGATCTAGTGACGTTGCGCTCAGCGGTCTGTGGCCGCTGTGGTGGTGTGGCCTTCTAGGTATAGGCGGTATCCGGATTGATTCCAGGAAAAAATTAATATATTAAAACTATATTTAATAGAAAATTACTATAAATGTTTTAAATCAAGCCTTTATTGGATTGAGTTTGTTTAAAGTCTGAGTCAGAAAAGCCGCTCTCCGGTTTTGGAGGAGCGGCTTTTTTCATGGGCGCGGCGGGGCGTGCTCAGCCGGTCTGCCCGGCGCGTTGCTCCAGCTCCCTTTGGCGTTCCGTCTTGATGATTTTGTAGATCCATTGCAGCGATACGCCGTAGCGACGCGCCAGTTCGGCGTGGTTGCCGCCGGTGAATTCGCCGTAGATCTGCTGGTCGCGCAGAGAGGACTGATAGGACAAGCCGATGGGGAAGTAGATGTTCTGTCCGCCCCAGTGTTTGGCCATGCGTTCGGCGATTTCCTGCCCCAGTTGCTCCGCTTGTTGTTGTTCGGTGTTGGCGAGCTGTTTCAGCGTCATGGCTACGTGCTGGGCCAGGTCGACGAGCAGTTCCGGTCCTTTGCTGCGAAAGCGTGCTTGCATGGCGTTGTCCTTTGGCGGCGGTATCGATGACGGCCATTATCGCCGTCTTCGCGCGCGCGGCCCGGATGACGGCTGTCAGCGCCGGCGCGGTCCGGCTTTCTGTAAAGAGGGTTAAAAGACCGCAATGGGGACGATGGCGCATCCTTGCCCTCGTTCGATGGCCAGGCGTCGTCGGCAACCGTCCTTGCGAGTGATCTCGCCTTTCTTCCCACGATGTCCAGGAGCCCGCCCGTGGCCAGCACTTCCCAAATCGTTGACGCGCTGTTGGCGCGTTTGCGCGGCGTTTTGCCGTCATTGAGCGTCGAGCATTGCGCCGCGCCGGCCGATTACCGGCTTGAACATCCGCAAGGCGCGCTCTTGTTGAGCTATCGAGGCAGCCAATTCGCCTTGCCGCGCGATGTGGCCGGCGTCTGCCAGCTGCGTACGCTGCAGTTGGAGCTGACGCTGCTGCTGCGGCGCGCCGGCGCGCAAGTCAACGATACGGAAGCGCTGGACGCGGCGCGGCGCGCCTGCCTGGGATTCTCCGCGCCGGATTGCCGACCCGCCTGTCTGTCGAGCGAAACCTTTTTGGGCTTCAGCGACGGCATCGCCCGTTACGCCATTTCGCTGGCCGCCGACACCTTGCAGGTGGCGGAGGCGGCCCCGGGGCATGAGCCTGTGTTAACCGCAGTCACTAAGGAGGAGCAAGCATGAAGTATTTGTATTCCGGGCCGATCAGCGGCGTCACTTTGGCCGACGGCCAGGAAATCATGTTGTTTCCCGGCGCCGAGGTGGAGATGCCGGAACAGCACGATTACACCCGCGTGCTGTTGGCCTTGCAGCATCTGAGCCCGTTGCCGCAAGCGGCGGCATCGACGTCCCCTAGCGCTGAACAAGGAGCTTGAGCATGGCAGCCAATTATCTGCATGGCGTGGAAACCATTGAAGTGGAACGCGGCGCGCGCCCGGTGCGCACCGTCAAATCGGCGGTGATCGGCCTGATCGGCACCGCGCCGCTGGCGCCGGAAGCGGCCAATACCCCGGTGTTGTGCCTGTCGGAAAAAGACGGGGCGGCCTTTGGCCCGCAGCTGGCCGGCTTCACCATTCCGCAAGCGCTGAACGCGATCTACGATCACGGCGCCGGCACCGTGGTGGTGATCAATGTGCTGGACCCGGCGCTGCACAAGAGCTCGGTCGCCGGCGAGGCCATGACGCTGGACGCGGCCACCGGCCAGGGCAAGACCGCCAAGGCGGCGCTCTTGAACGTGACGGTGAAGAGCGCCGACGGCGCCACCGCCTACGTGGCCGGCACTGACTACCTGCTGGACGCGGTCAACGGCAAGATCACCCGCCTGAAGGACGGCGCCATCGCCGCCGGCGCCGGCCTGAAAGTCAGCTATGACTACGCCGACCCGGCCAAGGTCACCGCCGCCGACATCATCGGCGCGGTCAACGCCGCCGGCAACCGCACCGGCCTGAAGGCGCTGCAAGACACCTATAACCGTTTCGGCTTCTTCGCCAAGCTGTTGATCGCGCCGGGCTTCTGCACTCAGAACTCGGTGGCCAGCGCGATGGCGGCCATGGCCGACAAGCTGGACGCCATCGCCTATGTCGACGCGCCCATCGGCACCAGCTTCGCCCAGGCGCAAGCGGGCCGCGGCCCGGCCGGCGGCATCAACTTCAACACCTCCAGCGACCGCGTTCGCCTGTGCTATCCGCACGTCAAGGTGTTCGACCCGGCCACCAACGACACCCGTCTGGAGCCGCTGTCGGCCCGCGCCGCCGGCCTGCGCGCCAAGGTGGACAACGACAAGGGCTTCTGGTGGTCCAGTTCCAACCAGGAGCTGGCCGGCGTCATCGGCGTGGAGCGCCAGCTGACCGCGATGATTGACGATCCGCAGTCCGAGGTGAACCTGCTGAACGAGCAGGGCATCACCACGGTGTTCTCCAGCTTTGGTTCGGGTTTCCGCCTGTGGGGCAACCGCACCGCCGCCTGGCCCACCGTCAGCCATATGCGCAACTTCGAGAACGTGCGCCGCACCGGCGACGTGATCAATGAGTCGATCCGCTATTTCAGCCAGCAGTTCATCGACATGCCGCTGAACCAGGCCACCATCGACGCGCTGGTGGAGTCGGTGAACGGCTACGGCCGCAAGCTGATCGGCGACGGCGCGCTGCTGGGCTTCAAGGCCTGGTTCGACGTGGCGCGCAATCCGGAGACCGAGCTGGCCGCCGGCCATCTGCTGATCAGCTACAAGTACACGGTGCCGCCGCCGCTGGAACGTCTGACCTTTGAGACCGAGATCACCTCGGAATACCTGTTGAGCCTGAAGGGAGGCAATTGATCATGGCAGGCAAGATTGAAATCAACCGCATCACCAACGCCAACATCTACATCAACGGCAACTCGCTGTTGGGCCGCGCCGAGGAGATCAAGCTGCCGGACGTGTCCGCCATCATGCAGGAGCACAAGGCCTTGGGCATGGTAGGCAAGATCGAGCTGCCGGCCGGCTTCGACAAGCTGGAAGGCGAGATCAAGTGGAACTCCTTGTACAAGGACGTGGCCAAGATCATCGCCAATCCGTTCCAGGCGGTGCAATTGCAGGCCCGCTCCAGCATCGAGACCTACGGCGCGCAGGGCCGCTTGCAGCAGGTCAGCCTGGTGACCTTCCTGACCGTGATGTTCAAGAAGAACCCGCTGGGCACCTACAAGCAGCATGAAAACGCCGATTTCAGCTCTTCCTTCTCCGCCACCTACATCAAGCAGGTCGTGGACGGCGAGGACGTGCTGGAGCTGGACTACCTGGCCAACATCTTCCGGGTGGGCGGCAACGACATGCTGGAACTGTACCGTCGCAATATCGGCGGTTGATGGAGGGCCGGCCGCCGGCCGGCTTGTTTCTCTCTTTCCGCGCGGACGAGGCTGGACCCGGCTTGGCTGGGTCCGCCGGAGCCGCGGGGAGGCGACCGGCGGCTTCAAGCCTTTCCCTAAAGGGCTTTAACAGACCCGACGGGCCGTAAACCGGACAATGAAGCTCATCAACCACGCAGCCCGCGACCAAGGAGCTCACATGAAGATCAAACTCAAATACCCGTTCACCAACGCCGCCGGCGAACGTCTGGACAGCCTGGACATCAGCCGCCTGAAGCGCGCGGATCTCAAAGCCGCCAGTCATCACAGCCAGGACGACGCGGACCAGGAGGATTTCCTGTTCGCGCGCATGACCGGCCTGACGCTGGAAGATATCGACCAGCTCGACATCGCCGACAGCCGCGCGCTGGCGGACTGCTTTCGCGACATGGTGGGCGTCTCCGACGACGCTTAAGGAATTCGACGAAGCGCTGCTGACCGTGCTGGGCCTGCCGCCGTCGGAAATCGACGCGCTGGCGATGGACGACTACTGGTTTTGGTGCGAGGTGGCGGAGCGAGAGATCCAGCGCCGTCACGAGCGCGAACAGCAGTGGCTGGATCGAGACTGATTTTTCCTGCGCCGCGCGTCCGCGCGGTCCGGGGCCGGCCCGTCCGTCAGGACGCCCGCCGGCCCCACCCGGAGCCGCCGGAGCTGGTTTGGCGGCCTTCCCCTCATACTCACAGGCTAACACCATGGTAAGCGAGTTTTTCATCGGTCTTAAGGTGGGAGCGACGCTGTCCGGGGTCTTCGACAACGCCTTCCGTTCCGCCCGCGCCTCCTTGGACGAACTGGGCAAGACCAGCTTGCGCCTGCGCGACCGCCAGCGCGAGCTGAGCGACAGCGTGGAGCGTTCCCGCAAGGCCTTCGCCGCGCTGGATCTGCCGCAGCTGGAACGGGATCACCGCAAGCTGGAATTGACGCTGGACCGCTTGCGCCGGCGTCACGACGCCTGGCTGGACAGCGTCAAGCGCGGGCAGGGCGTCAAGCTCGCCCTGCCCGGCGTGTCCCAGGTCAGCGAGATGGTGGCCAAGTGCCGCGTCGAGCTGCAGGCCTCGGTGAAGGTCAAGGCGGTGATCGAAGTGGAACAGCGGGTGCTGGAAAGCCAGGAGCGGCAAAAAGACGCCACCTGCAATCCGCGCCCGCCGACCGTGCCCAAGCGCCCGACCCCGCGCGGGGACGGCGGCGACAAGTCCAAGGACGCGCCGCCCGATCTCGAATCCACCCTTCAGCGTCTGCGCACGCCCGGCATCCAGCGATGGATAGGCGTGGCCGACGCTGTTCAGCTGTCCTCGCGCTGGCTGTCCGACGCCGCCGGCAAAACCCACGAAGTCTTGTCCAAAGGCCTGGGCAATAAGGCCTTGCGCTATGTGCACGGCAAGCTCAATCCCTTGCTGGGCGGCAAGCTGCCTAGCGTGGACGCCATGTTGGGCGCGCTGGAAAGCACCCGCGACGCCGGCGACACCGTCGCCAAGGGCGCGGCCAGAGTGGGCCAGGCGCTGCGCCGCTACGCCGACACCCCGGGCAGCGTGCTGGCCAAGATCGCCGCCGCCAGTGAGACGCTGCTGAAAGAAGACGGCGCCAAGGCGGCCCAGCCGGGCAAGGCGGGAGGCGCGGCGGCCAAAGGCAAGGCCGGCGGCGGCAAGATCCGTTCCGCCATTCGTCTATTGCAAGGCCTGCCGGCGCCGGACGCCACGCCCCTGATCGAATTCAACGACAAGGTGGGCAGCATCAGCCGCGATGTGGCCAAGGCGGCCGGCACCGTGCACAAGACCTTGTCGCAAGGCATGGGCAACAAGGCGCTGCGCTATGTGCACGGCAAGCTCAACCCCTTGCTGGGCGGCAAGCTGCCCAGCGTGGAAAGCCTGCTCGGCTCGGTGAAAGAGCTGGAGGACGGCGCGACCAAGGCCGGCGAGATCAGCGACAAGGTGGGCAAATCGCTGCGCCGTTACCAGGACACCAAGGGCGGCTTGCTGAGCAAGCTCTGGGCCGCCGGCAGCGAATGGTTCAAGGAAGACAAGCCGGGCGCCACTCAGAGCGAGACGGACAAACCCGGAAGCAGCCAGAGCCAGACGGACAAGCCCGGCGGCTGCATGGAGGCCAAGCCCGAGAACTGCTGCTGTTGCTGCCAGCCGGCCACGCGCGACATCGACAAGCCCGGCGACGGCATGGACCCGGATCGGGACGAACGTCGCAAGAAAGAGAAAAAGGACGGCCGGCGCGAGCGCGGCCGCAAAGAGCGGCGACCCAGGCCCAAGCCGCGTCCCAAGCCCAGCCCGAAACGGAGGCCAAGCCCGCAGCCGAGACCGAGCCCCAGACGGAGCCCGCGTCCGCGGCGGCTGCCCAAGGGCCGCGGCCTGCCAGGCGGCATCGGCGAAGCCTTCCGTCGCGGCGCGGTGCTGGCCAAGGCCGGAATCAAAGGCTTGGGCAATGCGCTGAAGCAGGTGCCCGGCATGCTGCGTAGCGGTGCGCAGAAAACCGGGGACTGGCTCAAGAGCCTGCCGGGCAAGGCCAAGGCCGGCGCGCAGAGCGCGGCCAGGGCGGCGGGTTCGGTGGCCAGCCGCGTCGGAGCGGGGCTGAAGCGCCTGCCCGGGCTGGCGCGCGGCGGCATCGGCGGCGCGGCCAAGCTGGCCAAGGCGGCGGCCCAGCGCGCGGCGCCCTTGTTGAAGGCCGGCGCCGGCGTGGCCAAGGCCGGGTTCGGCATCGGCAAGGAAGTGTTCAAGCGCACCGGCGGCTTGCTCAAGGCCGGCGTCGCCGGTTCGGTGATCACGGCGTTGGAGGCCGGCCAGGAGGCGTGGAACGTCAGCAAGTCCAATCGCAGCCAGACCGAGAAGAACAAGGAGTACTGGAAGATAGGCGGCAAGGCCGGCGGCTCCATCGGCGGCGCGGCGATGGGCGCGGCCATAGGCAGCATGATTCTGCCCGGCGTCGGCACCTTGGTGGGCGGCGTCATCGGTCACTTCGCCGGCAAGTACGCCGGGGAATGGGCCGGCGGCAAGGTGGGCCAGGCCATTCACGGCGCGCCCATGCCCGGCAAGGCCAAGCAGCCGCCCGCCGCGCCGCCTGCCGCCGCCCAGCCGCCGTCGCGGCCGCCCAAGGTGGACTTCGGCGCGTCGGCGGGCAAGCGCGGCGGGGTCGGCGCGGAAGTGACGGCCAGCGTCTCGGTGTCCGCCCAGGCGGAAGTGCGCGCCCGGCAGCTGCAAGGCCTGCAACAGGGCGGCGCGGCGGCCAAGTCGCCGGGCAAGAGCGCCGGCGGCGGCATGAACGTCACCTTCGCGCCGCACATCACCGTCACCGCCAGCGCGGCGGCCACGGTCAAGCAGCAGGTGCAACAGGCGGTGCAGCTGTCCTACGTCGAGTTCGAACGCCTGATGCGGCGCTACGAGGCGGACAGGCAACGGCGCAGTTACAGCGCCCGCGCTTGAGAACCGGCGTGCGATTCAGCTGCGCTGCGTGAGACGTGGCACGGTGAGTACACCTTCGAAATGCTCATGTCCCTCTCGACCATTTCGTGTCTCGCTCTTGCTCGCAGCATCGTACCCGGGCTTTCTAAAAGCCGCGGAGCCTGGCGCGCTCGCGCGCCGGGTTCTCTTTCCACCCATTCGGAGGGCAACCCATGTACGCGGTACTGGGCAATATCGAGTTTGATCTGATCAGTTATTTCGACGGCCTGGAACAGCGCAGCGGCAGCGACTTCGCCGAACACGGCCGCATCGGCGGCAAGCCGGTGCTGCAATTCGTCGGCGACAAGCTGGACGAAATCCGCATCGACCTGGTGCTGCACGCCGCCTACTGCCAGCCGGACGAGGAGCTGCAAAAGCTGCAGGCGGCGCGCCTGCAGCACCAGGCCTTGGCCTTGGTGTTGGGCAACGGCGACTACAAAGGCCGCTTCGTCATCGCCGAACTGCAGAGCACCGGTCGCCAGACCGACCGCAGCGGCAGCCTGTTGGCGGTGGAGGCCCAGCTCAGCCTGCGCGAGTACGGCGGCGACGCGCCGCCCAAGCCCAAGCCGGCGCTGGCCAAGGCCGCCGCCAGCCTGCCCGCGGGCAAGCTCAAGCTGCCGGCCGGGTTGGAGCGCTTCAAGGCCGACATCGCCGGCCTGGCCAAGACCGTGGCCCAGGTCAAAAGCGTGGTGGGCAAGGTCAAGACCGTGATCAACACCGCGCGCGAACTGCGTCAGCTGGCCGGCCGAGACCCGGCCGCGGCGCTGGAAAAGCTGCCCGGCCTGCTCAAGGAGGTGCAGGCGCTGGCTCCCGGGCTGCAAGTCAGCGGCGAGCAGATGGCCAAGTTCGAGCAATACAGCAAGCTGGCCGGCGACGCGGTGCGCGTGGGCCAGAGCCTGCAGCAGGCCAAGCTCAATATGACGGCGATGGGCCGGCTGCTGGCCGGCACCCAGGCCGGCCAGGTGCTGGACAAGCTGGCCGCCTGCGAAGAAATCAACGGCCGCTCCGAGGTGGCCTTGCGCGAACTGGCCGAGCCGCTGGCCGGCCTGGCCGCCAAGGCCGCGGTGCGGCGCATCCTGAGGTGAAGCCATGTTCCTGAATCATGTGACTCAAGAAAACGAACGCTGGGACCAGATCGCCTGGCGTTATTACGGCGACGTCGGCCAGATGGCGCAGCTGATCGCCAACAACGCCCACATTCCCATAGGCGAAACCCTGCCCGCCGGCCTGATCCTGGCCGTTCCGGTGCTGGAGGCCGCGGACAGCGAGGCGCTGGAGCAACTGCCGCCGTGGAGGCGCTCATGAGCGACAGCCGCGCGCAAGAGGTGCCGACGCCGGCCTTCGAACTCAGCTACAACGGCAAATCCATTACCGCCGACATCGCTCGCCACGCGCTCAGCGTCAGCTATACCGATCACCTGAGCGGCGAATCCGACGAGTTGGACGTGGAATTGGAAGACGTGGACGGCCGCTGGCTGGACGGCTGGTATCCGGACAAGGGCGCCACGCTGGCGCTCAAACTGGGCTATCGCGGCGCGGCGCTGGTGGCGGCGGGCAGCTTCGACATTGACGAAGTGGAATACCGTTCGCCGCCGTCCACCGTGCGCATCCGCGCGCTGGCCACCGGCGTGCAGCACCCGCTGCGCACCAAGAACGGCCGCGCCTATGAGCAGATCACGCTGCAAGCGCTGGCCCAGCGCATCGCCAAGCGCCACCGGATGAAGCTGCAGGGCAAGATCGAGACGGTGAACATAGACCGGCTGACCCAGTACCACGAAACCGATCTGCAATTCCTGCAACGGGTGGCGGACCAGCACGGCTACGTCTGCAAGGTGATGGACAACAACCGCAAGCTGGTGTTTTGGAAGCGCAGCGACCTGATGCGGAGCGCCAGCGTGCGCCGCTACACCCCGGCTCAGCTGATGGCCTGGCAGGCCCAGGACCAGCTCAGCAAGGTGCCGGCCCAGGTGGACGTCAGCTATCACGACCCGGCCAAGCGCGCGCTGCGCACCGCCAGCGTGCGCGCCGACGCCAAGGCGCCGGGCGGCAAGGCCAGCAGCGCGGACACCGTCAAGCTCACCCGCAAGGCCGCCGGCAAGCGCCAGGCCGAACAGATGGCGGCGGCGGAGCTGGAGCGCCGCCAACTGGACCGCACCCGCATGTCCATCACCGTGGACGGCTCGCCGCAGCTGGCCGCCGGCAGCAATATCGATCTGGACGGCTTCGGCAAATTGTCCGGCCGCTACCAGATCCAGCGCGCCAGCCACCGCATCAGCCGCCAGGACGGCTATGTGTGCGAGCTGGAATTGAAACGGGTGAGCGCCGGCGCCGCCCAAAACCCGCAAAAAGAGAGGAGCAAGCCATGATGGACGTACCCCTGCCGGAAGCGCTGGCCACCCTCAAGTTCGGCAGCGTCTCCGCCGTGGACGCCAATACCCAGCGCGTCCGCGTGCGGCTGCCGGAGTTGGGGCGTCTGCGCACCGCCTGGCTGCCGGTGCTCAGCCGCAAGAGCGGCCGCGACAAGGACTACTGGCTGCCGGACATCGGCGAGCAGGTGGCGGTGCTGCTGGACGCGCGCGGCGAGGACGGCGTGGTGTTGGGCGCCATTTTCTCCGCCGCCGACGCGGTGCCGGTGGCCAGCGTCGATAAATGGCATCGCCGCTTCGCCGACGGCGCGACGCTGGAATACGACCGCGCCGCGCATCAGCTCACCGTCAGCGGCGGGGTGCAAAAAGTGGTGGTGGAGGCCGGGGCGGAAATCGTCCTCAAGGCGGGGGCCAAGGTCAGCATAGACGCGCCGGCCACCGAGATCAGCGGCACCTTGCTGGTCAAGGGTCTGCTCACCTATCAGGGCGGCCTGAACGGTTCCGGCGGCAGCGGCGCCAGCTTCTCCGGCAACATCAGCCAGAGCGGCGGCAGCTTCAACAACGCCGGCGGCGACGTGGTGGCCAGCGGCAAGAGCCTGGCCGGCCATGTGCATCCGGCGCCGGGCGGCATGACGGGCGGGCCGGTGTAGGCGCGGCGCTTTAGCTGGGCCGCGGCGTCAACAAGCCAGCCCCGACGGATCTCTCCGTCGGGGCTGGCTTGCGTGTTGAATCAATCCCTTAGAGCAAGCGGTTCAACTCGCTGGCCGCATTCAGCTGCATCGCATGCAGCGGTTCCAGCATGAAGGCGAGGTGCTGGTCTTGCGTTCCGCCGTCTGCGCTCTGCCACAGCAGTTGCAAGGCCGCGCCCAGGCTGCTGTTGGCGGCGTCCAGTTCCAACAGGTGGCGGCTGGCGATCTGGCGTATGGATTGGCGGCAGCGGCTCAACTCGTCTATCACCGCGTCCAGCACGCCCAATTCCGTATGTTGCTGACGCAGCGCCTGCAATTGGGCGATGGCCTGCCCCAGCTGACGCGTGGCTTGGCCTTCGGCGGCGGAGGGGAGGGAGGAGAGGGCCATGATGAGGTTTCCAATTGATGTCGGCGCAGCCTGTCCGGGACCGATCGGAAGCGGGCAAGTCCATGGCGGGGCGGCTGCCGGCCTGCGCGGGCCGCGTTCCCGGCGTCGGGAAAGCCGGCGCGTCGTGGATTGTCGTCCAGCGCCGAGCTTGGGGTCAAGGCCGGGAAGAGGACTGTCGCGCCCGCGTCGTTTTAGTCCGCATTTCACATTTTCCTTTGCGACTGATCCGCCGCCGGCTATAACCACACTTACAAGTCATGATAAAAGCATGTGTTTTTATGTGTGTTAATACTAAGTGACTATACGTAGTGCGCTGCATCAGGGAGGGCGGGTCAGCCGCCCGTGAAGCGGCGCCGTCCGTAGCGCGTCGGGCAGGAAGCGGCGGCCAAGGGGGCGGATGGCACCGGGGGTTCCAATACAAGGAGCACGATCGATGTCATTGCAACAGTCTGTCACCGCCAGCGCGCGCTGGGGGTGGCTGCTTCTGGCCTGCGTCGCCGCCGGCGCCCAGGCCGCCGACATGCCGGAGGCCTCCGCGGCCGCCGCGCTCAAGGCCTTGAAAAGCACGCCGGCTGGGCGTCACAGCTACTACACCGGCGGCGTGCACAACACCGTAGGCTGTCTGTTGCCGGGCAGTTGCGTCTATCCGCGCAAGCCCGGCGAACCCAGCGATCCGCTGTTCCCCGAGTGGTGGGTCAGCGATTGGACCATGTATCGCATCTTCAATCAGGCGGCGATCCAGCAATACCCGCCGCCGTACGCCTCGCCGCCGGCCGGCATGAGCGAGGGTCAGGACTACGAAAAGTCCTACGGCGCCAGCTACTACGACGCCAGCTATGTGCCGGCGGACGGCGACGGCCGCGGCGCGATGATGGAACACTATGAAAAACGCTGCCTGCCCATCTTCCCCGGCAGCAACCAGTACAGCTGCTCCTTCGTGTCCTTGGGCAACAAGGCTTATTTCCTGCGCTACGCGGACCGGCCCAAGGGCACGCCGCAGTGCTGCCAGTTCTCCTTGGACAATCACCCGCCGCGCCGCGACTTCATCAAGCATCTGCCGTACAACGCCGAGCAGAGCACGCACCTGAACGGCAGCGTCCAGGCGTACTCGCGGATAGTGCAGCCGGGCAGCATCCTGTTCGGCTACGCCTTCTACAAGCAAGCGACCCGCGACGGCGGCAAGGGCGCGCCGTACCGGCACCCGCAGTCCTTCTTCTTCTCTGGCGATCCCGGCTCTCCGCCGGACGCGCCCATGGTCAGCCAGAACTACAGCAACTTCCGCGCGCAGAAGCCGGATCCGAAACGGACCTGGCTCAAAGTGGCCGAGATGTGCCCGGCCAAACCGGAATGGTGCTGCCTGTTCGCCACCGATTGCCCGGACAAGGGCAAGACCGACGCGCCGGCGGCCGACAAGGCCAACGCTCAACCCGACCCGAGTTGGGCCACTTTGCAGCCGTAAAGGAACCGCCATGAGTTATCTCGACTCTCCCCGCATTCACTTTTCCGGCTACTTCCAGTCGGACGTGTCCACCGTCAACAACAATGTCTGTTATTACGATTCCGACGCTTTCAAGGAGGAATACCAGCAGTTGTCCACGACCGGCGGCGACGGCGGTTGGAACCCGCAGGGCACCGCCATTTTCCGCTTCGTCAGCTGCAGCGTCACCGGCGCCAGCCTCAACGGCAAGCCGGTCACCAGCAGCGCGCAGGACCCCATCATCGGCATGGCGATGGAAAACGCCGATTGCCGCGCGCCGGGCAAAATGGCGGACCTGGACCCGCAGCAGCAAATGGTGTCCCAGATCTGGGCCTTGCAAGTGCGGCTGACCGACAATGTCGAGCGCGCGTTGTTCATCGGCGACATGCTGCCGGTGGGCTTCATGAATCTGTGGCAGCGCCAGCAGCAGGGCATCCGCTCGGACCAACTGCTGGCCGCCAACTACCAGTCCATCCTGGAAAACGTGCAATGGCACGGGCACAGCCACTCGCCGGTGCTGGAGGCGCTGCGCAAGGCCAGCCAGCACGGACTGCTGGCCATCGAGTTCAATCTGTTCGGCTACGGCCGCGACCCGTCCATTCCCCGCTATACCCAGGGCCATATCGTCGGCACCATCGGTCCTTACCACGACCGCGAACCCCGGCACTTCGTCATGGGCCGGCAAATGACCGCGCAGCTGGACCCCAACCCCAATGAATATCCGATGGTGCCCTCCGGCGGCGTCTACAGCTTCCAGTGCCAGAACCACCCGGAGCGCCAGACGCTGACCGCGGACTTCGGCAACGCGCTGCCCATCGTCGACGCCAGCGGCGCCTTCGTCGACATGGGCACCTTGACGCTTGGGGTGTTGAAACAGCCGGCGCATGCGCCGATCAGCGGCAATCTGCCCAAGGACCAGGTCATCGTGCTGGGCCAGGTGGCCTACGACCCGCCGCAGCCGGGCGCGGCGGCCAGCGACGAGCCGTCCGAGTGGTATCGCCAGACCGCGGCGATCCAGGACTTCGATTACTCGGCCATCCCCGGCGCCAGGCAGGCGCTGGAAGCTTGCCCTGTGTTGCTGCTGGCGCCGTCCGGCGGTGTGTTCCAGGTGCTGGTGCAGGAGTCCATCGACGGTCTCTATGTGCGTTCCGACGAACACGTGCTGCGGCTGAACGCCGGCCAGCAGCTGCCGGTCAGCTTCTTCGCCAGCCGCTACGGCAAGCCGCTGTCCGCGCAGGTGAACGTGGAACTGCTGCCCAACGGCGCCACCCTGATGGGCGGCGGCCAACCGTTGCCGCCGTCGCCGCCGCACAACAAACCGGTGCTGCCGCCCAGGATCAGCGTGCCGGCGGACGCGGTGCACTATCCGGCCTGTTTCCACACCAACGACAATGGCCACGGCCGCGCGGAGATAGGCGCGATTCCGGCCGGACCGGGCAATCCGCGCGGCTATATCGACGGCCAGTTGTACGGCATCGGCTACCAGCTGCAGCATCAGCCGCAGGGCTATGTCAGCAATTACTGGAACTTTGTCAGCGTACTGGCCTTCAACCGCGTGCCGGTGCCGGAACACCCCACCTGGTACGACGATATCCGGCCCATCTTCGTCCAGTACGGCAACCTCTATCCCATCATGAGCAAATACGTGGTGGACCTGGGCGATTACGACTCCGTGGTGCGCCATGTGGACATCCTCAAACTGGCGTTCGCCCTGCCGATGAGCGACCCCAATCACATGCCGGTGACGCGCGACCTGTCCGAAGACAAACGCGCCATCATCCTCAAGTGGCTGAAGCAGACCGACGCTCAGGGCAAACCGCTCAAGGGCGCGCCGCCGGCCAAGGCCGCCGTCCTGCCCGCGCCGCAAGCGGTGGACACCGACGCGGTGGCGGTGAGCCTCGACGCCTTGCAAGTTGCCGGCAAGACCGCGGTGGTGATGCAACGCCAGGCGCAGCGCAAAGCCGCGCCGTCCAAGGATTGAGGGAGAACAGGCCATGATTCGCTTGCAACGCAGCATCATCCACGGCATCCGCGCCGCCAAGACCGCGGCCGAACTGCACTACTACCTGCAAAACGCGGTGGAACTGGAGCACGCCACCATCCCGCCCTATCTGACCGCGATGTTTTCGCTGAAGCCGGGCTACAACGAGGAAATCCGCCAGCTGATCCACAGCATCGTGATGCAGGAAATGCTGCACATGTGCATCGCGGGCAATATTCTGATCTCCATCGGCGGCCACCCGCAGATCAACAAGCCGCCGTTCATCCCCAAGTATCCGGGGCCCTTGCCGATGTCCATCGGCGGCGATGACTTCATCGTGGGCATCGAGCCCTTTTCCAAGGAGTTGGTGTTCAACACCTTCATGGTGATCGAGGAGCCGGAAGACCCGGTGCCGGTGGAAACGCCCAAGCTCGCCGCCGAGGACGAGCCGGACTACGCCACCATCGGCGAGTTCTACGACGCGATCAAAAAGAAGATCAAGGAACTGGGCGACGGCATCTTCATTCCGGCCACCGTGCCCAAGCAGGTGCTGGGCTGGTTTTCGCCGGAGCGGCTGTTCCCCATCAAGGACATCGCCAGCGCCCTGCACGCCATCAACATCATCATCGTTGAAGGCGAGGGCACCAGCACCAATCCGAACCAATCGCCGGGCAACCCGGCGCACTACTACAAGTTCGGCGAAATCTACTACGGCCGCCGCATCGTCAGCACCCCGGACGGCGGCTACGCCTACGCCGGCGCGGAAGTGCCCTACGACCCGGCCGGGGTCTACCCCATGGTGTCCAATCCGCAGGATTACGACTACCAGGACAACACCCAGGCCAAGGTGAGGGTGGAGGCCTACGCCTACAGCTACAGCAGCCTGCTCAACGCCCTGCACCAGGCTTTCAACGGCGAGCCCAAGCGCATCGACACCGCCATCGGCCTGATGTACGACCTCAAGGTGCAGGCGGTCAGCCTGATGGAGACCCCGGTGGCGCCGGGCAGCGCGCAGACGGCCGGGCCCAGCTATCGCTACGTCAACACGCAAGGAGGCATGGACACCAGCGATTAAACGCGTCGGCGGAGGAGTAGCGCCCAAGCGGTCCGGTTAGCGCCGGACCGCGTTTGCCGTCTCTTCCGCCTCGTCGGCGCGCCGCGCGAGGATGTCGCGGCGCGCGGCGGATCATGAACCGGTTTTCTAGGAGCACAGCCATGCCACTGTCAGCCAGCAAGCCAGGCCTCAGCGACGCCGCGGGCGGCCGCAGCGCCGGGGCCATGACCATGCAGCGTTTCAGCGTGCCGTTCGAATACCCGGTGTATTTCGGGCGCGGCCTGCTGAGCGACCCCGGCAACCCGCTGTTGCGGCAAGCCATCTGTCGGCGGGAGCCGGAACGGCGGCACCGCTTCGTGGCGCTCATCGACCAAGAAGTGGCCGCCGCCCACCCGCAGCTGCCGGCCGCGTTCGAACGCTACGCCCGGCGTCACCGCGCCGCGCTGGAACTGGCCGCGCCGCCGCGTCTGGCCCAGGGGGGCGAGGCGTGCAAGAACGAGCCGGAGCAGCTGCTCGCGCTGCAAAGCTGGCTGCAGCAATGCCATGTGGACCGCCACAGCTGCCTGGTCATCGTCGGCGGCGGCGCGCTGCTGGACATGGCCGGTTTCGCCGCGGCCACCACACACCGCGGCGTGCGCGTGGTGCGCATGCCCACCACCGTGCTGGCGCAGAACGACTCCGGCGTCGGCGTCAAAACCGCGGTCAACGCCTTCGGCGCCAAGAACTTCCTCGGCGCCTTCGCCCCGCCGTTCGCCGTGCTCAACGACTACGACTTCATCGCCAGCCTGCCGCGCCGCGACCGCATCGCCGGCATCGCCGAGGCGGTGAAAGTGGCGGCGATACGCGACCGCGCCTTCTTCGACTGGCTGGACGCCAACGCCGAAGCGCTGGCCGCCGGCGACGACGAAGCGATGCAATGGATGATACGGCGCTGCGCCGAACTGCACCTGAACCACATCGGCCAGGGCGGCGACCCCTTCGAGTTCGGCAGCGCCCGGCCGCTGGACTTCGGCCACTGGGCCGCGCACAAGCTGGAAGCGCTGAGCGGCTACGCGCTGCGCCACGGCGAGGCGGTGGCGATAGGCCTGGCGCTGGACTGCCGCTACGCGGTGCTGACCGGCCTGTTGCGCGAAGCCGCCCAGCTCAGCCTGCACCGGCTGCTGCTGCGGCTGGGCTTTGCGCTGTGGCACCCGGCGCTGGACTGGTGCGACGGCGAGCGCCGCCAGGTGCTGGCCGGGCTGGATGAGTTCCGCGAACACCTTGGCGGCGATCTGACCATCACCCTGCTGCAGCGTCTGGGGCAGGGGGTGGAAGTGCACGCCATCGACGCGGATCGGATGAACGCGGCCATAGACTGGCTGCGCGACAGGAGCGATGACCATGTTGCTGCTTGACCCCCAACAACGGCCGGACAGCGTGTCGGCCCCCCATTTGCCCGCGGTCCACATGAGCTACTGCAGCAACATCCATCCAGGCGAAAGCTGGCAGGAATTGCGCGCTCAACTGGGCTTCCACCTGCCGCGCATCAAGGCGCGGGTGGCGCCGGACCGGCCGTTCGGCCTTGGCCTGCGGCTGTCCGCGCTGGCGGCGCGGCAACTGGAAGAGCCGCCGGCGCAGGCGGAATTCCGCGATTTTCTGGCCGAGCACCAATGCTATGTGTTCACCCTCAACGGCTTCCCCTTCGGCGCCTTCCACCGCCAGGCGGTGAAGGACGGCGTCTATCTGCCGGACTGGCGCGACCCGCAGCGGCTGATCTACAGCAACCGGCTGGCCCAGCTGCTGGCGGATCTGCTGCCGGCGGAACTGGAATACGGCAGCGTCAGCACCGTGCCCGGCGGCTACCGCCAGCACCTAAGCGGCGACGGCAGCGGCGCGCTGTGGATCGCCACCCATCTGCTGGAGCACGCCGCCTTCCTGCACCGGCTGCGGCAGGACAGCGGCCGCCGCATCGTGCTGGCGCTGGAACCGGAACCGGATTGCCTGCTGGCCACCAGCGAAGACGCAGTCGCCTTCTTCGAACTGCACCTCCTGAGCCGGGCCGCGCTCAACCAGGTGGCCAAATGGTGCGGCGTCAAACGCGAGGAGGCCGAAGCCATCGTGCGCCGCCACCTGGGCGTATGCCTGGACGCCTGCCACGCCGCGGTGGAGTACGAACAGCCGGAAGACGCGGTGGCGCGACTGGACCAGGCCGGCATCGCCATCGCCAAGCTGCAGCTCAGCGCCGGCCTGCGCGTGACCCGGCCGGACCGGATGGCGGCCGAGGCGCTGCGCGCCTTCGCCGAAGACACCTATCTGCACCAAGTGGTGGCGCGGCGCGGCAGCGAGCTGTGGCGTTATCCGGACCTGCCGGCGGCGCTGGCGGCGTTGCCGCGGCAGCCGGCCGACGAATGGCGCATCCACTTCCACGTGCCCATCTGCCACGCCGCGCTGGGGCCGTTCGCCAGCACCCAGGATTTTCTGTCGCGGCTGCTGGCGCTGCAACGCCAGCGCCCGCTGAGCGGACATCTGGAAGTGGAAACCTATAGCTGGGGCGTGTTGCCGCCGGCCCACCGCCAGGGCGACCTGGGCGAGGCGATCTGCCGGGAACTGCAATGGGCGGAGGGCCAGCTGCGATGAGCGGACAGCCCGCGCTGCCCATACCCAAGACCAGCGCCCGGCGGCGGCTGTCGCGGCGGCATGCGCGCCAGACCCGCCGGCGCGTGGCCGGGGTCTGGTCGCTGGCGCTGCGGCTGGGCCGGGTGTCCAACCTGCCCACGGTGTGGAGCAACGTCCTCGTCGGCGCCGCGCTGTCCGGCCACGTCGCGGCCGGCGGCCCGCTCGCCTTGCTGCTGTTGTCGCTGTCGCTGATCTATGTGGCCGGCATGTATCTGAACGACGTCTGCGACCGCCACATCGACGCGCGCGAACGGCCGGAACGGCCGATACCCGCCGGGCTGGCGTCGGCCCGGCTGGTGCTGCTGGCCGGCTCGGCGCAGTTGGCCGTCGGCGTCGCCCTGCTGGCGGCGCTGGGCCTGTCCGCCTTGCTGGCCGGCCTGTGTCTGGCCGCCACCGTGGTGCTTTACGACCTCTGGCACAAGGGCAACCCCTTGAGCCCGCTGCTGATGGGCCTGTGCCGGATGCAGGTCTATCTGATCAGCGGCCTGGCGCTCGGCGCCGGCGCGCTGTCCGGCCCGCTGCTGCTGGCGGCGCTGGCGCTGCTGGCTTACCTGATCGCGCTGACTTACGTGGCCAAGCAGGAAGGCCGCGCCGGCCTGGGCCGCTTGGCGCCGCTGCTGGGCCTGGCCGCGCCGCCGCTCTACCTGCTCAGCCAACCGTTCCAGCCCTGGGCGTTGCCCTTCCTGCTGCTCAGCCTGGGCTGGAGCGCGCATTGCCTGCGGCTGGCCCGGCCCGGACCCGGCCGCGACATGCCGCGCGCCGTCGGCGGCCTGATTGCCGGCATCGCCCTGGCGGACGCCTTGTTCATCGCCGCCGCGGGCCTGCCGCAGTGGGCGGCGCTGGCGGTCCTGGCCGCCTGGCTGACCCGGAGCTGGCAACGCCGGGTGCCGGGCACTTGAACGGAGAATCTGCGCGATGGAAACGCAAACCATGCTGGCGGACCAACTGCACGCCAGCCTGCTGGACGCGGCGGACCGCCACAACGCCGCCCAGGCGCTGGTGTGGCTGGAGTCCTGTCGCCGCCTGACCGCCGCCGTGCCGGAGCCCGCCGCCGCGCGCCGGCTGTTCAGCGTGGCCAACCGGCAACTGGCGGCGCTGACCCTGTTGCCCAAGGGCGCGATCAAGGCCTTGCAGGCCCAGCATGTGCTGGCCGCCGAAGCCTGGTCGCCCGGCGACGCCGGCCGCGCGCTGCTGCTGCTGCGCGCCCTGGCCGCCGGCGCCGGCGCGGCGCTGGCCTTCGATCTGTATCGCGGCGGCGACAGCCTGGAACAGCAGGCGGTGGTCAAGGCGCTGATCCTGCTGCCCAGGCCGGAAGACTGGCTGGCGCTGGCCACCGACGCCAGCCGCAGCCACGTGGCCGGCGTGTTCCAGGCGCTGGCCTGCGACAACGCCTACCCGGCGCAACAGTTTCCCGATCTCAATTTCAACCAGCTGGTGCTCAAGGCGCTGTTCACCGGCGCGCCGGCGCGGCATATCGCCGGCCTGGAGCGGCGCTGGAGCCCGGAGCTGGAACAGATGGTGGCCGCTTACGCCAGCGAGCGCCGCGCCGCCGGCCGCAGCGTGTCCGACGACGTCGTTTTCCTACTGCAAGGACTGCATCATGAAAATGTTTGATCCGCACATCCACATGACCTCCCGCACCACCGACGATTACCAGGCGATGAGCCGGGCCGGCATCAGCGTGGTGGTGGAGCCGGCGTTCTGGATGGGCCAGCCGCGGCGGCACGTCGGCAGCTTCGACGATTATTTCCTGTCGCTGCTGGGCTGGGAGCGCTTCCGCGCCGCGCAATTCGGCATCCGCCACTTCTGCACCCTGGGCCTCAACCCCAAGGAAACCAACAACCCGGACGTGGCCGACGGCGTGATGGCGCTGCTGGAGCGTTATCTGGACAAGGACGGCGTGGTGGCGGTGGGGGAAATCGGCTTCGACGACGAAACCGAGGCCGAGGAGCGCTACTTCGCCCGCCAGCTGGAACTGGCGATACAGTTCGACCTGCCGGCGCTGGTCCACACCCCGCACCGCGACAAAAAGGCCGGCACCCTGCGCAGCCTGGCCCTGGTGCGCGACAGCGGCATCGCGCCGGAACGGGTGCTGATCGACCACAACACAGAAGAAACCCTGCCGCTGGTGCTGGACTCTGGCTGCTGGGCCGGCCACTCCATCTATCCCAACACCAAGATGGACGAACCGAGGATGGTGGCGCTGGTGCGCCAGTACGGCAGCGAACGCATCATCATCAACAGCGCGGCCGACTGGGGCGTCAGCGACCCGCTGAAAGTGCCCAAGACCGTGGAGGCGATGCGCGCCGCCGGCATCGCCGAGCGCGACATCGAAACCATAGTCTGGCGCAATCCGCTGGACTTCTTCGCCCAGAGCGGCCGTCTGGACATCGAAGAAGCCAACAGCCCGCTGGCGGTGGACCAGCGCCGGCTGTACCAGGGCAACTCCGTGCTGCGCGGCCAAAATCCGCAGGTGGACATCGTGGACTGACATCATGCAACGCACCCTCGTTCTCAACGTGGTGGGCCTGACGCCGCAGCTGCTGCGGCACGCGCCGCACCTGAGCCGGCTGGCGGAGCGCGGCGCGCAGCGCCCGATCACCGCGGTGACGCCGGCGCTGACCTGCCCGGCGCAGGCCACCTATCTGACCGGTCAGCTGCCGCAGGCGCACGGTTGCGTCGCCAACGGCTGGTATTCGCGCGAACTGGCGGAGCCGCTGTTCTGGAAGCAGAACAACGCCTTGATCCAGGGCGAGAAACTCTGGCACGAGGCCCGGCGCCTGCACGCCGGCTTCAGCTGCGCGCAGTTGTTCTGGTGGTACAACATGTACGCCGACGTGGACTGGAGCGTGACCCCGCGGCCCATCTACAAGGCCGACGGCCGCAAGCTCCCGGACTTTTACTGCAACCCGCCGGAACTGCACGCGGAACTGCGCCAGAAGCTGGGCGATTTCCCGTTATTCCACTTTTGGGGGCCGGCGGCGGACATCCGCTCCAGCCGCTGGATCGCGGACTGCGCCTTGCATCTGTACCGCTCGCGCCAGCCCACGCTGACCCTGGTTTACTTGCCGCATCTGGATTACTGCCTGCAAAGGCTGGGGCCGGACCATACGGAGGTGGCGGCGGAGGTGGCGGCGGTGGATCAGTTGTGCGGCGAACTGATCGAGCAGGCGGAGCGCGACGGCAGCCGCGTCATCGCGCTGTCCGAGTACGGGGTCACGCCGGTCAGCAACGATATCGCGATCAACCGCATCCTGCGCATGGCCGGCTGGCTCAAGGTGCGGGAGGAGCAGGGCGAGGACAAGCTGGATTGCGGCGCGTCGGCGGCCTTTGCGCTGGCGGACCATCAGATCGCTCATGTCTATGTGCGTCAGCCGGAGCTGGTGCCGGAGGTGAAGGCCTTGTTGCTGGAGCTGGACGGGGTGGAGATGGTGTTGGATCAGGCCGGCAAGCGTTTGCTGGGGCTGGATCATCCGCGCTCCGGCGAGCTGGTGGCGGTGAGCCGGCCGGATCGCTGGTTCAGTTATTACTATTGGCTGGACGACGCGCACGCGCCGGACTTCGCCCGCACGGTGGATATTCACCGCAAGCCGGGTTACGACCCGGTGGAGTTGTTTCTGGACCCGACCTTGAACTGGCCGAAGTTGAGCATTGGCTGGACTTTGCTCAAGCGCAAGCTGGGCATGCGCAGTTTGTTGGAGGTGATTCCGCTGGACCCGTCCTTGGTGCGGGGTTCGCATGGCCGTCCCACCTTGAACCCGGAGCACGGGCCGTTGATGATCAGTTCCTTACCGGACAGTTTGCCGCCGGGGTCGGTGCCGGCGACGGCGGTGCGGGACATCATCATGGATCATATGTTTGGGGAGGTGGAGACGCGGCTGGCGTATGGGGCGCATGGGGTGATGGAGTAGGGGTTTTGGTTTATTCCGGTGCGACGCTTATTGACTGGTTCTCCTTTGATTAGGGTTGTGATGGGTGATGGTTTTTCTGTTGAATCCGCTGCGCGGATAATGTTTTGGGTGCCGCTTTCCGCGCGGCGAACGGGGAGGGGGCGGGCCGCCGCCCCCTTCCAGCCCCCCTCGTCCCCCAGGACGCGAAACCCCGAAGAAAAAGGGGCCTGCAAGGCGCGGCTGAACTCGCGATTTGCTAGCGTCAAATCGCTCAAACAAAGCAGCCGCTTAAAACCTTGCAGACCCCTTTTTCTCCGGCGCGCCCCGAGGGGACACCTGGGCGCTACATGAGGTGGTCTTTTTTTGAAAAGAAAGAGTGATTTAGCTTTGCTGGCTAGTTCTGTGGATAACTATCCAGTTTGACCCTGCCTGTGGGTATCTAAGACAAATCAAGAAGAAAGCACGTCTCCGACGCACCCCAGATCCCTTCAAGCCTGCCGTCGGGTGGCGGGCCCGAGGTTTTAAGCGGCTGCTTGTTCGAGCAGCGCGACGTTAGCGCGCTGCGAGTTCAGCCGCGCCTCGGGCCTGACGGGTCCCGGCGGGAAGCCGTAGGCCAGGCTTGCAGGGTGGCCTTTAGGAGTGGAGAGGATATTTGGCCAAGCAAATATCCTCTCCCTGCTCGCCGGGCAGCCCCGGCAATGAAAATCATCATCCGCGCAGCGGATACAAAACCCACACACCGAGCCACACCAACCACCCTACCTTGACCCCGCCCGCCCCCTCGGCAACAATCCCCCCGTTGCCGCCAAAACAAGCGGCACACGGGATTGGCGTCCCGTTTCCGAAGTCGACAAGCCAACGCAGCATGCTGCGTTGGCTGCTTTATCCATGGCAAGGCCGTTTTGGCAGGCGCATGGTGGGAGAGCGCTATGCGCTCGCCGGCAAGACTTCGGACCGGTACGCCAATCCTGCCACGCGCCTGCCTCACCTCAGCCTCACCCGGCAGGTGGTTTATCTTGTGTCACAGCAGGAGAAACACCATGCAACATTCTCAAAACTTCCCCCGTCGTCGTCGCTACAAACTGCACTCGCTGGAACAGCAGGAAGCCTTGCTTCCCTTTGTTCGCTTCTGCCCCGGCCGCACCTATCGGCATTACTGGCAAATGCCCACGCCCCGTAAGGATTACCCCGCCGACAGCGCCTATGGCCGCGAATGCGCGGCCCACCTGCTGCAATGGATGAAGGACAACCGCGAATATGTCGGCAAGGGCCTGCTCAGCCGCGTGGCGCGCGACATCGATTTTGACGACCGCGACGGACGCGGCCAGTGGATGGGTTTCTTCAACTATCTGGAAATCATGATGCTGCTGGGCGCCGACCGGGTCCGGGTTTACCGCCATGTCGATAGCCAGCACCAGATCTACCTGGCGCTGGGACAGCGCTTCAGCCTGGAAGCGCGCTTCCGCCGCATCCGCCTGCGAAACCGCTAAGCACCTTGCGGTGGGTATCGCTACGCTCCACCCACCCTACGGCGGATGGTTTGTCGGGGTATTTGTAGGGTGGGTGGAGCCGATAGGCGATACCCACCAAACCCCGCCGCCAAGACCCAAGCATCGGTTCCATCGCGTTTCCGTGTGGGTATCGCTACGCTCCACCCACCCTACGGTGGATGGGCTTGTAGGGTGGGTGGGGCCGAAAGGCGATACCCACCAAACCCCGCCGCCAAGACCCAAGCATCGATTCCATCGCGTTTCCGCGTGGGTATCGCTGCGCTCCACCCACCCTACGGCGGATGGTCTTGTAGGGTGGGTGGAGCCGCAGGCGATACCCACCAAACCCCGCCGCCAAGACCCAAGCATCGGTTCCATCGCGTTTCCGCGTGGGTATCGCTACGCTCCACCCACCCTATGGTGGGCGGTCTTGTAGGGTGGGTGGAGCCGCAGGCGATACCCACCAAACCCCGCCGACACCGCTGCCACGGTGCGGCGCGCACGCAAAAACGGGGCGGCCCTGGGCCGCCCCGCTTCACTCATGCGGCCGAGCTTATTCCTGCAACAGCGCCGCCCTGCGCTCAATCCCCTTCACCTCCACCTTCAAGGCCTTGGTCAGACGCTCGCCGTACTGGCGGTCCGCCTTGTAGAAGTGCGACAGCATGATGTCGCGGGTCTCGACATTGCGCACCTTGGCCAGATCCCCGGACAGATTGCGGATCAGGTCCGCCTGGTCCTGCGCGCTCAGCGAGCGATAGAACTCGCCGGCCTGCTGGAAATTCAGCGTCTTGGCGATGGCCTCCTGCTGGGTGTTGCCCTGCAAGGGCAGGCGGCTGTGCTTGAACTGCGGGTCCTGCGGCTTGGGAGCCAACCGGCTGGGCTCGTAATTGACGCTGCCCTGGCGGCCGGAGGCGTTTTGCGCGCCGTCCTGATTATTGTTCACCACCTCCACCCGCGGGCGGTTCACCGGCAGCGCCTGGAAATTGGTGCCGACGCGGTGCATCTGGGTGTCCAGATAGGAGAACAGCCGGCCTTGCAGCAAACGGTCTTCCGAGGCCTCGATGCCCGGCACCAAGTTGGCCGGCGACATCGCCACTTGCTCGGTGGCTTCGAAGAAGTTGGCCGGCACCTGATTCAGCGTCATGGTGCCCACCTTGCGCTCCGCCACGCCGGTCCACACCTTGGTGGGGTCCAGCGGGTTGAAGGCGAAGCGGTTCATGTCCTCTGGCTGGATCAGCTGCACGTACAAGTCCCAGGACGGGTAGCGTTTCTGTTCGATGCTTTGCAGCAGGTCCGCGGTGGCGTGGCCGACCGATTGGCCTTGCACCTTGGGCAGTTCGTCCGGGCGCAGATTGCGTTCGCCCTGATGCGATTTCCAGGTGAACTTGGCGTATTGGTAGCGGCCGTCCGCGGCCACCAGCTTCAGCGCGTGCACGCTGCTGCCGTTCATTTCGCGGTAATTGGCCGGGGTGCCGTAGTTGGAGTACACCCGGGTCAGCATATGGGTGGATTCCGGCAAATGGGAGAAGAAGTCGAAGACGCGGTTGGGGTCTTGCTCATTGCTGACCGGGTCCGGCTTCAGCGAATGCACCATGTCCGGAAACTTGATCGCGTCGCGGATGAAGAACACCGGCAGGTTGTTGCCCACCAGGTCCCAGTTGCCTTGCGCGGTGTAGAACTTGGTGGCGAAGCCGCGCGGGTCGCGGTCGGTTTCCGGCGCGCCGCGGCTGCCGATCACGGTGGAGAAGCGCACGAACACCGGCGTTTTTTCGCCCTTGCGGAATACCAGGGCGCGGCTGACGTCCTGCAAGCCTTCGCTGGCGACGAAGACGCCGCCAGCGCCCACGCCGCGCGCATGCACCACGCGTTCCGGGATGCGCTCGCGGTCAAAGCGCTGCAGCTTTTGCAGCAGTTGAATGTCTTGCAGCAGGGTGGGGCCGTTGGGGCCGGCGGTCTGGCTGTTCTGGTTGTCGCCCACCGGCGCGCCGTTGTCCTGGGTCAGGTTGGCGGCTTGGCTCAGAGCGGCGCTACAAGCCAGCGCCAGGGTGAAAAGCTTGCGGTTCACGGAAAAGGTCAGAACTGACATTGGCACTCCCATAAATTATTAGAACATTTACTAAGGGAGCGGCCATTATCGGAAGTGACGATAGTTTTGTTAAATCTTAAATTACAATTTGTTTGATAGTGTTTATTAATGGAACGAAGACGGCTTCATTTCTCCGCCAGCAGTCGTTCTATGCGACGGTCCGGCACCAGCCAGATCAGGGCCATCAGCACATACATCGCCGCGGACAGCCATTCCCAGTAAAAGGCGGCGGCGATGCCGATCAGATAGCACAGCGGGGAGATCTTGCCCTTGATGTCCTTGCCCAAGGCCTCGGACAGCCGGGTGCGGTTGCCGGGCAGGCACAGCAGCGATTGCTGCATCAGCCACCAGGCCAGCGCGCACATTAGCAACACCACGCCGTACAGGGCCAGCGGCAGCGGGGCGAAGTGGTTTTCCCCCATCCAGCCGGTGACGAAGGGAATCAGCGACAGCCAGAACAGCAGGTGCAGATTGGCCCACAGCACGCGGCCGTCCACGCGCTGGATGGCGTGGTAGAAGTGGTGGTGGTTGTTCCAGTACAGGCCCACGTAGAGGAAGCTGAGCACGTAACTGAGAAAGACCGGCCAACGGTCTTGCAGCGCCGTCCAGCTGGTGTTGTGCGGCACTTTCAGTTCCAGCACCATGATGGTGATGATGATGGCGAGCACGCCGTCGCTGAAGGCTTCCAGCCGGTTCTTTCCCATGATGTCCCTATCAGCTGTTTCAAGTAGATGATGGGGGCAGTATAGACGGCTTTCAGAGCGTGTTTACGATCGGGCGAGCAAGGGCGGGACAAGGCGTACTCACCGCGCAACGCTCCGCGACGCGCAGCAGATCGTCAACAGGTTCTTAGCCCGGCCGCTGGGCTGGCGCCGGGCGATAAGGCAGGCGGATGCGGGTGATGAAGCGTTCACCGTCCAGCCGAGCGCTGAGCGAGGCCTCGGCGTCGAAATACAGCTCCAGCCGCTCGGCCAGATTGTCCAGCGCCATGTGGTGGCCGGGCGCGGCCGCTGCCGGCTCCGGATTGACCGGATTGCTCAGCGTCAGCTCCAGCTGTTGTTCTAGCTGGCGCGCCTGGATGCGGATTTCGCCGCCGTCGGCCAGCCGTTCTATGCCGTGGAACACCGCGTTTTCCGCCAGCGGCTGCAGGATCAGCGGCGGCAGCGCCGCGTCCAGCGGGGCTTGCACGTCCCAGCTCACTTGCAGGCGCGCGCCCAGCCGTTCGGCCTCGATCGCCAGATACATCGCCGCCAGTTCGATTTCGCGGCCCAGCGTGGATTGCCGCGCCGGATCGCCCAGCTGGGCGCGGAACAGATCGGCCAGGTTTTCCAGCACCATTTCCGCCTTGTCCGGCTGCTTGCCGATCAGCGCGATGGCGGCGTTGAGGCTGTTGAACAGGAAATGCGGGCGGATGCGCGCCTGCAGCGCGATCAGCCGCGCCTCCGACAGCGCCGGGGACAAGGCGCGCGCGCGCAGATTGAGGTAATGCTGCATCAGCCCGCCCACCGCGCCGGCCAGCAGCACCTGGCCCCAGGGCATGGGCGCCAGCGGGTTGAGCAGACGGCCGCAGAAGGCGAAGGACAGCAGGCAGATGGCGGCGGCGCTCAGCGTCACGCGCCGGCCGCGGTAGAGGCGGCGGCCCAGCAAGGCCAGCAGGCCCAGGCTCAGCAAGGCGCCGGGCACCAGCAGGCTGGACAGGCGCAGCAGCCGCCAGGGCAGCGGCTCGCCGCCGTCGTCCAGCAACAGGCCGCCCAGCAGGAACAGGCCGAGCAGCAGCAAGGCGCGCAGCAGCACGCCCAGGTTGCGGTAGTCGGGCAGGTCGGACGGGGGCGGTAGCGGCATGAGGGCGCGGCCGGAAATAGGATAGCCGCATCATAGCAAGGAAAACCCGCACTGGCCGAAGGCGCTCGCCGCTGGCATAGTAGGGGATTCCCGGCGGCGCCGCGCGCCCCCGGAGTTTCGCCAAGTTTTTCGTCCGCAGCCATCGTAGAAAGCATCGCCATGCAAGATCAACACGCCTGGTCCGGCCGTTTCTCGGAGCCGGTATCCGAACTCGTCAAGAAATACACCGCTTCGGTGGATTTCGACCGACGACTGGCCGAATTCGACATCGAGGGCTCGCTGGCCCACGCCGCCATGTTGCAGCGCGCCGGCGTTCTGTCCGCCGAAGACCTGGCAGCGATCCGACGAGGCATGGGCGAAGTGCTGGACGATATCCGCGCCGGCCGCTTCGAGTGGAGCGTGGATCTGGAAGACGTGCACATGAACGTGGAGCGCCGGCTGACCGACAAGATCGGCGACGCCGGCAAGCGCCTGCACACCGGCCGCAGCCGCAACGACCAGGTGGCCACCGACATCCGCCTGTGGCTGCGCGCGCAGATCGACGCCATCGTCGGCCTGATCGGCGAGTTGCAGCACAGCCTGCTGGACCTGGCGGAACAGCACGCCGAAACCGTGCTGCCCGGCTTCACCCATTTGCAGGTGGCGCAGCCGGTGACCTTTGGCCACCACATGCTGGCCTATGTGGAAATGCTGGCGCGCGACGCCGAACGCATGAGCGACTGTCGCAAGCGCGTCAACCGCCTGCCCTTGGGCGCGGCGGCGCTGGCCGGCACCACCTTCCCGATCGACCGCCATTACACCGCCCAGCTGCTGGGCTTCGACGATGTTTGCCACAACTCGCTGGACGCGGTGTCCGACCGCGATTTCGCGATTGAATTCACCGCCGCCGCCAGCCTGGTGATGGTGCATCTGTCGCGGTTGTCCGAGGAGCTGATCCTGTGGATGAGCCCGCGCGTCGGCTTCATCGACATCGCCGACCGCTTCTGCACCGGCAGTTCCATCATGCCGCAGAAGAAGAACCCGGACGTGCCGGAGCTGGTGCGCGGCAAGTCCGGCCGCGTGGTGGGCCATCTGATCGCGCTGGTGACGCTGATGAAGGCGCAGCCGCTGGCTTACAACAAGGACAACCAGGAGGACAAGGAGCCGCTGTTCGACACCGCGGACACCTTGATCGACACCCTGCGCATCTACGCCGACATGATGCGCGGCGTCACCGTCAAGCCGGAGGCGATGCGCGCGGCGGTGCTGCAAGGCTTCGCCACCGCTACCGATCTGGCCGACTACCTGGTGAAGAAGGGCGTGCCCTTCCGCGACAGCCACGAGGTGGTGGCGCTGACGGTGCGCCACGCCGAGCAGCAGGGCGTGGACATCGCCGACCTGTCGCTGGCCAAGCTGCGCGAGTTCTCGCCCTTGATCGATGAGGACGTGTTCGCGGTGCTGAGCCCGGAAGGCAGTCTGGCGCAGCGCGACCACGTGGGCGGCACCGCGCCGCGCCAGGTGCGCTTGCAGATCGAGCGCCATCGTCAACGCCTGCAGCCGCGTTAAGCCCCTTAGAACCTGTTCAAGGTCGGCTGCGCTTCCTGAGATGCGGCGCGCTGAGCGCCGCTCCGTCTCGCTCTTGCCCGCAAGCCTTTGAATAGGCCTTTGATGGCCGTCAGGCCGCGCCCCGCCATCCCGGCGGCGCGCGGCCTGTTCTTGTTTGGGGGCCTGCCGATTGCGGCAATTTATATCAAACAACAGTCAATCAAAGACATTTTATTAAATAAATCTTTCTAATTAGCTTTTCTGTCTCCGGCTAAACCGTTATCTTTAGCGCCAGACTTGCGGGAGCTTCGAAAAATCGCGACGGCGGCCGACACGCCGCGCGGCTGGTTTTCCAAATTTCTCCAAGAACGTGTTTACGATCCAGCGAGCCAGAGCGAGACCAGGCGTTGCGGTTGAGAAAGCGGAATGCACACGTAGTGCATGAGTGTTTCGAAGCGCTGCTCACCGTGTCGCGTCTCATGACGCGCGGCAGATCGTAAACAGGTTCCAAGGGACGGCGCGGCAACGCCCGCCTATCCCTCATCCTGGCAGTCCCCGTCTATCCATGCTGTTCTCGCCAGCGCCAGCCGTGCCGCGGATTGGCGCGCGCCGCCATGGCCGGACGCGGGGCCGCTTCTTGTCATTACAGTCACTCAGTCACGCCGGGGAACAATGTGTTTTGTCGCCATCGCTTCCGTCACCTGATCAGCCGAGGCAATCAATTCCGCGGCAGCCTCAACGCCGCGGAATGGGCCTTGGTCTTGCTGGTGGCCGTGTTGCCGGCGGTGATAGGCCTGCCCCTGACCTGGAACCGCTACCAGCTGGACGTGCAGGCGCAGCTGCAAAGCGCGGCGGGGCGCGCGGTCAATTCGGTGGACCGGGTGTTCAGCCAGGTGGACCGCTCATTGCGGGAGGCCGCGCCGTTGGCCGGCCAGCCCTGCCCGCAGGCGCGCGGCAAGCTGGTGTCGCTGGCGGCCTTCGATCCCTATATCCGCTCGCTGGGGCTGATGGACGGCCGCCGCCTGTACTGCACCTCGGTGCTGGGCGCGCAGTACTCGGATCTGCCCTTCACCCCGTCGGCGCCGCAGCAGCTGATCTACCGTCTGGACTCCGGCCCCTTGTACCCCAAGCGGCCCTTCCTGATGCGCACCTTGCTGGGGGAGCGGGGGCAGGCCGTCGTCGCCAGCGTGGAACTGGCCTATTTCAGCCCTCTGCTGCCCTGGCAGGCCGACGACGGCCACAGCGGTTCGCTGCTGGTGTTGAATCACAAGGAGGCGGTGCAGTCCACATTGCCGGGCGCCGCCGAGGTGCCGGCCAGCGCGGTGCTGCGGGTGATCGCGGCCTCGGAGCGCTTTCCGCTGGCGGTGCACAGCTGGGTGGACGCCGACTACCTGTGGCGCGGCGCGTCGGCGCGCCTGCTGCGCGCCCTGCTCTTGTTGCTGCCGGTGGGCGTGGTCGGCGCGGTCCTGCTGCTGGGTTATCTGCGCAAGCGCGGCTCGGTCAGCGGGGAAATCCTGCTGGCCTTGCGCAATCAGGAGTTCCTGCCTTACTACCAGCCGGTGTTCGACGCCTGCGGCCGCCGCTGCATGGGGGTGGAGGTGTTGCTGCGCTGGCAGCATCCGCGTCAGGGGCTGACGCCGCCGGATCTGTTCATCCCGGTGGCGGAGGCCTCCGGCATGATCATCCAGATCACCCGCTATCTGATGCGGCGGGTGGCCGCCGACATGGCGTCGCTGCCCTTGCCCGATCGCTTTTTCGTGGCGCTGAATCTGTCGCCCAGCCATCTGCAGCACGCGCAACTAGTGGAGGACTGTCAGGCGTTTTTGCGACACTTCCCGAAGACGCCGCCGCGGCTGGTGCTGGAAGTGACCGAGCGCGAGCCCATCCGGGTGACGCCGCAAAGCCAGCAGGTGATGGCCGCGCTGCGGCGGATGCGGGTGCAGATCGCCATCGACGACTTCGGCACCGGCCACAGCAGTCTGGCCGAGCTCAACCGCATTCACGCCGATCATCTGAAGATAGACCGGGTGTTCGTGGCGGCGATAGGCAGCGACTCCATCGCCAACCGCATCCTGGAGATGATCATCGATCTGGCCAAGCAGCTGCGCATCTCCATGGTGGCCGAGGGCGTGGAAACCGAACAGCAGCGCGCTTATCTGCAGCAAAGCGGAGTGCATTATCTGCAAGGCTATCTGCTGGCCCGGCCGATGCCGCTGGAACAGCTGCGCGATTTTCTGTGGGGGCGTCCGCCGCTGGCGGAGGGCCAGCCGGTCTCCTGAGCAAAAAATACGCAATAAACGAACACTATTGGCCGATATCAAGCCGGAATAGTGGTTCTGTTTGCCGCTGACCCGCAAAATATGTTACTAAAGTGACGTGATTTTCGATTCCGAATAGTTATGAGCCGCTCACCCCGTCACGACAAGATTCTGCAGCTGGTCCGCGAAAACGGCTTCATGCCGATCGAAGAGTTGGCCAGACTGCTCGATGTCACCCCGCAAACCATTCGCCGCGATATCAACCAGCTGTGCGAGGCCAATCTGTTGCGCCGCTACCACGGCGGCGCCGCCCTGGGCAGCAGCGTGGAGAATGAGGACTATTTCGCGCGCAAAGGAAAATTCCAGAGCGAAAAAGCGCATATCGCGGACATGATCGCCAGCAGCATTCCCGATCACGCCTCGCTGTTCATGAGCATAGGCACCACCATAGAGGCGGTGGCCCAGGCGCTGACCAGCACGCACAAGGGTTTGCGGGTGATCACCAACAACATCCACGTCGCCTCCATCATGTCCACCAATCCGGATTTCACGGTGATGATCACCTCCGGCACGGTGCGCGCGTCCGACGGCGGCATCACCGGCGTGGCCACGCTGGACTTCATCAACCAGTTCAAGGTGGATTACGCCATCATCGGCGTGTCCGGCATCGAGCCGGACGGCTCGCTGCTGGACTTCGATTACCGCGAAGTGCGGGTGGCGCAGGCGATGATGTCCAACGCCCGTCACCGCTACCTGGCGGCGGACCACAGCAAGTTCGGCCGCAACGCCCTGGTGCGCATGGGACACATCAGCGAGTTCCACACCGTGTTCACCGACGCGCTGCCGCCGGAGCCGGTGACCAAGCTGCTGGAAGAGCAGGGCGTGCGCCTGGTGCTGACCGAGGCCTGAGACGCTTTCAAAGCCTGCCGCGCTTCGGCGGTGTTAACAGGCTTTGAGCACGCGGATCGTCAACAGGCGTCCTGGATGCGGCGCTGAGCGCCGCGCCCGAAAAAAAGCCCGGAACCTCTCGGTGGTCCGGGCTTTTTCGCGTCCGGGCGGGGTCCGGCGGCGGGGCTCAGTCCTGCATGATCTCCACCCGGTTGCGGCCGTTGGCCTTGGCCCGGTACAGCATTTCGTCGGCCTGGCGCACCAGCTCGGTGCTGCTGGCGGCGGTGTCCAGCGAGCTGATGCCCACGCTGAAGGTCTGGCGGAAGTCGCCGTCCGGCGCGCGCTGCTCTATCTGGCTGAAGTCCTGGCGCAGCTGGTCCATCAGCTCGCGCGCCTGCGTCTGATGGGTGCCGGGCAGCACGATGGCGAACTCCTCGCCGCCGTAGCGGCCCACCAGATCGCTGCTGCGCAGCCGTTCCTTGAGGAAGCGCGCCAGATTGATCAGCAGCTCGTCGCCGGCCGGATGGCCGTGGCTGTCGTTGATGGTCTTGAAGAAGTCCAGGTCCAGCATCGCCAGCGACAGCGGCCGCTGATCGCGGCGCGCGCGCTGGATGCCGTACTCCAGCTGGCCGTGCAGATGGGAGTGGTTGAGCAGGCCGGTGAGGCTGTCGTTGATGATGTAGGAACGCAGCTTGCGGTAGCGGCGCGCGCGGTTGATCACGGTGACGATCAACTCCTCCGGCGCCACCGGCTTGGTCAGGAAGCCGTCTATGCCCAGGGTCAGCGCGTCCAGCTGCACCGCCTGGCGTTTTTCCACCGACAGGAACACCACCGGGATGCCGTCCAGCAGCCGCTGCTGGCGGATCACCTTGGCCAGCTCCATGCCGCTGCACTGCGGCATGTACATGTCCATCAGGATCAGGTCGGGGCGGAACTGCTCTATCATGTCCAGCACCCGTTCCGGCTGGGTCTCCTCGCGGGTTTCCACCCCCTGGGCGTTGAGCACGCTGGAGTAGAGCCCGGCCAGCGATTCCATGTCCTCCACGATCAGCACGCGCAAGGGCTCGCGCTTCTCGCCCAGGTCGCTGAAGCTCAGCTGGTCAATCAGCTGATGCGCTTGCAGCGGCCAGTCCAGCAGGCTGCCGGCGCCGGCGCGCACCGCCGCCAGCCGCGCCTGGAAATCGTGCAGCGGCGAGGTCAGGATCAGCGGACAGATGCTGCTGATGGTGGGGGCCAGCAAAAGAATGGGGTCGTTGGCGGCGAACTCGGTGAAAGCCACCACCGCTTCCGGCGCCTTGTCCTGCAGCGCCTGGGCCAGTTTGGCCGCCTGCTGGATCACCTTGGCGTGGATGCCGTAGCAGGACAGCTGCTGGATCAGCGGCGTGGCGTCCACGTCTTGCGGCAGCCATAGATAGAGGGTGACCAGGCCGCCGCCCAGCAGGGTGTCGTAGTCGATCTCCGGCAGGCCGTCCTTGCGCTCCATCATGCCCAGCTGGCTGACCAGGCCCAGGTGGTGGCGCAGGCGGTTGTAGCGCTCGCTTTCCGACGGCGCGGTCTGCGGTTGCTGGATCCAGCCTTGCAGCAGCCGCGACAGGGTCTGGATTTCCCCGGTGATTTCGTTGAGGTCCTGCTCGCGCACCATGTCCTCCAGCCGCAGGATCAGCGACAGCAGGTGGGCGGCCAGCGGCCGCTCCCAGCGGGTGACGAGCAGGTGGCCGATGCGATCGATTTCCTGTGCCAGATGCACACGTTGTTTGAAAGCCTGATGTTGCGACATGATCAAGTATTCCCCGGTGGACCCGGTCGTCCAATATTCAAGTTCTGAAGCCGCGCCTGAGGCGCGCTGTTATAATCCGCCGTTGGATTGCAACGGCCTGGCAAAAATTTTTAATGAACGTTTTTTACGAAGAGAGCGGCGGCTTTAAGGTCGGCAGCATCGTTTCGCGCAATGACGCTAGTCTGCAAGTGGATACCCAGCATGGCAAGCGCGCCAAGATCAAGGCGGCGAATGTTTTTCTGGAGTTTAGCTCCGCATTGGGCGATTTTCTGCCCATGGTAGAGCAACTTGCCGCGGATATTGACCTGGATTTCCTGTGGGAATGCTGCCCGGACGACGAGTTCGGCTATGAGGCGCTGGCGGCCGATTACTGGGGCCGCGCGCCGTCGGCGGCCGAGGCCGCCGCCATCGTGTCGCGGCTGTACGGCGCGCCGATGTATTTCTACAAAAAAGGCAAGGGCCGCTACAAGAAGGCGCCGGAAGACGCGCTGAAGGCGGCGTTGGCCGGGCTGGAGCGCAAGAAGCGCGAGCAGGAGCAGATCGACCAGTGGGTGGCGGAGCTGAAAGCCGGCCAGCTGCCGGAGGCGATCCGCGGCCAACTGATGACCTTGTTGTGGAAACCCGACAAGAACACGCTGGAGTTCAAGGCCTTCGACCAGGCCTCGCGCGAGCTGAGCCTGCCGCCGCTGCGGCTGGCGGACAAGGTGGGCGGCATCTCTTCGGTGCCGGACTACCTGATGGCCGGCTTCATGCTGGAGTTCTTCCCCAAGGGCCGCGGCTTCGGCAAGTACGAACTGCCCACGCTGCCGGAAGAGCTGCCGCTGTCGCCGGTGCGCGCCTTCTCCATCGACGACGCCAACACCACCGAGATCGACGATGCCTTGTCGGTGCAGGACCTGCCCAACGGCAACAAGCGCGTCGGCATCCACATCGCCGCGCCGTCGCTGGGCATAGAGATAGGCTCGCCGCTGGAAAAGCTGCTGCTGTCCCGGCTGTCCACCGTGTATTTCCCCGGCGACAAGATCACCATGCTGCCGGACGATCTGGTGGAGATGTTCACCCTCAAGGAAGGGCACGACTGCCCGGCGCTCAGCCTCTACGTGGAGGTGACGCCTGAGTTCGAGCCGGTGGCCTACGAGAACCGCATCGAGAAGGTGCATATCGCCGCCAACCTGCGCCACGCCGCGCTGGAGCAGTTCTTCAACGAAGAGACGCTGGCTTGCGATCCGGGCGTGGACTATCCGTTCAAGCAGGAACTGATCTGGTTCTGGCAGTTCGCCGAGGCGCTGGAGAAGCGCCGCGGCAAATACGACCCGACCCGGCCGGTGCAGATGGATTACAACTTCGACGTGGTCGACGGCAAGGTGCTGATCACCTTGCGCAAGCGCGGCGCGCCGATGGACAAGCTGGTGTCCGAACTGATGATTCTGGCCAACAGCGAGTGGGGCCGGATGCTGGCCGAGGCCGACATCCCCGGCATGTACCGCGCGCAAAGCATGGGCAAGGTGAGGATGACCACGCGGCCCGAGCCGCACACCGGCTTGGGCGTGGCTCAATACGCGTGGGCCACGTCGCCGCTGCGCCGCGCCACCGACTTCATCAACCAGCGCCAGCTGATGTCCATGATCCGCGGCGAGAAGCCGCAGTTCGAGCAGGGCGACGCGATGCTGTTCGCCATCCTGCGCGATTTCGACACCACCTACTCCGCCTACCTGGGCTTCCAGGACCGGATGGAGCATTTCTGGTGCCTGCGCTGGTTCAGCCAGGAGGGGGTGTCCGATCCCACCGCCGCCTTCATCAAGGAAGACCTGGTGCGCATCGACGGCCTGCCGATGCGGGTGCGCATCCCGGGCCTGCCGGAGCTGGCGCGCGGCGACCGCATCCAGCTGTCGGTGATCCGCATCGACGAGCTGATGCAGGAGATCGAGCTGCGCTGCGTCGGGGTGCTCGGCCATGTCGACGCCGCCGAGGACGAGGCGTCGGAAGCCGAGACGGAGACGGGCGAAGCGGACGGCCAGGCCGGTTGAGTCCGCAATGCGAAACGTGCGAAAAGGCGGCTTGGGCCGCCTTTTTTGCGTCCGGCTGGACGGTGCTTAGAGCCTGTTCAAGATTTCGCGAGCTAAGGCGAGGCAAGGCGAAAACAGCTGAGAAAGCGGAATGTACGCGTGGTACATGAGCATTTCGAAGCTGTTTTCAACGCCGGATCGCCGATGCGCAGCAGACATTGAATAGGTTCTTAGAACATTTCATCCAGCGCGGTGCACGCCTCGCGCAACTCCGGCAGCGCCGCGGCCAGGTCCTCGCGCTTCAAGCCGGCGCGCTCCATCACGCTGACCGGCAGGGTGGCCAGCATGTCCTCCTCGCTCATATCGTGATTGAAGCCGGAGGTCATGAAGGACGCCAGGCCGATCAGCAGCGCGAACGGCGACACTTCCTCGTTCAGCAGATCGTGCTGGTTGAAGATGGCTTCCTGGATTTCGTCCGGAAAATTCCAGCGCCGCGCCAGCTCGGCGCCCACCTCGGTCAGATCCATGCCCAGCAGCATGCGCTCGGTGGCCACCCGGTCGGCGCCGCCGGCGACGATGCGGTCTATCTGCAAAGCCTGTTCCGGCACCGCCACATAGAGCACCAGTTCGCCGATATTGGACAGCAGGCCGCAGGTATAGCCCAGCTGCGGGTCCAGCCGGGCCAGCTTGGCCAGCCGTTTGGCGGCGTTGGCCATCGCGAAGCTGCGCTGCCAGAACGCCTTCATGTCGAAGCCCTGGATGCCCAGCGTGGCGCCGGTGACGCCGGAGGCGATCACCAGCACCCTGAGGTTGTCGAAGCCGAGCAGGATGATGGCGTCGTCCAGAGAGCCCACGCGCCGGCTGCCGCCGAAGCGCGCGGTATTGGCCAGCCGCAGCACGCGCGCGGTCAGCACCTGGTCATGTCCCACCTTGTCGGTAATTTCATCGATGTTCACGTCGGTGCGGTGAAAACTGGCCACCAGCTCCTGGACCACTTTGGGCACCATGGGCAGTTTGCCCGACGCTTTTTCAAATATTTCCGCCACTTGCATAGGGGTCTCCAATAGGTGAGCCGTCGCCGGCGCGGGCGTGGGCCGGCAGGCGATGAAGTCCTGCTTCTTGAGCTTAGGCAATTGGCGGGGGAAAGGAAGGACAAAACCGGACAGGGGCGGGCCGGCGGCGGGCGGCCCGCCAAAAAAAACAGGGCCGGGAGGCCCTGTAAAGAAGCAACGTCGTTTAATTCCTGTGCAGCTGGCTCGCTTCCAAGGCCAGCTGGGTGATGCGGTCCCAATCGCGGTTGGCGATGGCGTCGTCCGGAGTCAGCCAGCTGCCGCCCACGGCCAGCACATTGGGCAGCGCCAGGTATTCCGGCGCTTTCTTGATGTCGATGCCGCCGGTGGGGCAGAAGCGCAGATCGGAGAACGGGCTGGCCAGCGATTTGAGCAGCTTGACGCCGCCCACGGCCTCGGCCGGGAACAGCTTCTGGATGGTGAAGCCCTCGTCCTGGGCGCGCATCGCCTCGGACGGGGTGGCGATGCCGGGAATCAGCGTCAGATTGGCGGCGCGGGCGGCGGCGCCCAGCTCCGGGGTGAAGCCGGGGCTGACGCCGAACTGCGCGCCGGCGTCGATGGCGGCTTCCACGTGGGCGCGGGTGCGCAGCGTGCCGGCGCCGACGATGGCGCCCGGTACTTCGTCGCGCATGCGGCGCATCGCCGCCAGCGCGGCCTTGGTGCGCAGCGTCACTTCCAGCACGCGCACGCCGCCGGCCACCAGCGCCTGGGCCAGCTCAACGGCCACGGCCGCGTCGTTGACGATGATCACCGGAACAACCGGGCCTTGGCGCAGCAGGGTCAATGCGTCCATATTCATTTTCTCCAAGAAGCGGGGTGGAAGTCGGGATGGCGGAAGCTGGTGGCGCCGGCTTCGGCGTGGTCGGCCACCGAACGGAACACCGCGAACAAGTCCCGTCCCATGCCAAAATCATTATGTGTCAGATCAGCCTGCGCCGGTTCGCGCGCGGCCCATTCGGCCTCGTCCACCAGCACGGTCAACTCGCCGCTATTGGCGTCCAGCCGCACCGGGTCGCCGTCGCGCACCTTGCTGATCGGTCCGCCGGACAGGGCTTCCGGCGAGACGTGGATGGCGGCCGGCACCTTGCCGGAGGCGCCGGACATGCGGCCGTCGGTGACCAGGGCCACCTTGAAGCCGCGCTCTTGCAAGATGCTCAAGGCCGGGGTCAGTTTGTGCAGTTCCGGCATGCCGTTGGCGCGCGGGCCCTGGAAGCGGATCACCGCGATGAAGTCTTTTTCCAGCTCGCCGCGCTTGAACGCCGCCAGCATGTCGTTCTGGTCGTGGAAGATCAGCGCCGGCGCTTCCACCACCCGGTGTTCCGGCTTGACCGCGGACACCTTGATCACCGCGCGGCCCAGCTTGCCGGACAGCAGCTTGAGGCCGCCGTCGGCGGAGAAGGGGTCGGCGGCGGTGCGCAGCACGCTGTCGTCGCCGCTGTCGGCGGGCGCGTCCCGCCATTTGAGTTCGCCCTGATCCAGCCACGGTTCCTGCGCGTAGCGAGACAGGCCGCGGCCGGCCACGGTGCCCACGTCCTCGTGCAGCAGGCCGGCGGACAGCAGTTCGCGGATCACGAAGCCCATGCCGCCGGCGGCGTGGAAGTGGTTCACGTCGGCCTTGCCGTTGGGGTAGGCGCGGACCAAGAGCGGCACCACGGCGGAGAGCTCGTCGAAATCGTCCCAGTTCACATCGATGCCGGCGGCGCGGGCGATGGCGACGATGTGCATGGTGTGGTTGGTGGAGCCGCCGGTGGCCAGCAGGCCGACGATGGCGTTGACGATGGACTTCTCGTCTATCATCTCGCCCACCGGGGTGAAGGCCTTGCCCTGGGCAGCGATCTTGGCCGCCTGCTTGGCGGCGGCGCGGGTCAGCGCCTCGCGCAGCGGGGTGCCCGGGTTGACGAAGGCGGCGCCGGGCAGGTGCAGGCCCATGATCTCCATCAGCATCTGATTGGAGTTGGCGGTGCCGTAGAAGGTACAGGTGCCGGGACCGTGGTAGGACTGGCATTCGGATTCCAGCAGCGCGTCGCGGCCCACCTTGCCTTCGGCGTACAACTGGCGCACCTTGGCTTTTTCATCGTTGGCGATGCCGGTGGTCATCGGACCGGCGGGAACGAACACCGCCGGCAGGTGGCCGAAGGACAGCGCGCCTATCAGCAGGCCGGGCACGATCTTGTCGCACACGCCCAGATACAGCGCGGCGTCGAACATCTGGTGGGACAGCGCCACCGCGGTGCTCATCGCGATGATGTCGCGGGAGAACAGGGACAGCTCCATGCCCGGCTGGCCCTGGGTCACGCCGTCGCACATCGCCGGCACGCCGCCGGCGAACTGGGCGGTGGCGCCGGCCGCCAGCGCCGCCTCCTTCAGCTGCGCCGGATAGGTTTCCAGCGGCTGGTGGGCGGACAGCATGTCGTTATAGGAAGAGACGATGGCCAGATTGGGGCGGTGCTCTTCCTTTAGATGTATCTTGATGCCGTCGGGCATGGCGGCGAAGGCGTGGGCCAGATTGGTACACGACAATTGCGAGCGCTCCACCCTTCCCTGATGGGCTGCTGCGCGCAAGCGGTCCAGGTAGGCGGCGCGCGTTGCCCGGCTCCGGTTGACGATGCGCTCGGTAACGGCGGACAGGGTGGAATGCAAGGCCATGATGACGTTCCGTGTTGAAGTGGGTTGATAGTAGTTTTACTACACTCAAAATGCAAGACGCGCTCCAGCGCCGTCCCGCCATGATACGCCCGGCGGCGCGAGGCAACACCCGCCAGTGCTGCGATTGGGAGAATTGTTTGCTTTGGGGCAAAAGGTGTTGCAAAAGCGGCCTGCGTCAGTGAGATGACATGGACAAGGTAAAAGCTGGTGGTAATATAACTACATCTACAAACGTCTCGAGATGGAAGATCAGGATGGATACCCGTACTACGCCAACCCCGGCCTTCGATATGGTCTTGTTCGGCGGCGCCGGCGATCTGGTGATGCGCAAGCTGCTGCCCTCCTTGTATCAGGCGCACGCCGCCGGCCTGCTCAATCAGCAGGGCCGCATCCTGGCGCTGGGCCGCAAGGACTTGAGCCGCGACGACTACCTGGCCTTTGTCGAGAAGAACTCGCGCCAGCACGTCAAAGCCCATTTCGACGCCGCCGCCTGGGACAGCTTCTGTGCGCGGATCGAATACCTGAAAGTGGACGCCTCGCAGCCGCGGGATTTCCCGGCGCTGGCGGACAAGCTCAAGGGCGACGACGACCGCGTGGTGGTCTGTTATCTGGCCACCGCGCCCAATCTGTTCGCCGGCATCTGCGAGAACCTGGCGGCGGTGGGCCTCAATAGCGGCAATGTGCGCGTGGTGCTGGAAAAGCCGCTGGGCACCGACCTGGATTCCTCCAACGAGATCAATGACGACGTGGCGCGCTTCTTCAAGGAAGAGCAGCTGTACCGGATCGACCACTACCTGGGCAAGGAGTCGGTGCAGAACCTGATGGCGATCCGCTTCGCCAATGCGCTGTTCGAGCCGCTGTGGCGGCGCGAATGGATACACGATGTGCAGATCACCATCTCCGAAGATCTGGGCGTGGGCAGCCGCGGCGATTTCTACGACGGCACCGGCGCGCTGCGCGACATGGTGCAGAACCACCTGTTGCAACTGCTGTGCATCGTGGCGATGGAGCCGCCGGCCAATATGGAAGCCGACGCGGTGCGCGACGAAAAGCTCAAGGTGTTGAAGGCGCTGCGCCCGTTCAGCGAACAGGACGTGGCGGCCAAGACCGTGCGCGGCCAGTACAAGGCCGGCGCCGTCGGCGGCCAGCCGGTGGTCGGCTATCTGAACGAGCAAGGCATCCCCGCCGACAGCCAGACTGAAACCTTCGTCGCGCTCAAGGCCGAGATCGACAACTGGCGCTGGGCCGGCGTGCCTTTCTTCCTGCGCACCGGCAAGCGGATGCAGGAGCGGGTCGCCGAGATCGTCATCAACTTCCGCGACGTGCCGCACCAGCTGTTCAACGGCCCGATGAGCGGCAGCCACACCGCCAACCGGCTGGTGATCCGCCTGCAGCCGGAAGAAAGCATCCGCCTGTACTTCCTGGCCAAGGAGCCGGGCGACAATATGCGCCTGCAACCGGCCTACCTCGACCTGGACTTCTATAAAGCCTTCAAAGTGCGCCGCGCCGACGCCTACGAACGCCTGCTGCTGGACGTGATCCGCGGCAAGCTGGCGCTGTTCATGCGCCGCGACGAGCTGATCGAGGCCTGGCGCTGGGTGGAGCCCATCATGGACAGCTGGAGCCGCAGCAGCAATCTGCCGCCCAAGCAGTACACCGCCGGCACCTGGGGCCCGGCGGCGTCCAGCGCTTTACTATCACGCGATGGGATAGGCTGGCACGAGGAATGCTGATCCATCTGCTGCGCGTCTCGATCTCGAATGCTGCGATGCTCGCCGTACCATTGTACGGCTGCGCGTCTCGCTTCGACCTCGGGCCGCTCGCGACGATGGCTGCTCCATGCTGACCGTTTGCTGCGCGTCCCGATCTCGAATGCTGCGGTGCTCGCCGTACTACCGTACGGCTGCGCGTCTCGCTTCGACCTCGAGGCGCTCGCGACGATGGCTGTCCCATGCTGACCGTTTGTGGCGCGTCTCGATCTCGAATGCCGCGGTGCTCGCTGTACTACCGTACGGCTGCGCGTCTCGCTTCGACCTCGAGGCGCTCGCGACGATGACCGCACCAGTGTTTGACCTTAACTTCTTACCCGCGGAGCGCCGCTGATGAACTGCGTAGAATTCTCCGATAGCGAGCAACAGTCCACCGCGCTGGCCAATAGCGTGGCCTCGCGGCTGTCCGCCGCCATCGCCAGCCAGGGCGCCGCCGTGCTGGCGGTGTCCGGCGGCAAATCGCCAATCCCCTTCTTCCATATGCTCAGCACCATGGCGATAGACTGGTCCAAGGTGACCGTCACCCTGGTGGACGAGCGTTTTGTGCCGGACAGCCACCCGGACAGCAACGCCGCGCTGGTGCGCGTCCACTTGCTGCGCGACCGCGCCGTGGAGGCGCGCTTCCTGCCCCTGGTCGGCGACGCCGCGGACATCGACGCCGACGTGGCGCGCGCCAACGCCGCTTTCGTTCCGCCCACCGTCGCCATCCTGGGCATGGGCGAGGACGGTCACACCGCTTCGCTATTCCCCGGCGCCGACGAGCTGGCGGCCGGCCTGGACCCGGCGTCCGCCGCCGCCTTCCTGGCGGTGACGCCCAAGACCGCGCCGCACCGCCGGGTGTCGATGAGTTACGCCGCGCTCTTGCGCGCCGGCTGCCTGATCCTGTCCATCCAGGGCGACAAGAAGCGGCAGGTGCTGGACGCCGCCGCCCAGGGCGTCAGCGACGCGCTGCCGATCAGCCATTTCCTGGTCCAGAACAAGGTGGAGCTGGATGTCTACTGGTCTGCCTGAGCAATGGCCGCGGCTGCTGGCCGACATCGGCGGCAGCAACGCCCGCTTCGCGCTGGAGACCGCGCCCGGCGTGATCGAGGACATCGAGGTGCTGCCCTGCGCCGGCCATCCCACGCTGCTGGACGCGGTGCGCGCCTATCTGGACCTGGCCGGCGCGCGCGCGGTCGCCCACGCGGCTTTCGGCATCGCCAACCCGGTGCTGGGCGACTGGGTGCAGATGACCAATCACCATTGGGCCTTCTCCATCGAGGCCACGCGCCAGGCGCTGGGCCTGACCACGCTGTTGGTGATCAACGATTTCACCGCGCTGGCGCTGGCCCTGCCGCATCTGCCGGCGAGCGAACTGCTGCAAATCGGCGGCGGCGAGGCGGAAGCCGGCGCGCCGCTGGCGCTGATCGGCCCCGGCACCGGCCTGGGCGTGTCGGCGCTGATTCCCTATCCGGGCGGCCATGCGCCCTTGTCCGGCGAGGGCGGCCACGTCGGCTTCGCCCCCTTCGACGAGCGCGAGGCCGACATCTGGCTTTACGCGATGCGGCGCTTCGGACACGTGTCCGCCGAGCGTCTGTTGTCCGGCTCAGGCATCCCCTTGATTTATCAGGCCTTGTGCGAGCGGGCCGGCGAAACGGCCGCGGCGCTGGACCCGGCCGAGGTCACCGCGCGCGGTCTGTCCGGTGCCTGTCCGCACTGCCGCGAAACCCTGGAAGTGTTCTGCGGCATGCTGGGCGGCGCGGCGGCGAATCTGGCCCTGAATCTCGGCGCCCGTGGCGGCGTGTATCTAGGTGGTGGTATCGTGCCGCGTCTACGCGGTTTTTTTGAACAATCACCATTCCGCCGCCGCTTCGAGGATAAGGGACGGATGTCCGGCTATCTGGCCGCGATTCCGGTCTATCTGATCGTCAGCTCCTACCCGGCTCTGCCGGGCGTGGCCGCCCATCTGGCGGCCGAACTGGCGAGTGCCCGCGCCCGACTCCGGGCGCATCCTGACGACGGCGCGGCAGGAGAGTAAATACATGCTTGAACGTATCAGGAGCCAATTGGAGATCCTGTCCTCGGCCGAGCGCAAAGTGGCCGAGCTGGTGCTGGAACAGCCTTACACCGTGATCCAGGCGGCGGTGGCCGACATCGCCAAGAACGCCGGCGTCAGCCAGCCCACCGTGATCCGCTTTTGCCGCACCGTGGGCTGTTCCGGCCTGCCGGACTTCAAACTGAAGCTGGCCGGCAGCCTGGTCACCGGCGTGCCCTATGTGCATTCCAGCGTGCGCCCGGAAGATCCGACTTCGGAAATCGTCGCCAAGGTGTTCGACAACACCGTGTCCGCGCTGCTCAAGTGCCGCAACGACGTTAATCCGCAATCGATAGAATCCGCGGTCCGCTTGTTGACCGACGCGCGCCGCATCGAATTCTACGGCCTGGGCAACTCCGGCATCATCGCCGCGGACGCCCAGCACAAATTCTTCCGCTTCGGCATTCCCACCGTCGCCTATTCCGACACCCACATCCAGATGATGGCGGCCTCGGTGCTGGGCCCGGGCGACGTGCTGGTGGCGATCTCCAGCTCCGGCCGCACGCTGGAATTGCTGGAGGCCGTGGACGTGGCGCTGTCCGCCGGCGCCAGCGTGGTGGCGCTGACCACCAGCGGTTCGCCGCTGGCGCGCCGCTCCACCGTGGCCTTGATCGCCGACACGCTGGAAGACAATGAAACCTACAGCCCGATGATTTCGCGCATCGTGCACCTGGTGCAGATCGACATCCTGGCGGTGAGCGTGGCGCTCAAGCGCGGGCCGGGCCTGATCAGCCAGCTGGAAAAAACCAAGCACAGCCTGAAGAACCGAAGGCTGGACAACAAAACCGAAGAGGATTGACCATCATGAGCGAACTGACCGAACTACCGGCCTGGCAGGCACTATGGGACCATTTTGCCGAGGCCAAGCACCAGCACATGCGCGATTTGTTCGTCTCCGATCCGGAGCGGGCGGAGCGCTATGCGCTGGAGGTGGGCGGCCTGTTCCTCGATTACTCCAAAAACCGCATTACCGACGACACCCTGAAAGGCCTGATGCAGCTGGCGCGCGAAGCCGGGCTGCCGGCCAAGATCAAGGCCATGTTCAAGGGCGAGAAGCTCAACAGCACCGAAAACCGCGCGGTGCTGCACGTGGCCTTGCGCAACCGCACCAATTCGCCCATCCACGTGGACGGCGAAGACGTGATGCCCAAGGTCAATTCGGTGCTGGAGCGCATGGGCAAGTTCGCCCACGCGGTGCGCTCCGGCGAATGGCTGGGCTATACCAATCAGCCCATCACCGACATCGTCAACATCGGCATCGGCGGCTCGGACCTGGGCCCGCTGATGGTCTGTAGCGCGCTCAAACCCTTCGGCCACCCGCGGCTGAACATGCACTTCGTCTCCAATGTGGACGGCGCCCAGCTCAAGGAAACGCTGAAAAAGGTCCATTCCGAGACCACGCTGTTCGTGGTGGAGTCCAAGACCTTCACCACCCAGGAGACGCTGACCAACGCGCTGACCGCGCGCGACTGGTTCTTGCAGCGCTCGCGCGATGAAAGCGCGGTGGCCAAGCACTTCGTCGCGGTGTCCACCAACCAGAAGGCGGTGGCGGACTTCGGCATCGACCCGTCGAATATGTTCGAATTCTGGGACTGGGTGGGCGGCCGCTACAGCCTGTGGTCGGCCATCGGCCTGCCCATCATGCTCTACCTGGGCGAGGAGAACTTCACCGAACTCCTCAACGGCGCCCACATCATGGACCAGCATTTCAGAAACGCGCCGTTCGAGCAGAACATGCCGGTGCTGCTGGCCATGATAGGCGTCTGGTACATCAACTACTACGGCGGCGGCAGCCATGTGATCGCGCCCTACGATCAATACCTGCACCGTCTGCCGGCCTTCATCCAGCAACTGGACATGGAGTCCAACGGCAAGCAGGTGATGCTGGACGGCCAGCCGGTGAATTTCGAAACCGCGCCCATCATCTGGGGCGAGACCGGCATCAACGGCCAGCACGCCTTCTTCCAGCTTTTGCACCAGGGCACCCATATCTCGCCGATCGATCTGATCGCCTCGGTGCAGAACTGCTCCAGCCTGCCCGGCCACCATGAAATCCTGCTGGCCAACGTCTTCGCCCAGGCCGAGGCCTTCATGCGCGGCAAGACCGCGGACGAGGTGCGCGCGGAGCTGGCGGAGCAGGGCCTCAAGGGCGAGGCGCTGGAAGCGCTGGTGCCGCACAAGGTGTTCGGCGGCAACCGCCCCACCAACACCCTGCTGATGAGCCGCTTGAACCCGCGCAATCTGGGCTCGCTGATCGCGCTGTACGAGCACAAGATCTTCGTTCAGGGCGTGATCTGGCACATCAACAGCTTCGACCAGTGGGGCGTGGAATTGGGCAAGCAATTGGCCAAGACCATACACGCGGAACTGACCGGCAAGCTCAAGCACGCCGAGCACGACAGCTCCACCCGCCGTTTGATCGAGCTGTACCGCCAGGTCAACGCCGACGACTGCAAGTGCTGAGCCGGACGGCGGACCAATGAAAACGCGAGGCCGAGGCCTCGCGTTTTGTTTGGATCACGCCATCGTTGTGCACGGTCTGCCGCGCGGCGGCGATACGGCGTTGAAAACAGCCTCGAAATGCTCATGCGCCCTGTGTGCGCTCCGCTTTCTCCGCCGCAACGCCCGGTCTTGCTCGCGAGCTCGTGAATGGGCTGTTATTTCTTAACGACTTCCTGCTCCACCACCATGTCCAGCACCCAGCGGAGGGACGAAGCGTCGGCCGGCGGGTTCGCCACCTTGAATTCCTTCAGGCGCAGACGGTAGGCGATGCCCGGCTCCGGCTTGAAGCCCTCGATCTCGCCGTAGTGCAGCTGCCACGGCTGATCCTTGCTTTCGCGGATCTGCAGGCATTGCATCGGCGCCACGCCGGTGCAGGGCTTGCGCTCGGCGGCCACGTAGACGAAGCGGGTGACGCCGCCTTCCAGCGAGGGCTGGCGGTCAAAGCTCAGCGTCTTGTCGCCGGCCTGCAGGGTCAGCTTGTCGCCGGCCAGCTTGACCGCGGGCTTGGCGCCCAGGAAGGCGGCCAGCGCGCGGTCGCGCTCCATCGCCTCCGGCGGACACATCATCAAGGTGCTGGCCAATTGCTTGCTGACCAGCTTGCCGCCTTCCAGCGACACCGGGCCGAACATGCCGTTGCAGCCGGCGCGGGCGGACACGCCGCCGTCCTTGAAGCTGAGGGTGATCGGGTGTTCGGCGGCGTCCTGCTTCCATTGGCCGGCCAGTGCCTCCAGTTTGATATCCGCTTGAGCGTCCATTTTGGCTCCGGTTTGCGGGGTGGCGCAGGCGCTCAGGGCGGCTGCGGTCAGTGCGGCGAGCAAAAGCGATTTTTTCATTATCGATGTTCCGTGGTTAAGGGCAGGGACGGGCTGCGGTTGGAGCGCCCGCCGTTCTCAAGAGTTCAGCGCAGCTTGCTGACTTCCTCGCTGTAAACGATGCGGTCCAGCGTCCAGCGCGAGCCGGCATCGGCCTGCTCCGCCGGTTTCAGCTTGATGTAATAGCTGACGCCGGGCTTGGGGTGGAAGCCGGCGATTTCGCCTTGCAGCGGCCGCCAGCTCTGTTCCGCGCGTTCGCGCACCTGCAGGCAGTCGCGCGCGGCTTCGCCGTTGCGGCAGGCCTGGCGTTCCGGCGCCACGTACAGGTATTGCAGCTTGGCCGGCTGCGCCGCCGGATCGGCGTCCGGGGTCAGGCGCACGAAGCGGTATTCGGCGCGCTCCGATTTCAGCACCAGTTTTTGCGCGCGGCCGTCCGGCAAGACGCGGAAGGGGCTGGAGAGGAAGGCGACGAAGTGCTGCTCCATCTCCATCAGCGGCGGCCGGCAGGCCATGCGGGTGGTGGCCACCTGCGGCTTGCCCTGGGCGTCCAGGGTGCGGACGAAGCGGTTGCAGCCGGCGAAGCCGGTCATCTTGCCCGGGTGGAAAGCCAGGGTGGGCGCCGTTTGGCCCACCGGCGCGGGTTCCACCATCCGCCATTCGGTTCCCTGCAGATTGGGCATGGCCAGCGCCGGCAGCGGCAAGGCCAGCGCGCCCAGCCACAGCGCCGCCAGGCGCCGGGCGGAGAAGCCAGTATTTTGCATTGCCATACTCCATGTATAAACAAAAACTAATATTTGTTTACAATACACCGGGCGGGCGCCGCTTGTGAAGCGCGGCGGGGCGGAAAAGCGGGGATAGAAATAGATGGAAACAAAAAACCGCCCAAGCTTAAAACATTGGGCGGTTTTGAAATGCCGGAGGCATGGGGCGGAGCCTTACAGCTGCTCCACTCCCCTGAGCAGCTCCTCCACCACCTTCTTGGCGTCGCCGAACACCATCATGGTCTTGTCCATATAGAACAGCTCATTGTCCAGACCGGCGTAGCCGGCGTTCATCGAGCGCTTGACCACGATCACGCTGCGCGATTTGTGCGCGTCCAGGATGGGCATGCCGTAGATCGGGCTGGTCTTGTCCTTCTGCGCGGCCGGGTTGACCACGTCGTTGGCGCCTATCACCAGCACCACGTCGGTGTTGGAGAAGTCGGAGTTGATCTCCTCCATCTCCTGCACCTGTTCGTAGGGCACTTCGGCTTCGGCCAGCAGCACATTCATATGGCCCGGCATCCGGCCCGCCACCGGGTGGATGGCGTAGCGCACGTTGACGCCTTTCTGATGCAGGATTTCGGCGAACTCCTGCAAGGCGTGCTGGGCGCGGGACACCGCCAGGCCGTAGCCGGGCACGATGATCACGCTGTCGGCGTTGGCCATCAGGAAGGCCGCGTCCTCGGCGGAGCCGGACTTGTGGTTCTTGGGCCCGCCGTCGCCGGCGCCGCCGCCCGCGGCCGCCTCGGCGCCGAAGCCGCCCAGCAGCACCGCGACGATGGAGCGGTTCATCGCCTTGCACATGATGTAGGACAGAATCGCGCCGGAGGCGCCGACGCAGGCGCCGGCGATGATCAGCACCGGATTGTTCAGCGTGAAGCCGATGCCGGCGGCCGCCCAGCCGGAGTAGGAGTTGAGCATGGACACCACCACCGGCATGTCGGCGCCGCCGATCGGAATGATCAGCGTCACGCCCAAGGCCAGCGCGATGGCGAGCATGGTCAGGAAGGCGGCCTGGCTGTCGCTGAGGAAATAGACCACGCCGAAGCCGACCATGGCGACGGCCAGCAGCAGATTAAGCAGGTGTTGGCCTTTGAAGTTCACGGCCTTGGAGCCGAAGCGGCCGGACAGCTTGCCGTAGGCGATCACCGAGGCGGTGAAGGTGATCGCGCCGATGAAGGCGCCGATGAACAGCTCCACCTTTTGCACCTGGGTGTGCTCCACGCCGCTGTGGAAGATGGCCGCCACCGCGATCAGCACCGCGGACAGACCCACCAGCGAGTGCATCGCCGCCACCAGTTCCGGCATGCCGGTCATCTGCACGGTCTTGGCCTTCCACGCGCCGATGGCGCCGCCGGCGACGATGGCGGAGGCGATCAGCGCCAGCACCGGCTTGTCCATGATCAGCAGCGTGGTGGCCACGGCGATGAGCATGCCTATCATGCCGTAGAGGTTGCCGCGCAAGGCGGAGGCGGGGCTGGACAGGCCCTTGAGCGCCAGGATGAACAGCACCGCGGCTACGAGATAAAGAATTGCGGACAGGTTTTCCATCGTGGTCCCTTATTTCTTCTTTTTCTTGAACATGTCCAGCATCCTCTGGGTGACCAGGAAGCCACCGAAGATATTGATGCTGGCGAGGAAGATGCCGATGGTGCCCAACACCGAGGTGAGGGTGATTTCGGAACCGTTGATGTCCACCACCTGCAGCATGGCGCCGACGATGATGATGCCGGAAATGGCGTTGGTCACCGCCATCAGCGGGGTGTGCAGCGCCGGGGTGACGTTCCAGACCACGTGGTAGCCGACGAAGACGGCCAGCACGAAGACGGTGAGGCTGGTGATGAAAGGATCGACCATCTTGTTCTCCTTAATCGGCGGCGGGGAAGCGGACCTGGCCGGCGTGGGTCACCAGCGTGGCGGACAGGATCTCGTCTTCCAGATTGAGGTTCAGGCCTTCCGGCGTCAGCAGCAGGCCGAGGAAGGTCAGCAAGTTCTTGGCGTACAGGCTGGAGGCGTCCGCCGCCAGCAGGCCGGGCAGATTGGTCTGGCCGACGACGGTGACGCCGTTGTCCAGGCGCACGGTCTCGCCGGGCCGGGTCAGCGCGCAGTTGCCGCCGGTTTCCGCCGCCAGGTCCACGATCACCGAACCGGGCTTCATCTCCGCCACCACATCGGCCGACAGCAGCTTGGGCGCCGGCTTGCCGGGGATCAGCGCGGTGGTGATCACGATGTCCGCCGCCTTGGCGTGCTTGGCCACCAGTTCGCCCTGGCGCTGGCGGTAGCTCTCGGACATTTCCTTGGCGTAGACGCCGCTATTGGCCATTTTTTCTTCCTCGCTCATCGGCACCTCGATGAACTTGGCGCCCAGCGACTCCACCTGCTCCTTGGTGGCCGGCCGCACGTCGAAGGCCTCCACCACCGCGCCCAGGCGCTTGCCGGTGGCGATGGCCTGCAGGCCGGCCACGCCCACGCCCAGGATCAGCAGCCGCGCCGGCTTCACCGTGCCGGCCGCGGTCATCAGCATGGGCATGAAGCGCGGATAGTGCTGGGTGGCCAGCAGCACCGCGCGGTAGCCGGCGATATTGTTCTGGCTGGAGAGCACGTCCATGCTCTGCGCGCGGGTGCTGCGCGGCAAGAGCTCCAGCGCGAAGGCGGAGACGCGCTTGGCGGCCAACGCCGGCAGGCTGTGGTTGTGATAGGGGTTGAGCTGGCCGATCAGCGCCGCGCCGTCCTTCAGCGCGGCGATGCCGTCCTCGTCCAGCGGGCGCACCGTCAGCACGATGTCGGCCTGGGCCAGCGCCGCGGCGCGGTCCGCCGCGATGGCGGCTCCGGCTTCCTGATAGGCCGCGTCCGGCTGCGCGGCCGCGAGGCCGGCGCCGCTTTCCACCGTGACGGCGTGGCCGCCGGCGACGAGCTTCTTCACCGTGTCCGGCGTAGCGGCCACGCGGTGTTCACCGGCCAGCCTCTCGGCTGGGATAGCGATATGCATGGTCTTCCTTTCCTGCGATTAGATAACAAAGTTTCCAGATAGCGAACGCCCGTGCGGCGCAAAATCGAACGAGCGTTTGAATTCAATTAAAGGCATGCGGGATTTTTCCGCGCAACACTTATATTGCCGACCGTATACCGTCGGACAATTTCGACAGTGAAAGGGCCGGATGCTAGCAAAACCCTACAGCAGCGATGTGACGTGAATCAGACAGAGGCCAGTCAGCGGCTGTTGGAGCGGGAATGCGGAAGAAAGACGGCGAAGCGGCCGTTGGCGGGCAGGCGGAACAAGGCGCGGAGGCGGGTGCGGCCGGTCGACGCGCATATGCTGCCGGCAAGGCTTATGCAGGACACTAGCGTTGATGGCGCGGCTTGTAAAGCTGCGACAAGCGCCAGTTGCCAGCCGGCGCGCGCGGCCGCGGCGGCGCGCGCCGGCTGTTGCGCGCGCGCGACGGCGGGGCCGGCTAGGAGGCCGGCCGCTGGGCTTCCGCCAGCAGCCGCGCCACGGTGCCGTCCTGCAGCATGGAGCGCATCGCCAGCGAGATGCGGCGCTTGTACGGGGAGCGCGGAGACAGGCCGATGCGGCGCGGCTCCGGCGAATACAGCAGCAGCGGCGCGCGTCTCACGTGCTGGCGGAATTCGGCTTCGGCGGCCAGCTCGGCGGTTTGGCGCTCGTCGGCGATCAAGGCGTCGATGCGGCCGGCCTTGAGCTTGCGGAAGTTGGAGTCCAGCGACGGGGCCGGCTCGCGCCGCAGGCGCAGATCGCCGTCGAACTCGTCCTGATAGCGGACGCCTTCCACCACGCCGATCAAAAAGGGATAGAGCTGACGATAGCTGCGCAGCGGCCGCGGGTCGTCGGCGCGCTGGTACAGGGCCAGCCGGCTGCCGCTGGCGAAGGCGGGTTCGATGAAGTCGATGAATTCGCGGCGGGAGGCGGTGTTCTTCACGCCGATCACCACATCGGCCTTGCCCTGGCGCAGGTATTGGAGGCAGCGCGCCAGCGGGCAGGGCAGGAAGACCAGCCGCAGCTTAGCGCGCCTGGCCACCTCCCGCATCAGCTCGGTGTACGGGCCTTGCGGCACGCCATGGGCGTCCATGGTCTTCCAGGGCGGGAACAGATTGTAGGCGAAGACCAGTGTCGGCTCCGCCGCCGCGCACTGCATGCCTGCCAGCAGGCAGACCAGAGCCAAAAGAGACTTGAGTTTCACAATGATGAACAGGTGCGAACGGGCGTCGGCGGCCCCGCGCTGCCGACTGCGGCCAGTGGGTCATTATCGGACGGCCTGGCGCGGCGCGGGCGGAAAAATTCACCGTTCCGAAAAAAACCATGGAAACAATATGGTATTGGAAATGTCCGCATCGGCAACCTGTCCCATTGGCTGGCGCGGCGCGGACCGGCGTGGATCGCCGCGCGTCGGCTTGCCGTTTTCAGTGGATGAACGGTAGGCTGTTGATTGTAAACATGTTTAACGAAGGCGCGCCATGGGTTTCATCATTGCCGCGGACAAGGGCTGAGCATGCGGGATTTCAGCTTTGTGCTGCTGCCCGAGTTTTCCATGCTGGGTTTGCTGGCGGCCACCGAGCCCTTGCGCGTGGCCAACCGCTTTCACGGCGGCGCCTATCGCTGGCGGCTGCTGAGCGCCGATGGCCGGCCGGTGGTCGCCAGCAACGGCATGTCCTTGGCGGCGCATGGCGCCTGGGGCGAGTCGGAGGCGGCCGACGCGGTGCTGGTGGTGGCCGGCTTTCATCCGCTGCGCCACGGCGGCGCCGGCCTGCTGGCCTGGCTGCGCGCTCAGGACGCCGCCGGCCGGGTGCTGGGCGGCATCGACACCGGCTGTTTCATCCTGGCCGAGGCCGGACTGTTCCGGCAGCAGCGGCTGACCCTGCACTGGGAGGCGCTGCCGGCGTTCCGCGAGCGCTATCCCTTGCTCAATGCCACGCAGGAGCTTTACGAACTGGGGCCGCGGCGCATCAGTTCCGCCGGCGGCACCGCCTCCATCGACATGATGCTGGCCCTGATGGCGCGCAGCCATGGCCATGATCTGGCGGTGCAGGTTTCGGAGCAATTCGTGCTGGGGCGCATCCGCGCCCAGAGCGATCATCAACGGCTGGAACTGGGCGCGCGTTACGGCGTGCACAGCCGCAAGCTGATCCAGGCCCTGACCCTGATGGAAAAACATATGGACGCGCCGCTGGACAGCGCGGCCCTGGCGGCCGGGGCGGGGGTGACGGCGCGCCAGCTGCAACGCTTGTTCCGCGCCCAGTTGGGCGCGGCGCCTAATGTCTTTTATCTGGGCCTGCGCCTGGAACACGGCCGGCGCTTGCTGCGCCAGAGCGGGCTCAACGTCACCCAGGTCAGCGCGGCGTGCGGCTTCGAGTCCGCCAGCTACTTCGCGCGCGCTTATCGTCGCCGCTTCGGCTGCGCGCCGGGGACGGAGCGGCGCGAGGCGTGAGCCGCTTCTCAGCGCATCTCGATGCGGCGGCCGCAATCCTCGGGCCAGGGCAGGCCGGCTTGCCGCCGCGACAGCGCGTCCAGGCTGTGCCGCACCGGCGCGGAGAACGGCGTGCTCCGGCCCAGCCCGGGGTCCACATTGAGCAGCATCAGCTCGCAGCCGGCCGCGGCGTCGGCCTCCTCGTCGCGATGCAGGCTCAGATAGAGCCGCAGCCGCTTGGCGTCGTGCTCCAGCAGCCGCCCCTCCACCCTCAGCTCGGCTTGTTGGCGGATTTCGCGCAGATAGCGCAGATGCAGCTCCGCCGTGTACAGGGTGTGGCCGCCGCGCTCGCGCGCCGCGGCGTCCATGCCGATGCGCTCCATCAGCGCGTCCACCGCGTGGCTGAACACCAGCAGGTAATAGGCGTCGCGGACATGACCGTTGTAGTCCAGCCATTCCGGCCGCGTTTGCGCGCGGAGCAGGACGAGGCGCTTATTCATGCGCGGCCAGCCCATGCTTGCGCTTGGCGGCCGCCACCGCTTCCATGATTCCAATCAGGCAGTCGTCGCGATAGCGTTCCAGATCGGCGATGGAGCGTTGGCCCAGCTGGCGCGCGCAACCGTCCACCACCCGGTCTATCAGCGCCTCGCTCAAGTCCGGGGCCGGCAGCCGGGTCCAGGGCAGTTGCAGCGCCGGGCCGAACTGGCTCAGAAAGTGGCGCATGCCGGCTTCGCCGCCGGCCAGGGCGTAAGTCTGGAAGGTGCCCATGAAGGCCCAGCGCAGGCCGGCGCCGAAGCGGATGGCGTCGTCGATTTCGCCGGTGGTGGCCACGCCGTCGTTGACCAGGTGCAGCGCTTCCCGCCACAGGGCCTCCAGCAGCCGGTCGGCGATGAAGCCGGGCACCTCGTGACGCACGCGCAGCGGCCGCATGCCCAGCGCCGTATAGACGCGCTCGGCGGCGTCCAGCGCCTGCGGCGCGGTGTCGCGCCCGCCCAGCACCTCGACCAGCGGCAGCAGATAGACCGGATTGAAGGGGTGGCCCACCACGCAGCGCGCCGGACGGCGGACATCCTGGTAAAACTCGGAAGGCAGCAGGCCGGAGGTGGAAGAGGCGATGATGACCGTCTCCGGCGCGGCCGCGTCGGCGCGGCGATGCAGCTCCCGTTTCAGCGCCAGCGTTTCCGGCGCGCTTTCCTGGATGAAGTCGGCGGCGGCGGCGCAGTCTTCCAGCCGGGAGACGAAGCGCAGCCGCTCGGGCGCGGCGCCGGCGGCCAGGCCGCGGCGTTCCAGCGCCGGCCAGGCGCGCTCCACTTGGGCGCGCAGACGCGCTTCGGCCTGCGGCGCGGGGTCCCAGGTCAGCACGTCGCGGCCGGCCGCCAGCGCGCGGCAGGCCCAGCCGCCGCCGATGACGCCGGCGCCCAGCAGGCCCAGGGTGGCGATGTCGGTACGGTGCATCTCAATCTCCTTTTACGCCACGCGGCGGCAGGCCCAGGCGGATCCGGCCTTCCGCCGGCGTCAGCACCCGCGCGCCCATCAGGTCCAGCAATCGCCGCGCCTGTTCCACCAGCGCGCCGTTGCTGGCGTACACCCCTTTGGCCAGATACAGATTGTCTTCCAGCCCCACCCGGACATGGCCGCCCAGCAAGGCCGCTTGCGCCACCATGGGCATTTGCAGCCGGCCGATGCCGAAGGCCGCCCACTGCGCGCCCGGCGGCAGGCTGTCCACCATGGCCTTCATCGTGGTGGTGTCGGCCGGCGCGCCCCAGGGGATGCCCAGGCAGAGCTGGAACAGCGGCGGCGCGTCCAGCAGCCCCTCGCTCAATAATTGTTTGGCGAAGCGCAGGTGGCCGGTGTCGAACACTTCCAGCTCCGGCTTGACGCCCAGTTGCTGAATGCGCCGCGCGCCGTCGCGCAGCTGCCCGGGCGTGGCCACGTAGAGGAAGTCGCCGTCGCCGAAGTTGAGCGTGCCGCAGTCCAGGGTGCAGATTTCCGGGCGCAGTTCCTCCACGTGCAGCAGGCGCTCCAGGCCGCCGACCAGGTCCGTGCCCGGCCCCAGCGGCAGCGGCCGCTCGCCGGGGCCGATCTCCACGTCGCCGCCCATTCCGGCGGTCAGGTTCAGAATCATGTCCACGCCGGACGCGCGGATGCGGTCCACCAGCTCCCGATACAGCGCCGGCTCGCGGCTGCCCTTGCCGGTGAGCGGGTCGCGCACATGGCAGTGCACCACGGTGGCGCCGGCGCGGGCCGCCTCCACCGCGGCGGCGGCGATCTGCTTGGGCGTGACCGGTATCGCCGGGTGCTTGCCCACGGTGTCGCCGGCGCCGGTGACGGCGCAGCTCAGCACGATGTCCCGGTTCATGGCCCGTTCCCTTCGCCTTGGCGCAGATAGGCCTGGACTGCGGGCAGGCCGGGTTTGCCGTCAAAGGAGGAGACGCCGTCCAGCCAGCGTTCCAGCGGCTGAGGGTTGGCTTGCAGCCATTGGCGCGCGGCGCGCGCGGGCGGGACCCGCTTGAGGATGGCGTTCATCACCTGGTTTTCCATGTCCAGGCTGAAGCGCAGCTGACTGATCAGCTTCCCGGCGTTGGGACAGCGCTGCATGAAGCCGTTGGCCACCACGGTATAGACCTTGGAGCCGCCGTATTCGGCGCCGAAGACCTGGTCGCCGCCGGCCAGATAGCTTAGCCGCATCAGGTAGTTCATCGGATGCGGCTCCCAGGCGAGGAACACCACCATGCGTTTTTGCCGGATGGCGCGGGATACCGCGGCCAGCATGCCGCTTTCGCTGGACTCCACCAGGGTGAAGCCTTTCAGGCCGAAATCGTTGTTGGCGATCATCCGCTTGATGATGGCGTTGCCCTGGCTGCCGGATTCTATGCCGTAGATCTTGCCGTCCAGCTGTTTGCGAAAGCGCGCGATGTCGGCGAAGGTGCGCAGGCCCTGCTCCGCAAGCTGGCTGGGCACCGCCAGCGTGTATTTGGCGCCGCTCAGATTGGGCTCGGGCAGCACTTGCAGCGCCTTGGCCTGTAGAAAGGGCGTGATGGCCGGCGTTTGCGACGGCACCCAGTAGCCCAGATACACGTCGATCTGCTGGTTCTTGAGCCCGGTGAAGGCGATGGGCTCCGAGGCGAGCTGGGTGCTGGGCTGGTAGCCCAAGCCTTGCAGCACGGCGGAGGCCAGGCCGGTGGTGGCCGCGATATCGGTCCAGCCGATGTCGGCGAAGCGTATCTTGCGACAGCTTCCCGGCTCCGCGGCCCAGGCCTGAGCGGCCAGCGCGCCGCACAGCAGCGCCAGCCAGGGGGTGGAGAGTTTCATGTCGGCTTCTCCCGCAAGCGGTTCCGTCGCCGACGGGCAGCGCCGGGCCGCTGAGTTGGAAGGCATGGCCGTGGCCATGTCGACGCCGCGGACTCGGAGGGAGCCGGAGCGCAAGGACCAATCTAGGCGGGCGGCGCCGAATAGTAGCGCACGGGAGCGACCAATGCCGTCACCCGGGCGACCGGGCCGGCCTCGACGAGGGAGGCCGGCGCCGGTTGCGGAACCCGGGTTTACGGGGTCAGGTACTGGCTGCCGTCATAGGAGCCGACGAAGGTCCAATTGCTGTTGCTGACGCCGGTGGTGGGAAAGTAGCCGTAGTTCGCGTTCTTCAGCACGAAGTAGTCGCGCGTGGAGCGATAGGGGTTGTCGTAGACATAGACGTCCCCCACCGTGCCGGTTCGGCTGTCGCTCCAGCTGTTCAGGCGGCTCTTGCGCTGCGCGGTCAATATCGCCAGATCGTAGGACTGGGTGGCGGACAGCGGGGCGCCGTTATAGCTGTCCAGGAACTGCCAGCCGGCGTTGCTGCCGCCTTCGGTCGGGAAATAGCCGTAGCTGGCGGTTTTCAGCTGGAAGTAGTCGCGGGTGTTGCGGTAGGGGTTGTCGTAGACGTAGACGTCGCCCGGCGTGCCCGCGCGGCTCTCGCTCCATTTTTGCAGCGCGCCCTTGTTGTAGGCGGCCAGAATCATCGCGTCGTAGCCTTGCGCGCCGGGGCGGCGCAGTTGGATGGCGCTGCCCAGCGTCATCTGGGTGACGCCGTCGCTGACGGTGACGCGTATCGGCGCGTACGCGCCTTGCAGCGCCTGAGGGGGCGCGGTCAGCGTCGCCGTCGCGCCATTACCGGGGGATCCGCCGAAACCGGTCGGCACCTGCCACTGGTAACGCAGGGTCTTGCCGCCGGCGTTGACGACCCGTGCCTCCACGTTGAACGTGCCGCCGGCGTTGACAGCGGCCGGCAGCGACACGCGTCCGGCCAGGCCCTGCTGTTCCAGCGGATAGCGATAGAGCAGGTTTTCGTCGCGGTTCAGCCAGATCGGCTGCGACAGGACGGGCAGGCTGCTCACGGTTTGCCGGGTGCTCGAGTTGGCCTTCAAGCCCCATTTGTCGAAGAACGGGGTCAGATTCTGGCCGGCGACGCGGCTGGTTTCGATGATGAAGCGCTGGCGCTTGTCCTCGTCGCTGGCGGGCAGCTCGGCGAAGGGCATGCTGCGGTAGCGCTGTCCCAGCCGGCTGTAGAAATCCTTGCCGAAAGCCAGGTCCAGCTGCCAGAACATCGCCGCGCGCACGAACAAGTCCGTTTGCGCCTCGTAAGACGGCTGCGCCTGGTTCAGGTGCTGGCGCACCAGGTCCCATTTGCCGCCGGTTTCCAGCCGCGAACGCTGGCCCAAGGCGCGCTGCACATAGAGCGAGGTCAGGTTCACCGTCACCTCGGTCTGGTCGTTCCAGGTCATCGCCGGCATCTGGTAGTGATGACCCAGCTCATGCCAGGGGCCCCAACCGTCCTGCTGCAGCAATTTGGAGTTGGCCACCGAGCCGGCGCCGCCGACATTGGTGCCCAGCCAGTAATTGCTGGCCGACATATAGCCGCCGCTGCTGTCCGGCTTGGTGACGAACTGGTATTGGAACGGCGTTGCCGCGTGCGGGTAGGGGTTGCCGGCGGCCAGGCCGTATTGTTCCTCGGCCAGGGTGACGATGCGATCCCACAGCGTCATGGCGGCGGCCGGATCGTCCACTTGCTGGCGCAGGATGGGCAGCGGCATGGTCACGATCATGCGCTTGCCCACCAGCTCCGCGTAGGGCTCGGCCGACAGGCGGTTCAGCATGGCGTTCCAGTCCGCGCTGCTGTGCTGACCCAGCACGAAACGCGGTATTTCGCGGCCGCCGCTTTGCAGCGTGGCCACGATCTTGCCGCTGCCGGGCTGGCTGCGCGGCGCGAAATAGATCACGCCGTCGTTCTGCGCGGTGATCTGATTGAGGCCGGGGCGCAGCTGGACCACCTGATTGGACGGCATGGCGCTGTTGGCGTTGGCGATAGGCACCAGCCACAGCTCCGGGGGCAGATTGGGCGGCGTGCCCTGATAGGCGATATTGACGCTCAGCGCTTCGCCCTTGCGGGCCCAATAGCCGGTGGACTGGGTGGGATGGGTGAGGAAGCCGCGGCGGTGCGCCAGCAGCCATTCCCCCGGATCGCCGCGCTGTTCCAGCGTCAGCTGGCGCGGCGCGCCGGCGAAGGCGGACAGAGAGGGCAGGCTGGCGGCCATTGCGGCGCCAAGCCACAGACAGGAACTGAGCTTAAATGCGTGCATATTTCTCTTATTCCATCAGGCCATGCCGGACTGCTGCGGGCGCAGGGCACGGCCTGTCCAGTTGCGGGTTGCGCCCTGGCTCCCGCCGGCATGAAGGGCGGGAGCCTACCCACTGGAGTCCGCTTCTTATTCCAAAGTTCTTATTTTATTCAGGTAAATATTTACTTGGGACTAACTGGATTTATTCAGAGCATTGACATTTTTAGTCGAGAATTCGGCTAAAAGCGGCTCATAAAAACCGCTCTCGCGGCTGAGGCCAATCGGCGCAACGCGGCATCAGCGCTTGGCTAGCGGCTTAAGAGCCGCTAACAAAACTCAGTTTTACGGCTGAGGCAAGGCGCGCCGACGCAGACAGTACTTGAGTACGGCAAGTCGGCGCAACGCAGCATCAGGGGTTTTGTTAGCGGGTCTAAGAACCTGTTCACGATCTGCTGCGCTGCGGCGATACGGCGTTAAAAACAAGCTCAAAATGCTCATGTACCCCTCGTACATTCCGCTTTTTCGCTCGTTTTTGCCTTGTCTCGCTCTTGCTCGCGAGATCGTGAACAGGCTCTAAGCGCTACGCCGCGCTCAACGCACCACCAGCGCCTTCACCCGCCAGGCCAGCTTGGCGTCGATGTCGGCGGTTTGCAGTTCGCGGAAGTCGTTGAGCGGATACATCATCCACTGGCTGAAGCCCATCTCCTCCAGCGGCCGGCCATTGATGCGCAGCGCCAGGATGGGCTGATAGCGGCTTTGGTCGCCGGGCGGAATCACCACCTTGTACTGGTCTTCTGTGACCACTTCCACCGGCCGCCCGGTCGCGCCCACGGCGCGCAGAATGGCGGAGAGCGTGGGGCCGGTAAAGGCCGACTTCGGCGTCCAGGTGGTCTTGGTCTGGATGGTGCGCTGCTGCAGGCGCTCCAGATCGGCCTTGCTGAAGTGGTATTCGCCGGCGCGGGTCTGATTGGACACCTTGATCTGGCCGGTGACCACCAGCGCCGGCGGCGCGCCGGCCAGCGCAAGCGCGGCGCAGAACATGGACAGGAAGGCGGCAAAGGGCAGGACGGATCTCATGGGGATGGGCTCCTGAAGGCATGGGGGATGTCAGTGAAGATGACATTTTAACCATGGGAATCCATTGTCATGCTTGTTGCAAAGCAATGGAAACGAGCTCTTTGCGGGCTGGCCGCTGGCATGAGGCGACGCGGTTTAAATTCTGATTTGGAAAATCATCATTAAATCCATTGGTGGTTTTGATTGGAATCGTTCCTCCAAATATTAATTGACTTGCCATTTGCATATTATTTTATGTTATGGTTTATTTGTATAAATATCCGTCGCCAAACTTGGATATTAATATATTTACTCTAGGATAACTGTCCAATAGGGCAGTCAATTCAATTCGCAAGCCTGTCTATAATCTCGCCCCTTCTAAGTACGCCGATGTCATTCTTCGGCGCTGCTTGATCACCGAAACAAATGCCGCGCAGTTCACTTTTCCGCGTCGTTTTTTATTGTCGGTTTTAAATGGTCCGTGTTTTTTATAGGGCCGCCATTAAATTACCTAGATATTTTATGAGTCAAAACTCAATTCAATCCCTGCTGCCTATTTCCCGGGGCCGGGCGTTAGGCTTTTGCCTATTGCTGGCCGCTTTTGAACTGCTGACGTATATCGGCAGCGATATGGTGATGCCGGCCATGTTGCAAGTCGTCGCAGACTTGAACGCCGACGCCCGCCACGTGCCCACCGCGCTCAACGCCTATCTGCTGGGCGGGGTGGCCCTGCAATGGCTGATTGGCCCATTGTCAGACCGTTACGGCCGCAAACCGCTGCTGGTGGCCGGCGCCGTCGGCTTCGCCCTAGCCTGTCTCGCCGCCGTCGGCAGCCGCGACATCGAGCTGTTCAATCTGCTGCGCTTCATCCAGGGCCTGTCGCTGGGCTTCGTGATGGTGGTCAGCTATCCGGCGCTGCAAGAAGCGTTTCCGGAAAAAGACGCGGTGCGCCTGATGGCCTTGCTGGCCAATATCGCGCTGCTGTCGCCGCTGGTCGGCCCGCTGCTGGGCAGCTTGTTGCTGGGCCTGCTGCCCTGGCGCGGCCTGTTCGCGCTGATCGGCGCGCTGGCGGCGCTGGTGGCCGTCGGCCTGTGGCGCTGGATGCCGGAAACCCTGGGCGCGGAGCGTCGCGACGGCAGCCGGCTGGCGGCAAGCCCGCTGCGCCTGGGCCGCAGCGCGCGCCAGTACGCGGCACTGCTGCGCAACGCCCCCTTCATGCAGGGCAGCGTGGCGCTGGGCCTGCTGTCCATTCCGCTGGTGGGCTGGATCGGCCTGTCGCCCTTGCTGCTGATGCGCGGCCTGGGCCTGTCCGGCATTGAATACGGCCTGTGGCAGCTGCCGGTGTTCGGCGGCCTGATCGCCGGCAATCTGACCTTGAACCGGCTGGCGGCGCGCCTGGAGCTGGAGCGGGTGCTGCGGCTGGCGCTGCTGCCCTTGTTCGGCGGCCTGGCGGCGATGCTGGCGCTGACCTGGTCCAGCGGCGCGCTGCCGGCGCTGGCGGCGGGCCTGACGCTGTACGCCTTCGGCCTGGGCCTGGGCCACGCCACCCTGTACCGCTTCACCCTCTACGCCAGCGACAGCGGCAAGGGCGCGGTGGCGGCGATGCTGGGCATGATCTCCACCGCCTTGCTCGGCCTGGGTTGCAGCGCGCTGGCCTGGCTGGGCGCAGGCACCGGCCTGCAAGCCTTCGCCGGCTGGGCCGCGCTGGGCGCCGGCCTGGCGGCCTGGCCGCTGTGGCGCTTGCTCAAGCAGCGCGCTTACGCGCTGCAAGCGGCTTGAATCCCCTTCCTCATTCCCGGAGCTCCACCATGCTGAACCATGTCGACGCGCTGTGCGCGCTGGAACACCCTTATCGCGCCGATGCCGACGGCGACTGCCTGTTCGACGCCGCCATGCGCGAGCTGAGCCATTACCACTGTGAACACACGCCCGGCTACCGCCATTGGCTGCAGGCCAACGGCCTGGACGCCGCCGCGCTGGACGGTCTGGACGATTGGTCGCGGCTGCCGCCGCTGTTCGCCAACTACTTCAAGCGCCAACTGGTGGTGAGCGCCGCCGGCCAGGACGCGCTGGAGCTGACCTCCTCCGGCACCACCGGCCAGAAAAGTCGCATGCGTTACGACGCGCGCAGCCTGGGCGCGGCGCAAAGCATGGTGGACCGCATCTTCCGGCATTACGGCTGGGACACGCCGCAACAGCCGTGCAACTACCTGCTGCTCAGCTACGAGCCGGCCGGCGCCATCACCCTGGGCACCGCCTACACCGACCAATTCCTGTGCAAGTACGCGCCGGTGAACCAGGCCTGTTACGCCTTGCGCCACAACGGCCACGGCAATGAGTTCGACCCCTTCGGCGTGATCCGCGCCTTGCAGGACTTCGCCGAACAAGGCTTGCCGGTGCGCATGCTGGGCTTCCCCGCCTTCCTGTGGTTCGCGCTGGAACGGATGCGGGAACTGGGCCTGCCGCCGCTGCAACTGCACCCGGAATCGCTGGTGTTCCTGGGCGGCGGCTGGAAAACCCACGCCGACCGCGCCATCCCCAAGGCCGAGCTGTACCGGCGGCTGGGCGAGCAACTGGGCATTCCGGACGCGCGCTGCCGCGACGGCTACGGCGCGGTGGAGCACCCGGTGCCTTACGTGGAATGCGAACGCCACCGCTTCCACCTGCCCAGCTACGCCCGCGCCGTGATCCGCGACACCGCCAGCCTGCGGCCGCAGCCTTACGGCGCGGCCGGCTTCCTCAACCTGCTGTCGCCCTACATCACCTCCAGCCCGGCCCACAGCATCGTGATGGGCGATCTGGCCGTGCTGCATCCGGCCGAGAGCTGCGGCTGCGGCCTGGCCACCGACTGGTTCGAACTGCTGGGCCGCGCCGGCACCAGCAAGAGCCGCAGCTGCGCGGTGGCCGCCTCCGAATTGATCAAGGAATCCTGATATGTATCTATTGAACGGAACACTGAACGCCGCCGCGGACGCCGCCGCCGCGCTGGCGCAATTGCAAGCCGGCCTGCCGGCCGCGCTGGCCCGGCCGCCGGCCTTGGACGCGGTGCTGGATTGCGCCGAGCGCTTCGCCGCCGCGCTGCCGGCACGGGCGGAGGCCCTGGGCCTGGATGCCGCCGCCGTCGACGCGCTGCAAGGCTTTTGCCGGCGCGAGGTGCTGGAAGCCAAGGTGCGCCGCGAGCTGGGCGAACAGGCCTTCTCGCTGCGCCGCTTCGACTACCGTCAGCCGCGCTTCGAAAGCTGGCGGCCGCTGGGCCTGGTGGCCCACATCACCCCGGCCAACGCGCCGCTGCTGCCCTTCATGGCGGTACTGGAAAGCCTGCTGGCCGGCAACGTCAACTGGCTGCGCCCCAGCGGCAGCGACCAAGGCCGCAGCGCGCGGCTGCTGGCCGATTTTCTGAGCCACGACGCCGCCGGCGATCTGGCCGCCCACGTGGCGGTGCTGCCGCTGGCCACCGACCAACTGGCCGGCCTGCTGGCCCGCGCCGACGCCGTGTCCGCCTGGGGCGGCGACGCCGCGCTGGAAGCGATCCGCCGCCAAGTGCCGGCCGGCTGCCGCTGGATACCCTGGGGCCACCGCATCAGCTTCGCCTACCTGGACCCGGCCGCGGCGACGGAGGCCGATTACGACGCGCTGGCCGACGACATCTGCCGTTTCGACCAGCAAGCCTGCTCCAGCCCGCAATGCCTGCTGGTGGACAGCGCGGACGAAGCCGTCTTGCGCGGCGCGGCCCAGGCCATGGCCGCCGCGCTGGCGCGGCGCGCGCCGGCCTGGCCGGCCTTGCAGCCGGACGTGCAGGAAGCCGCGGAAATCTCCAGCCAGCTGGCCATGTTGCGGCTGGACCAGTCTTTCGCCGGCGTGGCCGGCGCGGTGGAGCAGGGCGAGGGCTGGCGCGTGGCCTGGGCGCAGCGCCAGGAACTGGCGGCCTCGCCGCTGTTCCGCACCCTGCAACTGCGGCCGGCGCCGCGCGCGCGGCTGGTGGAACTGCTGCTGCCCTGGCGCACCCATTTGCAAAGCTGCGGCCTGATCGCCGCGCCGGAACAGCTGCCGGCGCTCAGCCGCCTGCTGCTGGACGCCGGCGTCGGCCGGCTGTGCCCGGCGGGAGCGATGCACGACGGCTACGCCGGCGAGCCGCACGACGGCGTTTACGCGCTGAGCCGGCTGACGCGGCGGGTGTCGGTCAGCCTGCGCGACGGCCAACTGCCCGGCCATGCGACGCTGGACGCCTTGCCGCCGCCGCCGGCCGGTCTGGACGCGCTGCCGGTGATGGACAAAACGGCCTTCCAGCAAGCCGAGATGGGGCCGGCCGCCCAGCTGTTCTTCCGCAGCGGCGGCAGCAGCGGCGAACCCAAACTGGCCGGCTTCAGCTACCGCGACTACCACCGCCAGATGCAGGCGGCGGCGGACGGCCTGCTCGCCGCCGGCCTGGACCCGGCGCATGACCGGGTGATGAATCTGCTCTACGGCGGCAACCTCTACGGCGGCATGCTCAGCTTCTTCACCATCCTGGACAAGCTGGGCGTGCCGCAATACCCGATGGGCGGCCCGGTGGACGACGACTTCAGCCAGATCGCCCACTTCATCGTGTCCCAAGGCGTCAACACCCTGGTGGGGATGCCGGGCACCTTGCAGCGCCTGTTCGAATGCGAGGAAACCGCGCTGCGCGCCTACGGCGGCGTGCGCAAGCTGTTCTGCGGCGGCGAACACATCAGCGACGGCCAGCGCCAGTTCCTGGCCGGCTTCGGCGTGGAGCTGATCCGCTCCGCGATGTACGGATCGGTGGACGCCGGCCCGCTGGGCCACGCCTGCGGCCACGGCCGCGACGGCGAGTTCCATCTGTTGGCCGATATCCAGTGGCTGGAAATCCTGGAGCAGGACAGCGACCGCCCGGCCGCGCCCGGCGCCGTCGGCCGCCTGGCCTTCACCTCGCTGGCGCGAGAAGGCCAAAGCGTGCGGCGCTACGACCTGGGCGATCTGGGCCGCTGGCTGCCCGGCCGCTGCGGCTGCGGCCTGCCGGCGCCGCGCTTCCAGCTCACCGGCCGCCACGGCGCGCTGCTGCGCGCCGGCACCATCTTCGTCAACCCGGAAGCGCTGTCCGCGCCGCTGGGCCTGGCTTTGCAATGGCTGGTGGACCACGCCGCCAGCGGCGGCGACCGCATCCGGGTGCTGGCCGACGGCGACGCCGCGCAGGTGCGCGCCCGCCTGCTGCAACACCCGATGCTGAACGAGGTGGTCAGCGGCGGCCTGCTGCAACTGGACGTCATCGCCACCCCGGCCGGCCAGTTCCAGCGCCATCCGCAAAGCGGCAAGACCCCGCTGGTGTTTGACCTGCGCCGCAACACGGAGCCGGCGCGATGAAGGCCGCCACGGAGGCCGGGCTGCGCCGGCTGGTGGAACACGCCCGCGCTCACTCGCCGTTTTTCAGCGCGCTGTACCGCGAACTGCCAGAGGACTGGACGCTGAGCGATCTGCCGCTGATCGAGCCGGCGGACTACTGGCGCCAATGCCAGCCGCTGGAAAACTGGCCGGTGCTGAGCGGCCCGCTGGCGGACGGCCATGTGTTCAAGACCGGCGGCTCCACCAGCGAGGGCAAATTGTCGGTGTTCCGCCGGGACGAATGGCAGGCCTTCGTGCGCGCCTTCGGCCAGGGCCTGGGCCGGCAACTGCTGCCCGGCGACCGCGTCGCCAACCTGTTCTTCGCCGGCGATCTCTACACCAGCCTGCTGTTCATCCATGGCGCGCTGTCGCACTCGCCGGCGCCGGTGGTGGAGTTTCCCTTCACCTGCAATGTCGAGGACGCGGTGCTGGCCGACGCCATCGACACGCTGGACATCAATGTGCTGGCCGGCGTGCCGGTGCAACTGGTGCGCTTCGCCAGCTGGCTGCAACAGGCAGGCCGCGCGCTGCCCGGCGTGCGCTGCCTGCTTTACGGCGGCGAAAGCCTGTTCGCCGAGCAACTGGCCCTGCTGGGCCGGATGTTTCCCAATGCCCGCATCGGCTCCATCGGCTGCGCCAGCGTGGACGCCGGCCTGATCGGCGCCGCCGGGCCGGATTGCGCCCAGGGCGAACACCGCGTGTTCGACGCCGACACCATCGTCGAAATCATCGACGAGGCCAGCGGCCTGCCGATCACGGAGCCGGACCGCAAGGGCCTGCTGGTGGTCAGCAATCTGCAACGGCGGCTGATGCCGGTGATCCGCTATCCCACCGGCGATCTGGCCTGCTGGCGCGAGCCGGCCGGGCGGCCGGAACGCAAGTTCGCGCTGCAAGGGCGCGCCAGCCGCGGCCACCGCGTGCGCGTCTGCACGCTGTCCTTGTTCCCGGACGAACTGGACCCGCTGCTGCGGGGGCAGGACGGCGTGCTGGCCTGGCAGCTGCTGGTGGGCCGCCGCGACGGCGTCGACACCCTCAGCCTGCGGGTGGCCAGCGAATACGCGCCGGCCCCGGCGGCGGAGCCGCTGCGCGAACGGCTGCTGGCCGCGCAACCGGCCCTGGCCGAACTCTGCCGCCAGGGCCTGCTGCGGCTGGACGTCGCTTATTGCGCGCCGGAGGCCATGCTCACCCATCCGCGTTCCGGCAAGCTGATGCGCGTGGTGGACCAGCGCGCTTACGACGAGGTGGCGGCATGAGCATCGCCATCCGCGATTTCCAGGCGGACGACGCCGCCGGCGTCAGCGCCTTGTTCCGCGCCATCTACGGCGAACACTACGTCTATCCCGACGTGTATCTGCCGTCTATGATCCGCCGCCACAACGCCGCCGGTCGCTGGCATTCCGCCGTCGCCGTGAGCGGCGGCCGGGTGCTGGGCCACGCCGCGCTGTGGCGCGACCCGCATTGTCCGGGCAGCGCCGAGCTGGCGCTCAACGTGGTGCATCCGGACGCCCGCGGCCAGGGCCTGGCCACCGCGCTGGGCCGCCATCTGCGCGCCCAAGGCGTCGCCCTGGGCCTGAGCATGCTCACCATCAAGCAAGTGTCGTCCCACGGCCAGAGCCAGCGCCTGGCCAAGACCCTGGGCTTCCACACCACCGGCCTGCTGCTGGACTACGTGGCCTCGCCGTTTGGCCAGCCGCAGCCGGAAAGCATCGTGCTGGGCTGCCTGCCGCTGCAAAGCCGGCCGATCCCGGCGCTGAACTGGCCGGCGGCGTGGCGGGAATGGCTGACGCCGCTGACCCGCGCCTTCGGCAGCGCGCCGCCGCCGGCGCAGGGGCCGGCCGGCGGACTCAGCATCGCCAGCCACGGCCGGCGGCTGGAAGTGGGGCTGGAGGACGTCAGCGGCGGCCGGCTGCGGGAAGTGGCGGCGCTGCCGGCCGGGCGGCTGGTCTACGTCAGGCTGGCGTTGGGGCCGGACGCCCCGCGCGCGGCGGACGCCTTGCAACAGGCCGGCTTCGTCTGCGGCGGCCTGGTGCCCGGCCCGGACGGCAGCTGGCAGGCGTTGCTGCTGCGCGGACACGGCCGGCAGGAACTGGCGCTGAGCTGCCCCTTGGCCAATCGTCTGCATCAGTTGAGCCGGCAGGTGGCGGCGGCGGTTGCCGCCTGAGGCCCGTGTCTCCCCTGCGCCTTGACGGCCTCTGCCAGCCTGTTTAGGCTTGGTCCCGCGCTGCGCTCAATCACGCCGCGTCGGGCTGGCAAGCCTATAAATTACTAGACCGCAGACAAGTCGTGTCCGCCTTTGGCACTGCTGCGTCTGCTGCCACGCCGTACCCATTCGGGACGGGCCGTGGCAGGGAGTCCTCTGGACTGCCGGTCGTTGGTCTAGTAAGCCGGTCTTGCCACCTTGTCATGTGCCTGTCCCAGCCTCGCCTGGGCGGGTTTCCAAAGCTGACATGGAGACCGTGATGACCTTTTCCACCTTTCCCCCCGCAATGCCCCCTCCCGCCTGTCCCCATGGCGCAGGAGAACGCCCCGAGCCCGCCGCCGCGCCGGTGATGGAGCAACTGCGTTCCTGCGCTCAGCGCTTGCCCGCCGCCGTCGGCAATGTGCTGCTGCTGGGCGATCTGGGCCGCCAACTGAACGATTGCTATATCGAGCTGGACTCCGCCCTGTTGAGCGGGGTGATGGATATGCGCGCCGCCCACACCGGGCTGTTGGCGCTGCTGACCTTGCTGGAACGCCGCGACGAGCCCTTGCTATTCAGCAGCGAGGAGGCGCTGGCCTTGCTGGAGCCGATACAGCAGCGTTTGCAACGCGGTCTGGAGCACGTCAACGGCGTGCTGTGACGCTTGGATAGGGAGGGCATGGCCATGATGAAGCTGCTGATCCAACACAATGAGGCGCTCAAAGGCGCGGCGCGTTTAATTGTCGATTACGAGATGCGCCTGGGAGTGATTGCGCTGAAGGACACCAACCCGCTCCATCCGGACAACACCGCGGCCGTTCAGCGGCAGATCAAGCGGGCGCTGGCGGATTTTTATTATTGGAGCCGATGGCAGGGCAAGCACGAGCCGGCCCGCGCCGCCTTATTGGCGATGTGGGCGTCCGGGAAATGGAGCAGCCGCGATCTCTGCGCGCAGCGATGTTATCTCTTGGCGGGCTTCCGCAACGTAACTACCGCCCGCCTGGCGCTGGTGGGCGCGCCGATACCGGGCCCTGACGTGGTCCAAACGGCGGGGCCTTAAAAGCGGTTCAACCATCCCGCTGAAGCGCAGCGGACTTTGAACAGGTTCTGAGGCCTGCGGTGGGTGACGATCTGGGGGATTCGATGGCGGCCAAAACCCGGCGTCAGCGGCTTGCGCTTGAGTTTTATCGGCAAAGCCGGGATGGCCGTTCCATGATGAAGGGCGTGAACTTCAAACGCGCAAGCGTTGAAAGTTATTGGTGTAAAATGAATTAATAAAGCCAATCAATTCCACTTCGTCATGAATATCTCCCTTCGCCACCTGCGCGCCTTTTCGGCCGTTGCCGAAGCCGAAAGCTTCACCGCCGCGGCCCGCCAGCTGTTTCTGACGCAATCCACGCTGACCAAGACCATACGCGAGCTGGAGCAGGAGATCGGGCTGACGCTGTTTGAGCGCACCACCCGCAAAGTGGCGCTCACCACGCAGGGCAACGCCTTCCTGCCGGTGGCCCGCCGGCTGCTGAACGACTTTGAACTGCTGCTGTCGGATCTGCGCGAAAAATCCGCCGGCAGCAGCGGCAGCGTCTACGTGGCCAGCGGCATGGCTTTTGCGTCCAGCGTGCTGCCGGAGGTGCTCAAACGGCTGAGAAGAGATTACCCGTGCATCCATGTGCGTCTGCTGGACGACACCAGCGGCGGCGTGGTGCGCCGCATCGAATCGGGCGAGGTGGACATCGGCATCGGCTCCTATGTGGGCGCGGCCGGAGACAAGATTGACAAGCGCCAGCTGCTGTCCGCCCGGCTGGGTCTGATGTTTCCGCCGGGCTTCGAGCCGCCGGCGGGGCCGCTCAACTGCCAATCCCTGCGGCAATGGCCCTTGCTGCAGGACGAAAGCGACACCAGCATCATGTCCGCGCTGGAGCGCAGCCATCCCGAGCTCTGGCAGCAGGTGGCCAGCAAGATCACCGTCACCAATCTGGACATGCAGTTCTGCCTGATCCGAGCCGGGGTGGGCGCTTGCGTGTTGTCCGCGCTGGCGGCCTCCCATCCGTCGGCGCGGGATCTGCCCTACCGCTTGTTTGAGTCGGCCGAGCTACAGCGGGACGTCCACGTGTTCACCCGGCGCGGCGTGCCGCTGTCGCCGGCCGCCTTCACCTTTTTGCAGGTGCTGGACGAGGTGTTGCCGACGATAGCCTTCCACTCCGGGGTGACGCTGGCGGCCTAGCGGCGGCGCGGGAGGGGAGGGCTTACTTGCCGATGCAGAAGCGGCTGAAAATCACCCCCAGCAGATCGTCGGCGCTGAATTCGCCGGTGATCTCGGACAGCGCGTTCTGCGCCATGCGCAATTCCTCGGCGAAGATTTCCACTTGTTCCCAATCCGCGTGGGCCAGTTCCAGGTGTTCGGCGGCGCGGCGGATGGCGTCCAGGTGGCGCTGGCGCGCCAGGAACACGCCTTCGCCGCCGCCGCTGTAACCTATCATCTCCAGCAGCTTGGCCTTGAGCAGCTCCACACCGGCGTGGGTGCGCGCGGACAGGCGCACCAGCGGGTGGCCGTCTTCATCGGCCAGGCCCGGCGCTTCGCCGGACAGGTCCACCTTGTTGAACACGTGCACGCGCGGCAGCGCCGCCGGCAGCCGTTGCAGGATGGCCTGCACCTCGCCGGTGAGGCCGTCGCGGCTGTCCGCCAGCACCAGGGCCAGGTCCGCGCGCTCCACCGCCTGCCAGGTGCGTTCTATGCCTATCTTCTCCACCACGTCGTCGGTGTCGCGCAGGCCGGCGGTGTCGATGATGTGCACCGGCACGCCGTCGATGACGATCTCCTCGCGCACGGTGTCGCGGGTGGTGCCGGCGATGTCCGTCACGATGGCGATGTCGTCGCCGGCCAGCGCGTTCATCAGGCTGGATTTGCCGACATTGGGCTGGCCCACCAGCACCACGTGCATGCCCTCGCGCAGGATGGCGCCTTGCTTGGCGGTGGCCTGCACCTGCACCAGCCGGCCGCGCAGCCGTTCAAGCTTGCCCAGCGCGTCCGCCTGTTTGAGGAAGTCGATCTCCTCCTCCGGGAAGTCCAGCGTCGCCTCCACCAGCATGCGCAGGGTGATCAGCTCGTCCACCAGCACGTGGATTTCCTTGGAGAAGGCGCCCTTCAGCGATTTGAGCGCGCTCTTGGCCGCGGTTTCGCTGCTGGCGTCGATCAAGTCCGCCACGCTTTCCGCCTGGGCCAGGTCCAGCTTGTCGTTGAGGAAGGCGCGCTTGGTGAATTCGCCCGGCTCCGCCAGCCGCGCGCCCAGCTCCACGCAGCGCGCCAGCAGCATTTTCAGCACCACCGGCCCGCCGTGGCCTTGCAGCTCGATCACGTCCTCGCCGGTGAAGCTGTTGGGGCCGGGGAAGTAGAGCAGCAGGCCGTTGTCCAGCGGCTGGCCGTGGGCGTCGACGAAATCGGTGTACAGCGCATAGCGCGGCTTGGGCGTTTTGCCGCCGCTGACGGCGGCGGCGAAGGGCAGCAAATCCTTGCCGGACACGCGGATCACGCCGACGCCGCCGCGGCCGGGTGCGGTGGCGATGGCGCAGATGGTGGCGGGGGTGTAGCTAAGGCTCATGGGCATTCCTTGGAATCTGGGCCGCGGCCCCCGCGCGGCGGGGCGTCGTGGCGAGTACGCTTCAATTATCCAGCAAAAAACCCGGCCATGCGGCCGGGTTTGGGGTTCAGAGCGCGCGGGGCAATCAGGATTGCAGCGCGGCCTTGCTTTTCTTCTCTATGCTCTTGTTGATCTGCCACTGCTGGGCCATCGACAAGATGTTGTTGACCACGTAGTACAGCACCAGGCCGGACGGGAAGAAGAAGAACATCACCGAGAAGGCCACCGGCATGATCTTCATCATCTTGGCCTGCATCGGGTCCGCCGGCGGCGGGTTCAGGAAGGTCTGCAGGAACATGGTGGCCGCCATGATCACCGGCAGCACATAGAACGGGTCCGGGCGGGCCAAGTCGGTGTACCACAGGATCCACGGCGCCTGACGCAGCTCAACCGAAGCCAGCAGCGCCCAGTACAGGCCGATGAACACCGGGATCTGGATCAGCATGGGCAGGCAGCCGCCCAGCGGATTCACCTTCTCGGACTTGTACATCTCCATCACCGCTTGCTGGAACTTCATGCGGTCGTCGCCGTACTGCTCCTTCATGCGCTCAAGACGCGGCGCCAGCGCCTTCATCTTGGCCATGGAGCGGTAGGACGCGGCGGTCAGCGGGTAGAAGATGGCCTTGACGGTCAGGGTCAGCAGCACAATGGCCCAGCCCCAGTTCTGCACCAGCAGGTGCAGCTTGGTCAGCAGCCAGAACAGCGGGGAGGCGAAGATGTGGAAGATGCCGAAGTCCTTGGCGTATTCCATGCCGTCCGCCAGCTTGCTGATCACATCGTACTCTTCCGGACCGGCGAACAGCGGCACGGACACGCTCAGGCTCTGGCCCGGGGCGATGGTGGCGTAATCCACCAGCGCGGCGGCGGAGTTCAGGCCGTTGCTCTGCTTCAGCTCAAAGCGGCAGGACTTGTCGTCCTTGCACACGCTGGCGCCGTCCAGCGGCTTCAGGATCCACGCGGACATGAAGTAGTGCTGGATCATCGCCACCCAGCCGTCGCTGCCGGTCTTGGCGTAATCGCCCTTGCCCTTGGCCAGATCGTCGAAGCTCACCTTCTGGAATTTGTTTTCCGAGGTGTACACCGCCGGGCCGGTGAAGGTGTGGGCCAGGCGGCCTTCGCCTTCCGGCGTTTGGCTGTCGCGCAGCAGGCGGTAGTAAGCGGTGGCGGCCAGCGGGGCGGCGCCGCCGTTGGCGATGTCGTAACGCACGCCGATCTTGTAGCTGCCCTTGGTGAAGGTGTAGATCTTGCTTACCTTCACGCCGTTGGCTTCCGGCGCGGTCAGCTTCACTTCCAGCTTGTCGCCGGAGAGCTCGTAGCTGGTTTTTTCCGCGGTGAACACGGTTTTGTGGGTGGGCAGCGCCGGGTTGCTGGCGGCCACCAGGCCGGTTTGCGCCACATAGACGCGGCCGTTCCGGTCCGTCAGCAGATCAAGCGGCTTTTTGCTGTCCACGGCGGAATCGTGCTTCAACAGCGTCAGCTGGCGCAGATCGCCGCCCACGGTGTCGATTTCCGCTTTCAGCACATCGGTGTTCACCGTGATGCGCTGGCCGGAAGTCAGCTTGTTGGAATCCACCGGCTGGGCGTTGTGGGACGCGCTGTTGGCGGCCTGCTGCTGCGTGGCGGCCTGTTTTTGCGCGGCCACCTGCTGCGGCGTCGGCTTGGGCGCGAAAAACTCCTGCCAACCTAGCAGGATGCCCAGGGACAGCATGATGAAGATTATGAGGCGCTTGGAATCCATCTCTCGATACCGGATTTAAGTTCAGGGAACTGGGTCGTAGCCGCTGCCGCCCCAGGGGTGGCAACGTCCGATGCGTCTGGCGGCCAGCCAGCCGCCCTTGAGTGCGCCGTGCTTTTTCATGGCCTCGATCGCGTAGCTGGAACAGGTGGGCTGGAAGCGGCAACGCGGTGCCAGCCACGGGCTGATAGCCAGCTGGTAAAAACGGATCAGGAGGATGAAGAGGCGCGACATCGTGCCAGTTTAGCAAACAGAGAAGACAAAGCCGTGATCACTTCAGTTCGCTCGGCGCGCGTAAAAGGCACCTTGGCGCGGACCACGAAGTCCATGTCCGGCAGCGTTTGCCGGTTCAGGCGGAACCACTCGCGCACCGTGCGCTTGATGTAATTGCGGCGCACGGCCCGCTTGTGGACCTTGCGGCCCACCACCAGGCCCAGCCGCGCGTGCCCCAATTCATTGGGCCGGGCCGATACCTGGAACGTGGCGTTGCTGCGCGACATCCGCAAACTAAAAACGGATGAGAACTCATCCGTTTTTAATAGCCGGTGCGCACGGCGAAAGCGGTAAGCCGACAAAGGCTTATACGGCCAGACGCTTGCGGCCTTTGGAACGACGGGCTGCGATCACTGCGCGGCCGCCGCGGGTCTTCATGCGGACCAGAAAGCCGTGGGTGCGTTTACGACGGGTATTGGAGGGCTGGTAAGTACGCTTCATGATTGGAATTCCTGTTTCGAAACGGAAATAAACGCGTGATTTGACAGGATAAACGCCGGTTTGTCAATGAGGAATTTTCTAAGCACCTGTGGATAACTTTGAGAAAAACCGTTAGAATGCCAAGGCTTACCGTTCCGAGTCCGCTGCGCAATTATTGAACGCGCGCCGGGGCGGAACGCCAACCCAGAGAAGCACTGCCAAAATTCAGCCCCACCCACTGGAGCAACGCGCGCCCGCGCAAGCGCGGCGCGTGCCGGATCCAGGAATTTTGCCAGCGGTTCTCGGGGGCCGCCCCGTCCATGTCTGGCCCGCCTTGCGGCCCGGCGATGCGCGGAACGCGGCCCTTGAATCATGCCGAACACACGTCGTCCGCCCCAAGCGCGGGGCGCGGCGGCTTCTCCCGCCGCTTGGCCTTAAAGCCGACAGCGGGTTTTTCGCTTTTACTTGCGTATATGTAATGACCGAACTGGATCAATTTTGGCCTGGCTGCCTGGCCCGCCTGGAGGCCGAACTGTCTTCGCAACAGTTCAATACCTGGATCAAGCCGCTATCGGCCGAAACCACGGAAGAGGGCATCGCGCTGTTTGCGCCCAACCGATTCATCATGCAGTTCATCAAGGACCGCTTCCTGGCGCGTATTGAAGAACTGGCGGTGGAGCTGGTGGGCGAGTGCCTGGTGGAACTGCGCCTGGGCGCGCCCGCCGGCCGTCCGGCCGCCACGCCCGCGGTGATGCCGGCCAAAGCCAAGCCCGCGCCCAGCGTGCCGACGCCCAGCGCGCCGTCCCAGGCCAAGCAGGCCGCGGTCAAAGCCATTGGCGGCAGCCACGAAAGCACCCGGCTCAACCCCTCGTTCACCTTCGACACCCTGGTGACCGGTAAGGGCAACCAGCTGGCGCGCGCCGCGGCCATGCAGATTGCGGAAAACCCGGGTGACCAAGCCTACAACCCGCTATTTGTTTACGGCGGCGTGGGCCTGGGTAAGACCCACTTGATCCAGGCCATCGGCAACCACGTGTTCCAAAAGAACCCGCAAGCCAAGATCCGCTACATCCACGCCGAACGCTATGTGGCCGACATCATGCGCGCCTACCAGCACAAGGCCTTTGACGAATTCAAGCGCTACTACCACTCGCTGGACCTGCTGCTGATCGACGATATTCAGTTCTTCGCCGGCAAGAACCGCACCCAGGAGGAATTCTTCTACGCCTTCAACGCGCTGATCGAGGGCGGCAAGCAGGTCATCATGACCTGCGACAGCTACCCCAAGCAGATAGAAGGCATGGAAGAGCGGCTGATCTCCCGTTTCTCCTGGGGCCTGACCGTGGAAATCCAGCCGCCGGAGCTGGAAATGCGCGTGGCCATTCTGATGAAAAAGGCCGAGGCGGACAGCATCAAGCTGGACCACAACGTGGCCTTCTTCATTGCCCAGAACGTGCGCTCCAACGTGCGCGAACTGGAAGGCGCGCTCAAACGCGTGGTGGCTTACGCCCGCTTCACCAATCAGAACATCTCGCTGGAACTGGTCAAGGAAGCGCTCAAGGACATCCTGGCCGCCGGCAACCGCCAGGTGACCGTGGACGCCATCCAGAAAACCGTGGCCGAGTACTACAAGATCAAGCTGTCCGACATGCACAGCAAAAAGCGCAGCCGCGACATCGCCCGGCCGCGCCAGGTGGCGATGGCGCTGGCCAAGGAACTGACCCAGCTGTCCCTGCCCAATATCGGCGACGCCTTTGGCGGCCGCGACCACACCACCGTGCTGCACGCGTGCAAGACCATTGCCGAAATGCGCGGCAACGACGCCGATATCGCCCACGATTACGACACGCTGCTGGCCATGCTGCGTAACTAAGACCATGAAGCCTAACTTGAACCGACTCACAAACACCCAACGGGAGCCCGCCCCATGCTGATCCTGCAAGCCGAACGCGATGCCCTGCTCAAGCCACTGCTGGCAGTCACCGGCATTGTCGAGCGTCGTCACACCCTGCCCATCCTGTCCAATGTGCTGATAGAGAAAAAGGGCGGACAAGTGGGCTTCCTGGCCACGGACCTGGAAATCCAGATCACCACCGCCAGCAGCGACGAATTGCCGGGCGAAGACTTCCGCCTGACCACCTCCGCCAAGAAGCTGCAGGACATCCTGCGCGCCATCCCGGGCAACGCAACCGTGACCCTGGAACAACTGGACGGCGGCCGCCTGACCCTGAAAGCCGGCAAGAGCCGCTTCAACCTGCAAACCCTGCCGGCAGACGACTTCCCGCTGTTGTCCGTGGGCAGCGCCAGCGACTCCAGCTTCAGCCTGAGCCAGCGCGAACTCAAGCGCCTGATCTCCCAGGTGCAATACGCGATGGCGGTGCAGGACATCCGCTACTACCTGAACGGCCTGCTGATGCAGACCGACGGCAACCAGGTGCGCCTGGTGGCCACCGACGGCCACCGCCTGGCCTTTGCCAGCGCGGACGTGGAAGCCAACCTGCCCAAGTCCGAAGTGATCCTGCCGCGCAAGACCATCATCGAACTGTACAAGCTGCTGCAGGACATCGACGACCCGATCAATATCGAAGTGCTGGCCAACCAGGTGCGCTTCAGCTTCGGCTCCACCGTCATCATCAGCAAAGTGGTGGACGGCAAGTTCCCGGACTACAACCGCGTCATCCCGCTGGACAACGACAAGATCTTCTTGATTGAACGTCTGGAATTCCTGCACGCCTTGCAGCGCGCCGCCATTCTGGCCAACGAGAAATTCCGCGGCGTGCGCCTGGTGCTCAAGCCCGGCTCCATGTCCATTCTCTGCACCAATAGCGAGCAGGAAGAAGCGGAAGAAGAACTGGAAATCGCCTACCAGGGCGGCGAGCTGGAAATCGGCTTCAACATCAACTACCTGATGGACGTGCTGACCAACCTGCCGGCGGACACCCTGCAACTGGCCTTTGGCGATTCCAACCGCAGCACCCTGGTGACCATACCGGACGTCAGCAACTTCAAATACATCGTCATGCCCATGCGGATTTGACGTCGGCCGCCACCCGGCAGCCCGCCGGCGGCGGAGGCCCCGCCCCCGCCCCGGCAAACGGATTTTCAGATTGACCGGCAGAGGCCGGCCGCGCGGCGCCAGGAGTCACTCCCGGCCCGCCCGGCCCCTCTCCATACAGAAAGCAGCAGATGAGCGAACAGGAATACGGCGCGGATAGCATCAAAGTCCTCAAAGGATTGGATGCGGTACGCAAACGCCCCGGCATGTATATTGGCGACACCTCGGACGGCACCGGCTTGCACCACATGGTGTTTGAAGTGCTGGACAACGCCATTGACGAAGCGCTGGCCGGCCATGCCGACACCATCAAGGTCATCATCAACCCCGACAACTCCATCACCGTGGAAGACAACGGCCGGGGCATCCCCACCGACATCCACCCGGAAGAAGGGCGATCGGCGGCGGAAGTGATCATGACCATCCTGCACGCCGGCGGCAAATTCGACAGCAACAGCTACAAGATCTCCGGCGGCCTGCACGGCGTGGGCGTCTCCGTTGTGAACGCGCTGTCCGACTGGCTGCGTCTGAAAATCTGGCGCGACGGTAAAGTCCATGAAATGGAATTCCGCCGCGGCGACGCCGTGGCCCCGCTCACCGTGACCGGCCACACCAATCACCGCGGCACGGAAGTGACCTTCCGCGCCAGCGAAGAAACCTTTGGCCTGGTGGAGTTCCACTTCGACATCCTGGCCAAGCGCATCCGCGAACTGTCCTTCCTGAACCAGGGCGTGGGCATCAACCTGATAGACAAGCGCAGCGGCAAGGAAGAAAGCTTCGCCTTCTCCGGCGGCGTGGCGGGCTTCGTGGAATACATGAACCGCAACAAGAACGTGCTGCACCCCAAGGTGTTTTACGGCCTGGGCGAAAAAGACGGCATGACCGTGGAAGTGGCGATGCAGTGGAACGACTCCTACCAGGAAAGCGTCCAGTGCTTCACCAACAACATCCCCCAGCGCGACGGCGGCACCCATATGACCGCGCTGCGTCAGGTGATGACCCGCACGCTGAACCAGTACATTGAAGAGAGCGAAGTGGCCAAAAAGGCCAAGGTGGACACCACCGGCGACGACATGCGCGAAGGCCTGACCTGCGTGCTGTCCGTCAAACTGCCGGACCCCAAGTTCTCCAGCCAGACCAAGGACAAACTGGTCTCCAGCGAAATTGGCCCGGTGGTCAATGAAGTGATCAGCGAAGCGCTGAAAACCTATCTGCTGGAACACCCCAACGACGCCAAGATCATCTGCGGCAAGATCGTGGAAGCCGCCCGCGCCCGCGAAGCCGCGCGCAAGGCCCGCGAAATCACCCGCCGCAAAGGCATCATGGACGGCCTGGGCCTGCCCGGCAAACTGGCGGACTGCCAGGAAAAAGACCCCACCCAGTGCGAACTGTACCTGGTGGAGGGTGACTCCGCCGGCGGCTCCGCCAAACAAGGCCGCGACCGCAAATTCCAGGCCATCCTGCCGCTGAAGGGCAAGATCCTGAACGTGGAACGCGCCCGCTTCGACAAAATGCTGCAAAGCCAGGAAGTGGCCACCCTGATCACCGCCATGGGCTGCGGCATTGGCAAGGACGAGTACAACCCGGACAAGCTGCGCTACCACCGCATCATCATCATGACCGATGCCGACGTGGACGGCGCCCACATCCGCACCCTGCTGCTCACCTTCTTCTACCGCCAAATGAGCGAACTGGTGGAGCGCGGCCACATCTACATCGCCCAACCGCCGCTGTACAAGGCCAAAGTGGGCAAGCAAGAGCGCTACCTCAAGGACGACTCCGAGCTCAACCAGTTCCTGCTGCAACTGGCGCTGGAAAAGGCCGAACTGATCCCGGCGGAAGGCGCCGCCGCGCTGTCCGGCGACACACTGGGCGAGATTGCCCGCCAGTTCCTGCTGACCCGCTCCGTGATTGAACGCGAAAGCCGCGTAATCGATCCGCTGGTGCTGGAAGCCATGCTCAAGACCGGCTCGCTGTCCCTCAGCAGCCAGCAAGAAGCGGACGCCGCGCTGGCCAAACTGAGCGCGCTGCTGCCGGTGGAAGCCATTGAACTGGAACTGCTGCGCGATGAAAAGAACGACGGCCACCTGATCAAGATCATCCGCAAACTGCACGGCAACGTGATGGTGACGGTGATGGACCAGGACTTCCTGGAATCCGGCGACTACGCGGAAATGAAGAAAACCGGCGACATGCTCAGCGGCCTGCTGCGCGAAGGCGCCCACGTCAAACGCGGCGAAACCGTGAAACCGGTGGCGGAGTTTGGCGAAGCGCTGGACTGGCTGCTGGCGGAAGTGAAGAAGGGCATGAACATCCAGCGCTATAAAGGCCTGGGCGAGATGAACCCGGAACAGCTGTGGGAAACCACGATGGACCCCACCGTGCGCCGCCTGCTGAAGGTGCGCATTGAAGACGTGATGAGCGCGGACGACGTGTTCACCACCCTGATGGGCGACGAAGTGGAACCGCGCCGGAACTTCATCGAGGGTAATGCCTTGATTGCGCGGAATATTGATGTGTAAGGATGTAGGGTGACACTCAAAGTGAAATTTGTGTCAGGTTAGTGAAAAAGTGCTGATACAGATAATGAAAAACCCACCGGAGACGGTGGGTTTTTTCACGATGGATCAAACTGCTACTTTTCCGAAGTGGACGGTCTTACGAAAAGTGCCAAATGGTAGCTTCTGGATTGAAAGCTACCAATAAGCTATCTAGGAAATCAGGGGGTTCATGTTGAAGAGAAGGCGTTAGGTTCCTGTTTACCTAATGGCGCAGGCGCGGCATACTAACTGGTTATGCTGCCTCTTCGCATACATGGACTACCGTCGTCAAGAAGCCCTTCCTTCCCTTGGAGTAAAAATGGATTTCGCACCACAGATTGATGCGGAGGACATCGATCATTACGTGTCGTTCGAATCGTGGACTCGTAAACGAAAGATTGTCTCGATCGGCACAAATGCCGGCGCAGAAAAGCTACCCTTCCAAGGATGGCATCATTTTAAGGAGGCCTTTGCTCCCGAGGTCGTCGCTAGGGCTGTCAACGAATGCGGGCGCCCTGTTCATGCCTGTATCGATCCGTTTGGTGGTTCTGGGACGACGGCATTGGCTTGTCAGTTTTTAGGCGTCGCCCCGACTACTATTGAGGTGAACCCTTATCTTGCAGACTTGATTGAAGCGAAACTGCATTCTTACGATGCGGATGACTTAGCATTAGATCTCAGTCGCATTGTTAAGGCAACGTCTAGGTGTTCTGGTTCGCTCTCGAGGTTTTCCGGTTGCCCACTCTCTTTCATCGAAGCTGAAGGACTTGAGCGATGGGTGTTTAATGCTGTCATCGCAGAGCGCCTCTCCTGTTATCTTGATGCGATAGAGGCTCTGGTGCGACCACATCACCAGCGTTTTTTCCGAACCATACTCGGCGGTATGCTGATTGAAGTCAGTAACGTTCTGGTTAACGGAAAGGGACGCCGTTATAGAGGAAGCTGGAAAGTGCGTGAGGTTTCCCCTCTCAGAGTGGATCAACTTTTCCAAAGTCGGGCGCAAGGGGCCATTGCTGAAGTCCATCAGTACCGGTTTCGGCGTCATAGTGGATATACACTTCTTCGTGGGGATTGTCTTGCGCAAATTCCACATGCAGCATTTGCTGATCTGGCGATTTTTTCACCGCCATACCCAAATTCCTTCGACTATACCGATGTATATAATGTTGAGCTGTGGATGCTTGGATATTTGCATAGCTCGGAAAGTAATCGAGCGCTACGCACTGCGACCCTTTGTTCCCATGTTCAAATAAAACGTGACTTTGCTGCACCACCGGAGGGTTCAAATAAATTGGACTTGGCTCTAAAAAAGTTACGAAATGTTAGATCAGACCTTTGGTCTCCATGGATTCCGGATATGATCGGAGGATACTTTCATGATATGCACAGTGTGCTCAATAAGTTACATGAAAGGCTTAATGACCGTGGTGAGGTATGGTCTGTAGTTGGCGATAGCCGTTATTCTGATATTAGAATTCCTGTTGCGTCCATCTTGGCAGATTTGGCCCCCTCTCTTGGATATCGTGTTTTAAAGCTAGAGCCGTTCCGTTCAATGCGTGTGTCTGCTCAGCAAGGTGGTCGGCGCGAGCTTGATGAAACGCTGCTTGTTCTTCAGAAAATTTCTTAGCTAGAAACTATATTCTCCAACTATCGAAGGCTTTCAGCATTTTCGATTCTGGCTTTTTTTGCGGTTGAGTGCACCGGCCATGCCCAAAGAGCAACCTCCAATTTTTTGGCTCGATCTACTTCGTGGGCCACTGCCTCAATGATATCGGGATGTTTTCTCATGTCATAGCAACACAACGCGGCCATACGGCATGAGTGATCCTTCCTATATTCATTGGCTTGGTCTATACCGTCGGTGATTGCGGTACGATTTGTAGCCTCCGGTACTTTACTTCCTGTATGAGTAAAACTCTTTACGACTTTTAGTTCGAGTATGGCATGATGAGTCCACTTTGAACTATCAAGTGGATCTTGTTCATCAAGTCGAAAGTCATATCGGCCCATCACAGAAGTACCCTCTTGCCGGACATAAACTGGCCCAAATGCGAGTTGGCCAGTCAAGGCATTATACAAAATTTTCTGTATGCTTTTTTCTGCTTCGCCAACGGGGATAGATTTAGCTTGATTTTGCCAGAGGTCACGAGCCGACTCAGATGCTGTTGGTGTTTTTAGGAGTTGTTTGTGGAGAACGTCCATTAACTCTTTCAGATACACTAATGTCAGCTTTGTAGAATCGAGTGATAGGTCTTGGCATTTATCCGGATCGCTTAATCCGAAGGGGTACACCCGCATAATGCTATCATCGTAAGCGGCATCATAGTAGATTGCAGGGGCAGTGCCAACTTTCAGATAATCAGTAATGTATGTGAATCGTTGTTGGTCCGTTCCTTCTGGCAATTTGATACCGACTCCCCTAGCTAACCGCGCAGCTCCGAACCAGATATACCCCTCCAGAGCCGCCTGTCCTCGATCAAACATAGGTTGATTGTTCAAGGCTATATCTGTGATATTTGGAACTTTATCCAGTACAAAAATAGCTGGTTCTGTATGCTGTATAGTCACACTTAGTTTACGACGTTTCTGGATAATTTTGGCAGCTGCATGACAAAATTGGGAAAACAGAGGGGCATCTTGGTTGTAGCCTGAGCCGACATAAGCACTTGTTGTCGCGATAAGGTCCGAGTCAGCCCAGCCAGGAATTGCTTTAGACATGGCTCAACCTCCGGGCAAGATGATCAACATAGATTTCCATTAGCTCAGCCGGTTTCATTTCTCTACCTGAAATATGTGTGATCCTCCGAAGCACATCCGCAGTTGGTGTCAGTTGATCCAGTTTTAACCATTCCCCGAGGTCAATCACGTTTCCAGAATCTATATTCGGATCGCTGTATGTCGCATCTTTAGTAAGAGCAATGTCTTGCACTGACTCACTAAGACGACTTGAAGCTTGAACAACTTCATCCAGAAATAACAGTATGTCAGCTTCTTCTTCAATCATGCTCATGGCAGAGAGAACGCGATCGGCAAATATGCGATTAAGTTCAAATTGGGCTTGTAGCTGTCCTTGGTCAACGCGAGGAGTCAACTTCGTAACTACAAGCATTCCCATGCCAACAAGACGCTCTAGATCGAGTTGTAGAGTTGGGAAATATGGTTGGCGTTCTGTTTTGAGGAGTGCTGTATCAAACGGTTTGACTCGCCATGCAGGCGCCAAAACGTTTGCAAGGTACCAGATTGTATGAAGTAGGTTAGCGGCAACCGGACGAATGCCTGTGCGATCTAAGGCATCGAAGATGCCTACGACTATTATTTGTCGACGTCTTGCATCTACGAAGCTAGCGTGAGTGAGTGGCGCACTCATGCCTGTTCCGCCTGATCAATGATGTTGAGCCACTCCTGTCGATACTTACTGGCCTCAGCTTTTGCTGCTGCTGTTGGTACAGCAACGTCCATAAGATTGAGTAGCCTTTTCTCGCGATCATGAAATGGCACTCCCAGCTTGATCAAACGTGGCAAGAGACGTCCATCAACAAGATTTGAGGCAATCACCATGCGGTTAGGGGAAAGAGGGGCTCCGAACCGGGATAATATGTCTGCCGCTCGCTCGACAAATACAGCATCAAGAGATGATTCAGGTGCATCTATGATCAGTGATCCACCTGAATTTTCTCCGGCAACTTCAATTAATGCCATTCGAAATGCTAAGTCAATGAACTCTCGCTGGCTTTCGGAAACGGCTCCAGGGCCATCTCGGCGCTGAGCTTGCTGAAAGTCGGTTCCGGACATGTCGAGATCAAATGAGGCAGTTTCTATTTTTTGAAGCTGTCCAATGCTTCGCGCTCGCGGAGACCACTTTAGGCTAACCTTCTCAAATAAAAATCCTTCGGCATATTTTTCGAACGCTTCCTTGATCGCTTCTGCTTTTTCTTGTACCAAGAGATTTAACTGTGCAGTTGCTTTGTTTAATTCATTCGCTTCGTGCTCTAATCTTCTGCGATCATCAGCAATTTGCTCTTTAATTACGGAGAGTTCTTCTTTTGCTTGGGCCTGCTTTTCTTCCTCTGTGGGCAGTGAGGCAATAAGGCTATTTAACGTTCGTTGCCGGTCCTCGATTTCATCTGTCAGTGTAATTAGGCGAAGATTTACTTGCTTATGTTTTGCGGATGAAATTCGCAGATCTGACTGTAATGCTTCAATTCTTACTTTATGGGTACCAAGCTTGTCTCGGAGAGTATGGATTCTGATTTTGTCTGCAAAGACTATATTTTCCGATTTGGTAGTTTGCGTTGTAGCACCACATAGGACGCAATTTAATTCTTCTGAGCGCTGATGAATAAGTTTAGCAAACTCATCATTTTCAGAGGAGCATACAGCACATCTGCCATCTGCCATTAGTAATGATAAAAGGTATTTAGTAGTTTCAGCTTTATCTGGAAATTGGCTATATACGATACGAAGCCTGCTATCTTCAAGCTCTTCCTCCAAACGACTTGCATGATCTTCCGATGTCAATAGATCCCGTCTAAGAGAGCGTCTCTGTTCGTCAAGTGAGTCTAGCTGTTCTAGAAGGTCAGTTTTGGTATTCAAATCGCCCTCAAGCAATGGAGTCAGCGACCGGATATGAGCTCTAATATCTTCAGCACCATCTTGTTTGACCTCATCTTGAGACACTCGTTGTTGCAGACGAAATAGTGATGAATTCAGGTTGCGCACTTCGCTATCAAGTTGTAGAACCTTACGTTCAAGCACATATAAAAATTGAGACTGTTCGGGGGTGAGGAACAACATACGAAATGCGTGGCGCTGGGCTGATGGATCCCAAACCAGTGAGCGACGATCTTCAAAGTAAAAAACCATTTGACGAAGGAATAATAGCCAGTCACCAAAAGTTGATAGTCCACTATGACGTAGAATTTCTTTCTGAAAACCATCTTCATTATTTTGAAGTGCCGGGTGCCCATCAACAAGAAGTGACTCTAAATCTAAATTATTTAAACGTCGTGTAATGCTTAATTTTGTTTTGCCAAGAAAAACCTCTAACACGGCCTTGGCATTTTTTGCACGATCATTAACTCTATTTGCAAATAAACTCTTTTGTTTTGCGCTCATCTTAGATGATTCAAGAGATGCTCCGCCAAGTTCATTTGCATCTAATGTGCTACGAGAAAGTTCGTATCCCCCAGATAGCATGCGATAGAGAAGGGTTACTAAAGTAGTTTTCCCAATGCCATTTGTTCCAACAATTAAAGTGAGCCCATTTTTAAATTCTAGATGTAAGCCAGGTACATCCGGAGTGCCCGGATATAGACCGTAATTTATTACATCAAGTTTATTGAAGATCGGAAAACGAATAGGAGTCTGGAGCGATTCGCTCTGTGTGCTGGATCCATTCATGGTTAACCGATTATTCCTTCCTTATTCGGAATCAAGATCAAAAAAGTAGCGTCTTCCGAACTGAGACAACAAAATACACTTGTTGATTCGTATCGGTTCGTTTGCTTTTTCTATCCATAATTATTTTCAAGAGATGTCTGCAGAACTGACGTTGTGTTACTTAGCTTGAACTTCAGGGTTTAGCTGTATAAGGTAAATATGATATGCCATCATGATTTTTGGTTAGATTGGACTATTTTTTCTGTTTTTGCAACTTTTTCAATGTGGAAACTAACAAAATTTGTATCTATATCAACCTTGGCCCTGAGGGGCCATAGGTGGCGAGGGTAGTGAACTGTCCCGACCCCTGTAGACAATCCAGCCTTATGTATCCGAAAGCAGTCATCCGTTATTGAAGTGGCGAATGTTTGCTCCGGCCGAAAAGCAGTCATCGAGGTCAAGGTAGTCGGTAGTGACTGGTTTTCGGTTAAGGCGACAGTCAGCAAATCAATGCGTAATGGTCTATTTACACCAAGATCTGGACACGCTCCATTTAAGGCACCGGCTTGGGCCGGGATGGCCCCCTGGACTTGGATGATGTCGTCAATCAGCTGGTCCAGCCGGTGACTGTCGTGGTGGTGGGGCGTGGTGATCTGGTCGGCCACGCCACCGGATTTGGCCGAACTGTGTTTGTTGCAGATTGGTACCTATGGACTGTGAAATCTACGGTGATGGAGTTCTTGCTTACCCGGTTCTTAATCAGGCAAACCATGTCCAATGCCTTGATCTGTGCCATCTGTTTTATAGGCAAGTGACATATAATCGCAACAACTTCACAATCCAGCTGAATGATTCAGCCTAATCGCACTGTCATGTCCACTTGCCCCTTCTGCATGCTGTCTCCGGACCGCCACCTGCTCGCAAATCACTATGGTGTGGTGATCCTAGACGGCTTTCCCGTTTCCCCTGGCCACACACTGATCATCCCGCGCCGGCACATTGCCTCATTCTTTGAGCTGGAGCCTGCAGAGCGGGAAGGGCTGATGGTGTTGCTGGATCAGACTCGCCTGCAGTTGCAGGGGGAACTTAAGCTGGATGGTTTCAATATTGGTATCAACGATGGCGCGGCAGCGGGGCAGACGGTACCGCATTTGCACATCCACCTGATCCCACGTTTTGCTGGGGACCGGGAGGACCCGCGTGGCGGGGTGCGTTGGATTATTCCTGAAAAGGCCGACTACTGGTCGCCGCGATGATGGGGGCGCCTTCCGCGCAGGAGCAAATTGCTTTCATCCTGAAGCTTCAGCGCTTGTTTAGTGAGGGCGAGTTTAGCGCCACGTACAAGTTTGCCTTGCTGTTGACCCTGGCCGAGCTGGCGGTGGAGTACGGGGACGACAGTGGTGTGGCCTTGAGTTTGCCAATGGCCAAGGTGGGGGAGAAGTTTGCCGAGCTGTATTGGCGGCAAGTGCCGCCGTATTCCTCTGGCTTGGTGGACACGGTGGGTGAGACGCTGCATCAGAATAAGGGCTCGGTGGTGGCGATCATGCGGCCTTTGCGGCAACTGCATGCCTTGAGCCATGGCCAGTGGTCACAAGTGCGGGCTTTGTCGGTTTGGCCGGCTTGCCTAAGGGCTATCTGCCAAACGGTACGAGATATGCCCTTGAAGCATTTGCAGATGCTGGGGGGCCAGTTGGATCCTTTCCTTTATACCTATCCATGCCCACCTGACCGGGTGGTGTTGAATGCCGGAGTGGCATTCAATCTGCGTCGTTATCAAGAGCTGGTGCAGCAACTGGCTAAGGCCGGTTGGTTGGAGCATGTGCGTAGTAATAAGCTGAACCGGGTGATTCTGGGGATGCGGGATGATCTGGAAACCTTCATGTTCGGCTCTGCCCGCGCTGATTTGAGCGAGGTGGCCAAGGTGCTGGGCCCTTTGCAGCAACAGCGCTGTTTCTATTGCCAGCAGCCCATCAAGGGCAAGGCGCAGGTGGATCACTTCATTCCCTGGTCTCGCTACCCGCGGGACACCGCGCATAACTTTGTGTTAGCGCATGCTGCCTGCAACCGTAGCAAGCGAGACATGTTGGCGGCCAAGCCACATTTGGAACGCTGGCTGGCACATCTTTCTAGGCATGGCGATGAGCAAGGTGTGCTATTAGCACAGTTGGGCTTTGTCTCAGACCAGAGGTGTTCGCTTAGTGTGGCGGAGTGGGCGTATCAGAATGGTGATGATATTAGTGCCGTCTCTTGGTGTGAGGGTACAAGCTTAGAACGTATTGATTCCAGTTTTGTTGGGTTATTTGCCGTTACTTCTTGATGTGATTTCAAAGGAGGGGTGCGATGAGTTCGTTCTCTAGCAAGTCGTCGGGTTACCTGAGGCGGGGAAGGGAGATTGGGCGAGATAAAGCTCGATTGGTACTTCAGCTTTGTGAGTTCTTGGTTAAAATTTTTGGAGTGGCAATCACCTTTTTAGGTGTATGCGCCTGGATAGCAGGGAAGGCTTTCTTTAGTGGTTATTGGGCGGCAGTCGGTAATGGTGGGCCACTTTCTTCATCATCAATTCAGGAGATTGCATTCTTTGGTTTTGCTGCGGCCATCCGCAATTGGTTTTATGCTATTTTCGTGATTGCTTGTTTTGGTGCTTTAGCATGGGTGCTTGGTATCGGTTTACATAAGAAAGCTAAGAAGCCAAGTGATAGGTCCGTTCGCGTGAGGGCATGGTTTTCGGAAAGATTTTCATACGACCAAGATAATAAATACCTATCTTTTTTTATTATTTGGGTTGCGGCTGTTTTGTATGGTTTTGTGGTATTTCCTTTGGCTGGGTGGGTTGTTGCAGCAAATGATGCAGGGAAGGAAAATTTTGAAGAAATTGCATGTCATCGGCTAAAGAGCAATGATTTTCCCACTGCGATATCTATGAGTGAAGGCGGGCAGCTACAGGGCTGGGTCTTGGATAGGTCGGAAAAATTTATGATGTTGGTAGATAGAAATTTTGTATACACCATCTCACTGGGTGAGAAGGCCCGCATGGTAGAAAAAACCGCGCTTAAACTCACCTGCAAGAAGCTCTGAAATTTACTGGGTAGCCCTTCTTCTTTCAGGGAGGGATACAAGAGGAAGCCAGCGCAGCGGGAGCCGCAGCGTTTCCACATCCCGCTGCACCCATCGCCAGTGCGTGCGACCCGCCGCCCCGCCGCATCCCGCGCCAGCCCTCCAAGCCACCTCGCACTCCCCCAACACCTACACCTGTCCTTTAGTCCAAGAGAACGCACTTCCAGACCACGCCAGCTTGTGACTGTCTTCCTAACTTCATAAAATTTCAGGCTTATTTTCAATGTCATACCGCCGCTTGGCGGTGTTTTCGTTTGGAATGCCGATGGACCTGAATGCACTGTTGGCCAGCTTTGCTTCCGCCTTTGGCCAAGACAACCGGATGTTGACCTTGCAGCTTGGAGAGGGGCAGTTTGCCGCCGAACAGCTGTTGCCGCTCAGCCTGGAGGGCGAGGAGGGGGTTTCCCTGCCTTATCGCTATACGCTGACCTGCCTGTCGCCGGATGGCAATATCCCGCTGAAGACGCTGTTGGGCCAGCCGGCCCGCATTGGCATTCAGGGCGCGGAGGGGGGCGAGGTGATCCGTTGCGGCGTGGTTAGCCAGGCCAGTTTGGCGGGGTCGGACGGCGGCTTTGCCCGCTATCAACTGGTCGTGGAAGCGCCGTTCGCCTTGCTGCGCCATCGCAGGACTTCCCGTGTATTCCAAGACCTGTCCGTGCCGGACATCGTCAAACACATCCTCAGCGAACATCAGCAAGCCAACCCCATCTTCGCCCGCGTGCAAACGCTGGCCTTGCAGCTCAAGCCGGCCGCGCCGCGCAGTTATGCGCTGCAATACCGCGAGAGTGATTACGATTTCATCATCCGCCTGTTGCATGAAGAGGGTTACGCCTGGTGTTTCCGCCACTTGGAGGCGGACGGGCCGCGGGTGGAGCTTGCCATCTTTGACGATGCCCACGCCTTGCCGGCTTCTCCGCTGCAGCGGGTGCGCTTCCACCGCAGCGACGCCACCGAGGAAGAGGACGGCCTGACGGGCTGGGAAGCCGCGCGCCAGATTGTCCCCGGCGCCAGCGCGCTGGCCAGTTACGATTACAAACCGGTGCTCACCCAGCAAGGCCGGGAAACCAGCCGGGTGGAGCAGGGCCAGTTTGGTCAGGCCTTGCAAAGCAGCCTGGGCCATTACGATGCGCCGGGCCTGTATTACGCCGGGGATGAGGAGCAGCTGGGCCGCTACGCCGTACTGCGGCAGCAGGCTAACGATTTGCAGGCCAAGACCTTCAGCGGCAGCGGCGCGGTGCGCGGTCTGTTGCCGGGTGAGTGGTTCCGCCTGGACGACCACCCTGCGCATGAGGACGACGCGGAGGAGAAACGCCAGTTTGTTGTCACCGGTCAGCGCTTCCTGGCGCGCAACAATCTGCCGCGGGATCTGGCGCAGCACTTGGGCACGGAGGCGGACGCCACGCCGTTCAGCGCCGCCATCCAGGCCCAGCGCCGTGGCATTCCGCTGACGCCGGCTTATGCCGGCACCGCTCACGCCAAACCCACCAGCCTGGGCGTGCAAACCGCCACCGTGGTGGGGCCGGCCAGCGGCGATGCCGGGGCGGAGAGCCCCGGAGAAGTGCATACCGACGAGCACGGCCGCATCAAGATTCAGTTCCATTGGCAGCGTCCGGAAGAGCATCCCGGCATTGGCGCGGGCATGGACGACAAATCCTCCTGCTGGGTGCGGGTGGCGATGCCGTCCGCCGGCGCCGGCTGGGGCCATCAGTTCCTGCCGCGCATCGGTCAGGAAGTGCTGGTGGACTTTATCGAAGGCGATATGGATCGCCCGGTGGTCAAGGCCGTGGTCTACAACGGCAGCCATCCCGCGCCGGACTTCAGCGGAGCAGGCAGCCTGCCGGCCAATAAGACGCTGTCCGGCATCAAGTCAAAAGAGCATCAGGGCGGCGGCTATAACGAGCTGTTGTTCGACGACACCTCCGGCGAAGTACGCGCCAAGCTGTCCAGCGAGGCGGGCAAGACCCAGCTCAACCAAGGCTTCCTCACCCACCCGCGCAGCAATGGCCAGGCTCAGCCGCGCGGCGAAGGTTTTGAGTTGCGGACGGACCAGCACGGCGCCATCCGCGCCGCCCACGGCCTGTTGCTGTCCACGGAGGCGCAAGGCGGCGGCGCGGGCAAGCAGCTGGCGCGGGAACAGGCCAACAGCCAGCTACAAGCGGCGGTGGCCTTGAGTCAGGCGCTGGCCGAAACCGCCGCCACGCAGCAGGCCGACACCATGGAAACCGGGCCGGACGGCATTGGCGACGACAACGCCAGCAGCGGCAAACGGGAACAAGGCCATGTGCTGCACCAGTTGCAGGCGCTGGAGGCCTGGGAGGCCGGCAGCAATACCGATCCAGACAGCAAAACCGCCAAAGAACAGGCTGGCCAGCAAGCCTTGCTGGTGTTGTCCGCGCCGGCCGGCATTGCCAGCCTGTCCGGGCAAAGCCAGACCCTGGCCGCGGAAATCCATCTCAATCTGGTGGCGCAGCGCGACGCTAATCAAAGCAGCGGCCGGCGCTGGATTCATAACGTCGGCAAGCACATCAGCCTGTTCGTGGCCGGCGTGGCGGATCAGGTGGCGATGAAATGGATAGCCGCCAAGGGCAAGATTCAGTTGCAGGCGCAAAGCGACAGCATTGAGCTGACGGCGGACAAGGACGTCACCATCACCTCCTGCAAGGAACGCATCACCATTGCGGCCAAGGACGAGATTCTGCTGACCAGCGGCGGCGGCTATATCCGCCTCAAAGGCGGGGATATCGAAGTGCACTGCCCGGGCACGGTCAGCATCAAGGGCAGCAGCCATGTATTGAGCGGGCCGGCCAGCCTGAACTACAGAATGCCCACCTTCGGCCAAGTCTACAGTGGCCGTTTCCAGTTGCAGGACCAGAAAACCGGCGCGCCGCTGGTTGGCCGGGCTTACTCCATTCAGCAGGCCGGCGGCCGTACTCTCAGCGGGTATAGCGATAAGGATGGCTGGACGCTGACCGCCATGAGCCGGCAGCCGGAAGGCATGAAGTTGCAGGTATTGGAGCCCGCGCCGGCCAAAACCGAGACATTGCACTTGGCCGGCGGCGGCCAGCACGAGTTGGAACTCGAGATGCGCAATGACGCCCCGCAAGGATGATCCGCATGACCTCTACCCAAATAGTCGGTAACGGCCTTACGCGGCTGGAAGAAGATCAGCAGTATGCCAAGCTGCCCTCTGAGAAAAACAAGCTCTATCTGCAACCCAAGGCCGAGGCCGCGGTTAGAGTGCCCGATGTTCGCATTGGGGTCAGCAAGCTGGGAAAGAACTTCACCATCCATGCGCGGCAAGCGGTGATGAGCGCAGAAATCCGCGCTGATGAGATGCGGTATGAATACCTGTGGTACTACAAGGCGGAAGTCAGTTTCGATATGCCTTCAAGTAGTAGAGGGGTGCCAAAGCCTTTTCTTAGTACTACGGAAGGCCGCAAGCCCAACCGCCGCCACTCGTTAACCCCTTTTCCTAAAGGCCTGCGCAAGAATTTCTTGCGTCGTCCAGACCTGATCATTGTGAAGGACAAGGCGGTACGCTGGCCCGGAAGAGCGACAAAGGATCATGATGGCGTTCCGCATGGGGACAATCTGTACCGGGTGGTCGAGATCAAGTTTCCGGGCGACAGTTTGCACAGGGAGCAAGCTGAGGCTTATCAACAGATAGCGGGAGGTTTGGATCGTTTTACGCTATTACATGTGATCCCGCCGGGTGAGAAGCGGAGGCAGACCGAGCCGGTGAAGAAGCCGGCGCCCGTGTTCGCGCCCAGGGCGGATGGCATACCGCGTGGCGAGAACCGGCGGGTGCCGGTGTATGGCCCCAAGCCTTTGCCTGATCCCGCCTTTTATGAAGAGTGGCTGGATGACGCCAAGCAGTTGGTGCATAGCTTGGCGGAAGACGGCAAGGCATTGGCCAAAAACTTACGTCAGGCCGTTGGCCAGCTTTCGGCCAAGGTGCAGGCGGAGCTGAAGCAGCATGCGCCCTGGTTGTTCACCGCCGGCCACTGGCTGCAAGACAAGGCCAACGATACCTGGCACTTCGTCAATGAGCAGGGGCAGCGTATTGCCAGTTGGACCAGTGCGCAATTACGCGCGGCCTGGGCGGAAATTCAGCGCGTGACCGATCTGACCCTGGAAACCTTGCGCCAGATAGACTGGACTCAAGTGTTGTTGGACATTGGCAAGGGCTTGCTTGCCGTCGCGGTGGTTATCGCCGGGGTGGTGGTGGTGTTCGTATTGGGAGGTTGGCTGGTGGCGGCATTGGCCGCGCTGGTGGAAATGGGGGCGGCCGCCTGGGCCGCGGTTGCAGTCATGTTGGGCGGTGGCGCCATGGCCGCCGCTTCTTGATGGCAGGATGGATGAAGCAAAGATGAGTGCACAAGAATATCAACGCATGCAGGCCTATGCCCGTATTGCCAAGCAAGTGGATTTTATTGAAGGGGTAACTCCAGAGGGGGTGGTGTTGGTCAGGCTGGGGCTGATTTGCACCGTGTACTTCCGCAATGGCGGGCAGCGGGATATGGGCTACAAGGTATTAGGTTGCTTCGACCGTTTTGTCGAGCAGTTTGGCGAGCATCTACAAGGCCAGTTTCATAGCCTAAGTGGCCGCAGTTTTACCAGCCTGCGGAAAGACAGCATTGTGAAGGCTAGGGTGAAGCTCCAAGAAATGATAGAGGAAGGGGCGATGTTTTCTTGGGATTTACAAAGTGAAAAAACGGCGGAGGTGGCGGCTGAATACCATATCGAGACGCTAACTAGCAATATTGACCATGATCCTGAGTGGCTGTCCTATTTGAAGATCACATTGCCATGGCAGTTGTTGGAAGAGCCGGATGGTGAGCAGCGATTCAAGGACTGGGTACGTTACTTGTGCGAAACGCTGGATGTGGACCAAGGCTACGCTGGCTTGGCCTGCAATCTCCCCTATGACTACCATCAGTTTCAGCCTTATGAGTTCCAGATGGCACAGAGATATAGCGGCCTAATGGTGGACCCGGCTCCACATTTGGATAAGGCGGCTTTAGAGGATGGCATCAAAGGCGTCAACTGGCTGACGCTGCTGGGTCCTCGCTATATCGAGCAGCTGGGAGGTATGGCCGCACTCAAGCAGCAACTTCAGTTACCCGATGTCAGCGTGCAGGAAACCGATAACGGCAGATTGATGGTTCAGGCGGGCGTGTTGCCGGATGTCGGCGCACCGGAAGATGGCCATCCGCCGGCCTATGTGGCGGTGAACCGGGTGCTCAAGCGGGTGCGGGTGCCTCATCCGGATCAACTTCATACCTGCATGGACGATGCGGAGGGCTTCACCAAGGCCAATACCTTGGCGTGGTATGCGCGTTTTGACGATGCGATACCGGCGGCCAGCGTGCCGCCGCAGGCGCCAGCCGGTGGTTTGCGCTGCGAAGCCGGGCTGCCCTGCCCGGAAAGCGGGATCTGGTGGACACCGGCGAAAGACAGCTCGCATCAACGTTTTGAGAAAGGGGACCTCATGCCGGATTTCCCTGGATCCAGTTATGGCAGCACGATCTGGTATCGAGAACCGGCCCCCGACGCAAGATGAGTGCAGAGATGTGGGGCGTGCTGGCGGGGGCTTTGGGTAAGCGCTAATCCAACCATTGGAGATCGTATTGTGGGAGATGTCCGGATAGAAACAGTGGCGCAGCTACAAGCTCATCTTAAGCAGTTGTTGAGCCTGGACGATGACAGCTTTACTGCTACTGGAACGCAGACGATTTGTTTTGTTGACATGCCTGTAAAAAAATTATTGGCGCTCTTCAAGGACAGGCAAGGCCCGCTGGGATGGGAGAAAGTAGGAATGGAATGGGCCTACTCTAATAAAGAGCGCAATGTAAGCTTTTATATCAGGGGGGTTGGGTCTAACTCGTTGCTTATTTCCACTGTTATGACGCTACATAACAAATATCTAACGCGATTTGGTGGTGGCGTAGTGGATGAAAATATAAATGAGCAGCAACTAAGGTATCTGAACGCCTATGGCCGTATTCTCAATCAGGCGGATTACATTGATGGCGTAAGCCCGGAAGGCGAGGTGCTGGTTAAACTGGGGTTGATTTGCACCGTGTATTTCCGCAATGGCGGGCAGCGGGATGTCGGTTACAAAGTTTTGGGCTGTTTTGACCGCTTTGTCGAACAGTTCGGCCCGCACCTAAAAGGGCAGTTTCATGACTTTAGTGGAAGAGGGTTCACCTCTCTGCGCAAAGCCAGTATCACGAAAGCTAAAGAAAAACTGTCCGGATTAGTAGACGATGGGGCCATGTTTTTCTGGATTCTGCAAAGCGAAAAAAATGGTGAGTTGCCCGCTGAGTACGCCATCAAGGCGATGACCTGCAATATTGATCATGACTCCGAGTGGTTGTCCTATCTGAAAATCACATTGCCATGGCAGTTGCTGGAAGAGCCGGATGGCGAGCAACAGTTCAAGGACTGGGTGCGTTATCTGTGCGAAACCTTGGATGTGGACCAGGGCTATGCGGGTCTGGCCTGCAATCTGCCCTATGACCGACATCAGTATCAGCCCTATGAATTTCAGATGGCACAACGATACAGTGGCCTGATGGTAGATTCTGGGCCCCACATGGATTTAGCTGAGTTGGAAGACGGCATCAAAGGCGTCAACTGGCTGACGTTGCTGGGCCCTCGTTATATCGAACAGCTGGGAGGCATGGCCGTGCTCAAGCAGCAGCTTCAGTTGCCCGATGTCAGCGTGCAGGAAACCGATAACGGCAGATTGATGATTCAGGCAGGCGTGTTGCCGGATGTCGGCGTTCAGGAATACGGCCATCCGCCGGCCTATGTGGCGGTGAACCGGGTGCTCAAATCGATCCGCGTGCCAAACCCCGATCAGTTGCATAGCTGCATGGACGATGCGGAGGGTTTCACCAAGGCCAATACCTTGGCGTGGTATGCGCGTTTTGACGATGCGACTCCGGTGGCAAGCCTGTCTCCTTCCGCGCCGGCCGGTGAGTTGTGGCGTAAAGCTGGGCAGGCCAGCCCGATTCCATCAAACCAAATGATGAGAGATGCCCAAGCACCCTCGCACAAGCAAGCCTATGCCCGTATTGCCAAGCAAGTGGACTTCATTGAAGGGGTAACCCCTGAAGGCCAGGTGCTGGTCCGGCTGGGGCTGATGTGCACCGTGTACTTCCGCAAGGGCGGGCAGCGGGACATCGGCTACAAGGTGCTCGGCTGCTTCGACCGTTTTACTGAGCAGTTTGGCGAGCATCTGCAAGGACAGTTTCATAGCTTGAGTGGACGTAGCTTCACGAGCCTCCGCAAAGGCAGTATCAAGAAGGCCAAAGAGAAGCTCCAGGAACGCGTGGATGATGGGGGGCCATTTTCTTGGGATTTGCAAAGCGAGAAGAATGGCGAACGGGCTGCCGAATACTCCATCCAGGCAATGACGGCACACCCCGAAAGCGATCCTTATGGCGTGTTGTCTTACGTCAAAATCGTGCTGCCATGGCAGTTGCTGGAAACCCCTGACGGCGAGCAGCGGTTCAAGGACTGGGTTCGTTATTTGTGCGAGACGCTGGATATTGACCATGGTTATGCCGGGCTCGCTTGCACGCTTCCCTATGATCGCCATCAGTTTCAGCCTTATGAGTTCCAGATGGCGCAGCGTTATAGCGGACTGATGGTGGATTCCGCCCCCCACATGGACCTGACTGAGTTGAGAGATGGCATCAAAGGCGTCAACTGGCTGACGTTGCTGGGTCCTCGCTATATCGAGCAGCTGGGCGGCATGGCCGTGCTCAAGCAGCAGCTTCAGTTGCCCGATGTCAGCGTGCAGGAAACCGATAACGGCAGATTGATGGTTCAAGCTGGCGTGTTGCCGGATGTCGGCGCTCAGGAAGACGGCCATCCGCCAGCCTATGTGGCGGTGAACCGGGTGCTCAAGCGGGTGCGGGTGCCTCATCCGGATCAACTGCATACCTGCATGGACGATGCGGAGGGCTTCACCAAGGCCAATACCTTGGCGTGGTATGCGCGTTTTGACGATGCGACGCCGGTGCTCAGCCCACCCTCTCACGCGCCGGCCGGTGCTTGAGCGGCGAGGCCGGGCTTCCCTAGATCAAGTTATGGCAGCACACTGTCTGGTATCGGCAGCGCGAGTAGCGGTGATCATTAGGCTTAGCTTGTAGGCGCAGTATTAATACGAAAAATGCGAAAGACAGTAAATGAATGCACGAGTGGATTTGAATAATCAGGATGTCACCTGGGAGACAAAAGAGCTTGTTGCGGACCCGGCTCGCTTGCTGGCGAGAATGCGGAGCGCGGGTTTGCCCTTGCAGGATGGCGTTGCCGGGGAGGTGGAGGGCGAGTCCGACGGCAGCAAGATCACGGCTTTGGTGGCGGTCAGCGCGGACCGTTTGGCGGCGATTGTCGCGTCGCCAAGCGGCTTGGTATACCGGCTGGAGCCGGAGATTATTGAGCAGGAGTGGTGGTCGTTTGCCGCTCGGTATTACTACATCGTGACGGGCAATCTGGCGGATCGGCAATTGCTGGCCGAACATGCCGGCGTTGAGCTCAGCGCCGTCAAGGGTAAAACGATTTCCAGGAAGAAGCTGGCCGAGCCTTCCGGACTGACTCTGGACCAGTTGTTGGATCAGGCATGCCCGGAACTGGCGCAGCGGCAAGAATCGTTATTTGATTGATGGTTTTGGCTGTAACAGCATAGTCGGCAACGCCGCAGCGCCCGCTGCGGCGTTTTCACATCTACATCACTTCGGATATCTGCGTGAAGCCGGTCAGCAGTTCCTGGCGGATAGGTTCCAGCAGGGCGGCGATCTGTTCGCAATGAATTTGCCTGTCTTCTGGGCAGGCCAACAGCAGTGTCATGATTGCGTGCAGGCTTTGGTTGGCGGAGTGGATATGGACAATGCCCCGGATCAGGCCTTCATCGGCGAGGAGGTAGTACTTCTCCAGGTTTTGGGCGAGTGCGTAGAGGGTGTCCTGGTCGGCAGTGGCGAGACGCAGCAGTTTGATCTGCTCGTGCATGTTCTGCAGCAAGGACTGTTCCCGTTTGACGGCCGGGGCGTTCATATCCGTCCCTCCATGATGACCGGGGTGATACGGCGGTGGGGCTGACGGTAGATATTCAATATATTCACTATGGCCTCCACAAACATTTGCTTAAGGAAGCCTGCGCGGCACGCACGGAAGGCGTGGGCAGGCACATGACAAAGTGGGAGGACCGGATATCCAACGGCAGCCCCGGAGGGCTCAATGCCATGCGCCCGCCCGGTGGTGGCAGACGCAACGGCACATAACGAATCGCGGCCAGGCGATTTGCTACGGGATACCAAAACGGGCCTCCCAGCCCATGGCTGCGTTATTTGGCGCAGCGCATGGGCAGAGTAAGGGGGGCAAGGCCCAGCGTCAAGGCGGCGGCGGGCCGGGGTGGGGATTACAGCAGAAAGCCGCCCTTTACGGGCGGCTTTTGGCGTTGCAGCGCCGCGGCGCGGCGGTCATACGCCGGTTCTAAGAAGGCGTTTACGATCTTGCGAGCTAGAGCGAGACAGGGCGTTGCGGCTAAGAAAGCGGAATGTAGCTCCGGTACATGAGCATTTCGGAGCAGTGCTCACCGTGTCACGTCTCACGACGCGCAGCAGATCGTCAATAGGTTCTAAGCCGCGTTCATGGCGGCGCCGGCCTGGGCCGTCACGGCGCCCAGGTCCTGGATGATGTCGTCAATCAGGCGGTCCAGCCGCTGGCTGTCGTGGTGGTGGGGCGTGGTGATCAGGTGGGCCGCGCCGCCGGATCTGGCCAGGCCGTGTTTGTTGCATACCGGTTCAGACGGGCTGGGGAAGACCACGGTGATGGAGTTCTTGCAGCGCCAGGCCTGGATGCCGGCGGACTGGAAACGGTCTATCGCGTATTGGGCCATGTCCAGGCAATGGCGCACTTTGCGGCGCCATTCCGCCAGCGGCCGGCTCTTGATGGCCGCCCACAACATCATGGGTGTGTGACCGTTGCGGGAGCCGCTGATGGTTTGGTCGTTGGCGGAGATGTAGTCGATTTCCACGGAGATGCGCGACACATTGCTGCGTTTGGCCAGCACGATGCCGCACGGCATGGGCGACCCTATCATCTTGTGGCCGGACACGCTGATGGAGTCGATACCGTCGGCGAAGGAGTAAGGCTGCGGGCTGTCGACAAAGGGCAGGATCATGCCGCTGAGCGCGGCGTCCGCGTGCAGGTAGTAGTCCCGCCGCGGGATGCCGGCCTCAGCCAGCTTGTGCTGGATGACGCCGATGTCGTCCACGGCGCCTTTCATGGTGGTGCCGACGTTGACGAAGACGATGGGATGGCGCTCCTGGTCTTGCTGGATTTTGGCCACCAGGTCGTCGTAGTCGATTTCGCCGCTGGGCAGGGAATCCACCGCGCGGGATTTGATGCGCAGCAGCTTGATGATCTTGGCCACGGAGTAGTGGCTGTCCTTGGAGTAGTACAGGGTGGCGTCCGGGAACAGTTCGCGGGCGAGGTAGCAGCCGAACATATTGCCTTCGGTGCCGCCGTTGGTCACGTAGCCCCAGCTTTGGTCAAAGGGGATGTGGAACAGTTCGGCGAAGAAGTGCATGACTTCGCGTTCGAAGTCGAAGGAATTCAGCAGGTAGTTGCTGCTTTCGTTCCAGTCGCCGCAGTTGTTGATGGAGAAGCGCAGGAAGCGGTGCAAGGGGGCGTAGTCGAAGTCGGCTGACTCTGGATAAGCGAGATTGAAATATTGGTGTTGCAAGCAGTACTGCCAAAAAGATTCGATACGGTTTTGGTCAAGTTGGGACAGCGACATGGGTGACTCCGTGATTTCTCAGAACCTGTTCACGATCCGCTGCGCGGCGACGGGATAGTTTAGACAGGGCGTTGAGAACGCTTTGAGAACGCTTTCGAAATGCTCACGCACTCTGCGCGCATTCCGCTTTCTCGGCTGTTCTCGCCTTGTCTTGGCTTGTCTTGCAAGCAAGATCGTGAATGGGTCCTTGGTGGGTGGGTATTGCTGGTGTTCTTCCTTGTTGGCTGGGCGTGGGTTGGCGCCCAGTTTTGTCTGTTTTTTTAAGGTTTTAGGGCCGGTTCTGCGCGCCGGCCGCGGCCATGCTTCAAGCGTCCGTTTGCCGGGCGTCCAGCAGCGCTTCCCAGCCCGCCAGGGTGGGGGTGCGGCTCAGTTCTTCCGTGCGCACGGGGATGCCGCGGGCGTTGAGTTCCGCGGCCAGCGTCATCAGGCGCAGGGAATCCAGGCCGTAATACATCAGGTTTTCCGTGGGGTTCAGTTCCCCGTCTTCCGCCAGCAGCTGCCGCAGCCGGCCATGCAGCCATTGGCGCGGGTTGGCGGCTTTTGCTTGAGGCGCGCCGCCGGCTTGCGGCGGGGTGGTGCTGATTGCTTTTTCATTCGTCATGACGATTTCACCTGGATCATTGCATCACGCTAAAAATGTAAATTATAATCATTCGCATTTAGAGATGCCATATGGAGATGGAAGAAATGCAAGAAATCCATTTGTCAATTTTCATGGGTGCGCAATGAGAGAGCTGACTTCAATGCAGGCGGCCTGCTGGATGGGCCGGGGCGATCATTCCGATCTGGGTGGCGTCTCTGCGCATTTGTATGCGGAGTTCGACGGCCAGGCCATTGAGCTGCCGCGTTTGGTGGCCGCGCTGGCCCGGCTGGGCCGCGAGCACGCCATGCTGCGCGCCTGCGTAACGGCGGACGGCATGCAGGCGCTGGCGGCGGCGGACAAAGCGCCCCATCTGGAGGTGGAGGATTTCACCGCCTTGGAGGGCGAGGCGCTGGCGCAGCGCCTGGAAGCCAAGCGCCAGCAGTGGACTCATCAGCGGCTTGACCTGGCAACCGGTCAAGCCGTTCGTTTTTCCATCAGCCTGTTTGGCGCGGGCGATAGCCGGCTGCATGTGGACGCGGACATGATCGCCGTGGACCCGTCCAGCTTCCGCGTGCTGATGGAGGATTTGGCGCTGTTTTACGAATCCCAGGACGCGGAGACGCCGCCCACGCCGTCCTTCTTTGAGTGGTGCGACCGGGCGCGGGACGAGCCCTGGCTCAAGGCGGCCCGGGAGCGGGACCGCGATTGGTGGCGCGCGCAGTTGGCCGATATCGCGCCGGCGCCGTCCTTGCCGCGCCGGGAGGGGCCGGCGGGCGCGGCGTCCAGCCAGCGCTTGTGCGCCTGGCTGGCGCCGGAGCAGCGCCAGGCTTTGCGGCGGCTGGCCAAGGCGCAACGGCTGACGCTGTCCGGCCTGATGTTGGGCGTGTTCGCCCAGGCTTTGGGCGCGGCCACCGGGGACCGGCGCTTCCGGCTGAATGTGCCGGTGTTCTGGCGGCCGCCGCTGCTGGAGGGCGCGGAGCGCATCATCGGGGAGTTCGCCAATCTGGTGTTGCTGGATGTGGATTTGGACGCGGCGCCGACTTTGGGCGCGCTGTGCCGAAACCTGGCCTCGCAGTTGCTGGAGCGCGCCGGCCATTGCGCTTATCCGGGCGTGAACCTGATGCGGGATCTGTCCCGCCATCATCGTTCGCCGCAGATCGCGCCGGTGGTGTTCACCGCGGCGCTGGACATGCCGGGCGGGGAGCTGTTCTCGGAGCGGGTGCGGCGCGCCTTCGGCGCGATGAACTGGGTGATTTCGCAGGGGCCGCAGGTGGCCTTGGACGCGCAGATCGTCAGCGCGGACGGCGGGGTGTTGATCAATTGGGACATCCGCCTGGACGCCTTGCCGCAAGACTGGATCACGCAGCTGTTCAACGATTTCGTGGCCCTGGCCACCGCCGTGGCGGCGGACCCAGCCGCGCTGGAGCGCCCGCTGGCGCAGCCGGAGGCGGAAACGCCGCTGTCGGTGTTGCAGCAGGCGTATCTATTAGGCCGCACCGCGCAACTGCCGCTGGGCGGGGTGGCGATGCAGGAGTTCCGCGAATACCACGGGACGATGGACCCGGCGCTGCTGCGCGCCCGGCTGGGCGAGATGGTGCGGCGTCACGATTGCCTGCGCACGGTGATAGACGTTGCGCGCTTGCGGCAGCGGGTCCGCGCGCAGCCGCGGGTGAATCTGCGGGAGGTGGATTTGCGCGCCTTGTTGCCGGCGGCGGCCCAGGAGCGGGTGGCGGCGGCGCGCGAGGATTACGCCCACGCGCTGTTTGATCTGGAGCACGCGCCTTGGGAGCTGACGTTGTTCCTGCTGCCGGACGACAGCTTGACGGTGTTTGCGCGTTTCGATGCCTTGATTGTCGATGGACGCTCCATCGCCGCGCTGATGCTGGAGCTGTTCCAGGGCGTGGCGGAGCCGAGCAGGCCGGCCGCCGCCGCGGCGGCCGAGGCGTCCGCGGAAGCCCGCAAGGCGGACGCGCTGTATTGGAAAAACAAGTTGGCCGATTGCGGCGGCGCGCCGCGGCTGCCTTGGCGCAAGCCCTTGGATCAATTGGGCGTGGCGCGCTATGAGCGGCAAAGCCTGACGGTGAGCGCGGAGCGTTTCGAGCGGCTGGGCAAGCTGGGCAATGGGCAGCGCTTTTTCAAGAACACCACGGTGATGGCGCTGGTGTTGGAGGTGTTGTCGCACTGGCTGGACGAGGGCGGCTTGTGCGTGGCGGTGCCGGTGGCGCCGCTGCCGTCCGGCGGCTTCTCCAACCGTTCCAGCTTCATCGCGGTCACGTGGCCGGCGGGGCTGGACAGCCTGGCCGAGCGCGGCCGCCGCTTGCAGGCGGACGTGATGGAGGGCTTGCAGCACCTGGCCTTCTCCGGCGTGGACCTGGCGCGGATGTTGTTTGAAAGCCATGGCCCCGGCCCGGCGCTGCCGGTGGTGGTGACCAATGGCTTGTCGTGGCCGACGGCGGCGGACGGCGCCATGCGCCAGATCGGCGGGCTGACCCAGACGCCGCAGGTGGCGATGGATCTGCGTTTTTCCGCGCGGGCGGACGGCGCGCTGGTGTTTGACATCGATTACGCCCGCGACGCGCTGGAACCGGCCCTGGTGAGCGCGGTGCTGTGCGCGCTGGAGCGGGCCATCGAGCAGGTGACGGACAGCGGCGTGTTCGAGGCTTCGGCCGGCCGGGTGCTGGATTACGGCCATTACCGGCTGAACAGCGTGGAGGCCGAGGCGCGGCGCGAGAATTTCCTCGGCCGCATCGCCGCCCATATCTTCGACCCGGACAACGCCCGGGTGGCGCTGATCAGCGGTCAGCGGCGGATACGCTACGGCGAGCTGGGCGAGGCGGTGTCCCGAGCGATAGCGGCGCTGAAGGCGCGCGGCGTCAGCGCCGGCCAGGTGGTGGCGGTGTGCCTGCCGCGCAGCCCGGAACACACCATCGTCACCCTGGCGTGCGCCTTCAGCGGCGTGGTGTGGGTGCCGATAGACGCGGCGTCCCCGGAGGAGCGGCTGCGTTATTTGCTGGACAACTGCCGGCCGGACCTGGTGGTGGCGGCCCAGCCGCTGCCGACGGAGCATGCGCGGGCCACGCCGGAGCAATTGCTGGCCGAGGCCGCGCCGCTGGCCGCGCGCGGCGGCTGGCAGGCGCTGTCCCTGAGCGAGACGCCGGCGTATTACCTGTACACCTCGGGCACCACCGGCAAGCCCAAGTGCGTGGTGTTGTGCAACCGGGCCACGGCCAATGTCATCGGGGCCACGCTGGAGCATTGGCAGGTGACGCAGCGCGATGTGTGCCTGTCGGTGACGCCGCTGCACCACGATATGTCGGTGTTCGATGTGCTGGGCAGTCTGACTGCCGGCGCCACGCTGGTGTTGCCGGAGGCGGGCGAGGAGAAGGACGCGGTGCGCTGGAACCAGCTGGTGGACGAGCACGGCGTCACGCTGTGGTGCACGGTGCCGGCCATGCTGGAAATGTTGCTGTCTTGCCGGCGGGACGGCGGGCTGCACAGCCTGCGGCTGGTGGCCCAGGGCGGGGATTACATCAAGCCGTCCATCATCGCGGATTTGCGCGCTGCTCTGCCGGCGGCGCGGCTGCTGTCCTTGGGCGGGCCGACGGAAACCACGATCTGGAGCATCTGGCACGACATCGTCGCGGAGGACAGCGCCAAGGTGCCCTATGGCCGGCCGCTGCCCGGCAACCGCTATTGGCTGCTGAACGAACGCGGCGAGCATTGCCCGGCCGGCGTGGCCGGACGCATTCACACCGCCGGCGTCAATCTGGCGCTGGGCTATCTGGAAAACGGCGAGCTGACCCAGCACGACTTCGTCACGGTGCGCGACGAGGCCGGCCAGCAGGCGCGCGCCTTCCGCACTAGCGACTGCGGCCGTTACCGGCCGGACGGGGTGATGATGTTTGACAGCCGGGTCAACGGCTACGTCAAGGTGCGCGGGGTGCGGGTATCGCTGCCGGACATCGAGATGGAGCTGATCAAGCATCCGGCGCTGGCCCATGTGCTGGTGGTGGATGTGGGCGACGAGCGGCAGGGGGAGTTGGGCATCGGCGCGCTCTACGTGGCCAAGCCCGGCGCGGAGGCGAGCGCGGCGGATCTGCGCGAGCACGCGCGCCGCGTCCTGCCGCAATCCCATGTGCCCACGCGTTTCTTACAGGTGGCGCAACTGCCCTTGTCGCAAAACGGCAAGCCGGACCGCCGCGGCGCGCGCGCGCTGTTGCAGGCGCCGGCCCAGGAGCGTGCCGTGCCACCCGCGCCCGCTGTCGCCGTTGTCGAGGCTCCGGTCGCGGCGACGCGGCACCGGCGCCCGGTGCTGGACATTTACCTGGGCGTGCTGGGGCGTTCCTATCAGGAGCTGGCCGACGAGCTGCTGGACTTCAGCAGCATGGGCTTGCTGCCCCAGCATCTGAAAGCCATTGCGGCGCGCCTGCGGGAAACCTTCGCCGTCGAGCTGTCGCCCGGTCAGCTGCTGCGTTGCCGCAATGTGGCGGATGTGGAGCGTTTGCTGGCGGCTGGCCAGCCTTAAGGGCTTGTTCACGATTTTTTAAGGGCAGGCAATGCCAAGGCATTGAATCCGCTGCGCGGATGATGGTTTGCATTGCCGGGGCTGCCCGGCGGGCAGGAAGGGGAATTTGCTCGGCCAAATTCCCCTTCACCCCAAAGGCCGCCCTGCAAGCCTGGCCTGCGGCTTCCCGCCGGGTCCCGTCAGGCCCGAGGCGCGGCTGAACTCGCACCGCGCTAACGTCGCGGTGCTCGAACAAGCAGCCGCTTAAAACCTCGGGCCTGCCACCCGACGGCAGGCTTGAAGGGAGTTGGGGCGCGTCGGGCACGTGGTTTTCTTCGCGCCGAGCAAGCTGAGTCCCGCTGGACTTGGTAGTGCAAAAGATCGTGGACAAGTTCTAAACACTTTTACCCCGGGGCGGCCATCCCGCCCCGGGGACAACCGATAGAACCTTTGATAGAACCTTGGGAGTTTTTCGCATATGGAAATGGCGAACGTAGATGTTGCCGGCGTCGGCATCGGGCCGTTCAATCTGGGCTTGGCGGCCTTGTTGTCGCGTCACTCGGATATCAAAGGGGTGTTTCTGGAGCGCAAGCCGGCGTTTCGCTGGCATGAGGGTTTGCTGTTGCCGGGCACCACGCTGCAAGTGCCGTTCCTGGCCGATCTGGTCACGTTGGCGGACCCCACGCATCCGCTCAGCTATCTGAACTATCTGCACCAGCATGACCGCCTTTACCAGTTCTACTACTACGACAACACCCTGGTGCCGCGCATCGAATACGACGACTACTGCCGCTGGGCCGCGCAGCAGTTGCCGGCCTGCCGCTTTGGCGAGGAGGTGCGGGACGTGACTTACGACGCGGGCGCGGGGCGTTTCGTGGTGGACAGCGAGTCGGCGTCGGGCGGGATGCGCCGCTACGCCGGCCGCGATCTGGTGGTAGGCGTGGGCACTTCGCCGTGGCTGCCGGCGTGGGCGCGCGCCAGCCGCCACCCGCGGGTGATCCATTCCGCCCAGTTCATCCCCAATCAGCAGGCTTTGTCGCAATGCCGGCGCGTCACTGTGATCGGCTCCGGCCAGAGCGCGGCGGAGTGCGTGCTGGCGCTGTTCCGCGAGCTGAGCCCGGAGCAGGCGGCGGCCGGGGCGTCCATCCAGTGGATCACGCGCGCGCCGGGCTTTCACCCGATGGAGTTTTCCAAGCTGGGGCAGGAGTGCTTCACCCCGGCTTATATGCAGTACTTCCACAGCATCCCGCGCGAGAAGCGCCGCGAGGTGGTGGCCGGCCAGGGCCTGCTGTACAAGGGCATCAGCTTCTCCACCATCGGCGATATCTTCGATCTGCTCTACGAGCGTTCGATAGGCGGCCGCGAGCCGGGCCTGAAGCTGTATTCCAATTGCGATGTGGAGGCGCTGGAGGAGCAGGGCGCGGACGGCGCGCTGCGCATGACTTGCCATCACCGGCAGCTGGGCCAGCGTTGCCAGCTGGAGACGGACGCCATCGTCGCGGCCACCGGCTACGCCCACGCCTGGCCGCAGTGGTTTGAGCGCTTGAAGGAGACGGTGCTGGAGGTGGACGCGCAGGGCGATTGCATCGTGGAGGAGGATTTCACCGCCCGCCGCCGCGATCAGGGGCCGGGCCGGGTGTTTGTGCAGAACGCGGAGATTTTCCAGCACGGGGTGGGCTCGCCTGACCTGGGCATAGGCCCGATCCGCAACGCGGCCATCATCAATCAGTTGCTGGGCCAGCCGCGTTATCGCCTGCCGCAGCGTTCGGCGTTCCAGCATTATGGGCTGCCGCAGGGCTAGGTTCTAAACCGGCCGGTGGGTATCGCCTGCGGCTCCACCCACCCTACGGTGGTTGCTCGTCGCGGTAGGGGGGGCGCAGCGATACCCACGCGGACCGGGGCTTGGGGCGCATCGGGTACGCGGTTGCCTGAGCGCTAGAGTCGTTTCAAAACACGGAACAAAGATTGTGAACAGGCTGCGCTGTTGGTGGGTATCGCCTGCGGCTCCACCCACCCTACGAAGGCTGCTTGTCGCGGTAGGGTGGGTGGAGCGCAGCGATACCCACGCGGATCGGGGCCGGGGCGCGTCGGGTACGCGGTTGCCTGAGCGCTAGAGTCGTTTCAAAGCACGGAACAAAGGTTGCGAATAGGCTGAGCTGTTGGTGGGTATCGCCTGCGGCTCCACCCACCCTACGAAGGTTGCTTGTCGCGGTAGGGTGGGTGGAGCGCAGCGATACCCACGCGGACCGGGGCCTGGGGCGCGTCGGGTGCGGGGTTGCCTGTGTGCTAGCGGAATTTCAAAACACGGAACAAAGATTGTGGACAGGCTGCGCTGTTGGTGGGTATCGCCTGCGGCTCCACCCACCCTATGAAGGCTGCTTGTCGCGGTAGGGTGGGTGGAGCGCAGCGATACCCACGCGGATCGGGTTCTGAGACTGAATGAAATGGACGCCCCCGCTCTCGTTTGAGGGCGGGGGCGTCAGGCTTTGCGCGCCGTTTCTCCGACGCGCAGCGGACCGTAAACGACGGCTTAGCCCAGCAGCTCTTCCAGCCTCCGTTCGCTGGCGTCGCCCGCGCTCAAGAGCGCGAACAAGCGGTGCAGCGTGGCGCAGATGGCCTCTAGCTGGGCGGCGGAGTAGCGTTCCGCGCGGTAGGTGATGACCAGGCGCAGCGAGCCGTCGTGCGCGTCTTCCATGATCTCGAACTGCAGGCCGAACATGGATTCGCTCTTGTCCGGGTCGATCTGGCGGTAGCGGATCTCGCCGCCGTCCGGGGCCGGCAGCGCGCCGTTGAGCGCGTTGTTGGCGTGGACCTGGACGTAGACGTCGAACAGCAGGCCGTCCGCCGGCGTCATGCCCAGCGCGTTTTGCACCAGTTCCAGCGGAATGTCGGCGTAGGCCATGGAGTCGTTGATGGTCAGGGTCACGTCCTTGAGCAGGTTGCCCAGCGATTGCCCGCGGTCGAAGCGCACCCGGTGCGCCACCATGGTGGTGAAGTAGCCGACGGTGTCGAAATACGCCGCGTCGGTGCGGCCGGAGGACGAGGTACCGATCACGATTTCCGGCAGATCGCCCAGCTTATGCAGGGCCAGCGCGATGGCGGTGTAGACCACGCTGAACAGCGAGGAATCGTGACGCTTGGCGAAGGCGGTGATCGCTTCCTGCGTGCCCGGCTCGGGCTTGAACTCCAGCCATTTGGCCTTGAAGCCGGCGGCCTGGTCGGGCGCGGCGGCCGGCGCGGCCGGGTCCGGCAGGCGCAGGCCCGGCGTGGCGCCGCGCAGCATGGCGGTCCAGTAGTCCATGTGGCGCGGGTTGACGCCCTGGCTCTGTTGTTCCAGCGCGAAGGCGTGGAAGGAGGGCGCCGGGGCGGCCCATTGCGGCGCCTTGCCGGCGGCGCGGGCGCGGTAGGCCAGCGCCAGCTCGTCCATCATCACATTGAGCGACCATTCGTCGATCGCCATGTGATGCACCAGGAAGGACAGGGTCTGGCGGCCGGTGGCCGGGTGGCGCAAGAAGCGTATCCGCAGCGGCAGTTCCCGGCTCAGGTCGAAGCGGTGGGCGGCTTCGTCCGCCAGCGTCAGCCCCTCGCTCTCCGCGCTGCTCCAGAACCACTTGTAGCCGCCGATTTCCGTCAGCGGCACGATGCGCTGGAGCGCGGCACCGTCTTCTTGATGGAAGGTGGCGCGCAGGCTGGCGTGGCGTTCCAGCAAGTCTGTGAAGGCCAGGCGGAACAGGTTTTCGTCCACCGGATCGAGGAAGTCCAGCGCGAAGGGCAGGTTGAAGATGGTGCCGAAGTCGTAGGCGGCGTAGGCGCGCCACAGCGAGGCTTGCGCCAGCGCCAGCGGCGCTTGCCGCACTTCGGCGGACGGCGCGGCCTGACGGCGTTGTTCGATGACGGTGGCGCGCGCGGCCAGCGCGGCGGCGGTGGGCGCTTCAAAGAAGTCGTTGAAGCGGATCTGGATGCCGTGCTTGCTTTGCAGCGTGCCGATGATGCGGGTGGCCAGCAGGGAATGGCCGCCGAAATCGAAGAAGTTGTCGTCCGGCTTCATGCCGGGCTCGGCCAGCACCGCGCGCAGTTCGCTCAGGATGACGGCGGCGATCGCGTCCTGGCCGTCGGCGGCGGGCTGGGCGGCCGCCGGCGGGCGGTAGCCGGTTTCGCCGGCCTGCAAGGGCAGCGGCGTCAGCGTCAGCGGGCGGCGGGCGGCATCCAGTTGCCGATAGCCCTGGGCCAGCGCGTCCGCCAGGGCCTTGAAGGGCTGGGCCGGCTCCAGGATGGGGTGCAGGCTCAGCGCCAGCACGGCGCTGTGTTCGGTGTGGACGATCAGGGCCTGGAACGGCGGCTGCGTCTCCGCGTCCCAGGGCGCCGCGCGCAGCGCGAGCAGGCGCTCGGTTAGCTGGGCTTCGCTCATGCGCGGGAAGGCGATGCAAGGGTGCCAGCCGTCCACATGGGATTTGCGCAGATCGCCGTCGTCGCTGAACTGGTAGCGGGCGTTCAGCTCCGGCCGGGCCTGGATCAGCTGTTGCAGCGCCAGGGTCAGCAGGGCGAGGTCCGTTTGCTCGTCCAGCCGCCAGGCGTCGACAAGGCGGTTCAGGCGTTCCGGGTGTTGCTGCTGCAATAGCCAGCATTGTTCTTCGTGAAGGCTCAGGGGCAGGCGCTGCGACGGGATGTCGGGGTGGGGGTGCGACAAGAGTGGTCTCCTTCTGAAATTCAACAGCCAATAATCGTTGCGGGCGGCGACGGGAGGCCTTTGACGGTCGCCAGTCAACAGGACGCGTCGTCGGGGGATGACGGCCCTGGGAATGCGTGCGGCGGGTTCTTGCGATGAGATGTCTACGGCATGGCAGGCGCGGGATTCCGGCCGTGTCAGTCATGGCCCCATCGGGCTGAGGGGGCGCTTATGCGTCATGCCCGGCGGCCGTAAACTGGCTTTTCGGCATAATTCATGCAAAGGACATTGGTTGATTACGTCTTGTATGACGTATTGACAATGTCGGTGATAATAATAAAAATGATTATCATTTGCAAATACAAGTGAAAAGGAGAGGGGCGTGGACAATGGCCCGATCACTTTTCAGTCGCAATTGCGGAGCTTGTACCTGGATCACCACGGCTGGCTGTGCGGCTTGTTGCAGCGCAAGTTGGGCAATCCGAACGATGCGACGGAGCTGGCTCACGACATTTACCTGCACCTCATCCAGAAAGGCCGGCTTCCGCCGGCGGACGAATCGCGCTGCCATTTGGCGCAGATCGCCAAAGGCAAGGTGATCGATCTGCTGCGCCGCCGCCGGCTGGAGGCCCGTTATCTGGAAAGCCAGGCCTTGCAGCCGGAGCCGCGCGCGCAGTCGGAAGAGGCGCGCGCGCTGGTGAAGGAGGAGATCAAGGGCGTGGACCTGGCGCTGATGGGCAAGTCGTTCAAGGTGCGCCAGGCCCTGCTCTTGTCCCGGCTCAACGGCATGAGCTACGGCGATATCGCCGCGGAGCTGCAGGTGTCGGTGTCGTCGGTGGAGAAATACGTCGCGCTCGGCCTGCAGGCTTGCCGCCGCAGCGTGGAGGCCGGCCTGGGGCAGGGTGGCTGCAAGCCGCATTCATTAATTCGTGTCGTAGAGGAGTTGTCATGAGTGTTGAGGAAGAGGTTTTGGGAGAGGCGGCCGCGGCCGGGCCTATCGCCCGCGTGTTGGCGCCGATACGCGGCCGGCTGATCGCCGCCGGCTTGCTGGCGGGTTTGGGGTCCATGCTGAGCCTGGCGCCGCTGGCCGGCGTCGCCCATATCGCGCAGCTGGCGCTGGGCCAGGGCGCGGCCGCCTTGGGCGGCGATGTCTTGTGGCGGGTGGTGAGCCTGAGCCTGCTTTGCCTGTTCGCCGGCATGACGCTGATCCTGGCCGGCGACGTGGTGGCCCATCTGGCGGACAACCGCATCACCGGCCTGTTGCGTCTGGCCATCACCCGCCGGCTGGCCAAGGTGCCGCTGGGCTGGTTCACCAGCCGCGCCTCGGGCGAGGTCAAGCAGGCGATGCACGACGATATCGGCACCCTGCACAGCCTGACCGCCCATTTCTACACCACGCTGGGGCGCAGCGCGGGCGCGGTGCTGGCGTCCATTGCGTATCTGTTCGCGATGGACTGGCGCATGGCCATCGCCTCGCTGCTGCCGTTTCCGCTGTTCTTCCTGTTCTTCGCGCGGGCGCACAAGGCCAGCGCGGCCAATATGGAGAGCTTTGGCGCCGGCATGGCGCGCATCAACAACGCGGTGGTGGAGTTCGTCAACGGCATTCCGGTGGTCAAGGCCTTTGGCGCGCAGCACAAGGCGCACGGCAGCTACCGCGCGGCGATAGACGCCTTCGCCAGCGCCTTCACCGATTTCACCCGGCCGCTGGTCAGCGCGATGGCCAACGCCAACGCCATCATCGCGCCGGTGTCGGTGCTGGGCGTGGTGCTGGCTTTCGGCGCGCTGATGGTGGGCCTGGGCTGGATCGCCCCGGTGGACGTGTTGCCCTTCGCCCTGGTGGCGCCGGGGCTGAGCTCGCCGCTGTTGATGCTGAGCTACATCACTCATGATTTGAACCACGCCACCGGCGCGGCCCAGCGCGTGCACGCGCTGCTGCAAACCCCGGTGCTGGAAACCGCCGCCGGCGCGGCGCGGCCGGTCGACGCCGAAATCCGCGTGGAAGGGCTGAGCTACGGCTATGCCGAGCAGGAGCCGGTGCTGTCCGGCATCGATTTCACGCTGGCCCCGGGCACGGTGACGGCCATCGTCGGCCCCTCCGGCGCCGGCAAGTCCACGCTGGCGCGGCTGCTGCTGCGTTTCTTCGACCCCAGCGCCGGGCGCATCACCCTGGGCGGCGTGGATCTGCGGCAGCTGGACAGCGCGGAGCTGTATCGGCGCATCGGCTTTGTGCTGCAGGACGTGCGCCTGATCCACGCCAGCGTGCGCGACAACATCGCGCTGGGCCGGCCTTCCGCCAACCAGGCGGAAATCGAGGAAGCCGCGCGCATGGCCAATATCCATGATCGCATTCTCGAACTGCCGCGCGGCTACGACGCGGTGATCGGCGAGGACGTGCAGTTCTCCGGCGGCGAGGCCCAGCGGCTGAGCATCGCCCGCGCGGTGTTGCTGGACCCGCCGGTGCTGGTGCTGGACGAGGCGACGGCGGCGGCCGACGCGGAAAACGAGGTCAAGCTGCAGCAGGCGCTGTCCGCCTTCGCCCGCGGCCGCACCCTGGTAGTGATTGCGCACCGGCTGGACACGGTGATGCAGGCGGACCAGATCCTGGTGGTGGACAAGGGCCGGCTGATCGAGCGCGGCCGGCACCATGAGTTGCTGGAACAGGGCGGCTGCTACGCGCGGCTGTGGGCGCAGGGTCATTACGGCAAGGCCGGAGAAGCAGAACAGGAAGGATTGGTGCCGCAATGTTGAAGACTTTTATTCGGCTGCTGGGGGAGGACGCGGCCAAATTGCGCCGTTACGCGTGGCTGGCGCTGACCTACAGCCTGCTGTGCGGCGTGACCATCGTGATGTTGGCGCCGGTGCTCAGCCATCTGCTGGCCGGCGAGGCGCGCGCGGCCGGCGCGTGGCTGGCGGCGCAGGCATTGGGCGTGGCGCTGTGCTGGGGCTTGCGGCGCAAGGTGGAGAAAGCCGGCATCGCGGTCGGCATCGCCGTGCTGCAAGGCGGACGCCATCGTTTGGCCGAGCATGTGGGCAGCCTGCCGGTGGGCTGGTTCAGCGCCGGCAACACCGCCCGGCTCAATCACATCGCCACCCAGGGCATGATGGAAATGGCCCAACTGCCGGCCCATGTGTTCACCCCGTTGTTTGTCGGCGTGGTGACGCCGGTGGTGGTGCTGGGCGCGCTGTTCGCCGTCAATCCGCTGATGGGCTGGGTGGGGCTGGCCAGCCTGCCTTGCCTGCTGCTGGTGTTTGGGCTGACCGCGCGGCTGAGCCAGCGCGCGGACCAGGCCTATCAGCAGCACGCCGGCCAGAGCAGCCAGCGCATGGTGGAGTTCGCGCAAGCGCAATCGGTGCTGCGCGCCTTCAACGGCGAAAGCGGCGGCACGCGTTTCCTGGAGCAGGCCATCGCCCAGCAGCAGCGCTCCGGCCGGCGCCTGATCCGGCTGTCGGCCTTGTCCTCGGTGCTCAACGTCTGGGCGGTGCAGGCCAGTTTCGCCGCGCTGCTGCTGGTGGCCGCGCTGTGGCTGAGCGACCATGCCGGCCTGGGCCTGACCCCGGCCACGGTGATTCCGGCGCTGGTGGCGCTGATGCTGATGAGCCGCTTCATCGACCCGCTGCTGGACGTGGCCGGCTATAGCGAGGTGCTGCGCGGCGCGCGCGGCCAGCTGCAGGCGGTGGCCAAGCTGTTCGAGGTGGAACCCATGGCCGAGCCGGTCCGTTCCGGCGAACCGGCGGACGCCTCGGTGGAGTTGAACCGGGTGGGCTTCCGCTACGGGCCGGAACAGGTGCAAGTGCTGAGCGAGCTCAGCCTGCGGATAGCGCCGGGCAGCATGACGGCGCTGGTGGGCGCGTCCGGTTCCGGCAAAACCACGGTGTTGCGCCTGATCGCCCGCTTCTTCGACGTGGACCAGGGCGAGGTGAAAGTGGGCGGCGTGGATGTCCGCGACCTGTCCAGCGAACGGCTGGCCGGCCAGATCAGCCAGATCTTCCAGGACGCTTATCTGTTCCAGGGCAGCATCGGCGACAACATCCGCATCGGCAAGCCGGACGCCAGCGACGCCGAAGTGCTGGCGGCGGCCAGGCTGGCCGGGGTGGAGGAAATCATCGAGCGCCTGCCGCAGGGCCTGGACACGCCGGTGGGCGAGGGCGGCGCGCGCTTGTCCGGCGGCGAGCGCCAGCGCATTTCCATTGCGAGGGCGCTGATCAAGGATGCGCCCATCCTGTTGGTGGACGAGGCCACGGCGGCGCTGGACACCGAGAACCAGGCCGCCATCGCCGAGGCGCTGGCCCGGCTGCGCGGCAAGCGCACCCTGATCGTCATCGCCCACCAGCTGTCCACGGTGGAGATGGCGGACCAGATCGTGGTGCTGGAGGACGGCAAGGTGCGCGAGCAAGGCAGCCACGCCGAGCTGAGCGCGCGCGCCGGCCTTTACGCCCACTTCCTGGAGCAGCGCAGAAGCGCCAAGGGCTGGCGCATCACCGCGGCGCCGGCCGCAGAGGCCCTGTCTTGAAACGACTCGCCTTGCCGCTGCTGCTCTTGGCCTGCAGCGGCTTGTCCCTGATGGTGGGGGCCAAACAGATGGCCTGGACCGGGCCGCTGGCCCTGTCCGACGACAGCTGGCTGACCCTCACCGCCAGCCGGTTGCCGCGCTTGGCGGCGTTGCTGCTGGTGGGGGTGGGGCTGTCGGTGTGCGGGGTGATTTTGCAGCAGATCGTGCGCAACCGCTTTGTGGAGCCGGCCACCTCCGGCGGGCTGGACGCGGCCAAGCTGGGCATCCTGGTGGGGCTGAGCCTGGTCCCGGAGGCCGGCAACCTGGGGCGGATGTTGTTCGCGCTGGCTTTCTGTTTTGTCTCCAGCCTGGTCTTCATCGCCATCATCCGCCGCATCCAGTTCAAGAACACCGTGCTGGTGCCGGTGATAGGGCTGATGTACGGCAGCGTGCTCAGCGCCGTGGCCGAATTCTACGCCTACCGCCACAACATCCTGCAAAGCATGCAGGGCTGGCTGCTGGGCGATTTTTCCAAGATCGTCGAAGGCAATTACGAGATCGTCTACCTGATCCTGCCCATCGTCGCGCTGGCGTATTGCTACGCCCACCGCTTCACCGTGCTGGGCATGGGCGAGGAGATGGCGGCCAGCCTGGGCCTGAGCTACGCGGCCACCGCGGCGCTGGGCTTGGTGCTGGTGGCGGTGACGGTGGCCGCCACCGTCATCACCGTGGGCGCCATTCCCTTTGTCGGCCTGGTCATTCCCAATCTGGTGGCGCTGCGCTGGGGCGAGAACCTGCAGCGCACGCTGCCCATCGTCGCCGCCTGCGGCGCCTTGTTGATGTTGGTCTGCGACATCATAGGCCGCTTGCTGATCTACCCGTTTGAAGTGCCCATCGGCCTGACCGCGGGCAGCGTGGGCGGCGTCTTGTTCCTGATGATGATTCTATGGAAGCACAAATGAGGGACGCCCTGATCCGCCGCGGCGTCTGGGCGCTGGCGGCGGCGCTGGCGCTGGCGTTTCTGCTGCTGGGCTCCGGCCTGGATTTCGATTACGTGATTCCCAACCGCCTGATCCGCCTGGCGGCGATGGGGGTGGCCGGCGTCTGCATCGCCGTGTCCGCGCTGACCTTCCAGACGTTGACCGGCAACCGCATCCTGACCCCGGCCATCATGGGCTACGAGGCGATTTACCTATTGCTGCAGGCGCTGCTGGTATTGCTGCTGGGCGCGCAAAGCCTGGCGCTGCTGGGCCGCCACGGCAACGCGCTGCTGTCCATCGCGGTGATGCTGGCCTATTCCTGGGCCTTGCACCGCGCGCTGTTCCGCAAGGAGCGCAACGATCTCTACCTGCTGCTGCTGAGCGGCCTGGTGCTGACCATGGTGCTGGGCACTTTCACCCAGTTCATCCAGCTCAAGACCAGCCCCGGCGAGTTCGCCATCCTGCAGGGCTTCAGCTACGCCTCCTTCAACCGGGTTCAGCCCGGGGCGCTGCTGTTCGCCGCGCTGCTGACCGCGGCCGCGGCCTGGACGGTATGCCGGCGGCTGGCGGTGCTGGACGTGCTGCTGCTGGGGCGCGAGCAGGCCATTTCCCTGGGCGTGGATTACCCCGGCAATGTGCGCATGCAACTGGCGCTGATCGCGGTGCTGGCGGCGGTGTCCACCAGCCTGGTGGGGCCCACCGCCTTCATGGGCGTCTTCGTCGCCAATATCACTTACGCGCTGGCGCGCACCTTCCGGCACCGGGTCACGCTGCCGCTGGCCTGCGCCGTCGCCATCGCCATCTTTATTGCTGCCCAACTCCTGGTGGAGCAGCTGTTCAATTACAAAACCACCGTCAGCATCCTGGTCAACCTGGTATGCGGCGCCTATTTCCTGGCGCTGATGGTGCGCAGCAGAGGACATGCATGATCACGCTTGAGCGCGTCTACAAAGCCTACGGCGACAAACAGGTGCTGCGCGACGTCAATCTCAGTTTTCCCTCCCGGCAAGTCACCTCGCTGATCGGCCCCAACGGCGCCGGCAAGAGCACGCTGCTGATGTCCATCGCCCGGCTGTTGAAGCCCTGCGCCGGCCGCATCCTGATGGACGGCGAGGAGATAGAGCGGATTCCGCTGCGCAGCTACGCCAAGCGCGTGGCCACCTTGCGCCAGCACCCCAATATCGGCCTGCGCCTGACGGTGGAGGAACTGGTGGGGTTCGGCCGCTTCCCTTACAGCCAGGGCCTGCTGAGCCGGGACGACCGCCGCGCGGTGGACGAGGCGCTGGCCTTCCTGGGCCTGCAGCCGCTGCGCGCCCGCTATCTGGACGAGCTCAGCGGCGGCCAGCGGCAGATGGCTTTTCTGGCGATGAGCATCGCCCAGCAGTCCGACTACCTGCTGCTGGACGAGCCGCTCAACAATCTGGACATGAAGCACGCGGTGCACATCATGCAGGCGATACGCCGGCTGAGCGAGGAACAAGGCCGCACCGTGATCCTGGTGGTGCATGACATCAATTTCGCCGCCAATTACTCGGACCACATCGTCGCGATGAAGGCGGGCGCGGTGCATGGCTGCGGCCCGGTGGCCGAGGTGGTCACCCAGGCGCGGCTGCGCGATCTCTACGGCCTGGCCGTGGACATCCTGCCCAGCGAGCGCGGCTTCGTCTGCAATTACTTCAATCCCTCACCCTCTGGAGAAACCGTATGAGCATTCATAAGCAGCCGCGCGCGCGCGCGGCCCTGCTGGCGCTGGCCGTGGCCGGCGGCTTGCTGGGCTGCGACGCCCGACAGGCCGCGCCGGAAGCGGCCGCCGCCGCGCCGGCGGCCCAGGCCGCCTACGCCCCTGTCACCGTCAAGCATGAGCTGGGCACCACCCAGATCAAGAAGCGGCCGGAGCGGGTGGTGGCCTTCGACATGAGCGAGCTGGACGCGCTGGACCAACTGGGCGCGCCGGTGGCGGGCATCTCCAAGGACTATGTGGCCGGCTTCCTGAAGAAGTACGAACAGGACCCCAAGGTGGTGGACGTGGGCACCACCATCCAGCCCAATCTGGAACGGCTGCACGCGCTCAAGCCGGACCTGATCCTGATCTCGCCGCTGCAGGCGCAAAGCTATCCGGAATTGAGCCGCATCGCGCCGACGCTGCATTACGACATCGACCTCAACAACCGGCCCGGCCATACCCTGGACACGGCCAAGGAGCATTTGCTGACCCTGGGCCGGATTTTGGGCAAGGAAGCGCTGGCGCGCGAGAAAGCCGGCGAGATCGACGCCAAGATCAAGCAGGTGCGCGAGGTGACCGCCGGCCGCCCGGAAAAGGCGCTGATCGTGCTGCACAACAACGGCGCTTTCACCTCCTACGGCGTGCGCTCGCGCTACGGCTACATCTTCGACACCCTGGGCGTGAAGCCGGCCAGCAATGAGACCAATAGCGGCCTGCACGGCCAGCCCATCTCCAATGAATTCATCCAGCAGGCGGACCCGGACATCTTGTACGTGATAGACCGCACCGCGGTGATGGAGCGGCGGCCGGCCCTGAATCTGAAAACCCTGGACAACCCGCTGTTGCGGCAGACCAAGGCCTGGCGCAATGGCAAGGTGATCTTCGCCGACGCCGAAACCTGGTATCTGTGCACCGCCAGCCTGAGTTGCCTGAACCGGATTGGGGATGAGGTGATCAAGGGCTATCGCAGCTGAAGGCCGGTTTACGATCTTTGCTGCCGTGTTTTGAAATCCAGCGCGGTACACGGAAAACCGCGCAGCCGATGTGTCCCGGCCCTTCAAGAGATTTCCGCGTGGGTATCGCTGCGCTCCTCCCACCCTACTGATGACGAGCAAGCCTGTGTAGGGTGGGAGGAGCCGTAGGCGATACCCACCAGCGGCCTCTATGTTCACCAAGGTAGCTCTTGAAACCAGTTTTCATGATCTGCTGCGCGTCGTGAGGCGCGCGTTCAAAATGCTCCTACCCCTTGCGCATTCCGCTTTCTCAACGGTTTTTGCTCTTGCTCGCGAGACGTTGAACAAGCGCTAAGCCGGGTGCGAGTTGACTTGACGATGTGCTATCAAAAATGATTTTCATTTCTATTTGAGGGTTTCGCACTTTGCTTCGGAATACATAGTGAAGTGAAACAATCTCCTCACGTAGAAAGGAATCTGGATGTTGAGTCAGAAACGGTCGGCCTCCCCCATATCAACTACACGCCGACTCGCGCCGCAATCCGCCTTCCCCCTGAATACGCTGCGCGCCGCCACCCATCTGGCCCTGATGGTGGGCTTTGGCGGCACCGGCCTGAGCTTGGCGCCGGCGGCGCTGGCGGCGGACAATGCGCCGGCCCAGGCCAGCAACGGCGCGCCGGAACGGCTGGCGCCGGTGGTGGTGCAAGGCCGCCGCGTCTACGCCGGCGGCCAGCTGGCCACCGATAGCCGGGTGGGCGTGCTGGGCAATCTGGACGTGATGGACACGCCGTTCAGCACCATCAGCTACACCGAGGACTATGTGGCCAACCAGCAGGCGCGCGAGATAGGCGCGCTGATCGGCGCCGCCGATCCCTCGGTTCACGTGGCCAGCAAGGGCACCATCCTCGAGAAATTCAATATCCGCGGCTTCCCCACCTCGGCCAACGACATCACCTTCAACGGCCTGATCGGCATGGCGCCCAATCTGCGCGGCTCCACCGAGATGGCGGCGCGGGTGGAAGTGCTGAAAGGGCCGTCCACCCTGCTCAACGGCATGCCGCCGGAAGGCAGCCTGGGCGGCAGCGTCAACATCGTGCCCAAGCGCGCGGGCAACACGCCGCTGACCTCGGTCACCGCGACTTATGAATCCGACAATATGCCCGGCGTGCATGTGGATGCGGGCCGGCGCTTTGGCGACAGGCAGCAGTGGGGCGTGCGCTTCAACGGCGTTTACCGCAACGGCGACACCGCGGTGGACAAGCAGAAACAGGGCATGAACCTGGCCGCGCTGGGCCTGGACTGGCGCGGAGAGCGCGCCCGCGTCTCGCTGGACCTTTACCGACAGCGCGAAAAGATGGACGGCATCAATTACTTCGGCATCTTCTCCATCGCCCCGGGCGTGACCCAGGTGCCCACGCCCAAGAAAGGCGATTACCAGTTTGCGCCGGATTGGGCCACCAATACCAACACCACCCAGGTGGCCTTGCTGCGCGGCGAATACGAGCTGAGCGAGGCGCTGACCCTGTACGGCGCCTATGGCCACCGCAAGGCGGACTTCGACGCCACCATCACGCGCGACCGCTTGCTCAATAACGCCGGCGACCTCAGCGTGAGCGCGTTCCGCCTGATGAACGAGGGCACGCAGAAATCCGGCGAGGCCGGCGTGCGCGGTCATTTCGACACCGGCAAGATTCAGCATAAGTGGTCGCTGGCGGCCACGCGCTTCACCTCGGAGCGCAGCTACCGGGATGGAATGGGCCCCACCTTCAACACCAATTACTATGCGCCGTCCTTCGGGTCCATGCCGGCGTTCCGGTATATGGGCAGGAGCGTTCAGGACAAGTTGGGCAGCATCGCCCTGGCGGATACGCTGTCCTTCATGGACGGCAAGGTGCAGTGGACGGTGGGCACGCGGCGTCAGAACGTGCAGAGCAGCAACTACGACGCCGCCGGCGCGCAAACCTCCAACTACGACCAAAGCCGTTGGTCCCCGGCCACCGCCTTGCTGGTCAAGCTTTCGGACCAGCTCTCGGTTTACGGCAACTACATCCAGGGCCTGAATCAGGGCGGCGTGGCGCCGGACACGGCCAAGAACGCCGGCGAAAGCCTGCAGCCGTATCAGACCGAGCAGTACGAACTGGGCGCCAAGCTGGATTGGGGCGGCCTCACCCATAGCCTGAGCCTGTTCCAGATTGCCCGGCCCAGCGCTTACACCAGCCCGGACAGCAATGTCTTCGGCGTGTACGGCGAACAGCGCAACCGCGGCCTGGAGTGGAGCTTCTGGGGCGAGGCCAGCCGCGGCCTGCGTCTGATGGGCGGCGCGTCCTACACCAGGGCCGAGCTGACCAAGGCGCTGGACCCGGCGCACCTGGGCAAGCAGGCCTCCGGCGTGCCCAAGGTGATGGCCAAGCTGGGCGTGGAATACGATATTGCCGCCCTGCCGGGCCTGACCGCCACCGGCAACGCCCAGTACGTGGGCGAGCGCTTCGTCCGCGACAACAACCAGCTGTCTTTGCCGTCCTACACCACGTTTGACCTGGGCGCCCGTTACACCACCAAGCTGGCCGCCAAGGAAATCACCTTGCGCGCCTCGGTGCAAAACGTCGCCAATCGCGCTTACTGGGTGGGTTCGTGGAGCGGCGGCGACGGTAGCGGCTTGTCCGGCGGCCTGGGCGCGCCGCGCACCTTCCTGTTGTCCGGCACCGTGTCGTTCTGAGCATCCGCTTCGCGGACTCTGAGCCTTGCCCTGCCGGTCATGCGGGGCGTTTGACCGACGCCGCGGCTTCCGCCGCGGCGTTGTCGTGTTTACATCACCTTGCAAATCAGCTTATGGGCGGCTTGCAACTCCTGCCGCACCGGCTCCAGCAGTGCCGCGATCTGCTCGCCGTTCAGCGTCTTGGTGTCCGGGCAGCTCAGCAGCAAGGACATCAGCGCTTGCAGGCTTTGGGTGGCGGAGTGAAAACGCAGCACGCTGCGGGTCAGGCCCTCGTCCACCTCCAGATAGCGGCGGTCCAGCTTGTGGCACAAGGCCTCCAGTTCCGGCCGGCCCTGGGCGTTGGCGCGCAGCTCTTGCAACAGGTCTTGCAGTTGCAGCAGGACCGGGGTGGCTTGGGCGTTCATGGCCGCTCCTCCCCGACAGTGACAAAACGGGGATGCCGCCGGTGCAAATTAAATATATTCATTATGAGCTCCACAAAGATCTGCTCTAAGAAACGCCTGCGCGGCGCGGAGGACGCGGGCAGGCTCATGGCCGCGCTGTCGGGCGCGGCGCATGGCAGCCTGAGTGGGGAAGGCGGGAGCGTCAAGACGACAGCCGGGCCGGCCTTGGAACAGACTCTTTAGGCCTTACCAGCGCGCGCGCTTGAACAGGCTGAGCCGGTTGATGCGGAACAGCCGCGCCGGACGCTGCTTGCCGCCGAGGAATTCTTCGGTGGCTTCCAGAATGGCGGCCTCGTCCGCGTATTCGCCGGGCTTGGCGTCCGCCACCTTGATGCCCAAGCGGGAGCGGAAAGTGCCGCGGGACACGGTCTCGCCAAAAATCTGCTCGTAAGTGCGTTGCAGCTGGGTGAGGGTGAACCGTTCGGGTAGCAGCCAGCAGGGCAGGGTGGAGTAGCTGGCCTTGTTGCGCACCCGCTGCACCGCTTCCCGCACTTGCTCCGCGTGGTCGAAGGCCAGCTCCGGCAGCTGGTCCACATCGTAAAAGTGGAAGACGCCGTCCCCGGCGTCCTGCAGTTGCTGCAGCGGGATCAGCGCCACGTGGGAGACGGCCACCGACCAGCCTCGCGGGTCGCGCCGCGGACCGGCGAAGGTGCGCAACTGTTCCAGATAGCGCGGCTCCAGCCCGGTCTTGTCGCGCAGCACGCGCATGGCGGTGGCTTCGCAGCTGTCGTCCTTATCCACATGCACATAGCCGCCGGGCAGCGCCAGCTGGTGTTGGCAGGGGGCGTGGCCGCGGCGGTGCAGCGCCACTTGCAGGCCGGCGGCGCCCAGAGTGAGCAGGACAATGTCCACGCTGACGGCGGGCGCGGGGCGCGAGGGGCTCATAGGAGGTCTCCGGTTTGGCTTTTCCAATATTTTCCGCCATATAGTTGCAAAACTCAACTAAGTTAATTTATACTGTGCGCATGTTAGTTGAAATTATCAACTAAGTAAGTCAACGCAGCGCAGGAGTCAGCATCATGTTCAAGATTTTCGCGGATTCGCAGCAAGGCGGCAGCCAGCCGCTGGCCTTTCAGAGCACGGTGTTTCCCGGTGGGGAAGTGCAGGTGTCGGTGGAAGTGGACGCGCCGGCGCAGGCCTTGCGCCTGCACGCCCATCTGCCGGACGCGCAAGCGGTGATGAGTTTGCTGATGCTGAGCGACGCGCTGCGTCGCGCTTACCCGGGCCGCCCGCTGGCCTTGCATCTGCCCTATGTGCCGTATGCGCGCCAGGACCGGGTGGCCAACCCGGGCGAGGCGCTGAGCGCCAAGGTGTTCTGCCAGTTGATCAATGCCCAGGGCTACAGCCGGGTGGTGATCCAGGACCCGCACAGCGATGTGGTGACCGCGCTGCTGGACCGGGTGGAAGTGGAAGACCCGCTGCCGGCGCTGCGCCGGGTGCTGGAGCGAGTGGGCCCGGCGGCGCTGGTGGCGCCGGACGCCGGCGCGCGCAAGCGGGTGTTGAAGCTGGCGCGGGAATTGGGCTGCGAGGCGGTGCTGGCGGACAAGGTGAGGGACACCCAAAGCGGCCGCATCAGCGGCACCCAGGTGGCCGGCCCTTTGCCGGCGCTGCCCTTGCTGGTGGTGGACGATATCTGCGACGGCGGCCGCACCTTCACCGAGCTGGCCAAGGCGCTGCGTGCTCGCCAGCGGGAACAAGGTCTGGACGCGCCGCTGTACCTGTATGTGACCCACGGTATTTTCAGCCATGGCCTGGAGCCGCTGCTGGAACATTACCAGCAGGTATTCAGCCGTAACGACTGGACGGCGGATGTCCGCTGCCAGCTGGTTTGACTCACTTAATTTAGATAGGGAATCCATCATGAACGCCCCCATCCACCCCCTGGCCCGTGAACTGAACCAACTGCAGCCGTTCAACCTGGCGGACTTCTACAAAACCGGCCATCCCTCCATGTATCCGGCTGCCACCACCAAGCTGGTGGCCAATTTCACCCCGCGTTCGGCCAAGTACGCGCCGGTGCTGCCGGAACTGTTCGACGACAAGGTGGTGTGGTTCGGCCTGCAGGGTTTCATCCAGCAATACCTGATCGATTTGTTCGACCAAGAATTCTTCCGCCAGCCGCGGGACAAGGCGGTGCGCAAATACCAGCGCCGCATGGATACGGCGCTGGGCGCCGGCGCGGTGCCGGCAGGCCGGCTGGAAGCGCTGCACGCGCTGGGTCATCTGCCGCTGGAAATCCGCTCCCTGCCGGAAGGCGCGCGGGTGGACATCAAGGTGCCGCCGGTGATCTTCAGCAACACGCATCCGGATTTCCCCTGGGTGGCCACCTATTTTGAAACCCTGTTCAGCTGCGAATCCTGGAAGCCGTCCACCGTGGCCACCATCGCGTTTGAATTCCGCAAGCTGCTGGATTACTTCGCCCGCCTCACCGGCAGCGCGCCGGAGTTCGTCAATTGGCAGGGCCATGATTTTTCCATGCGCGGCATGAGCGGGGTGCACGACGCCATGCGCTGCGGCGCCGGCCATCTGCTGTCCTTCACCGGCACCGACACCATTCCGGCGCTGGACTATCTGGAGGATTTCTACGACGCGGACGCGGAGCGGGAACTGGTGGGCGGCTCCATTCCGGCGTCGGAGCACAGCGTGATGGCGCTGCGCATCCTGCTGACGCTGCAGCGGCTGCGCCGCGATCCGGCCCACGCCGGGCTGGAGGAGGCGGCGCTGCGCCGGCTGGCGGAGCGTGAGGTGGTGCGGGAATTCGTCAGCCAGGACTATCCGTGGGGCATGGTGTCCATCGTCAGCGATACCTTTGATTTCTGGAATGTGGTCACGGTGATTGCCCGCGAATTGAAGGACGACATCCTGGCGCGAGGTCAGGACGCGCTGGGCAACGCCAAGGTGGTGTTCCGTCCGGACTCCGGCGATCCGGTGAAAATCCTCACCGGCTACCGCGACGAGGAACTGGTCCGTGTCGACGGCCAGCCGGCGCGGGACGCGGATGGCGCGTACACGGCGCTGGCCGACGGCCAGCGGGTGACGGAGGCGGAGCGCAAGGGCGCGGTGGAGTGCTTGTGGGAGATTTACGGCGGCACGGTCAGCGACGCCGGCTACCGGCTGCTGGACAGCCATGTGGGCCTGATCTACGGCGACTCCATCACCCTGCCGCGCGCCCGCGCCATCCTGCGCCGGCTGGCGGCCAAGGGCTTCGCCTCCGGCAATGTGGTGTTCGGCATCGGCAGCTTTGTCTACGGCATGAACTCGCGGGACACCTTCGGCTATGCGTTGAAGGCGATTTACGCGGAAGTGGATGGCGAGGCGGTGGATATCTACAAGGACCCGGCCACGGACGACGGCACCAAGAAATCCGCCAAGGGCCTGCTGCGGGTGGAGCGCGAGGGCGATCATTACGTGCTGCACCAGCAGCAGACGGCGGAGCAGGCGGAGGGTGGCGAATTGCGGCCGGTGTTCCGCGACGGCCGCTTGCTGGCGCGGCAATCGCTGGCGGAAATCCGGCAGCGGCTGATGGCTTCCTGGCAATGCCCGGAACCGGGCAGCATCCGCTGGGGCGTGGAGGACTGAGGCGCAGTAGGTTGTGAACGGACTCTAAGAACGTGTTTACGATCTCGCGAGCTAAGGCGAGACAAGGCGTTGCGGCTGAGAAAGCGGAATGTACGCGTGGTACATGAGCATTTCGAAGCCGTACTCACCGTGTAACGCTCCACGACGCGTAGCAGATCGTAAACAGGTTCTAAGGCCGGGCGTCATGCCTGGCCTTATTGCATTGTCGGGGACTCAATCAAAGCTCAGCTCCACGGTGGCGGCGGCATTGACCAGGCCGGGCCGGATGGCGGGGCCGCTGGCGGCGTAGCGCACCACCATGGGCTGCGCGTGCTGTTGTCTGGCCGCCAGGCTGGTGAACTCGGTGCCCAGCGTATAGGCGCCGGTTTCGCCCTGGCGTTGCAGCTCCAGCCCAATGCCCTGGGCGCTGCCAGGCCCGCCGGCGATGCTCAGCAGCGTGCCGGCGGCGCCGGGCGCGTTGGCGTCGCTCAATTTGGCGCTGACGCTGGTGCCGGGCGCGCAGTCCAGATCGATGTTGAACGGCTTATCGCCGGTCCGGCCGGCGCCGGCGAAGTCTCGGGTGCTGGCGTCGGGCAGGCGGACGGTTTGGCCGGCGTTTTTGAACGAGCAGCCTATCACCCTGATGGCGGGCTGATTGAAGGAGTAGGTGTAGAGGGGCTGTCCGTGATCGCCGCCTTTCTTGTTTTTGTAGTTGACGGCATGGCTTTCCGGATTGAGCCGACCGGAGGTCACCGGGCCGGTTGTGACCAGTTCGATCGTGTCGGTAATGGTGACGGTATCGTTCAAGGGCATGCCGCGTAGATTGGTGCGGCCATTGTTCAGACTTGTGGTGCTGAAGGTCTGAGATTTTCCGGAGTGGGTATTGTTGTTTATCCAGCGAATGCCGATGCCGGAAGTTTGGGTTTTTCTGACGCCGCTAAGCGATGAGCCGCCGTTGTCGGTGTTGCCATAGGACAAAAAGGCGTACCAGTTGTGTTGGCCGTTGGCGCTGCGCTTGTCGCATTTGACCGTGGTTTTCAGCACCTGCTTGGCGATCAGGTGTCCGGCGGGCGCCAGGTATGGAATTACCAAGGGATCGGGAAGCGCTGGAGTGATGGTTGATGAAACCACTTTGCAATCGGCATGGCTTGGGTGGCTGCAGCTTCCCAGCGTCAATAGCAAGACGAGGCAGGCCAGCAGCGGGCGGCGGGTAGGCGGCGTGTGCATTTGGGTATCCTTTTCTTTGATTAAGCGCGGCGCTTAGTGGCAGGGCAACTCTAGCCGCAGGTAATGACGCCCTGGCTTGGCGGGCGGCAGCTTATAGCGGGCGCTGCAGCCGCCGCCGCTCCATTTCACGGTCAGCAGGCCTTGCGGCTGCGTGAGCAAGAGCAGCGTCCGGCCTTGCGGGTCCACGATGCCCAAGGGCTGGCCGGCGTCGTCCTCCACGCTGGCGCCAAACGGCGCCGCGCTGCCGTCGCGGCGGCGCAGGCTGAATTGAACGCGCCGGCCGCTGCGCGCCTTGAACACGGCCTTCACCACCGCGCCGCGGCGCGGCACCACTTGCTTGACGCCGTCCTCCAGTTCCAGCGCCGCGCCCAGTTTGAGGCTGTCCAGGCTCAGGCTGTTGGCGCGATAAGGCTGGGCGTCGGCGCGCACGCTATAGCCGTTGCCGTTCAGGCCGGCGGCGCCGTCCACTTGTAGCAGGGCGAAGGTGTCGCCGACGGCGCGGCTGAGGTTGACGCCGCCGCCGTGGGCGACGATGGCGCCGCTGGCGCCCAGGTTGGCGGATTGATGGCCGCGGGCGGCGCTGTAGGCGGCGCTCAGCTGCGCGACATCGCCCTGATGGACGCCGCTGGCGTTCAGGCTGGTGTCGCCCTGGCTGTCGCGGCCCACGGAGACGGTGTAGCTGTCGGCCTCGCCCAACTGGCCGCTGAGGCTGGTGTGCAGGGCGTCGCGGCCAAGCTGGGCGCTGAGCTGGGGGGCGTGCCGCCCGCTGTCCAGCGGCAGGCTGAAGCCCAGCGTGATCTGGCTGTCGCCTTGGCCGCGGCTGTCGCGGCTCCGGCTGAGGCTGAGGTGGTAATTAAATTGTTTCCAGCGGTGGCTGTAAGCCAGGTTGAGGCTGTGGCTGGCGCCGGGCCGGCCCCAATCATTCTGCCGGCTGAGGCTGAGATAAAGGCTGCCGCGGCGGCCCTCGCGGCCCAGCGTCTGTTGGGCGCTGAGGTCCATCCGCGCGCGCGCACGGTGTTGGTTCGCGCGCTGGGCCAGGTCCGCCGCGTGATCGTTGAAGCTGCGATAGCCGGTGGTGGAGTAGCGGTAAGCGGCCAGGGTGAGCTGGGTCTGGGTCCGGGGCAGGGCCTTGTGGTACAGCAGGCGCAGGCTTTGCCCCTGGCTGCGGCGGCCTTGGGCGCGGCTGAGGGATTGGCTCAGGTCCAGCGACAGCGCGCCCAGCGGGGTGTTGGCGCCCAGGCCCAGCTTGATGGCCTGGAAGCGCGGCGAGAGCTGGAAGCCGGCGGCCACGGTGCCGTCGTCGCTGAGGCCGTAAACCAGCGCGCCGGCGGCCAGCGCGGGACGGGCCGCTTCGCCGCCCTGGTATTGGCCCAGCGCGGCGTGGTATTTCCAGCGGCCTTGGGCTTGCATCAGCGGCAGGCTGGAGAAGGCTTGATGGCTGACGCGGCGGCTGCCGTCGGCTTCGGTCACCGTGATTTCCAGTTCGCCGTTGGAGCCGGAGGGGGCGATGTCGCTGAACTCGAAGGGGCCGGGCGGCACGTCGGCGCGGTGCAGCACATAGCCGTTCTGACGCACTTCCACCGTGGCCTGGCTCCGCGCCTGGCCGCGGATCACCGGACGGTAGCCGCGCTCGCTGTCCGGCAACATGGCCTCGTCCTGGCTCAGTTGCGCGCCGCGGATGCGCGAGCTGTCGAACAGCATGGCGTCGGTGTATTGCTCGCCCAGCGCCAGCTGGCTGCGCAGCGCGGTGATGTCGCGCTGCAGCAGGGTGCGGTTACTGCGTATTTCTGTTGCTTGGCCGGTATTCCCGTTGAGGGTGGCGTCGTTGCGCAAGCGCCAGTCGCCCAGATTGAGCCCGTTTTGCAGGCCGAGATACCACTGGCGGCTGGCGCGGCCGTGCTGGCCCCGGCGGTATTGGCCGCTGAATTGGTAATTGGCGTAAGCGGCGTTGACGCCGGCGTCCCACAGCGAGGGGTCGACATAGCCGTCCGCGCGGCGCAGCAGATGGGCTTGCGGCACGGAAAGCTCAAGTTGCAGCCGGGTGGAGTCGTAGCGCGCTTGCGCGTGCTCCAGGCGTTGGGGCAGGTCCACGCAGGCCTCGTCGCCGGGGCCGGACGGCGGCAGTTTGACGCCCAGCTTGCGCAGCAGCGCGGCGTCCAGGCAGGGGCGCACTTTGCCGTCCCGTTCCTGGCGGAACAGGATGTCGCGGCGGTCGGCCAGCTGGCGGTTGAGCAGGATGTCCACGCGATAGCGGCCGGGCAGGATGTCGTTGCCGGCGCTCAGCACCGCTTTGAGGTCCGCCGCCTGTCCGTCCAGCTTCAGAAAACGGGTGTTGAAGACGGGCGCGTCCGCCGCCAGCGCCTGCGCGCAGGCGATCAGCCCGCAGGCGCAGGCCAGCGGGATCGCGGCGCTGCGGCGGGCAGGGGGCGTCAGCGGCTTGCTTCTCATCGCCTTGCGGTCCGGTGGCCGGCTCAGGGCTCCAGCCGGCGCGGCTGGGCGGGCGCCGCGCCTTGCAGCCGGACTTCAAAAGCCTGGCTGGCGCCAAAGTCGTTGATGATCTGGTAGCGCAAGCGCGCGTCGTTTGCGGCGTCGGCGGGCAGCGGCCATTGCTCGCCGGCGCCGGGCGCCAGCATCCGGGCGCGGCAGATCTCCTTGGATTTTCCGCCGGAGAGCAGGGTCAGGCCGGTCACGGTCACGTGGTAGCGGCTGGGGTTGTCCGCTTGCAGCCAGCTGCTGCCGCGCTCGCGCCGCAGCCGCCAACGCAGGCGTTCCGGCGCTTGTAGCGCGTCGCCGTCCAGGCCCGGCGGGCGGTAGAACACCTTGACGCGCTGGCGCACCGCCAGTTGCAGCACATTGCCTTGCCCGGCGGCTTGCGGGATTTCCTGCACATTGAGCCAGAAGGCGGTTTCCCGTTGATCGGTCGCGCCGGCGCCGGCGTAGAGGATGCGCAGCAATTGCTCCTGCCCGGCCGGCAGCCGCGTCAGCGGCGGGGTGATGGCGAAGGGCAGTTCGACCTTGTCGCCGTCCAGCGCTTCCAGCCAGGACTGCACCAGGATGTCCGCGCCGTGGTTGCGCACGGTGACGGCGGCTTCCGGATGCGCGCCGTCGAAAATGACGCGGGTGCCGTTGAGGCTGATGCCGGCGTTGGCGTAGGGCATGGCCAGCCAGGCCGCCAAGCCGGCGGCTTGCAGCAGGGTTTTCATGATGGGGGCCCTGAAAATAGACAACGGCGGGAAACCCGCCGCTGTGGGTGGAGGAGGCGAGGGCTTAGTCGTAGCTCAGTTCGAAGGGGAGGGCGGCGGTGACAGTGCCTGCGCTCATGCTGGCGCGCAAAGCGCTGGTGGTGACATAGACGGCGTCAAGATCAATGGTTTCCGAGGTATTGAGAGCCGCTTTGGTTCGAAAGACTCCTGTGCTCAGGTCCAGCGGAGTGCCGCCTTTATAGACGGCGATGCCCACGCCTTTAGCCCCACTGCTTGCGGTATTGGCTAAGGCTGTAGCGTTGCTCGCAAGTCTCGATCCAGGGAGTGCCGTGAATTTGGCTTCGACATTGCTCGCGCCGCTGCATTGAATCTTGATCTGAAAAGCCTGTTTCTCCAGTGGCGCTTTACCCAGATCGACGATTTTGTCCATGGTGATAGGGGACATGCTGACTGCGAGAACGGGCGCGATGGCCGTGCCGCTTCTGGTTGCGCCGGTACCATTATCTATTGTGCAGGTGGGGGCGGTGACGCTGCCGGTGAAATGGATGCTGCCCTTTTGGGTGACGGCGGCCTGAGACGCCAGCGGAAGCGCGGCGGCAAAGACGGCCGCCAGGGCCAGCAGGCTGTGTTTTGGTTTCATGGTGGTCTCCAGTGGTTGCGGCGCGCAGGTGCTTGGCCTGGGCCTTGAGTGGAGACGGCATGATAAAAACACATTCAATTCAGGTCTTTAGCCTGACTTTGAGCGCTTCTTACCTTTTCTTACCAAGCCATAACTTTTCTTGTTTGGACTTTTTGATGTCGGCAAACAAGGTTTAAGCCGCTCGTGGGGATTGATAAGAGTTTAAACCTGTCCTTTTGGACAGGTTTGTGAAAATGGCAATTCTATAGGATTGTCTGCTAAGTGCCGGTTATCTAAAATGTTTTGACTCAAATTTTGTCATCTCCACCCTCATTACGCCTCAAGGCCCCCATCCGCAGACCAGGTCGAAGCCCGTCGCCATGGGGGCTTTGCATAAGGCTGGTTTGGGGGTGTTTTGATTTTGGATAGTTCGAAGGACCGCCCCATGGACCTCAGCACCCTGCTCGCCAGCTTCGCCTCCGCCTTCAACCAGGACCAGCGCCTGCTCACCCTCAGCCTGGGCGACGGCAGCGTGGCGGCCGAGCAATTGCTGCCGCTGAGCTTGGCCGGCGAAGAAGGCGTGTCCCGGTCTTACGCCTACCAGCTGACCTGTTTGTCTCCGGACGGCAAGATTGAACTCAAGAGCCTGCTCGGCCTGCCGGCCCGGCTCGGCATCCTCGACGCCGCCGGCGCGGAGAGCCTGCGCTGCGGCGTGGTGTCCAAGGCCGAGTGCCTAGGCTCGGACGGCGGCTTCAGCCGTTATCAGCTGACCATTGAACCGCCGTTCGCGCTGCTGCGTCATCGCGTCAGTTCGCGGGTGTTCCAGGACCAGTCGGTGCCGGACATCGTCACGCAGATCCTGAGCGAGCATCAGCAGGCCAATCCGGTGTTCGCCCGCATCCAGGCCCAGGACTTCAAGACCGGCCCGGCGTCGCCGCGCAGCTACTGTCTGCAGTACCGCGAGAGCGATTACGACTTCATCGTGCGCCTGCTGCACGAAGAGGGTTACGCCTGGCGTTTCGATCACCTCGACGGCGACACACCACAAGTGCGCTTGGTCGCCTTCGACGACCCTTACAGCCTGCCGCCGGCTGGCGTCGAGCGGGTGCGCTTCCACCGCAGCGACGCCACCGAGGCCGAAGACGGCCTGACCGAGTGGAACGCCCAGCGCCAGATCGTGCCCGGCGCGGTGGCCTTGGCCAGCTTCGACTACCAGCCGGTGCAGACCCAGCACAGCGGCGACGACAGCCGCATCGACCAGGGCCAGAACGGCAAGGCCTTGCAATCCTCCTTGCACGACTACGACCCGCAATCGCTGTACTACGCCGGCGACGCCGACCAGCTCAGCCACTACGCCCAGCTGCGCCAGCAAGCGCATGACCTGAACGCCAAGCAATTCAGCGGCGGTGGCAGCGTGCGCGGCCTGGCCGCCGGCCAGTGGTTCCGCCTGGACGACCACCCGGCCCACGAGGGCGACAGCAGCGAACAGCGCGAATTCGTCGTTACCCGCCAAGCCTTAAGCGCGCGCAACAACCTGCCGGCGGATCTCAAAGCGCTGGCAAAAGCCGAGGACGCGCAACCGTTCCGCGCCGACTTCGACGCCCAGCGCCGCGGCGTGCCGCTGACCCCGGCCTACGCCCATACCGAACTGGCCAAGCCCAAGTCCCGCGGCGTGCAGACCGCCACCGTGGTCGGCCCGCAAGGAGAGGAAGTCCACACCGACCAGCACGGCCGCATCAAGGTGCAATTCCACTGGCAGCGGCCGGACGAACACCCGAGCATCGGCGCGGGGATGGACGACAAATCCTCCTGCTGGCTGCGGGTAGTCATGCCCAGCGCCGGCGCCGGCTGGGGCCACCAATTCATCCCGCGCATCGGCCAGGAAGTTTTGGTCGACTTCATCGAAGGCGATATCGACCGCCCTGTGATCACCGGCGTGCTCTACAACGGCAGCCACCCGCCGCCGGATTTCAGCGGCGCGGGCGCCTTGCCGGCGAATAAAACCCTGTCCGGCATCAAATCCAAAGAACACCAGGGCGGCCAATACAACGAACTGCTGTTCGACGATACCCCGGGCGAAGTCAGAGCCAAACTCAGCTCCGAACCCGGCAAAACCCAGCTCAACCAAGGCTTCCTTACCCAGCCGCGCAGCAACGGCAAGGCCGAACCGCGCGGCGACGGCTTCGAACTGCGCACCGACAACCACGGCGCCATCCGCGCCGGCCACGGCCTGCTGCTGTCCACCGAAGCGCAGAACGGCGCGTCCGGCAAACAGCTGGCGCGCGAACAGGCGCAAAGCCAGCTGGACGCGGCACTCAGCCTGAGCCAAAGCCTGGGCGACACCGCCAGCGGCCAGCAGGCCGATACCATGGAAACCGGGCCGGACAAGGTCAATCCGGACAATAGCAAGGCGGGAAAAGGGGATAAGGGGCATCTGCAGCACCAGGCTACGGCCTTGAAAGCCTGGGAGGCGGGCAGCAACACCGACAAGGACGGCAAGACCGCCAAGGAACAGACCGGCCGCCAGCCCTTGCTCATCCTGTCCGCGCCGGCCGGCATCGCCAGCCTGAGCCAGCAAAGCCAGACCGTGGCGGCGGGGACCAATCTGGACCTGGTGGCGCAGCGGGACAGCAACCAAACCTCGGGCCGGCGCTGGATCCACAATGTGGGTCAGCACATCAGCCTGTTCGTCACCGGCCTGCAAGACAAGATTTCGCTGAAGCTGATTGCGGCCAAGGGCAAGGTGCAGATGTTGGCGCAGAGCGACAGCGTCGAGGTCACCGCGGACAAGGACGTGACGGTGACTTCCTGCAAGGAAAGAATCACGGTGGCGGCCAAGCAGGAAATCCTGCTCAACGTCAGCGGCGGCGCTTACATCCGCATCGCCGGCGGCAATATCGAGCTGCATTGCCCCGGCAAGGTGTCGGTGAAGGGCGCCAGCCATCAGATGAGCGGGCCGGCGCAAATGACGGTCACGCATCCGGATTATCCGCAGAGCATTCCCAGGATGCCGTTGTCGCTGCGCCTGGATCAATCGCCGCAAGGCGGCAACAGCAGCTGGACCGGCATGCCCTATACCCTGCATGCCGACGGCGGCGAGGTGGAGCGCGGCATCATTGACGAAAGCGGCCACCTGGCGGTCAAACATGCGGTCACCACGCAAAAATACACGGTGGAGCTGGCCAACGGCGTCAAGTTCGATATCCCGGTGGCCAATGAGCTGAGCAAACCGGACAAGGGCGCGCTGGCCAACGCCGGCTTCCATAAAGTCGTGGCCGGCGGCGCGCCGCCGGACGGCCGCGTGGAGCCGGATGAGCATGCGCGCGCGCGCTACCACCGTTTGCTGAATGGCGAGGCCGACGCTTCGCCCGCAGGAGAGTAATAAATGAGCGCGAACACGATAGTCTCCCCGATCTGCGTCAAAGAGCCGCTGCGGGCCAATTTGACCCTGCCCTGGTTTTTGCAGACCAGCGAATACGCGCCCCATGAGGGCAGCTTCCAGCCCCTGGTCAACGGCGAGGAGGCGTTTGCCGCGGTGCATTACGCCATCGCCAAGGCCAAGAAAAACGTCAGCATTATCTGCTGGGGCTTTCAGCCGTCCATGTACTTCGTCCGCAAGGGCGCGGACATGGTGAAGTACGCGGACATCGCGGAAGCCGTGCCGGCGCAGATAGGCAAGCTGCTGGAGCACAAGGCCAAACAGGGCGTGCAGGTGCGGGTGCTGTGTTTCGCTTCAAAACCGCTCGGTTTGTACGTCAACAGCACCGGCGCCACGGTAGAGGAGTCGCAAACCCCGGGCCGCTGGAGTGTGGGGATCAAGGACAAGCCGGGCTATGAAACCCCGGAGCAGTATAAATACGATTCACAGTGGTATTCCTGGTATGACGAGGATCAGCCGGCGGCCGGCACCTCGGAAAAAACAGCACGGGATCAGCGGCGGTCGGACATCCCCAGCAAGCACCTGCATTTCCGCAGCCGCGGCTTTGGTCCTCGCACCCGCAACCATATCTTGGATCAGAGTTACGATGATGAAGGTCTGAAAACAAAGACCAGGGCCACCTTGGCTGCGGGCCCCAGCCATCACCAGAAAATGGTGTTGGTGGATTACGACGACGCGCAAGCCCATGTCGGTTTCGTCATGGGCCACAATATGTTGGACGAGTACTGGGACACCAATGCCCACGGCGCCAAGCCCAAAGCGCCCAATCTGGGCCGCAACGGCACGGTGGGGCCGCGCGAGGATTTTTCCAGCCTGATCACCGGCCCGGCGGTGGGCGATCTATTCCACAATTTCCGCCGCGCCTGGCGCGACGAAACCAAGGAAGACCTGCCGTTGCCCGGCTGCGGTTTCGGCAGTTACGCGCCGCGGGTGGATGGGCAGGCCAATAAGGCCGCCATGGTGCAGCTGCTGCGCACCCAGCCGGAATACAAGAAACAGGACATCAAGAAGCTGTATCTGAAGGCGGTCAACAACGTCACTTCCTACATCTTCATCGAAAACCAGTACTTCCGCTGGCCACCGCTGGCGGAAAAGATCAAGGACGCGGCCAAGGCGCAGAAGCAGGCCGGCCGCCCTTACCCTATCTATCTGTTCGTGATCACCAATACCAGCGACGCCGGCGTGGGCGCCGGCACGGTCAACACCTACCGGATGCTGGACAGCCTGGGACGCGCCGATACGATTCCCAGCGTGGCGCGTCAGGAACGGGCGGATGACGTCAAAGCCCGTTTGGGGCAGGCCAAGCAAGCGGAACGCGAGGCCAGCATCATCTATACCGCCAATGCGTTTAGTCCCAGTAAATTAAGGGAAAAGGCCCGCACGGAGCTGGAGGATGCCACTGCTCGGCGCAAGCAGGCGGAGGCCGCCTACGAGGCCGCGCAAAAGCCGGATGTTCCGGTGACTGAGGTTGAGCAGCCCGGCCTTAAAACCCATATTTGTTCGATCGTGGCGATGGACTCCGAAATCAAGCCGGCGGTTTACGCGCAGCGTTACAACCACGGTGTTGGCAAGACCGTGCCGACGCTGGTCACTCCCGCAGTGGGCTGGTCCGAGGTTTACATCCACGCCAAGCTGATGATCATCAACGATGCTTTTCTGACGCTGGGCTCGGCCAATATCAACACCCGCAGCATGCAGGTGGACAGCGAGTTGAACATTGCGCTGGACCGGCCGGAAATTTCCAAGCCGCTACGTCAGGAGTTGTGGGGGAGGCATACAAATCACCGCGGTGGGGCAAACCCTGCCCGGATGGATAAAGAGACTGATGCAAAGATGACTTATGAGAAATGGCGGAACATCTTGGATGAAAATAAATCGGCATTTAAAGATCAACGCCCTCCCGTCGCTCCTCTTCGTGAGTTCCTACGCACAGACCCAGCCCGGAGCAATAGTGACTAAGCCAGCTATTTTTACCCTGATTCTTACCCTGAGTCTGGCCGCCTGCGGCGGCGCCAAGGAGCGTTCCGTGCCTGATTTGAAAGAAGTCGAAGCCAAGCTGGCCTTCAACTGCGTGTATGAAAAAGACCATCTGCCGGCTTTGAACCCGGAGGCGGAACAGTTATACCGCTACGCCCGCTGGTTGCAGAAGAACCAGATCGAGAAGGAAGACCCGATGCGCTTCCCGGAGATGGAGCGTTATTACCGCATTGCCACGGCTCACGGCCATTACAAGGCCAATCTGGACCTGCGCGACATGATAGGGCGAGGCACGGCGCGCAGCGACGATCCGGTCAAGGAAACGCTGGACCTGACCCAGGAACTGATAGACCGCGGCATTCCCGGCGGCTACTACGATATGGGGCGCTATCTGAAGGCCGGTTACGGCGTGAAGCAGGACGAGGAACTGGCCAACCGCTACTACCGCAAGGCGGCAGACTTGGGCAGCCCGGAAGCGCAGTATCTGGTAGGGGATAAGCTGACCTATCTGGAGCCTGGCTCCATGCCATCCAACATTGGCTATAGCATGATGAAATGTGCGGGGGAGCAAGGACACGCGATTTCTGCGAAAGAGTATGCGGTTCATCTTAAAAACAAGAAGAAAAATGATGAAGCGATTGTATTCTTTCAGCTGGCAACCAAATGGGGGGATGCAACTGCTGCATTGAATTTAGGAGATGGTTTCGGCCCGAATACGGAAGAGAAGAAGCAGTGGAGTGATCTGGGGTTAAAACAGGACGATGAACGCCGGCAACGTTATCTAATCATTATGGGAGTGCTAAGCGACTACTCCTACGCCCACCCCAAGGTGCCGGAACTGGACGAGATCGTGCCGCTGCCGCCGGCCCCGCTGCCGGCCTGGGACGGCAAGCTCAAGTGGCTGGAGGCGTTCAAGGCCAATGTGCCGCCGGAAAAACCGTCGGAAGCCTTGATGAAGCAGCTGGCCGCGGCCAAGGGACTGGATCCTAAGACCGGGCGGCCGCTGAACGGCAAGCATGGTTAAAACGCTGTACGCCTTGTCGCTGTTGGGGGCTCTGGCCGCCTGCGGCGCCAAGGAGCGTTCCGTGCCTGATTTGAAAGCAGTCGAAGCCAAGCTGGCCTTCAACTGCGTATATGAGAAAGACCATTTGCCGGCCTTGGCCCCGGAAGCGGAGCAGTTATACCGCTACGCCCGCTGGTTGCAGAAGAACCAGATCGAGAAGGAAGACCCGCTGCGCTTCCCGGAGATGGAGCGTTATTACCGCATCGCCACGGCTCACGGCCATTACAAGGCCAATCTGGACTTGCGCGACATGATAGGGCGGGGCACGGCGCGCAGCGAGGACCCGGTCAAGGAAACGCTGGACCTGACCCAGGAACTGATAGACCGCGGCATTCCCGGCGGCTATTACGATATGGGGCGTTATCTGAAGGCCGGCTACGGCGTGAAACAGGACGAGGAGCTGGCCAACCGTTACTACCGCAAGGCGGCGGACCTGGGCAGCCCGGATGCACAGTATCTGGTGGGGGACAAGCTGACGGGGCTGACGATTGCGCAGCCAGGGCCGTTTGCTGTAGGGACTCAAATGCTCAAGTGTGCAGGAGAGCAGGGACATGGGAAGGCTGCTTCGGATTACGCATATCAACAACGCTTTGAACAAAACTTTATTGAGGCTGTTAAGTTTTTCCAACTGGCAACTAAAAGTGGAAATGAAGCAGCGGCTTTTAAGCTAGAAAAAGGTTTTGGTGCAATCACAGATGCTAACAAACAATGGAATGACTTGGGTCTGAAGCAGGATGATGAGCGTAGCCGTCGCTACAAAATCATTAGCGATGTTCTCAGCGACTACTCCTACGCCCATCCCAAGGTGCCGGAACTGGACGAGATCGTGCCGCTGCCGCCGGCCCCGCTGCCGGCCTGGGACGGCAAGTTGAAGTGGCTGGAAGCGTTCAAGGCCAATGTGCCGCCGGAAAAACCGTCGGAAGCCTTGATAAGCCAACTGGCCGCGGCCAAGGGCCTGGACCCTAAGACCGGACGGCCGCTGAACGGCAAGCATGGTTAAAACGCTGTACGCCTTGTCGCTGTTGGGGGCTCTGGCCGCCTGCGGCGCCAAGGAGCGTTCCGTGCCGGATTTGAAAGCAGTCGAAGCCAAGCTGGCCTTCAACTGCGCGTATGAGAAAGACCATCTGCCGGCTCTGACCCCGGAAGCGGAGCAGCTATACCGCTACGCCCGCTGGTTGCAGAAGAAGCAGATCGAGAAGGAAGACCCGCTGCGTTTCCCGGAGATGGAGCGTTATTACCGCATCGCCACGGCTCACGGCCATTACAAGGCCAATCTGGACTTGCGCGACATGATAGGGCGGGGCACGGCGCGCAGCGACGACCCGGTCAAGGAAACGCTGGACCTGACCCAGGAGCTGATAGACCGCGGCATTCCCGGCGGCTACTACGATATGGGGCGTTATCTGAAGGCCGGCTACGGCGTGAAGCAGGACGAGGAGCTGGCCAACCGCTACTACCGCAAGGCGGCGGACCTGGGCAGTCCGGAAGCGCAGTATCTGGTGGGAGACAAGCTGACGGGTTTGACGATCGCGCAGCCAGGGCCGTTTGCTGTAGGGACTCAAATGCTCAAGTGTGCTGGTGAGCAGGGGCATGGGATTGCTGCGAAGGAGTATGCAGTTCAAATGCAGGGAGAGAATAATTCAGAGGCAGTGAGGTTTTTCCAGCTGGCTGTGAAGAGTGGGAATGAAGCATCTGCGTTTAATTTGGAAAATGGTTTTGGTCCTATTACTGATGCTAACAAACAATGGAATGACTTGGGTCTGAAGCAGGATGATGAACGCCGTCGTCGTTACAAGATCATCGGCGATGTTCTCAGCGACTACTCCTACGCCCACCCCAAGGTGCTGGAACTGGACGAGATCGTGCCGCTACCGCCGGCCGCGCTGCCGGCCTGGGACGGCAAGCTCAAGTGGTTGGAGGCGTTCAAGGCCAATGTGCCGCCGGAAAAACCGTCGGAAGCCTTGATGAAGCAGCTGGCCGCGGCCAAGGGCCTGGACTCTAAGACCGGACGGCCGCCGGGCGGGGGGCGCGATTGACGCCGGTTTTGCAGCGGGTCGCGGCCCGTTCGCGCTGAACTGACGCCCGTCACCCCCGCCGAACCCCTGCGGCCGGGGGGACTCAGACTCTATGTGCCGGCTGTTTGGCCGGCCGCATCCCTTCCCATTCCCCTCCTGGAGATTCTTCATGACGCCCATCCTGTTCAATACCTATCGCTCGGTCCAAGGCTTCAACAAACGCATCCGTTTCCTGATCCTGCATTACACCGCGCTGGACTTCGCCGGTTCCATCAAGGCGCTGACCGGTTCCGGCCAGGTGAGCGCGCATTATCTGGCGCCGGACCCTTGCGACCCCAGCTATCAGCAGGCCGGCTTCAAGCAGATGAATCTGTTCAATCTGGTGGACGAGAACGACCGTGCCTGGCATGCCGGCGCCAGTGCCTGGGATGGCCGCAGCAATCTGAACGATTCATCCATCGGCGTGGAAATCGTCAATCTGGCGCGGGAGGACAAGGGCGGCATGGTGTTTCCGCCCTATCACCCGGAGCAGGTGGCGGCGGTGACGGAATTGGCGCGGAACATCCTGGCGCGCTATCCGGACATCAGCCCGGTGAACGTGCTGGGCCATTCCGACATCGCCGTGGGCCGCAAGAGCGATCCGGGGCCGATGTTCCCGTGGCGGGAGCTGCATCAGGCCGGGGTGGGCGCTTGGCCGGAGGCGGAGACGCAGCGCAAATACGCGCAGCGGTTCCAGCAGCAGGGCTTGCCCGGCCGGGAGAAGATGCTGGAGGCGTTCAAGCATTACGGCTACGAGACGGCGGCGGCGGACGGTGACGCCGGTTTCGTCAGCTTGGTGCGCGCCTTCCAGATGCATTTCCGCGCCGGCGATTACCGCGGGGTGATGGACGTGGAAACCGCGGCCATTCTGTTCGCCTTGTTGGAGCGTTATTGGCCTAAGCGTTTGGCCATGATCAAGCTTTGACGCGTCTTGTTCTCCGAGCGGCTAACAAACCCCTGATGCTGCGTTGCGCCGACTTGCCGTACTCAAGTACTGTAGCTTCGCAGAAACTTCGTTTTCTGCGTCGGCGCGCCTTGCCTCAGACGTGAAACTGAGTTTGTTAGCCGCTCTCAGCGCGAAACCCGGCCGCCAGGCCGGGTTTTTCATTGCCGCTCTCTTCGCGAAACGCCGCTGCGCGCTAAGAGCCGCTAACAAAACCGCACAGCGCACCTGAGCCAAGGCGCGCCGACGCAGGCAGTACAAGTCGTACGACAAGGAGGCGCGACGCAGGATCAGGGGTTTTGTTAGCGGGTCTTATTTGGCGGCGGCCGGGATGAAGGAGAACTCCTTAATCACGATTTCCACTTCCTTGCCGTCCTTGGGCGGCCGTCCCTGGAACTGCCATAGATTGATGTGGGGCGGCAGCGGCTGCTGCGGCACCAGGCGCGTGGGGTCCGCCGGGGCGAAGTTCCAGCGCGCCATTTCATACAGGTCGCCGTCCTGGTGGCCGTGCAGCGATTGGTAGAGCACCCGGCTGGCGTTCCAGTTGAAGCGGTGGGTGCTGTAGTCGCCGTTGAGATTCGGTTCAAAGGCGTAGGAGGTGGGCTTGGGGCCGGGCACGGCCGGGTAGACGGTGTAGTTGCCCATCGGGTTTTGCCGGTTGCCCCAACGGGCGAATTCGATGTCGATTTCATTGCTGGCGTCCGGGCCCACGTCCGGCGTCGGGTAGTTGAACAGGCCCAGCACGATGTTGTCGTCGAACAGGTCCGGCCGGCCTATCAGCTTGAACTGGTAGCGGCCAAAGCCCAGCCGCTGAGGCAGGTAGACCTCGGCGCTGCTCCACTTGCCGCCGCGTTGGGCGATCTTCAGGTGGAGCCGGCCCTGGGCGTCCACCCAGGCGTTGTTCTCGTCCCAGTCGTTGGGGCCGGGGCCGCTTTGGATCTGGTTGCGGACTTCCCAGACGTAGCCGGAGAAATTCAGGGTTTTGGCCTGGGCGGCGCCGGCCAGGGTCAGGCCGGCGGCGATGAGGGGGAGCAGGAAGCGGCGCATGGTGTGTGCCTTTAGATCCACGAACAAAACCCCTGATCCCGCGTCCGCCTTTTGGTCGTACGACGGGTGCTGTAGCTTCGCAGAAACTTCGTTTTCTGCGTCGGCGCGTCTTGGCTCAGCTTCTCCGCGAGGTGTTGTCGGCGGCTCTTCGTTGTGGGTAAGCCTGTCATTTAAGCGCGGCGGGGGCGGTGGGTAAAGGGTGTTTTTGCCGAGCCAGGCTGTCCGTCCGGACAGGCGGCGGCGCGGACGGGGTCATGCCCGCCGGGCGACGACGGGGTCATGTCCCCGCGGCGCGGGCGTCGGCGCGGCGCCGTTCCGCGCGATCTTGTCTCTATTGAATCTACTTTTCTTTTCAATGGTTTGCGCGGTTTGCCGCTTGGCGATCCGCGCGCCGTCTTTCCAGTTTCCAAATGCCTTCATGCGCTTTGTCATGGTCGGAAAATTCATTCTTGTCCCTTATGCGTATCGAGTATGTCCATTACAGTGCAATCCATATTGCATAACTTGGCGGCGCGCCGTCGCGAGTTGGCATCCATATCGATTGGGAGGTTTAGGCATGCAAAAGGAAAGCGCCTGGAAGGCGGTGTTGCTGTTGGCCCGGTTCGCGTTGGCGGCGGCGTTCTTGTCGGCGGTGGCGGATCGCTTCGGCTTCTGGGGCCATATGGGCGAACTGGGGGTGTCCTGGGGAACGATGGAAAACTTCTATCGCCATGTGGCCAAGCTGTGCCCGTGGGCGCCGGCCGGTCTGATTCCGGTTCTGGCCTGGGCGGTGAACGCGCTGGAGGCGGTGTTGGGCGTGACCCTGCTGCTGGGCGTGCAGTTGCGCGCCTCCGCCTGGATCAGCGCGGCGCTGCTGCTGGTGTTCGCCTTGAGCATGGCCGCGTTCCAGAGCCTGAAGCTGTCGCTGAATTTCAGCGTGCTCACCTGCGCTGCCTGCGCCGCGCTGGTGTACCTGGCCAGTTCGCTGGAAGCGGCGCCGGGCGCGCGCCGCGTCTGAAGTTTCCGGGCGCGGCCGGGCCGCGCCCGCTTCCTGTCCTTATCCAAATTTAGGAGTGTTGATCATGAGTAGCTTGCGTCTTGCTTATTACGAATTGTCCCCGGAACTGCTGCAGGGCTTCCGCCTGGTGAAGCAGGGCTTGGAAAAGAGCGTGCTGGGCCTGCCGCTGATCGAGCTGATCTATCTGCGCGTGTCCCAGATCAACGGTTGTTCCTTCTGCCTGAACATGCACACCAAGGCCCTGCGCGAGCGCGAGGAAAGCGACCGCCGTCTGGCGGAACTGGCCGGCTGGCGCGTCAGCGCCCAGTTCAGCGAGCGCGAGAAGGCCGCGCTGGAATGGGCGGAGGCGCTGACTTATGTGGTGGACAGCCACGCCGACGACGCCGCCTATCTGCCGCTGAAAGCGCATTTCAGCGACCAGGAGATCTCCGATCTGACCTTCGCCATTGCGCTGATGAACGGCATGAACCGGCTCGCCGTCGGCATGCGCCAGTAAGCGCCTGACCAGGGGTCCGCTCGCGAGAGCGCGAGCGGGCTCGCAGAAAGTCCCCCCACCCGCCTGGCCGCAAGCGGCGGGCTAAACCAACGCCAGCAGACACACACCGACATGGACCACCTGATTAAAAAGCAAGCCTGGGACGCGCTGTTCAACGATCCGGAACTGGGCGCCGGCAATTTCCTGTTCAAGGCCCACGCCGCCTACGGCGGCAGCCGGGAAGACTATCTGTTCCTGGAAAAGCCTTTTATCGGCCCGCGCGGCAACGCCTATCAGTCCTTTTCCCTGGACAGCCTGTTCCATCTGGTGAGCGATCTGGCGGCCTGGTACCGCCAGCAGGGCATCCAGGCGGGGCGGCATGTCTGCTTGTTCCTGGGCGACGGCATTCCGTCCTTCCTGCACTTCCTGGCGCTGGGCAGCCTGGGCTGCGTGCCGGTGCTGATCAACGGCCATCTGCGCGCCGACATCGCGGCGCTGTACGCGCAGCGCAACCGCTTCGACGTGTTCGTCTACGACAAGGAAACCGACGCGCGTTGGGACCTGGCCGGCGCGCTGCGCGGCCTTACCGCGCTGGACGCGGGCTTCAACGCCGGCGCGGCGGTGGCGCTGGCGCCGCTGCCGGCCTCCGGCTGGCCGGCGGCGGTGAAGGACGAGGACATCGTGATGGTGTGCCACAGCTCCGGCACCACCGGCATTCCCAAGGCGGTGCTGTTTGGCCACGCGCAGTTTTTCAACGGCAAGCGCGAGCGTCTGCGCGGCTTTGTCGAGCAAGACGAGGACAAGCTGGCCACCGCGATGCCGCCCACCCACGCGGCCGGCGTCAGCTATCTGATGACGGCCACCATGCTGCAATTGCCGGCGTTGGCGCTGGCGACGCAAACCGGCCAGGTGGCGGCCAATCTGATCGCCAGCTTCCAGCCCACCATCGTCACCGCGTTTTCCCAGACTTACGCCTCCTTCGCGGAACTGAACCTGCCGGACGGCTATTTCGACTCGGTGCGCCGTTATTACAACACCGGCGACACCGCGCACGAGGCGCATATCCGCCAACTGCTGCGCCTGGCGCCGCGGGGCCGCTTCACCGATATGTTCGGCGCGTCCGAGCTGGGCATGTCGCAGTTCTTCAAGGTGTCCACGCCGGAACAGGTGGCCAGCAAGCGCACCGTGGGCGCGGCCGCGTCCTACGCGCGCTGCGATGTGCTCACCCCGCAGGGCGAGTTGTTGCCGGACGGCCAGCCGGGCTATATCGGCGTGCGTTCCCCCACGGTGACGCCGGGCTATTACGGCCAGCCGCATCTGACCGCGCTGACCACGCTGAACGGCTACTGGTTGACCGGCGACATCGGCCTGCGCCTGGACAACGGCGAGTTCGTGCACCTGGACCGCATCGTGGACGCGGTGCCGACGCCGCTGGGCGAGCCGGCCTACACCTTGCTGCTGGAAGAGCATTTGCTGAGCCATGCGGATCTGTTCGACGTCAGCGTGATCGGCGTTTCGCGCGGGCCGATGCGCGAAGAAGCGGTGCTGGTGCTGGCGCGCGGCAAGGCCGGCGCGGCGCTGGACGCGGACGAGGTGCTGCGCCAGGCGCTGGACTGCTTCCCGTTCAAGGGCCGCGGCGCGCTGCCGGACTACACCGTGTGCGTGGGCGTGCTCGGCGACGATTACGCGCTGCCGGTGGGCTCCACCGGCAAGGTGCTCAAGCGCGTGGCGCGCGAGCAGTTCTGGAGCTGGCAGCGCGATTACGACGACGGCCTGCGCGAGGTGTTCAGCGCGCTGCGCTGGAACCAGTCCCTGGACCGCCAGCCGGAGGCGGCGGCGGAGCCGCAAAGCCTGCTGGATTACCTGAGGGGCTGACCGATGGCGACGACGGAGCACCTGGAAGCGCTGGAGCAGGCGTTTCAACAGCGGATAGACGACGGCGAAAAGATAGAGCCGCAGGACTGGATGCCGGAGGCCTACCGCCGCACCTTGCAGCGGCAGATGGCGCAGCACGCCCATTCCGAATACGTGGGCATGTTGCCGGAGGGCGCCTGGATCACCCGCGCGCCCAGCCTCAGCCGCAAATGCATCCTGCTGGCCAAGGTGCAGGACGAGGCCGGCCACGCCCAGTATCTGTACAGCGCGCTGGAGAGCCTGGGCCTGAGCCGGGAGCAGGCTTACGGGCAGCTGCTGGCCGGCGAGGCCAAGTATCTGAATATTTTCAATTATCCGGCCTTGAGCTGGGCGGACGTCGGCATGATCGGCTGGCTGACCGACGGCGCCGCCATCGTCAACCAAGTGCCCTTGTCGCGCTGTTCCTACGGCCCGTACGCCCGCGCCATGGTGCGCATCTGCCAGGAGGAGAGCTTCCACCACCGCCAGGGTTTCGATCTGGTGCGGCGGCTGGCGGAGGGCACGCCGGCGCAACGGCGGATGGCGCAGGACGCGCTCAACCGCTGGTGGTGGCCGACGGTGATGGTGTTCGGCCCGCCGGACGAGGATTCGGTGCACTCGCAACGCTCGATGCGCTGGGGCGTCAAGCTGTATTCCAACGACACCCTGCGCCAGAAGTTCGTCGATCAGACCGTGCCGCAAGTGCTGCACCTGGGCCTGACGGTGCCGGACCCGGATCTGCGTTTCAACCCGGACACCGGGCATTACGAGATCGGCCGCATCGACTGGGATGAATTCAACCGGGTGATCCGGGGCCAGGGCCTGTGCAACCGCGAGCGTCTCGCCAGCCGTCGCCGGTCCTGGGACGAGGGCGCCTGGGTGCGAGAAGCCGCCGCCTGCCACGCCGCCAAGCTGGCGGCGGGGCCGCAAGGAGAACGAGATGCATGAGTGGAAGCTGTGGGAAGTGTTCGCGCGCAGCCAGAACGGCGTGGCGCACCGCCACGTGGGCAGCGTGCAGGCCAGCGACGCGGCGATGGCGCTGCAGCACGCGCGCGATGTGTTCACCCGCCGCGGCGAGTTCGTCAGCCTGTGGCTGGTGGCCGCCGAAGATCTGGTGAGCAGCGGCGAGGTGGAGCGCGCGCCGTGGTTCGAGACCGCGGCGGACAAGGGCTTCCGCCACGCCACCTATTACGAGGTGCCAGAGGGAGTGCAACACCTGTGACCCTGCATCCGGAATTGAAAAACCTGCGCGCGGAATACCTGCTGCGCCTGGGCGACAACGCGCTGATCCTGTCGCAGCGCTTGTGCGAATGGTGCGGCCACGCGCCCACGCTGGAAGAAGACCTGGCGCTGAGCAATGTGGCGCTGGACCTGCTGGGCCAGGCGCGGCTGTGGCTGGACGCCGCCGGCCGCGGGCTGACGCCGGCGCAGAGCGAGGACGATCTGGCCTATGGCCGCGACGCCCAGGCCTTCCGCAACGTGTTGCTGGCGGAGCTGACCCGCGGCAATTTCGCCGACACCCAGATGCGCCAGTTCCTGTTCGACAGCTGGCATTGCCTGCTGCTGCGCGAGCTGTCGGATTCGGCGGACGCGGAAGTGGCCGCCATCGCCGCCAAGGCGCTGAAAGAGGCCACTTACCACCTGCGCCGCAGCAGCGGCTGGGTGGTGAGGCTGGGCGACGGCAGCCGGCAAAGCCGGGAATTCTGCCGGCTGGCGCTGGAACGCTGCTGGCATTACGTGGGCGAATTGTTCGAGATGGACGAACTGGAGCAGGCGATGCTGGCCCAGGGCGTGGGCTGCGATCTGGCCGCGCTGTACCCGGAATGGCTGGCCTACGTCAACGAAGTGCTGGCCGCGGCCACGCTGGAGCCGCCGCGCGCGGCGCCGGCGGTCAGCGGCGGCAAGCGCGGCGCGCACGGCGAGGCGCTGGTGGCCCTGCTGATGGAGATGCAGTTCCTGACCCGCGCCCATCCGGGAGCCGGCTGGTGAGCCGGGTGCACGGCCTGGAGGTGCAAAGCGGCACCGAGCGCGTCTGGGAATGGCTGGCCGGCATTCCGGACCCGGAGATGCCCTATGTCTCCATCGTGGACCTGGGCATCGTGCGCGACGTGCGCTGGGAGGACGACGCGCTGCGGGTGGTGGTGACGCCCACCTACAGCGGCTGCCCGGCCAAGGCGCAGATAGACAGCAATATCCGCCAGACCCTGCAAGACCGGGGCGTGGAGGCGGTGCGGCTGGAAACGCGGCTGCACCCGGCCTGGAGCACGGACTGGCTCAGCGAAAGCGGCCGGTCCAAGCTGCGCGCCGCCGGCATTGCCCCGCCCTTGCCGGCGGAGCCGGGTTGGCAGCGCTTGAGCTTCGTCGCCGTCGCCGCGCCGCGGGTGCCCTGTCCGCGCTGCGGTTCCGACGCCACCCGCCCGCAGGGCGAATTCGGCGGCACCGCCTGCAAATCGCTGTACCAGTGCGAGGCCTGCCGCAATCCGTTCGAGCACTTCAAGAGTTTATGAGGAAGCCGTCATGCCGCAGTTTTACCCTTTGCAGCTGACCGAGATCCAGCGCGACACGCCGGACAGTCTGCTGTTGACGCTGGAGCCGTCGGAAGAACACCGCGACCGCTTCCGCCACGAGCCGGGCCAGCATCTGACCCTGCGCGCCTGGCTGGACGGCGAGGAAGTGCGCCGCAGTTATTCGCTGTGCAACGCGCCGGACGCGCCCAAGCTGCAGCTGGCGATCAAGCGGGTGGCCGGCGGCCGCTTCTCGCAATGGGCGCACGCCAGCCTGGGGCCGGGCGCAATGCTGGAGGCCTTGCCGCCGTCCGGCCGCTTCGGCCTGCCGGCGGCGCCGGAAACGGCCCGCCATTACGCCGGTTTCGCCGCCGGCAGCGGCATCACCCCGGTCTTGTCCATCTTGCAGGCCACGCTGCTGCGCGAGCCGCTCAGCCGCTTCACCCTGGTCTATTGCAACCGCAACCTGGCCTCGCTGCAGTTTCGCGAAACGCTGGCGACGCTGAAGGACCGCTACCCGGCGCGTCTGTCCCTGATCTATCTGTTCAGCGCGGAAGAGCAGGACATCGAGCTGTTCAACGGCCGGCTGGACCGCGAGCGCTGCCTGGCGCTGCTGCGCGGCTGCCTGCCGGCGGCCTCCATCGACCACGCCTACGTCTGCGGCCCGGCCGGCATGATGGCGGCGGTGAGCCAGGCGCTGAGCGACAGCGGCCTGCCGCCGGAACGCGTCCGCAGCGAACACTACGCCGCGGCCCCGGCCGCCGGTCCGGCCCGCGCCGAGCGCGCGTTGGCGGACAGCCCGGAGCGGGTGCGGGTGACGGTGAGGATGGACGGCATGCAGCGCCAGGTGGAACTGGGCGCGCCGGTGGACAACCTTTTGGACGCGCTGCTGCAAGCCGGCGTCACGCCGCGCTATTCCTGCAAGGCCGGCGTTTGCGCCACCTGCCGCTGCCAGGTGCTGGCCGGCGAAGTAGACATGGAGGCGCCGCACGCATTGGCGCCCGAGGAGGTGGCCGCCGGCTATGTGCTCAGCTGCCGCAGCCGCCCGCTGACTTCAACACTGGCGCTGTCATTCGACTGATCCGCGCCTAAGGACACACATCATGACCTCTCAAAACGCCCTGTCCCGCTGGGCGCTGACCCTCTATTGCCTGGCCACCGGGTTTTCCGTGGCGGCGGTGGTCTACCACCAATCGATGACGCAGCTGATCGCCGTCTCTTTCGGCCTGTCCGCGGACTCGCTGTGGGGGCTGTCGGTGGCCACCCAGTTCGGCTACGGCGCCGGCCTGATCCTGGGCTTGCCGCTGGGCGACATGATCGCGCCGCGCCGGCTGATCCCCGCCACCATGCTGGCGCTGGGCGCGGTGCTGCTGCTGGTGGGCATCGCCCCGTCGCCTTGGCTGATGGTGCTGCTGTGCGGCCTGGCCGGCCTGCTGTCCATCGCTGGCCAGCTGTTGCTGGCCTACAGCGCCAAGGCGCTGGCGGCGGAGCAGCGCGGGCGGGTGGTGGGCAGCCTGCTCACGTCCTTGTTCGCCGGCCTGCTGCTGGCGCGGGTGCTGGCCGGCTGGGGCGGCGAGCACATCGGCTGGCGCGGCATCTATCTGACGGTGGGCGCCCTGACCTTCGTCATCGGCCTGGCGCTGCGCGGCTGCATCGGCGAGGTGCCGCTGGCCGGCCAGCTGCGCTACGGCCGCATGCTGAGCCAGCAGGGCGCTTTGTGGCTGAAGCTGCCGGAGCTGCGCCGGCTGGCGCTGGTGGCCGCCTGCTTCTTCGCCGCCTCCAACGGCATCTGGGCCAATCTGTCCTCGCTGACCCACGCCACCCTGAACTGGAACGCCGGTCAGACCGGCCTGCTGGCTTTCACTTCCATCGCCGCGCTGCGCGCGCCGTGGCTGGCGCAATGGCTGCAGCGCCGGCTGGACTGGCACGGCGTGATCGCGCTGCTGGGCGTCGGCATCGCCGCCACCTCGCTGGCCGGCGTCTGGCTGGGCAGCCAGGTGCTGATGATCGTGATCTTCCTGATGGTGACCGATCTGGGCGTGCGTTCGGTGCAGACCATCGCCCAGGGCCGGGTGCTGGGCATAGACCCCGCCGCCGCCTCGCGGCTGAACAGCCTGTTCATGACGGTTTTCTTCTTCGGCGCCGCGCTCGGTTCCTGGTTGGGCGGCGTCGCCATCCACCGGCTGGGCTGGGCCGGCATGTATCTGTTCCCGGCCGGCTGCGCCGCCGCCGGGCTGCTGTTCCTGAGCTGGCGCAACCCGGCGCTGCGCTTTGCCCGGGCCTGATTTCGCAACACCGCAACACCTGGACGCCGCGGCGCTTTCCGCGCCGCGAACCGCACACTTCGATTGGGAGATGGACATGGAAGCATTGTTGGAAAAAAGCGGCAGCAAGACCCCGTTGATCGCAGGCATGAGCCTGATCTGGGCCGATTGGCTGAAAGAAGAAGACCTGCAGGGCCTGGTGGAACACCCGCTGCTGCAAGCGCTGGAACGCAATGAGGCCAGCCTGGCCACCGTGCGCACCCTGCTGGTTCAGCACAGCCATTACTCGCGCCACTTCACCCGCTATCTGTGCGCGCTGATGGGCCAGCTGAGCGACCCGGCCGACGTGATGGCGCTGATGGAAAACATGCGCGAGGAAATGGGCGTGGACGGCGGCAGCGCCATCACCCACGCGGAAATGTTCCAGCGCACCTTGCGCGTGGTGGGCGCGGCGCCGGCCTCGCACGCGCCGCTGCCGCAGACCCTGGCGATGGTGGACACCATGATGGGCCACTGCCAGTCCTCGGACGCGCTGGCCGGCCTGGCCGCGATGTGCCTGGGCGCGGAAGCCATCGTGCCGCTGATCTACCGCCCCATCCTGCAAGCGCTGCAACACCACGGCTTCGGCGAGGACGCCACCGAGTTCTTCAGCCTGCACATCGAGGAAGACGAAGACCACGCGCTGACCATGCTGGCCATCATGCAGCGCCTGACCCTGGACCAGGACGCGCGCCGCGAGCAGGCCATCGCCGTGGGCCGCGAGCTGATCGCCCGCCGCGTGGCGATGTTCGACGCCATCTGGGCGCATTGCCAGGCGCAGCCGGCCGCCGCGCCCGCCGCGGCTCCGGCCGGCCATTTCTCCTCCGCCGATTTCTGGCGCGTGCCCAGCCAGTTGCAGGCCCAGTTGCCGGCGCGGCTGAGCCACGAGCAGGTGATGGCGGCCAGCCAGGGCGGCGACCAGGCCTTCTCCTCCGAGCGCAAGCACAAGGTGCACATCGTCGATCTGCCCAGCCGCACCATCAGCCTGACCATAGGCCGGCTGGAAGAGGGCGAGTCCACCCGCCTGCACCGCCACAACTACGAGACGGTGATCTACGTCACCCAGGGCCAGGGCTATTCCCGCATCGGCGACCGCCAGGTGCCGTGGCGCGCCGGCGACGCCATCTACGTGCCGGTCTGGGCCGAGCACCAGCACGTCAACACCGGCGCGGAGGAGTGCGTCTACCTGGCCTGCGAGAACGCGCCCTTGTTGCAGAACCTGGGCGGCATCGCGCTGCGCGAGGAACTGAGCGCCTGAAGCCCGGCCGCGTCTCCCGCCCCCCCGGGCGGCGCGGCCCGCCAGCCTTGCCCGGCGCAAGCGGCTCTTGCCGGGCGGGCTTTTCCCAATCAGCACCCGATAAACGAGATCACGATGCTGACACTATCCAAAGCCTGGAGCCCAAGCAGCTGGCAGGCGAAACCGCACACACAAATGCCCGATTACGACGACGGCGCCGCGCTGCATGCCGTGCTGTCGCGTCTGAGCGCCTATCCCAATCTGGTGCCTTCCGCCGAAATCCGCCGGCTGCGCGCCGCGCTGGCCGGCGTGGCGCGGGGCGAGGGCTTCGTCATCCAGGCCGGAGACTGCGCCGAGCGCTTCGCCGGCCTGCGGCCGGACGTGCTGGGCGGCCACTACCGCCTGCTGGAACGCATGGCCGCGGACCTGGGCCAGGCGCTGCAACGCCCGGTGCTGCGCATCGGCCGCATCGCCGGCCAGTACGCCAAGCCGCGCAGCCAGCCGCAGGAAGCGCTGGGCGGATTGAGCCTGCCCAGCTATCGCGGCGACATCGTCAACGGCGTGGAATTCGCCGCCGCCGCGCGCGCCCACGACCCGCAGCGGCTGGAATCCGCCTATTTCCACGCCGCCGCCAGCCTCAACTATCTGCGCGGCCTGGACCGCGAGGCCGCGCCGCGCGACAGCGGCTACTACGTCAGCCACGAAGCGCTGCTGCTGCCTTATGAACAGGCTCAGCTGCAGCAGGACGAGCGCGGCGACTGGTATTGCGGCTCCGGCCACTTCCTGTGGGTGGGCGAACGCACCCGCCAGCTGGACGGCGCGCATCTGGAATTCCTGCGCGGCGTGAACAATCCCGTCGGCGTCAAAGTGGGCCCCGGCATGGAGCGCGAGGAACTGCTGCGCCTGATCGACGCGCTGAACCCGGACAACGAGGCGGGCCGGCTGACCCTGATCACCCGCTTCGGCGCGGCGCAGATCCAGCGCCTGCCGGCGCTGCTGGACGCGGTGCGCGCGGAAGGCCGCCAAGTGCTGTGGCTGTGCGACCCGATGCACGGCAACGGCGTGCAAGCGGCCAACGGCGTGAAGACCCGGCGCTATGAAGACATCCTGACCGAGGTGGAGGCCTTCCTCGCCGCCCACCGCGAATGCGGCAGCCACGCCGGCGGCGTGCACCTGGAATTGAGCGCCCTGGACGTGACCGAATGCCTGGGCGGACCGGAGGCGCTGGCCGAGGAAGACCTGGGCCGCGCCTACCACAGCAGCTGCGACCCGCGGCTCAATCCGCGCCAGGCGCTGGCGCTGACAGACCGCTTGATCGCCGCGCTGACCCAGCCCTCCGGCGCGGCGGCGCGGCCGGCGCAGGACGTCGCCGCGCCGGAACCGCTGATCAATCTGGCCGAGCGCCTGGCCGCCAGCCGGCCGGACAGCGACCGGCTCTGCTTCGTCGGCCCCGGCTTCAGCCTCAGCTACCGCCAGCTCAACCGCGCGCTGCGCCGTCAGGCCGCCTGGCTGCAAACCGAAGGCGTGGCTGCCGGCGAGCGCGTGCTGATCGCGCTGGACGACGGCCCGGAGCTGGCGGTGGCCTTCTACGCCGCGCTGGCGGTGGGCGCGCTGCCGGTGGTGGCCAATCCGCGGCTGGACGCCGCCTCGCTCCACCATCTGCTGGCCGACGCCGCTCCGGCGCTGTGCCTGGGCCAGTCCTCGCAGATCGCGGTGTGGCCGGCCGCGGCCAAGCTGCGGCTGCTGGACGCCGGCGCTCATCTGGAATGGCTGGCCGGCGACAGCGCCGACGACGATTGGGACGATTTCGCGCGCCAGCCGGAAGACGCGCCGGCGCTGATCCAATACACCTCCGGCAGCACCGGCCAGGCCAAGGGCGTGGTGCATAGCGCCCGCTCCATGCTGGCGGTGTGCTCGCACTTCGCCGCCGGCCAGCTGCGGCTGGGCGCGGACGACGTGTTGTACTCGGTGCCCAAATCCTTCTTTGGCTACGGCATGGGCAACAGCTTGTTCTTCCCGCTGTATCTGGGCGCTTGCGGCGTGCTGGACGGCGCCTGGCCGTCGGCCGAACGCGTGGCCGGCGTGCTGTGCCAGTTCCGCCCCACCGTATTGTTCGCCGTGCCCACCCTGTACCGGCTGCTGCTGGAACACGGCCTGGAGCCGTCCGACGTGGCGATCCGGCTGGCCTTCTCCGCCGGCGCCCCGCTGTCCGCGCCTTTGGCGCGGCGCTGGCGTCAGCGTTTCGGCTTCGATCTGCACGACGGCATCGGCGCCACCGAAATGTGCCATGTGTTCGCCACCAGCTATCCGGACGCGCTGCGCGCCGGCAGCGTCGGCCGCATGTTGCCGGGCTGGGAGGCGCGCATCGTCGACGCCGACGGCCGGGACGCGCCGGCCGGCGAATGCGGGGTGCTGCTGGTCAAGGCGCCCAGCCGCGCGCTGGGCTACTGGCGGCGTCCGCAGGAAGAGCAGGAGCGTTTCCAGGACGGCTGGTATCGCACCGGCGACCTGTTCAGCCGCGACGAGCACGGCTATCTGAGCTTCCACGGCCGCGAGGACGACCGCTTCAAGGTGTTCGGCCGCTGGGTGGTGCCGGTGGAAATCGAAAACCTGCTGGCCGCGTTGCTGCCGGAACTGGGCGACGCCTACGTGGTGGCCGCGCCGGACCGCGACGGCGAAGCCCGCCCGGCGCTGATCCTGCGCGCCGGCGACGACAGCGAGGCGCTGGTGCGCCTGGTGCACGCCACGCTGGAAGCCCATCTGGAAAGCTATAAGCGCCCGGCGCTGGTGCTGGCGCTGGAGGAGATTCCGCTGAACAAGAACGGCAAGCCGGACCGGCGCGCGATGGCGCAGCTGGCCGCCCGAGAGCAGGCGGAGCGCAAGGAGGAAAAAGTATGCTGAGCGAAGAGGCCTTTCTGCGTTACGGCGACCACGGCTTCAGCCTGGCGCCGCTGTGGCGGACCCTGCCGCTGCCGGCGGGCGCGGACCCGCTGGCGCTGTACCAGGCGCTGGCCAACCAGGGCCAGGACTATCTGTTTGAAACCGGTCACTGGCGCGACGGCGCGTTTCAGCGCGCCTATTCGGTGATCGGCCTGCCCTGCCGTGAGCGGGTGGAGCTGGACGAGGGCCGGCTGCGCCACTGGCGCGACGGCCAGCTGCTGCGCGAACTGGAGTGCGCGGACCCGCTGGCGGAGCTGGCCAAGCTGCAACAAGGCTGGCGCGCGCCGCACTTCAGCGCCTTGCCGCCGTTTTCCGGCGGCCTGTTCGGCTATTTCGGCTTCGAAACCACTCGCCTGATCGAGCCGCGGTTGCGCCGCCAGCCGCGCAAGCCCTCCGGGCTGGCGCTGCCGGACGCCTTGCAATGGCTGAGCCTGGACTTGCTGGTGTTGGACCACCAGCAGGCCAGCGTCTACTGCATCGTCCACGAATCTACCGAGGCGGCCGGCTACGCCCGCGGCCAACAGCGCTTGCTGCGGTTGTGCGAGCAAACCCGCGCGCTGCTGGCGGAGCCGTCCGCGCCGCCGCCGGCTTTCGCCGCGGACGCGACGGCGGACCCCGCCTTGGATTACGCCTTTGCGCGCGAGGACTTCCAGCAGGCGGTGGGCCGGATCAAGGACTACATCGCCGCCGGCGACGTGATGCAGGTGGTGTTGTCCCAGCGCATGAGCCAGCCCTTCGCCGCCGACGCGCCCACCTTGTACCGGGCCTTGTCCGGCCTGGGCGAAACCCCCTACCGCTATCTGCTCAATCTGGGCGACGCCCAGATCGTCGGCGCCTCGCCGGAAATGCTGTTCCGCCAGCAAGACGAGCGGATCACCAGCCGGCCCATGGCCGGCACCCGCCGCCGCGGCGCGGACGCGGCGGAAGACCAGGACTTGCGCCGCGAACTGCTGGCCGATCCCAAGGAAATCGCCGAACACATGATGCTGGTGGACCTGGCGCGCAACGACCTGGGCCGGCTGGCCGAGCTGGGCAGCGTGCAAGTGGACGAACTGCTGACCGTGGAGCCCTTCTCCCACGTCATGCACATCGTTTCCACCGTGTCCGGCAAGCTGCCGCAACAGGCGCAGGCGCTGGACGTGCTCAAGAGCACCTTCCCGGCCGGCACCCTCAGCGGCGCGTCCAAGGTGCGGGCGCTGGAAGTGATCGCCGAGCTGGAGCCGCATTCGCGCGGCGTCTACGGCGGCTCCATCGGCTATATCGGCTGGCGCGGCAACGCCGATCAGGCCATCACCATACGCACCGGCGTGCTGCAAGACGGCCGGCTGCACGTGCAGGCCGGCGCCGGCGTGGTGCAGGACTCGCTGGCCGAGCGCGAATGGCAGGAAACCCTGGAAAAAAGCCGGTTGATGCTGCTGGCGGCCAAGCTGGCCGCGGCGGCGGCGCGGCAAGAGGAGGCGATATGCATTTGATGATCGATAACTACGATTCCTTCACCTACAACGTGGTGCAGTACCTGGGCATGCTGGGCGCCGACATCATGGTGAGGCGCAACGACGAGATCAGCCTGGAGGAGATGGAAGCGCTGCGGCCGCGCTCGCTGATCGTCTCGCCCGGACCCTGTTCGCCCGCCGAGGCCGGGGTGTCGCTGGCGGCGATCCGCCGCTTCGCCGGCTGCCTGCCCATCCTCGGCATCTGCCTGGGCCACCAGTGCATCGCCGCCGCCTTCGGCGCGCAAGTGCGCCGCGCCGACGAAGTGCTGCACGGCAAAGTGTCGCGCATCCATCACGACGGCGAGGGCCTGTTCGAAGGCCTGGCCGACGGCCTCAAGGTGGCGCGCTATCACTCGCTGGTGGCGGACGCGCTGCCGGAAGAGCTGGTCGCCACCGCCTGGGCGCTGCGCGCCGACGGCGGCCGGGGCGAGATCATGGCGCTGCGCCACCGCAGCCTGCCCATTCACGGCCTGCAATTCCATCCGGAATCGGTGCTGACCGAACAGGGGCTCAGCATGCTGGGCAATTATCTGCGGCTGGCGGAGCGCGCCGCGCAAGCGGAAACCGAAGCCGTCTGACCCACACAAGGGGCGGCGAGGGCCGCCCACGCCAAGAAAGCGACAAGATGCAAGACCCCCATTTTTCCAAGGCCTACCCGATACGCTTCTCCCACTGCGATCCGGCCGGCATCGTGTACTTCCCGCAATACCTGGTGCTGAGCAACTGGCTGGTGGAAGACTGGTTCACCGAAGGGCTGGGCATCAGCTTCGCCGACTTCATCGGCCCGCGCCGGCTGGGTCTGCCCATCGTCAAGCTGGACTGCGAATTCCTGCGCCCGTCCCGCCAGGGCGACCAACTGACGCTGCAGCTGCGCGTGGCGCGGCTGGGCGGCAGCTCGCTGACCCTGGACATCGAAGGCCACGCCAACGGCGAACTGCGGCTGCGCTGCCGCCAGGTGCTGGTGCACATCTCGCTGGACAGCGGCGCCGCCATCGACGCCCCGGCCGACGTGCGCGCCGCCTTGAGCGGCTTGCTGGAGGAGGCGGCGGCATGATGCAAATTCTGCAACCGCCGGAATGGGCGCGCCCGCGCGGCTACGCCAACGGAATCGCCGCGCGCGGCACCCTGGTGTTCACCTCCGGCCAACTGGGCTGGGACGCGGAAGAAAAGCTAGTGGGGCCGGGCTACGCCGAGCAGGCGATCCAGATCCTGAAGAACATCGTGGCGGTCCTGGCCGAGGCCGGCGCGCGGCCGGAGCACCTGGTGCGGCTGACCTGGTATGTGTCCGACCGTGAGGCTTATTTCGCCGAGGCCCGGGAAGTGGGCCGCGCCTACCGGGAGCTGATCGGCCATTTCCCGGTGATGAGCGCGTTCCAGGTGGCGTCCTTGATGGTGCCGGGCGCCAAGGTGCAGATCGAGGCGACGGCGGTGATTCCGGATTGAGGCTTGCTGGGCTGGACGGGGCCCTTGGGCGACGCCCGCCAAGCCCCGCCGTTTTCAACGCTGTATCGACGACGCGCGGCAGATCGTAAACAGGTTCTCAGCCGCCCGACGGCAAGGACCGGCCTTCCAGGCATAGGCGCAGATTCCGCGCCTGTTGCGCGGCCTGCTCCGGCGTGGCCACGTTGGCGAAGCCGAACAACAGCCCCTTGCCGCAATCCGCCTCCAGCGCCCGCGCCGACAGCGCGGCGATGCCGAAGCGCTCGCGCTTGGCGCGCTGTGCCAAGGCGATGTCGTCTTCCGAGCGATCCAGCCGCGCCAGCAAATGCAGGCCGCAGGCCGGCACGTCGAAACTCATCCGTTCGCCGAACGCCTGCCGCAGACTGGCGATCACCAGCTCGCGGCGCTGCGCGTAGGCGGAGCGCATCTTGCGCAGATGGCGGATGAAGTGGCCCTCCTGCATGAAATCCACCACCACCCCCTGATTCAACAGCGGGCAGCCGTCGTGCCAGGTGTGGCAGGCGGCGTTGAAGCGCGTCAGCAGGGGCTTGGGCACCACCAGATAGGCCAGGCGCAGCGCCGGGCTCAGCACCTTGCTGAAGCTGCCGACGTAGAGCACGTTGTCGTTGGCCCCCAGGCTGGCCAGCGCCGGCTGCGGCCGGCCGTCGTAGCGGTATTCGCTGTCGTAATCGTCTTCGATGATGAAGGCGTTGTTGTGCTCGGCCCAGGCCAGCAGCTCCAGACGCCGCACCAGGGACAGCGACACCCCCAGCGGGCTTTGATGCGCCGGGGTCACCAGCGCGAAACGGGCGTGCGGCGCCCTCTCCTTGGCGACGGCCACCTGCATGCCGTCCCGGTCCACCGGCACCGGCACCAGCTCCGCGCCCATTTCCGCCATCAGGTGGCGGCTGGGCGGGAAGCAGGGGTCTTCAATCCACACCTGGTCCAGCGGCCGCAGCAGGGTGCGGCCGATCAAATTCAGCGCGCCGCGGTAGCCGGCGGTGATGAATACCTGTTGCGGCGAGCAGTCCAGCCCGCGCGACAGGTGCAGATAGGCGGCGATGGCCTCGCGCAGCGGCCCGTAGCCGGCGGGTTGCGGGTAGGACAGAAAACGGTTTTGCAGCCGCAGCTGGCGGGTGTTCAGGCTGGCCCACAGCTTGCGCGGGAACAGGTCCAGCGCCGGCAAGCCCAGTTGATAGGGCAGGGGCTGCCAGTCGGAGGCGGAATCGAACAAGGACAGGCTGGCCGGGCGCGGCGCCGGCGCGTCCGCCGGGCGGGGCTGCTGCATGCGCACTTCCGCCAGCCGCGGCGACACCACGGTGCCGGCCTGGCCGCGCGCCTCCAGATAACCTTCGCCTATCAATAATTCGTAAGCCAATTCCACGGTATTGCGCGACACTTGCAGCTCGCCGGCCAGTGCGCGTATGGACGGCACCCGTTGTCCCGGCGTCAGGCTGCCCTGGCTGATGGCCTGGATGAAGCGTTGATACACTTGGCGGTACAGCGGCAGCGCGTCGTCCTGACTGGATAGCTCCGGGGCGGCAAGGCCGGCGCTCACGTCGGCGCTCCCGCGCGCGGACAGGGGGATAAGAAGGGGGCTTGCGGCAACTGAGGCATGGCGGCTTCCTGAAAGCGGTTTAGTTTGAAAGTCGATAGCCGTTGCAGAATCAATTCTGACATTTGCTGTCATCATTAAAAACAAAACAATATGCCTATGTCAAATTAAGATTCCGCGGCCGCGCCCTCAGACCGGGGAAACATCCGCCCGGCGCGGCGGTCAAGCATTAGACGCGACGAATTCATTGAGGCAAGGAGAGCAGTGTGTTGACCATGGGGTTTCTGAGCTGGTTGTTCGGCGATGAGAATCTGATGTCCCTGCTGGCGCAGAACTGGGCGCTGGGGGTGTGGATCGTGGCCGCCATCGTGTTTTGCGAAACCGGCCTGGTGGTCTTGCCCTTCCTGCCCGGCGACGGACTCCTGTTCGCCACCGGCGCCTTGCTGGGCGCGCAGGGCGTGTCGCCGTGGTGGCCGATGGGGCTGATCACGCTGGCGGCCATCCTGGGGGATTTGCTGAATTACAGCATCGGCCGTTCCGCCCTGGGGCAGACGCTGATCCGGCGCGGCTGGGTCAAGCCCCAGCATCTGGTCAAGACCCAGGCTTTTTTCGACCGCTACGGCGCGCCCACCATCACCATCGGCCGTTTTGTGCCCATCGTGCGCACGGTGGCGCCGTTTCTGGCCGGCTTGTCCGGCATGTGTCCGCGCCGCTTCGCCTGCTACAACGTGTTGGGCGCGGTGATCTGGTGCGGCGGGCTGGTGTCCATGGGCTACTGGCTGGGAGCGATTCCGTGGGTGCAGGACAATATGCTGTGGCTGGTGCTGGGCATGGTCGCGCTGCTCTTGCTGCCGCCCTTGTGGCAGTGGCGGCGCAGCCGCCGTCAGGCAGGCTGACAGACGGTTTCAACGTCCATTTCTATCCATTTCGCCGGCGCGCGGCAAGCTGTGAACAGCCTCCGAGAATGTCAGCGCCGCGCCAGGGACAGCGCGCCGGGTTGCCGCAGATGAGACGGTTCGCAAGAGCTGCGCCATGATCGCGGCGCAGCCGGCCTTGACGTCGAACGGCGCGGACTTAAGGCCCGCGCCGCCGGCGATGTTCATGGAATGATCTTGGGGCTTGCGTCAGAGAATGCGGGGTTTGCCATCGGCCGTTAGCGCTTCCGCCTGGCGGACTCGGGTCGCGCTGGCTGGGTTGGCTTTGGGCACTCTTGGCGCATTTTCCAGAGCATTGTTCACGCGGATTTCTTCATGCTCGTCTTTCAGCATGCCCAGGCGGGCGTGTAGCAAGTTGGTGTCCGCCGGTTCCATCTTGCGATTGAAGTCGCGCACCCATAATTCTTCCGCCCTGGCGCGCGCCGCCGCTTCCACCTGTTGTCTGGCGGCGGCTTCCGCCTGTTGGCGCGCGGCTTGCTCCGCCTGCTGGCGAGCCGCGCTGGCGGCCTGCTCGCGCGCGGCTCGTTCCGCTTGCTCCCGCGCAGCTTGCTCGGCCTGTTTGCGGGCCGCGGATTCAGCGTGTTCACGCGCGCGTCGCTCGGCCTGTTCTTGAGCGGCCTGCTCCGCCTGTTGTTTGGCGACGCGTTCCGCCTCTTGTCGGGCCGAAGTTTCGGCCTGCTTGCGCGCCAGCTCTTCCGCCACGGTCTTGGCCTGCTGTTTGACTTGCTGCTGCGCGGTTTCCGCCACCTGCCGCTCGGCTTCGCTGCCTGCGGCGGATTGAGCCTGCCTCAAGGATGGGATGTCGGCTGCGCTGGCGCCGGCTTCAGGGGCCGCTTGCGCGTGATTGGCGAAACTTTGTCCAATCTGGCTCATCTTTTCACGGAAAAAGCTGTCGCTCATCACATGGTCTACCAGTCGCCGGCTGGCCAGCTCAATGGCTTTGTGCTTGTTTACCTGGCCGCTGAAGTCCTTGGCTTCGTCCACCGCCTTGGCCACGATGCGTTGCGCGGCGTCGGATTGCAGACAGCGTTCCAGCGCGGCTTTCTCCGCGGCGGGGTGCTCCAGGTAGACGCCGCTGGCCAGTAGTTGCTTGGCTAATTGCTCCCTACCGGCGCGTGTCAGAGCGCTGAGCGCGGAATCCAGTTCGCGGCGGTGTTGTCCGCTGATGCGAGAGGCCTCGTTATGCACCGCATCCAGTGCTTTGGCGTTGGCCTTCAATTCTTGCTTCAGTGTTTTTTGGCCTGCTTTGTCCTGTTGGGACTGGAGCTGCGTCAACTGAGCTTGCTTGGCCTCAGTGTTGGCGTTATAGCCCTGTGCCAGTTGCCGAGCGTGCCCAAGAGCGATGTTCTGTTTGTCTTGGCTACTTGCGCGCAATTGCCCCGCTTGGCGTTCGAAGTCTGCGTGCAGGGCGGCGGCCAGTTCCAGGTGGATGGGTTTCAATTGATCGCGCATATAGCGAGGCACTTCAAGTCCGTAATGGCTGGCCACTTGCTGCAGCTGCGCCGACCGTTGTTGCTGCTGCTGTTGGAAGGCTTCGCGTTGAGCTTCGGCGGCGGCTTGTCGGCTTGCAAGTGCGAGGCCGCGTTCCTTGATGTTTTCCAATCGATCATTGATGGCGCTCAGGGTGAGCGCTTGGGCGGCCGGCATCTGACCGGCGCGCTCGCGCAGCATCTTGTCCAACTGTTTCTGGATCTTTGCGGTCAGCTTGGCCATGGTGGCGGGGCTGGCCTGGCTGTCTATGGTGTTGAGCAAGGATTTGAGCGCATCCAGCAGCTCCGGGTGAGCCTTTCCGTGCTCCAGCACGGACTGGTAGTAGCCAGTCAGCTTGCCCAGAGTGAGTTTGCCATTGTCGGGAGAGCGCAGCAGCTTGGCGGTTTTCTCGGCCACGGTTTGCCCATGGTCTTGGGCCAAGGCTTGCAGCAGTTGCAGATAGGCTTCGTTGAGTTCGACTCCAAGTTGACGGTCCCAAGCCTGGTTGTAATTCAGGCTGCGAAGCAATTGCTGATTCAATTCGAATTGGCCAAAGCTGTTTTTCCGGCTAATGGCCTCCAGTTGCCGTAATGGCGACTGGGTTTCCGCGTTGGCGATGATCTGTTGCAGTTTCTGGGCGCCGGAGGTTAAGGGGCGGGCCAGTTGCTGGGCGCGCGCTTGCTCGGTATCGCTTTGCTTGGGCGCGTCGGGCTCGAAGCTCATATCGTCCGGCATCAGGCGGTTGGCGCTCAGCACGTCCCGCAGCATGGACTGAAAGCGTTCGTTAATGGCGGGGTCTGCCAGCAACTCGGCGGTTTCCGGGGCGTCCAGCGATTCGAGCATGTGGAAAAAGCTTTTCCATTGCACAACCTTGTCTTGGAAAACGGTAGGTGTATCGAAGCCCCAGTCGCCTTTGCTGTCCTTGCTGAGATTGAGCAGATGATCCGCGCCGAATGCAACCGCTCCATGCTCGGGGTCAAATCCAAGTTGTTGGTGAAAGCGGGAGATGTCGACGAAGACCCCTTCTTTGGCGTCATTGTGTTGTGCTTGCGCAGAGGAGTAGCCAATCGTTTCCAAAGAGCCTGGCTTGGCGTGGGCGAGCAGACTTTGAATAAGTTCGGATTTCCCTTCCTTGGATTTCTTGATGGTTTTTTCAACGAGCTCGCCGGTTTTTTTGTCGCGAATTTGCAAGGTTTCCACCTGCTCGCGCCTGGCGGTCGTTTTGACTTCGAACTGGTTGAACTCTTTGGTGTCGACATTCATCAGGTGTTGTCCGCTCACCTGTTTTTTTTCAGCGGCGCTTTGCTTGGCGCGCAGCGGCTCGGATTCCGTCTTGCCCAGCTGTTGTTCCAAAAATTGCTTGTCGACCAGAAAGCTGCGAATCAGCGGGCTTTCCGCCCCCGCCATTTTGTACTTCATCAAATAGCCCAAGGCGCGGTGGGGCGTGCCGAAGCCTATCCATAACGCTTTGCCGCTGGCGTTCAGGCTGCCGTCTGGATTTTGGCCGACATCCTTGAAGTTGTCCCCGGTGGATTTGGCGTATACCGCCATATAGGCCCGGACATAGCCCGGATTGGCGGAGTCGTCCAGATTGGCGTAGGCGATGGAGGTATGTCCCACTGCGCTGTTCTTGGCATCCGCGGCTTTGAGCAGCTCGATTTCTTTTTGAGTATCCGCTCGCCAGCGTTGGCTGGCTGCGCCACCCGCCTGATTGTTGCGTGCCAGCAGTTGCTCCAGCGCTTTGGCTTTCTCTCCGGGGAGTTGGCCGGCGTTTTCATTCATATTCATCATGTAGGCCAGGCCTAGCGACATTTCTGCTTGCTGTATGCCCGTCAGTTTTTCCGCCACGCGGGATGAGTATTGCCGCCATTGGGGTTCGCTCAGTGTTTTGGCGCTTTCCGGCACCGTTTGTCGCAGCACGGGTTGAATAGTTTGTGCCGAGATGCCTCGCAGCCGGCTGACCAGGGGGCCGCTGGCAACTTGGAGCGGTGTCTGTTGAGAGGCCGTTGCCGTGTTCAGGGAGAAAGAGGTTCGGTTGGCGTGAATGGGGCTGGGCATGGCTTGATCCTTAAATTTGCATGCGGGAGGCAAGACTGAATTGAGGGCAGCGGATTGGCTGAGTGGCAGGCCGGGCGAGGGTGTTGCTATAAGGCCTGTTTACGGTCTCGCGAGCAAGGGCGAGACAAGGCGAAAACGGCTGAAAAAGCGGAGTGTACATACGGTACATGAGCATTTTGAAGACGTTTTCAACGCCGTATCGCCGATGCGTAGCAGATCGTAAACAGGTTCTAAGCAAGGTGGGGTGTTCGGCTTGGACGGGGCTAGCGCTGTTTGTTGGCGTAAAGATACCCGCCGGCGTTGCCGGCGGGCTTGCAAGTTTTGTTCAATTCAGCGGTGGCGAGAGCGAGGGGCTCAGCGCGGTCCGAGCAGCTGTTGCAGCGCGGCCGCCGCGGGCGCGCCCTGGATTTTTTGCAGCCGGCCCTGGGCGTCGCGGTAGAAGGAGGCTGGGGTGGCGAACACGCCGAAGCGCTCCATCAGCCGCTGGTTGACCGCCAGTTTGGCGCCGACGGCGGCCGGCGGCTTGGCCAGCGGCCGCACCGAATCGCCGGCTTCGTGGCGCGCCAGCGCGGCGGCCGGGTCCGGCGCGGCCAGGAGGGCGGCGGCCTTGGCCGGGCTGTCCTCGGCCAGCAGGCCCACCAGGATGTGGCGGATCTGGACCTTGCCGGCCTGGACCCAGGGCCGGGCGTCCCGCCAGAGCTGCCGGCAATACGGGCAGTTGGGATCGGTGAAGGTGTAGACCACGCGCGGGGCCCCGTCCTTGCCGTCGGCGATCCAGTGGCTGCTTTCCAACTGCCGCCACAGCGCGGCGCCGAACTGCCGGTCCAGCAGCTCGGGCTTCCATTTGTCGCCGCGGGCGTCGGTGACGTTGCCGACGATGGCCTGTCGGCCGTCCGGGGTCAGGTAGACGGCCTGCGGCCGGCCCAGGTAGAGCGCGGCGTAGCCGGTCAGGCCGGACGGGCCGGGAAAGCTGCTCAGGACTTCATAGCCCTGGGCTTCCAGCGCCTGAATGGGCGCCGGCCAGGCTTGGGGCGGCGCGGCGTGGGCGCTCAGGCTCAGCCAGAGCGCCAGCGGCGCCAGGCCGCGGATCAGCGGTGCGTTCATGTTTATTCCTTGGAAGCGGGCGTGCCGCCCAGCAATTGCAGCTTGCTGGCCAGAGTGGCTTCGGACAGTTCGCCCAGATGTATGGTTTGCAATTGGCCGCGGGCGTCGAAAAACAGCGTGGTGGGCAGCGCCGCCGAGCCGTACTCCCGGCCCAGGGCGCCGGCCGGGTCCAGCAGCACATGCCGGAGCCGAAGCGGCTGCTTGTGGAAGAACTCGCGCACCGCGACTTCGTCCTCGCCCTGGTTGGCGAAGACGAAGCGCACGTCGGTCCTTTGCCGCTGGGCGTCTTGCAGCAGCGGCATTTCCCGCAGGCAGGGCGGGCACCAGCTGGCCCAGAGATTGAGCACCATGGGCTTGCCGCCGGCCAGCGCCGGCAGCGAGGCCGGGGCGCCGTCCAGTTGCGGCAGCACGCGGGCGGACAGCGAGGCCTTGGTTCGCCCTTCTTGCAGCGCCGCGCCGCCGGCCCAGACCAGCGCGCCGCTCAGGATGGCGACGGCCAGCGGCCGGCGCAGCTCCGGCCGACGCCAGCCGCGCCACGCGGCCAGGGCGAGCGCGGCGGCGACGCCGGCCCAGGGCAGGAAGCCGCCGTCGCGCAGATCCAGCACCGCCAGCGGCCGCTGCGAGTACAGCGAAAACCAGTACAGGACGAAGCCGACGCGCGCGGCGACGAAGCCCCACAGCAGCATGTCGTTGAGGTGGGCCGCCACGCTGACGCGGCGGCCGCGGCCGGCGAGCAGGCCGGCGCCGTGGGCGGCGAGCCAGGCGGCGGCGATGATGGCCAGGCTGACCGGAATGGCCAGCGGGCCAAGGTTGAAAGCAAGCATGGTTCAGTCCTGTGCCGCGCGGAGCGGGGTGGCGGAGGCTATTTTTTTAAACGTTTGAATAGACTGGGTCCTTTCCAAAAGATTCAGCGGGCCCGCCGCGCCTGGCTCAGGCGTTCGAGAAAGGCGTCCGGGCCCAGCGCGCCGACGATGCGCTGGGCGCGGCGCTCCTGGCCGTCCGGGCCGATCAGCAACAGCGTGGGCGGTCCTATCACCTGGCGCGAGGCCAGCAGCGCGGCGCTATCCGGGCCGGATTCGGTCACGTCGGGCCGCAGCAGCGTCATGTCGGCCAGCGCTTGTCGCACGAGGGGATCGCCAAACACCTTGTGCTCGATTTCCTTGCAGGCCACGCACCAGTCGGCGTAGTAGTCCACCAGCGCCCAGCGGCCTTGGCGCGCGGCCTCGTCCAGGCCCTGTTGCAGCGCGCGGACATCGCGCACGGTGACGAAGCCGAGTTGTTCCATGTCGGTGGCGGGCGCGGCCGCGGAGGAGACGAAGGCGAGCGGCCGCAGCGGATCGCTTTGCCCGGCGGCCGCGCCGATCAGCATCGCCGCCGCCCACAGGCCCAGCAGCGCCGCCGCGCCGCGCAGCGTCCATTGGCCGGGGCTGGCGCGCCAGGGCCGGCTCAGCGTCAGCAGGCCGACGGCGACGGCGAACAGCCAGGCGCCCCACAAGGCCAGGCTGGCAGCCGGGGGCAGCACGCGGTCGAGGAACCAGATCGCCATGCCCAGCAGCAGGAAGCCGAACACCGCTTTGACCCGGTTCATCCACAGGCCGGGACGCGGCAGCAGTTTGGCCCCCAGCGCGCCCACCAGCAAGAGCGGCACGCCCATGCCCAGGCCCATGGCCAGCAAGGCCAGGCCGCCTTTGAGCACGTCGCCGCTGTCGCTGATGTAGAGCAGGGCGCCGGCCAGCGGCGCGGTCATGCAGGGGCCCACCAGCAAGGCGGACAGCACGCCCATCGCCGCCGCGCCGCCCAGGGTGCCGCCGCGCTGGCGCTGGCTGGCCATGGCCAGCCGGTCGCGCAGCACCGCCGGCAATTGCAGCTCGTAAACGCCGAACATGGCCAGCGCCAGCAGGATGAACAGCGCGGCGAACAGGCCCAGCGCCCACGGCGTTTGCAGCGCGGCCTGAAGATTGGCGCCCATGCTGGCGGCCAGCGCGCCCAGCGCCGCGTAGGTCAGCGCCATCGGCAGCACAAAGGCCAGCGCCAGGACCAGGCCGCGTCGCGGCGTGGCGCCGCTGCCGACGATCAGGCTGCTGAGAATGGGCACCATGGGCAGCACGCAGGGCGTGAAGGTCATCAGCAGGCCCAGGCCGAAGAAGGCCAGCAAGACCCAGCCGACGCCGGATTGCGCCAGCCGCGCCGCCAGCGCCTGGTCTTCGCCCAGGGCCGGCGCGGCGGGGGCCGTGCCGGCAAGCCCCGCCGTGGCGGTTTTAACGGCCTGGCCGCCGCCGGACAGTTCGACGACGCGATGTTGCGGCGGATAGCACAGCCCGGCTTCGGCGCAGCCCTGCCAGCTCAGCGCGAGGCGGCGCGCCTGGCCGGCCCGCACCAGCAGTTCCAGCCGCTGGTAATACACCTCGGATTCGCCAAAGAATTCATCATGGATGGTCTTGCCGGCCGGCATCGCCGGCGGCGGGACGCTGCCGGCGGGTTCGGCCGCGATCTTGATATTTTTGCGATACAAATAATAGCCGTCGCGGATGTCCCAGCGCAGGCGGACCTGGCCGTCGCCCAGCTCGCTGACGCTGAGGCGGAAGGCCTGTTCCGGCGGCAGAAAGCCGGTTTGCGCCTGGACGGCGGGCATCCAGAGGAAAAGCAGCAGCAACAGGCTGCGGAAAATAAGCGGCATTGCGGTCTCCATGGGGATGAGTGCCCACAGCCTGGGCGCCGGGGATTAAGCCGCCGTTAACAATGGGATAATCCGTTGCCGGCAAGCTGGCGGCGACAAGGAGGCGGGAATGCGGGTGTTATTGGTGGAAGACAATGAGTTGATCGCGCTGGGCATCGTCGCCGGGCTGCGCGCCCACGGTCTGACGGTGGACGCGGTGGGCAGCGCGGCCCAGGCCGAGGCGGCGCTGGCGACGCTGGACGCCGATTTGATGATTCTGGACCTGGGGCTGCCGGACGAGGACGGCATGCGCTTGCTGGCGCGCTTGCGCGCGCGCGGCGCGGCGTTGCCGGTGCTGGTGTTGACCGCGCGCGACGCGGTGGAAGACCGGGTGGCCGGCCTGCGCGCCGGCGCGGACGATTATCTGCTCAAGCCCTTTGATCTGGACGAACTGGTGGCGAGGCTGCACGCCTTGCGCCGGCGCGCCGCCGGGCGTTGCGTGGACGTGATCGAGGACGGCCCGCTGCGGCTGGATCCGATGCGCGGCGAAGTCTGGCTGCACGGCCGGCCGGTGGCGCTGGCGCGCCGCGAACTGGCGCTGTTGGCGGCCTTGATGCAGGCGCGGGAGCGGATTCTCAGCGCCGAGCAGTTAAAAGACCGGCTCTACGATTACAGCGAGGAAATCGAAAGCAACGCCCTGAACGTGCACATCCACCATTTGCGGCGCAAGCTGGGGCCTGCGGTGGTGGAGACGGTGCGCGGCCTGGGCTACCGCTACGGCAGGGCCGGCGAATGAGCTTGCGTCTGCGCCTGCTGTTATGGATAGGGGTGTCGCTGTGCCTGCTGTGGGGCGGCGTGGCGGCCTGGACGCTGCATGACCTGGACCGGCAGATGCGGCTGACGCTGGACCGGCGGCTGGCGATGTCGGCGCAGATGGTGGCCGGCCTGATGGAACAATTGCCGGCGCCGCCGCCGCGCGCCATGCCGCGTTTCGAGGGCATAGGCGCCGGCATCGCGTGCCAGATTGTTTCCGTGCGCGGCGAGGTGCTGGCGCGCACGCCGGGCGCGCCGGATACCCGCGCGGACCCGGCGCCGGGCTATGCCGAGCAAACCCTGCGCGGCGAGCGCTGGCGCAGCTATACGGTGGTGGCCAACGGCTTGCGGGTGACCACGGCGGACCGGCTGACCGAACGCGAGGCGATGTTGACGGATATCCGCTGGGCCGCCGCCGTGCCCTTCATCGCGGCCCTGGCCGGCAGCCTGGTGGCCTTGTGGCTGGGCGTGAGCCGGGGGCTGCGGCCGCTGGAGCGGTTGCGCCGCGCCTTGGCGCGCCGCGCGCCGGAAGCGCTGGAGCCGGTGGCCACTCAGGGTTTGCCGCGCGATGTGCTGCCGCTGGCGGACAGCCTGAATCAGCTCTTGCGGCGCGTTGGCGAAGCGCTGCAACGCGAGCGGCGTCTGACCAGCGACGCCGCCCATGAGCTGCGCACCCCGCTGACGGCGATCAAGACGCATCTGCAAGTGGCGCGCATCACCCAGGGGCCGGACGCGGCGCAGGCGCTGGCCCACGCCGCCGAGGGGGCGGAACGCTTGCAGAACACCCTGGGGCAGTTGCTGATGCTGGCGCGGCTGGAAGGGGCTTTCGACTGGGAGGAAGGCCCTCCGGCCTGCGCCGACGAGGTGGCGCGGCTGGCGATGCGCGACGCGGAGCCCGCGCCGCCGCGGCGCATTGTCTGCGCTCCGCTGCCGGAGGCCGCGCTGGCCTTGCCCCAGGCGCTGGCGGCCACCGCGCTGCGCAATCTGCTGGACAACGCCTTGCGGTATTCGCCGCCGGACGCGCCGGTGCGTTTGGAGGCCGCGCTGTGCGAGGAGGGCTTGCGCTTTGAAATCCGCGATCAGGGGCCGGGGCTGACGGCGGACCAGCGCGAACAGGCCGCGCAGCGCTTTTGGCGCGGGCGGCATGCCGGCGCCGGCAGCGGCCTGGGCCTGTCCATCGTCACCGCGATCGCCGGGCGCTTTGGCGGCCGTCTGGAACTGCTGGCCGGCGAGGAGGGCGGGCTATGCGCCGCCCTGACGCTGCCGGTGCTCAGAAGCTCTTCATAGCCTGCCGCGCTTCGCCGGACGCGGCGCGGCGAGCGCCCCTTTAAAAATGCGCATGCGCTCCTTGCGCATCCCGCTGTCTTTGCGGTTCCCGCCCTGGCGCGCTAGACATTGAACAGGCGCTCAGGACGACGAATGCCGGAGCATGAACGGCGGCGCGGCCACCACGTCCGGCACGCTGCTGTTGACCGGGTTCCGCATCACTTTTTGCGCCACCAGCTTCAGCTCGTACATGATGCCGATGGCGGCGTCCAACTCCCGCGGCTGGCCGTTGAAGGTGCGGTCCAGCGCGGCCAGCAGGTTCTGGTAGGCCTGGTAGAACTGGGCGCCGCTGACGGCCGCGCCGCTGCCCGCCGGATAGTCTGACAGCGCGGCGTTGGGCAGCAGATTGAACACCCCGGTTTCGTCCAGCGGCACCGGCTCGCCGGTATAGGACCAGCCGGAGGGGCTGGAGTCGTCGCGCACCAGGCGCTTGCCGTAGTAGATCTCGCCAAACTTGAAATAATGGGCGTAGCCGCCGCCGGCTTCTTCCTTGGGGTTGATCCAGTCGTCCTCCACCTGCACGCCTTCGCCCTGGCGCACAATGGTGTCTATCACCACGCGGGCGCTGGCCATGTCGTAGACCTTGCCGTCCGGACAGCCCGGCACCTCCTGCGGGAACCACTGGCTGACGTCCACCTGCTCGTCCAGCCGCGGCTGGGCGAAGCAGTCATGGCCGTGGTTTTCCAAATATTGCAGCCGCTCCAGGATGGCCTGGTAAAAGCGGCCGATGGAGTCGAAGCCGGGCTGGTTGTCGACCGAGGCCTGGGTCTCTCCGGGCAGGACGGCCTGGGTGTCCGGGCGTTCAATCTCCATGAACACTTCCTGAGCCTGCTGCCGGCTCAGCGCCTTGAGGGTGACGATCAGGCCGGTGTCCACGCACATCGGCAGCGGCCCCGGGTAGCTGAGCGCCCGGCCGTCTTCGATGACGCGCGGGTTGCCGCCGATGGCGATCAGGGTGTTGGCGGCCAGGGTCATGTGCAGCATTTCCTCCACCACCACGGATTGCACCAGCGCGCGCGCTTCCTGATTCTGGCCGGGCTTGATGGAGAACAGCGCGGTCAGATAAGTGGGAATGGTGGACAGCTCCAGCCGCACCGCGCCGGCCAGCATGGTCCGCACATCGTTGATGTGCTCGGCCTGAAGCAGTTCGGCCATCAGTTCTTGACGTATCTTCAGCATGGCTTGGTTTCCTGGCTTGGTTTCCTTGAAAGAGGGGCGGTCTGGGCGCTCAGGCGTCGTTGCCCTTGCGGCTCTTGCTCGTGCTCAGAGAGCCGCGGGTGGCGGCGATGTCGGCCTCGCTGGGAGCCGCGCTCTGGCGCAGCGGGCAGCGCTTGCCGTACATCAGCTGGCGGTCGAAGGTTTTGCCGGTGCGGTCTATCACGTTCTGGAAATAGTTGATCAGCATGCGCCGCTTGCTGGCGGACAGGTCGCGCGTCACCGGCATCTGGTCCGGGTCTTCGATGGGCTTGTCGAACACGAAGCGCATGATGAAGGCGCTGGCGTCGGCCACCGCTTGCTTGGAAAAGTCGAACAGACCCTGGCTCATCACCGGGTAGAGGTTGGCGTATTGCTGCAGGATGGGCTGCACGTCCTCCCAGCGCGGGTTGTCCAGGTCGATGTCCTGGCCCGGCTGCGGGAAGCTGCTGAAAACCACGACGGCGAAATTGTCGAAGGGCTGTTGCAGCGCCGGATCGGAGCCGGCCAGATTGTAGTTGATGGTGAACAGCTGGCCGTCCATGTATTCGCGCGGGGTGCCGAAGCTTTCCGGCCCGTGCAGGGTGACGGCGACTCGGCCGGCCTGATCGGTGACCGGTTCCGCCGGGCTGAAGCGGACGGCGGCGTTGGGCACGTTGTTGACCGGCAACAGCGCGCGCGGGGTGGTGCCCTGAGTCTTGTCGGTGGGGGTGTCGCCGTAGTCCAGCATGGGCGCGCCGGCCCAGAAGGCCAGCGCCGCGCCGGCCAGCGGCTGGCCGTAGCGCGCCGCGTAGAGATGGGTGTGCAGGTGGTTCTTGTCCGGGTGGTTGGGGTCCAGGCGGATGGCGAAGTCCTCGGCGCGGACCTCGTTGCCCAGCAGCGCTTCGCGCACGCAGACCACGGCGCGTCCCTCCGCGCCCACCGGCTGGACGATGGCCAGCGGCAAGGGCTGATTGGCCAGCCGCAGCTGCGCCTCGTTCAGCGGCACGGACTGGATGCCGGCCTGCTGGTCTTGCAGCGTCTGCGAGGTGTCCACGCCGGCGATGGCGGTGTAGTCGCCCGGCCCTATCTCCGCGTCCTGCGCCGTCCATTCATTGTGCAGGATCGCGTATTGCAGCGACGGCAGCGCCGTCACCTGATAACGGCTGTCCAGCGGCAGCGCGTTGCTCAGGTCCACTTGCAGGCTGGCGGTATCCTGATCCAGCCAGGAGGAGAAACAGCCGATGCCGTTCTGGCTGGCAAGATCGCTGCCCTGTTGCGTGGTGGGCATGAAGCGGCGGCCCAGGATGAAGGAGCGCGGCTGGCCGAGATAGGCCGGGCCGATGGCGCCGAGCACGGTGCCGTAGCCGAAGCCGGGGTCGCTGTAGGTGGTGCTGTAGCCGTAGGTGGTCAGCCGGATGGATAGCCGGTTCTGCTCGCTCAACTCGATCAGGCGGGCCAGCAGCGGGCTGTCGAAGCCGTCCAGATGCCACTGGATATTGGTGAGTACGGACTGAAAGACGGCGGAGGCGGCGCTGTCGCCCTGGCTGGCGGCGCGGGAGAACCACAGGTCGCGGAAAGGGTTGCTCTGGTAGTCGGCGGTCATCAGCGGCGTGCCGTCCGGCTTGAGCAAGGACACCGCCAGGCCGTAGATGCTGGAGGCCAGCTGCCAGTCCGGGTCCAGATCCACCATTTTGCCGGACGGCTTGCCGATGGCGTTGCCCACGCTGCAGGACAGCAGCGGGTCTTGCGCCGGATCGGTGATCAGAATGCCGCTGGGGCCGCGCAAGCTGCTCACCTGGCAGTTGGCGAAGCGCATGATGGCGGTGCCGGTGGGGTGCCACCAGCCGTTGTAGGTTTTGGTGCGCCCGTTGTCCCCCGCCTGCTGATATTCCTGAAAGCGCGGTTCGAAAGTGGCGTTGTCGTAATGGCGCGGATCGTTGTTGACGGTGGAGACGTCGGACTGGAACTGGCCGGAAAAGGCCAAGCGGGGGAACTGCAGATAGCTCATATGGGCTCCTTGCCGGCAGGAAAATCCGCTGACGGCTTTTGTAGGCGATTTAATTCCATGGGCATAGCGCGGGTATAGGCGGCGCTGGCCATAAGGGCAATGTTCTTTAGGCCAGGAGGGGGCCGGGCCGGGGGCCGGAGGGAAAGGACAGGAGGCCGGCGCGTGTCCCGCGCCGGCCGGAGCCGGGCGCTTATTCCGCGCCCAGCGACATCGCGTGATTGAAGACATTGCCCGGGTCGTATTTGCGCTTGATCGCCGTCAGCTCCGGATACAGCGCGCCGTAATACAGCTCGCCCCAGCTATAGCCGGGCGTGCCCGGCTGAGCGCCGTTCAGCATGTCCACGTCCGGGTAGTTGATGTAGCAGCCTTCGTAGGGCGAATCCGGCAAGGCCGCCGAGGCCGGGTAGGGCGTGCCGTTGAAGCCGTCGGCGGCGTAGACGGCGTCGAAGAACTCGCGCATCCAGCGCACATGCTTGGCGTCGTTGGCCGGGTCGGTCCAGTAGCTCTGGTATTGCAGCTTCATCACCGAGGCGCGCTGCGGCACCGCGGTCTGGTTGTCGGCCGGATCGAAGCCGTTGTTGCCGGTGCCGCGGCGGTTGATCGCGCCGCCGTAGGAGTCCACTTGCAGCAGCGATTGGGAGAAGTCCAGATCGTGGGGATGGGTGTTCAGATGCCGGTGGATCGCCTTGCACTCGGCCTGGCTGAAGTTCTGTTTCATATAGGCGGATTTGTACTTGCCGCGCTGATTGTTGCCGGAGCCGTTCAGCGTCTGGGTGGCGTACAGCCAGTCCATCGCCTGCGCGTGTTCCGGCAAGGGCGCGCTGTTTCTGGGCGGCGAGCGGTGCGGGATGTGGGGCAGATGGCCGCCGCCGGGCAGATAGGTGTTCAGCAATTGCGGCGAGGCCACTCGCGCGATGCGTTGGTAAAAATCATTGAACGGCGCGGTGTCGTTCAGCTTGCCGTCCCGGTCCGTGTACTGCACCACCAGCCCCAGTTTTTTGGCGCTGACATGGGTGAGTTTGAGCAGGCTGAACAGGCCGTAGCCTTCGGGTTCGCTGTCCGCCTCCCGCCAGTATTGGCCGTAGGTTTGCAACAAGTCGGTGAAGCGGCCCAGGTCTTTGAAATCGTTCCAGTCGAATTGCAGGAATTGCACGCCCACCTGTTGCGGCGCCGGCGGCAAGTCGTCGAAGTAATAGCTGGTGATCAGGCCGACATTGCCGCCGCCGGCGCCTTTGCACAGCTTGAGCAGGTCGGCGAATTCATTGTCGGCGCGGGTGTGGACCTTGCGCGCCTTGCCGCCGTCCGCCAGCAGAATGTCCACCGCGCTCAGCCAATCCACGGTCAGGCCTTGCAGCCGCGACAGCAGGCCGTAGCCGCCGCCGCTGATATGGCCGCCGGCGCCCACCGAGTAGCAAGAGCCGCCGGGCACGGTCTTGCCGGTGAGCTTGTACAGGCCGACATAGCCGTCCCAGTTCTGATTGCCGGCCAAGAGCTGAAAGCCGTAACGGCGGCCATCCGCCGTCACGTCGCGGCGCAGGCCGGAGAGCTGGCCGATGTCTATGATCAGGCCGCCGGGATTGTTGCTGACGAAGCCCTCGTAGCAATGGCCGCCGCTGCGAATGGTGGGTTTGAGACGGTGGTCCAGCGCGTATTGCAAGGCGGCGGCGGCTTCGTTCTCGTCGCTGCAGACGACGATGCCGCCGGCGGCCTGGCCGGCCTCCGGCCAGCGCAGATTGAAGCCTTTTTTCAGCGTTTCGTAACGGGGGTCGTCCGGGGTGATGGCATTCAGGCCCATGCGCTCTTCTCCTTGTGCGGCCGCGACGGCGGCTATGCGTTTTGAATGACATTGTTTTATAGACGAGCGGTGAGAGGGCGAGGCTGGCAAATGCTGAGCTTGGCCTTGGGGCGGGGGAGTCGCCTGGCTTCGACGGCCGTCGCGGCTGTCTTGGCCGTGTCGCGCGTCGACAATGACGGGCTGGCGCTAGCCGATGTCGGCTTGGGGCGCGGGCAAGCCCTCGGCGGCTTCTTCAAACAGCCAGTCGCGCAAGGCCCGCGCCGCCGGCTGGTTGGCGTCGCGTTGCGCGACGCTCAGGTAATAGGCCTGGCGGAATGGCGCTTCGCCGCGCAGCGGCCGCGCCAGACGTCCGGCCAGCAAATCGTATTCCACGCACAGCGCCTGTCCCAGGGCGACGCCCTGTCCGTCTATCGCCGCCTGCAACAACATGGATTCATCCGAAAAGCTCAAGCTCGGCTGCGCCTTGAGATCCAGATCGATCTGGACGTGATCCAGCCATTGCCGCCAGCCGGCGAACTGCCGCTCGTGCAGCAGCGTGCATTGCGCCAAATCCCGCGGCCGCCGCAGGCGCCGGGCCAAGTCGGGGCTGCAGACCGGAAAGAAGGCGGAGGAGGCGAAGGGCTCGGCGTTGAAGCGGGCCGGCCACGGCGGTCCCGTGCTGATGACGATATCGGCGGCGGAATATTCGGCCGCCGGCTCGGTATGGATTTCCACCGGCAGGCCGGGGTGCCGTTTCAAAAACCGGTACAGCCGGGGAATCAGCCATTTGCTGCCAAACAGGCGCGGCACATGGATATTCAAGGCCGGCGCCGTCTGCAACATCAATCCGTCCGTGGCTTGTTGCAGCGTGCGGAATGATTCTCTGATTCTGGGTAAATAATGCTCGCCCGCCGTGGTGAGTTTTAAACGATTGTTTTGGCGTTCGAATAAGGGCTGATTCAGAAATTGCTCCAGCTGTTTTATTTGATGGCTGACGGCCGCCTTGGTGACGAATAATTCTTCCGCGGCTCGGGTAAAACTCATATGTCGCGCGGCGGATTCAAAAACTCTCAAGGCATGCAGCGGTGGCAGGCGTTGGTACATGATTTCCCCTCGTGCAAATAAAATCTGCCAGATCCATTCGTTTAATAAAACTAAACCGATGTCAAATATAACTGTCTTGCGATAAAAAATTAGCTCATTAACAATATCACACAAGTCCATTATTTAAAGCGTGGAAATGATATTGACCATTGATGCCGGCACCACGAATACCCGCGCCACCTTATGGCGCGATTCAGTGCCGATTGCGCGCGCGGCGCAGCGGGTGGGGAGCCGGGATACGGCGATGACGGGCAGCCGGAACGCATTGCGGCGGGCGGTGAGGGAAACGCTGGCGCAGGCGTTGAGCCAGGCCGATGTCGGCATCGACGAGCCAAGCCTGCTGCTGGCGACGGGAATGATCAGTTCGAATATGGGCCTGTTGGAGATTCCCCACCTGCTGGCGCCCGCCGGCCGCGAGGCACTGGCCGCCGGGATGAGGGCCTGCGTGGTGCCTGAGGTGTGCGCGCGGCCGATCTGGTTTGTGCCTGGGGTGAAGAATCTGTCCGAGGACATCGGCCTGCACAACTGCGAGCGCATGGACATGATGCGCGGCGAAGAGGTCGAGGCGATGGCCTTGATCGACAGGCTGTCCATCCGCCAGCCGGCCATTCTGGCCATTCCCGGCTCGCATTCCAAATTCATCCATCTGGACGCGCGGCAGCGGATCGCCGGCTGCGTGACCACGCTGGCCGGCGAGCTCTTGCACGTGATTACCCACAACACCTTGCTGGCGGATGCGCTGGGCGGCTCGTTCGCCGCGGAGCTGGATGTGGAGATGTTGTTGGCCGGGGCCGAGCAGGCCAGCCGTATCGGCCTGGGCCGGGCCTGTTTCATGGTGCGCACGCTGGACCAGTTCACGGTGTACGACCACAACGCCAGAGCCAATTTCCTGTTGGGCGCGGTGCTGGGCGCGGACTTGCTGACCTTGAAAAACAGCCGCGCGCTGAATATGAGTCCGGGCACGCAATTCATCGCCACCGGCCGGCCGCTGCTGCGCGCGGCGCTGGGCTGCCTGGTGGCCGGCGATGAGTTCTTCTCCGGCAATGTGGCGATGGTGGACGAGGCGACGCAGGCGGATCTGGCCGGTCATGGAGCGATTTTGCTGGCGCGGACTCGGGGCTTGCTCTGAGAGCTTGTTCAAAGTCTCGCGGGCGGGGCGGTGGATTCAACAGGGAGCAAGAAATGGACAGCAAGCTGCCGCTGGTGGCGATTTTACGGGGCATCCGGCCGGAGGAGCTGGAGCTGCACGTGCCGGCCTTGATCGAGGCGGGCTTCGAGGCGGTGGAGATACCGCTGAATTCGGAGCGCTGGGAGGCCGGCATTCAGCTGGCGGCGCAGCGCTATGGCGATCAGGCGTTGATCGGCGCCGGCACCGTGCTGCGGCCGGAACAGGTGCGGCGCTTGGCCGAGCTGGGCTGCCGCTTGATCGTTACGCCCAACGTCGATGCCGAGGTGATCCGGCAGGGCCTGGCCGCGGGCATGCAATTGCTGCCGGGCTGCGCCACGGCCACCGAGGCTTTCGACGCCATCGCGGCCGGCGCGCGCCGGATCAAGCTGTTCCCCGCCGGCGCGCTGGGGCCGGCTTATGTGGCCGCCTTGCGGACGGTGCTGCCGGAAGCGGTGGATATCTACGCGGTGGGCGGAGTGAGGCCGGAGACGCTGGCGGATTATCTACGCGCCGGCTGCCGGGGGGCGGGGCTGGGCGGCGAGTTGTATCGCGCCGGCCAGCCGCCGGAGAGGACGCGGGCGCAGGCGCGGGCTTTCGCCCGCGCTTACCGGGAGGCAATGGCGGGATAGGAGAGCAATATGCGATACGACTACTTGTTCAAGGGCGCCTTGGTGGCGGACGGCAGCGGCGCGCCGGAGCGGCGGGCGGATGTCGGGGTGATAGGCGAACGCATCGCGGCGGTGGCCGCCGAGCTCGACGGCGACGCCGGGCAGCGCATCGACTGCGCCGGCCTGGTATTGGCGCCGGGCTTCATCGACGTTCACACCCATGACGACCTGGCGGTGATCCGGCGCCCGGACTACCTGGAAAAAACCTCGCAGGGCGTGACCAGCATCATCGTCGGGAACTGCGGACTCAGCGCGGTGGGCGCGGTGCTGGGCGACGAGGTGCCGGCGCCGATCAATCTGCTGGGCGAATTGGAGGATTTCCGCTATCCGGACCTGGCCAGCTACCGCGCCGCCATCGAAGCGGCGCGGCCCTCGGTCAACGTCGCCACCTTGATCGGCCACACCACCTTGCGGCACCGCTGTCTGGCGTCGCAGCAGGGGCCGGCGGACGAGGCCGGCATCGCCGCGATGCGCGAGCATTTGATCCTGGCGCTGGAGCAGGGCGCGCTGGGCTTGAGCACCGGCCTGTCCTATGACAGCGCGGCGCAGGCGTCTACCGAGGAAGTCTGCCGGCTGGCCGCGCCGCTGGCCGAATACCAGGGCGTCTACGCCACCCATATGCGCACCGAGTACGACGGGGTGCTGGAGGCGATGGAGGAAGCCTTCCTCATCGGCCGCAGCGCCAAGGTGCCGGTGCAGATCTCGCACCACAAATGCGCCGGGCTGAAAAACTGGGGACGCTCGGTGGAGACGCTGGCGCTGATCGACATCCGTCGCTTGGGGCAGGACATCAGCCTCGATTGCTACCCCTACCGCGCCGGCTCCTCCAATCTCGACCCCGGCCAAGTCACCGCCGACTACGACATCCTGATCACCTGGTCCGCGCCGCATCCGGAGATGGCGGGGAAAACCCTGCAACAGATCGCCGGCCTCTGGGCGTGCGACATCCACCAGGCGGCCGCCCGCCTGCTGCCCGCCGGCGCCATTTACTTCCAGATGCATGAGGACGATGTGCGGCGCATCCTGAGCCACCCGGCGGCGATGGTGGGCTCGGACGGCCTGCCCTGCGATCCCAATCCGCATCCGCGGCTGTGGGGGACTTTCCCCCGGGTGCTGGGCCATTACAGCCGGGACTTGCAACTGTTCCCGCTGTCCACCGCCGTCCACAAGATGACCGGCCTGCCGGCGCGGCGCTTCGCGCTGCGCGACCGGGGCTTGATCCGTGCCGGCTATTTCGCCGATCTGGTGCTGTTTGACTACCAGCGGATCGACGACGTCGCCAGCTTCCAGCAGCCGCGGCAGGCGGCGGCGGGCATTGAGCGGGTCTTCGTCAACGGGGTGCAAACCTATGCCCAGCAGCGGATGAGCGGAGTCCGCGCCGGGCGGTTCTTGAGCAGAAGCCGTCAGGCTGGTTAGAGCGTGTTTACGCTCTAGCGAGCAAGAGCGAGACAAGGCGAAAACGGCTGAGAAAGCGGAATGTACATACGGTACATGAGCATTTCGAAGTTGTACTCGCCGTGCCACGCCTCACGACGCGCAGCAGATCGTAAACAGGCTCTTAGGGGGAGGCAGCATGATTAAACGTTATGGAGTAAGCGGCAGCGCCGGCACCGGCGGGCAAGCGCTGCCTTTCGCCGCGGCGGCGGCGGCGGACGGCTGGTTGTACGTGTCCGGGCAAACCCCGATGCGGGACGGCGAAATCATCGCCGGCGGCATCGTGGAACAGTCGCGGCTGGCGATACAGAACTGCCTGGACATTGTGGCCGAGGCCGGCTTCGCGCCGGCGGACATCGTGCATATGCAGGTCTTTCTCAGCGACGCCCGTTATTTCCCCTCCTTCAACCGGGTGTTCCGCTCGTTCTTCGCCGAGCATCCGCCGGCGCGGGTGTGCTGCGTGGCGGAGCTGGTGGTGGATTGCATGGTTGAGGTGGACATGAGGTGTTTTAACGCCAAGTTCAAATATTAAGTATTTTGCGCCAGGCGCGGCAGCGCGGCCGATGAAAAGGAGAGGGCGATGGCGAATAGCGATTTTCTGACGTGGTTTCTGATCTACGCCGCCGGCATGATGACGTTGGGCTGGTATGTGACCCGGCATCAGAAGACCGGCGAGGACTTCATCCTGGGCGGCCGCAAGATGCCGATGCTGCTGACGCTGGGCTCGACGGTGGGCACCATGGTGGGCACCGGCTCCAGCATCGGCGCGGTCAGCTTCGGTTACGCCAACGGCTGGGCCGGCATGTTGTACGGCATTGGCGGCGCCACCGGCATCCTGTTGACGGCCTGGTGGTTCGCGCCGGTCCGGAACCTCCGCTTCATGACCATGAGCGAGGAGGTCTGCTACTACACCGGCGGCAGCAAGCTGGTCAAAAACCTGGTGGCCGTCATCATTTTCTGCGCCTCCCTGGGCTGGTTGGGCGCGCACATCCTGGGCGGCGGCCTGTACCTGGCCTGGGCCTCCGGTATTGATATCCGGGCGGCCAAGACCATCGTCGCCATCGGCTTCGTGTTCTATGTCGGCATCGGCGGCTATAAGGCGGTGTCCTGGATCGACACCTTGCAGTCCATCGTGCTCTTCCTCGGCTTCATCGTGCTGGCGGCCCTGTCGGTGCGCCATGTCGGCGGCTGGGAGACGGTGGTGAGCCGGACCGATCCGGCCGCGTTCACGCCCTTCGGCATCGGCAAGCTGGGCCTGCTGCCGGCCTTGTCGCTGGCCGCGGTGATCGGCGTGGGCGTGCTGGCCACGCCCTCCTACCGCCAGCGCATCTACGCCGCCGAATCCGCCAGCGTGATCCGCCAGTCCTTCATCATCACCGGCCTGCTGTATATGGGCTTTTCCTTTCTGCCGGCCATCATCGGCATGGCCACGCATGCGATGGAGCCCAATCTGGCCAATAGCAGCTTCGCCTTCCTGCACGCCACCACCGCCTTGCCGCAGGCGCTGGCCGTGGTGGTATTGATCGCCGGCATGTCGGCCAATATGTCCTCCGGCAGCTCGGACGCGATTGCCGGGGTCTCCATCATCCTGCGCGATCTCTATGTCTGGATGCGTGGCCGGATGCCGCCGCCGGAGCGGGCGATTGCGCTGTCCCGGCTGTTCCTGCTGCTGGTGATCCTGCTGGCCTATCTCTTCGCGCTGACTTCCAACGACATCATCGGCTACATCACCAAGATGATCTCCATGGTGATGTCCGGCATGTTCGTCACCGTGCTGCTGGGCCGTTTCTGGCCGCGCTTCAATTGGCAGGGCTGCATCGCCGCGCTGCTGGGCGGCAGCCTCGCCTCGCTGGCCGTCATCCTGTCGCCGTCGTGGCTGGCGCGGCTGGGCAATCCGGTGATTCCCGCGGTGCTGCTCAGCCTGCTGCTGGCCGTTGTCGTCACCTGGCTGACGCCGGCGAGCGCGCGTTCCCGGGAGGAGGTGCTGGAGATGATTACGACTGAGCGTGAAAGCCATGGCTGAGAACCTGTTCAATGTCTGCTGCGCGTCGGCGATATGGCGTTGAAAACAACTTCGAAATGCTCATGTACCACTTGTACATTCCGCTTTCTCAGCTGTTTTCGCCTTGTCTCGCTCTAGCTCGCGAGACTTTGAACAGGCTCTACGACTGGCGGATAGGGATACCAGGGAGAACAGGATGATGCTGAGCGAATTTGGAGCGGAGCCCGCGCGGCACAAGGCGGCGCTGATGTTCCGCGGAGAGGGCGGGGCCAATATCCTGCATGAGGACGCCTGCCTGCCGGCGCTGGTGATCAAGGAGGCCGCGCTGGACGGCAATATCCGCTGGATGCAAGGTTTCGCGGACGCGATGGGGGTTTCGCTGGCCCCGCACGGCAAGACCACGATGACGCCGGCGATTTTCCGGCGGCAATTGGCTGCCGGCGCCGAGAACGTGATCATCGCCAATCAAGTGCTGGGCCGGGCGAATATGGCGCTGCTTGCCGCGCTGCTGCGGCAAGGGCGCGCCGCCCTCCATTGCTGCGTGGACAGCGTGGACAATGCGCGGCGGCTGTCGGACTTTTTCGCCGCCCGGCAACTGCGGATGTCGGTCTTGCTGGAAATGGGCGCGCCCGGCGGGCGCTGCGGTTGCCGCACCGAGCGGCAGGCCTATGCGCTGGCGGAACACATCGCCAAGCTGCCGGGCCTGGCGCTGGCCGGCGTGGCCTTCTACGAGGGCGTAATCCATGGCGACGACGAGCAGGCGGACATCGCGGCGATACAGGCGCTGATTCAGCGCGCGGTCGCGGTGTGCGGCACGCTGCTGCGCAACGGCGACTTCGCCGGCGCGCCGGAAGTGTTGCTGACCGGGGCCGGCTCGGTCTGGTTCGACATCGTCAGCCGGCAGCTGCGGGACGCCGGCCTGTCCGGGGTGCGTCATGTGATCCGCCCCGGCTGCTATGTGACGCAGGACCACGGCATCTATCGGCAGGCTTACGCCGCGCTGCAAGCGCGCGAGCCGCTGGCGGCGCGGCTGGACGGTGGGCTCTCCCCAGCATTGGAGTTGTGCGCGCTGGTGCAGTCGCTGCCGGAGCCGGGCCTGGCCGTCGCGGGCTTGGGCAAGCGCGACGTGGCCTTCGACGCCGGCCTGCCGCAGCCGTTCGCGCAGTACCGCCAGGGGCGGCGCGTGGAATTCGCGCCCGGCGGCCTGCGCACCCGCGCCTTGATGGATCAGCACGCCTTGCTGGACCGCGGCCCCGGCCTGGACCTGCGGATAGGCGATTTGCTGGTGTTCGGCAGTTCCCACCCCTGCCTGAGCTTCGACAAATGGAAGCGCGTGTTCCTGGTGGATGAGGAGTACCGGGTGAGGGAGGAATGGGAGACGGTGTTCTGAAGCGGTTTATGCGCTGCTGAGCGGAAAACGCCTTGTCCCGCCCTGGCTCGCGAGACGTTGAACCGCGGCTAAGCGACGGGTAGGAAAATTTCAGCGCCTGACCCTAAGGCTTGGATAGGCTGGAAATCCTTTTCATTCTAAATGACATTTGGATTTTGTTTTGCTACGCTCCCTGCCAAAATCAGGAGCGAGCGGACATGATCAAGCAATGGATGGGCCTGGCCCTGCTGTTGGGCGGCTTGGGCGGCGCGGCGCAGGCCGGCGAGGCGTTTGGCGCGCCGGGACTGACGGCGGTGCGCGGCCCGGCGGCCAAGTCTTTCGTGGGCGTGGCGACGGAGGGGCCGTCGCGGGTGTATTTCACCGGCTATCGCGGCGTGGTGTCCGAGGTGTTCTACCCGGCGGTGGACACCCAGGCGGCGGTGGATCTGCAATTCCTGGTGGGCGACGCCGGCGGCGGCTTCGTCGACGAGGAAAAGCGGCAGGACTACCGCGTGCAGCGGCTGCATCCGCGCAGCATGAGCTGGCAGGCGCAGACCGGCAACCCGGCCCATCACTGGCGCATCAGCAAGCGCATCTTCACTGATCCGGCGCGCGACGCGCTGATCCAGCGCGTCACCTTCAGCGCGCTGGACGGCCGCCGCGTCGGCGATTTCCGACTTTATCTGCTGTTCAAACCCTATCTGGACAACGCCGGCGCCGGCAATAGCGCCGCCACCCTGGCGCGCGCCGGCGGCGGCGCGGCCTTGGCGGCCAGCCGCAATCAGCGCGCCTCGGCGCTGCTGAGCAGCCTGCCGTGGAAGACGCAGAACGGTCGCCGCATGCTGTCCAACGGCTTTGTCGGTCTCAGCGACGGCTGGACCGATCTGCTGGGCGGCGGTGCCGACAAGCGCATGGACTGGACTTTTGATTCTGCCGGCAACGGCAATGTGGCGCAGATGGGCTGGCTGGACTTGGGCGACCCGCGCGCGGCCAGCGTGTCCTTCGACGTGGTGCTGGGCTTCGGCGCCAGCCAGGGGCAGGCGCTGGACACGGCCGAGGCGGCGCTGGGCGGTGACCTGGGCGCGGCGCAGCGGCGCTACGACGCCGGCTGGCAGGCTTACGCCGCCGGCCTGTCCGATCAGGGCGGCAGCGCCGACGACGGCTACTACCTGGCGGCGATGACGCTGAAAACCATGCAGGACAAGGCCAGCGGCGCGATGGTGGCCGGTCTGGGCACGCCGTGGGGCGCCAGCCAGGGCGACGCCAACGCCGGCGGCTATCACCTGGTGTGGCCGCGCGACCTGTTCAAGTTCGCCAATGCCCTGCTCACCGCCGGCGACCGCGCCACCGCCGCGCGGGTGACGGATTATCTGTTCAACACCCTTCAGCAGCGCCGCGACTGCGGCGCGGCGGAATACGACGCCGCCGGCTGCCCGGACGGCTTCAGCCGCAACGGCCGCTTTCCGCAAAACGCCTGGGTCAGCGGCGCGCAGTATTGGCAGGGCACCCAGATGGACGAGCAGGCCATGCCCATCCTGCTGGCCTGGCGCCAGGGGCCGGCGGTGTATTCGCCGCTGTGGCCGCGCATCAAGCTGGCCGCCGACTACATCCTGAGCGCCGGGCCGTGGACCTACCAGGAGCGCTGGGAGGAGAACAGCGGCTATTCGCCGTCCACGCTGGCGGCGCAGATCGCCGGCCTGGCCGCCGCCGCCGACATCGCCCGCGCCAACGGCGACGACGCCAGCGCCGCGCGCTATCTGTCCGCCGCCGATTACTGGCAGCAGAACGTGGACGCCTGGACCTTCACCCGCAGCGGCGGCTTTGGCGACGGCCGTTATTATCTGCGCCTCAATCCGTCCGCGCGCGCAGGCGGGGCCGATCGCGCCGGCCAGGCGCCGACGCTGGGCCCGGACACGCCGCAGGCGCTGGAAGTGAAGAACGGCGGCGGCAGCCGCGACGCGCGCCGGGTGGTGGACGGCGGCTTCCTGGAACTGGTGCGCATGGGCGTGAAGCGCGCCGACGATCCGGCGGTGCTCGCCACGCTGGGCATTTACGACGCGGTGCTGGGCCAGCGCTTGGACCTGCCCGGCGCGCCGGCGCTGCCGGTCAACGCCTGGTTCCGCTACAACTTCGACGGCTACGGCGAACGCAACGACGGCGGCGATTTCGCCGGCAGCGGCGTGGGCCGCTTGTGGCCCATCTTCACCGCCGAGCGCGGCGTCTACGAGATTGCGCGCCAGGGCGGCGGCGCGGCCGGCCAGCCCTATCTGGCCGCCTTGAAGCAACTGGCCACGCCGGAGGGCATGCTGCCGGAACAGGTGTGGCCGCACAGCGCGGTGCTGCCGGACGGCTGGGCGGTGGAGACGCCGGCCGGCAACCGCGCCGGCACGCCCACCCGTTCGATCGCGCCGCTGAGTTGGGCGATGGGCGAGTACATCAGCCTGCTGGCCTCCATCCGCGCCGGACGCGTCGTCGATCTGCCGGAAGCCGCCTGCGCGCGTTACTACGCCTGCCGGGTGGAACCCAGGGCCGGAGAGGCGACGGTGGAGATCCAGGCCGCCGCCGATACCAGCTGGGGGCAGCAGCTGTACGTGACCGGCGCGGCGCGCGCGCTGGGCAATTGGAACACCGATCTGGGCCTGCCGGCGGACGCGGCGGCCTACCCGCTGTGGAAGACCCGGGTCAATCTGCCGGCCGGCCAGCGCATCGAGTACAAGTACTACCGCAAGAACGCCGACGGCAGCGTGAGCTGGGAGCAGCGCGCCGGCAACCGGGTGTTGCAGGCGCCGGCCGGCGGGCTGACGTTGAATGATCAGGTGGTGTGGTGAGGCGGGCGGGGATCAAATGCTTATTGATTTATTTGGAATATTGAAAGCAAATTTAATTACTTTTTGATATTAAACATGGCTTTTATAGTGTGCTGAGTCCCCCTTGTTCAGGAACTCGCCATGTCCATGTTCATCGCCCGCCGTTCCCTGCTGGCGCTCAGCCTCGCCAGCCTGTCCTTCCTCGCCTTGGCGGCACACGCCGCTGAGGCGCCCATCGTCATCGGCTACCAGACCGGGGTTGATCCCTCCAAAGTGGCCCAGGCCGACGGCTTGTATGAAAAAGCCATCGGCCGGCCGCTGCAATGGCGCAAGTTCGAGAGCGGCGCGGAAGTGCTGGCCGCGCTGGCCTCCGGCGATGTGCATATCGCCGATCTGGGCTCCAGCCCGCTCAGCGCCGCCGCCACCCGCCAACTGCCGATCCAGACCTTTCTGATCGTCGCCGAGATCGGCAACTCCGAGGCCTTGGTGGCGCGCAAGGGCAGCGGCATCAAGACCCCGCGGGACCTGATCGGCAAAAAGGTGGCGGTGCCCTATGTCTCCACCACCCATTACAGCCTGCTGGCCGCGCTCAAACACTGGAAGCTGGACCCGGCCAAGCTGTCCATCGTCAATCTGCGCCCGTCCGAGATCAGCGCCGCCTGGCAGCGCGGCGACATCGACGCCGCCTATGTCTGGGACCCGGCCTTGAGCCAGGCGCTGAAAACCGGCTCGGTGCTGGTCAATTCCGAACAAGTGGGGCAGTGGGGCGCGCCCACTTTCGAAGCCTGGGTGGCGCGCAAGGATTTCGCCGCCGCCCAGCCGCAGGCGCTGGCCGCCTTCGCCAAGGTGACTTTGCAGGCCTTCGCCGATTACCGCGCCAAGCCGGCGGCCTGGAGCGCCGGCTCGCCGCAGGTGGCCAAGATCGCGCGGCTGACCGGGGCCGATCCGGCGCAGATTCCCGGCCTGCTGGCCGGCAGCCGCTTCCCGCTGGCGCAGGAGCAGCTGTCGCCGCGCTTGCTGGGCGGCGGCACCGCCAAGGCGCTGCGCGACACCGCCTTGTTCCTGAAGGAACAGAAGAAGGTGGAAGCGGTGCTGCCGGATTATCAAGCCTATGTCGAGCCGCGCTTCGTGCGGCTGGCGCAGCCGCGCTGAGCGCGAGGAGGCCGCGATGGCTAGCTTGATCGTGGGAAACGCCGGCGTCAGCTACGCCGGCCCGTCCGGCCCGGTGCAGGCGCTGGACCGGGTGTCGCTGGAGCTGCGTTCCGGCGAGATCGTGGTGGCCCTGGGGCCGTCCGGCTGCGGCAAGTCCACCTTGCTGGGGCTGATGGCCGGCTTCCAGACGCCCAGCCAGGGCCGGGTGCTGGCCAATGGCCGGCCGGTGCGCGGGCCGGGCGCGGATCGCGGCGTGGTGTTCCAGGACGACGCGCTGATGCCCTGGCTCAACGCCGAGGACAATGTCGCCTTCGGCCTGCGTCTGCGCGGGGTGCCGCGCGAGCAGCGGCGCAGCGAGGCGCGCCGCATGCTGGGCTGGGTGGGGCTGGAAGCCTTCGCCGGCCACGCGCTCAGCCAGATGTCCGGCGGCATGCGTCAGCGCCTGGGCCTGGCGCGCGCGCTGGCGGCCGATCCCGACTTCCTGCTGCTGGACGAGCCCTTGGGCGCGCTGGACGCGCTGACCCGGGAAAAGATGCAGTCGCTGATCCTCAGCCTGTGGCAGCGCAGCGGCAAGGGCATCTTCCTGATCACCCACAGCATCGAGGAAGCGCTGTTCCTCGGCACCGAGCTCTTGGTGCTGACGCCGCGCCCCGGCCGCATCGCGCTGCGGCAGAAACTGGGCTTCGCCCATCGCTACGCCGCCGGCGAATCGGCGCGCTCGATCAAGGCCGATCCCGCCTTCATCGCCATGCGCGAGCATTTGCTGGACTGGATTTTCCGCGCCGAGGAGGCCGACCATGCCGCCGCTTGAACTGACTGAATTGGGCCCGGCCGCGCAGGCCGAGCTGAGCGCGCCGCCGCCGGCCCATGCCCCCGCACCGCTCTCCGGCCGCTTCGCCGCCTGGCGTCGGCGCTGGCCCAGCGTGCTGTCGGTGGGCGGCCTGCTGCTGCTGTGGTGGGCGGCCAGCGCCGGCGGCCTGGTGTCGCCGTTATTCCTGCCCGGCCCGGCCCAGGTGGCGACGAGGCTGGCGGACCTGGCGGTCAACGGCTTCATGGACGCCAGCCTGTGGCGTCACGCCGCCGCCAGCCTGGGCCGGGTGGGCCTGGCGCTATTGCTGGCCGCGGCCACCGCGGTGCCGCTGGGCATGCTGATGGGCCTGAGCCGGCGCGCGCATGCGGCGCTGGACCCGCTGATCGAGTTCTACCGGCCGGTGCCGCCCTTGGCCTACCTGCCCTTGATCGTGATCTGGTTCGGCATTGGCGAAGCCAGCAAGGTGCTGCTGATCTATCTCGCCATCTTCGCGCCGCTGGCCATCGCCACCGCCGCCGGCGTGCGCCGCGCGGACCCGGCGCGGCTGCAGGCGGCGCGCTCGCTGGGCGCCAGCCGCGGCCAGCTGCTGCGGCTGGTGGTGCTGCCCAGCGCGCTGCCGGAGATTCTGACCGGGCTGCGCATCGGCCTGGGCGTGGGCTGGTCCACCCTGGTGGCGGCGGAGCTGGTGGCCGCCACCCGCGGCCTGGGTTTCATGGTGCAGTCCGCCGCCCAGTTCCTGGTCACCGACGCGGTGATCGCCGGCATCCTGATCATCGCCTGGATCGCGCTGGCGCTGGAATTGGGGCTGCGTTGGGCGGAGCGGCGCTTCGCCGGCTGGGCCGCGCCGGAACGTTTTTGAGCGAGTTTTCGATTTTTTGGATTTGGTTTCCGCCGCGCGGATAAGGAGCACATTCATGAGCCTGCAACTGCAAGCCATCAGCCCGGCCCTGGGGGCCATTGTTTCTGGCGTCGATCTGAGCGCGCCGCTGTCCGGCGCCGAGCGCGACGCGATCGAGGCGGCGCTGTTGCGCCATCAGGTATTGTTCTTCGAGAACCAGCCGTTGACGCCGCGCCAGCAGCGCGACTTCGCCGCCCACTTTGGCGATCTGCACCTGCATCCGGTCTACCCGACGGTGGCGGAGCAGCCGGAAATCATCGTGCTGGACACCCATGTCGACAATCTGCCGGACAACGACAACTGGCATACCGACGTCACCTTCATCGCCGCCCCGCCGCTGGGCGCGGTGCTGGCGGCGCGGCAGTTGCCGGACGTGGGCGGGGACACGCTGTGGAGCAGCAACAGCGCCGCTTACGACGCACTGTCGCCGGCCTTGCGCGCGCTGCTGGACGGCCTCAGCGCCGAGCACAGCTTTATTCATTCCTTCCCGGAAAGCCGCTTCAAGGACACGCCGCAATACGCGCGCTGGCAACAGGCCAGCCGCGACCATCCGCCGGTGGTGCATCCGGTGGTGCGCACCCATCCGGTCACCGGCCGCAAGGGCCTGTTCGTCAACGAAGGCTTTACCACCCGCATCCTGGAACTGGCGCCGCGCGAGAGCGATGCCCTGCTGGCCCTGCTGTTCGCCCACGCCGCGCGGCCGGAATTCACCGTGCGCTGGCGCTGGAAGGAAAACGATCTGGCGTTCTGGGACAACCGCGTGACCCAGCATTACGCGGTGGCGGATTACCTGCCGCAGCGGCGGGTGATGCACCGCGCCACCATCCTGGGCGACCGGCCGCGTTGAGCGCGGCGGAATGAGCAGGAAAAGGAAACCCGGCATTGCCGGGTTTTTCATGTCTTTGGCCTGACGACGCGGTGATACAGCGTCTGAGTTTGGAAGCAAACCACGGCTGGCTTTGACGCGAAATATATAAGCCAACGCTGTTTTGGCATAAATGGCGTCGACCACCGTCATATGGAAACGTATGATGCTGGACTTTCCGAGTTGGATGTTTAGAGAGCATAAAAATGAAGATCGCAAACAAATGCGTCGTATTCGCCATGGCCGCGGCGGCGGGACTGAGCGGCTGCGCGACGGAAAGCTCGCGTGCGCTGACGGTGGCCCAGGTGGAAACCGTCGGCAAGCCCTACGCCGGCCCGCGCTCCCCCATCGCGGTGGGCAAGTTCGATAACCGCTCCAGTTATATGCGCGGCATTTTCTCGGACGGCGTGGACCGTCTGGGCGGCCAGGCCAAGACCATTCTGATCACCCATTTGCAGCAGACCAACCGCTTTAATGTGCTGGACCGCGACAACCTGGAAGAAATGAAGCAGGAAGCCGCGTTCAGCAAGCAGGCGCAGGCGGTCAAGGGCGCCACCTACGTGGTGACCGGCGATGTGACCGAATTCGGCCGCAAGGAAGTGGGCGACCACCAGCTGTTCGGCATCCTCGGTCGCGGCAAGCAGCAGATCGCTTACGCCAAGGTCAACCTCAACATCGTCAAAGTGGCGACCTCGGAAGTGGTTTACTCCGCTTTGGGAGCTGGCGAGTACAGCTTGTCCAGCCGCGAAATCATCGGCTTTGGCGGCTCTGCCGGCTATGACCCCACACTGAACGGCAAGGTGCTGGACCTGGCGATGCGCGAGGCGGTGAACAAGCTGACCGCGGCCATAGATTCCGGCGCCTGGCAGCCCGCCAAATAAGATCCGCTAACAAAACCCCTGATCCTGCGTTGCGCCCCTTGTCGTACCCCTGGTACTGCCTGCGTCGGCGCGCCTTGGCTCAGGTTCTCTGCGAGGTTTTGTTAACGGCTCTAAGCGTTCAACAAGCCTCGAATGATTACAGGACGGGCCTTGCTGCCCGTTCGCGCTCGCTATAGCAAGATTGAACATCATGAAACACAAGATGGCGAAAACGCCGCTATTGGCGCTGGCCCTGCTGGGCGGCGCATTGTTGACCGGCTGCGCCAGTCAAAAACCGCTGTACCAGTGGGAAAGCTACCAGCCCCAGGTTTACCAGCATTTCAAGGGCGTGGCGGCCGAAGAACAGGTGACCGCATTGGAGAGCGATCTGCAGAAAATTCGTGCAGACGGCAAGACTCCGCCGCCGGGCTACCACGCTCATCTGGGCATGTTGTACGCCAGCCTGGGCAAGGGGGATCAGATGGCGCAGGAATTCCAAACCGAGAAGCAGCTGTTTCCGGAGTCCGCCGCCTATATGGACTTTTTGTTGAAGAAAGCCAAGAAGTGAAAACCTGCACCATGATCAAACGCATTGCCCAATGGCTGGCCTGCCTGGCCGTCGTGGCGCTGGCCACCGGCTGCGCCAGCCCCAAGCCCTATGATTACGCGGCCTACAAACAGAGCCGGCCGCGCTCCATTCTGGTGTTGCCGCCGTTGAATGAGTCGCCGGAAGTGGCCGCCAGCTACAGTATGTTGTCGCAAGTCACCATGCCGCTGGCCGAAGCGGGCTACTACGTGATGCCGGTGGCGCTGGTGGACGAAACCTTCAAGCAAAACGGCTTGAGCACGGCCTCGGACATTCACGGTGTGGCCCCGGCCAAGCTGAAGGACATCTTTGGCGCCGACGCCGCGCTATACGTGACGGTGGACAAGTATGGCACCAGCTATAGCGTGATTAGTAGCGATACCGTCGTGTCCGCCAGCGCCAAGATGGTGGACTTGAAGACCGGCGCGGTGCTGTGGAGTGGCTTCGCCTCGGCCTCGAGCAATGAGGGCAATAATAATTCCGGCGGCGGCGGTTTGGTCGGCATGCTGGTGAACGCGGCGCTGAAGCAGATCATCAATACCGCCACCGACGCCAGCCATAATATGGCGGGCGTTACCAGCCAGCGCTTGTTCAGCACTGGCTATAACGGCGGTTTATTGTATGGTCCGTATTCGCCCAAGTACGGTACAGATTGAACTCATGTCTTAAAAACACCCAGCCCGGTACTGCCGGGCTTTTTTACGGGGTTGTACAGCGTATATCTTCAAATGAAATGATATTGGCATTTTAATTTAACGGTTTTCGGGTAATATCCGTTCGCCATAAAAAGGCGGGCGGCGCGCCCGTCTCGGCATATCACAATCACAAGAGAAACCGTCATGAAGAAATTTACGCTCGCCCTGCTGTTGTCCGCCGCTTTCGCGCTGCCCAGCGCCCAAGCGCTGGCCTGGGGCCAGGAAGGCCACCGCGTCACCGGCTACGTCGCTCAGCAATTGTTGAGCCCCCAGGCCAAGGCCGCGGTCAATCAATTGATCCCCAACGCGGATTTCGCCCAGCTGGCCTTGTACATGGACCAGCACAAGCAGGAATTGAAACAGCAGCTGCCGGGCTCGGATCAATGGCATTACAACGACGAACCGGTGTGCGACGGCGTGGAAGAGGACGACTGCCCCAGCGGCAACTGCGCGTCCAATCAGATCGGGCGCTACAGCAAGGTGCTGGCCGACAAAACCGCGAGCAAGTCCGCCCGCGCCCAGGCGCTGACCTTCCTGCTCCACATGATTGGCGACATCCACCAGCCGCTGCACGCGGCCGACAACCACGACCGCGGCGGCAACGACGTCAAGACGCGGCTGGCCGGCAGCAACAAGACCGGCAATCTGCATTCGGTGTGGGACACCGCCCTGGTGCAGCAGGCCTTGAGCGGCGCCAACGAGCAGAGCTGGGCGACGCAGAACCTCAAGTACTACGCGCGCAACATCGCCGGCTGGCAGAGCGGGCAGGTCAATGACTGGATCAAGGAATCCAATCAGTACGCGCGCAGCGAGGTCTACGGCCCGCTGTCCAACTTCAGCTGCGGCCAAGCGCCCAGCGACGTGGCCTACCTGGACCGCACCTACCAGACCGCCGGCGCTCAGCTGGTCAAACAGCAGCTGGTCAAGGCCGGCGCGCGCATCGCCATGGTGATCAACCAGGCGCTGCAGTAAAACGGCGCGTCCGCGCTAGAATGGCGGCTCCGTCGTCACCGGAGCCGCCATGTCCATTCACGAGCTCAGCCTCAAGGGTTTCCGTTCCATCCGTCAGCTGCGGCTGGAGCTGGAGCCGCTCAACGTCGTCGTCGGGCCCAACGGCTGTGGCAAATCCAATCTCTACAAAGCGGTGCGCCTGCTGCACGAGGCCGCCTGCGGCCGCCTGTCCGCGGCGCTGGCGGAAGAGGGCGGCATTCAAAAGGCGATGTGGGCCGGCGGCCTGCGCCGCGGCGACCGCAAGGGCGAGCCCAAGCGCATGGTGCTGGCGGCGCGGCTGGCCGATTACGACTACGAATTGCAACTGGGCTACCCCGAGCCCAGCCGCAGCCTGTTCTCGCTGGACCCATTGGTGAAGGAGGAGACGTTGTGGCTGGCCGGCCAGGGGCGCCGCCCCTCGGCCCAGGTGCTGGAGCGGCGCAATCAGAGCGCCTTTCTCACCAGCGTGGACGGGGTCAGGACCACCTATCCCTTGGGCCTGCAGGCCGAGGAGTCGGTGTTCGGCCAATTGGCTGAGCCGCATCTTTATCCCGAGGTGTCGCAAGTGCGGGAGACGCTGCGGCGCTGGCGTTTCTACCATGAGTTCGCGGTGTGGCCCGGCTCGCCGCCGCGCGCGCCGCAAGTGGGCATCCGCTCGCCGGTGCTGGCGCACGACGGAGGCAACCTGGCGGCCGCTTTCCAGACCATTGTGGAGATCGGCGACGTCGAACTGCTGCACAGCGTGCTGGCCGACGCGTTTCCGGACAGCCGCTTCCAGGCGGAGGCGCTGCATGGCCGTTTCCAGATGCTGATGCAGCGCGACGGTATTCTGCGGCCGCTGGAGGCGGCCGAATTGTCCGACGGCACCTTGCGTTTCCTGTGCCTGGCGGTGGCCTTGCTCAGCCCGCGCCCGCCGGCCTTCATGGCCTTGAACGAGCCGGAAAACAGCCTGCATCCGGACCTGCTGCCGGCGCTGGCGCGGCTGATCGCCGAGGCTGGCCGCCACAGCCAGCTGTGGGTGACTAGCCATTCGCCGCGCTTGGCGGAGCTGATCGCGCGCCACCGGCCGCTGCGCCGTTTCATGCTGACGCAGCGCGATGGCGAGACGGTGCTGGCGGATGAGGATTGAGCCGGGGCCGCGAGCTTTTCCGGCTGTGTGCGACATGCAAAAAAAGCCCAAGCGTTCAGCTTGGGCTTTTTCCATGGCTCAGACCACGTGCTCAGACCGGTTGCAGAAACAGCGCCTGCTCCGCCGCGCGGCGGCGGGTGAGGCCGGGCAGCACTTTGCCGCCGGCCTTGTTCCAGCGCGGAAACTGGGCGGCGGCGCCGGCGTAGTCGCGCTGATTGAGCAGGCGCAGCAGGGTGGAGTTCTGCAGCGAACCCAGGCCCAGGTTGTAGCTGAAGCTGAGCAGCGCGTCGAACTGGTTCTGGTTCAGCGGCACCGAGACCAGTCGGGAGACGCCGGTTTCGAAGCGGTTCAAATCGCGCGCCAGCAGCGCGTCGGCCTGGGCCTGGCTGATGACCAGACCCGGCGTCACGTCCGGACCGGTGTGGCCGTAGCCTATGGTCCAGACGCCCACCGCGTCCTGATAGGCCTTGAGGCGCAGGCCTTCGAATTGCTGGATCAATTTGACGCCGTTGGCGCTGATATTCATGTCGGGCTCCTGGGAGGGGCCCCCGGCGGACGCGGAGAAACGCTCGAAAGAATCTGAGGCGGGAGGAGAAGCGGGCGGGGGCGGGACCGGCCGCGCGGGGCGGTTCGGGTGCGTCGTTCCCATTATGCTCAGGGTCCGGAAACGGGCCGAGGCGACGGGTGTCAGTGGCGGGAAGGGGGGCCGACTGCGGCTCCCCCACCCTAGGAGCGATTGCTCGTTATAGGTAGGGTGGGTGGAGCGTAGCGATACCCACGCGGAAATCCCATCGGGGGATGGCTTCGTGGAGCGCAGCGGACTTTGAAGCGGCTTTTAGTACACAAAGCGCTCGCGCAGGTCTTCCAGGTTCAGCTCTTTCAAAATCGCCTCCTGGCGTTCGCGCGCGCTGTTTTTGCGCTGGCCGGTGTACTTGGCGATGATCAGCTCGTTCTTCATCGAGTGTTCCCAGCCCACCAGCTCGGTGACGGTGAGCTGATAGCCGCGCGCTTCCAGCTGCAGGCAGCGCAGCACATTGGTCAGATGGCTGCCGAACTCGCGGGTGTGGATGGGGTGGCGCCACATCTCGGACAGCGGGGTCAGGCCGAAGCTCTGGTTTTTCTTCTGGCGCAGCATGCCGGCCACTTCCGCCTGGCAGCAGGGCACCAGCACGATGTAGCGCGCGTTCTTGGCCAGCGCGAAGCGGATGGCGTCGTCGGTGGCGGTGTTGCAGGCGTGCAGCGCGGTGATGATGTCCACCTGCTCCGGCAATTGCTCCGAGGTGATCGACTGCTCCACGCTCAGGTTCAAAAAGCCCATGCGTTCGAAGCCTAGGCGGGCGGCCAGCTCTTGCGAGCGGCTGACCAGTTCCGGCCGGGTTTCGATGCCGTAGACGCTGCCGGCGGCCTTGTCCTTCAGGAACAGGTCGTAAAGGATGAAGCCCAGATAGGATTTGCCGGCGCCGTGGTCGGCCAGGCTCATCTCGCCTTTTTCCGCCAGCACATCGGCCATCAGCGGCTCGATGAACTGGTACAGGTGGTAAACCTGTTTCAGCTTGCGGCGGGTGTCCTGGTTGATCTTGCCGTCGCGGGTCAGGATGTGCAGCTCTTTGAGCAGTTCCAGCGATTGCTGCGGTTTGATCTCGGGAATCAGGCTCATGGCGGCCTCCTGCGAAAAACGAATCGCCGGATTTTAGTCCAATTCGCGCCGGCGCGCTTGGGCGCTGTTTCTGATCCTTCAGGTTCGGAACCATTGCCCAATGCCTTGAATCCGCTTCGCGGATGATGATTTAGGGCCGGTTCCGCCCGGCGAACGGAAAGGGAGATTTGCGCGGCCAAATCTCCCTTTACCCTAAAGGCCGCCCTGCAAGCCTGGCCTTCGGCTTCCCGCCGGGGCCCGTCAGGCCCGAGGCGCGGCTGAACTCGCACCGCGCTAGCGTCGCGGTGCTCGAACAAGCAGCCGCTTAAGACCTCGGGCCTGCCACCCATCGGCAGGCTTGAAGGGAGTGGGGGCGCGTCGGATACGCAGGTTTCCTGCGTAGCTAACAAGGTTTCAAAGTACTGAAAAAGAATCGTGAACAGGTTCCCAGGCTCAGCCTGCAATGACCGGCTGCGCGCTAATCCGCTCAAGCCAGCGCAGCATGTCCTGCTCCACTTCCACGCGGTTGGTTTCGTTCAGCATTTCGTGGCGGCCGCCGGGGTAGACCGTGGTCTGCACATCGAGCAGGCCGGCCTCGCGGTAGCGGATTTCCAGTTGGCCCAGGCCCAGCTTGCCCAGGCTGACCGGGTCGCGGCTGCCGGCCAGCAGCCAGACCGGACAGCGGCGCGGAAGGCTGTCGCCGCTCGCCTCGCCGCGTTCCATGGCGATGATGCCGCCGAACAAATCTATCCACAGGCCGGGGCAGGGGTCGAAGCCGCATAGCGGGTCCGCCAGGTATTTGTCCACTTCCGCCGGGTCGCGGCTCAGCCAGTCCATGCCGGTGCGGGCGGGCAGAAAGCCCAGGTTGAAGCTGCCGAAGACCAGCCGCGCCAGCAGCCGGCTGGGGCGTTCCGGGCTGCCGAAGCGGGCCACCAGCCGCGCCAGGCCGCGCAGCAGCCAGGCCAGCGGCCGCTGGCGGTAGCCGGTGGCGGACAGGATCAGGCCGGACAGCGCCGCGCCGTGGCGCAGGAAATAGGCGCGGGCGATGAAGGAACCCATGCTGTGGCCGAACAGCGCCACCGGCAGGCCGGGATGGCGTTCCGCGGCGTGGCGGCGCAGGGTGTCCACGTCGGCCACCACCTTGTCCCAGCCGCCGTCGGCAGAGAAATGGCCGCGCAGCCGCGGCGCGGCGCCGTGGCCGCGATGGTCGTGGGCGTAGACGGCGTAGCCGGCGGCGCTCAGCGTTTGGGCGAAGCGGTGGTAGCGCACCGCGTATTCGCTCATGCCGTGGGAGATCAGCACCACGGCGCGCGGCGCGCCGTCCGGCAGCCAGCAGGCGGCGTGCAGGATTTCCCCGTCGTCGGCGTTCAGATGGAAGGTTTGCATGGTGTTGAGCCCTTTTATGGCCTGTTTTGACTGCGCCGCGGCATCAGGGTTGCGGCGAAGCGGCGGCTTCACAGCAGAACATGGCGCAAGGATGCTGGCAAGCGCTATCCAAATGTCCTGGCCTGTACGCCGCCATGGGGTGGGGGCCGTTTTGCTAGGCCTTCCCGGACGCGCCGCGCTTGACCAGACCAAGCTGGGTGGGCACCATGAGCCGCGTGCCGTTTCATACAGCGCGGCATCAGGAATGGAAGCCTGAATAGAATCGGGGGATATCATCCCAATGCCACGCTATAGCTGCGCCCATCAGGGCAGGTTATGGCAGGGAGGCCTTTGGCCTGCTGGCTCCGATTCGCCTGCCTTCCAACCCTGTCATATGCCTGCCCATCTTGATTGGAAGCGGGATGGCAGGCTCATTTTGGATCGGAGCCCGTCATGCCTCTATTGTCAGTTCTATCCCTGCTTTCCAAACCGCCTCCGCCCAAGGAGGCCGCTCAATCTCCAGCCGCTCTCCCAGCGGCCAGCCGTCTGATCAAGACCGTTAAACATCTGCAAGGTCTGCGTTCGGAAAATACCGCGCTTGCCGCCATCGATCCCGTTCTGATTCATTTAGCCCATTGCTGCGAGCATTACGACGATATCGTCGAAGAGCTGCGTCAATGCAATGAGGCCTTGGGCGCGGTGCTGTTGATGCTGCGTCACACCGAAAACGCGCAAGTGCGCGGCAAGGCCTTGTGGGCCTTGCTGGAGCCTTTGCAGCAGCGTTTGCAGGGGGCGATGGAGAGGCTGGAGACGGTGACGTCTTAGAACCTGTTTACGATCTGCTGCGTGTCGCGAGCAAGGCCTTGTTTCGCTTTGGTTGGCGTGATCCTCAACCGCGGGTGCTGGTGGGTATCGCCTGCGGCTCCACCCACCCTACGCACGACCGTTTGCCATGAGTAGGGTGGGTGGAGCGCAGCGATACCCACGCGGAGGTCTTGGAGAGCTTCGGATCGGCGGTGTCCTGTGCGCCAAGCCAGGGCCAAAACACTGAACAGGTCGTGCACAGGCTTTTAGCGTGGCTACTCGTCCTACTGATGCGCAGCGGATGGTGGACAGGCGCTCAGGCCAGCATGTGTTCCGGGTCGAAGTCCGGATTCAGCCGCGAGCTCAGCACGTGGTCGCGCCAGGCGCCGTTCAGATAGAGGTAGTTCTTGGCGTGGCCTTCGATCTCGAAGCCCAGCCGCTTGAGCAGGCCGGCGCTGCGCAGATTGTGCGGCTGGTAGTTGGCCTGGACCCGGTGCAGCTTGAGGGTGTCGAAGGCGCAGCGTATCACCGCCTCCAGCGCTTCGCGCATCAGGCCCTGGCCTTGGCAGTGCTGGTCCAGCCCATAGCCCAGGTGACAGGATTGGAAGGCGCCGCGGCTGATATTGCTGAGGCCGACGCTGCCTATCACCCGTTCCGGCTCGGCGTGCAGCGCCAGCAGGAAGCGGCCGCCGCGGCCTTCTTCCCAGTCGCGCGCGCGCTGGCGCAGCTGCATGGTCCAGTACAGCTCGGTGAAGAACATGTCGCCGGGCTTGGGGTCCCAGGGTTCGAAGTGCTGGCGGTTGCGGACGTGGAAATCCAGCATCGCGCGCGCCTGCGCCGGCTGAGCCGGCAACAGCAGCAGGCGCGGCGTGTTGAGGGTGGGCTGGGCGATGGGCATGCGGAGCGGTCAGGCGCTGGCGGGGAAGGCGATCTCGGCCGCCGCGCGCAGCAGGATGGGCACGCCGAAGCTGCCCAGCTTGGGCAGGGTGGCGTTTTCATGGGCGCGGATTTGGGCGGCGCTGGCGTGGTCCTTGTCGTGGGTGGTGTGCGCGTCGCTGGCCAGGATGATGGCGTAGCCGTGGGCCGCCGCGCTGCGGGTGGTGGTGTCGATGCAGAATTCGCTGGCGTAGCCGGCGATGACCAGTTGGCCGACGCCCCATTGTTGCAGTTGCTGATGCAGGCCGGTGCGCAGGAAGGAGTCCGGCGTGGTCTTGCGCAGGTAGTGGTCGTCCGGCTGGGCGTCCAGGCCGCGGGCCAATTGCCATTCCGCCGAGCCGTGGATCAGCGGCGCGCTTGCGCGTTCATGCTGAACCCAGACCACCGGCGTTCCGGCCGCGCGCGCGGCGGCGGCCAGTTGATTGAGGCGGGCGATGACGGCGTCGGCGTGGTCGGCGCGGGGTTCGTGGTCGAACATGCCGCTTTGCACGTCGATGATCAGCAGGGCGGTTTTCATCGGGGTTTCCTGTCGCGGGATTGAGTCGCCAATGTCATATGAAACGGCTTAAAAAGCAAGCCCCGCCGAGGCGGGGCTTGGAGCTTGTTCAAAGTCTAGCGAGCTAGAGCGAGACAAGGCGAAAACGGTAGAAGAAGCGGAATGTACAAGTGGTACATGAGCATTCTGAAGCGGTTTTCAACGCCGTATCGCCGACGCGCAGCAGATCGTAAGCAGGTTCTCAGGCGGTCAGCCTGTCCAGCGCTTCCCTATACTTGGCCGCGGTCTTCTCGCGCACCTCCAGCGGCACCGTCGGCGCCGGCGCCTGCTTGTTCCAGCCGGAGGCTTCCAGCCAGTCGCGGACGAACTGCTTGTCAAAGGACGGCGGGTTGCCGCCCGGCGCGTAGCTGTCCGCCGGCCAGAAGCGGCTGGAGTCCGGGGTCAGCGCCTCGTCCATCAGCGTCAGCACGCCGTTTTCGTCCAGGCCGAACTCGAACTTGGTGTCGCAGATGATGATGCCGCGGCTGGCGGCGAATTCGGCGGCGGCGCGGTAGAGCTTGATCGCAGTGTCGCGCACCTGGGCGGCCAGTTCGGCTCCGACGATTTCTTCGCAGCGCTGGTAGCTGATGTTTTCGTCGTGGTCGCCCACCGCCGCCTTGGTGGACGGGGTGAAGATGGGTTCGGGCAGCTTGTCGGCCTCGCGCAGGCCGGCCGGCAGCGCCAGGCCGCAGACGGTGCCGCTCTGGCGGTATTCCTTCCAGCCGGAGCCGGCCAGGTAGCCGCGCACCACGGCTTCGATCGGCACCGGTTTCAGGCGCTTGGCCACCACGGCGCGGCCGGTCACTTGCGGCAGGTCGGCGGCGGAGACTACGTCTTCCGGCGCGTCGCCGGTCAGGTGGCAGGGCACCAGCTCTTTGAGCTTGTCGAACCAGAAGTTGGAGATGGCGGTGAGGATCTGGCCCTTGCCGGGAATGGGGTCGTCCAGGATCACGTCGAAGGCGGACAGCCTGTCGGTGGCGATCATCAGCATGCGCTGGTCGTCGATCTCGTACAGGTCGCGGACCTTGCCGGAGTAGATTTTCTTCAAGCTGGTCAGTTGGGTGGTGTTGAGTCCGGTCATCGGAAATCCTCGGTGGAGCGGGCAATGTGTTTCAAGGCTTCGCGCCGGCTGAGCCCGGATAGCGGCGTGGCCGCGACAAAGGCGCGCACGGCGCGGGCGTCGGTGTAAGCGTATTCGCGCAAGGCCCAGCCTATGGCCTTGCGGATGAAGAATTCGGCGTCGCCGGCATTGGCGGCGCAGTAGCGGAACAGGCGTTCGGCGTCGGTTTCGGTTTTCCAGCGCAGCTGGTGCAGGATGGCGACGCGGCGCAGCCAGAAGTCGGCGTCGCCGCTGAGCGCGTCCATATCGTGTTGCAGGTCGCGGTGTTGGCGCGCGAGCGTGCCGACCACCCAGGCGGCCAAGCCGTCCACGCAGTCCCACCAGGGCTTGGCGGCGGCCAGAGTCAGCAGCCGCGGCAGGCTGGCGGCCGGCAGTGCCTCGGCGCGCGCGGTCAGCAGGTCCACCGCCGCGTATTGGAATTCGCGTTCCGGCTGCCGCCACAGTTGTTCGGCCAGCTCCAGGCAGTATTCCGCGGTTTGGGTCTTCAGCGCGCGGATCCAGGGCGTGGACACCTTGCGGCGCGCCGGCGTGGGCACGCCGAGAAAGTCGAACTGCTCGCGCATATAGGCGCGCATCGGCGCGGCCTGTTCCGGGACGGCGGCGGCGCTCAGTCCGGCGCGCAGCGCGGCGATGTCGGCGTTCATGCCGGCGCCTCGTCGAAGAAGCGCATGCCGGCGTAAGGCCGGGCGCGGCAGGCGGCCAGCCGCGAGGCCAGCGTACCGACGTGCAGTTCCAGTTGATGGCCGTCCGGGTCCAGGAAGTAGAGCGAGTCGCCTTCGCTGCGGTTGTCCCGCCATTGGCGGACGCCGGCGGCGGCCAGGCGTTCGCGCCAGGCCGGGAAGTCGGCGGCGTCCACGCCGAAGGCGTAATGGGTGTAGCCGGGGGCTGGCGCGGCGGCCGGGTCCAAGGACAGACACAGCCACAGGCCGTCCAGGCTCAGATAGCCGCCGCCGTCCCAGCGCGCATGGGGCTGGCAGCCCAGGGTGAGGGCGTAGAAGTCCCAGGCGCGCTCCAGATCGCGCACCGCCAGGGTCAGGTGATTCAGTCCGTTCAGCTTCATGGCGGAAAAATGGCGAAACCCTGAGGTTTCGCCATGCGCTTACAAAGTGTCCTTCAAGGCCCGGGCCTGATCCAAGGCTTCGTCGGCCGTAGCCGCCATCACATTGAAGTGGCCCATCTTGCGGCCGGGGCGCGCGCTTTTCTTGCCGTACAGATGCAGTTGGGCGTTGGGCGCTTCCGCCAGCACGTCCCAATTGGGCTGGGCGCCGTTGTCCTTCCACACATCGCCCAGCAGATTGACCATCACCACCGGGCTGAGCAGCTCGGTGCGGCCCGGCAGCAGGCCGCACATCGCGCGCACCTGTTGCTGGAACTGGTCGGTCAGGCAGGCGGTGAGCGTGTAATGGCCGGAGTTGTGCGGCCGCGGCGCGATCTCGTTGACCACCAGGCTGTCGTCGGCCAGCACGAAGAATTCCACCGCCAGCACGCCAACGTAGTCCAGCGCCTCGGCCAGCCGCATCGCCATGGCTTGCGCTTCGGCCGCCAGCGCCGGCTTGATGCGCGCCGGCACGATGGATTCGTCCAGGATGCCGTCGGCGTGGATGTTCTCGGCCACCGGGAACACCGCGCTCTGAGTGGCGCTGACCCGGGTGACGATGGCGGACACTTCCAGTTGCAGGTCCAGCATTTTTTCCAGCACGCAGGCCTGTCCGCCCAGATTGGCGTAGGCGGCGCGCGCCTCGGCCGCGGTGCTCACCCGCACCTGGCCTTTGCCGTCGTAGCCCAGACGCGCGGTTTTCAGGATGCCGGGCAGATAGGGCGAGAGTTCGACCTGTATGTCTTCCACGCTCTGGATGGCCAGATAGGGCGCGGTGGGCAGGCCGGCCTTGGCGATCCAGGCTTTTTCCGCGATGCGGTCCTGGGCGATGGCGACGCAGTCGCCGGACGGGGACACGCGGGTGGTCTTGGCCAGCAGGCGCATCGCGTCGGCGTTGACGTTCTCGAATTCGGTGGTGACGGCGGCGCAGCTTTTGGCCAGGTCTTCCAGCGCGGCCGGATCGTTGAACGGCGCGCACAGGTGGCGGTCGGCGAAGTCCGCCGCCGGCGCGGCTTCGTCCGGGTCCAGCACGGTGACGCGGTAGCCCATGGTCTTGGCGGCGACGGCGAACATGCGGCCCAACTGGCCGCCGCCCAGGATGCCCAGCATCGCCGGGGGCAGGATGGCGGCCATTATTCGATCTCCGGCAGGGTCATCGCCAGCACGGTTTCTTCTTGCTTGCGGCGGAAGGCGATCAGTTGTTCCGCCAGTTCCGGGCGGGTGGCGGCCAGCATGGCCACGGCGAACAGCGCGGCGTTGGCGGCGCCGGCCTCGCCGATGGCGAAGGTGGCCACCGGGATGCCCTTGGGCATTTGCACGATGGAGAGCAGGGAATCCTCGCCGCGCAGGTATTTGGACGGCACCGGCACGCCCAGCACCGGCACATGGGTCTTGGCGGCCAGCATGCCCGGCAGGTGGGCGGCGCCGCCGGCGCCGGCGATGATGGCCTTCAGGCCACGCTCGGCAGCGGTTTCTGCGTATTGGAACAGCAGGTCGGGAGTACGGTGGGCGGAGACGACGCGGGTTTCACAGGCGATGCCGAAGTCTTTGAGCACGCGGGCGGCGTTCTGCATGACTTCCCAATCGCTGTTGCTACCCATCACGATGCCGACTTCAATCATGGCGGAGAAGCTCGCTGGTTGAGGCTAAAGCCGGGATTTTACCCGATTGGGGCCTGCTGCCGTTATGGTTTTTTATTTTGACATCAAGGTACTTAGGGCATATCACATCAGCCGCGGATAAGTGAACAGAATCAGGTGCACAGCGTTGAAGGCGACATGGGCCAGCACCGCCCACAAGACCTGGCGGGTGGCGGCGTAGACCAGGCCGTAACCCAGGCCGGCCAGGGTGGCGAGCCCCACCCAGACCCAGCCGCCGGCGACGTGGACCAGGCCGAAGGCCACCGCGGCGGCCATCAGGGCGGGAAAGGGTTCGGTGCGCAACTCCAGCCAGCGTTGCAGGCCGGCGCGGAAGAAGGCTTCCTCCGCCAGCGAAACCAGGAAGAAGTTGGCGAACAGCCAGGGCAGCAGCCAATGCGGCCATTTCGGCGCCCAGGCGATGACGCCGGCCACGCTGGCCAGGCCCAGCACGACCAGCAGCAGCAGCGCGCCGACGCCGGCCGCCGCCGGGCCCCAGCGCCGTTCCACTTGCGGGCTGGCGGCCAGCACCATCAAGAGCAGCCAGCCGGCGGCGCCCTTGTCGTAACTCCAGTACAGTCGGTAGGGCGCGCTGTTCGGCGTGCTCAGGCCCTGCCACAGCAAGGGGTTGTCGAAGCCGGGCAAGGCGTGCAGCGCCAGCGCCAGCAGCAGCGCGATCCAGACCAGCCACAGCTCCGGCCGCCGGTAGTGGCGCGCGGCCAGGCTGACGGCGAGGGCGGCGAGGAGGGCCGCGGCGCCCAAGGGCTGCACCAGGCCGCAGGCGACGGCGACGCCGGCGCTGCTGAGCGCGGCCAGGCGGGAGGGCCAGCGCAGGCGCAGGCTTTCGGCCAGCAGGGCCAGGGCCAATAGGAGGAAGGCGGCAAGGGATAGGGAATCCGGCAGGGGCGGGGTGGGCAGAGGCATGGCGGGCTCGCGGCGGGATGGGTTTGGATACTGAATGATACCTAAGAACCTGTTTACGATCTGCTGCGCGTCGTGAGACGTGGCACGGTGAGTATGGCATTCAAAATGCTCGTGTACCGTGTGCGCATTCCGCTTTCCCCACCGCAACGCCATGTCATGTCTTGGTTCGCGAGATCGTAAGCGCGCCCTGAAAGCGTTGAGAAAAAAGCCGCCGCCGTCTGGTTTTGGGCCAGAGCCGCGGCGGCAGGCTCCTGGTGTGCAGGGAAAGGAAGCCGCAAGCGAACCGGCGGCCGGCGCCGGGGCGCCGACCGCCGGCCGGCTTAGTTGGCTTTGGCCGCGCGCACCGCGGCGGCGGCGTCGGTGATGCCGGCGGAGCAACCTTCGCAATCCGCCGCCGGTTGGCGGGCAGTCTTGATCAGGATGTTGCGCACCGCTTTCCAGTTGAGGCTGGGGTTGGAGGACAGCATCAGCGCCACCAGGCCGGCCACGTGGGGCGTGGCCATGGAGGTGCCCTGGAAGGCGGCGTAGCTGTCCGCGCCCGGCACGGTAGTACCACTGTTCAGCGTGGAGTAGATGCCGGGGTCGCCGCTGTTGAGGTCGCCGCCCGGCGCGGTGACGGTGGTGATCGCGCCGTAGTTGGAGTAGGAGGCGATGCCGCCGGACTTGCCGTTGGAAGCGACGGTGATCACGCCGGGGCAGCTGGCCGGGTTGGTGTTGCGCACGTTCTTCATCGCGTTGCCGGCGGCCACCACCACCACGCCGTTGCGGGCGTTGACCTGCTGGATGGCGTCGCGGTAGGTGCGGCTGCACGGCTGGGCGCCGCCCAGCGACATGCTCAGCACCCGCGCCACATTGGCGTTGACCGGCGCGCCGGGCACGGTGGCGCCCACCGCCCACAGCATGGCGTCGGCGATGTCCGAGCTGGCGCCGCCGCATTGGCCCAGCACGCGCAGCGGCAGCAGCTTGGATTTGGGCGCCACGCCGGTCAGGCCGTTGGCGTCGCCGGCGGCCGCGGCGATGGTGCCGGCCACGTGAGTGCCGTGCCAGCTGCTGTTGCCGGCGCGGCACAGGCTGCCGTCGCTGTAATCCCCCTGATCCAGGCCGTTGTTGGTGCGCGCGTTTTGCACCGGTTGGCCGTTGCTGTCCAGCAGCGGGCTGCCGTCGGCATTGGTCTGCGCCACCGCCGGCAGGCGCGCGCGCTTGGGATCGGAGATGAAGTTGTAGCCCGGTTCCAGCAGATTGGGCTTGAGGTCGGCGTGCGGACGGTAGCCGGTGTCCAGCACCGCCACGGTGACGCCGGCGCCCAGCGACAGGTCCCAGGCCGCCGGCAGGTTCATCGCGCCCGGTTCGCCGGCGCTAGCCTGCATATCCCATTGCTTGGTCGCGTAGAGCGGGCTGCTGGGCAGGTAGTTGGGGCTCATGACGAAGTCCGGCTCGGCGTATTCCACCGCCGGGTCTTGCTGGATCTTGCGCGCCAGGGTCTGGGCTTCGGCCACACTCATCGCCTTGCCGCTTTGATAGACGTAGGCGCCGGTGCCCATCTGGTGATGGAATTGCAGCGGGCTGCCGCTCAGTTGCTGCACGCGTTGGGTGCGGGCGGCGAAATCCGCCGGGCGGCTGGACGGGGCGCGGCCGCCGTTGGCGATGCGAGCCTGGGTCAGTTGCAGCTGGGAGACGCTGTGGTATTTGACGATGATGCCGGTGATGCCGGCGGCGGAGGGCGCCGCGGCGGCGATGTCGGCGCCGGCGCCGGCCAGCAGCGCGGCGGTCAGCAGGGACAGCGAGGTTTTGCGGTTCATGTGTGATTGCTCCAATGCGGCGACGGCTTAGTTCTTGACGTAGGGGATGGCGGCGAGGCCGGCCGGGGCATTGCCGCCGGCGGACGGGCTGCCCCAGGCGACGAACTTGCCGTCCTTGGCCACGGCGAGGAAGCCGCCGAGCGGAGTGCTGTAAATGGCGCGGATATTGACCAGGCGCGAGCGGACGGCGGAGCTGTCGCCGCCGTGGGTGGGCGCGCCCCAGGTGACCACGCTGCCGTCGGCCTTCAAGGCGGCGAAGGCGTAGTCGTTGGCGAACACGGCCACCACATCGCGCAGGCGGTGCCGCACCGCGCTGCTGTCGCCGCCGCGCAGTTCGTCGCCCCAGGTCACCACGCTGCCGTCCTGACGCAGCGCGGCGAAGGCCAGCTCGGTGGAGGCGATGGCGCGCACGCGGTTGAGCTGGTGTTGCACGCCGCTGGCGTCGTTGCGGGCGCTGTCGCCCCAGGTGACCACGCTGCCGTCCTTGCGCAAGGCGGCGAAGGCGGTCTTGCTGGCGTAGAGCTTGGCCACGCCGGCCAGGTTGCCGGCCACCGGGCCGGTGTCGGCGCCGCGGTCGAAGTAGGCGCTGCCGATGGTGGCCACCGAGCCGTCCTGCTTCAGCGCGGCGAAGACGTTGAGGTTGGTCTGCACGGCGCTGACGCCGGCGGGCATGGGCTCGCTGCCGTCGTAGTAGTCGCTGGTCTGGCCGTCCCAGTTCAGGCCCCACACCACCACGCTGCCGTCTTTTTTCAGCGCGGCGAAGTTGTAATCGGTGGCGGCGATGCTGGCCACATTGTTGAGTTTGGCGGCCAGCGGCGAGGCGTCGCCGCCGGAATTGGGGTCGCCGAAGGCGAGCACGCTGCCGTCCTTCTTCAGCACCGCCACCGCGCCCAGATTGTGGCTGACGCTGGCGACGTCCTTCAGCGCGGCCAGGCGCGCGGCGTCGAAGTAGGAGGAGATGGATTTGGAGCCGCCGCTGCCGTCGAAGGTGGTTTCGATATTGCCCCAGCTGGTGGCGCTGCCGTCGCCGTTGAGCGCGACGAAGCCGCGTTTGGTGGGCCACAGCTTGGCGATCTTGCCCAGCGGCGCCACCGGGGAGGTGGCGTCGGCGCTGCCTACGCCCACCGGGCCGGCGAAACTGGCGCCGGAGCCGGCGCGGCCCCAGCCGACGACGGTGCCGTCGGCCTGCAGCGCGGCCATCGCGCGCTCATTGCCGGCCACCGCCACCACGTCCTTGGGTTGGGCGGGCAGGGCGGAGGTGTCGCCGCCCAGGCGGCGGCTGCCCCAGACCGCCAGCGTGCGGTCCGCCTTGAGCACGGCGAACACCGACGGCGCGCTGAACACGTTTTGCGGCACCAGGGTCTGGCTGGCGCTGGTCAGCGCGCAGCTGACGGTGGCGGTCAGCGGCTGGTCCGGCGCGCTGTCTTCGGCGCTGAAGCCGCGGGCGCCATTGCTCCATTGCACGCGGGGCTGGCCCAGGCACAGGCCGCTGGGCACCGCGGTCAGCACGCCGCCGCGGTTGCCGAAGATGTCCACCGCCAGGCGGCCGCTGCCGCCATGATGGCTGGAGCCGTCGCCGGGCTGGCTGCCGCTGCCGTCGTCTTCGCAGCCGGAAAGGCCGCCGATCAGCGCTACGCCCACGGCGATAGCGCCAAGCCGGAACCATTGGGTTCCGCTTGCTTGTGTGGTTCTCATCACGGGTAACTCCTTTGTAGATCTTGTCGTTTGTATTTTTATCCTGGGTTTAAACCCAGAACGAATATATTGTCATGCGATAAGCATGTTTGGTAGAGAAAACGCATGGATAAGGCAAGCGGGAGCGGAGGCGGCGGAGGGAGGGGGAGGCGGAGCGCTGCGCCATTTTGGTGCGGCGAGCGGATAACCATTGGTTATAATTATTTGTGTTTTAATTTTTTATTGAAAAATCAGCTATTTGCCAGCGACGGAAACGACGCGGAAGACAAAGCCAGCCGCGGCGGGCTGGCTTCAAAATGGGGCATGACGGCCGGAGGGGAGCCGGCCGGGGTGTTACATTTTTGCCAGTTGTTGGCGCGCTTTTTGGGCGGAGTCCGTCTTGGGATACAGTTTGATCAGGCGTTTGTAAGTGGCTTTGGCCTGGTCCATCTGGCCTAGGTCGCGCTGGCAATTGCCGATATTGCGCAGGGCTTCCGGCGCGAAGTGGTTGTCCGGAAACTGCTCGACGAAGCGGCGATGGATGTCGATGGCGGCGTCGTATTGGCGCAGCGCGGTGTGGGACACGCCCAGCCAGTATGTGGCTTCCGCCACTTGCGGCGCTTGCGGGTTTTGTTCGATGAAGCCGCGCAGCGCGTCGGCGGCCTTGGCGAAGTCGCGAGCGCGCAGCAGGTTCAGCGCCTTGTCGTAATCCGGGCTGGTGGCGGCGCCGCCGTCCGCGGAGCCGGAGGCCGCGTCGCCGTGCGTGGCGGGCATGGGCTTGGCGCCGCTGTTCTCCAGATGGCCCAATCGGCCGTCCAGATCGTTGTACAGGTCGTTCTGGCGCTTCTGCGTGGTTTGCAGATTGTAGTTCAGCACTTCCACGTCGCCGCGCAGCTTGGCCACTTCGGCCTTCATCGCTTCCAGCTGGCTGACCATTTCCAACAGCTTTTCATTGGAAAGCTTGCTTTCCACTTCATTGAGCCGGGTGGACGCCTGGCGGTTGACTTGGTCCAGCTGGCGGCGGGTTTCTTCCAGATCGCCGGTGGTGGCGCAGCCGGTGAGAACCAGCAAGAGCGCGCTGCAGAGGGTGAGCCGTTTCATGGTTGTCCCGGGATGTCCCGCCGTCCGGCCCGGAGGGGACGACGCTTGTAAGGTGGGTGGCAATGAATACAGCCGGATATCTTAACGGCAAGCGCGTGAAAACGCATCCGCCCGATGTCCGGCTGTAAAAGCCGGCCCTGAATCGGGCCGGCGGTTTGGGCTTAGTGGCCTTGGTACACGATGTCGGCGCGACGGTTCTCGGCGAAGTCCGCGTCGGTGTTGCCGGTGGCGCGCGGTTTTTCCTTGCCGAAGCTGACCGCTTCCAGCTGGCTTTCCTTGGCGCCCAGCACTTCCATCGCCTTTTTCACGCTTTCGGCGCGACGCTGACCCAGGGCCAGGTTGTATTCGCGGCTGCCGCGGGCGTCGGTGTTGCCCTGGATGATGACTTTTTTGTCAGCGTTCTGCTTCAGGTAGGCGGAGTGGGTTTCCACTACCGGCTTGCCGCTGGCGTCAACGGAGGAGGAGTCGAAGCCGAAGTAGACGCTGCGCTTGGCCAGCGGGCTGTTGGGATCGTTCAAGGGATCCACGGACACCTGGTTCTGGTTGCCGCTGCCAGTGTCCACCGGCGCGGTGGTCTGCGGCGTGGTGGGCTGCTGGGTGCCGGCGGTGGTGTCAGCCGGTTTGGTGCTGGCGCAGGCGGCCAGCAGGGTAACGGTGGCGGTGCCGAGGACGAGTTGTTTCCAGTTCATATCAATAGCTCCAATTAAGGACGATTAAATGGGCCCCAAGCCGGGTCCTGTACATCGCCGTTGATCACGGCCAATTTCACTTTGCTGCTGCCATCCGTGGTGGCGGCGTACAACACGCTCTTGCCGCCGGCGTCGCTGGCGTACAGCACCATGCGGCCGTTGGGGGCGAAGCTTGGGCGTTCGTTGTAGCCGCTGTCCGACAGCGCGCGGCTGTCGTTGGTGGCCAGGTCTTGCGCCATCACGCGGAAGTTGCCTCCCTCGCGACGGATGTAACTCAGGGTCTTGCCGTCCGGCGACACCTTGGGCGACACGTTGTAGCGTCCTTCCCAGGTGACGCGCTGGGCGTTGCCGCCATCGGCGGACACGCGGTAGATCTGCGGGCCGCCGGCGCGGTCGGAGACAAAGTACAAGCTGCCGCCGTCCGGGCTCCATGTGGGCTCGGTGTCGATGCCGCCGTTGTACATCAGCCTGCGCGCGCCGCCGCCGTTGGCGTTGATCACGTAAATCTGCGAATTGCCGCTGGTGGTCAGCACCACCGCCAGCTTGCCGCCGTCCGGGCTCCAGGCCGGCGCGGAATTGCTGCCCTTGAAGTTGGCGGCGGCGAAACGCTGGCCGGTGGCCAGGCTCTGCACCCAGACCACCGGCTTCTTGCTTTCAAACGACACATAGGCGATGCGTCCGCCGTCCGGGCTCCAGCTGGGGGAGATGATGGGCTCCCTGGAGCGCAGAATGGTCTGGGCGCGTCCGCCGTCCACGTCCGCCACTTGCAAGAGATAGCTGCCGCCGGTCTTCAGCACGTAAACGATGCGGGTGTTGAAGAAGCCTTTCTGGCCGGTGATCGCCTCGTAGATCATGTCGGCGATCGCGTGCGCCACCTGGCGGGTGCGGTCCGGGGTGACGGTGAATTCGCCGCCGGTCAGCTGCTTCTTCTGCGCGACGTCCATCAGCCGGAAACTGATTTTCAACTGTCCGCCGCCCGCCGCCTCCACTTTGCCGATGGCGACGGACTGCGCGCCGGCGGCCTGCCACAGCGGGTAGCGGATGTCGGCGGGCTCAAACGGCGTATTGGCCACGCCGGCGGCGTCCACCATGCGGAAGACGCCGGAAATCGTCAGATCGTTCTTGATCACCGGGCTCAGGCCGCCCTGGGCGTTGGCTTCGTCCTTGAACGGCGCGATGGCGATGGCGTGGCGATTGGCCCCGCCGCCGACGATCTCGATGGTCATTTCCGCTTGCGCGCCGCCTGCGGCCATCAGGCCCAGCGTGACGAGCAGCATATTCAACAGAGTTTTGAAGCTGGACATTAGTTCCCTCGAATCAGTCTATCGGCATGAGGCGACGCCGCAGCCGGTCCATCATGGCTTGTGTTTGGTCCGCCTTATGACTTGGGCCGGAACTCCATCTTGAACTGCCGGTAGCCATCGTTGAAATTGGCGCCGGGCGGCAGCGCCGGAAAGGTTTTCGCTTCCCAGATCGCCCTTTGCACCGCGTCGTCGTAAGCCTTGCTGCCGCTGCTTTGCAGCAGCTGCACCCGGTTCACTTCCAGCGAGGGCAGCAGGCTGACCTGCAACACCACTTTGGGGTTGCCGCTCAGTTCCGGCGGCACTTGCACCAGCGGGGTGACTTTGGCCTTGACCCGGCTGATCCAGCCGGCCTTGGCCGTCGACGAGCCGTTGGCCGCGCCGCCGGCCACGCCGTTGGGCGAACCGGCCTGATCGCTGCGCGCATTGGCCTTGCCGCTGGTGCGCGGGCTGTCCAGGCTGGCCAACAGGTCGTCGGCTTCCGGGTTGTAGGTTTTGGACGGCTTGGGCTTGGCCTGCGGTTTGGCGGCCGGCGCCGGCGGCGCTTTGGCCTCCGGTTTTTTCTCGGCGGGCTTGTCCGCTCTTTTCGCTTCGGGCTTCTTCGCCGGTTCCGGCTTGGGCTCCGGTTTAGGCTCGGGCTTGGCTTCCGGCTTGAGCTTGGGCGGTTCCGGCGGTTTCTTGTCGCGGCCCAGGTTGACGTCGGCCGGCGGCTCGGCCACGACGGGGCGCGGCGGTTCCGTCACCGGCGCGGGCTTGGGTTCGGTCACCGCGGCCGGCGCGGGCGGCGGCGGCGCGGTGGTCCACAGCTCCAGCGCCACCGGCGCCTGTTCCTGCAGGGTTTGGGAATGGAAGCCGCCCCACAGCAGCAGGCCGACCACGGCGACGTGCAGCAGTACCGAAACGATCAGCGACCAAGGACGCGGCGAGGTGGACACTGCGGCCATCATCCCTGCTTCTGCTGCTTGACCGTCAGCGCCACGCGCTTGACGCCGGCCTGGTGGAGTTTGTCGGCGATCTGCACCACCTCGGCGTATTTGAGGTTGGCGTCGGCGGAGATGGCCACCGGGCGTTCGGCCGCGCCCAAGGCCTGGATTTGCACCGCAAGATCGGCGACGGAGGCGACGTCGGTCTTGCGGTCGTTGTCTATCAGTTGGATCTTGCCTTGGGCGTCCACGGTCACTTCCAGCGGACGGGTGTCGATGCTGGCGGCCTGGGACACGCTGGGCACTTCGATCACGCCGGGCGTGAACATCGGCGCGGTCACCATGAAGATGACCAGCAGCACCAGCATCACGTCGATGTAAGGCACGACGTTCATCTGGTTCATCTGGCGGCGGGGACGGCGATTGAGCATGGAGCGTCTGTTAGCGTTGGCAAGCGGTCATGATACACCGGGCTCCGGTCTAGGTGTCCGGGGGAAGCGGATCAGACCGCGGCGGATCATGAAAAGTTCATGGCCACGGTCGCCTGTGGGGCTCAGGCCAGCCGCGTGCACAGGGTCAGCCCGTCCCCCACCGGCAGCACGCACATGCGGATGCGCGGGTCGTGCTTCAGGCCGGCGTTGAAGTCGTGCATCAGATGCACGCCGGGCGGGTCTTCCGGCTTGGGCTCCACCACGCGGCCGGACAGGAAGATATTGTCGATGGCGATCACGCCGCCGGGGCGCACCAGCTGCAGGCAGGCTTCGTAATAGTCGCGGTAGGCGGGTTTGTCCGCGTCGATGAAGGCCAGGTCGTACTGGCCGGCCTGGCCGGCGTCCAGCTGTTGGCGCAGGGTGGCGAGCGCCGGTTGCAACACCAGTTCGATGCGCTCGGCGACGCCGGCGCGGGCCCAGTAGTCGCGAGCGACGGCGGTGAAGGTTTCGCTGACGTCGCAGGCCAGCGTGCGGCCGTCTTCCGGCATCGCCAGCGTTACCGCCAGCGCGCTGTAACCGGTGAATACGCCGATCTCCAGATAGCGGCGCGCGCCTATCAGCTGCGCCAGCCAGGCCATGAACTGGCCCTGTTCCGGCGCGATCTGCATTTTGGCCATGCGGTGGGTGGCGGTGAATTCGCGCAGATCGCGCATCACCGGGTGTTCGCTGAGGCTGATGTTCAGCAGGTAATCGTGCAAGGCGCCGTCTAGCGCCACGGTGCGGCTGGTCATGGGGTGTGCAGTGCAATCGGAAACGCCCGCGGCGCGGGCGTCGGGTCAGGCGGGGAGCCGGGCTTATTCCGGCTGGTAAACATAGGGCTGCTGCGGCACGCGGGATTCTTTCCAGCGTTCCTGGTCGTCGGCGTTCACTTGACGATCCCACAGGGTCAGGCGCAGGTCGCGGCGCTGGCTGTCCACTTCCGGATGCTCTTCCAGGAAGCCGTTGATGAATTGGGTGAAATCGGACTGATACATCGCATCGTTCCTTCTGGGGTGATGTCGTGATTTTAATCGATAAATCGCCGCGCAGTCAGCTTGAGCGCCCGCTTTACATTCTTTTTGACAACAGATTTCAAACTGTAACGCAAATCTGGTTGCGTCGGAGAAGCTTTGCTGCGATATTGCGTAAAAGATTTAAAGACATTTAAGCAAAATTTTAAACTGAAAAGGCGTTTTTGTTTAAGCAAATTAAACTTAACGGTTTATGTGATGCGAATTCGCAATGTGGACAGCTTGGTGCAGTTCTACCCCGAGACCTTGACCTATCTGCGGCTGCTGGCTCGGCTGACGCATTTGGCGATGGTATTGGCGCCCGGCTGCGTTTTGCTGCTGCTTGAGCCGGTTTCGACGGAGGCCCGCGGGCAGGCCGTGCAGGTCTTGCTGCTTGCCGGCGTCCTGGCCTTGCTGTCTTTTCAGGCCTTTGGCGTCTACGGCGGCGGCATGTTTCTGCGTCAGCTGCGTTTGCGGCCCTTGGCCGCGGCGTGCGCGCTGCTGTTTGCGGTCCTGTGGCTGGCGCGCGGGCTGTCGCCGGCGCTGGCGGCCTTGCCGGACCGGCTATGGCCGGTCTGGTTCGCGACGACGCTGATGCTCTTGCTGTCGCAGCGCTTGCTGGTGCACGTCTGGTGCCGCCGGCTGGTGCGCCGCGGCGTGGGCCTGCAACGCACGGTGATTCTGGGCTGTACCGCCAGCGGCCACCTGCTGGCCGGCTTCCTGCGGGAGAACGCGGACATCCGCGCTTGCGTGATTGGTTTCGTCGACGACCGCTCCGACCGTTTGCAGCACGCGATGGCCGGCCTGCCCTATTTGGGCGGCATGCAGCGGCTGGAAGCGATGGTGCGCGAGGGCGAGGTGCAGCAAATCCTGGTGGCGCTGCCCTGGGCGGCGGTCAAGCGGATGGGGGATTTGGTCAGCCTGCTGCGGCGCTTGCCGGTGACGGTGCTGCTGGCGCCGGACATGGCGGGCTTGCGGCACGCCCATCATCGGGTGAGCGCGGTGGCCGGGCTGCCCATGTTCAATATTTCAGAGCGGCCGCTCAAGGGCTGGTCGCCTTTGCTCAAGCGCTGCGAGGACGTGTTGCTGGCCGCTTGCGCGCTGACGCTGGCCGCGCCGCTGATGTTGTTGATCTCCGCGGCGATCAAGCTGGATTCGCCGGGGCCGGTGTTGTTCCGGCAGCGGCGCTACGGCTACAACAACCGCCTGATCGAGGTCTACAAATTCCGCTCCATGTACGTGGAGCAGGCCGACGCGGACGCCGAGGCGCAAACCACCCGTCGCGATCCGCGCGTGACCCGCGTCGGCCGTTTCATCCGCAAGACCAGCCTGGACGAGTTGCCGCAATTGCTCAATGTGCTGGGCGGCAGCATGTCCATGGTGGGGCCGCGTCCGCACGCCACCGCCACCAAGGCCGCCGGCGTCTTGTTCGAGGACGCGGTGGCGGAATATTCCGCCCGCCACCGGGTCAAGCCGGGCATTACCGGCTGGGCCCAGGTCAACGGCTACCGCGGCGAGACCGACACGCTGACCAAGATAGAGCGCCGGGTGGCGCACGATCTCGAATACATCGAGAACTGGTCGCTGTGGTTCGACGCCTACATCCTGATCCGCACCCTGCCGGCCGTGCTCTCGGCCGACGAAGCCTATTGAGGCCGCCATGCAAAGCCCAAGACCAGAACTGATTCCCTGCATCGTGTCCGGCGGCGCCGGCACCCGTTTGTGGCCGGTGTCCCGGCAAGCGTTTCCCAAGCCCTTCATCCGGCTGGCCGACGATCAGAGCCTGTTGCAGAAAGCCTTTCTGCGCGCCGCGCGCCTGCCGGGGGTGAAACGGGTGATGATCATCACCAATCAGCAGGCGCAGCTGCGCACCCTGGACGAATGCCGGGCGGTCAACGCCGGCGGACTGGCGCTGGAGCTGCTGCTGGAGCCGGAAGGGCGCAACACCGCGCCGGCGCTGGCGGCGGCCGCCGCGGACCTGCTGGAGCGCGAGCCGGAGGCCAACCCGCTGCTGCTGGCGTTGCCGGCGGATCATCTGATTGCCGACGAAGCCGCTTTCGCCGCCGCGGTGGAGAAGGCCGCGCGGCTGGCCGCCGCCGGTCGCATCGTCGTTTTCGGCCTGACGCCCAGCCGCGCGGAAACCGGCTTCGGCTATATCGAGGCCGGCGCGGCGATCGGCGTCGACGGCCAGGAGGTGGCGCGTTTCGTGGAAAAGCCGGACCGCGCCGCCGCCGAGAGCTATCTGGCCGGCGGCCGTCATCTGTGGAACAGCGGCATGTTCTGTTTTTCCGCCGCCGCGCTGTGCGCAGAGATGGCCGAACACGCGCCCCAGGTGCTGGCGGCGGTGCGGGACTGCCTGGCGCACAGCCCGGCGTCCCCGCACGCGGACCACAGGCTGCGCGCGCTGGAGCATGAGCGCTTCGGCCGCTGCCCGGACATTTCCATCGACTACGCGGTGATGGAGCATACCCGCGCCGCGGCGGTGGTGCGCTGCGAGCTGGGCTGGAGCGATATCGGCAACTGGGACAGCCTGGCCGAGCAGTTCCCGGCCGACGCGGACGGCAACCGCGTCAGCGGCGACGCCTTGCTGCGGGACAGCCGGGATTGCTTCATCCAGAGCCGCGGCCGGCTGATCGCGATGCTGGGCGTGGACAATCTGGCGGTGGTGGACACCCCGGACGCCTTGTTGGTGGCCAAGCGCGAGCGCAGTCAGGACGTGAGGGAGCTGGCGCGGCGGCTGCAGGAGCAGAACCACCCGGCCTGGCGGCTGCACCTGAGCTCGCAGCGGCCCTGGGGCCATTACACCGTGCTGGCGGACAGCGAGCGCTACAAGATCAAGCGCATCGTGGTGAAGCCCGGCGCGGCGCTGTCCTTGCAGATGCATCATCACCGCAGCGAGCACTGGATCGTGGTCAGCGGCACCGCGATGGTGACCCACGGCCAAGAAGAGCGCTTGCTGCACACCAATGAATCCACCTTCATTCCCGCCGGCGAAACCCATCGATTGAGCAATCCCGGCCTGATCGACCTGGTGTTGATCGAGGTGCAGAGCGGCGAGTACCTGGGCGAGGACGACATCGTGCGCTTCGCCGACGACTACGGCCGTTCGGAGGCCGCGCCGTGAGCCGAACCGCGCTGATCCTGCCGGTGCGCAACGCCGGCCGCCATCTGGACCGGCTGCTGCCGGCGCTGGCGGCGCAAAGCCTGCGCCCGGACGAATGGCTGGTGCTGGACAGCGAGTCCAGCGACGGCAGCCGGGCGCGCCTGCTGGCCGCCGGCGCCAGCGTGGTGCCGGTGCGCGCCGCGGACTTCAATCACGGCGGCACCCGCCGGCTGGCCAGCGAGCTGACCGACGCCAAAGTGCTGATCTATCTGACCCAGGACGCCATTCCCGCCGGCCCCGACGCCTTGCGCCGCTTGCGCGACGCGCTGCTGGCGGAGGACGACATCGGCGTCGCCTACGGCCGTCAACTGCCACAGCCGGACGCCGGCTTGCTGGGCGCGCACGCGCGCCGCTTCAATTATCCGCCGTTCAGCCGCACCAAGCGGCTGGCCGACGCCGCCGAGCTGGGCATCAAGACCTGTTTCAGCTCGGACTCCTTCGCCGCTTATCGCCGCGAGGCGCTGCGCGGGGTGGGCGGTTTCCCCGTGGACGTGATCGGCTCCGAAGACGCCCACGTCGCCGGCCGCATGCTGCTGGCCGGCTGGTCGGTGCGCTACGAAGCCGCCGCCTGCGTCCACCATTCCCACGATTACGGGCTGTGGGAGGAAATGCGCCGTTATTTCGACATCGGCGTGTTCTACGGCCGCGAGCGCTGGATCGCCGAACGCTTCGGCCGCGCCGGGGCGGAAGGGCGGCGCTTTGTGCGTTCGGAACTGGAGACGGTCCGCCGCGCCGGCCAGCCCTGGCGGCAGTCCGAAGTGCTGCTGCGCTGCGCGCTCAAGCTGGCCGGCTACCGGCTGGGCCATGTCGAACGCTGGCTGCCGCGCGCGCTCAAGCGCCGCCTCAGCATGTTCCCCGCTTACTGGAAATGAACGCGATGACCACCGCCAAGCTCGCCGCCGTCTTGTTGTCCGCCCTTGTGGGCGGACTGACGGCCTGTTCCACCCCCAGCACCATCGCGCTGCCGGACGCCAAGACCGTGGAAGCGCGGCGGCTGGCGCTGCGCGACATCAGCCAATTGCCGCCGCCGACGACGCGGGTGATGAACGGCGACACCCTGCGCATCGTCCGCGACGCGCAATCCCCGGCGGAAAAAGACGAGATGGCGCTGTTCTTCGTGCGCCCGGACGGCAGCTTTTCTTATCCCAACGCCGGCCTGGTCCGCGGCGGCGGCCGCACGCCGGAGGAGATAGGGGCGGAGATCACCGAGCGGCTGTCCGCGCTGTACCGCCAGCCGCAAGTCACCGTCAACATCGCCATCGCGCCGGGCAACCGCGTCTTCGTCGGCGGCGCGGTGCGCAATCCGTCCGCCTTCGAGCTGAGCGCCGCCGCCAGCATCGAACAGGCGGTGATAGGCGCCGGCGGCGTGCTGCCGTCCGCCGACAGCGAGCACGTGGCGCTGCTGCGCATGGACGAGACCGGCCTGTATCAGATTTATTTCACCGATCTGGCGCGGATGCTGGACCCGGCCGCCGGACGGCGCGGGGTGATGCTGCAGCGCGGCGACATCGTGTTCGTGCCCAAGTCCGCCATCGGCAAGGCGGTGGAAGGCGTGGACATGTACGTCAACCAGCTGCTGCCCTTCTCCAAGGCGATAGGCATAGGACTGAATTACGACCTGGGCGGCAAGGGCAGCAACAACGTCAACATCCAGAACAACCCCACCATCAAGGCCGGCGGCTAGCCCCTGGTCCGCACCGGCGATAGCGATATGATAGAAATCCGCTCCTTCCGCGACCTGGCCCGCCTGTTCTTCATCTTCCGGCGCGAGTTCAAATGGGCCTTCGTCGCCACCGTGCTGGTGGCGGCGCTGGGCGCCTTCCTGCTGCCGGCCCGCTACGAATCCGAAGCGCGGCTGCTGGTCAAACCCGGCCGCGACACCAGTACGTTGCCGATCGAATACGCCGACCGTCAGACGCTGGTGGCGCCCAGCACTCAGCGCGATCCCATCGTCGACGAGGAAAAGCTGCTGACCGGCCGCCCCATCATCCACCAAGTGGCCGACTACTACCTGAACGAGATGCGCTCGCCGCCGCCGCAAGGCTGGTGGAAAACCGTCAAGCATCGGCTAAAGCAGGCGGCCGGCGCTGTGCTGGACGGCGCGCGCGACGCGCTGGCCCTGATCGGGGTGGTGGAAACGCAGACGCCGCAGGAGCGGCTGGCCGCCAAGCTGGAAAAGCAATTCAGCGTCAGCCACCAAAGCGGTTCGGCGGTGATGGAAATCGCTTTCAGCTGGGATGATCCGGCGGTGGCGCGGCAAGTGCTGAACAAATGGCTGGCGCTGTACATCGACGAGCGCAGCCGCGCGCTGGGGCGCAAAAGCCTGTACGCGTTTTACGAAACCGAAAGCGGCAAGCTGGCCGAGCAGATCGCCGGCTACAAGGAGCGGATCGGCCAGCAATTGCGCCAGATCGACGGCATCAGCTCCAAGGAGCGTCTGGACAGCCTCACCGACCAGCTCAACAAGCTGGAGGCGGCGCGCCGCGCCGATCAGGCGGAGTGGACGGCGATGCAGGGCGGCATCGCCAACGCCCAGGCCAGCGGCGGCAAGCTGCCGCGCGAAATCGTCAAGGAGCGCGAACTGAGCCTGAACCCGGCGCGGCAAGACCTCAAGCTCAAGCTCAACGGCCTGGAGCTGGAACGGCTGGACAAGCTCAAGACCTATCTGCCGGACGCGCCGCCCATCCGCGAACTGGATGAAAACATCGCCGCGCTTAAGAACTTGATCGCCCGGGAAAAAGACACGGTGCAGCGCTCGGAAAACCGCGCGCCCAGCGACCTCGTCAATCTGCTGGAGCGCGGCAAGTTGGAGCGCGGCATGCGCGCCGGCGAGCTGAAGGCCAAGGTGGCGGCTTACGACAAGGCCATCGCCGAGCTGAAGGACGAGCGCGCGCGCATTCTCGGCGTGGAGCCGGAGCTGTCGCGGCTGGAACGCAATCTGGCGGTGGCGGAAAAGAACTACCTGCTCTACCGCGACAGCCTGGAAAAAGCGCGCATAGACCGCGAGCTGGACAACAGCCGCATCAGCAATATCGCGGTGATAGAGCAGGCCACTTTCAGCCCGGCGCGAGTGTTTCCCAAGAGCCTGGCCATCCTGCTGGCCGCGGCGCCGGCCGGCCTGGCGGTGGGCCTGTTCGCCCTTTACCTGTGCTATCTGCTGGACCAGCGCATCCACGACGGCGGCGGCGTAGAGCGCCGTTTCGGCGTGCCGCTGTGGAGCACGCTGATGGAGTTGGAACCGGGGCGGACCCCGCCACCGGCCTTCGAGGCCAGCGTCTATCGCCTGTACAGCCAGTTGCCGGCCGACAAGCTGGCGCGGGACGGCCTGGTCATCGGCCTGGCGTCGTCGCGGCGCGGCGAGGGCGTCAGCTTCGTCGCCGGCCATTTTTTGCGGGTGCTGGCCGAGCGCGGCGTGCCGGCGCGGCTGGCCGCCGGGGACGCGCGCGTCGCCGCCGGCGAGGTGGCGCTGATCGAAGCGCCGGCGCTGCTCGACAATCAGCAGGCCTTCGTGCAGCTGAAGCGCGCCGATCTGATCTTGCTGGTGGTGGAGGCGCGCGCCTCCACGGTGCCGGTGGTGGAAAACGCGCTGGCCATCCTGGGCGCCGCGTTCGGACAGGTAGACGGCATTGTGCTCAACCGCCGCCGTTTTGAAATCCCCGCCGCCGTGTTGAGAGGCGCGGCGCGTTGGAAAGGAGAAGGCCGATGAAGATCGCCCTGCTGGCTCCGCTGCCGTCGGAGCAAAACGGCATCGCCGACTACGCCGACGCCTGGCGTCGGGCTTTGGAAGACGAAGGCGTCAGCGTCGTCTCCCCGCTGGACGGGCAGCCGCTGGCGCTCAATGCGCTGGAACTGTCCTGGCAGATGCAGAACGTGGACTGGCGGCGTTTCGATCTGGTGCACGCAGAACTGGGCGGCGGCCGCTGCGGCGAATTCATGGCGCTGGAGTGGTTGGCGCGCCATCAGCCGGGGCTGAGGCTGACGGCCACTGTCCATGATCCGGAACGCCTGGTCTGGCGGCCGCCCGGCTTGCCGCGGCGGCTGCCGCGCCCGCTGGCCCAGGCCGCGGCCTTGCTGGCCGCCCCGCTGACGCTGGCGCGCGAGCGGCGGCTGGCGCGGCGCTTGACCCGGCTGGTGACGCTGACGGCCACCGGCGCGGAAGGCCTGGCCCGGCGGATGCGCTTGCCGGACGGCCGGGTGTTCCACATTGCGCACGGCAATCGCGAAATCGCCGTCGAACCGCTGCCGGCCTTGCCGCCGCAGGGGCCGTTGCGGCTGCTGTACTTCGGCTACATCTACCAGGGCAAGGGCATAGAGGATGTGCTGGACGCGCTGGCCCTGCTGCAGCAAGAACCGGACACCCGGGACCGGGTGCGGCTGACCCTGGCGGGCGGGGTGGCGCCGGACGTCGCCTTCGGCCGCTCCGGCTCTTATCTGGAATCCCTGCGCCAGCAAGCCATCCTGCTGGGGCTGCACCGGGACATGCTGGAGTGGCGGCCGGACCTGCCGGCCACCGACATCCCCGGCCTGATCCAGGCCCATCACGCCATGGTGCTGCCGTATCGGGAATCGTGGAAGCTGGCCTTGCTGGGCCGGATGTGCGGCGCCAGCGGCGCGCTGTCCTGGGCCGTGGCCTGCGGCCGCGGCGTGGTCTGTTCCGACGCGCGCGCGCTGGCCGAGGAGGCCTCCTTCGGCAACGGCGAGGTCTACGCCCGCGGGGACAGCGCGGCGCTGGCCCGGACCCTGATCAGCCTGCTGCGTCAGCCCGAGCGCTTGCGTCTGCACAGCGAACAGGCGCGCAGCCTGGGGCGGGAACGCGCCTGGCCGCGCGTGGCGACGCAGTTTCTGCGCATGTTCCAGACCGCGCTGGGGGAGAGGGCGCATGGCTAGCGCGCGCGGCGCGGCGTGGCGGGCGCTGGTCCTGGCGGCGGCGCTGACGTTGGCCGCGGCCGGCCCGCGCGCCGAAACCACCGAGCTGACCGCCGGCCGGCCGGTGGTGTGGCGCGACTTTCTCGGTGTCAACGCGCACTTCCTCTGGTTCACGCCGGAGCAATACCAGCGCCAGATGCAGCAGCTCAAATCGCTGGGCCTGAGCTGGGTGCGGGTGGACCTGCATTGGGACCGCCACGAACCCAAGGAAAACCAGTTCGTGTTCGCGCCGCTGGATCAGCTGGTGGACACGCTGAAGGCGCAGAAGCTCAAATCGGTGTTCTACCTGGTGGGATCGGCGCCCTTCGCCAGCAGCGTGCCGCCGCTGCTTGGTTCCAGCGACCAGTACCCGCCCAAGGACGACAAGGTGTTCGCCAAGCGCATGGCCATGTTGGCCAAGCGCTATCCGGCGGTGGACGCCTGGCAGGTGTGGAACGAACCCAACCTGCCCGGCTTCTGGCGGCCGCTGCCCAGCCCGGAAGGTTACGGCCGTTTGTTGCAGGCCAGCGCGGAAGCGCTGCGCGCCGCGGCGCCGGGCAAGCCGGTGGTGATGGCCGGCATGGCTTATTACAGCCAGATGCCGGTGCGCGGCGGCCTGATGCTGGAGGAACTGGGCAAGAAGGGCACGCTGAATCTGAAAACCATCGTCGCCTACCATCCCTACAGCCAGCAGCCTGAGGGCGATGATCCTAAAACGCGGGACTTCGTGCTGCGCGCTCAGCAGATCAACGCCCGGCTGCGCCAGGTCAAGGCGCCGGGCATCTGGGCCACCGAATGGGGCTGGTCCAGTTACGCCGGCCCCAAGGAAGAGCAGGACATCATCGGTCGCGACGGCCAGGCGGATTATTTACTGCGCCGGCTGGCGCTGATGAGCGCGCTGGACTACGACCGCGTCTTTCTGTTCGCGCTGTCCGATCTGGACCAGCGCGCCAGCGCGCGCGACCGCGGTTACGGCTTGCTGGATCTGAACGGCAAGCCCAAGCCCGCCTACAAGGCGCTGGCGCGCTTTCTCGCCATCACCGGCCCGCGGCTGGAGCCGGCGCCGCCGCCGCGCCTGGACGCCGCGCCGGACGGTTTGTACAGCATCGCCTGGCGCAAGCCGGACGGCGCGCGCCTGTGGATGTTCTGGAGCGCGAACGGCGGCGCGGCGCGCTTGCCCGGTGTCGCCCGCGCCACGCTGCGCCAGCCCTTGAGCGGAAGCAGCGCCGTCTTGAGCGCCGCCGGCGACAGCCTGAGCGTGGCGGTGAAGCCGCAGCTGCAAATCCTGGAGTGGCGAGAATGAAGCCGGCCTCTCTTTCCCTTGGCGGCTGTCCGCCGCTGCGCATTCTATGGACCCTGCCGTATCTGCCCTGGCCCACCACCAGCGGCGGCAAGCTGCGCCAGTTCCAGCTGCTGCGCGCCTTGGCGGCGCGCGGCCACCGCATCACCTTGCTGGTGCAGAGCAAGGAACCGGCCAGCGAGGCCTGCCGCCGCCAGCTGGAAGGCATTGTGGAACGGCTGATCGTGCTGCCGCGCCGGCCGCTGAAGCACCCGCTGACGCTATTGGCGGCGGCCTTGGGACCCTACCCGATGCTGGCCAGCGTCAACGGCCTGTCGCCTGATCTGAGCCGCACATTCGACGGCCTGCTGCGCCAGCGCTGGGACGTGGTGCAGATCGAGCACAGCTACGGCTTGCAGCCCTTCCTGGAAGCGCTGGACCGCCGCCGTCAGCCCTTTTTGCTGACCGAGCACAATGTCGAGTCCGAACTGGGCGCGGCCACCTATCAGCATCTGCCGCGCTGGTGCGCGCCCTTCGTCTGGTGGGACCGCTGGCGTTACCGGCGTTGGGCGGCCCTGGCGCTGAACGCCGCCGAGCGCGTCGCCGCCGTCACCTGGGAGGACGCCGCGGCGATGGCCCAGCACAGCGGCCGGCTGGTGGACGTGGTGATCAACGGCGTGGACGCCGACGCCTTCGCCGAAGTCCGCCCGGATTACGCCAGCCAGCGTCTGCTCTTCGTCGGCAATTTCGAATACCCGCCCAACCGCGACGCCGCCGCCTGGCTGGCGGCGGAAGTGATGCCTAGGCTGTGGCGGCGCTTGCCGCGGGCGCGGCTGGCGATATGCGGCTACGCGATGCCGGAGGACTGGGCGCGGCGCTGGCCGGACGCGCGGCTGGAGTGGCTGGGCTTCGTGCCGGAACTGCCGACGCAGCAGCGGCGCGCCGCGGCCTTCATCGCCGGACTGCGCCAGGGCGGCGGCTCCAAGCTCAAGGTGCTGGAGGCGCTGGCCGCCGGCCTGCCGCTGCTGAGCACGCCGCAGGGCGCGTCCGGGCTGGACCTGCGTCCCGACAGCGAATACCTGCGCGGCGACGACGCCGAGCAACTGGCGGAGGCGGCGGCCGCGCTGCTGAGCCGGCCGGAGCGCGCGGCCAGCCTGGGCGCGGCCGGGCGCGAATTCGTGCGGCGGCGGCACGATTGGGCCATCGCCGCCGACCAGCTGGAAACCTTGTACCGGGAGCTGAGACATGCGCATCGGAATTGACTACCGCCCGGTGACCGCCGCGCCGCGCTCTGGCATCGCGCGGCAAGTGCTGGCGCTGGAGGCCGCGCTGGCGGCGCGGCCGAACGTGGAAGTGTTGCGTTTCACCGCCTGTCCGGCCGACCATCCCCACCGGAGGCTGGCGGAATGCCCGGCGCGGCCCAGCCCGGCCGACGGGCTGCATCGCCCGCGCGAGCGCTGGCATTTCGAATGCCGCTTTCTGCCACAGGCCATCCGCGCCCGGCGGCTGGATCTTTACATCGCCACCGCCAACACCGGGCTGCCGCCCTGGCGCGCGCCCGGCGGCGTGCGCTACGCCATGCTGTTGCACGACGTGTTCCAGCTGACCCTGGACAACTACCACGTCAGCCTGCTGCGCGCGCTGGCCTATCGCGTGATCGATTGGGCCGGCACCGCGCGCTCCCTGCAACGCGCCGACGCGGTCTGGACGCCGTCGCAATTCACCGCCGACGCCGCCGCGCGGCTGTTCCCGCGCCAGCGCGCCAAGCTGGCGCTGCTGCCCAACGCGGTGCCGCAGCCGGCGAGGCCGGCCGCGGAGCCGCCGGCCGGCTTGCCGGCGCGTTATTGGCTGGCGGTGGGCGCGCGCGAGCCGCGCAAGAACATGCCCTGGTTCGTCGAGCAATGGCGGAAAGCGCGTCAGCGCCAGCCGGACCTGCCGGCGCTGGCGCTCGTGGCGCGGCCGGAAGACCTGCCGGCTGAGCTGCGGCGGCTGGACGGCCTGATCTGGCTCAGCGATCTGGACGACGCCATGCTGAGCGCGGTGTACGCGGGGGCGGAACGGCTATGGCAGCCGTCCTACGCCGAAGGCTTCGGCCTGCCGGTGATCGAGGCGCTGGCGCAAGGCACGCCGGTGGCGGTGGCCACCGGCTCCGCGCTGGACGAGGTCGCGCCGCCGCAAGCGGCGCGTTTCGCCCCCAACGACGGCGGCGAGCTGCAAGCCTTGATGCACCGGCTGGCCGCGGCCGGGCCGGACGGCGATGTCGACGCCAACCGCGCCTGGGCGCGCCGCTACGATATGGACGCCTACCGCCGCCGCGTGGATCAACTGCTGGACAGGCTGCTGGCATGACGCCGCTGAATCGCGCGCTCGCCCTGAGCTGCGGGCTGTTGTTCGGCGGCCTGCTGGCCCTGCTCAGCCCGGCCGCCGCCGCGCTGGCGCTGGCCGCCGCCTGCGCCGGCGTCGCCGTGCTGCGCGCGCCCTTGCTGGGACTGGCGCTGTTCGGCCTCGCCGCCACCCTGGCGCCTTACGCCACGGTGCAACTGGGCGTGCGCGTCACCGTGTCCGAGGCCTTGCTGGGCCTGGCCTGGCTGGGGGCGCTGCCGCGGCTGGCCGTCGGTCTCCTGCAATGGCCGCGCGGTCGCGCCGAAGAGCTGCTGCTGTGGCTGATGGCCTTCAGCCTGCTGCCGTTTCTGGCGGGCCAACTGATGGTGCAGGCCGACGGCAACGGCCCGGTCAACTGGGCGCGCTGGCTGCTGAATCTGTCCGCCTTGTTTCTGGCGCCGCTGCTGCTGCCGGACGAACGCAGCCGCGACCGCCTGATCGTGACGCTGCTGCTGGGCACGCTGGCCATGCTGTTGCTGTCCATCGGCTATTTCCTCAAGGACCGCGACGCCAACAGCTTCATCCCGGTGCTGGAAAAACTGCGCTACGCCCATCCGGAAGCGGTGCGCGACATCTTCTCCGCCAACTACACCCGCATGGCCTCGCCCTGGGTGCATCCCAATCTCACCGGCGGCGCGCTGGCGCTCTTCCTGCCGCTGGCCTTCTTCTATGGCCTGGCGCAGCGCGGCTGGCGGCGCTTGCTGGGCCTGACGGTGGCGCTGCTGGGCGCGGCCGGCCTGCTGTTCAGCATCTCGCGCGGGGCCATCGTCAGCCTGGCGCTGGTCTTGCTGTGGCTGAGCTGGCGGCGCGCGCCGCACGCCGGCCGCATCATCGGCCTGGCCGCGGCGCTGGGCCTGGCCCTGGTCTTGTTCTATCCGCCCTTGCAGGAACGCCTGGCCACCACCTTCTCCGCCAGCAACGCCAGTACGGAAATCCGCATGGACGAATACCGGCGCTTCCCCGACGCGATGCGCGCCTATCCGCTGGGCCTGGGCTTCAAAGTGGATCCGCCGCCGCCGGACAGCGGCCTGCTCGGCATCTCCAACCTCTGGCTCAATTACGTTTACAAGCTGGGCGCGCCCGGCATGCTGCTCTTCGTCGCCGTCACCGTCGCCTGGTGGCGCGAGGCGCGGCCGCGCGGCCCGCTGTCCGCGCTGGACCCGGAGCGCGCGATCTGGCTCGGCACCCTGTCCGGCCTGCTGGCGGCGCTGCTGACCGGCCTGTTCGACCACTACTACAGCTTCACCATGGTGCTGATCGGCCTGTTCTGGCTGCTGATGGGCGTCAATCTGCAAGCGGCGCGCCGGCTGGCCGGCCGCGGCGATCCGCTATTGAGCGCCGTCGCGCCCTCCGGCCCGAAAACCGTTGATCCGAAAGCGAAACCGCGATGAAACCCACCGATCTTCCCGCCGCGCCGGCGCTGACGCTGCGCCACCGCATTTACCACAGCAGCGCGCTGCGCGAGCGGCTGGACGGCTACGCCGCGCGTCTGGGCGCGCCGGCGGCGGAACTGGCCGCCGCCTACGACTGGATGCTGGCCAACAACGTGGCCTTCGAGGAGGGCGACGCCGCGGAACCGCGCGTGTCCATCGTCTCCGTCGACATGGAAAGCCGCATCCCGCACCCCTTGGCGAGCCGCTTCTACGCGCTCTTGCGCGACGAAGTGCCCACCCAGCTGGTGCCGCGTTACGGCCTCAACTGGGCCACTTTCAAGGACCGCTGGCTGCGCGCCTGGGAGCAGGGCTACAACATCCTGATCAACAAGCTGCCGTCCCACCATCTGCGGCTGGCCTGGCTGCGCCTGGGCGGCGCGCGCATCGGCAAGGGCTCCAGCGTGTGGCGCAACACCGAGGTGCTGGGCGTCAACAATCTGGTGATAGGCGCGGACAGCTGCGTGGCCTGGCACTGCCTGCTGGACGCGCGCGCCGGGCTGATCATCGGCGATCACGTCGCCATCGCCTCCTACGCCAAGATCATCGCCGGCAGTCACGACCTGAGCGCGCCGGAATTCTGGTCGGTGTCCGCGCCGGTCTATATCGACGACTACGCCTGGATCGCCACCGGCGCGCTGATCGGCCACGGCGCGCGCATCGGCCGCGGCGCGGTGGTCACCGCCAACACCGTGGTGGGCAAGGAAGTGGCGCCGTACAAGATCGTCGGCGGCAGCGGGGCCAAGCCCATGGGCGAACGGCCGCGCGATCTCAATTACAAGGTGGGCGGCAAGGGGCTGTTCACCCTGTTCCACTAATGACATTGAGCCCATGTTCGGTTCCGCCGCGCTCTTGACCCTGGCCACGCTGGCCGGCCTGCTGGCCGGTTTCGCCCGCGAGTGGCTGCTGGTGGCCGCCTGGGGGGCCGGCGGGCGCAGCGACGCCTTTCTGGTGGCGATGTTCCTGCCGGAAGCCTTGCGCACCCTGCTGGCCGGCGGCTTGCTGTCCGCCGCGCTGCTGCCCTTGTGGCAAGCGCAGACGCCGGAGCGGCGCTGCGCTTGGCTGGCCGGTCAACTGCGCCACTGGCTGGCCGCGGGCTTGGGTCTGGCGGCGCTGCTGAGCCTGGCCGCCCCGTGGCTGACGCGGGCGCTGGCCCCCGGCATCGGCGCCGCTCACGCGGAATCGGCCGCCGCCGCTTTGCGCTGGCTGGCCTGGCTGGCGCCCGGCCTGCTGGCTCAGGCGGTGCTGGCGGCGCCGTTGCAAGCGCAGGGCCGCTTCCTGCTGGCAGGACTGGGCTCGCTGCTGTTCAATCTGCCGGCGGCGCTCTATCTGTACTGGGCTGGGCCGGCCGCGGCGGCGGCGACGCTGGCGAAATGCTTTCTGGCCGGCAGCGGGTTGATGGCGGCGGCGCTGCTGCCCGGCAACTGGCGGCTGGGCTGGCGGCCCTGGCTGCGCGCCGGCCGCGGCGATGTCCGGCAGGTCTGGCGGCGGCTGTGGCCGCTGCTGGCCAGCGGGGCCGCCAGCCAGGGCCTGGGCTTGTTGGAGCGCCTGGCCGCCTCGCTGCTGGGCGAGGGGACGATTACCCTGCTGAATCTGGCGCGCAAGCTGATCAATCTGCCGCTGATCGCCTTGATGAGTTTGAACCAGGTCTTGTTGAGCAAGATGAGCGGCGCGCAGGACGCGGACCGGCTGCGGCTGCTGGACCGCGGCCTGGCCGCCTGCGGCCTGCTGACCCTGCCGGCGGCGGCCGGACTGATCGGCGCCGCGCCGGCGCTGGTGACGCTGCTGCTGCCGGCCGGCTTGGCCGCGAGCGAGCTGCCGCTGCTGCTGGCGCTGTACGCGCCGGGTATCGTGTTCGGCGCCTGGAACGCGCTGCTGGCGCGCTATTGCTACGCCGGCGGCGACACCCGCGGCCCGTTGGCGGTGGAACTGGCCGGCAGCGCGCTGAGCGCCGCGCTGTTGCTGACGCTGCCGCGCTGGCTGGGTCTGCCCGGCCTGGCCTTGGCCGCCTTGGCCGGGGTGTGCTTGACCGGCGCGCTGCTGGCCGTCCGGCTGGGGCAGGGCTTGCCGTCAAGGCTGGCGCGCCAGGGCGCGGCGGCGTGCGCGCCGCTGATCGTCGCCGGGCTTGTCTTGTTCCCGCTGCGCGGCTCCGGGCCGTGGCCGCAACTGGCGCTGGCCGCCTTGGCCGGAGTCGTGCTGCTGTTGGGGTTGGGCTGGCGTTTTAGATCGGAGAGCATAGCTCCAGCAGCAGCCCATCCGGACAACGCAGATGGGACACCGTCTGGCCCCAGGGCTTGAGCGAGGGCGCTTGCAGCTCAACGCCGCCGTGGCGCAAGGCCTGGGCGTGGGCGGCGGCCACGTCGTCGGTCGTCAGCGCGATCTCCATGCCCAGCGGCAGCGGCGAGGCGTCCGCCGCCACATAGCCTTCCGGCAGATTGCTGCGGCCCAGCGGGTGGGCGGCGAAAGCCAGCGTGGTGGCGCCGGTGTCCAACTCGCCGTAATCGCCGGATTCGTCCAGGAAGCGGCGCTTCATGCCAAAGGCGTTTTCAAAGAAGGCCAGCGAGGCGGCGACGTCGGAGACATAGAGAATGGTGTAGGCGAATTGCATGGTTGGGCTCCTGATCAGGGTTTATTGCAGCTGCCGCAGCATGTCGGCGCACAGCACGACGCGGGCGTACTCTCCGTCCAGATTGGCCAGCGCCATTGAGTGTACCTCGTCGGCGCTGCGCGGGGTGCCGGCGTAGTCCGCCTTGTCGAAGGCGAAGCAGGCGTCGGCGGCCACCAGGGTGCGGAAGCCGAGGTTGCCGGCGCTGCGGGCGGTGGCCTCCACCGAGTTGTTGGTGCTGACGCCGACGATGAGCAGTTGTTCGATGCCGCGTACGCGCAGCCAGCGTTCCAGGCCGCTGTGGGCGAAGGCGTCCGGCACGTTCTTTTCCATCACGTGTTCGCTGGCCAGGGGGGCCAGCGCCGGCTGGAATTCGACGCCGGGCTGTCCGGGCCAGAACGGCGAGCCGGGGGTGCGGGAGATGTGGCGTACGTGAAGCAGCGGCGCGCCGGCCTGGCGCCAGGCGTTCAGCAGTTGGGCGATATTGGCTTCGGCCTGGGGGTTGTTGCGCGGGCCGGCTTCGGGGCGGCTCATGCCTTGTTGCATGTCGATGATGATGAGGGCGGGGGCGGTGTGCATGGTGGGGATGCCGGGGTCATGGCGGGGATTTAGTGTAGCAGGGGAGGCGGGGGTGTTCGATAGATTGCTCTGTATTTGGAGAGGGTTGCTTTGTTGAATCTGCTTTCACGGAGAGATGTGTCCTCCTTTGATTGCGCTGTGATTTGTGAGGGCTTTTCTGTTGAGTCCGCTGCGCGGATGATGATTTAGGTGCCGCTTTCCGCGCGGCGAACGGGGAGGGGGCGGGCCGCCGCCCCCTTCCAGCCCCCCTCGTCCCCCAGGACGCGAAACCCCGAAGAAAAAGGGGCCTGCAAGGCGCGGCTGAACTCGCGATTTGCTAGCGTCAAATCGCTCAAACAAAGCAGCCGCTTAAAACCTTGCAGACCCCTTTTTCTCCGGCGCGCCCCGAGGGGACACTTGGGCGCTACACAAGGTGGTCTTTTTTGAATAAGAGAGGTGGTTTAGCGAAGTGGGTCATTTCTGTGAATAACTTGACCCCATTGCTCTTGTCTGTGGATAAGCCTAGCTCCCTAAAAGAAAGCATGTATCCGACGCGCCCCTGGTCCCTTCAAGCCTGCCGCCGGGTGGCAGGCCCGAGGTTTTAAGCGGCTGCCCTGTTTGAGCGATTTGACGTTAGCAAATCGCGAGTTCAGCCGCGCCTCGGGCCTGACGGGACCCGGCGGGAAGCCGTAGGCCAGGCTTGCAGGGCGGCCTTTGGGGTGTCTACGTGCGAATCTTTGATTCGCTCAGTGATAGGGAATTTGGCCGAGTTGTTCCCCTTCCTGCCTGCCGGGCAGCCCCGGCAATGAAAACCATCATCCGCGCAGCGGATTCAAAACCAGATCACTCAACAAGTAAGCCACGCTCAAGCAAACCAACCACCCCACCTTGACCCCAACCGCCCCCTCGGCAACAATCCCCACGTTGCCGCCCACACGCGGCACACGGGATTGGCGTCCCGTCCGCTTAAACCAACTGGCCCTCGCTGGATACAGCGCGGGCTGCTTTACCATGGCCGCGCCATTTGGCAGGCGCATGGTGGGAGAGTGCCATGCACTCACCGGTTTGGTTTAAGCCCGGTACGCCAATCCTGCCACGCGCCTGCCAATACCTCAGCCTCGCCCGGCAGGTGGTTTATCTTGTGTCACAGCAGGAGAAACACCATGCATCACGCTCAAAACTTCCCCCGTCGCCGCCGCTACAAACTGCACTCGCTGGAACAGCAGGAAGCCCTGCTTCCCTTTGTTCGTCTCTGCCCCGGCCGCACCTACCCGCATTACTGGCAAATGCCCACGCCCAGCAAGGATCTCCTCGCCGACCACGCCTACGGCCGCGAATGCGCGGCTCACCTGTTGCAATGGCTGAAGGACAATCGTGAATACGTCGGCAAAGGCCTGCTGAGCCGCGTGGCGCGCGACATCGATTTTGACGACCGCGACGGACGCGGCCAGTGGATGGGCTTTTTCAACTATCTGGAAATCATGATGCTGCTGGGCGCCGACCGGGTCCGGGTCTACCGCCATGTAGACAGCCAGCACCAGATCTACCTGGCGCTGGGACAGCGCTTCAGCCTGGAAGCGCGCTTCCGCCGCATCCGCCTGCGAAACAGCTAAACGCCTTGCGGTGGGTATCGCTGCGCTCCACCCACCCTACGGCGGATGGTTTGGTCGGGGGTATTTGTAGGGTGGGAGGAGCCGTAGGCGATACCCACCAAACCCCGCCGCCAAGGTCCAAGCATCGGTTCCATCGCGTTGCCGCGTGGGCATCGCTGCGCTCCACCCACCCTACGGCTGATGGTTTTGTCGGGGGTATTTGTAGGGTGGGTGGAGCCGAAAGGCGATACCCACCAAAGCCCGCTGCCAAGACCCAAGCATCGATCCCATCGCGTTTCCGCGTGGGTATCGCTGCACTCCACCCACCCTACGGCAGGGGGTTTGGTCGGGGGTATTTGTAGGGTGGGTGGAGCCGATAGGCGATACCCACCAAAACCCGCCGCCAAGACCCAAGCATCAATCCCATCGCGTTTCCGCGTGGGTATCGCTACGCTCCACCCACCCTACGGCGGATGGTTTGGTCGGGGGTATTTGTAGGGTGGGTGGAGCCGATAGGCGATACCCACCAAAGCCCGCCGCCAAGACCCAAGCATCGATTCCATCGCGTTTCCGCGTGGGCATCGCTGCGCTCCGCCCTAGGGCGGATGGTTTGCTTGGGTGGGAGGATATCCTCCGCCGACACTGCCCAAGGACTCATCCGCCGCGCCCCCTCGCGCAAACTGCTTTAATCCCCCCGCAACTGCTCGCTGCCCACTCCACATTCCTGTTTCAAGAAGGCATAACCGGCCGGCGTGATCCGCAAGGCGCGGCTGTCGCTGCGGCGCTCGGTCAGGCCGCGCAGCAAGAAGGCCTGGCACAAGGCCGCGCCCAGGCTGCCGGCGATGTGGTCGCGGCGCTCGCTCCAGTCCAGGCAGGCGCGCGCCAAGGGCCGGCGCGGGCGGGCGATGCCGGCCAGTTGAATGTCCAGCCGCGCCGCCAGCCAGTCCGCGCCAGCCGGCGTCACCGCGAACTCGCGCTCCTCGCGCCGTTGCAGCAGTTGCTGCTGTTGCAGGAAGTCGGCGACGGCGATGCCCAGCCGGCCGGCGAGGTGGTCGTAGCAGCTGCGCGCCAGGCGGATGTCGGCATTGCCCTTGGGGCGCACCGCGCTCCGGCTTTCGCCGGCGGCGGCGGACAGCGCTTCCAGCGCGTGGGCGATGGCCGTACTGGCCAGGCCGTAATAGCGGTGGCGGCCGCGCTGTTCCACCCGCACCGCCTGGCCGTGCAGCAGCTTGGCCAGATGGTTGCTGGCCGCTTGCGGCGACAGGCCGGCGGCCTGGGCCAGATCGCTGGCCGGGTAGAGGCGGCCGTCTTGCAAGAGCAGCAGCATCAGCGCGCGGCCGGGGTCGGCCAGCAGGCTGGCCAGGCGGCTGATGTCGGGTATGCGGTCGTGTGGGGCTGCAAGCATGGTTCATCCTCGGCTGAAACTTTGGCGGGTGCCGCTGGCTACGATAAACCCATCGTCAAGCTTGAACAAGGAGAGCGGGAGTGGAGGATTTGCTGGGTTATCTGCATAGCCATTTTCTGAGCGAGCCGGCCTTGCTGGCGCGCAGCGGCGTGAGCCTGGACACCCTGCGCGGCTGGCAGCGGGCCGGCGCGGCGCCGTGGCCGTCCTACCGGCTGACGCTGAGCGGGGAGGCGGCGTCCTGCATGGGCGCGGCGGCGCTGAGCGCGGAGTCGGCCTGGTATCCGCAGGGCATGTTGTGCTGGCTGGGCCAGGCGCTGGCCTTGGACGGCGATCCGGAGCGCCTGCGCGCCTGTTTCGGCCGGCAGTGGCGCGCCGGGCTGGCGGCGCTGGAATTGCCGTCAGCCGAGGCGGAGCCGGACCTAGAGGCGGCGTGGCGGGATTTCCTGGCCGGCAGTTACGGGGTGTGCACCCGCGCCGGCTTGCCGGGGGAGATTGCGCAGAAGGAGGCGCTGGTGTCCTTGATCGACGCGCTGACCGAGCGGCAACGCCGGCCCGCGCTGGACCCGGCCCGGCGCGAGCGCCTGGCCTGGGCGGTGACGGCGCTGGACGGGGTGGCGGCGCCGTTTGCGCCGCATGAGCGGGCGGCTAGTTCGCGTGCCCGCTGCGTGGAACTGACGCGGCGGCTTTACCTGATGGAGGCGATATGAGCGCTTGGCCTTTGGACCCGCTGGCGGCGGTGACTCACACCCATCCCTATCCCTATTACCGGGATCTGGCGCAGCGGCGGCCGCTGTATTTTGACGCCGGCCTGGGCGTGTGGGTGGCGGCCGGCCACGCGGCGGCGCAGGCGGTGTTGGCCGCGCCGGAGTGCCGGGTGCGGCCGCTGGATCAGGCTGCGGCGCCGCAGTTGGGCGACGGCGGCTTGGCGCGCACGTTCTGTCTGTGGGCGCGGATGAGCGAGGCGCCGCGCCATCCGGCGCTGAAGGCGGCTTTGAGCCGGGCCTTGGCGACGGCGGCGGGCGCGGAGGCCGGGCGCTTGTCGGAAAGCCTGGCGCGGGACTGGCTGGCGCGCGAGCCTTTGAACGGCGAGGTGCTGGACCGGATGGCGCAGGGCCTGCCGGTGCTGACGCTGGCCGGCTTGTTGGGTCTGCCGGCGGCGGACGCGCCGGCCTTGGTCGCGGAGGTGGCGGCGGTGTCGCAAGCGTTGGCGGCGGATGCCGATGTAGAGGCGCTGGCGCGCGGAGAGCGGGCCTTGACGGCTTTGCAGGCGCGAGTGGCGGAGGCGCTGCCGCAGGCCGGCGGCATGCTGGCTGAGCTGAAGAATGAATTGGCTCCGGATGAGGCGACGCTGACGGCGAATGTGATCGGCCTGCTGTTCCAGAGCCTGGACGCCGGCGCCGGCCTGTTCGCCGCCGCGGTCTGGCATCAGGCCCAGGGCCGGCCGCTGGCGGCGGGCGCGGCGGCGGAGTGGGATGGGCTGGCCTTGCGGGACCCGGTCTTGCACAACACTCGCCGTTTCGTCGCGCGGGATTGGTCCTATGGCGGCCAGACGGTGCCGGCCGGCGCTTCGGTATTGGTGGTGTTGGCCGCGGCGGCTTTGGACCCGGCCGGGCCGGGCGAGGCCTTGATGTTCGGCGCCGGCCGGCATGCCTGCCCGGGCCGGGCGCTGGCGCTGGAGATCGCGCGCGGCGGCCTGGCGGCATTGGCGGCGGCGCAGCCGGATTGGCAAGATTTGACGGCGGCGGCGCGTTTTCGCCGGCTGCCCAACGCGCGGGTGCGCCTTTATGGCGAGAAAGGGAGAACGGAATGATTGCGGTGATTTTCGAGGTGGAGCTGGCCGAAGGCGGCCGGGATGGTTATCTGGCTTGGGCGGAGCGCCTGGGGCGGGAGCTGGCGGAGGCGGACGGTTTCCTGTCGATCGAGCGCTTCGTCAGTCTGAATCGGCCGGAGAAGATGCTGTCGCTGTCGTTCTGGCGCGACGAGGCGTCGGTGGCGGCCTGGCGGCGGCTGGAGCCGCACCGCGCGGCGCAGCGGCAGGGTCGGGAGGCCTTGTTCGCCGATTACCGGCTGCGGGTGGCGGCGGTGTTGCGGGATTATGGGATGAACGAGCGGGCGCAAGCGCCCGATGGCGTCAGCCCTGAATTGGATGCAAGGCCTTGATCACGTAAAGATCAAAACGGGTGGATTTTCCGTCCAGCACCGCGGACGGCTTCACGCCCTCGATGGCCGCGCCCAGCCGCGGCCGTTTCACCACCACGCGGTTCTTGGCCGCGGCGATGGCGGCTTGCAGCAGCGCGGCGCTGTCCTGATCGTCGCCTATCACCTGCTGGAAGGCCTGCATGTCCTTCTTGGCGGCGGCGCTTTTCTTGTCGGTGTCCGGGAACATCGGATCGACGAACACCACGTCCGGGCGTTCGGCCTCGCTTAGCGCGGCCAGCCAGGCGATGGAGCTGGCGTGCACCAGATGCATGCGCGCGGCGATGTCGGCGGTGTCCGGGTGGCCGGCGGCGCGTTCCAGCGCGTCGGCCAGCAGCGCGGCGGCCACCGGCGAGCGCTCCACCAGGGTGACGCGGCAGCCCAGCCCGGCCAGCACGAAGCTGTCGCGGCCCAGGCCGGCGGTGGCGTCCACCACATAGGGCAGTTCCTTGGCGCCTTTCAGGCCGATGGCCTTGGCCACCGGTTGGCCGCGGCCGCCGCCCTGTTCGCGCCGATGTTTGGCCGCGCCCTCGACGAATTCCGCATACACCGCGCCGTGCTTGCCGGTGGTCAGCAGTTCCAGCCTTTGTTCGCCCAATTCCAGCCAATAGCCCTGCTCCGGCCGTTGTTCCAGCAGCGGCAGAGCGAAGCGCTGGCTCAACAGGCGGGCGGCGTCCAGGCGGTCGGGACGGGCGCAGTACAGCGGGGTGGCGGGCATGGAAAAATCCTTGGATGGGCGGACGGCGGACGAACGATACGGGATGCGGCGGGCGAGGGCAAGCCGGGGGATTTTGAATATGTTGAACAAATATCATGTGTGCTACGTATTTGCACTTAGCTTACTTCGCGTGAGGAACAACTATTTTTTAAAGAGGGGGCTTCTTGGTCGCGCTTGACAGCTTTTGTCAGCTTGCCGGCTGCCCGGTTTGTTACGGTGTCGCTGTTGTTCTGATTCGAATTTATTTAATTGTCATTTATTTTTGCTTTGATACAGGTTCTAATCCGCTAAGCAGCTTTTGGGATGTAGTCGCAAGCGTGGTTCGATCTGGGTCTTGGCGTCTGTTCAATGCTTGTTGCGCTTGGTGAAGCGTCAGCGGGCGGATACGTCTTAAGAAAGGCCTATGTACCGTATGTACATTCCGCCTTCTCTGCCGTCTTCGCCTTGTCTCGCTCTTGCTCGCAAGATGTTGAACAGCCGCTTAAGCCGAAATAATCCGGGAGAGCGTGATGGGGTGGTGGAAATCAGCGGGGCAATCGCAAGGCAGTGACAAGAAGACACCGGCTCTCAAGCGCTCGCGCCTGCTGTTGCAGGCTCTGGAGCCCAGGTTGATGTTCGACGGCGCGGCGGCCGCCACGGCCGCCGCCGCCTCGGCGCATGCGGACGCGCCGCTTCCGGCGGAACGCCCGGCGCAGACGGAAGCGCCGCGATCGGCCGCGGTGGAGCGTCTGGCGGAGAAGCTCGCAGCGGCGCTGGCGCCGACCGCGCCGCCCAAGCAGGTGGTGTTCGTCGAATCCAATGTCGCCAATTACCAAAGCCTGCTGGCGCAAATGCCGGCCGGCATGGAGGTGGTGGTGCTCAACGCCGGCAAGGACGGCCTGAGCCAGATCGCCGAGTGGGCCAAAACCCACCATGGCTACGCCGCCATCCACATCATTTCCCACGGTCAGAGCGGGGATTTGATGCTGGGCAACATGGAACTGACCACGGCCAAGCTGGACAGCCGCCAGGCGGACCTGAAAACAATAGGCCAATCCTTGCGCGCCGACGGCGACATCCTGCTCTACGGCTGCGACATCGCCGCCGGCAGCAGCGGCGCGGCCTTCGTCAGCGCGCTGTCCCGCTACACTCAGGCCGACGTGGCCGCGTCCACCGACGCCACCGGCGCGGCGCGCCTGGGCGGAGACTGGACGCTGGAGCGCAATAGCGGCCATATCGACGTGGATGCCTTGCATTTCAGCTACGACGCCTTGCTGGCGCGGCCGGTAACCGGCACCACCGATTTCACCACATCGGACGGCAACACCTATAACCCCTCAGGCAGTACCGTGAGCGCCGGCAACCTCCAGGGCTGGGATTTCACGTTGCAATTGGGCTCCACCAATAACGGCGGCCAGACGATTATTGTCGAAAAGGCCGGCTCGGTGACCACGGAAACGGTGGACGGCTATAGCGACGGCACCATTCCCATCTCCTATTTCAGCGTCAAGTCCAACGACAGCAGCCGCTTTACCTTGAACTCCATCGGCGTGGTGCTGAACGGCTACGATTCCGCCACTTCCGGCGGCAATCTGCAATTGGTCGGTTATATCAACGGCGTGGCGGTCAGCGGGGCGACGCTGACGCTGAACGTGGGCGACGCGCTGCAAGGCAGCGGCGGGCTGGTGACTTTCAACGTGTCCGGCAATAGCGCCTTCCAGGGCATCGATTCCTTCCGGGTGTTGGCGGCCAGCGGCCATAATGTGACGGGCATGATAGGCATAGGCGCCATCAACGCCATCAATTTCGGCTTTGCGCCGACGCTGACCGCCAGCGGCGGCTCCAGCGCCTACAGCAGCGGCACCGGCACCGCGGTGACGGTGGACAGCGGCATCACCCTGTCCGACTCCGACAGCAGCACCCAGGCCAGCGCCACGGTGTCCATCAGCGGCAACTTCCAGAGCGGCCAGGACGTGCTGGCCTTCACCAACAACGGCAGCACCATGGGCAATATCACCGCCAGCTACAACAGCGGCACCGGGGTGCTGACGCTGACGTCCAGCGGCGCCACGGCCACGCTGGCTCAATGGCAGGCGGCCTTGCGCGCGGTGACTTATTCCGACAGCTCGCTGTCGCCCAATACCGGCAACCGCACCATCAGCTTCGCCATCAACGACGGCGCGATCAACAGCAGCGCGGTGACCAAGACGGTGACGGTGGCGGCGGATTCCGCGCCGGTGATCGGCAACCTCAACGGCGACAACCCCACTTTCACCGAGAAAGGCGGGGCGGTGAAACTGGACGTGGGCACCGCGGTCACGGTGACGGACAGCGACACCCCCAACTTCAACAGCGGCAATCTGACCGTGCACATCTCCGCCAACGGCCAGAGCGGCCAGGATGTGCTGGGCGTCGACACCAGCGGCTCGGTGTCCCTGTCCAGCGGCACCAGCGTGGGCAGCGTGGTGACGGTGGGCGGCGTGAGCATAGGCGTGATCGCCAGCAACGGCGACGGCGTGGGCGGCCATGATCTGATCGTCACCTTCAACAGCAACGCCACCCCGTCGCGGGTGGCCACCCTGCTGGCGGCGCTGACTTACAACAACAGCAGCAACGATCCCAACACCGCCACCCGCACCATCAACGTCAGCGTCAACGACGGCCGCGGCGGCACCGGCTCCAGCAATGTGACGGTGGCGGTGGCCGCGGTGAACGACGCGCCCACCGGCAGCGCCACCGCCTCCAATCCCACCTTCACGATGGGCGGCTCCGCGGTGACGGTGTTCAGCGGCGCCAGCGTCAGCGCCGTCGAATCCAGCCAGAGCGTGATCCTGCTGACGCTGACCGTGTCCGGCCTGCAAGACGGCAGCAGCGAAATCCTGTCCATAGACGGCAGCAATGTGGCGCTGACCAACGGCAACTCGGTCACCACCAGCGGCAACGGCCTGAGCGTCACCGTCTCGGTGTCCGGCGGCACCGCCACGGTGTCCATCAGCAGCAGCGGCGTTTCCGGCAGCACCGCGGCCAGCGTGATCAACGGCATCACCTATCGCGACAGCAACGGCAGCCCCTCCATCGGCAACCGGGTGGTGACGCTGACCAGCGTCAAGGACAACGGCGGCACCAGCAACGGCGGCGTGGACACCACCACGCTGGCCGTGGCGTCCACCGTCAGCGTGGCGGTGGTGCCGGTGGTGACCACCAGCGGCGGCAGCGCGGCCTTCACCGCCGGCGATAACACCGCGTCCACCCCGGTGGCGGTGGATTCCGGCATCACGGTGAGCAATAACGCCGGCCCCACGCTGGCCAGCGCCACGGTGTCCATCAGCGGCAATTTCCAGAGCGGGCAGGACGTGCTGGCCTTTACCAACGACGGCAGCACCATGGGCAATATCACCGCCAGCTACAACGCCGGCACCGGGGTGCTGACGCTGAGCTCCAGCGGCGGCAGCGCCACCTTGGCGCAATGGCAGGCGGCCTTGCGCGCGGTCACTTACACCGATACGGCGGTGACGCCCAATTCCGCCACCCGCACCGTCAGCTTCCAGGTCAACGACGGCAGCGCCAGCAGCGGCGTGGCCACGCGCTCGGTGACGGTGACGGCCACGGATCAAACGCCTATCGCCACCGCCAGCGGCGGCAGCGCGGTCTTCACCGCCGGCGACAACACCGCGTCCACGCCGGTGGCGGTGGATCCCGGCCTCACGGTCAGCGATCTGGACAACAGCACCTTGGCCAGCGCCACGGTGTCGATCAGCGGCAATTTCCAGAGCGGCCAGGACGTGCTGGCCTTCACCAACAACGGCAGCACTATGGGCAATATCACCGCCAGCTACAACAGCGGCACCGGGGTGCTGACGCTGACGTCCAGCGGCGCCACGGCGACCTTGGCGCAATGGCAGGCGGCGCTGCGCGCGGTCACCTACACCGACACCGCGGTGACGCCCAACACCGCCACCCGCACCGTCAGCTTCCAGATCAACGACGGCAGCAAGAACAGCGGCGCGGTGACCCGCGGCGTGACTGTGGCGGCGACGGACCAAACCCCTATCGCCACCGCCAGCGGCGGCAGCGCGGCCTTCACCGCGGGGGACAACACCACGTCCACGCCGGTGGCGGTGGACTCCGGCATCACGGTCAGCGATCTGGACAACACCACGCTGGCCAGCGCCACGGTGTCCATCAGTGGCAACTTCCAGAGCGGCCAGGACGTGCTGGCCTTCAGCAACACCAATAGCGTCACCTTCGGCAACATCAGCGCCAGCTACAACAGCGGCACCGGGGTGCTGACGCTGACGTCCAGCGGCGCCACGGCCACGCTGGCGCAATGGCAGGCGGCCTTGCGCGCGGTCACCTACACCGACACCGCGGTGACGCCCAATACCGCCACCCGCACCATCAGTTTCAGCGTCAACGACGGCAGCAAGGACAGCGCGGCGACGACGCGTTCCGTCACCGTGGCGGCCACGGATCAAACGCCTGTCGCCACCACCACCGGCAGCGCCGGGGCCTATGTGGTGGGCGGCGCCGCCACGCCGGTGGACGGCGGCCTGACCGTGTCGGATCTGGACAACACCACCCTGGCCAGCGCCACGGTGGCGATTAGCGGCAACTTCCAAAGCGGCGAGGACGTGCTGGCCTTCACCAACAACGGCAGCACCATGGGCAATATCACGGCCAGTTACAACGCCGGCACCGGGGTGCTGACGCTGACGTCCAGCGGCGCCACGGCCACCTTGGCGCAATGGCAGGCGGCGCTGCGCGCGGTCACTTACATCGACACCGCCGGCTCGCCCAACACCGCCACCCGCACCGTCAGCTTCACCGTCAACGATGGCACCAAGAACAGCGCGGCGGTCACCCGCAACATAGCCTTGCAACTGATGCCGCCCAGCGTCTCCGGCCTGACCAGCGGCACCGACACCGGCAGCAGCCATAGCGACGGCGTCACCAGCAACGCCACGCCCACGGTGACCGGCACCGGGATCGCCAACAGCCTTGTCATCATCTATGTGGACGGGGTGCCTATCGACAGCACGGTCGCGGACGGCAGCGGGGCCTGGAGTTACAGCTTTGTCTCCAGCCTGAGTTCCGGCGCGCACGCCATCACCGCCGTGGTCAGCAGCGGCGGCGTCAGCAGCGGCCAATCCAGCGCCTTCAACGTGGTGATCGACACCAGCGCGCCGTCCACGCCGTCCGGTGTGGGGCTGAATAGCGCCACCGATACCGGGTCCAGCCACAGCGACGGCGTCACCGGCAACAATCAGCCCACGGTTACCGGCACGGCGGAAGCCAATAGCACGGTGACGGTGTACGTGGACGGCACGGCGGTGGGCACGGCGACGGCGGACGGCAGCGGAGCCTGGAGCTATAACATCGCCACGCCCCTGAGCGATGGCAATCACAGCATCCGCACCACATCGACCGACCTGGCCGGCAACACCAGCGGCCAGTCGACGGCTTACAGCATTACCGTGGATACCGCGGCGCCTGCCGCACCTAGCGGCGTTGGCCTAAGCAGCGCTACTGATACCGGTTCCAGCCACAGCGATGGCGTCACCGGCAACAACCAGCCGACGATTACCGGCACGGCAGAAGCCAATAGCACGGTGACGGTGTACGTGGACGGCACAGCGGTGGGTACGGCGACGGCGGACGGCAGCGGAGCCTGGAGCTATAGCATCTCTACGCCCTTGAGCGATGGCAATCACAGCATCCGCGCCACTGCGACCGACCTGGCCGGCAACGCCAGCGGCCAGTCCACCTCGCGCAGCATCACCGTGGATACCAGTGCGCCTGCCGCGCCCAGCGGCGTTGGCTTGAGCAGCGCCACCGATACCGGGTCCAGCCACAGCGACGGCATTACCGGCAACAACCAGCCGACGATTACCGGTACGGCGGAAGCCAATAGCACGGTCACGGTGTATGTGGACGGCACAGCGGTGGGCACGGCGACGGCGGACGGCAGCGGGGTGTGGAGTTACAACCTGAGCAGCGCCTTGGCGGACGGCAATCACAGCATCCGCACCACCTCCACTGATCTGGCCGGCAACGCCAGCGGCCAATCGACGGCCTACATCATCACGGTGGACACCGTGGCGCCGGACAGCCCGGCCAATACCGGTCTGAGCCTGGCCACCGACAGCGGCTCCAGCAACCGCGACGGCATCACCAACGTCAACCGCCCCAGCGTCACCGGTCTGGCCGAGGCGGGCAGCAAGGTGGCCGTGTTCATCGACGGCGTGCAGGTAGGCACCGCCACCGCCGACGGCGGCGGCGTCTGGCTGTTCAATCTGAGCCAGGCGCTGGCGGACGGCAGCCACAGCGTGCGCGCCACGGCCACCGACGCGGCCGGCAACATCAGCGCGCAGTCGGCCTCGTTCACCGTTGTCGTGGACACCACCGCGCCGGCGCCGCAGTCCTTCACCCGCTTGGACCCGGCCTCCGGCGTCGCCGGCAGCCTGCGTTACGACCTGGTGTTGAACAAACCCATCGTCGGCCTGAGCGCCGGCGATCTGAGCGTGATCACCAGCGGCAGCGCCAGCGCCGGCATCGGCAATATCGTCCGCATCAGCGACAGCCACTACGTGGTGCAATTGACCGGGGTCAGCGGCGTGGGCTCGGTGGCGCTGGCGCTCAAATCCGGCGCGGCGGCGGACCTGGCCGGCAATGTGACCCAGCAGCAAACGGTGGCGCCGGCTTACCAGTTGCGCAGCGCAAGGACAGAGACGCCCCCGCCGATCCAGCCTGTGCCGCCGGCGGACGCGCCGCTGCCGCCCAATGCGGCGCCGGTCATCAATATCGCGCCCATCACGCCCAATATCGTGCTGGCCGCGGTGAGCGGCGCGGGCAACGGCAACGGGCCGGGCGCCGCGCCGACGCCGCAGGGCCCGGCGGGGCCGCAGACGAGCAACCCCATCCAGCTTGCCTTCGGCCAGGACCGCTTCGCGCCGACGCCCAGCGAGCCGTTTGGCCGCGGCAACGCCGGCCTGCCCTTTGTTTCCAATCTGGGCGGCACCTCCGGCGCCCCGTTGCAAGTGATGCCGGATCTGGGCGTGCGGCCGCTGGTGGCCGGACAGGGTTTCAACTTCAGCCTGCCGCCCGGCACGGTGATCACCCGCAATCCGGACGCGGTGCTGAACATCCAGGTGCGGCAGAGCAATGGCCAGCCGCTGCCGGCCTGGCTGAAGTTCGATCCGCAGACCGGTCGTTTCAGCGGCACGCCGCCGGCGGGCTGGAACCGTTCCTTGTCTCTGGAAGTGACGGTCAGCGACCAGAACGGCCACCGCGGCGTCACCCATATGCAGTTGAAAACCGGCGCGGGCGAGCAGGCGGCCGCGGCGACGGAAAAAGCAGCGGCGGCCGGCAAGCCGGCCCTGCACGAGCAGTTCCGCCAGCACGGCAAGCCCGCCTTCGATCAGCAGATCGCCGGATGGCTGCAGGCGGAGGACGCGGTTTGACCGCAAGGTCCTAGCCGGCGAGCCACTAAACCAACAAACCGCACAGGGGACGATATGAAGAAAGCAACACAGGGGGGAGGGGCCGGCCGCGGCGTTTATTCAACGCTGGCCGCGCTGACGGCGCTGGCCTTGACCGGCTGCGCGGTCACGCCCGCGCCGATGAGCCTGAGCGACCGCCAGGCCACGCTGGCGGCGGACCGCCAGGCCATGTTCGGCAGCCAGGAGCCCTTGGCCGGGCCGGTGACCTTGCAAGAGGCGATGGCGCGCGCGCTGAAGTACAACCTGGATTACCGGGTCAAGCTGATGGAAGAGGCGATGGCGCAGCGCCAACTGGACTTGTCCAGCCTGGACATGCTGCCCAAGCTGGCGCTGGCGGCCGGCTACACCGCCCGCAACAAGGACAACGCGTCCTCGTCCCAGAACGTGGCCACCGGCGAACAATCGCTGGTGCCGTCTATCTCCTCGGAGAAGCGCAGCCATACCGCCGACCTTAATCTGAGCTGGAACGTGCTGGACTTCGGCGTCAGCTATTACACCGCCCAACAGCAGTCCGACCGCATGCTGATCCTGCAACAGCGCAAGCGCAAAGTGGCGCAGCAGCTGATGCAGCAAGTGCGCGAAGCCTGGTGGCAGGCGGTGGGCGCGCAGCAGCTGGAAGGCCGCATCGACGCGCTGCTGGCGGAAACCAACCGCGCGCTGGAAGACGCGCGGCAGGTGGAGAAGCAGAAACTGCGCGCGCCGCTGGAGGCGCTGAACTACCGTCGCCAACTGCTGGACGTGATCCGCCAGATGGGCATGATCCGCAACGCGCTGGCCCAGGCCAAGCCCAAGCTGGCCGCCATCATGAACGTGCCGCCCGGCACCGATTTCAAGGTGGCGGTGCCCGCAGGGCTGCCCACTCCGACGCTGGGCCTGAAGCTGGAGCAGATGGAAGAAATGGCCTTGCTGAACCGGCCGGAGCTGAACGAGGCGCGCTACAACGAACGCATCGGCGTCACCGAAACCCGCAAGGCCATCGCCAAGCTGCTGCCGGGCCTGGAATTCAGCATCGGACAGAACTACGACAGCAATAAATTCCTGGTCAACAACTCCTGGAGCGACGCCGGCCTGCGCATCAGCTGGAACCTGCTCAATCTGTTTAGCGCCGGGCCGATCACCAAGGCCGCCGACGCCCAGCTGCAAGTGGCCAAGACCCAGCGCATGGCCTTGAACATGGCGGTGCTGACCCAGGTGCACGTGGCCTACCTCGATCTCAAAGGCCGCTCGCGCCAGTTCGGGCTGGAACAAGAACTCAACGACGTGGAACAGCGCATCTACGTGCAGAACCGCAACGCCACCGACAGCGGCGTGCAAGGCCGCCTGCCGGCGATCCTGGCCGACGCCAACGCGGTGTTCTCCACGCTGAGGCTGTACCAGAGCTACGGCGATCTGCAAAACGCCTACGGCCAGATGGGTTCCAGCCTGGGGATGGACCCGTTGCCGGAAAGCACCGCCAGCTATGATCTGCCGGCTTTGGCCGCCGCCTTCAAGGGCGCGGAAACGCGTTGGCAGGGGCAGGTGGCGGGGAGCAAGCCATGAAGTTGACGGTTCTGAGGGCCACGGCCTGCCTGCTGGCGGCCGCCTGCGCCCAGGCGGCCACGCCGCCGGCCAAGCCCAAGCCGCCGGCGGCGCCGGTGACCAACGCCAGCGACGGCCGCATCCGCGTGCAGCTGATGGCGCGCAACGCCGTCACCCTGTCCGGCGAAGTGGCGGCCAAGATCGCGGCCTTGCCGGTGCCAGAGGGCGCCAGCTTCAGCAAGGGTCAGGCGCTGGTGCAGTTCGACTGCGGCAGCTATCGCGCCCAGCTGCGCAAATCCCAGGCTTCGCTGGAGGCCGCCAGCCAGCTGCTCAAGGTCAACAACCAGCTGGCCAAGCTCAATTCCGCCGGCGCACTGGACGTGGCCCAGGCCCAGGGCAAGGCCAAGGAAGCGGCCGCCGACGCCAGCTATATGCAGACCATAGTCGGCAAATGCGTGATCAGCGCGCCGTTCAACGGCCGCGTGGCGCGCCGCATCGCCGCCGTGCATCAATACGTCAGCCCCGGCAACCCGGTGCTGGACATCGTCGATTCCGGCTCGCTGGAACTGCGCATGCTGGTGCCGTCCAAATGGCTGGCCAAACTCAAGCCCGGCAGCAAGTTCACCGTGGCGGTGGACGAACTGGGCGCCAGTTTCCCGGCCAGGATAGAACGCCTGGGCGCGCAGATCGATCCGGTCAGCCAGTCCATCCTCGCGGTGGGCGTCATCGAGGGCAACGGCGCCAGCCTGCTGCCGGGGATGAGCGGCTGGGCCAGCTTCAAGTAGGCCGTGCATGGGGCACGCCGATAGAAGCCGGGAACTGGCCGGCCTGCTGCAGCTGCTGCATCGCGGACGCGACGCGGTCAGCGCCGAGCAGCTGGGTTTCATCATCGTCAACGAAAGCCAGCAACTGCTGCCCTACCGCCAGTCGGCGGTCTGGCGCGAGGGCCTGCATCGCCACGTGACGGCGCTGTCCGGCCTGGCCGAGCTGGACCCCACCGCGCCCTATATGCAGTGGCTGTCCCGCCTGTTCCGCCATCTGGCGGAATCCGGCGGGCCGGAAGTCGGGCAGGACAGCCGCTTGCTCGAGGCCGGCGATCTGCCCGCGGCGCTGGCCGAGGACTGGTCGTCCTGGCTGCCGGCCCACGCGCTGTGGCTGCGCCTGGGCGAGCAGGGCGCCTGGCTGCTGGCGCGGGAACTGCCGTGGAGCGACTACGAGCGCAAGCTGGCGGAAGAGCTGGCCCACGGTTACGGCCACGCGCTGCTGCGCTTCGCGCCCCGGCGCAACTGGCGGGAATTGGCGGGGCAATGGCTGCGGCCCGGCCGCAAGCAGCGGCGGCTGCTCATCGCCGCGCTGTTGCTGGCCTGCATGCCGATACGCCTCAGCGTGCTGGCGCGCGGCGAAGTGGCGCCGCAAAATCCGGTGCTGCTGCGCGCGCCGCTCAGCGGGGTGATAGATCGCATCCAGGTGCAGCCCAATCAGCGCGTCAAGGCCGGCGATCCCTTGTTCGATCTGGACGCCACCTCGCTGGCCGGCCAGTTCGCCATGGCCGCGCGCGAGCGCGACGCCGCGCAGGAAAGCTTCCGCGCCAGCGCCCAGCTGGCGGTCACCGACGACAAGGGCAAGCTGGCCATGGCGCAGGACCGCGCCAAGCTGGAAGAGAAAAGCATCGCGGCCGAGTACACCGGACTGGAGCTGCAAAGGCTGCACGTCACCGCGCCCAGCGCCGGCGTGGTGGTGTTTTCCGACCGCAACGACTGGCAGGGCAAAGCGGTGACGGTGGGGGAAAAAGTGATGACGCTGGCCGACCCCGCCCACGTGGAACTGGCCGCCTGGCTGCCGGCGGCGGAAGCCATAGACGTGGCGCCCGGCGGCAAGATCACCCTTTATCCCAACGCTTCGCCCACCGAGTCCTACGACGCGGAAATCCTCCGCGTCGCCTACAAGGCGGAAGCGGTGGAGGGCGGCCTGCTCGCCTATCGGCTGCAAGCCCGCTTCGTCGGCGGCGACAAGCCGCGGCTGGGGCAGATGGGCACCGCCCGCGTCTACGGCGATTGGGTGCCGCTGATCTACTACGCGCTGCGCCGGCCGCTGACCGCCGCGCGGCAATGGCTGGGGTGGTGAGCATGAGATCCCCCGCCTTGCCCGCGCTGCGTCAGGAACTGACGCTGCATCCCGGCCCGGCGCTGGCCGACGGCGCGCCCAGCTGGACCCTGCACGACCCCTGCGCCCACCGCTTCTATCAACTGGGCTGGGCCAGTTTCGAAATCCTGTCGCGCTGGTCGCTGGGCACCGCCGAAGCGGTGCTGCAAGCCGTCAACGCCGAAACCACGCTGCAGTTGGGCGCCGAGGATATCGAGGCCGTGCTGCTCTTCCTGTCCCGCCATCAACTGCTGCAGGCCGCCAGCGCCGAGCAGAACGGCTGGCTGTGGCAGCTGCGCGAGGCCAACCGGCCCAGCCGCGCGATGTGGCTGTTGAAAAACTATCTGTTTTTCCGGGTGCCGCTGCTGCGGCCGGAAGCCCTGCTCAATCGCCTGCTGCCGTGGACCGGCTGGCTGTTCCATCCGCGCTTCTGGCTGGCGATGGGCGCGGTGCTGCTGCTGGCGCTGGCGCTGGTGTCGCGGCGCTGGGATGAGTTCACCCACACCTTCTCCGCTTACGGCGGCGTCAGCGCCGCCATCGGCATCGGCCTGTCGCTGAGTCTGGCCAAAATCCTGCACGAGATGGGCCATGCGCTGACCGCGCGCCATTTCGGTTGCCGGGTGCCGGCGATGGGGGTGGCCTTTCTGGTGATGATGCCGGTGCTCTACACCGACACCAACGACGCCTGGAAGCTGGATTCGCGCCGCCAGCGGCTGCTGATCGGCGGCGCCGGCATGCTGGCGGAACTGGTGCTGGCCGCCTGGGCCACCTTGTTGTGGAGTTTTTTGCCGGACGGGCCGCTGCGCGCCGGGGTCTTTCTGCTGGCCACCACCACTTGGCTGGCGACGCTGGCGATCAACGCCAGCCCCTTCATGCGCTTTGACGGCTATTTCCTGCTGGCGGACTACCTGGGCCTGCCCAATCTGCACAATCGCGCCTTCGCGCTGGCGCGCTGGCGGCTGCGCAAAACGCTGCTGGGCCTGGACGATCCGGTGCCGGAACATTTCCCGGACGCGCGGCGGCGCGGGCTGATCCTGTTCGCCTGGGCCACCTGGCTGTATCGGTTGGTGCTGTTTCTCTCCATCGCCTTCCTGGTCTACCACCTGTTCTTCAAGGCCCTGGGCATTCTGTTGCTGGCGGTGGAGCTGGGCTGGTTCATCGCCCGTCCCGTGGTCGGCGAACTGATGGTGTGGTGGCAGCGCCGCGCGGATCTGCGCTGGGGCCGCGAAACCCGCCGCAGCGCCGCGGCGCTGCTGATCCTGAGCTTGGCGCTGATTCTGCCGTGGCAGCGCGAAGTGGCCAGCCCGGCGGTGTTGGGCGCTTTGCAGTCGCAGGGCTTGTACGCGCCGGCGACGGGCGAGGTGGCGGAAGTCCTGGTGCGCGACGGCCAGCTGGTCAAGGCGGGGCAGATCATGGCCAGGCTCCGCTCGCCGATGCTGGAGGCGCAGCTGGCGCTGGCGGACGCCCGCGAGCGCGACCTGGCCTGGCAGACCGCGCAGCAACCGTTCGATCTGGAGCTGCAACAGCGCGGACCGGCCTTGCGCAAGCAATGGCAGGTGGCGCAGGAACAGGTGGCCGCCTTGCGTCAGCAAATGGCCAGGCTCACGCTCGCCGCGCCGTTCGCCGGCCGCGTGGTGGACCTCAGCGACGCGCTGCGCGCCGGCACCGCGCTGGCCGAGGGCGAGCATCTGCTGGACGTGGTGGGGCCGGACGGGGTCAAGGGCGAAGCCTTTGTCGACGAGGCCGCGCTGAGCGGACTCAAGCCCGGCCATGTCGCCCGCTTCGTCGCCGACGGCGGGGAGTTCTGGAGCGTGGAATGCCGGTTGGGCCAGATCGACCGGCTTAATCTGCCGCTGCTGGATCAGGCCTTGTTGGCCTCCACCTACGGCGGCCCCATTCCCACCGAACAGCGCGACCGCGGCCTGGTGCCCTTGGCCGCCACTTTCCGCGTGCGGCTGGAGCGTTGCGAGCGAGGCGCGGCGCCGCTGCGGGAGCTGGCCGGCGTGGCGCGCTTGCGGGGGGAGCGCTACAGCTTGCTGGAGCGCGGGTGGCGTCAGTTGTTGGCGGTGTTCCGTCGAGAGGCCGGATTGTAGACGCTGTTCGCGATCCGCTGGGGGCGGATAGCAAGCGGTTTTGAGACGCCTGGAAAGCTCATGCCTTCGGCGTAGCCTGAACAGGCCTTAAGATCGGGTTTCGCCTGATTCGCAAGACCTTGCGCGCGCATGCGCGTAGAACGAAACGGGCGCGCCGCCGGCGCGCCCCATAACAGGTTTTGGAAAGGAGCCGTTCGCCATGTCCTCATTCTTGAACACGTCCTCGCTGGCCGAAGGCCTGCATCTGCGCCCGGCGCGACATCACGACGAGGCCTTCATCGCCGGCCTCTACCGCAGCGCCCGCCCGGACCTGCAATTGATAGACGGCGAGGAGGAACTGATCCGCACCGTGCAGGAGCAGCAATACCAGGTGCTGCAACGCGGCGCAGGCGACAACTACCCGGACGCGATGCACTTCGTCATCGAGAAAACCGGGGCCAACGTCGGCGTGGTGATGGTGGACTTCGGCCATAACGAGGTGCGCATCATCTTTCTGGCCATGGTGCCGGAAGCGCGCGGCCTGGGTTACGGCAAGGAGGTGCTGATGGGCTTGCAGCAGGCGGCCTGGCAAGTGCGCGCGCCGCTGGCGGTGGTGGTGTGGCACAGCAATGTGCAGGCGCGCCGGCTTTATCATCAATTGGGATTCGTGCTGGAAGAGGCCGGCGACATGGCGGACAAGCTGGTGTGGCGGCCCGAGCGCCATTCGCCGCAGGGCGAGGCGCGGGCGGGTTTGTAATATTTCGCCGGGCACGCCGCCCGGCTGGAGTCTTCGTCCTTTTTATCCGTCCGCCGGCCGCCCACGGGCTGTCGGCGGGCCGGCTCAATTGAACGGCAGCTGGAAGTAGGCCAGCGCCGGATCGCGTCCGGCGGGAATTACCCGCCCTATCCACACCAGATCCAGCCGAATGGCGTCGCTGTGCTCGGTGGCGGGCAGCTCCAGCTGGCCCACCGCGTCCGCCAGCTCGGTGGCGCCCTCGGCGGCCAATTCCACCACGAAGGGGGTGCGCCGCGCGGTCTGATGCGGCGATTGCGCCTGCGGCCGCAGCTTGACGGCCTGCACTTGCAGCGCGATATCGGGATGTTGCGGGTTGCGGAAGATGCAGTGCTTGCCGAGCAGATGCATGAAGTCTTCGGCTTGAACGGTGGCGAGCATGGCGATGTCCCCTGAAGGCAACGGCCGCCGCCCCTGCGGCGGAGAGGCGGCCGGAAGCGGCGGTAGGCCGCGTATTGTGATTATGGACGAACCGGATACAGACCGTTGATAGCGATACAGAAATTCAGCGCCAGGAAGGGGTTGAGCACGCTGACCGGAGCGTTGCCGCCGGTCAGATCGGTATTGCCGGTGGCGGACAGGCCTTGCACCGACACGGGGTTGTTCAGCGCGGTGGACCAGATGGTGGCGAGGCCGGTGCCGGCGCCGGAAGCGCCCAGATAGGGGTTGCTGGAGCTGGGCGCGCTGGCCGGGGTGGCCGGCGTCGGCGTGCCGGCGGCGTGGAAGGTCACCGCCATGGACGTGGCGGTATGGGAGTGCGCCGGCAGGTTGGCCACGCTGAGCGCCACGTTCTGGGTGCCGCCGAACTGTCCGGGGTTGTAGGCCGGCAGATTATAGGCGGGCTGCGCGGGGCCGGTGCCGATGGCCATGCGGCCGGTCAGGTTGGGCAGCTTGAAGTTTTGAGACGCGGTGCCGCCGTAGAGCGTGCCCAGCAGCGAGTACAAGGCTTCGTACTGCGATACCTGATAGGTCTGGCCCTGGCACAGCGCCCAGTCTTGCGGCGCGTAATTGAAGCCGTAGACCGTGATGGTGCCCATGTATGCGTCCATGTATTCCTCCTGCGAGTGAACCGTCTGGCGGCTGCCAGATGGAAAGTCATGTGAAAGAGAGGCAGGCTGCCGCGCTTGGGCGCCGCCTGGACCTGGCGAGGCGTCGCGGCGGCCGGGGGTTTCGAAAGCGCTTGTCCTAGGTGTAGTCCAGCGCCTCGTTAATGCAATACGCATTTGTACTTGTTATTTTTTCCCGTTTCATCTGCTATGGGTGCGTTCCGATATCATAAAAAATACGATCGGCATGGTCTATTCGCTGCGCTTTAGTGAATGTATTTAATAGATTGCGGTGCCGCGGCATCGCCGCCTAAGATGCCGGCATGCCTGTCTTGATCGCTGTGTTGTGCGGCATCGCCGCATGCGCCGTCTTGCCGGCCTTGCCCGCCGCGACGGCTTGCCTGGGCCTGGCGGCGGGCGCGGCGGCGCTGGCCGCCTGTCTGCCGCCGCGCGCTCGGCCTTGGGCGGCTCTGGCGCCGGCTTTTCTGCTGGGGCTGGGCTACGCCGCCTGGCGCGCCGACAGCCGAATGGCGCAGCAATTGCCGGCCGATTGGCAGCAACGGCCCATCGTCTTCGTCGGCGAGGTGCGGGGCCTGCCGCAGCCCGGCGAGTACGGGACGCGCCTGACCATGGAGGTGGAGCGCACGCTGACGCCGGGCGTGGACTTGCCGCCAACGGTGAGGCTGACGGATTTTCGCCGGCGGGAGTGGCCGACGGGCAGCCGCTGGCGGGCCGAGGCCCGTTTCAAGCGCAGCCGCGGGCCGGCCAATCCCTTCGGTTTCGACGTCGAGCAATGGCAATGGTCGGAAGGCGTGCTGGCCAGCGGCTCGCTGGGCGCGGGCGAGCGTCGCTTGGAGGACGGCCGCGCGCCGCTGGCTTGGGTGGACCGCGCGCGCGCCGCCCTGGTGGCGCGCATCGAGCGGGTGCTGGGCGAGTCGCGCGAAGCGGCGCTGATCGCCGCGTTGACGGTGGGCGCGCAGCAAGGCGTGGCGCGGGAGGATTGGCGGCTGTTCGCCGCCACCGGCCTGACACATCTGATCTCGATCTCCGGCCTGCACATCACCATGCTGGCGGGCCTGGCCGCGGCGGCGCTGGCCTGGCTGGCGCGCAGGCTGCCGGCCTTCGGTCTTCCGCCGCGTTTGCTGATCGCCGGCGGGGCTTTTTTGACGGCGGCGGCCTATGCCTTGCTCGCCGGTTTTTCGGTGCCGACCCAACGCACCTTGTTCATGCTGGGCGTGGGGCTGGCCGCCTTGTGCCTGCGGCGCGGCCTGTCGCCGTTCCGCATTTGGTGGCTGGCCCTGGCGGTGGTGTTGCTGATCGATCCTTTCTGCGTGCTGGCGCCCGGGGTCTGGCTGTCCTTCGGCCTGGTGGCGGCCTTGATGGCCAGCGCCATCGCCAGACGCCGCGCGCCGGGCAAGTGGCGGGCCGCCTTGGCCGGGCAGTGGGCGGCGGGCGTGTGCACGCTGGCGCCGCTGGTCTGGTGGTTCGGCGGCATTCCGCTGGTGTCGCCGCTGGCCAACGCGCTGGGCATTCCCTATGTGTCGCTGCTGCTGACGCCGCTGGCCCTGGCCGCCGTCTTGCTGCCGCTGGAGTGGCCGCTGCATGGGGCGGCCTGGCTGGCGCGCGGCTTTTACTGGGGCGTGGAGAGGCTGGCGCAAGCGCCGGTCCTGCCCTTGGCCGGAACGCCCTTGCCGTTGTTCTTGCTGGCCTTGCTGGGCTCGGCGTGGCTGATCGCGCCGCGCGGCGTGCCCGGCCGGGGACTGGCGGCCTTGATGCTGCTGCCGATGTTGCTCTACCGGCCCCCGCCGCCGGCTGAGGGCGCGTTCCGCGCCACCATGCTGGATGTGGGTCAGGGTCTATCGGTGCTGGTGCAGACCCGGAGTCGCGCCCTGTTGTTCGACACCGGCTCAGGCGGGGCCGAGAGAGTGGTGTTGCCGCAGCTGCGCGGCCTGGGGGTGAGGAGGCTGGACGGCCTGATGCTGTCGCATCGCCACAGCGATCACGACGGCGCGGCGGCGGAGCTGGCCGCCGCCATGCCGCCGGGCCGGGTATGGGCGGGGCAGCCGGAATCCTTGCCCGATTTGGGCTTGAGCGGCGAAGGCTGTCGTCCGGGACAGAGCTGGGCGTGGGACGGGGTGCGTTTTGACGTGCTGGGGCCGCCGGAAAGCGTTCCGGCCAAGGACGCCAATGCGCGCAGCTGCATCTTGCGGGTGGCGGGCGCGAGCCATGCGCTGCTCTTGAGCGGCGATGCGCCTGAGGCGGCGGAGCGAGCGCTGGCGGGCCGGCCGGACCTGCGCTTGCGCAGCACGGTGCTGGCCGCCGGCCATCATGGCAGCCGCACCGCCACCGGGGCGGCCTGGCTGGCGGCGGCGCGGCCGGAGGTGGTGTTGATCAGCGCCGGCTATCTGAACCGTTATCGCCATCCGCATCCGTCCGTGCTGAGGCGGGCGGAGGAGGCCGGCGCCGCGGTGCTGCGCACGGATCTGGACGGCGCCTTGACGCTGGAATTCGGCGAAGGGGTGGAGTGGAGCTGTTGGCGCGACAGTCAGCGCCGTTACTGGCGCGAGCGCGGCGATTGCGGCGAGCCGCCGTGAGCCCGGGCGGGCCGGCTCGGGCGCGAACGGCGCGGCCGCTCCGTCTAAGCGCGGCCTTGAACCGCGTCTTATTCTCCGCTGTTGACGTGGGCGACCACGATATTGCCCCGGCCCTGGTAGTGCAGGCCGTCGAAGGACAGCTTGCGCGCGATCAGGATGCCGCGCCCATGACTGGACATCAGCGAGGCGGGCTCGGCGTTTTGGTAGTGCTCCCAGTCGAAGCCCGCGCCCATATCGCTGATGGTGAAGCGCATCTGTTCCGGTTCGCGGCTGAAGTCCACGCTGATCTGGCGCTGTCCCAGCACCGGGTCTTGCATGCGGCGGGCCAGCTCGGCCTCCCACTGGCCTTCGGCCATATAGTGGCTTTTCTCATCGAAGCTGATGTCCAGATTGCCGTGCTCGATGGCGTTGACCAGCAGCTCGAACAGGCCGGTGGCCACCCGCTCCGGATGGGCGCAGGTTTTGGCCAGCAGGGCGGTGACGGTCTGGGCTTCCTTGTGGCTGCGGCAGCTGAAGGTGGCCTTGTTCAGGTGGCGCAGGGCGTCGACGTGAAGATTGGCCAGTTCGCGGAAGTGGGCGTAGCGGTCCCAGTGGCCTATTGCCGCCTCGACGATGGCCAGCAGCATGTCGCGGGAAAACGGCTTGGTCAGATAGTAGAAGGCGCCGGCCGCCAGCCCTTCCTGCACGCTGGAGGCCGCGCCCATGGCGGTTTGCATGATGACCGGCAAAAACTCCAGCCGCGGCTCGCTCTTGATGCGCTTGAGCACGTCGAAGCCGCTGATGCCGGGCATCATCTTGTCCAGCAGCACGGTGGAGAAGGTTTCGCCTTCTCGCTGCAGGATGTCCAGCGCGGTCTCTCCGTCCTCGGCCTGGACCACTTCGTGGCCGGCGTCCTGCAGCAGCTCGGCCATCAGCTCCAGATTAAAGGGTTCGTCGTCAACGAGCAGTAGTTTGTGGGGCATGGTTGGGGTCCTCCGTGGCGCCGGCCTGTCCGGTGCGCGGAATGATGAAGGTGAACAGCGCGCCGCGTGTCGGCAAATTGCTGGCGAAGATGCGGCCATGGTGGGCGGAGATGATCTCGCGGCAAATGGCCAGCCCCAGGCCGGTGCCGCCTGCGCCGGTCTTGGTGCTGCTGCTCTGGATGAATTTGTCGAAAATGCTTTCCAGTTCGGATTCCGGCACGCCGGGGCCGGTGTCTTCCACGGTGACGAGGATGTTCTCGCCGTCGGCGTCCTGGCGCAGGCCGGCGTTGACGTAGATCTCGCCGCCGTGCGGGCTGAACTTGATGGCGTTGGACAGCAGGTTGCGCATCACTTGGCCGATGCGGAAGGGGTCGATGTCGGCGTGCAGTTGCTCCGACGAGCAGTTCAGATAGATGCGGATGTCGTTGAGCGCGGCCAGCGGCGTCATTTCGTCGCAGATGTCGTGCAGGCATTGGCACAGATTGTTGCGGCTTATGGTGTATTCCATGCGGCCTACTTCCATCTTGGCCAGGTCGAGCAAATCGTTGAGCAGGGTCAGCAGCCGGTTGCCGCTGCTCTGGATGCGGCTGAAGTATTGCGCCATCTTGTCGTCGTGCTGCCCGCGGGAGCGGGCCTGGCCCATTTCGGTGAAGCCCAGGATGGCGTGCAGCGGCGTGCGCAGCTCGTGGGACATATTGGCCAGGAACTCCGTCTTGGCGCGGCTGTTTTCCTCGGCCAGCACCTTGGCGTGGCGCAGGGTTTCCTCCAGCGCGCGCTGGGCGGAAAAGTCCTGATACAGCCAGATGGTGCCGAGCTTGGGCACCGAGGGGTTGATGGCCTTGCCGTACAGCCGGCACCAGAACAGCTTGCCGGTGCCGGTGCGCAGCCTTTGCTCGGTCTGCACCACCTTGCCGTCGTTTAGCAGGCTGTACAGCGCCTTGCCGGTGCGCTCCCATTGCTCAGGCGATTCAAAGAAGGGCAGGGTGCTGTGGCCGAGGATGACTTCCTCGCGCTGCTCGAACAGATCGAGAAAGGCGCGGTTCACCTGGAGCAGATTGCGGTCCACGATGTAGGCCATCGCCATCGGGCTGGCGTCCAGCAGCGCGGACAACTGGCGGCTTTGCACTTCCACCTGCTCGGCCAGGCTGTTTTTCAGTTCGATCAGAGCCGCTTCCTGCTCCTTGCGGATGGAGATGTCGCGGCACACCACCACGTAGAACCAGTCGTCCGGCAAGGTGACCCGGCTGAGCGACAGCTCCACCGGCAGCATATGCTCGTCGCTGCGGCGCAAGCTGGCCTCGAACGGCCGGCCCTCGTGCTCCTGGGCGATGTGTTCGAAGCTGCGCGCCGGATTGCGGTCGTACAGCTCGTCCAGCAGCTTGCCTATCGGCAGTTGCCGCACCATGTCCGCCGACTGGCCGATCAGCCGCACCGCCGCCGGATTGATCTGCAAGACCAGGCCCTGGTGGTCGATCAGGATGATGGCGTCGGAACTGGCTTGCAGAATGGCGCGCTGGCGCGCCTCGCTCTGCGCCAGCGCCTGCTCGGACATCACTCTGTCGTTGATCTGCTCGCGCAGCGTGCGCGTGTTCATTTCCAATTGCTGCTGGCTGCGCTTGAGCTGATCCTGCATCCGGCGCCGGGATTGGGCCTGCTGTTGCTGGAACCAGAACATCGCCAGCAAAAAACCGGCCGTGGTGGCCAGGATCGCCCAGTGGGTCAGCCGCATGCCGGGGTTAGCCACGCCTTGCGGATAGGCGCCGAACAAGATCTCGTTACCGCCCAGATTGTGGCGAATGGTGTACAAAGGCGGCGTGGACGGCAGCGGCCGGGTGGGCTGGGAGTCCAGCAGCGGCGCGTCGGGTTGTTCCTGGGTCCAGGCGACGATGCGGACATGGCGCAGCGGGCTGGCGGTGCCGGGTTCGCGCTGGCTGTCCTGGATCAGCTTGTCCTTGCGCAGATTCAGCAGCAGCAGGGTGTTGTCGTCGTTCAGCCGCACGACGATGTCCAGACGGCTGCCGTTGCTGCCGGGCAGCGTGGTCGGCATCAGCACCGGCTGGGTGCTGTGGCGCGCCAGGTCCATCTTGCGGCGGGCGTTGCCTACGCCCCCCAGGTCCAGACCTTGCGGCAAGGCGTTGCTGTCGTCCGGCAGGTAGCCGGACACCGGATAGTACAGCGGGCGGCGCGGGCTGGGCGCCAGATGGCGGTCCTGCAATACGCGTATGCTGTTGGCGATGCGGCTCTCGAACGCCTCGCGCTGTTCCGGGCGCACGTATTCGATGATGCCCAGACCGCCGAACGGCGTATCGTCGCGTATGGTGCTGCGCGCGAGCACGGCCAATGAACGCGGCTGAGGGCTGTTGGCCAGGCTCTGCGCCAGCACGGCGGAGTGATCCAGCATCGCCTGCATCCGCACCCGCAGCAACTCGGCGCTCAATTCGCCCCAGTAATGCTGGCGGTCGATGAGCTCGGCGCGTTCATCGTTGATCATCAGCCAGTATTCGGCGGACAGCAGGCCGACGCTCAGCAGGCCGCTGACCAGCAGCGAGCTCAGGCGATTCAAGGGGAGCCGCCTCCGCGCGAGCCGGCGGACGACGGGAGAGGGACGCTAGGCCGGCCGTCCATCCCGCGCCAGCTCCTGGTAAAGCGCTTCGAACTCGCGAGACAGTTTGTGGCGCGGGTCCAGGTACACCATGGGAAGCGCCGCATCGTGTGACTCCCGGATTTTCACGGATGAAGACAGCGGAGAGGACAACACCGGCAGGCCTTCTTGCTTGAGCTCCTCCACCAGGCGCACCGGCAAACTGGCCCGCGCCTGGAACTGGTTGACCACGATGCCTTCGATGAACAACTCGGGATTGTGGTCGGCGCGGATTTCCTCGGTGTTCACTTTCAGGTTATAGAGGGCCTGGCGGGAAAAGGCATCGCAGTCGAAGGGAATCAGGCAGCGGTCAGCGGCGATCAGCGCCGAGCGGGTGAAGAAGTTCAAGGCCGGTGGAGTGTCGATCCAGATCTCGTCGAACCGGCCGCTCAAGCTGTCCAGCGCTTCCTTGAGTTTGAACATCTTGTAGCGCGCCTCCAGCTTGCCCATCAGCTCGGCAAGGTCCGGGTGCGAAGCCAACAGACTGAGCCCGGTCAGCGGCGTGGCGCGGACAAAGTCCGCCGGCTCCTTGCTGAACATGGAAATGCTCAGCATCTGCTCGAACAGGCCGGCCAGCGACGGCGCGTCGTCCCGGGCGGCGGAACCCATCAGATAATGGCTGGCGTTGCCCTGCGGATCCAGGTCCACCAATAGCACCCGTTTGCCCTGTTTGGCGGCGACGGCGGCCAGATTGACGGTAATGGTGGACTTGCCCACCCCCCCTTTTTGATTGAAGACCACTCGTCGAATCGCTTGCATGGGCGCTCCAGGCATGGGGCCGGTTGGGCGGCGGGGCCGCTACGCAAAAAACGCCCGCTCGCGTTTTGGCGCGCCGCGGGACGCGGCCGCGAGCGAGCGGGCTGGGCGAAACGGGCTCAGAACCCGGGTTCGCCCTTGCATACCAGCAGCATCTGTTGATAGCTGGCCGAATTCTGCACTACCGGCATAGGTTTTATCTGAGCGTCATTATAGGTGAAGCTGGCGATCTGGCGGCCGTTCTCATCGAACAGCACCATGTCCAGCAGGCGGAAAGTGCGCTGCGAACAGTCTATCTGCCAAGTATTGATCGACACCTTGTGGCGCGGCGTGGACAGGAAGTTTTCCTTCTTCAGATTGAAGATGGTCTTGCGGTCGCGAAAGCTGGCCACCTGGCCCTGCTTGCGGACAGACAGCTTGTCCAGCTCGTTCAGGATGTTGCCGTTGGGAGAAACCCCCAAGTTTTGCCAATCGGCGTTGGCCGGACTGGCCCCGGACTGAGCGGGCTTGCCGACGGTCGATGGGCTGGGTGCTTTGCTGGGGGCGCTGGCGCAGCCGCTGATCACTGCGGCCGCCAGCAGGACGGGCCAAATATTACGCATTAATGCCTCCAAGAAATCGTCGGTCAGTGTCGCACAGCCGGGGGAAGGCTCCAAGCGCCGGCGCGCGGAACGGCTTGCGCGGCAGTGGCTAGAGACGGGTGACGGGCTGCCTTCGACAGTGCGGCGCCGCAAAAAATCCGCAATGCCATATAAGTATTTTTTTGCGAAAAAACGCCAAAAATAAATGGAAAAAAAGGAACTTCGCGAGTGTCCCACAGGTCCATGGTAGTGCGAGAGCATTTTTCCTCTTCGTTTCACATTGTCTCCATCCAACTTTATGGCCGCTGCACTCCAGCGGCCCTTTTTTTGCCCGTGGCTCCCGAGACGGGACGCTGCCGGCCACTTGCCGTACAATAGGCCCCTTCTCGCAAGAAGACGGCTTATGCAGGACGCGCTCTCCCTACTCAATAATATCTTCGGCTATCCCGAATTCCGCGGGCAGCAAGGGGAGATTGTCGATCACGTCGCCCAGGGCGGCCACGCGCTGGTGCTGATGCCCACCGGCGGCGGCAAGAGCCTCTGCTTTCAGATCCCCGCGTTGATGCGGCCGGGCGTCGCCATCGTGGTGTCGCCGCTGATCGCGCTGATGCAGGACCAGGTCGCCACCCTGGTGGAGCAGGGCGTGGCCGCCGCCTGTCTCAATTCCGCCACCCCGCTGGACGAGGCGCGCGACATCGCGCGCCAGGCGCGCGCCGGCTCGCTGGATCTTTTGTACGTGGCTCCGGAGCGCCTGCTGACCCCGCGTTTCCAAGAGTTCGTGTCGCAGCTGAATATCAGCCTGTTCGCCATCGACGAAGCGCATTGCGTCAGCCACTGGGGGCATGATTTCCGCCCGGAATACCAGCAATTGGGCTTTCTGGCCGAGCGCTTCCCGCAAGTGCCGCGCATCGCCCTGACCGCCACCGCCGACGAACAGACCCGCGCCGACATCATCCATTACCTGAAGCTGCAGGACGCGCGCGTCTTCCTGTCCAGCTTCGACCGGCCCAATCTGTTCTACCAAGTGGTGGAAAAGCACAACGCCAAAAAGCAGCTGCTCGACTTCATCCGCAACGAATACCCGGGCAGCGCCGGCATCGTTTACTGCCTGTCGCGCAAGCGCGTGGAAGACACCGCGCAATGGCTGTGCGACAACGGCATCCACGCCTTGCCCTACCACGCCGGCCTCAGCCATCAGCAACGCGAGGCGAACCAGCGCGAATTCCTGCGCGACGAAGGCGTGGTCATGGTCGCCACCGTCGCCTTCGGCATGGGCATAGACAAGCCGGACGTGCGCTTCGTCGCTCATATCGACATGCCCAAGAGCCCGGAAAACTTTTATCAGGAATCCGGCCGCGCCGGCCGCGACGGCCTGCCCGCCGCCAGCTGGCTGTGCTACGGGCTCAACGACGTGGTGCAATTGCGGCAAATGATAGAAGGCGGGGAAATGGCCGAGCTGCAAAAGCAGGTGGAACTGGGCAAGCTCGAAGCCATGCTGGCCTTCTGCGAAGCCGCCTCCTGCCGCCGCCAGCACATCCTGGCGCATTTCAGCGAACAGAGCCGGCCTTGCGGCCATTGCGACAACTGTCTGCATCCGCCGATCACCTTCGACGCCACCGTGGCGGTGCAAAAGCTGCTGTCCTGCATCTACCGGGTGGAGCAGCGCTTCTCCGCCGGCCACGTGATCGACGTGCTGCTGGGCCGCGCCAATCAAAGCGTCGGTCATTACGGCCATGACAAGCTGTCCACCTTCGGCATCGGCCGCGACTACAACCAACGCGTTTGGCGCTCCATCATCCGCCAACTGGTGGCGCGCAAGCTGCTGCATGTCGACATCGCCCGCGGTCAGTCGCTGGTGTTGAGCGACGAATGCCGGGCCGTGCTCAAAGGCCAGGAAAAAGTCTATCTGCGGCCGCTGGCCGACGATAAGGCGACGCGCAGCAGCGCCAGCGCCGATCGCTGGCTGCGCACCGAGCGCGAAGAGCGGCTGTGGCAGGCGCTGCGCGGCTGGCGCCGGCAAATGGCGGACGAACACAATGTGCCGGCCTACGCGGTGTTCTCCGACCGCACCCTGCGCGACCTGGTGGAAAAGCATCCCAGCTCCCGCGCCGGCTTGGCCAAGGTGTATGGACTGGGCGAACTCAAGCTGGCGCGCTACGGCGAAGCGCTGCTTGAACTGCTGAGCGCGGCGGCGGCCGAAGCGGGTTGATCCGGCCGCCGTTTTTGTTTCCGGTCCGGCGGATCAAATCCGCTACAATCGATGCGAATAATATTGATTGATCTGGAGCGATAGATGGCAGTAAACCTCAAGCCCGTCAGCGGCGAACATCTCTTCCCCATTCCCGGCGTGGAACTGAGCGTTGCCGCCGCCGGCATCAAGAAAGCCGACCGCAACGACGTGCTGGTCATCCGTCTGGACAAAGGCAACACCGTTGCCGGCGTATTCACCCAAAACCGCTTCTGCGCCGCGCCGGTGCAAATCTGCAAAAAGCATCTGGACGCCGGCGTGCAGATCCGCGCGCTGGTCGTCAACACCGGCAACGCCAACGCCGGCACCGGCGAACAAGGGCGCAGCGACGCGCTGCAAGTCTGCCGCACGCTGGCCGACGAACTGGGCTGCCAGCCGGAACAGATCCTGCCCTTTTCCACCGGCGTCATCCTGGAGCCGCTGCCGGTGGACAAGATCGCTGCGGCGCTGCCGCATCGGCAAGGCGCGGACTGGGCCGACGCCGCCCGCGCCATCATGACCACGGACACTGCGCCCAAGGCGGTCAGCGCCCGCCTGACGCTGGACGGTCATCCGGTCAACATCACCGGCATCTCCAAGGGCGCTGGCATGATTCATCCCAATATGGCCACCATGCTGGGCTTCATCGCCACCGACGCCGCCGTGACGCGTCCGGTGCTGCGTCAGCTGGTGAAGGAAGTGGCCGATGTTTCCTTCAATTGCATCTCGGTGGACGGCGACACCTCCACCAACGACAGCTTTATTCTGATCTCCACCGGCCAAAGCGGCGCTCCGTTGATCGATTCGCCGCAGCTGGCGGCCTATCAGGCGCTGAAGGCGGAGTTGATTCAAGTCGCCACGGCGCTGGCTCAGGCCATCGTCCGCGACGGCGAGGGCGCCACCAAGTTCATCACCGTCAAAGTTGAGGGCGGCCGCTCCTTCGAAGAGTGCAAGGACGTCGCTTACGCCATCGCACGTTCCCCGTTGGTCAAAACCGCTTTCTTCGCTTCCGACCCAAACCTGGGGCGCCTGCTGTGCGCCATCGGCTACGCCGGGGTGCAGGACCTGGACGTCGATCGCCTGGAGCTGTATCTGGACGAGGTGCTGGTCGCCGTCAACGGCGGACGCAATCCTCTATATAAAGAAGAAGACGGCCAGCGCGTGATGGCCCAGCCGGAAATCCTGGTGCGGGTAAACCTGGGGCGCGGCGCGGCGGAAGCCACGGTTTGGACCTGCGACTTCTCTTATGACTATGTGAAGATCAATGCGGACTACCGCAGCTGAGCAAGGCGTTTTAGCCGTTTGGGCCGCTCCGTTTGCCGGAATGCCGGCCTCCTGCCCAGAAAAAGCCCCGTCAATCGGGGCTTTTTCGCATCCTGCGCGTTTCCTCCGCGCGGGCTTGTCGGAGCGTTGGAGAGAAATTGTTCCGGCCCGGAATGACAGCTTCTTTACAAATCAAAAGCTTGCCGGCGCTGTTTGCGAAATCTCCGTCTTTTTTCAAAATAGGTGTTGACGGAGCGAGGGCTGTAACGTATATTTCA